>NZ_CP182472.1:967500-5767500 GCF_051853035.1 Bradyrhizobium sp. SPXBL-04 | reverse complement strand
GCGTTCGACCGGCTGCTGACGCTGAGCCTTCCGGCCGGCCCCCTGGAGCGACTGCTGTGATGGACACTTTTGCCGCGCTGGCGCATGGCATGGCGGTCGCCGTCCAGCCGATGAATTTGCTGTATGCGCTGATCGGCGTCTTCCTGGGCACGGCCGTCGGCGTGCTGCCCGGCATCGGCCCGGCGTTGACGGTCGCGCTGCTGCTGCCGGTAACCTACAAGCTCGACCCCGGCGGCTCGCTGATCATGTTCGCCGGCATCTACTATGGCGGCATGTATGGCGGCTCGACCACTGCGATCCTCATCAACACGCCCGGCGAGAGCGCCTCGATGGCGACGGCGCTCGAAGGCAACAAGATGGCCAAGGCCGGCCGCGGCGGGCCGGCGCTTGCGACCTCCGCGATCGGCTCTTTCGTCGCCGGCACCATCGCCACCATCGGGCTGGCGTTCCTCGCGCCATGGCTGGTCGATTTCGCCGTGCGTTTTGGCCCGGAGGATTACTTCGCGCTGATGTGCGTCGCCTTCGTCACGGTGTCGGCGACGTTTGGGGATTCCCCGGTCCGAGGCCTGACCAGCCTGTTCATCGGCCTGACGCTCGGTCTCGTCGGCATCGACAAGCTGACCGGTCAGGCGCGGCTTGCGTTTGGCGTCCCCGAGCTGCTCGACGGCGTCGAGGTGACGACGCTTGCGGTCGGCCTGTTCGCGGTGGGCGAGGCGCTCTACGTCGCATCGCGCCGCCACCACACCGAGGAGAAGCTCGAGCCGGTGCGCGGCTCGCTGTGGATGACGAAGCAGGATTGGAAGCGCTCGTGGAAAGCGTGGCTGCGCGGCACCATGTTCGGCTTCCCGATCGGCGCGCTGCCCGCAGGCGGCGCGGAAATTCCGACCTTCCTGTCCTATTCGACTGAGAAGCGGCTCACGAAACATCCGGAAGAGTTCGGCAAGGGCGCGATCGAAGGCGTCGCGGGACCGGAAGCCGCGAACAATGCCTCCGCCGCCGGCACGCTGGTGCCGCTGCTCACGCTCGGGCTGCCGACGTCGGCGACGGCCGCGATGATGCTGGCGGGTTTCCAGCAATACGGCCTCAACCCGGGGCCGCTGCTGTTCGCGGAGCGGCCGGACCTGGTGTGGGGCCTGATTGCCAGCCTGTTCATCGCCAACGCGATGCTGCTTGTGCTGAATCTGCCGCTGGTCGGCCTGTGGGTGCGGCTGCTCGCGATCCCGCAGCCGTGGCTCTATGCCGGCATCCTCGTGTTCGCGACCATGGGCACCATCGCGGCAAAGCCGTCGGTGGTCGAATTGTCGATGCTGGCCGGCTTCGGCGTGCTGGGCTTCCTGATGCGCCGGTTCGATTTTCCGATCGCGCCCGTCGTCGTCGGCCTGATCCTCGGCCCGATCGCCGAGAGCCAATTGCGCAGGGCGCTCGCGATCAGCCTCGGCGATCCCATAGCGCTGGTTCAGAGCCCGATCTCGGCGACCCTGCTTGGCGTCGCGCTGATCGCGCTGCTGGCGCCCTTCGTGTTGAAGGGGCTCGGGCGGTTCAAGGCGAATGAGGATTAGTTAGGGCGTGTCCTCATAAAGTAATGTCGGCTCCTGAGGGCCGAGCGGAAATCTCTGATCGGCCAAAGCATTGGTGATCCTGAGCCGAAGTCGGATTTGGCCGCGCATCCATTGCCGGCGGAGCTTGCCCACGCTGTTGGCATCGGTCCTAGGCGGCGCGAACGTAGCCGTAGCGCAGGTTCGACGGTTGCTTCGAAGCTTGCGTGTACTCGTTCTTGAGCGCCGCGAGGCGGTCCTCGGAAAAGGCCGGCATCCTGGTATTCTCGGCCGATTTCAGCTTGATCTTGTAGAATCTGGTTGCGTTGCCCGCGAAGATCAGCTGCTTGGTAGCGCTGTTGGCATCGCCAAGCGCCGCAAAGCCGTACTTCTTTTGCATATCCTCGGGGATTTCGAGCCGGCGGAGCGCCTCGATCTGCCACTGTGGTGAGCCGTACCAGACCGAGTCGGTGCCCCACATGACGTGGTCAACACCCATCCCCTTTATCAGCGTGCCGATCAGCGCGGCGCAGAACTTCGGATGCGCCACCGCCGAGTTGGCAAAGGACGTGCCGAGCTCGGCATAGACGTTGGCGACACCGAACTTCTGCGGGACTTCCGCGAGATCGGTGGCCCACTGGATACGGCCGGTCTGCTCGAAATCCGCCCACGCGTGATCGGGTAGCTCGAGGAACGGCCGCAGCGCCGAGTGATAGATCACGAAGTTCATCTGCGGCCAATCCTTGGCGGCTTTTCCGATGTCCCACGCCGTTGCGTATTCCCAGACGCCGGCGAACGACTTCTCATAATCGGGCGGCAGCAACCCCTTGTGGATACACAGCGTGTTGATGCCGGCCTTCACTGCTTTCTCGTAGAACGGATACATCACCTGCTCGTCGTCGAGCCGCCATGGGAACTTCGAGGGCGCCAGCGGATCGCCAATCGTGTAGGACTTCCAGGAATCCGGTTTGTAGACCTCGATTGCCTTGTCCACCTCGTCCATCCAGCCGGGTTGCTTGGGGGTGATGACGCTATGCGCCAGCAGGCGGCGCGAACCGGCGAAGTCGTTGATCAGTTCTCGCGCCTTGACGATCTGCTCATTGGACAGCAGCCACCAACTCGGGTCGTCGAAGGGCGCGCCGCTCAGGAGCGCCATGTTGGTGTCGCTGTCGTAGTAGATCTCTTTCACATAGTTCTGGAACTTGTAGCGGGCGAGCGAAGAGACGCCTTCCTCCTTCATCTTCGGATTCCAGTGCTGGCTCGCAAAGTCCGCCAGCCCCAACAGCTCCTTATGGTCGAAGTCGTCCCGCACGAAATGAGTCTGGACGTCGAAGATGAATTGGCCTGCAAGGCTCTGCGCGCGGGCCAGCATCAGCTCGGGCTCGCGGGCTTCAGCGGGCGCGACCTGGAAAACATTGCCGTAGATGTCGTTCATGGCGAGGAACGCTGCCGCCATGCCGCAGCCCGTGTGCAAGAACTGCCTGCGGCTCAAGCCGAGGTGCCTGCCATTGACATCAGCGAGCTCGTTGATCCGTGCCTCGACTTTCTTTTGCGTATCGCTCTGCGGGGGCGGGAGATACTCGCCATTGGAGACAATCTGGGTCGGGATAGGCGTTGCCGCCGATGCCGCCTCCGCGCCTGCGACGAGACGCTGTTCTCGCTCACTAAGCCAGGTGCTCATTGTTCTCCTCCCCGTTTGTTGGCCGTCGACCGTGCTAGGCGCGCATGAGACGCGTGTGGCTACTCCCAATCAGTTGGCAGGACCGACTAGGCGTACACCTCTCCGGTTCAGCTACGCATGAAGCCATCATGCGCCCGAAGCCTAGGCGAATCTCTGCATCGCTTCATCTTGCGAGAGCGGCAGGCATACGAGAAATCACTTGGTATCCGCGCTGATTCAATGCTCAAACTTCTATTCGCGCAAGCGATGTGATCCGACAGTCACGCTGTCCCAACGCCGCATCATTTCTTTCATCTGATTTGATTTCAGCCGAAGTGAAAGGCTCGTTGCTCAAATGGACTGCGTCGGCTCATGCCCCCGAGCCGAACGCCGCAGCAGCGGCTGCCATCTCGACTCTCTGCCGGAGATCCTCGTACGGTGGCTGCGTTAACTGCTGCTTTTGGACCCATAGCCGACCTCAACGCGCAGTGTTCGAATAGCGCATCCGATATGGACCGCTTCAGCGCTTGAGTTGCTGGGCCGGCGGGTCATTGACCAGCGCTTTTGACCCGTTACGGACGTTGGGGTGGGAGATCCTCACCGCATTGGGCCGCAGCCCGGTCAGAAGGATGCGCATCCGGCGATGCTATTCGAGCATCGCGCTCGCCGGCTTTACCCGGACGCGCCGAAACGGCTAGCATCGCCCGTTTCATTTACTGGATCGGCAGATCGAAAACGCGAGCAGATGCCGCTGCACCCATAGAGAAGATGTTCTCGAGTTCGAGCCGCATGGTATCGCGGCATTCGCACGCCACCGCAGCGAGCCGCGATGAGTCGATCTCGATTTCACCTCGTCGCTCAGATCTGATCGCTCCGGAAGCGCGCAGATTGCGCATCAGGAGCGTCACCGTCGTTCGTCGCACACCCAACATCTGCGAAAGCGCGTCCTGGGTGAGAGGCAGGACGTCGTGGTTGATGCGGTCGTGAAGTTGAAGCAGCCAGCGTGCCATGCGGGCTTGGACCGGATGCAGTGCATTGCAAGCCCCGCCCAATTGAAACTGTATCAGCATCGCCTTGAAGTGAAGCTGGACTACGTGCCGGATCGCAGGACTCCGGCTGAAAGCGGCATGGAAACGCGCTGCCGGGATCCGCGAGGCCGTCCCCTCGGCACGAACGATAGCCGTAACGGCCGCAGGGGACGGCCCCAGCACGGAAAGAGTGCCCACTGCCCCCTCGCGCCCTATTGCGGCGCTGGCGACCGTCTGCCCATTCGCCATATCGACCATCACCGAAACGGCGCCACTATGAGGGAAGAGAACGTGCTCGGTGTGGTCCCCCATCCGCGAGACGACCTCTTCCCGATCGAGAGTAACCGTCTGCAGGTCGGGTGACAGAAGATCGAGGTCCGCGGTCGGCAGTGCTGCCAGAAGCCGGTTACCAACTCCGCTTACAAGCATCGCTGCAGCCCGATGCGAACCATCCGCCCCATCGCATTTCGAGCGGCATATGGCGACAACCTCAAACTTTGTTTGAATTCGCATATGCTTTTCGCCTCGAAATCCAATTCAGATGCGAAAGCTCTTAACCGCAAAAATGAAACTCCAAGCACATGCGACGCGGAGGCGAATTCTGCTGTTGCAGGATCATTCAATTAGATCCGAACGCCACGCGCATACAATTGCAAAATGGGTATGGGTAACATCATAAGGGGTTCCAATTTCGGGGCGTGGCAAACGCGACAATGGGTGATGCGTAACTCGGTACGATTACGCCGCAAGCTGGTTCCCAGTCTCAAGCCCCCGCCGAAATACCAGGCCACTGGACGACAGAACCCTCCGTCTGCCCAACGCGTAAGCACGGGTGCCGTTTTATTTGAGTTGCTCCTGCCTCCGCCGGAGGCAACCATCGCTGGGCTGTCCAATCTCCGCGAGAGCCCACATGACCAAACTCACCCGTTTCTCCGTCGCGCCGCTGCACAGCATGACACGGCGCCTCGCCGACGTCGCCTCGGCCCGCGTCGCGCCTGATCTCGTCATATCGGGCGCGCGGGCGCTCTCGACTTATTCGGAGCGCATCCATCCGGGACGGGAGGTCTGGATCACAGGCGGCCGCATCGCCGCGGTGAAGCCGGCCGGTGCAGCGAAGAAGGTGTGGAGTGGCGTGCCGCTCTATGACGCGGCCGGCGGCATCATCGCGCCCGGGCTCGTCGATCCCCACATCCACATCGAATCCTCGATGGTGACGGCTTGCGCCTATGCGGAGGCCGCGCTGCTCAACGGCACCACCACGATCTTCTGCGACAGCCACGAGATCGGCAACGTCATGGACGTCGCCGGTGTCGAGGCGATGCTCGAGGATGCGCGCGCGGCGCCGCTCTCCATCTTTTTGACAGTGCCGAGCACGGTGCCGGCAACGTCGGCGGAGTTGGAGACCGCGGGCGGCGATCTCACGCCGGAGAAGATCGCGGGGCTGTTCGATCGCTGGCCCGAAGCGGTGGCGCTCGGCGAGAAGATGGACTTTGTCCCGGTGACGATGGGCGACGAACGCAGCCACGCCATCCTGGCGGCGGCATTGAAGCGGGGCCGGCCGGTGTCCGGTCACGTCTATGGCCGCGAATTCGTCGCGGCGTATGCGGCGAGCGGCGTCACCGACACGCACGAGGCGATCGACCGCGACATCGCCGACGACCTGCTCGACGCCGGCGTCTGGGTATTTCTGCGCGGCGGACCGCCGACGACGCCCTGGCACTCGCTGCCGCAGGCGATCCGGACCATCACCGAGCTCGGAGCCTCGCACAAGCGCACGGCGGTCTGCACCGACGACCGCGACGCCGACGACCTGTTGCTGTTCGGCCTCGATTGGGTGGTGCGCGAAGCGGTGAAGGCGGGCATGTCGCCGGAGCAGGCCTGGTCGATGGGCTCGCTGCATGGTGCCACGCGCTTCGACATGGACGGCGATATCGGCGGGCTCGGTGGCGGCCGCCGCGCCGATCTCGTGCTGATGGACGATCAGCTCAAGCCGCAATGCACCTGGTATGGCGGCGAGCTCGTGGTCGAGCACGGCAAGATCACCTCTCGGCTCGATCAGGCACTGTCGGAGCGCTATCAGTATCCGAAGACTGCTTATGCCACCGTGAAACTGCCCGAGAAGGTCAAGCTGACCCCGGAACTGCCGGCAAAGGCTTGCACCGTCAATGCGATCAAGACTGCGCTGCCCGGCATCACGCTGATCCACGAGAAGGTCGCGATCGAGCCCGCCAAGGACTGGCCCTCGCTGTTCGCGCGCTACGGCCTGTGTTTCGTTACCGTGGTCGAGCGCCACGGCAAGTCCGCCGGCAACGTCGCGTACGGCCTGTTGAAGGATTTTGGCCTCAAGCGCGGCGCGGTCGCCTCAAGCGTTGGGCACGACAGCCACAACATCATCGTCGCTGGAACCAACGAGGGCGATATGCAGGTCGCGATATCAGCGATCAGGGAGCGCCAGGGTGGCGTCTGTGTGGTGGCCGACGGCAAGGTGAGGGCACTGGTCCCGCTGCCGATTGCGGGCCTGCTCTCGGATAAGCGCGTCACCGAAGTGGCCGAAGAGGTCAAGGCGCTCAAGAAGGAATGGGCCGAGGCCGGCTGCACCATCCCTTACATGGGCTTCAATTTGATTCCGCTATCGGTCATTCCGGAAATTCGTATCACCGACAAGGGCCTCGTGCTGGTGCCGCAGATGGAGCTGGCGCCGCTGTTCGAGTGAGGCGCTTTCACGCATTTCTTCATCTAACCAGTTGAGACCGCCGCGATTTTTCCGCGGCTGCCACATCGTGGAAAATAAAATCGATCTCGTTGAGATCGCATCTTGCGCGCCCGATCATCTCGCTCGCTGACGCAACCAAGCGAGGTCCGATATGGCGAAGATGCGAGCCGTCGATGCAGCCGTGCGTATTCTGGAGAAGGAAGGCATCTCCACTGCCTTCGGGGTTCCCGGCGCTGCAATCAATCCGCTTTACTCGGCGCTGAAGAAGCGCGGGTCGATCCGCCACATCCTGGCGCGCCATGTCGAGGGCGCTTCGCACATGGCGGAAGGGTATACGCGGGCCAAGGCCGGAAATACCGGCGTCTGCATCGGCACTTCGGGGCCGGCCGGCACCGACATGATCACCGGGCTCTATTCGGCCATCGCCGATTCCATTCCGATCCTCTGCATCACCGGACAGGCGCCTCGGGCACGGCTCTACAAGGAAGACTTCCAGGCGGTCGACATCGAGTCGATCGCAAAGCCGGTGACCAAATGGGCAGTGACGGTGCGCGAGCCCGCGCTGGTGCCGCGCGTGTTCAGCCAGGCCTTCCATGTCATGCGCTCCGGCCGCCCGGGTCCGGTGCTGATCGACATGCCGCTCGATGTGCAGCTCGCCGAGATCGAGTTCGACGACGAAACCTATGAGCCGCTGCCGGTCTACAAGCCGGCTGCGACGCGCAAGCAGGTCGAGAAGGCGCTGGAGATGCTCAACGCTGCCGAGCGTCCGCTGATCGTCGCGGGTGGCGGCATCATCAACGCCGATGCTTCGGATCTGCTGGTGGAATTCGCCGAGATCGCCAACGTGCCTGTGGTGCCGACGCTGATGGGGTGGGGCGCGATCCCCGACGATCACGTGCTGATGGCCGGCATGGTCGGGCTTCAGACCAGCCACCGCTACGGCAACGCGACGTTGCTGGAATCCGATTTCGTGCTCGGCATCGGCAACCGCTGGGCCAATCGCCACACCGGCTCGGTCGAGACCTACACCAAGGGTCGTAAATTCGTTCACGTGGATATCGAGCCGACGCAGATAGGGCGCGTGTTCAATCCCGACCTCGGCATCGTCTCGGACGCGAAGGCTGCGCTCGAATTGTTCGTCACCGCCGCCACGGAGTGGCGCCGGTCAGGCAGGCTCCGCGAGCGCCAGGCGTGGCCCGCGTCCTGCCGCGATCGCAAGAAGACGATGCTGCGCAAGAGCCATTTCGATAATGTCCCGATCAAGCCGCAGCGCGTCTATGAAGAGATGAACAAGGCCTTCGGCCGCGACACCACTTATGTCACCGTGATCGGCTTGTCGCAGATCGCCGGCGCGCAATTCCTCGGCGTTTACAAGCCGCGCAACTGGATCAATGCCGGGCAGGCCGGGCCGCTCGGCTGGACGCTGCCGGCAGCGCTCGGGGTGCGTGCGGCGTGTCCGGAGCGTGAGATCGTCGCACTGTCGGGCGATTACGACTTCCAGTTCCTGATCGAGGAGCTTGCGGTCGGCGCGCAGTTCAATCTGCCCTACATCCACGTCGTCGTGAACAATTCCTATCTCGGCCTGATCCGCCAGGCACAGCGCGGCTTCGACATGGACTATCACGTCCAGCTCTCTTTCGAGAACATCAACGCGCCCGAGATCGGCGTCTATGGCGTCGACCATGTTGCTGTCGCCGAAGGCCTCGGCTGCAAGGCGATCCGCGTCACCGACCCGAAGGACACGCAGGCTGCGTTCGCGACGGCGCGTGAACTGATGGCAAAGCATCGCGTGCCCGTCGTGGTCGAATTCATTCTCGAACGCGTCACCAACATCGCCATGGGCACGGAGATCGACAACATCGTCGAGTTCGAGGAAGTGCTCGATCTGCCGCTCGACGAGGTCGGAAGCGCTCGACCTGGCGTATTGCAGCCGGCAGAATAAGGGGACGGCATCATGCCGAAATTCGCCGCCAATCTCACCATGCTCTTCAACGAGATGCCGTTTCTCGACCGCTTCACTGCTGCGAAGGCGGCGGGCTTTTCCGGGGTCGAGTATCTCTTTCCCTATGATTTCGACAAGGCGCAGCTGCGTGAGCAGCTCGAGGCGCACGGCCTCACGCAGGTGCTGCACAATTTGCCGGCCGGCAACTGGGCGGCGGGCGAGCGCGGCATCGCGATCCTGCCCGAACGCACCGCCGAATTCCGCGACGGCGTGTTCCGCGCCATCGACTACGCCAAGGCGCTCGATTGCGAGCAGCTCAATTGCCTCGTCGGCATCGCGCCTGCCGATGCCGACCGTCGCCAGCTCAATGAGACGCTGGTTGGAAACTTGCGCTTTGCGGCCTCGACGCTGGCGCGGGAGAACATCAAGCTGCTGGTCGAGCCGATCAACACGCTCGACATTCCCGGCTTCTACCTCAACGGCACCGAGCAGGCGGTGCAGCTGATCTCCGAAGTGCGGTCGAACAATCTGTTCATCCAGTACGACATCTATCACATGCAGATCATGGAGGGCGATCTCGCCCGCACCATGCAGGAATATCTGCCCCAGATCGCCCACATCCAGCTTGCCGACAATCCCGGCCGCCACGAGCCCGGCACCGGCGAGATCAACTATCCCTTCCTGTTCCGCCACCTCGACGCGATCGGCTATCGCGGCTGGATCGGCTGCGAATACAAGCCGCGCACCACGACGCTGGAAGGACTCTCGTGGCACGCGGCGCAGACGTTCGAGACGTGAGAGCGTAGCCACAGCGACGGTGCACTCCCTCTCCCGCTTGCGGGAGAGGGCCGGGGTGAGGGTTCTCCCCGCGATGGGGTTCGTGCATCGAGAATCCCCAAGCGGATAGAACCCTCACCCGGCGCTCCGCGCCGACCTCTTCCGCAAGCACCGACCGCAGAGATGATATTTCGCTAATTCAACTGAGAGAGATGGATATGACCAACATCGGCTTCATCGGACTTGGCACCATGGGACGGCCGATGGCCGGCCATCTCCTGGCGGCGGGCCATCGCGTTTTCCTGCATGATGCCGCGCCGGTCGCGCCCGATCTGATCGCGGCCGGTGGCGTCGCGTGCAAATCCAGCAAGCAGGTCGCCGAAGAGGCGGAGGCGGTCATCATCATGGTGCCGGACACGCCGCATGTGGAAGCCGTGTTGTTCGGCAAAGACGGTGTGGCGAGCGGCATCTCCAAGGGCAAGATCGTTGTCGACATGAGCTCGATCTCGCCGCTGGCAACGAAGGAGTTCGCCAAGAAGATCGAGGCGCTCGGTGCGGATTATTTGGACGCGCCAGTGTCAGGTGGCGAGGTCGGCGCCAAGGCGGCGAGCCTCACCATCATGGTCGGCGGGCCCGAGCGGGCCTTCAACACCATGAAGCCGGTGTTCGACAAGATGGGCAAGAACGTCACCAGGGTCGGGGCCAATGGCGACGGGCAGACGACGAAGGTCGCCAACCAGATCATCGTCGCGCTGACGATCGAGGCGGTGAGCGAGGCGCTGTTGTTTGCGTCGAAAGCCGGCGCGGATCCGGCGCTGGTGCGGCAGGCGCTGATGGGCGGTTTTGCATCATCGCGGATTCTCGAAGTGCATGGCGAGCGCATGGTGAAGCGCAATTTCGATCCCGGCTTCCGCATCGAGCTGCACCAGAAGGATCTCAACCTCGCGCTCGAAGGCGCGCGTGCCCTCGGTCTCTCGCTGCCGAGCACGGCGGTGGCGCAGCAATTGTTCTCGTCCTGCACAGCTCATGGCGGCAAGGCCTGGGATCATTCGGCGATGGTGCGGGCGCTGGAACTAATGGCGGGGCACGAGATCGCCGCGGCCTAGTCTGTTACCGGCTAACAGTGTCCAGAATTGACGCGTCCGGAACCGGAACAATGCTCCGGCCCCGCGGTTGAAGGCGCATAACAATCACTGGAGACATAAGGACATGAAAACCCGTCTTGCGATCGTGTTGGCTGCCGCCTCGCTGCTGGCCTCGAGCGCAGCCTTTGCTCAGTCGACGACCGCCCAGGGCGCTGCGGACGGCGCGCGCGCGGGTGGCGACATCGGCGGGCCGGTCGGCGCGATAGTCGGCGGCACCGTCGGTGCGGCCGTTGGCGCCGGTTTGGAAATTCCGAATGCGATTTTGGGCGGAATCCCGCGCGATGATTCAGTGGTGATCCACGAGCGCGTCGTGGTTGGCGAGCCGCTGCCGCCGACCGTGGTGCTGCGTCCTGTGCCGAATTACACGGAGTATCGCTACGCGGTCGTGAACGATCGCCGCGTGATCGTCGAGCCGCGCACGCGCCGTGTCGTCAAGATCATCGACTGATCTGCGCAAGCTGCGCGCTGATAAGATGGGCCCTGCGGAGCGTCACTCCGCGGGGCCTTCGCTCGTCAGGATCGAATTTGCGCGAAGCCGGGCGGTGGCCCAATCGGCGGCGGCCGCGAGCGCAAAGCCGAGGCAAGCCGTGAGCGCGTCGACCAGAAAATCCTCCAGCCGTGCATGGCGCCCGGGTGCCCAAAATTGCATCAGTTCGAGGACGCCGATCAGTACGACCGCGGCCGCTGCGGTCAATAGGCGTCGCTGCCGATAGGCAAGGCCGAAGGCCAGTCCCACCAGGATGAAGGCGAGCGCATGTTCGCCGTCCTGGCCGAAGTCGGAATGCGGCCGGAGGCCGGGGGGACCAAGGGTTGCGAATGTGACGGCGGCCGCGAGCAGCCAGGCAAATGAACGAACCAAAAGGGACATCCGGCTCGCTTAGCACAGATTTGCACCGGGCCGTATAGTCCCGCTATCAGATCGACGTGTAGTTAATGACGAAATATTAAAGTGGCTCGCGCACGCCGAGGCCGTGCATGAAGCGTTCCCGTATCTGCACGGGGTCGCGCCGGGTGGTGCCGACGCCCGGCTTGTCGTCGATCCGGACCGCGATCAGGCTCGGCTCGGCAGCCGCCATCGCATTCTCGACCAGGCGCTCGAAATCCTCCTCGTCCGCGGCCCAGGCGCTGTTGGCGAGGCCGGACCCGACGGCGATGGCGACGATGTCGGCGACATCAGCGGCCGGTGTCGGTTGCGCGCCGGTAATTTGGTAGATGCCATTGTCCATCACGATCATCGTGAGGTTCTTCGGCTTCAGGGCTGCAATCGTCGAGAGTGCGCCGAGCTGCATCAGCAGCGAGCCGTCGCCTTCCAGCGCGAAGACGCGGCGGTCGGGCTGCGCCAGCGCGACCCCGAGCCCGATCGGAAAGGCGAGGCCCATGCTGCCCAGCATGTAAAAATTCTGCGGGCGGTGGCCGGCGGCCCAGAGATCGAAATTGGTGTTGCCGATGCCGCCGATCACCGCTTCCTCGTTTCCGAGCTTGGCGATCAGGCGCGAGGTGACGTGGAAACGGTTCATCACCTTGGTGTTGCGCGCATTCAGATTTGAACTCATTTCGCCTGCCTCACTTGTCGAACACCTTGCCGCCGGTGAGTAGCGGGCTCAGGATCAGTGCCACCGGCGCCTGCGTGGTGACGGCCTGCTTGATCGAGCGGTCCGTGATGAATTCGAGCTCATCGAGCCGGGTAATGGTGTGATGCTCCAGCGCCAGCGAGTCCAGGACCGGGCGCATGGTGCGGCAGACCAGCGACTGGCCGTAGTTGAACTCGCCGAGCGTGCCGCGCTCGGATACGAACATGATCAGCGGAATCTGGTAGGGCACTGCGAGCGAGGCCAGCACGTTGGCGAGCGTCGCAAAACCCGAGGTCTGCATCAGCACCGCGCCGCGGCGGCCGCCCATCCAGGCGCCCGAGACGATGCCGACCGCTTCCTCCTCGCGGGCGGTGGCAAAGGTGGTGAAGAAGGGATCGGCGTGCAGGTTCCTGATCAGCGGTGTCAGCACCCGATCGGGCACGTAAGGGACGAGGCTGATCTCGTTCCGCTTCAGGGTTTGCAGCACGATGTCATGCCAGCTTCTTTCGCCGGCCCCATGCGTCGCCTGCGGCGAGGTCTGCTGCTCCGCAATCGCCATTGCGTTCTCCCTTGAGCCGCGTTGTATGCTTATTGGTCTTCGGCCGTCGCGGCGCTCCGCTGAACTTGACGCAGCGGGCGGGATTGTCAACATGTCCAGGCCGGCACCGTGATCTGCGCCAGACGGCCTGCCGTGGCCGGCACCGCCATGTCATAAGTGCGGCAACGAAAAAGTAGGAGGAAGCACCGAGGGCGCGCGCGCCGCGCTGGCCTTGCTGATCCCTGGAGAGCCGGAAGGGTCCTGATGTCGGTCAACAGTAAGCGTGTCGTCTACTCCAATTATTTGGCCAATCCGATCTATATCGACATCCTCAAGGCGCGGTCCGACGTCCGGCTCGATCGCATCGAGAACGGCAGCCCCGAAGAGGTCTATGCGCCGCTCCTCGGCGCTACCCATGTCTACCAGGTCGGCGCCGCCCGCGACGAGCTCGCCCCGCATTTCCATGTCGATGCCGCTTTCCTGAAGCGCGCGCCGAATTTGCTGCTCGTCTCCAGCAACGGCGCCGGCTTCGACCCGGTCGACGTCGAGGCCTGCACGGCCGCCGGCGTCGTGGTCGTCAATCAGTCCGGCGGCAACGCCCATTCGGTCGCCGAGCATGCGCTGGCGATGATGTTGACGCTGTCCAAGCGCATCATCCAGTCGGACCGCAGGCTGCGCCGCGAGCGCGACGTCAACCGCAACGAGCTCGTGGGCAACGAGGTCGAGCACAAGACCGTCGGCATCATCGGGCTCGGCAATGTCGGCCGCCGCATCGCCGCACTGTGCAAGAGCCTGCTCGGCATGAAAGTGCTGGCCTATGATCCCTATCTGTCGGCCGAGGTGATGGCCGAGCGGGGCGGGGAGAAGGTCGAACTCGACGAACTCCTGCGCCGCGCCGATTTCGTCTCGATCTCCTGTCCGCTCAACAAGGGCAGCCGCAACATGATCAGCGTGCGTGAATTCGCGCTGATGCAGCCGCATGCCTATTTCATCACCACGGCGCGCGGCTTCATCCACGATGAGGACGCGCTGCTCCAGGCGTTGCGCGACAAGCGCATCGCCGGCGCCGGCCTCGACGTCTGGTCCAAGGAACCGCCGCCGCCGGAGCATCCGCTGCTCCAGCTCGACAACGTGCTGGCGAGCCCCCATACCGCCGGCGTGACGATCGAGGCGCGCCAGAACATGGGCCGCATCGCCGCCGAGCAGGTGCTGGATGTGCTGGACGGCAAGCGCCCGCCGCGCATCATCAATCCCGAGGTCTGGCCGCACTATGCGGATCGCTTCAAGCAGGCGTTCGGCGTGACGCCGGGATAGGACAGCTACCTTCTCTTCCTCGTCATTCCGGGCTCGGCCCTGCGAGCCGCCCCGGAATGACGGAGCGAAGAAAACAGCGTCCCGACCTTGATCCGCGTCAAAATCTCCTTTCCCTGTCCGGCCTAAATGGGATTAGAGTGCCGCCGGGGCTGACCGGGGGCACCAGGAGGTCCCATGTCAACTTATGTCGTCAGGTTCATGAAGGACGTGCTCGGTCAGTACGGCCGGCAGATCGAGGTCTGCCAGGGGACGCTCGAGATCGACGCCGCCGACGAGGACGAGGCCAAGGAGCGGGCCAAGGCGAAGTTCTGCAAGGATCAAGCCTTGCATCATTGGTCCCTGCATGCCGACCGCATCCAGGTCAGACCGGCCGATTTTCCGTCGTGAAAGCCTACCGGCCGGGCGCCGTGATGGGCGGAGGTGCTGTCGTGCCCGCGCCGAGCGACCGCTGCACCATCACGGTATCGGACCAGCGGCCGTGGCGATAGGCGACGCCGCAGAGCAGGCCGGCGCGCGCGAAGCCGAACTTCTCGTGCAGCGCCAGCGAGGGCGCGTTGTCGGCATCGATATAGCCGATCATCTGGCGGAATCCGGCCGCCGCACAGGCATCGATCAGTTCCTGGAGCAGCAGCCGTCCGATCCCGCGGGCGAGATGCCTGTGGTGGACGTAGATGGAATGCTTGGCGGTGTAGCGATAGGCCGGCCGTTTGCGGAACAGCACGGCATAGGCATAGCCGACCACTTCGCCGCGAGAGGTCGCGACCAGATGCGGCAGGCGGGTCTGCTTCAGGTTCTTGCGTCGGTCGCGCAGATCGTCCGGCTCGGGCGCGCCGGTTCCCTCGACATCGCGCGGCACGCCATTGCGGACGTGATCGCGGTAGATCGCCAGCATCGCCTCGACATCGCTTTCGCGTGAGGCGCGGATCCGGACCTGTTCGTCACCTGTGTGCGCGATCGCTGTTTCGTTCATCGGCACCTACTCGGCAACGACATAAGTATAGAGCCCGATGCGGCCGTTCGCATCGATCTCCTTGTAGACGCCTTGGATTTCGACATCGAATCCTCGGAACGTGTTGAAGCAGGTCTCGAACATCCTGAGATAGTCGATCATGGGCTTGGCTCGTTCCGTAAGCCTTTCGCCCGGAACGATGGTGGCGATGCCGGGCGGATAGACCACGAAGGGCGTGGTGGCGATGCGGCCCGCGATCGCTTCGATCGGCAGATAATCGACGTCGTTGCGGAACAGATAGCGCGCGGCTTCGCGGGGCGGCATCGCTATCTCAGGCATGTGCTCGGGCATGAACTGCCGCGCCTGGAGCGCGCTGACATCGGCGGCGCGGAAGAAGCGGTGCATCTCGCCACAGAGGTCGCGCAGTCGCACGCCGGCATAGCGCGCCTGCCGCCGCTGGTTGAACTCAGGGATGACGTCGGCCAGAAGCGCATTGTCGTCGTGCAGCTTCTTGAACGCGACGAGACCGGAGATCAGCGTGCCGGCCTTGCTGGCCTCGACGCCGGGCGTGAGCAGAAAGAGCAGGGAGTTGAGGTCGTTCTTCTCGGGGACGATGCGGTTCTCGCGCAGATATTGCGCGACGACCGGTGCGGGGATGCCGTGCTCGGCATAGGCGCCGGTGCTGCGATCGAAACCAGGCGTCAGCAGCGTCAGCTTGTTCGGGTCGGTCATGGCAAAGCCTTCGGTGAGGCCGGGGAAACCATGCCAGGTGCTGTCGGGGGAGAGCTGCCACAGCGCGGGATTGGTGGCGAGCTCGTCGGTCGAGAGCGTTTCCCACGCGACGTTGTGCGCAGCGCCAGGGCGGCTGACATCGGGAATGGCGACGCGATCCGGCACGAACGGCTCGAAGAACCAGCGCCGATCCGGATTTTGCTCCTTCTCCTCGAACTCCCGGCGCATCGCGCGGATCTTCTTGCGCAGCTCGATGCCGAGGCGGATCGTGTCGTCCCACAGCACTTCGCCGGAGCGCCCCTTCATCATCTGTGCGCCGACGTCGAGCGAGGCGAACAGCGGATAGAACGGTGACGTGGACGCGTGCTGCATGAAGCTCTCGTTGAAGCGGCGGTGCTCGACGCGCCGCTTCTGGCCGCGGATATGGCGGTCCTTGATGTGGATTTGGGATGCCTGCGAAAAGCTTGCGAGCTGCTTGTGGGTCGACTGCGTCGCGATGATGCCGGGCGCCTCGGGCGGAAGGTTGGCCAGGCCCATGGCGAAGCGGCCTGCATAGAGCGGGTGGAATTTCATGAAGCCGGCCCAGGCCTCGTCGAACAGGATGTACTCGCAGAGATGGCCGATCCGTTTCAGGATCATGTCGGCGCTGTGGATCGAGCCGTCATAGGTGCACTGCTCGACCACGGCGACGCGGAACGGCCGCTCCTTGCGCCAGGCGTCCTTGTCGGTGACCAGCGGGTGATTGCGGATCGTCTCGCGCAAGGCCCTCTCGTCGAGCATGTCCCAGCGCATCGGGCCGATCAGGCCCCAGGCGTTGCGGATGGTCGGCACGTAGATCGGGACACCGCCATTGATCATCAGTGCGCCGTGATGGGCGGCCTTGTGGTTGTTGCGATCGAACAGCACGAGGTCGCCATCGGTGACGAGCGCGCCGAGCGCGACCTTGTTCGAGGTCGAGGTGCCGTTGAGCACGAAATAAGTCTTCTCCGCGCCGAAGATCTGGGCAGCTTCCTTCTGCGCCTTCAGCGCGGGCCCTTCATGGGTGAGGAGGTCGCCGAGATCGAGCACGGAATTGTCGAGGTCGTCGCGGAATACGGACTCGCCGAGATGCTCGACGAAGACGCGCCCGATCGGGCTGCGGTTGTAGAACACGCCGCCGTTGTGCCCCGGACAGGTCCAGAGCTGGTTGCCTTCCTCGGCATAGTCGACCAGCGCACCGAAGAACGGCGTCTTCAGCGTCTCGGCATATTGCTTCAGCCGGCTGATCAGGTTCTTGGCGATGAAGGTCGGCGTCTCCTCCGACAGGAAGACATAACCGTCGATGAAATCGAGCACTTCGACCGGCAAATCCTCGAACCGCTTGCGACGGATCAAGAGGATGATGGGGAAATCGAGGCCCCGGCGCCGCATCAGATTGATCAGCGCCGAGGTCCTGCCCTCGAGGCCCTTCTTGCCCCAGTCCACCACCATGCAGCCGATCGCGGCATCGGTCTGCACCGCCATCTCGGCATCCTCCAGCTTGCGGGCTCGGACCACCTCGAAGCCGGAGCGCTGGATCTCCTCGATGATCTGATTGAAACGGACGCCTTCGAGATCGTCGGCGTCGAATACAGGTGCGGCGAACAGGAAGTTGAAGCGCTTGAAATAGTCCATGTCGGGTCCCGAATGTGCGAGAGATACAGCTCTCGGCACATTCGATGACAGCTGGATGACAGGAGCGAGACCGGCCTGCGGCGCCTAAACTCGATCCGTCATCCTGAGGCGCGAGCGATGGGGCGCGGAGCGCCCTATCGGGAGCCTCGAAGGATGAACGGCCGGGATGCAGCGGCTGGGCTGTCGCCCTTCGAGGCCGATATGCGGTGCGTCCGCACCGCATATCGGCACCTCAGGGTGACGATCATCTATTCGGGCTCGTGTGGAGATACTCGTCGCAAACAGCACGACGACGCGCCCGCTCAGTCGATCAGCTTGTCCAGCGTGATCGGGAAGCGCCGGATGCGCTTGCCGGTGGCATGATAGACGGCGTTCGCAATCGCCGCAGGCACGCCGACGATGCCGATCTCGCCGAGGCCCTTGACGCCGAGCCTGTTGATCCGGTCGTCGGGCTCGTCGACGAAAATGACGTCGATGTCGTGAATGTCGGCATTCACGGGAATGTGGTACTCGGCGATATTCGCGTTCATGATGCGGCCGAAGCGGTGATCCATCACCGTCTCCTCGTGCAGCGCCATTCCGATTCCCCAGACCACGCCGCCCATGATCTGGCTGCGGCCCGTCTTGGTGTTCAGGATGCGCCCGGCGGCGACCGCGCTCACGACCCGCGCGACGCGGATGACGCCGAGCTGCTCGTCGATCTTCACCTCGGCGAAAACCGCCGAATGCGTGTTGCGGGCATGCGACTTGTCCTCGGCGAACTCGTTGAGCTTCTCCCTTTCGATCCGCTCGAGCTTGCTGTGGCGCATTGCATCGGCGATCGAGACGGCACGGTTCCTGTCGCCGGCCTTGGCGATAGTTCCGTCGACGAGAATGAGGTCCGACGCATCGACGCCGCCGAGTGGCGAGGCAGTCATCGCCTTGGCGTGACGCGCGAGCTCCCGGCGAATCTCCTCGGCCGCTCCTAACACGGCGTGCGCGCTCGAGGCGGCCATCCACGAGCCGCCTTCCACCGGCGCCTGCGGCAGGGTCGAGTCCGCGAGCTTGACGCTGATGTTCTCGATCGGCAGCCCGAGGGCATCGGCCGCTACTTGCGACACGATGGTGTAGGTGCCGGTGCCGATATCAGATGCGGCACAGGAGACCTCGGCATGGCCGTTCGATGTCAGCACGATGCGGACGGCGACCGGCATCTGCAGCGCCTCCCAGACGCCTGTCGCCATGCCCCAGCCGACCAGGTCGTTGCCGTCGCGCATGGAGCGCGGCGCGGGATTGCGCCGGGCCCAGCCGAAGGCCTCTGCGCCCCTGGCGTAGCATGCGCGCAACTGCTTGCTGGTGTAGGGCAGGTCCCCGCTCTGGTCGCGATCCGAGTAGCACTTCAGCCGCAGCTCGATCGGGTCGAGCTTGAGCGCGACGGCCAATTCGTCCATGGCGCATTCGAGCGCGCAGACGCCCGATGCCGCGCCCGGCGCGCGCATGTCGCAGGGGGTGGCGACGTCGAGGTGGACGAGCTTATGGGAGAGGCGGCTGTTGTGGCTCTTGTAGAGCTGCTCCCCCCAGCCGGTATCGTTGCGCGAGAAATCCTCAAACCGCGAGGTGACGGCAATGGCTTCGTGGGTGACGGCATCGAGCGTGCCGTCCGGCTTTGCGCCAAGCGCAACGTGCTCGATGGTCATGGGACGATAGCCCAGGCCGTACATCTGCTGCCGTGTCAGGACGACACGGACGGGCCGCTTGAGCGCGAGCGCGGCGAGCGTCGCCAGCACCACCTGGTATTGCGGCCGCAGACCGGAGCCGAAGGCGCCGCCAACATAGGGCGAGAGCACGCGGATGTCGTCCGGCTTCTTTCCGAAAACGCTGCAGAGAAACTTCTGGACGTTCTGCACGCCTTGGGTCTTGTCATAAACTGTAAGCCTGCCGTTGCCGTCCCAGACGGCCGTCGTCGCATACAGCTCCATTGGGTTGTGATGCTCGCTCGGAATGACATAGTCCGCCTCGTGATGGACGGCCGCCCGCGTCAGCGCTGCTGCCGCGTCACCGCGTGGCTTGTGCGGCTGATCCACTTTGGCAGCCTTGCCGCGTTCGGATTCGAGATCGGTCGCAAACGCCTCCTGCTTGTATTCAACGCGAACGCGGGTTGCGGCAAACTTGGCGGTTTCCCAATCCTCCGCCACGACCAGCGCGATCGGCTGGCCGTTGAACTTGATCCTGTCGTCATAGAGCGGGCGGAAGGGCGAGCCCTTCTCCGGTGCCACCTCGTCCTTCCAGGCTTCGTCCTTGTCGGCGAGGGGCGGGCGATGAGCATGGGTGAGCACGTCGACCACGCCCTTCACCTTCAGCGCCGCGCTGGGGTCAAGCCGAGCGATGCGCCCGCGCGGAATGGTGGCCTCGACGACGAAGCCATGCAGGAGATGGTCTGCGGCGAATTCGCCGGCATATTTGGCGGCGCCGGTGACCTTGGCCCGGCCATCGACGCGGGAGGTTGGTGTTCCGACATAGGCGTTCATCGGGCCCTCACGCGATCTTCTTGTAAGCTTGTGATTGCGGTGTGGCGCTTGCGGCCTGCATCAGCGTACGCACGACGGCTCGGCGCGCGAGTTCGATCTTGAAGCCGTTATGTGAGCGAGCGGTTGCTCCCTGCAGCAACAGATCTGCGGCGTGCCCAAAATGGTCCGGCGTTGCCGCCTGGCCGCGCAGAGCCGCTTCGGCCTCGAGGCTTCGCCACGGCTTGTGGGCCACGCCGCCGAGCGCCAGGCGCGCTTCGCTGATTGCGTTTCCTTCCAGCTCGAGCGCGGCCGCGACCGAGACCAAGGCAAAGGCGTAGGACAGCCGGTCGCGGATCTTCAGATAGCTGTAATTCTGCGCAAAGCCGCGCGGCGGCAGCTCGATTGCGGTGATGATCTCGCCGCTGCCGAGATTGGTATCGACATGAGGCTTGTCGTCCGGAAGCCGATGGAAATCCGTCAGCGCGATGGTGCGCTGACCGGTGGGGCCTGCGATATGCACGAGCGCGCCGAGCGCGGCGAGCGCCACGCTCATGTCGGATGGATTGGTCGCGATGCAGGACGTGCTGGTGCCGAGGATTGCGTGGTTACGGTTGAGGCCATCGAGTGCCGAGCAGCCGGAGCCGGGGCTTCGCTTGTTGCAAGGCGTCGCCGTGTCATAGAAGTAGGCGCAGCGCGTTCGCTGCATCAGATTGCCGCCGACCGAGGCCATGTTGCGCAATTGCGCGGAGGCGCCGGCCAGGATGGCGCTGGCGAGCAGGGGATAGCGTTGCTCGATCAACGGATGGTAGGCGAGATCCGAATTCGGCACCAATGCGCCGATGCGCAGCCCACCGTCGGGCGTTTCCTCGATGTCGCGGAGCGGCAGGCGGGAAATGTCGATCAGCCGGGAGGGCCGCTCGACATTCTGCTTCATCAGGTCGATCAGGTTGGTGCCGCCGGCAATCAGCTTCGCGCTCGGATCGGCGGCCAGCAGGCGAATGGCGTCAGCGACATCGGTTGCGCGGGAATACTGGAAGTTGTTCATGACCGGCCCATTGCCTGCTCGATCGCAGCCACGATGTTGGGATAGGCGCCGCAGCGGCAGAGATTGCCGCTCATCAGTTCACGGATCTCGTCGGCGTCCCTGGCGTGGCCTTCGGCTAGGAGGCCGGCCGCCGAGCAGATCTGCCCTGGCGTGCAATAGCCGCATTGGAATGCGTCGTGATCGATGAAGGCCTGTTGCAGGGGATGCAGCGCGCCATTCTTGGCCAAGCCTTCGATCGTGGTGATCTCGGCGCCATCCTTCATGATGGCGAGCGTCAGGCACGAATTAACGCGCCGACCGTCGACGAGCACGGTGCAGGCGCCGCATTGGCCGTGATCGCAGCCTTTCTTCGTACCCGTGAGCGCAAGATGATCACGCAAAGCGTCTAGCAGCGTGGTCCAGGGCAGAAGATCGAGGGTGCGACTGACACCATTGACGATGAGATGAATCGGAGTGCGTTCGGGAATTTCATGCGTGACATCGCCCATGTCCTGCTCCCTGCAGGCGATCGAGCCGAGACGTCAGCCGTGCTGACGCGGGGGCACGTCGCTTCCGCTGGCCAATGGCGTGCAACGGACAAGCGGCCGCTTGGTTCCTTGACGGGAATTGGGTGCGCCCGCGGCGCAGCGGTCAGCGCTTCGCCTCGCCGAACACCACGGTCGGCACGGCGCGGTTGACGATCTCGCGCAGCGCGAAGCTCGATTGCACCCGTGCGACGCGCGGCAGGCGCGACAGCTCGGTACGGTGGATGCGCTCGAAATCCTGGATGTCGCGGGCGAGCACGATCAGGATGTAGTCATCTGTGCCCGACATCAGGAAGCAGCGCACGACGGAGGGGCACTTCACCACCTCCGCCTCGAACGCCTTCAGCGCGTCGTCGCTCTGGCTCTCCAGCGCGATCCGGACCAGCACTGTCGTCGTGAGGCCAAACTGCGCCAGATCGAGCGTGGCTTGATAGGCCTGGATGTAGCCATCGTCCTCCAGCGCCTTCTGCCGCCGCGCCATCGCCGTGCTCGACAAGCCGATCTTGTTGGCAAGCTCGGTGTGGCTGGCCCGCGCATTGGTCGTGAGTTCCGCGAGGATGGCGAGGTCTTTCCGGTCGAGGGCCAAGGTTTTGTTTCCAGCGTGAAAGGACATTTCCGCGCCCGAAACCGGCGCGCCAGGCGCGAACCTAGCGGATATTTGCACGAAACCAAACTGCCGCCATCGCTACGATGATGAACGGAATCAATGCTTTGGAGGAGGGGTTCAAAGATGCGCGTCGGTGTTCCCAAGGAGATCAAGGTGCAGGAATATCGCGTCGGGCTCACCCCAGGCGCGGTCCGTGAGTATGTCGCGGCCGGCCACCAGGTGACGGTCGAGACTGGCGCTGGCAGCGGCATCGGCGCCTCCGACGACGTGTACCGCCGGGCAGGGGCCGCAATCGCCGAAAGCGCCCGCGAAATCTTCGCCAAATCCGACATGATCGTGAAGGTGAAGGAGCCGCAGAAAAGCGAATGGGCCCAGCTCCGCGAAGGCCAGATCCTGTTCACTTATCTCCATCTTGCGCCGGACCCGGAGCAGGCCAAGGGCTTGCTTGCCTCCGGCTGCACTGCAATCGCCTATGAGACCGTCACGGACGCGAACGGTCACCTCCCGCTGCTCGCGCCGATGAGCGAAGTCGCCGGCCGCCTCGCCATCGAGGCCGCCGGCGCCGCGCTCAGGCGGTCGGCCGGCGGCCGCGGGCTGCTGCTCGGCGGCGTGCCGGGCGTGCAGCCGGCGCGGGTCGTCGTGCTCGGCGGCGGCGTGGTGGGAACGCAGGCGGCACGGATGGCCGCAGGGCTCGGCGCCGAAGTCACGGTGATCGATCGCTCGATTCCGCGGTTGCGCCAGCTGGACGATCTCTTTATCGGCCGCGTGCGCACCCGCTTCTCCACCATCGAGTCGGTCGAGGAGGAGGTGTTCGCTGCCGACGTCGTGATCGGCGCGGTGCTGGTGCCGGGCGCCAGCGCACCGAAGCTTGTCACGCGCGCGATGCTCACATCGATGCGGCCGGGCGCGGTGCTGGTCGACGTCGCGATCGACCAGGGTGGCTGTTTCGAAACCTCGCATCCGACCACCCACACCGAGCCGACCTATGAGGTCGACGGCGTCGTGCATTACTGCGTCGCCAACATGCCGGGCGCGGTGCCGGTGACCTCGAGCCAGGCGCTGAACAACGCGACACTGCCGTTCGGATTGATGCTCGCGAACAAGGGCTTTGCCGCGGTGCTGGAGAATCCGCACTTGCGCAACGGGCTCAACGTGCATCGCGGCCGAATTACCAACAAGGCGGTGGCGGAAAGCTTAGGTTTGGAATTCGCGCCGGTGGAGAGCGGGCTGGCGGCCTGAGCAGGCGCAACCTCCGTCATTGCGAGCCAACGGGTCCGCGCGAAGCGCGGCCCCGTTGGCTCGCAATGACGATGTGGTGAGAGGGTGCGCTGACCCTACAGCCGATCCGCGTTGGCAGAAGAGTCACACCCTCGTCAACTTGTACTGGCCCAAATCCGGATCGTGGGTCATGCGCCAGTAGTCCACGAACCGCCACGGCATCGCCGAAAATACGCGGCCGCTTGCATTGCGGTAATAAGTGCTCATGCCCGGATGGGTCCAGATCATCGCCTCGTGCTCGACGTCGACCTTGCGGACGTAGTCGTCGAGCACGTCCTGGCGGACGTCGATGGCGGCGACGTCGTGCTCGATCATGTCGACCAGACACGCCGAGATGTAGCGGCTCTGGCATTCCGACTGGAAGATGACGCTGCCGCCGTGGGCGGGGCCGGAGTTCGGCCCGAGCATGCAGAAGAAATTCGGGAAGCCCGGCACGGTGAGGCCGAGGAACGCGGTCGGATTGTCGTTGGCCCAGGCTTCACGTAAATCCTTGCCGGCGCGGCCGCTGATGTTGAGGCGCGAGGCCATCTCCGTGACCTTGAAGCCGGTGGCGACCACGATGATGTCGGCCGGACGGTGCTTGCCGTCGGCGGTGACGATGCCGTTCTGGTCGAAATGGTCGATGGTGTCCGTGACGAGCTCCACATTGGAGCGCGTCAAAGTCTTGAACCAGTTGTTGTCGAGCAGGATGCGCTTGCCGTAGGGCGGATAGGTCGGCACGCATTTTTCGATCAGGTCGGGCCGGCCCTGTAGTTCCGACAGGATGAAGTCGGTCAGCTCCTGGCGGTGCCGGTCATTGCCTTTGTTGACGGCGCGCTCCGGATGCGGCCAGGCCGGGTCCTTGCGCAGGAAGGGTAAGAGACCGTCGCCATAGCGCCAAAACATATTGAAGCGGTACCACTGCACATAGAACGGCAGGTGCGCGAGCAGCCAGCGTGCGCTCTCGCTGATCGGATCGGCATAGCCCTTCACCGGCCGCGCCCATTGCGCGCTGCGCTGGTAGACGGTGACGGAGGCCACACGGCTGGCGATCGACGGCACGAGCTGCATCGATGTCGCGCCGGTGCCGATCACGGCGACATGCTTGCCGTCGAGATCGATATCGTCGGACCATAGTGCCGAGTGCAGGATCGTGCCCTTGAAGTTCTCCTCGCCCTTGAAGCGGGCGCGCGAGGGATCGTTGAGCTGGCCGATGGCCGAGACCAGCGCGGTGGATTCGAAAGTCTCCTCGCCATCCTTCGTCTTGAGTGTCGAAATCCAGCGTTGCCTTCCTTCATCCCAGCGTGATGAGGTCAGCTCGGTGTTGACGCGCAGATGCTTGCGGATGCCGTATTCGTCCGCGACCTTCAGCAGATAGCCGAGCAGCTCCTCACGCGGGCAGAAATAGCGCGTCCATGCGTTGCGCGAGCCGAAAGAGTAGGAATAGGAATGGTTCGGCGTGTCGACGCCGCAGCCGGGATAGCGGTTGATCCACCAGGTGCCGCCGAGCTCGGCGTTCTTCTCGACGATGGTGTAGGGGATGCCGAGGTGGCCGAGCGCCACGCCGAGCGCGATGGCGCAGACGCCGGCGCCGACGATCAGCACATGCTGATCGGCAAGCGTTTCGTCGGAGGGGCGCTTCGTCCAGCGCGCCTCGCGCGGCACAAAACCCATCTCCTCGCGCATCAAAGGCGCATATTCCGGCGCGACATTCTCGCCGAGGCAGGCGCGCATCATCTTCAGCAGCAGCTCTTCGCCCGGATCGGTGATCACGGGTTTCGGCGTGCCATTGGCGAAGAGCCTGACGACGGCGGCGCGGATCTCGTCCTGGATGTCCCGGGGCACGCCGGCCTCCGGATCGGGAATGAGGCGGATGTCGCGCTTGGGCAAATAGGGCGGTTCAAGCCACTTCTCGTCGCCGGTCATGTGCACCAGCACCATCAGAAGGCAGCGGATGTCGCCCTCGGCGATGGCCGAGGCGAGGTCGAGCGGCTTGTGCGGAGACGAGATGTTCATGGCGTGTCCTGATCTCCGGAGGCAGTGAAGAGGCCGCGCGTCATCAGCTTGCGATAGGCGGAGATGACGTGCTCGGGCACGGCGGTGACGCCGGCTTCCGAATAGGAGTAGCGCCGGCTGAGATAGCCGCGCGCGCCCATCAGCATATGGACGATCGCCTCGAATTCTTCGTCGCTGTAATCCTCGATCGCGCCGGCAAGCCGCGCGCGACGCAAAATGCGGACATAGGCCGTCGAGATGTTGTCGAGATGCTTCTGGTAGCCGGTCGGTGCGAAGAATTCGGCCTCGTTGAGAATACGCAGGAACTCCGGCACCTCGCGGATGAAATCGAAGAACGCCGCGAAGCGCTCGATCTCCTGCCGTGCTGCATGCGCCGTGCCGGTGCGGGCACGGATGAACTCGACCATGTCGAGGCCGATCTTGGGCAGCAGCTGGTTCAGCAGCTCCTGGCGGTTCTCGAAATGATTGTAGAACGTGCCCTGCGCGACACCGGCTTCCTCGGTGATGCGCGCGACCGAGGCCTCGGCATAGCCATGCTTGCCGACCACCTTAGTGGCAGCCTCAAAAATCTTCTGCTTGGTCCAGGCGTTGCGCTCGACCCGGTTCAGCTTGGTTATTTTTGCGGTCGCTTGAGTCATTCGGAGGTCTCCAGCTCGGCGCGCAGCACGCGCTTGAGGATCTTGCCTGACGGGTTGCGCGGCAGGCTGTCACGGAGGACGAGCTGTTTCGGCACCTTGAAGCTCGCCAGCCGCGCGCGGCAATGCTCGGTAAGGGCGGGGAGGTCGAGGCTCGCGCCCGCAGTCAGCACGACGATCGCGACCGGCCGCTCGCCCCAGCGCGCATCGCGCAGGCCGATCACCGCGACCTCGCGCACTTCGGGCAGATCGTAGATGACGCGCTCGACCTCGGAGGAGGCGATGTTCTCGCCGCCGGAGATGATCATGTCCTTCTTGCGGTCGGTCAGGTACAGGAAGCCCTCGTCGTCGAGATAGCCGACGTCGCCGCTGCGGAACCAGTCGCCGAAGAAGGCGGACGCCGTCTTGTCCGGATCCCTCCAATAGCCGCGCGTGATCTTCGGGCCGCGCAGGCAGATTTCGCCATTCACGTTTGCCGGCAGCGTGTTGCCGTCCTCGTCGCGGATTTCGATCTCGACATGGGCAATGGCGCGCCCGGTCGAGCCGATCTTCTCGATCTCGCGGCCCTTCTCCATGAATGTGTCGCCGCCGACGGTTTCGGTGAGACCGTAGGCGTCGATGTAGCGCGCATTGCGGAAATATTCGGAGAAGGCGCGGATGCGCGCCTCCGGAGTCTTCTCGCCACCGCCGATCGCCCATTGCAGGCTGGAGACATCGTAGCGGTCGCGGGTGGGGCAGGTGAGTATCGCGGTGGTCATGACAGGCGCGAACCAGGCCGCGTTGAGCTTGTCTTCTGCGATAGCCGCCAGCGCCGCCTCGGGCTCGAAATTGCGCTCGATGCGAATGAACCCGCCATGCCAGAGCGCTGCGATGCCGGGCAGGTCGAGCGCGCCGACGTGATAGAGCGGGCCGACGACGAGAAGGCGTGTGTCGGCGCTGAGGCCAAGCGCGATCGTCTGGTCGGCGGACTTCCAGTAGAAATTATCGTAGGTGAGCATCACACCCTTGGGGCGGTCGGTCGTGCCCGAGGTGTACATCAGCCGCATCAGGTCGGAGGGCTGGCGCACATGCATCGGTGCTGCCGTCGTGTTGCCTGCGAGATGGGTTATGCTCTGCTGTGCGGTCTCGTCGAGCACGACGATGTTCGCGCCCGCTGCATTCGCGGCCAATTCCTGATCGACGGCCAGAAGGCGCGCGCCGGCATTGCCGGTGATGTAGCCGACCTCGTCGCGGGACAGACGAAAATTGATCGGCAAGAACACCGCGCCGAGATGGCTGGTGGCGAAGACGAGCTCCAGGAACGCCGCGCTGTTCTTCATCAGCACGGCCACGACATCGCCGGCACGGATGCCCTGCGCGGCGAGCCAGCCGGCGACCGTCCCGATGCGCGCGCCGAAAGCCGCGTAGGAGATCTCCTCGCCGCGGTATTTCAGCGCGGGCCGGTCCGGCGTGCGCCGGGCATGAAAGGCGATGAAGCTCGAAAGGTTGATCATTTGCCGGGTTTTGGGCCGTTGCCGGCCTTATTTCCTCCCTCGATGAATTCTGACTCGTAATTCATCTTTGGCTTGACGTCACCCCCCACCCTCTGAAATCCTTGGCATCACGGAGACGAGACGATCTCCGGCAGGGACCAGGACACGCCGACCCGAAAGAGGGAGGGGAAAATGACGAGAACCCGCACGCCGGGCATCAGCCGCCGTTCCACGCTGGCGCTGATGGGCGCCGGTGCGATGACGTTTGCCGCGCCCTGGGTGGCGCGTGCGCAGGCCAAGACCATCAAGATCGGCATGCCGACGATTTTATCGGGGCGCGTCGCGCAGCTCGGCACGTCTTCGCGCAATGCGGTGATGCTCGAGGTCGAGAAGGTCAACGCCGCCGGCGGCCTTGCCGGCCGGCAGATCGAGATGGTGATCCGCGACTCCAAGGGCCAGCCGCAGGAAGCTGCCCGCGTCGCGCGCGAGCTCGTCAACACCGACGGCTGCGAGTTGATGATCGACGCCGAGGCCTCCTCCGGCGCCTTCGCGGTGCACGAGGTCGCGCGCGATCTCGGCGTGTTCTGCATCCACACCAATTCCGAGACCTCGGCACTGACCGCGGATCCGAAGCAGCACATTCCCAATGCCTTCCGCACCGCGCGGCAGGGCGTGCACGACTCCATAGTCGGCGGCAGCTATGCCGCAGCGATCGCCAAGGCAAAAGGCCTGAAGAAGTGGGCGACCTGCTCGCCCGACTATGCCTATGGCCGCGACACCACGGCGGAATTCACGCTCTACCTGAAACGCTTTGCGCCCGAGGTCGAAATCATCAGCGAGTCCTGGCCAAAGCTGTTCCAGCCCGATTACACCGAGGTGGTCACCAAGATCCTGCAGGCCAAACCGCAGGCGCTGTACTCCTGCCTGTGGGGCGGCGATCTCACCTCCTATATCGACCAGGCCAACATCTACGCGATGTTCAGCCAGATGGAGGTGTTCGCGGTCAATATGGCCGACTACACCGCGCTCACCGTGGTGAAGAACCTGCCCAAGGGCATTCACTCCGGCAACCGCTACATCAAGACATTCCCGTCGACGCCGGAGAATGCCGCCTGGGGCGATGCCTACAAGGCCAAGTACAATGAATATCCGACCAACTGGTCGTGGGAAAACGCAACCGCCATCATGCTGATGGCGGAAGCCGCCAAGAAGGCGAACTCGGCCGACGGCAAGAAGATCGCGGAGGTGCTGAAGGGCCTTACCATCAAGTGCCCGTTCGGCGCCGACGGCACGGTGACGATGCGCGGCGACGACCACACCCTCGTCGGCTACGCCATCGGCTGGGGCACCACCATCCCGCAAGAGCCTTATGTTCCCGAGGTCAAGGCCGGCGACTGGAAGACCATCTTCGAGTTAGAGGCCGAGTGGAAGAAGAGCAAGGGCTACACCTGATCTGACGCGCGGCGGAGACGGGCGATCGCCTCCGCCGTTCGTTTCGTTTTCCGCGCCATACCGCGCGCTGCAATGAAAGTGCTTCTGTGGATCTCGACGCGCTCGCCGGCTGCCTCTCCAGCTCCGCCTGCCTGGTGACGCAAACCACCAGCGGCCTCATCATTGGCATGCTCCTGTTTCTTGTCGCGGTCGGGCTGACCCTGATCTTCGGCGTGCTCAAGGTGGTCAATTTCAGCCACGGCGCGTTCTACATGTTCGGCGCCTACTTCGCGATGACGGCCTATCAGCTCACCGGCAGTTTTGCGCTCGCCATGCTGGCGGGCGCGGCCGGAACGGCGATCCTCGGCCTGATCTTCGAGCGCGTCTTCATGAGCCGCGTCTATGGCGCGGACGTGCTGATGCAGCTGCTCGTCTGCTATGCCTTCGTGCTGATCTTCGATGATGTCGTGCGCATCATCTGGGGACCGGAGTTCAAGTCGATGGGCATGCCGTCCGCGTTCCAGGTGATGCCGTTGTTTATCGCCGGTGGCGTGGTGCCGCCTTACTATCTCTTGCTGATCGGCGTCGCGCTCGTCGCGGCCATCGTGCTCGGCATCGGATTGTCGCGCAGCCGCATCGGCAAGGTGATCCGCGCCGCCGCACATAACCCTGGCATGGTGTCCGCGCTCGGCATCAACACCGGCCTGATCTATGGCGGCGTGTTCGCGCTCGGCGGCATGCTGGCGGGCCTTGCCGGCGCGCTGGCCGCGCCAGTGCGGTCGCTGACACCGGGGATGGGATTTTCGGTGCTGATCGAATCCTTCATCGTCACCGTGATCGGCGGCATGGGCTCGATCCTGGGCGCGCTGATCGGTGCGCTGCTGCTCGGGCTGATCCGCTCGTTCGGCTCGCTCGGCTTTCCCTTGTTCACGGAAGGCTTGATGTACCTCTTCATGGTGATCGTGCTGGTCTCCAAGCCTACCGGCCTGTTCGGCAAGGAGGCGGCATGACCGAGCTGGAGGCCGGACGCGCCGAAACGCTGGCGCCAGTGCGCAGCGGCGCGGCGGTCCAACGCTACCGTGACGTCCTGATCGCGCTGATCGCCTTCATCGTGCTGGCGAGCCTGCCGCTCTTTACCGGCAGCAAGGCGCTGCTCGACTTCGTCATCCGCTGCTCGGCCTACGGCCTGTTTGCGACGTCGCTGAATTTACTGGTCGGCTACACCGGCCTGACCTCGTTCGGTCATGGCATGTTCTTCGGCCTTGGCGCGTACAGCTACGGCTTGATCATGCAGAAGCTCGGCGTGCCGATTCCCGTCGCCTTCGTCGCGACGCTGGCGATCACCGCAATGTTTGCCGCGATCATCGGCGCGATCTGCGTGCGACTGAAGGAGATCTACTTCGCCTTCGTGACGCTCGCCTTCCAGATGCTGATTCACTCGACCATTTTGTCCTGGGCCTCCTTCACCGGCGGCGACCAGGGTTTGCGCGGCGGCATTCCGCGGCCGCCGTTCCTCGGCATTGACCTTGCCAACCACGTCCATCTCTATGTCGCGAGCTGCGCGCTGCTCATCCTCGGCCTGCTCGCGATGCGCCAGATCGCGCAATCACCGTTCGGCTACACGCTGCGTATGATCCGCGACAACGCCGCGCGCGCCAGCTTTCTCGGCATCGACGTCTGGCGTGCCAAGCTGACCGTCTTCGTGCTGGCGGCTCTGTTCGCGTCAATGGGAGGCATGGTGATGGCGCTGTTCGTCTCCGGCGCCTATCCGGAGTTCGCCTATTGGACGATCTCGGGCGAAGGCATCTTCATCAACATGCTTGGCGGCGTCTCGACCTTCCTCGGCCCGATGGTCGGCACCGTGCTGCTGCTTCTGCTCAACGACACTGTCACGCGTTTCACCGAGTATCACGGCATCGTGCTCGGCGTGGTCATCCTGTTCTTCGCGCTGGGCCTGCGCAAGGGCCTCTTGGATTTCGTCGCCGAATGGTTTGCGCAGCGGCGCGATGCAGGCGAGGGGCGCTAGCGATGCTTGAGATCCGCAACCTCGCAAAATCCTTTGGCGGCGTGAAGGCGACCAACGATGTCTCGCTCGACTTCCCCGACGGCTCGCTCACCGCGGTCATCGGCCCGAACGGCGCCGGCAAGAGCACCTTCTTCAACCTGATCACCGGTGCCTTGAGGCCGGATTCCGGCCAGGTGCTGCTCGACGGCGTCGATCTCGCCGGCCGATCGCCGCCCGAGATCGTGCGCCATGGCATCGGCCGCGCCTTCCAAGTGGCCAGCATCTTCAAGTCGCTCACGGTGCAGGAGACCATGCTTGCCGCCGTCAGCGCCGACCAGCGCACCTCCGCGGTCCTGCATAAGCGCTTTCCTTTGCCCGAGACGCGCGACCGCGCCGAGCATGTGATGGAGCTGCTAGGGCTCGCCGGCAAACGTCATCGTACCGCCGCGACCCTGTCGCATGGCGATCAGAAGCTGCTCGATATCGCGATCGCGCTGGTGCTCGAACCCAAGGTGCTGCTGCTGGACGAACCCACCGCCGGCATGGGCCCGGAGGAGCGCTGGCGCATGATCGACAAGGTGCGCGAGCTCTGGGAGACGCAGAAGATTACGGTTGTCTTCATCGAGCACGACATGGACATCGTGTTCAAGATCTCGCCAAAAATCGTGGTGCTTTGCTACGGCCGCATCCTGGCAACCGGCACGCCGGACGAGATCCGCAACAACAGCACCGTGATCGACGCCTATCTCGGCACCGAACATGCGGGAGCTGCCGCATGAGCGCAGCCGTCATCGAAGTCGCCGATCTCGATGTCTATTATGGCACCAGCCAGATCCTGTTCGGCGTCGGCCTGTCGGTGCGGCAGGGCGAGACCATGGCGCTCTTGGGCCGCAATGGCGCCGGCAAATCGACGACCATGAAGGCGATCATGGGGCTGGCGCCGCCGCGGAGGGGCAGGATCAGCCTGCGCGGCGCGGTGATCTCGGGCCTGAAGCCGCACACCATCGCGCGCGCCGGCCTCGGCTTCGTGCCGGAGGATCGTCAGATTTTTCCGGAGCACACGGTCGAGGACAATCTCGTCATCGGGAAGAAGAAGGGACCGGACGGCCAGGACGAGTGGCCGATCAAGCGCATTTACGAGGTCTTCCCGCTTCTGGAGCCGCTGCGCCATCGTATCGCTGGGCGCCTCTCGGGCGGTGAGCAGCAGATGCTCGCGATCGCGCGCACGCTGATGGGCAATCCGGCGCTCCTGCTGCTCGACGAGCCGAGCGAGGGCCTCGCGCCGATCATCGTGCAACGGATCGGGGAGTTGTTGCGGCAACTCCGCCAACTCGGATCGACGGTGCTGATCGCTGAGCAGAACATGCATTTCTGCCTGGGGCTGGCGAGCCACGCCACCGTCATCGACAAGGGCCAGATCGTCTATGCCGCCGGAATCGACGAGCTGAAGGCCAACGACGCGATCCGGCGCAGGTATCTGGCCCTGTAAGCCGGGCCGCCGGTGTCCAAATAGGCCGAAGAAGAAAACTATTGTCCTGGGGTTGCCAGACGGAAGGAGTTTTCTCTCGGGAGGGCAAAAACGCCAATCGCTTCCATTGCCGTTTGAGGCCGAAAAGACGACATTCCCATCAGGATTTGATGGGTTGGCCAGAGCCATGGAACGTACCGGATTTGAACCCTTCGGCGAGCGATTGGTGTCCGCGACGGACACCCGGCCGCGCTCGCGTACGTCAAAGCTCCTGCTGCGGGCCGGCACCGGCCTGTTCTGGTCGCTGGTTGCGGGTATCGTGCTTGCCCGTGCCGCCTTCTTCGAGCCCGGCATCTATGACGGCTTCAGCCGCGTCGCTTCGCTGGCCAAGAGCCTGATCTTCTAAGGCCGATTATTCCGGCCTGAGGATAGAACTTCCTTCGGGCCTGATATGTCGAAAACTTATTTCCCTACGGAAGTCCGCTGCGTATAAATCTTTCTCCTCTGGGAGAGATTTGTGTCGCAGAATCAAGCATCCAGCCCGGCCGATACCAAGCCAGCTACCGCCGCGAGCCGTATTGCGGCACTGATTCCCGGCATTCTCCTCTGCGTTCTCGTCGCCGGTGTCTCGGCTCTGCTCGAGCGGGCGGAACTCGGCGTGTTCGAGCATCCCTATGTCGAGGCGCTGGTGATGGCGATCCTGCTCGGGATGGCCCTGCGCAGCTTCTGGAAGCCCGCGCCGCGCTGGCAGGCCGGCATCGCTTTCAGCGCCAAACAGCTCCTCGAAGTCGCGGTCATGCTGTTGGGGGCCTCCATCAGTTTCGCCGCCATTGCCGCCTCGGGCATCGCGCTGCTCGCGTCGATCGCGGCCGTCGTCGTGATCGCACTCTGCGTCTCCTTCGGCCTCAGCCGCATGCTCGGTCTGTCGACGCGTTTGTCGATCCTGATCGCCTGCGGCAACTCGATCTGCGGCAATTCGGCGATTGCGGCCGTGGCGCCGATCATCGGCGCCAACAACGACGAGATCGCATCCTCGATCTCCTTCACCGCGATCCTCGGCGTGATGATGGTGCTGGGCCTGCCGCTGTTGATTCCACTGTTGCAGTTGTCGGCGACGCAATACGGCATTCTCGCCGGCCTGACCGTCTATGCGGTGCCCCAGGTGTTGGCGGCGACGGTACCGGCCGGACTCGTCTCCACGCAGATCGGCACGCTCGTGAAATTGATGCGCGTATTGATGCTCGGGCCGGTCGTCGTCGGCCTCTCGCTGGTTGCCTCGCGCTGGCACAGCGATGCCAAGAAGACCAATGTCGGCTTCTTTCGCCTCGTGCCGTGGTTCATCCTCGGCTTCCTCGCGCTCGCGACCCTGCGCTCCCTGGAGATCGTGCCGGCCACGGTGGTCGGGCCAGTGACGAAGATCACCGGCTTTCTCACGGTGGTCTCCATGGCCGCCCTCGGCCTCGGCGTCGACGTGCGCGTGCTGGCGAATGTCGGCGGTCGCGTGACGGCCGCCGTGACGCTGTCCTTGATGCTGCTGCTCGGCATCAGCATCGCGCTGGTGCATTGGTTCAAATAATTAGAGCAAAACTGCCGTAGGGTGGGCAAAGGCGCGAAAGCGCCGTGCCCACCACTCGGTTCGGCGTGCAACTAAGTAAGATGGTGGGCACGCTTCCGCCTTCGCTCTACGAGCTACGGCGGACAAGTCGCTTTGCCCACCCTACGAGACTGAGCGCGCTCACTGCGCCTAAATCACATCCGCCAGCGAGTGGCCGTGCAGCTCGATGTTCAAGCCCTGCATGCCCATGTCGTTGATCTCGCCGCCCATTGCCTTGAGGCTTTCCTCGCGGATCAGCGACATCAGCCCGCGGCGCAGAGCCAGAAACTCCGACGACATCATCATCGATTGCTGCCGCGGCCGCTCCAGCGGGATCGGAATCTCCGCCTTGATCGAGCCGGGGCGCGCTGTCATGCAGTAGACGCGGTCGGAGAGGAAGATCGCCTCGTCGATGTCGTGGGTGACGAACAGCACCGAGATCTTCAGCCGCTGCCACATGTTGGTGAGGATCTGCTGCATGATGACGCGCGTCTGCGCATCAAGCGCGCCGAAGGGCTCGTCAAGCAGTAGCACTTTCGGCCCCGTGGCGAGCGCGCGGACGATGCCGACGCGCTGCTTCATGCCGCCAGACAGCTTTTCCGGATAGTGCTTCTCGAACGCCTCCAACCCCGCGAGTCCGAGCAGCGTGCGTGCCGCACGCTCGCGCTGCGAGCGCGGCATGCCGCGCATCTTCAGGCCGAATTCGACATTTTCCCGCACCGTCTTCCAAGGAAACAGCGAATATTGCTGGAACACCATGCCGCGCTCGGCGCTGGGACCGTTCACGGGCTCGCCGTCGACGGTGACGATTCCGGTGGTCGGCTTGAGGAAGCCGGCGACCGCATTGAGCAGGGTCGACTTTCCGCATCCGGAGGGCCCGACGATCGAGACGAACTCGCCGGGCTTCACATGGATCTGCGTATCGGTCACGGCCTGCACCGCTCCCTCGATGGTCTCGTAGGCGAGGGAGAAGTTCTTGACCTCGATATGGCCCTTCGGCTCGCTCGCAAGCACCTCGCTCATGTCGACCTCCACGGCATCACCAATTGCCCCGCGCCTCTGATGAGCAGGCTCGATCCAAGGCCGAGAACGCCGATCGCGATCATGCCGAGCGCGATGTCGGCATACTGGACCAGCGAATAGGCCTCCCAGGTGAAGTAGCCGATCCCGTATTGCCCCGAGATCATCTCGGCAGCGATCAGCGACACCCAGGCAACACCCATGCCGACCGTGAGGCCGGTGAAGATGTGCGGCAGCGAAGCCGGAAAATACACCTCGCGGAAGATCGAGCGCTCGCGTGCACCGAGACATTGCGCGGCGCGGACCAGCACTGGATCGACCAGCGACATGCCGTGCAGCGTATTGACGAGGATCGGGAAGAACGAGCCGAGGAAGGTGATGTAGACGATGCTCTGCTCGTTGGTCGGCCACAGCATGATTGCCATCGGTACCCAGGCGATCGCCGGTATCGGGCGCAGCACTTCGGCGACCGGGAAGATCACCTCATGCACCAGCTTGAAACGACCCATGATCAGACCGAGCGGCACGCCCACGATCGCCGCGAGCGAGAAGCCGATGAAGATGCGCCGGCAACTGAGCAGGATGTGCAGCAGGAATTTGGGATCGTGGATCGCCTTGGTGAAGCTCGCATAGACCGCGAGCGGCGATGGCACGTTGGTGAAACGTACGAAGAACACCACGCGATAGGTCGTAAGCAGGTGCCAGACCAGCAGGAAGGCGAGCAGCGAAATCACGCCGATCGCGGTAGCGCGAAGCCGGCCCTGATTCAGCCGGTACCAGCGCCGCGCGAGCGTGCCGAACGAAGGGGGTGTTGCGGGCGGAGTGACGGCGGACACGGGAGCCGTCTCTGCAATGGCTGTTGCCGGCATGCTGTTCTCGGAATGTCTGAGGAGGGCGGGACTGCTCACGTCTTGCCTCCGCCGACCGCCGCCTTCACCGCGTCATCGAAGCCGAGCACCTTGCCGCTGATCTTGGCGGCGTAGGCTTCGGCATCCTTCTTGAGCAGGAACGGCGCCACGTCGCCATTGCCGACCGCGAAGAAAGCCTGGTCGGCGAACAGCTTGATGCCGCGCGTGGTGTCGAAGACATAGGCGACATTGATCTTCTTGCCCTTGGCCTTGTAGTCGGCATAGGCGCCGAGGGTGCAGGCTGCGGATGAGAAGGGCATGATGCCGACATCATCCACCCAGACCTCGCCCGCCTTGCGCGGATCGGCGATCGGCTTCTTGCAGAAAGAATCTTCGCCGGAAATCTCGTAGTTCTTGGTGCTCGCAAGCTGCGCGTTATAGTCGAGCTTCATCTCGGCGTAGGCCTTGCGGATGTAGCTGTCGTCGACCCACTTCTTCGGATCGAACTCCTTCATGCGACCGAGGTTTTGCAGCACCTTGACGTCGGCGGTCGCGGCATCGATCAGCGCCGGCTTGATCGTTGGGTCGGTGGTCATGTTGCCGCTCGGGCCGAGGAAGATATAGACGACTTCCTTGCTGATGCCTGTCCATTCCTGGATCTTTTCGGCGGCGAGCTTGGGATCGTCGCGCAGCCACTGGTTGGCGGCGATCACCGCCTTGAAGTAGGCGACGACGACTTCCGGATATTTCTCCGCGAAATCGGTGCGGACGACAATGCCGTGGAAGGTCGGCAGATTGGTCTCGACGCCGTCAAAAATCTTTCGCGCGAAGCCGCGGAAGGGCAGCAGCTCGGCGAACGGAACGAAGTCGGCATGCGCGTCGATCTTCTTCTCCTGGAGGTTGGTCGAGCCGACTTCGGGGCTCTGGCTGACCAGCTGGAAGAAGTCAGTGGGATAGCCACGGTCCTGCATCGCCTTCAGCACCATGCCGTGCGCGGCCGAGCCGAAGGGAACGCTGACGAGCTTGCCCTTGAGATCGGCGAGATCGTAGTAGGGCGAATCCTTGTGAACGACGATGCCGTTGCCGGAGCCTGACAGGCTGTAGGCAGCGATGCCGATCAGTCGGCTCTTGCTCTCGGGATTGCTCTCGAAGGTGAAGCCGTTCACGATCAGCGGATAGTCGCCCATCATGCCGATCTGGAGCTTGTTCGCCATCATCGCGTTCGTGACGGGTGGGCCGGACGTGAAATTCTGCCACTCCAGCTCGAATTTGATGTTGGCGTACTTGCCGTCCTTCGGCAGGTATTTTTCGAGCAGATGCAGCTGCCGGATGACGACGCCGGCGGTCACCGTGTTGGTCGTGGTGTCCTGCGTTCCGATGCCGAGCGTGACGGTTTCCGCCGAGGCCGGCTGCGCGAGCAAAAGCGCCAGCGAAGTCATCGACATCGCGATCGAGAGCGTGGGAAGATGGCGGACCATTCTCATCCTCATTCGGTTGGATGTGCTGTGGTTGCCATGATTGGGTGAGGGCCCGGACAGGGCAAATCCGGAATGACACCCGCAGTCGATTAGTTGCCGGGAAAAACTGATTGCATACTCCTTGGGCAGTCCTGCACTATAAAGCCGCTTGCCTGTGCACCGGCCCTGGTCGCAAGCTCATTCAGTCAGACGCGTGTCCACGCATCTCCTCCAGCACGTCGGGCCGGCAGACCACGATCTGCGAGCGCTTCGTCAGCACGATTCCCTTTTCCTGCATGCGCTTCAGGCTGATCGTGACCCATTGCCGGGTGGCGCCGACCATGTGCGCGATGTCGGCATGGGTGAAGGCGGCTGCAATCACTCGGCCATCGGCATCCTCGACGCCATAGAGCTCGACGAGGTGCAGCAGCAGGTGTGCGAGGCGCTGCGTGATAGAGCGCGTTCCCAGCATCTGGGCCAGCGCCGAATAGCATTTGCCCTTGAAGGTCAGTCCCTCGATCAGGCCGATCGCAAGGTTGGGGATCTCCACGGCAAGGGATCGCAGCTCCTTTCCGGGCAGGTGCACCACGCTGCAATTGCTGGATGCGACACCGGACCATTGGTGAACGGTGCCTTCGAACACTTCGGGCCCGCCGACGAAATTGCCGACATGCCAGTAGGCCAGCGTGATCTCCCGCCCGAGCGGGGAGGTGTAGAAGACGCGAATGCGGCCGCTCTCGATCAGCCAGATGCCGTCATGCTTGCCGCCCTGGCTGAACAGCGTCTGGCCGCGGTTGAGCACTTTTCGGCGGCCTTGTTTCAAGACCAGCTCACGCTCGCGCGGCGACAGCTTGTCCATCAGCGGCGGCGGGCCGCCGATCCATTGCTGGTTCTCGGTGAGCAGCAGCGAGGAGCTGCCGGCAGGCCGGACTGCCGGGGGAACAGTCCCACGAACTGCATTCGCCGCCTGCAACATCATCTGCCTCCGGAACGTTCAAATCGTTCTAAAGAGGAGCAATGTCCGTGCCAGATCGGAGGGAATGCTGCTATCGGAGCCTACGCGCGCCACACATTCAGGTGTCATCGCCCGGCCGACCCAATATTCCAGAGACAGCAATGAGTTACGGAGAGGCCGCGGCGTACTGGATTCCCCGCCTTCGCGGGGAATGACAGCGGAGTTTGTGGCCACTGTCCCCCTATCTCAAGACTGCGTCGGCTTAACGCCCCACCAAACTCAGCAAATAAGGCTTCGGGTAGATCCCCCTGTTATGGCCGTCCGAAAACGAGATATTCAGCCCATAGCCGAGATCGCCGATCTCGGTGATCGCAATGCCCGGAAATGCCTTAGGAAAGCGGCCATCGAACCGGGCGCGGGTGCAGTGGGCGCATTTGCAGGAGAGGCGGAGCGTTTCCGCGGGTAGGCTGATCGCCTCATCCTGCGTGGTGCGGACGAGGAGCGAGGCGAGATCGGCGCTGGCTTCATAGTCGGCCACGGTCGGTGCCACCAAGGTCATGGTCATGACGTATCTCCGACCTTGCTCTACGTTTCGCAGCGCCGCTGCGATAGCAACTAATTGCCGGCGCAGGCATGGGCCGCCGATCTTCGATACCTGCATTCAAGCATCGCCCCCGAAATGTGAAACTAATCGACCGGGAATTTCACTTCCGCGTTGCCGTAGTCCCCGCTCTCCGAAACCTTGGGCGCAATCGAGCCAAGGAGAGACGGCGGATGAGCGCATTTCAAAAGGAAACGGTTTTGTCGGTCAGGCACTGGACCGAGTCTCTGTTCAGCTTCACTGCGACGCGCGATCCCGGCTTCCGCTTTCAGAACGGCCAGTTCGCGATGATCGGCCTCGAGGTCGAGGGCAAGCCCTTGATGCGGGCCTACAGCATGGCCAGCGCCAATCACGAGGAGGCGCTCGAATTCTTCTCGATCAAGGTGCAGGACGGCCCGCTCACCTCGCGCCTTCAGAAGATCAGGCAAGGCGACATCATTCTGGTCGGTCGCAAGGCGACGGGCACGCTGATCACCGGCAACCTCATTCCGGGAAAACGCCTCTTGCTGCTCTCGACCGGCACGGGGCTCGCGCCGTTCGCCAGCCTCATCAAGGACCCCGACGTCTACGAGAACTACGAGACCATCGTGCTTGCCCATGGCTGCCGCCAGGTTTCGGAACTTGCCTATGGCGAGCACGTCGTCGAAGGCCTGCGCAATCACGAATTTTTCGGACCGCTGATCCGCGACAAGCTCATTTATTACCCGACCGTGACCCGCGAGCCGTTCAGGAATCGCGGCCGCATCACCGACCTGATCGCATCGAACCAATTGTTCGACGACATCGGGCTACCAGGCCTCGATATCCGGACCGACCGCATCATGCTCTGCGGCAGCCCGGCGATGCTGGAGGAACTCCACGCAATGTCCTCGGCGCGCGGCTTCGTTGAGGGCAATCACAGCCAGCCCGGCCATTTCGTGATCGAAAAGGCCTTTGTCGAGCGCTGAAGCGCAAATCGCACCCCGTCGACAACTAATTGCTATCGCCGGGACGTCACCTGAACAAATCTGACGCAAAGGCGCCGCCCATCGGCGAACCAGGAGCAAGCGATGGCACTAGATCAGATCGTCGACGGACTTTCGGAGGTTTCCTGCGATGTGCTGGTGATCGGCGGCGGCACGGCCGGCCCGATGGCGGCGCTGAAAGCGAAGCTGAAAAACCCGAAGGCCAACGTCGTCCTGCTCGAAAAGGCCAACGTCAAGCGCTCCGGCGCGATCTCGATGGGCATGGACGGGCTGAACAATGCCGTCATCCCCGGTTACGCGACGCCCGAGCAGTACACCAAGGAAATCACCATCGCCAATGACGGCATTGTCGACCAGAAGGCGGTCTATAAATACGCGCAGAACTGCTACAAGGTCATCGAAGAGCTCGACAGTTTCGGCATCCGCTTTCTCAAGAACGAGAACGGCGATTACGCGGTCAAGAAGGTGCACCACATCGGCACCTATGTGCTGCCGATGCCGAACGGCGAGACCGTGAAGAAGGCGCTGTATCGCCAGCTCCGCCGCGCCCGCATCCTGATCTCCAACCGCTACATGGCGACGCGGCTCTTGAAATCCGCCGACGGCCGCATCGCCGGTGCGGTCAGCGTCAATACCCGCACTGCCGAGATGCTGGTGATCAAGGCCAAGGCGGTGATCCTGTGCATGGGCGCCGCCGGCCGTCTCGGCCTGCCGACCTCCGGTTACATGTTCGGCACCTACGAGAACGCCGCCAATTCCGGCGATGGCTATGCCATGGCCTATCACGCCGGCGCCGCGCTCGCGAACCTCGAATGCTTCCAGATCAACCCGCTGATCAAGGACTACAACGGTCCGGCCTGTGCCTATGTCGCGGGCCCCTTCGGCGCTTACACCGCGAATAACGAAGGCTCGCGCTTCATCGAATGCGACTATTGGTCCGGCCAGATGATGCTGGAGTTCTACAATGAACTCTTGTCCGGCAAGGGGCCGGTGTTCCTCCAGCTCAAGCATCTCCACCCCAATACCATTTCCGAGATCGAGTCGACGCTGCACAAGGTCGAGCGCCCGACGCGCGGCCTGTTCCAGCAGGGGCGCGGGGTCGACTATCGCAGCGAGTCGATCGAGATGCACATTTCCGAGATCGGCTTCTGCTCCGGTCACAGCGCTTCGGGCGTGTTCGTCGACGACAATGCCCGTACCACCGTGCCGGGCCTCTACGCCGCCGGCGACATGGCGAGCGTTCCGCACAACTACATGCTGGGCGCCTTCACCAACGGTTCGGTCGCCGGCATCGACGCCATGGAGTTCGCCGACAGCCACGACTTTGCGGAGTTCGATGCCGCGGACGTCGCGATGGAGCGCGACCGCGTGATGGCGCCGACGAAGCGCGAGGACGGCATTCCGCCGAACCAGATCGAGTACAAGACCCGCCGCCTCGTCAACGATTATCTCCAGCCGCCGAAGGTCACCCGCAAATACGAGCTTGGCATGCGCCGTCTCGCCGAGGCGAGGGAAGACATGCAGGAGCGCATGATTGCGCGCAATGCGCACGAGCTGCTCCGCGCGCTCGAGGTGCAATCGATCATGGATTGCGCCGACATGGCTGCGCATGCCTCGCTCTACCGCGAGGAGAGCCGCTGGGGCCTCTATCACTGGCGCACGGATTTCCCGGAGAAGGACAATGAGAACTGGTTCTGCCACACGCTGCTGTCCAAGTGGAACGGCAGGATGACCATCGAGAAGCGGGCGGTGGAACCCTATGTCGTCCCGATCGCCGACGACGAGAAGGACCTTTACGACAAGCAGCGCATCCGGGCCACAGCCTGAGCCCTCGTCACAGCAAGCAACAGGAGATAACGATGCCTCTCGCGTCCTATCAGACATCGGTTCCGGTGGTCGTCGACGACGCCAAATGCATCGCCGACAAGGGCTGCACCGTGTGCGTCGACGTCTGCCCGCTCGACGTGCTGCGCATCAGCGACATGACCAACAAAGCCTACATGGCCTATGACGAGTGCTGGTACTGCATGCCCTGCGAGGCGGATTGCCCGACCGGCGCCGTCACCGTCAACATTCCGTATTTGTTGAGGTGACCATGTCGAGCCCGTTCGAGTCCTATGACGATCTCGACGACGCTGATGAGCGGCTCCAGGCGGCCGATCCCGCCGAGCGCCGTGTCGCCATCATCGCACTCGGCCATTCCGGCGATCCCGCCGCGGTCGCTCATCTCGCCAACATGGTGGCCGATCCCGACGCAGGCGTGCGCCAGCAGGTCGCGATGGCGCTCGGCGAGTTCGACGGGCCGGAAGCCGCGAGCGCGCTGGTGAAGCTGCTGGTCGACCCCGAGAGAATCGTCGCGGGCGCCGCGGCCGACAGCATGGCCGAATTCAAGGATCCCGCTTGCGCCGATGTCATCCTGCCGCTGGTGAGGCATCCCCACGCCTTCGTCCGCATGGGCGCACTGCGCGCGCTCAAGGAGCTGCGTCGCAAGGACACGCTGAAGCCGGCGCTGGAAGCATTACAGGATTCCGATGCCGCCGTGCGCGTGCAGGCGATCGGCGTGATCGGCTTCCTGAAGCTGGAAGAATCCATCCCCGCGCTGACGGCGCTGATCAACGATCCCGACGCCCATGTGCGCCGCGCCGCCGTGAGCGCGCTTGCATTCTCGCAGATGAAGCCTGCCGCGGAGACGATCACGCGTGCGTTGAAGGACTCGGACTGGATGGTGCGGGAGATGGCTGCGGAAACGCTGGGCCTCAACGTCAACGGTTCGCTCGCGGCCGATCAGCTCGTCGCCTGCCTTGCCGACGAGTTTTGGCAGGTGCGGCTGAAGGCGATCCGCAGCCTCGGCAAGATGAAGATCGAACGCGCGGTGCGCCCGATCGGCAATTGCGTCAATCACGACCAGGCCAATTTGCGCAAGGAGGCCGCCGCGGCGCTCGGCGAGATCGCCCATCCCGATGGCGAAGCATTCTTGGCTGTGATCGCCGATGATCCCGATCCCGATGTTCGCAAGAACGCACGCTGGGCGCTTCAGCAGATTGCGGCGCGGAAGGCGCGGGCGGGGGCATAGCCGCCGCTCTGGACTTCCCTCGCCAGACGTTTATTGGTCTTCGCCAAGGGGACCAGCCGTCGAATGATGCGGCCGGTCCGAAAAACAGCGAGGACGCGGCCATGACGACATTGACGGTTAAAGACCTTCTCCCCGAGGACGGCACGCAGGGAACGCTGGCCGGCCGCGTCTGGCTGCCGCAGGCGAATGGGCCCGCCGTCGTCGCCGTGCGGGGCGACGGCGTCTTCGACGTCACGGCGAAATTCCCCACCATCAGCGCGCTCTGCGAAGAGGACGATCCAGCCAAGGCGCTTAGCTCGACCAAGGGCGAGCGCATCGGCGATCTCGAAGCCATCGTCGCCAACACCGCGCCCGATGGGCGCGATCGTCAGAAGCCGTGGCTGCTTGCACCCGTCGATCTCCAGACGCTGAAGGCCGCCGGCGTCACCTTCGCGATCTCGATGCTGGAGCGCGTGATTGAGGAGCGCGCCAAGGGCAACCCTGCCTCGGCTGAAGCGATCCGCAAAGAAGTGACGCGGCTGATCGGCGACGATCTGTCGAAGCTCAAGCCCGGCTCGGACCAGGCGATGCATCTAAAGCAGGTGCTGATCGACCAGAACGCCTGGAGCCAGTATCTCGAGGTCGGCATCGGTCCCGATGCCGAGGTCTTCACCAAGGCGCCGACATTGTCGTCGGTCGGCACCGGCATGGATGCCGGCCTGCATCCGAAATCGACCTGGAACAACCCCGAGCCCGAGCTCGTGCTGTTCGTCTCGAGCCGCGGCAGGATCGTCGGCGGCGCGCTTGGCAACGACGTGAACCTGCGTGACTTCGAGGGCCGCTCGGCGCTGCTGCTGTCGAAGGCCAAGGACAATAACGCCTCTTGCGCGATCGGCCCGCTGCTACGCCTGTTCGACGACACGTTCTCGCTGGACGACGCGCGCAGGCTGGACATCAGCCTCAACGTGAAGGGCGCGGACGGATTCGTTCTCAACGGCCATTCCTCGATCAGCAAGATCAGCCGCGACCCGACCGATCTCGTCGCGCAGACCATCGGCAAGGTGCATCAATATCCAGATGGTTTCGTGCTGTTCCTCGGCACGATGTTCGCGCCCGTCGAGGACCGTGATGCGCCGGGGCAGGGGTTCACCCACAAGCGCGACGACATCGTCACGATCGCCGCGCCCCAGCTCGGCAAGCTCGTCAACCGCATGCGCACCAGCGACGAGTGCGAGCCGTGGACCTTCGGCATCGGCGCACTGATGAAGAATCTCGCGCAGCGGAAGCTGATCTAGCTCTTCGCCTCTCCCGCTTGCGGGGAGAGGCCGGATTTTGCGAAAGCAAATTCCGGGTGAGGTGGACTCTCCACGAGTCGATTAGGCCGACATGCGCACAGCTCTCGCCACATCGTCATTGCGAGCGCAGCGAAGCAATCCAGAGTCATTCCGCGGAGGGATTCTGGATTGCTTCGCTGCGCTCGCAATGACGGGGAGGAGAGGTTACGAGTCCGTCTCTCACTGTTTTCGCGGAGATCCCCCTCACCCCAACCCTCTCAGCGCGAGCGAAGCTCGTCGCGCCCCGTAAGAACGGGGCGAGGGAGCGCGCTGTCGCTGCCCACAATTTCTCCTTCATCTCCGCGTTGCATGTGTGGAACAAAATCGCGCTGTGCGTGTCATCTATGCGGCCAGCCGCTTCCGCCGCTCTTTCCACTAAATAGTCAAATAATATGACTATACGGAACCATTCTTCCGTGAAATAGTGCCTTCCGCCGCCTCGAAGGCCGGCCTGTGGGTGTCATGCTACCATCGGCGCCCCGGATAAAACCATCTTGGGAGACACGCCTGATGACCCTCAAAGCCCTTTTTGCTGCCAGCGCCACGGCCGCGTTGCTGCTCGCCCTCCCGGCGAATGCCGCCGAGCTCACCATCGGCTTCTCGCAGATCGGATCGGAATCCGGCTGGCGCGCGGCCGAGACCTCGGTCTCCAAGCAGGAAGCCACCAAGCGAAAGGTCAATCTCAAGATCGCTGACGCGCAGCAGAAGCAGGAGAACCAGATCAAGGCGATCCGCTCCTTCATCGCGCAGAATGTCGACGCGATCTTCCTTGCGCCTGTCGTCTCGACCGGTTGGGATTCGGTGCTGAGGGAAGCCAAGGAGGCCAAGATCCCGGTCGTGCTGCTCGACCGCGACATCGATCCCTCTGGCAAGGAGCTCTATCTCACCGCTGTCACCTCCGACAGCGTGCACGAAGGCGAGGTCGCCGGCGACTGGCTGGCCAAGACCGTCGGGGCTAAGGCCTGCAACATCGTCGAATTGCAGGGCACGGTCGGCGCGAGCGTCGCGGCCAACCGCAAGAAGGGTTTCGACACCGCCATCGCCAAGCATGCGAACCTGAAGGTGGTGCGCAGCCAGACGGGCGACTTCACCCGCGCCAAGGGCAAGGAGGTGATGGAGAGCTTCATCAAGGCCGAAGGCGGCGGCAAGTCGATCTGCGCGGTCTACGCCCACAACGATGACATGATGGTCGGTGCGATCCAGGCGATGAAGGAAGCCGGCCTCAAGCCCGGCAAGGAGATCCTCACCGTCTCCATCGATGCGGTCCCGATATCTTCAAGGCGATGGCCGCCGGCGAAGCCAATGCGACCGTCGAGCTGACGCCGAACATGGCCGGCCCGGCGCTCGATGCGATTGCGGCATTCAAGGGCAAGGGCACGGTTCCGCCGAAGTGGATCCAGACCGAGTCCAAGCTCTATACCGCTGCCGACGATCCGCAGAAGATCTACGACAGCAAGAAGGGCCTCGGTTACTGAGGCGGGCGCTGCGCCGGACCGCCATGTTTCGGTGGTCCGGCGATACCCCCTTCGAAATCGCTGTGCGAACGAATAGGCTGGGTGACCGCATCATCAGCGGGCACCGGCGGGAGTGACGTTGTCATGGAGAACAGCCCCGATCCTGCTCCGGCCCTTCTGGAGGTGCGCGGGATCAGCAAAAGCTTCGGTGCTGTGCGTGCGTTGCAGGAGGTCGACTTCACGCTGCGGGCCGGCGAGATCCATGCGCTGCTCGGTGAGAACGGCGCCGGCAAGTCCACGCTGATCAAGGCGGTCACCGGCGTGTTCCCGCGCGATGCCGGCATCGTCAGGATCAGTGGCGAAGCCATCGCGCCGCGCTCGGCCAAGGCCGCGCTTCAGGCCGGCATTGCCACCGTCTACCAGGAAGTCAATCTGCTGCCGAACCTCTCGGTGGCACAGAATCTGTTTCTCGACCGCCAGCCGATGCGTTTCGGCATTGTCCGCGAAGGCGAGATGCGTCGCCGCGCCAAGGCCTTGCTCGCGGACTTCGGCCTCGATATCGATGTCGCCGCGCCGCTCGGCAGCTATTCGGTTGCCGTGCAGCACGTCACCGCGATCGCGCGGGCCGTCGATCTCTCCGCACGCGTGCTGATCCTGGACGAGCCGACCGCGAGCCTCGACCGCCACGAGGTCGAGATTCTCTTCGGCATCATGCGCCAGCTCGCAAAGCGTGGCATCGGCATCGTCTTCGTCAGCCACTTCTTGGACCAAGTCTACGAGATCTCCGACCGCATCACGGTCTTGCGCAACGGCCGCCTGGTCGGGGAGCGCGAGACGGCTTCGCTGCCGCGGCTGGAATTGATCCGGATGATGCTCGGTCGCGAGCTGGCCGAGACCACCAGCGCGCGGGCTTCTGCCACCGAACACAAGGCGCGCGAGATCTGCGCGAGCTTCGAGGGTTACGGCAAGGCCGGTTATGTCGCGCCGTTCAATCTCGAGCTGCGCCATGGCGAGGTCGTTGGTCTGGCCGGCCTGCTCGGCTCGGGCCGGACCGAGACGGCGCGGCTGGTGTTCGGCGCCGAACGCGCCGATCGCGGGCAGGCGAGGGTGGAGGGCACCCCCGTGCGGCTCCAGTCGCCGCGCGACGGCGTCCGCCACGGTTTTGGCTATTGCCCGGAGGAGCGCAAGACTGACGGCATCGTCGCCGAGCTCAGCGTGCGTGAGAACATCGTGCTCGCGCTCCAGGCCAAGCGCGGGCTGCATCGCCCGCTGTCGCGCCGCGAGCAGGACGAGATCGCGCGCCGTTACGTCAAGATGCTCGACATCCGCCCGGCAGATCCCGAACGTCCGGTCGGCCTGTTGTCCGGCGGCAATCAGCAGAAAGTGCTGCTGGCGCGCTGGCTCGCGACATCGCCGCGCCTGCTGGTGTTGGACGAGCCGACCCGCGGCATCGATGTCGGCGCGCATGCCGAGATCATCCGTCTGATCCGCGAGCTCTGCGACGACGGCCTCGCACTGCTCGTGATCTCCTCCGAGCTGGATGAGATCGTGACCTATTCCGATCGCGTCGTGGTGTTGCGCGACCGTGCCCATGTCGAGGAGCTCGCAGGCGAGGCGATCGACGTCGGCAACATTCTTGCGGCCATCGCCGCGGACGGCGCCAGCGTTGCGCATGAGGGCCGGGCATGACAGCGCTGTTGCCGCGCCGCGGCCTTGCCCAGATCCTTGCGCTGGTCGTCATCCTGGCGGTCGATCGCGTGGTGTCGCCGCAATTCTTCGACCTGCGTCTCCAGGACGGCCGGCTGTTTGGCAGCCTGATCGACGTGCTCAACCGTGGCACGCCGGTGGCGCTGCTTTCGCTCGGCATGGTGCTGGTAATCGCCACGCGCGGCATCGACCTGTCGGTCGGCGCCGTCATGGCGATCTCGGGCGCGATCGCGGCGAGCCTCGCCGACAGCCACGGTCTGCCGATCGTGCTGGGGGCTGCGCTCGGTGCCGGACTCGTCTGTGGGCTCTGGAACGGCTTCCTCGTTGCGGTGCTCGGCATGCAGCCGATTGTGGCGACGCTGATCCTGATGGTGGCCGGACGCGGCATCGCCCAGCTGATCACCGAGGGGCGCATCGTGACCTTCTCTTCGTCGGATCTGGTCTGGCTCGGCAATGGCGCCATTCTCGGCCTGCCCGTGCCGGTCGCGATTGCCTTGGGCATGCTGATCCTCACCGGCGCGGTGGTGCGCGGCTCGGCGCTGGGGCTGCTGATCGAGGCGACCGGCGGCAATGCGCGCGCAAGCGAGCTCGCCGGCGTCGGCACGCGGGCCATGATCTTGTCGGTCTATGTCTGGTGCGGCGTCTGCGCGGCGCTCGCCGGCGTGATCGCAGCCGCCGACATCATGGGCGCGGATGCCAACAATGCCGGCCTCTGGCTCGAGCTCGACGCCATTCTTGCGGTGGTGATCGGCGGCACCTCGCTGTTCGGCGGCCGCTTCAGCCTGTTGCTCGCCGTGCTCGGCGCGCTGATCATCCAGACCATGAATACCGGGATCCTCTTGTCCGGCTATCCGCCGGAGTTCAATTTGCTGGTCAAGGCGGTGGTGGTGCTCGCGGTGCTGTTGCTGCAATCGCCGAAATTCGCCGGCATTGCCGGAATCGCCGCGCGGGTGCGGAGGTCCAAAGCATGAAAGGCCTGCCGCCCGTCCTCATCACGGCCATCGTGCTCGTCGCCGGCTTTGCGCTCTGCGCGATGCAATTCCCCAACATTGCCTCGACCCGCGTGGTCGGCAATCTCCTCACCGACAACGCTTTCCTCGGCATCGTCGCGATCGGCATGACCTTCGTCATCATCTCCGGCGGCATCGATCTCTCGGTCGGCTCGGTGATCGGTTTCACCACTGTGTTCGTGGCGCTGGCCATCGAGCGCTGGGGCGTGCCGCCACTGGTCGCTTTCGCCGCCATCCTGGTGCTCTCGGCTGGGTTCGGGGCTACAATGGGCGCCGTGATCCATGTCTTCGACCTGCCGCCCTTCATCGTCACGCTCGCCGGCATGTTCTTGGCACGCGGTGCGAGCTTCCTGCTCTCGACGGAATCGGTGCCGATCACCGCGCCGGTCTACTCCACCGTGTCGGACTTCGCGCTGCGGATGCCCGGCGGCGGACGGCTGACGGCGATCGCGATCATCATGCTGGTGATCGTGATCGGCGGCGCCCTGCTGCTGCATCTCACCCGGTTCGGCGCCAATGTCTATGCGCTCGGCGGCAGCCGGGCGACCGCGAGCCTGATGGGCGTTGCAGTCGGCAAGATGACGGTGAAGATCTACATGCTGTCGAGCCTGCTGGCGGGCATCGCCGGCATTGTCTTCTCCTTCTACACCAGTGCGGGCTATTCGCTCTCCGCGGTCGGCGTCGAGCTCGACACCATCGCGGCCGTCGTGATCGGCGGCACGCTGCTCACTGGCGGACAGGGATCGGTGATCGGCACCTTCCTCGGCGTGCTAATTCAGGGCCTGATCCAGACCTACATCAATTTCGATGGCACGCTGTCGAGCTGGTGGACTAAGATCGCGACCGGCGTGCTGCTGTTCGCCTTCATCGCCTTGCAGCAGGGGCTGGTCGCGCTTGCACGACGGCCGGTGAGGAAGAGTGCAGGAGCAATCTCATGACCTCGCGCATCGTCGTCATCCCGACGCGACGGGCCCACTCCAACCATGCGGAGGTGGCCCGCTCGATCGGTGTCGACATCATCGCCGGCCGCTATGCGGAGGGGACGCGGCTGCCCGGTGATGCCGAGATGATCGCGATGTTCGGCGTGTCGCGGCCGGTGCTCAGGGAGAGTGTGAAGACCCTGGTTGCCAAGGGGCTGCTCACCACCAAGGCGCGGGTCGGTACCGTCGTACGCGAGCGCGGCGCCTGGAACATGTTCGACGCCGACGTGCTGGCCTGGCATCTGGACGCCGGCATCGACAAGCGTTTCCTCAACGACCTCGCTGAGATCCGTCTGGCCGTCGAGCCGCGCGCCGCCGCTCTCGCAGCTATGCACCGGTCCGACGAGGACGTCGCTGAGCTCCGTCGCTGCATGGATCGCATGCGGCTTGAAGCGTCCGACTCCGTCGGCTTTGCCGATGCCGACCTCGCGCTCCATGTTGGGGTGGCGCGTGCCTCCGGCAATCTGTTCATGCGCTCGATCGGGCATGTCATCGAGGCTGCGCTCCGCGCCTCGTTCCTGCTGAGCGCCCCGGTCGAGTCGGAGGACCGCGACACCGTGCTGCTCTGGCATCAGAAGATCGTCGATGCCATTGCGGCGGGCGATGTCGACGCCGCGTCGGAGGCGATGGTCTACGTCATTCACAACGGCATGCGCCGCCACGAGGACGCGGTGATCGAAACCGCGCCGGCCGAGCCGCTGTCATCTGCGAAATCCGGAGAGAGATCGTGACTGAACTTCGTATCGCCATCGTCGGCTTCGGCAAGATCGCGCGCGACCAGCACCTCAGTGCGATCGCGGCGACACCGGGTGCGACGCTCGTGGCTGTCGCTAGTCGCAACGCCTCGCTGCCAGGGCTGCCGCATTTCGCCACCATCGAGGAGTTGCTGGAGAAGGGGCCGCCGATCGACGCGGTGTCGCTCTGCACGCCGCCGCAGGTGCGCCGTGCCCAGGCGGCCGCGGCGCTCGCCGCCGGCAAGCATGTCATGCTGGAGAAGCCGCCCGGCACCGGCGTTGCCGAGCTCGATCCGCTGATCGCGATGGCGGCGGGTGCGAAGCGGACGCTGTTTGCGACCTGGCATTCGCGCTACGCGCCGGCGGTCGAGCCGGCGCGGCAATGGCTCGCCGAACGCCGCATCACCTCCGTGCACATCAGCTGGAAGGAAGACGTCCGTGTCTGGCATCCCGGGCAAGGCTGGATCTGGGAACCGGGCGGGCTTGGCGTGTTCGATCCCGGCATCAACGCGCTGTCGATCCTGACCAAAATCCTGCCGCAGGCGGTGTTCGTCACGGCGGCCGAGCTGGCTTTTCCCGCCAACTGCCAGGCGCCGATCGCCGCGAAGCTGACGCTGACGGACATCGGCGGCCTGCCTGTCACCGCCGAGTTCGATTTCCGCCAGACCGGACCGCAGAGCTGGGATATCCTCGTGGAAACCGATCAGGGCCAGCTGACTCTGTCCGGTGGCGGCAGGCGCATGGCGATCGACGGCAAGACCGTTGCCGAGGCGCCCGATGAGGAATATCGGGAGCTCTACCGGCGCTTCGTCGATCTCGCTGCGACCTGCGCGAGCGACGTCGATCTGGCGCCATTGCGTCTCGTCGCCGATGCTTTCCTGCTCGGCAAGCGGACGATCGTCGAAGCATTTGTGGACTGACAATGGCTGGCTCGAAAATAACAAGAGACGTTTTCGGAACGCTGCCGGACGGCCGCGCGGTCGAACGCATCGTACTGCGCGGAGCGGGCAAGTTCGAAGCGCGGATCATCACCCATGGCGCGGTGATCCAGGCGCTGATCGCGCCGGACGCGAAGGGCGGCTACGACGATGTCATGCTCGGCCACGATGCGTTCGCGGGCTATCTCGCCGAGCGAAAGTTCTTCGGCGCCACCGTCGGCCGTTATGCCAACCGCATCGCCAAGGGACAGTTTTCGCTCGACGGCGAGACGGTGCAGCTTCCCGTCAACAACGGTCCGAATGCGCTGCACGGCGGCCTCGATGGCTTCGATCGGAAACTCTGGGAGATTGCGGAGATCGACGAGGGCGCCGAGCCCGCCGTGATGCTCACCTATGTCAGCCCGCATGGCGAAGAAAATTATCCCGGCCGGCTCGATGTGCGTCTGACCTATCGCATCACGGGGCCGACTGAGCTGTCGCTCACCATGGAAGCCCGCACGGACCGGCCGACGATCGTCAACCTCACCAACCACAGCTTCTTCAATCTAGAAGGTGCGACGTCGGGTACCCCCATCCTTGATCATAGACTGACGGTCGCCGCCGAGCATTTTCTCGCGATCGATCCCACCGCCATTCCGCTGCCGGAGCCGCCGCGTCACGTTGCCGGCACGCCGTTCGACTTCCGCGAAGCACGGCCCGTCGGTGCGCGCATCCGCGAGAGCGATCAGCAATTGCAGAGCGGCAGGGGCTACGATCACACCTACTGCCTCGCGCGTGATGGCAAGCTTGCTTTCGCGGCCCGGCTGGAGGCCCCGCGCTCGGGGCGCATCATGGAGCTGTTCACCGATCAGCCCGGACTTCAGGTCTATTCCGGCAATTATCTCGATGGCACGATCTCCGGGAAGGGCGGCAAGCTCATCCGGCAGTCGGATGCGATGTGCCTGGAACCCCACATCTGGCCCGACGCGCCGAACCGGCCGGATTTCCCGAGCCCGCGGCTCTCACCCGGTGAGGTCTATCGCCATCACACGGTCTATCGCTTTTCGGTGAGGACGACATGATGGAAGAGGTACCGACGTCTGTGCTCTCGGACCATCCTTGCCATCTCGGCGAGGGACCGACCTATGATGCGACCACCGACACCGCCTGGTGGTTCGACATCCGCGAAGGGCTGCTATTCGAGGCGCAGCTCAGCGGCGGTGAGGTCCGCATCCATGCGCTCGGCCGGATGGCGAGCGCGCTCGGACGCATCGATGCCGAGCGTCAGTTGATCGTCGCTGAGGATGGGCTTTACATCCGCAAGCTTGGCGATGGCGCGATGAAGCTGTTCTGTCCGCTCGAAGCCGACAATCCCGCCACGCGTTCCAACGACGCCCGCGTGCATCAATCCGGCACGTTCTGGATCGGCACCATGGGACGCAAGGCGGAAGCAGGGGCGGGCGCGATCTACGCGTTTCATCGCGGCAAGATCTCGCTGCTGTTCCCCCGCATCAGCATTCCCAACTCGATCTGCTTCTCGCCGGACGGTGCGATCGGCTATTTCGCCGATAGTGCGCGCGCCGTGCTCTACACGGTGCCGCTCAATCCGGCGACGGGCCTGCCGCGCGGCGAGCCGGAGGTGCTGCTGCGCCACACCGGCATCGGCGGCCCCGACGGCTCGGTGTGCGACGCCGAGGGGCAGATCTGGAATGCCTGTTGGGGCGCGGGCCGTATCGATGTCTACTCTCCGCAGGGCGAGCGCCTGCGCTCCTTGAGCGTTCCTGCGAAGCAGGCGAGCTGCCCGGCTTTCGTTGGCCCCGATCTGTCCCGTCTCCTCGTCACCTCCGCCTGGCAGGACATGGACGCGGCTGCGCGCGCCGCCGATCCGCAAGCAGGCCAGACCTTTCTGTTGGATGCATCCGCGCGCGGTCGTGCGGAGCCCGACGTCAAGCTCGCATAGGAGATCGAAGCAGCCCACCCACGTTCTCGACGACACGAAGAAACAGTCTGACACCCAAAGGGAGTGAAATATGCTGAAACTGAAGACGACGTTCCTCGCACTGGCGCTGGCCGGCGCCGCCACGATGGCCACAGGCGTGACCGCCTCCGCCCAGAAGGCGACAGTCGGCATCGCCATGCCGACCAAATCCTCGGCGCGCTGGATCGACGACGGCAACAACATGGTCAAGGTGCTGAAGGAGCGCGGCTACAACACCGACCTGCAATATGCCGAGGACGACATTCCGAACCAGCTCTCGCAGGTCGAGAACATGGTGACCAAGGGTGCGAAGGCGCTGGTGATCGCGGCGATCGACGGCACCACGCTGTCCGACGTGCTCAAGCAGGCCAAGGCCAAGGGCATCACCGTGATCGCCTATGACCGCCTGATCCGCGGCACGCCGAGCGTCGACTACTACGCGACGTTCGACAATTTCCAGGTCGGCGTGCTCCAGGCGCAGTCGATCGAGCAGGGGCTCGGCCTTAAGGAAGGCAAGGGGCCCTTCAACATCGAGCTGTTTGGCGGCTCGCCCGACGACAACAACGCCTACTTCTTCTACAACGGCGCGATGAGCGTGCTGAAGCCCTACATCGACAGCGGCAAGCTCGTCGTCGTCTCCGGCCAGATGGGCATGGACAAGGTGGCGACGCTGCGCTGGGACGGCGCCACCGCGCAGGCCCGCATGGACAACCTGCTCAGCGCCTATTACGGCAACAAGAAGATCAATGCCGTGCTGTCGCCCTATGACGGCATCTCGATCGGCATCATCTCCTCGCTGAAGGGCGTCGGCTACGGCAGCGCCGATCAGCCGATGCCGATCATCTCCGGCCAGGACGCCGAGGTGCCCTCGATCAAGGCGATGCTGCGCGGCGACCAGTATTCGACCATCTTCAAGGACACCCGCGACCTCGCCAAGGTCACGGCCGACATGGTCGACGCGGCGCTCGCCGGCAAGCAGGTCACCGTCAACGACACCAAGACCTACGAGAACGGCGTCAAGACGGTGCCGTCCTATCTGCTCAAGCCGGTGGTGGTCTACAAGGACAATTGGGAGAAGGTGCTGGTCGACAGCGGCTACTACAAGAAGTCGCAGTTCCAGTAAGAACTCTTTCTTCCTCCTCTCCCCGCGTGCGGGGAGAGGGTTAGGGTGAGGGGGCTCTCCACGGGTGCGGTGAGAGTTGCCCTCGCGGAGACTCCCCCTCACCCGGAATTCAAGCTGCGCTCGAATTCCGGCCTCTCCCCGCACGCGGGGAGAGGCGAAGTAACGCAAGGGACACCAAAGCCATGACCGCCATGCTGGAGATGCGCAACGTCAGCAAGAGCTTTGCCGGTGTGCAGGCGCTGCGCGACGTCAATTTCTCGGTTCACGCCGGACAGATCCACGCGCTCGTGGGCGAGAACGGCGCCGGCAAGTCGACGCTGATGAAAGTGCTGAGCGGGGTCTATCCGCATGGCAGCTACGAGGGCACCATCGTCTTCGAAGGCGAGGAGCGGCGCTTCCGCGACATCAACGATTCCGAGGCGCTCGGCATCATCATCATCCATCAGGAGCTGGCGCTGATCCCGCTGATGTCGATCGCCGAGAACATCTTCCTATCGCATCCGCCGTCGAAGTTAGGGGTGATCGATCGCGACGAGGTCTACCGGCGCACGCGGGAACTGCTCGCGCAAGTCGGCCTGAGAGAATCGCCGGATACGCTGATCACCGATCTCGGCGTCGGCAAGCAGCAGCTGGTCGAGATCGCCAAGGCGCTCTCCAAGCGGGTGCGGATGCTGATCCTGGACGAGCCGACCGCGAGCCTCAATGAGGCCGACAGCGCCGCGCTGCTCGAACGCCTCATGGCGTTCCGCGAGCAGGGTATCGGCTCAATCCTGATCTCGCATAAGCTGAACGAGGTCGCCAAGGTCGCCGACCACATCACCGTGCTGCGCGACGGCCGCACGGTCGACAGTATCGATTGCCATGCCGAGGCGATCCAGGAGGACCGCATCATCCGCAGCATGGTCAATCGCGATCTTGCTCACCGCTTCCCGGAGCGCAGCGCGAAGATCGGCGAACCCGTGCTCACCGTCGAGAACTGGTCGGTCTATCACCCCATTCATCCCGAACGGCAGGTGATCAAGAACGTCAATTTCAGTGTCAAGCGAGGCGAGGTCGTGGGCATCGCCGGCCTGATGGGGGCCGGCCGCACTGAATTCGCCATGAGCCTGTTCGGCCGCTCCTGGGGCACCACCATCAGCGGCAGCCTCCGGCTCGAGGGCAGGGGGATGATGCTGCCGAGCGTCGCGGCCGCGATCGATGCCGGCCTTGCCTATGTCACCGAGGATCGCAAGCAGCTCGGCCTCATTCTCGCCGACGACGTCCGCAAGAACATCACGCTGGCGAGCCTCGACCAGGTCGCGCCCGGCCGTGTCATCGACGACATCGCCGAGCTGAAGGTCGCCAGCGACTACCGCAACCGGATGCGGATCCGCTGCTCCGACGTCTACCAGGAGACTGGACAGCTCTCCGGCGGCAACCAGCAGAAGGTCGTGCTGTCGAAATGGCTGATGACCGATCCGAAGGTGCTGATCCTGGACGAGCCGACGCGGGGCATCGACGTCGGTGCCAAGTACGAGATTTACTGTATCATCAACGAGCTGGCGGAAGCCGGCCGCGGCGTCGTGGTGATCTCCTCGGAAATGCCAGAGTTGCTCGGCATCTGCGACCGCATCTGCGTCATGAATGACGGCGCCTTTGTCGGGGAGTTCAGGGGATCCGAGGCGACGCAGGAAAAGATCATGCGCGCCATCATGCGCAACGAAAGAAAAATTGGGAACGCCGCGCCCGCGGCCGTCGAGATGGGAGGAACGCAGCCATGACCGACAAGACGGTGTCGCTGCCCGAGGAGCGCCGGCACGGCAGCTTCATCAAGAACAATTTGCGCAATTATGGCATGCTGATGTCGCTGGTCGCGATCATGCTGTTCTTCCAGGTCGTCACTGGCGGCACGCTGCTGCAGCCACTCAACCTGACCAATCTGGTGCTGCAGAACAGCTACATCGTCGTCATGGCGCTGGGCATGCTGCTGGTGATCGTCACCGGTCATATCGACCTTTCGGTCGGTTCGGTCGCGGGCTTCATCGGCGCGGTGGCCGCCGTGCTCATGGTGACCTACAAGATCGACTACACACTCGCGTTCATCGCCTGCCTCCTGGTCGGCGGTGCCATCGGCGCCGCGCAGGGCTATTGGGTGGCCTATTTCAAGATCCCGTCCTTCATCGTCACCTTGGCGGGCATGCTGGTGTTCAAGGGCCTCGCGCTCGCGGTGTTGCAGGGTCAGTCGCTCGGGCCGTTTCCGGCGACCTTCCAGAAATTGTCGTCCGGGTTCATTCCTGAACTGTTGCCCGAGGCCGGCACGCTGCATCCGACCTCCATGCTGATCGGTGCCGTGCTCGCGCTCGGACTGGTCTATGCCAGCGCCAAGGGCCGTTCGCGCGAGCAATTGCACGGCATCGAGGTCGAGCCTTATGCGTTCTTCCTGGGCAAGAGCGTTCTCTTGGCCTGCGCCGTGCTCTATTTCACCTATCTGATCGCCTCGCATCGCGGCCTGCCGAACGTGCTGGTCATCATGACGGCGTTGATCGCGCTCTACGGCTTCGTCACCCGGCGCACCGTGATCGGCCGGCAGATCTATGCCGTCGGCGGCAACGCCAAGGCGGCAAGCCTATCGGGCATCAAGACTGAGCGGCTGACCTTCCTCACCTTCGTCAACATGGGCGTGCTCGCCGCGCTCGCCGGCCTCGTCTTCGCCGCGCGCCTCAACACTGCGACCCCGAAGGCCGGTCTCGGCTTCGAGCTCGACGTCATCGCCGCCTGCTTCATCGGCGGCGCTTCGGCCTATGGCGGGGTGGGGCGCGTCGGCGGTGCCGTGGTCGGCGCCATGATCATGGGCGTGATGAACAACGGCATGTCGATCCTCGGCATCGGTATCGACTACCAGCAGGTCATCAAGGGCCTGGTGCTGCTCGGGGCGGTCTGCATCGACGTGTATAATCAGCGGCGATAGTTTCGCTGATTTCGTAGGGTGGGCAGAAGCGCTCTTGCGCGGTGCCCACCCTTTTCAACGATTATGGCGAGCGCGGCCACCTGACTCGACCGCTCGCGCTGCACTCATCCTCAGGATTGCATCACCGGAACCAGCCCGTAGCGCAGCATCGTTTCCTTCATTTTGGCCGGATCAGGCTTGCCGGCCAATAGCAGGGCCGCCATTTCCTTGAAGTATTGCGGGCCGAGTACGCCGGGGCTGAGGATGCACAGGCAGGTCGCCGGTCGGGGCGAACGGTTGATGAAACCGTGCACGACGCCGCGCTTGATGAAGAGGCTTTCGCCCGGCGCCACGTCGATGTCCTTTGCGTCGATCCGCCAGGTCGAGATGCCGCTGAGTCCATAGATCGTTTCGTCCCAGCCATCGTGATAATGGGGAATCGGCATGCGCGCGTTCGGCTGCAGCGTCATCTCGAACAGATCGAGGCCGCCGGCGGTGTCATCCTTGCTCTGTAGGAACGTCAGCTGCAGCGCGCCAAGGTTGATGATCTCAGGCATGGCGAACTCATCCAGTCGTGTGGAGCGCAATATTAGCGCACGACGCAAGGAAGCCAAGACGGGGGAATCGGACCCCAGCTGCAGCAGGCGCCCCTTGCTGTGCAGTGCCGCAACGGCGCGCTGAGGCGCCTGCCGCTACTGCGTCGTGAACAGCAGCGCCGCGATCGCGACGGAGAGGCTTATCGCTGACACGGTCGCCACGGTCGACAGCACGCCCATTCGCCGGAGCGCGATGGCAAACGCGATGATAATGGGGGTCGCGGTCATCAGGCCGATTTGTGCATCGCTCATCTGGTCGCTTGCCGTCTTGTGGAACCGCCGGGTTGATCCACCCTATGGCGGAAGGGCCGCCAGGATGTTGCGGTAGCGCAAACACCCTATGGCCTGCCGCTTCTTTGTCCGGCGTCAAAGTCGGAACAGCGCCGTCGAGGTAGTGGCTGGACGTCTTGGTTTGGAAATCAGATGTCGGCGACGGATTGCGAGCAACAAGAAACTGGCTGGGGAATCCTCGAAGATCTCCCCGGCGATCCCATGATCTGGGTACTGATCTTCAGCGAGCTTGCCGCCTTCGGCCTGTTCCTCGGCGCCTTCATTGTCGCTCGTGCGATTCATCCCGCGATCTTCGCGGCCGGCGAGACCACCCTCGATGCGCATCTCGCCGGGATCAACACCGTCGTTCTGGTGACCAGCGGATGGGCCGCGGCGCGCGGCACGGCCGCCGCCCGTGCGGGCCGCAGGCCGGCCGCGCGCGGTTGGCTCTTCGGCGCCATGGCGCTTGGCGCTCTCTTCATCGCGGTCAAGCTGTTCGAATATGCCGGCGAGATCGGTCAGGGAAACGGTCTGGAGACCAGCCCGTTCTTCACCCTCTACTTTCTCCTCACCGGCTTTCATCTCCTGCATGTCGGCCTCGGCATCGTGATCCTGGCCGTAGTTTCCCGGAGTGCCGAAGCCTCGGGGGTCGAGACGGGAACCGCCTTTTGGCACATGGTCGATCTGCTGTGGATCGTCATGTTCCCGATCATCTATCTGGTGCAGCAGTGATTCCGGATCGTCTCGACATCACCTGGATCGCGCTGATCGGTCTCGCGCTCGCGACCATTCTGGTCCCATCATTTGTGGCGCATCCGCTGCTCGGAAATGCCCTGCTGCTGGCGTTCGCGGCCGTCAAGGGCCGCCGTATCGTGCTCGATTTCCTCGATCTTCGGGCCGCGCCGGCGCTCTGGCGCGGCCTCGTGAGCGCCTGGGTCCTCGCCGTGGTGCTGTTCGCCTGGCTCGCATCCGCTGTCGTCACCCTGATCTGACGCGGCGCCTCGCGGATCGTCGCGCTGCTTGCGCTTCGTCAAAGAGTGATCCGCGTCGTTCGGCAATAAATCACCGCATCGCTTCTTCGCAGGAATCAAACGGAAAGGATTGGCAATGGCTGAACGCCTGACCAAGTCGGCCGCTCGAAACGTCTTCTACGGCGGCTCGGCCTTTTTCTTCGCCATCTTCATAGGGCTGACGGCGCACAGCCATTACTACATGGCCACGACCTCGACGGATGCGACGACACTGACGTCGTCGGTCGCCCGCGGCAAGCATGTCTGGGAGAAGAACTCCTGCATCAACTGCCACACCCTGCTCGGCGAGGGCGCCTATTTCGCTCCCGAAGTCGGCAACGTCTGGGATCGCTGGGGTGGCAACGAGGACCCGGCGGGTGCGCGCGAGACGCTGAAGGCCTGGATGCAGGCGCAGCCTTCGGGCGCGCCGGGTCGGCGGCAGATGCCGCAGTTCAACCTCACCGACCAGGAGCTCAACGATCTCGCCGACTTCCTGCAATGGACCTCTACGATCAAGCGCCAGGAATGGCCGCCGAACAAGGCCGGCTGAGCGTATCGCCTCGTGAATCCCTAAAACACAGAGAGCCTGAGATGAAATATCAGACCCAGAAAGTCGCGATGCTGTATTTCTACGGCGCGCTGACTCTGTTCCTCGCGCAGGTCCTGTTCGGCCTCCTCGCGGGGACGATCTACGTCCTGCCCAACACGCTGTCGACACTCCTGCCGTTCAACATCGTCAGGATGATCCACACCAACGCGCTGATCGTGTGGTCGTTGATCGGCTTCATGGGCGCGACCTACTTCCTGCTTCCGGAAGAGACCGAGACCGAGCTCTACAGCCCGCTGCTGGCAAAAATCCAGTTCTGGATGTTTTTTGGCGCCGCAGGTGTGGCCGTGGTCGGCTATCTCTTCCACTACCACGAGGGCCGCGAGTTCCTCGAGCAGCCCTTCATCATCAAGGTCGGCATCGTCGTCGTCTGTCTGATGTTCCTGTTCAACGTGACGATGACGGCGCTCAAGGGCCGCAAGACCACGGTCACGAATATCCTCTTGTTCGGCCTGTGGGGCGTTGCGATCTTCTTCCTGTTCGCCTTCTACAATCCAATCAATCTGGCGGTCGACAAGATGTACTGGTGGTACGTCGTCCATCTCTGGGTCGAAGGCGTCTGGGAGCTGATCATGGCCTCCGTGCTGGCCTATCTGATGATCAAGCTCAACGGCATCGACCGCGAGGTGGTCGAGAAGTGGCTCTACGTCATCATTGGGCTGGCGCTTTTCTCCGGCATCCTCGGCACCGGCCACCACTTCTACTGGATCGGCGCGCCCGGCTATTGGCAGTGGATCGGCTCGCTGTTCTCTACGCTGGAGGTCGCCCCCTTCTTCACCATGGTGATCTTCACGGTGCAGATGACCTGGAAGGCCGGTCGCAAGCATCCGAACCGCGCAGCTCTGCTGTGGTCGGTCGGCTGCTCGGTGATGGCGTTCCTCGGAGCCGGCGTCTGGGGCTTCCTGCACACGCTGTCCTCGGTGAACTACTACACGCATGGCACGCAGGTCACCGCCGCACACGGCCATCTCGCCTTCTTCGGTGCCTATGTGATGCTGAACCTGTCGGTAATGGCCTACGCCATCCCGCAGATCAGGGGACGTGCGCCCTACAACCAGTGGCTCTCCATGGCGAGCTTCTGGATCATGTGCACCGCTATGATGGTGATGACCTTCGCGCTGACTTTTGCCGGCGTGGTCCAGGTCCATCTCCAGCGCGTGCTCGGCCAGGGCTACATGGACGTGCAGGACCAGCTCGCGATGTTCTACTGGGTCCGGCTCGGCTCCGGCGTATTCGTGGCGATCTCCGCGCTGATGTTCGTTTGGGCCGTGCTGGTGCCGGGCCGCGCCAGGCAACCGGTCATCCCCGGCGCGCTGCAGCCGGCCGAGTAAATGCAAATGGCGGCCGCGGTTCGCCGCGGCCGCCTGCTTCCTGGAAAGTCCGGAGAGACATCATGAAACCCGCTCTTCACACCGTGACCTCGGCGCCCGCGCTGCCGGCCTATGTCGCAAGCGCCAACGAATGCGCGCTGTTCGAGCACGCCTGGCGGCATCAGCTTCCGGTGCTGCTGAAGGGACCGACCGGCTGCGGCAAGACGCGCTTCGTCGCGCACATGGCGGCGCGGCTCGGATTGCCGCTGCACACCGTCGCCTGCCATGACGATCTCACCGCCGCAGATCTCACCGGCCGCTACCTGCTGAGGGGCGGCGACACCGTGTGGACTGACGGTCCGCTGACGCGCGCGGTGCGCGAGGGCGGCATCTGCTATCTTGACGAGGTCGTGGAAGCACGCAAGGACGTCACCGTCGTGCTGCATCCGCTCACCGACGACCGCCGCATCCTGCCGCTGGAGCGCACCGGCGAGGAGATCGCGGCGCCCAACAGCTTCATGCTCGTCGTCTCCTATAATCCCGGATACCAGACGCTGCTGAAGGCGTTGAAGCCGTCGACACGGCAGCGCTTCATTGCCATCGAATTCAGCTTCCTGTCGCCCGAGCAGGAGATCGCCGTCGTGTCCGCCGAAAGCGGACTGTCGCCGGAGCGCGTGCGGCCGCTTGTCGGGCTGGCTGGCCGGCTGCGCGCGCTGAGGGGCCACGACCTGGAGGAGGGAGTCTCGACCCGGCTCGTCGTCTATTGCGCGACGCTGATTGCCGCAGGCACGCCGACTGCCGATGCGGTGCTCGCCGGCATGATCGAGCCGCTCACCGACGACGCCGACGTGAAGGTGGCATTGCTCGATGTCGCGCGCGCCGTGATCGGGTGAGGCCACTGCCATGCTCGACTTCCTCGAACTGGAGGAGACGGTCGGACGGGCCTGGCACAGAATGGTCGGTGGCACCGCGAGCTATCCGGTTCATAAGGATCAGGCTGTCACGCTGACGGAGATGAAAGGCCGGCTCGCGGTGATGTTCCGCGCGCTCGGCGGCGAGACCGGCGTGCAGATCGCGAGCGCAGGGGCCCGAAAGTCCGCTCACCGGCTCGGCTGGCGACAGCGCATCGGCCTCGGCGACGAGCGCCTCGAGCAGCCGGGCCGCGACGCTGCGACCATCTTCCTTCCCGGCCGCATCGCGATCTTTTCCGATCGTGCGCTGAATGCATCGCTCTATCGCTGGCTTGCGGCATGGTTCGCGGCTGCGCCGGTCGAAGCGATCGCGGAGGCGGATCCGCTCAGGCGCGATCTCCTAATGCTGCGTCGCGCCAGCGAGACGGCGGTCTGGGTGCTCGCGCAATTCCCGGGGCTTGTCGCCGATTACGCGCAGCTAGCTGCGGCCACCGCCGAGGTTCGGCCTCAGCGCCCACTGCCGCGCGTCGAGCGCGAGGTGGAACAGATCGTCCTGGCCTTGCTTGGAACTGGAAAGGCGCCCGCAGGCCAGCTGTGGCCGGCGATGATGGGGACGGGCCCGCTCCCGGACAAGGCGCCGCCGGGCTATCGTTCGATCCTGCCGTGCCCACTCTGGGGCGATTGCTGGACCCGCGAGCTCTCGCCCGCGCATGCCGGCGAGGACGAGTGCGCGCCGGGCGCGGCATCTGCGCCGCCTGACGATCGCAGACGGTTTGCGGTGCGCGAGCGCGAGGACAATGCCAATCGTCGCGATCCCTTCGTGCTCAATCGATTCGAGAAGATCCTCGCCATGGCCGAGATGGTCAATGTCGATCGTCCTGCCGATGACAGCGAGGACGAGGATGCGCAGAAGGCGGCCGACGATCTCGAGGAGATCACGCTCAGCCGCCGCAGTGGCAAGCCCGCGAGCCGGCTCAAATTCGATCTCGACCTGCCGCCGGAAGCCCTCGATACGTCGCGCCTGAACGCGGTCCTGAGCTATCCCGAATGGGACTATCGCAGCGGCTCCTATCTGCCGGATCATTGCCGCGTACTCGCGGCTGCGGCGTCCGAACAAGGTGAGAGCTGGACGGCGGATGACGCCATGCGCCGCCATATCCGCCAGGTGCGTCGCCGCTTCGAAGTCTTGCGTCCGCGTCACGAATTGATGCGCGCCCAGGCCGACGGCCACGACCTCGATCTCGACGCGCTCGTGCGCGCGCGCTGCGACCTTCGCGCCGGCAGCAGCAGTGGTCTCGATCGCATCCATGTCGCAATGCGCCCGCAGGGGCACGATCTCGCGGTCACGCTGCTCGTCGACGTCTCGCTCTCCACCGACGCCTGGGTCGACGGTTATCGCGTGCTCGATGTCGAAAAGGAGGCGCTGCTTGTGCTCGCGCACGGGCTATCGGCTTGCGGCGACCACCACAGCATCCTGACCTTCACCTCGCGCCGGCGCTCATGGGTGCGGCTCGAGACGGTCAAGGCCTTCGGCGAGCCGATGAGCGGGGCGGTGGAGCGCCGCATCGGCGCGCTCAAGCCCGGCTATTACACGCGGATCGGCGCCGCGGTGCGCCACGCCGCGGCCGAACTCGCGCGCCAGCCGCAGCGCAAGAAGCTGCTGCTCGTCCTTACCGACGGTAAGCCCAACGACGTCGATCACTATGAGGGCCGGTTCGCGGTCGAGGACACCCGGAAATCCGTGCAGGAGGCGCGCCGGCTCGGCATCGCCGCATTCGGCGTGACCGTGGACGCGACGGCACAATCCTATTTCCCGACCCTGTTCGGCCGCGGCGGCTACGCCATCGTCGGCAACATCAAGCGTTTGCCGGCGGCGCTGCCGGCGATCTACCGGCAGGTGGCACATTGAGGCACAGGAAGTGCCCCCCGAGGGCTTGCTCCGGCTGAGCTATTGCTCATACGATGGGTATATGATCGAATGGCCGGATGGACCTGGACCGGCCAAAACCCGATCTGATCATCTTCGACTGCGACGGCGTGCTCGTCGACAGCGAGCTCTTGAGCTGCCGCTGCCTGTCTGAAGTGCTCGCCGAATTCGGCTTCGCGCTCAGCGAGGCGCAGGCGCTCGAGCTCTTTCTCGGGCGCAGCACCAAGGCGATCGAGCAGCATTATCGCGATCTCGGGCAAATCGTGCCGGACGGCTTCCTGCCGCGCTTGAAGTCGCGCGTGCTCGAGACATTTGCCGCTTCGCTGGAACCGATCCCCGGGGTGGGGGCGGTGGTGTCGGACCTGACGGTGCCGTTCTGCGTGGCCTCGTCGAGCGATATCGACCGCGTATCGCTCTCGCTTGATGTCACCGGCCTCAAGCCGCTATTCGACGGCCGCATCTACACGGCGCAGATGGTCAGGCACGGCAAGCCGGCGCCCGACCTTTTCCTCCACGCGGCCGAGAAGATGCGCATACCGCCCGCGCGCACACTCGTGATCGAGGACAGCGTCAGCGGCGTGCAGGCCGGCAAGGCGGCCGGCATGACCGTCTGGGGATTTGTCGGTGGAGGCCATTACAGCGGCCGGGACGGGCACGCTATATTGTCGGACGCCGGGGCCGATCGCGTCTTCGGGCGCATGAGCGATTTCTGGAAGGGGGCGTAAGGCCCGCATGGCCGCCGAGAACGAGAAATCAAGGCTGGACGACGCCGCGCGCGCGGGCTGGCTCTATTTCATTGCCGGTCATACCCAGGACGAGATCGCAAAGATGCTCCAGGTCTCGCGCGCGTCGGCGCAGCGGCTGGTTTCGCTGTGCCTCGCCGAGCGGCTGATCACGTTTCGACTCGAGCATCCCATCGCCGCCTGCATGGAGTTGGCGGCGCGGCTGAAGCAGCGCTTTGATCTCGTTCATTGCGAGGTGGTGCCGGCCGATCCTGCCGCACCGCAGGCCACCGCAGGCATCGCCGAGCGTTGCGCCAACCTGCTCGATTCCACGCTGCGCTCGGAGACACCGGTCATCGTCGCGCTCGGCACAGGCCGCGCGGTGCGCGCCGCGGTCGAGCGCGTCACGCCGATCGACCGGCCCAACCACCAGATCGTCTCGTTGGTCGGCAACATCTCCGCCGACGGCTCGGCGAGCTTCTACGATACCGTTGGCCGGCTCGCCGACCGCACCGGCGCGCGGCACTATCCGATGCCCTTGCCGTTCCTGATGTCGTCGGAGGACGAGCGCAACAAGATGGTCCGCATCGAGCCGATCGCCAAGGTGAAGGCGGTCGCGGCCAAGGCGGACCTTCGCCTCGTCGGCATCGGCCAGATGGACCAGAAGGCGCAGGTGCATGTCGACGGCTTCGTCACGCGCGATGAATTATTCGAGATGATGCGGTTAGGTGCCATCGGCGAGATCACCGGTTGGGCCTATGATTCCAAGGGCCGCCTGCTCAAATCCGGCACCAATAAGCGCCTCACCAGCATCCCGCCGGAGGTCCCGGCCAACACCACGACGATCGGTGCGGCGGTGGGCGCCGCCAAGGTGCCAGCGATCGCGGCGGCACTGAACGGGCGGTTGATCAATGGGCTGATCACGGACGAGGCGACGGCAAGGGCGATCCTGGAACGGTAGGGCGAGGTCGCGTGGCAGCGGGAGACGATTCCCTCTCCCGCTTGCGGGAGAGGGCTGGGGAGAGGGTCTCTCGACTGGCAAGACTCTCCAAGAGGAGAAAAACCCTCACCCGCATCGCATCTTTCGATGCGATGCGACCTCTCCCGCAAGCGGGAGAAGAGAACGCCGCCACCCCTGTGCGCGACATTACAAAGCCTCCCGCACCGCAGCACTCATAAGTTGCCTGAATGCTCGCGCGCCTGCTTGACAACCGTCTTCCTTGAGCTGAACATACGCCCAACGCGTGGGCATATGCTCAAAACGCGACTCTTTAGGGAGGTCACCGTGAAACACGTCCTGGGCGCCGTCTGCGGCGCGTCTTGCCTGCTGTTGGCCATCCCCGCGATGGCCGAAACGACCCTGACCATCGCCACCGTCAACAATGGCGACATGATCCGCATGCAGGGGCTGACGGGTGAGTTCACCAAGAAGAACCCCGATATCACCGTGAAATGGGTGACGCTGGAAGAGAACGTGCTGCGCCAGCGCGTAACCACCGACATCGCCACCAAGGGCGGCCAATTCGACGTGCTGACCATTGGCACCTATGAGGTGCCGATCTGGGCCAAGAAGGGCTGGCTGGTGCCGCTCGCCAATCTCGGCGCCGATTACGACGTCGCCGACCTCTTGCCGAAGATCAAGGATGCGGTCTCCGTCGACGGCAAGCTCTACGCCGCGCCGTTCTATGGCGAGAGCTCGATGGTGATGTACCGCACCGATTTATTCGAGAAGGCCGGCCTGAAGATGCCGGAGAAACCGACCTGGGATTTCGTTATCGACGCCGCCAAGAAGCTCACGGACAAGAGTGCCGGCGTCTACGGCATTTGCCTCCGCGGCAAGGCCGGCTGGGGCGAGAACATGGCGTTCCTCTCGGCCATGGCCAATTCCTACGGCGCGCGCTGGTTCGACGAGAAGTGGGAGCCGCAGTTCAACACGCCGGAATGGAAGGCGACGCTCACCACCTACGTCAATCTCATGAAGGAAGCCGGTCCTCCCGGCGCGAGCTCCAACGGCTTCAACGAGAATCTGGCGCTGTTCAACGCCGGCAAGTGCGCGATGTGGATCGACGCCACGGTTGCGGCGTCCTTCGTCACCAACCCGAAGGATTCCAAGGTCGCCGACAAGGTCGGCTTCGCGCTCGCACCCAACACCGGGCTCGGCAAGAACGCCAACTGGCTGTGGGCCTGGAATCTCGCGATCCCCGCCGGCTCCAAGAAGACGGAAGCCGCCGAGAAGTTCATCGCCTGGGCCACGAGCAAGGACTACACCAAGCTCGTCGCGTCGAAGGAGGGTTGGGCCAACGTGCCGCCGGGCACGCGGACCTCGCTCTACCAGAACCAGGACTATCTGAAGGTCGCTCCCTTCGCCAAGCTGACGCTGGCCTCGATCGATGCCGCCGATCCGAACAAGCCGACGGTGAAGCCGGTGCCTTACGTCGGCGTACAATACGCCGCGATCCCCGAATTCCAGGGCATCGGCACGCAGGTGGGCCAGCAGTTCTCGGCCGCGCTTGCGGGATCAATGACGGTCGATGCCGCGCTGACCGCCGCGCAATCCTCAACCGAGCGCGAGATGAAGCGCGCCGGTTACATCAAGTGAACCCGAGCTCTCCCTCCTGAGCTCAAACTGGCGGCCATCCGCCGTACGGATGGATGGCCGCCTTCTTCCCCGAAAGGAGAAGCCAGGGATGGCAACCCGGCAGACGCAGTTCCTTGCGCGCTCGCTCCTGACGCCGGCCGTCGGGCTGCTGTTCATCTGGATGATCGTTCCGCTCGCGCTGACGATCTATTTCGCGACGCTGCATTACAGCCTGCTCGATCCCGGCTCGGAATCGTTCGTAGGTCTGGAAAACTTCCGCTACTTCCTCACTGATCCGGCCTTCCTTGCCTCGCTCCAGAACACCCTGGTGCTGGTCGGCTCCGTGCTGGCGCTGACCATCCTGCTCGGCATTCCCCTGGCGCTGCTGATGGACCAGCCCGTGATCGGCCGCAATTTCGTCCGGCTGATGGTGATCGCGCCGTTCTTCGTGATGCCGACGGTGAGCGCGCTGGTCTGGAAGAACCTGTTGATGCACCCGGTGTCGGGATTGTTCGCCTGGCTCACTTCGCTGTTCGGCCTGACACCGATCGACTGGTTCAACGATATGCCGCTGTTTGCGGTGATCCTGATCGTGACGTGGCAATGGCTACCGTTCGCGACGCTGATCCTGCTCACCGCGCTGCAATCGCTCGACGAGGAGCAGAAGGAGGCCGCCGAGATGGATGGCGCGAGCGCCGTCTCGACCTTCATCTACATCACCCTGCCGCACCTCGCACGTCCCATCACGGTAGTGATCCTGATCGAGACCATCTTCCTGCTCACCGTGTTCGCCGAGATCTTCGTCACCACCGGCGGCGGGCCCGGCTTGCAGACCACCAACATCGCCTTCCTGATCTATTCGCAGGCACTGATCCAGTTCGACGTTGGCAGCGCCTCTGCAGGCGGCCTCGTCGCGGTGGTGATCGCCAACGTCGTCGCCTTCTTCCTGGTCCGCATCGTCGGCCGCAATTTGGAGGCCTGAAATGGCACGGATGGCGACGACGCGGCGGGTGGCGATATCGACGGCGGCGGCCTGGCTGTTCGGATTTCTGATCTTCTTCCCGATCCTGTGGATGGTCTTGGCGAGCTTCAAGACCGAGCTCGAGGCATTCGCGGTACCGCCATCCTTCCTGTTCTTCCACTGGACCACGGAAAACTACGCGACGGTGCAGGAGCGCAGCGACTATTTCCACCACGCGATGAACTCGATCATCATCGCCGGCGGCTCGACGCTGATTGCGCTCCTGATCGCCATTCCCGCGGCCTGGTCGATGGCGTTCTCGCCGACCAAGCGCACCAAGGACATCCTGCTCTGGATGCTTTCGACCAAGATGATGCCGCCGGTCGGTGTGTTGGTGCCGATCTACCTGATCTACAAGTTCTTCGGCCTGCTCGATTCCCGCATCGGCCTCGTCTTCATCCTGTGCCTCGGCAATTTGCCGATCGTGATCTGGATGCTGTTCACCTATTTCAAGGAGATCCCGCGCGATATCCTGGAGGCCGCGCGCATGGACGGCGCCACAATAGGCCGCGAGCTCGTCTACGTGCTGACGCCGATGGCGATCCCGGGGCTCGCCTCGACGCTGCTGCTCAATCTGATCCTGGCCTGGAACGAGGCGTTCTGGACGCTCAACCTGTCGACCTCGAACGCCGCGCCGCTCACCACGTTCATTGCTTCCTATTCGAGCCCGGAAGGGCTGTTCTGGGCAAAGCTGTCGGCGGCCTCGACGCTGGCGATCGCGCCCATTCTCGTCCTCGGTTGGTTCAGCCAGAAGCAGCTCGTGCGCGGGCTCACCTTCGGCGCGGTGAAGTAGAGGGGCTGCCGGATCATGGGTCAGATCACACTTCAGGGCGTGCAGAAATCCTTCGGCCCTGTGCACATCATCAAGGGCGCCGATTTGGACATCGCCGACGGCTCCTTCGTGGTGTTCGTCGGTCCCTCCGGCTGCGGCAAGACCACGCTGCTGCGGCTGATCGCCGGGCTCGAGGACGTCTCCGGCGGCAAGATCCTGATCGACGGCAAGAACGTGGTCGACACCCCGCCGGCCAAGCGCGGGCTTTCGATGGTGTTCCAGTCCTACGCGCTCTATCCGCATATGAGCGTGCGCGGCAATATCGGTTTCGGCCTGAAGATGGCGGGCCTTGCCAAGGACGAGATCAACCGCAAGGTGGAGGCGGCGGCCGCGACGCTCAACCTCACGCCCTATCTCGACCGCAAGCCGCGCGAACTCTCCGGCGGCCAGCGCCAGCGCGTCGCGATCGGCCGCGCCATCGTGCGCGAGCCCAAGGCGTTCCTGTTCGACGAGCCCTTGTCCAATCTCGACGCGGCGCTGCGCGTGCAGATGCGCATCGAGGTGACGCGGCTGCAGAAGCAGCTCGGCACCACTGCGATCTACGTCACCCACGACCAGGTCGAGGCGATGACCATGGCCGACAAGATCGTCGTGCTCAACGGCGGCAAGATCGAGCAATATGGCTCACCACTGGAACTCTACGAGCGGCCGGCCAACCTGTTCGTCGCCGGCTTCATCGGCTCGCCCAAGATGAATTTCGTCACCGGCGAGCTGGCCTTGCAGAAGGGTGCCGCGACGATCGGCGTCCGGCCGGAGCACCTCAAGATCGAGCGCGACGGTGCCGGCGGCTGGCAGGGCACGATCGCGGTGGCCGAGCATCTCGGCAGCGACACCTTCCTTTATGTCGATGCCGGCCCGCTCGGCATGCTGACGGCGCGCTACATCGGCGAATTGAGCCTGCATGCCGGCGACCGCGTGTCGCTGGTGCCGGATCCCGCGCGCATCCATCGCTTCGACCAGGGCGGCAACGCGCTTCGAGGCTGACAAGAAACGGCAAGAAAACGGAAAGACCACCATGTACCTGGAAAAATTCAAGCTGAACGGCAAGACTGCGTTCATCACCGGCGGCGGGCAGGGCATTGGGCTCGCCTGCGCCGAGGCGCTGGCCGAGGCCGGCGCAAGGGTCGTCATCGGCGATCGCGACAGCAAGGTCGCCGACAGCGCGAAAGCCAGCCTGAAGGCTAAGGGCTACGACATCGAGACCGCGATCATGGACGTCACCGATACCAGGCGCGTAGCGGAGGTCGCAAACGACCTCGTCGCCCGCCACGGCAAGGTCGATATCCTCGTCAACAATGCCGGTATCGCGCGCAGCGAGACCCCGGCGGAGACCGTCACCGACGAGCACTGGCTCAACGTCATCGACGTCAACCTCAACGGCACTTTCTGGTGCTGCCGCGAGTTCGGCAAGCATATGCTGAAGGCCAAGAGCGGTGCCATCGTCAATGTCGGCTCGATGTCCGGCTTCATCGTCAACAAGCCGCAGGAGCAGTGCTTCTACAACGCCTCCAAGGCCGGTGTGCACCACTTGACCAAGTCGCTGGCCGCCGAATGGGGCGCACGCGGCATCCGCGTCAATGCGGTGGCGCCGACCTATATCGAGACGCCGCTGAACGCCTTCGTGAAGAGCAACCCGAAAATGTACGACGCCTGGATCGGCGGAACCCCGATGGCCCGGATGGGGCAGGTCGAAGAGATCGCCTCCGTCGTGCTGTTCCTCTCGTCCGAGGCCGCAAGCCTGATGACCGGCAGCATCGTGCTGGTAGATGGCGGCTACACTTGCTGGTAGGCTTGCGTCAAGACTGACGAAGCGACCGGGAGCGACAATGCCGCGAGCGTATATCGGCGTCGATGTAGGGACCACAAGCACGCGGGCAGGGGTGTTTGACGAGGCGGGCACGCTGCTCGCGGTGGCGCGGCACCCGATCCGGATCTGGCACGAGGCCGGCGATATCGTCGAGCAGTCGTCCCAGGACATCTGGGACGCCTGCGCGACATCGGTGCGCGCGGCGGTGACGGAAGCTGGTATCACGCCCGACAGCGTCGGCGGTATCGGTTTTGATGCCACCTGTTCGCTGGTCGTCCTCGATAGGCAAGGCGAGCCACTTACGGTCAGCGGCTCCGGCGACAAGCAGCGCAATGTCATCGTCTGGATGGACCATCGCGCCACCGCCGAAGCGCGGCTGATCAACGAGACCGAGGATGCTGTGCTGCGCTATGTCGGCGGCTCGATCTCGCCCGAGATGGAGATGCCGAAGCTGCTGTGGCTGAAGCGGCATCTTCGCGCGAGTTTCGACGCTGCTGGTCACTTCTTCGATCTGGCGGATTACCTGACCTGGCGCGCGACCGGCTCGCTCCAGCGCTCGACTTGCACCGTCACCTGCAAGTGGAACTACCTCGCGCATGACGGCGGCTGGAGCGCGCCGTTCTTCAAGCGCATCGGGCTGTCGGATTTCGTGGCCGAGACATATGCCCGCATCGGCACCGAGATCTTCGCCCCCGGCACGCGGCTCGGTGCAGGTCTCACCCCGACTGCTGCGGCTGATCTCGGTCTGTCGCCGGGCATACCGGTCGGCGCGTCGCTGATCGATGCCCACGCCGGCGGCATCGGCGCGATCGGCGGCCGCGACGGCTCGGGCGGGGCGACCGACGCGTGCGATCGCCTCGCCTACATCATGGGGACTTCGGCCTGTATCATGGCGACCACCCAGGAACCGTGCTTCGTGCCCGGCGTGTGGGGGCCTTATTACTCCGGCATGGTGCCGGACTTCTGGCTCAACGAGGGCGGCCAGTCGGCTGCGGGCGCTGCGATCGATCACCTCCTCAAATCGCATCCGGGGTTCGGTGAGGCCAGCGCGGCGGCGCGCAGCGACGGCCTCGACCTCATCGACTTCCTCGAGCGCCGCATCATCGCGCGCGCGGGCGATGCCAGCCGCGCCGCGCTGCTCGCCCGCGACATCCATGTGCTGCCTGAATTCATCGGCAACCGCTCGCCTTACGCCGATCCTGACACGCGCGCGGTGATCGCGGGCCTCGATCTCGACACCGATATCGCGTCGATGGAGCGGCTGTTCGTCGCCGGTCTCTGCGGTCTCGCCTACGGGCTTGCCGAGGTTATCGAGGCCTTTGCCGCGCATGGCGTGCGCTCCAGCATCATGATCATGGGCGGCGGTGCCAGCCGCAGCCCGTGGTGCGGCAGATCATGGCCGATACGACCGGCCTCACGGTTGCGCTGCCGCAGACGAAAGAGCCGGTGCTGCTGGGCGCCGCGATGCTCGGCGCGGTGGCCGGCGGCGCCTATGCCTCGATCGGCGAGACCATGGCAAAGATGTCGGCGCTGGGACGTAAGAGCGAGCCGACCGCGCCCGACATGGCGGCGTTTCACGCCCGCAAGCGCGAGGTCTACAAGCTGCTGCGCGAGGTCGATCGCAGCAGCCGCGCGGCGATGCGCGACATCGCGAGAGACTGAAAGACATGCTGATTGCCTGTGGCGATGCGCTGATCGATTTCGTGCCGACGCGGAACGGGGAAGGGCGCGAGGCGGTAATGCCGGCGGTTGGTGGCTCCTGCCTCAACGTCGCGATCGGCATGGCGCGGCTGGGCGTACCCACCGGCTTCGTCGGTGGCATCTCGACCGATCTGTTCGGCAGCATGATCGCAGATCATGCCGCGGCCTCGCATGTGGAGCTCAGTTTCGCCACCCGCAGCGATCACCAGACCACGCTCGCCTTCGTCCGCATCGTCGCGGGCGAGTCGCATTATGCGTTCTATGATGCCGGGACCGCGACGCGGAACTGGAGCTATCGGCGCGGATCGATTCCGTTCGATAAGGTCGAAGCCATTCATGTCGGTTCGACCACGCTGGTCAACGACCAGGGCGCGGCCGAGACGAAGGCCCTGATCGCGGACGCGCGGGCGTCGTCGACCATCTCCTTCGATCCGAACTGTCGCCCCAATCTGGTCAAGGACAAGCCGGCCTATCTCGCGCGCATGGCCGGCTTCGCTGCCAGCGCCGATCTCATCAAGATGTCGGACGTCGACTTTGCCTATCTCTTCGGGGACGAGCCATATCAACAACGCGCGAGCGCGCTGCTGGGGCAGGATACGAGCCTCGTCGTCATCACCCGCGGCAACGACGGCGCGGTCGCTTGGCACGCGCGCGCAGGGCAGATTGAGGTCGCCGCGCCAAAGGTCGAGGTGGCCGACACGATCGGGGCCGGCGACAGCTTTCAGGCTGCGCTGCTGTTCGCCTTGCACAAGCAGGGTCGCATTGCCCGGCAAACCCTAAAGGACATCAGTGCCGACGAGCTTCGCCGCGCGCTGTCCTTCGCCGCCAATTGCGCCGGCCTCACTTGCACCCGTCCGGGCGCCGATCCGCCCTGGAGCTTTGAGGTGAGTTGGAGCTTGTAGCGCGGCCTCACATCCGCGCGACGGCCTTCTCGGCGCATTTGAGGAAGGTTCCGATCAGGGGACTCTGGGAATCCCGCCGCCAACAGACTGCGATGTCGAGGGAGTCGGTGACGTCACGTAAGGGTCTGAACACGATGCCACGTGGCGCGCCGAGCTGCGCGCAGGCTGGGAGGATGGCGAGACCTTCGCCGGCCAGAACCAGGCTCATCGCCGAATGCACCGTCTCCACTCGGCTGGCGATCGGCATCACGACTTGGTGCCGACGCAACAAGGGGACGACGGCGGAGGAGGCGGGCCCATGGTCCGGATGCGGGAGCGCGATCAGCGGACGGCCCTGCAGGCGGGCCATTGGCACGGAGCTCAGACGGGCGAGTGGCGAGCGGATCGGCATGGCCAGCATGAAGGGCTGCGCACCGATCCGTGCCACCTGAATCTCAGGATGATTGATTGCCGGCATGCACAAGGCGACCGTGACGCTGCGGTCGAGCACGCGGGCCTCGCGCGTCGAGGCGCTGAGCTCGGCGAAGCCGAGGTCGACGCCGGGAACTGCGCGGCGCAGTTCGGGGATGAGCCGCGGCAGCATCGCATTTGCCAACACGAACATGTAGCCCACCGACAGCCGCCCGCGCCGTCCCGAAGCAACCGCGCGCGCGGCTTCAGCCCCGTCGGCCGCAAGGGCGAGCGCTTCGCTGGCGCGCGCCAGCAGCGCCTGACCCGCCTCGGTCAGGTCCATGCCGCGGGTGCCGCGGCGGAACAGCGGTGCGCCAATCTCGGCCTCGAGCTTGCGGATTTGGACCGAGAGCGGCGGCTGCGCCATCCGGAGCCGCTCAGCGGCCTTGCCGATGCTGCGCGCCTCGGCAACGGCGACGAAATAACGGAGCCGGCGAAGATCCATTGGCATACCGAAAACGTATGGGTTGGCGACAAAAATCGTATTGGACGGCGAGTTAACAAAACTGTCATTCTCGCTGTCAATGTCTTTGGGCCAACGGCGGCCCCGCTTCGGAGCGCGATTTGACGATGAACGGCGATCCTTGTCTCTTGTCCGCAACCGAGCTGCGCGGCCTCGTCGCCGGAAAGCGGATTTCGCCGGTCGAGATCGTCCGCGCGGTTCTTGCGCGCGCCGAGGCGCTTCAGCCCGCATTGAACTGCTTCATCACGCTGTGCGGTGATGAGGCGATCGCAGCGGCGCGCGAAGCCGAGCGCAAGGTGATGGCCGGCGAGCCCCTCGGCCTGCTGCACGGCATCCCCGTCAGCGTCAAGGACATCGTCAATACCAAAGGCATCAAGACCACCTTCGGCGCCGTTCCCTACAAGGACAACGTGCCGACCGAGGATGCCGTCGCCGTTGCGCGGCTGCGCGCCGAGGGCGCGATCCTGATCGGCAAGACCACGACGCCGGAATTCGGCAGCAAGTGCCTGACGGATTCGCCGTTGTTCGGCCGCACCCGCAATGCGTGGAGCGCGGAGCGTTCCTCCGGCGGCTCCAGCGGCGGCGCGGCGGTGGCGGTGGCGAGCGGTATCGCGCCATTTGCAATCGCGACCGACGGCGGCGGCTCGACGCGGATTCCGGCCGCCTGCAATGGCGTGGTCGGGCTGAAGCAGAGCAACGGCGTCGTCCCGCACAGCCAGGCGCTGGACGTGTTCGGCAACCAGACCTATGTCACGCCGACCACCCGCACCGTCGCCGACACCGCGTTGATGATGCAGGCGATGGCCGGTGAGGATTCTTGCGATCCCTGGTCGATCGGCGTCCCGGTACCGGATTTCATCGGCACCGCCGCCCCGCGCGGCGATCTGCGCGGGCAGAAGATCCTGTTCTGTGCTTCCCCGCCCGGGCGCCCGGTGTCATCGGACGTCGCGGCCAGCTTCAAGGCGAGCCTCGATCGGCTGGCGGGGCTCGGTGCCGAGCTCGAGGAGTTCTCCGGCGACGGCTTCGACATCGAGCCGATCTGGCGCGCCATCAACCACACGGTCTGGCGCACGCGCTTTGCAAAGCTCGCGGCCGAGCACAAGGACGAGTTGAGCGAGGCGTTTCTCAAGCAGCTCGCGCTCGCCACCGAGGTCAGCGGCGTCGACTATCAGGAGGCGATGTTCGCGCGAACCGTGCTGTTCCGCCGGGTGCAATCGCTGCTTGCGCGCGGGCACCTGCTGGCGATGCCGACACTGACGCGCACCGCGCTGCCGATCGACCAGGACCTGTTCGGTACCATCGAGATCGACGGGGCGCATTTCGGCAGCGTCCGCCCGCATTGGTTCCCCTGGACCATGCCGTTCAACATGACCGGGCATCCCGCCGTCAGCCTGCCCTGCGGCTTCGGCCGCGACGGCCTGCCGATCGGGCTCCAGCTCGTCGGCCGCTTCCGCGGCGACGCCGAATTGCTGCGCGTGAGCGCGCTGTTTGAGGCCTCAAGCGACCTTCTGTCCCGCTGGCCGGCTTGAGGAGATGGACATGCAGCAAAGAGCTTGCCTCCGGCGTCCAGACATGTTGATCGTGCCGCGGGTGAGCCCTGAAGCCGAGCACGCATGAGCGTCTTTGTCCTCCGACGTCTGTTGACCTTGCTGGCGACGCTGGTCGGCGCCTCGCTGATCATCTTCCTGGTGCTCGACGCGCTGCCCGGCAACGCCGCGCAGATGCTGATGGGTGCCGATGCCTCGCCGGACGCGGTCCGGGCGCTCACTATCAAGCTCGGGCTCGATCAGCCGCTGGCGGTTCGCTATCTGCAATGGATCAAAGGCCTCCTCGTCGGCGATCTCGGCAACTCCTATGTCTACGGCACGCCGGTCGCGAGCCTGATCGCGGAGCGGTTGGTGCTGACCATTCCGCTCGCGATCATGGCCATGACGGTCACGGTGACGCTGGCGCTCTCCGCCGGCATCTACACCGCCGCCAACCACAACAAGCTCGGCGACGTCGGCGTGATGTCGCTGACGCAAGTGGGCATCGCGCTGCCGAACTTCTGGTTCGCAATCCTTCTGGTGCTGTTGTTCTCGGTGCGGCTGCAATGGCTCTCGGCGGGCGGCTTTGCCGGCTGGGACGATGGTGTCTGGCCGGGCATCAAGTCGCTGCTGCTGCCGGCAATCTCGCTTGCGGTGGTACAGGCCGCGATCCTCGCGCGGGTCACCCGCTCGGCCGTGCTCGAGGTGCTGCGTGAGGACTTCGTTCGCACGGCGCGTGCGAAGGGCCTCGGCAAGCGCGAGGTGCTGTGGCGTCATGTGCTGCGCAACGCCATGATCCCCGTGATGACCGTGATGGGGCTACAATTCGCCAATCTGCTCGCCGGCACCATCGTGATCGAGAACGTGTTCTACCTGCCGGGCCTCGGCCGCCTGATCTTCCAGTCGATCGCCAACCGCGACCTGATCGTGGTGCGCAACTGCGTGATGCTGCTCGCTGCCATGGTCGTCATCGTCAATTTCGTGGTCGATGTGCTCTATGCCTTCATCGATCCCCGCATCAAGGTCCACGACCTGTGAGCACGCCCCTGACCATTGACGCGCCGGTTGCAACGCGGCCGCTGCCGGCCCGGACGTTCTGGCGCCGCGCACTGCGCCATCGCAGCTTCGTGCTCGGCGGTGCGCTGAGCCTGCTGGTGCTGGCCTCGGCGCTGCTGTCGCTGGTGTGGACGCCGTGGTCGCCCTATGAGATCGACATCGCCTCGAAACTCCGGCCGCCGTCGGCATCGCACTGGCTCGGCACCGATTCCTTCGGTCGCGATATCGTCTCGCTGCTGCTTGCCGGCGCGCGTTCGACCATTATGGTCGGCATCATCGCGGTGAGCATCGGTCTCAGCTTCGGCGTCTGCCTCGGCCTGATCGCCTCGGCAAGGCGCGGCTGGACCGAAGAGATCATCATGCGCTTCGCCGATTTCAGCTTCGCCTTTCCGGCCGTGCTCTCTGCGATCATGCTCGCCGCGGTGGTCGGGCCGGGCATGGTAACCTCGATCGTCGCGATCGGCATCTTCCAGATCCCGACGCTGACGCGGCTGACCCGCGGCTCTGCCAACGCGATCTGGGCGCGCGAATTCGTGCTGGCCGCCCGCGCGGCGGGCAAGGGACGCTTCCGCATCACCATCGAGCACGTCCTGCCCAACATCCTCTCGATCCTGATCGTGCAGGTCACCATCCAGTTCGCGCTCGCCATTCTCGCCGAAGCCGCTTTGTCCTATCTCGGCCTCGGCACGCAGCCGCCGCAGCCGTCATGGGGCCGCATGCTGAACGATGCGCAGACGCTGCTGTTCCAGTCGCCGATGCTCGCGGTCTATCCGGGCGCTGCGATCGCCATCGCGGTGCTCGGTCTCAACCTGCTTGGTGACGGACTGCGCGACCTGCTCGATCCCAGACTGGCGCGGGGGCGGTGACGATGGCTGACCCCGCAAACATGCCGCTGATCGAGGTCGCCAATCTTGGCGTGCGCCTCAACACCAGCCGCGGGCCGGCGCAGGCCGTGCGTGGCGTCAGCTTTGCCCTCAAGCGCGGCGAGACGCTCGGGCTCGTCGGCGAGTCCGGCTGCGGCAAGTCGGTCACGGCACTCTCCCTGATGGGGCTGCTGCCGGACAGCGCGGTCGTCAGCGGCAGCATCAAGCTGGACGGCGGCGAGCTCGTCGGGCTCTCGGATGCCGATTATTGCCGCCTGCGCGGCAACCGTATCAGCATGATCTTCCAGGAGCCGATGACCGCGCTCAATCCGATGCACACGATTGGTCATCAGGTCGCCGAGCCGCTGCGGCGTCACAAGAAATACTCCGCGTCGCAGGCGCGGCGCGAGACCATCGCCTTGCTCGACCGCGTCGGGCTGCCGGATCCGGCGCGGCGCGTCGACGCCTATCCGCACCAGTTCTCCGGCGGCCAGCGCCAGCGCATCACCATCGCGATGGCGCTCGCCTGCGAGCCGGACCTGTTGATCGCAGACGAGCCGACCACCGCGCTCGATGTCACCATCCAGGGCCAGATCCTCGACCTCATCGCCGATCTCGTCGAGGAGCGCGGCATGTCGATGATCCTGATCTCGCACGATCTCGGCGTCATCGCCGAGAACGTGCAGCGCATGATGGTGATGTATGGCGGCACCGTCGTCGAGAGCGGGCCGACCGACGAGGTGTTCCGGCGCATGGGGCATCCCTATACGCAGGGCCTGTTCCGCGCCCGGCCGAAGCTCGGCGCGCGCAAGGGGACGCGGCTGAAGACGATCTCGGGCACGGTGCCGGAGCTCGCCGATCTGCCGTCCGGCTGCACTTTCTCCGATCGGTGTCCGCTGGTGATCGATCGGTGCCGCGCCGCGCTGCCGCCGATGGTGGACGTCGGACCCGGCCATTTCGTGCGCTGCATCCGGACGGATGTCTCGATGGCTGAACGTGTCGGAGCGCTGACCGCATGATTGCCGCAGCCGAGCCGCTTCTCGACGTGAAGGATCTGGTGCAGCGTTACACGCTGCCGCGTGAAAGCCTGTTCCGGCCGCCGGGGCAGGTGCGCGCGCTCAATGGCGTGAACGTGAGGGTCGCCGCCGGCAAGAGCCTTGGCGTGGTCGGCGAGTCCGGATCGGGCAAGTCGACCTTCGCACGGCTGGTGATGGCGTTGGAGCGGCCCACCTCGGGCCAGGTCGCGCTGCTCGGCCGCGATCTCAACCGCATCTCTGCGGACGAGCTGCGCCGCGCCCGGCGCGATTTCCAGATGGTGTTCCAGGACCCTTACGGCTCGCTCGATCCGCGCCAGACCATCGCCCGCATCGTCGCCGAGCCGCTCACCGTGCTGGAGGAGGCCGATCGCACCAAATTCCGCGAACGCGTCGCCGCGGTGCTGCGCCAGGTCGGCTTGCGCGATGCGGACATGGACAAGTATCCACATGAGTTCTCAGGCGGTCAGCGCCAGCGCATCGCGATTGCGCGTGCGCTGATCACGCAGCCGAAGCTCATCGTGGCGGACGAGCCGGTCTCCGCGCTCGACGTCTCCGTGCAGGCGCAGGTGCTGAACCTGATGCAGGACCTCCAGGAGCAGTTCGGCCTCAGCTACATCCTGATCAGCCATGATCTCGCCGTCGTCGACTATCTCTGCGACGAGGTCGCGGTGATGTATCTCGGCCGGATCGTCGAGCAGGGGCGGCCGGAGGATCTGTTCGAGCGCTGCGCCCATCCCTACACGCGGGCGCTGCTCGATGCCGTGCCGCGGGCGCGCGCCGGCGGCGGCCGGCGGCGGCGCGGAGCCCAGGCGATCGCCTCACAAGCGGCGGCCGCGGCCGGATGCCCCTATGTGGCGCGCTGCCCGCTTGCCGACCAGCATTGCCGCGACGTGTCGCCTGAGCTACGCAAGGTGGGCGAGGGGCACCTTGCCGCCTGCCACAAGGCCGAAGTCGTGATGGCGTTGCCGCGGGCGGCCATGGAAGGTTAGTGTCCGGGGCAGGATTGGCGTAGGCTGGAAACAGAGATGGCCGGGGAGTTACGCATGTTGAGGAAACTATCGATCGTCGCCTTTGCCGCCGCGCTCGTCGCGGCGCCGCTGCCGGTGCTGGCGCAGAGCAAGAAGGACAGCGTCGTCATGGCGATGGCGCTGGAGCCCCCCGGGCTCGATCCCACCAATGCCGCCGCCGCTGCGATCGCCGAGGTCACGCTCTACAACATCTACGAGACCCTGACCAAGATCAACGAGGACGGCACCACCTCGGCCCTGCTGGCGGAGAGCTGGACTGCTTCGCCCGACCTGAAGACCTATACGTTCAAGCTGCGCAAGGGCGTCAAATTCCACAATGGCGAGCCGTTCAATTCCGCCGCGGTGAAGTTCTCGTTCGAGCGCAACGCGGTGCCCACCAGCACCAACAAGGACAAGAGCCTGTACCAGAGCTTCGAGTCCGTTGCCGCGCCCGACGCCGAGACGGTCGTGATCACCTTGAAGAATTCGGAGCCGAACCTGCCATTCCTGCTGGGGCAGGCGAGCGGCTCGATCGTCGAGCCGAAGAGCGCAGCCACCAATGTCACGCAGCCGATCGGCACCGGGCCCTATCAGTTAGGGGGCTGGGCCAAAGGCTCCTCGATCACCCTGACCAAATGGGCCGACTACCGCAACGCCGCTGCGGTCAAGCTGTCGAAGGTAACGATCCGCTTCATCTCCGATCCGGCGGCGCAGACCGCCGCGCTGCTCTCGGGCGACGTCGATGCGTTCCCACGCGTCTCGGCCCAGCGCACCATCGCCCAGTTCAAGGCCGACCCGCGTTTCACGGTGCTGGTCGGCGGCTCCAGGGCCAAGACCATCGTCGCGATCAACCACCGCAAGAAGCCGCTCGACGACGTCCGCGTTCGCCGCGCCATCCTCGCTGCGATCGACCGCAAGGCGATGATCGACGGTGCCGTCGATGGCTTCGGCACGCCGATCGGCAGCTTCTACGTGCCGGGCGCGCTCGGCTATATCGACACCACCGGTATCAACCCCTACGACCCAGAGAAGGCCAAGAAGCTGCTCAGCGAGGCCGGCGTCACCACGCCGCTCGAATTGTCGCTCAAGCTGCCGCCGCCATCCTATGCACGGCAGGGCGGCGAGATCGTCGCAGCCCAGCTCGCCAAGGTTGGCATCGTCGCCAAGATCGAGAATGTCGAATGGGCGCAGTGGCTGTCGCAGGTGTTCGCCGGTAACGGTCCGCATAATTTCGACCTCACCATCGTCAGCCATGTCGAGCCGTTCGACCTCGTCAAGATCACCGAGCCGGACTACTACCTTGGCTACAACAACGAGAAGTTCAACGCGCTCTACAAGCAGATCGTCGCGACACCCGACGAGGCCGGCCGCGCAAAACTGCTCGGCGACGCCCAGCGCATGCTGGCCACCGACGCCGTCTCCGCCTACCTCTACCAGCCCCAGCTGATCACCATCACCAACAAGAAGCTGAAGGGTGTCTGGAAGGACGTGCCGCAATACGAGAACGATTTTTCGACCTGGGCCTGGGAGTAGGATCGCTCGATCAAGTCGAGCCTGTCGCTTCAATTTTTGGCCTCTCCCCATCAGGGAGAGGCCAATCGTTTGGCAGGTCCAAAACAAAACCTGAAAAACAACCCCATGCACAGTAGGCGAGGATAGTCATTTCAATGGTTTACACGTTGCGCGGCTCAAAGGTCGACGCGATGCGCTGAGACATTGACCCGTCGGGCAAAACACCGGCATTATGCCATCGTTGCGGCTTCATGGTTCGGAACGCCGTCAGGCGAGGCACGCCATGGAGAAGCCATCCCGCCGCGATGCTGGCACCGCCGCGGCGGCCCCTGGCGCCGAGGCGCCGATCCCTCTGAAGCTCGACGATGCGCCGCTGAGCGATATCGCTCAGGCCTTGGCCAGTGGGCAGGTCACTGCGACGGCGCTGACCAAGGCTTACCTCGTGCGCATCGAGGCCTACGACCGCAATGGGCCCGCGCTCAACGCCGTGCGCGCGCTCAATCCCGACGCGCTCGCGATCGCGGGCAAGCTCGACGGCACCAAGCCATCGGCCAAGCGGCCGCTGGCGGGCATTCCAATCCTGGTGAAGGACAACATTGCGACCGGCGACGAACAGCCGACGACCGCGGGCTCGCTGGCGCTGGAAGGCGCGCGTGCCCGGGACGATGCCACAATCGTCAAGCTGCTGCGGGACGCCGGCGCGGTGATCCTGGGCAAGGCGAACCTGACTGAGTTTTCCAACATGCTCGCGATCGACATGCCTGCGGGCTATTCATCGCTGGGCGGTCAGGTGAAGAATCCTTACGCGCCTGCGCTGGTGGACGATCACGCCATCCCGGTCGTGTCCCCGGGCGGCTCGAGCTCGGGTTCGGCGGTCGCGGTGGCGGCCGCTCTTTGTGCGGCCTCGATCGGCACCGAGACCTCGGGCTCGCTGCTGTTTCCTGCCAGCCAGAATGGCCTCGTCACCGTGAAGCCGACGGTCGGGCTGATCAGCCGTGCCGGCATCGTGCCGATCGCGCATAGCCTGGACACCGCAGGACCGATGACGCGCAACGTACGCGATGCGGCGCTGCTCCTTAACGTGCTGGCGGCGAAGGACCTGCGCGATGCGGCGACAGAGCTGCAACGGCGGCCAGCCGATTACACCGCCGACCTCACGCGCGACGCGATGAAGGGCGCCCGCATCGGCGTGCCGAGCGACCCCGCCGACCCGCTGAACGATCCCTTCTACGGCAAGCTGCCACCCAAAGGGGCGGAGGTGATGGCGGAGGCGATCAAGGTGCTGGAGGATCTCGGCGCCGTGATCGTGCGCGCCAGCATGCCGACGGCCGGCTGGATGAGCGGACCAGGTACGATCATGGCTGTGCTCAACCGCAATCCGCTGAGCGGTAACAAGGGCAATCCAGTCACGCAGCGGATCGTCTTCCTCTACGAACTGAAGCGCGATCTCAATCTCTACCTGAGGGACTGGGCGACCAATACCGCCATCAAGACCATCACCGACATCGTGGCCTTTAACGAGGCGAATGCAGGCAAGGCGCTGCGTTTCGGCCAGGACCTGTTCCTCGCCGCCGACCTCACCAGGGGCGACTTACGCGAACGCGAGTACAAGTCGGCACTTGCCATGGACCTGCTCAGCGCCAGGACCCGCGGCATGGATGCTTACATGAACCAGCACAAGCTCGATGCCGTGCTGTTCCCCGGCAGCGGAGGCGCCGCGATCGCCGCCAGGGCAGGTTATCCCAGCGTCATGGTGCCCGGAGGCTTCATCTCGGGGGCGACCGACGGCAAGGACACGCCCGACTATCCGCTCGGCGTCACCTTCGCAGGCCGTGCCTGGAGCGAGCACAAGCTGCTGCGTCTGGCCTACGCCTATGAGCAGGCCTCCAACATGCGCAAGCCGCCGCCAGGGTTGAGTGCGCTTTAGACTTCATTCCTTGCGCGCTTGTTAGCGCGCATGTGCTCCGGACGGCATGCACTGACAAAATCGGATGTCTGCTTTTGCAGACAATGCGGACACGCGGTCCCGCCCGCGGAAGGTCATCTTGGACCCTTAGCGAACCTTCAGCAGGTCTGCTTTTCGGCGGCCAGTGTAGCTCCGCCGCGGCGCGGCCGCTGATGACTTGCGCACAGGTTCATAGAGTAACGCTGTCTGCCACAGTCGAACGTCGCCATGGCGTAACCTCGTTCCTCAAGACTTCGCTGTTGCGGGTATCTGACCGGGCTCGAACGGACCCGGCTCGAAAAAGCCCTCGATCGATTCGACCTTTGCGTAGTTCTCGGCGATGCTCTCGGGTGTCAGATGTGGATCGTAGAAGCCAGGTCCCATGACGATAGCGATACGTTGGATTACTCCAGCTTCCACGTTGTAAATCCTGTTCGTCTCCGAACAACTATCGCTTGCAAGCCAGACCATCGCTGGCGCAACAGCCGCAACCGGCATTGTGGCTTCGCTCTGCTTCAGCCAAGCGGGATCCGCAACCGCCGCCGGGTGCATCCTCGTGTACCCGGCTGGCGAAATGGTGTTCACGAGAATCCCATGCTCAGCACCTTCAATTGCAAGAATGCGCATCAATCCAACTACGGCGCACTTGGCCGCAGCGTAGGTGGCTTGGCCACGTATTCCAAACAGGCCGCTGACTGACGTCGTAAGGATGATCTTCCCGTAGCGCTGTGCGACCATATACGGCCAGGCAGCCTTCACTGTGTTAACCGGCCCGCCGAGGTGCACCCGCCAATAGTGATCGAAATCGTCAAGGGTGGCGGCCTCGAATAGCTGGCTTCCGCAGATACCAGCGTTGTTCACGAGGAGGTCTATTCTCCCGAAATGCTCGATGGTCGTCGCGATCAGGTCACTGCCACCTTCAGCGGTTGAAACATCGCTGTCATTCGCGATTGCCTCGCCTCCACGGGATCGAATGAAATCGGCCACCTGTTCCGCGATCGTGGAATCCTTCCCGAAGCCCGATACGTCGCTTCCCAGGTCGTTCACAACGACCTGGGCGCCGCGCTCGGCGAGAAGTTCGACGTATGCCCGCCCAAGCCCGCGACCTGCGCCAGTCACAACCGCGACCTTTCCCTCCAACGAAATTCGCTCTGTCATCTCGCTACCCTCCTTCCGGCAAGATTGAATGCGTCTGCGCGCAACCGTGACACCAACTGCCGGGGCGCTATGTCCCTTTGGCAAAGCCAGACCCACGTCCCCCCGCAATCGACAATGCGTCCGCTTTCGGGAAGTTCGCTGATGTCCGCTCATGGCTCTTCTCGACCGCCCACGAAACTTGCTCGATGTCGGCTGTCAGAGGTGATCCCGACGTGATCGGCATGGGCCCAAATCTCCGCTCGTGACCCACAAGAGACATCGATTGCTCGGAGTGCTACATACCAGCCGTGGATGCGGGAACCAGTTGCTTGTGCGGTCACCGATAGCTGCCGACGCTTTGAGCCTGTTGCCGTTTCTTGACGCCGGGATTGACAGTCGCGCCTATGACAAGGCGCAGCATCGGCAAAGGCTTTAAGGCGCAGCATCGGCAAAGGCTTTGCGCACGCAAAGCCCATTGCCCGGAGGCCTTCCGCCTCCGGGCTTTTTTTAATTGTCTTGGCGATCGCTAGTTTCAGTGTTCGACGAGACTTGGCGCTATTGCGCCTTCATGGTCCCGTTCGCATTGAAGTCGTTCTTCCGATCATATCCGGAGTCGTGCAAATTTTTCATATACTGAGCGTGGTCCTTGCTGCTCACACCGCCCGGAGCCATGGCGTAGGAATTAGCCGGGTAATAGCCATAGGAATTAGCCGGCCGGAATGGTGCCGTTGCAATCGCGCCTGCGGTATTGACTGCGCCAGCGGCGATCGCTCCGGCCGTTCCAATCGCGGCGCCGGCTGCATCGGCCGGCCAAAAGCCTGAACGCGCATAACCCGGACCATAATAGCCGTTGTTGTAAGCGCTATAAGCGCGGTTGTTCATGGCTTCGCGTTGGACGGCCCTGGTCGCGCCGTAGGCGGAACCATAGTGAGGCCGGTGGCTATTCCGGTAGCTTTGATGAGTCCATGCCGAAGCGGCAGAAGTGGAGACAGTGAGGATAGCAAGACCAACAAGAATGGTTTTCTTCATGCTCAGCTCCTCTGAAGCGACGCATCATTCGCGCTAAACCGCCTCAGAGAGCCTTCGTTCCGATGCGCTAAAAAGTTTAGGTCCAGCTTGCTGCGTACTTGATTCTCATGCCGGGTTTTAGGGCCCAAATACTCGGACCCGCCGTTCCCTTGGCAGGATGACGATTGAGGCTACCTCAGTGTCGGCCTCCTCAGCGCGTCGCCGCGATGTCGCCTACTGGCCCCAAGCAGCGGTTGGTGGATGTCTGCTATTCAACCGCTATCAGGGGAGGAGCAGACATCCGGCAAACGGGCCAAAAATGACGCTAGTGACCCACACCGGACCTCGTGCTGCTTCATTCAAAATAGAGCATCTGGCGCAAGAGTAGAGATTGTTTGGCTTATAGAATTGGCGCGATCTGTTTGGCTGCCAGGCATTGCAGCCCCGCGAGACAAGAAAAAGTGGGAGCTTGATCCAAAATGGGGGGAACTATTCGCGCTTCACTTCGACGAAGCCAATTGCCGTGCCAAAGTTTTTTGTTGGGGCAAGAACATGTCGGCTCCCCGCTTTTGCAAGAGGTAATTCCGCCAATTGACCAAGGGTATGGCAAGCAACGGTGAAACCGGCGAGGTGGGGGCCGTCCTTGGAGTGAGGCGGACTTACTCCGAATGCCGCTTCGAAAGCTTGCGGACGGGCTAGCACGACCGCGCCGGTGCGAGTTTGGAAGACGATACGGCCTGTGTCTTCATTAAAGCTGTTTGCTCCTGTAATAGTGCCTATGTAGCTTGCGAGATCGAACGCCCCTTCGCCCGCAATCCAGACGTCCTGAATGGTTGAAGCGCTATTGGGATGTTTCAGATACTGCGGCTGCGCATAGTACTCAGGTCGGAAGTGCTGGCAAGCAAACAGGCCAAGCCATGGCGCCGCCGGGTGGCTCACAAAAGCGAGCGAGAAGCCCACCTTTACATCTGCGCCGTCGGGCATTTTAGCCATTCTCGAAAAGTCATATGGCTCATAAGTTTGTAAGCCGGCGGCGCGCCAAGCCTCAATATCAGCGCGGGCATCCGAGGTGTCGAGCACCATCATCGAAAACCCCTCGTGTCGCGCAAGATAGTCGCGATTGAAAGCGGCAAACGAAAAGTTATCAGTGCGGTGCTCGGGAACGTCCTGTGGACTCGTAACTGAAAGTAGTTCGAGATACGTGCCGTGTAGTTGAATGATAGAGTTGCCCGTTCCGAAAGGATGCTGACCGGGCGCCGTAATCGTAAATCCCAACTCCTGATATTTCGCGCGCATCGCCTCCAAGTCGTGACCCGCGAGCACGAGATGGTTGATGCCTTTCATTTGTGATCCCAATCATTAGCAAAGCCAGACTCTTAGCATGAGAAGGCTCCGGCAGTCCATCGACCAGCCAATATAGTGATCCTGAACAAGCCGACGCATGACAGCTCCCGGCTCTTTCCGACGGAATCCGGCATTCGTCCGGTTGTCGGCTGACGGGGGTAATCCGACCCCTAGCAGCAGCTAGATCGACGCAATGGATCCGTCGCCGACATAGGCATCCATTCGTCAAACCGGTGATGACATCGGCTCAGTTCCGGATATGATTTTGCTGGTCGATCATCTTGCGCTAGTCTCATGAAACATTCACCGGGGGGCTGGCATGCGGATCGCAGTCTTCGGAACAGGTGGTGCTGGCGGATACTTTGGTGCGCAACTCGCGCTCGCCGGAGAGGATGTTGTTTTTATCGCTCGAGGTGATCACCTTCGCGCCATAAGGGCTAATGGTCTTCGCCTTGAAACGCCTTCAGGCGAGACCCTTGTGCGGGCGCAGGCAACCGACAATCCGGCCGAAGCACGTAATGTGGGGGCTGTTCTTGTTGGCGTAAAGGCTTGGCAGGTGACCGACGCAGCTAATGCTATCCGTCCACTGGTAGGTCCCGACACTGTTATCGTGCCCTTGCAGAACGGCGTTGAAGCCGCCAGCGAACTGATGGCCGTATTCGCGTCCAATACGCTCGGTGGCATGTGCGGTACATTGAGCTTTATCGCAGGACCAGGCCATATCCGGAGCGTCGGAGGTCAGAACTTCATCAAGTTTGGTGAGATGGATAACAGACGAACCGAACGCGTCGAACGACTGCGGCAATGCTTCGCGCATGCGAAAGTTTCTGTGGAGGTGCCCGCCAATATCGTCAAGGCATTGTGGGACAAGTTCTTGATGGTGACCTCATTTGGTGGCGTGGGTTCAATCACGAGAGCGCCTATCGGGGTGACGCGTGCCATCCCCGAGACCCGAAGGCTGTTGGAGCACTGCTTGCAGGAAGCACTTACGGTAGCGAAGGCTCGTAACGTACCGATGGCAGACACTGCCGTCGCAGATACGATGAAATTCTATGACGCTTTACCCACGAACGCTACTACGTCGTTGCAGCGCGACATTGCAGTCGGAAAGCAGAGCGAACTGGACTACTGGAACGGAGCCATCGTTCGCCTCGGGCGTGAGGTTGCCGTGCCGACGCCCGCCAATCAATTTATCTATGACTGCCTGCTGCCTTCGGAATTGCGGGCGCGGGGGAAGATCAATTTCTCCATCTGATGTTCAGATGTGCGTTCAGCCGTGTAGCGAGTTACGGCTGGTCGCGTCCCAAAAAAGCGGAGATATGTCGGCTGTTGGCCCCTGAGCTGAACAATGAACGAGCCGCCGCCATGTCGGCTGTCTGCGGGAGACCGGACGTTGCACGAAAGTTGCGGTGACCGCCGCTCATGACCCGCAAGAGACATCACTCAGCTTCGGGCAACGAAGATAATTGACGGTTCAACCTCGATTAAGAATTCCTCTCGCGCTAGGCTCGGCACACCTATCCAAGTAGCACACGGTGGCCGGTCACCAAAGGTTTCCATCAGCGCGTCGCTGATCGCCTTGCCTTGGTCGATATGGCTTTGCCGGATGTAAAGTCTTATTGCCCCGACTTGATCGAGTGTCGCGCCGACCGACGCCAACGCTGTGGCTAGATTCTCCAGACTTTTCTTCAGTTGAATGCCGATGTCATTCGCACCCACTATGTTGCGGTCCGCGTTCCAGGCAACCTGTCCCGAAACATGAACTGCATCGCCGAAGGGCGTGGGCACGATGGAGACCTGGGCGAACCCAAATGGCAGGCTATCGAAGAGTGTTAGTGGAGACTGGACGGAACGTCCCATTGCATGTCCTGCGGTGTTGATTGATAGATGGCCCAGTTTAGCTCATACCCCAGCGCATTGTCCGTTCTTGGCCCTAAAGCGAAGGTACGGCGCCAGGCGCTGAGGTCGGCTCACGGTGACACAACGGACGGGATTTGCTTGGTCGGAGTTCTTCGCAGTTTGACCTGGGCGGCCGATGCGCAGCTTCGTGCTGAGCAAAAAGTTTTAGCTTAGCTGATCGACCAGCGAAGACCATAGGACCCATGGCTCGTCTCCATATGCAGCGTCCTCAATTGCAGTATGGACCATGACGATCTTTGAGGCCCGGTGAATCCTGCCCTACGACATGGAACGAGTTCTTGCCGATATCGATGCCGATCACGGCGATCGCTGCGTTGAGTTTCTGAGACATGGCGTGCTCCTTGTCTTGAGCGCCCCTTGCCAGCTTCTCGTGCTGGCAGGGCCGGAGCACGGCCGGACCATCCCATTAGCGGAAATATTTGGGGCAGCCAGAGAGCTGCAAATCGACCTTGCACCGCTGCTGCCTTCTTTCGTGTCTCATGAGCGCAGATGCGGATGTAACGTGCCGGCGCGCCGCCTCAGGCAGCGCGCTGGCTGCGTCGCGAGGAGAGATCCGGGCAAAGAACGAGCTTGCCTTCAAGACCGCCAGCCTCGAGGCGACGGTGAGCATCGGCGACCTCCTCGAACGAGATCCGCTCGGCGATGCGCGGCCGGATGGCGCCAGTTGCCAGAAGCTCGAACAGTTGCTCCAAGTCCTCCTTGAACCAAGCGGGATGTCGCGCCCGCATGGCATTTACCGAGTAAAAGCGGGCTCGCTTGCCGCCGGGCAAGAGTCTCCACAGGTAGAGGCGCGCGATCTCCATCAAGATAGGCAGCATTCGACGCTGTGCCTGCACGCTCGCCGAAAAGCCGATGGCACAGAGCAGGCCACCCGGTTTGAGCGCCGCGTATGAGCGGCGATAGCCGTCTTCGCCAACGCCGTCGACGATGACGTCGAACCCACCCGGCACAACCCGCGTGAAGTCCTCATGCTGGTAATCGATCGGCGTTGCCCCGAGGTCTTGGACGAGCGTCATGTGCTCGCGGCGTACAGTGCCCCATAGCTCGAGGCCGGCCAGTCCCCCAAGCACGAGCAGCGCCTGGCCGACCGCGCCGGCAGCCCCGTGCACCAGCACACGTTGGCCCCGCTGGACCTTGGCGGCGCGGTGCAGAAGCTGGTGCGCAGTCGTCCAGCTCAGGATCAGCGCAGCCGCTTCAGCCGCGTCCACATCCACCGGCACGCGGGCCACGTTGCTCGCCCGAAGCGTGCGATAGTCGGCGTTTGACCCGACCACCGTCATGTCGGCCACGCGATCGCCAATCTGAAAGTCGTGCACGCCTTTGCCGAGCTGATCGATTGCCCCCACCACGTCGTAGCCCATTACGAACGGCGGCCGGAGGCGCATCGTTTGCGGATATAGATGGCGCCTGATCAACACTTCGGTGTAGTTGAGGCTCGACGCGAGTACGCGAACGCGCACCTCGCCCGGACTGGCTGTCGGCAGGGGAGCGTCTACCACCTCCAACCTCTCGGGATCACCGAAGCGGCTGACCTGAACAACTCGGTTGCGCTGCACCATCATGACCGATCTCCTTGCATGCCGACCTTCAGCGCAGAACGGTCAGGCTGCCGCCAGACCACAGCAATGGAATTGATCCAGATCAAGCTTGAGGCCGCACTCTTTGGAATTCTCCTCTAGCCAAATGACCAACCCGGTTGTTTGGCGCCATCATTGCTCATCGGAGGGGAAAATGCCTGCAGTCATTATGCAGTTCGTTTCGCATCCAAGACCCGGTAGTGATCTTGCAACCGTCTTACAGCTGGCAAAGGACGGCGCGTCACTTTGGAGGAAACACGGGGCCGATGTCAGCTATTGGTCCGTGATCGGTGGCGAGATCGGAAACTATGCCTTCGTCGCTCGCTTCGATAGTGTAGAAGCTTATGGGCGTACCTTGGCGTCACTGGGCGCCGATCCGGCCTTCGTTGAATTTCAAGCCAAGCGGCTGAAGGCCGGGCAATCGGATTGGGTGCGCTCCAATGTTGCCGTCCAAGTCGATCTTTGACGGAGCGCCTTCGCCCAAATGCGAGACCGCCCTCGGGCGGTCTCCTGCTACGTGGTCGATGTCGGTTGTTGGCCCTCAACTGAACAACGAAAGAGCCGCCGCCATGTCGGCTGCCTGCCGGAGACCGCGCAAGCTGCCAGGGTTGAGTGCGCTTTAGACTTCACTCCTTGCGCGCTTGTTAGCGCGCAGGTGCTCCGGACGGCATGCACTGACAAAATCGGATGTCTGCTTTTGCAGACAATGCGGACACGCGGTCCCGCTCGCGGAAGGTCATATTGTGACCCAGAACGGAGTGCGCCCTTTGCTCGCGCCCGATCAACGTCATGCGCAGCTACCGGGGCAGCCTTTGACCCATAGCTGTCTTGGTCGAAAGCGCGCTCTCCAAGACCTCCCACGATATTTTGCGGCGGGCCTTGCAGAATGCGGGTGGACGGTCGCTGCAGGAGTGCAAGCCTTTAGCTGATGATCTCCTTGGCCTTGATGCCGCGCAAGGCCTCGATGCAATCAGCTACCAAATGCAAGAACTCTTGCCGCTTTATGCTTTTCACCTGACGACCTTCCATATTGATGAGAATGAATCTCGCCATGTCGTAGGCGACTTCAAACTGCGATTTGCCGGTAACCTCGACATCGATTCTTTCTGCCATTTCGCTGCCCGCTAGTTGTAGTTGGAAAGCAGGAGCCTATTGGAAAGCGCGTGGCCAAGTCGAGTCGGTCTTCCTTTGTGGTTAGATCATATCGGCTTAACGTCCGCTGGCGCCGCAACCTCGAAATGCAGAGCATTAAACTAGTCCGCTTCTGGCCCGCAACGGACCTGCCAGGCCCGCCGGATGATCTCCGCCTTAAGCGTGTGTGGCAAAATCAAGGAGTAAACCGAAAGGCCGGACTGTCCAGGCCAGTGAGCGGGCGCTCGCCGCAAGGACATTGAACGTTTGGAACCCTCATGCGTTAGCCGGGCGGATGAAGGCCGGATGCGCCATCCGGCATGACGATGCGGCCACGGAGTTTGGTTCTTGCTCAAGCTGTACAGATGGCCGTCCGACAACTGGCAGAGCATCGGCGCGGAAATGCCCTCGGAGGTCATCTGGGCTGATCTCTTGAACGCGACTGAAGAGGAAAAGCAGTTCGTCGAACGGCTGCTCAGGATATGTATTCCGTCCAAGGAATCCCTGAGCGCGATCGAGGCGTCGAGCCGGCTGATCCTCGACCACGGCACGCTCTATCTCAGCTCGCCGGCGGTCCGGCTCTCCGAGGACAACGAGGCCGAGATCACGCCGGTGGGATTCGTCATCGGCCCGCGCGTGCTGGTGACGGTGCGCTTTGCCGAGCTGCCGATCTTCGACGATGTCGGCAAGCGCATCGGCTCCGACGACAGCCTGGAGAACGGCATGTGCGTGTTCACCAGCCTGCTCGAAGCCATGATCGAGCGTGGCGCCGATGTTCTGGAGCATCTCGGCGCCAAGGTCGACAGGCTCTCGCGGGGCGTGTTCAAGGGCGGGCTGGTTCGCACCCAACGGCCGGTGCGCTCCAGCCGGAGGATGCGCGAGGCCCTGGAAACCATCGGCGAGTTGGCCGATCGGCTGGCCAAGGCGCGTGACGTTCTGCTCGGCGTCGGCCGCATCGCCTCATTTGCCGGCGATGTCGGCAGCGAATGGATCAAGGCCGCGTCGAAGAAGCGCCTCGAGGCGGTGTCGAAGGACGTCGTTTCGCTCAGTGACTACGAGACGCGACTGTCCGACAAGATCCAGCTGCTGCTTGATGCGGTGCTCGGCTTCGTCAACATCCAGCAGAACGAACTGTTCAAGATCCTGACGATCGTGTCCGTCGTCGGCGTGCCGCCGACCATCCTGGTTGGCATCTGGGGCATGAACTTCAGGCACATACCCGAGCTGGACTGGACCTTCGGTTATCCGCTGGCCTGGCTCGCGGTCATTGCCAGTGGCGTGCTGCCGCTGATCTGGTTCAAGCGGCGCGGCTGGTTCGATTGAAGCGGCGGCGCACCATTTGAAAACGATGCGCCGCCGTTTGATCACGCTGCCTTGGCGTCGACATTGCCGATCCAGTCACGGGCCAGCGTCACGTCGGCTTGCGACAATTGATGGCCCGCCGGCAGGACCTTGTGGGTCACGCTCGCACCTGCTTGCGAGAGCAGAGCCGCGAGACGGGCTGAATTGCTCGCCGGCACGATCGGGTCGGCCTGTCCTGAGAGGAGCAGAACGGGTTTGCCGCCAAGCGCGGCCTTGATCGGATCATTCTTGGGCGGATCCGACAGTGGCACCATGGCGCGCAGCAGGATCGCGCCCGCCAGCACCTCCGGCTTCAGCAGCAACAGCGCTGCGGCGATGTTGGCGCCATTGGAGAAGCCGACCGCGACGGGCGCCGCAAGGCCGTAACGTTGCCGCGCTTCCGTGACGAAGTCGCCGAGTTCGAGCGCGCGGTGGCGCACGTCATCCTCGTCGAACACGCCCTCGGCGAGGCGGCGGAAGAAGCGCGGCATGCCGTGTTCGAGCACGCGGCCGCGCGGCGAGAGCAGGGCGGAGCCGGGCGAGATCATGCGGCCGAGGCCGAGCAGGTCGTTCTCGTCGCCGCCAGTGCCGTGCAGCAGCAGCAGAGGAGGGGAGCCCGCGTTGGCCGCGGGCTCGAAACGATGGATGAATGCGCTCTCGGTCATGACGCGGTCTCTTCCAGGTTCGGCAGCACGCCCTCGATCTGCTTGCGGTGTTGTTCGAGGAAGCTCGGCAGCTTGAGGTCGCGTCCCAAGATCGCGACGGGTTCGTCGACGGCGAAGCCGGGGATGTCGGTCGCGATCTCGAACAGCACGCCGCCGGGTTCGCGGAAGTAGATGGAGCGGAAGTAGTTGCGGTCCCTCTGCTCGGTCGGGTGCAGGCCGTGATTGTTCACGAGCCTCTCGGCCATCTTGCCCTGCTCGGCGTCATCGGCCGCGCGGAAGGCGATGTGATGGACAGAGCCGCCGCCCTGATGCCCGCGCAAAAAGCCCTTGGCTTCGTAGATATCGACGACGCTGCCTTCGGCATCTCCCGGCGCCTTGAAGCGGATCACCGAGCCCTCGCGTCCGGTCTCCTTGAAGCCGAGCACGTCGGTGAGGACGGCCGCCGTCTTTGCCGCGGTGTCGAGCAGCAGCGTCACGCCATGGAAGCCGCGGATCGCATGCTCGGCCGGCACCTCGCCATTGCTCCAGCCGGGCTCGTTCTCGGCACCGGGAATGCCGACGAGCGCGAGCGCCATGCCATCAGGGTCGGTGAAGGGCAGCACGGACTCGCCGAAGCGCTTCTCCAGGGCTTCGTGAGCGATGCCCCTCTCGATGAAGCGCTGCGTCCAATAACCGAGCGAGCGCTGCGGCACGCGGAAGGCGGTCTGATGGGTTTCGCCGACGCCGCGGCGGCCGGCCGAAACGCCCGCCCAAGGGAAGAAGGTCAGGATGGTGCCGGGCCGGCCGGTCTCGTCGCCATAATAAAAGTGGTAGGTGCCGGGATCGTCGAAATTGACCGTCTTCTTGACGAAGCGCAGGGCGAGGTCCCGGGTGTAGAAGCCAAAATTGCGGATGGGGTCGCCGGCGATCGCGGTGACATGGTGCAGTCCAGACATTGTCGTCCTCCAAAATTCGGGGAGCGGTCTTGCTCTGGCCGGAAATATCGTTCCGCTTTGGATTGGGGACAATCCATGCAAATATGACGGCTATGTCTACGATTTGGAAACAATCGCCGAGGCCAACTCTTGGATAAGCTCGGCAGCCTCCAGGCCTTCGTGAAAGTGGTCGAGAGCGGCAGCTTTGCGGAAGCCGGCCGGCAGTTGCGGCTGTCGCGCTCGGCGATCAGCAAATACATCGCCGACCTCGAGGAGAGCCTCGGCGTCCAGCTTCTGAACCGGACCACGCGGCACGCGAGCCCGACCGAGAATGGCCAGCGCTATTTCGAGCGCGCGGTGGTGATCCTCTCGGAGATCGAGGCGGCCGACCAGGCCGTGACGCAGGCTCAATCCGCGCCGCGGGGCCTGTTGCGCGTCAATGCGCCGATGTCGTTCGGCACGATGCGGCTCGGCCCGGTGCTCGCCGATTTCATGGCGCGCTATCCCGAGCTTCAGCTCCAGATCGTGCTCAGCGATGATCTGCTCGATCCCGTCCAGGACGGCTTTGACGTGACGTTGCGGATCGCGGAGCTGGAATCCTCCAGCCTGATCGCGCGCAAGATCATGCCGGTGGCGCGCATGATCTGCGCCTCGCCGGATTATCTTGCGCGCCATGGCACGCCAAAGCATCCGCAGGATCTGCGCGAGCACGCCTCGCTGACCTACGGCTTCCTGCTCACCGGCAATCAGTGGAAGCTCACCGGGGCCGACGGCGATCACTGGATCCAGCCGGCCTGGTCGCTCTGCGTCAACAACGCGGAGGTGCTGCGCGACGTCGCGATCAAGGGCAGGGGGCTCGCGCTGCTGCCCGAGTTCATCGCCGCCGATGCCTTGCGGAAGGGTGAGCTGCGGACGGTGCTGGACAATTATTTCGCGCCGCCGCTCGCGCTCTATGCGGTCTATCCGCCGACGCGGCATCTGTCGGTGAAGGTGCGGCTGTTCATCGATTTTCTGGTCGAACGTTTTGGGCGCGACGAGGGCGAAGCCGGCGGACGCAGACGTGCGGAGGCTAAGTGACCGGATACTATTATACCGTGACGGAAAGCTGAACTTTATTCCGATCTCTCGGGACTCATACTTGCGTCCCGACTTCGCGCCTTAGGACCAGAGAGCTTCAGCCGCTGCCGGGGCGTCGCCGAGGGCTCTCTTTCATGCCGCTGCGAATAGCGGCGACATGATGTGTAGCTCGCCGGCCTTCTCGACTTGATTTCAACAAGCGCAGGAGGAGCCCATGCGGAAGTCCCTCACCTTTTTCCTTTCTGGCGTGGCATTGACCGTCGCGGCGTCAACCGCCGTAGCCGGCGAGCGGGTGCTGGAGTTCAAGCTGGTCACGAAGCCGATTGACCTCAAGGTCATAGAGGCCGCAAACGTCGAAGGACAGACGGTTGTGTCCGGTAAATTCTTTGGAGTCGCCGTCTTTAGCGATGGCCGTATCGGAGTGAAGGAGTTCGTCAATACTTCGGACTTGCTCAAAGGGTCGGGCCCCTTCTTCGGCTATAGCACCTACACGTTCGAGGAAGGCTCGATTACGGCGCGCTACACCGGTTCGGCCAAGGACGGCAAATCAACGGGCGAATACACGATCCTATCGGGCACAGGTGCTTATGCGAACGCCACGGGCACGGGCACGATCGAAAGCGCGCCGAACCCGTTCAAGGGCGTCAACCTGCTCAACATAAAGCTCGTCGTTAAAACGCCCGGCTCATGACAGCGCAATGTTCACAGCTCGCCGCACGAAGGAAGTTGATCCCTTGTGCGGCGTGTTGGCCCGGCCGGCGGCACCTTGCCGGCCGGGCGACCTGACATCGCGCCAAGCGCGCCGGCTGGCTCGTCCCGCATAGCACCCGAAGACTGTTAGTGCTTGAGCGATGCTGAAAAGGCGGCAAGCGCGATCATGTCGTCGACGCTGAGATTCTCGACAACCAGTTTCATGAGTTCGCTATTGGCGCCCTTCCGCGCCCCCGATTTGAAGTCATAGAGCTGCCGGAACATGTAGGTGGGCGAACGGGACGCGATCCCTGGCGCGATGGCCGTCCCGTTGAGGTCAGCACCGTGACAGACCGCGCACCGGACGCGCGGATCGCTGTTCGCTGCCAGCGTTCGTCCTTTCTGAATGCTGCCTGGCGGAACGTAGGCGATGAAACGAGTGCGCGAGTCCCGGCTGACAAAGTGTTCAACGTTTTCCGGTATCTCGATGATGCGCTGACCGATGGGTTCTTTCTCGGTGCCGTCCAGCGGAGCCAAGAACAAGTCTCGCACCTGCGTTCTTGGCACCAGCTCGGTCTCTACGACGGCAATATTCGATCTCGGCTTGATGGAGGCGAAGTAGGCTGCGGCGTCGCCGAGGTCCTGATCGGTCACCGCTTTGGACAGCTTGATCATCAGGTCGGTGGCGACGCGAGGCGCCGAGTTCGTGCGCAGGCCCGTCTTGAACTCCGCCGTTTGCTGAATGATGTATTCCGCGGAGAGGCCAAATAGGCTGGCATTCTCAGGACCGCCCGGTCCGTCTGCCCGATGACAGACGCCGCATGCGAACACCTCTGGCTTTCTCCCCCTTGCCACGATTTCCGGCATTGGTGGATGATCGTCCGGATGCCAGTCGGGCGCGGCGAACAGATCGCGCACTTGCGTGAGTGTAAAACCGGCGGCGCTGTCAGGAACGCGCCTGATCGTGCCATCGTCGGGGGTGCGTTGAAAATTGGGCGGGTTTACCGGGTAGGCCCATGCCGGCGGACCCTCCTGGATTTGCGCACGCGCCCCTGCCGCGGTGAGCAATGCCATCGCGAACGCCCATAGAGCGATCGGAAATCTCATGGCTCTCGACCTTCCAGCGTGTCGGTGAAGCCAGACTGTACTTTCCGAAGGCGAGGATCAGGAGCGGCTAACCGACCGCTCATCGGGCGACGGACGCCTCAGTTCCTCCGCCACATCGAAAACACCATTCAACGCCCGGGATTCGCAGACGTCAACGTGCAATTCAGTTGTCGTGATCAACGGACGTGGTCGCCCCACTGGTCCTGATCGTAGGCCTGCAGGATGCGGACAAAATCGGCCATGCTGGATCGATCTCGGTTTTCGGCCACCGCCGCAACCTGAGTATCGGATGCGGGCTCGGTCCCTTGCCAAAACCGCACAAGGAGATCGGCGATGTTTCTCACGGCGTACTCTCTGCAGCCAACTGTGAAAGTAGACATCAAGTACTGGAGCGGCATCGCGCCGTTCGATCAGGAGAAAGGCCGGCGGGCGCTACGCCGCCGGACTTGTCCTGCAACTGCCGGCTCGCGGGGCCGGTTCCGTTGCTTTTCACTCTGCGTTCATAGCTAGCACGACGTAGTTGGTTGTCGCCATTGTGCGCGGGTATGACGTGACCATACTGAGGTAGGGTCAGATCGATGACTCGGGATCAGTCGACCCCGGGGGTCGGCTAGCTCCCCGAATGCTGCTCGGCCGGCCGGAGCAGATCGTTCAGCGTGCGCATCGACGCCTGTTGAAGCTCGGCGAGTTCGCGGGCAGCGTCCTCGCACTCGGGCAGGGACATTGAGGGCGCCGCCAGCTCGATCTCTCGGCTGCGATCGAACAAGCGGACAAGCCCGAGTGCACCGGCGGCACTGCCGAGTTGATGCGCGGATCGCGCCAGCCGCTTGGAATCGCCGGCCGTCGCTGCTCTGTCTATGTCCTCGATCAGCTTTGCGCTCGTCGTTTCCAGCAAGTGGTGGAGCTTTTCGATTTGCGCCGGGCCCAAAAGTTCTTTTTGGTCGTCGAGAAAATGCCGGTCGATCAACGCGCCGGCCGCAAGCTGTGTTGCGGTCGTCTCCTGCGCAGGATCATCCTCGATCGCTTCGCGCAGCGCGTTGATCAGGATCGGCTTGCTGACGACCTTGGCGATGCCGGCGCCGGCGAGCCGTTCGCGGGCGCTGCGCGACACGTCTGCGGTCACCGCGATGATGCGCGGCATCTTCGGCAGACCGAGCTTGCCGATCCGCGACGCCGCCTCCACGCCGTCCATGTCGGGCATGTGCAGGTCCATCAGGATGATGTCGAAGGCGTGATCGCGGGCGAGTGCGACCGCTGAGGCGCCGTTCGTGGCGATCATGGGGCGATGGCCGAGCCGGTTCAGGATGGAGCGGCAATGCGGTCAGCGAAGCGACGATCCGCATGCGATCCGACGTCGCGCCGAGCGCGAGCCATCCCGCGGCGGTCGCGCCGGCAAGGCGAATGAAGCCGCGGCGGTCGACCGCGAAAGCGGGAGGCCGTTCAGTCATGAAATTCTTTGCATGATGGCCCTGTCCCAATCCGGATGCTTAGCGCGAAAGCCGGGTGCCCACAATTGACGAAAGGAGCGCATGTGAACGTTCATTCGCAGCCTCGGCGGCCCAGCACGGAAGTTCAGATGTCGCTACTTGGCATAGGCCTTGACTAACGCCGCAACGTGAACTCGTCCGCACTGCGCCGGTGCTCCCATTTCGCCTGCTCAAGCTCCGGCTGATCGCATTCGATTTCCGGATAGCCGATGCAGAGATAGGCGATGAACTTCCAGGTTTCAGGCACGTCGAGAGCGGCGTGAATGCGCGCGGGGGTCAGGATCGAAACCCAGCCGATACCGATGCCCTCGGCGCGCGCGGCGAGCCACATCGCGGTGATGGCGGCGACCACGGAATATTCCGTCGTCTCCGGCATGGTGGCGCGGCCGAGGCCGTGGCCGATATCGCTGGCCTTGTCCGCGAACACCGCGAGATGGCCAGGCGCCTGTTCGAGGCCCGACAGTTTCAGCGTCGCATAGCGCGCCGCGCGCTCTCCGGAGTAGCAATTGAGCGCATCGGCATTGCATGTCCTGAAATCGTCGATTACGGCACGGCGCCGTGCGGCATCGTCGACGGTGACGAAACGCCAGGGCTGGCTGAGCCCAACCGACGGCGACAGGCAGGCGGTCTCGATCAGTCGCGTGATGGCACCCTCCGGCAGCGGACCGCTGCGGAAGCGGCGCACGTCGCGGCGCCACACGAACAGCTCGCGCAAATGCTGACGGAAGGTATCGTCGAACTCGACCATGAGGTCAGCGTCCTATCTGGAAGGCTGCTGCGACCAGCAGGATCAGGATCTCACCGAGCTGCTCGAACGCGCCGAGGATGTCACCGGTCTGTCCGCCGATCTGGCGGATGGCAAGCCGTGCCAAAAGCACACCGGCGAGCGACAGCAGGATCAGGCCGACCAGCGCCTTGCCCGGCCCGAGCGCGAGGACGAGAGCGAGCGTCCCAAGCGCGAAGGCGATGGCGACACTGCGGTCCGGCGGCGGCCCCGCGCTCGCCGAAAGCCCATCCGGCCGCGCCGGAGGGACCAGCGACATGAAGGCCGGCACGCCGGCGCGGGCAGCGATCTGCGCCGCGCACAGCGCCAACGTGACCGCCCAGGGACTAGCGATCGTGGCGAGCGCACTCCAGCGCAGGCCGAACGACAGGATCAACGCGCAGACGCCATAGGTCCCGATCCGGCTGTCGCGCATGATCTCCAGCTTGCGCTCGCGCGTCCGGCCGCCGCCGAGCCCGTCGGCGGTATCGGCAAGTCCGTCCTCGTGCAGCGCGCCGGTGATGAGGGCGGTCGCGGCCAGCGCGAGCAGGGCGGCAATGTTTGGTGTCAGTCCGAACCGGCTGGCGACCTTATAGACCAACGCGCCGGCAAGGCCGACCAGCAGTCCCGCGACGGGCAGGGCCCAGGTTGCACGCGCGATGGCGCCATCGCCTGCGGGCTTCGACGATGCCACGGGGAGGATCGTGACGAACGATGCTGCCATCCTGAGATCGGCGACGACGTCTTTCAAAAGTTCGGCGCGCGGCATCATTTCAATTTCATCGGCAGGCCGGCGACGACGAACTCGACCTCGTCCGCGACACCAGCAATGATCTGATTCATGATTCCGGCGGCGTCGCGGAAGCTGCGCGCCAGCGCGTTGTCGGGCACGATACCGAGGCCGACCTCATTGGTGACGAGCACGACCGGGCTCTTGAGATGGAGCAGGGCGCCGGCAAGGTCCTTTACCTCGCTCTCCCAGTCGCGCTCCGCATGCATCAGATTGGAGAGCCAGAGTGTCAGGCAGTCGACCAGCCGTGCGCCGCCGCCATCGGTTGCGACCAGCACCTGCACGAGATCAAGCGGCACCTCGCGCTCGATCCAGTCGGTTCCGCGGCGCGCACGATGCCTGGCGATGCGCGCCTCCATTTCAGCATCGAGCGCCTCAGCCGTCGCGACATAGACGGGCTGGCCGGGAAAGGCGCGCGTGCGCATTTCCGCTCGCGTGCTTTTGCCCGATCGCGCTCCGCCCGTGATCAAGATGACGGCCATGAAGGTCTCCTATCAGCCCTGACTAATCACCAAACACGGCCAAAGACAAAGGCGAAATCAGGCCTGTAGGGGCTTGCGCTCTGCCTTCGCTTTGCGCAACAGGGGCGGGACAGGAGGCAGGCGTGGGCTTTGCGGGCGCGATGGTGGTGGCGATGGCGGTGGATGCCCTCTTGGGCTGGCCGTCGTGGCTGTTCGCGCGGATCGGCCATCCCGTGACCTGGCTCGGCCGCCTGATTGCGGCCATCGACATGGCCTGGAATCGCGTGTCCGATCCGTCGGCTCTTCGCCGCGGCGCGGGCATTGTCGGCGCACTTCTCGTGATCGCGCTCTCAGTTACGGTCGGCTGGGTGATTCAATCCTTGCTTTGGTTGGGCTGGACCCAGATCGTGCTGGTCGGCGTCCTCGCCTGGCCCCTGGTCGCGCTGCGCTCGCTGCACGATCATGTCGCGGCGGTCACAAATCCCTTGCAGGCCGGCGACATCACCGCTGCACGTGACGCGGTCTCGCGTATCGTCGGCCGTGATCCCGCGGCGCTCGATGAGTCCGGCATCGCGCGCGCGGCGATCGAGAGCCTTGCCGAGAACGCCTCCGACGGTATCGTGGCGCCGGTATTCTGGGGCGCGTTGTTCGGCTTGCCCGGCATCCTCGGCTACAAGGCCATCAACACGCTCGACTCCATGATCGGCCATCGCAGCGAGCGACACGAAGCTTTCGGCTGGGCCGCAGCGCGCATCGACGATGTCGCCAATTTCATTCCGGCGCGCCTGACCGGCTTCCTCTTCGTGCTGCTGGCGCCGCGGCGATCGGAGGCGCTGTCGTGCATGAGCCGCGATGCGCGCCGCCATCGCTCGCCCAACGCCGGTTGGCCGGAAGCGGCCATGGCGGGGGCGCTCGGTGTGCGGCTCAGCGGTCCCCGCATCTATCACGGCAGCATCACGAACGAGCCCTGGCTCAACGAAGGCGCGCGCGATCCGCTCGCTGCGGACATCAATCACGGATTGGCGGTCTATCGTAGGTCCATGCTGCTTCTCGCGGGGGTGCTTGCGATCCTGGCCTTCGCGTGAAACAACGGGGCATGCGCGAGCACGGTGGAAATCTCGATCAGGCCCAGCAGCGTTTTGGCGGACGCGCTGAGGATTGGATCGACCTCTCGACAGGAATCAACCGCCTGCCTTATCCCGTGGGCGAGGTGAGCCCGCGCGCCTGGAGCGCGTTGCCCTCGCGCGCCGAGGTCGATGCCTTGCTTCAAGCCGCGCAGCACGCCTATCGCACGAGCGCACCTGTTGCTGCGATGGGCGGTGCACAGGCCGCCATTCAATTGCTGCCGCAACTGGCGCCAGCCGGCCGCGCGCGCATCCTCGCGCCGACCTACAATGAATATGCCGGGGTCCTGTCGGCTGCGGGCTGGGATGTCCAGGAGGTCTCGGGGCTCGACGCGCTAGCCGGCGCAGACCTCGCGATCATCGTCAATCCCAACAATCCCGATGGACACCGCCATATGCCGAAGGACTTGCTGGCATTGCTGCCGCGCGTCGGCCGTCTCGTGATCGACGAGAGCTTTGCCGACGCCGTTCCGCAGCTGTCGCTTGCTTCGGAAGCGGATCGGCCGGGGCTGCTGATCCTGCGCTCGTTCGGAAAGTTTTATGGCCTTGCCGGCCTGCGGCTTGGGTTCGCGCTCGGCAATGCGGCCGATATCGGCAAGCTTGCATCGATGTCGGGGCCATGGCCGGTCTCGGGGGCAGCGATCGCGATTGGCTGCCGCGCCTTGCGCGATGATGCCTGGGCCGAGGCGACGTCAGCGCGGCTCGCACGCGACTGTGCTCGCCTCGACGCCATGGTGCAGTCGCAAGGCTGGACGCTTGTCGGCGGCACGCCCTTGTTTCGTCTTTATGGAACGCCTGACGCGCGCGCCGCGCAGGAAAAACTCGCGCGTCGCCAAATCTGGTCGCGTGTCTTCGCGAGAGAGCCGACATGGCTGCGCCTCGGGCTTCCCGGCAGCGAAGCCGAATGGGCTCGCCTTGCCGAGGTGCTAGCGCGCTAACGCGAGCAATCCTTCGACGTCGAGATGCTTTTCGATGTGATCGGCGAGGGCATCGAGCGCGCTCTCGACCCTGGCGTGATAGGGCTCGTCGCCCGCGGGAATATCGAGTTTTGCCAAGAACGCCTTGCGGAAATCATCCGACGTGAACAGGCCGTGCAAATAGCTGCCCTGCACGCGGCCATCGCGCGAGATCGCGCCTTCCGGCTCGCCGTTCAGTTTCGCAAATGGCCACGCGCGGTCGGGCCCATCAGTGCGGCCGATGTGGATCTCGTAGGCCTCGATCGGCTTGTCGGTGGCGGCATGCACGGCCGCGACACGCGTCAGCGTCTTCTGCGGGCTCATCACCGTTTCTACATCCAGCAGCCCGAGACCCGGCGTGTCGCCCGCAAGTCCCTCGATGCCATCGGGATCAGCGACTCTATGTCCGAGCATCTGATAGCCGCCGCAGAGACCGAGCACATGGCCGCCGCGGCGGTGATGTGCGAGCAGATCGATGTCCCAGCCCTGCGCCCGCAAAAAGGCGAGATCGCCGCGGGTGGATTTTGAGCCGGGGATGATGACGAGCCTGACATCGCCAGGAATCGCTTCGCCCGGACGCACCATGACGAGATCGACGCCCGGTTCGAGCTTGAGCGGATCGAGATCGTCGAAATTGGCGATCCGCGATAACGCGAGACAGGCGATCTTGCATTGGCCCGGCTTTCGCGCATCGCGCAGGCCCAGCGCATCCTCTGCCGGCAGCTCGCCGGCGCGTGCGAACCAGGGCAGCACGCCGAGACCGCGCCACGCAGTCCTCGCTTCGATCAGCTTGTAGCCGTCATCGAACAGCGTGGGATCGCCGCGGAATTTGTTGATGACAAAACCCTGGATCATCGCGGCATCATCGGGGTCGATCACCGTCTTGATGCCGACGAGCTGCGCGATGACGCCGCCGCGGTCGATGTCGCCGACCAGCACGACCGGCACGTCGGCCTTGCGCGCAAAGCCCATATTGGCGATGTCGGCCTTGCGCAGGTTCACCTCGGCCGGGCTGCCGGCGCCTTCCACCAGCACCAGATCAGAGCGTGCCTTCAGCCGCTCAAAGCTCTCCAGCACGGCACTCATCAGCGAGGGCTTCATCGCGGCATAGTCACGTGCACGGGCGGTTGCGATGCGCTTGCCGTGGACGATGACTTGCGCGCCGACATCGGTCTCCGGCTTCAGCAGCACCGGGTTCATGTCGGTGTGCGGCTCGACGCCGGCGGCGAGCGCTTGGAGCGCCTGGGCGCGGCCGATCTCGCCGCCATCGACGGTGACGGCCGCATTGTTCGACATGTTCTGCGGCTTGAACGGCAGCACGCGCAGGCCGCGGCGTGTGAAGGCGCGCGCCAGGCCGGCAACGATGAGCGACTTGCCCACGTCCGAGCCGGCCCCTTGGATCATCAGCGCGCGCGCCATAGCGAGATCGTCTCAGAACTCGACGCCGGCCTGCGCCTTGATGCCGGAGCGGAAGGGATGCTTGACCAGCGTCATCTCGGTGACGAGGTCGGCGATCTCGATCAGCTCGTCCTTGGCGTTTCGCCCGGTGAGCACGACATGCGTCATCGGCGGCTTCTGCGTGGTGAGGAATTCGACGACCTCGGCGATATCGAGATAGTCGTAGCGCAGCGCGATGTTGATCTCATCGAGCACGACCATGCGCAGATTGGAATCTGATATCAGCTCCTTGGCCTTCTCCCAGCCGGCGCGCGCGGCGGCGATGTCGCGGGCGCGGTCCTGCGTCTCCCAGGTGAAACCTTCGCCCATGGCGTGGAACTGGCAGAGATCGCCGAAATGACCGGTGAGCAGGCGCCGCTCGCCGGTGTCCCAGGCGCCTTTGATGAACTGCACCACCGCGCAGGGGAAGCCATGGGCGACGCAGCGGACGATCATGCCGAAGGCGGAGGACGACTTGCCCTTGCCGGCGCCGGTGTGGACGATGATGAGGCCTTTTTCGCCGCTCTTGGTCGCCATGATCTTGTCGCGGGCGGCCTTCTTCTTCGCCATTTTCGCAGCGTGCCGGGCGTCGGTTTCCTCGCCCGTTTGGGTCTCCGGTTCAGGCGTCATCGTACCAGTCCTTCGGCTTGACAAGTGGCGGCCAGCGGCAAATGGTGGGCCCGCGTTGGTTCCTGTCCTATGACAGGCGAAGAGGGAATGCGATAGGGTCCGAATCGGCAAGATTTGGGTCCAAAATGCAGCCGCCCCCGCGACCGTGACCGGAGAGATGCCCGAAGCCACTGATCCCCCAGGGGATCGGGAAGGCGGGGATCGAAGGGCAAGACCCTGCTCCGCAAGCCGGGAGACCTGCCAGCGCGGACGATTTTGGACCGGCGGACGGGGTGTTCCGCGACGGGGAAACGGGCCCCTGAAAAGTGGTCCGTGCGCCTCTTCGCCTCCCGCTGTTTATTCTGGAAGAGGCGATGACGGTCACACTTCACGTCTGCATTACCTGCCGCGCCGGCGAGACGCTTGGCGAGGGCGAGACGACGCCAGGCAAGCGGCTGCATGGCGCGATCCTGGACGCCGGCGTGCCCGATGGCGTCAGCGTGGTTCCCGTCGAATGCCTGTCGGCCTGCAGCCAGGGCTGCTCGGTCGCGCTCAGTGCGCCCGGCCGCTGGTGCTATGTCTATGGCCGCCTGTCGGATGCGAATGCGCGCGACGTGATCGCGGGCGCTGCGGCCTATGCGGCCGCGCCCGACGGCCTCGTGCCCTGGCGCAGCCGTCCCGAAATCTTCCGCAAGCAATCGCTTGCGCGCATTCCCCCCATCGCCGTCGTGCCGGAGGCCGCCGAATGAATTCGCTCGCAAAAGTCCCGGTTACGGTGGTCACGGGCTTTCTCGGCTCCGGCAAGACGACGCTGATCCAGCATCTGCTTGCCAATGCGGGCGGCAAGAAGCTCGCCGTGCTCGTCAACGAGTTCGGCAGCGAGGGCGTCGATGGCGAGATCCTGAAGTCGTGCGCTGACGCCAATTGCCCGGAGGAGAACATCGTCGAGCTCGCCAATGGCTGCATCTGTTGCACCGTCGCCGACGATTTCATTCCGACCATGGAGCAGCTCTTGGCGCGCCCAGTGCGGCCCGATCACATCCTGATCGAGACCTCGGGCCTGGCGCTGCCAAAGCCGCTGCTGAAGGCGTTCGATTGGCCGGAGATCCGCTCGCGCATCACGGTCGACGGTGTGATCGCGCTGGCCGATGCCGAAGCCGTCGCTGCTGGCCGCTTCGCGCCGGATCCCGCTGCGGTCGAAGCGCAGCGCGCGGCCGACGAAAACCTCGATCACGAGACGCCGCTGTCGGAAGTGTTCGAGGACCAGATCGCCTGTGCCGACATCGTGCTGTTGACCAAGGCCGATCTTGCGGGCGCCACGGGTATCGAAGCGGCCAAGGCGGCGATCACGGCCGAGATGCCGCGCCGCGTGCCGATGTTGCCCGTCACCGACGGCGCGATCGATGCGCGCGTCATTCTCGGTCTCGGCGCTGCCGCCGAAAACGATCTTGCCGCGCGCCCTTCGCATCATGACGGCGAGGAGGAGCATGAGCACGACGATTTTGCCTCGGTCGTGATCGATCTTCCGGAAGTGTCTAATGTCGATGCGCTGGTCGCCTCCATCCAGCGCCTGGCGCGCGAGCAGAACGTGCTGCGTGCCAAGGGCTATATCGCGGTCGCGGGCAAGCCGATGCGCCTGTTGCTGCAAGCGGTCGGCGAGCGCGTGCGCCACCAGTTCGACAAGCCCTGGGCTGCCGGCGTACGGCAATCAAAGCTCGTCGTGATCGGCGAGCATGGCGACATCGACGAGGCCGCGATCAGGTCAGGACTTGGTCTTTCAGGATCTGGCATCTGATGCACGTCGTTTTCCGCGAGAGCCGCGGTCTCGAGGAGACCGCGACGCCAAGGGACATCGGCCAGGACCCGGCCGATCTCGTGGTGCTCTCGTATTCGGATTCCGACCTTGCCGCGTTCGCGGCCGGCTGGCGGCGCGGCCGCGACAGCCTGCCGTCGCTGCGGCTCGCCAATCTTGCGGAGCTGCGTCATCCGCTCTCGGTCGACACCTATATCGAGCGCACGCTGTCGCAGGCGCGCGGCATCCTGGTGCGGTTGATTGGCGGTGAGTCCTACTGGCCGTATGGTCTCGCGGCGCTCCAGCAACTTGCCAAGGACCGCAACATCGTGCTGGCCGTGCTGCCGGCCGATGGCCGTGACGATACGCGGCTGGACGCGTATTCGACCTTGCCGGTCTCGACGCTGCGCCGGCTCAAGGTGCTCTGCGACACCGGCGGCCCGGTCGCGGCGCAAGCTGCGATCGCGCAGCTCGCGCTGGCCTCGGGCCTCTATGCCGGGCCAGTCGTCGGCGAGATGACCGTGCCTGAGATGGGATTTTATGATTCCGCGCGTGGCGTCATTGCTGCGCCGGTAGGCGGCGAGGGGAAGCCTCGCGCGCTGGCGACGTTCTATCGCTCCTATCTCACTGCTGCGGACACCGGCCCGGTCGATGCCTTGATCGCCGCGCTGCGCGAGAAGGGTTTTGACGCTTATGGTGTCTTCGTTACCTCGCTGAAGGCCGCGGGCGTTGCCGATTGGCTGCGTGCGCATCTCGTGCAAGACCCTCCGGCCGCGATCGTCAATGCGACGGCGTTCTCGGCAATGAGCGATGACGGCACGACGCCGTTCGATACCGCATCATGTCCGGTGTTCCAGGTCGCGCTCTCCACGGCGCAGCGTGAGGACTGGGCTACCTCGCTCCGTGGTCTTTCGCCCGGCGATCTCGCGATGCATGTGGTGCTGCCCGAGGTCGACGGTCGCCTGTTCGCGGGCGTGGTGAGCTTCAAATCCGCTGGGATGCGCGATCCCGATCTGCAATTCTCGCATCTTGTCCATCGCGCGGATGAGGAGCGGGTGCAGGTCATCGCCGCACGCGTTGCCGCCTGGCGGCGGCTCGCGGAGACGCCGGCCGCCAGGAAGCGTCTGGCGATCGTGCTCTCGAACTATCCGGGACGTCCGCACCAGATCGCGCATGCGGTCGGTCTCGATGCGCTGGCCTCGGTCGAGGCCTTGCTGTCTGATCTCGCGGAGGCCGGCTTCGATGTTGCGCCGGTCGATGCGCTCGGCGAGACGCTGCTGAGGCAGCAGCTTACCTGGAGCGTCGCTGAGTACCGTGCTGCGCTCTTGCGCCTGCCGCAAGTCTTGCAGGATGATCTCGCACAAGCCTGGGGCGCGCCGGAGGATGATCCGAGCTGTCGCGACGGCGCGTTCCACTTCTCGGCGATCCATTGCGGCGCGTCGATCATCGCGGTCCAGCCCGAGCGCGGCGATGCAACGACGCGCGATGCCGACTATCACGATCTTGCCCGCACGCCGCGCCATGCCTATGTCGCATTCTATCTCTGGCTCCGAGGGCAGGGCATCAATGCCGTCGTGCACATGGGCGCGCATGGCACGCTGGAATGGCTGCCCGGCAAGTCCGTGGCGCTGTCGCAGGCATGCTGGCCGGAAGCCCTGACCGGCGATCTCCCCGTCATCTATCCCTTCATCGTCAATGATCCCGGAGAGGCCGCGCAGGCCAAGCGGCGCATCGCTGCCGTCACGATCGGCCATCTGCCGCCACCGCTTGCGGCATCCGTCGTGCCGGAAGGCCTGCGCCGACTCGAACGTCTGCTCGACGAATATTCGACTGCCGATGGTCTTGATCCCGCGCGCCGCCAGCGTCTGATCTCAGCGATCCGCGACGAGGCGCGCGCGGCGGGTCTCGAAGACGATCTCGGCCTCGATGCATCGGCCGCACCAGCCGAAGCCATTCCGCGGATCGATCGCTTCGTCTGCGATCTCAAGGAAAGCCAGTTCGGTGACGGCCTGCACGTGTTCGGCCGCGGCGCCTGCGGCGGAGCGGAGCGGGAGGCGCTGCAGGCGGCGCTTGCAGGCAAGCGCGTTGCGCCGGGGCCGTCGGGCTCACCCTATCGTGGGCGCCAGGACGTGCTGCCCACCGGGCGCAATCTCTTCGCCGTCGATCCACGCGCGGTGCCGACGCCGTCGGCCCATGCGCAAGGCATCAAGCTCGCCGAAGAGTTGCTGCGCCGTCACTTGCAGGATCATGGCGACTGGCCGAAGGGGCTCGTGGTCGATCTCTGGGGGTCGGCGACGATGCGCACCGCGGGCGAGGAGTTCGCGATGGCGCTGCATCTGGCCGGCCTCGCGCCGCGCTGGGACCACGCCTCCGGCCGCGTCACCGGTTACGACATCATCGCGCCGGCCGAGCTTGGCCGTCCCCGCATCGACGTGACACTGCGCGTGTCCGGCTTGTTCCGCGACGTGTTTTCGGGGCTGGCGCAATTGTTCGAGGCCGCATCCGAGGCACTCGCAAGCCGCGACGGGGAGGGCGAGGAGAATCCTTATCGCCACCGAGCGTCACGCGTATTTGCGCCGCGGCCCGGACAATACGGCGTTGGCTTGTCGGCGATCCCGGATGCATTCACGCCCGAGACGCGTGATGCCGCCGGCGAAGCCTGGCTGTCGGCATCGTCCTGGGCATTCTCGGCGGATGGCGCGCTGCAGCCGGATCGCGCCGGCATCGAGGCGCGGCTTGCGTCGGCGGATGCCTTCGTTCACGTCCAGGATCTGCCGGAGACCGATCTTCTGCTCGCTGCCGACTATGCCGCGCATGAAGCCGGCGTCGCCGCAGCTGCGGCACATCTCGGTGCGAGCGGACCATCGCTCTATCACATTGACACGACTCGCCCCGAGGAGCCGCATGCGCGCACGCTGACGGAAGAGATCTCTCGCGTCGTCCGCGCGCGCGCGGCCAACCCGGCCTGGATCGCCGGCATGATGCGCCACGGTTTTCGCGGCGCGGCCGAGATCACCGCGACGCTCGAGTACATGGCTGCCTTCGCCCATCTTGCCGGCGCCGTGCCGCCGCATCTGTTCGATCTCTATTACGATGCGACGCTCGGCAACGATGATGTCCGCGCGTTCATGGTACGCGAGAACCCGATGGCGCTCGTCGCAATGGAGACGTGCTTCACGCGGTTGCATGAGGCCTCGCTCTGGCAGACGCGCCGTAATTCGATCGCCGCTGCGCTGAAGGAGGCGTCATGAGCGCTTCCGCGATCAAGGGCTGGTGTCCCGGCGCGCTGCGGCCGATGCGATCGGGCGACGGGCTCGTGGTGCGCGTGCGTCCGTTCGGTGGACGCCTTGAAGCGGCACAGATTTCCGGCCTTGCCGGGCTGGCCGAACGCTTCGGCAGTGGTCTCATCGACGTGACGAGCCGCGCCAATCTCCAGATCAGAGGTGTCAGCGACGAAAGCCACGGCCCGCTGCTCGATGGCCTTGCGCGACTGGCGCTGCTCGATCCCGACGTCGATATCGAATCCCGGCGCAACATCCTGGTGACGCCGTTCTGGAACGAGGGCGACGACACGCAGGCACTCGCCGCCGAGCTTGAGGAGGCGCTTGCCGACAGCGCGCTCAAATTGCCCACAAAATTCGGCTTCGCGATCGATGACGGGACCTCGCGCGTGCTGGCCGGCGATTCCGCCGACGTGCGCATCGAGCGCGATCGCAGCGGCCGGCTCCTGGTCCGCGCGGATGGTGCGAGGCTCGGTCGCTCCGTCGGGCGCGGAGGCACCGTGAGCACGGCGCTGGCGATCGCAAACTGGTTCATAACGTCCGGCGGCGTCAGCGGCGGGCGAGGGCGCATGGCGGCCCACATCGCTTCCGGTGCGGCATTGCCCGGGACCTTGCGCGGCGAGACCGAACCGGCCCCCGTGATGGCCGCGCTGCGGCCCGGACATTATCCGCAGGGCGCCATGGTCGGGGTTGCGTTCGGACAGATGCTGCATTCAACGCTGCATCAATTCGCGGCTTGCGGACATGCCCTGCGCATGACGCCATGGCGGATGGTTCTGAGCGAGGGCAAGCGTGCGATGCCGAAGGGGGCGGGTCTCATTACGGAGCCGTACGATCCCGCGCTACGCGTCATCGCCTGTAGCGGTGCGCCGCGCTGCCGCGAGGCGCATGCCGATACCCGCGCGCTCGCCGCTGCGCTCGCGCCACGCATTGCAGCCGATACGCGGCTTCACGTCTCCGGCTGCGCCAAGGGCTGCGCGCATTCCGGCGCCGCCGCTGTGACGCTGGTTGCGACCCGCACCGGATTCGATCTCGTCCGCGGTGGATCGACCCGCGATGAGCCCGCTCTGCGCGGCCTGAACGGTGATGACATCGTCAGCGATCCCTCCATCCTGGTCGGAGGGCACTGATGCCCTACACTTACGAGACCGACGGTGCGGCGATCTACCGGCAGTCCTTTGCGACCATCCGCGCCGAGGCCGATCTTGCGCGCTTCACGCGGGACGAGGAGCAGGTCGTGGTGCGGATGATCCATGCCGCCGGCATGGTCGGCCTGGAGGCGCATATCCGCTTCACGCCCGGCATGGCGGCCGCTGCGCGCACAGCATTGCAGAAGGGAGCGCCGATCCTGTGCGACGCGCGCATGGTCTCCGAAGGCATTACGCGCGCGAGACTGCCCGCAGCCAACGCCGTGATCTGCACGCTCGGCGATGCCGCCGTTCCCGCACTCGCGCGATCCATGCGCAACACCCGCTCGGCGGCAGCGCTGGAGCTGTGGCGGCCGCATCTGGGCGGCGCGATCGTCGCCATCGGCAACGCGCCGACCGCGCTGTTTCATCTGCTCAACATGCTGGAGGACCGCGACTGCCCGCGGCCCGCGGCGATCATCGGCTGTCCCGTCGGCTTCGTCGGCGCCGCCGAATCCAAGGCCGCGCTGATGGCCGATCCGCCGGTGCCGGCGCTGACGGTTGAAGGCCGCCTCGGCGGCTCCGCGATCACGGTGGCGGCCGTCAACGCGCTGGCGAGCCGGAGCGAATAGTCATGGGGCGCATCATCTGCTGCGGTCTCGGCCCCGGCGATCCTGATTTGATGAGTGTGCGCGCCGATCGGACGGTGCGCGGCGCCAAGCACGTCGCCTATTTCCGCAAGAAGGGCAGGCCGGGCCAGGCGCGCCGCATTGTCGAGGGCATGCTGGCTGCCGACGTCACCGAATATCCCATGGAATATCCGGTCACGACTGAGATCGCTTTCGACAGCCCTGAATACGTGCAGCTGCTCGCCGGCTTCTACGACGAATGGGCCGAGCGCCTGGCGCGGCTTTCGCGCGCGGTCGACGTCGTCGTGCTATGCGAGGGCGATCCTTACTTCTACGGCTCGTTCATGCATCTGCACACGCGCCTGCAAGGCCGCGTCGAGATCGAAGTGATCGCGGGGATTCCCGGCATGGTCGGCTGCTGGAATGGCGTCGGCCAGCCGATCGCGCTCGGCGACGACGTCACGACGGTGCTGATGGGAACGCTTGCCGAAGACGAGCTCGAACGGCGCATGCGTGATTCCGATGCGCTCGTCATCATGAAGACCGGGCGCAATCTCGCAAAGGTGCGCCGCGCGCTCGCGTCGGCCGGCCGACTGGATGATGCCTGGCTGGTCGAGCGCGGCACCATGCCGGGTGAGCGCGTTACGCGCCTCGCAGAGATCGATGCCGCCGACTGCCCTTATTTCGCGATTGTGCTGGTGCACGGCAAGGGCCGGCATCTGGACGCCGCCGAATGACGGGCACGCTGACCATCGCGGGTCTCGGGCCCGGCAGCGAGGCGCTGGTGACGCCCGAGGTTTCCGCCGCACTTGCCGCCGCGACCGATATTCTCGGCTATGCGCCCTATGTCGCCCGCGTGCCGCCGCGAGCAGGGCTCACCCTGCATCCGTCGGACAATCGCGAGGAGTTGCAGCGCGCAAGCGAAGCCCTGCGGCTTGCCGCCGAAGGCGGCCAGGTCGTCGTCGTCTCCTCCGGTGATCCCGGCGTCTTCGCGATGGCCTCTGCCGTGTTCGAGGCGCTCGAGCAGGCACCGCAATGGCGGGACCTGCCGATCCGCGTGCTGCCCGGCATCACCGCGATGCTGGCGGCGGCTGCCCGCGCCGGCGCGCCGCTCGGCCATGATTTCTGCGCGATCAATCTCTCCGACAATCTGAAGCCTTGGGCCGTGATCGAGAAGCGCCTGCGGCTCGCCGCGGAAGCCGATTTTGCCATCGCGATGTACAATCCGCGCTCAGCCAGCCGGCCGGAAGGATTTGGCCGCGCGCTTGCGGCGCTTCGAGAGGCCGGCTGCGGCGAGCGGCTCGTGATCTTCGCGCGCGCGATCAGTACGCCCGATGAAAAGATCGAAACCGTCACGCTGAACGAAGTGGCGCCCGAGATGGCCGACATGCGCACGCTGGTGATCGTCGGCAATTCGCAGACGCGGCGCGTCGGCCGCTGGATCTATGCGCCGAGGCAGGTGCGATGACTGAGCCACTGCATGATCTCAGCCGCGCTCTCGACCCGCTGACGTTCGGGCAGCTCTGGTCGCGAGATCATGATCACGGGCAGGCCGAGCATGCGCGCCGCGTCGATCTTGGCGCGCGCACCATCGCCGCCGGAATTGCGGGCGACAATGCACATGATGCCGCGCATGCGCATCATCTCCAACTCGCCGTTGAGGGTGAACGGCCCGCGCGACACGATCACGTCGGCCGGAAAGGGGAGGGTCGTTTCGGGTGGATCGACGAAACGCAGCGTGTAGGTGTGCTGCGGCTTCATCGCGAATGGCGCGATGTGCTGACGGCCGATGGCGAGGAACACTTTTGCCGGAGCCTCGGGCAGCGCGGCGACGGCGGCATTGACGTCGACGACCTCGATCCAGTCGTCGCCAGGCGCTTTGCTCCAGGGCGCGCGCTCCAGCGCAATCAACGGTGTGCCGGTCTCCGCGCATGCCTCGACCGCGTTGCGGCTCATCTCGGCGGCGAAGGGATGCGTCGCGTCGATCACATGCGTGATGGCCCCGCGACGAATGTAGTCGGCAAGCCCGCTCACCCCGCCGAATCCGCCGATGCGTATCGGCAGCGGCTGATCGGCGGGCGCGCGGGTGCGGCCGCCATAGGAATAGATGGCCTGGATGCCGGCGCGCGCGACCGCCGCGGCGAGCAGGCTCGCATCGCTCGTTCCGCCCAGAATGAGGGCGCGTGTCATGGCTGATCCCTGGCTGATCATCATCGGTATCGGCGAAGATGGCCTTGCCGGCCTGTCGGAGGCAAGCCGAAAGGCGCTTGCCAAGGCAGAAACCGTCTTCGGCGGCGAGCGTCATCTTGCGCTCGCGGAAGTTGGCAGCCGCGGCCGTCCGTGGCCGGTGCCGTTCGATGCGGACATCGTGCTGAGCTGCCGCGACCGGCCGACCGCGGTGCTCGCCTCCGGTGATCCGTTCTGGCATGGCGCCGGGGCGGGCCTGGTCGAGAAGCTCGGTAGCGACGAGTGGATCGCGCACCCCGCGCCATCGACCTTCTCGCTCGCCGCCGCACGGCTCGGCTGGCGGCTCGAGTCGGTTGTGTGTCTTGGGCTTCATGCCGCACCATTCGAGCGTCTGGTGCCGCATCTGGCACGAGATGCGCGTATCATTTGCCTCGTGCGCAACGGGAAGGCGGCAGATGATCTCGCGAAATGGCTGACGGAACGCGGATGGGGCGCTTCAATCCTGTGGACTCTTGCTGCGCTTGGCGGCCCAAGGGAATACATTGACCAGCATCGCGCCGATCTCTTTGCTGATGATATTGCTGGAAATCTGGTTGCGGTGGCGGTGCTGGCGAGGGGGACGCAGGGCATTCCCCGCAGTTCGGGCTTGTCGGACGATCTCTTTGTCCATGACGGCCAGATCACCAAGCGTCCGGTGCGTGCGCTGGCGCTGTCGGCCTTGGCGCCGCGTCCCGGTGAGCGGCTGTGGGATGTCGGCGCCGGCTCAGGTTCGATCTCCATCGAGTGGGCGCTGTGTGGCGGGACAGCGATCGCGATCGAAGCGCGCGAGGATCGCGCTGCGAACATCCGCAGCAATGCGACGGCGTTCGGGCTGGCGCATCGGATCACCGTCGTCACGGGGAATGCGCCCGAAGCTCTGGCTGCGCTGGAAGCGCCCGATGCGGTCTTCATCGGCGGCGGTTTCGACGCCGCGATGTTCGATGCCATCTGGCCCCGGCTCGCGCCGGGTACGCGGCTTGTTGCACATTCAGTCACGCTGGAGACGGAGGCGCTGCTCGGCGAGCTGCAGCAGCGCCACGGCGGCGAGCTGATGCGCGTCGAGATCGCGCATGCCGGCCCGCTCGGCCGCTACCGCTCTTGGGAGGCGGCACGTCCGGTGGTGCAGTGGAGTGTGGTCCGATGAAAGTTGCCGGGCTCGGATTCAAGCGCGACGTTACGCTGGCTTCGCTGCGTGAGGCGCTGCTGGCGGCCGGCGGTTTTGAAGACCTTTCTGCCGTGGCGACTGTCAGCGACAAGGCTGATGCGGAAGCACTGAAGCAGCTTGCGCGCGAATGCGGTGTGCCGATCAGAGCCGTCCCGGCCGAATTGCTGGCCGGCATCGACACCCCGACGCAGTCGAAGCTTATTGCGGAAAAGTTCGGCACGGGATCAGTCGCCGAAGCGGCGGCGCTCGCAGCGGCCGGCCCTCGTGCGCGGCTGATTGCGACGCGGGCGGTCTCGCAGGATCGCACAGCGACCGCGGCGATCGCTGAAGGAGACGGCGCATGACGGTGCATTTCATCGGCGCGGGGCCGGGCGCTGCCGACCTCCTGACGTTGCGCGGACGCGATCTGATCGCCGCTTCTCCGGTCTGCCTCTATGCCGGCTCGCTGGTGCCGGAGGGCGTGCTGGCGCATTGCCCGGCCGGTGCGCGGATCGTCAACACCGCGCCGCTGTCGCTCGACGAGATCATCGCCGAGATCGCCGCTGCGCATGCGGACGGCAAAGATGTCGCGCGGCTGCATTCCGGTGATCTCTCGATCTGGTCGGCGATGGGCGAACAGCTCCGCCGCCTGCGCGCGCTCGGCATTCCCTATTCGGTGACGCCGGGCGTTCCGTCGTTCTCGGCTGCTGCAGCGGCACTGGAGGCCGAGCTGACGCTGCCTGGTCTCGCTCAGACCGTGGTGCTGACGCGCACGCCGGGCCGTGCCAGCGCGATGCCTGAGGGCGAGAAGCTTGCTGCGTTCGCTGCCACCGGCGCGGTGCTCGCGATCCACCTGTCGATCCATCTGCTCGACAAGGTCATCGCCGAGCTCACGCCGCATTACGGCGCGGACTGTCCGGTCGCCATCGTCTGGCGCGCGAGCTGGCCGGACCAGCGCATCGTGCGCGCGACGCTCGCAACGCTCGATGCGGCTGTGGGCGGCGAAATGGAACGCACCGCGCTGATCCTGGTCGGCCGGACGCTTGGCGCCGCGGATTTTGACGAGAGCCGTCTCTATGCCGCCGATTATGATCGCCGCTATCGGCCGGTCGGCGCCGAGCCACGCTTTCCGGAGGGGTCATGATGGCGGCAGGCCTCGTCATCTCCGCACCGGCCTCCGGCGTCGGCAAGACCACGCTGACGCTGGCGCTCGCGCGCGCCTGGCGCAATCGCGGATTGAATGTGCAGTGCTTCAAGAGCGGGCCCGACTACATCGATCCCGCCTTCCACGCCGCCGCCACGGGACGCGCCTCCGTCAATATCGATAGCTGGGCGATGGACCGCGCAGAAATCGCGCATCTCGTCAGCCGCGGCGCGCATGCCGATGTCATGCTCGCCGAGGGTTCGATGGGCCTGTTCGACGGTGTCGCCGCACGCGGCGTCTCCGGCACCGGTGCGACCGCCGACATCGCGGAGATGCTGGGCTGGCCGGTGCTGCTGGTGATCGATCCCTCTGGCCAAGCGCAGACCGCGGCGGCGATCGCCGCAGGTCTTCGTGATTATCGCGCCGGGGTGCATCTTGCCGGCGTCGTGCTCAATCGCATCGCCAGCCCGCGTCACGAAGATCTCGTGCGGCGCGCGCTGAACGATGCCGGCATTGCCGTGTTCGGTGCACTGCCGCGCCATGCCGAGATCAGCCTGCCGAAGCGCCATCTCGGCCTGGTGCAGGCCGAGGAGCAGGTCGAGATCGGCAAGCTGATCGACGAGGCCGCGCGCTTCGTCGCCGAGCATGTCGATCTCGAGGCGGTGCTGCGAGCGGCAGCCAGCTGGGCGCCGCAATCCGGGGCGAACGGCCTGAACGTGACGCCGCCGGGCCAACGCATCGCGCTGGCCCGCGATGCGGCGTTCTCTTTCCTGTATCCGCATATGCTGGAAGCCTGGCGCGCGGCCGGCGCCGAGATCTCGACATTCTCGCCGTTGGCCGATGAAGCGCCTGACGCAAGCGCCGATGTCTGCTGGCTGCCAGGCGGCTATCCCGAGCTTCATGCCGGCAAGATTGCGGCTAGTGCACGCTTTCGCGACGGCTTGCGCGTCTTTGCTGAGACGCGCCCCGTGCACGGCGAATGCGGAGGCTATATGGTGTTGGGAATCGCTTTGACCGACGCCGACGGCGTGCGCCATGAGATGGCGGGGTTGCTCGGCCTGGAGACCAGCTTTGCCAAGCGCCGCATGCATCTGGGCTATCGTCTCGCCGAACTGGCCGCACCGATGCCGGGGCATCAGGTCGGCGCACGCCTGCGCGGCCACGAGTTCCATTATTCGACAATCATCGCCCAGCCGGACACGCCGCTGGCCGTGGTTCACGATGCAACCGGCACGGTCATTGCCGAGACCGGCTCGCGGCGGGGCCAAGCCACCGGCACGTTCTTCCATCTGATCGCGGAGGATCGGTGAGCGGTTTTGTTTCTTTCGTCTCCGCCGGCCCTGGCGACCCAGAACTCCTCACGGTGAAGGGGACTGCGCGGCTGCGTGAGGCCGACGTCGTGCTCTATGACGATCTTGCCTCCGGCGCGATCCTCGATCTCGCCCGTCCCGGCGCCAATCTCGTCGCGGTGGGGAAACGGGCAGGGCGGCCCTCGACCAAGCAGCACCATGTCAACCGCCTGCTCGTCGATTATGCCGCAACCGGCGCGCGGGTGGTGCGGCTGAAGTCGGGCGACGCCGGAATTTTCGGCCGGCTCGAGGAGGAGCTGGAGACGCTGCGCGAGGCCGGCATCGGCTACGAGATCATTCCCGGCGTCACCTCCGCCTGCGTTGCCGCCGCGCAAGCCGGCATCCCCCTGACCCGGCGCCACACCTCGCGGCGGGTGCAGTTCGTGACCGGGGCCGACGTCACCGGCGAACTGCCGCCAAACCTGAATTGGGCGGCGCTGGCCGATCCCGAGGCAACCACCGTGGTTTACATGGGCCGGCGCACCTTTCCGGCGCTTGCCGCAAAATTGATCGACCATGGCCTCGCCGCAGATACGCCGGCGCTGTTTGCGGAATCACTCGGCCGTTCCGACGAGCGGCTGGTCCGCACCACGATTGCCGAGCTCGCCGAGCAGCTTGCGCGGGGCGGCGCCGCCTCGACGGCCGCCGTCATCCTGTTCGGCGCCCTGGCGGGAGACGATCCGTCATGATGGCCGCCGTCGCCCTTCGCCCCTTGACGCCCGGCTCGCGAAAGGGGCACACAGGAGAGGCATGGTGCTCGACGCGGCGCAAAGCGCCTGAGCATAATCGGGAATGGGGATGGGCGGACCCAGTTGCGGCGTCCAAAACCCCAGCCGCCCCCGCGACTGTAAGCGGTGAGGGGCTCCGATCAGCCACTGGGCCGCAAGGCTCGGGAAGGCCGGAGAACCCCAGTGAACCGCGAGCCAGGAGACCGGCCCTGCACGTTTTGAGGCCAAGGCCGTCGGGTGTGACGGCAGGAAGGATCTGAACCATGCATATCGAACCAGGGATCGTGACGGGCGCCAAGCTCGTGTTGAGTTACGCAACCGGCATCGCCGCAGGTGGTGTTGCCTTGAAACTCGCAGTCGAGACCGTGCGCGAGCAGGGTGTTGGCTCGCTCGCGACGCGCACGCTCGCCACCACCGGCCTCGTCTTCACTTTCTTCCAGGTGCTGCCGCACTTCCCGGTCGGCGTCTCCGAGGTGCACTTCATCCTGGGCTCGACCTTGTTCCTGCTGTTCGGTGCTGCGCCCGCCGCCTTCGGCCTTGCGTTCGGCCTGCTGCTCCAGGGCGTCTTCTTCGTGCCGACCGACCTGCCGCAATATGGCATGAACGTCACCACGCTCCTGGTGCCGCTGTTCGCGATCCAGGCGCTGGCGACGCGGATCATTCCGCGCAACACGGCCTACGTCGATCTGCAATACCGCCAGGCGCTGGCGCTCTCGACCGCCTATCAGTCCGGCATCGTCGCCTGGGTGGCGTTCTGGGCCCTCTATGGCTCCGGCTTCGGCGCGACCAACCTCGCCAACATCGCGACGTTTGCGGCATCCTATGCGCTGGTCATCGTGATCGAGCCGCTCGCCGATCTCGCCGTGCTGGCGCTGGCGAAGTCGCTGCGTGGCGTCACCGCGCCCGGCCTCGTCACGCCGCGCCTGCATAACGCCGCTTAAGAGACAAGCGAACGGGCGGCCGGCGCGGCCGCCCTTCGCGCTCGCGATGCTCATGCTCTCCCTGATAGGCATCGGTTGCGGCGATCCCGGGCAGCTCACGCGCGCCGCGATCCAAGCCATCAACGCCGCCGATCTCGTCCTGATCCCGCGCAAGGGGACGGCGAAATCCGATCTTGCGGATCTGCGGCGGACGATCTGCGCGGACGTGCTCACCAGCGCGAGCCCGCGCATCGCCGAGTTCGACTTGCCGGTGCGTGACGCGACTGAGGCGGACTACCGCAAGGGCGTGGACGATTGGCACGATGCGGTTGCCGCGACCTGGTCGCAAACGATCGCAAATCATCTCGCCGGCGAGGGCAAGGTTGCGCTGCTGATCTGGGGCGATCCTTCGCTCTACGACTCCTCGCTACGCATCGCGCGGCGGCTCGATCCCTTGCCTGATATCGAGGTCGTGCCCGGCATCACCTCAATCCAGGCGCTGTGCGCCGTGCATGCGCTGCCGCTCAATGACATCGGCGAGCCGTTCCTGGTCACGACGGGGCGGCGCTTGCGCGAAGGCGGCTGGCCGCAGGGCGTCGATACCGTGGTGGTGATGCTCGACGGCGGCACGGCGTTCCAGTCGCTCGATCCGGCTGGGCTTCAGATCTGGTGGGGCGCCTATCTCGGCATGCCCGATCAGATCGTCATGTCCGGCGCGCTGGCCGAAGTGGGCTCGCGTATTGTCGCAATGCGGCAGGAAGCGCGCGAGCAGCATGGCTGGATCATGGACAGCTACATTCTCAAGCGCACGCGTTAAGCGAGGCAGCATGCTCCCCGAATGGGTCTACCAACAGTGCCCCGAGATCTCCGCGATTCACCGCGAGGCGGCGATCGATCGGCAGGCGCAACTGACAAAACCGACCGGCGCGCTCGGCCGGCTCGAGCAACTCGCGATCGAGCTTGCGGGACTGCAAGCGACGGAATCTCCTCGTGCCGCGCGCGTGCCGATCATCGTCTTCGCCGGTGATCACGGCATCGTCGCGCAGGGCGTGTCGGCCTATCCGCAAGCGGTGACCATCGCGATGATGGCGAACTTTGCCTCCGGCGGCGCCGCGATCTCTGTGCTGGCGCGTGAGCTTGGCTCCAGCCTGGAGGTGGTCGACGCCGGCACGCTGGCGCAGGAGGAGATGGCGGGCGTCGTCACCGACAAGCCGCGCTCTGGCACGCGCGACTTCAGCGTGGAAGCTGCGCTCGAACCTGCGGAACTGGCATTCGCCTTCGCAGCCGGCCAGCGCGCTGTTGCACGCGCGGAAGTCGGTCAGCCCGATCTCCTGATCTTCGGCGAGATGGGCATCGGCAATACCACGACTTCCGCGGCGATTGCGGCGAGCCTGCTCGGCATCAGTGCCGAGGAGATCGCCGGCAGCGGCACCGGCATCGATGCGGCCGGACGCGCGCACAAGGCGCAGGTGATCGATGCCGCGATTGCGCGCCATGGCATTGCGGGGGCTTTGCCCGAAAACATCCTGTGCGCGGTCGGCGGCCTCGAGATCGCGGCGATCTCAGGCGCGATCATTGCAGCTGCGCAGCGCCGCATCCCTGTATTGATCGACGGCTTCATCGTGTCGGTGGCGGCGCTGGCGGCGGTGCGGATCAACCCGTCCTGCCGGCCGTTCCTGCTGCCGTCGCATCAATCGGCGGAGCAGGGGCATCGGCTGGTGCTGCGTGCGCTGAACGTGCAGCCGCTGATCAGCCTCGATCTCCGGCTTGGTGAGGGATCGGGTGCGGCCATCGCGCTGCCGCTGGTCCGCTCGGCTTGCGCGCTCCACAACGGCATGGCGACGTTTGCGCAGGCCAATGTGCCGGATCGCCCGGCCTGATCCGGCTCAGGCCATCCGCTGATTGACGGAAACGACGCGCCACCCGGTCGCGAGCCGGTCGATCCGGGTGAGCGACAGCGGATCGATCACGAAGCGCAAGGCGGCTTGCGGTGTCAGGTCCAGCGCGATGCAGAGCGCAGCGCGGATCGTGCCGGAATGCACGACGAGCGCTGCGGAGCCCGCGCCGATCCGCGAGAGCCCAAGCCGGACGCGCGTGACCTGATCCTCAAAGCTCTCGCCGCCCGGCGGACGTCCGCGCGCCGGATCGCTCCAGAATTGCGCATAGGCCTCGTCGCCAGCCGCGCCGATCTCGTCATGCCGACGGCCGGTCCATGCGCCAAAATCCTGTTCGCTGAATTCGGGCATCAGCTCGGGCGTGAGTCCCAGCGCGTGCGCGGTTTCGACCGTGCGCCGCGACGGGCTGGCGTAGCTCGCTGCGCCCCGCGGCAGGCACTGCCGCAGGGCCTGCAGTTGCGCGCGATCGCCGAGGTCAGCCGGCGCGTCAGCCGCATGGATCGTCCCCGCGACGCCGTCGACCGGTGCATGCCGTATCAGCCAGAGGAAGGTCTCGCCTTCCATGCTCATCTCCGAGGAAGTTGGTTGCTGTGGCAATAGCGCCGCAGCTTGCACATTGACTCTGTCTTGATCGTAATCCTAGATGGCTTCGACGGTTTCCCCGAGAGGGGATGAAAAGGGAATGCGGTGCGGGGAATTTGTCCCCAATGCCGCGGCTGCCCCCGCAACTGTAAGCGGTGAATCCTTCGTCAGAAGCCACTGGGTCCTCGGTCCCGGGAAGGCGACGAAGCGGTCACGACCCGCGAGCCAGGAGACCTGCCGTCAGCCGTGGTCACACGCGAAGATGTCGGTCGGGGAGTACAGACATTCGGCTTCATCGGACGGCTGATTAGCCCAGGGTGAGACCTCGTTCGCTGTGACGTGCCACTGACGTCATACCGAGGTTTCGAACCGTGTCTTCCATCCATATTGTCCGACAGCGCCGCTTCCTGCTTGCCTCCGCGGCGCTCACATCCTTTGCCGTTTTTGATCTGCCCGTGGCGCTGGCGCAGCAGGCCCGTGAACCCCTGCCGCCGGTCGAGGTGTCGCCGGCGCAATCCCGCAAGCAGGCCAAGCCGGCGGGCCGGGAGGCGCAGAGCGCCCGCCGTGCAGCTGCACGCAGACCGGCGGCCGCATCCGCAGCGCCCAAGCCTGTCGTGCCCGCCGCCGCGGCAGCAACGCCGCTCAACAGCAATGCGGTCGCCGAAAGCGCTTCGCGGCTCGGCCTCACCGTGCGTGAAACGCCGGCGACCGTTGAGGTGATCTCGGCCGAGACGATGCGCGAGCAGGGCTATCGCACTGTCTCCGAGGTGGCGCAGGGCGCAGTCGGTGTCACCTCCGGCGACAATCCGGCTGAACCTTCGGCCTTCTCGATGCGCGGATTCACCAACAGCCAAATCAACACGCTCTACAACGGCATTAAGATCGGTCCGCAGAACATGACCTCGCGGATCGCGGATACCGCCAATCTGGAGGCGGTGGAATTCCTGAAAGGTCCGGCCTCGCTGATCTCGGGCGAGGGAGCCGCCGGCGGTGCCATCAATTTCGTCACCAAGCAGCCGCATACCGGACCGATCCGGAATGAAGCTGATTTTTCCTGGGATTCCCTGAACTCGTTCCGCATTCACTATGGTTCGGGCGGCAGCACCAACGTGCAGGGGCTGGACTATCGCTTTGACATCAGCCGTTCCACGCTCAACGGCTTTGCCGACGATACCAATGTCAAGACGTTCGACACGTCCGGCCAGCTCAATTACCGCATCTCCGACAGTCTCAAGATCTGGGGCGCGATCGAGTACCGGGAGGATCGTTCCAAAGCCTATTGGGGCGCGCCGCTGGTGCCGATCGCCTTCAGCGGCTCGCACGCGACGACGGGGATCGTCTCCGGCAATTACGTCTCGAACTACAACGGAACCAATCTCGGTGCCGTCACCATCGATGATCGTACCTTCAACACCAACTATAACGTCCTCGACAACCGCAACGTCGCGCAAGAGGTGTGGCTGCGCGGCGGTTTCGAGCTGAAGCTGGCGCCCGATCTGACGCTGAAAAGCCAAGCCTATGGCTACGGCGCAGAGCGCACCTGGTTCAACAACGAGATCGAGGCGTTCAATTCCACGACGAACATGGTCAACCGTGAACGCTTCTATGTCGCGCACAGCCAGCGGCTGGTGGGCAATGTCACCGACCTGATCTGGGATGCGAACATCGCTGGCTTCGACAACCGGCTGGTCACGACTCTCTCGTCAAGCTATCTCGATTTCGTCAGGCCGGGCGCGGCGAACTTCCCTGGCGATTCCGTTTCGCTCGTCGATCCCAACCGCGGCTTTTACGGCCCGCTGACGATCCAGCAGCAAACCGCGCGCATCGACAACGAGGCGCTGTCGTTCGAGGACCGGCTGAAGCTGACACGGACCTTCGCTCTGATCGGCGGCCTGCGCGTCGAGCATATCGGGCTCGACCGCAACTCGACCGATAAGAACGGCCTGGAGAAGGCTGGCTTCCCGCTCACGAAAGACTGGGCGCCGGTGACGGGACGCATCGGCTATACCTGGGAGGCTGTTCCTGGCCTGACCTTCTTCAGCCAGTACGCCACCGGCGCCGACATCGCAGCCAACAACATCTTTCTGCTCGGGCCGACCCAGCCGCTCGACCTGACCACCGCGCGCACCTATGAGACCGGCGTCAAGCACCTGTTCTGGGACAACAGGGCGGAGTGGTCGTTTTCCGCCTACGACATCGTGCGCAAGAACGTCTATGCCGCAGCTGGCGGCATGCAGTTGAATATCGCCGGACGGCAGGAGTCGAAGGGCGTGGAGCTCGCGGCGGCCGTGCGCCCGATCGACCCCCTGCGTCTCTGGGGTAACATCGCCTATGTCGATGCGCGCTACGCCGACTACAACTTTGTCGGTGGCTCGTTCTCCGGCAATACGCCGCCGAACGTGCCGCGCATCGTGGCCAACGCCGGCGCATCCTGGCGCTTCTTCACGCCCTGGCCGGTGGAGCTCGGCATCGCCGGCCGTCATGTCGGCGACCGTTACAACACCGATGCCAACGTGGTGACGATGAAGGCCTATACCGTTGCCGACGTCTATGCCTTCGTCGACATCCCCAAAACGGTGTTCAATGCGGTCGACCAGGTTCGCCTGACCTTTCGCGTCCGCAACATCACCGACAAGCGTTACGCAATCTGGGGTGATCCGTTCTACCCCGATCAGATCCTCCTGGGCGCGCCGCGCACCTATGAGATCTCGGCGGCGTTCAAATGGTGAGGCCGCGAGCATAAGATGAGCGCGATCGTCCTGCTGCACCGCTGGCTCGGGATCGCGTTCTGCCTGCTGTTCGCGATGTGGTTCGCGAGCGGAATCGTGATGCACTTCGTTCCGTTTCCGTCGCTGACGGAAGCGGAGCGATTTGCCGGACTCATGCCGGTGGATCGCGGAGAGAGGAGGATTTCGGTCGCGGATGCGGTCGCTGCGAGCGGGATCGTGGATGCCACGCGCGTTCGGCTGATCCAGCGGAGCGACGGCGCGGTCTACATCGTCTCGGGTCCATTGCGTCAGCGCGCGATCCGCACGGCCGACGGGAACGACGCGTCGGTGAAATCCGCTGATGTCGCACTGGCTATTGCGCAGGCTCATGCGCGCCAGCGCGAGATCAATGCCTCGCATGCGACGATTGTCGGCCGTGCGGATTACGATCAGTGGAGCGTGCCGAATGGCTTCGATCGTCATCGCCCGCTGTTTCGCGTGGCCCTCGGCGATGCCGCGGGGACGGAGGTCTATGTCTCGTCGCCGACCGGCGAGATCGTGCTTGATACGACGCGGAGCGAGCGCGGCTGGAATCTTGTCGGCAGCGTGCTGCACTGGATCTATCCGACCATCCTGCGCAGCAATTGGACCCTGTGGGACCGCGTGGTCTGGACCTTGTCGCTGCTGGCGCTGATCGCGGCTGTGCTGGGTGCGGTGCTCGGGATCGTGCGGATCAGGATTGGCAAAAGGCAAATCTCCTCGCCTTACCGTGGCTGGCATGCGCTGCATCACCTGATTGGCCTCGCGGCAACGGTCTTCGTGCTGACCTGGATCTTCAGCGGCTGGCTCTCGATGGATCACGGCCGGCTGTTCTCGCGCGGGCAGTTGACGCCGGCAGAGGCCAGCGTGGTGAACGCCGCGCCGGATTGGCGGGAGGCCTCATCGCTCGATCTGCAGCCAATATCTGCCGCGGCGCGCGAGGCGGAATGGTTCGCGTTTAACGGCCATGTCTATCGGCGCGATCGGGTTGCCCTCGGTGGTCAGACCTTGAGCAGGAGAGGGGATGCGCTGCGCGATGGACTGGCGGGATTCCTTGACGTGCACGAGATTCAGGCTCTGACGGGGCGCCTTACAGTCGGCTGCGGCCCACCGTCCGTCCTTCCTGATAGCGACGACTACCCCGCGCTATCCACAATGCCCGGTGCACCGGTCTACCGCTCGCGCTGTGATGGCGACCTCTGGTTCGACATCGACGGGGCCGATGGCAACGTGCTGCAAAGACTGGATCCGTCGCGGCGCGCCTACCGCTGGCTTTACAGCGCGTTGCACACGCTCGACTTCCCGGTCTTGCTGGCCCACCCGCGGCTGCGTGATGTCGTGATCGTCAGCCTCTGTACGCTCGGGCTGACCTTCTCCGTCACCGGCATCGTCATCGGCTGGCGGCGCTTGCGGTCCTCGCTGGCAACTTGAATTGAGGCGCAACTGCGGCTCGATACGGTCGGGTCAGCAGATCAGCAATGCCTTGCCCCATCATCATTGACGCCTTTTCGCCGGCTGCCTTTCAGTGTAGCTCTGCGCTCACTCGAAACGGCGGCAGCAACCCCGTCGGAGACCGAAAATCATGCAGGAGACCCCAAGGATGTACCCGAAAGTTCAGATGTTCATCGCCGGCGAGTGGACCGACGGCACGTCCGGCAAGTCGGAGGACATCCTCAATCCCGCCACCGGCCAGCCGATCGGCAAGACCCCGCACGCCTCGCGCGCCGATCTCGACCGCGCGCTGGAGGCGGCCAAGGCCGGCTTCGAGGTCTGGCGCAAGACCTCGCCGTTCGACCGCTACAAGCTGATGCGGAAAGCGGCCGACATCATCCGCTCGCGCGCCGCCGAGATCGCGCCGGTAATGACCATGGAGCAGGGCAAGCCGGTGGTCGAAGCGCAAGGCGAGACCATGCTGGCCGGCGACCTCATCGACTGGTTCTCAGAGGAGGCCCGCCGCGCCTATGGCCGCATCGTGCCGCCGCGGATGGGCAACGTCTCCCAGCTCGTGACCAAGGAGCCGGTCGGCCCGGTCGCAGCGTTCACACCCTGGAATTTCCCGATCAACCAGGCCGTGCGCAAGATCTCGGCCGCGCTCGCCGCCGGCTGCTCGATCATCGTCAAGGGCCCGGAAGAGACGCCGGCGAGCTGCATGGAGCTGGTGCGCGCCTATGCCGACGCGGGCATTCCCCCCGGTGTTGTCCAACTGGTGTTCGGCGTCCCGGCGGAAGTGTCGGAATATCTCATTCCGCATCCGATCATCCGCAAGATCAGCTTCACCGGCTCGACTGCGGTCGGCAAGCATCTGGCTGCGCTCGCCGGCCTGCACATGAAGCGCGTCACCATGGAGCTCGGCGGTCATGCGCCGGCGATCGTGTTCGCGGATGCCGATCTCGACAACGCTGCAAAAATTCTGTCGGCCAACAAATTCCGCAATGCGGGCCAGGTCTGCGTCTCGCCGACGCGTTTCCTCGTGCATGAAAGCGTCTACCAGCCCTTCGTCGACAAGTTCGTGGCGGCGGCCAAGAGCCTCAAGGTCGGCAACGGCCTCGACAAGGACACCCGCATGGGGCCGCTGGCGAACCCGCGCCGCGTCGACGCCATGGAGGGCTTGGTCTCCGACGGGGTCCAGCGTGGCGCCAAGGTGCAGGCCGGCGGCAAGCGTATCGGCAATGAAGGCTTCTTCTTCGAGCCGACCGTGCTGACCGACGTGCCGCGCGATGCGCGCATCATGAACGAGGAGCCGTTCGGACCGCTGGCGCCGATCACCTCGTTCCGCAGCTACGACGAGGTCGTGGCGGAAGCGAACCGTCTGCCTTACGGCCTTGCAGCCTATGCCTACACCACCTCGACCAAGACGATGCAGGCGATCGGCGCCGACATCGAGAGTGGCATGGTGTCGATCAACCACCATGGCCTCGCGCTGCCGGAAGTGCCGTTCGGCGGCATCAAGGATTCTGGTTACGGCTCCGAAGGCGGCCTCGAGGCGATCGAGGGCTACCTCAATACGAAGTTCGTCACCCAGGCGAGCGCGTAAGGATAGTGTACGGGTTAGCCTTGCGACTGTGCGAGGCGCAGTCTGCAAAGGCTAACCCCTGCGATCCTGTGCCCGCGCGGACAGCTTGACGGGGCACATCAGCGCGGCCGGTGGCCGTGACCGTCGCCACCGCAAGTCCCTTCACGGATGCATATAGCGTTGCCTGCATCCTTCTGGCGAGCGCTTAAGGAAACGAAAAGCTCCGGCAAGACATGCCGTGACAGCGATGCGCCGCGCTTGATCGCGGCAGCGTCTGCAAGGAGGCGCGAAGTCCCCCCAAATCGCCGCTGGCGAAGGCGCAGTTAGTGGCATACCATTTGCACGCCAACGGGCAGGTTTCACCTGCCCTTGGCCAATGATGGCCGGCATCACGGCAATAGTGGGAGGACTTCATGGATCGCAGGACCGTATTGAAGGGACTGGCTGGCGCGGGCAGCCTGGCGTTGACGGGTGGCCTCTCGGCCCCTGCGCTGTCGCAAGGCGCAGCGGCGCGCACGTTGCGCTTCGTGCCGCAAGCGAACCTCGCCAATTTCGATCCGATCTGGGGCACCCAATACGTCGTGCGCAATGCCGCCGCGATGGTCTGGGATACGCTCTATGGCATCGATTCCTCGCTCCAGCCGCAGCGGCAGATGGTCGAGTCCGAGGAGACCTCCGACGATGGCAAGATCTGGACATTCCGCTTAAGACCCGGCCTCAAGTTCCATGACGGCGAGCCGGTGCTGGCCAAGGACGTCGTTGCGAGCCTATCGCGCTGGGCCGCGCGCGATCCGATGGGGTTGATGATCATTGCGATCCAGCAGGAATTGACTGCTGTCGACGACCGCACGTTCAAATGGGTTTTGAAGCAGCCCTTCCCGAAAATGCTCTATGCGCTGGCCAAGAATAACGCGCCGTGCTCCTTCATCATGCCCGAGCGTATCGCGAAGACCGATCCTTTCAAGCAGATCACGGAATATGTCGGATCCGGGCCGATGAAGTTCGCCAAGGGCGAATGGGTGCCGGGCGCCAAGGCCGTCTTCGAGAAGTTCACCGACTACGTCCCGCGGCAGGAGAAGGCATCCTGGCTTGCCGGCGGCAAGCAGATCCTGATTGATCGCGTGGAATGGGTGGTGATGCCGGACCCGGCGACCGCAGCGGCTGCGTTGCAGAACGGCGAGGTCGACTGGTGGGAGAACCCGATCGCCGATCTCGTGCCCGTGCTGAAGAAGAACAAGAACATCAGCGTCGACATCGGCGATCCCCTCGGCAATATCGGCTCGTTCCGCATGAACCATTTGTTCGCGCCGTTCAACGACGTGCGGGCGCGGCGCGCGGTGCTGATGGCGCTCAGCCAGGAAGACTATATGCGCGCGATCGTCGGCGACGACACCGCGCTGTGGAAGTCGCTGCCGGGCTTCTTCACGCCGGACACGCCACTCTACAGCGAACTGGGCGGTGAGATTCTCAAGGGCAAGCGCGATTTCGACGCGGCCAAGAAGTTGCTGGCCGAGAGCGGCTATTCCGGCCAGCCGGTGACGTGTCTGGTGGCGCAGGACCAGCCGATCACGAAGGCGCAAGGTGACGTCACCGCGGACCTCCTGAAACGGCTTGGCATGAATGTCGACTTCGTCGCGACCGATTGGGGCACGGTTGGCTCTCGCCGGGCGCAGAAGACGCCGCCGGGGCAGGGCGGCTGGAACATGTTCCACAGCTGGCATGCCGGCGCCGACTGCATCACGCCCGCCGCCTACACCGCCATTCGCGCCAATGGCGACAAGGCCTGGTTCGGCTGGCCCAATAGCCCGAATACCGAGAAGGAAATCACGGCCTGGTTCGAGGCCAAGAATCTCGAGGAAGAAAAGGCAGCGATCGGGCGAGTCAATAAGGCGGCGCTCGAGGATGTCGTCTATGCGCCGACAGGCTTCTTCTTGACCTATACGGCGTGGCGCAAGAACGTCTCCGGCATCACCAAGGGGCCGCTGCCGTTCTTCTGGGGCGTGTCGAAGTCCGCATGATCGTGCGCTGAAGCCAGATGCTCTCTTACATCCTCCGTCGCATCGTCGCGACCTTGCCGGTGATGGCGATCGTCGCGCTGTTCGTGTTCAGCCTGCTCTACATCGCGCCGGGTGATCCGGCCGTGGTGATCGCGGGCGACCAGGCGAGCCCGGAGGATGTGGAGCGCATTCGCCAGAGCCTCGGCCTCGACCGTCCCTTCCTGGTCCAGTTCGGAAGCTGGGTCTGGCGCATCCTGCACGGCGATCTCGGCACCTCGATCTTCACCAATCTGCCGGTGTCGGCGATGATCGGCCAGCGCCTCGGACCGACGCTGTCGCTGATGATCGTCACGCTCCTGCTCACGATCGTGGTCGCGGTGCCGCTCGGGGTGGTGGCGGCTTGGAAGGCCGGCAGCCTGATCGACCGCGCCATCATGGGCTTTGCCGTGTTCGGCTTTTCGCTGCCGGTGTTCGTGGTCGGCTACATGCTTGCCTACGTCTTCGCGCTCGAATTGGAATGGCTTCCGGTGCAGGGCTATACGCCGCTCACGGCGGGCTTCTGGCCATGGCTCGAGAACCTGATCCTGCCGGCGATCGCGCTCGGCTGCGTCTATATCGCGCTGGTCGCGCGCATCACCCGCGCGGCTATGCTCGAAGTGTTGCAGCAGGACTATATCCGCACCGCACGCGCCAAGGGCCTCGGGCAGGGCGGCATCCTGTTCATTCACGCGCTCAAGAACGCGGCGGTGCCGATCGTCACGGTGATCGGGATCGGCATCGCGCTGCTGATCGGCGGCGCGGTGGTCACGGAGAGCGTGTTCGCGATCCCCGGCCTTGGCCGGCTCACGATCGATGCGATCCTGCGCCGCGACTATCCCGTCATCCAGGGCATCGTGCTGCTGTTCAGCTTCGTCTACGTTCTCGTCAATCTGATGATCGACGTCATCTACACGCTCGTTGACCCGAGGATCCGCTATTGACCGATACGACCGTCAATTCGCAATCGCTTCCCGCCGGCCTCGTCGTCGCGCCGCAACTGCCCGAGATCCTGCGGCCGGTCACGATCCGGCGCGGTTTCATCGGGCTCTTGCGCGGCCACCCCACCGTCGCGATTGGTGGCGCGCTGCTGCTGACGTTGGTCCTGATCGCGATTTTCGCAGCCCATCTCGGAACGGTCGACCCGACCGCGCTGGCGCCAGCCAAGCGCACGCGGGCGCCGTCGGCCGATTTCTGGTTCGGCACCGACGTGCTCGGCCGCGACATCTATTCGCGCGTGCTGTTCGGCGCGCGGGTCTCGCTCACGGTCGGGCTTTCAGTTGCAATCTTCGCATCCGCGGCCGGCCTTGCCATCGGCATGGTCTCCGGTTTCCTCCGCTGGGCCGATGGCATTTTGATGCGCTTCATGGACGGGCTGATGTCGATCCCCCCGATCCTGCTGGCGATCGCGCTGATGGCACTGACGCGCGGCAGCGTCGGCAACGTCATCCTGGCCATCACCATCGCGGAAATCCCGCGCGTCTCACGCCTCGTCCGCAGCGTGGTGCTGTCGCTGCGCGAGCAGCCTTATGTGGACGCAGCCGTCGCCTGCGGCACGCGCACGCCGATGATCATTTTGCGCCACATCCTGCCCAACACGGTGGCGCCGATGCTGGTGCAGGCGACCTATATCTGCGCCAGCGCCATGATCACGGAGGCGATCCTGTCTTTCATCGGTGCCGGCACGCCGCCGACCATTCCGTCCTGGGGCAACATCATGGCCGAGGGCCGCGCGCTGTGGCAGGTCAAGCCCTACATCGTGTTCTTTCCGGCGGCATTCCTGTCCGTCACCGTGCTCGCCGTGAACCTGCTTGGCGATGGCCTTCGCGATGCGCTCGATCCGCGCATGGCCAAGAGCCTCTGATGTATCGAGGCTGATCGCGATGGCTTTGCTCGAAGTCGAGAACCTCCAGACCCATTTCCGCACCCCCGGCGGCATCAACCGCGCCGTCGACGGCGTGTCCTTCCATGTCAACGAAGGCGAGACGCTCGCCATCGTCGGCGAATCCGGCTGCGGCAAGTCGGTGACCTCGATGTCACTGATGCGCTTGGTCCCGGAGCCGCCGGGCAGGATCGCAGGCAGCATCCGCTTTGCCGGCAAGGATCTCCTGAAGCTGTCCGATCGTGAGATGCGCGCCATCCGCGGCAACGACATCTCGATGATCTTCCAGGAGCCGATGACGAGCCTCAACCCGGTGCTCACCGTCGGCCGCCAGATCCGCGAGACCTTGATGATCCATCAGGGCCTCGACAAGCAAGCCGCCGAGACACACGCGATCGAGATGCTGACGCTGGTTGGCATTCCCGAGCCGAAGCGGCGCGTGCGCGAATATCCGCACCAGCTCTCCGGCGGCATGCGCCAGCGCGTCATGATCGCCATCGCGCTCGCCTGCAATCCGAAGCTCCTCATTGCGGACGAGCCGACCACGGCGCTCGACGTGACCATCCAGGCACAAATTCTCAAGCTGATGCTGGACCTGAAGCGCCGGGTTGGCGCGGCCATCATCCTGATCACCCACGATCTCGGCGTCGTCGCCGAAATCGCCGAGCGTGTGATGGTGATGTATGCCGGCCGCAAGGTCGAGGAAGCGCCGGTCGCCGAGCTGTTTCGCTCGCCGCGCCATCCCTATACGCAGGGGCTGCTCGGCGCGGTGCCGAAGCTTGGCTCCTCGCTCGCCGGGACGGCAACGCGGCTTGCCGAGATCCCGGGGCAGGTGCCTGATCTGCGCAAGCCGATCACCGGCTGCGTCTTTGCCGGGCGCTGTGCGCTTGCGACCGATCTCTGCCGGCAATATGCGCCGGGGCTCGAAGAGAAGGGGCCCCGTCACATCGCCGCCTGCCACTATGCGGCCAAGGGAGCTGTCGCGGCATGAGTCCTCCGCTGCTCCAGGTCAACGACCTCAAGAAGCACTTTCCGGTCAAGACCGGCCTGTTCGGCCGCAAGTCCGAATTCGTCTATGCAGTCGACGGCGTGTCGTTCGAGATCGCGCGCGGCGAGACACTGTCGCTGGTCGGCGAGTCCGGCTGCGGCAAGTCGACGGTCGGCCGCGCCATCCTGCGGCTGTTCGACATCACTGCGGGACAGGTCATCCTCGACGGCCAGCGGATCGACGATGCTGCGCCGAGCACGATGCGTCAGATGCGCCGCCGCGTGCAGGTCGTGTTCCAGGATCCGTTCTCGAGCCTCAATCCGCGCATGCGCGTGCGCGACATCCTGGCCGAGCCGATCCGCAATTTCGGTCTCGCCAAATCCGCGGAAGACCTCGAGGTGCGCGTCACCGCGCTGATGGATACCGTCCGCCTGCCGCGCGAGGCGTTGAACCGCCGGCCGCACGAGTTTTCCGGCGGCCAGCGCCAGCGCATCGGGATCGCGCGAGCGCTGGCGGCCGAGCCCGAACTGATCGTGTGCGACGAGGCGGTCTCCGCGCTCGACGTCTCGGTCAAGGCGCAGATCGTCAACCTGCTCCAGGATCTCCAGCGCGAGTTTGGCCTCGCGCTCTTGTTCATCAGCCATGATCTCGCGATCGTCGAGCATATGACGCACCGCGTCGCGGTGATGTATCTCGGCAAGATCGTCGAGGTCGCCCCGCGCCGCGAGATCTTTGCGGCACCGAGACATCCTTACACCAAGGCGCTGCTCTCCGCGGTGCCGCTGCCCGAGCCCGGCGCCCAGCGCAATCCGATCATTCTTCGGGGCGACGTGCCGAGCCCGATCAATCCGCCGCGCGGATGCCGCTTCCACACCCGCTGCCCCTTCGTCTTCGATCGCTGCCGGACCGAGGAGCCGGCGCTTCGCGCGATTGGAGCCGAGCAGTGGGTGGCCTGTCATCTCGAAGAGGGCGTTGCCGCGACGAGCGGCTAAAGCGTGATGAGATCAGGCTTGTTGCTCCACCGAAGGTGCGCTCCCTCTCCCGCTTGCGGGAGAGGGTTGGGGAGTGGGTGTCTCCGCAATGGACAGTCCCCTAGAGGAGAAAGCCCTCACCCGGCGCTGCGCCGACCTCTCCCGCGAGCGAGGTGAACGAGCCGCCCCGGAATCGATTCAACCTGAAGCCATTGCGCTTTGCGATCGACGAGCGCTCGACGCGACGGAAATTTGTATGCAAAAACAACCCCGTTCTACTGTGCATGGGGTTGTTTTTGCGTTTTTGATTTGGCCGGCCTCAACCTTGCCGGCGCAGGAAGCCCGTGATCGTGACCTTTTCCCAGATGCCGGCGGCAGCAAAGGGATCGGCGCGGTTGAAGGCCTCGACTTCGCCACGGCCGGGCGCCTCGATCAGGAACAGGCTGCCGATCATGGTCGCGCCGTCGTCGGAAACGAGCGGCCCCGACATCACGATCTTGACGCCGAAGCGCGATGTGTCGCTCAGGAAAGCCTTGTGGGCGTCGTAATTGGCGAGCCGGGTCGGCAGAGCGCCGGCGCGGTCGACGGCGTGAATGGCGAACAGCATGGTGGTCTCCGTTTCTTGCTTCAGTTCTTGGGACGGCCGCGGCGGCGGCCGTCCGTGCTTGACGTGATCGGTTAGTCTACTTGGCGCCGAGCTTGCCCGCTTCCTCGAAGGTCGGACAGGTCCGCTGCTCCAGCGGCACGTCGAACGGCCCAAAATTGTCCTTGGTGATGACGGTCGGCTTCAGCACGATCTCGCTGATGACAGGCTGGTTGCGCAAGGAGCGGATCGCCATCATGGTGCCGAGGCACCCTTGCGCAAATCCGTTATAGTCGCCGCTCGCGAGCAGCTTGCCGGATTTGATCGCGTCGATCGCTTCCTTGGTGCCGTTGATGCCGATCACCTGGGCCTTGCGGTTCGCGCCGTCGAGCGCCTCGATCGCGCCGACCGCCATGGCGTCGTTGGCGGCGAGCACGCCGTCGATCTGCGAATTCGACTGCATCAGGTTCTCCATCACCTGGAGCGCCTGCAGCCGCTGGTAATTGCCGGGCTGCGAGGCCAGCAGCTTGGCCCCCGGAGCCTCCTTCAGCGCAGCGTTGAAGCCGCGGACGCGGTCGACATTGGTCAGCGAGCCCTTGACGCCCTCGATGATGACGATGTTGCCCTTGCCGCCCAGCGTCTTGAGCAGGTAGCGCGCGGTCTCGAGCCCAAGGCTGTAATCGTCGGCGCCGACGAAGGAGAGGAACTTGCCGCCGGCCGAGCGGTCGGTGATGTTGACGACCGGGATTTTGGCCTCGTTGATCTTCTCGACCCCCGGCACCATCGCCTTGTAGTCGACCGGCGTGAAGACGATCGCGCTCGGCTTCTTCACGACGACGTCCTCGATCTGGCTGAGTTGCTCGGGGATGCTGTCGGGCTTGGTCGGGATGTACTGCAGCGTCTTCGCGTTCAGCGTCTTCGCCATGTTGTCGGCGCCGACCCGCACCGTCTGGAAAAACGGGTTGGTCTGGTTCTTGGTGAAGACGGCGATGGTCTCGCCGTCGGCGCGCGCTCCCGTAGTGAACGCAGCCGCCATCAGCAGCGGCAGCGTCAGATAGCCAAGTTTCAGTTTCATGTAGCCTCCATCCCTCATTTTGCTTGTTGGATTTCTAAAAGCTCATTGCGCGCGGCGGCGGGTCTTCATGTCGAGCCAGACCGCGAGAATGACGATGATGCCTGTCACCAGCGGCTGCCAGTTGGCGCTGACCGACAAGAGGTTCATGCCGTTCAGCACCAAGGTCAGGATCAGTGCGCCGATGAAGGTGCCGAACACGGTGCCGACGCCGCCGAACAGCGAGGTGCCGCCGATCAGCACCGCCGCAATCGCCGGCAGCGTCAGGCTTTCGCCGATGTCGGCCTCGGCCGAATTCAGCCGCGACAGGAAGATGATCGAGGCGAGCCCCGCCATGGTGCCGGAGACGGCGTAGACCAGCAGCAGGCGGCGCGCGACCGGAATGCCTGATAGCCGTGCCGCGACCGGATTGGCGCCGATCGCATAGATCTCCTGGCCCCAGATCGTCCGTTGCGCGAACAGCGTCCCGATTCCGAGGAACACCAGCAGCAGATAGACCGGGATCGGCAGGCCGAACAGATAACCGCTGCCGATCTGGCGGAAGCCGGCCGGGAAGCCGTGAAGGGTCTCGCCCGCCATGTACCAATAGGTGAGGCCGTTCAGCACCCAGAGCATGCCGTAGGTGGCGATGAAGGAGGGGATGCGGAGCGCGGTGACCATGACGCCGTTGAGGAGGCCAACGATGCCGCCGCAGGCAAGCCCGGTGAGGATGCCGAGCGCCGGCGAGCCGGTCTTGTGGATCACGGTACCGGCGATACAGGCAGACAACGCGACATTGGCGCCGACGGAGAGATCGAGGCCGGCGGTCAAGACCACCAGGGTCAGGCCGGAGGCGATGAAGAAGGTCAGGCTCGCCTGCCTCAGCACGTTGAGGATGTTGCCGAGGCTCAGGAAGGAATCGCTGAGCACGGCCAGTACCGCACAGATCAGCAGTGCCGCGAGCAGGCGATAGAACACCTGGATCGCGTCCTGCGACAGGAACGAGCGGGGCGGCGCGATGGCGTCTTTGGTGATGTCGGTCATGCGCGGCTCCTGAGGCCATCGAGGAACAGCGCGACGATGACAAGCACGCCGACGCTTGCGACCTGCACCGAGGACGGCAGCGAGATCAGGTTCAGCCCGTTGCGCAACACGCCGACCGCGATGACGCCGAGCACGGTGCCGAGCAGCCAGCCGTTGCCGCGCTCGAAGGACGTGCCGCCAACGGCGACGGCCGCGATGGCATCGAATTCGAGGCCGAGCCCGGCGGTGGGATGGCCGGAATTCATCCGCGCGGTCATCAACAGGCCGGCGATTCCCGCCATGGCGCCGCCGATCGCGTAGACTGCGATCAGCAGCTTGTTCGGCGAGAGTCCGGCATAGCGCAGCGCCTCGCGATTGCCCCCGAGTGCGAAGATGTAGGTGCCGAAGCGGGTGTGATAGAGCAGGCCGTGAAAGGCCGCATAGGTCACCAGCGCCATCACGATCGGCACGGGAATGCCGAGAAGCGTCGCCGAGTAGATGTCGCGCACGCTGTGGGGAATGCCGACCACGCTTTGGCCGTCGCTGACGATCAGCGACAGGCCCTGCGCCATGCCGAGCGTGCCCAGCGTCGCGACGAAGGGCGGAATGCCGAGGATCGCGACCAGCCAGCCGTTGACGATGCCGAAGCCCGCGCCGACCAGCAGGCCGGCACCTAAACCCAGCAACATCGATTTCGTCGCGAGCGACACGATCGCGACGCAGAGGGAGGTCAGCGTCAGCACCGCGCCCATCGACAGGTCCAGCCCCTCGGTCATGATGATCAGTGTCATCGGCAGAGCGAGCATGGTCAGGATTGTCGACTGCACAAGCACGTTGGAGAGATTGGCGACCGACAGGAAGCCGGGCGCGATTGCGCTGAACAGCGCGATCAGCAGCACCAGCACCATGGCAACGCCGGGAATGCGTTGCAGTGGATTGGGTTGAGAGACGACCGCGGCTTCACGCATGATGCATCCCCAGTCGCACGATGTTCTCCTCGGTCAGTTCGTTGCGTGTCAGGTGCCCGGCGATGCGCCCCTCGCGCATCACATAGGCGCGATCGCAGACATGGCAGATCTCGACCTGTTCGGACGAAATCATGAGGGCCGCTGCGCCTTCGGCCACCAGTCGGTCGATCAGGGCGAAGATCTCCGACTTGGCGCCGATGTCGATGCCGCGCGTCGGCTCGTCGAAGATGAACAGCTTCGAGCCGGCCGCCAGCCACTTGCCGATCACGACCTTCTGCTGGTTGCCGCCCGAGAGCAGGCCGACGGTCTGGCGCGCACTCGGTGTCGCGATCCTCAATTGCCGGATCAGTCCGTCGGAGGTGCGCTGCGCATTGCGCTGGTCGAACAGGCCGCTCGGGAACAGCTTTCGCAGCGCCGACACCACCAGATTGTCGCTGACTGATCGCAGCAGCGCGAGGCCCTCGCTCTTGCGGCTCTCGGGGATCAGCGCGATGCCGCGGCGGGCGGCAAGGTCAGGCTCGCCGGAGATGGTCTTGCCGTCGAAGACGATCTCGCCGGATGTTACGGGATCGGCGCCAAAGATGGCGCGGGCGACCTCGCTGCGGCCGGATCCGACGAGGCCGCACAGGCCGACGATCTCGCCCCGGCGCACCTCGATGTTGATGTCGGAGATGCCGGTCGGCGCGGTCAGGCCCTTGACCTCGAGCAGCACCTCGCCGGGCTTGTCGGCAAAGTTGCGCGGATAGGTCATGTCGACATTGCGGCCGACCATCATGCGGACCAGCTGGTCCGGCGTTACGTCGGCGGGGCGGACGCCATCGATGCGGCGGCCGTCGCGTAGCACGGTGATCCGGTCGCCGAGCGCGAACACTTCGGCCATGCGGTGCGAGATGTAGACGATCGACACGCCATCGGCTTTCAGCCGCGCGATCAGCGCAAACAGCAGCTCGGTCTCCCGGTCTGACAGCGCTGCGGTCGGCTCGTCCATCACGAGGATGCGGGCGTTCTGGCTGATCGCCTTGGCGATCTCGACCATCTGCTGCTGCGCGACGCCGAGCTTGTCGACGGTGGTGGAAGGATCGATGTCGAAACCGATGGTGCTGAGGACACGACGCGCGTCTGCCAGGATCTTGCGGCGGTCGATGGTGCCGGGAATGCGGCCCTCAGGCTCGCGGCCGAGGAAGATGTTCTGGGCGATATCGAGATAGGGGACCAGCGAGAATTCCTGAAAGATGACGGCAATGCCAAGCTTCTGCGCATCCGCGGTCGAGCTGATCTCGACCTTCTCGCCCTTGTAGAAGAATTCGCCGGCATCGGCGCGGTAGGCGCCGCACAGCACCTTCATCAGGCTCGACTTGCCGGCGCCGTTCTCGCCCAGCAGCATATGGACCTCGCCGGGATAGACAGCGAAGGACACGTCATCCAGCGCCTTGACACCTGGAAATTCCTTGCTGATGCCGCGCAGCTCCAAGAGCGGTGTGGGCGAGGAGGGCTCAACGGCCAATGCTGCGCTGCTCATGCCTGCGCTCCGCTGGCAAAGATCTTTCCGGGATTCATGAGACCGTTCGGGTCGAGCGCGGTCTTGACTTGCCGCATCACGTCGACTGCCTCGCCGAGCTCGTCGGTGAGATAATCGATCTTGCCGAGCCCGATGCCGTGCTCGCCGGTGCAGGTGCCGTCCATGGCGATGGCCCGCGCGACCATGCGGGCCTGGAGCGCCTTGGCACCTTCGGTCTCTTCGGACTTTGCCGGATCGATCAGGATCAGCATGTGGAAATTGCCGTCGCCGACATGGCCGACGATCGGGGCTGTAAACCCATGCTCGTCCGCATCGCGCCGCGTCTCTATCAGGCATTCGGCCAGCCGCGAGATCGGCACACAGACATCCGTGATCACCGCGCGTGCACCGGGTCGTAGGCCCAGGCCCGCATAGAGCGTGTTGTCGCGGGCGTGCCAGAGCCGGCTGCGGTCTTCCGGTGCCTTGGTCCAGGCGAAGCCATGGCCGCCATGGTCGGCCGCGATGGCCTGCGCGGCCTCGGCCTGCTCGGCGACGGAGGCCTCGGAGCCATGGAATTCGAAAAACAAGGTCGGGGCCTCGCGATAGCCGAGCTTGGCGTAGGCATTGATGCCGCGCATCATGACGTCGTCAAGCAACTCGATGCGCGCGACGGGGATTGCCGACTGGATCACGGAGATCGCGGTATCGACGGCGTTGTGCAGGCTATCGAAGCTGCACACCGCGGCCGAGATCGCCTGCGGCACGGGATGTACCTTCAGCGTGATCTCGGTGATCACGCCGAGCGTGCCTTCGGCGCCGACGAACATGCGCGTCAGATCATAGCCGGCCGCCGATTTCCGCGCGCGCTTGGCGGTGCGGATCACGCGCCCATCCGCGAGCACCACCTCCAGCGCCATGACATTGTCCTTCATGGTGCCGTAGCGCACCGCCATGGTGCCGGAAGCGCGCGTCGACGTCATGCCGCCGATCGAGGCGTCCGCGCCCGGGTCGATCGGAAAGAACAGGCCGGTCGCCCGTAGCTCCGCATTGAGCTGTTTTCGCGTTATGCCGGGCTGCACCACGACATCCATGTCGCTGTCGTGCACGGCAAGCACCTTGTTCATGCGCGCGAAATCGAAGCAGACGCCACCGGCGACCGCGGCCGCGTTGCCTTCGAGTGAGGTGCCAGCGCCGAACGGAACGATCGGCATCCCCGCGCTCGCGCAGAGTTTCACGATCTCGGCGACTTCCTGCGTCGTTTCGGGGAAGACGACGATGTCGGGCGGCAGATTACGGTAGTGCGACTCGCTCTGCCCATGCTGATCGAGCACGCCGCGCGCAATGCTGGCGCGCGGGCCGATCATGCCATTGAGGCGATCGGCCAATGCTGCCGTGCTGACCCGCGGTCCCATCCTTGCTCCCTCTCTGCCCCGATGGCGGACTCTTTGTCGGTCCGCTGCGTTGTCATTCGGCTTAGGCGGCTTGCGCGTTGCTCGCAACCTGCTTCAGGCCGAAATCATAGTTGAGATGAAAATACGCGCTGTCCACCATGCGACCATCCGGCGCACGGCCGGCAGGGTGGCGGACGAACTCGCGGATCAGGCTGTCTTTGACGCCGAACACCACGTCGCTGTCGAGATACTGGTCGCCGGCGACGAACACGTGCGTTACGAGCTTCTCGAAACCGGGCGACGAGATCATGAAGTGCACATGGGCGGGACGCCAGGGATGGCGGCCCTGGACCTCCAGCATCTCGCCGACCGGGCCGTCATGCGGGATCGGATAGGCGGCCGGCTTGATCGACCAGAAATGGAAGCGGCCGTTCTGGTCGGTGTGGAAGCGGGCACGCATCGCGAGATCGCCGATGGCGTCGAGCTGCTGCACGTCATAATAGCCGTCGTCGTCGGAATGCCAGACGTCGACCACGGCGCCTGCAAGCGGCTTTCCGTCCACGGTCGAGACCGAGCCGGTGACCAGCATCGGATCGCCTTCCATCGGACCCGAGATATCGGCGCCGCTTTCCTTCTCCGGCGCGGCCTGGACGAAGAACGGCCCGAGCACCGTGGTCTCGGTCGCGCCCTCCGGCACCGGATGATTGATCGCGTCGACCAGCATGGAGACGCCGAGCGTATCCGACAGCAGGATGAACTCCTGGCGCTTGTCGTCGCACATGTGCCCGGTGCGGGTCAGGAAGTCGATGCCGTATTCCCATTCCTTCTGGGTCGGCCGCACCTCTCGGACGAAGGCATGAAGGTGACGGACCAGCGCCTCGCTGATTTGCTTGATGCGCGGATCGGTCGCGCCCGCGATCCGCTCCAGCACCGCGTCTGTGATCGTGTTCTCGTTGAAGTTACGCATGTGTGCCTCCGTTGATCACAGCTTCGGCTCGCCGAGGCCGGACAACCGTTCGAGATGCTTGACGGTCGCAATGAAGTCTGTCTCGCCGTCGCCCTGCGCGACCAACGAGCCATAGGTCTCGCGCACTTGCGCCGCGAGCTGCAGCGGCACGCCGACGGCGTGGCCGGCGCCGAGGATGAGGTCGAGATCCTTGGCCATCTGCTTGCAGGAGAAAGTGGACTCGAAATCGCGGTTGCGCAGCGGCGCGGTCTTGTACTTCACCATCGGCGAGGCGATCGCGCTGTCGTCGAGCACCTTCAAGATGTCTTGCCAGGCGATGCCGCCCTTGCGCGCCAGCGCCAGGCTCTCCGCCATCATCGCCGCGGAGACCGCGATCATCAAATTGACCGAGAGTTTTGCGTAGCGTGCTTCCTCGGCCGGCCCGAGATAGGTCTGCGCACGGGTGAAGGCCGCGAACAGCGGCTTTGCCTTGTCAAAGGCATCCTTCGGCCCCGAAACGAAGCAGGTCAGCGCGCCCGTGTGCACGATGCTGGCATTGCCGGAGACCGGCGAGCGAAGATAGGCAATGCCGCGCGCCTGCGCGGCGGCCGCAACCTCGGTAGAAGCCTCGACACTCACGGTGCTGGTCTCGATGAGAACAGCTCCGGACGCCATCGCGGCGATGAGGCCGGCAGGGCCGAGCAGCGCGCCGCGCAAGGCGGCATCGTCTGGCAGGGACGTGACGACTGCGGTCTTGCCGCTCACGACCTCGGCCGGCGAAGCGGCAATCGCAATACCTTGCGCGCGTGCCTCGTTGATCCGCGCCGCGCTTTGATCGAACGCGGTGACGGCGTAACCAGCCTTGGCGACGAGCACCGACATCGGCAGGCCCATCTTGCCGATCCCGATGAAAGCGACATTCCTCGAAGCATCACTCATTGTTCTTGTCCATTGGCGCCTTCAGGCGGCGCGTCCCTGTCGTTCGATGTCCTGCACCAGCCGCCGGCCGGATTGCGCCAGCAGCTCTTTCTTGCTCTCGAGCGCTTCGACCAGCAGCCGGCCGTTTCGCTTCTTCCAGGCGCCGCCGATCATGACAGCTTCGATATTGGCGAGGCTCGTCTGCATCACCACCGTCGCGACGGGATCGTGCACCGGGAAGAGGTTGAGATCGGAGGCGTTGATGATGACGAGGTCGGCGAGCTTGCCTGGCGTCAACGAACCGATCTGGTTCTCGCGGCCGAGCATGCGGGCGCCTTCGGTCGTGATCCAGCGCAGCGCCTCGCGCACCGGAATCGTGGTCGTTGCCGGGATCATGCCGCTGGCCTTGCGCGTTTCCGCATTGTCGAGCGCCCGCTGCATCGACAGTGCGACGCGGGCGGCGGAGAAGAGGTCGCCGGCCAGCACGGATTCGAGATCAATGCCGATCGTCGGCCGCACGCCGCGCTTCAGCAACCGTCCGGTGATCGGAAAGCCATGGCCCTGGATCATCTCGTTCTCCGGCGTCACCGAGAAGGACACGCCGAGATCGACCATCCGGTCCAGCAGCTCGTCGGGCAGATCGTTGCCATGGACGATGTTGATGCCGGCGCCGACGAGGCCAGCCTCAATCAGCTTCTCCCAGCCACCAGGCGTCTTGGCGGGACCGCCGCCCTGATGCATAGAGGCGATCAATTTGAGCTCCCGTGCCAGGCGGAAATCATGCATGGCGACGTCGAGCGTCGAGTAATGCGGGCCGAGAATGGCGAGCCCGAGCGTGACGAGCCCGTCGCGGTCGGCGAGAGGGCCCGCCAGCAGCCGCTCCACCTCGCGGCGCGGATGCGGGATCCCCGAGAAATGCGGCTCGCCGGGCTTCGGCTCCGGTTTCGGCGAGCCATGAAAGAAGGCGGCGCGGATGCCGCTCTCGATCAGGCCACGAACCGCAGCGTCGGTGTGATCTGGCGTCGGATTGTTGTGGCACCAGTCGACGAGTGTCGTCGTGCCGCAGTTGATCTGGTTCAGCGCGCCGACCAGCGTCGCGATGTGGATGTCGTCGGACCTGAACACAGTTGCGAGGCCCGCATGCATGCGGTGGAAATATTCCAGCAGCGTCCAGTTCGCGGCATAGCCGCGTAAGCCCGTCTGCCAGGTATGCATATGCGCGTTGATCAGGCCGGGGATGACGATGCGTCCCGTGCCGTCAATGATCTCTGCCTCGCCGCTGCCGACGTCGATCGATGGCCGCACATCGGCGATTCGGCTGCCCTCGACCAGCACGTCGCCGGTCGAGAGGTCGCCGATCGCGTCATCCATGCTGATGACAGTGGCCGACTTGATCAGCGTGCGCCGCATCGCTTCACGCCGCCGGTTTGATAGCGCCCGGCGGCTCGCCGGCCCAGGCGCGCGCGATCAGGTCGCGGATGGCGCTCCGCTCGAGCGGACGCGGATTCCAATAGGCGTTGGTGACGGCGAGATCGGCCGCCTTGTCGATGCCGCTCTCGGGCATGCCGACGTCGCGCAGCGCAAGCTTTGCATCCAGCCGCTTCGCAAGGTCGTACAGTCCTTGGGAGGCATCGGCCGCGCCAATCGCGCGCGAGACGCGCGCCATCGCATCCGGCACCGCCGGTGCATTGTAGGCTAGCGCATGCGGCAGCACGATCGTGTGCGTCTCAGCGTGCGGCAGATCGAAGGTGCCGCCGAGCGTGTGGCAGAGCTTGTGATGCAGTGCCATGCCGACGGTGCCGAGGCAGACGCCGCACAGCCAGGCGCCGTAGAGCGCCTCGGTGCGGGCCTCGCGGTCGTCGCTCCTCGCGGCAATGGCGGGCAGGGCACGGGCCAGCGCGCGGATGCCTTCTTCCGCCATCAGCGATGTCACGGGATTGGTATCGCGCGCGTAGAGCGCTTCCACCGCATGTGCGATCGCATTGATGCCTGAAGTCGCAGCTAAGCTCGCCGGCAGCGTCAGGGTCAGGTCGACATCGTAGATCACGGTCTCCGGCAGCACGGCGGCATCGCGCACCGTGGTCTTCAGGCCGTTCTCGGTCTGGCCGACGATCGGCGTCATCTCGGAGCCGGCATAGGTGGTGGGGATGCAGAGCTGATTGACGCCGGTGCGCAAGGCGAGCGCCTTGCCAAGGCCCGTGGTCGAGCCGCCGCCGAGCGAGACGACGCAGTCGGCCTCGCATGCCTTCATGGCGGCGAGCGCGCGCTCCGTGACCTCGACCGGGGTATGCATGGTGGCGCCGGAAAACAGGCCCGCATAGAGCGGCCCGAGCGACGCACCGAGACTCTTGCCCTGCGTTTCCTGCTGCGGCGTCGTCAGCACCAGCGCGCGCTTGCCGCCGAGCCGCTCGACTTCAGCCTTGGCGGAGGCAAGCGTTCCGCTGCCGAACACAACACGGCAGGGTAGGTTTTCAAAGGTGAACGAACCGATCATGCGCCGGTCTCTTTGATGGGATAATCGACCTGGAAACGTCCGATCCGCAAGTCGCCCAGCGCCTCGCGAACGCGCAAATGTTCGGGGTGATTGGCGTAGGCGCTGAGCGCGGCCTCGTTGGTGAACTCGGAGAACAGGACGACGTCGCAGGCGTAATCGACCGCGCTGACATCCATGCCGACCTCGATATGGGTGAGGCCGTCGATCCGGCCGCGTAGGCCTTCGAACAGGGTCTTGACCTTGATCCGGGCGGCGGAGCGCTCCGCCGGGGTCTCCCCGCGCAGCCGCCACATCACGATGTGCCTGATCGGGCCCGACATTTCCCTGTTTCCTCGCCTGCTATCTTGCTTGTGTCGAGGCCATTTTGACTTGCGGGAGGCGGAAATAAAGGTCAATAATCGTAACTCTCTTTTCCTAAAAGTGGAAAAATGGATCGCCTGGCGCAATTGGAGGTCTTTTCCAAGACGGCCGAGCTCGGCAGCCTGTCCAAGGCCGCCGAAGCGCTGCGCATGTCGAACGCAGCCGCGAGCCGCCATCTCAGCGCACTCGAGGAGCGGCTCGCCGTCCGGCTGATCGAGCGGAATACCCGCCGCCTGTGGCTGACGGAGGCGGGGCAGGAGCTGCTGGAGCGTTCCAGCCGGGTCTTGAACGAACTGGCTGAGGCCGAGGACATCGTCAGCGATCGCGCGCTGTCGCCGCAGGGCACGCTGCGTGTCACGAGCTCGCTGTCCTTTGCGGTGATCTATCTGGCGCCGATGCTGCCGGCCTTCCGCGCGCGCTATCCGAAGCTCAACATGCAGATCACCACCGCCAACCGCTACCCGGATTTCATCGAGGCCGGCATCGACGTGGCGATCCGGACGCGCGAGCAGGAGCCGGATTCGAACATCATCGTCCGCCGCATCGGCCAGATGCGTCGCGTGCTCGCGGCCGCACCCTCCTATCTCGCAAGCTGCGGCGCGCCGGAACAGCCCGCCGATCTCGCGCGTCACAACATGCTGGTCTACAATCTCGCCAACGATCCCTATTCGCTGCGCCTGCGCAAGGGCCATGGCGCGCAGGCGGTGCGCATCACGCCGACGCTCGACAGCAATGACGGCCAGGTCATCCGCGGCGCGGCATTGGCAGGTCTCGGTATCCTCATCCAGCCGCTCTACATCGTCCAAAGCGATATCGCAGCGGGCCGGCTCGTTCCGGTGCTGATGGACTGGGAGCTGCCACTGCTCACCATGAACATCGCCTATCAGAACCGCGCCGGGCTGCCGGCCAAGATCCGGGTGTTCTCGGACTTCCTGGTCAGCCACATCCGCGAGCATTCGGAGCCGGGGATCTGGATCGACACGGCGAAGTGAGCGGGAGCATCCATGTATCTCGGCATCGATCTCGGCACCTCCGCAGTCAAGACCGTTCTCGTCGACGGTGCGCAGCGCGTGATTGCAAGCGAGAGCCGGCCGCTCACGACCGTCTCGCCGCAATCAGGCTATTACGAGCAGGATCCCGCGCAGTGGATCGATGCGACCTTCGCCACGCTGGATGCCCTGAAGGCATCGCATGCCGGCGAGCTGGCGGCGGTCGAAGGCATTGGACTATCCGGCCAGATGCACGGTGCCACGCTGCTCGATGCGAGCTTAAGGCCCTTGCGGCCCTGCATCCTCTGGAACGACGGGCGCTCGGCCGCCGAATGCCTTATCCTGGAGCAGCGCTGGCCCGCCTTGCGCGCGACGTCGGGCAACAAAGCGATGCCGGGGTTCACCGCGCCGAAGCTGCTCTGGATCGCGACGCACGAGCCTGACATCTTTGCGGCGATCAAGCTCGTTCTGCTTCCAAAGGCCTATTTGCGCCTGGTGCTGAGCGGCGAGGCCATCGAGGATGTCTCCGACGCATCGGGATCGCTGTGGCTCGACGCCGCGCGTCGGGACTGGTCGGATGCGGCATTGGCGGCGACCGGCCTGTCGCGCGATCACATGCCGCGTCTGGTCGAGGGATGCGCGCCCGCAACGACCCTGCGCGGCGAGCTCGTGCGGCGCTGGGGTATGACCCGGCAGCCGGTGATCGCGGGCGGTGCCGGCGACAATCCAGCCGGCGCCGTCGGCATCGGCGCGATCCGGCCGGGCACCGCGTTCATATCGCTGGGAACCTCCGGTGCCCTCATGGCACCAACCAGCAGAATCGCCGCTAACCCCGACCGCGCGGTGCATACATTCTGCCATGCCATTCCCGCCATGTGGATTCAGGCCGGCGCGATCCTCTCGGCCGCCTCTTGCCTCGCTTGGCTCGCGCGCCTGTTCGGCGTCGGCGAGGCCGAGCTGCTGGCGCCGCTTGGAGCGCGTCCGCAGGCGCCGTCGCCTGTGAGCTTCCTGCCTTATCTCGCAGGCGAGCGGACGCCGCACGACGATCCCGCCGTGCGCGGCATGCTGGATGGTCTGAGCCATGGCACCGACCGCGGGACGATCGTGCAGGCGGTGCTCGAGGGCGTTGCCTTCGCGCTTGCCGATTGTCGCGACGCGCTCGCGGATGCCCGCATTGCGATTGCGGAAGCCGATGTCATTGGCGGTGGTTCGCGGTCCCCATTCTGGCTCTCGGTGCTGGCAAACGTGCTGAATGTTCCGGTCCATCGCTTCGTTGGAGGTGAGACCGGCGCCGCGTTCGGTGCGGCGAGATTGGGGCGGCTTGCTGTCACCGGTGAGGCAATCGCTGCCGTATGCACGCGGCCAGAGCGCATCGAGACGTTCGAGCCCGACGCCGAACTTGTCGATACCTATGCCGGGCGGCTTCCCGCATGGCGCGAACTGTATCGGCCGCGCCACTAGCTGACCCAATCTGGATTTCCATACTTCGGTATACTCGCCTTCGGTATTGCCCTGCGTCACCCGCTTTTGTTTAATGACCAAACCGCGCTGGGCAAGAAACGAGACGCGGGTGGGAAACGCATTGTGCGCGGGAGGCACGATGAACGATCCGATCCTCGAGATGCGCGGGGTCTCAAAATCCTTCTTTGGCATCAAGGCGCTGCGGGCCGTCGATCTCACCGTCTATGCCGGCGAAATTCATGCCCTGATGGGCGAGAACGGCGCCGGCAAGTCGACGCTGATGAAGATCCTGTCCGGCGCCTACCGGCCGGATCCGGGCGGCGAGATCCGCATCGAGGGCCGGCCAGTGCGGATCGAAGGCCCGCTCGGTGGCCGCGCGGCGGGCATCTCCATCATCTACCAGGAGCTGTCGCTCGCTCCCAATCTCAGCGTTGCCGAGAATATCTATCTGGGACGGGAGATCTCGCGATCAGGTTTGCTGGCGCGCGGCGCCATGCGCGAGGGCGTCGGCCCGATCCTGAGACGGCTGGGTGCGGACTTCCTGCCATCGACGCTGGTGGCGCATCTGTCCATGGGCCAGCGGCAACTGGTCGAGATCGCGCGTGCGCTGCACGCGAGGTCAAAAATCTTGATCATGGATGAGCCGACCACCTCGTTGTCGGCCGCGGAGAGCGAGCGGCTGTTCGCGCTGATCCGCCAGCTTCGCTCCGAGGGGCTTGCCATCATCTACATCTCGCATCGCATGGACGAGGTCTATGCGCTCGGCGACCGCGTCACCGTGCTCCGCGACGGCAGGCTGGTCGGGTCGCTCGACAAGCCTGAGATCCGCGCCGACACCATCGTCCGGCTGATGGTCGGGCGTGACGTCTCGTCGTTTTACAAGAAGGATCACGATCCGGAGGCGGGACGGGGGCATCCGGTGCTTGCAGCGATCGACATGGCCGATGGCCAGCGCGTCAAGGGTTGCTCACTGACCGTGCATGCAGGTGAGGTCGTGGGGCTTGCCGGCCTGATCGGTGCCGGTCGCACCGAGCTTGCGCATCTCATCATCGGTGCCGCACCGAGAACGTCGGGCCGTCTCGAACTCGAGGGGCGTCCGATCGACATCCGCAGCCCCGGCGCGGCACTCGAGGCCGGCATCGCCTATCTGACCGAGGACCGTAAGGCGCTCGGCCTGTTTCTCGACATGTCATGTCTGGACAACATCAATCTCGCGGTGCTCGCGCGCGACGCGAAGCTCGGCTGGTTTCTGGATCGCGACAAGGCGCGCGAGCGCGCCGACCGGGCTTTCGCGGGGCTCAGCATCCGCGCCGCCGATGTCGCCGTCCCCGCCGGTGGCCTGTCCGGCGGCAACCAGCAGAAGGTGCTGCTGTCGCGGCTTCTCGCCATTGCGCCGAAGGTTCTGATCCTCGACGAGCCGACGCGTGGCGTCGACGTCGGCGCCAAGTCCGAGATCTATTCGATCATCGACAATCTGGCCAAGGCCGGCACCGCGATCCTCGTCATCTCGTCCGACCTGCCCGAGATCATCGGCATCTGCGACCGCGTCATCGTGATGCGCGCCGGACACATCGCCGGTGAGATCAGGCGCGAAGCTGCGGCTCCCCTGAACCAGGAAGACATCATGACGCTCGCCACCGGGATGGAGCAACTCGATGCATGACGGCTCTCCGAAGGCGGACACTGCCACAGCTGCCGGCCTTGCGGCTGCGCAAGAGACGAAGCGTCAACGCATAAGGGTGCTGATCAGCGCGCTCGGCATGCTGCCAGTGCTGTTGATCCTGTGCGTCGGTTTCCATTTTCTGTCCGAGGGCCGCTTCTTCACCGGACAAAATCTCGGCATCGTGTTGCAGCAGGCCGCAGTGAATACAGTGCTCGCCGCGGGCATGACCTTCGTCATCCTCACCGGCGGCATCGACCTCTCGGTCGGCTCGATCCTGGCGGCCTCCGCGATGGCCGGGTTGACGCTCTCCAAGCTGCCGGAGCTCGGGATGCTGTGGCTGCCGGCCGCGCTGCTCACCGGTCTTGGCTTCGGCGTCATCAATGGCGCGCTGATCGCGCTCCTGCGCCTGCCGCCTTTCATCGTCACGCTCGGCTCTCTCACCGCCGTACGCGGCCTGGCGCGACTGCTCGGGGCCGATACCACCGTGTTCAATCCTTCCATTCCTTATGCCTTCATCGGCAATGGCTCGCTGACGCTCGTCCCCGGCGTTGCCTCGATCCCGTGGCTCTCGGTGATCGCCTTGCTCGTCATCTTCGTCTCCTGGCTGGTGCTGCGCCGGACCGTGCTCGGCGTGCACATCTATGCGGTGGGCGGCAATGATAGCGCGGCGCGGCTTGCCGGCATCAAGGTCTGGGCCGTGCTGATCTTCGTCTACGGCGTTTCCGGACTTTTCGCCGGACTCGGCGGCGCCATGCAGGCGGCGCGGCTCTATGCGGCCAATGGCCTCCAGCTCGGTCAATCTTACGAGCTCGACGCGATCACCGCCGTGATCCTCGGCGGGACCTCGTTCGTCGGCGGCATCGGCTCGATCTGGGGCACGCTGGTCGGCGCGCTGATCATCGCCGTGCTGTCGAACGGCCTCATCCTCATCGGTGTCTCCGACATCTGGCAATATGTGATCAAGGGCCTGGTGATCATCGGCGCCGTGGCGCTGGACCGTTACCGGCTGCAGGGGTCTGCCAGGACTTGAAGGGCTCGGCGCGCACTTGGAGTGCGCATGGCGTGATGCGAGGTTCCGTTGCGGCAACTGGTCTGCCGTGCCGGGGACGAAGACAGACCAGGGAGGAAACCATGTTGAAGACGATCATGCTCGCCGGCGCCGCGATGGCGCTTGCCTTAAGCACCGCGCCATCCTTTGCCAAGGAGCTCAAGTCGATCGGCGTCTCGCTGGGGTCGATGGGTAACCCGTTCTTCGTCGCGCTGTCGAAGGGCGCCGAGTTCGAGGCGAAGAAGGCCAATCCCAATGTGAAGATCACGACGGTCGGCTTCGAATACGACCTCGGCAAGCAGGTCACCCAGATCGACAATTTCATTGCCGCCGGCGTCGATCTGATTCTGTTGAACCCCGGCGATCCCAAGGCGATCGGGCCGGCGATCAAGAAGGCGCAGGCCGCAGGCATCGTCGTCGTCGCGGTCGATACCGCGGCCGAAGGTGCCGATGCCACCGTGACCACGAACAACGTGCAGGCCGGCGAGATCTCCTGCCAGTACATCGTCGACAAATTGGGCGGCAAGGGCGACGTCATCATCGAGAACGGGCCGCAGGTCTCCGCCGTGATCGACCGTGTCGTCGGCTGCAAGAACGTCCTCTCAAAGAATGCCGGCATCAAGGTGTTATCCAGCGACCAGGACGGCAAGGGCTCGCGCGAAGGCGGCCTCACCGTCGCGCAGGGCTATCTGACCCGTTTCCCGAAGATCGACGCCGTCTTCGCCATCAACGATCCGCAGGCGATCGGCACTGATCTTGCCGCGCGCCAGCAGAACCGCAGCGGCATTGTCATCACCGCGGTCGACGGCGCACCGGATATCGAGGCCGCGCTGAAGGATCCGCAGTCCCCTCAGATCCAGGCGTCGGCTTCGCAGGACCCGTTCTTCATGGCGCGGCGGGCCGTGCAGGTCGGTGTCGGCATTCTCAATGGCCAGAAGCCGGCCTCGACCGTCGAGCTGTTGCCTTCGAAGCTCGTGACCCGGGACAACGTCGCCGAGTACAAGGGCTGGACGTCGGATCGTTCTCAGTAGAACACCGTCCCTGCCGGGTGCGCGCGACACACGAAACGACGGGCGGCGTCTTGACCCACGCCGCCCGTATGCATAGCGCGTACACGCGCTGATCGGCCGTACGAGCGCGCGGGCGGCCCGAGTTCGACACGCTCGATACTGATTAGTCAGGCTACTTGACGATATCGTCATGCAGGCGCATCGCCCTCCCGGAATCGACTTGCCCGGGCTCGACTTCGTTGCGCTCGCCAAGGGAATGGGTTGCGTGGGGTGGCGCGTCACCGATGCCGGCGATGTCGACCCCATCTTGTCGGAAGCGTTGGCGTCAAGCGGCCCCGCGCTGGTCGAGATCGCAGTCGACGACGCCACGACGGACCTGTTCAATCATCCGCGCTAGCAGGCGGCGGAGGGATTGGTTCGCGGAGCCAAAGCGGTCGATGGAAATTTGCTCGCGAAGGCATGGGCCTTGGGTTGAACGCGCGACCCGTCGATCACCTCGAGCCGGCCGCAGCGGTTCAGCGTGTGTAACTTCCGGCCGGGCCATGCCGGCCCGGGCTTGAGCGAATGCTGGACGCTCTGCTTGAACGTCGTCGGCGACAGTTCGACGATTTCCGCTAGCGCGAGCGCTGCGCCGTAACCGTCGGCACAATCCTGGACCGGGCGCCACAATTTGTTATCGATGGTGACGAAATTCCCCGCCGGTCGCGTGCTCGCACGATCGATCAGGACCGGATTGCTGGCATGGGGCAACCACGGGCCAAAGAGGCGGTCCGCGTAGTAGATCGCCAGCGAATCCGAATAGCCGCCCGTTCCGTCGCGCCAGGCTCCAAACAGATAGTGCAGGCCGTTGTGCTGCGTGATCGTGACATCGGCGAGTTCGAGGCCGGAAAGCAGCGTCGCGTGCCGCTCCCATTTGTCCGGAAAACGAACGCATTTGTAGAGCGCGACGTCGCCGTGAACCGAGCTCTCCGGGATCATCCACAACGCGCCGTCGCTCTCGATCAGAAACGGGTAGGAGAGGTGCCAGGGCTCCTCTAGCACCGGCACGACGTCTCCCACCGGGCCCGCATCGTTGAACTCGATCGCGGAAATGATCCCCTTTCCAATCCGGTGATCGAGATCTTCGAAGAAGACGAATGTCCGTCCCTGCCACGTGATGGGAAACGGATCGGCGTAGAAACGATGGCCGGGATCGGCGAGGACATTCCAGCCTGGTCCCGATAGATTTCCGGTCTGCCAGACACCTGCGCCGTCATTGAAGCGCCATCCGATATGCCAATGCGGGGCATAGCAGCAGAGCCGATAGATCTCCTTGGCGATCGATACGGCGAGGCCGTGCGCAACGTAGGCCGCCGGCTGCAGGCCGATGCGATTTCCGGCGGGACGTGCCAGCTGCGGCACGATGCGCGGGCGTTCCGACAGGATTGCCGCCACCATGGTCAGGGTTCGCGCCATCACCGTTTCGAGCGCGCCGCTTAGGCCGGCCGCGATTTCTCCGGATGGGTGGCCGCGATCGAGCACTGTATTGTCGACCTCGTTGACGATCTCGATCACCGGCAGGTCGCCGGCGAGAATGGCGGCGAGCGCGGCATTTTCGCCTGCGGCGCCGTTGAAGAGAGGGCGCAGATACAGCCGGGCAGAACAGTTGGGGTCGCGCGCGGCGCCCGTAAAATCGACGATCACGTCGGCCGTGCCGGCGCGAGCCTGCGTCCGTTCCGGGATGATCTTCAGCTTGCCGGCGCCGCTGTGTTGGCCCCTGTGCAACACCATGCGTTCGAGTTCGAATAGCGCGTCGAGACCTGTGGGGCGCGACTCCGCCGTTGCGGTCCAGGCGATTTGAAGCGGCGCGTCCCGGCCGTCGATCGACAGCGTCTCGCGGTCCATCCACCGCCGCGCATGCTCACGTTCACAGCGAAACTCGATGATCATGTCGAGCCCATCTATTCCAGCGTGCCCCGTCAAACGACTTGGCTGAGAAGCCGAACGTATTCCTCCACCATGGCATCTACCGAATAACGCAGCCGCAGGCCTTTGGCGTTTTGTCGCAGTTCGTCGCTCAGGGTTTGATTCGTCAGAATTGTCGAAACGGCTGCCGACAGCTTCGCATGATCGGAGGCGTCGACGAAGAGTGCGGTTGGTTTTCCCTCAAAGGACAGCACCTCGCGCAACACGGGAAGATCGGTGACCACGGAGGGGACACCGGCGTTTGCGGCCTCGACCGCGGCCAGACCGAAGGTTTCGGCCTGCGTCGGGAATACGAACACGTCCAGACAGGCGAGGAAGTCCGCCATCCGGCGCGGCGGGATCTCGCCGAGCAGGTACAGCCTATCCGATACTTTCAATTCGTCGGCCAACTGCCTCAGCCGGGCCTCATCAGCTCCCTGTCCGGCCAGTGCAAGGTGCCAGGATGGTTGATCCGGCAACAAGCGTATCGCCGCATCAAGCCGCTTGTGCGGATGCAGCCTCGCCGCGCAGCCGAGCAGGATGCGATCCGGCGGCAGGTTGAATGTCGCTCGTGCCGCGTCCTTCGACAAGGTGAGGGCCTTGTCGTCGAAGCCGTGCGGGACATGCACCATGCGTGACCGATACGCCGCGGGGTAGCGCGAATATTCGCGCTGCATGTCCTTCGAATTGAGCGTGATGCGATCGAAGAAGCCGAGGCTGCCCATGACGATGTCGGCCGTGCGAACGGGCCGGCTCATCGACAGCGCGGACGAAACCTGGTTGGCGATGACAGGCGCGCGGCAGACGAGGCGCGACACACCGGCGCCGATCACGTTGCCAAAATGCTGAAAGGTCAGAATGGCGTCGGGCTTGCTGGTCCTGATATGGCGGCCGAGCGTCCTCAGCATTCGCAGCAGTGCCAGCGGATTGCTCGGCCGGCTCGAGGCGCAGTAGAACGTATCGGGCGGCTCGTCGAACGAATCCGACTTGCGGAAGAAGAACAGATTGGTGACGCGATAGCCGCGCGCGGTAAGGCCGGCACCGAGCAGCCTGGAGATCTCCTGCGCGCCGGCGTTTTCGGCCTGGGTCTGGACGAGAAGGACGTGCAGCTTCCGTCCGTTTCCGTTGGACGGCGTGAGTGCTGTCGCAGTCGTCTCGCCCAACTCCTTGTTTGGCTGGTAATGGAGCACGGATCCCGACCCACTGAAGAAACGAAGTTTTCACCTTCTTGACCCCGTACCTACCATGCGAGCATCGCGCGGACACCGACTAGCAATAAACGGAGTTAATGCGCAGCCTGCCGGAACGGCATCCTTCGCGAGAGAATTCTGGCAGTTTCCAAAGGAAGTGAAGCGACCGCGTTAACCAATTGGTCATGGTCGCGCGAGGGTCGGGTAACCGCGGATTAACCATAGATATTTACGGTGGAGCGGGCCACTGAACAGTGTTCGCCAGTTGAATCCGAGTAGAGTCCATGACGTTCGGTCGCCGCGCAGACCCGACAAGTTCCGGATCGACCGGCGTTGCCGCGTCGTGGAGCCGGAATTCGTCGAGCGCTGAGGCTGCCGGAGCCGCTGCACGCTTTGGCGGTGTGTTCACTGCCGCCGGTGCGCTCTCCTTCCTTCGCCAAAACGCTCGGCGGCTCTTGATGCTCGCGCTCGCGATCTTCGCGCTTGGCGCCGTCGTTCTCCTGGTGCTTCCGGTCCGGTTCGCAGCGACCGCGCTGGTCGTCGTCGATCCCCGCGAGCAGCGCGTGACCACGGAGCAGGACGTTTTGCCGGGCATAGGGCAGGATAGCGCCGCGCTGCAAAGCCTGGTCGAAGTGGCGAAGTCCGACGGCTTTCTCGAGCCGCTGATCGAGCAGCTCAAGGTCCGCGATGACGAAGACATTTCCGGCGGCTACACCGCCCCCGCGCGCCTGCTCGAGCGCTTCCGCAACCGTCTCGACATTTCCCGTCGCGGGCTGACCTATGTCATCGCCATCCGCTTCACCTCGAACCGGCCGGAGCGGGCTGCCTACTATGCCAACGCCATTGCCGAGGCGTTCGTCGCCAGACAGAGCCGCATTCGCACCGAGGCGACCGACGAGGCTGCCGACTGGCTCGGCAGCCGGCTCAAAACACTGAGCGACCGGTTGAAGGCGTCCGAAGACGCCGTTGCCACATTCAAGCTCGAGCACAGGATCGTCAACGCCGGCAAGGACGCCACGACCCAGCAATTGCGGGTGACCGAGCTGTCGCAGCAGGTGGCAGCTGCGCGCGCGCGGACCGAGGAGGCCAAAGCCCGTTACGAGCAGGCGCAGCGCGACGTGAAGGCGAAGATCGAGGGCCCCGTAAAGCAGGATCTCCTAAGCGCATTGCGAGCCCAGCGGTCGGCGCTCAATGATCAAATCGCGCAGAAGCGGGCGGTGCTCGGCGATCGCCATCCCGACCTCGTGATGTCGTACGGCCAGCTGAACGATCTGAACAGGCAGATCGAGATCGAGCGGACCAAGAGTATCGACACCGCGAAGTCGGAATATGAGGCGCAGCGCGATCAGCAGAAGGCTCTGGAAGGCCAGATGAAGGCGGCTGAATCGCAGCTTCTGGTCGACGGGCAGGCTCTGGTCCGGCTCCAGGAGCTACAGCGCGACGCCGAGGCCAACAGAAATATCTACGAGCAGTTCCTCTCGCGGTCCAAGACGACGAATGAACAGCGCCTGTTGCAGAGTTCTCAGACCAAGGTCGCCTCGCCCGCCATTCCGCCGCTTCGCTCGACCCTTCCGCCGCTGTCTTTGCTGCTCGCTGCGCTCGCGATCGGTTCGCTGCTGACATCGACGGCGGTCGTGGCGGCAACGGGACGCAGATCGGACAAATCCGCTCCGGACGTTCGCGCCCCCGATCCGGCTCCGCGCCAGCCCGGGGCGTGGTCACGTCCGCCCGTGTGGGCCCGCGTTCCCGACCTGCCACCTGGCGAGGTCCCGAGAAACATCTGGCAAAGCCCGGTGTCTGCGACGAGTGAACTAAATCTCGGTCCGCATCTGCGTCCGCTGCTCGACATGCTGGAGAAATTGCCGGAAGGCCGGGGCAAGGTTGCGCTTGTGATGTCGGTCGGGAAACGCGCCGGCGGCAACACGGTCGCGCGGTCGCTGAATCGGTGGGCGCTGAACGGGGGAAAGCTGAGCGTCCTGATCCGGGTCGAGCCGGATCTCGGTGGTGCCGCGACCGGCCTCGCCAAGGCGCCGGCGGATGGCGCGACCGCGGCGGATTTTCGCAGCATCGACGAGCTTCTGAACGTCAGCAAGGGGCCCGAATCGTCGCCCGCAGACGATATTCGTTCAGAGTTCGATCTGATCGTCGTCCATGCCACCTCTCTGGCCTTGCAGCCGGAAGCGGCTGCTCTGGCCGCTCATGCTGATCTCGTCATCCTGGTCGCCCGCGAAGACGCAATCGATTCAGCCGCAATGCGCAGGGTGACGGCCGCGCTCTCACGCTTTGGCGGCGTGCCGACCGGGATCGTCGTCAATCGTGTGCCGGCAGACCCGTCGTCGGCTCAACGTCGGGGTGAAGCGCTCGGCCTGGCTGGTTGACGGTCGTTCGGCGACGCGCGGCCGAGCCGTGCCTGCCGCGGTTGAACCGGAGCCTAGTCGCCCGCGTCGGCGCCGCGGACTGCATAGGTGCCGCGTTTCGATCCACCGAAGCGCAAGAGCACGAGAATTGAAGGATCAACCCCGGTTCGCCTGCGACAGAGAACGTTGAGCGCGATGGTCGCAAGCGCCAGCGACACCGTGGCGGAGATTGCTGCGCCAAGCACGCCGAGCCAGGGAATCAGCACGAGAAATCCGACCAGCCGCAACGCCACGTTCGCCGCGACGACGGGGACATAGATGCGCTCATGGCCGGTGAGCTGCAATATCGCCGCAGAGGGACCGCCCGCTGCCTGAAACGCCGTTCCGATCGCGAGCACGATCAGGACCCAATGCTGTGCGGCGAAGTGGGGTCCGAACAGGTTGAGAAGATGGGGGCCGCCAATCCAGATCAGGAAGAGCCCGCTGACCACGCAAAGCGCGGTCACTTCCGCCATCAGCTGCAACGTCCGCTCGAATTCCTGAAGGTTCTTGCTGAAGTGCAGCGAAGGAAGCCGGCGCGCCCCGAAACTGTACAGCGCGGCCGACAACATGGCGAAGATGTTGGCAAGGCGCGAGGCGGCGAAATAGATGCCGGCGGTCGCGGGATCCAGCATCCAGTAAACCAGAATGACGTCGAAATACTGGTTTGCGGCTTCGAGGACGGAGGCGATCCAGAAATGAAGCGCGCTCGATCTCCAGCGGCCCGTCTCGGACTGCGCCGCCGTGCCGCGGAGATCCGGCAGAGCTCGCGCGATCGAAACGACCTGCGCGACCAGGCCAACCGACATCGCGATCGTCATCACCGCGAACAATTCGGCGGGGTCGAGTTGGCGATGGCCGAACATGATTGCGAGCAGAAACAGGACGACGCCGACCCGCCAGAAGAACTCTCTGTTTCCCTCCCCCATGAGGATGCTGACCAGCGAGCGCGCAACCTGGCTGCCGAGCATCACACCTGCATTCACGGCGGTGTAGGCGGACACGGCGAGGATCAGCAGCCACCAGTCGCCCTTCACGTTCGCCGCGATCGCGATTGCACCGATCACAACCAGCATCGCGACGGAGGAAAGCTTCAGGCTCGACAGCAGCACGCCCTTGGTGAGGTCGGGCCGATTTCCCACCTGATACTCGTTCAGGAAGCGCACGAGGAGCGATTCCTGGCCGACCAGGCCCACGACCGATGCGATCTGGGCGACTGAAAGCCAAGTCGCAAAGATGCCGAAGCCATCGGGCGACATCGTTCGTGCCGCAAGCGAGAACAATGCAAACGCAAGTGCGCCGCTACCAACCTTGAGAAGGATGGTTCCGACGACACCGCGCGTCACGTCGCGCCGCATGAACTGGATGATGGATTCGATCATGAATGTTAAGGAGCAACTCTCCCCGAAAGAGCTACGTGCCGATACGGGCACCAGCCTAGCATGCCGAAAAACCGCGAGTGTTAATGAGCGGCCTCGAGGATCTTGCCGGCCACGACGACGTCGCGGCCAGGTCAGTTGCTTCACGGTGGTACATCGCCGTCTCCATTGTCCCACATAGAGCAAAGCCCGGCTCGGCCGAATGGCGGCATAGGGCCGCATCGACGGCCGAAGACAGCACGATCAGCCGTTCGAATGCGGAATGGCTCGCCGGAATGGCCGCCGATCTGCCCAAAACGCGGACTTTGCAGAGTCTCCTGAGCAAAGCTCGTGCCGGGACATCGCAGCTCCAGATCAGTCCTCCCTTCATTAACCTCGATCTGCGGAAATGATCGCGTTTGGTCCTGCGATGCGACATCAGGCGAGAAAATTGCAGATGGAGCCACGTTAACCGTGGGAGCCTGGATATGACGACGGACAGAACCGTGAGCGAGCCGATCGCCGCTGCCGGGGGCGTGACGATCGCGACGGACGTTGCGATCGTCGGCGGCGGCCTTGCTGGATCGCTGGCGGCAGCCGTTCTTGCGCGGGCAGGGCATCGCGTTGTTCTGGTGGATAAGCGCGCGGTCTATCCGGACGAATTCCGGGTCGAAAAGATCGGAGGCCACCAGCTGGAGGCGTTCCGCAGGCTGGGCTTCATCCGTGGTCTCGAAAGCGCCGCCTGTCCATACGATCGCGTGCTCAACATAAGGGAAGGCAAGGTGGTCGATGTCAGCGTCGGCCAGGCTTACGGGCTTCCCTATGCCGATCTCGTCGCCATGGCGCGCAGCGAGTTGCCTGATCCATCCAGTCTGATCGTCGACGAGGTCACTGCGATCAGCTGTAGCGACGACGTCCAGCATCTCGAGCTTGCCTCCGGACGGTGCGTCACTGCGCGCCTCATCGTTCTGGCCACGGGCATGGCAGGAGTTCTCGGCTACAAACTCGGTATCAGGCGGCATGTGCTGGCCGTGGGTCACTCGGTCTCGTTCGGCTTCACGATCGCCCGCCGTGATGGCGCGCCGTTCGATTTCAAGGCGCTGACCTGTTACGGCGAACGCACCGCTGATGGCGTCGACTACCTCAGCCTGTTTCCGGTACGCGCAGGCATGAGGGCGAACCTCTTCATGTTCCGCGACCCGGCCGATCCGATCATGCGCGATCTGCGTCGCGAGACGGAAGCGACGGTTCTGCGCCTGCTGCCGGGATTGCAGACTTATCTCGGCGATTTTCGTGTGATCGACCGGATACGGAACTGGGTGATGGACCTCTCCGTCGTCGAGGGGCACCTTCAGCCTGGTGTCGTGCTCATCGGTGACGCGTTCCAGACCAACTGTCCTGCCGCCGGCACCGGCGTCGCGCGCCTGCTGGTGGACGTCGAGCGTCTTTGCACCGAATATGCGCCGCGGTGGCTCATGACTCCCGGCATGAGCCGGGAGAAGATCTCGGAATTCTACGCCGATCGCGACAAGATCGCGGCAGACCAGCAGTCACTGAAGATGGCGCGATTCCGCCAGGCCCTGACCTCGCGCGACGATATCGGCTGGGATGTACGGCGGCGGTTGCACTTCCTGCGACGCAGTATCACCCATCGGGTCGATCAAATGCGGCCAGGCTGGCTCGCGCATGTCCGCAGCGCACTTCGTGCGTGACTGCCGCGACCGTCGGCGCCTCGCGCTCGTCAGCGCGTCGGCGTTGAGGTGCGGGGCGGCAGGAGCCTGAACTCCGACATGCGCTTGACGGCCAGTTTGAGCCAGGGTGCCTGCTTCAGCGCGAACAACGCGACGGCGCCTGCGGTGCTGTCGGCCTGCGTGACCGCCCACATCGGCGATGGCTGCCCGCCGAACAGTTTCTTGTACGGCTCGTCACCTATGGTGAAGTCGAGCATCTGGTCCCTGCGCTCGATGCAATCCCTCGCCACCTGCTCGAACATCAGCGCCCCCAGGGACTGGCTCTTGTATCCCGCAATGTCGAACGCGCTCATGATGACATGGTAGGTGCCGCGGTGGCACAATCCCAGCACGGCGGCGATCACGTCGCCGTCCATCTTCATGGCATAGAGCCGCACAAAGGAGCCGAGGCCGCGAAGCGCCACCTCGGAATAGAAGTCGAAATATTCGGGGCGCTGGAGCAGGTCGCCGTCGCCTTGTGATTGAAATCGGGGACCGCGAAATTTCTTCATTACCTCCAGCGCGTCAAGCGTGGAGGCGCTGTCATTGCAGCACGAGAAGCTCAACGCGCCCTTTTTCTGGAGCTGACGATATTTCTTCGCGAGCTCCTTCTGATAGGAGCGATCCATCGCACTGGCCCGCCATTGCTCGAACGGCGCGACGAGGACGGTCGCGTAGGCATTGGTGTCCATCGAGACGCGGCGGGGTGCAGCCAGCAGGTTCTCGATCGGAAGCCGTCCGTCTGGAATCTTGGTCATGCGGAGCAGGTCGAAAGGACGGAGGAGGCCTCGAAGCTCCGCGCATGCGCTCTCGTCCGCGAGCAGTTGGGAGAATATTGTCGGGCTGCAAACCGGCGCCAGATAGTCGGAGACGCGGAGGTCGGCGAATTCCACGGTCCCTATCGGACCGCGCCGGATCCGCAGCAGGGGCAGCACCATTGCAAGGGCACGCGTCGTGCGGTGACGGACCACGACAATCAGAGGGGTTGCCCCCGCATGAGACGCCAGCCTGGTGTAGAGGCTGTGCAGCCAGAGTGGGTGCTGGAACGCGGTAGCGGCGGAATTGTCGAACAGTTCTGCGTATTCCGGAGAGAGAAAGTCGAGCGCCTGCTCGATGGCGATATCGAACGTGCTGCTGGATCTGTTCATGCGCAACCAAGGAAACCAGATAATTCGTGAAATTCGATCGAGCTCGATCCGCGCTTTATAGCAGGGTCGTTACGGGCGAGACACCGGCGGGGTGCGAATTGCATTAATGCTGCGCGCCCGGTCTCTTATCGTTACCAAATTCTTAAACTCCGGCATCGTGTGGGCTGGGAGCGCCGGAGATCGACCCGCGCTAGCAAATTATTAACCGCGCTTAAGGAAGGTCGGTTCATGGCCAGCCTGCAGACCGAGGTGGATTCCGGAGCACTCGAGAGCGCGTTCTGGGAGACGCGCAGCGTTGGCGTTGAGAAGATTGCCAGAATTGCAATCAGCTGTTCGATCACCATCAATGTGGTCGCGTCGATGGGCATCTTCAACGCCGCGCTCCTGCCGCCGGAGCTGAGCTTTGTGCAACAGGCCGTGGCGCTCCTGATGTGGGGCGTCCTCATCTACGCGAGCGCATTCGTGCGCCCGCGCCTGCGCTTGCAGTTCAATCCCGATTTGATCGCGCTGCTCGCATTCTACACCTTCGCCGTCATCTCCGTGTTCTGGTCGAGCCTGAGCGCGGCAGCGCTCATGAAGAGTGCGGCGCTTGCCATGACGACCTTCGGCGCATTCTGTCTCGTCACGCGCCTCGAGATGGACGAGATTGTGAAGGCCACGGCCCTTGGCCTGTTCATATTGGTCGCGGCATCGGCCTTCTGTGCGCTTGCCGTGCCCGATATTGGGATAGACCAAACCTGGATGCACAGCGGCCAATGGCAGGGCGTCTATGAATCGAAGCAGACGCTCGGCTTTGTCGGCGCGTATCTGATGTTTTTTGCCTGTTATCTTAAGATGAAGGGGCAGGGGTGGCCGACGTTCCTCGTCGTGTTCCTGCTGGCCTCAACTTGCGTCCTCGCGTCGGAATCGCGCGGTGCCGGCGCTGTTGCCCTGGCGGCCTGTGCACTGCTCGTGACCTCGATGTGGTCGGTCGGCTGCATGAGGGTCTATGCGGTCCTGCCGTTCGTCATGTGCATCCTGGCCGGGATCCTGTTTCTCTATTTTTACGTGACGGGCTATGACGCCATCCATGTCGGCGATGCGACCATCGATTTCACCGAGCGAACGTTCATCTGGCACTACGCCATCAGCCATTTCGACGATGCGCCGTTGCTCGGCTTCGGGATCAACGGCTTTTGGACGGTCCCGTCGATCTACGATTATTTCGAACAGAACCACGGCTGGGTGCTGGACAATTATCACAGCGGCTACATCGCGATCCTGATGGAAACAGGGTTTCTGGGATATGTGCTTTTCGCTGCGAGTGTTGTTCTGTTCTCGAGCAAGATTCTCGATCTGATTTCGACCAGATCCATCGATCGTTCGCACTGCGCTCTCATCATTGGATTTGTCGTGCTCAGCTTTCAGACCAATTTTACGGAGACGACATTCCTCCGTTCGACGATGTTCACGTCGGTGCTGCTCGTCTCGTTCTTCTTTGCGACGTGCAGGTCGATGCCACAGGCCGACTTCCAGTCCTTGCAAATGGACGCAAGATGACCGTCATGCGCGCTCGGCGGCCGGGGAGCGTCATGCTGGCAGCAACGACGCTCTTCGCTGCATCGCTCTTCTCCGAGGTCCACGGAGCCGAGCGGGCCAATTCCCGCGATGTGCCGAGACTGGGGCGCGGTATCAATATTCTCGGCTACGATGGAATCTGGGAAGGCGGCCAGAACGCGCCGTTCCGTCTGGACAATTTGACGACGATCAAGAAGGCCGGGTTCTCGCACGTCAGGATCAATTTCTTCGGCTTCAAGTTCATGAGCCCGGAGAATGTCCTGGATGAGATCGTCCTGAGGCGGCTCGATGCCGTCATCGAGGAGGTCCTCGCGAGGGGCCTCATTCCTGTCGTCGACGAGCATGACACGCACATTTGCCAAAGCGACGTTGCCGGATGCACTGAGAAGCTCAAGTCGTTCTGGCGGCAGATATCCGAGCGCTATGCCGGGAAGTACCCCACGCTCGTCTTCGAGGTCCTGAATGAGCCTGGTGGGCACATGACGTCCGCCAGCTGGAATTCACTGCTCAACGAGTGTCTCGGCATCATCCGCCGCACCAACCCAGAGCGGCCGGTCATTGCCGCCGTTCTCAACACGGATGATATTACTGTCGACGAGCTGGTTCTGCCGGCCGAGGACAGGAATCTCATCATCACCTTTCACTACTACGCGCCCATACGATTCACGCACCAAGGGGCGCCATGGTCTGCAACTTTCTCGAAAATCGGTCCCCTGGATTGGGGCACTCCGGATGACGAAGCGAAAGCCGCCGCCGATTTCAGGAAGATGAGTCTCTGGGCGGACAGAGAGAAGCGCCCCATCTATCTCGGCGAATTCGGGGTGTATGAGCGCGCGCCGTCCGACAGTCGCTTGCGATACCTCTCCTTCATGGCGAGAAGCGCCGACAGACTTGGCTGGTCATGGGCCTATTGGCAGTTCGACCATGATTTTGCGGCCTTCGACAGTGCGCGTCAGGCCTGGAAGCCGGGCATCCTGCGCGCCTTGATCCCGCCGCCGCATTGAAGCGGCGGTCCGTTCGCAACGGCATCAGAAATTCGCAGCCATTGCAGCGAGGCGTTTAGAGGCCCGTTCTCGGGCGGCTTCAAGCGATTGCCGCGGCCCGATGGTCGGCCCGATCGCGACGAAACGGACATCATTGATGCCAATGAAGCGCAGGATTTCCCGCAAGTAGGGCGTCGCCATGTCGATACGGCCGCGGTTCATGCCGGTGGAAAAGTCGCTGCCGCTGGCGAGGACCACCAGTGTCGGCCGGTCCTTCAGCAGCGGGATATATCCCTGCGACGGATCGAAACGAAAGGTGAGCCCGGGCTGGACGATGATGTCGATGAACTGCTTCAGCTTGTAGGGGATGCCGAAGTTCCACATCGGCGTCGAGATCAACACGCGATCGGCGAGTGAAAAGCGCAGCGCCATGCGCTCGGCCTCGGCAAACCTGTCGCGTTGAGGATCGTTGAAGCGATGGCCGTTCATGCGTGCGTATTTGGCTTCGAGGATGGGGCCAGCGAACTCAGGCAACTGCTCGCGCCAGAGATCCATGACGTCGATGTCCCAATCGGGATGGGCCTGACGAAAGTGCTCAATGAAGGCTAGCGCGCCGGCACTCGATTCCGAGTCGGGGCGGGGCGAGCAGCAGAGGTGCAGGAGCTTCGGCACCGCGCGTCATCCCAGCGCCCTGATGACCGTATCCGCCCTGGTCACGACCGCGACGTTCTGCATGGCAAAGTTGATCGAGGCGTTGTGCCAGTCGGCGTTCATTGTCGAGCAGCAATCCTCGGGCACGATCATGAAATAGCCCTTGTCGGCGCCGGTGCGCGCGGTGTGTTCGACCGACATGTTGGTCCAGGCACCGGTATTGATGATCATGTCGCGCCCCGTCGCTTTCAGGATCGTCTCCAGCCGCGTGCCCTCCCACGCGCTCATGCGCATCTTCTCGACGACGAAGTCGCCGGGCCGCGGCTCGAGGCCCGATACCGGCGCCGCACCCCAGCTTCCGCGCACCATCGCCTTGCTGTCGACGAGGCCCTCGAACAACGGCGCATTCAACGTGACGCCGGGCGCGCCGGGTTCGACGATGAACCAGACATGGATGATGGCGACGCCGCGGGCACGCGCGGCCTCGGCGAGGCGGCGGACGTTGTCCACCACGTGCTGTTGCCGCGCATGTCCGGGGGCGCCGGATTCGGTGAAGGCGCCGCCGTCCATGATGACGTCGTTCTGGAGGTCCTGGATGATCATCGCGCAACGCTGGGGATCGAGCCGCATCTCGCCCTCGGCGAGGATGGGTGCCGCTGGCGCGGAGCTTGGCGTCGCGCCGCCGCCGCTTCGCTGGCCACTCATATAGGGCTCATGCCGCGGGCCGACCTTGGTTGGGATCGCGTAAACCGAATGGGTCGAGGTCAGATACAGCGTGCGGAAGTCCGGACCGCCCCAGGCGAGATTGGCGACGAGCTCGGGCACGCGAACCTTGCCGAGCAGTTCACCGCGCGGCGAATAGATCCAGACGCCGCCGGGCGCGGTGACCCAGACATTGCCGTGCTGGTCGCACTTCATGCCGTCGGGCACGCCCGGCTCGAGCTCGGAGCGGATGCCGCTCGCGAACACGCGCGCGTTCGACAGCGAGCCGTCACTGTCGACGTCAAAGACGCGGATCAGCGCCTGCACGGTGTCGTTGACATAGAGCAGCTTCTCGTCCGGCGAGAAGCACAGTCCGTTCGGCTGATCGAACAGGTTACGGTCGACGACGAGCTTCGGCTCGCCGCCGGGCACGACGCGATAGACGCCCTGAAAGCCGAGCTGGCGCGGCCGCTCGACGCCATAGACCGGCATGCGGCCATACCAGGGATCGGAGAAATAGATCGCGCCGGAGGAGTGGACGCAGACATCGTTCGGGCTGTTAAGCTCCTGACCCTGGAAATGCGAAGCCAGCACCTCCCGCCGTCCGTCCGGCCGCTCGCGAACTAGCGACGATGTCGCGTGCTCGCAGACGATCAAATTGAGCTCGGCATCGAAGGTCATGCCGTTGCACTTGTTCGACGGACGCTTGACCTCCACGACACCACGCCGCACATCCCAGCGCCGTCGCACGTCGCCCGGCATATCCGAGAACAGGAGGTAGTGATCGACCGGGTGCCAGACCGGTCCTTCCGTGAAGTCGAAGCCGGTGCCGACTTGCGCGACGGGCGCGTACGGGTCGATCAGGGTCTCGAATTCGGAGCGCAAGGTGACGTGCGTCATCGGTCGATATCCTCAGGTCACGTCAGGCCGGGAACCAGTTGCGTGCTGGCAAGGATTGCACGATCGGTCCGGGGACCTGGTCGTGCAGCCGCCCGACGACATTGCCGCCTTCGATCTTGGCGGGGCGATCGTGCACCGGCAGCAGATAACGCGAGTTGCTGAGCAGCTTCTTGATCGCCGCCTTTTCTGCGCGCTTGCTGGTACCGTGGTTGCCGGTGGTGCGCGGTTCCCAATCGTGGATCTCGTTGAAGGGCGTGACGATCTGGTCGTTGAAGTCGTAGATCACGTCGCCACAAATGGTGGCGATGCCGTCGGCGGTGTGAACGATGATGTTCGTCGAGCCCTCGGTATGGGCGTTGGCGGCATCGCAATAGACGCCAGGCATCAACTCGATCGGGCCGGTGACCTCGAGATCCAGAAAGCGCAGCGCGCTCTTGGTGTGCAGGCGGTCGATCAGGTGCTTGATGTCGGGTGCGGGATATTGCGGATGCATCAGGCCGGAGACGGAATATTCGAGCTCCCTGCGGTTGAGGACGACAGTCGTGTTCATCGGGAACAGATCGTCCTTACCGGCATGGTCGATGTGCAGATGGGTGTGGCAAACGAAGCGGACGTCGCCCATGCGCACGCCGTGGCGCGCGAGCTGGTTCTCGATCATGTTTTCATGATATTGCAGGCCGCGCATGCCCAGCGTTTCCATGATCTGGTTGGAGCGATAGCCGGTGTCGACCACGACCGGATAGGGACCGCCGAGGATCAGGAAGCCCAGGGTGAGGACGCGGCGCGTGCGGCCGCAGTCGCGGCCGAGCACCAGGAAGCTCGATTCCAGCTCGATGTCGCCATAGTCCAGGATCTTGATCTCCAGCGCCATTCGTTGCCCTCCCTCATCTGTTTCTTGTCTGTCAAAGCTGATAGATGCGCGCCGCGGTGGTCCCGAAAATCGCGTCCTGCTGCACCGGTCTCAACGGCGCGGCCGCCGCGCGAAACGCATCGACGAGCTCGCGATAGCTGGTCCACAACTTCTCGATCGGGAAATTGGAGCCGAACAGGCAGCGCTCGGCGCCGAAGATCGCAACGGTGTCGGTGAGCACGGCGGCGATGTGTGCGGGCTCGTTGCGATGGATGAAGGTGCCGAGGCCGGAGAGCTTTGAGACCACGTTCGGGCAGGTCGCAAGGCGGGCCATGCCGGCGCGCCAGGCGGCGCGGCCTGCCGGCGAGAGGTCCTCCAGCATGCCGGCATGCTGAAGGATGAAGGTCACCTCTGGACAAGCTTCGGCCAGCTCCGCTGCCGCTGGCATCTGCGGCGTGAACACCTGCAAATCAAAGCTCCAGCCATAGTCGGCGAGATGCGCGATGTTGCGGCGGACCACTGGATCGGCGCAGAGATCGGCGCGGGCCGCAAAGCGGTAAAGGGGGTTCTCGTGCCAATGCAGCTGCATGCGCGCGCCGCGCACGAGCGGATAGCGCTTGAGGCGATCGAGCTGGGGCCGGACGTCCTCGACGGCAAAATTGGCATAGGCGACGATCGCGTGCGGCCAACCGTGGTCGTCGGCGGTCTGCTGCACCCAGGCGGCCTCGTCCTCGAAACGGTCGTTGGCCCAGTTGGTCTGCACATAGACCGAGCGGGTGACGCCGCTGCCCTTGAGGTCGTCGAGATACTCCTGGATCGGATAGTCGCGCCGGATCGGTTCATAGGGGCCGAAGATGCGCGGCTGCATGGGGCCGATCAGCCAGGGCAGGTCGGCCTGCCGCCAGATGTGATGATGGCCGTCGACAATATCGCTCACGCCGCTCTCCTTCGTCCCAATGCCAGAATGTGCGCGACGATCGACCCGCTCGAACCGCCATCCACGAGGTCATCGACGAAGCGCTCGATGGCCATGAGCGCTTCCGTCTGCGGGCGGAAGGCCGGGCTCGTGGCAAGCGGCGTCAACCAGCTCAAGCGCCAGGCCCGCCGCGACAATTTAGCGACGGCGTCGCGAAGTGCGTCACCTTCGCCGCGCTCGAGCCCGTCGGAGACGATCACTACGGCGGCGCCGCGCGCATAGCCGCCGAACCGTGGCACGGCGAGGAAGGCTTGCAGTGCGTCGCCGATGCGGGTGCCGCCGTCCCAATCGCTGACGAGGCGGGCGGCCGCGTTCAATGCCTGCTCACGACGCTTCAGCCGCAACGGACGGGTGACGCGCGTCAGCCGCGTGCCGAAGGTGAAGACCTCGACATTGGGCGCCGCCTGCACCAGCGCATGCGCGAGCTTCATGTTCTCTTCGGTGCGACTCTTCATCGAGCCAGACACGTCGATCAGCAGCAATATTTTGCGTGGGCGCCGCCGCCGCTCGAGGTGACCGAGCCGCAAGATCTCGCCGTCGCTGCGGACAGTATCGCGCAACGTGCGGCGAAGGTCGGCAAACGGTCCGCGGCGAGTGCGCATGCGCCGGTGACCACGTCGTCGCGGCAGACGTCGCGGTGCTTCGCGCGCCAGGCGGCGTAGCGCGTCCATGGTCGAACTCGCCCCAAAGCGGCGCTCGACCAGGGCCTCGGTCCTGGTCGCGGTGAGGCCGGACTCGCTCGCCTCGTCGGAGAGCAGGGGCTCCTCGTCGCCGCGGCCCTCTTCCTGGAGCCGGACCGTCTCATCCTCCTCGCCCTGGTCATCGCGCGCAATCGTCTCGCTGCCGCGGAAGTGCAGATCGAACAGCCGGTCGAAGGTGGCACGACGTTCGGGCGGCGGAGCCAGCGTCGCCAGTGCAGCTTGTCGGATATCCTCGATGCTATCAGGGCCGAGCAGCTCGATAGCCGCCAGGAACGTCGTGGTCTGCTCCGGTGCCACGGCAAAGCCGTTCGCGCGCAGCAGCGGGACGAAGGCGACGAAGACGCGTGCGGCACGCGGAAGCTGCAGATCGGTGCTCATACCGTCGCCTCCGCGAGCATGGCGTCGAGCCGCGGCGAGATGAAATGCAGGTCTTCTTCGTCCTTCAGCGCGACGCCGATCGAGCGCTTGAATGCGTCTGGCCAGCGGGCGCCGCCCTTGTGAAGTAACGTCGCGGCCTCGGCCCAGTCCACGGCTTCGGCGATCCCTGGGGCCTTGCTGAGCGGTTCGCGCCGCAGCCTTTCGACGGCTGCAACGACGGCGCGCGCCGTGGCCTCGGCAACGCTGGAGGCGCGCATCATGATGATGCGTGCTTCGCGCTCCGCGGTCGGATAGTCGATCCAGTGATAGACGCAGCGGCGGCGCAGGGCTTCGTGCAGGTCGCGGGTCCGGTTCGATGTCAATACGACCACGGGGCGCTCCGCCGCGCGCACCGTGCCGCGCTCGGGAATCGAGATCTGGAAGTCGGAGAGGAATTCGAGCAGGAAGGCCTCGAACTCCTGATCGGCGCGGTCGATTTCGTCGATCAGCAGCACGGTGGAATCGGGCGCGCGGAGCGCCGCCAGCATCGGCCGCTCGATCAGGAACGTCTCGCCGTAGATGTCGATGCTCTCGTCGCCGGCCTGGCGGATCGCCAGCATCTGGCGCGGGTAGTTCCACTCATAGAGCGCGGCGGACGCGTCGATGCCCTCGTAGCATTGCAGGCGGATGAGGCGGCGGCCGAGCACGGCAGCGATCGCCTTTGCGGCCTCCGTCTTGCCGACGCCCGGCGCACCCTCCAGCAGCAGCGGCTTGCCAAGGGCGAGCCCGAGATAGGCTGCGGTCGCCAGCCCCTCGTCGGCGAGGTAATAGGCCGCGCGCAGCGCCTTCTCCAGCGCCTCCGGGCTGTCGATGCCGACGATGTTGCTGCGAACCGCCACGACGATACCTCTAGCGCCGCGCCTGCGGCCGTGCGCCGCCCTGGGCCTTGATCGCGCGCAGCACTTTCTCGGGCGTGATCGGCAGATCGTCGATGCGCACGCCGACTGCGTTGAAGATCGCATTCGCCACGGCCGGCAGTACCGGGTTGGCGCACATCTCGCCGGGGCCCTTGGCGCCGAAGGGACCATCGGGAGCAGGACGTTCCAGCACCGCGATATCGTGCGGGCAAATATCGCCGGGGCCCGGCATGAGATATTCGACGAAGTCGCGCGGGCCGTGAGCGGGATCGGGATAGTAAGGCTCGGGGGTCTCGTAGAGTGCGTGGCTGACGCCCATCCAGGCGCCGCCGACCAGCTGCTGCTCGACAAGCCGTGGGTTGAGCGCGCGGCCGAGCTCATAGGCGGAGTCCATCCGGACCATCGCGACCTCGCCGGTCTCGTCGTCGACCTCGACTTCGGCGACGAGGCAGGCATGGGCGTAACACGTTGCCGGTGACATCTCTCCGGTTTCGGGGTCGACGTCGGACAGCGGGACCAGGAAGATGCCGCGACCCGAAATGGTCTTGCCCTGCTTGAACTGCGCGGCGATCGCGACATCCTTGGTCGAGATCGAGCGATGCGGCGCGCCTTTGACGTGGATGTTGCCGCGCCCGTCAGTCTCGAGATCGGCCGCATTGACTTCCAACTCCTCGGCCGCCGCCTCCATCATCACGCCGCGCGCTTCGCGGGCGGCGGCCATCACGGCGTTGCCGACGCGATGCGTGCCGCGCGAGGCGAACGAGCCCATGCAATGCGGGCCGGTATCGGAGTCCGCCGTGTCGACATAGACGTCCTCGACAGGCACGCCGAGCGTCTCGGCGCAAATCTGCCGCGTCACCGATTTCATGCCCTGGCCAAGGTCGATCGACGACAAGGCCACCGTGAACTTGCCGCTGGGATTGGAATGCACCAGCGCCTGGCTGGGATCGCCGCCGAGGTTCATGCCGATGGGATAGTTGATCGATGCCATGCCGCGCCCGCGATGCCTGGTCATTAGCGCCTCCTGGTGCCGAAGACGGAGGAGAAGCGGGTGGCGCCGTGCGACGGTGACGCCGGGCGCGGCGCAGGAGGTGGCGGTGCCGGCGGAGGTGGTTCGCGCGGCGGCTCTCTTGTCGCGTTCACGGGCGCGCGGTCATAGGTCGTGCGCTGCTGCGCGGGCGCGGCGGGCCGGGCGCGCGGCTCCGTCGGCGTCGGCGGGATCGCGGCGCGGCTGCCGCCGCCATCCTTGCGGGAGGAGGCGCGCCTGAACTCGTCGCGGATCGGCCATTTGGCCTTTTCGGCGGCGACCTGAACGCATTCGATCAGCGCCGTGTTCTTGGCCTCGCGCCGGTGCGCCTTCATGTCGCCGTCGCGATAGGCGTTCAGAATCCGGAACTCCATCGGATCCATGCCGACGAGGTTTGCGAGCTTGTCCATCTGGCATTCGATGGCGAAGTCCATTGCCGTGACGCCGAAGCCGCGCATGGCAGTCGCCGGCGTGCGGTTGGTGAAGACGCAGTAGACGTCGCCATAAACGTTCGGGATGGTGTAGGGGCCCGGCAGATGCGCCGCGCATTTCACCGCGGCGTAGCTTGAGAGGCGCGTATAGGCGCCGCTGTCGAAATAGGCACGGATCTTGCGCGCAACGATACGGCCGTCGCGCATCACCCCATCCTTGATGTAGATGCGCTCGGCGCCGCGGGGCGGGCCGTATTGCATCTCTTCCTCGCGACCGAACACGTAGCGCACGGGACGCCCGGTCAACATGGCGCCGAGAATGGCGAGCGGCTCGGTCAAGGTATCCACCTTGCCGCCGAAGCCGCCGCCGACGGTGCCGCCGATGAAGTGGAAGGTGTTGGACGGCACGTCCAAAATCTTGGCGCAGGTGTCGACCGAGAAGAACAGCGCTTGCGTCGACGTGTAGACGACGTAGCGGCCGTTGGTGTCGGGCGCCGCAATCGCGCCATTGGTCTCTGTCGGCGCGTGCTCGATCGGCGACATCTGGTAGCGCTGTTCGAGCACGTGATCGGCGCTCGCGAGCGCCGCGTCGGCATCGCCGAACCGCAGACGCTGGTGATCGTAGACGTCGTGATAGATGAAGGCGTTCTTCGGATAGGTCTCGTTGACCACGGGGGCGCCGGGCTTCAGCGCATCCTCGACGTCGAACACGGTCGGCAGCGGTTCGTAGTCGATCCTGACCTTTGCGATGGCCTCAAAAGCCTCACGCTCGCTGTCGGCCACGATGGCAAGGATCGGCTCGCCCTTGTAGCGGACCTTGTCGACAGCCAGCGACGGCTCGTCGTCCTTGCCGAAATTGATCAGGCTCAGCAGCGTGTTGAGATTGACCGGAACGTCCGCACCGCGAATGATCCGGCGCACGCCGGCCGAGCGTTCTGCCTCCGTGGTATCGATGTGGCGCAGCCTCGCATGGGCCTGGGTCGAGCGAACGACCTTGAGGTGCAGCATGCCCTGGAGCTTATGATCGCCAAAATAGCTCGACGTGCCCGTGATGTGACCGAGCATGTCCTGGCGCTGTGTGCCCTTGCCGATCTCTTTGAGATTGTCGTCGCGCTCGTCGGCGAAGATGTCCTTGCGTAGTTCCAGCATGGTCTGACCTCAGGCGCTGGCCTGGCCGCCTGCGGCGACGAGGATGGCATTGATGATCGGCTCGTAGCCGGTGCAGCGGCAGATGTTGCCGGAGATCGCCTCGATCACGTCGGCCCGGCTCGGGGAGGGATTGCGGTCGAGCAGCGCCTTTGCGGCCATCAGCATGCCCGGTGTGCAATAGCCGCATTGGGCGGCAAAATTGTCGGCGAAGGCGCGCTGGAGCGGGTGCAGGTTCGGGCCCTGCTTGAGGCCGTCGAGCGTTTCGACGGAGCGGCCGGCGACGGTCTCGGCGAGCGTCAGACAGGAGAGGTGGAGTTCTCCGTCGATCAGCACGCTGCAGGTGCCGCAGCCGCCCTGGCCGCAACCGAATTTCGGGGTCATGTCGCCGATCAGCTCGCGTAGGGCGACCAGCAGGTTGGTGCCGCCATCGACGAAGATAGCGACGTCGCGGCCGTTGTGACGAAATTGCAGAGGCGTCTTGGACATGATGATCCCAGTCTATTCCTGGCCGGACAGCAAACGGCGGAGATGGACGCCGACGATCTCGCGGCGATACCAGGCGCTGCCGAGCGCATTGTCGGCGGGCGATGTTCCCTCGACTGCGGCAGAGGCGGCAGCATTGATGTTTGCGACATCGAGCGCGCGTCCTTCGAGAGCGCGCTCCGCCGCCTTGGCGCGGATCTGGGTCGGCGCCATCGAACCGAGCGCAATGCGAGCACCGGCAATGCGCCCGCTGCTGACCGGCAGGTGTGCGGCCAGCGTGATGACCGAGCCGCCTTTCGGCTTGATGCGGGCAACCTTGCGGTAGCGAAAGGCCTCAGCGCTGGCCGGCCGTGTGCATGAGACCGAGAGCACCAGCGCGCCGGATTGCCGCTCGCGCGATTGCAGGAACTCCTCGATCGCGATGTCGCGGGCGCCGAAGCCGCCTTGCACTGCGACCGTGGCGTCGAGCGCCAGCAGCGCCACGGTGAAATCGCCATAGGGGTTTGGCGCGAACAGATTGCCGCCGACAGTGCCCATGTTGCGCACGGCAGGGCCTCCGATCGAACGAGCGGGCGCGTGCAGGAAAGCGAGGTCGCGCTCGCCGAGAATTCTCGCGAACGTGACGCCAGCGCCCAGCGTGATGCGCGGTCCGGACGCATCGATCCGGGTCAGCGTCTGGTCGCTGGCGCGGACGACGGTCGAAATCGAAACGTCGCCCTCGTTGAGCGCTCGCATCACCAGCGTGCCGCCGCCGAGATAGCGTGCGCTGCGATCTGAGGATATTGCCCCGGCCGCTTCGCCGGCGCTGGCAAAGGTTTTTACGGTTACGGCCATGGCTAGGCGGCCTCCTTCAGATGGCGGCGGATCGCCTCGAACCCCGCCTGATAGATATCTTCAGCGACCATGTGGGTGATACGGTCCTTGTCCTCGGGCTTCGTGGTGAAGCGCGATTCCCAATGCCAGAAAGTGCGGTCGCCATCGGTCACCGGCAGCAGGCGGACATGGGCGACGTAATTGAACATCGGGATCGGGGTATCGAGCAGGCAATAGCTGAAGGTCTGTTCGAGGTCGGAAAGAGCCAGCAACTGTTCGCGCAGCTCGGAGCCGTCCTTGAGCTTGAAGCGCCTGACGCAGCCGATCTTGTCGGAAGCCTGAGCGCGTTCGATCGAGGAGGTCGCAACCGCCGGATGCCACCGGTCGTGCCCGTTGAAATCGCGCAGCACGTTCCATACCGCATCGGTCGGTGCGCTCAGGATCGTGCTCTTGACGATATGCGGCACGGCTAACCTCCGAACACGCGCTTCAGGGCATCGAAGCCGCCCTGGAACACGCCGCCGCCGATGTTGCTGACGAGCTCGGTCTCGCGCTCCGGCGCGCAATCGAATTCGGCGGTCCATTCCATGAAGGTCTGGTCGCCGTCGGTGACGGGTGTCAGCCGCAAGGTTGCGACGTAGTTCTCGACACCCATCGGGGATTCCAGGATCGAGTAGGTGCAGAACATGTCGTAGTCGGAGAGGCCCAGCAGCTTCTCGCGGATGCGGTCGCCGTTGCGCAGACGGAAATCCCTGACGCAGCCGATCTTGTCGGCGGGCTCGCCGCCCTCGATCCGGCTTTCGGCGATGGCCGGATGCCAGTTCGGCAGACCGTTGAAATCGCGCACCCGCGCCCAGACGCGGTCGTTGCGGGCGTTGACGACGGTTGAGACGTAGACGCGGGCCATGGTTCGGACCTCAGCTCTTCTTTCGCGGCCCGCGCTCGGCCGGCGGCTCACCGCCTTCGGCCGCAGGCGGGGAGGCCGCCGGCTTGTCGCCGCCACCGCTCTTGCGCGCGGAATCCTTGATCCCCTGCATGTCGCGGGCCTCGCGGATCAGGCCCGGCATCTTTGCAAGACTGCCGCCCTCGACGCCGATGTCCGACAGGATCGAGTCGATCAGCGGCGCCTGGACGCGGTAGCGCAGCGCCGAATCGATCACCTCGTCGGTGGCGCTGCGGCCGCCATTGCCGTTTCCGTGTCCGTTGCCGTTGAGGCCGTCGACCTGGAGGATGCGGATGCCCTCGATCTTCTCCATGGGCTTGACGCTCTCACGCACGATGCCTTCGATGCGGTCGAGCAGCTTGCGGCGGAACAGCGAGTAGCGCGCCTGGTCGGTGAGCACGTTCTCGGCCTCGTTGAGCATGCGCTGCGCCTCGGCCTCGACCGCGGCGCGCACGCGCTCGGCTTCCGCGGCGATCCGGGTCTCCTCGGCCTGCTTCTCGGCGAGCAGCACTTCGACGGTCTTGCGGCGTTTTGCGATCTCGCTCTCGCGCGCGGTGACCACGCGCTCGGCGGCTTCAGTCGCCCGCATGCGCGCTTCCTCGGCGGCGGCGCGTGCCGCCGACTCCTCCAGCGACTTCTGATGGATGGCGATGGCCTTCTCCATCAGCACCGTCTCGACGTCCTTTTCGCGATTGACTTCGAGCTTGCGCAGCTCGCGCTCGCGGCCGATGCGGGCTTCGTCGAGGCCGCGATCCGACGCGATGCGGGCGCGCTCCACTTCCTCGCGGGAGGCGATTTCGGCTTCCTGCAAGGATTGCACGCGAGCGACCTCGAGCTGCTCGATGGCGCGCCGCCGCTCGATACGGGCGGCTTCCAGCGCCTGCTCGCGCGAGACGTCGGTGGTCTCGACCTCCTTGCGCGCGACGATCTCGGCCTGACGGACCTGGCGGTCGGCGTCGATCCGCTCGGACTTCTTGGTCGACAGCGCGATGACGCGGTCCTCATCGGCGATCTCGATCGCCTTCTTCTGCTCGATGTTGAGCACTTCGCGCTTCTTCGAGGAGTTGATGCGCTCGGCCTCGAGCGCCAGATCGACCGTGATGCGCTGGCGCTCGATGGCGTCGCGCCGCTTCAGCTCGGCCGCTTCCAGCACGCCGGTCCGCTCGATCTCGAGCGCGCGGGTGTCGCGCTCGGCCTGGATCCGCTCGGCCGCAACCGCCTTCTCCTGGGCGATGCGGGCCGCCTCGATCGCCTCGCGCGAGGCGATATCGGCTTCCTCGACGGCGCGGTTGCGGGCGATCTCCAGCGAGCGCACGCGCTCCTCCTGCGCGATGCGCGTGGCCTCGGTCGTCTCGCGCGCGGCGATGCCGGCGACGTCCAGCGCCTGGTTGCGCTCGATCTCGAGTTGCCGCGTGTTCTGCTCGGCGGCGATGCGCTCGGCGGCGAGCGTCCGCTCGCGGGCGATGCGGGCGGCTTCGACCGCGCGCTGAGCCTCGATCTCGGCCTCCTGGATGGTTCGCACCTGCTGGATCTCGAGCGCGCGAGTGCGTTCGTCCGAGGAGATGCGCTCGACATTGACCGTCATGGTTTGGGCAATGCGGGCCTTCTCCGTTGCCTCGCGCGCGGCGATTTCGGCCTCGTCCACGGCGCGCGTGCGTTCGATCTCGCGGCGCCTCGTCTCTTCTTCGTTGGCAATGCGGGCGTCGGTGACGACTCGGTCCTGCTGGATCCGCGCCTTCTCGATCGCTTCGCGCGCGGCGATCTCGGCTTCCTCGACCGTGCGCATCCGCTCGATCTCGCGCTGGCGCACCTCGCGCTCCGAAGCGATGCGGCTGGTGTCGATCGAGCGCTGGTTGGCGATCCTTGTCTTCTCGATCTCCTCGCGCGCCAGCAGCTCCTTCTCCTCGATGGTGCGAGTCCGTTCGATCTCCTTCTGGCGGGTCTCGCGCTCGGAGGCGATGCGGGCCTCGGCGATCGCCTGGTCATTGGCGATACGGGCGCGCTCGATGGCCTCGCGGGCGGAAATCTGCGCCTGTTCGGCCTCGGTCTCGCGCAGCGCGCGTTCGCGGGCGACTTCCGTGCGCTGGAGCGCGCGGCGCATCTCGATGTCGCGCTCCTGCTCGAGGCGTGCGGTCTCGCTCTCGCGCTCGATCTCGAGTGCCTGTCGCTCGGCTTCCAGATTGCGCGAGCGGATCTTGATCATCGAGTCCTGCTCGATGTCGTTGCGCAGCTTTCGCTTGGCCTCGATATCCTCCATCAGGCGGGTCAGGCCTTCGGCGTCGAACCGGTTCGAGGGATTGAAGAACTCCAGGTCGGTCTGGTCGAGATCGGTGATCGCGACCGATTCCAGCTCGAGGCCGTTCTGGGCGAGGGCCTCGGCAGCATTGGTCTTGACGCGCGCGACATAGTCGCCGCGCCGTTCGTGCATTTCCTCCATGGTCATTTCGGAGGCGACCGAGCGGATCGCGGAGATGAACTTGCCGGCCAGCAGCGCATGCAGCTGCTCGGGTTCCATCGTGCGGCGGCCGAGCGTCGCGGCCGCAATCGAGACCGCCTCGCGGGTCGGCTGCACCCGGACGTAGAAGTCGGCCTCGATGTCGACGCGCATACGGTCGCGGGTGATCACGGCGTCCTGCCTGGAGCGGACGATGCCCATCGGCAGCACGTTCATGTTGACAGGCGTGTAATCGTGGATGAACGGCAGCACAAAGGCGCCGCCATTGATCACCACGCGTTCGCCGAGGAAGCCGGTGCGGACGAACGAAATCTCCTTGGAGGAGCGATGGTAAAGCCAGTTCACGATGTAGACGCCAACCACGATCACGACGATCGCGACGATCAGCCAGAGGATCAATTCACCGACCAATATCCCCGACATCTTTCCCTCCCTCGTACCTTCGGCGTTACCGCGCGCCGATCGCCTTGAATTGACGCACCTGTTCCGTCAGCGCCCGCTCCACGGGCAGTCGCTCCATCGAGGAGGCGCCGTAGAAGCCGTGGCAATGGCGGGTGTTCTTCATGATGAAATCGGCGTCGGCGGGATCCGCGATCGGGCCGCCATGAGCCAGCACCAGGATGTCCGGATTGACGCTGAGCGCAGCGGACGCCCAGGTGTCGATCTGCGCCGGACAGTCCTTGAGCTTTGGCGCGGTCTGCGCACCGATGGTGCCGCCGGTCGTCAGGCCCATGTGACAGACGATGATGTCGGCGCCGGCGATCGCCATCGCGGCGGCCTCTTTCTCGCTGAACACATAGGGCGTGGTCAGCATATCCTTGTCGTGCGCCTTGGCGATCATGTCGATCTCCAGCGCGTAGGACATGCCGGTCTCTTCGAGATTGGCGCGGAACGTGCCGTCGATCAGGCCGACGGTCGGAAAGTTCTGGACGCCGGCAAACCCGAGCGCCTTCAACTGGTCGAGAAACACGTCCATGTCGCGGAATGGATCGGTGCCGTTGACGCCCGCCAGCACCGGCGTCCTGGCGACTACGGGCAGCACTTCGTTCGCCATTTCGAGCACGATGGCGTTGGCATCGCCGTAAGCCATCAGACCCGCGAGCGAGCCACGGCCGGCCATCCGGTAGCGGCCGGAATTGTAGATGACGATGAGATCGACGCCGCCGGCTTCCTCGCACTTGGCTGACAGACCGGTGCCGGCGCCGCCGCCGACGATCGGCTCACCGCGCCTTGCCATGTCGCGAAACGTCTTCAGGAGCGCTGCGCGTTCAAACCTTGCCATCGGTCACCTCGCTACTCTTCGGCGCGCCCCGGCGCGGCCGAACAGGGTCCGGAACGCACCGACTATGGCGGCGACGAACTCGGGATCGTTGATGTTCTTCGGCGCGCGAATGAGCTGACGGTTGCCGGTCTGGCGCACCGTGCGCTCCAGCGTGCGGAACAGCGCCGCATCGGCGTCCGGATCCCAGAATGGCTGGCCGCGCGCATCGAGTGCGGACACGCCGCCCTCGGGCAGGAAGAAGCGCACGGGGCCGTCCATCTGGTTGAGCCGTTCGCCGATCCAGCGGCCCATGCGCTCATTCTCTTCGGCAGTGGTCCGCATCAACGTCACCTGCCGATTGTGGACGTGAAACTTGCGGCCGCGGTAGCGTTCGGGAATGGTCTCGGGCGCGCCGAAATTGACCATGTCGAGCGCGCCGACCGAGCCGACATAGGGCAGGCGGCTGCGGATGATGGCGCCAAAGCGGTCTTCCGTCGCGGGAAACACGCCGCCCATGAGCAGATCGCAGATCTCGGTGGTTGTGAGGTCGATGACCCCGGCGAGCTGCCCGGAGTCGACGAGCTTCTCCATGGAACGACCGCCGACTCCGGTGGCATGGAAGACGAGACATTCGAAATCGTCGCGCAGCTCCGCTGCGATCCTCTGCACCGCGGGCGTGGTGACGCCGAACATGGTGATACCGACCGAGCGCAGGCCGCCGGCGTCGCGCGCTGTTGCGGCGCGTGTATCGAGCCGTGCCTTGACCATGCCGGCGAGCGCATTGGCGCCGTTGGCCAGCACCGCCCGCGAGATCGAGTTCAGCCCCTGCACGTCAGTGACCGAGTACATCATCGTGATGTCGGCGGGGCCGACATAGGGCCCGACATCGCCCGAGGCGACGGAGGAAATGATCAGCTTGGGCACGCCGACGGGAAGCGCGCGCATGCCCGGGGCGACGAGCGACGCCGCGCCCGAGCCGCCGGCCGAGATCACGCCTGCGACATTGCCCTGGCGCCGCAGCCAGTTGGCAAATGCATCAGCCATCGCGGTCACGGCGGCCCCGCGATCGGGACCGAATACAGCGGAGCCGCCGCGGCCGTGGTTGAGGGCGATCTCCTGCGCAGAGACATCGCACGACGAATGCTTGCCACTGGTCGAAACATCGACCAGCCGGGTGCGCAGGCCGCTTTCCGCGATGATGTCGCGGATGAAGCGTAGTTCCTGGCCCTTGGTGTCGAGCGTGCCGACGACCAGCACGATGGGTGGACCGGCGGCCTGCACCGCCAGCGGCTCGCGCTTGCGCCGCGCCGTCTCGTCAAGCCGCGTAACTTGCGTCGAGAGCGTGCGCGCGGCGGCCTCGATGCGGGCGATCGGCGCCGGTTGCGACCATCGGGTCGGGAGCGTCGGGTTGGAGATGTAGATGCGGATCGGTCCGTCGCGGCGTGGCGGCGGTGCCGGCTGGGGATCGTCAGCGGATGCGGCGATGTCGATATCCGGCTCGAGCTCGGCGTGAAGCCCGACGCCGAGCAGGCGCTGCTGGAGCTCGCGGTCGGCGGCGAGGCGCGCGGAGTCGATGATGCGGTTGATGCGGCCGTTGACCATGATCGCGACGTTGCGCGAGATCGCGGTGGCAACGCCGATGTTCTGCTCGATCACGAGCACGGACATGTCGCCGTCCTCACCAAGCCGCAACAGCATCTCCTCGACCTGCGCCACGATGACGGGCGCTAGCCCCTCGGTCGGCTCGTCCATGATGAGAAGATGCGGATTGGTGAGCAGCGCGCGTGAGATCGCCAGCATCTGCTGTTCGCCGCCGGAGAGCTGGCCGCCGCCGTGATCCTTGCGTTCGGCCAAACGCGGGAAAGTCTCGTAGATGCGATCGACGGTCCAGGCGCCGGGCCGCAGGCCGCCGGCCAGCCGCAAATGCTCGTCGACGCTGAGCGAGCGCCAGAGACGGCGTCCTTGCGGCACATAGCCGACGCCGAGCCGGGCGATCTGCGCCGGTGCCCGCCGCGTGATGTCCTCGCCGCGGACGCGGATCGAGCCGCCGCTCACGCCCACCAGACCCATGATCGCCTTGCACAGCGTGGTCTTGCCCATGCCGTTGCGGCCGACGACGGAGAACACGCCGCTCTCCAGGGTGAGGTCGACGCCTTGCAGGGCGTGCGAGTGGCCATAGTAGACGTCGAGGCCGCGGACCTCGAGCGCGGCCTTGCCGCGGCGGACCTCATTCATGGCCGCCTCCGAGATAGAGCTCCTGCACCTCGGGATCGGATTGGATCTCCTGCGGCAGGCCTTCCTTGAAGATGCGGCCGTTGTGCATCATCGTGACGCTTTCGACGACGCGTAAGGCGACGTCCATGTCGTGCTCGATGATGATGTAGCCGATATGCGCCGGCAGTGAGGTCAGGATCTCGATGAGCTCGGCCCGTTCGGTCGGCGACAGGCCGGCCGCCGGCTCGTCGAACAGGACGAAGCGCGGTGCGCCCGCGAGCGCGAGCGCGATCTCGAGCTGGCGCTGCTGGCCGTGCGCGAGCTCGGCCACGCGCTGGTCCTTCACGGCGGCCAAATGGACGGCCTGCACGAGATTGTCCGCCGCATGCATCAGGGCATCGTTCTGTCCCGGACGCAGGAACGAGAAGCGTCCGCGCGAGACGCCGCGGCAAGCGAGATAGACATTGTCCTGCACGGTGAGGCCGGGAAACAGTGCCGAGATCTGATAGGTCCGCCGCAGCCCGCGCCGGATGCGTTCATAGGGCGGGAAGTGCGTGACGTCCTCGCCGAAGAAACGGATGGTGCCGGAGGAGGGCGGGAAGTCGCCGGTGATGCAATTGAACAGCGTGGTCTTGCCTGCGCCGTTCGAACCGAGCACCGCGCGCCGCTCGCCCGGACGCACGGTGATGGTGACGTCGGTCAGCGCTGCCAGCGCGCCGAACAGGCGCGTCACGCCGCGCAGCTCCAGCGCGGCGCCGGCACCGACGGCGGAGAGGCGCTGGGCGACGCTATCCATGGCGGCGGCCTCCACCGGAACTGTCGGCGCTGCGGCGCTGACGGTTGCGCCAGCGCTGCCATAGGCCAATGACGCCGTCCGAGGACCAAAACACGATGGCGAGGAAGCCGAGCCCGATCAGCAGGCGGAAGCGGTTGCCATCGAGCCCAAGCCTGACCAGGAAGTCGAGCGCGAAGGTGCGCAACAGCACGAAGATCAGCGCGCCGATGAAAGGCCCGATCGGGCGCGTGATGCCGCCGACGACGGCGATGATCAGCACGTCGATGCAGGCGCCGACGCTGACCGAGCCCGGCGAGATCTGGCGGTAGTTCCAGACCTGGAGCACGCCGGCCAGCGCGGCCACGAAGGAGGCGAAGGCGTAGGCCGCGACGCGGTGCGCATTGACGTTGAAGCCGAGTGCAGCCATGCGCCGCGGATTGTCACGCACACCCTGAAGAGCAAGACCGAAGGGAGCGCGGGAGAGATATTCGACCGCGAAATAGCAGAGCGCGGCGACCGCGAGCACGACGTAATAGAAGGGTATGTCGGCGCGCCAGTTCACGCCCCAGAAGTGCGGGGTGGCCACGGTGTTGATGCCGGTATGGCCGTTGAAGATCGCCCAGTTCTGGTTGGTGAAATAGTAGAAGGCCGCGCCGATCGCGAGCGTGATCATGATGGTATAGATGCCCTCGGTGCGGACCGCGAGCGCGCCGCCGAGCGTGCCGAAGGCGGTCGCCAGCGCCAGGGCCATCGGGACCGCGAGCCACCACGGCCAGCCCAGGCTGATATTGGCGTTGCCGCTGACGCCGAACACCGCGACCATGTAGGCCGAGAAGCCCGCGATGGTGAGCTGCATCAGGCTGACCATGCCGCCATAGCCGGCGAGGAACATCAGGCTCAGCGCCATGGTGCCGAGGATCAAGGTGGAGGCGAAGATCTCGATCAGGAAGAAGCCGCTGGCGATCAGCGGCATGATCAGGAGAATAATTGCCACGACCCAGGCGGCGGGATTGTTGATTTCGGGCCATGTCCGCGCGGCGCGCTGCGCAATGGTAGCGGGAGGAACGGCAACGCGGGTATCGTGGGCGAGCGACATCTCAGCGCCTCGCCAATAGGCCTTGCGGCCGGATGGCCAGCACCAGCACCATGATGAGGAAGGTCACGACGATGGCGTAGGTCGGGATGTAGACCGAGCCAAGCTGTTCGGCGAGGCCGATGATCAGCGCGCCGAGCGCGGCGCCGGGGATCGAGCCCATGCCGCCGACGATCACGACGACGAGGGAAGCCAGCAGGAAGCGGATGTCCTCGCCGGGCGACAATGACTGGAAGGTGCCGCCGACCACGCCGGCGATGCCGGCAAGTCCTGCGCCGAAGGCGAACACCAGCACGAAGACGAGCTGGATGCGCACGCCGGTCGCGGCAAGGATATCGCGATCATCGACGCCGGCGCGGATGATCATGCCGATCCGTGTGCGGTTGAGCGCGAGCCACATGGCCACGCCGATGATCACGGAAGCGGCGAAGATCACGAGCCGCACCAGTGGATATCTGAGATAGACCGGCTCGCCCGAGGATTTGATCGCGGTGATCAGCGGCAGCTCCACCGGGCCGATCAGCCAATTCGGTGTCTGGATCTGATAGAAGTCGCCGCCGCAGGCCCACAGCATCAGGTCGGCGAATACGATCGAAAGCCCGATCGTCACCATGGTCTGCCTGAGATCTTGTCCCTCCATCCGGCGGAACACGATCACCTGGAGCAGGACGCCGACCAGGGCGGTCAGGATAAAAGCGACGATGAAGCTGAGGATCCAGGAGCCGGTCGAGGCGCTGATGGCGTAGCCGACATAGCCGCCGAACAGATAGAGCGAGCCGTGCGCGAGATTGACGTTGCGCATCAGGCCGAAGATCAGCGTGAAGCCGCTGGCGACGAGGAAGTAGAGCCCTCCGAGCGTGATGCCGTTGAAGACGGCGTTGAGGAAGACACGCTTGCGGCCGATGGCCTCTTCGAGGCCCGGCGGCCAGACCGCGAAGATCAGCCAGAGCCCGACGGCAATGGCAATGATTGCGATCAGCGCCCAGGCGGGATGGCGTTCGACAAAGCGGCTCATGTGCGCCGCCCGTTCGCCCAGGCGGCACGCCGAAGGCTCATCGAGTGTAGGTCAGACAGCCTCGCGGCGGCTGCGTACCTCGCCATGGGCGAACGTCCTCCCTGGACTCGCAATCCTCTAGCGGGATCGCGTTGCCCACATCCTAGCCGGGCTGCGAGGAGGACATTTGATCGTGAGTATCTTTTCGCGCAGCGATCAGGCGCGCAAAACCTTGGCCGCACGACGATAATCTGTCGGAGCCATCCCGACATTGGCGGCGAAGAAGCGGGTGAAGCCGCTTTGCGAGGAGAAGCCGAGATCGAAGCCGATATCGGCTATCGGCGCCTCGCTCGCCACCAGCGCTTCGAGCGCCTGTTCCATGATCAGCGTGTTGAGAAAGAGGTTCGGCGTGACGCCCGTCTGGACCCGGAACAGCCGGTAGAAATGCGGCCGAGACAGACCGGATTCCCGCGCAATCGTATCGAGCTCCATCTCGGCCCCGGGACTCTCCGACATCAGCCTGATGCATTTGCGCACACGGAAGTCGGTCACGGCGCCATTGGCGCGCGGATCGCGCGCGATCTCAGCTTGCTGCCAGCTTTCGTCGTAGCAGATGTCGATCAGCCGCCGCAGCTCGGAATCGAGGCTGGAAAGCGATGGTGCGCCGCACACGAGCGCGGCGGTCCGCCTGATGTGCTTGTCGAGCGCAGGCGTGCGCCTGAATTGGGTGCGGCCGAAACGCATGCGATCGGAGCCGGATGCATCCGGCGCAAACCATTCGGCATTGACGTACAGCACGAAGAAGATCGCGCCGCCGTCGAGATCGGCCGGCAGGAAGTTATGCGGCTCCCATGGATTGACGGCGACCACGGAGGATTCGGTGAGATCATAATGCCCGTTGGAGACATCGATGCATGCCGGCATGCCGCCGACATGGAAGATCAGATGACCTTCACGATGGGCGTGAATATTGAAAGGGCGGTTCAACTGATAAACCGTCGCCCGGCCGAAGCGGCCGTGGAAGACGGCGAGCGCACGGCTCATGCCTTCCCCTCCCGAATGTTCTTGTCTTTTCGGCCAGCGTTCAACAACGCCGACGAGATTGCAAGAGCGGAGAGCGACCGCGTCAGCAGGTCGCTCTCCGCCTGCGCAGGCGTGATGCGTCAGTACTTCTTACATTCCGGTACTGTGCGGCCCGGCAACCCGATCTTGGAGAACACGGCCGGATCATAGCCGAGCGTCTGGTTCACGTTCGGGATCACCTTCACGACCTTGCTGAACAGCGCGCCCTTGCCGTCATCGACGACTTCGGTGACGAAGTTGGTGCCGATCGCCTGGCGGTTGGCGTCGAGCTTGATCTTGCCGTTCGGCGCATCGAGCTCGATCTTCGCCAGCGCTTCCTTGAACTTCGCCTGGTTGTTGGAGAGGTCGCCATTGACCTGACGCAGTGCGAGGATCAGCGCCATGGTTGAACCATAATAGTTGGTCGCGAGCAGCGACGGGCTTGGGAAGCGCTTGTTGGGCGGGAAGGCGTCCTGATAGGCCTTCACGAACTTCTGCCAGCCCGGATCCTCCCAGGTATCGGCCTGGCCGCTCGCGGCGATGGTGCCGATCAGCGCATTCTTGGCGTTGCCCTTCGACGACAGGATGGTCTGGTCGATCATGATGGAACCGCCCATCAGATGCGCCTTGCCGCCGGCCTGCTGATACTGGTTGAGGAAGTTGACGGCATCCGCGCCGCCAAGCCCGAGATAGATGGCGTCGACGTCGTCGGGCAGGGCGGCGATGACGGAGGCGAAATCCTTCGTTCCGAGCGGCACCCATTGCCGGTTGGTCACCTGTCCGCCCATGCCGCAGAACTCGAGCACCAGCCCGAACACCTGGGTGTAGATAAAGGAGTAGTCCTCGCCGACGGTTGCGATTTTGCGATACTTCTTTTCCTCATAGGCGTATTTGCCGAGGCCGACCTGCCACTGCGCGCCGTCCATGTTGTAGCGGAAGAAGTTCGGGGCCGGATCGACATAAGTCGTTTCCTGGGCGCCGGAGGCCGCATTGATGAAGGTCAGCTCTGGGTGAGTCTTCGCAAAGTTCTTCACCGCGATGCCCTCGTCGCCGGAGAGCGGCGAAAGCAGGATCTGCACCTTGTCTTGCTCGATCAGCTTGCGCACGGCGCGCACGGCGGAGTCCGGCGTTGCATCGGTCGAGGCCACGATGAATTCAAGTTCCTTGTCGCCGACCTTCTTGCCGAGCACGTTGAGGGCGGTCTGATGGCCGCGCATGCCGTCCTCGCCGAGCACCGTGTAGGTGCCTTCGAGCGTTGCGGTCACCCCCACCTTGATCTTTTCCTGCGCGATCGCGGCGCCTGAAAGAAACAGGCTGCTCAGCGCCAGCAGCCCCACACTGCATTTCGACATTGTGCTCCTCCCTGTGTCGTCGATTTGTCGCCGCGCCGGACCGGCGCTGCGCCCGCAGCTCGAAGGGCTCGCGGATTTGACGGGGAGGCTAGCCGAAGTCGCACGCGGTGCATGCGTGGACGCCTCGTTCGGCTTGACGGGCAGTCTCATTTTGGATGTTGCGGCGCAAATGGTTTCGCGGTGCAACAGGTCTGGGATGCGGGGTCATCCCGCGAGGAATCCCCCGTCCACCGCGACCACGGTGCCGGTCGCATATTGCGAAGCCGGCATGCACAGGAAGGCGACTGCCCCGGCGATGTCCTCCGGCTGTCCCCAGCGCTTGAACGCGGTCCGGTCGGCAATGCGCTGATAATGGGCACGGTCGGTGCGGCCGGCGGCGTTGATCGCCGTTTCGATATAGCCGGGCGCCACCGCATTGACGCGGATGCCTTCGTCGGCCCACTTCAAAGCCAGCGCCTTGGTCAGCATCACGACGCCGCCCTTGCTGGCGCAATAGGCGGGAATCCGTGGCAGCGCCAACGTCGCGTTCATCGAGGCGATGTTGACGATCGAGCCCTTCGTCTCCACGAGCCGCGGGTGGAACGCCATGCAGGTCCGGAACGTGCCGGTGAGATTGACGTCGAGCACCTTCATGAAGGTCTCGATCTCGAATTCCCTGTCGCGCGCGAGAATGCCGGCCAGTTGACTAGCGCGTCGACGCGCGTGTGCTGCCGCGCGAAGGACGTGACGGCGGCATCATCGGTGACATCCAGCGTCGCGAGCGTGAGCCCGGTGCGTGGCTTGAGCAGGGTGCGGGCAAGATCGGCCTCGTTCGCGCCGGTTGCGGTCACCGTCGCGCCGAGGTCGCAAAACTGGTTGCTGATCGCCGCGCCAATATCGCCGGCGCCGCCGATTACGACGGCATGAAAGCCGGTTGCGAGGGAGAAATTCGAATTCATCGGGAGTGTCTCACTTCAGCGATTTCGGAGGCGGAGCTGTCGATTCGCGGACCACCAGCGAGAAGTCGATTTCGCGATGCATGATGGTCTGCTCGCCGGCGAGGCTGCGCACCAGATATTCTCCGGCGCGCTGCCAGGTTTCTGCGGTCGGGACGTGGATCGTGGTCAGGCTCGGCCGCAAATGGCGACTCCAGTCGAGGTCGTCGAAGCCGACCACCGAAAGATCGCGCGGCACGGAGAACCCGTCGCGCTCCGCCTCGAGCAACACGCCATAGGCGATGACGTCGTTGCCGCACACCACGGCCGTCGGACGGTCTTTGAGGTTGAGGAGATAGCGCGCCGCCTCGCGTGCGTCGTCCAGCGTATAGGGCACCTCGACATGCCATTGCGGCGGAAGCTCGAGCCCCTTCTCGGCCAGCGCACGGCGAAAGCCGGCGACGCGGGCGCTGGCGCGGTCGTTGTTGCGCTGGAGGGCCGAGACGATCCCGATGCGGCGATGGCCGAGCTCGATGACGTGAGCGGCGGCGCGATGGGCGGCTGCCTCATTATCCGTACCGACGCAAGGGTAGGGCCGGTCGGGCTGATAGATGCCGACATTGATGAACGGCACCGCGTTGTCGGCCAGCAGCTTGCGCAATCCGTCGTGATGGCAATCGCCGCGCAGCACGAGGCCGTCGACACCGCGGCTGATCAGGTTGCGCGCCTGCTGCAATTCGACATCGAGATCATATCCGCTCGTGGTGAGAAACAGCATGTACCCGACCGAGGAGAGATATTGCTGGAGCGAGGCGATGCCGCGCGCGAACATCGTGTTGTCGATCGTCGGCACGATCGCGCCGAGGGTGCGCGAGCGCCGCGACGACAGGATGCGCGCCGGTGCATGCGGGATGTAGCCGAGCGCGTCGATGGCCTGTTCAATGCGCGCACGCAGGGATGGGCTCACCGCATCGGGATTGTTGAGAGCGCGCGAGACCGACGCCGTCGACACGCCGGCGCGGGCCGCCACGGCGCGGATGCCCTGTTTCACGGACTTGGCGTTGGTCAGTCTCATGAATGTAACGTTACATCCTGCGTGGTGAGCCGTGAAGTCACGAAGATGATGCAAATCTGCCGCAGATTGTGACGCCTGTCCATCGCTTGACACCGTGGATGTGAGGTCTAGATTGTAACCGTTTTCAAGTGGTGCTCAAAGGTGTTCAAAAAGGTCCGCCAGCTTAAGGCGGCCAGCCGGGAGGAGAGTTCGATGAAGGCTAGGATGCTCGCGACCCATGTCGCGTTGCCCGTTCTCGCGATTGCGGCGGCCAGTGCGCAGGCGCACGCGGCCGATTTCGACTGGATGAAGTTCAAGGGCAAGACCGTCACCTTTCTCGCCAACAACAATCCGGTCGCGCAGGCGCTGCTGACCTACAAGGCCGATTTCGAGAAGCTGACCGGCATGACCCTGAAGGTCGACGGCTATCAGGAGCAGCAGATGCGCCAGCGCCTGGTCACCGTCATGAACGCGAACAGCGACGAGGTCGATGTGTTCATGACGCTGCCCTCGCGCGAGGGCGAGCAGTTCGCCGCCGCCGGCTGGTACGGCGATCTCACCGCGATGGCTAAGAACGAGGTGGCCAAGGAATACGATCCGGCAGGGCTGAGCCAGGCGCTGCTGAAGGCTGCGACATTCGGCGGCAAGCTGACCAGCATGCCGATGAACATCGAGGGGCCGATCTTCTATTACCGCACCGACATCTTCAAGAAGTGCGGCCTCGAGCCGCCGAAGAACATCAAGGAGGTCGAAGCAGCCGCCGCGAAGATCAAGACCTGCGATAGTGCGGTGACGCCGTTCGTCTCGCGCGGTCTCAAGCCCGCGGTCGCCTACACCTTCAGCAACATGCTGCACAATATCGGCGGCAGCTACATTGCCGGCGGCAAGTCGAACCTCTGCTCGGCCAAGGGCAAGGAGGCGCTCGACACCTATAGCCGGCTGCTGCGCGAATTCGGACCGCCCGGCGTCGTCAACTACAGCTTCCAGCAGATTTCCGCGCTCTATCGCGGCGGGCGCGCCGCGATGGCGTTCGAATCCTCGAATGAATTGCGCACGGTGATGGAAGGCGGTGCGCGCCTGAAGGACACCGGCCTGTTGCCGTTCCCGGCGGGCGAGGCCGGCCAGGTGCCGACCACGATCGGCTGGGGCATGGCGGTGTCCTCGCATAGCAAGCAGCCGGAGGCGGCCTGGTACTTCGTGCAATGGGCGACCAGCCCCGAGGTGCAGAAGAAGATGGCGCTCCAGGGCATTGCCCCGCCGCGTCCGTCGGTCGCTAAGGATCCCGACTATCGCAAGTGGATCGACGAGGAGCCGGTCCGCAAGGAATGGCAGGCCGCGCTCGACGTGCTCGCCACCAAGGGCTCGTCCGAGGTCGGCTATCCCATCGTAGCCAACCCGGAATCGCGCGAGTTCATCGGCCAGGCGGTGCAGGATCTGATCCTGAAGCAGAAGCCGATCGATCAGGCCTGCGCAGATGCCGACAAGGCGTTGGATGCGCTGATCGCCCAGAAGTAATCGCTTGCTGTCGGCAGGCTTGCCTGCCGGCACCTCGTCATTTTCAAGGAAACGCACGCATGTCTGATGCGGCTGCGACCCAGGACCGGCAGAAGCTGGAAATGTCGGTGCTTTCGGCACCGGCCGTGATCTTCACGGTCGCGATGATCGCGTTTCCCGTCGTCTACACGGTCTGGCTCGGCTTCCAGAATTTCTCCTCGACCGGCAAGCAGTCTTTCGCGGGCCTTGCCAATTATTCCAAGCTGGTCTCCGACTACGAGTTCTGGCACGGGCTGTGGGTCACCATCGCGCTCTATGTGCTGTCGCTGGTGCTGCAGCTCGTCTTCGGCGTCTGGCTCGCGCTGGTGTTGTTTCACGCCAAGCGCCTGCCGGGGATCGTGCGCTCGTTGTTCATCTCGCCGTTCATGATGCCGCCGGTGGTGGCGGGCATGATGTGGCTGGTGATCCTCGATCCCTCACTGGGGGCGGCCAACTACATCCTGCAATCGTTCGGCCTGCCGCCATCGGAGTGGCTGGCCTCGCCGTCACTTGTCATTCCGACGGTTGCTCTGATCGACAGCTGGCAGTGGACGCCTTACGTCGCCTTGATCGTGCTGGGGGGCCTGCAATCTCTCCCGCCGAGCGTCTATGAGGCCGCGCAGATCGACGGCGCATCCCCGTTCAGGACCTTCCAGCGCATCACGCTGCCGCTGCTGCTGCCCACCATCGTCACCGCGGCGATCCTGCGCAGCGTCGATCTCCTGCGCTTCTTCGACATCATCTACATCACCACCCAAGGCGGTCCGGGGAACGCGTCGAATACGCTCAATATCTACGGCTTCCGGGTCGGCTTCGAGTTCTTCAACATCGGCTATGCCAGCGCCTTGATGCTGACGCTGACGGCGATCGTGTTCGGCGCGGTGCTCGCCTTCAACCGCCTGCGCGGCGCAGTCGCCTGGTGACGCCATGACCGACGCTGCCAATACCGATCGCTGGATCCGCTGGCTCAACCTGGTGCAGCTCGTGCTGGCCGGGATCATCATCATGGCGCCGACGGTCTGGATGGTGCTGTCTTCATTCAAGCCGTCCTTCGAGGTCACCGCCTATCCGCCGACGCTGATCTTCACGCCGACCTTGGATAATTATGTCGAGCTGACCAAGACCACGCCGTTCCTGGGCTATGCGCTCAACAGCCTCATCGTCACCGTCGGCTCGACCGCGCTTGGACTGCTGTTCGGAATCCCCGCCGCCTTCGCGGTCTCCTGGACCCGAATTTCGTGGCCGGCGATCCTGACGCTGGCCGCCCGCATGGCGCCCGGCACGCTGTTTCTGCTGCCATGGTACGTCATGTTCCGGCAGGTCGGCATGATCGGCTCCTACACCGCGCTGATCCTCAGCCACGCGGTGATCACGTTGCCGATCGTGATCTGGGTCCTGCTGCCGTCCTTCGACGGCATCCCGCGCAGCGTGTTCGAGGCGGCGCAGGTCGATGGATGCAGTGTGACGCGCATCCTCTGGCGCATCGCGCTGCCGCTGGTGGCGTCCGGCGTCGCCGTCGCGGCGATTCTCGCTTTCGTGTTCTCGTGGAACTACTTCCTGTTTGCGCTGGTGCTCTCCAACGGCGACACCAAGACGCTGATCGCGGCGGCCTTCAACTTCATCGGCGAAGGCTCGACGCAGTGGGGCGCGCTGATGGCCGCGGCGACGTTGATCGCGTTGCCGCCGCTGGTGCTGGCAGCTCTCGTGCAGCGCTGGCTGGTGTCCGGGCTGACGCTCGGTGCGGTGAAAGGTTAGGTATCTGAAATGAACTTGTCACCTCGTCCCAATTCGATCATGCAAGCCGCGGTCTTTCACGGCAACGACCGCATCACCATCGAGCGTGTGGCGATGCCCGATGTCGGTACCGACGAGGTGCTCGTGCGCGTCTCGCGTACCGCACTGTGCGGTTCGGACTTCAAGCTCTGGCACAAGGGCGCCGAGTTCACCGCGGGCCACGAGATCTTTGGCGTCGTCGAGCAGCCCGGTCATCGCCTGCACGGCCGCCGCTGCGCAATCTATATCCCCTTGCACTGCGATCATTGCGCGGCCTGCAAGCGCGGCGACACCCAGATGTGCCTTGAAGTCTCCAGCCTGATCGGCTGGAACAGGCCGGGCGGCTATGCCGAATATGTGCCGGTGCCGGAAAACTGCCTGCTGCCGGTGCCCGACGATATCGAGGACAGCCTTGCGCCATTGCTGCTCGACACCATCGGCACGTCCGGTCACGCCGTGCGCTTCGTCGGCCGTGTCGTGCCGCCAGCCGAAGCCGGCCCGGTTCTCGTGATGGGGGCAGGGCCGGTCGGCCTCGGCGTCGTGTTGGCGCTCCGCGCACTCGGCTACGACGACGTCTATGTCGCTGATCCCAATGCCGCGCGCCTCAAGATCGCGCAATCCTTCGGCGCGAAGGCGCACGCCGTCGGCGATACCTCCAGGCGCTTTGCCCTCATCATGGAATGCTCCGGCGCGCATGCGGCGCGCAACCTCGGCATCGAGCTGGTGCTGCCGCGCGGCGCGCTGGTGCTGGTCGGCGAGAACGCCGCGCCCTGGACCATCGAGGAAGGCAAGGTGTTCCGGCGCAAGGATTTCTACATGGTCCGCACCTTCTATTTCCCGGTGTCGGATTTCGAGCCGAATGTCGAGTTGCTGCGCAAGTACAAGGACGAATACCGCGTCCTCGTCGATGGTGAGTTCGGCCTGTCGGCTCTGCCCGAGAATTTCGCGCGCTTCGCCAAGGGCGAGCTGATCAAGCCGGTTCTGGCGCTGGACTGAGCGATCATGGCCTCGATCTCGATCCGCAATCTCGTCAAGCGCTACGGCAATTTCACCGTGATCCCCGATCTCAACCTGGAGATCGCGGACCATGAATTCGTCGTCTTCGTCGGCCCGTCCGGCTGCGGCAAATCGACCTTGCTGCGCATCATCGCAGGGCTCGAGCCGATTTCGTCGGGAGACCTCTATATCGGCGACAAGCGCGTCAACGGCGTGCAGGCCGCGCAGCGCGACATCGCGATGGTGTTCCAGGACTACGCGCTCTATCCGCACATGAAGGTCTACGACAACATGTCATTTGCGCTGGAGTTGCGTGGCGTGCCGAGGGCGGAGATCGACGCGCGCGTCAAGCGCGCCGCGGCGCTGTTGCACATCGAGCCATATCTCGACCGCAAGCCGAAGGAACTGTCGGGCGGCCAGCGCCAACGCGTCGCCATGGGCCGCGCCATTGTGCGCAATCCCAAGGCGTTCCTGTTCGACGAGCCGCTGTCCAATCTCGACGCGAAGCTGCGCGGGCAGGTGCGGGCCGAGATCAAGGCGCTGTCGCAGGAGCTGAAGACCACCATGGTCTTCGTCACGCACGACCAGATCGAAGCCATGACCATGGCCGACCGGATCGTTGTGCTCCAGAGCGGCACGATCCAGCAATACGACACGCCGGAGACGGTCTACGAGCGGCCCGCCAACCAGTTCGTCGCCGGCTTCATCGGCTCGCCCGCCATGAATTTCTTCCCGGTCGAGTGGCGCCAGGAGCGTGCGCTCCTTTCGCAAGGCGGAACGGCAGTGCCGCTCGACGGCGCGGCCGCAGGCCGCCTGCGTCAGGCCGGCAATGCCGTTCTCGGCATCCGCCCTGAACATTTCACCGTGGCCGCGGATGCCGCCGACGGTCTTGCCATCAATGTCAAGCTGGTCGAACCGCTCGGCTCGGATACGCTGATCCATTTCGATCTCGCCGGTGCCTCCGCGATCGCGCGGGTCGATCCATCGCTGCGGCCGAAGGTCGGCGATCGTCTCAGCCTTCGTCCGCAAGCGGGCAAGACGCATTTGTTCGATGCGGCCAACGGACAGGTCCTGCGGTGAGTGCATCCGCGCACATCGGTGATCTCAAGGCGCTGGCGGACGTGGCGTCAAAGGCGAGGTCCGTGCACGTGATCTGCCTGGGTCTGTCGGCGCTCGACCAGGTCTGGCGCGTCGATCGCCTGTTCGCGGGTCAAAGCGAGAAGATCAAGGCCTTCGGTTACGGCACGCTTGGCGGCGGCATGGCTGCCAACGCGTCGGTCGCGATAGCAAGGCTCGGCGCGTCCGTCGCGTTCTGGGGGCGGGCAGGGAATGACGCCGCCGGCCATGAGATGAAATCGGCCTTCACCGCCGAAGGCGTCGATGTCGAGAATTTTCGGCTGTTTCCCGACGGCCGCTCGTCCGTTTCCGGGATCATCGTCGACAGTTCCGGTGAGCGGCAGATCGTCAATTTCCGCGGGCTCTTTCCGGAAGCCGCGGATTGGCTTCCGCTCGAAGCCGTCGCGGGCGCATCCTCCGTGCTGGCCGATCCGCGCTGGGTCGAGGGCGCAGCGACGCTGTTTAGCGAGGCCCGCGCGCGCGGCATTCCGACTGTGCTCGACGGCGACATGGCCGACGCCGAGGTGTTCGAGCGGCTGCTGCCGCTGACCGACCACGCGATCTTCTCGGAGCCCGCGCTCACATCTTTTGCCGGCTCGGCCAAGGATGACTCTCTCGCGGCGCTCGCGCGCTTCGGCTGCCGGGTCATCGCCGTCACGCGCGGCGAGGGAGGCGTGAGCTGGTACGAGAACGGCCAGTCGCATCGGCAGGCGGCCTATGCCGTCGAGGTCGTCGACACCACGGGCGCCGGCGATGTCTTTCACGGCGCCTATGCGCTTGCGATCGGCGGCGGCCTCGATGTGCGCGCCGCCATGGCGTTTTCGGCGGCGACAGCCGCCATGAAATGCCGCCATGCCGGTGGCCGCAACGGAATCCCCGATATCAACGAGTGTCTTGCATTCATGAGGACGAAGCCATGAGAACGATTGGAAAGAACCGCGGCTTGGCACGGCTGGCTGACGCGGATGGCCACTTTCGCATGGTCGCGCTGGACCAGCGGCCGCCACTGTTCGACGCCATCGCCAAGGCAAAGGGCATCACGCGGGATCAGGTCGAATATTCCGATGTCACGGCGGCCAAGCGTCTTCTCGTCGAGAACCTCGCGCCGCATTGCAGCTCGATGCTATTCGACCCGAACTTTGCCGTGCCCGCCGCGATCGATCTCTTGCCGCCGCGCTGCGGCCTGATCATGACGCTCGAGGAGCACCGCGTCGAGGAAACGGCGGGCGGCCGCAAGTCGCGCGCGATTACCAATTGGAGCGTGGAGAAGATCCGCGCCATGGGCGGCGACGCCGTCAAGGTGCTGGCCTGGTACCGGCCGGATGCCGACGCTGCGGTGAACGAGCACCAGAAGCGTTTCGTGCGCGAGATCGGCGAGGACTGCGCCCGTCACGACATTCCCTATGTCCTCGAGCTGCTGGTCTACCCGTTCCTCGGCAGCGCCAATCACACCGCCGACTATGTGGAATCGCCGGGCAAGCTGCCGGGCCTTGTCATCGACAGCGTGCGCGAGTTCGCCAAGCGCGAATACGGCGTCGATCTCCTCAAGCTGGAGAGCCCGCTTGCGGCGGGCAGCCTGCCGGCCCGCGACGGCAGCGCGGAAGCGAAGGCCGCACAGAAGGAGTTCGATGCGATCGGCGATATCTGCCGCGAGCGCAGCATCCCCTGGGTGCTGTTGTCGGGCGGCGCTGCGCCGGAAAAGTTCGAGCGCGTCCTCGACTTCGCCTATGCGGCGGGAGCGGGCGGCTTCCTCGCCGGCCGCACCATCTGGCTCGATGCCGTCCTGAAGAATTTTCCGGATCGTGCGGCGGTGTCGGCGAGCCTGCGCAAGGACGGCCTCGGCGTGCTGGAACGGCTCAACAAGCTGACCACGGCCAAGGGCACGCCGTGGAAGGCGCGCTTTCCGGTGTTCACTGACATCAAGCAGGAAGGTGACTTCGCGCGCGCCTATTGAGATAGTGGCTCTGCGTGGTTCATCCCGATCGCAGGATCCGCAACATGACTGACAGCTTCACCATCCGCTCGATCGAGGCGTTCTGCTATCGCTATCCGTTGGCGACGCCGGTGGTGACGTCGTTCGGCAAGATGCTCAACCGTCCCGCCGTTTTCGTTCGCGCTGTCGACGAAGACGGCGTTGAGGGATGGGGTGAGGCCTGGTCCAATTTTCCAGCTCCGGGCGCGGAGCATCGCGCCCGGCTCGTCAACGAGGTGCTCGCCCCCGGCCTCGTCGGACGCAAGTTCGACGGTCCTGGCCAGGCCTTCGAGGCGCTGACCAAGGGCACCGAAGTTCTGGCGCTTCAATGCGGTGAACCCGGTCCGTTCGCGCAGGCGATTTCGGGCATCGATCTCGCGCTGTGGGACCTCTCGGCGCGCCGCCGGCGCTTGCCGTTGTGGCGGCTTCTCGGCGGTCAGTCGCGCAAGATCAAGGTCTATGCCAGCGGCATCAATCCCGGCGGAGCCGCGCAGACGGCGGAGGCCGCGCTCAAGCGCGGCCATCGCGCGCTGAAGCTGAAGGTTGGCTTCGGCGCCGAGATCGACCTCGCCAATTTGGCCACGCTGCGTCAGATCATCGGTGCCGGCATGCTTGCCACCGATGCCAATCAGGGCTGGTCGGTCACGCAGGCGATGGAGATGCTGCCGCGGCTTGCGGAGTTCGATCTGCGCTGGCTGGAAGAGCCGATTCGCGCCGATCGGCCGCGCGAGGAATGGCGAAGGCTGCGCGCCGCAGCGAAGATGCCGATTGCCGCCGGCGAAAACATTTCGAGCGTCGAAGGCTTCAAGGAGGTTTTGGCCGAAGACGTGCTCGGCGTGGTTCAGCCTGATATTGCGAAATGGGGCGGCCTCAGTGTCTGCGCCCCACTGGCGCGCGACATTCTGAAGGTGGGCAAGACGTTTTGCCCGCACTATCTCGGTGGAGGCCTCGGCTTGCTCGCATCGGCGCATCTCCTTGCCGGTATCGGAGGTGATGGCTGGCTGGAAGTCGATGCCAACGACAATCCATTGCGCGATCTGATTTGCGGCCCGGTCCTCAACGTGAGGGAAGGCATGATTGAATTGGACCAAGACCCGGGACTCGGAGTGTCGCCTGATCTTTCAGCTATCGAGCGTCACCGCACCATTTAGATGAGAGACTCGTATCGTGATGGCCGCGATCTTGAATCCGGCCTGGAAGATCGGTGCGGATAGGGCGGTGAAGTTCGGCAGCAGGGCGTCACGACAGCGGCTGATGCCGTCGCGCGCTTATTTGACCTCGTCATATGTATATGACCAAATAAAACGTCTCGCATTTGGCTGCGGGGCGCAACTTCTCAGCCGTCAGCTCCGTTCGCGCGCGCAATTGAGGGACCGATGCTCTTCGATATGGGTCAGCTTCCGGCGGATATCCGCTACAAGATCCTTACCGCCACCGTTACGCCGCGACCCATCGCGTGGGTGACGACGAGGTCCCGGGACGGGATCGCCAATGCGGCGCCCTTCAGCTTCTTCAACGTTCTCGGGCATGAGCCGCCGACGGTGGTGCTCGGCTTGCTGCGTCATCCGCAGCGAGGTTTGAAGGACACGGCGCAGAATATCGTCGAGATGGGTGAGTTCGCCGTCCACCTGGTGCCGCACCAGATGGCAGAAGCGATGAACGCGACGGCGGTCGATGCTCCCTCCGAGATCGACGAGATTGAGATTGCGGGGCTGGAGACGCTCCCCGCGCAGATGATTTCGCCTCCGCTCATCAAGGGATGCCCGGTTGCGTTCGAATGTCGCTCCCTTTCGGTCCATGAGACCGGGCCCCGGCAAATCGCCGTGATCGGCGAGATCGTCTGCGCTCACGTGGCCGAGCAGTTCGTGATCGACGCGCGCCGAGGCCATATCGATACGGTCAACCTCGACCTCATTGCCCGCATGCACGGCTCGGGCTGGTATGCGAGGCCTCGCGAGCTCTTCCAGCTGGTGCGGCCGGCGCCGATCGAATCGGGGCGGCCGGCGCCAGGCCTCGGGTTGGGGGTCCAGCGCGTGTCGACCCGAGCGAGCGATTGACATCCAAATTATTATATGTCTAAAAATATGCAAATTCATATATTGCAAGACCCGGCCAATGGACACGCATCCGCTGAGGCTCAAGGTGCAGTCGGTCGCGGCGGAGACGCCGACGATCCGAAGCCTTCTGTTCGGCGTGGAAGGCGGTGCGGCTCCGCGATGGCAGGCGGGAGCGCATATCCGCGTGTCGCTGCCAAGCGGGGGAGACCGGCCTTACTCGCTGATGGCCCTGCCGGGCCTGCCTGAGGGAGTCCTTGCGCTCGGCGTTCTGCGCGAGCGGACGTCGACCGGCGGCTCGGCCTTCATGCATGCGCTCGAGATCGGCGATGTCGTGACGGCTTCGGCGCCCGTCAACAATTTCCCGCTGCATGAGGACGATGCGCCTGCGCTGCTGTTCGCCGGCGGCATCGGCATCACGCCGATCCTGTCCATGGCGGCCGAGCTCAAGGCGAGGGGCGTTGCCCACCATCTTCACTACGCCGGGCGGGCGCCAGGTCTGCTGGCATTCCTGCCGCAGCTGGAGACGGTGTGCGCGAGCACCCTGTCCATCCACTACGACAACGACGCCTCGTGCCTGGACATCGCCGCCGCACTGCACGGCTCGCCTGCGAACGCCCATGTCTATGTCTGCGGTCCTGCAGGCATGATCGAAGCGGTGAAGACCGCGGCTCTCGCCAGCGGCATTGCCGCCAATCGTATCCACGACGAGCGCTTCAAGGCCGAGCTGCCGGGCGCGCCGAACCGTCCGTTCGAGGTGGAGCTCAGATCGACGGGCGAGGTCATCACGGTCGCGGCCGATCGCAGCATCATCGAAGCGCTGGAAGCAGCGGGGCACGAGGTTCTCTCCGACTGCCGGCGCGGCGATTGCGGCATCTGCCAGTGCGGCGTGATCGCAGGCGTTCCCGATCATCGCGATGTCATCCTGAGCGACGCCGAGAAGGCGTCCAACAAGGTCATGCAGATCTGTGTGTCGCGCGCAAAATCGGAACGGCTGGTGCTGGATCTCTAGGACGAGGACAGGAACGTCATGGCTGGATACGCTGGAAATGCGCGGTCGATCGCAGCGCTGGTGCGCGAGGCGGAGGTGCATCGCGACGTCTACGTCGATCCTGAGATCTTCGAGCTCGAGATGGCGCATCTGTTTCCCAACAGCTGGGTCTATGTCGGTCATGCGAGCCAGTTGGCGAAGCCCGGCGATTTCATCACCGCCAATATCGGCCGGCAGCCGGTGATGGCGAGCCGCCATACCGACGGTTCCATCCATGTTTTCTACAACCGTTGTCCGCACAAGGGCGTCAAGATCGCCTCGGAGCCTTGCGGCAATACCGGAAAGTTCTTTCGTTGTCCCTATCACGCATGGTCGTTTAGGACCGACGGCTCGCTGCTCGCGATCCCCTTGAAGAAGGGCTATGAGAGCACCGGTTTCGGCGACACCCAGGCGAATGAAGGCCTGTCGAGAATCAAGAACGTCGCGATCTATCGCGACTTCATCTTCGCGCGGCTGAGCGAGACCGGCGTGTCCTTCGAGGACTATTTCGGCCCGAGCCTTTCGACCATCGACAACATGGTCGACCGCTCGCCACAGGGCAAGCTCGAGGTCGTGGCCGCGCCGATCCGCTATATGCACACCTGCAATTGGAAGATGCTGGTCGAGAACCAGACCGACACCTGCCATCCCATGGTCGCGCACGAGAGCTCGGCGGGTACCGCTGTCAAGGTCTGGAAACGCGAGCAGGGCGATTCCACGGAGACGCCGATGGCGGTGCAGCTCTACGGCCCGTTCATGAGCCCGTACGAATTCTACGAGCAGAGCGGCATCCGGATCTGGCCCAACGGCCATGGCCACACCGGCGTCGCCAATTCGATCCATTCGAACTATTCCGACGTCGACGGCTATCTCGAGCAGATGGTCGCGGCCTATGGCGAGACACGGGCTCACGAGATCCTGGGCGATATCAGGCACAACACCGTCTATTTCCCGAACGTCATGGTCAAAGGCGCCGTCCAGATCCTGCGCAATTTCATCCCGATCGCGGTCGACAGGACGCTGGTCGAGAGCTGGGTCTATCGCCTGGTCGGCGCGCCCGACAAGCTCTACGAGCGTGCCCTGATGTACAACCGCTTCATCAACGCGCCGACCTCGATCGTCGGGCACGACGACCTCGAGATGTACGAGCGCGCGCAGGAAGGCCTGAAGTCCAACGGAAATCAGTGGATCAATCTGCGCCGCCTCTACGAGCCCGACGAACAGCCTGATGTCACCGCCGTCATCAACGGCACCTCCGAGCGGCAGATGCGCAACCAGTTTCACGCCTGGGCCAAATTCATGGCCATGGGCATGGACAAGCATGCCGAGGTCGCGGAATGATCGACGAGAAAGCCGTCACGGATTTCATCTATCGGGAGGCCGAGCTGCTCGACACCATGCAGTGGCAGAGCTGGCTCGATCTGTTTCATCCCGAAGGGCGCTATTGGATGCCGCTCGAATGGCAGCAGCAGGACCCGGTGCTCCAGCCCTCCCTGATGTACGAGGATCTGCTGCTGCTCAAGGTGCGGGTCGAACGCCTCGCCGGGGAACGCACCTTCAGCCAGAAGCCGAAGAGCCGGTGCCACCATCTGCTTCAGGCGCCACGTATCATCGCCTGCGATGCTGCGGCCGGCGTGTTCAGGGCGCGCACGTCCTACATCTACACCGAGACGCGCGGCGACTTGCTGGAGCGCTATTCGGGATGGGCATCGCACGATCTCGTGCAGGTCGGCGACGGCCTGAAGATCAAGCTCAAGCGCGTCGATCTCGTCAATTTCGACGCGCCATTCGGCAATATTCAGCTTTTCATGTGAGTGTATCTTGACCGCTGCGACCACAGTCTACGCCCGCTTTCGCGACACCGCGCTACGCCGCGGCGAGGCCGGCTTCCTCAACGTGTTGCCGGAGACCGCCGGCATCTACGGCATCGCAGCCGGCGAGATCTCCTACCGCGCAATGCTCGCGCGGATCGAGGCCCGGCGGCAGGCGTTCGCGGACCGCGGCTATGGCGAAGGACACAGGGTCGGGCTTCTGCTCCAGAACCGGCCGGTGTTCATCGAGCTGTGGTTTGCGCTGAACGCGCTTGGCGTTTCCGTGGTGCCGATTAACCCCGATCTGCGCATGAGCGAGCTCGAATACATCATCTCCCATTCCGAGATGAATGCCGCCTTCGTTCTCGCCGAGCGCTGCGCCGAGGTGGCGACGGCGGCGCGCCAGGCCGGCCGGCCGATCCCAGTCGTCACCGACGACGGCGACGTTCCCGCGCCATACGACGGTGCGCGGCCGTTGCGGCCGGCGGGCAGCGCAACCGAATGCGCGCTGCTCTACACCTCCGGCACAACAGGGCAGCCGAAAGGCTGCGTCCTCACCAATGAATATTTCCTGCACAGCGGAAACTGGTATCGCGACGCCGGCGGGCTGATCGGCCTGAAGCCGGATGGCGAGCGCATGATTACGCCGCTGCCGCTGTTCCACATGAACGCGATGGCGGTCTCGCTGATGGCGATGGTCTCGGTCGGCGGCAGCCTGACCATGCTCGATCGATTTCACCCGCGCAGCTGGTGGAGCTCGGTCAGGGAGAGCCGGGCCACGTGCCTGCACTATCTCGGTGTCATGCCCTCGATGCTGATGAGCGCCGCGCCGTCCGAACAGGACCGGCAGCACAATGTGCGCTTCGGGTTCGGCGCCGGCGTCGACAAGCTGCTTCATGCCCCCTTCGAGGCGCGCTTCGGCTTCCCGCTGATCGAGGCCTGGGCGATGACCGAGACCGGCAGTGGCGGCGTGATCGCCGCCAACCTTGAGCCGCGCAAAGTCGGCACCAGCTGCTTCGGCCGCCCGGCCCCTGAGATCGAGGTTCGCATCGTCGATGATCGAGGTGTCGATACGCCCGGGCAAACGCCGGGCGAGCTGCTGGTGCGGCGGGCAGGCGCGGACCCGCGCTACGGCTTCTTCCGGGAATACCTCAAGAACCCCGAGGCCACGGCGGAGGCCTGGGCCGAAGGCTGGCTGCACACCGGCGATATCGTCTCGTGCGATGCGGATGGCGATCTGCATTTCGTCGACCGCAAGAAGAACGTCATCCGCCGCTCCGGCGAGAACATCGCCGCGGTCGAGGTCGAATCCGTCCTCAATCGTCATCCCGCGATCCGGCAGGCCGCGATTGCGCCGACCCCGGATCAGGTGCGCGGCGACGAGGTCGCGGCCGTCATCATCGCCGAGCAGGCCGGCGCCGACCGCGCGCTGGCCGAGGCCATCGTGCGCTGGAGCCTGGAGCAGATGGCCTACTACAAGGCGCCCGGCTGGATCTGCTTCGTCGAGCGGCTGCCGCTCACCGCAACCGAGAAGATTCAGCGCGGCGGCTTGAAGGATCTCGTCGCCAGGCTGATGCAGGATGGCGTGTTCTTCGATCTCCGCGAGATGAAGCGGCGGCAGGTCTGACCCGGAAAGCCCGCAGGACAGCGATCATGAGCCAGATACGCACCACACTCATCACCGGGGGAAATTCCGGGATCGGCGAAGCGCTGGCGAAGAGGCTGGTCGACAAGGGACAGCGCGTCGTCTCGGTGGGGCTGGAGAAGCCGGGCTGGACGCACGATCTGCTCGCGGCCTATTGCGCGGACCTGACCAGCCTTGAGGAGGCGCGGGCCATCGCGCAGGAGATTGGTGCCAACCACGCGATTGATTGCCTCGTGCACAATGCCGGCATCATCCTGCCGAACCTGTTGCCGGATGCGAAGCCCGAGGACATCCTGGAGCTTGCGCAGCTGCATCTCGGCGCACCGATGCTCCTGACTCAGGCCGCTCTGGAAGGCATGATCTCGCGCCGTTTCGGCCGCATCGTGTTCGTCAGCTCGCGCGCGGCGATGGGCGCCGTGACCCGCTCGGCCTATTCCGCCACCAAGGCCGGCGTGCACGGCATGGCGCGGACATGGGCGCTGGAGCTGGCGTCCAGCGGCATTACCGTGAACGTCGTCGCGCCGGGCCCGATTCTGACCGACAATTTCTGGGGCATCATCCCCAAGGATTCCGAGCGGCAGGAGCGAATGGCGCGCAACGTCCCCGTCGGCCGCCTCGGTGCGCGCGAGGACGTGGCGCACGCGGTCGAATTCTTCCTCGACGAGCGCTCGGATTTCGTGACCGGACAGGTGCTGTATGTCTGCGGCGGCACCAGCCTGGTCGGCCTCGGCCCCTGATGGATCAGATCTGGTTCTGCTTGATGTTTTCGACCATCCTGGCGAGCACCCGCGCGCAGATCTCGATCTCGTCCGGATCGATGCCGGCGGTCAGCCGCTCATAGTTCTTTTCCATGATGGGCCAGATCTTGCGCAGCAGAGCCTCGCCGTCCGGCGTCAACGCCACCACCCGGCGGCGCTGGTCGTCCTCGGCGATCTCGCGCTTGACGAGACCCGAGGACACCATCGACTCGACCATCCTGCTGGCGGTCGATTGCTCGGTCACGGCGAGAACGGCGACCTCGTTGACGGTGAGAGTCTTGTAGATGAACAGGATCGACAGTGTTCGAAACACGACATTGTTGATGCCGTGCTCGCTGAGATCGCGGTTCTGGTCGAGGTTCCAGCGATTTGCCAGCCGATTGAACAGATAGGGGATGTAGGCTTGCAGCTGGTCCCTTGATCGCGGCGGGCCGGATTTCCACCTGCTCTTGGATTCTCTCGCCATTATTTCTTGCGACTTTGCTTCTTGCTCTGGGTACGAATTTTTGCCGAAAGCGACCGCAGCACCGACAGCGCGGTGTCCAGTTCGCCGGCCGAAATGGTCTCGAGCCTTTGGCTGAGATGTCTCTTGTGCATGTCGGCGGCCTTCCGGAACAGGGCTTCGCCCTTCGGCGTGAGGCGGACGATGAAGGACCGACGATCCTCGCTGGACATCTCCTTGCTGATGAGATCGTCGGCCAGGAGACGCTGCACCAAACCCGAGACGTTTCCGCCGGAAACCTTCAGGTTCTGCGACAACTGCCCGAGCGCGAGGCCGTTCCTGTCGCGGTCGAGTTGAGCCAGCACGTCGAACTTCGCCAGCGACAAGCCGAACTCCGAGTTCAGGAGCGCGTTCAGCGACGCGAAGATGTCACCGTGCAGCGACAGCAGCTGCAGCCAGAGCCGGGTCTCGATCTGCCCGAGGGGAACGGTGTTCTCTTTCAGTGCTGCCGGCATTGCGTGACCAGGGGTCCGGTTCGTCTGGCGGAGGTATTCCGAAGATCGTCAGCCCCGATTAGCGCACCGGGAATCGCAGTCAAGCAGCTCGATTCTGACCCGCGTCAGCTTGAACGGCAATCCGGCGCTAAGGTCAATCTCATGAGGCGAAGCTCTTGATGGTCTGGATCACGCCGTCGAGCTGCTTGCCCGGGCCGTCCTTCAGCGCCGCCTCCCGCAGGCGGCGCGCCCAGTTGGCGGCGTCCTCGCGCTGCGCAACCAGCGTGATCGCAGCCAGCGTTCTGTCGAACTTCGACAGGCCGCGGCTGTGGGTATCGGAATAGCCCTTGACTAGCCGGCGGCATTGCAGGATCTCGACGCCGAGCTGGTAATTGGTGCGGACCGCCGCAGTGGCAGCCTTGAGCCATTCGTCGCGATGCGCCGTCTCGATGGCGTGGCGGCGCGAGCGGCGGCGCATGCCCCGCAGTCCGCCCACGACATAGAGCGCCAGAAACCAGGGCAGCGAATAGGTCCGCACCCGGCGTCCCCTGTTGATGCGGCGATCGAGCCAGCCCATCAGGCGCGGCCTGGTCTCGAGCCAGCGACCAAAGCCCGCGGGCAACACTCCCAAGACCTCCTCCATGCGGGGATGCATGAATTCGGTGGTCTGCAGCACCTGACCTTGCGCCAGTTCCAGCTCGCCCTCGATCCGCGCGCGGCGCGCCGAGCGTGTCTTGAGGTCGGCAACGCGAATGACGTCGTCATAGGTCATGGCATTGGCGAGGTACTTTGCAGCCATCCGTGTGAAGGCAAAGCCTCTGTCCGCGCCACCGGCGCTGCGATCGGCGGCGTGCAGCCCACTGAGAATGTCGAGATATTCGGCGCCGTACGCGATGTCCTGGAAGTCGACCACTTTTTTCAGGCCGGCATGGGCCAGGTCGCGTGCGGGCTGCGGCAGCTCGTGTTTGAGCCGTTCGAGCAGTTTGGCCAGCCGGGGATCGAAGCGCGCAGGCGAGGGGCTTTGCTTGTTTTTCTCCGGCCGGGGGGCTGCGGCGGCATCGGGCGCCCCGACGCGGACACGTTCAAAAGCGGCTTCGAAGGTGCTAACGCTCGCCTTGGCTCCCTTCTCGCCGGCGCGAATTACCGCGAGATAGCTGTCGCGGTCGAACGGCAGCACGCTTGTGGCCGCGAGCGCGCCGAACATCGCAGCGGAAATGACGCTGCCATGTGCGATGGCCAGGGCGTTCATGTCGAAGATGATTTCGGCCTTGGCGGCAACACCGATCGCCCCTCGCACGGCGCCGTTGTCGGCGATGCCGTCGCCCGGCGCGATCTTCTCGCCGATGGCAAAGGACCGGTGATTGGAGGCGATCAGGGTGGTGCGGTCCGGCGTCACCAGGCCGCGCAGGATCGAGCGTCCCGCTTCCATGAATTCGGCGGCCATCACGACGTCGACGTCGCCGGGTGTCGGCATCAGCGACAGGATTGGCTTGCGCCCATCGAGCGGCGGCATCGCCTCGATGTAGTAGATCGTGGCGCCGGTCCGCTGCGCGACGCCGGGCACCGAGGTCGACTGCGCGACCCAGCCGTGGTTCTCCGCGAGCTGGACGATCCAGTCGGTCAGCACGCCGCCACCCTGGCCGCCCATGGCGAGGATCGCGATCGAGATCGGGCGCTCGGTCGCTTCGCCGGCCGCGGGAAGCGCAAGTCGAACCGTCTCGTCTCTCATGTCAGCGCCTCGAGCGCCGGTCGGCGGCGCTCGCGCCGCCGTTGCAGCCAGCCGATCACCGTCATCGCGATGTTCGACTTGAACCTGTCCCAGCGGGTCGGATTGTGAATGACGTCGGCGCGGTAGAACGAGGGACACAGCACGGCGGCCTCGGCGACCTCGCCGCAATTGCCGCAGCCGACACAGGAATTGTCGATCGCGGCGACCGGATCGTCGCGCAGGGGGTCGTCGAGCTGTTTCACCGAGAGGGATGGGCAGCCCGACAGGCGGATGCAGGCGTGGTCGCCCGTGCAGACGTCTTCATCGACACCGAAGCGCTCTTTGACGATACGCAGCCCGTCCTTGATCGCCTTGCTCGTCTGCGGCTTCACGCGCCGCTGCTTGTTCAGCATGCATTCGGACGAGGCGACGATGACCTTGGGACCCTCATCCTTCGTCGTCAGCGCCTCCTTCAGCGTGTCGCGCATCCTGCCGACGTCATAGGTGCGGTCGATCTGCCGCACCCATTGGGCACCGATGCCTTTCACGGCCTGCACGATCGAATTGTTGGTCTTGCGCCGCTTGTTGACCGCGCGGGACGACAGGATGTCCTGGCCGCCGGTTGCCGAGGTGTAAAAATTGTCGACGATGACGAAGACACCGTCATGCTTGTTGAAGACGGCGTTGCCGATGCCGCTGGTCAGCCCGTTGTGCCAGAAACCGCCGTCGCCCATGACCGCGATCGAGCGCTTGTCGGCCTTGACGTTGAATGCGGAGGTCGATGCCGGACCGAGGCCGAAGCCCATCGTCGTCGCGCCGATGTTGAAGGGCGGCAGGATCGAGAACAGATGGCAGCCGATGTCGGCCGAGACGTGGTGCTCGCCGAGTTCTTCTTCCACCAGCTTCATCGCGGCGAAGATCGGCCGTTCCGGGCAGCCGGTGCACAGGCCCGGCGGCCGGGCCGGCACGACCTGCTTGAGCTTCTCGACCGCCGGATGATTGAGCACGGGAACGGCATCCGGTGCCGGCGGCCTGTTGCCGAGCAATCTCGGCTCCGTCTTCTCGAGGAATTCCCTGACACCGCCGAGCAGCACCTGCGCGGTGTAGTCCCCGCCCATCGGCAGCACGTCCTTGCCGTGGATGCGCGCCTGGATGTCCTTGCGCCGCAGCACGGTATTGATCGCCTGCTCCAGATATTCCGGCTGGCCTTCCTCCACGATCAGGACGGCGTCCTTGTCGAGGCAGAACTCCGCAACTTCCGTGTCGATCACGGGGTAGGTGACGTTCATGACGTAAAGCGGGATCTGCGTATTGCCATAGGCATCCGAGAGCCCGAGATATTGCAGCGCACGGATGACATTGTTGTACATGCCGCCCTGCATGATGATGCCGACCTTGCCGCGCTTCGGTCCCATCCATTCGTTTAGCTTGTTGTCGCGGATGAAGCCGATCGCCGCGGGCATGCGCGTCTTGATCTTCTCCTGCTCATGCTCATAGGCCGCCGGCGGCAGCACGATGCGGCCGACGTCGCGCTTGGGATTATTGAGCGCGTCCTTGATCGTGTACGCCGGCCTGACATTGTCCTTGCAGGCAAAGCTTCCATGCATGTGGCAGGCGCGAACGCGGACTTCCAGCATCACCGGCGTGTTCGAGCATTCCGAGAGCTCGAAACCCTTCTCGATCAGGTTGACGATGCAGTCGTGGTCGGGCCGTGGATCGAGCAGCCACATCTGCGATTTCATGGCGAAGGCGTGGGTGCGCTCCTGCATGATGGAGGAGCCTTCGCCGTAATCTTCGCCGACGATGATCATGGTGCCGCCGGTGACGCCGCCGGAGGCGAGATTGGCGAGCGCATCGGAGGCGACATTGGTGCCGACCGTGGACTTCCAGGCCACCGCACCCCGCAGCGGATACATCACCGATGCCGAGAGCATCGCCGCGGCGGCCGCTTCGTTGGCCGAGCTCTGGAACACGACGCCGAGATCGTCGAGCACGTCCTTGGCGTCGGCCAGCACGCCATCAGATGCGAGATCGGCGAGCCCTGGTAGCCGCCGACATAGGCCACACCGGATTGCAGCAGCGCCTTGGTGATGGCGAGGATGCCTTCGCCACGGAAGATGTCGCCCGCGCCGAGCCGGAGATCTTCGACCTCGCGAGCGAAAGACCGTTCAGCCATTGCGTCCTCCAGAAATATGCATTACCATAATTTTACATATGAAGTAAGTCAACGCCGGACATGCCGCCATCCCAGTTCGGGCGCGGTCGTGACCAGTGACAGGGTAGGGCCGATGCTCAAGCTGCCTCGCGTCAAGGCTGCCGCCATGCAGGCTTCATCTCGGCATCTTAGCGCGAGCGCAATGGCCGACAAGCCGGCGCAGATCTCGTTGGCCTTCTACGACGATGTTCCCGGCCATCTCCGTTTGGAACTGGATGGTCGATCCCTGGCGACGGCCATCAATGGATGGCACGCTTCGATCCGACGAACGCCCTAAGACGCCACGACACAGGACTTGGAGCACAGGACTTGGAGGATGAGATGCGCGACAACGTGATCGGCCGGGCCAATGTCGAAGATACTCCGGAGCTCAGGGCCTATTACAAGGATCTCGAGAAATACGAAGCCGGTGCTTTGTGGACGGTCGCCAACAAGATCGAGCCATGGCAGCCGCAATCGGCGTCCGTTCCCGTGCTCTGGCGCTACGGCGATCTGCGCGAACATGTGCTGCGCTCGGTCGAGCTGGTCTCTCCCGAAAAAGCCGGGCGCCGTGTGATCTATCTCAACAATCCCGGTCGTCGCGACGTATCGGCAGCCGTCGGCTGGCTCTATTCGGGCTTGCAGGTCATGCATCCCGGCGAGGTCGCCTCGGCCCACGCGCACTCGGCTTCGGCCCTGCGCTTCATCATGGAAGGCTCGGGTGCCTACACCGTCGTCGACGGCCACAAGATGACGTTAGGAGCCCGCGATTTCGTGCTCACACCAAACGGCACTTGGCACGAGCACGGGGTCGACGCCGGCGGCTCGGTGTGCATCTGGCAGGACGGGCTCGACATCCCGCTCGTCAACGCGCTCGAAGCCAATTTCTTCGTGGTGCATCCCAACATCCAGCAGGAAGAGTCCGGCTACCCCGTCGACGACATGACCAAGACCTGGGGCAACCCCGGGCTTCGCCCGGTGAACGCGCCGTGGTCGAAGGGCTATTCGCCGATGTTCAAATATGAGTGGGAGCCAACCTACGAAGCCCTGCAGAAATATGCGGCTGCGACCGACGGCTCGCCTTACGACGGCATCCTCATGAGTTATGTCAATCCGGTCACCGGCGGGCACGTGATGCAGACGATCGGCGCGAGCATGCAGATGCTGCGGCCGGGCGAGAAGACGACATCGCACCGGCACACCGGCAGCTTCATCTACCAGGTCGCCAAGGGCAGCGGCTATTCCGTCATCGCAGGCAAGCGCTTCGAATGGCAGGAGCGCGATATCTTCTGCGTTCCGTCCTGGGCCTGGCATGAGCACGGCAATGCCTCCGCGAGCGAGGACGCCTGCCTGTTCTGCTTCAATGACCTGCCTGTGATCGAAGGTCTCGGGCTCTATCGGGAAGAAGCCTATGGCGACAATGCCGGCCATCAGCCGGCGGCCTGACATCACGTTGCTCGCTGCGAATTTCAACGGAAAGAGTCGGATCAAGCTTCCATGCGTCTCGTGACCTATACCTTCGGCTCCGGCGGTACCCGGCTTGGAGTGCTCGTCAACGGGCTGGTCGTCGATGTCGAGCGCCTCGGCGCATCGTGCGGTCTGGCATGGCCGAACGACATGCTCTCATTCATCGACAACAACGCGACGCTGTTGCCGGCGCTCAAGGATGGCCTCGAAAGCGCCAATGGGCGCTTGCCGGCCGGCGCTGCCGTTCCCCTCGAGGACGTGAGGCTCCAGGCGCCAATCCCGCGGCCCCGCAAGAACATCTTCGGCATCGGGCTGAATTATCGCGCGCATGTCGCGGAGTCCGCCAAGAGCCTGGACACGGACAAGGATCTGCCGAAACAGCCGGTCGTCTTCTCCAAGCCGCCGACCTCCGTGATCGGTCCGGGCGCGGCGATCCAGCACAACGCGAAGATGACGCAGCAGCTCGACTGGGAGGTCGAGCTTGCCGTCATCATCGGCAGGACCGCGACGCGCATCGCGGCCGAGAAGGCGATGGACCACGTGTTCGGCTATTCGGTGATGATCGACATTTCCGCGCGCGACAATCGTCGGGCTGGGCAGTGGATCTTTTCCAAGGGCATGGACACCTATGCGCCGTTCGGCCCCTGCATCGTGACGGCGGACGAGATTGCCGATCCACATGACCTGCGGCTGTGGCTGACGAAGAACGGGGTCACGAAGCAGGACTCCAATACCAAGTACATGATCTTCGATGTTCCGGCCCTGATTGCCGACATTTCGTCCGGAATGACGCTGGAGCCGGGCGACATCATCGCGACGGGAACGCCGGAAGGGGTGGGCGCAGGCATGACTCCGCAGGAATGGCTGTGGCCGGGCGACGTGGTGGAGGCCGGGGTCGACGGCGTCGGTGTCATCCGGCACCCGGTCGTCGCGATCTGATGACGGCGTTCTCGTTCGACCGCAAGCTGCGGTTCGCGGACTGCGATCCCTCCGGAATCGCCTACTTCCCGGCCTATCTGAACATGCTCAACGGAGTCGTCGAAGATTTCTGGGAGGCGATCGGATTTCCCTGGCCCGGATTGATCACGCTCCGCTTGATCGGCACGCCCACGGTGCATCTCACCTGCGATTTCTCCCGCCCATCGATGTTCGGCGATCTCTTGACGTTCAAGCTGCGCATCGGCCGGGTGGGCGGATCATCGCTGCATTTGGCTCATGTCGTCTCGGGCTCGGATGGCCTGCGCTGGCGTGCCCGTCAGATCCTTGCCGCAACCTCGCTGGTGGATCACCACGCCATTCCGTGGCCCGACGATGTTCGGGCTGCGCTTGTCGCGCATCTGAATGTCGATGAGGAAATTGAAGCAGCGCCATCATGATCTCCTTGTTCATGACATTCGTCGACCCGACGGGCGGACGGCGCGTCGCATCAGACGCACTGGATGCCGTCGCAGTACTGGTCGGGGCAGTTACCGAGATGACCGAGGGCCTGCTGTTCACGCCGCTGGAGCAATCGGTCGATCATCCCTACAAGGCCGACGGTCCGGGGCCAACCTTCGCGCTGCAATTGCGGTTTCCGGATCTGTTCGCTTGCGAAGCTGCGCTGGGGCGCGACGGAGCGCTCGCCAGCCTCGCAACCGGCGGCGGATTATCGAGCCTCACCGGATTGGACGTCACCCACCAGGTGATGCTGACACGCTCCTTTCCGGTCGATGTCGCCGCGCATCCCCCCGGCAAGGCCACCCCGTGCAGCTACCTCGTGCACTATCCCGGGCCGGCGGACGACATCAACGCCTGGCATCTGCACTATCTCGAGCATCACCCGTCTATCATGCGGACCTTCCCGGACGTCCGCCAGATCGAGATCTATACCCGGATCGATTGGGTCGACCGGCTGCCGTCGCGACGGGTCGAGCACATGCAGCGAAACAAGCTGGTGTTTGACAGCCCGGCGGCCCTCTCGCGCGCGCTAAGCTCCGACGTGATCAAGCGCATGCGCGCGGACTTCGTTCAGTTTCCGCCGTTCGCAGGCGGCAACAAGCATTTTCCGATGCTGACGCGAACGGTTGCATCTAAATCTTAGAGCCGAGAGCGCACGCAAAGCGGACATCGGCGGACAACATACAAATAGAGCAGGCAGCTCCGCCCGAGAGACTCCGAGATCATCATTCAAGGCTTCGTCGGCATGATATCGGCTGCGATGCAACAAGCAGCGGTACGTCCGTCGGCGCGGCCGACGCAAGAAGGCGCCACGCTGCGGTAACCTGACGCTTGCTGCGGCTAGAAAGCAAGATGACAACTTGCGGCCATGGTGGCAGAATGGTGGCAGACGTGGTTTGAAGTTAGGCGACCAAGAACAACGAAGAAAAAGCGATCGCCCCGGTCACGTCGACCAAGGGAGGAGATGGCTCATGAAACGCATGTTTCTGGGGTTAGTCGCCGTTGCCCTGATCGCTTCGGCGTTTGTCTTATCCACCACTGCAGTCATCGCGCAGACGAAAGTGTTGAAGATGCAGGCCACATGGCCGGCGTCGCTCACGCTCTATGACAACTTCACCTATTTCGCCGACCGGGTGAACAAGCTGTCGGCTGGCGCGCTGAAGATCGAGGCAATGCCCGCTGGCCAGGTCGTGCCGGCGTTCGAGGTGCTGGACGCAACCCACAAGAGGGTGCTCGACGGAGCGCATGCGTGGGCCGGCTACTGGACCGGCAAGAACAAGGCCGCGATCCTGTTCACCGGCGGTCCCGGCGGCACCTTCGGCATGGACTTCATGGACGTGATGGGTTGGCTCTATCACGGCGGCGGCCTCGACCTATACAATGAGTTCTATCAGAAGGAGCTCAAGCTCAACCTCGTCGTGTTCCCCATCCTGCCTGCGGGGCCGCAGGCGTTCGGCTGGTTCAAGAAGCCGATCCAGACGGTCGAGGACATGAAGGGCATGAAATGCCGCCAGACTGGCATGGCCGGCGAAGTGTGGCAGGCCCTCGGCTTCACGGTGGTCAACATGCCGGGCGGAGAAATCATTCCCTCTGCGCAACGCGGCGTGATCGATTGCGCAGAATGGGTCGGCGGCATCGAGGACCTGCAGCTCGGCTTCCACAACGTCTGGAAGTACCATTATTCGCCTGGCTTGCATGAGAACGTGACGATCGGCGAAATCGTCATCAACGGCGATGTGTGGAAGGAGCTCAGCCCGCAGCATCAGGAGATCATCAAGTCGGCGGCCAATGAGACATTCCTGGTCTGGTGGACCAAGTGGCAGCGCCAGAACGCCGATGCGCTGATCGAGATGCAGCAGAAGCACGGCGTGCAGATCCTGCGCACGCCGACGGAGATCCTGCTGGCCTTCATCAAGAAGTGGGACGAGATCGCGGCGGCCGAGAGCGCCAAGAACCCGTTCTTCAAGAAGGTGCACGACTCGCAGAAGGCCTATGCCAGCGCCGTGGTGCCGTACAAGCGGTCCTATTTCCCGCCGTACTCCTTCATGGCGAACTACTACTTCCCTCTCGAGAAATAGGGCTTCCTCCGAGGGCGGCCGCTCAGGCCGCCCTCCATTGATGCGGCTCATGCGCCCGCTCTGCGTCGCGCCGCAAATGCGCCGCCCGGACGGTCAAGGGAAGGGGCGAGGGATGGCTGAGATAACAGGCAGGCAGCCGCCGGCACTGCTGGCCATAATCAGGATCATCGACGGCTTCACGGACCGGACCGGCACGATCATCTCGTGGCTGTCGGTGCCGCTGGTCCTGGCCGTCGCTTACGAGGTTGGGGCGCGTTACCTGTTCAACGCGCCGACCATATGGGTCTACGACGCAACATACATGCTGTACGGCTCGCTATTCATGCTTGGCGCCGCCTACGCGCTGCACAAGGGCGCTCATATCCGCACCGACTTCTTCTGGGAGAAGTTCTCGATCCGCAGGAAGGGCTGGATCGATACGATCTCCTATGTCGTCTTCTTCTTCCCGAGCCTGATCATGCTGTTCCTGATCAGCTGGAACGAATTTCACTACGCCTGGCTGATCAACGAGACTTCGGACCAGACGCCGTGGCGGCCCGTGCTGTGGCCGTTCAAGTTCATCGTGCCGTTCGCCTGCCTCCTGCTGCTGATTCAGGGTGTGTCCGAACTGATCAAGAGCATCTACATGGCGCGCACCGGCGTCGAGCTCGAGCACAAGGAGAAGGTCGAGATATGACCGCAGAAGCGCTCATCGGCGTCGCCATGCTGCTGGTGCTGCTCGGCGCGATCTTCATCGGTGTGCCGATCTCATTCACGCTGCTTTTTCTCGCCTTTTCGTTCGGCTACTGGGGCATGGGCGCGACGGTCTTCGAGCTCGGCTACTTCCAGACCATCGGCATGATGAAGGAAGAACTCCTCGCCGCCGTGCCGCTGTTCATCTTCATGGGCTTCATCACCGAGCAGGCGGGACTCATGGAACGCCTTTTTACGGCGTTCCGCATGATGCTTGCGCCGGTGCGCGGCGCACTCTTCCTCGTCGTCATCCTGACCTCGACCGTGTTCGCGATGGCGACAGGCATCGTCGGCGCAGCCGTCACCGTTCTTGGCATCATGGCCTCGCCGATCATGACCAAGGCGGGTTATGACGCCAAGCTTTCAGCGGGCACCATCACGGCGGGCGGCACGCTCGGCATTCTCATTCCCCCGTCGGTCATGCTGATCGTGATGGGCCCGGTGCTCGGGGTGTCGGTCGCCGATCTCTATGCTGCAGCCTTCGGGCCGGGCTTCCTGCTGGCCGGCATCTACATCGTCTATCTGATGGGCCGCGCCTTCCTGAATCCCAAACTAGGGCCGCCGGTGCCAAAGGATGAGCGGATCTACTCCGTTGGCTACATTGCGCGCGAGGTGGTCGTCGGCACGCTGCCGCTGCTCGGTCTCATCACGGCGACGCTCGGCTCGATCATCGGGGGCCTTGCGACGCCGACGGAGGCCGCTGGCATCGGCAGCGTCGGCGCTCTGGTGCTGGCCATCGCATATGGCAGGTTCTCGTTCGCCGGACTGCAGCGCGCGCTGACCTCGACGATGGCGACGTCGAGCATGGTCCTGTTGCTGGCGGTCACATCGAACATCTTCGGTGCGGTGTTCGCTCGCCTCGGCTCGGCGAACTGGATTACCGAGACGATGCTCGGCCTGCAGTTGCCGCCGAGCTTCATGCTGATTGTCGTGCTCTTTCTCATTTTTCTGCTGGGTTGGCCGTTTGAGTGGCCAGCCATCGTCCTGGTGTTCCTGCCGATCTTCTATCCCGTTGTGAAGGGCATGGGCATCGACCTCATATGGTTCGGCGCGTTGGTCGCGGTGGTGCTGCAAACCGCCTTTCTGTCGCCGCCGGTCGCCATGTCGGCCTACTATCTCAAGCAGGTGGTCAGGGGCTGGAGTCTCGCGACGATTTATGCCGGCATGTTCCAGTTCATGATCCTGCAGGTATTATGCGTTGCGCTTATGATCGCTTTCCCCGGCATTGCGACCTGGTTCCCGCAGACGCTGCACGAGACGTCGCGCAGTCAGGTCATCCCCGAGGAGTACAGGAAAATCCTGGAGCAGCAGAAGCAAGCACCGTCCCTGGAAGACGAGGATTGGTTGACCCCAAAAAAGAAGTAGCCGGACGTCTGCGTGCGCTGCGCTGCTCGAGGATTACGGATTTATGACGGGGGGATGTCGATCCATCTCATCCCCCATGCGAATTGAACACTTGGCAGAAGAAAGGGGCCATATCGGTCGGTATCCGAGCGTGGAGTACATTTTCTGTCGTGTGTGTACCGTTTCACATCTTGTACGCGAAACGATGCTACCGTTGGCCTGAAAGTCCCGTTTATTTCCCGGCCCAACGTCAGCATTTTTTGGCAATTGTAGTTCTAGGGGCTCGTAAATGAGTAGTCGTGATGGGGTCTGCGACCGCATGGTCATTCTGCACCAACGTGTCTGGTCGCTCAATTCTCAACTTGCGGAGCTTCGAACCCTTAGCGCTCGGGTGCAGAAGGCGTTGGAAAGAACCAACGGCAAACGTTCAAGAGTCCCACGTGTGGGAGCAGTGCGGCGTCGATCTCGAAGATGACTGCAAGCTCGAGAGCCATGAGCCGTAGCTGGGCCATGGGCCGTAACCCGAAGGGTGGGCTCTCTGTCAAAGGCCTGGCTCTGGGTCAAAAGCATCGCAAGGTGGAAAGCGCATGAGAGACTTGGCTGGACAGACCGCATTCGTGACAGGCGCTGCCTCGGGGATCGGACTGGGGATCGCGACCGCGCTGTCACAGGCGGGGGTGAAGGTCATGCTCTGCGATATCGAGGAAGAGGCGCTGAAGAAAGCGGTCGCGGACCTGAAGACACGGACCAACGTCGATGTCGATGGCGTGAAAGCTGATGTCTCGCTCAAAGGCGAACTTCAGGCGGCAGCGGACGCGACTGTCGCGCGGTATGGCAGAATCCACATATTGGTCAACAATGCGGGCGTGGGCGGCGGCGGCACCTATGGTGAGTGGACTGATGCTGGCTGGAACTGGGTCCTCGGCGTCAACCTGATGTCGGTGATCTGGGGCTTCGAGATTTTCGGTCCGCTGATCGAAGCGCACGGCGAAGGAGGGCAGGTTGTTTCCACGGCGTCCGTCGCCGGACTGATTACGGGACCAAGTCCGGCGTACGATGTGAGCAAATATGGAGTGGTGGCGCTGTCCGAGGGGATGCGTAACGTGCTCGCGCCGAGGAAGATTGGGGTATCCGTTCTGTGTCCGGGCGTTATCCGCACGCAGATCATGAACTCTCGGCGCAATGTGCCGCAGCGATTTGCTGGAGCTGTCGGCAATCCTCCGCCGACAGAAGGACCCCGCGCCGAGTTCATCAGAGCATTGCAGGGACGGATCAACAACGGCATTGATCCGCTCTATGTGGGCGAACTGGTTCGCGAGGCCATCGAAAACGACTGGCCCTATATTTTCACCGATACTGAGCACGAACCGTTCATCGACAGGCGCTTCGCAGCGATCAAGCAGGGCTTCGACCGTATACGCGGACGAACGCCGCGACGCTAGCTCTCGCATTTGCTCATCGCTACATTTTGCGGTGCCGCACAACTTCGGCCGCTATAGGGGCAAAGCAGACTTTGCCTTCGCACCACGCCGCTGGGTTTATGGGTACACGCCTAGCTGCCCGCCAGTCACTTCCGGTCTGCGCCGATCGGCGGACGATTTTGGAGCCCGGCCATGGGCAGTCTCGTGGGGTTGATCCTTGGGACGGTCCAATCGCGTACCGCTCTATTTCCATGTGTGCTATCTAGTTGGGTAGCAAAATGTAGCGGGAAAAGCAGATCATGACTGACGATCAGGTCAATCTTGTCGTTCAGCACCTTTGCGAGCAATTGCACTTGGCGCTCCGATTGAAGGGCAGCGAGGCGCATCCACCAAACGCCAAGGATATTGGATTCGATCCTGCCTCTGTAAGAACTGTGCTGCTGACCGGGTTGCGGTCGGCGGGTATCACGATCCATGACGACGCAGCCGGGCCGAGCGAAGAGCCGCCGCGGTCCTAAACGCAAGATGCGAGACAAAAGCTCCGCGCCGAAGTCTTGGTGGCGTCACGAGCGGCCGTCGAGGTAACCGCGGCCCCGCGTCCCGTTTACCGTCGACAGCTGACGTCACAATAGCTTCAGCGTTGTTCGGCTCGGGTTCAAAGGCGGTCCTAGCTCAAAGGCAAGGAATAAGTCAGCTACGGGCCATAGGCGACATCCGGGATTCTGCCATTAACCGGCACACGGTGGTCCGACCTTCGGAACCTCTGGGGCCAGCGGCTGTTGTAGCGCACGAGGGCCTTATGCATGGACATGGTCACGCGCGCTGACAGTGCGGAAGCCGACCCAACGAGCCGAGCTGCTCCGGTGAACTCACACAACGAGTGGGACCCGCTAGAGGAAGTGATAGTCGGAAGGCTCGAGGGTGCGGCAATCCCCTCCGACCATCCGGTGGTCACCTGCAACATTCCGGGCATGGCTGCGCGAGCCCAGTCGCTGCTCGCAGGATTCCATTACCCAAAGATCATGATTGAACCCGCGCAGCGCGAGCTTGACCACTTTGTCGCTCTGCTACAATCGCTGGGCATCGTGGTAAAGCGGCCGGAAGCGGTCGACCACAAGAAGCGCTTCGGCACGCCGGAATGGTCCTCGTGGGGCTTCTGCAATTCCTGCCCGCGCGACAGCCTGCTTGTGATTGGCGGGGAGATCATTGAAACGCCGATGGTTTGGCCATGTCGCTACTTCGAAACGCACTCCTATCGTCCGATCCTGAAGGACTATTTCCGACGTGGCGCGCGCTGGACCGCCGCGCCCAGGCCGCAGCTGACGAACGAGCTGTTCGATCCAGAGTTTCACGTGCCCGAGAAAGGCGAGCCGATCTCGTACATCCTCACCGAATTTGAACCGGTCTTTGACGCCGCCGATTTCTTTCGCTGCGGGCGCGACCTGTTCGTGACCCGCAGCAACGTAACCAATGCGTCCGGCATTGAATGGCTGCGTCGGCATCTTGGCGACGGCTATCGCATTCATGAAATCAAGAGCCGCTGTCCCACTCCGATGCACATCGATACCACCATTCTGCCGCTTGGGCCCGGCAAGATTCTGATCAATCCCGAATACATTGACGTCGACCAACTTCCGGCCGTCTTGAAAAAATGGGACATCCTCGTGGCTCCGGAGCCCGACCCGATAACCGATCCTATGCTCAGGATTACCTCGCTATGTGGGAAATGGCTCAACATGAACGTGCTGATGGTGGACGAGAAGCGAGTCATCGTCGATCCGCATCATACCGCAACAATGCGTGCGTTGGAGAATTGGGGATTCGAGCCCATTCCCTGCGAGTTCTTACATTATGCCGCATTTGGCGGAGCCTTCCATTGCGCCACCCTCGACATCCGGCGGTGCGGCACGTTGCAAAGTTATTTTTGAGCGCCGACCTTCCGTCCGGTTGACGGTGCAGTCGTGAACTTAGGGAATACCCTTCGGCAGCTCCCGTTGCGCAATGACCCGTACGGGTGGGAAGACGACGCAATCCACCACATCGAAAATCACTTCGATACATCGGTCGAAGGACTTCGCAAAGGCAATGGCGTCCTTGGTCTTTGTGTCGGCGATACGTGTGCCGAGTGTACAATGGGGGTCCAGGCGCCTGGCCGATAATGTGGCCGACAATGGGCCGGGTCGATGGCGGCGCTGATTGAAGCGTGCCACCTTCCAATGATCTCGTTTGCTTCGGGCTCAGCCCACAGCACAAGTGGTGGGCCTACGAACCACTTAATTCGTCTGAATGCGATAGGCAATTGCACTCCGCCTGCGCTCGCGGACAGCATCGCATTCCACGCCGTCTTCTCTTCGATTTCGGTCATAGATCGCGAATGTCAGATGTGGTCGGTACGCCAAGGTACGCATCGACGGCTTGTCCTCAAAGGCAGCAACTTGGTCCCATAGCCGTTCGATTTCGAAAGCGGAAACGTTATCGGCCCGGAGATCGATTGCGAGTGCCATCGAGCGCCCTGCTAAAGCTGGAAAGTCCATCATCTTGATCGGCGTGTCGAAGATCTGCAACAGATGCCAGCAAAGTTGGCGAAAGGCAGCACAACGATGGAAAGGCGAGCAGCCTTCGGCTTCCGGCAGTGCCAAGGCGTCGAACGAGGCGCCACTCAGCATCGCCCGAATAATCAAAACAACAGGGTTAGTGCACGACACGAATAAAATAGTAGCTGACGCCACCGATAACGAGAACTGTAGGCACGACCCAAAGCAGTAGGACTGGCATTGGTTTCCTCCTCCTCCTCCTTCTTCTTCTTCTGCCCGCTAGCGAAAACTGGCGAAGGAGGGTTGCGGTTCCTGGCGCACGAACACGCCGTCCGTTCCTTCCGGCTGCTCACAGCGCCATAGAGAGGAGGGCAAGCAAGCCGACAATGTCCAGCGCCCACGCCAGCGCATGCGGCACCCATGGTCGGTCAGGCGTCACGACGACATCCTCCGCTCGGATGTTTCATCGCAAAACTCAACCCGCTGGCGCTCATTGACCTGTATCGATGGCTCTTCATTCACTCTCTCGGATGCCGGCTCATAGCCTTCAGGTTCGGGTTCGCTGCCGTCAAGGCAGCGAAGGTGCGCTAAGAGTCCTCACCCGGAATAACTCGCGGCGAGCACAACAAGTCCGCTTTGCCCGAAAGGGCGGACGCTGGAGCGGACCTCAAAGAGGTCTGCATCGGGCCAGGAACGGACTCATGCACCGCAGTAACTGGCAGTTCTATTCGATCACCTCGTCGGCGCTTCGGGACGCCACCCCTCGACGTAGATTACTGTATTGCTTCTCCGTGCAACGCGAGGTCGAGACCTTCGCGCTCCATCTCCTCCGACACCCGCAAGCCGACGAACAGCTTGACCCCGTACAGGATGATCAGGCTGACGACGGCGTCATACACAAAGACCGTGGCGACGCCGATGCACTGATTGATGAACTGTCCCGGATTTCCTTCCAGAGCACCCGCGGTGCCGCCATACTGCTCGACGGCAAATATGCCGGTGAGCAGTGCGCCGACGATGCCGCCGACGGCGTGGACGCCGAAACAATCGAGAGCGTCGTCATAGTTGAACATACCCTTGAGCCCGGTGCATCCCCAGTAGCACAAGACACCGGCCGCGATGCCGATCACGAAGGCGCCGATCGGGCCGACGAAACCGGACGCAGGCGTGATGGCGACGAGGCCTGCGACCGCACCCGAGCAGATGCCGACGACCGTCGGCTTGCCCTTCAGCGACCACTCGACCAGCATCCAGGTGAAGCCGGCGACCGCCGTTGCGATCTGCGTCACCAGCATCGCCATGCCGGCCTGCATGCCTGCCGTGACCGCGGATCCCGCGTTGAAGCCGAACCAGCCGACCCAGAGCAGCGAGGCGCCGATGAAGGTCAGCACCATGTTATGGGCCGGTCCCGTCTCCTTGCGTTTGCCAAGCATAATGGCGCACATCAGGCCTGCCACGCCGGCATTGATATGCACGACGGTCCCGCCGGCGAAATCCAACACCTTGACCCAGGCGGCGTCGTTGCCGGAGGCGAAGATACCGTCAGGTCCCCACACCCAATGCGCGATCGGCGCATAGACGAAGATCGCCCACAGGCCGATGAACCAGAGCATCGCGGAAAACTTCATCCGCTCGGCGAAGGCCCCTGCGATCAGCGCCGGCGTGATGATCGCAAACGTCATCTGGAAGCAGATGTAGACGCTTTCGGGAATCGTCGCCGCGAGCGGGTTGGGGTTGCCGATCCCGCCTTTGCCGATGTCGCTTACGATGTCCTTCAGGAACATGCGGTCCAGCCCGCCGACGAACGGCGTGCCGGCGCGGAAGGCCAAGCTGTAGGTCAGGATGGCGAACAGGATCGTGACCAGGCACGTCACGGCAAAGCTGGTCATTACCGTGTCGCCAGCGTTTTTCTTGCGCACCAAGCCGCCATAAAACAGCCCAAGCCCCGGGATCGTCATCATCAGTACAAGCGCAACAGACGTGAGCATCCACGCGGTGTCGCCGGAATTGGGAGTGCACTTTTCCAAAACCTTGCCGCCGCAGGCTGCCGGGGCCGCGTCTTGTGCGAGCGCGACGTCACCGAATGCAAGATAGAGAAGCTCAGTCCCCAAGAGAGCCGTCACAAATAGCACGAGTCTTTGGCGCGCGTTTGCCATTGTCTCCCTCCTGGTCGCAAGAGGTGTCGGTGAAGGCTTATACAGCCGCTTCGTCCGTCTCTCCGGTGCGAATGCGAACGGCGCGCTCGACTGGCGAAACGAAAATCTTGCCGTCGCCCACCTCTCCGGTTCTTGCGGCATTTTGTATCGCCGCAACAACCCTGTCCGCCTGCTCAGAGGTGACCACAAGATCAATCCTGACCTTCGGCACAAAGTTCACGGCATACTCGGCGCCGCGATAAATCTCCTTGTGGCCCTTTTGTCGGCCGAATCCCTTGATCTCGGTCACGGTCATGCCTTGCACGCCGAGAACCGTCAGCGCGCCCTGCACCGCGTCGAGCTTGAATGGTTTGATAATGGCGCTGACTAGCTTCATGGCTTACCTGCCTTTCCCTGATGCCAGGGTTGGACAACGCCAATGACAATTTCCGCATCCACTTTAGTTAAGTTTTAAACAAGATTCATGCCATTGGCGACCCGCGGGTAACCCACTGAAACACGGTCGATTCCAACCCACCAGCTCGGAACGGTCTGGTGCTTTTGCCATTTCTGATGGCAGCCCGCGCCCATAAAACGGTCAGGGCCTGCGGGGATCGAGCCTAGCGCCGTCCTTCCGCTCCGGGGCCGTAAGCAGAAGTGAACCCGATTACAGCGAGGCCAACGACCGGCGTGCCATCGAAAACAGGCCTATAGACCAGCAGACCGGGCATCCTCGAAAGGCCATTAATGATACTAGCCCCAGAATGACGGAACCTAGTACTGCAGGCCAACCTGCGTCTGTCCCGACCCACACCGCCGTCGAGAGAGCTCCAATTCCGACAAGACCTCGGATAAGGTGCTCGGTGAGTGAACTGCTGGCGAACATTTTGACTCCTCAGCGCTTTATATATTCACGCACGAGCGCTCGACCGCGATGCAGTCGAGCCTTCACAGTTTCTCGGGTTAGCTCCAGCGATTGCGCTATTTCGCTGATCGTCATTTCGTCCACATCCCGCAAAATGAGCACCTGCCGGTAGTGGCTCGGCAGCGACTGGATCGCGGCAGCTATATCGATGCGAAGTTCTGATTCTGGCCTCTCCGAACGCTGCAGGTCATTTTCCAACGAAGAGACGTCATCGGGAAGGCCTATATGCTGCTTTGCCAATCTTAAGCAGGTTCGATGAACTATCTGAAAAAGCCAGATGGAAAAGGCTCCGGCACGTTGGAGACGACCAATGCGACGATACACGATCCATAACGTTTCCTGAACCGCGTCTTCCACATCGCTTGTCGTGCGGCAGGTTCTTCGCGCGTACCGGCGTATGTCGGGCTGCGACGTTTTGAGCAGCGCCAGGATGGCGTCAGCGTCCCCGCCTATTGCCGCTTCCAACGTGCTCGGCGATGAAAAAGGTGTGCTCATGGTTCGGCGCGGAGCTTCCGACCTCTTACTGCGCATGCCGGGCAGTATCCGAAAACGCCTGTAAGCGCGGTCAGGACCCCGACACCGGCGATCAGGTATCCAACGGGCATACCTTTAAGGCCTAGTAGCCCACAAGCGATCATAATTGCCCCAGCCAAGAGCCGGACCCAACTTTCCCAGCCAGCCACGTTCTTCTTGTACAGCATAGCAACCTCCTGCCTTTGTAGCGTCGTTTCTGACGCCCTAGAGACTTAGAGGCTTAAAAAATGAGAAACGGTTCGCGGCTCCGAAAAAATAATCTAAGTTCGGCTGGCGTCAAAAGCCGGCGGTCGGCGGGCTGCGTGAAAAGGTCTGCTCCGGTCACAAGCAGACGGTCGGCGGGCTGCGCGACAAGGTCTGCCACGGGCCAATAGGCGACATCCTGCGCTTAGACTGATATAGGAAATGCAAACTGACGCGACTTTCCGAGTGAACGTGACCGAGAAGCTTGACTACCTTGACGCTCTGAGGGGATTGACTTGGCGTCGTTCGATCTGGACGCGCCCTAAGCTCGATTGGGACCATGACCATTGTGCGGCTTGCTGGGCCAAGTTCTCTGACACCATGCCGGATACCTTGAGAGAAGGCTACACCACAGGACCGGATTACCAACTTGGTGCTGGTTACGAGTGGGTATGCGACGAATGTTTTTCAAAATTGAAGGATCAAATGGCGTGGTCCGTTGGCGATCAAAGCGGATGCTAGCTAGCCGCTACTCGTGCTCCGATCGGATGTCCGCCCTGGGTCCATGAGCGGCGGTCACCGCAACCTCCGTGCAACGTCCGGTCTCCCGCAGACAGCCGACATGGCGGTGGCTCGTTCTTTGTTCAGCTTGGGGCCACTAGCGGAACTACCTTGCTTATTTATTTCGCTTCAGCTCGCGGAATTGTTCAAAATCCCACTACGTCAAACGGTTGGCGATCGTCTCTTTGCCTGTGAGACTGGATCCGTCGAGACGCAGATTCTCTTGGAAGTAAGTCGATATCCAGGGCAACTTTTGCTCAATGCCCTTTGTGATCGGTTCGTCGGTGCTCTCGATTGTAATGTCATTCCAACTAACGTCAGCACCTAGAGATGCTTGGAGATCGTTCCGGTCAACTTCGATCACGCTACTCGGTTTATTTACGTCCGCAAACGTCACCAGATTCGGCAGATCTTTTGAAGCAATCTGGCGCGGACCGCGTAAACGCGCGAGACGTGGCACATCGTCCATAAAATCTGGCGACCAAGATTCCCCGTATGCCTGCAATATAAGTACTGTTCCCGGCCCGGCCTCCTCAGTCCAACGGATTTCATCGTCGTATCTCCGGTGGAGCCTGCTTGTAAGCAGGGCGATCAGGGGACGCATCCCGGGGCCGAGATCCAGGTAGAGAGCTTGACCATCGAGCCTATGCATCGTTCCTTTGGCGGGAAACGAAACATCCCAAAAGGTCACCTGGACCACACTCGAACCGCGCTTAACGCCCTCCGGCGTGTTGACAGCCAATGTTAGCTTGTAACGGTAGCTCTCTGTTCTTCCGCATGCCGCAAGACAGAGACTGATAACGATGAGTGCCCCGAACCGAGTAACCGGGAAGATCGTCGACATTGTGCGATGACCAAATGGGGGAAAAAACGCATCATTAGGTTGTGTGGCTAAACAATGTCAACCTTGTACCTGGCAGATGCTCAATTTTGAATGAAGCGGCCCCGATTTCCGCTTCGGGTCCAAAACGCGAAGAACTCAGGTTGAGCAAATCTGGTCCGCTCTGGCTCAACGAGCGGACTTCCGACCGCCTAGGCGCAACTTCGGACATGGGCCCCAGAAGCGGACTTTGACCAGGACGGCCTCCAAAGACAGCTCAAGGCAAGAGCGGAAGTCGGCCGATTAGGGCACGGATCGCCGTGAGTGCGAAAGCCCTAATCATTTCGCGTCCTTCTGAACTTTGGCCACGCCGGTGAAGATCTGATAAGCGCGCACGCGCATGAGGGAAACGCCATATTCTACGGCCCTCTCATCCTCGGCGCTCCACTGTTTGTTCGGGTTCGCGCCGCGCAAAGTTTCTATGACCGCTTGGCGGGCTTTTTGCGCCTCCTCCGGGCAAGCACTGGCGAGTATCTTCCTAAATTCGGTCTCCGACAGATTGATCTGCTTCGCTTTTTCCACTTCGATGAGCAAGCAGTCCAAGAAAGCCACTCCAGCCTTCGCCCCAGGTGTGTTTCGCGCATCCTCGGCCGCCTTTTTGGCAGCTTCACTCGCCGCAAGAGCATGCGAAGCGTTTGCGATCGAGACGGCTGCTGCAAGCAGAAGCACTTTTTTCAGATCAGCGATGCCCAACATACTTTCGTTCCATTTTGGGTGCCCACGGACCAAACGGATGCCCTCGTAACATGAATTGATTGCTAAGACGCATCGGGGCTCAGAGAGCGAATGACCGCTCTGGAGCAAGGCGATCATTGGGAGGAAGAACCGGCTATGCGTCGTGTGAATCGGCGGATTCCATAGGATAAATCTCTCGCCCTAAACAACAGAGCTATGACCCATTCCGGCGCTCCAAGATGACGGAGTGCGTCCGCGTTGCCCTGATCAATTTCCAGCAACATGTTTTGGTCAGTGTAGTGCGTGTTTCCGTCACGGCACCAGTCGAGCCTCTGCGCAATCTGTTCTTGCAAGGCATCGGCGTCGGGCAGATGCCGAGCAAAATTGAGCTCGCTTCGAATGCAGATTCGCTCGACCCGGAGACGAGCCGCTTCCTTGTAGCGGATACCCCACCTATCAAGCCTTGCATGGGTCGCCTCATGCACGATAGCGGATGCGATCCATGCGACCGTTGTGGCTTCAGCAGCGACAACACGCTCGTCTAGCAAGCAGGCGTTCAAGCGATCTAGGTAACAGCCGGCTCCGTGCGGAACCAGCGTGACCCAGACTCGAGAAAGGCTATTTTTGACACGCCGGTACTGAAGTGGAGCAAAGCGTTCGATCAGCCGAAGCGCGGCTTCAACGCGTTGCAGGGCTGGTTCGGAATCCGATTGAAAGCTTCCGATCCAAAGACCATCGATCACGCGGCTGTCCGACAACCACAGCTCAAACTTATCGACAAGGGAGGGCCTTTTCACTGAGGAGCTGCGAGACACGGTAGTACCATTGCTTCCGACAACGCTAAACCTATCCCCGAACTGATAGTTGGGCGTCCACTTCGGCGCGTTTAAGAACTTGACTCAACATTTATCGATTGCCCGAGCCGATGTCCGCTTCGGGTCTGGGCTGTGTGAAAACGCCGCGACGGTTGAACGCGATGGGACAAGTTGTTCGTCGAAGGCCGATCTAGCGCTCATGCTCGCAAGCAACTTCAAGCCAAAATGTCAAACTGAAGAACGGGGTTCTAGCCGGCTTTCGCCTGCTCGCGTTTTTACACAGCCAGGGTCATTAGCGTTGTTTTGAAGGTCGGCTTGTTATTTCCGGTCTACCCCCAAGTTCAGACATGTCGCTGCACTGTTATGTGCCAACAACTGACCTTCGTTTTGATTCGCGTTAGCTTACGCAAGTCCCGCGATGATCTTGTCAAAGTCCGCTTCCGGGAACACCTTGACCGAAGTCGTTCGTACGTTCCCGATGGCGGCCAGCGACAAGAGAAACTTGGCCATGGCCTCATCGTCGGTGGCCTCGGCGTGGATGATGAGGTCGTATGTTCCCATGGCGAGATAGCCGGCCTTGATGTCAACGCCAAACTTTTTGCCCAACTCCCTGGCGGCCGCTCGTCGCTGCGGCATGTCCTTGATGGTCCGAACACCTTGCTCGGTGAAATTGCAGAGAAGCATGTACGTGGACATGGCGATTCTCCTTTGACAACGAAGCAATGGACTTAACGGGTCCACGTCGTGGATTATGCCACACTGCCTGACCCCGCCCAACCACCAAGATCCCTCAGGGCGGCTCGAAGTGGCTAGGGGTCAAAACGCGAAGAACTCTGGTTGAGCAAATCTGGTCCGCTGTGGCTCAACGAGCGGACTACCGACCGCCGAGGCGCAACTTCGCCGATGGGCCAATAGCGGCGGTGGGGGAGTTGCGGCCGCAGATTGTGCTCTGCCCGACCGAGGAATAAAATGCCCTCCAACTTTCCGAGTTTGCAACAATCCAGTGCGCAAGCTCATCGCGGGCAACGCGAGGGAAGAACCTCATCATCGGAGGTCCACATGGCAGCGGAAGATCTTGATCGCGCAGTCGAGCGAAGCCATCGAGCCGTGGCAGCGGTATTCCGGGGCGATCCGGGCCCGGCGAAGGCTCTTTTTTCAGAAATTGATGACGTCACTTTGGGCAACCCTTTTGGGCCCTATGCACGCGGCCGTAAAAAGGTCGAAGAAACGATTGCCCGTGCCGCCTCGAACTATCGCGATGGCGACGTCACCGGCGTGGAACTTGTAGCGAAATATGTGTCCGATGGGCTTGCCTGTGTCGTCGAAGTGGAGCGAGGGCATGCCAAGGTTGGCGGGAGCGATAAAACGGCCACACTGGCTTTGCGTGTGACCAGCCTCTTTCGCTTGGAGCACGACGTTTGGAAACTTGTCCACCGGCATGCCGACCCGATCACGACACCACGCCCAGCAGCGTCTGTGATCAGCCAATAGCAACGCGTTATCATTCCTCGGCCTTCTCATTTTCGGCGACAACAATCTGCTTGCCGTCGTGCGCGGCCGCGACTTCTGTTGTGGGTAACAAGCGGCGGTCGAAGCGGGCGAGGCTCCGCGTGGAGGCACACATGCTCATTCTCAATGGAGGAGCCACAGTCGCGAATTATCTAGTCGTCTTTGTAGTTTCCGCTAAGGGGCAAAAGCGGCCCTCGACCAGCCGCATTCGATAGCTCTGCTACCGGTCTAAAGCCGACCTCGCCTTCACCGAAAGATACGTCTGCTTCGACGCAGTCGCATCGGCTTGGACATTTCTGCGGCATATCCGCTTAATGATTGCGGAGACATCCGAGAGTGTTCCAGGACGCCGGTTGAAAGACTGTCGCAAGGCCCCGCGATGATGACACTATGCCACTGTTTTGCCCGACGCGTCAACTTTGTATTCGAAAAATCAGAATATGCTGCGTCAGTTTGCTAAGCCATTGATATCGTGATCACCGGCTACTGTGCATGGGGTTGTTTTTCGACTTTTTGTTGTGCGGCGCCCCAGAGCTCCGCCGCGCCTGATCGCGGCCGCCGCTAATGTCCGCCGAGATAGGCCGTGATCAGTCGGGGATCGTGGATGAGATCCTTGGCGGGTCCTGACTGCACGATCTCGCCGGTCTCCAGAACGTAGCCGTAGTCGGCCGTCTCCAGTGCGGCGCGGGCGTTCTGCTCGACCAGCAGGATCGACACGCCGAGATCGCGGAGCGATGCGATGGTGCGGAAGATCTCGCGCACGATCAGGGGCGCAAGGCCGAGGCTCGGCTCGTCCAGCATGAGCAGCTTGGGCCTCGCCATCAGCGCGCGTCCAAGTGCGAGCATCTGGCGCTCGCCGCCGGAGAGCGTGCCGGCGGCCTGGCGCTGCCGCTCCTTCAACCGGGGGAAGCGATCATAAACCTCATCGAGCGTCTTCTGGACACTGGTGCGGTCGCGCAGGCTGTAGGAGCCCAGCAGGAGATTGTCGGCAACCGACATGTCGGAGAACAGCTCGCGCTTCTCCGGTACCAGACACAATCTGCGTTCGACGCGATCCTCGACCGACATCCTGCCGATGTCGCTGCCCTGAAAGACCATGCGGCCTCTCGAGGAGAGCAGTCCGATCGCGGCCATCAGCAGCGTGGTCTTGCCGGCGCCGTTCGGGCCGATGACGGTGACGATTTGCCCTTCCTCGACCGACAGCGAGACGTTGCGGACCGCTTCGACATTGTCATAGCAGACCGTGACGTCCGACAGGGTAAACATCGAGCTCACGCGACGCCTCCGAGATATGCCTCTTGCACCCTTGCGTCGCTGCGGATAGCAGCCGGCGCGCCCTCGCAGAGCTTCGAGCCGAAATCCAGCACGACGATGCGGTCGACCAGCGACATCACGAACTCCATGTCGTGCTCGACGATCAGGATGGTCAGGTGGTCCGCCCGGAGCGAGCGCAGCAGCTCGGCCAGCCTGAGCTTCTCCTGGCGGCGAAGGCCCGCGGCGGGCTCGTCCAGCACCAAGAGGGTCGGGTCTGCGGCAAGCGCGCGCGCGATCTCCAGGATGCGCTGATTCCCGAGCGGCAAATTGCCGGCGAGCTCGAACGGCTTCTCGCCGAGACCGACGCGTTCGAGCTGCATCAGCGCCTCATGACGCGCGCTCGCTTCCTCGCGCCGGTTGAGCCGGAAGGCGCCGGCGAGCAGACCTGCACTGGTGCGGCCATAGGTACCGAGCATCACGTTCTCCAAAAGGCTCATGCGCGGCCGCAGCTTGACGTGCTGGAACGTGCGCGCGATTCCGGCCTTGGCGATTCGCGACTGCTCGTCACGTGTGATCGGGCGTCCGGCAAAGACGATCTCGCCCTTGTTGACCCGCAGCGCGCCGGTCAGGCAATTGAACATCGTGCTCTTGCCGGCTCCGTTCGGACCGATCACGGCGAGGATTTCACCCGACCGCACTTCGAAGCTGACATTGTTGACGGCGACCAGGCCGCCGAACCGGCGCTCGGCGCCGTCCACCTTCAAGAGCAGCTCACCGGGCTTCGGTTGCGAACGGCGGGGCAGGGGCGATGCCGGCCGCGGCCGCTCGTGCTGCAGTTTCGGCAGGTAGCGCGCGATGAACGGCACGATGCCCTGTCGGGCCCATTGCAGGAACAGGATGAAGAGAGCCGAGAAGGCGACGATCTCGAGCTGTCCGGAGGCGCCCTTGGCGATCAAGGGCAGATAGTCCTGCACGCTGTTCTTCAGCAGCGTCACGATGGCGGCGCCGACGACGCCGCCGAGAAGGCTGCCGGCACCTCCGACCATCGACATCATCAGATATTCGATGCCCATGCCGGCATCGAACGGGCCGGGGCTGATGAAACGGCTCATATGCGCGTACAGCCATCCCGACAGCGAGGCCAGGAAGGCCGCGATCACGAAAGTCACGAGCTTGATCCGGAACGCGTTGATGCCGAGGCTTTCGACCAGCATGTTGCCGCCGCGCAGCGCGCGCATGGCGCGGCCGAGCCGGGAGTCTAGCAGGTTGTAGCCGAGCAAGAGGATGGCGGTCACGATGCCCCAGATCAGGAAATAGATCTGCGCGCTGGAGACGAGGGCGAACGATCCGAAGCTGATCGGCGGGATCGACGAGATGCCGTTGAACCGGCCGAGCCCCTCGACATTGCCGAACAGGAAGCCGATCGCCAGACCCCAGGCCATGGTGCTGAGCGAGAGGAAGTGGCCCTGGAGCCGCAGCGTGACGAGGCCGAGAATGGTCGCAACGCCGCAGGTCAGGGCCACGCCGAACAGCAGGCCGAGCCAGGGCGAATGGCCATTCAATGCCGAGACCCAGGCGGTGGCATAGGCCGCGACCCCGACGAAGGCCGCCTGTCCGAACGACACGATGCCGCCGACGCCGGTGAGGAGCGCGAGCCCGATGGCGACCAGCGAATAGATGCCGATGTAGTTCATTAAGGTGATGCTGAACGGGCCGAGGACGAAGGGAGCCGCAGCGAGGCACAGGACAGCGGCGCCAGCGGCGATCTGAACGTGAAGGCGCGTCATTCCTCGATCTCCTCCTCGGAATGCAGCGATGCGAGGGATCGCCAGATCAGCACCGGGATCAGCAGCGAGAACACGATGACGTCCTTCAGTGCGCTGCTCTCGAAGGATGCGAAGCTTTCGAGGATGCCGACGCCGACGGCACCGATCGCCGCGCCCGGATAGCTCGTCATGCTGCCGATGATGGCGCCGACGAACGCCTTGAGGCCGATCAGGAAGCCGGAATCGTAGAACACCGTGTTGACAGGCGCGATCAGGATGCCCGATACGCCGGCCATGAGAGAGCCGAGGAGATAGGCGATCGTGCCGGCACGTGCCGGTCGTATTCCCATCAGCCGCGATCCGGTCCGGTTCACGGCGGTGGCGCGCAGGGATTTGCCGACCAGCGAGAAGTCGAAGAAGAGATAGAGCAGGCCGCTGAACACGAGCGCTGCGATGACGATCAGCATGGTCTGGCCTGAGATCAGCACGCCGGCGAGCTCCATCGAGAACGAGGTCAACGGCTCGGTGCGGACACCCTCGGGGCCGAAAAACAATAGGCCCAGCCCCACCAGCGCAAAATGCAGGGCCACCGACACCGTCAGCAGCAGCAGCACCGTGCCGTCCGCGATCGGGCGGAACACGATGCGATCGAGCAGCGGCGAGATCGGCGTGATCAGCATCAGTGCGAGCACGAGCCTGACGGCGAGGGGCGGGTCGAGGCGCATGGCAAGCCAGGCGCTACCGACCACAGCCAAGGGGAGTACGAGATAGAAGAGCAGGGCGCGCGGAGCGAGACGAAGCTCGCCAGAGCGCGTCAACGAAACGATCTCGATCAGGGTTGCGAGGCAGGCCAGCACCACGACCAGCGCGCCCGTCCCCGGAAAGCGCTTCGCATCAAGGGCGGCCAGCGTCAGCGCAGTGAACGCCGCGATGTCGCCGAAGGGGACGAAGATGACCCGCGTCACGGTGAATATGAGCACGGTCCCGATCGCCACGAGCGCATAGACCGCGCCGGTGGCGATACCATCGATCGCGAGTATGGCCGCGATATCGCTCGTCATTGAGACGCTGTCCCCCCTTCTGATTGCCGCCCCTTGGTCCTTCTTTACGGCGCGTACTTCCAGGCGCCGCCGGTGAGGCGAACGACGACGAGGGAGCGCTCGTCGACACCGGTCACGGCGCCCGGCTTGAAGTTGTAGACGGCATGCACGCCCGGAAGCTCCTTGGTGCTGAGGATCGCATCGCGCAGGGCAGCGCGGAATTCGACCGTGCCGGGTTTCGCGGTCTTGAGCGCCCGCTCAGCGGCATTGGCGAAGATCAGCCAGGCATCGAAGGAATAGGCCGAGAAACCGTCCGTGGTCGGAATGTTGTGGGTCTTCTGGTAGACGCTGCGGAAATCCAGCGCGATCTTCTTGGCGAAATGCTCGTCGGGCAGCTGCTCGGCGACGATCACGGGCCCGGCCGAGACTTGAATTCCGTCCGCGGCCTTGCCGCCTACGTTGACGAAGTCCGGATTGACCAGCGCCACCGTGCCGTAGGTGTTGCCCTTGAAGCCGCGCTCGGCAAGGCTGAGCAGCGGCAGCGCACCTTGCGTGCCAGAGCCTCCAATTAGCACGGCGTCGGGCCGTGCGGCCATCACCTTGAGGATCTGCGCGGTGACCGAAGTGTCGGTGCGGGCATAGCGCTCGTTGGTCTGGATCTTGAGATCGTCAGTCGCCTCGGCTGCCTTGGCGCCGTTGTAGACGAGGTCGCCCCATGCATCCGAGAAGCCGATATAGCCGATATTCTTCTTGCCATCGCGCTTCATGCGATCGGCGATGATCTTGACGAGCAGCGACGCCGGCTGCGGTACCGAGACCACCCACTGCTCCGGCGTATCGGGCAGCTTGACGATCGGCGAGACCGCGATCATCGGCACTTTCAATTCGCTCGCCACTGCCGCCATCGCGATCGTCGATGGTGCGGTTGCGGTGCCGATCAGCAGGTCCACCTTCTCTTCTTCCACCAGCTTGCGCGCGTTGCGCGTCGCAGCCGACGGATCGGAGCCGTCGTCGAGCTGGATCAGGCGAATGGTCTCGCCATTGACCGACTTCTTGTATTCATAGGCGGCGTTGATGCCGCGCCCGTAGGGGATCCCGATCGAGGAGCCGTTGCCGCTCAGCGAGGTGACAAAGCCGATGGTGATGTCGGCCTGCGCGGCCGGTGCAGCGACAATTCCAGCCACAAGTGCAAGTAAGCTCACGGTCTTGCGCATTGCCTTCTCCTGCTTCGATAGGGATGTGAGTGACTGGATGCTGCCGGGCCCGAGCCCGAACTTCGAACGAATTGATCGAAAGCGATGCTGCAGCGCCGAATGTCGGCGCGACTGAAAAGACCTTGCCTTGCGGGCGGCGCAATCATGCCCGGGCTTGCCGCTGCAGGTTAGCGCAGCCGCGCTCTGTCGCGCGTCGTTCAGGTTCGAAGACTGTCCACACGATCGAGTCTCTCAAGAACGGTACCCTGCAACACTATTGTTACGCCGCCCCAGCGCCGGTCGGCGAAGTATTACTTAAAGCCTAAAGTATATTCCGCGGAGGCGTCAACAGCATGGGGCGGCTGTCTTCAAAAAAATGCTGTTGCATACAATTCCGGCACCGGCAGCCAAAACTCGCGCCTCCTGTTCGCCCGAAATGGGCGCGGCGGCGGTGGCGCCTCGGACCACAATCTTCGATGCGCCGCACACATTTGACGCGCCAATTAGTTTATGGTTGAAATATTCGTATCGACAGTCCCGCGACCGATCCTCCCATACCCGCTCGAGGAGAAGGACGATGCGCATCTTCTGGCAGAGCTTCGTTGATGCGAGCCTGAACGCGCCGTACATGGCGCTGCTGTCCGAGTATCTCAACAACATCGCTGCGCCGGGTACGACGGTCCATGTCGAGGGCATTTCGCCGCCGGATCGGGAGTTTGGACGACTTGCCGAACTGCGTTGCGCCGTCCAGGCGATCGACAATGGTATCGCAGCGGAGGAGCAAGGCTTCGATGCATTCGTCATGGGGCACTTCCAGGATCCCGGTCTGTACGAGCTTCGCGCGACGCTCGATATTCCCGTGATCGGGACCGGTGAGGCGACGCTGCTTGCCGCCTCGCAGCTTGGTCGGCGGCTCGGCCTCGTCACGCTCGATACCGTCTTCGAGGTCTGGCACTACGAGCAGGCCGAGCGTTATGGCCTCGGCGATCGCGTCGTTCACGTGACGGGCCTCGACTGCAAGCCCGAGGATTTCGCAGACGCCTTCGCAGGCAATCAGGCCGCGCACGCCCGCATGATCGAGGATTTCGTTGCCTGCGCGCTGCCCCTCGTCGAGCGCGGCGCCGATGTCGTGATTCCCGCCGGCGTGCTACCGGGCCTGCTGATCGGCCGGGAGCATGGTCTCAAGGTTGGGCACGCCCCGGTGGTCAACTGCGCCGCGGTGGCGCTGAAGAGCGCCGAGATGTGGGTGCAGCTCAGGCGCCTCAATGGTACCGAGCCGAGCCGCGGGCCGAGCTTCAAGCGCGCCAGCGCGCTTGCTCGTGACGATTTCCGCGCGATGCTCGCGCGCAACCGACGTTAGGGCCCGGTGCAGCGTTTGGAGAAGACGACATGATGACGCCTGACAAGATCCTATACGAAACCGAAGTCACGGCCACCGGAGGCCGTGACGGTCAGGCAGCGAGCTCCGACGGATTGCTATCGGTGTCGCTGTCATTGCCGACAGCGCTGGGCGGTCCCGGAGGCGAGGGCACGAATCCCGAGCAGCTCTTTGCGGCCGGCTATGCCGCGTGCTTTCTCGGTGCGGTCAAGCTCGTCGCGCGCACCAGGAAGGTCGTGCCGGCCGCGGAGCCTTCGGTGACGGCGAAGGTCGCGATGGGCCCCGTGCCGGTTGGTTATGCGCTCGCCGTCGAGCTGAAGGTCAGGCTGCCCGGTGTCGAGACTTCGGTGGCGGAAGCCATCGTTGCGGGCGCGCACGAGCGCTGTCCCTATTCGAACGCGACGCGCGGCAATATCGATGTGAAGCTGACGGTGGTCTGAGGCGGATGGACAGGACAGGCGGCCGGTGACGAATTCGCTGCGCGTACCCTATGACGGCATCGTGATGGCAGCTCCCGTCACGATACCCTATGTGCGCTACTCCATCGAAAGCGCGCAGTGGTGGATCGGTCGCGCCTTGCGCTCGCTCGTCACCGAGTCCGGCATCAAGGTCTCCGATTTCGATGGTCTGTGCGTCTCCAGTTTCACCATGGGCACGGACAGCGGGATCGGCCTGACGCAGCATTTCGGACTCTGCGTGCGATGGTTGGATACGATTCCGCTCGGTGGCGCCAGCGCCATCGCCGCGCTGCGAAAGGCGGCGCGCGCGGTTCAGGCGCGCGATGCCGATATCGTGGCATGCATCGCCGGCGACACCAACCACGTCGATTCCTTCCGCTTGACGCTCGAGAATTTCTCCCGCTTCAATCAGGATGCGGTCTATCCTTACGGCGCGGGCGGCGCGAATTCGAGCTTCGCTCTCATTGCACGCAACTACATGCGGAGTTTCGGAGTCACGCGTGAGGATGTCGGCAGGATCGCGGTCGCCCAACGCGCCAACGCCTTGCGCAATCCGCACGCGCTGATGAAGACGCCGTTGTCGATCGAGCAGTATTTGGCGGCGCGCCCCATCTCCGATCCCATTCATCTGTTCGACTGCGTGATGCCTTGCGCCGGCGCCGAGGCCTTCCTCGTGATGCGGGAGGATATGGCCGCCTCGCTGCGGCTGCCGGCGGCAAGGCTGCTGTCGACGATCGAGCGCCACAATGCCTTTGCTGATGATCCGATGCAGGTTCGTGGCGGCTGGGCGATGGACGTCGGTGAGCTCTATGCGATGGCCGGCGTCAAGCCCGACGATCTGAACATCGTCCAGACCTACGACGATTATCCCGTCATCTCGATGATGCAGTTCGAGGATCTCGGCTTCTGCGGGAAGGGCGAGGGGGCCGAGTTCGTGCGTCAGCACGATCTCACGATCGACGGGGACCTTCCGCACAACACATCTGGCGGACAACTCTCGGTCGGGCAGGCGGGAGCAGCCGGCGCCTATCTCGGTCTCGTCGAAGGGCTGCGGCAGGTCTTGGGAGTTGCGGGCCCGACACAAGTCAGGGATGCAAGCCTCGGCCTGGCGTCAGGCTTCGGTATGATCAACTATGATCGCGGACTTGCCTCCGGCGCCGCGATTTTTGCCGGGCCTTCGCGATGATCGATCCGATTGAACCGCCACGGCGCAAGAATCCGCTGCTGCGGACGCGCCTGCCGACCGCGCCGCCGCGTGCGCGCAGCAGGACGTCGCACGGCTTCACGCGCGCCGCCGCCGAAGGGCGCTTCATGCTGCAGCGCTGCCAGGGCTGCGGCACCTTCACCTATCCGGCGCGAGAGGCGTGCCCCTCATGCCTGTCGGCCGCGCTCGCTTTCGTCGATGCGCCGGCTCGCGGCTTGCTGCTTGCCGAGACCACGGCGCGCGTGCCGAGTGACGTCTATTTCCGCGAGCGGGCGCCCTGGCGCGTCGGCCTCGTCAAGATGGATTGCGGGCCGACCATCGTGGCGCATCTCCATGCCGACTGTATCGAAGGCGCCCCCGTCCGCATGTCGTTCCAGCTCGACAAGAGCGGTCAGGCGGTGGCCTTTGCCCGACCCGAAGGGGAGACCCCTGACATGGCTGACGACAGGCAGTGGCGTGAAATGACCGCCGATCCCAAGTTTCGACGCGTGCTCGTGACCAACGGCCGCAGCGCTATCGGCCGGGAAGCTGCCTTGGCGTTGAAGGCCGCAGGGACCAAGATGGTTTTCGTCGGCATTGCAGAGCCGTGGCGGCCGTTTGCCGGCGAAGAGCTGTTGCGAAGGCAGGACGGCATCGAACTCGTGACCCTCGACGCCGCCGATGAAAAGTCAGTTGGCGATCTCGCCGCCGACATCGGCGGCAAGGTCGACATCCTCGTGAATACGACGGAGTATGTGAGGCCCGGTGGCCTATTGGACCGCAAGGGCACCAGCATTGCACGCGACGAGATCGACCAGGCCTATCTCGGCTTCATCAATCTCGCGCAGGCCTTCGGGCCCATCATGCGGATGCGGGGCGCGGACGGCATCAATAACAGCGTCGCCTGGGTCAACATCCTCTCCGTCCATGCGTTGGCGAACTGGCCCGCCTTCGGCGCTTACTCGGCCTCGCAGGCCGCGTGCCTGTCGCTCTCGCATTGTCTTCGCGCCGAACTCCGGCCCGGCGGCATCAAGTTGATGAACGTCTTCACGGGGCCAGTCGACACCGAGTGGTTTCAGACCGTGCCTCCGCCGAAGGTGGCGCCGCGCGCCGTCGCGCAGGCGGTCGTCGCCGGGCTCAGGGACGGACTTGAAGAGATGTATGTCGGAGACGTCGCCGAGGAGATCCGGCAGCGCCTTGCGGCCAATCCAAAAGCACTCGAGCGCGAGCTCGACCGCTGAGCAGCAAATTCGATCAAGCTGGAGGACGCGACGATGCAAGGCAGGGCTCTTCTGGAACTGGCGGATGCGATCGCTTCGGACGCGGTGCGCGTCATTGATCTGAGCTTCACGCTCAGTCCCGACTTTCCGGTGATCGTGTTGCCGCCTGAATTCGGCCAGGCGGCGCCGGTGCGCATCCAGGAGATTTCACGTTATGACGCGCGTGGTCCGGCCTGGTACTGGAACAATGTGACCTTCGGCGAGCATACCGGCACGCATTTCGACGCACCGATTCACTGGTTCACCGGCAAGGATCTCGCCAACAATGCGGTTGATACCATGCCGGCCAAGGACATGATCGCGCCCGCCTGCGTCATCGACTGCTCCGCGCAGGCGGCGCAGGATCCGGACTTCGTGCTCACGGTGCCGATCGTCGAGGCCTGGGAGGCCCGGCACGGACGGATTCCTTCCCGGCACTGGGTGCTGCTGCGGACCGACTGGTCGAAGAAGGGGTGGCGCGACTATTCCAACCTCCGGGATGACGGCGCTCACACGCCGGGCCCGAATCCGGCGGTGATGAGATGGCTGGTGGAGGAGCGCGGCATCATCGGATTCGGCACCGAGACGATCGGCACCGATGCAGGGCAGGCTGGGCATTTCGAGCCGCCTTATCCCGCGCATCACTTCCTCCATGGCGCGGGCCGCTATGGCTTGCAGTGCCTGTGCAACCTGGATCAGCTCCCCGCCACTGGGGCGATCATCGTGGCCTCTCCGCTGAAGATCAAGAACGGTTCGGGCAGTCCGCTACGCGTGATCGCGCTGGTCTCCTCGACGTGAAACGCGCGCATGGCGCTTGCCCGACATTGATAGACACGAAACGAAAGACAGGTGCCATGATCTCGATGAAATCACTGCTCGGCTCCGCGCTGCTACTTCTGGCCGTTCCTCAGGGAGCGCGAGCCGACATCCTTGTCGGCTTCGTCACCGGTCTCAGCGGGCCGGTATCCTCGATCGGCATTCCGAACGCGAAGGGGATTGCCGCGGGAGAGACGTATGTCGGCGAGATCGGCGGCGAGAAGGTGCGCCTCATCCAGCTCGACGACGCCTCCGATGCCACCGCCTCGGCGCGCAACGCGCGCAAGCTCGTCGAGCAGGAGAAGGTCGACATCCTGATGGGGACGTCGGGGGCGCCGCAGACGCTGGCGATGGCCACCGCCGCGATCGAGATGAAAGTGCCGATGATCGCTGTCTCTCCGATCGCAGCGGTTCCGGCCGGCGAGGGCGGCCCCTGGGTCGTGCAGACCCCGCAGCCGATGCCGCTCCTGGTCCAGGGCGTCGTTGATCACATGAAGGCGCGCGGCTTGAAGACAGTCGCGTTCATCGGGTTTTCGGATGCGCTCGGCGACCTCCTGTATGACTCGTTATCGCAGAGCGCCAAGGCGGCCGATATCAAGGTCATTGCCAACGAACGCTACGCCAGATCCGACTCGTCGGTGACCGCGCAGGTGCTGCGCGCGCTTGCGGCCCGCCCCGACGCCATCATGCTCGGCGGCACCGGAACGCCGGGTGCGCTGCCCGCCATCGCCTTGTCCGAGCGCGGATACAAGGGGCCGCTCTACGGCAACAACGGGATGATTAGCGCCGATTTCCTTCGCCTCGCCGGCAAGACCGCCAATGGCATCATCTGCCCCACGGGGCCGGTGATCGCGGCCGAACAGCTTCCGTCGAGCAATCCTATTCAGAAGGTCGCCTTGGCCTACCGGACGGCTTACGAAAAGGCGAACGGCGAGCAGCCGACGGACGGGTTCTCCTCCTACTCGTTCGATGGCTGGGTGGTCTTCGTCGACGCAGCCACGCGCGCGTTGGCGACAGGGGCCAAGCCGGGCTCGCCGGAATTCCGCAACGCGCTGCGCCAAGCCTTGTTCACCACCAAGGAGGTCGTCGGCACGCAGGCAATCTACAATTTCACGCCGGCGGATCGGCACGGCGTCGATGCACGTTCGCGTGTCCTCGTTCAGATCGAGGACGGGAAGTACAAGCTCCTGCCTTGACGTCGGGCGGGCCTGGTCGAGCCGGATTTGACGGAGCATTGCATGCGGGATGACGCCGGGCGGCAGCAGGAAGCGCCGGCCTGGGCGCGTGCGGTCGAGCTGTTTCCACCTTGCGACCGCGTGCTCTCGACCATCCTCGCCCGGCAGGCGGAGCGCTACGACGATCGCGTTCTGCTGGTTGCTGGGCAGACGCGCTGGACCTATGCGCAGACTGCGGCGATAGCGGCTGCATCGGCGCAGACGTTGATCGAGGCCGGCATCAAACCGGGAGACCGGGTCGCGTTGATGTGCTCGAACCGACCGCAGTTTCTTCAAGTCTATCTCGGCTGCGCCTGGCTCGGGGCCATCACGGTGCCAATCAACACGGCGCTGCGGGGGCTGCAGCTCGCGCATATCTTCCGCAACTCGCGTCCTGCGCTCCTCGTCGCCGAAGCCGGGTTTCTCGCCGCACTCGAGACCGTTGGCACCGAGGCCGCTCTGCCGCCGCTCGTATGGACGATCGATCAGGTCGTGGAGGCGCCACGGATCGCAGCGGTGCCGTTGCCCGCGCTCGCATCCATGGCGCCGGCTGGTGCCGTGCGGCCGGGGGATACCGTTGCCATCCTCTACACCTCCGGCACCACGGGGCCGGCCAAGGGCGTCTGCTGTCCGCAAGCGCAGCTGTTCTGGTGGGGCATCTGCTCGGCGCGGGCACTCGGCATTCGCGAGGGCGACGTGCTGTTCACGACCTTGCCGTTGTTCCACACCAACGCGCTCAATGCATTCTATCAGGCCGTGCTGAACGGATGCACTTATGTGCTCGAGCAAAAATTCTCCGCTTCAGGCTTCTGGGCGGCCGCGCGAGCCCACAATGCGAGCGTGGGTTACCTGCTCGGTGCCATGGCATCCATGCTACTGGCCCAGCCTCGGAAAGAGGATGACACCGCTCATCGCGTTCGCGTCGCTTTGGGTGGGGGCGTACCGCCGCAGAATCATCGGCCGTTTCTCGAGCGGTTCGGCGTGCCGCTGGTTGACGGCTATGGGTCGACGGAGACGAATTTCGTGTTCGCAGGCGCCATTCCCTCCGACCGTCCGGGAACCATGGGATATCTGGCCGGAGGCTTCGAGGCCCGGATCGTCGACGAAGATGATTCAGAGCTGCCTGACGGACAGGCTGGCGAACTCGTCCTGCGCGCCAAGGAGCCGTTTGCGTTCGCCACCGGATATTTCGGCATGCCGGAGAAGACGGTCGAAGCGTGGCGAAATCTCTGGTTTCATTCCGGCGATCGCGTCGTCCGAGACGCGGATGGACATTATCGCTTCGTTGATCGCATGAAGGATTCGATCCGCCGGCGCGGCGAGAACGTGTCCTCCTGGGAGGTCGAGCAGATCATCCTTGCCCATCCGGCGGTCGCCGCGTGCGCGATCTACCCGCTGCCGTCCGAACTGGGCGAGGATGAGGTTGCGGCGGCGATCTTGCTGGAGCAGGAGCAGTCGCTGGAGCCCGCCGACATCGTCAGGCATTGCGAGGGGCAGATCGCCTATTTCGCAATTCCGCGTTATGTCCGCATCGTAAGCGAGATGCCGCTAACGGAGAACGGCAAGATCAAGAAGGGCGCGCTGCAGCAGGCCGGTGTGACGACGGATACCTGGGACCGCGAAGCCGCCGGCATTCGAGTCCGGCGCTGAGCCTCACGTCCGCTCGCGATGCTGCAGAGCGTCCCTCACGGCGCTCTTCACATCGTCGAGCGCGCCGACGAGGCCGTCGAGACGGTCCATCGGGAATTCGGCCAGCAATTCGGCGAGCCAGGCGCCGTGACTCTTCGCCATCCGCCTGAAGGTCTTTCGGCCCTCCACCGTCATGCAGACGATCTGCACGCGCCGGTCCAGATTTGACGGCGTCCGGGTGATATATCCATCTTCGACCAGGCGATCGACGATCGGCGTCAGGTTGCCGGCCGAAACCATCAGGCGCTTGGGCAGTTCTCCCAGCACCAATCCGCTCGGCTCCCGATCGAGTTGAGCGAGAACATCGAAGCGCGGCATCGTAAAATCGTATTCCTCGCGAAATCGGCGCCGCAACTCACCCTCGATCAGTGTCGTGCAGGCCAGCAGCCGGAGCCAGAGCCGCGTCTGAGCCCTGTACTCGGTCTCCGCATCGGCCGCGTTCCTGGTGGACGCCGGCGAGGACTCCTTTGCGAGTGCCAAATCGATCTCCTGAGCCTCGTGGCGCGTTGAAGGCGAATGCAATTCCATTCGATGCGCAACAGAATAGTTCGTGCCAAAACTAAATTCAAGGCAGGGACCGGAAGAGCAGGGCGTCCCCTGATCCGGGGCGGGTTTGGTCCGCGTTTTCTGCCAGCGCCGCCAGGCAAGCACCGGAAATCGTCTGTGCGCCGGCGCCTTGACAAGGTCTTCAGGGAGGGAAATAGTTTATGCTTAAAGCAATTCGAGGGCGCCGGCTGCATTGGCGGATTTGCTCGCAGGCACGCCACAGAACATGCCGGCCGCCGGCAGGCAACCGACCTTGTGGAGCGACAGATGAGCTCACTGGCAAAGACAATCTCCCGCGACTGGCTGGATTGGCCGTTCTTCGAGCCGCGTCATTGCGCAATTTGCGAGGCGCTCGACCGCTTCGTCACGCAGGGTGGTCTTCAGGCGGCCGACCACAGCGACGTCGATGGCGCCTGCCGCAAGCTCGTTCGCGCGCTTGGCTCGGCGGGACTGCTCGACTGCGCCGTTGCGGCGCCGGACGGTGACGTGGCGAGCATCGATTCCCGCTCGATCTGCCTGTCGCGCGAGACGCTGGCCTATGCCGATGGTCTTGCCGATTTCGCCTTTGCAATGCAGGGCCTCGGATCCGGCGCCATCGCGCTTGCCGGCTCGGCGGAGCTGCGAAACGCCGTGCTGCCGAAAGTCCGTTCCGGCGAATGGCTGGCTGCCTTCGCGCTTTCGGAGCAGGCGGCGGGCTCGGATGTGGCGGCCATGACGTGCACAGCGCGCGTGGACGGCGACAGCTACGTTCTGGAAGGCGAGAAGACCTGGATCTCGAATGGCGGGATCGCCGACGTCTACACGCTGTTCGCGCGAACCGGGGAGGCGCCTGGCGCACGCGGCATCTCCGCCTTCGTGGTGTTTCCCGATGATCCCGGCTTCAGCGTGGCCGAGCGCATCGACATCATCGCGCCGCATCCGCTCGCAACGCTGCGTCTGGACAACTGCCGCATCCCGATCAGCCGCCGCATCGGTCCGTCCGGCGGTGGATTCAAGATTGCGATGCAGACCCTCGATATCTTCCGATCATCGGTTGCCGCAGCGGCACTGGGTTTTGCCAGACGCGCGCTGGAGGAGGCACGACTGCACGCGCAGACACGGCGCATGTTCGGAACGACGCTGTCGGACCTGCAGCTGACCCAGGCCGCACTCGGCGACATGGCGACTGAAACGGATGCCGCGGCGCTGCTGACCTATCGTGCCGCGTGGCGCCGCGACGTTCAGAAGCTTCCCACCACGCGTGAAGCGGCAATGGCAAAACTGGCCGCCACCGAAACCGCCCAACGGGTCGTCGACCGCGCGGTGCAGATGTTCGGCGGTCGCGGCGTGCGCAAGGGCGAGATCGTCGAGAGCCTGTATCGCGAAGTCCGTGCGCTTCGCATCTACGAAGGGGCGACCGAGGTTCAGAAGCTGATCGTCGCGCGCGAACTCCTCAAGCCGCGCTGACGGGGGCTCTCAGCGCAGAGCGTGACGGCAGCGGTCACTACGACACATCCGGCGCTCGCTTGCGTTTGGGCACCGCCGGTCGGTCAGGTCGTCGGGCTCCACGCGTCCTGGGGCGCAGCGCCATTGTCCCGCTTGCGCGCGGCATGCGAGGCCCGCGCGCCGGGTGTCTTCTCCCGATGCAAGAGCTTGCGAAGCGTAGAGGGGTCGGCATACCCAACCTTCTCGGCGATGTCATCGAGGCTGAGCCGAGTGGTTTCCAGAAGCTCCATTGCCTTATCGACGCGCAACCTCTGGACAAATCGCACCGGCGAAAGCCCAGTGGCGCGCTCGCATCGGCGCGCAAAGGTACGCGCACCCAGGGACCCGCGGTCATCGTCATGACCGAGATGCCAGGCATTACCCCGCATGTCGCGCGTTTCGCTCGCTGGGTTCGCGACGCCGGCTTCCGCGTCTACATGCCGTCGCTTTTCGGAAAGGATGGCGATGTTCCCGACGCCGAAACTGCGGCCCGCGTTTTTCGGCGCGCGTGCGTCAGTGCTGAATTTCGAGCGCTCGGGGGCGGATCATCGAGCCCTGCATCCAACTGGTTGCGGGCACTCGCGAGGCTGGCCCATGGCGAGAGTGGCGGGCCGGGCGTCGGTGCTATCGGCATGTGCTTTACCGGCAACTTCGCGCTGAACATGATGCTGGAGCCGGCACTGCTGGCTCCTGTCTTGTCCCAGCCGTCGCTCCCGTTGGACAATCCCGCAGGCATCGAGAGTTCTGCTGACGAACTGGCGCAAGTCCGTTCAAGGCTGGAACGCGAAGATCTGACTGTCCTTGCCTACCGGTTTGCGGGCGATTCATTCTGCCGTGCCGAACGGTTTGCTGCCTACCAGTCCGCGCTCGGCGATCGCTTCATTGGTCGTGTTTTGCCTGACACGGCCGCGAATACCGGGCCCAAGCCACCGTTCTTCGAGCAGTTCGTCAAGACGCCCCATAGCGTCGTCACAGTTCATCTTGTCGATGAGTCGGGTCAGCTCACGCTCGCAGCCCGGGACGAGATTCTTGCATTCTTTCAGAAGCGCCTGAAATCGGTACCCCCCACCATTGGGCATCGATGAACTTGTCCAATGAGAGCGTAGGAATTCAGTCAGCAGGATGCATGAATCTGCGATCACTGATCACGCTTGGGGACCCATTCTTCCGCGATTGAGTCCCAACGGTGGCTCTCGTCGAATTCTTTCCAGAGTGGCTGCCTTGGTTTGGTTTCAGCCTTCCGTCGTGTCGCATTGCGGGCGCTGAGTTGGACGACAAGCGTGCCAGCCATCATCACCCATTCGCGAGCCTTATTTCGGGAGTTCCATTTGATTGTCGCGAACATCGGCTGCCTCCTTCAAAGTGAGAAGCCTTCGTCATTCTAGACTCGACCACGGACAAAGGGATGTAAAGTACTTCACAGCCGCCAAGATCTTTGACACGAACCTGCGGCCCATAGAGGCGCCGCGAGGTCGGAGTTTCGACGCTCGGGCCGAGATCATCCAAACCGCCGAACTGAGGCGCCGGGATTGGCAGGCGGGGCGGAAGAAGGCCGCGTCGCCCTTGCGTCAGAGTCGCATCGGAGCCGCTCGCGATCCAGGACCTATTCGCGCCCTGAGATTTGGGGGTCTCAGAGGCGTACCCCGGTCGTAGCAAACGCTTGCGCGACGGGCTCCTGAACTTGATTCAAGATCTCCATCCCCGCAATCGCGATCACCACGGCCGCGACGCAGCCAAGAAGAAAAGCCTTCATCCGCAGCCTCCCTCGATCGAACCGTCAAGCCAATCATACGACACGGCTTGCCGCGAGCAAACTCGTTGATCGCATCAAGGCACAGGCGGCCTACGGGCTCTTGAACATGGGATCGACGGAAAACGCATCACCCATCAAGCCGAGAGACTGAAGTGCGGCGCGATTCAGGTCGATTTCCAATATTGCAAGAAGAAGCGCAAGCACGACGGCAACGAGGATCAGGAACGGCGAGGCGTCTCGGGAATCGGGATCTTGCGATCCACCAAGCGCGCGCAAAGCGCTCAGTCGCGCCAGCATCTGCAGAAATGGCCGCGGTCGCCCCTGCATGCCGTCATCCTTGACGTGACCAAACAAAGACTAGTGTCCGGGCCACCGGCATTCAAGCAGGATGCGCAAGGTTAGCCTGTTGCGACGCACACTCCGGAACGGAATGCAGCGTCACCCCGTTTAGTACGCGCATCGGAGGATCCGACGTGAGATTGTTGACAACGATTTTGTGCTTCGCAGCACTTTGCCTCTTCGAGAGTGCCTCTGCCCAACCCGCACAAACCAACTCATCTGGGGCGCAAACCCGTCCCGAGGAGAAGGGCCAAGCACAGCCGCAAGGTTGGACGGGTCCAATCAATACGGGGTCGGGTGGTGCGCCCGCCGAAAGTCCCCAAGGTCAGAGTCCGCCTGGAATGCAGGCCGCGCCGGAAGGCTCGTCCAAGAGCATGAGGGCACCAGCCAAGTAGATAGGTTCGGATATTCATCTCCAGTGGCTCTTCTGGCAATCTTGAGGGCGTGAATGTGACCAGGGCCGGTGAGGGTCAATGAGGCTACCTTTCTGCGCGCGTGGCGCCGCGGCCCTGTGGGCCATTTTCGCGGTATCATCCGTGCACGCCGACATGGTGGGGCATGGCGGCCCCGTACGAGCCCTCGCTATTTCCCCCGATGGGAGCGGCCTCCTGTCCGGAAGCTTCGATACTGCCGCCATTCGCTGGTCTTTGAAGGCGGATACGGCAGAGCAAGTGCTGCGGTATCATGCTGACGCGGTCAATGCTGTCGCCTTTCTGAGCGGAGGCCGCTTGGTCACGGCCGGCGCCGATGCACGGATTGCGGTATGGACGGCGGGCCGGCAGCGGCCGGATCGGGTGTTCGAGGGACATGGAGGTCCAATCGTCGCGCTTGCGGTTTCTCCCGATGGTGCGCTTCTCGCATCCGGTTCATGGGATCGGACGGTGCGGCTCTGGTCGCTGTCGGACGGCGCGTCGCGCGTGCTCGAAGGTCATTCGCAGAACGTCAACGGCGTCGCTTTCACGCCGGACGGCAGGTCGCTCCTCAGCGTCGGTTATGATCTCACGTTGCGCATCTGGCGTTTGCCGGATGGCCAGCCTGAAGTCGTAACGTTGCCGGCGCCGCTCAACGCGGTGGCTGTTGCGCCGGATGGTGAAATCGTCACGGGCGCGGTCGATGGCATGCTGCGGATGCTGACCACCGACGGCAAGGTCAGCGGCGAAGTCGCGGCCGGTCCCACACCCGTGGTGGCCTTGACGATATCGGGAGACGGCACGTTGATTGCTGCGGCCGGCATCGGCGGCACGGTGGCGATCATCGATCGCAAGTCGCGCAGCCTGCTACGAACGCTGGTTGTGTCCGGCTTGCCGGTATGGTCGGTCGCCTTCCTTCCGGATCGAGAGACACTGATGACGGGTGGTGCGGACGGCAAGATCAGGCGCTGGAATGCGCGCACCGGCGATCCCATTGGTTCGAACCTCTCGGGAACGCCGGCCGATCCGCTCGCCGCCTATGCCGGCGATCCTGGCGCCGATGTATTTCGGGCATGTGTTGCCTGTCACACGCTGTCGGACAAGGAGGTTCAGCGTGCGGGCCCGACGCTTGCGGGATTATACGGCCGCAAGATCGCTTCGCTGCCGGGCTATCGTTTCTCCGAAGCGCTGAAGACGATGGACATCGTCTGGACGCCGGAGACGGTCGCAAAGCTGTTCGAGATCGGGCCGAATGCCTACACCCCCGGCACCAAGATGCCGGAGCAGCGCATCGGCTCGGCCGAGGACCGCCGTGCGTTGACCGACTTCTTGGGCCGCGCAACGTCGCGATAATTGCCGCTTTCGATCCTGCGAAGATATCCGCTTCGTCTAGTCCTTGCCATCGCGCTGGCGGAGATAGTCATCTGTCGTTCGCGGTGGCGTTCGTTCCGGCACGCCCTTGAACGGATCGAATTGCTGTTCGCTCATGACGATGACGCGGCAGTCTGCGCACATCCGGAGTGCCGCGATCCGCTTGTCGCCGGCCGGATACATCCAATGCCGGCCTTCGAGCTTGGCGGCGATGCGGTCGATCGTGCTCTTGACGCCGAAGGCCGTGCCGCAGCGGACGCAGAGTGCGGGCTCCTCTTCCTTGATAATCACGGCGGAGGCACGGGCCGCGCGGAAATCGATCTGCGGCTTGAGGCTGATGACTTTTTCCGGACAGGTGCTCTGGCACAGGCCGCATTGCACGCAGGCGTCCTCGACGAACTTCAGCACTGGCCGCTCGGGATCGTCGCGAAGCGCGCCGGTCGGGCAGGCCGAGACGCAAGAGAGGCATAGGGTACAGCCGCTGGTATCGACGCTGATTGCGCCCACAGGCGCACCCTGCGGCAGGGCGATCACGTCGACCGGTTTCGGCGCCAGGCGATGCAACTCGCTGAGCCCGAACCGCAAAAGGTCGCGCCGCTTGCCGACGGTCTTGAAGGTCGCGGGCGCAGCGACGGCCGCGAGCATGCCGATAGCAGCCAACTGCTCGCCGAGCGCGTCGGGATCATCCGTTTCGATGGTGGTGACGCGGTGGCCCTCAAAGCCGAGGCCGCCAAGGATCGCTTCAGCCATGGCGATCGTCTGCGACAGTCCGGTCACATCGTGGCGCGGCTTTGCGCGCAGCAGGAACCGTACCGCCGATACGCCATAGGCAAAGGCGCCGACGACCGCCTCCAGCCCGAGCTGCGTGATCTCGTTGACGGCGAAGGGAAGCACGTTCGCTGGCAAGCCGTCGCCATGACGCGCCAGGGCATCGATCAGGGGCGTGCCGTGCGGGCTGTCATGAAAGAGCAACACCGCATTCGTGCCACCGGCCTCATGGTAAGTGAGTAGCATGGCACGAATTCTTTGAAGCTGCGTATCGGCGGGCGGCAGTGCATAAGATGCCGCGCCGGTCGGGCAGGCAGCGGCGCATTGGCCGCATCCCGCGCAGATGTTCGGATCAATTGCGACATGATCGCCGACGGGCGTGATCGCCCCGGTTGGGCAGAGATCGAGGCAGCGATGGCAGCCCGTGCGCTTCGAGCGCGAATGGGCGCAAAGAGCGGGCGTAACGTCGACATATTTCGGCTTGTCGAAGCTGCCGACGAGGTCTCGCGCGGTCAGCACGGCGCGGAGCACGGCGGCGGGATCGTTCGGATCTGCGCGCAGATAGCCGTCGCGTAGCTCGTGGGCAGGAAACAATGGCATCCCGCCGGAAAGATCGAGCACGATATCGCAGCGCGAGGTGACCCCGCTTCGCGGCGCGTCCAGTACGAAGCGATTGCGCGAGGAGGGGCGGGGACGCGCATAATCGTCGATCGCAAATTCGAAAGCGCCGAAATGTCCCTTTGCGGAGCGGATCGTGCCCTTCACGATCGGGAAGACCGTTGCAGCGGACGGCATCATCTCGTCGAGCTGTTTCAGCATCACCGTGACGTCGAGGTGATCGGCAAGCAGGCGGCCGGCTTCGATTGCGGCCTCATCGCGCCCGTAGATCAGGACCACGCCCTCGCTCGACAAGGTGACGAGCGGATAGTCCGGGGCCGGGATGGAGGCGGATGCGAGCAGGGCAGCCATTTTCGCGCCGGCGCGCGCGCCGTCGCGAGACCAGCCGGCGGTTTCGCGGATGTTGACGAAGCTGATCGCATCAGGCCGTTCGCCGGCCTCCTCAGTGAATTGCGCGGCCTGCTGCGTGCAGGCGACCGTCAGTGCGCCTCCAGCGGCCGCTGCGCTGCGGAAGTGATCGAGCTCGGCGCCGCAGAGATGGCGAAAGCTTTTGATCTCGCAGTTGGGACATCCGCGCTGAATCGCGGCCGCGTCGAGACGCATCGTGTCTTCGCACGAGCAGATCAGGACGGTCTTGGATGGCTGCTCCAGGTTAACCCCTCCGCCAATCCGGTACCGACGACGGACTCGCGCCGGCCCTTCGCCTCGTATAGAACATTATCCATCGGGAAGAAAAGGAAAGCGGAGGACGGCCTGCCGTCGATCCCAGTCAGCCACGTTTCCCTGGTGGAACCGATCCACCTGCCGCCGCCGTTCACATTGGTGCGGCTGCGCGAGAATGGCGACGCTTTTGCCCACGCATGCCGCATTGCACCGGAGAGCGGCGCCGGAACGCTCGTCTATGTCGGGCGCTTTGATCTGGCGGAGTTCGCCGTGGTGCTGGAGCCAGCCGAGCCCTTCCGTACGGCGCGGCGCGCGTTCTACGCCGGCATGGTCGCGCTCACCGATGCCTTGCGTGCCTACGCACCGCCGAGCAAGCCCATCACGATCGGATGGCCGGATGCCGTCAGGATCGACGGAGGGCTGGTCGGCGGCGGGCGCATGGGTTGGCCTCTCGCGGCCATTGAGGAGGAGCCGCCGCCATGGCTGGTGTTCGGCGCGATGATCCGGACGGTTGCCATGAACGAGGACGAGCGGGGTGTTCACCCGCTCGCCGCGGCGCTCGACCAGGAAGGCTTTGGCGAGGCTGGTGCGGCGCAGATTACGGAGAGCTTTGCCCGGCACCTGATGCTGGCATTCGATGACTGGCAGGCGGGCGGTTTTGATGGCGTCGCGCGCGAATATCTTTCCCGTATGCCCCGCGAACGGCAGACCGTCCAGCGCATCGACGATCGCGGCGATCTCCTCACGCGCCGGATTGGGGCGGGCGAGATCGAACGTGGCGACCTCGTGCAGGCGCTTCTGGCTCCATCCTGGCTCGATCCGGCGCTCGGAGGGCCGCGGCTGTGAAGCTCTTGCGTACTATCGCGCTCGATCCCTCCGACACCTTCCTTTTCGATGTGGCGGCGGAGCCCGGTGAATGGGCCGTCTCCGGTGCTTTCCGCTTCTGGGATTGCGATAGTGCGAAGCTCGAGGGCAAGGCGCGCGCGGCGTTTCGCGGCGGGTTCCTCGGCGTGCAATCCTGGGGCTGGTCGACGCTGGCGCAGATCGTTCCGGCGACCGAGGATGATTGCCGCAGCCTGGTCGATCTCCTTGCCAGGCAGCTCGTCGATCGTTTCGGTGCGCCGGACATGGCGACAGCGATTACCGCCGCGGAAGAGGAGGTGGCATTCTCGCAGTCGCTGTGCACCCATCCCGTCAGCTCGCTTATTGCAGTGCACCGGGCTTCAAGCGATGGCGAGGTCCGGGAGTCCTTTCGCCGACTAAAGCTTCGCGAAGGGCAGGGGCACGGCAAGGCGTTCTCGTTCATGGAAGTGGACGACGACGTCCAGCCTGACGGCGAGCTCAGGCTTGCGGATCTGGGCCGGGAGCCGACTGTCAGATGAACGATTTCTGGATCGCCTGCGGCCATCATCTGCTCGATCGCGACGAGGGCGGTGGGCTGTGCGTCACCGACGAATTCCTCAAGGCCTATTTTGCCCGTCCCGAACTGATGCCGCCGGCCGATGCATGTCCGATCGAACGCCGGTTGCACCGCGAACTGCTCGCCGATCCGCGTCAGGCGGTCGGCGCCGACGAAATTGCCGCAATTTCCGATGCCGACGCACGGGAGAACTGGCAATTCGTGCTGGCATTCCGCGATCTCCTGTTGCGGCATCCGACGCTCGAAGCCGCCTATCTTGCATCGGTGCGATCAGGCGCGAACGGCCTGCCGCCACTGTTCGTCAACCAGCTCGTACATGTCATCCTGCGCAACGCGCTCGATGGCTGCGACGATCCGTTCGTGCTGCGCGCGGCCGAGCTGTTCTTCCGGGTCCAACGGATTTTGCCGCATGAGCAGGCCCTGCTGCTTGGCGACGAGGAGATAGTCGGCGGCCGGAGTCCGACCCCGGTGCTCTCCCTGATGTCGATGCTGGGCGCCACCACCGATGCGGTGCTCGATGTGCTGAACGAAGAGAATGCCGGGGCCTATTGGCAGCGCAGCGACCAATTCGACATGGCCCTTGACCTCACGGCCGGCGGACGTGGACCAGCTGCGCTGGCGCAGGCGATGACGCGATGGATCTCCCACCTGCTTGGCTTCGACGTCACGATCGAGCCGCTGCGTGCGTTGCAGGAGGCAAAGCTCACCTGGTATGTCGGGCTCGATGCCGACGCCACTGGGCTCGGCGACCGTCTGTGGCACGGCGAGGAACTCGACCAGCGCAGCGCCGACCGAGTGCTCGCGCTGTTCCGGCTGACTTTTGCGGATTCAAGCCGCGCGCATGACGATGTCGGGGACGAACCTATCTACCTTATCCTGTCGATGACGGAGGATCAGAAGCTCCGGATGAAGCCACAAAATCTGCTGACCGGCCTGCCGGTGAAGCGCCTGGAGATGATGACATGAGCCCGGCGGTATCGCCACTAGCGTCCATCTCCGTCGGCGTCGTCGTCGAGCGGAGCAAGGCCGACTCGCCCTGGGTTGATTTCGTCTGGCGCGGAATTGCCGTTCTGCCGGACGAGCCGGCGGCACAACCCTGGACCGTGCTTCGCGAGCAGGACGGCACTACCCTGTTCTATGCGGGAAGCGCGACCGTGGATCTCTATCCGTCCGAGACGGCGCGCTATCGCGACAACCTCGCCTCCGGCAGTCCGAGCATCTGGACTGTGCTGTCGCCCTCGGAAGGCGCCTGGCCTTATACCCTTACTGCGGTTACCGCCGACCCCGCTGAGGGCGAGGGCTTTACCGAAGCCGCCGACAATCTCGTCGAGGCCGTGCCGATGCCGGAGGTGTTGCGCGAAGCAATTGAAAGGTTCGTGGCCGAGCACCATGTCGAGCGGGAGTTCGTCAAACGCAAGCGGGGCCGCGCTGATCCGGAGGCGCTGGCGCGCCGCGACCATGAAGGCGGACAGGAATGAGTGAGGAGGAGTTCCTTGCACGTTGGTCCCGCCGCAAACGCGAAGCGCGGGCGGAGCCGGCGAAGCCTGCCGCGGTGCAGCCCACGCTGCCGCCCGAGCGCAAGGACGATGATAGCGAGTTCGATCTCTCAAGCCTGCCGTCGATCGATGAGATCAATGCTGCGACCGACATCACCGCCTTCCTGAGCAAGGGTATTCCACCGGAGTTGAGCCGTGCGGCTCTTCGCCGCGCCTGGGCGACCGATCCCGCCATTCGCGACTTCGTCGGGCTTGCGGAGAATGCATGGGACTTCAACGACCCGACCGCAATGCCGGGTTTTGGGCCGCTGGATTGTTCGCCGGAACAGCTGGCCGCACTCGTCGATCGCATCGTCGGTGGGGTGCGTGAGGTGGTCCAATCCCTCCCCGAGACTTCAATTGAAACAGCGAATCCTTCGGCGGAATTGCATCAAGCCGACGCGACGGCCGCATCCGACGTTGTCGAGACATCGGACGCGACGGAACGGCCGGCAATCTCTGTTGCGGTGCAACCGACAGTCGCGGACGGATCTGCGGATTTCGCTGAGCCCGTGAGGCGCCGTAATCACGGTGGTGCACTGCCGCGCGAGCAGCACGACTAAAGGCTATAGGCTCAGGCTATGGACGGATTATTGACCGTCCACGGAACCGGGGTTACGATTTCCTTAGCGCTTTGTAACAAAAGCAATAATCAAGCAGACGGGACTCGGATGGGAGGTCCACGTGCGGGATGACGGGCTTGATCGCGCAATCGATGCTGCAGGCGGCATTGCCCAGCTTGCGCGCAAAATCGGTATCAGCCAACCCTCCGTCTCGAATTGGACCCGCGTGCCTGCACAACGGGTGGTTGCAGTCGAAACCGCGACCGGTATTCCGCGCAACGATTTGCGGCCCGATCTCTACAGCGAACAAGCCGTGTCAGCAGAACTCGTCGATGCCCTCGATGCTGCGCGCGCGCAGGAATATGCGTTGCTAGCAACGTTGCTGTCCGCGCCGCCGTCGAAACGATTGCTCGAGCAGCTTGCGGCATTGAGTGGTGACGCAACGCCACTCGGCCGCGCGCATGCGGCGCTCGCCGACGTCGCCTCAAGCGCGGTCGCAGCGAAAGTCGAGCGCGAATATTTTGATCTGTTCGTGGGGCTCGGTCGCGGCGAATTGCTGCCTTATGCCTCGTACTATCTCACCGGCTTCCTCAACGAACGGCCGCTGTCGCGCCTGCGAGGAGACTTGACGACGCTCGGCATCGAGCGGCTGACCAACAATTCCGAACCCGAGGATCACGCCGCGATCATTTGCGAGATCATGTCGGGCCTTGCCGGCGGGCACTTCGGTGCCTCGCCAGAGGCACAGTGCACTTTCTTCGAGAAACACGTATCGCCCTGGATGGGGCGGCTGTTCGCGGACATCGAGAGCGCCGGGAACGCCCATTTCTATCGGGCGGTCGGCGCGCTCGGTCGCACCTTTATCGAGATCGAGATGGAAGCATTCACATTCGCCAACTGACCGGCACGCGCAGGTCCAGGAGAGATGCGATGAGTGAAGACAAGAAGGCCACAGTGGGACGCCGCGACTTCCTGCGCAAGGTCAGCATCGGCACGGTCGGTGTCGGTGCGACACTCGCGACACCGTTGGTCGGGTCGGCGCAGGCCGACAGTGAGACCAACGATGAGAAGCGCAAGGCGCGCTATAAGGAATCCGACCACGTCAAGGCATTTTATCGCGTCAATCGTTATCCGGCCAAGGGAGGCTGACCGTGCTGATCAAGCGAACACACCAGCATTCCCCGCGCCACGGCTCCGTTGTCGAGTCCCTTGCGGGGCAGGCCGGCGGTCTCGACCGCCGCAGCTTCTTGCGCAAATCCGGTCTTGCCGGCGGTGCGCTTGCCGCGCTCGGCAGCTTGCCGGTCGGCAGCGTGCGCAAAGCGGACGCAGCAATGGCTGGTCCGCTCACCGCAGGTGCGACCATCCGCAAGAACATCTGCACGCATTGCGCCGTTGGCTGCACGGTGACGGCCGAAGTCTTGAACGGCGTTTGGATCGGCCAGGAGCCGAGCTGGGATTCGCCGATCAATCGCGGCTCGCATTGTGCCAAGGGCGCCTCGGTGCGCGAACTCGTACACAGCGAGCGGCGGCTGCGCTATCCGATGAAGCTGGTAAATGGGCAGTGGACCCGCGTCTCCTGGGATTCCGCGATCAACGAGATCGGAGACAAGCTTCAAGCTGTACGTGAGAAGTCCGGCCCCGATTCCGTCTATTGGCTCGGCTCGGCCAAGATGACCAACGAAGGCGCCTACCTGTTCCGCAAGCTCGGTGCGTTCTGGGGGACCAACAACACCGATCATCAGGCTCGCATCTGCCATTCGACCACCGTGACCGGCGTCGCCAATACCTGGGGCTACGGCGCGATGACCAACAGCTACAATGATATCCGCAATGCGAAGACACAGGTCATCTTGGGCGGCAATCCGGCCGAAGCGCACCCGGTCTCGCTGCAACACCTGCTCGAGGGCAAGGAGCTGCAAAAGGCCAACTTTATCGTCATCGATCCGCGCCTGACGCGTACGGCGGCCCACGCGACCGAATATGTGCGGATGCGCCCTGGCACCGACATCCCGGTGCTCTACGGCATGATGTGGCACATTCTCCAGAATGGCTGGGAGGACAAGGAGTTCATCCGGCAGCGCGTTTACGGTTTCGACGACATCAAGAAAGAGGTTGAGAAATGGCCTCCGGAAGAAGTCGAGCGAGTCACCGGCATTCCCGGCGAGCAGCTCAAGCGCGTCGCCAAGATGTTCGCCACCGAGAAGCCGGCAACCCTCATCTGGGCCATGGGCCAGACCCAGAAGACCGTCGGCACCGCCAACGTGCGCGCAAGTTGCATTGCGCTCCTGATGACCGGCAATGTCGGGAAGGCCGGCGCAGGCGCCAACATCTTCCGTGGTCATGACAACGTGCAGGGCGCGACCGATGTCGGGCTCGATATCGTCACGCTGCCGTTCTACTACGGCCTCGCCGAAGGCGCCTGGAAGCATTGGTCGCGGGTTTGGGAGGTCGATTATGACTTCCTGAAGTCCCGCTTCGACTCCAAGCAGATCATGGAAACCCCCGGCATTCCGCTGACCCGCTGGTTCGAGGCAGTGACATTGCCCAAGGATCAGGTCGCGCAGAAAGACAACGTGAAGGCGGTGTTCGTGCAGGGACACGCCTCCAACAGCATCACCCGCATTCCTGAGTCCCTCAAGGGTCTGAAGGCCCTCGAGCTGCTCGTCATTGCCGACCCGCATCCGACGACCTGGGCCTCGCTCTCCGTGGAGGCGGGCCGCAAGGATGGCGTCTACATTCTGCCGGTCGCCACGCAATTCGAATGCAAGGGGTCGCGCGTCGCCTCCAACCGCTCGCTGCAATGGGGCGAGCAGATCGTGAAGCCGATCTTTGAATCGAAGGATGATCTTGAAGTCATCTATCTGATGGCGAAGAAGCTCGGCTTCGCCGACCAGATGTTCAAGAAAATCAAAGTCGAAAACAATCTTCCTGAAGCCGAGGATGTGCTGCGCGAGATGAACCGCGGCAGCTGGTCGACTGGCTATTGCGGGCAATCGCCCGAGCGCCTCAAGGCGCACATGAAGAACCAGGCCAAGTTCGACATGCTGAGCATGCGGGCACCGAAGGACGATCCCGAGGTCGGCGGCGACTATTATGGTCTGCCCTGGCCGTGCTGGGGATCACCTGAGGTCAAGCATCCCGGCACGCCGCTGCTCTACAACACCAATCTGAATGTGATGGACGGCGGCGGCACGTTCCGGCCGCGGTTCGGCATCGAGCGTGAGGAGAAGCTGCCGGACGGCACGACGCGGAAGGTGAGCTTGCTCGCGGACGGCTCGTACTCGTTGGGTTCGGGAATTCAGGACGGCTATCCGGAGTTCACGCTGGCGAGCCTGAAGAAGCTCGGCTGGGACACCGAGCTCACCGAAGCGGAAATGGCCGTGATCAACAAGATCAATCCCGCCAATCCGGACACGGTGTCGTGGGCGCTCGACCTGTCGGGAGGCATCCAGCGTGTGGCGCTGGCGCATGGCTGCGTTCCCTACGGCAACGGCAAGGCGCGCATGAATGCCTTCGGCTTGCCCGATCCTATCCCTGTTCACCGCGAGCCGATCTACACGCCGCGCGTCGACCTCGTCGCCAAGTATCCGACGCTGCCCGACGCCAAGCAGTTCCGGATGCCGAATATCGGGTTCTCCGTGCAGAAGGCAGCGGTCGAGAAGGGAATTGCAAAACAGTTCCCGCTCATCCTGTCGTCCGGCCGTCTGGTCGAATATGAGGGCGGCGGCGAGGAGACCCGCACCAACCCGTGGCTTGCCGAATTGCAGCAAGACATGTTCATCGAGATCAATCCTGCCGATGCCGCCGAGCGCGGTGTCAAGGACGGTGGCTGGGTGTGGGTCACGGGTGCAGAGAACAATTCCAGGGCGAAGATGAAAGCGCTCGTCACCGAGCGCGTTGGCAAGGGCGTCGCCTGGATGCCATTCCACTTCGGCGGCTGGTTCGCGGGCAAGGATCTTCGCGGCAATTACCCGAAGGGCACCGACCCGATCGTGCTCGGCGAAAGCGCCAACACGATCACCACGTACGGATACGACCCCGCGACGGGCATGCAGGAGCCCAAGGTCACTCTCTGCCAAATCGCGGCGGCTTAGGAGTAACGACGATGGCACGTATGAAATTTCTCTGCGACGCCGATCGCTGCATCGAGTGCAACGCTTGCGTCACCGCCTGCAAGAACGAGCACGAGGTGCCCTGGGGCATCAACCGGCGTCGCGTTGTGACCATCAATGACGGCAAGCCGGGCGAACGCTCGGTCACGATGGCCTGCATGCATTGCACCGATGCGCCGTGCGCTGCGGTGTGCCCGGTGAACTGCTTCTACACCACCGCTGACGGCGTGGTGCTGCACTCCAAGGATCTCTGCATCGGCTGCGGCTATTGCTTCTACGCCTGTCCGTTCGGCGCGCCGCAATATCCGAAGGTCGGCAATTTCGGCTCTCGCGGCAAGATGGACAAGTGCACCTATTGCGCCGGCGGTCCGGAGGCGGACGGCAGCAAGGAGGAATACGAGAAATACGGCGCGAACCGGCTGGCCGAGGGCAAGCTGCCGCTGTGTGCCGAAATGTGCTCGACAAAATCGCTGCTCGCAGGCGACGGCGAGATCATCGCGCAGATCTACAAGGAGCGTGTGATGAAGCGCGGCTACGGTTCGGGTGCCTGGGGGTGGAAGACGGCCTATCGCGAGACGATCGAATCCTGACGAAGGTCGCGCGAACATTGAGGAGGAGCTCATGGTGTCGTTTGCAAAACTCGTTCGGGCGGCTGTCGGGGCCGGTGCTTTATTCCTCCTCATCGTGGCAGCTCCCGCACCGGTAGGCGCCCAGCAGGTCAATCCGACCGCAAGCTCGGTCAAGGAGCAGCAGCTCTTGCAGGAGCTGAACCGGATCCAGGGCCGCGTCAGCATCCCTGATCAGAGGTCCGGCGTTCTCGAGCAGCCGCAGGGGCGGGAATGGCGCGAGTTCCACAATGTCACCCTGCGCTGGATCGCGGCATCGCGATCATCGGCATGCTGGCGGTGATCGTGATCTTCTATCTCACCCGCGGCATGGTGCGCCTTGAAAGCGGACGGTCCGGCCGCACCATCGTGCGCTTCAACATCTATGAGCGTTTCGTGCATTGGATGACCGCCACCTGCTTCATCATTCTGGCGATCTCCGGACTAAACATCACCTTTGGGCGACCGCTGCTATTGCCGCTGATCGGCTTCGAGGCCTTCTCCGAATGGTCGCAATGGGCAAAGTACGCCCACAACTATCTGAGCTTCCCGTTCACCATTGGGGTCGTTCTGATCTTTCTGATGTGGATCGGCGGCAATATTCCGAACAAGGTGGACGTCGCGTGGATGAAGCGAGGCGGCGGCATCGTCGGGCATGATCATCCGCCGGCCTACCGCTTCAACGCCGGCCAGAAGGCGATCTACTGGATCGTCGTGATCGGCGGCGGTCTCGTCGCTGCGAGCGGCTATGTCCTCATGTTCCCGTTCTACACGACGGGGATCGAAGGCATGCAGCTGGCCCAGATCGTCCACTCCATCGTGGCTGTGCTGTTCGTCGCGGCGATGATCGCGCACATCTATATCGGCACCATTGGAATGGAAGGTGCGTTCGAGGCCATGGGCTCGGGCGACGTCGACGTCAATTGGGCCCGCGAGCACCACCGTCTCTGGCTCGACGAGCAGACGGCGCGAACGGGTCCGAACGACGGACAGCCTCAACCCGCGACCGCGGCGGCCGAGTAAGGCGGACAGCCTGAAAGCGGAGATGCGTTCTACTGAGCCGGCTCTCTCGCAAACAGGACAGAGCGGTCCTGCATCTCCAGCTCAGGCAGCTTGCTGGCCTGACCGGTCTGCAGTTCCTTGATGGATGGCATGCTGCTCTGACCGATATGCAGTACGTGCGATCTGAGCACGCTGCTGGCGGCACCGGCGAGAAGCAAGGCTGCGATGAGCGAGGGCATGAGACGTTTCATGCGCATCTCCGTCTGCCATTCCACCCGCCATGAGGGATACACCTCAACCGTCTTGCGCGGTGTGAGCCACTTCACAGCCAGCGGTTCCATAGTATGGCCGCGCGCCGCGAGGCCCGCGCGGGCAGGAGCCCGCAGAGTGGCCGATACCGCGCGAAGCTTCGCGACCAAAGTTACGGAATTGTTCCGTTTCAGCCGGTCAGCGATTTGCGGTCAGTTGCTGACGATATCGCTCGGCATCCCAATTCAGCAGCGCGCACTCATTCTCCCGCGTCAGATAGCGAACCTGCGCGGTCAGAGGTAGGCGGCCGGTCACCAGGGCGAGACAGCTCAGCATCGCCTCGGCGCCGTCGCTCGCGTCCTTGCGAACGATGCAACCGAGACCCGGTACGAGCAGCGCGACCGGCTGCGGCATCCCGTCCGCCTGCATCCGCGATGCCTCGGCGCGAAGATCCTGGCCTTGTTTCAGAACTGGCAGGCCCGGACCGAGAAAGACCACATGGTCCGGATAGAGCGACCCGTCGGTCGCAATGGCGCGGCTGTAAGAGTCGATTGCGATGCTATGGGATCGCGGATCCTTTGGCAGCCGATACCGTGTGCCGCCGCAGATTGAACGAAGCGCGTCTTCATCTGCGCCAATTGCGGAGCGCGGCGCAAGCGCGAGGCGGCTCTCGACCTCGTCGACCAGCGCCTCTGCGCCGGCACAGGTCTTGGCGCCGACCACCAGGCCATGATTGCCGAGGACCAGTACATCTACTCTGTCCTGCGTCAGCGCATGGTCTACGGCCTTGGCCAGTGGCAGTCCCGGATGATGATAATCGAGCCAGCGCCAGGCCAGTCCATCCAGTCGCTCGGCGAACTCGGCGCGCGCATCGGTCCGCACCGCCCAGGCGATGGTGTTGACCGAATGGACGTGCAGCACGACCGGATGCGGCATGAGCGCATGGAGGGAGGTCTCGATCGAGGCGCGCAAGGCCGTGCCGGCGCCAGGCGCGAGGGGCACCCGTTCGTCGCCTTGCGACAGCGCCGCGCGTGCCGCACCGAGCGAGACCGGCACGAAGATGTCCTTGTGCTCGGCATCCGCAAGCCAGGTGCCGGAGGCCTTTACCCACAGCAGGTCGTCATGCTTGATCGACGAGTTGCCGCCGGCGCCCTGGACCAGGAGGATGTTGCGGCCGACGCGCGCCGACATGCGGCGAAGCTCATGGAGCAGGGCAGGTTGCTGTTGCATCGCGCGCCTCTCACCAGGCCAGATGGTCCATCGTCCAGTGCGGCATCCGCGCATCCGCTCCGGGCGGTGGTCGTACCAATTCACCCGGCGTCTGATCGCGGTGCACGCCGGACCTGAGCAGCAGTGTCAGCATGCCGGCGCGGCGGGCGCCGGCGACATCGTGTTCAAGGCTGTCACCGATCATCAGCACGCGCGCCGGATTCGGTTGGCCCAACCGTTCGAGCGCTGCCGCAAAGATCGGCGCGTGCGGCTTGCCGACATAGGTCACACGGCCGCCCAGCGTCTCGTAGAAGCGGGCCAATGCGCCGGGGGCGGGGATCAATCCAGTGGCGCCGAACATTGCGAGGTCGGGATTGGCGCACAGCATCGGCAAGCCGCGTGCAGCGGCTTCAGTCAGGCATGCGCGCCAGTGCTCGGGCTCGGCGACGGCATCGTCGAGACCTGCGAGCAGAATGAAGTCGGCCTTGCCGACGTCTGCGACGAGATTGAGGTCGAGCCCATCGACGATCGCATGATCGCCGCCGCGAGCGATCAGGAGGCAAGTGCGGCCGAACGCGATGAAGGGCTGCTGCACACGCGCCTTCAGACCGTGCCAGGTGACCTCACCGGACGTCAGGATGCCGTCATAGGCGTCCGCTGGAAGGCCGAGCGAGGCAAGCCGTGCGGCGTTGCTGCTCGCGCGCTTGCCGGAGTTCGACAGCACAAGGACGCGCTTGCCGGCCTGGCGCACCCGCACAACGCAGTCGCGCGCTAGGGGAAAGACGGCCTGGCCTTCGTGCAGCGTGCCCCATTGATCGAGCAGCACGTGATCGAAGCGGTCAGCGATCGTGCCGAGACCTTCGATGTCGACGAGATCGGCGATCATGGCGGGCCGCCTCGCAGTGCCAACAGCGCCGCGCCGTAACTTGCCTCCGTCTCTTCGGCAACGCTCACGGGAACGCCAAGGGCGCGCCGCCTGATCTCGGTCCAGGCCGCGTTCTTCGCCCCGCCGCCGATGCTAATGACGCGTCGCAGCCTTGGCGCTCCGAGCTGGGCCAGGCGCCGATAGGCGAGCGCTTCGATCCCCGCGATGCCTTCGAGCAGCGCCTGGAAGAAGCGGTGGTCGTCCGCTGGGCGCGGTGCGACCCTTGCCGGCAACGCTGGATCGGCGATTGGAAAGCGCTCGCCGGGCTTGGGCAGTGGGTAGTAGTCGAGCCCGGTCGCCGTCTCCGGCTGCAATTGCGGTGTCAATCGGTCCATATCGGCGGCGGTGAAATGCGCGAGCAGTACTCCGCAGCCGGAATTGGAGGCGCCGCCTGCGAGCCAGCGCTCGCCAAGCCGGTGCGAGTAGACGCCCTGATTGGCGGCGAAGATCGGTCGTGTCGCCAGCAGCTTCACGACCAGCGTCGTTCCGAGTGAAGTGACGGCATCGCCGGGTGTATCGGCGCGGGTCGCAATGAAAGCCGCGACACCATCGGTGGTGCCGGCCGCGATGCGCACTGTCGGTGACAGGCCCAGCGTGGCTGCGATTTCGGGATCGATATCCGCAAAGGGAGTTCCGGGCACCAGGACGTTCGGCAGCAGCTCGCGGGATACGCCGAGCTCGTCGAGCCAGGCCGGCCAGGTGCGTGTCACGGGATCGTAGCCGAGCTTCAGGACGTTGTTCTCATCGCTGATGCCGTGACGTCCGGCGAGCCGCCCTGCGATCCAATCGGCCTGATGCACAGCAAAACGCGCCTGGCCCGCTTCCGCGCGATCCGACAGATACAGCAGCTTCGCCAACGCGCTGCTCGCGCCGTGCGCACCGCTGTCCGCGGAGGCAACGGCCGCAATGCGGGCGGCCTCCGCTGCCGCGCGCGCATCGTTGTACATCAGCCCCGGCGTGCAGGGCCGACCCGCGGCGTCGATCATCAGCAGCGTGCCTGACGTGCCGTCGACGCTGACGCGCTCGACGGTCTGGAGATCGATCGTGCGGCCGAGCTTGCGGATCGCGACAGCCGTCGCGTCCCACCAGAGTTCCGGATCCTGATCGATCGCGTTGCCGTTCTGTCGTGGCGGGGGAAGAGGCGCCGATTCCATTCCGAGCTTGGCGCCGCGCGCATCGACGGCGCAGGCGCGAACGCCGCCGGTTCCGACGTCGATGCCGAGGAACACGCCTGCCATTCGACCTCCACAGCGTGATGGCAACCATTGCTGATAGCGCAACAAGATTGCACCGCAGCACGTTTGGGGGATTGACGTTCCAATCCGCCTCTGCAATTTTTTGCAAGACGTGAAGAAAATTGCAAGCGGGCTTTTCCGGCGTGGCGATACCTTCCGACAGGCTGCCGATGGTTGACGGTGAGGCGTCGCTCGCAACGCGGGCGGCGTGGCTCTATTTCGCCGCCGGGCTGACCCAGTCCGAGGTCGCCGATCGCCTCAACATCCAGAGCACAAAGGCGCACCGGCTGATCGCGCGCGCGAGCCGCGAGGGCATGATCCGCGTCTTCGTCGAGGGGCCCGTGGCCGAATGCGTCGCGCTGGAGAACACATTGGCCGAGCGCTACGGCCTTTCTTTCTGCCGCGTCGCGCCGGATCTCGGCGAGGGCGACCTGCCGCTGAAGGCGCTGGCGCTCGAAGGCGCGAGCTTCCTGCGGCAGGTCCTGGAGCGCGGCGAGGACAAGATCATCGGCGTCGGTCACGGCCGCACGCTCGCCGCGGTCGTCGAGCAGTTGCCGCAGACGCCGGCGCGGGACGTGCAATTCGTCTCTTTGCTCGGCGGATTGACGCGGAAATTCGCCGCAAATCCGTTCGACGTCATTCATCGGCTGGCGGAGCGCACCGGGGCGGAGGCTTATCTTCTGCCGGTGCCGGTGTTCGCCAATTCGGTCGCCGATCGTGCCGTGTTGATGAAGCAATATGGCATCGCGGACGTGTTCGCGCTCGCGCGCAAGGCCTCACTCCTGTTCGTCGGCATCGGACAAATCCATGCCGAAGGCTTCCTGGTTTCGAGCGGCATGATCAGGCCGGACGAGGTCGTCGAATTGAAGCGTGCCGGCGCTTGCGCCGACCTGCTTGGGCATTTTTTCAACGCCGATGGCGAAGTGCTCGACATCGACCTGTCGGCGCGCGCAACTTCGATGGAAGCGGCAGACCTCAGGAAGCATCGCATCGTCGCCATCGGCGGCGGGCTGGCCAAGGTCACGGCTCTGCGCGCGGTGCTGCGCAGCCGTCTCCTGCACGGTCTCATCATCGACGAGGCAACCGCTCAGGCCCTCGCGACGGAAAAGCCGGAGGCAACATCCGGCAAGACTACCAAGACCAGGAATAAAGGTCGGAAGGGAAAGTAAACGCTCATAACGGGAGGTTACTCATGCACGATCGCGAGAAGAATCTATTCGATTCCTACGCCGCCAAGCGCATCAGCCGGCGTGATCTGCTGGATGGTGCCGCAAAGCTCGGCATCGCCGGCGTTGCCGCCAACTCCGCCTACGTCGCCGCGATGTCGCGGGCCATGGCGGCGGACTTCAACTGGAAGGCCTATAGCGGCAAGACCGTCAAGCTGCTGTTGAACAAGCACCCCTACGTCGATGCGATGATTGGCGATATCGAAGCCTTCAAGTCGCTTACGGGGATGAACGTCGCCTACGATATCTTCCCGGAGGATGTCTATTTCGACAAGGTCACCGCGGCGCTGTCCTCGAAATCGGACCAGTACGACGCCTTCATGACCGGTGCCTACATGACCTGGACCTACGGTCCGGCCGGCTGGATCGAGGATCTCAACGCCTATATCAAGGACCCCGCAAAGACTAACCCGGCCTTTGCCTGGGACGACGTGCTCCCCGGCCTTCGGTCCTCGACGGCTTGGGACGGCGTTGCCGGCTCCGAGCTCGGCTCGGGCAAGGCCAAGCAATGGTGCATTCCCTGGGGTTATGAGCTCAACAATATCACCTACAACCGCAACATCTTCGACAAGGTTGGTGTCAAGCCGCCGAAGAATCTCGACGAGATGCTCGATGTCGCCGCCAAGATCACCAAGGATGCAGGCGGGCCTTATGGCGTCGGCGTCCGCGGCTCACGCTCCTGGGCCACGATCCATCCCGGATTCCTGTCCGCCTACTCGAATTTCGGCCAGAAGGATTTCGTGATGGAAGGCGGCAAGCTGAAGGCCGCCATGAACACCAAGGCCTCCAAGGAGTTCCACGAGAAATGGGTCAAGATGATCCAGACCTCGGGCCCGAAGAACTGGTCGACCTACACCTGGTACCAGGTCGGCACGGACCTTGGCGCCGGCGCCTCCGGCATGATCTTCGATGCCGACATTCTCGGCTACTTCATGAACGGCGGCGAGAATAAGGAGAGGGGTCATCTCGGCTACGCGCCGTTCGCGGCAAATCCGGCCGCCAAGGCGCCGACGCCGAACGTCTGGATCTGGTCGCTCGCGCTCTCCAGCTTCTCCAAGCAGAAGGACGCGGCCTGGCTGTTCATGCAATGGGCAGCCTCGACCGAGCACGATCTGTTCGGAGCCCGCAAGATGGATTTCGTCAATCCGGTGCGCGCGTCGGTGTGGAAAGACAGCGAATTCCGTGACCGCATCGCGAAGTCCTATCCGGGCTATCTCGAGCAGCATGATCTGTCCTCGCCTGGGGCCAAGATCTACTTCACGGCCCAGCCGTTGTTCTTCGACCTGACGACGGAATGGGCCGCCTCGCTCCAGAAGATGGTGGCGAAGGAGGTCAGCGTAGACGAGGGGCTCGACAAGCTAGCCGACAGCATCAATCGTCAGCTCAAGCAGGCAGGTCTTGGCTGACTTTGCCGCCATCGACGCCTCGCGTGGTGCCCGATTCCTCCGCGCCACGCCAACCCGCCGGTTCGGAACGCCTATCCGATCCGGGCCGGCGGTGTTGAAGCCAATGCGTGATCCGGTATCGTCATGAGCATGGTCCAATTGTCCCAGACGAATGTGCTACCGCGCCGCACCACGAGGCTGCGCGGGCGGATGCTGCCCTATGTGCTGAGCCTGCCGGCTCTGCTCGTCTGCATCGCCATCCTGGTTCCCTTCGTGACGGCGGCAGTTTATTCGCTCCAGCGCTACCGGCTGAACCTGCCATATCTGCGCGGCTTCATTGGGATCGACAATTACATCGATTTTCTCTCCGATCCCGCGTTCTGGAATACGCTTCGCATCTCGCTCATCTATACCGCACTGACAGTGGTGCTCGAACTGCTGCTCGGCCTCGGCATCGCCTTGCTGCTGCGGCGTCCCACACGCTTCCATAACGCAGTGTCGATCGTCCTGCTGTTGCCGCTGATGACGGCGCCCGCGATCGCCGCGCTGATGTGGAAGCTCATGACCAACCCGAGCTTCGGCATCCTATCCTATCTCGTGAGCCTGTTCGGCGTGCATGATTTCAAATGGGCATCCGATCCCTCGACTGCATTGTTCACGGTGGTGCTGGTGGATGTCTGGGTCTATACGCCCTTCATCATGATCCTGCTCCTGGCGGGCTTGCGCTCGTTGCCGCGCCAGCCGTTCGAAGCCGCGGCGCTCGATGGTGTCCCGGCAAGCTTTGTCTTCTTCCGCATCACACTACCGATGCTTGCGCCCTACATCATCACCGCCTCGCTGTTTCGCCTACTGGATTCGATCCAGCAGTTCGACATCGTCTACGCGATGACACAAGGCGGCCCCGGCGATCGGCTGATGGTGTTCCAGGTCCAGGCCTATCTCGAATTCTTCCAATATACCAATGTCGGACGTTCGGCGGCGTTGCTGATGATCCTGTGGCTGATCACCAATATCCTCTCGAACATCTTCATCAAGAACTGGCTGCGGCTGCGGGCGCGCGCCCACGGCCACGCGTGAGGGACGGGAAGACGGCGATGGATCATTCCAGTCTCGCAGGTCGTATCTTCCGCGGCGTCGCGCTCGCGCTTGTGCTCGTCTTCTTCATGTTTCCGATCGTCTGGATCTTCCTGATGTCGTTCCAGACCAATGAGCAGATCCTGCGGATTCCGCCGCGCATCCTCTTCGAGCCGACGCTCGCCAATTACCAGGCGCTGATTTCAGGACAGCTCCGGACCGCCGCCGGCAATCTCGAAATATCGTTCATGCGCAACCTCGTGAACAGTTTCGCGCTGTCGAGCGCAGCCGTGGTCCTTGCCTTGCTGCTTGGCGTGCCCGCGGCCTACGCCTTTGCGCGGTTCAAGTTTCGGCTCGGCGAAACCATCGCATTCACGCTGTTGTCGTTTCGCTTCGCCCCTCCACTGCTGGTGTTGCTGCCACTGTCGCTCTACTACCAGCAGCTCGGGCTCAACGACACGTATTTCGGCATCGTCTGGGTTTATCAGCTCATCGCGCTGCCGCTGATCCTGTGGATCGTGCGCGGCTATTTCGAGGACATTAGTCCGGACATCGAGCACGCCTATCGTCTTGCCGGTCATACCTGGCGCGAGGCGTTCACACGGATCGCGGTGCCGCTCGCCGGGCCCGGCATCGCGGCGGCCGGTCTGCTCTCCTTCATCTTCTGCTGGAACAATTTCGTGTTCGCGCTGATCCTGGCCTCGGCCGACAAGCAGCCGGTGACTGTTGGTGCGCTGGCTTTCGTCACCGCCTCAGGCATTCAGTACGGCCAGATCGCAGCGGCGATCGTGCTCTCCGTCACGCCGACCCTGCTGCTCGCGCTCTATGCGCAGCGCTATCTTGTGGAAGGCTTGTCGCTCGGTGCGGTGAAAGGCTGAGGCCATGGCGCGTCTTGAGCTCAACGCTGTCGGCAAGTCATTCGGCCCGGTCCGCTGCGCCGAGGATGTTTCGCTGGCCGTCGAACCCGGCGAGATCGTCGCTGTGTTCGGCCCGTCCGGCAGCGGCAAGACCGTGCTCTTGCGCATGATCGCCGGCATGTTCGAACCGGACGAAGGCGACATTCTGGTCGGCGGTCAATCGATCGTGGGGGCGCCGCCCGAGCACCGTGGGATCGGCATGGCGTTCCAGAACTTCGCCCTGTTTCCTCACATGAGTGCGCAGGCCAATATCGCAAGCGGCTTGCGTGCCAGGGCGGGCGCGGCCGAAGTCGCGAGCCGGGTCAAGTCGATCAGCCGGCTTCTGAAGATCGAGCATGTGCTTGGCCATATGCCCCGCGAATTGTCGAACGGGCAGAAGCAACGCACCGCACTTGCCCGCGCGCTGATCGGCAATCCCGATGTGCTGCTGCTGGATGATCCCTTGCGCAACGTCGATGCCAAACTCCGCTACGAGATGCGGCTCGAACTGCCGAGCCTGCTCCGGCGGAGCTCGGCTGCGGTGCTCTATGTCACCCAGGACTATCGGGAGGCGATGGCGATCGCCGACCGGATCGCGGTCCTGGTCGACGGGTATCTGGTGCAGGTCGCGCGTCCCGAGGAGATCTATGTCAGGCCGGCATCCGTTGCCGTCGCGCGCCTGTTCGGCGATCCCAGCATCAATCTGGCAGAGGTCGAGCCGGCCGCAGGGCAGGGCGGTCTCAGCGCGGAGGTGGCGGGGACGTTCGTTCGTCTCGATACCGCCGACCGTGCGGCCGTCGATCATGGTCCGTGCTGGCTTGGCGTGCGCCCGGATGATCTCGTCATCACCCGCCAACCAAGCGAAAATGCCATTCCGGCGCGCATCGTCGCCATCACACCGATGCACGAAAAAGCCGTGCTGCTTCTACGCTTCTCCGACGGGACCGAATGGCTGGCCGCCCTGCCACAGGACTCCGCCATGGCAAGTGCGGAGGATGGCGTCTTCGTTCGCTTCGCGCCCGAGGCGGCTCTCTTGTTTGACCGCACGACAGGCCTGCGTTTGGACCTGTCGCCTCGGCGGCAGGCGGCATGATGGGAGCGCTGTGAGGATGGGCGTGCTGGAGATCAGGAAGGTCGACAAGGTCTACCAGAGCCGCGGCAAGCCGCCGGTTCACGCCGTGCGCGCGCTGGATATGGAGGTCGACAAGGGGGAGATCGTCGCGCTGTTGGGGTCGTCGGGCTGCGGCAAGACCTCGACCCTGCGGATGATCGCGGGCTTCGAGAGCGTCACCGCGGGGACGATCAGGCTCGGCCAGCGCCGGATCGACGAATTGCCGCCGGCGAGGCGCAAGGTGGCGATGGCCTTTGAAGGCTATTCGCTCTACCCGCCGCTCACGGTTCGCGAAAACATCGCCTTCGCCTTGAAGGCGCAGCAGCTCTCGCATGGCGAGGTCTCCCGCCGGGTCGAGGCGATCGCGCGGCTGGTGGAAATCGAGGACATTCTCGACAGCTATCCGCGCTCGATCTCCGGAGGGCAGCAGCAACGGGTCTCGCTGGCGCGCGCCTTGGTGCGCGATGCCGATCTGTATCTGCTGGACGAGCCGATGGGCCAGCTCGAGCCGCAGCTCCGCGCGGTGCTGCGCGGCCGGATCAAGGGGCTGCTTGCCGAGCGCGGGATGACGGCGATATTCGTCACCCATGATCAGACCGAGGCGAGCGCGCTCGCCGACCGTATCGCGGTCATGGAAGATGGTGTGCTTCAGCAGTTCGCAAGCGAACGGGAGTTGAAGGATCATCCCGCGAACCTGTTCGTTGCGAGCTTCATCGGCGAGCCACCGATGAACCTGCTCGAGACCGAAGTCGCCCGCGCCGACGGCGGCTTTCGTCTCTCGATCGGCCCGGATGTCGCGTTCCAGCTCGACGGGCAGACGCTCGACCCGGCCGCGCGCCGCGCGCTCGAGGAGAGCCCGCGCGTCCGGATCGGCATCAGGCCGCAGAAGATCTCCGTCGGCAACGGGGATGTACGCGTGCGCGTCGTCTCCAACCAGTGGCTCGGCGACCAGTCGCATGTCGCAGGGGAACGCGAGGGCCGTCTCCTCATCGCGGTGACGCCGAACAAGATCGCCGCGCGACCCGGGGACATTATTCCCTTCGCGCTGGAGACGCGGCACCTTCATGTGTTCGGCGCCGACGGCAACTGCATTCGCCACGCGGAGGCAGCCTGATCATGAGCACCGCGCGGGGCCGCGACGTCATCATCGGCATTGATGCCGGCACTTCCTTGATCAAGACGGTCGCGTTCACGCGCGATGGCCGGCAGCTCGGCGAATACGCGCTTCCGAACAGCTACACGACGTCGGCCGGCGGACATGTCGAGCAGGACATGACGCGGACCTGGAACGATACCGTCGCCGCACTGCGCGGCCTGGGAGCGGCGATACCCGATCTTGCCTCACGGCTCGCCGCCATCGCGGTGACAGGGCAGGGCGATGGTACCTGGCTGATCGACGATGATGGGCGTCCCGTCGCGCCGGCGCTGCTCTGGCTCGACTCGCGCGCGGCCAGTCTCGTCGGGGACATCCGCGCCAGCGAGCGCAATGCGGCGCTCTATTGGCGGACCGGCTCGGGGCTGAACGCCTGCCAGCAGGGGCCGCAACTGGCCTGGTTGCAGGCGCATGCGCCCGAGAGCCTGTCGCGCGCCCGCACGGCCTTTCATTGCAAGGACTGGCTCTATTTCCTGCTCACCGGCGAGCGTGCAACCGATCCGTCGGAGGCGACCTTCTCCTGCGGCGATTTCCGCAAGCGCCGCTTTGACGCGGAAACGGCGCGCCTGATCGGAATCGCCGATTGCATGGCCCTGTTTCCGGACGTCGTCGACGGCGTCGTGACCACGCATCCGCTGAATGCCGGCGCAGCGCTCGAGATCGGACTGCCGCAGGGCGTTCCGGTCTCGCTCGGCTATGTCGACGTCATCTGCAATGCGCTGGGGGCCGGGCTCTACGATCCGGCGCCGGATGTCGGCTGCACCATCATCGGCTCGACCGGCATGCATATGCGGCTGGCGCCAAGCGCCGATGCGGTGGTCCTCAACGCCGAGGCGACCGGCTATACCATGCCGTTTCCGGTCCCCGGTCACTATGCCCAGATGCAATCGAACATGGCGGCGACGCTGAACATCGACTGGCTCCTCGACCTCGCGCGCGACCTGCTCGCCGCCGAGGGCATTACGCGTTCGCGCGCCGACCTGATCCGTCGACTCGACGACCACGTGCTCGAGGCGCGGCCCGGCGAGCTCCTATTCCATCCCTTCATTTCCGATGCCGGCGAGCGCGGTCCATTCGTCGCCCATGAAGCCTGTGCGCAATTCCTGGGCTTGCGCACACGCCACGGCTATTGGGATCTGATGCGCGCGGTCATGGAAGGGCTCGCCTTCGCCGCCCGTGATTGCTACGCCGCGATGGGCGCGCTGCCGCGGGACGTGCGCATCACCGGTGGCGCGGCGCGAAGCCGGGCGCTCGGCGCGATCCTTGGCGCTGCGCTGGAATGCAACGTTCGTGTCTGTAGTCGCGGCGAAGCGGGAGCTGCGGGCGCCGCCATGATCGCGGCAGTGGCGACCGGCCTCTATCCGGACATGGCGGCCTGTGCGGATGTGTGGGTGCGGCCGTATCTCGCTGCGCCGCAAACGCCGGATGCGGCCTTGGTGTCGCGCTATGCGCGGCTGTTTCCGGCCTATCTCGAGGCCAGGCTCGCGACGCGGCCGGTCTGGAAGCAACTCGCGGCCGTGCGTGCGGGAGCCGGTCATGCCTAAGACCATTGCCATCGTCGGTGACCGCTTCATGCTGCCGAGCGTCTTTGCCGAACGGATCACGGCGGCTTGCGGCAACGGCATCGACATCCGCGTCCTGGAGCAACCCTGGCCGGACGAGCCGATGGAGCACGGCTATGCCGGCTCCAAGCTCGACGGATTGAAGGAGTTCATGGGCGACCCCGACGAGGTCGCGGATTTCATCGGCGACGCTGCGCTGCTGGTCACGCATCTCGCGCCGATCTCCCGATCGATGCTGCAGCGCCTGCCGAACCTCAAATTCATTGCGGTGTCGCGCGGCGGCCCGGTCAACATCGACATGCAGGCAGCGCGCGATCACAAGGTGCTCGTGGTCAACACGCCCGGCCGCAATGCCAGTGCGGTGGCCGAGTTCACCATCGGCGCCATTCTCGCCGAAACGCGCCTGATCCGCAGCGGGCACGAATCCTTACGCGGCGGCGAATGGCGCGGCGATCTCTATCGCGCCGATCGCACCGGGCGTGAGCTCGGCGAGATGACCGTCGGCATCGTCGGCTATGGCGCGATTGGCACCCGCGTGGTGAAACTGCTCAAGGCATTCGGGTGCAGGATCCTGGTGACGGACCCATACGTCCAGCTCAGCGCGCAGGATCGCAATGACGGCGTCGAGCACGTCGGCTTGAGCGAGCTCTTGGCGCGCGCCGACGTGATCAGCCTGCATGCGCGGGTGACCGCCGAGACTACCGGCTTCATCGATCGCGCGGCGTTGGCGCAGGTCAAGCCGGGCGCCATCTTCATCAATACGGCGCGGGGGCCACTGGTCGACTACACGGCGCTTTACGAGGCGCTCTCCGCCGGACGGCTCGGCGGGGCCATGCTCGACACCTTTGCCGTGGAGCCGGTGCCGGCCGACTGGCCGCTCCTGCAGCTGCCCAACGTCACGCTGACGCCCCACATTGCGGGGGCCTCGTTGCGCACCGTCACCATTGCTGCCGATCAGGCAGCCGAAGAGGTTCGCCGCTATCTCGCCGGCGAGCCGCCGCTCAATCCGTGCTGAAGACGAAAGGTATCTTGCCATGACCCGTGAGGAGCGACAGTTGCGCGAGGCGATCATCGCCAAGTGCCGATGGATGAACGCTTCAGGGCTCAATCAGGGGACGTCAGGCAACATCTCCGCTCGCTACAAGGATCGGATGCTGATCACGCCGTCGGCGACGCCCTATGACGCGATGAAGCCGGAGATGATCGCCTCGATGCCGCTTGAAAGTGACTACGGCTCCTGGGATGGGCCGTTGCAGCCGTCGACCGAATGGCGCTTCCATCTCGACATCATGCGCGGCCGCCCCGACGTCGGCAGCGTCGTTCATACCCATTCCACCTACGCCACGGTGCTTGCGATCGCGCGCAAGCCGATCCCCGCCTGCCACTACATGATGGCCGCGTTCGGAGGCAATGACATCCGCTGCGCCGGCTACGCCCGCTACGGCACGGCGGAATTATCCGAGCTGGCGCTCGCCGCGCTCGAAGGCCGCAACGGCTGCCTGCTGGCCAATCATGGCATGATCGCGGTCGGCGCCAACCTCGACAAGGCGATGTGGCTGGCGGTCGAGCTCGAGACCATCGCGCGTCAATATTACCTCTCGCTGGCATTGGGATCGCCTCACATTCTCAACGAAGCGGAGATCGCCGACACGGCGAAGGGCTTCTCAACCTATGGCCTCCAGCAACCCAAATCCAAGGCGTCGAAGGCAAAGCCGGGTAAGGCAGGCGCATCGGCAAGGGCGGCCGCGCGACAACGGATCGAGAAGAAGCGCAGCAGGACGTGATGACGGAGGCTGCGCCGCACGCGGGCAGGGATCGTGGGCTGGTCGACATCGCGATAATCGGCGGTGGCATCAACGGAGCCGGCATCGCGCGCGATGCGGCGGGCCGCGGCCTGAAGGTCCTGCTGTGCGAGAAGGGTGACTTTGCGGAAGGCACCTCGTCGCGCTCGGGCAAGCTCGTTCACGGCGGTTTGCGCTATCTCGAATATTATGAATTTCGCTTGGTGCGCGAAGCCTTGATCGAGCGCGAGGTGCTGCTCGCGTCCGCGCCGCACATCATCTGGCCGATGCGCTTCGTGCTGCCGCACTCGCCGGAGCAGCGGCCGGCCTGGCTGATCCGCACCGGCTTGTTTCTCTACGACCATCTCGGCGGCCGCAAGCGGCTGCCGTCGAGCAGGGGTCTCGATCTTGCGCATTCGCCGGAGGGCGCGCCGCTGCGCTCCGAATTCAGGCGTGGCTTTGAATATTCGGACTGCTGGGTCGATGACGCACGGCTCGTGATCCTCAATCTGGTTGATGCCGCGCGCAACGGCGCCATCATCCTGCCCCGCACCCGCGCCCTAAGTGCGCGCCGGGAAGGTGACGCATGGCAGCTGGAGATGCAGGGGGATGACGGCGGCGGCAGGCACACCGTCCGGGCGCGCGCGCTGGTCAATGCGGCGGGGCCGTGGGTCCAGGACGTTGTGCAAGATGTCGTCGGGCTGAATTCGTCGCACAATGTGCGGCTGGTCAAGGGCAGCCATATCGTGGTGCCGAAATTCTGGAGCGGAGCGCAAGCCTATCTGCTCCAGAACGAGGACCGTCGCGTCATCTTCGTCAATCCTTACGAGAAAGACCTCGCACTGATCGGCACGACGGACATCTCCTATGATGGCCGCGCCGAGGACGTCGCGATCGATGACACCGAGATCGTCTATCTGCTCGGCGTGTTGCGCCGTTACTTTCGTGTCCCCCCGTCGGAGCAGGAGATCGTCCATGCATTTTCCGGTGTTCGGCCGCTCTATGACGACAATGCCGAAAACCCGTCTGCGGTGACGCGCGACTATGTTTTCGAGGTTCACGGCGAGCAGGGCGTGCCGCCGCTGCTCTCGATCTTCGGTGGCAAGATCACGACCTACCGTCGGCTCGCGGAGCATGCGTTGCAGCGACTTGAGGCATGGTTTCCGAAGATGTCGCCGGGCTGGACGGCGGGAAGGCCGCTGCCCGGCGGCGACATCGGTGGTGACTTCGACGCCTTTATCGTCCAGCTGGCAGGCGAATATTCCGACCTTCCGCGCAAGCTGATCCACCACTATGCGCGCCTGTATGGCACGCGGGCGCGCGAACTGCTTGGTTCGGCCCGTGTCTCGGCCGATCTCGGTCGACATTTCGGTGGAGACTTTTACGAACGTGAGGCCACGTTTTTACGCGAGAGCGAGTGGGCCAGGGAGCCTCAGGACTTTCTGGATCGGCGTACCAAACATGGCTTGCATCTGACGGCGGCGCAACAGGACGCCTTTGCGAGCTTTATCTAATGCGCCTGTGCCCGCGCGAGGCCGGGCGAAAGCTGCCCGACGCGAGCCGACCCTCTTTCATCATCTCGACACATATGTCATGATAGGAATACAAATGTAAAAGCCGGGCGTCCTGCCTGGCCAGGGAGGGCCGCCCATGGGTAGGAAAGTCGCATTCATTGCGGCCTTGTTCGGCGCGTTGGCATTGGCCGGTCCGGTACAGGCCCGGGTCGAGGTGCAGTGGTGGCACGCCATGAGCGGTGTCCTGGCCGACCGGCTCAATGAGCTTGTCGAGAAGTTCAACACATCGCAGGACAAATACACCGTCGTCGCCGTCGCCAAGGGCAACTATGACGAGGTGACCAACGGGGTGATCGCCGCCTATCGCGCCAAGCGGCCACCGGAAATGGTGCAGATCGCCGAGCGCGGTTACATGACGATGCTGCTCTCGGGGGCCGTAGTACCCGTTCAGGACTTGATGGACCAGAAGGGTTACAAGATCGACTTCTCGGACTTCATCAAGCCTGTGGCAAGCTTCTGGAGCTACAAGGGTCGGATGTCGGCGATGCCGTTCAACTCATCGACGCCGATCTTCTGGTACAACAAGGATCACTTCCAGAAGGCCGGTTTCGACAAGCCGGCTGACACCTGGCAGGAGTTGGAGAAGCAGCTCTACACCATCAAGTCCAAGAGCATTAGCGAATGTGGCACGGTGCTGCCCGGCGATTTCTACTGGAGCCTGCTTGAGAACTACAGCGCCATCAACAACCAGCCTTACGGCACGCTCGCAAACGGCTTTGACGGGCTTGGGACCGAGTTCGTCTACAACAAGACTAAGGTGGTCTCGCAAGTCGCGCGCTTGAAGAAGTGGCTCGACGACGGCGTGATGCAGATCGCGGGCCAGGGCTTCAGCCCAGAGCAGTTGTTCACGTCGGGACGGTGCTCGACGTTCGTCAATTCGACCGCATCGCATGGCAATATCGAGCGCAACGCGACCATCAACTGGAGCGCGACCTTCCTGCCGCACGAGAGCGATGTCAATCCGCCCCTCAACAGCACCATCGGCGGCGGCGCCATCTGGGTCCTGAAGGGCCACACGCCGGAGCGATACGAAGCCGTCGCGGCCTTTCTGAACTTTGTCGCCCAGCCGGAAACTCAGGTGTGGTGGCATGGCGCAACCGGCTACGTTCCCGCCACGAACCGGGCCTATGCGCTTGCGCGGGAACGTGGCTACTACAAGGATCACCCGACCAGAGAAATTGCCGTGCTACAGCTCTCGCGTGGCACGCCGAATGAGAACTCGCGCGGCTTCCGCTTCGGCAATTTCGTGCAGACGATGCTGGCCCAGCGCCAGGAGGTGGAGGCTGTCTTTGCCGGTCAGAAGCAGCCGCAGCAGGCGATGGATGACGCGGTCAAGCGGGGCAACGAGATCTTGCGGCAATTCGAGAAGCTCAACGCCGGGAAGACTCCGGAAACCGAGCGTCCATGACTTTACGACTATCCATTCCTTGGCGTGATGGGCGCGCACCCGTGCTTCAGAGAAGGCACGGGGGCGGCCAGTCCAAGGTCGGGACGGGTGCGGTGGTTGGCGGATCCCGCGCATCCGCAAAGGCGCGGCGCCGTGAGCAAGAGGCAGGACTGAAGCGAGCCAATTTCGGCGATGGCCCCGGCCTGCCGACGTTGCTGTTGCTGCCGCAATTGCTGATCCTGCTGTTCTTCTTCTTCATCCCGTCGCTGCGGGCGCTGATGCAATCCGTCCTGCTCAGTGATCCCTTTGGAACCAACGTCCAGTTCGTGTGGTTCGACAATTTCAAGATGCTGTTTGCGAGTAGCGAGTATCGCCAGTCGATCGCGGTGACGTTCTGGTTCACGGTGGCGCAGAACGTGCTCACGCTGGGGAGCGCGCTGGTGCTTGCCTTCGCCACCGACAGGATCGTGCGCGGTCGTTCGATCTATCGCACGATCATTCTGTTGCCCTATGCGATTGCGCCCGCGATCGCCGGTATCCTGTGGGCCTTCCTGTTCAATCCGGCGGTTGGCCCGCTCGCGCAGGTGCTGCACAGTTTCGGCATTGCCTGGGATCCCAACCTCAATCCGACCGACGCGCTGATCCTGGTTACACTCGCAGCGTCATGGAAGCACATCTGCTACGACTACATCTTCCTGGTCGTGGGTCTGCTCGCGGTGCCGGTATCGCTCATGGAGGCCGCCGCGGTGGACGGCGCCGGTCCGATCCGACGCTTCGTCTCGATCGCGCTGCCGATGCTCGGGCCTACCATCTTCTTTCTCACCGTGATGAACTTCATCTACGGCTTCTTCGAAACCTTCGCCATCATCGATGCCGTCACCAAAGGCGGTCCGGCCGGCGCAACCAACATCCTGGTCTACAAAGTCTTCGTTGACGGCTTCGTCAATCTCGACCTCGGCTCTTCGGCCGCGCAATCTGTTCTTTTGATGAGCTTCGCGCTGATCTGCACGCTGCTGCAGTTCCGCTACTTCGACCGTAAGGTCAATTACGGAGTCTAGCCGTATGGTCGAGCGCTCACCGGTCCTTAGCATGGTCTGTCACGCGATCCTGATCGCCGGTGCGCTGGCAGTCTGCATTCCGCTGTATTTCGCGTTCGTAGCGGGCTCGCTTACGGTCGCCGAGGTGCAGAAGGTGCCGCTGCCGTGGCTTCCGGGCAGCCAGTTCTTCGACAACCTGCAATTGGCGTGGAGCAAGGGCAATTTCAGCCGCACCTTCACCAACTCTATCGTCGTGGCGCTCGGCATTACCGCCGGAAAGATCGCGGTATCGCTGCTGTCGGCCTTCGCGATCACCTACTTTCGATTCCGCTACCGAATGCTGGCATTCTGGCTCATCTTCGTCTCGCTGATGCTGCCAATCGAGGTTCGGATCGTGCCGACCTTCGAAGCCGTGGCCAATGCAGCGCTGCCTCTGCAATGGCTCGTCGACACCCTGCATTTGGCGGATCTGTTGGGCCGGATCAGCGGTCACGACATCGCGATCGCGCTCGAATGGAACATGGTCAACACCTATCCCGGGCTGATCCTGCCGCTGATCGCCTCGGCCACGGCCACGTTCCTGTTTCGCCAGTTCTTCCTGACGGTCCCGGACGAGCTGTGCGAGGCGGCGAGGCTGGACGGAGCGTCGCCGCTGCACTTCTTCTGGAGCATCCTGCTGCCGCTCTCCGTTCCGAACATGGTGGCGCTCGCCATCATCCTGTTCCTGTTCGGCTGGAATCAGTATCTCTGGCCGTTGCTGTTCACGACCGACAAGGACATGGCCACGGCGGTCATTGCATTGAAGGGTCTGATTCCGCGCTCCGACAGCGAGCCGGCCTGGAACATCGCCATGAGCGGCGCGCTCCTCACGATGTTGCCGCCAGCGCTGGTCGTCCTACTGTTGCAGCGCTGGTTCATCAAGGGTCTTATCGACAGCAGCAAGTAGGGATCGATCATGGTTTTCATCGCCGGGCATCGCGGCGCGCGCAATCTTTGGCCGGAGAACAGCCTGACGGGCTTCCGCAACCTATGCAAGGAGGGGGTCGATGCGGTCGAGTTCGACGTCCATCAAAGCGCGGATGGCGGGCTGGTCGTGATCCATGATCCGCTGCTGGACCGCACCACGTTCGATAGCGGACCCGTTGGCGAGCGCAGTCTGAGGCGCTTGACGGCGACGCGTCTTCGCGACGCCGGCGATGAGTGCATTCCGACCTTGGACGACGTGCTCGACGTGTTCGTCGAAACGACGCTCGAGCTCCACATCGAGATCAAGACGGATGCGCTCGGTAATCCCTATTCGGGTCTGGAGGCGCGGCTGATCGACGACATCAGGCGCCGGGGTCTGGAACGGCGTGCCGTCATCACCTGCTTCGTGCCGGGCGTGATCGAGACCGTGCGCCGGCTATGGCCGGAGGCGCGGGTGCTTGCCTCGCTCGACCGCCGTTCGGCGGAGATGATGGGTGGGATAGCGTCGGCGCTGGCGCAATTTGCCGCCATTCCCGGCTGCATCGTCGCGGTTGAAAAATCGCTTCTGGGGCTCACGCTGCCGCTCGCCCTTAAAGTGCTCGGATCCGAGCGTCTCGGCGCATGGGTGACCAATGAGCCAGAGGATATCGCCTACTGGCTTGCCCAACCGGTGCGGCAGATCACGACCGACCGGCCCGATCTCGCCGTGAGCATTCGCCGCAAGCTCGCAACCGCGCCCGCGCGTCCATGATTGCCCGCCGCAGCTTTCTCGCGGGATCGCTGGCGAGCGTCGCCTTCGCTGCGCCGGCCGGCTTCGTGCGGGGAGCACCGGTCTCGTTCAGTGCAGATCCGTTCACTCTCGGTGTTGCGTCCGGATGCCCGCGACAGGATGGCGTCATGCTGTGGACCCGCCTTGCGCCACAACCTCTCGAAGGCGGCGGCATGCGGGATGCTCCGGTGGACGTCGAGTGGCAGGTTGCTGAGGACGAGGCCTTCTCGCGCATCGCCTCCCGCGGCGTCGTGCGTGCGGCAGCGGAGCTTGCGCATTCCGTGCATGTCGAGGCGACGGGATTGCGGCCCGATCGCGTCTACTGGTACCGCTTCCGCGCCGGTCCGGCGCTTAGCCCGGTCGGTCGCACCCGAACCGCACCGGCCGAGTCCGGGCGTCCTTTCCGCTTTGCCTTCGCATCGTGCCAGCAATACGAGCAAGGCTATTTTACCGCTTACCGCGACATGGCCGCACGCGATCTCGACCTGGTCGTGCATCTCGGCGACTACATCTATGAGAAATCCTGGGGATCGCACCACGTCCGCCAGCACGGCGTCGGAATCCCGACGACGCTCGAGGAATTCCGCAACCGCTACGCGCTCTACAAGAGCGATCTTGACCTGCAAGCGGCGCACGCTGCCTTTCCTTGGCTTTCGGTCTGGGACGACCACGAGGTGATGGACGACTATGCCAATGATCGCTCCTACACCGTGCGCGATCCCGGCCAGTTCCTCAAGATCCGTGCGGCGGCCTATCAGGCCTATTACGAGCACATGCCACTGCCGCCTTCGGCCCGTCCACGGGGCGCGGATGCCACGATCTACGAGCACTATCGCTTCGGCGACATGCTCGACGTGCTGCTGCTCGACGACCGGCAATATCGCTCGGCATCGGCCTGTGTCGGAAGCAAGCGTCCGACTTGGGCGACCGACTGTGCAGGTCGGACGGACGAGGCGCGGACGATGCTGGGCGAGCGACAGGAACAATGGCTCGATGCGCGCCTGCGCGACTGTCGCGGCCGCTGGACGATCGTCGCGCAGCAGACATTGATGGCGCAGGACAAGCGGGAAGGGGATGATGGCGCGCATTTCTGGATGGACGGCTGGGACGGCTATCCCAATGCCCGCGGTCGTCTCCTTGATTCGCTCGTCACGCATCGCCGGCGCAATCCGATCGTGATCGGCGGCGACCGTCACGCCTTCTTTACCGCCGATCTGAAGCATGATTTTGCCCGGCCGGATGGTCCGACCATCGCGACCGAATTCGTCGGCACCTCCATCAGTTCGGACGGACCGAGCGAGACCGGTGTGCGCAAGGCGCTGGCGGAAAATCAACATCTTGTCTATGCGCGTGGCGACAAGCGCGGCTATGCGACCGTCGAGCTCGACACCCGGCATTGCACCGTGGGATTCGAGGCGCTCGACGACGTCCAGGACGTCAAGAGCGCCGTACGCCGGCTGACGACCTTTGTGGTCGAGGACGGCGTGCCGGGGGCGAAGGCCGCATGACGAGCGTCCGGATGGCCCCGCATTTGACGACCACGGAAAGATCGCCTCAAATGCTCCGACGTCTGATTATGCCTTGAGGCCGCTGCGGGGGGCTGCGCCGTGACTGATCAAACCATCCTGCGGGTCGCCTGGCTCTACTACATGGAGAACCTGACCCAGGCCGAGATCGGCGAGCGGCTGGGGCTGACGCGTGCCCGCGTCAACCGCATGTTGTCGGATGCCCGGCAGACCGGCATCGTCAACATCAGCCTCAACTCCGCCTTCGCGAGCTGCACGGAGCTGGAGCACCGGTTGCGTCGCGAGTGCGGCCTCGAGGATGCAGTCGTCATCCCGACCCCGGAGAACCCCGAGCAGGTCGGAAGCCTGATCGGGATGGCGGCGGGAGCGTATTTGTCGAAATTCCTTGAGCAGAAGCGCCCGCGTATCATCGGTATCGGCTGGGGCGCGACCTTGCGCGAGACCATCCGCTACGTCACGCCGGCGGACTACCCCGAGCTCTCCATCGTCTCCATGATGGGCGGCCTGTCGCGCGGACTCGAGCTCAACACCTTCGAAATCGCGGGCGAGCTCGCCCACCGGCTGCACGCCCAGTGCAGCTATCTGGCCGCCCCGATTTTTGCCAGCAGCCGGCGCTCGCGTGACACCTTCCTGGCCCAGGAGGTCTATCAGGAGGTGCTGAACAGCGTCGAGCGGATCGATCTTGCGCTGTTGAGCATGGGAGATCTGACCCCGCGATCGCTGCTGGTGCGGCACGGTCTGCCGCCGGACGTACGTATCGAGCATTTGCGGGCCGCAGGCGCCGTCGGCGACGTGCTCGCGCAGTTTCTCGACAAATCCGGCCGGCCGATCGATCACGGCATCAACAGCCGCGCCATCGCGCTGCCGCTCGAAAAGTTGGCGCGCGTGCCGACCTCGATGCTGATTGCCGGGGGCCTCAACAAGGCGCCGATCATCGCCGCGGTGCTGCGCGGCCGGATCGGTAAGGTGCTGGTGACGGACGAGAACGCCGCCGTCGCCGCGCTGAAGCTGATCGACAAGCAAAAATAGCCCTGTTTTCGCAACGAGTGTCAAATCTGTGCCCCGGCGCGATGCCGGCGCGATCGCACCGTGCTGTCCAGGAGAGATGCAAAAGCATTTGTCACGTCATGATTACATATGTAATATCACGAAGACAATTGCTCAAAGAGAGATGGCGTCGACATGCGCGCTGCGGTGCTCCAGGACATTCGCGATATCCGCGTCCTCGATATTCCCGAACCGAGGCCTGTGGCGGAGGACGATCTCATCGTCCGCGTCAAGGCGGTCGGCGTCTGCGGCAGCGATCTGCATTCCTACCTCGAGGGCGGAACGACCGGCCCGACGCGCGTCAGGCCGTTCGTCCTCGGCCATGAATTCTCGGGCGTCCTCACGCCGGACTCGGCACGCAAGGCGGGACTCTCGGCCGATGCGTTGGTGGCGGTCGATCCTTCCATTCCATGCGGCCATTGTGAATGGTGTCACCGCGGCCATACCAATCTTTGCCCCAACGTGAAGTTTCTCGGCTACGCGCCACACAATGGCGCCATGGCCGAATTTGTCTGCGTGCCCAGATCCGCCGTGCATTTGGTGCCTGACAGCATCGACCCGGCCGGTGCAGCAATCCTGGAGACGCTCGGCGTCGCCATCCACGCCATGGACTTGGCGCGTCCGCGACTTCTTGAATCCGTGGCGGTGCTTGGCTGCGGGCCGGTGGGGTTGTTGTTGGTGCAACTCGCGCGCCTCGCCGGTGCCGGAAAGATCATTGCGATCGACCCGGTCGAGCAGCGTACTACGCTGGCGTGCGACCTCGGTGCGGATGTGGCGTGCCGTAGCTACGCCGGGGTCGGGGACATCACCGAAGGCCGCGGCGTCGATCTGGTGATCGAGGCGACCGATTCCTCGCACGGCTTCGAGCATGCGGCGCGCTGTGCGCGTATCGGCGGCCGGCTCGTTCTCGTCGGCATTCCCGAGAACAACCAGTACGTCCTGAGCGGTGCGGAGTCGCGCCGAAAGGGCTTATCAATCAAGTTTTCGCGTCGCATGCCGGAGGTTTATCCGCGGGCCATCGCGCTTGCGCGGGGAGGGCAGGTCAAGCTCACGCCGCTGGCGACGCACCACTTCTCGCTTGACCAGACGCCTGCCGCGTTCGAGCAACAGGTCGCGCGACGAGATGGAATCATCAAGGCGATCATTTGCCCGTAGATGAGCGCTATCTTGCCAAGAGCTTGGTGTAGCGGGTGCAGCAGGACTGGTCGTGATGGCGAAATCGTCGAAGCTGGTCGTCGCAAAGAAAGGCCGCGTCCTGATGGTAAGACGCAGGCGCGACGGGCTCTGGATGTTTCCAGGCGGCCGCCGGCGAGCCGGCGAGAGCGACAGGCGCTGCCTTCGTCGTGAGATCAAGGAGGAGCTCCCCAAGCTGAAGCTTGGGCCGCTGAAACTCTGGAAGGAAGTGAAGGCGAAGAATCGCCGGTCCGGTCGCCGCATGAGTGATGCGATTTTCCTGGCAAAGAAAGTGTCAGGGCGCTTGAAGGTCGGCGACAAGAAGGAGATCGATAGAGCAGTTTGGCGTAAGCCGCATCGCGCGAGATTGACTCCGACCTCGCGCTACATTCGCGATAGGCTGTTTCCAAGGCGAGGGCGTCGCTAAATTGTTGGCGACCGTTCTGCGATGGTGGGTGCCCCGGTGAGCCCGAGCCGTTCCCGATTTCCTCCCTGGTGAAGTTCTCCAAAAAAACATCACGGCGCGAAGCTAGGGCTCGCGTTCGACATGTGCTCGGATTGCATTGCTCGTCGTTTCGATCCACCCGTGCTCACGAGCCTTCGCAACCATGTCGGCGTATGCCGCATCCCACGTCCTTTCGTCGGGGCGTCCGGGCAGGGTCGGGGCAAGATCGATGGGGACAAGCACGTTGTTGTCATCGACGAAGATGATTCCCCTCGTCGTGGCGGCTCGCGCGGCGGCTTCGCCCTTCAGCACCAGCTTGAATTTGCGGAAGTCGGACGGCTCGGCCAGCCGGACTTCGTTGGACGAGCATGCGATGATCATGGTTCTGCCCTTTCGCGCCGTCTCTATCACGAATGCAGCAGGGTGCGCAGCGCGCCCTGGAAATTGACCAGTGGGCCGCCGTCGCCGCCGTGCGTCGCCACGATTCGGCCGATGAAGATGCCGTGAGTGCCGACCGCCTGGTGCTGGTAGAGCTCGCATTCGACCGCGCCGATCGCATCCCGCAGCACAGGAACGTCGAGCAGGCCCTGGTCCCAGGGCGCGGTCGCAAAACGTTGGGCGCCCTTGACGCCGTCGCGGCCGGCGAAGCGCAGGGCCAGATCCTGCTGGCCGCTGCCGAGCAGGCTGACGGCAAAGCTGCCATTGGCGAGGATCGCGTCATGGGTCTCGGAGCTCGCATTGATGCCGACCAGCAGGCAGGGCGGATCCATGCAGAGCGAGGTGACCGAGCTGACGGTCAGCCCTCGCCGGTCGGCATCCGCGCCGGTCGCCACGATGGCGACGCCGCCGGCCAGATTTCCCATGGCACGGCGGAACTCCGCCGCATCGACCGAGTCACGATCGGCTCCTTGCGGAAACTTCTGGTGAGCCATGGCCAACACCTCCGGACTTGCCGACGTCAAGCCGACACTGCTTCGCCGGCGACCCTCGCATCCTTGCGGCCGCTGCGCAGTTCCTTCCGGATCGCGGGGATGATCTTGCTCCCCCACAGCTCGATCTGCTTCAGCATGGTGCGCTGGTCGAAGTCGCCGAGTTGGGTCTGCACCGCGATATGCGACGGCTTGAGGATGCTGATCTCCTCCAGCATGCGGTCGATCACCTGGTTGACGCTGCCGACCGGCAGGTTGTTGCGCATGGTCTCCAGGCTCATATCGTTGGGCCCGGCCTGTTCCTTGATCAGATAGCCGTCGTCGCTCTGGGCGCGGCGGAATTTCAGGCTTTCGGAGAGCCGGCGCTGGAAGCGGGCATTGTCGAGATAGGAGGTGACCTCGCTGTCATTGTCGCTGGCATAGGCGCAGCGCAGGAAGCCGAACCGGGTGGCGTCGATCGACCGGCCTTCCTGGGCCGCAATGCCTTCGAGCCGCTCGCGCAGTGCCTTGATGGCATCGGTGCCATTGAGGAGAGCGGTCACGAACAGATTGTGGTTGTCGCGGATGGCGCGGCCGAGGGTCTCGGCATGGCCGGACGTTACCCAGATCGGCGGCATCGGGGTCTGCACGGTGCGCACGGCAATCGAGGTCGGCGGAATCTTCAGGTGCTGGCCGGCGTAGGAAAAGATCCGCTCCTGCATGCCTGCATGCAACACGTCGTAGAACTCGGCAAACAGCGAGTGCGAATCCTTGAGGTCGACGCCGAAGCGGTCGAACTCGAATTGCTGATAGCCCGAGCCGATGCCGAGATCGAGGCGGCCGTTCGAAACGGTATCGGCGAAGCCGATCTCGCCGAGCAGTCGCGCCGGATGATACAGCGGCAGCACGCAGACCGCGGTGCCGAGCCGGATGCGCTTGGTGAGGCCGGCGCAGTGCGCCACCATCATCAGCGGCGAGGGACACAGGCTGTAATTGTTGAAGTGGTGCTCGGCGTACCATGCGGTATCGAAGCCGGCCTCTTCAGCCGCCACGGTCTGTTCGACAGCGTTGTGGATGACCTGCTGCGAGCTTTGATGATAGCCGCGCTGCTGAGCCAGAATGAATACGCCGAATTCCATGGATGCATCCTCCGCCAAACTGACCAGTCGCTTTTGCGACCTGTTCTCATCAAGCTACCGACTTGAGGTTTTTCGAACAATTGGCGTAATCTGATCATGTCTTTTGCAGAATTTGAAAAGATCAATGAATCGCCTCCAGGCCATGGAATTGTTCGTCTCCGCCGTCCGCGAGGGCAGCTTTTCCGCGGCCGGACGCCGCGCGGGGCTCTCGCCGGCATCCGTGTCGCGCTATATCGGCGAGCTCGAGGCGCAGCTTGGCGTGCAATTGCTCAACCGCAGCACGCGCCATCTCGGATTGACCGATGCCGGCAAGATCTTCTTCCAGCGCACCGAGCAGGTGCTGCACGGGATCGAGGACGCGGAGGCTGCAGCGCTCGCGCTGCAGACCGCGCCGCGCGGGACGCTGCGCGTTCATTCTCGGACGCTGTTCGGCATCAAGGTGCTGTCACCATTGATCCCGCAGTTCCAGGAGCTATACCCGGAGCTGAAGGTGGAACTGCGGCTGTCGGAACGGCGCGTCCAGCTTCGTGAGGAGGAGTTCGACATCGATTTCCAGATCGCCGCGCCCAAGGATCCAGGCCTGATGCAGCGCCGGCTGGTGCGGAGCGAACGCATCCTCGTGGCGTCACCCGACTACGTCGCGCGGAAGCCAAAGTTGCGCGGACCGGATGATCTCGTCGGCCACAATTGCCTGACCTACTGGATGGGGCCCGACGATGTGGTCTGGAAGTTCATGCGCAAGAGCAGGCTGCGCGAGATCGTCGTGCCGTCTTCGTTCAGCAGCAATAATGGCATCATCCTGTGCGACCTCGCGGTGCGCGGGCACGGCATTGCGCTGCTCGACGACTACACGGTCGCGGACGAAGTGAAGAACGGGAGGCTGGTGCGTCTGTTACCGGGCTTTCGCGTCACCAACTCGACCTTCGACGAAGGCATCTACGCCACGTTCCAGCAGAGCAGCTATCTGCCTGAAAAAATCAGGGTGTTCGTCGACTACATGGCCGAGAGCGTGCCGCGGCTGATCAAGCGATCCGGCTAGCACCACGCGCCGCCTTCAGCGTGTGCCAAACCTGTGGGCAGGCAGTCCCGTCACGCCGAGATTCTCGATGGCGAACAATCCGCCGGCGTCCGGGCTGTCATCGAAAAGATGCGTGCTGCGCGAGATCGAGGTCACATAAAGCACGTCGAGACCGGGGCCGCCGAAGGTCACGCTGGTCGGATGCCGGACGGGCATCTCGATCTTGCGCACCATCGTTCCGTCGGGTGCGAACCGTGCGATGGCGCCGATCCGCACCAGTACGGTCCAGAGATAGCCGTCCGCATCGACGGTCGCACCGTCGCCGCCCGAGCTATGCGCGTCCATCTCAGCGAACACGCGCTTGTTCCTCAGCGGGCCGTCGCGGTGATAGTCGTAAGCCCAGATCATACGTCGTGCCGTGTCCGCGAGATAAAATATCCGGCCGTCCGGACTGAAGCAGGGGCCGTTGGTCACTGCGAGATCGGATTCGAGCTGCTCGATCGCGCCCGCCGCATCGATGCGATACAGACCGCCGAGCGGCTTTTCATCCTCCGCGCGGCCGCCGTGCATTGTCCCCGCCAGGAAGCGCCCGAACGGGTCGGCCTTGCCGTCGTTCAGGCGGAGCATCGGATGATCGAGGCCGATCGAGGGGCCCTCGGCCCATTCCCGCGTGCTGAAATTGTAATGCGCAAAGCCGTGGCGCAGCGCCAGCACGGCGCGGTCGTCATGCGCGAGCGCGAGCGATCCGATCGGGGCGGGCACCGAGAATTCATCGATCGCGCCGGTCGCAGGCAACAGCCTGCGGATCAGTCCGGCGAGCGAATCGATCCAGTAAAGCGACTGGGTCTTGTCATCCCAGACCGGGCTCTCGCCAAGCCGGTCCCTGGTCTTGCCGATACGGGTGATGCGAGGGAGCGCGTTCATGGGAGCACCTCGTTGATCCCTTCTGCAGAGCGGGCTTGACCGATCGGTCGGCGAAAAACTACGTTGGTTTGCACATGAAGATCAGTGTTCGGCCGACCCAGATGTTCGGCCAGATTTGCGGGTTCGATGGTTGAATTGTCGACGACAAAGGACGGGGTTGCCAACCAGGCGGAGGCGTCCGATCGCGTCCTGCAGATCCTGAGCGAGGCCGGTCGTCTGTTCGCCACCAAGGGCTATGACGGCACCTCGATGCGCGACATCGCGGTGGCCTGCGGCATCTCGAAGTCGCTGCTGTATCATCACTTCTCCAACAAGGATGAGATCTACGCGCGCGTCGCTGTCGGCTCCACGCTCGAATTGTACCTGTTCGTGCGCGACCGGATTCCCGACGGTCCGCCGTCGCAGAAGATCCGAGCCTTCATGGTTGCGACGGCGGAATATTTCCGGCGCTATCGCTGGGCCTGGATAGCGTCGACGACCGCCTTCTGGAACGATCCCGATCGCCACCGGCAAAAGGAACGGATGACGCGCCGCGACCGATTCGAGCACTTTCTGCGCGGATTGATCCAGGAAGCGATCGACGCCGGCGAGATCCGCAAGCTCGATGTTGCCATGACGGGGCGGCTGATCCTGTCGTCGCTGAATTGGATGCATCGCTGGTACAATCCCAATAAATCGGCAACACCCGAGCAGATCGCCGACATCTTTTTTGACATGGTATTCAACGGCCTTCGGACCGACGGTCCTGCGAGGCCGCCAACCATCGAGCCGCCGAAGTCGCCCCGGCGAAAGCCGCGCTAGAGGCGCCTGCCTTCAATCGAGCGCGATGTGCTGCGCCGTGATGACCGGTCCCCACAGGGCGGCATCCTTGCTCAGCTGGGAATCGAGCAATTGAGGCGGCCCGAGATCGGCCTGCAGGCCGTCGATCACGAGCTGCCTGGCGATCTCCGGCTTTTGCATCGCCGCGTTGGCGGCGGTGTTCAGCCGGTCGATCGCCTCGCGTGGTGTGCCAGCGGGCGCGTGCAGCGCAGTCCAGAACGATGCCGAAAGCTCGGGATAGCCTGACTCGGCAAAGGTCGGGATATCAGGCAGGTTTGGCATGCGCTGGTCGGAGGAAACGGCGAGCAAGCGGAGCTTGCCGGCCTTGACGTGCTCGATCACGGCAGCCGGCGTCGCAAAGTTGAGGTCGCACTCGCCCGACAGCAGTTCCATCACCGAGGCCGGATTGTTGCGATAGGCGACGTCGGTAACTGCAAAGCCCATCGATTTCCCCATCATGATCCCAAACAGGTGCGTCACGCTGCCCGGTCCCAGCGTGGCATAGAACATCGGCTTGTCGCGACCCTTGGCGTAACCGACAAAACTTTTCATATCCGTGACCGGCATCTTCGCGTTCACGGTCAGCGACAGCGGGCCATTGCAGAGCATGGCGACGGATGCGAAATCCGCAAGCTTGTACGGCAAGTTCTTGCGCAGCAGCACGTTGAGCGAGATCGGACCAGTGCCGCCGGCGAGGAGCACCGAACCATCCTTGGCCGCACGCGCCACATATTGCGATCCGACGATGCCGTTCGCACCTGGCTTGTTGTCGACCAGCACGGGCTGATCGAGCGCCTCGGACATGCCCTTGGCGATCGCGCGCATCAGGCTGTCGATCGAGCCGCCGCTCGCATAGGGCACGATGATGAAGACGGTCTGTGACGAGCGCGCGCTGACGATCGCAGGTGCAGCAAATGGCGCAACGATAGCGCTGGCCATGAGCGTTGCGGCCTGACGTCGGCTGATAGGTGCCACGGCGGTTCCTCCCTCATTTGATTTGATCGAAATCTACGTCCCGACCGATCGGTCAGTCAACAGGTCAAACATCGCAGCTATTGCAAGACGATGAGCTTGGTGTTATCAGTCGCATCGACTGACCGATCGGTCAGGTGGCTTGAAGCTACCGTCCGAGGTCGCGGAAATAAGATCAAGCAAGCGCCAGGAGGAAGCCATGTCCGATGACATCGTGACGCTCGAAGTATCCGACCACATCGCAATCGTGACGCTGAACCGTCCTCCGGTGAACGCGCTCAACCGCGCGATGCGCGATCGCATCGTCGCGGTGTTCGATCAGATTTCGGAGCGCAGCGATGTTCGCGTGGCGATCCTCACCGGCAACGGCAAGGTGTTTTGCAGCGGCGCCGATCTCAAGGACCGTCCAGACCCGGCCAAGGTCGGCGCATTCCATGATCACAACCGCATCACCCGCGAGACCGGCAACTGCATTCGCGAGTGCTCCAAGCCGGTGATCGCAGCGATCAACGGCGTCGCGCTCGGCGCCGGCCTCGGTCTGATGGCATCGTGCGACATCTTCTACGCGTCCGAAGAAGCTGTGTTCGGCATGCCCGAGATCAATGTCGGCCTCGCCGGCGGTGCGGCGATGCTCAACACTTTGTTCGGCCGTTCGCTGATGCGCCGGATGTTCTTCACCGGCGTCCGGATTTCCGCGGCCGAGCTCTATCGCCTTGGCATCATCGAGGCCTGTACCAGCAAGGAAGATCTCATTCCCGAAGCAATGAAGATCGCGCGTGAGATCGCAGCCAAGAGCCCGATTGCGATGGAGTACGCCAAGAATGCGGCCAACATGGTCGAGCTGATGCCGCCGCGCGATGCTTATCGCTTCGAGCAGAACATCACGATGGCGCTGTCGAAGACCGAGGATGCCAAGGAAGCGCGCATGGCGTTCCTTGAGAAGCGCGCGCCGGTGTTCAAGGGGCGCTGACGATGCGGCCGGGAGAGGGTCTCGATGCGCTGATGGCACCGCGCTCGATCGCGATCATCGGCGCGTCGCAGGATGCGACCAAGATCGGCGGCCGACCGGTGGACCTGTTGCGCCGCTACGGCTACGCGGGCAAGATCTATCCGGTCAACCCAAAAGCCGCGATGGTGCAGGGGCTGCAGGCCTATGCGTCGGTAGGCGCGCTACCCGAGGCGCCCGATCTCGCCGTCATCGCCGTCGATGCCGAGCGGGCGCCCGAAGCGATCGAGCAGTGCGCCGATCGCGGTGTCCGCAGCGTCGTCGTGTTCTCTTCCGGTTTTGCCGAGCTTGGCGAAGAGGGGCGCGCGATGCAGGATCGGCTTCGCACGGCTGCGCGACGCACCGGCATGCGGCTGCTCGGCCCGAATTGCCTCGGCGCGATCAGCATTCCCGAAAAGGCCATCGCGACATTCTCGATCGTGCTCGAACACAGCATGCCGGCGGCCGGCTCGCTCGGCATCGTTTCGCAGAGCGGCAATCTCGGCAGCTACACCATGCGCATGGCGAGCGATCGCGGCGCCGGCATCAGCCGTTTCATGACCACCGGCAATGAGTGCGACATCGATATCGCCGACGGTATTGCCTGGCTGGCCCGCGATCCCGCGACCAAAGTCATTCTTTGCTGCTTCGAGGCCTGCCGTGATGCCGGCCGGCTCATCGCTGCACTGACCGAGGCGCGCGATGCCGGCAAGCCGGTCATTGCGCTGAAAGTCGGCACCTCAGAGGCCGGGCAAGCCGCGGCGGCTTCCCATACTGGTGCCATGGCGGGATCGGATGCGGTGTTTGATGCGCTGTTGGCGCGCTACGGCGCCGTACGGGTGCGGAGCATCGAGGAGCTGATTGATCTCGGTCATGCCGCCTCTATCCTATTGCCGGATCGGTTGCCAAAGGGGCGGCGTCTTGCGGTCGTTACGGCATCGGGCGGTTTTGGCGTGCTGCTTGCGGATGCCGCGCAGGCGGTCGGCCTGTCGTTGCCGGAACTGAGCCAGGCGACACAGCGCGCGATCCTCGATCTCGTGCCATTTGCGTCCGCGCGCAATCCGGTCGATGCCACCGCGCAGATGTCCAGCCGGCCCGATATGCTGCAGAAGATCCTGTCGGCGGTCGTGGCCGACGACCGCACCGATGCGATCGTGCTGCCGCTGCCGTTCTCGCTGCACATGCCGCGCCTGCGCTCGGTTTACATGGAGACATTGCGCACCATCCGCGCGCAGTATCCCAATCGTCCCGTCATTCTGTGCGTGGAGGGCCCGCCGGATGCGCTCGCCGAACTGCACGCCCTGGGTTATCCCACCGTTGCGAGCTTTGACGGCTGCTGCGCCATCGTCGCGGCGCTGGCGCGATTGCAGGCGCTGGCGACCGCACCAAGGGCTGGGAGCCAGCCTGCCGTTGCGAAGGCTGCACCGCTCGCGGCTGATGCGTTCCGCCATGAGCTCGGCGCCAAGCGCGCGTTGGCGGAGGCCGGCATCCCCGTGCTGGCCGAGCAGCTGGTATCTGACGCCGAGGCAGCCGCGCGTGCAGCGCGCGAGATCGGTTTCCCGGTCGTCTTGAAAATCGCCTCGCCCGATCTGTCGCACAAGACGGAGGTGGGTGGCGTTGTCGTGGGTCTTCGCTCCGAGGAAGAGGTGCGGCAGGCCCATGCCCGGATGCTGGCGCGTGTTGCGGAGAAGGCGCCACGCGCGGTGATCGACGGCACGATCGTTGCTCCCATGGCGCATGGCCTGTCCGAGTTGATCCTCGGTAGCCGGATCGATCCCGTGTTCGGGCCGGTCGTGATGGTCGGCCTGGGGGGCATCTTTGCCGAGATCGTACAGGACACCGCCGTGCAGATGGCGCCGGTGAACGAGACGGAAGCAATGGCGATGCTGAGGTCGCTGAAGGCGTTCGCCGTTCTCGACGGCGCACGCGGGCGGCGTCGCACCGACCTCGAGGCCGCAGCGCAAACGATCGCGGCGCTCTCGCGTTTTGCCGTCGCGCATGCCGATACCGTGTCGGAAATCGACATCAATCCGTTGCTGCTGAAAGCGGACGGCGAGGGCGCCGTCGCGCTCGATGCGCTGCTGATTCCACACGCGGGCAAGGCAACGCAACACCACTGAACACATCGAACAAAAAGAACCGCGAAGTCGGCTCAATGATTGCTGGGAGGATTTTGTGATGAAGCTCAATACCCGTCTCCTCGAAATCGCCGTGATGCTGGGAGCTTTGCTGGTCCTGGCGACGCCGCTGCGCGCCCAAGGCGTGTCCGGCGATGTGATCAAGATAGGCATCATGAACGACCAGAATGGTCCGTATGCCGACAATTGCGGCCCCGGTGCGGTGGCCGCGGCAAAGCTCGCAGTCAGCGACTTCGGTGGTGCGGTCAACGGCAAGAAGATCGAGCTCGTTGTCGCCGACGACCAGAACAAGCCGGACATCGGCGTTGCGGTGGCACTGCGCTGGCTCGACAATGAGGGTGTCGATGCCATCGTCGGCTGCTCGGCCTCGTCGATTGCGCTCGGCGTGCAGGACATCATGAAGGCGCGGAAGAAGCCCTACATGCTGGCGGGGACAGCAGGTTCGTTCTTCACCAACGACAAGTGCTCGCCGATGACCACGCAATGGATGGTCGACACCTATGCGCAGCCGAAGGCCACCGTGAAGGCGCTGCTGTCCCAGGGCGTCGACACCTGGTTCTTCCTGACCGTCGACTACGCCTTCGGCAAGGGATGGCAGGCCGACGCCACCAACTTCATCAAGGCCGGCGGCGGCAAGGTCGTGGGATCGGTGCTGCATCCGCTGAACTCGTCGGACTTCTCCTCGTTCCTGCTGACGGCGCAGGCGAGCGGCGCCAGGGCGATCGCGCTCGCCAATTCTGGTTCTGACTTCGGCAATGCCATCAAGCAGGCCCAGGAGTTCGGCCTGTCGCAGAAGCAGCTGCTGGTGCCGCTTGGACTTATGATCAGCCAGACCCACGGGATCGGTCTGCGCGATCTGCAGAACGTGCGCCTGACCACGCCGTTCTACTGGGACATGACGCCGGAGACGCGGGCCTTCGCCAAGCGCTTCACCGAGGTGTCCGGCGGGCAAATTCTGAACGAGGCCAAGTCCGCCACCTACAGCGCCATCACGCATTACCTGAAGGCCGTCGCAGCGACTGGAACGGATGATGGCGAAGCCGTGATGAGGCAGATGAAGAATACGCCGATCAACGACTTCGAAATGAAGGATATCAGCATTCGCGCCGACGGGCAGGTGATGCGTCCGCTCTATGTGGCCCGCATCAAGACGCCGCCCGAGTCCAAATACGCCTTCGACTATTACGAGATCACGGGGACGATTGCCCCCGAGGACGCATGGCGTCCGGCCTCGGAGAGCGCGTGCGATCTGCTCAAGTCGCAGTGATCGGAAAGAAAGGGCGTCCGGCCGATGCATGGCTGGCGCCCGACGGTACAGCCAAAGCGAGAGATCCACGATGACAGTCATTGAAACAGAGCCGCCGGTAACCGCCACGGCCGGAGAATTATCCGGCGAGGCCTATCGGGTGGCGATGCGTCGCTGGCTGCGCGCCAATCTGCCGGCGAGCTTTCGCGGTGACAGCGCGGCGTTCTCGGCGCCGGGCCTGCAAGAGCAGATCGCCTGGGAAGAGGCGATGTATCGCGCCGGCCTGGCCGGCATCACTTGGCCAAAAGCGTATGGCGGGCACGGTCGCACCTTGCGCGAGCACCTGATCGCCAACCAGGAAATCGGCGCGCTCGCGATGCCGGAGAGCGTCAATTCGATCGGCAAGGAGCTTGCCGGTCCAATCATCCTCGCGGTCGGCACTGAGGAGCAGAAGCACCGCTTCCTGCCGGCAATCCTGGAGATGCGCGACATCTGGTGCCAGGGCTTTTCCGAGCCGGAAGCAGGTTCCGATCTGGCGGGCCTGCGGACGCGCGCCATGCGCGATGGTAATATCTGGCGGATCAGCGGGCAGAAGATCTGGACCAGCGGCGCCTATCGCGCCCAGCGCTGCCTGGTGCTGGCGCGTACCGGCCCGCTGGAAGACCGGCATCGCGGTCTCGCCATGTTCGCGGTACGGCTCGATGCCAAGGGCGTGCGCGTGCTGCCGATCAGATCGATCGACGGACGCGAGAGTTTTTGCGAGGTCTTCTTCGACGACGTGGAGGTCTTGCAATCCGATGCGCTCGGCGCGCCCGATGAAGGCTGGAACGCGGCAATCCGCGTGCTCGAGATCGAGCGCGCAACCAACCGCATGTACCGGGCCTGGCGCTTCGAGAACGAGCTGCGTCATCTGATTGCGGCCTGCAAGGGTGATCCGGCGCTGGCGCAGCTGGTTGCGAACCGATGTTACGAGGCCAAGATTGGCGAGGTCGTCGTGGATATCGAGGTGCTGAAGGCGCATGTCGAGACTGCGGTAGAGGCGCTCGTCAAGGGTGACAGGATCGGCGCACGCGGAAGTTTGGCAAAACTGCACTGGAGTGAGGCGCACCAGCGTTTTGCCGCGCTCGCGATCGAGCTGTTGGCGCAGGCCTCGTTGCCGCAGCTCCCGGCCGTGCAGGTCGCGCGGCGTCGCTTCGAGGCGATCTATCTGCAGGCGCGCGCCGAGACTATCTACGCCGGCACCACGGAAATTCAGCTCGGCATCATTGCCGACAGGATCCTGCAGCTCTCGAAAGGCAAGTGATGACGACATTGACCGGCGATGGATTGCAGCCGAGCGAGTTCGCGGTCACCGCGGCACGAGCCGTGGCGGATTGCGCGGCGTTGGGGCCGCGGGACCAAGCGAAACACCTCGCCGACGATGGATTGCTCGGGGTGCTTGCCTCGCAGGACGTCGGCGGGCTCGACCTGCCACTGGCCTTTGCGGTTCCGGTAGTGACCGCCGCCGGCTCGGGCCTGCTCGGCTTTCCGCTGATGGAAGCACTGCTGCTGTCGCGTGCCCTGCAGGACGCGCTGCCGCGCGTGGCGGAGGCGATCGTGTCCGGCGGGATGCTGGCGACTATCGCTTGGCAGGGCACCCTGAGTGCCGAGCGCGAGGGTGAATCTGTGGTGCTCAATGGCTGGGTTGCGCGCGCGGCCTGCGCCCGCGACGCCGATTGCATCCTGGTACGGATTGGCACGGCCGCGGCGGCGCTGGTTCCGACTGACAGCGAAGGAGTCGTTGTCGAGGGCGCGGCAGGGCTGGATTTGACCGTGCCCGAACACTCCGTTCGCTTGCAGGGCGTCACCATACCGGCCGCAAGTGTCTTGCCTGACAGCACTTGGGCTCTCTTAAGCTCCGATGCCAACGTGCTGCGTGCCGCCGCCATTCTCGGCTCGGCCGAGACGTGCCTCGCACTCGCACAAGAGCACGTCTCGACGCGCCGGCAGTTCGGTCGAGCGCTGTCCTACAATCAGGCGCTGCGGCATTCGCTGGCGCGGCAGAAGCTGGCGCTCGAAGGCATCAGGCATGCGATCACCCGCAGCGTGGGTGAGGCGGCAGGTCCGGTCGAGCACGAGTCTGTGTTTCTAGCGGCAGCCGCCTATGGCTGTGCAATCAGCGAAGGTGCGCTGCAGGTTCACGGCGGCATGGGATTCACGTGGGATGTGCCGGTGCATCGACACCTGCGTCGCGTCCGCGCCTTACAGGCGCAAGGCGATGCCAGCGGAAGCCTGGCCGCGCTCGGCCGCCGTACCATTGCCGCAATAGCTCCGGCGTCCGATCTCGCCGTGTCGGGATAAGAAAGGAAGACCGCAATGACTGATGCCAAGGACAAGCCCCTCGCTGGCCGTGCTGCGCTGGTCACCGGGGCCGGAAACGGAATCGGACGCGCGGCTGCTCTTCTGCTGGCCTCGCGCGGTGCGATCGTCGGCGTCAACGACCTCAAGCCCGAGTTCGTCGCCGGGACCGTCGATGCGATCAAGGCGGCCGGCGGCGAGGCCGTCGCAATCACGCAGGATGTCGCGAGCCGCGACGGCATGCGCACGGCGGTGCTCGGTTTTGCCGAGCGGCAGGGCCGGCTTGATATTCTCGTCAACAATGCGGCGTGGGTCCGCTATCAGTCGGTGGCCGACATCGCGCCCGAGACCGTCGACCGCATGCTCAATATCGGCTTCAAGGCGATCATCTGGGGCATTCAGGCCGCGGCTGAGGTGATGGATGCCGAGCGCGGTGGCGCAATCGTCAATGTCGCCTCCGTCGCCGGATTGATCTCGGCGAAGAACAGCATCGTGTATAGCGGCATCAAGGCCGGCGTGATGGGGATTACGCGCGCCGCGGCAGCCGAGCTTGGCGAGCGCAAGATCCGGGTGAACGCAGTGGCACCGTCTGCCATTCCGACTGAAGGGACGATGCGTAACCGCAACGCCGAACTCGACGCGCGGCGGATCGCGCGCACGCCGCTCGGTCGGCTCGGCACGGTGGACGATATTGCCAAGGCAATCGCTTTCCTCGCCGGCGACGACAGCGGCTTCATATCGGCGCAGGTGCTGACGGTCGACGGCGGGATTGTCTTCACCAACATCGCCTAAGGGCCACCGAGGCCGCTGCAGGATACGCCATATGATTCTCTCCGCAGAAGAGCAGGCGCTGAAGCAGCAATTCATTCGCGCCCGCGGTTACTGGCGGCCGTGGACGGAGGGGCTGCTGCGGCTCGATCCGGCATTTCTTGCCACCTATGCCCGCTATGGCGCCTATCCCGCTGAAACCGGCCCGCTGTCGCGCAAGATGTGCGAATTGATCTATGTGGCGCTGGACGGATCGGCGACGCATCTGTTTCGCTCCGGGCTCGCGCTGCACATGCAGCTGGCCCTTGAGCACGGTGCGACCACGCAGGAGATCGTCGACGTGCTGCGGCTGGCTACGGCGCAGGGGCTCGACGGCTGTAATCTCGGCATCGGCATTCTCGCCGAGGAACTGGCGTTGGCGGGGCTGGATTCGGACCAGGCGCCGCTGTCGCGCGAGCAGACGGCGCTTCGCGACGCCTATGTCGCACAATTCGCCGATTGGCCGGACTTCTGCGATCTCTGGCTGCGCGCCGATCCCGGCTATTTCGCGGTGATGCTCGACCTGCTGACGGCGGGCGACAAGTCCGGCGGTCTCGATCAGCGCTCGCGCAGCCTGATCTCGCTGGCCCTGAACGGATGTTTTACAGCGCTCAATCCACACGGCCTTCGCCTGCAGATCAGGCGCGCCTTGCGGCTCGGGATCGACAAGCGGGAGATCCTTCAGGTTCTGCAGATGACGGCGCATCTGGGCGTGCATGCCTGCGCAATCGGGGTGCCGATTCTGATGGAAGCGATCGGTCCGGCGGCAGGCAAGTCGTCTTCCGTCGACGTAGCGGGATAGCAGGAAGGTCGACGACGATGGCGAGGCCAACCATCAGAAATCAGCGTGCCTTTGCGTCGGGCGCATTGTTTCTTGCCTTTGCGATCTTCTTCTTCGTGATGGCACTGAATTATCCGGCCGGCACCGCGGCGCGGATGGGGCCCGGCTATTTTCCGCGGCTGTTGGCGATCGTGCTTGCGGCCATCGGGCTCGCGGTGATGCTGGGTGCCGTGCTGAGGACGGCAGAGCGGCAGAGGTTGCGGAGTTGGGACATAAAGGGCCTTGCCTGGGTCACGGGCTCGGTGGTTCTGTTTGCGCTTCTGCTGTTTCCGATCGGTCTGATCGGTGCGCTGCTGGCCCTGATCGTGGTGTCGAGCAGGGCTAGTCCCGAGTTTGCCTGGAAGGGCGCGTTGGCCAATGCGGCCGTCCTGATCACGCTGTGTCTCCTCGTATTCGTCTATGGCCTCGGGCTGCAGCTGCCGGTGTGGCCGGCGCTGCTCAATTGACGGGCCGTGACGATGGACCTGTTTCATAACCTGGCGATCGGATTCTCCACCGCGGCCCAGCCGGCCAATCTGCTCTACGCCTTCTTCGGCTGCCTGTTGGGGACGCTGATCGGCGTCCTCCCGGGCCTGGGCCCGCTCGCCACCATCGCGATGCTGCTCCCGATCACCTACGCGCTGCAGCCGGATTCGGCCCTGATCATGCTCGCCGGCATCTATTACGGCGCGCAATATGGTGGCTCGACCACCGCCATCGTGGTCAATCTGCCCGGCGAATCCTCCTCTGTCGTCACCACGATAGACGGCTACCAGATGGCCAAGCAGGGCCGGGCGGGTGTCGCGCTCTCGACAGCCGCGATCGGTTCATTCTTCGCCGGCTGCGTGGCGACACTGGCGCTGGCGGCGCTGGCCGGGCCGCTGACGGCGGCAGCGTTGCTGTTCGGGCCGAAGGAGTTTTTCGCGCTGATGCTCCTCGGCCTCATCCTCGCCTCGGTGCTATCCAGTGGACCCTTCATTGAAGGCATCGGCATGGTCGTACTCGGCATGCTGCTCAGTCTCGTCGGCACCGATCTCAGCACGGGCACGCAGCGCTTCGCGTTCAGCATCCCGCAGCTGTTCGATGGCCTCGATTTCGTGCCGTTGGCGATGGGCATTTTTGGCTTTGCCGAGATCGTGAAGAATCTCGAGCAAGACGACAAACTGTCGCTGGTGACGCAAAAGATCACCAATCTGTTTCCGACGCGTGAGGATTTCCGCCGCATGATCCCGGCGATGCTGCGCGGCACCGCGCTCGGCACGCTGCTCGGCGTGCTGCCGGGCGGCGGTGCGGTGCTGTCGTCGTTTGCCTCCTACACGCTGGAGAAGAAGCTCTCGAAGCACCCCGAACAGTTCGGCAAGGGTGCGATCGAAGGCGTTGCCGGGCCGGAATCGGCCAACAACGCAGGCGCCCAGACCTCCTTCATTCCGCTGCTGACACTTGGCGTGCCCTCCAATGTGGTTATGGCGCTGATGGTCGGTGCGATGAACATCCACAACATCCAGCCCGGTCCGGAGGTCATGACCAAGAACCCGACCTTGTTCTGGGGCCTGATCGCCTCGATGTGGGTCGGCAATCTCATGCTGCTCGTTCTCAATCTGCCGCTGGTTGGATTGTGGGTCAAACTTCTCACCATTCCCTATCGCTATCTGTTCCCGGCGATCATGGTGTTTTGCTCGATCGGCGTCTATTCGATCAACAGCGGGACCTTCGAGGTGCATGAAGCGGCGGTGTTCTGCGTCTTCGGCTATGCCCTCATTAAGATGCAGCTGCCGGCCGCGCCACTGCTGCTGGGCCTGGTGCTTGGGCCAGCGATCGAAGAGAACTTCCGCCGCGCCATGGTGCTATCGCGCGGCGATGTCAGCGTGTTCGTGACCTCGCCATTGTCGGCAACGCTGCTGGCCGCAGCCGCAATCGCGATCGTCATGATCATGCTGCCGACGATCCGGTCGCGGCGGGAGGAGGCGCTGCAGGAGTAGGTGCCGCGGGCCCGCCCGGCGTCAAACGTCTGTGTCGCTGTCGCCGGCTTTGACCGATCTGGCGGCCTGCCGCAGAACATTCAGGTAGCGGCTGGCGTTTTGCTTGATCCGCTCAGCGACGCCGCCAAGCCCGAGAGCGACGGGCTGATTCTGAATTGTGATTGGGAGCAGGACGCAGATCGTCGCGCCGCCCAGCATCGGGACGTTCTCCGCCGAGCAATGTCCCTTGCCCCGGATCTCCCGAATCCGCCGGATCATGTCCTGAGGCTTGACCCTGTCAGCTGCGTTCGCCGTCGCGATATTGGCGCGGCGCACGATCGTGTCGAGCTTCTCGTCGGACATCGTCGACATCAACAGCCAGCCGAGCGCGGACTGCGTCAGCGGCCGCAGCGTTCCCTCGTCGACGTGGAAGCGTAGCGGGTGGGTCGACTGGACGATCTTGACGTATTGCAGATACACGTCGTTGGTCGTGCCGATTGAAACGGCTTCGCCCGTTGCGGCGTGCACGTCGCGCATGGCCTCCAGCACGCGGCTGTTGCCGAACAGGGATTTGGGAATCCAGTCGCCCAGTGATGTCACTTTTGGGGTTGGGAAGTAGAGTTTCGTCCTGCGGTCGAAATTCAGGTAGCCGAGACCTACCAGGGTTTTGAGCAGGACTGTTGTGCTGGATGCCGGATAGCCCAGCGCCTCGCCGATTTCGGACATCGCACGCGGCTGCCGCTCCCGCATGAAGAATTCGAGAATTTCGATGGCGCGCAGCGCGGATTTCACGGTCGATCCGGCCGCGGAAATCGAAGCGGAGGTCGTCAGCTGCGATGGCAATCGTCCCTCCCTCGGCCCTAGCAAATTCACGGATGTGAAATTCAGCTTCACATATGAACATTTGTTGGTGGCCTCCCACTGCACATGAGATGGTCGCTGCCGTCAAGGGAGGGCCGGTCCGCCGGTGGCGGATCGAGCCGGAGCTTCGAGGCTCGAAAATGACCGTAACGCACGAGAAGATCGCGGAGCTGCTCGACAGGGAGGCGATCCGCGATAGTATCTATCGCTATTGCCGCGGCGTCGATCGCGCGGATGAAGCCGCGCTCCGCAGCGCCTACTGGCCGGATGCCACCGATCAGCATGGACCATATTCGGGTCCGGTCGAAGGCTTCTTCGACTGGGCCAACGACAACTTCAAGACCGACGCGCGCAATGTTCATACGGTCGGCAATATCCTGATCGAATTCACCGCGCCCGAAGAAGCTGTTGTCGAGACCTACTTCCTCGCCTTGCAGCGCGGGCCTGCGACAGACGGCGGCGTTCGACAGTTTCAGATCGCCGGCCGGTACTGCGATGTCTTCAAAAAGCGCGATAGCGAATGGCGCGTTGCGCGCCGTGTCGTCGCCTACGACTGGGTGGACGAGCAGGTCGCGGCGACCGAGCCCGAGGCGGTCCGCTTCGGCCTGCGGTTGCCGTTGGGTGCGCGATATCCCGACGATCCCATCTACGATCTGCTCCGCGGAGCTAGGCGGACACCGACTTGAACGATCCAGTCTTGAGGGAATGCCAATATGAGCCATGCAGATGTGAAGGGACGGCGCCTGGACGTGGTCGTCATCGGCGCGGGATTCGGCGGTCTCTACGCCGTCTATAAGCTACGCGAGATGGGTCTGAACATCGCGGCCTACGAAGCGGGCGGCGATGTCGGCGGCGTGTGGTATTGGAACCGCTATCCGGGCGCGCGCGTCGACCTGCCGAGCATCGACTACAGCTATTCGTTCTCGCCCGAGATCGAGCAGGAATGGACCTGGTCGGAAGAATTCGCCTCGCAGCCGGAACTCTTGGCCTACTTCAACTTCGTCGCCGATCGCCTCGACCTGCGCAAGCACTACCAGTTCAACACGCGCATCGTTAGCGCCGTCTGGGATAAGTCGCGAAAACTCTGGTCGGTGACGACAGATCGCGGCGAGATGGTCGAAGCGACCTACTGCGTGATGGCGACCGGCCCGCTCTCGGTGCCCAGGGATCCCGAGATCCCCGGCGTCGCACGCTACGCGGGCGAGTTGTTGCGGGCCGGCCGCTGGCCGCATCATCCCGTCAGCTATGAAGGCAAGCGCGTCGGCGTGATCGGTACCGGATCGACCGGCATTCAGATCGTGCAGGAGGTGGGCCGGCAGGCCGGCGAGCTCTACGTGTTCCAGCGCACGCCGAGCTTCACGATGCCGATGCGCAACCAGAAGCTCGATCCCGACTACGTGGCCGAGGTCAAGCGTAACTATACCGGCATTCGCGAGGCGGCCCGTAACAGCCCGAATGGCGGCGTGCGCCCGTGGACGACGCGGGCCTTCTTCAGTGTGACGCCGTCGCGCCGCCGCGAATTGCTCGAAGACGCCTGGAAGGCCGGAGGGCTGGCCATGCTCGGCACTTTCACGGATCTTCTGAGCAACGAGGAAGCCAACGAGCACGTGGCGGAGTTCGTGCGCGGCAAGATCAACGGCGTCGTCGCCGATCCCGTCACTGCGGAGAGGCTGAAGCCGCGCGGCTATCCGATCTTCGCCCGTCGTCCGTGCCTGGATACAGGCTACTACGAGACCTTCAACCGGCCGAATGTCCACCTGATCGATTGCGTCACCGATCCGATCGTGGAGATCACGGCGCAAGGCGTGCGGACGCAATCGAGTGAAACCGCACTCGACATGCTGATCTTCGCGACCGGCTATGACGGGCTGACGGGAGCGTTGACTGCCTTCGACGTCGTCGGCCGCGACGGCCGGACAGTCAATGAGAAATGGAAGGCAGGAGCACGGTCGTATCTCGGTCTCATGATGGAAGGGTTTCCGAACCTCTTCATGACCACCGGACCCAACGGCCCCGCCGCGCTCGCCAACATCGTCAGGATCAGCGAGAACGACGTCGACTGGATCGCGCACACGATCACGCATATGGCGGACCAGGGTCTCGACACCATCGAACCGACCAGGCAGGCGGAAGACGAATGGATGACGCTGGTATTCAAGCTTGCCCAGCGTTCGCTGCTGACCAAGGCGAAGACCTGGTACGTCGGCACCAATGTTAAGGACAAGGCGCAAGGGCTGTCGCTGTTCACGGGCGGCTTTCCAAAATACCGGGAGTATTGTGCCGCCGCGATCGAGGCCGGGTACCGCGACTTCGTGTTCGAGCGCGGACGAACGATGGTCGCGGCCTGACAGCCGCAACCGAGGAGACCGCATGCACGCTGCTTACCGCCCCCGTTCAGCAAACTCCTGCTTGCTGTCGTGGCCGCCGACGAAGACCAGGAGGCCGGCGATCAGCGGCAGGACGGCGAGCACGAGAAGACCAGTCGAGGTCTGGCCGGTGGCTTCCTTGACCCAGCCGATCAGATAGGGCCCGCCGAAGCCGGCGAGATTGCCGATCGAGTTGATCAGCGCGATGGCGCCGGCCGCCGCCGTGCCGGACAGCCAGGCGGTCGGCAGCGTCCAGAACACGCCAAAGCAGCAGAACACCCCGATCGCGGCCACCGTCAGCACCACCATCGTGAGGGTGGGGTCGGTGAGATAGGAGGAGATGCCGAGCGCAACGGCGGTGAGCAGCAGCGGCGCGCCGACATGCATCACGCGCTCGCGGCTCGCATCCGAATGCCGCGCCCACAGGATCATGGCGATGGTGCCGAACAGATAGGGGATCGCGGTGACGAAGCCGGTCTGCGCGTTGGTGAGGCCGAACGCCTTGACGATCTGCGGCAGCCAGAACTGCATGCCATAGAGTGCGCCGACGAAGCCGAAATAGATCAGGCTGAGCGCGATCACCTTCGGCGACGACAGCGCCTGGCCGAGCGAGGGATGCTTCACCGCCTGCTTGGCGGCGATCTCGGAATCGAGCTTGGCCTTGAGCCAGGCCTTCTGCTCGGCCGAGAGCCAATTCGCCTTTTCCGGTCTGTCGGTGAGATAGAACCAGGTGACGAGGCCGAGCAGCACCGAAGGGATGCCCTCAATGATGAACAGCCACTGCCAGCCCTTCAGCCCCATCATGCCGTCGAGCCCGAGCAAGAGGCCCGAGACCGGCGCGCCGATCACGGTCGAGACCGGCACGGCGATGGCGAAGGCGGCGAGGAAGCGGGCGCGATATTCGGCCGGATACCAATAGGTCAGATACAGGATGATGCCCGGGAAGAAGCCGGCCTCGGCGACGCCGAGCAGGAAGCGCAAAACGTAGAAGCTGGTGACACCGCTGACCAGCGCCATCAGCGCCGAGATGACGCCCCAGGTCACCATGATGCGGGCGATCCAGCGGCTGGCGCCGAATTTTTCCAGCGCAAGGTTGCTCGGCACCTCGAAGATGAAATAGCCGATGAAGAAGATGCCGGCGCCCCAGGAGAAGATCAGCGGCGTGAACTTCAGCTCCGCATTCATGGTCAGCGCGGCGAAGCCGAGATTGACGCGGTCGAGATAGGAGAAGAAGTAGGCCAGCACCAAGAACGGAATCAGGCGCCAGGAGATGGCGCGGATGGTCGAGGTCTCGATGCTGCTTCTCGCACCGCTTGCAGCGTCGGCAAAGGTCGTGGTCTGGCTCATGGTTCCCCCTATGTTTTAGACATGAATTGCATGGCCTAGTGATCTCAGCGCGGCCTCATGAAAGCCCTCGCTCAGAGTCGGATGGGCATGGATGGTCAGGGCGATGTCCTCGAGGCGCGCGCCCATCTCCAGCGCCAGACTGAACGCCGCTGACAACTCGGCGAGGCCCGGGCCCACGCCCTGAATCCCGAGCAAGACATGATTGTCGGCACGCGCCACTGTGCGGATGAAGCCGTCGTCCCGATCCAGCGTGAGCGCACGACCGCTGGCCTTGAACGGAAACAGATCGGACTTGACCTCAAGACCCTTGTCCCGCGCCTCGCTTGGTGAGAGGCCGACCGTGACGATCTCGGGATCGGTGAAGCAGATCGCGGGAATTGCGACGCGGTCCCAGGCGCGACGGTGGCCTGCGACGATTTCGGCGACCATCTCGCCTTGCGCCATGGCGCGGTGCGCCAGCATCGGCTCGCCCGTGACGTCGCCGATCGCGAATACGCCGCGCATCGAGGTTCGGCATCGATCGTCGATGCGGATGTAGGGGCCGTCCATGTCGAGATCGAGCAGCTCGAGGCCGAAGCCTGACGTCGCTGGCTTACGGCCGACCGTGACCAGGATCTTGTCGGCTTCGACCGTTGTCTGTCCGCCGTCGGCGGTTTCGATCAGAAGCGCCGTGCCTTCCGCGACCAACGCTTTGGCTTTCGCGCTTGTCAGGATCGTAACGCCCAGCGCACGGAGTCGCCTGGCAACGGGGTCGCTCAGCTCGCCGTCATATTGCGGCAGAATGCGCGGTGTGGCCTCGACCACGGTGACGTCGGCGCCGAGTTTGGCAAAGGCCGTGCCGAGTTCGAGGCCGATGTAGCCGCCACCGACGACGATCAGCCGCTTGGGCACCTCGGCAAGCGCCAGGGCATCTGTCGATGAGATGACGCGGCCGCCGAAAGGAAGGGACGGTAGCTCGATCGGCGCCGAACCTGTGGCGATCACGATGGTTTCGGCATGGATCAGCTGAACGCCGTTGGTCGTGTGAACCTCGACGGTCTTGCCGTCGTGAAAGCTCGCGTGTCCGGCCACATATCTGACGCCGGCGCGCTTCAACAGTCCGCTCACGCCGCCATTGAGACGCCGCACGATATCGTCCTTCCAGGCGATGGTTTTGGTGAAGTCGAGTGACGGCTTTAGGGCGGAGATGCCGAGCTGAGCCTTGCCGCCGGCGGCACGTGCGACCGTCTCGTAAGTGTCGGCCGCGTGGATCAGGGCCTTCGAGGGGATGCAGCCGATGTTGAGGCAGGTTCCTCCCGGCTTTTCGGACTCGACGACCACGGTGTCGATGCCGAGCTGGCCCGCCCGGATCGCACAGGTGTAGCCGCCGGGGCCCGCGCCTATGACGAGAAGCTTACAGGTGGTGTCGTTCATAGTCTTATGCGTCAATGAAGATCATGGCGGGCGTTTCGAGTTGCGTCTTGATCCGCTGCACGAACAGCGCGGCGTTGAAACCGTCGATCACGCGGTGATCGAAGCTCGACGACAGATTCATCATCTTGCGCGGCACGAAGCCTGCGCCGTCCCAGTGCGGACGTATTGCGATTCGATTGACCCCGACGATTGCGACCTCGGGGTGATTGATAATCGGCGTCGTCGCAAGCCCACCTAGCGCGCCGAGTGAAGTGATCGTGATGGTCGAACCGATGAGCTCGTCGCGCGTAGCCGTGCCGTTCCGCGCCGCCTCGGTGACACGGATCACCTCGGCCGCGCAGTCGAAGAGATCGCGCGCCTCCGTGTGGCGGACGACCGGCACCATGAGGCCAGCCCCGGTTTGCGTCGCAATCCCCATGTGGACGGCGGCGTGCTGGTGCACGATGCCGGCCTCGTCATCGAAATGGGCGTTGAGCTCGGGCTGTGCGGCGACGGCACGCACGATAGCTTGCATCAGGAACGGCAGCAGCGTCAGCTTGGGCCTGTCGGTGCGCTTCTGCTCGTTGAGCTTTGCGCGAAGATCTTCGAGCGCGGTGACGTCGACCTCCTCGACATAGGTAATGTGCGGGATCCGCGCATTTGCGATCGACATTCTCTCGGCGATCTTGCGGCGCAGGCCGACGACCTTGGTATCCGCGACGGCCGTCTTGGGTCGGCTCCGCAGCGCGGGCGCGTCGTCGGAGCCACGTGCGATGTAGCTGTCGAGATCGTCGTGGGTGATTCGACCGGCCGGGCCGGAGCCGTGCAACTGGCGCAGGTCGATTCCCGCCTCGCGCGCGCGGAGACGGACCGCGGGCGCTGCCAATGGCCGTTCGCCTTCGCGACGGGCCGGTGTCGCCAGAGGCTGCGGGGAGGGTGCAACATGCGCGGGTGCGATCGCTGGCGTGGCGCGCGCCGCATGACCCGCTTTTCGTGCTGGCGCGCTCGTCGTTTGCACTGCCGGCGCCGCAGTCGTGGTGGACGTTTCGCCCTTGCCGTCCACGTCGAGCCGGACGAAGTCGGAGCCGATCGCAAGCATGTCGCCAACCTTGCCGGCGAGCCAGACCACACGTCCTTCGGCTGGAGAGGGAATCTCGACCGTGGCCTTGTCGGTCATGACGGCGCCGAGCACAGCATCCTCGCGCACGAGATCGCCGACCTGTACCTGCCACTCCACCAGCTCGGCTTCGGCGATGCCTTCGCCGACGTCGGGCAACCTGACGACACGCTCGGTCATCTCAGGCCTCCAGCGTTTCGGCCAGCGCGCGACTGACTCGCGCCGGGCCCGGGAAGTAGTCCCATTCCTGGGCGTGCGGGTAGGGTGTGTCCCAACCCGCGACGCGCGCGATCGGCGCTTCCAGATGATAGAAGCAGCGCGTCTGCACCAGCGCGCAGAGCTCGGCGCCGAAGCCGGACGTCAACGTTGCCTCATGCACGATCACGCAGCGCCCGGTCTTCTTGACCGAGGCTTCAATGGTGTCGAGGTCGAGCGGCAGAAGGGTGCGGAGATCGATGATCTCGGCATCGATGCCGGTCTCGGCTGCCGCGCTTTCGGCGACATGGACCATCGTGCCATAGGCCAGGATCGTGACGGCTTCGCCCTGTCGGCGGATCGCGGCGCGGCCGAGCGGCACGGTGTAGTGCCCCTCGGCGACTTCACCGAGATCGTGCTTCGACCACGGCGTCACGGGACGATCATGGTGGCCATCGAACGGGCCGTTGTAGAGCCGCTTCGGCTCAAGGAAGATGACCGGGTCGGGATCCTCGATCGCGGCGATCAGGAGGCCCTTGGCGTCGCTTGGATTCGAGGGCACCACGGTCTTGATGCCACAGACATGGGTGAACAGCGCTTCCGGGCTTTGGCTGTGTGTCTGTCCACCGAAGATGCCGCCGCCTGTCGGCATGCGCACCACAACCGGACAGGTGAACTGGCCGTTCGAGCGATAGCGCAGCCTCGCGGCTTCGGAGACGATCTGGTCGTAGGCCGGATACATGTAGTCGGCGAACTGGATCTCGACGCAGGGTTTTAGGCCGTAGGCCGCCATGCCGACTGCAGCGCCGACGATGCCGAGCTCGCTGATCGGCGTATCAAAGCAGCGGCTCTTGCCGTATTTCGCCTGCAGCCCTTGGCTCGCGCGAAATACGCCGCCAAAATAGCCGACGTCCTCGCCGAACACGACGACGTCGTCATCGCGCGACATCATCACGTCCATGGCCTCGCGGATCGCCTCGATCATGGTTCGGCGCGGCATGGCTTAAACTCCTGCTTCCTGGCGCTGCCGGCGCAGGTGCGGCGGCATCTGCGAAAACACGCCTTCGAACATATCGCGCGCCGACGGACGTTGCTCCGAATGAAGCGTGCCGAAGGCTTCGGCTTCCTTCTGCGCTGAGATCACGGTGTCCAGGATTTCCGCCTCAGTCTGCTTGTGCCGCTCTTCCGACCAGGCGCCGCGTACGATCAAATGGTTCTTCAACCTGATCACGGGATCTCCCAGCGGCCACGCCTCGGATTCCGTCTTCGGCCGATAGCCCGCGGGATCATCCGAGGTGGAGTGCGCGCCGACGCGGTAGGTCACGTGTTCGACGAGAGTCGGGCCGAGATTGCGGCGTGCGCGCTCGCAGGCCCATTTCGCCACGGCATGGACCGCGAGATAGTCGTTGCCGTCGACCCGCAGCGCCGGAATGCCGAAGCCGAGACCGCGCGCCGCGAAGGTGCCGGAGCCGCCGCGCGCGATGCCCTGGAAGGTCGAGATGGCCCATTGATTGTTGACGATGTTGAGCACGACCGGCGCGCGATAGGTCGAGGCGAATACTAGCGCGGCATGGAAGTCAGACTCGGCGGTGGCGCCGTCGCCGATCCAGCCGACGGCGATCTTGGTATCGTTCTTGATCGCGGACGCCATCGCCCAGCCGACCGCCTGGATGTACTGGGTGGCGAGATTGCCGGAGATCGAGAAGAAGCCGTGCTCCCTCGAGGAATACATCACGGGCAGCTGGCGTCCCTTCAGGGGATCATGGGTGTTGGAGTAGATCTGGCAGGCCATATCCACCAGCGAATAGCCGCCCGCGATCAGCAGTCCCGCCTGGCGATAGGTCGGAAAGTTCATGTCGCCCGGCGACAGCGCCTTGCGGAAGGCGCAGCTCACGGCTTCCTCGCCCATGTGCTGCATGTAGAAGGACGTCTTGCCCTGCCGCTGCGCCATCTGCATGCGCGCATCGAAAGCGCGCAACGTCATCATGTGACGCAGGCCTTCCAGCAATTCGTCGTCGGAGAGCAATCCCGCCCAAGGGCCGACGGCTTCGCCGTCGCGATTGAGCACGCGGATGACGGAGAAGGCGAGGTCGCGGATCGCCTCGGCATCGACGTCGACCTCGGGGCGTGCGACCTGGCCGGCGCGAGGGATGCGGATGTTGGAGAAATCGGGCGTGTCGCCCGGGCGCACGGCCGGTTCGGGGACGTGAAGGGAAAGTGGCGCGTTGTCGGTCATGGGCGCGACCTCATTTCAAGCGAGAGATGCGGCGCCGGGCTCGGCAGCGCGACGTCGCATTCGCCGCGCACCTCGACGGCACCAATGCAGACCACAGTACCAACGCGGCGGGCGAGACGGTCAATAGCGTCACGATCCGTGATGTCGATGGACGCTGATATCCGGTACACGTCCGCTTCGGCTTGGGCGCTGACGGCCGCGAGCTTAAGGCCGGCGACGCGCGCCTGATCGAGCAGCCGGCCGAGGGCGGCATGCATATCGCTGCTCCTGAGCTCGAGAAAAAACACCGTCCGCTCCTCCCTAAACGTAGTATGTTTGTACTGGCCAATAACTGGATTTTTGTTCCAATTATCTGGGTAATTCGGTCATTCGAGGTGGAATCATTCTGGCAATTGTGCCGATAAATAGAATGGAGTTCTGGATATGGCGAAGGTCAGACGTGCGGCGCGGCCAGCTAAGGCTCCGCGCAAGGATTCGCTTCGCCTTGACGAGATCGACCGCAAAATCCTCCGCGCACTGCAGCAGGATGCGCGACTGACGACAGCGCAGCTTGCCGACGAAATCGGGCTCTCCACCACGCCGTGCTGGAACAGGCTGAAGCGGCTCGAAACCCAAGGCTATATCGATGGCTATGTCGCACTGCTCAATCAGGAGAAGCTCGGCCTGCCCGAAACGGTCATCATAGAAGTGACGCTCGACCACCACGACGAGGAGGTGCTCGAACGTTTCGGCCAGCTGCTCACGAACCTGCCGGAGGTGATCGAAGCCTATCTCACGACCGGCGACTACGATTACGTCGTGAAGGTGGCTGTCGAAAGCACCGCCGGATACGAGCGCTTCCTGCGCGAAAAGCTCTATCGCATTCCCGGCATTCGCCACAGCCGATCGTCCTTCGCGTTGCGCTGCCTGAAGAAGCTGACCTCGGTCCAGGTCTAATGTGTGCGGCTCATCAGCGCGAGGGTGTCGGGCTGGTCGCCCTTCGGCTCGGGCGCCGTCGCGAAGGCCAAATCGCGCCGATGGCGATGTGAACACGCAGACGCCACTCGGTTTGACGTCTGCTCCTTGCGTTCACTCCGAAAGGTCGTTCGTCAGAAGGCGGTCTTCTTGCCGATGATGCCGACGTAACTCGATCGTACCAGAGCTCCCCAGCGGCCATCTCTCTTGACGATCACGTAGAAAGAGTCGGCGGATAGTATCGGCTTGTCATTGGCGTCATAGCGCGTGAATCTCGTGACAAAGTGGAGTTTGTCGTCGGATTTCTGCACCAATTTGCGAGACGTCCACGCTGAGCGAGCCCATGTCGAAGCCTGCGCCAACTGTTTCGCATCGTTCGATTGCGCATATTCTTCCGGCGTGTTCCAGACCTGCACCTGCCCGCCAGCGATTCTTATATGCGGATAGTGAACCGTCTTGGACCAGGCTTCCGCATCTCGCGAGTTGAACGCTTTCATGAACTCGTCGAGATAAGCGCATCCTTGCTTCAGAAGCTCGTCGTTTCCCGGATTTTGGCACTCGTCGTCGGCTTGACTTTGAGCCAGTGCAACCGTGCTCATGCCAAAGAACACGCCCGCAAGCGCCAGCAGCCTGCGAATTTTCATGCCGGTACCTCCCTAATCGACCAAGTCAGCTTGGTTCGTTTTGATTGACAGACACGTCGATCGAGAGCCGATCTTAGATGGACAGAGCGCCGAGGCAACGCCGAAGCAGCGCAGTATTTCTGAAGGGGGCGTCAGTTTTTCTCGATCGCTGAAGGCCGGAAGGTGACTCGAGCTCGCGCGGGCCGAAGCGCGCGGCGGCCGCTCCAAGCGAGTGGTCTCCTGCTTCCTTGGTGGTTCGTATCAAAACACCGGTACATCAGAAAAGCCAAACAGGGGGTCAGAAAATGCGCCTTGCAAGAAACGGGGTGGCGTCGCTCATCTTGCCGCACAAACAACAACCAAATGCAGGCAGGAAACGATGGTCGCGAGCGATCAATCTTGCGCAACAGTGCGGCTCGGTCGCGTCTTCGCAGAAGGTGGTCATCGCGAGATCGCTGATCCAGAAGCCGAGGCTCATCATCTTCGATGAACCCACCCGCGGCGTCGATGTCGGAGCTATCGTCGAGATCCACCAGTTCATCAACGGCCTCGCCGACGAAGGTTTGGCCGTGGTCGTGATTTCGTCCTACCTGCCGGAAGTCTTGGCGCTCTCAGACCGCATCCTGGTCGCCAAGCGCGGCAAGATCGTCGAGGAAATCAAGGCGACTGATGCGACTGAGCAGCAGATCATGTACGCGGCCGTCCACTAAATGATGGATTTTCCAACACGATCGTGCGGCAGGCAACGCCGTCAAGTCCAACCAGAGATGCGAATGATCAGCGAGGTATCGCGATGAAGGTGGGCGTTATTGGTGTCGGCCTGATGGGGCACGGAATTGCGAAGAACGTTCTGGTGCGGGGCGGCTATCCCCTTGCCTTTCTCGACCATCCGGGCAATCAGCCGGTCGACGATCTCGTCGATCTCGGCGCTACAGCCTGCAAGACTCCGGGCGACGTGGCAGACGTATCCGATGTCATCATCCTTTGCGTGACCGGCTCTCCGCAGGTCGAAGCAATTCTTACCGGCGATGCCGGCGTCTTGCCCCGGCTGCGAAGGGGGACAATCATCGTCGATTGCTCGACCGCGCTGCCGGAATCGACGTTGCGGATGGCCGCTGCGGTCCGGGCCGCCGGCGGAAGCTTCCTCGATGCGCCGATGACACGCACGGCCAGGCATGCGGAAGAGGGAACGTTGAACCTTCTGGTTGGCGGCGATGAAGCAGACTTTCAAAGCGTCCGTGCCGTCCTTGCCGCTTTCACCGAGAGCCTCGAACGGGTCGGCCCCGTGAGCTTCGGCCATCGGCTCAAGCTGCTCCACAACTACGTTTCGATCGGCTTCATGGCGCTTCTCAGCGAAGCAGCCGCGCAGGCGGCCGATGCAGGCGTCGATCCCGCGGTTTTCGTCGATGTTCTCGCCAAAGGCGGTGGCGCCGGCGTGGCGCTGCAGCGGTTGGCGCCGGCCATCGTGGCTGGCGACGTCGAGACGGTCCCGTTCTTCATCGCCAATGCGTTGAAGGACATCAACTACTACAGGACGATGGCGGGCACATCCGGCGCGTGCGGGACGATCGCCGACGGTGTTGCCGGCGCGATGGCAGCGGTGGTCGAGAGCGGGCACGGGCAGGCCTATATTCCGGAACTGGCACGCTTACTCCGCAAACAGCAGCCCGCTGCATAGAACCCATTCCCGAGACGATCGCTGCAAGGTAAGCACGACATCAAACGAGGCGCACATCCGACAATCGCCTCTGCGAGACAGGAGTAGACCGATGACAAAAGCTGAGATCCGATTTCCCATCGACGGCCGAACCCGAAAGATGTTCGTGGACGGCGCGTGGGTGGAAGCCCGCTCGGGTAAAGTCTTCGAGACGCGCAACCCCGCGACCGGTGAGGTGATCGGACGCGTGCCGCGGGCAGACGAGGCCGACATCGGTCTTGCCGTCACCGCGGCCCGCCGCGCCCTCGAAGGCCCGTGGAGCCGCTTCAAGCCCTTCGAGCGGCAGGCCCTGCTGTTGCGGATCGCCGACCTGTTCGAGAAGCACTGGGAGGAGATCAGCCAGTCCGATACGGCAGACATGGGAATGCCGATCGTCAGGACGCGGGCGAACAAGCTCCGCGTGCTCGGCATGCTCAGATACTACGCCGGCATGGCAACCGCGATCCACGGGCAGACGATCGACAATTCGCTGCCGGGCGATATCGTCTCGTTCACGCGCAAGGAGCCGGTCGGCGTCGTTGGCGCCATCATTCCCTGGAACGCGCCGACGGCTGCGTCGGTCTGGAAGATCGGGCCCGCGCTGGCGACCGGCTGCACCATCGTGCTCAAGCCCTCCGAAGAGGCGCCGCTGACGCCGTTGCTGATCGCTGATCTGATGAACGAGGCAGGGGTGCCGCCTGGCGTGGTCAATGTCGTGACGGGGACCGGGCCGGAAGCCGGGGCGCCGCTGGCCGAGCACTCCGGTGTCGACAAGATCGTCTTCACCGGATCCACCGCAACCGGGCAGGCAATCGTTCGTGCCTCGGCCGGCAACCTCAAGCGGGTGTCGCTCGAACTCGGCGGCAAGTCACCGGTGATCGTCTGCGCGGACGCGGACCTCGACAAGGCTGTCCCGATTGCCGCGATGGCGGCGTTTGCCAATTCGGGCCAGATTTGCATCGCCGGCTCCCGCCTGTTCGTCGAGCGCACGGTCCACGACGAACTGGTCGAACGGCTCGGGAAATTTGCCGCGGCCCTGAAGATCGGTGATGGTGCCGATCCCACGACGGAGATTGGACCGCTGGTCTCCGAGCGGCAGCTCGACAAGGTCGAAGGCTTCCTGCGGAGCGGGCGCGACGAGGGTGCGAAGGTCGTGACCGGCGGCAACAGGCTGAGGGAAGGCGCCCTCGCAAAGGGCAATTTCGTCGCGCCGACCGTGTTCGCCGGCGTCTCCGACAACATGCAGATTGCCCGTGATGAAATCTTTGGTCCGGTCATTTCCGCGCTGCCGTTCGACACGCTCGATGAGGCCGTGACGCGCGCCAATGCGACGCCATACGGGCTTGCAGCGGGTGTCTTCACGCGCGACGTGAGCAAGGCCCACCTCATCTCGAGGAGCCTCCGCGCCGGATCGGTGTGGGTGAACACCTATCACGCCATCGATCCTGCGTTGCCGTTCGGCGGCTACAAGATGAGCGGATATGGCCGCGAAGGTGGCACCGAACAGCTCGACGAATATCTGAACACGAAGGGCGTCTGGATCAAGCTGGATTGATCGATCGTCCCGGCGCGGCCGATCGTGGCAGTGGCCGCGCCGCCGGACGAGAGCAGCGAGAGGCCATGCCACATCGTGCATGTCCTGCCACGGGCGAAGTGACGTCACCAGCGTTAGGATAATTTGTCGAGCGAGCATCATGAAGGATAGTTACAAGATCGCCGTCGTGCATGGAGACGGCATCGGGCCCGAAGTCGCTGGTGCGGCGGTCGCGGTGCTGCAAGCCGGTGTCCAGGCCGGGACGCTTCATTTTGCGGAATATCCCGCGGGCGCCACGCATTTTCTCGAAACCGGGGATTCGTTTCCGTCCACCTCGTTCGAGGGCTGCCGCACAGCCGATGCCATTCTCCATGGCGCGGCCGGCATTCCCGGTGTGGTTCACCGTGACGGAACCGAAGCCGGACTCGATTTCACGCTCTCGCTTCGCTTCAAGCTCGACCTGTTCGCCAATGTGCGGCCGATCAAGCTGTACAAGGGCGTGCCGTCCCCGCTCGGGCGGCCGGGATCGATCGACTACGTCATCGTCAGGGAGAACAGCGAGGGCCTCTACGCCGCGCGCGGCGCCGGCGCGCTGCTCAGGGAGGAAGTCGCAGTCGACACGCTCGTCCAGACCCGGAAGGGTATCGAACGTATCGTCCGGTTCGCATTCGAGCTTGCGAGAACACGGAATGGTTCACCAAAGGACGGTCGGCGCCGGGTGACCTGCTGCGACAAGGCCAATGTGTTGCGCACATATGCATTCTTTCGCGCTGTCTTCGACGAGGTCGCCAAAGACTATCCCGACATCGAAGCCGAGCACGTCCTCGTCGACGCGATGACGGTTCATCTGATCAACAAGCCCTCGCATTTCGACGTGATCGTCACCGAGAACATGTTCGGCGACATCATTTCCGATCTCGGTGCGGCCACGGTCGGCGGCATGGGCATGTCGCCATCGGAAGAGGTTGGGGACGGGATCGGTTTCTTCCAGGCCTCGCATGGCTCGGCGCCAGACATCGCAGGTAAGGGGCTCGCCAATCCCTATGGGACGATCTTGGCGGCGATCCTGATGCTGCGGTGGCTGGATCAGCGCTATCGGGACAATCGGCTGCGGCTTGGTGCCGACAGGATCGAGGCCGCGGTCCGCGCTGGGCTGGAGGATGCAGCGCTGAGGACCCGTGACATCGGCGGCAGTGCGACGACAGGTCAGGTCGTCGATGCGCTTCTGAAGTTACTCTAAGCGCGGCGTCAGCGCAGCTGGGCCAGGCTCGAGCGGATCAATGAAATCAATTGCTCGGTGTTCGGGCGCCTGACAGGGCCGCGCGGGGTGATCAAGCCGATCTGGCGGAGCTTGACGTGGTCGGAGATCGGGACGACACGAAACTGCTGCACGCCGGCCTGCACCAGAGCGACCCGCGGCACGATTGCGATGCCGAGGCCGGACGCTGCTAAGGCCAGCGCCGTCGTGGCGGCCTGGACCTCGAATTGCACATCGAGGCGGACGGCGAGCGTCTCCAGCGTCTCGTCGATCAGCCCTCGGACCGCCGTCGTCTTCGACAGCAGGATAACCGGCTTTTCGACGAGATCAGCGAATCCGATGCTTGATTGTCCCTCGTCGAATACCGGCGGTACACAGGCAAAAAGGGGATCTTCAAGGATAGGCTCGAACTCATAATCCCCCATGTCGGGGACTTCCGGACCAATGCCGAACTCGACATCTTGCCGCTTCAGCAGTTCAAGCATGGGCGTCGTGGAGAGCTCCATGAGCTGGACCTGGCTCCGCGGATAGCGGACCTTGAATGTCGCCAGGATGTTGGGCAGCCATCCGGACGCAAGTGTCGGAACGCAAGCCATTCGAATGTGACGGCTGCGGGATTGCGCTGATTCGGTCAGCAGATCCAACCCGGACTGAACTTCCTGGAGGGCTCGCTTTGCCTGTTCGAACAGGATCCGACCCTCAGGCGTAAGCAACACCTTCTGCGGTGTCCTGCGAAAGAGCAGGACGCCGATCTGCTCCTCCAGGTCGCGAACCTGCATGCTGATGGCAGACGGCGACCGGTTCGATTCCTCCGCAGCCTTTCGGAAGCTTTCGTGCTCGGCCGCGAGCAGGAAAGTATGGAGAAGCTTCAGGTTGATGTTCGGCAAGTCCGAATACCTCGTTCAGCGCTCATGCGCTCCATGCGGAATGACCCCAACGCGGATGGACATGTATATCTGGCCAAGAAGGCGGCAGTCTTGATCAAACCAGATCATCGCGGCCTGGCTCGACGAACCTACGATCTTCCATATCGCTGCTGCCTTTGAGGCGGCGCAATTCTGGGCGGAGTTCTGGCCGTCGCTGGCGTTACGTGGGCTGGCCGGGGGGCGTGCCAAGGGGTGAAGCGGGCATGATGGAATAATGCCGGTGTTTTGCCCGACGTGTCAAATCTCCAGACCACGATCCGGAAGAGTGCGTAGCAGTTCTCCGAAGAATGGCGCGCGAAAACCCCTTTGCTGACAATGCCATGTCTACTGTGCATGGGGTTGTTTTCGATGTTCAGTTGGCCCAGCCAAGCTCGATCGGCGCGGCGCGGCCGCTGAGCTCTTCGTCGAGACGAAGATAGTGCGCGAGATAGTCGTGCAGCGCGGTTGCGGCCTTCGAGGTCGCGCCGCTCGACTTGTAGAGCTGCAACTCGCGATAAATATTTCTGGGTGGTAGCCGGACCAGCTACGACGTCGGCTTCTGCAGTCGGCAGTACGGTGCCCTGATCATTCCAGTTGTCGGCTTGCTCGGCGGACTTCGTCGAGGAACGCTCTAGCAAGACGCGAGAGCGGCTCCGCTTTGGACCACAGCATGTATGCTAGCGCAGGGGTTACGGGAAGGAAGGGGCGTATGACCAGCTCCTGACTGCCAGCCTGGTGCGGCGAGAACGGATCCACCACCGCCGCGCCGACGCCTGCTGCGGCGAGCACGCAGGCGGTGTTGCAGTATCGCACCTCGACGGTTGGCTGGAATGGAGCGCCGGCCGAAGCAAAACTCGCACGCACGGCTTCACCCAACTGCGTTCCGCGCTCGAGCCCGATGAAGGGGCGATCGGCGAGATCGGACGCGGTGATCACCGCGCGGTCCGCCAGCGGATGCCGCGGCGGCATGACGCAGACCATCTCGCCGGTGTGTACCACTTCATGCGCGATGCCCGGATGATGCGAGAAGCCGAGCGCGAAGCCGAGCTCGGCGACCCGGCTCAGGAGTCCGTCGATGATGCCCTCATAGCGGCGGACGTCGAAGAACATCCGCGTCTGCGGCCGCCGGCGCAGGAAGTCCGACAATGCGGGCGGGATGATGCTGTAGGCCAGCGGCGGCGTTGCGACGATCGACAGATGCCCCGTGCGACATTCCCTGAGATCACGGACGCGGTTTTCCAGCTTGGCATGCAGCGCAAAAATCGTCTCGCTTTCCTTGTAGAGCGCCATCGCCTCGGCGGTCGGAAACAGGCGGTTGTTGACGCGCTCGAACAAGGCGAAGCCCGCCTGCGTCTCCATCGCCTTCAACGCGTTGCTGATCGCCGGCTGTGACAGCGACAGCTCCTCGGCTGCTGCGACTGTCGTCCGGTGTCGAACGACCGCACGCAAAATTTCGAGTTGGCGCAGGTTCATCTATTCGTGCTCGTTATAGTCCGACCGAAAATATCATAGCACGAGTGATTGCCAACGCCGCTCTCATTTCTTGTAATGCGGTGCGGAATGAGCGCTGCCGAGGGAATATCGGTCCGCCTATCGAGGCAGCAGTCCGCATCATTTGGAGGCAATGTTGACTCGCGTTCTTCGTGCTGCCGCTGCCCAAATGGGGCCGACGCAAAGAGCTGATGCCCGCGCGCACACACTTGATCGCATGCTCCGGTTGCTCGAAGAGGCGGCCGGGCGAGGGGCGCGGCTGGTGGTGTTTCCCGAACTCGCCTTCACGACATTCTTTCCGCGCTGGCTGCTCGAGGGCGATGGGCTCGATCAGTATTTCGAGCGCGGCATGCCGAATCCGGCTGTCCAGGCGCTATTCGACCGAGCCTGCGAACTGCGCGTCGGCTTCTATGTCGGCTATGCCGAGCTTACCCCGGATGGCCGTCGTTACAATTGTGCGATCCTGGTTGGCGACAGCGGCGAGATCATGGGCCGATATCGCAAGGTGCATCTGCCCGGGTCGGTCGAACCCCGGCCAGGCGCGCGCTACCAGCAGTTGGAAAAACGCTACTTCGAATATGGCGATCTCGGCTTTCCCGCCTTCCGCGCAGGATCGGCGTGGAGCCACGCCATCATGGGCATGATGATTTGCAACGATCGCCGCTGGCCGGAAGCCTGGCGCGTGCTGGGCCTGCAGGGAGTCGAACTGGTCTGCATCGGCTACAATTCGGCGGCCTACGATCCGAACGGCGGCGCCACCGAGGACGCGTCACTGCGCACCTTCCATTCGACGCTGGTCGCGCAGGCCAATGCCTACATGAACGCGACCTGGGCGATTGCAGTAGCGAAGGCCGGCGAGGAAGATGGCTCTGGCCTGATCGGAGGCTCATGCATTGTCGATCCGAACGGCAGGATCGTCGCACAAGCGAAGACACTGGCGGACGAGGTCGTTGTTGCCGACATCGATCTCGATCTCTGCCGCCAGGGCAAGGACAAGATGTTCAATTTTGCCGCCCACCGGCGGCCCGAGCAATACAGGATGATCACTGAACGCGCCGGCGTGGTCGAGCCGGCCGTTCTCGACATGGACTGACATGCGGCCAGTCGCGCGTTGGCAAAGGAGCTGACATGACACGCCTCTCGCTTTTCCTCGGCCTTGCCGCATTCGCTGCCGCCTCCGTGCGGGCGGGTGAACTACCGGCGGAGATCAAGCAGACTGGGACATTGAAGCTGACGGTCAATTCGACCTATGCTCCGATGGAGTACCGTGATCCCACGACGAACGAACTCGTCGGCCTCGACATCGATCTGGCCAATGAGCTTGCCAAGCGGCTCGGCGTCAGAATCATCTGGAGCGAAACGCCGTTCGCCGAACTCATCCCGTCGCTGCAGACCAAGCGCGCCGATTTCATCATCAGCGGCATTTCCGACCGTAGCTCACGGCGCGAGACCGCCGACTTCATCGACTACCTGACCACCGGACCGCAGTTCTTCGTTCTGGACGGGCATGAGGCAAAGGTCGCCGCCGATCTCTGCGGCAAGAAGGTCGGCACCACGCGCAGCACGAGCTTCCCGGTCGAGATCGAGAAGTGGAGCAAGCAGAACTGCGAGGCTGCAGGCAAGGCGGCCATTCAGTATGTTCCGGGCGAGAACTCGATCGACGTCCGCAACCAACTCAAGCAGGGCCGCATCGACGCCGCCGTGCAGGGCAGCGAGACGCTGCCCTATGCCCAGCAGCAGGAAGCAGGCAAGTACCGTGTTGTCGGCGAGCCCTTCGCAATCGGCTATCAGGGCATCATGTTCCGCAAGGACGATGCTGCGCTCCGCGAGGTGGTGACGGAGCATCTCGCGGCGATGATCGTTGACGGCTCCTACAAGAAGATCCTCGCCAAATTTGGTTTGGGGGCGAATGCCGTCGCCAAGCCGATGATGAATGCGGCGCCGCAATGAGGGCGGCCCCGACGCTTGCGGAAGGCTTTCCCGATCTCTCGCAGATCCAGATCGCGCGGGAGATCCACTGGCGGCGGTGGCTGGCTGCGGCCGCGATCGTCGTGGTGCTGGCGGCCATCGCCCGTGCCTTTGCCGCCGGCCAGATCGAATGGTCCTATGTCAGCCGCTTCCTGACCGCGAAGGTGATCCTTGAGGGTATCGTCAACACCATGGTGATGGCGGTGCTCGCCATGGCGCTCGGCATCATCCTCGGCGTGGTCGTGGCGATCATGCGGCTGTCACCCAATCCGGTGCTGAAGTCGGTCGCTGCAGGCTACACCTGGCTGTTCCGTGGCACACCGCTGATCCTGCAACTGCTGCTCTGGTTCAATCTCGCACTGGTGTTTCCGACCATCGGCATTCCCGGCCTGTGGACGGCACGCGCCGTCGACGTCATGACGCCCTTCCTCGCAGCGCTGCTCGGACTAGGCATCAACCAGGGCGCCTATACGTCGGAGGTGATGCGCGCCGGCATGCTGTCTGTCGATGCCGGGCAGTATGAGGCGGCGCAGGCGATCGGGATGGGGCGGCTCCGCGCGCTGCGGCGGATCATCCTGCCGCAGGCGATGCGCGTGGTGATACCGCCGCTCGGCAATGAATTCATCGGCATGGTGAAGGCGACCTCGCTCGCCAGCGTGATCCAGTATCCCGAGGTGCTGCATAACGCCGAGAATATCTACTACGCCAATTCGCGCGTCATCGAACTCCTGATCGTCGCCGGCTGCTGGTATCTGCTGGTGGTGTCTATCCTGACCCCGCTGCAGATGCTGCTCGAGCGCCGTTTTGCGCGTGGAACGGCACGGATCAACCGATGACGAAACCCCTCGTTGCGATCCGCTCCGTCAGCAAGGCCTTTGGAGAGTTCCAGGCTCTCAAGGATGTCTCGCTCGACGTGTGGCCCGGCGAGGTGCTTTGCCTGATCGGTGCGTCGGGCTCGGGCAAGACGACGCTGCTTCGTTGTATCAACCAGCTCACCATGATCGACAGCGGCGGCATCTGGCTGGATGGTGAACTGCTCGGCGTACGCGAAGAGGGGGGCAAGCTGCGCCGCCTGACCGAACGGCAGATCGCGCGCCAGCGGCTGAAAACCGGGATGGTGTTCCAGCGATTCAACCTATTCCCGCACAAGACGGCGCTGGAGAACATCACGGAAGGACCGGTGCAGGTGCAGGGCCGCTCGCTGGATGAGGTCCGCGCCGAGGCGATCGAGCTGTTGCGCCGGGTCGAGCTTGCGACGAAAGCAGACTCCTATCCGTCGCAGCTCTCAGGCGGTCAGCAGCAGCGCGTGGCGATCGCGCGCGCACTGGCGATGAAGCCGATGCTGATGCTGTTCGACGAGCCGACCAGCGCGCTGGATCCCGAGCTCGTGGGCGAGGTGCTGTCGGTCATGAAGGAGCTCGCGCAGAGCGGCATGACCATGATGGTGGTGACACATGAGCTTGGTTTTGCCCGCGAGGTCGCTGATCGCGTCGTCTACATGGACCATGGCGCCATCCTGGAGTCCGGGCGCGCCGCTGATGTTCTCGGGTCGCCGCGCGAGGCGCGCACGCAGGCATTTCTGGCAGCGGTGATTTGATGGGGGGAGTTTGATGATCAGACTGATTGTCGCGGGCGTGCTTGGATTGGTCCTGGCCGGGCCGGCCTTTGCGATCGAGCTGCCAGCGGAGATTGCGAAGCGCGGCAGCATCAAGGTCGCAATCGTGCCGAACTATCCGCCGATGGAGTTCCGTGACCCCGCCACCAATGCGCTGGCCGGATTCGACATTGATCTCGGTGAGGCGCTCGGCCGCAAGCTCGGCGTCAAGCTGGAGTGGGAAGAGACCAGCTTCGCGCAGTTCATGCCGTCGATCTCGTCCGGGCGGGTGGATGCGATCCTGTCCGGCTTTACCGACTATGCGACGCGGCATGAGGCGGCAACCTTCGTCGATTATCTGCGCAGCGGCCCGCAGTTCTTTGTGCAGAAATCTCGTGCGGCCGAGTTCAAGGACATGGCGGCGCTGTGCGGCAAGAAGGTCGGCGCCAGCCGCCGCACCATGTTTCCGGATCAGATCGCGGCGTGGAGCACGGCGCATTGCGGCAGCAACGCGATCGTATTCGTCGGCACGGAGGGCTCCGCCGACGCGCGCACGCAACTGAAGCAGGGGCGGATCGACGCGGCGGTCCAGGGCAATGAGACGCTGCCCTACATTGTGGACCAGGAACCCGGCGCCTATGCGCCGGTTGGCCAGGCGATCGCGGCGCAGTTCACCGGGATCGCGTTGCCGGTCAAGGAGAAGGCACTGCAGCAGGCCTTTGTAGAGGCACTCGATGCGTTGATCGCCGACGGCACCTACCGCAGCCTGCTTGCAAAGTGGAAATTGACCGACAACGGCGTAGAGAAGGCGACCATCAATGCTGGACAGTAAGGCACTCCAGAGCATCCCGCTCGTCCCGGCGAACACCGCGGACCCGGCACCGAACTATCCCTGGCCGAAGCCGTGGACGTCGGCCATGTTCCTGTCGTTCGACGTCGACGCGGAAAGCGCCTGGACCAGTAAGGACGCCGTCCACGCGCAGCGTCTGATCACCATGAGCTATGGCGGCTATGAGGCGCGGGTCGGCACGCCGAAGCTTTTGGAGTTGCTCGACCAGCTCGATCTGAAGGCGACGTTCTTCGTTACGGGATGGTCGGTTGACGCGCATCCCGCAATGGCGGAATCCATCCTCAAGGCGGGCCATGAGATCGGCCATCATGGCTACCACCATCTGCTGCCCGACCCCGGCGATCCCTGGATCGAGGAGGAGCTGGAGCGGGGGTTTGAGGCGCTGAAGCGCCGGCTCGGCGTGAAGCCGATCGGCTATCGCGCACCCTATGGCGAGTTCACTGAGGAGCTGCGCCGGGCGCTGGTCCGGCACGGCATCGTCTACACCTCTTCGTTCCGCGACGACGTCCGCCCCTATCGCCATCGCCTCGCGGACGGCAAGCCCGGCACGATCGAGCTGCCGGTCACCGCGAGCTATGACGACTGGATGCACGGCCTCTCGGCGCGGTTCAGCCCGCGCTCGATCTTTCCCAAGGAGCATGTGCTCTCGATCTGGAAGGACGAGCTTGACGAGGTCCGCGACTGGGGCGCGATGGTGACCACCGTGCTGCATCCGCAATGCAGCGGCCGTCCGATGCGACTCCGTTTGCTCCGCGAGTTCCTGACCTACGCCAGATCCTGCCCGGACGTGTGGATCACGACCGGGGAGGCGATCGCAGCAAACTTCCAGCACCACGAAACGGCGGGTCAATCGCGCTGATGAGCAGGGGCAAGTCGTCGACGCAGCTCTCTCGCCGGTCCCTGTTACGCGCTGCGGCGGTGGCGCCCGCGCTGTCGTTTCCGGGTATCGTGCGCGCGCAATCGCAGACCACGCTGCGCTTCATCCCGGTGATCGATCTGGCGTTCGTCGACCCGATTTATTCCACCGCACAGGTGTCGCGCAACCATGGCTTCGTGGTCTACGACACGCTCTATGGCATCAACTCGGCGCTGGAAGTCTCGCCGCAGATGGTCTCGGGCCACGTCGTCTCCAATGACGGCAAGCAATGGGACCTGACGCTGCGCGACGTGCTGTTCTGGCATGACGGCGAGCGGGTGCTGGCGCGGGACTGCGTTGCCAGTATCCGCCGCTGGGCCTCGCGCGACGGGTTCGGCGGCGAATTGATGGCGGCAACCGAAGAGCTGTCCGCGCCGGATGACCGTACCATCCGCTTTCGCTTGCGGCGGCCGTTCCCGCTGCTGCCGCAGGCGCTCGGCAAGGCCGCGGTGCATGCCGCATTCATGATGCCCGAGCGGTTTGCGAGCCAGGATCCACTCAAGCCGATCACCGAAGTGATCGGCAGCGGGCCGTTCCGCTTCATCGCGGATGAGCGCGTGCCGGGCGTACGCAACGCCTATGCCCGGTTCGAGCGCTATCAACCTCGCCAGGACGGCAAGCCGGATTGGACCGCCGGTCCCAAGGTCGTGCACTATGACCGCGTCGTGTGGACCACGACGCCGGACCCGGGGACCGCCGTGGCGGCCCTCCAGACTGGCGAGCAGGATTGGCAGGAAACCACACCACACGATTTGCTACCCGTGCTGAAGCAGTCCGATGAGGTCGAAACGCGTGTGCTCGATCCCCGCGGCTATGCGTGCATGCTCCGCGTCAATCACCTGCAGCCGCCGTTCGACGATCCGGCGATCCGCCGTGCGCTGCTCGGCGCGATCGATCAGGCCGACTTCATGACCGCGGTCGCGGGCGGAGATCCGGCGTATCAGCTCTCGCCGATCGGCTATTTCGCACCGGGAACGCCGATGGCCAATGACGTCGGGCTCAGCGCCTTCCGCGGCCCGCGCGATATGGCTAAGGTGAAGGCCGATCTGGCGGCGGCCGGCTACAAAGGCGGGAAGGTCGTGCTGCTGTCGCCGAGCAATTCGGCCGCGCAAAAGCCGCTTGGCCAGATCGCCGCCGACATGCTGCGGAGGGCCGGGATGAATGTCGACCATCAGGCGCTCGACTTCGCGGTCGTGCTGCAGCGCCAGCTCAAGAAGGATCCAATCGACAAGGGCGGCTGGAGCGCTGCCGTCGGCAATTGGCAAGGCATCGACTGGCTCAACCCGGCCGGTAACACCAATCTGCGCGGCGAAGGCAAAGTCGCCGGATGGTACAGCAGCGAGAAGATGAGCGGCCTGCGCGGCCAGTGGCTCGCGGCTTCCTCGCTCGAAGAGCAACAGCGGATATGCCGCGAGATCCAGGCGCTGGCGTTTGAAGAGATCCCGTATTTTCCGATCGGCCTGTACAAGCAACCGACTACCTACCGCAAGAGTATCACCGGCATTCTCGACGGCACCGCGGTCTTCTGGAATGTGCGTCCATCATGAGCAGCATCGCGATCTTCGGCAGCTACGTGTTATCCCGCCGCGACGATACGCAGGATGTGCTTCGCGATCATTGGGTGCTGATCGAAGGCAAGAAGGTCGCGGCTATCACCAAGGACAGGCCGTCCGCCGCCGAGGTACATGATCGTCCGGGCCGTTTCATCCTGCCGGGCCTGATGAACTTGCACAATCATTGTTTCAGCGAGGCGGTGGCGCGCAGCCACACCGAGGATGGCAACGGCCGGCGCAACAATCAGAGCATCGTCTACACGGTGCTGTTGCCGCTGACCAAACGCGGCGCCGATCTGCTCTCGGCCGAGGAACGCCTTGCGGTCGCGCGGCTCGGCATCCTGCAGTTACTCAAGGGCGGGGCGACCACGGTGATGGAGCCGTTCCGCAACACAATTCCCGAGATGTTCGACGCCGCCGAGGAGATGGGAATCCGATTCTATGGCGCGCCATATCTGTTCTCGACCTCGGACGCCAAGGCCGGCTCGGACGGTGTGGTCAGATACGCCGGTGACGACGGCGCGGTCGACCTCGCCACCTGGAACGTGCTCTATCAGCGCTGGAACGGGTGTGGTGAGGGACGGATTGGCCTCGCGATGAGCCCGCATGCGACCGACACCTGCGGACCCGATCTGCTGCGTGCTTGCGCGGCACGGGCCCGCGAGCTCGGCGTTCCCATCACCACCCATCTGGCGCAAAGCCGTGCCGAGGTGGAAACGATTGGCAAGCGTTATGACGGCCGCACGCCGGCCGAATATCTCGATTGGCTGGGCCTGCTGGCTCCTGATCTTCTCGCAGCGCATTGCATCGCAAGCTCCGACAGCGATCTGAAGCTGATGGCGGTGCGGGGCGCTGCGGTGTTGAATTGCCCGCGGGTGTTTGCGCGATCCGGCGTCACGGCGGCGTTCGGCCGGTTTGCCGAACATGGCGTGCGCACCGTGGTCGGCACCGACGGCTACAACATGGACCTGCTTGGCGAGCTCAATGCGGCCTCGATGATCTCCAAGCTTGCGCTGCAGCGGGCCGAGGTCGCGAGCGCGCCCGACCTGATCGAAGCGGTGACTGCGACCGCGGCTGCGCTGGTGAAGCGTCCGGATCTCGGGACAATTGCGCCCGGCGCAACGGCCGATCTGACCGTCATTGACATGACCCATCCGCACCTGCAGCCGCTGTTCGATCCGCGCCGCGCGCTGATCGCGCTCGGCAACCGCGCCAATGTCGATCAGGTCATAGTCAACGGCCGCTTGCTGATCGATGCGGGACGCTATGTTCACGGCGACGAGGCTGCGATCACCACCGCGGGGGCTGCAGCGATCGGCAAGATCTGGGATCTGCCGGAAGCGCAGGCCGCGTTCAATGGCTGAGGTCCCGCCGCACGATTTGCAAGGAGAACAACAACCATGCGCATGATCAACGTTGCCGCGGCCCAGATGGGCCCGATCCAGCGCGCGGAGGGGCGCGATGTCGTGGTCAGGCGCATGCTCGCGCTGATGGATGAGGCCAAGGCGAAAGGCGCGGACTTGATCGTCTATCCCGAGCTCGCGCTGACCACTTTCTTCCCGCGCTGGTACATGGAGAATCGCGCCGACGCCGATGGCTGGTTCGAGCGCGAGATGCCCAATGACGCCGTGCGGCCGCTGTTCGATCGCGCGGCCCGCCACGAGATGGCGATGAGCTTTGGCTATGCCGAACTGACGCCGGACCGCCATCATTTCAACACCGCGATCCTAACCGACCGCACCGGCAATATCGTTGGCAAATACCGCAAGATCCATTTGCCCGGCCATGCCGAGTTTGATCCGGAACGTACGCACCAACATTTGGAGAAGCGCTATTTCGAGCCGGGCGATCTCGGCTTTCCGGTCTGGCGCAATCTCGGCGGCATCATGGGCATGGCCGTCTGCAACGACCGCCGTTGGCCGGAAACCTATCGCGTGATGGGGCTGCAGGGCGTCGAGATGGTGCTGATCGGCTACAACACGCCGTCGGTCAACGCGCAGAAGGGTGACGAAGGGCCGGAGAAGCGGCTGTTCCACAACCGCCTCTCGGCGCAGGCCGGTGCCTACCAGAATTCCTGCTGGGTGATTGCGGTCGCCAAGGCCGGTGACGAGGACGGCCATCGCTTGATCGGCGGCAGCATCATCGTCAATCCGGACGGCGAGATTGTCACCGAGGCCAAGACGGAGGATGACGAGCTGCTGGTGCATCCCTGCGATCTCGACGCCACCGCGTTCGGCAAAGAGACGATCTTCAATTTCGCCGCCCATCGTCGCACCGAGCATTATGGCCTGATCACCAGCCGTACCGGCGCGATCCCGCCGCCGTGAGCTGAAGGTCGTGTAGCGATGACGAGCCTTTCCTTTCGCGACCTTGCGCCTCGGGACCGCTACAAGCTGCTGTGCGGCGTGGTGGTACCGCGACCGATCGCCTTCGTCACGACGATGGACGAGAACAGCGCGCTGAACGCGGCGCCGTTCAGCTTCTTCAACGTGTTCTCCGAGGACCCGCCGTTGATCGTGCTCGGCCTGCAGCATCATCCTGACGGCCGGTTCAAGGACACCACGCGCAACATTCACCGCACCGGCGAATTCGTCGTGCATATGGTGGACCAGGCGCTGGCGAAAGCGATGAACGACTGTGCGGTGGACTTCCCCTCCGGCGAGAGCGAGGTGGCGGCCGTGGGTCTGATGACGGAGGCCAGTACCGAGGTCAAGGTGCCGCGGCTGGCTGCGGCACCCTTTGCGCTGGAGTGCCGGCGGCAGGTCTCGCTCGCATTTGGTCCAGGCCGCGAGTTGCTGGTCGGCGAGGTCTTGCATCTGCATGCCCGCGAAGGTCTGCTCGATCCGGCGCGGATATATGTCGACATGGCGACCTATCAGCCCATCGGACGGCTGTTCGGCAATCTCTATTCGACCCAGCGCGACGTGTTTGCGATGGACCGCGAGAGCTACGACGATTGGCAGGCGAGGCGGGCGCGTGAAGCACGCTAGCCCGCCAATCACTGCATCACGACGCGCCGAATTGCACGGCGCCGAGCGCCATGGTGACGGCGGCCTGGGTCGGATCGATCACGGGAATGCCGAGTGCATCCTCGAGCGGCTTGCGATGGCGCGCCATGCCCGCGCAGCCCATCACGATGGCGCCGGCACCATCTTCTTCTTTCAGGGCGCTGCCGACCGTGATCATCTTCGCGAGCGTGCCTTCGCCCGATGCGGTTTCCGCAACGCTCATGTCGAGCGGACGCTCGCCGGCCAGCCGATCCATCAGGCCCATCTGGCGCAGATAGCGCATGTGCCGGCGGATCGAGCGCTGCGCGATCGCAATCACGCCAAAAGTCTCGGCGCGGGTCAGTGCAGTCAGCACGCCGCATTCGGCAATGCCCAGCACCGGCCGCGTGGTCGCCTCGCGGCAAACATGCAGGCCGGGATCGCTGTAGCAGGCGATCACGAAGGCTGCCGACTCGTTGTCGCCGGCGACGGCGCGCCGCAGCGGCATCACCACGCTTTCGGCATCGGCCTGGCTTTCGATGCCGTAGGGTCCTTCGGCCAAGGTCTCGCACACGATCTCTGGACCGTCGGCAAAGGACAGCGGCTTCAACGCATCGGCAAGGCCGGCGGTGACCACGCGGTTGGAGTTCGGATTGATGACCATGATGCGCGGTCGGGGCATGGGAGGTTCCTGTTTGGGCAGTGTTGACGGTGCGAAACAGAGGCAATCACTATGCCATGGACAGCATGAAGCGGTCATGCGCAGGGCGCAAGGGCGCGCTGCGACGAAAACAGGCGCTGATGAATTTCGAAAGTTACGCAAGGAGACACCGTCATGACCGAACCCGCCTATGACCTGATCATCCGCGGTGGGCGCGTCGCCACGACCACCGACGTGTTCGAGGCAGACGTGGCGATTGCAGGCGAGGCCATCGTTGCGGTCGGGCGCGGGCTCGGTCCGGCCAAACGCGAGATCGACGCGCGCGGCAAGCTCGTGCTGCCCGGCGGCGTCGACAGTCATTGTCATATCGAGCAGTTGTCTGCTGCCGGCATCATGAATGCCGACACCTTCGAGAGTGCCACGACGTCGGCGGCCTTCGGCGGCACGACCTCGGTCATCTCCTTTGCCGCGCAGCATATCGGGATGCAATTGGGGCAGGTGCTGGAGGACTATCACGCGCTGGCGCGCAGAGGCGCGGTGATCGACTACGCGTTTCACATGATCATCGCCGATCCGACCAAGGAAACGCTGGAGCGCGACGTTCCGCTGCTGATCCGTCAGGGCCATGGCTCGATCAAAATCTTCATGACCTATGACCGACTGAAGATCGACGACGAGCCGCTGCTCGACATTCTCGTTGCCGCGCGCGAGGGCGGCGCGATGCTCTGCGCCCACGCCGAGAACCACGGCATCATCTCCTGGATGGTGAAACGGCTGTTGGCGCGCGGCTACTCTCACCCGAAATATCACGCGATCAGCCATGCGCGCTTTTCGGAGGCCGAGGCGTTCAACCGTCTGATCGGCATGGCGGCGCTGGTCGACCAGCCGATCATGATCTTCCATGTCTCGACCGCCGAGGGCGCGCAGACGATCCGCGATGCCCGCGGGCAGGGGTTGAAAGTATTTGCCGAGACCTGCCCGCAATATCTGTTCCTCACCGCCGACGATCTCGACAAGCCGGGCGCGGAGGGTGCCAAATGGATGTGCAGCCCGCCACCGCGCCGCAAGGACGACCAGGAGGCGCTGTGGAAGGCGTTGGCGCTCGGCGACTTGCAAACCATCTCCTCCGACCATGCGCCGTATCGCTTCGACGAGACCGGCAAGCTGCGCGCCGGGCCGAACCCTAACTTCAAGCAGGTGGCCAACGGCCTGCCGGGCCTCGAGATGCGGCTGCCGCTGCTGTTCGACGCGATGGTTTCCAAGGGGCAGCTCGGCCTAGAGAAATTCGTCGAGCTGACCGCGACCGCGCCGGCCAAGATCTACAATCTGCATCCGCGCAAGGGCTCGATCGCCGTTGGCGCTGACGCCGATATCGCGATCTGGGATCCCGATCGCCGTATTACCGTCACCGACGCGATGATGCATGATCTGGCCGGCTACACGCCGTTCGCCGGCCGTTCGCTGCAGGGCTGGCCGGTGACGGTGCTCTCCCGCGGCCGCGTCATCGTCGAGAGCGGTAAACTGAACGCGTCGCCGGGCTCCGGCCGCTTCCTTGCCCGCAGCGGCGGCGAGGCGGCGAAGCCGACCGGTCGATTGGTCGCGGACATGAGCCCGGAGCAGAATTTTGGCGCCAAGCTATTGTGAGCGGTCAGCGCGATGAACGTCGTGATCTTCGGCGGCGCAGGTTTTGTCGGGCTCAATATCGCGGAGCAGCTGCTTGCCCGCGGCCATGAGGTCACGCTGTTCGATCAGGCCGAATTGCCGGCGGAGGCGCGCTGCGCCTTTGCACCTTACGGTGAACGCTTGCGTGTGCTGCGAGGGGACGTGACAGACCGCAGCGCGGTTGATGCCGCAGTCGGGGCGGCATGCGATGCCGTGGTGCTGGGCGCCGCGATCACGGCAGGCGCAGCGCGAGATGCCGCCGAGCCGGAGCGCATCCTGGCCGTCAATCTGCTGGCGCAGGTGCCGATCCTGACCGCTGCGAGCAAAGCAAACGTGCGGCGTGTGATCAACCTGTCGTCCGCTGCAAGCTATGGCGCGAGCGGCCGGCATTATCCGCTGCTCGAAGAGACGACGCCCTGCGATCCGCAGTCGCTGTATGCGATCACGAAATTCGCCTCCGAGCGTGTGGTGGCGCGGCTCTCCGACCTCTGGCAGGCCGATGTGATCAGCGTCCGGCTCTCCGGCGTGTTCGGCCCGCACGAGCGTGCCGGCGGTGTCCGCGACACGCCGTCGCCGCAGGCGCTGATCGTGGATTGCGCGCGGCGGGGCGCGCCGGCGTTGCTCAGCGAGCCCGGCGCGCGGGACTGGGTCTATGCAGCCGACGTCGCCGATGCCGTCGGCGTGCTGCTCGATGCCGCCCAGCCTCGCCACAAGCTTTACAATATCTCGAGCGGCGTAACCTTCACCGCCGAAGCCTGGGGCAGGGCTTTTGCTGACCCGGACGGCGGTTTCGTTTGCCGCGTGGCTGTCTCCGGTGAGACACCAACCGTGACGGTGCACGGCCTGACCCGGGCGCCGCTATCGGTACAGCGCATGGCCGACGAATTCGGATGGCGCGCCAAATATGGCTGCGAGGAGTCCGCGGAGCATATGCGGCGCTGGTTGCATGATCATGATCGGGGAGGCGCCTGAGATGAAGCTGGCGGGCAGGGTGGCCATCATTACAGGCGGCGGCTCCGGGATCGGCCGGGCCAGCGCCGTTCTGTTCGCCCGCGAAGGCGCCTTCGTTGCGCTGGTCGATCGCGATGCCGACGGTGCGGCCGAAACGCTGGCCATGATTCGCCAACAGGGTGGCAGCGGCAGCGTCCATGTCGGTGATGTCGGTGACGCCGATTTTGCAAGCGCCACCGTCGGAAGTGTCGCAACAAGCCGCGGCAGGCTCGACGTGCTGATGACCTCTGCCGGCTTCTCCCGCGGCGGCACCGTGATCACGACCTCACCAACGGATTGGGACGCGGTATTCCGCGCCAATGTCGGCGGCACCTGGTTGTGGGCGCGAGCGGCCGTGCCGGTCATGCAGCGGCAAGGCAAGGGCGCCATCGTCACGCTGGCGTCGCAGCTGGCGATCGCCGGCGGCAAGGGCAACAGCGCCTATATTGCTGCCAAGGGGGCCATCGTCAGCCTGACCCGCACCATGGCGGTCGATTTCGCCACCGATGGCATCCGCGTCAACGCGTTGGCGCCCGGCGCGATCGACACGCCGCTGCTACGCCGCAGTTTTGCACGCCATGCCGATCCCGAGCCGGTGCGCGAAGCCTCGCGGCAGCGTCACGCCATGAAGCGATTCGGCAGCGCCGACGAAGTGGCCGCCGCCGCGCTCTTTCTCGCCGGTGACGATTCCTCCTTCGTCACCGGTACGGTGCTTGCAGTCGATGGCGGGTGGCTCGCGGCATGAGTGATGGTCTTGCAGCACTCGCGGTTCAGGTCCGCGCCGATCTTGCCAAGACGGCGCATCCGAGCATGCCCTGGCTGACGCCGATGACTGCTCACGATGGCGGCCGCGCTCTGGATGTGCTCATTGTTGGGGCCGGTCAATCGGGTCTTGCGACGGCTTTCGGCCTGCAGCGCTCACAGGTCACCAACATCCTCGTGCTCGACAAGGCGGATGAGGACTTCGAAGGCCCCTGGCTGACCTATGCGCGGATGCCGACCCTGCGCAGTCCGAAGGATTACACCGGACCGGATCTCGACCTGCCGAGCCTGACCTATCAGGCCTGGCATGAGGCCAAGTTCGGAATGGAGAGCTGGCGCGATCTTGGTCTGATCCCGCGCGAATATTGGGCGGCCTATTTGTTGTGGTACCGCAAGGTGCTTGATTTGCCGGTGCGCAATGGCTGCGAGGTGACCGATATCGCACCCGGGGTAAACGGCCTGCTGCAGGCAACAGTGAGGACTGCCCGTGGCGTGGAGATGCTTTACGCCCGCAAGATCGTGCTGGCGACGGGACAGGAAGGCATGGGCGATTGGGGCATTCCCGAACCGTTGCAGCATCTGTCGGCGTCGCGATGCGTCACCTGCGCGGCGCCGATAGATTTCACCGCGCTACGCGGCAAGCGAGTCGCGGTGATTGGCGCAGGCGCCTCGGCCTTCGATAACGCTGCGATGGCACTCGAGGCAGGTGCGGGCGCCGTGCATTTGCTGTGCCGGCGCGCTGCGATCCAGCTGGTGCAGCCCTATCGATGGCTGACCTTCCGCGGCTTCCTCAGGCATTTCTCCGAGCTCGACGATTCCTGGCGCTGGCGCTTCATGCGTGCGATCCTCGAGCTGCGCGAAGGATTTCCGCAAGCCACCTATGATCGCTGCGCCCAACATGCGACATTCCATCTGCACGAGGGCGCACCTGTCGAGGGAGCGCGGGACACCGTTGACGGCGTGCTGCTGCGCACGCCACGTGGCGAGATCGCGGTCGATTTCGTTATCTGCGCCACCGGCGTCATGATGGATTTCGCCGGTCGCCCCGAACTGAAGCGGTGCGCCGATAACATCGCGCGCTGGGCCGACTGCTACACGCCGCCGCCGCGGGAACAGAGCCCGCGCCTTGGCGCCTTTCCTTATCTGTCGGACGATTATGCCTTCCGCGAGCGCGCGGCTGGGCGAACGCCGTGGATCTCCGACATTCACCTGTTCGCCATCGCCTCGACCATGAGCTTTGGTCCGTCCGGCTCCTCGATCAATGCGATGACGACGGCGGTGCCGAAGCTGGTCCACGGCCTCACGCGCGGCCTGTTCCGCGCCGATATCGACAAGCACTGGGCGGCATTCCAGGCCTATGATGTACCTCAGGCTGTGATCCGGCGCACGCCGGCGACTGCGGCGGGGGACGCGTGACGACGGCAAGCAAACGAGCATCCTGCCGATGCATTCCACTGCGACGAAGAAGCATGCCAAACTGCCCGTTTCTGGCACACGATTTGCTGCCATTTCGGGCGTGCACGGCCTAACAAAGGACAGAAGCGATGTACCCCGTGATTTCCAGGCATCTGATTTCGGCGTCCGCCGTTCTTCTTTCGGTGACATTGATTGCGCCCGCGGCCTACGCGCAGAGCCGCGCTGAGACCTTGCGCTACGTGACGGCGGCAACGGTCAACACGCTCGATCCCAACATTCCCGGCTCGACCCGCGAAGCCTTCGCGCTCAGCATGAGCAGCTATGACCGGCTGGTGTCGTTCGGCCGCAAGCAGCTCAACGGCAAATGGGTGTTCGATCTCGATACCATCAATGGCGAGCTCGCCGAGTCCTTCAGCGTCAGCCCCGATGGCCTGAAGCTCACCTTCAAACTCCGTCCCGACGCCAAGTTCCATGACGGCTCGCCGGTCACTGCAGAAGACGTGAAATGGTCGCTCGACCGTTGCGTCACCGCGCCGGTGCTCGGCAAGGCGCAATTGCTGACGGGCTCGATGACCAGCGCCGACCAGTTCAAGGTGATCGATCCCCTGACCTTTGAAGTGACATTGCCGCGGCCCGACAAGCTGGCGCTGCCGAACCTTGCGACCGTCTATCCCATCATCATCAATTCCAAGCTCGCCAAGTCGCACGCGACGCCTGAGGATCCCTGGGCGCTGAGCTGGCTGAAGGAGAACGAGGCGGGCAGCGGCGCCTATATCGTCGAAACGTTCAAGCCGGGCGAGCAGGCGATCGCAAAGCGCAACGAGGCCTGGAATCGCGGCTCGTCGGACAAACCGGCGTCCTTCAAGCGGCTGATCATCCAGTCGGTACCGGAGCCGGCGACGCGCGCCAATCTGGTCGAGCGCGGCGACGCCGACCTCGTGATCGACCTGCAGGCCAGCGACGTGCAGGCGCTGGAAGCCAAAGGCAAGCTGAAGGTGATTTCGACGCCGCAATACAATGCGGTGACCTTCATCTCGATGAACAACAAGATCCCACCGTTCGACAACGTCAACGTCCGCCGGGCAGTCGCCGCGGCGCTACCCTATGATGACATGTTCAAGGCGGCGCTGTTCGGCCGTGGTGCGCCGCTGTTCGGTGCCAGCTGGGCCGACGGCAAGCCACCGAGCGGCGGCTATCCGATTCCGCAACCGGTCAAGCTCGATCTGGAGAAGGCGCGGGCTTATCTGAAGGAGGCTGGCGTGCCCGAAGGTTTTGCCACGACCTTCAGCTTCAACGTCGGCCAGGCCTCGACTGCCGAGCCGATGGCCTCCCTGGTTAAGGAATCGCTGGAGAAGATCGGTATCAAGGTCGATATCCAGAAGCTGCCAGATGCGCAGATGTCCACTGCGATCAATGAGAAGAAGCTGCCCTTTTTCACCGAAGGCATCGTCGCCTGGCTGCCGTCGACCGATTATTTCTACCGCAACTTCTACACCGGCAATCAGCGCTGGAACTATTCCTCCGCGGACAATGCCGAGTTGGAGAAGATCGCGCAGGCGGCGCGCTTCGAGCCGGACAAGGCGAAGTACGAGGCGGAAGGCAAGGAGCTCAACGCCATCCATTTCGAGCAAATGTTCCAGGTCCCGCTCTGGCAGCCGGCGCAGGACGCGGTGATGGCCGCCAATCTCGACGGCTACGTCTACCAATTCACCCGTCAGGTGGATTATCGTAATCTGAGCCGCAAATAGCAGCGGAGCTGGGAGCGCGGCGGAGACCATGGGCACGATCGGTGCAACTTTGATCCGGGCCGGGAGGCGGTTTCTCTCGTCGCTGCCGGCGCTGTTCGGCGTGCTGGTCTTCACCTTCCTCCTGATGCGGGTGTTGCCAGGCGATCCCGCCGTGTTCTTTGCCTCCGGTCCCAGTGCCGGCAAGGAGGAGATCGAGATCGTCCGCAAGCAGCTCGGGCTGGACCGGTCGTTGCCGGAGCAGCTCGGCATCTATCTCTACGATGTCGGCCGCGGCAATCTCGGTCGATCCATGATGACGGGGCAGCCGGTCGCCAAGGATCTGCGGCAGCGGCTGCCGGCCTCGCTCGAGCTCACGCTGACTGCGCTCGTGATCGCGCTGGTCGCGGCGGTGCCGCTCGGCGTGCTGGCCGCGCTGCGGCCGAACTCGCTGATCGATCACGGCGTACGGCTGTTCTGCTCGCTCGGTGTCTGCGTGCCGACCTTCGTCTCCGGACTGCTGCTGATCTATGTGTTCTACTATCTGCTGGGCCTTGCCCCCGATCCGACGGGACGGCTCGACATCTTCGCCTCGGTGCCGCCGGCGCGCACCGGCTTCCTGATGGTGGATTTCCTGCTCGCGGGTGACTTCGAGGGCTGGTGGGCCGCGGCACGTCAGTTGATGCTGCCGGCCTTCACGATGGCGCTGTTCGTGATCGCGCCGCTCGCCCGCATCACCCGCGCCTCGATGCTGGTGTCGCTCGGCAGCGATTTCGTGCGTACCGCGCGCTCGATCGGCCTGTCGCGCTGGCAGATCGTGGTGACCTATGCGCTGCGGAATGCAATCCTGCCCGTGATCACCATCGCCGGCATCGTGTTCTCGACCATGCTCGGTGCCAATGTGCTGGTCGAGAAAGTGTTCTCCTGGCCGGGCGTTGCGTCCTACGCGCTCGATGCGCTGTTGGTCTCCGACTATGCGCCGGTGCAGGGCTTTGTGCTATTGATGGCCAGCATCTTCGTCGTGGTCAATCTCCTGGTCGATGTGCTCTACGGCATCGCCGATCCCAGGGCGACGGTCGCATGAGCCTGACAGAAACATCGTCGGGGCTCCGTCACGCCGTGTGGGTGCTGCGCGGCAATCTCGTCACCGCGACCGCCGCCGCCGGGGCGATATTGCTGGCGCTGATCGCGATCTTCGGCCCCATGCTGGTGCCCTATGATCCCGTCGCTTCGGACGTGCCACGCGCGCTGCAGCCGCCGAGCGCACTACACTGGGCCGGCACCGACCAACTCGGCCGCGATGTCTTCAGCCGATTGATCGTCGCCACGCGGCTCGATCTCGCCATTGCCGTGACGGCCGTCAGTGTGTCCTTCGTGATCGGCGCGGTGATCGGCTCGCTCTGCGGCTATGTCGGCGGCAAGCTCGATCGTGCGATCGGCCGGTTCGTCGACGTGCTGATGGCCTTTCCGCTGTTCGTGCTCGCCATGGCCATGGTCGCCGCGCTCGGCAATCGGGTCGAAAATATCGTCATCGCGACCGCGATCATCAATCTGCCGTTCTACATCCGCTTCGCTCGCGCGGAGGTAAACGTCCGCCGCAATCTCGGTTGGGTCGAGGCGGCGCGTGCCTGCGGCGACGGGCATGTCTCCGTCGTGCTGCGCTTCTTGCTACCCAACGTGCTGCCGGCGATGGCAGTGCAGATGTCGCTCAATCTCGGCTGGGCGATCCTCAATGCCGCGGGCCTCTCCTTCATCGGCCTGGGCGTCAAGCCGCCGACGCCGGAGTGGGGCATCATGGTCGCCGAGGGCGCGCGCTTCATCTCGACGGGCCGCTGGTGGCTGGTGTCGTTTCCGGGTCTGGCCCTGATGCTGGCCGTGCTCTGCTTCAATCTTCTCGGCGACGGGTTGCGCGATATCCTCGATCCGCGCATGCGCACATGATGTCGCCACTGCTCGAAATCGATAATCTCGGCGTGACGTTCTCGACCCGACGCGGGCTCGTCGAGGCGCTGCGGGGCGTCTCGCTGTCGCTGCAGTCGGGTGAAATGCTCGGCCTCGTCGGCGAGAGCGGGTCCGGTAAATCCGTGACCGGATTCGCGGTCACGGGCCTGCTCGACAAGGCGGGCCGCATCACGGCCGGTCGTGTCAAGTTCAAGGGCCAGGATATCACGCGCGCGTCGGGGGCGGAGCTCCGCAACTTGCACGGCGCCAACATGGCGATGATCTTCCAGAATCCGCGCGCCGCGCTCAATCCGATCCGTCCCGTCGGTGCCCAGATCTCCGATGCCATCCTTTCGCATCGGCGGCTCTCGAAACAGGAGGCGCGGGCCGAGGCGCTGAAGCTGTTGCACGCGGTGCAGATCCGCGATCCGGAGCGACGGCTGGACGCCTATCCGCACGAGCTCTCCGGCGGCATGTGCCAGCGCGTGATGATCGCGATCGCGATTTCCTGCAATCCATCGCTTCTGATTGCCGACGAGCCGACCACCGGCCTCGATGTTACGACACAGAAGGTGGTAATGGACCTTTTGGCGCGCGTCGTCGCCGAGCGCGGCATGACGACAATCCTCATTACCCACGACCTTGGTCTCGCGGCACACTATTGCCGACGCGTGGTGGTGATGGAGCAGGGGCGGCTCGTGGAAGAGGGCGCGCCACAGACATTGTTTCGGGCGCCGCAGCACGCCTACACCAAGCGACTAGTTGCGTCATCGCCGACCGCGACATCGCGTGTCGGCGACCTCGTGCCGGCTGACGAAGCTCTGTCGGTTGTCGAGGTGAAGGAGCGGCCGACGCCCGCGCCGGGCACACCGCCGCTGCTCGACGTCCAGCACATCGTCAAGCGTTTTGACGATGGCGCCGCCGCAGTGGCGGATTTCTCGATGACCATGGCGGCCGGCGAGAGCGTCGGCCTGGTCGGTGAGTCCGGCTCCGGCAAGAGCACCACCGCGCGCATGATCTGCCGGCTGATCGATCCGAGCGAGGGCGATATCCTGTTCGACGGCTATTCGATCGCAAAGTTGCCGGCGCGCGATTTTCATCGCTCGTCGCTGCGCAAGGAGATCCAGATCGTCTTTCAGGATCCGCATGAGAGCCTCAATCCGCGCTTTACAGCGTTCGACTGCATTGCCCATCCGCTGCTGCGGCTCACCGGCCTGCGCCCCGGCGACGCGCTGCGTTCCCGGGTCGAGGAGTGCGCCGACCGCGTCGGTCTGCCGCGAGAGATGTTGTCACGCTTCCCGCATCAATTGTCGGGTGGCCAGAAGGCACGTATCGGCATTGCCCGCGCCATTGCGTGCCGGCCGCGTTTGCTGGTGCTCGATGAACCCACTGCGGCGCTCGATGTCTCGGTGCAGGCCGTGGTGCTGCAGCTGCTCGACCGGCTTCGGCGCGAGGACAATCTCGCCTTCCTGTTCGTTAGTCACGACCTCAACGTGGTGCGCATGATGTGCAGCCGTACTATCGTGCTGCGCGCCGGCGGCATCGTCGAGCAGGGCGAGAGCCTCGCTCTGTTTACCAATCCGCAGACTGATTACACGCGCGAACTGATCGAAGCTATTCCACACATTGATTCGCCTGCTTCGCTTCTGCCCGCCTGATTTCGTGATCTCGTGTTTCGTTGATGGGCCGGCGCTCACCCGACCGGGACACGCATCGATGGTACGCGGTTCCCTGAGGTCGCCCGCTTCGATCAGGCTCTCCGACCGAGTTCGCAACACGATTAGTCTCCGGCTACTTTCCGGCTCCTGTAGTCAAGCCGCTGACGATGTAGCGCTCAAGGAAAATGCCGACCAGGACGAGCGGTGCGATCGCCGCCGTCGACAGCGCCGCCATCGACCACCAATTGATGCCTTGCGAGCCGGTCTGGCTCGCCACCATAACGGGGAGCGTCTTCGCATCGGTGCTCGTGAGCAGCGCCGCGAAGAAATATTCGTTCCAGCACAGCACCAGCGAGAGAATGAATGCGGCCATCATTCCGGGGACAGCGAGCGGCAGAATGATCCGCAGAAAGGCACCCCAGGTCGACAGGCCGTCCACGAAGGCGGCTTCGTCGAGCTCGATCGGAATCGCATTGAACTGATCGCGCATGATCCAGATGACGATCGGAAGCACGGTCAGCGTGTAGAGCAAGACAAGGCCAAGTCGCGTGTCGAGCAGGGCCAATGCCTTGTAGAGCACGAGGAACGGCAGCGCGAGCACGACCGGCGGCAGGATCAGCTGGGACATGAAGAAGAACAGGATGTCATCGTTGCGCATCCAGGCGAACTTGTAGCGGAAGCGGCTCAGGCCGTAGGCCGCCAGAGATCCAAGGATCAGTGCCAGCAAGGATGCGCCGACCGAGGTGATGATGCTGTTGACGAAGCGATTCGCGAATTCGGAGCGTGCCGTCGAGGTTCCGAACAGTGTATCTGGCGACAGGCCGAGCGAGCGCCATCCCTTCCAGTCCGGCTGAAAATCGACCCAGGGAACCAAGTGGGCTTGTGTCACATCGACCGCCGATTTGAACGACGTCGTGACGGTCCAGTAGATCGGGAACAGGCAGATAATCGTCCAGAACAGGAGTGCTGCGTAGATCAGTACGCGGCTTAGCGTCCGCTTTGCGCGGGGGGCCGCCGGACGCCTCTGAACGGGCTTCAATGCCAAGGTCGATCTAGTCAATCGAGAAACTCCGTTTGAAGCGCTAGACGACCTTCTGCGTCCAGCGCTTGGACAGGCGCAACAGGACGGTCAGGAGCACGATGATCATAAGCAGGTAAACCATAGCGAGCGCTGTGCCGTATCCGACGTTCGAGCGGTCGCGGTAGACGCGGTAGATGAAGCTCGACACCGTGTCGGTTGCGCCTCCCGGCCCGCCAGCGGTGACGTTGATCACGAGGTCGGCGAGCTTCAGCTTGAAGATGATGCGGATAATGAGGACGGTGATGCTCACCGGCAGCATGATCGGAAACGTGACGTGCCAGAACGACTGCCAGCCATTCGCGCCGTCGACTTTGGCCGCCTCCTGCACCTCCTTCGGCATCGCCTGCAGGCCTGCGAGAAGGATGATCATGATGAAAGGGATCGACACCCACGCGTCCATCGCCTGGATGCTGAAGCGCGCCATCCACGGCGAGGCGAAGAAGGCCGGGTTGTCCCAGCCGAGATAGCGCGCCAGCGTCGCCGCCGGTCCGAAGCGATATTCCATCAGCGACTTGCCGATCATCCAGCTCACGGCGACGGGGCTGAGCATCATCGGCAGCAGGAAGACCACGCGGAAGAATTTTCGCGCACGGATCTCGGCGCTGAGCAAGAGCGCCAGTCCGAACGCGATCGCGTATTCGCCAAGCACTGCGGCGGTGTAAAAGACCATGTTGCCGAGCGCATTCCAGTAATAGGTGTCGTTCAGCATGCCCCTGACGTTGTCGAAGCCGCTGAAGCGCGGCCCTTCGATCGAGCTCAGATTCCAGTCGAGAGAGGCGATATAGATCCCGAAGATCGTCGGGAAGATCACGACGGCGACGGTGAAGAACACCGCCGGCAGCAGGAACAGCGCGCGCTGGCCACGTTCGCCGCGGGTCAGAACTTGTCCGATGCCAAACGCAACGGCCCAGACGAGATAGGCGATGAGGATCGGCCGCCAATCGGAAAATCCGGCAGTCGGCGTGCCGGTCGTATGCAAGATCTGAATGAAGAGGACAAGCAGGAAGCCGAGAGACGCCAGCAGGACGAGCGCCCGGCCGGCGATCTTCCTGCTGCCGCGTGCGCGCTTCGCCGCGGGCTGGTGGTGCAGGTCGTCGCTCACGGGTACGGAATTCTGCATCGAGATGAGCCGCATTCTGTGCCGGCTCTGTCGCCGGGCAAGTCTTCGGCTGGCGCCGGATGCGCCAGCCGAAGGGGATGGCTTCGCGCAAGCGCCACTATACGCCGAGCGAGGCCTTGTAGAGCCCGATCTGCCGCTCGCGGCCGATCTGGTCGGTCAGCTTCTCCCAGGCGGCGGCGATGTTGTTCGCGCCGGTTTGCGCGTCAACCTTGCCGGCGAAGATCTTGGTGAGCTCGTCTTCCGCGATACTGTAGTACTGGAAAATGCCGGGGATGCGCGGCTCCACGGCGCGGTTTGGATGATTGTAGGAGGCGAGCTGCGAGTTCAGGTAGGAGGTGATGTATTTGCGGTCATAGCCCGCCGCTACCCATTCGTCGTATTGGAAGTGGCTGGTGCGGTGAGCCTGGAAGCCCGAAGGATACATCACCATCCAAAGCGACAGATCCTTGCCGCCGAGATGCGCGGCCGCGCTCCACGCCGCCTTATGCTTCTTCTCGTCGCCATTGACCCGCGCCATGACGTAAACGCCCCAGCCGAGATAGGCGCAGTTCGGCGCATGGTTCGGGCCGCTCGAGAGCTTGTCCCACTTTCCGGTCTTGGAGTTGTAGACATCGTCCGAGCCCGGCAGGATGTCGAAGGCGACGACGTCGCCGATGACGGAGGTGTCGCTCGCCTTCGCGACTTGGCCGATGTCGCCCCACCAGGGGATCATCGAGCCGATGCCGGCGAGGAACTGCTGGAAGCCGGTCGTGTTCGGATCGGCGTTGAGCTGATCGGCAGGTTCGAACGGCAGCGCGTCAATCACGTCTTGGATGGCGCGGACCCAGGCCGGATTGTTGATGCGCGGCTTCATCGTGTCGATGTCGAACAGCCAAGCCTTGTCGTCGGGATGCTTGGCATAGGCCGAGGCGCGGCTGCCGAGGAAATAGAAGCCGAACCCGCCCCAAGGCTTTGGTGCGTCGAGATAGCCGAACGCATTCTGGTTCTTGATCTTCTTGCCCTTGAGGAATTTCGTCACTGCCTGCACCTGCTGCCAGGTTTTTGGCACGCCCCAGTCGGTCGAATTTCCAGCGTCCTTCCAGGCCTTGGCAAGGGTTGGGTCGGAGAAGATGTCGGTGCGGTAGTTGAAGTTGTGGCAGTCGCCGTCGATGGTGACCCGATAAGTCTTGCCGTTCCAAGTTCCAACCGGCGGCTTCAGGTAATCGACATAATCGTCAACATCTATCTGCTTCTTGACCCAGTCCGGCATCTCCGACGCCAGTCCCTTGCCACAGACGTCGCCCTCGAACGGCGCTCCCATCTCGAGGATGTCGAAGTCGACCGTGCCGGTCGCGATCGCCTGTTGCAGGCGTGGGTTGTAGTCGGCCTGCGCCAGATCAATCCAGGATATTCTTGCGCCCGTATAGGCCTCCCACGGCTTCAGGAAGCCGCGGAACAACAGATTATGCAGATTCTGATTGTTCAGTCCCATGAAGGAGAGTTCGACACCTTTGAACTCGCCCTCCTTGATGCTGGCCTTGGTCGGGCCAAGGCAGAGCTCACCGACCTTTTGCCAGTCGGCGTCGGTCGGAGCGCCCTTGCCGACGCCTGGAATTTTCGTGATCTCGGCGCGCAGATTGGCTTGCGCGAATGCAAGCTCGGAGAAGGCGCCAAGCGCGCCGCTCGTGCCAAGTGCGGCGGCTCCGGCCGCGCTCTTGAGCACCGTGCGCCTGCTGGGGTGCATTGCGGGATGCTGATCATGCTCTTGCTGCTTCACCACGAAATCCTCCCGTTTTTTGACGTTGCTTATGTCAAAGTCTTGGTCAGGTCAGATTGGGCTGCCGAAGCACCGTAGAGAAGTGACGCTCGCGGAAGTTCATGTCGCGGCGGCGGTGCGGGAAGCCGCGTCGAGTATGCAACGGCACCGATCAATGTCAACGAATCCGCGCAAAGCGGACGCGGTCGACCGCATGCGATGCAAACGATGCTGTCGATCTTGCGCTGCAGTAGCCTATCATGTGTGAGCTGGCTCCGGCGAAGGATGTCGCGTCGCCGTCACATTTGCGCCGAATGCGTCGCGCGGCCCGTGCTGCCGCCAATGCCTTGGCGCGACTTAAGGCGCATCAGGCGCGATCACGCCCTTCTTGAAGATAAAGCAGCCATAGAAGCGCCGTTCGCCGGTCTGGACCACGCAGTAGGACTTTTTCGCAAGCTCGTAGAAGGCAAACCGCTCGATCGACGCCAGGGGAAGCGAGCGGCCTTCGGCGGCGTCGATCTCCTTCTGCACCTCGGCTTGCACGTCCGGGATTTCGTTCGGCTGCCCAACGATCTCCATGCGCAACGCCGGCTTGTCGACAAAGGAATCGAGCGGTAGCACCGACAGGATCGCGCGCGCGGCGCGGCCCGCGCTGACGTTATCAATGCGGAGTAGCTTTCCGAGGGCGGTCTGGCGGGCGACGGAGTCGGCCGGGAAATTCGTATCGCAGAGCACGAGGTCGTCGCCATGCCCCATGGACCGCAGCGCATAAAGCACATCAGCATTCAGAACAGGATCGATCGACTTCAGCATAGCGCGCCTCCCTTGAAATGTTCAGGCCTCTCTGATCGGCCCAATATCCGACGTCTCCGCGCTGTCGTCCATATCGACCGCTCGGCATGGCCTTCAATGCCGACCAGATCGCGCTGTTACGAGCCAAGCAAGGAGCTGACGCGCAGTGTGATGGCCATCGCCTCATCGCTGTTTGTCCCTGCCTCGGGTTGCCGGACTTGCCCGACCACGACGTGTGCACCGGGAGACCAAGAAAAATCTAGTGATAGCGAGCTTGAGCAGTCGAGGCTCGACGCGATCGAATTGACGGGCAGTGCAGCCGTCAGCGACCGAGAAGCTGATCTCGTTTGTCGGCATGGTGAGCGGACCCGCGTTGGTGTCGTTCAGCGTAACGGAAAAGAATGTGATCTCGGGGGGAGTCGCTGGACCCCGGCTCCAAACGGCAAATGGTCCCCCAGCTCGAGCTCAAGGAGTTCCAGAATCTCGCCCCCAGCTTGATTATCGTTGCTCGGTACCGCGCCTAATAGAGATGCCGGGGACCGTACGGCTTTCGCTGCACTCCGACTGGAAAGCGGCTCGTGCCCGTGGAGGAGCCGTCCACAGCATCAAGAGCGGACCTCCGAGCTCCCCGTGCGGACCGGATTTTCTTGGTTTGGTTTGCAGGTGACGGGAAGCGCGACCCGCGCGGGCTTGTCCGCGCTCCTCATCCGCGAGACACTCTGTCGCAGAACCATTCGTTTTGCCGGAGGACTAACCTCTAGGCGGAAATCTACCGTTCGCAATGTCGAACGGCGTGCAGCGGGGTGATTCTGCGCCGCGTCGGTTGCAAGAGCCGTGGGCGTGGCCGCCCCTTCTGCTGATCCGTCCAAGAGCATGAGAGCTGACTGCCGAAATTCTGACCGCTAGTCACGGAGGATGCCATGACGGAGATCCGGCTGGCCTCGCTGCAGGGCGGGGCGATTACGCTTGAAAGCGATGCAATTGCTGCCCTTCGCCAAACCTTGCGAGGCAACGTCTGTCTGCCCGAGGAGCCGGGCTATGACGAAGCGCGCACGATCTGGAATGCGATGATCGACCGCCACCCAGGCGCGGTCGTGCGCTGCAGAGGGACCGCAGACATCATTCGTGCCGTACGGCTTGCGCGTGAGCACGGCCTCTTGGTCGCTGTGCGCGGCGGCGGCCATAACATCGCGGGCAACGCTGTTTGTGACGGCGGGCTCCTGATCGATCTTTCGCTGATGCGCTCCGTCCGGGTTGATCCATTTCACCGCACCGCGCGCGTGGACCCGGGGGCAACGCTTGGCGACTTCGACAAGGAGGCGCAAGCTTTCGGCCTTGCTACCCCGCTCGGGATCAACTCGACGACCGGCGTTGCGGGATTGACGCTGGGCGGCGGCTTCGGGTGGCTTAGCCGCAAGTTCGGGCTTGCCGTCGACAACCTGATCTCGGCCGACGTGGTGACGGCCGAAGGCGAGCTCGTCCGGGCAAACATCGCCGAGAAGACCGACCTGTTCTGGGCGCTGCGCGGAGGCGGAGCCAATTTCGGGGTGGTGAGTTCGTTCGAGTTCCGCCTGCATCCTGTTGGTCCGATGGTTCTGGCCGGACTCATCGTCCATCCGTTTGCGCGGGCGAAGGAGCTGCTGACGGGCTATCGCGACGTCGCCGCCAAGGCGCCCGACGAACTGACGGTGTGGGTGGTGCTCAGGCAGGCACCGCCGCTGCCGTTCTTGCCCGCTGAGGTTCACGGCAAGGAGATCGTCGCGTTCGCCGTCTGCTGTGCGGGAGATGAGAACGAGGGCAAGCGTGCATTGGAGCCGTTGCGCGCGCTCGGAGAGCCGATCGCAGACGTGGTCGGCATGCAGCCCTTCGCGGCTTGGCAGACCGCGTTTGACCCACTTCTCGCGCCCGGCGCCTATAATTACTGGAAGTCGCACAATTTCGTTGAACTCAACGACGGTCTTCTCGATACGCTGGTGAGCCATACGACAAGCCTGCCGACCGGGGAGTGCGAGATTTTCATCGGTCAGCTTGGTGGCGCCACCAGTCGCGTGGCCGTCGACGCCACGGCGTTCCCTCACCGCGATGCGAAGTTTGTCATGAACGTTCACACGCGATGGCGCGATCCGGCGGATGAGCAACGTTCGGTCGCCTGGGCGCGCAGGCTCTTTGCTGAGACTGCGCCTCACGCAACCGGCGGCGTCTACGTCAACTTCATGCCGGAGGACGAGACCGATCGCGTAGCCGGCGCCTACGGCCCGAACTACGCTCGTCTTGCCGCGCTGAAGGCCAAGTACGATCCCAGCAACCTGTTCCGGCTAAACCAGAACGTCAGGCCGGCAGCTGCACAGCGACCGGCCGCCTGACAAGAGGAGGAGGGGATCCGTAATCGAGGGGGCTACGGAGACGAAGTTGGACATCGGAGAATGGCTGCGCAGCCTGGGCCTGCAATCCTATGAGCAGACGTTCCGCGACAACGGAATTGACCTTGAGATCCTGCCCCACCTGACGGTTGAAGATCTCAAGGAGATTGGAGTCCTGGCTGTCGGCCACCGGCGGAAGCTCCTCGATGCAATCGACCTGCTACCAGCGGACCTGGCGGCGGCGCGGCCCTCCGCGTCGGTGGAGCGCCGTCAGCTCACGCTCATGTTCGTCGACCTCGTCGGCTCGACCGACCTCAGCCGCCGTCTCGATCCCGAGGAGTTGCGCGAGGTCATGCGGGCCTACTCGAACACGGTGGCGGGAGAGATTGCGCGACTGGAGGGCCACGTCGCGAAGTTTCTGGGAGACGGCGTGCAGGCCTATTTCGGCTGGCCGCGCGCAAGCGAAGATGCGGCAGAGCAAGCTGTCCGGGCGGGACTTGCGGTCGCAACAGCGGTCAGCGGCATGTCGTCAGGTGCAGGAGGCCTGCTGGCAGCACGCGTCGGCATCGCCACCGGGCTTGTCGTGGTGGGTGATCTGCTCGGGGAAGGTGCTGCGAAGGAGGAAGCAATCACTGGGGAAACGCCTAATCTCGCGGCCCGTCTGCAACAGGTTGCGGAGCCCGGTACGGTCGTTATCGCCGACAGCACGCGCCGCCTGGTCGGCGATCTCTTCGACTTTATTGAGCTCGGTTCCCTTCGGCTCAAGGGCTTTCCCGATCCGGTGCAAGCTTGGCGGGTCATCGGCGAAGGCCGGGCAGAGAGTAGGTTCGAGGCTTTGCATGGAGCCCACGTCACGCCACTCGTGGGGCGCAGCGAGGAGCTCGATTTGACGCTGTCACGGTGGCAGCTTGCCAAAGGAGGGGCTGGACAGGTCGTCTTGATTTTTGGCGAGCCAGGAATCGGAAAATCACGATTGGTGCTCGCGCTGCGAGAACGGCTGCAGGCCGAACAAATCACGCTCGTTAGCTACGCCTGCTCGCCGCATCACCTGAACAGTCCGCTCTTTCCCTTCATCTCGCAGCTCGAGCGGGAGGCGCGGTTCGCACCTGAGGACGCCGCGGAAACACGGCTCAAGCGGCTCGAATTACTCCTCGGCGAAAATGGTGAAGGGCTGTCTAGCGATGCAATCCAGCTTATTGCCGATCTGCTCGGCATTCCAACTGAGAGGCCGAGCACCCAGCCGGAGATGTCGCCGCAGCAAAGGAAGGCGCTCCTGTTCCGCACCTTTCTGGCCCGACTCGATCGACTTGCCGCTCGCGGCCCGGTGCTGATGGCGCTTGAAGATGCGCACTGGCTCGATCCCACTTCGCGCGAGCTGTTCGACCAGATCGTGGATCGTCTTCAGGACCTGCCAGTGCTGGTCGTGGCCACGTTCCGCCCGGAACTCCCGCCACCATGGATCGGGTTTCCGCACGTCACGTTGCTCATGCTAAACCGCCTGCCACAGGCGCAGGTGGTTGCACTTGTCGACCGGATCACCGAAGGCAAAGCGCTTCCCGCCGAGGTCCTCGACCAGATTCTGGCGCGGACCGAGGGTGTGCCGCTCTTTACCGAGGAGCTCACGAAGGCCGTTCTTGAAGCCGGGATCCTCCGCTACACCGGCGCTCGCTACGTGCTCGCCGGCGCATTCCCGTCCTTGGCGATCCCGGCGACGCTGCACGATTCGTTGATGGCGCGGCTTGACCGTCTTGCTCCGGTCAAGGAGGTCGCCCAGATCGGAGCCTGTATCGGCCGTGAGTTCGATCACGAATTGCTTGCTGCGGTCGTGTCGATGCCAGACGGGGAGCTTGCCGCGGCGCTTGACCGCTTGGTAGCGGCAGAGCTCGTTTTCCGGCGCGGCCTCGCGCCTGCCGCGACCTATGTCTTCAAGCACGCCCTGGTGCGCGATGCCGCCTACGAAAGCCTGCTCAAGCGGCGCCGCCAGGAGCTGCACGCGCGGATTGCCACATCGATCGAAGCGCTCTTTCCGCAACTTGTCGAAGCACAGCCGGAGCTGGTCGCTCGTCACTTTGGCGAGGCGGGATTGGCCGAGAAGGCCATTCCATACTGGCTGAGGGCCGGCCGCCTCGCAGCCGCCCGATCGGCGAATATGGAGGCAATTGCCCATCTGAGATCGGGGCTCGAGTGCGCCCAAGCACTTCCTCCTGGAGCATCACGCTCGCGCTTCGAGCTTGCCCTGCAGCTTGGGCTTGGCGGCCCGCTGATTGCAACAAAAGGATTTGCTTCGCGCGAGGCAGAAGCGGCGTTCCAGCGCGCACAGGAGCTCAGCCGCGAGCTGCAGAGCGAGGCTGATCTCTCCGCCGCGTTGAAGGGGCTCGGCCACGTCTACCACGTGCGCGCCAACCTGCGCGAGGTCACAAGCCTCGTCGAGGAGACGGAGGCGCTAGCGAAACGAAGCGGTGATCCCGTGCGTCAAGCCGAAGCCGATCATCTTGCGGGAGTGCTCTCATTCCACCTCGGCCAGTTTCAATTCTCGCGCGACCGGTTCGAGAGAAGCGCACAAGCCGGCGAATACCGCGGCCGCTATTATTCCGAGGTCTACGGAATTGATATGAGCGTATTCTGCCGCGCCTACATGAGCCATTGCGATTGGCATCTCGGCTATCCCGTTCGTAGCCTTGGGATTGCTGAGAAAGGGCTCGCCGTCGCGCGTGAGATTTCACATCCATTCAGCATCGCGCTCGCGCTCAACTATCTGGCGATGCTATATCAATTCCGGCAAGAGCCCGATGCCGCACTGAAAGCCGCTGAAGAGTCACGCGACATCTGCACCGAGTACCGCTTCGACTACTATGGCGCATGGGCCAGCCTCGTTCGCGCCTGGGCGATCGCTGAATCCGGCAGGCTTGAGGAAGGTCTTGCGGACTTTGATGCGGGGCTTGAGGATTTCCGACGTACAAGTGCGGGGCTACGTATTCCGCACCATCTTGGCTTGCTCGCGGCGCTTCATCGCAAGGCTGGAAACGCCATGGCCGGGCTTCGGGTCATCGACGAAGCGGTGGCAATTGCGGACGCCAGTCTCGAGAGCTGGTGCGCCGTCGAACTTCACCGGGAGCGCGGTGAACTGCTGTTGCTGGCAGCCGAGGAGGAGGCCGAAAATCAAGCGGACGCGGAGTTCCAGGCCGCGAGTGAAATTGCCGCTGTCCAGGGTGCAAGGCTGCCCGAGCTTCGCGCAAGCGTTGCGCGCGCCAGACTCCAGGCGGCACGCGGCATGCGGCGAGAGGCGCGCGACGCTCTTGTGCCGATCTACAGCTGGTTCAGCGAGGGCTTGGAAACACGCGATCTCGTGGAAGCGCGCAAGTTGCTGGCAGAGCTGTGACGAAGTTGCCGCAATAGCGCCCCATCTCCCCGTCCGCTAGCGCGCCGCGCCATCGTTCTGCGATGCGGTGATCAGTTCGGTAAGGGTTGTGCGCTGACCTGGGTTGAGCAGCAATCGGGGAAGATTTCATCCCCCGGCTGTCGCTCGGCGAGATGACAAAACGGGCTTTCCGCATGGCCTGGAGCCGGACCGGCCCGCCCAGGCAGATGCCGGGCAACCTTCCGCGCTTAATGAGCGCTTAACGCTTTTGCGCAACAGATAGATCACCAGCGCGGAATTAGTCCTAGTTACGATTGCGAGCCGAGCTCCCGAGGAGGGGAATCGGATGGGACTGCTTTTTGTTGGAGTGCTGGCAGGAATTCTGGTCGGCTTTGGCTGGTTCGCGCCGTCCCGAGGATATTTCCTTGGGTGTGCGGCGCGACCCTGTTTCGACACGGTTGCAGTCGCCCGACCCGCAGAGCCAACGCCGGCGGCATTGGCGCCAACTCCTGCGATTGTCAAATCGAATTCTGCAACCTCGGCAAAGTCCGGCAAGAGGCCATCCCCGAAGAGACGCGGATCGGCCGATCTCGCCAAGGCTGCTGCCCCGCGCACGAGGATCAGCGACCCGGCGCCCGAACGCCCGGCGGCAAGGTCAGATACTGTCCTGGACAGGGCAAAGGTCACGATCGCATCGAAGATGGACGATCCAGGATCGGCCGAGTTCAGCGATATGAAGCGCGCAATGCGATTGAACATGTTTGGGCGCGCTGTGGATACGATTTGCGGTCGTGTGAAAGGAAGACGCGCGTCAGGCGACGAGACTGGAGAGAAACCGTTTCTGTATCTCGTGAAGGAGGATGAAGCATACGTCGTCGACGGCAAGTCGGGGTCGGCGGCGTCAACCGCGTATCGAAATATCTGCAATTGAGGGGATGCGTCGACCGCGCCACGGTGCGGCACGCGTCCATGTGATTTGAGCGGAAAGAATTTCCACCCGGGCGTCAGACTATCCCGCAGTGGATGCGATCCTAATGTTGGCACTGCGCGTGACGATGTATTCAGGATGAATGCCGCAACGGGAATACACAGCACGGATCGTGGGACTGTGGCAGAGATTCTTTTCATTCCGAGGAAATCATGGATGACCTAACCAACTTCTCAAAACGGCTCAATGGATCGCTTCACTTGCCGGTTCTGGTGATCATCGAGCCCCTTCTATTGCCTCGCACATGCATTCTGAACGTCTTCAGGCGGGAATTGGCCGAATTCGAGATCCTTGACATGGCAACGGTCCAAAGCTTGGACAGCGCGTCAGCTCGCGATGTTCGTCTGGTGTTGCTGAGTATCGCGGACAAGCCTATCGGCGATCCCTCGGTTGAGGACGATCTCGCCTTCGTCGCGGAGTGCTGTCCCAACGCGGCCATTGCAATCCTGTCAAACCATGACGACGAGCCGACCGCGCAGGCCGCGATGCAGCGGGGTGTGCGCGGTTTTCTCCCCACCTCGCTGCCAATAGAGGTCGTCATCGCCGGCCTGCGCCTTGTTCTTGTCGGAGGCTGCTACAGGCCGTTACCCATCGCTGGAATAAACAGGATACCGGGTTTCGAGCCACCGGATGCGCGTCGGTTCGCGTCCGCATATCTGACGAACGAAGCAGCCAGGGCGGCTATCGACAGGAGCTTGACCGATTTCACGCCTCGAGAGCAGCAGGTTCTGGCGGAACTGGAGCTCGGCCTGCCCAACAAGCTGATCGCCGCCAAAATGAACCTCTCGGAGAGCACCGTTAAAATGCACATTCAGCATATCATGAGGAAATGTGCCGCTCACAATCGCACGGAAGCGGTCCTCCGCTGGCGCGGCCGGTTGCCCGCGCAGAGTCGCGATCACGATCCGGGCGCAGCCTCAACGCCGGAGACCTAGTCACGGGGAGCTGAATCAATCCTCCCTGAATGCACCGCGGAAGCTGTCGAGCAGGGGGCTCAGCGCGTAAAGTGCAACGGTGCCGCGCCCCGTGGTGATGAACACTTGAACGGGCATACCGGGAACGATCTGGATGCCATTTGCAGCCATCTGTGCGTCGTCGATCCGAATCCTGGTCGCGTAGTATGGCTGGTCGGTACGCTTGTCGAGGAGCCGGTCCGCGGATACGTGCACGACGGTTCCCTTCAGGCGCGGCACGCGACGCTGATTATACGGTACGAGATGCACCTCGGCATTGAGGCCGGGATGCACCACGTCGATGTCCTCCGGCCGCAGGCGGGCGGTCACGATGAGGCGGTCTTGCCGGGGCACCAGGTCCATGAGCGGAGCGCCAGCCCCGATGACGCCGCCGGTCGTATGAATCCGCAGGTCAGTTATCACGCCGTCCTCGGGCGCCTTGACCTCCGTTCGGGTTAGTTGGTCCCTGGCCGCAAGCAACCGTTCGCGGAGTTGGAATATCTGGTTCTGTGCTTCGCGAAGCGATTGTGCGATCTCGTTCTGCCTTTCGCTCTCGAGCTTGAACAAATTTGCCTGCGACTCGTTGATGACCTGCTCGGCGCGGGAAATCTGCGCCGCGATCTCACCACGACGTCCCTCAACATCGGCCAGTTCACGCTGCAGATTCAGAAGCCGTGGCCGCCGTTCGAGTCCCTTGTTGACGAGGGTCGTGACCATATCGAGTTCTTCCCGGACGATGTCGCTTCGCTGCCCGGTGGCGCTCTCCTGAGCCTTGAGACCTTCGATCTCCTTCTCGACCTGATGCCTCCGCTCGCGAATGACCGCAAGCTGCGACTCGTGAACCTGCCGGCGTGCCTGGAAAATGAACTGCTGCGCCGACAGCGCAGCGGCCGCTGCCCCATTCTGTTGGCTGTCCTGGTCCAGCGTGCTCGGGACTGCGATCCTCTCAAATCTCTGCTGCTCGGCCTGAAGCCGCGCGGCACGAGCAATTGCATCCCACAACTGGCCTTGCAGACTTTGCACCTCCGAATCGGCGCGGGTGTCGTCCAGCGTGATCAACGCTTGTCCGCTTCGCACGACATCGCCGTCCGAAACCAGGATCCTCCTGACGATACCGCCTTCCAGATGCTGAATTGTCTTGCGGTTCGATTCCGATTCCACGACGCCGGACGCGATTGCGGCGCTCTCAAGTGGCGCGAAGCTCGCCCATGTGCCAAGCCCTAGCATGAAGCCGAGCACCAGCAGATTGCCCGCGAGGGTGATCCCGCGAAGCCTGGCGCGCGGAGAGACCGGTGTGGGGGTCGAGCACCATGGAAATTCGAGAGGCTCGAAATCGTCGATTGCGGTGACAACGTCTCCAAGTCGCCCGGCGAGCGGGGGGCGTACGGGTGTTCGCGTGATCTGGTCCCAGATCATGGGAAGTTGCGAGACCGCGGGAAGCTTCCAGCTTGTGGGAAAATGCCAGGTCATGGCGCAACTTGCGACGTAACCTGGGGCCGAGCCAAGTGCCGTTCAAAGATTTCCTCGCTGTCGCCGAACGCGACGACCGCACCGTCTTCCATGATGGCGATCTTGTCCGTGGCTGCGAGGAGACCCATCCGGTGAGTGACGACGACCAGGACGACATTTTCGCGCTTCATGCGCTCGATGGCATCCAGCAGCATTCGCTCGCCCCCGTAGTCGAGGCTGGCGTTCGGCTCGTCTAGAACAACGAGGCGCGGACTGCCGAAAAAGGCTCGGGCCAGACCGAGGCGCTGCCGATATCCGCGCGAGAATGATTTTTCACTGTGAACCACCGTGTCGTACCCGAGCGGTAGGCGCATGATCGCCTCATGGATTCCGACGAGCTTGGCCGCATCGACGACCTTCCGCCGATCGACAGCATCAAGCCGCGCGATGATGTCGTTTATGGTGTCGCCGAGCAGATTGATGTCCTGGGGCAGATATCCCAGATGTTGGCCGCTTCGTTGCTCGCGAAGCAGCGAGACGTCGGTATTATCGAGGCGGACACCGCCATGCGTTGGCATCGACAGCCCGGCGATCACTTGGCCAAGCAGGGACTTGCCAGAACCGGACGGACCGATAATGCCAAGGCACTCTCCGGGCGCGAGGCTGAACGAGACATCTTTCAGCAGAAAGTGGTCGGGCCCCGGTAGCTTTACACCAACGTTATCGACGAGGAGACCGCTCCGCGCTTGTTGCGGCGAGATCTCCGTATCCTGCTGCTCGGTGGCGGGGAATGCGGCGAGAAGAGCGCCGAGCCGCTGACAGGCACTCACGGCCGTAACGAGTGATTTCCAGCCTGCGATTGCACTCTCGACTGGCGCGAGCGCCCGGCTGAACATCAGCGTAGAGGCAAAGATGATCGCCGGACTTTTCCCGTGATCAAGGACGAGCCACGCGGCTGCTCCCATGATCAGGACTTGCGAGAGCGCGCGGACCGGTTTGGTGGCAAGCATCACGATCTCGCCTCGGCGCAGTGCCTCGTCGTGCTCTCTGCGGGCGTCCTGCGCGTCGTGGTAGATCGCTCGCGCTGCACTATCGAACATTCCCATGGCGCGGATCATGTGGACGTTGCCGGCGGCAGCCTGAAGGCGGCCGTAGCTTCTGGACAGCGCAGCGCTGGATTTGAGCAGAACGTTCTCGGTCACCAGATCTCCGACAACCGTGAGAGCGAACAGGAAGGCCACGCAGCAGGCGCCCACCACGCCAAGCAGGGGATGGATCAGAAAGAGGACCAGGAGGAACAGGGGCGCCCAGAGCGCGTCGAACAGCATCGGACATGCGCCGGATTCCACGAACTGGCGCAGGATCGTGAGATCCCGATATGCGTCCGAGGCCCGCGTCCAATCGCTGCGAAGCGCGGATTCGAGGCTGGCCGAAAGTACGCAAGCACGAAGCCGATCGTCGAGCCAGGAACCAAGCCGGCCCAGGACAGCACGCCGCAATGCATCGAACACGCCGCCGACCACGACCGTGATCGCGACAATGAGCGTGAGCAGAAGCAGTGTGTCGCCGCTCCGGCTCGACAAAACCCTGTCGTAGATCTGAAGAAGGTAGATGGAGGGCGCAAACAGAAGCAAATTGTAGCTGCAACTATATGCGAATACGAGACCAAGCGGTCCCGCACAGGACCAGAGGGCCGCGTGCAGCGGCGTACGGATTGGCGGCAGGATGGGCAATCGAATGGGCGGCACCAGCATGATCGTCACCGCCTGAAATCGAGGTCCGGCGCACTTGCCCGACGGCCAATGCAATCTGGCAACGGCATCACGGGGGTATTGACGTGAAATCCAGGACCGGCGGCAGTGGCCGCCGGTCCCGCCAGTCGGACGAGTCGCTGGTCAGAGCGTATCGAGATGGAAGGTCACTCCTCCACCCCACGCGAAGTTGCCGTCTCCACCATCGCCGCCGATGCCAGCCACGACTTCCTGGTGCTGGTCCACAATGAGCTTGTTGATCTGGGTGGCATCCGTATTGGCGTATACCTTGGAGGTATCGTGGCCGCTGTAGGATTTCTGGCTTCCATTCGACTGGGCGTCTCCGCCATGGGCCTTGGAAAACCATGAGGCCTTGGTGTTTGCGCCCCCGGCGTCCCAATCCGCCGTCTGTTTGACGTGATCACCGGTGTTCACATGCACATCGGCACCGTCGGCTTTGTTGGTTGGATCGAAGTTGAGAGTCGGCTTGCTGATGATGGCTCCCTTGAAAGTACCGTCGCCGCCATTTCCGGCACTTTGACCACCGGTGTTGATCGATTTGAAGTCGATCGTATCCGTGATGTTGATTGCCTTTGGCATCATTTGAGGCCTCCGTCGTTCTGTTGGCTGTCGTGCAACATCCATCCCGATCAGGCGGACGCGCGCGGCAAGTCTGATCCGCCCGTGCGCGAGTGCGATAGATGTCAAATCGGATACAATCCGGCTTTGTCGGCCTACGTACGAAAGTACGCCGTTCGTCAGGCGGGGGTGCCTCTACGCGGGGCTTTGCAGGCGAGGAGTAGCAACTGCACGTGCCGCCATGCGATCGATCATGCAAGCGGTACGAAGTGTCGCTATGCCACCAGGTGAAGGTCTGACAAGAGATGCGCGGCATCGTCAGCTAGCGCAAGATTGCCATAGCCGCCGTCCCCGCCAACTCCGGCGATCTGAACCGCACTCTGGTCGATGTGCACGTTGTTGACCTGATCGGCCACAGCCGTCGAATGTGGACCTGCGATGGCTATATTAATGGGCGCATAGATCGCGACGCTGACATCGATCAGACTGCCGGCAAAATAGCCGTTGCCGCCATTGCCTGCGCTGTTCGAGCCGGTCGCGATCGTGTCGGAGCCGCCCCACAGATTATGGGAGAGAAGGTTTGCGTTGCCGCCCGCTGCGGCGTTGTCGTTGCCGCCGTGTCCGCCAATGCCGGCGATCTGAACCGCGGATTGATCCACGGAAACATCATTTGTCTGGACCGCGTAAGCGCTGGAGCCATAGCCAGCGATCGCGATGTTGATCGGATTATACAGCACGAACGAGGTATGGACGAGCTCCCCGTAAAACGCGCCGTCCCCGCCATTGCCGGCCTGGCTCCCGCCGGTTTGAACGTCCCAGGCGCTCACTTCGTTGCTTGATCCCCAGCTAGGGTCGAGCGTGAGGATGCTACCGCCGGCGGCCACATTGCCATGTCCGCCATTTCCGCCGACGCCCGCGATCTGCGTGACCGATTGATCGATGTCGACCGTGTTCGATTGACTCGCATGAGCTGAGCCGCCCGAGCTCGCCAACGCAATGTTGATCGGATGATAGATCACCACGGGAGCGTCCACCAACGCACCGGAGAAATAGCCGCTGCCGCCGTTACCGGCACTGTTGTCGCCGCTGGCGATCACATTCGTCCAAGAGGAAGTACTGACGCTCCCTCCCGATGCAATATTTTCACTGCCGCCATGTCCGCCGACGCCGGCGATCTGAAAAGCGGATTGATCGACGTTCAAATTGTTGGACTGGTTGGCCAGGGCGACCGAGCCGTATCCTGAACTCACCGAGATGTTGATCGGCTCATAGATCAGCAAAGACGCGTGAACGATGCCGCCGTAGAAGTAGCCGTCTCCGCCGTTCCCAGCCGGGTTCGTTCCGCTCTCGACCGTGGCGGCGCCCATCCCGAAATGGTATGCGCCGCAAGCCGACTCGGTGGCCGAAGGATTCTGGCCCGCCGCAGTGTGGTGGCCGAAGTGACCCACCGATGTGGTGAGATGTTCGAATTGAATTGGGCCAGAGTCATGGGACAGGGCATGAGCGCTCGCGGGATGCGCTCCATGGCTCGCAAACGGGCTTGGACCATGGACTTTGACGCCACTGTCGATCAGGTGCGGGGCACGCGGTGCCGGACCGGAGTCGTCGTCACAATCGTAGCCATGGTGGCGATGGGAGGCGTGATGCAGCCGGATTCCATCCGACACTCGTGAAAAATCCATTGTAACCTCCCTCATCACAATCGCTCCGCGCAATCGGAGGGGCTCTGCACTCCGGACGGAATGTCATCCTGGGAAGATCGAAAGCCCAGTCGTCAGTTCGGATATAGCGCTTCGGGTGGTAGCCGTAACATCGGCTACATCCGTTCGAGTGAGGCTACAGCCTTTGTAACTTTTGCGCCGGCCGATGCTGGAAAGTACGATCTGGGGAGGGGCTGCTCTTGGCGCGCAGAGCCGACTAAGTTTGATATCGAGCGGACGGGTAGCAATTCGATCTAAGTAGCTAGCGATCGCATCGTCGAGCGGTACGATTTGATGCGTGTCGCGCCCGAGGCACTTCGCCTCGAGACAACGATAGCCGGCGTTCTGTTGCCGAGCGCAAAGGAGAGTTGGCCGACTCGCTGAAAGCTGAGCATGCGTGCAATCCAGGCCTGACAGGCCAAGCCATCCGCATCCTTGCGCGTGTCTCGTAAACGCGGTGCTTCGGGGGGACGATGTTCTTGGCTTTTGCGGCATCTTTCGCCGCGATGATCGCAGCGACTGTACCGGCAGCCGGTCAGAAACGTATGGACCGGGCGCCTCCGATACTGAGGTCAAAATCGGCAATACGATGCCATACTCAGGTCCAGCGTCTTCCTACAGCAGCATCGGCAGGCTATGGCTGCATATTTCGACAAGATTTAATGCGGAGGGGTGGTCAACGGACGCAGGATCATCTTTATCCGAATTGAAATTAGAGTTCCGAAAACGTTAATTGCACTGCAGCTAACACTCAGGATTAAGTTTACATAACCAAAAATATCATTCATGAACTTGGCATAAGTATGATAGCATCACCCTGAGTCATTTTCCGAATCCCGGCGTATATGTTATTTGACGCTGGTCAGGTCACCCCCCTGGCCAAGCCAGACAGCGAATTCTGCGCGAGCTTACGGGCCGCAACGAATACTAGGCGCGAATATGAAGAAGCATTCTCACGAAGAAATCATGCTGAAACTTGTCCAGGCAGACGAGCTGGCCCGAGCGGGCAATTCCCAGGTGGAGATTTGCAAAGCGCTTGGGGTGAGCATCATGACACTGCATCGTTGGCGGAAACTGTCGCTAGGCAAGGACGAGGCGCAATCTTCGAACCTTCGCGAAGCTGGCACGAACGCGCCCACCGATCTCCCGACTATGGGTGAAATGCGTCGTGTCCTGGAAGAACTCACGGTCGAGAACCAGCGCCTGCGCAAGCTTGTCACGGATCTTATGCTCGAGAAGATGAGGCTCGAAGAGACTTCGACACCGGCGCTCCGCGCTGGCCAGGCACGCAAAGCCTGATTCGAATATCATTCATCTCACTGGTCGAACGAGTACCTGCATCTCTGCGGATCATGCAGTGGATGTGCTGAACGCGCGTCGTGCGATTGTCGGCTGCTGCTATCGCGCGATTCCGACGATTTTCTCGATTTCGTCTGCCAGGGCTTGAATTTCTCGATCGGCCGGATCGCCAGCCACGAAGCTCGCGACCGACTGTCCGTAAGTGAAGGACCGAACGAACGCGAGGCGGCTTGCGATCGGAGGCCCAACAATCTCGCCGAATTCACTCAGTTCCTCGACAAGCTGGCGCCCCTCGAGGGTACGGCCATCGACCCGGTTCGGAACCAGAATGACCTGAACTCGATCTCGCCGGCGCTCGCGCGCCGCCTCAATGATGGCCAGCGTCTGCGTCGTTGCATCGAGATCCAGCCCTGAGGCGGTGCAGGGGACTAGGATCAAGTCTGCCACCGCGATCGATGCTCCCATTCCGCGCGCGTTGGGGGCAGTATCGATCACCACCATACCGGCCTCGACGTTTCGGACCTCCTGCGCCCAGGTGGATACGGAAATGTCCTCCAGGGCCATCTCGTAGACCGGGAATTCCAGATTGCCCAACTCCGCCCAATGAGCGGCGGAGCGCTGAGGATCGCTGTCGATCAGCGCGACATCGTGACCCCTGCGCGTCAGCTCGGCGGCGATGCAGATCGCGATCGTCGTTTTGCCAACCCCTCCCTTGCGTTGGGTGACTGTGATGGTTGTCCGCATCGGTCGGGGAGAATTCATGCGGCGCTACAATAACAAGTGATCGTATTCTCGGCAGATTCGGTCGGTGCCTTCATCTCGCGGGCTGCCGACCGCTTGCTCCTCGTGCAGTGAGGCGGGCGAAGCTCGTACATATGGTCTCCACACATGCCTCGTCGACGAATTTCGTATGGGTACGGATCAAAACCGCCGGCACATGGCGAGAAAAGCGTCATTCGATCGCGGATTCCCCCCGCATCGCCGCGCGATAGTTAACACAATATGACATTGCCTCAAATTCGAGTTATCAGCGCGTGAATTTGATCCTTGACAGTGATTGTGCGCCGCGACTAACATTCATCATAACAAAAGTAGCCAGCGCCTTAACATTCTAACATAAGGCGCGGGTGAGCCGGGCGGATGCAACCTGTTTGCTCCCGTTCAAGTCGCAGCACATTCAGCCTCAAGCACCTTTGCCGCTGATTGGCGCGTCGGATCATCATCAGTAAAACTTGAAAGGGGGTACCATGGCCGTCTCGTACCTGACGAAGACTGAGCTGGGCCAATTTCTTCACCAGAACGGAAACCACATCGAGGCGAGCGTCAGATCGGCGTTGATCGACTCGCTCGAGCAAAGCGGTGTATTCAGTGACGATCCCGGGGATGCTTCGAGAGCATGGTTCGAGTCCGGACCGTTCTCCGGAGGGAGCGTTCCGCCGGTCGTTAACGTCCTCGACGTTTCGCAGTCCACCACGGTCGAGACCACGCCGAACCTGAAGGCGATCATCCTCGATGACGCCGGCGGCAAGACGCTCGATGTGATCGGCGGCGATAACGACGTGTTCGTCGCCATGGGCAAGGGTTCCGACAGCGTGAACCTGTACGATAGCGGCGACGACACGGTCTATGGCGGCAGCGGCAACGATGCGATCCATGGCGGGCACGGCAATAGCTCGCTGTTCGGCGGCGCCGGCAATGACAGCATCTATGGCGGCACTGGCAACGATACGTTGACCGGCGGCACCGGCAACGACCGTCTCGAGGCGGGCTCCGGCGCTCAGTTGCTCGAAGGCGACGGTGGCAACGACTTCCTGAAAGATCTGGCGTCGGGGCACAGCACGCTGTCCGGTGGCGACGGCAACGATACGCTGGTCGGCGCGCAGGGCGATGTCTTCCAAGGCGGTGACGGCAAAGACGTGTTCTGGGTCTACGGCGGCGGGGCTGCTGCGAACTCGACGCTGCAAGGCGGAAGCGGCGACGATACGTTCCATGTCCAGACCCACACCGGAAACGACACGATCGTTGGCGGCACCGGCACGGACACCGTGGACTTCGCCAATCGCTCCTTCTTCGATGTCACGAAGATCGACGTCGACGCGAAAACGAGCACCTACACGCTACACTTTAGCGACAACCAGACGGTCGCGGTCAGTGGCGTCGAGGATCTCCACTTCACCGATCAGGACGTCCATCTGCCGAAGCTTTGATCCGGCTCATGCAAGCTACGCGAGTGAAAGCCCCGCTCACGGCGGGGCTTTTGCTTTTGAAGTTCGAGAGTTAAGACGTCTTTCGCCTTCTGACGTCTTATCATTGCCATGTCTTGCTTCGATGCTGGAGAAGTTGTGATTTGCTAATATCGTCACCTGGCGCTCACCGGGCGCCCGATGCCAGGAACGGATCTTGTCTGCCAAGATGAAACGCTTGCTCAATGCGGGCTCCGGGCCTGGTACGGCCCAGCGCATTGCCCGGATGATCGTCGATCATGGCTGGGAGGAGATTCGGTTCGACATCGACCCCGACGTCAAGCCAGATGTGCTCGGCTCGATTCTTGGTTTGAGCGGCGCGTTCGAGTCTCAGTCTTTCGACGCGGTTTGGTCATCGCACGTGCTCGAACACCTCTATGCCCACGAGATCTATCCGACGCTGCGTCAGTTCCACCAGGTCCTGAAGCCTGGAGGATTCGCCTTGATCATGAGCCCGGACGTAGAATCGATCGCTCAGTTCATCGTTGAGCATGGCATTGCCGCGATAGCCTATCATTCGCCGGCGGGGCCGATCAGGCCGCTCGACATGCTCTACGGCCATTCGCGCGCGATCGAGGAGGGGCGCGTTCACATGGCCCACCGAACCGGATTTACGGCCGAGCGACTCGGTAATCTCCTGCTGATGGCTGGGTTTCCGACCGTTTCGGTCAGCACCCAAAATTTCGAGGTCTGTGCGCTCGCGCTGATGCCCGAGGCCGACGCCGAGGCCATCCAGAGGTCTTTGTTAGAATCCGGCTTCAATTTTCAGGAAGCCTAGGCCTGACATATCTGTGAGTGCGGCCAGCCATTCCTCACAATTTCAACGATAAGTGCTGCTGGCCTTTTTGTCGCAAAATGTTATGCTCACAGTCGAACGTGAAAGTATTAACATAGATGGCAGGTAGCTTGACATCCACGACCGTCCACGATGTCGATGACCAGAACCTTGCCGATGCGCCACCCGCATCGGCACTGGGGTGCCTGATCATCGTCGCACGACAGCACGGGCTGCACCTCACGTCCTCACAGCTCATTCAAGACAACCTTCTGCCGGACGAGAACGTCACACTCCATCAGCTTGTCCGCTGCGCGGAGAAAGCGGGCATGCGCGCGAAGTGCGTCAAGCTCGATTGGGGCGGACTGTCTCATCTGAAGAAGGCGCTCCCGGTCATCGTTCGGCTGCGCAATGGGAGCCATATGGTGCTCCTGCGTGTCGAGGGAGACGCGCACAATACGCGCATCGTGCTGAGGGATCCGAATGCCGCGGAAGACGCGCTGCTCGTGATCGACCAACCACGATTTGAAGATATCTGGTCCGGCGATCTCGTCCTGATCAAGCGCAACTACGAGATATCGGACGAAGCGCAGCCGTTCAGTTTCGGCCTGGTAGCCGCGCTGTTGTTCCGCGAACGCCGCATGGTTCGCGACGTCGCGATTGCCGCCGTGATCCTCGGGCTTCTCGGCCTGGCGCCGATCATGTTCTGGCGCTTGTTGTCGGACAAGGTGATCTTCTACAAGGCGTACAACACGTTCTATGTGCTCTGCGTCGCGATGCTGGTGGTCATAGCCTTCGAGGCGGCGTTCTCGTTCTTGAGACAGTTCCTTGTCCATCGTTTGACGACCAGGCTGGACGTCAAATTGTCGACCTACGTCTTCGAAAAGGTCCTCAATCTTCCCATCGACTATTTCGAGCAGACGGCCGTCGGCCTCGTCGCGCGCGACATTCGCGAAGTCTTTCGCATTCGCTCGTTCCTGATGGGGCAATTGTTCGGCACCATTCTCGACTCTACAACGCTGATATTCTTCCTGCCCGTCATGTTCTTCTTCAGCCCCGTCATGACGATCGTGGTTCTCGCCTTGTCGGCATTGATCGTCGCGTGGCTCGTCCTGATGTTGCCGAATTACCGCAAGGCGTCGACTGCCGTGCTGGCCGCGGAGGGCGCGCAGGGCGCATTTTTGGTTCAGACCTTGAATGGCATCCGGACGATCAAGTCGCTCGCGCTCGATACGCGGCAGCGCCACATGTGGGATGTTCTGGTCGCACGCGTTGCCAAGGCCCGGCTCGTGGAAGGCATGACTGGAAACGCCATCCAGTCGGTGGTGCGTCCGCTGGAGCGGCTGGCCGTCAGCGGCTCCTATGCGCTCGGCGTCTATCTCGCGCTCGAAAGCAACGATCCCGTCTATATCGGGGCCCTGTTCTCATTCCTGCTGCTATCGCAGCGCGTCTCGGGTCCGCTGATGCAGATGGCGCAGCTCATCAATCAATACGACGAGGCGCGAAGTGCGGTTGCAGTCGTCGGCAATCTCGTCAACCGGCCGGCGGAAGAGGGACGTTCCGGCCATGGCGTGCGTTCGCCGCTCGAGGGCAAGGTGGAGTTCTCCGGCGTCACATTCAAATACAAGGGAGCGCTATCGCCCACGCTGAACAAGATCTCCTTCGAAATCCCGCGGGGGACTACTTTGGGCGTGATGGGCAAGAGCGGATCCGGCAAGACCACGATTACGCGTCTGCTGCAGCGGCTGCATTCCGATTATGAGGGATTGATCAAGATAGATGGTATCGACGTTCGCGAGTACGACATCGACCATCTCCGTCGTAACGTGGGTGTGGTGCTCCAGGAGAATTTTCTCTTCAGTGGAACCATCCGCGAAAACATCACCGCGGCCAAGCCGGACGCGTCATTCGATGATGTGGTCAGGGCGGCGAGGCTGGCGGGCGCGGAAGAATTCATCGACAAGCTGCCGCGTGGCTACGAGACGCATATCTATGAAGGTTCGCCGAACCTCTCGGGAGGGCAGCGGCAGCGGCTTGCGATCGCGCGCGCGTTGATCGTCAACCCGCCCATCCTGATTCTCGATGAAGCGACAAGCGCGCTCGACGCCGACAGCGAGGCGATCGTGAACGCCAACATAACGCGCATCGCGCATGGCCGGACGCTGATCATCATCTCGCATCGCCTGTCGTCCCTGACAAAGGCGGACGCAATTCTCGTGCTTAATCGTGGTGTGGTCGACGATATCGGGCGGCATGAGGAGCTGCTGGCGCGCAACGATATCTACAGCTCACTGTGGTATCAGCAGAACACACATTTGGCGCCGGCAGCACGCAACGATCGGTCAAGATTTGGGAGTCCGACGCTTGTCTCCTGATGGTGCGCTTGCGACCGTTCGCCAATTTCAATCGGAAACGGATGCGATCCGAGAGGAGGCTGAGCCTCTGATCGCGCGAGCAACGCTGTTTGTGCTCTCGGCCTTCCTGGTCACGATCGTTGCCATTCTCGCTCTGACGCGGATAGATCGCGTCATCACCAGCGTCGGGGGGCGGATCGTGCCGGTGGGACAGATCAGCGTCCTTCAGGCGCTGGATCCATCGATCATTAAGACGATTGACGTGCGGGAAGGCGAGCAGGTGCAACGGGGACAGCTTATTGCGACCCTGGACGCGACCTTTACGTCGGCGGACCTGACCCAGGCGAAGTTGCAGATCGCTAGTCTCGAGACTCAGGTGGCGCGCGATGAAGCCGAGCTGAATCAGCATCCGCTGGTCTTTGCGAGCAAGCCCGACCCGGACTACCAGAAATACGCAGCCTTGCAGAAGGCGCTCTATGATCAGCGGATGGCGCAATATACCGCGCAGATCAATAGTTTCGATTCGAAGATCAAGCAGACGCAGGCGACGATGGAGAAGCTTCGCGGGGACGATGCGAGATATCGGCAGCGTGACGAGATCTTGCAGAAGATCGAGACCATGCGCACGACGCTGGCCGAGCACGGCACGGGCTCGCAGCTCAATATGTTTATCTCCCAGGACACAAGGCTTGAATTGCTGCGGACCCTGGAGAACACCCATAACAGCCTAATCGAAGCCCAGAATACGCTCGCCGCGTCAATCGCGGACCGTGACGCCTTCAAGCAGCAATGGTTTGCGCAACTGAGTCAGGATCTCGTGACGACCCGCAACAAGCTCGACGAGGCGAGAGTCTCTTATGAGAAGGCGCTCAGGCACCAGGATCTGGTCCGATTGACCGCCGCCGAAGACTCGGTCGTGTTGACGATGGCAAGGCTCTCGGTCGGGTCGGTGCTGAAGCCCGGCGATCCCTTTATTACTCTGATGCCGACCGACACCAAGCTCGAGGCTGAAATTCGCATCGCCTCGCGCGATGTCGGTTTTATCCGGCCCGGAGACCCCTGCACGATGCGGATCGATGCGTTCAATGCCGCGGAGCATGGTACAGCGGAGGGCAAAGTGCGCTGGATCAGCGAGGGCGCCTTCACCACCGACGACGATGGAAAGCCTATCGAAGCCTACTACAAGGCGCGTTGCTCGGTAGACTCGACCAACTTCAAGGATGTCCCGAAAAACTTCCGCCTGATTCCTGGCATGACGCTTGCGGGAGACGTCCAGGTCGGCACGCGGGCGGTCGGAATGTATTTGCTTGGCGGAATGCTGAAGGGCATCCGGGAGGCCATGCGTGAGCCATGACCGCATTGACCCGATCGCTCCTCCAATGGCTTCGGCCCGCTCACGGATCTGACGAAAGGCGGCTTGGTCCGGCGGAGGCAGCGTTCGAGCGCGGTCACTATCTGGAGGCACTAAAGCTCTGGAAACGTGCATCGCAAAACGGCGACGCGGAAGCGGACTATCGGATCGGCATGCTCTACGCCAAGAACCAGGGAGTGGCGGGCAGCATTCCCGATGCCGCGGTGTGGTACGAGCGCGCGGCGCAGCGAGGTCACGCCGAGGCGCAATATCAACTCGGCCTGATCTATCTGTACGGTGTCAACGCCAGCCTCGGACCGAATAGGCCGGAGACCTGGCGTCAATCCTCCGCCGCGCGATTGGGTGATACCGCGTCGAATGTGCATCACCTGATATTCCCGCACGGGACCAGTGTCGCTAAGGATATTTGCGCCGCGTTTCGCTGGATATCGGCCGCGGCCGAAGCCGGCAAAGCGGATGCTCAGACCATCCTGGGCAATCTCTACAGCGAAGGGCAGGGGTGCACGAAGGACCTTGCTGCTGCACTTCGTTGGTATCAGGCGGCGGCCGATCAGAAATTTGCGCCGGCCGAGTTCGCGCTCGGCGATGTCTATTATCAGGGACGCGGCGTACTCGTCGATTTCGCGCAGGCCGCGATCTGGTATGGCAAGGCCGCCGCGCAGGATCACGTGAGGGCGCAGATTGGGCTCGCATTCATGACGTTGAAGGGTATGGGCTTGCCCGAGAACCCGACTGAGGCCGCTCGCCTGTTCCAGAGTGCGGCCACGCGTGATGATCCGATCGCACTCTACAACATCGGCCTGTTACGGCTCAGCGGCAAGGGCATCGCCAAAGACCTCGATCGCGCCGAGACCGCGCTGCGCAAGGCGGCGCGGAAGGATTATCTTCCGGCAATTCAGGCACTCGCGGAATTCTATTCGAACGGAGCCGATGCCGAGCCCAATTTGCGGGAGGCGGCGGTTTGGTACGAGAAGGCCGCCGAGCGGGGCGATGTGCAGGCGCAATTCTTCGTCGGCCGGTTCTATGCGACTGGTGTCGGTGTCTCGCCCAACATTCGCCAGGCCGCGAAGTGGTTCGAGCGCGCGGCCGAAAATGGCCATGCCACTGCGGCATTCAACGTCGCGATCTTCTATCTCAACGGCTCCGGCGTTCAGCGCAACGTGGAGGCTGCAATCAAATGGTTCGTACGTGCCGCAGATGGCGGCATCGGCGCTGCACAGGTGCAGCTCGGGAAGCTCTATTCGACCGGTGCGGGCGTTCCCAAAGATCAGGAAATGGCGTCGGAATGGTTGAGCAGGGCCGCCGGCAGCGGAGATCCTGACGCCAAGACCGCCTATGCCCTCTTCCTGCTTCATCAGGATACGTCTGATGATAACGTTGCACGCGCGCACTCTTTGCTGGGAGAGGCCGCGGAGGCTGGTCATCCTCCGGCAGCGTTTCAACTGGGCGCGCTGAAGATGGGTAAGTTCGGCGGAACCGCCGATATGCTAGGCGCCACTCCATGGCTCACGCGCGCGGCCGATGCCGGCCATGTCGAGGCGCAGTACATGCTGGGACTTCTTCATCTGGATCCGAAGAGCGGCGTGGGGGATGCGCAGGCAGCGTCATCGTGGATGGCCAAGGCAGCGCGCGCGGGGCATGCGGCGGCGCAATTCCAGCTCGCCGTCATGTACTGCACGGGCGCCGGAGTGGGCCTGGATCTTGCAGAGGGTGTGAACTGGTACGAGGCCGCTGCGGAGCAGGGGCACACGGTTGCGCAGTACAACCTCGCCGTGATGCTCGGGAAGGGACAGGGGCGCCAGGCTGACGTGACGAAGGCGACGGAATGGTTTCAGAGGGCCGCCGAGCGAGGCATGGCGGAAGCACAGGTTGCGCTGGGCGACGCGTTGATGTCGGGCCGAGGCACCGCGCAAGATCGCGACGCGGCGGTCAATTGGTATCAATACGCGGCGCGGCAACGCAATGAAGGCGCCGTGCGGCGCCTCCAGTCGATCGGCGCGACACGCGATCGGGCCTTCACACCGGAGACAGAAACTTTGCGCTAGTCTGCCAGTGCGGAACGAAGCGTCCAATGCATGAATGAGTAACAATGGCTGATTTCCTTTCGAAGCTCGCGCGCGACGCCGGTCAGAGAGAACCACGGGCAAGGCGCAGTGCTGCCGCAAGGCTGCAATCCAAGCCAGAACCGGGCGCCACAAAGCCAAACAGTTCTGCGAAGGAGCTCGCCGCCGAGGGACCGGCGAGCAGACAGCCGTCGCGCGAAGTCGAGCAGCCAGCGCCGGCCGCCGACCTTGCAGATGCCGCGCGCACCCTCAGGGGCCTCGGTCTGTTCGACGAGGACTTCTACGCCGCGAGTTATCCGGACGTGATCGCGGTCGGCGCTGATCCATTCGAGCATTTCTTCCTCTATGGCTACAGGGAAGGTCGTAAGCCAAATCCGATCTTCGACCCGATCTGGTACGTCACGACCTATCCCGATGTGCAGGAGGCGGATGCACATCCGTTCCTGCATTATGCGACGGTCGGCGAGCGCGATGGACGGCGGCCAAGCCCCTATTTTCAGCCGGCCTGGTATCGGGAGAAGTACGGCATTCCGGAAGGCGAGAGCCCGCTCGCGCACTATCTGAAGAACCGCTTGGGCCCGTTCAGCCCGATCCCGGAATTTGACGCGCAATACTATCTTCAGGCCTACCAGGACGTCGCCGCGGCCGGCGTCGATCCGTTCGAGCATTTCATCTTTCATGGCTACAAGGAAGGGCGCAACCCGTCAGCGGATTTCGACACCAAGTTCTATATTCAGCGCTACTTCAAGGGTAAGACGGATCAGAATCCGCTTCTGCATTATCTCGAGCATCGCCATGAGGATGGCATCTATCCGTCACCTCCGGAGGACGAAGCCACCATCCCGGCGGAGATCAAGCGGTTCACCCGGCCGAGCCCGCTGTTCGAGGAGCTGCGTCCATTGCCGGCCGGCGCCAAGCCGCGCGCCAAGGTGCTGGCCTACTATCTGACGCAGTTTCACGCCTTTCCTGAGAACGACAAATGGTGGGGCACCGGCTTCACCGAATGGACGAACATCGCGCGCGGCATTCCGCGGTTCAAGGATCACTACCAGCCGCGGATTCCGCGCGACCTGGGCTTCTATTCGCTTGCCGACATCGAGACCATGCGCAAGCAGGCGAAGCTCGCCAAGGCGGCGGGTGTCCACGGCTTCGTGTATTATTACTACTGGTTCAACGGCAAGCGCCTCCTGGAAAAGCCGCTGGAGCAGTTCCTCAAGACGCGCGATATCAACATGCCGTTCTGCCTGATGTGGGCCAACGAGAACTGGACACGGCGCTGGGACGGCATGGAGGGCGAGGTCCTGATCTCGCAGGACTACCTCTCCGATGATGACGAGCGCCTGTTGTCCGACTTCAACCGGCACTTCAAGGACAAGCGCTACATTCGTATCCAGGGCCGGCCGCTCCTGATGATCTATCGGCCGCGCCTCATTCCGAATACGGCAAGTGTGATCGCGCGCTGGCGATCGATCTTCGCGAAGAAATTCAACGAAGATCCGATCATCATCATGAGCCAGAGTTTTGATGATTATGATCCGGCTGCGAGCGGCATGGACGGCGCGATCGAGTTTCCGCCGCACAAGCTGACCAAATACGTGCCGTTGGTGAACTCCGAAGCCAAGATCCTGGACGACACTTATGCGGGTCAGATCTATAGCTATGACGATGTCGCCAAATATTCGCTCGAGGAGCCGCGTCCGAAGTTTCCACTGATCAAAACGGTGGTGCCGAGCTGGGACAATGATGCCCGCCGGCAGGGCTCGGGCCTGGTGATCCAGGGTTCGACCCCGCAGAAATATGAAGCCTGGTTGTCGGCGCTGGTCGACCAGGCGCAGACTCACACCTTCTTCGGCGAGTCGTTCGTCTGTATCAACGCCTGGAACGAATGGTGTGAAGGCGCTTATCTCGAGCCTGATCTGCATTTCGGCTCGGCTTACCTGAATGCCACTGCGCGTGCGGCTACCGGTCTGACCCGGGACCTGTCATTGCCCAAGGTTCTATTGGTCGGACATGATGCGTTCCCCAGCGGCGCGCAGCATCTTTTGCTCAACATCGGCAAGACGCTGCGCAGCGCCTTCAACATCGAGGTTGAATATCTCCTGCTTCAGGGCGGAGCGATGGAGGCCGAATACGCCTCGGTCGCTCCACTCACCGTGCTCAAGCAGGCCTCGGAGATCCCTGCGACGCTGCGACACTTCCGGGAAAAGGGCTTTACGGCGGCCATCGCCAACACGGCGGCGAGCGGGCGCGCCGCGAAGTTCCTCGTTGAAATGGGCTTTCGGACCGTTTCCCTGGTGCACGAACTGCCGCGGATCCTGCATGAGAAGCACCTGGAGGAGATCGCACGGGCGGCGATCGGGAGTGCGCATAATGTCGTGTTCGCCTCGGACTTCGTACGCGACAAGCTCGTCGAAGCGCTCGGGCTTGATGCGACTGACGAGCGTTTCCTCATTCGCGCGCAGGGTAGCTACAAGCAGATCGAGCCGGCGCCGACGGAGGCCGCGCTCGTTCGCAAGGAATTTGGCATTGCGCCCGCCGACAAGATGGTGCTCGGCGTCGGCTATGCCGACCTGCGCAAGGGCTTTGACCTGTTTCTGCAAGTCTGGAACCTGGTGCGACGACGCGATGCAAATGTTCATTTCTGCTGGGCCGGCGGCATCGATCCAAGCCTGCAGGAATGGCTGGGGCCGGAGATCAAGCGGGCCGAGGCCACCGGCCATTTCCATCTCGCCGGCTATCGTTCGGACATGCAGGCGCTCTATTCCGCCTCCGACGTCTACGCGTTGACCTCACGCGAGGACCCGTTCCCGACAGTGGCGCTGGAGGCGCTCAGCGTCGGCGTGCCCGTCGTTGCGTTTCAGGACTCCGGCGGCATTCCGGGCTTCCTTCTCAAGGAGAACGTCGGCCGTGTCGTGCCCTATTGCGATGCGCCGTCGATGGCACAGGCCGTGGAGAATTTTCTGCGCTGGACGCCATCGGACGCCGAGCGTGCCCGCATGGCTGAGATCATCCAGACCAAGTTCGCCTTCGCAGACTATGTCCGCGATCTCCTCCGGCTTGCCGTTCCATCCGTGCCCACCGTCTCGGTCGCAGTGCCTAACTACAACTATGCGCACTGCCTGCCGGAGCGGCTTTACACTATCTTCGACCAGAACCATCCGGTCGAGGAGATCATCGTGCTGGACGACTGCTCGTCCGACGACAGCATTTCCGTCATCATGAAGCTTGCGGACCAGCGCCAGCGTGATCTCACCCTCGTCATCAATGAACAGAATTCCGGCTCGGTGTTCGCGCAATGGGCGAAGGCTGCCGAGATGGCGAAGGGGGAGTTCCTTTGGATCGCCGAGGCCGACGATCTCTCGGAGCCGACCTTCATCTCCAGCCTGCTCGCGCTCATGCAGGGCGATCCGGACATCGCCATCGGTTTTACCGACTCGAAGTCCATTGATGCCGACGGCGCGCATCTCTATGCGAGCTATAAGCCGTATTACGCCACGATCGAGCCTGGTGCGCTATCGCGCAACGAGATCTTCGGCGGTCGCGACTTCGTAACCCGTTACCTCGGTGTCCGGAATACGATTCTGAATGTCAGCTCGGTTCTGTGGCGTCGGGAGGCGCTATTGCGCGCGCTGAGTGCGTGCCACGACCGTCTAACGAACTTTCGGATGGCTGGTGATTGGCTGCTCTATCTCGAGGCGCTTGCGGCACCGGGCGCGAAAATTGCCTATGTCGCCGATCCCCTCAACGTTCACCGTCGCCATGCGGCGAGCGTCACCCATTCGTTGAAGGCGCAAAAGCACATCGAAGAGATCGATACGATGCACCGCCTCGCGCGCGAGCGGTTCGGCTTCGGAGAGCGGGAAATCGGAGCGCAGGCTGCCTACCTCGACGAGGTGTCGGTGCAATTGCTGGGAACAGCCAGTGACGCCGAGAAGCCGAAGCGGACAGCAAAAGCTGCGGCGCGCGCTGCCGCCGGGATGTGATCGTGGTGACTGCAACTAAGGGCGTTTTTGGGTGATTTGATGTTTGTGCCTTCTGCTGAATCGTTGATGAGTGCCTTAAACCTCGACAAGTCCGCTTTGGATGGTTCCGGCTATGTCAAGGTGCCGGCAGGCTTGCTCAAGCTGTTGCTACAGATCGCCGTAGCCGCTGCCGATTTCGACGAGGACAGCTATTTGCGGGAGAATCCCGACGTCGCAAAGGCCATTTCTCGTGGGGAGCTCGAAAGTGCACACATGCACTACATAGGCTTCGGCTACTTTGAGGGCCGCCGCGGAGGAGGGCCGGCCGTAGATGCCGAATGGTATCTCGGCAAATATCCCGACGTCGCGGCAGCCGTTAGAGATGGTCGGGTGAAATCGGCGGAAGCACACTTTCTATCGATTGGTGGCGGAGAAGGGCGGTCGCCTGCGGCTGACTACGAAGCCGAGGCGGCGCAATGGAAATCAGCGATCAGAGAGAAGGTAGGATGAAGATGCGGTGACGATCCTTGTTGTGGCCGCAAAGTTATTTGGATGATGGTGGTGGAGAGCAATATGGGTGGGAATAAGCGCGCTACATATTGGTTTAGGATCGATATCGCCGCCGGAGGAGCACAGTGAAGATTTTTCTGCTTGGAGCAACGCCGAGCTTTTCCGCGGAAGTTGGCGAAGATCCAATTTCAAAGCTGGCGAAGACCGGAGGCAATACCGGGAACCAGTTGATTGCGCGCGGGCTGCTTGATCGTCTCGTGTATGACGACCTCTCGTGGGATCACAGTATCGATCCCAGGGCAGTGCATGAGCGCTTCGACATAATCGTCGTTGCGGCGGCCAACTTCCTGTTTCCCAAATTTGATTTGGGCGGCATGGCGCAATATATCGAGCGGGCCGACCTGCCGGTGGCGATAGTGGGTCTCGGAGCTCAATCAAGCAACTACGACCCGAACATAAGCTTGATGCCTGGCACCGAGCGGTTCGTGAAAGTTATTGCCGAAAGAGCCGTCAGCATCGGCGTTCGCGGCCCCTACACTCAAGAAGTTCTTGCGCTTCGCGGTGTGCACAATGTGACTGTGACCGGATGCCCTTCCTACTACATGGGAGGACCTCACGGCATGAACATCCCCCGGCGGCCGTTTGAAGAGGTCAAGCGCCTTTCCATCAACGCGTCGCGAGACGTCGTCGGTCATTCGTTCGACAAGGAAAGGATGCTCCGGCTCGTGCGCGAAATCTACGGCACGGGAATAGTCTGGAAAGCGGATTTCGTTGCTCAAAGCGAGCAGGCCGAAATCAGATTGGCAGACAAGCAGGCTCGGAATTCTGAAGAAGCGTTGAAGGAAATTTCAACATTCTTGGCGAACGTCGCCCCCGAGGTCGACGTACGGAAGTGGGCGGCCGATCACGTGCGGGTCTTTTTCGACGTGGATGACTGGCTCGATACCGTTCAGAACTATGATTTCGTGTTCGGGAGTCGCTTTCACGGCTGCATGGCCGCTCTACAACGCGGCGTTCCTGCTCTTGTCATCTGTCACGATACAAGGACCGAGGATATGTGTCGGTTCCTAGGTATGCCATTCGTCTCCATCGTTGATCTTGATAAAATCGATGTGGCGCAACTCTATAGTCGTGTCGGGCTCGGAAGTCTCGCGCGACGCTATCAAGGGCTCTATCCAGCATACACGCGATTTCTCTCGGCTAACAAACTCATCGTCAAGAACTGACCGTCTCTAGCCTCAGATTCCGGAACTGCAGCGGGCATGTAAGCGCGTCCAGAGTGACCGATGAACTGATCACTCATTCCGGCATCAAGTACAAATCAGTAAAGCCTTATCGTGGTCCTTATGGTTGAACGGGATCTCTAGACTGAGATACCAAAATGGCGTCATGGCATGATGCCGTGCGGTAGCATTGCGGTTGATCCGTCGTTCCAGATCGAACAGCCGGTCATAAGCGGAAAGCGTGTGTGCTTACAGCGACGAGTGGCCGCTTCCTTGCCGGGTACATCGACGCAGTATATTGCAAGTGTTTGCTATCGTACGATCTGATTTGTACAGCCGAGGCTGATCGCGGGTGCCGTCGTTGGACCTGGACCGCGTGTGATGTTTAGTTCTCTCCCGCGCGACAAGCCTTCAGAACCTCGCTCGCAGTTCTCAACAATGAGGCGGACGGATCACCCAAGGTCGGGGCCAGTGCTCCACCTTCGCTGTATTCATTCCAGGAATAGATCAGCGCAATCTGATAGGGGCATCGATCCGGATGGTTCGACATGAAGCGCGACGCCTGTCGGCAGGCGAAAGAGAACTCGCTAGGGGTTGCGATCGCGACATGCGCACTCTTGTCGATGCGCGTGTAATCCCGTTTGTCATACGCGGGAGGGGTCTCCTTTCGCGGTCGCGAATCCCAGCCGACCATGACGGTCGGCACCACACTGCCCGAGGTGTGGGCCAACTCATTTTCCCAATATTGTTCTACGTGTCGTTGGAGCTCGGGATAAGTGCCAGACCTGTTTGGCCCGAAATTTATCCCATATGCCGAAACGGCATCGGCGCCTATCTGCTTTCGGATCGTTTCAGCTGTAGCAGGTGGTGTGTGCAAAAGTACGATGTAGGGAGTTCTACCACCCGAAGAAGTCGTCTGATTTCGCAGGTGAGACAGCGATTTCCCGAGCTCGGCGAGCGAACCGTTCCAGTAAGAGGGCAATAGGGCATCGAGGTAGTAGAGGAACAGAAGCGGTCTGCCGTCTTGCGTTCTCTGGTAGTTGTGGTCCGAAAAGAGACCGTGAATGCGCTTTGTTGCTTCGTCGAATCCGTTAGCGCGACCTAGCGTGTCCAAGGTCGCTATCAGACAATAGTTCATCTGATCGGCAATGCCGCTTCGACGATGGTACTTCAGCCCCTGCATCATCGAGTGCGCGAGATCCAGTTTGCCATCGCCGCCGTACGCTAGATATGCCCAATAGCCGAGACCGGCCGCATGAGCGACCCGTATCTCTTGGTCGAACGAGGCCTCGGTAGCGTTGAATTGCAACGTTTTGGAATCAGTCAGACGGCTATGGAGCGGCGCACGAAACTGCCAGCGTTGGGGACTCAGAGCTTTTTCTTCTTCATAACAGGGTTCCCCCCTCGTGTCGCAGTATTGTGCGTCCCACCTTATGGCTCCGAAGATCGGGCATCGAGTTCTTGCGTAACTGCGGGTGGGAAGCAGAAGGCTGGCGAGAAACGCTCGCAGAAGAGTCCGACGCGTTGATAGGTACGAGATGGCTGACATCTACGGTTACGACCAGATAGGTGGGGCCATTCATTTGCCTCGGGAGACATCCGCGGAGCTGCTGATCGTTCCAGAACAAGCTGCACACGCCTCGTAGACGTGAGGGACAAGAACTCGCGCCACGGGAGTTTGTTCCACGCTTGGAGGCATGCGCGGTTCCCGTTTCAGGTCATGAAGCTCCCCGTTCGGACTTGCGAACGCAAGACAGACTGAAGTTTGTTGGTCGCATGGCGCCTGATATCGATGTCATCCATTGGTATGACGCGGACAAATCGCTCCGCAATCTCTGTCAGGAGAATATCCGGCTTGAACTCGTCGACCAATTTCCAGTCGATGGCGGCCGACCAGACAAACATCACGACATCGACGGTCTCGGCAAACATTCCGGTGAGCATATGAGGCCGATACTCAAAAAAGGAATCACCGAACACGAGCATCCGCACTTTCGCCAGAGGGTGTCTTTCATTGCGATATTCGACGATCGATCCGACGTGCAGTAACAGATCGTTCGGCACTTGGGCGGTTTCACGCGCGGTCACGATATCGTTGGCCTCGACCCGGGATGCTCCGATGCCAAAACGTCCGAACCGGATCGTCTCGAACCGTTTTGGCGTCAACTTAGAGCCGAGATCCCAGCTACCCTCGCGGGCTGGTGCGTTCCGCGTGATCAGATCTGCCTTTTGCGGTATCACCATGTAAGAGCACAGCATCTGATAGGCGCTGAAACAGCCCTCCACCGTCCAATGAGTATCGGTCCGATGGAATATTTCGTAGTTGCCTGCCTGCTTTCTGAGATACTTGGTTAGCGGCACCAAGATCCCGCGCAACTCGGCATCATCGCTTTCTTCCAGGATTTCGGCCGGAAATCTCATTTGAGCTGTGACGGCGAGTGCCTTCGTCCTGAGAATCGAGAGTTTGTCCGGAACAAAACAATGAAGATATTTGATTCTTCTATCCGTAGCAGCTCTCTTTCTGCTGGTCAGGAGAGCTTTCCATGCAGAACAGATCAATTGGAGATTGTGGTCGGATTCGGAGAAAAGATGTGCGACGTCGTTGCTGCCACCGACCAGGAAGAGATGGCCGTCGTCTCCCTCGAAAACGTCTTTTGAGAGCTGCGGCACCACGCTCTACTTTCGTCTCAGTGCTATGCAATCTTGGGCTAACTGTCCGTGATCAGCATAGTCGATGACAGCGAATAGATTGGAGAACTTATCGGAGAGATATCTGTCCGTTACGAAGCATTCTGCAAACTCGCTGCGCGCCACTGAGTCCGAGGGCAGCCAAAAGAAATTGCCGGACCTGACTTCCGCTATTGCGGTGTCGATCGCGTCATGGGGAAGCCGCTTCAGAATGAGATCTATCCAGAAGTGTATCTCTTGACCATTGATCTTTTTTCGGTGTGCTTCCTTCAGGTCCTCTAAGAACCGAATGCCGAGAGTCGTTATGAAGCAAATGCCACCTGGTCTGAGAATGCGGGCAATTTCGGAAATCCACCGATCAAAATAGTGCTGGTTAAAGTGTGAAAAAGTCGACCACGTGACGAAGTGGGTCGCAAATCCGTCACGGAACGGGAGCGGTGGCAACGGATCGGTTTTGACGAAGCTGATATAGCTGTTCGCCTTGCGCGCTTCGACGATGAAGTCGAACGGTTCAATCGCGTAGATGTTCGCCGCGGGCACATCCTTCATAAAAGCGCGCGCGATGCGGCCCCAGCCGGTTCCAAAGTCGATCAGGATGCTGTCCTTGGAGAGGGAGGCGCCGTTGGCGTTCAAGACGCCGACGCAGTGCTCGCGAAAGCTGAGCGCACCTCTGATCGCCATCTCATTCGAGTTTCCCTGCAGATGGCGCTGCAGGTCCGCTGACGGAAATGAGGGGAAGGCGATGCCTCGTATCGAAGGCTCTCTGATGCTCCTGACCAGATCGGACCGCCATTCCTGGTCGGTAAGAGGCGCATAGGTCTCATATATCTTGTTGATCTCGGTGTTGTGCATCTCGTCCTCGATTGAGAAAACGCCGGGTTTTGAGGCAGAATGCCGCCTCTTTCAGACCTGCTGGGCGAGTCCAACCCGCTTGGTCTGATATCCGCGCTCCAGGATCGCCTGCCACCACGGCTGTTGATCGACGTACCAGTGCACGACCTTGCGAATGCCGGTCTCGAAAGTCTCCTCTGCGCGCCATCCGAGATCGCGTTCGAGCTTCGAGGCATCGATCGCGTAGCGGCGATCGTGGCCGGGACGGTCGGCGACGAAGGTGATGAGATCGCGGCGCCGCCCGCTTTGACCCGGACTAATCTCGTCGAGGAGATCGCAGATACTTTCAACCACATGGAGATTGGTGCGCTCGTTCCGACCACCAATATTATAGGTCTCGCCGACGGCTCCGTGCTCTAGCACGAGTGTGAGGGCCTTGGCGTGATCCTCGACATAGAGCCAATCGCGAACATTTTTTCCGTCGCCGTAGACGGGAAGCTGCTCTCCGGCTAGGCCCTTGATGATCATGTGCGGGATCAGCTTTTCAGGGAAGTGATAGGGGCCGTAATTGTTCGAGCAGTTGGTCAGGAGCGTCGGCAGCTCGTAGGTCTCATGCCAGGCGCGCACCAAATGGTCGGATGAAGCTTTGCTTGCGGAGTAGGGTGAACTGGGGGAGTAGGGCGTGGTTTCCGTGAATATGCCTTCCTCGCCGAGCGAGCCGAACACTTCGTCCGTGGAGATATGCTGGAAGCGGAACCGCGCCCGCTTGTCCGGAGATAGTGTCCTCCAGTAGCGCAGGGTCTCCTGGAGCAGTGTGAACGTCCCCACGATATTGGTCTGGATGAATTCGCCGGGGCCGTCGATCGAGCGGTCGACGTGGCTCTCTGCGGCAAGGTTCAACACAGCGTCGGGCTGATAGTGCTCGAACAGTCGGCGCAGACCCGGCGCGTCGCAGATACATTGCTTCTCGAAGGCGTAGTTGAGGTTTTCCATCGCGCCGGGCAGGGAACCAAGGTTCGCGGCGTAGGTGAGCTTGTCGAGGTTGACGACGCGTGCATGGCTGTTGCGAAGGAGATGTCGTACGACCGCGGAGCCGATGAACCCGGCTCCGCCCGTCACGAAGATGGTCAATCCCTTCAAGCGCATGATCAATCAACTCCGTGTGACGAATCAGGCTGCTCTGTGCGCGCGTGCGACAGATTGTAGATATTCGCCGTAGCTGCTCTTGGCGGTTTTCGCGGCCACTCGCTCGAACGCTTGAATCGTAATGTAGCCCTGTCGCAACGCGATTTCTTCTGGGCAGGCGATGCGCAGGCCCTGGCGTTGCTCGAGGATCTGGACGAAATGGCTGGCTTCGACGAGCGAGGAATGCGTACCGGTGTCGAGCCAGGCAAAGCCGCGACCGAGCACGTCCACATAGAGATCGCCCCGATCCATATAGGCCTTGTTGACGTCCGTAATTTCGATCTCGCCGCGAGCCGACGGCTTGATGCGTGCGGCAATGTCGACCACGTCGTTGTCGTAGAAGTAGAGGCCGGTCACCGCGACGTTGGACTTCGGCTGTCTCGGCTTCTCCTCGATCGAAAGCGCGCGGCCGGCCTGATCGAGCTCGACCACGCCATATTGCTCGGGTGTGTTGACGACGTAACCGAATATGGTAGCGCCTTTATTGCGCAGGGATGCCTTAGTTAACATACCAGGCAGGCTGTGCCCGTAGAAAATGTTATCGCCTAACACAAGGGCGACCGGATCGTCGCCGATGAAATGCCGTCCGACGATGAACGCGTCGGCAAGTCCGCGCGGAGTCGCTTGCGTAGCGTAGGAGAAACGCAAGCCGATTTCGCTGCCATCGCCGAGCAGGCGCTCGAAAAGCGCTTTGTCCTGCGGCGTGGAGATGATCAAAATTTCCCTGATTCCGCCGAGCATTAGCGTCGAGAGCGGATAGTAGATCATGGGTTTGTCGAAGACCGGCAGAAGTTGCTTCGAGACGACGGTCGTCACGGGATAGAGGCGAGAGCCGGTGCCGCCTGCGAGAATGATGCCTTTCATTGCTCCTCACAGTTTACTTATCACAACCATAACATATAATGTGAAGAGTACAAGTTAGTGACGACGCCGAAACACCGGTGTCGGTCGGCAAGAATTCGCAGTGCTACGAAAATGAATGTGATCCGGACCGAGCTTCCTGAAGTCCTCATCATCGAGCCCAAGTTCTTCGGCGACGACCGTGGCTTCTTCGTCGAGAGCTATCAATTCACTCGTTACATCACATACGGCATCACGCGGCCCTTCGTGCAGGACAACATGTCCCGTTCGCGCTGCGGCGTGCTGCGGGGTCTGCATCTGCAAAATCCCCTTACACAGGGCAAATTGGTCGCCGTGCTGCGGGGCAAGGTGCTCGACGTCGCCGTCGACATCCGCGTCGGGAGCCCGAATTTCGGACGTCACGTTGCCGTCGAGTTGAGCGAGCAGAATCGGCGGCAGCTATGGGTTCCGCGCGGCTTCGCGCATGGTTTCCTGGTGCTCTCAGAGACCGCGGACTTTTTCTACAAATGCGATGATTTCTATAGTCCGGAGAACGAGGTTTCGATCCGCTGGGACGACCCGGCGATCGGTATCAACTGGGGTATCGAAAAGCCGTCGCTCTCGGCCAAGGACGCGGACGCGCCGCTGCTTGCCGACATAAAAAACCTTCCATTGTATGGGCAAGTCTGATGCGGATACTGTTGACGGGAACCGGCGGGCAGGTCGGAGGTGCATTGAAACCACTCCTGGCTCGACTAGGCACAATCATCGCGCCTAACCTCAATGAGTTCGATCTGTCGAAGCCTGACAGACTCGTCGGGGCGCTCGACACGTTCCAGCCGGATCTCATCATCAACCCCGCGGCCTATACCGCCGTGGACCGCGCGGAAGACGAGCGCGAGCTCGCATTCCGCATCAATGCGGGGGGACCCGAGGCGATCGCCAAATGGGCTGCGAAACGTCGCGTGCCGCTGGTACATTTTTCCACGGACTACGTCTTCGACGGCTCCGGGAAGGCGCCATGGCGCGAGGATAGTCCAACGGGGCCGTTGTCGGTCTACGGCGCGAGCAAGCTCGCCGGTGACACCGCCATTTGCGCAGCAGGCGGTCCGCATCTGATTGCACGTACCTCTTGGGTCTACGCCGCCAAGGGCGCCAACTTCCTACGCACGATCGCGCGGCTTGCGGCAGAGCGCAAAGAGCTGCGCATCGTTGCTGACCAGATCGGCGCGCCGACCACTGCGAGGACGATCGCCAACGCGATTGCAGATATCGTGCTGCCAAATCTGTCGAACCTTAATGAGCTCTTCGCCCGCAAAGGCGGCGTCGTCAATCTCGTCTGCGCCGGCGAGACCAGTTGGCATGGCTTTGCGAGCGCGATCGTTGCCGGCCTGAGGTCGCGCGGCCTAAGACTCGAGGTTGAAAGCGTCATTCCGATCGCAACGGCCGATTTCCCGACCAAGGCGATACGGCCCGGCAATTCGCGGCTCGACCTGTCGCGCCTGAAGAAACAGTTTGGAGTGACCACGCCGAATTGGCAGGACGCGTTATCGATCGAGCTCGACGATTTCGTTGCCTTGCAAGAAAAAGCAGCAAGCGCCGAGCCGGCGCGCCAGCTCCAGCAGCGAGCCTATTCGTGACTGAACGGCGGATCGAGCGAAGGGGGCGCACGGCGGCCTGAAGGACGATGAGGCGCCGCCTCAGAACCCCAACGGCACGTCGCGCGCCGGTTTGAGATGATTGTAGCGAGGGGCGCGTGGCCCGGGCGGCCAGGCGAGGCCGCTGTAGGGAATCCCGTCGCGCGAGAGCTGCGGATTGTAGGTAGGGTCCTCGTTGAGCCATTCACCCCAGCGCGCCCGAAGCAGATTGAGTTCATGCTCGAACCGGCTGCGCCGGTCGGCGCGATCATCCCGCCCGCGGCTAGCTGATTCGGCGTGAACCAACTTCGCATGCGGCGTGAAAACGATACGCTTGCCCGCTTGGCGCAACCGTAAGCAATAGTCGACGTCGTTGAAGGCGACCGCGAAGCGCGACTCGTCCATCCCGCCAACGGCAAGATAGTCGCTGCGTCTGGTTGCGAGGCAGGCCGCTGTCACGGCGCTGCATTGGTGCGCGACAAGGAGCTGATCGAGAAATCCGGGATCATCACCGAATCTGTCGGTAAAGGCGTGAGTCGCCGCGAAATTCATTCCCAGGACGACACCGCCATGCTGAACGACGCCGCCAGGCCAAGTCAGGAGCGCGCCGACCGCACCGACATCAGGCTCGGCGAGCCGCGTGAGCATCTCCTCGAGCCAGTCTTTGGAACTCGCCTCGATGTCATTGTTGAGGAGACAGAGCACGTCACTGTCGAGTGTTGCTGCAGCTTGATTGTTCAGCCTCGCGAAATTGAAGGGACCTTCGACCCGCAAAGTCCGCACGCCGCGTCTCGCCAAGCCTGCAAGATAGGCGATCGTCTTGGGGTCGACACTGTCATTATCAACGACGAGAATATCTGCGCGGCAGCACTCGACCGCCGGCGCGATGCTGTCGATACAGGTGCGCAAGAGCGGGAGACGGTCTCGGGTCGGGATGACCACTGTCACGCGCTGGCGCGGAATCGCTCGACCAACTCGAACCGCAGGAAAGAGGTTAACTTGTTGTGGGGTGACGTCGGCACTGACGGCACGTGCGTCAAGGTGCATTTGGCTCGCCGCGGCAAGCTGATGGCTGGCATACGTTCGATCGAGTTTAGGAAGCGTCGCCACTGCTCCGGGCAGATGAAGGATGTTGTCCTCACGTGGACCAGCGTGGTCGAGCAGGCAGTTGAAGAGGCGGTAAAGATTGTCGGGACGAACCTCAAGGCCGGTGAGCAGGGCGTCTCGTCGAACAGCAAACAAATGCGCACAATAGCCTTGCTCCAGCATCCTTTCGTAGTCGAATGCAGGAAAGGCCAGCGGCCAGAGCCGGCCATCCTCGGCGAGAAAATCGAGGTCTCCGTACAGGGCGATCGCATCCGGATAGGCGTCGAATGCTGCGGCAATGCGGGCCAGGGCATTCGGCTCGAGCACCACACCCGCCATCGCGATGACGATGTGATGTGAATCGGAGGCGGCGCCGTCCAGAAACTCCAACAGAGCGTCGCTGTCGACGGAGAGTGGCTCCCCGTCAATGACGCCTGCCGTCCAGCTTTCGTGGGTCTGGGTCTCCAGCGCGGCAAGCGTTTGCTCTGCGCCGGGGGCGCCGGCGACGACGACCGCGAGCGAAAGGGCACTTACTCGCGGCATCGGCAGCGGGAAGCGATCGCGCCAATTCACGTAGTCGGAGAACGGAAGCGAGGCGGGAATCAGTTGATCATACAGCTGGCCGCGCAGGCGCTCGGCACCGTAGCCGCCGAGCGCGTCGATCATTCCGGCAAGGCCGTCGGGAAAGGCGACAAAGACGGCCGTCGCTGGAATTGGCTCACCGTCCTCCCTGCGCAACGAAACGCGGTGAACGCGCCCGTCGGCAAAGCGTTGCGGGACGTGGAAATCAAAAGCGCGCGCATTCCGGTGTGCCGCAGCTTCGCCAACATGCGTCCAGGCGGTTGCATTAACCTGGGCGACAGCCTCTCCGTCGACGATTGCCTCCAGAAAGAGCGCGGAGTCGCTATCGATCCAGCCCTGGAAATGCAGCCCGCCGAGCCAGCGCAACTGGCACGTCTTGCGCAGATCGGCGCGATTTGCGTACTCGCTCTCCAAATCGAACGGCTGGCCGACGGGCGTGCCGAGATTGGCGAGGCGGGCCTCGAGGGTGCGTGCGGCGCGCAGCAGATCGGGCTCAATCGTGATCGCGAATCCGCAACTCGCCTGATGCGCTTGTTCAGCAAGTTCGGGAACGAAGGCGTCGGCATAGGTTGTGCTGAACACCAGGCCGTCGAGCAAAATCTCGACGCTATAGCGGCGCTCCGGCACCTGCGCGTCGTAGACGAAGCCGGACAACGTGCCATCGCGCGCGAGCTCAAGCCGGCTGACGAGCTTTGGTCTGATCGACAATTCGGATGGGTGGCGAGAGAGACGCGACATACTCAGGACCGCGTGACCCAGTCGACCACGAGATCGGCAAGCGCTGCCGCGTTCACAATGGCAGAAATGGCAAGGTCGCCTTTGCGGGGCTTCAGCGCGCCGCCGGACCAGTCGCGGTAGGCGACTGGCCTTGTCGCCTGTCTGGCGGTCTCGACGAGAGGATGGCCGAAGACGGGCTGCTCAAAATCGGTGAGGATCCAGCCCGGATTATGCGGTCTCAGGACATCGCCAAGTTCGTCTGCGGCAATCGCGCCCGTGACGAAGATGTTGGGCCGTGACATCAGGCGATCATCGCCGCAGGTCGCCCCGGCGACGACGATCGGTAGCGATGGTTCGCGCCGCCACAGACGATCGGCCAATGTTTTTATCATGCGCAGGGATGCGAGCGTTGGCGTCGAGGGAACGATTACAAGGGATTTGTCATTGGCGGAGATTGGCGGCAGTGTCACGAAACATGTGGGCCAGTCATGCAGCACGATCTTGCGATCGGGCCACCTGCTTTGTGCATAGGCTTCTGCCATTTTGCTAGGCACGAAAAGTGGAGTTGTACCGGAGGGCAGGGAAGCAATCTCGCCAATGCTCTCCGATATCAGCCAGCGATCGATCGGAACATCGAGGCACTGTATCAGCTCGATGAGCCGCGGCGGCGGGTTTGGCTCAAGGATCTCGACACGCGTTGGGGATAGTCGCCTCAGGATGTCGCCAGCGCTGGCGAGATTTGCCTCTGTGTCGAGCCTCAAACGCGTGGTCTGCGGCAAACCTCCGTCGGCAGCTCGGAGGTGAAGCACGTTGTCGTCCCGCGAGAGAAGTACCGTGCGCTCGCCATGCAGGCGCAGATGGCGTATCCGCGCGTCGGTCACGGCAGGGCAGGTCCGCGCTCCCGCGAGAACTAGTACCGATGGCTCAGCGGGCCATGGCAGCGCACGCTCGAGCGCAGCGCGCCCCGGCCGTAATGGATCGGCGATTTCAAAGGCGCGGCATTCCTCCCGGTAGTCCGGGAATCGCTGGTCCAAAAAGTTAAGATTGCGAAGTACGAGACCGCGCTTCTCCTCTTGAAAAGATTTGGAGCCGTGATGTCCGACATAGATCGACGGCGCGCAAACATTCCGGAAGCCGTTGGTCCGCGCGCGGAGGCAGAGATCGATGTCTTCGAGATAACCGCGATCGAAATTGTCCGAGAGCTTGCCCACACTGTCGAGGCAGGCGCGTGTAACATAGAGGCAGAATCCGATGCCGGTTGCGACATCGATCGCTTTCCCCGCATTAGCTGCGCTGGCGGCGCGATCGATTGCGACAATCTCGTCATAGCGCGGCATCGGATTAACGTCGTTCGGCGTTGGAAAGGAAAAGATGTCGCCGTTGTTGGAAAGTGGTGTGACGGTTCCGATGTTTGGCGCCGAATATGCCACGTTGGCTAACCGATCGACGAAGCCGGGCGGAACGAGCGTGTCGGAGTTGAGCAGTACTACGTCACCCCTCTGGATCTCGTTCAGCGCCCGATTGATCGCGCCGACAAAGCCGAGATTGACCGGGTTTATAAGGAGACGAATCTTGCCTGCCTCCGCAAGCTTGCTCAGATGGGGCCGCAGCTCCACTTCCGGACTGGCATCGTCGATGGCGAGAACCTGAAAGGCGTCCTTACCAGTCCCTCGTGGACGCCTTGCCTTGTCGAGGCTCTCGAAGCATTCGATCGTTGCCCGCGTATCCCCATAGACGGGGACAATAACGGTCGGCAGGTCGACGTCCGGTCCGATTCTGATGGAAGAATCGCGAGCGGCTCGGAGGTTCATCGTCGAGGTGAGGTTGGGCGCCACGCGTCGAACCTGGACGACGTCTTCGCCGCATCTCAGCGTCACGATTTGAGCTGTAGTGGACGGTGGCCGCCGAACCAAGAAGGTTGTTGCCTGCACATCTGCGCTCGCCAGGGGGTGAAACGGATTGGGTTCGAGAATGCTCGTCAGCGTGCCGTCTTCGGTTGCAAGGCTAATTTCGACGGAAAGGGCGTTGGTCCAGGCGACCCAGCCCGTCACGTGATTGTCGAACACAGAGCAGGCCGCCCAATGGCGGCCCCCGGCACGCCTCAGCTCCGCGATGGCAGCTCGAAGGATGGCCGGATTGCCTTCGCGGCGTATTAGTTGAGCGGCTGCGGCCAGTCGTCGTTCGTCGACAGCCCACGCCAGCATCCGGCGGTTGGCGCCGACATCGTAAGGATCGACAAGAAGCGCCCGTGCAAGATCGGACAGGGCAGCTTCGTTAAGTCCAAGCCTCCAAGCGGCTTCGGCGCGGAGAACGAAGCAGTGCGCTGCTGGTGGAGGCGAAACTCGAATGCGTCGATCGGCGTATTTGAGCGCCGTCGCGAACTCCTGCGTGGTCAACGCCTCGGCTGCGAGGCGTTCGAGCGCGATATGCGCGTGAGGCCCGACAAGGAAGGAAACATCGGGAATCTTGCGATGGTGGTCCGACCCAGCCGATCGCTCACCCACGCTACGCGGCTCCATTTTCGGATTGCCCCTAGCCGATGGAGCTCTCTTGGCGCGCCCGGCTGCGGAAGACGCGGACCCGGCTGGAGCCGGCCGGTTTTCGTGACGGTTTTGCGGGAACGACGACATTGTCCGAGGCTGCTAACTGGTTGACGCCGATGCGAATGCCAACCAGAGGCTCGCGGCTAGTCGGCCCCGACAGAACGACGCGTTTGCCGACGGCGCGCAAGGTCGGCGCGTTCAAGAACGTCGCTTCCGCCACGAACTCGAATCCCCCGGCGCCACTGATTTCCAGCACGACGCCTGTAATCGGCAAGGCACGTCCACGCGTGCCGGCATAGGTCCCGAGCGACACCATTTTGCCGCTCCCCGCCTGGCTAATGGGGAATTGGACCGCATAGCGAATATCGAGACCCGCCGGCTTCTCCGGCCATTCAAGGGCAATTCCTTCGATGCGCGATGGAGCCGCTGGACCTGCAATCCAAGCATTAGACGCGACGACAACATCGCCGCGACCTGCGACGTGGCCGAGGATCTTGAGACCGTCCATTGCAACATTTGCGTGCATGGCCAGGCTCTCATTTTGCGCGCCGAGCGGCGCTTGGCCGGACTGAATCGGTTCGATACGAACCATGGCCGCGCGCGATCCGCCGGGTCGCATCGGCTGAACCTGAATCTGCAACGTGCCGGGGGTGTTGACCCGGACCATCAGACCCGAATTCGGCTCCCAAAGTGTCGGCTCGGTTGCGTCGGGATGCATGATGAGCTCCATGCGCCCTTCATGTCCCTGCGTCGGTACAACCGTCACGTGCGGCGGCGAAGCGAGATCGTCCGCACTCTTGTAGCTCACGAGGAAGAGTCCCCGATCTAGACTTACGACCTTCTGCTGCTCAACATCATCCATCATTGCCCCCAATCAGATTCGATGAATCAAAGATTGCTTCTTCTCGCTCGACGATTTTGCGTGATCCCCTGAGATTCGGAGCGTCGGGACGACGAACCGGTCCGCGAACAAGAGCCCTAGGGAACGCTTCTCAAGCGAACGGCGGGACGCCAATCCGGCGGCAATAGAGATCGGCGCATGTATTCGGTTTCTGCACTGAGCAGCTCCGCAATCTGACGAAGCCTTTCATTCTCGTCTCTCAGCAGCGCGATGAAGTCCGCGATATCATCGACGCCGATCAAGTCAGGATGCCAGTTGCACAACTCAGGGTCGAAAGGGGGTTGCTTAATCGTCATCGGATCGCTCACCGCGCGCTTGGATTTGGGTCTCTAAGGTTAAAGCAATCATCAAAAACTCGCGTGGGGAGAACAAAACCCAAAGTGGCATACGTTTGAAGTTAATCGCGCTAATTTGGGGCAGGAAAATGTCAGGCGCATCGAAAGCTTCGAGTTTGAGTCTGTTCAATCAGATGGCGCCTTTGCTCATGGAGCGAGCAAGACGAGAACAGATAAAGTTTAAACTCAATTACCTGTTGGAATCTGCGTGCTTCGCTGTCGCCAACTCTTGCTATAGATATCTCCTAGGCTTGCACTCGTTCCCGATTGATTGCATGCCACAAGGGACTGGGCCGAGAGCGGCGTCGATGAAGATCCTAATCGTTCACAACAATTTCCCGGCACAGTATCGCAACATTGCGGCTGCTTTGGCCAAGGAGCCTGGCTTCGAGGTCGTAGCCGTCGGTGCATCGACTGCAAGATCGATGCCGTCCGTACGATTGATCAAATACGCGCTTCCTGACGCTGACGTTTCAGGAACGCATCCGTTTGCACGACGCTTCGATGTCGAGTGCCGGCGTGCCGAACAGGTGCTGTACAGTCTTTCGAGTCTAGCGACGTCTGGGTTCAAGCCGGATCTGATTCTCGCCCATCCCGGGTGGGGTGAGACGCTGCCATTGCGTACGATGTTTCCCGAGGCACGTTTGCTCATCTATTGTGAATTTTTTTACGGGGCCGAGGGGCGTGACATCGGATTTGATCCGGAATTTCCAATGCCTGGGCTCGATGGTCACATCGGGCTCCAGTTGAAGAATGCGACGACCCTGCTCGCGCTTGAGGATTGCGAAATGGGCATTTCGCCAACGAAGTGGCAGCAATCGACGTTTCCCGCACATTACCAGGGCAAGATCGACGTAATTCACGAGGGCGTCGACACGGCGCGCATGCGGCCGAATCCGCAGGCGCTCCTGCTGCTGCCGAATGGACAGCACGTCCGACCGTCCGACGAGGTCGTGACGTTTGTCGCGCGCAATCTCGAGCCGCTTAGGGGCTACCACATCTTCATGCGCGCGCTGCCTGAGATCTTGAGACGGCGGCCGAACGCACAGATCGTCATCATCGGCAGGGATGGCGTATCCTACGGACTTCCGCCCCCGGCGGGCACAACCTGGAAGTCGATCTTCCTTGACGAGATGCGCGATCGCCTGGACCTGTCGCGAGTTCATTTCATGGGAGGAGTCTCGTACCAGACCTTCATTGCAGCCCTTCAGGTATCATCGGCGCACGTCTATTTTACATACCCCTTCGTGCTGTCCTGGTCGATGTTGGAGGCGATGAGCACTGGCTGCCTCGTCATCGGTTCTGACACGGCGCCGGTGCGCGAAGTCATCAATTCGGGCGAAAATGGCCTGCTGGTCCCATTCTTCGCAGTTGACGAGCTTGCCGGGCGGGTCGTCGAAGTGCTCGAGCGGCCGGCAAAATTTTTCGTGCTCCGCGAAAGCGCCCGCCGCTATGTTGTCGATCATTATGACGCGGAGCAGGTCTGCGTGCCCCGAATGCGCCGCCTTATAGATCTGAGGGGAAAGGCCGCGTCATCACCGCGCGTATTCTGGCCAGCGCGTCCGGTTTCTGAGTGGCGGACCAAGAGCGCCAAGCGCGCGTCGCGCAACATGCCGGCAGGTCGCCAACTGTGATGCAGTCGCCTGCGATGTCGTTCTTAATCCGTTGTCAAGTTGCAGATCAGGACGCGCTTGGCGAACGTGAGCCATCGCTCGAAGAGGCGGCGGAGGGGGCGAGCATCTGGTTGCCTATCACGTCACCCGACAAGGGCGATCGCGCAATCTCCGCGAGAATTCTGCCCATACTGGCAGTTCTCGCCGAGCTGGACGTTGAAGAGCGTATCGCAGCTCCGACATGTACGACGAAATGAGGCAACGCACTCTCGACTTGAACCTATGGCGAGTTATCCAGTCTATATACTTTATCGCTCGCTTCTTGAAGGTTGCTCATGTTGCCTCTGTTTTGCTCAAGTTAGCCCATGATGGACTGGAGCGAGAGTTCAAGTTTCTCAATGAGTTAAGAGGCGTCGTGTGCACGACGTGTGCACCGGGAAATCAAGAAAAATCTCATCAGAGCCAACGCAAGCAGGGACTGGGGTAGCCTCCTGCTTGGAGCGACCGGCATTACAGAGGGCAGGGGATATCGCCTGCCGGATCCTGACCTATGCGGTCGAAGCCGCACTGTCGAAAGCAACCCCGCCCATGGCCTCCGCAAGCCAAGGGACCAGGCGCGAAAGCGTCGGCTATCGGAGGCGGAGTACCGAATACTGGGTCGGATGCTCCGCGAGGCTGCCAAGCAGGAGAAGTACACCACGATTGTGGACATCGTTCGCCAGCTTGCGCTGACCGGCTGCCGCCGCAGCGAGTTGATCGAGTTGAAATGGACGGCGCTTCAGCTCAAGGCGTGACCGGCCAATCCGTAGACCCACGGCTCGTTTTCCTTCCGGTTCAGAAATCGCTTTCCTTTGGACATGGTCGAGACGGTGTCGTTCACCCCGAGGCGGCTCTGCTGAAGGAAGTCCGCAAACAGACCCGTCTGCTCCCGCGTATCGACGCGGACGAATTGCCCCGCGAGGTCTTTGAGATGTACAGCCGTGAGATGGACCGCGTCCCAATCATTGCTGGCCACGATCGGGCCGATCACATGACCGCGCCCGAATTCTCGCTTCATGGAAAAACCGACGGCCTCTCCGCCGCGGCGCAAGACGGAGATTGAGGCACCTTCAGAAAGCAATGCTAGCAGCTTCTGCCGGTTAGCTCCGAACGCGCGTTCATCCAGTGCCGTGATCTCTCCGATGTTCGCAGTGGACAGCGAGCTCAATTCACCGGCCAGAGCCGGCACCGGCGGAGGTGGTGAGACGGCCTCTCCTTGCCACAGATACACCGTGGCTTCCTTCGTGAACCCCAGCGACAGATACAGATGATAGGCGGCATGGGTTGAGTTGAGGGCCAAATTCCGATCGCCACACCGCTCGAAGACCTGCTCCATGAGCCAGCGGCCTGTACCTTGTGCCTGGGTTCGGGGCGATGTGATCACCAGGCCAATCGTCGCGAATTCGTGGCCATAAGGGAACCACATCGCGCTGCCGAAGACGCGCCCTATGCCATCCACGGCAACGATGCCGTGGCCGGCGCGGCGCAGGAAATCCCAATCCTTGGGGCGGTGCGGCCAGCCGACACCGATCGAAAGCGCGTGGAGCAGCTTCACGTCAACGTCGTTGATGTCCTTGGCCACCAGTTCAAAGGACTTCACGCGTACCGTTCGTCCCATTCAGCTCATCCGTTCCTTTGCGGCACCCAAACTTGGGGCCTCGCCGGCCTTCTGCTTCGCGCCGCACAAGCCTGTTTTGCAGCAGCATAACGCGGAAGGCCAGCAGGTTTCGCCTGTTTGGCAGGCAGTATTCGGAATGTTCCGCCGCAAGCGCAACTCGATTCAGCAGGGAAAGCTCCTGGTTGCCGCCTATCGATATCCGGCAACAGCAGGCAGGGTGAGCCCCAATGAATATTGAAGGCTTCGCGGGAGGGCTCGCCGCCCTTCCAGACCTCAGTGGCCGGCCAAGCCGGTCTCAACGCCCAGCATCCCCGGCGAGGACATGAGAGGAATACGTCGATGGCGTTTCTTTTCAATTCCGATGCCGCTCGCGGGGCCATTTTCCGGCAGGCCTTGGCGCGCGAGCTCCCTGATCTGGAATTCTATCATTCCGGTGAATGCGTCGAACCGGAAAAGGTACGCTACCTGCTGACCTGGAACGTACCCAATGATGTCGCGCGGTTTCGAAATCTGGAAATGCTCTTTTCCATCGGTGCGGGGGTCGATCAATTCAAGCCTGAGACCATGCCGGACCGCGTGAAACTCGTGCGCATGGTTGAAGACGGCATCATACGCATGATGCAGGAATATGTCGTGCTCGGCGTTCTGACGCTCCATCGGGAGATGCTGGCCTATCGGGAGCAGCAGGGAAGGGGCCTATGGCAAGCCCATGCAAGTGTACAGTCGACCGATCGGCGCGTGGGCTTCCTCGGGCTTGGGATCCTGGCGCAAGCTGCGATCGATCGCCTGACGCCGTTTCGATTTCCGCTTGCCGCCTGGAGCCGCACGAAGAAAACGGTCGAGGGAGTCGCCTGCTTTCATGGCGACGACCAGCTTGGCGACTTCCTGCGAGGAACGGATATCCTCGTCTGTCTTCTCCCCCTGACGGAGCAAACAAGCGGCATCCTGAACGCAAGACTTTTCTCGCTTTTGCCAGTCGGAGCGAGGCTGCTGCATGTCGGCCGCGGCCCGCAGCTTGACCAGGGCGCGCTCATCGAGGCGCTGGATAGCGGGCATTTGGCAGCAGCGATGCTCGACGTCACCGATCCCGAGCCGCTGCCGGAAAATCATCCACTTTGGTGCCATCCGAAGGTGATCATCACGCCGCACATCGCGTCCGTGACGCAACCGCATACGGCAGCACAATCCGTCATAGAGAACATCCGGCGGCACCGCGCTGGACGAAATCCGATCGGCCTTGTCGATCGAACGCTCGGCTACTAACAGGAAAAGCGCCATGTCACTTCTGGTCACCATCGACACCAATCCGGACTTCGCGCCGAAGAACGCCTTGCCTGCTCCGGAACGGCTCATCTCCGGCAATCCATCGTTCAAGACCTGGGCCCAGGACGCCTCGAAAGGCGAGAAGGTACTGACCGGCGTCTGGGAAGCAACGCCGGGCGAGACCCATTCCATCAAGGGCACCACCTTCGAGTTCTGCCACATTCTTTCGGGCCTCATCGAAATCGAGGAAAAGGGTGGTGAGACCAGAAGGTACCGCGCCGGCGACAGCTTTGTGATGAAACCCGGCTTCGTCGGCGTTTGGCGCACGATCGAGACCGTGCGAAAGATCTACGTTTGCCATTACGACTGAGACAATGCTGAGGGCAGCACTAGCAGCCCTCAGAATATTCGACCTCGGGGGCCGCGCCTATCCAGATTCAAGGCGGCGATACACTTCATTCTCAACGAAAAATGCGGCGTGCGGTCCTGTACTGCTCGCATGAGACGGCTTCGTCTCGCCACTCACAAATCAGGCAGTGGTGGTGAGGCCGGGCCCGAAGCCAAGGAGCAAACTCATGATTGCATTGAAGGACAAGGATCTGTTTCGCCAGCAAGCGCTGATCGGCGGCACCTGGCGGGATGCGAGCACGAAAGCCAGGGTCGATGTCATCGATCCTGCCAGCCAGAAAGTGCTTGGCACCATCCCCGATATGGGCCGAGACGAGACCAGGGCAGCAATCGACGCAGCGGCGGCTGCGTTCAAGCATTGGAAGACCAAGGCTCATGCAGAGCGTGCTGCGCTGCTGGAGCGTTGGCATGAGCTCATGCGACGCCATGAGCAGGATTTGGCCCTTCTGCTGACGCTGGAACAGGGCAAGCCGCTTGCTGAATCGCTCGGTGAGATCCGTTATGGGGCATCCTTCGTCAAATGGTTTGCCGAAGAGGCCCGCCGCATCAACGGATCGACAATCCCGGCACCTACCGTCGATCGCCGCATTCTGGTGCTGAAAGAACCAGTCGGCGTCTGCGGGATCATCACGCCCTGGAATTTCCCCAACGCGATGATAACGCGCAAGGTGGCACCAGCGCTTGCCGCGGGCTGCACAGTCGTCATCAAGCCATCTGAGTTTACGCCTTTTTCAGCTCTCGCCATCGCTGTTCTGGCTGAGCGGGCCGGAATCCCGGCTGGCGTGATCAACATCGTGACGGGCATGCCGGCGGAAATTGGCGCGGAGCTGATGGCCAACGAAACCGTGCGCAAGATCTCGTTCACCGGATCGACGCGCGTCGGCGCTTTGCTGATGAAGGGCGCGGCGGACAACATCAAGAGGCTCAGCCTCGAGCTCGGTGGCAACGCGCCGTTCATCGTCTTTGACGATGCCGATATCGACCGAGCGGTCGAGGGGGCGATTGCGTCAAAATTCCGCAATGGCGGGCAAACGTGCGTCTGCTGCAATCGCATCCTGGTGCAAGCTGGCATCTACGACGCCTTCGCCCAGAAGCTAGCCAGCCTTGTTTCGAAAATGAAGGTCGGTGCCGGTACGGAAGAGGGGGTCGCAATCGGTCCGATGATCAACGGCGCGGCGATCGAGAAGATCAAGCGGCACGTCACCGACGCCCTGAATAAGGGTGCAAAGATCATCTCGGAGAGTGAGGCGGTGCCGGAAGGTCGGCAATATGCCCGCCCTGTCGTGCTCGGCGGCGCGACTACTGAGATGCTGTTGGCTTCGGAAGAGACCTTCGGACCGGTCGCACCGCTTTTCCGCTTTGAGACCGAGGACGAGGCGATTGCGATCGCCAACGGCACGCCCTTTGGCCTTGCCGCCTATTTCTACACGGAAAACCTCAAGCGTTCCTGGCGTGTTGCCGAAGCGCTGGAATTCGGCATGGTCGGCCTGAACACCGGCCTGATCTCGACGGAGGTGGCGCCTTTCGGCGGTGTCAAACAGTCGGGCCTCGGACGCGAGGGATCCCAGCTCGGGATCGAAGAATATATCGAGACCAAGGCGCTCCATATCGGCGGGCTGGATTGAGCGGCCCATCAGATCAATATCTGAAACAAGAAAAGGGGGCGGTCGAACCGCCCCCTTTTCCTTCACAGTGCTCCGATTTCTATTGGAGCTCTCCAAGAGCTGAAACGCCGCGAGTGAACCTGAAAAGAATACGCTCACGCGCTCTTGCGCAGGGGCTCCAGGCCGACTGCCGCCGCAAGCCCGTCGATGCCAGTGACCTCGGTGTACTCATAGAAGGGGTTTGCGGGCTCGTGACCGCGGTTCACCCAGACCTTGCTCTTGATGCCGAGGTCGTAGGCGGTCATCAGGTCGTAGCGGAAGGAAGAGGAGACGTGGGTGATATCCTCCGGGCCGCAGCCCAGCTTGTCCAGCATATACTCGAAGCCCTTCATATGCGGCTTGTAGGCGCCGGTCTCCTCCGCGGTGATGACCATGTGGAACGGAGCGCCGAGCTTCTCCACATTCGACATGATGAGATTCTTCATGGAGTTCGACAGGATGACCAGCGGAATCTCCCTGGCAACTTTGGCGAGACCCGCCGGGACGTCCGGATGCGGACCCCATGTGTGGATCTCCTCATTGATGCGCTGGGCATGTTCCGCTCGAAACGCGATGCCGTTGCGCTTGCATGCGCGCTCCAGCGCATTGTGCACGATCTCGAAGTACGGCTTCCACGCGCCGAGAACCTCGTCGAGGCGATAGGCTGAAAAATCCTTGATCAGCTTTGCCATAGCCGTCGACGAGAGTTCGGAGCCATAGACTCTCCTTGCCGCGCCGGCCATGTCGAAATTGGTCAGCGTGCCGTAACAGTCGAAGGTGATGTACTTGGGTCTAAACGTTGCCATGGCTCGATCCTTTTTCGGTCCTCACGCACCGCGTTCCGGTACGATATGGATCATAGCGGGCAGGCGACCGGATAAAGCACCGCTGTCGCGGCGACCGAGAGCAGATTGTGTCGTATCGGATCGGCGCCGTGGCAGAGAGTTGTGTGAAAAGGCGCCTCCGACTTGTGCGCCAATGTCTTGCGCACCCCGATGCCCGCATAAGATGCGGCGCCGGTCGTCAATGATAGTCAAAATGCCCTTCGTCCATGTTCAGCCCGGGAGCAACTGCTGTCCTGGGCGTCTTACGTTGAGCTCCGAAGATATCGGGAGTGCCGCACAAGCATTGCGGTCGATCTGGAGGACGACATGTTGAGCAACTCGCTGATTGAACTCGATCGCGCGCATTTGATTCATCCGGTCTCATCCTATCGCAGCCACGAGGCGACGGGCGTCCGTGTGCTGAAGTCAGGGAAAGGCGCGACGCTGACCGATGTCTCGGGCCGTCAATTGCTGGACGGCTTCGCCGGCCTGTGGTGTGTCAATGCGGGCTACGGGCAGGACAGCATCGTCAATGCGGCGACCAGGCAGTTGCGCGAACTTCCCTATGCGACGGGATATTTTGGCTTGGGCTCCGACCCGGCTATCCGGCTGGCCGCGAGGCTGGCCGAATTGGCGCCTGGCGATCTGAACCACGTCTACTTCACGCTGGGCGGCTCCGACGCCGTCGACAGCACCATCCGGTTCATCCGGTACTATTATCATGCCAAGGGTACGCCGCAGAAGGACCAGTTCATTTCGGTCGAGTCTGGCTACCATGGATCGTCGACGGCAGGCTCCGGCCTGACTGCGCTACCGGCCTTTCATGCGGGCTTTGGAGTGCCGTACGACTGGCAGCACAAAATTCCGTCGCACTACGCCTATCGCAACTCAGCCGGTTCGCATCCCCGGGCAATCATTGCAGCGTCGGTCGCGGCTCTGCGGGCCAAGATCGCCGAACTCGGCGCGGAATGCGTCGCCGCCTTCTATGTCGAGCCGATACAGGGGTCAGGAGGCGTCCTCGTTCCGCCGCCATCCTGGCTGAAGGCCATGCACACGGTTTGTAGGGAGCATAATGTTCTTTTCGTCGCCGATGAGGTCATCACCGGCTTTGGCCGAACCGGCCCGCTGTTTGCCTGTGAAGAGGACGACGTCGTGCCGGATCTCATGACCACGGCAAAGGGGCTGACCTCGGGCTACGTGCCGATGGGGGCCGTTCTCATGTCCGACGGCGTCTACAACACGATTGCCGATGGCGCCGGCAAGGCGGCCGTCGGCCACGGCTACACCTACTCCGCTCATCCCGTCAGCGCAGCCGTTGGGCTCGCCTGCCTTGATCTCTATGAAAACGGCTTGCTGGAAAACGGCCGGAAGGCCGGGAACCGCCTGATGGAAGGTCTTCGCGCGCTTGCCGATCATCCGCTCGTCGGCGATATCAGGGGGCGCGGCATGCTGGCTGCGATCGAGCTCGTGACTGACAAGGAGCGCAAGACGCCGCTGCCGGCGGAAGCCGACGCGGCGCGTCGTATTTTCGACCGCGCATGGGACAACGGCCTCGTCATCCGCGCCTTTGCCCAGGGCGTGCTGGGCTATGCGCCGCCGCTCTGCTGCACGGATGCGGACATCGACGGCATCATTGAGCGAACCAGGATGACGCTCGACCAGACGCTCGAAGACAAGGACATCCGCGCGGCCATGAAAGGGTAAGGACCGAGCCTGTCCTTTAGCCGTTGAATATGCTTTCGAGAGGCAGATGAGATTTCACGATCGGCGACTTGAGCACGACGAAACTGAAGTATTTGTCGATACCGATATCCATCTCGACCAGGCGCTCCATCATCGCCTGGTATTCGCTGATCCCTGCCGTGATGAACTTGACGAGATAGTCGTACCCGCCCGAAACGAGATGGCACTCGACCACGGAATCGATCTTTTCGATCGTCGTGAGAAAGCGCGCGAAATCGATCTGACGATGATTCTTGAGGGTGATTTCGGCGAAGACAGTCAGAGTTTGGCCGAGCTTGGAAACGTCAATCTGAGCGGAATAGCCGGTGATGAAGCCTTCCGTCTGGAGCCTCTTCACGCGCATCAGGCATGGGCTCGGAGAAAGATTGATCAGCTCTGCGAGCTCGACGTTGGAGATCCGCCCGTTCTTCTGCAGTTCGCATAAAATCCTGATGTCGATCTTATCAAGCTTCATAGCAATGCCATGAGATGGGGGCGACAACGGTGTCAAGGATTTGAGACTTCTGCGTCATATACATTGTCATAACATCAACCAGCATCTTTTCCCACCGGACGGTGGAAACTGCCTTTAGAACTCACTGACCTTGCCCCAGGCGCTCATTTTCAGCCGCTCCGGCCTGTAAGGGCGCGGGTCGACAATCGGCGGACTGCCCGTGATGATGTCGGCGATCACATGCCCCGCGCCCGGGCCAATTCCAAAACCGTGGCCACTGAACCCCGCCGCAAGGATGAAGCCTGGAATCGATTCAACTTCGCCGATTGCCGGAATGCCGTCCGGTGTGCTGTCGATGTAGCCGGCCCAGACGTTTGAGATGGCGAGGTGCCGCAGCTCGGGCACCAGCTTGCACGCGCGCCGATGCGTCAGCCGAATCTGCCTCATGTCGGGGCGGGGATTGAGCGTTCGGTTCAGCTCCATCGGCGTCACCTCGTCGAGCCTCCATTTCGCCAGGGATTCGTGGCCTTGCCGCATGCCCTCGAAGGCCCCGGGGCTGAGGCTTCGCCAGCGGCGGGCGAACATGGGGAGGAATTCGCGGCCGAACCTGACCTGCTGCGGCGTCGGATCGACTCGCGCGCGCCCGCTGATGGCAAGCGTGTATCCGCCATTGCCGCGTCGCGTGGCCGACACGAGCCCTGCGTAAAGGGCATCAGGCAGGCCGGCCGCGCCCGGGCCCAGGGCGAGAATCGAAGAGCGCACGGACGCCTGCGGGAAGCGAATTCCCAGCTGGTTGCAGAACGAAGATGCCCACGCGCCTCCTGCCATGACGACCGTCTTCGTCCGGATCGTGCCCGCCTCGGTCACCACGCCGCTGACGCGGCCGGCACTGAGCTCGATGCCGCGCGCGGCGCAGAGCTGGTGCACCGTGCCACCCGCCGCCATGATCGCACGCGCGGCGATGGGGACGGCCTTTGAAGTATCCGCCGTCCCGTCTGTCGGCGAGAAGACGCCGCCCTTCCACTTGCGACCCGTCGCCTTGCCCCGACCGCTCGCCTCTTCCGAGCTCAACATATGCGTCGTGACGCCAACGGTCCTGGCGAAGTCGCGCCACTTGGCCCAGCCTGCCAGCTCATTCTCGTCGTTCGACAAATACAATAGGCCGCAGCGGCGAAAGCCCGTGTCTTCACCCGTTTCCTGGGCGACTCGTTCCCAGAGATCGAGGCTCTTGGTCGCAAGCGGCAGCTCGCGTGCGTCGCGGTTCTGTTGGCGGCACCATCCCCAGTTGCGGCTGGACTGCTCGGCGGCGACGCGGCCCTTCTCGAGCAAGGCAACCTTGAGGCCGCGACGCGCGAGATAGTAGCTTGTGAACACGCCTACGACGCCGCCGCCGATGACGACGACGTCCGCTTCACGAGGAAGGGATGGACTGGATTCGATATGCAGGAGCGGCGCGCTCATCCGACAGGGATCTCCGATGGTCGCCGTAGCGTAACCGAGGAATTGCGGCAGGCCCCGCGGACTTTCGTCGTGAGACCGAATATCCTGCGGTTTACTGCCTTTGACGCAGGCAAATATTGCGAAAATACCTTGCTTGCGTCGCAGCTTGCAGGCGGCGAGACTGATGCACGTGCTCCTGCGATCCGTCGCGCGCCCTTCCTGGCAGGCCTGGCGGTGCAGATTGAAATGCCAAATCGGACTTCGTTTTCAGAAGTTCGTGCTGCCCGGATGCTGCCTTTCGGCGACTCCGCGGTGATTGAAATCATCAAGATCGGCAGAACGGATCGAAGTCCATAGAGGCAACCCGCATGAGCCTTATCCAGGAGCAGATCTTGGCGGAAGCGATCAAGCTATGACGTCGGCGCCTCCGATGGCCTCTGGCAAGCCGGCTGCAGCCCCCGCCGATGTCGCGCTCTCGGTGCGGGAGCTGAGCGTAAGTCTGCCGCAAGGAATGGAACGGGCCTACGCCATCGAGAACATCTCCTTTGATCTGAAGCGCGGACAAATTCTCTGCATCATCGGGGAATCTGGATCGGGCAAGTCGGTCACCGCCAATGCGATCATGGGGCTTCTGCCGAAGGTGATCAGAGTCACCTCGGGGGCGATCCACCTGAATGGGACGAACATCGTAGGCCTCGCGCCTGAGAAGCTCCGCAGCCTGCGCGGCCGAGTCGTCTCGATGATCTTTCAAGACCCTCTCTCAGCGCTCAATCCGCTGATGACCGTGGGCGCGCAGATCGAGGAGGTGATGGCCTCGCACGACGTTGGCATGCCGGCCTCCCGTCGCAGCCGGGCCATAGACTTGTTGATTGAAGTGGGTCTGCCTGATCCGCAGCTCATGTATCACCAATATCCCTTCCGGCTTTCGGGCGGGCAGCGGCAGCGGGTGATGATCGCCATGGCTCTGGCCCTCGAACCTGCGATCCTGATCGCGGACGAGCCGACCACCGCACTCGACGTGACGACCCAGGCGCAGATCCTGCAATTGATCCGCGACATTCAACGCCGCAAGGGAATGAGCGTCATGTTCATCACCCATGATTTCGGCGTCGTCGCGGAGATTGCCGACCACGTTGTGGTGATGGAGAAGGGCCATTGCGTGGAGCAGGGGAGTGCCGCGCAGGTGCTGAAGTCGCCCGGTCATCTCTATACGCGCCGTCTGATCGCAGCCGTGCCCCACCTGACCGGCAAGGACCGCGTTCCCTCGGAAGCCGGGGAGCGAGCGTCGATCCTGAAGGTCGAATGCCTGGCAAAGACTTATCGCAGCGGCAGCGCGCTTTTCCGTACGCAGCGCATCGTGCCTGCGGTCAATGGGGTCAGCTTCGACCTCACGTCGAGTCGCACGCTCGGCGTCGTCGGGGAAAGCGGTTCGGGCAAGTCGTCGCTCGGTCGGCTGCTGATCAAGCTCATGGAGTGCGACGGCGGCTCGATTCTGTTCGAAGGCCGCGACATCGCCGGGCTTTCCGAAGCCGAGTTTCGGCCGCTACGGCCGAAGATCCAGATGATCTTTCAGGATCCTTTCGCATCGCTCAATCCGCGATCGACGGTCGGGCAAATTCTCACAGTCGGCCCGGTCGCGCATGGCATGCCTTATGACGAAGCTTGCGGGCGCGCGCGGGAGCTCCTGTCCCATGTCGGCTTGGATGCAGGCGCCTTTGAGCGCTATCCGCACGAGTTCTCCGGCGGGCAGCGCCAGCGCGTCGGCATCGCTCGAGCGCTGATGTTCAAACCAAAATTGCTGATTGCCGACGAAGCGGTCTCAGCGCTCGACGTATCGATCCAGGCCCAGATCTTGAAGCTGCTTGATCAGATCCAGCGGGAGACCGGCGTCTCGATGATCTTCATCACGCATGATCTGCGCGTCGCAAGCCAAATCTGCGATGAAATCGCCGTCATGCATCGAGGGCAAATCGTGGAACGCGGACCGCCGTCCCAGATATTCCTCGATCCGAAATCCACCTACACGCGAGAGCTGGTGGCAGCGATCCCGGGCGAGCATGCCCGGACCATGCCCGAACATGCAGACTACGGCGCACAGCACAAGGGAGGAGAGACGTTATGACCAAGGGTTCTGCGACGACATCGAGCTACTCGCGGCGTGATGCTCTGCGCATGATGGCGATCGGCGGAGCTGCCGGTCTGATCGCGCCCAATCTATTGGGCAAGCCGGCCCACGCGCGCACTCCGACAAAGCCAACTGGCCGCGTGATCGTCGGCCTTGGACAAGAGCCGACCGTCTTCAATCCGCTGATGGCACACATTGAAGTCGATGATGGTGTGCATTTCTCGGTGTTCGACGCGCTCTTCCGCATCGACCCTCAGGGCGTCATTCAGCCCAATCTTGCCGTGGAAGTGCCGGACCAAAAGAACGGGGGTATTTCGGAAGACGGTCTCAAATGGCGCATTCGTTTGCGTGATGACGTCCGGTGGCACGACGGCAAGCCTTTCAGCGCCGAGGACGTCAAATTCACACTGGAACTGATCACGAGTCCCAACTTCCGGAGTTGGCGCACGGCTGGCCATGCTCTCGTGCGCGACATTACGGTGCTCTCGCCGACGGAGATCTCGTGGCGAATGGAGGAGGCCTTTGCGCCCTATCTGTCGTTCCTGACCGAAACCTTCATCGTCCCCAAGCACATCCTCGAGAAAGAGGCCAATCCGAACAACGCCGCCTTCAACCAGGCCCCGGTCGGCACCGGCGCCTTCAAGTGGGGCAAGAGGGTTGCTGGTGATCATCTCGAACTCGTTGCGAACACCGAATACTTCGGTGATGGCCCTCACATCGAGAGGCTGGTCTTCAAATACATTCCCGATCTCACGGTCCTCTACACCCAGTTCAAGAGCGGCGACATTGATCTCGTAGGTCAGCCTTACATCACGCCCGATCATTACGTGGAAGCCAAGACGCTGCCGAATCGGGTTGTGACGCTACTCCCGAGGACCTCGTTCGAATCCTTCTACCTGAACCTCGAGCGCCCGCAGTTCAAGGAGCTTGCTGTTCGCGAGGCGCTCTACGCGGCGATCGACAAGGAGGCGATCATTCAGGGGCTCTATTACGGCGTGCCGACCCCGACGGAGACGTTCATGCCGAGGCAGTCCTTCTTCTTCAACGCCAACCTGCCCTTGCACCAATTCGACCTGAATCGCGCGGGCAAGATCCTCGATCAAGCCGGCTGGGCAAAGGGCGCGGACGGCATTCGTGCCAAGAACGGCGTTCGCCTGTCCTTTTCCAATTCGACCACGTCGGGCGATCCGCTTCGCGAGCAGCTGCAGCAGTTCCTGCAGCAGACCTTTGCGCAGCTCGGCGTCGAGATGAAGATATCGAACCTGCCGGCCGCCGTGATGTGGGGCGAGTTCTGGATGCAATCGCAGTTCGATTCCGTGATCGTCGGCAGCTCGTATCTAATTGGCGCCGATCCGGATGTCACCAATCGCTTGCACTCGCGCTCGATCGGAGCGAAGGGCGGCCGCGGCTCGAACAACGCGCAGTATGCAAATCCGGAGGTCGATGCACTCCTTGACAAAGGCGCACGCACCTTCGATCCCGAAGCGCGTCGCGCGATCTACTCTCGCGTGCAGGAACTCGTGCGCCGCGACCTGCCTTTCCTGCCGCTGTATCAGAGCAACTCGGTCGAAGGTCTCAAGAAGGGGATCAACGGATTCGTGCCGAATGGCAATACCCGCACCGAGTCCTGGAACGCGCTTGCCTGGTATTGGGCGAGCTGATGTCTTGCCGGACGGACCACGGCGGACGGCATTGTCACGCTAATGGAGGACTCGAATGTCCGCCTTCCTGCTGAATCGTCTCTTCCAGAGCATCGTGCTGCTGGTGATCGTCTCGATCATCGGCTTCACGGTTCTCAACCTCATGCCGGGCGGGCCCCTCGCCCAATTCGGGCTGGATCCCGGCATGACCCAGAAGGACGTCGAGCGGCTCGCTGCACAGTTGGGCCTCAATCGCCCACTGTGGATTCAGTATCTCGATTGGGCCTGGCGACTGATGCAGGGCGACTGGGGACACTCTTTCCGGGACGGCTCTTCCGTGCTTGCAGTGATCGGTCGCCATCTGCTGGCGACGCTGCTGCTGATGGGCACATCCACCGCATTGGCGATCGCGGCCGGCACGTGGATCGGGATCCGCGGTGCCACCCACCGCTATTCCCTCTTCGACTACTGCGCGACTGTCGGCGCCATGGTGGCGCTGTCTGTTCCGACGTTCTGGTTCGGCCTGATCGGCATCTACATCTTCACCCTGAAGCTGGGGTGGGTGCCCGCAGGCAACATGTACACGATCGGCGACGGCTCCGTCCTGGACTATCTGCATCACCTGATCTTGCCGAGCATGGTGCTGTCGCTCGTTCATGTCGCGATCTGGAGCCGTTACATGCGGACGGCGACGCTCGATGCGTTGAGTCAGGATTTCGTCAAGACGGCGCGGGCCAAGGGCGTGAGCGAGCGCCGCATCTTGCTGAAACATGTCATCGGCAATGCGCTGTTGCCGATGATCACGCTGGCAGGGATGCAATTGCCCAGCATTCTCACCGGCGCGCTGGTCACGGAGACCGTGTTCACCTGGCCGGGCATGGGGCGGCTGTTTCTCGACAGCCTTGGCTACAGCGACTATCCGGTCGTGATGGGGCTGTTGATCTTCTCGGCCATCTTGGTCGTGTTGGGCAATCTGATCGCAGACATCGTGATCGCAACCGTCGATCCGCGCATTCGCCTGGCCTGAGCCTGCGGACCCACGCCAGATAAGAGGAGCGAGTAGATATGACCGCCATCGTCGCGCACGCAGCTCCGACCCGCTGGTGGAACAGCCGCGCTGTTAACCGCTTCATGCGTCACCATCTGGCACTCCTGGGAATCGCGATGATCAGCCTGCTCGTGCTGGCGTGCGCCATCGGTCCCTATGCCTTGCCCTACGACTCGCTCCATATCGATCTGCGCGCCCGCTTTGCTCCGCCCCTGACAGGCCACCATTACTTCGGCACGGATCCTTTGGGGCGTGACCTCGCGGTGCGGCTGTTGATGGCCGGGCGCGTCTCGCTGGCGGTGGGATTCTCCGCGATGTTGCTGTCGACGTTGATCGGTACGCTCGTCGGCGTGACGGCCGGCTATCGCGGGGGCTGGGTCGGGGCCGCACTGATGCGGATGGTGGATGGCTTCCTATCCTATCCCTCGATCTTCCTCGTGCTGGCGCTCGCCGCAACGCTGCGCCCGAGCCCGGTGATGATCACGGTGATCATTGCCGTCACGAGCTGGATGGAGACGGCGCGAATTGTCGAGGCCGAGGTCCGTTCGCTGCGCGAGCGCGAGTTCGTCCAGGCTGCGCGCATGGTCGGGCTTAGCAGGGCGCACATCATGTTCCGCGAGATCCTGCCAAATGTCATGGGGCCAATCATCGTCGCCGCAAGTCTGGCCGTCGCACGCGCGATCCTTCTGGAGGCCTATATCAGCTTTCTCGGCTACGGCATCCAGCCGCCGCTGCCCAGCTGGGGCAACATGCTCAATGGCGCCCAGCAATATCTGGCGAGCGCTCCCTGGCTCGCCATCATTCCCGGTGCCGCGATTACGATGGCGGTAACGAGCTTCAATTTCATCGGTGACGGTCTGCGAGATGCCCTCGACGTTCGAAACGACCACATCTGAACGATTTCAACCGAGTCGCGGCTGAACCCAGCAACCATACGAGAAGAAAAGCCATGCACGCGCCGAGAGTTGCCGAGAAGGCCACGCCCTATTGGTGGGAAGCCGCGCCGCTTAAGCCGCCGCCTCAGCAGCCAATGGCCAAGAAGCTCGACGTGTTGATCGTGGGCGCGGGCTATGCAGGGCTCTCGGCCGGTCTGGTGCTGGCGCGCGAGGGCCGCTCAGTTGCGGCCTATGATGCTATGGACCCTGGCGAAGGAGCTTCGACGCGCAACGGCGGTATCACCAGCGGATCCATTCGGCCCGACTACGCGACGCTCACGCGCCGGTTCGGAGAAGAGAAGGCGCTGGCGATCGAGGCGGAAGGCAAGGCCGCGCGCGCGTTCCTGTACGATTTCATCAGGACGGAAGGCCTCGCCTGCGACTTCCAGCCGGTGGGGCAGTTCAAGGGCGCCTTCGGCTATGAACAATACGAAGCCATGGCGCGGACCGCGGAGCGGCTCGCAAAGAAACTTGGGATCGAAGCGTACGCAGTTCCCTATGCCGAGCAGCGCAAGTACATCGGCACCGATGTCTACCGCGGCGGTTCGGTTCGGATGGATATCGGCGGACTGCACCCGGCGAAATTCCACGCCGAACTGCTGCGGGTCGCGCTCGCTTCCGGATTGACAGTCCACGCGCGGACGCCCGTGATCTCGATCGACAGAGATGGCTCCGGCTTCCGCGTCTTCACCGCTGCCGGTCCGGTGCAGGCGCGTCAGGTGCTGGTGTGTACCAACGGTTACACCGATGGCGCCGCGCCCTTCCTGCGCCGTCGGCTGGTCCCGGTTCGCAGCCGGATCATTGCGACGGAGGAGCTTGCGCCCGAAGTCATGGCGCGGCTGATGCCGAAACGCATGATGATCACCGAGAACCGGGAGGTCGGCTTCTATTATCGGCCCTCGCCTGATGGCAAACGCATCTTGCTCGGCGGCCGCGACAGCTCTCGGGTCGGCGACCCCGTCGCCCCGAAGCTGCTTCTGCGCAATGGCCTGGTGAATCTGTTCCCTGAGCTGGATGCCGTTCGCCTCTCACACAGTTGGTTCGGCAATGTGGCCATGAACCGCGACATGATTCCGCGCATCTTCGAGAAGGAAGGTATCGTCTATGCCAGCGGCTTCTGCGGGTCGGGCGTGGTCTGGGCGCCATGGGTCGGTATGCATGCGGCCCACAAGCTCATGGGACACGAGGAGCGGGCGCGCACCGCGTTCGACTTCAGGCCTCCGGCCTTCATCCCGTTCTATCGAGGCAATCCGTGGTTCATGCCTGCCTTCATTCAGGGCTACCGGATGCGTGACCGGATCGCGATGTGGCGCGCCAGCCGTTGATGGCCGGCAGTGCAGCTTACAACCCAGGGCGTGAATTCCGGAGGCACTTCCGCCTCTCGAAAGAAGATTGACGATGCAGTACGTGTCCACGCGTGGCCATTCAGGCCGCAAGCAATTCTGCGAGGCATTGCTTGAAGGCCTCGCCCCGGATGGCGGGCTGTACGTCCCGGAGACCTATCCTCGCGTGGACCATGCCACGCTGGATGCGTGGCGTACGCTGTCCTACGCCAACCTGGCTTTCGAGATCCTGTCACTCTATGTCGGCGATATTCCCTCCGCCGACCTGAAAGCCATCTGTGCAAAGACCTACACGCCGGAGATATTCGGAAAGCCTGACATCGCGCCGCTGCGAAAGCTGGAGAGGGGACTTTATCTCCAGGAGCTGTCGAATGGTCCCACGCTGGCGTTCAAGGACATGGCCATGCAGTTGCTCGGCAATCTGCTCGAGTACGAGCTGACGCGCCGGCAGGAGAACTTGAATATTCTTGGTGCGACCAGTGGCGATACTGGAAGCGCCGCAGAATACGCCATGCGCGGCAAGAAAGGGGTGCGGGTGTTCATGCTCTCGCCCCGCGGACGAATGAGCGCCTTTCAACAAGCTCAGATGTTCAGCCTCCAGGACCACAACATCCACAACATCGCGATAGATGGCGTCTTCGACGATTGCCAGGACATCGTCAAGCGGGTGGCGAGCGATCTGGAGTTCAAGCAGCAATACAAGATCGGTGCGGTGAACTCGATCAACTGGGCGAGGCTGCTTGCGCAGGTCGTCTATTACTTTTCCGGTTACCTGCAGGCGTTCGAACGGGGACCGGCAGGCGTAAGCTTTACGGTACCTTCAGGGAACTTCGGAAACATCTGCGCCGGCCATGTTGCGCGCATGATGGGACTTCCGATATCCCGCCTGGTCGTTGCGACCAACGAGAACGACGTGCTCGACGAGTTTTTCCGCACCGGCGTGTATCGCGCTCGGAGCCGGGCCGACACTCTCGAAACGTCGAGCCCCTCGATGGACATTTCCAAGGCATCGAATCTCGAGCGGTTCGTCTTCGACTTGGTCGGTCGCGACGCCGGTCGGACGAAAGCGCTGTTTGATGGTCAGCTCAGGGAACGGGGTGGGTTCGACCTGAGTGGAGATCCCCGATTCGCGGAGGCGGCCGCCAGGTTTGGCTTTCGAAGTGGCAAGAGCAGCCATGCTGATCGGGTGGCGGCGATCCGCGATACGTGGGAGCGTTACCACACTGTGATCGACCCGCACACGGCGGATGGTGTCACAGTCGCGCGCACACACGCCTCCGCCGAGGAGGCAATGATCGTGCTCGAAACTGCACTGCCAATCAAATTCGCGGCGACGATCAAGGAAGCGTTGGGGCGCGAGCCGGATCTTCCAGAACGGTACAAGGGCCTGGAAGAACTGCCGAGGCGCGTCAAAGTCCTCCCCCCGGACGCACGGGCAGTCAAGGACTACATCGCCGAGATTGTGACCAGCTGAACGGCTGCTTGGGATCGAGGACAATCATGGCCGTCCGCCGCTTTCCTGGGTGCTTATGAGAGCTCCGGCGGCTGACTTCCTCCGAACACAAGCTGCTTCCTGCGATGCAGCGCGCTGCGGCATTCCGGTTTTGGCTGTCGCGCCTGTGGGATGTGCACCTGCCTCGGCAGGCTGCGCTCCTTAAGCGACATGATCCCAGCCACTTCGAGCGAATCTTGCTCATGCTCCGGGGGGAGTTCGTATTATCATGATCGTCCAATTTGCGGCAGCGAGGATGGGGGTACGATGGCGCCGACCTTAGAAGGCCGAATTCGCGAGCTTCTTTCGCAGATCCAGGCGGAGGGCCTCTACAAGCATGAGCGGCTGATCACTGGCGCGCAAGCGGGCCGGATCCGCGTCGTTTCCCAGTCCTCCGAGCGCGAACTCGTCAATCTTTGCGCGAACAACTATCTGGGTCTTACCGATCATCCCGAAGTCATCGCAGCCGCAAAGCGAGGCCTGGATGAGTTCGGGTTTGGCATGGCATCCGTGCGCTTCATCTGCGGTACGCAAACCCTGCACCGCGAACTCGAGCGCACGATCGCTCGCTATCTGGACAAGGATGACGCCATCCTGTTCGCGGCCTGCTTCGACGCCAATGGCGGGGTCTTCGAACCGCTTCTAGAGACCGACGACGCCATCATTTCTGATTCTCTCAATCACGCTTCCATTATCGACGGAGTGCGTCTTTGCAAGGCGAGGCGCTACCGCTTCGCCAACGGCGACATGAACGAGCTCGAGGATCGGCTCAAGGAGGCGGACAGGGACGGAGCCCGGTTCAAATTGATCGCCACTGACGGCGTGTTCTCGATGGACGGATACGTGGCCAAGCTCCCTTCCATTTGCGCCTTGGCCGAGAGGTACGGTGCTGTCGTCATGGTCGATGATTGCCATGCCACCGGTCATCTCGGCGAAGCAGGTCGCGGCACGCCGACGCTGACGGGCACAAGGAGGCAGGTCGAGATTGTCACGGGGACGCTCGGTAAGAGCCTCGGCGGCGCGATGGGAGGCTTCGTCGCGGCGTCGCAACCGTTCGTCGATCTGCTTCGACAGCGAGCGCGTCCATATCTCTTCTCCAACAGCCTCGCCCCGGCAGTGGCGGCGGGATCGATCAAGGCGATCCAGATCGCGGAAACAGCCGACGACCGCCGGCAGCTTCTTGCTGCGCATACACGGCGCTTTCGGTCGGGCTTGGAAAAGGCTGGATTCGAGCTGCTCGCGGGAGAGACGCCAATCATTCCGGTCATGCTGCACGACGCGCGCCTGGCGCAGGATATGGCAGCCGCGCTGGATGAACGCGGCATCTACGTCGCCGCGTTCTTCTATCCCGTCGTCCCCAAAGGAAAGGCGCGGATCAGGACACAGATGTCCGCCGCCCTGAGCGAAAAGGACGTTGAACAGGCCGTCGACGCTTTCGCCGACGCCGGCAAAGCGCTTGGCGTGATTTGATGGTTACAAAGGTGCTCTCATGAAAGCTCTTGTCAAAGCAGCCGCCGAACCCGGGCTCTGGCTCGACGAATGGGGGATTCCGCAGATCGGACCGGATGACGTTCTCATCAAGATCAACAAGACCGGGATCTGCGGCACGGATATCCATATCTACGCCTGGGATGAGTGGGCGCAGCGGACCGTCCCTGTCCCGATGGTCGTCGGCCATGAATATGCAGGCGAGATCGCCGAAGTGGGCGCGAACGTCACGAAGTTCGCGATTGGGCAGCGCGTTTCGGGTGAGGGCCATGTTGTCGGCATGAGCAGCCGCGCTGCGCGAGGAGGGCGGTTTCACCTGGATCCTGAAACGAAGGGGATCGGCGTCAATATTCCCGGAGCTTTTGCTGAATATCTGCGTTTGCCCGCCTTCAATGTCGTGCCGCTCCCTGATGCGATCGATGACGAGATCGGGGCCATCCTCGATCCGCTCGGCAACGCCGTCCACACCGCGTTGTCGTTCGACCTCGTCGGCGAGGATGTGCTCATCACCGGGGCAGGTCCCATTGGCATCATGAGCGCCGCCGTTGCCACGCATGTCGGGGCGCGGCACGTCGTGATTACCGACGTCAATCCGCACCGCTTGGCATTGGCAACGGATATCGCTGACGTTGTTCCCGTCGACGTGACAAGGGAAGATCTTCGGTCCGTGACGCAGCGCCTCGGCATGAAGGAAGGATTCGATATCGGGCTGGAGATGAGTGGTGCGCCGGCCGCGTTCGACCAAATGGTTGAAAATCTGGTGATGGGCGGCAAGATCGCCATGCTTGGTATCCCTGCTCGGCCCGCGACTGTCGACTGGACCAAGCTTGTCTTCAAGATGCTCACCGTCAAGGGAATCTACGGTCGAGAGATGTTTGAGACCTGGCACAAGATGCTCGCAATGCTCGAGAGCGGTCTCGACATCCGCAAAATCGTAACGCACCGCCTGCCGGTCACAGAGTTCAAGACCGGATTTGAGATCATGCGCACCGGCAACTGCGGCAAGATCGTGCTGGACTGGAAGGCGTGAGTACGCCCTTCGAGAGGGCTCCTGTCGCGGAACAGCAGATTGATCCTGCTGCCGCATCATCAATGAAATTATATGCCGAACTTTGCGCCAGTCCGGCTGCGTAATGCTGTCGGACCGAAGTTACGCTGCGAACTGCGCGGGGATCATGAGATGGCCTCACGCGGTCAGGCGCTGGCCATCAGGCCTGCAACCCGAGCAAGAGACGTTGACCGATCATGACAGCCGCAGCTTATCCAGTCGGGCAGCGCGACAATGAGGACGTGGCCCTGCTTCCTTTCGCCAGAGCGCATTTGGAAGGCGCCCTGAAGCTCTCGCAGGAGATGTCCTGGCCCTACCGCATCGAGGATTGGGATGTCGCGCTGCAGTTGGGCCATGGCTTTGTTCTGCAGCGCGACGGGACGGTGATCGGAACCGCGGGGTGGTGGCCATACGGCGAGACTCATGCGTCCGCCGGCATGATCATCGTTGCCAAGGCCGCTCAGGGCCGTGGCTATGGGGCCCGGCTGATGGATGCGTTGCTGACGTCCGCGCGCCCCCGAACCATCGCGCTGAATTCGACGCCGGAAGGCAAGACGCTGTATCGCCGCCGTGGCTTCGTCCCGATCGGGATCATCCACCAGCATCACGGAATTCCCCGCCAAAGCCAAGGAACGCCGCGATCAGGCCTCAGACCAATGGCCGCATCGGAGTTCGAGGCGATCGCGCGGCTCGACCGCGCGGCTACAGGGTTGGAGCGGCGGCAGTTGCTGAATCGGCTGTTTGACAGCGGTGACGGCTATGTCCTGGTGCGTGACGGCTTGCTTTGCGGCTACGCCATCTCTCGCCTTTTCGGGCGTGGGCATGTCATCGGTCCCGTCGTGGCCGAAAGCCCGACCGATGCGCGCGCGCTGATCGAATTCACGATCGCGCGGCTCGGGCCTGTCTTCGTCCGGATCGATATTCCAGCCTCCTCGCAGCTCGGGGAATGGCTCGAAAGCATCGGCCTTCAACGCGTCAGCGATGCCACGACAATGGTGCTGGGAACGCCGGCTCCATGGGTTGGGCCGGCGCGCATATTCGGTCTCGCCAACCAGTCATTCGGCTAGAGGACATCGGGATGCTGCGGGTGGAGATGGACAGGGCAGATGCCCCGGACGCCGGTCCGGGCGAAACGGCCGCAACGATCGGCGCGCTGGCAACACCGGCTCTCCTGCTCGACAAGGACCGGCTGGATCGCAATCTCGCGCGCCTGTCCTCTCGTATGGCTCGGCAAGGCGTCGTGTTGCGTCCCCATCTGAAGACAGCAAAATCCATCGACGTTGCCCGACGCGCCCATCGGTCCGGGGCGGGACCAATCACCGTCTCCACCTTGGCGGAAGCGGAATATTTCGCGCAGCACGGCTTCCGGGACATGACCTATGCCGTAGGACTTGCTCCTCACACCGCCGACAGAGCAATGCGCCTGCGGAAAGCAGGCATCGACATCAAGGTGCTGCTGGATTCGCCTGAGCAGGCCGCCATGCTCGCCGCGGCCGGTCGCGCAGCCGGTGTGACACCATCCGCCTTCGTCGAGATCGACTGCGATGGTCACCGCGGCGGGCTGACGGCGACCGATTCCAAGCTCATCGCCGTCGCGGCGGCGCTCGCCGAGGCCGGCGTCAAGATCGCCGGCGTTCTCACCCATGCCGGCGAGTCCTATGGTCTCAGCACGCCCGCGACCCTTGTCGCCGCTGCGGAGAACGAGCGCGCCGTGGCCATCGCCGCCGCAACGACGTTGCGCGCGGCCGGCCATGAGTGCCCCGTCGTCAGCGTCGGTTCGACGCCGACAGCGCATTTCGCCGAAGACCTGACCGGCGTCACGGAAATGCGGGCCGGCGTCTACATGTTCTTCGATCTGGTGATGCACGGCGTCGGCGTCTGCACCACCGATGACATCGCCATCTCGGTGCTCGCCACCGTGATCGGCAAGAAGCCCGAGAAGGGTTGGATTTTGGTCGATGCAGGCTGGATGGCGCTGTCGCGCGACCGTGGCAGCGCGGCGCAGCGGGTCGACCAGGGGTACGGTCTGGTCTGCGATGTGGCCGGCAAGGTCTATTCCGACCTGATTGTTTCGCATGCGAGCCAGGAGCACGGCATCCTCGCCATCAGGCCCGGCTCGAGTCAGGCTTTGCCCGACCTTCCGATCGGCGCGAAGGTCAGGATTTTGCCCAATCACGCCTGTGCAACGGCGTCGCAACACGAACTGTACAACGTCGTCTCCGCCGGCAGCGACGCGATCGAAGCACGATGGCCACGGATGCGCGGCTGGTAGGCTGTCGAAAGGATCGCTTCCAATGACCTCGGCCCTTCGACACCTGACGGAAGCCGGCTTCCTCGGAAAATTCTACATCGACGGAGAATGGCGGAAGCCGATCGGATCAGTCGCGGCAGCAGCAACCGTCGTCAATCCGGCGACGGAACAGCCGATCGCTGAGGTCGCGCTCGGCGATGACGATGACGTGGACTGCGCCATCGCAGCCGCCAGACGAGCCTTCGCCGGCTGGTCCATGACCGCGCCTGCTGAGAGAGCGGCGCTGCTCGACCGGATTCACGCCTTGCTCCTTGAGCGGCTGGAGCTGTTCGCGCAGGCGCTTACGTGCGAGATGGGAGCTGCCATCACCTATGCCCGGCGCGCTCAGGTGCCGCTGGCCGCCGAACATATCCGTGTCGCCCGCGACAATCTCGCGAATTATCCGTTCATCGCCGCGCGCGGCAGCACGGCGATCATGCGCGAGGCGATCGGTGTCTGCGGGCTCATCACCCCCTGGAACTGGCCTCTCTACCTGATCACGGCCAAGGTCGGCCCCGCGCTCGCGGCCGGTTGCACGGTGGTGTTGAAGCCGAGCGAATTGTCGCCGCTGAGCGCCTTGCTATTCGCTGAGGTCATCGACGATGCCGGTTGTCCGCCCGGCGTCTTCAACCTCGTCAATGGAACAGGTCCGATCGTCGGCACTCGTCTGGCGTCGCATCCGCAGGTGGACATGATCTCGATCACCGGCTCGACGCGCGCCGGCGTTCTCGTCGCGCAAGCGGCAGCGCCCACCGTCAAGCGCGTTGCCCAGGAGCTCGGCGGCAAGTCGCCGAATATCATCTTGCCGGACGCCGATCTCAGCCGTGCCGTTCCGCTCGGCGTCGGTGCCGCCTTCCGCAATCTCGGTCAATCCTGCAGCGCACCGACGCGCTTGCTCGTGCCTCGCTCACAGATGGAAGAGGTCGAGACCTTGGCGACCGCGGCCGCTTCAGAACTGGTTGTCGGCGATCCCCTTGCGGAAAGCACGACTCATGGCCCGATTGCCAACCGGCCGCAGTTCGAGCGCGTGCAGACCATGATCGATGTCGGTCTGAGGGAAGGCGCCAAGCTCGTCATCGGCGGGCCGGGGCGGCCCGACGACCTTCAGATTGGCTTCTATGCGCGACCGACCATCTTCTCGGACGTCCATCGCGACATGCGGATCGCGCAGAAGGAGATCTTCGGCCCGGTGCTGTCGATCATTCCCTACGACTCGGTGGACGAGGCGATCGCGATCGCCAACGACACCGTCTACGGCCTCGGCGCTCATGTGCAGGGCACTGATATGGAGAAGGTGCGGATCGTCGCCGGGCAGATCCAGTCGGGTCAAGTTCATCTCAATTATCCTGACTGGGACCCCAATGCTCCCTTTGGCGGCTACAAGCGTTCCGGCAACGGTCGCGAATACGGCCTCGAGGGCATGGAGGAGTATCTGGAGACCAAGGCCGTCCTCGGATTTTACCGATGAATGCCAGCGATCTACCGGAGCAATCGATTCAGATCGGGGAATTTCAGCATGTTTCCGAAAGGATCGAACGCGGCGAATTGGTTTTGAACGCAATCGACGCGGTCCTCGAAGGGTCCCGCCGCCCTCCGCCGAACTGGGACTCGGTCGGGCTTGAGCAGCTTCGTTCAATCAAGCGGCCAAAAACCCGAACATCTTGCGAAGTCCTAGATGATTTCAGCACATTCTATCGGGCGCACCGTGCGATGAAGGGCTGATCGGAAATTTGCTTCCGCATTCTTGGCAGCCGAGGTTCGTTGGAACATGTCGCCCCACGTCGAGCGCATTCACAGCGATGAGCGTCTCCCGGCCGAGGCCGACGTCGTCATCGTCGGCGGCGGCATCCTCGGCTCTACGGCCGCCTATTACTTGGCGAAGCGCGGCCTCTCTGTGGCGCTCCTCGAGAAGGGCCACGTCGCCTGTGAACAATCGAGCCGAAACTGGGGTTGGTGCCGCCAGCAGAACCGCGACCGGCGCGAACTGCCGCTCTCGGTGCTGTCCATGCGGCTGTGGGACGAACTCACGCGCGATATCAATCGGGACCTCGGATTTCGTCGCTGCGGTCTCGTCTATGCGACCCACGACGAGGCTGTGCTCGCCGGCTGGGAAAGGTGGCGCGAGGTCGCCAGGGAGTACGACGTCGACACCCGCGTGCTGAGCCGGGCGGAGGTGGCCGAGCGCGTCCCCGAAGCGCGCGACAAATGGGTCGGCGGGACCTATTCGGAGCGGGACGGAAAGGCCGAACCTGCGCTCGCCGCGCCGGCTATCGCTGAGGGGGCCAGAGTTCTGGGCGCCACGATCCACCAGGGATGTGCCGCGCGGGCGCTCGACTTGGCCAATGGCAAGATTGCGGGCGTGCACACGGAAAAGGGCTACATCAGAACCAACGCGGTGCTGTGCGCCGCCGGCGCCTGGTCCTCGCGCTTCCTTCGGCCGCTTGGGGTCAGTTTCCCCCAAGCGAGCATCCGGCAGACCGCGCTGCGTTCTACCCCGACAATCAACATCGGCGAGGCGGTCTCGACGCCCTACTGCACGATTACGCGCCGACTGGATGGCAGCTACACGCTTGCGATCAGCGGCAAGGCGAACCTCGAAATCACGCCCCAGGCTATCCGGTATAGCCGGGAATTCATGCCGCAGTTCTTGCGTCGCCTGAAGAACGTCAGGCTCGGCATCGGCCAATCGTTCGTCTCGGGGCCGGATTCAATGCCGGCGCTGCTGACCAACGACGACCGGATCTTCGAACAGAATCGCGTGCTGGATCCCGCGCCCTTGAAATGGCTGGTGAGCCAAGTGGTGGAGAGTGTCCGGAAAACCTTCCCCCAACTCGGCGAGATTAAGATCGACAGCGCGTGGGGCGGCTTCGTCGATTGCACGCCGGATGCAGTGCCCGTGGTGTCGCAGGTGGACGGGGTGGAAGGCCTCGTCCTCGCGGCAGGCTGCTCGGGTCACGGCTTCGGTTTGGGCCCGGGGCTCGGCTATCTGGCCGCACAGCTCGTCGTCAACGACACGCCTTGCGTCGATCCCACACCGTTCCGGCTGTCGCGTCTGGTCGACGGCTCGAAGCTGGACATCGCCGCCATATGAAGATCGAGCCGGCGATCGAACAGGTCGCGGCCTGATCGCGATTTAGCAGTTCCTAAAGGGCGTTTCCTCCCCAACTTGAGCCACTCCTTTGGGAGTGGCTCTTTCTTTATGGCAAGACGATTCGGCTGATCGAGGTGACTCGGCCGAAGATGCATCGTTTGAGCGTCGACGTAAGCACCGCCGGCTCGCCGGCCGATGGTTCAACGGGCAGACTTCTCTCCCAACGGACGGACGACCGCGCCGGCGTTCATGATGTCCGCCGGATCAAAGGCGGTCTTGATCCGGCGCATCGCCGCGATATGCCCGACATCGCCGTACCGCTCCAGAAGGTGCCTCTTGAAACGGCCGACGCCGTGCTCTGCGCTGAACGTGCCGCCGAGCGCCGCGGCGGTGTCGTAGAGTTGCAGCGACAGGCTGCCTTCGATTCGCTTGGTGAACTCCAGCCGGTCGACATCGGGAGAAACGAGCACGTTGTAGTGCAGATTGCCGTCGCCGACATGGCCGTAGACGGACAGTTCAAGGTCGGCGTCGTACGATCGCACCTGCGAGCCGGCCAGATTGAGAAAGCGCTGAATGGAGGAAAGCGGTACCGAGATGTCGTGCTTGACCGATCCGTTCCGGCGCTTCTCGCCCTCGGGGATAGTCTCGCGGAGCCGCCACATTGCGGTCCGCTGCGATCCGCTCTGCGCCAGCAAGGCGTCCTCGATCCATCCGGACTCGATCGCCTCGGCCAGAACAGCTTCCATCAGTTCGTCGAGATCGAGATGGCGTGAGGAAGACGCGAACTCGACGAGGACGGTGCCTGCTGGGCCTGCTCGAAGGGAGGGCGGGCCAGTCATTGCTGCGGTCGCGAGCGCGATGGATCTGGCCGCCATGAATTCGAACGTGGTCAGCAGGTCTGCGGATTCGCGACGCACCAACGCGAGAAGCTCGGCGAGCGGCGCGCCGTTCGCGAGCTTCAGCCACGCAGTCGCGCGGCGGGCCGGCAAAGGCGCGAGACGCAACACTGCGCCGGTGACGATGCCGAGAGTCCCCTCGCTTCCGACGAAGCACTCTAGCCGGCGTTGTTCTTCCGCAGCTTGCGCATGTCGGAGACCACCACCGTGCCGTCCGCCAACACCGCCTCGATCCCGAGCAGCAGATCGCGCGTCATCCCGTACCTGACGACTGACAGCCCGCCGGCGTTCGTGCCGATGTTACCGCCGATCCGGCAACTGCCTTCCGCGCCGAGGCTGAGCGGCAACAGAAACCCGACATCCGCCGCGGCGTCCTGCACATTTTTCAGGATGGCGTCGGCGTCGACGGAGATCGTCATGGAGATCGGTTCGATTTCGCGGATCATGTCCATCCGCTCGAGGCTCAAGATGATCTGCCCTCCGGAAGCATCTGGCGTCGCGCTTCGGCTATCAGTGTAGGCCGAAGTTTTCGGTGGCCTTTCTGAGAAAGCTAGCATCCGCCACGAACAGCAATCCGCAAGCCTTCTTTCTCTATCGTAGCCAAAACTACGATCCGGGCCATGCAATGCTAGGCGTGTGAAGAGCAACGCGGTACTTTCCGGCCGAAGCAAATAGATCAACAAAGGTTGGGCGCGATCAGCGGCGGTACTGCGCGCAGTCACCCGGTACTGCAACGCAGTACCGGGCCGTCCGAAAAAGACCGTAGTCTACCTGGCGAGGCAATCACGCAATCTCGGCAACCGATTGGAAAAGTAAGAGAATACATCGACGATGAATATCTGAACTGCTGTCGACCGAAAAAAACGAATGGACTGATTGATGTCCGAAGTGCTAACAGAATCAGCATGTTAGCGCATCGCTTTTGCATTGCACCTATGATGGACTGGACGGACCGGCATTGCCGGGTGTTCCACCGTCAACTGACGCGGCGGGCGCTGCTTTATACGGAGATGCTGACCACGGGCGCCATTATTCATGGCGATCGGGAGCGGCTGCTTGGGTTCGACGCGTGCGAGCATCCGGTGGCGCTTCAGCTTGGCGGGTCGGATCCGCACGAGCTAGCGCTGGCTGCGCGGATCGGTGAGGCGTTCGGCTATGACGAGATCAATCTCAATGTCGGCTGCCCGTCCGATCGCGTGAAGGATGGCCGGTTCGGCGCCTGCCTCATGGCAGAGCCGGAACTGGTGGCGAGGTGCGTCGACGCCATGAAGCGCGCGGTCGCGATTCCCGTCACTGTGAAGTGCCGTATCGGGATCGACGACCAGGACCCTGAAGTGGCGCTCGATACGCTCGCGCGCGCGGTGGTGGCGTCCGGCTCCGATGCACTGATCGTGCATGCTCGCAAGGCCTGGCTCAACGGCCTTTCGCCGAAGGAGAACCGCGACATCCCGCCGCTCGACTATGATCGCGTCTATCGGCTCAAACGCGCAATGCCTGGTGTGCCCGTCATCATCAATGGTGGCATCCCGGGCATCGACGATGCGAAGGCGCATCTTGCCCATGTCGACGGTGTGATGCTCGGCCGCGCAGCCTATCAGGAGCCGTGGCGGCTGCTCAGCGTCGATACCGACATCTTCGGCGAGGCGGCGCCGCACGCGTCCATGCAGGACGCGCTCGAGGCGATGATGCCCTACATCGAACAGCAGCTCGCGCGCGGCACCCGGCTGCACGCGATCACGCGGCATTTCGTCGGCGCATTCCACGCCGTTCCCGGCGCGCGCGCCTTCCGCCGCCATCTTGCCGAGCAGGGGGTGAAGCCGGGCGCCGGTCTCGAGGTGCTGCGCGAGGCGATCGCGCGTGTCGGTGCACCTGCGCCAGCGGAGGCGGCGTAGCTCGTCTAGTCGATCGCGATGCGCGAGCGGCGGGGGCCCTTCTGGAGCTCCGGATAACCTGTCAGCATCAGCGTGTCCGCGCGCACGCCCCAGCTTTCCAGGCGGTCGAGGAAGCTCATGCCGAGCAGATTGGTCTTCATCTGGCCACGTTGCACGACCAGGGCCGGCACCGACTTCTCGACCAGCTTGCCGACCGCGAGACGGTCGAGCGTGAGCCGCGCCGCCTTGGTGTGGCCGCCCGCGGTCTCCAGGTCGACGTCGTATTCGAGCATCTCGAGCGGCAGTCCGATCGCTTTCGCGGTTTCCCAGGTCAGCACCACAGAGGTCGCACCTGTATCGATCACCATCGGCGCGGTGACGCCGTTGATCTTCGCACGCAGTGCGAACTCGCCACCCTGGCCGCGCGGGATATGCACGGCGGGGGCCGGGGCGGCGGTCTGCGCGCGGAAGATGTGCGAGACCCTGTGGCTGGCGCGCGCGATCTGGTCGGGATCGCCATAGGCGACGACCGCACCTGCGGTGCCGGCGAGCATGATGAGTACAAGCAGGAAGCGGATCATTGCGCGCCTCCAGATGCGCGCGTGCCGATCAGGTACGTTTCGGCGATGCCGCGATCGGTACGAGTCCTGCCTGATCCATGCGCGCCGGCAACAGCGCCATGACCGTCAGCCGCTCCGCGCTGTCCATGGCGTGCCAGCGCGCGATCTCCGGCAAAGTCCGGCCGCAGCCGAAGCAAAGCTTGGTCTTGGGATCGATCATGCAGACGGCGACGCACGGCGTTTCTTTGCTCATACGGACATTGTGAGGGATCGTCGGGCATGTCTGCAAGCATCTCGTTAAGAGCCCGTGCCTGCGCTCATGATCGGCTTGTGGCGCGGCCGGCGCTTCTCGTCGGGAACGAGCGAACTCTCGGGCTGCAGCGGCGGAGAATCATCCGACAGCGGCGCCAGCGCGCTCATCACGCGCTCCGGCGGGAAGGTGACGATGACCTCGGTGCCGATGCGCAGCTTCGATTTCAGCGTGAACGTGCCGCCATGCAGGTCGATCAGATTCTTGGCGATGGGCAGGCCGAGGCCTGCGCCCTGTTCGGCCGATTTGATCGAGTTGGAGCCCTGACCGAACGAGGCGAGCACGACCGGGATCTCGTCCTCGGGGATTCCGGAGCCGGAGTCTTTCACCGAAAGATATTGTCCACCCGAAGCGGTCCATCCCGCCTTGAGCCAGATCTCGCCGCCCTGCGGCGTGAACTTGATGGAGTTGGAAAGCAGGTTGAGCACGACCTGGCGGACCGCACGCTCGTCGGCCCAGAGCCGCGGCATGGCCTGCTCGAATACTTCGTGGATGGTGATGCCACGGCTCGAGGCGCGCAGCTTCATCAAATGATGGCAGTCGGCGACGATGGCGACCAACGACACCGCTTCCTCGTTGAGTTCGTAGCGGCCGGCCTCGATCCGCGACAAATCGAGGATCTCGTTGATGAGGTTGAGCAGGTGCACGCCGGAATTATGGATATCCGCCGAGTACTCCTTGTAGACCGGCACCGCGTGTGCGCCAAAAATCTCGCTCTTCATCACCTCGGAGAAACCGAGGATGGCGTTCAGCGGCGTGCGCAGCTCGTGGCTCATCTGCGCAAGGAAGCGTGACTTGGCGACATTGGCGGATTCGGCGCGGTGACGTGCTTCGTCCGAGATTGCCTTGGCCTGTTCGAGCTCGCCGATTAGTGCGTCCTTCTCGGCGCGTGCCTCGAGCGTGGCGAAGGTCGAGGAGTGCAGGCGGTGGGCCAGCAGGACGAAATAGCCTTCGGCCGCGAGCGCGAGTGCCGCCAGGATGTAATTGTCCAGTGAGCCGGTCATCACGAAGCTCAGGGCCATTGCGACCGCGACCGGCGCGGTGGCGGCAACGGCGGCGATCGGCAGATTGGCGGCCAGCATGCTCGATACCGCGATCACCAGCAGCATCAGGAACATCATCAGTGTTTCCGTGACCATGTCGAGCACGGGGTGGATCAGGATCGCCATCCAGCACAGGCCATAGAGCAGGTCGAGCACGACGAAACGCGTTCGCCATGCGCGCGTTGCGGCCGGAGAGGCGGCCTCAGTCAGGAACCGCCGGCAGCTGCGGATCATCGCGCTGTGGATGCAGAGCATGCCCGCGGTCCAGGCCGCGGCCGGAATCGGCAGCATCCAGAGCCCGAACAGCACGCCGGTGGCGACCACCAGCAGCATCACGACATAGGAAGCCGACAGCCGCGTCTGCGCATATTGGCGCAGCATCTCGGCGTCGAAGGCCGGCCGGGTTCCGCTGGTCGAGGTTAACTTGTCGCGCGCCTCGCGCACCCGCTGCGCCGCAGCCCTGCGGCTGCTCGCCGATGGAGCGCTCACCGGCTCGGCCGGAAGCTGCACAACCTCGGGCTTTTCAGCGGGGTTACTCATCAAGCAACACGATTCCTGCCCACGCCGGACGCGGGCCTTCTGCATTGTCTATCTCTGGCAAGAAATCCTTAAGAGGTGACTTAAGGAGCTAAAGAATTACGTTAACGGATGATTAAGAAACACCTCTGCCGGAACCGGCAGTGCCGAACGGCCGGTCACGGCGGATCAATGCAGCAGCGAGTGCTGGGCAATGTAGACCAGTGCACCCGCGAGATATCCCACAAGCGCGGGACCTGCGATCCGGCGGGCGTACCAGAAGAATTCGATCTTCTCGAGCCCCATCGCGGCGACGCCGGCCGCCGAGCCGATGATCAGGATCGAGCCGCCGGTGCCGGCGCAATAGGCGATGAATTCCCAGATGAAGCTGTCGGGCGGGTATTGCACCAGATTGTACATGCCCATCGTCGCCGCGACGAGCGGCACGTTGTCGATGATGGCGCTCAAGAGGCCGAGCAGGATGACGATGATGTCGAGACGGCCGACCGTGTTGTCGAGCCATTTTGCCAACAGCTCCAGCACGCGGGCGTGCTCCAGGCAGGCGACGGCAAGGAGAATGCCGACGAAGAACACGATGGAGCTCATGTCGATGCGCGTCAGCGCATGGACGAGGGTGAGGGGGCGACGCGCATCCTCGTCCTTGTGGCGGTGAACGATCTCGCCGACCAGCCAGAGGATGCCCAGCCCGAACAGGATCCCCATGAAGGGCGCGAGGTGCGTCACGGCCTTGAAAACCGGGACGGCGACCAGCGTGCCGAGGCCGAGATAGAACATCAGATTGCGCTCGAACAGCTCGACCTTGAGAGCCTGCGCTTCTGGTTGCAGCGGCGGGACGATGTCCTTCCCCTTGACGGAATAGCCAATGATGAGCAGCGGTATCAGCAGGTTGAGCAGAGACGGCAGGAATACCGCTCCCATGATGCTGACAGGCGAGATCTGCCCTCCGATCCAGAGCATCGTTGTCGTGACGTCGCCGATGACGGTCCAGGCGCCTCCCGCATTGGCGGCGATAACGATGAGGGAAGCGAACAGCAGGCGGTCGCTCCTGTTGCCGATCAGCTTCTGAACCAGCGAGACCATCACGATGGTGGTCGTGAGGTTGTCGAGGATCGCGCTCAGGAAGAACGTCACGAAGCCGATGATCCACATCAGCGTGGTCTGCTTCGTGGTGCGGATGACCGAGGTGATGACTTCGAAGCCGTTGTGGGCGTCGATCACCTCGACGATCGTCATGGCGCCGATCAGGAAGAAGACGATCTGCGCAGTCGAGGCGACGGATTCGTCGAGCTGGTGGTTGACGAGCGAGGCGTCGCCGACGGACATCGCGTAGATGGTCCAGAGCAGGCCCGCTCCCAGGAGAGCCGTAGCGCTCTTGTTGATGCCGAGCGGGTGTTCGAGCGCGATGGCAGCATACGCAACGATGAAAACGGCGGCGATCACGCTCAGCAAGTCAGGTCCCCCGGAATTCGTTCTTCTCAATGCGGCCCACGTCGCGGCGCAGGCCCGCGTCGAGGCTGGTGACGGTCGCAGCTGCCCGGCCGCGACCGTCGACACGTTCCTCAGCGTTGCAGGCGTGCGAGCAAACTGGACGTATCCCAGCGCTTGCCGCCCATCTTCTCGACTTCGGCGTAGAACTGGTCGACCAGCGCAGTCACCGGCAGATTGGCGCCGTTGCGGCGGGCTTCAGCCAGCGAGATCGAGAGGTCCTTGCGCATCCATTCGACCGCGAAGCCGAAATCGTACTTGCCCTCGTTCATGGTCTTGTAGCGATTCTCCATCTGCCAGGACTGCGCGGCCCCTTTTGAGATGGTCTCGATCACTGCGGCGACGTCGAGGCCACTCTTCTTGGCGAAGTGGATGCCTTCGGAAAGACCCTGCACCAGACCGGCGATGCAGATCTGGTTGACCATTTTCGTCAGCTGGCCGGAGCCGGCGGGGCCGAGCAGTTTGCACATCCGCGCATAGGCGCCCGTGATGATCGGCTCGGCGCCGGCATAGGCGTCCTGCGCGCCGCCGCACATCACCGTCAGCACGCCGTTCTCGGCGCCGGCCTGGCCGCCGGAGACGGGGGCATCGATGAACTTGAAGCCGGCCTTGGTCGCGGCCGCATCGAGTTCGCGCGCGACTTCGGCCGAAGCGGTGGTGTGGTCGACGAAGGTTGCGCCCTTCTTGACGCCGGCAAACGCGCCGTCGGGGCCGATCGTGACCGCGCGCAGATCGTTGTCGTTGCCGACGCAGCACATCACGAAATCCTGGCCTTCGGCGGCGGCCTTCGGGGTCGGTGCGGTCTTGCCGCCGAACTTGTCTGCCCACTCCTTCGCCTTGGCCGCGGTGCGGTTATAGACGGTGACCTCATGGCCCCCTTTTTTCACGAGGTGTCCGGCCATGGGGAAGCCCATGACACCGAGACCGAGGAAAGCGACTTTTGCCATGTATGGTACCTTGTCCGTAGTTTGGGTTTTACGGTTCTTGCCGGGCGAGTAGGGCGCCTGGTTCCGCCGTGAGGGCGGATTGGGGCGCACCATAAACCCTTGAGGCCAGAGGGCAACGGCTTCGTTTGGCGGTCCCCTGTGCTAGGATGGCGGACCTCAAGGACTTCAAAAAAGGGAGCGAAGGCATGGGCATCGGTTTGGGCGGCGTGAGCGTGGGCGTGCTCGATCATTTCAACATCCGAACCCGAAAACTGGCCGAGACGGTCCGCTTCTACGAAGACGTGCTGGGCCTGGAAAATGGCGCCCGGCCGAATTTCGCCTTCCCGGGCGCCTGGATGTACAGCGAGGGGAAACCGGTGGTGCACCTCGTCGATATTTCTCCGACCGCCGAGCCACAAAAGCCGGATTCCGGCGTTGTCCACCATGTCGCCTTCGTCAGCCGCGGCTTTGACGGTATGAAGCAGCGGCTAGCGTCCAAGGGGATGAAGTTCGAGTCCCGCCAGGTGCCCGGCGGCGAGCTTTGGCAGATCTTCGTCTACGACCCCAACGGCGTCATGATCGAGCTGAATTACGAGGCGGCCAGGGAGCAGGGGGCGGCGCCCGCGGAGATGGCTGACGATATCGGCAGGCAGTAGCCTTTTGGGCGTTTCCGCTCTAATGGGGCATCTTGAAATCAGGAGATGCGCTTTGAGCGTGACGCAGCAACAGGTTCTCGACAGCCTTGCCCGGATCAAGTCGCCGCGCGGGGTCGCGCTCACCAATGCCAACGTGCTGAGCGCGATCAGCGCCTCCGACGGCAAGGTGTTCTTCTCGATCAATGTCGATGCCGCCGAAGCACGGGCCTGGGAGTCCATCCGGGCCGAAGCGGAAGCCGCCGTCCGTGCCATTCCCGGCGTCACCACCGCGATGGTGGCGCTCACCGCCGAGCGCAAGCCGGGCTCCGCGCCGCCGCCACCCCCGCAGCCGAGCCGTGGCACGCCCGGCGTGCAGCCGGTCCATGCTCATAAACCGCCGCAGGGCGGCCAATCGCCGATGGCGCGGCAATCGGAAATCCCGGGCGTTGCCGCCGTGATCGCGGTCGCCTCCGGCAAGGGCGGGGTGGGCAAGTCGACCACCGCGCTCAATCTGGCGCTCGGCCTGCGCGACCTCGGCCTCAAGGTCGGGCTGCTCGACGCCGACATCTACGGCCCCTCGGTGCCGCGGCTGACCGGCATGCGCGACAAGCCGGAGCTGAACGACGAGCGCAAGATGATTCCGCTCCGGCGCTTCGGCCTCGCAATCATGTCGATCGGCTTTTTGGTGGAGGAGGAGACCGCGATGATCTGGCGCGGTCCCATGGTGATGTCGGCGGTGACGCAGATGCTGCGCGACGTCGAATGGGGCAAGCTCGACGTGCTGGTCGTCGACATGCCGCCGGGCACCGGCGATGCCCAGCTCACGCTGGCGCAGAACGTGCCGTTGAAGGGCGCCGTGATCGTCTCGACTCCGCAGGACCTGTCCCTGATCGACGCAAGACGGGGGCTTGCCATGTTCAAGAAGGTCAACGTGCCCGTGCTCGGCATCGTCGAGAACATGAGCTACTTCCAGTGCCCACATTGCGGCACCAAGTCGGACATTTTCGGCCATGGCGGGGCGCGGCACGAGGCCGAGAAGCTTGGAGTCCCGTTCCTGGGCGAGATCCCGCTGCACATGGCGATTCGCGCCACCTCGGATGCCGGCAATCCCGTGGTCGACAGCGAGCCGGACGGACCTCATGCGGCGATCTACCGCGCCATTGCAGGCCAGGTCCGGGACCAGCTCAAGGGTGTCATCGCCGCGGCCTGAATTGGCCGCCGCGGCAAGCTGCGGGGACATGCGACTTTCGTAGAGCCCCGTCATGCCATTGTCGCGTTCCGCAAGCGGGGCTTCCGTGTTAAAGGCCCACGGCAGTCAAGCCCCTTCGGTTCGACGCGGCCTTCACGCGTCGCCGGAATGAGCGGCAGCAAAAGAGAAGTTGAGGGGAAACGCCCCAGCAAGGAGAGAGATGAAGATGAAGCGTCGTGATTTTCTCAAAGTGTCGGCAGCAGGCGCGGCGGCGACCGCAGTGGCCTCGCCGGCAATCGCGCAGTCCTCGCCCGAGGTGAAGTGGCGCCTGACTTCGAGCTTCCCGAAGTCGCTCGACACCATCTATGGCGGCGCCGAGCAGGTGGCGAAATACGTCGCCGAGATGACCGACAACAAGTTCCAGATCCAGGTGTTTGCCGCCGGTGAAATCGTCCCCGGCCTGCAGGCGCTGGATGCGACCTCGAGCGGCACGGTCGAGATGTGCCACACGGTGTCCTACTACTATGTCGGCAAGGACCCGACCTTCGCGATCTTCGCCTCGGTGCCGTTCGGCCTCAATGCGCGCCAGCAGAATTCGTGGCTCTATCAGGGCGGCGGCAACGAGCTCGCCAACGAGTTCTTCAAGAAGTCGAACGTGATCGGCTTCCCCTGCGGCAACACCGGCACCCAGATGGGCGGCTGGTTCCGCAAGGAGATCAAGACGGTTGCCGACCTCTCCGGCCTGAAGATGCGCATCGGCGGCATTGCCGGCCAGGTGCTCCAGAAGGTCGGCGTGGTGCCGCAGCAGCTCGCCGGCGGCGATATCTATCCGGCGCTGGAGAAGGGCACCATCGACGCGGCCGAGTGGGTCGGTCCCTACGATGACGAGAAGCTCGGCTTCGCCAAGGTCGCCAAGTACTACTATTATCCGGGCTTCTGGGAAGGCGGTCCGACCGTCCACGCCTTCGCCAACCTGGAAAAGTGGAATGCGCTGCCGAAGAACTATCAGGCGATCCTCACCAACGCGACGGCCAACGCCAACAGCTGGATGGCCGCACGTTACGACATGCAGAACCCGGCGGCGCTGAAGCGTCTGGTCGCCGGCGGCACCCAGCTGCGTCCCTTCACCAACGAGGTGCTGGAAGCATGCCTCAAGGCGACCAACGAGCTGTGGGCTGAGATCTCGGGCAAGAACGCCGATTTCAAGAAGTCGATCGACGCCATGCAGGCCTACCGCTCCGACGAATATCTGTGGTGGCAGGTCGCCGAATATACCTACGACAGCTTCATGATCCGCTCGCGCACCCGCGGCTGATCTACGGCTTAAGTCGTAAGACGAGTAGCCCGGCCTCCTCAAGGAGGCCGGGCTTTTTCTTTGCCGCAGTGCGATCGGGATGGCATTCGGCGGAGCGATGATCCATGCTGTCCCCAAGCCTCGGCAAGAAGGCCCAACAAGCAGATCCATCAGGGTAGGAAATCATGAAGAGAAGAGACTTCATCAAGGTCACGGGACTTGGTGCGGCCGGCGCCGCCACGCTCGCGGCGCCCGCGATCGCGCAGTCGATGCCGGAAATCAAATGGCGCATGCCGACGAGCTGGCCGAAATCGCTCGATACGCTGTTCGGCGGCGCCGAGATGATGTGCAAGATGGTCGCAGAAGCGACCGACAACAAATTCCAGATCCAGATCTTCGCCGCCGGCGAAATCGTGCCGGGTCTCCAGGTGCTCGACGCCGTGCAGAACGGCACCTGCGAGATCGGCCACACCGCGTCCTACTACTATTTCGGCAAGGACCCGACCTTCACCTTCGGCTCGGCCGTGCCGTTCGGTCCCAACATGCGCATCAACCAGGCCTGGTACATGCTGGGCGGCGGGCGCGACGTGCTCAACGAGTTCTACAAGGGCTACAACGTCGTCTCGCTGCTCGCGGGCAACACCGGCTGCCAGATGGGCGGCTGGTTCAGGAAGGAGGTCAACACGCCCGACGACATGAAGGGCATGAAATTCCGCATTGGCGGCTTTGCCGGCCGCGTGCTCCAGAAGCTCGGCGTGGTGCCGCAGCAGCTCGCCGGCGGCGATATCTATCCGGCGCTGGAGAAGGGCACCATCGACGCCGCCGAATGGGTCGGCCCCTATGACGACGAGAAGCTCGGCTTCTACAAGATCGCGCCGCACTACTACTATCCCGGTTGGTGGGAAGGCGGACCGATGCTGCTGGCCTTCGTCAACCTCGACAAGTGGAACGCGCTGCCGAAATATTACCAGAGCGTGCTGGAGCAGGCCGGCCACTACGCCAACAACTACATGATGGCGCGCTACGACAACGCCAATCCGCTGGCGCTGAAGAAGCTGCTTGCGAGCGGCACCAAGCTGCACGCCTTCTCGCCGTCGATCATGGATGCCTGCCACAAGGCCGCCAAGGAGCTGCACGCCGAAGTCGGCGCGACCAACGCCAGCTTCAAGAAGGTGCACGATTCCCTCGCCAAGTTCACGAGCGACGGCTACGCCTGGTTCCAGGTCGCCGAGGTCGGCTACGACATCTTCATGGCGCGGCGCTCGCAGAGCTGATCACGCCAGCTGTTGCCTGCAACGCCCCGGAGCGAAGGCTCCGGGGCGTTGTCGTCTCCGCGTTTGGAGAGTGCCAGACTCAAAATATGCAAAAACAACCCCATGCACAGTAGACGAGGAGTCACGGCGGTACTTCCTGTCGATGCTGCTAAAAGACTGATACGTCGACGTAAATCACCGGGATGCTACGATCCTGGCGCAGCCGCGGCCCGCGCTGCGTTTTGAGAGCGCAAGTGGGGTAGGGACCGCCGAGCGACGGATTCGTTTCGGCATCTCCCGATGCTGCGAATTGCGAAGCCGTTTGACACGTCGGGCAAAACAGTGGCAAAAAGGGATAATCGCATAATCCGAAATTTCGCCCTCGGCCCATCCCGCGAGCTACGGACCACTCACCAGATGCGTTCGGAAGAAGGCCAGGGCGGCGGCGTTGAGCTGCTCGTGAAAGGCGGCGCGGTCGAACCCCGGTCTGTCGGTGCAGATGTCGGGACGCTTCTTCGCCAGATCCGGCGTGCAGGGCGGAAGGAATGCGTAGTGACCGGCATTCGGCACGAGATGATAGTCGGGTCTGACCGGCAGGTCGCGCTCAATCAGTGAAACATAATCCAGCGTGACTTCGCCGCCGGTCTTGTCGTCTCCACTCAGCGCCGACGCCCAAAGCTGGATCGGAATTTCTACGTCCTTCAGAGCCTCCCGGTCGAACAATGGACCGAAGGCGGGGTCGGCAACGACAAGGGCCTTGACGCGCGGGTCATGCGCCAATGCTTGTGCCGGGATCTCGCTTCGTCGCAGTTCGGCGCAGCTGGGTTTCGGAGAATTTTCCGGGCACAAGGCGATGGCCTTTCGCAAATCGGGATTGGCGCCCGCGACCACCAGGCCGGTGTAGCCGCCCCTCGAAAAACCAAAGAACCCAACATGGTCGCGGTCAGTTTCGCATGATCGGACCATGCGGTGAGCATATGGTCGATCAATCTCGTGACGTCGGACGGACGCTCCGTCAATGCGGCGAGCGTGTCCGCGCGGCTCATGTCGCCGCCGCCGGCGTCGACCGGATGGTCGAGGGCGACGACGACGAACCCGGCATCGGCGAGCACCTCGGCCGTGTCATGATGGCCGATGAAGGATCCCCCATAGCCATGCGAGATCACGATCAATGGCAGCTTGTCACCTGAGACAGCGCAGTCCCGCGTCGCAAGTAAAGTGATCGCGCGAAGTTTGACCTCGCCCGCCTGCTCCTGGCACGGCGACCACACGGCCGCCTGGAAGGCTGGCAAACCTGCCCCGGCCGGCACCGTGATAAAGCGAAAGCCGGCCGCCTGGGCGAACGTCGTCATCAGACAGAGGGCGAATGCGAGTGTAAATCTGAGGAGGTGCATGCGTTGCTCTCGTTTTAGTTTTGCCGGAGTCTCTGTTTGGAGCGGATCGGTCATGCAGGACGGGGTTTGGCTGCGCTCTATCCATCCCTACGACCTATGCGCGGCCATGGCTTACACGAACCTGACAAGAGCGCTCTGACCTTTCGATGTCCGCTCATCAGCAATGCGGCAGCAGAGGCTGTCGACGTCAATCGAACGCGCGAGATTTGGTGCCATCTCAACGCTAGCGTGATGCGTAGTACTTCGGTGTTCCTTTCGTGGAACGATCAGGCTATCGGAATCCGGCAATCGGGCTGAAGTCGCGGCGGTGCGTTCACCGTCGTTCCGACTTCACGGTACGGTATACCGGACTCAACCAGTCCCGACGGGAATTCAGCTTTCACCCGACACGGCGGCTCTCGATCTTTGATCGAGATGCCAGGGCGGCCGTTTCCCGTGGGGACTTATCGATGAGCCTGGCAATTGAGATCGTACAACTCCTGATACAATCTGCCGACAGTTGGCTTTTTGAAGGTAGTCGTTCGGGTCTTAGCGATCGCGAATGGATGGCTTTGCGCTTTCTCGCTCGCGCAAACAGGTTTTCGCGGACGCCGACTGCTCTCGCCAGCTTTTTGGGCACGACCCGCAGCGCCGCATCGCAGATTGCCGCCGTACTGCAGAGTAAGGGGCTGATGGTCCGCAAGCCATCTGCAGAGGATAAGCGCTCGATTTCGCTTTGCCTTACAAGTGAAGGCGAGAGGTTCCTGGAGCGCGATCCGATTAACGCCCTGCGGGATCAACTTGTGGCCCTTGAGCTCCCCGATCAGTCTCGGCTGCGTGATACGCTTCGCCGCGTCCTGGATGGGCTCGATGTGGCCCAGCGCCGCCACCGGAGTGACGTTTGCAGTGAATGCATGTTCCTGATCGAGAGCGGAGAGGGGAAGGACCGCCGTTTCAAGTGCCGGCTCTTTCGGAAATCCATAGCCCAAAAGGAGACGACCCTGCTTTGCGCCTATTTCGAGGGGCGGGGCTAAAAGGGCCAGCTGCTACGAACGTCCGCCGTTCCCGCCTTACGAGCGCATACCTGATTGGCTTACACGAACCTGACCGGTGACCAGTTCCGCCGGGTGCTTTTTTGCTGGCCGAGGCGTCCCGAATGCTGGAAAAGGGCGCAGATGCGGCGCGAGCCGCGCGGTGACACACCGGAACATCCGGCGGGAGTTTGATGCGCCTTCTGATCGTCGAGGACAATGTCGAGCTGTCGCGGCTCGTGGCCGGCGGGCTGGCGGCAGCCGGCTATGAGAGCGACATCGTCGGAAGCGCCGCCGAGGCGCGCGAGGCCGTGAGCAGCGTCAGCTATGCCGCGATGATCCTCGACCTCGGCCTGCCCGACGGCGACGGCCTGTCGGTGCTGCGCGATCTGCGCCTAAAGATGGAGCCGCTGCCGGTCCTGGTGCTGACCGCGCGCGGCGGCCTGCAGGACCGCGTCAGCGGCCTGCGCAGCGGCGCCGACGACTATCTCGCAAAGCCGTTCGCGATGGAGGAACTGGTGGCGCGGCTGGAGGCGATCCTGCGCCGGCCGGGCCAGCTGCTCGGACGCTCGCTGCGCCTTGCCAATCTCGTCTACGACACCGAGAGCCGTCAGATCTTCGTCGACGACCAGCCGCGGATCATCTCCGCGCGCGAGACCTCGGTGCTGGAGATCCTGCTGCGCCGGCAGGGGCGGGTGGTGCCGAAGAAGAACGTCGAGGATCACATCTTCGGGCTCGAAGGCGAGGTCGCCTCCAATGCGGTCGAGGTCTACGTCTCGCGGCTGCGCAAGCAGCTTACCGAGCACGGCGCCAAGGTGGTGATCCACACCATCCGCGGCGTCGGCTATCTCATGGCCGAGGAAAAATAGCGTGGCTGCCGGCGGCCATGTCAGATCGCTCACGTTCAAATCGCTGATCTGGCGGATCGTCTTCCTGCACATCGTGGCGGTCGCGATGGTCGCGATCGTCCTGCCGCTGGTGCTGTTCTGGCTGCTCAATTCCGAGATCGACCAGTTGCACCGTGACGGCATGCGCGCCCAGGCCGAGGTACTGGCGGAGCGCATCGTCGCCCAGCCGGACGGCTCGCTGACGTTCAACTTGCCCGACAGCCTGCGCGGGCTCTATTCGGACGCTTACGGCCGCTATCAATACGACATTCGCGATGGCGAAGGCCGGCTGCTGTTTTCCTCGCACCGGCGGACCGGCGCCGCAGCTCTTCGGCCGTCCGAAACGATTTCCGGCGCTGGCGTCACCCGGATCATCGACGGCAAGATGGTACGCATTCGGGTCGCCGAGGATCTCGCGCATCGCGACGTCATCATCGACGACATCATTTCGAATTTCTTCCGGCGGGTCGGGTGGATCACCATCCCGATCCTTCTGGTCCTGCTCGCAACCGACATCATCATCTTCCGCCGCGCGATCGCGCCGCTGTGGAGGGCCTCGGAGGAGGCCAGCAATATCGGCCCGGCGCGCACCGACATCCGCCTGCCGACCAAGCGGATCCCGCGCGAGATCATGCCGCTCGTCACCGCCGTCAACCAGGCGCTCGACCGCCTCGAGGACGGCTTTCGGGTGCAGCGGCAGTTCACGGCCGACGCCGCGCATCAACTGCGCACGCCGCTCACGATCCTGCGCACGCGGATCGAGACGCTTGGCGACGGCGCGGCACGCCAGGCGCTGCATGCCGACATCGAAGCCATGAGCCGGATCGTCGCCCAGCTGCTGGAGATCGCCGAACTCGACACGCTGGTGCTCGATCCCGGCGAGACCGCTGACTTGCGCGCCGTCTGCGCCGATGTGGTCGGTTCGATCGCCCCGCTCGCGATCGCCCAGCACAAGGAGATCGCGCTGCGGGGCAGCGACGCGCCGGTCATGATCCACGGTAATTCGGAGATGCTTCAGCGCGCAATCTTCAACCTCGCCGAAAACGCCATCAAGTTCACGGCCAGGGATACCGCCGTCGAGGTCGAGGTGGGCGAGGACGGCTCAGTGCGGGTGCGCGATTGCGGTCCGGGCATCGCCGAGGCCGAGCGCGAGCTGATCTTCCAGCGCTTCTGGCGCCGTGACCGCCAGCGCAGCGACGGCGCCGGCCTGGGGCTCTCGATCGTGCGCGGGGTCGCGGACGATCATGCGGCGACGGTCGCAGTGGAGAATCTCCCCGGCGGCGGCGCAGAGTTCACGCTGCGGTTTTGGCTGGCGGACGAGACAGTCTCTTTTCCCTCTCCCCGTGTGGGAGAGGGTGGCTCGCCGCGATAGCGGCGGGTGAGGCGCTCGCTCCGCGAGTTTCCTTAGCCATGAAGTGCGCGGAAGCAACCCCTCTCCCACAAGGAGAGGAGGAAGAAAACAACCGCTATTTCAGCTTGCCGGTGGACAGATCCATAATCATGCGTGTGGCCAGATACAAACGCGGCACAATGCTGTTGAGCTGCACATATTCGGCATCATTGGAGTGTGCACCGAAGCCTGACAGGCCCATGCCTTCCACCACGGCTCCTCTGGTCTTGAGCGCAGCAAACGCGGCGTCGGTGCCGCCGCCGGTCGCCTTCTCGTCGACCTTGAGGGACATTCCGAGCTCCTGATAGATCGTCTTGCCGTAGGCCGCCACATGGCGCGAGGCCTCGTTGGCCTCCAACGGCGGGCGACGCACCTCGAACTTCAGGTCGACCTTGGAGTTGGGCAGCAGGCGATTCTTGATCTTGTCCTGAAGCGCCTTCTCCAACTCGTCAAAGTCGGCCACCTTGAGCGCACGCGCATCGGCCTGGGCCGTGGCGTCGGCAGGGATCACATTGCGATTAGTACCGGATTTGGAGACCGTCCAGTTCAGCTTCAGGCCTTGCTCGGGCTTGGACAGGTCCTTCATCTGGAGCACCTGGTGCGAGAGCTCGTACAGCGCATTCACGCCGCCCTCAGGCCTTGCGCCGGCATGTGACGACTTGCCGTGCACGGTGAGATAGGCCGAACCGATGCCGCTGGTGGCGAGGCGCAGCGTGCCGTCGGTCCCGCCGCCTTCGAACGAGAACACTACGTCCTGATCCGCGGCGAACCGGGTGATGGTGCTGCGCCAGCCGGGCGAGGAGATCTCCTCGTCGCCGTTCGTGAGCACCGTGAGCGTGCCGTAGTCTTTGAAGTTCAGCTTCTGGAGCAGGGCCACGGTATGGAGAATGAGCGCGACGCCCTGCTTGTCGTCGGCGATGCCGAGGCCGTAAGCCTTGTCGCCGTCGATGCGGAACGGCTGGTCCTTCAGCATGCCCTTCAGGTACACCGTGTCCATGTGGGCGATCAGCATGATCTTCTTGCTGCCCGTGCCCTTGAACACGGCGTGCACGGCAGGCCCGACCTTCTCAGGCGTGTCGTCGAGGCGATAGATGTCGGTGGGTTGCAGGATCTCCACCGTGCCGCCGAGCTGCCTGAGTTGGCCGGCAACGCGCTCAGCGATCTGGTTCAGGCCTTCGATGTCCTTGCTGCCGGATTCGATGTTGACGAGATCGCGCAGGGTGTCGAGCAGCGGCTGCTGCTCCTTTTGCGCCAGCGTATGGATATCGGCGATCGGCTCGGCCTGCGCCGTCGTGGCGGCACATGCCAGCCAGAGCGAGGCGATCAACGGGCCAACGAGCGATGTAGCAAGGGGCAAGCGGGACATGAGCGGCCATCCATGGGGTGGAGGATGGCCCGGTATGCCTGCGTTTCCGGTGCTTGTCACGCGCGCCGTTGTGCGTCATGCGCCGCTTGAGCGGAGCATGACGGCGAGTGTCGTCCCCGCTATTTCTGCGGTGGTCCCAAATCCAGCGGCGGCAGCTCGATCTGCGGCACCTCGATCTTGATCGTGTTGGGGTCGATGTTGGTCTGGACGCCCTTGTAGTGCATCACCATCGCGGGGAACGCGATCACCAGACCGACCATGATGATCTGGATGACGACGAACGGGACCGCACCCCAATAGATCTGGCCCGTGGTGACAGGGTCCATCCGCTTGCCGGTGACGCGATCGGTGTAGCGCTCCTTCGGCGCGACCGATCGCAGATAGAACAGGGCGAAGCCGAACGGCGGATGCATGAACGAGGTCTGCATATTGACGCCGAGGATGACGCCGAACCAGATCAGGTCGATGCCGAGATGCTCGGCGGCAGGTCCGAGCAGCGGGATCACGATGAAGGCCAGCTCGAAGAAGTCGAGGAAGAAGGCCAGCACGAAGACGAAGGCGTTGACGAAGATCAGGAAGCCGACCTGGCCGCCGGGCAGGGAGGTGAGCAGGTGCTCGACCCAGACGTGACCGTTGACGCCGTAGAAGGTAAGCGAGAACACGCGGGCGCCGACCAGGATGAAGACGACGAAAGCCGACAGCTTGGCGGTCGATTCCGTGGCCTGCCGGATCAGATCCCAGCTCAGCCGCCGCTTCGCGGCACCGAGGATGAGGGCGCCGGCCGCACCCATAGCGCCGCCTTCGGTCGGGGTCGCGATACCGATGAAGATCGTGCCCAGCACCAGGAAGATCAGGAACAGCGGCGGCACCATCACGAAAGTGGTCTGCTGCGCCATCTTCGAGAGAAAACGGAAGCCGGTGAGCTTGTCGATGACCCAGTTCACCACAGCGACGACGAATGCGAAGATGATGCCGTAGAACATGCTGAGCACGACGTAATCGGCGCCATGCACGCTCGAATCGCGCATCATGAACCAGCCGAACACGCCGCTGGCGAGGAACAGCACGCCGAGCGAACCGAGGCCGCGGCTGCCACTCTCCTCGCGGAAGCCGATGGCCTCCTTCGGGAGGCCCGGCGTGGCCTTCGGGAAGATCATGCTGACGAGGAAGGCGTAGGCGGCGTAGAGGCCGGCGAGCACGAGGCCCGGGATGAAGGCGCCCTCGTACATGTCGCCGACGGATTTGCCGAGCTGGTCGGCCATCACGATCAGAACGAGCGAGGGCGGAATGATCTGCGCGAGCGTGCCGGACGCGGCGATGACGCCGGCTGCCACGCGGCGGTCGTAGCCATAGCGCAGCATGATCGGCAGCGAGATCAGACCCATTGAGATCACGGAGGCGGCGACCACGCCCGTCGTCGCGGCGAGCAGCGCGCCGACGAAGATCACGGCATAGGCAAGGCCGCCGCGGATGGTACCGAACAGTTGGCCGATGGTGTCGAGCAGGTCCTCGGCCATGCCCGACCGCTCCAGCACCAATCCCATGAAGGTGAAGAACGGAATGGCGAGCAGCGTGTCGTTGTTCATCACGCCGTAGACCCGCTCCGGAAGGGCCTGGAGGAAGTCCGGGCGGAACTCGCCGAGCTCGATGCCGACCACAGCGTAGAACAGGCCGACGGCGCCGAGCGAGAATGCTGCGGGATAGCCGAGCAGCAGCATGACGACCAGCGACGCGAACATGATGGGCGCCATATTGGCGATGATAAACGCGGTCATAATTCCCCCTAAACCGTCGCCAACGGCTACTTCTTCTCGATCGCTTCGACGAGATGCTCGACTTCCGCCTCCAGCGCCGACACCTGGGATTCATGCGGGTCCGGCATCATTCCGCGCATGACCGCAATTCGCTTGATCAGCTCGGAGATGCCTTGAACGAGCAGCAAAGCGAACCCGATCATGATCAGGGATTTGGCGGGCCATTGCGGCAGGCCGCCGGCGTTGCCGGATTGCTCGTTGATCTGGAACGAGCGCTCGAAGAACGGCACGCCCGTAATGATCATGACGATGCACAGCGGAATGAGGAAGAACAGGTGACCGATCACGTCGATGACATTGCGAGCCGTCTTCGGCAGCGCATTGTTCACGATGTCGATGCGGATGTGCTCGTTATCGAGCAGCGTCCAGGGCGAGCACAGCAGGAAGACGATGCTGAACAGCACCCATTGCAGCTCGAGCCAAGAATTGGACGACGTGTCGAACGTCTTGCGGACGATCGCATTGACCGCCGAAATGATGACGGCGAGCACGATCAGCCACGCCAGGCGTTTGCCCGTCCAGCGCGTGAACGCGTCAATTCCTTGGCTCAGCTTTAGGAGCGCTTGCAACGATAGGTCCTCCCCGATTGTGCCCCGGCCGTCTTGACTGCGCCGAGTTGGCGCGTGGCTTGTCTCGCCGCGCAGGCATAAGGCAGCCGCACCAAACCAGCGGGCGTGCCGCCAGTCAATCGGAAGTTTGTTGATAGTTAAGGGGAATAAGACCGTAACCCCACGGGGTCAGCCGCCGGTGACGCTCATGTGCCTGGAGACGCTGGGACGGTTGTGGCGGCGGTCGATGATGAAATCGTGGCCCTTGGGCTTCAGCCCGATGGCGCGGTCGATCGCATCCGCAAGCAGCACATCCTCGTTCGATGCACGCAGAGGTTTGCGTAAATCCGAGGCATCCTCGTGTCCGAGGCAGGTGTGCAGCGTTCCCGTGCAGGTGATGCGCACCCGGTTGCAGGACTCGCAGAAATTATGGGTCATCGGCGTGATGAAGCCGAGCTTGCCGCCGGTCTCGGCGACGCTGACATAGCGCGCCGGTCCGCCCGTGGTCTCGGCCAGATCCGTCAGCGTGAATTGCTGGGCGAGGCGGGCGCGCACCAGGGACAGCGGCAGATATTGGTCGATCCGTCCCGATCCGATCTCGCCCATCGGCATCACCTCGATCAGCGTCAGGCCCATGCCCTTGCCGTGGGCCCAGCGCATCAGCTCGGGCAGTTCGTCCTCGTTGAGGTTCTTCAGCGCCACCGCGTTGATCTTCACGCTGAGCCCTGCGGCTCGTGCGGCTTCGATGCCTTCCAGGACCTTGTCGATCTCGCCCCAGCGGGTGATCTCGCGAAACTTCCGCGGATCGAGCGTGTCGAGCGAGACGTTGATGCGGCGGACGCCGCAATCGGCAAGCTCGCTCGCATGTTTCGCAAGTTGGGTGCCGTTGGTGGTCAGCGTCAGCTCGTTCAGGGCGCCGCTGGAAAGATGCCGCGACAGCGAGCGCACCAGCGTCATCACGTTGCGGCGGACCAAGGGCTCGCCGCCGGTGAGCCGCAGCTTCTTCACGCCTTTGGCGATGAAGGCCGAGCAGAGCCGGTCGAGTTCCTCAAGTGTCAGCAGGTCCGCCTTGGGCAGGAACGTCATGTCCTCCGACATGCAATAGAAGCAGCGCAAGTCGCAGCGGTCGGTGACGGAGACGCGCAAATAGCTGATGGTCCGCCCGAACGGATCGGTCATGGGGCTCGACAGCGCGGCGAGGGGACTCGCGGTGGCGAGGGGACTCGCGGAAGATCCGTTCATACGGGAGGCCTTGTCACTTTGGGCGACTCGCACACCGATGCTTTAGCGGTGCTCGGGAAGCAATCTAAGCATCGGGCTGGCCGAGGACAATCGGGTTGTCAGCGCTTGCCCGCGTTCGGATCGGGGAACGGCGAGGCCGCGGTCTGTGCGGCATCCGCCGGCGCTGCGGCAGCGGCCGGTTTCGGCTTCTTCGGCCGGTGCGGCTTGCGGACCGGTTTGGGCGGAGTGGCCGGCTGGAGCTCCGCGAACACCGGATTCGGGTCGGTGGTCACCGAGGCGGGGGTGGTGAAATCGCCGGGATTCTTGATCACGTTCACCGGCACGTTCGCCGGCTGGTACTTGGCCAGCGCGAAAGCGACCGTAAACGGAGCATCGGGGGCGGGAACCGAGACGGAGCAGGGGGTCTTGCAGCCCGGACCGAGCGAGGTTGTGGCGTCAGCCCCCGGAGGACTTGATTCGAGCCTGACCTGGACGGTCGGCGGGGCCGATTTGAACATGTCCCAAGACATCGAGGAGCAGCCACCAAGGCTCGCCCCTGCTAAAGCAATCGCGATGACACGACGCATGACCACCCATTTCTGCGACGAACCGCCACCTACCCCAGCCGGACCTTAGGAGTGTCGTTTGGGGCAGGCAACCGGCGGGCTGCGCATAGATAATAGATGGTTAATGCGAGGGTTCTGCGGAATAATATAGCTTAATCAGTGGCTTACGGGAGTCCGGGTATTCATCAGGCTGTGCGCTGCGGCGGGCAGGTCGCGCATGTGATGGATCAGCCGGTCCGGCTTCAGCTCGGCGATCGGCACGTCCGTATAGCCGAAGCTGACCCCAATGACGGGCACGCCGGCCCGCCGGGCGACGCCAACGTCGGTTCCGGCGTCACCGACCATGATACTGGCTTTGACCTCTCCGCCGGCGCGGGCCACGGTCTCGCGGAAAATGGTCGGATCGGGCTTCTGGACACCGAACGTGTCGGCGCCGCAGATCGCCGCAAAGCGGCGACTGAGGTCGAGCTGGTCCAAAAGCCGCTTCGACAGCCATTCCAGCTTGTTGGTGCAGACCGCGAGGCGATGGCCCTGGGCGGCAAACTGGTCGAGCGCGGCTTCGAGTCCCTCGAAGGGGCGGGATTCGACAGCGATATGGTCGGCATAATAGGCGATGAAATCGGCCGTCATCCGGTTCATGTCTGCGGGGGTGACGGTGCGACCCTCGGCCTCCAGGCCCCGTTCGATCAGCTTGCGGGCGCCGGCGCCGATCATGTTGCGAGCCGAGGCCATCGGCACGGGCGGCAGCCCTGCGCGGTCGAGCACGTGATTCAGCGCGGTGATCAGGTCGGGCGCCGTATCCACAAGCGTGCCGTCGAGATCGAAGACGATGGTGTGAGGGGAGGTCATGGGCGAAGCGCTACCGGCGCGGTCGCGTCGAAGCAAGGGGCGGGGCCATAATATCCGCTTATAGACCTGTTCCCAGACCCTGTTCTCCGGGGAAAAACGAGGCTACATAGGCCGCCGCAACCGGCCACACCGGCGGCACATTCTCGATCCAAAGGCGGGCGCAAACGTGAACATGGACCAGTTGAAGCGGCAGGCTGCAGCGCGCGCCCTCGAGGAAGTGCGCGACGGCATGCAGCTCGGGCTCGGCACCGGCTCGACTGCAAAACATTTCGTCGAGCTGCTCGGCGAGCGCGTTGCCGCCGGGCTCAAGGTGATCGGCGTGCCGACCTCGGAGGCGACGCGCGCGGACGCAATGCGTTGCGGCGTGCCGCTGACCACGCTGGATGAGATCGACCATCTCGACATCACCGTCGACGGCGCCGACGAGATCGATCCCGAGCTCAACCTCATCAAAGGTGGTGGCGGCGCGCTGCTGCGCGAGAAGATCGTGGCGGCCGCCTCGGATCGCATGATCGTGATTGCCGACGACAGCAAATGGGTGCCGGCACTCGGCAAGTTTCCGCTGCCGGTCGAGGTCATTCCGTTCGGGCTTGGCGCGACGCGCCGCGCGATCGAAAAGGCATTTGCCGAATGCGGCGTTTCCGGGCAAATGGCGGTCCGCAAGGCCAAGGACGGCCACGTTTTCGTCACTGACGGCGGCCACTGGATCGTCGATGCCCAGCTCGGACGTATTGTGGATCCACCCAGTCTCGCCAAGGCGTTGAGCGCCATCCCCGGTGTGGTCGAGCATGGCCTGTTCATCGGCCTGGCCAGCTCGGCCGTTCTGGCGGGCGGCGAGGGAATCCGCGTGATTGAACGGCGAAAGCCCTAAGGAGACTAGGAATGAAGAGCGTTTTGAAATTGTTGCCGGCCGCGACCCTTGCTGTGGGGCTGGCCCTCTCGGTCTCCCCGGCTGTGGCCCAGCAGGGCGCGCCCAAGGCCGCCGCGCCGGCCCAGCCGAAGGTCTCGCCGGCGGCGATTGCTGCGGCCAGGGAAATCCTGCAGATCAAGAACGCCACGGCGATGTATCAAGGCGCCGTGCCCGGCCTCGTCGAGAAGACCAAGATCGCGCTGACGCAGCAGAACCTCAACTACCAGAAGGACCTCAACGAGGTCGCGCCGATCGTGGCCCAGCAGCTCGCCGGCCGCCAGAACGAGATCGGCGAAGGCATGGCGCAGATCTATGCCAGCGAGTTCACCGAGCAGGAGCTGAAGGACCTCGTCACCTTCTACAAGTCGCCGCTGGGTAAGAAGCTGATCGAGGCCGAGCCGCGCGCCATCGGCCTCAGCATGGCCTTCATGAACTCCTGGGCCCAGAACTTCTCCGAAACCGTGATGGGAGCCTTCCGCGCCGAGATGCGCAAGCGTGGCAAGGAGATCTGATCGATACTATCTGATCAGAGATCGCTGAAAGGGGTCGGAGTGGACAATGGCTGAATTCGACGTCGACCTCTTCGTCATCGGTGGCGGTTCGGGCGGCGTGCGTGCCGCCCGCATCGCGGCCGGCCATGGCGCCCGCGTGACGATCGCGGAAGAGTACCGCATGGGCGGCACCTGCGTGATCCGCGGCTGCGTGCCGAAGAAGCTGTTCGTGATCGGCTCGCATGTCCGCCACGAGCTCGAGGACGCCGCCGGCTTCGGCTGGACCATTCCGCCCGCCAGCTTCGACTGGCCGACCCTGATCGCCAACAAGGACAAGGAGATCGCGCGGCTGGAGGCGGCCTACACCGCAAACGTCGAGAAGTCGGGCGCGCAGATCGTGAAAAGCCGCGCGGCGATCGAGGACGCGCACACCGTCCGCCTGCTCGAGAACGACAGGAAGATCACGGCGAAATACATCCTGATCGCCACCGGCGGCGCGCCGAACCACGGCGCAGCAATTCCCGGCATCGAGCACGTGATCTCCTCCAACGAGGCATTCCACCTTGCGAGGCTGCCGAAGCGGATCGTGATCCAGGGCGGCGGCTACATCGCGCTCGAATTCGCCGGCATCTTCGCCGGCTTCGGCTCCGACGTCACCGTGATCTATCGCGGCGACAACATCCTTCGCGGTTTTGACGAGGATGTTCGGACCCATGTTCGTGCCGAGATGGAGAAGCAGGGCATCACCATCCTCACCGGCTGCACCGTGACCAAGGTCGACCGCCACGGCGAGGAATTCACCACCCATCTGTCGAACGGATCGAGCCTCGCTTCCGAGCAGGTGATGTTCGCGATCGGCCGCCATCCCAACGTCGCCAATCTCGGGCTGGAGAATGCCGGCGTCGTCATCAATCCGAGGAATGGCGGCATCGCGGTCGATCATTTCTCGAAAAGCTCGGTCGACAGCATCTATGCGATCGGCGACGTCACCCACCGCTTCAACCTGACGCCGGTCGCGATCCGCGAGGGCCATGCCTTCGCCGACACCGTGTTCGGCAAGCGCGAGGTCAGGGTCGATCACGCCAACATTCCGACCGCCGTGTTCTCGCAGCCGGAGGTCGGCACCGTCGGCCTCACGGAAACCGAGGCGCGGGCGCAGTACAGCCACGTCGACATCTACAAGACGACGTTCCGCCCCATCAAGGCGACGATGTCGGGCCGCGACACGCGCGTGCTGATGAAGCTCGTCGTCGACGGGGCCACCGACCGCGTGCTGGGCTGCCACATCGTCGGCGATGCCGCCGCCGAGATCACCCAGGCGGTCGCGATCGCCGTGAAGATGAAGGCGACCAAGGCCGATTTCGACGCCACGATCGCGCTGCATCCGACCGCGGCCGAAGAGCTCGTCACCATGCGCACGCCGACCGCACGCTACGTGCGTCAGGCGGCGGAGTAGCCCTTCACCCGTGCGGCCTTGGTTTTGGGGGCTTGACGTTTTGAGGTCTTGACGCGTTGTTCACGTTTTGTTCTTATGCTGCAACCATGATTGGGAGGCAGCGATGGACAACCGCATCAACGAAATCCGCAGAACCATTCGAGCGCTTCGTGTCAGCATGCTCGAGGCCGAAGCCATCATGCGTGAGCAGGTCGACCGGGACGAGGACTGCAGCTTCGTCGCGCAGGAAATCCTCAAGATGCGTTCGGTCATGAGCCTGCTCGTCAGGGAGCGTATAACGCTCGGCGATGACGAGCCGATCCTCGTCAACTGCCTCTACGTGCGGCGGCGCCGGCCGCCCCGAAAGTCATCGGCTGATCGTCTCCCGGAGTCGGGTAATATGCCTCCGCAACGCGTGGCGGCGGGAATCTGACCGGAGCAGGACGACCGTCATTCGAACGACTGGCGAGCGGCCCGTTCAGGTTTGCCGGACGGACTGTCCGCCCACTTCGCCATGTCCATCGTTCGCACGTCGATGCCTTCGCACCAGAGGCAGCTGAGCTCCGCGAGGCCCTTTGCCGAAAGCATCGGGACAAGTCCGTGGCCGCAGCCGGCGCAAGGCGTGACATGATTCATGCGGTTCTCCACGATACCCGAATTCGGGACGACATTTCGTTGCCGAAGCTTGCGTGGGCGTTATGACGGAGCAGGAGCACTCGTGCCTGAGATCGTCGAGGCTGCGATCCAGCGCGCCCCTTAGACGTTCATTTACCCTTCAGTGCTGGAACCCACACATAAGTTACATCTCTTAACTCGACACGGCTAGGTTGCGCCCGATATTTGGGTGCAGATCATGGGCCGCTTCGTTCTTTTCACATGTATGGCGTTCGTCACGACCTTCGTAGGCATCTCCTGGGCGATGCGTGGCTTTCCCATGACCGTCTCTTCCTCTTCGCCGGTCGGCCAGTTGAAGCCGACACTCACGGCCTCGTTTGGCGACGAGAGTGCCAAGGCCTATGAACGCAAGGCGTGGGAAGCCAAGCACACGCTGCAAAGCGACAAGGATCCGCAACTCGATGCGCTGCGAATGGACGCGCTGCAGGCAGGCGCCGCCTACGCAATGTCGCCGTGCGACAGGATGATGAAAGCGAACCTCATCGCGGCAACGTCAGCCTATGCGCGGGGCTACATGAAGATTCTTGACTGTCCAAATCCGCTACTGGCGATGTTCTGTAGCGAAAAGAAGCACGATCGGGCCAACGCCGCGTACTCGACGCCGCTGGACGTTCGCGTCCAGGCGCAGCTCGCCGAGGCGTTTGAACAAAAAGGTATCGTCGAGGAGGATTTTCCGGAGGAGATCCGCCTCACGGTGCTCCAGTTTGCCGGGCCCGGCCTATGGTCCGATCCGTCTCCTGTATGCCTGCCGAAGCAACGCGGGACGAACGCGAGATGAGCCGTGCCTGGTTCATCCTCTGGGCCCTCGTCGTCTATCAGGTCGCCGCATGGGCATTCGCACCGCAAAAGTCACCTCAGCCCGCACCTCCAATCGACGGTCCGGGCTACGGGTCCAACGAAGCGATCTTCGTGGAAGGGAGAGTAAGCAAACGCCGTGCGGTCGCGCGGGCATTGGAGCGCCCCTATGGATCGCGCTGCGCCGGCGAGGGGCGGAAGCAGTTCATCAGCTCGGTCGGCGAATATTACTACCATCGTCAGAACGACGCCGAACGTTATCCTGAAACCTTCGGCAAACCCGGTGCGGACTACATCGCCATGCAATGGTCGACCGGCGAGGACAAGCGCATCGATCGCCTGACGCAGGAAGCTTATGCCCAAGGCTATCTGCAACCGTCGGACTTTGGCGCCGTAGCGCGCAAGGCAGTCGAAACCGTCGTCAGGAGCGAGCGCGTCACGGTTCGATCCTGCGCCAGCTGAAATCGGCGGAACGGCCTCCCAGTCCTGCGTTGTATTACAAGCACGAGCCGTCATCCTTCGAGGCTCGGCTTGCGATGCGTTCGCATCGCAAACCTGCCTCAGGATGACGGTTCGGTAACGGTGCCGCGCGACTCGGCCTGCTCGCCGCCCCATGGAACCGATGCGGCGGCTGGTCGCAGTCGTGTCGCCTTGATTCCGACAGGTCCGTCTTTATTTCTTGCGTGAACAAGAATCCGGGCCCCTCTGGCGAGGACGCCGACGATGTCGGCAAACCTCGTGATGTCGGATGACCTGTCCCGCGCGAATGCGATGGATCGGCCGATCGTCGGGCCTTCTTCGGTTCTCTCCGACCAGTCGCTCCATCGCAGCTCCGTGCGGCCATTTCGCAAGATCGAGGAGCAACGATGTCTGACGCCAAGCATTCAAATCCGAACGAGATCGAGATCGCGGATCCGTCCAGCCTGAACGAGCAGGCTGCGGCGGCGCTGGTCATTGCCGGCGCACTGGTCGCCGTGGCCGACCGGCGCGTTTCGCCGGTCGAGCGCGACGAAGTGATCCGCTTCGTCCGGGATCGCGGATTGGCGCCTCATATCGACGACGAAAGGCTGCTTGCGATGTTCGACGCACTCGCCGAACGACTCGAGGAGCCGGATTTTGCCAACGTCGTGATCGAGACGCTGCGGCCGGTATCGGACATGCCGCTGTCGTCTCATCTGATGGAGTTGTCGGAGCGCGTCGCGGCCGCTGACGAAGACGTCCATCCTCATGAGGTGCAGGCGATCAAGCTGTTGCGCCTGCTGACGCTGGCGCTGCCGCGCGCAAAGCGGGTCGTACCGGCCGCGCACCGCGCCGCCGCCGAGGAATGAACATGACTACTGCCTCGGACGAGCGTACGACGGGAGCCGAGGGGGCTGCCAGCCAGATGGCCGGCGGCGATCCGCGCCTCGACAAACTCGTCAATTGCCTGCCGCCGCGCGTGGGCGACACCGTCACCTATCTGCTCAAGCCGTCGAGCCGCTGGGTCAGGATCCCCTCGGGCGCACTGCTCGTCGTCGGCGGCGTGTTCTCCTTCCTGCCGATACTGGGTGTCTGGATGCTGCCACTCGGCCTCGCGCTGCTTGCGGAGGACGTGCCCGCGTTGCGCTCCTCACGTTCGAAGGTCCTGGACTGGGTCGAGCGGAAGAAGCCGCAATGGCTCGATCCGTCCGCATCGAAGCATGATCGATCATGACTGAACTCATCACCACAGAGGCGCTGGCCGCGCTGCTTCAGGTCGTCCTGATCGACCTTGTGCTGGCCGGCGACAACGCCGTCGTCATCGGCCTTGCCGCGGCCGGGCTGCCGGCCGAGCAGCGCCGGCGCGCCATCGTGGTCGGCATCGTCGCCGCTACTGCGCTCCGCATCGTCTTCGCCGGCGTTGCGACCCAGCTCCTGCAAGTGATCGGCCTCCTGCTCGCCGGCGGCGTGCTGCTGCTCTGGGTCTGCTGGAAGATGTGGCGCGAGCTGCGCGAGCGGGCCGCGCATTCGCGTCAGCTTGCATTCAGCCATGGCGGCGGCGCGAGCGACGCACCTGTGCCGCATAAGACTTTCGGGCAGGCGGCCTTGCAAATCGTCGCCGCCGACGTCTCGATGTCGCTCGACAACGTGCTCGCGGTCGCGGGCGCCGCGCGCGAGCATCCCTACATCCTTGCGTTCGGCCTGCTATTGTCGGTGGCGATGATGGGCGTTGCCGCAGACCTGCTCGGCCGCGTGCTGCAGAAGCAGCGCTGGATCGCCTATGTCGGTCTCGCCATCATCGTTTACGTCGCCTTCGAGATGATCTATCGCGGCTCGCTCGAGCTCGCGCCTGTCATCGCGAGTCTCTAAGGCGCGTTTCCTGTCTCACTCCGGAGTGATCAATGACGTCTGAAACCAAAGCACTTTCGGCGCATTCCGCGCCAGCGCCGCAGATCGGTCCGTTTGCGCAGCTCATCTTTGGCTCGCGCTGGCTGCAAGTGCCGCTCTATGTCGGCCTGATCATCGCGCAGGGCGTTTATGTGCTGCTATTCCTGAAAGAGCTCTGGCACCTGGTCGCGCACTCGTTCGACGCCAGCGAGCAGCAGATCATGCTGGTCGTGCTCGGGCTGATCGACGTCGTCATGATTTCGAACCTGCTGGTGATGGTGATCGTCGGCGGCTACGAGACCTTCGTCTCCCGGCTGAACCTGACCGGTCATCCCGACGAGCCGGAATGGCTGAGCCACGTCAATGCCAGCGTGCTCAAGATCAAGCTGGCGATGGCGATCATCGGCATTTCCTCGATCTCGCTGCTCAGGACCTTCATCGAGGCGGGCAATCTCGGCACGACGCGCAGCAATTTCACCGAGAGCGGCGTGATGTGGCAGGTGCTGATCCACCTGACCTTCATCATCTCGGCGATCGGCATCGCCTGGGTCGACCGCCTCAGCGAGAGCGGCCATCGCAAGGAGGCACGCCACGGCTGACGAACCTGGCCGTTTGATACCTCCCGAGCGGCCAAGCCTGGAGCCCGCCTGATCGCGCGATCAGGCGGGCTCACTTTTCCGGATCGATCAAATTGTCTGCAATCCGCACAGTAGCGGCAAACCCTGCGAACAAGAAACGTGCGGCCTTAAACCTTGACTTTGGAACGCGCGTGCATCCTCCCGGCAAAAGGGCAGGGCATCCGCATGTCTATTCTCAGGGAGATCGTCGCCGCGATCGCAGGAGTGTACGCGCTTCTGTTCGTCTGCGACGCATTGTTCGGGGTCGGCGAGGCACGCTTCGACGACGCCTATTTCCGCGCCAGCTTCTACGCGCCGCGGCCGAAGGAATTTCGCTTTGCGAGCGATACGCCGCCGGCGGTGCGTGTCAGCGAGGCATTTGCGCAATTCGCGCCGGGCGAAACGAGGCCGAACAGGCGTTACTCGTCGCTGACGACGATCATCCGCTGACGTCACTCACCCTGGATCCATTCCGCGACGCCGTGCCACAGCGTATCGCGGTGATCGGGGCGGAAGAAGCCGAAATGGCCGATGGCCTTGGCGCCGACATCGGACGGTTTGACGGTCAATACCTCCGGCTTGATCGCGGTGAACCCGCTCGTGAGCAACTCGACCGCGGGGCGCGTCGCCCAGGGATCGTCGGAGAAGCACAGCGCGCGCAATTGGCCCTTGAACCTGGCAAAGTTATCCAGCGCCGGCAGCCGTGAATCGAAGAGGTAGCGGGGGCTCGAGACCCACTGGGCCCATTGCAGGAAAACGCCCTTGGGCAAATCCTCGCCAATGCCGGCCCAGCCGGGCGCGTAGCCGAGCGCGTGGACCAGCGGCACGCCGACAAAATTCATGAAGGCGAAGACGCGATATTTCTCCGGCGAGGTCATCAGCCGCCAGGTCGCGGCCTGCGAAGCCACGAAGGCGGCGCGCGAGATGTCCGTGTTGTTGGCGATCAGCCCGAGCGCCTGGCCGCCGAACGAGTGGCCGACATAGGCAAGGGGCAGGGTGTGGTAGCGCTCGCGCATCCAGCCTACCGCGGCGGTGACGTCGAGAGCGGCCCAGTCGGACATCGAGGCCTTGAAGCCGACCAGCGATTTCGGCCGGTTGTGGCCGACCATCGCCGGCAGCCGGGAATCGCCGATGCCGCGATAGTCGTAGGTCAGGACGGCGCAGCCGCGATGTGCGAGATAGGAGGCGAAGCCGCGGTAGATTTTTCGCGGGACGGCGGTGGCGGAGTTGATCAGCACGGCATGGCGCTTGGCGCCGCGCGGCACAAACAGGGTGCCGGTCAAGGCATACCCGTCGGTCGCCGGGAAGCTGATCTCGTCGATGAAAACGTCGTCCAGTGCCGCGTCCATGGGCAGAAGGTGTCCTGCCGGTTTACTTACCAGTTTCCTTGCCGTTCCCAGCAAATGCGAATTTGGCTTTGCCCGCAAGGGTTTGCAATGCGGAATGGATTTACAACTGGCGGGCCGGGGCCAGCCTGTGTATAAGGCGGCCCTCGCAACCCACAGATCAGGTTGCACTTTTTTGCTTCACGGAGAGATTGCGATGTCCGAGCGGTGGACGCCCGAGTCCTGGCGCAGCAAGCCGGTGCTACAGGTGCCCGATTATCCCGACGCCAAGGCTTTGGCTGACGTCGAGGCGCAGCTTGCGACCTTTCCGCCGCTGGTGTTCGCCGGCGAGGCACGCAACCTGAAGAAGGCGTTGGCGCGGGTTGCGGCCGGCGAGGCCTTCCTGCTCCAGGGCGGCGACTGCGCCGAGAGCTTTGCCGAGCATGGCGCCAACAACATCCGCGACTTCTTCCGCGTGCTGCTCCAGATGGCGGTGGTGCTCACTTACGCCGGCGCCGTCCCCGTGGTGAAAGTCGGCCGCATCGCCGGCCAGTTCGCAAAGCCACGGTCGTCGCCGACCGAGAATGTGAACGGCGTCGAGCTGCCGAGCTATCGCGGCGACATCGTCAACGACATCGCCTTCACCAAGGAAGCGCGCGTGCCGGATCCGCAGCGCCAGCTGATGGCCTATCGCCAGTCGGCCGCGACGCTGAACCTGCTCCGCGCCTTCGCCACCGGCGGCTATGCCAATCTCGGCAGCGTGCACCAATGGATGCTCGGCTTCCTGAAGGATAGCCCGCAGTCCCGCCGCTACAAGGAATTGGCCGACCGCATCTCGGACGCGCTGAACTTCATGCGCGCCTGCGGCCTCGACCTCGAGGCCCATCCCGAGTTGCGCGCCACTGACTTCTACACCAGCCATGAGGCGCTGCTGCTCGGCTACGAGCAGGCCCTGACCCGCGTCGATTCCACCACCGGCGACTGGTACGCGACCTCGGGCCACATGATCTGGATCGGCGACCGCACCCGCCAGCTCGATCACGGCCATATCGAATATTTCCGCGGCATCAAGAATCCGATCGGGCTCAAATGCGGCCCCTCGCTCAAGCCCGACGAATTGCTCAAGCTGATCGACGTGCTCAACCCCGACAACGAGCCCGGCCGGCTGACGCTGATCGGCCGCTTCGGCGCCGACAAGATCGGCGAGCATCTGCCCAACATGATCCGCGCCGTGCAGCGCGAGGGCAGGGTGGTGGTCTGGTCGTGCGATCCCATGCACGGCAACACCATCACCTCGACATCAGGCTATAAGACGCGCCCCTTCGACCGCATCCTGTCCGAGGTGAAATCGTTCTTCGCGATCCACGGCGCCGAAGGCACCCATGCCGGCGGCGTGCATCTGGAGATGACCGGCCAGGACGTCACCGAATGCCTCGGTGGCGCCCGCGCCATCACCGACGAGGATCTCAACGACCGCTACCACACGGTTTGCGATCCCCGCCTCAATGCCGAGCAATCCATCGATATGGCTTTCCTGATCGCCGAGCTGCTGAAGCAGGAACGTGCCGGCAAGGCCAAGCCGATGCCGGCCGCAGCGGGGCTCTAAGATCTTGCTGCGGATCTGGAAGGCCACGATCAATTCCCGGAACGGTCTGGCCTTTGCGTTTCGATCGGAGCAGGCCGTCCGCGAGGAGATCTTTGCGCTCCTGCTGTCGCTGCCGCTGGCCTGGTTCATCGGCGCGACCGCGATGCGCGCGGTCGAGCTGGTTTGTGCGGTCGCGTTCGTGCTGGTGGTCGAGCTGCTCAACACCGCGATCGAAAAACTCGCCGACCGCCTCACCATGGACCACGACAAGCAGATCGGCCGGGTCAAGGACATGGGCTCGGCCGCGGTCGGCGTTGCGCTGCTGATGGCCGGCGCGTTCTGGATCTTTGCGCTCGTCGAGCGATTGGGTTTCGTCTAACGAGGATCGAATAAGGGCGCCCATGACCGAACGTCTCAACGCATTCGCGGTCACGCTCGCCCAGCTCAATCCGAGCGTGGGCGATATCGAGGGCAACGCCGCCAAAGCGCGCTCGGCGCGCGCGCGAGCCGCCGCCGACGGCGCCGATCTCGTGCTGTTTCCGGAACTGTTCATCGCCGGCTATCCGCCGGAGGACCTGGTGCAGAAGCCCGCGTTCCAGGCCGCCTGCCGCGCCGCGATCGAGACGCTGGCGCGCGAGACCGCGGACGGTGGTCCGGCGATGCTGGTCGGCGCGCCCTGGGTCGAGGAGGGCAGGCTTTACAATGCCTGTGCGCTGCTCGAGGGCGGCCGTATCTCCGCGCTGCGCTTCAAGTGCAATCTGCCGAACTACGGCGTGTTCGACGAGAAGCGGCTGTTTTCGCAGGGCCCTGCCGCCGGCCCTGTGACGGTGCGCGGCGTGCGCATCGGCGTGCCAATCTGCGAGGACATCTGGCTGGAGGAGTCCGAGGACTATGAGAACGTGGTCGAGACGCTGGCCGAAACCGGCGCCGAGATCATCCTGGTGCCGAACGGCTCGCCTTACGCCCGCGACAAGAACGACGTTCGCCTGTCGGTCGCGGTGGCGCGGGTCACCGAAAGCGGGCTGCCGCTGGTCTATCTCAATCAGGTCTGCGGCCAGGACGAGCTGGTGTTCGACGGCGCCTCCTTCGTGCTCAACGGGGACCTCTCACTTGCGGCACAGTTGCCGGCGTTCGAAGAGAGCATCGTCACGCTGCGCTTCACCAGAAACGGCGACGACTGGCGCTGCACGGGTCCGATCGCCGAGCAACCCGAAGGTGACAAGGCCGATTACGCCGCCTGCGTGCTGGGCCTGCGCGATTACGTCGCCAAGAACGGCTTTCCGGGCGTGCTGCTCGGTATCTCCGGCGGCATCGATTCCGCGCTGTGCGCCGCGATCGCGGTCGATGCGCTCGGCGCCGATCAGGTGCATGGCGTGATGCTGCCTTATCGCTACACCGCAGCACACTCGGTTGCGGATGCCGGCGAACTCGCCGGCCATCTCGGCATCCGCTACGAGGTTTTGCCGATCGCCGAAGCCGTCAACGGGTTCGAGACCATCCTGTCCGGCATCTTCAAGAACCTGCCGCCTGACATCACCGAGGAGAATCTCCAGGCCCGCACCCGCGGCACGCTCTTGATGGCGATCTCCAACAAGACCGGCTTGATGGTGGTGACGACCGGCAACAAGTCCGAAATGTCGGTCGGCTACGCCACGCTCTATGGCGACATGAACGGCGGCTTCAATCCGATCAAGGACATCTATAAGACGCAGGTGTTTCGGCTGGCGGCACTGCGCAATTCCTGGAAGCCGGAAGGCGCGCTCGGGCCCGCCGGCGAGATCATTCCGCCCGATATCATCACGCGGCCGCCGACCGCGGAGTTGCGCGAGAACCAACGTGATGAGGACTCGCTGCCGCCCTATGACGTGCTCGATGCCATCCTGGAACGCCTGGTCGAACGCGAGGAGCCGCTTGATCAAATCATCGCGGCCGGCTTCGACCGCGACACCGTCACCCGCATCGACCATCTCCTCAATGTCGCCGAATACAAGCGCCGCCAGGCCGCACCCGGCGTGAAGGTGACACCTAAGAATTTCGGCCGCGATCGCCGCTATCCCATCACCAACCGTTTTCGTGACAAGGGCGATCCCTTGCCGGCGGCGGATGAGGCGCTGGTGTCACGTGGGAGCCGCGCTTCGATTGACGCGTTCGAGGGGTAGCACTGGAGAGAGACGGGCAGTCTCGCTACAAGTCCATCTGTCATCATCCGCGAAGGCGGATGATCCAGTACTCCGCGGCGGACATTGTAGAAACCGACTTCTCCCGCGGAGTACTTGATGCCCCGCCTTCGCGGGGCATGACAGTGAGAACTCGGATTGCCGCTACGACGGGGTTGCGAAGAAGAGCACCCGAAGGAAGTGGGTGTATTCGGATTCGAGCACCATGATCGACACAAATACCAATACCGCAATCGGCGGCAGCAGGATGGCATAGGCCAAGGCCAGTCGCTCCCAGGCCATGTGCATGAAGACCGCGACGATCAGGCCGGCCTTCAACACCATGAACAGCAGGATCAGCGACCATCTGAGATAGCCATGTAGGCCAAAGTAGTCGACGAGGTAGGAGCACGTGCTGAGGACGAACAACCAGCCCCAGACCACGAGGTAGAGCTTGATCGGGTGCTGTTGACCCTTGGCGTGAACGGCTCCCGTTGCGATTGCGCTATGCACCGGAGCGTGAAGCTGTCCTTCCATGTGTACCGCCGCGTTTGTCATGCGCCGACCTCACCAAAGATAGAAGAATGCAAAGATGAACACCCACACGAGATCGACGAAGTGCCAGTACAGGCCCATGATCTCGACGATCTCGTAGTACCCCTTGCGGCTCGTGAAGAAGCCGCGCCTCTCGACGTCGAAGTCGCCGCGAAAGACCTTCCGCGCAATGGCGATCAGGAAGATCACGCCGATCGTCACATGGGTGCCGTGGAAGCCGGTGATCATGAAGAAGCTCGCACCAAACTGCGGGGCACCCCATGGATTGCCCCAGGGACGAACGCCCTCCATGATCAGCTTGGTCCATTCGAAGGCCTGCATTCCGACGAAGGTTGCGCCGAAGGCTGCCGTGGCCAGCATCAAGGCCGCGGTTCTGACGCGATCGCGGCGGTAGCCGAAATTGACGGCCATCGCCATGGTGCCGCTGCTGCTGATCAGGATAAACGTCATGATGGCGATCAGGATCAGCGGAATGTGCTTGCCGGCGATGTTGAGGGCGAAGACCTCGCTGGGATTGGGCCAGGGCACGGTCGTCGACATCCGCGCCGTCATGTAGGAGAGCAGGAAGCAACTGAAGATGAAGGTGTCGCTGAGGAGGAAGATCCACATCATGGCCTTGCCCCAGGACACGTTCTTGAAGGCGCGCTGATCGGACGCCCAGTCGGCGGCGATGCCGCGCCAGCCTTCAAGCCGCGCAGGCGATTGGCCCGGATTTGTCAGCATGGTCGCAGCCATCTGGTCTCGCCTCCCTAGCTCAGCAATTGGCGGCAGATGTTGACGAAATCGTCGGTCCAGCCCGTGAGAAGACCGAGCAGGACGAGCCAGACCAGCAGCAGGAAGTGCCAGTAGATGGCGCACAGCTCCACGCTCAAGCGCATGTCGGCGATCTCGGCGCCGCGCCACATCTTGGCTGAGGTTCGGCCCAAGGCCACCAGACCGCCCGTCAGATGCAGCCCGTGCACTGCGGTCAACAGGTAGAAGAAGGAATTCGCCGGATTGGACGCCACGAAATATCCGGCAGCCCCGAGCCGTTGCCAGGCCAGGAGCTGTCCGGCAAGGAAGATCACGGCAGATGCTCCGCCAGCGAGCAGGCCGATCATGACGCCTTCAGCATCGTCTCGGCGTGCCGCCACATACGACCATTGCAGCGCGACGCTGCTCAGGACCAGGACGCCGGTGTTGACCCACAGCAGTCGCGGTATCGGCAGCGGCCGCCAGTCCACCACGCTCATGCGCATCGAGTAGGCGCTGATGAAGAGGACGAATAATGCGCTCGCGACGGCGAGAAACACGCCAAGTCCGACCTTCGCTGCCGGCCAGGTCATGGCATCGCCGCCCGGGAAGTCACCGATCGGGCCTTCCTCCAGCCATGGCTTGGCCGTCAGCCGCTGCTGCGACAGCCACCATCCGGCGATCACCGCAAGCACAGCCAGGAACAGGATGATGGCGCTCACGAAGCAGCTCCCTGAACGCGCTGCGTCGCGTGCGGCGGCTGGTTCTGCGGTATGAAGTCCTCCGCGGCTCCGGGCACACTGTAGTCATAGGCCCAGCGGTACACGACCGGGAGCTCCTTGCCCCAATTGCCGTGCCCTGGAGGCGTCTCCGGCGTCTGCCACTCCAGCGTCGTCGCCCGCCAGGGGTTGCCGCCCGAGGCCTCACCTTTGAACAAGCTCCAGGCCAGATTGAACAGGAACACCATCTGGCTGAAGCCGACGGTCAAGGCCACCACGGAGATGAAGGCGTTCAGCGAATGGGCCGAGGACGGGATGAAGGCCGCATCCCCGAGTTCGAAATACCGGCGCGGAACCCCGAGCAGTCCAAGGTAGTGCATGGGGAAGAAGATCAGGTAGGCGCCGAGGAAGGTGACCCAGAAGTGAAACTTGCCGAGAGCCTGGTTCAGCATCCGCCCCGTGATCTTGGGGTACCAATGATAGATCGCGCCAAGCACGACCATGATCGGCGCCACGCCCATCACCATGTGGAAATGCGCGACCACGAACATGGTGTCCGAGAGGGGCACGTCCACGACGACGTTGCCGAGGAAAAGGCCGGTGAGCCCGCCGTTCACGAAGGTGATGATGAAGCCGAGGGCGAACAGCATCGGCACCGTGAGATGGATGTCGCCGCGCCACAGGGTCAGCACCCAGTTGTAGACCTTAATCGCGGTGGGGATTGCGATGATGAGCGTCGTGGTGGCAAAGAAGTACCCGAATTGCGGGAACATGCCGCTCACATACATGTGGTGCGCCCATACGATGAAGCTGAGCGCGCCGATGGCCACGATGGCCCAGACCATCATGCGGTAACCAAAGATGTTCTTGCGCGCATGCGTGCTGATCAGATCGGAGACGATGCCGAAGGCGGGCAGGGCGACGATATAGACTTCGGGGTGGCCGAAGAACCAGAACAGGTGCTGGAAGAGCAGCGGGCTGCCGCCGCCATATTTCGACAGCGTGCCCATCTCGACGAGCGAAGGCATGAAGAAGCTGGTTCCGAGCAGACGGTCGAGCAGCAGCATGACCGAGGCAACGAACAGGGCAGGGAATGCCAAGAGCGCCATCACGGTCGCCGTGAAAATGCCCCACACCGTCAGCGGCAAGCGCATCAACGTCATGCCGCGGGTGCGCGCCTGGAGCACCGTGACCACATAGTTCAGTCCGCCCATGGTGAAGCCGATGATGAACAGGATCAGGGACGACATCATGAGAATGATGCCCCAATCCTGCCCGGGCGTTCCGGAGAGGATCGCTTGCGGCGGGTATAGCGTCCAGCCGGCGCCGGTGGGGCCGCCGGGCACGAAGAAAGTCGAGGCCAGCACCAGGACTGCGAGCAGGTAGACCCAGTAGCTCAGCATGTTCACATAAGGGAAGACCATGTCCCGGGCGCCGACCATCAGCGGGATCAGGTAGTTGCCGAAACCGCCCAGGAACAACGCCGTGAGCAGATAGATCACCATGATCATGCCGTGCATGGTGATGAACTGGAGGTACTGGTTGGCATCGATGAAGGAGAAGGTGCCGGGAAATCCCAGTTGCAGCCGCATCAGCCACGACAGCACCAGGGCCACCAGCCCAATAGCCGTGGCCGTCAGCGAATACTGGATGGCGATCACCTTGGCGTCCTGCGAGAAGACATATCGCGTCCACCAGCTCCGCGGATGATAGAGCTCGACATCAGGCACTTCGGCAGGCGGAATGCCGGGGATCCCTTCATATGGAATATCGACCATAGAAACCTCCTCGGTCGTTTCCATCGGGGCGAGGCGTTGGCCTCATGCTCCCGATCTATTTTCGCGGCGGCAGCTTGCTACTTGCCGCCGGATTGGTACGTCGCCTTCACGACGGCTTTTGCCGGCGACAATTCTGCAAACGTTTTTTGTTGCTCCAGCCAAGCGTGATATTCACGCTCTTCGTCGACGATGACCTTGGCGCGCATCTGATAGTGAGCAGCGCCACAAAGCTCCGCACAGAGAACATCGAACGTTCCGGTTCGGATCGGCGTTATCCAGAAATAGGTCACCATGCCTGGAACCATGTCCATCTTGGCCCGGAATTCGGGCACGTAGAAATCGTGCAGGACATCAACCGAGCGGAGGAGAACCTTGACCGGCTTTCCCACTTGAAGGTGTAGCTCGCCGTTCTCGATCACGACGTCGTCCTGCGCGTGTTGGTCGTCATGATTGAGTCCCATCGGATTGTCGGAGGCGATGTTGCGGACATCGGATGTGCCCAATTGCCCATCCTTGCCCGGAAGGCGGAAGCTCCATTGCCATTGCTGCCCCATGACCTCGACCTCGGTGGCACCCGCTGGCACCGTCACGAACTGGTGCCAGACCACGAGGCCAGGCGCCAGCATGGCCGCGACGCCGACGCCGGTCCCGACGCTCAGCCACCATTCGAGCTTTTTGTTTTCCGGATTGTAGTCGGCCCGTCTTCCCTCTTTGTGGTGAAAGCGGAAGACGCAGTAGGCCATGAAGGCGATGACCGCGACGAAAACAAAGCCCGTGATCCAGAACGTGATGTTGATGGTGTGGTCGATATAGGCCCAGTTCGTGGCGATCGGTGTCCACCACCACGGGCTGTAGAGGTGAAACAGCACGGAGCCGATCGCGACCAGAAGCAATATCAGTGCGACAGCCATCCTGATCCATCCTTGCCACTGAAGGCTACGGATACGAATCCAGGGCGGAGCTCATGTCTGTCGCGATGGCTGGCCTTTCTTGGTCGGCATTCGTGCCATCGCCGGCCTCTTGCTTCGCCCATTCCACTGGTCGCAAAATCAAGGGAACGCTCGCGACCATCAATCTCATCGGAGCTAAGGGCGTCTGTGTCTAAAATGATCCCAGCCTAATCCGGCGTCAATAGAGCATATCGGCGTGTCAACGCGCGGCGTGGGCGTTGCCGTCGCCCGGCAAGTCGACAAAAGCATCAGGTGCGCTCAGCGTCCGGGGTGATGCAACGCACAAATCAGGTCGCACAATTCACCCAACCGTGAGTGCAGCCGTGCTCCGCGCGCGCTAAGCTTGCGGGGCAGGTCGCGACGGGTTCCGTCCGGCCAGGCTCGTTCGATGAACCTGGGTTGCCGTACTCGACCCATCGCGTTTCCTGCTCATCCGGCGGACACGCGTGGCTGGAAAGCGCGTGTTATCGAAACCGCGATTTTCAGCACGGAGGTCCGTTCATGGCCACTCTGTACTCCCACGACATCAGGCGGCACGTATTCGGCGAAGCGGCCTCCTATCCCATTCGCAAGATCAGCTTGTCCGACCTGTCCGACGCCCTGCGCCTGGGTTGGGAGGACTTCCAGGCGATGCCGAGTCACGCGATCGTCGTGTGCGTGATTTATCCCGTTCTCGGTCTCGTCCTGTTCAGGATGGTGCTCGGCTATTCGGTGCTGCCGCTACTGTTTCCGCTGGCCGCCGGCTTTGCCTTGGTCGGACCTTTTGCCGCGATCGGTCTCTACGAGCTCAGCCGTCGGCGCGAGCGCGGTGAGGAGGTCGATGCATGGGATGCGATCAAGGTGCTGCGCGCACCCTCGTTCGGCGCCATGGTAGAACTCGGCGTGCTCCTGCTGGTCCTGTTCGGGGCCTGGATCGGTGTCGCGAACGCAATCTATGTTGCAATCTTCGGTCACGCGGCGGCCGCCAGCATTCCCGACTTCACAACGCGCGTGCTGACGACACCGGAAGGCTGGTCGCTCATCATCGTCGGTTGCGGTGTCGGCTTCCTGTTTGCGGTTGTGGCGCTGTGCGTCAGCGTCGTGTCATTTCCGTTGATGCTCGACCGACATGCGACTGCGATCGACGCGATCCGCACGTCGCTTCGAGCGGTCGCTGCGAATCCGGTTGCGATGGCCGGATGGGGCCTCATCGTGGCGGCGCTGCTCGTGATCGGCTCGCTGCCGCTCTTCGTCGGCCTCGCTGTCGTTCTGCCAGTGCTCGGTCATGCCACCTGGCACCTCTATCGGCGGGTGGTCGAGCCGAATCCGAACCCACCGGACGCACCGCCGCCGCCCCCGAAGGGAAAGCGCTACGCAGCAGACTTCCCGGCCAATCTCTTCCCGTGGAGCCGCGAGGGCGAGTAGTAGCGCGCGTTTGAGGGATAACGGTTGCGCGTGAGACGGGCGATTGTGCCCCTGGATTGCTGTCATCATCCGCGAAAGCGGATGATCCAGTACCCTGCGGCGCTGCTTGTGTGCACGACTGGCGTCACGGAGTACTGGATGCCCCGCCTTCGCGGGGCATGACAGTAAAAGCAGGGCTGCCTACTTCTGCTGCTGCGGCAGGAAGGTCGGGCCGACCGAGCGGATCGGCTTGTTCTCGGAGTTGGCAGTGGCGGCGGTATCCGCCGGCGGCGGCGCGGCCGGCGCTGTGGCGGTCGTCGGCGCCGGAGCTGGGCCCTTCTTGGCATTCGCAGGCGTGCCCTTGTTGAGCCGCTGCTGCTGCATCTTCCTGGCGCTCTCTTCGGTGACGATGATGTCGCCCTGCTGCTCGGCCGCCGCCTTGTCGTCCGCCGATTTCAACGCATCCGCCCAGGTCTGGCCTGCGGCCTTACAGGAGCAGGACGGGTTGAACTCGCTGCGGAACTTGAATGCGGTCGGCAGCGCCGTGTAGGGCTGGCCGCCGATCGAGACCGCCGAGTTCATGTCTTCGCCGGGATTGCGATGGGCGTAGAGCACGGCTTCCGCGGCCGGGCACAGCGCCTTGCAGGTCTTCTCGTCATCGGGGAAGCGTGCCGGCACGGTCGCAAACGAGATCGGGAAATAGGCGCCGTCGCAGGTGCGCACGCACACGGTGCGGAAGGTGCCGGATTGCGGGCCGAGATCGGCGGGCGGCACGGCTTGCGGATTGCCCGCGCTATTGCCGCCGAACAAATTGCTGAGGAAGTTGCCGCCGCCTTGTGATTGCGCAGCGTTGGCATATTGGGGGCCGCAGTTGTTCTGCGCCAGCGCCGCCAGCACCGAGCGGCGCTGGTTGTCGCGCTCGGGGCTGAAGCCGCCGGGGCCGCCGCCGCGCAGCCGCTCGAGATTGCCGGTGATCTGGTCCAGATTGGCGCGCATCTGCTGGATCTGGGTGTTGACCGGGCCGCATTGCGCCGACTGGCCGTTGAACAGCGAGAAGAAGCCGGAGGAATCGCAGCCCATGCGCTTGGCCTGCATGGTGACGCGGTCGAGCTCGGCCTGCTGACGGCTCTGCGAATCCTGGTAGCGGCGGATCTGCTCTTCGCGCGCGGGGTCACCGCCGCCGCCGCGGTCGAGCGCGGCGAGCTGGCCTTCCAGCCGCACGCACATCGGATTGGGGCCGAGCCCGTTCTGGCCGGGCTGAGGCGGCGGCCCCGGCGGGCCCGCCTGCGCGAAAGCGTCGGTGGCGAGCACGACCGTGCTCAGGAGCAGGGTGCAGGCAAGGAGGAAGCGGGCACGAGGCAGGGACAACAATTCAGGCATATCCGCCATTCTAGCGAGGTCACGGCCCAATGTGACTTTCCAAGTGACTTTGGAGGGCCGAAGCGCGCCATCCAATAGCCGCTTCCTGCGGCATCGTCACGTCGTTTCAAGGGCCAAAGATTGGGCCTAAGGTCCGCCAGCTCCGAGCGAATTCAGCGCTGGCAGGTGATTGCGACATATACGTCGCAACGGCGATGGGAGCAGTTTGCGCCGGATTTGGGGACGGAGCCGGTAATTTCGTCGGGATCGACCCGGCGATAGGCCGAGGCCTGGGCAAAATCCCGTGACTGGCAATAGGTGCGCGCGACGGAGGCGCCGCATTTGTCGCCCTTGGCCAAGCACTGGTCGACGCCGTAGCCGTCCGCCTGGTTGGCGATGATGAAGACGCGGGTCTCGGCACAAGCGCTGGATGCCGCAATGATGGAGGCGCCGAAAATGAGCGCGAGCAAGGATCGCATGAAAACACCGGGGGCAAAAAAGGAACCGCCAGTTCCAGAATGGGCTCAAATGGTTAAGGATCATGAACCATCAGGACGAGCCGGGCGCTTTGCGGAGATAAAACGGCGTTTTCGCGGCTCTCTTGACGCGGGGCCGCCTCATAGCCCATATGTGGCCGCATGAACGGTCTCCTCGCCATTTGCGCCATTTGCCGCGAGATTACGAGCTAGCGATTCGCTGGCTGGAGCCGTCTTTTCTCAAAAAACATTGAGAGCCCTGGACGCCCGGCCAACAGCCGACGGGTATCCATATGGAATTGCGCCTTTACGACACGTTGAGCCGGGAAAAGCGGACTTTTGTACCGCTCGATGCGAAGAATGTCCGTATGTATGTCTGCGGACCGACCGTCTATGACTTCGCCCATATCGGCAATGCACGGCCGGTGATCGTGTTCGACGTGCTGTTTCGGCTGCTGCGCCATCTCTATGGCGAGGCGCATGTCAAATATGTCCGCAACATCACCGACGTCGACGACAAGATCAACGACCGCGCCGCGCGCGATTTTCCCGGCCTGCCGCTGAACGAGGCCATTCGCAAGGTCACGGAGGAGACGGGCCGGCAGTTTCATGCCGACGTTGATGCGCTGGGCGCGCTGCGGCCGAGCGTCGAGCCGCGCGCGACCGAGCATATCGGCGAGATGCGCGAGATCATCGAGAAGCTCGTCGCCGGGGGCTTTGCCTATGTCGCCGAAGACCATGTGCTGTTCTCGCCGCAGGCGATGAACGCGGCCAATGCAGGCCTGCCGCGCTATGGCGCGCTGTCCAATCGCTCGCTGGACGAGATGGTCGCCGGCGCCCGTGTCGATGTCGCGCCCTACAAGAAGGGCAATACCGACTTCGTGCTGTGGAAGCCGTCCAAGCCCGGCGAGCCGTCATGGCCGTCGCCGTCCGGCATCGCCGCGCAGGGACGCCCGGGCTGGCACATCGAGTGCTCGGCGATGGCCTGGAAGCACCTCGGCGAGCATTTCGACATCCATGGCGGCGGCATCGATCTCGTGTTTCCGCATCACGAGAACGAGGTCGCGCAGACCTGCTGCGCTTTCCACCAGCAGCGCATGGCGAACTACTGGATGCACAACGGCTTCCTCCAGGTCGAGAGTGAGAAGATGTCGAAGAGCCTCGGCAACTTCATCACCATCCATGAGCTGCTGCAGGATTGGCCGGGCGAGGTGTTGCGTCTGAACATGCTGAAGACGCATTACCGCTCGCCGATCGACTGGACCATGAAGTCGCTGGAGGAGAGCGCCAAGACGCTCGACGATTGGTATCGCGTCGCGGCCGACGTCGAGCCCGGCAGGCCGGCGGCATCCGTGGTCGAGCCGCTGCTCGACGACCTCAACACGTCCCTGGCGATCGCGGCGCTGCACGGCCTCCGCGGTACCGACGTGAACGCCTTGGCAGGATCATTGCGGCTACTCGGTTTCCTCTCCGAGAGCGCTGCGCAATGGGAAGGCCGCAAGCAGCAGGCGAGCGGCATCGATGCGAAGGAAGTCGAGCGCCTGATCGCGGAGCGGACGGCTGCGCGTGCGCGCAAGGACTTTAAGGAATCCGACCGCATCCGCGATCTGCTCACCGCGATGGGCGTTGCGATCAAGGACTCCAAGGAAGGAACCACCTGGGAGATTGCGCGATGAAGCGGCCCGACACGCCTTTCCCGCGGCACTGGCTCTATTACATCGTACTGAAAATCGCGCTGCTCGCTGGCGCCGTAGCGCTGGTGCTGAAACTCTATGGGATGTGGTGAAGACCGATGGGACAGACTTTGCCAAAACCCGGCTTGCGGCCGTTCCTGCCTGATGATGTGCCGGTGCTCGCCGCGATCTTCGCCGCCAGCATCGAGGAGCTGACCGGTGACGACTATAGCGAGGCGCAGCAGCAGGCCTGGATGGAGACGGCGGAAAGCGAAGAGTTCGGCAAGCGGCTCGCCGCCGACCTAACCCTGGTCGCGACGCTGGAAGGCTCGCCCATCGGTTTCGCCTCGTTGCGCGGCAACGATCACATCCGCATGCTCTATGTGCATCCGGGAGTGAGCGGGCAGGGCGTTGCGACCATGCTGGTCGATGCGCTGGAAAAGCTTGCCGGCGGCCGAGGTGCCACGAGCCTCTCGGTCGACGCCAGCGACACCGCGCAGGGCTTCTTCGCCAAGCGCGGCTACATCGCCCAGCAGCGCAACAGCGTCACCATCAACGACGAGTGGCTCGCCAACACCACCATGAAGAAGACGCTCGGAGCGGGGCAATGAGCAGGGAGCGTCTCTATCTCTTCGACACCACGCTGCGCGACGGCGCGCAGACCAACGGTGTCGATTTCACGTTGGCCGACAAGCAGGTCATCGCGGCGATGCTCGATGACCTCGGCATCGACTATGTCGAGGGCGGCTATCCCGGCGCCAATCCGCTCGACAGCGAATTCTTTGCGACCAAGCCCAAGCTCGCCCATGCGCGCTTCACCGCCTTCGGCATGACGCGGCGGGCCGGGCGCTCGGTTTCCAACGATCCCGGCGTCGCCGGGCTGCTGGAAGCAAAGGCCGACGCGATCTGCTTCGTGGCGAAGTCATCGGCCTATCAGGTGCGCGTCGCGCTGGAGACGACGAAGGAGGAAAACCTCGCCTCGATCCGCGACAGCGTTGCGGCGGCGAAAGCCGCCGGCCGCGAGGTCATGCTCGACTGCGAGCATTTTTTCGACGGCTACAAGGAAGACGCGGCATTCGCGCTCGCCTGCGCCAAGGCCGCTTATGAGGCCGGGGCACGCTGGGTGGTGCTGTGCGACACCAATGGCGGCACCATGCCTGATGAGGTCGAGGCCATCGTCACCGAGGTGACGAGGCACATTCCCGGCGATCATGTCGGCATCCACGCCCATAACGACACCGAGCAGGCGGTGGCCAATTCGCTCGCCGCGGTGCGCGCTGGTGCGCGGCAGATCCAGGGCACGCTGAACGGCCTTGGCGAGCGCTGCGGCAACGCCAATCTCTGCTCGCTGATCCCGACTCTGAAGCTGAAGAAGAATTTTGCCGACGCCTTCGAGATCGGCGTCACGGCCGAGAAGCTGGCAACGCTGGTCAAAGTCTCGCGCACGCTCGACGACATGCTCAACCGTGTGCCGAACCGGCACGCGGCCTATATCGGCGAGAGCGCCTTCGTCACCAAGACCGGCATCCATGCCTCCGCCGTGCTGAAGGATCCGCAGACCTATGAGCACATCCTGCCGGAATTGGTCGGCAATCACCGCAAGGTGCTGGTCTCCGACCAGGCCGGGCGCTCCAATGTCATCGCCGAGCTCGATCGCGCCGGCATTCCTTACGAGAAGAGCGATCCGAAGCTGACGCGCCTCGTCGAGGAATTGAAGGCACGCGAGGCGGCGGGATACGCCTATGAATCCGCAAACGCCTCGTTCGAGCTTCTGGCGCGCCGGACGCTCGGCAAGGTGCCGCATTATTTCGAGGTCGAGCAGTTCGACGTCAATGTCGAGCAACGCTACAATTCGCACGGCGAGCGCGTCACCGTCGCTTTGGCCGTGGTCAAGGTCGACGTCGCCGGTGAGCGCCTGATTTCGGCCGCCGAAGGCAACGGTCCCGTCAACGCCCTCGACGTCGCCTTGCGAAAGGACCTCGGCAAGTACCAGAAGTACATCGAGGGCCTGAAACTGATCGACTATCGTGTGCGTATCCTCAATGGCGGCACCGGCGCGGTCACGCGCGTCTTGATCGAGAGCGAGGACGAGAACGGCGACAGCTGGACCACGGTCGGCGTGTCCCCGAACATCATCGACGCCTCGTTCCAGGCGCTGATGGATTCGGTGATCTACAAGCTCGTGAAGTCGGGCGCGCCGGCGTAAGCGACGGCGGCGCAACAGCGCCGTCATTGCGAGCGAAGCAATCCAGAATCCCTCCGCGGACACACGCTGGATTGCTTCGCTACGCTCGCAATGACGAGGAGGAGAGAGGGAGCGCGACCAATGATCGACCACATCTCCGTCGGCGTCAGCGATCTCGATCGCGCCGCGAAATTCTATGAAGCCGCGCTTGCCGCGCTCGGCCTCACGCGCCTGGTGACCCGGCCGCGGACTATCGGCTTCGGCAAGGCCTATCCGGAGTTCTGGATCAACTTGCGTGAGGGCATGCCGCGCGTCGCGCCGGAGAGCGGCGTGCACATCTGCCTGCGGGCGAAGACGACTGGAGAGGTCGACGCGTTTCACGCCGCCGCGCTGTCGGCCGGTGGTGCCTCCGACGGCGCGCCGGGCATCCGCCCGCACGATCGCGTGCGCTATTATGCGGCCTTCGTCACCGACCCCGACGGTAACCGGATCGAGGCGGTGACGTTTCCGAGCGAGTAGCCGTTAAAGCCTGCGTGCCACTTCCGGTGCGAGCTGCTTTTCTGCCTCGGCGACCTGGGCGGCTGCCGTCTTCAGCTTCGGCAGAATCTCTTCGACCCGATCGGCCTTGAGGATGTCGATCGAAAGGCCGGCGCGGATGAACTCGGTCTGGCGCATGTGCGACAAGAGCGAGAACAGCGGCTCCCAGAAATTGTCGATGTTGGCGAGCAGCACCGGCTTGGCGTGACGGCCGAGCTGCTTCCAGGTCATTTGCTCGACCAGCTCCTCCAGCGTGCCGACGCCGCCCGGCAGCGCCACGAAGGCGTCGGAGCGTTCGAACATCAGCCGCTTGCGCTCGTGCATGTCGGGGGTGACGATCATCTCCTGCACGCGCGTCAGCGCGTTTTCGCGCAGCCGCAGGAAGTCGGGGATGATGCCGGTGACGGTGCCGCCGTGATCGAGCACGGAGGTTGCGACCGCGCCCATCAGGCCGAGCGAGCCGCCGCCATAGACCAGGCGGATGTTGTTTTCGGCGAGTGCCTTGCCGAATGCCTTGGCGCCTTCGGTGAAGCGGGGATTGGTTCCTGGGCCGGAGCCGCAATAGACACAGACGGTTTTGATTGTGCTCATTGGTGCCATGATGCATTGCAACGAAGAGGCGTCAAGCCCAATCGGTGATTCGGATCACCCGGAAATCTACCGGTAAATGGCGACAAACAATCAAAGATTCGCCATCTGGTGGGGTGCGCGGACATCGGGAAGGCTCTATATGACGAGCGAAAATCGTTAATGGTAGCGACGCCCGCATCCGGCGGGCTTTCAGGCTTCTTGATGGACCAACCTCAATCGTTCGACGGCGCCGACGTTCCTGATCCTCCTGCGGGGGGACCATTGGAGCGGGCCACGCTGATGGGCACGTTGGCGCATCTGTGGCCCTATATTTGGCCGGGCGACCGCTTCGATCTGAAGATGCGGGTGGTCTGGTCGCTGGTGCTGCTGCTCGCCGCCAAGCTGATCACGCTCGCCGTGCCGTTCAGCTTCAAATGGGCGACGGATGCGCTGACCGGCGCCAACACCGCGCCGGTGCAGGCGGACAACTGGCATCTCTGGGTGATCGCCCCGCCGCTGCTGCTCACCGCGAGCTACGGCGCGATGCGCATCCTGATGGCGGTGCTGACGCAATGGCGCGACGGCATCTTCGCGCGCGTCGCCATGCATGCGGTGCGCAAGCTGGCGACCATCACCTTCATTCACATGCACGAGCTGTCGCTGCGCTTCCACCTCGAGCGCAAGACCGGCGGCCTGACGCGCGTGCTCGAGCGCGGCCGCGAGGGCATCGAGGTCATCGTGCGCATGGTGATTCTGCAGCTGATCCCGACCATCGTCGAGGTCTCGCTGCTGATGGCCGTGCTGCTCTGGCAGTTCGATTGGCGCTACGTGGTCGCGACCCTGATCACGGTCACGTTCTACATGTACTACACCTACATCGCGACCGAGTGGCGGATCGGCATCCGCCGCAAGATGAACGATTCCGACACCGAGGCGAACACCAAGGCGATCGACTCGCTGCTCAATTACGAGACGGTGAAGTATTTCGGCGCCGAGGCGCGCGAGGCACGACGCTACGACAAGTCGGTGGAGCGGTACGAGGAGGCGAGCGTCCGCACCTATACTTCGCTCGCAGTGCTCAACACCGGCCAGGCCGTGATCTTCACGCTCGGTCTGACCACGACCATGCTGATGTGCGCGATCGGCGTGCGCAACGGCACCAACACGGTCGGCGATTTCGTGCTGGTCAACGCCATGATGATCCAGCTCTATCAGCCCCTGAACTTCATGGGCATGGTCTACCGCGAGATCAAGCAGGCGATCATCGACATCGAGAAAATGTTTGGTGTGCTGGGCCGCGAGGCCGAGATCAAGGACGCGACCGATGCGCAGCCGCTGGTCGTCTCCGCCGGCACCGTGCGCTTCGAGGACGTGCGCTTTGCCTATGAGCCGACGCGGCCGATCCTGAAGGGCATCAGCTTCGAGGTGCCGGCCGGCAAGACGGTTGCGATCGTGGGACCGTCGGGCGCGGGCAAGTCGACAATCTCGCGTCTGCTGTTCCGTCTCTACGACGTCTCCGGCGGTAAGATCCTGATCGACGGCCAGGACATTCGCGAGGTTACGCAGGGTTCGCTGCGCGCCTCGATCGGCATGGTGCCACAGGACACTGTGCTGTTCAACGACACCATCCGCTACAACATCCGCTATGGCCGCTGGGACGCCAGCGATGCGGAGGTCGAGGAGGCGGCGCGGCTGGCGCAGATCGACCACTTCATCCGCCTGGCGCCGAAGGGCTACGAGACCCAGGTCGGCGAGCGCGGCCTCAAGCTGTCCGGCGGCGAGAAGCAGCGCGTCGCGATCGCGCGCACCGTCTTGAAGGCACCGCCGATCCTGGTGCTCGACGAGGCCACCTCGGCGCTCGACACCCACACCGAGCACGAGATCCAGGGCGCGCTCGACCGCGTCGCCAAGAACCGCACCTCGCTGGTGATCGCGCACCGGCTCTCGACCATCGTCGGCGCCGACGAGATCATCGTGCTGGACCAGGGCCGCATCGCCGAGCGCGGCACCCACGCAAAACTGCTCGCACAGGCCGGCCTCTATGCCAGCATGTGGAACAGGCAGCGCGAGGCCGAGGAGGCACGGGAGAAACTGGCCAAGATGGCCGACGCCAGCGAGGCGCCCAACCGGCAGCCGCCGCCGGTCGATGACGTCCTAACGGCGCCTGCGGCGGCGGAGTGACCTTGTCTCCGGTCCCAACTCTGGCCTAAACAACTCCACCGCGCGGGACGGCCCCGTGCGCCGTCAACCCTTCAGCGGCAGAGAGCGATGTCCATTCTCGATTCGATCCAGCGTCAGATCCCGCCGATCCACAAGGAGGGCTATCCCTTCATCGGCGGCTTTGCGCTGGCAAGCCTGATCCTGTTCTGGCTGTGGTCCCCTCTGGGGTGGATCGGCACGATCCTGACCGTCTGGTGCGCGCTGTTCTTCCGCGATCCTGTCCGCATCACGCCCGTGCGCGAGGGGCTCGTGGTGTCACCGGCGGACGGCCGCATCTCGATGATCACCATGGCGCTGCCGCCGGCCGAGCTCGGGCTCGGCGACCGGCCGCTGCCGCGCATCTCGGTGTTCATGAGCGTATTCAATTGTCACGTAAACCGCAGTCCGATCGCGGGCAGGGTGGACCGTATCGCCTACCGGCCCGGCCTGTTCATCAATGCCGAGCTGGACAAGGCGAGCGAGGACAATGAGCGCAACTCACTGGTGATCACGACACCGACGGCGCGGATCGGCGTGATCCAGATCGCCGGCCTCGTGGCCAAGCGCATCGTCTGCTTCGTCAAGGAGGGGCAGGCGATCGGTGCCGGTGAGCGCTTCGGCCTGATCCGCTTCGGCTCGCGCCTCGACGTCTATTTGCCTGTTGGCACCAAGGCGCTGGTATCGGAGGGGCAGACCGCGATCGCCGGCGAGACGATTTTGGCCGATCTTGCCGGGGATGACCCGAGCCGCAGCTATCGCGCCAATTAACCAATAGTCGGTGCATGTGGCCCTTCCGCGGCAATGGCGGAGGGGAGCGCGGCTTGCTATATCTCGCCCTGAGGTGAGGACGAGCCATGACGCCCTACGATTTGAGAGATCCTGACACGCGCCGGCGGAGGTTCCGTCCGATTCCGGTGCGGATGCTGGTGCCCAACGTCATCACGCTGCTGGCCATCTGCGCCGGGCTGACCTCAATCCGGCTGTCGATCGAGGGGCGGATGTCGCTCGCCGTCTACGCCATCGTGTTCGCGGCCGCGCTCGACGGCATCGACGGCCGCATCGCGCGCATGATCAAGGGCCAGTCCAAATTCGGCGCCGAGCTCGACAGCCTCGCCGATTTCGTCAATTTCGGCGTGGCGCCCGGCCTGATGCTGTATTTCTGGCAGCTGCACGAGCTCGGCAATGCCGGCTGGATCGCCGCGATGGTGTTCGCGATCTCTGGCGGCCTGCGCTTGGCGCGTTTCAACGCCACCATGGACGATCCCAACAAGCCGGCCTTCGCCGCCAATTTCTTCACCGGCGTGCCGGCGCCGGCCGGTGCGATCACCGTGCTGCTGCCGATCTATGTCGCGTTCCTCGATCTCGGGCGCTGGCCGGCGGCGGTAACGGCGGCCTATACGCTTTTGATCGCGTTCCTGATGGTGTCGCGCCTGCCGGTGTTCTCCGGCAAGACCAAGCGCATGCGCGTGCCGCCCGAATTGGTGCTGCCGGCGTTCGTCGCCGTGATCGTCTTCATTGCGATCTTGATCGCCTATCCCTGGCACGTGCTGTCGATCGGCACGGTGCTTTATCTGCTCTGCCTGCCGCTCGGCTACAAATCCTACCGCGATCAAGCGCGTGCGATGGAAACCACCGCGCCAGCGGGAGGCGAGGTCGCATCACCGCCTTCGGCGCCGACGCTGGCGAATTTGTCGGAGCCGCCGCACGACGACGACCGGCCCGGACGGCTGCACTGAGCGGTCACACGCGGATATCTGCCATGAGGCGCGCCGAGTTGGGTTGAAGCCTGATCTCGGCTATATCGCCCTGTGCCGGCGGCACCGCGCCAACAGCGGCCGCCAATCTGGGAGAGAACGCTGTGACCACTTCCGCGACCGGGCCGCTGCCCGCTTCCGTCCTCGAAGCGCTGGGCCGCTACGATACTCCGACGATCTGCAATGCCATGGAGATCGTGGCGCCGGAGCGGCGGCTGATCGGCTACACCACAAAGCAGCTGGTCTGTCCGTTCCCCGATTTGCCGCCGATCGTCGGCTATGCCCGCACGGTCGCGATCCGCTCGGTGCTGAAATCCTCGCTCCCGGCGGAAGAACAATCCAAGCGCCGCATCGACTATTACGAATATGTCGGCACCGGCCACGGCCCGCGCATCTCGGTGATCCAGGATATCGACGGTCCTGATGTCGGCTATGGTGCGTTCTGGGGCGAGGTGCAGAGCAATGTGCACAAGGCGCTCGGCTGCCTCGGCGTCATCACCGACGGCTCGATCCGCGACATCCCACAATGGGCCCCTGGTTTCCAGGCGCTCGCTGGCTCGATCGGTCCCTCGCATGCCTGGGTGCATGCCGAGAGCTTTGGCGGCGAGGTGCGCGTCGCCGGCATGACCGTGAAGTCGGACGATCTGATCCATGCCGACCAGCACGGCGCCATCGTGATTCCGCTCGACGTCGCGGCAAAGCTGCCCGAGGCCGCCGAGCTCTGCGGCCGCCGCGAGACGCCGATCCTGGAGATTGCGCGCAGTCCCGACTTCTCGCTGGAGAAGCTGAAGGCCGCGCTGAAACGTTCGGCGGAGATTCACTAGACGCGTGACGAAGCGGCCTACGGCGGCGATGCCGGCCGTGGGTCGCCTTGTTCCGTCAGACGCAGGGCGGCCTGATCCGGCTCGCCGAACACCGCGGCGGCGCATCCGATCAGGGTGAAGCCGCCGGCAAGATCCCACAGGGTGATGTTGTCCGCATTGTCCGGAAGATGAATCAAGCGCGCCGCGATCACGGCGAAGCCGGCCTCGACAAAAAGCAGGACGCTGAATGCCGGCAGTACAAGTTCCGGCTCGAGCAGATGGAGCGCTAGCACTGCGGGCAGCGCGGTGAGAAGACTGAACAACGTCAACATGGCAAATCGGCTCCTGCGATGGAGCATGCCGCACGGCCACAGGATACCGCATGATGGCGCGTCACGGATGTGACGCAGGGCCGCAGTCGGAGGACGCGCAATGAGGATGAAGGGCAAGACGGTTCTGATCACCGGCTCGACCGACGGCGTCGGCCGCTACGTTGCGCGCCGGCTGGCCGAAGAAGGTGCGAGGGTCCTGATCCATGGCCGCGACGCGGCGCGTGCAAAGACGTTGAGCGACGAGATCGTGAAGGCCGGCGGTATCGCGCCGACTTTCTACCAGGCGGACCTGTCATCGATGTCGGGCACGCGTGCGCTCGCGGAGGCCGTGACGCGTGACCACCAGCGCCTCGATGTCCTGGTCAGCAATGCCGGCATTGGCTCGCAGAATGACGGGCCGCAGCGGCAGGTGAGTGCCGACGGTCACGAGCTGCGATTTGCCGTGAACTATCTCGCTGGTTTCCTGCTCGTCCATCTGGTCATGCCATTGTTGAAGACGGCGGCGCCGTCGCGCATCATCAACGTCGCCTCGCTCGGACAGCACCCGATCGATTTCGACGACGTCATGATCACCAGGAGCTACAGTGGCTCGCGCGCCTATGCGCAGAGCAAGCTCGCGCAGATCATGTTCACGATCGATCTGGCGCGGGAATTGAAGGGCACCGGCATCACCGTGAACGCGCTGCATCCCGCGACCTACATGAACACCACGATGGTGCGCGCCGGCGGCATCACGCCGATGTCTACGGTGGAGCAAGGTGGCACGGCGATCCTGCACCTCGTCGAGGGCGACGACGTCGCTGATAGAAGCGGATTGTTTTTCAACGGCATGAACGAGGCACGCGCAAATCCGCAGGCCTACGATGCCGACGCACGCAAGCGCCTGCGCGCGCTCAGCCTGGAGCTGACGGGGCTATCGCCCTAGCGCGGCCGGTTATGGTTAGCGAAATGTTGAGATTCCGCCGCCGGCCGGCCATCGCAGCGTCTGCAGCACGGCGTACCACACTGTCCGGACTTAACCTTTACGCGGCTTTAAGGGCGGCGCTCTAGGGTTTCCGCTGCGGTTCGGGGTTGGGCCGCGCCAGCGGCCAGGACGGCCGTTGTTGCGTACGCGTTGGAGTCTCCCATGGATATCATGACGGGCGTTGGGCTCACGGCCGGCATCATCGTCATCACCGCGATGATCTTCATGGGTGGCGATCTCCACATGTTCATCTCCGAACATGCCATGATCATCATCTTCGGCGGCTCGATCTCCGCCACCATGATCCGCTTCCCGCTCTCGGCGCTCCTGCATGGCCTTCCGCTCGGCGCCAAGTTCGCCTTCACCATGAGCCGCCTGTCGGCCCACGACCTCGTCGACGAGCTAGCCCGCATCGCCGAGATTGCCCGCAAGCAAGGCCCGGTGGGTCTGGAAAAGGTCGAGACCGACGAGCCCTTCCTCGCCAAGGGCATCCGCTACGTCGCCGACGGCTACGACCTCGATTTCATCCGCGACAATCTCGAGCGCGACCGCGACAACTTCCTGATGCACCTCGACGAGGGCAGCAAGATCTACCGTGCCATCGGCGACTGCGCCCCGGCCTTCGGCATGATCGGCACGCTGATCGGCATGGTGCAGATGTTCGCGAACATGACCGATCCCTCCAAGCTCGGCCCGTTCATGGCGACCGCGCTGCTCGCCACCCTCTACGGCGCGCTGGTCGCGAACCTGTTCTGTCTGCCGATCGCCGACAAGCTTCACGGCAAGCTGCTCGATGAAGAGACCAATCGCACCCTGATCATCGACGGCATCCTGATGATCCGCGACTCCAAGAGCCCGACCTTGGTGCGTGAAATGCTGCTGGCCTATCTGCCGGAGAAGCATCGTCACGCCGAGGGTGAGCCGGTGCCGGCCTGATCGCGCGCATCCGGATTTAGGCCATGGCCAAGAAGAAACGCGGCGATGCCCACGGCGGCGGTCACGGCTGGTTCGTGACCTTCGCCGACTTGATGGGCCTGATGATGAGCTTCTTCGTGATGCTCGTCGCGTTCTCGACCCAGGATGCCAACAAGCTGAAGATCGTCGCCGGATCGATGCGGGACGCCTTCGGCGTGCAGAGCGAAGCGCGCTATGCCGGCATCGTCGAGTCCGACGGTCTGCCAACCCGCCCGCGGCTGAAGAACGTCGACCACATCCAGCCCGAGGACGCCTCCAACACGCCGACGCCCGACCAGGAGGACCGCGACCGCACCTCGGGGGCGAAGATCAAGGTCGACCGCAATTTCGCGCTCGCTGCGGCCTCGCTGCGCCAGGCGTTGCAGGACATGCCGGAACTGACCGAGATGTCCAAGCACATCATGTTCGAGGAGACCAAGCAGGGCCTCAATCTGGAGATCGTCGATCAAGACGGCCGCTCGATGTTCGCCGACGGCTCCAAGGTGCCGTATGACCGCACCCGCCGCCTGGTCGAGAAGCTCGCTGTCCCGCTCAAGGCGACGCCGCTGCGCGTTTCCATCGCCGGCCACACCGCCGCCGGATTCGTGCCGGTCCGCAGCGACTACGGCGCCTTCGATCTGTCGGCCGACCGCGCCAATGCCGTGCGCCAGATCCTCGAACGCGAGGGCCTGCCGCCGTCCCACATCTTTGCTGTTTCCGGCAAGGCGGACACCCAGCCGCTGTTTCCGGACGATCCCTCGCTCGCAGCCAACCGGCGGGTGACCATCACCTTGATGCGCGAAGATCCGCCGCTGCCGCCGAATCTGAAGCCGTAAGCCTCTTGCGCTACCATCTTACCTGAGGCATGTCGTCGCGCAGGTAACGGCGTGGCCGCGTCGTCACAGCATCCGCCTCGGCGCCTGCTAAGGTGGGGTGCCGATTGACAGGCGCGCCGGAAGCGTCAAAAGGCGCCGGATCAAATTCAGGGACGAAGCGTTTTCCACCCTCATGACGGCGAGCATCACATCGACTGAGACCCAGGAAGGGCCGGTCACCGCGGGCTTTTGGTCCCTCACGCTCGGGAGCATCGGCGTCGTCTTCGGCGACATCGGCACCTCGCCGCTCTACGCATTCCACGAGGCCGTCAGGGGCGCGGCCCATGGCGAGCCGGTGTCACGGGTCATGGTGCTCGGCGTACTCTCGCTGATCCTGTGGGCGCTGCTGATTGTCGTCACTGCCAAATATGTCCTGCTGCTGCTGCGCGCCGACAACAACGGGGAGGGCGGCACGCTCTCGCTGATGGCGCTCGGCCAGCGCGCGCTGGGGCGGCGGAGCTGGTTCCTGCTCGCGCTCGGCGTGGTCGGCGCCTCCATGTTCATCGGCGATTCCATGATCACGCCGGCGATTTCGGTGCTGTCGGCGGTGGAAGGCCTCAAGCTCGCAACCCCCGCGTTCGAGCACTATGTCGTGCCGCTCACGGTTCTCATCCTGGCGCTGCTGTTCGCGGTCCAGAGCAAAGGTACGGCGCTGGTGGCCTCCGCCTTCGGGCCGGTGATGGTGGTCTGGTTCACCTGTCTTGCGGTGATGGGCGCCGTCCACATCGCCGACGATCCCTCGGTGCTTGCGGCGATCAATCCCTACTACGCGCTGCAATTCCTGCTGTCGCACGGCACGATTGGCCTTGTGACGCTCGGCGCCGTGTTCCTGGCGGTCACCGGCGGCGAGGCGCTCTATGCCGATCTCGGCCATTTCGGCCGCAAGCCGATCCAATCGGCCTGGATGTTCTTCGTGCTGCCCGCGCTCTTGATCAACTATTTCGGGCAGGGCGCGTTGGTGCTGTCCGATCCCAGCGCGATCGAGCATTCCTTCTATCGCATGGTGCCTGAAGGTCTGGTGCTGCCGCTGGTCGGGCTTGCGACCGCCGCGACGGTGATCGCGAGCCAGGCGGTGATTACCGGCGCCTATTCGCTGGTCTATCAGGCGGTGCAGCTTGGCCTGCTGCCACGCTTCGAGGTTCGCTACACCTCCGAGACTCACGCTGGCCAGATCTATCTGCCGCGCGTGAATCGGTTGCTGCTGATCGGCGTGATGCTGCTGGTGCTGCTGTTCCACACCCCCAGCAATCTGGCTTCGGCCTATGGCATCGCGGTCTCCACCACCATGGTCGCCGACGGCATCATGGGCTTTGTCGTGATCTGGAAATTGTGGAACTGGCGCGCCGCCACCGCCGCTGCCGTCATCGTGCCCTTCGTCGTCGTCGATATGAGTTTCTTCAGCGCCAACCTGCTCAAGCTGCTCGAAGGCGCCTGGGTGCCGCTGCTGTTCGGCGTGCTCATGGCGGGGACGATCTGGACCTGGCGGCGCGGCTCGGGAATCCTGATCCAGAAGACGCGCCGGATCGAGGTGCCGCTGGACGATCTGATCCGGAGCCTGGAGAAGCGGCCGCCGCACATCGTCAAGGGCACCGCGGTGTTCCTGACCAGCGATCCCTCGTTCGTCCCGACCGCGCTGTTGCACAATCTCAAGCACAACAAGGTGCTGCACGAGCACAACGTGATCCTGACCATCGAGACCGCGCATACGCCGCGGGTCGACCTGTCGGAGCGGTTCCGCATGGAGAAGATCAGCGACAAATTCTCGAAGGTCCGCCTGCGCTTCGGCTTCATGGAGCAGCCGAACGTGCCCAAGGCGCTCGCGATTGCGCGCAAGCAGGGTTGGCAGTTCGACATCATGTCGACGTCGTTCTTCGTGTCGCGGAGGTCGCTGAAGGCCTCGGCGCAATCTGGCATGCCGCTCTGGCAGGACCATCTCTTCATTGCGCTGAGCCGGTCCGCCAATGACGCTACCGACTATTTCCAGATTCCCACCGGGCGGGTGGTTGAAGTCGGCACCCAAGTCACCATTTGACCGCAATTGGCGGACCTATGCTAATTTGCATGGTAAGGGCCCAGAATCGGGCTAGGCTATGCCAGCAGCGCAGGACTATAAGCCCGCGCGCTCTTCCGCCGTTGTGCAGTGAAGCATTTTGAGGCCATCGGGCTCTCCCATGACCAGTGACGTAGCAGTTCCCGCCCCGGAGACGGCGGCGGCCAACGGGCATGGCGACGCCCACACCACAGCCGGCTTCGGTGCGCTGACGCTTGGCAGCATCGGCGTGGTCTATGGTGACATCGGCACCAGCCCGCTCTACGCATTCCGCGAGGCGGTGATGGCCGCCTCGGGCGTGGAGGGGGTGCCGACGCCTGCGGCGGTGCTTGGCGTGCTCTCGCTGATCCTGTGGGCGCTCATCGTGGTGGTGACGCTCAAATACGTCGTGATCCTGCTCCGCGCCGACAACAATGGCGAGGGCGGCACGCTCGCGCTGATGGCACTGGCCCAGCGCGCGGTTGGCACGGGCGGGGCGACTATCGTCCTGCTCGGCATCATCTCCGGCGCCCTGTTCTACGGCGATGCCGTGATCACACCGGCACTCTCGGTGCTGTCGGCGATCGAAGGCATGAAGGACGTCACCCTGACGTTCGAGCCTTACATCGTTCCGCTGACCGTCGTGATCCTGGTTTGTCTGTTCGCCGTGCAGTCACGCGGCACGGCGCGCGTTGCGGCCTTCTTCGGGCCGATCATGTGCGTCTGGTTCGCAGTCCTCGCGGCGGCGGCGATCCATCCGATTATCCAGCAGCCGCAAGTGCTGCTCGCGTTGAACCCCCTCTACGCCGTGTCATTCATGCTGCACCATGGCATCATCGGCTTCATCACGCTGGGTGCGGTGTTTCTGGCTGTGACCGGCGCCGAGGCGCTCTATGCCGACCTTGGTCATTTCGGCAAGCGGCCGATCCAGACCGCCTGGCTGTCGATCGTGCTGCCATCGCTGGCGCTGAATTATCTGGGGCAGGGCGCTCTCGTGCTCGGCGATCCCGGCGCGATCGTCAGCCCGTTCTTCCAGCTGTTTCCGCAAGGCTTTTTCCGCGGCAGCATGGTCGTGCTGGCCACCATGGCGACCGTGATCGCGAGCCAGGCGGTGATCACCGGCGCCTATTCGCTGACGCGCCAGGCGATCCAGCTCGGGCTGCTGCCACGCTTCGAAATTCGCCATACGTCGGAAGCCCATTCCGGCCAGATCTTCATCCCGCGCATCAACCAGTTGCTGCTGGTAGCGGTGGTGCTGCTTGTGCTGCTGTTCCGCTCCTCCAGCGCGCTGGCGTCGGCCTACGGCATCTCCGTCACCGGCACCATGGTGGTCACCGCGATGATGGGCTTTGTCGTGATCTGGAAGGTCTGGCGGTGGTCGCCGGTCGCGGCCGCCGCCCTGATTGTGCCGTTCCTGTTCCTCGACCTGACCTTCCTCGCCGCGAACTTGCTCAAGGTCTTCGAAGGCGGCTGGGTGCCGCTGGCGCTCGGCGCGCTCATGATCCTCCTGATGTATACGTGGCGGCGCGGCAGCCGGCTCCTGTTCGATAAGTCGCGCAAGCTCGAGTTCCCGCTTGCCGACCTCGTGGCAATGCTGGAGAAACGGCCGCCCCAGCGCGTGCCCGGCACCGCCGTGTTCCTGACCTCGGACCCGCTCAGCGCGCCGACCGCGCTGATGCATAGTCTGAAGCACTACAAGGTGCTGCACGAGAAGAACGTCATTCTCACCATCGAGACCGCGCAGACCCCGCGGATCGACCCGGCCGAGCGGGTGAGGTTGGAGCAGATCTCACCGACTTTCTCCAAGGTGACGCTGAAGTTCGGCTTCATGGAATCGCCCAACGTGCCGAAGGCGCTGGCGATCGCGCGCAAGCTCGGCTGGCAGTTCGACATCATGTCGACCTCGTTCTTCCTGTCGCGGAGGGCGCTGAAGCCCGCGGCGCATTCCGGCATGCCGCGCTGGCAGGACCGGCTTTTCATCTCGCTGAGCCGCTCGGCGAACGATGCCACCGACTATTTCCAGATCCCCTCAGGCCGTGTAGTCGAGGTCGGAACGCAGGTGACGATCTAGCGTCAAGCCGGCGCTCCGTCCGCCTCCACGGCTGTCATCGCCCGCGAAGGCGGGCGATCCAGTATTCCAGAGACAGTGCGAAGATACCGCGAGGCCGCGGCGTACTGGATTCCCCGCTTTCGCGGGGAATGACACCGAGTTTGATGATAGAGATCACAGCTTAGGTAGGACCAAGACGGGACCTCCGGGCTTCATTCCGAAACCCGCACTTCAAGTCGCTGCGATTTAGCTTTAACTTGCGCCGCGTGGCTCAAGCCTTTGTAGCGCTTGATTTTCGTGTCCCGAGAGGCGAGGTTGCCCGCCGGCCGGGGGGCGCCCCGGCATATGCCTGCGACGTTGGAGGATGATGTGGCAAATCAGGTACAGGATCTGACCCCGGACGAGGTCTCCAAGGGTGTCGCGGAAGGGCGCTATCTGCTTGTCGACGTCCGTGAGCCGAACGAGGTCGAGGCCGAGGCCTATCCCTACGGCGTCGTGGTTCCGCTCTCGACCTTCGATCCCAAGGCGATCCCCGATCCCCAAGGCAAGGACGTCGTGTTCGCCTGCCGCTCGGGCAAGCGCTCGGTGACGGCCTCGCTCGCGGCGCAGGCGGCGGGCCTGCCATACGACAAGCATCTGGCCGGCGGCATGCTCGGCTGGAAGGCGGCCGGTCTTCCCAGCAAGGTCGGTGGCTGACCCACCCGATGACCAAGAGCTCTTCGCTGAACAAGGTCTTCGCCGACCTTCCCGTCACCATCTTCGAGGCGATGTCGCAGGCCGCGCGCGACAATGCGGCCATCAATCTCGGCCAGGGCTTTCCCGACGATCCCGGCCCCGAGGACATCCGCCGCGCCGCGGCCGACGCCTCGCTGAACGGCTACAACCAGTACCCCTCGATGATGGGCCTGCCGGAGCTGCGCCAGGCGATCGCAACCCATTACGGGCATTGGCACGGGCTCAAGCTCGATCCGATGAGCGAGGTGATGGTGACCTCCGGCGGCACCGAGGCGCTGACCTCGGCGATCCTCGCGGTGGTCCAGCCCGGGGACGAGGTGGTCTGCTTCCAGCCGGTCTATGATTCCTATTTGCCGATCATCCGCCAGGCCGGCGGCATTCCGCGCCTGGTGCGACTCGAGCCGCCGCACTGGCGGCTGAATGAGGACATGCTGAAAAGCGTCTTCAATTCAAAGACCAAGGCGGTGCTGTTCAACAACCCCTTGAATCCCTCCGCGGTGGTGTATCCGCGCGAGGACCTCGAGCTGCTGGCGCGCTACTGCCAGGAGTTCGACGTCATCGCGATCTGCGACGAGGTCTGGGAGCACGTCACTTTCGACGAGCACAAGCACATCCCGCTGATCACCATCCCCGGCATGCGCGAGCGCACCATCAAGGTCGGCTCGGCCGGCAAGATCTTCTCGCTGACGGGCTGGAAGATCGGCTTCGTTTGCGCCGCGCCGCCGCTCTTGCGCGTCGCCGCCAAGGTGCACCAGTTCCTGACCTTCACCACCGCGCCGAACCTCCAGGCCGCCGTCGCCTACGGCCTCGGCAAATCCGACGACTACTTCCTGTCGATGCGCAAGGATCTGACGCGGAGCAGAGACCGTCTGACAAGGGGCCTCGAAAGCCTCGGCTTCCCCGTGCTGAAGTCGCAAGGCACCTACTTCCTCACCGTCGACCTGTCGCCGCTCGGACTCAACGAGAGCGACACCGAGTTCTGCTGGCGGATCGTCAGGGATTACAAGGTCGCGGCGATCCCGGTGTCGGCCTTCTACGAGCAGGACCCGGTGACATCCGTGGTCCGCTTCTGTTTTGCCAAGAAGGACGAGACGCTCGACACCGCACTTGAGCGGTTGTCGGACGCGGTGCGCGGCCGCAAGAGGTAGATTTGAGATGACGAACGTCGGCCGCTCCAGGCTTTGCCTCGGTCTCGCAGTCGCCGCAGCGCTGACGTTGCTCTCCGCTCCCGCCAAGGCCGAGGAGCGGGTCGTCAACTTCTACAACTGGTCCAACTACATGGCGCCGGATGTCCTTGAGGCCTTCACCAAGGAGACAGGCATCAAGGTGGTCTACGACACGTTCGATGCCAACGAGACACTGGAAACACGCCTGATGGCCGGCAAGTCCGGCTACGACGTCGTGGTGCCCACCGCCTATTTCCTGCAGCGCCAGATCAAGGCCAACATCTTCCAGAAGCTCGACAAGTCGAAGCTGCCGAACCTCGCCAATGCCTGGCCGATGGTGACCAAGCATCTTGCGACCTACGATCCCGGCAATGTCTACGCCGCCAACTACATGTGGGGCACAACGGGCATCGGCTACAACGTCGCCAAGGTGAAGCAGATCCTGGGACCGGACGCGAAGATCGACAGCTGGGACATCGTCTTCAAGCCGGAGAACCTCGCCAAATTCAAAGACTGCGGTGTGCACATGCTCGACTCCGCCGACGACATCTTTCCGGCGGCGCTGAACTATCTCGGGCTCGATCCGAACTCGACCAAGCAGGCCGACCTCGAGAAGGCCGCCGAAATCGTCGCAAAAGTCCGCCCGTCCGTGCGCAAGTTTCACTCGTCCGAATACTTAAGCGCGCTCGCCACCGGCGAGATCTGCTTCGTGGTCGGCTGGTCCGGCGACATCATGCAGGCTCGCGCCCGCGCTGCGGAAGCCAAGAGCGGCATCGAGATCGGCTACACGATCCCGAAGGAGGGCGCGCAGATGTTTTTCGACAATCTTGCGATCCCCGCCGATGCCAAGAACGTCAATGAGGCCTACGCGCTGATCAACTATCTCTACCGGCCCGACGTCGCCGCCAAGAACTCGGACTTTTTGTCCTACGCTAACGGTAACCTCGCCAGCCAGAAGCTGGTCGATCCGAAGATACTGAATGACAAGAACATCTATCCGGACGAGGGGACGCTCTCAAAACTGTTCGTCATCACGGCGCGCGAGCCGGCGACCCAGCGGATCATCAATAGGCTCTGGACCAAGGTGAAGACTGGGCGCTGAGCGGCACGTCCGTCATTGCGAGCGAAGCGAAGCAATCCAGAATTTCTCCGCTGGGGCACTCTGGATTGCTTCGTCGCTTCGCTCCTCGCAATGACGGTGCAACTACCGCCACCGCCGGTGCAGCCAGAGCCACTGCTCGGGATGCTCGCGGACCCAGCTTTCCACCACGCTCGTGATCGCCTGGGTCGTGCCCTGGATGTCGATCTTGCCGTCGGCGTCGCGCACCGGCTGGACTTCTTCCGTCAGCTCTCCGCGGAAGCGGCCGCCGGGCAGGCGGATGATGCGGACGCCGTGGATCGGGCATTCGATCTGGCGGAGCAGCCGCGCCAGCATCGGATTGGCGCGGGTCTTGCGGCCGAAGAAGGTGACCTCGACGCCGGCGGTCAGATATTGGTCGATCAGCATCGCGACGTGCTTGCCGTCCTTCAGCGCCTGCGCAAGGCGCAAGGGCGCGTCGCGGCCGGCCGGGATCAGCGTGCCCATGTTGACCTGGCGCATCTCCTGGATGATGCGGTCGGCAGACGCAATGTTCGGCCGGCGGTAGAGGATCGCGGTATCCAGCTCGTGCGCGACGGCGGCAAGCGCCGGCAATTCCCAATTGGCCAGATGCGCTGCAAAGATCAGCGCCGGCTTGCCGTCGTCCCTGATCTGGTCGAACAGCTCGATGCTGCGTTGGGGAATCTCGATCCGACTCTTTTCCGGATGGTCGCGATCGTAGTCCCAGACCTGGTCGATATGGGCGAACTCGGCGCCGACGCGGCCGAGATTGTCCCAGACGCCCATCAGGATCCGTTCGATCTCCTCCGGCGACTTCTCGGGGAAGGCGGCGGCGAGGTTGGCGCGGCCGATGCGGTGCTCGCGCAGGCGCGGGCCGATCATCTTCACGACGCGTGCGAAGAAGTCCGAGGTTTTGACCGGATCGAAATAGCGCGTGGTGCGCAGCATGCCGACGGTAGCGGCGCCGATAAGGCTGCCGCCGATCGATTTGGCAGCCGCCTGCGCGCGGGCCTTCGTGCTCGCAGTCAGCAGAGCCATGCGTCCGGTCAGGCCGGTTCGCGGGTCAGGATCAGCGAGGCGTTCTGGCCGCCGAAGCCGAACGAGTTCGACATGACTGCGGTCACGCGGGCATCGCGCGCCTTGTTGCCGACGACGTTGAACAGGATCGTGGGATCCGGGGTCTCGTAGTTGATCGTCGGCGGGATGCGCTGGTGCTCGAGCGTGAGCAGCGAGAAGATCGCCTCGACCGCGCCTGCCGCCGAGATGGTGTGGCCAACCATCGATTTGTTGGAGGTGACTGGAATCTTCTGCGCGAGCTCGCCGAACACCGCCGATGTCGTGTTGAACTCCATCTTGTCGTTCTCGGGTGTCGAGGTGCCGTGCGCGTTGATGTGGTCGATCTGGTCCGGCGTCATGCCGGCATCGGCCAGCGTCTTGTTCATGCAGCCGATGATCGGCTTGCCGTCGGGCGAGGAGCGGGTGCGATGGAAGGAATCGGTGAGCTCGCCGCAGCCGGCGATCACGCCGAGGATCTTTGCGCCGCGCGCAGTCGCCGCCTCGTAGCTTTCGAGCACCAGGGCGCCGGCCCCTTCCGCCATCACAAAACCATCGCGGTTCTTGGAAAAGGGGCGGGAGGCCGCCTGCGGCGGATCGTTCTGGGTCGACAGCGCCGAAAGCAGCGAGAAGCGCACCAGCGCTTCCGGGTTCACGGTGCCGTCGGTCGCGACGCACAGCGCGGCGTCTGTCTCGCCGCGGCGGATCGCCTCGACGCCGAGCTGGATCGAGGTCGCGCCCGAGGCGCAGGCCGTCGACAGCGAGATCGGCGAGCCCTTGGTGCCGAACGTCTCGGCGAGATGCGCGGCGACAGACCCGAACATGAAGCGATGATGGTAGGCGCTGTACTTGCCGCCGCCGGAAATGCGCAGCAGATCGTCATAGGTGATGTCGAGCTGGCCGACGGCGCGACCGAGTTCGCGACGTTGCGGCCATTCGACCTCGACCGGTGCAACCGCGAGGAAGAGGGGACCAGGGAAATCCGCCTTGGCGCCGATGCCGGCCTGCTCAAGCGCTTCCTCCGTCACCAGCTCGGCCATCCGCTCCGAAAGCGCGGTGGAGGAGAACGGATCGACGCTGACGAAATCCACCGTACCGGCCATCGTGGTCCTGAGGCCGTCGATCGGAAAGCGCGTGATGGTGCGAATACCGGATTCGCCGGCGACCAGCTTCGCCCAATTGTCGGCCTTGCCGGCGCCGAGCGAGGTCATGATGCCCATGCCGGTGACGACGACGACGGGACGCCCGAATTTGTCGCGTGGTGCAGTCATGTCGTTCCCCGCTTCAGCTAGCTCACTGCCTCGACCAGCGCCATGCCTTCGCCGCGCCAGTGTCCGGCCCCTACCACCACGATCTGGGTGGGTGCGCCAAGCATTTCAATCTCGGTCCCCGTCGAATCATTCGGCGGGAACAGCGCGCCGCGCGAGATTGACAGTGCCGCGAGGGCAATGCCGAGCGGGAATTGCGTTTCCATGGTGTGGCCGAACATCGTGCCGGTCGAGCGCACCGGGAGATCGGCATGGCTCTTCAGGAAGCTGCGCTCTTCCGAGGTCGCGGGCTCGGCGCCGGTCGCGCCCGATATGATCGCGCCCTTGCCCGCGCGCTTGGGCAGCTTTTCCCAAAGTTTCTCCAGCGTCGCAGTCATGTCGCCACCCTGCTTGCGCCGGGCGAGGTCGGCAACGACGCTCGACAGCTTCGCGAACGGCTTGGCGCCGCGCGCCTCTGCATGCGCCCGCGATTCCAGCACCAGAAAGGCGCCGGCCGAACCGAGCGCGAAGCCGGGATGCTCCTTGCGTGCCCAGACGGGCGCGAACTTGTCCTTCAGGTTGAAGTCGCCAAATTCGTAGAGAACCAGCAGGTCCTTGCGCTCGCCATTGTGCGAGCCGCCGACGAGCGCGATGTCGCTCTCGCCCGAGGCAATGCGCGCGAGCGCAATGCGGGCGGCATCGGCGCCGGCGACCTCTTCACCCATGAAGGTGCGCGAGGTGCCGCCGAGGCCATGAACGATGGCGATGTTGCCGGCCAGCAGGTTGGAAAGCTGGGCCAGGAACAGGGTGGGGCGCAGATCGCTCATCAGCCGCTCGTTGAGGAAGCCGGACGCGTTGGCGCCCTTGGCCTCGGCCGTAAGCACGCCGGTGTCGACGTTGAGGTCGCGCTCGCCGCCGCCTGCGGCGATCACCATGTCGATCTTCGACAGGATGTCCTTGTTGCCCTTGATCCCGGCGGAGTCGAGCGCAAGGCCCGCGGCATAGGTGCCGATACGCTGCCAGGCTTCCATCTGCCGCTGGTCGCCCTTCTTCGGAATCTGGCTGTCGAAAGAGACCGGCATCAAGGGATGCACGATGTAGGGCGCAAATCCCTTCTCGTCGACATTGATGCGCTTCTCCTGGAGCGCGGCCCAGTTGGCGTCGAGCCCTTCGCCGAGCGAGGTGGCAAGGCCAATGCCGGTGATCCAGACTTCCGTCTGGGCGGGCTTCGAAGCAGTCTCAGTCATGGCGATACAGTCTGTTGCGGAAAGCCGATGCGCTTGGCGAACGCGTCCATGTAGCCGCGCATATCCGCATTGGGGAAGGGGATCAGCGTGAAGGTGAGTGCCGAGTTTGCGCGTAGCTTGCCGCCGACCCTGATCTTGGCTTCGGTCATGGCATAGCCCGAGCCTTCATGGGTAAGGCTCGCTTCGATGCTCATGAGATCGCCCGGGTAGACCGAACCGCGGACCTTGGCCTCCTTCACGGCGGCCAGGATCGGCATGCGCTCGAACTTGAACACGCCGAGCTGAAGCCAGCCGGAGGCTTGCGCCATCGATTCGATCAGGAGCACGCCGGGCATCAAGGGATAGCCCGGGAAGTGCCCCTCGAAGACGGTGCTCTCCTTCGGGACTTGGGCTTCGACAACGATCGTCTTCTCGTCGACCTTGAGGTCGACGATCCGATCGATCATGTGAAAGTATTCGAGTTGCATGGCCGCGCGCTTAGGCGCTCGCGCCCTTGGCCGCGACGAGCTCGTCGATGCGCGCGCACAGGTTCTTCAGCACGAAATACTGCTCAGTGGTCGCCTTGCCGTCGTTGACCTCCTGGGTCCACTTTTCCAACGGCAGCTTGATGCCGAACTGCTTGTCGATTGCGAAGGCGATATCAAGGAAATCGAGGCTGTCGATGCCGAGATCATCGATGGCATGACTATCCGGCGTGATCGTGTCGCGCGGGATGTCGCAGGTTTCAGCGATGATCGTGGCGACCTGATCGAATGTGGAAGACATCACTAAGCCTTTGATATATTGCAGGTATTTGTCAGATTTCCAGAGTGGCGCGGTGGGTGGGCATCGCGCCCCTGATGACGCCCTCAAACCCCCCTCTGGCCGGGTCGAAAGCCCGTATATCGGAGCGCCGCCCTGAGTTCAATGGAGCCGGGCAGGCGAGCAGACAGGGCTGGGGATGCCCGCCACAGCCCGTCCGCCAAGGGACGGGCGGCGAGCCGGGCCTAGATATGCGGCGTCGTGATCTTGACGCAGTCGCGGCGGCCCATCAGCACGCAATCCTGGGTCCGGCGCAGGTCGGCGATGCTCACGGCGAGCCAGATCCCGATCGCGGTCAGCGCGATGGTGAAGGCGAGCGCCGCGATATTGGCGAGCATGCGGTGGCGGAAATCGTCCGGTTCGGTGCGGGGCTGCTCGTAGCGGGTCAGGTCGAGTGGCTCGGGTGCGCGCAATTGCTGCACGGTGCCGTTGCCCCGGCGAACCACCGGGGAAGGCGAGGTGCGCGGCCTGAACTGGAGCACCCGGTGCTCGTCATCTGAGCTTATGGGCCGCTGGGTTGTCATGGGGCGGGGGATCACTCCGAAGCAGCGATTTTTAGATAGCACACAGGACGAACCTGTTGCAGAAAATCTTCTCAACGCGTAGCTGCATTTCCTGTTCGCACTATTCTGCATAGGCGCTGTCAAAAAGCCGGCCGCGACCCGGTCAGGAATGCGCGGATTGCGTTGCAACAACGGCCGCGGGGCTCATGCCCGCGTCCACATCGGCTTGCGATCTCCGCCTGCAGCCCGACGCATTTTGCCTCCCCACGGACCATGGCATAGTCCAGGGAACCTGTTTCCACCCATTTGCAACCATGAAGGGACCGTTCGACTATGACCAATACGCGCGAGCCGAGAGTGCATCCGGTCCCGATTCTGTCGCTTCGGCCGACGCAGATGACGGTCGGCATGCGTGAGGTCAAGGAGAAGCGCAAGCGCTGGCGCCAGCGCGACAGCAAGAAGCAGGCCGACCTGCTCGGCAAGCACATGATCCCCGTCGTCTACGGTCCGGACCTGCGCTATTACGTGATCGACCATCATCATCTCGGCCGCGCGCTGCATGACGAGGGCGTCAAGGACGTGCTGGTGACCATCGTTGGCGACCTCAGAATGGTCGAGCGCGAGGCCTTCTGGGGCGTCATGGACAACAAGCGCTGGGTCTATCCCTACGACGCCAAGGGCGAAAGGCGGCCGTTCCGCGACCTGCCGAAATCGGTGGCCGACCTCAAGGATGACCCGTTCCGCAGCCTCGCCGGCGAGCTCCGCCGCATCGGCGGCTTCGCCAAGGATACGACGCCGTTCTCCGAATTCCTGTGGGCCGACTATCTGCGCCGAAAACTCTCGCGCAAGGTGATCGATGCCGATTTCGACAAGGCGCTCGAGAAGGCCCTGTCCTCGGCTAGAAGCAAGGATGCGATCTATCTGCCCGGCTGGTGCGGGCCGGCGGACGATGATTAGGGGCGCATCTGTACCGCATGCGGTACCGCAATCCGGACCCCATCACAGCCTCTTGAGCGAAATCATTTTCCGTCCGCATGAAGCGCTCCTGAAACAGAGCCGTCCCATCTTGGCGCAATCGGGCTCACACAGGAGGCAGGAATGCGCCGTCTGTTTTTCGCTGTTGCCTTGCTCGCCCTCGCGTCAGCAGGGGTTTCGGCCTCGTTTGCCGCAGTTCACCACGCCAAGACATTGACGTTCGCCGAGCGCTTTGCTCCGGCACTTGAGTTGATGGCAAAGCACTAGCGGCATAGCGCTTCGCAGCCGCACGAACGCATCGGTCGCGCGATCAGTTCGGGCCTTGCGCGCCGGAGAGCGGCGGCGAGCTGCATCCGTGGGTTCTCAGGTCCTGCGTCCTGATGGCGCGCAGGTCCTTGATATGTCGCAAATCCTGTCTGGCGCAGGCCGCTAGGGTCACGATGCATGAGGGGCGAACACGCATTGTGTCCAATGCGCAAGGCTAGTGGGCTCCGGATCATGCCGACCCGGAGACGCGGCGATGAGCCTGATCCTTCGCATTCTGTTTGTTGTCGCCGGAGCCATCACCGCGCTATTCGTCGCGCGGGATGCGCTGAACTTCACCATCATCCAGACCTTCGTCGCCATCCTGCTCGTGACCGCCGTCCTGCTCGCCGGGAGTCTCTGGAGCCTGCGGCGCAAGACCTGAGCGGCGCGGAGAGCGCGAGGTTAGCCGGACCCGCCTAGGCGCTGCTCAGGCCCCTGCTCTGAGGCCGCTTCGTGCGATTCGTCCTTGCCACCGAGGATCCGGTGCAGCCAGCTCTCTACGCGGCGGCCGACCGTCAGCAAAACGAAGGCGAGCGCCAGAGCGGCTGCGACGATCTTCCACTGTCCGGCGCCGCAGATAATGCCGAGGCAGGCGGCGAGGAACGTGCAGGCCGCACTGGTCAGGCCGCTCACGCGAAAACCTTTGCTCTCGTGGACAATGACGCCAGCACCGAGGAAGCCGATCCCCGTCAGGATGCCCTGGATCACCCGACTTGCCGCATCGTTGATCCTGCCGGGCTCGGCGAACTCGACGGCGAGCAGCACGACGGCCGCGGTGGAGAGCCCGACGATGCCGAGTGTCTTCAGTCCGATCGGCTTACCTTGCAGGTCGCGGTTCAGGCCGATCGCGCCGCCGGCGAGCGTGGCGCTGCCGAGACGCAGCAGGATTTCGAGCCAGTCGAGTTCGGTCATAGCCTGTCGATCACTTCTTCGGCAGTCGTCCCCGTTCGGTCGCATGCCCGTGAAATTCGCCAGCCGGTACGACAGCGCGGCTTGGGCCGGCAAACATAATCGATGCGCGCGGCCGTCTCAACGTGCCACATCCTGGCTGTCATCGCCCGACCTCGGGCGATCCAGTATTCCAGAGGCCGGCGTGATTGAACCGAGAAGCTGCGGCGTACTGGATGCCCGCCTGCCGCCTACGCTAAAGCTTCGGCGCCCCTAGACCACAACCTCGGCGAAGCGTTGGCGTAGCCGGGTCGCGGGGCATGACAGTGTGCTTGAAGCGCGAGCGCGCCCTTACCGCAACGGCTTCTTCAATAGCGAGAAGCGGTCGGGGTCGAGGCCCATCGAGGGTTGCAGCATCGGGGCTTCGAGGCTGGACATCGTCTTGGCAGGCGGTGCCGCGAACACCGGATCGTTCGGCACGTCGCGCTGCGAGGTGGCGCCGCGCCAGCGTTCGAGCACGGCGCTGACGAAATGCATGTCGTGTCCGGAGGTGACCGAGGGCACGCTCGAGATGGTGGCTTCGCCGCGCGGCAATTGATGCGGCGGCACCTCCTTGAAGCGCAGTCGCGTTGGCAGCGCGACGCCTTCGCCGAACGCCAGCACCTCGCGGGTGCCGAGCGAGGGCACGAAGGACAAAAGGTTCGCGGCCGCGTCCGACACGGCGGCGCGGAGCAGCGCCTGGTCGCGGTCGTTGGCAAGACGCATCGTGAACAGCGTGTTGCACTGGGAGATGATGGTGGCGTCGAGCTCTGCGGGGCGCTGCGTGATGAGGCCGAGATAGACGCCGTATTTGCGGCCCTCCTTGGCGATGCGCGACACCGCCTTGCGGGTCGGGCCGAAGCCGATGTTGCGGTCAGCGGAGGCGTAGCGGTGCGCTTCCTCGCAGACGAACAGCAGCGGCGAGACGCCGTCGCTCCACAGGCCGAAATCAAAGGCCATCCGGCACAGCACCGAGACGACGGAGTCGATGACCTCGGCCGGGAAGCCGGCGAGCTGCATCACCGTCATCGGCTTGCCGTTGGCCGGCAGGCGGAACAAATGGCTGATCACCTCCGCCATGGTGTCGCCGCCGACATTGGCGTTGTCGAACATGAAGGCGTAGCGCGGGTCGTTGCGGACGGCCTCGATGCGCGAGATCAGCTTATGATAGATGATGCGCGACGAGCGGTTCTCGAGCTTGCCCATGCGCTCGTCGATCAGCGACAGCAGGTCGACCAGGCGATAGGGCACCGGCGTGTCGACGGTGTAGCCGATCTGCTTGGGATCGATGCGCTTGAGACCGATGCGGTCGGCGTTCTGGTACTGGGTGTAGACGCCCTTGGCGAGCGGGATCACCTCGGCGAGGATGTCGAGCTCCTCGGGCACGCCGGCGCGACCGCCGAACAGCACGTCGACGATTTCCTCGAAGTTGAACAGCCAGAACGGCAGCTTCAGGTTTCGTGGGTTGAGCACCAGCGCGCGATCGCCGAAGCAGCGGCCATATTCGTTGTGCACGTCGAGCAGGAAGATGCGCAGGTTCGGGCGCGCCTTCAGGATCTCGTTGAGCAGGAGCGAGACGCCGGTCGATTTGCCGACGCCGGTCGATCCAAGCACCGCGAAGTGCTTGGACAGCATTTCCTCGACGTCGACATAGGCGACGACCGAGCGGTCCTGCTGGAGGAAGCCGACATTGATTTGGTCCGACCCGGTCGGCGCGTAGATCGTGCGCAGCTCCTGGCTCGTGATGAGGTCAACGGCATCGCCGATGGTCGGATAGTTGGTCACGCCGCGCTGGAATTTGGCCTTGTCGGCGGCATTGAGGATCTCGCCGAGCAGGTCGACCGAGGCGATCGCGATGTAATTGTCGGTGCTCGATAGGTTTTCGCAGGAGACCTCGGTGATCATCGCGACGATGACCGAGCTGGCGCAGCGTATACTGACGAAACGGCCGACGGTCGCCCGAACCTCCGAGATCGGCATCCGGCCTTCCGCCAGAAGCCCGACCCGGGCGAGCGATCCGCGAACCGAAATCACGCGTCCAAAGGATGTCACGATCAATGAACCTGGCAAGAGCAAGGGATTTGATCCGGACTATGCGTGGCCGTCGCTGCACAAACGGTTAAGCCGCAGGCGCGGCCGCTTCGTTAAATCCGCCGTAATTCGGTCGGGAGCCGTGTCGCCAATACATAGTTATGGGCGGAATCGTCGGGAAAAATGCTGCAATTTCTACGTTCCGTTGGGGTGGCGCGGCGGTCTTAGGGAATATTTTACCATTCGGGCATCAGGCGCGACGCGCGGGGAACAATTGTCTCCCTGCACGTCGGGTCATCCGGTTCGACTCAGATTTGTTGACGAGACCTAACCATTTGTACATTAGTACAAATAGGCGCGCCATTTGCGTCCCTCGCGCCGCGGATCGCAGCCACGCTTGGCGGCCACGTTTGGAGGCCACGTTTGGAGGAAATCATGCAGCCCGAACCGATCCTCGATCTCGCCCATCTCGGCCACATGGAGCTCTTGACGCCCAAGCCTGACGAAAGCCTGAAGTTCTTCGTCGATGTCATGGGCATGACCGTCAGCGGGCAGAAGGGCGAGTCGGTCTACTTGCGCGGCTGGGACGATTACGAGCGCTATTCGCTCAAGCTCACGGCGTCGAAGACCTCGGGCATGGGCCACATGGCGCTGCGCGCGCGCAGTCAGCAGGCGCTGGAACGTCGGGTCGCCGCGCTGAAGGGCTCCGGTTTCGACATCGGCTGGATCGACGGCGACATGGGACAGGGGCCGACCTTCCGCTGCCGCGATCCTGATGGCCACATCGTCGAGCTCTATTACGAGACCGAATGGTATCAGGCGCCGCCGGAGCTGAAGCCCGCACTGAAGAATCAGGCCCAGCGTTTTCCGGCGCGCGGCGTCAACGTCCGCCGGCTCGACCATCTCAACTGCCTCGCGGTCGATATCAAGGCCAACCGCGAGTTCTTCGAGAATTATCTCGGCTGCCGTCTCACCGAGCAGATCGTGCTCAACGACGGTCGTGAAGCCGCGATGTGGCTGACGATGTCGAACAAGAGCTACGACTTCGCCTATTCACTCGATCATTCAGGCACGCCAGGCCGTTTCCACCACGTCACCTACGCGCTCGACAGCCGCGAGGAGATTCTTCGCGCGGCAGATATCTTCCTGGAGAACGGCGTGCATATCGAGACCGGCCCGCACAAGCACGCGATCCAGCAGACCTTCTTCCTCTATGTCTACGAGCCCGGTGGCAACCGCGTCGAGGTCGCCAATGCCGGCGCGCGTCTCATCCTCGCGCCGGACTGGAAGCCGATCGTGTGGACCGAGGAGGAGCGCAAGAAGGGCCAGGCCTGGGGCCTGAAGACGATCGAGTCCTTCCATACGCATGGTACGCCGCCGGTGGAGATCAAGAAGCACGGCTAATTTGCGGATGCGCGTGCGCGCGCGATCGTCTCGCGCACGCCGGACCACGCCGGCTTGTCCGGCGCGAACTGCTTGCGCAGGAAGGTGACGAGCTCCTCGACCTGCGCGTCGCTCATGCTGCCCTTGAAGGCGGGCATGTAGCCGAGATCGCTGGAGACGGGTTCGGTGATGCCGTGCAGGATGACCTGCACCAGATTGTCCGCGGTTGCGCTGTGCAGATTGCTGTTGAGCGCGAGCGGGGGCCTGGTGCCGAACAGCGGCAGGCCGCCGACCTCGTGGCAGACGGCGCAGGCGCCCTGATAGAGCCGCGCGCCGGTGGACGCGGCGACGGTGACTTGCGTCGCGTTCTCGAGTTTCGTTGCGAGCGCGTCTTGGGTTTGTCGGTCGCTCGCGGTGTCATTGAACGAATTGAGATAGACCGCCATCGCGCGGATGTCCTGGTCGGGCAGGGCCTTGAGGTCCCGGACGATCGGCGCCATAGGGCCGGCCGCGACGCCATGATAGCGGGAATGGCCGGTGCGCAAATACGCGAACAGCTCGTCCTCGCTCCACGGGATCGGTGCGCGGGAGAGCGAGGTCAGGGCCGGCGCTTCCCAGCCCTCGGCAAAGCCGCCGGCGAGATAGGCCCCGCGCTGCTCGGCACCGAGCGCATTGCGCGGCGAATGGCAGGCGCTGCAATGGCCGAGGCTTTCGACCAGATAGGCGCCGCGATTCCAAAGCTCCGACTTCACGGGATCGGGCTTGAATTCACCCGCCTCATGAAACAGCGCGTTCCATCCCGCGAGCAGCGGCCGAAGATTGAAAGGGAAGGCGAGCGTGTTCGCAGGCTGTGTCGCGCGCACCGCAGGCTGTGCCACCAGGTAGGCATAGAGCGCCTGCAGGTCGGCTTCGCTGGTCCTCGAAAAATGCGTGTAGGGGAAGGCGGGATAGAGCTGCCGTCCGTCGCGATGCAGCCCATCGCGCATCGCGCGCTCGAAGGCGGGGTAGGACCAGGCGCCGATGCCGGTCTCGACGTCGGGCGTGATGTTGGTCGAGTAGATCGTGCCGAACGGCGTTTGCAGCGCACGGCCGCCGGCATTGAGCGCACCTCGAACCGCGGTATGGCACTCCGCGCAGTTGCCGAGCGCTGCAAGCTGCTGGCCGCGGGCGATCGTTGCTGCGGAATAGATCGACGCGTCGGGCCGCGCGATGGGCGCGATCGCGCGCGCCGGGAGCAGCGCTGCGCCGACGCCGATTGCGGCGGTGCAGACGGCCGCGATTGTCGCGAAGATGCCGGCGCGTTTGGCGAACGGATTCTGCCAGATGCGTGATGGCGGCGGCGGGGTGGCGGGCGCGGGCAGGGCCTGCGGCGTGGCCGCTGCATCGCCGTGCAATCCCCTGAGAATGCGCTCCGGCGTGAATGGCGGCTCGCGAAAGCGCACGCCGGTGGCATCGAAGATCGCGTTGGCGATCGCCGCCGCGCTCGGCACCGAGGCGGACTCGCCGACGCCGAGCGGTGGCTGGTCCTGACGCGGCAGCATCAGCACGTCGATCTTGGGCATGTCGGGGAAGGGGATGATCGGATAGGCGCCCCATTCGCGCGCCGCCACCGCGCCGCGCTCGAACGAGACCTCCTCCATCAGCGCGCGGCTGGTGGACTGGATGACGTTGCCGTGGATCTGGTGGCGCACGCCGTCCGGATTGATCATCAAGCCGGAATCCTGTCCGGCGATCACGCGCGTGACGCTGACGTCGCCGGTGGTCTTGTTCACCGCGACGTCGGCGATCCAGGCCGACCACGCCGCGCCATAGCCGGGGAACTTGCTGTGGACATAGAGCGCATAGGCAAAGCCACGCCCATGCACGACCTCGCCGTCCTTCTCCTCGCGGACCGGTCGTGGCGTCCAGCCTGCGCGCTCCGCGACCGCATTGACGAGATCGATGGCGCGCTGGTCCTTCAGGTAGCGCAGGCGATACTCGATCGGGTCGACGCCAGCCTCGGTCGCGGCCTCGTCGATGTAGGATTCATGCGCAAAGGTGTTCGGTAGCGCCGAGACGCCGCGGAACCAGGACGCGCGCACGATCGGCGGCATGTCGTGGGCGACGACACGCAGGTTGTCGTAGTCGTAAGGCGGGATCGCGGTGCGATCGCCCATCTGGAGCACGGCAGGCTCGGGCGAGATCCGCCCCGTCAGCAGCAGCGCCAGCGTCGGCGCGGCGTTCGAGGGATAGCGCGTGGCGAGATCGTAGGCAGCGACGTCGCCGTCGGCGTCGAGGCCGCCATTGACGTCAATCAGCTGCGCGGTGCCCTTGGGTTCCCAGGCGTGCTCCTGCTCGCGCGTCAATTGCACGCGCACGGGCCGGCCGACGGCGCGCGACAGCAGCAGGGCGTCGGCGGTGACGTCATCGGCGCAATTGCGGCCGTAACAGCCGGCGGCCTCGAGCCGGATGACCTCGATCTCGCTCTCGGGACGTTCGAGGAGGAGTGCAAGGTCGCTGCGCAGCACATGCGGGCTCTGCGTCCCGGACCAGACGCGGATATTGCCGTCCTGGAAGTCGGCGACCGCGCAGGACGGACCGATCGAGGCGTGCATCTGATACGGCCAGACATAAGTGCGCTGCATCGACTTGGCCGCGCCTGATATCGCCGCATCGACGTCGCCCTTGTCGATCAGCGTGCGCGGGGTCGATGGATTGGCGCGCAACGCGGTCTCGACATCGGCGAGATCGGTCAGCGCAGGCGTCGGCTTCCAGCTCACCTTGAGCCGCTCTGCCGCACGGATCGCATTCTCCTCGCGCTCGGCGACGATTCCGACGAAATCGCCGATGCGCACCACGGCCACCAGGCCGGGAATGTCGCGCACCGAAGTCTCATCGACGGCGATCAGGCTGGTGCCGACGAACGGACCGGCATCGACGCCGGCATAGGGCGGACGCACCACGCGGCCATGCAGCATGCCGGGCAAGCGGACGTCGTGCACGAAAGTCAGCTCGCCCGTGGCCTTGGCCGGCACGTCGACCCGCGGCATCGACTGGCCGACGATGGCATAATCGCTGGCCGCCTTGACCGTGACGTCGTCGGCAAGCTCGAGGCTGATCGTCTCATTGCCGATCAGCTCGCCATAGCTGACGCTGCGATTGTCGGGCCCGCGGACGAGCCCGTCGTCGATCCTAAGGTCGGCCGCCGGCAGCTCGAGCCGCTCGGCCGCGCGTGCGATCAAGAAGTGCCGCGCCTGGGCTGCGGCCTTGCGCAACGGCACGGCCGTGATCTGGATCGTCTCGCTCGCGATCGTCGCGCCCTGGTTCGGCACCAATGCGGTATCGCCGAGCACGACGACGACGCGCGCAAAGGACACATCCAGCTCCTCGGCGACGATCTGGCCGAGCGCCGTGCGGATGCCGGTGCCGAGATCGACATGGCCGTTATAGGCCGTGACCGCGCCGTCCGCGGTGATGCGGACATAGGTCTCGGTCGTGACCTCGTCCACGGTGCTGATGACGACGAGCGAACCGGATGGCCGCTCAGCTCCGTTCGGATGCGGGGAGGCCATCAATCAACGGCCTCGGTAAGCTGGCCGGAGGCGCGCATCACGGCGCGCAGGATTTCGACATGCGTGCCGCAGCGGCAGAGATTGTAGCGCAGCGCCGCCAGCGCCTCCTGTTCGGTCGGACGCGGATTGATCGCGAGCAGCGCCTTGGTGGTCATGATCATGCCGTTGAGACAGTAGCCGCATTGCGCGGCCTGCTCGTCGATGAAGGCTTGTTGCACGACATCAGGCTTATCGCGCGTACCGAGGCCTTCGAGCGTCACGATGTCGCGGCCGGCGCAGCCGCTCACGGGAATCACGCAGGACCGCGCCGCGGCCCCGTCGATCAGGACAGTACAGGTGCCGCATTCACCGAAACCGCAGCCATATTTCGGCCCGTTGAGTGCGAGGTCGTTGCGCAGCACATAGAGCAGCGGCGTGTCCCGCGCCGCAGTGACCTCGTGGATCCTGCCGTTCACGGTGAGACGGATCGGTGTCTGCGTCATCCTCGTTCCCAAGCCCTGTCAGCGCGCGATTTGTAAGTCGCGACGATACCGTTTGTACACAAACGTGCAAGCCGTCATGCCGCACTGCAGCGCGACTGCCTTCTTTGTGGACAGAGCGGATAGGCATATGAGGTTTTATGCGGCAGGCGCATCTTTTGCGCCGCACCGCCGCTTGACAGCTATCGGGACCGCGCGCAACATCGTTCGTATACGAATGATAACCGCGGTCTCCGCTGGCTCTGACATGGTGATGGAAACAACGAGCGCTGCCGTCGACAAGATCCGCTGCGATGCCTGTCCGGTGATGTGCTACATCAAGCCGGGCGCGGCGGGCGCCTGCGACCGTTACGCCAATCACGACGGCAAGCTCGTCCGCGTCGATCCGCACGTGATCCTGGAGCGCACCGTCTCGCACGGCGGCAAGCTCGTCCCGTTCAGCCGCACGGAGGACTGGGATGGCAAGATCGTCCACGAGCCTTCAACCTTTGTGACGGCGATCGGAGCGGGCACGACCTATCCCGACTACAAGCCGGCGCCCTTCATCGTCTCCGCGGAGGTCGACGGCGTCGACATGGTGACTGTCGTCACCGAGGGAATCTTCTCCTATTGCGGCATCAAGGTGAAGATCGACACCGACCGCTATCTTGGGCCCGAGACCGCGACCGTTCGCGCGCAGGGCGAGGCGGTGGGCCACGTCACCACCAGCGAATACGGCTCGCAGATGCTCTCGCTCGGCGGCGTACATCATCTCACCGGCGGCTCCAAGAAAGAGGGGCGCGTCACCTGCGACACGCTGATGGATCTCGCTAATTGCAAGGCGGTCGAGCTCACCATCGACGGTGGTGCGAGCGTGATGGTGCAGGCCGGCCAGCCGCCGGTCGTCAATGGCGTGAAGGAAGAGCGCATGCGGGTCGGCTGCGGCTCGGCGACGATCGGCATGTTCGCCAAGCAGTGGCATGGCAAGGTCGATGAGGTCGTCGTGGTCGACGACCACATCACCGGCGTGCTCTCGGAACATCAGGCCGGCAAGCTGCTCGACATCGCCGATACCGGCATCAAGATGAGGGGCCGGCGTTCGACGCCCGGCCGCTATTTTCAGGTCGCCGATCCCGGCACGGGCTGGGGCGGCACCAATATCTCGGATCCGCTCTCGATCCTCGGCCCGTTTGATGCCAAGGAAGCCAAGCCCGGTCTGACCATGCTGATGGTCTCCACCACCGGCGAGCATTCGTCCTATTATGTGCTCGACGAGGCCTTGAAGCCGGTCGAGACCGAGATGCCCGATGACCTGAAGTTTTCGGTCGAGCGCATCCAGGAGAACTGCGAGCCGGCGCTGTGCACGGTGCTGTTCATGGCGGGCGCCGGCGGCTCGCTGCGCGCGGGCGTCACCGACAATCCGGTGCGGCTGACGCGCTCGGTGAAGGACGCGCTGACGCGCGTCACCAGCGGCGGCGCGCCGGTCTATGTCTGGCCCGGCGGCGGCATCACCTACATGGTCGACGTGACGCAGATGCCGGCGGGCGCCTTTGGTTACGTGCCGACGCCGGCGCTGGTCGCGCCGATCGAGTTCACGATGAAGCTGTCGGACTATGCCGCGCTCGGCGGGCACATGGATTATGTGAAGCCGCTCTCGGAGGTGAAGGGCGGTGACGATGTCCGCCAGCTGCCCTGGCAGAACCCGATTCCGGGACGTCGGGCATGACACGGAGCCCGCAGATCGCATTGCTGTCTGATGGCCGGCGGCTGCATTTGCAGGATGGACCGATTGATTTGATCGTGGAGGCGAGTGGCCGCGCGGACGAGGTGCGTGCCGCCTACGAGGCGGCAGCGCGGCGGTTCACCGGTCTGCTCGACGAGCTTTGCGCGGAATTGCCGGAGCTGCGGACGGCCGCTGAGGGGCTGACTTCGCTGAGGGGCGTGGTGGCGCGGCGCATGCACGCCGCTGTCGCGCCCTATGCCGCCGATTGCTTCATCACGCCGATGGCCGCGGTAGCCGGCAGCGTGGCGGAGGAGATCCTTAGCGCAATGCTCGGAGCCGCGACGCTCAATCAAGCCTACGTCAACAATGGCGGCGATATCGCGCTTCATCTCGGCGAAGGCGAGCATTTCTCTGTCGGTTTGATGGATCGGCCCGATCGCTCCGGCGTGATGCGGACGCTGAGGGTCGATTCAGCCGACCCCGTACGCGGGATCGCGACCAGTGGACGCCACGGTCGCAGTTTTTCGCTCGGGATCGCGGACGCGGTGACCGTATTGGCTGCAACTGCATCGCGGGCCGATGCGGCGGCCACCATCATCGCCAACGCGGTGGATCTGCCGGGACATCCGGCCATCATCCGCAAGCCCGCCAACGAGCTTCAGCCCGACAGCGATCTCGGGGTGCGCCTTGTCACCCGCGAGGTCGGCGAGTTGTCGCACAATGAGATCGCGGCCGCGCTGGAATCTGGCGCGGAATGTGCACGGCATTTATTCGATCGCGGATTGATCGAGGGTGCCGTGTTGCAGCTTTGTGGTGATATGCTTGTCATCGGACCGAAAGATATTGAACGGCAACGATCGCGCCGGCCTATGCTGGAGAACGCGGTTCATGCCTGAACAGGGAAGAGCCTGAGGAAGCAATCATGAGCGCGATCATCCGCAAGATCGTCACCGTCGTCGAAGAGACCCAGATGGAGATGGGGCGTCAGGTGTCGCCGCCGACCCGGCGCGCCGCGGCGATCGCCGTGATTGAGAATCCCTTTGCGGGGAAATATGTCGAAGACCTTTCCCCGCTGATTGCGATCGGCGAGGAGCTGGGCGAGCTGCTGTCGAAGCGCGCGGTGGCAGCCCTCGGTATCGATGGCGCAAAGGCGCAGAGCTATGGCAAGGCCGCGGCCGTCGGCGAGAACGGCGAGCTGGAGCATGCCGCCGCGATCCTGCATCCGAAGATGGGAGCGCCCGTGCGCAAAGTGCTGAGCAAGGGCGCGGCGCTGATCCCGTCGTCGAAAAAACGCAGCGGTCCCGGCACGACGCTGGACATCCCTCTGGGGCACAAGGACGCAGCCTTCGTACGCAGCCATTTCGACGGCATGGAGGTACAGATCAACGATGCGCCGCGCGCCAACGAGATCATGGTCGCGGTTGCCGTCACCGACAGCGGCCGTCCGCTGCCGCGCGTCGGCGGGCTGACGGTTGCGGAGATCAAGGGCGAGGACGGTTTGAGATAACGCGATCCGGAGAGCCGGGCACGGGTTCTCCGATCAAATCGTGTGCGAGCGAGAGAAGTTCAAAACTGGAGGTTGGGATGCGAGCAAGAAACGTTTTTGTCGGCGCGGCCTTCGCGCTTCTGGCCGGCGGCATGGCCCATTCGGCCCTGGCGCAGGACATCAAGATCGGCGAGATCAACAGCTATTCGCTGCTGCCGGCCTTCACCGAGCCCTATCGCAAGGGATGGCAGCTCGCGGTCGAACAGATCAACGCGGCCGGTGGCATCAACGGCAAGAAGCTCGTCGTCATCTCCAAGGACGATGGCGGCAAGCCGGCCGATGCGCAGACAGCGGCCAATGAGCTCGTCTCGAGCGAGGGTGTCGCGATGCTCACGGGCACGTTCCTGTCGAACATCGGCCTCGCCGTCAGCGACTTCGCCAACCAGAAGAAGGTGTTCTTCCTCGCGGCCGAGCCGCTCACCGACGCGATCACCTGGTCGAAGGGCAACAAATACACCTTCCGCCTGCGTCCCTCCAACTACATGCAGGCGGCGATGCTGGTGGAGGCAGCCAGCAAGCTGCCTGCGAAACGCTGGGCGACGATCGCGCCGAACTACGAATACGGTCAATCGGCGGTCGCGGTGTTCAAGAAACTGATGTCGGAGAAGCGCCCGGACATCCAGTGGGTCGACGAGCAATGGCCGCCGCAGGGCAAAATCGACGCGGGCCCGGTGGTGCAGGCGGTGGCCGCCGCCAATCCGGAAGCGATCCTCAACGTCACCTTCGGCGCCGATCTCGTTAAGCTCGTGCGCGAAGGCAACACCCGCGGGCTGTTCAAGGGACGCGAGGTCGTCTCCTTCCTGACCGGCGAGCCCGAATATCTCGATCCGCTCAAGGACGAGACGCCCGAGGGTTGGATCGTCACCGGCTATCCCTGGTACTCGATCAAGACGCCCGAGCATGACGCGTTCCTGAAGGCCTACCAGGCCAAGTACAACGACTATCCGCGCCTCGGCTCGATCGTCGGCTACCAGACCATCAAATCGGCGGCTGCAATTCTCGCTAAGGCCGGCTCGACCGATCCGGAGAAGCTGATTGCCGCGGCTGAAGGCCTGTCGATGCCGTCGCCCTTCGGCGAGATCACCTTCCGCAAGATCGACCATCAGTCGACGCTCGGTGCCTATGTCGGCAAGACCGCGCTGAAGGACGGCAAGGGTGTGATGGTGGATTCATCCTACAAGAAGGGCGCGGACTACCTGCCTGGCGACGCCGAAATTGAGAAGCTGCGTCCGAAGGATTGATCTGGCTTCACTCTCCGCTGCCGTAGGGTGGGTTAGCCGAAGGCGTAACCCACCACCTTCGGTGCCACAAGAAATGGTGGGTTACGCCCGGCGAACTCCGCTCCGCGTAGCCGCTGGACTAACCCACCCTACCGAATTCATCTAACCCGGACCGCCGATGGCCTTTTATATCGTACAGTTTCTGACCGGTCTCGCCAGCGCAGCGTCGCTGTTCCTGGTGGCCTCGGGCCTGTCGATCATCTTCGGCGTGACGCGGATCGTGAATTTCGCGCATGGCGCCTTCTACATGATCGGCGCCTACATCGCCTTCACGCTCACCGAGCGGCTGTCGGGTGCGTTCGGCTTCTGGGGCGGGATCGTGCTGGCGGCGCTGGCAGTGGCGCTGATTGGAATCATCGTCGAGATGGTGCTGCTGCGGCGCATCTATCACGCGCCCGAATTGTTCCAGCTGCTCGCGACCTTCGGCCTGACCCTGATGGTCGAAGATCTCGTCGTGCTGATCTGGGGGCCTGACGATCTCGTCGGCCGCCGCGCGCCCGGCTTCAAGGGCGCGATCGATTTCTTCGGCCAGAACATTCCGAGCTATGATCTGTTCCTGATCGTGCTCGGACCCGTCGTGCTCGGCATTCTCTGGCTGCTGTTCCAGCGCACGCGCTGGGGCGTCTTGGTGCGCGCCGCGACGCAGGACCGCGACATGGTCGCTGCGCTCGGCGTGAACCAGAAGTGGCTGTTCACGAGCGTGTTCGCGGTCGGCGTCTTCCTTGCAGCCCTCGGCGGCGCGCTCCAGATTCCGCGCGATGCCGTGCATCACGCCATGGATCTTCGGATCATCGTGGAAGTGTTCGTTGTGGTCGTGATCGGCGGCCTCGGCAGCATCGTCGGCGCCTTCGTTGCGGCGGTGCTGGTGTCCGAGCTCAACGCCTTCGGCATCCTGATCTTCCCGAAGATCTCCATCATCCTGGTCTTCCTGGTGATGGCCGTGGTGCTGATCGTGCGGCCCTGGGGCCTGTTCGGCAAGCCCGAGGCGGCCGCGCGCAAGACGCCGGGTCTGACTGTCAATCCATGGCGCCCGATGACGTCGAACGAGCGGCTGGCTGCGCTGGCCGCGCTCGTCATCGCAGCGACGCTGCCCCTGTTCGCCGGCAATTACGCGCTGACGGTCGGCTCGGAGATCGCGATCTTCGTCATCTTCGCCGTCAGCCTGCACTTCCTGATGTCCGTCGGCGGGCTCGCATCGTTCGGCCATGCCGCCTATTTCGGGCTTGGTGCCTACGGCATCGCCTTCCTCGCCAAGATGGCGGGGCTCCCGATGATCGTGTGTCTGTTGCTCGGCCCGCTGCTCGGCTGCATGGGCGCGGCCGTGTTCGGCTTCTTCGCGGTGCAGCTGTCCGGCGTCTATTTCGCCATGCTGACGCTCGCCTTCGCGCAGATCGTGTGGTCGATCGCATTCCAGTGGGTGAACGTGACGGGCGGTGACAACGGCATTCTGGGCCTTTGGCCGTCGAGCTGGGCCGCGAGCCCATCGCATTTCTATTGGCTCGCGCTCGGCGTCGCGGCGCTGGTGACCATCGCGCTGCGGGCCATGGTGTTCTCGCCGTTCGGCTATGCGCTCCGGGCGACGCGTGACTCGGCGCTGCGCAGCGAAGCGATCGGTATCGACGCGAAGCGCATCCAGTGGACCGCCTTCGTGATCGCAGGCACCACTGCCGGTATCGGCGGCGCGCTGTTCGCCTACCTCAAGGGCAGCGTCTTCCCTGACAATCTCGGCATCTCGCTGTCGGTCGATGCGCTGGTCATGGTGCTGCTCGGCGGCGTCGAAACTGTATCGGGCGCGGTGATTGGCGCCATCGTCTACAAGGCTCTGAACATCTGGCTGGTCAGCCAGACCGATCTGTCGAAGCTTGTGCTCGGCGGCTTCATCATGCTGATCGTCGTCGTCTTCCCCAAGGGCATCGTCGGCATGCTGGAGCTGCTGGCGCAGCGCCGTAAGAAAGCATCGCCGCCGGGATCCCCCTTGCTTGCCAAGCCGATCGAGTCCGCCGAATGAGCGTCGCACCCCCACTTCTCGCGGTCGAAGGCCTGACCAAATCCTATGGCGGCATCCATGCCGTGCGCGGCGTCTCGTTCTCGCTGCGTGCCGGCGAGATCCTGGCACTGATCGGCCCGAACGGCGCCGGCAAGAGCACTTGCTTCGACATGCTCAACGGCCAGAACAAGCCGGATTCCGGCCATGTCCGTCTGCTCGGCGAAGAGATCACCGGCAGGAAGCCGCGCGATGTCTGGCGCCTCGGCGTCGGGCGCACGTTTCAGATCACTGCGACCTTCGCTACCATGACTGTGCGCGAGAACGTGCAGGTCGCGCTGATCTCGCACGGGAAGCAGCTGTTCAATCTGTTCGGCTCGGCGCCGAAGTTCGACCGCGGCGAGGCCGGCCGTCTGCTCGAGCTGGTCGGCATGAGCGGCTACGCGGATCGGCCCTGCGGCGAGCTCGCCTATGGCGACCTCAAGCGGCTCGAGCTTGCCGTCGCGCTCGCCAACCAGCCAAAGCTGCTCTTGATGGACGAGCCGACCGCGGGCATGGCACCGCGCGAGCGCGTCGACCTGATGCGGCTGACCGCGCAGATCGCGAGGGAGAAATCGATCGGCGTGCTCTTCACCGAGCACGACATGGACGTCGTGTTCGAACATGCCGACCGCATCATCGTGCTCAACCGCGGCACGCTGATCGCCGAGGGTTCGCCGGCCGAGGTGCGCGGCAATCCGCAGGTGCAGGCGGTCTATCTCGGCGAGGGCCTCGTCTACGATGCCCGCCATCGCGAGGGAGCCTCGACATGAAGCTGACGGTCGAAGCGCTCAACAGCCATTATGGTCCGGCGCATATCCTGTTCGATATCGGCTTCGAGGTCGGCGAGGGCGAGGTCGTCGCGCTGCTCGGGCGCAACGGCGCCGGCAAGTCGACGACCTTTCGCTCCATCGTTGGCCTCGTCGCGCAGCGAACCGGCCGCATCATGTTCGAGGGCAAGGACGTCTCGGTGCGTCCGACGCATGAGATCGTGCGCGAGGGCCTCGGCTATGTGCCGGAGGAGCGGCGCATCTTCACGGACCTGACCGTTGAGGAAAATCTCGAGGTCGGCCGCCAGCCCAAGCGTCCGAACGCTCCGCACTGGACGCGCGAAAAACTGTTCACGCTATTTCCAAACCTGGGTGAGATGAAAAACCGTCCGGGCGGGCGCATGAGCGGCGGCGAGCAGCAGATGCTCACCATCGCGCGCACGCTGATGGGCAATCCGTCGCTGGTCCTGTTGGACGAGCCTTCGGAGGGCCTGTCGCCGAAGATCGTGGAACAGATGGTCGATGCCATCCTGACCATGAAGAAGGAAGGCGTCAGCATCGTCGTCTCCGAGCAGAATCTGCATTTCGCGCGGCTGATTTCCGATCGCGCCTACATCATCGAGCGCGGCCGCATCTGCTTCGGCGGCACCATGGCCGAGCTCGACGCACGTCCGGATATCCGTGACGCGCATCTGTCGTTGTGAGGGCAAAGGGAAGGGCAGCGAACGGATGGCGAGAAGCGTTGCGGCAAAGAAAAACGGCAAACCAGCAAAACCGCCTTACGTGCTCGACGAGCAGGTCGGCTTCATCCTGCGCCAGGTGTGGCAGCGCCACAGCTCGATCTTCTCCCGCGACATCGGCACCAATTTGACGCCGACCCAATGGGCGGCGCTGTCGAAGCTCGCCGAGACCGGGCCGTGCTCGCAGAACCAGCTCGGACGTCTGACGGCGATGGACGTTGCGACCATCAAGGGCGTGATCGACCGCCTGACGGCGCGCGGCCTGACGGAAACGAGCCAGGATCCCGAGGACGGGCGGCGCTTGTTGGTCACCCTGACTCGCGCCGGTCAGCAGCTTGCCGAGAAGCTGGCGCCGAACGCGCTCGCGATCACCCGCGAGACGCTGGCGCCGCTCGACGCGAAGGAGCGCGAAACGCTGATGGCGCTGCTCAATAAGCTCCGGTGAGGAAGGTGCCGTAGGGTGGGCAAAGGCGCAACGCGCCGTGCCCACCATCTTCATCGCATTTGCAGGCGCAATGGTGGGCACGCTTCGCTTTGCCCACCCTACGATACCGAGCAAGGTGTCTCACCGTCACCCTGAGGTGGCCGCTTCTTCAGCGGCCCTCGAAGGGCGACGGCCCCGCTGCGTCAGCTCGGCCGTTCATCCTTCGAGGCTCGCACACGGCGCCTTCGCGCCGTGCACTCGCACCTCAGGATGACGGGTTTGGTGTTTTCGCGAGCCTACTTCGCCACCACCTCCGGCACCTTGCCCGCCGGCGGCGTGTTGCGGCTGCGCTGGGTCCGGACGATGCCGTCGATGATGGTCATCCCGATGCCGGGGAGATCGCCGAGCTGAACGCTCTCCAAAATGGTCTTGCCGGGCGAGTGTTGCGCCTTGTCCATGATGACGAAGTCGGCGGAGCGGCCGACTTCGATCAGGCCGCAATCGAGCTCGCGCATCCGGGCGGTGTTGCCGGTGGCAAGGCAGAAGGCGATCTCGGCCGGCAGCTCGCCGAGCGAGGACAGCATCGAGACCATGCGTAAGATGCCGAGCGGCTGCACGCCGGAGCCGGCCGGCGCGTCGGTGCCGAGGATGACGCGGTGCAGATCGCCCATCTCGCGCGCGGTGCGCAGCGTGAACAGGGCCGAGCGCTCGTTGCCGTTGTGCACGAGCTCGAGGCCGCGCTTGCAGCCCTCGCAGATGCAGCGGATCTGGTCGTCGGGAAGCGCCGTGTGGCCGCCATTGATGTGGCCGACCACGTCGGTATCGGCCTCCAGCACCACGTCCTTGTCGATCAGGCCGGAGCCGGGGATCGACGGGCCGCCGGTATGGATCGTGCTCTGGATGCCGTATTTACGCGCCCAGCCGACCATTTTCCGCGCGGTCGGACCATCCTTGACGCCACCGAGCCCGACTTCGCCGAGGAGCTTGACGCCGTTGGCGGCCATCTCCTTGAAATCCTCCTCGACCATCTCGCATTCGATCACCGGCGCGCCGGCGTGAACCTTCACGCCGCCAGGGCGCAAGGTCCAGAACGCACGCTGGGCGTATACGGCCATGGCCTTGAGACCGACGACGTCGCGGGGGCGGCCAGGCATATGCACTTCGCCGGCCGAGATCATGGTGGTGACGCCGCCGTGGAGGTAGCTGTCGATCCAGTTGATCTGGTTCTGCCGCGGCGTCCAATCGCCCGCGACGGGATGGACGTGGCTGTCGATCAGGCCCGGCGCGACCGTGGTGCCGTGGGCGTCGACGATGGTGGTCGCGCCTTCGGTATCGACGTCCTTGAAGCGGCCGATCGCGGTGATCTTGCCGTTCTCGGCAACGATGGTGTCGCCGTCCAGGATCGGCTTTTCCAGGGCGCCGGACAGGATCAGGCCGATATTCCGGATCACGAGCTTCGAGGGTCCGGTGGCCTGGGGTGCATCATGCGCCATGGAAGGGGCTCCTTATTCCTAACTGCAACGCTTCCGATCTTGGGCAGCCTTGACCGCGGGATCAAGCCGGATTATTCATTAGTATACGAATGATCGTGTACAAACGACGCATAGCTGCCCCGCCTCGGAACCGCATTGGAAGCGACAGGGAAGGTGAGATGAGCAATTTTAATCAGGAAAGCGTTTTGAGCGTCCACCACTGGACCGACACGCTGTTCTCCTTCAAGACCACCCGCAGCCCGACCTTCCGTTTCCGCAACGGAGAGTTCACCATGATCGGGCTCAAGGTCGGCGAGAAGCCGCTGCTGCGGGCCTACAGCGTCGCCAGCGCCAATTACGAGGACACGCTGGAGTTCTTCTCGATCAAGGTGCCGGATGGTCCGCTGACCTCGCGGCTTCAGCACCTGAAGGAAGGCGACGAGATCATAGTCAGCCGCAAGGCCACCGGCACGCTGGTGATCGACAATCTGGAAGAGGGCCGCAACCTCTACCTCATCGGCACCGGCACGGGGCTCGCGCCGTTCCTGAGCGTGATCAAGGACCCCGAGACCTACGAGCGCTTCGAGAAGGTGGTGCTGCTACACGGCTGCCGGCACGTCAGGGAGCTCGCCTATGGCGAGATGATCACCGAGACGCTGCCCAAGGACGAGCTGATCGGCGAGTACATCCGCAATCAACTGATCTACTACCCGACCGTGACGCGCGATCCCTTCCGCAATCGCGGCCGCATTACCGACCTCATCACGTCAGGTAAGCTGTTCACCGACATCGGCCTGCCGGCCCTGGAAGCCGCCCACGACCGCGTCATGATCTGCGGCAGTCCGGCCCTGGTCGCGGACACGCGCGTGCTGCTGGGCGAACGCGGCTTCATCGAGGGCAATCACGGCGAGCCGGCCCAGTTCGTGGTCGAAAAGGCCTTTGCCGAACGCTAGAGACCATTTTCGATGAATCGGAACGGGGCTCTGATTCCTATTTTTGATGCGTTTTCTTTACGCGAACCGATGTCCGCTTCGCTCGAAAACGCTATAGGCCCGTAATTCCTGCCCAATAAGGTCGCATTTTCGCCGCCGGGCGCCCGTTGCGGCGCCGATTCGGCGCACGATACTATATGGGAGCGAATCAGCGGAGTTCCACATGGTTGCGGACAGCGACAGCAACATCGCCTGGCACCGGGTCCAGTTGAAGAAGAACCGCGCCGAGTTGAAGGCGCTCGAGACTGCGCGCTTCACGATGGGCGAGATCGCCTCTTCGAAGCGGAACGGCGACACCCAGAAGACCATCGCGGAACTCAAGCGCAAGATCGCGCAGTCCGAGCGCGTGATCGCCGATCACGACAAGCGCACGCGCCGACCGCTCGCGACCGACCTGCAAAGTCTCAGCAATGGCAGCTGGAGCCATTGGGACGCCTACACCAGCCAGCAGCAGCGCAAGACCGGGCAGCGACCTCCGGGACGCGGATAGGTCTTTCGACGTCTGCGGCCGAAGAAGGTGCACGTTCCGCCCTTGCACCGGCCGCGCCGCGCACCATCTGGTTGAGACGCCAGCAATCACTCCGGTGAACCCATGACAGCGCGCCTCGATTTCACCAGCGAGGCCTTTTTTCGCGATCCGCCCAAGGCGATCGCGACGCTGCGCATGTCCGGCCCCGTAGTCGCGACGCGATTTCCTCTCATCGGCGAGGTCTGGATCACCACGACCCATGACGCCACCGCGCAGGTCCTGAAGGACGGCACCACCTTCACGCTGCGCAAGGAGGATGGCGACGTCGCCGGTCTGCGCTGGTGGATGCCGAGATACGTTAGGACCATCGCCAACAACATGCTGACGATGGACGAGCCGGATCACACCAGGCTGCGCAGCATCGTGGACGAGGCTTTTCGTCGGCGCGCCATCGTCGCGATGGAGCCGCGCATCCGCGCCATCGCCGACGATCTCGCCGACGAACTCTTTGCGAACGGAAGTCGGGCCGATCTCGTCCAGCGCTACGCGCGTATCCTGCCGCTCGCGGTGATCTCCGAGCTCCTGGGCCTGCCTCCGGCGAACCGTCCGCAATTCATCGCCTGGGCCAACGCGATGTCCTCGCTGACCAATGCCGTCAGCTTCTTCCGCCTGCTGTTCGCGTTCCGCAAGATGCGCGCTTACCTCGAACGGCAGTTGCAGATCGCGCGTGTACAGGGCGGCGAAGGCCTGATCGCGGAGCTGGTCCAGGTCGAGCGCGAGGGTGGCCAGATCACGCCGGACGAAATGGTCTCGATGGTTTTTCTGCTGCTCGCGGCCGGCTCGGAGACCACCACGCATCTCATCAGCGGTTCGGCTTACGAACTGCTCAGGAACTCCGGACTGCGCGATTGGCTCGAAGAGGACTGGAGCCGCGTCCGCCTTGCCGTCGAGGAATTCCTGCGCTTCGTCTCGCCAGTGCAATTCTCCAAGCCGCGCTATGTGCGGCGGGATGTCGAGGTCGAAGGCGTGCGCCTGAAGAAGGGCGATCGCGTCATGGTGATGCTCGCCGCGGCGAACATGGATCCCACGGTGCACGATCGTCCCGAGAAGCTCGATCTCGAACGCAAGCCTAACCGCCACCTCTCGTTCGGAACAGGAATCCATTTCTGCCTTGGCCACCAGCTCGCGCGCATCGAGGCGGCGTGCGCGTTGGAAGCGCTGTTCGTGCGATGGCCGAAGCTTGGCTTGGCCGTCGATCCCGCCGAGATCCGCTGGCGCAGGCGGCCGGGTTTGCGCGCGATTGCGAAGCTTCCCGTCTCGACCGAGGGTCGCGGAACACCGGCGGCGCGCGCGGAAACGATGATTGATCGTTCCGTCACCGCGGCGGGCTGAGATCGGCTCCCTTCGGAAAATCTTGGTCGAGAGTTATCAGTCAGGAACGGTGTGCCGTTGGTCCTGTTGTCATTAGGACGTCGGAGACGACGGAAGTTCCTGGGCCGCAAGTCGCAGATCGACGTCTTAACGGGAGACAAGATCATGGCCAGCAAGATGCCACCTGTTCCGCCGGAAAATCAGAGCCCGAAGGGAACCGGCGATACCAAACAAGAGTCGCCCAATCAGACCCCGCACGGTCAACAGCGCGTGGAAAATCCGGACCAGCAGGGACAGCAGGGCAACATCAAGCAGAACACGACCAATCAAGGCTATCAGCAAGATCGCTGAGGAGGGCGACATTCATGTCGACATCCACCAAGACACCGAACAGCATTCGTCAGGGCGGACCGGGTGCTTCGCATGAGAATGCGAAGGCCCCGTTGGAGGTGAAGAAGCCGCCGGCGGACGATTTGCAGCGCAGCCATAGCCGGATCTCCGGCGGAGGCGGCGAGCGCGATTCTCATCACAGTCATGATGAAGCCGGAAAGGGCGGAGGCAGGTAGTTCATGAGCAGCAAGCAACCCAAATTGTACACGCCGAGCGAAAAGGACATGCGTGACAATCCTCTGATCGGAGGATCGAAGGGGGCCACCATGGCGGGCGTGTCACCCGACGATCTCGAAGATGCTCTCGGCGAGAACACGATCGAAGGCGATCGCGAGAACGATGTGGGCATCGGCGGCGGCATCGACAAGGACGTCGCACATGGCGGCGCGCACCGAAGAGGTCGGTAGCTTCGGAGAACGAGCATGCAAGGCAAAAAGACCCACGAGCAGCAGGTTCGTATCCTCGAGCGCAAGCCCGATGTTCCGAACGCGCGCGAGCTCGATCAGGCGATCGGTCGCAAGTCCGGGGACGCTGTCCATCACGCGCGTCCGGACGCGAGGCACAGCGAATACGCGGTAAGTCGCGGCGGCCTCAATCAGGAGAGCGACCACAACAAGCACAACGATCCCGGCCAGAGCGGCCACAAGCCGCCGAAGCCAATGCCGGCACAACAGAAACACTGAGCGTTCAAAGGGGGCGATCACTGCAAGAGGAGAAACCGATGCCAGCTGGGCACGGCAGTAAGACGCACTTCAGATCGGGCATGCATGGCAAGGGCGATGGCACTGGCGCCATGGCCGATATCCCCAAGGACAAGATCGGCGACAACATGGTGCTGTCCAATCGCGACAAGACGCAGCATTCGGACATTCGCGGCATGGATGGCAAATTCATCCAGACCGAGCAGTATCAGGATCACGCAGCCAACCGGCTCGACGAGGAGCCAGGGACTGACGAGACCTGATAGGAGGCGTTCCTCCCGATCAACTGGCGGACCGGTGTTCAGCCGGTCCGCTTTTTTGTCGGCGCGAGATCGCGCTCCCAGCCGAACACCGAGCGGCCGTCGAGATCGGGCGAAGCGGCGCGCTCGCCGGCGATGTAGGCTTCGACCGAGGGTCCTCGTGCAGTCCGCTCCAGCCGCCGCGCCTGATCGTCGAGGCGCTTGATTGCCTGCATCTCTTCTTCGCGCCCGAGCTTGGCGTTCTGGATCGCGCCCTTCAACACGCGGATGGTCTCGTCATAGACTTTGATCGGAACGGGGTAGGGATGCCGGTCCTTGCCGCCATGGGCGAGCGAAAAGCGCGCGGGATCTTTGAAACGATAGGGCGCGCCGTGCACGACCTCGGCGACCATCGCAAGTGAGCGCACGGTGCGCGCACCGACGCCGGGCGTCAGCAACAGCTCCGGGAAATCGACCCAGTGATAGCGGCGGGCCTGCCGCTTGTCGCCGTTCATGCCCTGCTGCACGACCGTCCATTTGCCATCGGCGGTGACGAAGAATCCATGGAGATAGAGGTCGAAGCCGTCTTGCACCGCCGCGCTGTCGACTTTCGCCACCAGGCGGCTGGCACGCGTCAGCTTGACGCCGTCGAAGCCGACGCGCTCGCCGAGCTGCAACAGCTCGTCCGGCGTCTTGCGCGAATGCCGGCCGCGGCCGCCACAGACATAGATGCCGAGCTCGTCTTGGAGCGGTCCGAGTCCACGCTTCAGCGCGCCGATCACGGAGGTCGTGATGCCCGAGGAGTGCCAGTCCATCCCCATCACGGCGCCAAATGATTGAAACCAGAACGGATGCGACAGCCGCTGAAGAAACGCATCACGGCCGTAATGATGAACGATCGCCTGGGTGACGATCGCGCCGAGGGAAGCCATGCGGCTCGCAAGCCACGGCGGAACCCGCCCGGTGTGGAGAGGAAGATCGGCGCTGCCGGTACGTCGAGTCATGAGTGCCTCAAACCTAGCGCAATTCGGCAACGGTTGCATCAGCGGAATGATGCGTTGCACTGGATGGGGGAGCCAAGCTGACCGGCAGGCGTTGAGCGGGCTACGCGAATGCAGTGATGGGGACAACAATGAGCTGGCAGGCCCTCATGGCCGACATCGACGGGATGTTCGGCTGGATACCGTCTTGGTTTGTCGGCCTCAGCCTGGTTGCAGGCGCGATCCTGCTTGCCCTGTCCCTCTATCGGTTCGCGGCCTGGCTGCTCAAGCGCGCCTTCGGAACTCGTCTCCCGCTTCTGAGCGTGTTCATCGACCGGACCGCCGGTCCGGCCCAACTCGCCCTATGCCTCGCCGCCGTCGCGCTGGTGCTGCCGCTTGCGCCACTCGACGATATGATCCGAACGCCGTTGATGCGGCTGTTCGTCGTCGCCGTCATCGCGCTGATCGGCTGGATCTCGATCCGGATCGTCGACATGAGCGCGGCGCGCTATCTCCAGAACTTTCGCGACGTCACCGAGAACTTCATCGCGCGCAAGCACGTCACGCAGGTCCGCGTGTTCAAGCGCGTCACCGACACCATCATCGTCATCATCTCGGTGTCCACCGCGTTGATGACGTTCGATTCGGTGAAGCAATATGGCGTCAGCCTGTTCGCCTCCGCCGGCGCCGCCGGTATCATCGTCGGTCTTGCCGCGCGGCCGCTGCTGAGCAATCTGATCGCGGGCTTGCAGATCGCCATCACCCAGCCGATCCGCATCGAGGATGCCGTGATCATCGAGAACGAGTGGGGATGGGTCGAGGACATCGCCGCGACCTATGTCGTGATTCGGCTATGGGACTGGCGCCGCATGGTGGTGCCGCTGTCCTATTTCATCGAAAAGCCGTTCCAGAACTGGACCCGTGACACCGCTTCCCTGATCGGCGTCATCGCGCTCCACGTCGATTACCGTGCCGATGTGGCGCGCATCCGTGGCTGGCTGGAGGAGGCTGTGAAGCAATCCAAGCTCTGGGATGGCGCCGTGGTCAATCTCCAGGTGGTCGACGCGGATTCGCGCACCATCGAGCTTCGCGCGCTGGTCAGCGCGCGCAATGCGCCGCAATCCTGGGACCTGCGCTGCGAGATCAGGGAAAAGCTCGTGGCGTTCATCCGCGACGAGATGCCGGAGGCACTGCCGCGCGAGCGTGCGATCTTGATTCCGTCGGGCGACGATGACGGCGATCTTCTCCAACGCGTGGCACCACCGAAGAAGGTGAGGGCGAGCGCGCGCAATTGACTCCCGACGCGATCAGCCGGCACCAACCACGGCCGCGTCGGTTTGCCGCTCGGAGCGCGGTCGCCGCTTACGCAATTTCCGCCGCGCCCAGATCAGGAGGCCGGTCGAGAGCAGCATGAGCAGTGCGATCGACGTCACGACGTTGAGCGGCGAGGCGATCAGCGCCGACCAGTTTCCCTCATGGATCAGGCGCGGCCAGTTGCGCGGCAGCGGTGTGACGTCGGACGACGTGACGGCATAGGCGCGCAACTCTCCGCCGTGCGTGCGAGCACGTCGACCGTGCCGCCCGCGGCGTAGGGGACCAGAATGTGGACCGGCTTGTTCGGGTAACTTTCGGCGGCCTGCGCGGCGCCGCCCGCCAGCAGCAGACCAGCACCCAGCATCAACCCGCCGATCTTGTTCAAACGCAGCATTTGCCAGCACTCCTTAAGGGCATTCGCGCGCCTGCCGGCGGTCTCCATGCCGTTCCCGGACGCCGCCCGTGGTTTTTGTTGACGAGACCTGATCTTTTGTACGATAGTACAAATCACATGGTACGCAAGCCCACCAGCAAGGAAACGGTCCGCAAGCCGAACATGCGCGAGGCGATCCTCGCCGCGGCCGAGGAGCTGTTCGCCACCAACGGCTTCAATGCCGTCTCGGTACGCGACATCGCGCAGGCTGCCGGGGCCAATCCCGGCAGCGTGACCTATCATTTCAAGACCAAGGACGGCCTGCTGCTGGAGATCTACCGGCGCCATTGCGGGCCGATGAATTTGCGCCGATCGGAGCTGCTCGCGGCCGCCAAGCGCGTGCGCGATCTCCAGGACCGGCTGGAGGCGATCGTGCGCGCTTATGTGGTGCCGGCCTTCACCTCGGGCAGCGATCTCGCCGGCGGCGGGGCGCGCTTCACGCGGTTGCGCGCCGTGATGTCGGCGGAAGGCAACGAGGTCGCGCGCAAGATCATCGCGCAGACCTTTGACGACACCAGCCACGCCTTCATCGACGCGATCCACGAGAGCCTGCCGCATATCCCGCGCACCGACATCGTCTGGCGCAGCCACTTCCTGCTCGGTGCACTCTATTATTCATTGGTGACGCCCGAGCGCGTCTCGCGCCTATCGCGTGGCGAAGCCGATGGCAGCGATGCCGCCATTGCCATCGAGCAACTGGTGCAGGCCACCGTTGCCGCGTTCCAGGCACCCGCGCTGGATCAAGCCGCGCCGGCGCGGCGGCGGCCGGTCGTCAGCAGCAAGACTTGAAAGAAGCCGCCCGAGCGGAGGCGCCTCGCGCTTCCGCTCGCAAGTGGACCATGTGATGGGGTGTTGAGGATATGAACAGGCGGGAGTGCTTGCATCTCTTGACCGGATTGGCCGGCGCAGCGCTCGCGAGCGAAGCGCGCGCGCAAGGCGGCGAGCAGAGATCGATTCCGATCATTGAACCGCCGGACCCAAGTCCGAAAACGCCGTCGTTCAAGCTGCCGGCAAAATCCTGTGACAGCCATACCCACATTTTCGGCCCGGCGTCCCGCTATCCGTTCTCCGAGAAGTGCTGGGTCAAGATCACCGGCCTCGAACGTGCGTCACCGGCCGGCAAGCCGTTCCACGACGCTGTGCCGTTCGCCAAAACGCTGATCGACAACGCGCCCGATCGCGTGCTGTGGGGCACCGATTGGCCGCATCCAAATGTCAAGGTCATACCGAATGACGGCGAGATCGTCGACTTCATCCCGCTCTACGCGCCCGACGCAAAGCTCCAGCAGAAGCTGCTGGTCGACAATCCCGCGCGCCTGTTCAGGTTCACCTGATGACGATGATGTACACGCCGACCATTCCGCCGCCCGATCCGAACACGCGCACGCCGAAATTCAAGCTGCCGAAGCTTTCGTGTGACGCGCATTGCCACATCTTCGGACCCGGCGCGAAATATCCGTACGCGCCGGACCGCTCCTACACGCCGCCCGATGCGCCGCTGGAGGATTTCAAGGCGTTGCATGCCAAGCTCGGGGTGGAGCGTGCTGTCATCGTGAATGCCAGCGTGCACGGCACGGACAACACGGTGGCGCTTGATGCTATCGCGCAGAGCAACGGCGCCTACCGCGCCGTGGCCAATATCGACGACACCATCACCGAGCGGGGCCTGCGCGATCTGCATGACGGCGGCTTCCGCGGGTGCCGCTTCAATTTCGTCCGCCATCTCGGCGGCGTCCCTGATAAGGGCGTGTTCAACCGCGTCATCGCCATGGTCGCGCCGCTCGGCTGGCATATCGATCTGCATTTCGACGCGATCGACCTGCCTGACTATGCCGACATGCTGGCAAAGCTGCCGCTGAGCTACACTATCGACCACATGGGACGAGTGAAGGCCTCCGATGGGCTCGACCAGCTTCCGTTCAGGATCTTGATCGAGCTGATGCAGCGCGACGAGGAATGCTGGGTCAAGATCTGCGGCTCGGAGCGGGTGTCCTCGGGCGGTCCGCCCTTCACGGACGCGGTGCCGTTCGCGCGTAAGATCGTCGAGACCGCGCCCGACCGCGTCATCTGGGGCACGGACTGGCCGCATCCCAATGTCAAGGTGATGCCGAATGACGGTGACCTCGTCGATCTGATCCCGTTGTTCGCGCCGGAGCCGGAGTTCCAGCAGAAGATCCTCGTCGACAATCCCGCGCGCCTGTTCGGGTTCGACCAATGACGGCGCTCGCGATCGACAAGCCGCGCGGCCGCGCCTGGTGGCAGGAGCTCTGGATCGAGGTGCTCATCGCCATGGCGGCCGGCATCGCGCTTGGGATCGCCAGCCCCGAGGCGGGCGCCAAGATGCAGCCGCTGGGCGATGCCTTCATCAAGGCGATCCGGATGCTGATCGCGCCGATCATCTTCTGCACCGTCGTGCATGGCATCGCGCATATGGCCGACATGGCGCGCGTCGGGCGCGTTGCGGTGAAGGCGATCGTCTATTTCGAGGTCATGACGACGATCGCGCTGATTATCGGCCTCGTCGCGGTGAACCTGCTCAAGCCCGGCGTCGGCATGAACATCGATCCCGCCAGCATCAATGCCAGCGCCATCGAGCCTTACGTCAAGCAGACCGGTGCGATCGGCTTCGTGCCGTTCCTGATGAACATCGTGCCCGCGACGTTCGTCGGCGCCTTTGCCGAGGGTAACATTCTCCAGGTGCTGTTCATCTCCGTACTGTGCGGTTTCGCGCTGGTACAGCTCGGCGAGCGTGCCGCGCCGCTGGTCCATTTGATCGACATCGCTGCCAAGATGGTGTTCGCCGTCGTCGGCTTCGTGATGTGGGCGGCGCCGATCGGCGCATTCGGCGCCATCGCCTTTACGGTCGGCAAGTTCGGCGTCGGCTCGCTAGCCTCGCTTGGCAAGCTCCTCGGTGGCTTCTATCTCACCTGCGTGGTTTTCATCGCCGTCGCGCTGGGCCCCGTCGCGCGGCTCTGCGGCTTCTCGCTGCTCAAGCTGATCCGCTACATCTGGGAAGAGCTGCTGATCTGCATCGCCACGACGTCGTCGGAGACGGTGTTGCCGCGGATGCTGACCAAGCTGGAAAAGGCCGGCTGCGAGAAGAGCGTCGTGGGGCTCGTGATCCCGACCGGCTATTCCTTCAATCTCGACGGCACCTGTCTCTACCTCGCCGCGGCCTCGGTGTTCCTGGCACAGGCGACCAACACGCCGTTCGGCCTTGCCGAGCAGATCGAGCTGCTGCTGATCCTGCTCGTGACCTCCAAGGGCGCGGCGGGAATCGCGGGCGCGGCCTTCGTCGTGCTGGCGGCGACGCTATCGGCCACCGGCACCATTCCGGTGACGAGCGTTGCGCTGGTGCTCGGAATTCATCGCCTGATGTCGCAGGGGCTGACGCCGACCAATCTGATCGGGAACGCGGTTGCGACGATCGCAATTGCCAAATGGGAGGGCGCGCTCGACGGCGAGCGTCTCCGGCGTGTGCTCGACGGCGAGGAACAAGCGGCCGCCGTGGCGTGATGAACCGGCTTCCTGCCTGAGGCAGACTGCCTATGATGCGTACGAACGAAAGAGGGGAATTTGTCCCATGAAAACCGGTCTCGTGATCACCGCCCATCCCGGCGATTTCGTCTGGCGCGCCGGCGGCGCCATCGCGCTGCATGCGAAGAAAGGCTATCGCATGAAGATCGTGTGCATGTCCTTCGGCGAGCGCGGCGAGAGCCAGTTCGCCTGGAAGGAGAAGGGGGCGACGCTGGAATCGGTCAAGGCCGGTCGCAAGGACGAGGCGGAGCGGGCAGCAAAGCTGTTAGGTGCCGAGATCGAGTTCTTCGATTGCGGCGACTATCCGTTGAAACTCACCGAGGCGCATTTCGACCGCATGGTCGACATTTACCGCGAGCTCAATCCGAGCTTCGTGCTGACCCACGCACTGGAAGACCCTTATAATTTCGACCATCCAAACGCCGCGCATTTCGCGCAGGAGACCCGGGTGGTCGCGCAGGCGATGGGCCACAAGCCCGGTGCGCAGTACAAATATTCGGCGCCGCCGGTGTTCCTGTTCGAGCCGCACCAGCCGGAGCAGTGCAATTACAAGCCGGACCTGCTCCTCAAGATCGACGAGGTCTGGAAGGAGAAGTACGAGGCGTTCCAGATCCTGGCCGCGCAGAAGCATCTCTGGGGCTATTACGAGCGCGTCGCGCTCAACCGCGGCATCCAGGGCAGCCGCAACACCGGCGTGCCCATGACCTATGGCGAGGCCTATCAACGTCTGTTTCCGACCGTTGCGGAGGAACTCGCATGAAGCCGGTCGTCGTTCGCAACATCACGCGTGCCGATCCCGCCGGAATGGCGGAGTACGGCGTCTCGACCGTGCACGAGGCCTATGGCCGCATTGGCCTGATGAAGCCGTATTTGCGGCCGGTCTGGCCGGGCGCGGCGATTGCCGGCCCCGCGGTCACCGTGCTGGCGCAGCCCGGCGACAATTGGATGATCCATGTCGCGGTCGAGCAGTGCAAAAAGGGCGATATCCTCGTCGTCGGCTGCACCACCGACAACACTGACGGAATGTTCGGCGAGCTGCTGGCGACCTCGCTCCAGGCCCGCGGCGTGCAGGGATTGATCATCGATGCCGGTTGCCGCGACGTCAAAGCGCTGCACGAGATGAAGTTTCCGGTGTGGTCGCGCGCGGTCTCAGCCAAGGGCACGGTGAAGGCCACGCTCGGCTCGGTCAATGTCCCCGTGGTCTGCGCCGGCGTCAATGTTGATCCCGGTGACATCATCGTGGCCGACGACGACGGCGTCGTCGTCGTGCCGAAGCGGTACGCGGCCGAAGTCGCCGAGAAGGCGAAGAAACGCAATGCCGATGAAGGCGGCAAGCGCACGCGTCTCGCCTCGGGCGAGCTCGGCCTCGACATGTACAGCATGCGCGAGGCGCTGGCGAAAGCCGGCCTCGTCTATGTCGACAGTCCCGAGGACGTCTGAGGTAACGGCGGGAGCGGGCGGATGGAACGTCTCAAGCTGAAGGCCGTGCTCGGCAGTCACCCTCATGTCCGGGCGGTGAAGAGCGGCGAGCTCCGCTCCGACCTTTTCGACCTCGACTTCGTCGAATACGCGCCGACCAACACGGCATTCAAGCCGATGGTGCGCGAACAGGCCTTCGACGTCTGCGAGATGGCAATCGTCACCTATCTGATGGCGAAGGCGCACGGCAAGCCGCTGATGCTATTGCCGGCCACCATGCTCGGCCGTTTCCAGCATGCCTACGCGCTCTACAATCCCGCGCGAGGAACGCTCGGCCCGTCCGACCTCGAAGGCAAGCGCGTCGGCATCCGCTCCTTCACGACCACGACCGGCGCCTGGATCAGGGGCATCCTCGCCAACGACTACGGCGTCAATCTCGACAATATCCGCTGGGTGACGTTCGAGGATCCGCACGTCGCCGAATATGTCGACACCACCGAGCGCGCCCCGAAGGACAAGAAGATCCTGCAGATGCTGCTCGACGGCGAGCTCGATGCCGTCCTCGGCGAGACCTCCAACGATCCCAAGCTGAAGCCGCTATTCCCTGATCCGGCCGCGGAAGCCGCCAAGTGGTACGCCCGGCGCGGCGTCGTGCCGGTCAATCATCTCGTGGTCGTGACCGAGCAGCTCGCCAAATCACGCCCCGACGTGGTCGCAGGCGTCTATGATCTGCTCAAGCGGAACAAGGAGCTGGCGGGGCCCGCGGCTTCGCCGGACCTGATTCCGTTTGGCATCGAAGCGAACAAGAAGCCGTTGGAGCTGATCGTCGACTACGCGTTCCAGCAGGCGCTGATCCCGCGCCGCTACGCGGTCGAGGAGCTCTTCGACGAAACGACACGAGGATTGAACTGATGGCAGATCCGAGGCGATGGCAGATCGGGCTGGTCGGCTATGGCGAGGTCGGCAGGATCTTGGCCGAGGATTTGCGCCAGCAGGACATCAAGGTCGCCGCCTACGACATCAAGCTCGGAGGCGAGCAGGGCGCTTCGCTGCAGGAGCATGCGGCGAAATTCGGTGTGGTGCTTGCAGCCTCTCATGCCGAGCTGACCGCGAAATCCGATTTCATCGTCTCGGCAGTCACGGCAAGCCAGGCTGTTCCGGTAGCAAAAGCCTGCGCGGCCGCGGTCAACCAGGGCACTTGGTTCCTGGACTTCAATTCGGCTTCACCGGGCGCCAAGCAGCGCGCTGCTGCGCTGATCGATGGCGCTGCCGGCCGCTATGTCGAGGGTGCGGTGATGACGTCGGTGCCACCGTATCGCATCAAGGTGCCGCTGCTGCTCGGCGGTCCCGGCGCGCGAGAGCTCGCGCCGCTTCTGAATGCGATCGGCTTTGCGGCGAAGGTTGCCAGCGACAAGCTCGGTGTGTCCTCGGCGGTGAAGATGTGCCGCAGCATCATGATCAAGGGCCTGGAGGCCATGGTCATCGAAAGTTTCACCACGGCGCGTGCCTATGGCGTGGAGGATGCCGTGCTGGCGTCGCTCGCGGAAACCTTTCCCGGCTTCAATTGGGAGAAGCAGGGTGCTTATTTCTTCCAGCGCGTGATCGAGCACGGCCGCCGTCGCGCCGAAGAGGTGCGTGAGGTCGCCGAGACCGTACGCGAGGCGGGACTGACGCCGTGGTCGGCGCAGGGCACGGCCGAGCGGCAGGCCTGGGTGGCCGATCTCACCGATGAAGGGCTGTTCGGCGCCAGGGGCACCAAGGAATTCGCCCGCAGCGCCGATTGGCGCACCGAGGCGGACCGGATCCTCGCGAAGATCAATCGCCCAAAATAATTAGCCTACGACCGCATCGCCGGCCTGGAAGCTCACGACCTGGTCGCGGGCGCGTTCGATCAGGTCGATGAGATTTCGTGCTTTGCGGGCGAGCTGCTCCGTGGCCGGTTGCGTGCGGAATTCGGCCAGCACCGCGCGAACGCATTTGTTGGCAGCGTCGAGCGTCCAGAGCGTACGGGTGACGTCGTCCTGTGTCTGGATTCCCGAGATATCGAGATCCGACAGAACAAGGCCGATGCCGTCGAGCCGCTTCACCGCGCGATCGGTGGGCGTTCTGGCCTGGATGGAATGATAGTCGATGCTGCTGAATGCGCTGAACATATCCATACTTTCCCGATCGCACGCAAATGATCAGTGCAAAGTCGTAGTTATGGTCAGCGCGGTGCGCCTTGCAACGCGTGGGGCTACGGTCCGGGATTCTACTGGACTCGCTGGATCGGTGGTATGATTGAACGGAAGCGGTCAATCTCCAGGCCCGCATCCCGACAATCTTACCGCTGGACGCGGCGAGCCGGCCTTGCCTGTGAATGGACGGCGTCGCGACGTCAGCTCCGGGGGCGGAACAGATTCGGCCGCTGCCGCTCAAATGTCTGTCGGCCAGCCTTGAAGCCCATCAGGACGTCAGGCAGCTCCGCGATGGCGAAGCGGCTGTCTCGCGTATCGAGCACGACGAGATCGGCGGGGTTGCCGACCTTGATGCCGTAATCGGCAAGGTTCATCAGCCGTGCCGGCAGCTCGGTCACGAGATCGAGGCAGGTGTCGAAATCGCTCACCGAGGCGTGCGCGACATTGGCGTAGAAGTTCGCCATCCGCAGCAGCGAAGCGTCGCCGAACGGCGTGAAGGGATTGAGCACGTTGTTGGTGGCGACCGAGCACAACACGCCGTTGCCTGCGAGCTTGTGGGCGAGCGTCAGTCCGCGCGGCGCATTGTGGGTGGCCTCGCGCCCCATCAGATAGAGATCGGTCGCGGGCAGCACGGTGACGGCAACGCCTGACGTCGCCAGCTGCGCGGTGGCAGCCTTCATCCGCTCGGGCGGCAACGCCGAGAGCTTGGTGGCGTGACCGATCGCTACACGCCCCCCATAGTTGCGCCGCTCGGTCTGGCGGCAGACCTCATCGAGATGCCACCAGGAGGGATCGAGATCGAAGTCGAGATGGAGGTCGACGTCGATATCGAATTCCTGCGCGAGATCGAAAATGCGTTCGAGATGGGCGATCGGGTCGGTGTCCGTATAGGGACAGCCGCCGATCACCTCGCCGCCGTCGCGCAGCGCCTGGATCAGCAACTCCTCGGCTCCGGGGTCGTTGGTCAGGCCTTCCTGCGGGAAGACGCAGAGCGACAGGTCGATCGCCCAGGCATAGTCGCGCTTCAGCGCCTTGACAGCCGCGAAGCCGCGCAAGGCGATGCGCGGATCGATCTCGACATGGGTGCGCATGCGCGTCGTGCCGTGCACGATCGCACGTTCGAGCACCCAGGCACCGCGGGAATAGATGTCCTCGACCGTGAATTCGCGCTTCATCCCGGCAACGGCGCGGATGGCGTCCGAAACGCTGCCGTGGTCATGCCCGCAGCGGCCGAGCAGGCAGGCCTTGTCGAGATGGATGTGAGTATCGACGAAGCCGGGCAAAGCCAGGTGGCCGCCGAGATCAACCTCGACCGCGTCGCAGACGAGCCGCGGTTCGATCGCGGCGATGCGGCCATCCTTCACGCCGATATCGACGGGTGCGGCGGATGATCGCAACAACGCGCGGCGAAGGATCAGGTCGAAGGCAGTCTGCGTGCTCATGGCAGCGACTTTTGCGGCGGGAGAATGCCGCAGTCAATCGCGACACAGGCCTCGGAGGGCCCCAGAGCAGCAGGGCAGATGTTCAAAATATATGCATGCATTCCGAGAGGTCGGCGATAGTATCCGCCAAAGTAAGGAGAACGCGCCATGTCCGTAGCCGCCGAAGCCGAGACCGGATCGTTGTCGGACGCCGAGATCGTGAAGGCCTATCTCACGGCATCGATGATTCCTGATCCCGATGCCGCGGCAGCCTATGTCGCGCCGGGCACGATCATCACGTTCACGGGTGGCCGCGAGTTCGACCATCCCCGGGGGCCTACCGCGTTCAATGCCAAACGCTACCGCTGGGTCAAGAAGAAGATGGACCGGTTCGACGTCTGTCCGGGTCATGGCGAGACCATCGTGTACAGCGTCGGAACGCTGTATGGCGAATGGAAGGATGGGACCGCCTTCGAAGGCAACCGCTACGTCGACCGCTTCGTGGTGCGGAACGGCAAGATCACTAAGATGGATGTCTGGAACGACAGTGCCGAGCGCATCCTGCTCCAGCGCGGCATCGACGCGTAAGCCCTTCTCGGGGCCGAGGCGAATCCCGCTTTACGCGGAGACGAACTGCCGCGCATCGTATCGAAAGCCGCGATAGCTGATAGTCGCAAGCCCGTCTGGCGGCTGGCGTGTGCCTGCGCTATCAACGCTCGTGATTGCGCCCGGCATGGAGGCGCAAGCGCCTTGAGGAGCACCCGATGCGTCTACCCACAATTATCCTGGCCCTGACATGTCTTGCGGGCGCAGCGTCAGCCGAAGACCTGTCGGGCACGCTCCAGAAGATCAAGGAGACGAAGAAGATCACGCTCGGCTATCAGGAGGCCTCGGTCCCGTTCAGCTATCTCGACGGCAACCAGAAGCCGGTCGGCTTTGCCATGGATATCTGTCTCAAGATCGTCGACGCCGTGAAGAAGCAGCTCGGCATGCCCGACATCGCCATCGACACGCTCGCGGTGACGTCGTCGAACCGGATTCCGCTGATGGTCAACGGCACGCTCGATCTGCATTGCTCGGCGACCACCAACAATGCCGATCGTCAGAAGCAGGTCGCCTTCACCAACACGCACTTCCTCAGCGCGACGCGATTCGCGGCGAAGAAGGCCACCAAAATCAACACCATTGACGATCTCAAGGGCAAGGCCGTCACGGCGGTGGCCGGCTCGGTCAACCTGACGCAGCTCGCCAAGGTCAACACCGAACGCAATCTCGGCATCAATGTGATGCCGGCCAAGGATCAGGCCGAGGCCTTCCTGTTGCTCGAGACCGACCGCGCGCAGGCCTATGCGCTCGACGATGTCCAGCTCGCGGTCGCGATCGCGCGATCGAAGGAGCCGCAGCTCTACATGATCAGCGAGGAAGCGTTCTCGAAGCCGGAGCCCTACGGGATCATGCTGCGGCGGGAGGATGCGCCGTTCAAGGCACTCGCCGATCGCGCGACCGCGGAGCTCTATGCAAGCCCCGAGATCGAGGTGCTCTACAAGAAATGGCTGCAATCGCCGACCCCGCCCAACGGCCTCAACTACAACGTCCCGATGTCGCCGGCCTTGCGCAACGCCTTCAAGAAGCCGAGCTCGAGCGCCGATCCTGATGTCTATGTGGTGAACTGAGGCGAGGGCGGCTTTCACCTCTCCCGTAAGGAGAGGTGAAGACAGTGCGCCGGGCTGAGGATCAGCGCGCCGCTCGCCAGCGAGCGCTGATATTCGCGACGTTCGACGACGATAGAGGTATTGGACTAACGCAGCGAGCAGATTGATCACGCTTGGCTTGGGGAAAACCGGCAACAAGCGTTTCAATGCCAAATCGTAGGGCTAATCCTGACTGGCGTATGTGAGTCGGGGAAGCTGTATGGGCGTTTGGTTTTTAGTCCTAGCAACCTGCGTCGTCGGCACGTTGCTCCTTTTGGCATTCTGCCGATAGGGCCGACAGCGGATGCACTTGTTGCTGCGAAGCATCAGCGAGCCGCTGAATAGCGGTTCCAGGCCGATGGCTTTTGACTGTGCATGGATGAGCGCGTTCACTTCCGGGATTGGAGGCGGACGTGAGTTGGTTGGTTGCGTTTCTCATTGCCGCGAGCGCAGTCGTTCTGATCGCTCATGCGATTGATGCGATGCGTTCCTGATACTCGCTGCGGTTCGGGTCGCTAGCTATTGCAAACGACGACAATGTTCCGAGGCGGGCGAATTTCAATTTGAGGAACTTGACCTGTAGGTCAAGGTTGTCACAGCAGGAGGAATACGATCATGCTTGCATTCTATCTGCCGATCATAATCTTCGGAGCGATACTCGACGGAATTTCGAAGCCGCGTGCGTCTGCATCGATCCAGGAGCCGCCAAGCGTCGATTAGACTGCGATCCTCAATGCGTATTCTCCAGCACCATGAGCCAACGCCTCCTTAGGCATTCGAGTATTTCTTCAGCTCGAATCGCGCAATCTGGTTCCTGTGCACCTCGTCCGGCCCGTCCGCGAGCCGCAGCAACCGTGCGGTGGCGTAGGCTTGCGTCAGCCCGAAATCGTTCGAGGTGCCGCCGCCGCCATGGGCCTGAATGGCCCAGTCGATGATCTGGCAGGCCATGTTCGGCACGGCGACCTTGATCATCGCGATCTCGGCCTTCGCCACCTTGTTGCCGACCGTGTCCATCGCGTAAGCCGCGTTCAGTGTCAGCAGTCGGGCCTGCTCGATCATGATGCGGGCTTCCGCGATGCGTTCCTGCGTCACGGTCTGCTCCGAGACCGGCTTGCCGAAGGCGACGCGACTGCGCACGCGGCGGCACATCTTTTCCAGCGTGCGTTCGGACAGCCCAATCAAGCGCATGCAGTGGTGGATGCGGCCGGGGCCGAGACGGCCCTGCGCGATCTCGAAGCCGCGGCCTTCGCCGAGCAGCATGTTTTCCTTCGGAACCCGCACATTGGTGAAGACCACCTCGGAGGCGCGGTCGGGCACGCCGTAGAAGCCGAACACGGGGAGGGGACGCTTCACCTCGATGCCCGGTGTGTCCATCGGCACCAGGATCATGGATTGCTGCTTGTGCCGGTCCGGATTGTCAGGATCGGTCTTGCCCATGAAGATGCAGATCTTGCAGCGCGGGTCGGTCGCGTTGGTCGTGTACCATTTGCGTCCGTTGATGACGTAATGGTCGCCGTCGCGCACGATCGAGCTTTCGATGTTGGTCGCATCGGATGATGCGACCGCCGGCTCGGTCATGGCGAAGCAGGAGCGGATTTCGCCCGCGAGTAGCGGCTTCAGCCAGCGCTCCTTGTCCTTCTCGGTGCCGTAGCGTTCCAGCACCTCCATGTTGCCGGTGTCGGGCGCCGAACAGTTGAATACTTCGGGCGCCAGATGCGAGCGGCCCATCACTTCGCAGAGCGGGGCATATTCGAGATTGGTGAGACCCGCACCGCGGTTCGACTCCGGCAGGAACAGATTCCAAAGCCCCTCGGCCCGTGCCAGCGGCTTCAGCTCCTCGACGACGGGATAGACCTTCCATGGTCCGAGCTCTTCGGCCTCGCGATAGAAGCGGTCCTCGTTCGGATAGATGTGCCGGTCCATGAAGCTCTCGAGCTTGCGCTTGAGCTCGACGACTTTTGGCGACATCGGGTAGAGCATCTTTCATCTCCTTGATCGGTGGACGTCGGCTGGATCAGCCGATTTCGAGATAATCGGGCCCCGGAAGCTTCGGGAAGGGCGCGGTCGGTAGCGTCTGGTACCAGAACGCGACCGAGGCGATGTCGTCCTGCAACGGCAGGTATTTTGCCTCCTTGACGCCGGGCAGCCAGCCCAGTGCCTGGATGGTCACGCGCAGATCGGAGCGGAAGCGCACGGGATCGGGGATGTGCCAGCGATATAGGCCGAAGCGCTGTTGCGACTTGTAGACGCCGTCGGGGCGGATCACCTGCGGCAGGCCGGCATAGGGCGTGGTGAACTCCTGGTAGCGCGATTGCTGCGCCGGGCCCTGGCCGGAATGGGCGACATAGGGATCGAAATTGTAGGCGCCGCAAAAATAGTCCTCGGTGCCGGTTCCGCAGATGGTCGGGAATGCGCCGTCGCCGTCGATGTAGAACTTGATCTCGCCTTCGCCCCACCAGCCATTGTTGTTGACGCCCCAGGCCATGTAGGTACCGACGTAATGGCCGGCGCCGCTGACGCCATCGAGAATGGTGTAGACCTCCTTGTAGGGCAGCGGATTGGTGCGGCGGAATTGCGCATGGAAATAGGCGCAATCTTCGGGCACGTCGGTCAGGGTGTAGTTGATCTGGTAGTAGACCGTGAGCTGCTCCTCGCTGCGGTTCTCCAGCGTGAAGCGCGCGCGCTTGCGGAACGGCATCTCCCAATAACAATTGAAGGCGCGGCCGGGATTGACGCAGACCGCGAGCGAGGACACCTGCGCATATTCTTCCCAACCGCAGGCGAAGAAATCGCCGGCCGGGCATTCGACGCTCGGCTGCGTTTGGTCATCCCAATAGACGCGCAGGATCGAATGGCGCAGGCGCCCGCGCGCCAGCGTCATCCAGATCTGCTGGATCGCGCCCTGGCCCTCGATGTCGGCCAGCGTGAAGGTCGCGCCGGGCTCGATGACGACATAGGGCGAGACCTTCCAACCCTGTCCGAGATCGCGGGCCTGACGGGCCGCGGGGCCGTCGACGGACATGCCGCCCTTGCCCTTCTCGCCGGTAAAGTTCTCGGGGCTGATCGAGCGCGTCTGCGCATGCGACAGAAGCGAGAGATTGCCGAGATGCAGGCCCAATCCGGAAAACGCCATGGGATCCTCGATGAGGGGTTAGCGACATCCCGCTATATCGCCCGCGCATTGACCAAAAGGTGAAGACCGCACGGAATGAACCCAGGCGTGATCGGCCATCGGTTCAAGCGACGCGGTATTCCCTGAACTTCTCGCGCAGCGCCGATTTGAGCACCTTGCCGGTCCCGGTCATCGGGAATTCGTCCAGGAATTCGACGGCGTCCGGCAGCCACCAGCTCGCAATCTTCGGGCGCATGTGGTCGAGCAGAGCCTTGCCGTCGACGGTCGCTCCCTTCTTGCGGACGACGAGGAGCAGGGGGCGCTCCTGCCATTTGTCGTGCGATATTGCGACCACGGCGGCCTGAAGCACATCGGGATGAGACAAGGCGACGTCCTCGAGCTGGATCGAGGAGATCCATTCGCCGCCGGACTTGATCACGTCCTTGGAACGATCGGTCAGCGTGACGTGGCCTTGGCTGTCGATCACGGCCATGTCGCCGGTGATCAGCCAGCCGTCGCGGTCGAGGCCTTCCTCCAGCTTCATGTAGCCGGACGCGACCCACGGGCCGCGAGCACGCAGATGGCCGACGGTCTTGCCGTCACGCGGCAATTCATTGCCGGCATCATCGACGATGCGCAAGGCGGTGCCAAAGCAGGCGCGGCCGGACACCTGGCGCCGGTCGAACTTCTCCTTGTCGCTGAGGTGCTCCGAGCCCGGCCGCAGGCCCGGCATCGAGCAGCCCAAGGCCTCGGTCATGCCCCAGGCCTGGATGTAGTCGATATTGTAGTCGCGCTTGAGCTTCTCGACCATCGCGCGCGGCGGGGCCGAGCCTGACGACAGCGTTGCGCGCAGCGTCGAGAACTTGTTGCCGGTGCGCCCGAGCCAGTCGAGCAGGATCAGCCAGAAGCTCGGCACGCCCGCCGACAGCGTCACCTTCTCGCCTTCGAGCAACTCATAGAGCTTATCCGGCTCATAGTTGCGGCCGGGCAGCACCAGCTTGGAGCCGGTATAGGGCGCAGTGAACGGCATGTTCCAGCCGTTGCCGTGAAACAGCGGCGCCATCGGCATCATCACCTCGCGCACGCCTTCGACATGACCCGGCAGGAAGTCGAAATTGCAGCAGGTCATGGTCTGCAAGATCGCGGCGCGGTGCGAATAGATCACGCCCTTGGGATTGCCCGTCGTGCCGGACGTGTAGCAGATGGTGGAGGCGGACTTTTCGTCGAACTCAGGCCAGGCAAAACCGGCCTCGTTCTCCTTGTCCAGAAGCTCCTCGTAGCAATGGACGTTCGCCAGCTTCGTCTCCGGCATTCGCTCGCGCGAGGACATCACGACGTAGGCCTCGATCGTCGATAGTTGCGGCGCGATCGCCTCGACGATCGGCAGCGTGGCCCGGTCGATGAACAGCAAGCGGTCTTCGGCATGATTGATGATGTAGACGAGCTGCTCGGGAAACAGCCGCGGGTTGACGGTGTGCAGCACATAGCCCATGCCGGGCGCGGCATAGAACATCTCGAAATGGCGGTGGGTATTCCAGGCCAGCGTGCCGACGCGATCGCCGGATCTCATGCCGAGCCGCTTCAAGGCGAGCGCCATGCGCTTGATGCGCGGATGGGCGTCAGCATAGGTGTAGCGATGGATATCGCCCTCGATCTCGCGCGCGACGATCTCGGCCTCGCCGTGGTAGTCGGCGGCATACTGGATCAGGCCGCTGATCAGGAGCGGCATGTCCATCATCAATCCCTGCATGGTCTCCTCCAGACGCCACGTCGTTGCATGGCGTACGCTTGTGATTGCGCGCGAGGTTAACGGAACGTCACGCGACGTTCACGCAAAAAAGAAGCCGCGTGATTGCATGCCGGACTTTTTCAGGGCTAACTTCATGCGAACGGCCGGCGCAGCGGTGTCTGCCGTGGAGGAGACGAATGTCAGCGGAAAAACACAAGACCAGTGCTGCCGGCGAATCTACGGTCGATATCTCCGCCCTTCGTGCGCGCTATCGCGACGAGCGCGACCGCCGTTTGCGCAGCGAAGGCAAGGCACAGTATGTCGAGGTATCAGGCGATTTCGCTCGCTATCTCGACGATCCCTGGGCTGATCCCGGCTTCACACGCGCAGCTGTCAGTGAAGAGACCGAAGTGCTCATCGTCGGTGGCGGCTTCGGCGGCCTCTTATGCGGTGCGCGCCTGCGCGCGGCCGGCATCGACGATTTCCGGATCGTGGAAAAGGCCGCCGATTTCGGCGGCACCTGGTACTGGAATCGTTACCCTGGAGCTGCCTGCGACACCGAGAGCTACATCTACCTGCCGCTGTTGGAAGAGACCGGCTACATGCCGGTGCGCAAATACGCGCGGGCTCCGGAGATCTACGAGCACTCCCGCCGCATCGGCCGTCATTTCGATCTCTACGCGCGTGCGCTGTTTCAAACCATCATCTCGCGGATGGAGTGGCAGGAGCAGGAGGCGCGCTGGCTGGTCGAGACCGATCGCGGCGATCGCATTCGCGCGCGCTTCGTCATTCTCGCCGGCGGACCGCTGAGCCGGCCGAAGCTGCCGGGCATTCCCGGCATCGAGACGTTCAAAGGCCACAGCTTTCACACCAGCCGCTGGGACTATGACTACACCGGCGGCACTGCTGAGGGCGGTCTCACCGGTCTTGCCGACAAGCGCGTCGGCATCATCGGCACCGGTGCGACCGCCGTGCAATGCGTGCCGCATCTCGGCCGTTCGGCAAAGGCGCTTTACGTCTTCCAGCGCACACCGTCCGCGATCGGCGTGCGCGACGACCGACCGACGGATCAAGCCTGGGCGCAAAGCCTCAGGCCGGGCTGGCAGCGCGAGCGCATGGACAATTTCACCGCCGTGATCTCGGGCGAGCCGTTCGAACGGGATCTGGTGCAGGACGGCTGGACCGGTCTGCTCGGCGAGATCCTGCTGGCGCCGCGTCGCCAGCCGCAGCCGGTGACCTCGCTGGAAGAGGCGCTCAGGGTGATCGAGCAGGCCGACTACCGCAAGATGGAGGAGATCCGCGCCCGCGTCGATGCGATCGTTAAGGACGAGGCGGCCGCGGCGGCGCTCAAACCCTGGTACAAGGCGTTCTGCAAGCGGCCGTGCTTCCACGACGAATATCTCGACACGTTCAATCGTCCCAACGTGCATCTCGTCGACAGCAAAGGGCAGGGCGTCGAGCGCATGACCGAGAATGCGGTCGTGGTCGACGGCAAGGCCTATGAGCTCGATTGCCTGATCTATGCCAGCGGCTTCGAGGTCGGCACCGATTACGCCCGCCGCATGGGCTTTGAGGTCTATGGCCGCGACGGCACCAGCCTGTCCGAGCGCTGGCGCGACGGCGTCAAGACGCTGCACGGCTTCTACAGCCGCGGTTTCCCGAACTGCTTCCTGATCGTCACGGTGCAGGCCGGCCAGAGCGCCAACTTCCCGCACATCATCGACGAGCAGTCGCAGCACATTGCCTATGTCATCGCAGAAGCGCGCAAGCGCAAAGCGCGGACCCTGGAGCCGACGCTCACGGCCGAGAGGGCCTGGGTCGACGAGGTCGTCAAGGCCGCGCTCGGCCGCCAGACCTATCTCGCCGAATGCACGCCCGGCTATTACAACAATGAAGGCGTGCTCGATCCGATCGCGGCAAGAAACAGCCAATATTGGCGCGGGCCGGTGGCGTTCCTGCGGCTGCTCGACACGTGGCGGAAGGAGGGCAACCTGGAAGGCCTCGAATTGTCCTATGATCGCGCCATGGAGTCGGCGCTTTCGAGCGGGTAAGATCGCGCCCGGATCGGTCAGGACGGGAGACAGTGGGTATGATCAGGGGCAGGGCTGTTGCGGGGGCGGTTTTTGGCGCGATGGCGCTGCTTGGTTGCCTGGCCCCCGCCGCCGAGGCCGCGCAATGCGGCAGCTCGCCCGCCGGCTTCGAGGCCTGGAAGCGCGAATTCGGTGCGGAGGCGCAGGGCAAGGGCATCGGCCCGACCGCGCTGTCGGCCCTGATGCAGGCCAATTATGCCAGCGCAACCATCGCAGCCGATCGCGGCCAGCGCAGCTTTTCGCTGACACTCGACCAGTTCCTTGCCAAGCGCGGCGCCACCACCATCGTCGCCAAGGGACGGCAGCTCAAGCAGTCGCAGGCCGCCTTGTTCGCCTCGATCCAGCAGCGCTACGGGGTCCCGCCGGGGCCGCTGATCGCGATCTGGGGCATGGAGACCGGCTTCGGCAGCCAGCGCGGCAACCAAAACATGCTGTCGTCGATCGCGACCCTTGCCTATGACTGCCGTCGTCCCGAATTCTTCACCGACCAGCTCTATGCCGCCTTGAAGCTGATCGACCGCGGCACGCTGTCGGGATCGACCCGCGGCTCCATGCATGGCGAGGTCGGCCAGACCCAGTTCATGCCCAAGAACATCCTGGCCTATGGCACCGGCAATCTCGATGTGGCTGCCAACGCGCTGAATTCGACGGCGAATTTCCTTAAAGCCCATGGTTGGCGCGCAGGAGCCGGTTACCAGCCGGGCGAGCCGAATTTCGCCGCTATCGAGGCTTGGAATGCGGCCGGGGTCTATCAGAAGGCGATTGCGCTGATGGGTCGGCAGATCGACGAAGGAGGTGGGGCAGCGGCCTCGCGCTAAGTCGTTCAGCAAGGCGTGATGCGCCGGCGCGAGAAAGTTGTTGCCATCGGGAACTGACGGCACGACGTTTGCTTTGATCAGGTTCAGGGGTGGGCATGAGGAGACTCAACATGGCAACCCAGATTGTGATGGACCAGACCGGCGATACACGCCACGAGTTTGATCCTGGCAATGCCGAAGCGCTGGCGCGAGCCGAACGGCGCTTTCGGGAGCTGACCGGAGCCGGCTTCACCGCTGCGCTGCGAACCGGACCCGGCGAGGTCACCCGTATCAGATCGTTCGATCCGACCGCGGAGGAAACGCTGTTCTATCCGCGCCTGGTCGGCGGTTGATCTGAGCTGATCATGATCGCGGCAGTTTGGCTCCGCGGCCCGGCGCGTGCGCGTCTGCACGCGCTGCGCGAACTCTATCGGCGCTTCTTCGGCGAGAACACGCCGGATGCCCGTGGCCGCCGGCTGCTCGCCGAATGGCTCGCGCCCGCTCAACGCGCGCAATTCGAACAGCACCGGTATTTCGACGTCGTCGGCTGCGACACCGGCAAGACTTATCGCATTCACTACGGTACCGCAGCCAACGTCCACGAAGTCGACGATGAAGGCCGAGCGACGATGGGATGGTGCTTCGTTCCGTCAGGCTTCCTCGTGCCCGGCGACGTGATGCTGGCGCAGAAGATTGCGCTCGAGACCGACGAAAGGGGCGCGCTTGCGCTCGCCAATCGGTTTCCTGCTGCAACGCATTCCGAGCACTTTTACCGGCGGCCATTCTAGCGCCGGGAGGATGGATTCGTGCCGGCTACGAGGCTCCACCTCTCCTTCGGAGAGGTGGAGCGAGCTCGGCAACGATGTCTGTCAGAAGTGTGTGGTGCGGTAGGCATCCAGCGCATGCGCCGCGAAGACGCCGATGCTGCAAAGGGCGAGCAGTGCAGAGATCAATTCGATCATAGCGCGTCCTCCCGCAGCGGGTGGGCGACGAGAGTCTGGCAGCAGGCGTAATCCAGGATGATGTCGAGGAAGAATTGCATGGTGGCCGTCCCTGTATTTATTTTGACAACCACTTAACCGGCCATCTGTTTCAGGCGTGTTTCGTCGCATCGGGAAAGGGGTTTCGCCGGGAACCCCGTGGCCTGTTTTGTGCGCCGTGGACCCGCTACATCTGGTCCTTCTCCATTCCCTTTCGCCGTACGCCTCCGGCGGGCGTGGCATCATGTTGCGAAGCAAAAATCATGGCGCGGGTCGCCGGGTCCGCGCTCGGCGCGAGCGCCTTTCATCGCGTCGAGACCGTGTTGTTGCTGCTCTCGGGGATTTCCCTGATCTAGTGACCCACAGTCTGGACCGGCGCCGCGCTGGTGTCGCTGCCGTGATGCGTCAGCGGCTTCATGCCGGTGACGGTCCGCAGCAGCACATAGAACACTGGCGTCAGGAACAGGCCGAACACGGTGACGCCGATCATGCCGGAGAACACGGCAACACCCATGGCGCGCCGCATCTCCGAGCCCGCGCCGGTCGAGAGCACCAGCGGCAGCACGCCCATGATGAACGCCATCGATGTCATCAGGATCGGACGCAGCCGTAGCCGGCTGGCCTCGATCGCGGCGCGGATCGGCGTACGCCCGGCGAATTCGAGCTCGCGCGCGAATTCGACGATCAGGATCGCGTTCTTGGCGGAGAGTCCGACGAGCACGATCAAGCCGATCTGGGTGAAGACATTGTTATCGCCCTTGGAGATCCAGACGCCGAACATCGCTGCCAAGAGGCCCATCGGCACGATCATGATGATCGAGAGCGGCAAGGTCAGGCTCTCATAGAGGGCGGCCAGCACCAGGAACACCAGCAGGATCGCCAGCGGGAACACCCAGATGCCGGAATTGCCGGCGATGAACTCCTGATAGATCAGGTCGGTCCATTCGAAGGCAAAGCCCGGCGGCAGCACTTCCGCTGCGATCCGCGTCGCCGCTTCCTGCGCCTGGCCCGATGAAAAACCGGGCGCAGCCGCCGCGTTGATGTCGGAGGACAGGAAGCCGTTGTAGCGGATCGCGCGCTCCGGCCCCGCGCTCTGGCGGATCTTGAGCAGCGCCGACAATGGCACCATGTCGCCCGAGGACGAGCGCACCTTCAGCTGCCTGATGTCGTCGGCGCGAGCGCGGAACGGTGCGTCGGCCTGCACGCGGACGGAATAGGTGCGGCCGAACTTGTTGAAGTCGTTGACGTAGTAGGAGCCGAGGTAAATCTGGAGCGTGTTAAACACCTCCGTCACGGGCACGCCCAATTGGAGCGCCTTGGTGCGGTCGATATCGGCGAACAGCTGGGGCACGTTGACCTGGAAGCTCGAGAACACGCCGGCGATCTCCGGTGCCTTCTGCATCGCCGCCATGAATGCCTTGGTCGCTTCGTTCAGCGCCTCATAGCCGAGACCGGCACGGTCCTCGATCTGCAGCTTGAAGCCGCCGATGGTGCCGAGGCCGTTGACCGGCGGCGGCGGGAACATGGCGATGAAGGCTTCCTGGATCCCGGCATATTTCTTGTTCAACTCGGCCGCGATCGCGGGCCCGCTGAGCGAGGGATCCTTGCGCTCGTCGAACGGCTTGAGTGTCGAGAACACGATGCCGGCGTTGGACGAGTTGGTGAAGCCGGAGATCGACAGGCCGGGGAAGGCGACCGAGCTCTCGACACCGGGCTGGGTCAGCGCGATGTCGCTCATCTTGCGGATCACCTCTTCGGTGCGATCGAGCGTCGCGCCATCGGGCAGGCGCGCGAAGCCGACCAGATATTGCTTGTCCTGGCCCGGCACGAAGCCGCTCGGCACCTGCTGGAACAAGAGGGCGGTGAGGCCGACCAGCACTGCGTAGAGGCCCATCACCGCGGCCTTGCCCGAGATCACCCTGGTGACGCTGCCGCTGTAGTTCTCCGAGGAGCGTGTGAAGGCCTTGTTGAAGCCGCGGAAGAACCAGCCAAGGCTCTTTTCCATGATGAGCGTCAGCCGGTCCTTCGGCTCGTTGTGGCCCTTGAGCAGCAGCGCCGACAGCGCCGGGGACAGCGTCAGGGAGTTGACGGCCGAGATCACAGTCGAGATCGCGATCGTCAGTGCGAACTGCTTGTAGAACTGCCCGGTGAGGCCGGAGATGAAGGCGAGCGGCACGAACACCGCGATCAGCACCATCGCGATCGCGATGATCGGCCCCGAGACCTCACGCATCGCCTGATAAGTGGCATCGCGCGGCGACAGCCCGGCCTCGATGTTGCGCTCGACGTTCTCGACCACGACGATGGCGTCGTCGACGACGATGCCGATCGCGAGCACGAGACCGAACAGGCTGAGCGCGTTGATGGAGAAGCCGAACACGTGCATCACGGCGAAGGTGCCGACGATCGACACCGGAACGGCCAGCAGCGGAATGATCGAGGCGCGCCAGGTCTGGAGGAACAGGATCACGACCAGCACCACCAGCGCGATGGCTTCCAGCAGCGTATGGATCACAGCCTCGATCGAGGAGCGCACGAACTGGGTGGGATCGTAGACGATCTGGTAGGACACGCCCTCCGGCATGTTCTTCTTGATCTCGGCCATGGTGGCGCGGACGTTGTCGGAAATCTGCAGCGCGTTGGAGCCCGGCGCCTGGAAGATCGGGATTGCCACCGCCTGCTTGTTGTCGAGCAGCGAGCGCAGGCCGTATTCGGACGCGCCAAGCTCGATGCGCGCGACGTCGCGCAAGCGCACCACTTCACCGTGCGCGCCGGTCTTGACCACGATGTCGCCGAACTGCTCCTCGTTCGCGAGCCGCCCTTCGGCATTGACGGACAGTTGCAGGTCGATACCCCTGACGTTCGGGGAGGAGCCGACCACGCCGGCGGCGGCCTCGACGTTCTGCGCCTGGATCGCTTTGACGATATCGCTCGCGGTCAGGCCGTGCTCGGCGGCCTTCTGCGGATCGACCCAGACCCGCATCGAATAGTCGCCCGCACCATAAAGCTGCACGTCGCCGACGCCGTCGATCCGCGCCAGCCGGTCCTTGACGTTGAGCACCGCGTAGTTGCGCAGATACGTCATGTCGTAGCGGCCGTTCGGCGACAAGAGGTGCACGACCATGGTGAGGTCGGGCGACGATTTCTTGGTGATGATGCCGAGCTGGCGCACCACGGCGGGCAGGCGCGGCTCGGCCTGCTGCACGCGGTTCTGCACCAGCTGCGTCGCCTTGTCGGGGTCGGTGCCGAGGCGGAACGTCACCGTCAGCGTCATCGCGCCGTCGGTGGTTGCCTGGCTCGACATGTAGAGCATGTTCTCGACGCCGTTGATCTGCTCCTCGATCGGCGTCGCCACCGTCTCCGCGATCACCTTGGGATTGGCGCCGGGATAGGTCGCGCGCACCACGACGGACGGCGGCACGACATCGGGATATTCCGAGATCGGCATCGCGAACAGCGAGATCAGGCCGGCAAGGAAGATCAGGATAGAGAGAACGCCGGCGAAAATCGGACGATCGATGAAGAATTTTGACAGATTCATGGCTTTGCCCCTGCGCGAGAGACAACTCTCCCGTTGTCCGGGACGCAGGTGTCGCCCATGAACCCGGAATCGAGATGCGATGTCTTGGTCGTTATGACTTCGTCATTCCGGGCGCGCGGCTCCGCCTTCGCTCTTCGAGCTTCGGCTCGACAAGCCGCGCGAACCGGAACGACGTAACTAGCGTTGCACCACGTCCTGATTGCTGTGGTTGGATGCCTGCTGCCCTCGCGCGCCCATCGTCGCCACCTCTGTCTTGAGGAGGGCGCCGGGACGCACGTGCTGCAAGCCATTGACCACGATGCGGTCGCCGGACTTCAGGCCCGCGGTGACGATGCGCAGCCCATCGACGGCACCGCCGAGCGTGACCGGCCGGTAGACGGCGCGGCTGTCGTCACCGACCGCCATCACGAACTTCTTGTCCTGGTCGGTGCCGATCGCGCGCTCGTCGATCATCACCAGCGTCTGCTGCTTCGGTTGCCCCATGCGCACGCGGGCGAACTGGCCGGGGATGAGACGCCCGTCCTCGTTGCGGAAGACCGCGCGAACGCGGATAGTGCCGCTCTGGCCGTTGACCTGATTGTCGATTAACTGGATGTGGCCCTTGGCCGAGAGGCCATCGGACGTCCCCATCTCCACCGGGATCTGGTCGAGCTTGCCGCGCTGACCGGAGCCATCTGCAATGGAATTCAGCGCGCGCAGCACGACCTCTTCGTCCGCATCGAACGAGGCGTAGATCGGATTGACGGAGACCAGCGAAGTCAGCACCGGGGATGCGGTGCCGGCGGCAACGAGATTGCCGACCGTGACCTCGATCTTGCCGACGCGGCCGTCCACGGGCGCGCGCACCTCGGTGTAGTCGAGATTGAGCTTTGCAGTCTGGAGCGTTGCCTCGGCTGCCTTTACGTTGGCGATCGCTTCACGATTGGCATTCTCGCGCTGGTCGAAATCGCGCCGCGTCACCACGGCGTTGCCGACCAGCTGAGCGCCGCGCTCGAGCTCGCTCTGGGTGAAGACGACGCGCGCTTTGGCGGCCTCGAGCTGGGCTGCGGCCTTGTCGACCTCGGCCGCGTAGGGCGCGGGATCAATCTTGAACAGCACGTCGCCGGCCTTCACCAGCGCGCCTTCGGTGAAATTGGTCGACAGGATCGCTCCTGCCACGCGCGGGCGCAGCTCGACGCGGTTGATCGCCTCGAGCCGGCCGGAGAAATCGTCCCACAGCACGGTCTGCCGTGGCTCGATCATCGCGACGGTGACGGAGACGGCTTGCTCGGCCGCGGCCGCCGTTGCGGTCGCCTGGGCCGTACGAAAATAGTGACCGGTCGCGATCGATCCGGCTACGGCGAGGGCGCCCACGATGGCGACGCCACCGAGAAGGCGACGAAAGCGGCCGGTACGGGCGGTATTTTGGGAGGGGGGCATTTGCGCGCTCCAGATATGTAGTGTTCACTACAGATGTGGAGCTGGATATCGCAGCGCAAGATACTTATGTACCGTTCGCTAAGAAAATTGTAGCTGCATACCGCAAGAATTGGAAGACAGCAGAGAAAATAAAGCTAGAACAAATAGATAGGATTTGGCGTTAAGCTTCCAGCAGAACGCGAATTCGGAGGAGAGAGGCAGATGGGCATGGGACGCCCCCGCGAATTCGACGCCGAAACGGCGTTGGACCAGGCGATGGAAGTGTTTTGGCGCCATGGCTATGAGGGCGCCACCATTGCTCAGCTCACAGAGGCCATGGGCATCAACCCACCCAGTCTCTATGCCTGCTTCGGCAACAAGGAAGGCCTGCTGAAGGCCGCGCTCGACCGCTACACCAAGCTGCGCGGCGTCTGGATGGACGAAGTGGTGGCAGCACCGACTGCCCGCGCCGTCGCCGAGCGGATGCTGATGGGTATCGCCGACAAGCAGACCGATCCGGCCAATCCGCCCGGCTGCCTGCTCGTGCAGGGCGGGATTGCCTGCGGCACCGGCTCCGAGAACGTCCCGTTCGAACTCGCCGCCCGCCGTGCCCAGAACGAGGACCAGCTCCGCGACCGCTTTGTTCGCGCCAAGGCCGAAGGCGATCTCAGGGAAGGCGCCGATCCCGCCGCACTCGCGCGCTATGTCTCGGCCGTCGCGGTCGGCATGGGCGTGATGGCGTCCTCAGGCGCGGATCGCGAGGCGCTGCGGCAGGTGGCGAACGTCGCGGTGCAGGCGGTCGAAGCGCAGTCGGCTGACAAAACGTAACGGCCTTGTTATTTCGCAAATTGCGTTGAAGACAGCGCCGGCGGCGGGACGAAGCCACCGAACTCGCGTTCGAGCAGTTCGGCGAGAGCAATCGTCGTGCGGTCCTCGAGATAAGGCCCGATGATCTGGACGCCGATCGGCAAGCCCGCAGGCGTGCGCTCGATCGGCATAGCGGTTGCCGGCAGTCCGCAGATCGAAGCGGGGTCTGCCCAGATGAAGCACGCGTCGGCGTAAGGATAGAGCTTCCCATCGATGTCCAGTTGCCGCGCGTCGAACGGCTCGGACTGATCATGTGGAAACGCCGGCACGGCGGCGGCCGGGTAGATCACTGCGTCGAACTCGCGGAAGAACTCGTGCCAGCGTTGCTGCAGCTGAAGCCGCGCCGCGTCCGCCGCCAGCCACTCGCGGTGGATCATGGCCCAGCCGCGCGCGCGCTCTGCCGCCAAGCTGCGGTCGTCGGGCGCCAATGCGGCGGCAAGGCCTTGCGCCTCTGCAAGGGCGGCCGGTGTCAGGCGTGGACTTCGCGCTGCGTTCAGCAGCTTCATGTAGAGCCGCGCGGACTGGGCGAGATCGGGTAGCGACGCACTTGAACGCGCGACTCGTGCGCCTGATCGTCCGATCCGCTCGGCCAATCGTCCAATGGCTGAACGCACGGCCTCGCCCGTCGGCATCAGCGGGTGGGTATCGATCACGAGGATCCTGAAATCCCTGAGCTGGTCATGTCGCGGAGCAGGCAGCGCAAGGCGATAGCCGATCCCGTCGCGCATTTCGTCGGGGCCGGCAATCACGCCGAGCGCCAACGCCAGATCCGCGGCAGTGCGCGTCATCGGCCCAATGACAGCCAGGTCCCCCTGGCTAGGGACGGGCGGTGCCGGCGGCAGGCTGTATCCGCGCAGCGGGACCAGACCGAGACTCGGCTTATGTCCGAATACACCACAGAAATGCGCGGGCACCCGGATCGAGCCGCCGATATCCGAGCCGATCGAGAGCGGACCGAATCCTGCGGCCAGTGCCGCGCCCGATCCGCCTGAGGAGCCGCCGGGCGACCGGCCGAGGTCCCACGGATTGTTCGTCGTCCCATGGATATCGTTGTAGCTCTGGAAATCCCGTAAGCCGATCGGGATGTTGGTCTTGCCGATGATGACGGCGCCCGCCGCCTTCAGTCGCGAAACGACCAGGGCGTCCTCCGCTGGCTGAAAATCCCTGAAATGCGGAAAGCCCCATGTCGTCGGCAGGCCTGCGACGTTGAACGGTTCTTTCATGGTCACGGGAATGCCGAGGAGCGGCCGCCGCTCGCCGCGGCCAAGTGCGGCGTCGGCGGCGCGTGCGGCGTTTCGCGCGCGCTCGAAATCGCGGACGATGACGGCATTGATCTGCCCGTCCAACGCCTCGATGCGCGCAATCGTATGCGCGAGCAACTCTGACGCAGAGATCTTGCGCGCGTGCAGGGCGCTCAGCAGTGTGCTGATCGAGCCGTAGTCCAAGTCAGCGGCATCTGCGGCCGGCGCTCGTTGCATCACGGTCTCCATTGTATCTCACGTCGCGTCGAGGCTTTTCCGGCCGCAAACTGGACTGGGGGATCGAACATGCAATCTCGGGAATGGGATGAGAAGGCGGCCGTTGTGGGAACCAGATCTGCCCGCCGGTCGGGGCGGAGGCGGTCGCGATCCGCGATGCCTTCTGAGCGGTTAACGGCGCCGGCTCGACTTGCGAATTCACAATCGGCGATCATGCAATTCTGCGCCTGTTTTGCTCGACGTGTCAAACGTTCCCCCCGCGCAGGGCTCGCGCCGCGTGGTGCGAAATTCTTCAATGATTTGTACTGTGCATGGGGCTGTTTTCGCGTTTTTTGTTTGAGCGCCTGGCTGGCAACAAAGATCGCAACGTCGGCCAATCAAAATCGGTGCCGATACGGGAACGCCTAAGAGTTTTTACACACAGTTCTGGCACGCTCCACGCGTCAAGACCGCAGCCTGCATCGTCGCATCTCATTGCGCGCACGAAAAGACAGGCCCGCGGCCATCGAGGGGCGTAAGCCATGACTGCAGTTGCGTCGGACGCCGGTCGCGCGAAGCGGGGGATCGTGCCGATCCTGCTGTGCGTCGTGCCGTTCAGTCAGATTCCGCTCGACGCCTATACGCCGGGCCTGCCGCAGATGGTGGTGGACCTCGCAACTGACGCGGCCTCGATGCAGAACACCGTCACCGCCTACATGCTCGGCATGTCTCTCGCGCTGGTGCCGGTCGGCATCGCCTCCGATACGCTCGGCCGTCGCAGCGTCCTGCTCGCAGGCCTGTCGGTGCTCATTGCGATGAGCATTGCCTGTACGCTGGCCACCAGCGCCTCGCTGCTGCTTGCGCTGCGCTTCCTGCAAGGCGTCGGCGGCTGCACCTGTCTTGTCGTTGCCTATGCGGTCGGAGCTGATTGCTTTCGTGGCCGCGAGCTCACGGCGATCTCCGGGCTGCTTGGTGCTGCCTGGGGTCTCGCGCCCGTGCTGGCGCCTGCAGCCGGCGGCTTCATCGTCGAGCTGACGTCGTGGCGCGGAGTCTTCGTCGTCATTGCCATCGCCGCGGCAATCGTCGCCGCGATCGTCATGCTGCTGCTGCCGGAAACATTGCCGGCGGAGCGGCGAGCGCCGTTCGATCCGCGCCGCACCGCCGGCATCCTGCGCGAGGCTCTCGTTCGCCCGGGCTTTCTCGCCTTCGTGCTGGTGTTTGCTGCCGCAGCAAGCGCGCAGTTGGCGTTCGGCGTCGTCGCGCCGTTCTTCTACCAGACCGGCCTCGGTTATTCCGCCGCCATCTATGGCCTCGTCGCGCTGGGACTTGGCGGTGTCAATCTCGCCGGCGAGCTCGGCTGCGCGCATTTCGCGCGCTTGATGCCGGCCCGCATGCTGGGCTTCGGCGCCTTCGCGCTGTTTCTCGCCGGCGCCGCGCTCCTGACCGCAACCGGCATGGTCTTTGGTCTCGATTTTGCGTCGATCACGATCGGCGGCGCGCTGGTGCTCGGCGGCTGCGGCGTGCTGTGCCCGATGATGTACGGCATGGCGCTCGGCCTGTTCGAGCGCGACCACGGCCTGATCGGCGGCCTCATCAGCTCGCTCTGCTACCTCGCCGTGAGCGGCGCCATGGCAATCGCGGCGGTGTTGCCCGAGGCGACCCAGGCACCGATCGGAGGGCTCTACCTCGGCCTCTGCGCCATCGCGGGCACGCTGCTTGCGATCTCGCTGCCCTCGGCGCGCCACGCCACACAGAATTAAGGAAGGAGCCAAATCATGACCACCGTCGGTATTCGCGGCACGTTCTTCGACTTCGTCGACGATCCCTGGAAGCACATCGGCAACGAGCAGGCCGCCGCGCGCTTTCACCAGGACGGCCTCATGGTTGTCACCGACGGCGTCATCAAGGCTTTCGGTGCTTACGAGAAGATCGCCGCCGCCCATCCCGGCGTTGAGATCACCCATATCAAGGATCGCATCATCGTCCCGGGCTTCATCGACGGCCACATCCATCTGCCGCAGACCCGCGTGTTAGGGGCCTATGGCGAGCAACTGCTGCCGTGGCTCCAGAAGTGGGTCTATCCGGAAGAGCTCAAATACCGGGATCGCAACTACGCACGCGAGGGCGTGAAGCGTTTCCTCGACGCGCTGCTGGCGTCCGGCACCACCACCTGCCAGGCGTTCACGAGCTCGTCGCCAGTGTCGACCGAGGAACTGTTCGAGGAAGCGGCCCGCCGCAACATGCGCGTCATCGCGGGCCTCACCGGCATCGATCGCAACGCGCCGGCCGATTTCATCGATACCCCGGAGAATTTCTACCGCGATAGCAAGCGGCTGATCGCGCAGTACCACAACAGGGGCCGCAACCTCTACGCCATCACGCCGCGCTTCGCCTTCGGCGCCTCGCCGGACCTGCTGAGGGCGTGTCAGCGCCTCAAGCACGAGCATCCGGACTGCTGGGTCAACACCCACATCTCCGAGAACCCGGCCGAATGCAGTGGCGTGCTCGTCGAACACCCGGACTGCCAGGACTATCTCGGCGTCTACGAGAAGTTCGATCTGGTCGGACCGAAATTCTCCGGCGGCCACGGCGTCTATCTCTCCAACAACGAGTTCCGCCGCATGTCGAAGAAGGGCGCGGCGGTGGTGTTCTGCCCGTGCTCGAACTTGTTCCTCGGCAGCGGCCTGTTCCGGCTCGGCCGCGCCACCGATCCCGAGCATCGCGTGAAGATGTCGTTCGGCACCGACGTCGGCGGCGGCAACCGCTTCTCGATGATCTCCGTGCTCGACGATGCCTACAAGGTGGGCATGTGCAACAACACGTTGCTCGACGGGAGCATTGATCCGGCGCGCAAGGATCTCGCCGAAGCCGAGCGCAACAAGCTCTCGCCGTATCGCGGCTTCTGGTCGATCACGCTCGGCGGTGCCGAAGGCCTCTACATCGACGACAAGCTCGGCAATTTCGAGCCCGGCAAGGAGGCCGATTTCGTCGCGCTCGATCCGAACGGCGGGCAAGTCGCGCAAGCGTGGCACCAGTCGCTGATCGCCGACGGCGCCGGGCCGCGCACGATGGACGAGGCCGCGAGCATGCTGTTCGCCGTCATGATGGTCGGCGACGATCGCTGCGTCGACGAGACCTGGGTGATGGGCAAGCGTCTCTACAAGAAGGACTGAGGCGGACCGCTGCCAATGAGCGCATCTTCTGACACGGCCGGCCAACCGGTCGCCCTCGTGATCCAGCGCCGCATCGCCGACGATGGCTTTGCCGCGTTCGCGCGGTGGAACGGCGAGGTCGGCGAGGCGCTCAAGGCCTGGCCCGGCTTCCTCAGCCAGGAGGTGGTGCCGCCGCAGCCGCCGGCCCATGTCGACTGGGTGACGATCCTGCGCTTTGCGAGCCCGGCCGCAGCCCGCGCCTGGCTTCAGAGCGATGTGCGGGCGCGGCTCATCGCAAAGGTGCAGCACTTCTTCGTCGGTTCGGAGGACGTCCATATCCTGCCCGACAGCGGCGTGCAGCGCGACAGCGCGGTCTCCGCCGTGATCTCCTTCAAAGTCCCGGACGGACTCGAAGATGCTTTCCTCAAATGGCAGCAGCGCATCCAGGCCGCAGAAGCCGAGTTCAAGGGATTTTTGCGCCACAAGATCGAGCGGCCGATTCCAGGCCTGCACGACGAATGGATCATCATCTTGTCGTTCGACAGTGATGCCAACCTCAATGCATGGCTGGACTCGCCGTTGCGGCAGTCGCTGCTGAGGGAAGGCGAGCGCTTCAACGCCGGCATGAATGTGAGGCGGGCGAGCTACGGCTTCAATTTCTGGTTCCCGGCCGGCAAGGCGCAGGCTCCGGAGCAAGGGCCTGGCCTGATCTGGAAGAGCAACCTCATCGTCCTTCTGGTGCTCTATCCCGTGGTCTACCTCTGGGGCTACTTCATCAGCGCGCCCTTGATCGACAACCACGGCGTGCCGGTCTGGCTGTCGCTCTTTGTCGGCAATCTCGTCAGCACCCAGCTGCTCGGCTGGTGGCTGGTGCCCGCCGCCTTCAAGATGCTCGATTGGTGGATCTCGCCGAAGGCGACTATCGGCCGCCAGATTGCGGGATACGCACTCCTCGCCGCGCTGTATGCCGCGTCGATGGGCCTGTACGCGATACTGATCGCGTGGCATTGGGGACGGTGAGACCGTCCACAAGTGGACACGTGACGACCATGTTCGCCCTGACGTTTCTCGGAACCTCGGCCAGCGTTCCGTCGGCGGAGCGCAACCATCCGGCGCTCCTGGTGGAGGCGGCGGGCAAGCGCATTCTGGTCGATTGCGGCGAAGGCACGCAGCGTCAGTTGCTGCGCAGCGGTGCCGGCTTTCGGCGGCTCGACCGCATCCTGCTGACGCATGCCCATCTCGATCACGTGCTCGGTATTCCCGGCCTCTTTTCAACGCTGGGCTTGCGGCAGACCTCCGACGTGATGACCATTCATGGCGGGCAGGGCACGCTCGATCTCGTCATCCGGATGCTTGCGGGCCTGTGGGGTGCGGGCAGGGCGCCGATCGCGGTGGAGTTCTCAGCCCTGACCGAAGGGCAGGTCATGGACGCCGGCGACTTCATCATCGACTGCTTTCCGGTTCGCCATCGCGACACCGACAGTTTTGGTTTTTCCTTCAAGAGCCCCGCACGCCGCCATCTTCGGCCAGAGCGCCTTGCCGAACTGGGCGTTCCAGATGGACCGATGCGCGGAGAGTTGGCCGCGGGACGACCGGTCGTGATCGCCGATCGAACGATCGAACCGGGAGACGTCCTGGGGCCGCCGAGCGGCGGCAGGAAGCTCGTCGTGATCGGCGATACCGAGACCACCGAAGACCTCTCCAAATACGTTTCTGCCGCCGATCTGCTGGTGATCGAGGCAACGTTCCTCGATCGCGACGCATCGACCGCGCGGGACTATGGGCACCTCACTGCGCGCGATGCGGCTGCGTTTGCGGCCGCGACCAACGTCGGCCAGCTCGTGCTCACGCATCAGTCGGGCCGCTATGAGGACGATGAGGTCCTTGCAGAGGCAGCCAGGATTTTTCCGAACACCCGGATCGCTGCCGACTTCGATCGCATTGCCATCTAGCCTCGAGAAGCCGTTCAGCTCGTCAATCCGGACTTGATAGCGAGGTCCTGCACCTGGCGCGTCAGCTGCATCAGGCGCGGCAGCGCCTGGTCGCGAAAGGCCGGCATCTCCATGCGCACCGCATCGATGGTGACGCTCAATCCGGCAATCACGAGACCCTGGGCATCGAAGATCGGCGCTGCCAGCGTGCGCAGGCCATAGGCGTTCTCACCGTCGGAGACGGCGTGCCCTTTCTTCTTCACCTGATCGAGCCGGGCGAGCAGGGCGTCGAGATCGGTGAGCGTTCGCTCCGACAGTTTGACGCGCGGTCGCGACTCCAGCCGCGCGATCTGCTCGTCCCGCGCCAGATGCGCCAGCATGACATGGCCGAGCGCGGCGCTATAGGCGGGGATTCGCGTGCCCGGCCGGCGATCCATCTTGTGGCGGTCGAGGCCAGCGCCGACCCGTGCGAGATAGACCACGTCGCCGCCGTCGAGGATGCCGAGCGAAGCCGCATCGCCGACATCAGGCACGAGGTCGCGCAGGAGCGGCTCGACGATCTGTCGCAGCGACCCGTGCGACAGCACGGTGTAGCCGAGATCGAGACAGGCAACGCCGAGGCGGAACCGGCGGCTCTGCGGAACGGCCTGGAGGTAGCCGAGTTCGATCAAGGTCTGGATCAGCCGGAACGCCGTTCCGCGATCGAGGTCGGCCCGTGCGGCAATCTCACTCAAGGTCAGCTCGAAGGCCTCGCTGGTGAAACTCTTGAGCACAGCAAAGGCCTTGCCGACGGAAGCGACGTAATTCTTTGGATTTTTCGCGTCAGTGTCCGATACGCGCTTCGTGGCCTTCTTTTCGACCTTGGCCAAGCTCGAATGTCTCGCCATGACATGTCCCCTTGACGTGGCGGCAAGCTGATTTTACGACGGGACAATCCAATAACAAATGTTCGCATTCCGAACAACATCGATTTTGACGATCGGAGGAAGTTTGTCGACATCATCGCTGCACCCTCATGGCGTGTTCTCCGCCGCGCTGACTCCGCTCGATGCCGAGCTCGCCCCTGATCATGCGCGCTTCGTCGCGCATTGTCGCTATCTGCTCGACGAAGGCTGCGACGGCATCGCGCTGCTCGGCACGACCGGTGAGGCGAACTCGTTCTCGGCCACTGAGCGCACCGCGCTGCTCGAAGCGGTGGTTGCGGCCGGCATCGCGCCGCAACGGCTTCTGCCGGGCACTGGTGTCACCGCCCTCAACGAGACCATCGCCCTGACGCGTCATGCGCTCTCGGTCGGCGTCGACACCGTGGTGATGCTGCCGCCGTTCTACTACAAGGGCGTCAGCGACGACGGCATTTTCGCGTCGTACAGCGAGGTCGTGCAGCGCATCGGCGATGCCAGGCTCAAGATTGTGCTTTATCACATCCCGCAGATGTCGGCGCAGCCGATCTCGCATGCGCTGATCGAGCGGCTGCGCGCGGCTTATCCAGCGACGTTCACCGGCATCAAGGATTCCTCCGGCGACTTCGCCAACATGACCGCGATGGTCGAACGCTTTCCCGGCTTTTCGGTCCTGGTCGGCGCCGATCCTTTGTTGCTGCCGCTGCTCCGCAAGGGCGGCGCCGGCTGCATCACCGCGACGTCCAATCTCGTGGCGCGCGACCTTGCCTACGTCTACAAGCACTTTGGCGACAGCGACGACGACGCAGCGCTCAAGGCCGCGCAGGCGCGCATCGTCAGGGCGCGCGAATTGGTCTCGCGCTTCCCGCAGATGGCCTCGCTGAAGGCGCTGGTGGCCGCACGCACCAGCCATGCCGGATGGCAGCGGCTGCGTCCACCGCTGGAATCCTTGCCATCGGCTCAAGTGAAAGAGCTGCTTGCGGATGCCACTGCATTCGCAGCCGCCATTTAGCCGCGAGGCCGGCGGCGAGGCGGTCCGATGTCCGACTCTTTCCAGGATGTGCTGTCCGGGCTCGCCGACATCGTCGGCGACAAGCACGTCATCGCCTCCGGAGCCGACCAGGAGCCCTATGTGGTGGACTGGCGCGGCCGCTATCACGGTCGCGCGGTCGCGGTGGTGAAGCCCGGCTCGACCGCCGAGGTCGCCGCCGTCGTCAAATACTGCGCGGCGAGGCAGCTTGCGATCGTGCCGCAGGGCGGCAACACCGGCATGTGCGGGGCCGCGACGCCGGACGATCGTGCGGGCAATGTCGTGATCCGGCTCGACCGTATGCGGGCCGTGCGCGACGTCAGCCCGCTCGCCAACACGATCACGGTGGAAGCCGGCTGCATCCTCGCCGAGGTGCAGAATGCGGCCCGTAGCGTCGATCGCTATTTTCCCTTGAGCCTGGGTGCCGAGGGTTCCTGCCAGATCGGCGGCAACATTTCCACCAATGCCGGCGGCACGGCCGTGCTTCGCTACGGACCGACACGCGACCTCGTGCTCGGGTTGGAGGTCGTGCTGCCCGACGGGCGCGTCTTCAACGGCCTGCGCGCGCTGCGCAAGGACAACACTGGTTACGCGCTCAAGCAGCTCTTCATCGGCGCAGAGGGCACGCTCGGCATCGTCACGGCGGCGGTCCTGAAACTGTTTGCGCCGCCGCGCAGCTCAGCGCTGGCGCTGCTGAAACTGCAAGGCGTCGAGCAGGCGCTCGAGGTCATGCAGCGCCTGCGCGGTGTGGTTGGCGACCGGCTCGGCAGCCTCGAGATCATGTCGCGCGCGCAGATCGAGGCGATTGCGGAGACCGTGCCGCATGTCACGATCCCATTCGAGCTGACGACGCCGTGGTATCTGATCGTCGAGTTGACCGATACGCTCGCAGGCGTTGACCTCAACGAGCCGCTCGCCACGGTGCTCGCGGAGGCGATGGAGGCCGGGCTCACTGACGACGTGATCCTGGCGTCCAACCTGGCGCAGGCCAAGGCGATCTGGGCGGTCAGGCACAGCGTGTCCGAAGGCAACAAGCGCAGCGGCTATGTCGTGTCGCATGACAGCGTGGTGCCGTTGGAGCGTCAGGCGGCCTTCGTCGCCAATGTCGAGGCCCGGATCAAGGCTGCCGTGCCGCATGCGCGCGTCGTGATGCACGGCCATATCGGCGATGGCAATCTCCACGTGATCGCGCTGATCGACCGCGCGCATTGTCAGGACCCTGCTGCAACGGCCGCGCTGGTGGCTGAGATCAACGAGATCGTCGATGACGAGACCGCAGCGCAAGGCGGAGCCATCAGTGCCGAGCACGGCATTGGCATTACGAATCGCGGCCGGCTTGCGCGCGTCACCGATCCTCTCGATATCGAGCTGATGCGAGACATCAAGCAACTGCTCGATCCGAACGGCCTGATGAACCCGGGCAAGATCTTTACTGCCGGAGGCGCGCGACGATGACGAGCGTCCGCCTGCTTGCCGACGACCTCACCGGTGCGCTCGACACCGCGGCGGAGTTCGTCGGCCTCTGCGGGCCGTTCGACGTCACCTGGCCGGAAGCGTCTGCGGCGCAGGGCTTTCAAAGCCTGGCGATCGACAGCGGCACACGCGAACGCTCCAAAGCCGAGAGCATCGAGATCGTTGGACGACTGGCGCCGCTGCTCCACGGGGCGACGATCGCCTACAAGAAAGTCGATAGCCTCCTTCGCGGCGCGTGGGCGGCCGAGCTCAGCGCCTGCCTGCGCGGTGGCGATTGGGCGTCCTGCGTGGTCGCGCCCGCCTTCGACTATCAGGGGCGGCGCACCGTGGGTGGCCAGCAATTTGCGCGCACGGTGCAAGGCGAGTGGCACCGCGTCGGCGACAATCTGCTAGCCCAGCTGCGGCAGGAAGGCATCGAGGCCCGGCAGGGCGGGGCCGACACGCTGTCGCAGGCCGGCGTTCAGGTCTTCGACGCCGAAAGCGACATCGACCTCGATCGGGTCATCGAGATGGGACGGCGCATGCCAGGACCCGTGCTATGGTGCGGCAGCGGTGGGCTCGCCGGCGCGCTCGCCCGCAGCCATCGCGCCGATGCGCCGAGCCAATTGAAGCTGCCGGTGCTGGGGCTGTTCGGCTCGGATCAACCCGCGACTGCGTCTCAGCTGGCTGCGTGCGGCGAGGCAACCATCGCGCTTGCGGAAGGCGAGGGCGCGGCGCCTGTGCGGCGCAAGCTGGCCGATGACGCCGTGGCACTGGTTAAATTCTCTCTCGCCGACGGCCTGACGCGCGCGGAGGCGGCGCAGCGGATCGCGCGCGAAATGGCGGCGCTGATCGCGGCGCTCCAACCTCCGGGCACGCTGATCGCTGCTGGCGGCGAGACCCTGAAGGCGGCGTGCGTTACACTAGGCGCGCATGCGCTCCAGGTGACGGGACGTATCGTGCCGGGGTTGCCGCGCTCGATCTTGCAGGGCGGCCGGTGGGCCGGAGTGGACGTCATCTCGAAGTCCGGTGCATTCGGCCCCAGCGAGCTCTGGCGCGATCTGCTTCGGGACAATCATTTGCTCAACATGAGGAGTCCGACATGACCTCTCGTCATCTTGCCATCACCATGGGTGATCCCGCCGGGATCGGACCGGAGATCATCGTCAAGGCTTGCGTCGGACTGAAGGACCGGATCGCGAAGGGCGATCTGCGCCTGCTGATCATCGGCAGCGGCGCGGCGCTTGATGGCGCAAAGGCCTCGCTCGGCGCTGACATTGCCATCCCCGAGGTGAGCGACAAGGATGGCGATTGGCCAAATCTGTGTTTCCTCCAGGCCGACGCCGAGGGCGAACCGATCAAGCCCGGCGTGCTCAGCGCGGATGGCGGCCGCTTTGCCTACAAGGCGATCGAGCAGGGCGTGCGCCTGACGCAGGCGGGCCGCACCGCGGCCATCGTCACGGCACCGCTCAACAAGGAAGCCCTCAACAAGGCCGGCTATCATTTCCCTGGACATACCGAGATGCTCGCGCATCTCACCGGCGTGCGCGGCTCGGTGATGCTGCTTGCCCATGGCAACATGCGCGTCAGCCACGTCTCGACTCATGTGGCGCTGGAGGACGTGCCGAAGCGTCTGACGCCGGAGCGCCTGCGCATGGTGATCGACCTCACCAACGACGCGCTGCGCCGGCTCGGCATCGAAAGGCCGAAGATCGCGATCGCCGCGCTCAATCCGCATGCCGGCGAGGGCGGCCTGTTCGGCCGGCAGGACATCGATGTGTCTGCGCCGACGATCGCCAAGGCGGTCGCTGATGGTCTCGACGTCGTCGGTCCGGTGCCTGGCGACACCATCTTCGTCAAGCTGCGCGCCGGCCAGTACGATGCTGCGGTCGCGATGTATCACGACCAGGGCCACATCCCGGTCAAGCTGCTCGGCTTCCAGGTCGATCCCGCGACCGGCCGCTGGCAGGAGCTCTCCGGCGTCAACATCACGCTGGGCCTGCCGATCATTCGCACCTCCGTCGATCACGGCACCGCCTTCGACATCGCCGGCAAGGGCATCGCCAACGAGCACAGCCTGATCGAGGCCATCGACTATGCTGAGCGGCTGGCCGTCGGCGCTTCTACATCCAAGTCATGAGATCGAACGCACGATGACCAACGCCTTCACGCCCATTGAAATTCTTCGCCCCTCTGTCCTGGAGTTCGGCTGCGGTACGATCGCCGCCGCGGCACGCTTCGCCGAACGGATCGGCGCCAAACGGCCGCTGGTGATTTCGGACCCGTTCAACGCGCGTCGCGTCGACACGCTGGCGCTGCCGGGTGCCGTGAAGGTGTTCGGCGATGTGAAGCCCGAGCCGGACCTGCCTAATCTTGAGAAGGCGGTCGCGATAGCGCGCGACGTCAAGCCCGATCTCGTGGTCGGCTTCGGCGGCGGCAGCGCGATGGATCTCGCCAAGCTGGTGGCGGTGATGTGCACGAACGACGTGGTCTTCGCCGACATCGTTGGGCCGGAGAAGGTGGCCGGTCGCAGCGTGGCGCTGATGCAGATTCCCACCACCTCGGGCACCGGCAGCGAAGCCGGCACCCGCGCGCTCGTCACCGACCCCGTGAGCCAGAACAAGCAGGCGGTGCAGAGCCGCTTCATGCTGGCTGACATCGCCATCGTCGATCCGGATCTGACAATGACGGCGCCGAAAGAGGTCACCGCAGCGACCGGCGTCGATGCGCTGGCGCATTGCGTCGAGGCCTACACCAGCCGCAAGGCGCATCCCACGATCGACCTCTATGCGCTCGAAGGCGCGCGGCTGGTTGGGCAGTATCTCAAGCGGGCGGTGGTCGATGGTAGCGATCGCGAGGCGCGTGCCGGCCTGGCGCTGGCCTCGCTCTATGGCGGCTATTGCCTCGGGCCGGTGAATACGACCGCCGGCCATGCGGTCGCGTATCCGCTCGGCACGCGTCACCATGTGGCGCATGGGCTCGCCTGCGCGGTGATCTTCCCGCACACGCTGGCCTTTAACATGCCGGCCGTGGAGGCGAAGACCGTCGCGGTGCTCCGGGCGCTTGGATTGCCGAAGCAGGGCGATGCAAAGCTGGCGTTCGACGCAACCTACAAGTTCTGCGCCGATCTCGGTATCGAGATGCGGCTGTCGGCTCTCGGCGTGCCCAGGGACGACCTCGGCGTCATGGCCGACGAGGCGCACGCCATTCGCCGCCTGCTCGACAACAATCCGCGCGACCTTAGCCGGGATGCGATCCTGAACATGTACGAGGTCGCGTTCTAAAGCATGATCCGGATAGTGGTTTTCCGAAAAGATCATGCTCAAACAATAAGCTAAGGCGCGATGCATCGCGCTTTAGCCATCTCCGCCGCTCGTTCGCGGCACCAATCAACAACACTGAAAACAGAGGAAACTTCGATGAGATCGATGTGGCTTGTTCTTGCCTCACTCATGCTGCTGGCGACGTCGCCGGCAAAGGCCCAGGACGGTTATCCATCCAAGCAGGTGACGGTGATCGTTCCGTTCGCCGCCGGCGGGACCGCCGATATCTTCGCCCGCATGGTCTCCAACCATTTGCAAGCGAAGTTCGGTAAGCCGTTCGTGGTCGAGAATGTCGGTGGCGCCGGCTCGATCCTCGGCGTGACGCGGCTGGCGAAGTCGGCGCCTGACGGCATCACGCTCGGGCTTGCGAGCACGTCCGCGCTCGCGATCAACCCGTCGCTCTATGGTCCGAAGCTCAGCTACCAGCCGGACAAGGATCTTGCGCCGGTTGCCCAGATCAGCGTCGTGCCAAACGTGCTTGTCGTGAACCCCAACAAGATCAAGGCACGCACCGTGCCGGAGCTGATCGCTTATCTGAAGGCGAATCCGGACAAGGTCTCGTTCGGCTCGGCCGGCGTCGGCACCTCGCAGCATCTGGCCGCCGAGCTGTTTCAGCAGATGACCGGCACCAAGATGGTGCACGTACCCTACAAGGGCTCCAGCCAGATGCTGACGGACCTGTTGAGCGGCCAGATCGATCTCGCCTTCGACAACGTGCCGCTGCTGCTGCCGCAGGTGAAGACCGGCCAGCTCGCACTGCTCGCGACCGCGACGCCGAAGCGGGCCGCCTTCGATCCCGAAGCTCCCGCCGTCGCCGAATTCCTGCCGGGCTTCGAGGCCGTGGCCTGGCACGGCTTCTTCGTCCCGGCCGGGACGCCGAAACCGATCGTCGAAAAGCTCTCGGCCGAGATTCGCGCCTTCATGCAGCAGCCGGACACGGTGCAGAAATTGGCCGAGCTCGGCGCCACTGCGGTCGCGGTGGATTCCGACCCGTTTGCGGCCTACATCGCCGCCGAGACGGCGCGCTGGAAGAAGGTGATCGAAGCCGCGAACATCAAGCTGGACTAGGCGCCAAAGGCTCGCTGCTTGGCGATGGAAGCTCCCGGTTTGTCGTCCTCAGGAAGAGGAGTTCGACGATGGACGTCATTCTCCGCCACTCAGTCGCGAAGAAAACGGCCCGCCAAGCGGGCCGTTGACGTCACAAGTCGATCAAATCCTTACTGCTCGGTGCAGACCTTGACGGTCTTCACGGCGGACTCGGCTTCCGTCTTGGTTTTGTAGACGCCGTCACCAACGACTGTCGTGGTGGTCGTCGTCGGCTTAGTATCTACGACTGTGCACTTCTTAGTCGTAGCATCACGCGCAATGTAAAATTCGGCAGCCAGCTGCCTGATTGCCAAGAGCGAAAGAGGCAAGGGCTCCGCACACGATCAGTTTCTTCATAAGCGCTCCTCCATTCAATCAAGAATAGTCACGCAACTGGAGAGTAGTAAAAGTTCCGAATGTTCCCGGTCGTGCTGAGGCGGACTGCTGCGAGAGGGGATTAATTCTCTTGGCAGAGTGTGCGCGAGGTGCCGAATTTTCCCGATAAAGGAACCCGCGATCCTGTCGGGTGTTGTAGGCTACCTGCATTCTGGAGGTCTCCAGATTGCCGTACTCGGGCCGCTCCACGGCGATGTCCAGGCGCGCCCTGTCTCGGGAGCAGTGGACCACAGGCTGCACGGTGCGTACCGAAAGCCGCACGGGCGAAAGCGTGCTCGAAGGCATGGAGATCGAGGCCTTCCCGAGGAGGTCTGCGCCGACGTTGCGGGAGTATCGGTAGATCGATCGGGAGAGCGGACCTACATCGCGCCCCCCGTGAGCGTCGCATCATCGAAGAGATCGACTGATCTTGCCAAATAGGAGAAACGACTATGAAAGCTATCGGACTGGGATTCCTCGCAGCCACCCTTTTGGGATCCGCCGCGGCGGCCGCCCCGCTCAATCCGACCGCCGTCGGTTCGACAGAGGTCTCGGACATCCAGCAGGTGCGCCTAGTTTGCAACGAGTACGGCCGCTGCTACCGGACCCGCGGCCCTCGTTACGTCCAGCGCTACTACGGCGGTGACGACGGCTATGTGGTCCGCCGCAGCTATGGCTATTACGGCGGTCCAGGATATTACGATCGCGGCTACGGCTACTATGGCGGCGGCCCGAGCATCGGCTTCAGCTTCGGCACCCGCAGTTGGTGAACGACGAAGGGCCGCTTTCGAAGCGGCCCTTCAATGCCGGATTGGGAATCGTGAGATGTCGAATCTTGCCACGCTGATCGGCAAGAAGCAGCAGCTCCGGGGCCGTCCTCTTGATAATCGGTGATAATCGGCTTGATCAGAAATTAGTTTAAACGGATCTCATAGCGACGTTTGAGCCGGTCGCTTGTAGTCTTTGCTGCGTATTGAACGCGTGCAAGATCGCAGCCTTCCTGTGCGATGACATGCAGCTTCCAGTCCGAGGTACCGGGTCGGTAGTCTGGCCCGAATTCAACTTCGATGGAGACGACCTTTTCTGTGCCTGGAAAACTCCGGATCTCCTGCAGCGCAATTCGCTCAAGCTCGTCCCTCGAAACCGGTGATCTCGACACCGTTCGCTCCTAAAGGTGGAGGCGGCTGCTTGAGCCGCGCTTGACTCAATGCAGTCAATGACCTCGACGTTCCTCTCAAGATGAGACGGCGCATCGCGATCGCTCCAAGCTCGCGCCGATCTTATGAGCTGATCAGCGCAATTGCCGCAGAGCCTCCGGAGTCAGCGCGTATCGACTCCCCACCTTTTCTAACCAGCGTGCTTTAAGCATACGCCTTGCCGTGTAGAACCCACACAGTGGACGGTTGCCTCCTGGTTGAAGCTGGCCGTCGCGTTCGAGCAGATAACCATAGAGGGTCGATGAGGGGGTGGACCTCTCGATTTTTAGGAACGAGCGCCCCCCGCAGCCAGTCGAATGATCAGTCTTGCGTGCTATCCTTTCGCAAGACCGGTGCGATTGCCAAGTTTTCCCGATGCCCTTCCCAAAGGGTGACCCCGATTGGCCCCAGCTCCAATGCCCCCCAATATCCCCGCGAGCTGGGGCCATTTTTCTGGAGGCCTCAGCTCATCCCATTTCCCGGAGCTGAGGCCTTTTCGTCGCATCCGTGAGCGGAATTAAACAGGACAAGGCCGCCAACTAAGGCGCTCCTACTTACAGCCCCGATGTTCACAGAAGGACTAGACCGCCAACGCTGGCGCAGCTATATGACCGGCCTGCGAGCCGCTGATTTGCAAAACTTTCAGCCGGCCTTGCAAAACTTCCGAAGAAAGCTTAGGGATATCAAGCGCTTCGGTGGGGAATGGTGTAACGGTAGCACAACAGACTCTGACTCTGTTTGTCTTGGTTCGAATCCAGGTTCCCCAGCCAGTTCCGGCGCTCTTTCTCTAGTCGTAAACCTCTCGGCATCTGCGCGGCAGGGACGGTTCGTTGGCGGCACCGCCGCTCGCGAGCGTTTGCCTCATCTGAAAAATCGCGTTTCCGGGTCGGATCTCCGCGCACTCCATCGTCCTTGAGTTACACAACCCAAGGAGAATCCGTGATGTCCTATGTCGATGGTTTCGTGCTGGCCGTGCCGAAGGACAAGATCGAGGCCTACAAGACGCTGGCAACGACCGCCTGCGCACTCTGGCTGGAGCACGGCGCGCTCGACTATGTCGAATGCATCGGTGACGACGTCCCCTATGGCGAGCTCACCTCGTTTCCGCGCGCGGTGATGGCAAAGGAGGACGAGATCGTGGTTTTCTCCTGGATCGTCTACCGCGACCGGGAGACCCGCGATGCCGTCAACAAGAAGGTGATGGCGGACCCGCGGCTGAAAATGGACGGCATGCCGTTCGACGGCAAGCGCATGATCTATGGCGGCTTCACGACGCTGCTTCGGGCAGGCGACATCGCGACCTGACGCTGCCCGTTACTTGATCTTGTCGTAGGCCGCGGCGAAATCGTTGAGTGGCATCGGGATCGCGATCGTCTCCTTGGCCATGTTCTGGAAGGAGACCTTCAACTGCTTGCCCGACCTCAAGGCGGCCAGCAGGTCCGGCGCGACCGGCGTCGAGGCGTAGCAGCCGCGGTTCTCGCAGGTCTGGATCTGGAGATCGAACGCCTTGCCCTCGTCGACCTGGAGCTTGGCGCCGACGGGCAGGTTGAGGCCGAGCGGCAATTGCAGCAGCGCAATCGGCGTGCGGGTGTCGGGAGCGATGCGGATGTTGATCAAGATGACGGTCTGGCCGGTCTTGGTGAGCACCGCGTTCTGCTCCATCGCGCATTCGAGCGGCGCCTCGCGGCTTGCGCTGGTGCAGCGCACGATCCAACCGGGCTGCCCCGGAGCGCCGTCCGCCTGTGCTTGCGTCGGGGCAGGCACGGGCTGCGTGGCCGGGGCAGGAGAAGCGGCGTTCTTCTTGGCGCCTTGCTGGGCATGTGCGGCGCTGGTCGACAACAGGACAGTGGCGGCGAGGGCGACAAGTCTGGATTGCATGAGCATGGCGAAACCGCGTTAGCTTGAATCGAGGTCTCGCTGTAGCGTCGCGGAAGGTGCGGCGCAAGCTTACTCGGCGGCTTGCTTGACGCTGCGGCGCTCGGCCGCCTCGTCGCCTTCGCCGTCACCCGAACGGCCCCAACCCGAGAACCAGTTGTTGAGCTCGTCGAGATAGAGATAAACCACTGGCGTGGTGAACAGCGTCAGCGCCTGGCTGACGATCAGGCCGCCTACCATGGCGTAGCCGAGCGGTTGGCGGATCTCGGCGCCGGTGCCGTGGCCGAGCATCAGCGGTACGCCGCCCAGCAGCGCGGCCATCGTCGTCATCATGATCGGGCGGAAGCGCAGCAGCGCGGCCTGGCGGATCGATTCCGCCGGTGTCTTGTGTTCGTCGCGCTCGGCGGCGATCGCGAAGTCGACCATCATGATGCCGTTCTTCTTCACGATGCCGATCAGGAGGATGATGCCGATCAGCGCGATCAGGCTGAAGTCGAAGCCGGCCGCCATCAGGATCGCGAGCGCGCCGACGCCGGCCGAGGGCAGGGTCGACAGGATCGTGATCGGATGGATGTAGCTCTCGTAGAGGATGCCGAGGATCAGGTAGACCACGACGAGCGCAGCGAGGATCAACAGCGGCACGGTGCCGAGCGATTGCTGGAACGCCTGCGCGGTGCCCTGGAAGCTCGAATTCAGCGTCGGCGGCGCGCCGAGCTCCACCATCGCCTGCTGCACGGCCTCGGTGGCCTGGCCGAGTGCGACGCCTTGCGCGAGGTTGAAGCTGATCGTGATCGCCGGGAACTGACCCTGATGGCTGATCGAGAGCGGGCGGACCGGATCGGTGGTCCAGGTCGCGAAGGTCGACAGCGGCACCTGTTCGCCGGTCAGCGGCGACTTCAGATAGAGCTTATTCAGGCTATCGAGATCGCCCTGCATCTCCGGCAGGATCTCGAGGATCACCTTGTAGGTGTTGAGCTGGGTGAAATACTGCGTGACCTGCCGTTGGCCGAAAGCGTCATACAGCGTGTCATCGATCATCTGCGGCTGGATGCCGTAGCGCGAGGCGGTGTCGCGGTTGATCTTGAGCTGCACGGTTGTGCCCTGCGTCTGCTGGTCGGTCGCGACGTCGCGCAGCTCCGGCAGCGTCTGCATTTTGGCGAGGATCTTTGGCGCCCAGTCATTGAGCTCGGCGAGGTCGGCGTCCTGCAGGGTGAACTCGAACTGCGTGCGGGTCGGCCGGCCGCCGAGCCGGACGTCCTGGGCCGCCTGCATGTAGAGGCGAGCGCCCTCGACCTTGTCGAACTGCGGACGCAGGCGCGCGATGATCTGCTGAGCCGAGGCCTCGCGCATGTCGCGAGGCTTGAGCGTGATGTACAGGGCGCCGTTATTGCCGGCGCGTCCGCTGCCGCCGATCGCCATGGCAACGCTGGCAACATCGGGATCGGCCAGGATGATCTTGCCGAGCTGCTCCTGGCGTCTGACCATTTCCTTGAACGAAATGTCCTGCGAGGCTTCGGACGTGGCCGTGATCAGGCCGACGTCCTGTTGCGGGAAGAAGCCCTTCGGGATCAGGACGAACAGGTAGATCGACAGTCCGAGCGTGGCGAAGAAGATCGCGAGCGTGGTGCGGCGCCAGGCCAGGGCGTGGTCGAGCACATATTCGTAGCCGCGCAGCATCCCGTCGAAGGTGCGCTCGCTCCATTGGTAGAACTTGCCGTGGGTCACTTCGCCATGCGCGCGTAGGAAGCGCGAGGCCATCATCGGCGTCAGCGTCAGCGACACGAACATCGAGACGAAGATCGTCATCGCCAGCACCACGGCGAATTCGCGGAACAGGCGTCCGATGATGCCCCCCATCAGCAGCAGGGGGATCAGCACCGCCACCAGCGAGATGCTGATCGAGACGATGGTGAAACCGATTTCCTTGGAGCCCTTGAAGGCGGCCGCGAGCGGGGATTCCCCTTCCTCGATGTAGCGGGTGATGTTCTCGAGCATCACGATGGCGTCGTCGACCACGAATCCGACCGCAATGGTGAGCGCCATCAGCGACAGATTGTCGAGCGAATAGCCGGCCACCCACATCAAGGCGCAAGCGCCCAATAGCGCCAATGGCACCGTGACCGTGGGGATGACGGTGGCCCAGAAGCTGCGCAGGAAGATGAAGATGACCATGACCACGAGTGCGATGGTCAGCAGCAGCGTGAACTGGACGTCCTCGACTGCGGCACGGATTGTCGTGGTGCGGTCGCTGATCAGCTCGATCTTGATTGCGGGCGGAATGGCGGCCACCAGCCGGGGCAGGGTGGCCTTGATCCGGTCGACAGTCTCGATGACGTTGGCACCGGGCTGCTTGAAGATCACCAGGAACACGCCGCGCTTGCCGTTGGCCCAGGCCGCCTGCTTGGCGTCTTCAGCGCCGCTGACCGCCTGGCCGATATCGCGGATTCGCAACGGGCCACCATTGCGATAGGCGATGATGACGTCGTTCCAGTCCTTGGCGTGGGTGAGCTGGTCGTTGGCGTAGATCGTGTAGGCGCGCTTGGGCCCGTCGATATTGCCTTTGGGGCTGTCGACCGTGGTGATGGCGATCTGGCTGCGGACGTCCTCCATCGACAGGCCCTTGGCGACGAGTTTCGCCGGATCAATCTGAACGCGGATGGACGGCTTCTGCTGGCCGCCGATGAAGACCTGCGCGACGCCGGAGAGCTGGCTGATCTGCTGGGCGAGCTGGGCGTCGACGGCGTCACTGACGCTGGTCAGCGGCAGTGTCTCGGAGGTTGCCGACAGCAGCAGGATCGGGGCGTCCGCCGGGTTGACCTTGCGGTAGGTCGGCGGCGAGGGCAGGTTCTTCGGCAGCTGGCCGCTGGCGGCGTTGATGGCACCCTGAACGTCGTTGGCTGCGCCGTCGATGCTGCGATTGAGGTCGAATTGGATGGTGATCGACGCCGTGCCCAGATAGCTGGTCGAGGTCATCTGGGCGATGCCGGGGATCTGGGCGAATTGCCGCTCAAGCGGCTGCGCCACCGACGAGGCCATCGTCTCGGGGCTGCCGCCCGGCAGATTGGCGGTGATCTGGATGGTCGGGAAGTCCACCTGCGGCAGCGGCGCGACCGGCAGCAGGGGGTAGGCGACGAGGCCGACGAAGAGGATGCCGGCCATCAGCAGCGAGGTGCCGATGGGATAACGGATGAAGGGTGCCGAAATCCCGCCCGCGATCATTCGTGTCGAACCTTGTTCTGGGTCGGATCCGAGCTCGCCACCGCTGTCGAGACGAGGCTTCCAGGCTGCACCTTGAACTGACCGCCGGTGATGACCTGCTGCCCGGGCGTGAGGCCTTCATCGATGACCGAACGTCCATCGATGCCATAGCTGACCTTGATCTTGTGCACTTCGGCCTTGTTGTCCTGATTGACGGTATAAGCGTACAGGCCGTTGGTCGAATGCTGGACCGCATCATCGGGAACCACGGTTGCATCCTTCAGCGTCCGCACCAGAAGACGCGTTGAAACCGACTGGCCCGGCCACAGCGTGTGGTCCTTGTTGTCGAACACCGCCTTGAGCCGAATAGTCCCGCTGGTCGTGTCGACCTGATTGTTGATGACCGCGAGCTTGCCTTCGGCCAGCGTCTTCTTGCCGTCGGTGGTGAAGGCGATCACCTTGAGCGCGCCGGCCTGCTGGCCTTCGGTGATGTAGGGGAGCTGGTCTTCCGGTGCCGTGAAGATCACGGCGATCGGCTCGACCTGCGAGATCGTGACGATGCCGGTCTGCGTCGAGGCGTTGACGATGTTGCCGATGTCGACTTGGCGCAGCCCTGCGACGCCCGTGATCGGCGCCTTGATCTGCGTGTAGTCGAGTTGGGTCTGGGCGTTGGCGATTGCCGCTTCGTCGGCCGCGATCTGGGCGGTGAGCTGGGCGACAGTGGAGCGCTGGGTATCGACCCGCTGCGCGGTCGCGAATTCGCCGAGCCTCATGGCGCGCTGCAGCTCGAGATTGGCGTTGGCGAGGTTCGCCTCGTCCTGCGCCTTCTTGGCTTTGGCCTGATCGAGCGCGGCTTGATAGGGGCGGGGATCGATCGAGACCAGAAGGTCGCCCTGCTGGACGATCTGGCCTTCGCGGAAGGCGAGCTTGTCGATCTGACCATCCACTCGGCTGCGGACTTGGACGGTGTTGAAGCCCTGCACCGTGCCGAGACCGGTCAGATACACTGGGAAGTCGGTCTTCTGAACCGGCGCAACGCTGACGGGAACGGGCTGCTGGCGAGGTGGAGCCTTCTGGGCTGTCTGGGTTTTTCCGGCCCCGGGCGAGCCGTATTTCTGCCAGCCATAGTAACCCGCGGAGGCCACGGCCGCGATGATCAGAATCCAGAGGATCGGCCGTGTTTTTTTCATATCGGCTCGGCGGCGCTCGTGCCCCCAAGCTACGAATTATGGGGCAATCATAGGGTTCCAGCGCGCTTGTATAATACACGCCAAGTTCCAGTGTAAACAGCACTATCGGTCGAGAATCCTAAACAATTGGAAAGCTTTGCACCGCATGCAGCAGGCTGGCGCGGCGGTGTGCAAGGCTGCATTTTCCGGAGCCCGGATGATGCGCGGGCGAACTTTGTACAATGCGCGCGGGCCGTGTGTGCGGCGATGAGGGGCGCCGCGCGGACGAACACCACGCCGGTGCGTCACGAGAACGGTTCTAAATCGCGCGCAGGCCGTTTCGGTTGTCAGGAAAATCAGCATCGGTCATATCGGCGCCGCCACAACGGGAGCGCAGGGATGGACGAACTGAACGGCAAGTTGATCGCATGTCAGATTCTGATCACAGGATTGATCGCGCGTGTCGCCAACGAGCAGCGCGATCCCTTGCGCTTCCTCACCGACTTTCGCGACGAGATCAAAGCCGTCGTGAACGGCGTCAATATCGCCGGTATGGACAGTACCGATCGCGTGCGCGCCGTCGCGCAGAAGACCGTCGACGAATTGTTCTCGCTGATGAAGCCGCCGAGCAGCGACTGAATCCGTGAGCATCACCGCCGATTTCGCGGCATTTTTCGCGTACGTTTTAGAACGAGTCCAATCTATCTTTAGAACCGTTTGAAGCTTCAGTTTAGAATCGTTTTGATCTGGACTTATTCAAGCGTTCTCGCGGCTTGCGCGCATTGACCCACTATTTTGCCGCCGATACCAACAGCCCAATCGCTCGTCGAAGTGAGTGAGCGAACATGAAGATGGGGCGTGTTGTAATGGGGCAGGTGGTCGCACCGAAGTCGTTGCGTTCGGTGGCAGCATTCGATCCGATGGATGAGAGGTCCGCGGGCGTTTCCGGCAAAAAGGTTTCAGCGGTCGCGAGCTTGATCGCGGTGGCATCGGTGTCGAGCGGCGCGCAGGCGCAGCAGTCGAACCTGCCGCCGGTGACGGTCGATGCCCCGGTCGAGCGTCCGCGTCCGACGGCATCGAAGCCGACACCTGATCAGGTCCGCGCGCGCAACGCGCTTCGCCGCGCAGCGCAGCGGCAGCAGGCGGTACAGACGGCTCCGACAACGCCCTCCGGTCCCGCCGACGCCAATCCCTATGCCGACCCGGCCGCGCCCTACAAGGTCGATCACGTGCAGGCCGGCGGCAAATTTCCGGAGAAGCTGGTCGACACGCCGAAGTCGATCACAGTTCTCAGCAAGGAAGTGCTCGAGGACAAGAACGCCACGTCGCTGAAGCAGGCGATCCTCAGCACGGCCGGCGTGACGCTTGGCTCGGGCGAGGGCGGCAACGCGTTCGGCGACCGCTTCTTCATCCGCGGCTTCGACGCCCGCAACGACATCTTCATCGACGGCGTGCGTGACGCCGGTGTCAGCGTGCGTGAAAACTTCTTCACCGAGCAGGTCGAGATCCTGCGCGGTCCCGGTTCGACCTTCGCCGGCCGCGGTGTCGCCGGCGGTGCGATCAACATCGTGACCAAGCAAGCGACGACCGGGGGCAGCTTCTACAACATGGACAGCACGTTTGGCACCGACCAGACCAAGCGTGTCACGCTCGACGTCAACCAGGTGATCGACCCAACGCTCGCAGTCCGCGTCGGCGGCTTGTTCCAGGACGCCAATGTCGCGGGTCGCGACTACGTCACGGATAACCGGAACGGTGCTTTCGTCGCGACGACGTGGACGCCGACCGACACGATCAAGGTCACCGGCAACTACATCCACACCGAACTGACCGGTCTTCCGGACTTCGGCGTGCCGTATTATCGACCGAGCACCGCGTCCACCGCTGGCGGTCCGTTCCCGGATTTTGGAGCGAGCCGAAGGAACTGGTACGGGTTCGTCAATCGCGACTTCTTCCGGACGGGCCAGGACATCGGTACGATCAATGCGGAAGTGCAGATCACGCCCGATCTGATGATCAGCAACAAATTCCGCGCTTCGCGCTCGACGCAGAATTACATCGGGACGCTGCCGGAAGCGCCGTCGCTGAAGAATCCGCTCTCGGCTTCGACGCTGACCTCCAATCCGCAGAGCCGTTTTCAGATCACCGACGTGCTCGCCAACCAGACCGAGGCGACCTACAAGTTCCAGGATGGGGTCGGGTTCAAGCACACCGCGCTGGCGGGTGTCGAGGTCGATCGTGAACGGTCTTCGATCGACAGGTATCTTGGGCTGACCTCGGAGGCCACCGGCATTCCCTCCACCCCATCAGGCTCGCCGACCAACACAAGCGTATTCTTTCCTCAGAACACGTATCTGCCCTTCGGAATCCCGTCGCTCTCGGGCTTGCCCACCAAGATCAGCATCGACACCGTCAGTGGCTACGTGATGGATAGCGCGAACTATCGCGATCTCCTGATCCTCAATGGTGGATTCCGCTATGACGATTACAGCATCAAGTCCACCGGCTATGCCGCGAACGGCGCGTTCGGTCAGCAATCGGCGGAATTCCTGATTCCCAACTTCAATCTCGGCCTTACGCTCAAGCCGTTGCCGAACGGCAGCGTCTATGTGGCGTACGCGACTTCAGCGAATCCGGTCGGTGCCGAGTTCGACGGTACAAGCACAGCGTACGGCGGCCTCAATCCGACCCTGCCCGGCGGCAACACGCAGATATTTGGCCCTGAGAAAAACAAGGCGATCGAAATCGGCACCAAATGGGAGCTGTTCGATCGTCATCTGCTGCTGACCGCGGCGCTGTTTCAGACGACAAAGGAGAACGCGCGCGAATCGCAGAACGTTAGTAGTGCGGCTGCTGCCGCCCCCTTGGGCTGTGTGTATCCGACCGGAACGACCGGCAATATATCCTGCATCACTGCAGGTGCCGCCTATCGCATCCGTGGCATCGACCTTGGTATCGGTGGCAACATCACTGACAAATGGAGCGTGTTCGGCGGCCTCGTGCTGATGCAATCGGAAGTGACGCAGTCGCTGGCGCCATCAGCCAATAAGACGTTGTATCCGACCAATGTCGGGCGTCCGCTCGCCAATATCGCGCACGAGTCGTTCAGCCTGCTGTCGAAATATCAGCTCAACGACACCTGGGAACTGGGCGGGCAGGCGGTATACCGCTCCAAGATCTATGGCGGCACTTTGCTTGCGGCCAATCAGGGCACGTCGCTGCCGAGCTACTGGCGCCTTGACGCGTTCGCGGAGGCGAAGCTCGATCAGCACTGGAAGCTCAAGCTGTTCGTGAACAACATCTTCGACAAGCGCTACTACGACGCGCTGTACCAAAGCGCAGCACCGTTCGTGCTGGAAGCACCGGGCCGTGCCGCCTATGTGGTGCTCTCCGCGCGCTACTGATGGAGCAACAACGAGTTTCATGCTGACATGCATAGAAAACGTTCTCAGCAAGGATGATGTGGCGGATTTCCGCCGCATCATGGACGCCAGCGACTGGGAGGACGGCCGCTCCACCGCCGGCGCGCAGTCGGCGATGGTCAAGCGCAACGAGCAATTGCCGCCGGACAGCGAGGTCGCGCGCAAGCTCGGCAACCGCATCATCTCGGCGCTGACGTCGAACCCGCGCTTCATCGCGGCGGCGATCCCGCTCCAGATCTTCCCGCCGCTCTTCAACCGCTATGCGGCGAGCAGCGGCCACCATTTCGGCCTGCATGTCGACAATGCGATCCGCGGCGACCGCCTGACCGGCCTTCGCATCCGCACAGATCTGTCGGTCACGCTGTTCCTCGCCGAGCCGGATGAGTACGATGGTGGCGAACTTGTGATCGAGGACGCCTACGGTTCGCACGAAGTCAAGTTGCCAGCCGGCGACTGCGTGCTCTATCCCTCGACCAGCCTCCATCTGGTCACGCCGGTGACGAGGGGAACGCGGGTTGCGTCTTTCTTCTGGCTTCAGAGCATGATACGGGACGATCAAGCCCGAAGCATGATCTTTGACCTCGACACCGCGATTCAGGCGCTGGTGGAACGGCTCGGGCGTGACGATCCCGAAACGGTCAAATTGACGGGTATCTATCACAACCTCATTCGCTACTGGGCCGAAGTATGAAGAGCATGACCTTCCAAGCCAGCCTTGCCGCCGCCGCCATGCTGGCGGCCGCCTGGCTCGCATCTCCTGTTTCCGCCCAGACACAAACCCAGCCGGCCCCGGCGCAATCGGTGGCTCAACCGGCCCCGGCCGGTCCGGCGCCAGCGGCCACCGCGCCTAGCGCCCTGGCGCCTTCGGCCTCGACGGCAGCCGCGCCAGCTGCTCCGGCGGCGCCCCCCGCGGCCGCCGGTCCGACCATCCCCAAGCCCGATGTGGCGACCGCTGTCGCACCGGCCATGAAGGAATTGTCGCCCTGGGTGATGTTCATGTCGGCGGACGTCATCGTGAAGGCGGTGATGATCGGGCTCGCCTTTGCCTCGCTGGTGACCTGGACCGTCTTCATCGCCAAGTCGATCGAACTGTCGGTCGCCTCCACCAAGCTTCGTTCGGCGCTGAAGAAGACCGCAGAGGCACGTTCGCTCGCGGAAGCCCAGATGGCGCTCGGAGCCAAGGAAGGGATCCTGCCGTCCTTCCTCGTGGCGGCGCTGCGTGAGGCGCGGATGTCGGCCGGCCTGTCCAGCGATGCCGGCATCAAGGAGCGCGCGGCCTCGAGCTTTGCCGAGATCGTGCGCGCGGAACAGCGCCGCATCCGCATCGGCATGGGCGTGCTCGCGACCATCGGCTCCACCTCGCCCTTCGTCGGCCTGTTCGGCACGGTCTGGGGCATCATGAACAGCTTCATCGGCATCTCGAAGTCGCAGACCACGAACCTCGCCGTGGTCGCGCCCGGCATCGCCGAGGCGCTGCTCGCCACCGCAATCGGTCTCGTCGCCGCCATCCCCGCCGTCATCATCTACAACCATTTCGCACGCGTGACGAAAGGCTATCTCGAGCTCGTCAGCCGCGCCTCTGGCGCCGCGGGGCGGCTGCTCTCGCGCGATCTCGATCGCAGCCACGGCAGCGTGCATTCGCGCGCAGCGGAGTGAACCATGGGCGTTTCGCTCGCAGACAACGACGGCGAAGACGACGATTTCTCGGAAACGCATGACATCAACGTCACGCCGTTCATCGACGTCATCCTGGTGCTGCTGATCATCTTCATGGTCGCAGCGCCGCTCTCGACCGTCGACCTGCCGATCGATCTGCCGACGTCGAGCGCGACGCCGCAGAAGAAGCCGGACAAGCCGACCTATCTCAGCATCAAGCCCGATCTGACGCTCGCGATCGGAGAGAACCCGGTTCAGCGGGCCGAGTTGATCGGGACCCTCGACGGCCTGTCCGACATGAGCAAGGACAAGTATGTCTTCCTGCGCGCCGATCGCTCGGTGCCGTATGGCGAGTTGATGGGTGTCATGGAGCTCTTGCGCTCAGGCGGCTATACGCGGGTCAAGCTGGTCGCGCTGGAAGGCGCTCCGGGGGCGCCCGCGGCAGGCGCCGCTCAGCCTTAAAGGGCCGCTATGTCGGACGAACTCAGACCATCCCGGAAGCTCTGGATCTTGGCGGCAGTGGCAGCGCTCGTGCTCCATCTGGGTGGTGCTGCGCTCGCGCTGGCTCACCTGCGCGCCGATGACGGCGACGATGGTCTGGGGGCGGCGGGCGCCGAGTTCGCGGTCGAGATGGCCTCGCCAAAGGCGCCCGAAACAGACCTTCCGCCGGGGCCCGACAGCGAAGCAATGCAGGAGCAGCAGGCGCTTCCCGAGCAAAAGGCCGAGACCAAGGAAACCGAGCTGCCAAAGGATCAGTCGCAGCAGGTCGACGATCCCGATCGGGTCGTCACTGAGAACATCTCGAAGAAGCCGCAGGACGAGGATCCGAAGATCGCGGCGGTCGAAACTCCCGCTGCCGAGGCATCGCCGAAGTCGGTTGCGACGGCACGGCAGACACTCGATGAAGACGCGCGAGAGGCCGAGAAGGCCCTGGCGCCGGTGCTTGGGCTTGGCAAGGACATCCTGAAGATTACGGCGGACTGGAACCGCAAGATCAGCGCGCATCTGACGGCCCACAAGGTCAATCCGGAGGGCAAAGAGCCCAATAATCAGAAGGTCAAAGTGAGCTTTGCGATCAACCGCAAGGGAAACGTGCTGTCGGTCGACGTCGTGGAGTCGTCGGGGGATGCGGCTTACGATGCGGCCGCGGTCTCGATTGTCCGCAAGTCCGATCCCATTCCGCAGCCGCCGGCCGGGCTGACTGACGACCGGTTCGAGCGCACTGTCGACATCATCTTCACGCCGCCGGACGCGAAGAAAAAGAAGAAGACGGCTCAGCGCCAGTAGAGCCGGATCCCGACATAGACCACGACCAGGCAGGCGAAGATCAGCGCCACCGGCAGCGGCCGCTTCTGGGTTCCGGCGAATGCCGCCGCTCCGAAGGAGGCGGACTTCTTCGGCTTGGGGGCGGGGCGGCGGAAGGCGGTAACATTGTCCGTCGCCGTTTCAGGCGGACGGGTGCGGACGTCGGGCGGGGTTCCCGCGCCGCCCATCTCGGCATAATAGGCCTTGTAGATCGCGCCGATGGTGGCCTCGGTGGCCTCGCCCTCGCTCATCTGCGCCAGCAGGTTCTGGTAGCTCGCGAGGAACTCCTGGGCTTCCGGGGGCAATGCGGACGTCCCGTTGAGCTTGGCCATCATCTTCCAGGTGGCGAAATCGGCGCGGGCGCGGGTGTCGGCGCGTCGCGCGATCAGCATATCGGCAGCTTTGACCAAGTCGGCCTCTGGCCCTTCAGGCCTACGTTCGGATGTCGCTGTTCAACTACACATTGCCGGTCAGGAACAGAACAGCCTGAATCACATAACCGGTCAACGTTCGCAGTATTGCTGAAATAACATCAAGATTTAGACCGAACTGCGAACCTGCCAGCGGTAGCAGGATCAGGAGGCCGATCAGGATCAGCATTCCGACCGGCTCGAGCCGGGCCAGCGGCACGGCGAGTGCCCGGGGCAACAGCCCGACCGCGACCCGCCCGCCATCGAGCGGCGGGATCGGCATCATGTTGAACACCGCCAGGATCGCGTTGATCACGAGGGCATTCTTGAGGTTGTCCGCAACCCATTTCGCCGAGGTCGCAGGCACCAGGGGCAGGGCATGGAAGGCGAGGGCGCCAGCAGGATGTTGGTCGCCGGCCCGGCCAGCGCCACCCAGACCATGTCGAGCCGGGGGTTATTGAGCTTGCGGAAGTTCACCGGCACCGGCTTGGCGTAGCCAAACAGGAACGGCGAATGCGCGAACAGCAGCATCGCCGGCAGAATCAGGGTCCCGAAAGGGTCGATGTGGCGGAGCGGATTGAAGCTGACGCGACCGAGCTGCGAGGCCGTGTTGTCCCCGAGCCGGTCCGCGACGAAGGCGTGCGCAGCCTCATGGAAGGTGATGGCAAGCACGAGGGGGAGCACCCACACGGAGAGGTCATAAATGGAAATGTTCACGGCTCGTCCGTCCCGGTTTGCCTGCTGCCTTGCAGCCATCCAGCCAGAGCGGTGGTGCAGCAACGCTTCAGCTCAACATAGGGGGACCCGTTCCGAAATGCCACGCTGCAAACGGTCCGCCAGTGGCACGCCGCCGTGCCATCGCGCAATTTATGGAATCGTGGTCTGATATTGCATCAAGCCGTCGTCGAGCTTCACCCAGGCGAGCTTTTCCGAGACCCAGATGTGCTCGGTCGGCGCAAAGGCGTTGCGATCATCGAAGGTGGCCAGCGCGACGCCGGCGAGCGTACCGTTGCGGCGCCAGGCGAACAGCCGCGTGCCACAGCGCTTGCAGAACACGCGGTCGATATTCTCGGAGGAGGCGTAGCGGGCGGTCTCGCCCTCGACCGTCAATGCGCGCTGATCGAACTGCGCGCGCGCGAAGTAGGGCGAGCCCATCGCCTTCTGGCAGAGGCGGCAATGGCAGATGCGGACATTGAGCGGCTCGCCCTCCGCCTTGAACCGCACCGCGCCGCACAGGCATCCCCCTTCCCGGATCATGATGTCCTCAATAGGTCGCGCGTCCGCCCGAGATGTCGAAGACGGCGCCGGTCGAGAACGCGCAGTCCTCGGATGCGAGCCAGCTCACCATCGCGGCCAGCTCTTCGACCTGCACGAAGCGCGCTTTCGGGATCTTCGACAGCATGAAGTCGATATGCTGCTGCGTCATCTGATCGAAGATCGCGGTCTTCGCCGCCGCCGGCGTCACCGCGTTGACGAGAATGTCGTGCGCGGCGAGCTCCTTGCCGAGCGACTTGGTCAGGGCGATCAGGCCGGCCTTGGACGCCGAATAGTGCGAGGCGTTGGGATTGCCTTCCTTGCCGGCGATCGAGGCGATGTTCACGATGCGCCCGTATTTCTGCTTGAGCATGGCAGGCACGATCGCCTTGCAGCAGATGAAGGGACCGTCGAGGTTGATGCGCAGCACCTTGCGCCATTCCTCGAGATCGGTCTCCCAGACCGGCTTGTTGACGCCGGCGATGCCGGCATTGTTGACGAGGATGTCGATCTTGCCGAAGGCGCCGAGCGTGGCATCGCGGGCCTGCTCGACCGCCGCGGTGTCGGTGACGTCGACCTTGAAGACGCGCACGCTGTCGCCGATCTCCTTCGCCGTCTTCTCGGCCAGCACGGCATCGAAATCCCAGATCGCGACCTTGGCGCCGGAGCTGACGAAGCGCTCGGTGATCGCGCGGCCAAAGCCCTGCGCGCCGCCGGTGACGACGGCGACGCGGCCGTTGAGATCGATCTTGTTCATCGAGAAATCCCTCTCTCTATCCCTCATGGTGAGGAGCGCGCACGCGGCGCGCGTCTCGAACCATAGAGCCCGTGGCCCATCCCTCGAGACGGCGCTGCCGCGCCTCCTCGGGATGAGGAGTGATCAGAGCATGTAGCCGCCGTCGACGACGAGATCGACGCCGGTGGTGAAGGCGCTTTCGTCACTGCCGAGATAGACCGCCATCGCCGCGATCTCGTCGGCGGTGCCGAGCCGGCCCATCTTCTGGCGGGAGATGAACATCTCCTTGCCCTGCGGCCCCTGCGCGGCGGCGCGGTCGAGCATTGAGGGCGTCTCGACGGTGCCGGGGCAGATCGAGTTGCAGCGGATGCCCTTGGTGATGAAGTCGAGCGCCACCGCGCGCGTCAGCAGCGACACCGCCGCCTTCGACGCGCTGTAGACATAACGGTTGGCCGGCGGCCGCAGCGCCGCGCAGGACGAGATGTTGACGATGCTGCCGCCGCCGCCTGCCAGCATCTCAGGCAGGAAGGCCCTGATGGTCCGGTGCATGGACTTGACGTTGAGGTCGAACGAGAAGTCGAAATCCTCTTCCGAGCACTCCAGGATGGTGCCGTGATGCACGAAGCCCGCCGCGTTGAGCAGGATGTCGATCTTGCCGACGCGCTTGGCAAAGGCGTTGACGTCGGCCGTGTTGCGGACGTCGAGTTTTGCGACTTCGGCGATGCCTTCCTTCGTCAGGCTCGCGATGCCGCTCTCGTTGATGTCGGTTGCGATGACGGTTGCGCCCTCACGCGCAAATGCGACGGCGCATGCGCGCCCGATGCCTGCTGCCGCAGCCGTGACGACGGCGCGCTTTCCCTTGAGGCGGTCTGCCATTTTCTTGTTCTCCCTTGTGAGTTCGTCATTCCGGGGCGCGCCTCTTGGCGCGAGCCCGGAATCCATTATGCGACGAGTTCTATGGCCAGATGGATTCCGGGCTCGCGACTACGTCGCGCCCCGGAATGACAGTGCCTACTCAGTGATTATCCCGCGCCACACCAAACGTGCCGGCGACGTTCTGGTAGCGCGTGGCGAGCTCCATGCAGGCGCCGGTCGACTGCTGGCCGACCGTGTTGCGGTAGATCTCCTGCCACGGCGTCTGGTTCGGCGGATGCTTGAAGCCGCCATTGGCCTTGAGCTCGGCATGGCGCTTCTTCAGCTCCTCGTCCGAGATCAGGATGTTGGCGCTGCCCTTGTTGAGGTCGATGCGCACCTTGTCGCCGGTCTTCAGGATCGCAAGACCGCCATTGGCGGCGGCTTCCGGCGAGGCGTTCAGGATCGAGGGCGAACCCGAGGTGCCGGACTGGCGGCCGTCGCCGATGCAGGGCAGGGACAGGATGCCGCGTTTGATCAATGCCGCGGGCGGCTGCATGTTCACGACCTCGGCGCCGCCGGGGTAGCCGATCGGCCCGGTGCCGCGGATGAACAGCACGCAGCGCTCATCGATATCGAGCGAGGGATCGTCGATCCGCTCGTGATAATCCTCGGGGCCTTCGAACACGACGGCGCGGCCCTCGAAGGCATTGAGGTCCTTCGGGTTGCTGAGATAGCGATCGCGAAACTCCTTGGAGATCACGCTGGTCTTCATGATCGCGGAATCGAACAGATTGCCCTTCAGCACCAGGAAGCCGGCGTCCTTCACCAGCGGCTTGTCATAGGCCCAGATCACGTCATTGTCGGGCGCGGGCGCATTCTTGCAGTTCTCGCCGATGCCACGGCCGTTGACGGTGACCGCATCCTCATGGATGCGCTTGTGCTTCATCAGCTCGCGCACCACGGCCGGCACGCCGCCGGCGCGGTGGAATTCCTCGCCGAGATAGAAGCCGGCCGGCTGCATGTTGACGAGCAGCGGCACGTCGTGGCCGACCTTCTGCCAGTCGTCGATCGACAGCTCGACCCCGATGTGGCGGGCGAGGGCATTGATGTGGATCGGCGCGTTGGTCGAGCCGCCGATCGCCGAATTGATCACGATACAGTTCTCGAACGCCTTGCGGGTCAGGATGTCCGAGGGTTTCAGATCCTCCCAGACCATCTCGACGATGCGCTTGCCGGTCTCATAGGCGATCTGGCCGCGCTCGCGGTAGGGGGCGGGGATCGCCGCGCAGCCTGGCAGCGAGAAGCCGAGCGCTTCGGCGAGCCCGTTCATGGTCGAGGCAGTGCCCATGGTGTTGCAATGGCCGACCGAGGGCGCCGAGGAGGCCACGATCTCCATGAACTCTTCATAGTCGATCTCGCCGGCGGCCAGCCGCTCGCGCGACTTCCAGACGATGGTGCCGGAGCCGGTACGCTCGCCGGCATGCCAGCCGTTCAGCATCGGGCCGCCCGACAGCACGATCGCGGGCAGGTTGACGGTCGCCGCGGCCATCATGCAGGCCGGCGTGGTCTTGTCGCAGCCGGTGGTCAGCACCACGCCGTCGAGCGGATAGCCGTAGAGGATTTCGACCAGGCCGAGATAGGCGAGGTTGCGGTCGAGCGCCGCGGTCGGGCGCTTGCCGGTCTCCTGGATCGGATGGGTCGGAAATTCCATCGCGATGCCGCCGGCTTCGCGGATGCCTTCGCGGACGCGGTGCGCGAGCTCGATATGGTGGCGGTTGCAGGGGGAGAGGTCGTTGCCGGTTTGCGCGATGCCGATGATCGGCTTGCCGGATTGAAGCTCGGCGCGGGTGAGGCCGTAATTCAGATAGCGCTCCATATAGAGCGCGGTCATGCCCGGATTATGCGGATTGTTGAACCAGTCCTGCGAGCGAAGGTGGCGGCGAGCGCCGTTGCCGGCAGCATGCCCATTGGTTGGCTTTTTTGTCATTGGTCTCTCCTGCAATGCAAACGCACTGGCGTCCGTCTCAATGTGTCGGCTGGTGCGATGCCCAGCGGCGCGAGCGATGGTCGGCAGGCCCGCTGGCGGGTCATTTCCTCACAAATGCGATACTAGTCATGGCTACTTGGTAACGCTACCATTTTGTTCGCGGCGCCGGCGCCGGAAGCGGCCGACCTATTGTCCGAACGCCGCGACGACGAGCTTTGCCGCTCGATCACCTTGAAGCCGAGATCGAGCACCGGCTGCTCCGGCCGCCGTCCGTCGATCGCGTCGATCAGCATGGTCGCGGCGGTTTTTCCCATCTCGTAGCGGTTGGTGCGCACGCTGGTGAGGGTGGGGACGGCGGAGGCCATGAATTCGAGGTCGTTGAATCCGACGATCGCGATCTGCTCGGGGACCGCGATCTCCCGGCGCCGGCATTCGAACAGCACGCCGAGCGCGAGGTCGTCATTGGCGCAGAACACCGCATCGAGGTCGGGATCCCGCGCGAGGAGGTCGGTGAACAGGGCGCCGCCGAGCGTCACCGATGTCGGCGTCGCCGTCGTGACCACGAGGCGCGGCTCGAACAGCGCGGCGTCCTTCATGGCCGAGACATATCCGTCCAGCCGCCGCTGCACCCGCGGGTCCATCCGCGCGCCGACGAAGCCGATCTTGCGGTGACCTTGCGCGAACAGGTGGGCAACCGCCGCGCGCGCTGCATCATAGTGCGAAAAGCCGATCATCATGTCGATCGGATGGGGGCCGATCTCCATGATCTGCACGATCGGGCAGTCGGCGGCCTCCAGCATCGCGCGCGATTCCGCGGTCTGGTCGATGCCGGTGACGATCAGCCCGGCCGGCTTCTGCGCCAGAAAGAGGCGCAGCAGCTTCTCCTCCTGCAGGATGCTGTAGCGCGTGTTGGACAGTTGAATTGAGTAACGGCCGCCCTCGGAGGCGTCATAGATGCCGCGCAGCACGTCCGAGAACACGTTATTGGTGAGGGATGGGATCAATACACCGATCACCTCGGTGCGTTGCGAGGCCAGTGCGCGGGCCGCAAGGTTCGGCACATAGCCAAGCTCCTTGGCGGCGCTCTCGACCCGCGTCCGCTTGGCAACCGACAGCGCTTCCGGATTGCGGAAGAAGCGGGACGCCGTGATCGGGCTGACGCCGGCAAGCTCGGCGACTTCCGCCAGCCGGATTTTGCCTGACTTGGTGCGTTTTCGACCCATTTGTTGGTCTTAACACAGTCACGGTCGCAAACAAAGGAACGTTGACAGCGCTACCAGCAACGACTAACCAAAGACAAATTGCCAAAACCGCACAAACTGCCGACAATGTCGCCCGCTATTGATCGGGCTTCGTTCGGTGAAGTCTGAAAAACAAGACGGTCGCGGCGCGAGAGGCGCCGTGGACTACGAGGAGGGAGCTAGATGTCGTCTGTGCAAATCCGCGATGTGCGGAAATCGTTCGGCAACTTTGAAGTCCTGCACGGCGTGACGATTCCGATCGAGGACGGCCAGTTCGTCGTTCTGGTTGGCCCCTCCGGCTGCGGCAAGTCGACGCTTCTGCGCATGCTTGCCGGTCTCGAGAACATTACCTCCGGCACGATCTCGATCGGCGACCGCGTCGTCAACAATGTCCAGCCCAAGGAGCGGGACATTGCGATGGTGTTCCAGAATTACGCGCTCTATCCGCACATGACGGTGGCCGACAACATGGGCTTCTCGCTGAAGCTGCGGAACGCCAGCTCCGACGAGATCAACAAGCGCGTCAAGCGCGCCGCCGAGATCCTGGCGCTGTCGCCGCTGCTCGATCGCTATCCGCGCCAGCTCTCGGGTGGCCAGCGCCAGCGCGTCGCCATGGGCCGCGCCATCGTGCGCGATCCGCAGGTCTTCCTGTTCGACGAGCCCTTGTCGAACCTGGATGCCAAGCTGCGCGTCGCCATGCGCACCGAAATCAAGGAGCTGCATCAGCGGTTGAAGACGACGACTGTCTACGTCACCCACGACCAGATCGAAGCCATGACCATGGCCGACAAGATCGTCGTCATGCATGATGGCATCGTCGAGCAGATGGGCACGCCGCTCGAACTCTACGACAAGCCCGACAACCAGTTCGTCGCCGGCTTCATCGGCTCGCCCGCCATGAACTTCCTGAAGGGCCATGTGCGCGCCAACGGCGTTGCCACCTTCGAGGGACCGAACGGCGTCAAGCTGCCGCTCAAGAATGCGCCGACGGCGTCCGACGGCCGTCCTGCCGTCTACGGCGTGCGGCCTGAGCATTTCACCATCGCCGATGACGGCGCCGAGGCCGAGATCATCGTGGTCGAGCCGACGGGCTCGGAGACGCAGGTGTTCGCCAATGTCGGCGGCGAGCAGGTCGTCGCGGTGTTCCGCGAGCGCCACCAGTTCAATCCCGGCGACAAGGTGCGGCTGAAGCCCGACCCGTCGCTGGTGCATTTGTTCGACGAGGCGACAGGCAAACGCCTCAACGCCTAGCGCAAGACGTAAGACAAGAAAAAGCATCACAGGGAGGACGATATGCAAGACTTTACCCGCCGGACTCTGCTTCAGGGCGGAACGGCTCTGGCTGCAACCGGCATGCTGACCGGGCCGGCGCTGTTCGAGTTTGCGAAGGCCTGGGCGCAGAGCGCGCCCTGGAAGGCCGAGCCCGGCGCCAAGCTGACTGTGATGCGGTGGAAGCGGTTCGTGCCGGCGGAGGACGATGCGTTCAACGCGATGGTTGCGGCGTTCAAGGCCGCGACCGGCACGGAGATGAACGTGTTCAGCGAATCCTTCGAGGACGTGCAGCCGAAGGCATCGGTCGCGGCCAATACCGGCTCCGGCCTCGATCTCGCCTGGGGCCTGCACACGCTGCCGCAGCTGTTCCCGACCAAAGTGCTGAAGATGAACGACGTCGCCGATTATCTCGGCAAGAAATATGGCGGCTGGACCGATGCGGCCGCCAAGACGTGCAAGCTCGGCAACGACTGGCTGGGCATCCCCGTGGCGACGAACGGCGGTTACATGACCTACCGCAAGTCGGCGCTCGACAAGGCGGGTTTCAAGGAGTTTCCGAAGGACTTCCCCGGCTTCCTCGAAATGTGCAAGGCGCTGAAGGCGAACAACACGCCGGCCGGCTTCGCTCTCGGGCATGCCTCGGGCGACGGCAATTCGTGGCTGCACTGGGTGCTGTGGGGGCACGGCGCCTACACGGTCGATCAGAACGACAAGATCATCATCAATTCGCCGGAGACGGCGAAGGCGCTGGAATATTGCAAGGCGCTGTACGAGAGCTTCATCCCGGGTACCGCGTCCTGGAACGATTCCTCCAACAACAAGGCGTTCCTGGCCGGCGAGCTCTATTGCACGGCGAACGGCATCTCGATCTACGTGGCCGCCAAGACCGATCCGTCCAAGAAGGAGCTTACCGCGGACACCTATCACGCGCTCTGGCCGGTTGGTCCGGTCGGCAAGCCGACCGAGCTGCAGCTTGCGCTGCCGATTCTCGCCTTCAACTTCACCAAATATCCGAACGCGGCGAAGGCCTTCGTCGCCTTCATGCTGGAGAAGGAGAACTACGAGAAGTGGCTGGATGGCGCGCAAGGCTATCTGACGCAGACCTTGAATGCCTATGAGTCGGCACCGATCTGGACGGCTGATCCCAAGAATGCCGTGTTCTCGCAGGCCTCCAAGCGCACTCTGCCGGCATCCGGTATCGGCACGGTCGGCGAAAAGGCGGCAACTGCAATCGCCGATTTCATCGTCGTCGACATGTTCGCCAACTACTGCACCGGCGCCAAGGATGCGAAGGGCGCGATGGCCGAAGCCGAGCGCCAGCTGAAGCGCATCTATCGCTGACGGTCACGGGGCGGGCGGCCGTCCGGCCGCCCGCTCGTCAACATTTCGATCAGGGATATCGGGCATGGCTGATGTCGCAATTCCCCGGGCCAAGCCTCAGATGAGCGAGGCGAGCGCCTGGACCCAGCTCAAACACAATCGTAACTGGCTCGGCTTCTGGTTCATGGTGCCGGCCATGGCGTTCCTGATCTTCTTCCTGGCCTATCCGCTCGGGCTCGGCATCTGGCTGTCCTTCACGGACACGCGCATCGGCAGGGTCGGGCACTTCGTCGCCACCGAGAACTACGAGTGGCTCTGGGACGACTCCATCTTCTGGCTGTCGGTGTTCAATACGCTGCTCTACACCTTTGTCGCCAGCGCTCTCAAATTCGCGATCGGGCTCTATCTCGCGCTGCTGCTCAACGAGCACATGCCCTTCAAGGCGATGCTGCGCGCGATGGTGCTCGTCCCTTTCATCGTTCCGACCGTGCTCTCGGCACTCGCCTTCTGGTGGATCTTCGACTCGCAATTCTCGATCATCTCCTGGTCGCTGAGGCATCTCGGCCTGATCAGCCAGAACATCAACTTCCTCGGCGACACGACCTGGGCGCGCATTTGCGTGATCTTCGCCAATATCTGGCGCGGCGTGCCGTTCGTGGCGATCACGCTGCTCGCAGGCCTGCAGACCGTCTCGCCGTCGCTCTATGAAGCAGCAACGCTCGACGGCGCCACGCGTTGGCAGAATTTCCGGTACATCACCTATCCGCTGCTGACGCCGATCATCGCTGTCGTGATGACCTTCTCCGTGCTCTTCACCTTCACCGACTTCCAGCTGATCTGGGCAATGACCCGCGGCGGCCCGGTCAACGCCACCCACCTGATGGCAACCCTGTCCTACCAGCGCGCGATCATCGCCGGGCAGCTGGGCGAGGGGGCCGCGATCTCCAGCGCCATGATTCCATTCCTGCTCGCTGCGATCATGGTTTCCTGGTTCGGCCTGCAGCGCCGGAAATGGCAGCAGGGAGAGAGCAATGACTGACCTGCCCACCAGATCCATCGATCTCAAGAACGTGCTGTCGGGCTCGGCGCCTACGGCCGATCACAGCGAGGGCATGAGCTATCTGCAGTCGGTGCCACGCAGGATCGTGACGCTCTATCTGCCGCTGGCGATCATCGTCTTCATCCTGCTGTTCCCGTTCTATTGGATGGCGCTGACCTCGGTGAAGCCCGACGAGCAGCTGCTCGACCTTGACAAGTACAATCCGTTCTGGACCTGGAATCCGACTTTCAAGCATTTCCACAAGCTGCTGTTCGAGAGCTATTATCCGCACTGGCTCTGGAACACGATGTACGTGGCGATCTGCGCCACGGTGCTCTCGATCGTCGCATCCGTGTTCGCGGCCTACGCTATCGTGCGGTTGCGTTACAAGGGCGCCAATCTCGTCGGGGGGCTGATCTTCCTCGCCTATCTCGTGCCGCCGTCGATCCTGTTCATTCCGCTCGCCACCGTCGTGTATCAGTACGGTCTTTTCGACTCGCCGCTGGCGCTGATTCTGACCTATCCGACGATCCTGATCCCGTTCTCGACCTGGCTGTTGATGGGCTATTTCAAGACCATCCCGTTCGAGCTCGAGGAATGCGCACTGATCGACGGAGCGAGCCGCTGGCAGATCCTGATCAAGATCGTCGTGCCGCTCGCAATCCCCGGTCTGATCTCCGCCTTCATCTTCTGTTTCACGCTGTGCTGGAATGAGTTCATCTACGCCCTGACCTTCCTGCAGTCGACCAGCAACAAGACGGTGCCGGTCGCGATCGTCAACGAGTTCGTGGATGGTGACATCTACCGTTGGGGCTCGCTGATGGCGGGAGCGCTGGCCGGCTCGCTGCCGCTCGTCATCCTTTACGCCTTCTTCGTGGAGCATTATGTGTCGGCGATGACCGGCGCCGTGAAGGAGTGATCGCGGGGCTTGCCGAGAACGCGTCAGGAGCGGCGCGCTCCGGCCAATAAGAAGGAGTAGGCTCTTGCACATTCTGGTTCTGGGCGCCGCCGGCATGGTCGGCCGCAAACTCTGTGAACGGCTGTTGCGCGACGGTCGGCTCGGCAAGAGCGACATCACCAGGCTGACCATGCATGACGTGGTCGAGCCGAAGAAGCCGGAAAAGGCCGGCTTCCCTGTCGAGACCGTTTCGGGCGATTTCGCCGTGCCCGGCGCGGCCGAAAAGCTGATCGCCGGCCGCCCCGACGTGATCTTCCATCTCGCTGCGATCGTCTCCGGCGAAGCCGAGCTCGATTTCGACAAGGGCTATCGGATCAACCTCGACGGCACGCGGATGCTGCTGGATGCGATCAGGCTCGTCGGCGGTGGCTACAAGCCGCGCGTGGTGTTCACGTCCTCGATCGCGGTGTTCGGCGCGCCGTTCCCCGATGCCATCGGCGACGAGTTCTTCCACACCCCGCTGCTCAGCTACGGCACCCAGAAGGCGATCGGCGAACTCCTGCTCGCCGACTATTCGCGCCGCGGTTTCCTCGACGGCATCGGCATCCGCCTGCCGACCATCTGCATCCGCCCGGGCCTGCCGAACAAGGCAGCATCGGGCTTCTTCTCCAACATCCTGCGCGAGCCACTGGCCGGTAAGGAAGCGATCCTCCCGGTGTCCGAGGACGTCCGCCACTGGCACGCGACGCCACGTTCCGCGGTCGGCTTCCTGCTCCACGCCGGCACCATGGACCTTGCCACGGTCGGTCCGCGCCGCAACCTCACCATGCCGGGCCTGTCGGCCACGGTCGGCGAGCAGATTGCGGCCTTGAAGCGCGTTGCGGGCGAGAAGGTCGCCGCACGCATCAAGCGCGAGCCGGATCCCTTCATCGTCGGCATCGTTGGCGGCTGGCCGCGCAATTTCGATGCGAAGCGTTCGCGCGAGCTCGGCTTCACCACCGCCGAGAAGAATTTCGACGACATCATCCGCATTCACATCGAAGACGAGCTCGGCGGCAATTTCGTCGCCTGATCGCGCACTGAGCGGGTCACATGATGGCGAGCGTTGCTTGCATCGGCGAATGCATGGTCGAGCTCCGGCAGGCCCAGGGCGGACATTCCACCGGATCGTCCGCGGCGCAAGGGCAGGGCGGCGGCCTGTACTCGCGCGGCTTCGGCGGCGACACGCTCAACACGGCGGTGTACCTGGCGCGGCTCGAGGTCAAGGTCGACTATCTCACCGCACTCGGTGATGACGCCCTGAGTGATGAGATGATCGCGGCCTGGAATGCCGAGGGCGTCGGCACGAGGCGCGTCGTGCGGCTGCCGGGCAAGCTGCCCGGCCTCTACATGATCCAGCTCGATGCAAAAGGCGAGCGCCAGTTCTTCCACTGGCGCGACAGCGCGGCGGCGCGCCAGCTGATGAGCCTGCCGGAGACCGACGAACTCCTCAACTCGCTGATGAGCTACGACATCGTCTATCTCTCCGCGATCACGCTCTCGATCTACGACGCGCCCGGGCGCGAGCGCCTGTTCGCGGCGATCAAGCGCGCGCGCCTGCTCGGCACCCGCTTCGTGTTCGACACCAATTTTCGCGCGCGCGGCTGGCCGGACCGCGATGTCGCGCGCGAGGTGTTTGCCGCGGCCTTCGCGGCCGCCGACATCGTGCTGACCTCGACCGAGGACCTGCTCGCGCTCTATCCCGGCGAGAGCCACGAGCAGCTGATGGCCCGCATCCCATCTCCGGAGCTGGTGTTCCGGCTCGCCGAGCCGGTGAGCCTGTTGCGCCTTCCGGGGGCTACCCAGGAGGTCCGCGCCGAGCCCATGACCAAGCCGGTGGTGGACACCACGGCCGCCGGCGACAGCTTTGCCGCGGCTTACATCGCCGCCCGGCTCGCCGGCTCCGAGCCGGTGGAGGCCGCCCAGGCCGGGCATCGCCTCGCCAGCCTCGTGATCTGCTATCCCGGCGCCATCATTCCGGGCTATGCCATGCCGCCGAAGAAGCGGCATCGCCCGGCGGCCTCACGCCAGGCGACCAAGTGAAGAAGCGACAACAACGATGACCACCAGTGCCCAACAGAATCACCTCGTCGCGCTGTTCAAGGCGGCGACCGTCATTCCCGTCCTCACCATCGAGCGTATCCAGGATGCGGTGCCGCTGGCACGTGCGCTGGTCGCCGGCGGCGTCCGCACGCTGGAGGTGACCCTGCGCACCCCCGTAGCGATCGAGGCGGCGAGGGCGATGATGGCCGAAGTGCCCGAGGCGGTCGTCGGCATCGGCACGATTCTCAGTCCGGCCGACTTCACCCGCGTCGAGAAGCTCGGCGTCAAGTTCGGCATCAGCCCGGGCTTGACCCCCGATCTCCTCAAGGCCGCTGCCGACAGCGCCTTGCCGTTCGCGCCGGGCATCGCCACCGCCTCCGAGCTGATGATGGCGCTGGCGCAGGGGTTCGACGTCGCCAAATTCTTCCCGGCCGAGCAGGCTGGTGGCATCAAGGGCCTCCGCGCCCTCGGCGGCCCGTTCCCGAACGTGCGGTTCTGCCCAACCGGCGGGGTCGGCGAGGCCAATGCAGCGACCTGGCTCGCCGAGCCCAATGTGGTCGCCGTCGGCGGTTCCTGGCTGTGCCCGACGGCCGAGATCAGGGCCGGGAACTGGGCCGGCATAACTGCCATCTGCCAGCGCACCCTCAAAGCCCTGAAAGCCGCGTGAAGTCTTGCCATCCCTGGGCTAAGACTTAACTCAGGAAGAGACCCCAGGGAGAAATGACCATGACCGCCAGCATCGTCGGATGGGCGCATACGCCGTTCGGCAAGTTCGACACCGAAACCGTCGAAAGCCTTGTCACCCGCGTGGCCAATGAGGCGCTGGCGGATGCCGGCATATCGGCCGGCGATGTCGACGAGATCGTGCTCGGCCATTTCAACGCCGGCTTCTCGCCGCAGGATTTTACCGCCTCGCTGGTGCTCCAGGCCGACCCCAAGCTGCGCTTCAAGCCGGCGACCCGGGTCGAGAACGCCTGCGCCACCGGCTCGGCCGCCGTGCATCAGGGCCTGCGCGCGATTGCCGCAGGCGCGGCCAAGATCGTGCTGGTCGTCGGCGTCGAGCAGATGACGCGCACGCCGGGCCCGGAGATCGGCAAGAACCTGCTCAAGGCGTCTTACCTGCCCGAGGACGGGGACACGGTCGGCGGCTTCGCCGGCGTGTTCGGCAAGATCGCCAGCTCCTATTTCCAGAAATACGGCGACCAGTCCGATGCGCTGGCGCTGATCGCGGCCAAGAATCACAAGAACGGCGTCGCCAACCCCTTCGCCCAGATGCGCAAGGATTTTGGCTTCGACTTCTGCCGGGCCGAGAGCGAGAAGAACCCGTATGTCGCCGGTCCCTTGAAGCGGACCGATTGCTCGCTGGTCTCCGACGGTGCCGCCGCGCTGGTGCTGGCCGACGCCGAGACCGCCAAGGGCATGAGCAAGTCGATCGGCTTCCGCGCCACCGCCCACGCCCAGGACTTCCTGCCGATGAGCAAGCGCGACATCCTTCAGTTCGAGGGCTGCACGGTCGCCTGGCAGCGCGCGCTGGAGCAGGCGGGCGTGACGCTCTCCGATCTCTCCTTCGTCGAGACCCATGACTGCTTCACGGTTGCCGAGCTGATCGAATATGAAGCCATGGGCCTGACGCCGAGGGGGCAGGGTGCCCGCGCCATCAAGGAAGGCTGGACGCTCAAGGACGGCAAGCTGCCGGTCAATCCGTCCGGCGGCCTCAAGGCCAAGGGCCATCCGATCGGCGCCACCGGCGTCTCCATGCATGTGATGACCGCGATGCAGCTCGCCGGACAGGCTCCCGAGGGCATGCAGCTCAGGAACGCAAAACTCGGCGGCATCTTCAACATGGGCGGTGCGGCGGTCGCCAATTACGTTTCCGTGCTGGAGCCGTTGAAGTAAGCTCGGTCCTGTAGGGTGGGCAAAGGCGCCATGCGCTGTGCCCACCTTCTTTCTTGCGCTAGATCATGGTGAGCACGCTTCGCTTTGCCCACCCTACGGCTCCTGGTTGGTTTGCGGGAAAAGCATCATGAGCAAGGACTACGAAACTTCACTGTCGATGGATGCCCTCAACGATCGCATCGCGATCCTCGAGGATAACATCCGCCAGCTCATCGAGCAGGCCGCTGCCGCCTCGGGTGAGCAGAACGAGTCGCGGATCGCCGACCGCATCAATCAGCAGAACGACGAGCTCGACCGTCTCATCAAGATCCGCGAATCCCGCCAGAAGAAATAGCGGGCGATATCGCCGCGCGATGCATGCCGCCATACGCCGGTCGCCCTTGCGCGAGCGGCGACACTGCCGTTAGCTGGACCGAAATCGCTGGGCGCTTGAGCCCTGCGCAATCGGGAGCGAACGATGGGGCCGCTGAAGGGCATCAAGGTCATCGACATGACCACCGTGCTGATGGGGCCTTATGCGACCCAGATGCTCGGCGATTACGGCGCCGACGTCATCAAGGTGGAATCGCTCGACGGCGACGTCACCCGCCTGATCGGCCCGACGCGGCACGCCGGCATGGGCCCGGTATTCCTCAACACCAACCGCAGCAAGCGCTCGATCTGCCTCGACCTGAAGAAGCCTGCGGGGCGCGATGCCGTGCTACGGTTGCTGAGGGACGCAGACGTGCTCGTCTACAACGTCCGTCCGCAGGCGATGGCGCGGCTTCAGCTCGGCTACGACGTCGTTTCCGCGATCAATCCACGTCTCGTCTATGCCGGCGTGTTCGGCTTCGGGCAGGGCGGGCCCTATGCCGCAAAACCCGCTTATGACGATCTGATCCAAGGGGCGACCGCGCTGCCGGCGTTGATGGCGCAGACCGGCGACGGCGTGCCGCGCTATGTGCCGAACGCGCTGGTCGACCGCATCGTCGGCCTCACTGCGGTCGGTGCGATCTGCGCCAGCCTCGTGCATCGCGACCGCACGGGCCGCGGCCAGCGCGTCGACATCCCGATGTTCGAGACCATGGCCGGCTTCGTCATGGGTGACCACATGGGCGGGCTCACCTATGAGCCGCCGCTCGACAAGGGCGGCTACGCCCGCCACCTCTCGCGCGACCGCAGGCCCTACAAGACCTCGGACGGCCATCTCAGCGTCATCGTCTACAACGACAAGCAGTGGGAGAATTTCTTTGAGGCGACGGGACGCGACGATCTGCGCGCCGACCCCAAATTCGCAACCTTCGCCGGCCGCGCTGCCCATATCGACGTCGTCTATGCCGAGCTCGCGCGCATTTTTGAGACGCGCACCACCGCCGAGTGGATCGAGCTTTTGACCAAGGCCGACGTACCGGTCATGCCGATGCACGACCTCGCCTCGATCCTGCACGATCCGCATCTGGAGGCGACGAATTTCTTCCCGGTCGTGGAGCATCCGACGGAAGGCCCGATCCGCAGCATGAAGGTGACCGCGAGCTGGTCGGAGACGGACGCCGAGCCGGTGCGGCTCGCGCCGCGGCTCAACGAGCATGGCGCGGAGATCCTGCGCGAGATCGGCTATTCCGCCGACGAGATCGCAACCATGATCCGCGATGGCGTGACGCGACCAGCGCCGGAGTAGGGGGTGATGATGCCTCTCCAACCGTCATTCCGGGACGCGCTCCACTTGGAGCGCGAGCCCGGAATTCCATTTATCCTCGGAACATGTTGCACGATGGATTCCGGGCTCGCGCCTCAAGAAGGCGCGCCCCGGAATGACGACGGAGGGGTATGCTCATGAGCTTCATCACCGGCGTCGGCCTCACGCCTTACGGCAAGCACGAAGGCTCATCCTCGCTCGACCTGATGAGCAAGGCCGCGCAAGCCGCGCTCGACGATGCCGGGCTGAAACGCACTGAAATCGACGGCATCCTCTGCGGCTACTCCACGGTCTCGCCGCACATCATGCTGGCGACCGTCTTCGCCGAGCACTTTGGCATCCGCCCTGCTTACGCCCACGCCGTCCAGGTTGGCGGCGCCACGGGCCTCGCGATGACGATGCTCGCCCATCATCTCGTCGAGGCAGGCGTCGCGCGCCACGTCCTCGTCGTCGCCGGCGAGAACCGGCTGACGGGCCAGAGCCGCGACGCTTCGATCCAGGCGCTGGCGCAGGTCGGCCATCCCGATTACGAGGTGCCGCTCGGCCCGACCATTCCCGCCTATTACGGCCTTGTCGCCACCCGCTACATGCACGAATACGGCGTGACCGAAGAGGACCTCGCGGAGTTCGCAGTGCTGATGCGGGCACACGCCCGCACCCATCCCGGCGCGCAATTCCACGATCCCATCACGGTCGCCGACGTCATGGCCTCCAAGCCGGTGGCGATGCCGCTGAAGCTGCTGGATTGCTGCCCAGTATCCGACGGCGGAGCTGCGTTCATCGTCAGTCGCGAGCGGACCGGAGAGGCGGGCGTGCGCATTCGTGGCTGCGCGCAGGCCCATACCCATCAGCATGTTACGGCCGCACCCGGCCTCAGCGAACTCGGCGCCGAAATCTCGATCGCGCGCGCCAAGGAGGCCACGGGCCTTGCGATCTCCGACGTGCGCTACGCCGCCATCTACGACAGTTTCACGATCACGCTCGCGATGCTGCTGGAGGATCTCGGCCTCGCCGGCCGCGGCGAGGCTCCAGCCCGCGTACGATCAGGCCATTTCAGCCGTGACGGCGCGATGCCGCTGAACACCCATGGCGGCCTGCTCAGCTATGGCCATTGCGGCGTCGGCGGCGCCATGGCGCATCTGGTCGAGGCGCATTTGCAGATGACGGGACGGGCGGCGAATCGGCAGGTGCGCGATGCCTCTGTCGCGCTCCTGCACGGCGACGGCGGCGTGCTGTCGTCCCATGTCAGCATGTTCCTGGAGCAGGTGCGATGAGCGAGCGTCTGGCCGACTGGACCAAGGGCGAACAGGCCATCACCTACCAAACCTGCGCCGCATGCGGCCATGTGCAGTATTTCCACCGCGCCTTCTGCGCCGCCTGCGGCGTGTCCGATCCGCAGGAAGCGCGCGCCAGCGGCAAGGGCAGGGTGTATGCGACCTCGCTGGTCTGCCGCGCCGCGACGCCCGAGACGCGCGCCCACGTGCCCTACAACATCCTGCTGGTCGATTGCGCCGAGGGTTTTCGCATGATGGCGCATGGCGAGAACGGGCTTGCCATCGGCGATTCGGTCACCGCGAGCTTCAAACCCTTTGCCGGCAAGCTCGTGCCGTTCTTCACCAAAGAGAGATAGTGGGATTGGATGCTGTAGCCCGGATGGAGCGCAGCGAAATCCGGGGTTCTCACCTCGCGGGTGGATTTCCCGGATTGCGCTTCGCTTCATCCGGGCTACAGGGACGAGCAGTGGGATTCGTCATTCGGGGGCGGTCCAAAGGACCGAGCCTGGAACGGGATTCTGGGCCTGGCCTGTGCGAGGGCCACCCCGGAATGACGAAAACTCTGAAACGCTTAACTCAACGCCCGTAGAACAAGATGCTGGCGATGACGAGCATCGCCGTCACCGCCAGCATATGCGCGAGCGCTCCCGAGGCCGCCCCCTTGGTGGCTTCCTTCATGCCTTGTTCTCCCTAGACTTGGGCGTGACTCATCGTTGCGTCGTGAGCGCAAAGACGGCCAATTGTTTTACTCGAAACACCCCACTCACGAGTACCCACCGCAATTTGTCCCCACGCGGCGAATATCGACTGTGTCAGGGTCGATCAGCAATGCGGCGGCAATTTGACTCGATGATGTTGCTCCTGCGTCGGCGCAAGAATAGAGTTTCGGGGAACTCTCACCGGCAACGACAACAAGCATCAAAAGCCCAAGAAAACTTTAGAGACAAACTTCCGGGAAAACTTCAGGAAAATCATGGCCCGCATTCAGTACAGCGATCCGTCCAAGGCCTCCGACCGCACCCGCGAAATCCTCGACAAGAACCGCAATGCCAATATTTTCCGCATGATGGCGCACTCGCCGAGCTATTTCGAGCAGTACTGCCGCCTTGGCGGCGCCATCCGCCACAAGGGCGAGCTCGATCCGGTGGTACGCGAGCTTGCGATCACGCGTACCGGCATCCTGTGCGAGGCGCCCTACGAGATCGTCGCGCACAAGCGCATCGGCAAGAATGTCGGTGTCACCGACGAGCAGAACGAGGCACTCGCAAACTGGCAGGCGGCGAGCTGCTTCAACGAGGTGCAGCGCGCCGCGCTGGCCTTCACCGACGAGATCGTGAAACTGAACAAGCCGACGGATGCGACGTTCAAGGCGATCGCATCGAAGCTGACGCCGGCCGCGCTGATCGAGCTCCAGCTCTCGGTCGGCTTCTACATCATGACCTCGAAATTCTTGGAGACGTTCGAGATCGACCTGCAGCCGGTGACGGAAGTGGTGGGCTGATCAGATTAGAAGCGGCGAGGAATGCCGATGACGATCGATGAATATGCGGCCTGGGCCGCGAGCATTGCGAAAGTCGAAGAGCATCCGTCCAACGAGCGGCTGTCCTATCTCGGTCTCGGACTTGCCGGCGAAGCCGGCGAGGTCGCCGATCACATCAAGAAGCTGCTCCGCGACGGCTGGCTGGATCAGGCGGGTCTCGTCAATGAGCTCGGCGACGTCGTCTACTACTGGGCGTGCCTGTGCGCGGCCACCGGCCAGCAGCCGTCCGAAGTGCTCAAGACCAGCGCAGCCAGGATCAACCGGCGGCTGAGCGAGGCCGCGAGCCGCTGAGGCAAGTGTGAGCTGGACGCCCCGGTCACCTCTCCCCGTCGGGGAGAGGTGAAGAGCTCGGCCACCGCTCACGTCGACGTCAGAATATCCACCTTGGCGTTCGCTACGATCAGACGGTCGGCCAATAGCTGGGCCAGATTGCGCATGATGCGCTCGCTGGCGCGCGGGTGCTGCTCGCGGAAGCGCTCGAAATCCTTCAAAGGTACTTCGAAAACGGTCGCTGCCATGTCGGCGAATACGTCGGCAGAGCGCGTTGCCTCCAGCAGCGCCATCTCGCCAAAGGCCATGCCGGCAGTGAGTGTTGCCAGCCTGACGCCATCGGGCAGCGTGACGTGGACCGCGCCGCTGCGCAGGAAGAACACGGCATCGGCGAGGTCGCCGGTCGTGACGATCTTTGCGCCGGACGGATAGTTCCTGACGGTGCAGATTGCGGCGAGATTGGTCAGCTCGTCCTCGCTCAGTCCCGCGAGCAGCGGCTGCTCGGCAAGCTCGGTGGTCTCGTGGAAGTTGATCGAGCCGCCATAGCGGTAGACGATCTGGTCTTCGGCCCATTCGATCGCGGTGTCGAGCAGGTAGAAGTCGCGGACGTTCTTCAGCTCCGCCGTCCATTCCCGCAAGCTGTCCCATTCCTTGGAGGCGCGCCTGACTCCCGACAGCACCACCGTGACGTTGAGGGCGGCGAGCTCTTCGAAGGCTTCGGCGATCAGTCGCGCACCGGCACGCGTGGTGGAGGTGACGCGGTGCAGATCGAAGATCACGAATTGCGGCCGCGGCCGGCCTGCGAGCCGGCGCGAGATGTAGTCGACGGCCGACAGCGACAGCGTGCCGACCAGCTCGATGACCCGCACCTCCTGCTCGTGCGCCGCCAGAATCTCGCGCTCCTGCGGCCGGCGCACGCGCCGCGACGGGCTCTTGCCGATGTCGTAGTCGGCGATGACGGCGTTGCGCGCGTCGTCGCTGCGGTTGAGCATGTGCAGATCGTAGTGCGAGGACAGCGCCTCGCAGACTTTGATGCCGCGCACGCTGTTGCCGTGCTTGTCGAGCTTGGGCGAATAGCTGCCGAGCCCGAGCCGGGCAGGGAGTGCGGCGAGGATGCCGCCGCCGACGCCGCTCTTGGCGGGGATGCCGATCCGGTAGATCCATTCGCCGGCATAATCGTACATACCCGACGATGTCATCACCGAGAGCGTGCGCGAGATCGCGTAGGGCGTCAGCACCTGTTCGCCCGTCACCGGATTGATGCCGCGATTGGCGAGCGTCGCCGCCATCACAGCGATGTCGCGCGCCGTGACCAGCACGGCGCATTGGCGGAAATAGACGTCGAGCACGGCCGCGACGTTGTCCGAGATCACGGCGTTGGTCTTGAGGAGATAGCCGATGGCCCGGTTGCGGTCGCCGGTCTGGCTTTCCGAAGCATGGACCGCCTCATCGACGGCGAGATCGCGTCCGGCGAAACGGCTGAGCGCAAGACGGATCTGCTCGAAAGCGTCCGCGCCCTTGCTGTCGTAGATCAGCCCGGTGCAGGCGATCGCGCCGGCATTGACCATCGGGTTGAACGGATGGTTTTCGGCATTGAGCCGGATCGAGTTGAAGGGGTCGCCGGAAGGTTCGACGCCAATCGCGCTTTCGACTTTGCCGGCTCCCAAAAGGTCCAGCGCCAGCGCGAACACGAACGGCTTGGACATCGACTGGATGGTGAAGGGCACCCGGCTGTCGCCGACTTCGTAGACATGCCCGTCCAGCGTCGCGAGGCCGATGCCGAAATGGGCAGGATCGGCTTTGCTTAGCTCGGGGATGTAGTCGGCTACGCTGCCTGAGGTCTCGGCCGAGAATTCGTTGAGGCAATTGTCCAGAAACCGCAGCAAGGGCGGTTTCGAGCGGGTCCAGGCGGAGGCGGCGGGCGATAGCGGCTTCATCGCCTCACTTGTGCAACGCAATCAGGGCGCGCGCAACCCGTCCGGCACGATGGTCTGCCGGCGGACCAGGACAAGGGCGAGCAGAGCCGTGGGCGCGAGGATCGCAAGGCCAAGCAGCGTCACCTGCATCTGCGACAGCGGCATGATGCCGCCGCCGGGCGTCGCGACCACGAAGCCGCCGATCACCAGCAGCACACGGATCGGCCATTCCAGCGCGCCAGCGCCGCGCAAGTCGCCGACGAAGGGCTGGTAGCCCTGGATACCGCCGCAGATGAACAGCGTGCCGAACGCGGCAAGCCCCATCAGGCCGAGCCCGGCGAGGTATGGGCTCGGCCCCTGCAGCACCAGCGCCGGATTGAGCACGAAGAAGAATGGGATGAAATAGATGATGCTGCCGACCCACATCGATTCCCACCCGGTCTTCATCGCCGGCGAGCCGGCGATGCCGGCGGCCGCGAACGAGGCGATGGCGACCGGGGGGGTGATCGACGACAGCATGCCCCAGTAGAAGATGAACATGTGCACGGCCATGCGATTGAGCCCGAGCTTCTCCAGCGCGGGCGCGACCAGGATGGCGAGGAAGATGTAGCAGGCCGTCGTCGTCAGGCCGAGGCCGAGGATCAGGCTGGTGAGTGCGCACATGCCGAGCAGCAGGAAGGCGTTGTCGCCGGCAATGTGCAGGAGATCGTTGGCAAGGCTCGACACCACGCCGGTCATCGAGAATGCGCCGATCAGCAGGCCGCAGCCGGCGAGGATGCCGACCAGCTCGACGAAGGTGCGGCCGTTGACCTCCAGGAACTTGCCGATGGTCGCAAACGTCCAGCGCGTGTCCTTGGAGAAGAACTGGTTGAGGACCAGCAGCAGCGCGGTGGCGTAGAACGGCGCGTGGCTCTCGCGCTTGAAGTAGAGCAGCATCACGATCAGGAGCGCGATGACGAAGACGTAGTACCAGCCGTCCTTGATCGTATCCATGATGCGGGGCAGCTCGGCGCGCGGAATCCCCTTCAGCCCGTGGCGCGCGGCATAGGCATCGACCTGCATGAACAGGCCGACGTAATAGAGGGCCGCCGGAATGATCGCGGCGAGCGCGACATCGGCGTAACTGACATTGAGGAATTGCGCGATCACGAAAGCAGTCGCACCCATCACCGGCGGCGCCAACACCGCGCCGGTCGAGGCGCAGGCCTCGATCGCACCGGCATAGGATGCACGAAAGCCGCTCTTCTTCATGACGGGAATGGTCATGGTACCGGCGGTGAGCACGTTGGAGATGATCGAGCCCGACATCATGCCGAGCAGGCCGCTGGCAAAGATGCAGACCTTCGCCGCGCCGCCGCGGAAGGTGCCGCACAGCGCGAAGGCGAGGTTGATGAAGAATTTTCCGGCCCCGGTCATCATCAGCGCGGTGCCGAACACCAGGAAGCCGATCACGGTGTCGGCAAAAGCCTGGATCGGAATGCCGAGCAGGCTCTCGCCTGAGAGCACGTGGTAGGCGGTTGCTTGCTCGAGCGTCGATTGGGTGCCGCGGAACGGTCCGAGCCAGCTGGATTCGGCGAACAGCGGATAGACGGTGAAGGGCAAGACGCTCAGCAGCAGGCTCCAGCCGCCGGTGCGGCGCAGCGCTTCCATCAGCATCACCCACATCACGAGGCCCGCCGCGATCACGCTGTTGGGCGCGCCGCCGAACTCCCAGCCGGCCTCAGCCGCCTTGCGCACGTTGGACATCAGCATCAGCGCCGCCGCGAAGGTCGCGACGAACAAGACGAGGTCGTACCAGGGAATGCGGTCGAGCGGGGCACGTTCAGTCCCTGGGAAGATCAGGAAGGTGAACGGCAGCATCAACGCGATCAGGAGATAGAAATATTCCGTGTTGAGCTGGGTGTAGCCGACGAAGAAGCGGAGTGAGAATTGCTGGTTGATGCAGAGCAGGATGGTTGCCGCCGTCGCAACCACCAGCGTCCAGCGCCAGGCGCCGCGCAGCGTGCGCACGCGCGTGACCTCGGCCTCCTGCATGTTGGCGGCGGCGCCGTGCGGATCGTCGAACACGATCCGCTTGGCCTCGTCCTGCGGGCCGGTGGAGGTGGAAGAAGGCATCATCGATCCCGCGCGTGGGCTATTGAACGCTGGCTAATGCGAATGGGTGTTGTTTTGCATCGATCGCGTCGCGGGCTCGCTCAACCTCTCCCGCTTGCGGGAGAGGTCGGCGCGCCAGCGCCGGGTGAGGGTTTTCTCCTCTGGGGGAATCCCGCCGTGGAGACACCCTCTCCCCAACCCTCTCCCGCAAGCGGGAGAGGGAGCGCACTTCCCGCGCGGCAACGATCAAGCCCAACAGCATCGCGTTCTATTCCTCAAATCCATTCGGCATGTCGGCCTTGGCGAGCGCTGCCGCGCGGGCCTTCATCCAGCCGTCGAGGAATCCCTTGTCATCCGATGGCGGATTGGACTTGCCGTACGCCGCCCACGCCGCGCCAAGCACCTCTTGCCGCTTGATCAGCTTGTTGTTGTGCGCCTCCTGCGCATCGCTCCATTGTCCGGCCTCTTTCAGCGCCTTCACCGCACCGGGATGCACCGGCACTACCCAGTTCTTGGTCTGCCGGTCGGCGGCAAGACCACCGGCGCCGGGCGCGGAATCCTTGTAGGCGTCGTAGTTGACGATCATCGCTTTGGTGATCGCATAGACCTGGTCGGCCGGCTGCGAGGCGTAGGCGACAAAGATCGGGTAGGGGTAGTTACCGAGCTCAACCGGCTTCTCCGGCGAGATGCCGGCGCCGCAGGTCGCAAGCTGCGGGAAGAAGAACGAGCCGACCTTCTGCATCCGTGCCCAGCCTTCCTTGTCCTTGGCGGGGAGCGGCGGCCAGATCAGGCCGCGCGGCGAGGTCTCGGCCTCCTTGGCGGGGCCAGTGATGGTGGTGCCGAATGCGGCATCGACATCGTTGTTGATCAGGCCCTTCCACATCGCGCCGTAGCTTGCGAACTCGACGGCCTTGACGTCCTTCTGCGTCAGCCCTGCGAAGGCGAGCACCGCGAGCGAATTCTGGTTCAGCGCGGGCGAGCCGACGACGAAGCCGACGCGCTTGCCTCTGAGGTCCTTCAGCTCCTTCACACCGGTGTCGGCGGCGACGCCGAGCGAGCCGCAATTGCAGTCGACCGTCGAGAGCAGGATCTGGAGCGGCTGCGGCCCCCATTCCTTCGATCCGAACTCGAACACGCCTTCCTGCGCGAAGTAAGTGCCCGATCCCATCGCCGCGGAAGCCGCGCGCTTGGCGCGCAGCGGCGCGAGGCGGGCGACATCGTTGCCTGCGGGAAGGACGCGCACGTCGGTGCCATATTTGTCCTTCATCATCTTGCCGACGCCGACCGCGATGTTGAAGCCGGCGGTGCCGGTGTCATAGGCGGTGAACGTCAATGTCGCCGGCAGCTTGATATCCTCGGCGAACGCATAGCGTGTAGACGCAAAAGAAATGCCTGCCACCAAGGCAGGCGCGAGCATGAGCAGCCCACGAAGCATGTTTTCCCTCCATCATCTTCGCTTAAGCGCGAAGACCTTCTTGCTTGAATCGGATCATGTCACCGGGCATCCGCGATGGCAACGCCGGAGCGCGAATGCAGAAACCAGGCTGACAGAATGTCGCGGAGTCCAGGGATTATGCAGTCAGTTTGCGACGATCGCGATCGCTTGTCCCTCGGCAACGACGTCGTCGAGTTTCACCAGAAGCGACGTGATCGTGCCGCTCGCGGGCGACTGCACGGGTATCTCCATCTTCATGGCTTCGACGACCACAACGTCATCGCCATCTGCGACGGTTCCTCCAACCTGCACGGGAGTTGCGCAGATGCGCCCCGCGACCTCCGTGACGATCTTAATTTCTGGCATGCCATCGCCTTTTTGTTGTCGTCGCAAAATGCCTGAGGTAGCGTCGTCTGCAAGTGGAATTTAATTCCGCAGAGCGAAACAAGCTGGTAGGGAACATGGGACGACGATCGGAGCGGTTAAGTAGGCAAGGTGTCCTCGCTGGCGATGCCGGTGAGGGTGATGTCATCCAGGTGGTGTCGCGCGCGTTCGACGTATTGCGATGCTTCGAGGGCCACGAGGCGCGGCTCGGCAATCTCGAGATTTCAAATCGCTGCGGCCTGCCGCGCTCGACGGTGTCGCGGCTCACGCACACGCTGACGCGGATGGGCCAGCTCGTCTACCTGCCGCGCGATCAAAAATATCGCATCGGCCCGAGCGCGGTGGCGATGAGCGCCTCGATGATGAAGGGCGCTCAGCTGCGCAGCATGATCCGCCAGCGGCTTCAGGAAGTCGCCGAGCAGCTTCCGGGCACGGTCGGCTTCGTCGTTCCCGATCGCTTCCATCTCGTCTATCTCCAGTTCGCACGCTCGGCGAGCGCGCTCGGCCTACACGAGGGCACCGGCAGCCGCATCTCGATGGCTTCGACCGCGGCAGGCGCAGCCTACACCGCGGCACTGGCGCCCGAGGTCGGCGATGCCTTCATTGCGGACATGGAGCGGGAGGCCCCCGAGGCTGCGAAGATCCTGAGGCCCCGCATCGAGGCCAACCGGCAGTCGCTGCGCGAGCGCGGTTATGTCGTGGCCTGCGGCCTGTGGAGTCCGCACATCAACGGGCTCGCGGTGCCGATCTGGTCGCCGCAGTACCAGACCTTCGTCGTCATCACGATCGGCCTGCTGGCTGCAATGTATGACGAGCAGCGGCTGCATGACGAAGTCGCCCCGTTGATGCTCACGCTCGGCCGCTCGCTCGGCAGCCTGATGGAAGGCGCCGAGGGCGATGCCTTCAACAACCGTCTCTCGCGTAAGCCGGTCGCAATGGCCGTGCGCAACAATAACAAGCCGATCAACTCGGAGGGAGTGAATGAACTGGAAGCCGGAACTCGACGAGCTCACCCGGCGCGAAGCCTTCGCGCGGGAGATGGGCGGCGTTGACAAGGTCAAGCGACAGCATGACCAGGGCCGGCTGACTGTTCGGGAGCGCATCGACGGACTGATCGACAAGGGCAGCTTTCACGAGATCGGTGCCGTCTCCGGCATCGGTGAGTACGATTCCAGCGGCGAGCTGCAGAAAGTGACGCCGGCGAACTGCGTGTTCGGTCGTGCGCGCATCGACGGCCGTACCGTGGTCGTGGTCGGCGACGATTTCACGGTGCGCGGCGGCTCGGCGGACGCGTCGATCTCGGCCAAGCCGCTGATGGCGGAGGAGATGGCGCACGACTTCCGCCTGCCCATCGTCCGCATCGTCGAGGGCTCCGGCGGCGGCGGCTCGGTCAAGACCATCGAGACCAAGGGCGCGGCCAATCTGCCGGGCGGCATCGGCGGCACGCGCTGGTATCGCTACACGACGGAGAATCTGTCGCGCGTGCCGGTGGTCGCACTCGGCCTCGGTTCGGTCGCGGGCTTAGGTGCCGCGCGTCTTGCCGCCAGCCACTATTCCATCATGACCCGGAAGTCCGCGATGTTCGTGGCGGGCCCGCCGGTGGTGAAGGCGCTGGGGCAGGACCTCTCGAAGGAGGAACTCGGCGGCGCCGACATCCAGACCCGCGCCGGGGCAATCGATCACGCGGTCGAGACCGAGGAGGAGGCCTTTGCCTGCGCGCGGCGCTTCCTGTCTTATCTGCCGTCCTCGGTGTACGAGCTGCCGCCGACCTTGCCCTGCACCGACAATCCGGAGCGCACCGAGGAAGCGCTGCTGAGCGCGGTGCCGCGCAACCGCAAGCAGGTCTATAAGGTGCGCCCGATCATCGACGCCGTCGTCGACAAGGGCTCGTTCTTCGAGGTCGCCAAGAATTTCGGGAAGCCTGTTATCGTCGGTCTCGCGCGGCTCGAGGGCAGGGCGGTGCTGCTGCTCGCCAGCGACAGTTTTCATTATGGCGGCTCCTGGACCGCAGATGCCTGCCAGAAGGTGGTGCGCTGGGTCGACTTCGCCGAGACCTTCCACCTGCCGATCGTCTATCTCATGGACTGCCCCGGCTTCATGATCGGCCTCGATGCCGAGAAGGCCGCCACCATCCGCCACGGCGTCCGCGCCATGGCCGCGGTGAACCAGACCACCGTGCCCTGGTGCACGGTGATTCTGCGCAACGCCTTCGGCGTCGCCGGCGTCGTGCATCAGCCCGCCGATCGCTTCTCGATCCGCTACGCCTGGCCGTCCGCCTATTGGGGTTCGCTGCCACTCGAAGGCGGCATCGAAGCCGCCTACCGCGCCGATATCGACGCGGCCGAGGACAAGGTCGCGAAGCTGAAGGAGATCGAAGCGCGCCTCAACAAGCTGCGCTCGCCGTTCCGCTCGGCCGAAAAGTTCTGGGTCGAGGAGATCATCGATCCCAGGAAGACGCGATCATTGCTGTGCGAGTTCGCGCGCCTCGCCGAGCCGCTGCGTAAGCCCGGGCCGCCGGAGAATTTTTCGATCAGGCCGTAGCGCTCAAGCCGTGATTGCAGCGGTCGGGCGAGGAACCTTTCCAGGCGTGCCGCATTCGTCGCGCATGAGGAGCTTGTATTTCGGCATCGGCGCTCTCGCCGGCGCGCTGGTCCTCCTCATGATTTGGCTGGGCCAGCACGAACGGCAAGCGTCAATCGATCGTCTCGAGCGATGGGAAATTCCCCACGCGCCTGCGCGCTAGCTGGGGACACTTGACCGCGGTTTGCAGCGACATAGCCGTCGCTGATGCACAATTGGTCAAGTCTCAGTTTCGACGATACGCCATTCGTTCTCTGCGAGTTAATCGTTCCGGCCGCTACGTCTGGTTTACAACGGTTGCGGAGGCCAGCCCGCAAATGCAACCACTTTCAGCCGCTCTTTAGGCCGATTTCAGCCAAACTGTTATTGGTTGCTCGCTGCGGGGCGGGGATTTCACAATTTGGAGCCCTGCAATGTTCAAGTCAGTTCTTTCTGCGTGCCTTTTCGTTGCCCTTAGCTCCGTTGCCTCCGAAGCCCGGCCCTATCGCATTCATCAAGCACCTGAATGCAACGTCACGATGCCCTGCGACTTCTCGTATTCCCAAACCCGCCGTGAGCGGACGCCCAGATCCTCACTACAAGCCTATCGCTCGACGCAACTGACAGTGACCGACGCAGGCGGCGCCGCGGCGACGAGTGTCTCCGGCACGCGCATCATTGGAGGGCGGCCGGCCGGTTGCCCCTCATCCTTCTGCGGCTGCGGCGCGGCTCTGCGCGTGTTCGGGCGTGTGGTGCCGGAATTGAATCTCGCTGCGAACTGGCTGCGCTTTCCGCGTACGTCACCGGCACCGGGAATGGTCGCGGCCCGGCGCGGGCATGTCTTCGTCCTGGAGCAGCACCTCGGGGGCGACATGTGGATGGCCTACGACGCCAATTCGGGCGGTCACACAACGCGAATGCATGCGCGCTCGCTGCGGGGCTACACGGTCGTCAACCCGCGCGGCTGAGAAGATGGCGGGATTGCCCGGCTTCAACTAGAGCCGTCACACTTTGCCGAAATTCGTGGTGGTCGACAACCAGGGCCGCGTCAAGGGCGTGCAGGGCCTGCGGGTCGTCGACGCCTCGATCTTCCCGGTGGTGCCCTGCGCCAACACCAACTTCCCGGTGCTGATGTCGGCGGAAAAGATCGCTGCTGCGATCCAGTGAGCTGCAAGCGTTCTTCCGGGATTAACAGCGGCTTGCCGGAGCAGCCGCGGGCCCTCCGCGTCTCAGGCCAGATGCGCCCAGCTAAGGCCAGGATGCCGCCATCCGACCGTCCGGATGCTCCTGCCCGCAATCTCCATGATCGCGTTTATGCGGCGTTAATGATGCTTTCTCAATATGAGACATCTCAATTTGTCGCAGTCCATGTTTGTGGATTGCACGTAAGTGTTGATTAAGAAGGCCAAATCCATATTCCGGCCTGCGATGCGCGGGGGTCGGCGTGAGGAATGCTGCGCCTCGTCCATCACGGGATTTCAGGAAGTATTTTTGCCGCTACGCGGCAATCAGGATGAAGGTCATGCTCCGCCGGGTAGTGCTCCGTTTCGCCAGAGATCGGAAGGCCAACGTCGCCATTATCTTCGCGCTCATGATGGTCCCGACCATCTTTCTCCTGGGCATGACGCTGGATTACACGCTGGCCTTGCGCAAGCGCGAGCAATTGAACGCAGCCGCCGACGCCGCCGCGATCGCAGCCGTGCGGCCGGCGATGCTGACGCAGACCGACACGTCCGTGGTCAGGGCGACCGCGGAAGCCGTCTTCGCAGCGAAGGCGAATCTTCCCGGCCTGTCGGCGGTCCCGACGCCAACGGTCACTGTCACCGATTCCGGTCTCGCGCGGACCATCACGGTGTCCTACACCGCGGAGTCCATCAATAATTTCCCCGGCGTCCTCGGCAAGCAGACCTGGCAGGTGGCCGGTTCGGCGACGGCGAAGGCGTCGAGCGCGCCCAATATGAATTTCTACCTGCTGCTGGACGACTCGCCGTCGATGGCGATCGCAGCGACGCAGACCGACATCAACAACATGATCGCTGCTACGAGCAGTCAGCCTTCATACGCGAGAAACTGCGCGTTCGCCTGTCACGAAGTCCATCCCAATAACCAAAACCCGAGTTCAACCAACAAGGATAATCTCACCGTCGCACGCAATAAGAACATCACATTGCGAATCGATCTCGTGACCAATGCCGTCAAGCAATTGCTCGTGGGGCCCTGGTCGTGCCCGCAATCGGGTGTTTCGGGCGGCGTCATGCAGTGCATGGCGGCGCTCAACAACACCACCTACAAGGCCGCCATCTACACCTTCGACTACAATTTCAACACGATCCAGACGCTGACGACCCCCACGACCGCGGGCACGATGATCGGCAACATTCAGCTCATGACGGTGGATCACCAGAACTGCGTCATTTACGGCAATTGCTCCACCGACTACGGCTCGGACATCTCAGGTGGGCTGACAGGCGTCAACGGCGTCATGCCCGCCCCTGGCAGCGGCACCAACCAAGCCGGCGATACGCCGCAGGAGGTGGTGTTCCTCGTGACCGACGGGGTTGAAGACAAGCTGATCCCGAAGACTGCAAGCTGCGATCCGAATGCCACCTATCCGCTTCCAACCGTCGGCACCACGCAAGTGCGCTGCCAGCAGCCGCTCAATACCGCGGCATGCACGACGATCAAGAACCGCGGCATTCGCATCGCGGTTCTCTACACCGAGTATCTGCAGCTGCCGACCGACAACTGGTACAACACGCGCATCGCGCAATTCAATAATCCGTCCTCGTCCACGGGTACGATCGCGCAACGGCTGGAATCATGCGCCTCGCCCGGTCTGTACGCGAGCGTTCAGACCGGCGGCGACATTTCCGCGGCGCTGACCAACCTTTTCCTCAAAGTCGCGTCCAGCACAGCCAGCCTCGTGCAGTAGAGAAGAAGCGCCATGATTGGCCCCGCCGCAACAACCAAGAGCCGCCGCAATCGCTGCGCCGCGTTCGCGCGGGATAGGAGGGGCGCCACGGCCGTCGAATTCGCGCTGGTCGCTGCGCCGTTCCTCGCGCTCATCATCGCGCTCCTCCAGACGTTTCTGGTCTTCTTCGCCCAGCAGATGCTCGAATCCGTCGTGCGCCAGTCGGCGCGCCTCGTCATGACCGGGCAGGTTCAGTCCGCGAAGATGACGCAGGCGGTTTTCAAGCAAAAGGTCTGCGATCAGATCGTTATCCTGTTCAATTGCAGCGGCCTGATGGTCGACATGCAGGTGGCGACTTCATGGACGTCCGCGAACACGGCGATGCCGACCCTGACCTTCGACGGCTCGGGCAACGTCACCAATACCTGGCAGTACGATCCGGGCGACGCCGGCGACATCGTCGTTCTCCGCGTCATGTATGTGTGGCCGGTCGTGCTCGGGCCGCTCGGTTTCAATCTCTCGAACCTCAGCAACGGCAACCGGCTGATCATGTCGTCCGCCGCGTTCCAGAACGAGCCAGGAGCTTCCTGATGATCGCCGCCCTGTCGTATCGCGCCCGGCACCTGTTGACCGATGTCCGCGCCGTTGCAGCGACGGAGTTCGCCATGGTGGCGCCGTTCATGCTGGTGCTCTATGTCGGCGGTGTCGAGCTCGGCAACGGCCTCGCCATGAACGTCAAGGTCAGCGCGACCGCGCACAGTGTCGCCGACATGATCACGCAGAACACGGCGGTGACGTCGTCTCAGATGGACGGTATTCTCGCGGCGGCGACCGCCATCATGGCCCCATATCCTACCAAGAACGGCTCGACCTCCTTGATGACGATCACGGTCTCGGAAGTGTCGACCGACAGCACGGGGAAGGCGACGGTGCAGTGGAGCAAGTCGACGAGTTCCTCGGGAGCGCGAACCGTCGGTCAGCAGATGACCTTGTCATCGTTTACCGCGCCGAGCGGTACCAGCAACGCCAACATCTCGCTCATTCTGAGTGAGGTGTCCTACGACTATGCGCCCAACCTCGGCTTCACCATCGCCGGCACCGTGAAGCTGTCCGACAGCTACTATCTGTTCCCGCGTTGTTCGACCAACAGCCCGGCCACCTCGAGCTTTCCCTATTACGACGTGAAATATCCGGCGACGTCGACCTGCACCTGCGTCCAGCATTTGCAGCAGAAGACCTGTTGATCACCGGTCACAGCCGCAGCACCTTGCCGGGATTCATGATGTTTTGCGGATCGAGCGCGCGCTTGATCGTGCGCATGATGTCGAGCTCGGTCTTCGAGCGGTAGTGACTGAGCTCGTCGAGCTTGTCGATGCCGATGCCGTGTTCCGCCGAGATCGAGCCGCCCATGGAGGTGATGAGATCGTTCACGGCCCGCGTGATGGCGCCCTTGTATTGGATCAGCGTCTGCTGATCCATGCCCTTGGGCCCCATGAACGAAAAATGCAGATTGCCGTCGCCGATGTGCCCCAGCGGATAGGGGCGAATGGTCGGGAGAATGCCGAGCACGGCCTTGAGCCCCTTGTCGATGAACTCCGGAATCCTGGAGATCGCCACTGAGACATCGTAGCTGAGCCCCGGTCCCTCGGCCCTGGAGGCCTCGGCGACGCCCTCTCGGATGCGCCACATGTTGCGCGATTGACTGATCGTGTGCGCGATCGTCGCATCGAGCACGCGGCCGGCTTCGAGCTGATCGGCCAGAAACTGCTGCATCTTCTCGGACATGCCCTCAGTCCCGTCCCGGCGTGGGCGCGCGGACGACCATTCGAGCAGGAGGTACCATGGCGTATCCGCCTTGAGCGGATCCTGTGTGCCGGGAATGTGACGCAGCACCATGTCGATGGCGCTGCGGCTCATCAGCTCGCAAGAGCCGACATTATCCTCGGACGCTGCGTGCGCTTCGGATAGGATCTCCAGGGCTGCGCGCGGATCGCGGATCGCCAGCCACGCGGTGCAGACGTCCTTCGGCGCTGGCCATAGCTTGAGCACGGCCTTGGTGATGATGCCGAGCGTGCCTTCGGCGCCCATGAACAGATGCTTGAGGTCGTAGCCCGTGTTGTCCTTCTTGAGCGCACGCAGTCCGTCCCAGACATCGCCATTGGCCAACACGACTTCGAGCCCCAGAACGAGATTGCGGGCATTGCCATAGCGCAGCACCTGCACGCCGCCGGCGTTCGTCGACAGATTGCCGCCGATCATGCACGAGCCCTGCGCGCCAAGACTGAGGGGCAGGAACCTGTCGTGACTGGCCGCGGTCTCCTGCAGCGTCTGCAGCACGCAGCCGGCCTCGACCGTCATCGAATAGCCGACGGGATCGACCTCCAGAATGCGGTTCATGCGGCCGAGCGACAACACGATGCCGTTGTGCGCAGGCCAGGGCGTTGCCCCACCCATCAGGCCGGTGTTGCCGCCCTGCGGCACGATCGCGACGCCTTGCTCATGGCAAAGCCGGACCACTTTGGACACTTCCTCGGTGCTACCGGGACGAACGACCGCGCCAGCGCCGCCGACCAGCAATCCGCGCCAGTCCGTCACGAACGGCTGCTTGCCGTGCTCGTCCTCGATAAATCCCTTCTCGCCCACGATCGCGCGCAACGCATCGCGCATCTCGGCGGTCAAGGGAGCGGTCGGGATAGTGGGTGGGGACGACGGGAAGGCAGCCGGCATTTCTTTCCTCTGGCGCATCTTGGTGTGCACTGCGCACGTGACGTGCTGAGGGGTATTGTCCACGTTTGTGCCGGGGAGTCTAGCGACGTACCTTCATGTCAGCCGGGCAGGGCCCTAGTAGATGATCTGGTTCAGGAAGCCCTTCGCCCGGTCCGTGCGCGGAGCCCGAAAGAACGTTTCCGGATTTGCCTCCTCAACGATCCTTCCACGATCCATGAAGACCACCCGGTCGGCGACTTCGCGGGCGAATCCCATCTCGTGCGTCACGCAGACCATCGTCATGCCATCTCGCGCCAGCTCCACCATGGTGTCCAGCACTTCCTTGACCATCTCAGGGTCGAGAGCGGATGTCGGTTCGTCGAACAGCATGATCTTGGGCTGCATACACAGCGCCCGCGCGATCGCGACGCGTTGCTGCTGACCACCCGACAATTGTGCGGGATACTTGTCCGCCTGATCCTGAATACGGACTTTCCGCAGCAAGCCGAGTGCGCGATCGCGCGCTTCTGCTTGCGACAGGCCGCGAACCTTCATCGGAGCCAGCATGCAGTTCTCGGCCACCGTGAGATGCGGGAAGAGGTTGAAGCTCTGAAACACCATGCCGACTTCACAGCGCACACTGTTGATGTCGGCGATGCGGTTGCTCAACTCGACGCCGTCGACGATGATCCGGCCTTCGTCGTGCTTCTCGATATGGTTGATGCACCGGATCAGCGTCGACTTGCCGGAGCCGGAAGGGCCGCACAGAACGATTTTCTCGCCCTTGCCGACCTCGAGATTGACGTCGTTCAGCGCAGTGAACGCGCCGAACCGCTTCACGACATTCTCGACGACGACAATTGCGCCGGGCTGCGTGGCATCGCTCAAATTCTCTCGAGGCATGTTGTCTCCCAAATTCGAGGCGTTATCGCGATGTGGCGAGAGCGTATCGTTTGCGAAGGGCAGCGACACACTGGGAAGCTGCAGAACTTATGGCGAGGTAGGCCACTGCCACGACCAAGTACATTTCGACGAGGCGGCCATTGAGCTGCGCAAGCTTGGAAGCTGCGCCCAGAAGATCCGTCAGCGAAAGCACGTAAACCAGAGAAGTGTCCTGAAACAGGATGATGGTCTGGCTCAGGATGATCGGACTGGCCACGCGCAGGACCTGCGGGAGGACGACATGGCGGTAGGTATCATAAGTGGACAACGCGAGTGCCTGGCAGGCCTCGAACTGGCCCTTGTTCACTGCCCGCAGCCCGACACGGATGATCTCGGAGTAGTAGGCCGCCTCAAACAAGCCGAAGGTGATAAAGGCCGTATAGGTGGCGCCGATCGGGATCGGGCGGCCGTTGCCGCTGAGATGCCCAAGCACGATTGGCACCAGGAAGAAAAACCAAAACAGAACGAGGATCAGCGGGATCGACCGGATGACCGCAACGTAGCCGCGGATGATCTGGGCGAACAGCGGAATCTCGAAATGCTGTACGAGCGCAAGGCAGGTCCCGAGAACCATGCCGATGGCGAATGCGGCGGCCGTGAGCGCAAGTGAGAAGAGCAGGCCGGACCAGAGATAGGGCCAGGATTGCGCTAGAATCGAGAAATCGAGGGTGTTCATTTCACGACCTCCATGGCGCCGGGCAGAGCGCCGCTTTGCTGCATATCGGCGGCCAGATCCTGGCCAGCAGTGAGCTTGACGGGAGCGCTCCCCGGAATGCGGACTGCTTTGTCGATGAACGTCATGGCCTGATACGCAACGAGCGCCAGACAGAGGTAGATGATCGTCGCCGCGCCAAATGCCGAGAACGTCTGGAACGTGGCCTCGCTGATCTGGCGCGCCTGGGCGGTGAGCTCCATCAAGCCGATCGTGAGTGCGACCGAGGTGTTCTTGTATATGCCCATCACCTCGCTGGTGAGGCTCGGCACGATGAGGCGCAAGGCCTGCGGCACGACGACATATCGATAGGTGAGGTAACCACTGAGGCCGAGAGCATTGGCCGCCTCGATCTGTCCCTTTGGGAGTGCTTCGATACCCGCCCGGACCTGCTCGGCTATTCGGGAAGCCGTGTAGAGCCCAAGGCAAAGGAGTGCCGGGAAGAACGACGCCCAGGGCGGCGGAATCTGCTTGATGGCATCGCCCAGCGCGGTGGGCACGACCTCCGGGAAGACGAAGTACCAGAGGAACATCTGCACCAGGACGGGGATGTTTCTGAATATCTCGACATAGAGACGGGCCAGGATCGAAAAGAAGCGATTCTGGACTGTACGGCCAACGCCGACGACCACACCGATGCCGAAGGCGATCCACCAGCCGAAGAAAGCCAGAGCCAGCGTCCAACCGAGACCCGACACAAGCCAGTCGATATAGCGCTGGCCGTCCGCCGTCTGTTCAAAAAGCACTCCGAACATCGCGAGCCCTCAGGTTGCAGGTGCGAACGAGGAATTCCTTGCGAGACGGTCAGCTCCGTCAATCAGTCAACGGCATCGCTGGGATGCGCGATCCGCGCCATCAATTCGTCCGTGAGCGGGAATGCGAGGTTCTCACCCTTGGGCGGGATCGGCTTGGTGAACCATTTCGCGTAGGTCTTGTCGAATTGGCCGGACGCCATTTGTTTAGAAAGAACGTCGTCGACGAGGCGCTTGAAGCCGGCATCACCCTTCGCGAACATCAGTCCATAATAGATCTTTGCGTAACCCTCGGGGAGGAACAAGAGCGCATCCGGATTCGGCGCCGCAGCCTTGAGCCCGGCGAGAAGGATATCGTCTTCCATGAAAGCGGCCGCACGGCCGGTGTTCAGCATCAGGAAGGATTCCGCGTGGTCCTTGGCCTGGACGATGTTGAGGCCGAGTTGCTCCTTGGCGTTGACGCTCTGCGCGAAACCTACCGCGTTGGAGCCTTGCGTGACGACAATCGTCTTGCCTTTCAGGTCGCCGGCGGTCTTCACGCCACTGGCGGCCTTGACGAGCCATCGCGGCTGGCTGACGAACGTCGCGACGGAAAACGAGACCTGTTCCTGCCGCTTCTTGTCGTTCGCAGTGCCGCCGCATTCGATGTCGACCGTCCCGCTCTGGATCAGCGGAATCCGGTTCGAGGAGTTCACCGGCGTGTAGTTGACCTTGAGGTTGGGCAACTTCAGCTCCTCCTTGATGCGATCGACGATCGCCGCGCAGAGATCGAGCGAGAAGCCGACGGGCTTCTGATCGGGCCCGAGGTACGAGAACGGTATCGAAGCCTCACGGTAGCCGATCGTGATTGCGCCGCTGGATTTGATCTTATCAAGCGTCGGACTGTCGGCTGCTGCGGAGGGGCTTGGGCTGACGGCCAGGAGTCCTGAAACCAGGAGTCCTGAAACCAGGAGTCCTGGGAGAAGTCCGAGCACCTGAACAAGCTTCTTCATGGTCTTTGCCTTTCCCTCGTTTGTCGAATTCAAGCTGCGGCGGAAGGGCGTCCGAGCCCTCGCCGACGGATGACATCGATCAGGCGATCGATGTCGTTGGCGGTGTTGAACATGCCGAGCGAGACGCGAATGCCATCTCGTTCGGGCGATACGCGCACATCGTTCTTCTCGAAATGGCCGAGCCAGTCCGATGGGGGCAGGGCGATGACGTAGATGTGCGGAGCGCGATGCTTTCGCTCGCGCGGGCCAACGAGGCGGATGTCCAGCTCGTCCAGGCGCGCGATGAGGTGATCGCCGAGATCAAAACAGTGGTTCTGGATGTTCTGCCCCCCGATCTGCTCGATCATGTCGAGGGAAGCACCCAGTGCATGGACCGCGGGCAGATTGAAGTTGCCCAGCTCGAATCGCCTAGCGGTGGGCGAGGGCGCCATCTTGTCCGGGCGCGCGATGAGATCATCAGGGATCTCGGCGAGGCTCGCGGCAGCCAGATAGGCCGGCTCCAGCTCTTTGAGCGCCTTGTCCCAATAAAGAAGCCCGAGCCCTTGCGGAACCAGCAATCCCTTGTGGCTTCCGGAGCCGACGAAGCTCGCGCCAATCGCCTTCGCGTTGACAGGCACGACGCCGATCGACTGCATCACGTCCACGACGAAGTAGAGTTTCTTCCTGGCGCACATCGCGCCGACGCTCTCGATGTCAAAGCGGTGACCAGCGTGGAACGTGACATGTGACATCGAAATCGCGCGCGTGTTTTCGTCGATGAAAGGAGCAAAGCTGTCGGCATCGACGATATCGGTCATTGGGATGAATCGGACCTCGACGCCCTTCCGTTGCAGATGGAGGAACGCGTAGGCGTTGTTTGGATGATCGCCGTGGATCATCAGGACATTGTCGCCGGCCCGGAGAGGCAGTGCGTTTGCCGCGATGTTCATGCTTTCCGACGTATTTTTCGTGAAGGCGATTTCATCCGCGGCCACGCCGAGAAAGCGAGCGACCTTGGCGCGGGTCTGCTCCACCCGGTCGAGCCAGACGCTTTTCGGGCCGGCCGTCTCGAAGCCCTCGCGAAGGAAGAGCTCGATCGCGGCCTTTACCGGGCGCGCAAGCGGCGTTTGAAACCCGGAGTCCAGATAGACCATCCGTTCGACAGCGGGGAATTCCTTCCTCACGGCGTCCACGTCGTAGTGACGAGACATACGCATCTCCTGTTGGGCGCGCCGTCGGGACTTGGCCCTCGGCCAAGCGGCGGAGCGAGATTTTCGGAACGGTGAGACTGCGTTGCACAATTTCTGGTCAATCACCGGCAACGCCAAGAATATGAGCTTTCAGGATCTCGAGAAAGGAATTTGTCGATTTTCAATATATTTTATTCCGAAAAGTGATAATAAGTGGCGTAGACCTTGATTTTGCTGCCGATTTGGCCGGAGGGAAAATGACGACGCGCATTGAGAAGGACGGGCCATTGGATCGTGCCTTCGCGATCGTTCGGCACGTTGCCGACCAACGCAAAGCCGTCTCAGCGGCAGAGATCGCAAAGGCTCTCTCGCTGCCCCTTCCAACGGCACACAGGTTGATCGGAAATCTCGAGGACCGCGGACTGCTACAGAAGGCGTTGGGGACCAAGCGTTACGTTGTGGGAAACCACCTCGTCACACTGTCCGCCACTGTCATCGGAGCGGCCTTCCGCACTGCGCGGCGGCATGCGGTGCTTCGGGCGGTTGCGGGAGAAATCGGCGAACAGTGCGAGATCGGCGTCGTACGCGACAATGTCGTTGCCTATGTCGACAGCGTTCGCGTTTCGGAGCCGCAAGGCCTTCAGTTCAATCCGGGAGAGGCGGCGCCGTTACACTGCACGTCGACCGGAAAAATCTACATGAGCAGACTGCCCGAGCGGACCCGGGCGAAGTTGTGCCGCGCACTACCTCTGACCAAATTCACGGAAACGACGATCGTCGACGTCCACGGGCTGATGAAGGTCCTGGAGGACACGCGGCAACGGGGCTGGGCCAAAACCAATGAAGAGTATGTGAAGGGAGTTGTGGGGTGTGCCGTCCCCATTCTGTCACCGGATCGAGAATTGATAGCTTGCTTGGGTGTCTCTGTGCCGGTGGCGCGCGTGAGCTTCGTCGAACTGGACCGGTTCATACCGCCGCTTCAAAAGGCTGCCGCTCTATTGTCGGAGACCATTCTGCAGGTTGATTGATGCGCCGACAACTGGTTCGAGAGCGAATACCGACAGGGCGGCAAGGTCTATGGCACGAACAAGGACGGCCTGATCGAGGCGCGAATTGAGGGAAACACGGTGGCTGCGCTGGTGACGATCCAGACCAGGAGCAATCATCAATCCTTTCTGATGGAAGCACCGGGCTCCTGGATGTCGGAGGTCGCGATCGAATTGAACAAGGAAGCGAAGTGACTTTAATTCGGAATAATCGCATAATAGCCTTGTTTTGCCCGACGTGTCAAACGGCGTTACAGGCGCACTGGGCTAAGTCATTGATCCGGCTGCCGTGGGCTACTGTGCATGGGGTTGTTTTCGCACTTTTTGTTTGAGCGCTCCGGAAGGTGCCTCACGCGCTCTCCGTCTCCCGGTGCACGTCGTGCACCACGAGACCCATGCCTTCGTCCGGCATCCTGATCCAGTCGCGGCGCTTCGGCGTGCGCTTGGTGTCCTCGTAGTCGCATGTCCAGTGTTCGCGCATCGAGGTGCCCGAGAACTCGTGGTCCTTGGCGTCGCCGTCGCGGCTGGCGGCGGAGTAGGGCGGCCATCGCTCTGCATCATCAAACTGTAACAAAGCCGTAATTGAGTAGCTGTGGGGTCCGGAAGATGCCGTCAGCCATCTTCCGGATACGGGGCATTGTTGACGGTTGAGATTGGCCATGGCTGAGCCGGCAAAGCTAGTCAGCGCGATAACGAATGCCGAACCCGCCATTGCCGGCTTGGTGTGGGCCTTCCGTCTGCACAGCGACGGCAGCACTGAGGCGCTGCCGATCGACCAGCCGATCGAGTTCAGCCATGACGGCCGGCTCTGGCTGCATTTCAACCTGACGGATGCGCGCGTGAGGCCCTGGATTGCGGTCTCGCAATTGCCGCCGCTCGCGCGCGAGCTGCTGCTGTCGAACGACACGTTCCAGCAGCTTCACGTCATCGATCACTGCGTCTACGGCGTGTTCTCCGACCTCGTGCGCGAGATCGACAGCGCGACGGAAGAGAACGCGTTCCTGCGCTTCGCCATGACCGAGCATCTCCTGGTCAGCGGACGCCATCAGGCGCTGTGCTCGGCGGACGCGACGCGCCGCGTGCTCGAAGGCGGCTACCGGGTCGACAACGTCGCCCATCTCCTCGAAAAGATCGTCGATGAGGTCGCCGACACGCTTGACAGGATGGCCGACAAGCTCGGGCAGGAGATCGACGACATCGAGGAGCGGATCCTCGCCGACGATAGCAAGCCGGAGATGCGCCGCAATCTCGGCCGGCTGCGCCGGACCTGCGTGCGGCTGCATCGTCAGCTCACGGGCCTTCGCGTGCTGTTCCACCGCCTCGACCAGAAGAACACCGACCACCTCTCGCCAGCCTTGCGCATCCACGCCGGCAAGCTGGCGCAGCGGCTGGACGGGCTCGATCACGACATCGTCGAGCTGCGCGAGCGCAGCCGCCTGTTCGAAGAGGAGCTGCGCTTCAAGAACGAGGAGGAGAGCAACTGCCACCTCCACACGCTCTCCATCGTGACCTCGCTGCTGCTGCCGCCGACGCTGATCACCGGCATCTTCGGCATGAACACCAAGGGCCTGCCGCTCACCGAGGTCGAGACCGGATTCCTCTGGGCGGCCGTTTTGATGGCTTCTTCAGTTGGTGCGGCCTATCTCTTCATGCGGCGGACGGGCATATTCAAGTAACTCCGCCAGCCGGAATCAGCCGTGATCGTGACTGCCCATAGCTCTGTGTTGCGAGGCGCGGCCGCCATTATGCTGGCCTGCACGGCGATAAGCACAAATGCGCTCGCCGGCGCCAAGGACGAGAGCGCGGCCGAGTGGCTGTTTCCAAAATGGTTCAACGAATGGCATGACGGCCTCGCCAACAAGGGCCTGAATTTCGGCGCCACCTATATCGCCGACAATATCGCCAACGTCTCCGGCGGCGTGAAGCGCGGCGCCATCCATTTCGGCCGCCTCGATCTGTCGGTCGATGCCGATCTCGACAAGCTGGTCGGCTGGACTGGCGGCCGCTTCTACGCCAATGCCTTGGTGATCTACGGCCGCGGGCTGTCGCGCAACTACGTAATGAACCTCGCCACCATCAGCGAGATCGAGGCGCTGCCAGACCAGCGGCTCTACAATGCGTATTTCGAGCAAAGCTTCTTCAATGATCGCCTGAACATCAGGGCCGGCCAGCAGGCCGCGGACGTCGAGTTCTTCGACAGCCAGACCGACGACCTCTTCATCAACGGCACCTTCGGCTGGCCGGCGATCAAGGCATCCAACCTTCCGGCCGGCGGCCCGGCGCCACCGATCGCGGTGCCCGGCATTCGTATCAAGGCGGCGCTGACGGACAAGATCACGGCCTACGCCGCGGTGTTCAACGGCGATCCCTCGGGGCCGGGCGATGCCGATCCGCAATTGCGCGACAACCATGGCCTCGCGTTTCGTGTCAACGATCCGCCCTGGGTGATCGGGCAGGTCCGCTTCACCTACGACATCGATGTCGGCGGCCGACCGCTCGCCGGCAATTTCACGCCAGGCGCGTGGAAGCACTATGGCCCGTTCGACAGCCAGCGCTTCACGGCGGAGGGCCTGTCGATCGCCGATCCCGGCGGCAGCGGCATTGCTGCAAAACTTCGCGGCAACTACGGAATCTTCGCGGTGATCGAGCAGGTGCTTTATCGTCCGCCCGAGGTGACGGACAACAGCACCTCAGCCTCGCTCCCTGGCGTCACGGCGTTCGGCCGTATCGCCTACAGCCCGCCGGACCGCAATCTGATCGACCTGTATATGGACGGCGGCATCGGCTTCGTCGGCTTCACGCCTGACCGTCCCCTCGACCGATTCGGCGTGGCGATGGCCTACATGCGGATTTCGAACACCGCCCGCAATCTCGATCTCGACACGCAGGCCTTCACGGGCATCCAGAGTCCGGTGCGCAGCAACGAGATCCTGATCGAGATGATCTACGAGGCGCACGTCAAGCCGGGCTGGCTGATCGCGCCTTACTTTCAGTACGTGTTCCGCCCCTCTGGCGGCGTCCCGAACCCGAACGATCCGACCGGCATCTCCCGGATCGGTGACGCCGCGGTGTTCGGCGTCACCACCACGATCAGGTACTAGGCCATCGCCGCTTGCGGCTTCGGCTTGGGTTGCCGCGACAGCGCCAGCACGATCAGCGAAGCGAACACGCACAGCGCGCCGGCGATGAAGAAGGCGGGCAAATAGCTCTGATAGACCGTCGCGAAAAACCGGCACCGAAGGCGGCAGTACCGGCACCGAGCTGATGGCCGGCAAAGATCCAGCCGAACACCAGATTGGCGCGCTCGGGTCCGAATTTTTGAGCTGTGAGGCGCACGGTCGGCGGCACCGTGGCGATCCAGTCGAGTCCGTAAAACATCGCGAACACCGACAGGCCGTAGAACGAGAAATCGCTGAAGGGCAGGAAGATCAGCGAGAGCCCGCGCAGGCCGTAGTACCAGAACAAGAGCCAGCGGTTGTCGTAGCGGTCCGACAGCCAGCCCGACATGATCGTGCCGAAGAAATCGAAGATGCCCATCGCAGCTAACAGGCTCGCCGCCTGCACTTGTGGGATGCCGAAATCGAGGCACATCGGGATCAGGTGCACCTGGACGAGACCATTGGTCGAGGCACCGCAGACGAAGAAGGTCGCAAACAGGATCCAGAACGCAGTCGACTTCGAGGCGTCGCGCAGCGTGCCGAGCGCAACGCCTGTAATCGAGCCCTGACTCACGGGCGGAGCGGGCAGGGGCGCGGTGCCTTCATCGCCGAACGGGCGCAGGCCGACATCGCCCGGCCGGTCGCGCATCGCGAGCAGGACTGCCAGGGCCGAGACGCCGAGCATGATGCAGACGAAGCCGAGCGCGAGACGCCAGCCGAAGCGCTCGGTGAGGCTTGCGAGCAGCGGCAGGAACACGAGCTGGCCGGTGGCGACGCTCGCCGTCATGATGCCGACGACGAGGCCGCGTCTTGCGGCGAACCAGCGCGTGGCAATGGTTGCGCCCAGCACCAAGGCAGTCATGCCCGTGCCGATCCCGATCACCACGCCCCACAAGGCGACGAGCTGCCAGACCTCGGTCATGCCGAGCGAGAGCACGAGCGCCGACACGACGATCAGCTGTGCGGCGAGCGTGACGTTGCGCAGGCCGTAGCGGTTGAGCAGAGCGGCCGCGAACGGGGCCATCAGCCCGAACAGGATGAAGCGGATCGATAGCGCGGAGGAAATCTCCGCCGTGCTCCAGCCGAACTCCTGTTGCAAGGGAACGATGAACACGCCGGGCGCACCGACCGTGCCGGCGCTGATCAGCGCGGCGAGGAAGGTCACGCCGACCATCACCCAGCCGTAGTGGATGTTGCGGCGGGAAAGTGCTGCCGCGAGCCAGTTCGAGATCATTGGGCCTCAACGTTGATGGGCAGGTCGCAAGAGACCTGCGTCAGCTTGCAGGATGGCACGGGACGCGTCTGTCGCAAATGACGGAGTTCCCTCGTTTTCGGACTTTCTCGCGTCAATGCGCCAGCCGCTCCACGGCAATCGCCGTGGCTTCGCCGCCGCCGATGCAGAGCGCCGCGACGCCGCGCTTGAGGTTCTGCGCCTCCAGCGCATGCAGCAACGTCACGATCAGCCGCGCGCCGGTCGCGCCGATGGGATGGCCGAGCGCGCAAGCGCCGCCGTTGATGTTGAGCTTGTCGCGGGGAATGCCGAGATCGCGCTGCGCCGCCATCGCCACCACGGCGAAAGCCTCATTGATCTCGAACAGATCGACATCGCTGGCGCTCCAGCCGACCTTGTCGAGCAGCTTGCGGATCGCCGGGATCGGCGCCGTGGTGAACCATTGCGGCTCCTGGCTGTGGGTGGCGTGGCCCTTGATCTCGGCCAGAACCGGCAGGCCGCTCCGATCGGCGAGCGAGCGCTTGGTCAGCACCAGCGCGGCAGCGCCGTCGGCATTGGCGGAGGAGGCGGCCGGCGTTATCGTGCCGTTGGCGCGGAATGCCGGCTTCAAGCCGGGGATTTTTGCGGGATCGACCTTCAGCGGATGCTCGTCATTGGCGATGATGCGGGGACCCGCTTTCTCGGTGAGCGTGATCGGCGCGATCTCGGCTTTGAACGCGCCACCCTCGACGGCCTTGCGCGCGCGGCTGAGTGTCTCCATCGCGTAGGCGTCCTGGTCCTTGCGGGTGAACTGGTAGGCTTCCGCGGTGGCCTCGCCGAAATCACCCATGGAGCGGCCGGTCTCGTAAGCGTCCTCCAGCCCGTCCATCATCATATGGTCGATGATGCGGTCATGGCCGGCGCGGTAGCCGCCGCGCGCCTTGGCCAAAAGATACGGCGCGTTGCTCATGCTCTCCATGCCGCCGGAAACGACGATGTCGGCCGACCCGGCGCGGATGATGTCTTGCGCCAGCATGGTCGCTTTCATGCCGGAGCCGCAGACCTTGTTCACGGTGGTGGCGCCAGTGGCATCGGGCAGTCCGGCCGCGCGTGCGGCCTGGCGTGCCGGTGCCTGGCCCTGACCGGCCGGCAGCACGCAGCCCATGAAGACCTCGTCGACCTTCTCGGGCGCAAGTTTTGCGCGCTCCAGCGCCGCGCCGATCACGTGCGATCCGAGCTTATGGGCGGGGAGCGGCGACAGTTCGCCCATGAAGCGGCCGAGCGGGGTGCGAACGGCGGAGACGATGACGACGGGATCGGCGGCTTCGGCCATGATAAACTCCCTGCGCTGAAAGTAAGATTATGATCATCATATGATGCGGCGCAAAAAATGCAACCCGCGCCAGGGATGAGAAAATGTCGTGGTTCGGATGAGATTTGGTCGTTCGATTGTGAGGCAGGATGTGGTTGTGACGGAGTTGCGGTTCTAGGCGGTGACCGCCCCGCACTCCGCTGTCATTACCCGCGAAAGCGACCAATCCAGTATTCCAGAGGCCCGTGTTGGCGAACTCGCTCTTGCAACTGGCGCCGCGGCGTACTGGATGCCCCGGTCAAGCCGGGGCATGACACCTTTGGCTTGGAGGGAGCCTCTTCACTACAGAACCACGCCTCACCGCTTCCTGTTCACGAACGCCTGCATGAGCCGCGTCGGCTCGTCCGTCAGGAACGACTCGCCGAACACCTTCACGCTCAAATTCACCGACTCCGTCAGTGGCAACTCCTCCCATTGCCGCAGCAGCGCCTTCTGCGACCTCAGCGCCTCGGGGCCGCATTCGAGCAACGCCTTCACGACGTGCTCGATCTCGGCATCCAGCCCGCCTTCCGGCGCGACTTTATCGACCAGGCCCCAGGCCAGCGCGGTGGCTGCGTCGATGTTCTCCGCCGTCATCACCAGCCAGCGCGCGCGGGCCCAGCCAATCAGGCGCGGCAGCAGCGCGGCATGGATCACCGAGGGGATGCCGACGCGCACCTCCGGCATGCCGAAATGCGCATCATGCGCGGCGATGCGGAAGTCGCAGGCGGCGGCGACCTCGAGCCCGCCGCCGAGGCACCAGCCGGGCATGCGCGCGATCACCGGAGCCGGGAAGGCGCGCACGGCCTCACAGAGATCGCGCAGGCGGCTGATGAAGGCTTCGGCCGACTTCTGGTCGAGCTTGGCCATCTCCTTGATGTCGGCGCCGCCGATCATGCTCTTCTCGCTCTGGCCGCGCAGCACTACGACGCGGATGTTGCGGTCGGTGGCAAGCCGCTGCAAGCCTTCGCGCACGGCATCGGTCACGGGCGAGCCGAGAATGTTGAGTGGGCCGGCGTTGCAGATCGCGACGTGAACGACGCCGCGCGCGTCACGCGTCACGCCGCAGTGGTGATTGAGCATTTCCATCATGCATCCCGAACGGTTCGTGGCAGGCGCAAGGCGCCGGGTCGAAGCCACTTCCGGGCCGAAACGCCCGGCTTGTCAAGCGGGCGGGGAACGGAGTTGCCAGCGGGAAGTCCGTAGCATAGCATGATATATGTCATATAACGAGGCCGTCATGACCCAAGCCGATCAACTTGACCTTTTTTCGCCCGACCAGCGGCGCGAGCGCGTGGTGGATTGGCAGGCGCCTGCACCGGTTGCGAAAGTGGTGATGGGCCTGTCGGGCATGGACGCCATGCTGGGCATTCGCGACGGCCGCCTGCCGCCGCCGCCCTTCGCAAAACTGATCGGCTTCACGATGGCCGTGGTCGAGCCGGGCCGGATCGTCATGGAACTAGAGCCGCGTGAAGACCTCGAAAATACCATCGGCCTCCTGCACGGCGCGACCGCCGCGGGGTTGTTGGATACGGCCATGGGGTGCGCGATCTCGACCCGGTTGGAGGCCGGGCAGGGCTCCGTGACCCTCGATTTGAAGCTGACCTTCCTGCGTCCGCTCTCGGTCCGTTCGGGGCTGATCTCGGCCGAAGGCAAGGTGATCAAGCTGGGGCGCCAGACCAGCTATACCGAAGGCTTCGTTCGCGACGGGAAGGGCGCGCTGGCGGTGCATGCAACTGCAACCTTTTCTATGATCGGCAACAATCTAACTGCGAATTAATGCGCCGTTCGCGGCATTTGCGTGTTATGAGATGATCTCCGACATTCAATGAGATGCGCATGCGCTATTCCCGGGAACACAAGCAGGAAACCCACGACCGCATCGTGAAGAAGGCCTCCGTGCGGCTGCGCGAAAAGGGCGCCCACGGCATCGGCGTCGCCGACCTCATGAAGGAGGCGGGCCTGACCCATGGCGGCTTCTACGCGCATTTCGATTCCCGCGAGGCGCTGGTGATCGAGGCCTTTGCCTACGCCATGGATCGCTCGATGGAGCATTGGCGCAAGCTCACCGGCGAGGCAGCTCCTGAAAAGCGGTTGGCGCTGATTGCGGAGAGCTATCTCTCCGCGCTGCATCGCGACAATCCCGGTCATGGCTGCTCGATCCCCTCGCTCGGCGCCGAGATCGCCCGCGAGAGCGCGAAGACGCGCAAGGCCTTCGCCGGCAAGCTCGACGAGATGATCGAGATGATGACCAACTATATCCCGAACATGCCACGCAAGGCCGCACGAAAACAGGCGATCGCGACGCTCGCCACGATGGCCGGCACCATGCTGCTGGCGCGCATCGCGGGGTCAAGCGAGCTGTCGGACGAGGTGCTGAAGGCGGGTCGAGACAGCGCGCTCGACGGCGCGAAGCGCAAGCCGAAGGTTGCGGTCAAGAAGGTGAAGCAGAACTAGGCGAGGTGCCGTAGGGTGGGCAAAGGCGCATTTGCGCCGTGCCCACCATCTCTCCACGATTGCAGCTGAAGTGGTGGGCACGCCACGAGCCGCGCATTCGCGCGTCTCGTCGCTTTGCCCACCGTACGAAATCATCAACTCACCGTCCCGCAAACAACGCCCGCTCGCGCTCCACGATCTCGCTGATGTAATCCGCCACGGCCCTGATCCGCGCGAGGTCTTTGCTGTCGGCGTGCATCAGCATCCAGAACGTGCGCGTGATCGAGATCTCCTCCGGCAGCACCGGAACGAGCTGCGGATAGTCGGTCGCCATGAAGTGCGGCAGCACCGCGATGCCGAACCCCGAGAGCGTGGCATTGAGCTGCGCGATCAGATTGGCACTGCGGAAACGTGCAGAAATCTTCGGCGACACCTGAGGCAGATAGTCGAGCTCCGGCGTGAACAGCAATTCCTCGATGTAACCGACGAAGCGGTGCTGCGGCAGGTCCTGCCGAGAGGCGATCTCTGGGAATCGGTCGAGATAGCCGGGCGCAGCATAGAGCCCGAGGCGGTAGTCGAGCAGCTTGCGGCCGACGATGCGGCCTTCCTTGGGCATGGTCAGGCTGATGGCGATGTCGGCCTCGCGCTTGGAGAGGCTGAACAGCCGCGCGGTGGCCACAAGTTGCAGGTCGAGATCGGGGTAGCGGTCGGCAAACGGGGCGAGGCGCGGTGCCAGGAAGGCGGTGCCGAAACCGTCGGGTGCGCCGATCCGCACCGTGCCGGTCAGCCGTGCCACCGAGCCCCCGACTTGCTCCTGGTTGGCGACGATGGTCGATTCCATGGCTTCCGCGCTGTCGGCGACGCGCTGGCCGGCTTCGGTGAGGAGATAGCCGGTCTTGCGCCGGTCAAACAGCTTGGCCGAGAGGTGCTTCTCCAGCCGGTCGACGCGGCGAATCACCGTAGCATGGTCGACCCCGAGCTGTTTTGCCGCAGCCGAGACCGAGCCGCCCCGCACGATGGCCAGCACGAAGCGAAAGTCGTCCCAGTCGATAGCGCCTTGATCCAGCATTTCCGCACATCTATGGTGCATTATCTCAGACTTGAATCCTATAAAATGCAGGTCAATAGGATTTGTCAAAGCGATCAGCTGAGCCTGAAGGAGATCATTCCATGCGTTCAATCGGACATTTCATCGGTGGCAAGGAGGTCAAGGGCACCTCGGGCCGCACCGCCGACGTCTTCGAGCCGATGACCGGTGACGTCCAGGCCAAGGTGGCGCTGGCGTCAAAAGCGGAAGTCCGCGCGGCTGTCGAGAACGCCCGCGCCGCGCAGCCGGAGTGGGCTGCGACCAATCCGCAGCGCCGCGCCCGCGTCATGATGAAGTTTCTGGAGCTGGTGCAACGCGACTACGACAAGCTCGCCGAGCTGCTGGCGCGCGAGCATGGCAAGACCGTTCCTGACGCCAAGGGCGACATCCAGCGCGGCCTCGAAGTTGCCGAGTTCGCTTGCGGTATTCCGCACCTGATGAAGGGCGAATACACCGAGGGCGCCGGCCCCGGCATCGACATCTATTCCATGCGCCAGCCGCTCGGTGTCGTCGCCGGCATCACGCCGTTCAATTTCCCGGCGATGATTCCGATGTGGAAGTTTGCACCTGCGATCGCCTGCGGCAATGCCTTCATCCTCAAGCCGTCGGAGCGCGATCCCGGCGTGCCGATGAAGCTCGCCGAGCTGATGATGGAGGCGGGCCTGCCGGCCGGCATCCTCAACGTCGTCAACGGCGACAAGGAAGCGGTCGACGCGATCCTCGACGATCCCGATATCAAGGCGATCGGCTTCGTCGGCTCGACGCCGATCGCGCAGTACATCTACGAGCGCGCTGCGCAAACCGGCAAGCGCTGCCAGTGCTTCGGCGGCGCCAAGAACCACGCGATCGTGATGCCCGACGCCGACATGGATCAGACGGTCGATGCGCTGATCGGCGCCGGCTACGGCTCCGCCGGCGAGCGCTGCATGGCTATTTCCGTCGCCGTTCCCGTCGGCAAGACCGCCGCCGACCGTCTGATGGAAAAGCTGATCCCGCGTGTCGAGTCGCTCAAGATCGGCACCTCGATCGATCCTTCCGCGGATTACGGCCCGCTGGTGACGCGCGAAGCAGTCGAGAAGGTCAAGAGCTACATCGACATCGGCATCAAGGAAGGCGCCACGCTCGCCGTCGACGGCCGCGGCTTCAAGATGCAGGGCTACGAGAACGGCTTCTATCTCGGCGGTTCGCTATTCGACAATGTCACCAAGGACATGCGGATCTACAAGGAAGAGATCTTTGGCCCGGTGCTATCGGTCGTGCGTGCGCACGACTACAAGGAAGCGCTGGCGCTGCCGTCGGATCATGATTACGGCAACGGCGTCGCGATCTTCACCCGCGATGGCGACGCCGCACGCGACTTCGCGGCCAAGGTGAACGTCGGCATGGTCGGCATCAACGTGCCGATCCCGGTGCCGATCGCCTATTACACCTTCGGCGGCTGGAAGAAGTCGGGCTTCGGCGATCTCAATCAGCACGGTCCGGATTCGGTTCGCTTCTACACCAAGACCAAGACGGTGACCTCGCGCTGGCCGTCCGGCGTCAAGGAAGGTGCGGAGTTCTCGATCCCGCTGATGAAGTAGGGCTGTAGCCCAGTCGTCATTGCGAGGAGCCCGCGACAAAATTGCGAAGCAATTTTGCGCTGGTGCGACGAAGCAATCCAGACTGTCTCTGCCGAGGGATGCTGGATTGCTCCGCTGCGCTCGCAATGACGATGGAGTGAAAGGTTAGGCGGCAGCATGCAGTTCGCTCTGAACGAGGATCAGGTCGCAATTCGCGACATGGCTTTGGCGTTTGCAGCGGAAAAGATCGCGCCGCACGCGTTACGCTGGGACGAGGAGAAGCATTTCCCGGTCGACGTGATGCGCGAGGCCGCCATGCTCGGCATGGGCGGCATCTACATCCGCGACGACGTCGGCGGCTCCGCCATGACGCGGTTTGATGCGGCGCTGATCTTCGAGGCACTGGCGACCGGCTGCCCGACCACTTCGGCCTTCATCTCCATCCACAACATGGCGTCCTGGATGATCGATGCTTTCGGCAGCGATACCCAGCGCCACACATGGCTGCCAAAGCTCTGCACCATGGAGCTAATCGCGAGCTACTGCCTGACGGAGCCGGGCGCCGGCTCCGATGCAGCAGCGCTGCGCACCCGCGCGGTGCGCGATGGCGATCATTACGTTCTCAACGGCCAGAAGCAGTTCATCTCGGGCGCCGGCGGCACCGACATCCTGGTCGCGATGGTCCGGACCGGTGGCGATGGTCCCGGCGGCATCTCGACCCTCGTCATCGACGGCAAGACGCCGGGCGTCTCGTTCGGTGCCAATGAGCGCAAGATGGGCTGGAACGCGCAGCCGACCCGGGCCGTGATGTTCGAGAACGCCCGCGTGCCGGTTGCCAACCGCCTCAGCGAAGAGGGCGCCGGCTTCAAGATCGCGATGGCCGGCCTCGATGGCGGCCGCCTCAACATCACCGCGTGCTCGCTCGGTGGCGCGCAAATAGCGCTCGACAAGGCGTGCGCCTACATGAAGGAGCGCAAGGCGTTTGGAAAGCGCCTCGACGAATTCCAGGCGCTGCAATTCCGTCTCGCCGACATGGCGATCGAGCTCGAGGCCGCACGCACGTTTTTGTGGCGCGCTGCGGCAGCGCTCGACCGCAAGGACCCTGATGCCACCACGCTGTGTGCCATGGCCAAGCGGTTCGGCACCGATGTCGGCTTCGAGGTCGCCAACCATGCGCTGCAGCTTCACGGCGGCTACGGCTATCTCAGCGAATACGGCATCGAGAAGATCGTGCGCGATTTGCGCGTGCACCAGATCCTCGAAGGCACCAACGAAATCATGCGGCTCATCGTGGCGCGCAAATTGATCGAGGGCGCGAGATGAGCGTGGTGGAAGAGGGCGACCTGATCGCCCGCGTCGAGGGCGCAGCCGGCGTGATCCGCCTCAACCGTCCGAAGGCGCTCAACGCCGTGACGCTGGAGATGTTTCGCGACATCGACAAGGCGCTCGACCGCTTCGAGGCCGATCCGGGCATCACCGTGATCCTGCTGGAAGGTGCCGGCGAGCGTGGCCTGTGCGCCGGCGGCGACATTCGCACGCTCTGGGAAAGCTCCAAAGTCAATGGCGACCTCGGCAAGATCCTGTGGCGCGAGGAATACATCCTCAACGCCCGGATCAAGACGTTTCCGAAGCCGTATGTGGCGTTCATGGACGGCATCGTGATGGGTGGCGGCGTCGGTTTGTCAGCCCATGCCAGCCACCGTGTCGTCACCGATCGCACCAAGCTGGCGATGCCCGAGGTTGGGCTCGGCTTCTTCCCGGATGTTGGCGGCACCTTTTTGTTGTCGCATTCGCCGGGCGAGATCGGCACCTATTTCGGGCTGACCGGCCAGATCATGAACGGGCCGGATGCGATCCATGCGAAGTTCGCCGACTGGGTCGTGCCGGGCGGGAGGCTGCCGGAGCTGCGCGAAGCCCTGACGAAGCTGCACTCGGGCGCGACCGCCGCCGACGTCAGCAAGCTCATCAACGGTTTTTCGACCGGTGAAACCGCAGGCCCGGTCGCCGCAAAGGAGCCGACTATCGACGCATTGTTTGGCTTCGACCGCATGGAAGACATCTTCACAGCGCTCAAGCGCGACGGCTCCGAATTCGCTCTGACGACACTGAAGACGCTCAACGAGAAATCGCCGCGCGGCATGGTGGTGACGCTGAACCTGCTGCGGCTCGCGCGCAAATCATCGAGCCTTGAAGAGTGCCTGGTGCGCGAATATCGCGCCGCGCTGGAGGTCTTCCGCAGCGACGATTTCCGCGAGGGCGTGCGCGCGGCCGTGATCGACAAGGATCGCAATCCGTCGTGGTCGCCGCCACGGATCGAGGATGTGACGCCGCAGATGCTGGCGCCATATTTCGCCGAAATCGGCGCCGACGAGCTGAAGTTCAATTAACAACGATTGAAGCGGAGGAAACGACAATGGCCACGATCGCATTCATCGGTCTCGGCAATATGGGCGGCCCGATGGCCGCCAATCTGGTCAAGGCTGGCCACAAGGTCGTCGCCTTCGACCTCGTCGAGGCTTCGCGCGCGCAAGCCAAGGCCGACGGCGCCAGCATCGCAGAGAGTGCGGCGGGCGCAGTGAAGGGCGCGGACGTCGTCGTCACCATGCTGCCGGCCGGCAAGCATGTGCTGTCCGTCTGGAACGAGGTCGTTCCTGCCATGGCCAAGGGGGCGCTGATCATCGACAGCTCCACCATCGACGTCGAGAGCGCGCGGCAGGCGCATGCGTTGGCCGCCAAGCACGGCGTGCTCTCGGTCGACGCGCCGGTCTCGGGCGGCACGGGTGGCGCCAAGGGCGCGACGCTCACCTTCATGTGCGGCGGCGAGGAGAGCGCGTTCGCGGCGGCAAAGCCCGTGCTGGAGAAGATGGGCAAGAAGATCGTGCATTGCGGCGGCGCCGGCGCAGGGCAGGCCGCAAAGATCTGCAACAACATGATCCTCGGCATCTCCATGATCGCGGTGAGCGAGGCGTTTGCATTGGCGGAGAAGCTCGGGCTCTCGCATCAGGCGTTGTTCGACGTCGCCTCGACCTCGTCGGGCCAGTGCTGGTCGCTGACGACCTATTGCCCGGTGCCGGGCCCGGTGCCGACCTCGCCGGCCAACAACGATTACAAGCCGGGCTTTGCCTCGGCGCTGATGGTGAAGGACCTGACGCTGGCGCAGGACGCCGCGAAGGCTGCGGGCGCGGCGACGCCGCTCGGCAAGCATGCGCAGGAGATCTATCAGTCTTTCGACGCAGCCGGGCACGGCGGGGTGGATTTTTCCGGAATTATCAAGCACGTTCGCAGCCTCGCTGGAAAGTAGCGAAGCTTTGCTCGTAGCCCGGATGGAGCGAAGCGCAATCCGGGACAGCTCTTTCAATTGGCGCGACCGTCCCCGGATTGCGCTTCGCTCCATCCGGGCTACAGTCGAAGGTCAATTCGACGGGCCCGGATCATGACGACATTTCAGGAAGCGCGCGCGTTTCTGCTCAAGCACCGCACGGACTACGAGGCTGCGGTCAAGGGCTTCCGCTGGCCCGATCCGGTTCCCTTCAACTGGGCGCTCGACTGGTTCGACGCCGACCTCGCGACGAATGCGGAGAGCAGAGACAGGCCTGCGCTCTGGATCGTCGATGCCGCGCAGGACCGGCAGACCAAGCTCTCTTTCGCGACTCTCTCGAAGCGCTCGAACCAGGTCGCCAACTTCCTCCGCGCGCAGGGCTTGAAGCGCGGCGATCATCTCCTGCTGCTGCTCGGCAATGTGGTTCCGTTATGGGAGACGATGCTGGCGGCGATGAAGCTCGGCGTCGTCGTGATTCCCGCGACCACGCTGCTCACCGCAGAAGAACTGCGCGATCGGCTCGATCGCGGCAAGGCGAAGGCGGTGGTGGCTGCCGAGGACCAGGTCGCGAAATTCGCCAGCCTCGGTACCGAGAGTATCGTCCGCATCGTGGTCGGCACGACGTCCGATGGCTGGCTGGCCTATGACGAGGCGGCAACCGCTTCGGAGAGTTTTGCGCCCGATGGTCCGACCAAGGCCGACGACCCGATGCTGCTCTATTTCACCTCGGGCACGACCGCGAAACCAAAACTGGTGCGGCACAGCCAGCGCAGTTATCCGGTCGGCCATCTCTCGACCATGTACTGGATCGGGCTGAAGCCCGGCGACGTCCATCTCAACATCTCGTCGCCCGGTTGGGCCAAGCACGCCTGGAGCTGTTTTTTCGCGCCGTGGAATGCGGGCGCCACCGTGTTCGTGGTCAACCAGCCGCGCTTCGACGCAAAAGGCCTGCTCGCTACCATCGGCCGCTGTGGCGTCACCACGCTATGCGCGCCGCCGACGGTGTGGCGGCTGTTCATCCAGGAGAATCTCGCCTCGTTCAAGGTGTCGCTGCGCGAGGTCTGCGGCGCCGGCGAGCCGCTCAATCCTGAGGTGATCGACCAGGTGCGGGCGGCCTGGGGCCTGACCATCCGCGACGGCTACGGCCAGACCGAGACGACTGCACTCGCCGGCAATTCGCCGGGCCAGCCAATCAAGATCGGCTCGATGGGGCGGCCGTTGCCGGGCTATCGCGTGCAGATCAGCGATGCCGACGGCAATCCGGCGAAGGAAGGCGAGGTGACCCTGGTGCTCGGCGTGAACCGTCCCGCCGGACTGATGCAGGGTTATCAGAGTGACGACGGCAAGCTCTCCGGTACGGAAGGCGAGCTCTACCGCAGCGGCGACGTCGTGTTCGCGGACGAGGATGGCTATCTCACCTTCGTCGGCCGCTCCGACGACGTGTTCAAATCCTCCGATTACCGCATCAGCCCGTTCGAGCTGGAGAGCGTGCTGCTGGAGCACGAGCTCGTCGCCGAGGCGGCCGTGGTGCCGAGCCCGGATCCGATCCGGCTCGCGATCCCCAAGGCTTTCGTGCTGCTGACGTCGGGCGCGGAGCGCTCGCCCGTGACCGCGCTGTCGATCTTCAGGCACCTGCATACGCGCCTTGCCCCGTTCAAGCGCATCCGCCGCCTCGAAGTCGTCACCGAGCTGCCGAAGACGATCTCTGGAAAAATCCGCCGCGTGCAGCTACGCAGGCTGGAGCGCGACGACGATCGCACCGATCCGCTGCGCGGCCGGGAATTCCGCGAGGAGGATTTTCCGGAGCTGGCGAAAACACGGAGTGAGACCTAAGTGAACGAAGTCTGGAAGAAGCCGCCGATTACGCTCGACGCCTATCAGTCCATGGTCGGCAAGGAGATCGGCGTGTCGTCGTGGCACCTGATCGATCAGCCCCGCATCGACACCTATGCCGACGTGATCGAGGATCACCAGTTCATCCATGTCGACCCTGAAAGGGCGAGGAAGGAAACCGCGTTCGGCACCACCATCGCGCACGGTTTTCTCACGATGTCGCTGATGTCGATCATGTCTTATGAGGTGATGCCGGTGATCGCGGGCACCACGATGGGCGTCAACTACGGCTTCGACAAGCTGCGCTTCATCTCGCCGGTGCGCTCCGGCAAGCGCGTCCGCGGCCGCTTCGTGCTGGCGGAAGCCAAGCTGCGCAAGCCGAACGAATTGCAGTCCCGCACCAACGTCACGGTGGAGATCGAGGGTGAGGATAAGCCCGCGCTGGTCGCGGAATGGCTCGGGTTGATCTATTTCGAGTAAGCCCGGGCGATCCCGGCCGGGCTTGACCCGGCAACTCATCGCTGCTCAAAAAGGAAACCCAGAGCGGGGTTTCACCCTCTCCCCTTGTGGGAGAGGGTGCCTCGCGGAACGCGAGGCGGGTGAGGGGTCTCTCTCCGCGAGCGCATCTGTAGAGAGAGACCCTCATCCGGCGCTTCGCGCCACCTTCTCCCACAAGGGGAGAAGGGAAGAAGAATAGAGACCCTTACTCATGGCAATCAGGTTCGACGGACGCGTCGCCATCGTCACCGGCGCGGGCAATGGTCTGGGTCGCGCGCATGCGTTAGGATTGGCCAGCCGCGGCGCCAAGGTCGTGGTCAACGATTTCGGGGGCGCGCGTGACGGCACCGGCGGCTCGCTGTCGCCGGCCGAAGCCGTGGTCGAGGAGATCCGCAAAGCCGGCGGCACCGCGATGGCCGGCGGCGCCGACGTCTCGAATTTCGAGCAGGTCACCGCCATGGTCGAGCGCGCCACCAAGGAGTGGGGCAGCGTCGATCTCTTGTGCGCCAATGCCGGCATCTTGCGCGACAAATCGTTTGGCAAGATGGAAGCGGCCGATTTCCAGAAGGTGCTCGACGTGCATCTCGTCGGCACCTTCTATTGCTGCAAGGCGGCCTGGGCCGGCATGCGCGACCGCAATTACGGCCGCATCGTGCTGACGACGTCGTCCTCCGGCCTCTACGGCAATTTCGGCCAGGCCAATTACGGCGCGGCGAAATCAGGCATGGTCGGCCTGATGAACGTGCTGGCCGAGGAAGGCCGCAAGAACGACATTCGCGTCAACATCATCTCGCCGACGGCGGCGACCCGCATGACCGAAGAGCTGCTGCCGCCGCAGGCGCTGCAACTGATGAAGCCCAACGCGATCACGCCCGCGGTCGAGTACATGCTCAGCGAGGACGCGCCCACCCGCACCATCATGGGCGCCGGCGCCGGCTCCTTCGCCGTGATCAAGATCCTGGAGAGCGAGGGCATCAACCTGCCGGAGTCCGAATGGACGCCGGACGCGGTCGCCGCCCATTTTGCCGAGATCAGCGACATGTCGAAGGCCAAGGCGCTGACGGGGGCGTTCGAGCAGACGCAGAAATATGTGGCGCAGGCCGCGGCGCGGGCGGGTATCAAGCTTTAGCCCGACTGTCATTCCGGGGCGCCCGTAGGGCGAGCCCGGAATCCATCGCGCCACTGGCTCTGCCGCCCAATGGATTCCGGGCTCGCGCTACGCGCGCCCGGGAATGACGAGCCTGACGCGAGAATCTGGCCTAAACTCCAGTCATGACTGCAACCCAATCCCACATCGCCGTCATCGGCGCCGGCCCCGCCGGGCTGATGGCGGCGGAGGTGCTGGCGCAGGGCGGTGCCCGCGTCACCGTGTATGACGCGATGCCGTCCGCGGGCCGCAAGTTTCTGATGGCAGGTCGCGGTGGACTCAATCTCACGCACAGCGAGCCGCTGCCGCAGTTCATGGCGCGCTACCGAGCGGCGGCGCAGAAGTTGAAGGCTGCCATCGACGCGTTTCCGCCCGGCGCGCTGCGCGCCTGGAGTGAGGCGCTGGGCGAGCCGACTTTCGTCGGCAGCAGCGGCCGAGTGTTTCCGAAGGCGTTCAAGGCCTCGCCCTTGCTGCGCGCCTGGTTGCGACGGCTCGATGCTGCCGGGGTGCGGTTCGCCTTTCGTCATCGCTGGACCGGTTGGGATGACGAGGGGCGGCTCCGGTTTCAAACGCGCCATGGAACGGCTGTCATCGCTGCCAAAGCGACAGTGCTGGCGCTCGGCGGCGCAAGCTGGCCGCGGCTTGGCTCCGATGGCGGCTGGACGACAATTCTGGCGGACAAAGGCATCGCGATATCGCCGCTACAGCCCGCAAATTGCGGTTTTACCGTCGCCTGGTCCGACGTCTTTCGGTCCCGCTTCGAAGGGCAGCCGCTCAAGGGGATTGCGCTAAGCTTCGGCCCGCATGGCCTGCGTGGCGAGGCGATCATCACGCGAGCCGGCATCGAAGGCGGGGCGATCTATGCGCTGTCGGCCGAATTGCGCGAGGCGATCGCGGCGAACGGCGAGGTGGTGCTCAACGTCGCTTTGCGCCCGGATGTCGATGAGGCCGAACTCGTCAAGCGCCTGTCTGCCGCGCGCGGCAAGCAGTCGTTCTCTAACTTCCTGCGCAAGGCTGCGCAGCTCTCGCCCGTCGCCGTTGGCTTGTTGCAGGAGGCCGCTATTGGCGCCGGCCAATCGCTGTCGGCGATGCCGCCCCAACAATTGGCGGAGCTCATCAACGCCGTGCCGATCAGGCTCACCGGCGTGGCGCCAATCGCGCGTGCGATCTCCAGTGCTGGCGGCATCTCTTTCGACGAACTCGAAGCGGATTACATGATCCGCAAGCTGCCCGGCGTGTTTGCCGCCGGCGAGATGCTGGACTGGGAAGCACCGACCGGCGGCTATCTGCTGCAGGCGTCGTTTGCGACCGGCGCTGCCGTGGGCAGGGGCGTGCTGAAATGGCTCGCTAGCTCACCACCGTCATTGCGAGCGTAGCGAAGCAATCCAGACTGTCGCCGCGGAAAGATTCTGGATTGCTTCGTCGCAAGAGCTCCTCGCAATGACGGCTGTGGGAGCAGCGCCCCTACCGCAGCTTCCCCCGGGCCGCGACCGGCAGCGTGCCGATGATCTCCTCGCCGCGCACCATCACCACCTCGTCCATCATGTTGACGACGACGCAGACATGGTTCGGCACGATGCGGACGACGTCGCCGACGTTGGGGCGCGTGTTGCTGCGGGAGAGGTCGAGGAAGCCGTGCTCCTCGGCAAAGCGCGCGATCTTCGCCTCTGGATGCTCCAGGATCAGGCCGTGGCCGTCGAGCCCGCCGGTGTCCGTCGTCAGCGTCTTCGAGCCGGCATCGAGGATACCGCGTTCGGGCGCGGCACGGCTCACCACGGTCGAATAGATGTGCAGCGCGCAATCGTCCCAGCTGGCGACGCCGGCAGCGACCTGCATGCGGTCGTTGTAGATATAGGTGCCGAAGCGGTGTTCGGTGCCACCCTTGAGCTTGCCGAGGTTCTTCAGGTTCGGCGTGCCGCCGGTCGAGACGATTTTTGCTTCCAGCCCATGCGCGCGCACGCCGGCCAGCGCCTCGTCGTAAAACTTCTGTGCGTCAGCCCAGCCCGTTTCGGTCGGGTAGAGCATGAAGCCTGCGAATTGCAGCCCCTTGGATGCCGCGATCTCGCGGGCGAGGGCGATCGCTTCGGCCGGCGTCTCGACACCGGCGCGCTTGCGGCCGGTGTCGCATTCGACCACGACCGAGAGCGGACGGCCTGATGCGGCGGCGGCCTTGGGCAGACCGGCGACGACGGTCGAATTGTCGGCAGCGACCGTCATATTCGCCTTCGCCTGCAGCGCGCCGAGCCGCGCCATCTTCTCTTCGCCCAGCAGATTGTAGCTGATCAGGATGTCGTCGATGCCGGCATTGGCCATGATCTCGGCTTCGCCGAGCTTCTGGCAGGTGATCCCCTTGGCTCCGGCCGCGACCTGCATCTTGGCAATCGTCGGATTCTTGTGCGTCTTGATGTGGGGACGGTTGGCGACGCCGGCCTCATCGCAGGCCTTCTGGATGCGCGCGATGTTGCGCTCGACCCTGTCCATGTCGATGACGGCGCAGGGGGTGCCGTATTCACGGGCGATTTTTGCGGCGAGGGGAGTGGTCATGGGTCAAGCCTGCTCTATTTCTTCACGCAGCATTTCAAGTTCAAGCCAGCGCTCTTCGGCGACGGACAATTCGTCATGCGCCTTGGCTATGGCGGCGGAGGTGTCGTCGAATTTTTTGCGATCTTTCGCATAGAGATTGGGATCGTCGAGGACGCGTTGCAGCCTTGCGATATCGGCCTGCAACGTCTCCATCTTCTTCGGCAGCGTCTCCAGGGCGTGCTTCTCGTTGAAGCTCAGGCGCCGCTTTGGTGCAGGAGCGGGAGCAGCTGCGCGCTCCTCCTTCTTCTCTGCCGGTGCTTGCGCCTTCGCCGTGTCGCGCTTCAGGTCCGCGCGGCGTTGCGCCAGCATGTCGCTGTAACCGCCGGCATATTCGATCCATTTGCCGTTGCCCTCAGGCGCGATCACGGAGGTGACGACGCGGTCGAGGAAGTCGCGGTCATGGCTGATCAGGATCACCGTGCCCTCGTAATCGCCGAGCATCTCCTCGAGCACGTCGAGCGTATCGAGGTCGAGATCGTTGGTCGGTTCGTCCAGCACCAGGAGGTTCGAGGGCTTTGCCAGCGCGCGGGCCAGCATCAGCCGGCCGCGCTCACCGCCGGAGAGCACCTCCAGCGGCGTGCCGCGCTGCTCCTGCGCGAACAGAAAGTCCTTCATGTAACCGACGACATGCTTCGGCTTGCCGCCGACCATGATTTGGTCGCCGCGACCGCCGGTGAGCGCTTCGGCCAGCGTCGATTTGGGATCGAGGCTCTCGCGGTGCTGGTCGAGCGTGGCCATTTCCAGATTGGCCCCGAGCCGCACGGTGCCGGTGTCGGGCAGCGTGCCGCCGGTGAGCAGATTGACCAGCGTGGTCTTGCCGGCGCCGTTCGGCCCGATGACGCCGAGCCGGTCGCCACGCTGGATGCGGGTCGAAAAATTCTCGACGATCTTGCGCTCGCCATAGGCCTTGGTGATGCCCTTGGCCTCGATCACTAGCTTGCCGGATTGCTCGGCTTCCGCAGCCGCGAGATTGGCGCTGCCGGCCGTGCCGCGATAATTACGGCGTTGGTCGCGCAGCGCATGCAGATTGGCGAGGCGCTTGACGTTGCGCTTGCGCCGGCCGGAGACGCCGTGGCGCAGCCAGTGCTCCTCGTCGACGATCTTGCGGTCGAGCTTGTGCTGGTCGCGCTCTTCTTCGGCCAGCACCTCGTCGCGCCAGCTCTCGAACGAGGCAAAGCCGCGGTCGATCTGCTTGATCTTGCCGCGGTCGAGCCAGGCGGTGGAGCGCGACAGATTGGTGAGGAAGCGGCGGTCGTGACTGATCAGCACCAGCGCGCTGCGCCGGCTGTCGAGCTCCTGTTCCAGCCACTCGATGGTGGAGAGATCGAGATGGTTAGTCGGCTCGTCCAGCAGCAGGATGTCGGGCGAGGGCGCCAGCACGCGGGCGAGCGCGGCGCGGCGGGCCTCGCCGCCGGAGAGATTATGCGGATTCTCCTCGCCGGTGAGGCCAAGCTGCTCCAAGAGATAACGCGCCTGGTGCTGGTCGTCGCCGGGCGCAAGCCCCGCCTCGACATAGGCGAGCGTGGTCTTGAGTTCGCCGAAATCCGGCTCCTGCGGCAGATAACGGACTGTGGCGCCAGGCTGCACGAAGCGCGTGCCGCCATCGGGCTCGATGAGGCCCGCTGCGATCTTCAGCAGCGTCGATTTGCCCGAGCCGTTGCGGCCGATCAGACAGACGCGCTCGCTCGGCGCGACATTGAGTTCGACGCCGCTGAGCAGCGGCGTACCGCCAAAAGTCAGCCTGATGTCTTTCAGTTGGATCAGCGGCGGCGCCATGGTCAGCTCTGGCTCGTTGCGGCCGCGTCAGTGCGGCGGCGCTGGATCCGGCGCAGCGTCTGGTCGAGGGCCGAGAGGAATGCGGAACGGTCGCGCGGCGCGAACGAGCGCGGGCCGCCGGTGACTTCGCCGGCCGAACGCAGATCCGTCATCAGGTTGCGCACAGCCAGCGTCATGCCGATCGATTCCTCGGTGAACGGCTTACCGTTCGGCGCGATCACGTCGGCGCCCGCCTTGACGCAGCGGCTGGCCAGCGGAATGTCTGATGTCACCACGACGTCGCCAGGCCTGGCTCGCTCCGCGATCCAGTCATCGGCCGCGTCCATGCCGGCGCCGGCAGCAATGCGCTCGATCAGGGGATCGTGGGGCACTCGAATAAAGTTGCCGGCGACGACGCTCACGGGCACGCCGTGGCGGAACGCGATGCGGTAGATTTCGTCCTTCACCGGACAGGCGTCGGCGTCGACATAGATGCGGGTGGGGGTGTCAGTCATTGGCCGCGTGGTACCCCATTCGGGCCGCAAAGGCGAGGGGATTGACCGGTGTTCCCTGGGGTCTACGATCGCTCTGAAACAATGAGAACACAGGGAAGGCGACCCATGCCGAACCGGCTCGAAACCTATCGCGTCGAGGCCTACAACACCGCAAAACAGTCCGAGAACAAGATGCATGACGACACGGTGGCGCGCCGTTTCGGCTTCGAGGGCGGGCTGGTGCCGGGCGTCGACGTGTTCGCCTACATGATGCACGTGCCGCTGGCGCGCTGGGGTCGCGATTTCTTGTCGCGCGGGCTGATCGAGGCGCGCTTCATCAAGCCGGTCTATGACGGCGAGAGCGCCGATGTTGACGCGACCGAGCACAACGGCTTGCTCACGATCGAGGTGTTCAGCCGCACCGAGCTGTGCGCGACGGGGACGGCCTCGCTGCCGGCGGCCGCGCCTGTAGTTTCATTGAGCGATTACATCGAGGTCCCCGCGGTGACCGAGCGCAAGCCGGTCAGCCCGGCGACGTTCGAGATCGGCAAGTGGTTCGGCACGACGCCGCGCCGCTGGGCGGGACAGGATGCGGCCGATTATCTCGCCGACATCAGGGAGACCGATCCGATCTTTGCGCGCGAGGGCCTCGGCCATCCCGGCCTGATCCAGCGGGTGATGAACCGTGTGCTGGTCGACAACACCATCCTCGGCCCGTGGATCCACGTCGGCAGCCGCATGCAGCTCGTGTCAGCCGCGCGCATCGGTGACGAGATCACTGCGCGGGCAAAAGTCACCGCGAACTACGAGAAGAAGGGCCACCGCTTCGTCGAGCTCGACGCGCTCGTCGTTGCCAACGACATGACACCGCTGGCGCATTGCCAGCACACCGCGATCTACCAGCCGCGTGAGCAGGCGGCGGCGTAGGGAAGAGGCAGGAAAAGCCAGGCCCGGCACTTCAAAGACGGTGTCATGCCACGGCTTGACCGGGGCATCCAGTACGCCGCGGCCCTTCCGTGAAGCACCGCCGCCTCGGAGTACTGGATCGCCCGGTCAAGTGTTCAGCCCGGGGACATGACCGACGGGTGTTCGGGGACATAGCCGACACTTTCTCCGCTCGCCAAGTCGATGATAGCGATTTGGTGGGCGGCAAAGAAGATCCCGTATTGCGCATCGTTTGCCGAGGGGCGGATGGCGAGGCGCTCGCCACGGAAGGCCTGTGGCACTTTCCACAGACGTCCCTTGAAGCTGACATAGGCCTTGGTCGTGGAGACGCGGCGCACGATCTCATGGCTGTCGTATTCGACCTGTGGCAATCGATCGGGCATTGGTCGCTGGCTGGGCCGATATCGACTGGCCGGGACCTGTTGTCCGAGCGCCTCGTGTGGCCGTTCGAAGTTGTAGACTTCCCGCCAGGCGTCGAAGGCACGCTGCGTCTCTGCGAGATCGCGGAACTGTCGCAGTGCGAACACCTCAGCCGCGAGGGTGCGGTGGAATCGTTCATTCTTGCCGCGGCTTTGCGGGTGATATGGGCGGCTGCGGATGACGGCGACGCCAAGCTTGAGCAGCCACACCGAGAACCGTGTCCATCGCTCGCCGGAAGGATCACCCCAGGGCGAACCATTGTCGACGAAGAAGGCCTCCGGGAGCCCGTAGTGGCGAAAGGTCTTCTCCAGGCGGCTGCGCACGGTATCTGTGCGTTGATCGGCACAGGCCTGCAGACACAGATCATAGCGGGAGTGGTCATCCACCACCGTCAGAGGATGGCACTGGGTATCATTGCCGAGCCGAACCCAGCCTTTGAAGTCCATCTGCCACAACAGATTGGGGGCCGGCATCTCGAAACGCTGGCTTGCCATCGGGCCGCCGATCGGAGGCTTGATGCGGCCAGACCGACGCAAGATCTGATGAACTGTTGAGACTGCTGGCGAACGCAAACCATTGCGCTCCAGGCAGTGAGCTATCTTGCGAGCTCCCCATGCCGGATGGGCATCGCGCACCGCGAGAATACGTGCCTCGAGCTCGCAATCGGTCTGTCCCGGGCTCGCATGCGGTCGGCGCGAGCGGTCGTTGACATTCTGATCCGCTTGCCATCGTGCAAGCCACTTGTAGCCCGTGTCGGGATGGATATTGAACCGCCGGCAGAGCTCCCGCCGGTTCGCTCCCTCCTGCATCGCAAGCCGCACGAACTCCCGCCGCTGATCCATCACCGACACCTCTCGCCAGGGCATGGACTTGGCCTCCTTTACCGCCAAATCCCTGCACTATGATGTGTCGGCTATGTCCCCGAACACCCGTCGGTCATGTCCCCGGGCTGAACATCAAGCCGGGCGATGACAGTGTGCGTGCGGAGACGGCGGCTGGACCGTCTACGAAGAGAAAGCAGCCCTTACGCCGCCTTGGCCTTCGCCTCCTGGATCGCGCGCCATACCCGCTCCGGGGTCAGCGGCATGTCGATGTGCTTGATGCCGTAGTCTGACAGCGCGTCCAGCACCGCATTCACCACCGTCGACAGGCTGCCGGCGCAGCCGGCTTCGCCGCAGCCCTTGCTGCCGAGCGGATTGGTCGTCGCGGGTACTGGGTGATCGCCGACCGTCATGTTCGGCACGTCCTCGGCGCGCGGCAGGGCGTAGTCCATCAGCGAGCCCGTGATCGGCTGGCCGCTGTCGTCGTAGCGGATGTGCTCCATCAGCGCCTGGCCGATGCCCTGGACGACGCCGCCATGGAGCTGGCCCGCGACCAGCATCGGATTGATCACGGTGCCGAAATCGTTGACCGCGCTGTAGCGCACGATCTGCACCACGCCGGTCTCCGGATCGATCTCGACCTCGGCGACATGGCAGCCGTTCGGGAACGCCGAGGGCACCGGCTCGCTGGTGTGGTCGACGTCGAGGCTGTCGGGCACGCCCTCCGGCACCTTGCCGTCATGCAGCTTCCTGGCGAGCTCCATGATGTCGATGCTGCGGTCGGTGCCGGCAATGGTGAAGCTGCCGTCGGCGAACTCGATGTCGGCTTCGGATGCTTCCAGCATGTGTGCGGCCGCGCGCTTGCCCTTTTCGATCACGAGCTTGGCGGCGCCCACGATCGCCATGCCGCTCGCGGTGATCGAACGCGAACCGCCGGTGCCGCTGCCGGTGTGGACGATGTCGCTGTCGCCCTGGATGAGCTTGACGCGCTCGAAGGGAACGCCGAGCTGATCGCACAGCACCTGCGCGAACGGGGTGGCATGGCCCTGGCCGTAATCGAGCGTGCCGGTGATCAGCTGCACGCTGCCGTCAGCATCGAACACGATCTTGCCGAGCTCCGGGCTCGGCGGCGCGGTGACCTCGAGATAGGAGCCGACCGCGATGCCGCGCAGCTTGCCGGCCTTCCGGCTTTCCTTCTTGCGCTTGGCGAAATTCTCGTGGTCGGAGATCTCGAGCGCCTTGTTGAACACGGCCTGGAAGTCGCCGCTGTCATAGGTCACGCCGGAGGAGGCCGGGAACGGCATCTGGTTCGGCTTGATGAAGTTGCGCTTGCGCAAGGTCAGCCGGTTGATGCCCATCTCGTCGGCGGCGCGGTCGATCAGCCGCTCCATGTAGTAGTTCGCCTCGGGGCGGCCGGCGCCGCGATAGGCCCCCATCAGCGTGGTGTTGGTCAGCACCGTCTTGATGTCGACCGCCATCAGCGGCGTGCGATAGACGCTGGAAAAGTTCTTGCCGGTGTTGAGCGAGAGCGGCCCCGGCGCAACGCCGGTGATGTAAGCGCCGAGATTGCCGTAGCCGGACAGCTTCGCCGCGAGGAAATGCCCCTCGGCGTCGAGCGCGAGCTCGGCGTGGATCTTTTGTGCACGGCCGTGGCTGTCGGAGAGGAAGCTGGTGGAGCGCTCGTCCAGCCATTTCACCGGCCGCCCCAGCGCCTTCGCCCCGTACAGGATGCACATGTATTCGGGATAGTTGATGTTCTTCATGCCGAAGGAGCCGCCGACATTGGCGGTGAGGATGCGCACCTTCTCGTTCGGCACTTTGAGGTTCTTGGCGAGGTTGGCGCGGTTGCCGGCGACGCCCTGCGTCGGCACCTGAAGCGTGTACCGCTCGGTCTTCTTGTCGTAGGAGGCAAGGCCCACGCGCGGCTCCATCGAGACCACGGCGACGCGGGTGTTCTCGATGTCGATCTTGGTGACATGGGCGGCGCTGGCAAATGCCGCGTTCACTTTCTCCATGTCGCCATAGTGATAGTCGAGCGCGACGTTATCAGGGATATGGTCATAGAGCTGCGGCGCGCCGGGCTTGGCCGCTTCCTCAGGGTCGGTCACTGCCGGCAACGGCTCGACGTCGACCTCGACGGCTTCGGCCGCATCGCGCGCCTGCGCCAGCGTCTCTGCCACCACGAAGGCGACGGGATCGCCGACGAAGCGGACCTTGTCGGTCGCCAGCGGCTGGCGGTTGGTCTGGAGCAGGGGCGAGCCGTCGCGGCTCTTCAGCGGCAGGCCGCAGGTGAAAGGGCCGTAGCCGGCGGCATCGAGATCCCTACCGGTCCACACCCCCAGTACGCCTGGCATCGCCTTGGCGGCGTCAATGCCCATGCCGCGGATGATGCCGTGGGCATGAGTGGAACGGACGATCACGGCATAGGCCTGGCCGGGCAGGTTGAAATCGTCGGTGTAGCGGCCCTTGCCGCGCACCAGCGTGTCGTCCTCCTTGCGGCGGACGGGCTGCCCGACGCCATATTTTTGCAGTGCAATAGCGTTTTCGAGCGTGGACGATTTGGTGTGTTCTTGCATGGGAATGACCTGAAAAGCCGGCATTTGCGCATTTTCGCGGCAGCGGGGCACCGGACCCCCTCAGATAACCCACGACCCCGTTCACGACAACGCACGAATGGACATGGTCCCATGTGATGCGATGTTGCGCAGACCTGCCGCGCTGCTAATGTTTCAGGCGAAAAAGCAATTCCAGATCGGCCTATCGGGCCGCGGAAAGACAGTTTGTATGAATGACCACACGCGGCTCCGCGATGGCCACGGGCTGCACGGTGAGCTGGAGGGGGCGATGGCGGCGGTGGCGTTGGCCACTGGACCGGTCGTCCCCGTGCAGGCGCCGGGAACCGGCGTCTACGCGGCGCTGGACCTCGGCACCAACAATTGCCGGCTCCTGATCGCCTGTCCGACCCACGACGGCTTTCGCGTGGTCGATTCCTTCTCGCGTATCATCCGGCTCGGCGAGGGCGTCTCGGCGACGGGCTGCATCAGCGATGCCGCGATCGAGCGCGCCATCGCGGCGCTCAGCATTTGCCGAGACAAGATCAATCTGCGCAAGGCGCGGCGGCTGCGGCTGATCGCGACAGAAGCCTGCCGCGCGGCCTCGAATGCGGAAGGGTTCCGCAGCCGCGTCGCGGCCGAGACCGGCATCGAGCTCGAGGTGATCGACCGCGAGACCGAGGCGGCGCTCGCCGTGCTCGGCTGTTCGCCGCTGGTCGATCCCAGGGGGCGCGGCGCGATCCTGTTCGACATCGGCGGCGGCTCGACCGAGCTGGTGCGGATCGAGCGCGATCCCACAAATCCGGAGCCGCGGATCCGGGCCTGGATGTCGATCCCGTTCGGCGTGGTCACGCTTGCCGAGCAGTTCGGCGGCCGCGACGTCACGCCGGAAATCTATGCCGCGATGGAGCGCGAGGTCGCCAATCACGTCGCGCCGTTCGCGGCAGAGCACGGCCGCGATCTCAGCGACATGCATCTGCTCGGCACCTCCGGCACGGTGACGACGCTTGCCGGCATCCATCTCAACCTCGCGCGCTATGATCGCCGCCGCATCGACAGCATCTGGATGAACGATGCCGACATTACAGCGACCGTCAACAAGCTGCTCGGCATGAGCTACGAGGAGCGTGCCGGCAATAATTGCATCAGCGTCGAGCGCGCCGACCTCGTGCTGGCCGGCTGCGCCATCCTCGATGCGATCAGGCACGCTTTCCCGATGCCGCGCCTGCGCGTCGCCGATCGCGGCCTGCGCGAGGGCATGCTGGTCGAGATGATGCGCGAGGACGGCGCGCTCAGGAGCTGGTGAGATGGCGAAAGACACCACCGGCCGCTTGCACGTCCAGGTCAAGACCGGCGGCAAGCGCAAGCTCTCGTCCAAGCTGTGGCTGGAGCGGCAGCTCAACGATCCCTATGTTGCCAAGGCCAAGGCGGCGGGCTATCGCTCGCGCGCGGCGTTCAAGCTCCTGGAGATGGACGACAAGTTTCGTCTTCTGAAGCCCGGCATGGCCGTTGTCGATCTTGGCGCGGCGCCCGGCGGCTGGAGCCAGATCGCGGCCAAGCGCGTCGGCTCTACCGAAGGCAAGGGCAAGGTCGTCGCGATCGACCTGCTGGAGATGCCCGAAATTCCCGGCGTCGATTTCGCGCAGCTCGATTTCATGGACAATGACGCCCCCGAGAAGCTTACCGCGATGCTGGGCGGCGGCGCCGACGTCGTAATGTCCGACATGGCCGCCAACACCACCGGCCACCGCAAGACCGACCAGCTCCGCATCGTCGGCCTGGTCGAGACCGCGGCCGCCTTTGCCTGCGACGTGCTCAAGCCCGGCGGCACGTTTCTCGCCAAGACGTTCCAGAGCGGCGCCGACGCCGAGCTGCTCGCCCAGCTCAAGCGCGATTTTGCCACCGTGCGCCACGTCAAGCCCGCCGCGAGCCGCCAGGATTCCTCGGAGCGTTACGTGCTCGCGACGGGATTTCGGGGCGAGGCGAAGGCATAACCACAAGCTCTGTCATTCCGAGGTGCCTCGAAGAGGCGAGCCCGGAATCCATTTCTCTGCGTATTCCTGCGGCAAAGTGGATTCCGGCTTCGATGCTCCGCATCGCCCCAGGGCGCCGTGCAGGCCGTAAAAAAGAGCCCCGCCGGAGGCGGGGCTTTGGGGGCATCTTACCGGTTGGGTTGATTCTGAGCCGGCTGACCCGACGTCGAAGGCGGCGGGGCATTATTTTGGTTGGTTTGCCCAGACGGCGTGTTGCTGGGCTGGGTGGTGGACTGACTGTTGCTTTGGGCCGGCGCCTGTCCAGTGGTCTGACCGGCAGGCGGTTGTGTGCCTGCCTGGCCCGACGTCGCCGGTTGGTTCTGCTGAGCCTGGCCGGTCGTGGATGGCTGGTTCTGCCCAGCCTGGCCGGTGGTCTGGTTCTGCTGTGCCGGCGCATTGGTCTGGTTCTGCTGCGCCGGCGCGTTGGTCTGACCGGTGCTTTGCCCGGTCGTGTTCTGCTGCGTCGACTGGCCAGTCGCCCCCTGACCAGTGGTCGTCGATTGGCCCTGCGTGGCGCGGATCTGGTTGGAGACGCCTAGTGCAGCGACCGTCCGGGTATCGATCGAGCCGGTGGTCTGGAAACCTTCCCGTCTCTGGAAGGTGATCAGCGCTTCGCGCGTAGCGGGCCCGAGGATGCCGTCTGCTTGGCCAGACATCAGGCCGCGTTCAATCAGCACCCGTTGAACAATGCGGATCTCGTCGGGGCTGAGATCCAGCGCGGCGATGTTGCCGCCGCCACCGCTCACGCTGCCGCGCCGGGCGAAGTGCGTCCTTGGGCCGGCGGGAATGGAGTCGACAATCCTGCGGCTTCGGTCGACGACGATGATCTCGTCATCCACGACGAAGAAGCTGTCGTCCCGATAGGCCGGATAGATGTCGATCAGTACCGGGAATGTCGAGATAGCGACCACGGAGATGTTCCGCGGCACCACCACGCCGGTATTGATCCGGAAGTTGATGGAATTGAAGTTGACCCGCACGCGATCCACATTGCGTGAGCTCAACACCGACTGCTGCAGCGTTGTCTGTTGCTGCGCGCTCACTTGCACGCGGCCGGACAAGCTCTGGGTAGTCCCACCCTGGGCTTGCGCCTGGGTGTTGACCTGTCCTTGAGTGTTGGCGCCAGTCGTCGTGCCCTGCTGGGCACTTGGGGCTTGCGCGTTGGTGTTCGCGCCAGTCGTTGGCGCGCTCTGACCCTGCGCGTTCTGGCCTTGGGCGTTGCCCTTGGCGCCAGTCGTCGTGCTCTGACCCTGCACGTTCTTGCCCTGGGCATTGTCCTTGGTGTTCGCGCCGGTCGTCGTCGTGCTCTGACCCTGCGCCTTCTTGCCTTGGACATTGTCCTTGGTGTTAGCACCTGTGGTCGCGCTCTTACCCTGTTCTGCGCCTTGCGACTGACGCGTAGCGTCGCGGTCGCTGCGGCTCTGACCGGTGGTTTGGTCTTTCATTCCGCTCTTGTCGCGCTCGGACCTGGACTGACGCGCTTGGTCGGGGCCGCCTCGGCTCTGACCAACGGTTTGGTCCTTGCCACGCTTCTCGCCTTCAGATTGGGACTGACGCGCGTTGTCGCGGGCGCCGCGGCCCTGATCGATGGCCTGACGTTCGCCCCTATCGGCCTTGCCACTAGCACGCATCCCCTCGCTACGCTCAGAACGCGACGGCGCCGCAGCGGGGCCCTCGGCCCGACCACCTGCGCGGCCCTGGGTCATTCCTTCGCCGTGAGAGGCACCACCTGCACCTTGCGACATTCCGCCGCCCGATCGGCCGGATTCCGCGCCAGCGGCCGCGCCTCCGCTCATCCCGCCGCCGGCGCCTTCACGCATGCCTTGAGCCGATGCCAGGCTGACGCCGGCGAGCAGCACAGCTGTGGTCAATAGGAACCTGTTCTTTCTCGTGTTCACCTGAACCTCCTCCATTTGCTTTGCAGCATCCGTTGATGGGGAACCTTCGAAGCTCGGGGGCTCGAGACAAAACGAGCCCTCATTCGAGTTTTCCGATGCCTGTGAACGATGCGCCGATGCCATCGTTCCTATCAGGCGGGAGAGTCGCGCAGTTCCGTCTCGGTGCTACTGCGCGCGGGGACTCTCTCGATCGAAGCGATAAAGACATCGACCAAAAATCCACTTTGCAGGCTCAGCGCCTCGCGCCGGCCTTTCTCTTGCCGCGTCGCTTCACCAGTAAGGGTGCCAGCGATGGTGATAGAAGTGCCGCCGCGGGAACGGTCCGCCGTAATAGGCGAAGGCCGGCCGCACGACAGGGTGATAGCGGTAGCCGTAGTAGGCCGGGGCGTAACTGGTGCTGTAGTAGGTCCTGGTGTAGCCGCCCCACGGATAGTAACCGCCGTAGTATGCCGGTGCGTAGTAGTCGTCATAATAGCCCGGATACCCGTAGTAGCCGTAGCCCGGTCCGTAGGCGTACGCGGACGAGGCGAGGCCGCCGATCAGGGCACCTGCGAGCAATCCGCCTGCCAGCGCCGGCCCAAAACCACCGCGCCAGTGGGCCTCCGCCGGCGTCGGTGCCGCCACCGCGCTCACGCCGAGCGCGCCGACGGTTGCCAGGACAAGTGCGGTCTTTTTCATGCACGTCCTCCTTCGTTGGTGTTTCGACATCGTGCCAACATTGCCGAAGGGCAAAAGTTGCAAGCGCGCGCTGGCGAGGAACAGGAGTCACGAACATAAACGAGCGTTCATCTCGGTGAACGCGCGCCCGCTGATGGGGCGCCACGTGGTCCACGAGAGTAAGGTCAAAGCTAATTTCGGAAAGATGTAAATGATCGGCTGCTGCGCATGGGGCTGTTTTGGACTCTTGTCCGGGGGAGAGCCGGCATCCTGCTTTCCGCTACCCTAGCCGCTGATCCCGCACGTCCTGCGTATCCTCCGTCGCCACCTTGACCGCCGCCTTGGCTGCGCCTTTGCCCGCACCCTTGCGGCTCGCGATCTCCACCGCCTTGCGGCCGGAGATCTCGTAGCCGGCATCAATGGGCATCTGCCAGAAGAACCAGCTCGATGCTGCCGAGGTCAGCGCCACCACGACGAAGGCCGGCGCGAACACGGTGGCGTTGAGCTCGCTGACATGGCTGAACCACATCGTCGTCTCGACGCACGCCGCGCCGACGGCGACGCCAGCTGAGACCGCGAGCTGCTGGTTGACGCTGACCAGCGTGGTGGCGCGGCTCATCTGCGCGGTCTCGACGTCGGCATAGGCGACCGTGTTGATCGCGGTGAACTCCAGCGAACGGAAGAAGCCACCCACCACCAGGATCACCATGATGATGAGCAGTGGTGTCGTCACCGTGAACAGGGCACAGACGCCGAGGAAGAACGCGCTGACGACCGCGTTCACCGTCATCAGATTGCGGAAGCCGAAGGTGCGGATGAGGCGCGCCGCCAGCGTCTTCATGCCCATGGCGCCGAGCGAGGAGGCAAACGTGACGAGGCCGGAATGAAACGGCGACAGGCCGAAACCGATCTGCATCAACAGCGGCAGCAGGAACGGCAGTGCGCCTATGCCGAGGCGGAACAGGAAGCCGCCGAAAATGGCCGCGCGCAGCGTCGGCAGCTTCAGAAGCGAAAAGTCCAGCACCGGCGATCCCGTCCGCCGCGCGTGCAGGACATACAGTGTCATCGAGATCGCGCCGCCCACGACCAGGGCCGCAACCGTGCTCCAGGGCAGCAGGTTGAGCCCGGCGACGGAGAGACCAAACGCGATGCCGGCAAGCCCGATGCCCGCCAGCACCATGCCGTAGAGATCGAACGGCTCCTGCGTCTCGCTTTTGATGGGATCGATGAAACGCAGCGCCATGAAGATGCCGAGCAGCCCGATCGGGATGTTGATCAGGAAGATCCAGTGCCAGGAGGCGTACGTCGTAATGAAGCCGCCGAGCGGCGGCCCGATCACGGGGCCGATCAGGGCAGGGACCGTCACCCAGGCCATCGCATTGACCAGCGCGCTCTTGTCGACCGAGCGCAGCAGCACGAGACGCCCGACCGGGGTCATCATCGCCCCGCCCATGCCTTGCAGGATGCGCGCGAACACGAAGTCGGTGACCGAGGTCGAAAGCGCGCAGCCGACCGAGCCGACCATGAACACGCCGACCGCGATCGCGAACACCATGCGCGCGCCGAAGCGGTCGGCGGTCCAACCGCTCGCCGGGATGAACACCGCCAGCGACAGCAGATAGGAGGTGATCGCGAGCTTCAGCGTCAGGGGGCTGGTGCCGATGTCGGCCGCGATCGCCGGCAGCGAGGTCGCGATCACCGTCGAGTCCATGTTCTCCATGAAGAGCGCGGTGGCCACGATCAGCGGAATGACGCGTTGCTTGTCGACCATGACGGATTGGTAATGAAAATCGGAAGGAGGGCGGACTTGCGGCTTATCACCCCCGTCAGGCCGGGACCATTGCGGATCAACGCATAGCACCTAAGTCCCGCGTAACAACGGTGTGACCCTCCCTCGTCATTCCGGGGCGCGCCCCTGGCGCGAGCTATGGTGCGCAATTGCGCACCTGAGAATCCATTGGGCCGCAGGGATCGCTGGGGAATGGATTCCGGGCTCGCGACGCCGTCGCGTCCCGGAATGACGATGGGTGGGGGCGCCGCCGGGCTGTCCCAGCCGAATTTGCCTAAAAAGCCTGTGCATGGCTGGCCGGCGGTCCGAATTGCTTTGATTCGTCACGCAGCCGTGCTATCGACCCGCGTCAACCCCACCGATGGGCTCCGATTCTCCGGCGTTGCCGCAAGGTACGCCGAGGGCGGCGCTCATCCATAAGCATTTGCGGCAGGGCCGCAGGAAGGAGTTGGCAGATGGCCACGGTGCAACTTCAAGGCATTCGCGAAGCCTTCACGTTCGACGACGTGCTGCTGAAGCCGGGCCTGTCCGAGGTCATGCCGGGCGAGGTCGACATCCGGTCCCGCGTCACCCGCGCCATTCCGCTCAACATCCCGATCATGGCCTCCGCCATGGACACCGTCACCGAGGCGCGCATGGCGATCGCCATGGCGCAGGCCGGCGGCCTTGGCGTCATCCACCGCAATTTCGATCCCGAAGGGCAGGCTGCCCAGGTGCGGCAGGTCAAGCGCTACGAGTCGGGCATGGTGGTGAACCCGCTCACCATCAGCCCCGAGGCCACGCTCGACGACGCGCTCAAGCTGATGAGCGATCATGGCATCTCCGGCATTCCCGTCGTCACCGGCGCCGGCAAGTCCACGCCCGGCAAGCTGGTCGGCATCCTTACCAACCGAGACGTGCGGTTTGCGACGAACCGGCAGCAGAAAATCTCCGAGCTGATGACGCACGAAAATCTCGTCACGGTGCGCGAGAACGTCAGCCAGGACGAGGCGCGGCGGATGCTGCACCAGCATCGCATCGAGAAGCTGCTCGTGGTCGACGAGCAATATCGCTGCGTCGGCCTCATTACCGTGAAGGACATGGAGAAGGCGGTCGCCCATCCGCTCGCCTGTAAGGATGCGCAGGGCCGCCTGCGCGTTGCTGCCGCCACCACGGTCGGCGACACCGGCTTCGAGCGCACCGAGCGGCTGATCGATGCCGGCGTCGACCTCGTCGTCGTCGATACCGCGCACGGCCATTCCCGCCACGTGCTGCACGCCGTGAATCGCATCAAGCGTCTCTCCAATTCCGTGCAGGTCGTCGCCGGCAACGTTGCCACCACCGAAGGCGCGCAGGCACTGATCGACGCGGGTGCGGATTGCATCAAGGTCGGCATCGGCCCGGGCTCGATCTGCACCACCCGCATCGTCGCCGGCGTCGGCGTGCCGCAGCTCACCGCGATCATGGATGCGGTGGAAGCTGCGAAGAAGTCCGACATTCCTGTCATCGCCGACGGCGGCATCAAGTTCTCCGGCGATCTCGCCAAGGCGCTCGCCGCCGGCGCCGACATCGCCATGGTCGGCTCGCTGCTGGCCGGCACCGACGAGACGCCGGGCGAAGTGTTTTTGTGGCAGGGCCGCTCCTACAAGGCCTATCGCGGCATGGGCTCGGTCGGCGCGATGGCGCGCGGCTCGGCCGATCGCTACTTCCAGCAGGATATCAAGGACGCGCTCAAGCTCGTTCCTGAGGGCATCGAGGGCCAGGTGCCGTACAAGGGCCCGGTCGGCAACGTCATGCACCAGCTCGCCGGCGGCTTGCGCGCCGCGATGGGCTATGTCGGCGCGCGCGACATGAAGGATCTGCACCAGAAGGCCCAATTCGTCCGCATCACCGGCGCGGGCCTGCGCGAAAGCCACGTCCACGACGTGACGATCACGCGCGAGAGCCCGAACTATCCGGGCGGGGGCTAGTCGCTCCGCATACCGCTGTCATGCCCCGGCTTGACCGGGGCATCCAGTACGCCGCGGCCATCAATTCAATCTCTACGGTCTCTGGATACTGGATCGCCCGGTCAAGCCGGGCGATGACAGCGAGTTTGTGGCGTGCGCGTGCCACAAGCTCGTCATTGCGAGGAGCTCTTGCGACGAAGCAATCCAGAGCTTTTGTGTTGACGCAACTGGATTGCTTCGCTTGGCTCGCAATGACAGAAAAGTGGAGGAAGCCATGTCCCAAGGCAAACGCATCGTTCTCGCCGCGCGTCCCGTCGGCGAGCCCAAGTCGTCCGATTTTCGCCTGGAGGAATTCGCTGTTCCGACGCCCGGGCCGGGCGAGGTCCTGCTGCGCACGATCTGGCTGTCGCTCGATCCCTATATGCGCGGGCGCATGAGCGAGGGGCCGTCCTATGCCGCACCGGTGCCGATCGGCGGCGTGATGGAAGGCGAGGCGGTCAGCGAGGTCGCGGCCTCCAACAATCCTGATTTCGCGGTAGGCGACATCGTGCGCATTCGCTCCGGCTGGCAGACCCACGCCATCTCGAACGGCAAGAGATTGATCAAGGTCGATCCGAAGCTCGGGCCGATCTCGACCTCGATCGGTGTGCTCGGCATGCCCGGCATGACCGCCTATACGGGCCTGCTCGACATCGGCAAGCCGCAACCGGGCGAAACCGTCGTCGTCGCCGGTGCCTCCGGCGCGGTCGGCTCGGCCGTCGGCCAGATCGCGAAGATCAAGGGCGCACGCGCGGTCGGCATCGCCGGCGGCAAGGACAAGTGCGACTATGTGGTGAAGGAGCTCGGCTTCGACGAGTGTCTCGATCATCGCGAAACCGATTTCCCTGCCAAGCTGAAATTCGCCTGCCCGAAGGGCATCGACGTCTATTTCGAGAACGTCGGCGGGGCCGTGTTCGAGGCGGTGTTCCCGCTGCTCAATCCGTTCGCGCGCGTGCCGGTTTGCGGCCTGATCGCGCACTACAACGATACCGAGGCCAAGCCGCCGAAATGGGCCACATCCATGATGCGCGCGACCCTGACCAAGCGGCTGACCTTCCGCGGCTTCATCGTCTCCGACTTCGCCTCCCGCCATGGCGACTTCCTGCGCGACATGTCGGCTTGGGTCCGCGAGGGCAAGGTGAAATACAAGGAGTTCGTCACCGAGGGCCTGGAGAGCGCACCCGGCGCCTTCATGGGGCTCCTGAAGGGGGCCAATTTCGGCAAGCAGCTGGTGCGGGTGGGGCCGGATAAGGCCTGAACCGCCGCTTCCGGCCCCGAGGGGGCGGAAGGAAATGGTTAACAAGGAGTCACCGATCGGCCACACCTGTTCGTAAAACCCGCAGGTGTGACCGCCGGTTCATTGACCCCAAGGCGAAGGCATTGAATCATCGCGCATATTTTGGATGTTGCGATGTTAGAGATCAGTGTTTTCTGCGTCATTGTGCTGGCGGCCGGCTATTGGGTGGCGATGTTCGTCATGGGCCGGCACGACGACGTCATCCATGGCAAGTTCGTGCATGTTGACGAGGAGGACGATGTCGTTCGTCCCGCGATGCCGACGCCACCGCCGCCATTCCCGAGGCGTCCGGTCAAGGCTGCGCAGCCAACCATGGTCCAGCCCGCGGTCGCCGAGACCAAGCCGGTGAACAGTGCGGCGCTGTAATCCCTGCTGGCCGCGATCCAGCAGGACCTCAAGAGCGTCGCCTGAACCGCCAAGTTCGCGCTAGTGCTCGCTGCCCATCTGGGCGAGGATCTCCTCGATATCGACATCGATCTGGCCAGCGGCCCTGACGTGGCGAACCTCGAGGCTGTCAGGCTGGAAACGGTACTCGACGAGCCCGACTTCCTTGATTGCAATCCGGTCCTGCCGCGCATCGTTGATGACGAAGCCCGTCGATGGCGCCCAGACGTGGCGGGTGTGGCGATAGGTGAAGTCGCGCCGCTGGTGCACATGGCCGCTGGCGATGAGGCGCAGATCGACATGCGCAAACATCTCGATCAATCGCGCCCGGGCCGGCTGCGGCACGTAGCGGATCGCGGTCTCCGCTGTCTCGGCATCGTCGGGCAGGTTGAGAAACACCGGCTTGTGCAGGAACAGCGCGACCGGCTTCCCAGTGGTGCGCGCGAGCTCCCGTGCCAGCCAGTCGAACTGCTCGGCCTCGAAGGCGAGCCCTGAATTCATGACAAGGGAATTGAGGCCGATGAAGCGCCAGCCCGCGGCCTCGAACGCCCAGTGATCTTCGCCGATGATGTCGCAAAATTGCCGGCGGTGTGCCTCGCTGACCGGCGGCTTCGGCGCCGGTCCGATCATGGTCGGATTGTCGCCGATGTCGTGATTGCCGGGCAGGTAACGGCAGGCGACGGGCAGGGCGTCGTGCAGGTATCTCGCGAATACGACATCGTCGCGCCCGGTCGGGCCGTCGAACGAGACATCGCCGGTATTGACGACGAGATCGGGCCGGTTGGCGTCGATGTGCTCGCTGACGCGCTGGAAGTTGGTGATCAGACCGGGAAAGCGCCGGCCGAGATGGGTGTCGGAAATCTGCGTGAGGCGAAATTCGGACATGCGATCATCATACCCGCCGTCGCGCGTCGGAACGATGACGGCGCGGGCATGCTCGCAACGAACAAAGTTTAAAGCACGCGATAGCCGATCGTGTAGCCGTCCTGCGGGGCGACGGGGCCGACCAGCGGCGATGCGATGCGGTCGGCGAGGTGCCAGGGACCGAACTGCTCGGAGCGATGCGGCTCTGCGGGCAGGCGGAGGCGGAATTCGAACGTGCCCTTTCCGGGCAGGTTCACCACCAGCGCGCGGTCGGCGGTGCGGTGGTTGAGCGCCACCGCGCCACGCAGCAGCGCGCGCCCGTCTGAGAGGTCGCGCACGCCGTCGACCAGCGCCAGCGTCTGGTTGCGGTCGGTGTGCAGCTCGATCTGGCTGTCGGTGACCGCCGCCAGCATCTCCCTGGGCATGCGGATCTCGAACTCGACCGCCGGCTTGGACGGGTTGAGGCCGAGATAGGCGAGCGCGGCGTGGCGCATGTCGTAGGCGGCAAAGGCGAACAGGACGATCGCGGCGAGCGCCGCAAGGCCGTGCCTGACGGCGTCGCGCCAGGTCCGGTAGCTCAGGCGGAAATAGACCGTCATCGCCAGCGCCACCGCAAGCGCGGCAGCAATGCCGGCCAGCGCCGACAACAGAATGCCGTGCCGCCCGTCGGCCGATTGGGCGAAAAGGCTGGACAGGATATTCATGGCGGTCTCTCGCCTCAGGCCCTGGGGCCGAAATCGCTTTAACTATCGACGTTTGGTCGCGAGAGCGGGAACGCCGGTTCAAGTCGTTCATTGTCAGCGCCAAGAGACGCGGCTAATGACGATCGGCGGCAATTCGCCTCCCGGGAAAGTTCCGATGTCCGTTCAAATGGTCCTGCTGCCGATCTTCGTGCAGGTCGCTCTCACCTTCGCGCTCTTGATCGGCATGGTGGTGGCGCGCCGCAAGACGCTGGTCTCGGGCGAGACCCAGATCCGCGACATCGCCCTGGGCGAGCCGAACTGGCCCAAGGGCGCCACACAAATCGCCAATTGCTACCGCAACCAGTTCGAGCTGCCGGTGCTGTTCTACGTCCTGATCGCGCTGGCATTGCCCTTGCGCCGCGCCGATCTCTTCATCGTGCTGATGTCCTGGGTGTTCGTGGTGACGCGCCTTGCCCATGCCGGCGTGTTCGTCTCCTCCAACGATCTCGGCCGCCGCTCCACGATCTGGCTCGCCGGCGTGCTCGTGCTGCTCGCGATGTGGATCTACTTCGCGCTGAAGCTTTTGCTGCTGATCTGATCGCGCATGATCCGGACCCGAAGGGCCGCGTTCGCGCAAAGTGGATGCCGGCTTTCCGATCAGATCATGCGCAAAACTGAAAGATTCAAATGACCCCCGCTGCCCGGCTGTCCGCAGCCATCGAACTGATCGACACCATCGAGAAGGACCGCGTGCCGGCGGCCAAGGCGCTTAAGGAGTGGGGCACCGCGCACCGCTTCGCCGGTTCCGGCGACCGCGCCGCCATTGCCGGCCTCGTCTGGGACGTGTTGCGACGCTACGCCTCGAGCGCGTTCCTGATGGATTCCGATACCGCGCGGGCGCGGCTGATCGGCATGCTGCGCCTCGAGCGCAACATGGATACGGCCACCATGGCCGCGCTGTTCGACGGCAGCCGGTTTGCCCCCGCGCCGCTGACGGAGGCCGAGCAGGCCGCGCTCGCCTCGCGGTCGCTGAGTGGTGCGCCGGCTGCGGTCGCCGGCGACTATCCGGACTGGCTCGATCCGCACTTTGCGAAAGTGTTCGGCGAGGACCGCGTCGCCGAGGCCGCGGCGATGGCGAGCCGGGCCCCGCTCGACCTGCGCGTCAACACGCTAAAATCCAATCGGGACAAGGTGCTGCGTGCGCTTGCTCATCTTCATGCGAAGCCGACGCCTTGGTCCGCAACAGGCTTGCGCATCGAGCTTTCGGCCGATGCGCGCAATCCCGGCATCCAGGCCGAGGAGGATTTCATCAAGGGCGCCATTGAAGTGCAGGATGAGGGATCGCAGCTTGCAGCCCAATTCACCGCGGCAAAACCCGGCGAGCAGGTGATCGACCTCTGCGCCGGCGCCGGCGGCAAGACGCTGGCGCTCGCCGCCCTGATGCAGGGCAAGGGCCGGCTGATCGCCACCGACCGCGACAAGCGCCAGCTCGCCCCGATCCACGAGCGGCTGTCGCGCGCTGGCGTCCACAATGCCGATGTCCGCACGCCCAAGGGCGAGGCCGATCCGCTTGCCGACATCCGCGCCTCGGCTGATCTGGTCGTGATCGACGCGCCATGCACCGGAACCGGCACCTGGCGCCGCAACCCCGACGCCAAATGGCGCATGCGGCCGGGCGCGCTGGAGATCCGCCTGCGCGACCAGGCCGAGGTGCTGGAGCGCGCGGTTCCGCTGATGAAGCCGGGCGGCCGCATCGCCTACATCACCTGCTCGGTGCTGTCGGAGGAGAACGGCGAGCAGGTGAGGGCGTTCGTCGCCCGCCATCCCGAGTTTGCGGTGGTGCCGCCGGGGCAGACCGCAAGCGTGCTCTGGGACAAGGCGGAGGCTTTCGGCGAGGCCGCGCTGCAGTCAGATGAAGGCTGGCTGATGACACCGCGGCGGACCGGAACGGACGGTTTCTTCGTGTCGGTGCTGCGGAAGGCGGGCTGATCGCACTCCGCCGTCATTCCGGGGCTCGCGAAGCGAGAACCCGGAATCCATGGAGCCGCAGAGATCACCGTGCGATGGATTCCGGGTTCGCCCTCCGGGCGCCCCGGAATGACGGGCTTTGATGTTCCACCCCAAAACGAAAGCCCCGCGAACCGAATCCGGTCGCGGGGCCTGTATTCGTAGCGCTTCTGCCGGTACGTCCGTGGTCAGAAGCGCTGGTGCGCTGGCGATTAGCCGACGCGGAGATTGTCAGCCGAGGACTTGCCGCTGCGACGATCGGCGACGATGTCGAACGAGACCTTCTGGCCCTCGTTGAGGGAGGAGAGGCCAGCGCGCTCGACGGCGCTGATGTGCACGAACACGTCCTTCTGGCCGTCATCCGGCTGGATGAAACCATAACCCTTTTGGGTGTTGAACCACTTCACGGTGCCCATAGCCATGGGAATTTCCTTTAGTTAGAGAGGATACGCACGCAGACCGGTACGCAGCATTGCGCCCATAGTCCTGATGAGTCGATGTTTGGAGAATTCATCTGAAGCGTGCGCGCCCGTCAGCAACGAAGCGAAGCGGCCCAGTCGTTCGGCCAAGTATCGATGATCACAATATAGCGAGGATTTGGGGCTTCTTCAAGGCACCACCCGCGCTTCGGGATACCGCGCGGGTTTGCTATTTTGCGGTGCAAGTTCGCCGCACTCGCGCGTCTCAGTCGACGATGAAGAGCGTCGCGCCCACCGCCGTCGAGGACCGGTGCGCGGCATCACCGAAATCCGAGACCTGGTAGCTCATCCCGGCCGTCAGCTTGAATTTGCGCCCGTCGCGCAGCTCGCTGTCGAGCTCGCCCTTCAGCACGTAGAGCACGTGACCGCGATCGCACCAATGATCGGCGAGATAGCCCGGCGAATACTCCACCATCCGCACCCGGAGATCGCCAATGTTGAGCGTGCGCCAGAGCGCCTGGCCGGTCTCGCCGGGATGCGTGGTGGGCTCAACTTGGCTCCAGTCGGTGACGGTGAAGGGGGAGGTCGGGAGTTTCATGGGAGGTCCTGTCTCGATGCCGGCGGGCTTCTGTTATCGCACGCTATCGCCCCAGTCTCCGTCATTGCGAGCGAAGCGAAGCAATCCAGAAATGCATCCGCGGCAGCAGTCTGGATTGCTTCGTCGCAAGAGCTCCTCGCAATGACGCTTGTGGCACGCTCGCGCCTCAATCTCGCTGTCATCGCCCGCGAAGGCGGGCGATCCAGTATTCCAGAGGCCCGTGCCGAAACCGCGGCGTACCGGATTCCCCGCTGGAGCCTGTCATCGGGCTCGCCGAAGGCGAGACCCGGTGGCAGGGAATGACGGCGGTGGGTGGGGCGCTCACTGCACCAAATGGTTCGCCGATCCCTGCACGATCAGCCCCGCCGCATTCACCCGCAGATATTCGCAGATCTTCTTCCCACGCTCGTTCGCGTAGAACACCACGACACTATCGGGGCTGACGAACACATCGATCAGCGAGAAATGCAGCTCCGGCAGCAGCCCCAGCGCCTTGCCCCAATAGGCGCGAAGCGCGTCCTTGCCGCGCACGGTGCCGCTGGCATCGAACCCCATCACGGGGATGCGGTCCGAGGTCATCACCGCCTCCTCGTCATAGAGCCTGAGCACGCGTTCGAGGTCGCGCGCGTTCCAGGCCTCGACCCAGGTGCGGCCGAGCGCGGCAAGCGATGATGGCTGGTGATGCTGTGACATGGCGTTCTCCCTGATCAGCCCTTGTTCGAGAGCAATAGGTCAATATTACTTACCTATATCGATTTGTCCATGCCCAAAGAAGAATGTGGGGCGCCCGCCCGCGCGGTTGCGGGCCGGCGCGCGGTCGCGTATCTGCTGGCCATGACAGCAGCACAAAACGACCGCTCCCCGTCGACGCCCTCGGTGGCCTCGGCGCACGACAAGATTCTCATCGTCGACTTCGGCAGCCAGGTGACGCAGCTGATCGCGCGTCGCGTGCGCGAGGACGGCGTCTATTGCGAGATCGTCCCGTTCAACAAGGCCGAAGCTGCCTTCGACGAGATGAAACCGAAGGCGGTGATCCTCTCCGGCGGCCCGGAATCGGTGCATGAGGCCGGCTCGCCCCGCGCGCCGCAATCGATCTTCGATTCCGGCGTGCCGGTGATGGGCATCTGCTACGGCCAGATGACCATGGCGGCGCAGCTCGGCGGCGAGGTCGAGGGCGGCCATCACCGCGAATTCGGCCGCGCCGATGTCGAGGTCAAGGCCAAGAGCCAGCTGTTCGAGGACGTCTGGTCGCTGGGCGGCAAGAACCAGGTCTGGATGAGCCATGGCGACCGCATCACCAAGATGCCGCCGGGCTTCTCGGTCGCCGGCACCTCGCCGAACGCGCCCTTCGCGATCATTCAGGACGAGACGCGCAAATATTACGGCCTGATGTTCCACCCCGAAGTGGTGCACACGCCCGACGGCGCCAAGCTGATCCGCAACTTCGTCCGCAAGATCGCCGGCCTCACCGGCGACTGGACCATGCGCGCCTTCCGCGAGGAGGAGATCCAGAAGATCCGCCAGCAGGTTGGCAGTCGCAAGGTGATCTGCGGCCTTTCCGGCGGCGTCGATTCAGCGGTCGCGGCCGTGCTGATCCATGAGGCCATCGGCGACCAACTAACCTGCGTCTTCGTCGACCATGGCCTGCTGCGCCTCGACGAAGCCAAGACCGTGGTCGACCTGTTCCGCCACCACTACAACATCCCGCTCGTGCACGTGGATGCCTCCAAGCAATTCCTCGGCGAGCTCGAAGGCGTCACCGACCCCGAAGCGAAGCGCAAGACCATCGGCCGCCTCTTCATCGAGGTGTTCGAAGCCGAAGCCAAGAAGATCGGCGGCGCCGATTTTCTGGCGCAGGGCACGCTCTATCCCGACGTGATCGAGAGCGTCTCCTTCACCGGCGGCCCCTCGGTGACGATCAAGTCGCACCACAATGTCGGCGGCTTGCCCGAGCGCATGAACATGAAGCTCGTCGAGCCCCTGCGCGAGCTGTTCAAGGACGAGGTGCGCAAGTTAGGGCGCGAGCTCGGCCTTCCCGAAATTTTCGTCGGCCGTCACCCGTTCCCGGGCCCGGGCCTTGCCATCCGCTGCCCCGGCGAGATCACCAGGGACAAGCTCGACATCCTGCGCAAAGCGGACGCCGTCTACATCGACCAGATCCGGAAAGCAGGCCTCTATGACGAGATCTGGCAGGCTTTCGCCGTGCTGCTCCCCGTCAAGACCGTCGGCGTCATGGGCGACGGCCGCACCTATGACTACGTCGTGGGCCTGCGCGCCGTCACCTCCACCGACGGCATGACCGCGGACTTCTACCAGTTCGACATGAAGTTCCTGGGCGAGACCGCCACGCGCATCATCAACGAGGTGAAGGGCGTGAACCGAGTGGTGTATGACGTGACCAGCAAGCCGCCTGGGACGATTGAGTGGGAGTAGGGGGCAATCGGCGGCAATAGCGTAGTTTTGGCGGAAAATGTTCGCCGTCATGCAACTTACCTGCCCGTCTGCTCACCACACACACTCTCTCTGGGCCGCCCGATCTCTTCACGAACTCGCACAGCCGATCAGCATCCGATCACGATAGCATGTAAAGCGTCTTCAGCAGGCGGGAGGGCCCTGGCGTAGAATGGGGTAAACATAGGCGGGTCTGCCTGCGCGCAAGCGGGAGTCTCGGGCAATCGCAACCAACTCTCCTTGGATTCCCGCTGTTGCAGGAATGACGACAAGTGGTTTCGCTTCTGACGATCATGTTCTAGCTAGGTCCGCCGGATTGATATTCGCACGTGCCTAAGCCTTCTCTTGAACATGCGCCTCGAGAAACCAGAGCGCCTTGTCGAGCGAGCGTGACACTTCCGTGAAAACATCCGCGGTGTTTTTGTCGCCGGCGTCATCGGCCTGATCGATCGCCTTGCGGGTTTGATTGGCGACCTTGCCGTAGCGCTCGATCAGCGCGTCCAGATGGTCGCTGATCTTATAGATATCCGTCGGATAGGGAGCGAGCGTTGTTGCCTTTGCCACGGCCTGTGTCGTGCCGAGCGCGATGCCGCCAAGCTGGACGACCCGCTCCGCCATTGTATCGACATGACCATCGAGATCGGTGCGGAATTGGTCGATCATCTCATGGATGGCGATGAATTCCGGCCCCTTCAGATTCCAATGGGCTTGCTTCGTCAGCAGTGCAAGATCAATCGCATCGGCGAGGCGCGCATTCAAAAGGGTGATCGCGACATTCTTGGTATTGGAAGTCAGATCGTTCTTGGCCTCGTAGATACTCATGAGCCTTCTTTCTTTCCGCATAGCCCGGCGGCAGAGGTCTGGATTCGCGTCAATTGGGTCGTCTAATGCGGCGCGTATAGCGTCAGGCTTCGACGCGCGGACTTCAGCGCGTGACCCCACCACACGAGGTTGTCGAACAAGGCCGTACGTGCTTGTATGAGGTATGGGTAATCGTCGAGCGACTTGCCATCCCTGACCACGCCCAGGTACGCCTCCATCGCTATGTTGATCTCCTGCTTGATTGGCGCCATTTGCAGTTCGACCGCTGTGCCACGCAGATGCTCGATTGCGCGGGCGGCTCCGACGCCACCGTAGCCGACAAACGCAATGGGCTTCCTGTTCCATTCGAGACAGGCGCTGTCGAATGCGTTCTTCAGAACGGCGGCAGGCCCGTGGTTGTACTCGGCTACGGTGGCGATAAAGGCATCATAACCACGGATCCGCAGCCGCCAGGCCTCCGCAGCCGGCTCCGAATATTGGCCTTCGGTGTAGATCGGCGCGACCGGCTCGTTAAAGAAGGGCAGGTTTTGGTCGCGCATATCGAGGACATCCAATTTGAAATCCTCACGCTTGGCTGCGCCGATGGCGATCCATTGTGCCGCTGTGTCCGCGAACCTGTTGGGGCGCGTGCTGCCGACAATCAGAGCCACTCTCAACACTGAAGCGACGTCTAACATTATCCGAATTCCAATATCTACAAGAGCAACAGTCTAGTCTGCGCCGACGCGATAGACGTCTGCCCTAAAGCACATGCTCGATGCGGATCGGCAATTCGCGAATGCGCTTGCCCGTCGCGTGAAAAACGGCATTGGCCACAGCAGGCGCCATCCCGACGAGGGCGATCTCGCCCAGGCCTTTAACACCAAGAGGGTTCACGTGAGGGTCGTTCTCGTCGACGAAGAGGGCCTCGACGCGGCTTATGTCGAGATTAACAGGCACAAGATAGTCGCCCATGTGGGCATTGACCGGGCGGCCATCCCGCGCGTCCAGAACGGTGCGCTCCATAAGCGCCATTCCGATACCCCCGATCATTCCGCCAGTGCACTGGCTGGCCGCGAGACGCGGATTGACGATGCGGCCGGCGCCATAGGCACCGAGTGCGCGGCGGACCCGGATCGTTCCAACGTCGGGATCGATCGAGATCTCGGCGAACACAGCGCCAAACGCGTGCATGGAATAGCGCTTCGCGATGTCCGGATCGCGCTGACTGGAGGCTGTCGCCTCGATGCAGCGATCGTTGCTTGCCTTCGCTTTCTCTTGAACCGCGATGCAGGCGGCACGAATGGCCGAACCGACCGAAGCCATCGTCCACGAACCGCCGTGCGACGGCGCCGCTGGGAAGGTTGTGTCGCCGATGTTGACACGGACTTTTTCGATAGGCAGCCCGAGTGCCTCAGCCGCTACCTGCGTCATGGACGTATAGGTGCCCGGTCCCATATCGGACGCCGAGACTTCGATCTCGGCGCTGCCATCGGGCATCAGCCTGGCGCGCGCATCGGATGGCGCGTGGTAGGCGGGATAGGTAGCCGAGGCCATGCCCATGCCGATCAGCAGCCGTCCGTCGCGCATTGAGCGCGGCTCAGGATTGCGAGCCGGCCAGCCGAACGCGCGCGCGGCGAGATCGTAACACTGCAGCAGCGAGCGGCTTGAGAAGGGCTTGCCTTCCTGCTCGTCGATCTTGGGCTCGTTGCGGCGCCGCAGTTCGATGGGATCGAGCCCGAGTTTGTAGCTCAGCTCGTCCATTGCACATTCAAGCGCGAAAATGCCGGAAGCCTCACCAGGCCCGCGCATGAACGTGGGCGTTCCTGTATCGAGCGGGGATAGCCGATAGCTTGTCCGCACGTTTGGGCAGGAATAGAGATAGCGGGAGACGTTGGTAAGAGCTTCCACGAATTCCTCGTGGCGGCTGGTTTCGCCGGTGCCCTCATGAATAAGGCTGGTAAGCCGGCCTTCGGCGTCGGCGCCGACGGCGATGCGTTGCTGTGTCCGTGGCCGGTGGCCCGTGTTGAAGAACATCTGCTTGCGGGTCAGCACGAGCTTCACCGGGCGTTCGGTCATCTTTGCCGCCATGGCAGCCAGAGTGACGTGCGGCCAAGTCCTGAGTGAGGTGCCGAAAGCCCCTCCGACGAATGGGCAGATCACGCGCACTTTTCCCGGAGGCAATCCGAAAATCGCGGTGATCTCGGCTTGCTCGTTGGCGACGTATTGGCTTTTGCTCCAGAGCGTCAGCTGATCACCATCCCAATGGGCTAGGGTCGCATGCGGCTCCATCGGATTGTGGTTCTCGCGCGCGATTTCGTAGACCGCATCTACGGTCTGTATCGCCGCGGCTAGCCCTGCATCGGCATCGCCCCGAGCGGTGCCGGCAGCGCCCGACTGCGGCACTATCGTGCGTGCCTGCGGGTTGGTCTGATCTACCAGTGGCCGGACGGCCTCGTAGTCGATCCGAAGTGCTTTGGCTGCCTGCTCGGCAGTATCCAGCGTTTCCGCCAATACGAGCGCCACAGCCTGACCATAGAAGTGGACACGATCATCCTGGAGCATGTGGATTCGCTCGCCGATCGCAGGGTCAATCGAGCCCTTGTGGGATCGATAAGCAAGGCGAGGGGCGTTCTTATGGCTGAGGACAGCCACAACGCCGGGAAGCGCGAGAACCGGCTCCTCGTGAATCGCGGTAATGCGTCCAAGGCCCACCGCAGCATTCACCGGGACGGCGTGGAGCTGGCCGGGCAGGCTGAACTCCGCAGCATAGCGCGCAGCGCCGGTGACCTTGGCGCGGCCGTCAACGCGAGGAAGGGAAAGCCCGATGCTCATGCGAGTTCTCCGGCCATCGCGAGGGCGCGTGTGATCGTACGGGGCAGGAGCGCGACCTTGTAGGCGTTGTGGGCAAGCGGCCGCGCGCCTTCGGTTGATAGAGCCGCCGCGGCCGAGAACGCTTCATGCTGCGGAGGTTTGCCGATGAGTGCTGCTTCGCAGGAGCGCATTCGCCAAGGCTTCGTCCCGACCCCGCCGCAGGCGATGCGCACGTCCCGGATCGCTCCGTCCTTGACGTGGAGTGCAGCGGCGGCGGAGACGAGGGCAAATTCGTAGGACTGCCGGTCGCGCACCTTGAGGTAGCGCGCGGCTTCTGCGTGCGGGCCGCCGGGTACGCGGATTTCCGTGATCAGTTCGCCGTGTCCTAGTGCGTGTTCCAGATGCGGCGTTGTGCCGGGCAGCAGGAATAGATCCTCAACCGCAAAGCTGCGCTCGCCATCGGGACCGAGTACGGTCATCGTGGCGTCGAGCGCGACAAATGCCACAGCGACATCGGACGGGTGGGTTGCCGCGCAGCTATCCGAGATGCCAAGGATCGCGTGGCCCGCATTGAGACCATCCATCGCGGCGCAGCCGGCCCGGGGATTGCGCTTGTTGCAGGCGGCGTCGAGCATTCGAAAGTAGGGGCAGCGGCAGCGCTGCAAAAGATTGCCGCCCATCGATGCCATGTTGCGAAGCTGCGGCGATGCGCCCTCGATCAGGCTCTCGGCGATCATCGGTTGGAGCCGTTGAACGTCCGGGTGCGCGGCGACATCTGACATTCGGGCCAGTGCGCCGATCACGAGGTCGTCACCGTCCACGCGAATGCCCGTCAGGGCCAGGGCGTTGATGTCGATCAGGTGTTCCGGCCGTTCGACTTCCTCGTGCATCAGATCGACCAGGGTCGTGCCGCCCGCGATGTATCGTCCGCCAAGGAGGGCAGACCGGATCGCATCTGTGGGAGTGCTGGCAGCCTCAAGCGTGAAGGGGATCATGTTCACATCTCCTTCGCGACTTGGGTCACGGCTGCGACGATCCCGGGATAGGCGGCACACCGGCAGATGTTTCCGCTCATCCAGAAACGGGTCTCCTCGGGAGATCCGGCATGTCCCTCAGCGATGCAGGAGATGCCGGAGATGATCTGGCCCGGTGTGCAATAGCCGCATTGCAGGCCATCATGCTCGATGAAGGCCGCCTGCAGCGGGTGCAACTGGTCCCCGTTTGCGAGTCCCTCGATTGTGGTGACTTCGGAGCCGTCGAGCATCGCGGCAAGCGTGAGGCAGGCATTGATGCGGCGACCGTTGACGAGGACAGTGCAAGCGCCGCAGGCACCCTGGTTGCATCCCTTTTTGGTGCCCGTCAGGTTCAAGCGCTCGCGGAGCAGGTCCAAGAGTGACTGTCGCGTGTCCAGAGAGAGGTCATGCGCCTGCCCATTGACTGTCAACGTGATCCGTTTTTCATGAGGGCTTTTGAGGCGGGGTTGTGCTTCTGCGCTGGTAACAGGGATTAAGGACGCAGCTGCTGCGCATGCTGACATCTCGAGAAACTCCTTTCGTGTCAGGGTCCCGAACCTAGCCGCCCGATCGAAGGTCGGGTCACGGCAAATTTTGCCGTCTTCGTTGCCTCGCACGATCACCACGGTCTCCTTTGGTATCGGAGGGCGATGTGCATGAGAAAACCTCGCTCCTTCCGTCAGGACGATCCTCCGGAAAACTCGAGGGTTGGGCAATTTCTATAAGTGCTGTTTCATGTCCGAGAGTGCTGTTTTTCGCGGGTGCCTAAAAAAGTGGGACGCTTGGGCGTCTCATCGCTTCCGCTGACGGCGCCACTCCCCGGGCGCCACTCCAACATGCCTGGCGAACGCGCGTGAGAAGTGGCTCTGGTCGGCAAACCCACACGCATAAGCAATTTCGGATAGTGAAAGAGGAGAGTCCGCCAACAATTCTCGCGCCCGAATCAGTCGTTGGCTGACAAGCCACGCCATGGGTGATTTTCCCGTCGTAATCTTGAAGCTGCGCGCAAAGTGAGCGCGCGAAAGTCCGCACTCCTTCGCCAGCGTCTCGAGGTTTACGTCGCCACGCAGATTTGCAAGCAGAAGAGATTTAGTGCGACGCTCCTGCCAAGGCGCCAGGCCTCCCTTTACCGGCCTGAAGCTCACGTCACGCTCTCCATAGACGTGGGTCAGGTGAGACATCATCGCGAGAGTTAGTTGGTCGAGGAACAGAGGAGAGACCGTCTCGGGTTTCTCGAAGGCTGGAGTAACGCACTCCATCAGGTTTCTGATGGTGGGATCGAAGTACCCGATGCCATCGGTGACACGCAGAGTGGAAAAGGAAGGGAGGTCATGCTCCAAGTGGAACTGGACTATTGTATTCCGTGATGCGAATAGGGAAATGCAGTCGATGTTTCCGCGATTGACGGCGCTGTGGCTCTGCCTGAGGTCGAGCAGCAGGAACTGACCGGGATCGAGCGCTTCTGCCTCTATCGCCTTGCCGTCCACCCACCGACGGGGAGCGGGAAGGTGGTTGCGCTGGTAGCACACCATGTATCCATCGCTTTGCTCCATCTGCACGGGAGTGCCGCGTTCATCGTCCTGCCACCGCAGGCGGCTGAGAGCCGCATCCTTGAGCATGATCTGATTGAGCTCGAGCGACGTTGGCTGCTCGAGTCCGTCGAACCTGTCCAGACTTTGGGCTTCCTTTTTGGGCATGCATTCCACCTAACCGCTGCTCCAAGATTACACTGGAGTTAAGCGCCCATCGACGTCAAAAAGGCGGCAACGGCCGAGCTCGCCGCTCCGAAACTGGTCAATCGTCCTGCTGTTTGTCGTGGTCGCTGCGAACCTGCTCCCTATCGACCGCCTGAACATCCAGATGTTTCGCTGCCTAGCAGCGAAATGACGTTGGCCGGTGCGACCGTCGCCGCCGCACCGGCCGAGAAGTAAGCGACCACCAGAGGAAAGGCTCAGTCTCATGTCGACGCCACACGAAAACAGACCGCGATTTTCGCCGGCCCGCCGCCTCCCGCTCGGTCCGAGCGGAGATCTGCTATTCCTCTCCGGAAGCCTTTGCGTCGATGAGGACGCACGCGACAACATCGAGCTCCAGACCCGACGCATCTTCGAGCGCATCGCTCGCGTGCTGGGCAAACACGGCGCCTCGCTGTCGGATATCGTGAAGACCACGGCCTTTCTGGCCGACCTCGCCGACTATGATGGCTTCAACCGTGCTCGCGTCGAAATATTCATGGACGCCAAGGAGCCGCCGGCCAGCACAGCCCATCGGAGCCGGGTCGCTCCTTGGCACCGGCACCCGCGTGGAGATCGAGGCGGTGGCATTCGTGCGTCGCGCTGACGCGCCGAGCCACCTGGACGCGATCGTTGTACAACTGATCAGTTGTTCTTGTCGTTGACGGTATTGGCAAGAGTGCGAGTGCGATAGGCCATTCAGGCTTCGCTTGCACAGCCATTTAGTCGATTGACTCCAATACTTCCCGAACTCGTCATTCCTGCGGACTGCTTAAATTTTCCTGTGAATTCAAGACCAAGAAAAAGCGGCGGGTATCCCGTCGGCATTTGTCCGTCAGATCCGAAAAATTGTGCTTGCGGATCAACGACGAACCGTCGTTCGAAATGATAGAGTGGGAGTAGTGCGGCCTGCTGGCATCGCGTAGTTTAGCGTGGCCTAGTCGGGTTGCTCTCGCTTCCTTCGCGTTGAGAATTCTGACCGAAGTAGTGAGCTTGGCTTATCCCGACTTGGGACAGTCGCCATCAAGCGAGATGCTCATCGCTCGAATGGTTTCTCGTGGCAATGACCGCGGACCTTTCGCCGACAGATCGCGGAAACTCGCGTTGGCCGCAGGGTCTACGTTCGCAACATGGCCTCAATCTGTTGTGCGGCTCCAAGCAGCGTGCGGTCCTGTCCGCGTCTGGCAATGATTTGCAGGCCGAATGGAAGTCCGCGCTGATCCGTTCCGCACGGAAGCGAAATCGCCGGCAGGCGAGCGTGATTGGCGAAGGGCGTGAACACTGCGTGCCCGCGCGGGCTCGCAGGCTTTCCGCCGATCATGTCCGGGCCGAGCTGCATCAGCGGCCACGCGACGCATGGGACGGTTGGCGCTAGCAATAGATCAACCTTGCCAAAGAATGCCGCAAACGCGTTGGCGATTGCGGCACTGGTGCCGAGCGCAGCACCGATCTCGGCGCGAGACCAGGACAGGCCGCGCTCGATCTGCGTTGCGATGTCCGGATCGAACAGGCTCGGATTCTTGCGGAAGGCCTCGCCATAGAGGGCCGCGAGGCCAGCATGCTGGAGCGGCATGATGGCCTCTTCGGTCGCACCCGGCGGCCAGACGGGATCATGTCGGGAGATCTGCAATCCGGCAGCGGAAAGATGCTCGACGACCGAGGAAACACCGTCGGCGACGGCCTGATCGACGGCGACATCAAATCCGAGACGCGGCGAGAAAGCGACGCGCAAGTCCGAGAGCTCGCCGCTATCGCGTGCGATCGCCGCGGAATCCGGATCGCGCGGATCAAGGCCGGCCATAGCCTCGAACGCGAGCGCGACGTCGGCGACCTCTGCTGCCATCGGCGCAATCACAGACAGGCCAAAGAACGGTTCGGCAAAGCCCGGACCATAAGGGATTGCACCGTAGGACGGCTTGAAACCGACCACGCCGACATGAGCCGGCGGTCGCCGGCTGGAGCCTCCTGCGTCCGTTCCGACCGCGAGCGGCACGAGACCGGCCGCGACTGCAGTCGCCGGCCCGCCCGATGAGCCGCCCGGCGTCAGTTGCGGATTGCGTGGATGACGCGTCGGACCGAACAACTCGGAGGTGGTGATGCCCTTGCAGGCAAACTCGGAAGTCGCTCCGATCCCCACGATGACGGCACCAGCCTGCCGAAGCCGCTCGACGGCAATGGCGTCCTGCGGCGCGACGAAGTCAGCAAACAGCCGGGAGCCCTGCGTCACGCGCCAGCCGCCGACCCAGATGTTGTCCTTCACGACCACGGGGACGCCGGCGAGCGGCAGCGGCCTTCCGGCGTGCGCGCTGCGATCGACTTCGGCGGCATCCGCAAGAGTGCGCTCCGGATCGGTGGTGACGACCGCATTCAAGTCCTTGGCGGCTTCGATGCGGTCGAGCGCGGCGCGCGCGATCTCGGCCGCTGTCATCTGTCCCGCGGCGACATTGGCCGCGATGTCGCGTGCTGTCGGGAACGCTGTCATCGACCTCCCCAGATCAATGCGAGTGTGCCGCAGAAGGTGAGGCACGCCAAGGTCACGAAGGCGTCGCCAAGGCTTGCCGCGGCATCGATAGCCGAAACAAGCACCGGCGCCAGCAACAGTCCCGCATAGGATGCAGTCAGCACCGCACCCGTGGTCTCGCCAATTCTGACCTGCGGCGCAAGTCGCGCGACCTCGGCAAGGAAGACGCCGTTCCAACCGGAGGCCGTCAGACCCAACAACGCCGCAACGGCGAATTGGCCCATTCGACCGAACGAGGCTCCATCTGCGCCGAGAAGGCCGGCGCAGAGCGACATGCCCATTCCGATGACGACGAGGACCATGCGCGAAGCGTCAAAGCGCATCGCGAGGAAACCCCAGCCAAGTCGTCCGATGAGGCCACCTGCCTGCGCGCATGCGAGCGCTATGCCGCCTCGATGTGACTCAGCCCGAGTTCATGCGTGCCGAGCGTCACGAAGACGGTATTGAGGGACAACTGCATTGCACTGAACGGCATCGAGGCCAGCGCCAGCATCGCGATTCGCCGGTCTGCGGTCACCAGCGCCAGCCGCGCGCGGAGATCGAGCTTTGGCGGCGGGATGACCTTGCCGGCGTAGGCCGGCCGCAACCATTCGAACAGCGCGATCGCGAGCAGCGCGCAGAGGCCCACCACCGCATAGCACCAGGCCGGCCCGAACGCGATGGCGATCGCGGGCAGGGCCAGCGAGCCGCAGACCGCGCCGATCTGGTTGCCGGTCTGGCGTACCGAGAACACCAAGGCGCGGCGCTCGGCGGTGACGAGCCGCGACAGCAGCGCCGCGCTCGCCGGCGTTTCGGGCCCCATGGCAAGGCCGAGGCAGAGGCCCGCGGCCAGCAGGGCGGCGCTCGATCCGAGCGAAGCCAGTGCGATGCCGACGACGATGGCCGCCGCACAGAAGCTCGCGATCCGCAGCGATCCAACCCGCGCGATGAAGCCGCCGCCCCAGAAAGAGGCGGGGATGCCGACCGCGAACACCGCGCACGAGAACATCGAGAGCTGCCAGACCTCGATATGAGCGCGCGGCGCCACCACGCCCGGCGCGAACAAGGCGAGCGCCACCAGGGCCTGAAGCGCGGTCATCGCCCCCAGGGCCGGCAGCAATGCCGGTGCTGGCCGAACGGCGGTGCTTCCGTCTACCATGGCGGCGTGCTCATGGGAGGAACATGGTGGCAGGCGGCATTTCCATTCACGCGGTCGATGTGGCGAGCGGACGGCCCGCGCAGGGGCTGCGCGTCGAGATCTGGCGGATCGATCCGGATTCGGTGCGCGTCGCCGACGGACGGCTCGGCGCCAATGGCGTGCTCGATCATTCCGTTGCGCAAGGTGCCGGTGTGACGGCAGGCGAGTATGAGGTGCTGTTTCATCTCGGCGAGTTCTTTGGCGAGCGCGACGCCTTCCTGACCGTGACGCCGTTCCGCTTCCGCATCAAGAACGTTGACGAGCATTTCCATCTGCCGCTGAAATTCACGCGCTGGGGCTATTCGCTGTTCCGCGGGGCCTGATCAGTTCGTCAGCCGCCGCGACAGGCCCGTGACGCGCTCCATGACCGCTACCAGCGCGACGGTGGCGATGATCAGCACGCCCGACAGGGCGGCGATGGTGACATCGAGCTTGCCTTCGAGGTCCTGCCACATCCGGATCGGCAGCATGTCGGTTGCGGCATCGCGCAGGAACAGCGACACCGGCACGTTGTCGAAGGACGACATGAAAGCGATGAAGGCGCCCGCGATGATGCCGGGCCGGATCAGCGGCAGCACGATCCTGCGGAAGGTGTAGAGGCGGCTCGCGCCCAGCACCGCCGAGCTTTCAAGCAGGGTCGGCTCGAGCTGGGCGAGCGCTGCGACCGTGTTGCGCACGACATAGGGGACGCAAACCACGGTGTGGCCGATCACCAGCGTCAGCAGCGACACCGGCAGGCCGACCAGCGAAAACAGCATCAGGGCGGCGAGGCCGAAGGCAAGCGCGGGCAGCACCAGCGGCGACATGAAGAGGGAATCGAGCAGCCGCGCCGACAGCGTGCGCGATCGCGAGATCGCGAGCGCCGCGGCGACGCCGAGGGCGACGGACAGGCCGGTCGCCCACAGTGCCACGATCAGGCTGTTCTTCGCGGCGAAGTGCAACTGCCAGGCATTCCACAGCTCGGCGTACCAGCGCAGCGAATAGCCCGGCGGCGGGAAGCGCAGCGAGAAGCCGCTGGTGAAGGAGACGATCAGCACCACGAGCGAAGGCGCGATGATGATAACAAGCGCGATCACGGCGATCACGGTCATGACGAGCTCGAAGCTGATCGCCTCCCAGGTGCGCTTGCGGCCGCTCATCAGGCGCCTCCATAACCGCGCGACATGCGGCCGAGCGTGGTGAAGACCGAGACCACCGCGAGCACGGCGAGCAGGAAAATGATCGAGATCGCGGCCGCGAACGGCCAGTTCTGCAACGTCGAGGCCTGCTGGTAGAGATACATCGGCATGAACAGCATCTGCCCGCCGCCGATCAGCGACTGGGTGATGAAGGCAGTGATCGCGGCGGCATAGGTCAGCGTGCAGCCGGCGATGACGCCGGGCAGAGACAGCGGCAATACGACGCGGAAGAAGGTGCGCCAGCTTCCGGCACCGAGCGAGCAGGAGGCATCGTCGAGATTGGGATCGATGCGGCCGAGCGCGGTGATCAGCGGCAGCGTCATCAGCGGCATCTGCACCTGCGCCAGCGCGATCACCACGCCGAACTGGGTGTACAGCAGCTTTACGGGTGTATCGATGATGCCGAGCGATTGCAGCGTCGCATTGATGATGCCCTGGCGTCCGAGGATGACGATCCAGGCGAAGGTGCGCACCACGACGCTGGTCAAAAGCGGAAGCAGCACGATCAGGATGATGATGGTCTGAAGCTTTGGCCCGACCCGCTGATACAGCCAGGCGATGGGAAAGCCGAGCACAAGGCACACGGCCGTCACCTCCGCCCCCAGCAGCAGCGTCGAGCCGAGCACGCCGAGGCTGAAGGGATCGGTCAGGAAGTGCAGATACTGGCCGAGCCCCCAATGGAGCCCGGCCGTGTCGTTGTGGAGCGAGAGCCAGAGCAACTGCAGCAGCGGTGCGACGAAGAAGACCAGGAAGAACAGCGCCAGCGGCGCTGCCAACCCCATTCCGTAGGATGTCACGTCCCGTGATGCCGGTGCTGCGCCCATAGCTTAGATCTTGATCTCGCGATTGAAGCGCTCGATCCAGGCCGAGCGCTGCTCGTTGATCTTCTTCCAGTCCTGGAACACGAATTTCTTCTTCAGTTCAGTGGTGTCCTTGGCGAGCACGCGCGCGATCTCGCCGCCCATGGTGACCTTGGAGTTGGTCGGCACGATCAGATAGGGCGGGTTCATCAGTGTGGTCTGCACCTCCGGCGTCAACGCCGCCTCGATCAGCTTGAAGGCAAGCTCGCGATTGGGCGAGTTCTTGACGATGTGGATCGTGGTCTTGAAGGCGATGGCGCCTTCCTTCGGCGCCACGAACTCGACCGGCACGCCGCGCGCTTTCAAGATCTGGATGGCGTTGAAATTGCCGGGCGAGATGTCGATCTGGCCCTGCTGGAACAGGGTCGCGAGCGCGCCGGGATTTGCGGCGACCGCGGCGAGATTGGGCTTGAGCTCCTCCAGCGCCTTGAAGCCAGGATCGACATTGGTCTCCGAGCCGCCGCGCATCTTGGCGATCTCGACCAGCCAGCCGGTGCCGAGCGTCGAGTTGAGATTGGTGATGCCGACACGGCCCTTGAACTCCGGCTTCCAGAGATCGGCCCACGAGGTCGGCGGCGTCTTGACGGCTTCCGGATTGTAGGTGAGGCCGACGACCTGGAAGAACGGGGCAGGGCCCATCGGCTCCTGCGCCTCGGCGATCAGGTCCTTGTAACAGGCGCTCTTCTCGACAGGATAGGGCTCGACCAGATCCTGGCCGACGGCGACGAGCGCGGGACCGGGATCGTGCAGCATGACGTCGATCGGCGGATTGGCCTTGGCGGCGTTTACCTTCGCGATCTGATCGACCGAGAGCATCGGATCGAGCACGATCGCGGCATCCGCATTCGCTTTCCGGAACGCCGGCACCAGCACGGCCTTGTGGGCCTCCTCCCAGCTTCCGGTAAAGGTCGCAAACACCAGCGGGCGAGCCTGGGCAAAGCTCATCCCGGGAAACGCCTTCATGGCGCCGAGTGTGAGGGCGGTCGTCATCAGGCTTCGGCGGTTCAGGATCATGTCGAACTCCCTATGGACAAGACTAAAATCTAGAGCGTTGCGGGAAAGGCATTGGCGAGCGATGGCGCGAGCGGCGCGAGGCGCACCGCAGCGCCATTCTCCAGCGCGCGCGTCTCGCCGATGCGCGCCTGGGAAACCTTGACGCCGGAGCCGTCGGCGGTGGTGATCTCGTGCACGACAGTGGCGCCAAGCGGCAGCGACATGCCGACTACGCCGGCAAAGCCGCTCTCGTCGCCAACGAATTGCAGATGCTCGGGGCGGATGCAGACGGTGACGCGCCCGCCTTCGGTGAGGGCGCCTGCTGCCGGCCGTGCGATGATCTCCGCGCCGGCATCGAGGCGCACTTTCGCGGCCGTGCGATCTGCGGAGACCACAACACCGGGCATGCGATTGGTGGAGCCGACAAAGGCGTTGACGAACAAGGTCTGCGGCCGGTCGTAGACGTCGGACGGCGTGCCGAACTGTTCGAGCTTGCCGTGGCTCAGCACCGCGACGCGGTCGGCCATCGACAGCGCCTCTTCCTGGTCGTGGGTCACGATTAGCGTGGTGATGCCGGACACGCGCTGCAGGCGCTTGACCTCGATCTGCATGTCCAGCCGCAGATTCTTGTCGAGCGCGGCGAAGGGCTCGTCGAGCAGCAGGATCGACGGCTTGATCGCGAGCGCGCGGGCGAGGGCAACGCGCTGCTGCTGGCCGCCGGAGAGCTGCCGCGGCAGCCGCTCGGCCATGGTCGGGAGCTGCACCAGCTCCAACAGGCGCTGCGCCTCGCGCTGGCGCGTGGCCTTGTCGATGCCGCGGGCGGCGAGGCCATAGGCGACGTTCTCGCTGATCGACAGGTGCGGGAACAGCGCGTAGTTCTGGAACACGATGCCGACCGCGCGCTTGTTCGGCGGCAGCGCATCGACGATGTCATCGCCGATGATGATCCGCCCTTGCGTCTGCGCGATGAAGCCGGCGATGATGCGCAAGAGCGTTGTCTTGCCGCAGCCGGAGGGGCCGAGCAGGGCGATGATCTCGCCGCCCTTGATGTCGAGATTGATGTTCTCGACCGCAAGCGCTCCACTCGGATACCGGTGGGTGACCGCGTCGACGACGAGCGATCGGCCGCTTGGCGCATCAGCCATGGTGTTGCCTCCCGTTGCCCCAGAAGAGAAAGCAAGTCTCGTGCCCGTCATGCTCGCCTTTCGATGCGAGGTTTGGCATTGTGGGGCGATGACATCGATTTGCGAGCTCTCGGCCACAACTCTTGCGCGCGCGATTGCGAAGGGCGAGTTGTCTTCGCGCGACGCCGTCGAGGCGCATCTGGCGAGGATCGCTGACCGGGATCCGCAATTGGCGGCATTCGTGACCGTTGATGCCAAAAGCGCCCGCCGCGCCGCGGAAATTTGTGACGGTGCGTCCGCACCGGTCGGGCCGCTGCATGGCGTGCCCGTCGCGATCAAGGACCTCACCGACACCGCGGGGCTTGCGACCACCTACGGATCGGTTCTGTTTCGCGATCACGTTCCAGCCGAAGACGATCTCGTCGTTGCGCGGCTGCGTCGCGCCGGTGCAGTTATCCTGGGCAAGACCAACACGCCCGAATTCGGCTTCGGCGCGGTCTGCACCAACAAATTGTGCGGGCCGACGCGCAATCCGGTCGATACCGCGCTGACCTCCGGCGGATCGTCCGGTGGCTCCGCCGTTGCAGTTGCTGCCGGCATGGTGCCGCTCGCGCACGGCACCGATTTTGGCGGCTCCGTGCGCACGCCCGCCAGCTTCTGCGATGTCGCCTCGATCCGACCCACGCCTGGCCGTATCCCATCGCCGCGCCGTCCGCTCGGCTGGGACATGCTGGCCACCCACGGTTTCCTCGCCCGCGGCGTTGACGATCTCGAACTGGCGCTGTCGGTCTGTGGGGGCGGCGACGCCAACGATCCGCTCTCGATTGGCATTGCCGGTGAAGATCCGCTGCTCACGGGGCGTCCCCGGATCGCAGTCACGCCCGATTTCGGCGTCGCGCCGGTGTCGCGCGAGGTGCGTGCGCGCTTCACTACGGCCTGCGACATGCTCGCGGGCGTGGCCGCCGTCGTGCCATCTTCGCCAGACTGCAGTGGTGCGATCGAAACCTTCCGCACGCTGCGCGCCACGCATATTGCTAACAGCTATGGCGAGCTGCTGAGAACCCGCCGCGCCGAGCTCACGCCCACGGTGATCTGGAATATCGAGGCGGGCGCAAAACTCTCCGCCGAAGATTATCTCAACGCCGAGCGGCGCCGCACCTCGATCTATCGCAGCTTTCGCGAGTTGTTCACGTGCACTGATTTCCTGGTTGCGCCGGCGGCGTCCGTATTCCCCTGGCCGAACGAGATCAGCGACGTCGCCGCGATCGACGGCGTGGAGCTGGAGACGCCGATCGACTATCTTGCGGTCACCTTCATCGTGTCGCTGGTCGGTTTCCCGGTCCTGACCTTGCCGGCGCGACGGGGGAAGAATGAACTGCCTTTCGGAATCCAGATCATCGCGCCGCCCGCTTGCGAATCCCGCCTGTTTGCCTTCGGCCGTATCCTCGAGAACGAACTGGGCTTTTCGCATCGCCGGCCGCCTCTCTGATCAGCTGTCGCGATGCTCGAGCCGGGCGGCAAGCGCGTCGGCAAGACCGATGGTCGGCTTGGCGGCGGGCCGGCGGAACGTGCCCGCGGTCGCCTTGCGTAGGCGCAGCGCATGAAGCGCCTCGGCCTGCTTCACCGAGGCGACGACCTGATCGACCACGGGGACAGGGATCCGGTCGGCGACGCGCTCGGCAAGGCCGGACAGCGGGGCGCCGGCAAAGATCAGTACATCGGCCTCGTCCTCGACGATGGCGCGCTGGGCGAGCTCGACCAGCACGTCTTCCTTCTCGATGCCGACCTCGGAGATCGCCTGGAACGGCGTATCGAGCATGCGGATGCCGGCGCAGCGCTCCCACAATCCGTGGGCGCGGACGCACTCCTCGTACCAGGGGCCCAGCGTTTGGGCGAAGGTGACGATGGCAAAGCGGCGTCCAGCCATGCAGGCGGTCAGCATGGCTGCTTCCGCCATGCCGATCACGGGGATGTCGAAGGTCTCGCGCGCGGCGAACAGGCCGGGATCGCCGAAGGCCGCGATGATCGCGGCATCGACCTTCTTGTGCTGCTCCGCCAGCATCTCCAGCGCGATGGCGCCGCCGATCTGCGCCTCGGTGCGCGTTGCGATATAGGGCACGCCGCGGGTCGCGGTGCAGGGGATCAGCTCGGTGCCTGATAAGGCCGCGCGCTGCCCGACACCCAGCATCAGCTCGGTGACTGCGGTGCTGGTGTTGGGGTTGAGCAGCAGCAGCTTCATGATTACGCCGCCGTCCGCTTGGCCTGAGAGGCGGCGAGGACTTCGAGCAGCGCCGTGCCGGTCCGCGCAACGTGGGCGCCGAGCAGGCGGCCGGCGGCTTCGCCGTCGCGCGCCTCGAGGGCGGCCAGGATATCGGCGTGCTCGTCGACCGAATTGCTCCAGCGACTGTCGGCGCCGAGCGCGAGATAACGCGCACGTTCGGCGCGCGAGATCAGTGTCTCGTGCGCCTCGCGCAGCGGCGTGTTGCGGGCCATGCGGACGATGGTGTTGTGGATCTCGCCGTTGATGGCGAAATAGTCGTCGAGCTTGCCGCTGCGGTGATGACCTTCCATCCGGGTCTGAAGCGTGCGGAGGCGGGCGAGATCACGCTCGGTCGCGCGCTCCGCGGCGAGCTCGGCGGCCAGCCGCTCGATGCCGGCCAGCGCTTCGAACAGCTCAGAGATGCCGTCGATCGCGATATCGGCGATGCGCGGGCTGCGGTTCGGGCGCAGCTCGATCAACCCTTCCGCCGCCAGCACCTTCATCGCCTCGCGCAAGGGGGTGCGCGACACCCCGAGCTCCTTCGACAGCTTCGTCTCCTGGGTCTGCGATCCCGGGGGCAGCTCGCCGCGAATGATCATCGTCCGCATCCGCGCGGCGGCGCGCTCATGCAGGCCCATCCGCTTGAGTTTAGGCGACTTTCGTCCCTTCGGCGCTTCCGATTTTGGCTGCACGCGTGCCTCACTTCTCATGTTGATCCTAGCCGTTTCCGGCCCTTTTGCTTGCCCAAAATATCGACGTATCTCGCTGAAAACAATGGCATAGCGCGCAAATTGTATGCAGCATGCAAAAACCGGATTGCGCTGCGGCGAAGGGCGGCGGATGATCGTTTCCGACGCGCGAGATCCCGCGCGCCTTCGAAACGGAGTAAGCGATGCGGACGAGTTTGCGACTGGGCCTCGTGGTGATGGCGGCGGTGCTTGGCGGAAGCGAGATCGCCTCGGCGCAAGTCCCGAAGATCAAGCTCGGCTACGCCAAATGCGCGCACTGCCTGCCGATGTCGCTGGTCCCCGGGTTGGCCAAGAACGTCGAGGTCGAGGCCACCGGCTTCAACTCGGGCAATGACGTGCTCACCGCGCTGGTGTCGAAGAGCATCGACGTCGCGCAGGTCACCTACCTCCACTACATCACCGCGCTCGACAAAGGTTTTGACGTCGTCGCCGTATCGGGCCAGATCAATGGTGGCTCGGAATGCCTGTCCTCGGCGAAGCTGAGCCTTCCGCCTGAGGACTGGGCCACGTTCAAGACGACCGTTGCGAAGGCGAAGAGCGACGGTCAGCCGCTCAAGGTCGCGGCGTCCCGCGGCAATGCGCAGGACATCCACATGCGCGGCGCGTTCCTCAAGCAGGGCGTCGATCCCAACAAGGACATCCAGTTCATCAACATCCCCAATCCGTCCGACCATCTCGCCGCGCTCCAGCGCGGCGAGGTCGACATGATCTGCTCGGTCGAGCCGTTCGCCTCGCAGATCCGGCTCGCCGGCGCCGGCAAGCATTTTGTGCTGCCGTACGAGCAGGCTGCGGGAAATCTCACGAATCTGATCGTCACGCGTTCGGATGTGATCGCGGGCCAGCGCGCCGGCGTCCAGAGTGTTGTCAGCGCCGTGGTCGAACTCGACAACAAGCTGATCGCGGACAAGGGGCCGTGGGTCGAGGTCATCAACAAGCTCACCGGCCTCGACAAGAATGTCGCGACCGAGGCGCTGAAGAACGCTTCGCCCGATCCTGCGATCCATCGCTCGCAGACGCTGGCGATCGCCGCGATGATGCGCGACCTCAAATACATCTCCAAGGACGTCTCCGCCGAAGCGGAGAAGAACATGGACTATTCGTTCCTGGAGCAGGCCACGGGAAAAACCAAGAATGACCTCGGTTACTGACGTCTCGCCCGCAAGGCCGCCGTTCCGGCTGACGCGGGCATTCCAGGGGCTCGAACGCCTGATCGTGCCCGTGCTGCTGATTGCGGGTTGGGAAGCCTTCGCCCGCAGCGGCATGCTGCCGCCGGCGCTGCTGCCGGCGCCGAGCGCGGTGCTGCATGCGCTCGGCGACTGGGTGTTTGGCTTCGATGAGACCACGCAGACCTATACCGGGCACTGGCTGCGCGATGCGCTCGCCAGCGCCTTGCGCGTGTTCGGCGGCTTTGCGCTGGCAAGCCTGCTCGGCATTCTCGCCGGCGTCGCGATCGGCTGGTCCCGCCTGTTCGAGAAGACGCTGGAGCCGACGCTGCAGATGCTGCGGCCGATCCCACCGGTATCCTGGATTCCGCTGGCCATCATCTGGTTCGGCATCGCCGACAAGCCGGCCATCTTCCTCGTCTTCCTTGGCGCCTTCTTTCCCGTCCTGATGAACAGCATCCACGGCGTGAAGACCGTGGATCATAATCTCGTCCGCGCTGGCGCGATGATGGGCGCCAATAGCCGCCAAATGCTGACCGACATCGTGCTGCCGGCGGCGCTGCCGTCGATCTTTGCCGGCCTGCGCATCGCGGTCGGCTCGGCCTGGATGCTGACGGTGACGGCCGAGATGGTCGCGGTGAAGAGCGGCCTCGGCTACGTGCTGTGGGATTCCTATTACTTCCTGCGCTACGACATCGTGCTCGCGGCGATGATCTCGATCGGGCTGCTCGGCTATCTCTCCGATCTCGGCCTCAAGGCGATCATGGGGCGCACGCTGCGCTGGCAGCAGACCACCACCGTGCAGGGCAGGGCGGGCTGATGGCGGCAATCGAGCTTCGCAACATCGTCAAGGTGTTTTCTGACAAGCGGCGCGGTCGCGACCTGTTGACGCTGGACAACATCAATCTCGACATCGGGGCCAATGATTTCGTCTGCCTGCTTGGCCCGTCCGGCTGCGGCAAGTCGACACTCCTGAACATCATCGCCGGCTTCGAGCAGGCGACCTCCGGCCGCACGCTGGTCGACGGCAAGCAGGTGAAGCGGCCCGGCTCGGACCGCGGCGTGGTGTTCCAGCAACCGACCCTGATGCCGTGGCTGACCGCGATCGACAACATCGCCTTCCACCTCAAGCTCAAGGGCGTCGCCAAGGCCGAACGGCGCGACCGCGCCATGGAGTTCATCGATCTCGTGGGCCTGCGCGGCTTCGAGCACCATCATCCCTCCGAAATGTCCGGCGGCATGAACCAGCGCGTCGGCATTGCCCGTGCGCTGCTGATGAACCCGAGCGTCATCCTGATGGACGAGCCGTTCGCTGCGCTGGACGCCCAGACCAAGCTCGAAATGCAGGAGGAGCTGGTCGCGATCTGGCAGAAGCGGCGCTGCACCATCGTGTTCGTCACCCACAGCGTCGACGAGGCGTTGGTGCTCGGCAACAAGATCGTGGTGATGACGAAGCGGCCGGGCCGGATCCGCGAGGCCGTCAATTTTGACTTGCCGCGCCCGCGCGACATCACGGGTCCTGAGTTCAACGATGCCAAGCGCCATATCCTGGCTTTGATCCGCGAGGAGTCGACGCGCCTCGCGCAGGCGTCGTAAGGTGTCGCCATGCGCAAGCGTCTCGGCATGATCACGCCGTCGTCCAACTCGGTGCTCGAGCCCGTCACCAGTGCGATGCTGGCGGGCGTCCCTGGCGTCACGGCGCATTTCTCGCGTTTCCGTGTCACCGAGATCGCGCTCGACGCAGCGGCGCTGAGCCAGTTCGACGCCTCGGTGATGCTGCCGGCGGCGGATCTGCTCGCCGACGCCAAGGTCGACGCCATCGCCTGGAACGGCACGTCCGCGAGCTGGCTGGGCATCCAGCGTGACATGAGCCTGTGTGAAGCGATCAAGGCGCGCACAGGCGTGCCGGCGACGACGTCGACGTTGGCCTGCATCGACGCGGCGCGCGCGCTGCAAGCCAGACGCGTCGGCCTGGTCTCGCCTTACACGGACGACGTGCAGCGCCGGATCGGACACGTCTGGGCCGAGGCGGGCATCGCTCCGCACACGGAGCGGCATCTCGGCCTGCGCGACAATTTTTCCTTTGGCGAGGTCGAGCCGAGGGTGATCGCCGGCATGATCCACGCCGTCGCTGCCGAGGGCGCCGATGCCGTCGTCATCCTCTGCACCAATCTCGACGGCGCGGGGCTTGCGGCCTCGCTCGAACGGGAATTGGATATCGCCGTGCTGGACTCGGTCGCAGTGACGCTATGGCGGACCCTCAGCCTCGCCGGCGGCGATATCAACACCCTTTCAGAGTGGGGCCGGATCTTCGGGACAGCCCCAGTCATCAGGTGATGGAGACGGCAGTGACGCAGCTCGATCTTGCCATCCGCGGCGGCACCATCGTGACGGCCAGCGACGAGTTTCGCGCTGATATCGGCATTCGGGACGGCCGTATCGTCAGCATTGCCGACAACGTCGATGGCGCGGCACGCGAGATCGATGCGACGGGGCTGCTCGCGCTGCCGGGCGGCATCGACAGCCACGTTCACATTTCGCAGCCGTCGGGACCTGACGTGGTGATGGCCGACGACTTTGCGTCGGCGACGCGCGCTGCTGCGGCCGGCGGCAACACTATGGTGCTGCCCTTTGCGCTCCAGGAGAAGGGCACCTCGCTGCGCGCCTGCGTCGAGGACTACCGCAAGCTCGCTGCGGGCGAGTGCTACATAGACACGGCGTTTCACCTGATCATCTCTGATCCGACAGCCGTCGTGCTCGGCCAGGAGCTGCCGGCCCTCGTCAAGGACGGCTACACCTCGTTCAAGGTGTTCATGACCTATGACGATCTCGTGCTTAGCGACAAGCAGCTGCTCGAGGTGTTCGATGTGGCGCGTCGCGAGAAAGCTCTGGTCATGGTCCATTGCGAGGGCTACGACGCCATCCGCTTCCTCACCGCGAAGCTGGAACGCGACGGCCAGATCGCGCCCTATTATCATGGAGTGTCACGTCCGCAGGCTGTCGAGCGCGAGGCGACGCATCGCGCCATCAGTCACGCCGAGATAGTCGGCGTGCCCATCATGATCGTTCACGTCTCCGGACGCGAGGCGATGGAGCAGGTGCGCTGGGCGCAACAGCGCGGGTTACCCGTGCATGCCGAGACCTGCCCGCAATACATCACGCTCACGGCCGACGATATGAAGGGCCTGAACATGGACATCACCGGTGCGAAATATGTCTGCTCGCCGCCGCCCCGTGATGTCGAAAGCCAGCAGGCGATCTGGGAAGGAATCACGACCGGCGTGTTCCAGACGTTCTCGTCCGATCATTGCCCGTTCCGCTACGACGATCCCAGGGGCAAGCTGACGCCGAACGCCCGCACCTCGTTCCGCTGGGTGCCGAACGGCATCCCCGGCGTCGAGACGCGGCTGCCGATACTGTTCTCCGAGGGCGTCTCGAAGGGACGCATCACGCTGCAGAAGTTCGTCGAACTGACCGCGACCAACCACGCCCGCATCTACGGCCTCTATCCGCGCAAGGGCTCGATCGGCGTCGGCTTTGATGCCGATATCGTTCTCTGGGACCCCAATTTGAAGAAGCCCATCCGGCAGGACGATCTGCATCACGGCTCAGACTACACGCCATGGGAAGGGTTCGACGTCACGGGATGGCCGGTGACCACAATCGCCCGCGGCCGGGTGGTCTGTGACCAGGGACGGATCGTCGGAGCCAAGGGCGCAGGCGAAGTGCTGAGCCGGGGCAGGTCGAGCCTGATCTGATTCGACACGCCGCCAAGTGGCGTGTCGGTGCCTGCCGTCAATTCGTCGGCCCGTCGCCGCGGATCGCGAACGTCGTCCCCTTCAGCTTGGTCATGCCGAATTTGTCGAACAGCTTGTCGTAGGTGCCGTCGGCGCGGATCGCGGTGAGCGCATCGGCGACGGCCTGGGCGAGCTGCTTGTCGCGGAAGGCGAAGGTGATGTCGGTGCCGGCGATGTCGCGGACCCAGATCTTGGCGATGCCCTTCTGCTCGAGCGAGTTGGCGGTCTCGTTGATGTTGAGCGCGGCCTCGAGCTGGCCGGCGCGCAGAGCCGCCGAGGTCGCGGTGACGGTGGTGAAGGTGCGCAGCTCGATCGGCTTGAGGCCCTTGGCCTCCATCGCGGTACTGAACTCGCGCGCCTTGCGCTCGGTGTAGGTCGCCGATTCCACGCCCACCACGCGGCCGGCGAGATCCTCGAATTTTTCGAGCTTCAGGCTGGAGGAGGGATCGGTGTAGATGCTGATCGCCTGCTGCGCGTAAGGCACGAGGTAGAGCATCTTGGAGCGCTCCTCGGTCCAGAACAGGCCGGTGTTGATGGCATCGAACCGGCCGGAGCGCAGCGCCGGGATCATCGGCGGGAAGTCCATGCGCAGGAAAACCGCCTCGACGCAGATGCGCTTGGCGATCTCGCGGGCGAGCTCGACATTAAGGCCCTGCAACTCACCCTTGTCGTCGACGAATTGCTGCGGCGGCAGCGTCGGGTTGATCGACATCTGCCATTTCGGCGCCTCGATCAGGCTCGACGCCGGCACTTTCGGCGTGCAGGTCTGGGCGCCGGCCGCCTGCGTCAGGCCGACCAGAAGGACGAGGGCGGAGAAGATTTTGGGAAATCGCATCTGAATACTCCGATCAAATCTTGGGTGGCAGAGGAGCCGTTCTCCGGTCCGCGTCTTCTTCATTGTCTCGTCATGTGGCCGCCGCAGCATCAGCTCGCCGGGTCAGGATCAGCGAGATGTGGCGCGCCGCGGTCACCACCTCGTCGCGCTGGTTGAGGAGGTCGAGCGTCTCGACGACGATGCCGCGCGCGGGGTTCTTGGTCGGCCGCTTCTCGACGAAACGAAAGCGCACGCGCAAGGTATCGCCGGCGACGATGGGCCCCCTGAACTTCACCTCGTCCCAGCCGAGCGAGGCGACCGAGGTCTCTTCATATAGCTTGAGCTCCGACTTCAGCCCCTCCATCAGCGACAGGCCGTACAGCCCGTGGCCGATCACCGCGGGAAAGCCGCGGGAGCGCGCGTAGGCGCCATCGACATGGAGCGGATGATGGTCGCGCGTGACGTCGGCGAAGGCCGCGATGTCGGCTTCCGTCACGGTGTGCACGGCGGTCTCGAACTCCGCGCCGAGCGCGATATCTTCGTAACGGAGATTGATCGGGCCGCTGGCGTTCATGCTGATCCCTCAGGCAACCTTGCGTGGCCGCGCCGGCAGGGCATTGAAGGTTTGCGCGATCCCCATCGGCCCGGAGCGGAAGATGCGCGGGTCCATGTCCTTCAAATGCGGGCTGATGTGCGGCTTGAAACCCATATGGGCGAGGATGTCCTCCTCAAGCCGCGCGCCCGGCGCGACTTCGGTCAGGGTCACGCTGCCGTTCTCGAGCTCGAACACGGCGCGCTCGGTGACGTAGCTGACTTGCTGGCCGCGCTGTGCCGCCAGCGACGCGCTGAAGCTGATCTGGCCCACTTGCGGCACGAATTTGCGGAAGGCGCCGTCGCGACGGATCGCCAGGCGGCCGTTCTCGACGCCGATGTCGAACTTGCCGCCGGTCATGGTGCCGCTGAAGATCAGCCGCTTGGCGTTCTGCGTGATGTCGATGAAGCCGCCGGAGCCGTCGTGGCGCTCGCCGAAGCGGGTGACGTTGACGTTGCCGGCTTCGTCCACCTCCGCGAAGGAGAGGAAGGCGCAAGAAAGGCCGCCGCCATCATAGAAGTCGAACTGATAGGCCTGATCGAGAATGACGCGTGGATTGATGGCGGTGCCGAATTCGCGCGCATGCCCGGGCACGCCGCCGACCACGCCGGACTCCACCGTCAGCGTGATCAGGTCGGAGATGCCTTCCTCGGCCGCGACATTCGGGATCATCGCCGAGATGCCGACGCCGAGATTGACGACGTCGCGCGGGCGTAGCTCGAAGGCGGCGCGGCGGGCAATCACCCGGCGCTCGGTGAGCGGATCGGGCGTAATCATCGCCACCGGGACGCGCGTCTCGCCGCAGCGTGCGGGGTCATAGGCGGTGCCGTAGGTCTGCATCTGCTCGGGCTCGAGCACGACGTGGTCGATCAGGAAGCCCGGGATCTTCACCATCTGCGGATGGATCGAGCCGCGCTTCACGATGCGCTTGACCTGGCAGATCACGGTGCCGCCGGCATTGTGCACGGCCTGTGCGATCGAGAGATCCTCGCGCGTCGTGCCTTCGTGCTCCATGCTGATATAGCCGTCCTCGTCGGCCGAGGTGCCGCGGATGATGGCGACATCGGGCGGGGCGGGCACGCGGTAGAGCAGCCAGGACTGGCCGTGCAGCTCGAGTAGGTCGACCAGCGGCGCGGTGGTGCGCTTGTTCATGCGCCCGCCGTCCTGCCGCGGGTCCATGTAGGTGGTGAGGCCGACATGGGTGAGCACGCCGGGATGTTTCGCCGCCATGGCGCGGCAGAGCTGGCTCATCACGCCTTGCGGGAAATTGTAGGCGTCGATCAGCTCGTCGCGGACGAGCCGCATGAACGGCACCTGAAGCCCGAAATTGCCGCCGATCACGCGCGCGATCAGGCCTTCATGGGCGAGATGGCAGAGGCCCTTCTCGGAGACGGCGCCGACGCCGGTGATGTTGATCAGCGTCAGATCGTGTGGGCCCTGGCCGCCGAGGAAGCGCTGCTCCAGCGCGTCGAGGATGGCTTCGGCAGCACCGGTGCCGCCATTGCCGCCGACGATCAGCGTGTCGGTGTCGCGGATTAGGCCCGCGGCTTCTTTCGCCGTGATGATGCTCAGCATGCCCTCACGCGGCCTCCTTCTCGACCTGGCGGGCGATGATCAGCCGCTGGATCTGGTTGGTGCCCTCGTAGATCTGGGCGAGGCGCACGTCGCGGAAGATGCGCTCGATGCGGTATTCGCGCGAATAACCGTTGCCGCCGTGGATCTGCAGCGCGTTGGAGACGTGCTTCATCGCCATGTCGGTGGTGAACAGCTTTGCCTGCGCCGCCTCCTTGGCGATCGGCTCGCCGGCATCGTGCAGGCGCGCGGCGTGGTGGATCAGGAGGCGCGCAGCGGCGATGTCGGTCGACATATCCGCGAGCATGAACTGCACCGCCTGGAAGCCGATGATGGCCTGGCCGAACTGCTTGCGCTCCTTGGCATAGGCGGTCGCATCCTCGAACGCAGCCTGCGCCATCCCGAGCGCCATCGAGGCCATCATCAGCCGGCTGAAGTTGAAATTGCTCATGGCCATCTTGAAGGCCTGGTTCTCCGGCCCCATTACGCTGTCGGTGGGCAGGCGCACGTCGGAGAAGGTGATCTGGCAGTCGTCGAGGCCGTGCATGCCGAGCAACTCCTCGTTCTTGCCGCGGGCGATGCCAGGCAGTGCGCCGTCGACCAGCAGGCAGGAGATGGCGCGGTGGCCGGCATCCGCGCCGGTGCGCGCGAACACCATGATGCGGTCGGCGACGCCGCCGAGCGTCACCCAGGCCTTGGTGCCGTTGAGCCGCCAGCCATTGCCTTCGCGCAGCGCATTGGTGCGGATACCCGCGACATCGGAGCCGTGATCGGGCTCGGAGACGGCGGTGGCGGGAATGATGTCGCCGCTCAGGATCTTCGGGATCAGCGTCTTGTGCGCCTCGGTGCCGTGATGGTCGAAGAACAGTACGGCCTCGACGGGGATCGCGAAGGCGTTGGCGACCGCGCCGGAGCAGCGCGCCAGCTCCTCCATCGCGATGCAGGCCGCGACCGCATCGAGCCCGGCGCCGCCGGCGCCTTCACGCAGGCAGATGCCGAACAGGCCGAGATCGGCCATGCCCTTGTAGAGGGAGCGGTCGAAGCGGTCCTCGCGATCGATCGCGGCCGCGCGCGGCAGGATCTCCGCTTCGGCGAAGCGGCGGGCTGTGTCGCGGAGAGCCTTCTGGTCTTGGCTGTAGAAGCGGTCCATGGCGTGCTCCGGTCAGTCGCTGGCGAGCTTGGAATCGTGGGAGACCTCGCTGCGGTCGCGGTCGAGGAAATAGACCGCGACGTCGTCGCCCGGCACGCCATAGGCACTGCACACGCTGCGGGTCAGCGCGATGGCGGCTGCGCGACGCTCGGCCTCGCTGCGGCGGAAGGCGTGGACCTTGAGCAGGATGCGCTGGCCGGTGGCCTGCGCGCCGAACGTGCCGGCGTGGGCGTAATCATCCGCCGCAATGGGCAGGAAATAGAGCGTGACCGTATCAGCGGTGACGCCGAACGCCGACATCAGGCCGTCGGTCACGGACCTCGCCAGCGCGGCCTTGCGCTGATTTGGGACTTGCGGGGCGAGCACTTCGACATAGGGCATCGATCAGACCTTTGCGGATTTGGCCGCTGACGATTTGGATGAAGATGATTTGGACTTCGCGGACTTCGCCGGGGGCGGGGCGTCGATCCGGCGGCAGGAGTCGCGCTGCACCAGGCGCGCGCCGACCCGATATTCGCGGACGCCGTCATTGCCATTTCCCTTCGCATCCATGCGATGCAGCAGCCGGTCGACGGCGAGATTGGCAAGATCCCGCGCGCCGTTGTCGACGATGCTGATGGCCGGGCGATGCCATTCGAACCAGGGCATGTCCTCGTAGCAGAGCAGCGAGAGGTCGTCGGGGATCGCGATGTTCCGCTCCGCCGTCACGCGCAGCACGCCGAGCGTCGCTTCATGGTTGGCGACGAAGATCGCGCTGGGCGGGCGGGGAAGGTCGAGCAGTTTGCGGGTGCAGGTCGCGCCGGTCTCGGGCACGTAGTGGCCGGCATGAATCAATGTGTCGTCCCTGGGGATACCCGCCTCGCGCAGCGCGCGGACATAGCCGGACAACCGTTCGCGGCCCGACGTCGTGTCCTGGCGGCCGACGATCAGCCCGATGCGCTTGTGTCCGAGCTCGATCAGGTGACGCGTGCCCAGATAAGCGCCTTGCGGATCGTCGGCGAGCACGGTCTCGAGATCGGTCGCGTCATCGCGCCGCACCAGGCAGACGATGGGGACGTCCTTGGAGAGTGCCTTGAGCTGCGCGCCGTTCTTGCCTGTCGGCACCACGATCAGTCCGTCGATGCGGTGGTCGACCAGCGTGGTGAGGGTGTCGCTTTCTTGCTGCGGATCGTCGCCGCCGATGCACAGAAGCATCTGATAACCCAGCGCCTTCAGGCGCGCCTGCACCACTTCGGCCATCACTTGGAACGAGGCGTTGGTGAGATTGTGAACGAGAAGCGCCACCAGCCGCGACTGTCCGGTCTTCAATCCGCGTGCGATCGGGTTCGGCCGATAGCCGAGCTCGCGCGCGATGCGCACCAGGCGCTGCTGCGTGCGTTCGCTGGTCAGGCCGGTTCCCGTCAGCGCTCGGGAAGCAGTGCTGACTGAAACGCGGGCCGCTTGTGCCACATCTTTGAGCGTGACGCTCATCCAACCTGCCGATAGACTGCAAACGATTGCAGAAACGCTATGAGCTTATTCTACGGGGATCAAGCTCAAAAAATGGATGGTGTTGCCCAATGCAGAGCCATTTATGCAAACGATTGCATAAAGCGTGCGGATATTCCGCAGGCGGCACTTATCGCTTCAATCCACCCGAGTACTCGGCAGTTTCCTGATGAAGACGTTCCGCGGCACCTACACCGTCATGATCACCCCGTTCACGGCAGCGGGGGCGGTCGATGTCGCGGCCTTGCGCGCCTTCGTCGACTGGCAGATCGCGCAGGGTATTCATGGATTGATCCCGCTTGGCTCGACGGTGAGTTCCTGTCCATGGACGATGACGAGAAGGCGCTGGTTGCGGAGGTCGTCGTTCGCCAGGCCGCGGGCCGCGTCCCCGTGCTGATCGGCACCGGCGCGGAGGATACGCGTGAGGTGGTTCGCCTCAGTCGCCGTGCCGAAAAACTGGGCGCTGACGGCGTGATGATCATCCCGCCGTTCTATTCGACGCCGACCGACGACGAGCTCGTCCATCACTACAAGACGGTGGCCGATGCGATCGCGCTGCCGATCATGGTCTACAACAATCCGGCAACCGCCAATGTCGATCTCAAGCCACAGCTCGTGGCGCGGATCGCCGAGATCGACAACTGTCTCTATATCAAGGAGTCGACGCTGGAGGTGACGCGCGTGCGCGACATCATCCGCCTCTGCGGTGACAAGATGATCGTGTTCGGCGGCATCCTTGGCTTCGAATCCTTTGTCGAGGGCGCGCAGGGCTGGGTGGCCGTGGCCTCCAACGTGGTCCCTGCGGAAATGGCCCGCATCTTCAGCCTCGTCGCCGACCACGGCGCGATCAAGGACGCGCGCGAACTCTATCTCAAATACCTGCCGGTGATCGAATTCGTCGGCGGCCAGGCCTACGTCGCCGGCAGCAAGGCGCTGCTCGGCCATATGGGCTTTGCAGCCGGCAATCCGCGCCCGCCGCGGCTGCCGCTGCCGGCCGCGCAGGACGCGGCCGCACGTGCCCTGGTCAAGACATTCGATCTCGTGTGGCGCGGCGCGCCAATTGCGGCTGCTTGAACTGAGGTATGAACGGATGAACCTGCTCGACGGCGTCAAGATCCTCAGCTTCAATCACTATCTCGCGGGGCCGCTGGCTGCGCAGACGCTGGCCGATCTCGGCGCCGACGTCATCGCGGTCGAACCGATCGAGGGCGCATTTCAGCGCAACTGGGCGGTCGCCAATCACTTCGTTGCGGGTGACAGCGTCAATCATCTGGCGACCGGCCGCAACAAGCGAAGCCTCGCGGTCGATCTCAAGCATCCCGACGGTATCGCCGCGGTGAAGAAGCTGGTCGCGACGTCAGATGTCGTGATGGAGAACTTTCGGCCGGGCACCATGGCCAAGCTCGGCCTCGGCTACGACACACTGAAGGCGATCAACCCCGGCCTGATCTATGCGGTGGCAACCGGCTTCGGGTCGGAGGGGCCGTACAAGGATCGTCCGGGGCAGGATCTCCTGCTCCAGGCGATGTCGGGTCTTGCGATGCGGACGGGACGCGCCGATGGTGAACCGACCGCGGTCGGCGCAGTCATCGTCGATCAGCATGCGGCCTCGCTCTATGCCATGAGCATCCTTGCGGCACTGTTCGCCCGGACAAAGACCGGGAAGGGCCAACTCGTTGAGGTCAACCTCTATCAGGCCGCACTCGATCTCCAGGTCGAGCCGCTGACCGCCTGGCTGAACGGCGCGCCGTCGCCGACGCCGCGCGGTCCGGCCGGCATCGCGGCCTGGTTCAGCCCCGGGCCTTACGGCATTCACGCGACGGCCGACGGCCATCTCGCGATCTCCATGGCCACGCCTAAGGCTCTGGGCGTCGCGCTCGACAGCGAGGAGCTGAAGCAGTTCTGCGACACCGACAGTTTTTCGAAGCGCGAAGAGATCACGCGGATCGTTGCTATCAGGCTGAAACAGAAGTCGACGGCCGATTGGTTGCCCTCGCTTGAAGCCGCGCGCATCTGGCACGCGCCGGTGCAGGATTATCGCGACCTCGAAAGCGATCCCCAGCTCAACCATCTCGGCGTGTTCAAGAGCGCCGAGAGCGCGGGAGGCGCGTCGATCCGCATGGTCGCGCATCCCGCGCGCTATGACGGCCGGACGCCGGAGGTGCGGCTGGTGCCGCAGCGGCTCGGTGCGCAGACGCGGGAGGTGCTCGGCGAGATCGGTTACGGCGCCACGGAGATAGACGCGATGGTCGCGGGCAAAGCCCTCGGAGTTGCACGATGATCGATTTTTCACTCCCTGAGGAGACGCGCCTGCTGGTCGATACCGTCCGCCGTTTCGTCGAGACGGAGGTGCAGCCGCTCGAAGAAGAGGTGGAGCTGACTGCCAAGGTGCCGGCCGACGCGCTTGCGGTCACCAAGGCCAAGGCACAGAAGCTCGGCCTTTACGCCATGAACATGCCGGCGGATGTCGGCGGCGGCGGGCTGTCCTGCGTCGAGCATTGCCTGGTCGAAGAAGAGTTCGGCAAGACGTCGGACGCGCTGATCCGCCGCGTGTTCGGTCAGGTCTATCCGATGCTGATGGCCTGCAAGGGCGACCAGGTCGAGCGCTATCTGCTGCCGACGGTGAAGGGCGACAAGATCTGCGCCATGGCGATCACCGAGCCGGGCGCCGGCTCCGACGCGGCGTCGATCAGCACGACGGCGCATCTCGACGGCGACGAATGGGTGCTGAACGGCACCAAGCATTTCATCAGCGACGGCGACATCGCCGATTACGTGATCCTGATGGCACTGACGGACAAGGAAAAACGTGCCCGCGGCGGCATCACGCTGTTCCTGGTCGACCGCGGCACGCCCGGCTTCAAGGTCGCGCGCACCCAGCCGATGATGGGCCATCGCGGCTATGGCCATGCCGAGCTGAGCTTCGAGGATTGCCGTATTCCGAAGGCGGCCGTGCTCGGCGAGGTCGGCGGCGGCTTCAAGCTGATCATGCAGAGCGTGCTCCAGATCCGGCTCGCCCATATCGGTGCGCGCGCCGTCGGCATGGCGCAGCGCGCGCTGGAGATGATGCGCAGGCACGCCGGCGAGCGGCGCCAGTTCGGCCAGCTCATCGGCGATTTCCAGATGGTGCAGAAGCTGATCGCCGATTCCGCCACCGAGATTTTTGGCGTGAAGATGATGGTGATGAATGCGGCCTGGGACATCGATCAGGGCAAGGATGCGCGCGACAAGGTCTCGATGATCAAGGTCGCGGCGTCCGAGATGCAGGGCCGCGTCGTCGACCGCGCCATCCAGGTGTTCGGCGGCATGGGGTTCAGTAAGGACCTGCCCCTGGAGCGGATGTATCGCGACGCCCGCGTCACCCGCATCTATGACGGCACTTCCGAAATCCACCGCATGCTGGTTGCGCGCAGCACCATCAAGAACGGCTTGCAGCTCTAGGGAAGCGATCGATGTCTCACGCACCTCTCAAGCCCGGCGCCGCCTTCGCGTTCCGCAAGACCATGACGGTAGCCGAGCAGGCCATGTTCACCGGCATTAGCGGCAATCTCGGCGGTCTCTATGTCGATGCCGTCCGCGCCAGGAAGGCGGGCGCCTCCAACATGGTCGCCTTCGAGCTCGCCGTGGGTGGTCTCGCCACCACCTGCCTCAGCCAGCTCGGTGGGCCGACACGGCGGATCGGCAGCATCGCGCTGAATTTCGCTGCGCCCGTGATCGTCGGCGAGTCCGTCGAGGCCCGGGCCGAGATCGTTTCGGTTGACGGCGACGATGCGACCTGTCGCGTCACCTGCACGCTGTCGCCCTCAGGCGCGACCGTGGTGGACGGCACCGCGACGCTGGTTCCCTTTGCCAAGGCCTGAGCCATGTACGAGCCAAAGTCCTTCGACGATCTCAGGGTGAATGACAGGGTCAGCCTGAGCAAGACCATCACAGAGGCCGATGGCGCGCTCTATATCGCTGCGACCGGCGATTTCGGCCCCGTTCATGTCGACGAGGTCTATGCTGGCGCGACGCGCTTTGGCCGCAGGCTGGCGCCGGGGATCATGGTCGCGGGCCTCTGCACCAGCATCCTCACCAGCGAGCTGGTCGGCACCATCGGCGTGTCGGTGGAGGACCGCTTCTGGTTCACCGGTCCCGTGTTCTACGGCGACACGCTCACCTTCGACGTCTGGATCGCCGAGCAGCACGACGAGACTCGCACCATCATCTGGGAGGCGAGCGCGCGCAACGAGGGCGGCCTCGAAGTGCTGAAGGCGCGCGCGAGCCTGAAATTTCCGCGGCGAAAACCGTCATGAGCAAGGCGATGAAAAAGCCGGATTTGCGCGGCGTCACGGTCGCGACCGTGCTGCCCTTCAGGGACGACAGCTCGATCGACTGGGACGGCTATGCCCGCGTGCTCGACTATTGCGCCTGCCCGGACGGCATCGCGGCGGTGTTCGTCAATGGACATGCCGGCGAGGGCGGGTCGCTCTCGGACGACGAACGTCAGGCCGTGATCGAGCGGACACGCCGGCAGATCGGCGGCAAGCCGCTATTGGCCGGCATCATCGCGCATTCCACGGCGGAAGCGATCCATCAGGCGCAGCTCGCGGAAGCTGCCGGCGCCGATTGCGCCGTGTTGTTCCCGCCCGCACCGCTCGGCGGCGGAGCCTCGGCGACCTCGCACGCGCCGGCGGCTTTCGTGCAGGCGGTCGGCTCCGCGATCGGAATTCCCGTGTCGATCTTCCAATATCCGCTCGCATCGGGATTTGGCTACTCGCCGGAGACCTTGGCCAAGATCGCAGCGCTCGACAGCGTCATCGCCATCAAGGAGGGCAGCGACACCATGCTGGCCTATGACGAGAACCGGCGGGCGGTGAAGCAGGCCGATCCCTCTGTCGCGATCCTGCCGTCGAACTTCAACTGGTTCGTGCCGCAGCTCGCCGTCGGCGGCGACGGCATTCTCTCCGGCCTCGTCAGCCTCGCGCCGCATCTGTTCGCAGCGCTCTGGCAGGCCTCGCTCGCCGACGACCTCAAGGCGATGCGCGCCGTCAACGAACGGCTCTATCCGATCGTCCGCGCCATCTACGGGCCTGCGCCGATCATGGACATGCACACGCGCATGAAGGTCGGGCTCAAGGCGCTCGGCCTGATCCGCAATGCCGATCCGCGGCCGCCGCTGCTGCCGGTTCTGCCTGCGCTGTGCGATGCCATTGCAACGACGGTCGGTGCGGCGCGCGCGGCCGGCGACATCCGTCTGGCATGAGGAACGAGACGATGCTGGACGAAGCCTTCATCCACATCGTGCGGGTCGACATCGATCCCGAGCACGAGGCTGCATTCAACGCTTGGTACGAGCAGAAGCATTTCCCTGATCTGCTCGCCTGTCCCGGCTGGCTCTCGGCCAAGCGCTTCGTCTCGGTCGGCGACGGGCCGAAATACGCCGCCATGTACGAGGTCGCGGGGCGATGGGCATTCGAGACGCCGGAGTTCCTGAAGGTGAAGGGTTTTGGTCCGTTCGAATCCCTGGTGAAGAATTTCATGCGCATCCAGCTCAGGCCGATGTCGGGACCGGCTTGAGCAGATCGAAGACGATGCTGCCTGCCGCGTCGCGAGATCCGGCCGGCCGCATCCAAGAAACGTCGAGGGGAATCTCGGGCGAGGAACTGCATCGGTTATTGGCGTCTTACTGGAGGTATCCATGGTCTCGACACTGTTTCGCTTGAGTGCGGCCGCCGCACTCGTTCTCGCGTCCACGGCGGTGCATGCCGCCTGTACGCCCGCAATCACCGATGACAATCTGATTGCGCCCGGCAAATTGCAGCTCTCCATCAACCCGACCAATCCGCCGCAGCAATTCGTCGACAAGGACGGCCAGCTGCAGGGCCTCAACGTGGAGCTCGCCGCCGAGCTCGGCAAGCGGTTGTGTCTTCCGGTCGAACTCGTCCAGATGGATTTTCCGGCGATGATTCCTGCCTTGGGCGCAGCGCGCATCGACGGTGTCAATACCGGCATGTTCTGGACCGAGGAACGCTCGAAGCTGATGTACATGGTGCCGTATGCCATTCAGGCGATCTCAGTCGTGGTGGCCCCCGTTAGCGGCACAAAAATTGCTACCGAAAACGATCTGATCGGAAAATCATCCGCGGTCGAGGTCAGCAGCTACCAGATGAACTGGCTCAAGAAACTCAGCGATGCGAGCGTCGCAAAGGGCGGCGCAGCCGTCGAGATGCGCACGTTCCCGACCGCGACCAACGTCGTCAGCGCGCTGCTTGCGGGCCAGGTTGACAATGCGCTGCTGGTCGACAGCGTGGCGCGCGATCTCGTTGGCCGTGGTCGCGTGAAGGAAGTCCTGAGCGGGCTCGGCACGGCCAGGACCACGCTTGGTTTCCGCAACAAGACGGTCGCCGATACCGTCGTCAAGGCGCTGAACGCGATGCGGGCCGACGGCTTTTATCAGGCGCTGTTCGACAAGTTCGGCCTGACCGCCATGCCGGCCGACCAGCCGCTTGCGATCGCCGGCCCCGGTCCGGCCTGAGACCTACGGAGACGAGCCGATGAGCCATTTCAGTCCGACGGCCGCCGTCAGCTACTTCTTCAATTACTTCCTGATGAAGGGAGTGCTCGTCACCATCGGCTTGACGGTGGCGGCGGTCGTCGGCGGTTTGATCCTCGGCATGGGCATCGCGTTGCTGCGCATGTCGTCCAATCCGGTGCTCGCGCGTGCCGCGCGCTTTTACATCTGGTTCTTCCGCGGCACGCCGCTGCTGATCCAGCTCGTGGTGATTTACAGCGGCTTGCCGCAGCTCGGCATCAAGTTCAGCGTGATAACCTGCGCGCTCGTCGGATTGATCCTCAACGAGGCGGCCTATCTCGCCGAGATCGTGCGCAGCGGCTTCATGGCGGTGTCGGCGGGGCAGCGCGAGGCCGCCTGGGCGCTCAGCCTGTCGCCCTGGGTTACGTTCCGCCGCGTGACCCTGCCGCAGGCGTTCCGCCTGATGATCCCGCCGCTCGGCAACTCCATCAACTCGCTCTTGAAGGCGACCTCGCTTGCCTCCGTGATCTCGGTCGAGGAGCTCATGCGCCGCAGCGACATGCTGATGCAGGAGCATTTCCAGATCTTGGAAGTCTATGCGGCGGCAACGGCGTATTACCTGATCCTCACCTCGGTCTGGGACGCGGTACAGCGCCGGCTGGAGAAGCATTTCGGTCGATCGAATGCCGCGAAAACGAGGCGGGTCGCAGCGAGCGCGCCGGTCGCACAGGCGAGCGTGGAGGCCCGCGCATGAGCGAGATATCGATGACTACGGCCGAAGGTTCAACAGTGCAGCCGCAAATCCGTGAGGTGCCTGCGGTCCGCATGGAGGCGGTCTACAAGCACTATGGTGACTTCACCGCGTTGAACGAGGTCGATCTCAGAGTTACCAAGGGTGAGAAGATCGTGGTCTGCGGTCCCTCCGGCTCGGGCAAGTCGACGCTCATTCGCTGCGTCAACCACATCGAGAAGCACGACGAGGGCCTGATCTACGTCAACGGCGTCGAGCTCGATCGCCAGCGCAAGAACATCGACGCCGTCAGGCGCGATACCGGCATGGTGTTCCAGAGTTTTAATCTGTTTCCCCACATGACGGTGCTGGAGAACTGCATCCTGGCCCCGATGACCGTGAACGGCATGAGTGAGGCGGAGGCAAAGGACCTCGCCATGCATTTCCTCACCAAGGTCCGGATTCCCGATCAGGCCGAGAAATTTCCCGGGCAGCTCTCCGGCGGCCAGCAGCAGCGCGTCGCCATCGCACGCGCGCTGTGCATGCGGCCCAAGATCATGCTGTTCGACGAGCCGACCTCCGCGCTCGACCCGGAAATGGTCAAGGAAGTGCTGGAGACCATGAAGAAGCTCGCGGAGGAGGGCATGACCATGCTGTGCGTGACCCACGAGATGGGCTTTGCCCGCGAGGTCGCCGACCGCATCGTATTCATGAACGAGGGCAAGGTGGTCGAGCAGGCCGCGCCGGAGGAATTCTTCAAGCATCCGAAGTCCGAGCGGGCGCGGACGTTCCTCGATCAGATCATTCATTGATCGGCCAAGATGCGGACATTCAGCGACCGCCTGCGCGGCATTCACGCCGCCACCATCGTGCCGATGACGCCTGATTTCGAGATCGACGAGGCGCAGCTCGCAGCGCATCTCGCGTCGGTGGCGTCCGCGCCCGGCATCAATGGGCTCCTCGTCAACGGCCACGCCGGCGAGAATTTCGTGCTGTCGCTGGCCGAGAAGCGGCGCGTGGTGGAGCTGGCGCGCCAGCACACGCCGCAGGACTGCCTGATCGTCTCCGGGGTCAATCATGAATCGAGCCTGGAGTCCGCGCGCGAAGCGGCTGCGCTGCAACAGGCCGGCGCCGACGGGCTGCTGGTGTTTCCACCCAACAGCTGGGCGCTCGGCCACGCCGATGACTGCGTGATCGAGCATCACCGCTACATCCGCGATGCCACGACCGCGCCGCTAATGCTCTACGCTGCACCCGTCGGCGCGGGCGCGATGGCCTACGCGCCGCCGCTGCTTACGCGGCTTGTCGCCGATCCCCGTTTCGTTGCGGTGAAGGAAGGCAGCTGGGAGGTTGCGGCCTACGAACAGAATCTCAGGCTGATCCGCAAGCTGCGACCGGACTTCGTCGTGCTCGGCTCCGGCGACGAGCACCTGCTGACGAGCTATCTCGTCGGCTCGGCCGGCAGCCAGGTGAGCCTCGCCTGCGTCGTGCCTGAGCTCGTGGTGAGTCTCTGGAATGCGGCGGAGGCCGGCGATTGGGAGCGGGCGCGTGCCGCGCATGAGAAGCTCTATCCGCTGGCGGTCGCGATCTATCGCGATGCGCCCGGAGGACGCGCGACCGTGCGGCTCAAAGCCTGCCTGAAGCTGCTCGGACGCCTGTCATGTGACACGGCGCGGCCGCCACAGCCGGCGGCGACACACGGCGAGTTGCAGGCGCTCGAGCAGGCACTGCGCTTCGCCGGCGCGCTCTAAGCCGCGAAGAACGGATTCGCCGGCCGCGCGAGGCCGAGATGATCGCGCAATGTCGTGCCTTCATAGTCCGCACGGAACAGCCCGCGCTCCTGGAGGATCGGCACGACGAGCTGGACGAAGTCCTCGAACCCCTCGTGGAAATAAGGCGGCATCACATTGAAGCCGTCGGCGGCATGCTCCTCGAACCAGAGCTGGAGTGTGTCGGCGATGCGCTCGGCCGAGCCGCACAGCACCCAATGGCCGCGGGCGGCGGCGGTGAGATTGTAGAGATCGCGCAGCGTCATGTTCTCGCGGCGGCCCTTGGCGAGCATGACGCTGGCGAAGCTGTGATAGCTGTCTGATGGCGCGATGTCGGGGATCGGCCCGTCGAGATCGTAGGCCGACATGTCGCGCCCGAAGCGGTCCGACAGGATGGCGAGCGCGTTGCTGCCGCTGACGAAGCTCTGGAGCGTGTTGAGCTTCTCGAATGCCTCCTTGTCGGTGCGGCCGACCACCGGCATCACGCCTGGCAGCACCGTGACGTCCTCGGGCCTGCGTCCGAACGCCGGCAGGCGCGTCTTCAGCGAGGCGTAGCCGGCCTTGGCTTCCTCGATATCCTGCACCACCGAGAACACGATGTCGGCGGTGCGCGCGGCGAGTGCCTGGCCGGCTTCGGAGCGGCCGGCCTGGAGCACGACGAGCTGGCCCTGCGGGCTGCGGCCGATGTTGAGCGGGCCCTTCACCTTGAAGAATGCGCCGTCATGGTCGATCGGGCCGCGATCGCGCCCGACTATCCCGCCTGTTCGGCGGCAAGGTGCCCGCTGAGGAACGCTTTGCCGCTGCGGCGTGGTCGACACTCGCAACCGGCGCGCCCGTGCTGGCCGACTGTGCCGCGGCGTTCGACTGCCGGATTGCGGACGTCGTCAATGTTGGCACGCATGATGTGCTGTTCTGCCGGGTCGTCGCGCTGCAAAGATCTGGCTGCGCCGACAATCTGATCTATTTCGGCCGCGCCTACCACACGATCGGGGTGATCATTCCGGCTGAGGCTGGACCCGAATCCGCTCTTGGCCGATCCTGATGGGGCCGGCGGCTATCGCCAGCCGTTCCAGCAGTCTCTATGTCATGGAAAGAGATCGTCACCCGAGCAAGCGTATCCCTTGCGGGGATGCATGGTGAACTGCTGTTGCTGGCAGCCGGGGAGGAGGCCGAAAATCAAGCGGACGCGGAGTTCGAGGCCGCGAGTGAAATTATCGCTGCCCAGGGTGCAAGGCTGCCCGAGCTTCGCGCAAGCGTTGCGCGAGCCAGACTCCAGGCGGCACGCGGCATGCGGCGAGAGGCGCGCGACGCTCTTGTGCCGATCTACAGCTGGTTCAGCGAGGGCTTGGAAACACGCGATCTCGTGGAAGCTCGCAAGTTGCTGGCAGACCTGTGACGAAGTTACCGCAATAACGACCCATCTCCCTGTCCATCGTTCGGTAATGCGGTGATCAATTCGGTAATACTCCTCGCAGCAGGCAGCGCGCCGCGATATATTTCCGTTCGAAGGACTGCTGAGCCCCAAGGTTTATGGGCATCATGGTCAACCCCACGCCCGGAATGCGGAGAGTGCTACGGCAAGCGCATCTGTACGGCCGTTTGGTCGCACATGATGGGAAATTGTACTATCCGGGCGGTAACCACCGGTTATGCAGTGAAGAGACCGCGATCGCAATGGTAAAGGCAGGCTGGCTCAGGCATCGCGGCGACGACTATGAAATTACGTCCGACGGCATAAGGGCCGATGCGCGGCGCGAATAGCTCCTTCTGACCGGCACCTCCGCCTCGTGCGGATCGTGCGGAAACGGCAATGATATGCAGGCTCAGACCGGGAGAATTCGACAACAACGAGTGTGCCCCCGAGGCATCGATAATTTGCGGGCGCAATCGGACGTCGCCGCGACCGCAATACCCGAGGGAAAGATCGGCTAATCTATTGCGGCAACGGTTTGCTCGCCCGATGTCATTAGCGCCATGCCGCAACGACGGCTGTTAGCCACCAGACCCGAGCAAAAACGCATCGACCGACGCAGCTAATCGGTCTGCCACTTGCATGGCCGGAGTGGACTGCGTTTGAGGAGGCAGCGAACCTCTAGAATGGACTGCCAGCCCAGTGCCAGCGGCAAGGACAGCTATTGCGATCGCAGCGAGATATTGAGTCCTCATGGCGATGGTCCTGTCATCGCCCCATAAACTAACCGGACAGTCTCAGAAGTGGTTCCCGAGCCGTCTAGAGGCCCTCAAGCGTGATCAGCATGTCGACATCGCTCGTGCTTTCCTTGCGCAGCTTAATCAGTGGCTGGTACTCAGGTGAGTTGTAGCAAGCGGCGAGTGATTGCTTGTTAGGGAATTCGATGACGATGACGCGCTGCGGCTCCCAACGGCCGCCTTCCGGGAACTGATGCGCGTTGCCCTTTGCCAGATACCGCCCAACCTATTTTTCGATCATAGGTCCAAATTGACCCGATATTCTTCAAAAATAGCGGGCTCCGTGATGTTGTGTTCAGCGATCAGGTAAGCCTTTGGCATAGGCCAGTCTCCGCTCTTGATTTGCATGTCGGAAAATTATCGTGCCCACCAGCCTACCAGCGGAAGGGTCAGCGCCTGGTATTGCGCGATACAAAATTTCGTGCGGGAACGCGCGACTGCCTACCCTGACAACACCTCACGACCTTGTATCCCAATCGTGCCTCGCGCAAGCGACCACGGGTGAGTTTGCAGGACGGGGGCTACACCGGGGTGAGCGGCTGCGTAATGGTCAATATTTCGGCCATACCTGGCGAAGCTCCCAAAATGAGTTCATCCCATGAGGATCCTCGCGCGCAGGCAGCGAGAGGTCACTAAGCGCGGTCGCCCGCCGCTCCACTCATTCGCTGCGCGTTCGCTCTTTCGTGTGTGATACGTTTGTGTAGTATACGATTGTTCGGACACCGAGAACGAGCGGGAAGGCGCCCATGCCATGAGAGGCGTCACGGAGTGGCTCGAGTCAATCGGCTTATCGACGTACGCCCAGCGCTTCGCCGAAAACGGCATTGACCTCTCGGTCGTCCGCGACCTGACAGAACAGGACCTAAAGGAGCTGGGCGTCCTGCTAGGTCATCGCCGCAAGCTGCTGCGCGCCATCGCAGAGCTTGATGACGAAATTGGGCCTCCGGCTAAAACAGAGCTTTACCCGAGCCGACCGGATGAGGGCGAGCGGCGCCATCTGACGGTGATGTTTTGTGACTTGGTTGGCTCCACAGCCCTTGCGGCGCGGTTGGACCCAGAGGACATGCGAGCCCTGATTAGCGCGTATCACAGCTGCATCGCAGAAGTCATAGGCGGTTATCAGGGAAGGATTGCTCGCTATATGGGTGACGGTGCATTGATCTATTTCGGCTATCCGCACGCCCATGAGGATGATGCCGAACAGGCTGTGCGCGCTGCGCTCGCACTCATTGATGCCGTGGCGAGCATCCGGAATGTCGCCGCGGCACTGCAGATTCGCGTTGGCATTGCGACGGGGACTGTGGTTGTTACCGAGCTTCTGATTGAGAGTGTTCCGGCGGAGCAAGCAGTCGTTGGTGAGACGCCGAACCTCGCCGCGCGCCTGCAAGGGATGGCCGAGCCGGGGGCTGTGTTGATCTCCGCGGGCACACGCCGTCTCACCGGGGGAGAGTTCCATTATCGCGATCTCGGTCCCATCACGCTGAAAGGCTGGGCAGAGCCGCTCCGGGTTTATCAAGTGCTGGGAATGAGCGGCGTCGAGAGCCGCTTCGAGGCGATGCATACCACCAAGCTGCCGCCGCTGTTTGGGCGTGAGGAGGAAATAGAGCTGCTGTTACGCCGCTGGCAACAAGCTACCCAGGAAGAAGGCCGGGTGGTGACCCTTACGGGCGAGCCGGGGATTGGCAAATCCCACATTGCGTCGGCGCTTAATGAGCGGCTCCAGGGAGAATCCCACATCACGCTGCGCTATTTCTGTTCTGAGCATCATACCCACAGCGCATTGTGCCCATTCATTAGCCAGCTCGAACGTGCTGCCGGGTTCAGGCACAGCGACTCGCCTCGGGAGAAGCTATCGAAACTCGAGGCTCTGTTGGTGCAATCCACAGGCGATCCCGAACACCGGGCAGTTCTGGCAAACTTATTGGTGCTACCGGCCGATGATCACTACCGGCTGCAGGATCTCACTCCACAAAAACGTAAAGAGAAGACCTTCGCGGCATTATTGGCCCAGCTTAATGGATTAGCGGCGAGGCAGCCGGTCTTACTCATTTTCGAAGATGTGCATTGGATTGATCCAACCTCGCTTGAGCTGCTCGCAGCTATGGTGGAGCATGCGCCGCGGCTTAGGGCACTGGTGCTGATCACGGCGAGAGCCGAATTCACTCCCCCCTGGCCGAGTTATCCTCACACCACCACCATCCCGCTCACCCGACTTAGCCGACGCAGCGGCACAGCGTTGGTCCTGCGGGTGACCGGAGGCAAAACCCTCCCCAAGGAGGTAATGGAGCATATTCTCGCACACACCGATGGCGTGCCTCTATTCGTCGAGGAATTAACGAAGATGGTGCTGGAAGGCGGGCTTTTGCGAGAGCGCGACGGGGAATATGTTCTTGAGGGACCTCTGCCGTCATTCGCAATCCCAACTACCTTGCAGGCTTCGCTGATGGCTCGCCTTGATCGGTTGTCACCGGTGCGGGATGTGGCCCAAATCGGTGCTGTCGCGGGGCGAGAATTTCACTACGAGCTTTTGAGCGCCGTCGCTGGACTGCAGAAGCAGAAGTTGGACGAGGCTCTTGAGCAGTTGGTCCGTTCGGAACTGATGTTTTGCAGGGGTGAAAATCCACACGCGGTATACACATTCAAGCACGCTTTGGTGCGAGACGCCGCATATGCTGGGCTCCTGAAGAGCCGCCGCGTGCATCTGCACGCCGCTATCGCGAAGGCGCTGGAGCAGAAATTCCCCGAAGCGGTACGAACGCAGCCCGAGATAATTGCGTGTCATTACACTCAAGCGAAGAACCACGAACGGGCCTTACACTACTGGTACGAAGCAGGCAGGCAGTCAACGGCTCGCTCGGCGCACAATGAAGCGGTCCGTCACCTGAAGCAAGGGCTGGATCAGATTCCCAAGATCGACAACCCGTTGCTACGCAACAAGTCGGAGTTGCTGCTTCAGATATCACTCGGCAACGCTCTCCGGGCAATTAACGGCTGGAGCACTGACAGCGTGAAGTATGCGTACACGCGAGCGCTTCAACTCTGCAACGAGAGTGGGCTTGACGAACATGTCTTGCCTGCGATCTTTGGTCTATGGACGTGGAATTTCGTTCACGCATCGCTTGGTGAAGCGCAAGCCCTTGCAGAACATTTGCTGGATAGCGCCGAGAGGGCGGATAACTCGGTTTTCAGGGTTCTTGCCCACGAGGCTGTAGGGTTTACCTTGTTTGCACAGGGGAAATTTGCCGATGCTCACGCGGAGCTACAACGTAGTGTTGGCCTCTGTGAGGACAGTAAGGCTGCAGAATACCTTGACCTGTCGGCACAGGACCCCCGAGTTCATGTCCGCGCATACGATGGCATGACTCTCTGCTTGCTCGGTCAACCAGATCGAGCTTTGCAAATGTGCGCGGAGGCACGCCGATACGCAGAGGCGTCTCAACATCCCTTTAGTGAGGCAATCGTACGAACGATAAGCCTTCGCGTGCATCAGCTTCGGGGCGATGCCGCCGCTGTTGCAGGTGAGGCGAACGCCGCCGTTGCATTCTGCAAAGAACATGAGTTTGCGCACTATCTGGCTATGGCCCTTATTTTGCGCGGATGGGCAAGCGCTTACCAAGGCAACTTTGAGAAAGGTCTCGCCGAAATTCAGGAAGGCTTGGAACAAGAACGCGCCACTGGCGCGCTATTATTTGAGTCTTACGCTTTGGGCCTATTGGCGGATGCATGCATAGAGCACGAACAGTACGCGAAAGCGCTCGACTTTTTGAAGCAGGCGCAATTAAGGCTTAACGCGGAGAATTCTGAAAGCTTTTACGCGGCCGAGATATATCGTTTGTTCGCGGAAGCCTACCTCCGGTCGAACCAGGACTTGGATCAGGCGGAGTACTATTTTTCTAAAGGCTTTGAGGTTGCGCGCGAACAGAAAGCCAAATCCTTGGAGCTTAGACTTTGTTTGAGCATGTGTGGCCTGAGCGAGCTGAGACACAACGCAGACAAGTGTCGCTCACAACTCGCCGAGATCTACCGATCGTTTAGCGAAGGTTTTGAAACTCCGGACCTAGCCAGAGCCAAGGCGAGATTAGAAAGTGCTTGGTAATGATCAGCTTTGGATTTCTTTGGGTTGAAGTGTGGCCGGACGGGGAAGGCCGATTCTGGCGCAAGCCGGACAAAGCTTGATCTGGCTTGGTCTATTTGTCCCTCGCTAGCTCAAACTGGCCCATGATGGATTGGAGCGAGAGTTAGGTTAATTGAACCACTTAGAGGATAGTGTGTGCACGACGTGTGCACCGAGAGAGCAAGAAAAATCTTGCGACAGCCAACGAGGAGCAAGCCTTCTGAAGCGGACGGGTCGGCCTTCAGTGGTGCAAGTGCAAGGCAAAGTTTCGAGGGTGACCGCAGACTGTGCGAGTGCTGACGATCAACCTCAGTTCTCGAAGATGAAAATTGTCACTCGATCGCCACGTAGCATGGTCGTGCTGATCGACCCGAGATCAAACCGTTCCTAGGGTGTGGGTTGGTCGCGTTTCCCGCGACCAACGAGTATAGCGGCCCGGATGCTGTTCTCCCATCAGCGGCAGTTGTTGATAGGGTCGGCCGTATATGCGCGGCGACACATGAGGCAGCGCAAGCTTGTCAATTCGTCGGCCCGTCGCCGCGAATGTCGAACGTGGTGGCCTTCAGCTTGGTCATGCCGAACTTGTCGAACAGCTTGTCATAGGTGCCGTCGGCGCGGATCGCGGTGAGGGCATCGGCGACGGCCTGTGCTAAAGCCGTCCACCGCCAGCGTGATCTTGTGCGCGGTATGGCCACTTCCGGACATCCAAGAGCCAGGCGAGCGGGGCACCGATCGCGCCGCTTCAAGCGGCGGGTCATCGCTAAGGTGGAGGGACGAAAGGCGCCGGATTCATGTTCCACGCTTTGCTGCGGCTCGGTCGATTGCATCGAACTCGGCCTCACTCAAGCGCCAACCGAGTGCATCGAGATTGGCCCTGGCGTGATGAGGCTTGGTCGCGCCGGGGATGGGAATCACGTGACTGTCGCGCGCCAACAGCCAGTTCAGGGCGACCTGGCTGATGCTGGCGTCGTGCGCGCCGGCAATATCGGCGAGACACGTCAGCAGCGCTTTCGTGTCCATGCTGTCCGACGGCTGCGTGAGGCGGCCAGACGCAAGCGGAAAATACGCGACGAGTGCCACATCGAGCTCACGGCAGGCTTCGAGCACGCCATTTGTTTCCGCTGCGCGTCGGAGCAGGCTGTAGTTGACCTGATTGGCGGCGAGCGGAACGCCTGCCCTTGCGAGGTGATCGGCGATGCGTCGCATCTGGTCCGCATTGAAATTTGCCACGCCGACCGCGCGTGCCTTGCCGGACTTCACCGCTTCGACCAAACCTTCGGCGAACACTCCCACGTCGATCAAGGGCAGCGGATAGTGAACATAGTAGAGATCGATTGTCTCGAGGCCCAGGCGCGCGAGTGAACCGTCAAGCGCGCTCATCAGGCGGCGCGGAGAGGTTCGGCCCGGAAAGGGAAGGAATTTCGATGCTATCACCGCGCGGGTGGGACCAGCGCGCAAGCAGTCCCCCACAACGCGCTCCGAGAAATAGATCTCAGCCGTGTCGATCATGCACGGGCCGGCATCATGAATGGTCCTGTATGTTTCCAATACGGCCCCACGATCGGCACGCCGCCATTTGTTCGTGCCGATGCCCAAGGGCAGCACATCGATGCCGGTTCGACCCAAAGGGCGCGTGCCATGGCGCATATCATGATCTGCCGGCATCGCTGGACCTCTCACAGAGCGACAGCGCCGTTGGCTGGCTCTAGTGTGATGACGCGGGCGTTTCAAGGCACGCCGTAGCGACTACGGCCGCATCGTCTTCCGCGGCTACGTCCGTATCAGGACGACGCAAGCCGGATCAGGCTGGTCTGCCACTATCAACGGAACAGCTTGACCGAGCATTTCTTTCAACAGGTTACATGAAAGAGTCCGATTCTCTTTGCGCGTGAGCGGTTGAACATCCGGATTGCCTCGGGTGTCGGCTTCAACACGACCTCGCAGCCCTTTCTTTCGAAATAGGCTTCAGCTTCCGGTGATAGGTGTACGTTGCCCATCTGACCCGAGCCGATGACGACCTGGTCGCAGCCCTTCTCGAAGAGAAATTTTGCCTCATCTTTTGAAAGCACGTGCGATGTACCATACAGCTTCTTTGATAGCTTCTTTTTCCGCTTCACAATTTCGCCGGAAAGGCGAACGACGACGTCGTGCTCATAAGTCTTTCCATCAATCGTGATCGCGCCAAATACGGTGTTGTCAATCTTCATCGTGGCCTCCTGATCAGAATCCTGCTCCAACACGCAGTACTGAGGCGCCTCGACGCCGGCATCATCCTCACTCAAGAACGTTCCAGTCTGCCGATCCGGATCGGGACGCGCCGCTGCCCCCAGCTGCCGGGGCGTGCCTCGAACAAGCCGGGGATTGCGGTGGAACAAACACCGCAGCGGCCGTCGCCTGTGAGCCGCCAAGTCGTGATGTCATACCAATCTCGGCCGATGACCCGCTCACCACAGCTCGGACAGTACGTGCTTTGGCCCCTCTCGTCATGGACATTCCCGGTGTAGACGAAATGCAGTCCCACCTTGCGCGCGACATCGCGAGCGGTCGTCAGCGTGAAGGCCGGCGTACAGGGCAGATCCAGCATCGTGTGGTCAGGGTGGAAGGCGGTGAAATGTAAAGGCACGTCAGGTCCCAGCCTTGTCATCACCCATTCGCTCAGCTTCTTCACCTCCTCCGGGCTGTCATTGTGACCCGGGATCAGCAGCGTTGTGATTTCGAACCAGACATTCGTCCCGTACTTCAGATACTCGAGCGTCTCGAGGACGGCGCCGAGATGGCCGGTGCACAGCCGCTTGTAGAACGCCTCAGTGAACGCCTTGAGGTCGACATTGGCGGCGTCCATGAAAGTGTAAAGCTCCTCCCGCGCCGCCGCGTCAATGTAGCCCGCTGTGACCGCCACGTTCTTGATCCCGCGCCGGCGCGCCTCCCTTGCAACGTCCACGGCATATTCGAGGAAGACGACGGGGTCGTTATAGGTGTAGGCGATGGAGCGTGAGCCCGTGGCAATCGCGGCCTCGACAATATCTTCCGGCGAGGCTGCGTCCTGGAGCCGGTCGAGCTCTCGCGCTTTGGAGATGTCCCAGTTCTGGCAGAATTTGCACGTCAGGTTGCACCCGGCAGTACCAAACGACAACACGGGAGTTCCGGGCAGATAGTGGTTCAGTGGCTTCTTCTCTATTGGATCGACACAGAAACCCGAGGAGCGGCCGTAGGTCGTGAGCACGATCCGGTCATCCTGCCGGCCACGCACGAAGCACAGGCCGCGCTGGCCTTCGTTGAGCCTGCAATAGCGCGGGCAGATGTCGCACTGGATGCGCCCGTCTTCGAGCCGGTGCCAGTAGCGGCCAGGAACGCCATCCAAACGCTCGGGTTCGGTCACAGCATTCGTCCTGTGGATCGCTGAGCAAACCTCAGATCTTTGCCAACGGGCGTCCGAGCTGCCACGATGTCTGGCCAGGCACGAACGCTCGCGGACGTCGGCTCATTTTATGCCTGATGGGCGGAGATGGTAAGCCGAACCGTTGCGGCGCGCCAAAAATACGGCGCCGATGTCGCAGTTGGGTCACTAGCGCCGTTTGAGCGGCCGCCGATCACTTCTGGTCTTCCGCGGTAAGCGGACAGATCAAACGGCCGCCTGGTGCGAAAAGCCCACTCCCGCCGGTATCGATCGGGGATTCCCAAATCGTGGCTTCTGGGACTGGCTGCCGGCGTTCATAAGGTAGTCAGCGCGTGCCGGCACGATCCCTACAAGCAATGATATCCCGGGGAGATTTTCGACCGGCTCCCTCCGGCGCTGAGAACACCGCCAGGTATTCGTCCGCCCCCTGCGAGCTTATATGCGGCGACCGGGCGATAGCCCACGGCGGTCAATTCGCAGCGCAAGAACTCAATTGGCGTGCCATGCTTCGACGTCGGAAGCTCAAGGTCGACAATTCCGACCCGCGCGCCCGGCTTCAAGGCGGGCGCGAGATTGTAGAGGAAGGCATAGGGTTGGGCTATCTCGTGATACAGGTGCACGAGGATCGCGGCATCCAGCGAGGAAGCGGGCAGGCGCGGGTCGTGTGGTTCGCCGAGCGCGAATTTGACGTTCGTCAACTTCAGAAGTTCTGTTCGCCTGGCGAGCTCGATGAGGTAATCCCGCGTGACGTCCTGGGCAACGACAGAGCCGGCGGGTCCGACGAGGTGAACGCGTTTCCGTATCGTGGCCAGGGCATCTATATCGATCCCAGGGCCGAGATGGTGATCGCGCGCTACGCCTCGCATCCCATGGCGGGCAACGCCGCCAACGAACCCGTGACGCTGCCGGCCTACATGGCGCTGGCGAAGGCGCTGATGGCGGGCGGGTAGGTACGTCGGGGCGCCGGTCCTCGTAGCCCGGATGGAGCGGAAAGCGTAATCCGGGACTGGCCAGCCGCATCGCGCAGCTGCCTCTGTGGCAAGAATCCCGGATTGCGCTGCGCTCCATCCGGGCTACGGATCTTTGCCAAACCGCAAGATCGGTCGAGCACGCCACGGCCGTCAGCGACTAGATGAAGCCGCCACGGAGGAGGGACGATGAAGGCGGCGCTGCAAAACTATCGGGACCGGATGCGACGGGTGTTGGACCATATCGACCGGCATCTCGACGATGATCTGGACCTGGAAACCCTGAGCGGTGTTGCGGCCTTCTCGAAATTTCATTTCCACCGGCAGTTCACGGCGACCTTCGGTCTATCCGTGCATCGCTACGTCCAGCTGGCCCGCATGAAGCGCGCTTCGCATCAGCTCGCCTACATGGATGCCCTTGATGTCACTGACATCGCGATGGATGCCGGCTACGACGCACCGGATGCCTTCGCCCGCGCCTTTCGGCAACGGTTCGGGCAATCGCCGTCGTCGTTCCGGAAATCTCCCGACTGGGAGCCGTGGCTTGCGGCCTTCGGGCCTCTCGACAACGCCAGGAGCAAGCTCATGCAGACGACTTTTACCAATGACGACGTGACGATCCGCGATGTGCCCACCACCAAGGTGGCGATCATGGAGCACCGGGGCGACCCGGCGATGCTTCCTGCCACCATCCAGCGCTTCATCGCTTGGCGCAAGGCAGCGGGCCTGCATCCCAGGACGAATCCGACCTTCAATATCTGGCGCTCCGAGCGGCGGCCTGCCTCGCCTTCCGATTACAGCATCGACCTTTGCGTCGGCACCGACCGGCCGGTCGACGCCAATGGCGACGACATCAAAGCCGGCGAAATCCCCGGCGGACGCTGCGCCGTGCTGCGCGTCGTCGGCTACACCGACAATCTGGAGCCCGCCGCGCTCTATCTCTATCGCGACTGGCTCCCGGTCAGCGGCGAGGAAGCGCGCGACTTCCCGATCTATTGCCAGCGGCTGAGCTTCTTCCCGGAGGTGCCGGAGCATGAGACGGTCGCGGAACTATTCCTGCCGCTGAAATAGGATCTGTTGGCGGCGGCCTGTCCTGTCGCAAGAAGCGGGGCAGGCCGCAATCTATGAGTGCAATATAAGCCTTGACTTATATTAGTGCGGATTGATATTCCTCTTTGCGCAAAGCGATAAGGAGGAACGCAATGGAGATCGACGTCGCCAGGGTCTTGGGGCTTGTCACGCGTTCAGTGCGCAATTTTGAGAAAGACGGAAAACCGGCGAGCGCGGTGACTCTCACGCGGCTTTACGACACGAGCGTCGACGATCTCTGGGACGCCGTGACCAGCAGCGAGCGCATTCCGCGCTGGTTCCTGCCGGTCGAGGGAGACCTCGAGCTCGGCGGACGGTACCAACTTAGGGGCAATGCGGGCGGTACCATCACGGCGTGCACGCCGCCGACACATTTCGCCGCGACGTGGGAATTTGCAGGCGCGGTAAGCTGGATCGATGTCAAGCTGGCAGCAGAACGAAGTCAGGCGCGTTTGACGCTCGAGCACACTGCGATCATCGAGGATCATTGGAATCAGTTCGGCCCAGGTGCGGTGGGCATCGGTTGGGATCTCGCTCTTGCGGGACTTGAGCGCTATCTTGCGACCGGGGCATCGGTCGATCACGAGACGGCCGAGGCATGGATGGGCTCGCCTGAGGGCAAGGACTTCATGACGACAAGCGGCGAGTTTTGGCGCGCAGCGCATGTCGCAAGCGGGGTCGATCCTGCCTCCGCAAAGGAGCGCTCGGACCGCACCATTGCGTTCTATCGCGGCGAGATGCCGCCCGACATCGCGCATCCCGGCACGGGAAGCTGATGCACGTCTTCGAGGTCCTCGCCGATCCCGTGCGCCGTCGCATTCTCGAACTGCTGGCGCTTCAGGAAATGGCGTCCGGCGAGGTCGTCGACGTGATCGGGGCCGAATTCGGAATCACGCAGGCGGCGGTCTCGCAGCACCTCAAGGTGCTGCGAGAGAGCGGCTTTGCAAGCGTTCGGGCGGAGGCGCAAAGGCGGCTCTATTCAGTCGACGTTGCCGGGCTTCGCGCGGTCGATGCGTGGATCGGCCAGTTCAGGAATTTCTGGGAGCCGAAGCTGGACGCGCTGGCAACCGAGATCGCGCGCGGCAAACGCGAGCGGCGCAACGCGCCAATGACCAAGCGGAGCGGGAAGAGGGCTTGAGGACGTGGCGATGGGCGGAAGCCGCCATCACGTCACTCTCGCGATATCTTCTCGAACCGCTTCACCAGCCGCTCCCGCTTCAGCCGCGACAGCCGCTGGATCCAGAACATCCCGTCGAGTTGGTCGATCTCGTGCTGGTGGCACACGGCGCGCAAGCCGTCGGACTCCTCGCTTTGCATGTTGCCCTCGACATCCTGATAGCTGATCCGCACGCGGGCGTGGCGCTGCACCTCATCGTTGACTCCAGGCATCGAGACGCTGCCCTCCCGGTGCAGGATCATCTCGGGCGAGGCCCATGTGATCTCCGGATTGACATAGGTCTGCGGGCCGTCTTTCGAGTCGAGCTCGAGCACCACGACCCGCAGGGGCACGCCGATATGCGGCGCGGTGATGCCGATGCCGGGCGCGGCGCGCATCGTGTCGAGCAGGTCCTGCGCGAGTTCGCGCAAGCCGTCGTCGAAGACGGTCACGGGGCGGGCAGGGCTCGCGAGCCGGCGGTCGGGATAGCGGATGATCGGGCGGATGGTCATGCAGGCTCCTACCACTCACGGATCATTGAAGCACCCCTTCTTGATTGTCTACCAACTGGAAGGTAGATAGCCGACATGAGCAATACTTCATCCACGGCCGACGACATTCTCGCCTGCGCGCGCACGCTGATCATCGCAGGCGGCTATAACGGCTTCAGCTACGCCGACGTCGCCGAAATCGTCGGCATCCGCAAGCCCAGCATCCACCACCATTTCGCCAGCAAGGTCGATCTGGTCCGCACCCTCGTGTCGCGCTATCGCGAGGAGGCCCAGGCGGGACTGTCGGCGCTCGAACGCAACATCCCGGACCCCGGCGAGCAGCTCAAAAGCTACGTTGCGTACTGGGAAACGTGCATCAAGGACGCGACGGCTCCGTTCTGCGTGTGTGCGCTCCTTGCCAGCGAGCTTCCGATCCTGCCCGAGGACGTGGCAGTCGAGGTCCGGGCTCATTTCCGCGCACTGGCCTCGTGGCTGACTTTGGTGATGGAGCGCGGCAAACGGCAGGGGCGGCTCCAGCTCTCCAGCACCGCGCGGGTCGAGGCGGAAGGATTCATGGCGACCGTTCACGGCGCGATGCTGTCGGCGCGCGCCTATGGCGATCCCAAGATGTTTGGGACCATTACCCGGCCACTGCTGGACCGGCTTTCCCTCAGGCACTGACGACGAGGTCGATACAGGCTGCAAAGCATCGCAGCGGCGCGGCGATTCGGCTTCACTAGCTAATCTACCAACTAGTAGGTAAGGAGCAGGCAATGAGTGATCGCGAGATGGTTTTGGATACGGCCGACCATGTGCAATGGCTGAAGCACTATTATTTCCTGCGTGCGGCGTTTTCCGTCGCCTGGGTCATCGCGGCCTTTGCGATCGCGCCGTCGTCTGCGGTGAGCGCAGCGACGTTGCTCGTCGTCTATCCGGCATGGGATGCCGCGGCCAATTATCTCGACGCGCTCTGCAGCGGCGGGTTGGCCCAAAACCGCACGCAGGTCCTGAACGTGCTGGTCAGCCTGGCCACCACCATCGCGGTCATCCTGGCCTTGCAGGTGAGCATGAATTGGGTGCTCGGAATCTTCGGGGCCTGGGCGATACTGTCCGGATTGCTTCTGCTCGGCACGGCCGTGCGGCGCTGGAAGCGTTTCGGCGCGCAGTGGGCCATGGTGCTCAGCGGTGGCCAGTCGGCTCTGGCGGGCGGCTTCTTCATCTTGCAAGCCTCGATGCCTGCAATCCCGTCGATCGCGAACGTCGCGGGCTATGCTGCGATCGGCGCGCTCTACTTCCTGGTCTCGGCGGTCTGGCTCACCGTCAGCACGTGGCGCGGCAGCGCAGCCATGTGAAGCTGCGCTGCTGACGTCACACCGGATACGGCGTGCCGTCCTTGTGCAGGAAGCGGCCGTCGGATGCCGGGCTCATCATGTCGATATCGGAGCAGGTGATGAGGTCGTCTTGCGAACGCGAGCCGACTTCGAGATAAATCACTGAGAACGCAGGGGCGGCTACTGCACATGGGGATTCTCGAATTTTTGTTGGCGCGGCCGAATTTGCCCTGCATCGGCGCTTCGCATAACAATGCTGCCAACAAGAAACATCGAGAACGGAGGAAGCACCTCATGCGCAGGACCCTGATCGCCCTGGCAACAGCCATCGCATCAGCAACGCCGGCCGCGGCCGACTATCTCGTCAAGGAGGTCGGCAGCTTCCACATCGGTGGGCGCACCGAGACGCTGAGCGGGCTTGCCTCGAAGGAGATCGTGTTCTCGCCCGGCGCGCCGCCGATCAAGGTCGATCCGAACGGCGAGTTCGAGGTCGAGCAGATGTATGTCCAGTTCGTCAAGCTCGCGCAGCCGAAGTCGAAACTGCCGCTGCTGCTCTGGCATGGCGGCGGCCTCTCCGGCGCGACCTGGGAGACCAAGCCCGACGGTAAGCCGGGCTGGCAGCAGTTCTTCCTCAATGCTGGTTATGACGTCTACGTCTCGGATGCGGTCGAGCGCGGCCGCGCTTCCTGGGCGCGCTACCCTGAAATCTTCAAGAGCGAGCCGTTCTTCCGGCCGAAGAAGGAGGCATGGGAGCTGTTCCGGATCGGGCCGAGCTACGAAGTCGGCGGCAAGCGCGAGGCGTTCGAGGGCGAGCAGTTCCCGATCGAGGCGTTCGACCAGTTCGCCAAGCAGGGTATTCCGCGCTGGGCCACGAACGACGCTGCCACGCAAAAAGCCTATGACGCGCTGGTGCAGAAGGTGTGCCCCTGCATCATCGTAGTGCACAGCCAGGGCGGCAATTTCGGCTTTGCTGCCGCGCTCAATGCGCCCCACAAAGTCAAGGCGCTGATCGCCGTCGAACCGTCAGGCGCGCCTGATCCCGCCAAGGCCGATGCCGCAAAACTCAAGGGCGTGCCGCATCTCATCGTGTGGGGCGATTTCCTGGACAAGGTCCCGGTGTGGTCGAAGCTCGTGGTCAATCCGACGAGATGGGGACAGGCGATCGCGGCGACCGGCGGCAAGGTCGATACGTTCGAGCTGCCCAAGATCGGGATCAAGGGCAATACCCACATGATGATGATGGACCGCAACTCCGACGACATCGCCAGGCTGGTCAACGATTGGATCGGAAAGCAGGGCCTCGCCAACTAGGGCATGTGCTCACAAGCGTTGGGCTTCCGAGCCCAACCCGGAACTCGTCCCGCCTGGACGTTAACGGCGGCCGATGACCCCAAGCCCATGCGGGCCGCTGAACAACGGCACGTTGCCGGCGCGTTGCGAAGGGTCGAGTTGTTGTCAGCAGCATCCTATGACATCATCTAGCTACCGGGTTGTTAGGACTTCCAGATCCGCTATGCCACGCCGGAAATATCGTTGGGAACGGCTGTCGGATGATCAGTTGCTCAAGCAACGGCTCAGCAGCCTGGGGGTTGCGGTCGAAGGCACTTGGCTCGAGGATTGTGTCAGCACTCTCCACGAAGAGCTCGAAGAGCGGGGCATCCGGCTGCGGCCACATACATGGATCTCGAGCGAATGGTTTAGTCCGGCGGGTGTTCCCGGCATTGCCATCCCATTTTATCTCGCCCATCCCCGCTTGATGAAGCTCGAGAAGAAGATGATGTTCGATGTCGAGGGTGGAACTTGGCACGAGTGCATGGCCATCCTTCGTCACGAGGCGGGCCATGCCATGCAGCACGGCTACCAATTGCAGCGCCGCCGGCGCTGGCAGCAGCTGTTCGGCCCGTCATCGAAACACTACCCGCGCTACTACCGGCCCAATCCGGCCAGCCGGCGCTATGTCCAACATCTGCGCCTCTGGTACGCGCAGAGCCATCCCGACGAAGACTTCGCCGAAACTTTTGCAGTGTGGCTGCGGCCGCGTTCGAACTGGCGGACGCGATATGCCGGTTGGCCAGCGCTGAAGAAACTCGAATATGTCGACGAGCTGATGGGCGAGATTGCGGGAAAGCGACCGCTGATCACCACGCGAGAGCGTGTCGACCCGCTGCGCCAGCTCAGCGAAACACTCGAAGACCATTACAAGAAGAAGCAGGCGTTCTACGCCTTCACGCCGCCGAAGACCTACGACCGCGACCTCTCCAGGCTCTTTTCCGCCGACCCACGGCATAAACGTGGAAAACCGGCTTCGGTCTTGATCAGGCGACACCGCGCCCAAATCAGGCAATTGGTCGCGCGGTGGACGGGCGAGAACCAGCTCACGCTTGATGCCGTGCTTGACGACATGATCTCCCGCTGCCGCGAGCTCGATCTGCGTGCCGTCGGACCGGAGCAGAAGCTCGTCCTCGACTTCACCGTCCTCGTGACCGCCAAGACCATGCACGCGCTATTCGGCCCATCGCGCCGCAAATGGATCGCACTATGAGACGGCTTCGCATTCTGGTGCTCATGCATCCGGACTTCATGCCACCGGACTCGACCGACGGATACACCGCGCAACAGATCAACGAATGGAAAACAGAATATGACGTGGTGAGCACCTTGCGCGCGGCCGGCCATGAGGTTCGCCCCCTCGGCGCGCAGGAGGAAATCAGGCCGGTGCGCGACGAGATCGAGAGCTTCAAGCCGCACGTGGCCTTCACGTTGCTGGAAGAGTTCCACTATAACGTTGCCTATGACCAGCACATCGCGAGCTATCTCGAGCTGATGAAGGTCCCGTATACGGGCTGCAACCCGCGTGGTCTGATGCTGGCGCGCGGCAAGGACCTGTCTAAGACGCTGGTGCATCATCGCCGGATCGCGGTTCCGGCCTTCGCCGTCTTCCCGATGCGCCGCAAGGTCAAGCGACCTGCACATCTCGCGCTGCCGCTGATCGTCAAGAGCCTGAACCTGGATGGATCCTTCGGCATCTCGCAGGCATCCATCGTCGATACGGACGAGAAGCTCGCAGAGCGGGTCGCGTTCATCCACGACCGGAGCGAAACCGCCGCCATCGCCGAGCAGTTTATCGAGGGGCGCGAGCTTTATGTCGGCGTGCTCGGCAATAATCGGCTGCGAGTTCTGCCCATTTGGGAGCTAAAGTTCGGCAGCATGGGCGGGCGCAGGTCACGGCAGATCGCCACCGAAAAAGCCAAGCACGATACCGATTATCAGGAGCGTGTCGGGATAGTCGACGGACCGGCGACGGACCTCGCACCCGAAGTCACCGCTCGCATTCAGCGCACCGCAAAGCGCATCTACCGGGCGCTTGGGCTCGATGGATACGCGCGCATCGATTTTCGCCTCACAGCCGATGGCACGCCGTATTTCATTGAGGCGAACCCCAATCCCGAGATCGCAAAGAGCCAAGAGTTCGCTACGGCGGCTCGGCATGACGGACTTAACTACCCGGACCTGCTGCATCGCATTCTGGCTCTCGGAATTAGCCGGGCAAAGGCGGGCGTATCCGTAGGCTGAGAGGCAACGCGAGACGGGCAGCATGTCGTTGCATCTCCCGACCCAGATGGCCCGCTGCGCGGGCTCATGAGTCCACCTAGTCCGGATACGGCGTGCCGTCCTTGTGCAGGAACCGGCCGTCGGATGCCGGGCTCATCATGTCGATGTCGGAGCAGGTGATGAGGTCGTCTTGCGAGCGCGAGCCGACTTCGAGATAGACGTCCGTCGTGTTCGACCTGTTGATCATGTGATGGCCGTTGCCGCTTGTCTTTGGGAAAGCCGCGCAGTCGCCCGCGCGCAACACGGTTTCGCCGTCGTCCTCGATCAGCGTCACTTCGCCTTCGAGGATGTAGACGAATTCGTCCTCGCGCGAATGCCAGTGCGCTGGCTCGACCAATTGCCCGGCGGCAGGCGCATCAGGTTGATGCCGAAGTCCTCGAGGCCTCCGGCATTGCCGAGCCGCTGCCGGATGCGGTCGGCGCATGGGGCGCTGAAGGGCGCGGGATAGCCGGAGCCCTTGCGAGCATGCCGAGATTCCGATCGTTGGTTGCCGGGACGGGCGCGTTCGGCGCAAAGCATCTTGCCGTTTGTTACATATGGGCGTATGTAAGTCAGCATCATGGCTCATATCAGCATCCGCGATCTACAGAAGATTTCCGGTGAAGCCATCGGTGCGTTGCCCGGCCCGACGGCCGTGAAATCGGGTGAGCGGACGGTCGGGCTTCTGATCCCGCTCAAGGCGACCGATCCGGAGCGCTTGGCGGCCGTTCTGGCGCGTGCGGAACGACTGGCCAAAGGCCGCGACGCGGCTGCGGACGATGCGGCGCTCGCCGGCTTCGGCGAGGTCGATCCCGTCGACTGGTCGGTTGCGGCCGTGAAGGCCCTGACGCGCAAGCGGAAAGCGTGAGACGGCCGACGACTGTCGTCATCGATGCGGCCATTCTGGTCGCCGCGGTTCGCGGCCGAAGTTCGGGCGCGCTTTTGGCCGCCGCCGGAAAGGTGATCCTCGTGACGACGGATCGTGTCGTTCAGGAGGCGCGTCGGCGCATCGCGCTCGGCTTGCAGCGCCCCGAACTGCTCGATGTGCTGGATGATCTATCGGAGTTGTTGACGATCGTTCCCGTTGCATCGTTGGAGCCGGTCATCGCCCGGTGCGAGGGGACTCTTCGCGATGCCGTGCCGAGCCGCAATGGATCGGTGCGCGATGCCTATGTGCTCGCGTTGGCGTGGAGCGTCGAGGCCGATGTCTGGACCACCGACCGCGACTTCGCCGGAACCGGCGTCGCAACATGGTCGACGCCCAATTTCATGCGAGCGCTAAGCGAGATCTGAGCATCGAACCGGGCAGGATACGTGGCGCACCGAGGATGGCGAAGTTCGATCGCAATGAGATCAAGTTCAGCGGGATGATGCCATTGTGCCGGTGTTTTGCCCGACGCGTCAAATCGCGGTCGCAACGCCGTAAGTCATTGATCCGGCAGGGGCCGGCTACTGTGCATGGGGTTGTTTTTCGCAAATTTTATTGGCAGGTCACAAAAGCGTGCGGCAAAAACGACGTTGCGCTGTCGGCCGGCGCTGTTCCCGTTCGTCTTCCACCCAGACAGATCTGACGGGAGACCAAAATGACTCAATCCCCCTACCGCTGGGTGATCGTCGCCGCCGGCGGCCTGCTTGGCTGCGTCGCGATCGGCGGCATGTTTTCGCTGCCGGTGTTCTTGCAGCCGATCACGAAGGACACCGGCTGGTCGGTGACCGGCATCTCCAGCGCGATGACCATCGGCTTTCTGGCCATGGCCTTCACCAGCATGGTCTGGGGCACGCTGACGGATAGATTCGGGCCGCGGCCGGTGGTGCTGACGGGATCGACGGTGCTGGCGCTGAGCCTGTTCGCCGCGAGCCATGCGGCCTCGCTGATCGTATTCCAGTTCGTGTTCGGCCTCCTGGTCGGAGCGGCCTGCGCGGCGATCTTCGCGCCGATGATGGCGACCGTGACCGGCTGGTTCGAGACCCAACGCAGCCTCGCTGTGTCGCTGGTCTCGGCCGGCATGGGCATGGCGCCGATGACGATGGCACCGTTTGCGGCCTGGCTCGTCTCCGGCCACGATTGGCGCACCTCGATGCAGATCGTCGCGCTGGTGGTCGGCGCCATCATGATCCCGGTCTCGTTCCTGGTGCGCCGTCCGCCGGCGCTCGCGCATGCTGCCGCTGCACCAAAGGGCGAGGGCGCGGAGCAGGGCGAGTTGTCAATGGGCGAGGCGCTGCGCTCGCCGCAATTCTTGATCCTGCTCGCCACCAACTTCTTCTGCTGCGCCACCCATTCCGGCCCGATCATCCACACCGTCAGCTATGCGGTGAGCTGCGGCATTCCGCTGGTCGCGGCGGTGACGATCTACAGCATCGAGGGTTTTGCCGGCCTGGGCGGCCGCATCGCCTTCGGCGTGCTCGGCGACCGCTTCGGTGCCAAGCGGGTGCTGGTCACGGGTCTCCTGCTCCAGGCATTCGGCGCGCTCGCCTATGTCTTCGCGCATCAGCTCGCCACGTTCTACGCGGTCGGCGCCGTCTTCGGCTTCATCTATGCCGGCACCATGCCGCTCTACGCCGTCCTCATTCGCGAGAACTTTCCGCTCAAGATGATGGGCACGGTGATCGGCGGCTCCGCGATGGCCGGCAGCCTCGGCATGGCAACCGGCCCGCTCGCAGGCGGCCTGATCTACGACGCGTTCTCGAGTTATGCTTGGCTCTATATCGCCTCCTGGGCGATGGGCCTCGGCGCCTTCCTGATGGCGATGACGTTCCGCCCATTCGCAAAGCCGCAAGGCGAGGCCGCACCAGCGCCGGCGTAAGTTCGAGATCGAGGCGCAGCGTCAGAGCTGCGCCTCGATCGCCGCCTTGTCGATCACCGACCAGACCTGCCGGATCTTTCCATCGTGAAACGCGTAGAAGACGTGCTCGCAAAAGGACACGCGCTTGCCGTTCACGTCGAGGCCCAGGAATTTTCCGGCCGGCGTGCAGTCGAATGTCAGCCTGCAGGCTATGGTGGGCGGATCCGAGGTCAACAGCGCGATGTTGAAGCGTAGGTCCGGAATCTCGCGGAAATCCTGCTCCAGCATCGCGCGATAGCCGGACAGGCCGAGCGGCCGGCCGTTGTGAACGACATCGTCATGCACGAACCGGCCGAGGGCCGGCCAGTCCTGCCGGTTCAGGCAGGCGATGTAGCTGCGATAGGTCTCGGCGAGATCGGCGCTGTTCATCGTGAAGCTCCCATGCTGCAAGCACGACGCAGCAGAGGCGAATTCGCCTCGCGGCGTCACAGTTGCTTTTCGAAGAACAGATCGGGGTAGGGATCGTCATTGAAGCGCGGAATCTCGCGCCAGCCGGTGCTGCGGTAGAGCTGGCCGGCCTCGGGCAGCGCGCTGTTGGTGTCGAGCCGCAGCAGCGTGATGCCGAGCTCGCGCGCAGCATCCTCGGTCGCGTCCATCAGGCGGCGGCCGAGCCGCAACCCGCGCGCGGCGGGCGCCACCCACAGCCGCTTGATCTCGGCATAGCCGTGATCGGTGCCCTTCAATCCGACGCAGCCGATCGGCAGCGTGTCCGAGATCGCAACGATGAACGTGCCGCGCGGCCGGCGCATGTCCTTGGCATCGGGATCGCGCGAGCGCGAGACGTCAAAGCCCTGCTTGAAGCGGCGTCCGAGCTCGGCATAGTACTCGCCGAGGCAATGGCGGGCCTCCGCGCTTTGCGGGTCCATCTCGTCCAGCGTGACACGCTCGCGCGTCAGCGCGGAGGCGATCAGGTCCATCGCCGCCAGCAGCGCCTCGGCTTGCGAGTGTTGCGCCAGAATGCCATCGGCCTGCGCGTTCGACAGCGCCTCATAGGCCGCGAACTCGCGCCGGCCCGCGCGCGTGAGCTTTGCCATCCGCCGGCGCGCATCGTCCTCGCGCGCGTTGGTCTCGATCAGCCCTTCGTCCTCGAGGCTGCGGAGCAGCCGGCTCATCAGCCCGGAATCGAGGCCGAGATAGTCGCGGATCTCCGCCACGTCCGAGCGTCCGTGCCCGATCGCGTTGAGCACCCGCGCCGCGCCGAGCGGCCGGCCACGCCCCAGGAACGAGGTGTCGAGCGCACCGACGGCAGAGGTGACGGCGCGGTTGAAGCGGCGGACGCGGGAGACAGGGTCGAGCATAATGTCTGACTTTAGTCAGATATGTCCGGCTGTCAACGCGAACTGCCCCCGGCGTCGATTTGGAATGCCCTAGAAATGATGCACGCCGAGCGCCGAGAACGCGCCGTCGTGGATATCGTGGCTGTCGCTCGGCTGGCCAAGAAAGCCGAGATGCATCGTCAGCGGTGGCAGCGTCGCCATCGGCACCGCGCCGGCTGTGTCGAGACCGCTGATATCGGCATGGTGCGTCGTGGCGCCGTCATGGTGCGAGGCCGGCGGCGTGCTCACGATATCCGTGACCAGCGCGTTGAACAGGTCGGGGGCGGACGCGTCATGTATGTCGCCACCGACCGAATGCAGCAAGCCGCCGACGAGGCCAGTGACGCTGTCGGTGAGCTGGCTAATCGTTCCAGTTACGGCCGACGTCAACTGGGTCACTGTCGTGCTCAGACTGTCCAGCGTGTGCGACACCGCCGCCAGCGAGGTGTCGACAAGGTTCGTGATCGTGCTGCCGAGCTCGTGCAGTGACGACGCCGGATCGATGGAGACGGAGGTCGCGACATCGGCGTGCGTGGAGCTGGTGCTGATTCCTCCAGAATGATCGGATGCGACGGGAGCGATGGGAGCCGCGGCGTGACTGTCAGCGGGAGCCGTCGCGCTGACCGGGATGTCCCGGGTGGCAGCGACTTCGACGCCCCCATCGGCATGCGACACAGCGACATCCGCGACGTCCATATGAAGCGCTGTTGACGTTGCGTCCGCCGGCGGTGCGCTCGCATCGGCATGTTGATCGCCAGAGATCGGTTGGTGGTCGCCCGGCATCGTCTCCGCCGGCGTCGGATCGCCAAGGTGCGCGGGGGTGGACGGCAGATCCAGCGTCCGTTGAGCATCGCTGCTGCCATGATGTCCGGCGGCCTCGGCCTCCTTCAGGAAGGCGACCAGAGCGGTCATGAATGCGACCGTCTCTTCCGTCGTGATGTTGCGGGCAATCTCGGCCTTTTCGGCGCGGCGGTTGTTCTGCTCGGATGCAGCCATCGGCCTTGCTCCTGGTCAGCGTTCGCGGAAGGCGCGGGTCAGCTCGTCACGCAGCGGCCCGAACAGATATTCGAACAGCGTGCGCGGCCGCGTCGGCACGATCACCTCGGCCGGCATGCCCGATTGCAATTCGATGCGCGACTTCTTGACGTCCTCCGGCTCCAGCGAGACCTCGACGGCGTAATAGCCAGGGCCGCCGGACTTGTCGTTGGTAACGCGGTCGGCCGAGACCGTTCGCACGGTGCCGTAAAGGCGGGGCCGCTCGACATAGTTGACGCCGGTCAGCCGGATTTCGGCGCGGCGGCCGACCGTGACGTCGTTGATGTCGGACAGCTTGAGTTGCGCATCCGCGATCAGCGGATTGTCCGATGGCACGATGTCCATGAGCTTTGCGCCGGGCTGGATCACGCCGCCTTCGGTGAACACGTCGAGCCCGACCACGGATCCGGTCGCAGGCGCGCGGATTTGCGTACGGGTGACGACGTCGGTCGCGGCGTCGATCTTCGGGGCGAGCTCGGCGAGCTTGTTTTCGGTCGAGCGGAGCTGATCGGTGATCTCGCTCATCCGGGCACGCTCGGCCTTGGCGATCTCGGCCTCGTTCTGCGCGATCTGCTGCTGCATGCCGGCAATGCTGGCGCGCTGCGCGCCTATGTCGGCCTGGAGCTTGGCGTTCTCGCGCTGCAAGGCCAGGATTCGCGTCTTCGGCGTGTAGCCCTGTTCATACAGGTGCTGCGCACCGGTCATCTCGTCAGAGAGCAATTCGCGTTGCTTCTCGGTGCCGGTGAGCTGCGCCTGAGTGCCGTCGATCTGCGCGTTCAGCTCGGCGATCTTGCGCCGGAGCACGGCGGTCTCCGCTTCGAACTGGTGCTTTCGCGCGGCCATCATCGCAATCTCGTTCGCCATCGCTTGCCGCAGCGCGGGCCTTGCATCCTTCGGATCGACGCCGAACTCCGGCGCGGCCTGGCCGTCGCGCTCGGCCATCAGACGCGCTTGCGCCGCGCGCGAGGCGTCGCGGTCGGCGACCAGCACGTCCAGCTTGGCGCGGGGATCACTGTCGTCGAGCACGAGCAGCAGCTGCCCCTTTTCGACGTGAGCGCCGTCGCGGACCAGAAGCTGGCGGATCACGCCGCCATAGGGATGCTGCACGCTCTGGCGTCGTCCCTCGACCTGGAGATTGCCGCTGGCGATCGCCGCGCCCGAGATCGGGGCGAGTGTGCCCCACAACATCATGGCCGAAGCGAATGCGCCGACCACGATCGCGCCGACCAGGGCCGGCCGTCCCGGCCGCGCGTAATAGGCGCGCTCGCGGTCGGCGATATAGGTTGCACCGAGCGTGCTCATGATGCGGCCGCCCGTGCGGCAGCCTGCTGCTGCAAGGCCTGATAGACCTCGCCGGGCGGGCCGAGCATGTCGAGCATGCCGCTTCGCAGCACCATCATGACGTCGACGATGTCGAGGATCGTGGTGCGGTGAGTGATGACGAAGACGGCTGCGCCGTCGGCCTTGGCGCTGAGCAGCGCGGCCTTCAGCGCCTCTTCGCCGGGCCCATCGAGATTGGCGTTGGGCTCGTCCAGCACCAGCAGTGGCGGGCGGCCGAGCAGGGCGCGCGCGAGGCCGAGCCGCTGCCGCTGGCCGCCGGAGAGACCGACGCCGCCGACGCCGAGCCGAGTGTCGTACTGCCGGGGCAGGTCAAGCACCATGTCGTGAATGCCGGCGCGAACGGCAGCGTCGATGATCTCGTCGGTCGAAGCATCGCCGAAGCGCGCGATGTTCTCGCGTACGGTGCCGGCGAACAGGCCGACATCCTGCGGCAAATAGCCGACATGACGGCCGAATTCGACGGGATCCCAGTGATTGTAGTCGAGCCCGCCGAAGCGCAGCCGCCCGGCAGCGGGTGCCATCGCGCCGACCAGGAGGCGCGCCAGCGTGCTCTTTCCCGAGCCGCTCGGGCCGACGATGCCGAGCGCTTTCCCGCCGCCGAGCTCGAAGGACAGGCCTTTCAGCACCGGTTCAGGCCGTGACGGCAATTCGCAGACGAGCTCGCGCACCTCGACCGTGTTGCGCTGCTTCGGCACGATGGTCTGCGGGGTGGAGAGGTCGATGGTGGCGAGCAGGTCGCGCACCTGCGTGTAGGCGTCGCGCGCGCCGATGAACTGCTTCCAGGTGCCGACCGCCTGCTCGACTGGGACCAGCGCACGGCCCATGACGATGCTGGCCGCAAAAATGGTCGCGGGGGTGATGGCATGGTCGATGGCGAGCCAGGCGCCGGCACCGAGCATGAGGGATTGCAGCAACAGGCGGAAGAACCGGATCGACGAGGTCATCACCGCATTCTTGTCGCTGGCGACCGCCTGCTGCACCAGCATCGCGGAGCGCTGGCTCTGCCAGTTGCGTTCGACCGCCGGCTGCATGCCCATGGCGCGGATCACGTCGGCGTGGCGCAGAACGTTCTCGGTGAAGACGTAGGACTGGTTGCCGGATGCCTCGGCCTGCTTCATCGGATTGCGGGTCAGGACCTCGTTCACGCCTGCGAGCCCCAGCAGCAACAGCGCGCCGATGGTGGCGACGAGGCCGAGCAGGGGATGGATGAAGAACAGCAGCAGCAGATAGATCGGAATCCAGGGCAGGTCGAACGCGAAATAAATGCCGGAGCCCGTGACGAAGGTGCGGAACTGGTCGAGATCGCGCAGCTGCTGGGCGCCACGCGAGGCGCCGCGCTCGGCCGATCGTACCACCAGCGCTTCGAACACGCGCGTCGACAGCTCCATGTCGAGCCGTATGCCGCAGCGGATCAGGATCCAGGCGCGCACCGCGTCGAGGCCTGCCATGGTCAGAAGCGCGATGGCGAGGATGAGGGTGAGCAGAACGAGCGTGGAGATGTTCTCGTTGAGCAGGACGCGGTTATAGACCTGCATCAGATAGAGCGGTGAAGAGAGATAGAGCAGATTGATCGCGCTCGAGAACAATCCGGCCCAAAGAAAGTGCGGCCAGAGTTTCTTGAGCGCCTCGCGCACGTCGTCGCCGCGACGATAAGGCTGCTCCGCCGCCTCGTCCGCGACCGTCAAGAGCGCTGCCGCCATCTGAATGTCCTTAAGGTGTCAAAAGAGTCTGCAGGGTCTGTGTCTGCGCCGGGGGCGCTGGCGGCTACGCATGGCGTGACGTGGGGCCGAGGCCCCACGTCACTATCGGTCATTGGGGAATTGCTATTCAGACCAGACCGTGGAGGAGGCCACCGACATCGAGATGGCCGACGTCCGCACTAAGGCCGACCGCGGTCGGCGCGGAGATCGATGCGTCGATGCCGCCGGTTCCCGCAAGCCCCGACGCGGAGACATCGATGCTGGGGTTGGTCTCGATCAGCGCTCCTACATCGAGCGTGTGGGACAGATCGACCGAGCCGCTGGCACCGGCCGTTGCACTTCCACCTGCATCGGCGACGCCTGACAGCGTACCCGTTGCTGTTCCAAGCAGGCCATCGACCGTGCCGAGCAGGTTTCCGAGAAGAGCCATGTGAACTCCTTTGAGGTTGGCAGTTGAGATCGCGACAGAAGAGTCGCTGACCATGAATCCTTCGCGCTGCCAAAGGTTGCGGACTCATATGCGGCCATTTGGTGCTGATTTGTTGGGTGAGGAACTTCGGCCCGGGAAGGGCAGCGCGCCTGACTCGTTGAGCTCGTAGAAGAGATTCGCAGCGCGGATCAGCGAAGCGAAATCGGAAAACCTCGGACTGCACTCCGCGCCGCAACGGTCTCGTGCCCCGGACGCTGCGCAGCACGAAGTGATGCGCTGCAGAGCCGGGGGCCATGCATCAGCGAGTGCGCGCCCTGCTGGGTCCCGGCTCTGAGCTGCAACGCCAAGAGCGTTGCAGCGCGTCCGGGACACAAGAGGGAGGTATGCCGCCACTCGACCCTCCGTCATTGCGAGCGCAGCGAAGCAATCTAGAAATGTATCCGCCGAAAAAGTCTGGAATGCTTCGCTGCGCTCGCAATGACGATGTTGAAGTGGTCGCGCGCCGCTTTGTGAGTTGTGTCCGCGCCGCGAGCCGCTACCATAGGCCCTTCCTGTGACACGCAGGAGTCAGCACAGCAAGCGGGGACAAACATGAGCGGACAGGACCACAAAGTCAAAGGATCGGACCTGTTTGTCGCGGCGCTGGAGAACGAGGGCGTCGACCGCATCTTCGGTGTACCCGGCGAGGAGAATCTCGATCTCGTCGAATCGCTCCGCACCTCCAGGATCGAGCTGGTCCTGACCCGCCACGAGCAGGCCGCCGCCTTCATGGCCGCCACGCATGGGCGGTTGACCGGCAAGCCCGGCGTATGTCTGTCGACACTTGGACCTGGCGCACTCAATCTGTCCACCGGCGCGGCCTATGCGCATCTCGGCGCGATGCCGATGATCCTGATCACCGGCCAGAAGCCGATCATGAGCAGCCGGCAGGCGCGCTTCCAGATCGTCGACGTGGTCGCGACCATGAAGCCGTTGACGAAGCTGTCGCGGCAGATCGTCAGCGCCTCCAGCATCCCGACCGTGGTGCGCGACGCCTTTCGCGTCGCGATGGAAGAGCGGCCGGGGCCGGTGCATCTCGAGTTGCCCGAGGATATCGCCGGCGATGAAGTGCCCGCCGCCCCGGTCATTCCGGTTCACCCGATCGAAATTCCGGTCGCCCATCGCGCCGCACTCGACCGTGCCGCCGAGATGATCCTGGCTGCAAAGCGCCCATTGGTGATGATGGGCGCTGCGACCAGCCGGCCGCGGTCGACGCATGGCATCGCAAGCTTCGTGCGGCGGACCGGCATTCCCTTCTTCACCACGCAGATGGGCAAGGGCACCGTGCCCGGCGGCACCAATCTCTATATGGGGACCGCCGCGCTATCCGAACGCGACTACGTCCATGACGCGATCGATGCCGCCGACCTGATTGTTGCGATCGGCCACGACCCCGTCGAGAAGCCGCCTTTCATCATGGGGCCGGCGGGGCCGAAGGTGATTCACGTGAGCTACACGCCGGCGAGCGTCGAGCTGGTCTATTTTCCCGACGCCGAGGTCGTCGGCGACGTCGGCCCGAGCCTGGAGCTGCTCGCCGACCGACTCGAAGGCAAGCTGCCGCAGGCAGCGGCGCTCTTGCCGTTGCGCGAAGAGATCCTCAGTCACATCGCCGATCGCGCCACCGAGGCGCGCTGGCCGCCGACGCCGCAGCGGATCGTGCATGACATCCGCCAAGTGATCCCGGAGAACGGCATCGTCGCGCTCGACAACGGCATGTACAAGATCTGGTTCGCGCGGAATTACCGCACCCGTGTCGCCAACACGTTGCTGCTAGACAACGCGCTGGCGACGATGGGTGCCGGCCTGCCGTCGGCGATGATGGCCGCGATGCTCCATCCGGACCGCCGCGTGCTCGCGGTCGCCGGCGACGGCGGCTTCATGATGAATAGCCAGGAGATGGAGACTGCCGTCCGCCTCAAGCTCAATCTCGTCGTGCTGGTGCTCGAGGACAACGCCTATGGCATGATCCGCTGGAAGCAGGCGGTCGATCATTTTGCCGATTACGGCATGACCTTTGGAAATCCGGACTTTGTCGTCTATGCGAAGGCCTACGGCGCCAAGGGGCATCGCATCGCGAGCATCGACAGCTTCGGCCCGACGCTGGAGGCGGCCTTCCAGGAGGGCGGCGTGCACCTGGTCTCGATCCCGATCGATTATTCGGAGAACGTGCGGGTGCTGGTCGACGAGCTGCGGGCGCATGAGAAATCGAAGGCGTGAGTCGATGCTCTCACCACCCTCGTCATTGCGAGCGCAGTGAAGCAATCCAGAATCTTTCCACGGTGACAGTCTGGATTGCTTCGCTGCGCTCGCAATGACGAGTTCGTGGCAGCAGCTCGTCCCAATAAATCAACTGCACTTGTGTCACGCTCCTTAATCGCCGACACTCGCAAATCACCAAACCAATGACAGGAATCAGGAAATGACTCGCGTTCGTTGTGTCACCGAGATGGGCATGGGCGTCGATGTCCACGGCAGGGACGCCACCAAGGCGGCGAAGCGGGCGGTGTCGGACGCGATCAGGCATTCGAGCCTCGGCTTTTTCCGGATGATCGGGAAGACCGCGAATGACATGTTCGTCGACGTCACGATCGGCGTGCCGAATCCGGAGGCCGTCGACAAGGAGGCGGTCGCCAAGGAGCTGCCTTACGGGACGGTGACCGTCACCGCGGTCAAGGGCGGGCTGGAGGTTCCCTCGGCCACAGAAGTGGCCAACGACCCCATCCTCATCGCCAATGCGGCGGTGATCGTCAGCTTCGAAAAGGACTAGGTCGGTGTCCGACAGCGATGTGGCGCTGCTGGATCGTCCGATCTGGAGCGCGCTGACAACCAGCCAGAAGCATCTGGCCGAAGGCGGCCCGCGCGCGCTGCGCTATCCCGTGGACATGACGCCGTTTGCCGACATGGTCGACATGTCCGAGGCAAGCTTTGCCGCGCTTGGCGATCTCATGTCGGGCTCGCAGGTCGCGGCGTTGTTCACGCCGGAGCCCGTCGACGTGCCCGCCGGCTTCAAAATCGTGCTCGCCGAAAGCGGCGAGCAGATGATCGGATCGCCGGCCGACAGCCCCCTCCGTGATGCCGAGATCGTCACGCTGGGGCCCGCCGACGTGCCTGCCATGATGGCGCTGACCGAGCTGACCAAGCCCGGTCCATTCGCGCTGCGCACGCACGAACTCGGCACGTTCTTCGGCATCCGTGCCGGCGGCGAACTGATCGCGATGGCCGGCGAGCGGATGAAGCCGGGAAAATTCGTCGAGATGACGGCCGTCTGCGTGCACCCTGATCATCGCGGCCACGGCTACGCGCAGGCGCTGCTCGCGGCGGTCGCGCGGCAGATCGAGGCGCGCGGCGAATTTCCGTTCCTGCACGTGTTTTCCAAGAATACGTCCGCCATTGCGCTGTACGAGCGGCAGGGCATGCGGATTCGGCGTCGCCTGCACGTCACTGCGTTCATGAAGGAAGGATAGCGCTCGCGGGGGAGGTCTTTATTTCCTGCGAATTCCCGCTATATCCGACCCAACGATAGTTGGGGAAACACATGGACGCCAGGACACCTGATTTTTCCGCCGCGCGGACGGCAATGCAGCGTTATGTCGATCAGGAGATCATCCCGGGTGCATCCTGGGCCGTGCTGCGGGGCCGCGATGTCGTCGACCAGCAATGCGTCGGCTTTGCCGATCGCGAGGGTAGCACTGCGCTGCGGCCCGACCACATCTTCCGCGCCTTCTCCAACACCAAGATCTTCATCACCTGCGCCATCATGCTGCTGGTCGAGGAAGGCCGCGTCGGGCTCGATGATGCCGTCGAGAAATTCCTGCCGCAGCTCGGCCATCGCAAGGTGTTGAAGCCGGGCGCTGCGAGCCTTGCCGATGTCGAGCCGGCGAGGAGCGCGATCACGATCCGCCAGCTGCTGACCCACACGTCCGGGCTCAGCTACGGCATCTTCGATCCCGGCACGGTGCTGTTCAAAGGCTACAACGAGGCGCGCGTGCTCAATCCGCTGACGCCGCTCGCCGACATGATCGACCGGCTTGCCGATCTGCCGTTGTCCTATCATCCCGGCACCGGCTGGGAATATTCGGTGGCAACCGACGTGCTCGGCCGTGTCGTCGAGGTCGTCTCCGGCCAGCCGCTCGACGCCTTGCTCAAGGCCCGCATCTTCGATCCGCTCGGCATGATCGATACCGGCTTCCACGTGCCGGAAGCGCAGCAGGGCAGGCTGGTCGCACTCTATAACGGCGCTGACGTGCTTGATCCGATGAAGCCCGGCCTCACGCGGGCCGATCATCTGCCTTATCCTCAGGCCTATCGGCGGCCGTTGCCGCGGTTGTCCGGCGGCGGCGGTCTGGTCTCGACCCTGGCCGACATGCTGGCGCTGGTGCGCGCGCTGCTGCCCGGTTCGGATGCGCTGCTGAAGCCGGAGTCGCTGCGGCAGATGATGACGAACCAACTGCCCGCCGGCCAGACCATCCGCTTCGCCAATCTCGGGCCGATCCCCGGCAAGGGCTTTGGCCTCGGCGGTGCCGTCACCTTCGCGCCCACGCCTTTCGATCCCCCGAATTCGATTGGTGAATTCCAGTGGGGCGGGCTTGCCGGCACCCATTGGTGGATCTGCCCTGAGGCCAACACCGCCGGCGTGCTGATGACCCAGCGCTACATGGGCTTCTGGAATCCGTTCTTCTTCGAGTTCAAGCGCCTGGCTTATCAGGCGGCCGGAGGCTGACCGCGAAAAAATCTCCCGACACTGCGAATCCTTTTTGGGGATCGCGCCCTCTTGATGGTCGAGACGATCAGTCTCGGCCATGTCGGAGGATGTGATCGGATTCTACAGGAAGAACATCGGCGGCCCGCATCAGGCGGTGCGGATCGTCTTGGGTGTCGCGGTCGCGGTCGCAGCGTTCGTCTATCTCGCCGGCACCGCGGCGTGGCTGGTCGCGCTCGGCGGAGCGGGCTTAGCAGTGACCGGCCTCGTCGGCTATTGCCCGATGTGCGCGGTGGCCGGCATCGGCAAGGGAGGGGCATCGTGAGCGCGGCTGCGATCTCGCCAAATTTGTTCGAGGCCGCGCGGCTCGGCGACCCCCAGGCGATCGCGTCTCTGCTGGAGACGGCACAGCCCGACATCCGCCGCGATGCGCGGGCGACCTGCCGCAGCTCGGCGGATGCCGAGGATGCGACGCAGGAAGCGCTGTGGATCCTGTTCCGGCACGTCGGGACGATCCGCTCGCTGCTGGCGTTTTCGGCTTGGCTGTTCAGCGTGGTCCGCCGCGAATGCCTGCGGCTCGCGCGCAAGGCAGGCCTTGCGCCGGCGATCGACGACGGCGAGGCGGAGGCGGCACTGCTGGCTCGCCCGGAAGCCGATCTGCGGCTCGATGTGGCCGCCGCCTTCGAGGCGCTGCCACCGCACTATCGCGACGTCGCCCTGATGCGCGACGTCAAGGTGATGACCATCGACGAGATCGCCGTCGCGCTCGGGGCCTCCAGGCAGACCGTGAAGGCCCGTCTGCATCGCGCCCGCGCCCTGATGCGCGAATATCTGACGAGATGAGACACGGCGCAAAGCCCGTTCGCGCGTCACCGGACAACACACAAAAATGCTGCGAGTGGGGGGCCTACCTCCCACTCGCTGTTTGCGTCAGTCCTTCCACGGATCGAACTCGCCTTCGCCGGCCATGGCGACGGCGAACGGCCGCAGCGTGTGCAGCACCCGCACGGTGCCGGCGTGCTGCGCCAGCACGTCCGGCAGGCGGCGATAGGCCATCGGGCTCTCATCGAGGTCGGCACCAACAAGGGTGATGCCGCGTTCGCTCAGCCAGCGGTCCATTTCCGCGCGCGAGAAGCGCCGCTTCGCCTCCCGTCGTCCGAACAGGCGGCCGGCGCCGTGCACGGTCGAGTACAGCGAAGCCTTGGCCTGCGGACTGTCGACGCCTTCGAGGATGACGGCATCGTCGCCCATCGAGCCGCCGACGAATCCCCTCTGGCCGGGAAACGCCGGCGTCGCGCCCTTGCGCACCACCCACAGATCCTTGCCCTCGTGGGTTTCACGCCAGGCGTAATTGTGGTGGTTGTGCACGCTCTCGATCACGCTGCCGCCGATGATCTGGCGGACCCGCTCGACGACCCACTCGCGACCCGCATAGGCGTAACGCCCGGCGAGATGCATCGCCGCGATGTAGCGGCGGCCGAGCTCGGACTCCTCGTCGACCACGGCGGGCGGGACGTTCATGCCATCCTTGCCGCCGGCAGCCTTGAGGTAGCGCGTCGCGGAGGTGTGTCCGAGGCCGCGGCTTCCGAAATGGACGCCGATCCAGACAAAGCCTTCCTCGTCACGCATGAGGTCGACATAGTGGTTGCCCGATCCGACCGTGCCGAGCTGGCTCATCGCCTTCTGACGGTAGGCCTCCATGTCGCTCTCGCGCCAGGCATCGCCGTCGTCGAACAGCTCATGCTCGGCCCGCTCGGCATTGGCGCGGCCGACACCGAACGAGATCGTCTTGGCGACGTCGCGGATGATCGTGGGCACGATGTTGGCGATGTCGTCGAAGCGTGTGTCGAGCTTTGCGGCCATGTTGCCGCAGCCGATGTCGAAGCCGACGCCGGAGATGCTGATCTGCTTCTCGTAGGCGATGACCCCGCCGACCGGCTGGGCATAGCCGAGATGGCCATCGGCGCAGATCACGCCGGATACGACATTGCCGACCGTCATGCAGTTGCGCATCTGCGCCACGGTCGCCTCCTCATGCGGGCCGAAGATCTTCAGCGGCGCGTTCTGGAAGCGCGCCTCCTGCGGACGCAGGTTCGCGATCTCGCTCGCGGCGGTGTTGGCTTCGCGGGCGAGATGCTCCTTGCGCGCGGCGTCCCGGTACGAGCACCAGGCCGGCTGGCCGCGTCCTTCGCCGACGCGCGAGTCGGGATCGATGCCGGCGGCGAGGCAGAGCTCGCGGGCGCGTTCCATGTAGGGATCGGATCGTCGCATGGTCTTGAGTCCTGCTTGGCCCCGGGGCGCAGTCCCGCGTCCGGGGTCGTTGTCGTTGCGCATCAATTAAACGCCGTCTCCGACGCAGCGATCCACGCAACCGTGGCGCCTCAGAGAAGCCGTTGAGGCGAGTCCAGGCGGTTTGGCACGCGCATCGTTTGCGCGAGCCCCGGGATCTGGGGTCTCCGGTTCCGGCCATTGCCGGGATGTCTGAATGGGCCGCGCGGCGGGCAACAAAAAACCCTCCGGAGCGGTAGGCTCGGGAGGGTCCGTGAGAAGCGGACTGTCGATCTTGCGGTCAGGCAAGATCGCTCCCATGAGCCAGGCATGCGCAATCGATTGGCCGCAGGCCATTCGACAGTCGCGCAAATCTTTCGTAGCTGTGCTTCATCACTGGGTTCATTGTTTTCGCGAACGGAAGTGATCGCGAGGGCGCGGGACATACGCCCGCAACTTGCGGGCGTCAAGCGGCGCGCGTGAGAAATTGGAAATGACGGACACACGACGTGCCAACCTATCTCGGCCTTGATGGATTTCGCTTCGGCTGGGTCGCGGCCTGGATCGATGAGCGCGGCGATCACGGCTTCGATTATTCACCGGGCCTGACGCGCCTGCTCGTGATGCCGCATGCGCGCGCAATGATCGACATGCCGATCGGTTTGAATCCGAGCGGCTATCGCGCTTGCGATCTGCGTGCACGCGAATTGATCGGGCCTGCCGTATTTCTCGGCGCGCGCCGCGACCTCTGGACATTTCCGGATATGGCTGCGGCCAATCGCTATTATTGGGCGCGCGAGGGCGAGGGCAGGGGCGTATCCGCGCAGCTCTGGAACATCAGGGACAAGATTAGGGACGTCGACGCGATCATGACGCCGGCGCGTCAAGCCAGCATCGGCGAAGCCCATCCGGAGTTGATTTTCTGGAATCTGGCAGGACGAGTCCTTCTTGCGAAGAAGACATCGGCGCAAGGCCGCGAACAGCGCATCGCGCTCCTGGAGCAGCGCGGATTCACGCGCCTGCCCAAATGGCTGACGCTTCGCTACCGCACCGGTATCGGCCGCGATGATCTCATCGATGCCTGCGCCTGCGCGGTCGCGGCGCGCGATAGCACGCAACGTGTCGGCGACGACGAGATCGATCCGCGGGGGCTGAGAATGGAGATCAACTATTGAGGCTTCCGTGGCCCTCGCGATCGCTTCCGTCTCCCGCGTGGCAGCGACGGGCATGGCTCCGCTTCACATCAACGCCATCGTCGTCCAGTCTTGCTGCTCTCTCCTCGTACTCCTCGGCCATTGACTGCAACCGCCGCGCGGCTGCGTTATGCGCGAGTTCGCCGGCGACACGGCGACATCGCTCAGCATGGTCGAGCAGGGCGCGCTTCTCGATGCTCATCCGGCGATAACGCTTGGAAGGCTCAATGGTCCCTGCGCGGGCGGCTGGAACAGTGCGATGGCCTTGTCTCGGAGAGTGGGAAAATGCGGCAATATTTTCAAGCGGGCGAGGAACATGGTCCTTGAACGGTCGTTGGCCAATGACTGTTGAGGGACAAAATACCATGTACGACGTCTGCCAATTGGCGACCGCGATGCTGGCGATTGCCTTTACGGCCCTGCTGTTGATCACGGGTCAACGGTTCATCGAGTACCGACTGCAACATGACGCAAGGACTCCGATCGTGGCGATGGCAACGCTGCCGCCATAAGCGAGGGCTCGCAGGGACGGATAGTGACTTGCGCCGCACGGCGTCCTGCCTAGATTGAGCACGCCTCAGTCCATGCATCAAAGGTCCCGATGTCCGCTCTATCTGCTTTTCCCATCACCAAACGTTGGCCGGCGAAACATCCCGAACTGCTTCAGCTCTATTCGCTGCCGACGCCGAACGGCGTCAAGGTCTCGATCACGCTGGAGGAGATCGGATTGCCTTACGAAGTCCATCTCGTCGATTTCGGCAAGGACGACCAGAAGACGACCGAATTCCTCTCGCTCAATCCGAACGGCAAGATCCCGGCGATCCTCGATCCCAACGGCCCCGGCGGCAGGCCGCTGCCGCTGTTCGAATCCGGGGCGATCCTGCAATACCTCGCCGAGAAGACCGGCAAGCTTCTGCCGGAGGACGCCGCACGCCGCTACCAGGCCATCCAGTGGGTGCATTTCCAGATGGGCGGCATCGGGCCGATGTTCGGCCAGGTCGGCTTCTTCTACAAATTCGCCGGCAAGGAGTTCGAGGACAAGCGGCCGCTCGAACGCTACGTGGACGAGTCCAAGCGCCTGCTCGGCGTGATGGAGGCGCATCTCGCCGGTCGGCAATGGTTCATGGATGACGACTACACCATTGCCGACATCTCCATGCTCGGCTGGGTGCGCAATCTCATCGGCTTCTACGGCGCCGGCGATCTCGTCGCATTCAGCCAGTTCAAGTCGGTCGGTGCTTGGCTCGAACGGGGCCTTGCGCGTCCGGCGGTGCAGCGGGGGCTGAACATTCCGAAGCGGCCGTGAGGCTAGAACAGAGCCTTGTAGCTCATGTAGAGCGCCATCAATGCGACGAAGCCGATCATCATCCGGCGCAGCATCGATTTGCTGACGCCATTGGCCGCGCGTGCGCCGAGATCGGTGCCGATCCAAAGTCCGGCCAAAATACCGATGATGGCGGGCCAGCCGACCATCAAGCCCTTGCTCCAGTAGATCCAGGCCGGAGGGACGGTGGTCGGGATGACCGAGAAGATGAGGCTGATGAGTTGCGCCTGATGCTGCGGGAGGCGAAGACTCGCAGCGAGGCCGACGGTGATCGCGAGGCCACCGCCGATTCCCATGAAGCCGGACGAAAATCCGGCAAGCATGCCGATCAGGAGCAGGGGTAGCCAGGGCAGATCATTGCGGTCGCCGGCCTCATTGCTCCCGTCCTTACGCTCGCGGCGCAGGATCAGCAGAGCGATCAGCGCGACGAGGTAGACGACGTAAGTCCATTGTAGGACCGAGTCGGAGACCGCGGCCGCGGCGTAACCGCCGCCGGCGCCACCGATGAGGAATCCGAGGCCGATCCAGCCGATCCATGGCAACCGGCTGCGCTTGCCGCTCTGCCAGTAGCGGCGCACGCCCGCAAGGCCCGTCGGAGGCACCTGCGCGATCAGCGATGTGCCCTGCGCGACGTGCTGCTCGGCGCCGAGCAGCAGGACGGAGAAGATCACGAGGCCGCCACCCGGGCTCACGCCCATGAAGCCCGATGTCAGCCCGCCCACGAGGCCGACACCGGCGCCAGCGAGGAGGTCGTGAATCCAGGACATCGCTCACGCCCTGGTTCGTCGCTTCATGTCAGACTTGGTGGCGCGAAAGCCCTCGATCACACCGGCCACGGCTGCCATGCAGGCCTCGACGTCAACATCCTCGCCCCAGCACTTTTGCAGCACAAATCCCTGGAAGATCGCGATCAGCACGCGCGCGATCGCGTCCGCACTGAGGTCGCGCTTGATGAGGCCGGCATGCTGGCCACGCTCGATGAGCGCGACGATCAGCGCGCGAGGCATGTCGATGCCCTCGACGACGCTGGTACGGACGCGGCGGTTACGCAGGGCCTCGGCCCAGCCATGGATGCCGACGCGACGCCGCGCTTCGCCGGCGGGATCGGTGAGCCATTGCGCATAGACGCGGACCAGCGCGTGAAGTCCTTCGATCGGATCGCCCGATCCTTGCGCGACCGAGTTGAGCACGTTTTCGCGGCGGTGCCGGTCATCGGCGAGCGCTTCGATCAGATCGTCCTTACTCTGGAAGTAGAGATAGACCGCGCCATGGCTCAGTCCGGATCGCTCGACGATGTCGGCCATGCCGGTCTGGTGAAAACCGTCTTCAGCGAAGCAAGCGAGGGCAGCTTCGAGGATCTGCTGGCGCCGGCCTTCGCGTTGCTTGTCGCTGATCTTGGGCATTTGGTGGTCTCAAATAACTGACCGATCGATCCTTTTAGCCATCGGTAGGGCAGAGCCTGTCCTAAGCCGATAAATATAAAAAATGACTAGTCAGTCATTTTTAATGCTAGAAGGAATTTCGGTCAAGTCCGGACCTCCCGATGCCGTAAAAAAGCGGATTGAGCGTTGCGGGACGCCGATGGAGGCGGCGGCCCGGCTCTCGATCGTGTGCCGCTAGAACAGCCGTCCGCCGTTCGGCACGGGCTTGCTTGGCTGCACCAGCACAACCTTGCCGGCAGCATCGGGGAAACCGAGCGTCAGCACCTCGGATACGACCGGGCCGATCTGGCGCGGCGGGAAATTGACGACGGCCGCGACCTGCAGCCCGACCAACGACTCGAGCGGATGATTTTCGGTGATCTGTGCCGAGCTCTTGCGGACGCCGATCGCAGGACCGAAGTCGATCCATAGCCGCCAGGCTGGCTTGCGCGCCTCCGGGAACGGCTTGGCATCGACGATGGTGCCGACGCGGATATCGACCGCGAGGAAGCTGTTGAAGTCGATGGTCGGCGAGGCGGCGGCCGCGGGATCGTGGGTGACGTGCATGGTGTATCCGTTCGGGGAGTGGCGTCGTTCGGAATATTGTCGCGCGAACCGGAGTTTCGTACAACGCGGCGGTCACGATACGACGCATGCGCGAGGAACGACTTGCCCAACATCATCTACGGTATCAAGAACTGCGACACCATGAAAAAGGCGCGCACTTGGCTCGACAGCCATGGCGTGCCTTACGCGTTTCACGACTACAAGACGGCGGGAGTCGAGAAGGACAAGCTCAAGCAGTGGAGCGACAAGGTCGGCTGGGAGACGTTGCTCAATCGCGCCGGCACGACCTTCAAGAAGCTCTCCGATTCCGACAAGGAAGGCCTTGGTGAGAAGAAGGCGCTGGCGTTGATGCTAGCGCAACCATCGATGATCAAGCGGCCGGTGCTGGAAATCGGCGGCAAGCTGCTGGTCGGCTTCAAGCCGGAGATCTATGCAAAGGAAGTCGGGGCCAAGAACGTTGGAGCCAAGGCGCGTTAGTTCAGCTCGATGATCTCGGCGGTGACGCTTGGGCTGGATTGGTCGGCGAGCTCGACCACATCGGCCGCCGCGATGCGGCCGGGGGCGCGATGAAAGAGGTCGCGGTCGATCACGGCGCGCAGCCTCGGACGTGGCGGCGCGTCATTTCCGCGCATCAGATTCTTGATCTCGAAGCCGCCGTCCTCGCAGAAGGTCTTCACCGACGCGATGACGTGGCTGACCTTGTCCTCGGTCAGGAACGGCAGCAGCAGCCGTTCATAGGCGACGATGCGACCGTAGATGTCATCGATGTCGGCAACGCTATAGATCGGAAGCGCGCGCGCAACGCATTCGTGATAGATCGGCATCACGAAGGGCGCGAGCCGCGGTCCGACATAGTCGTGCAGCAGGGTGCCCTTGCCGGCATTTCCATAAGCGCGCGAGATGCGCGTGCCTTCGCTCTGGATGGTCAGGTGCGGCGTCGGCGTCGAATTGTCCACCGTGTAATAGATGAGATCGGACAGCTCTTCCTCGAGTCGCGCAGGCTGGTACTCCCAGATCGCCGGTGCGACCTGCTGGCGCGCATAAAGTCGCAGCCACGTGTTCAGGAGATCACGCTGCCTGATCGACTTGACGACGGAGGGCGCGGCGCTTGCGAAATCCAAAACAATATTCCCGGCATGTCAAAACCCGCACATGATCCTCGCCGCGGGAAAATTTTCTATGAAGGCTGGCGCGGGAGACGAAAGACCGTTAACGACGGCTTGATGACCGGTGCTTCGCGAACCGGGAGGCCGGGCAGGCACGACATCAAAACATCTCCGACTAAGGGAGCATTTGTATCCCAGCCGGAGGCCTGATCTGCTCAGCTTTCCGCCTTGCCTAACCCCCGTCACCTCCGGCATATTCCGCGCCCGGAGGCGGCGTTCCGGATGGGCTGCAAGGCCTCCGGAAAGCCGAAGTCAACAAGGACAGCCACGCGCGGCCAGCGCGTCGCGCGGGGAGGGGGAAATCTGTTTGGCCGATGAGTTCATTCTCGAAACGGAAGGCTTGACCAAGGAGTTCGCGGGCTTCTTCGCCGTCCGCGACGTTGCGCTCAAGGTTCGCCGTGGGAGCATTCATGCGTTGATCGGGCCGAACGGCGCCGGCAAGACGACGTGCTTCAATCTATTGACCAAGTTCCTTAAACCGTCTGCCGGAAAGATCCTGTACAAGGGGCAGGACATCACTGCGATGGCCCCGGCGGACGTGGCCCGTATGGGCCTGGTTCGCTCCTTCCAGATTTCGGCCGTGTTTCCGCATCTCACGGCGCTGGAGAACGTCCGCGTCGCACTTCAGCGCCAGCACGGCTCTTCGTTCGACTTCTGGCGTTCCAAGTCCGTGCTCAACCGCTTCAACGATCGCGCGCGCGAACTGTTGAACGATGTCGGCCTCAGCGAGTTTGCCAATACGCCTGCGGTCGAGATGCCCTACGGGCGCAAGCGCGCACTGGAGATCGCAACCACGCTCGCGCTCGACCCCGAGATGATGCTGCTGGACGAGCCGATGGCCGGCATGGGTCACGAGGACATCGACAAGATCGCGGCGCTGATCAAGCGCATTTCCGCGAAATATACCATTCTGATGGTCGAGCATAATTTGAGCGTCGTGGCCAATCTCTCCGACATCATCACCGTGCTGACGCGCGGGCAGGTGCTCGCGCAAGGCCATTACTCCGAGCTCACCAAGGACGAACGCGTCAAGGAAGCCTATCTGGGAGCCGGTCATGCCTGACACTGCGATCGCCCAGGCCCCCGCAAAGGCTGCGACCGGCGGAAACATCCTTCAAGTCCGCAACCTCGAAGCCTGGTACGGCGAGTCTCACATCCTGCACGGGATCAACTTCGACGTGAACGCGGGTGAGGTCGTCACCTTGCTCGGGCGCAACGGCGCCGGCAAGACGACCACGTTGAAGTCGATCATGGGCATCATCGGCAAGCGCTCGGGCTCGGTGAAGTTCAACAATCAGGACATCATCCGCGCGACCTCCGACAAGATCGCGCGCATGGGCATCGCGTTCTGCCCCGAGGAGCGGGGCATATTCTCCAGCCTCGACGTGCGGGAGAATCTGATGTTGCCGCCGGTCGTCCGCGAAGGCGGGCTGCCGCTCGATCAGATCTTCGACCTGTTCCCGAACCTGAAGGAGCGGCTCAACAGCCAGGGCACCAAGCTGTCGGGCGGCGAGCAGCAGATGCTCGCGATCGCGCGCATCCTGCGCACCGGCGCGAGCTTCCTGATGCTGGACGAGCCGACCGAGGGCCTCGCGCCCGTCATCATCCAGCAGATCGGCCACACCATTGCGCGGCTCAAGAAGGAGGGCTTCACGATCCTCCTGGTCGAGCAGAACTTCCGCTTCGCATCCACCGTCGCCGACCGCTACTACGTGGTCGAGCACGGCAAGATCATTGACGGTTTTTCCAACGCCGAGCTTGCCGCCAACATGGACAAGCTCCACACCTATCTCGGCGTCTAGAACTGCCAAACAAGTTAGAACCAACGAGAATATTTAGAGAGGGAAGCCGCATGAACACCCGGTCAATCGCTTCATTTCTACTCGGCACCGCGCTGGCGCTTGCAGCGACAAGCGGCGCGATGGCGCAGGACAAGACCATCAAGATCGGCGTGCTCACCGACAACTCCGGGCTCTACGCCGACCTTGGAGGTCCCGGCTCGACGCTGGCCGCGCAGATGGCGATCGAGGATTCCGGGCTTGCAGCCAAGGGTTGGAAGGTCGATCTCATCTCCGCCGACCATCAGAACAAGCCCGACATCGGCACCGCGATCGCGCGGCAGTGGATCGATGTCGAGAAGGTCGACGTCTTCATGGACGTGCTGAACTCCGGCGTGGCGCTGGCGGTGAACAATGTCGTCAGGGAAAAGAATTCGATTCTGATCGACACGGGTGCGGCGACGTCCGATCTGACAAACGCGCAATGTTCGCCGAACACGATCCACTGGGTCTACGACACCTACATGCTGGCCAACAGCACGGGACAGGCGCTGGTGAAGGCTGGCGGCGACACATGGTACTTTCTGACCGCCGACTACGCCTTTGGTCACGCGCTCGAGCGCGACACCGCCGCAGTCGTGGTCAAATCAGGCGGCAAGGTGATCGGGAGCGTCAAGCATCCGCTCAATACCGCGGACTTCTCCTCGTTCCTCCTGCAGGCGCAGGCGTCGAAAGCCAAGATCATCGGCATGGCGAACGCCGGTGGTGACACCACCAACACGATCAAGCAGGCGGCGGAATTCGGCATCGTCGCAGGTGGCCAGAAGCTCGCCGGGCTTCTGCTGTTCATCACCGACGTCCATGCGCTCGGATTGAAAGTGGCGCAGGGGCTGAACTTCACCGAAACCTTCTATTGGGATTTGAACGACGGCACCCGGGCCTTCTCCAAGCGTTTCTCCGAAAAGATGAAGAACAAGGCGATGCCTTCGATGGTGCAGGCCGGCGTCTACTCGGGCCTGATCCATTATTTCAAGACGCTGGAAGCGTTGGGTGGCAATCCGCACGATGGCGCCAAGGTGGTCGCCAAGATGAAGGAAATGCCGACGGACGATCCACTGTTCGGCAAGGGCACGATCCGCGCGGACGGCCGCAAGCTCCATCCCGCCTATCTGTTCGAGGTCAAGAAGCCCGAGGAATCCAAGGGGCCGTGGGACTACTACAAGCTGATCGGCACGACGGCGGCAGACCAGGCTTTCAGGCCGCTCTCGGAAAGCGCCTGTCCGCTGGTGAAGAAGTAGTACCGACAGCGTCCGCTGGCGGGCACCGTCGTCAACAAAACGGGACTGGGTACGAGATCGATCGATGCAGGCTCTATACGCTCAGCTACTGGTGGGACTGATCAACGGCTCGTTCTACGCGCTGCTCAGTCTCGGGCTTGCCGTGATCTTCGGCATGCTCAACATCATCAATTTCGCCCATGGCGCGCTCTACATGATGGGCGCGTTCGTCGCCTATTTCCTGTTGAACCTCGGCGGCATCAACTATTGGTGGGCGTTGCTGCTGGCGCCCATCATCGTCGGCATCTTCGGCATGATCCTGGAGCGGACCATGCTGCAATGGCTGACCGGGCTCGATCATCTCTACGGCCTGCTCCTGACCTTCGGCATCGCGCTGATCGTGCAGGGCGTGTTCCAGAACTACTTTGGCTCCTCCGGTCTGCCTTATGCCATTCCGGACCAGCTCAGGGGCGGCATGAATCTCGGCTTCATGTTCTTACCGGTCTATCGCGGCTGGGTCGTCGTGTTCTCGCTGGCGGTGTGCCTTGCGACCTGGTTCCTGATCGAGAAGACCCAGCTCGGCGCTTACCTGCGCGCCGCCACTGAAAACCCGACGCTGGTGCGCGCCTTCGGCATCAACGTGCCGCGCATGATCACGTTGACTTACGGTCTCGGTGTCGGCCTTGCCGCGCTCGCCGGCGTGCTCTCGGCGCCGATCAATCAGGTGCGGCCGCTGATGGGCGCCGACCTCATCATCGTCGTGTTCGCGGTGGTCGTGATCGGCGGCATGGGATCGATCATGGGCTCCATCATCACCGGCTTTGCGCTCGGCGTGATCGAGGGCCTGACCAAGTATTTCTACCCCGAGGCCTCCAACACCGTCGTGTTCGTGCTGATGGTGCTGGTGCTCTTGGTGAAGCCAACGGGATTGACGGGAAGGGCAGCCTGACATGACGACCCTGACGGACGACACGCTGCCGACAACCCCTCGCGCCATGCGCGACGAGATGCTCGTCTTCGTGGTGATGGCCCTGCTGTTGGCGGCGGTGCCGTTCACGGGAGTCTATCCGTTCTTCGTGATGCAGGCGCTGTGCTTTGCGCTGCTCGCCTGCGCCTTCAATCTGCTGGTCGGCTATGGCGGGCTGCTGTCGTTCGGCCACGCCATGTTCCTGGGAACCGCGGGCTATTGCAGTGCGCATGCGCTGAAGGTCTGGGCGCTCCCGCCCGAGCTCGGCATCCTCGTCGGCGTCGCCGCGGCGTTCGTGCTGTCGATCGTGACGGGCTACATCTCGATCCGCCGCCAGGGCATCTATTTCTCGATGATCACCCTGGCGCTGTCGCAGCTCCTGTACTTCATCTACCTCCAGGCGCCGTTCACGCACGGCGAGGACGGCATCCAGGGCATTCCGCAAGGGCACATGTTCGGCGTGTTCGATCTGTCCAAGCCGACGGTGCTTTATTACGTCGTGCTGGTCGGCTTCCTCGCAGGCTTCCTCTTGATCTTCCGCATCATCAACTCGCCGTTCGGCGAGGTGTTGAAGTCGATCCGCGAGAACGAGCAGCGGGCGATCTCGCTCGGCTACCGAACCGACCAATACAAGTTCCTGGCCTTCATCCTGTCGGGCACGCTGGCCGGCTTTGCCGGGGCGCTGAAAGTGTTCGTGGCGCAGAACGCCTCGCTCACCGACGTGCACTGGTCGATGTCGGGCGAAGTCGTGCTGATGACGCTGGTCGGCGGTCTCGGAACCATTTTCGGTCCCGTGATCGGCGCCTTCGTGATCATCGCCATGCAGCAATATCTGGCGGGCTTCGGCCAGTGGGTGACGGTGATCCAGGGTGGAATCTTCGTGATCTGCGTGCTCACCTTCCGCCGCGGCGTCATCGGTGAAATCGCGCATTACTTCCGGCGATCGCTCTAAGTAGCTGATTTTAAATAGGTTTGTCGGTCGCTTGAAAGCGGTGGATGACCCGGCTCCGCGGGCGCGAGATGACACGCGCGTGGATCGAAAATGGTCTATGACAGTTTCATGACGGCCCTTCCGGGCCGGGCCATTTCCAACCGGTAGCCTGTCCCCATGATGCGATGGTTTCGTGCTTTCCTGCCCAAGGAAGAACGGTTCTTCGACCTGTTCGACCGTCATGCCCAGACCGTGATCCAGGGCTCGATCGCGCTCCAGGGCATGCTCAACGGGGGCGAGGAGACGCCGGTCTATTGCCAGCGCGTCAATCAGTTCGAGAACGACGCCGACAACATCACCCGCGAGGTGCTGACGGCAGTGCGCCGCACCTTCATTACCCCGTTCGACCGCGGCGACATCAAGAACCTGATCACCTCGATGGACGACGCCATCGACCAGATGCAGCAAACGGCGAAGGCCGTCATGCTGTTCGAGGTCCGCGCCTTCGAGCCGCCGATGCGCGAGATCGGCGGGCTTCTGATCGAATGCGCCAATCTGGTGGGACGCGCGCTGCCGCTGATGCAGTCGATCGGCCCGAACGTCGCCATGCTGAGCGCGATCACGGAGGAACTGGGCAAGCTGGAGGGCCGCGTCGACGACCTCCACGACATCGGCCTGAAGGAGCTGTTCCTCAAGCATCGCAACGGCAACGCGATGGACTTCATCGTCGGTGTCGAGATCTACGACCATCTCGAAAAGGTTGCCGACCGCTTTGATGACGTCGCCAACGAGATCAACAGCATCGTCATCGAGCAAGTGTAGCGCATGATGCGGAAAAGTGTGCAGCGGTTTTCCGCTCAAATCATGCGTAAGCTTTAAGGCAGGGGCCGCGCCGTGGATGCTGCGTTGGGTTTTCCCGTTCTGGTCGGCTTGATTGCCGTCGCGCTGCTGTTCGATTTCCTGAACGGCCTGCATGACGCCGCCAATTCGATTGCGACCATCGTCTCGACCCGCGTGCTGCGGCCCCAATTCGCGGTGTTCTGGGCCGCATTCTTCAATTTCGTCGCCTTCATGGTGTTCGGGCTGCACGTCGCCCAGACCATCGGCACCGGCATCATCGATCCCTCGATCGTCGACGCCCAGGTGATCTTCGCGGCCTTGGTCGGGGCCATCGTCTGGAACATCGTGACCTGGGCGCTCGGCATCCCGTCCTCGTCGTCGCATGCGCTGATCGGCGGCCTCGTCGGTGGCGGCATGGCCAAGGCGGGCATTTCGGCGGCGGTGTGGAGCGGGTTGTCCAAGACGGTGCTGGCGATCGTGCTGTCGCCGCTGGTCGGCTTCCTGCTCGCGATGATGCTGGTGGCGATCGTGTCCTGGGCCTCGGTGCGCTCGACACCGTTCGCGGTCGACCGCGCCTTCCGCATCCTGCAATTCGCCTCTGCCTCGCTCTATTCGCTCGGCCATGGCGGCAATGATGCGCAGAAGACCATGGGTATCATCGCGGTGCTGCTCTATTCGCAGGGCCATCTCGGCAGCGAATTCTCCGTACCGTTCTGGGTGGTGCTGTCCTGCCAGGCCGCGATGGCACTGGGCACGCTGATGGGTGGCTGGCGCATCGTCCGCACCATGGGCCTGCGCATCACCAAATTGACTCCGATGCAGGGCTTTTGCGCCGAGACCGGCGGCGCTGCGACCCTGTTCATGGCGACCTTCCTCGGCGTTCCCGTCTCGACCACCCACACCATCACCGGCGCCATCGTCGGCGTCGGCGCAGCCCGCCGTGTCTCGGCGGTGCGCTGGAATGTCGCGAGCTCGATCGTCTATGCCTGGGTGATCACGATCCCGGCCGCGGCCCTCGTGGCCGCGCTGAGCTGGTGGGCGGTCCAGATAGTCAAGTAACGAGCTTCAATCCGATAATTCCGGCGATGATCAAGGCGATGCTGGCGAGCCGGAAAGCGGTCGCGGGCTCACCGAACAGGATGATGCCCAGCGTCGCGGTGCCGATCGCGCCGATTCCGGTCCAGACTGCGTAGGCGGTTCCGACGGGCAGTGATTTGAGAGCAACTCCGAGCAGGATGATGCTGCCGGCCATGGCCGCGAGTGTGACGACCGACGGAACAAGCTTGCTGAAGCCCTCGGTATATTTCAGGCCGATCGCCCAGGTGATCTCGAGAAGACCGGCGACGAACAAGATGCTCCAGGCCATGACGACCCTCCGGGCAAGGCAGGGTCGTCCCCGCAAGGCAATGACCTATGAAAGGGAGGGCCGTCCCTCCCAAACGGCGATATGGGGCTGGCCGAGGGGCTCCGCAATCACCAAATCAGGCTTGATAAGGCCCATTTTCCCTGCCAAACGCTCCCGCCATGTCCGACATCGCCACCACCGCAGCCGAATCGCCGGCCCGTTCCCCGCTTGCCGCTGAAGTGTCGCGGCGGCGGACCTTTGCGATCATCTCCCACCCCGACGCCGGCAAGACCACGCTGACCGAGAAGCTGCTGCTGTTCGGCGGCGCCATTAACCTCGCCGGCCAGGTCAAGGCCAAGGGCGAGCGGCGCAACACACGATCGGACTGGATGAAGATCGAGCGCGAGCGCGGCATCTCGGTCGTGACCTCGGTGATGACTTTCGAGTTCGAAGGCCTCGTCTTCAACCTGCTGGACACGCCGGGCCACGAGGACTTTTCGGAAGACACCTATCGCACGCTGACGGCGGTCGATTCCGCCGTGATGGTGATCGACGCCGCCAAGGGCATCGAGGCGCGGACCCGGAAGCTGTTCGAGGTGTGTCGTCTTCGGGATATCCCGATCATCACCTTCATCAACAAGATGGACCGCGAGAGCCGGGACGTCTTCGAGCTGCTCGACGAGATCGAGAAGACGCTGGCGCTCGACACCACGCCGATGACCTGGCCGGTCGGCCGCGGCCGCGACTTCCTCGGCACCTATGACGTCGTCAATGGCGGCGTGCGCCTGCTCGAAGGTGGCGGCGCCAAGACCGGCGCGGCGCAGCAGATCGAGATCGCCGAGCTCGCCAAGCTCAATGCGAATCTCGACGTATCAGTGGTGAAGGACGAGCTCGAGCTCGTCACCGAAGCGTCAAAACCGTTCGAGCTCGAAGCATTCCGCGAGGGTCATCTGACCCCGGTCTATTTCGGCAGCGCGCTGCGCAATTTCGGCGTCGGCGACCTGCTGGAAGGCCTCGGCAAGTTCGCGCCCGAGCCGCGCGCGCAGGACAGCGACCAGCGCAAGGTCGAGGCCACCGATCCGCGCATGAGCGCCTTCGTGTTCAAGATCCAGGCCAACATGGATCCGAACCATCGCGACCGCATCGCGTTTGCGCGGCTCTGCTCGGGCAAGCTCAGCCGCGGCATGAAGGCGAAGCTCGTGCGCACCGGCAAGAGCATGCCGCTGTCGAGCCCGCAATTCTTCTTCGCGCAGGATCGTTCGGTCGCAGATGAGGCCTTTGCCGGCGACGTGGTCGGCATTCCCAATCACGGCACGCTGCGCATCGGCGACACGCTGACCGAGGGCGAGGATTTCAACTTCGTCGGCGTGCCAAGCTTTGCGCCGGAAATCGTCCGCCGCGTTCGTCTCACCGACGCGATGAAGGCGAAGAAGCTGAAGGAAGCGCTTCAGCAGATGTCGGAGGAGGGTGTGGTCCAGGTGTTCCGTCCGCGCGACGGTGCGCCCGCGCTGGTCGGCGTCGTCGGCGCGCTCCAGCTCGACGTGCTGAAGGCCCGGCTTGAGGCGGAATATTCGCTGCCGGTCGAGTTCGAGGTCAGCGAGTTCCAGCTCGCGCGCTGGGTCTCCTCGGAGGATCGCAAGAAGCTCGACACCTTCATCGCCGCCAACACCTCGAGCATCGCCGACGATGTCGACGGCGATCCCGTGTATCTGGCGCGAAACGAGTTCTATCTCGGCTACACCAGGGAACGCGCCGAGGGCATCGAGTTCACCAACGTCAAGGACGTCAAGAAGAAGGGGTAGGGCGGCCGCGCGTAGCTCCCCCTCCGCTGCGCAGCCACCCAAGCCACACCCTCCGCTGTGCAGCCACACTCTCCGCTGTCATGCCCCGGCTTGACCGGGGCATCCAGTACGCCGCGGCCTCTCGATTCAGTCACATCTGTCTCGGAGTACTGGGTCGCCCGGTCAAGTCGGGCGACGACACCGCGCTTGAACGCGCGCATGTGAACACAAGGTAGGCTTGAAGCCGCTCCAAAATCTCCAACATGATTGCGGTCGCTCATCGCGGTGCTTATCAATGCTGCGCGCAATCTTGGTTCTGTTGCTGACCTTCTTGGCCGTGGGCGCCGCCGACGCGCGGCCCCGCCAGATCAACCCGATCCCGTTTTCGCACGAGCCGTGCAGCGTGCTCGACGGCCCGCCCTGTACGCCGTCCTATTGCAGCCCGCTCGAGCCCGGCCCCTGCATTCCCGAAATCGATTACCCCTACGGCCAGAACCTCCAGCTCACGATCGAGAGCGTGCCGTCCGAGCCGGACCGCGCCAAATACCGGAAACCCGATCACGATCTCGATACGATCGGCGATCTCTTTGCCGAGCTGCGCAGCTGTTGGTCGCCCCCCTCGGACAACGCGCGCGCCGGCATGCAGATGTCGGTGCGCTTCAGCTTCAACAAGGCGGGTGGCCTGATCGGCCCGCCGCGCCTCACATACGCGACCGCGGGCGTGCCGGCCGATACCCGCACGACCTATCTGAACGCCATCAATGCATCGCTGCAGGCATGCCTGCCGCTGAAATTCACTGGCGGACTCGGCGGCGCGCTGGCCGGACGGCCAATCGCGATCCGGTACGTCGACAATCGGCAGATCGGTAAGTAGGGCATAAGTTGCGAGCAGCGGCCAATCGATGATACCTCAGAGGCGGGGGCTGCTTTAGGGGAGGATGTCGTGGGTCTTGTGGTCATGATCCTGGGGCTGGTGCTGTTTTTTGCCGCCCATATTTTCACGACGAAACGAAAGGCACGCGCAGAGGCGATCGCACGACTAGGTGAGGGGACCTACAAGATCCTCTATTCGCTGGTTTCGCTCGCGGGGCTCGTGCTGATCATCTGGGGCTTTGCCCATTACCGCAGTTCCGGCTGGATCGACGTCTGGTATCCGCCGAAGGCGCTGAAGCACATCACGCTCGCCTTGATGCTGCCCGCCGTCATCCTGGTGGTCGCCTCGTACCTGCGCGGCCGCATCTATGCGACACTGAAGCATCCGATGCTGGCCGGCATCAAGCTGTGGGCAGCGGCGCATCTGCTCGCCAATGGCGACCTCGGCTCCATCATCCTGTTCGGCTCGTTCCTGGGTTGGGCGGTGTATGATCGCATCACGCTGAAGCATCGCACCGATGCCGGCGGCCCGCCGATCCCGGTCGGCGGCGTCACCAACGATTTGATCGCGATCGCAGTCGGTGTTGTCGCTTATCTTGCGCTGGCGTTTGCGTTCCACCCTGTCGTGATCGGTGTTCCCGTGATCGGCGTCTAGCCGGTCAGCACAAGACGACACCCGGTGTCCATGCGCGGAAGATAACAAGAGCAACAAGCCGAGGACTCTTCGATGGACTGGTCGCAATCTCAGATCCCGCCGATGCGGTTCGAGGCGCGCTTTGGCGATCGGGTGGTGCCGGCATTTTGCGATCGGCCATCGAGCCTGTGGGCGATGATTGCGGAAGCCTGCGCGCGCAATGGCGATGGTGAGGCGCTGATTTGCGGCGACGTCCGCCTGAGCTGGCGACAAGCCGTCGAGCAGGCCGCGCGGATTGCGTCAGGTCTTCGCAAGCTCGGCCTGCAACGCGGCGACCGCGTCGCGATTTTGCTTGGCAATCGCATCGAGTTTCCGCTGCTGCTGTTCGCCGCCGCACATGAGGGGCTAGTCACGGTGCTGCTCAGCACGCGCCAGCAGAAGCCGGAGATCGCCTATGTGCTCACGGATTGCGGCGCCAAGATCCTGATCCATGAGGCGGCGCTCGCCGAACGACTGCCCGATCCGGGCGATGTGCCCGATGTGATCCATCGCATCGCCATCGACGACGATCCGGCCCGGTCGCGCTTCTCCGCGCTCGCCGACAACGCGCCGGCGCCTGCGCCGGTCGAGGTCAATGAGGAGGACACCGCGATGATCCTCTACACCTCGGGCACGACGGGCAAGCCGAAGGGCGCGATGCTGGCCCATTGCAACATCGTCCATTCCTCGATGGTGTTCGTGTCCTGCCTGCAATTGACGGCGGCGGATCGCTCGATCGCCGCGGTGCCGCTCGGGCATGTCACCGGAATCGTCGCAAACATCACGACCATGATCCGCTGCGCCGGCGCGCTGATCATCATGCCGGAGTTCAAGGCCGCCGATTATCTCAAGCTCGCCGCGCGCGAGCGCGTCACCTACACTGTGATGGTGCCGGCGATGTACAATCTCTGCCTGCTGCAGCCGGATTTCGATGGCTATGACCTGTCGAGCTGGCGCATCGGCGGCTTTGGCGGCGCGCCGATGCCGGTCGCGACCATCGAGAAGCTCAAGGCGAAGATCCCCGGCCTGAAGCTGATGAACTGCTATGGCGCGACCGAGACGACATCGCCCTCGACCATCATGCCGGGCAAGCTGACGGAGAGCCATATCGACAGCGTCGGCCTGCCGTGCCCGGGCGCGCGCATCGTCGCGATGGGAGGGGATGGGCGCGAGCTGCCGCATGGCGAAATCGGCGAGCTCTGGATCCAGGGCGCCTCCGTGATCAAGGGCTATTGGAATAACCCGAAGGCTACGGCCGAGAGCTTCACTGGCGGCTTCTGGCACTCCGGCGACCTCGGCTCGGTCGACGCCGAGGGATTTGTCCGGGTGTTCGACCGGCAGAAGGACATGATCAATCGCGGCGGGCTGAAGATCTATTCGGCCGAGGTCGAATCTGTGCTGGCCGGCCATCCCGCCGTGATCGAGAGCGCGATCATCGCCAAGGCCTGCCCGGTCCTGGGCGAGCGCGTCCACGCCGTGGTGGTGACGCGCAGCCCGGTCGCCAGCGAGGCTCTGCGGGCCTGGTGCGCAGAGCGGCTGTCCGACTATAAGGTCCCCGAAACCATGGCGATCACCGCCGAGCCATTGCCGCGGAACGCCAATGGCAAGGTGCTGAAGCGGCAGTTGCGGGAGCTGCTCGGAAGCTGAGCCGGGCAGGCGGCTCCGGGCTGTCCCGGGTGGTTAACGCCTTGATCGGGCTCGCTTTGCCTTGCCACCGCCATATCGTTAGGGTACCTCGCGGCCACGAGGGGACGGGATTCCTGACGCGAACGCTTTGGCGCGCGTACCCGGATGGGCATGGGATTAGCATAAGTGTCTGAATTATTTGACGAAGTCGACGAGGAAGTACGTCGCGAACAGCTCAAGAAGCTGTGGGACAAGTATTCGATTTACTTGATCGCCCTGATGGTGCTGATCGTGGCCGCCGTCGGCGGCTGGCGCGGCTACCAATATCTCGAGTCCAAGAAGGCCGCCGAGGCCGGCGCGGCGTTCGAGAAGGCCGTCGAGCTGTCCGAGCAGGACAAGCACGCGGACGCCGAGAAGGCCTTCACCGAGCTCGCCGTCAAGGCTCCGTCCGGCTATCGGACCCTGGCCCGGCTGCGCGCTGCGGGCGAGGCCGCCAGCCGCGATCCCAAGGCCGCCGCGAAGATGTATGACGACATTGCCGCCGATCGCAGCGTCGGTGGCGAGTGGCAGGATCTGGCCAAGATCCGGGCCGCCGGCTTGCTGCTCGACAGCGCCAGCTACGCCGACATGCAGCAGCGGCTGGAAGCCTCCGCCGCGCCGAAATCGACCTTCCGCCACAGCGCCCGCGAGATGCTGGCGCTGTCGGCATGGCGCAACAACGACATGACCGCGGCTCGCAAATGGCTCGACGCGATTACCGAAGACGGCGAAACACCGCCCAGCCTGCGCTCGCGCGCCGAGGCGCTCCAGGCTCTGCTGCCGCCCGTCGCCAAAAGCTGACGACGGCCCTCTGACGCAAACGAGACACAAGATGCGCCGCACGCCACGTTTGATCGCAGCCACCGTCCTGATCGCCTTCACGGGCCTGTTGGGCGGCTGCTCCAGCGGCGGATTCGATCCGAGCGACATGCTCGACTTCCTCGACACCAAGAAGAAGCTGCCGGGTGATCGCAAGCCGGTGTTCCCCGAGGGCGTGCCGGGCCTTGAGCAGGGCGTGCCGAAGGAGATGTACAAGGGCGCGCAGCAGCAGCCGGACCCGAACGCACCTGCCGTCGCGGCTCTGCCTGCCGAGCCACCGCCCGAGCCGGCCAAGCCTGCGAAGGGGACCAAGGCGACGAAGTCCCGACAGCCAGCCGCCACGGCGGCCGCGCCCGCTACCGGCGAGGTCGATGGCGAGGCCCAGCCGGAGGCTGCACCGCCCACGGACGCTCCGCCGCCCAAGCACAAGATAGTCCGCAAGCGCACCACCGCGCCACCGCCGGATCAGCCTGTCCAGCAGGCGCAACCGACCCAGACCACGCAGCAGCAATCGCAAGGCGCTTTCCCTGCGCCACTGCCAAGCGGCAGCTTCTCGCGCTGATATTCTCCATTGCATTGACAGGCGCAGCCCCGGCAGCGCACGAATGACCGATGTCCTTCACGATCGCCATCATCGGCCGGCCCAATGTCGGCAAATCGACGCTGTTCAACCGCCTGGTCGGACAGAAGCTCGCGCTCGTCGATGACCTGCCGGGCGTCACCCGCGACCGCCGCGAGGGTGAGGCCAGGCTCGGCGACCTCCAGTTCATCATCATCGACACCGCCGGCCTCGACGAGGGCGCCAAGGGCTCGCTGACCGCGCGCATGCAGGAGCAGACCGAGACCGCGATCGCGCAGGCCGACGCGCTGTTCTTCGTCATCGATGCCCGCATCGGCCTCACGCCCACCGATCGCGCCTTCGCCGATTTCGCCCGCAAGGCCAACAAGCCGGTGCTGCTGGTCGCCAACAAGAGCGAAGGCAAGCACGGCGATGCCGGTGCGATGGAGGCCTTTGCGCTCGGCCTTGGCGATCCCATCCAGATCTCGGCCGAGCATGGCGAGGGCATGGGCGAGCTTTACGATGCGCTCAGCCAACTGATGCCGGAGCCCGTCGACGAGGACGAGGCCGAGGACGACGCGCCGCTCTCGGAGGAGGAGGCGGCGACGCGCCCGATCCGGGTTGCCATCGTCGGCCGGCCCAATGCCGGCAAGTCGACGCTGATCAACCATCTGCTCGGCGAGGAGCGCCTGCTGACGAGCCCGGAAGCCGGCACCACGCGCGATTCCATTGCAGTGGAGATCAACTGGAAGGGCCGCGATTTCCGGGTGTTCGACACCGCAGGTCTGCGCCGGCGCTCCCGCATCGAGGAGAAGCTGGAAAAGCTCTCGGTCGCCGACGCGCTGCGTGCGGTGCGCTTTGCCGAAGTCGTCGTGCTGATGATGGACACGCAGAACCGCTTCGAGGAGCAGGATCTGCGCATCGCCGATCTGATCGAGCGTGAGGGCCGCGCTGTCGTGCTCGCCGTCAATAAATGGGACCTGATGGAGACCAAGGGCGGCGGCGCGATCTCGAGCCTGCGCCGCGACGCCGACCATTGGCTGCCGCAGCTCAAGGGCGTGCCAATCGTCGCGGTATCGGGCCTGATGGGCGGGGGCATCGACCGCTTGATGCAGGCGATCCAGGATGCCTACGCGATCTGGAACCGGCGCGTGCCGACGTCGGCACTCAATCGCTGGTTCGAGCAGGCGATCCAGGCCAATCCGCCGCCCGCGGTGTCCGGCCGCAGGCTGAAGCTGAACTACATCACCCAGAACAAGGCGCGCCCGCCGAGCTTCGTGCTGTTCTGCTCGCGTGCCGATGCGGTGCCGCAGTCCTACTTGCGCTACCTCACCAATTCCATGCGCGAGACCTTCGATCTGCCGGGCACGCCGGTGCGCATCACTTTGCGCGAGAAGGCTAATCCCTTCGCGCACAAGCGCAAGCGGCCGTCGTGAGCGACGGGGCCGGCGAGGCGATGGCGCAAGGCGCGGCGCCGGTCCGGCGCGGCGCGGTCGCGTTCATCTTCGTCACCATCCTGCTCGACATGCTCGCGCTCGGCGTGATCATGCCGATCCTGCCGAAGCTGATCGAGAGCTTTGTCGATAACGACACCGCGCACGCGGCCCGCATCTTCGGCCTGTTCGGCACCGCCTGGGCGCTGATGCAGTTCGTGTTCTCGCCGCTGCTCGGCGCGCTGTCGGATCGGTTCGGGCGCAGGCCGGTGGTGCTGCTGTCGAATTTCGGGCTGGCGGCCGACTACGTGCTGATGGCGCTGGCGCCGTCGCTGGTCTGGCTGTTCATCGGCCGCGTGATCTCCGGCATCACCTCGGCGAGTATCTCGACCGCCTTCGCCTATATCTCGGATGTCACGCCGCCGGAACGGCGTGCGGCAATCTTCGGCAGGATTGGTGCGGCCTTCGGTGCCGGCTTCATCCTGGGCCCGGCGCTCGGCGGCCTGCTCGGCGACATCGATCCGCGCCTGCCGTTCTGGGCCTCGGCCGCCCTAAGCTTGGCCAATGCGCTCTATGGGCTCTTCGTCCTGCCGGAATCGCTTTCGCCCGACAAGCGCGCGCCGTTCCACTGGAGAAGTGCCAATCCGATCGGCGCGCTGCGCCTGCTGCGGTCCAATGCGGTGCTGGCCGCCTTGTCGGTCGTCAATTTCATCGCACAGGTCGCGCATGTCGTGCTGCCCTCGACCTTCGTGCTCTATGCGACCTATCGCTACGGCTGGGATTCCAAGACCGTTGGACTGACGCTCGCCATGGTCGGCATCTGCGCCATGGTGGTGCAAGGGCTCGCCATCGGCCCGATCGTGCGCGCGCTCGGCGAGCGGAACGCGCTGCTGCTGGGCTTGTGCTGTGGCGCGATCGGCTTCGTGGTCTTGGGCGCTGCGCCGACCGGTCCGCTATCCTGGCTCGGCATTCCCATTTTGTCGCTATGGGGCATCTCCGGTGCCGCCTCGCAATCGCTGATGACGCGGCTGGTCGCACCCGATCAGCAGGGCCAGTTGCAGGGCGCGACCGCAAGCGTGCAGAGCGTGTCGCAGCTCGTCGGCCCGTTCCTGTTCACGCTGACGTTTTCCTATTTCATCGGCGCCAGCGCGCCGCTGCATCTGCCGGGCGCGCCGTTCCTGCTTGCGGCGGTGCTGATGGTGGTGTGCGTGGCGATCGCAATGCGGTCGCTGGCAGCGACGAAGACAATCTCGTAGGGTGGGCAAAGCGGAGCGTGCCCACCGCATCTCGATGTCGCGGAGAGATGGTGGGCACGGCGCTTAGGCGCCTTTGCCCACCCTACGGGATCTCGCTTACTTCTTCACCAGCGGGCAATCGCTATCCTTGAGCGGCTTGGCCGCGTCTTCCGGTGCGATGGTGGCGACCAGCTTGTAATAGTCCCACGGTCCCTTCGACTCTTCCGGCTTCTTCACCTCGAACAGATAGGCCGGGATGAGGCGGCGGCCATCGGCGCGCAGCGGGCCCTTGCCGAACAGCGGGTCGTCGGTCGGAAGCTCCTTCATCTTGGCGACGACCTTGGCGCCGTCATGCGGATTGCCGCCAAGCGCGTCCATCGCCTTCAGGTAATGCAAGATCTCGGCATAGAGGCCCGCGACCGTCATCGAGGGCATCGATCCCTTCGGCGAGACCTTCTGGAAGCGCTTCGACCATTCGCGCGTCTGGTCGTTGAGATCCCAGTAGAAGGACTCGGTGAAGGTCAAGCCCTGCGCGGTCTTCAGGCCGAGCGAGTGCACGTCGTTGATGAACAGCAGGAGCGCCGCGAGCTTCTGACCGCCGGAGACGATGCCGAACTCGGCGGCCTGCTTGATCGCGTTCGTGGTGTCGCCGCCGGCGTTGGCAAGGCCGATGATCTTGGCCTTCGAGGACTGCGCCTGCAGCAGGAACGAGGAGAAGTCGGCCGTGTTGAGCGGGTGCTTGACGCCGCCGAGCACCTTGCCGCCGGTTGCCGTGACAACGGCGCTGGTGTCGCGCTCCAGCGCATGGCCGAAGGCGTAGTCCGCGGTCAGGAAGAACCAGCTGTCCCCGCCCGCCTTGGTCAGCGCCTTGCCGGTGCCGTTGGCGAGCATGTAGGTGTCGTAGGTGAAGGAGATGGTGTTGGGCGTGCAGGCCTTGCCGGTGAGATCTGCAGTGGCAGCACCCGAATTGAGCAGCACCGAGTTCTTTTCCTTGACGAGGTTGCTCACCGCAAGCGCCACGCCCGAGCTCGGAGTATCTGCGATGGCGTCGACCTTGTCGGCGTCGATCCATTGCCGGGCGATGTTGACGCCGATGTCGGGCTTGTTCTGGTGGTCACCGGAGAGGACCTCGATGGTCCAGCCCTTGGCCTTCAAGCCGGAATCCTCGACCGCCATCTTCACCGCGGCGACCGAGTTCGGGCCGCCGATGTCGGCATAGAGGCTCGACATGTCGTTGAGCACGCCGATCTTGACGGTCTTGTCCTGCGCGTAGACGGATGTGGCAAAACCGAAAGCGGCACAGGCCAGAAGGGCCGCGGAGCGGCGTGCGAATGTCGTGGTCATGAAAGGTTTCCTCCATTGTCAAATATGCGGACGGCTCTCTTGCGAAGCCTTGTTTCCGGCTGATGGCTCTAGCCTGTCCCACGGCCGGCGGCAATGCGCCTAAAGCCGGATGACGCTGTGTCGTAGCGTCATCCATCGGTTAACTTTTGGGGAAAATGCGTTGAGACGCTATTTGAGAGCGTCCGATGTCAGCTTGAATTTCTGGATGCGCTTTCGATCTTGCCGATCCGGGTCACGAACTTGCCGTTTTGCGTGAACGTCAAGATTGCGTTGTCGGTCCGCGTCAATCAAGCCGGCGCGCGGAAGCTCATCAGGCTGCGCGTCTTGTAATCGTAGAACTTGCCGGTCTCGGTCCAGTCAGGCGCGCACATCGGCACGATGAATTCGGCGACCTGCTCAGGCGTGTCGAGCGTCGCCGGATCCTCGCCCGGCATCAGGGTGGCGCGCATGCGGGTGCGGATCGGGCCGGGGTTGAACAGGTTGACGCGCAGCTTCGTGTTCGCGGTTTCCTGCGCCCAGGCGCGGGCCAGCGTTTCCAGCGCGGCCTTGGACGCCGCGTAGGGGCTGACATAGGCGGTGGCCTTGTTGGCGGCACCCGAGGTGATGAACACGGCGCGGCCGGCATCGGACTGCTTCAACAGCGGCTCCATGCAGCGGATCAGCTGGAAATTTGCGGAGACATTCACGGCCATCACGTCGTTGAAGGCCTTCAGCTCGATATGACCGATCGGCGAGGAGGGTCCGAGCACGCCGGCATTGCCGACCAGGATGTCGAGCTTGGCGTAGCGCTCGTGCAGGCCGGCGCCCAGCCGCGCGATGCCGTCGGAATCGGTGAGGTTGAGCGGCACCAAGGTGGCGCTGCCGCCGTCCTTCCGGATCTCGTCATCGAGCTCTTCCAACCCTCCTTGCGTGCGTGCGACCGCAACGATATGCGCGCCGGCCTTGGCCAGCGCGCATGCCGTGGCATAGCCGATGCCGCGCGAGGCGCCGGTGACGAGAGCGATGCGGTTGGCGAGGGGTTTTGTCATGGCAAAGTTCTATTCATCGTCGTCCTGGCGAAAGCCAGGACCCATACGCCGGGTTTGTTTGGCTTGGAAGGCGGTTGTCACACCTTCTTCGAGCCATTGAAGCCTGTGGTAGTGGGTCCTGGCTTTCGCCAGGACGACAGGATCAACTCGCCTCCGCCAGCAGCGACAATTGCCGCGGCTGCGGCTCGGTCTGGGTCTGGTCGGTGAGGTGGGTCGGATAGGCCCCGGTGAAGCAGTGATCCGAGAATTTCGGATTGGCGGGGTCGCGGCCGGGCTCGCCCATGGCGCGGTACATGCCGTCGATGGACAGGAACGCGAGCGAGTCGGCGCCGATGATCTCGCGCATCTCCTCCAGCGAATGCGTCGCGGCGAGCAGGCCACCGCGGTCGGGCAGGTCGATGCCGTAATAGTCGGGATAGAGGATCGGGGGCGAGGCGAGGCGGAAGTGCACTTCGGTTGCACCCGCATCGCGCATCATGCGCACGATCTTCTTCGAGGTGGTGCCGCGCACCAGCGAGTCGTCGATCAGGATGATGCGCTTGCCTTCGATCGCGGCGCGATTGGCCGAGTGCTTCATGCGCACGCCGGATTCGCGGATCGCCTGTGTCGGCTGGATGAAGGTGCGGCCGACATAGTGGTTGCGGATGATGCCGAGCTCGAACGGCACGCCGGAGAACTGGCTGTAGCCGACCGCTGCGGGCACGCCGGAATCCGGCACCGGCACCACGACGTCGACCGGGACGTGGCTCTCGCGCGCGAGCTGCGCGCCGAAATTCTTGCGCACCTCGTAGACCGAGCGGCCGTGGACGATGGAATCCGGACGGGAGAAGTAGATGTATTCGAAGATGCAGGGACGCGGCGCCATCGGCGGGAACGGCTTGTGGATGTCCTGGCCGTTCTCGTCGAACACGATGACTTCGCCCGGCTCGATGTCGCGCACGAAGCGCGCGCCGATGATGTCGAGGGCGCAGGTCTCAGAGGTCAGGATCGGGCAGCCGTCGAGCTCGCCGAGCACGAGCGGACGGATGCCGCGCGGATCGCGCGCGCCGACCAGCTTCTTGTTGGTCAGCGAGACCAGCGCATAGGCGCCTTCGATCTCGCGCAGCGCGTCGACATAGCGCTCGATGAAGCGGCTGCGCTTGGAGCGCGCGACCAGGTGCAGGATCACCTCGGTGTCGGTGGTCGACTGCATCATCGCACCGCTCTTCACCAGCTCGCGGCGCAGCGTCAGGCCGTTGGTGAGGTTGCCGTTATGGGCGACCGCGAGGCCACCGGCATTCAGCTCGGCGAACAGTGGCTGTACGTTGCGCAGGATGGTGGCGCCGGTGGTGGAGTAGCGGACATGGCCGACCGCCATGTTGCCGGGCAGGCGGTCGATCACCTCGTGACGGGAGAACGTGTCGCCGACGAGGCCGAGGCGGCGTTCGCTGTGAAAGCGGTTGCCGTCGTAGGAGACGATGCCGGCGGCTTCCTGGCCGCGGTGCTGAAGGGCGTGGAGACCGAGCGCGGTGATGGCGGCGGCGTCCGGGTGGCCGTAGATGCCGAAGACGCCGCATTCCTCGCGGAGCGTATCCCCCTCCAGGTCGTCCTGGACCTCCAGAGCGGCCGGGCCCAAACCGGCCGTTGGATCGAGATCAAGCTGGGCGTCCTGGTCAGGGTGTCGCATCTCGTCCGCGCCTTTCTCTAGGGCCAATCAACGCGCTGCAGGTTTCTCGATCAGCTTTTTCAGGCTGTCACGAGCGGGTTTACTGTATCCGTCGCCACTGCCCGAAGGCTGCTGCTCGGATTCAGCTTGATCATCATCTGGTTTGTTTTTCTTGAATCTCTTCAAGATGGTGTTCTCGGGGTCGTCGGGCAAGAGGGCCATCAGCCAATCCCCGGTTCCCTGGAGCACCACGCGGGACTTGGCTCCGGTGACCCAGTCCGGACGCTGCTTGTCCGGAACCAGCCAGGTGAAGAACAGGAAGGCGACCACGACGATCAAAAGCCCGCGAGCAAGGCCAAACAGGAAGCCGAGGGTGCGGTCCAGCGCGCCGATGCGCGAATCCAGGATCATGTCGGAGATCCGCACGGTGATCACGGAGACCACGATCAGGGTGCCCACGAACACGCCGGCGACCACGACCACGCTCGCGACCGTGTCGTTGTTGAAATAGGCCTTGGCGGTCGGCAGCAGCTTCGAGAAGGAATACAGCGTCACGATCGCGGCAGCACCCCAGGCAGCGATCGACAGGATTTCGCGCATGAAGCCGCGGACCATCGCGAGCAGGCCCGAGATCAGCATCACACCGAGCAGGATCAGGTCGAGGAGTGTAACTGGCATCGGCTGGTCTGGTCCGCTCGTACTCTCAAAGGTGCTCAGCGAATCGGTGCTTGGCCGCTGCCCTAAAAGAGGGGCAGACGGCGTTCCCGGCAAGGCCGCAACCACGCAATCCCGTGCTGCTTTTGTGACGGCTGTATAGCGGCGGGGGCCTCCGACGTCACCTCCGGCTAACCATCTCCGCGGCGGAATCTTGCTGGTGTGGCATTTTTCTCTGCCGGCCCGTTCGATTCGCCCCGGCGCGAGCCGCGGGCGGCGATTTCGGCGACCAGTGTCGTCAGGCTGTTGACCGCGTTCAGCGACAATCCGGCGTCTCCTCCGGTCTCGCCGCGGGCCGATTCGGGCAGCACGGCGCGCTGGAAGCCGAGTTTTGCCGCTTCCTTCAGCCGGGCCGGGGTCTGCGCCACCGGGCGGACCACGCCGGAGAGCGAGATCTCGCCGAAATAGACGGCATCGGTCGGTAACTGCGCATTAACCAGGGATGACACCAGCGCCGCCGCCGCGGCGAGATCCGCCGCCGGCTCGTTGATGCGCAGGCCACCCGCGACGTTCAGATAGACGTCGTGCCCGGACAGCTTGACCCCGCAATGGGCTTCCAGCACCGCCAGCACCATCGAGAGCCGGCTCGGGTCCCAGCCGACCACGGCGCGGCGCGGGGTGCCGAGCGAGGTCGGGGCCACCAGCGCCTGCAATTCGACCAGGACGGGCCTTGTGCCCTCGATCCCTGCGAACACGGCGGTGCCGGGCGTGCCGAGATCGCGCTCGGACAGGAACAGCTCGGAGGGGTTGGTGACCTCGCGCAGGCCGAGGCCCGTCATCTCGAACACGCCGATCTCGTCGGTCGGGCCGAACCGGTTCTTCACGGCGCGCAGGATGCGGAATTGCTGCGAGCCTTCGCCCTCGAACGACATCACGGCGTCGACCATGTGCTCGACCACGCGGGGGCCGGCGATCTGGCCGTCCTTGGTGACGTGGCCGACCAGGATGATGGCCGCGCCGGTTTTCTTGGCAAAACGGATCAGCGCCTGCGCCGAGGCGCGGACCTGGGTCACGGTGCCGGGCGCGGATTCCACCGTATCTGTCCACATGGTCTGGATCGAGTCGATCACGATCAGCCGAGGGACCGCGCCCTCCGACAGCGTCGAGACGATGTCCTCGACCGAGGTCTCGGCGGCGAGCTGCACCGGCGCATCCGACAGGCCGAGCCGCTCGGCGCGCAGGCGCACCTGCGCGACCGCCTCTTCGCCGGAGATGTAGACGACGCGGTGACCGCCGCGCGCCAGCAGGCTGGTGGCCTGCGTCAGCAGTGTCGATTTGCCGATGCCGGGATCGCCGCCGACCAGAAGCACCGAGCCGCGGACGAAACCGCCGCCGGTGACGCGGTCGAGCTCGGTCATCCCTGACGAGAGGCGCGGCGCATCCGGGCTTTTCCCGGCGAGGCTCTCCAGCGAAAAGGTCCGGCCCTTGCGCTTGGAGCGGATCGACACCGGCACACTGCCACTGGTGTCCTCCTCAGCGAGCGTGTTCCACTCGCCGCACGATTCGCACTTGCCCTGCCAGCGGTTATAGGCCGCGCCGCAGTTCTGGCAGACGAAGGAAAGACTGGATTTGGCCATGGGGAATAGCGAGTCGTGCTCAAGGAGATTGCGTCGCGTTCCATAGCATGGAGACCCCAGCCGCGACCATGATCGCGTCCATCAGCAGGCGAAACATCTCCGGCTTCAGGTGCAGCACGAAGCGCTTTGCGATGAAGGCGCCCGACATCAGCGAGCCGCCCGCGATCAGGCCCTTGACGAAGACCTCGCCGGTCAGCGCGCCGAAGCGCTCGAACGTCACGGATTTCGCGAAATAGAGCCCGAGCGAGGAGGCAGCTTCAGTGGCGAGGAAGGCGCCCTTGCTGAGCCCGTAGAACAGGAACAGCGGCACGCTGAGCGGGCCAGTCGAAACCACGATGCCGGTGAGATAGCCGATGATTCCGCCGCCGATGGCGAGGTGCCAGAGATTGGCCTTGAGGTCGTGCCGCGCCAGCCAATGCCGCACCGGCACCATCGCGATCAGGAAGATGCCGATGGTGAGATCGACGGCATGCGAGGGCAGTGCCAGCAGCGTTCGCGCGCCGAGCGCTGCGGCCGGAATGCCCGTCACCGAATAGGCTGCGCAAGCCCGCCAGTCGACCTCGCGCCACCACGCCAGGATCCGTGAAAAATTCGCCATCACGGAGGCCACCGCCATGATCGGCACGGCTTCCTTCGGCCCATAGGCATAGACCAGCACCGGCATCAGCATGATCGACGAGCCCGTGCCGACGATGCCGGAAATGGTGCCGGCGATGAGGCCGACGCTGAGGACGAAGAGAAAGGCCAAGACGATCTCCGCGAATCGGGAGAGTTTAGCCGTGGTCAGCGATGCGGGCGATCCGTTCTAGGCGAGGGAACCCAATGCGCTGCGCATCGGCATGCCGGTCTGTGCGCCGGCCTTGAGGCACTTCAATGCGGCCGCTTCGCAGCTCACCTCGAGCGCGCGTTGCAGCGGCACGCCCTCGCTGACCATCGCTGCGAACGTGCCGACGAAGGTGTCGCCGGCGCCGGTCGTGTCGACCGGGGTGATGCCCGGCGTGGAGGCGTGCAGCGGGGCGCCGTCGGTGGTCATTGCCAGCGCGCCCTGCGCACCTGCGGTCACGATGCAGGTGAGGTTTCCGGCCTTGGCGAGGTGCATAGCAGCCGTTTCGTAGCTGGCCGCCACAAGGCCGATGGCCGCTGCGGCATCCATTGCCTCGTGTTCGTTGACGAGCAGATAGTCGGTCACAGCGAGAAGCTCTGTCACCATCTCACCGGTCATCTTCTCCGGGACCGGTGCGAGATTCCAGATCACGGTGCCGGAAACCGATTTGGTTTTGCGCGCAGCCTCCAGCGCTTGTGCAAAGGGTACCTCCATTTGAAGCACGAGCACAGTGTCGGAATTGAAGAGGTCGGTCGGGAGGTCATTGGCACTCGCGGTGATGTTGGCGCCGCTGGCCACCGTAATCGCGTTCTCGCCGGCCTGATCGACCGTGATGAACGCACAGCCGGTCGGTTCATGGGCCCTGACGATGAGATCGGCGTCGACACCATTGGCCCTGAGATTCTCGATCGCGCTGTCGCCAAACCCATCCCGGCCGACGCGGCCCGCCATGCGCACGCGTCCCGGTCCGGCGATCCGCGCGGCGGCGACCGCCTGATTGGCGCCCTTGCCGCCGAAATGGGTCCGGTAGCATGGCGCGAGCACAGTCCGGCCGGGACCCGGAATGACCGGGACCTCCGCGACGAGATCGATGTTGAGCGATCCGAACAGCAGGATCATGGAGGGGCCGTCAGCCTTGCTCGTCCATGATGCGCAGCTTCTCGACGCGGCGGCGGAAATCCTCGTCGGTGGAGAATTCGGCGGAGAGATAGGACGAGACCAGATCCACGGCGAGCCAGGCGCCGACGATCTGCGCGCCGATGCACATGACGTTGACGTCGTCATGCTCGACGCTCTGATGGGCGGAATGGACGTCGTGGCAGACCGCGGCGCGGATGCCCTTCATCTTGTTGGCCGCGATCGAGGCGCCGACGCCGGTACCGCACACCATGATGCCGCGCGCGGCTTCGCCCGACGTCACCTTCTGCGCCACCGCGCGCGCGATGTCGGGGAAGTCCACCGGCTTGTCGTCATGAGAGCCGACGTCGATGATTTCGTGGCCGAGCTTGCGGATGTGATCGATGACCGTCTGCTTGAGCGGCCAGCCGGCGTGGTCGGATCCGATGACGAGACGCATGTAAGGTCCTTCTTGATGTTGCATTGACCGTGACAGCCGCGTGCGGCCGTCACGGCTTCCTCTGGTTCAGCTGCGCATTTCGGGCGGCAGCTCGACACCATGGAATTTCGTGTAGATCGCATTCAGCTTGCCGTTCTTGACGTTCTCGGTGATCCAGGCGTTGAGCTTGTCCATCAGGCGCTGCTCGCCCTTCTTCAGGCCGATGGCGAGATCGAAGGTCGCCAGCGGAATCCTGGATTCGAACACGCGCGAGGGGTTCTTCACCCCGATCTGGTTGATGATCGTCGCCGACGAGGCGACGCAGTCGACCTGACCGGAAACGGCCGCCGTCACCATGGTGGCATCGTCGTCGTAACGGGCGATCTTGAGCTCCTTGTCCTTCATGTTGGACAGGGTGGTGTCCTGGGTGGTGCCACGCGAGACGCCGATCGACTTGTCCTTCACGTCGGGCCAGTCCTTGACGGTCGACGATTTCAGGCAGCCGACATCGGATTGCAGCGTCGCATAGCGCTTGGTGAAGTCGATCACCTTGGCGCGGTCCGGCGTCACCGACAGGGTCGAGATGATGATGTCGGCCTTGCCGGTCAGGACGTTGGGGATACGGGTCGCGCCGGTGGTCTGGATGAACTCCAGCTCGAGCCCCCAATCCTTGGCGAGCAGCTGCGCCACTTCGACGTCGGAGCCGGTCGGCTTCATGCTGGAATCCATCATGCCCGAGGGCGGGATGGCGAGGTCCGTCGAGATGCGGATCTTCTTCGCTTTCGTGATGTCGTCCAGCAAATCGGCCGATGCCGGCGTCGCGGATATCATGACGAGGCAGCACAGCGCGGTGGCCGTGCCCAGCAAGGTCTTGTTGGTCATCCCTAGTTCTCCTCTCCTGTTATGATTTCAGGTTTCCAGTGCCCACGAATTGCGTGAGTTCGGGCGTCGTCGGCGACGTCAGGATCGAGGCGGGGCCGGTCTCGTGGACCTTGCCGCGATGCATGAACACGATCCGGTCAGCGATGCCTTTGGCAAAGCCCATCTCGTGGGTGACCATCACCATGGTCATGCCATCAGCCGCCAGTTGCTCGATCACCTTCAACACCTCGGCGGTGAGTTCGGGATCGAGCGCGGAGGTGACCTCGTCGAACAGCATCACCTTCGGCTGCATCGCCAGCGAGCGGGCAATCGCGGCGCGCTGCTGCTGTCCGCCCGAGAGCTGCTCGGGATAGGCGTGCAGCTTCTCCTCGAGCCCGACCTGCGCCAGCACTTTTCGCGCGAGGTCCTTGGCGTGCGAACTTGCCATGCGCTTCACCGCGCATGGCGCGAGCGTGATGTTCTGCTCGATCGTGAGGTGCGGAAACAGATTGTAGCTCTGGAACACGATGCCGACGTCCTGGCGCAGTGCGCGCAGATCAACATCGGGGCGGTCGACGCGGTGCCCGCAGACGACGATCTCGCCGCCGTCGACCTTCTCGAAGCGGTCGATGCAGCGCAGCGCCGTGCTCTTGCCGGAGCCGGAGCGGCCGATCAGCGCCAACACCTCGCCGCGCGCGACGGCAAAGGAGACGCCGTCGAGCACCCGGAGCGGACCAAAGCTCTTCTGCACGTCGCGGAGCGACACGATCGGTTCGGGGGAGAGGGCGTTCTGCTGCATGTCAGGCTGTCGCGAGGTTGGACCTGCCGCGCCCCATCCGCCGTTCCAGCCTCTGGCTGAACAGCGACAGCGGATAGCACATGGCGAAATAGGTGACGGCGATGATGGCGTAGATGGCGAACGGCTCGAACAGCGAGTTGTTGACGATCTGGCCCGAGCGCATCAGCTCGACGAAACCGACGACGGAGGCGAGCGAGGTGTTCTTGATGATCTGCACCATGAAGCCGACGGTCGGCGGCGTCGCGATGCGGATCGCCTGTGGCAGGATCACCTTCATCATGCGCTGGGTCCGGCTCAGCGCCAGGCCTTCGGCGGCTTCCCATTGCGGCTTCGGCACGGACTGGATGCAGCCGCGCCAGATCTCGCCGAGATAGGCGGCGACGTAGAGCGTCAGCGAAGCGCCGGCGGCAGCGAGCGGCGAGACCTTGAGGCCGATGGCGGCGAGGCCGAAATAGCCGAGGAACAGGATGACGAGCAACGGCGTGCCCTGGACGAGCTGAACGTAGATGGCGCTGGCGATCCGCATCGATTTGAGCGGCGATATGCGCGCCAGCGCAATCACGAAGCCGACGATGCCGCCGCCGATCAGCGCGATCATGGACAGCCCGATTGTCCACAGCGCGCCCTGGCCGAGGAACATCAGATGATTGATGTTGAGATGTCCGCCCATGGTCATCTCACAACGGCGTGCCGAGCCGGCGGCGGCGCGGAAACAGCACGAGGCCAAGGCTCCAGAAGCCGGCACGCATCACCAGCGACAGGATGACATAGAGCACGGCGACGATGATGTAGGTCTCGAAGGCCCGATAAGTGTCCGACTGGATGTAATTCGCGACCGCGGTGAGCTCTTCGGCCGAAATCTGCGAACAGACCGAGGAGGCCAGCATCAGCAGCACGAACTGGCTGGTCAGCGCTGGATAGACCTTCTCGATCGCCGGCAGGAGGATAATGTGCCAGTAGATCTGCAGGCGCGACAGTGCGAGCCCCTCGGCGGCCTCGATCTGTCCGCGCGGAATCGCCTCGAAGCCGGCGCGCATGATCTCGGCGGTATAGGCGCCGACATTGATCGTCAGTGCGGCCACGGCCACGCTGAAGGCGGAGTACTTCAAGCCAAGGCTGGCGAGGCCGAAATAGACCAGGAAGATCTGCACCAGCAGCGGTGTGTTGCGGATGGTCTCGACATAGACCTTGCAGGTGCCGGCGATCAGCGCGTTGTGCGTGCCGCGTCCGACCGCCGCGAGGGTGCCGAGCAGGGCGCCGAGCACGGTCGCGAAGAACGCCAACTCCAACGTGAGCGCGGCGCCGGCCAGGAAACTTGGCCAACGCTCCAGCACTGCGGGAAAGTCGAGTTGGAGGCTCATCGTCGTCGGTTCAGCCGATGACCTGGTTGGTCATGCGGTCATAGACGCGGAACAGCGCCTGGTTGCCGTTGCTGCCTTCGCCATGGGCGCGCGCATCGACGTACTGGCTGGTGACGAGCGCGGTGCCGGGCAGCGGCACGTTCAGCGCCTGCGCATGCTCCTGCACTAGGCGGAGGTCCTTCAGCATCAGATCGATGCGAAAGCCGGCGCCGTCGTCGCCTGCGATCATGGAGGGGCCGAGCTTGTCGAGCATCCAGGACGCCGCAGAGCCTCCGAGCAGCACCCGGCGTAGCAGGTTGAGGTCGACCCCTGAGGCCCGCCCGAGCGCGAGCGCCTCGCAGATCGCCTGGATGTTGATGCCGCAGATCAGCTGATTGCAGAGCTTGACGGTCTGGCCCGCGCCGGACGCGCCGACATGCGTGATGGTCGTGCCCATCGCGCGGAAGAACGGCTCGGCCTGAGCGAACGCGGCCGCATCGCCGCCGGCCATGATCGAGAGCGCAGCGTTCTTGGCACCCACGGGCCCACCCGAGACCGGCGCGTCGATGAAGCTGACGCCGGCCTTTTGCAGGTCGGCATGGATGCGACGGACGGCAACCGGCGAGATCGTGCTCATGTCGACGATCAGCTTGCCGGGAGGAGGGGATTTCAGCAGGCCGTGTTCGCCGTAAATGGTCGCCTCGACGTGCGGGGTGTCGGGCAGCATGCTGATGACGATGTCGGCGCCTTGCGCGGCATCGGCGGGGCTCTTGGCGCGGGTTGCGCCTTCCTTGACGCTGTCCGCCAGCGCGGCTTCGTTCAAATCGAAGACGCGGACCGCGTGGCCGGCCACCAGGAGGTTGCGCACCATCTCCCGTCCCATCGTGCCGATGCCGATGAAGCCGACATTGCCCTTGTCGTTCCGTCCCATGTTGTCAGTCCGTTTCTTGATTGATTGCTTCTTGGTTGGCTGGCCGTCCGCGATCAGCCCGAGGCGCTGGTCGTGTCGATGTCGCCGACGACGGCGCGCCGCCGGTATTCGTCGCCGATGGCAAAATGCTTGCGCAGCGTCGCGTCCGCGCGCTCCGGATCACGTGCAATGACCGCTTCGAAGATGCGGCGGTGATCATCGATCAGATAGGTCTTCATCGACGGGAAGGCCTGCACCAGCTCGCGGCGGCTGCGATGCGAATGCGTCAACAGGCCCGCCATCGAACTGTGCAAAACCGTCAGCGTCTCCGAATGCGAGGCGACGACGATGGCGCGATGGAATTCGAAGTCGGCCATGCCGCCGGCATCGGCTTCGTCGATCGTTTCTCCGATCTTTGCCAGCGCGCGCTGCAGGCGTTCGAAATCGGCGATGTTGGCATGTTCGCAGGCGAGCCTGATCGCCTGGCATTCGATCGCGACGCGGGCCTGCATGACATCGTCGAGCATGTCCGCTTGTTGGGCGAGCGCGAAGGTGAAGAAGTCATTCAGCACGGAGACGTCTGGCCGCGTCACCACGGTGCCGATGCGGTCGCGGATCTCGACGATGCCGAGCACGGTGAGGGCGCGCAGCGCCTCGCGGACGATCGGCCGGCTGACACCGAGCAAGGTCGCCAGCTCGCGCTCGGAGATCAGGCGGTCGCCAGGCTTGAGCGAGCCCGCAAGCAGGCGTTCGCGCAAGAAGGCGAACACCTTCTCGAACCCCTTTTCGCCCTCGGTGGCCCGCTTGAGTTCCATCCCAGTCCTTTTGGTCTGATCTTGGTCAGACCAGTATGATAACCAAGACCCGGAGGTCAAGAGGCCTTAACTAAACGAGGGTGGAAATGGGCGACCGGCGTTGAGACGGCGGGCTTCGGAGCCAACATTCATGCCCCCGCTGGTGGGCCGCGAGGGCTCTGTTCCGCGAGCCCGCAATTACACAATCCGATTTGGTGTACCGCGCCGATGCCGTGTTGAACCGATCCGTTGATCTGGCGGTGACGAGGAGGTTCGCTGGCGAAATATGGCGGCTGAAGCGCGATAGCGACCGCGCGAGCGCATGTTGGCAGCGTCGGGAGAATTCCTCGATGATGACATTCTGCCGGTGTTTTGCCCGACGAGTCAAATGAGATTTCGGATTTCGCGTAAGTCATTGAGCGCACAGGGGTCGGCTACTGTGCATGGGGTTGTTTTTCAGGTTTTTGTTTTAGGCGTCCCGCTGCTGACAGCATGTTGGCAGCAGGGGCCGGCTACGACCATCTCCTGACAAAACGGAGAGCGGGTCATGCCGATCGAGGCAAGCTGTCATTGTGGTGAGACGGTGTTCGAGGTGACGGAGGCGCCTTCGAGCGTGACGCGCTGCACCTGCACGCTATGTGCCAAGCGCGGCGCGCTGTGGGCCTATTACACGCCGGCACAGTTCCGCCTGCTGTCGCCGGCGGAAAACGTCGCGACCTATCTCTGGGGCAGCCGCACCGTCAAACATCATTTCTGCGCGAGCTGCGGCTGCGGCACCTATTCGGAGTCGCCGGACTGGTCGACCGGCAAACCCGATTTCGACAATCCCAAGGTCGCCGTGAATGCGCGCCTGTTCGACGATTTCGATCTGGAGGCCGTGCCGGTGACCGTGATCGACGGCAGGAATTTGTGGTGAGCCCACAGTTTCGTAGGGTGGGCAAAGCGTTAGCGTGCCCACCATTTCGACCTCGGCGAGGATAGAGATGGTGGGCACGGCGCTATGCGCCTTTGCCTACCCTACGGGCCACGGCATCGTCGACCTATTTCAACTCCACCCACGCCGGCGCGTGATCGCTGGCGTCATCCTCGCCGCGGATCGCCTTGTCGACGCCAGCTTTGACCAGCCGCGGGGCGAGGGCAGGGCTGAGCAGGAGATGATCGAGCCGCAGGCCCGCATCGCGCGGCCAGCGGTTTCGCTTGTAGTCCCAGAACGTGTAGATGCGCTGTTCGGGATGCAATTCGCGGATCGCGTCGCACCAGCCTTGTTCGACCAGCGAGGCAAATGCCGCGCGGCTCTTCGGCTGGATCAGTGCATCCTTGTCCCATGAGCGGGTCGGATAGATGTCGATCTCCGTGGGGGCGACGTTGTAGTCGCCGGCGAGCACCACCGGCAGATCCTGCTTGATGAAGCTCTTGGCGTGGCGCTTGAGCCGCGCGAACCAGTCGAGCTTGTAGTCGAATTTCGGCCCGGGCTGCGGATTGCCGTTCGGCAGGTAAATGCTGGTGACGATGATGCCGCGCACGGCGGCCTCGATGTAGCGCGCCTCGTGATCATCGGCCTTCCCCGGCAAGCGATCGCGGGTGAGCACCGGCTCGGCGTTGCGAGCGAGGAGGGCGACGCCGCTCCAGGTCTTTTGTCCACGCCAGACTGCGCCATAGCCGGCCTTTTCGATGGCCGCCGCCGGAAATTCGCCATCACTTGCCTTCAACTCCTGAAGCGCGACGACATCGGGCTTCGCCACGCGCAGCCATGCCAAGAGATTGGGCAGGCGGCGATTGATGTTGTTGATGTTGAATGTCGCGATCTTCATGTAGGGCTAACGCTTCTGCCTTCCGATACCGGAGACACAATGTCCAAGTTGAGCTTTGTTGCCGTCGCACTCGTCATCGCGTTCTCCGGAGCCGCATCGGCACAATCGTCCGATCCGCGCGGCGCGTGCAAGGCGGACTATGACAAATTCTGCGCCGGCATCGCGCCGGGCGGCGGCATCGTTGCATGCCTCAACGGCAAGCGCGACCAGCTCACTGCGACCTGCAAGGCGGCGCTGGACAGCAGGAAGAAGAAGTGAGCGGCCGCTCTCGTGTCCCGGACGCGGCGCAGCACGCAGTGATGCGACGCTGAGCCGTGACCCAGAGAGCGACACCGTACGATGTGGAGAGATGGGCCCCGGCTCTGCAACGCACCGCTGAAGTAGCGCTGCGCTGCGTCCGGGGCACGCGCGTATCGCTCAGCTCGGCAACGGCGGCGGGCTCGCCGGCTGCTCGACCGGCGGCGGCGACGACAGCTGCTCGGAAGCCTGTGCTGGGGGCGCCGGCTTTGCCAGCAGCTCCACGACGTTGCCGCCCTTGTAGATGCGGGCGTAGCGGTGGCCGAGGCTGGTCAGCACCTCATAGCCGATCGTGCCGAAATGATGCGCGAGCTCGTCGACGGTGATGCCCTCTCCGAGCAGCGTCACCATGTGGCCGCGCCGCGCCGCGTTCGGCGGCAGGTCGGTGATATCGATTGCGATCAGGTCCATCGAGATGCGGCCCGCGACCGGGCAGCGCTTTCCGGCCACGATGACTTCGGCGCCGCGGGTGCCGTCATTGGAGCTGGCGGCGCGGAAATAGCCGTCGGCATAGCCGACCGCGATGATCGCGAGCTTGGTCGGCCGCCGTGCGGTCCAGGTGCCGCCATAGCCGACGCTCTCGCCGCGATCGATGGTGCGGATCTGCACGATGCGCGCCTTGAGGTCGACCACCTGCTGCATCGGATTGTCGGCCTCCGGCGTCGGGTTGACGCCGTAGAGCGCGGCCCCCGGTCGTACCATGTCGAACTGGAAGGGGGCGCCGAGGAAGATGCCGGAGGAGTTGGCGAGCGCGGCCGGCACGCCTGAGAACTCGCTGGCGATGCCGCGGAAGGCGGCGAGTTGTCTTGCATTGACCGGGCTGTTGAGCTGCTCGGCCGAGACCAGATGGCTCATCACCAGCGTGATGCCGTGATCGCCGGCGTTGATGCGGGGGATGATGGCCTGCGCATCCGCAAGCGTCAGGCCGAGCCGGTTCATGCCGGTGTCGATGTGAACAGCGGCACCTCCGTTCCAGCCGCTGCGGCGGCAGAACACGTCCCATTCGGCGAGCTCGTTGAGATCGCCGATCACCGGCCGGCAATTGATCTTCGCGTAGTGCTCGCCGGTGTTCTGGAAATAGCCGCCGAGCACGTAGATCGTGGGCTCCGGCACAGCCTCACGCACCTTGCGCGCTTCCTCGATGGTGGCAACGAAGAAGGTCTTGCAGCCGGCCCTGCTCAGCGCACGCGCGACTTCGGGGGCGCCGCACCCATAGGCATCGGCCTTGATCACCGCCGCGCATTCGGCCGGCACCGCCGTCTTCTCGAGCTTGCGCCAATTGGCGATGATGGCGTCGAGATCGACGGTGAGCACGCCGCCATAGGCAGCGAGCGCGGCAGCCTGATTGGCCCCCGCGGAGAGAGGACCGGATTGCGAGATCATTTTCGGGTCGGACGCCATTGTCATGACGCCGTTTTACGCAAGAGGCCCGAGTGGTTCAACCCGGGGATCACTCTAGTAGTCGCTGCGATCCGGCAACTGGCCGTCATGGGCGAGGTCGCCGAAGCGGGTGACCGAGGCATCGAAGTGCAGCTCGACCGTGCCGGTCGGGCCATGGCGCTGCTTGCCGATGATGACTTCGGCCCGGCCGACCGTGCGTTCCATGTCGGCCTGCCATTTGGCGTGCTCCTCGGTGCCGGGGCGCGGCTCCTTCATCGCGAGGTAATATTCCTCGCGGAACACGAACAGCACGACGTCGGCGTCCTGCTCGATCGAGCCGGATTCGCGCAGGTCCGAGAGCTGCGGCCGTTTGTCGTCACGCGATTCCACCTGACGCGACAGCTGCGATAGCGCGATCACGGGAACGTTGAGCTCCTTGGCCAGCGCCTTCAGGCTGGTCGTGATCTCCGTGATTTCCTGCACGCGGCTGTCGCTGGCGCGCTTGCCCGAGCCGGACAAGAGCTGGATGTAGTCGATCACCAGGAGGTCTAGGCCCTTCTGGCGCTTGAGCCGGCGGGCGCGCGCCATCAGCTGCGCGATCGACAGGCCGCCGGTGGCGTCGACATAGAACGGCAGCGATTGCAGCTCGATCGAGACCTGGCGGATCTTCTCGAAATCGGCTTCCGAGATGCCGCCGCGGCGGATGTGGGAGGAGGGGATGCCGGTGCGCTCGGCCACGATACGCGTGGCGAGCTGGTCGGCCGACATTTCGCAGGAGAAGAAGCCGATCACGCCGCCATTGGCGGCCTTCATGGTGCCGTCGGCCTGGAGTTCCGGAACATAGGCTTGTGCGACGTTGTAGGCGATGTTGGTCGCAAGCGAGGTCTTGCCCATGCCGGGACGTCCCGCCACGATGATGAGGTCGGAGTGCTGCAAGCCGCCCATCTTGGTGTCGAGGTCGCGCAGGCCCGTCGAGATGCCCGACAGCTTTCCGTCGCGCTGGAATGCTTTCGCCGCAAGATCGACGGCGACCGTCAGCGCCTGCGAGAATTTCTGGAAGCCGCCGTCATAGCGGCCGGACTCGGCGAGTTCGTAGAGGCGGCGCTCGGCGTCCTCGATCTGCGCCCGCGGCTGGAAATCGACCGGCGCGTCATAGGCGACATTGACCATGTCCTCGCCGATGCCGATCAGGTCGCGCCGCAACGACAGGTCATAGATGGTGCGGCCATAGTCCTGGGCATTGATGATGGTGGTCGCTTCGGCCGCGAGCCGCGCCAGATATTGCCCGATGGTCATGCCGCCGACGTCGGTGTCGGCGGGAAGGAACGTCTTCAGCGTGACGGGCGTCGCGATCTTGCCCATCCGGATCAGGCTGCCGGCGGTCTCGAAAATGGTCTGGTGCAGCGGCTCGAAGAAATGCTTCGCCTCCAGGAAGTCGGAGACGCGGTAGAAGGCGTCGTTGTTGACCAGGATCGCGCCCAGGAGGCTCTGTTCCGCCTCGATATTATGCGGCGCGCTCCGATAGGCGGGAGTCCCGGCGTCGGGCGCGAGTTTGAGAACGTTCGAATCAGTCAGGGCCATGGTCGGACGTGCTTAGCAATTTTCTTGGGCGGATGCGGGGCGCGATAAAGCGCCGCCTCGGCCCAAAGCGGAAGCAAAAGCTGACCGCTATCAACCGCTCAGTGAAAATGGTGGATGATTGGTAGCCGCAGCACGCCCCGCGCTTGACGGATTTTCGCGGAACCAGATGCCGCTTGGAAGCGGCCGCACCCCGCGCCACGGAAAAATCCTGCAGCCGTGAACCTTATGGATTGGCGCGCAGACCTATCGAAGAACGCGCGAATTGACGCACGCTGGGAGCTTTCGGCTCGGCTTCAGACCAGCAGGAGGTAGACCAGCGCAACCAAGGCCGCCCCGACGCCGGTGACGATCAGGGCGTAATCGGTGCGGACGTCGTCCTGCACGTCGAATGAGGTTTGGGTCTCTTTGCTCATGGCGACGATCTAAGTCAGGTCCGACCAGACTTATGTGAAACAGATCACATCTTCCCGGATTCTTTCGGGGTAGAGCCGGAACAGGCCGGCGGGCAGGGGGTTGTCCCCGACGCGCCAGCGGGAAGACGAGGCAAGCAATGCGGCCAGAACGGCAGCAGCAGATATGGCGGAGCGAAGCAGGCAGCCGGCTCTGGCTCGCGGGACTGATCGCGGCCATGGAGCACGCCGAGCGGCCTGAAGTGCGGCGTCAGCCGGTCGCACCCGAACTTCTCGTCGAATTGCGGGCGCAACTGGCGTTAAACGCCTCTTTCCGGCTCTCCCAGATTTCGACCCTGCGTCACTAGAGCATGATGCGGAAAAGTGTGCAGCGGTTTTCCGAAAAGATCATGCTCAAACAATAACCTAAAGCGCGATGACGATTCATCCTAATCTCATCGCGCTTTTAGAGCTTATTCACCTGCCAGCTTCAGCCTGGGCTTGGCGCCGCCCTCGATGGCCCGCAGCCGGGCTTCTTCGCGCGTGACGTAGTCGCGCGTGATCGGCACCACGCCCTGGCGACGGGTGAGCTGGATCTGGAAGTTCATCATGGCCTGCTTGCGGAAGGTCATTTCGCAGGCCGCCAGATAGAACTCCCACATCAGCGCGAAGCGCTCGTCGTAGAGCTGCACGGCCTCCTCTCGCCGCGCCATGAAGCGCTCCCGCCAGGCTTTCAGCGTCTCGGCGTAATGCAGGCGCAGGATCTCGATGTCGCAGACCAGCAGGCCCGCCCGCTCGATCGCCGGCAGCACCTCGGACAGAGCGGGGATGTAGCCGCCGGGGAAGATGTATTTGGCGATCCAGGGATTGGTCGAGTCCGGCCCCTGCGAGCGGCCGATCGAGTGCAGCAGCATGACGCCGTCCTCGCTCAAGAGCTCGGCGCAGCGCTGGAAGTAGGTGTCGTAGAAGCGGGCGCCGACATGCTCGAACATGCCGACCGAGACGATGCGGTCGAATGGTCCGTCGATGTCGCGGTAGTCCTGCAGCAGGAATTTGGCCGAGCCCGTCAGGCCCTTTTCGGCGGCGCGCGCATTGGCGACCTGCAATTGCTCGGTCGACAGGGTGATGCCGGTGACGTCGGCGCCCGCGATCTCGGCGAGATAGAGCCCGAGCCCGCCCCAGCCCGAGCCGATGTCGAGCACGCGCTGGCCACTCCTGACGAGCAGCTTTGCGGCGATGTGCCGCTTTTTGGCGAGCTGCGCATCGTCGAGCGTCGTCTCCGGCGTCTCGAAATAGGCGCAGCTATATTGCTTGTCGGCATCGAGGAAGAGCGAATAGAGCCGGGCGTCGAGATCGTAGTGGTGCGCCACGTTGCTGCGGGCGCGCGAGCGCGGATTGAACTGCTTCAGGTGGCGCGTCAGATAGCGCAGGTGCCACCACGGTTTTGCCCACTGCGGCAATAGGTCGGGTTGATCGAGCAGGATCGCGAGGGCATCAGCTATGGTGCCGCGTTCGACCACGAATTCGCCGTCCATATAGGCCTCGCCAAGCCCGAGCTCGGGATTGATGAGGATTTTCCGCTCCGCATCCGCCGTAATGAAGCGTACCGCGACCGGTTCGCCAGAGCCGTCGCCGACAGTAAACGTCGCCCCGCTTGCGCTGGTCAGCATCATCGACCCGCGGCGGATGAATTGAGACAGGAATCTACGCAACAAACGGTCCATCGACACCTTCCTCTCGAGCGGACCCGAAGAGATGCGACTAACCCGGCCTTTACATTTGACGCTCAGGGTCCCGCTCGGGTTCCTATGCGTTTGCATCTAAATCTAGGGGAGCAGGTCCGGCTGCGCTATTGCGCTGTGCTCAAAGCCGATATTCGAAAAGCGCTTAATCACATCCTTGCGCGCGGACCTGCTTCCATTCGCGGCTCAATCGGCTAAAAGGTGACCGCCGCCGCGCGGGATGCCGGCTGCACCTCTCGGATTTCAATGGAGATGATGGGAAATGTCGAGCCGAGCGCTCAGTCTCGCGACGGTACTGCTTCTGATCGGCTTCGGCGCGACCGATACCGTTCTTGCGCAGGCAACGAACCTCGAGGCCGGCAAGACTCCGTCCCAGCTCTTCGCGCAGACCTGCAATGCCTGCCACAAGAGCCCGCGCGGGCTTCTAAAGTCCGTGGCGCCGGGTTCGCTGCCGGGCTTCCTGCGCCAGCACTACACCACGAGCTCGGACATGGCGGGCATCCTCGCCTCCTACCTCGTCTCCAACGGTGCCTCCGACACCCGCTACCAGGCCAAGGACGGCAAGGACAAGAAGGACGGCGCCAAGGATAAGGAAGCCAATACGGCTCCGGGCCAGTCCGAACATCAGGGCCGCCGTCAGCGGTCGCAGGAGGCCGCCAAGCCGGAGGGCGAGGGGGCCGCTCCGGCGGCCGAGGGCGCGCGCCAGAAGCGTGCTGCGCGTCCGGCCGAGGACGGCACGAAGTCCGAGGGCCAGGCAGCACCGGAGGGACGCAAGGCCAAGCGCCGCGGCAAGCCCGGGACTGAGGAGGCACCGAAGGTCGACGCCGCCGCGCCGGCCACTGAAGACAAGAAGAGCGAGCCGAAGGTCGAGTTAAAGCCTGAGACGGCCAAGCCCGACAGCGCCAAGGTCGAGCCGGTCGAGCCGGGTCGTGACGAAGCCAAGCCCGACACCGGCAAGGCATCCGAGAAGCCCGCCGAGGCCACGCCCGATAGCGCGAAGGTCGAGCCCCGCGGCAGCGAAGCTCCGGCGCTGCGCCCCGATCCGGTCCCGCAGGTGACGCCGTCTGCTGCACCAACGGCCGTGAAGCCGGCCGAGCCGAAGCCGGCGGAAGAGGCCGCTCCCAAGCCAGCCGCGCCTGCCGCCAATTCCGAACCGGCACCCGCGGCCAAACCGCAGGAATCGGCGCCGCCCGCGACCGCTGCGGCCCCGTCGGCAGTGCCAGCCGAGTCCTCCGGCCCGCCGGCGCCGCCGATCTCGCGCTAAGCCAATCCACATTTTCCAATCGACACTGCGGAGGCCCAGCATCGCGGCCTCCGCACTGTCTTGACCGATGCTAGAGCGTGGCTCTAGAGCAATACTCTAGGGGGTCTCGATGACGGCGAGCATGCGTGATGACCTGTTGGAGGCCGGACTAATCGTATTCGACCGCGTCGGCTTCGAGGCTGCGACGGTGGCCGCGATCCGCACCCGGGCGCGCGCCTCCAATGGCAGCTTCTTTCATGCCTTCGGATCGAAGAAGGAGCTCGCCGGCGCGCTGTTCCTGGAGGTGCTGCGGCACTATCACGCCGCGGTGCTGGCTGCGCTCGATCCCGTGCCCGATGCGGAGGAGGGTATCGATCGCCTGATCCGGGCGCATCTCGACTGGGTCGTCACCAGCCGGCGCGAGGCGCGCTATCTCTTTGAGATCTCGCGCAGCGAATGGGGCGAGGACGTGCGCGACGGCCAGCGCGCGCAGAACGCGCGCCTTGTCGAAGGCATCGAGCGCTGGCGTGCGCCGCTGGTCGCGCGCGGCGAGCTGCGGCCGATGACGCCGGTGATGTTCGTCAGCCAGATGATCGGCCCGGCCCAGATCTTCTGCCGCGCCTTTCTGTCGGGACGCGAACGCGCTGATCCGCGCATCGAGGCCGACACGCTGATCGCCTGCGCCATCCGTGCGCTACGGCCACTCGATCGCATCGACAAACAATAGGGAGAGACAGCATGCGAGCCGAAGCGGACCCCGAATTCGCAGCCGTTGCCGAGCGCATCCACGCCAATGTCGGCCGGCAGGGCTTTATGAATCTGGTCGGCGCCGAGCTGTCCGAATTGTCGCGCGGCACCTGTACCATCGCCGTAGAGCGGCGACCGGAACTGCTTCAGCAGCACGGCTTTTTTCATGGCGGCGTGACTGCCTTCTTGGTCGACAACGCCACGACGATCGCTGCCGCCACCTCGCGCGGCCAGCCGGCGCTGACGGCGGAATACAAGCTCAATTTGTTGTCGCCCGCGGTCGGCGAGAAGCTGATCTGCCGGGCAAGAGTGATCAAGCCGGGCCGTCAGGTTGCCGTGGTCGCGGCCGACGTGTTCTGCGTCAGCGATGGCATCGAGAAGCATACGGCAACCGCGCTCGCTTCGATCGCGATGCTCAGCGAGGACGTCGCCGCCAAAACGAAAAGCCCGGCCGCCTGAAGCGACCGGGCTGATCCATTCTCTGTTGTCATTGCCGGGCCTAGGCCCGGCAATCCATCTTCTTGAGCAAACTCTCCTGATGGATGCGCGGGCCAAGCCCGCGCATGACGAGCTGTACGTGCTGCTTACTTCTCTTCCGCAGCCGGCGCCGGCTCGACCTCCTCGTGCTGGGCTTCCGGATCGAAGAACTCGCCGGCCGCGGCGATCGCCTCGGCGGCGGCGTCGCGGTCCTCGTTGCGGGTCGAGATGTCCTCGCCGCGGTTGATGCGCTCGGCTTCGTCCTGGCTGCGCGCGACCGTCACGGTGATCTCGACCTCGACCTCGGGATGAACGGCGACGGTGACCGTGTGCTTGCCGATGGTCTTGATTGGCGCGTCGAGCTGCACCTGCGGACGGTCGAGGTGGACGCCGTCGGTCTCGAACGCGGCGACGAGGTCGCGCACCGTGACCGAACCGAACAGCTGGCCGGCTTCGGAGGCCTGACGGATCACGATGATGTTCTTGCCCTCGATCTTCTCGGCGACCTTGGACGCCTCGCCCTTGGCCTGGAGGTTGCGGGCCTCGAGCTCGGCCTTCATGCCGTCATACTTGGCGCGGTTGTCGGTGGTGGCGCGCAGCGCCTTGCCGCGCTTGAGCAGGAAATTGCGGGCATAGCCGTCGCGAACCTTCACGACTTCGCCCATCTGGCCGAGCTTGTTGACGCGTTCCAGCAAAATGACTTCCATATTCGTTCTCCTTTGAAGTGGTCTGAGTTTCAGTTTTCGGGGGTGGACTTAAGGTGTTGGCAGCGGCGGGGGCTGCCGGCTGCGCAGGAAGCGCTCGCGGAAGCCGAACACGGCATCCGCAAGGCCGAGGATCACCATCGCGATCACGGGCCATCCGAACACGACGACGACGGCGTAGGTGGAGCCGAGCCAGAAGGTGCGGCTCTTCAGCGTCAGCGTCAGCGTATGCAGCACGGCGAAACCGGTCAGCGCATAGCCCATCATCAGCGCGGCCGTGGTGATCTGCGCGACGATCGCGAGCAGCCCGCCGGTGAAGCAGAAGGCGAGCGCGATGCAGAGCGCCACGAGCGTCATCGGCGGCAGCTCGGCCGTCTTCATGTCCGGCCAGGGACGACGCAGCCGGCCCGACGTCGCCGTCACCTTGGCGCTGAGCCAGAGGTTGAGGGTCAGCGTCATCATCGCGACGATGGTGGCGGCGGCCGGTGCGATGCGCACCAGCGCATCGACGAACTGGCTGGCTTCGCCCGAGGTTTGCGGGTCGGTGGTTCGCAGAAGGCGCATCAGGCCGCGCCGCAGCGTGCCGGTGATGGTCTCCGCGTCGGTGCCGAGCGTGAGTAGGGCGGCGATCGTGGTCAGCGCGGCAAAACCTGCGATCCAGAGCAGGATGCGGCCGACCGGATACCACTCGATCTCGGGTTCGGCCGGCGGCTCGGCGACGGAGGCGTCTGGCCCGACGCTTCCGACCTGCCGACCGAGCAGGACGAGGTGGCCGAGCCACCAGGCCGGCAATGCGACGGTCACGGCGAAGGCGATGCAATAGGGCAGGCCGAACAGGGCGCCGAGGCCGATTGCGGCGGCAATGCCGCCGAGGCTCGCGCACAGCGGCCCCCAGCCGATCGCGGCGACCATCAGCGGCAGCGGTGCGAGATAGAACAGGACAAGCGAGATCAGCGCGCCCGAAATGATCGAGGCGAACATCAGGGCCGACGCGGCGCCGGCGATCAGGGCTATCAGTCCAAAGGCCATCATCAGCTGTCCCGCTCCCTTCGAGCGGTTAGAGGCATCGTTTGCCCCAACCATCGGCGACCGGACGACCCGGAAGCCTTATGCGTTCAGATCAGTTTACGACCGGCGGCTCAACGGCCGCCGGTCGAATTGGTCGTATCAGCGAATGACGTAGGGCAACAGGCCCAGGAACCGCGCGCGCTTGATGGCGCGGGCGAGCTCACGCTGCTTCTTCGCGGACACCGCGGTGATGCGGCTCGGCACGATCTTGCCGCGCTCGGAGACGTAACGCATCAGGAGCTTGGAGTCCTTGTAGTCGATCTTGGGAGCATTGGCGCCCGTGAACGGGCAGCTCTTGCGACGACGGAAAAACGGACGGCGTGCACCAGCTTCAGCCATTGATCTTACTCCCCATCCGTCGTGGTTTCAGCTTCTTCGCGCGGGCGGCGCGGGCCGCGGTCACCGCGGAAGCCGCCCTCGCGGTCACCACGGAAGCCGCCCTCACGCTCGCCGCGGAAGCCGCCGCCGCGGTCGTCACGCTCGCGATCACGATCGGCCTTGCGCATCATCGCGGACGGGCCTTCCTCGAGTTCTTCGACGCGGACGCTGAGATAGCGGATCACGTCTTCGCTGATGCGCTCCTGGCGCTCGATCTCGGCAATCGCCGCGGACGGCGCGTCGATGTTGAGCAGCACGAAGTGCGCCTTGCGGTTCTTGTTCATGCGGTAGGTGAGGGAGCGAACGCCCCAATTCTCGGTCTTGGTGATCTTGCCGCCGAGACCCTCGACGATACCGGTCATCTGCGCAGTCAGCTCTTCGACCTGCTGCGGGCTCGCGTCCTGACGCGCGAGAAAAACATGCTCGTAAAGAGGCATGGAAGTCCTTTCCTCATGTTGGCGCATCGCCCGGCGTCAAGCCCTTAAGAGACCTTCGGAAAGGACTCTGGGATCAAGCTCAGAAGGCGGAAACACGGGACGACGGGCCGACTGGCCCTGCCACACCAAAATCACGAATGATTTGCTGAGACCGTCCGTTCAGCTCCCGGCCGGGGTCTGCGGATGCGCGCCTTATACGGATTTTGGCCGGCTTTGCAAGGTTGGGGACCGAGTCTAGGCCTGGACCGTCCGTAGGCGGTCGTTACCCACCCTCAAATCTGGCTTGATTTATTTGTTTGTATAGCATACAAAGAAAGCAGCGGGAGGATCCAATGGCAGATAATTCTGCCCATGCTCCGTTCGAACCGGGCGCCGGCGACCCCAAGCATGCCGCGCGCGCCACGCGCTCGGCCGGCCGCAAGATGCGGTCGCTGCTGCTGGATGCAGCGAGCCCGCTGTTCCGGGAGCGGGGACTTTCAGGCACGGCGATCACCGACATCGCGGCCGCGGCGGATGCGTTCCCGAGCCAGATCACCTATTATTTCCGCACCAAGGAGGCGCTGTTCGTCGAATGCGCCTGCCGCGAGCTGCTGTACCTGGCGCGCGCGACGGAGCAGGCGGCGCTGAAGACGCGCACGCCGCGGGAATATACGCACGCGCTGGCCGAGACGGTCACGGCGAGCGATTCGGTCGCCTTCTTCGCCGAAGCCCTGACACTGACGCGGCGGCGCCAGGATCTCGCGCCACTGGTCGAGCGCACCATCGAACGGCTGCACAGTGAAGGCGCGCGGGCCTATGCGAGCCAGGTCGCGCGGCATGGCTGGCGCTCCCTGCGCGCGCCCGACGAAAGCTCGCGGCGGTTCTGGGCCGTCGCCATCGGCGTCATCCTCGAAGGCTACGCCATGGGCCGTTCGTCCGACCAGCTCTGCGCCGAGATGCTGCGCGTGCTCGGTGAGCAGGCGAAATCCACGGGCGACGCGGCGCGCCTGCGTCTCGTCGAGCAGCACGACACATCGACCACTTCGGATGGGGAGAGTTAGGCCATGACCGCGCTTCGCATGCGTGCCCGCGATTTCCTGACCGACGAACAATTGGCCGACGTGCGCCAGCGCGTGACGTGGAAAGGCGTCGCACTGATCGTGCATGCCTGGGCGCTGATCGTAGGCGCGATCGCTCTGGTCGCGTGGTGGCCCAATCCGCTGACATACATTCTCGCCGTCGCCATCATCGGCTCGCGCCAGCTTGGGCTCGCCATTCTCATGCATGACGGCGCGCATGGTTGCCTATCTGCCGACGAGAAAACCAATCTGGCGCTGAGCCAATGGTTCTGTGCCTATCCGCTGTTTGCAGAGACGCGCAGCTACCGGCGCTATCACTTGCAGCATCACGCGCGCACCCAGCAGGAGGACGATCCCGATCTGGTGCTGTCGGCGCCGTTTCCGATCACCAAGCTGAGCTATCGCCGCAAGTTCATTCGCGACATCACCGGACAGACCGGTTATCAGCAACGCAAGGCGCAATTGCTCAACGCGCTCGGGCCGAAGGACTGGCCATGGCGGCAGCGTGCGGCGCATTTCTGGGACAAGCTCGGTCCGCAATGCATCGTCAATGCCGCGATGCTCGCCGCGTGTGCGGCGGCCGGCGTGTGGTGGGCCTATCCGCTGCTATGGCTGGTGCCGCTCCTGACCTGGATGATGGTCATCACCCGTATCCGCAATATCGCCGAGCACGCCGTCGTCCCTGACAGCAATGACCCCTTGCGCAACACCCGCACCACGCATGCCAATTTTCTCGAGCGCCTGTTCATCGCGCCGTACTACGTGAACTATCACCTCGAGCATCACCTGTTGTTCTACGTGCCCTGCTACAATTTGCCGAAGGTGCATCGCCTGCTGAGCGCCAGCCGGCATGCCGGCCGCATGGAGGTGCAGCCGGGCTACGCCGCGGTGCTGCGGCTCGCCACCGCGAAGCCGAACCGGGAGGATCGGCCGGGGCAACTGGTCAACAGCGCGCGCCGCGCGCGGGCGGGGGCAGAGGTTGACGCCAACCAGACGGCCGGCGGATTCTAGGAAGCCACATCCCCGGTTGAATGCCGGCCGGGTTCCCATCTTGGCTTGACAGTCCGACCCCGGACAGTGTCTACGGCCCCCTTTGGAGCGTGATCCGGAACCTTGGCCCAAGGCCGCGCGTAATCGGCTGCCGGTTCTCGTGAGGATCAAGCCCGACAAGCAGGGAGCGCCGATGACGGCAGCATTCACATTTCCGGGGCAGGGGTCCCAGGCGGTTGGCATGGGCAAGGCCCTGGCCGACGCCTTTCCGGTGGCGCGCGCCGTGTTCGACGAGGTCGATGCCGCGCTCGGGGAGAAATTGACGGCGACCATATGGGATGGTCCGGCCGAGACCCTCCAGCTCACCGAAAACGCCCAGCCGGCGCTGATGGCGGTCTCGGTCGCCACCCTGCGCGTGCTGGAGAGCGAAGCCGGTTTTTCGGTCGGGCGGGACGCGGCCTTCGTCGCCGGCCACTCGCTTGGTGAATATTCGGCGCTGGCTGCGGCCGGCAGCCTGACCATCTCCGATACCGCACGGCTGCTTCGCACCCGCGGTCTCGCAATGCAAAAAGCCGTCCCGGTCGGCGCCGGTGCGATGGCCGCGCTGCTGGGCCTCGATTACGAGGCCGCCATGGAGGTCGCCCAAGAGGCGGCGCAGGGGCAGGTCTGCCAGGCCGCTAACGACAATGGCGGCGGGCAGGTGGTGGTCTCCGGCGACAAGGCAGCGGTCGATCGCGCCGTCGAGATCGCCAAATCCAAGGGCGCCAAGCGCGCGATGCTGCTGCCTGTATCCGCGCCGTTCCATTGCAAGCTGATGCAGCCGGCCGCCGACGCCATGGCGGAGGCGCTCTCGAAGGTCACGATCAAGGCGCCGGCCGCGCCTCTAGTGTCGAACGTGCTGGCGAGCGCCATTAGCGACCCCGATGAGATCCGCCGCCGCCTGGTTGAGCAGGTCACCGGCACGGTGCGCTGGCGCGAGTCGGTTGCCTATATGGCAGGGCAGGGCGTCACCCGCTTCTTCGAGATCGGCGCCGGCAAGGTGCTGACCGGTCTCGTCAAGCGCATTGCGGACGGTGCCGTCGGCGTTGCTGTCGGCGGTCCCAACGACATTGCCGCCGCTAAGGACGCCTTGGCCGCCGCGAAGCAGGGTTGAGGGAGTTATCGATGTTTGATCTGACTGGCAGGAAGGCGCTCGTCACCGGCGCGACTGGCGGCATCGGCGGCGCGATCGCGCTGGCGCTGCACGCGCAGGGCGCTACCGTTGCGATTTCCGGAACGCGCAAGGAAGTGCTGGATGAGCTTGCCGGCAAGCTCGGCGAGCGCGCCTTTGTGTTGCCCTGCAATCTCTCCAAGGCCGATGAGGTCGAAGCGCTGGTGCCCGCTGCGGAAGCCGCGATGGGACAGGTCGACATCCTCATCGCCAATGCCGGCATCACCCGCGACAATCTCTTCGTGCAACTCCGTGACGAGGATTGGGAGGAAGTCATCAACGTCAATCTGACCGCGACCTTCCGCCTGGCACGCGCCGCCACCAAGCTGATGATGCGCAAGCGCTTCGGCCGCATCATCGCCATCACCTCGGTGGTCGGCGTCACCGGCAATCCCGGACAGGGCAATTACACCGCCTCGAAGGCGGGCCTGATCGGCATGATCAAGACGCTCGGTGCCGAATACGCCAAGCGCGGCGTGACCGCCAATTGCATCGCGCCAGGCTTCATCAAGACGCCGATGACGGATGCGCTCAACGACAAGCAGCGCGAAACGATTCTGACCAAGGTTCCGGCTGCCCGTCTGGGCACGCCCGAGGACATCGCGGCGGCCGCCGTGTACCTGAGTTCGAACGAAGCAGCCTACGTCACCGGCCAGACCATCCACGTCAACGGCGGCATGGCTATGATCTAAGCCCTCATTCCGCACTGCCCACATGGGCGGCGCGGGATGCGGCAAACGGCCGTTTCCGGAGCGAAATGAGGCTTGTAGTCAAGGCAATTGAAGTATGATAACCGGACCTTCAACGGATGGGCAAAGAACGCCATTGCAGGTTTTTGAAACCCTGTATATTGGCGATGCGGAGCCTTGGCCGTCGTTCGCCGGGCCCTGTATCGGTTAGGATGGGGCCAAATCAAAGTTCGTAAGCGAAGGCAAGTAACACGACCACGACGGCTCGTATCGTCCCGGGGGGTCGGGTCTACAGGGAACAACACGAGGTTAAGCAATGAGTGACATTGGCGAGCGGGTTAAGAAGATCGTGGTCGAACACCTTGGTGTTGAACCCGAGAAGGTTGTCGACAACGCGAGCTTCATCGATGACCTCGGCGCCGACAGTCTGGACACCGTCGAGCTGGTGATGGCGTTCGAAGAGGAATTCGGTTGCGAGATTCCGGACGACGCTGCGGAAACGATTCTCACCGTCGGCGATGCCACGAAGTTTCTCGAGAAGAACGCGAAGAGCTAAGGCTCTTCATTTTCGCGGGGACAACATTGAAACCGGACGGGCCGCTTCGCAGCGGCCAGCCGGTTTCTTGTTATTGGCCGTGAATCTTTCGATGCGGAGTTTTCGGATATGAGGCGGGTTGTCGTCACGGGTCTTGGCATGGTCTCGCCACTCGGCTGTGGCGTCGAACCGACCTGGAAACGCATCCTCAACGGCGAGAGCGGTGCGCGCAGGATCGCGAGCTTCGACGTCTCCGATCTCCAGACCAAGATCGCCTGCACGGTCGTGCGCGGCGACGGTTCGAACGACACGTTCAATCCCGACAAGTGGATGGAGCCGAAAGACCAGCGCAAGGTCGACGACTTCATCATCTTCGGCATGGCCGCAGCCGGCCAGGCGCTCGACGATGCCAACTGGCATCCCGAGACTGAAGAGGACAAGTGTGCGACCGGCACCATGATCGGGTCCGGTATCGGCGGCCTCAACGGCATTGCCGATACGGCGATCCTGCTCAAGGAGCGCGGACCGCGCCGAGTGTCGCCGTTCTTCATTCCGGGACGCCTGATCAATCTCGCCTCCGGCTATGTCTCGATCGCGCACGGGCTGAAGGGACCGAACCATTCGGTGGTCACGGCCTGCTCGACCGGCGCGCATGCGGTCGGCGATGCCGCCCGCCTGATCGCGCTCGGCGACGCCGACGTCATGGTGGCCGGCGGCGCGGAATCGCCGATCTGCCGCATCGGCATTGCCGGCTTCAATGCCGCGCGCGCGCTATCGACTGGTTTCAACGAGACGCCCGAGAAGGCTTCGCGTCCCTATGACAAGGACCGCGACGGCTTCGTGATGGGCGAGGGCGCCGGCGTCCTGGTGCTCGAGGAGTTCGAGCACGCCAGGCGCCGTGGCGCGAAGATCTACGCCGAGGTGATCGGCTACGGCCTCTCCGGCGATGCTTATCACATCACCTCACCGTCGCCCGATGGCGATGGCGGCTTCCGTAGCATGTCGGCAGCCCTCAAGCGTGCCGGTCTCGCGGCATCCGATCTCGACTACATCAATGCGCACGGCACCTCGACACCGCTCGGCGACGAGATCGAGCTTGGTGCGGTGGAGCGCCTGTTGGGCAATGCCGCCTCCAAGGTCGCGATGTCCTCGACCAAGTCGTCGACCGGTCATCTCCTCGGCGCGGCCGGTGCGATCGAGGCGATCTTCGCCATTCTCGCGATTCGCGATAATGTCGTGCCGCCCACCATTAACCTCGACAATCCGTCGGTCGAGACCGCGATTGATCTCGTGCCGCACAAGGCGAAGAAGCGTGAGGTCAACGTCGCATTGTCGAACTCTTTTGGTTTTGGCGGCACCAATGCGTCGGTGATCGTCCGGCGCTTGGCCAGTTAGTTTGCGTTGAGACGAATCCACCGTTTTGCCGTATTCGGCGATAGTCATAGAAGTGGGCGCGTGCATTTGGCTCGGCAAGGTGATTGTCAGGCCGCGATTGAACCGGCAGGATTCAGGTTGCTTCGATGAGTGAAAGGCCGCCCATTTCGCCGCGGAGTCCGCGGGCAGCGCTCGAGCCCGAGCAGGTCCCGCCGCCGCCGAAGCGATCGGAACGCGCGCGCAATCCCTTCGTGGTGGTCGGCAACGCCATCATCACCCTGGTGTTGATTGCCATGCTCGGCGCCGGCGGGGTCTATTATTGCGGGCGGCAGGTGTTGGAAGCACCCGGGCCGCTTAGGGAAGATAAGATCGTCAACATCCCGCAGCGCGCGGGCAAGCGCGACATCGCCGAGACGTTGAACCGGGAAGGCGTCACCGACATCAATCCGTGGGTGTTCATCGCCAGCGTCGCCGCGCTGAAGGCGAGTTCGGACCTCAAGCCCGGTGAGTATTCGTTCCAGAAGAACGCCTCCTTGCGCGACGTCATCGCCACCATCGTCGAGGGCAAGGTGGTGCAGCATGCCGTGACGATCCCGGAAGGCCTGACCTCCGAGCAGATCGTGGCGCGGCTGTCCGACAACGACATCTTCACCGGCAGCGTGCGCGAGCTGCCGCGCGAGGGCACGTTGTTGCCGGAGACCTACAAGTTCCCGCGCGGCACCACACGCGAGCAGGTGATCCAGCGCATGCAGCAGGCGCACAAGCGCGTGCTGGCCGAGATCTGGGAGCGCCGTAGCCAGGACATTCCGGTGAAGACGCCGGAGCAGCTGGTGACGCTGGCGTCCATCGTCGAAAAGGAGACCGGCAAGCCGGACGAGCGCAGCCGCGTCGCTGCCGTGTTCGTCAACCGCCTGAAGCAGAGGATCAAGCTGCAGTCCGATCCCACGATCATCTATGGCCTCGTCGGCGGCAAGGGCACGCTGGGCCGCCCGATCAAGCGCAGTGAGATCACGCAGCCATCGCCTTACAACACCTATGTGATCGAAGGCCTGCCGCCGGGGCCGATCTCGAATCCGGGCCGCGCCTCGCTCGAGGCCGCCGCCAACCCGGCCCGCACCCGCGATCTCTATTTCGTCGCGGACGGCACCGGCGGGCACGCCTTCACCGAGACCTACGACGCGCATCAGAAGAACGTCGCCAAACTCCGCGCGATGGAGAAGCAGATCCAGAACGACACGGTCGAGCCGGCCGAGGACGCGCAGCCGCCGGCTGCTGCTGCGCCGGCCGCCACCGATCCGCCGACCGCGACCACGCCGGCGCGGCCCAACCAGCAGAAAAAGCAACCATCACGGCCGGCTGGTCCCGCACCGGCCCGGCAGGGCGCGGTGCAGTCCTCGCCGCCGGTGGTCCAGCGCTAGGCTGGCGGCAGAGCTGCCCGCGGACATTGCGGATTCCACTTTCCGGCAAAATAGTCTTAAGATTCGCGTGGCTTGATGGCCTCGCGAATCCCGTGTTTCTGGAGAATTTCAACCGATGGCGCTGTCGTCCATGACCGGCTTTGCCCGAAGCCACGGCGCGAGCGGGCCGTACACGTTCGAATGGGAATTGAAGTCGGTCAATGCCAAGGGCTTTGACCTCAGGGTGCGGCTGCCGCAGGGGTTCGACGAGCTCGAGGCCCACGCCAAGAAGCGCGCCGGCGAGCTGCTCGCGCGCGGCACCGTCTACGCCAATCTCAACGTCAAGCGCACCAACGCCGCCGCCACGGTCCGCGTCAACGAGGACGTGCTCAACGCCGTGCTGAAGGCGGCCGCACTGATCTCCGGCAAGGTCGACGCGGTCGCGCCGAGCATCGATGGCCTGCTCGCCATCAAGGGCGTCGTCGAGGTCGCCGAGCCCGAGGGCGACGAGGAAGAGGACAAGGCCGCGCGCGCCGCCGCAGTGGAGGCGTTCGACAAGGCGCTCGCCGATCTCGTCGAGATGCGCAAGCGCGAGGGCACCTCGCTGGGGCAGATCCTGACCCAACGGGTCGACGAGATCGAGCAATTGGCAAAGAAAGCCGAGGCTGCGCCTGGCCGCAAACCGGAGGCGATCAAGGCGAAGCTCACTGAGCAGATCGCTAGCCTGCTCGACACCTCCGATCGTTTCGATGCCGATCGCCTGATGCAGGAGGCAATCCTGATCGCAACCAAGGCCGACATCCGCGAGGAGCTCGACCGCATCGCCTCGCATATCACGCAGGCGCGCGAGCTGATCGGCAAGGGCGGTCCGATCGGCCGCAAGCTCGATTTCCTGGCGCAGGAGTTTCACCGCGAGGTCAATACCTGCTGCTCGAAGTCGAACGACATCGAGCTCACCAATACGGGACTCGCCATGAAGAATGTGGTCGAGCAGTTCCGCGAGCAGGTCCAAAATCTGGAGTGATCGATGACGACGGGCGGTCACGGAACTGACGGTGTCGAGCGCCGCGGATTGATGTTCGTTTTGTCTTCGCCCTCGGGCGCGGGCAAGACGACGCTGTCGCGTCTCCTGATCGAGCGAATGCCCGGCTTGAAAATGTCGGTCTCGGCGACCACGCGCGAGATGCGGCCGGGCGAGGTCAACGGCAAGGATTATTCGTTCGTCGACAAGCCGACGTTCGAAGCGATGGTGAAGGCCGGCGAGCTTCTGGAATGGGCGACGGTGTTCGACAATAGTTACGGCACGCCGCGCGGCCCGGTCGAGGCGGCGCTCTCGGCGGGGCAGGACGTGCTGTTCGACATCGACTGGCAGGGCACGCAGCAGCTACGCGAAAAGGCGCGCGCCGACGTCGTCAGCGTCTTCATCCTGCCGCCCTCGGCGGCCGATCTCGAAAAGCGCCTGCACTCGCGCGCGCAGGATTCCGACGCGGTGATCCGCAAGCGGATGAGCCGCGCCAGCCACGAGATGAGCCACTGGGCCGAGTACGACTACATCGTTATCAACCACGACGTCGACCAGGCCTTCGCCGAGGTACAGTCGATCCTGAAGGCCGAACGCCTCAAGCGCGAGCGGCGGATTGGCCTCGTAGGCTTCGTGCGAACTTTGCAAGGTCAGCTTCAAGGTTAGGCCGCGACAGGCGCGGCCCTTCCTTCGCCAGCTGTTCCAGCATGGTCGTGATGACATCCACGTCGACCGCATCCTGGTCGCGGCCTGCCGGCGCCTCATCGCGATCCTCGCCAATCTCGTTGGTGACTAGCTTGGGCGCAGCAGCTCGATCGAACAACTTGATCTCGACCTCGGCCGGCTTGATCTCGTCGGGTTCTGCGGCAGGGACCGCAGCGCGCCGCTTGCGCGCGTCGATCAGATCGATCTCGCGGCCAATCGCGGCAAGTTTTGTCACTTGTTTTGCCGCTTGCGGACGTGTGGCATCGAAGTCGATCGGATGCGCAGGCTGCGCGCGCGGCGCAACGGCCGGTGTTGCATCGCGCCAGGGCGCGCGGCTTGCGTGCTGGTTCTGCGTCTCCCAATCGTTCCAATAGCCGTGACGCTCGGCGGACTGGACGCGGACGCGCGCGCGCGCGCCGGCGAAGCGGTAGATGAGGCTGGCGAGGATACCGGCGAGCGCCAGCGCACCGCCGATCACGAGCATCAGCATCTGAACCGAGCCGGCCGGTTTGTCGGCGCTGCTGTCTGCCGCGGCGAGCGCCGGCGGGGCAGGGGATTTTGACGGCTTCGCGCTCGGCTGCGCTGCTGCCGCGACAGGCGTCGGCTGCGGCGCAGGCGGCGCGGACGCCGTGGAGACATCGGGCCAGGGTGCGGCGGGTTGTTGCGCGTTGCTGTCAGCGGTCTGGTCCGCAGATGGTTGCGCCGGTGTCGCGGCTGCGGCCTGCGCAACTGCGTTTGGTGTTTGGGGGGCGACACCGCTCCGCGCTGTCAGATATTCGGCGCGCGCATCCTGCACCGGGTGCTGTTGCTGCGGCTGCTGCGCCGGCGCCTGTGCCGTCGGCGTATCGCTCGTGGCCTGCGCGCTCTGCACGGACTTCGCGCTGTCCTTGTCGCCGGCGGCGCGCAGATACCAGCATTGCCGCTTGGTCCCGCGTTCGACGCGATAGTACCAGTGCTGCCCCTGCGGCGCGGCGCCCTTCGGCGAGGCGAGGCAGTCGGTGGCCGCGTTGGCCGTGCTCGGTGCGGTCTGCGCGTTCTGCGATACGGCGGCCAATGGCGCGCCGGCAATGATGCTGCCGACGAGCGCGGATATGAACTTTGCGGTGCGGTTGCCCATCCTGGTCTCCCGGTTACGCATGACGCAACTCTTAACCACCCCTTTGTCATCAAAGACTTGGGTGGCAATGAGCCGCAAATCCGGAGAGGATGTGGCTTGAATCGGGCCCGCGGCGCGTTGGTTCCGCGGCGAAATCGGGCCTTTTCACGTCGTTACTGTTTCGCCGAACTCCAGGTTCCGCCGCAGCCATCGGAGCGGCGCCAGGTTCCGGAACCGCTGCGGCCCCCGAGACGGCCGGCGCCTGTGAAGGTCACGCCCTCGCCTTGACCGACCGTTCTGACTGCGCCGTTCGGGCTGACGGTACCGGTGACGCCTTGGCCGATGACCTTGCCCGAGGAGACGACGACCGCGCCGGACGTGGTGCCGCCGCAGCCGATGCTGGTGACCATCCAGGCGCCGTCAAAGCCGCCGCCACCTCCACCGCCGCCACTGCTTCGCCGCGACGCGCGCGGCTCCTCGGCCGCCGGCTTGCTCCGGCGCGCGGACGGAGCGGGCTCGGCCGAGCGCTCTGAAGAACGATCCTGGCGCGAGCCGGACAGCGACTTCTCGTCATTGCCGATCGAGCCGCCGGCGCTGCCGGACTGCGCGAAGGCGGACGATGAGGCGACGGTGAGGAGAAATGCGAGGGCAATCGTAGCGGTGACGGTATTGGGCATGACCAAACAATCCAAACGAAAATGCATTCAGCGGCCGGAGCCGTCGGCGCAGACGGACCCGATAATGCGGCAAGCTTTGCCAGCCTTGCCGCATTCGTCAAGCGCGGCGTCTTTCGCGCGCTGCACGCTGTCGCGCTGGACCAGCGACCAGGATTTGTCGGAAATGGCGAACGCGCCGCAGCTTCTGCCATAGAACGAGAGCTCGATCGGGCATTTGGTGCCGGCACAATTGCCGCGCGCATCCGCCACCGTCGCGCGCCGCGAGGCGTGATTCCAGGACATCCCCCATTTGTTGTCGTCGGGTCCGTAGACGATCGAGCCCCAGGGCTTCAGATCCTCCATCTTGCGCATCCGCAGCAGCAGGCCTTCGGTCGCTTCACCCGTCGGCGCCATGGAGATCCGCTGCTGGAGCTTTGTGATCGCGCGCGCCAGGCCGTCGGGCGTATCAGGATCGAAATTGAGCTCGTAGAGCCGCTCGCTCAATTCGCTGAGCAGCGCGGCATCGCGTAAGGGAACGCGGTCGGGATCGGCGCGCAGGCGCTCCGCCGGCAGCGGATCGGGCTGCATCGCGGCGACCTGGGCCGGCGGGGCGGCTTGCGTCGGCGGCACGAAATAGAAGGTGCCGTCGATCGGCGAGGACGACACCCAGGGCTGCTGCGCGCCCGATGTGGCACGCTTCACCGCGAGGCCGACCTGGTTGAAGGTCTGGAACACGTCGAGGCCCGCGACCCGGATGGTCGTGGCGAGGGCCTTCGTATAGGGGCTGTGTCCGTCGCTGCCGTCCTGGGCGACGTTGCCGGGCTGCGTCGCGTAGGAGATCAGCGTGCCCTCGGGGGCGCGCATCTGCGCCAGGCCGCCATCGGATGATCGCAGGCCGCGTGAGCCAAACGGGTTGTTGCGGCAGGCGTCCAAGATCACGAGGTTGAGGCGCGTGCCCGACCCCTGCATCTGCCGCAGCACGAGATTGACGTCGGTCATCTGGAAATCGACGTCGGCCTCGCGGGTCGGATTGGCGCCGACAGGCACGAGATAGTTGGAGCCCGAGACCTGCACGCCATGGCCGGCATAATAGAACAGCGCGACATCGGCGCCCTGCACCTGGCGGCCAAAACTCTGCACCGCGATGTCCATCGCGCCCTTGTCGAGATCGAGCTGGGCGCGACCGCCGACCAGCGCGAAGCCAAGTGCGCCGAGCGTCTCGGCCATCAGGCTCGCGTCCTTGGACGGATTGTCGAGCGGCGTGATGTTCTTGTAGGCGGAGTTGCCGATGACGAGCGCGATGCGCTTCTCGGCAGATGCCGGATGCGTTGCGGCGGCGAGCGTAGCCGCAACCAGCGCTGCCAGCCCCAAAACGCGATTGAAAATCCTCGCGCGCATCAAAAATTCCTCAAAGCAATGGCGCCAATCTAACATTCCGGGGCGCGCGCGAAAAGCAGTGCGACAGTCGGTAAGATCACGGGCCTGCGCACCGAGACCGAAGGGGCATAGCTCTGCGCTCCCGCGGCGCGCTTCGCCCGAGTCTTGCTTTGATCTCATCGCCCTTTGGAAGCCAAAGGGCGCAGGGAAGGCCGGGCGCCGGCGGCACCCGCATGTCCGTGCGCCACGAAGAGTGCACACGGGGTGGACCACGGGTTGGCCGAACGCCCGGCCTTCCCTGCGCGGATGGTTTTAACGGTGTCCTTCGTGCTCTCCCCGGGGAGCGATGCACTATTGCCCCCGTCGTCTTGCAGATGACTGATGCGCGCGCCCGGTCGGGCCGCCACATCACCGCAGGACTTGACGCACAGACCCCGGGCGTCAGGACCACACGACTTCTCCGTCCGCGGACGGTCCCGCCTGAATGCCTGGAGGCTTGCGTGTGCTCGCCCCCGGCATCAACGAGACCGCTGTTACGGCGCCGTGTCGTACCGCGCCAGCGTGACGACTCACGGTTGCCCGCCCCGTCATCCCGCTGATCCGCGCCGGCGCTGCCGCGTCCACCGCCACCCAGCCCGCGTCTCGTGACGGTCGCGAACGCCCCTTTGGCAGGGCCGGGATGCGTGCTGTATGCCATAAATCCGAAATTCGGAAAAGTGAAATATTTTCGTGACGAGGGCTTGACCCGGGTGTGTTGCCCGACGCCTCCCGGGGGCCACCGTCAACTCCCTTCGTCGTTCCAAATTCCGCGACCTTGTCCGCCGAAGACCGACACCGAGGCGTTCCCGTCGTTCCCTGGACGGAAGAGCGCTCCGACATGAGGTTCTGGGCGCGACCGAACCGTGCGGCAGACGTGTTGGCTTACGAGTGCAGCGGTCTGATGTTCTGGTTCATGTGGAAGAAGTTCGTCGGGTCGTACTTCGCTTTCAGGGCCGCGAGCCGGTCGTAGTTGTCGCCGTAAGTGGCTCTGAGTCTGCTCTCGTCCCCATCCTCCATCATGAAATTCACATAGCCGCCTTCGGCCGAGTAAGGATGCACGGCCTCCCAATAGCCCTTGGTCCAGCGCGTGATCTCGCCCGCTTTTTGCGGGTTGGGATCGATGCCGGCGATGACCATTGACCAGTTCGCTTCGCGCGTATTCCAGGCGGTGTCGTTCTTGCCAACGCGATGGACGGCGCCATCGATCGGATAAAGATGCATGAGCGAAAGCGCGCTCGGTGCATTCCGGGCCTGCTCGATATGCGCGTCAATTGCTTCGTCGGTCAGCTCTTTCACGAAATCGCCGCGCCAGTACCATTGCAAGCCTTTCGGGAAGAACGGGTCGAACATGGATTGGAGCGCCGGATAGGGCATTTCGCCCATCCAGTTGAAGAGCGGCGGGGGCAGCTCACCGAGCAACCTGGCCATGACTGCCTGGCCATCTTCTGTCGGACCATTGTAGCAGCCAATGATGGCACAGGCGCGCTTGCCCTGATGCTCCGCCGGGAATGGGTCCACCGGTGGAACGGTCTTCAAGCCGACGAAGGCCCCAAGTTCCTCGGGAGCGCTAGGCAGGAAATCCCTGTATTTCCGCAGAACGCTCCGGGCATTTTCGAGATCCCAGAAGATCGGACCGGCATAGACCCTGTGCACCGGATGAGCCTGGAACAGGAAGCTCGTCACAATGCCGAAATTTCCGCCGCCGCCCCGCAGGCCCCAGTAAAGGTCAGCGTTCTCCGACCCGTTGGCCGTGACGATGCGACCGTCGGCGAGTACGACATCCGCCTCGAGGAGATTGTCGATGGTGAGGCCATGCTTGCGGGTGAGATATCCGGTGCCGCCGCCGAGCGTCAGCCCGGCGATCCCGGTGGTCGACACAATTCCGGCCGGCACGGCGAGCCCGTAGATATGCGTGGCGTGGTCAACATCGCCTTGCGTGCAGCCGGGACCGACGCGGACAGTGCGCGCGGTGGGATCGACCCGCACGCCTTTCATCATTGACATGTCGATCATCAGCCCGTCCTCGATACTGCTGAGGCCTGGCCCATTGTGCCCGCCTCCGCGGATCGCTACCTGGAGTTCGTTCTCCATTGCGAAATTGACTGCTGCCACGACGTCGGCGACGTCGGCGCAGCGCGCAATCATCACGGGACACTTATCGATCATCCCGTTGTAGAGGCTCCGCACAGCGTCATAATCGGCATCCATTCGCCTGATAACCGGGCCGCGCATGTTGCCGATGAAGGTTTCGGTGGCCATGTCCTGCATGATGTCCTCCTATTCCACCCATGATCGGTCCTTGGGTCGGAGATTACTCATGAGGTCCCCGAGCGTTCTCCGCCCGTTGAACGATGGTAAATCAAGCGCGGCGCCATAGCATCACAAATCTATAACAATAGACCTCGGGGCGGCCGCACGACACTTTGTCAGCAGGTGGACCCGAAGCGGACAGGAGGGGAGGAGCCCTGTTTGTCCTGTTCGGAGAGGATCGGCTACAAATGAACAAAGGGCAGGAATGACTTGGGAGGGGACATGTCCAACACGGGCTACGCACTGGCAGGCTTCGTCTCGTGGGCGCTGCTTCTGCTGGTCGTGATGGAAACCATCCGAACGTATCTCGTCGTGACTGGAAAGGTCGCGGCCAACGCCTTCACGCCGGATAACTCCGGACTATCGCCCTTCATGCAGCGCCTCGCACGGGCTCACGCGAATTGCATCGAAGGTCTACCGATTTTCGGCGGCTTGTTGGCGATTGCGATCATGGTATCAAGAACGGATGTTACAGACCCTCTAGCGTTTTGGTTTCTCGGCGCAAGGATTGTACAGTCGATTATCCATCTCGCGTCGAACAGTCCGATAGCAGTAAGTCTCCGCTTCACCGCGTTCGCCGTGCAGATGGCGATAGGTATCTACTGGTCATGGAAGCTGATGGTCTAAGGACTGGATCGCGCTCGGCATGTCAGCCGTTGAGGCCAGACCGGACGTGCCGAGAACGCGCCCCAATCGAGGCAGCATCGAAATCCCGCAGCACAGCAGTCTCCTGCTGTAGCCGAGGTGTGTTATGCTTCCAGTCGGAAGCACGGAGGGACCGGGAGTGAACCGGCGCTCATGCATCATGCTGCTCGGCGGCGCTGCGGCTTGGCCGCTCGCAGCGCGTGCGCAGCGAGGCGGGAAGGTCTATCGCGTCGGGATTCTGGAGCCAATACCGGCGGCACGGAACGCCGCCAACCTGGAGGCTCTGCGCAAAGGTCTGCGCGATTTCGGTTACTTCGAAGGAAGCAACTTGATCATCGAGTATCGGTCGGCCGACGGTCGGGCCGAGCGGTTTCCGGATCTCGCATCCGAATTGGTTGGCCTCAAAGTCGACCTGATCCTGGCGAGAGGCACTCCTGCCACCACGGCGGTTCAGAACGCGACCGGAACGATTCCAGTAGTCATGATGACAATGGGCGGCCCCGGTGCGATCGTACCGAGCTTCGCGCGGCCGACCGGCAACATCACGGGGGTGATTACTTTCAGCACCGAACTGACAGCGAAACGGGTTCAGGTTCTCAAAGAACTGGTTCCTGGCCTCACGCGAGTTGCGTTGCTTCACAACATGGGCAATCCAGCTGTCCCAGCCGAATGGGAAGAGACAAAGATAGCGGCACGCTTGCTGGGTCTCGAGGCTGAGCTTCTTGACGTGCGGAGCGAGGGTGACCTGAGCCACGCATTCGAACTGGTGGTGCGACGGCATATCGACGGCCTCGTCGTTGGGGCAGACGGTCTCACCCAAATGCATCAACAAATGATCGTTGAATGGGTAGCCCGCAACCGTGTGCCCACCGTCTTCCCAGCCCGCGAGTTCGTTGAAGCCGGGGGACTGATCGCCTACGCCGTAAACTATCCTGACCTCTACTTCCAGCTCGCAGCCTTCATCGACAAGATCTTCAACGGCGCAAAGCCAGGCGATTTGCCGGTGCAACAGCCTACCAAGTTCGAGTTGGCGATCAATCTTAGGACCGCAAGCGCGCTCGGTCTCGAAGTCCCGCCGACGCTGCTCGCCGGGGCCGACAAGGTGATCGAATAGAGGACCTGCTTGCTGTGTGCATTAGTCGGGTATTGGCCCCTCAGCTGAACAACGAAAGGGCCGCCGCAATGTCGGCTGCCTGCGGGAGACCGGACGTTGCACGATGGTTGCGCTGACGGGCGCTCCTGACCCTTGGCGGGCCAGAGAGATATTGTGGTAAAACTCTCTCAGTTCAATTTTGTCAGACGGTCAGCCCGAACTCGAGCTTCATTCTGAGTGCGCGGCCAAGGTAGCCTTCCAAGGATGTCCGAAGCCAGACTTCGACTTCCTCAATTGGCCCGTTTGAGACTTTCGGATTTGCGCTGATAACGTCCGCTAAGCAGCGCCGACCGGAAACCCCAGCGGCGCGGGGCAACCGACGCGATTGACCCCGAGCGGATCTGCGCCAACCTCCAATGCGTTCATTCTCTGCTCCGCTGCTCGGTCAGGCCCCTGGAGCCCGCTTGCTTTTGGTTGGGTGAATGGTTTCGCCCCGAGCGAGCATTTCTACAAACTCGCGAATTCGCTTATTCCGCGTTTCGGGGCGCTTGGCATCGTTCACGCGATAGACGAAGGCGAACCTGTTGGCACGGTCGAGCGTCGCAAACGCCCGTTCTGCTTCCGAATTTTCAGCCAGCGCAGCCAGGAAATCGGACGGAGGTTCGGCTTTGCCCTGGGATTGATACGCCGCGCTCCAGCGACCATCGGCCTTGGCTCTCTGGATCTCGCTCAACCCGGCAGGTTGCATGCGCCCTTCGCGAACAAGACGCTCCGCCGTATCCCGATTGATTGCGGACCATCGGCTCGCACTTCGCCGCGGCGTCATTCTCACTAAATAGTAATGCTCATCAAACTTCCCAAGCTGACCATCGATCCATCCGTGACATAAAGCGGCTTCGATGGCCTGCGCCTTGGTGATGGTTGCTTCTGGTGCGCCGGCTTTAGCGAGCTTAAGCCAAAAGTCGCTCTCGCTTCCCTCGTGTGCAGACAGATAGGCTTCGATGGATGGCAGGTCCGCAAATGATATGATCGGACCCTTTACATTGGTCATGCATCCTCCTCGCACAGGCGGTTAAACGATTCCCTATGAGATACGGGCCGTTCCGCGCTTGTATAGCCAGCATGCGGACTAGTCACTAACACCAGATTGAAGTTGCGAAGCCGCCTCCGGATGGCCTTTGATTTTGCAATAAGTGCTGACGGTTGATGTTCGATTCTGGCCCGATGCTGCCTGGCTCGAAGCCCGTGCAAACCTCGGCTGACGAACGTAGACCGGATGCGGCTTTCAGAAAGGCAGACCGCCGACTTTGACCCATCTCGGACATTGGGACGCAGCTTCGGAGATCCGATTATTTGCTCATTCTCACTCGCTGTCTCGCCGCAAAGTGCTAGGCTTTGGACATGGACGGGCGTTTCCTCCGTGGTGATCAATGAGACGGCGCGAGTTCATGGGGCTGATCGGCGGTGCGGCAGCGACGTGGCCGCTCGGCGCGCGTGCGCAGCAACCGGCAAGGTCGGTCTACCGGGTAGGGTATCTCGGGATCGCGTCGCGGGAGCAAACATTTCGTAATGTTGGAGCCTTCGAAGCGGGCCTGCGGAGCCTTGGCTACCGCGTCGGCGAGAATGTCGTCATCGAGTACCGTTTTGCCGACGGAGAGATGGGGCGGCTGACGGCGCTTGCCACAGAGGTGGCCGGGCTCGGCGTGGACGTCATCGTTTCCGGAAACAATGTGACCACGGTTGCCGCCATGAAGGCGACCAGGACGATCCCGATCGTGATGGCCAACAGTGCCGAGCCGGTCAGTGCCGGACTTGTTGCCAGTCTGGCGCGCCGGGGGGCAACGTCACCGGGTTCAGCTCGGAGCCCGGCGATGAGATCAACGGCAAGCGGCTCGAATTTCTGAAGGACATTCTGCCGAACCTCTCGCGTGTGGGCATTCTCTGGAATCCGGACTTTGCGCCTAATCAGGACCGGCTGACGTCGCTGCGGGAAGCTGCCCAAGCGCTGGCGTTGACTCTTGTCCCGGCCGAGGCGCGCGGGCCGGACATACTTGAACAAGCGTTCGCGACAATGGTGAGAGAACGCGCGCAGGTGCTTCTCGTGCTGAGCGATGGGGTGCTGTTCAACCATCGCGGCCTGATTGGGGGCATGGCCGTCAGAAATCGGCTGCCTGCAATCTCCGCCGTGAGAGAATACGCCGAAGCGGGCTTCCTCTTGAGCTACGGGATTGACTTACCAGATCAGTTTCGCCGGTCTGCGACCTTTGTCGACAAGATTTTTAGGGGTGCGAAACCTGGCGACCTGCCAGTCGAACGGCCGACCAAGTACGAACTTGTCATAAACCTCCAGACCGCCAAAGCACTCGGCATCAACATGCCACCGACCGTGCTGACGTGGGCCGATGTCGTGATCGAATAGGCACCATGACGTCGCTTATTGGCCCCTCGGCCGAACTGTCTATAAGCCGTCGCAAAAGGCCGGTCTCGGAGGAGAGCCGGACCTGACGACTGAGCCCTATCCGCGTCTCGCCCCGCTGTAGGCGGGGCGAGATCGTTGCTCCCAGAGCAACTCAGATGAGGAGGAAGTCGGTCGGGTTCAGGCTCGCCGTGTGGACGCCGTCGAGCGTGATGGCGTTCGCTCGCCGACAGATGAATCACGGCATCGCCAGCGGCATTGTCGCTGATCAGGCTCGATCGCGTCCAGAACATATCACGTTCGAGGCTCCGGCCACCAAGCCGGGGCCATTTCCGATGCGGCATGAGACTCGGTGCGCGCCTCAGCCGTCGCGGGGCACTTCGACGAAGCGCCGGGAGAGCTTTGCGAGGGTCCGGTCGGAGACGGGCGCGGCGCGGAACTCGCGGATGGCGCGGGCGAGCTCCTGATCCGACATCGGCCGCACCGGCTCGTTCAACGTTCCCTTGAGGAAGGCGTCGTTGATGCTGTCCAGATGCTCGCTTCGCTCCGACGCGAACAGGCGGCGGATGCGCTTAAGGATCGCAGTAGGGCTCATGAGATGGGCGGCTCGGTTCGCTGGGTGATGGAGGGGAGGAAGCGATCCGGTGCCGTCGCAAACCGGTTAGCAACCTGTGCTTCCGACTTGCGTTCTAGTCCGCTGAATACCGGCCAGATGTATCATTTGATCGAACCGGTGCGATTTTTGGCGGCCGCATGGATAAAGCCTACGACGTGCTGATCCGGAACCTGTGGGAGCACACCGCGCTGGCGGAGGAGGATGTCGCCGAAATCCGGGCGCTCACCTTCACGGTTCGCGACTTTGCGCCGAACGAGGATTTCATCCGTCAGGGCGATGAACCTGAACATTCGGCGCTGGTCGTCTCCGGCATGGTCGCGCGCTACCATCTGCTCGGCAGCGGGCGGCGGCAATATCTCGCGTTCCATCTCACCGGCGATCTTCCGGACGCGCAGGGCCTGTTCATCGATGAGATGGATCATGGGCTGAGTGCGCTGGGGCCGGCTTCGATCGCCTTCATCCCGCATCGCGAATTGTTCGCCGCCTTCCGACGGCGGCCCACTTTCGGGTTTGCCGTCTGGCGCGAGACGCTGCTCGATGCCGCGATCTTTCGCGAGGCCATCACCAACAACAGCGCCCGTCCCATGCAGGCGCGCATGGCGCACCTGTTCTGCGAGCTGTTCTATCGCGCCCGCGCCGCGCAGCTGGTCCGCGGCAATCGCTGCCGGATGCCGATCAGCCTGGCCCAGCTCGCCGAGACGCTGGGCATGGCGATTGCGACCGTGAACCGGACGCTTGCCGATCTCAGGCGGAGCGAAGCCATGGATCTGCGCGACGGTGAGCTGATCATGCTGAAATGGCGCGAATTGCAGCGGCTCGGCGATTTCAGCCCGGCCTATCTGCATCTGAAGCGTCAATCGGCACTGTGACGGCGTGTGCGCCAGTGCGCGGTCCAGCTCGGGCTGGGAACAACTCTCTCCCGGGCACGTCATTCATGAAACGAGGGAGATGCCCATGAAAGCGCTCATCGCAGCGATCGCGTTTGCCGCCATGACCGGGTCCGCGATTGCCCAGAATACTGGGCCCGCTCCGCAGAGCGGCATGGAAAGGCCGGAGAACACCAACGGCGCCACTGAGAAAGGGGCGATGGATACCACCGGCATGAATGCAAATCAGGCAAAGCGGCCCGGCACGAAGGATATGTCCAAGGGAGAGAGCAGGACCGACGGCAAGAAAAAATAAGGGTGCAGGCGTGGCCAACGCCATCCAAGCCGGTCTTGCAATTGTATCACCTGTCTCATTCGCGCGCGCAGCAATCGACCAGCGCGCGCCAGATGCGTTCGATCTGCAAGGTCCTTTGACGTTCGAAGACGGCATCGTCCTCCGCACGAGGCGGCGTTGCGGTCCGCGTGTCGCGCGGCTCAATCCAGCGCTCCGAGATGGGATCGTACCATCGGCCGGGAGTCGTCACGTCCAACACCTTCATCGTCTACCCCATGCGCCTGTTGCTGGTGTTCTGGGTGAGGTTGCCATGCGCAGCCTGCTCACGAATGTTCTGCTTCTCGTCGTCGCGGCGACCCTTGGTGGTGTCGACGGGAACTGACGGCGCGCTGCCGGCGCCCTTGGGACTCCGGTTCTGCTTGGGAACGGGGCGCACCGTTTTCGTCAACGGCTTCGTCATGCGCATCGACTCCATCGTTGCCTGATGTGAGATCAACGCAATGAACGTTCGCGACGTTCCAAATGGTGCTGTTACGTTCTAAAGCGTTCTAAACACGATTGAACTCTGTTCTTGGCCGGAGAACTACGGGCATCGGGCGCCGGCTGCACGTGGCGGCCTGTTCAGGAGCGAACACATCTGCGACGGCGATCGGCGCCGCAGCTGCCGAGCGAATACCATTGTCCAAGCCGTGCGTCTATCCAAGCCGTGCTTCGCGTTCGTCCGGCGAGCAGCTACGCGCGACGTACTCGCGGTAGCGGGCGATCGCCCTGTTGGCGAGCATCAACGGCCGGCGCTCGCCGGTCTTGAGCTGCGCCTCGATGGCATCGAGGATGACGTTTGCGGACTCATCCGGCGGACCGAGCTCGCCGCTCTTCTCCAGGAAGCTCCAGGCAATGAAGAATGCGTTCTCGACGGTGCAGCGAATGGTCATGCGCTGCCAACGCCGTGCAGCCGCGCCCGTTCCGCACGCGGGGTCGTGTCCCGGACCAATATGTGTCAGCGGAACCCCGGCCGTTGATCGCGCCACGGACGCGGCGGCGACGGCGTCGGTTACGCCGGCGCTTGATTCGCGGGTTTCAGCGCATCTCAGTTCTTGAGCACGATGCGACCGACCACCTTGCCGGCGCGAAGCTCGTCGATCCATTTCTGGACGTCGCCCATCGGCTCCTCGCGCATCGGCGTCGGCTTGATCTTGCCGGCGCGTGCCAGCGCCATCAGCTCCTGGGCTTCCGCGAGCGTGCCGACCATGAAGCCCTCGATGGTCATGCGCTTGTAGACCCATTGCACCATCGGCAGCGTGAACTGGCCGCCCATCAGACCGGAGACCACGATCTTGCCGCCGCGTGCGGCGACCGCGACGGCAAACGCCATCGACTTCTCGTTGCCGGCGAAATCGACGATCTCGTCGAAGCCGCCCTCGGTCTCCTTGAGGATGCGCTTGATCACGTCAGGCTCGGCCGGATCGTAGGCGGTCGCGGCGCCGTTCTTGAGCGCGGTCTCGCGCGCGGCCGGTGAGAGGTCGGCGACCGTAATCGGCTGCTTGAACATCGCCTGGGCGAACGACAGGCCCATCATGCCGACGCCGCCGAGCCCGATCAGGAGGAGGTTGCGCTGGCGCGGACGGTCGACCAGACGCTTGAGCGCGCCGTAGGCTGTCACGCCGGAGCACATCAAGGTCGCGGCCTGATTGACGGGCAGGGGATCGTAATCGAGCAGATATTTGGCGTCGGGCACCAGCACATGGGTGGCAAAGCCGCCGTCGATGGAGACGCCGAGGAAGCGCTGCTTGACGCAGAGATTCTCGTCGCCGTTCCGGCAGTCGCGGCACTGGCCGCAGCCGATCCACGGAAACACCGCCTTCTTCGCGCCGACGAGTCCGGCGGGAACGTCGGGGCCGACTTCATCGACGACGCCGGCGATCTCATGGCCGAGCGTGAAGGGCAGCGTCATGCCGCGCGTGGTGTCGAGCTTCTTGCCGCCGCCGAGATCGGCGTAGCCGTCCTGGATGTGCAGGTCGGAGTGGCAGAGGCCGCAGCGCTCGATGCGCACCAGCACCTCGCGACCTTGCGGCTTGGGCGTGTCGACGATGGTCTCGCACAAGGGCGCGTCGAACTTGACCAGGGACTGCCTGCGCATCAGCGCCATATTCTTTCCTCCGAAATTATCTCATTGTTTGAGCATGATCTGTTTCGGAAAACCGCTTCACACTTTGCACTAGCGCGGCCCTCCGGGTCCGGATCATGCTTCTTCGCTTCGTATATTGGCCAATTCACAGGCCATGGCAACAAAGCCCGCAATCGGAATGGTCTCCGCGCGACGGGTCGCATCGACGCCGGCAGCTTGCGCGAGCCGCGCGGGATCGACGCCCAGCGATTTCAGGCTTTGCCGCAGCATCTTGCGGCGCTGGCCGAAAGCTGCGGCTGCGACCTGCTCGAGCAGCCTGCGATCGCAGGCCAGAGGTTCTGCGCGCGGCTTCAGCCGCACCACGGAGGAGGTGACCTTCGGCGGCGGCACGAAGGCGGAGGGCGAAATGTCGAACAGGATCTTGGTCTCGCAGCGCCAGTTGGCGAGCACGCCGAGCCGGCCATAGGCCTCCTCGTCCTCATGCGCGACGATGCGCTCGCCGACCTCGCGCTGGAACATCAGCACCATCATCTCGTACCAGGGCGGCCAGGGCTCGATCGTGAGCCAATTGATCAGGAGCTGGGTCGCGATGTTGTAGGGCAGGTTGGCGACGATCTTTGCTCTTTCGCCGTCGAGCAGCGGACGCGGGTCGAAGGTCATGGCATCGCCATGCACGATCTCCAGCCGGCCGGGATAACGCGCGGCGATATCCCGTAGCGCCGGGATCGCGCGATCGTCATGCTCGATGGCGATGACGCGCCTCGCGCCGAGCGCGAGCAAAGCGCGCGTCAGCCCGCCCGGGCCGGGGCCGATCTCGACGATGGTGGCATCCTCGAGCGGCGCGGCGGCGCGCGCGATGCGCGCGGTGAGATTGAGGTCGAGCACAAAGTTTTGGCCAAGTGATTTGCGGGCCGACAGCGCATGCTGGCGGATGACCTCGCGCAGCGGCGGGAGGTCGTCGATCGCGCTCATCAGAGGTCTTCAGCCGCCATGCGGCTGGCGAGCCGAAGCGCCGCGATCAGGCTCGCCGGATTGGCCTTGCCGGTGCCGGCGATGTCGAAGGCGGTGCCATGATCGGGTGAGGTGCGGATGAAGGGCAGGCCGAGCGTGACGTTGACGGCGTCGTCGAAAGCGACCGTCTTGATCGGGATCAGCGCCTGGTCGTGATACATGCAGACCGCGCAGTCATAGGTCTGTCGCGCAGCCTCGTGGAACATGGTGTCGGCAGGCAGCGGGCCCCTGGCCTCGATGCCGTCGTTGCGCAGCGCTTTCAGCGCCGGCGCGATGATGGTCTGCTCCTCGTGGCCGAGCGAGCCGTCCTCGCCGGCGTGCGGATTGAGGCCGGAGACCGCGATGCGCGGCGCCGTGATGCCGAAGCGGGATTTGAGCTCGGTTGCGACGATGCGAACGGTCGAGACGATCAGCTCGCTCGTGAGCTGGGCCAGCGCCTCGCGCAGCGAGACGTGAATGGTCACCGGCACCACGGCGAGCTGCGGCGACCACAGCATCATCACCGGCTGCGGGACGTGGCCGTCCGTCGCGGCGAGCTCGGCGAGATATTCGGTGTGGCCGGGATGACGGAAGCCTGCGCGGTAGAGCACGCTCTTGGCGATCGGATTGGTGACGACGGCGCCGGCGCGGCCCTCGCGCACGTCAGCGACCGCCTGGCGGATCGAGGCGAGCGCGGCCGGCGCGCTCGATGCGTCGGGCTTGCCGGGCTCGGCCGTGGCATGCTCGCCGGTGGCAACCACGGGCAGAGCCTCGGTGAAGGCGGCCTCGACCTCGCCGGGATTCACCGCGGCGATCCTGATGTCGGCGCCGAGCGCCCTGGCGCGCCGGGCGATCAGCGCCTCGTCGCCGAGCAGGTAAAAGGCGCGCAGGTTCAGCTCACGGCGCCTGAGCCAGGCAGCGATGGTGATGTCGGGGCCGATGCCAGCGGGCTCTCCCAGGGTCAGGGCGAGGGGTTTTGCCGGGCGCGCTGCGGAAGGCTCGGCCATCAGCGGTTGCGATATTCGATCATCGCCGCCTTGCGGAGCTCTTCGAGATAGGCCTTCTGGGTCTTCTCGTACTTCTCTTGATACATCTTCTCGCGGACCTCGCGTTTCTTCGGCGTGTCGATCATGGTCGGCTTGCGCGAGCACAGCACCACCATCTCGATGCCGGCCTTGGTCACCTCGGGCGCGGTCAGATGGCCGATCGGCGTGTCGTCGAGCACCTTGCGCAGCGCCTCGGGTAGTTCCGCGGTGGTCTTGGTGATGCTGTCGCGGATGGTGGCGTTCGGCGTCGAGCGGAACAGCGAGTTGGCTTCCTCGCAGCTTCCGACGCGCGCGCGATAGCTGTCGGCTTCCTTCTTGCGTGTTTCCAGGAACGCCGCGGACGAGCCGCGCGGCACGATCAGCACGATCGGCTGCATCTTGTATTCGGTGCCCTCGATCTGGAGCTTCTCGCCGCTCTGCGCTTGCACGGCCTGCGCGACGTCACGCTCGCCGACGAGCAGCTTCTCCTTGTAGCGGCCGCGTACGAGGCTGGTCCAGACCATCTCGGACTTCATGCGGCTCTTCAGCGTCTCGGGGCGCACGCCCTTGGATTCGAGCGACTTGGTGAGCTGCTCCGGCGTGATGCGCATGCGCTGCGCCATGCCCTCATAGGATTGGTTGATGTCGGAGACGCCGGGATCGACCCCGTACTTCTTGCCTTCCTTCATCTTCACCTTGTCGTCGATCAGCTCGTTGATGACCTGCTCGCGGCTCGGCGCCTTCTGCGTCGTGAGCTGGTCGAGCTTCGAGCGCTGCTCGATGTCGAAATCGGTGATCGGATCGCCGTTGACCATGACCACGATGTTCTGCGCCCGCGCCGGCACACCGACCAGGAACAGGGCGGCGAGGACGAGAAGGAGGCGGAAGATCGGCAACGGAATCGTCATGGTTATCGCTCGCATGTCAGCTGCGTCGAGCCTGTGGTGAGGCAAGCGCGGCCAGCACTTCAAACCGCTCACTGGAGGCCCGAGGAACCGCTGGTCGTCGACGAGGTCGCCAGCGTGCGCAGGCCGATCTGGAACATGAACGCGTGGCTCAGCACGGGCGGTGCACTGCCCGCGGAATAGCTATAGGAAGTTACATAGTTCGCCGCCAGCACGAAGCAATCGTCGACATAACCGGCGCCGAGCACATACTGGTTGATCTTGTTGGCCTCCAAATCCCAGCGGGCCGAGCCCGACACCACCCAGTTGGAGGCGACCTTCAGCGAGCCTGTCGTCAGGATGCCCTCGCGGCGGGTCAGATAGCCGAGTTCCGGCTGCGCTGCGTAATTGCCGTAGAGCACGGCGACCGACCAGCGATTGAAATTGGCGCGGCCTTCCGCCTCGAAACGCTGGACGTTCCAGGTCTGCTCGTCCATGCGGGAGCGGACGCTGAATGTATAAGTGCTGTTGGGTGAGTAGCTCGCGCTCGTGACGTAATCGGAACGCGGCTTGTCGAGACCGGAATTGAGGCCGGTATTGATGGTGTCCTGGACCGCGAAGGAGTTCAGGCCGAACAGGTGGTAGGACTGGCCGAACAGCACCTTGACGGCGCCGCCCTTGTCGAACTGCGTGGTGGACTGCACGCCGACATTGGCGCGGCCGCCGCCCTCGACGCGGTCGTAGCCGGAGAACTTGTCGACGCTGAAAAGGTTCGAAGCGTCGAACACCATGCTCTGGGCGTCCTCGTTCGGGAGCTTGCCGGCATAGGTCTCGTTCGGCCGGATGATGATCTGCGCGATCGGCTCGACGGTGGTCGAGCCCCAGGGCTGAATGTTGATGAAGGGATAGCGGTATTCCAGGCCAACGGTCGGCATCAGGCGGAACGCCTGGGTGTCGCCGACGGGCAGGAAGTTCGACACGCCCGGCTGGTTGGAGACCGAGGAATTGATCGCGTCGGCGCGCAGACTGGCGAACGGCGTCCAGATCTGGCCGAACGGATCGGTGAAGGACTTGCGCCACTGCGCTTCCGCGGTGAGGCGGGTGTAGGTGCCGGGGAAGCCGCGCAACAGGCACTGCGAAGGCAGACGGGCCAGCGGATCGGCCGACGCCGTCGTGCACAGGCTGTTGGTGTTGGCGGTCGTCGTGATCGGATCGAACACCGAGCCGTCACGCGACAGGTTCACGAAATTGGTCTTGTAGCTGAACTCGCCGCCGAAGACCGGATAGTTGAGCACGTTCGAGTAGTCGATCACCGGATAGACGATCGGCACCTGGCTCTGGTTGCCCGAATAGCTCAGCCAGTACATCGTGCGCGCATCGAAGAAGCTGCGATTGCCGACGCCGGTCAGATAGAGCTGCGACAGCGCTTCCGTCGGCAGCAGCAGGAACGAGCCGAGCGGATCGCGGTACTGATAGAGCCGATAGTCCGAGAAGAAATAGTAGTCGGACATCAGGACGCCGTCCCAACCCCAGACCCATTTGTCGTTCAGCGCGAACTGACCCTTGGTGTCGACGGCGCCGCGGAATTGGCGGTCACCGGGCTGCCCGGCGAACGCTCCCGGATCGAGCTGGTCGATGCCATAAGCGCGGATCTGGTAGGCGCCGTCGATCAGGCGCTGCCGGAATTCGCCCTGCAGCATCACGCCTTGCCGCGACATGAAGCGGGGCGTGATGGTTGCGTCCATGTCGGGCGCGATCGCCCAATAGTAGGGAATTTCGGCGCCAAATCCGGTGTTCGTCGTGCCCGGGAAATAGCCCGGCATCAGGAAGCCGGACTTGCGCTTCACGGTCGGGTCGGGCGTCGAGAAATAGGGCATGTAGGCGAGCGGCACGCCGAAGAATTCGAGCTGTGCCGTCTCGAAATACAGCATCTTCTCCTGCTGGTCGTGGATGATGCGCGCACCCTTGACCTGCCACAGCGGCGGCTTCTTCGGATCGTCCTTACACGGCGCGCAGGCGGTGTAGACGCCGTTCTCGAACACCGTGTAATTGCCGCTGGAGCGGTCGGCGCGGCTCGCGGCCATGCGGGTCTGGTCGGCGGTATCCACGCGCAGCGAATCGACGAAACCGTCGCGGTAATCGTCGGAGAGATCCATGATCTCGGCATAGGTGATCTTGCCGTCGGCATCCGTCATGCGGATGTTGCCTTCGGCATGAAGCCGCTTGGTCTTCTGGTCGTAGATGACCCTGTCGGCCTCGACGCTGGTGCCGTTGTAGAACAGCTGGACGTTACCGACCGCGGAGACGCGCGAGTTGTTGTAGTCGTAGTCGACCTCGGTCGCCTGCACCAGCATCTGGTTGTCGTTGGGAGCCCTCTGCGGCTTCGGACGCGGCGGCAGCGGATTATAGGTGTACTGGGCGGAGGCGGGCACCACTGCGGCAACGTCGATCAGCCCGCCGAGCGAGGCGGCAGCGGCGACAGCGAGCAGAAGCCTGCGGACGGACCAGCCGCACCCGTTCGCGCGCACCAATGTGCTGCGCGTCGAACGAGACACGAGCCCTCGGTGGACGGCAGTCACTATCCGTCCTCCTGATAGAGCAAGGCCAAAAAGCCGGTGAGGCCGCCCACCACAACGGGCAACCACGCCGCAGCGATCGGATGCATCAACTCAGCCTTGCTCAAGTCCTCAGTTACTTTCGACAGGACGTAGAGCAGAAAGCCCGCGCCCACGCCACTCAAAACCATCTTCTGCACGCCGCCCATCCGGAAGAAGCGCAACGACACGGAGGCTGCCAGCATCACCATGGCCGCCAGCAAAAACGGCTGTGCCAGAAGCTTGTGATACTGGAGTCGGTATCCTGCTGTCGCGAAGCCCGAGCTTTCGGACGAGCGGATGTAGCTCGGTAGTTGCCAAAAGGACACAGTCTCGGGTGTGGAAAAGCTGTTGCGGACCTGAGCTTCGGTCAGCGTCGTCGGAATCTCGAGGTGGGCCTGATCGACCGGCGGGGAGTCCAGCGAGAAGCGTCGGACGTCCTTGAACAGCCAATGGCCGGCCTCCAGCGTCGCCTCGCGCGCCTCGATGCGTTCCTTGAAGTGCTGCTCTGTGTCAAATCGGAACAGCGTGAGGCCGGTGAGCCGGATGCCCTGCTGCTCGCTGCGCGCGGCATTGATGATGGTCTGGCCGTCGTTGGTCACCTGATTGAGCCAGAAGCCGGACGCATCCTGGATGCCGCCGCCGGGCGCCGAGCCGAACAGCTCCGCCTCCATGCGCTTGGAGAGCTCGCGCAAGTTGGCCGACATCGGATTGTAGGCGACGGTGGCGATCACTCCGATCAGCAGGGCGCTGCCGAGCGCCGGCGAGATGAACTGCCAGGCCGAGATGCCGGCGGCGCGCGCGACCACGAGCTCGAGCCGGCGGGAGAGCGCGAGATAGCAGGTCATGGCGCCGATCAGCATGCAGAACGGCGTCAGCTTCTCCAGCAACTGCGGCACCCGGAATAGCGAGGTCTCGGCCACCATGATCGCCGAGGCGGATGCGAGGCCGGAGGTCTTGCGCACCATCTCGATGTAGTCGACCAGCACCAGCAGCAGGAAGATGCTGGCGAACACGCCGAGCGCGGCGACCACGAAGCGGCCGGCGAAATAGCGCCCGAGTGTGTTGGTGAGCATGCTCATGCGGTGGCCGGCCGTCCGAACAGCCGCGCGATCCGCGCGTTCGATCTGTTGATGGCCTCCATCAGGCCGGGGGGCGGCTCGACCACGACGCCGCCGATGATCATCCAGAGCCCGACGCCGATGGCGCCCATGACCATCGCGTATTGCACCAGCACCGCGCCCGGCGATTTCACCGCCATCACCGAGCAGGCGAAGCCGGCCATGCGCAGGCCGAACACCGCGAGGATCGAGGAGCCGATCGAGAAATTGCGGCTCTGGCGGGTGGTGCGGGGCGCACCCAGGAACGCGAAGGTCAGCACGGCAAAAGCGAACGGATAGATCGGCGCCAAGATGCTGTCGTGCAGGGCCGAGCGGAACTGACCGGGGATCTGCTTGTAGACGGGATCGTCCTCGGACGGCGAGAACAGCTCCCAGAGATAGCGTTCGCGGATACCGAGGGTGACGTCGCGGCCCTGGCCGGAGAATTTCGACATGTCGAAGCCGTAACGGCCGAACGCCACCAGCGCCGGATCGCGCTTGCCGGCCTCGAAGCGCTGGAGATTGCCCGTCTCCAGCACCAGGAACGATCCGGTGTCGTTCTTCACGACCTCGCCGTGCTCGGCGACGATCGAGACGCGCTCGTTCGGATCGCGGCGGTCGTCGATGAAGATGCCGGCGAGGATGCCGCCGGGCTGGCGCTCGCGGATCCGGATCGTCAGATTCTTGTCGAGCTGGGCGAAGCGGCCGGGCTGCAGGATGTTGGTGAGCACGTCGGCGGTGATCTCGGCGTCCCACTGCTTGATCCGCCGCATGCCGTCGGGGGCAAGATAGGCCGCGATGAAGGCGACCAGCAGCGCCACCACGCAGGTCGCATAGAAGAACGGATAGAACAGACGGAATGGCGAGAAGCCCGCCGCATTCATCACGATGATCTCGGAATCGGTCGCCAGCTTGTTCAGCGTGTGCGAGATCGCGATCATCAACGCGATCGGCGAGATGATCAGGACCAGGGCCGGGATGACGAGGCTGGTGATGCCGAGGAAGGTGAGGATGGTCTGACCCTGGCTCGTCATCAGGTCGATGCCGCGCAACGCCTGCGTAATCCAGATCACGCCGGTGAGGCTGACCAGGACCAGCGCAAACGACGCCAGCGTCGTGCGGAAGATATACCTATCGATCGACCCCATGCGCTACTGCACGAATCCCACCAAGACCCCAATGCCGGCGGGAATCCGGCTGCCCGCCCCAATCCCGCAACGGGATCCCCAAGGGACGGCCAGCCATCGGTTCCGCCAGCTTACTCTCTCTACCATCCCTTTGATCCGTCAACAAAATGGCTGCCCCATGGCACCCTCAATATATGGTTAATATTTCGCGCGTTGTGGCCCGCCGGCCACGGCGGTGCTTGGCATCTTGCGGGCCGCTGGCCCATAGTACGGAAACCTAAGTGAATCGCAGTTCAGCTCCGGCCCGCGGCCGGGATCGCCGGACGGCGAAAAGTCCCATGTTTTGGAGAAGTTACCCATGTCCGATGCCATCAAGGTCGGCTTTGTCCCGTTGTCTGCCGCGCCCCGTGGCATCCTGGTCGTGTTCTGCGACGACGGTCTGAAGCTCGGCCCGGCGACGGCCAAGGCGCTCGGCGGCGCCGCTAACCTGGTGAAGCGGGCGGCCTCCGCCGCCGCCTTCAAGGGCAAGAGCGGGGCCGCACTGGACATCCTGGCGCCGGAGGGAGTGAAGGCCACTCGCCTGATCGTGATTGGCGCCGGCAAGGCGGCCAGCCTGAAGGCGAATGATTTCCTCAAATTCGGCGGCGTGGCAGCGAGCAAGCTTCCGGCCGGGACCGCCGCCATGACCATGATGGCGGAGCTGCCCGATGGCGCCATGACGAGCGAGCAGGCGGTCGCGGTCGCCGCGGGCCTGCGGCTGCGCGCCTACAAGTTCGACCGCTACAAGACCAAGAAGAAGGACGGCGAGGAGGGCGGCTCGCGTGCCGATGTCTCGCTTGCGGTCGGCGATGTCACCGCTGCGAAAAAGGCGTTCGTCGCGGCCGGCCACGTCGTCGACGGCGTTGTCATCGCGCGCGACCTCGTCAACGAGCCGCCGAACGTGCTTTTCCCCGAGGAATTCGCGCGCCGCGCCGGCCAACTCCGCAAGCTCGGCGTCAAGGTCGAGGTGCTCGACGTCAAGGCGATGCAGAAACTCGGCATGGGCGCGCTGCTCGGCGTCGGCCAGGGCTCGATGCGGCCGAGCCGCACCGTGATCATGCGCTGGGACGGGGCCAAGAAAGGCGAGGCGCCCGTCGCCTTCGTCGGCAAGGGCGTCTGCTTCGACACCGGCGGCATTTCGATCAAGCCGGCCGGCAGCATGGAGGACATGAAGGGCGATATGGGGGGAGCCGCCTGCGTCGTCGGCCTGATGCACGCGCTGGCAGCGCGTAAAGCCAAAGTCAATGTGGTCGGCGCCATCGGCCTCGTCGAGAATATGCCCGACGGCAATGCGCAGCGGCCGGGCGACATCGTCACCTCGATGTCGGGCCAGACCATCGAGATCATCAACACCGACGCCGAAGGCCGCCTCGTGCTCGCCGACGTGCTCTGGTACGTGGCGAAGAAGGTGAAGCCGAAATTCATGGTGGACCTGGCGACGCTGACCGGCGCCATCATGGTCGCGCTCGGCACCGAGCATGCCGGAATGTTCTCCAATAATGACGAGCTTGCCGACCGGCTGATCGCGGCCGGCATCGAGAGCGGGGAAAAGGTCTGGCGCATGCCGCTCGGCCCCGAATACGACAAGCTGATCGATTCCCAGTTCGCCGATATGAAGAACACCGGCGGCCGTCACGGCGGCTCGATCACCGCGGCGCAGTTCCTCCAGCGCTTCGTCGACGGCACGCCCTGGGCGCATCTCGACATCGCCGGCACCGCCATGGGCGCGCCAAAGTCCGACATCAACCAGAGCTGGGGAAGCGGCTATGGCGTCCGTCTCCTGGATCGCCTGGTAGCAGATCATTACGAGCGCAAATGACCGAAGTGCTGTTCTACCATCTGCAAAACATGACGGTGGAGAACGTGTTGCCGCCGCTTCTCGAGAAATCGCTCGAGCGCGGCTGGCGCGTCGTGGTGCAGTCGACGTCGGAAGAGCGCGCCGATGCGCTGGACGCGCATTTGTGGACCTATCGCGACGATTCGTTCCTGCCGCACGCGACATGGCGCGTGAACGATGCCGCGGACCAGCCGATCGTGCTGGCGATCGAGGCGGACAACCCGAACGGCGCCAATGTGCGATTCCTGGTCGACAGCGCCGCGCTGCCGCAGGACGCGGAGGGCTACGAGCGCATGGTGCTATTGTTCAACGGCGACGACCCGGACGCGCTTGCGCTCGCGCGCAGCGCCTGGACGGATTGCAAGGCGCGGGGATTTGATGTCACCTATTGGCAGGCCGACGAGCGGGGCCGGTGGCAGAAGCGGAATTAGCGCCGTTCGCAATTAATGATAATTTGCACTTTTCGAACGATGCTGGCTTCGGCCACCTTCGTGCCGCAAAGGGATGTTGGGACAATCGTTTAGGGCTGGTCCTTCACGCGGGGAATGAGTTTATCGTGCGACATCAAAAGCTTCCCGGCTCGCTCATGATTGCGTTGGCTGCCGTAGCGCCGCTGGTCGCGGGCTGCTCGGGCGCGAGCGATCTGCTGTCGAAGGACGCAGAATGGTTCCAGAAGCCCGGCCGTCTCTTCATCAAGAATATCTCGATCGAGTCGCCGCCACTCACGCCTGACAAACCGGTGGGAGCCGAGGATCTCGTCAGCGCCGACGGCGCCTGTCCCGGCATGGCACCGCCGCCCGGGCCGGCCGATGCCAATGCATCGACCACGGCACCGGCGCCGATGGGCGGCACGGTCGCGCTCGGCCACACCGAATGCGACGTGGTGCGCGGCATCGGCGCGCCTTCGTCCGTCAACCTCTCCAACGACGCCATCGGCCGCCGCGTCGCCGTCGTGACCTGGACGACCGGTCCGCGCGCCGGCATCTACACATTCACGGCCGGACGCTTGTCCTCGATCGAGGGCAACCCCGAGCCGCAGCCGGTGCCGAAGGCCACCAAGCCGAAGCCGAAGAAGAAGTCGGCGTAAGCGTAACGCTTGCCGTTGAGGTCGCGTGCCCCGGACGCCGCGCAGCACCACAGTGATGCGCCGCTGAGCCGGGGCCCAGACTCGTGGCACGCTGGGTCCCGGCTCTGCGCAGCAGTGCAAAGAGTGCAGCAGCGCGTCCGAGACACGAGAGTGCATTGGAGCATGATCCGGAAGAGTTTGAAGCGGTTTTCCGTCTCTTGACGCAGCTCCTTTAGATCTGACGGCCGCTCCTCGCGATATGCTGCCAAAACGCCTCCGCGGCCTGCGCCAGACGAAGCTTCGGCCGGAACACGTGGATCTCGATCGGCACGAACCATTCCGCCCCGCCTGCTGCGACGATCTCGCCCGAGGCGAGCTGATCGCTGATCAGGCTCTCCGGCAGCCAGGCCATGCCGCGGCCGGCCTGGACCATCGTCACCAGCAGCTTTGCGAGATGAGAGGTAAAGGTTGTGCGCAGATGCGCGTCCAACGGCGACGTCGCGCGCACGGCTTCGAGAATTCGTCCCATGCCAGATTCAGGACGGAAGCTCAGGAACGGGACCGGCGCGGCTTGCGTTCCCGGGAGCTTGAAGCGGGGCTTGCGGCTTCGACTTGAAACCGGCACCGATGCCGGAATCAGCCTGTCGTCCCCGACATGCAGCGAGCGGAAATGCGACGGCGCCAGCGCCGTGGTCGCTGCCGGGTGGTAATGACAGAGCAGGAAGTGCGCATCGCCCGCGAGCAATATCCGCTCACAGGCCTCCATGTGGTTGGCGACCAGCTGCACGTTCGGAACGAACGCCAGCTTGGTCTCGATCCCGCGCAGCCAATCGGGAAAGAAGGTCAGCGACAGCGCGTTGGTCGAGGCGAACTTCAGCACGTCGGAGGCGCCGCGAGCCCGTTCCTGGGCGTCGAGCCGGCCGGCCGCAAGCCGGCGCAGAACGTCCTCGGCCGTCTCGCGAAAGCCTTCGCCGGCCGGTGTGAGATTGACGCTGTGCGTCGTGCGGTCCAGCAGCGGCGCCCCGGTCCACACTTCCAGCGCCTGGATCCTGCGGCTCAGCGCAGGCTGCGAGCAATTCCGCTGCTCCGCGGCGCGCGAGAAGCTGCGCGTGGTCGCCACCGCGATGAAATCGTGCAGCCAGTTGATCTCCATCGCAGGTCTCCTGAATGTATTAGGTGTGCTTATGCATGCTTTGCATAACGATATCAGAACACGACATTGGATTTCCAGTGTCATGGGCGGCACGGTGCAGCAAGACTTCTCTGGGAGGAAAGCGCGATGGCCGCGCGCACGCTGTACGACAAGCTGGTCGACACCCATGTCGTCCGCAATCTCGATGATAGCGGTCTCGTGTTGCTCTATGTCGACCGCACCGTGCTCAACGAATACACCAGTCCTCAAGCCTTCGCCGGGCTGCGCGCGGCTGGGCGCAAGGTCTGGAATCCGAAGGCAGCGCTGATGGTCGTCGACCACGTCAACCCGACCGCGGCTCAGCGCACCCGAGCGATGCCGGACCGAGGCGCGGCGCGGCAGGTCGATTACTTCGCCGAGAACGCCAGGGATTTCGGCATCGAATATTTTGATATCCTCGACCCCCGGCAGGGCATCGAGCATGTTGTTGCTCCGGAGCAGGGGCTCGTCATGCCAGGCATGGTGATCGCGGCCGGCGACAGTCACAGCACCGCCTATGGCGCGTTCGGTGCTCTCGGCTACGGTATCGGGACATCCGACATCGAGCACTATCTCGCGACGTCGACCGTACGCTATCGCCGGCTCAAGACGATGCGCATCCACCTGACGGGGGAGGCGCCGCTCGGCGTGACGCCCAAGGACATTGTAATGGAGGTGATCCGGCGGATCGGTGCCGATGGTGCGACCGGATATGCCGTGGAGTTCAGCGGTCCCGTCGTCTCCAACATGAGCGTCGAGGGCAGGATCGTGATCTCGATCATGATCGTCGAGGCGGGTGCGCGCGGCGTCGTGATCGCGCCGGATCAAAAGGTGCTGGATTATCTGAAGGGACGTCCGCGCGCGCCGAAGGGCGAGATGTGGGAGCAGGCGGCCAGGAGCTGGCTGATCCTGGCTTCGGATCCCGACGCTCGGTTCGATCGCGAGATCGCGCTCGAGGTTTCCGAAGTCTCGCCGGTCGTGACCTGGGGCACCAGTCCCGACCAGGCGATCGCCGTCACTGAGACCATTCCCGATCCTGGACAGCAGGCTGCGCCCGAGCGCGAGGCGGCCGCGAGGCGCGCCCTGGACTATATGGGCCTCACGCCCGGTCTGCCCATTCAATCCGTTCCGATCGACTTCGCGTTCATCGGGTCCTGCACTAACGCGCGGATCGAGGATCTGCGCGATGCGGCCGAGATCTTTCGCGGCCGCCGGGTCGCCGATGGCGTGCGTGCGATCGTGGTGCCGGGCTCGACCCAGGTCAGGGCCCAGGCCGAGGCGGAGGGCCTCGCAAAGATGTTCACCGAGGCCGGCGTCGAATGGCGGCAGTCCGGCTGCTCGATGTGCCTTGCGATGAACGACGATGTGCTCAAGCCCGGACAGCGTTGCGCGTCCTCGACCAACCGCAACTTCGAAGGCCGCCAGGGACCTGGCGTGCGCACGCACCTGATGAGCCCGGCCATGGTGGCCGCGGCAGCCGTCACCGGACGCATCACGGATGTGCGTTCTCTCTTGGCAGGAGCACGCCAATGATTCCGTTCGGTCAGGTCACGGGCGTGGCTGCGCCCATGATGGCGCCCAATGTCGACACCGACGTCATCATGCCAAAAATGTTCCTCAAGGGCGTGGACCGCAGCGGCTTGGGCGAGGGCGCCTTCAACCTGCTGCGCTTCAGCGGCGGTAAGCCCAACGCCGACTTCATCCTCAATCGGGAAGGCTATCGCGACGCCAACTTTCTCGTCGTCGGCCCGAATTTCGGCTGCGGGTCGAGCCGCGAGCACGCGGTCTGGGGACTCCAGCAGCTCGGCATTCGCGCGCTGATCGGCACCAGCTTCGCCGGCATCTTCAACGACAATTGCGCCAACAACGGTCTGCTGACGATCTCGCTCGATGCCGATGTGGTGGCGGAGCTCGCCCGCGTCGTGGCCGACAGCTCGCGCAATGACGTCACGATCGACCTTGCTGCGCAATCGATCCGGTTCGATCGCGGTCGCCGCTCGATCGGGTTCGACATCGAGCCGGACAGGAAAGAGGCCTTCCTGACCGGCCGCGATTTCATCGCCTCCACGCTCGTCTTCGCCGACGACATACGCGCCTTCGAGGCGCGGCATCGGGCGGAGAACCCCTGGATCGTCTGACCTGCACGACCTTGCGCGGCTCGAATCCGCGCGCCAACGACAAAACGACAAACAGCGGAGGAAGCTTTGGTAGACACAACATATCGCCCGGCCGAAGCGTCTGGCGCCGTTGCTGCAACACATCTGGCCCGTCTCAAGGTCGGCCCGTTGCCGATCGGCATCTACGTCGCGGCCGCGCTCGTCTGCGCCGCCGCTGTCTATTCCGGCAAGCTGCCGAACGACGTGATCGGCGGCCTTTCGGTCCTGATGCTGCTCGGCTTCCTGCTGGGCAAGCTCGGCCAGACCATTCCGGTGCTGAAGCAGATCGGCGGCACCGCGATCCTGTGTCTATTCGTGCCGTCGGCCCTGGTGAGCTACGGCCTGATGCCAGAAGCCGCCTTGAAGGCGATCACGACCACGTTCCGAACCGCCAACTTTCAGTATTTCTTCATCGCCTGCCTTGTCGCAGGCTCGATCCTCGGCATGCCCTATCGGGTCCTGGTTCAGGGCTTCATTCGCATGTTCGTTCCGCTCCTGATCGGCACGATCGCGGCCGTCACCGCCGGCCTCGCCGTCGGGCTTCTGTTCGGCCACAGCCCGAAGGACACGTTCTTCTTTGTCATCATCCCCATCGTCGGCGGCGGTCTTGCGGAAGGTGTCCTGCCACTGTCCATCGCCTATTCCGAGATGTTGCATCGGTCGCAAGCTGAGCTTGTGGCGCAGATGGTCCCAGCGGCGCTGCTCGGCAACGTCGTCGCGATCGTTAGCGCGGGCCTGCTGGCGCGCCTTGGCGAGATGCGGGCCGACCTCAATGGCAGAGGGATGCTGGTCAAAACCGGAGACGACGACATTCTCGGCGAAGCGCGGCCGGACCAGCCGATCGATCTCGGACTGCTCGGTGCCGGCATAGTGCTGTCGTGCGGCTTATTCGTGCTCGGCATGATTTTGGCGCCGCTCACCGGCATCCCCGGGCCGATCATGATGATCATCGCCGCAGTGGCATTGAAGCTGACCAGGTTGCTACCGGCCGAGATGGAGCTCGGCGCCTATCAGATCAACAAGTTCATGTCGACCAACCTTACTTTCGCGATCCTGGTGGCGATGGGGACATTGCTGGTCTCATGGCAGCAGCTCGTTGCCTCCTTCAACCCAGGCTACATCATGATCTGCACGACCACGGTGCTGGCGATGATCGTGTCAGGTTTCTTCGTCGGCAAGTGGCTGAACATGTATCCGGTGGAGGCGGCGATCGTGACCGCCTGCCACTCGGGCCTCGGGGGCACCGGCGACGTCGCCATTCTTGGCGCCGCGGATCGCATGGGCCTGATGGCGTTCGCCCAGATCGCCACCCGCGTCGGCGGCGCGATCATGATCGTGATCGCGACACTCTTGATGAAGTCGCTGTCCTGATACGGGCCGCGGCCTTCGTGCAGGACGAATGTTCCAGGGGAGATCTCAATGCTCGAATTCGAACAGATTGAATCGTGCTCCGATCGATCAGAGACCGGGCTGACGCGCCGCCATCTGATGTCGATCGCGTTGACAACCGGTGCCCTCGGTTCGGCCATATTGGCGCCGGGTGCTTTCGCTCAGGAGAATAATGCCGTGACGACCAGCGCGCTGCAAAAGTTGCTACCGGGGTTTCGACAGAAGCGCCTGAAGACCAGCGGGGCCGAGATCAACGCGCTCGTGAAGGGCGAGGGGCCGCCGCTGCTGTTGCTGCACGGACACCCGCAGACATTGGCGTGCTGGCACAAGATCGCCCCCAAGCTCGCGGAGCGCTTTACCGTGGTGCTGACCGATCTGCGCGGCTACGGCGACTCGAGCAAGCCCGACGGCGGCAAGGACAGTATCGCATATTCCAAGCGGGAGATGGCGCGGGATCAGGTCGAAGTGATGCGCGCGCTCGGTTTTGACCGCTTCCAGGCTGTCGGCCACGATCGCGGCGGGCGCGTTCTGCATCGTTTGATGCTCGATCATCCGGACACCGTCTCCAGGGCGGTCCTGCTCGACATCGCGCCAACCGCGACGATGTACGCCAAGGTGAACAAGGAGTTCGCTACGCGATATATGTGGTGGTTCTTTCTGATTCAGCCGGCGCCGCTTCCGGAAACCTTGATCGGCAACAATCTCGAATTCTATCTGCAGACCCATATCAACAAGCAGAACAAGACGCCGGGCGCCATCGACCCGGTTGCACTCGAAGAGTATCGCCGGTGCTACACCCGCGAGACGCTGCATGCCGTCTGCGAGGATTATCGCGCCGCTGCCGGCATCGACCTGATCCACGATGAGGCGGATTCCGACAAGAGAGTCGGTTGCCCGCTGCTCGTGCTGTGGGGCGGCAAGGGAGTTGTCGGGTCGAGCTACGACGTACTCGACACATGGCGCGCTAAGGCCAAGGACGTGCGAGGCGGAAGCCTGCCTTGCGGCCATTATCTGCCGGAAGAAGCACCTGAGTTGCTCCTCGAGCAGCTCAATGCCTTCTTGGCGTAACGACGGCGACGCGTCTTGACAGCGGTCTCCAGGATCGCTCGTCGGTCTATCTCACGCTCATGATGCTGGGTGGCTCGCTGCCCGGCGAGTCCTCTGAGTGCCGCTTTCCCGGAGGCGCTGGTCCTCTTCAGGGAGGTGCTTGCGGGTCGAAGCCCTGCCGGCATTTGCGCCGGCAATGCCGCAACGGGCCTGCCAATCGACCTCACAAAAGGAAATTTGATTCAATCGCTAAGGGCAAGGTGCTTTAATGCCGGTACTGTGCATGGGGTTGTTTTGCCGGTTTTGATGCAGCCAATCGCGTCGGGAGGGTCAACCCGCCGCCTCGTCGAACTGCGTGCTCGCCTCCAGCCATTGCTCTTCCGCACGCGCCAGCGCATCGGCGGCATTGGCGCGCGCCTTTGACAGTTGCGCGGCCTGCTTGGGATCGCGGGTGAAGATGTCGGGCAGGGCGAGGGCCGTGTCGATCTTGGTGATGATCTCGCTGACGCGGGCGATCTCAGCTTCGGCTTCCGCGATGCGCTTCTTCAGCGAGCCGCGATTGTCCGACTTCGGGCGCTGCGGCTTTTCGTTTGCGGGACTGCGCTCGCGTGGGGCTTCGGCGTTGCGCGCGGACAGCACCAGGCGGCGGTACTCGTCGAGGTCGCCGTCGTAATTGGTCACGGTGCGGTCGGCGACGATCCAGAGCCGTTCGGCGCAGGCCTCGATCAGGTAGCGGTCATGCGAGACCATGATCACCGCGCCGGGAAATTCGTTGATCGCCTCGGCAAGCGCGGCACGGCTGTCGATGTCGAGATGGTTGGTCGGCTCGTCCAAAATGATCATGTTGGGGCCGAAGAAGGTCGCAAGGCCCAACAGCAGCCTAGCCTTCTCGCCGCCCGACAGTTTTCCGGCTTTGGTGTCGGCGGCCTTGCCGGAAAAGCCGATCGCGCCGGCGCGGGCCCGCACCTTGGCTTCGGGCGCATCGCCCATCAGCTTGCGCACGTGATCGTAGGCGGACGCGTCCTCGTTCAGCTCGTCGAGCTGGTGCTGGGCGAAATAGGCGATCGACAGCTTGTCCGCGCGGGTCACCTTGCCGGAGAACGATGCGAGGCGTCCGGCCAGCAGCTTGACCAGCGTCGACTTGCCGTTGCCGTTGGCGCCGAGTAGCGCGATGCGGTCGTCATTGTCGATGCGCAGGGTGACGCGGTTCAGCACAGGCGTTGCCGGATCGTAGCCGACCGAAGCTTTGTCGACGGCGATGATCGGCGGCGACAGGATTTTTTCCGGTGTCGGAAAGCTGATCTCGCGCACGTCCTCGGTGACCAGCGCGGTGATCGGCTTCAGCCGCTCCAGCATCTTGACGCGGGATTGCGCCTGGCGCGCCTTGGAGGCCTTGGCCTTGAAGCGGTCGACGAAGGCTTGCAGCCGCGCGCGTTCGGCCTCCTGGCGCTTGACCTGCTTGGCATCGAGCAATTCGCGCGCGGCGCGCTGCTCCTCGAAGGAGGAATAGGTGCCCTTGTAGAGCGTGAGCTTGCCGCGCTCCAGATGCAGGATCTGGTCGACCGAGCTTTCCAGGAGGTCGCGGTCGTGGCTGATCACGATCACCGTGCGCGGATAATGCGCGAGGTGATCCTCCAGCCACAGCGTGCCTTCGAGATCGAGATAGTTGGTGGGCTCGTCGAGCAGCAACAGGTCGGGAGCTGCGAACAGCGTCGCGGCGAGCGCGACGCGCATGCGCCAGCCGCCGGAGAATTCGGCACAGGGGCGGAGCTGATCGGCGGCGGAGAAGCCGAGGCCGGAGAGGATCGCGGCCGCACGGCTCGGCGCCGAATGCGCGTCGATGTCGACGAGCCGGGTCTGGATCTCGGCGATCCGGTGCGGATCGGTCGCGTGCTCGGCCTCGGCGAGCAGCGCCTCGCGTTCGAGGTTGGCCTTAAGCACGACGGAGATCAGGCTTTCGGGGCCGTTCGGGGCCTCTTGCGCGAGACTGCCGACGCGCCAGCGCGGCGGCAGCGTCACCGAGCCGTGCTCGGCCGCGAGCTCGCCGCGGATCACCTTGAACAGGGTCGACTTGCCGGTGCCGTTGCGTCCGACCAGACCAACGCGCGAGCCGGGCGTGATCTGCACGGAACTCTGGTCAATCAGAAGGCGTCCGGCGAGGCGGATGGAGAGATCGGTGATGGACAGCATGCGGCCTTGTCACCGCAAGGCGCGTCGAACGCAACCCGTTTTTCCGTGGTTATCGCTTGAGCATGATCCTGTCGGAAAACCGCTTCACACTTTTCCGGATCATGCGCCGGTCAGTGCGATTCGCGCTCGCGCTGCTTCAATTCGTTGAGCAGCTGCTCGAGGTGCGTCGGGAGGTGAGGATCGGGGCGCAGATTCTGCTGAAGCCGTTCGCCCACGGCATCGCAAATCGAGCGGCTGGTGCGCCGGTCGATCTGTACGCTGTCATTGGCAAAAGGCCCAGCCATCGCGAGGTTCCATGCTCTTAAAGTAAAGACACGGTACCAAGTCATTGCCCCCAAAATGGTTTCGCTGCTCGCGGGGAATGTCTGAAATTCTCGTCAAAGTTGTATGAATCGCCCCATGTCCGCCCAAACAAGAGGCCCCGGCGGGGGAACGCCGGGGCCTCTCCTGAGGGGGCCTTGGGGGCATAGGACCCCTTTTGTCAGGAAGGTGCTTTGGAAGGTGCTGTCGGGCTCAGTAGCAGCGGTTGATCAGCCGCCAGCGGGGTCCCCAGGGGGTCGGGACCAGCCGGCGCACGTAGCAGCCGCCATAACCGTAGGAGACGGGGCCGCCGACATAGAAGCGCGGTCCGCCCCAGCCGTGGTGCCAGCCGCCTCCGTGCCAGCCTCCGCCGTGCCAGCCGCCATGCCAGTGAGCGGAGGCGGAGGTCGGCGCCAGCGCGGCACCGAGCGCGACCGCGGCAACGGCGGCAAGCGAAAGTTTCCTCAACATGGTGATCTCCTCAAAACTGCCGGCGCGGGCCTGTCGCGTCGATGGAAAGGCCGCCGAAACGGTCTGCCTCACAATCAGGCTTGGGTTTCGATGGGCCTGACCTTACGCCCGCGAAGCTGAACCGAACCCTGACGGGGGTTTCAGGATCGGTTCATCTGGGTGAAATCGTTGTAATCAGCTGAAATCGCGGGTTACGACGCCTGCGGCGAAGCGCCCATGCGGCCGCCTCGGCGGTCGCTTGCCGTCCGGCAAAGGCGCCGATATAAGCCCCGCAACTCCGAACCACCGCATTCCTTCCAAGGACAAGACTTATGGCCATCGAACGCACTTTCTCGATCATCAAGCCCGACGCGACCGAGCGTAACCTGACCGGCGCGGTCAACGCCGTGATCGAGAAGGCGGGCCTGCGCATCGTCGCGCAGAAGCGCATCCGCATGACCAAGGACCAGGCCGAGACCTTCTATGCCGTCCACAAGGCGCGGCCGTTCTTCGGCGAGCTCGTCGACTTCATGACCTCGGGTCCGGTCGTGGTGCAGGTGCTGGAAGGCGAGGGCGCGATCGCCAAGTACCGCGAGGTGATGGGTGCGACCGATCCGGCCAAGGCTGCCGAGGGCACCGTCCGCAAGCTCTACGCCAAATCGATCGGCGAGAATTCGGTGCACGGCTCGGATGCGCCGGAGACGGCTGTAATCGAGATCGCGCAGTTCTTCTCGGGCAACGAGATCGTCGGCTGATCCATCAGCCGATAAGTTAGGACGACGGGGCGAAAGGACGTATTGTGAACTGGCTCTGGCAGATCTTCGATCCCGCGACGATCGGGGCGTTCTTCACCCAGTTTCGCAACGAGATGGCTGAACCGACCTTCTGGATCGCGGTCGGCAAGATCATCTGGATCAACATCCTGCTCTCCGGCGACAACGCGCTGGTGATTGCGCTCGCCTGCCGCGGCCTCAAGCCGCGGCACCGGCTGTGGGGCATGATCTTCGGCGCGGGCGCCGCGGTGATACTGCGGATCATCTTCACCGGCATCGTCGCGAGCCTGATGGGGCTGCCATACCTCAAGCTCGTCGGCGGTCTCGCGCTGATCGTGATCGCGGCAAAACTGCTGGTGCCCGAAAACGAGGACGAGGACGACGTCGAGTCCGCCTCGCATCTGTTGCAGGCTGTCCAGATCGTCGTGGTCGCCGACATCGTCATGAGCCTGGACAACGTCATTGCGGTGGCTGCTGCCGCCAATGGCAGCGTACCGCTGTTGATCCTTGGCCTCGCCATCAGCGTGCCGCTGATCGTCGCTGGTGCCGCGCTGATCATGGCGCTGCTCGCAAAGCTGCCGGTCCTGGTCTGGGCTGGCGCGGCGCTGCTCGGCTGGATCGCGGGCGAGGTGATTGCGACCGATCCCGGCGTCGCACCGAAGCTGCACATGCTGTTCGACGGCCCGCTCGGCGCCTCGCTGGACAGCGTGCTCGGCGCACTTCGCATCCCGCCGCAGTTCGCCCATGGCGGCGGAGGCGGCGAATATTTCTGCGCCGCGCTCGGCGTCGTTGTCGTACTGGTCGTCGGCACCATCTGGCGCCGGCGCAGCCTGAGCGCGGCCGCGCTCGAATCCTCCGAGGGGCACGCCAAGGCCTCGGCGAAGTAACTTCGACGCTCTGATCGGTCTTGCTTTTCCCTCCAGCGATGAGAGGTGAGCACCGATCGGCTCAGCGCATGAGCCGAGTTTCCATCATCGCGTTCGTACAACCGGCGCGCATTGTGTTCGCCGCAGACCTTGCGCTGCGCGGTCGCACGCAGCGCGCTTGGGCGTTGCGTGCGATGACTCTTCCTTCGCAGCCGACGCGCGATTTAGAGGTTGTCTTATTATAAACTATTGAAAATAAAGGGTGCTTTCGTTGACTCAACGAAGGTTCCCACGGCACGTCCCTCCGACGTTCATGTTCATGAAATCGGAAGCTGGTGCGATGCCGTCGAGAGTGATTTGCCGTCCTGTTGCTGCTCTTGCCGCTCGCATCAAAACGTTTCTGATGTGCTCCATCCCGAGAGCCTTCGCGGTCTCCGTGGTCTCCATTGCCTTGTTCAGCGATGGTCTTCTGCACGGCACTGTTGCGCAAAGCGCTGTGCCGGAGACGGAGCGGGGCAGCACGTTGCCGGCGGTGACCGTCACCGCAGATGCGCCGAAGCCGCGCGCACGTCCACGCTCCAATCCAGGCCGAAGGGCTGGCCGTAGCGCGCCTGCGAACGAGCGGGCCAAGTTGCAAGCGGAAGCAACCCCCACGGCTGCGAGGCCGGGCGCACTTCCGCCGTCCTACGCGGGCGGGCAAGTCGCCCGCGGCGGCCAGGTCGGCTTGCTGGGCAACAAGGATTTCATGGATACGCCGTTCAACATCACGAGCTACACGGCGAAGAAGATTGAAGATCAACAGGCCACCACGGTCGCCGACGTCGTCAGCAACGACCCTTCGGTCCGTTTTACCGGTCAGACCGGTGGCATTCTCGACTCCTTCTTCATCCGCGGCTTTCCGATCGGGGAGGGGAATGTCGGAGAAATTGCCTTCAATGGCGTCTATGGCGTTGCACCGAACTACCGGGTGTTCACCGATTACGTCGAGCGCATCGAAATCATCAAAGGCCCGACAGCGCTGCTTTACGGCATGGCGCCAAACAGCAGCGTCGGGGGCACCATCAACATCGTTCCAAAGCGTGCTGGGGATATCGATCTCGCGCGGGTCACGAGCGACTACGCGACAAACACCCAGCTCGGCACGCATCTCGACGTAAGCCGCCGGTTCGGCGAGAACCGCGAATTCGGCATTCGCGTCAACGGCGGCTATCACAATGGCGATACACCGCTGGACAACCAGACCCGGGAGGCGCATGTCGGCGCCGCGGCGTTCGACTATCGCGGCGAGAAGTTCAGAGCTTCGCTCGACTTCATCGATCAGGAGGAAAAGTTCGACGCGCCCACGAGGCCGTTTCTGGTCGCAACAGGCGTCGCGGTTCCGACAGCGCCGGTCGGGCAGCGCAATGTCACGCAGGCCTGGGAATGGGCCAAGGTTCACGACAACTCGCTGCTGGGGCGAGCCGAATACGATGTGACGGACACCGTGACGGTGTTCGCCGACGGCGGTGGCGGCAGGACCCAGGTCGACCGTCTGTTTGGGACGCCGACGATCCTGAACGCGGCAGGCAACACGACTTCGACGCCGGGGCATTTCAAATTTGATATCGACAGGAACGTGGCCGACGCCGGTGTGCGTGCCCGGCTCGAAACAGCTGCGATCAGTCACGCCGTGACCTTCCAGGGCAGCTACTACACGGATCAGATCTCGCGGGGCTCTGTATCCGGGACGCCGGTGTTGTCCAACATCTATGCGCCGATCGCTCGTCCCGAGCAGCTCGTTCCGGCTCCCGCGACTGTACCGAAGCTGTCGGATACCGAGCTGACCGGCCTTGCGCTGGCCGACACCATGTCGGTTTTCCAGGAGCGCCTTCAGCTGACCGTGGGCGTCAGGCAACAGGGCGTCAAGTCGAACAACTACAACACCACCACGGGCGCCGTTACGTCCGCCTACGACCAGACGGCGCTCACGCCGATGGTCGGCGTGGTCGTCAAGCCCTGGAGCAACGTTTCGCTGTACGCCAACTACATCGAAGGGCTCAGCAAGGGCGACATCGCACCGACGACGGCGAGCAATCAAGGAGAGGTCTTGGCGCCGCAGGCGTCAAGGTCGATTTCGGCATGCTCGCGACCACGATCAGCCTGTTCGAGATCACCAAGCCGTCGGCACAGCTGGGTGCCGACAAGGTCTTCCGAGCCGACGCGGAACAGCGCAATCGCGGCGTGGAATTCACCGTGTTTGGAGAAGTGCAGCCGGGCATTCGCGTGCTTGGCGGCGTGACGTTGATCGACGCGGAGCTGACGAAGACGAGCACGCTAGCCAATCTCGGCAAGACACCGATCGGTGTGCCTCAGGTGCAAGCCAATCTGTCCGCCGAATGGGACACGCCGTTCGCACCCGGACTGACGCTGGTCGCAAACACCATCTATACCGGGCACCAATATCTGGATGGGGCCAACACGCAAGTTATTCCGGCCTGGACCAGGCTCGATCTAGGTGCGCGCTATACCACGCGCATCAACAACCGGCCCGTCACGCTCCGGGCCCTGGTCCAGAACGTGTTCGATACCAATTACTGGGCTGGCGTGGCGAGCTTCTCCGCATTGGCGCAAGGCACGCCGCGAACCCTGCTATTGTCGATGTCGACGGATTTTTGAGGTGGTTTCAATCGATCGTGCCGAATTCCGTCACGGGCATCGTCCAATAGACGAGTTTGGTTCCGGCAAATGAAACTTGCAGCCGGTCAAGCAAGCTGCTGGCGTTTCTCTCTGCCAGGATCATCTGCACGGCGGTCTGATCCGCATGGCCCTTTACGCGTTCGGCGGCCGTCTGCAATCGAACGTCTGCGCCGTGACCGGCTCCGTCCGATGCCGTGAAGCCCGAAACGAGGTCGCTCTGTTCGGTGAGATAGTCGAGCACCTCGTCGCGGAGCTGACGCGGCACAATCAGTATGAGACAGACCGGCTGATCGGTCATTTCGCCCCCTTCGACGTTGCGTAGCGGCGATACAGGATCGGCAGGAGAATCAGAGTGAGCAGGGTGGAGGACAACAGCCCTCCGATCACGACGACCGCAAGCGGTCGCTGCACTTCGGATCCTGGCCCGGACGCGAACAGAAGCGGGATCAAGCCAAGCGCCGTGATGCTCGCAGTCATCAGCACCGGTCGAAGCCTGCGCATGGCACCCTCGACGACGATACGATCCTCGCTGAGGCCATGGGAGCGGAGTTGATTGAAGTAAGACACCAGGACGATGCCATTGAGGACCGCGATGCCGAGCAGCGCGATGAATCCGACCGAGGCCGGCACCGAGAGGTACTCACCCGTCAGGACCAGGGCGAAGACGCCCCCGATCAGGGAGAAGGGAATGTTGACCAGCACCAGCAAGGCCTGCCCAATGGCGCCGAATGTGGTGAAGAGCAGCAGGAAGATGAGACCGATCGCGACCGGGACCACGATGGACAGGCGTGCGGCGGCGCGTTGCTGGTTCTCGAACTGGCCGCCCCACGTCAGCCGGTAGCCGTTCGGGAGCGGAAGTTCGTTCGCAACCTTCTGGCGGGCCGCTTCGACGAAACCGACCATGTCGCGGCCCCGGATGTTGGCACGAACGACACTCATGCGCGCGCCATCTTCGCGGTCGATCTTCACCGGCCCATCCACGCGCTGGATTCGCGCGACCTGCGACAGCGCGACATGCTGTCCGGAAGCGAGCGTCAGCGGCAGGCTTGCCAGCAGCGTCGGCGCCTCCCGGGTCGTCTCGCTGCCGCGGACGAGAATCGGCGTGCGCCGTCCCTCCTCGAGCGCCGTCCCGATCGTTCGGCCCTCGATCTGGGTACGGAGCGAGTTGACGATGGAATCCACGGTCAGGCCGAGGCGGCCGGCCTCCATGCGATTGACCGCAACCGTGTAATATTGAGCGCCTTCGTTCAGCGTGGTGTAGACGTCCTCGGCACCGTCGATGCTGGACAGGATGGCAGACAGCTTGGCCGCGGCTTCGTTCAGCCTGGCGATGTCGGGGCCGAAGATCTTGACTGCGACGTCGCCACGCACGCCGCTGATCATCTCCTGCACGCGCATGTCGATGGGTTGGGTAAAGCTGAGCGAGATGCCGGGAAAGCCGGTCAGAACCTCGCGGAGCTTCTGCAGCAGGGCTTCCCGATTGCCGGTCTGCCTCTCGGCGGCCGGCTTGAGCACGAGGAACGTGTCGGTCTGGTTAGGTCCCATGGGATCGAGGCCAAGCTCGTCCGACCCGGTCCGCGCGACGATGCCGGCAATGTCCGGCACGGCCAGAAGTGCTTTCTGGAGCCGCGCATTCATCGCAAGCGACTCGTCGAGGTTGACGGAAGGCAACGTCTCTATGCTCACAATGACGTCGCCTTCGTCCATCGTTGGCATGAAGGTCTTGCCGAGCTTGGCATAGGCGAATCCCGCAGCGAGCAGGCCGATCAGTGCCGCAGCCATCACCTTGCGCTCATTCTTCAGGGCCCAGTTCAATGCAGGCGCGTAGACCCGTTGAGCCGCACGGACCAGAATGGGGTCGCGATGTGAGGCGGACGTCAGCACATAGGAAGCCATGACCGGGACCACGGTGAGCGCCAGCAGCAGTGAACCGGCGAGTGCGAAGATGATGGCCAGCGCGACCGGGATGAATAGCTTCCCCTCCAATCCCTGCAGCGTCAGCAGGGGTATGAACACGATGATGATGATGAGGACGCCTGAGGCGACCGGTTCCAGGACTTCGCCAACTGAACGGTACACCAGGTGGATCAGCGGAGCAGCTTTGCTCGGTTCGTCCTTGCCGAGGTTGCCGACGATGTTCTCGACCACGACGACCAGCGCGTCGATCAGCATGCCGATCGCGATCGCAAGTCCGCCGAGGCTCATCAGGTTGGCCGACATCCCCGCCACGCGCATGACGATCAATGCGATGACGATGGCCAGTGGCAGGGTGAGCGCGATCACCAGCGAGGCCCGCCAGTTGCCGAGGAAAAGCAACAGGAGAACGATGACGAGGGCGGTGGCCTCGCCGAGCGCTCGCACCACGGTGCCGACCGCGCGGTTGACCAGGCGGCTGCGGTCATAAAACACGTTGATGGAGACGCTCTTCGGCAGCGAGGGCTGCAACTCGGCGAGCCGGGTGCGCACGTCGCGGACGAGCTGACCGGCGTTGGCGCCGCGCAAGCCGAGGACGAGCCCCTCGACGGTCTCGCCGCTGCCGTCCGACGTGACTGCGCCATAGCGGGTCAGCGTCCCGACTTTGACGCTCGCCACGTCGTTGACCAGGATCGGCACGCCCTCGCGGGTGTCGACGACGATGGCCTTGATGTCCCCGATCGATCGGATGCTGCCCTCGATCCGAACCAAGGAGCTGTCCTCGCCCTGGTTCACCCGTCCGGCGCCGTCATTGCGACTGTTGGCTTCGATGGCGCGGCGAAACAGGTCGTAGGAAATGCCGCGCGCGGCGAGCGCATCATTCCGCGGCACGATCTCGAAGGCGCGGACGTAGCCGCCGAGCGCATTGACGTCCGCAACGCCGGTGACCGTCCGCAGCGCGGGACGGATCACCCAATCAAGCAAAGTCCGGCGCTCGGCGAGCGAAAGCTCGGGACTGTCGATCGTGAACATAAACATCTCGCCGAGGGGGCTCGTGATCGGCGCAAGACCTCCGCTCACCCCGTCTGGGAAAACACGCGCGATGTTCAATAGCCGCTCCGATACCTGGTTGCGCGCCCAGTAGATGTCAGTACCGTCCTCGAAATCGACGGTAATGTCGGCCAGTGCATATTTCGTGGTCGAACGAAGGACCTTCTTGTTCGGCAATCCAAGCAGTTCGAGCTCGACGGGGACCGTGATGTGTTGCTCGACCTCTTCGGGCGTCAGGCCCGGCGCCTTCATGATGATCTTGACCTGAACCGGTGAGACGTCGGGAAACGCGTCGATCGGCAGGCCGTGCAGGAGGACGGCGCCGGCACCGACCAGCAGCAACACACTCAGCAGGACGAACAGTCGCTGCGAAAGGGCGAACGCGACCAGGCGCCGGAGCATCTATTGCCCCAGTCCCGAGAGAATGCCGCGAAGCGCCGAGATACCGCCGATCGCGATCTGGTCCTGGTTCGTGATGGGACCGGACACCACCACATGGTCCTGATCTTCCGCAACCAGCTTGACCGGGACCAGCCGGAAGCCGCCGGCTATGGCAGCGAACACCGAGGTCTGTTCGCCCCGCCGCACCAGCCCAGAGTAGGGAATCTCCCACGCGCTTTCGTCGGCGGAGAGAAAGCCGATGCGGGCAGCGGCGGTCTGACCGGGATGCAGCTCTCCGTCGTTAGGGATTTCCGCGCGAACCAAAATGGTCTGAGTGGCAGGGTCGATGGTTTCGGAGACCAGCACGACCTTGCCGGGGGTAGGATAGCCCTCGATCTCGACTTTCGCGCCGGTGCGGATTGCTCGAATATTGGCTGCAGGAACCGCGATCTCCGCCCAGAGCGGTGAGAGTCGCGCCAGCTTGACGAGCGGCGCAGATTGTTCCAGCCGCTGCCCTGGCGATACCGTGATCTCGACCACGGATGCGGTTTGCGGTGCGTTGACCGTGAGCGTCGCGCTGATTGCCGCTTCCTGGGCTAGCCGAGAAATGGCATCGTCGGACATCCCGCTCAGATGCAGCATCTGTCGCCGCTCGGCGACCACGAGAGCGGCTTGGCGCGCTTCGGTCTGGCTGGCTTCCAGCACACGCTGCGGCACGGCCTTGCCCTCGAACAGATCGATGTTCCGCTTGAGCTGCTGGCTGGCGAGAAGCTCCTGTGCGATCGCGTGCAAATAGTCGCGTTGCTGAGAGACGAAACTTGGACTTTCCAGGGTGACCAGCGGCTGACCGGCAGAGGCGCGGTCACCGCGCCCGACGAGGAGATTGGCGACCATGCCGGCCACGGGCGCGCTGACGACCCACATTTGCTGCGTGGGGATGACGATCTGGACGGGGTAGGGCAGCGTCAGATCGGTTCGGATCGCGACCGGGTGGGTCACGCGCACGCCGAGATTCCGCGCCTGCGCATCGCTCAGCTTCAGCTCGTCCTGGGCGTTCGGCGCCGAAGGCCACAAGCTCAGTGCAAGCGCCAGGAGAGCGCGGGCACGCGCGCTCCGAGCAAGGCTCGGAAGGAATATCCAATGGTGGAATTGCATGATGGATATGGCCCGAAACGCCGCGTGTTGTAGCTTGCTACCGCCAGCGCGAACCCGGTGAGTTGATGTGCATCAAGCGCGGCTCGACTGCCGAGCATATTTTGAAGGGCCGGAATCGATCGCTGGTGCTGATCGCCAGGAGCATAGTCGTGAACTTGAGCAAACTCACTTGCACGCTGCTAAGCGCTGTCATTGCCTCGGTTGCTCTTGCGCAGCCAGCGCTTGCCCATAGCGGGACCGCGCAAGATCCCTGGAGCCCCGCGCACCTCGACATGCTCCCAGCCGAAATCCGCGCAGACGTGCGGAAATGGGATGCTGCCTGCGGGGGCTCAATAGCTGCCGCTCAACATTTTGCTCTCTATTTGACCGTGCCAGGCGCCGAGTTCGTCGCTCTGCATTTCGACGATTTTCGCTGCCGCAGCGGCGTCGTTCTCTGCAATTCCGCGGGCTGCCTGCACCAGGTGTATGTCGCGACAGCCGGTCGATACCGTCGGGTGCTCGCCGTGCACGCTTACGACGTCCGCCTGTCGTCTGCCAACAATCAGGCTTTCGTCGAACTCATGGATGTGAAAGGACGCAGCCGGACATTGCGCTGGAACGGAAGCCGCTTCGTCGCGAAGTAGAGGTCGGTGCGGACCGGCAACTATCCGCGTTTGATCTCGCGTGCCTCACCGCCGCACGATCGAACCGGCGCGGTTGATCAGGCGGGCGAGTTGGCGGAAGCGGCTGCCGACGCGGTCGGCGACGAGATCGACGAGGCGGTGCTCGAACACCAGCATCAGCTTGCGGCCTTGATTGCGGAAATGCGTGGCGGGCAGCACACCCGGCCGCGCCGCCGAGATCAGGTGCGCGACGCGGAACGCTGCTCCCAAGAGGCGTGCACGTTCGAGCTGCGCCGGCGTCAGCAGGCTCTGCATGGTGGCCGGCGGCTGGTTTTCCTCGCTCAGGCCCGCGTAGCGATAGAACACCGACAGGCCGACGAAGGCGCGCTCGGTATGGGTGATCGCGCCGAAATTGCCGTTGACGACGAGGCTCAGCGTCTGCTCGCCACGATGATCAGGATGCACGCGCCAGCCGATGTCGGAGAGCAAGCACGCGGTGTGGCGCAGGCGGCGGTCCGCTTCTGTCTCGCGCAGCTTCACGACGCGCGCGAGGCGGTCGGTCCAGGCGATCAGCTCGCGGGCGTGCTTCGCCGAACGCGACAGCAGCTGGTTTAGCTCCTCTGCGGCGCAGATCAGCCCGTCCTCGTTGCGTTCGGAATCCGGCAGCTTCTCGTGCAGCAGGCCCTCGCGCACGCCGAAGGTCGAGAACACGATGGTTTTCGGCTTCGCCACCCGAATGATGTGCTCGAGCACCAGTGCCGCATAGGTGAGGAGCGGGCGGCGCGCATCAGCGACGATCTCGATGTCGGCAAGCATGTCGGCGGCCGCAAGCCGGCGCAGGCGCCGCGAGAAGTCGAGCGCCTCGGCCGCCGGAATCGAATAGCCGTGCATCACCTGGAGCGGATAGCCGCTCTGGATGATGTGGATGCGCGCGAGCGCGCGCCAGGTGCCGCCGACCGCGTAGAAGGTGCGGCCGCTGCCCGCGGAAAGCTGCGGCACCTCGTCGAGCGCATCGCGCACGATGCGGTCGGCGCGCTTGAGCGATTTGTGCGCGAGGTCCTGGAGCGCGAGGCCACCGAGCGGCAGCGTCACGCCGCTGCGCACGCTGTTTCCGCGCACGTCGATCAGCTCGAGCGAGCCGCCGCCGAGATCGCCGACGATGCCGTCGGGATGATGGATGCCGGAGATCACGCCGAGCGCCGACAGCCGCGCTTCGCGCTGGCCCGACAGGATCTCGATCTTCACGGCGCAGATGCGCTCGGCCTTCGCGATGAAGTCGGGGCCGTTGGAGGCGTCGCGGCAGGCGGCGGTCGCAATCGCGAACACGCGCCCGACCTGCATCACGCGGCACAGCGCGCGAAAACGCTTGAGGGAGGTCAGCGCCTTGTCGACGGCGTCGGGCGCGAGCAGGCCCGTGCTCTGCACCTCGCGTCCGAGGCCGCACAGCGTCTTCTCGTTGAAGATTGGAATGAGGCTGCGCGCCAGCGCCTCGTAGACGACGAGGCGGACCGAGTTGGAACCGATGTCGATGACCGCGACGCTCGCGCCGCGCTTGCGCGGCTGCTTCACGTCGAGAATCCGGGATCAGGATTGGTGACGTTCGTTCCGGCGCGTGAGACGGCGCGGCGAGGATTCTTTGAGCGACTTTCCACGGCCAGACAGACTCGGATTTGTCATGAAGTAGTTGTGGACGTTGAAAGGCTCCTCGCCCTTCGCGGCCTTCATACGCGTTGAGGACCCGTCCGGCAACAATTGCCAACTCTGCTCATTGTCCTTCAGATTCGCGACCATGATCTGTTCGAGAACCTGCTGATGCACCGTGGGATTTTGCAGCGGACACAGCACCTCGACGCGGCGGTCGAGGTTGCGCGGCATCATATCGGCCGAGGAGATATACACAGCCGCTTTCGCACTCGGCAGGCCTTGGCCCATGCCGAAGCAGTAGATTCGGCCGTGTTCCAGGAAGCGTCCGATGATCGACTTGACGCGGATGTTCTCCGACAGGCCGGGAATTCCGGGCCTGAGGCAGCAGATGCCGCGCACCACCAACTCGACCTGGACGCCGGCCTGCGAGGCCTCGTAGAGCGCGTCGATGATGTCGGGGTCGACAAGCGCATTCATCTTCATCCAGACCGCGCCGTGCCGGCCGTGCCGTGCATGCGCGGTCTCGCCCTGGATGTGCTCGATGATGCGCTTGCGCAAGGTCAATGGCGACACCGCCATCTTCTCCAGATCGCTCGGCGCGGCATAGCCAGTGATGAAATTGAACACGCGCGCCGCGTCTCGGCCGATGGTCGGATCCGAGGTGAAGTAGGAGAGGTCGGTGTAGATGCGCGCGGTCACCGAGTGATAGTTGCCGGTGCCGGTATGGACGTAGGTCGTGAGGCTGCCGCCCTCGCGGCGCACCACCATCGAGAGCTTTGCATGCGTCTTCAGTTCGAGGAAGCCGTAGACGACTTGCACGCCGGCGCGTTCGAGGTCGCGTGCCCAGCGGATGTTGGCCTCTTCGTCGAATCGCGCCTTCAGCTCGATCAGCGCGGTGACCGACTTGCCGGCCTCGGCGGCCTCGGCCAGTGCACGCACGATCGGTGAGTTCTGCGAGGTGCGGTAGAGCGTCTGCTTGATCGCGACAACATCTGGGTCGCGCGCGGCCTGCTGCAGGAACTGCACCACCACGTCGAAGGATTCGTAGGGGTGATGGACGATGAGGTCCTTCTGCCGGATCGCAGCGAAGATGTCGCCGGCATGCTCGCGCACCCGCTCGGGATGGCGCGGCACGTAAGGGGTGAATTCGAGGTCGGGACGGTCGATGCGGGTGAGCTGCGAAAGCTCGTTCATGGCGAGCACGCCGTCGACCAGGAACACCTCGTCATCGGCGGCCGACAATGCGTGCTGCACGAAGCTCCGCAATTCCTCGGGCATTTTGGCGTCGATCTCGAGCCGGATCACCGAGCCGCGGCGGCGACGCTTCAGCGCGGTCTCGAACAGGCGGACCAGGTCTTCCGCTTCTTCCTCGATTTCGAGCTCGGAGTCGCGGATGATTCGGAAGGCGCCCTGGCCGTGCAAATTGTATCCGGGGAAGAGGCGGTTGATGAACAGGGCGGTCGCCTGTTCCAGCGAAATCAGCCGGACGGCCTTGCCCTCGGCTGGTAGGCGGATGAAGCGATCGATCTTGCCGGGCATGCGGATCAGCGCGTTCATCTGCTTGCCGTCGGCGGCGCGCGTGAGCTGGAGCGCAATGGTGAAGCCGAGGCTTGGAATGAACGGGAAGGGGTGGGCCGGATCGATTGCGAGCGGCGTCAGCAGCGGGAACACGTTGTTGAGGAAGTAGTCCTCGATCCAGCTCCGCTCCGCCTTGGTGACGTCCTTGCCCTCAACCAGCACGATGCCGACATCGGCGAGCGTGCCGCGCAGGTCGCGCCAGATCGCCTGCTGGTCGGAGGCAAGCTCGGAGACGGTGCGGTTGATCAGCGCAAGTTGTTCGGACGGCGTCAGGCCATCGGGGGCGCGCTCGGCGATGCCCTCGCGCACCTGGGCCTTGATGCCGGCCACGCGGACCATGAAGAACTCGTCGAGGTTATTCGCTGAAATCGACAGGAATCGCACCCGCTCCAGCATGGGGTGGCTGGGATTGACCGATTCCTCCAGGACGCGGCGATTGAAATGCAGCCAGGACAGCTCCCGGTTGATGAATCGCTCGGGGCTGGAAGCGATCGCCGGCAGGCCCTCGGTTTCCGGAGCTTTTTCTTTGATTTCAAGGGCTTGCGCAGAGTCCATGAGAAGTCGATCCATCCAGTTCACCCCAATTTGCGACTTACGCGCAAAACCGGCGGGAGCATGTGTTAGAGCGATGACGTTTCGATGACATTGATGTTCCGCCGCTCCGCCGCGTCAAGCGGCCTCGGAGGCGAGCGGGGTTCGGTCAGGCATCCCGAAGCAGCTCGGCGGCCAGCGCCCGGGTGACGGGGCGCCCAAGCCGCAGGGCCTCGCTGTCGAGCAATTCCACAGCCCGCCGGGCGGCGGCCGAGGACCGCTCCAGGCGGGTGGCGAGGTAGCTGACCACGCTCTCATCCACCGTGAGCTGGCGGTCGGCGCAGAATTTGACGATCAGGCCACGGAAAAGCTGGTCGTCGGGCGGCAGCAGCGCGACCGCCGGCACGGCACGCAGGCGCGAGCGCAGGTCGCGAAGCTCGATCTCGAGCGATGCCGGGACCTCGCGCCCGGTGAAGAGGACGTAGGCGCCATCCTCACGGGCGAGGTTCATCAGGTGGAAGAGCGCGCGCTCGTCAAATTCTTTCGCCTTGAGATCCTCGACCACCAGCGCCCCGGTGGCGAGCGCGCCCGGGACCGCTGCGGCGGTCAGGGCATTGGCCGTGGTCGAGCGGGCGCCAGCCTCCTCGGCCCAGATCGCGGCGAGGTGGCTCTTGCCGCTGCCTTCGGGGCCGGCCAGCCACATGATCCGGTTCGGCCATTCCGGCCAGGCGTCGATCAGGCCGAGGCCGGCCACGTTGGCGGGGCCCTCGAGGAAATTGTCCCGACTGAGGCTTTCCGCATGCGGAAGCGAAAACGCCAATTGTCGGGGATGAACGCGGCCTGCCACGCTTGCCTTGCTCCATGCCGGCGCGCCGGCCTCGTTGGAAAAGATTCGACTTGATCGAGCGGGAGTTGGCCTTTTGCGGGGCCGCATCCCAACTCATTTGGCCTCGATCGTGCTCATGTGCCGCAGCCACTCGACGAGATAGAGCGACACGGACGAGAGCGTGAAGACCGTGACGAGGCCCATCAGGATCATATCATAGGGGGCCGGCTTGAAGCCGAAGGCAAGCGCGGCCAGCACCAATGCCGCGAACGCCACTTGGGCCACAGTGTTGAGCTTGGACACCTTCGAGGGCTTCATCTCGACCGGCCGGTCGAACAGCCAGGATACGATCACGGCGGCGACGATCATGATGTCGCGCGAGACCACGAGGATGACGATCCAGCGCGGAATCGCCCCCCAGATGCCGAGCGCCATGTAGATCGAGACCAGCAGCGCCTTGTCGGCGAGCGGATCGAGCAGGGCGCCGAGCTCGCTCGTCATGTTGAAGCGCTTGGCCAGGAAGCCGTCGACGGCGTCGCTGATACCGGCGATCAGGAAGACCGCGAACGCCACCTCCATTTGGCTCGACACGATGGCCCAGACGATGATCGGGACCAGCATGATGCGGCCCAGGGTAATGATGTTCGGAATACTCACGCGGCGCTTCCCGGCACCCGGATTGACCTCAGATCCGGCCCCCTCGGAGGCTGAACCGGTTGATATCTACATAGTATAGGGCGGGGCGCCATGCGAGCCATTGCGCGTCCCCGGAATTCGACGTAACCAGCCGCAAACCCACTGGAAATCGGGCATGACCGACCGCAAAAACGGCCTCACTTACGCCGATTCAGGCGTCGATATCGACGCCGGCAACCGCCTCGTCGACCTGATCAAGCCGATGGTGCGCGCCACCGCACGGCCCGGCGCCGACGCCGAGATCGGCGGTTTCGGCGGCCTGTTCGACCTCAAGGCGGCCGGTTTCAAGGACCCCGTGCTGGTTGCCGCGACCGACGGCGTCGGCACCAAGGTCAAGATCGCGATCGAGACCGGCCTGCATGGCGGCATCGGCATCGACCTCGTCGCCATGAGCGTCAACGACCTCGTGGTCCAGGGCGCCGAGCCACTGTTCTTCCTGGACTATTTCGCCTGCGGCAAGCTCGATCCCGAGGCCACCGCCGCGATCGTTGCCGGCGTTGCGGAGGGCTGCCGCGAATCCGGCTGCGCCCTGATCGGCGGTGAAACGGCCGAGATGCCCGGCCTCTACAAGGACGGCGACTACGATCTCGGCGGCTTTGCCGTCGGCGCCGCCGAGCGCGGCACGCTGCTGCCGCGCAAGGACATCGCGGCGGGCGACGCCGTGATCGGGCTCGCCTCGTCGGGCGTGCACTCCAACGGCTTCTCGCTGGTGCGCAAGATCGTGGAACAATCCGGCCTCGGCTTCGAGGCGCAAGCGCCTTTCGCGCCGGTGATGACGCTGGGCGGCGCGCTGCTGACGCCGACGCGGCTCTACGTCAAATCCTGCCTGCGTGCGATCCGCGAGACTGGCGCGGTGAAGGGGCTCGCCCACATCACCGGCGGCGGTTTCACCGACAACATTCCGCGGGTGCTGCCGAAGCACCTCGGCGTCGGCATCGACCTTGCACAGCTGCCGGTGCTGCCGGTGTTCAAATGGCTGGCCGCGCAGGCCGGCATCGCCGAGCTGGAAATGCTGCGCACCTTCAATTGCGGCATCGGCATGATCGCGATCGTCGAACCTGACCAGGTCGACAAGGTGGTCAAGGTCTTGACCGATGCCGGCGAGACCGTGGCGCAGCTCGGCACCGTGATCCCGGCCGAAGGCGAGCACCGCGTCGTCTATAACGGCCACCTCGACCTGGCGCTGTGATGAAGCGCCGCGTCGCCATCCTGATCTCTGGCCGCGGCTCCAACATGGCTGCGCTGATCAAGGCAGCGGCTGCCGCGGATTTTCCGGCAGAGATTTCGCTGGTCATCTCGAACAAGGCCGATGCACTGGGGCTCGAACGGGCCAGGGCGAGCGGCGTGACAACTGAGGTGATCGAGAGCAAGCCGTTCGGCAAGGACCGCGCAGGTTTCGAAAAGGTGCTGCAGGCTGCGCTCGACCGGCACGGCATCGAGCTGATTTGTCTGGGCGGCTTCATGCGCCTGTTCACGGCGGAGTTCACCAAGGCCTGGTACGGGCGGATGCTCAACATCCATCCCTCGCTGCTGCCGTCCTTTCCGGGCCTCGACCCGCATGGCCAAGCTCTGCGTGCCGGCGTCAAGCTGTCCGGTGCGACGGTGCACTTCGTGATCCCTGAGACCGATGCCGGCCCGATCGTGATGCAAGGCGCCGTGCCCGTCAGCGACAACGATACGTCGGACACGCTCTCGGAGCGCATCCTCGAAGTCGAGCACCGCATCTATCCCGAGGCGCTGCGGCTGCTCGCGGCCGGCAAGGTCCGGATCGAGGGCGAGGTGTGCAGGACGGCGGGCAGCGGGCCGTCGGAGAATTTTTTGGTTTCGCCGGTGGTGAGCTGAAGCGACGTTGCTTTTGACTTCCCAAACAAAATCCCCCGGCAGAGCCGGGGGCAACGTCATGATCTCTCGCGCGTAGCTTTGAGAGAAATCAGGAGACCTTGAGGTTCTCCGCGGATGATTTGCCGCGGTTCTCCACGAGGTCGTATTCAACCACCTGGTTCTCGTTGAGGGTCGAGAGTCCGGCGCGCTCGACGGCGGAGATGTGGACGAACACGTCCTTGTCGCCGCCGTTCGGCTTGATGAACCCATAGCCCTTGGTCGGGTTGAACCATTTGACGGTGCCCTTTTGCGGCATCGCTAGTCTCCTCCACTAGATAGAAAAAAGACGCGGCCGCTTTTTCGCGTGCCACGCCACAAACGGGCTTCCGGAAGTCTGTTCGAGTCTTGAGTCTTAATGTCGCGAAACGCACAGCCGAGCGGCCAATTCCGATTGTGGCCAATATTGCAACATGAAAAGCGCGCGTTAGCAAGCAGGGCGCGAATTTCAAGATCGCACCGGACACGCTCGAGTGCAATTTTCGACCTGTGGCCGGGGAACCACAATCAGGAGCAATCCCCCTCGTCGGGAGGCGTCAGCTGGTTGACCCTCCGTAACAGTTCGGCGCAAATCACCTCATGCGTGCGCCGCTCCTGTTGCATTTTTGCGCGCCGCCATTTGCTTTGGGATTTGTCGTCATGCGCTGCACAGTGCAGCCACCAGGGACACGGCAGACGATCGGGCTGAACCGCGTCCGCCGCGTCGCGGCAGCGGTCGCGACGACCTTTGCCCTTATGACGTTTGCGTTCATCGTGACGGTGTCGGCGGCGACGCCCGTCCTCGCGCAAAGTCCGACGCCGACGCCCACGCCGACCCCGACACCCACGCCGTCTCCGACCCCGGTCCCGATGCCGACCTCGACCAACTACGACCAGTCGGCCGGCAACAGCACGCTCAATCTCGGCTCAGGTTTCCTGGAGCGCCTCGGCAACCAGGCATCGAGCGGCATCAACCGGGCATCCCGGACCAATCCCGGCGGCGGCGGCGCATCGGCGAGCACCGAAGATTCGCGCTACCGCACCTGGTTCGAGGGCTATGGCATCTCGGTCCGCACCGATGCGCAGGGAGACTTCCTCGGCGACAGGCGCAAGACCTTTGGCGGTGTCGCCGGCATCGGCGCGCGGCTCGCACCCGGCGTCACTATCGGCTTTTCGGTCGACCAGAGCCACACCGACATCGACGTGCCGCTGGCGCTCCAGTCGGCGACACTCGACCTGACCCAAATCGGCCTCAACGGCTCCATCGACAAGGGGCCCTGGACTTGGGCCTTTGCGGTGGTGCACGGATTCGGCAAGGTCCGTTCCAGCCGCGACACTGGCTTCGGCGTTGCGAACGCGGGCTATCGCGCCGCGGTCGACGGTGCGCTGACCGAGATCAGCTATTACTGGACCAAGGACCAGATGCGCATCGTGCCCAAGGGCGCGCTGGAATATGTGCGCGCCACCAGCGCGGCGTTCCAGGAGGCCGGCGGCCTTGATCCGCTCAACGTCGGCGCGACGGCGCTGTCGCGCGCACGCGTCATGATCGGGGCCGAGATCGGCCGCTACTTCATCATCGACCAGAAAATCCTCGACCTGTCCGCCTACGGCAAGTTCGTCGACAATTTCCACCAGGACCTCGGATCGGTCCAGGTCAGCCTGGGGACCCAGAGCATCGTCGTCCCCGGCATCGGCGAGAGCCGCTACGGCATGGATGCCGGCGCCTCGGCCTCGCTCAGCCTGACCAGCGTCGCGCGGCTCTACGTCAATTACGACGGCAAGTTCCGCAACGAGCTCACCTCGCACCAGGGCACGGTCGGCTTCGAATACAAATGGTGAGCTGAAACTTACGCCGGCGTTGCCGCGGCATAGCCCGTCAGCCCAAAACCCTCGCGCGCGGCCGTCATCATCGGCACCAGCGCGTTCGGATGGATGAACTCGTCGCGGAAGCAGGGATAGGTCTTGGGATCGAAGATCTTCTTCAGCCAGTCGACCACGATCTTGTGCCGCTCGGAGGTGCGGAACTCCTTGTGATAGGTGAGCCAGAGATCGGCGTGGTGGCTGACGCCAAGATCGACGGCAACGAGCGGCGCACCGAGCGCGATCGACACCGTCGGCAGGAAGCCGATGCCGGCGCCGCGCTCGACGGCATAGAGCACGCCGACCGAGGAGTTGGTCTTGATCCCGACGACGCCTTCCAGCGACTTCAGCCCGAGCACGCGGGCGTAGGCGCCGTCATCGACTTGCGGCGCGCTCTGCTTGATGATGCGGTGGTTCTTGAGTTCGGCGAGCGTTGCCGGCACGCCGTAGAGGTCCTCGTACTCCTTGGAGACGAACGGATAGATGTGCAGCCGGCCCAGCTTGGCGACGATCAGATCCGGATTGGTCGGTGGCTCGAGCTGGATCGCGATGTCGGATTCAAGCCGCGCGACGTCGGCCTGCTCCATCGCGCAGCGCAGATCGACCGTGATCCTGCGATAGGTCTTCTGGAAATCGATCAACCGCGGCAGGATCCAGAAATTGCCGGGTCCTTCCGTCACCGCGACGCGCACGGTGCCAGCGGTGTCATTCGACGAACGCGCGGCGCGACGGAAGACGTTGAAGGCGTGACGCTCCATATGCGCGACGTCGGCGATCATCGCGGTGCCTTCGTCGCTGAGCGTGAGTCCGCTCTGGTCGCGCAGGAACAGCTTGCAGCCGATGCTCTCTTCGAGCCGGTCGATCCGGCGCATCAAGGTGGTGGACGTGAGGCCGAGCTCTTCGGCCGCGTTGCGAAAACTTTTATATTTTGCGCACGCTAAAAACAGCTTCAAATCGTCCCAGGACGCACCCAGGACTTCTTCACGGTGCTGCATCATCGCAGCACCCCGGTGCAATAACTGCTGCATACTCTTGGTCCCCAACCGCTAAGCTCGTCCTCATAGCGGGGTACGAAAGTCGCAAACGATAGAGGGGCGATCTCGGTATGGAAAGAGGCTCGTTTGCCGCAAGGCATGATTTCGACGCGCTGCCGCTGAGCCCGGACGTGGACGTCCGTTGCGCGCAATTTTCCGAAATCGCCGCGCTTTCGGAAATGGCGCATCGCCTGGTGCCGGGCGTGCAGATCGGTTCAGCAGAGCTTGCAAGATATTTCACCTTCGATCCTCAGAGCATCCTGACTTTCAGCCGGAAGGGCCGTCTGCTCGGCGGCATGGCCTTCCTGTTCCTCAATGATCGCGGACACGATGCGCTGCTGCTCGACGAGATCTGCCTCACCGCGCCCGAGACGCGCTATCTCGCGTCCGCGAAAGACGACGTCGCGGCCATCTACATCTGGGCGATCGCGACGACAGGGCGCGGTATCGCCGGTCTCGGCAAGGCCGCGGCTCATCTGCGACAGCTAAGGTTTCGCGGTGCCGATTGCTATGCGCAGCCGTCAACCGTGGCCGGACGCGACATCATGAAGGCGACCGGCTTTGTGCCTGTCCCAAGCTTCCAACCCGACCTCTGGTGCTACGAGCGCCCCTGGCATCGCCAGCCGATGCGCATGCCGGGTGCGATCATCCAAGCAAGGAGTTTTGCAGATGCACGGTACTAGAATTCCTCTCGCCAAGCCCGACTCCCGCGCCATCACCATCCGCCTTGCGCGCGATCCCAGCGATCTGATGTTGGTCACCGCGATCCGCTCTGCGGTCTATCTCGCCGAGCAGGATTGTCCGTTCGAGGAGGAGTTCGACGGCAACGACATGGTGGCCGCGCATTTCATCGGCTTCGTCGGCAACGAGCCCGCGGGCTGCCTGCGGGTGCGCTTCTTCGGCGATTTCGCCAAGGTGGAGCGGCTTGCGGTGCGTCACCAGTACCGGCGCTCGCGCGTCTCGTTCAAGCTGGTGCAGGCAAGCGTCGACTATGTGAAGCGCAAGGGCTTCCGCAAGATCTACGGCCAGGCGCAGGACCGGCTGGTCGATTTCTGGGCGCATTTCGGCGCCAAGCCGCTCGGCCACAACCGCAAGATCACCTTCTCGGATTTCTCCTACACGGAGATGCTGCTGGAGATCGAGCCGGGGCCGGACGCCATCACGCTGGACAGCGATCCCTATGTGATCATCCGGCCCGAAGGCGATTGGGACCGGCCGGGCGTGCTGGATGCCTCGGCGGGGCGGGCGGTGACTTCGCCGCTGCGGGATCTCGCGCTCGCCGACCGTTGAAACAGGTGCAGCTGCGCGCAAGACAATGCCGGTTTCCATCCACGATGATCCGCCGATCCTGATCTGCGCGGACCTCCAGGTCGAATATCTGACCCCTGGGCGCCGCCACGTCATCCTCGACGGCGATGCCGCCACCGAGCGCTGCCTGGAACTGCTGACGCTGTGGCGCAGCAATCTCTGGCCGGTGATGCATTTGAAGCGCATCGCGCAGGCGGCCTGGTTCAATCCGGCATCCAGGCTGACCGATTGGATCGGGGAGGCGAAGCCGCGTCCGGGAGAAATGACGTTCGAGCATCCGCTGCCGTCGGCCTACAGCTCGTCGCGGTTTGTGGACTACATGTCCAATATCCACAATGTGCGCTGCGTGCTGGCCGGGTTTTCCCTGGACGAGACCATCCTGGCCACCGCCGTGGACGGGTTTCACCGCAGCCATCGCTACGAGGTGGTCGCCGACGCCGTGGCCTGCCGGCAGCCGGGCACCGGCGATGCCGCCGCCTACAAGCGTGCAGTAGTGAATGTCATCGGGAATTTTGCTACGATCCATTCCAGCGCCGAACTGATCAGAACCAGCGGCGCCGTTGCGGTGTAGGCGGCCGCGATCGGCGGGTGGGGGTCGAAACATTGTCACGGGGAGAACAGCTCAAGGAGCTGGCAAGCGATTTGTCGCGTGCCGTCGAGACGGCGCGCCGCGTCGGCTTGCCCACGACGGTCTATCTGCTCTCGATGGCGCTCGTTGAGGTGAGGGAGGCCGCCGCCGCTGACGATGGGGATGACGACGACGCGGCTTGAGAGCTGCCCGATCCCCGATATGCGGCTTTGTGCAACGCTGCTGAGCGCTTGCTGCCGACGAATTGGCGTTGCAAGCTTTGTCTCATCGCAATAGCCAAGTGGCTTGATCATCAAGTGATGACGCTGGCTGTGCCGGCGACGTCACGACTTTAGGGATCCCTGCAAATGTCCATGCTGCCGAATTCGCCAGAGGCCCGGGATGTGGCCTACCAGCTCCATCCCTACACCAACGCGCGCACCCATCAGCAGGCCGGTCCTCTCGTGATTGAGCGCGGCGAGGGTCCCTACGTGTTCGATGCCGCGGGCAAGCGCTATTTCGAGGCGATGGCAGGCTTGTGGAGCGTAGGGCTCGGCTTCAACGAGAAGCGTCTCGTCGATGCCGCACACAAGCAGATGCAGGCGCTGCCGTTCTATCATACATTCTCGGCCAAATCGCACGGGCCCTCGATCGACCTCGCCGAGAAGCTGGTCGCACTCGCGCCGGTGCCGATGAGCAAGGTGTTCTTCACCAATTCCGGTTCGGAAGCGAACGATACCGTCCTGAAGCTGATCGCCTATCGCTCCAACGCGCTCGGCCAGCCCCAGCGCAAGAAGGTGATCAGCCGCCTGCGCGCCTATCACGGCGTCACCATCGCCTCGGCCAGCCTCACGGGCCTGCCGAACAATCACCGCTCGTTCGACCTGCCGTTGCCGAACATCCTGCACACGGGCTCGCCGCATTTCTACAAGGACGGCGCGCCGGGCGAGAGCGAGGAGGCGTTCGCGACGCGCCGGGCCGAGGAGCTCGACGCGCTGATCCAGAAGGAGGGCCCGGATACGATCGCGGCCTTCTTCGGCGAGCCGGTGATGGGGGCGGGCGGCGTCATCGTTCCGCCGGCGACCTATTGGGACAAGATCCAGAAGGTCTTGAAGAAGTACGACATTCTGCTGGTCGCCGACGAGGTGATCTGCGGCTTCGGCCGTACCGGCAAGATGTTCGGCTGCGAGACCTATGGCATTAAGCCGGACGCGATGGTGGTCTCCAAGCAGATCACCTCGAGCTATTTCCCGCTGTCGGCGATCATGCTGAACGACCGCATGTTCGAGCCGATCGCTGACGAGAGCAACAAGATCGGTGTGCTCGGCCACGGCTTCACCGCGGGCGGCCATCCCGTCGGCTCGGCGATTGCGCTGGAGAATTTGAAGATCATCGAGGAGCGCGGTCTGATCGCGCATGCCGCCGAACTGGGGAGCTACATGCAGGGCAAGCTGCGCGAGCTCGCCAGCCATCCGCTGGTCGGCGAGGTCCGCGGCGTCGGCATGATCGCCGCCCTCGAGCTCGTGCTCGACAAGGGGCGCAAGACGGCAGCCGCTACGCCCGGCGCTGTCGGCGGCATCGCAAGCCGCATGCTTCAGGAGCGCGGCGTGATCTCCCGCAACATGCTCGATGCCATCGCCATCTGCCCGCCGCTGATCGCCACCAAGGCCCAGATCGACGAGCTGGTCGCGGCGATCTCGGGTGTGCTGGAGGACATGAAGGGGGAGGTGGCGAAGCTGACGCCGGGGTAGGATCGAGTCTGTCAGTGTGGCCGAAGCAGCCAGCCACATCCACCGGTGTCGTCCTGGCGAAAGCCAGGACCCATACCGCGTGATCTATCGATCGGGGTTCGTAGAAGTACCGAATGGCGAATCTTCGCCAAACTCCTCCCAGGGGTAATGGGTCCCGGCCCCCTGTGCGCAATTGCGCACTAGGCCGGGACGACACTGAGGGGAGGTGCGGGCCTACGCCCGCTGCACCCCGACCACGCGGCCCTTTTCGATCGCGAGCGCCAGCTCGCCGCGCTTGAGCTTCAGCGCGGCATCGCCGAACAGCTCGCGGCGCCAGCCGCGCAGGGCCGGCACGTCGGCCTCGTCACTGGCTGCAATCTCCTCGAGATGGTCGACGGTGGCGATCACCTTGCTGGCGACTGCATGGCGCTCCGCGGTCATGCGCAGCAGCACCTTCAACAGCTCGACGATGGCGGCGCCATTAGAGTTGTTGCGCGGCTTCTCCAGCTTCGGCAGCGTCGAGAAATCCCGCGCCAGCCCGCGCTCGACCGCGGCGACGATGTCCGCGCCCCATTTGGATTTCTCAAACCCCTTCGGCACCGAGCGCAGATGGGCGAGCTTGTCCAGCGTGGTCGGCGCATGCGTTGCGATGTCGCTGATCGCTTCATCGCGCAGCACGCGACCGCGCGGCACGTCGCGGCTCTGCGCCTCCTGCTCGCGCCAGGCCGCGACCTCCATCAGTACCGCGAGGTCCTTCGGCTTGCGCACCCGGGTCTTCAGCCGCTCCCAGGCGCGCTCGGGGTGGAAGTCGTAGGTCCTGGGCGAGGTCAAAACCTCCATCTCGATGGAGACCCATTCGCTGCGGCGGCGCTTCTTCAGGTCGGCGTCAAGCGCTGCGAACACGTCGCGCAGGTGGGTGACGTCTGATACCGCGTAGTGCATCTGCTCCTTGGTGAGAGGCCGGCGCGACCAGTCGGTGAAGCGGTGAGTCTTGTCCGGGCGGTGACCGGTGACCTTCTCGACCAACTGGTCATAGGCGATGCTGTCGCCATAGCCGAGCACCATGGCGGCGACCTGGGTGTCGAACACCGGATGCGGGATGATGCCGGCCTGGTGCCAGATGATCTCGATGTCCTGGCGGGCGGCGTGGAAGACCTTCAGCACGCCTTCGTTGCCCATCAGCTCGAAGAACGGTTTGAGGTCGATGCCCTCGGCCAGGGCGTCGATGACGACGGCTTCCTCGGCGCTGGCCATCTGCACCACGCACAACAGCGGGTAATAGGTGGTTTCGCGCAGAAACTCGGTATCGACGGTTATGACGGGGTGCTTGGCCAGCCGGCTGCAGGCAGCCGCGAGGTCAGCAGTGGTGGTAATCAAATCCATGAACGGCCCATGACGAGATCATCAGCCGTTCTGCCGAAAGTGCAGTGATGTCAAGGGGCTCGATGCGAATTCAAGTCTTGCATTTGGGCCGAAATCGCATTTTTCCGACAAAAATCCTATTCGTAGCGGACCCGCTGCGAGGATTTCCGGGCGCACGGCAGCGCCACCACGAGCACGCACATGGCGACCAGAGCCAGTCCAAGGAACTCGAAAACCAACAGATCCACGGCGAAACCCCTCAGAAACATTGCTAAATTTGTCTGGGGTGCGTTGAGGGTCTGTTAATTCCAATGGTTACCGGCGGCGGGGCCGGGCGAATGGTGGACGGCAGGTTAACGGGCAGCGGCCGTCCAAACGAATTCGGCGCCCCGCATGATGGAGCGCCGAAGTTTGTTTGCGCAATGAGTTGCCGGCGTTACGGCAGTTTCAGCGACGTCTCCGCGTTGTAGGGCTTGAGCGTCTCGTCGGCGGCCTTCTGGGCGGCGGTGAGGGCATCCTTCGGCTGCTTCTTGCCGTTGAGGACCAGCATCACCTCGTCCTCGAGGTTCTTGCGCACCGGCACGGTCTTGTAGGTCGCGAACCAGGGCTTTGCGACGTCGAGCTGCTCGACGGCGGTCTTGGCGTCCGGGTTCTTGTTCAGGAAGTCGACCATGTCGGGTGTCTTGTAGGCGGCCATGTTGGGCGCGAAATAGCCGGTGGCGCGGCTCCACCAGGCGCTCTTCTCGGGCGAGGTCATCCACTTGATCAGGGTCCAGGCGGCCTTCTGCTTGTCGGCTTCGAGGCCGGCCGGAATGATCAGCGAGGCGCCGCCGATCGGCACGGCGTTGCGGACGTTGCGCGGGATGAAGGCGACCTTGTAGTTGAATTTGGCGTTGTCGCGCACATAGGTGAGCGAGCCCGCGGAAAGCATCATCATCGCGGCGTTGCCGGAGATGAAGGAGGTGCTGACGGCAGGTCCAGGCGTAGCGCCGGGCGGATGCACCTTGTGCTTGGAGATGAGGTCGTTCCACCAAGTGAGCGCACCGAGCATCGAGGGCGTGTCGTAATAGACCTCGCCGCCGAACTCCTCGTTGTAGTAGCGCCCGCCATTGGACATGGTGAGCGTTTCCATCATCCAGCCGCAATAGTCATAGGCGCAGGGGATCGCAATTCCCCATTGGGTGACCTTGTCGCCCTCGCGCTTGGTGAGCTTCTTGGCCCAGTCGGTGAGCTCGGCCCAGGTCTGCGGCGGCTTGCTCGGATCAAGGCCCGCTTCCTTGGCCTTGTCGGCGTTGATGTAGAGCAGCGGCGTCGAATTGTGGAAGGGCACACCATAGACCGAGCGGTTGATCACCGCGTTGCCCTGTAGCGCCGGGAAGAACTGGCCCAAGAACTTTTCCTTGGTGGTGCCGTCGGCGGCGATCAGAGAATCCAGATTGGTGAGCTCGTTCTCGATCTGCATGTCGAGCAGGAAGTTGGCCGACATGATCACGGCTGACGGCGGCTTGCCGGCCTTGATCGCGGCGCGCGTCTTGATCAGCGTGTCGTCGTAGGAGCCGGTGTAGACGGCGGTTGCCTTGACCTCGGGATGGGTCTCGTTGAACTCCTTGATCAAGGTCCCCATGTCGCGGGCAAGCTTGCCGTCGACGGGGACGGGGAAGAACAAATCGATCTCGGTCGGGCCTTCGCCGGCGAGAGCCGGAAAGGCGAGGGCGCCGGCCATCGTGCCTGCAATGGCAAGGCCGAGCATGAGCCTGCGGGATAACAGCATCGGAAAATCTCCTATTTGATGCCTGAGGTGACGAAAGAGCTGATGAAGCGCTTCTGGAAGATCAGGAAGGTGACGAGCAGCGGTGCGATCACCATCAGCGTGCCCGCGGCGATGGTGCCCCAGGCCTGGGTGCCCTCGGCCGTCTTGGTGAAGACGGAGAGCCCGACCGTGAGCGGCCGCTTGTCCGGCGAGTTGATCACCATCAGCGGCCACAGGAAGTCATTCCAATGGCTGGTCACGGAGATGATGGCGAAGGCCGAAAAGCTCGGCAGCGACAGCGGCACGTAGATGTGGCGGATGCGCTGAAACAGACCCGCGCCGTCGATCAGCGCGGCGTCCTCCAGCTCGGTCGGAATGGCCTCGAACGCTTGCCGCATCAGGAAGGTGCCGAAGGCCGAGGCAAAGAACGGCATCATCACGCCGGTGAGCGTGTCGTAGAGGCCGAGCTGCGCGATCAGGCTCAAATTGGGCACGATCAGCAGCACCGGCACCAGCATCAGCTGCATCAGAAACAGGTAGAAGATCAGCGTCTTGCCGGCGAAGGCGAGCCGCGCGAAGGCAAAGCCCGCCAGCGTGATCGTGACGAACTGCACCAGCAGGATGCCGGTGCAGATGATGGTGGTGTTGAGGGTGTAGCGCGGGAAGTCGCCGATCTCCCAGGCATCCCTGATGTTGTCGAGCGTCGGCTTCAGGCTCGGCATCAGCTCGGCCATCAGGTTGATGCCGTCGGAAGCCGGGCGCAGGGTCGCCACGCCCATCCAGAGGAACGGGATCAGCCAGACCAGCGCGAGCAGCACGGTCAGCACGAAGCCGAGCTTTGGCGTGATCTCGCGGCGCGTGGCGAGCGGAGCATCCCTAAACAGACGGTCGATCAGATTCATGGCCCGCCCTCGCGGTTCGCCAGCGTGCGGAACGAAAGCGCGGTGAGGCCCATCAGCGCGGCCAGCGTCAGCAGCGTCGCCGCCGAGGCCTTGCCGACGTCGTAATGCTCGACCGCCTGCTGGTAGATGTAGAACAGCACGAGATTGGTCGAGTTGGACGGGCCACCCTGGGTCAGGACGAAGACGTGGTCGACTTGCGTCACCGCATTGAGCGTCGCGATCACGGTGACGAACAGGAAGGTGGGCTTGAGCTCCGGCAGGATGATGTAGCGCAGGCGCTGGAACGGACCGGCGCCATCGAGATGGGCGGCCTCCGTGACGTCCTCCGGCACCGCCTGCAGGCCGGCGAGGAAGAACAGCATGTAATAGCCGGCGTTCTTCCAGATCGTGATCACCATGATCGCTGACAGCGCGATGTCGGGGTCACCCAGCCAGTTCGGCAGCACCGGAAGCAACCGGCCGATGTAGTAGTCGAGCAACCCGACATTGGGCAGGAAGATGAACAGGAACAGCGCGGATGCTGCCACCATCGGGATCAGCACCGGCAGGAACAGCGCGGCGCGAAGTGCGCTGGTCACCGCGTTGGTGCGCGCGAGCGCCAGCGCGAACAAGAGCGCGAGGCCGATGCTCGGGATCGCCGTGCCGACGGCATAGATGAGATTGTTGACGACCGCGCCGGTGAAGGCGGGGTCGGCAAGCACCGCGCTGACATTGTCGAGGCCGACGAAGCGGACGGGCGCTTTCGGCGTCGTGCGCTGATAGAGCGCATCGATGAACACGCGCCCCATCGCGCCATAGGTGAACAGCGCGAGGAAGATCAGCGAGGGCAGCAGCAGCAGATAGGCCGGTAGCGATGCCTTAAAGCCGGCGGCGAAGCGCTTCAGGACGTGCAGGCGCGGTGCCGCCGAGGTCGCGACCGGGAGAGCCGCGGGTTCGGCGAGGCTCATCTCACCGCGCCGCAAACTTGAGCGCATAGTCGCGGCCGTCCATTCCCGCAGGCGGGTCGAAGGGGAAGCGCAGACTGGTGTCGAGGAAGTCGTGGCTGTGCACGACCAGGTTCTCATCGTCGATCAGCACCACGCCATAGGCCGGCGGTTCGTGGCTCGCCAGATGCGGCGCGTTGGCATTGAGCTCGAACCAGACCTGATGGTTGGTGCCGCGTAGCGTCGAGAACGGGATCTTGCCGTAGCTGCCGAAGATCGGCCGGTGCACATGGCCGAAGAAGAGGTGGCGGATGCGGCTGCGATAGGGCGCGATCACCTCGGCGAATTCGCCGCGCTGCTTCAGCGCGATCTCGTCCATCGCGAGCACGCCGACCGGGAAGGGCGGATGATGCATGAAGACGACGAACGGCATGTCAGCGGGCGCTGCGGCCAGCGTGCTTTCGAGCCAGCCGGAGCGCTTGTCGCACATCTCGCCGGCGTGGCTGGTCTCGTCCAGCGTGTCGAGGAAGACGAACAGGCCGTGCTCGGTGGTGCGCGTCCCCTGAACGAAGCCATTCTGATCGCGCGGCGCGGACCGAAGACCGTCGAGGCAGGCCACTCGCTTGTCGTGATTGCCGACCATGGCGATGTAAGGCATCTTCAGCGCGGCCATCGCGTCTGCGAAATTGGCGTATGATTCAGGCTCGCCCCAATGGGTGAGGTCGCCGGTCACGACCGCGAAGGCCGCATCGGACTGATGCTTGTTGATGTCGGCGATGGCGGCATCCAGCCGAGCGCGCGGGTCGAGGCCGTAGAGCTTCAGCCCGGGATTCGCGAGATGCGTGTCGGTGAGGTGGATGAATTTGAAGGGCATGGCGCGCGTGTCAGGTCTCTGGGAGGATGGTCGCCTCCGGCAAGACGGCCCGCCAGCCGGTTAGAGTGAGAGTGTTTCAGTTTGATGACAGTGGTTGCCGACGCGGCAAATTGTTGGTCAGAACGGCGAGTGCGGTCAACGGGGTCGTCTCGCGTTGCGGCATCGAGCCTATCGCAGTGCGCAGAGTCGGACGAGCGCAGGCAAATCCATCAGCATCGCGAGTGCAGGGATGGTTGAGGCGCCGAGGAAGATGGGTGCGCTGCGCTCTACCCATCCAACGGCATTTTTCACGTCCCGCAGAACGTCTGCAGCACCCGTTGATCCGGCAGCGGGGGATCGGCGTAGGCGGCGTAGTCCGGCTGGTCGTCGAACGGCTTGGCCAATACCTTCAGCAGCTCCTCGAACGGCGCGTAATTGTCATCGTTGACTGCGGCCTGGATCACGGCTTCGACGCGATGGTTGCGCGGGATGAAGACCGGGTTGACGGCGTGCATGGCGGCTTTCCGTTCGGCCGCGGTCTGCGGCTCCAGGGCAATGCGCTCGCGCCAGCGCTTGGCCCACTCGTCGAAAACCGAGGGATCCATGAATTGCGCGCGGACGTCGGCGTTGCCGGACTCATCGCCTGTGGCGTCGCCGAGCTTGCGGAAGGTGAGGGTGAAGTCGGCCTGGTTCTTGGCCATGGCATCGAGCAGGTCCTGGATCAGGGCGTCGTCGCTGTCGCGCTCCGTGAACAGGCCGACCTTCTTGCGCAGGCCGGCCTGATAGGCCGCACTGAAGGTCTCGGCGAAGGCGCCGAGAATGTCCTGGGCTTCGGCGACTGCTTTCTCCTGATCGTCGGAGAACAGCGGCAGCAGGCATTCGGCGAGCCGGGTCAGATTCCACAGGCCGATGCGCGGCTGGTTGGCATAGGCGTAGCGGCCCATCTCATCGATCGAGGAGAACACCTGCGCTGGGTTATAGGCATCCATGAAGGCGCAGGGGCCGTAATCGATGGTCTCGCCGGAGATGGACGTGTTGTCGGTGTTCATCACGCCGTGGATGAAGCCGACCAAAAGCCAGCGCGCGACCAGATCGGCCTGGCGCGCGACAACGTTTGCGAGCAGGGCGTGATAGGGCCGCTCGACATGCAGCAGCTCGGGATAATGGCGGGTGATCACGTGGTCGGCGAGCCGGCGGATCGCCTCGGTGTCGCGGCGGACGGCAAAGAACTGGAAAGTGCCGACGCGGATATGGCTGGAGGCGATGCGCGTCAGCACCGCGCCGGGCAGCGCGGTCTCGCGGATGACGTGCTCGCCGGTGACGACGGCGGCGAGCGAGCGCGTGGTCGGGATGCCCAACGCGAACATCGCTTCACTGACGATGTATTCCCGCAGGACCGGCCCGAGCGCGGCGCGGCCATCGCCGCGGCGGGAGAACGGGGTGGGGCCGCTTCCCTTGAGCTGGATGTCGCGGCGGACGCCATCCCTGTCGATGACCTCGCCGAGCAGGATGGCGCGGCCGTCGCCAAGCTGGGGCACGAAATGCCCGAACTGGTGGCCGGCATAGGCCATGGCGATGGGGTCGGCGCCGGCGGGAACCGCCTTGCCGGCCAGAATTTCGGCGCCTTCCGGGGTCTCCAGCGCATCCGGATCGAGCCCGAGCTGGACCGCCAGCGGCCGGTTCAGCTTGATCAGCCGGGGCGCCGCCACAGGGGTCGGCGCGACGCGGGCGAAGAAGCTGTCCGGCAGCGCCGAATAGGAGTTCTGGAAGGGGAAATGGACCGTCATGGCCTCAAGATAGGGCTGGAACGCCTGATGGCAAAGGCTCGGCCCTTGAAAATGGACCCATCTGGCCCAAAACAGCGCGTTCCCTTGGTTGCCGCCTTGGGCCTCGTCGGGTAAACCCTGCCGCAACTTCGGACCGGCCGTTACAGGCCGTCCGATTCGCTTCCTCCGACATTGATTTTGGGACGACCATGCATCGCTACCGGTCACATACATGCGGCGCGCTCCGCGAGAGCAACATCGGCGAGACGGTTCGCCTCTCGGGCTGGGTCCATCGCGTTCGCGACCATGGCGGCGTGCTGTTCATCGATCTGCGCGACCATTACGGCCTGACCCAGTGCGTGGTCGACCCGGACTCGCCGGCTTTCTCGCTGGCCGAGAAGCTGCGCTCGGAATTCGTGGTGCGGATGGACGGCAAGGCCCGGCGTCGCCCCGAAGGCACCGACAATGACGATCTGCCGACCGGCAAGGTCGAGATCTACATCAGCGAGATCGAGGTGCTGGGCCCGGCCGGCGACCTGCCGCTGCCGGTGTTCGGCGACCAGGAATATCCCGAGGACATCCGCCTGAAGTACCGCTTCCTCGATCTGCGCCGCGAGAAGCTGCATCAGAACATCATGACCCGCATCGAAATTATCAAGTCGATGCGCAGGCGCATGGAGGGGCAGGGCTTCTTCGAGTTCAACACCCCGATCCTGACCGCGTCCTCGCCGGAAGGCGCGCGCGATTTCCTGGTGCCCTCGCGCATCCATCCCGGTAAATTCTACGCGCTGCCTCAGGCACCGCAGCAGTACAAGCAGCTGCTGATGATGTCGGGCTTCGATCGCTATTTCCAGATCGCGCCGTGCTTCCGCGACGAGGATCCGCGCGCTGACCGTCTGCCCGGCGAGTTCTATCAGCTCGACGTCGAGATGAGCTTTGTCACGCAGGAAGACGTCTTCGCGGCGATGGAGCCTGTCATCACCGGCGTGTTCGAGGAGTTCGCGAGAGGAAAGCCGGTGACGAAGGGCTGGCGCCGGATTCCCTTCGCCGAGGCACTGCGCAAATACGGCAGCGACAAGCCGGACCTGCGCAATCCCATCGAGATGCAGGACGTCTCCGAGCATTTCCGCGGCTCCGGCTTCAAGGTCTTTGCGCGCATGCTCGAAGACCCCAAGAACCAGGTCTGGGCGATCCCGGCGCCGGGCGGCGGCAGCCGCGCGTTCTGCGACCGCATGAACTCGTGGGCGCAAGGAGAGGGCCAGCCCGGCCTCGGCTACATCATGTGGCGTGAGGGCGGCGAGGGTGCCGGTCCGCTCGCGAACAACATTGGTCCTGAGCGCACTGCTGCGATCCGCGCGCAGCTCGGCGTGAAGGAGGGCGATGCCGCCTTCTTCGTCGCCGGCGATCCCGACAAGTTCTGGAAGTTCTCCGGTTTGGCCCGCAACAAGGTCGGCGAGGAGTTGAACCTCACCGACAAGGAGCGGTTCGAGCTCGCCTGGGTCGTCGACTTCCCGATGTACGAGTACAACGAGGACGATAAGAAGGTCGACTTCTCGCACAACCCGTTCTCGATGCCGCAGGGCGGCCTCGAGGCGCTAAAGGGACAGGATCCGCTGACCATCAAGGCGTTCCAGTACGACATCACCTGCAACGGCTACGAGATCGCCTCGGGCGGCATCCGCAACCACGTGCCGGAAGCGATGGTGAAGGCGTTCGAGATCGCCGGCTATGGTGAGCAGGAAGTGGTCGATCGCTTCGGCGGCATGTACCGCGCCTTCCAGTACGGCGCCCCGCCGCATGGCGGCATGGCCGCGGGTGTCGACCGCATCGTGATGCTGCTGTGCGGCACCACGAATTTGCGCGAGATCTCGCTGTTCCCGATGAACCAGCAGGCCATGGACCTCCTGATGGGCGCGCCGTCGGAAGCCACCACCAAGCAGCTCCGCGAGCTGCACGTGCGGGTGAACCTGCCGCAGAAGTGAGGCTCTTCGCCTCTCCCCGCACGCGGGGGAGGGGCCGCGTCACATCGAAGATGCGAGGCGGGTGAGAGGGTACTCTCCGCGATTCGATCTGCTGATTTTGGGTCCGCTCTCTCCACCCGTCATTGCGAGCGAAGCGAAGCAATCCAGAATCTTTCCGCGGAGGCAGCCTGGATTGCTTCGCTTCGCTCGCAATGACGGGAAGGGATTTTCGCCAGGTCAGCTGTCATCTCATTCGCAGCGATAAGCCCTACAACCCTGTCGACGCCTCGATCCTGAACTGTGCCAGCGCGCTCTCCGGATCGCTTTGCGAGAGCTGCATCAATTGCATCAGCGGCACCTTGGCGCGGGGCGTCAGCTTGACGGTCAGCGTCTGCCCGGATGTCTCGACGAAGCCGGCGAGCGCATCGACCGCCATTCTAACGTCGGCATTGGACGCCGCGATCTTCTCGCCTTGCGCCCTGATCATCTCGACGATGGCGCGGCGCGCGGCGTCGCGGCTGACATTCTGCATGCGTGAGCACTGCGCGACGACGAGATCGACGCCGCCGCTGTCGCGCAGCGAGAGTTCGAACGCACCGGCCTCCACCTGCGCCGCCTGACCCATCGCCTGCGCCGGATCAGTCGTGAAGAGGCCGCGAGCGATCGCGATGTCCTCGATCGTCACCGTGCGAGTGGGCAGATCGAAATCAATCTTGCCATGGCTCGCCTTGCCGCCGCTCGAACGGATCCTTTCGAACGCGGCCTCGACCTCGGCGGTGGCGCGATGCTTGGCGTAAAGGTTGAAGCCGAACCATCCGCCCGCTCCGAGCACGGCTGCCACGATCAGGCCGATCAGGATTCGCTTCATTCCCTTGCTCCAGTTGCTCGTTTTGCACCGTGCAACCTGGCATATTCGCGAAACGCCGGGCGGTCCAGGGAAAGCTATGGTTTTCAAGTATTTGACCACGCGTCCTGTTGATGGGGTCGCAATCGGATGTTGCCACCGGGGCGGCTGCCGTGCTTCATCCCGTTTCCACGGCCCGGAAATACCGTCCGCTCGGGCGGCCGCTCCGGTTCAGACATTTTGAGGCCGGTAACGCGAGGCGAGACACCGCATGTCGTCCTACTCTGATGATCTCCACCAGGCGGCGCTCGCCTATCACCGTCTGCCGCGGCCCGGAAAGCTGGAGATCCAGGCAAGCAAGCCGCTTGCCAACCAGCGCGACCTCGCGCTGGCCTATTCGCCGGGCGTCGCGGCCGCCTGCACCGAGATCGCCAAGAATCCCGCCGAGGCCGCCTCGCTCACCACCCGCGCCAATCTGGTCGCCGTGGTTTCGAACGGCACCGCCGTGCTCGGCCTCGGCAATATCGGCCCGCTGGCCTCCAAGCCGGTGATGGAGGGTAAGGCGGTCCTGTTCAAGAAATTCGCCGGCATCGACGTGTTCGACATCGAGATCGCCGCCGACACCATCGACCGCGTGGTCGAAACCGTGGCGGCGCTCGAGCCGACCTTTGGCGGCATCAATCTGGAAGACATCCGTGGACCGGAGTGCTTCGAGATCGAGGCGCGCTTGAAGGAGCGCATGAAGATCCCGGTCTTCCACGACGACCAGCACGGCACCGCCATCATCGTCGCCGCCGCCATCACCAACGGCCTCAGGCTCAACGGCAAGAAACTGTCCGACGTCAAGATCGTGGCGTCGGGGGCAGGGGCCGCGGCACTTGCGACGCTGAACCTGCTGGTGTCGATGGGCGCGCAGCGCAAGAACATCTGGGTTTGCGACATCGACGGCCTCGTGCACGAGGGCCGCAACACCTCCATGGACCGCTGGAAGGCGGTCTATGCGCAGAAGACCGACAAGCGCACGCTCGCCGACGTCATCGGCGACGCCGACATCTTCATCGGCCTGTCCGCGCCCGGCGTGCTCAAGCCTGAGATGGCCAAGGCGATGGCCGACAAGCCGCTGATCATGGCGCTCGCCAATCCCATACCGGAGATCATGCCGGAGGATGCGCGCAAGGTGCGCCCCGACGCAATGATCTGCACCGGCCGCTCCGACTATCCGAACCAGGTCAACAACGTCCTGTGCTTCCCCTTCATCTTCCGTGGCGCGCTCGACGTCGGCGCCAGCGCCATCAACGAGGAGATGAAGCATGCCGCCGTCGAGGCGATCGCGCAGCTCGCGCGCGAGGCGCCGTCGGATGCGGTCTCCCAAGGCAGCCTCGACACCGGTGAGGCGGGTGGCTTCGGGCCCGGCTCGTTGATCCCGAGTCCGTTCGATCCTCGCCTGATCCTGCGCATCGCGCCGGCCGTTGCCAAGGCGGCGATGGAGTCCGGCGTCGCGACGCGCCCCATTGCCAATTTCGACGAGTATCGCGCGCTGCTCGAGCGCTTCGCCTTCCGCTCCGGCCTCGTCATGAAGCCGATGTTCGCCAAGGCCAAGACCCAGCCGGTGCGCGTGATCTACGCCGAAGGCGAGGACGAGCGCGTGCTGCGCGCGACGCAGGTGGTGCTGGAGGAGAAGCTGGCGACGCCGATCCTGGTCGGCCGTCCCTCGGTGGTGGAGGCGCGCATCAAGCGCTTCGGCCTCTCGATCAAGGCCGGCAAGGACTTCGACCTCGTCAATCCCGAGGACGATCCACGCTACCGTTCCTATGTGCAGACCTATGTTGAGGTCGCCGGCCGCCGCGGCGCGACGCCCGACGCGGCGCGCACGGTGGTGCGCACCAACAACACGGTCATCGCGGCGCTTGCCGTGGTGCGCGGGGAGGCCGATGCCATGCTGTGCGGCGTCGAGGGCCGCTATATGAGCCATCTGCGCCATGTCCGCGAGATCATCGGCTTCTCAGCCGGCATCAGCGATTACGCTGCGTTGGCCCTGCTGATCACGAGCAAGGGCGCCTTCTTCATCGCGGACACGCAGGTGCGGCCCAATCCGAGCGCGGAGGAGCTCGCCGAGATCGCGTCGCTCGCGGCAGTCCATGTGCAGCGCTTCAACATCAAGCCGAAGATCGCCTTCGTCTCGCATTCGGATTTCGGCAGCTACGACACGGACTCCTCGCGCAAGATGCGCCGGGCGACCCAGCTCCTGAAGGAAAGGCATCCGGAGATCGAGGCCGACGGCGAGATGCAGGGCGACACCGCACTTTCAGCTGCTGCGCGGAAAATGGTGCTGCCGCACTCCAAGCTGGAGGGCGAGGCCAACATCCTGATCATGCCGACCCTCGACACCGCCAACGTCGCCTACCAGATGATCAAGTCGCTGGCGGACGCGCTCCCCGTCGGCCCCATCCTGGTCGGCCCGGCGCGCCCGGCGCACATCCTGACGCCCTCGGTGACCGCGCGCGGCATCCTCAACATGACGGCTGTTGCAGTCGTGGAGGCGCAGGAACGGGCAGCGCGGCAGCAGCCGACGTTGTTTACCTGAGGCGCGATCTCTTCGCCTCTCCCCGCTTGCGGGGAGAGGCCGGATCGCATCGACAGATGCGATCCGGGTGAGGGGGACTCTCCGCGAGTCCAACTCTCACCGTCCCCGCAGAGGCTCACCCTCACCCCAACCCTCTCCCCGCAAGCGGGGCGAGGGAGCAGACCTCCGGCGCACCCGCGCTTCAATCTTTTCAAAACGGTTTGCGATTTCCCCGTTTGTAAACTGTCGCACGACTCTTCATAATCGCCCGGCACTCGCGTCAAGACGCCGATTTCAAAAAGCCTGAGCCAAGAGGCCGATCATGCCAGCGTTCGTGACTTTCGGGCGAATCCTGTTCGCCGTGCTGTTCATCTACACGGGCGCGACCAAGCTCTTTGCCATCCAGGCGACCGCCGACTTCATCGCCACCAAACTCGTGGTGCCCGACGTCGTCGCGCCTTACGCCAAGCAGCTCGAGACGGCGACTGCCATGACCACGCCGCAACTCCTGGCGATCGCCGTCGGCGGGCTCGAGATCATCGCCGGACTGATGATCGCGCTGAATTTCGGCGCGCGATTGTTCGCGATGCTGCTGATCATCTACGTCGCGGTCGCGACCGTGCTGTTCGATGACTTCTGGAACCAGGCGCCGCCCGACAACGCCAAGATGGTGGTCGACGCGCTGAAGAATCTGTCGATCATCGGCGCGCTGTGCATGATCATCGGCTACGGCCGCACCACGCGCCCGGCGGAGGCGGCCTACGGCGACGTGTAGCGCTACGTCCTGCGCCACGGGGTCACAGTCACCTCATGCGCCGCGTCGAGCAGGTACGGCGCCCCTGGCTTCATCCCGTGCGAGGCGAGCACCTCGTGCGGGGTCCGCTGGGGCACGCCGACAAAACAGCCCTCGCCGCCGGGCAGTCGAACGTGCGGCGCCTCCGACAGCCAGAACGTGTCGTAGCGGTCCATGAACATGTCGAAGACCACGGGGCCGCCGATGACGGCGACCATGCCGGAGGCGACGTCGGCAAAGGCGCAGGCCTCTTCGAAGCGCGCGTGATCCGGATTCCACAATGTCGCGTTCGGCATTTCAGGATCGACGGTCAACGCCTTGATCTTGCGGGTCAGGATCAGCCGCTTGCGCTTCGGCGAATTCGGCTGGTGCTCGTGCGAATTGCGGCCGTGCACGATCAGCGCGGCGCGATCGAGCGCCTGCTCAAAGAACAGCTTGTCGCCGTCGAACTTCAGACTGTCCGGCATGACGTGCGCCGCGTCGGCGAGCATGCCGTCCGCCGAGACGATGACGTAGCCTTCGAACCGGAAAGACAATTGCCTTCTATTCGGAAACGGTCGTCACAACGGAATTGACCGGGCGCTGGCTTACCGTCGGCAGCTTGATGTCCTTGAGCAGCTCCTGGTCGTATTCGGGCAGCGTCGACGCCGGGAATTTTGCGCGCATCGCCACCACCTTGTAGCCGCCGGCCTTCAGACGCTTGAGCAATTCGGGTAGGGCTTCGGCGGTGTGCTTCTGAAAGTCGTGCATCAGGATGATGCCCTTGCCCTTGTTCTCGAGCTTCTTCATCACAGTCTCGATCACCTTCTCCGGCTTGGAGGCCTTGAAGTCGAAGGAGTCGATGTCGCAGGAGAAGATCCCGACGTTGCGGTTGCCGAGATAGGTGACCATCTCCGGCGGATGCTGAAGCGCCGGGAAGCGGAAGAACGGCGACGGCGAGATGCCGCCGAGCGCCCATTTCACGGCGCTGAAGCCCTTCTCGATCTCATCCTTGCGCTGCGCTTCCGTGAGCTTCTTGTTGTTGAGGTTGGCGTGCGACCAGGTGTGCGCGCCGATCGTATGACCGGCCGCATAGACCTGCTTCAGGATCTCCGGCTCGTAGGTCGCGTGCTTGCCGATGGAGAAGAAGATGCCGGTGGTGCACTCGTCGGCGAGCGCTTTCAGCACCGCAGGTGTGTTCTTGGGCCAGGGGCCATCGTCGAAGGTCAGCACCACCTCGTGATCGCGCAGGAAGTCGAGCTCCTTGAAATGCTCGAAGCCGAAGCCGGGGCCGCCGGTGGTGTCGATCTCGACGGTGCGGGCGACGCCGAGCGCGCCCGGCGTGTTGCAGGCTGCGCGCGCCGGCTGCGGCGCCTGTTTCGGTGGCGGCGGGTTGACGAAGCCCGCTGGTGCGGCCGCCACTGCGGGAGCGGCCGCCGGCGCTGAAGCGGCCGGTGTCGCCGCTGGTGCGGCTTGTGTGCTTGCTGCGGGTTTTGCCGCGGTCTGCGACCATGCTGCACCCGTCATGGCCAAAGACATCGCGCTTGCTAAAATCAGTCCTGCCGCCACGCGCATGGTGTTGTCCTCGAGATTGATCCCGTTGTTCCGCCGCGGCTTTTCGCCTGCGACAAAAGCCGTCCTGTCCCCAAACGATCCTAGCCTAGATGGTGGGCCCTCGCCATTGCAACGGCTGTTTGGTGCCACGCCACAATTGTGCCCAACCGGATCGGCCGCGCCGCATCAACTATCGGCCAGCGCCTTGGCAATGGCCGTTTTGACCCGCGTATCGGTCGGCGCCACCGCGGACGGAAAGACCTCGGCGATGTAGCCGTTACGGCCGATCAGATATTTGTGGAAGTTCCACTTCGGAACCTCCCTCGGCCGCGCGTCGGCAGCCCATTTGTAGAATGGATGAGCCTTCGCGCCGACCACCACGGCCTTGGCCGTCACCGGGAAGGTAACGCCGTATTGGTGGTGCGCCGTGTCGGAGATTTCGCTGGCGCCGCCGGGCTCCTGGCCACCGAAATCGTTGGAGGGCACGCCGATCACGGTGAGCCCGCGCTCGCGAAACTCGCCCCATAGTTCTTGCAGGCCGGCATATTGCGGGGTGTAGCCACAGAGCGAGGCGGTGTTCACCACCAGCAGCGGTTTGCCCGTGAACGCGGCAAGGCGGATGTCGTCGCCGGACAATGCGGGGAAGGAGAAGGCATAGGCCGAGATCCGGCTCATGCCGCCGTCGGCAAACGCGCGCGTCGCTGGCGCGATGGCGCCCGCAAGGGCCGCGGCGAGCATGGTCCTGCGGTTCATCATGCGGCGTCCCCCGAAATGATCCGGGGCTCATGTTACTCCGCCGGCACGACCGGGCCGCTCAACACCGCGTTATCGGACACGGTGCGGAGCGCTAGTACAAGCGGACGATGAAATCGGTGCCTTCGCCGGTCTCGCCCTGGTTGATGCCCTGGTCGGAGACGATGATCGAGCCACCCGATGTCAGCATCTCGTTGATCTTCGCCATCGTGTCGGCAGGGATCGCGATGCGGTCGAGGGCCTCAGCCGGGCTGTTCGGCGTGACCACCGGCTTTGCAGCAACGGGGATCACGGCAGCGCCGCCCTGGCGACGTGTTACGCGACTGTCGTCCTCGCGCGCAGCTGCGCGGACGGAGACCGGCAGCGACACCACCGACCAATGCAGCGCATTGGAGTCGGTCTTGTCGACTTCGGCTGTGAAGACATGCGTACCGAGCGGCCGGTCGCTCGCGGCGATCGTGACGGGCACCTCGAACAGCGGCGCAAAGTTCTGCCGCACGTAGAGCTTGGAATCTTTGCGGCTGATGAAGACGGCGATCTGGCCGGCCCGCTTCGGCGCGTCCGGCTTCGCCGCCGGCGCGGGATCGGCAACGCTGGTGTCGTCTTTCTTCGCGTCGGGCGAGGCGGCGAGTGCCGACGCCGTGGCGTCAGGCTTCTTCGCGGTTTCGGCAGTTTCAGTCTTGGCGGCGTCGAGCTTGTTGTCGGTCGCCGTCGAGGCCTTGAGCGCTTCCGCGGCTTCAATGGGCTTCGCGTCCGTGCTCGCGCGCTTGGCGGTTTCTTCGGGCTGCGGCTTGGGCGCGTCAGATGCCGCGGCGGTCTTGGTCTCGATCTTGTCGGTCGGCGCAGCCGCTTCCTCGCGGGCGGGCGCATTACCGGTGGTCACATCCGACATCACGGTGTGGCCGACCGAGGCGCGCAGCTCGAACAGGCTGTCTGCACTGGCGGTCTTCGTCTCGACCGGCGGCTTGGCTTCAGTGACGTTGGTTTGTGCTGCGCCCTTATCGGCCTTGTCGCCGACATTGATCTGCGGTGCGAGGTTGGCGGCGGGCTGCGGCGGCACGCGCACCGCAGCAAGCAGGGGATGCGAGAAGCTTTGCGGCGACATCTGGCCGGGCGCGACGATGACGCGCGCGCCCATCCTGGTCCAGTTCCACATCTTCACCGCGAACGCCATCGGCATCCGGATGCAGCCATGCGAGGCCGGATAGCCCGGCAGCACGCCGGCATGCATGGCAACGCCGGACCAGGTGATCCGCTGCATGTACGGCATCGGGGCGCCGCTATAGATGTTGGAATGGTGGAATTTGTGCTTCTGGATGACGCTGAACACACCCATCGGCGTCGAATGGCCCTTCATGCCTGTCGACACCGGGGATTCCGCGAACACGCCCTTGCTGTCGTAGACCGTCACCTTCTGCCGGTCGATCGAGACGACGATGACGAGCGGTCCTTGCGGCTTGGTGCCGGCTTCCTTCTCGGCGACGATCTCCTTCTTGCCCGCCGCGCCGCGCTTCTGCGGCTTCTGGCGCGGTATTTCGGGATACCGATCCTGCCGGGCGTAATAGGAGCCGTCGGAATAATCCGTCCAATAATAAAACGCTGCGTCAGCCTGGCTTGCCGTCCCGATCGCACCCGCAGCCGTCAAAATGGCGACCTGCCAAAAACGCGTTGGCTTGGCAGCAAAACCGGACTCATTCACGCTGTTCATCCTCGAATCCATAATCCAAATCAGACGTTAGTCTCGCAAAGAGGATACGCGTTCACCACCAAGGCGGTTCTGCCGTCAGCTACTTTTGTTCAACGCGTAGCAAAAAAGCCTCACAGAGCGGTAAACGGCGGCCGTGGCGACTGGTCGCTCGTCTTCCTGATCGGCCGCCTGATGCCTACATTGCGGGGACTTGTTACCGGAGAACTTCATGTCATCTCGTTTCCCCGGTCTTTTCGGCATCCGCTTGAAAGGCCTCGCTTTATTCCTCTTGGCTCTGGCTATGCCGGTGGCGTCAGCCCCCGCTGCCGACGAGCCGGATCTGATCTTTCGCCGCTCGACCGTATTCAAGTGGATGAGCCCGAACGACAAGCTCGCGACCTACGGTCTCGATGATCCCGAGGTGGAGGGCGTCGCCTGTCACTTCACCGTGCCGGAGAAGGGCGGCTTCAAGGGCTGGCTCGGCCTTGCCGAGGAGGTCTCGGACATCTCGCTGGCCTGTCGCCAGGTTGGCCCGATCAAGTTCAAGAACAAGATGGAGCAGGGCGACGACATGTTCCGCAAGCGTCGCTCACTGTTCTTCAAGAAGATGCAGATCGTGCGCGGCTGTGACGCCAAGCGCAACGTGCTGGTCTACATGGTCTATTCGGACAAGCTGATCGAGGGTTCACCGAAGAACTCGACCTCGACCGTGCCGATCATGCCATGGGGACCGGCGGACTCAAATGTCCAGAAGTGCGGCGAGTTCTTCACTCACTGACGACAGCGCGGCTTTGCAAGATGCGAACCGGTCAGCCGCACGAATGTCTGCGGCGCGGCTTCAAGGCCGCGGTTCGCTTGCAGCGCCATTTCACCAGGTGACTTATTGCCAAGTGATGTGGCGCTGTCGCGAACGGATCGTTGATCTCCGCGGCCCGTCCGCTGCGCCGCCTCGCGCGTCGCTGCGCAATCCCTCGCCATCATGATGGCCATCCCTCACGTGAACGCGCCCGGTGATCCCAGCGTCCCGATTTCGGCTTCTCTTCAGCAGAAAAACGTAAAATGCGTGTGAAGCGCGTAACGCGGGAGCATGACGGCGACCGCGTCCGCGGCCGTCCAAGCTCGAGCGGGAACCTGGCAGGCCACTTTGGGCCGTGGCGCGGCCCATCTGAAATGATTGGGATTTTCCGCCGAATGTTTCGTCGTCTCGGGCAGGACGAAACAATTCTCACGAAAGATGAAACCATTTTCCGCTTTTGGCGCATCACGCGCGAAACCGCCCATGGTTATCAGCTTCACGATGACGACGGCACACCGCCGGCCACGAAATCGGGACACAAGATCATGCGCGCGCTCAGCTTCATCCTTGCCTTCGGCTTCGTGCTCGCCGGCTCCTCGTTCGCGGGCTCGCCGGACGGCAGTCTGCCCGGTGTCGGCACCTTCCAGTACAGCGGTTCACCGCTGACGATCACGGCACCTCAGCCGATCGTGGTCGCCACGCGCTTCTGATCGCCAACAAGAAAAGCAGCCGGCAAAGCCCATCATGATTGTTCGAGTCCGCGCCGCAGCGTTCATATTCGTTTTGACGCTCAGTGCCGCCCAGGCGCAGGTGCGCGCTCCCTCCAGGTTGCCGGATCCCCGTAGCGAATTCGTGCGTCAGTGTGCGCCGCGCATGCTCGGGCGCTGGGAGCATCCGGAGGAGGTCTGCGGCTGCCTGCACGACCATGCCGCAGCCGTCGTCGAGGACCGCGATTTGCGCGAGGCGCTGCTGCGCGGCATCAGCGAGACCGGCGTGCCGACGATCGAGACCGACTGGGTGCCGACGTCCAAGCAGGGCGAGATCGGCTCGACCTTCACCAAGATCGCCAAGCCGACCTTGCAGTGCATGTTCGACCCTGCGAAGCAGGGCTCTTAGCCCGCTACTTCGATTTCGGACCGTATCGCGGCACGCAGGCGCTCGTGCGCGCCACGCCCTTGTCGGTCATCTTGGCGCCGCGCACTTCCTTGACCTGTCCGGCAGGGCAGGTTCCGTCATCCACTTGCACACGTTGGCCTAGCTTGAGGTCCACGATGTCCTGTTCGCGACCGACTGTTGCTGCACGCGCGGTCGAGGCAAGCGCGAGGGAAATCAGGAGCGAAAGGCAGGTCGCGCGGCGCAGCAGCATAGTGTGAGGTCCCGGCATCGATGCCGCAATCTAGGGAGCGTCAGGCGATTCTGATAGTGAAGCTTGGTTACGCCCGTCGGGCTGAACTCCTCGCGCGCAGGACTGAGCGCGATTCCCGTGCCAGCCGTTCGGCCGAGGCCACCAGTTGCGGAACCGTATGCCCCGAAAATCCCAGCACGAAACCGGGCAGGGGACGCGCGCGAGAATAGGTGTCGGCCAGGAGCCAGCCTTCCGCGCCAGCCGCCCGCTTGGCCTCGGCCGCCCGCGACGGATCGACCGAGGGATCGAACCGGGCGACAAGATGCAGTCCTTGCGACGGCACCGGCACGGAGAGCGCGCCGTCTGATTTGGCTTCCAGCGTCGCGGCCAGCGCATCACGCGCCTCGCGATAGAGCTTGCGCACCCGCTTCAGGTTCGCGGCGAAGGCGCCGGAATTGAGCATGTCGGCCACCGCGCCTTCCATCAGCGTGCCGGGAAAGCGATCGAGCGCAGCCCGTGCAGCCGTCACGTCCGCGATCAGGCGCTCGGGCAGGGCGCAATACCCGATGCGCAGGCCCGGAAACAAGGTCTTGGCGAAGGTGCCGAGGTAGATCACGCGCTGGAGGTGATCGATGCCGGCGAGCGACATCAGCGGCGCGCCGTCGTAGCGGAACTCGCTGTCGTAATCGTCCTCGAGCACGAAGGCGCCGGCCTGCTTCGCCCAGTCCAGCAATTCGAGCCGCCGCGGCATCGACATCTGGACGCCTAGCGGAAACTGATGCGACGGGGTGACATAGGCCGCGCGCGCAGACGGTGCCGCCGCACGACCCCTAGCCACGTGCAGGCCGTGCGCGTCGACCGGAATGGGCACGGTGCGATATCCGCATTGTCCGATCGTCTGGCGCGCGATCGGATAGCCGGGGTCCTCGCACCAGACCTGGTCGCCCGCCTTCAGGATCGCGCTCAGCACGATGCGCAGCGCATGCAGCGTGCCTGATGTGAGCATGATCTGGTCGGGGTCGCAGCGCAGGCCTCGCGCCGACAACAGGTGATCAGCGATTGCCGCGCGCAACTCGCGGCTGCCGCGGGGATCGCCATAGTGCAGATGCTCGGATCCGAATGCGCGCATGCGACGCCCGACGAAGGCGCGGAAGCGCTGCACGGCGCGCTCGTCGATATGGGTACAGCCGAGCGCGAATGCGCCTTGCCGCGGCGCTTCGACAACCGCCTTGGGTTTGTTCGCCTCAGCCGCTCGCGCTGGGATGCGCGCTGCGACGAAGGTGCCGGAGCCGACGGTTGCCTCGGCAAAGCCGTCGGCGATCAGCCGTTCATAGGCAGTGACGACGGCGTTGCGGCGAAAGCCGGTCTGCTGCGCCAGCGCCCGTGAGGGCGGCAACGGCTCGCCGGGCCTGACGAGGCCGGAGACGATCATCTCGCACAGTGCCTGGTAGAGCCGGTGCGCGGCAGAAGCGCTCACCGTGATGTGCGGACCGGTGAGGTCGAGCGGCAGCTCGGCCTTGGCCGGCGAGGGAGAATTGGTCGGAATTTTTCGCATGGAATTGGCACTATCGCAGACCAAATCGGCAGCTACAACTGTTCTGAATTGCTCCAATCCCCGAGGTGCGGCCGTGAGCCAGGTTGAAAATTCAAATTCCTATCCGACGTCAGCGCGCAACCAGGTGAAGCGCCGTCACGATCGCGGCTTCTACGATCACGCGACCGTTCACCGCATCCTGGATTCCTCGATGCTTTGCCACGTGTCCTACGTGATCGACGGCCAGCCCTATTGCACGCCAACCTTCTTCTGGCGCGAAGGCACGAAGCTGTACTGGCATGGGAGCAGCGCCAGCCGCATGCTGCGCAACCAGACCAGGGGCGAGCGCGTCTGCCTGACGGTCGCCCATCTCGACAGTCTCGTGCTGGCGCGCTGCGGCTTCAACCACTCCGCCGATTACCGCGCGGTGATGGCGTTCGGCACCGCCTATCTCGTCACCGACGCCGAGGAGAAGGAGCGCGCGGTGATCGCGATGGTCGACCGCTTCTTCCCGGGCCGCACCGCGAGCCTGCGTCAGAGCACCGCGCAGGAGACCAAGGCGACCTCCTTCATCGCGATGGAGATCGAGGAGGCCTCGGCCAAGATCCGGGCCAAGGGCGTGGCCGATGACGATGAGGATTACGAACTGCCGATCTATGCCGAGTGCATCCCGGTCCGCACGGTGCTCGGCGCGCCCGAGCCGTGTCCGCGCCTGCTCGACGGCGTCAGCCGGCCCGCGGGTTTGAATGGCTACTTCGAAGGCCGGCTGCTCGACGATGCATTGCGGGATGCTTATTTTGTAGAGTACCCGAACGGCTGAAATCGGCTAGCTTGCGCTCCATCGATGATATGAATGCCCGATTGGAGTTGCCTGATGAATGCCGAAACGCAGCAGAGGATTCTTGACGCCGTCGACGCCAGCTTCGAAGCCCAGCTTGCGACCACACGTGATTTCATCGCGATCCCCTCGACCCGCGGAGCGGAGGGACCATGCCAGGACATGATCGGCGACCTCCTGCGCGAACGCGGCTATGAGGTCGACGACTGGCACATCAATATCGACGACCTCAAGGATCTGCGCGGCTTCGGCCCGATCGAGCATGATTTTTCGAAAGCGCGTTCAGTGGTGGGCACCTACCGTCCGCAAACCAACGTTGGAAAATCGCTGATCCTCCAGGGCCACTGTGATGTGGTGCCCGCAGGGCCGCTGGATTTGTGGGACACGCCGCCCTTCTCACCCGTCATCAAGGACGGCAAGATGTTCGGCCGTGGCGCCTGCGACATGAAGTCGGGCACGATCGGTGCGCTCTATGCGCTGGATGCGATCAGGGCCGCGGGTTTCAAGCCGACGGCGCGGATCCACTTCCAATCGGTGATCGAGGAGGAGAGCACCGGCGTCGGCGCGCTGTCGACGCTTCAGCGCGGCTACCGCGCCGATGCCTGCTTCATCCCGGAGCCGACCGGCGGCAAGATGGTGCGCTCGCAGGTCGGCGTGATCTGGTTTCGGCTGCGCGTAAAAGGCCACCCGACCCATGTCGCCTTTGCTGGCTCCGGGGCGAATGCGATCATGGCGGCCTATCATTTGATCCAGGCCCTGCAAAAGCTCGAGAACGAGTGGAACGAGCGCGCGAAAGCCGATCGCCATTTCAAGACGCTCAACCATCCCATCAATTTCAACCCTGGCATCATCATGGGCGGCGACTGGGCTTCCAGCGTGCCGGCCTGGTGCGACGTCGACTGCCGGATTGCTGTATTGCCGGGCTGGTCGATCGCCGATCACCAGAAGGAGATTGTGGCTTGCGTCGCGGCCGCTGCGCGCAACCACCGCTTCCTCGCCAACAATCCACCGGAGGTCGAATGGTCGGGCTTCCTGTCGGAGGGGTATGAACTGACCGACGCCGCCGCGCCCGAGGCCGCGTTCGGCAAGGCTTTCGGCGCCGTCTATGGCGGCTCGGTCGAGGACCTCGTGTTCACCGCGCTCACCGATACCCGCTTCTACGGCCTCAATCAATGCATCCCGAGCCTGTGCTTCGGCGCGAGCGGCGGCGAGATGCACGGCTTCAATGAGTTCGTCGACCTGGAGTCGCTGAAGAAGACGACCAAGGCGATGGCGCTGTTCATCGCGGAGTGGTGCGGAGTGGAGAAGGCGTAAGCAACCGGGCTTTGCTCTCTCCGCCGTCATTGCGAGGAGCGAAGCGACGAAGCAATCCAGAATCCCTCCGCGGAAAGACTCTGGATTGCTTCGCTGCGCTCGCAATGACGGGCGGAGGGCCTGTAGGGTGGGCAAAGGCGCCCCTTGCGCCGGGCCCACCATCCATCCTCAATTCCGAACGAATGGTGGGCACGCTTCGCTTTGCCCACCCTACGCGCTCCGGTTGGGGCAGGATCTGTTGTCCGAAATACGCGCAGACACATCCTTTAAGCTTAAAATAAAGACTAGGATGGCGGCCTTGCCGGTGGCAGACTGGCGCCGGCTCGCAGGGCCTGAGTCCGCCGAGGAAATCACGATGCGCGATTGGGATGATGCTTATGCCAATTCGGCCCATATCCCGGGCTCGGACAAAATGCCGGTGCTGTGGGCCGAGCGGGCGGCGGCTTACCGTGCGGGGTTGAAGGATTTTCGTCCCGACGTCGCCTATGGCGCCGGTGAGCGGCAGCGCCTCGACCTGATCCTGCCCGACGGCGACAGCAAGGGCCTCATCGTGTTCGTCCATGGCGGCTACTGGATGCGCTTCGACAAATCGGCCTGGACCGATTTGGCCGAGGGCGCAAGGCATCATGGCTGGACCGTGGCGCTGCCGAGCTACACGCTGACGCCGGCTGCGCGCATCTCCGACATCACCGCGGAAATCACTGCCGCGATCGCCAAGGCGGCCTCGCTGGTGGCGGGGCCGATCCGGCTCGCCGGCCATTCCGCCGGCGGTCATCTCGTCACGCGCATGCTGTGCGACGACAGCCGGCTCGAGCCCGCCGTCTACGATCGCATTGCCGGTACGCTCTCGATCAGCGGCCTGCACGATCTGCGGCCGCTCTTGAAGACAAAGATGAACGAGACGCTGCGCATGACCATGGAGGAGGCGGCGCTCGAGAGCGCGGCGCTGCATCTGCCGCGGGGGCATTCGCCTGTGACGGCCTGGGTCGGCGGCAATGAGCGCCCTGAATTCATTCGCCAATCCGACCTGATGGCCAATGTCTGGACCGGTTTCGACGTGCCGACACACCTCGTGATCGATCCCGGCCTCAACCATTTTACCGTGATCGACGGGCTGAAGGATCCGTCGTCGCAGATCACCGCGCGCCTGATCGGCCTCGACTGATGAGGCGAGGCACGATCGATCGAGAGGGCCTGTCATGACGTCCAGCGATTACGATCCTGCAAGCGAAGGCGCCGAGACGGATTTCGTCCGGCGCATGTCCTATGGCAACTACCTGGCGCTGGATGCGATCCTCGGGGCGCAGCATCCGCTCTCGGAAGCGCATGACGAGATGCTGTTCATCATCCAGCATCAGACCACGGAGCTGTGGATGCGCCTTGCCATCCACGAGCTCAGCGCCGCGCGCCGCGCGATCGCCAGGGACGAGGTGCAGCCGGCGATGAAGATGCTGGCGCGGGTGTCGCGCATCTTCGAGCAGCTCAACGGCGCCTGGGACGTGCTGCGGACGATGACGCCGAGCGAGTATACGCGCTTCCGCTCGCAACTCGGGCAGTCCTCGGGCTTCCAGTCGCGTCAATACAGGCTGATCGAATTCCTGCTCGGCAACCGCAACCACGCCATGCTCAAGCCGCACGCGCACGATGCGGAGACGACGAAGCTGCTCGAAGCCGAGCTCGCGACGCCAAGCCTCTATGACGAGGTGCTGCGGCTCGCCGACCGCAACGGGCTCAAGATGCCTGCGCCTGTGCTGGCCCGCGACGTCCGCGAAACCCACAGCTTCAACGAGGGCGTGCTCCAGGCCTGGCGTATCGTCTACGAGGCGCCGGAGACGCACTGGATGCTCTACGAGCTCGCCGAGAAGCTGGTCGATTTCGAAGACTATTTCCGCCGCTGGCGCTTCAACCATGTGACGACGGTCGAGCGCGTCATCGGCTTCAAGCGCGGCACCGGTGGTACTGGCGGCGTCAGCTATCTCAAACGGATGCTGGAGATCGAGCTGTTCCCCGAGCTCTGGCGCGTGCGTACGATTCTGTAGAGATGTCGATGACCAAGCTTCGCGTCTATGACGACACCAAGGCTTTGTTCCATCTGCCCGAGGGCGTGATTTATCTCGACGGCAATTCGCTCGGCGCGCTGCCGCTTGGCGTTGCCGAGCGCGTCAATCGCGTCATCACGGCCGAGTGGGGCAACGAGCTGATCCGTGCCTGGAACACCGCAGGTTGGTATGCCCAACCGCGTCATGTCGGCGATCGCATTGCGCGACTGATCGGCGCGGAAGCCGGCTCGGTGATGGTCGGAGACACGTTATCGCTCAAGGTTTACCAGGCACTCGCGGCCGCGATCGATATGAATGCCTCGCGCAAGGTGGTCCTATCGGACACCGGCAATTTCCCGACCGACCTCTACATGGCCGAAGGCCTGATCGAAACGCTCGGGCGCGGCCATCGATTGCGTCTGGTGGCGCCGGAGGAGATCGAGCCCGCGCTGTCGGAGGAGATCGCGGTGCTCTACATCACCGAGGTCGACTACCGCACCGGCCGTCGCCACGACATGGCGAAGCTGACCGCGAAAGCGCATGCGCTCGGCATCGTCACCGTCTGGGATCTCGCCCATTCCGCCGGTGCGCTGCCGGTCGATCTGTCCGGTTGCGGCACAGATTTTGCCGCGGGTTGCACCTACAAATATCTCAACGCCGGCCCTGGTGCGCCGGCCTTCCTCTACGTCGCGCCGCGCCACGCCGATAATGCTCGCGCCGCTCTGTCGGGATGGATGGGCCATGCCAAGCCGTTTGCGTTCGAGCTTGCCTATGCGGCGGCCGGCGGCGTCGAGCGCATGCGAGTCGGCACCCCGCCGGTGCTGGCGATGGCGGCGCTGGAGGCCTCGCTCGACATCTGGGACAGGATCGATATCGCCGAGGTCCGTGCACGTTCGCTGGCGCTCGGCGATCTCCTCATCGCCGAAGTCGAGCGTCGCTGCCCATCTCTGAAGCTGGTGACCACGCGCGCGCATGAGCGCCGCGGCTCACAAATCTCCTTTGCTTTCGACGGCGGCTACGCCGCCATGCAGGCGCTGATTGCCCGCGGCGTCATCGGTGATTTCCGCGCACCAGATATCATGCGGTTCGGGATCACGCCGCTTTATGTCGGGGAGGATGAGATCGTCCGCGCCGCCGAGATCATCGAGGAGGTGATCGCAGGCGACGTGTGGCGCCGGCCGGAGTACCAGATCGTGAACGCGGTGACGTGAGGAAGGTCTCGTGCCCCGGACGCAGCGCAGCGCTTCTTAGCGGTGCGCTGCAGAGCCGGGGCCCATGCTGCACCGAAATCCATCGCGAGATGGGTCCCGGCTCTGCGCAGCAACGCTGAGGCGTTGCAGCGCGTCCGCGACACGATAGCCGCAGTCAGGCTATTTTCGTTCGCCCCATAGCGCCTGCACGATCGCATCGAGCCCATCCGTCAGCGCCGCCGGTCCTGGCTGCAAGATGATCGTCGACTTGATCTCGACGATACGATCATCGCGCACCGCCGGAATCGCACTCCAGCCGTCGCGCGCGCGGATACGGGCAGGGACGACCTTCTTGCCGCACCACGACGCGAGGATCATATCCGGCGCTGCCTCGCGCACCATTTCCGCCGAGACGATGCGGTCCTTTGCGGCTTGCCGCGACCGCAGCTCCGGGAACACATCCGCGCCACCGGCGATTTCGATCAGTTCGGAGACCCAGCCGATGCCCGAGATCAGCGGATCGTCCCACTCCTCGAAATAGATTCTTGGTCGCGGCGAGGGGCGGGGCGTTGCCGCGATCGCGGCGAGGCGCCGCTCGAAACCTTGGGCGAGGTCTTCCGCGCGCCCGGCCGCACCGACCAGCGCACCGAGCGTGCGGATCATCGCTAAGATTCCGGTGACGTCGCGCTGGTTGAAGACATGGACGTCGACACCGGCGCGGACGAGATCTGCGACGATGCCGGCCTGCAGATCGGAAAAGGCCAGTACCAGCTCCGGTTCCAGCGCCAGGATCTTCGGGATGTCGGCCGAGACGAACGCCGATACCCGCGGCTTCTCCCGTCGCACCTGGGGCGGGCGCACGGCGTAGCCGGAGACGCCGACGATGCGGTCCTGCTCGCCGAGCAGATAGAGCGTTTCGACCGTCTCCTCGGTCAGGCAGACGATGCGGTGGGGCGGGAAGTGGCGCATGCGATAAGCCTATGCACAATGTCTGCGCCGATGTCAGCCCGCCCATTACCTCGGACGTCATTGCTTTGCCGCGCGAAGCAATTCACGCTGAGACAACAATGAATTGGGAGCAGATCCGATGACGCCGCTCGAGAAACTTAAAGTGATGAAGATGCCGTTCGCCGAGCTCAAAGGCGTCGAGTTCGTCGAGGCCGAGAAAGATCGCGTGGTGGCGCGGATGACGGTCCGGCCCGACCTCTGCACGCTTCATCACACCATCCATGGCGGCGCGTTGATGGCGCTGGCCGATTCCGTCGGCGCGGCGGCGACCGTGATCAACCTGCCGGACGATGCCAAAGGCACCACGACGCTGGAGAGCAAGACCAACTTCATCGGTGGGGCCAAGGAAGGAACCACGGTCATCGCCACCGCCACCCCAGTCCACCGGGGCCGGCGGACCCAGGTCTGGACCACCCGGCTGGAAGCGGAGGACGGCAAGCTGGTGGCCATCGTGACCCAGACGCAGCTCATCCTCGTATGAAACGGGGGGCCTTGATTTTGTTAACGAAATAGTCGCGTCTGGTGCCGCTTACTTGGGCAGGCTCCCGTCTTGAAAAGCTTGCTGCGATGCACAATATAGGCGGCCTAGGGATTCGAACGCCTCCTCGAGGGACACCAAGAGGAGTTTTGACGTGGTACTTGACGAGACCGTCCGCACCGCTCCGGGCTACGTGCGGACCCTGATCCAGCAGGAAGAATTGCCGCTTCTGCGCGATCACCTGCTGAGGCTTGATGCCGGAAGCCGGCACGACCGTTTCAACGGTTTTCTCGACGACAGCTTCATCGAGCGTTACGCCGCCCGCTGCGCCGAAGACGGCACCGTGATCGTCGCCTACATCGTCGATGGCGTGGTCCGCGGTGCGGCCGAGTTGCATCCGCCGGAGGATGATTCGCTGCCCGAGGTCGCCTTCAGTGTGGAGGCCTCCGCGCGCCGTCAGGGCGTCGGAACGGTGCTGTTCCGCCGTCTGATCGCGGAAGCGCGCTGGAAGGGCTATAAGCGCCTTCGCGTCACCACCGGCGCCGAGAACCACGCCATGCGGGCGCTCGCCAGAAAGTTCGGCGCGCATCTGGCTTTCCGCCACGGCGAATCGACCGGGACGATCGATCTCGGCAAGACGCCCGAGGCGGAGCTTGCCGACCTCGCGGCCTCGCCGTTCACGGCCGGCCGGGCCCTGCTCAGCTTCAACTCGACCTGCTGGAAGATCATCTCCAGCATGTACGGCAATCGTGCCGCCTGAAACAAAAAAGCGGACCGGCAAGGCCGGTCCGCTTTCGTATTCTGGTTAGTGAAATGAGCGCTCAGGTGCCGGTGCGCTTGTCGTTGCCGAAGCGGCGGACGACGCGGCGCTCGACCACCACGGAGCGCTGCGCGCCCTGTTCGCCGGCAATCACGCGGGTTGCGGTGATGCGGCTGTTGGTGCGGGCCTGCTTCTTGACCTCGGCCTGCACGACATCGAGCGGCATGCCCATCAGCGCTGCCGCGATCTCGGCCTGCTGCTCCTGGTCGTCGGTGATGCCGACGGCGGCGAAGATCGCCTCGTCCAGGGTGGGCGGATCGTGACGCACGCGCCGCGTGCCATATTTGGTATTCCAGTCTGCGCTCATAACGGCCTCGTTTTGATGCCGGGATACCTAGTGCCGCCAATGTTGCATTGCAATATGGAATCGGTGTGACATCTCAGCTATGCACCGGTCGGGTGTCAGGGCGGTGCCGCGACACCTGCACCGACTTCAATCCCTTGCTGTGGCCAGCGTTTCAGTGCCGCGTGCCCGGCTTCGGTGAGCCCGTAAATTCCCCGCTCAGCACGCTCGAACCAGCCATACACATTGTTAAGCAAGATCTTACCGGCATCGGGACAGCGTTCGCGCAACTCGCTCACCCGCCGCGGACCATCGGCGAGCGCCGAGGCGCAGGCCAGCGCCTGCTGCCGATAGGCCGTCATGATCGGCGAACGGGTGCTGCCGCCGAGCACGGGATCGCCTTGGCGGCGCTGATGTTCGGCGACCAGCCGCGAGCGAATCTTCGGCTCGCGGCGCGGCGCCGCCGTCGGCGGCTTCACCAGCACCTCCACCTGGCCGCGATCGGTCACCCCGAGCATGCCGAAGCCGAGCCGGCGGCAGAGATTGCGGTAGCGCGCATCGCTCTCACGCCCTTTGCCGCGGGCCGACATTCTGGCGGCGATCCAGATCTCGTCGCCGGCCGGCGCGCGGTCCACCGCCTGGAGGATCAGCTCGAGATTGAAGGCGAGCTTGAGTTCGCCGATCACCACGATAGGCGGATCGCCGGCGCTGAGGCCCACGAGATCGCAGCCGCCGATCTCGCCCTTCACGGTAAAGCCGAGCTCTTCGAGGAAGCGTTTGACGGGCAGATAGAGCGCGGTTTCCAAAGACAGGTTCCGAGTGTGATGTCCGATCGGAGAATCAGTTGCAGGCAGTTTAGAGCCTTCTCGGCTCCGATTGAATCAGGGCTGTCTGGCAGAGATTCGGAGCGATACGCCTATACCCGCCCACCCACCGGGATCAGCGCACCGGTGACGCCGCTCGCGGCATCGCTGGCGAGAAACAGGATGACTTCGGCGAGCTCCTGTGGCGTCACCCATTTGGAGAAGTCTGCTTTCGGCATGTCGGCGCGGTTGGCGCTGGTGTCGATGATGGACGGCAGCACGGCGTTGATGGTCAGCTTGCCCTTCCACTCATTGGCAAGCGCCTCGGTGAGGCGATGCACGCCTGCCTTCGACGCCGCATAGGGGCCCATGCCGGAGCCGGCCTGGAGCGCACCCATGGCGCCGATGTTGACGATGCGGCCGGCCTTGGAGGCGGCGAGATACGGCAGTGCCGCCCGCGAGGTGTTGAGTGCGGTTAGGACATTCAGCGCATGCATACGCTGCCACGTCGCGGTGTCGCCGTCGCCGACGGTCTCGAAGGCGAAGCCGCCCGCGATGTTGATCAGTGCATCGAGCTTGCCGAAGTGCTTTGCCGCGGCCTCGATCGCCGTCTTCGCCTGCGCCGCATCGGACAGGTCGACGCCGCCAATCTCGATGTTTTCAGGCTTTGCGAGGGCTTGCGATGGCGCGTAATCGATGCCGGCCACGCGCGCGCCGCGTATCCGCGCCGTCTCGGCGACCACCTTGCCCAGCGCTCCAAGCGCACCGGTCACGACAATGACTTTTCCCTGCACGGTGCTCTCCGTGGTTTCGCTTTGCCGGCGACTATTGCGTCCAGCGAATTGGACTTGCAATGGCGGCAGCTTCAAGGCTGGGCTATAGTTACAACTTTAGATCGGTGAGGAGGTTGTTCATGTCTGACAATTTGCCAACCATCGAATTTCCTGCTGCGATCGTCGACTTAAAATATCCGCTGATGCGGCTCCGGCAGGCTCTGGACGGGAAGGGTCCCGTTCGCATCGTAGCCATGGGGTCGTCATCAACGGCCGGACGAGCCGATGTTGTGCCGTATCCCTATCGGTTGGAGATGTATCTACGGCAATACTTCAAGGACGTCGTCCACCGGCCGGACATTCGGATTGACGTGCTGAACCGCGGCAAGGGCGGAGAAGAGGCAAACGAAGAACTCGTACGCTTTGAGGCCGATATCTTTCATGATGATCCGGCACTGGTCATCTGGCAGGTTGGAACGAACGCGGTCTTTCACAACGACCAGTACGACGTGGACGCTGTTGCCGGGAATATCAGGAAGGGCCTGGCGCAATTGCGCGCTCGCGGTTTCGAGGTTCTGCTGATTGATCCGCAATATGTGACGAAGATGCTCTGGGACGACCGTGCTGAGCTTTCGGACAAGATGGTCCGGCTGATCCGCGATGCTGCCAATGAGGCCGAGGTGAATCTGTTTCAGCGTTGGGCACTGATGCGGCATTGGCACGTGCAAAACAACGTTTCGTTCGAGCAATTGCTGGACCCAGGTGATCCTGACAAGCTGCACCAAAGCGATTGGAGCACCCAGCAGATCTCCTTGGCCCTCAAGAGCGCGATGATCAAGGCCATAGGGCTGACGGCCTGAGGCGTCCGCCGCGGATCACGCTTGCAGATAACGCGCCTTCAGCGCAGTCCGTTCGGCTGCGCCGAGCTTGAGCCCGTCGCGCAAATAGGTTTCGATATCGCCGTATTCCTTGCCGACGGCTTCGAACGCAGCAGCAAGGTAAGAGGCTTCGACGCTGCCGATGGCATTGCGTACGTCCTCCGGCAGGTCGGTGGCAGCCGTCGCATCGCGCTTGTAATGCTGATTGGTGAGCAGGTAGTCCTCGGCAATGACGTCATCGGGGACGCCGAGTGCATGCAGGATCAGCGCGCAGGCAAAGCCGGTGCGGTCCTTGCCTGCAGTGCAGTGGATCACGAGCGGCGCGCGGTCTTCCAGGAGATGGCCGAACAGGTCGCGAAAGCTGTGCGTGTTGTGGCGAACGTAGTTGCGATAGGATTCGCGCATGAGCTCCAGCGCGACCGGTGCCGTCAGCGTGCCCCTCGCGAGCTCGGCGCGCAGCGCAGCGACGACCGTCGGCTCGATCGGCAGCGAGTGCACGGTGATCTCGTTCATGACGCAGACGCCGGCCGCGCGCTCCTCCAGCCCACGGAAATCGAATGCGCTTCGCACCCCCAGCGCGCGGACGATCTCGATGTCGGCTGCGGTGAGTTGGCCGAGATGGTTGGAGCGGAAGATGTGCCGCCAGCGCGTGATGCGGCCGTCGGTGGTTGGATAGCCGCCGAGATCGCGAAAATTGCTGGCGCCTTGCAAGGCGAGGTGGCGGGCAGGGGAGTCGGACATGAGATCAGCTTGGGTTATGGTTCCACCGGATGCGCTGCGGCATCCTTAAAGTCCATTACAGGGGGGCGATCATGGGCCGACACAAGGCCATTGTTTTGGCTATCACCATGCTGTCGGCCGGAATTCTCCATAGTCGACCGGCCGATGCGCAGACATTCCAGACCTATCGCTGTGCCGATGGTACGCAGTTCATCATCGGGTTTTATGACGGCGACAAGCGCGCCTTCCTCCAGATCGACGGCGAGCCGGTGACGCTTGCCAAGCGGCTGACGGTCTCTGGCGCGCGCTATTCGAGGGCCGGGATCACGCTGACGATCGGCAGGACCGGGACCACCACGATCAGACATCTGAAGCGGCCGGTGACGGCCTGCGCGGTGATCTGAACGTTTTCTGTACTGAATCAAAAAGGGCCGAAACACCGTGGTTTCGACCCTTTTTCAAACTGCCGCCTGCGTTCGCGAGCGGGCGGCGGTATCAAACCAGCCACCGGCATCAGCGATCCCATTTCGGCTTGGCTTCGTCCACAGCGTCTTGGTGGTACCAGCTGTCGCTGCAGATCGAGACGTTCGTGGGAAGCGAAGCATGATCGGCGGGAGGGCTGGTCTCGCCATAGCGGCGTCCCCCAAGAGCTGCGCGGCCCCCGGCAGGGAATTGGTAGATCTTCGCAGATCCGTGACTCAGACCATTGTTCATCATTACGATTTCTCCTTGGTCGAAGCGCCTTGGCCTCCATGCTGCGCCCGACTCGTTCGATTGTGGTTACTGAAATCCCCATATCGGCCGCGCGCCCCGAATTGGAAAGTGCTGAAAAGGAAATCAGTTGCCGCCCAATTTATAGGCAGGTCGCCTGCTGCATCTCCCAAGGCAGCGTGTCGGTGATCAACGCCTGGGCTATTCCAAAGGTTGCTGGTCAGTGCTGTGGGGCTTTACGAAAGTTGCTGGACGCTGATGCGTGTTTCATCGGCAACATCCCGCACTGCGCCGCCTGCTTCAGAATCGGGCGGTTTCCGCGGAGTTTTTGCGGTGCAGCTTCACGCGAAGGTGCGCGGCTATGACGCATGACGCCGGGGGCGGTTTGTCAGCGCCGAGGAGCCGCCTGCCGCGGTGGAAAACCTCCCGCAGTGCGGCCTTTTGGCACGTTAAATGCTTGTAAAGGGCCGGCCGATGGTGGCCGGGTACAAACGTGCGGGGACCCCAGGGCCCCCAACCTTTCGCATCATCTACAGAGAGGCTCAATGACCAAGTATAAGCTCGAGTACATTTGGCTCGACGGATATACGCCGACTCCGAATTTGCGCGGCAAAACTCAGATCAAGGAATTCGCGTCGTTCCCGACGCTCGAGCAGCTTCCGCTCTGGGGCTTCGATGGCTCCTCCACCCAGCAGGCCGAAGGTCATAGCTCCGATTGCGTGCTGAAGCCGGTCGCCGTTTTCCCGGACGCCGCGCGCACCAATGGCGTGCTTGTGATGTGCGAAGTCATGATGCCCGATGGCAAGACCCCGCATCCGTCAAACAAGCGCGCCACCATCCTCGACGACGCCGGCGCCTGGTTCGGCTTCGAGCAGGAATACTTCTTCTACAAGGACGGCCGCCCGCTCGGCTTCCCGACCGCCGGCTATCCGGCCCCGCAGGGTCCGTACTACACCGGCGTCGGCTACTCGAACGTTGGCGACGTCGCCCGCAAGATCGTCGAAGAGCATCTCGACCTCTGCCTCGCTGCCGGCATCAACCATGAAGGCATCAACGCGGAAGTCGCCAAGGGTCAGTGGGAATTCCAGATCTTCGGCAAGGGCTCCAAGACCGCTGCCGACCAGATGTGGATGGCTCGCTACCTGATGCTGCGCCTCACCGAGAAGTACGGCATCGACATCGAGTTCCACTGCAAGCCGCTCGGCGACACCGACTGGAACGGCTCGGGCATGCACGCCAACTTCTCGACCGCCTATATGCGCGAAGTCGGCGGCAAGGAGTATTTCGAGGCGCTGATGGCGGCCTTCGAGAAGAACCTGATGGACCACATTGCCGTCTACGGCCCGGACAACGACAAGCGTCTGACCGGCAAGCACGAGACCGCGCCCTGGAACAAGTTCAGCTACGGCGTGGCCGACCGCGGCGCTTCGATCCGCGTTCCGCACTCCTTCGTCAACAACGGCTACAAAGGCTATCTGGAAGACCGCCGTCCGAACTCGCAAGGCGACCCCTACCAGATCGCTTCGCAGATCCTGAAGACGATCGCGTCCGTGCCGACCGACAAGAAGGCCGCGGCCTAAGATCCTCCCGGCCCGGGCCTGGGGGCTGACCCGGGTTGGTCTCAAATCCGCCGGAGCTGCAAGGCTCCGGCGGATTTTTGCATTCTGATGGCAGCTGTTCCTGTGACCCGCCGGCCTCTTCCCGCGCGAAGCTTGTCGATTGCGTTCGAATGCGGGAGAGTGCCCCCGGATGCGCGCAGGGCCGGGGACACGGCGGGTGTTTGAAGGCTTCTACAAGGTGAGATTTCAGCTCGGCGACGCGGTCGGCCGGAGCGTGATGCATGCCGGCAATGGCAAGATGCTCGGCGGCAATTCGGCCTTCGCCCATATCGGCACCTACGACAAGACCGACAGCGGCGTCGACGTCGTGATCAAGACCGTCCGCCATAACCCCGATCCCAACTACCGCGCCATGGCCGGCACCGACGATGCGACCTTGATCGCGAAGGGCTGGGCCGATGGCGATCTCTATCGCTTCAAGGGCGAGCTGAAAGAGCTGCCGGGCGTACCCTTCCAGTCGCTGATGACGCCGATCACCGAAGACGAGGTGCCGATCGTCGGCGGCGTTGGTGAGGCCGGGATCGCCGATGGCCTCTATTCGATTCATCTGCGCATGCTCGACGGCCTCGATGGCGGCCTCACCGGCGTGATGCTGCTCAACCAGGGCCGCATCCTCGGCGGCGATGCGGCGTTCTACTATCTCGGCAGCTACACCGCCGCGAAGGGCCGCTGGAAGGGCCAGATCCTCAATCAGGAGCACACGCCGGCCAAGGACGATCCGATCTTCGGCGGCCACGAGGTCGGCATCGGTTTCTCCGGCCGCTATGACGCGGAAGAGGCGGTGCTGGAGGCAACGGCGCTCGCCGGCAAGCGCAGCCTGCGCCTGACCGCCGCGCTCAAGCTGATGCAGCGCGCCTGATCGCGACAGGAATTGCATATGGAAAACATTCGCATGCTCTCGACGCTCGGCCTGATGGGTGCGATGCGCAGCCTGTCGTCTGCGTGTGAAGTTGCGACGGGCGTGCGCATCGACGCCGATTTCGCGCCGACCCAGGCGCTGCTGAAACGGCTCCGCGATGGCGAGGCGGCCGATCTCGTCATCCTCACCCGCGAGGGGCTCGACGCGGTGATCGGTGAGGGCCGCGTGGTCGCCGACAGCGCGGCTGACCTCGCACGTTCCTACGTCGGCATTGCCGTGCGGGCAGGGCAGGCGCATCCCGACATCACCAGCGAAGCCGCGTTGCGCGCAACGCTGCTTGCGGCGCGATCCGTCGCCTATTCGCGGCTCGGCGCCAGCGGAATCTACTTTGCCCAGTTGATCCAGCGATTGGGCATCGCGGTCGAGATCAACGCCAAGGCCACCATCGTGCAGCAGGGCTTTACGGCGGAGCGGCTCGTCAACGGCGAGGCTGATCTCGCCGTACAGCAGATCAGCGAGCTGAAGCAGGTTGGCGGCATCGAGGTCGTCGGCCCGATCCCGCATGATTTGCAGACGCCGGCCGTGTTCTCCGTCGGCCGCATGGCGAATGCGACACATGCCGAGGCCGCCGACAGGCTGCTGCGCTATCTGGCCTCGCCGGAGGTCGTGCCCGTGCTGCGCCAATCGGGACTCGAGCCTTGAATTTGCCGGGGCGGGGACGCAACGTAGTGGCCATGCGCGCTTATGTCCTCGCAACTCTCTTGGCGCTCGCCACGCCCCTGGCGGCGCGGGCGCAATCGGCCGATCTCGTCCTGTGCGACCGGGTGGCGGCCGATCCCAGTGATCCCGACAAGCCGGCCGACGTGAAGGGCGTGACGGAGATAGCTTCCTCCGACGTCGCGACCGCCATCAAGTTCTGCAAGCAGGCCGCCTCCTCCTCGCGCAGGGCGATGTTCGCGCTCGGCCGCGCCTATGCCGCCAACCGGCAGACGAGCGAGGCGATCGCCGCCTGGCGCAAGGCTGCCGACAAGGGATCGAGCTCTGCGATGGTCGAGCTCGGCGTCGCCTATGGCACCGGCTCCGGCGTTGCGAAGGACGAAGCACAAGCGCGCAAGCTGTTCGAGAAGGCGGCGCAATCAGGCAATCCCCGCGGCGTCAGCAATCTCGCCGCGCTCGGAGGCGCAGGTGGCGCTGCGCCGGCCGATCCCGCGCAGGCGCGCGCGCTGCTCGGCAAGGCCGCCGAGACCAACGCGGAAGCGCAGTACCAGCTCGGCCTGATGCTTGCGAGCGGCAATGGCGGGGAGAGGGACGACGCCGCGGCGCGCGCGCTGTTCGAGAAGGCGGCCGCGCAGAACCATCCCGGCGCGCTGGAGCGGATGGGCGCCTTCGCGGAAGGCGGCCGCGGCGGGCCGAAGGACAAGGATGCCGCCAAAGCCTATTACGAGCGCGCCGCAGCGCTCGGCGACGATGACGCCAAGAAGGCGCTGGAGCGCATTCGCTGCCCCTATGCGATCAAGGACAAGCAGGGCAAGCTCGTCACAACGCTGTGCTTCTGAGCCCGCACTGCCGGAACCTGGCTCGCGCCTACGCCGTTGATATCAAGACACAACGGAGCGCGATCATGATCCGCAAACTGGCATCGGGCGAATACCGCCTCTATTCACGCAAGGTGAATCCGAAGACCGGCAAGCGCCGCAATCTCGGCACCTTCAAGAGCCGCGCGGCGGCCGAGAAGCACGAGCGCGAGGTGCAGTACTTCAAGCGGCACTGATGGACGGCGAATGCCGTCCAGGAGCCCGGCAAAACAAAACATGCGAAAACAACCCCATGCACAGTAGCCAAGGGGTTGAAAACGCACGCATTGCGGATTAATCGAAATTCAAATTGACCCGTCGGGCAAAACAGGGGCATAATGGCATCATGACAGCGAACGCCCCGTGAGCGGCCCTGCGCGAAAGCCGGGTGGCTTCAATGCGGCGACGGTGCTAGGTAGCCCCCAGTTTTTTCCGATTTTGCAGGTTCAAGACGTTGCTGGACGGACTGTACAAGGTTGAATACGGCGTCAACGATGCGTTCGGCCGCAGCATCATGTGCCTGCACGACGGCAAGATGCTGGGCGGCAATTCGGGCTTTGCGCATCTTGGCACCTATGTCGAGCGCGACGGCGAGATCATCGCCGAGGTCATCACCGAGCGGCATAACCAGGATCCCAACTACAAGCCGCTGATGGGCGCCGACGTCGCCTCGATCGGAGCACGCGGCCGGCTGTACGGCAACCAGATCCGCCTTCAGGGCAGCGCGGACACGATGCCGGGCGCCAATTTCTGGGCCAATCTCACCCCGCTCGACGACGAGGCGCTGCCGCCGAGCGGAGCCGTCGGTCCGGGCGGGATCGCCAACGGCCTCTATGGGATGAGCCTGCGCGCGCTCGATGGCGTGGATGCCGGACTCTCCGGCGTGATGCTGCTGATCGACGGCCGCATCCTCGGCGGCGATGCGTTCTTCTACTATCTCGGCTCCTATTCCTCCGCGGACGGCCGCTGGAAGGGCGAGATGCTGAACCAGGAGCACACGCCGGCGAAAGGCGAAAATCCCGTGTTTGGCGGCCTCGAGGTCGGGATCGGCTTCTCCGGCACCTGCATGGCCGATAGCGGTGAGCTCGAAGGCATCGCACTCGCCGGCAAGCGCAGCCTGCGCCTTGCGGCCTCGCTCAAGCTGATGCGGCGGGCGTAGGGCGTCTACTCACAAATGTCCGATGTCCTCTGCTGGGGTGAAGCAGGCTTTACGCGTCGCTCCGGGCAATGTCAGCGAGCGCCCCATCTCCGACCGCCCGAGTCGACGCACGCTCCGCTGCGCTCCCGTGACACTGCGGCTTTTGTCTTTTTCAGAACGTCCTAGCCAACGCCCTTCACGACGAACGATTTGTCCGAAATGAAATCCAGGCCATGTCCGCGTGGCTCACCGACCTAGAAACCGCTGCAACGCAGCCGGGTCGTCAGCGTATGCTCGGGCGCCGGCGTGCCATACATCACTCATAAAAGGGACCGCGATGTTTATTGCTCTTCTGAAATTTGGATCTAAAAAGGCACAAGCCGGCCAGTTCATGCAAGGCCACAACGATTGGCTCAAGCGCGGCTTCGACGACGGCGCATTCCTGATGGCAGGGAGTCTTCAGCCGAACCTTGGCGGAGCCATACTCCTGAGCGGTCGCCTCTCTCGTTCGCAGGTCGAGGAGTGCGTCGCTCTCGATCCATTTGTCGCGGCGGAAGTTGTTACTGCCGAGATCCTCGAGATTACGCCTTCACGCATAGACGACCGCTTGACGGACCTTTTCGCCTGACGCTTGACGATCTGTCGGCGGTAGCAGCTAATTGGCAGCAGCGACATCCTGCGACGCAGGACCTGGCTTACGCAAAGAGATCGGTGAATGGCCGAATGCCAATGCGTATGCGCGCGAGAACGCCGCTGCGCTGCCAAAACCCACGCGCCTCGCGACCGACTTGACGCGCTCGCCGCGCTGGAGCTCACGCTGGCCAAGTGTCAGCCGCCACGCCTTAAGATAGGCAGCCGGTGTAGTGCCGGTCACTTTGGGAAACAGAGTCATGAAGCGGCTCCGCGAGAGTCCGCTGATACTCGCAAGCTCCTCGGTGTGCCACGGGCGAGAGGGTTGATCGTGCATCGCGACCAGAGCCTTATGGATCGCTGGGTGGGATAGGCCGGCAAGAAGTCCTGGTCGCGTTGAGCCGATATCGATTGCTCTCCGAAGCACAAGCAAGATGATCACCTCGCACAAGCGGTCGAGAGCGACTTGCCTGCCGCATCGCATGTCCGAGGCCTCGGTTACAAAGGCTACAGTCAGAGCTTGTAGGGTAGGGGACTCGCCGAGGGGGATCACGATCCGCTCGGGCATTGCATTCATGAGCGGGTTTGTGATGCCCCCGAACTCGATGGTCGCCGCAGCCAGGATATCGCCGCCGCGATCGGGCATCGCATCACGGTGGGGGCAGAAGACGACGCTCCTTGCGCAGCCACCCTCTCCAACAACAACAAGGTTTGCGACCGCGTCTCGGGCATCTTTCGCAGCGACCGTAACCGACATTTGGAAGGCATCGAAGAAGGCGGAAAGCCTGTCGCGCTTGGCCGTCACAGGACTCTCAATCATGTTTCGGGGACCATTCATGCTCTCCAGTGTGGCATGAGCTGGATCTGGGAGCAACCGGTCCTGTGCTGCCCCTTGGTCCGTGAAAGGAATCCAAATGCTTATACCTCGCCAGAAAGCGCCGCCCCTTGTCATAAACACGCTCGACCATGGTCCCTTCGACCTGGCAACCGAGAGCCCAGAGCGCATGTCGCTCGTCTGCTTCTATCGCGGCTTGCATTGCCCGATCTGTGCCAACTACCTGAAGGAATTAGAACGCCTGACGCCGGAATTTGCCATCCGCGGCGTCACCACCGTCGCTATTAGTTCAGATGGGGAGGAGCGAGCTCGCCAGATGGCGGACAAGATCCAAGCCAAGAATTTGCGTGTCGGATATGGTCTAGGACTGAGCGATGCTCGCAATTGGGGTCTGTATATATCGACATCTCGGGGAAAGACCTCGATCGGAATCGAAGAACCTTCTTTGTTCTCTGAACCCGGCGTGTTTCTGATCAGACCGGATCAAACGATCTACTATCTCTCCGTCCAATCCATGCCGTTCGTCAGGCCCAACTTCTCTGAAATGGTCCAGGCGTTGGATTTCGTCATCAAGAACGACTATCCAGCCAGAGGAGAATATAACGGCGCGATTTAAGACGTTGAGCCCGTCTTGATCCCGCAGGCTCAAACGTTAGCGCTACCGCTTTCCGAAAGATTCCAGGCTCGCTGCCGGTGATCGCTGAACTGAGGCGGCGCGCGACAATCTAAGGCCGCAGAACAATCTGCGGCCATTTTGCCTAGCCGTTACTCTTTTCTGAGTGCTCAGCACAACTTGGTGAGTCCGGCTGCCGTATTCGATCCAATTGAAAAAGCGCTCGTGTGAGGCATCCCACAAAGGTTGTGTAGTATTCACGATACGACTCCGCAAGGGCACCGATGCCCGGTCTCGTCAATTGTGGCGGGATGGCTATAGGAGAAATTCAAATGGCAATTTCTTATCCAAAGCCACATCCACCATCACCTGCTCCAGCTAATACTGCTGTACATAAGCTGGTCCACACTCCACCCAATGATCTTGTCCAGGCAGCGGAGTTGCACTTTCACAAGTCGCTAAAGCACGACGACGACGGGCGAGTGATCCCGAGCTCATTCAAATCATTTTTAGCAGCTCTGAATGAGCATCGCCCGGCGGATTTTCAGAACATCGAGTCAGCCGCCTCCGTCCGCTCGTAAATCCGCAAGCAGGTCTGGCCGCCGATCGACTCACCTCGGCTGGTTGGCATTTCCGCATTCCGAAGCCACCGGAGCAGGACGGGAAGCATGAGACTGCAGCCGCGGAGATGATTGAGCTTTACTGGATGGCATTGCTCCGTGACGTCAATTTTCTGGATTATCCGAGCAACGCCCTGGCACAAGCCGCAGCCAGCGAACTGAGCGCTCTCAAGCTATATGCCCATCCCGACTCGAGTAATCATCCCAACTACACTGCCCGGCCCGTCACGCCGGCAACGCTTTTCGAGGCGGCGAATGGACGCCAGCGGGACAAACGAACCAGGAGCACCTTGGGCCGCTCGTTTCACAATTTCTCTGGCTTGACGTGCCGTACGGGTCTTTGCGGATCAAGCAAACTGAAGGGCGGGTTGTAAGCACCGACTATCAGTCTGGAGGCGTCCCTCACATGATCGCATTGGCTCGACGTGCAGAGAGGAAAAGCCTTTCCGTCATCGATCGAACTCCCGGCCACCCCGCGGTACATTCAGAACGCGGGCGACATCGCGCGATACGTCCATCTTGACGCACTGTATGAAGCCTACTTGAACGCTGCCCTGATCTTGCTCGGTAGCCCTGGCGTTAAGCTGGATGCGGGAAATCCCTACAACCGGGATGCGCCGGTCTTCCCGCATGAAGAGGGCTTCGGCACCTTTGGCTCGCCGTTCATACTTTCGCTGGTCTGCGAGGTGGCGACATGTGCGTTGAAGGCGGTGTGGTACCAGAAATTTATCGGAAACCTGCGCCTGCGCCCGGAAGCCTATGGCGGCTTGGTCCATCGTGCGCTGCACCCCACGGGTTTGAAGGCCGCCGAGGCGCAATTGGCGCTCTCAAGCGGGCTTGCGGTGTTGCAGGCGTCCAACGCCTCGGGCGGCGCGGTTGCAAGAATCAGGCAAGCGAACGCCGCTCACGGCGCCAACAGCGACAGCTACCTGCTGCCGATGTGTTTCGCCGACGGCTCACCGGCGCACGGTTCCTACGGTGCGGGCCATGCCACTGTCGCCGGCGCATGCGTCACCGCGCTGAAGGCTTATTTTGCAGGAACACAGAAGCTCAAGGATGTTGGGATTACGCCGGTTATCCCGACGTCCCAAGGAACAGACCTGACAACTGTCGGAGTGCCGGATGCTGACCAGCTAACGATTGCAGGCGAACTCGACAAGGTCGCGTCCAACATTGCAATCGGACGCAACATGGCGGGCGTTCACTGGCGTACCGACTACAGCGCGTCCACGCTTCTAGGGCAGCGGATTGCGACGAGCGTCCTGTATCACCTCCGGCGGGACTACCATGAGCGTCCCTGGAAGTTCAGCTACCTGAGCTTCGGCAAAAAGGTCGTTGAGATAGAGCAGGACAGGGTCACCTACGACGGAGCCCTTGTCCTCGATGGTGACGACGACCTTGATCCTGCTCTCGAGGCGGCAAAGCTTTCGGCAATAGTTTAGTCGCGAAAGTCCGGCGTAATTGAATGTTGCTCTCGATCGCTGCGGCAGTCGCCATCTGCCGCAGCGGGCTGGCTCTATCCATTGCTCCCTAAGTTGCTGCAGAAACACCCTGGCTGCTGCCGATCGATGGACCGCTTCTACGCGGTTCTTGGACGGTGATGGCAGGGTCGGACCGGGCTCAATCGAGTGCAGGGCACAATCGGCGCTGATGACCCAAAGCAGGTAAATTGACGACGACGTTCGCGCTCGCCGGCAAGCGCAGCCTGCGCCTTGCAGCTTCGCTCAAGCTGATGCGGCGGGCGTAGGGCGTCTACTCACAGCGCCGCGGTTGGATCAACCGGTGTGCTCGCGTTGAAATCCGGATAGATCGGCCACATCGTCGCAGTCATTTACCTTGCTCGTTGTGGCTAAGCTTCAGCCAGGGCAATTGCTCGTTGGCGAAAAAATGCTTGCTCGGCTGGAGCTCCGCCGCCCGGTCGAAGGCACCGACGTGATAGTACGTCTCCGTCGGAAAGTGCACGGTAGCGCAGGTCAGCGTCGAGCCGCAGCGGGCACAGAAACCGCGCGTCGTTCCCGGCGATGATTCAAACGTCGTGATGGCGCCTTCGGTCACCGTGACAGAGTCGTTCTCGAACCCGACGAACACGCTAACGGGCGCGCCGGAATGGCGGCGGCAGCTATCGCAGTGACACCAGAAGATCGGCCGGCCTCGCGCCTCGAAACGCACCGCCCCACAAAGGCAACGTCCTGAAAAGGTTTCGCTCACGTTCGTGCTCCGGGCCTGACCTCCATAGCGACGAATACTATCGCCCCCGAGACGAAAGTGAGCGCGCCGATCGCTCCGATCGCCCAGGCCATGCCGAACAGGTCGGCGATGATGCCGGCCGATAGCGCCCCGATCGCGTAACCGAGATCGCGCCAGAAGCGATAGACGCTGAGTGAGCGTGCGCGCCAGCTTGGATGCGAAGCGTCGGACACGGCAGCGATCAGGCTCGGGTACACCATGGCCGTACCAAGTCCGAGAAGCAGGCTGCCGACCAGCCACCATTCGAAATGGCTTGTTGCAGCGCTCAAGAATAGACCCGCGGCCTGGACCCACATGCCGGCCACGATCAAGCCCTTGCGGCCCCACCGATCAGAAAGAGGGCCCGTGGCGATCTGCAGGATGCCCCAGGTGGCCGGATAGACGGCCTTCAGTATGCCGATCCGGTCGACGGGGAGGCCGAACGAGGCGAAGAACAGCGGAAAGATCCCCCAGCTCATTCCATCATTCAGATTGTTGACGAGCCCAGCCTGCGACGCGGCGAATAGATTGCGATCTCCGAACGACGTGAGGACGAATATCTCCCTGAAGCTGATCGGGGACGCTTGACGCGCATGCGCTGCGGTCTCCAGCCGAACGTGCTCGCGAGTGTCGCGCACCAGCAGGATCGAGAGCACTGTGCCTAGAATCGCATAGGCAACGCCGAGGTAGATCGGTGCCGGCCGCAGTCCGTATTTCGAGGCAAGATATCCAGTGAGGAAAGCGGTCACGCCTACCGCGAGATAACCGGCGAACTCGTTCAGGCCCACGGCAAGTCCCCGCGACTTCGGTCCGACGAGATCGATTTTCATGATTACCGTCATCGACCAGGCAAGACCCTGGTTGATGCCGAGAAGGGCGTTTGCTGCGATGACCCATCCCCAGCTCGGCGCCCACATGATCATGAGCGGCACCGGCAGGCCGACGAGCCAGCCGAGGATCAGAACACGTTTGCGTCCCCAGGCGTCGGCGAGCTGGCCGGAGATCAGATTGGCGCAAGCCTTCACGACGCCGAAGCTGACGATGAAGGAAACCACGAGCGTCGTCGAACTGATCCTGAATTCCTCGGAGCCGATCAACGGCACGACCGTGCGCTCGATCCCGACCATCCCGCCGACGAAGGCGTTGATCAGGACGAGCAATGCGAACTGCGGCCAGTTCTCTTTCAGCCCCAGTTGGACAGACGAGGCAATCTGTGGACCAGTTACAGCTTCGGTCATTAGTTCAGGCCGCGGCCGCCGCCATGCCTGAGTTTGCCGCCCTGATCCGCGCGGCCTCTGGCGGCGCCGGCGGAATCTCGGCGACCATGAACCGAACAAACTCGGCTTCATCCTCGATTTTGAACGCCTGATTGTGCCGCTTCTCGAAGCCGATCGCGGAGGATGGTTTGCCGCTCAGGCGCCGACCGCAAGCCGAGCTCGCATAGGCGCCCGGCAGCACCTCGACGTAGTCAGGAAGCTCCTTAAGCCTGCTCACGCTTCGGAACAGTTGCCTGGCGCCTTCCTCCGCGCTCACGGCAAGTTCGGTGCGGCCGAGATCGCCGACCATGAGCGTGTGACCGGTGAAGACGAGCCAGGGTTCGTTGGCGCGTGTTTGGTCTGTAACAAGGATGCAGATGTGCTCGGGCGTGTGACCCGGTGTGTGCATCACCGTCGCCGACACGTTGCCGAGGGGAAGAACGTCGCCGTCGTGCACACCCTTGTAGGGAAACGATACACCAGCCTCCGTCGAGAGCACGTACTCAGCTCCCGCTGCGGCGGCGAGCGCCCGGCCCGCTGACAGGTGATCGGCATGGACATGAGTGTCTATGACGAAATGGATCCGCATGCCGGTATTGTCGGCCGCCTGCAGGTAGGGCTGAATATCGCCGACCGGATCAACGACCGCGCCGGCAGCTTTGCCGCCGCAGCCGAAAAGGTAGGAGATACCGACTGGATCGCTATGCAAGAACTGGCGGAGAATCATGGACTTGCACTCCCTCGAGAGAAACGCTAGTACATTCAATCAGTCTGCTGAATGATATATTGAGGGGCCGCCGTGTCAAGCTCAGGACCGAAACAGGAGATCTATGAAAACCTTGCCGAGGTGGCGCAGGCGCTCGGCCATGCTCACCGGCTTGAGCTGCTGGAGCACCTTGCGCAGGGGATACGCACCGTCGAGGAGCTGTCGGCTCGGGCACATCTGACATTCGCCAACACGTCGCGGCATCTGCAGATACTGAGGCGCGCGCGCCTCGTCGAAACGGAGCGTCGTGGCAAGCACATTCTCTATCGCCTCGCTGGCGATGCCGAAGTAGTGACGCTGATCAAGGCGCTGGGTCGGGTCGGTGAACGGAATGTCGCCGAGATCGGTCGTGTTGTGACCGATTACTTCCAAGCCCGTGATGCGCTTGAGCCCGTCTCGCGCGACGACCTGGTCGCGCGATTGCGGGACGATCTGGTCACGTTGCTCGATGTGCGGCCCGAGGATGAGTTCGCGCTGGGCCATCTGCCGGGGGCGCTCAACATTCCTCTGGCTGAACTGGAAAGACGTTTGGGCGAGTTACCGCAAGGCCGTGAAGTGATTGCGTATTGTCGCGGGCCCTATTGCGTTCTTTCGTTCGAAGCCGTGGCGGCACTGCGGGCGCGCGGCTATCGCATTCGCCGCCTTGAGGACGGTTACCCGGAGTGGAAGGCCGCCGGCCTGCCGGTCGAATCCGTTGCTTGAAACAGGTCGATCAGGTGCATCATGGATGATAAGCCTCATCGCGCGGAACCCGCGTGGCCGATCGTTGGCGTAAAGGATCACAAGGCGCCCTCGGTGTTCCGGCCTGAATCCCTGTTGAGGGAGGCGCGCCGGCAGAGGCAGTTGCCGCTCGTAGCTGTGCCCGAAATCTGCGTGCTCGATCCGGATGGTGACGTCGTCCGTCACCTCAAGCGGACCGGCGTCGGCCGCATCCATGAAGGTTGGGCCTGCTACCACACCGAGCTTCTTGCCTTCGATCTCGACGACATCGGCGAGGTCGGGATCGTCGGCTGCGCGGTCGGGGCACCCTTCGCCGTCCTGGTCGCCGAGCAGCGCTTCGCGTCGAACTGCCGACTGCTCGTCAGCGTCACCTCGGCGGGCCAGATCAATCCCATCGGACCTACTCCCTATTTCGTCCTGATCGACCGCGCGCTGCGCGACGAGGGGACGAGTTATCACTACCTGGCTGGCTCGACTTTCGCGGCAGCACCCGACATGTCGCTTCTGGATCGCGTCGAGCGGGCGGGCCGATCGCTGCCGGAGAAACTGCATCGCGGTTCGACCTGGACGACGGATGCTCCCTATCGCGAGACCGAAGCGGCGATCTCGCGAGCGCGCGAGCTGGGGACGCTCGCCGTGGAGATGGAAGCTGCGGCGCTCTACGCTTTCGGCACGACGAGCGGCAACTCGATCGTCTGCTTCGCCCACGTCACGAACTCGATGGCGCAGACCGAGGGCGACTTCGAGAAGGGCGAGGCCGACGGCGCCAAGGCCACGCTTGCCGTCGTTGCCGCTGCGGCGCGCGGCTGGCAGAATGACGCGACGATCTCGGACAACGCTTGAACCGCAGGCAACAAATGCAGCTAGAGTCGACCCTCACGTGTCCGGCGTGTGGCCATCAACAGATCGAGACCATGCCGACGGATGCCTGCCAGTTCTTTTACGACTGCAGGAGGTGCGGCCTACGGCTAAAGCCCAAGTCGGGCGACTGCTGCGTCTTCTGTTCCTACGGGACCGTTCCATGCCCCCCGATTCAAACAAGGGGGGTGTGCTGTTCGTAGACTATTTGGCCTGTCCGGATCGCGAGACGATCACCGATTGCGGCGCGGTCGCGAATGGCGTAGCTGGATTAATCCTGATCGGCCAAGCCGAAGGGACGAAGCAGAAAGTGCCGCCTATCCGTTGGTCATTGATCAAATCCTCTACGCACGGGCTGACGAAAAGGACGGCATAAGCTGACTTTGTGCCGATCAAAATCACCACGTTTGCCTCTGGCCTTAAGCCGTCACGATGCTCGACGGGCCGACGAAGTGATCGAATAGCATGAAGGGTCAGGTTGTGGCCCGAATACGAACTCCGGGCGCAGCGTCAAATTGTCGGCTCATCGGGATAGAGAGGCGGCCGGCCAATCGTCCGAGTGGCGCTTTGACCCAAAGGCGTCGAACAAGTCTGGATCGCCGCCTCGATGAGCGTGCGTTTGATTCAGAATTGAACCAAGGGAATGACGGTGCTATCGTTCAACGACATCATTCCTCGTTGGTATGATGGTGCGGGCGATCAGGCTTACGGACTGCCGCCTGCCATTTGTAATTGGAATACTTCAGCTGGTGCCCCGCCTCCGGACCCATTTCAAAGTCGGCCGGGCAATGTTTCTTGACGCGTTACCCTCCGACATTCCCCTTGACTCGGAGGCGGGCATTTTAGGTCAGGCGTAACCAACAAATCGATTTTCGACATGTCCATTCTGGAAAGTCGAGCCGATCGCGGCGCGGTCAATCAGCGTTCTGCAGGGCGCAACCGTCGTCACCTGATCGCTTCGATAGTGTGCGCCACTTGCATCGTTTCATTGGCAGAGGATGCGTGGGCTCAATGTGCAGCTCGCGATGTCCTGCAAAACGAGATGAAGGCGCACAAGCCGCGTCCATCCTATGCGCTCCAACAGCTCAGGTCCGCGCGCGATGTTCCGACGTGGAAGACAATTAGGGTCGGCACCTTTGCCAATTCTGTTGCGCTGCGTAACGTGCTGGACGCCATGCGGTGCGGTGTCGGCGGCACGGCTGCCGAAATCCTCGCTCGACCGACCTTCACCGTTGCTTCTAAGGCAGCCGAAGTGAAGCTTGTCGTTGTGCGAGTAGCCGAGCTTGGGTTCAAGACGGATACCGTGACTTTGGCTGCTATTTACGCGCGCGCCATGCAGATCGGCTTTAAGCTCGCCGACGCGGAGGTCGGTCCGCAATTGCGGATTCAGTATCTGGACCAGCCTATGGGCGAATTTCTCACCATCGCAATGAAGCCAATCAAGACGTGGGGCGGCGAACCGACTATTCTGAACGTCGCGAATGGCGGAGCTGGATTGATCCTGATCGGCCAAGACGGGAGGGACGAAGCGGAAAGTGCCGCCACGTCCCGTTTTGTTTTCGCGCGATCCAACGAACCTGCACCCAACAACGAACTTGAGAAGGCAGCCGCACTTTCGCCCCCGTGGACGGAACGGCATTCTGGACCTCAGGGTAATTGGTAGTCCGGTTGTGGACCCGGATCAGGCTTCCGGGCCACTTCTAATATGCCTGAGCGGAGATCCGGCGAGCTCTTATCCGGCACGCCGCGAGCATGGGGATCGGCTCGGTCCTTTGCTCGTTCACCGTTCAGGAAGGCCCGCCTTACGCAGACCCTCAGCGATGCGCTGAAATTCGGCAAGGAAAACGACGTTATCGGACCACTCAGACCCATCCTGCAACCAAAGGGCAACGGTGTAGTTGGGCATGAGCCGACGAAGCTCGCCGACGGCGGCAAGAGCTTCGGGCTCATGTCCCGTCAATGCGTTGGCCGCGGCGAGATCTGCGTAGGCAATCCAAAAGGGATTCACTGTGATGGAGCGGCTGCACCAGTCTATCGCTTCATCATATTGAGCGAGATGGCTGTGCGCATGACAGGCGTAGAAGTACCACGTGCTTAGGAGCGGATCGCGGGGGCTGAGCTGGATGGCCATTTGGAGAGGGGCAAATGCCTCCGCAGATCGGCCAACACGTATCTTGGCAGCGCCCAGCGCGCCATGAGCCGGGGCGAGACTAGGATTTATCCCGATTGCCGCCATATACTCGCTGACAGCAGCGTCGAGATTCCTGCCCTTGGCGCGTTGGATCTCGCCCTTTACAAAATGTGCCATTGCGTCGCTGGGAAACTGGGACAGAACCTGATCCACCGTTTTCTCAGCGCGCCGTAACTTATCGGCGGGTGCATCGGTCCAACGATAATTGACTTGTATTGCCAAAGTATCTGCCAACCCCACGAGGGCCTTAGGGTAGCCGGGGTCGATCTGCAGTGCGCGCTCGAAGAGGGCACCCGACTCGGCTACCTGTTCGCGCGAATAGGGACGATTGAGCACGGCCAGGCCCTGCATTGTAAGATCGACCGCGTCGGGATTATTGGGCCGCGCAACCTCCGCGTCGCGGCTTTCGTGGTCAGTCAGCTCGAGATCAAGCCGCCGCGCCAATCCACCCGTGATGACATCCTGAAGCTGCAACGATTTGGACCACTCACCGTCGACGCTCTCCGACCAGATCTGGGCGCCGGTTCGCGTATCGATCAGCCGGGCGTTGATCCGGACAATCGACTCCGTTCGGCGCAAACTACCGTCGAGGATATAACGGACGCCGAGTTCGCGGCGAACGCGCTTTGGGTCAACGTTCTTATAGGCACGGGCTGTACTCGGCGCGATCACGAAGCTGTCCTCGATCCGCGAGAGATCGGAGCTTAGATCGTCAGCAACACCTTCCGCAAAGTACTCCTGCTCGGGTTCGTTGCTCAAATTCGTGAATGGCAGCACGACAATCGATAGACGATGCTTCACCAATTGTGGCTCATTCCATCGCATGTACCAGTAACCAAGACCGCCGCCAGCCATGAGCAGGAGAAGCGCCATTGTAAGACCCATCCGAGCTCGCCGGCTATGCGCAGGCCACTGGACAAACGGAAAGCCCGAAATGACCGGCAGCGTATCGGAGAGCTGCGAAGCATAGACTCGGACTGGGAGAGCGATATTTTTGAGGTTCTGCTCGCCCAGATCGGCGAACTCGACCCCGACCTTGCCACGGACTTGATCGTAGGCGGCCGAAGATATGCAGATGCCGCCGGCCTTCGCGATGCCTTCAAGCCGCGCCGCGACATTCACGCCATCGCCAAAGATGTCATTCGGCTCGACAATCACATCGCCGATATTAATTCCCACGCGGAAGACTATGCGCTTGGCTTCTGGATCATCGATTGTCAGTTCCTTGACGCGGGTCTGAAATTGTACCGCAGCTCGAACCGCTTCGACCGCGCTTGGAAATTCCGCCAAGAAGCCATCGCCGGTGTTCTTGACGATGCGGCCACCGTGTTCGGCAACTGCCGGGCCGACTGCGTCCGTCAAAAGCGCAGTCAGTTTGGCATGCGTTGCCTCTTCGTCATTGTGCATGAGCCGCGAATAGCCGGCCACGTCAGCGGCCAATATCGCCGACAGCCTGCGCGCGATCCGGGCTGGCCGCTCCTGCACCATGGCCGGCTCTCCAACCCGCTCATTTTTACGACGGATGCGTGACAGTGCCAACCGTGCGATGTCCACCCCGAGCGGTCCCATCGTTAAAACGTTAGCTGCTCTGACCGATTGTTCAGTGGACGCCTCTATGTCGCCGATTGGACCCTGAGCGGACTTTGGCTTGACCGAGGATGCGACGCGCCCAACTCTTATTAAACTCAGAGGGAGAGAAGAATGCTAGCGAACGCGAAGGTGGCCACCCGTCTTCCAGCCAAGGACCTAGATCGGGCGCGGGCGTTCTATTCCGAAAAACTCGGGCTCGACCCTGTCGAACAACGCGAAGGTGGACTGCGCTACATCTGCGCAAGTGGCGAGTTTGCGATATTCATCTCGGCCGGAGTGCAATCCGGCACGCACACGCAGATGGGCTGGGAAGTTGAGGATATCGAGGCAACGGTGTGCGAGCTTCGCGCGCGGGGAGTCAAGTTCGAGGAATATGACCTGCCCGGTCTGAAGACCGTTGAGGGGATCGCCGAGATAGCCGGGAATTACGCCAGCAAGGGTATCGGTGAGCGAGGCGCGTGGTTCCGCGACAGCGAAGGCAATCTTCTTGGAATCGGGCAGCCGGTCCGGTCCTGATGGGGGAGGCGATCGCACATGTTGTCGGCGTGCATCGCCCCCAGCCGTGGCACAAAGGCCACGGGTTTGGTCCATCAGCGAAGCAACCCTCATCTAACGGAGGTCCGTTCGTTGAGACATGGCGGACCAGATTTGCTTCTGCGTTGATCCTGCGTTCCTTCGTGAACGCGCTGTTCATAGTGGAACGACGATTTTCTCGATTGGTCCCCGCTCATTGTCACGAAACCAATCTCCGGCCCGATCGTTGGCCCAATGCTCCGTCACTTGCGAGAGGAGTGCCAAATGAAGCGAACGATCCTCGCGCTCGCCGCAGTGGCTGCTCTAGCTGCGGGAGCGGTAACAACAGCAAACGCTGTTGAGTTTGGCATCGGTCCCGGCGGCGTTTATGTCGGCCCGGACCGATACTACCGTGACTACGGTAACGAATACTACGGCGGTTGCCGCACCATCGTCGAACACCGGATCAACCGGTTCGGTGAGGATATTGTGGTTCGCCGCCGCATCTGCGACTGACCGCAGTGAGTAACGGTTTGGGCCCCGACGCGTCCAATACGTCGGGGCCCTCATTGTTTCTGCCCTCAGCTCTGCGAGAGAACAAGGCCGTCAGGCTTAGCGGCGCGGTGAGCGGCTGAGGTTCAGCCGCGCACGTGCGCCATGATTATGCCGGCGCGCGCTAGGCTGCGTGCCGCATGCGTTCGATACTCTGGGTTATATGGTTTCCGGCATCGTCAGCCACCTTCAGAGACATGTCCGCCATCCGGCGGCTGGTGTCCAAGGCGCTACTGATCGTGTCGCGCATCAGATCAGTCTGCACGGCCGCCAAATCGTGAGGAGTTCGGCAGCGCCAGAGTTCGTTCATGCGATCCATGGTCCGATCGATCTGCTGTCGAACGAAATCAAAGTACTCGCGTGACACGCCATTCATTCCTTTGGCGACTGCGGTCGTAGAGTACATGATAGCTTCGGCGTTGCGGACTGAGCGTTCCGTTGCCCGCTGCGCTTCATTGCCCGTCAAACCGAACGTGCGACCAAGCTGATCAGTCGAGCGGCCCATCATCGCGGTGGCCATGTCGACGCCGAAGCGCCAAGTGTTTTGCAGCATCTCGGCATTTTGTTGCAGTAGATGGCTGCTAGCTTGGGCGACCTCTTCGCCGGCCTCAGCGGTAGCTAGGCCGATCCGTCTGGTCTGCTCCGCGGTCCTCTCGGCGGCGCGGCGGATTGTGTCCTCAGGGCTTTGGGTAGACTTTTCCTCCTGGCGTGGATTGGCCATTAGTTGCTCCATCGTTGTTGTTGGTGAGGTCGGATCCTATGCCCTCCGTCACAGGTGCGATCCTACGCGAGCAAACGTGGGCATTTCTGGACCGTTCCGGGGCGAGCGAATTTTAATCAATCCTCCGCCATTGCGCGCAGGAACGAGCGGTTCAACTTCCCTGAGGGCACCGGTGGCCACTGCGGACCCGGACTCACCGACAAGCGCCATTTCTACTTCAATTCGCCGGCGACGGCGGTCACCTGCGGCGCAAAGGCGCAGCGGCCGGCCGCAATTCCATGCTCGATATGCCTGCTGCGATGTTCATACCTGTTTGCGCCTGGACGGATACCGGCTGCAAGGCGATCGTGCGATCCGAGCCGCCCACCAGGAGGTTGGCGCCAACTCCGGCACCAACTGTGCCGCCGGCGGTCGCGCCGGCATAGGTTCCGGCCAACGCGGCGTGGCGAACCGCGGTCGGAGCATAAACGGCCCAAACGAGCTGACCGCCGGACGTGGCTCCTATATCGAGACCAAGCGTGCTGACGGTGCCTTCGTAAGCCTCGCGCGCCCTGCCTCTCGCCGATGCATAGATGCAGCTCAACTGCCGTTGTCCAGCAACGATCATGCCGACTCCGGGCGATATGTTGCACGTGAGCGTGCCGACTCTCGGTCGTCCGGTCTCCTGCGCCGTTGCCGGAACCGTGGCGAGCACGAGAGCCAGGGCCGCGCACGCTGTCGCCAAATTGGTCAGCCTTGTTTCGTTCCGCGTTGTCCCAATCATGAGGGCCTCCATCGAGCGTATTCTGATGGTCCTTCAATGCGCGCTGAGCTCGCGATGTTCCGTTGATGGCACACGTCGAAGACTGCGAGTGAGCCCAATGCGGGTGGATATTTAGGTGACCGGGCGCCCTCAAACGGCTCTTGCTCTGCGGCCCACTTTGGCACGCCTTCTTCGGCCGATTGTTCTCGCTTCTGCGTTTCGGAGCCTGCTTCGAAGCGTCTCCACTTCTCGAAGCCCCGCCACAATCGCTTGCACACGTTCGCGCAGGACAGCGCAAGTATAAACCTGACCAGTACTGGACATCGCTGCCTCAGAATATGATTTGAACCAAGAAGTCGACGAAAAGACCAAGGAAGTGAATATTCGCTAGGCCGAAGTCAGTGGGCTAAAGCTGCAGTCGCCAGATGCTCCCAGTACTCTGCCTCTGCGAGCAGTTTCCAGCTTCTGTCAGGATGAAGCGCGGCAGTCTGCCGGCAAAGTGACGCCATTGCGCGAAAGCGGCGGGCAGCTTCCATTCCAAACCTCCCATGTTTTCCCCAAACATATTTTTGTATTTTATGATGGAGTCATCATGATTATCGGAAATAACTAAATTTGTCGTTTGTTGGCAGTTAATTAGGTTCCGGCGGCGCGCCTGAGTGAAATGAATTTCGCTTTTGGCTTCGCATTGGTTTCGAATGCTTCGGTGCTCGGCCGTGTTGCGCACCGATTGCGCATCTCCGCACGATCGACGCGCTAGGCGAGCTGATCACCTCCGCTCCCAACCATGAGATCGCAATGATGCAGACCATCGAGGTCCACGAGCCCTAAGCTGCGGGGTGAAACGACCGAATTGGCATCCGGTAGGACTGAATCCGGGCCCCGCCGGGCTTCCCCTGACGGCTCGCATAGCCTATGACGCTGCAACGCAAAAATCCCCCCAAATGACCCCATGATCCGCCTCGACAACGTCAGCAAGCAAGCCGGCCACCAGATCCTGTTCATCGAAGCCTCCGCGGCCCTCAACAAGGGTGAGAAGATCGGCCTTGTCGGTCCGAACGGCGCCGGCAAGACCACATTGTTCCGGATGATTGCCGGCGAGGAACTGCCCGACGAGGGCCAGGTCTCGACCGATCGCGGCATCACGATCGGCTATTTCAACCAGGACGTCGGCGAGATGAGCGGCCGCAGCGCCGTGGCCGAGGTGATGAATGGCGCAGGTCCTGTCAGCGAGGTCGCGGCCGAGCTGCGCGAGCTCGAGGCCGCGATGGCCGATCCTGACAAGGCCGACGAGATGGACGAGATCATCGCCCGCTACGGCGAGGTGCAGCATCGCTTCGAGGAGCTCGACGGCTACGCGCTCGATGGCCGTGCGCGCGAAGCGCTGTCAGGCCTCGGCTTCAGCCAGGAGATGATGGACGGCGACGTCGGCAAGCTGTCCGGCGGCTGGAAGATGCGCGTGGCGCTGGCCCGCATCCTCCTGATGCGCCCCGACGTGATGCTGCTCGACGAGCCGAGCAACCATCTCGATCTCGAAAGCCTGATCTGGCTGGAAAAATTCCTGCACGATTACGAAGGCACGCTGCTGATGACCTCGCACGACCGCGAGTTCATCAACCGCGTGATCTCCAAAGTGATCGAGATCGATAGCGGCTCGCTCACCACCTACACCGGCGACTACGAATTCTACGAGCAGCAGCGGGCGCAGAACGAGAAGCAGCAGCAGGCCCAGTTCGAGCGCCAGCAGGCCATGCTCGCCAAGGAGATCAAGTTCATCGAGCGCTTCAAGGCGCGCGCCTCGCATGCGGCCCAGGTGCAGAGCCGGGTCAAGAAGCTCGACAAGATCGAGCGGGTCGAGCCGCCGCGCCGCCGCCAGAGCGTCGCGTTCGACTTCCCGCCGGCGCCGCGCTCGGGCGAGGATGTCGTCGCGCTGAAGAATGTCCACAAGGGCTACGGCAATAAGCGCATCTATGACGGCCTCGATTTCATGATCCGCCGCCGCGAGCGCTGGTGCGTGATGGGCATCAACGGCGCCGGCAAATCGACCTTGCTCAAGCTCATTGCCGGTGCGAGCGAGCCTGACGAGGGCACGGTGGCCCTCGGGGGCAGCGTCAAGATGGGCTATTTCGCCCAGCACGCGATGGATTTGCTCGACGGCGAGCGCACCGTGTTCCAGTCGCTGGAAGACGCGTTTCCGACCGCGGGGCAGGGCTCCTTGCGTGCGCTCGCCGGCTGCTTCGGCTTCTCCGGCGACGACGTCGAGAAGCGCTGCCGGGTGCTGTCGGGCGGCGAGAAGGCGCGCCTGGTGATGGCCAAGATGCTGTTCGATCCGCCGAACTTTTTGGTGCTGGACGAGCCGACCAACCATCTCGACCTCGCCACCAAGGAGATGCTGATCACGGCGCTGTCGGATTTCGAGGGCACCATGCTGTTCGTCTCGCACGACCGGCATTTCTTGGCGACGCTGTCGAACCGCGTGCTGGAGCTGACGCCGGAGGGCATCCACCAATATGGCGGCGGCTACACGGAGTATGTCGCGCGCACGGGGCAGGAGGCGCCGGGGTTGCGGTCGTAGGTGGCGGCGGTAGCCCGGATGGAGCGCAGCGCAATCCGGGGGGCGTGCCACGCGCGCGGTCGCACGGTGTGGTTATTGTGTCCCGGATTGCGCTGCGCTCCATCCAGGCTACAAGAGGCCGCTTGATATCGTTCGTAGTCCAGATGGAGCGTCAGCGTAATCCGGGATCACTCTCGCCGGTGCCGCCCCAGTCGGCGGGTAGCAAGCCAGCGCGGACGTAGCGATGGAGCGAAGAATAGGGCCAATCTGTCGGCGATGAGACAAGGCCGTGCTTGACTGGATTAAAGTGGATGTAGCCGGCGCAGCGCTCGAAATCGGCGTCGTTGCGAATTGTGTGCTCCCAAAATCGCCGCTGCCATAGGGCGAACTCGCCGCGATGATTGCGGGAGATTGGGGCGCCGGAAGCTGCGAGCCGGTGAGTGAACAGGCTTTTGATACGTCGCCATCTCCCGGAGAAATCAGCGTCATCGTTCGGGAGCGTCATGATGACGTGGAGGTGATCCGGGAGGATCGCGATCGCGTCGATCTCGAATGGTCGTTCGACGCGCGTCATGCGGAATGCGCCGCGAAGTTTGTCGACATGATCGATCAGCACGGATAATCGTCGATCATCCAGCGTTGCGGTGAAGAAGAAGGTCCCGGCCGGGACGAAATTGCGACGATAGCAGACCATCCGAGGAGCTTTCCCGGATTACGCTTCGCTCCATCCGGGCTACAACCAAATCGAGAGAGTTTCAATGAACTCGCTTACTTGAAGATCTCTGCCGCTCTCGCTACCCTTTCGCAAAAAGGGAGCGGAACAACCATGAAGCAACTGCGGATCGGCGATATCACCATCGATGCGGTGATCGAGCGGGAAGGGCCGTGGCGGCGGCCGCAGGATTTTTTCCCAGCCTATGACGAGGGCGTGTTCGCCCGTCATCTGCCGACGATGGAGCCGGAGGTGTTTGACGCCGCGCGCGGCATGATGGTGATCACCTACCAGACCTTCGTGGTCCGCACGCCGCGCTACACGATTTTGGTCGACACCTGTACCGGCGAGGACAAGGGCCATCCGCCGCCGTTCGATTTTCCCGGCAAGGAGCGCTGGCGCAACGAATTGTTCGCGCTCGGCATCGGCTTCGAGCAGATCAACTACGTGTTCTGCACGCATCTGCATATCGACCACACCGGCTGGAATACCACCTTGCGCGACGGGCGCTGGGTGCCGACGTTCCCGAACGCGAAGTACGTCTTCCACAAGCGCGAGTACGCGGCCTGGGAGGCCGAGCACGCCAAGGGAAACAACCCGCCCGGCACCGTGTTTCGCGACAATTGCCTGCCGATCGTCGAAGCGGGACAGGCGCTATTGGTCGATGACGACTACGCGCTCGACGACACCGTGACGCTGACGCCGACGCCGGGGCATTCGCCCTGTCATTGCTGCGTGAACATTGTCTCGAAGGGCCAGCGCGCGGTGGTCGCTGGCGATCTCATGCATCATCAGATCCAGTGCCGCGAACCGGACTGGTCGGCGAAGCCGGATTGGGATCCGAAGCAGTCGGCGGTGTCGCGACGAAAGTTCTTCGCTTCGGTTGCGGACACCGACACGTTGATCCTGCCGGTGCACTTTCCGGCGCCGACGGCCGGACTGATCAAGCCGCTGGATGGGGCGTTTGATTACAAGTTCAAGCGGGAGTGAGGCAGCGAACTAGTCGCGAGGCTCATGTCCCGGACGCGGTGCGGCACGCAGTGACGCGCCGCTCAGCCGGGACCCATCTCTCGGACTGCGTGTGGAAACATGGGCCCCGGCTCTGCAGCGCATCGCTGAGAGCGCTGCGCTGCGTCCGGGGCACGAGCTTCTTGCAGTACGCGCCACTACGCGCTGGTCTCGCACTTCTTCATAAAGCTGTTCTTGGCGGCGCCGGCGAGCGGCTTGCCGTCGGCGCCGACGGCCTTGGGCGCGCAGGCGTCGGCCTTGCACTTCTTCAGGAACGAGGTCTTGGCGGCACCGGCCAGGGGCTTGCCGTCCTTGCCGATCGCTTTGCTCTCGCACGTTTCTTGCGCGAAGGCCGAGCCCGCTGCAAAGGTGGCAACGATCGCCGCCAGGAAAATCCGCTTCATCATGGGTGTCTCCCTAAACCAGAAATGGCAGGAGGATTGGAGCCGGGAATCGTGGCGCAATCAAGCAGGATGAACGGGCGTAGTCGGTTCGGCCTGCCGATTTTTCGGGCGCGATCGGCAAACGCCCCCACTTATTGCACTGCTCGCTGACCAGGCCGGGCGATCCTGCTAGCTTCAGACGGTTGAGATAGAGAGGGAGCATCGTGATGGACGCCGTGATCCCGATAGACCGGGAAGCCGCCGACCGGCATTCTCACCTGGTTCAGCCGCAAGAGATGGACTGGCAAAAGACGCGGTTTCCAGGTTGCGAGGCCAAGACCCTGCTGTTCGATCGCAGCAGCGGTCTGATGACCGCGTTGATGCGCTTTGCGCCGGGATCGGTGCTGCCCGATCACGAGCATGTCGGCATCGAGCAGAGCTACGTCATTGAGGGCGCGCTCGTCGACAAGGAAGGGCCGGCCAAGGGGATCGCCTGCAAGGCCGGGGAATTCATCTGGCGCGAGGCGGGCAGCCGGCACGCCGCCTGGTGCCCGGACGGCGCCTTGATCCTGGCGATCTTCCAGGTGCCGAACAAGTTCTTCGAAGCCGACGGCCGTGTCGTCGATGCCGCCGGTCAGGATTGGGACGAGACGTGGGGGCACACCGACGCGCAGCGGGCGCGGAGCATTTAGCGATCTCATACGCCCCGCGCGAGCAGGGCCTTGAAGTCGGCGCGTGCACGCTGCGCCTCGGCGCGCGCGACGTCTGAGGCGTCGCCCATGCCGAAATAGCCGTGGATCAGGCCTAGGCCCTCATGGTGCTTCACGCGGACGCCGGCAGCCTCCAGTGCCCGCGCATAGGCCGCGCCTTCGTCGCGCAGCGGATCGAACCAGGCGGTGGTCACGACCGCCGGCGCGACGCCGGCGAGGGATGCCGCGCGCAGTGGTGAGACTCGCCAGTCCGACGCATGGCCGGCATCGGCGAGATAGTGGCCGCAAAACCATTCCATCACGGCGCGGGAGAGGAAGTAGCCGTCGGCATTCTCGGCGCGCGAGGGATAGCGCGCGTTCTCGCGCGCATCGGCGTAAGCGCCGAGGACGTCGGTCACGGGATAGACCAGCAATTGCGCGGCGAGCTTGATGCCGGCGTCGCGGCAGGCGATCGCGGTGGTCGCCGCGAGATTGCCGCCGGCGCTGTCGCCGGCAACGCCGAAGCGCTTCGCATCGCCGCCAAATCCCGCGACGCGGTTGAAGATGTCACTCACCGCGGCAAAGGCGTCCTCGAAGGCGCCGGGAAAGCGCGTCTCGGGCGGGCGGCGATAGTCGACGGAGACGACGACCGCCCCGGTCTCGATCGCGAGGTTGCGCGCCTGCCGGTCGTGAGTTTCGAGATCGCCCGCGACCCAGCCGCCGCCATGGAAGAACACCACGGTCGGAGCGGGCGTGGTGCCGACCCGATAGACGCGTGCATCGAGCGGGCCGGCGCCGCCTTTCACCTCGATATCCTGTACGCTGTCGACGGGCGGTGGCGGGATGGCCGCGCGCGAGGCAGCCAGTGCGCGCAAGGAATCACGGGCGCTCTGTGGCGTCATGACCGCGGGATCGCGCATCGGCATGAGCGGAATGATCTCGGCGATCACGGGATCGAGCGGCGCGGCCATGACAGGTCCTCCAGGGTTCTTGGTCTTGCTTGCGGGTTAGCATAGATTTTGCGCGCCGCATCGGCAACCGGCGGTTCTCGCGCAACGCCGGACGAACGGGCAGGGAGGTCTTGAGGTGGAATTCGAAACGCTGGTCCAGTCGCGCCGCAGCGTGCGCGGCTTCAGGAACGAGCCGGTGCCGCGCGCGGTGATCGAGGCGATCATCGAGAGCGCCAAGCGCGCGCCGTCGTCGATGAACACCCAGCCCTGGCATGTCCACGTGCTCACCGGCAGCCCGCTGGAAGAGGTGCGCTGCCGCAACATGGAGGAGATGATCGCCGGCGCCAAGGTCAAGCGCGACATCGTCAGCCATGGCGAGTACCAGGGCGTGCACCGCACGCGGCAGGTCGACATCGCCAAGAAGCTGTTCGGCGCGATGGGGATCGCGCGCGACGACAAGCCGATGCGCCAGGACTGGGTGCTGCGCGGCTTCCGCCAGTTCGACGCGCCGGTCTCGCTGGTCTTGACCTACGACCGCGTGCTCGATCCCGGCGCGGTCTGCCATTTCGATCTCGGCGCGCTCTGCTACGGCATCGTGCTCGCGGCGTGGGACCGCGGCCTCGGTTCGGTGATCAACGGACAAGGCATCATGCGCTCCGACATCGTGCGCGAGGTCGCGAAGATTCCGGAGGACGAGGTGATCATGACCTGCGTCGCGATGGGCTATCCCGACGACGGCTTTGCCGCGAATGCCGTTCGCTCGGACCGCGAACTTAACGAGGAGTTCGTGCGGTACGTGGGTTTTGCCGATTAGCACGATGAAGAGGAGATTGTTCTCTGGCGAAAATTTTTTTGGTGCGGAGTCGCTGGCAAGCTCTTGCAATCTCGAAGGTGCGGGAGGAACAATATGCAGACTGAGAGGTTTGTTGCTGGCGCGAGGGAATTGAGATGCGGCGGCTGGCTAGCCTGGTTCGATGGTTCTTCGGTCCGCGAGTGCGGCGCCCGATCGATGATGATCCAAGTCTTCCTTTCACACCCGAAGAGTTTGGCCGGCTGATCCGCAGCGGCAAGCACGAGGACATGAAGCTGCTGGCTGACGGGCTGGCCTGCCGCTCTATTCCGCACCGCGCCAAATATCGCGCGACGCACTAGCCGGTTCGCGGCGCCGTCGACGCGCTCACCTCGTGAGCGCGACCGGCTTGAACGCGGTCACCAGCGCCTTTTCCAGCTTTCCGGCCATCCCGCGCAGTATGTCGTAGGCTTCCACGCGCGGCATGGTCGGCTTGTAATGCCGGTGCTCGATGAGCGCTGCGAAGATGTCGGAAATCGTGAGAATTCGCACGATGTCGCCAATGGTTTCGGCGCAGAGGGCATCCGGATACCCGCTCCCGTCGAGATATTCGTGATGATGACGCACGGCATCGAGGATCTCCGGCGAAATCTCGGCGTGCCCCTTCAGAAACTCGTAGCCAGCGGCCGGGTGGGTCTCGATCAGGGCGCGCTCTTCGGAATCGAGACGACCCGGCTTGTCGAGGATGGCGAGCGGGATCTGTGCCTTGCCGATGTCGTGGAACATGGCCGCCGAGTAGAGGCGCTCCAGATCGGCTCTTCCGACGCCGAGGCTCAGGCCGAAGTCGATGGCGACTCCGGTCACGATCAGGCAGTGCTGGTAGGTTCCTTCGTGATGGCGCCGCACCGTCGTGAGCCATTCCGACAGACCATGCTCAGTGATGCGATCGGCAATCTGGCGGCCGGCTTCCTTGGTGCCGTCCACGTCGAGCGGTTGGTCGAGGGTGACCGCCGTGAACATCGAGGCGAACGCGGTTGCCCCGATCTCAACTGCGTCGTCAAACTGTGCAGTCTCGCCTGACGAGGCAGAGGACGGATCGGCCGGATCAGACAGCGCCAATAGCAATTTGGCCCGGCTGATCGTGCCGGGCAGGACGAGCGTCGCTCCAAGCGCATAGGCTTGCGAAACGCCGACGTGAGACGTGTCCTCGATGAGGAAGATCCGCTTCTTCGCTTTGGCCAATTTGCCGGCCCGTTTCTTGATGGCCGCGATGTTGTCGAGGTCGCGAAGCTCTGCGCGGATGACGATGGCGAACGGAACCTGCGACAGCTTGGCCTCGGCGTCGAGCCGTTCGCCCGCGATGGCGAAACGCTCCTCGAGAATCGAGCAGACACGCGCCAGCTTGTCGGACGTGTCGGCCAGCACATGCACGAAGGGGCGGGCCGCCTCGGTACCCCGGATGTCACGATCGAGCGGCCTGAGCGTGGTTCGCGGGTTCAGCACGGTTTGACCTTCGATGTCGTGGGGTCCAATGTGCGGGATGAATTCTCGGCTTATTTGCTTTAGGCGGAATTCCGCGTAGCGGTTGCCGGCGCGCTCGCCGGCTTCTTCTTGCCGCCTGCGGTGACGAAGTGGAGTCCCGCGGTGGTGCCATCGATCCAGACCAGTTCGCAGCGCCGAAAGGCGAGCCCCATCGATGACAGCACCATGAAGAATTCCTTGGCCTGGAGCACGTCCAGCGTACCCTCGACCTCGACCTTCGCACCTGTCTGCGATACGTCGAGCAGAACACAGCTGCGCCGCCAAGTGCCGTCTGAGCCCATCAGGTTGACGGGCTGCCGGTGATCCATCCGAACGCGCCCCGCCTTGCGGCCATCGAATCTCATTGCTTGTCCCCCAATCTTGCGCTGCGATGTGCCCTATCGTTTGTCTTGGCGTTTGCGGTGATTTCCCCCCAGCGCACCGTCCATTGGCTGGTCGACAGAAGCAGCGTGTCGAAGATCCGTTGCGCGCGTTCGCGCTCGGCAAAGGAAAGCCGTCGGCCGCTGCGGTTGCTCAGGATAGCCAGCGTGGTCTGCCAATTCAGTCGCGACGCACGGCAGGCCATGACCAGACCCTCGCAATCCTCATCGGCCATGATGTGCTCGATGATGTCGAGCGGCGCCCCTGAAAGCACCGATAGCGCCGTGAAGAGATTGGCGGTCTCGCCACGGATCGCGAAGCGGTTGACGGTGGAATCGTTGAGCTTGCCGACGCGGTTGAGGGCGACGATCTCCGGCCTCGCGCTCGCATAGGCCGCCTGGCAGGGCAGCTTGGGCGGTGCCAAGATGGTAGTTGCGCTCGATGTCGCGTTGTGCGGCCTCGTTGACGAGGCGTTGAGCTTCGGCGGCCTTTCCTGGCCGTTGGAGGCGGACAGCAGTTTTCGCACGATGAGCTCGGGCGTATCTGGCCTGAGCGCGAGCGCCTTCGTGATCTCGTCGTCCTGCCCGGCCCGGGCGATCAGCGTGGAATAGGCGGCCTCCGAGAGCTTGGCCCCGGGATTACCGATCAACGCAAGGTAGACGGCGCGGCTGCCGCTCTTGATCAGCGCCTCGGTCAGCGGCGGCTCGATGCGCTCGCGGGCGGCGATGGCGCATTGTTGCCGTTCGCCGCCCGAGGCGGCGATCGTCTCGAGATCGACCCTGGAGAGGGTCTGCGATTTGAGCAGGATAGGGCACGCGACGTCCGGATCGTGGTGTGCGGCAAGACGCAATGAGGTCTTCGGCGGGGCCACATTGAGTTCGGCAAGCGCGGTGCTGAGCTGAATTAGCGCGCTGGTATCGACGCGATCCGTCAAGCGCAGCAAAACGCCGTCGACCACATTGGCAAGCAGCTCCTGACGCCGGTGGCGACTGCCGGTGAGCAATTGCACAATGCCCGCAAGGATCCGAGCGCAGCGGTCCAGCGGACAGGAGGCGACCGCATCTTCCAACTCGACCAAAATATCAGCAGGCGAATTTGCCATCATGGCAGGAGCCTGAATCGAAATAAATTTGACGATTTAACGAGCGTTATTGCGCCTCAAAATTCTTAATTTTTGATTTTGGAAATTAAATGTCGGGGTATTAATGCACCGCCGCAATTCCGGGAAAATGCTATCGAAATTTGGCAAGACTTGACGCCTTCGACTTGTCCTTTCACTTGGACTCTTCTCAACTGAACAGGACCCGTTAGGCTTTACTCATCAGGTCCAACGGCGAATCAAAGGGAGAAGCGAACCGGCACAGTTGCCGGATGTGCGTCGGTTGCGCCATATTGCCATGAACAGCATTGATGACGTGCCAAGGTTGGCACCAAAGATATTTCGCTTTTCAGACGTCGACGAATTTCGGAACGCCATACGAGGCCTGGATTTCGAGTTCACGCCTTTCGTACGAAGGATTTCTGCTGAGCAGACCATTTTGTCGCTGCCCGGTTGCGACGTAAATTTGACGCGTGCATTTCCGCGCGTGGTTGACGGACAACTCGTCGAGAGTTGCACGGCGATCGGGTTCACGATGGACGACCTCGATGTCCCTATTCGATTCAATGGCGCGCAGCGCGCGCGCCCAGTCGTCGTCATTGGCAGCGGCGGAGCCGCCTACACGAGCATCGAGGAGGTGCAGCGGCAAATTGCCTCGGTGATGTTCAGGCCGGAGGTGACGGACCGCGGCTGGCCACGGGTAACCCTGAGCTTCCAGATTTTCGAAACGAGCGCCGCGAGCCTGGCCCGATTGCGCAGCGTGGTTCGCGAGGTGTTGGTCGCGGCGTCAGAGCCCATCGACGCATCAGACGTGCCGCTCAAGGCAGCCGCAATGAAAGAATCCCTGCTTGCCGCCGTTGACGGCGCATTCGAGAGCGTGGTCCGTGCGCGATGGACCGCGCTGCCGAATGACGAGCGGCACTTCAAGATGTTCCAGGATATCCGCGCGCTGCTGTCCGACGATCTCTCACAGCCGATCTACAGCGAGGAGATCGCGCGCAAGCTCGGCCTGTCCGTCCGCACCATGCATGACGTGGTCAGGCGCTATCGCGGCATGAGCCTGCACCGCTATTTGCGGCTGCGCCGGCTGTGGCTGGTGCGACGGCGGCTGCTCGCCGGGGCGGACAGCGTCAAGGCCGTGGCGCTCGCCTTCGGCTTCTGGCATCTCAGCGATTTTTCCCGAATCTACCGTGACCAGTTCGGCGAGACGCCATCGCAAACGCTGGAGCGCGGTCGCGGGCGATAATCTGACAAATCGAGTAGGGCCGAACGCAGGTTTCGTGCTACCGTTCGACCATGAGCAATCGCATTCTCGTCCTTTACGGTTCCTACCGTTCCGACCGCATGGGCATCCGCCTTGCGAATTTCGTCATCAATGGTCTGCGCAGCCGCGGCGAGGACGTCGAATTCATCGACGCCAAGGCAATCGGCCTGCCGATGCTCGACCGCATGTACAAGGAATATCCCGAGGGCTCGACGCCCGAGCCGCTCGAGAAGCTGGCCGGACAGATCCGCGGCGCCGACGGATTTGTCTTTGTTACCGGCGAGTACAATTGGGGCATCCAGCCCGGCCTGAAGAACCTGACCGACCATTTCCTCGAAGAGTGGTTCTGGCGCCCGGCCGCGATCGCGAGCTATTCCGCCGGCCGACTGTCCGGCGCACGCGCCGCGACCGCCTGGCACGGCACGCTGTCGGAGATGGGCATGGTCGTGGTGTCGAGCACCATCGGTGTCGGCCCGATCGCACAGACGCTGTCGGCCGATGGCGAGCCGATCGGCGAGGGCGGCAAGGCGCTGGAGCGCTCGTTCCCGCGCTTTGCCGACGATCTGGCGTGGTGGATCGAGGCGGCGAAAGCACAGCGCGCGCGCAAGGCGCCGCCTTATTGAGCCTCTTTACGCCGCCCTGACCTCGCCGAGGAAGCGGTCGAACTGGCCGGCGAGATCGCGCGACTGGGTCGAGAGCTGCTCGGCGGCGCCGAGCACCTCCCTGGCGGCGGCTCCCGTGTCGTCGGCGGCGCGCTGCACGCCGGAGATGTTGCTGTTGACCTCCTGGGTGCCGCGCGCGGCCTCCTGGACGCTGCGGGCAATCTCCTTGGTCGCCGAGCCCTGTTCCTCGATCGCAGCCGCGATCGCGGTGCCGATCTGGTCGATCTCGGCGATGACGTCGGCGACGTTGCGGATCGCGGCCACGGTCTGGTCGCTCGCGGACTGGATCGCCGTGATCTGCTCGGAAATTTCAGTCGTGGCCTTGGCGGTCTGGCCGGCCAGTGACTTCACTTCGGAAGCAACCACCGCAAAGCCGCGGCCGGCATCGCCCGCACGGGCTGCCTCGATGGTCGCGTTCAGTGCGAGCAGGTTGGTCTGCTCGGCGATGCTCTGGATCAGCGTGACGACGTCGCCGATCTTCTGCGCGCCCTCTGCGAGCGCGCGCGCGGTATCGCCGGTGCGGCGAGCATTGTCGACGGCGCGGGCGGCAATCTCGGTGGACTGCGCGACCTGACGGCCGATCTCCGAGATCGAAGAGGTCAGCTCCTCGGTGGCGCTGGCAACCGTCTGCACATTGGTCGAGGTCTGTTCGGAGGCAGCGGCGACGATGGCGGCCTGGCTGTTGGTCTGGGCCGCCGTCGACGTCATCGACTGCGCGGTGGTCTCCATCGTGGAGGAGGCCTGCGAGAGGCCGCCGACGAGCTCGGTAATCTTGGCCTCGAAGGCACGGGTGAGGTCGTCGAGCGCCTGAGCGCGGCGCATCTTGCCGTCGTTCTCGGCCTGCTTCTCGGCCGCAAGCCGGTCGGCCCGGATCATGTTGTCCTTGAACACCTGGACGGCGGCGGCCATCGCCCCGATCTCGTCGGAGCGCTCGGCGCCGGGGATGCTTTCCGCAACTTCGCCGTCGGCGAGCCGCGACATCCGCGTGGTCAGGCTGACAATCGGCGCGCAGACGCGGCGGCGCACGGTCACGATGAGGCCGGCGCTCGCGATCAGCACGGCGGCAAGGCCTGCAAGCGCGATGGTGAAGCTGGTGCGCGCGCCCGAAGACGCGCCGGCGAGGATCTCTTCGGCGTTGTCGTAGAAGGCGTCGCGGACGCCGATGATGGTGCCGAGGCCGCGCTGCGTGGCAGCGTAATAGGTGTCCATGTCGTGCTCGTACTTGCCGCTGACCGCGCCGTCCTTCACCAGCTTGAGCTCGCGGCCGAACTCCTCGACATAGACCGCGTTGAACTTCTCCAGCGCAGCGGCGACGTTGGCCGGAGTCGCCGGATTGCCGCGCAATTCCTGCAGCGCCATCACGATCTGATCGTTGCGGCCCTGCGAGCGGCTGATCTCGGCCTTCTCGGCGTCGGTCGCCGGCTTCTTGCCGCCAACGAGATTCTTGTGCAGGCTGGAATTGAAGCCGCCGACGTCGCGCAGCGTCATCGCGATGTTGGCGTAGCTGGCCTGCCGGTAGGCGTCGCCGTTGAGAATCGCCATGCGGCGGACCTGCTCGTTGAGCAGCGCGGTCACGCCGCTGTTGAGCACGGCATTGTCGGCGACGATCTTCTTAGCGGCGTCCTTGCGCGCCTCCGCAGGCCCCGCGAGCGCCTTGTCGATGGCCTCGCGTAGCGCGGTGAATTTCGCATTGATGCCGTCGATGTTGCTGCCGATGGTGCTGCCGTCGTCGAAGGAGCCGGGCAGCTCCTTGCGCAGCGCGTTCATCCTGTCGCGGGCTCCGTCGGTCTGCTTGCGCAGCTTCTCCTGCTCGGCGAGCAGCGCAGGATCGATCGTGGCGGGGCCGTACAGGATGTTGGTGGAAAAGCCGCGCTCGGGATTGAGATAGCGCGGGATGTCGCTGGCAGCGCGGACGATCGCCAGGCGGCCTTGCGCCTCGCTGATCCGCTCCATCGTCTGATATTTCGTCACGGCAACGTAGACGGCGAGGCCGCCGCCGACGGTCGAGAGCGAGACGATGGCGGTGGTCAGGAGCGTACCGATTTTCATGATCTGTCGGGCAATTGGCGCGGGAGAATTATTGTGCACGAAAGATAGGCAGGCGATGTTAATCCCGGGTTTACGCGCAACTCAGCCGGACGCCCGGTCGAGCTTGGCGAGGATCTCCAGCGTGGCGCCGTCGCGTTCGCCTGCGAAATATCGGGCGATCGCCTGATCGAAGACGGGCTCACGGGACACCGCACCGAACAGCGTCATCGACGAGCGGAATTTCGCATCATCCGGCGCGCCCAGGATTGCGTTGATGGTCCGCCCCTGAACGGCGAGCACGAGCCTCGTGCATTCGGTCAGGCGCACCCCGAGGACGGGATGGGCGAGGTAGGCCTCGGCCTCCGCGCGGGAGCCTATGGCGTAGCGCCGCGACATGGCGCTGAAGCCGAGGCCTGCGACCTGCGGGAAGATGAACCACATCCAGTGAGTCTGCTTCCGGCCCCGGGCCAGCTCGCCCTGGACGTCGCGATAGACCGGGTCCTGGGCCTGGACAAAGCGGTTGAGATCGAACGGATCGGTCATTGGATACCTCAGGAAGCCTCACCGGACCCCTTGCCGGCCGCGATTATGCCTAACTTTTGGCTCCCAATGTGGTAGCTGGTATAGAGTCTCCGGGTGGGGGTTGGGCGCCCCCGGGGTCGATTTGGGGATCTGATGGTTTCCGACGCAGCACATGCCGAGAGGCTGTTGTCGCGCCGCCGTGTCGGGCGAGCCGAAAAGACTTTGCTGTCGCTGGCAGCGATCGCGCTGGCGCTTGGCGCTGCCGCGTGGGTTGCGGATATGGGCGATTCGACCCCGCTGGTCTCCGCCGCGTTGCCGCCGGCCAATGCCCCTTCATTCGAGGATCGTTTCGCTTCGGCCTCCGGCAATCCGCCGGCCCGCGAACTCGGCCTGCGGACGCTGGAGCGCTCCGCCCTGAACGCGGTCCAGCTCAAGCTTCGCGATGCCAAGGCCATGCTTGCCGAGAAGCTGCAGGGCGATGACTGGCGCTCGACCTTGACCGAGGACGACCAGCCCCCGGCCGAGGAGGCGAGGCCCTCGCAGCGCGCCGACGCCGTCCCGATGCCGCGCTCGCGCCCGGTCCAGGCCGATCTCGCCTCCCAGATCGCATCCAGCCAAGCGTATGCCGATACCAGCCCTCGGGTCGATAACCGCAATTTCTTCGAAAAATTCACCGACAAGATCAAGCTGGCCTCGCTGACGCCCGACAGCGGATTGTTCAACAAGGCGCCCGATCTTGCGGCACTCGGCTACGATTCGCGGACGGCGGTCTATGACATCTCGGCCAAGGCGGTTTACCTGCCGGGCGGCGTGGCGCTCGAGGCCCATTCCGGCTTCGGCCCGATGATGGACAATCCCGACCATGTCGACCGGCGGATGGTCGGTGCGACGCCGCCGGCGACCTACGATCTGAAGCCGCGCGAAAAGCTGTTCCACGGCGTCCGGGCGCTGCGCATGACTCCGGTCGAAGGCACCAGCGCGCTCGGCCGCGTCGGCCTGCTCACCCACAATTACATGCTCGGACCGCGCGGCGATTCCAACGGTTGCGTCTCGATCAAGGACTATGACCGTTTCATCAAGGCCTACGACAATGGCGAGTTCAACCGTCTGGTCGTGGTGCCGAATCTGCGCGGGTCTGCGACCGCCTCGCAGCGCGCGAGCACCGATTCCTGATATTTGCCTGCCGCGGCGGGGCTGCCGTTTCCCCTTCGTTAAATCGTCCTCGTCCAGAAGCAGCCCATGAGTGATCCATCAAGTTCCGAGACCCCGCTGCGTACGACGTTCAAGATCAAGCTGAACGGTGACACGCTGGCGATTGCGACCGTCGGCCAAGCCTATCAGTTCCTGACCAACTTCAAGTCGGTGGAATGGATGGAATTCCGCTCCCTGCATGAGGACGCCGTTGAGGCGCTGGAGGGCGCTGCCGGTAACGCCATGCTGGCAGTGCAGGCGACCAACGCCGTGCGTGCGCTGTTCGTCAGCGCGAAGCTGCTCTAGCGACAGCTTCGCAGCCCGGATGGAGCGAAAGCGTAATCCGGGTCGTGCGCGTCAGTGGCACCTTCCCGGATTGCGCTGCGCTCCATCCGGGCTACAGACCTTTTCTGTCCCAGCTTGAACTCCGCCATCGGAACGGGCAAACGGTCCGCGAAGACCGCAGCCAATGTTTGAAAACTGACTTCAAGGGAGAGACCCCATCATGGAACGCCGTACATTCCTCAAGGGCGGCGCGGTCGCCGGCGCGACGACGCTGGTTGCGGCCCCTGCGATCGCGCAAGGCGCGCCCGAGATCAAATGGCGTCTGACCTCGAGCTTCCCCAAATCGCTCGACACCATCTACGGTACGGCGCAGACGTTTGCGAAATACGTTGCGGAAGCCACCGACAACAAATTCCAGATCCAGACCTTCGCCGCCGGCGAGCTCGTGCCCGGCCTGCAGGCGCTCGATGCCGTCAGTACTGCTTCCGTGGAGATGGCGCAGACGCCGCTCTATTTCTACATCGGCAAGGAGCCCGCGCTGGCCTATGCCACTGGCGCACCCTTCGGCATGAACCATCGCCATCAGGAGTCGTGGTGGCACTTCGGCGGCGGCGCCGGCCTCACCAACGAAGCGCTCAAGCCTTTCAAGGCGCACGCCATCCTCTGCGGCAATTCCGGCACCCAGATGGGCGGCTGGTTCCGCAAGGAGATCAAGACCGTCGACGACCTCAAAGGCCTCAAATTCCGCATCGCCGGCATGGGCGGCCATGTGCTGGCGCGGCTCGGCGTCGTGCCGCAGCAGATCGCCGGTGGCGATGTGTATCCCGCCCTCGAGAAGGGCACGATCGATGCCGCGGAATTCGTCGGTCCCTATGACGACGAGAAGCTCGGTTTTCAGAAGGTCGCCAAATACTATTATTTCCCGGGCTGGTGGGAAGGCGGTGCCATGCTGCACATGGTCGTCAACGACGAGAAATGGGCCTCGCTGCCCAAGCAATACCAGGCGATCGTCAACCAGGCCGCATCGGCGGCCGGCGCCTGGATGCTCGAGAAATATGACAGCGTGAATCCGGCGGCGCTCAAGCGCCTGATCGCCAATGGCGCGGAGCTGAAGGCGTTCCCGCAGCCGGTGCTGGAAGCCTGCTACAACGCGACCCAGGACCATTTGAACGAGCTCGCCGCCAAGAGCGACCTGTTCAAGCGGACCAAGGATAGCCACGACACCTATATGAAGGAGCTGCTGTTCTACACGCAGATCGCGGAGAACTTCTACGACAATTATCTGCTCAGCAAGACACGCAAGACCTGAGCTTGAGGGGCGCGGTGCCGCGATTGCGCCGCGCTCCCGTAGAGTGGGCAAAGGCGCACTTGCGCCGCGCCCACCACGACTTGCTCGGCTGGCCCTGGTGGGCACGCTTCGCTTTGCCCACCCTACGGGACCTGAGCAAGCGGTCTACACCGCCCCCAGACCCAGCTTCGCATAGATCCGCCGCGCATATGCACCGAACGCATCCGTGGTCTTCAGCGGAAGATCGCGCGGGAAGGGCAGGTCGATCGCAAAATAATCGGCCATCTTCGCAGGTCCCGCGGTCAGCACGGCGCAATGCGAGGACAGGAAGACGGCCTCCTGGATCGAATGGGTGACGAAGATGATGGTCTTGCCGCTCTCGCGCCAGATCCGCAGCATCTCCAGATTCATCTGCTCGCGTGTCAGCGCATCCAGCGCGCCGAACGGCTCGTCCATCAGGATCAGCTTCGGATCGTGGATGAAGGCGCGCGCGATCGCGGTGCGCTGCTGCATGCCGCCGGAGAGCTGCTGCGGATATTTCTGCTCGTAGCCGGCCAGCCCGACCAGATTGAGCAGGTCGCGCGCCCGCTCGCGCGCGGCTCTCATCGGCAGGCCGACGATCTCGGCCGGCAAGAGCACGTTGTCGAGGATAGTGCGCCACTTCAAGAGCAGCGCCTGCTGGAACACCATGCCGATGTCGCGGGTCGGATCGAACGGGCTCTTGGCATTGCCTATTCTCACGGTGCCGCCGTCGGCGCCGTGCAGGCCGGCCAAAATCTTCATCACCGTGGTCTTGCCGCAGCCGGACGGGCCGACCAGCGAGACGAGCTCACCTTCCTGCACGTCCATGGTGACGTCGGAAACCGCCAGGAATTCGGCACCGCCGCTGCGGTAGACTTTCCGGACGCCTTGCAGGCTGATGAAGGGTTCTTCGGTCATGCCAGCCATTTGCTCAAATTGGCGGCGACGAAGGCATCGTCGCTGAGATCGGCGTGCTCGCGAGTGACGCGATCGATCTCCTGCTTCTGGCCGGGGCTGAGGCCCTCGTTCGGATCGAGGCACCACAAACCTTTCATCAGGCCCTGGCGTCGCAGCACCTCGTGGCAGCCCGCGATGCAGCCGTGAAAATTATTGGCGACGTCGAAGAACGCGCTGTTGCAGTCGGTGACGCGAGCATCGAGCGCGAGCAGGTCGGCCGGCACGCTGTCCTTGTGCCGCGCGGCCTTGCAGCGCTCGAACTGTTTGATGGCGCTCGCCGTCCACACCGACCAATGGCCGAGCAGGCCGCCTTTGAAATAGGTGCGTGTGGTGACGCCGTTGTCGCGCAGGTCGAACGGCAGCATCAAGTCGAGCAGGATATGATCGTCATTGCCGGTGTAGAGCGCAACGCGGTCGAGCGCGCCGGCGGCCGCGACGCCGCGGAGCACGTCGAGCGTGCGATAGCGGTTGAACGGCGCGATCTTGATCGCGATGACGTTGTCGATCGAAGCGAAGCGCTGCCAGAACCGGCTCGACAGAATGACGCCGCCCACGGCCGGCTGGAGGTAGAAGCCGACCAGTGGAATCTCGGCGGCGATCGCGGTGCAATGCGCGATGATCTCGTCCTCGGAGGCGTTTCTCATCGCTGCGAGGCTGAGCAGGCCGGCGTGATAGCCGATGTCGCGTGCAGTGCGGGCCTCAGCGGTGGCCTGGCTGGTTGGGCCGGCAAGGCCAGCGACCAGCGCTAGCGGCCGCGTGGTCCAGCTCGCGGCGGTCTCGGCAGCGAGCTCGAGCACGGGACGGTAGAGGCCGACGTCGCGGATCGCGAACTGCGTCGTGTGCACACCGACGGCAAGGCCGCCTGAGCCGGCATCGATGTAATAGCGCGTCAGCGCGCGCTGATGCGTCTTGTCAAGCTGGCGCTCGGCAGTGAGGGCGAGGGGATGTGCCGGCAGCACTGTGCCCTCGGCGATCAGCTTGCGGATGTCGCTGTTGATCTGGCTGTGGTGCATGATGTCCTATCCGAATTCAGGGCCCGCAACGGCGAACGGCGTTTCTTCGGCAGCGATGGTGGCGGGGCCGAACCGCATGCGCTGGAACGGCCGCTCGATGGTCCAGCCCGAGGCGACCAATCCCTCCAGGAACTCGCCCTGCGAGGCGATTGCGTCGAGCAGGAGCGGCCGGTCCTCGGACCCCGCGATCGCGTGAATGAGAGCCAGCGCTTCGGCTGCATGATTTGCGAACAAGGGGCCGATATGGCGCGCGGTTCTGCCGTCGCGGACCAACGCGATGCATCCGTTTGCAGTGACGATGCGTGACCCCGAGCGCTGTGCAAAGGCGGTCAGCAGAGCGGTCCGGTCGAACCCTGTGGCGCGCCGGTCCCGGGCACAAAGCGCCTCGAGCGTTGCGGCGGATGGTACCGGCGCGGACGCCTGCGCAGATTTCTTCAGCTTCAGCCGGCGCAACTGCAGGGTCGGTGTGAACCCGAGCGGCCCGTAGACATTGGCGCCGTCGGGCGTCGCATCGAGCCAGCTCGTCAGGCCATTCCTGCGCGCTGTTTCCAGGCAGGCATCGACGAGGCGTGTTGCAAGGCCGCGGCGCCGATGCGTAGCCGACACCAGCACCATGCTGATCCAGGCGTTGTTGCCGGAATAGGGCAGCAGTGCCGCGGTCGCCACCAGTCGCGCGCCGTCGCGGATGCCGAACACGACGCCGTCGCGCAGGAAAACACGCCAGTCCTCTTCGGTCTGGTTCCAGTGCGCTTCCGTCGACAGCGCCAGCCCGGCGATCGCGTCCTCGACGCCGAGCTTGATGATGGGCGGGCCGTCAGTAGCGTCCATCGCGCACCTCGTATTTGGTGGGCTTCCCGAGACTCGGCATTGCGCGGGAGACCCAATCCGCGGTCCAGGCGATCAACTGCTCGGTGTCGACGACGGGCAAGCCGAACAGCTCGACTGCCTTCGACGTGTCGGTCAGCCATGCCGTCGGCTCTTCCTTGCCGGTCAGCACCGGCGCGCGGCCGAACCTTGCGCCGAATTTTTGCGCGAGATCGCGCACCGCCCGAATCTCGTGGCCGCTGACATTGATCGGAGAGGTCGGCGTCGTGCAATGGGCAAGGCAGCGCAGCGCCTGGGAGGACGCATCGCCCTGCCAGATGAAGTTGACATGGCCCAGGCTGACGTCGATCGGCGTGCCCGTGAGCACCTTCGTGGCGATATCGTGCAGCACACCATAGCGCATGTCGATCGCGTAATTGAGCCGGAACAGGCGGCCCGGTGTCGAAAACTTGCGCGAAAAATACTCGAACATGCGCTCACGGCCGACGCAGGATTGGGCGTACTCGCCGGGCGGGTTCGGTGCCATGTCCTCGGTCGAGCCTTTGCCGTCGATGGGTACGAAGGGATAGATGCAGCCGGTCGAGAACGCCACGATGCGGGATGAGGGGAAGGCCTGCGCGACCAGGGCCGGCACATGCGCGTTCATCGCCCAGGTCAGCGACAGATCACCCTCGGCGCCGAACTTGCGGCCGGCCATGAAGATGATGTTGGGCGCCTTGGGCAGCGCTTGAATCGCGCTCTCGTCCATCAGATCGCAATTGATGGTCTCGACGCCGCGCGCATGCAGCCAGTCTTTGACGCTGGCATCGCTGAAGCGCGCGACGCCAATGATGCGGCGATCCGGCACGGCGGCTTTCGCGAGCCCCGCCAGCGTTGGCCCCATTTTGCCGGCGACACCGAGGATCATGATGTCGCCCTCGACCTTGGCGAGGTCGTCGATCAGCGCCTGCGTCGGCCGGCACAGGAGCTCGTCGAGCGCAGCGACATCCGGAATGGTCTTCGGCAGCGTCTGGCGGGTGAGCAGCATGGATTTGGTCCTTGGTCTTAGTTCTGCCTGGCGTCGCCGACCACGAACATGCGTTCGAGGGCGAGCACCAGGCCATAGAGAGCGACCCCGAGCAGCGTCAGCAGCACGACCGCCATCACCATCGCCGGCGTATCGAGCGAGGACTGCACCTGGATCATGAGGTAGCCGAGCCCGCGCTCTGAGGCGATGAACTCGCCGACGATGGCACCGGCGACCGCAAGGATGGCGCCGACCTTCATGCCGGAAAAGATGTAAGGCAGCGATCCCGGCAGCTGGATCTTGCGGAACAGCGTCCAGCGCGAGCCGCGCAGCGATTTGACGAGATCGAGCAGGTCAGGCTCGACCTCGCGCAGGCCGCGCGCGGTGGTGAGCAGGATCGGAAAGAAGCAGATGCTGAAGGCGATCAGGATGTTCGGCACGATGCCGTAGGAGAACCAGACGATGACGAGCGGGCCGAGCGCGACCTTCGGGATCATGTTCAGTGTCACGAACAGCGGCAGCAGCACGAGGCTGAGCAACGGCGCCCAGCTGAAGATCACCGCGAGCGCGACGCCGACGAAAGCGCCGAGTGCGAAGCCGCCGAGGATCTCGATGGCGGTCACCAGCGTGTTGGCGCCCCAGGCATAGCCTGCGGTTCCCAGCGTCTGCACGGTGGCAAGCGGCGAGGGCAGGATGAATTTCGGCACGTGGAACGTATCGACCGTGACCTGCCAGAGCACGAGCACGGCGAGGTGCACGATCAGGATGATCGCAAAGCTGCGCGAGGTGCGGGCCGCGTCTCTCACCGGTTGCTCCCTGTTGCCGCGGTCACCTGCCGCTGCGACGAGCCTAACCGGCCTTCAGGGAAGTTTCAACCAGTTGGTTGATTATGGCCGGAGCGACTGCAGCACCAGATCGGCGACGTGCCTGCGGCGGGCGCGGCGCTGGGCGCGGCTCGACAGGTCCTTGCCGAAGATCGCCGACAGCGTCGGCGTGTTGGAGAAGAAGAAATAGCTGAGGCCCGCGATCGAGATGTAGAGCTGGACGGGATCGATCCCCTTGCGGAACACGCCCGCGCGCACCCCCTCGTTGAGGATGTGGGAGACGCTTCTCACCAGCGGGGAATGCATCGCTTCCAGCCGCCTCGAGCCGCGGACGTGGCGGGCGCCGCCGCGGTTCTCGTCGTTCAAGAGCACGATGAAATCAGGGTTTGCCGCCAGGTGGTCGAATGAGGCTTCGATCAGCCTGCGGATCGCCTTTTCCGGCGGCAGGCCTTCGAGATTGAGCCTGCGCTCCTGCTCGCGAATATCCTCATAAACCCATTCGAGCACGGCGAGGTAGAGCGCGTCCTTGTCGCCGAAGTAGTGATAGACGAGCTGCTTGTTGACGCCGGCACGCTCGGCGATCTCGTCGACGCGGGCCCCCGCAAAGCCGTGCCGGGCGAATTCCAGGCGCGCCGCCGTCAGCAGCTTGTTGCGGGTGGCGACGGGATCGCGGCGCTGCGGCACGGTGTCGCCAGATCGTTTTGCGGGCATTTCCAACCAAACAGTTGACAAGTTGAGGGCGGGCTTGTTGCATTGGTATCCTCACATGGGGAGAGCGACAAGCCGGGGTCGCGGCAATGAGGAGAGGTGCGATGAAGCATTTGCAGGCGGCGGGCTCTGCCCTGGTGTTGGCCCTGATGCTCGGTGTGTCGGCGGTGTCCGCGAGCGCGGGCGAGGCGGTCAATCTGATCCTGAACTGGACGCCGACGGCCGATCACTCGCCCTATTATTACGCCAAGGCGCAAGGCTGGTACGAGAAGGCCGGGATCGACCTGACGATCGAGACCGGCAAGGGCTCCGGTGTCTCCGCCGCCAAGGTCGGCTCCGGCGGCTCGCCGTTCGGCGTCGCCGATCTCGCCACCATGCTGGTGGCCAAGAGCAAGGGCGCCGACGCCGTTGCGGTGATGAGCGTCTACGCCAATACCGGCCAGACCTTCTACTGGCTGAAAAGTTACGGCGTGAACGGGGTGAAGGATTTCGCCGGGCACAAGATCGGCAATCCGCCAGGCGATGCCTCGCGCGTGATGTGGCCGGCCTTCGCCAAGGCCGCAGGCCTTGCGCCCGACTCCGTCGGCTTCGTCAATGTCGGGCCGACCGCGAAGATCGCGGCGCTGAAGAGCCACACCGTCGACATCATCAGCGACTTCTACAACGAGCATGATCTGAAGGTGATCGAGTTCGGGCCCGATCTCGGCTACGTCAACTGGAAGGACATCGGACTCAACCCCTACGGCAATTCGCTGATCGTCAACGGCGCCTATCTCCAGAAGAATCCGAAGGTGGTCGAAGCGTTCGTGCGCGTCACGCAGAAGGCCTTTGCGGCCTGCGTCGCCGACGTCACGCCGTGCCTGAAAGCGCTGCTCGATCAGGTCTCTGGTCTCGACAAGGAGAACCAGGAGCGCCAGTGGGAACGCATCAAGTTCCTGATGACCGACGAGTTCACGACGACGAAGGCGCTCGGCTGGATCGACGGCGAGCGGATGAAGAAGGACTACGAGCTGGTCCAGACCTATCTCGGCATGGAGAAGCCGTTCGACGTGACGACGGCGTTCACGACCAAGATGCTGGATCCGAGCATCAAGATGGATGCGAGCAAGGTGAAGAAGTAGGGGGGGCTTGCCCCATACTCTCTGTCATCGCCCGCGTAGGCGGGCGATCCAGTATTCCAGAGACGTCTGAATTAGAGCCGAGAAGCTGCGGCGTACTGGATGCCCCGGTCCCGGCTCCGCCAAGGCTACGCCGGGGCCACGGGGGTGCTCGGCCGCCGAAGCTTTAGCGAAGGCGGCAAGCCGGGGCATGACAGCGCTGTTGGGGCGAGCGCATCCGCCCAATGCCGCGCCCTTCCACATGACCCGACAGAGAAATTAACTCGCCGTTAACCATATCCGCCGCATCGTTAACCATTCAATAACGGGGAACGAGTCGGCCGCTATGGAGGCTGCAGCAAAAGTCCAACGCCAGATGGTGCGCCTGCGCGGGCGCTCCTATGTGGCCTTCGTGTTCGTGCCGACGGTCCCGATCCAGGACTGGCTCCAGGAGATCGATGCCACGATTGCGCGCTCGCCGGGCTTCTTTGCCGGTCGGCCGGTGGTGATCGACCTGTCCTCGGTCGACCTCAGCCAAGCCGGCATCACCCATCTGCTGACCAGCCTGCAGGACCGCAACATCCGCGTGCTCGGCATTGAGGGCGTGGAGGACGGCCGGCTGACGCCATCCATGCCGCCGCTGCTCTCGGGCGGGCGCAGCTGCGTGGTCGAGCCGAGCGCGCCCAAGAAGGCTGATAAAGTCCAAGCCAAGCCGACCTCGCTGCTGCTCGAAAACCCGGTGCGCTCGGGCCAGACCGTGATCTTCCCCGAAGGCGACGTCACCATTCTCGGCTCGGTCGGCTCCGGTGCCGAGGTGGTCGCCGGCGGCTCCATCCACGTCTACGGCGCGCTGCGCGGCCGCGCCATGGCGGGCGTGAACGGTCACACCAGCGCGCGCATCTATTGTCAGAAGATCGAGGCTGAACTGCTTGCAATCGATGGATTTTATCAGACTGCCGACGACATCGACGCCGCCTTGCGCGGCAAGCCGGCGCAGGCCTGGCTGCAGGGGAATACCATGCGAATTACAGCACTGAACTGACCAGCAAAGGAGACATTTCAGATGAGTAAGGTACTGGTCGTGACATCAGGCAAGGGCGGGGTCGGCAAGACCACGACGACCGCCGCGCTGGGGGCTGCGCTCGCGCAGCGCGGCGACAAGGTCGTCGTGGTCGATTTCGACGTCGGCCTGCGCAATCTCGACCTCGTCATGGGCGCCGAGCGCCGCGTCGTGTTCGACCTCATCAACGTGGTGCAGGGGGTGGCCAAGCTGCCGCAGGCGCTGATCAGGGATAAGCGGCTGGAGAATCTCTGGCTGCTGCCGGCTTCCCAAACCCGCGACAAGGACGCGCTGACGGAAGAGGGCGTGGGCAGGGTCATCGCCGACCTGCGCAGCCGGTTCGACTGGGTGATCTGCGACAGCCCGGCCGGCATCGAGCGCGGCGCCTCCATGGCGATGCGCTTCGCGGACGAGGCCGTGATCGTGACCAATCCGGAAGTCTCGTCGGTGCGCGATAGCGATCGCATCATCGGCATGCTCGATTCCAAGACGGTGCGGGCCGAGAAGGGCGAGCGGGTCGAGAAGCACATTCTCATCACCCGCTACGATCCCTCCCGCGCCGCGCGCGGCGAGATGCTGACCATCGACGATATCCTGGAAATCCTCGCAACGCCCTTGCTCGGCATCATCCCCGAGAGCCAGGACGTATTGAAGGCCTCCAACGTCGGCACGCCGGTGACGCTGTCGAACGCGGATGGAGCGCCGGCGCGAGCCTATATGGACGCGGCCAAGCGCCTCTGCGGCGAGAACGTGACGATGCACGTTCCCGCCGAGCGTAGAGGTCTGATGGACCGCCTGCTGCGACGGAGGGCTGCATGAGCATGGGTCTGCTTCGACTTCTCCGCGGCAAGAAAGCCACTGCACCCGTCGCTCGCGAACGGTTGCAGATCCTGCTTGCCCATGAACGCGGAATGCGTGGCCAGCCCGATCTGCTCGGTGTGCTGCGTGAGGAAATTCTCGCCGTCGTGTCCAAGCACGTCACGCTGGACCCGACCAAGGTCATCGTCCGGCTCGAGCGCGGCGACGAGGTATCGACCCTGGAAGTCGATATCGAGGTGCCCAACGATATCGAGCGCAAGCGCGTGGCGGTCGCGTAGGGGACACGGCCGACGCGTCCAAATTGGGGTGGGTGAGAAGGCGGTCCGCCGGGCATGGCGGGCCGCCTTTGTCGTGCGCTCAGGTGGCGGCACGGAACGAGGCCCTGGGCTCAATCGTTGTGAGAGACTCGCGGGAGCGATGCACCGCGGTTTCCGTCCACCGGGAGAGCGCCCATGATGTCCGAGGTCCAGGTCCACACCGTCGCGCGGCAGATGCTGGAACAGCACGGATTCGCTGCGATTGCGAAGGCCGCCGAGCAGGCGCAAGCCTGCGAGGGCCGCGGCGAGGCCGAGGAGGCCAAGGAATGGCGTCACATTGTCGACGCCATGAAGATCATGCGCGGTCCGCACCAGAGCTGACAGTCGTAGGCCTGGGCGCGCTCAACGCTCCTCGCGGTCAGCGCCTCGCTGCGGAGTGCGATGCTGTGTCTGGGGCTGCGCGCGCTCGCCCGTCTCCTTGCAGGGAAGGGGTTCCCACGATCCGTCTGGCGCCTGCTGATAGGCACTGCATGACGACGAGGTGGATTTTTCCTCGCCTTTCTGGGCGTCGGAATTCTTCGCCAGGGCGGGCGCGGTCAGCACCGCGGCGGCCGCAATTGCGCCGGCGAAAACGAAATGGATACTCCGCATGAGGGCTCTCCGGTTCGAATTCGAAGAGCGGCATGGTGTGGAGGATTGTGACGATTGTTAGCCGAAGCAGCGGTTCGTCGCAGCGTGCTTAACGCTGCAACGGCCGCCCGCTAGCCGCCCTTGCTGCGGATCAATCCGGCGAGGTTGGTCTTCTGGGCCTCGCACCAGCCTTGCATGCCGAGGCGACGCTGGTCCATGTCGGTCGCCTGGGTCGCGACTGCGACCTCGGCCATCAAATCGTCGTCCTGCTTCTCGCCCATCTTGCCGCCGGTGTGCATCCAGGCGATCGCCTTACGCACTTTCTCGGTGGTGCCGTCGGGCAGGTGCATCTGCTGCGCCTTCTGCACGAGATCCTGGTAGACGAGGTCCGTGCCCGGACATTCGACCTTGGCGGCGAAGGCCTGCAACACCATCGTCACATAGGTCGAGCGCGGTGGTGCGTCGGCCGCCTGGGCCGGTGCAGCCAGCAGCAACAGGCCCGTCATCAGAAAACCAGCGCGCATCCTTGGTATCTCCTCCGTTTTTTGAGAGGCTAGCGTCCGGCGCGCCGCTCTGCAATGGGACCGGAGCGCAATTGTCGTCCCTCCGTGCGGTGCGCTAACCTGGCGCTTTCCGGCCTCGGAGCGCGACATGAGCCTGTTCAGCACGCCATTTGATCCCGCACGCGACACCGCACTCGTCACCGGCGCAGGCAACGGCATCGGCCGCGCGATCGCGCAGGCCCTGGTTGGCGAGGGCGTGCGGACCGTCTTCGCCGATATCAGTGCCGAGCGGGTGGAGGTCGCAATCGGCGCGAGCAGGAGGCCCGAGCTGGCGGTGCCCTGGATCGGCGATCTCGCCAGGCTCGAAGCCTGCGATGAGCTGCTGGCCGCCGCACAGGGGGCGCTCGGGGACGTCACGCATTTCGTCCACAGCGCGTCTCCGCCGCGGCGAGAGGCGGATCATGCGCTCGCGGTCGATCGCAAGACCTGGCAGGATATGCATGCCGTCAATCTCGATGCCGGCTTTCACCTGGCGCGCGAGATCGCGAAGCGGCTGATTGCGGCGAAGCGGCCGGGTTCGTTCCTGTTTCTCACCTCGCTGCATGCCGGCACGCCGCGCAACCTGCCGCACTATTCGACGGCGAAGGCGGCAATGGCGATGCTGGTGAAGGAGCTCGCCAAGACGTTCGGCCAGCACGACATCCGGGTCAACGCGCTGGTGCCCGGCGCGATCGCCGCCGGCGGGTTCGTCGCGGATGCCTCGCTGGCGCGGCACATTCCGCTCGGGCGTCTCGGCGAGGCCGATGATCTCGCGCCGATGGCGCTCACCGTCTTGTCGAACAAGCTCTCCGCTTATGTCACTGGCGCAGCCTTCGTCGTCGACGGCGGATTGTCGCTGACGAACTGGTTCGAACCGCCGGTGCTAGATTAGCCTAGCGTTGCCAGGCCGGCACGGGATCGAGCGGCGTGCGATAGACCTCGTTGTGATCGCGATCGGTGACGCGCACCGAGCAACCCTTCTGCTGGAGCTCCGGCTTCACCTGCGACAGCTCGCATGCCAATTGATCGGCGCGATCGGAGGCGACCTCGATGTCTTCGAGGATGATTCCGCCCTGGTTCCTGAACTCTTCACCAACCACAAGATCGAAGGAGTAGTATGGCATCCGACTTCCCCGGTGTGATGACCCAAGTTTGAAAAACAAGTCTTCAATGGAAATCTCGACACATCCGGGATGGTATCACGAGTCGATATTTATCGAATGATCCGGCCGCGCAATCTCTGTGCTTATGGCGCAGAAATGATGTGCAGCATGCGAGCTCATTAAGATTTTATTAAATATGCGGCGCGACCATGAAGCATGGAATCGCAACAGAACCGGGCTCCGGGAACCGGCAGTTGCAAGAGAAGGTCGCCGGCATAAATCCCGACGGCCTTTTCTCTTGAGCGGAAGACGATCGAAGCATCGCTTCCCGTAATCGCCCGGACTCAACGCATCACATCGACTCGGACAGCGTAGGCGACGTTGCGGCGCTGTGGTGCCGCATGGCGCTGCGTTAGCGCAGCGGCATTGGCGGACGCACGACAGGTCCATCGTCATCGGCAACGGCTTGCGTCGTCGCAGCCGGCGCAGCTGACGGCGGGACTGCGACAGCCTGCGATGGCGGCGGAGGTGGTGCAAGCGGCGCTGGGGTATAGGCCGGCATGTAGGTCTGCGTGACGGCCGGCTTGGGCTTGCGAACCGGCGGCGCAGGCCGCGGCGGAAGCGCAGAGGCGCGTGGGCGCGGATCGACCGGCTTGGTCTCGACAGCCACTGGCCTCGGCGCAGGCGGCTTCGCCATCTCGCGCGCCATCTGCTCCTGTCCGGCCTTCAGCTCGGCGATGTTGGCCTTGAGCTGCTCGATCTGCTGCGCCATCGCGGCGAGATCGTTCGTCATCGACTGCACCGTTTGCGCGGTGTCCGGCTGCGCCGTTGCGGGCGCGGCGGCAAGCTGGGGCGGAGGCGGCGTCGCGGGTTGATCGGCCGTTGGTTCGGTTGCCGCTGGTGCTGCGGGCGGGGCGGCTTCCGCTGCCGCGACGGGCGTCGTCTGCGACGTCGAAGACATCAGCGAGATCGAAGGCATCAACGACGTCACTACCGGCGTCCATTCGGCGAGCATTTGCTTCGCGGTATCGCCGTGCTTCTCCCAGGCAATCGCGGCAGCCGCGCTGCCGCCCGCGAACAGGAACGTGACGAACGCACCGCGCAGCCACTTGCCGACCGCGGATCGCTTGCGATGGCCCGGACCATCGCTGGCCGTCACACGGACCGCCCTGTCGACCGAAGGTGCCGCAGCGGGCTTGCCGTAAACGACGTTGATCGTGGGCTCCGGCGCACGCGCGGGATTCGGAGCGAACCTAGGCTCCGGACGGGGTGCGACCTCCGGCGCCAGCGCTGGCGCCGTGCTCCCCGGGCGCGAGACCAGCACGATCTCGGGAGAAATCTGAACCGCGTCGTGCGGGTCGTTGTCCTTGACCGTGTCCTTCACGATCTCATCGACGATTTGCTTGCTGTTCAGCGTCGCGAGCATCGCAGCTCCTTTTGAAGCCCAGATGTTTAAGTTTTGGTCCTCCGCATTGGCGCGGAGCCGATCTGTTGAGGAGGGCCCATCCCAAATCCCTGGGACACACGAGTCCAGCCGGGTTTGACCAAAGCAAGGCAAGGAGATGGAGATGATGCGACGCTCCTCTGCCGTTTGTGGTGATGGAACCCGTTTTGTCGAACACGCGCACGTGTTCCGGTTTGCCTTGTTTTCAGCACGATTTGGGCAGCATCTGGCGGGGCTGGGGGCGCTATCGGGGGGCCGGTGGTGCCAAGATCTCTTCTCTGTTTGTTCGTCGTCGCCTTGTTGCCGCTCGGCGGCTGCATGCAGACGACGCTTTCGCCATCGACGGATGCGAGCATGACGGCTCGCGACCGACAGTTGCTCGCGCACACGCCTTACGCAAAGGCCAACGTACCTGAGCAGTATCTACGCCACATCGTCGATTACCATCGCAAGGAGCAGCCCGGTACCATCCTGGTCGATACCGACGCGCGCTACCTGTATTTCGTGCTGCCCGAGGGCAAGGCGATCCGCTACGGCGTCGCGGTCGGCGAGGAAGCCATGGCGTTCTCAGGCGTCGCGCGGGTCGGCCGCTTGGCGGAATGGCCGGACTGGATTCCGACAGCGGACATCCAGGCGCGGCTCGGGCCGTATCCGGCACGCGTTCCCGGCGGCCCCGCCAATCCGCTGGGCGCGCGGGGGATTTATCTCTATGCCGGCAACAAGGACACGCTTTATCGCATCCACGGCACCAACCAGCCCGAATATATCGGGCAGGCGATCTCGTCGGGCTGCATCCGGATGCGCAACGAGGACGTCATCGATCTCTATGACCGGGTGAAGCTGGGCTCGACCGTGGTGGTGCTGCCGCCTGGGCAGAACGCGCAGGCCGTGACCGGCGCGTTCTGGCGCGGGTGAGGAAAGCTCACTCGGGCGTGATGTGTCCGGCATCTGCGGCACCGGAAGCACATCTGGTTCTCGCGCACGCGGGGGCGTTCTCGCCCTACTCGCCCGGCCTGGCGATCCGCCATTGCAGAGTCGTGGCATTGCCGTTGGCATCACCCGGCGCCTTGTCGGCGGGCGAGGTGTAGAGCGGGCGATAGCGGTATGCCCACATCTTGCTGCCGTCGTTGCGGTTGATCACGGTGAAATCGCCGACGGCTTTGGCGTCGGTCGTCGCGGCGAGCGGAACCCAGCTCTCGGTGCACTTGCCGTTGCAGTTCGACGTCCTGCCGGTGGTGTCGCGCTCGTAATAGTAGAGCGTCATGCCCTTGAGGTCGACGAGCTTGGGACCCTGCTTGGTCAGGACCACCTTCGCCGGTGCGGTCGTCGCCTCGGGTTTCGGCGGGGGCGGGGAGTCGCCGCCGCCATGGCCATTCGCGAGCGCATGACCGGTCGAGAGCGCGATCGCCGCGGCCACAACAATGCACCTGAACATCCGAAACTCCCGACCCGCAAAGTTAATCGCGCGTTAAGCGCCGAACGGGCCGACCGTAACAGCCGAACGTTAGTTCCAGGTTTCGCGGCGCTGCGACAATTACGTACAAAACGACGGGCCTACTATGCCTGCACATCGCGCAGCGGCGCGCGGCTGAGCTCGTTGCCGGCGGCAATCGCCTTGCGCAATAACCGCATCAATTCCTCGCCTTCCTTCGCGCTAAGGCCGCGCAGCATGACGCGCTGCGCAGATTCGACGGCGGGCGTGATCTTGCGCAGCGTGCGCCTGCCTTCATCGGTGATCTCGAGCTCCCGCGCGCGGCGGTCGCGGCTGGAGGCGCGGCGCTCGACGAGGCCCTTTTGCACCAGTCGATCGATCACGCCGGTGATGGTGGTGCGGTCGTAGGCGATCAATCCTGCGAGCGTCACCTGGTCGAGCCCCGGATTGGCCTTGATGGTCGCCAGCGCGGCATATTGTACCGGCGTAAGATCGAAGCCGGCATCTCCGACTTCAGCCAGGAATACCGCGACCGCGATCTGCTGGAACCGGCGCGCCAGATGCCCCGGCATGTCGTTGTTGTCTTTCACCGAGGTCTCCGTTTGGCAGGGACGATGCGGATCATTGACAAGTATACTGATAGTCAGCATACTGAGCAATATCCAAACAGAAATTTGGCGGGAGAGGTGCTCATGCAATTCCATCTGAATGGATTTCAGCCGGGCGATCCCGAGATTGCGGATCCCGCCGAGCGCGTTCAGGCCTCGGGTGCAGCGGGCGCCGTGCCCGAAGAGGTCGATGTCCTCATCGTCGGCTGCGGGCCCGCCGGCCTGACGCTGGCCGCCCAGCTCGCGCAATTCCCTGATATCAAGACCTGCATCGTCGAGCAGAAGCCGGGCCGCCTGCTGGTCGGCCAGGCCGACGGCATCGCCTGCCGCACCATGGAGATGTTTCATGCCTTTGGCTTTAGCGAGCGTGTGCTGAAGGAGGCCTATTGGGTCAACGAGACGACGTTCTGGAAGCCGGACGAGCGGCAGCCGGAGACCATCGTCCGCAGCGGCCGGGTGCAGGACGTCGAGGACGGACTGTCGGAATTCCCGCATGTCATCCTCAACCAGGCCCGCATCCATGACGGCTTTCTCGACGTGATGCGGAAATCGCCGGCCAAGCTGGAGCCGTATTACAGCCGGCGCGTGCTCGATCTCGATGTCGATCCGGCCACTGGTGCCGCCGATCATGCCGTGATGGTGCGCCTCGAGCGCGTCGATGCCGGAAACGAGGGTAAGGTCGAAACGATCAAGGCGCGCTATGGCGTTGGCTGCGACGGTGCGCGCAGCACGGTGCGGAAGGCGATCGGACGTGAGCTGCACGGTGATTCCGCCAATCACGCCTGGGGCGTGATGGACGTGCTGGCAGTGACAGACTTCCCGGACATCCGCTTCAAGTCGCTGATCCAATCGGCGAAGGACGGCAGCCTGCTGATCATTCCGCGCGAGGGCGGTTACATGGTCCGCCTCTATGTCGAACTCGCAAAGCTCGACATCGGCGAGCGCGTCGCCAATCGCAACATCACCGCCGATGACGTGATCGCCAAGGCGCAGCGGATTTTGAAGCCGCATACGCTCGAGGTGAAAGAGATCGCCTGGTGGTCGGTCTACGAGATCGGTCAGCGCCTCACCGACAAGTTCGACGACGTGCCGGAAGCCGACGTCGCCGCCCGCCTGCCACGCATCTTCATCGCCGGCGATGCCTGCCATACCCACAGCCCGAAGGCGGGGCAGGGCATGAACGTCTCGATGCAGGATGCCTTCAATCTCGGTTGGAAGCTTGCCGCCGTCCTGCGCGGGCAGTGCGCCCCAAGCCTGCTGCATTCCTATTCGGCCGAACGCCAGGCGGTTGCCAAGGAGCTGATCGATTTCGATCGTGAATGGGCGGGGATACTCGCCTCCGCCGCGAAGGCCGGCGGTGCCGATGCGGCGAAGACGCAGGACTATTTCGTCCGGCACGGCCGTTACACGGCAGGGACCGCGACGCATTACCGCCCGTCGCTTCTCACCGGCACGGCGGCGCATCAGCATCTTGCGCAAGGTCTCGTCATCGGCAAGCGCTTCCACTCCGCGCCGGTGATTCGGCTGGCGGACGCCAAGCCGGTGCATCTCGGACATGTGGCGCAGGCCGACGGCCGCTTCCGCATCTACGCGTTTTCGCCGGCGGAAAATCCCGCCGCCGGCGGCTCAGCCATTCGCGCGCTGTGCAATTTCCTCACCGATGCCAGGGAGTCGCCGATCAGGCGATACACGCCCGCGGGCGCCGATATCGACAGCGTGATCGACCTGCGCGCGGTCTTCCAGCAGGATCATCGCGAGCTTGCCGTCGAGGCGATGCCGTCGCAGCTGCTGCCGCGCAAAGGCCGCTACGGCTTGATCGATTACGAGAAGATGTTTTGTCCCGACCTCAAGAGCGGGCACGACGTCTTCGCTATGCGCGGCATCGACCGGAATGCGGGTTGCATGGTCGTGGTGCGGCCGGACCAGTATGTCGCGAACGTGCTGCCGCTCGACGGCTTTGCTGCGCTTGCGTCGTACTTTGACGCCGTCATGTTGCCAGCGAATTGACGGCCTGGCAGCGCGACCGGGCGCTGTGCCGATGAACGGGGAATGAATATTGAACCGCGCGCGGTGTGCATCTCGATCTTTCGACGGATGCGACCACCATACGCGGAACGCCCGTTCTGCTTGCGCGTTCCGACTGGCAGAGGAGGAACACGCCATGAGACTCAAAAGCGTTTTGCTTGCCGCATTGCTGCTCGCCCCGACGGCCGCGCTGGCCGCGCCGGGCATCGTCACCGTCTCGACCGGTCTGCGCGCCGGGCCGGGCACGGGCTTTCCCCTGGTCGACCGGATCCCCGGCGGCGCCCGCGTCAACATCCATGGTTGCCTGCGCGGCAATGCCTGGTGCGATGTGAGCTTCTCCGACGATCGCGGCTGGGTGTCGTCGCAATATCTCGAATATCTCTATCGCAACCACTACGTCTATCTCCCTGACTATGTCGACGAGATCGACGTGCCCGTCGTTCCGTTCGTGCTGACCTCGTACTGGTCGAGCTACTATGCGGGACGTCCCTGGTACCGTCGCCATGCCTATTGGAATAGTTACTGGACTTCGCATCAGCGCTTCGCGACGCGGATGACGCTTGATCCTCGTGCGGCCCGCATCGGTCGCGCGGCAACGCGCGATGCGGCGGTCGCACTCGAGCGCAGCGGCGTGCGTGCCAGGGGCAATGTCGCGGTCACCGGACGGGATGCTGCGGTCGCGCGGCCCAACGCCGCCATCGCCAAGCGCAACGCCGCGGTTACGATCGACCGCACCCGCGCCGCGCGGAGCGAGCGCATCGCGAATGAGCGAACCGCCGTGCAGAGCCGCAGTGCGCGCGAGGCGCAGGCGCGCATGATGCACGACCGTGCTGCGAGCCGTGCCGCCGTTCGCGCGCAGCCGATGACGCGCGCCCATGAAGCGCCGCGTGCGGCCGCGCCTGCAGCCCGGCCCGCAACGCCGCATGTCGCCCAGCCGAACGTCAGCCACGGTTCGCCGATGAATGCCCGTGCGCAGACGCCGGCGCCGCGAGCGGCTGCGCCCGCAATGTCGCACCCTGGCGGCGGCGGCGCTCCGCACATCAATGCGGCGCCGCGCGGCGGCAATGCGCCGGCCGGCGGTCCCGGCGGCGGCCATCAAAAGCACTAGGGTTGCCAAAAAAGCCCGGCCGCAGCGCCGGGCTTTTTCTTTGGCCATCGCAAGGCCCTTACAATTTAAGTCAGTTCTTCACCGGCAGATTTCATCGATCGTAATATCTCTACCGAAAGCTGTAAGCATCCACTCGGGGCAGCGGGGCACGGGAGGATGACGATGAGACAGAGCCAGGCGGAGGCGCGCCGCCAAAATGTCGCGAAGCGGTCGATGACCAAGGAGGCCAAGCAGCTGTCCGGCCTGATTGCCGGATTGCGCAAATCGCTCGAAGCGATCCACAAGGAACGGGCGAACGCAAAGCTTACCGGCGCCGAGATAGGCATGCTCGACGAGCGCCGCAACAATCTGCAGCTCACCATCGCAGCCCTCGACGATCGCCTCTCGGCGGTGCAGGGACTGATCAATCTCGGCCGGCCGCACGTGATCCGCGTCCACTAGCGGGGCTCGGACAGGCGCGATCGGTTTCCGTGACAGTCGTGACGGGGCCGGCGGCTGATTCAGCACGATATGTCGACGCGCCTGCGGCGCTCCGCGCCTGGCGGCAAGCAAGCCCGCGACAAGCAGGATCGCGTCCCGGACGCGGCGCGCGCTCATCCGGTTACCCGGCTGGAAGCGTGCCCGGCACAGTGCTGCCTGCGGATGGCACCAAATTGCCACGCTCCTGGCGAATTGCCGCCAAAGCCCGCTGCCACGAGAGGAGCGGGTGCAGGCAACGCCAGGGGATTTGCATTGGCCTACAAAATGGTCGCAGAACGCGACAACGAGAAGTACAGTTTCGCCCGCGAGAGCCGGTTGCTCATCGTGGCCAAGGCAAGGGTGTGGGCCAGTGAGGGATGGCAGGTCGTCATCACTGATCAGGATGGCAAGGCCTACGCGCCGCCCGAATTCGATCAGCTATTGGCGGCGTAACCGCAAGACGGGCTAGGGGACAACATTGATTTCGCTGTTTCGACCGGGGCGCGGCTTGATCGCGCCCTTGACGACTCTTGCTGCCGTCCTGACGGCGACGGTTGCCGCCGCGCAGAATCTCGACGCCGGCAAGTCGCCCGCAAAGCTCTTTGCCGACGGTTGCGCGACCTGTCACCGCACCCCTCGGGGCCTTGCCAAGGGACGCTTCAGCCTGACGCTGACCTGGTTCCTGAAGGACCACTACGCGACCAGTTCCGATTCCGCCAAGGCGCTTGCCGCCTATCTGGAGTCGGTCGATGAGCCGCCGCGTGCTGCGGCCAAGCCCGGCGCAAAACCGCCGCGATCATCGCCACGTCCGCCCAAAGCGGTGCAGGGCCAATAGCTGTCGCCCCGAATCCCGGCTAAGCGCGTCGATAGGTCTGAGCGATCAGGCGGTCGTGCACGGCGCGCAGGTCGGCGCTCATGCGTGTCTGTCCTGTCGTGACATAGGACAGCCAGGCGCCGTCGGCGGCGAGGCGGACGACGTGAAGATCGGGCGCGCTATCGGTGGCGCGATGGCGCTTCAGCCGGGCCTTGATCCAGTCATTCCAGAGCCGGCGCAGCGATGGATCTGTGACGACGACCATGCTCAGCGCCGCCCAGGGCGTTGCGAAGCCGAAGGCCTTGCCGGTGAACACCGCATTCACATAGGCGCGCGTGAAGCTGCCGCGCGGCTTGGGATCCGACTCGATGGCGCTGTCGATCTCGGCATCGACGCGGGCGAGGAGATCGGCGAACAGGCCCTCGATCAGCGCCTGCTTGCTGCCGAAATGATGAAACAGCCCGCCCTTGGTGACGCCGGCCGCGGCAGCGACCGCCTGCACCGTGACGCCGGAGACGCCATGGTCCATGGCAATGGCAGCAGCGTGGTCGAGCAGGGCGCGCCGCACCTGCTCGGGTTGCTTGGCGCGGGTGTAGCGGCTTTCCGGCATCAATGCACCATGGTCTCCGAGAACAGGTTGATGATCACGACCCCGGACACGATCAGCGTAATGCCGACGAAGCCGGCGGCGTCCAGCATCTGACGGAACAGCACGAAGGAGACCGTGGCGGTCAGGATAATGCCGACCCCGCCCCAGATCGCATAGGCGATGCTGAGGGGAATGACGCGGATCGCGACCGACAGCGCATAGAATGAGGCGACGTAGAACAGCACCATCGCCAGCGTTGGCCATGGCCGGGTGAACTGCGCCGATTGCTGCAGGAAGGCGGAGGCGGTGACCTCGAAGACGATGGCGAGGGCAAGCGCGGCGTAGGCATTGAAGGCGGATGTCATGAGAGCTCGAACGTAAGCGCGAAAGATACCGCGCGGTAGGTATGTTTAGCGCGCGGAACATGGCTTTTGCCAGGAGCAGGTATCACGTGTGGGTGACGGGGCTGCGACAGATGCGGAACGCACCAGGACCGGAGTTTCCAAGACAGGTCGCTGACAACACGAAGCCGCCGCGCGATGGATCGCGCGGCGGCCCGGGGCTGATGGTTCGATGCGGGCCTTAGTCGATCCGCATCGAGAGCTCGACGTCTTCGGCAAAGGCCGTCGACATATAGCCGCTTCCGGGCGCACGTACGCGCGCCAGATAGTCGGGGCTGTCGTCGGCGTTGTCGGCGACGATGATCGCGCCCGGCCTGAGATGGCCTTCGAGCAGATCCAGGATATCGGAGTAGAGCGCCTTGGCACCGTCGAGCAGCACGAGGTCGATCGTATCAGGCAGATCGGTACTGAGCGTCTTCAGCGCATCGCCCTCGCGGATTTCGACGAGATCGATCACTCCGCCGGCCGAGAGGTTGTCCCGCGCCCGTGCCGCCTTGGACGGCTCGAACTCGCTGGTGATGAGGCGGCCGCCGCCATTGTCGCGCAGAGCTGCGGCAAGGTGCAGGGTCGAGATGCCGAACGAGGTGCCGAACTCGACGATGGTCCTGGCGCGGGAGCTGCGCGCCAGCATGTAGAGCAACGTACCAGTCTCGCGCGAGACCGCGAGCGGGGCGTCCTTCAGGCGTCCATAGAGATCGCGGTAGGCGGTCTTGCTCCGCAACATCCGCGCCCGGTCGGCATCGGACAAATCGGCGACGGCGTCCAGCGTTGCGCCGCTTGCTGCTTCGGCCTCGTTGAACAGTCGATCCAGCAGCGGCGCAAGCAATGTGATGGTTGGGGTAGTCATTTGGTGTCTCCAGAGTTCGCGGCGAAGCGCGTGCTTGCGCGGAGATCGAAATACGACTAATTCGTCACATTTCCTATTCGCATTGCTCGCAGGCGCCATGGCCGACCGTCGAAGCCGTTCAATTTCCTCGCGAAAACAGCCTCAACAGGCCCGCTCCACCGGGCTGGTGGCGGCCATCCTGGATGCCGCTGTTCAGGTTCTGGCGAAGGAGGGGGCGCAGCGTTTCACGACGGCGCGGGTGGCGGAGCGGGCCGGGGTGAGCGTCGGATCGCTCTATCAATATTTTCCGAACAAGGCGGCGATCCTGTTCCGCCTCCAGAGCGACGAGTGGCGACGCACCAGCGAGATGCTCGCCGGCATCCTCGCGGACCGGGCGAGGCCGCCGCCGGCGCGGCTACGCGCGTTGGTCCATGCCTTCATTCGCTCCGAGTGCGAGGAGGCTGCGATCCGCATCGCGCTCAGTGATGCCGCACCGCTCTATCGCGACGCGCCCGAGGCGCATGAGGCACGGGCAGCCGGCGAGGGCATCGTCGCTTCCTTCATGCGGGAGGCGCTGCCCAAGGCCTCGGATGCGACGCGCAGCCTCGCCGGCGAGCTGATCACGACGACGCTCAGCGCGGTCGGCAAGAGTTTTTCGGAAGAGACGCGGAGCGAGGCGGAGATCGCAGGCTATGCCGATGCCATGGCCGACATGTTCTGCTCTTATCTTAGAAGGCTGGCGCGGCGCTGAGGCATTGCTGACATCGGCGTTTGCGCGCCGATTGTTCTTCGGAATTCGCCGCATCATGGGTTAGCCTCGTATCGTCCTTCATCCAATCACCGAGCGCCGCGCCATGCATGTCCTCCGTCCCCAGTTCCGCATCGAGGAGCAGCGCGCGCTGGAATTTGCCGGGCGACGCGGCTTCGGCGTGATCGTGGCGGCGGACGAGCGCGGGCCGCGGGCCTCGCACGTGCCGTTCGTGCTGGGCGAGCGCGGCGGGCGCGCCATCGTGCAGATCCATTTCACCGCCAAAAATCCGCTTGTGCCGCTCGCCGACGGCATCAGGCGATTCTTGCTGATCGTTGCTGGCGACGATGCCTACGTCTCCAACGACTGGTATGCCTCCCGCGACAACGTCTCGACCTGGCTCTACGAGGCGGTGCACCTATCGGGCGTGGCGCATCTGCGCGGGCTGGACGAAAATCGCCGACATGGCGATGCGCTGCTTGCCGTCTCCGAGGCGCGGTTGCCTAAGCAGCCTTGGGATCTCGCGCAGATGGAGCCAGGCAAGCGCGAGAGCATGCTGGCTGCGATCCGCGTCATCGATCTCGTGGTGGATCAGGTCGAGGGCCAAGCCAAGCTCAATCAGCACAAGAGCGATGCGGACCATGTCGCAGTCGCGGATCGATTGGCGCGGTCGGAGGAGACAGGGCACCGGCGGCTGGCGCGCAGGATGCAAGCGCTGCGACCGGAGCTCAAGTACGAGATCCCGTCAAACCTTGCCTCGTCTGACGTTTGACCTTACGGATCTCCTCCATGCTCGTCATCTCCATTCAAAGCCAGGTGGTCCACGGCCATGTCGGCAACAGCGCGGCTGCCTATGCCGTGCAGGCGGAGGGTGTGAATGTCGCGGCGGTGCCGACGACGCTGCTGTCGAACCATCCGCGCTATCCGAGTCTGCGCGGGCGGGTGCTGGAGACCGAGCTGGTCGCCGATCTCCTCAGGGGTGTTGAAGAGCGCGATCTCGTCGACGAGGCGGCCGTGCTCGTCACCGGCTATCTCGGCTCGCCCGGCAATGCCGCCGTCGTTGCCGACTTCGTCGAGCGGGCCTTGGTCCGCAATCCGAAGCTCGTCTATCTCTGCGATCCCGTGATCGGGGACGATGGCCGCGTCTATGTCGCCGAGGGAATCCTGGACGTGCTCCGGCATCGGCTGCTGCCGGCCGCGAAGCTGACCACGCCAAACCGGTTCGAGCTCGAGCTGCTTGCGGGCCTCACGATTGCCGATGCGCAGGGCCTGCGTGCGGCGTGCGGGGCGCTCGTGGGACAGGGCCGCATCGACGTCGTCGCCACCGGCTGCACGCTCGCGGACACACCCGAAGGACAGTTGGAGACGATCCTCTGCGCCGACGGCCGGTTGTCGCGCTTTGCGACGCCGCTTCTGCCGATCCGTCCCTTTGGCACCGGCGACCTCCTCACCGGTCTGATCGCGGCGCATCTGGCTAAGGGCGAGGCGACCGAGGTGGCGGTGCGGCGCGCGGTGGAGACCACCTTCGCGGTGCTGGTGCGCACGCAGGAGGCGGGCACAGCCGAGATGCGTCTCGTGCCGCTACCGCTGCCGGGCCGCGAGCCGTAACGGCTTCAGGTCGCGCGCTTGCCGGCCGATTGCGCCGCCTTATGCGGCTTTGCCGGGCCCCTCTGCTCGCGAGCGGCCTGTGCTTTGGGCGGCTTTGCATGGGCCGCAGCGCGCACCTTCCTGGGCTTCGCGTTGGCAGCTTCCTTGCGGTCCGCCGTGCCCCGGCGCGAGATGTATTCCTGGCCGTCGATCGGGCCGACATGCGGCGGATCGCGGTCGAGATAGGGGCGGCCGATGCCGAACGCCTTGCCGTTGGCGTCGACCCACTTCCACAGGATCTCGGTCGAGACCCAGCGCTGCGCGCGGTTGTTGCCCTGGGTGCTGACGATGTCGGCCGCCATGCCGTGGCCGTAGCCGCCGCGGGTGCTGCCGCCGTGATAGGAGCGGTCGGAGGCGGCCTTCAGGCCGCTTGCGATCGACTGGCGATAGTCGTCGCGGAATGCGCTGGTGATGCCCGGCGAGAGGCCGGCGGCCTCGGCTGCGAGCAGCGTGCGAAACAGTTTTCGCTTGAAGCTCTTGTCCATGCCGCCGATGACGTAATCCATCATCGACATGCCGGCGTGGTCGGCCGCTTTCGGATCCTTCCAGCCGAAATCCTCGTCGACCAGCTTGGTGAAGCTGCGCATCACAGTCACGGTCTTGCCCTTGCGCTTGACGGTGACGGGGCGGCGTTCCTCGACCTTGATCGAATCCTCCTTGGGCGTGCGCTGGTAGAGCGCCCAGAGATAGCGGTCGATGCAGGCGTCCACGACGAAGCATTCGTCGAGCACGGCGATGGTGTCCGCGGGCGGCGCCTTGCTTGCGGCCGGGGCGGGTCCGCTCGCGATCGCCGCCGGGGACAATGCGTCCGTGGCCACGATCTCGGTGGGATCGGCGGATGCGAGTTTGACGGGCTCTGGCGTTGGCGCAGGCGGATCCTCGCTGACGCTAGCAGCCTCGCTGACGCTAGCAGCCTCACTGACGCCGGGGGCCGGTTCAGGTGAAATCTGAGGCGCGGGCTGCTCCGCTGGCAATATTAGCGCGGGATCTGCCAACGCGAGCTGGACGACGGGGACGGGCACCTCCGGCGCGGCTGCCGTTTCAACGGTTGGCAGGCTCGCCGCCGCAGCAGCGATCTCGGCGGTCAAGGCGACGCCGTCCTCGATGGTCGCAGCGCGTGGGACGTCGGCGAGGTCGAGGCGATCGAGATCCTTCGCACGCGAGACAGCAGCCGCATTGGCGCCGCTGTTCTCGATGAGGGCCGGCGCGTAGGCAGACAGGGAGAGCACGAGCCAGCTGGCGAGAACGGCCGAGGGACATGAGACCGCCACCAGAAGAGACCGCCGATCATTCATGATCCCTGCCTCCAAACGGTTCTGTTCGAACCCGTTTTGTTCGAACAGTCAGTGATGCAAACAGTCTTGATGCGAACAGACTTGCACGGAAAGGCACGCAGCGCGTCGATTGTTCGGAAGACGGTGTGGCGGCGCAATGGCGTAATTGAACGAAAACAGGCTTTTCGAAGGGGTGTTGCGAAGTTGCAACGCGGGTTCCGTGGCGTTCCATGTGCGACTGCGCGGGCAAGCCCATTTTGTCGTCAAATTGAGCGATTCGAATTTACTCAATCGTAGATTGCTACGATGACACTACTCGCCCGCCGGCAACGTCCGGTAGAAATGGAAAGGACGCATCCGTGAAGTTGAAATGCAAATGGGCCGAATTCGTCGCCGATGAATCCGGCGCCACTGCGATCGAATACGGTCTGATCGCAGCCGGCATCGCACTCGCGATCATCGAGATCATCTACGCGCTCGGCACCAATCTCGTCGCAAAACTGCAGTCGCTCGCGACCGCGCTGAAATAGGCGATAACAAGGCTTTCGCGATGGGCTGTTGACAAGGTGCCTTGTGACAAGGTGTCTTGCCTGACGCCTCGCGGCAACTTTGCGCAGCGCCGTGCGTTGATCGGCCCATGAGCACGCATTCCTCGCTTCGTCCCATGGACGCCTTCGATCCGACCGAGCCCGCCATCCTGCATGATCGTCTGTCCGACACGATCATCACCTGGACCGCCGATCAGGCCGATGACTACCGGCAGTCCAGCCGGCCGCGCGAGGATGGAACCGTGGCCTGGAAGGGCTACCTCTTCGACGGCTGGGGCAACGTGCTCGGTGGCTGACCACCGCCCATAAAAGCGCTATGTCGCGGCCGGCATGATTCGGCCAAGGCTTTGTACGCGTTAAACATATCGCCATGCGCGACATGCGATGTTGCAATGCAACAGCGCATGTCGCAATGCAGCAAATCGCGCTTAAATGTGCTCCGAATCTTCCATCAGGAGCACCACCAATGAACAAGAAGACTTTGACGATCGCCGCCGCCGTCCTGACGATCGCGGGCGCTACTTCGGCTTTCGCCGCTGAGCTGCCGACCTATGAGGCCAATGGATTTCCGGTCTCCCCCGTCCAGGTTGGCGTGCTCGGGGCCGGCCATGTCGAGCAGCAGGTCGCGGCGCCCACGACGGTTGCTTCGGCGCACCAGGTGAAGGTGCTCAGCTCGCGCAAGGTCAAGACCGCGGACGTCACGACGGGCGCAGCCCGCTGAGCTGACATCGCATGAAGGGTAGGCGGGTCTCGCCGCGTGCGCGACCCGCCGCCTCATGCGATCATGAGCGATCGCCCGCATGCGCTGCGCGCGTGGGGACGCTACGATCTCTTCTCGTGCGCGATCATCGCGCGAACGAGAAAATTGCGCCACGACGCGCTGATCGAGAATCCGGCCGCGAACAAGTTCGCGTGAAGGCGCCGGTTATGTGTGCTCGTTCATAACGAGCCCAATCCTTTTAACAGTTGCTTGCCCTGCAACCATATGGGTTGAGCGGATTGGCCCGCTGACATAAGGCTTCTCCCATGGATCAGCGGACGAGCGGCGCTGACGCTCTCATTCAGAAGAACGACGCGGCGCCGGCGCTGCTCGGCGTCGTCTGCGGGCTGGCCGCAGCGCTATTCTGGGCGCTCGGCTTCGTCGGCACGCGGCACGGCCTCAAACTTGGCTTCACGCCGGTCGATCTGCTCGTGCATCGCTATGTTTGGTCAGGGATCGCGTTCCTGCCTTTGGTCTTCCGCGCCGGCATCTCCGATCTTTGCGGCATCGGCTGGGGCAGGGGCCTTGCGCTGATGGTGCTGGGTGGGCCGGTGATGGCGCTGATCTCCTACACCGGTTTCCTGTTCGTGCCGCTCGGACATGGCAGCGTGATCCAACCCTCCAGCGCGACGCTTGGCGGCCTGCTGCTCGCCGCATTGTTCCTGAAAGAGAAGATTTCCGCCTCGCGGCTTGCCGGCGCTCTCGTCATCGTCGGCGGCCTCGGTGTGATCGGCGCGGAATCGATCGGGCATATCGGCGCCGACGGCGTGCAGGGCGATCTGATCTTCGTGCTTACCGGATTCATGTTCGCGGGCTTCGGCGCGCTGCTGCGGCACTGGCGCGTCTCCGCCGTGTCGGCCGCGCTCGTCATCAACGTGCTGTCGCTGCTGCTCTTGCCGATCTATCTCGCGACCGGCGGGCTTGCCCGCATCGCCGCAATCGGCATTACCGAGAACGCGATTCAGGCGCTGGCGCAGGGCGTGCTCGCCGGTCCCGCCGCGCTCTATCTCTACGCGGTCTCCGTCCAGCGTCTCGGCGTCGCCCGGGCCGCGGTATTCCCCGCGATTGTGCCGGCGCTGACGCTCCTGGTCGGCTGGCTCTTGCTCGGGGAGCCGCCGACGGCACTCCAGGCCGCGGGCCTGGTGACGGTGCTGTGCGGGTTTTACCTGGCGCAGCGGCAAAGTTAGGCGCGAACTTACGCCTTCCGCACGAACTCCGATTTCAAATTCATCGCGCCGATGCCATCGATCTTGCAGGCGATGTTGTGGCCGTCGCTGGCGTCCTGGAGGCGGATGTTGCGGACCTTGGTACCGCCTTTGACGACCGACGAGGAGCCCTTGATCTTGAGGTCCTTGATCACGATGACGCTGTCGCCGTCAGCCAGCACATTGCCGTTGGCATCGCGCACGCCTGCCTCGGGCGCGGCTTCCGCGGCCGCATCGGCCGTGCCGCTCCATTCATGGCCGCATTCCGGGCAGACCCAGAGACCGCGGTCCTGATAGGCGTGCTCGGAGTTGCAGCTCGGACATTTCACGGCATCGTCCATCGTCGATTCATCCCCTGTTCGGCCCCCCGTGGGCGGGCGCACCGTAGGGGCGGGGACGCGGAAATCAAGGAAAATCCGGCCTCTGCTGCGGCCCGGCAAGCTCCCATCATCGTGACGCAGCAATTGACGGCTATGGCTTGTGCTTTGCCTCACCAGGCATAGCTGATCGGAAAGCGGATGTCCGCGTCACCCCCTTCCATGTAGCGTCACGGCATGAGCGAGATCGAAACCCTGTTCGGTGTCCTGCGCCAGTCGGCCGATGCGCCCGTCGTCGACATGCTCGAGCGCATGGTGCGGGAGGGGCCGGACCATGCCCTGTGCAAGATCAACGCGCTGCATCTGGCGAGGACGGCGGGTCTCGGCGAGGAGCAGGTGATCGCGGGGCTGCTGCATGCGGTCGGGCTCGGCATCCTCGAGATGACCTGGAACGTGATGTGCCCGAGCTGCGCCGGCGTGCTCTCGGCCAACAAGAGCCTGAAGACGGTCAACAGCCCGCAATATCATTGCGCCTTCTGCGCCGCCGGCTACGAGACGACGCTCGACAATCTGGTCGAGGTGACCTTCGCGGTCAGCCCGCGCGTGCGCAGGATCGCCGCGCATAATGCCGACGAGCTGCCGCTCGCAGAATATTACCGTCAGGTGTTCTGGAGCTCGGCGATCGAGCTTCCGCCCGACCTCGACGGCTTGCTTCGCGAGCTGACTCTGGAATCCGTCGACCTGCCGCCGGGCGAGCGCGCCATTCTCTCCCTGCAGGTGCAGCCGGGCATGCTGATCGTGTTCGATCCCGTGACGCATACGGCACAATACATCGAGGTGAAGGGCGAGGAGACGGCCGAGCGCCAAACGCTGTCGCTGATCTTCAACAAGTCCGAGGTTCCAGTCGACGCCGTAAGCCTGCGCCCGGGACCGCTGCGGCTGACGCTCGAGAACCGCACCGACGGCCGCGTGCTGCCCGCGGTGTGGGTGATGAACCAGCGGCTCGATGACCTCCTGACCCGGCGCAAGCCGAGCCTCACCGCAAAGCGCCTTCTCACCAACCAGACCTTTCGCGATCTCTACCGCACCGATACGCTCGCGATCGGCCAGCGCCTCAAGATCCTCAGCCTGACCTTCCTGTTCTCGGACCTGAAAGACTCCACCGGGCTCTACGAGCATGTCGGCGACCTCGTCGCCTTCGATCTCGTCAACGAGCATTTCCGCCTGCTGCAGGAGATCATCGCCTCCGAGCAGGGCGCGGTGGTCAAGACCATCGGCGATGCCGTGATGGCGACCTTCGAGACGCCCGACCGCGCCATTGCGGCCGCGATCCGCATGCGCGAGGCCATGAGCGAGCTCGGCGCCCAGCGCCAGCACCAGGGCCTCTTGCTCAAGATGGGCATCCACGAGGGCTCGTGCCTCGCCGTCACCCTCAACGGCCAGCAGGACTATTTCGGCCAGACCGTGAACATCGCCTCCCGCGTCCAGGGCTTGGCGGCCTCGCGCGCGATCGTGGTGACGGAGGCGGTGGTCGACAACGCGGAGACGCGGACGCTGCTGGACGCCAGCGGCCTCAACCCGACCCGCCGCAGCGTCGCGCTGAGCGGGATCGCGGACAAGGTGTCGGTGTACGAGATCCCGTGAGGCTTGCGTAGATCCCGTGAGGTTTTGGTAGCCCGGATGGAGCGTCAGCGAAATCCGAGGCGGGAGGTGCGGTGCCATCCCGGATTACGCTGACGCTCCATCCGGGCTACATTTCGCGCCATGACCTTCCTCCTCAACATCGACGTTCCCGACGTCGCGCGAGCGACGACCTTCTACACCGCCGCGTTCGGCCTGACGGTCGGCCGCCGTTTCGGCGCCGATTTTGTCGAGCTCTTGGGTTGGCCGGCGCCGGTGTATCTGCTCACCAAGCAGGCCGGCACGATGGGCGCCGGCGGCGATCGCCGCCGCTACGCGCGGCACTGGACGCCGGTGCATATCGACGTCGTCGTCGATGATGTCGATGCCGCCGTCGAACGCGCGCTGCGGGCCGGCGCGATCCTGGAGGTTGCCGCAAGCGATGCGCCGTATGGGCGGATCGCCATGCTGGCCGATCCGTTCGGGCACGGGTTCTGTCTGCTGGCGTTTAGCGCGCAGGGCTATGACGCGTTGCTCGGTGCGTAGCGACACCGTCATTGCGAGGAGCCCGCGACAAAATTGCGTAGCAATTTTGCGCTGGTGCGACGAAGCAATCCAGACCGCCTCCGCAGAACGACCCTGGATTGCTTCGCTACGCTCGCACTGACGGTGGAAGGACGGGAGTGCCCGTCAAAACAAAAGTGCGAAAACAACCCCATGCACAGTAGGCAACACCTTGAGATTTCACACTTCTGCGCGCCCGAAATGATGTGACCCGTCGGGCAAGGCGGGGACACGCAGGCGCGGGCCGATTTCGGTGATCCCGAAATAGAGTTTGACTCGTCGGGCAAAACAGGGGCACTATGCCAGGATGGCGCCGGTGCGATGGGGAGCTGATGCGTCGCCGGGCCGCGGGGCGACATGCCAAGAGAACCGAAAATCAAAGCGAAAAGAAAGCTGAAGACCTACCAGACCTCGCTCGGATTCTACGACCAGGCGGTCGCCGCGCCCTCGATGAAGGCGGCGCTGGAGGCCTGGGGCGCCAGCTCCAATCTGTTCCATCAGGGCGTCGCCAAGGAGACCGACGATCCCGATATCGTTGCGGCGACCATGGCAAGCCCCGGCGTCGTGCTCAGGCGTCCGGTCGGCTCGAACGGCCCGTTCACTGAAAGCGCCGAGCTGCCGACCGACCTTGCCGACGAAGGCAAGGCCAAGCCCAAACGTAAGCCCAAGCCGAGCAAGCGCGCGGAGAAGACCGCAAAGAAACCGTCCCGCAAGATCGACGATCGACAAGCCCGCCAGGCCGCCGCGGCTTTCGAGAGAGAAGAGCGGCGGCGCGAAGCCGAGCGCCGCAAGGAAGAGGCCACCCGCGCCAAGGAGCGCGCGCAGCGGGAGAAGGCGGTCGCGATTGCGCAGGCGACACTCGACAAGGCGAAGCGCGAGCACGAGGCGCGGGCGGAGGAGATCGAGGCAGAACGAACTGCGATCGATGAACGCGCCGAGGCGGAGCAGGGCCGGTGGGACAAGCAGAGGAGGAAGCTGGAGGAGGCGGTGCGTCGGGCGCGGGAGTAGGCGGTTTGGTGCGGGCAGCGGGCTATGCTCTACGCTCGCTGCGTTCTCCGTCATTGCGTTCTTCGTCATTGCGAGCGCAGCGAAGCAATCCTGAGCCTCCCCTAAATCGGTGGACACCTATAGCTTAGGCAGCGAGAGGTGTCAGATGGCGAAACGGCAGCGACGCTCGTATTCGGACGAGTACAAGCGGCAGGCAGTTGATCTGGTTTTGTCGAGCGGCCGTTCGGCGAAGTCGGTATCGAAGGAGCTCGGGCTGGACGGCTCCGTGCTCAGCCGATGGGTGAAGGAGCGGAGCACGGTAGCAGCCGGCGGCAGCGCCGCGGCGCCCACGTCGCAAGCGGCGGTGCCGTCGGCGGCCCAAGCTGACGTGATCGCCCGGTTGCAGCGGGAAAACGAACAGTTGCGCATGGAGCGCGACATTTTAAAAAAGTCGATCGCGATCTTTGCTGGACCCCGGACATGAAGTTCCGCTTCATCGAAGATCGCCGCGCCGACTATCCGGTTAAGATCATGTGCCGTGTCCTCGGCGTCTCGCCTGCGGGCTACTATGCTTGGCGGTCGCGCCCGGAAAGCCCCCGGGCCGCTGCCAATCGAGAGTTGCTGCAGGACATCAAGCGGGTTCATCGCGACAGTCATGGTCGCTATGGCAGCCCGCGCATTCATGTCGAACTCAAGGCCCAGGGACACCATGCAAGCCGTGGCCGAATCGAGCGGCAGATGCGCTGCCATGGCGTTCGAGCCATCTCGGCCGGGCCGCGACGATGCCGCACCACCGATAGCGGGCATGGCTTCCCGATCGCGCCCAACTTGCTCGGCCGGAACTTCTCGGCCGCCATGCGCAATCAGGTCTGGCTCGCCGACATCACCTATGTCTGGACCGGCCAAGGATGGTTGTACCTGGCCGCCATCATGGATCTGTACAGTCGCCGTATCGTGGGCTGGGCGATGGACGACCATCTGCGCGCCGAATTGCCGCTCGCCGCATTAAGGATGGCGATCAAGGGGCAAAAGCCCGGCGCCGGCCTGATCCATCACTCCGATCGCGGCATCCAATATGCTTCAACCGAGTACCGCCAAGCGCTGCAAGCCGCCGGCGTCCGGCCTTCGATGAGCCGCAGAGCCGACTGCTACGACAACGCCCCGATGGAAAGCTTCTTCCACACGCTCAAGTCCGAACTGATCCATCACCGTCAATATCCGACCCGCGATGAAGCTGAGCGCGACATCTTCGCCTACGTCGAGGGCTTCTACAATCAACACCGCAGACACTCGGCCATCGGCTATATCAGCCCAGTCGAGATGGAGCTAAAATCGGCTTGAACGCTGTCCACTTTTTTGGGGGAAGATCAATCCAGAGCTCCTCCGCCGAGACGGTCTGGATTGCTTCGTCGCAAGGGCTCCTCGCAATGACGGTGGAGAGTTGCGAGCCACCATCGGTCATTCCAGCAAAGTCGCGCGCGAATTGGCTTGCCTTGCTTTGCGTCCTTGAGCACTCTTATGGGAAGGAGGCCAACGCATGAAGAAAATGACCATCGCGTGTGCGCTCGGAACGGCCCTGGTGCTGAGCAGCCTTGGGATGTCAGGGGCTGAAGCCCGGGCGCGCAAGGCGCAAGTCGTTCGCGAACCCCAGCAGAGACTTATCGTCACGGCGCCCGTGCTCAGGCCAACGCCGTGGGATTATTATATCGTTCCACGATATCGTTATCGTCCTGAAGACGACCGGGTCGATCCCTACGGTCCGCCGCTGGTCTCGTCGTGGGTTCGCTATGAGGGGTGGCGGTGGCCATACTGGTGGTGAACAACCATCACGTTCTGCGGCATGTGGAGTTCGGCCAGCGACGGACGCAGAATTGACTGGCGCCTGTAGCCCGGATGAGGCGAAGCGCAATCCGGGACTGGCGCAGCATGAGGCAAGACCCCGGATTTCGCTTCGCTCCATCCGGGCCACGCTCGCTCAATCGAGCTCATTTTCGCTCGACAGCTCAAGCCCTTGCGCACCTCCCATTCTGGCCATCCGGAGAGGTTGAACGCTTCCAAGTCCAATATCGCTGCGTGCGACGTCAGCGGCTAGGAAAAAATGGCAAACCTGAGACTGTCAAGGACACATCGGGGTAGAATGGCATTTATCCCCGTAATACACCCAATACTGTTAAGGGGTACGGGCGCGTATTGAGAGGATCAATCATGGCAAGTGTTGAACAATTGCGCAGACGGGACGGCGTTAACCTGGTCCAACTCGAGGCGGACATATCGTCGGTACGCTCGGGAAGCTCTATTACTTCCATTGCTCTGCCTGATTACGTCGAGCACACCGCGGGCGTGACGCGCGTCGGCGCGCTGAGCGCAGAGGCGGTCATTCGCGACTATGAGTCCGCTGCGAAAGAAATCGAGGCCATGGGCACCGAGTTGATCGACGCTGCGCAAAAATGCGAGGCGCTGACAGCCCAGGTCCATGATGCGATCGCCTTCATGCGAGAAACGGCGGCGGGGTATCGTGAAGAGGGTCGGAAGATCTTCAAGCGCATCGAAGAATGCGCGCTGTTCACCGAAGACGTCCGCAAGACATGCGAACAGGTCAAGCGCAGAATGGTCGAAGTCTCGGTCGGTCCATCTTCCGATGAGGAGCTTGAGCCGCAAGAGCCCGAGCTGAGCGGGATCGCCGCCCAGGTGACGATGAGCGAGATACGGTGAGGCGGGCATAGAGCGTAGTTCGTAGGATGGGTTGAGCTCTTGCGAAACCCGTCGTCGCGCGCCAGCGTCGTTGGTATCGCTTCCGCTCGTCGAGCTACGGCGGACAAGTCGCTCCGCCCATCCTACGGTCTTGCGAAACGCATCATCTAATCGCCGTCACTCACGGCAAGCGCCCGTAGCCCGGATGGAGCGGAGCGCAATCCGGGCTACGCGCGCCGCTAATCGCCGTCATCCGCCGCAAGGCGCTGAAACTGCCGTTTCATCGCGTTGACCCTGGCAACGTAGGCCGCAACCAGATGATCGCCGCAGCGCTCGCCGGCGAGCATCTGAAACTTGCGGCGTGCGTAGGCTGTGGCAGGACCTGCGCCGCAGAGATGGATGAAGGCGGCCAGATCCTGCCTCTGCTGCGGGCTTGCCTTCACATCGCCGTTGCGGGCGAGAACGTCGGCCACCTGGCGGTCCAGATAGACCGATGCCAGCTCGACGGCATGGCTCGGGATCGTGCGGATATAGAGACTGGTGAACCCGCAACCGGTCTCCGTGACCGCGTTGCCACGAACACAGGACCGCGCGGCCTCGGCGTAAGCGGGATCGGTCATCTGGAAAAGACCCACGGCGCTGGAAGAAGGCCGGTAGATCGAAAGCGGATTGAAGCTCCATCGCCAGCGCCAATAGGTGCGTGCCACCGGGTTGCCTGAACTCTCGACCTGCGCCAGCGCGGCCAGCAATTCCGGCGTGATCGCAGCGGTGGAATGCCTGCGGAACAGCGGCCCGTATCTCGCCCAAGTCTCCGCTGGCTCCTTGTCGAGGGAATGGCCAACAAGGACAAACAGCTCGGTCGGCTTGCGGACCATTTGAGCGACGATGTTCAGAAGCGCGATGGCTGCAAGCAGCATCGCCACGCCGCCTGCGATCCGAACCATCCGCGGTGCGCGCGCGAAATTCTTCCGCGCCCACCGGGCGGCCCGCCGGACGCTGCGAAGGCGAGGGAGGAGGCTGTTGCTTTTCCTTGGCATGTGCGCTGTGGGCGTAAATTGCGGAGCCTGTGGACTTAGTTAACGCTGTCCGCCCGCCCTAAAATCTCGCTTCATTTCACGCGACCGTGCCTTTTCAAGTCCCGGCTCCGTGCTGCTACGGCCGCTCCAATCCTTGCGAGAAATAACCCCCGGTTGTACGTTGCGCCGCAGAACAGTTAATTTTGTGTAAATGGATCGGCTGAAATGACCGTCATTGAAGGCGTGGTGCCTGAGGCAGCTGCGGACCCGAAAATGCCACCGGGGGTGGTTGTCGAAGGCCCGTTGGTCGACGCCAAGTTTCTCGATTCCTACATCGCGTTCGGCTTCATGATCGGTGGTTCGATCGCGGCGCTGGTCTGGGCATTTTGGCAAGGCATCGGCTGGGTCGAGGTTTCGGTCTTCGTCGGCATGTTCTTGCTGACCACGGTCGGGATCGGCTTCATGCATCGCTACTTCGTGCACCGGAGCTTTCGCTGCGGTCCGGTGATGCGGACGATCCTCGCCGCGATCGCCACGCTGGCGGTGCAGGGCTCGATCCTGAAGTGGGTGAGCAACCACCGCCGGCACCATCTTCACTCCGACAAGCCCGGCGACGTCCACAGCCCTTACTATGACGGCTTCGGCAACCGCTATGCGAGCTTCCTCAAGGGGATGTCGCATGCGCAAGGCGGCTGGGTGTGGGACCAGGCCACCACCGATGGCGCATATTACGCCAGGGATATCCTGGCCGACCCGATCGCCATGTTCTTCACGAGGACTCGCTGGTACTGGTACGCGCTGTCGGCGGTGATCATTCCCGGCGCGATCGGCTACGCGTTCGGCGGCGTGCACAGCATGATCGGCTGCGTGTTGTTCTCCGGCCTGTTCCGCAGCTACATCATGACCATGGCCACCTCGCTGGTGAACTCGGTCTGCCACAGCGACGGCCGCTACGGCTACCGCCGTTTCGAAACCAATGATGGCACGACCAACGAATTCGTGACCACGATCCTCACCTTTGGTGAAGGGCTGCACAACAACCATCACCGCTTTCCGCGCGACGCCTACCTTTCGCACGCCTGGTACGAGATCGACATCAACGGCCTGATCATCCTGGGGCTGGGGAAGCTTGGGCTGGTGCACGACATTTTCGGGGTCGGCGCGCGCCGGCGGTCTGCAGTGCCAGATGCGCAGCAGGGTGGGGCCGTCGCGAGTCAGAGCGCATTCGACGGCGTCGCAGAAGACCTTCGCTCGGCTGGAAGGTAGACTTGCGCGCTATTCCCGGAAACCGAAGCGGAGCTCGTTTGCGACTTGCCGTAAACGTTGTCGCTCTGGTGCTGCTCGGGGTCCCGACGGTGGTCCTTGCGCAGTCGATGGACTGCAGCAAGATCAAGTCTACGACAGTCCCGGTTGAGCTCGTCGTCAGGTTCGACAGATTTGAGCAGGCCTATCAGGTCTACAGGGAAGCCGGGAAAACGGCGGTGCTCTGGACACGGCAGACCACACCGCATGGCATCAACATCAGCAAGGCGGAAACCATCAACGGATTCGGAATCGCATCCTCCCTGACATCCACGGTGGACAAGGTACCGGATCAGGAAGCGCAGCACAGGTACTCCGGCATCGTGATCGAGGACAACGATCACCGGCACAGCGTATCATACAAGGTCTCCTGGACCTTCAAGTATCGGAACGGCACGGCGCGGCAGGTCGAGCAGGGCGTCGACTACACGTTCGTTTCGGCCGGGGAAACGACGATCGGATCGTGTGCGCTTGCCGTGTACCGCGGCGAGGTCAAGTTCACGGATGTCACGAGTGGCCAGACCGATCGCATGTTTCACATTTACTTTCCCGAACTCAGAATTGGTGTCACCAGTTTGACTCCCGAGCCTGTGTTCGTCAGCCTGAGTACGTCGTTCGAGCCGCTTCGAATGCTTCGGTAGCTCGTAAGATGAGGTGTGCTCTAGCGAAACCCATCAACGCCGATCAGCGAATGATGGGTTTCGCAAGGCATCTACCCGCTTGCGGGCTTCAAATCCAATCGCGCCTTCGGGAAACAAGCCCGCGCCTTGCGGGCTCACCAATCCGGATAGCCGTAAGGGTCGGCCATATAGGGCGGAGGCATCCAGGGGCCTCGCGGCGGTCTGGGCCGCCGGGGTTCGGCCGCTGGTACGTGCGGCCGGGCATGCGCATCGTTGTTCATCACGCTCCGCGCGACGGGCTTCGCGGCTGCAGACGCGGATGAAGCGGTCAGTTGCGTTTGCAGCGCCTGGACCTGCGCGGCGAGGCGCGCATTGTCCGCCGCATCCTTCTCCTGCGCCGCCTTGAGCTGTTGAATGGTGTCGGCCTGCTCACGCAGGGTCTGGTCGTTGCGGCTTTTCAGTTGCTCGAGCTTCCCGTTGATGCTCGCAAGCTCGCTCGTGATGGCCTTGAGCGATTGCGCGAGATCAGACGATGACGGGTCAGGCGCTGGCGCTGCGGCGGCAGGCTTTGCGGCGCTTTCCGTGTCCTTGGCGACCGGCGGCGCGGGCACCGGGCTCGGCCCATCCGCAGCAGCCAGTTGCACGGCTGGCGGCTGCGCCGCACTTTCCGCCGCGGATGCTTGCGGGGGCGGGCTTACAGCCGGCGGAGCCCATCGCGCCATGATCGACGTGCCGATTGACTTGGCCTCATCGCGATATTGCGAAGCGAAGGCGGCACCGAGCAGGCCGATCGCCAGCACGAGGCCGACCAAAGCGCGCACCATGGTCCGATCTCCCTTCAAGCCTTGATCGCGAACTCCGGCATTCGGAACTTTGGCATCCGGCGTTGGCGCCTTGTTTCCGGAAGTTGCGGCTGCCGTCCTACCGGCGGTTGCGTGCGAGGTGCGCTGGCCTTCGCTGTCGCGTTCCATTCCGGAAACCAGCCGGTCCAGTCGCGCCAGGTCTTCCTCTGCGCTCTTGATCCGGTCGTAGGCCCGCGTCAGCCCGCCATCGGCGCGCGCCTCATCCGGCTTGGCAGCGTCAGGCTTGGGCGCATCCGGCTTGGCGGTATCAGGCTTGTCGCTATCAGGCTTGGGGTCGTTCGTTTCAGGCACCGATGCGCTCTCCATCCGGTCGGCCGTCAATGGGAGGCAGTCCGATCACTGGAAGGATAGGTCTCGCCGCTGTCCAACACAACGCGTGTGCAAAGGAAAAGTTATGGCGGGCGCGGGAGCGGGGCGGGCGTGAGCGCGTAGGGGCTAGTACTGCGACTGCGCAAAGCGCAGTTCGCAGTATGAGTCGAGCGGAGCGAAGCCGATCAACGTACCCATCGTACGGGCATCCTGTCCCCGCACCGTCGAAATACGCAGCTGTCGTTAGTGACGCGTCGCGCGGATTTCGAGCGTCGTCTGGGTGAGCTTGGCCACGAACCCCTCAAAATGCATGACCCTTTGTCTGGTCATTTGTTCATGCAACCCGGCGATCTTCTGGGACTCGGCGACGAACGATTCACACGCCTGTTTCGCGTACTCCATCTGAAGCTCGAAGGCCTCGACGGGTGAGCGCGCTGTCGCGAGCTTTCCCAGGAAGGCCCAGGCGTGCTCAACGGAGGTCCTGATATAGCCGCTATAGGCATCGGCAATCGCCTGCGGGCTGGCCTGGGAGGGTTCCACCGGTGCGACGGGCGCGCTGGCAACGATCTCCATCCCGGACGGCAAGGCGGCAGCCGAGGGTACCTCCGCACTGCTCTGTCGGCTCGCCTCTACCTCTTGCTTGGTCTCTTGCCTGTTCTCTTGGCTGATCCCCGCCGAGGCATCCGGCAATTGATGCGCTGCAGTTGCGTGTTGCTCGTCGGCCCCGGACCGTTGCCTGGCCTTCTTCTTCCCGCCGCGCCGGCCGGATTTGCCCGTTGGCTTGTTTTCTACCGCACTCAACATTGCAAATGGCTCCTGAATATCGCTGAAGCCGCGAGCCTCCGTCGCGTTTGCGCTGAAATCGCGATTGTGGGCTGTCGCTTACGTGGCGGCCATGTGGTGAGATTTTGCCGGGATACCGGCAGGTCCGTAGGATGGGTTGAGCCCTTGCGAAACCCATCACTTCTTGTTGATTAGTCGGTAATGGGTGTTGCTTCGCTCAACCATGCTACGAGCTTTATTCCAAAGCCGTACCGTTCCATTGCGGTGACGGTGCACTTAAATGACGGCGCCCATGAACGTGAACTGATGCGGCAGAGCGGCGACAGGTTTGATGCGCTGTCACCGTAATCCTGTGACCGTATTAGATTGTACGATGAGGCCTGTAGCGAGATACAGGTGATGAAAGAAAGCTCTTCGCGAGTTGGTCCCCATTCTGGTCAACGGCCGCTCGCGCTGCGGGAACAAGTTCCTCCAAGGACCGACGATAGTCATCAAGAGCGATTGGCTCGGCATTCGGCGGTGGATCGATGCGCCGTATGGCAGTTGGACTGAGCAGCAGGCGTGCTTGGTTGATAGCAGATAGTGATTGCAGCCGCATGGCTGCGAAAATCACATCTCTCCAAGCTAGTTTGCCGCCTGAATTCATTTGATCTTGCGACACGATGTATGGGTCTTCACCGCAACCTATGCTGAGAACATCGATCTGATCGCGTTTGATATCGAAGCAAACCATGGCTTCAACGACCGCCAGCATAATGGGATTATTAGCCCAGACGCCTCCATCCACGAGCGTATAGTCGTTGTGTTCGAGAGGACGGAAATAGGTGGGGGCGGCGGAGGTTGCCAAAGCCACCTTCACCATAGGCTCCAACCGATCTAGTTTATAGTCGGAGTGGTGTGGTGTTTTGAACATAAAGACTTCGCTGTGTTTGCCCTCGAAAGCCGGAATACACAGACGGACAATAGAGTCTCCAAGGAGCTTCGCGCCCAAAGCATCGAATAAAATGCTCTCTAAGACCTTTCTTTCATAGTTGTAGTGGAGGAGGTTCCGCGCAGCTTGCCAATTCTTGCGGAGGCGACCTCGCTCAGGAAAAATGTCTCCGCCACGACAGGCATAGAGTTCGGCGAGATCTCGCGCCTTTAGGCCGGCGCCAAGTCCGAGCGCAATGATCCCTCCAGTTGAGGTGCCCGTGACCAGATCGAAATATTCAGCGATCGATCCGCCACCGAGGTATCGCCGTTCGAACTCGGCCAGAACGGTCGCAGGGAATAGTCCCTTAATGCCGCCCCCATCCAGAGATAGGATCCGAAAACGCCGGTCCTTCGGCCAAGCCTGTGGAATTCGTCGTTGCGGAATCGCTCCCTTCGAACGTGGATCGCCGGGTCTGAAGTCTCGGGCGGGTTCGAACATGCGTTGCGCCTCCTCGGCGGGTGCCGGCCTGGCCCTAGGAATTCGCCGGATATCTGCCAGTATTCGAAGAACAGCAGCCACTCCGACGTCCACGGAATGATCGTCGTCGCGATCGACATCTCCGGGGTCCAGAGCATCTCTTTCGGATCCCAGAGGCACAGCGCCGGCCAGGCCGGGTTGCGGTCGTTCCAGTAGATGTGCGGCAGAAGCGTCTCGTTCGCCAGCATCTCCGCGCCGACGAGCGGGTCGACGACGTGGACGGTCACGTAGTCGTTCGCGAGCGTCCATCCCTCGAAGATAGTTCGCCGGAAGTGGACGATGCGGACGCGGTAGGTCTTCGACGCCGGCCTGAGGGGGCCTTCCCACACCGCGATCCAGTCGGCGTGAGCCGTTAGGCGAAAGTCAGGAAAGAGGCGCCGGATCTCGGCGTCCTGTTCATCGACGCTTCGGTAGGTCATCGGGATGATCGCCGAAGAACTTGTGCGACGGCGCCGACCTGACGCTGCTCGGCGCGGCCGCGGTACCGGCGATCGCCGCGGGGATTGCCGCCTTACCTGGCATGAAGCGGCTGCCCATGGAGCCCACGTCCTGCCCGACCCGCTGGACGTGGTCCTTCACCGCCGACCGCGCCGGCTTCTCGCCGAACAGATCTTCGAGGATCTGCTGCATCTCGGGCAGTGCGATCTCGCCGCTCAGCCGCCGGAGCTTGACGGCGAAGTCGGTGAGTTCGCGGATAAAGACCGCCTGGTCGCTGAAGTCCCCGGGCCAGCGATCCGTGAGGATATCGTCGTTGCACATCGGATTTCTGGCGAAGACCTTCTGCCCTCGGTCGTGGGCCTCTCCAATGATCGCCAGCATGCTGTCGACCTGGAAGCTGAGCTCCTCCGCTAGCGATTTCGTCTGGTTCGCATGCGTGGCCACGTAGAAGGCCAGCAGCACCGACGGCGGCAAGCGCCGGCTACCGTGCCTCTTGTCGTAGGCCAAGTTGCGCCAGCGCTTGATCAACTGCAGCGCGATGACTGCACGCGACTTTTGATAAGCCGGGCAATGCTCAGGCACCGGCGCGGCGTCCGCCTGCTTAGACAGGATCGCGCGTTGGCGGTCGTAGTCCAGCGACCGCCGCTCGAAGAAGGTGCCGAAGTCCTGGTCCGGCGGAGTCCGGGAGATGAACCACTGCGCGAAGCCGTGCGGGTTCGCGAATAGCGACTTCTTCGCCCACGGTTCCTCTGGCTTCGAGTGGAAGATCAAGCCCGTCTTCTCGATCGGGCCGGCGAGGCGGACGGTGGGCGTTACATCGAGGTGCATGCCGTCGTAATTGACGGTGCTGCAGCGGGTCTTCCGGTCGGTCTTGAGGTAGTAGCGCGAGCCGCGCTCGCCGCGGATGGCCTCGTGCAGAATCGCCAACGCATCTTCAGGATCCACGTCGACGCGATAGGCGATGTCGGCCATCACATCGATGTCGAACTCCTCGTCGCTCGAGTGGCGCGCGACGGTCGCGCCGATGGCGAAACCGCCCTGCGGATAGAAATCGCGGACGGCTCCCGCTAGCGGGCTGTCCTGCCGCTCCAGCCATTCGCTGATGGCGTGATAGTGCTCGACGGCGACCTGGTAGTCCGTCGGGCTGAGCTGAATCCGGATCGCTACGTCGGCCAGTAGCACGTCGACGATGGAGTAGCTCGCGATCTGACGCAGGTAGCGATCCGAATAGTTCATATCGACGCTCCTCTACAACTCTGGCTTCAATTCCCGTTTCGTTCCTTCCACCATTTCCCGGCGGTCGTTGGCGACCGCCGGGATTCGCTCTTACTATCTACTATCGAAGCGGGCGGCTTCAGTTTCTCTTAGACGTACTGGCCGAGACTCGGCCTATCGACGTCGAGTCTCATTCTGAGCTATCAGCTGCACCCCGTCGTGCTGCCGCAAGTATCGCACTTCATACACGTCCCATTCCGCACCAGCGTGAAGTTGCCGCACTCTGAGCACATCTCGCCCTCGTAGCCCTTGGCCTTGGCTTCGGCGCGGCGCTCGGCCTTGCTGGGGGCGGCGGTTGCGGCGGTGCCGGCCTTGCTCCACTGCAACTGCTCGAGCTTCTCCGTCGGGGAGAGGTCGTGGCTGGCTTCCTGCTTCAGGGCGACGGCGCCTTCGAGGGCGTCGCCGACGCGGGCTGAGGTGCCGTGCGAGGCCAGGGCGGTGACCTTGTTGCCGCCGGCAGGCGCGCTGTCGTTGCCTTGCGAGACCGCGGTCGAGCCGCCGCGCATCACGAACAGGTTGTCCGTGCGCGAGCGGGTGAGGCCGCGCGAGACCAGTTTTGTCGCGTGGTGGCCGCCGTCCTCGTCCGGCTCCTTGCCTTCCTCGACGCCCTTGCCGAGCGCGTCAAAGCCCGTCTCGTTGGGATCGACGTGGGCGAGGTCGAAGCGGGAGAGGTAGCTCACCGCCAGCTCGCGGAAGACGTAATCGAGGATCGAGGTCGCATACTTGATGCTGTCGTTGCCCTGCACGGGGCCCGCCGGCTCGAAGCGGGTGAAGGTGAAGGCGTCGACATATTCGTCCAGCGGCACGCCGTATTGCAGACCGAGCGACACCGCGATGGCGAAGTTGTTGATGAAGGAGCGGAGCGCCGCGCCTTCCTTGTGCATGTCGATGAAGATCTCGCCGAGACGGCCGTCGTCATACTCGCCGGTGCGAAGATAGACCTTGTGGCCGCCGACCACCGCCTTCTGGGTGTAGCCCTTGCGGCGATCCGGCATCTTCTCGCGCTCGCGCATCACGATGATGCGCTCGACCAGCTTCTCGACGATCTTCTCCGAGACCTGGGTCGCGCGTGCGGCCATCGGCTTCTCGTAGAGCTGCTCGACCGCCTCGTCCTCGTCCTCATCGTCGCTGATGAGCTGCGAGTTGAGCGGCTGGCTGAGCTTGGAGCCGTCGCGGTAGAGCGCGTTGGCCTTCAGCGCGAGCTTCCATGACAGCATGTAGGCGGACTTGCAGTCCTCCACCGTGGCGTCGTTCGGCATGTTGATGGTCTTGGAGATCGCGCCCGAGATGAAGGGCTGGCTAGCTGCCATCATGCGGATGTGGCTCTCGACCGACAAATAGCGCTTGCCGACCTTGCCGCAGGGGTTGGCGCAGTCGAACACCGGATAGTGCTCGGCCTTGAGGTGCGGGGCACCTTCCACCGTCATCGCGCCGCAGATGTGGACGTTGGCCGCCTCGATCTCGCGCTTGGTGAAGCCGACGGCCTGGAGCAGGTCGAAGCCCGGCGCGGCAATGGCTTCAGCGCCGATGCCGAGCTGGTCGCGGATGAAGTCTTCGCCAAAGGTCCACTTGTTGAAGGCGAACTTGATGTCGAAGGCGGTCGGCAGCGCTTTTTCGACCTTGGCGATGGCTTCATCGGTGAAGCCTTTGGCCTTGAGGGTCGAGGCGTTGATGCCCGGCGCATTGGAGAGCGAGCCGTGGCCGACGGCATAGGCCTCGATCTCCGCGATCTCGCTCTCGCGATAGCCGAGCGCGCGCAGCGCTGCGGGGACCGCGCGGTTGATGATCTTGAAGTAGCCGCCGCCGGCGAGCTTCTTGAACTTCACCAGGGCGAAGTCGGGCTCGATGCCGGTGGTGTCGCAATCCATGACTAGGCCGATCGTGCCGGTGGGCGCGATGACAGTGGTCTGAGCATTGCGATAGCCGTGCTGCTCGCCGAGCGCGAGCGCCGCATCCCAGGCCGCCCTGGCATGCGCGACCAGGTCAGCTTGCGGGCAGGAGGCGTGGTCGAGCGGCACCGGGTTGACGGAGAGGGCCTCGTAGCCGGAGGCCTCGCCATGCGCGGCGCGGCGGTGGTTGCGGATCACGCGCAGCATGTGCGCGGCGTTCTTCTTGTAGCCGGGGAAGGTGCCGAGCTCGGCCGCGATCTCGGCCGAGGTCTTGTAGGTGATGCCGGTCATCACGGCGGTCAGCGCGCCGCAGAGCGCGCGGCCTTCCTTGGAGTCGTAGGGCAGGCCCATGGTCATCAGGAGGCCGCCGATATTGGCGTAGCCGAGGCCGAGCGTGCGGAACTCGTAGGAGAGCTCGGCGATCGCCTTCGAAGGGAACTGGGCCATCATCACCGAGATTTCGAGCACGAGGGTCCAGAGCCGGCAGAGATGCTCATAGCCCGCGACGTCGAACAGCTTGGTTGTGGTGTTGTAGAACGTCAGCAGATTGGCGGAGGCGAGGTTGCACGCCGTGTCGTCCAGGAACATGTATTCCGAGCACGGATTGGACGCGCGGATGTCGCCGGACGCCTTGCAGGTGTGCCAGTCGTTCATCGTGGTATTGAAGTGCAGGCCCGGGTCGGCCGAGGCCCAGGCGGCGTAGCCGATCTTCTCCCAGAGGTCGCGCGCCTTCAGCGTCTTCGTCACCTTCTTGGAGGTGCGGGCGTTGAGATTCCAGTCACCGTCGGTCTCGACGGCGCGCAGGAAGTCGTCCTTCAGCGAGACCGAGTTGTTGGAGTTCTGGCCGGAGACGGTGAGATAGGCTTCGCTATCCCAGTCGGTGTCGTAGGTCTCGAACTGGATGTCCTTGTAGCCCTGCTTGGCGAACTGGATGACGCGCTTGATGTAATTGTCGGGCACGAGGCTGCGGCGCGCCAGCTTGATCTCGCGGCGGAGCGCCGGGTTCTTCTCGGGGTCGAAGCAATCGTCGCCCGAGCCTTCGCAGTTGACGCAGGCCTTCAGCACCGCCTTGAGGTGCTTCTGGTTGATCTTGGATCCGGTGACGAGGGCGGCGACCTTCTGCTCCTCCTTCACCTTCCAGTCGATATAGGTCTCGATGTCGGGGTGATCGACGTCGACGACGACCATCTTGGCGGCGCGGCGCGTGGTGCCGCCGCTCTTGATGGCGCCGGCCGCGCGGTCACCGATCTTGAGGAAGCTCATCAGGCCGGACGAGCGGCCGCCGCCGGAGAGCTTTTCGCCTTCGCCGCGCAGACGTGAGAAGTTGGAGCCGGTGCCGGAGCCGTATTTGAACAGGCGGGCTTCGCGGACCCAGAGGTCCATGATGCCGCCCTCGTTGACGAGGTCGTCACCGACGCCCTGGATGAAGCAGGCGTGCGGCTGCGGATGCTCATAGGCCGACTTGGACTTGGTCAGCTTGCCGGTGAAGGGGTCGACGTAATAGTGGCCCTGGCCGGGGCCGTCGATGCCATAGGCCCAGTGCAGGCCGGTGTTGAACCACTGCGGCGAGTTCGGCGCGACCATCTGCATGGCGAGCATGTAGCGGAGCTCGTCGTAGAAGGCCTGCGCGTCTCCATCCGTGGAGAAATAGCCGCCCTTCCAGCCCCAATAGGTCCAGCAGCCGGCGAGGCGGTCGAACACCTGTTTTGCGCTGAGCTCGCTGACATAGCGCTCTTTCTCGGGCAGGGCGGAAAGCGCCTCGGTGTCGGGCACGGAGCGCCACAGGAAGGAGGGGACGGATTCCTCTTCGACCTTCTTCAGGCGCGCGGCGACGCCGGCCTTGCGGAAGTATTTCTGGGCCAGCACGTCGGAGGCGACCTGCGACCATTCGGTCGGCACCTCGACATTGTCGAGCTTGAACACGACCGAGCCGTCGGGATTGCGAATCTCCGACGTGGTCAGCCGGAAATCGATTCCCGCATAAGGTGACTGTCCTACCGTGGTGTGGCGCCGCTCAATCCGCATGGTCTTGCCCCGTCCTTATCCTTGACCGAACCGCCTCCGTTCAGGCGTCCCGGTCGACATTTCGCTTCGCGAGTCCTTTTGGCCGCTCGGCCTCTGGGCATCGCAGTTCAGCCGGTGGACCCGGCCCTTGTTCTCCCGGCGCGATTGTTCGGTGCACGCACCTCACATCCGCCGGCATGACCAGACCCATCCGCCCCCAAGGGGATACGCCCGACATGCGTTCAACGCCCACACCGCCTCTACTTCTCTCACTTCACGCAGGTGCTACTTCGCACCACCGTGAAGTCTGCCTGCCTTGCGAGCCTGTTGCCGGCCCGTTCTGGCACCCGAAAAGTCCGCTATCCGAGGGCAGACAAGCCCTCATCCCGCTGCCTTTGGCTGGCCGGCGGAGCTGAGATTTGCGAGACCCTTTGGGGGAGTGCCGGCGGGACGCAAACTCACTCGCGCCGAACGGTCCGAAAGCTAGGACTCTCCGTTGCGCCCGTCAAGAACTAGTGCGAGTTCCTGAATCAAATACTAAATATGGTGGATTGTGGGGGATAACAGGGGTCTCGGCCGCGCCTGTCGTGGAGCCAAGTATCAGTGAGTCCTCAGGGATTCCCAACCGAAAAAATTTGCAGGCCGTAATGCAGCAGGCGCTTCATCCCGCTGTTCACAGGGCAGCTATATTTTTGGGCGATGGGATTGCGTCAACGGGACTCACGTAGCCCTACGGAAGGTGAGGGCAGGCATGCCCGCTGAGGCGGTGGTTTGCGCGGCGAATCCGCGCCAAGCTGAGCCCGATTTTGCCGGACTGCCCCCATGCATGATTCGACGAGGCCGGTGCAGCGACCGCGCGTCGCCCCCGCCGGCCTGATGTTCCTCGCGATCACCTCGATCGGTTGGGGCTTCAACTGGCCGGTGACGAAATTCCTGCTCGCCGAGCTGCCGCCGCTGACGCTACGCGGGGTGACCGGCGTGCTCGGCGCGGTGCTGCTGGCGCTGCTGGCGGTGATCCGCCAGCAGAGCCTGCGGGTGGAGGGCGCGATCTGGCCGCGCCTGCTGACCGCCGCCGTGCTCAACGTCACCGGCTGGATGGTGCTGATGGGCCTGGCGCTGCTCTGGCTGCCGGCGAGCGAGGCGGCGCTGATCGCCTACACCATGCCGGTCTGGGCCTCGATCATCGCCTGGCCGCTGCTGGGTGAGCGGCCCACGGTCTTGCGCACGCTGGGGCTGGTGATGGCCTTTGCCGGCCTTGCCTCGATCATGGGCGGTAACGGCATTGCTGCCAGCGCAGAAAAGCTGCCGGGCATCATCATGGCGCTGTGCGGCGCGCTCGGCTTTGCCGTCGGCACGGTGTTCTCGAAGAAGTACCCGATCCACCTGCCGCCGATCACTGCCGCGGCCTGGCAGATCGGGATCGGCTGCCTGCCGATCTCGATCATCGGCCTCCTGATCGAGACCACGCATCTTTCGCTGGTGACGCCCGTCGGCTGGTGGCTCTTGGTCTATTCGGTCGTCGGGCAGTTCTGTATCGCCTATGTCAGCTGGTTCGCCGCGCTGGCGCGCCTGCCGGCCTCGGTCGCCGCGATCGGCACCATGGCGGTGCCTGTCATCGGCGTCGTCACCTCGGCGATCGCGCTCGGCGAGCCGCTCGGGCCAGGGCAGATCGCGGCGCTGATCTTCACGCTTGGAGCCGTCGTGCTGGCGACGCGCTAGCTCGCCGCCACCCCGCCATTCAATGCCTTCCGGATCATCTCGGCGAGCTGGTTGCGGCGGTAGGGTTTGGTCAGCAGCATCACGCCGTCGTCGAGCTTGCCGTGGTGGACGATCGCATTGTCGGTGTAGCCAGAGGTATAGAGCACCTTCAGGCCCGGCCGGCGCTTGGCCACCTCCTCGGCGAGCTCGCGGCCGCTCATGCCGCCGGGAATAACGATGTCGGTGAAGAGCAGATCGAACGGCTGGCCGGCCTCGATCAATTGCAGCGCGGCCCGGCTGTCGGGCGCGGCCACCGTCTTGTAGCCGAGGCTCTGGAGCTGCGCGGTGACGAAGTTGCGCACCAGCGTGTCGTCCTCGACCACGAAAATGGTCTCGGCGCCGCCTTCGGCCTGCGGCGCGACGGGAGCGGCCATGTCCGCCGTGCCTTCGCCCGGCGGCAGATAGAGCTTGATCGTGGTGCCGTGGCCTTCCTCGCTGTAGATCTTGATGTGGCCGCCGGACTGCTTGACGAAGCCATAGACCATGGACAGGCCGAGGCCCGAGCCCTTGCCGACCTCCTTGGTGGTGAAGAACGGCTCGAACGCCTTCTGCTGGACTTCGGCCGGCATGCCCGTGCCGGTATCGCTAACGGCGAGCATCACGTAAGGGCCGGGTCGCACGTCCGGATTGTTCTGCGCGTAGGCCTCGTCGAGCACGACCCGATGGGCCTCGAACAGTAGCTTGCCGCCGTTCGGCATGGCGTCGCGGGCGTTGATCGCCATGTTGAGCACGGCATTGGTGAGCCGGGACGGATCGATGTGCGTCGTCATCGGCCCCTGTTCCAGCACGGTCTCGATCTGGATCTGCTCGCCGAGGGTAGGGCGAAGCAGTTTTGCGATGTCCGCGATCGCGGCGCTGATCTCGACGTTGCGCGGCTGGAGCGGCTGCCTGCGCGCGAACGCCAGCAAATGCTGGATCAGCTCGGCGCAGCGCTCGGCTGCATCGTCGATCAGCCGTGCCGTGCGCTGGAGCTCGGGCTGGCCGTTCAGGCTCTCCACCAGCGTCTCGGTATTGCCGGAGATCACGGTCAGCATGTTGTTGAAGTCGTGCGCGACGCCTCCGGTCAGCTTGCCGATCGCATCCAGCTTCTGCGACTGGTACAGCTGCCGCTCGGTCTCGCGCGAGGTGGTGGCATCATGATAGACCAGCACCGCGCCCGAGATTTCGCCTTGCCCGTCCAGCATCGGCCGGCCGCTGATCATGAGATGGCGGGGAGGATTGCCGCTGTGCGGCCGGACGATCATCTCCAGCTCTTCGAAGTGCTCGCCGCGCAGCACGCGCGTCGACGGCAGTTCGTCGGCCTTCAGCGGCGTGACGCCGTCGCCATGATAGACGTCGGACAGCGCGCGCAGATTGCGCAAATTCATGCCGGCGCGATGTAACAAGATGCGCTCGGCGGCCGGATTGGATAGCAGGACGGCGCCCTCGGTGTCGATGACCAGCACCGCTTCCGCCATGCTGCGAAAGGTGCTCTGGAGCACGTTGACCGACAGGCGCAGCTCGTCATGGGCTGCGACAAGATGCTCGGTGCGCTCGGCCACCGCCGCCTCGAGTGCCTCCTTGGCGGCCGTGGTCTCTGTCAGCGTGCTCTGGAGCTGTACCGTGGCGCGCTGGCTCTCGCGCATCACCAGCGCGACCAGGAGCAGGATCAGCACGGCGCCTGCAACGTCGATGCCGAGCAGCACGGTCCCCGTGCGGCGCGAATCCTGAGAGCGCGCTGTGAGCAGGCGCTCTTCCTCGGCGCTCAAATGGTCGAGATTGCCCATCACCGTGTCCATGAGGCCGCGACCCTCGGCCTTGCTGTTGAGCGCGGCAATGCCGGCCTGATCGTTCTCGGCACGCAGGCGCATCGCTGCGGCGGCGATCTCGACCCGGCGCAGCGCCAGCGGCTCGGTGCCCTCCAATAGCGCCACCTGATCCTGACTATCGCGCACGTCGCGCTTGAGGTCGGCGAGGGCCGGCGCGATCTGGGCACGTACCGCCTGAAACTCATCGTTGAAGCCCGGGCTGCGATAGAGCTCGTAGCCGCGCGCTGCGCTCTCGGCGCGGCGCATCAGCACGCGCAGATCGGAGATCTTCTTCTGCACCTGGACGGTGTGATTGACCCATGCCGCATCGGACCGCGACTTGACGTCGAGGGCGATCGAGGCTGCCGTAATGATCAGGAGGATGGCAAGTCCAGCACCGAGAATGACGCGCTGCGTTGGGATCAAGGGGCTTCTTTCTTGTCCTTCGGCTGTGCGCTCCCGCCCGCGCCGGTGAGGCATTCCCGGATCGTGGTCAGCAGCGCGTCCGGCGTGAACGGCTTGCGCAGGCAGCGGGTCGCGCCGAGCTCCAGCGCCATGCGGAGAAAGTCGGGGGAAGGCGAGGCGGACGAGGCGAAGGCGTAGCCGGACATCGCGATCAGCGGCGTGGCGGGCGCCCGCTCGTGAAAGATGCGGATGGACTCGAAGCCGCGCATGTGCGGCATGAAGATGTCGACCAGCATCACGTCGAAAGTCTGTGTTTCGAGCGCAGCCAATCCCGCTTCTCCGCCGTCGGTCAACGTGACGTCGAAGCCCTGACGTTGGAGGAGGACCTCGATGGTCGCGCCGACCATCGGATCGTCATCAACCACGAGAATACGCGGCATGACACTTCCCAGTAATCGAAGTCCCCACTGCGGTTTGTGATATCCGCGAATCGTGGGTCGGGTCAATTTTGGATTGGGTCAACGTAGATATGCACGGCGCAGTGCATAAAGGTCCGCCTGCGTCGTCGCATAGGGGCGTCACAGTCGGCGAGTAACGTTTCCGCAAAGCCCGTGAGGGTCGATCGACACGCGAAAGGCGCCGCATCGCTGCGACGCCTTTGCTTCAAATGTCATCGATCGGCTTAGGGGCAGGGATGACGCAGGCCGTCATAGCCGAGGTAGGTGCCCGAAGCCGGGTCGTACGATCTGTAGCGCTGCGCGCAATAGGCCGCGGAGTCGCCGCCGCTGTCCGGCACAACCGCCACTGACGGCTCATCATAATAGTAGCTGTCGCCGTAGTAGTAGGGGTCGTCGTAATAGCCATAGCCGCCGCCGTAATAGGCGTACGAGCCGAGGCCGCCGATCGCGGCGCCTGCCGCGAAGCCGGGCCAGAAGCCACCGCGATGATGATGGCGCCAGCCGCCGCTCCAAGTGCCGCCGCTCCAGGTGCCGGACGGGGCGGTTGCGACGCTGCGGGTGCCGCTGAAGGTCGGCGAGACCGCGGGTCGGCTCACCGTGCCGGCCGCGAAACTCCCGCTGCTTGGACGTACCGCGGTGCCGGCCGCGAAACTGCCACTGCTTGGACGCGCCGCGGGGCCAGCTGCGAAACTGCCACCGCTTGGACGCGCCACGGGGCCAGCCGCAAAACTGCCGCCGCCACCGCCACCCATGCGTGCGCCGCCTCCGCCGCCTCCACCGCCGCCGACATGGCCGCCACCGCCCACGGTAGGACGATTCTGAGCAAAGCTCGGGCTCGCCAGCGGAAGAACCAGCGCCATGGCCGCGGCGGCACTCAAAACTTTCAGACTTTTCATGATCGAGCTCCTTTCCCGGAAGCCAACCCTGCGAAATGGCAGTGGTTCCTGGATCACGCCGGTTTGCATGCGTGCAGGAAGCGTCTCACCTGAGCGCTGTACCCGGGATGAACAGATCGCGTCCGATTTGCGGCAGCGCCCGTGCCGGGGGCCCCGCATTTGCGGAGAGCGCGGCTGCTCCTGCCGAACTGGACATTTCTGCGCCCGGATGGCATCAGGACCCGACGAAGCAGGGCCCTTGCCGCATGAAACAATTCTTCCTCAAGTTCTTCACCTGGTGGAATGGCCAGACGTTTGGCACGCAACTTTGGACCAAGCGATACGGGGAGCTGGTCGGCCAGGACGAGCAGGGCAATCTCTATTATCGGACCCGCGGCGGGGCCATCGATCCGACGCTCGGCTTCGAGCGGCGCTGGGTGGTCTATAACGGCTATGCCGAGGCGAGTCGCATCCCGCCGTCCTGGCACGGCTGGATTCATCACGTCGTCGATGTGCCGCCGACCGAGGCCAACTACCAGCCGCGCGAGTGGGAAAAGCCGCACCAGCCGAATCTCACCGGCACGGCGAAGGCCTACCGTCCCTCGGGCTCGACGCTCGCCAGCGGCCGGCGGCCGAAGGCGACCGGCGACTATCAGCCCTGGACCCCTGCTAACTGAGGTCTGTCCACTCGCCACTGGATGCACACGCATCCGCCTCGCAACCGCTGTGGACAACGGGAACAGCGGGGATGCCGCATGCGCCGGCGTTGTGCTCACGCCAGCGATGCGGCTCAATGGTCCCATCTTACGGAGATGGGAGACCATCGCGTTCGGTTCGGGCAACAGTTCGCGACTGTCCCGAGATGCAGCGGCCGCCGAGTAAGGACTCGATCGGGAGATAGGCCCCCGGTCTGGAAGTTCCGAAATCGCCCGATGGAATGTGCAGCCGCCGTAAGACAGGAAAGGCCGCTTGGGAAACCGAGCGGCCTTTTTCTTTGAGGCACTTCGTCAGCCGGTTTGTGCGCCTCAGTCGTAGCGCACCTTCGGGAAGAAGTCGCCGCGGCCTTCAGGCGTCATGTCGAGCAGGCCCCAGAGCGGATCGACCAGATCACCGGCGCGATGATGCTGCTTCGGCGCGGGCGGCGCGAAACTCATCTCCGAGCCCCAGAAGTGCCTGATCTTGCCATTCGCCTTCCTGAAGACGTTGAAGATCGTCTCGTCCCAATTCTGCCCGTCGGGAACGTGGTGCTGCGCGCGCATACCCTTAGAGAACTTCGAGGTGTCGCCGAAGTAGTCCGCATCAAAGGTGTTGCCGGCCGTGGACAGCAGCGACAGATGTTCCCAACCTCGTTCGTGGGCCCAGGCTGCGAGACGCGCGATCGGCGATTTCGCAACGATGTGAAGCGCCGCACGCTCGCCGACATGCCGTGCGGCGCCGTCGAGCCCGTCAAGCAAATGGGTGCAGCCGGGGCAGGGCAGCTCGCGCTCCGGCCCATACATGAAGCTGTACAGAACCAGCGTTTCATGAGGGCCGAACAGCTCCGACATCCTGACCTGTTCTGGCATGCTCGTTTTGCCGATGCGTTCGAAGACGTAATCTTGGAGCACCTCGCCGCCGAGCGGTAGCGCGCGACGCCTGGCGGCAACGGCCTCAATCTGAGCTCGGAGGGCAATCTCCTCATCCAGCAGCGCATTTCGCGCGGCACGATACTCAGTGCTTTCATTGGGGTAGTGGAGATGCTCCATGATTACGCTCCGGATGCCGTGAGTTTCGTGCGGGTCTAACTCCTCCCCTAAAAACTCAGTTCCACCACCGAAGGCGGAACGTCTACATCACCCGCGCCGCCGCGCGTTCGACGGCCTCGATACGGCGGACCTGGTTCGGCGCGATGCGCTCGTTGACGCGAGCAAGGACCTCGGCGGGCGCGGTGTCGGGCGAGCCCGCATTGAACGGCGGCGCCGGGTTGTATTCGAGCCCGAGCTGGATCGCCTCCGCCGTGGTGCGGTCGATCAGGATCGACACCAGCGTCAGCGCGAAATCGATTCCTGCAGTGACACCGCCGCCCGTCACGCGATTGCGATCGACGCAGACGCGCGTCTTGATGGGCGTGGCGCCGAACCGGCCGAGCAGCTCCATCGCGCTCCAATGGGTGGCGGCGCGGTAGCCCTTCAACAGGCCGGCGGCGCCGAGCGCCAGCGATCCCGTGCAGACCGAGGTGACGTATTTGGCGCCTTCTGCCTGCCGGCGCAGGAATTCGAGCACCTCCTCGTCATTGAGCAGATCGTCGGTGCCGCGGCCGCCGGGTACGCAGATCACGTCGAGTTGCGGGCAATCGGCGAATGTCGTGGTCGGCGTCACGATGAGTGCGGAATCGCTCGGCACCGGCTCGATCCGTTTCCAGATCAAATGCAGCTTGGCGCCGGGGACGGCGGCGAACACCTGCAGCGGGCCGGTGAAGTCGAGCTGGGTGACACGCGGAAACACCAGCAGTCCGATCTGAAGCGGTAACGACATGGGAGCCTCCGAAAAATGAGCTTGACGCCGGCAGGATGGCATGATGCCCTTCTGTCCGGAATGGCATAATTCCCTCACTTTCGGACATGACCATGATCGGCATCCTGATCTTCCCGGATTTCCAGCTGCTCGATGCGGCGGGCCCGATCTCGGCATTCGAGGTCGCCGCGCGCTGCACCGGCAAGGCGCCTGGCATTCGCGTGCTGGCGGCGACGGCGGGACTCGTGCGCAGCTCGTCGGGCGTCGAGATGATGGCGCGGGATTTCAAGTCGGCGAACGCGATCACGACGCTGGTCGTGGCCGGCGGCGCGGGCGTTGCGGATGCCGCGCGCTGCGAGATCACGCGCGCCTTCGTGCAGCGCCTGGCAAAGCGTGGCGTGCGGGTCGCGAGTGTCTGCTCGGGCGCCTATGTGCTCGCCGAAGCGGGACTGCTCGACGGCCGCCGCGCCACCACCCATTGGGGGCGGACGCGCGATTTCGTCGCGCGCTATCCCAAGGTGAAGTTCGAGCCGGACCAGATTTTCACACGCGACGGCAATGTCTGGACCTCGGCGGGAATCTCCGCGGGCATCGATCTCGCGCTCGCGATGGTCACCGAGGACCATGGCGAGGAGATCGCGCAACAGACCGCGCGGCACCTCGTGCTCTATCACCGCCGCAGCGGCGGCCAGTCGCAATTCTCCTCGCTGCTGGAGCTGAAGACGCCGAACGGGCGCTTCGGCGCGCTGTTGTCCTGGGCGCGCGAAAATCTCGATGCGCCGCTGACGGTGGAGGACCTCGCTGATCGCGCCGGCATGAGCGCGCGGCACTTCGCCCGCGCCTTTGCCGCCGAGACCGGCACGACGCCGTCGAAGGCGATCGAGCGGCTCAGGCTCGAAGCGGCGCGGGAGCGCGTGCAGTCCTCGCGCGAGGCGATCGAGCTCGTTGCAGAAACGACCGGATTCGGCGACCCCGAGCGAATGCGGCGTGCCTTCATCCGCGCCTTCGGCCAGCCGCCTCAGGCCCTGCGGCGCGCAGCGCGGGCAGGCTAGGGCGTGCGCTCGTTTGTGCGGGATGGCTAGGTCCGCTTTGCCACAAAAGCGGATGTCAACGAGGCAAAGGCGAATGTCCGCCTTGGGTCCGGAAGCTGACGATCAGATCAGCTCGAATATGAGCGATCGCGATGACTGCGCAACTAGCGAGTCCGCCGCCGTCTTACCAGCCAGTACACGCCGTATCCGATCGCGAGCATAGGCAGGCCGGCACCTGCAATCGGTCCGGGGGCTCCACTGACATGGGCCGGCTTATTCTGGCCGGGCGCACTGGGACAATTCCCATTGCCGTTGCAAGCTGAGGCAGATGGCACGATCGTCATCGCCAGAGTGAACGCAAATGCTGCTGCGGAAAGAACGCCCCAAGGGATCTTCATGGGATACTCTCCTCTCCTAAGGTTGCGCTTAGGTTGCGCCCCGCCAAGCAGCCTGCGAATTAAAGATATAATATTTTATCTTCCATTTAAAATTAAAAAGGGTAACCGAAGTTAAGCGGCATTGTGTCTGAATGCCGCATGACTCTTCGGGTTCCATCGGCGACATTCCGAGTTGGAACCGCCCGTTCGATGACGCTCGGAAGCAGACATCCTGGACTATGAGTACTGCTTAGGTCGTGCTGTTTGCTGCCGCCCCGCTCGACGTCTCTGCGCGCGCGGTCAAGCGTCGGGCGATCGGCATCAGCAGGTACGGCGCAAGGTGAATCGGAAATTGCGTCAGCGCAAAATAGAGCCAAGTCGTCGCCGGCAGCGCACCGGCGGTTGCCGCCAGCATCAGGCCCAGATTGCGCTGTGACACCATCAGGCCGATCGCGAAGGCGCGCTCGACGCCGACGCGGCGGAAGATCAGCGTCGTCACGGCGAGCAGGGTGAAATAGACCGCAAAGGCCAGCAGCGCGACGGCGATCGTGAACAGGGGATCGGTGATGAGGTCGCTGGCGACGTCGCCCATCACCGCGGAGGCGAACACCAGGAGGATGACGATGTTGATGCCGTCGATCGGCCGCTTGTGACGCTGGATAGCTGCGGTGCCGAACAGGCGGCGGATGATCGTCGCGGCCAGCAGCGATGCGGCGAGGATGCCGAGCAGCTTCAGGCCGAGCGTCAGCGGCGCGATGCTGAGCATGCCGCCGAGAAAGAGGCTCGCGAACAGCGAGGCGGTGAAAGGCACGAGCGCGGTCGAGGTCACCAGCGTGACCAGCACCAAGGTGGCATCGAGGCCCATCAGCGCGGCAAGGGCCGGCGCGGCCATCATCGGCGAGGCCATGCCCTGGAGCATCAGCGCGAGAGCCAAGCCGGGTGAGCTCGTGGTGAGCCCGGTCGCGTAGGCGGCGAGGGCGACGGTCAGCGGCACGCCGATCGTGGTCCAGGCCGTGGCGGCCGCGACCAGCGCCGGCCGGCGCAGATGTCCGTACAGCGCGACGAGATCGACCCGCATGAAGGAGATGCAGAGCAGAAGGAAGATCGCCTCGGTGACATAGGGACGCAGCAGCGCACCAAGGGGCGGCACCGCGACCGCGATGAAGGCGATGGCCGCCACCGCGCGCGTGCCCTGACCGCCGAGCCATGTCAGCCCGCGCAGGGGGAGAGCGAAGACGGTTTGAGGAACGGAGGGCATGCGGAACGGCGTCAGCCCAGCGCCTTCAGCCACGCGCCGATCTCGCGCACGGCGACGTTGGCCTCTCGCAACAATTTTCCCATCGTGAAGAAGCCGTGGAACTGACCGGGATAGTGCTTGGTAGTCACGGGCACACCGGCCTGCTTCAGACGCTCGGCATATTCGTCGCCTTCGTCGCGGAGAGGATCGGCGCCGGCGGTCAGCACATAGGCCGGCGGCAGGCCAATGAGGCTCGCAGCGCGCGCGGGCGAGGCGCGCCAGTCGTGGATGTCGGCCGCGCCATTGAGATAGTGGTCGCGGAACCAGCGGATCACCGAATGGGTCAGCAGCACGCTGGTCTCGGGCTCGCTGTGGGAGCCGTGCGTCATCGCGAAATCGGTGGCCGGATAGATCAGGACTTGGCCCGCGAGCGCGAGACCGTTGCCGTCGCGCGCGGCGAGTGCCACGACCGCGGTGAGATTGCCGCCGGCGCTGTCGCCGCCGATCGAGAGGCGCGAAGCGTCGATGCCGAGCTGGTGCGCATTCGCGGCGACCCATTTGGTCGCGGCGATGGCGTCCTCGACGGCGGCGGGAAACTTGTGCTCGGGCGCAAGGCGATAGTCGACCGAGATCACGATCAGCGCGCCTTCGACCGCGAGCTGGCGGCAGACGACGTCGTGGGAGTCGAGATCGCCGATCACCCAGCCGCCGCCGTGGAAGAACACCAGCGCCGGCGACAGGCCGTCGTGCCGGCGCGGTTCCTTCGGAACGTAGAGGCGGGCAGGGATCACGCCGTGCGGCGCCGGGATCGCGAGCTGCGTGACGCGGGCGAGCTCCGGCGGCTCGGGGTTGGTGGCAAAGCGCGCCTGCGAGTAGTAGGCGCGCGCCTCCGGTGCGGTCAGGGTCTCGTAGGCGGGCCGGCCGGCCTCCTGGAACGCCTTGTAGACGGCAGCTGCATCGGGATCGAGCACGACGGGCATGGGGGGCGGCCTCAGGGTTTCCAGTTATGGTTGGACCGTCGTTTCGGGGGCGAAGCCCGCCGCGGCCCCGGGGAAGGGTCTTTGCGACTATCCCATCCGGGAGCCGGTCTGGCCAGTCGGCGCCGGGCGGGGCAGGGATGCCGCCCTTCCCCCGCCGTATTCGCCGTGTTAACCGGAGGGCCTGCGAGCGGCGGTATCCCCTGTAAAATGTCCAACAAGCCCGATTCGCTGTTGAAGCCGCGCGAGATGTTCAAAACCCTTTCCCTGACAGGCCTTGCGGCGCTGCTGGCCGCCACCGCGCTCACGGTTGTGACGCCGGCCCAGGCGCAGATCGGCACGATCTTCTCCGATCCGCCGCCGCTGCGGCCGCCCGGCAACATTCCGCGCGGCCAGCCGCAGCCGCAGCAGATTCCCGACGACGACGAAGAGGTGCCGGAGCTGCCGCCGCAGGGCCGGGTGCTGCCGTCGCGCCCGATGCCGCCGCCTCCGGGCCGGCAGGGCAATGTGATGCCCGGGCCGGTCGAGACCCAGCCCCTGGCGCCGCCGCCGGGCTCCAGCGTCGCGCCGCCAAACCAGCCGCCCTCCGCGGCGATCGCTCCGCCCAGTCCGCAAGGCGCGCCCGGTCAGCGCCAGCCCCAGCAGAAGGGCGCGCCTAGCACGGTCCCGCAGACGCCGGCGAGCCTCCAGCCGGGCGACGAGGTCGTGACCGAACCGCCGGCCCAGAAGATCGTGAACAAGAAGGCGACCTTCTCCGGCCTCGACAAGATCACCGGACGCATCATCAATTTCGACGAGGAGATCGGCGAGACCGTTCAGTTCGGCGCGCTGCGGGTCAAGACCGACGCCTGCTATACGCGGCCGGCAACGGAGGCCACCAACACCGACGCCTTCGTCGAGGTCGACGAGATCACCTTGCAGGGCGAGGTGAAGCGCATCTTTTCGGGCTGGATGTATGCCGCAAGCCCCGGCCTGCACGGCGTCGAGCATCCGATCTACGATATCTGGCTCACCGACTGCAAAGAGCCGCAGCAGACCATTGCCACCGCCGCGCCGGACCCCGCGGCCAAGCCGGCCCCGCCACCGCCGCCTGCGCAGAAGAAGGCCGCGCCCAAGCAGGTGCAGCAGCGTCCGCCGCAGCCTCTGCCACCAATCCAGCAGCAGCAACCGGCTCCGCCGCCGCCTCCGCCACCAGAGCAGCGGCCAGGTTTGTTCGGTATCCCCGGGTTCGGCCGCTAAGTCCGGCTATCGATCATTGCCGCGAAGAGATGATCTCGAGCGCGCGCGCGCCCGGAATCGCCTCACCGGCAGAGAGCCTCAGGAAATCGCCGGGCTCGCCCGCGAGCGCCCTGTCGAGCAGCGCGGTGTAGCGCCGCCGCGAGATCTCGACCGCGCCGAAGCTCTTCAAATGCTCGGTGACATATTGCGTGTCGAGCAGCTCGAAGCCGCCTTGGATGAGCCGCGCGACCAGGTGCACCAGCGCGACCTTCGAGGCATCGCGCGCGGTGTGGAACATGCTCTCGCCGAAGAAGGCGCGCCCCAAGCTGACGCCGTACAGCCCGCCGACGAGGTCGTCACCCTGCCAGGCCTCGACGCTGTGGCAATGGCCGAGCTCGTATAGGCCGCCATAGAGGTCGCGGATGCGCTTGTTGATCCAGGTATCCTCGCGCCCGGCTTGCGGCGCCGCGCAGCCGGCGATCGTCGCCTTGAACGCGGTGTTGACGGTGACGCGAAATGCATCCGAACGCACCGTGCGCGCGAGCCGCGAGGCCACGCGGAATCCGTCCAGCGGGATGACGCCGCGCAGCTCCGGCTCGACCCAGAACAGGGTCGGATCGTCGGCGCTTTCCGCCATCGGAAAGATGCCGCAGGCATAGGCACGCAGCAGCACGGCCGGCGTGATTTCAGAAGAGGCAGAGTCGCGAGACGTCATGGCGCGCGACAATAGCAGGATCGCAATGCGGTTGCGATGGGTGGCACAAAGCCTCGCGCCTGTCAGCTCGCGGCGGCGGCGTTGGTCTTGCCGGGGGCCGGAGGCACGCGGCGGAACCTGAGCACGATGCGGGTTCCACTATGGGCGGGGTCGCGCTCGACGGACGCGTCGAGCTTGGACGCCATGGCCGCGACGATGCGCTGGCCCATGCCGGTGGAGCGCGGATCGGCCTTGACGTTGTCGCCGACGCCGTTGTCGGTGATCGACAGCAGGAGATCCTCGCCCTGCGAGATCAGCTCGACATGGATCGGACCGGCGCCGTCGGGATAGGCATATTTCACCGCGTTCATCACCAGCTCGTTGACGATGATGCCGACGGCGACCGCACGGTCCGGATCGATCTCGATCGGCTCGGCCTTCAGCGTGAGGCGCGACATCCGGTTGCCTTCGGCCGAGCGCCTGAGATCCTCCAGCAGCGAGTCCAGATACTGATTCAGGACCACGCTCTTCAGGTCCTGCGAGGTATAGAGACGGCGGTGCACCTGCGCGACCGCGGCGACGCGGCCCATGGCATTGGTCAGCGCCGCCTTCACCTCCTCCTGCGCGGCGGAGCTCGCCTGAAGATGCAGCAGCGAGGCGATGATCTGGAGCGAATTGCCGACGCGGTGGTTGACCTCGCGCAGCAGCAGCTCGCGTTCGGCGGCGAGCGCGGCGTAGCGGTCGCGCGAGGCGTGGATCTCGGCTTCGGCTTCCTCGCGCGCCCTCTGCAACTCGGCCTGGCGCAGCGCGCCGTCGGCGGCGACGTGGAGGAGGGGGATGAAGTCGCCCTGGACGTCCTTGACCAGATAGTCGGCCGCCCCGGCCTTCAGCGCGGTGACCGCGATGCTGGAGTCCTGGGACGCGGTTACGAACACGACCGGCGGCGCGTCCGGGATCGCCATGATCTGCTCGAGCGTCTCCAGCCCGTCGAGGCCCGGCATGTACTGATCGAGTGCGACGACATCGATGCCACCCTCGGCGCCCGCGCGGCGGATCCGCTCGAGGCCTTCCTCGCCGCTCGCGGCATGAATGACCCTGTAGCCGCGTCGCGTCAGGCCGCGATCGACCAGGCGCGACAGCGCCTCGTCGTCGTCGATGTAGAGCAGTGTTGGCGTGTGCTGGTTCATGAGGCGGCGGGCGGGACCTGGATGACCGAGAAGAACAGGCCGAGCTGCCGGATGGCATTGGCGAAATTCTCGTAGTTGACGGGCTTGGTGATGTAAACGTTGCAGCCGAGCTCGTAGCAGCGCTTGATTTCCTGGGAGTCGTCGGTGGTGGTCAGCACCACCACGGGCGAAGCCTTCAGATATTTGTTCTCCTTGATCTGCTTCAGGATGTCGATCCCGGTCATGTCGGGGAGGTTGAGATCGAGCAGGATCAGCAGCGCATTGCCCTTCTGCACGAGCCCGCTGCCGTCGGCACCGAACAGGTGCTTCATCGCGTCCGTGCCGTTGGCAAAGGAGACGATCTCGTTGTTGACGCCGGACCTTCGGATGTTGCGCTCGATCAGGCGGGCGTGGCCCTCGTCGTCCTCGATCATGATGATGGTCACAGGCTTGGTCATCGATCTGCCTTCCGGTTACTCACGTTCCAGGCGATCGGCAGCGTGATCGTGAAGGTGCTGCCCGCGTTCAGTTCCGATGATACCGACATGGTGCCGCCGAGGCGACGCACAAGTGCACGTACATGCGCAAGACCGATGCCCTGGCCGGGCTTGTCCTGGGTTCCCGCGCGGCGGAACAGGTCGAATATCCGCTGGTGATCCTTCGGATCGATGCCGCGGCCGTTGTCGCTGATCTCGAAGATGGCATAGCCGAGCTTGGTGCGCCCGCGGATTCTGATCTCGCCGGGCACGCCGCTCTTCAGGTATTTGATCGCGTTGTCGATCAGGTTGGAGAAGATCTGCTCGAGCGCGAGGCGGTCGCTGATAAGGTTGGGCAGGGGCTCGACGTGAATCTCGGCCTGCGCTTCGGCGGCCTGGTGCGCCAGCGTCGACACGATGGCTCCGATCAGCTCGCTTGTGTCGATCTTCACCGGCTGGAATTCGCGTCGGCCCTCGCGGGTGAGGTTGAGGATGGCGGAGATCAGCCGATCCATCTTGGCGATCGACGTCTTGATGAAGCCGAGCGCTTCGGAGAAGTCATCCGAGAGCTGCTTGTCGGCGCCTTCGAGCACGATCTCGCCGGGGGCGCCGGGCGCCAGTGGCGGTCCGTCGGCCGGGACATGGGCGAGGCTGCCGATGCGGCGGAAGACGTCGCCGCCGAGCTCCTCGAGTTCGCTGGTGAAGCCCATGATGTTGACGAGCGGCGAGCGCAGATCGTGGCTCACGATATAGGCAAAGCGCTGGATCTCGTCGTTGGCTTCGCGCAGGTCAGCCGTGCGTTCATCGACGACGGTCTCCAGATTGACGTTGGCATCGCGCAGGCGCGCTTCGGCCTCGTCGCGGGCGCGCGCCGAGCGCCGCACCAGCCAGATCGAGATTAGCGCCAGCAGCACGACGAGGCCGGAGCCGATGCCGGTCATCGATGCAGCGAGGGTCTGGCTGCTGTCGGCATTCGCCGACCGGAGCCGGAACAGTCGCTCCTCTTCGCCGATCATTGCCTCCGCCACATTGCCGATCGTGGTGGTGGCGCCCTGGGCCGCCGCCTCCCGTGACAGTGCCGTCGCCATGTCCGGCTGGCCTTGCTTGATGGCAGCGATTTCGCGCGCGAATTGGCCCAGACGAGTCTCAATCGCCGCGCTTAGCTTCTCGATGTTCTCACGCTGCGCGGGGTTGTCGCGGGTCAGGCGCGTGACCCTGTCGAGCGCGGGAATGATCGCCGCAACGGACCTTTCGTAATCTGTCTGGAATTCGGGTCCCAGCGTCAGGAGGTAGCCGCGCAGGGCGCTTTCGGCGCGCCGGACCTCGAGCAGCAACGCGTTGATCTGGTTCTCCGCCTCGATGGTGTGGACCACCCATTTGCTGTCTCCCCGCGCCTTGTTGACGAGGTAGACCGAGCCGGCGCTGATCACGGTCAGCACCAAAAGGCCCGCCGAGAACAGCAGGATCTGCCAGAATGCGCGCCGTCGATGGCCTTCAGCCTTCACGACGGTTCACCTGTCTATTTCAGTGGAGTTCAAAAGCGCCCCCCTTGGAACTGGCCCCAACGCTCCTGAACGCAATTAGGGCCAAAGGGTTCCACGAGGAGGAAGATTATCGCGGGGCGGGTTCCGCCTGGCCGGCCAAATACTGTTCCAGCCAGTGGATGTGATAGTCGCCGTTGATGATGTCGGCTTCGCGCACCAGCGCGCGGAACAGCGGCAGCGTGGTCTCGATGCCCTCGACCACCATCTCGTCCAGCGCCCGGCGCAGCCGCATCAGGCATTCGGCGCGGGTCTTGCCATGCACGATCAGCTTGCCGACCAGGGAATCGTAATAGGGCGGGATCGTGTAGCCCTGATAGACGGCGGAATCGATGCGGACGCCGAGGCCGCCGGGCGAGTGGTATTGCAGGATCCGGCCGGGCGAGGGGCGGAAGGTTTGCGGATTCTCGGCATTGATGCGGCACTCGATCGCGTGGCCGATGACCTGGACTTCGTCCTGCCTGGCCGGCAGATCGCCGCCGGCGGCGATGCGAATCTGCTCCAGCACGAGATCGATGTCGGTGATGCTCTCGGTGACGGGATGCTCGACCTGGATGCGCGTGTTCATCTCGATGAAGTAGAACTCGCCGTCCTCGAACAGGAATTCGATGGTGCCGACGCCGAGATATTTCATCTCGCGCATTGCCTTGGCGCACGTCTCACCGATCTTGGCGCGCGCAGCCGCGGCGAGGACGGGCGAGGGGCCTTCTTCCCAGACCTTCTGGTGGCGGCGTTGCAGCGAGCAGTCGCGTTCGCCGAGATGGATGGCGCCGCCACGGCCGTCGCCAAGAATCTGGATCTCGATGTGGCGCGGCTTCTGGAGGTATTTTTCGAGGTAGACGGACGCATCGCCAAAGGCGGACTTGGCCTCGTTGGCCGCGGTCGACAGCGCCACCTGGAGGTCGGCCTCGCTGTGGGCGACCTTCATTCCACGGCCGCCACCGCCGGCCGCAGCCTTCACCAGCACGGGGAAGCCGATCTTCTTGGCGATCGCCATCGCATCGTCATCGGGACCGACGGCGCCGTCGGAGCCGGGCACCACGGGGATGCCGAGGCGCTTGGCGGTCTTCTTGGCCTCGATCTTGTCGCCCATCAGACGGATGTGCTCGGCCTTCGGGCCGATGAAATGCAGATTGTGCTCTGCGAGGATTTCCGCAAAGCGCGCGTTCTCGGACAGGAAGCCATAGCCGGGATGCACCGCATCCGCGCCGGTGATCTCGCAGGCGGCGAGCAGCGCGGGGACGTTGAGATAACTGTCCTTCGAAGGTGGCGGCCCGATGCAAACGCTCTCGTCCGACAGGCGCACATGCATGGCGTCGGCGTCGGCGGTGGAGTGCACGGCCACGGTCGCAATCCCGAGCTCCTTGCAGGCCCTGAGGATGCGAAGAGCGATCTCGCCGCGATTGGCTATGAGGATCTTGTCGAACATGGTGCCCTTAAGGGACGAATAGCGCGCAGGAAGCGGTGAGGGCGGCTGGCCGCCGGGGGCCGTTACTCAATGATGACGAGCGGCTCGCCGTACTCGACCGGCTGGCCATCCTCGACCAGGATCTGCGTCACCGTGCCGGCGCGCGGCGACGGAATCTGGTTCATCGTCTTCATGGCTTCGATGATCAGCAACGTCTGGCCGACCGAGACCTTGGTGCCGACGTCGATGAACGGCTTTGCGCCGGGCTCCGGCGCCCAATAGGCGGTACCGACCATCGGCGAGGTCACGGCGCCGGGATGTTTCGACAGGTCGGCCGCAGCAGTTGCCGGCGCGACCGCGGCTGCGGCCGCCGGCAGGGGGGCGGGAGCGGCTGCCACCGGCATCGGCATGGTCGCGGCAACGCTGACGTTGCGGGCGACGCGTAGGCGCAGGCCCGCACGTTCGATCTCGATCTCGGTGAGGCTGGTCTCATCGAGCAGCAAGGCCAGCTCGCGGACGAGCGCGGAATCCTCGCTGGAAAACTTTGCGGCTGCTTTGTCGTCTGGCTGGCGCGCCATGTTGTTTGATCCGAATGTTCTGTTGGAAGGGGGCGTCAGGCTTTGGGCTTGATGCCGAGCTTCGCGGCAAGGCCCTGGATGGCGAGGCGGTAGCCTTCGATGCCGAAACCGCACAGCGAGGCGAAGGCTGCGCGCGCGGTGTAGGAGTGATGACGGAAGCTCTCGCGGGCGTGGATGTTGGTCACGTGCACTTCGACCGTCGGGATCTGCACCGCGAGCAGCGCGTCGTGCAGCGCGATCGAGGTGTGGGAGTAGCCGCCGGCATTGATGATGATGCCCCTCATCTTGCGGGCGTGTGCCTCGTGGACGAAGTCGATCAGCTCGCCTTCGCGGTTAGACTGCCGGCAGTCGGCCTTGAGGCCGAAGGCCGCCGCCGTCTCCCGGCACAGCGCCTCGACGTCGGCCAGCGTCGCATGGCCATACTTTTCGGGCTCGCGCGTCCCCAGCATGTTGAGGTTCGGCCCGTTCAGGACGAGGATCGTGTCGGTTGCAGGTTCAGCCATTCCAATCCCGGAAGAGGTGCTTCGGCGTGGCGGGTTATAGGTAACAAAGCGCGTGAGGGGAAGCCTTGAAGGGCCTCCCGGGTGGCTTCAAGGACCTCATCCAGTGCGCAAAAACCTGTGTGGAAGCTGCGGAAATTGCTTGTTAACCGGTCCAAAGCATGGCTGCCGGCAAACGTAAAGGGGGCGGGCATCGCTGCCCGCCCCCTGAGGTTGCCGTGATCCGGCCTTAGGCGTTCAGGATCGCCACGATCTCATAGGTATCCGGATCGATGATCACGATTTCGTTGCGGATCAGGACGAACTTGTAGGTCCGCCACTCCGGATAGATCGTCACGACCTTCGACGGCAGGGCGTGGAGCGTAATGCCCTCACGCGGGATGCGGGTGCCGACCGAAATGTTGAAGTTCACATTGGTCACGGGCGCCACCTTCTCCTCGCGGATCACTGAGGTGATCTGCGTGCGCTGCTCGGTCGAGAGCTTGGCGGCCGCGCCAGCCTGGCCGGTCGTCGTCTGCGACCGCTCGGTCCCGGTCTGGGTCTGGGTCTGGGTCTGGGAACCCTGGTGGCCAGGCGCATTCATACCGCTGCGGTCTTCCTGACCTTGGGGCTTCATGTCCTTGCTGCCCTTGGTCTCGGTTTCCTTGCTCATGCTACCCTTGGACTTCTCCTCGCTCCGCGGGCTCTGGCCGACCGTCGACGACTTCTCCGACTGCGTTGACTTCTCACGCGTCGCACCCGGCTGGTCCTTGTTCATCTTGTCGGACTGAGTCGACTTGTCATGAGCGCTCGGCTGATCCTTCTGATCCTTCATGCCGCCGGCCTGACCGACCGTTCCCTTCTCATGCTTATCTTGCTTGTCCATGGACTCTTGCTTGCCCATGGAGCCGCTGCGCTCGCCAGAAGGCTGCGTGCTGTGCTGGGTCTGCTGGCCACTCCCGTAATCTTTGGTTCCAGTTCCTTGCGCATTGGCGAAACCGGTGCCGGCGATCAGCGCCAAGGCTGCAACCGAGACCAAAAAGCGATTAGTCATTTGAACCTCTCCTCACGTGATTTCTTTGCGTCATTGCCCGCGCCGACAACGAAAGGAGAGCGCGGTCGTTCCGAAATCCAGGAGGTTCCGACGAGCTTTGTTTGTTGAACGCCGGATGAACGATTTTGCAGAGGCGCGCCAAGATTGGGCACAGGAAAAAGGCCGGCTTTCCTGCCGGCCTTCTTCGCGTTTCCAGTATCGCAAAAAGTGGGATCAGCAGGTCGCTTTGCCGCAGCGGGCGATGCCGATCTTTTCCCTGAGGCCTTCGACGCCGACGGCGCCGATCACGATCTGCTTGCCGATCACGTAACTCGGCGTGCCGTTCATGCCCATCGCTTCGGCGAGCTTGAAGTTCTCCTCGATGGTGGCGCGCACTTCGGGGCTGGTGATGTCCTTCTCGATTCTCGCGGTGTCGAGACCAGCCTCCTTGGCGGCTTGAATCGCGCGCGCCTTGTCCGCTGCGCCACGACCGCCGAGCAGTCTCTGGTGGAAGTCGAGGTATTTCTTGCCGGAGGGATCCTGCATGCGCACGGCCACCGCAACCTGGGCCGCCTCGACCGAGCCCTGGCTCAGCACGGGAAATTCCTTCAGCACGACCTTCAGCTTCGGATCGCTCTTCATGAGATCGAGCATGTCGCCCATGGCGCGTTTGCAGTAGCCGCAATTGTAGTCGAAGAACTCGACGAAGGTGACATCGCCGTCCTTGTTGCCGAGCACAACCTGGCGCGGCGAGTTGAAGATCGCGTCGGCATTTTGCGCGATGCTGGCCTCGTGCTTCTGGGTTTCGGCCGCGGCCTGACGCTTGCTGAGCTCGGTCATGGCCTCCTCGAGCACCTCGGGATGGCTGACGAGATAGTTCTTGATGATCGCCTCGATGTCGGTGCGCTGACTATCGGAGAAGCTCTCGGCCGACACGGGCGCGGCTGCGCTGAACATGGCGAGCGCAAACAGCGCGGGAGCAAGCAGGCGCAGCGAAGGCATGGTCAAATCCTCTTATCCAAAGCAGGTTTCGGTAAAACGTCGCGGCGGACTTAAAGCTCGATGTCGTGACGTCGTGGTGTCGGGCGTCGTTTGCGTTGCGTCAGTTGCGCGGCGGCTTGGCCGCCACGATGTCGTCGGCCTTGACCCATCCGGGCGTGCCAACGGCGAAACGGGTTTTCGCGCGCGTGGCGAGCTCGCGGGCGGTCTTGTTGTCGCCGCGCAAGTAGGCGGCTTGCGCCGACGCGAGATCCGCCTCGGCATAGTCTCCCTTCCGGCCATAGGCCATCGCGAGCTGGGTATAGCCGAGAGCGGCCTCGGGCTCCCGTGCCACCGCGGCGCGGAGAATCCGAACGGCGTCGTCGGTGTAGGCCTTATTATCGGTTCCAACCAGAGCCTGCCCAAGTAACATCTCGATGAGGGGGGCATTGTTCGAAAGTGCGACAGCCTTGCGCAGGGGCGCGATCGCCTCGGCAGGCTTGCCGCTCTCCAGCAAGGCCTGGCCGCGCACCTCGTAGAAGTACGGGTTGTTCGGCTGGACCTGGATCAGCGCGTCGATCTGGGAGAGCGCGCTGCGCAAATCCCCATGCAGATAGGTGCTGATGGCGCGGGCATAGCGCGCCGGCAAGCTGTCGTTGGTCTGGGGATAGCGGCGGTACACCGTCTCCGGCCGCTCCATGAACGCGGAGATCTTGGCGCGCACCATGTCATGGCGGAGCTGGAGCGCGGGATCGTCCTTTTTGTCCCAATAGGGGCTGGAGCTTGCGAATTCCTGCAGCGCGGCGACGCGCTCGGCCGGCATCGGATGCGACTGGAGATAGGGATCGGCGCCGCGCGCGGCGAACAGGCTCTCGCTGGTGAAGCGCTTGAAGGTCTCGTACATCCCCTTCGGCGACTGCCCCGTCGCGGTCAGGAATTTCACGCCGGCACGGTCGGCGTTCTCCTCCTGCTGGCGCTGGTAGGACAACAGCGTACGGCGGATCATCTCCTGCGGGGCGGCGATGGCGGCTGCCCCCGCATTGGCAAGGCCGTTATTGCCGGCGCTGCTGCGCTGGGTGCTGCCCGCGGCGATTGCGCCGGCGCCGAGCAGCATCGCGATGATCATCTGGGTCTGCGCCGTGGCGAGCTGCTCGCGAAGCTTGGACAGGTGGCCGCCCGCCAGATGCCCGGTCTCGTGCGCGAGCACGCCGATGATCTGGTTTGGCGTCTCCGATTGGAGGATCGCGCCCCAATTGACGAAGATGCGGCGGCCGTCCGCGACGAACGCGTTGAACGAGCCGTCGTTGATGATCACCATCTGGATGTTCTGCTTCTCCAGACCGGCGACGCGCAGGATCGGGCGGGTATATTCGCGCAGAAGCTGCTCGGTTTCGGTGTCGCGCAGGACCGGCGGCCCCTTGGCCTGCGCGCGCGCAGCCGAGAACGGCGTCAGCGCGATCGCCGTGGCCGTAACGAGGGCGGTGAGGGCGGAAGCCTTCTTGCGCAATGCGATCTGGAGCAACATCAAGCGGTCTGGGTCAAACGTCTTGGTCAAGCAGTTTCGTGATTGGTTTTGGCGATTGGCGGCGGACCGGATACGCGATATGCCCTTGTAAGCCTTACCCCTTATGAGCCGTACAATGCGGCTAGTCTGGGGCGCAAGCGCCCCCGTGTTCCGGACCGGACGGACCGGTCTGCCAGCGAATAGCAGAAATCGATGCACGATGCGACATTGAGGAACCGGTTGGGACAGTGGCTCGAGCCCTCCCGCCGCAGCGATGTTCCCCCGTTCATGGTGATGGACGTCATGGCCGCGGCGGCCCGAATCGAGGCCGCCGGCGGCCATGTCATCCATATGGAGGTCGGCCAGCCCGCGGCCGGCGCGCCCAGCACCGCGATCGCAGCCGCCCATGCTGCGCTCGAGGCGGGGCGGATCGATTATACCTCTGCGCTCGGCATCCCCTCGCTGCGCGAGCGCATCGCGCGGCATTATCGCGATGTCTATGGCTGTGACGTCAGCCCCGAGCGGATCGTGGTGACGACCGGCTCCTCCGGCGGATTTATCCTGGCCTTCCTGTCGATGTTCGAGCCCGGCGATCGCGTCGCGGTGACCGTGCCGGGCTATCCACCATACCGTCATATCCTCACCGCGCTCGGCTGCGAGCCGGTGCTGATCGAGACCACCAACGAGACGCGCCACGCGCTCACCGGCGAGGCGCTGCTTGCTGCCCATCGCAAGGCGCCGCTGAAAGGCGTGCTGGTCGGCAGCCCCGCCAATCCGACGGGGACCATGATGTCCCGCGAGGCGCTCACTGGCCTGATCGCGGCCGCGCAGGACGCAGGTATCCGCTTCATTTCCGACGAGATCTATCACGGGCTGGATTATGCGTTTCCGGCGGTGACGGCGGCGGCGCTGTCGGACCAGACACTCGTGATCAACTCGTTCTCGAAGTATTTTTGCATGACGGGCTGGCGCGTCGGCTGGATGGTCGTGCCTGAGATCTTGGTGCGGCCGATCGAGCGGCTGCAGCAGAACCTCTCGATCTCGGTGCCGGCGCTGTCGCAGATCGCGGCCGAGGCCGCCTTCGAGGGCGCGGCCGAGATGGAGGAGATCAAGCACGGCTACCAGGAAAACCGGCGCATTCTGATCGAGGGACTTCCCAAGGCCGGCCTGACCAGGTTCCTGCCGGCCGACGGCGCCTTCTATCTTTATGCCGACGTCTCGGATTTCACCTCCGACAGTTTCGAGTTCGCCAAGCAGATGCTGGAACAGGCTCATGTTGCGGCTACGCCCGGCCTCGATTTCGATCCCATCCATGGACGCTCGTTCGTTCGTTTTTCCTATGCACGTTCGCCCGAGGAGATGCGCGAGGCAGTTGACCGGATCGCTGACTGGCTTAAATAGCCGCCAGTTTTCGATCCACTTCCGGAGTTCATCTTGTCTGACCGATCTGCCGCGCCCGTCGCCACATCGCATTCTCCTCTCGCCACATTGATGTGGCCGACCCGGCCGGGCGAAACCGTCGGCGCAGTGCGCGCCTTCGTGCTGATTGCGCTCGGCACCGCGTTGATGGCGCTATCAGCCAAGGTCAGCCTGCCGCTGCCCTATGTGCCCATGACGTTGCAAACGCTTGTGGTGCTGATGATCGGCGCTGCCTATGGCTGGCGCCTTGGCAGCGCAACCATGATCGCCTACCTCGCCGAGGGCGCGCTCGGCCTGCCGGTGTTTGCCGGTCCGTTGGGCGGCATTGCACCGCTAATTGGTCCGACTGCAGGCTATCTGTTTGGTTTCATTGCCGCGGCCTTCGTGACCGGCTGGCTCGCCGAGCGCGGCTGGGATCGCAGCGCGGTGCTGCTGTTTGCGGCGATGGCCGTTGGCCATATCGTCATTCTCGCTGCCGGGTTTGGCTGGTTGGCCTTTGGCCTTGGCCTCGGCGCTGCGAAGGCCTGGCAGGTCGGCATTGTGCCGTTTATTGCGGCTTCGCTGGTCAAGAACGCCCTCGGCGCGGCGTTGATGCCGGCAGCGCGCCGGATCGTCGATCGCCGCGGGTAAAACGCGCAGTAACGAGCAGTTCCAATTGACAGGGCCGGCCAAGTTGATCTTGGCTGGCCCGATAGTTTGAGGGGGAGTGAAACGATGACGACGACAACGATGGCGGAAGCGCCGGTCGCGCCGCCCGCCGCCAAGCCGTGGTACAAAATCCTCTACGTCCAGGTCCTGATCGCCATCGTGCTCGGCGCCATCGTCGGCTGGCTGTGGCCACAGCTCGCCACCAATGAGTGGATCAAGGCGCTCGGCGACGGCTTCATCAAGCTGATCAAGATGGTGATCGCGCCGATCATCTTCTGCACCGTCGTCTCGGGCATCGCCCATATCCAGGACGCCAAGAAGGTCGGCCGCATCGGCGTCAAGGCGCTGGTCTATTTCGAGGTCGTCTCGACCTTCGCGCTGGTGATCGGACTCATCATCGGCAACTTGGTCAAGCCCGGCGCGGGCTTCGGCAGTGGCGCGGCAAGCGAGGCGGCCGTCGCAAATTACGCCAAGCAGGCTGCCGGTCAGAAGTCGGTCGACTTCGTGCTGCACATCATTCCGGACACCGTGGTCGGCGCCTTCGCGCAAGGCGAGATCCTCCAGGTGTTGCTATTCTCGGTGCTGTTCGGCTTCGCGATCATGAGCCTCGGCGAGCGCGGCCACACCATCCGCAGCTTCATCGACGATGCCGCGCATGCGGTGTTCGGCGTCATCTCCATCGTCATGCGTGCAGCACCGATCGGCGCGTTCGGCGCGATGGCCTATACGATCGGCAAGTTCGGCACCGGCGCGATCCTCAACCTGGTCGGGCTGATCGCCACGTTCTACGTCACCGCGGCGCTGTTCGTGTTCGTCGTGCTCGGCATCATCGCGCGCGTGGCGGGGTTCTCGATCTTCAAGTTCCTGGCCTACATCAAGGATGAGCTGCTGATCGTGCTCGGCACTTCGTCGTCGGAAAGCGCGCTGCCATCCTTGATGGAAAAGCTGGAGCGGCTCGGCTGCTCCAAGTCGGTGGTCGGCCTCGTCGTGCCCACGGGTTACTCGTTCAACCTCGACGGCACCAACATCTACATGACGCTGGCGACACTCTTCATTGCGCAGGCACTCGGTTACGATCTCTCCTTCAGCCAGCAGCTCACGATCCTGGTTGTGGCGATGCTGACCTCGAAGGGCGCCTCCGGCATCACCGGTGCCGGCTTCATCACGCTGGCGGCAACGCTCGCCGTGGTCGATCCGCGTCTCGTGCCGGGCATGGCGATCGTACTCGGCATCGACAAGTTCATGAGCGAGTGCCGCGCGCTGACCAACCTGTGCGGCAACGGCGTCGCCTGCGTGATCGTCGCCTGGTGGGAGCGCGAGCTCGACCGCGACAAGCTCAACGCCAACCTCTCCAAGCAGATCGATCCGACCGACATGGAGACGGCGATCACGACCGACTGATCGGCGCGACGCACCGTCAGGCTTCGAACTGATAGGGCTGGTCGAGATCCTCGACCAGCCCTTTTTCTTTCGGCGACCATCCGCGCAAGGCGCGCGTCGTCGTGCTCAGATCGGAACGTCGACCGCTAAAATCGCTCCGGCCGGTAGGGCGCCGGATCGATCGCCGGCGTCTCATCGCTCATGATTTCGGCGAGCAGGCGGCCGGTCGCAGGCCCCAGCGTAAAACCCTGGTGGCCGTGACCGAAATTCATCCAAAGGCCCGGATGTCGCGGAGCTTGCCCGAGCACCGGAAGCATGTCGGGCGTGCAGGGCCTCGTGCCGAACCACGGATCCGGCTCGACCCGCTTGCCGAGATCGATCAGCTCGCGTGCGGAGGCCTCGGCGCTGGCGAGCTGCACCGGTGTTGCGAGCGCGTCCATGCCGGTCAATTCCGCGCCGGTGGTGATGCGGATGCCCTTGGCCATCGGGCCCATGGCGTAGCCGCCGCCCTTGTCGACGAGGGGGAGGTCGAGCGAGGCGCCGCCGCTGTAGTGCATGTGGTAGCCGCGCTTGCGTACCAGCGGAATGCGATAGCCGAACTTGTGCAACAGATCGGGCGACCACGGCCCGAGCGTCACGACCGCGTGGGGAGCGTCGAGACGTCCCTGGTCCGTATCGACCGACCAGCCGGTCGCGGTCTGCCGCAGGCTCTGGGCATCACCGAGAACAATGGTGCCGCCGAGGCGCTCGAACAGCTCGGCATAGGCCGTGACGAGCGCACCTGGATCGGACACGGTCCATGTGTCGAGCCAATGGATCGCGCCGGGGAGATCGTCGCGCAGGATCGGCTCGGCCTTGGCGAGCTCACTGCCGGAGAGCACGCGGAAATTCACGCCGAATTCGCGCTGGTCTTCCTCCGCGGTCTTGATCGCGAGATCGAATGACGCAGGGTCGCGATGCAGCATGCGATAGCCGGCGCGGCGGATGAGATTGTCGGCATGGGCTTCGCGAATGAGGATGTCGTGCTCCGCCGTCGCATAGGCGATCAGCCGTGCCCAGGCCTCGATCGCCTCGCGATGCCGCTTCGGCGCCGAATGCCACCAATAGCGGAGCAGGGGCTCGATATGGAGATGCAGCGACGACAGGCTGTAGCGCACGTCGTTGGTGCGGCCGGTCGCGATCTTCAGCAGCGTGGCGAGGTCGCGTGGCATCGGATAGGGGCGGACCGCTTCCGCCTGGATCATCCCGGCATTGCCGTAGCTGGTCTCGCGGCCCGGCTCCCTGCGGTCGATCAGCGTGACGGACCAGCCGCGTTGCCGCAGGTGCAGCGCCGCGCTGACGCCGATCATGCCGCCGCCGAGAACGATCGCGCTTTGCATTGGCAGAATTCTCCTGTCAGGCTGGTTGTGGGCGAGGTCGGGTCATTCCCAGGCGAGGAAGCCTGGTGCGGCCGACAGCGGCGGCGCCGCGGCGAGCCGCGCCAGATCGGGGACCGGCCGGCACAATTGCGCATCATCCGCGAACGCCGCTTCGATGCTCGCGGCGACCGAGAGCACGACGGCATCGCCACCGCGCGGGCCGACGATCTGGAGGCCGAAGGGCAGGCCGGCTTCATCGAGGCCGAGCGGAATGCTGATGGCGGGATGGCCGGGAAGCGTGACGGCATAAGCGAGCGCGAGCCAGTGGAAGTAGGATTTTGTCGGCGTGCCGTCGATCTCGGCGGGGTAGAGTTCCGACCACGGCCGCGGACTCAGGGTGATGGTCGGGCTGATCAGCACGTCGGTCGCTTCGAAGAAGCTCTGATAGGCGCGATAGATCCGCGTGTGTGTCGTTGCGGCGCGCGCATGGTCTTCGAGCGTGTAGCCGAGTCCTTCCTCGACATTGGCGCGGACATTGGGGCCGAGCATCTCGGGACGCTCCTTGTAGTTCTTGCCGTGCGTCGCCAGGAACATGCCCGCGCGCAGCACGGCGAAGGCGTCGTCTGCGCCGGCGCAATCCGGCGTCGCTTCGCGGCATGCGGCGAAGAGCGGTGCAAGCTTGCCAACGCGCTGCCGGAACACGCGCCGGATCGCCTGCTCGGTCGGGGCGAAGCCAAAGTCCTCGGTGAAGGCGAGGCGCAGCTTGCCGAGCTCGGCGGGACGCGGCGCGGCCCAGCGCTCGGCGCAGCCGCGCAACGGCTCGCCGGGCAGCGTATAGGCAAGCGGATCGCGCGCATCGTCACTCGCCATCACCGACAGCATCAGCGCGGTGTCGGCGACATTGCGCGCCATCGGCCCGTCGGTCGACAGATTGGACCAGCCGAACGCGCGCTTCTCGCTGGCCACGAGGCCGTAGGACGGACGCATGCCGACAATGCCGGCGTAGCCTGCCGGATTGCGCAAGGAGCCGCCCGTGTCCGAGCCGGAAGCGAGCGGAGCCATGCCGCAGGCGAGCGCCACCGCCGAGCCGCCGGATGAGCCGGCCGCCGAGCGCATGGGATCGAATGGATTGCCGGTTGCGCCGAACACGGGGTTGCGGGTGTTGCCGCCCGCGGCCCATTCCGGCGTGTTGGTCTTGCCGAAGATGATGGCGCCGGCTGCACGCAGCCGCGCGATCGAGCCCTGGTCGGCCGCCGGGACGTTATCTCTGAGCAGCGGGCTGCCATAGGTGCTGCGCAGCCCGGCCGTGTCCTGGGTGTCCTTGATGAGAACGGGGAGCCCATGCAGGGCGCCACGATCCTCGCCGCGCAGGATGGCCGCTTCGGCCTCCTTGGCCGCGGCGCGTGCGCCTGATACGTCCAGCGTCACGACGGCGTTAACGGCCGGATTGATGGCGGCGATCCGCGACAGACAGGACTCCAGCAGCTCGACGGGCGAGATCGCCCGGGCGGCCAGCAGGCGGCGCAGTTTGACCGCGCCGGAATCGCAAAGCTCTGACAAATGCCAATCCCCTTTCAAATCGTGAAGACGATCTAGCACAGCGGACACTCGGTTGGGCGCGCTGCCACCGAGTTTTTGCGTTTTGGAGATTCTCTCCAGCTCCGCCAGATCACGCCGCTTCGCTTGGTGACGACGAACTGCCGCCGTCGTGCGAGCAAGAGAGCGCCGAAACAAAAACGCCCGGCTGTGCCGGGCGTTTTGCATTCGATATTCGGCTTTATTCGCCGCCACCGAAGCGGCGCGACCACCAGCCGGCACGGCGCGGGGCGGCCGGAGGTTCGTTTGCGGCTTGCGGTGCGGGCTCAGCTGCTGGGGCGGGCGCAGCAACCGGTTCGGTCGGCTGCGCAACCGGTGTCGCGGGTTCGGGCTGGCTGTGCAGCAGGAAGCTCACCTTTTCCCGGACGGTGGAGCGGCGTCGCGCGGCCTTGTCGTCGACGGGCTCTTCGACCGGCGCTGCGGTCGCCGTGACGGGAGCCGGCTCCGGCCGGGCCGGCGCCTCACTCTGCTCGTCGGCGCGCGGTTCAGGCTGCGCCGCCTGTGGTTCGGCGATGTGTTCGCCCTGTGCAATCGAGGGCGCGGCCTCGTTGCCAAAGCTGTCGAAATCGGCGACTGCGTCGGTCGCTTCCGGCGGCGCATTGGCAGCGAGCTCGTCGCCGATGGAGCCGGCGAGACCTTCCTCGGCGCCACCGCGCCGCCGGCGTCCGCCGCGGCGACCACGCCGACGCCGGCGCTCACCGCCGCCCTGCTGCTCGCCGCGGGCGGCCTGTTCCTCGCCTTCCTCGCCATCCTGTTCGGACTCTGAATCCTCTTCGGCTTCGCCGGCTGCCATAGCGGCCTCCGGAAGCGTGGGGGCGTTATCCTCGCGCAACTCGCCGTCGCGTTGGCCGCCACGGCCGCGGCGGCGGCGGCGGCGCTTGCGGCGCTGGCCATCCTGCTCGGGGGCTGCCTCACCCGCGGCCTGCTCCTCGGCGAGCCCTTCGGTCTCCTCGGACTCGATCTCGGATTCCAGCTCTGCATCGAACTCCTCGTCCTCATAGGCGTCTTCGATCAGGGGCGGCGGGCTCGCAGCCGCCTGCGCCGCAAGCAGCGCCTTGGCAGCTTCCAGCGTATGCACCTGCTCGCCACGGTCGATAACGTAAGCCTGAGGTCCGCTGACGGACTGATCGGCGATGACCGACAGCGTGACCTTGAAGCCGTTCTCGAGATCACGCAGATGACCGCGCTTGTGGTTCAGCACGTAGAGCGCGACGTCGGTGCGGGTGCGGACCACGAGATTGTGGGTCGCGCCCTTCATCAGGATCTCTTCGAGGCCGCGCAGCAACTGGAGCGCCACCGAGGAGACCGAGCGGACATGACCGGTGCCGCCGCAATGCGGGCAGGGATCGGTCGAACTCTCCAGCACGCTGGCGCGAATGCGCTGGCGCGACATTTCCAGCAGGCCGAAATGCGAGATGCGTCCGACCTGGATGCGCGCGCGATCCTGCCTGAGGCAATCGGACAGCTTGCGCTCGACCGCACGGTTGTTGCGCTTCTCGTCCATGTCGATGAAGTCGATGACGATCAGGCCGGCGAGGTCGCGCAGGCGGAGCTGACGGGCGACCTCTTCGGCCGCTTCCAGATTGGTCTTGAGCGCCGTGTCCTCGATATGGTGCTCGCGGGTCGATCGTCCCGAGTTGACGTCGATCGAGACCAGCGCTTCGGTCTGGTTGATGACGATGTAGCCGCCGGAGCGAAGCTGCACGGTCGGCGAGAACATCGCATCGAGCTGGCTCTCGACACCCATCCGCGAGAATAGCGGCTGGCCGTCGCGATACTGCTTCACCGCGCTGACATTGGCGGGCATCAGCATCTTCATGAAGTCGCGCGCTTCGCGGTAGCCGGATTCGCCGGCCACCTGGATCTCGTCGATCTCCTTGTTGTAGAGGTCGCGCAGCGAGCGCTTGATCAGCGAGCCTTCCTCGTAGACGAGAGTCGGGGCCTGCGACTTCAGCGTCAGGTCGCGCACCGTCTCCCACATCCGGATCAGATATTCGAAGTCGCGCTTGATCTCGGGCTTGGTGCGGGCAGCTCCGGCGGTGCGCAGGATGATGCCCATGCCCTCGGGCACGTCGAGATCCTGCACCACTTCCTTCAGGCGCGACCGGTCCTGGGCGCTGGTGATCTTGCGGCTGATGCCGCCGCCGCGCGCGGTGTTGGGCATCAAGACGGCATAGCGGCCAGCGAGCGACAGATAGGTCGTCAGCGCGGCGCCCTTGTTGCCGCGCTCTTCCTTGACGACCTGCACCAGCATCACCTGGCGGCGCTTGATGACCTCCTGGATCTTGTACTGGCGGCGCGGGCGGAAGGTGCGCTCCGGCACTTCCTCCAGCACGTCGTCGCCGCCGACGGATTCGACGAGCTCCTCTTCGGCTTCCTCGCCGTCCTCGTCCTCGTCCTCTTCGTCAGCCGTCACTTCCGCGGCCTTGGCATGCGCCGCGTCGGCGGCGTAAACGGCATCGGCTGGTTCAGCGGCGACAGCTACCGCTTCGGCGAAAGCCTCGGCGTGGGCTTCGGGGGCAACGGCCTCCTGCGGCTCGGCAACGGTCTCGGCCGCAACCACGGGCTCGGCGCCGACGGCCGCGACAGGTGCGGGCGTCTCGTCGGCTTGATCATGGTCGTGATGATCGTGCTCGCCGTGATCACCCTGGTCGTCATCAGCGTGGGCGTGTTGGTGATCGTCATCATGGGGCTGATGATCGCCATGATCGTCTTCGTGATGATCGTGGCCGTCGTACTCGCCATGATGCTCGGCATCGGCGTGCAGGTGCTCGCCTTCGTGCGAAGCGCCTTCAGTCTGCGCCGGCAGGGCCTCGCCCTCGACCGGCTGGGCCGCGGGGTCGGCGCCGGCCTCGAGGCCTTCGACGATGTCGCTGCGGACGCGTTCGCCGTGGCCGCGGCGACGGGCGTTGCGGTGGCGCGAGCGGCGGCGGCCGTGGGAGCGGTTCTCGCTCTCTTCCTCGGCCTCGCGATGAGCCTGTTCCTCGGCCTCGATCAGCGCCTGCCGGTCGGCGACCGGGATCTGGTAGTAATCGGGATGGATTTCGCTGAATGCGAGGAAGCCGTGGCGGTTGCCGCCATATTCGACGAAAGCGGCTTGGAGCGAGGGTTCGACCCTGGTCACCTTGGCGAGGTAGATATTCCCGCGCAGTTGCTTGCGTTGTGCGGTCTCGAAGTCAAACTCTTCGACGCGATTGCCGCGGACCACGACGACCCGGGTCTCTTCCGGGTGGGTGGCATCGATCAACATCTTGTTGGGCATGTCTTAACTCTTGGCGGCGGCGGGCGCGATTCACCGTGGGCGCGTATCGCGCCGCCGGGTGACGCGACGGTCCACCTGATTCGGGGGTGAGGGGAAGGCCGAAACGCCGTCTCTCGCGCCTTGCCGAACCGGAAGCTTCAGGACCAATGTGGCGCGCGGAATTTTCAATCCGCAGCGTCGCGAATGGTCCTTTAGAATTCGTCGGCACAGTCTGGCGCATCAAGCGTCGGCCCGTATGAAACATTGGGCGGCGAGGCCGCCCCTCAATCAGTTGCTGCTGGCCAGGCATGGCGCGAGCGCGCTCGCCTTGGGGGATCACGAACCGGTCCCTTGGGATCAAGAGACCGGGTTAATGGGTTACGTCGCTGTCAGAACCGCCCGGGTAACGTGAGTGGTAACCCAGGACCGTCCGCCGCCGGGGCTTGACCCGCTCCATCTCGTTGCCGCGCACCGCGCTGGTCTTAGAGGGGAACGGAAAACGCTGGAATTCCCAAACCTTGAGAGTTCCGGCGCTGCACCGGGAGGCTGAATGCGACACAACCGGGAATATCGGCCGTCAGCAGTCCGTACATACGAGGAATGAGCCATCCGTGCAAGGGAGCGTCGCACGGCGGTCACAGTCAGCGAGTTTCGCACATCCGTCATTAAGGATCGTTTAACCCTGTGGTTCTATTGCGTTAAAGAGGCTCCTCGGAGGCACGGAATTCGGTGGCGAGCCGCACAAATCAAAGGGTTTTGCTGGGATGCGTGCTGCTGTGCGCCGCAGCATTGCCATATGCCGATTCCTCGCGCCTGAGCGCAGCGGAAAGCCAGTCACAACCCTCTGTTGCGGTCGCGAATTTTCCAACCGCTTCGGCAGCCCGTCTGGCTGGCGATGGCAAGCAGACCCGCTTCATTCTCGACATCGACCAGACCGTTACCTTTCGTGCCGTCACGCTCGCCGACCCCTACCGCGTGGTGGTGGACGTGCCGCAAGTCAATTTTCAGCTGCCCGCCGGTACCGGCAGCGCGGGGCGGGGGCTGGTCAAGGCCTTCCGCTACGGGCTCGTCATGCCCGGCGGCTCGCGAATCGTGTTCGACCTGACCGGGCCGGCGAAGATCGCCAATTCCTACGTGGTCGACGCTGCCAACGGCCAGCCGGCCCGGCTCGTGCTCGAGCTGGAGGAGGTCGACCGCGCCGCCTTCATGCCATCGCTCGCGCCCGAAAACCGTCCCGAGTTGCGGCCCGCGATCGCCGAGGCGCCGCCTGCCACGGTTCCCACTACGGCGACCCCGGATACCGCGCAGCAGAAGGCCGATGGCCGTCCGGTGGTCGTAATTGATCCCGGCCATGGCGGCATCGATAACGGTACGCAGTCGAGCGGCGAGAGCGAGAAGAACCTCGTCCTGGCCTTTGGGCTGGCGTTACGCGATAGACTGGAAAAGGCCGGCAAATACCGCGTGGTCATGACGCGGGACGACGATACCTTCATTCCCCTCAATGACCGGACCAAGATCGCCCGCAACCTCAAGGCCGCTTTGTTCGTCTCGATTCATGCCGATGCGCTGCCACGTGCCGAGGGCGATGCGCAGGGCGCGACCATCTACACGCTCTCCGATAAGGCCTCCGACGCCGAGGCCCAGCGGCTGGCGGACGCCGAGAACCGGGCGGACGCGATTGCTGGCTTCAATCTCGCGGAGGAGCCGACCGACGTCGCCGACATCTTGATCGACCTCACGCAGCGGGAAACCCGCACTTTTTCGAACCGTTTTGCCCGTCTGCTGATGGGGGAAATGAAGTCGACGGTGCGGATGCACAAGCATCCCCTGAAGTCGGCTGGGTTCCGGGTCCTGAAGGCGCCCGACGTGCCCTCGGTGCTGGTCGAGATCGGCTATGTCTCGAACAAGGGCGACCTCGAGCACCTGGTCTCCGAGGGCTGGCGGTCCCGCGCCGTGGGGTCCATGGCGCAGGCGATCGACGGGTTTTTGGCCAAGCGGATGGCCACGGCGGGATCGTCAAATTGACGACCCGGGGATCGTCAAATTGACGACCGGGGGGTCTTCGAACTGAAAGGGTTTTTCCGTCCCGCCGCAAAAGCCCTAGTTTGGCCACAGCGGGCGCTTTATAAAAATGCCGCAGGGGGTTCCGGAATCGGAGAGAATCCCGCTCGGCAAGCGTCTAAAATCCGGCACTGATGTGATTGCGTAAGCCGGTGAATTCGTGACGTAAGGGTTGGCCCCTGTTTGGGGTGCCAAGGGGCTGATACTGGGCTGATCCAGAGTTTGAACGGATAAACACATAATGCGCTTGCTGGTGCGGTTCATGGGCTTCCTGTTCGCCACGGGAACAGTGGTGTTCCTTGTCGGTGTCGGGGCCGTGGCAGGCCTGATCTGGCATTTCTCCAAGGACTTGCCGGACTACTCTCAGCTTCAGGATTACGAGCCCCCGGTGATGACCCGCGTGCACGCGGTCGACGGTTCGTTGCTCGGCGAATACGCCAAGGAGCGGCGGCTGTATCTGCCGATCCAGGCGGTACCCAAGCTCGTGATCAACGCGTTCCTGGCGGCCGAGGACAAGAATTTCTACGAGCATGGCGGCATCGACTACACCGGCATGGCGCGCGCCGGTCTGCTTTACATCCAGAACTACGGCTCGAACCGGCGTCCGCAGGGCGCCTCCACCATCACCCAGCAGGTCGCCAAGAACTTCCTTCTGACCAACGAGGTCTCCTTCGCGCGCAAGATCAAGGAAGCCTTGCTGGCGATGCGCATCGAGAAGACCTACTCGAAGGACAAGATCCTCGAGCTGTATCTGAACGAAATCTATCTCGGCCTCGGCGCCTACGGCATCGCGGCGGCGTCGCTGGTCTATTTCGATAAGTCAGTGAACGAGCTCACCGTTGCGGAAGCCGCTTATCTGGCTGCGCTGCCGAAGATGCCGGCGACTCTGCATCCAGTGCGTAACCGCGACCGCGCCATCGAGCGCCGCAACTATGTGATCGACCGTCTTCAGGAGAACGGCTGGATCAAGCAGGCCGACGCCGAGAAGGCGCGCAAGGAGCCGCTCGCCGTCACCAGCCGCTCCAACGGGGCCCACACTTTCGCCGGCGAATATTTCGCCGAGGAAGTCCGCCGCGACATCTTCGAGCGCTATGGCGAGAAGAAGCTGTATGAGGGTGGTCTCTCTGTCCGCACCACGCTCGATCCGAAGATCCAGGTCATGGCGCGCAAGACCATGGTCGCCGGCCTCGTGAACTATGACGAGCAGCAGGGCTATCGCGGTGCCATGAGCAAGCTCGATATTTCGGGCGACTGGGGCGTGAAGCTCGCCGAGATCAAATCGCTCTCCGACATCTCGCCATGGCGCATGGCGGTGGTGCTGGAAACCAGCGACCAGTCGGCGCGCATCGGCTTCCAGCCGAGCCGCGAGCTGGGCGGTGCCATCAGCAAGCAGCGCGAGACAGGCATCGTCACGGTCGACGGCGTGCGCTGGGCGCGGGCCACGCAGGGCGGCACAAGGGGCAAGACGCCGACGGCGGTGTCGCAGGTGCTCCAGCCCGGCGACGTCATTTATGCCGATCCGCTCTACAAGGACGGTCAGCCCGTCGAGGGCCAGTACCGGCTGCGTCAGATCCCCGAAGTGTCGGGCGCGATGGTGGTGATGGATCCCTGGACCGGCCGCGTGCTCGCGATGGTCGGCGGCTTCTCGTTCGACCAGAGCCAGTTCAATCGCGCCACGCAGGCCTATCGGCAGCCGGGTTCGTCGTTCAAGCCGATCGTCTATTCGGCCGCGCTCGACAACGGCTATACGCCGTCGACCGTGGTACTCGACGCGCCGATCGAAATCGATCAGGGCCAGGGCGCCGGCGTGTGGCGGCCTGAAAACTTCTCCTCGGGCAAGTTCCAGGGACCGGTGACGCTGCGCAACGCGCTGCGGCAGTCGCTGAACACCGTGACGGTGCGCCTCGCGCAGGACATCGGCATGCCCTTGATCGGCGAATATGCCCGCCGCTTCGGCGTCTATGACGAGCTGCCGAACTATCTGTCCTACGCGCTCGGCGCTGGCGAAACGACGGCGATGCGCATGGTCACGGCTTACTCGATGCTCGCCAATGGCGGCCGCCGGGTGAAGCCGACCTTGATCGACCGCATCCAGGATCGCTACGGCCGCACCATCTTCAAGCACGACCAGCGCGAATGCCGCGGCTGCGACGCGCCGGGCGGCTGGAAGAATCAGGCCGAGCCGCAGCTGATCGACCGCCGCGAGCAGGTGCTGGATTCCATGACCGCCTATCAGATCACAGAGCTGATGGAAGGCGTGGTGCAGGCCGGTACCGCGACCGTGGTCAAGGAAGTCGGCAAGCCGATCGCCGGTAAGACCGGCACCACCAACGAGGCCAAGGACGCCTGGTTCGTCGGCTTCTCGCCCGACGTCGCCGTCGCCATCTATATGGGCTACGACAAGCCGCGTCCGCTGGGCAAAGGCAACGCCGCGACGGGCGGCCATCTGGCAGCTCCGATCGCGCGCGATTTCCTCAAGCTTGCGCTCGCCGACAAGCCCGCCGTTCCGTTCAAGGTGCCGGCCGGCATCAAGCTCGTGCGCGTTGTCTCCAAGACCGGCATGCGCGCAGGTCCCGGCGAGACCGGCGGAACCATTCTCGAAGCCTTCAAGCCGGGCACGGCGCCGCCGGATAATTATTCGGTCATCGGCGTGGCCGATGCCGACGGGCGCATGCCGGCGTCGCAGCAGCAGCAGCCGGATTCCGGCTTCTTCATGCGGCCGGGCACCGGCGGGCTGTACTAAAGCGCGATGAGATTAGGATCGTCATCGCGCTTTAGGTTGTTGTTTGAGCATGATCTTTTCGGAAAGCCGCTGCGCACTTTTCCGGATCATGCTTTAGCGGATAACGCTGACGTTTGAGGGAGCGGGCGGTTGCGCTTTGGCGCCGCCGCCGTTACATCCCGTTGCAATCGAACCCGGAACAATTCCGCGACATCAGAGAACGACATGCGTGCCGAAATCGAGCGGTTGGTAGAAGAGATCAAGCAGTCAGTCGGGCTGCTGAGGAGGCATCTTTGACGTCGAGAAATCGACGGCGCGCCTCGCTGAGCTGAACAAGCTCGCAGAAGATCCCGATCTCTGGAACGATCCCCAGAAAGCCCAGAAACTGATGCAGGAGCGCACCTCGCTGGAGGATGCGCTGTCGGGCATCGGCAAGGTCGAGCAGGAGCTCGAAGACGATATCGGCATGATCGAGCTCGGCGAGGCCGAGGGCGATGACGGTGTCGTTGCCGAGGCCGAAGCCGCGCTGAAGAACCTCAAGAAGGAGGTGGCGCGGCGTGAACTCGAGGCGCTGCTGTCGGGCGAGGCCGACCGCTTCGATTCCTATCTCGAAGTCCATGCCGGCGCTGGCGGCACCGAAAGCCAGGACTGGGCGCAGATGCTCTTGCGCATGTACACGCGCTGGGCCGAAACCCACGGCTTCAAGGTCGAATTTCTGGAAGAATCCGAGGGTGAAGAGGCCGGCATCAAGTCGGCGACCATCCAGGTCTCCGGCCACAACGCCTATGGCTGGCTGAAGACCGAAGCGGGTGTGCATCGCCTGGTGCGCATCTCGCCGTTCGACTCCAACGCGCGGCGGCACACCTCGTTCTCGAGCGTGCAGGTATTCCCCGTCATCGACGACAGCATCAAGATCGACATCAAGGAGTCCGACGTCCGCACCGACACCATGCGTTCGGGCGGTGCCGGCGGTCAGCACGTCAACAAGACCGAATCCGCGGTGCGCCTGACGCATATTCCGACTGGTGTCGCGGTGGTCTGTCAGGCCGGCCGCTCCCAACACAAGAACCGGGCGCAGGCCTGGGACATGCTGCGTGCTCGCCTTTACGAGATCGAACTGAAGAAGCGCGAGGAGAAGGCGGCCGCCGACCAGGCTGCCAAGACCGATATCGGCTGGGGCCACCAGATCCGCTCGTACGTGCTGCAGCCCTACCAGATGGTGAAGGATTTGCGCACGGGAGTGCAGACCTCGGACACATCCGGCGTGCTCAATGGCGAGCTCGACGACTTCATGGCCGCGACGCTGGCGCAGCGCGCCTTCGGCACCACCAGCGGCGACATCGAGGACGTGGACTAGCCATGGCCCGCGTCGCCTTCATCGGGCTTGGACGGATGGGCCACGGCATGGCCGGCCGCTATCTTGATGCCGGCTTCACAGTGACGCTGTGGAATCGCAGCAAGGCCAAAGCGGAAGACCTGATCGCCCGCGGCGCGCATTGGGCGACGTCCCCTGAGGATGCCGCGATCGATGCCGATGCGGTCGTGACCATGGTCGCCGATGACGAGGCCTCGCGTGCGGTCTGGCTCGGGCCCAAGGGCGCGGCCAAGACCGCGAAGGCCGGCACCATCGCCATCGAATGCTCGACCGTCTCCTATGACCATGCCCGCGAGATGGGCCGCGAGCTGAACGCGCGCGGGCTCATTTACATCGACTGCCCCTTGACCGGATTGCCCGATGCGGCCGCTAGCGGAAAGCTGACGCTGCTGGTTGGTGCCAATGCGGCCGATCTCGAGCGCGCGCGGCCTTATCTCGACCCAATCGGCTCAACCATCCGCCATTTCGGCGCGGTCGGCACCGGAACGGTCTACAAGCTCATCAACAATCTGATGGGCGCGATCCAGATCGCCGGCCTTGCCGAGGGCCTTGCGATCGCCGAGCAGGCCGGGCTCGACATGAACCTCGTGCTGGAGTCGATCCAGGCGGGCGTCGCCGCAAGCCCACAGGTGCAGCGCCACTCCAAGCGCATGGTCGCCCGCGACTTCGGCGTCGCGACCTTCACGGCGGCGCTGCGGCACAAGGATGCCGCCTATGCAGTGGAGCTCGCCGAGAGTCTGCTGGCTGATAAGCCTCTGGTCGCGCGTGCCGCCGTCGAGGCCTACGCTCAGGCAAAGGCTGTGATGCCCGACGATGATGAGGGCAGGATGATCGAGCTGGTGTCGCGGCCGAAGAAATCCTCGTAGGCAGGTGTGTACCAACATGGGGCCGCCTTGGCCGCTCCATTGTTCCGAGCACCGGTTTTGTAAACCGGTGCTTCATTCGGAAATCGGGTGGCACTGTCCACCGCAGCGTTCTAGGCGATGAGCTCGGCCGCCGAGGTGAGACGCCATGCCACCCAACGATAACCGGATCGATGCGCGCGATTGGTCGCTCCTCGCCGTGCTGTCGGTGCTCTGGGGTGGCTCGTTCTTCTTCAACGGCGCAGGCTTACGGGAATTGCCGCCGCTGACGCTCGTATTCCTCCGCGTTGCGCTTGGCGCGGCCATTCTCCTGCCGTTGCTCCGCATGGAGGGGATCGGCTTCCCCACGGGCACGATGGGCTGGAGGCCGTTCATCGCGATCGGGCTGCTCAACAACGTCATTCCGTTCTCGCTCATAGTGATCGGCCAGACTTTCATTCCGAGCGGGCTGGCGTCGATCCTGAACGCGACCACGCCGCTGTTCACTGTGGTGGTGATGGCGGCGGCAGGCGACGAGACCTTGCAGATGCGTCGCATGGCCGGGGTGGCGCTGGGCCTTGCCGGCGTGATCATCCTGCGCGGATGGGGCTTCGAGACAAGGCCGGGGCAGGGGCTCGGCATCCTGCTCTGCCTCGGCGGCGCGTTGAGCTACGCCTTTGCGGCGCTGGCGGCGCGGCGATTGCTGAAGGACGCAGCTCCGCTGGGCACGGCGACGTTTCAACTGATGGCGTCGACAGTGATGATGGCGGCCGTCGCCGGTGTGGTGGAACAGCCGTGGCGCGTTCCGATGCCGAGCCTCACAACCTGGCTTGCGGTGCTTGGCCTTGCCGGCCTGTCGACGGCGTTCGCCTACATCGTCTTCTTTCAGATACTGCGGCGCTCGGGCGCGAGCAATGTCATGATGGTGACGCTGCTCATTCCCGTCACCGCCATTCTTCTGGGATGGCTGGTGCTGGGCGAGCCGATCTCGATGCGCGAGATCGCGGGCGCAATCGTCATCGGCAGCGCGTTGCTTGTGATTGACGGGCGCGTGCTCGGTTTGCTGTGTCGCGTCGCTTAAGTTCCCGATCCATCGTTTCACCTCGCGGAAAATCGCGACGCTTGCCAGCGGCAAGCCCGCTTGCGACACTTCCAGCAAAACAAGACTACAAAACATAGGGGAGAGACCAATGCCGGGTCGTCGCAAGAATCTCGCCGCCCTCGCCGTGCTTGTTGCCGGAGCGCTCGCCGCGGCACCGGCCTTGGCGCAGAAGAGATACGACCCCGGCGCTTCCGACACCGAAATCAAAATCGGCAACATCATGCCCTATAGCGGGCCGGCGTCATCCTATGGCGTGATCGGCAAAACCGAAGCGGCCTTCTTCCGGATGATCAACGACCAGGGCGGCATCAACGGCCGCAAGATCAACTTCATCAGCTATGACGATGCCTATTCGCCGCCGAAGGCGATCGAGCAGGCGCGCAAGCTGGTCGAGAGCGACGAGGTCCTCCTGATCTTCCAGCCGCTCGGCACGCCCTCGAACTCCGCGATCATGAAGTACATGAACGCGAAGAAGGTGCCGCAGCTCTTCGTCGCCTCGGGCGGCACCAAGTTCGGCGATCCCAAGAATTTCCCGTGGACCATGGGTTTCCAGCCGAACTACCAGAGCGAGGGTCGGATCTACGCAAAGTACATCCGCGACAACTTTCCGAATGGCAAGATCGCGGTGTTCTGGCAGAACGACGACGCCGGCAAAGACCAGTTCAAGGGCCTGAAGGACGGGCTCGGCGACAAGGCGAGCATGATCATCGCCGACAAATCCTATGAGGTCAGCGACCCCTCGATCGACTCGCAGATCGTGGCGCTGCATGATTCCGGCGCCGACATCTTCTTCTCCTGGGCCGCGCCGAAAGGCTCGGCGCAGGCGATCCGGAAAGTGGGTGAGCTCGGCTGGAAACCAAAGTTCTTCCTGGCCAACACCGCGACCTCGGTCGCCTCGGTGCTCAAGCCCGCCGGGCTCGACTATTCCAAGGACATCATCTCGACGATCTACTTGAAGGATCCAACCGATCCGACCTGGGATAAGGACCCGGCCGTGATTAGCTGGCGCGCGTTCATGGGCAAGTATTATCCTGACGGCGACAAGACCAACTCCAACAACGTCTATGGCTATGTTCAGGCCGAGGCGATGGCCCAGGTCCTGAAGCAGTGCGGCGACAATCTCACCCGCGAGAACGTCATGAAGCAGGCCGCCAACCTGAAGAACTTCCACACCGACCTGATGCTGCCGGGCATTATGGTCAACACCTCGCCCGACGACTATTTCCCGATCGAGCAGATGCAACTGATGCGGTTCAACGGGCAGGCCTGGGAGCTGTTCGGCGACGTCATCACCGGCGAGGTCGGCCACGAGCGCGGCCAGTAGTCGCGGCTGAAGATCGAGGCTTAGCCCGCGCTGAGCCGCACGCCCGCACGCAAAAATTTCTGCGGATCGACTGCTTCGCCCTCGATGCGGGTCTCATAGTGCAAATGCGGACCAGTGGAACGGCCGGTCGAGCCGACGAGACCGACCACCTGGCCGATCTTCACGACCTCGCCGACCCTGACGTTGATCTCGGAGAGATGGCCATAGCGGGTCGAAAGCCCGTTGCCGTGGTCGACCTCGACCATGCGGCCGTAGCCGCCAGACCAGCCGGCGGAAACCACCTTGCCGTTGGCGGTGACGCGAACGGGATCGCCGGTGGCGGCGCGGAAGTCGAGCCCGGTATGCATCGCGGGCCGGCCGAGGAACGGATCGCTGCGCACGCCGAAGCCGGAGGTGAATTCGACCTCGCCGATGACGGGCTTGCGATAGGGCACCAGCGCCAGCGTGCGATTGAGGCGGTCCAACTCGGTGCGCGTGGTGTTGAGGCGGTAGAGCTGCTTCTCGAACGGCCCGGCGTTGGGCGTCAATTTGACGGGTACGAAAGGCCCGCCCATCGCGGTGCGCGGTACGGCGGCTTCGAGACTGGCGAGGTTGAGGCCGAGATCGCTGACGACGCCGCGCATCCGGCGCATGCGTGAATCCATGCCTTCCTCGACGGCATTGAGCGCCGCCATCTGGCGCCGCTCGACCTGATCAAGCGAAGTCGTGAGCCGGACCAGGACGTTGTCGAAGCCCCAGTTCTTGGCGAATTGGCTGGTCGGCGGCGCCGCGACGGTGGGCGCGCGCGATTCGAGCCGCGCTTCGCGATCCGGCGGGGCCACGAAGATCACGGTGTCGCTGATCGGCGACGGCTTGGGCGTGCCCTGCGTTGCGTTCTGGCCGGCGTCACCACGCTGCGGTGTCGCGCGCGGGATCGATCCGGTCACGTCGGGCATGGCGCCGAGCGCCGTAGCCCGGGACTCCAGCGCCGTCTGGCGCTTCATGATCTGGTCGAGCTTCTGGTCGAACTGCTCCTGGTCGAGCAGCTGTCGGCTGGTGGTGCGGTCGACCTTGGCCCGCAGCTCGGCGATACGGTCCTCATAGGCGTACTGCATCTCGGCCTGGCGGGCGATCAGCCGGGTCAGAACGTCGTCGCGGAAGGCGAAATAGGTGGCGGTCGCGGCCGACCATAGCCCGAGCAGCACCACCGTGCCGACCACGATCCAGAACACCACGGGTCCGAAGCGGACCTGCTTGCCGGCATGGACGATGGTGTAGGCGTCGTCGGTGGTGGGGAGGGGAATCGCAACCGCCGTTGCGGCGGCGGTAGGACGGCGATGGAAGGCCCTTCCGTGGTCGTGAGGATGATGTTGGGGGTACTGCGAGTATTGGGCAGAACTTTTCGACATCGGCACTCCCGCGCCGGTCGGATGAGTCCGTAACGGCCTAATTGCCGCAGCAATCTGGGCCGGTCATGGTTAATTTTCCGGAAACGGGAACATTCGAATTTAAAGGACTGGTTAAAGACTTCTTGCCGCTGCCAGCACCTCATCGGCATGGCCGTCGACCCGGACATTGCGCCAGACCCTGGCCACTCTGCCATCGCCCCCGACCAGTACCGTGGTGCGAAGAATTCCAAGGAAGCGCTTGCCATACATGGACTTTTCGCCCCAGGCGCCATAGGCCTCCAGCATCTCGTGCGTCTCATCCGAGATGAGGGGCATGGCGAGCTTGTGCTTGTCGCGGAACTTCTCCTGGGCCTTTAACGGATCGGCGGAGATACCGAGCACGGCGGTGCCGGCAGCCGTAAAGGCGTCCGCCAGTCGGGTGAAATCGATGGCCTCCCTGGTACAACCGGGCGTGTCGGCCCGGGGATAGAAGAACAGCACGAGCTTTTGGCCGGCGTAGTCCGTAAGCGTGACCACGTCGCCGCCGTCGCGGGGCAGGCGGAAGGCGGGAGCCTTCTGACACTCGGTCAAGGCGGCCTTCGCCGCCCCCGGCGATTTGGAGGAATTTAACTGTTTCGATGGGGCCTTATGTGATCCTGCTTTTGCTACTGTCTTGGTTGATTTGCTCGCCGGTGTCCGCTGTGTTTTCGCGGACCTTGTTTGAGTCGTTGCCCGCGTTTTCACGGGCTTCTTTTTAGCCGTCGGACTGCCGGAGGGCGTTTTGGACGATTTCTTTTGGGATTTCTTGGACATACGCCTTCCTTTCGTCGCTTTCGGCAGGTCAACCAAAGCGGTATTGCAGCTCTCGTCCGGTGCCCCGGAATCGCGCCCTCGGCTGGGCAAGTCTGACGACGCCGGAGTATGGTTACAAGGAATTCCACGCACCACCCCACTGCTCGTTGAACGCGCTTCCGGGGCGAAATGACGAACAGCAGGAATATTCGAGGTATGGCGGCAGTGCCGGCGCGGGGGTCTTCGCTCCCCATCGACGGCTGCGGTCCCGGCGGCGCTCAATCCTATGATGGGCGCCTGTATCGAGAGGCAATGGCAAGGAATAAGTCGCCCCAGGACTACAACCGGGACTTCGATCGGCGCGGCGGTCAACCACAGCCGCAGGAATGGGACGACGCCGATTGGGATCCGGATCAGGAGGAGGCGGCGGGCCATCGCGCGCGCCGGCTGCTGTCGCGCTCCAATTCGGGCTTCCATCGTTTCGGTGACGGATTCAGGTCGTTGCACCGCTGGCTGGGCGGCGGTCGATGGCTGATGCGCTTTGCCATTGTCGTCAGTGCCCTCATCGTCATTTTCGTCGGCTGTTTCGGCGCGCTGTGGTGGCGGCTCGGCGCGGGTCCCATCAATCTCGACATTGCAACGCCATGGCTGGCAGCCGCCATCGAGGACAATATCGGCCACGGCAACACCGTGGAGGTGGGCGGCACGCAGATCGAGCGGGCGGGGCGGGTCCGTATCGCCGTCCGCATCCGTGACATCATCGTCCGCGACCGCGATCACGCCATTGTCGCCAGTGCGCCGAAGGCCGAGGTGAAGCTATCGGGTGCGGGTCTCCTGATGGGGCATCTGCGCGCCGAAAGCCTCAATCTCGTCGATGCCGAGCTCGCGATCCGCATCGCGCCTGACGGCACCGTCACGGTCTCGGCCGGCGACACCGCAAAGCCGCTGGCTACCGGCGTGGCCTCCAAGAAAGAGGCGGGCCTGCCGCCGACATTCCCGCGCAATGGCGTCCCACCGCCGCCATTCGCCACTCAGCCTGCGAGCCCGGACGCGTCCCAGGCCGCGCCTCAGGCGACCGCACAGAGCGGAATTCTGCAGGGCCTCGACTGGCTCGACAGTCTGAGCATGACCGGCCTCGACGGTCAGAACCTCAACGAGATCGGTCTGAAGAACGGCAATCTGATCGTCGACGACCAGCAGCGTGGTAGCAAATGGTCGTTCGAGAACATCACGCTGAGCCTGCGCCGGCCGAGCCGTGGCGGCGTTACGCTTAGCCTCGGCGAGGAGGGCGCGCGTCCGTGGATGCTGCGCGCCACGATCGGGCCGGTCGAGAACGGCGTGCGCTCGGTCGATATCCGCGCCGACAAGGTCTCGACCTCCAACATCCTGTTGGCGCTGCGGGTCAAGGATCTCACCTATACCGCTGACCTGCCGCTGACGGGCGAGCTGAAAGGCGAGCTCGGCCGCGACGGCGTGCCGACCTTCTTCCGTGGCAAGATCGCGGTCGGCGCCGGCAACATCATCGATACCGACACGCCCGATTATCCGATGGCGATCGATCAGGCCGAGATCAACGTCGAGTGGGACGCGAACCGGCGGGTGCTGGTCGCACCGTTGAAGGTTCTCTCTGGCGCCAACCGCCTGACGCTGCTGGGGCATCTCGAGCCACCGAACGGCGCTACCAATGATTGGCAGCTCGGCTTCAGTGGCGGCTCGATCCTGCTGGGTGGCATCGACAACGAGCCGCCGCTCGTCTTCAACCGGATTGCGATCGGCTTCCGTTTCGACACCGACCACAAGCGTCTCTTGCTGACGCAGGCCGATATCAGCAATGGCGAGATCGGCGTCGCCGGCACCGGTGCCATCGACTATTCCGGTGAGCCGCGGCTGACGCTCGGCTTTGCGGGAACGCCGATGTCGGCCTCCGCGCTGAAGCGGATGTGGCCCACATTGATCGTTCCCGAGCTGCGTGAATGGGTGATCGAGCGGATCGAGCGTGGCACGCTCCAGCGCATCGAGATCGGCATCAATTCGCCGACGAAGAACCTGCCGCGCAAGGGCCCGCCGATTCCCGACGACGGCCTGTCGGTCAACATCGTCGCCAGCGGCGTCGCAGTCCGTCCCGTGGACGGCATGCCGGTTGTGCACGATGCCGATCTGAAGGCGCGGGTGACCGGGCGTACCGCGACCGTGAATATCGCCCAGGGCATTGCCGATACCCCCGCCGGCCGCAAGATCACGATCTCCGACTTCACCTTCGAAGTGCCGGACATGGCGCCCAAGCCGTCGCCGTCGCGCACGAAGTTCCGCGTCGAGGGACCCGTTCCCGCTGCGGCCGAAATGCTCGCCAATGATCGCCTGAGCGATCTGTCGTCGACCGTCGTCGATCCCAACACCAGCAAGGGAACGTTCTCGGCGAACATCCAGCTCGGCATGCCGGTCAAGGGCGAGCTGACCAAGGCCGACACCACCTATGCCGTGACCGCCGACCTCAACGGCTTTGCCGCCGACAAGCTGGTGATGAACCAGAGGCTTGAGGCCAACAACCTCAAGATCGTCGCGAGCAACCAGGGCTATCAGGTCAAGGGCGACGTCAAGATCAACGGACAAGCTGCCTCGATCGATTATCGCAAGCCGACTGAAGGCGATGCGGACGTCAGATTGCAGGCGACGCTGGACGATGCCAGCCGCGCGCGTCTCGGATTCGATCTGAGCCCCGCCGTCAGCGGATCGTTGCCGATCAAGCTGTCGGGCAAGATCGCGAGCGCCGCGGACCAGACCACGAAGCTCGGCGTCGAGGCTGACCTGACCTCGGTCAAGCTCGACAACATCCTGCCCGGCTGGGTCAAGCTGCCGGGTAAGTCCGGCAAGGCCAGCTTCAAGGTGGTGCCGACGGCGCAATCGACGCGCCTGGAAGATATCGTCATCGAAGGCGGCGGCGCCTCGATCAAGGGCTCGCTCGAGGTCGACGCGAACGGCGACCTCATGAACGTGAATTTCCCAACCTATTCGCCCTCTGACGGCGACAAGACCTCATTGAAGGCCGAGCGCGGTCAGGACGGCGTGCTGCGCGGCACCATGCGCGGCGACGTCTTTGACGGCCGCGGCTTTCTGAAATCGGCGATCTCAGGCAATTCCAAGGACGACGGCAAGAACAAGATGAAGAACGTCGATTTCGACATCGACGTGAAGCTCGGCGCCGTCGCGGGCTTCAACGGCGAGGCGATGCGCAGCGTCGACGCGAAGATGTCGAAACGCAATGGCGCCATCAAAGCATTTACGCTGAGCGGCAAGATCGGTCGCGATACGCCTGTTGCGGCCGACCTGCGCGGCGGCCGCGCGCAAGGCAATCGCGAGGTGATCTACCTCCAGACCAACGACGCCGGCGCGCTGCTGCGCTTCACCGACACCTACACCAAGGCGGTTGGCGGCCAGATGGTGGTAGCGATGGAGCCGCCGACGTCCGAGCCGAACACGTCGCGCGAGGGTCTCATCAACGTGCGCGACTTCACGGTGAAGGGCGAGGCGCAGCTCGAACGCGTCGCTGCCGGCGCGCCCAACGGCACCGGCAACGGCGTCTCCTTCAGCGCGCTCCGCGCCGAGTTCACCCGGCAGAATGGCGCGCTCACGATCCGCGACGGCGTGGTCAAGGGACCGATGATCGGCGCCACTATCGAGGGCTCGATCGACTATCCCGGCAACCAGGTCTGCATGAGCGGCACCTTCGTGCCGATGTATGGCGTCAACAACATCTTCGGCCAGATCCCGCTGTTCGGCATCTTCCTCGGCGGCGGCAACAACGAAGGGCTGATCGGCGTGACCTACGAGGTTGTCGGCACGCCGGCCGCGCCCGTGATGCGCGTCAATCCGATCTCGGCGATGGCACCGGGCCTGTTCCGCAAGATCTTCGAATTCAACACCGGTAAGCAGAACTCGCCGTTCGACGAATTCCCGTCGCAGTCGAACGACGGCTCGACCGGATCGACGCGCCAGCTGTCGAGCGGCTGCAGCCTCGCGCGGCGATAGAAGCGGGGCTCGTTGTAGTTCGTAGCTGATCAGATTCGATTGTGGCCACGAAGTAAGGTGCGCTCCCTCTCCCGCTTGCGGGAGAGGGGTGGGGAGAGGGTGTCTCCGCAGCGAGATTCCCAATGAGGAGAAAGCCCTCACCCGGCGCTTCGCGCCGACCTCTCCCGCAAGCGGGAGAGGTGTAGGACCCGCGGCTCAATCGATCGCCTGCTCTGGACTACGCCCCGTCGCCTACGCCGCGCGCACGCCGGCCAGGAACGTGCCGACTTCGCCGGAGAGCTGTTCGGCCTGCTTGGAGAGGCCCGAGGCCGCCGCGAGCACCATGCCGGCGGCATTGCCGGTCTCGTTCGCAGCCGTGCTGACGCCACCGATATTGGTGGTGACCTCCTTGGTCGCCTCCGCGGTCTGCGAGACGCTACGGGCTATCTCGGCGGTGGCGGCGCCTTGCTCCTCGATGGCAGCGCCGATCGAGGTGGCGATGCGGCTGACCTCCTCGATGGTGGCGGTGATGCCGCCGATCGCGTCCACCGCTTCCTTGGTCGCGCCCTGGATCTGGGCGATCTTGTCGCCGATCTCGCGGGTGGCTTCTGCGGTCTGGCTCGCGAGCGACTTCACCTCGGATGCGACGACGGCGAAGCCGCGACCGGCTTCGCCCGCGCGTGCGGCCTCGATGGTGGCGTTGAGCGCGAGCAGATTGGTCTGTGCCGCGATGCTGGAGATCAGCTCGGCGACGTGCTCGATCTGCTGGGCACCATCGGACAGCGCGCGCACGATGGTGTCGGTGCGGCGGGCACTGTCCACCGCGCGTCCGGTGACCTCGGCAGACTGCGCGACCTGACGGCTGATCTCGGTGATGGAGGAGGAGAGCTCTTCGGCTGCAGCCGCAACCGTCTGGACGCGCTGGCTGGCCTCGGTGGCGGCCGAGCCGACCACGGCAGCGCGGCGGTTGGTGCCTTCGGCGGTGGACGACATCGACTTGGCGGTGGCCTCGAGTTCGCCAGAGCCCGAAGCCATCAGGCCGACGAGCTGGCCGACGGAGGCATCGAAGCGGTCGGCAAGCGCGATCAAGGCATCGCGCTTCTCCTGCTCGCTGCGGGCCTTGGTGGCGACCTGCTCAGCCTCCAGGGTGCGTGCCGTCAGCGCGGTTTGCCGCAGCACTTCGAGCGTCTCGGCCATGCGGCCGATCTCGTCGCCGCGGTCGGTCTCCTCGACCACCTTGTCGATGGCGCCTTCGGAAATCTCCTGCATGCGGTTCTTCTGGCGGTCGAGCGCGCCGAGCACGTCGCGGGCGATCAGCCAGGACAGCGTCGCCATCAGCAGCATCAGGCCGATGCCGACGGCGGCCAGCTCTAGCGTCAGTGCGCGCACGTCGGCGTCGATGTCGTCGACATAGAGTCCGTAGCTGATGGTCACGTTCCAGGGCGCGAATTTGCGCGCGAACACGGTCTTGCGGACCGGCTCGGTCTGGCCGGGGCGGGGATAGAGATACGAGGTCACACCGCCTTGCGCGGTCTCGCTGCCGGCCTTGATGATGGCGTCGGCGATCAGCACGCCGTTGGAATCCTTGGCGCCGGTGATCTTGCCTTCGAGCTGCTGATTGGCGCCGTTCACGACCAGGGAGGTGTCCTGATTATAGACCACCGGGTAGCCCTGGCCACCATTGAAGCTCATGCGTCGGCCGCGCTGGTGGAACGAGCTCTTGGCCTCGGCTTGCGTGAGCTTGCCGGCCGTCACCTCGTCCTGGAGCGATTGCGCGTAGTTATAGAGGAGCTCCACCGCGGTCCGCGTCTGCTGGACGCGGTCCTCCATCATGCGGCTCTTGCTGAGCACGGCCGATACCCCAATGATGGCCGTGACCGTAAGCGCCGCGAGGCAGACCATGCTGGCGAGCTTGGTGCGGATCTTGAGATGACTCAGCAGCTGCATCGCGGCCCCTATGGAATGGTTGTTATTGCACGCGTCGGTAGCATGAAGTTCTTACCAATCATGAACGGACGCGTGCGACGCGCTGCCGCGCACGCGGCCGCATGCGCAAATGTGCAGGCGCAACGCGCTTCGCCTGCGCATGGCGCGCCAGATCGCGGTGAGAAATGATGCTGGATTATGGTTATGACCGAGCCTGGCCGGGACGGCGATGAATCGATTCGTTCACCGCATCATCATGTCCGTGCTGCTCGTGGCGGCCCTCGTCCTGATCTGGAACGTGCTGGGCTCGCGGTAGATGACACCGGCGAAGCTGCCGGCGCCATCCGTTACTTGCACGCCAATTGCGCGGGTCAGCGCCGCGCGTAGGCGCCGCCGGTCGATTCGCTTTCCTTGCCCATCGCCGCATCGACGCTGACCGTGCCGCCGCCGGCTGCCGAGAGGTAGAGACAGGCGAAGCAGAACAGGATCGCGGCGGTGCCGCCGTTGAGCAGCGGCAGGAACACCGGCGCTTCGCCCTTGAACATGTGGCCCATGAAGTAGGCGAAGGCCATTTCACCCGAGAGAATGAAAGCCGAGAGGCGGGTAAACAGGCCGAGCATCAGGAGCGCTCCGAGCACAAGCTCGAGCGTACCGGCCGCGTAGATGATCGGCGGGATGTTCGCGAAGTACGGGAGCACCGGAAACTTGAACAGCTTGGCGATACCGTACTGGAACAGCAACAGGCCGGTGATGAAGCGGAACAGGCTCAGGAGAACCGGTTCAAAGCGGGTGAGATAAGGAAAGTTCATTGGTTTGCCCTCCATCCAATGCTGTGACCCAATGCTGAGACTTGGACCGCATTCGGTTCGGCCTCGCAAGCCACCCAGGATGAATTCCGCTCTGACATTTTCGTCATGTCAGACAAAACACCGCAGGCTCGCGTTCGATCCGAATTTTTTGCTCGTGTTTGCGTCATGCCCACCCGTAATTGTCCGGTGACGCCAATGAACTCAAGTTACCCCTGAGAAACCTACCGCCGCAAGGCGGGCACGACCAGGAACGGAATCATCCCGAGCACCACGCTCGCAAGTGCGAAGGCGAGCACTGCATTGTAGCCGTGGGTTGCATCATGAATCAGGCCGCCGCTCCAGGAGCCGAATGCCGAGCCGAGGCCGCTGCCGATCGAGATGGTACCGTAGATGGTGCCGACGCGTTTACCCTGGAAGATTCTCATCGCGGTGGCGCTGATCAGCGGGCCGCGCGAGCCCATCATGCTGCCGAAGCAGACGACGAAACCGCTGAGCAGGATGATGTTTGGATCATACTGCAAGAGCCAGAGCAGGAAGATGCCGAGGATCGAGATCGCGTAGCTCAGCAGCACCGACGGGCGGCGCCCGATCAGCCCGTCGAGGGCGGAGACTCCCAACATGCCGAACACCAGCACGACGCCGGAGAAGCCCCAGGCGGTCGCGGCCTGGAGCGGCGGAAAGCCGGCGTCGATCAGATAGGCCACGATCTGTGCGGCGATCGCATACATGCCGACCGCGGTGAAGAAGAAGGTCGAGAACAGCGCCCAGAATGCGTGGTGCCGCATGGCACCGAGAAGCGTCCAGCCGTTGTCCACGAAATCAGGATCGGTCTTCTTCACGACATGCGGCGAGCCGGCAGCGAACAGCCGCCACGGCAGCAGCATGAGCGGCACCAGCAGGCCCAGAGCCGCGAAGCCGAACAGCTGGTAGGTGCCGCGCCAGCCGATGTGATCGATCAGAAGCTGCGAGGCCGGCAGCAGTGCCAGCACGCCGCCGCCCATCGCCGAATAGACCACCGACATCGCAGTCGGCAGGCGGGGCCCGAACCAGCGGCCAAGCAGGATCGAGTTCGGTACGATGCCGATGAAGGCAATGCCGATACCGACGCAGAGGCCGACCGAGAGCTGGAATTGCCACAGGTGCTGTGCGTGCGCCGCGATTAGGAACGCAGCGCCGAGCAACAGCAGCCCGAGCGCATAGACGAGGCGCGGTCCGGAATGATCGAACAGGCGTCCGACGAAGGGCGCGGTGAGACCGCTGGCGAGCCAGGTCAGCGAATAGACCGAGACGATCTGCGCGCGGTCCCAGCCGAAGCTCTCGGAGATCGGCTTCAGGAACACCGTAAAACTGTCGCCGAGCCCGCGGCCCAGCACAGCCAGTGTGAAGCAGAGCGCGAGCACGGTGAGCGCGATTTGCACGGCGCCTTGCGGCGTTACCGCGACGCCATCCCTGTTCGTTTCCCTGTTGGTTTCCCTGGGCGTGTTCTGGTCCATTGCCGGTCAGGGAGCGCGCTTCGGCGCGCCCTGACAAGCAGCGAAAAGCTCATACGCCTATGCAGGCTTGATGAGGACGTGCTTCTTCTTGCCGAACGACAGCTTGATCACGCCCTCCGGCGTCAGATTTGCTCCTGACAGCGCCATCTTCTCGTCGGTGACCGGCGCGTCGTTGATGCGCAGGCCGCCGCCCTTGATCTGGCGCCGGGCTTCGCCGTTGGAGGCAACCAAGCCCGCCTTAACGAAGGCGTTGAGCACGCCGAAACCTGCATCGAGCTCGCCACGCGGAATTTCCACCGTCGGCAGGGTTTCGGCGAGCGCACCTTCCTCGAAGGTGCGGCGCGCAGTTTCGGCTGCCTCGTTGGCAGCGTCGCGACCGTGCAGCAGCGCGGTCGCTTCGGTCGCGAGCACCTTCTTGGCCTCGTTGATCTCGGAGCCGCCGAGCCCCTCGAGCTTCTTGATCTCAGCTATCGGCAGCGTCGTGAACAGCTTCAGGAATTTGCCGACGTCGGCATCCTCGGTGTTGCGCCAGTACTGCCAGAAATCATACGGCGAGAACTGGTCGGCGTTGAGCCAGACCGCGCCTTGCGCCGTCTTGCCCATCTTGGCGCCGGACGCCGTTGTCAGCAGCGGCGTCGTCAGCGCGAACAGCTGGTGCGTGCCCATGCGGCGGCCGAGATCGACGCCCATGATGATGTTGCCCCACTGGTCGGAGCCGCCCATCTGCAGGCGGCAGCCGGTGCGCTTGGCGAGCTCGACGAAATCGTAGGCCTGGCAGACCATGTAGTTGAACTCGATGAAGCTCATCTCCTGCTCGCGCTCGAGGCGCAGCCGCACGGAGTCCATGGTCAGCATGCGGTTGACCGAAAAATGCCGGCCGACGTCGCGCAGCATCTCGATCCAGTTCAGCTTGGTCAGCCACTCCGCATTGTCGAGCATGACCGCGTCGCTCTTGCCCTCGCCATAGCGCAGCACCTTTGCGAACACGCCGCGGATCGAGGCCTTGTTGGCCTCGATCTCGGCGACGGTGCGCATCGCGCGCGTCTCGTCCTTGCCGGAGGGATCGCCCACCATCGTGGTACCGCCGCCCATCAGCGTGATCGGCTTGTTGCCCGACTGCTGGAGCCAGTGCAGCATCATCATGGTCAGATAGTTGCCGATATGCAGCGAGGGGGCGGTGCAATCGTAGCCGACATAGGTGGTCGCCTCACCCTTGGCGGCGAGCGCGTCCAGCCCCTCGAAATCGGAGCACTGGTGGATGAATCCACGTTCCTGCAGGGTATTGAGGAAATCCGATTTAAATGCAGTCATCTGTCGGCGTGCCTGACAATTCTTGGTTTACTGTTTTGGGGGCAATTTAAGAGTCTTGCATGGGAACTCGATTGCCACCCGCCACTTGGCGCTGTGGCATTATAAGATGTGTCCCTCTGGCACAAGATCGGCATGCCAGGGCAGGTCTTTTGAGGACGCTGATCCATGATGTTGACGGCACTCGGTTTGATGAGCGGCACCTCGCTGGACGGTGTGGATGTCGCGCTGATCGAAACCGACGGTAAGCAGGTGAAGGCGTTCGGGCCGACCGGCTACCGGCCCTATAGTCCCGCTGAGCGCAACCTGCTGCGCCAGGCGCTGAGCGAGGCCGTGCACCTGTCCCAACGCGATGCTCGGCCGGGGATCCTGGCCGAGGCGGAGCGCGTGGTGACGCGGGCCCATGCCGAGGCGGTCGCCACTTTCGTCGCGCAGAACCGGATGAGGCCGGAGGACATCGACATTGTCGGCTTCCACGGCCAGACCGTGCTGCACAGGCCCGAAAAGCGGTTGACGGTGCAGATCGGCGATGGGCCGGCGCTGGCCAAGGCGATCCATATCCCAGTGGTGCATGATTTCCGCGCCGCCGACGTCGAGGCCGGCGGGCAGGGCGCGCCGTTCGTGCCGGTTTACCACCGGGCGCTGGCCAATTCGCTCGAGCGCGAGGGCCCGATTGTCGTGGTCAATATCGGCGGCGTCTCCAACATCACCTATATCGACGGCAACGACACGCTGATCGCCTGCGACACCGGACCCGGCAATGCGCTGCTCGACGACTTCATGTACCGCCGCATGAACCAGGCGTTCGATGCCGAAGGAAAATTCGCCGCGCTCGGCAAGGCTGATGAGGCCTGGATCGCGCGCGCACTGGAGCTGCCGTTCTTTGCAGCTCCGCCGCCAAAGTCGCTCGACCGCAATGATTTTGCTGCGCTGAAGCTCGGCGACATGCCGCCGGCCGACGGCGCCGCGACGCTGACCGCCTTTACCGCGGCGGCCATCGCCCGGGTCATTCCATTGCTGCCGCGGCGGCCGCGCAGCTGGATCGTCTGCGGCGGCGGGGCTCGCAACCTCACCATGCTGCGGATGCTGCGCGAGCGGGTCGGCTCGGCCACCGTCGAGGCCGCCGAAACGCTCGGCTGGGCCTCCGACGCCATCGAGGCGCAGGCCTTCGGCTTCCTCGCCGCCCGCGGACTGAAGGGCCTGCCGCTGTCCTATCCGGCGACCACGGGCGTGCCGATGCCGATGACGGGCGGGGTGATCGCACGGCCCTGAAGTCACAGGCAGTTGATGCAGACGCACCGACCTTGACGAGTTAATGCAATTGCATCTATATAGATGCAGTTGCATTTAACCGCCGAGATCGCCACCATGACCGCTTCGCTCAAACTGATCAGCCACAAGCTTTGTCCCTACGTGCAGCGTGCCGTCATCGCGCTCAAGGAGAAGGGCGTGCCGTTCGAGCGGATCGATATCGATCTGGCCAACAAGCCCGAATGGTTCCTGAAGCTATCGCCCCTCGGCAAGGTGCCGGTGCTGGTGGTTGCGACCGACAAGAGCGAGGTTGCGTTGTTCGAGAGCAACGTGATCTGCGAGTACATCGAAGACACGCAAACAGGCGCGAAGCTGCATCCGGCGGATGCGCTGAAACGTGCCGAGCACCGCGCCTGGATGGAGTTCGGCTCGGCGATCCTTGGCGACCTCTGGGGGCTGGAGACGACGACCGATCCGGCGACATTCGAGAGCAAGCGCCAGGCGCTCGCGGCCAAATTCGCGCGCGTGGAAGCCGCGCTTGGCGCAGGGCCGTATTTCGCGGGCGAGACATTCAGCCTCGTCGATGCGGTGTTCGCCCCGGTCTTCCGCTATTTCGACGTGTTCGATGAATTGACCGAGCTTCGCATCTTCAGCGATCTGCCCAAGGTCCGCGGGTGGCGGGCCGAGCTCGCGAAGCGTCCGAGCGTGCGCTCGGCGGTCGGCGCGGACTATCCGCAATTGCTGCGCGCCTTCCTGGTGCGGCACGATGCGCATCTCTTGAAGCTCGCGGCCTGAGGCGACGCCAATGTCGCAGTCCGCGGCCTGGCTCATGCTGGTGATCGCCGGCGCGCTCGATGTCGGCTGGGCGATCTCGATGAAATATGCGGAAGGTTACACGCGCGCAGGCTGGAGCCTCGCCTCGCTGGTGCTGCTCGCCGCCTTCGTCTTCCCGCTCGGGCGTGCCTTGAACGTGCTCGAGGTCGGCGTTGCCTATTCGGTGTGGACCGGCATTGGCGCGGCCGGCACGTTCCTGCTGGGTGTCGTTCTGTTCGGCGAAACCTTGAGCGCGGTGAAGCTTGCGGGCATCGCGCTTGTGCTGACGGGGATCGTCGCACTCAAGCTGGCTTGAGCGGCGAACTCAGTCCCGTAGCCCGGATGGAGCGGAAGCGCAATCCGGGGCCCTGTGTCTGCGGATGGAGTTTCCCGGATTTCGCTTCCGCTCCATCCGGGCTACAGGACCTTAGCGCTATAGGGCCTCAGCGCACGTTGGCGAGGCGCATGTCGAGATAAGCCGTGATGGTCTCCATCAGCGGCTCGAGCTTGGCGTCGAAGAAGTGATTGGCGCCGGGAATGACCTGTTGGTCGATCACGATGCCCTTCTGCGTCTTCAGCTTCTCGACCAGCGTGTTGACGTCCTTGGGCGGCACCACCGCATCCTTCTCGCCATGCACGATCAGGCCTGAGGACGGGCAGGGCGCAAGGAACGAGAAGTCGTAGAGATTGGCAGGCGGCGCGATCGAGATGAAGCCTTCGACCTCCGGGCGGCGCATCAGGAGCTGCATGCCGATCCAGGCGCCGAAGGAGAAGCCGGCGACCCAGCAGGCGCGCGCTTCGGGATTTATGGTCTGCGCCCAATCGAGCGCTGCGGCCGCATCCGACAACTCGCCGGTGCCATGGTCGAACGAGCCCTGGCTACGGCCGACGCCGCGGAAGTTGAAGCGCAGGACGGAGAAGCCGCGATGTGCAAAGGCGTAGTAGCACTGGTACACGATCTGATGGTTCATCGTGCCGTGGAACTGCGGATGCGGATGCAGGATCATCGCGATCGGCGCGTTCTTCTGCTTGGCCGGATGGTAGCGGCCTTCGAGACGGCCGGCAGGGCCGGTAAAAATGACTTCGGGCATCGATGATCTCTTGATTGATTTCCTGGAGGCAACCTCGGCAATCAACCGATTGTGGCTTCATCGGCAGATGCCGACGAAAGCGCAATGAAGAGTGAGAGGGCGCGTCGTGCGGTGATGCGCTGACGGCGCGCGGTGACTGACGGTGCGCGTTTTAACATAGGCACAGGGTCAAAAAGCAAGCATCTTGAACATCGCCCAACGGGTTCAAGACGTTAGCGTGTCATGGTCGCGTCACCGCGACCGCATCATTCGGAATCATGGTTGCCAAGTGCCTGTCCGCGGCCCATGTCGGGACGACGGAAATGCCCCTTTGATTTGAGGTAATATCTTACTCAATGCCGACCCGGGTCTATCTCGATTGGAACGCGACCACGCCGCTCCGCGCTCAGGCGAGGGCTGTGATGCTGGCTGCATACGACCTGATCGGCAATCCATCCTCGGTCCATGCCGAGGGCAGGGAGGCACGGCGCCTGGTCGAGGAGGCCCGTGCCACGCTGGCCACCGCCGTAGGTGCGCTACCGCGGAACATCATCTTCACCTCAGCCGGAACGGAAGCCAACGGGCTGGCGCTGTCGCCCGGCCTGCGGGGGCCGTCGGGCGGCCCCGTCGAGCGACTACTGGTCTCCGCAGTCGAGCATGCCTCGGTGCTGGCGGGCGGCCGGTTCCCGGCGGACAAGATCGGTCAGATTCGGGTGACGCATTCCGGCGTCATCGACCTCGAGGATCTGAGGGACCAGCTCGGTGGCGGTCCGCCGGCGCTGGCCTCCATCATGGCTGCCAATAACGAGACGGGCGCGCTCCAGCCGGTCGCGGAGGCGGCGCGGATCGTTCATGAGGCCGGCGGCCTCCTGCACGTCGATGCGATTCAGGCGCTCGGCAAAATTCCGTTCGATATCAAGACTGTGGGCGCAGACCTTGCGACCTTTTCTGCGCATAAGATCGGCGGCCCGAAGGGCGTTGGCGCGCTTGTGGTGGCGGAAGGGCTCGCCGGTCTGGAGCCGGTGCTGCGGGGTGGCGGGCAGGAGCTCAACCGCCGGGCGGGCACCGAGAATGTCGCTGGGATCGCCGGCTTTGGCGCGGCCATCAAGGCGGCGCTTCAGGCTCTGCCGGAGGATGCGAAGCGAATGGCAACCCTCAGGGATCATTTGGAAAATGGCCTTCGCGCAGTTGCCGGGGTAACGGTCTTTGCGGACGACGTCGAGCGGTTGCCAAATACCGTCCTTTTCACTGCGCCAGGCCTGAAGGCCGAGACCGCTGTGATCGGCTTTGACCTCGCAGGCGTCGCCGTGTCGTCAGGTTCGGCCTGTTCATCGGGAAAGGTCCAGCCGTCCCACGTGCTTTCGGCCATGGGGTACGATCCCGTTGTGGCCCAGGGAGCGGTGCGCCTCAGTCTTGGCTGGTCCACGGAACTCGAGGAGATCAATCGAGCGTTAGAGGCTTGGCGAAAGCTCGGTAATAACCTACTTAAGGGCTAGGCGACGAAACACGGCTTGAATGGTTCTAGGTGCGTGCTTTCCGCCAAAAAACATCGTAATAGACGGAATACTCGTCCGAGTTTGATCCACCGCGGTCCTTGAAACCGCGAGCGGAGGATGGAATGCCAGCCGTACAAGAGACGGTCGAGCGCGTGAAGCGCATCGACGTCGACCAGTATCGTTATGGGTTTGAAACCCTGATCGACTCCGAGAAGGCCCCAAAGGGGCTCTCGGAAGAGATCGTAAAGTTCATCTCGCAGAAAAAGAATGAACCCGCCTGGATGCTCCAGTGGCGGCTGGAAGCCTATCGGCGCTGGCTGACCATGACCGAGCCGACCTGGGCGCGCGTCGAATATCCCAAGATCGACTTCCAGGACATCTACTATTACGCGGCGCCGAAGCCGAAGAAGACGGTCACCTCGCTCGACGAGATCGATCCGGAGATCCTGAAGACCTACGAGAAGCTCGGAATTCCCTTGCGGGAAGTCGCCATGCTCGAAGGCGTCGAGCCCAAGGTGGGCGAGGAAGACCCGGCCCGCCGCAAGATCGCGGTCGATGCGGTGTTCGATTCGGTCTCGGTTGCGACCACCTTCAAGGAGGAGCTGAAGAAGGCCGGCGTGATCTTCATGCCGATCTCGGAGGCGATCCGCGAGCACCCTGAACTGGTGCAGAAATATCTCGGCTCCGTGGTGCCGACGTCGGATAATTTCTACGCGACGCTGAACTCGGCGGTGTTCTCCGACGGCTCGTTCGTCTACGTGCCGCCGGGCGTGCGCTGCCCGATGGAGCTGTCGACCTATTTCCGCATCAATGAGCGCAACACCGGCCAGTTCGAGCGCACGCTGATCATCGCGGACAAGGGCTCCTACGTCTCCTATCTCGAGGGCTGCACCGCGCCGCAGCGCGACGAGAATCAGCTGCATGCCGCCGTGGTCGAGCTGGTCGCGCTCGATGACGCCGAGATCAAATATTCGACCGTGCAGAACTGGTATCCCGGCAATTCGGAAGGCAAGGGCGGCATCTACAATTTCGTCACCAAGCGTGGCGACTGCCGCGGCGCCCATTCCAAGATCTCCTGGACCCAGGTCGAGACCGGTTCGGCGATCACCTGGAAGTATCCGAGCTGCATTCTCCGCGGCGACAACTCGCGTGGTGAGTTCTACTCGATCGCGATCTCGAACGGCTTCCAGCAGGTCGATTCCGGTACCAAGATGATTCATCTCGGCAAGAACACGTCGAGCCGCATCATCTCCAAGGGCATCGCCGCCGGCAAATCGCAGAACACCTATCGCGGCCTCGTCACCGCGCACCGCAAAGCGCTAGGGGCGCGCAACTTCACCGCCTGCGACTCGCTGCTGATCGGCGACAAATGCGGCGCGCACACCGTGCCGTACATCGAGGCGAAGAACTCGTCCGCGACGTTCGAGCACGAGGCGACGACGTCGAAGATCTCCGAGGACGTGCTGTTCTACTGCATCCAGCGCGGCCTCTCGCAGGAAGAGGCCGTCGGCCTCGTCGTCAACGGCTTCGTCAAGGACGTGCTGCAGCAGCTGCCGATGGAGTTCGCGGTGGAAGCGCAGAAGCTGATCTCGATCTCGCTTGAAGGGTCGGTCGGTTAACACCGGCCCTCGCGGTGCGCTTCGGCGCTCCATGCCTCATTTGAATAGACTGGACACCAAAATGGCTTTGCTTGAAGTGAAAGACCTCAAGGTTCGCGTCGAGGAGCGTGAGATCCTCCACGGGCTGACGCTGACCGTGAACGAGGGCGAGGTGCACGCGATCATGGGGCCGAACGGCTCCGGCAAGTCGACGCTCTCTCATGTCATCGCCGGCAAGCCCGGCTATGAGGTCACCGACGGCCAAATCCTGTTTAGGGGCGAGGACCTCCTGGAGATGGATCCCGACGAGCGCGCCGCCAAGGGCGTGTTCCTGGCTTTCCAGTATCCGGTCGAGATTCCCGGTGTCACCACCATGAACTTCCTCCGCACCGCACTGAATGCCCAGCGTAAGGCGCGCGGCGAGAGCGAACTGATGGTGCCGGAATTTCTGAAGAAGGTCCGCGAGGTCTCGAAGTCGCTGAACATCCCGCAGGACATGCTCAAGCGTGGCGTCAATGTCGGCTTCTCCGGCGGCGAGAAGAAGCGCAACGAGGTGCTCCAGATGGCGCTGTTCGAGCCCAGCCTGTGCATCCTCGACGAGATGGATTCCGGCCTCGACATCGACGCGCTGCGCATCGCGGCCGACGGCGTCAACGCGCTGCGCTCGCCGGGGCGCGCGATGGTCGTCATCACCCATTATCAGCGGCTGCTCAACTACATCGTGCCCGATTTCGTGCACGTGATGTCGAAGGGCCGTGTCGTGAAGAGCGGTGACAAGGAACTGGCGCTGGAGCTGGAAGCTTCCGGCTACACCCAGTTCGAGGATGCCGCGTAAGGAATTTTGGAGATGAACGTTGCTGTGGCAAAGACCGGGAACGGCCGCGCGGTGAGCGATCTCTTCGCCAGCGCTGAAGGCCGCTTGCCGGGTTCGCCGGCTGTGATCGCGGCGCGCCGCGAGGCGTTCGAGACTTATGAGCGTCTCGGCCTGCCGCACCGCCGGATCGAGGAATGGAAGTACACCGATCTGCGTGCGCTGGTCGGTGAGGTGCTGCCGCTGGCAGCGGCGCCCGATTCGGCCGCGTTGAAGCGCGCCGCGGACGCGGTGAAGGCGCATGCGATCGCGGGCGCCCGCAAGCTGGTGCTGGTCGACGGCGTGTTTGCGGCGGATCTGTCCGACGTGAAGGCGCTCGGCTCCGAGGCGAGCCTCAAGACGCTGCGGGAGACGCTGGAGAAGGATGCCGGCCTCCTCAATACCACGTCCACCGATGCCGTGATCGCGCTGAACGCCGCCATGACAACCGACGGCGTCGTGCTGTCGATCGCTGATGGCGCGCAGCTGTCCGCGCCGATCCAGATCATCCACATCGCAACCGCAGCTTCCACGTCGACCTTCACCCGTTCGCAGGTCGCGATCGGGAAGGGCGTTCGCGCCACCATCGTCGAGAGTTTCGTTGCGGCCGGCGCCAAGGCCTACCAGGTCAACGATGCCGTGCTCGTGACGGTTGGCGACGGCGCCGATGTTGCACATATTCGCCTGATGGACGATGCGGCGGACGCGGTCAACGTCACCTCGCAGTTCGTCACGGTCGGCGCCAATGTGAAGCTCAACTTCTTCAACATGACCACTGGCGCTGCCGTCAGCCGCTTGCAGGGCTTCATCACGCTGGCGGGCGAGGGCAGCGAGCTCTCGGCTAACGGCGTAAACCTGTTGCAGAAGACCGAGCATGGCGACACCACGTTGCTGGTCGACCATGCCGTGCCAAACTGCGTCAGCCGCGAGACTTTCCGCGCCGTGATCGACGACCGGGGTCATTCGGTGTTCCAGGGCCGCATCATCGTTCGTCCCGACGCGCAGAAGACCGACGGCAAGATGATGACCCGCGCGCTGCTGCTCTCGGATGAAGCCGAGGCCGACAACAAGCCAGAGCTCGAGATTTTTGCCGACGACGTCTCCTGCGGCCACGGCGCAACCGCCGGCGCGCTGGACGAGAGCCTGTTGTTCTATCTGAAGGCGCGCGGCCTGCCGGAGAAGCAGGCCCAGGCGCTGCTGATCCAGGCCTTCGTCGGCGAGGCGATCGAGCAGATCGCCGACGACGGCCTACGCGAGTACGTGATCGGCATCGCCGAGCGCTGGTTGGAGCGGCGGTCATGAGCACGCATCCGGCCCTCAAGAACGGCGCCTACGACGTTGCGCGCGTTCGCCAGGATTTTCCGGCGCTCGCCATGCAGGTCTACGGCAAGCCGCTGGTCTATCTCGACAACGCCGCCTCGGCGCAGAAGCCCAGCGCGGTGCTCGACCGCATGACGCAGGCCTATACCAGCGAATACGCTAACGTGCATCGCGGCCTGCATTACCTCGCCAATGCGGCGACGGAAGCCTATGAGGGCGCGCGAGCAAAAGTCGCGCAGTTCGTCAACGCCCGCCGCACAGAGGAGATCATCTTCACCCGCAACGTCACCGAGGCCATCAACCTCGTGGCGTCGTCCTGGGGCGAGCCGAACATCAAGCAGGGCGACGAGATCGTCCTCTCGATCATGGAGCACCATTCCAACATCGTGCCCTGGCATTTCCTCAGGGAACGCCACGGCGCGGTGATCAAATGGGCGCCCGTCGATGACGAGGGCAATTTCCTGATCGACGAGTTCGAGAAGCTGCTGACGCCGAAGACCAAGCTTGTCGCCATCACCCAGATGTCGAACGCGCTCGGAACATTCGTTCCGATCAAGGAGGTCGTGCGGCTGGCCCACGATCGCGGCATTCCCGTGCTGGTCGATGGTGCGCAGGGCGCGGTGCATCTGCCCGTCGACGTGCAGGATCTCGACTGCGATTTCTACGCGTTCACCGGCCACAAGATTTATGGCCCGACCGGCATCGGCGCGCTCTATGCCAAGCACGAGCACCTTGTCGCGATGCGGCCGTTCAACGGCGGCGGCGAGATGATCCGCGAGGTTGCGAAGGACTGGGTCACCTATGGCGATCCGCCGCACAAGTTCGAAGCCGGCACCCCGCCCATCGTCGAAGCGATCGGCCTCGGTGCCGCCATCGATTACGTCAATTCGATCGGCAAGGAGCGCATCGCCGCGCACGAGCACGATCTCGTCACCTACGCCCAGGACCGGCTCCGCGAGATCAACGCGCTGCGGCTGATCGGTACCGCGCGCGGCAAGGGGCCGGTGATCTCCTTCGAGCTCAAGGGCGCGCATCCCCACGATGTCGCCACCGTGATCGATCGCCAGGGCATCGCGGTGCGCGCCGGCACCCATTGCGTGATGCCGCTTTTAGAGCGGTTCAACGTCACCGCCACCTGCCGGGCCTCGTTCGGCATGTATAATACGCGGGAAGAAGTCGATCATCTGGCACAGGCGCTTCTGAAAGCGCGGGATTTGTTCGCATGAGTGACATGGCCGACGTCAAAGCCAATCCGATGGAGACCCATTCGGCGCTGCCGCCGGAGGAGACCGAGCGCTTGACCACCGAGATCATCGCGGGCCTCAAGACCGTGTTCGATCCGGAAATCCCGGCCGACATTTATGAGCTCGGGCTCATCTATAAGGTCGAGATCAAGGACGACCGCTCGGTCGACGTGCTGATGACGCTGACGACGCCGAACTGTCCGGCCGCCGGCGAACTGCCGACCATGGTCGAGAACGCGGTCGCCAGCGTTCCCGGCGTCGGCGTTGTCGACGTCAAGGTCGTCTGGGAACCGCCGTGGTCGCCTGAGCGCATGAGCGACGAGGCGCGCCTCGTGCTGAACATGTGGTGACGGCTCGCATTGAATTCGCTTCGCAACGGACCACATAGATAACATGACCCAGGCGACACCAGCTTCGACACCAAAGCCCCGGCGGCCGCGCCCGCAGGTGATGCGGCTGACGGATGCCGCCGCGCAGCGGATCACCGAGCTGACCCAGCGCGCGGACTCCGAGATCGTCGGCCTGCGCGTCGGCGTGAAGAACGGCGGCTGCGCCGGCCAGTCCTACACCGTCGAATACGCCCACGAGATCCGCCCGACCGACGAGGTGGTCGAGGACAAGGGCGTCAAGATCCTGGTCGATCCCAAGGCCGTGCTGTTCCTGCTCGGCACCGAGATGGACTACAAGGCCGACAAGATGCAGGCCCAGTTCGTCTTCAACAACCCCAACCAGGTCTCCGCCTGCGGCTGCGGCGAGTCGGTCGAGCTGCGGCCGGCGAAGGTTGAGGGGTAAGCCCGGCTTTCGCAACCCCCACCGCTGTCGTCCTGGCGGAAGCCAGGACCCATACCGCGTGATGCCTCGATCGTGGGAGGTATCCGTACCGCGTGGCGTAACTTTTACTCTTCGCTAAACTACTCCCTGGGGTAATGGGTCCTGGCTTTCGCCAGGACGACGGTGGAGAGAGAGTTGGGCCATGGACCGCGAATTCCTGATCGACCTGTTCGCCGATTTCGGCCCCGTCACCATCCGAAAAATGTTTTCCGGCTACGGCATCTCCGCCGACGGGATCAACTTCGCGCTGTCCTTGCGCGCCGGGCTGTTCTTCCGCGCTGACGAGGTCACGATCCCGAATTTCGAGGCGGAAGGCTCAAAGCCGTTTCAATATTCGACCCGCGCAAAGACCGTGCTGGTGAACTCCTATTGGGAGCTGCCGGCGCGGCTGTTCGACGATTCCGAGGAGCTGGCGCAATGGGCGAGGGCAGCACTCGCCGCCGCCCAGCGCGCCAAGGTGAAGAAGCGGCCGAAGGGGAAGAAGGCCGCGCCGAAGAAGCCAGTTGCCAAGAAGCAGCCGGCCAAGAAGGCAGCGCGTAGTGTGGGCAAAGCGAAGCGTGCCCGCCGTTAGGCTGCTGCTCGTGGAGAGATGGTGGGCACGGCGCTGTGCGCCTTTACCCACCCTACAGTCGCCATCTGAAGGACGCGCTTTCCTCACGCCACCCGGTTGTGCGTCTCGACCGCGTATTCCGGATCGACTTCGCAGATCACGCGGTTGCGGCCGTTGCGCTTGGCGGCGTAGAGGCAGGCATCGGCGCGCTCGATCAGCGCGTCGGGGTCGTCGCCCTGCTTGAGCAGGGAGACGCCGACGGAGATGGTAACGCGGCCGAGGATCTCGCCGGTCGACTTCTTCTTCAATTCCTTCGCCATCACCGCGCGGCGGATGTGATCGGCCACCGTGAGCGCCTGGCGCAGCGCGGTGTTGGGCAGCACGACCGCGAATTCCTCGCCGCCATAGCGCGCCGTGATGTCCTGGCCCTTGATAGTCTGCTTCAGCGACAAGCCGACCAGCCGCAGCACCTGGTCGCCGGTGAGATGGCCGTAGGAATCGTTGAACGACTTGAAATGATCGATGTCGAACAGCAGCAGCGACAGCGGCTCGCCGGAGGCGAGCGCGCTCTGCACGGCCATGCCGATCATGCGGTCGAAATATTTGCGGTTGCCGAGGCCGGTGAGCGGATCGGTCAGGCTCTCGGCTCGGATCGCCTCCAGGCTCTGCTGGAGATTGCTGATCTCGTTCTTTGACAGCGTCAGGCGGCCTTCCAGCGCCTTGTTGGCCTCGCGCATCTCGCTGGTCGAACGCAGCAGCGTCTCCACGATCGCCTTGATCTGGTCGCGGCTCTTGGCTGACGACAGTTTCTCGGTCGCACCCGACAGGCTGGCGTCGTAGGCGCCACTCATCCCGAGCGCATCGCCGAGGACCTTCATCACGTCGTCGATCTCGCCGATGACGCGCGCGCCGACTTTGTCGATGCGGTCGGTGGTCTTGATGTGGGAGAGATAGGTCTCGTAGATCTGCTCGAGATCGGCTTCGGTCAGCTTGCCGTTGCGCGCCAGCGTCTCGTTGATGATCTTGTTGATCGGTGCGTTGTAGCCGGTGGCGTAGACGTACCAGATCTCGTAGTTGCGGGGAATTGCCGTCTGCCGAAGCGATCGGATCTGACCGAGCGCTACCTCGGCGAACGCCATCGTGCGTTCGTGTTCGTCGAGAACCTTGACCACGGAACATACCCCACAGCGGTCCGTGCGCCCGCGACCGCAGCAATGCTTAAATTATGTTCGTAGGCTAACGGACGATCGTGAACGCCCCGTAAATATACGCTCACGAACCGCCTAAAAAGTGTGGGGCAGTATTTTTGCAACCGAAACCTGGAGCGCGTCCGCGCTTCAGGCGCCGGCGGGGGAGCGGACCGGCCGCAGCAGAAATGCCGGCAGGTGTGAGTGATCGCCCGGCTCGGTGTCGACCTCGCGCTGCCGGCGCGGCTCGGGACGGCCGATCGACGGCACGTGCGACGCATTGGCCTGCGGACGTGCACCGTGACGCGGCTCGGATCCGCGCTTCTCTTCGGGACGATGCCTTGCTTCGGACGGCTGTCGCGCCTCGCGCGGCTCGTGGCTGCGCTCACGGTCGTGATCGCGCCGCTCGCCGCGCTGCGGCTTGCCGCGTCCGCCGCGTGAACGTTCACGGCCGCGCTGCTCGCGCGGACGCTCGGTCCCGTCGGCGCCCTCAGCGTGGACTTCGTAGTCGCCCTCGGCGCGCGGAATGCTCTGGCCGATCAGCTTCTCGATCGCCGCCATCGATTTCTGGTCGAGCGGCGTCACGATCGAGATCGCGGTGCCGGTGCGGCCGGCGCGGCCGGTGCGGCCGATGCGGTGAACGTAGTCGTCGGCGTGATGGGGAACGTCGAAATTGAAGACGTGGCTGACCTCGGGAATGTCGAGGCCGCGGGCGGCGACGTCGGAGGCCACCAGCAGCGGCAGCTCGCCCTTGCGGAACTGATCCAGCGCGGCCATGCGGGCCGGCTGGTCCATGTCGCCGTGCAGGGCGCCGACGCTGAAGCCGTGCTTCTGAAGCGATTTGTGGACGATGGCGACTTCACGCTTGCGGTTGCAGAAGATGATCGCGTTCTTGAGGTCCTTGGCCTCGCGCAGCAGGCGGCGGAGCAGCTCGCGCTTCTCGTGCGCCTCGCGTCCGGCGGGCACCTGGGCCTGGGTGACAGTCACGGCGGTGGTGGCGGGCCGGGAGACTTCGACCTTCTGCGGATTGTGCAGGAAGGCCTCGGTGATGCGCCGGATCTCCGGCGGCATGGTGGCGGTGAAGAACAGCGTCTGCCGCGTGAAGGGGACGAGCTTGCAGATGCGCTCGATGTCAGGGATGAAGCCCATGTCCAGCATGCGGTCGGCTTCGTCGATGACGAGCAGCTCGACGCCGGTGAGCAGGAGGCCGCCGCGCTCGGTGTGGTCGAGCAGGCGGCCCGGCGTTGCGATCAGCACGTCGACGCCGCGCATCAGCTTGGCATCCTGGTCGCCGAAGGAGACGCCGCCGATCAGGAGGGCGACGTTGAGTTTCTGGCCGGCGCCGTAGCGGTCGAAGTTTTCCTTCACCTGCGCCGCGAGCTCGCGGGTCGGCTCGAGGATCAGCGTGCGCGGCATGCGCGCCCGGGCTCGGCCCTTTTCGAGAATGGTGAGCATCGGCAGCACGAAGGCGGCGGTCTTGCCGGTGCCCGTCTGGGCGATGCCGAGCACGTCCTTGCGTGCGAGGACGTGCGGGATCGCCTGTTCCTGAATGGGGGTGGGGTTGGTGTAACCGGTGGCCGCCACTGCGGCTAGGACTTTTTCGGACAGTCCGAGATTTGAAAAGGACATTGAGCCTCTGGTCGAAACCGCCGTTCGGAATCGAGGGTAATAAGGCTGTCGCGTTCCACCCCGAAACGGCGCGCTCTCAAAGAAGCTGGGGGTGCTGACTCACGCGAACAAAGCGCCAAGCTCGGGAATCGATCTTCGATCTGAGCCGCGTCGCCCCGGAACATAGGCGGGAATCCGCCAAAGTCAATGGAGCGGGCGCGGGAAGACCCTAAAAAACCTGAGGTTTTTGCCCAAATAGCGGGCGCGGTTGAGGTTTTCCGCCGAACCCGGCGGGCTTGGCGGAGCCGGCAAACGGCGGCTAATGCCCCTCCCGATCCTGGGCCCGGAAGTCGCCGGGCGCCATGCGATAGGCGGCGTTGAACACGCGGTAGTAGGTTGCCAGGCTCTCGAAGCCGCAGGAGGTCGCGATGTCGGCGATCAGCCGCTCCGGGGCCTCGCGCATCAGGCGGCGGCTCTGTTTCAGGCGCTCGTCGGTCACGGTCTGCGAGAAGCTCTTCTCCGCCGTCTCGAACAGCATGTGCAGGTGGCGCACGGAAATGCCGAGCAGGTCGGCCACCGTGGTCGGCGCGAGCTTGGGGTCTTGCAGGTGGCGCGCGATCAGGCGCCGGGCCTGCGAGTGGCGGGCGATCCGCAGCGCGGCCTGTCCGCGGCGGCTGCCGGGCCGCAGGATGCCGCGCTCGATCAGCGCCAGATGGGCGAGTGCCTGGACCAGGGAGGTCGCATCGGCAGCGCCGCCATCCGCCGCGGCCTCACCGAGATCGGCGAAGCAGGCGCCGAGCAGCGGCGCCAGGGTGGGATCGTCAAAGGTCCGCGGTGCAAGCTCGCGCAAGCGTTTGTCCTGGGCCGGGATGCTGCTCACCGGGATCTTCAGGATCCGCAAATGGAAGCCGCCTGCGCCCAGCGGCGCGGTGCGATAGGGCAGGTCGGTATGGCTGGTGGCGAAGCTGCCGTTTGCGATCGCGAAGTCGCTGCCGCGCATGCCGCCGAACCAACCGCCGCTGCCGAGCTGCTGGTAGACGCAGATAGCGTCGCCCGGCGCGGAGGCGATGTCGGATGCACTGCGCTCGACGGTGTAGGGTGAGGCCCTCAGCTCGACGAGGCCGGCGCCGCCAAGCTGGCGCAGCGAGAATTCGCCGAAGAAGTCGGCGCGGCGTTCGCGCGCGAGCTCGGCGGTGACGCCGAACAATCCCTTGGCGCGTACCTCGCGCCAATAGTCGAAGCGGTCGTGCGGCTCGACCTCGTCGGTGCACCAGCGATACACGGCAGCCCCCTTCAACGGAATGCCCAAGAAAAAGCAGATTCCGACGGAGTCTGCCATAGGACCGATGATGGAATCGGGGACCAAGGCCCTTGAACCGTCGATATGGCTGGGCCGACTATCACATCAACGGCCGGGTTTGCCATGAACGACCGTTCGAGGGGACCGGCGTGGGGCCGTTCTGCAACGGGAATATTTCAATGACGCGTCGGCTTTTCAGAATTCTGGCGGCACTTGGCCTGGCAGTGGGCCTGAGCGGCCTCGCGCTTCCCGCGCATGCCGAGAAGCGCGTCGCGCTCGTCATCGGCAATAACGACTACAGCAACGTGCCGAGGCTGCTCAAGGCGGTCAACGACGCCCGCACCATGGGCGATACGCTGAAGCAGCTCGGCTTCTCGGTGATGCTCGCCGAGAACCAGAACCGGCAGCAATTCTCCGAGACGCTGCTCGCCTTCGACAGGGCGATCGAGCCCGGCGACACCGCGTTCTTCTTCTATGCCGGCCACGGTTTCGAGATCGCCGGCCAGAACTATCTGCTGCCGACCGACGTTCCGGCGGCGACGGAAGGGCAGGAAGAGCTCGTGCGCGATGCCTCCATCCTGGCCGACCGCATCGTCGAGCGCCTTCAGAACAAGAAGGCGCGGACCTCGATCCTGGTGTTCGACGCTTGCCGCAACAATCCGTTCGAGCGCAAAGGAACCCGCGCGGTCGCCGGCGGCGGCGGACTCGCGCCGATGACGCAACTGCCGGAAGGCGTGTTCTCGGTGTTTTCGGCAGGTCCGCGCCAGACCGCGCTCGATCGCCTCTCCAACGACGACGCCAATCCCAATTCGGTGTTCACGCGCACCTTCGCCAGGGAGCTGCTCAAGCCTGGCGAGAACCTCGTGCAGGTGGCGCAGCGCACCCGCCGTGCCGTCAGTGAGATGGCCGATACCGTGAAGCACAAGCAGGTGCCGGTCTATTTCGACCAGATGGTCGACGACGTGTTCCTCAGCGGCCTCGCCAAGGATGCCGCCGCGCGCGCGGACGATCCGCCGCCGCAGAAGCTCGCGGCGCTGCCGCCGGTGTCGGTGCCGCGCCAGCCGAAGGAGGAGACCACCAACGCGCCGATCGCGAGCTTCTCGCGGCACAATGGCGGCTGGAGCGTGGTGTTCTCCTTCGCCGACCCGACGCTCGGCATTTCCTGGCGCATGGCCGGTAAGGGCGATTTCCGCGAGACCGGCTTCATCGACACCCTCGATCCGCGCACGCGCAAGCGGATGCCGAACCCGTCGATCGAATTGCCGTCGGATGCGCAAGCCGGCACCATCGAGGTCCGCTATGTCGATCAGTCCGGCGACATGCAGGGGCCGTTCCCGATCAGGTTCGATCCCGAGGCCGCGCTGATCCGCGACCAGCGCAAGATCCTCGACATGACCTCGACGAGCTGGCTGTCGTTCCGCGAGTTCAATGGGCTGCTGGTCTACTACACGCACCTCGTGTCCTACCGCTGCGCCATCCGCGAGGTGCGCATCGGCATCGACACCGCCGTGCCCAACCAGGTGCTGAAGATGCCCGCTTGCGACATGCGCGATCCCAGCGCGATCAGCGCCGGCATGCCGCTCTACATGAAACTCGCCCCGGCTACGCAGTTCGTCTCGGTGGAGCTGACCTATCGCGACGGCAGCGTTTCGGAGATCAAGAGCTTTCGCAGCGCGAACCGCAGCAACAATTGAGGTCTTCGTCGGCCGCGGCGCGATGAGCAGAAGACGGAACAACTCCTGCTGACCTGACTTGGATTGTCTGTCAAACCAGGGAGACGATTCATGATCCGCAGATCCATCTTCGTAACAATCGCTTGCGTTGCACTGTCGACGGCCGCCTTCGCTCAAGGGGGAGGTGGTGCTGGCGGCGCAGGTGCGGGTGCAGGCGCAGCGGCCGGCACAGGTACCGGCGGCGCCAGCGCGGGATCTGCGGCCAACTCGGGTGTCGGAGCGGGCTCGTCATCCAGCAGCGCCAACTCCGGGCCGTCGGCTCCCTCAGGGATGGGAACGCATGACGCCACCACGGGGGCCAACATCAACACCAACATCGGCCAACCCAATCCGAATGTTCAGCCCCCGACCGCGAATGCCAAGACGCCGGCAGCAGCGCAAGCCGAGCGAAACATGGGCGTCGGTCACGCACCCAACGGGTTGCCGATCGGCAGTCCGGGCACCGGGACCAGCAACGAGGACCAGAAATAGTCAGATCCCGTTTCAGGAGAGGCCCGCGTTCTGCAGGCCTTTCTCGTCGGACGCTTGTTTGCTGCTGGAAACCGCGTTGGGCCTTTCCCTGCAAATTGAGACTGCCTTCGGCCTGAATCGCGCTAGTATCGTCCGGCATAGCTTGATCGATACTCACATCGCGGATCGCGGCGGCAATGACCTCCGATCAACAACAAAACCGGACCATGAAAGTCCGCTGCTGCATCGTCGGCGGCGGCCCAGCGGGCATGATGCTGGGCTATCTCCTGGGGCGCGCCGGCATCGACGTCGTGGTGCTGGAGAAGCATGCGGATTTCTTCCGCGACTTCCGCGGCGACACCGTGCATCCCTCGACGCTTCAGGTGATGGACGAGCTCGGCCTGATCGACGGCTTCCTGAAGCTACCGCATCAGCGCTTGCAGAAGATGGATGGCCTGTTCGGCGGCACGCCGGTGCGCGTCGCCGATCTCAGCCGGCTTCATACCAAGTACCCCTTCATCGCCTTCATGCCGCAATGGGACTTCCTGAATTTTCTGCGCGAGGCCGGCAAGCGCTTTACCTCGCTCAAGGTGATGATGAGCACGGAGGCCGTCGATCTGATCCGCCGCGGTGAGACGGTGACCGGCGTGCGGGCGAACACGCCCGAGGGCACCATCGACATCGCGGCCGATCTCACCATTGCCTGCGACGGCCGGCATTCGACGGTGCGCGAGCGCGCCGGCCTTAAGGTCGAGGAGATCGGCGCGCCAATGGACGTGCTGTGGTTCCGCGCTGGCCGCAGACCCGACGAGACGGAGAGTGTGTTCGCGCGGATCGAGCCCGGCAAGATGATGATCACCTTCGACCGCGGCGATTATTGGCAATGCGCCTATGTCATCGCCAAGGGGCAATTTGATGCAGTGAAGGCGAGGGGACTGCAGGCGCTGCTCGACGACGTCGTGCGCATGGCGCCGATCCTTCGATCCGGCATCGCTGAAGTGAAGAGCTTTGACGACATCAAGCTGCTCACCGTCGCGATCAACCGCCTGACGCGCTGGACATTGCCAGGCCTGCTTCTCATTGGCGATGCCGCGCACGCGATGTCGCCAGTCGGCGGCGTCGGCGTCAATCTCGCCGTGCAGGACGCGGTCGCGACCGCAAACCTGCTGGCCGACAAGATGCAGCACGGTTGTCCATCGGAGAACGAGCTCGATGCGGTGCGACGCCGGCGCGAGTTCCCGGTGAAGATGACGCAGCGAATGCAGGTCATCATGCAGAACAACATCATCAGCGGCGCCTTGCAGCCGGGCGATCAGCCGCTGAAGGTGCCCTTGATCTTGCGCCTCATCACCGCGCTGCCCTGGCTCCAGGGCATTCCGGCGCGCCTGCTTGCGCTCGGCGTTCGGCCCGAGCACGTGCAGTCGAAGGCCGCGCCGACAGCTTAGCGCAAGACATCGCTAGGGATAACGCTGCGTTAAAGCGCGCGCGGCGCGTTGCGCACGTGCAACAGCACAAACGGATTCTCGGGCCACCGCGTGTCGATCTTGTCACGTTAACCGTGTTGATTTCAATTTTAGTAAGAGCCGTCTGTGACCGTGCGGCCATCAAAGGACACGGGGTGTACCATGCGTAATAAATTGATTGCCGCCTTCGCCTGCACGACGGCTCTGGTTTCGACCGGCGCGGCTTCCGCCGCCGATCTCGCTGCGCGCTACACGAAGGCGCCCGCCTATGTCGAGCCGCTGTTCAACTGGACCGGCTTCTATGTCGGCGGCCACATCGGTGGCGCATGGACCAACGAGCAGTTCATCAACAACGGGACCGGCGCGGCGTTCGGCGATTTGCTACCGGGAGAAGGCTATCGTCAACGCAACTCGGGCGTCATGGGGGGCGCGCAGATCGGCTACAACTGGCAGGCCAACAACTTTGTGTTCGGCATGGAAGGCACGATCTCCGGCCTCGACAACAAGGGTACGGTCGTGAACACCGCGTTCCCCCCGGCGAACGACGTGTTCTCCTGGCGGGCCAATGTGCTGGCGACGGTCGTCGGTCGTGCCGGCTTTGCCGTGCAGAACAACCTCTTCTACATCAAGGGCGGCTATGCGGGGGTCAACAACCGACTCTCGGTCACCGACCCGGTCGTAGCGGGTACGGGCGGACAGACTCACTGGGCCAATGGCTGGACCGTCGGCGCCGGCTGGGAATACGGCATCACCCGCAACTGGATCGTCGGCCTCGAATACAACTACGCGGCCTTCGGCAGCCAGACCTATCAGCTCGGCGGCACGGCAGGCAATTACACCTTCGATGCCAAGCCGCGTGACATTCAGTGGGCCGTCGTGCGCGCGAGCTACAAGTTCGACGCGCCGGTCATCGGTCGCTACTGAGCAGCGAACGACCAAGCACATACAAAAAAATCACTGCCAAACTCAAAAGCCCCGGGTACCGAGCCCGGGGCTTCTCTTATTCACGATTCACGCGAACGACGGCGTGAAGCGAGCCGCTCAAAGCTATTCCGACATCAGAATTATGATGCGTATCCTTCCTACATTAGGGAAGTACATCTTACATATGTGTGTGGCCCACGTGCAACTTGCGCGTGAAAAGTGAATGCGTATCCATATCCCACGGCTTTTCCATCTGGCCGCGCCCCGCTTTTTCGCTACGTTCATGACCAATTGTTTCTATGCATTGGGGATTGGGTCATGAGACGATTTTTCGGGTGGGCATTTACCACCGCTTCGCTCCTGTCACTTGCCAGCGTGGGCGCTGCCTCTGCGGCTGATATGGCTGTGAAGGCAAGGCCGGCTTTGCCGGCTCCAGCACCGGTCTACAACTGGACCGGCTGGTATGCTGGCGTGAATGGCGGCTGGGCATTTGACGCTTCGTCTACCGGAAGCCTGGTGGCGTCTACTCCGGGCTTCGCAGGCGCGATTGCCGCCGGAGGCACGCCGACCTTCTTCGGTGCCAAGCATGAAGGCGGATTTGGCGGTGGCCAGGTTGGTTACAATTGGCAGATGGCCAACTGGCTGGTTGGTGTGGAAGCCGACATCCAGGGAGCGGATATCGGTCGCACCTCAACCATCATCTTCCCGGGCGGGGCGGTATTTCCGAGCGTTTCGACCGGTCGGGATCACATCGACTGGTTCGGGACTCTCCGCGGCCGTGTCGGCGTTACGGCCGGTCCGGCGTTGTTCTACGCGACAGGCGGTCTTGCCTATGGTGGCGTCAGGACAAACATCAGCAATGTCTTTACGCCCGCCGCTGCGGGTAGTTTTTTCGGCAGCGACAGCAGCACGCGGATCGGATGGGCTGCCGGCGCCGGCGTCGAATGGGGCTTCGCGCCCAACTGGACGGTGCGGGGCGAATATCTGCATGTCGATCTTGGCCGTTCGAATGTGACCATGTTCGACCCTGTGAATTTCCCAGCCGAGTCCGCGACGTACCGCTTCAATCATGTCGTCGATGCCGTTCGCGTGGGCGTGAATTACCGCTTCGGCGGACCGGTGGTCGCGAGATACTGATCTCTTCGCGTGGACTGCATCAAAAGCCCCAGCTCTCACGCTGGGGCTTTTTCGATGAGCTGCAGCGTATCAGGCCATCACCGAGAAGCCGCCGTCGACGGGAATCGCGGTGCCCGTGACGAAGTTCGAGGCGGGTGAGGCAAGGAATACGGCGATGCCGGCGAAGTCGTCGATGTCGCCCCAACGTCCCGCAGGCGTGCGCGCCAGCACGCGCTCGTGCAGCCCCGAGACTTGCTGCCGTGCGCCGCGGGTGAGGTCGGTGTCGATCCAACCCGGCAGGATGGCGTTGACCTGGATGTTGTCGGGCGCCCAGGCGTTGGCGCAGGCGCGGGTGTACTGCACGATGCCGCCCTTGCTCGCCGCATAGGCGGTGGCGAAGCTCGCGCCGAAGATCGACATCATCGAACCGATATTGATCACCTTGCCGTTGCCGGATGCCTTCAGCGCCGGATAGGCCAGCTTCGAGCACACGAAGGCGCTGGTGAGGTTGGTGTCGATCACCTTATTCCATTCATCGAGCTCGAGCTCGTGCGGCGGCTTGCGGATGCTCATCCCCGCATTGTTGATGAGGACGTCGATGCGGCCGAGCTCCCTGATGACGCGGTCGACCATGGCCGCGACGGCGGCCTTGTCAGTCACGTCGGTGGTGATGGCGATTGTCTTTACGCCACGCTGGCTGAGATCGGCCACGGCGGCGGCGGACTTGGCTTCGTTGCGTCCGACCACGGCGATGTCGGCGCCGGCGTCGGCAAGGCCGCGGGCCATGCCGAGCCCGATGCCGCCATTGCCTCCTGTTACGACGGCGACCTTGCCGCGAAGATCGAACCGGCTGGATGTCATGCTTTTATTCCTTGGTTTCTTCTATTGGTTGCTTTGCCAGATCAGCACCAGCCCGAAGCCGGCCATGGCTGCGCCATAGCCGGCCCATTGCAGCTGGTTGACCATGAAGCTCGATCGCGGCCAGGCAAGCGTTCCCGTGCCCTGTCCGATCCAGAGCAGCCCGACGGCAGTCGCAAACAAGCCTGCGATCAGCAGAAATCTGCGCATGCATTCCTCCCATCAGTCCGCTTCTGTCGCGACACGACGACGAAGGATCGCCGCCGCCGCGAAGGCTTGAGCGCACACTAACCGTAGCTTCGGTTCGGATACAATGGCAGCGCCGGGACAAGCCGGCGTGCGGGGGAGGAGGCTATGCTTCTGGACAAGCACTCGAGCCGAAGGCGATCAGGGATGCCGATCGGCGGTGGTGGAAGCGCGGCCTCGTCGATGCATACACCTGAGGCGTGCGTCGGCCGTTGACAGGCCCACAACGAAAAAGCCCCGGACGATGCCGGGGCTTTGACGTCTGAACGGGAGGTCAGATCAGTACTTCGCGACGACCGGACCGGTCCAGTTGAAGCGGTAGACCAGCGAGGTGCTGATGGTCTGCACCAGGGGCTTGAAGCTGATGGAGTCGGTGGTCACGACGTTGCCGACGTCGGTGCGGACGGCAATGTCCTTACGATCGTAGTAGGCAGCACGATATTCGGTCTTCATGAACCAGCCCGGCGCCGTGATGCCGAAAATGTTCAGATTGTTCTCGACGCCACCGCCGACGAACCAGCCATTGCGGTTGAACGAGTCGGTGTGGAAGCCCGAAGCCGTCCCGGCGAGATTCGTCAAGCCAGCGCCCGACCAGTGCGATCCAGTGTAACCGCCATTGACGTAGGAGAGAACGTTCGGAGCAACCAGATAGCCGAGGCGAACACCCGCGGCCCAAGCGTCCTGCATCTTGATGCGGCCGGTCAGCGCAGCAAACTCATCGTTGATGCTGCCGCGCAGGCTGCCGAACTGACCATCGGCGAACACGCCAGCCACCCAGGTGCCGGAGAACTGCCAGTCGTAGCCGGCACCGACCGTTCCAAACCAGCCATCGCCGCCAACACGCTGATCGATCGTCACGGGAACGCCAACGAAGTTGGTGTGGGAGTCCGCATCCCAGACGCCGCCGCCGGCGCCACCGAAGATGTAGAAGCCGGTCCAGTTGGCGACCGGCGCGGGCACCGGAGCCTTCACGTAGGGACGGGCAGCAAGGTCAGCGGCCGAGGCCGAACCGGTCATTGCCGCAACCGCGGTCAGAGCGAGCAGAGTCTTCTTCATGTTAAAATCCCCAACCTTGGTCTGTCGTAGCCGGCGCGAGCGCGCTGTAAGTTCGTGTGATCTGATACCCGGACTATAGACGTTTCCGGCCGAAATGCTGTTGCTGGGCAGGCACACTCGCCGGAAAACGCCGATCGGCAGGGATCTGATTTGAGAGGACCATTTCATAAAATAACTACATCCTATCAATAGGTTGGATGCTGATGGTGTAAGCTTGGAGTCTGCAACCTCTCGTTAACGAAATCGGCTTCGTGCGGAATGGAGGCAATCCTGCCTCAGCTTTGGTTCCCGTGAGTCGTTGGCCGAGTCGCAGCGCGAAGGGTGGGAATCAGCCGCGTCCTGGCGGACCACCGGTAAGGTTGTCGGGGAGGCAGTGTCGTCCTCACAAACGAAAGGGCCCCGGCGGTCAAACCGGGGCTCTTGATGGGACGCGGCAGCGTGAGGCTGGCGGGTCAGACGTCCAGCAGTTCCTCGCTGGCAAACTCGGCCTTGTCCGAGATGAACGCGAAGCGCGCCTCGGCCTTGGTGCCCATCAGGCGTTCCACCGAATCCGCCGTGGTGTCGCGATCGTCGGCAAGCAGCACCACCTTGAGCAGCGTTCGCTTGCTCGGATCCATGGTGGTTTCCTTGAGCTGCGCCGGCATCATCTCGCCGAGGCCCTTGAAGCGGTTCACCTCGACCTTGGCGTTGGCGTTGAACGCGCTCTTGATCAGCTCTTCCTTGTGCTTGTCGTCGCGGGCATAGACCGATTTGGTGCCGTGGGTCAGCTTGTAGAGCGGCGGCACCGCGAGGAAGAGGTGCCCTTCGTCGATCAGCCGCGGCATCTGCCGGTAGAAGAAAGTGATCAGCAGCGAAGCGATATGCGCGCCGTCGACGTCGGCGTCGGTCATGATGATGATGCGCTGGTAGCGCAAATCCTCTTCGCGATAATGCAAGAGCTGGCCGCAGCCGATCGCCTGCACGAGATCGGAGAGCTGGGCATTCGCCGTCAGCTTGTCCTTGCCGGCGGAGGCGACGTTGAGGATCTTGCCGCGCAACGGCAGCACCGCCTGGGTCTTGCGATCGCGCGCCTGCTTGGCGCTACCGCCGGCCGAGTCGCCCTCGACGATGAAGAGCTCGGAGCCTTCGGTGCCGGCATCGGTGCAGTCGGCGAGCTTGCCAGGCAGACGCAGCTTCTTGCCCGCACTCTTGCGCGCAGTCTCCTTTTCCTGGCGCCGGCGCAACCGCTCCTCGGCGCGATCGATCACGAAGTCGAGCAGCCTGTTGGCCATGTTCGGATTGCCCGACAGCCAATGGTCGAACGGATCCTTCATCGCCTGTTCGACGATGCGCTGCGCTTCTGCCGTGGCGAGGCGGTCCTTGGTCTGGCCCTGGAATTCAGGCTCGCGCACGAACACCGAGAGCATCACGGCGGCGCCGACCATCACGTCTTCGGAGGTGACGGACGCGGCGCGCTTGCCCTGACCGACGCGCTCGGCGTGATCCTTCAGGCCGCGCAGCAGCGCGCTGCGCAAACCCGATTCATGTGTGCCGCCATCGGGCGTCGGCACGGTGTTGGTGTAGGAGGAGAGAAAACCGTCGGCATCGGCGGTCCACGCCACCGCCCACTCGCAGGCGCCATGGGCACCGTTGCGGCCGGACTTGCCGGAGAAGATGTCGGGATGCACCAGCGTGTCGGCGTGGATCGCCGCAGCGAGGTAGTCCTTGAGACCGCCGGGGAAGTGGAACGTCGCCTCCGCCGGCACGTCCTCGACGCCCTTGAGCAGCTCGGGCGCGCAGTTCCAGCGGATTTCGACGCCGCCGAACAGATACGCCTTCGAGCGCGTCATCTTGAACAGGCGCTGCGGCTTGAACGAGGCCTTGGCGCCGAAAATGTCGGTGTCGGGCTTGAAGCGCACGCGCGTGCCGCGGCGGTTATTGACCTTCCCGAGATCCTCGAGCTTGCCCTTGGGGTGCCCGCGCTCGAACGTCATGCGGTAGAGCTTTTGGCTGCGCGCGACCTCGACCTCGAGGCGCGAGGAGAGGGCGTTCACCACGGAGATGCCGACGCCGTGCAGACCGCCCGAGGTCTCGTAGACCTTGGAGTCGAATTTGCCACCCGAATGCAGCGTGCACATGATGACTTCGAGCGCCGACTTCTTCGGGAATTTCGGATGCGGATCGATCGGGATGCCGCGTCCGTTGTCGGTCACGGTCAGGAACCCGTCCGCGCTCAGATCGACCTCGATGAAGGTCGCGTGCCCGGCCAGCGCCTCGTCCATGGAGTTGTCGATGACTTCGGCGAAGAGGTGATGCAGCGCTTTCTCATCGGTGCCGCCGATATACATGCCGGGTCGGCGCCGCACCGGTTCCAGCCCCTCGAGCACTTCGATGTCAGCCGCCGTGTAGTCGGCTTCCCCGCCGCTGCCGCGCGAGGCCGTCTTGGCGGCGGACGCACGGGACTTTGGCTCGTTGGCGCCGAACAGATCGTCTTTCGCTTTGGTTTTCAACTGCTTGGACATATTTCTTGATACGTTTTGAGGGCCGCAGGCGCGGCGAATCGGTTAGGCCGACTATGCCACTTCTGACTCGGAAAGGTTACAGCTCGGCCTGTCGGGCCGTGTGGTTGGGAGCCAATCCCGGCGATTTTACGCCGCAGACCCGCCTGTTCCCGGCAATTTGACGTCCCGGCCGACCTTGGGGCGGGTTTTGTGACTTGATGTCACACAAGCCCTTGGCTTACCAGTCCTTTTCATCGAGCAGCACCTTGAGACAGGGCGGAAGGCTAATCTGGAATGGAGCAGTTTGCGCACGCCCTGGCCGACTTCGTGCGCGCTCACCAGGCTTGGGCGGCGCCGATCGTGTTCCTGCTCGCCTTCGGGGAGTCGCTTGCCTTCATCTCGCTGCTGGTTCCGGCCTGGGGCGCGCTGGTGGGGATTGGTGCGCTGATCGGGGTGAGCGGCATCAGCTTCTTTCCGGTCTGGATCGCTGGCGGCCTTGGCGCGGCGCTGGGTGACTGGGTCTCCTACTGGTTCGGCTACCGCTACAAGGAGAGCGTCGCCCAGATGTGGCCACTCTCGCGCTATCCGGAGCTCCTGCCCAAGGGCGAGGTCTTCGTGCGGAGTTGGGGCGTGCCCAGCATCTTCATCGGCCGCTTTTTCGGCCCCTTGCGCGCCTCGGTGCCGCTCGCAGCCGGCATCTTCGAGATGCCTTATTGGAGCTTCCAGATCGCCAATTTCGTCTCGGCACTGGTCTGGTCCGCGGCGCTGCTGCTGTTCGGCGACGTGATCGCGAAGCTGATGGAATGGATCTGGCGTCTCCTCTGAGACCGCGAACCTTGACGGGAACCGGATCTGGCCTTATAGCCGCGCGCCATGATCAACGCTGCGACCATTCTGTTCGCCCGTCGCCGCCGCCGCTCTTTAGCGGTTTGGGCGGTTGATCGCGTTTGAGATCATCGTCTTTGCCGCTGGATCCGGTCCGCGGCATTTTCTCTCCTGTCAGCGCGATCTGATCCGGCGGCTTCCCAAGGAGGCCCAGCAGGAGACCACGATGTACACGCCACCCTTTTTCAAGCAGGACCGCGCCGCGAGCCTGAAATTCGCCGAGGAGCGCGGCTTCGGCACCATGTGCGCCTTCGATGGTCACAAGCCGGTCGCGTCCCCGCTGCCGTTCTATCTGACCTACGCCGCTGACGGCACGCCGCAGGCCGCCTTTCATGTCGCCCGTCACAATCCGCTGCTAAAGCTTGCGGGCGGTGATGCGTCCTGGCTGCTCGTGGTCAATGGTCCCGATGCCTATGTATCGCCGGACTGGTACGTCTCGCCCGATCAGGTGCCGACCTGGCTCTACCAGTCGGTGCATCTGAGCGGGCCGGTGCGGCTGCTATCGGACGACGAACTGGCGCTGCAGATCGACACGCTCAGCGACAAGTTCGAGAACCGGCTGCTGCCGAAAAAGCCGTGGACGTCAGGCAAGATGACGGCGGGCCGGCTGGAGACAATGAAGAAGGCGATCGTAGGTCTGGTGATGACGGTTGAGGAGGTCGAAGGCAGCTTCAAGCTGAACCAGCACAAATCGGACGCCGACTATACGGCGATCGCCAATGCGCTTGGCGCCGGCGATGCCGATGCGAAGCAGATCGCGCATTTGATGCGGCAGGCCCGGCCGCAAGCTTTTGCAAACGAAACGAACATGCTCGAAGGGAGCGCGCCATGAGCCTCGCTGACACCACCAAAGCCTCGACCTCCAGCGCGGCGAAGAAGCCCGCAACCGTCTTCGTCGACGGCGGCTCCGGCACCACCGGGCTCGGCATCAACGAGCGGCTGAAGCTCCAGGGCGACGTCGCGGTGAAGACCATCGCCGACGACAAGCGCAAGGACCCCGCGGCCAAGAAGGCGCTGATGGAGGAGGTGGATCTCGTCATCCTCTGCCTGCCCGACGATGCCGCCAGGGAGACGGTCGCTCTCGTCGACAGCATGGGCGCCTCCGCACCGAAGGTGCTGGACGCCTCCACCGCCTATCGGGTCGCGCCCGACTGGGCCTATGGCTTCCCCGAACTGACGCCGGATCAGGCCGGCAAGATCAAGGCCGCGAAAAAGGTCTCCAATCCCGGCTGCTATCCGACCGGCGCGATCGCGCTATTGCGGCCGATCGTCGATGCCGGCCTGCTGCCGCAGGATTATCCCGTCACCGTCAATGCCGTGAGTGGCTATTCCGGCGGCGGCAAATCGATGATCGCGAGCTTCGAAGACGGCAGTGCGCCGTCCTTCGAGCTCTACGGTCTCGGCTTCGAGCACAAGCATCTGCCGGAGATGCAACTCTATTCGAACCTGACGCGGCGGCCGATCTTCATTCCCTCGGTTGGCAACTACCGGCAGGGCATGCTGGTCTCGGTGCCGCTCCAGCTCGACACGCTGCCGGGCAAGCCCAGCGGATCCGATCTCCAGGCCGCGCTCGCCAAGCGCTACACCGGCTCGAAATACGTCAAGGTGATGCCGCTCCAGAACGAGGCGACCAAGGGCGGCCGGCTCGAGCCGGAGGCGCTCAACGAAACCAACATGCTCGAGCTCTACGTCTTCGCCAGCGACAAATATCACCAGGCGGTGCTGGTCGCGCGGTTCGACAATCTCGGCAAGGGCGCCTCGGGCGCAGCCGTGCAGAACATGCGGCTGATGCTGGGACTGCCGGAGGAGTAGCTGAATCGAGCGTTGCTCGCGAGGCCAGTCTGGTGGACGAAGCGACGCTGCAACTTTCTACCCCGGCAAGACAATCGAATGACGCCTGAAAGGTACGCGTGATGAGCTCGAAGAAGATCGGCATTCTCGGCGCCTCTGGTTACACCGGGGCCGATGCGGTGCGCCTGTTGGCGCGGCATCCGAATGCCGAGATCGTCGCGCTCACCGCCAACACCCACGCCGGCAAGTCGATGGGGGACGTGTTTCCTCATTTCTTTATGCTGGACCTGCCGAAACTCGTGGAATGGGAAAAGGTCGACTGGAGCAAGCTCGACGCGGTGTTCTGTGGGCTGCCGCACGGCACCACGCAGGAAATCATCGCCGCCGTCCTCGAAGCAAATCCCAAAATCAAGGTCCTCGACATGTCCGCCGATTTCAGGCTGCGGGACAAGAACACCTATGCGCAATGGTACGGCCATGAGCACCGGGCGCTCGAACTACAAGGCGAAGCGGTCTATGGTCTCACCGAATTCTATCGCGAGAAGATCGCGTCGGCGCGGCTGGTCGCCTGTCCCGGCTGCTATCCAACTGCTGCGCTGCTCGCGCTGGTGCCGCTTGCGAAAGCAAAACTGATCGACGTCGATGACATCGTGATCGACGCGAAATCGGGCGTCACCGGCGCCGGCCGCGGGCTGAAACAGAGCACGCTGTTCAGCGAGGTGGGTGAGGGGCTGTCGCCTTACTCGGTAGGCACGCACCGGCATGCGCCCGAGATCGAGCAGGAGATCGGGGTTGCCGCTGGCCACGCTGTGACCGTCAACTTCACCCCACATCTCATCCCGATGGCGCGGGGCGAGCTTTGTACGTCCTACGTCAAGCTCAACGGCGCGACGCCGGACGATTTGCGAACAGCGCTGGAGAAGGCCTACGGCAACGAGCCGTTCGTCCATGTCGCGAACAAGGGCGTGATGCCACAGACCCAGAACGTGCGCGGTTCGAACTACGTGCAGATCGGCGTATTCCCCGACCGCATCAAGAACCGGGCCATCGTGATCTCGGTGCTCGACAATCTGGTGAAGGGGTCGGCAGGACAGGCGGTCCAGAACATGAACCTGATGTTCGGCTTCCCCGAGACTGCGGGCCTGGAGCAGATCGCGCTGTTTCCGTAAGTGGGATGTAGTCATGGACGAAACCACGCTGCAATTCTATCGGAGTAACGCCCAGTCCTATGCGGACTGGGCGAAAGCGCCGTCGACGCGGCTGCCGGGCTTTCTCGTCTTGCTGCCGCGAGGGGGCGCAATCCTCGAACTCGGCTGCGGCGCCGGCAATCATGCGGCGGTGATGCTGGCGGAAGGTTTTTCGCTGTGCGCCACCGACGGCTCGCCCGAAATGGCGAAGATCGCGTCGCAGCGGCTGGGGCATCCCGTCGAGGCGATGCGCTTTGACGAACTCGACGCGCAACAGGCCTATGACGGCGTCTGGGCGAGCGCCTGTCTGCTGCACGTCCCGCGCGACGAGCTCGCCGGAATCCTCAAGCGGATCCATCGCGCGCTCAAGCCGTCAGGTGTGTTTTACGCCAGCTACAAGATGGGTGAGGGTGACGGCCGCGACAGCCTCGGCCGCTACTACAGCTATGTGTCGCCCGAGTGGCTCGAGGCGACCTACGCCAGCGCGGGGCCGTGGATCACGCTGTCATCCGACACCAACGTGATCCAGAGCTTCGATGAAACGCCAGCCAACATGCTCAATTTCGTCGTTCGCAAGCCGGTGGCTTGATCCATCGGAAGTCTTGAAAGCTGCCGGCGCCAGCTAAGCGGCGATCCATTCGAGAAGGGCGTTCTGCGCGTGCAGAAGGTACGCCTTCGCTATGCATGAGCCCGCATCCGGGCGAACTTAAACCACCCCGAAGATCGCCAGCGCCAGCACGGCCTGGGCGAGGAAGCCGACGGTGAAGGCCAGGGTGCGGAACACCGGGATTCCCATCGCATAGACGATGACATGTGCGACGCGCGACCAGAAATAAATGGCGCAGGCGAGCACGGTCCATTTCGTGGAATAGTCGATCGCGTTCAGGATCAGCACCAGCGGCGCGAAGATCACGAGGTTCTCGACCGCATTGTCATGCGCGAACATCAGCCGGGTGGCCCATTCGGCCTGCGGCTTGTCGCTGCGCGAGGGATTGGCCATGGCCCCGGAAAGACCGCGGACCTGGCAGCGGTTGATGATGTAGGGGATCCAGAGGATGCCGGTCAGGATCACCGTCAGTGTCAGCCAGAACAATTCGCGCGTCATAGTCCGGTCCCCTCTGTCGTCACGGTGGTGAGAGCGAGTCTATACGAAAGCGCGCAAGATTGCGCCATGCGCAAGGATGCCTTGTTTGCGCATGACGCTTTCGGAAAACCGCTTCGCACTTTTCCGGATCATGCGCTATGCGCGGACCGTGACATAGCTGCCGGGCGCGTCTTCGATCGGGGGCAGGGCGTCGCTGCCGACCGTGCGCGCCGGGACCTCCTCCGGATCGAGTGCACCCAGCCATTGCCGCCAGTCCGGCCACCACGAGCCCTTGTGCTCGACGGCGCCCTTCATCCATTGCGCGACGTTGACGTCCTTGATGTTGTCGTTGGTCCAGTACTGATATTTGTTCGAGGCCGGCGGATTGACCACGCCGGCGATGTGGCCGGAGCCCGACAGCACATATTTCACCGGGCCCCCGAAGAACTGCGAGCCGTACAGCACCGATTCCGCCGGCGCGATGTGGTCCTCGCGGGTGGCGAGGTTGTAGACAGGGACCTTGACCTTGGAGAGATCGAGCAGGGTGTTGTCGAGCACCATCGTGCCGGTCGACAGCCGGTTCTCCAGATAGCAGTTGCGCAAGTAATAGGAATGGTTCGACGCGGTCATGCGCGTCGCATCGGAATTCCAGTGCAACAGGTCGAACGCGCTCGGCTGCTGGCCCTTCAAATAGTTGCTGACGACGTAGGACCAGATCAGATCGTTGGAGCGCAGCATGTTGAAGGCCATCGCCATCTTCGAGCCTTCGAGCACGCCGGCGGTCTTCATGTCGTGCTCGAGCGCTGCGATCTGCTCCTCGTCGACGAACACGAGGAGATCGCCGGCATGGGTGAAGTCGACCTGGGCCGCGAAGAACGTCGCCGATGCAACGCGCTGGCGGCGTTTCTCGGCGAGCCAGGCCAGCGTGGTCGCGAGCATCGTGCCGCCGACGCAATAGCCGGCGGTGTGGACCTTCATCTCACCGGTGGCCCTCTCGATCACGTCCATCGCCGTGAGCGGGCCTTCCTTCATGTAGTCTTCCCAGCCCTTGTTGCCGAGCCGCTTGTCGGGATTGACCCATGAGATCACGAATACGGTGATGCCCTGGTCGACGCACCACTTGATGTAGGATTTCTCCGGCTTGAGATCGAGGATGTAGAATTTGTTGATCCAGGGCGGCACGATCAGGAGCGGGGTGCGCAGCACCTTCTCCGTGGTCGGCGAATACTGGATCAGCTGCATCATTTCGTTCTGGTAGATCACCTTGCCCGGCGTCGTCGCCATGTTGACGCCGACGACGAGATTGTCCGGATTGGACTGGCGGATCTTCAGCATGCCCTTGCCGGCCGCGATGTCCTCGGCCAGCATCTTGAGGCCGCGCGCGAGGTTCTCGCCGCTGGACGCCACCGTCTCGCGCAGCACCTCCGGATTGGTCAGCACGAAGTTCGATGGCGACAGCGCGTTGGTGACCTGCTGGACGTAGAACTCGGCCTTGCGGCGGGTGTGCGGATCGAGCCCTTCGGCGTCGCGCACCAGTTCCTGCGCCCATTTGGTCGTGAGCAGATAGAGCTGCATCACGAAATCGAAGAACTGGTTCGACTTCCATTCCGGATCGGCAAAGCGCTTGTCGCGCGGCGAGGGCGCGATCGCGGGCGGGGCGTCCTGGCCAGCCATGCGGCGGACCGCCGAGCCCCAGAGGTCGAGATAGTCCTTGGCGAGCTTGGTCTGGAGATCGGAGGAGCGGGACGTGTCCGACAGCCAGTATTCGGCGACCGAGGTGAAGGTCTTGACGACCTCGGCAAGCTCGGCCGGAGGGCGATCCTGCACCTCGCCGCTCTCGCGTGGTTTGAGGTAGGCAGCGAGCGCCTTGCCACCACTCTCCATCGCCCGCGCGACATTCATCGCGAAGGCTTCGGCATCGAACTTCGTCTCGAACGTGTTGCCGGATTTGGGCGTGTCGGTTGTGATGGTACTCATGCGCAGAACAGTAACGATTCATTCCGTATTCGTCACCGCGAAGCTCGCATCTTTGGCGTTAAACACTCTCGAAGATGTGCTGCAGTGCGACAAATTTTCTTGGTTTCGTCACAATCGAGCCGCACCGCTCGGCTTGGTAGTGCTGGGCTATTTTCTCGCTTACACCATTTGGGCAGCAATGGTTTGAGCTTGGGCACGGTCTTGGGTAAGGTTTGCCCGGGGCCGTGCTTTGGGACGAGTAGGGGATTTCCCAAGTGTTGGCGTTATGGGACCTGCAAAAGACGCTGCCGATCCGCGGCGCGCTGTTGATCGCGGCGCTCGCCATGGGCGGCTGCTCAAGCCAGCTCGCGGATATGACGCCTGCGGATGCGCAGGCGCATCCCAAGGAGCCCGGCAGCTATCTGCCGGTGCATGATCTGCCGCCGGATCGCGATCAGGCGATTATCCCGCCGGACCAGCGCGCCAAGATCGAGGCTGAGCTTGCCGCGGCGCGCGATCGTCAGGCCGTGGCCGCCAAGGACGCGAAGTGAGCAGCCAAGTGAGCAAGTGAGACGGTGCAAGGTAATCGCTGGCGCCCCCGTCTTGCCGTGCTAAAAGACCTCAGTTCAGCCGAGAGTCAGGGCGAACGACTTCAGTCGCCATTGTCGATGATTGCTCTAAGTATTTGATTTTGAGTAATTTTCGCGAGGGGCTGGGCGCGTTTCCGAACGGCCGTTGTGGCCTGTCGATTCTGTCCTGACCGGTTGCCCGGAGCCCAGAGAGCCATGGAAGAATTTTACCGCATCCGCCGCCTGCCGCCTTACGTGTTCGAACAGGTCAACCGGGCCAAGGCGGCCGCGCGGAATGCCGGCGCCGACATCATCGACCTCGGCATGGGCAATCCGGACCTGCCGGCCCCGCCGCATGTGCTCGAGAAGCTCAAGGAGACGCTCGGCAAGCCGCGCACCGATCGCTACTCGGCCTCCCGCGGCATCCCGGGGCTGCGCCGGGCCCAAGCCGCCTATTATGACCGCCGCTTCGGCGTAAAGCTCAACCCCGACACCCAGGTCGTAGCGACGCTCGGCTCCAAGGAAGGCTTTGCCAACGTGGCGCAGGCCATCACCGCGCCGGGCGACGTCATCCTCTGTCCGAACCCGAGCTATCCGATTCACGCCTTCGGCTTTTTGATGGCGGGCGGCGTGATCCGCTCGGTACCTTCGGAGCCGACGCCGCAATTCTTCGAGGCGGCGGAGCGAGCGATCATCCATTCGATCCCCAAGCCGCTGGCGCTGGTCGTCTGCTATCCCTCGAACCCGACCGCCTATGTCGCGAGCCTCGACTTCTACAAGGATCTCGTCGCGTTCGCGAAGAAGCACGAGATCCTGATCCTGTCCGATCTCGCTTATGCCGAGGTCTATTTCGACGAGAGCAACCCGCCGCCCTCGGTGCTCCAGGTGCCCGGCGCGATGGACGTCACCGTCGAGTTCACCTCGATGTCGAAGACCTATTCCATGGCCGGCTGGCGCATGGGTTTTGCGGTCGGCAATGAGCGCGTGATCGCGGCACTCGCCCGCGTCAAATCCTATCTCGACTACGGCGCGTTCACGCCGGTGCAGGTCGCCGCGACCGCGGCGCTGAATGGCCCCGACGATTGCATCAAGGAGATGCGCGACACCTACCGCAAGCGCCGCGACGCGTTGGTGGAATCGTTCGGCCGCGCCGGCTGGGAGATTCCGCCGCCGGAGGCCTCGATGTTCGCCTGGGTGCCGCTGCCGGAGGCCTTCCGCAGCGTCGGCAGCATGCAGTTCGCGACCCTGATGGTGGAGAAATCCGGCGTCGCGGTCTCGCCCGGCGTTGGCTTCGGCGAGCATGGTGAAGGATATGTCCGCATCGCCATGGTGGAAAACGAGCAACGGATCAGGCAGGCCGCGCGCGGCGTGCGCCGCTTCCTTGAAAGCGGCATCGAAACGTTGCACAACGTCGTTCCGCTCGCCAACCGGCGCTAGTTCTCTTCTGCAGGTTTTCTGAAGTATCATGGTCGCACCCCTAAAAGTGGGCATAGCGGGGCTCGGCACCGTGGGTGCCGAAGTCGTCCGTTTGATCGAAACGCAAGCGCGCGTGCTCACCGGGCGCAGCGGCCGGGGCATCCGTGTCGTTGCCGTCACCGCGCGTTCGAAGGCGAAAAAGCGCGACGTCGACCTGCGCGGCGTCGAATGGGCGAAGGATCCGATGGCCCTTGCCACCCATCCCGAGGTCGATTGCTTCGTCGAGCTGATGGGCGGCGCCGGTGATCCCGCGCTGTCGGCGGTGGAAACCGCGCTCAATGCCGGGAAGTCGGTTGTCACCGCCAACAAGGCGCTGCTCGCCAAGCACGGCCTCAAGCTCGCCAAGGCGGCTGAAAAGCACGGCGGCGCGCTGAATTTCGAGGCAGCGGTCGGCGCCGCGATTCCTGTCATCAAGACGTTACGTGAAGGTCTTGCCGGAACCGGCATCAACCGCGTCTATGGCATCCTCAACGGCACCTGCAACTACATCCTGACCCGGATGGAGCAGGAGGGACTGTCCTTTGCCGAATGCCTGAAGGACGCGCAGCGGCTCGGCTATGCCGAGGCCGATCCGTCCTTCGACGTCGACGGCCACGACACCGCGCAAAAACTCGCCATTCTCGCCAGCCTCGCTTTCGGCACAAAAGTTGCTCAAAGCGCAGTGTATGTCGAAGGCATCTCATCCATCGCGCCGGAAGATCTCCGTGCGGCGGCCGATCTCGGTTACCGCGTCAAGCTGCTCGGCGTTGCGGTCCGCACCGCCAAGGGCATCGAGCAGCGCGTGCATCCGACCATGGTGCCAAAATCCTCCTCGATCGCGCAGGTGATGGGTGTCACCAATGCAGTCACGATCGACGGCGAGGGGATTCCGCCGATCACGCTGGTCGGCCCCGGCGCAGGCGGCGCTGCGACCGCGTCCGCCGTGGTCGCCGACATCGCCGATGTTGCGCGCGGCATCCGCGCCAATCCGTTCGGCCGGCCGATTGCGCAACTGCACGACACCAAGAAGGCGCCGATGGAGCGGCATGAAGGCGGTTATTACATCCGCCTGCTCGCGCGCGATTTCCCGGGTACAGCGGCCGCGATCGCGACCCGGCTTGCAGAACAGAAGATTTCGATCGAGTCGATCGTGCAGCGTCATCCCAATGGCGGCGCTGCGCCCAGCGACGGCAAGGCGGTGCCCGTGCCGGTCATCCTGATCACCTATGCGACCCATGAAGACGCCGTGCGCCGCGCGCTCGCCGCCGTTCAGCACGACAAGGTGATCAGCGGACGGCCGCAGGTAATCCGGATCGAGAAGAACTAGAGCATGATCCGGACCCGGAAGGCCACGTTAGCGCAACGCATGTGGCGGTTTTCCGGAAAAGAGATCATGCTCAAGCGGAGAGGACGGTTCGAACGAACCGTGGGCGTTGCGAGTTGATGCGGACACAGGTGTCCGCCGAGCCGTTTTAAAGGAGTGAGCCAATGTCGACCCATATTTCAGTCCCGCCGCAAGCGTTGCTCGAGCGCATTCTCACGCTGGAGATCGTGCGGGTGACGGAGCGGGCGGCGGTGTCCTCGGCGCGGCTGCGCGGCCACGGCAACGAGAAGCAGGCTGATCAGGCCGCTGTGGACGCCATGCGCCGCGAGCTCAACAAGCTCCCGATCGAAGGCACCATCGTGATCGGCGAAGGCGAGCGCGACGAGGCGCCGATGCTCTTCATCGGTGAGAAGGTCGGCATGAATGCCGGTCCCCAGGTCGATATCGCGGTCGACCCGCTCGAAGGCACCACGCTTTGCGCCAAGAACATGCCGGGTGCGATCGCGACCATGGCGATGGCCGATGGCGGCACCCTGCTGCACGCCCCCGACGTCTACATGCAGAAACTCGCGATCGGGCCAGGCTACGACAAGGGCGTCGTCGATCTCGATGCTTCGCCCGCCGACAACGTCCGCCGCCTCGCCAAGGCCAAGGGCGTCAAGCCGGAAGGCATCACCGTTCTTGTGCTCGACCGTCCGCGCCATGCCGACATCATCGCGAGCGTGCGCTCGACCGGCGCGGCCGTGCGCCTCATCACAGACGGCGACGTCGCCGGCGTGATCCACTGCGCCGACCCCGACAACACCGGCGTCGACATGTATCTCGGCACCGGCGGTGCGCCGGAAGGCGTGCTCGCCGCGGTGGCGCTGCGCTGCATCGGTGGCCAGATGCAGTGCCGCCTGATCCTCGACTCCGAGGAGAAGCGCGAGCGCGCCGCCAAGATGGGTGTCAACGATCCCAAGATGATCTACGGCATCGAGGACATGGCGCGCGGCGACTGCCTGTTCGCCGCCACCGGCGTCACCACGGGCTCGCTGCTGTCGGGCGTCAAGTTCCGCAAGGATGGCGTGATCGAGACCGAGACGGTAGTGATGCGCTCCGTCACCGGCACCGTACGCTACATCAAGGCCGAGCACCGCGAGCTGGCGAAGTTCCATTTGGATTGATGCTCCCTGTCATTCCGGGGCGACGGGACCGCGCAACGCGCGGCCCGGAGAGCCCGGAATCCATAGGGCGCAGAGTTCGAGGTGCAATGGATTCCGGGTGCCCCATGGGCCACCGGAATGACGATAAGAACAAGGGGAAGCGCCCATGTCCGACCTTTCCGCCGTCAAAGCCCTCGTCTTCGACGTGTTCGGCACCGTGGTCGACTGGCGCACTAGCCTCATCACCGATTTCATGTGGTGGAGCAGGCAGCGCGGCATCAGCGCCGACTGGACCGCTTTGGTCGACGGCTGGCGCGGCATGTACATGGCCTCGATGGATGACGTGCGCAAACATCCCGAGCGCGGCTATGTCATGTTGGATGATCTGCACCGCCGCTCGCTGGAAAAGCTGGTCGATCAATTCTCGATCAAGGGCCTCACCGAAGCCGATCTCGACTATCTCACCAAAGGCTGGCATCGTCTCAATCCCTGGCCCGATAGCGTCGCCGGCCTCACGCGGCTCAAATCGAAATTCGTGATCTCGCCGCTGTCGAACGGCAATGTCGCGCTGCTCACCAACATGGCGAAGTTTGCAGGGCTCCCGTGGGACCTCATCATGTCGGCCGAGCTGTTCGAGCACTACAAGCCCGATCCGGAAACCTATCTCGGCGCCGCGCGCCTGCTCTGTCTCAAGCCGGAAGAGGTGATGATGGTCGCTGCCCACAACGGCGATCTCGCGGCCGCGCAGAAGAACGGGCTGAAGACCGCCTTCGTGGCGCGGCCGACCGAATACGGTCCGCTTCAGAAGGTCGATTTCGAGGCCACCGGCAACTGGGACATCATCGCCAAGGATTTTGGCGGGATCGCCGATAAGCTGGGCTGTTAGGCCGTGTCTTCATGACCCAGTAAAGTCTGCTTGCGCACGACGACGGGACGTGAAGGCCTGAAGACCTATGAGCAAACCGATTCCCGAGCGCTATCGGAACCTCCGGATGTTTGCGTTCGGGGACAGCCCCGCACTCGCAGATGAATTGATCGAACTCGTTGTCAAGGGCATCAAGACCGCGACGTGCAGCACCGAAGACGAGCCGAACACGTCCACGCCCGGTGAGCGCTGGGTCGTGCTCGACGGGCGAGGAGAGGCGCGCTGCGTCATCGAATCCATCGACGTAACATATCGGCGCTTCAATGAGGTCGACGCAGCTTTTGCATATGATGAGGGTGAAGGTGACCGGAGCCTGGCCTATTGGCGCCGCGCCCATCAGGTCGGTAGGCTTGGACGATATCGCGACGACATGATGCTGATGTGCGAGCGTTTTCGCCTCGTCGAGGTCTTCGGCGACATTCCACGCCAGGATCCATAGCATCGGCGGTCGATGTTAGAAGTTCAGGGCCACGCCTCACGCGATGCGCAGTGTGAGGTCGTTTCCCTCCCTTTCGGCAAAACCCGCCTGCAAAACCTCTTCGCGCTTATGGCGCAGATGCGCACGCAGGATGTGGGCGAGGCCGGCGCCGTCGCGCCTTTGCAGCGCGTTCAGGATTGCATCATGCTCCTTCACTGCGAGCGCCCAGCGCTGCGGTGTCATCGGCGTGACGTAGCGCGCGCGGCGGATGCGTGCGGTCACAGACGTGTAAAGCCCCGCGAGCACTGGATTTCCGGCAGCATTGACGATGGCTTCGTGAATGGCGCGGTTGCCGCGATAGTACTGGATCAGATCACCCTCGCGATAATGCTGCACCATGTCCGCATGCGCGGCCGCGATCGCGTCGATCTCCGCGTCGGTGATGCGCTCGCAGGCAAGCTCGCCGGCGAGGGCCTCTAAGCCCTGGCAGACCTCGAACAGGTCGCGCATGTCCTTGTCGGTCAGCTTCGCCGCGCGCGAGCCGCGATGCGGCAGCAGCTGCACGAGGCCTTCGGCGGCCAGCACCTTGAGCGCCTCGCGCAGCGGCGTGCGCGAGATCTCGAGCCGCTCACACAGCTCGCGCTCGGGAATCCGCGCACCCGGCGGGATTTCGCCGTCGAGCAGGATGGCGCGGATACGGCCGACGACTTCTTCATGAAGCATGGGTCTGAACTCAGTTTGCATTCAAAAATGAACTCATGTGCGGATATTTGCAAGTTCCTGCTTGAAAATTCCAAATTTTGCATTCAAAAATGTAAAAAACAGAAAGGCATGAGGAAATGGACCTGCAAGTGGAGGCAGAAGACCTCGTCTTCGAACGCCAGGACGGCATTGGGCGGATCACCTTCAACCGTCCGCAGGCCCGCAACGCCTTCACCTTCGCGATGTACGAACGGCTCGCCGCGATCTGCGAGGAGGCCAACCGCGACCACGCGATCAAGGTGCTGGTGCTGCGCGGGGCCGGCGCCAAGGCGTTCGCCTCGGGGACCGACATCAACCAGTTCCGGGAATTCAAGACGCCACAGGACGCGATCGACTACGAGAACCGCATTGATCGGGTGCTGACCACGCTGGAGCAGTGCCGGGTGCCGACGATTGCGGCGATCAACGGGTTCTGTACCGGAGGCGGGGCGGGCATCGCCGCAGCCTGCGATCTCCGCATCGGCACCAAGAGCGCTAAAATCGGTTTCCCCATCGCCCGCACCCTCGGCAATTGCCTGTCGATGTCCAATGTCAGCCGTCTCACCGCGCTCATCGGCGCCGCGCGCGTCAAGGATCTGATCTTCACCGCACGTCTTGTCGACGCCACCGAGGCTGCAAATGTCGGGCTGCTTGGCGAAGTCGTCGAGGATATTGCCGCGCTCGAGCGGCGCACTGAGGAGGTGGCCAGGCTCGTCGCCAGTCATGCACCGTTGACGCTGAACGCGACCAAGCAGGCCGTGGCGCGCCTGCAAAGGCGGCTGACGCGTGACGAGGGCGAAGATCTCATCCTGATGTGCTACACGAGCCAGGACTTTCGCGAAGGGCTCGATGCTTTCCTCAACAAGCGCGCCCCGCAATGGCGCGGCCAATAGGAACGAGCCCGATGCAAAGTTCGCAATCCACCTCTCGTCGTTCGGGGCCGCTCGCCGGCCTCAAGGTCATCGATCTCACCCATGTCATGGCAGGGCCGACCTGCACCCTGATGCTCGCCGACATGGGCGCCGACGTCATCAAGATCGAGAAATGGCCGAACGGCGACGACACCCGCCATTCGGTGCCGCCTAAGATCGGCGACGAGGCGGCCTCCTTCCTGATGATGAACCGCAACAAGCGCGGCATCGTGCTGGATCTGAAGACCGACGGCGGCAAGCAGGTGCTGCACCGGCTGATCAAGAGCGCCGACGTGCTGGTCGAGAATTTTGCGCCCGGCGCGATGGAGCGTCTCGGTTTCGGCTACGAGGCACTGCACGCCGAATTTCCGGCGCTGATCTACTGCTCGCTGTCGGGCTTCGGCCGCACCGGTCCCTACAAGCATCGTCGCGGCTTCGATCTGGTCGCGCAGGCCATGAGCGGCATCATGAGCTTCACCGGTGAACGTCCCGACGGTCCGCCCGTCAAATGCGGCCCGCCGCTGTCCGACATCACCGCCGGCCTGCTCGCGAGCATGGGCATCCTCGCCGCCTATACGCATCGTCTCAAGACCGGCGAAGGGCAGTGGGTCGAGACTTCGCTCTATGAGGCCGCCCTGGTTCAGACCTACTGGCAATCGACCATCGCACTGGCCGCGGGCACCGCGCCGCGCGCGATGGGGTCGGCGCATCCGCTCAACGCGCCGTACCAGGCCTTCGAAGCATCGGATGGCTGGCTCGTCGTCGGCGGCGCCAACAAGAAGCATTGGCTGTTGATGCTGGAGGCGCTCGGCGCCAGCGAGCTCGCCGCTGATCCGCGCTTCGTTAACGGGGCCGACCGCATGGCCAATCTGAAAGAGCTGGAAGCGGTCCTGAGCGAACGCTTCCGCACCAAATCCCGCGCGCACTGGCTCGCGGCGCTGGACGAGAAGGGCGTGCCCTGCGGCCCCGTGCACGACATGCTGGAAGCCCTCAGCGATCCGCAGACCCTGGCGCGCGAGATGGTCGTCGAGGTCGAGCACTCCACGCTCGGCCCCGTCAAGACGATCGGACTTCCCATCAAGTTTTCGGAGACCCCAGGCAAAGTGCGATCAGGTGCGCCGGTCTATGGTCAGCACACGAGCGAGGTGCTGGCCGAGCACGGGTTCGACCAATCACGAATCGAAGCGCTCGAAAAAGAAGGCGCGATCGTGCTGGCCGCAGGAAGACGCCAGGAGCGCGTCGCCTGAGCGGACCTCGATACGACAACAACAAAAGACAAAAATCAGCTGGAGGAAATCATGGGTCGGACGTCAACATTTCTGCTCTCCGCGGCCGCGACCGTGCTCGCCGGCACGATGCCGGCGTGTGCGGCCTGGCAACCGCAAAAGCCGATCGAGTTCGTGGCCACTGCCGGGCCGGGCGGCGGCACTGACAACCTTGCCCGCGCGGTGCAGAACATCATCACCAAGCACAAGCTGACGGAGCAGCCGATTGTCGTTGTCAACAAGGGCGGCGGCAGCGGCGCCGAAGGCTATGTCTACGGCAAGGCCTCCGCCGGCGATCCCTACAAGGTGATCTTCGGCACCTCGAACGCCTGGCAGCAGCCGCTCGTCTCCAAGGTCGCCTTCAACTACACCGATCTCACCCCGATCGCGGCGATGGCCCAGGACGAGTTCCTGCTCTGGGTCAAGCAGGACTCGCCGTACAAGACGGCGGGCGACTATCTCAAGGCGGCAGCATCGGGCGAATTCAAGATGGGCGGCGCGCAGTCAAAGGACACCGACGAGGTGCTGACGCGCATGATCGAGAAGGCTGGCAAGGTCAAGCTAACCTATATCCCCTTCAAGAGCGGCGCCGAGACTGCGGTGCAGCTCGCCGGCGGACATCTCGACTCTCACGTCAACAACCCCAGCGAAAGCCTCGGACAGTGGCGCGGCGGCACGCAACGCCCGCTCTGTGTTTTCAGCCCGAAGCGGCTGCCGCAGGGCCCGAAGGTCACTGCAACCGAAGGCTGGAGCGATGTTCCGACCTGCATCGAGCAGGGCCTCGACATCCAGCAATATGAGCAGCCGCGCACGGTGTGGCTGCCCGGCAAGGTCACGCCGGACCAGGCGGCGTTCTATGTCGACCTCATGAAGAAGGTGCAGGCGACGCCGGAATGGAAGGACTACATCGAGAAGACCTCCCAGGTCGATACGTTCCTGACCGGCGCCGAGCTCGAAAAATTCATCAAGGAGGACCTCGAGCACGTCAAGCAGGTCGCGGGCGAGCAAGGCTGGCTCGTCAAGTGAGGCGGGGCTGTTGCATCGGCGGTGCCACAAATTCCGCCGTCGTCCCGGCGAAGGCCGGGACCCATAACCCCAGGGACGAGTTTGACGAAGACTCGTATCCACGTCGGTACGACGACCAATACTCCTCGAGAGATCACGCGGTATGGGTCCCGGCCTTCGCCGGGACAACCCCTGGGACAACGCGTGCGTCATGTCCGACCGCCCCTTGCACGCCGCTCGAACGGAGCCCCCAATGATCTCCCGCCGCGCGCTTGAACTTGCGACCGCCGTCCTCACCGGTAGTTTTGGTGTGGCTGTCGTCGTCTCCAGCCTCGACAACGGTATCGGCTGGTCGAGCGCGGGCGTGGACGCCGGCACGTTTCCGTTCCTGACCGGGATCATCATCGTGGTCGGGAGCCTCTACAATCTGGTGCGAGGCGTGCTGCCGGCCGCCACACTGGCGAGTGTCCCCATCGCCATCACGCCCATCGAGCTGCGCCGGCTAGCCGGCCTGTTCGTGCCAGCCGCGATCTTCGTGGCCGCGATCCCGCTGGCCGGGATGTACGTCGCTTCGGCGCTGTACGTCTTCGCAGTGCTGGCGATCCCCAGGCACCAATCCGTGCCGCGTGCGCTCGCCATGGCTGGCGCGACCGCACTCGCGCTCTACGTCGTGTTCGAGCGCATGTTTCAGGTCAGTCTGCCGCACGGCGCGCTCGCCGCCGCGTTTGGGTTCTGACGGAGAGGCCGATGGATAATCTCGCAGAGCTCCTGCACGGCTTCACCATCGCGGTCACCGTGCCGCATCTGGCGCTGATGGCAGTCGGCGTGCTGCTCGGCATTCTCGTCGGCGTGCTGCCGGGACTGGGTGCGCCGAACGGAGTGTCGCTGCTCCTGCCGCTGACCTTCGGCATGCAACCGGTCTCGGCGATCATCCTGCTCTCCAGCATGTATTGGGGCGCGCTGTTCGGCGGCTCGGTGACCTCGATCCTCTTCAACATTCCCGGCGAGCCCTCGTCGGTCGCGACCACCTTCGACGGCTACCCGATGGCGCGCGACGGCCGGCCGACGACGGCGCTCGCGACCGCCTTCGGTTCGGCGGCGTTCGGCGCGCTGATCGGCGTCATTCTGATCACCTTCCTCGCATCCTGGGTGGCGCAGGTTGCGCTCGCGTTCGGGCCGGCCGAGTATTTTGCGGTCTATTTCCTCGCTTTCGCGAGCTTCGTCGGCATGGGCGGCGTGGCGCCGATCAAGACCGTCGTGGCGCTGGCCATCGGCTTTGCGATCGCCGCCATCGGCATCGACACCGTCTCCGGCAGCGTGCGTCTCACCATGGGCGTCGATGAACTCGTCAAGGGCGTGAGCTTCGTCGTCGCCGTGATGGGCCTGTTCGGCATCGGCGAGCTGCTGGTTGCCGTCGAAGAGGAGTTTCATGCCCGCGCGGTGTCCTCCAAGATCGACTGGCGCGAAGTGTTCCGCGCGGTCGGCCGCCTGCCGCAGCATGGCGTGGCGCTTCTGCGCAGCGCGGCGATCGGATGCTGGATGGGGATCACGCCGGGCGGCCCGACCGCGGCATCCTTCATGAGCTACGGCATCGCCCGCCGTTTCTCGCGCCGCGGCCGATACTTCGGCACGGGCGAGGTCGAAGGCATCATCTCGCCGGAGACGGCCGATCATGCCGCCGGCACCAGCGCGCTGCTGCCGATGCTATCGCTCGGCATTCCCGGCTCGGCGACCGCGGCGGTCATGATGGGCGGGCTGATGATCTGGGGCCTCAATCCCGGGCCGATGCTGTTCGTCGACAGTAAGGATTTCGTCTGGGGGCTGATCGCCTCGATGTATGTCGGCAACATCGTCGCAGTCGCACTGGTGCTGCTGACCGTTCCGGTCTTCGCCGCCCTGATGCGGATTCCCTTCGTGGTGATCGCGCCGCTGATCGTGATCATCTGCGTCGTCGGCGCCTATTCGGTGTCGAACTCCTATCTCGACGTCGTCATGATGCTCGGCTTCGGGATCGTCGGCTATCTCTTCAAGAAGCTGTTCTATCCGCTGGCGCCGCTCGTGCTCGCGATCGTCATCGGCGACAAGGCCGAGGATGCGTTCCGGCAGTCGATGCTGATCTCCAAGGGATCGCTCGGGATCTTCTTTGCAAGCAAGCTGGTGACGTGCCTGATCGTGGCCGGGATCGCACTGTTGCTGCTTCCGCTCGTGCTGCAGCTCGCGCGGCTCTGGCGCAAACCCGCACCATCTACCGATCGGACGACAGCTGAGGAAAAGGTGATCATATGAGCGCAAAGCCGCTGATTGCATTGGCAATGGGAGACCCCGCCGGCATCAGCCCGGAGCTGACGGCGAAGCTCGCGGTGCAGGCCGACATCCGCGCCCGCAGCCGGCTCGTCGTCATCGGTGACCGCCGCATCTTCGACGAAGGTGCGCGCGTCGCCGGCATCAAGCCGGAGCTGACGGCGGTGGAGCAGGGGGCCGACCTTCGCGCGGCGGAGGGCGAGACGCTGTTCGTTGATCTGCGCCATCTCGATCCCAGGGAGGTCGAGCCGAGGACCGCGACCCTTGCCGGCGGAAAATTCGCGCTGACCAATTACCGGCATGCGCTCGAGCTCGGCCGCGACGGGCGCGTCGACGCCGTCTGCTTCACCCCTTTCAACAAGCAGGCGATGCGCCTTGCCCGCGCCGAGTACGATGACGAGATCGCATTTTCAGCCGAGGTGGTCGGCCTTAAGATCGCGGCGAGCGAGTTCAATGTGCTGGACCAGCTCTGGAACGCGCGGGTCACCTCCCATATCCCCCTCAAGGACGTCGCCGGGCGACTGTCCAGCGAACGTATCCATCGCGCGCTCAAGCTGACCGATTCCTGCATGCGCAATGCCGGCTTTGCGCGACCGCGCATCGCCGTCGCGGGTCTCAATCCGCATGCCGGCGACGGTGGCAATTTCGGCCGCGAGGAGATCGACGTCATCGGGCCCGTGGTCGCAACCGCTCAGCGCGAGGGCATCGCCGCGGAGGGACCGTTTCCCGCCGATACCGTGTTCCTGCGCGCCAAGGGCGGCGCCTTCGATGCGGTGCTGACGATGTATCACGACCAGGGCCAGATCGCGATGAAGCTGATGGGTTTTGATCGCGGCGTGACCCTGCTCGGGGGCTTTCCATTCCCGATCTGCACGCCCGCGCACGGCACCGCCTACGACATAGCAGGGCAGGGCATCGCATCGATCGGCGCCAGCCGCGCCGCGCTGCTGCTCGCCGCGGAGATGGCGGCGCGTCGCGGCGCTAAGTCGAGCTGACGGCAAATCAGGTCAGCGAGCCAGGCAGCTCGTCTGCAAACCGTTCCGCGATCGCAGATCGTCGTTGTGCAGACAGCGTTCTCGCGCGGAGCGTCGGTGACTTCGGCCGGCAGACCATATCGTGCCTTGAGCCAGCGCCGCTTGTCGTCGATGAAGCTGATGTAGGAGACCGGGCAGCCGCAGAGCTGCGCCGCGAGCTCGGCGATTTCGTCATCCGGCGCTATTTCGCGATCGGCGTCGTCAACTCCTTGTCGGCCGTGTCCACCACGAACACGGCAAGCAGTTTCGCAGGCTCGGTATCGCTGGCATTGGCGCTGACGGCGTGGCGGTCGCCGGGCCGCTCGGAAAAGTTCTCTCCCTTGGGAAAGACCTTGGCGGGGCCATCATTGACCTGACTGCGGATCGCGCCTTCCAGGACCGTGGCATAAATGAAGGCGGAGGGGGCGTGAATGTGGGCGGGTGAGGAGCCTCCGGGACCATACTCGACCAGCACGCCCTTCATGCTCTTGCCGGGGACGTTGGGCAGAGCCTGGTCGAACACGACCGTTACCTTTGCCAATGGCGCTGCTGGCTCGGCTGCATGAGCCGTCAGCAACGAGGCAGCATAAACCGCTGTAGCGATCAGCAATCTGCGCATGGGATGTCCTTCACTGCGGTGATGGTCGTGATTACAAGTCTCAGAGGCCGGCGAGCCATGTTGTGAGCGGCGTTTTCCCGAGCCGCGCCTCGCCGAGCGGGTTCAGCGATGTGTCGTCGATGGGGGCGCCGTAATACAGCGCCTTCGGGTCTCCGACCACGGGACGTGTGCCGCCGGCGGCCTTCAGGCGGCGTGCGATGAATTCATTGAAGGGGGCCTTCTCAGGTCCTGCGATATCGATCGTGCCGTTGAGCGGCTGGCCCGTTGCGACCTCCGCGAGGCGAGCAACGACGTCATCGGCTGCGATCGGCTGAAACTGGGCCGTGGGAACGACGATCTTCCCCTCGAGCACGCTTGTTTCGGCAATGGCGGCGAGGAATTCGAAGAATTGAGTGGCGCGCACGATCGAGTAGGGGACCGAGGAGGACTTGATGATGGTCTCCTGGGTGAGCTTGGCACGGAAATAGGCGTTGTCGGGCGACCGTTCGGTGCCGACAATTGAAAGGGCCACGTGATGCTTCACGGCCGCAGCAGCCTCTGCCGCGACGAGATTTTGGCTCGAACGCTGGAAGAAATCGAGCACGGCGGCCGGCTCCCAGGACGGTGCGTTGGCGACGTCGACGACGACATCGGCGCCGGCCAGCGTGGCAGCGAGACCTTCCCCGGTCACGGCGTTCACGCCTGATTTCGGTGAGGCGGCCACCGCGTCATGACCCTGCTCCTTGAGCCTGGCCACGAGCTTGGATCCGATCAATCCGGTCCCGCCGATCACGACGATCTTCATGGCATGTCTCCTCGGTATTTCGGAGCGCGAGATGACCAATGCGAACTCGCGCTCTCACATCGATGAACGTGATGCGAAGCGACTCTACGCGACCATTGGCGCGGGGCTCTTGTCTGTAACGAGCGTGGCTTGCCGAAAAATGCTTCAGAAGCCGGGGTGCGATCTCACAAAACCGCTAAGGGATCATCCCTCGTGCAGTGAACACAACCCGCGATGATCGCAGATTGCCAGTGTTTTGCCCGACGTGTCAAAGCGTTGAGGCGGCCCCTAAGAACAGCAAGGAAGCCTCGTCGGAAAACACCAATGAAAGCAACCTCTTGCTACTGTGCATGGGGTTGTTTTCGCGAGTTTTGATATTGGCTGGCTACCCGTCCGATTTTGCGGGGCGCCTCACGCCCCGCAGACGATCACGCCGTACCAGCCGAGTCCACGATAGGTCTCATAGCCCGGGGTGGCATGGAATGCGACCAGCGCACCGGTGCGGTCGTGATAGAAGCCGGAGCGCTGGCCATTCAGCGAGATCGAGATGCGCTCGCTGAGGATGCCCTGGCCGTCGGAGGCCGCAATCACGCGAAGATTCGAATCGACCAGCAGCACGCGCGCCTTGTCGCTGTCGCCGATGCGTACGCCCTGGACGATGGCGCGGGCCTGGGGCTCCCAGTCGAAATGGATGGCGAGCACGCCGATCGGCGCGGCGTGGGCCTGGCCGCCGGCGCGGACGCTGGCGCAATAGGTCGCGACCTGCGCGTTGCCGAGCAGCGATTGGTTCTCGACGTCGCCGGCGACGTAGTCGTCGCCGGAGCGCAAGGATCGCGCCTCGCGAAACCATTTGGTGTGGGCGACGTTCTGGCCGACGACGCGGAATCGGTCGGCGCGGCCATTGGCGATGACGTTGCCATCGAGATCGCAGAGCCAGAGGTCGAGATAGACGGTGTAGGCCCCGAGGATCACACCGAGGCGCTGCGAGGCATGCGATACAGCGGCCGCACTCGGCGAAGCCGCGCAATCGACCACGGCGGAATCGGTCGCCCACCAGCGCACGTCGCAGGTCCGCTCATAGAGGTTGCGGTCGATCAGCTCGATGGCATTGAGCGACAGATCGACCATGCGCTCGCCGCGCGAGCGCTGGCTCATGCGGTCGATCGAGGCGACAAGATCGCCGGTTCGTTTCGTCAGCTGTGTCTCGAGCTCGCGGGCGATGGTCTCGACCTGCTGGCCGACGCCGCGCACCTCCTGCGCCACCACCGCAAAGCCCGCGCCTTGCGCGCCGGCGCGCGAGCTCTCGATCAGCGCGTTCAGGGCCAGCATCTTCATCTGGTTGGTGATCTGCTGGATCGCCTTGGTCTTGTCGACCGCGATCTGGTTGACCTCCGCAGTCAGGCGGTTGATCAGCGCGGAGATGTCGGAATCATCATCAGCGGGTTCAGTGGCAATCGGCTTGGCTTTCAGACCCAGCGCAGCGGACATCGGGGAGCTTCCCTTGGCAATGAGGTCTGATCTGCAATGAACCAAGGACAACAAATTACAGATCGAATACGATTCCTTTTCGGGGATTCCGCCTAACGCCCGCTTAATTTGCTGTTTTGCGGATTGCCTAAATGATAGTCACCTCGTGCCGCCAGGGTGGCTCATCCACCGCTTTGTGCCTGGTGACCGTTGCAAAATCCGGCGGCTTGCCGGCCAATCCGCCAGTGACCCGGACGCCTTGCGTGTTCGTCCGGCCCCCCGAGTTCCCAAGATCGCTCTCGAATCATGACGCCACCCGCCACTGCCTTGCCCCTCGAAGCGCCCCAGGCGTTCCTGGGGGTGACGCGCTCGCTCACCGACAAGCTCTGGCGTGACCGGCTCGACGGGCGCGGGGCGGCCAAGGCACTTGCCATCGTGCAGCGCCACCAATTGCCGGAGCTGCTGGCGCGGGTGCTGGCCGGCCGTGGCGTCGACATCGATACCGTGCCGGACTTCCTCGATCCGACCATCCGAAAACTGCTGCCGGACCCGTTCACGGTGACGGAGATGGAAGCCGCTGCCCAGCGGATCGCGGATGCCGCAACAAAGGGCGAGAAGGTCGCGATCTTCGGCGATTACGACGTCGACGGCGCGACATCGGCGGCTCTGCTCGCCTGGCATCTACGCCATTGCGGCCTCGATCCGCTGATCCACATTCCCGACCGCATCTTCGAGGGCTACGGCCCGAACACCGAAGCGGTGCGCGCGCTCGCTGCGAAGGGCGCGACGCTGCTTGTCACCGTCGATTGCGGCACCACCAGCATCGAGCCATTGGCTGAGGCGAAGCGCCTCGGCATGTCCGTCGTCGTGATCGACCACCACCAATGCGGCCTCGATCTGCCCGAGGTCGATGCGCTGGTCAATCCGAACCGCTCTGACGATCTGTCGGGCCTTGGCCATCTCGCCGCCGTTGGCCTCGTGCTAGTGACGCTGGTCGCCGTCAATCGCGAGCTGCGCCAGCGCGGTTTCTGGCGCGCCGAGATGCCCGAGCCCGATCTGCTCGGCATGCTGCATCACGTCGCACTCGGCACCGTCGCCGACGTCGCCCCGCTGATCGGTCTCAACCGCGCCTTCGTCGCAAAAGGGTTGATCGCGATGCGGCGGCGCGACCATGTCGGCCATACTGCGCTGATGGATGTGGCGCGGCTCAACGGCCCGCCGGAGGCGTGGCATCTCGGCTTCATGCTGGGGCCGCGCGTCAATGCCGGCGGCCGCATCGGCCGTGCCGATCTCGGCGTGCGGCTCTTGCTCGAAGGCGACAGCGTCGAGGCCGCGCGCATCGCCGCCGAGCTCGACCGCCTCAACAGCGAGCGCCGCATCATCGAGCAGGCGGCGGAAGCTCAGGCGGAAGCCGAGGCGATCGCCTCGATAGGGCTGGAAGACAAGCTCGGCGTGATCGTCACGGCCTCCGAAGGCTGGCATCCCGGCGTGGTCGGCCTCGTCGCCTCCCGGTTGAAGGAGAAGTTTTCGCGGCCTGCTTTTGCCATCGCGCTCGAGCCCGGCGGCATCGGCACCGGCTCGGGCCGCTCGATCGCCGGCGTCGATCTCGGCAAGGCGGTGCGGCAGGCGGTTGCTGATGGCATTCTGCTCAAGGGCGGCGGCCACGCGATGGCTGCGGGCGTGACGCTGCGCAAGGAGAAGCTCGCCGAATTCCGCGCCTATCTGGAGAACGCGCTGGCGCGCGATGTCGCGGAGGCGCGGCACGTCAACGAGCTCTATGTCGACGGCGCGGTCTCCGCGCGCGCCGTGACGCCGGAGCTTGCGACCACCCTCAACCGCGCCGGCCCGTTCGGCAGTGGCAATCCGGAGCCGGTGCTGGCCTTGCCAGCGCACCAGCTCGTCTATGCCGACGAGGTCGGGCAGGCGCACTTGAGGCTGCGCTTCAAATCCGGCGACGGCGCCATCGTCAACGGCATCGCGTTCCGTTCGGTCGGCCAGGAGCTCGGCAATGCGCTGCTCGCCAACCGCGGTCAGCAAATGCATGTCGCGGGATCATTGTCGATCGATCGCTACCAGGGCGTCGAGCGTGTGCAATTCCGCGTGGTCGACGTCGCGCTACCGGACCAGGGGCCATCCGTGATCAGATAGCGGCCGCAAACAACAAAAAAGAAAGGGAGTGAACATGGTAGGGCAGGTTGAGGGCAAGATCGCGCTGGTGACGGGCGGCGCCTCCGGCATCGGTGAGGCCATCGTCGAGCTGTTCGCGCGCGAGGGCGCCACCGTTATTGCAACCGACATCGACGAGCTGCGCGGCCCCGAGCTCGCCAAGCGCATCACCAAGGCCGGCGGCAAGGCAATTTTCCTGGAGCAGGATGTCACCAGCGAGGAACGCTGGATCGAGGTCGTCGCCGAGGTCGAAAATCGCTATGGCCGGCTCGACGTCATGGTCTCCAATGCCGGCATCGGCATCTCTGTCCCTTCAATCGTCGATATGACGCTGGCCGACTGGCGCAAGCAGAACGCGATCAACCTCGATGGCGTGTTCCTTTCGGTCAAGCACTGCCTGCCCTTGATGCGTAGGACCGGTGGCGGCTCGATCGTGATGATGTCGTCACTGGCGGGCCTGCGCGGTGCACCCGGGCTGTCGGCCTATTCGGCCACCAAGGGTGGCGTGCGGCTGTTTGCGAAATCGATCGCGATGGAGTGCGCGGCGGCCGGCGACGGCATCCGCGTCAACTCGGTGCATCCCGGCATCATCGACACGCCGATCTGGGGCAAGATCCCGACCGGCGCGACCGGTGCCGGCCAGAACGCGCCGATTGATCCGGAGGAGCGCGCCAAGGTCGCAACGCCGCTGGGCCGTGCCGGCCAGGCGGCGGAGATCGCCTCTGGCGTGCTGTATCTGGCCTCCGATGCCTCGCGTTATGTCACCGGCAGCGAGCTCGTCATCGACGGCGGCATGAATGCCGGCGGCGTGCCACGGCGCGCCTGAGCCGCGCAGGGCAGGGTGGCGGTCGCAGGGGCTGACGCGCAGGCGCAGCCCCTGTACAACGCAAGAAGCTTCCGACCGACAGAGGTGTCCTTCGCTATGGCGCACAGCCTTCACGCTTCCTCATCCGCGCCCCATCGTTCGAACCGACCGGACCTCGCCACCGATGCGATCCGCACCGCGCGCGAGGATCTTGCCGCCTGCTTCCGCATGGCCGCGCGCAACGGTTTTGAGGAAGGCATCTGCAATCACTTCTCGGCCGTGGTGCCGGGGCATGACGATCTCTTCCTGGTCAACCCCTATGGCTACGCCTTCCGCGAGCTGACCGCGTCAAAGCTGCTGATCTGCGACTTCCACGGCAACGTGCTCGACGGCGAGGGCGTGCCCGAGGCGACCGCCTTCTACATCCATGCCGAGATGCACAAGCGCCTGCCGCGCGCCAAGGTCGCCTTCCATACGCACATGCCCTATGCGACGGCGCTCTCGATGACCGAGGGCGAGCCCCTGATCTGGGCTGGCCAGACCGCCCTGAAATTCTACGGCCGCACCGCGGTCGACCGCGACTATAACGGCCTCGCGCTCGACAACCGCGAAGGCGCGCGGATCGCCTCCGCCGTCGGTGATGCCGACATCGTCTTCATGAAGCATCACGGCGTGATGGTGCTGGCCCCGACCATCGCTGAAGCCTGGGACGATCTTTATTACCTTGAACGCGCAGCCGAGGTGCAGGTGCTGGCGATGTCGACCGGACGAAAAGTGCTGCCGGTCGATCCCGCGGTTGCGGCCGAAACCTACAGGCAGATGCGCGAAGGTGATACCGAATCCGCGCGGCTGCATCTCGCCGCCATCCGCCGCCAACTCGACGCGGAAGAGCCGCAGTACCGGCACTGAGGTGGCCTACGACCCCTGCCGCAGCTTCGCCAGAACCTTCAGCCCGCCGTATCCGTCCGCCGGCGTGATGCCCGCGCGCTGCTGAAAATCCTTGACCGCTTTCATCGTGTCGTTGCCGACGCGGCCGTCGGTGCCGCCGGTGTCGAAGCCGGCCTTGGTCAGGCGCGTCTGCATCTCCTGCACCTCGGCGAGCGTCAGCGCCCGTTCGGAGCCGGGGAAGGGCTGGATGAAGGGAGGCGCGCCCAGGCAACGGTCGCCGAGATGGCAGATCGCGAGCGCATAGTTCATCGAGGGATTGTAGCTCTTCACCGAGTAGAAATTTGATCCGAGCAGGAAGCTCGGTCCGCCCGTAACAGGCGTCCACAGCTGCGCGGTGGCGTTCGGCTGTGGGAATGGCTGGCCGTCGGCACGGGTGACACCGGCCGACGCCCAAGCGGCGTAGGTGCGGTTACCGCTCATGTTGCCGGGCGCGCGCACCTCATAGCCCCAATGCTCGCCGCGATGCCACTTGCCACGATTGACGAGATATTTTGCGGTCGAGCCCAGTGCATCATCGGGCTTGCCGAAGGGTGAGACCTTGCCGTCGCCATCATAGTCGATGCCGACATTGAGCCAGACTTCCGGCATCCATTGCGAATGGCCCATTGCACCGGCCCAGGATCCCTGCATCTGCTCCGGCGTGCTCCAGCCCTTGTCGACGATGCGCAGCGCGTTGATCAGCTCGGTCTCCCAATAGGCCTTGCGCCGCGGTTCGTTCCAGGCGAGCGCGGCGAGCGAGGGAAACACCGGCGTCATATGGTTCTGCTGCACCAGCGGATCGCCATAGGCGGACTCGACGCCCCACAAAGCCAGCAGCGTGCCGCGCTCGACGCCGAAATCGCGCTCGATGCGCGCAAACAGCGCTTCGTTGTTCTTCAGCGCGATCTTGCCGTTGATGATGCGCCAGTCGGAGACGCGGCGGTTGATGTATTGCCAGACCTGCTCGTGGAATTCGGGCTGGTTGCGCATTTGCTTGAACACGCTCATGTCGGGCTCGACCCGCGCCATCGCGCGCTGCCAAGTCGCGGCCGAAATGCCCTTGGCCATCGCCCGTGCGCGAAAGGCTTCGCGCCATTCGTCGAAGCCTGGCGGCGCGGCGAGAGCGCGTTTCGGGACTGCAAGCAACGCCGCTGCAGCGAACGTCGAGTGGAGCAGAGCGCGGCGCGTTGGATGGGATGAGGAATCAGCGTGCGTCATGGGCACATTCTAGCCCGAAACATGGCGCGCGTGAGTCGGTTCCTGACCCCTGATTTCCGCACGGCCGGATCAGCCGTTCCGTCGGAACAAACTGTCGCAGTCCTGCATTCCTCCACGACAATGAGGAGGAGAAGATGAGGAAATATCCGGCCGCCATAGCAATCGGGGTGGAATGAAGATTCACGCACATCCGGAAAGCCATGTCGTCGAGCTCGACGACGGATCGCAATGGCAGATCTTTCCCGGCGATCTTGCAACCACGCTGAGCTGGAAGCCCGAAACCGATCTGCACCTGGAGCCTAGCCGTGACCGGGTGAGTTCGCACGTGCTGGTCAATGCCGCGGACCGAACCCGCGTGCGGGTGATTGCCGCAGGCGAATCCTGGCCCGACGGTGAGGTCAAGAATGTGTTGAAGGGCGGCTAGTCCTCCTGCAACTCGGCCGCGATGCCGGCGAGCCAGCGCCGGATCGTGGTTTCCGCCTTGCCATCCAAACCCAGAGCAAGGCGCTTCTCCAATTCGATCACCCGCTCGCGGCAAGCCTTCAGCAGCGTCGCGCCCCGCGGCGTCAGCGTCCATTGCTGAATGCGGCCGTGGACCGGATGCGGCGTCATCGCGATCGCACCGTCGCGTTCGAGGTTGCGAATGATGACGCCAACGGTCTGGGGGGTCAGGAAGGTGAGGCGGGCGACGTCGGCGCCGGACAGGCCAGGATAGGCGTTGAGCATGGTCAGCACCGCAAATTGCGGCGAGGTCACGCCGAGATCGGCGAGGGTGCGCTCCATTTTCAGCCGGACAGCGGCGTGAGCCTGGCGCAGGAGGTAGCCGAGATAGCCTTGCTCGCCGCGTTTGCCTTCGCCAGGCGCAGGAATACGCACGGCGCCGTCGTCGGCAGGTGCGGGCGCAGAGCGCGCGGTTTTCGATCCTGTGATGGCAGCGGTCTTGCGTGACATATCAGAGCTCTTATAAGATATCAGAACACTTACAATAATACGAGGTGAACCGCAATGTCACACGCCCGCAGCGAATACGAGGATTTCAAGCGCCTGGCGCCCGACGTCTATGATGTGGTGCTGGCGCTCGGTCAGCTTGCCGCCAAGGCCGGCCTCGACAAGCAACTCATCGAGCTCGTCAAGCTGCGCGCATCGCAGATCAACGGCTGTGCCTTCTGCTTGCAGCATCACGTCCTGCTGTCGGAACGGATCGGCCTTCCCGTCGACAAGCTCCATCTGGTTGCCGTCTGGCGCGAGACGCCGATCTTTTCCGCGCGCGAGCGCGCGGCGCTGGCCTGGGCGGAGGCGTTGACGCTGCTCCCCGGTGGCGTCAGCGAGGAGGTCTATTCGGAGGCAACGCGGGAATTCTCCGAAACCGAGCTGACTTACCTGACCTCGGCCGTCGCCTCGATCAACGTCTGGAACCGGTTTGGTGCGGCCTATCGCTGGACGCCGGCCAAGCGGCCAGCAGCCGCGACTGCTGCGGCATCCTGATCAAGCTGAGGGGAGGTCACGATGACAGCGATGAGTGTTTCCGCCGTGCAGCGTCCGACGCCCTCACGTTCGACGGCGCTCGCGGTCGTGGCAGGGCTTGCCTGCCCGCTTGCGATCGGCAAGGCGCTGCCGGTGACGATCGACAGTGTATCAGGCGCGCTGGCGCCGCTCTGCGCCACCGCTGCGGAGAGTTCGCCGCTCGACAAGGTCGAGCCGATCGGTTCCTACGCGCTACCGAACGTCCCTGGCAAGCGCGTCACCATCGTGCGCGTATCCTACGGTCCGGGCGGTTTCTCGCGGCCACATCGTCACGCAGGCTCGGTGACGGCCTATATCACCAAGGGCGAGATCCGCTCGCAACTCGGCGGCGGCCCGGTCGAGACGTTCAGCGTCGGCCAGTCTTTCTTCGAGCCGCCGGGCTCGACGCATCTGGTATCCGCCAATGCCAGCGCAACCGAGCCGGCAGAGTTGATCGCGGTGTTCGTGGCGGATGAGGGTGCGCAGCTGACAACGTATTTGGAGTAATGCCTCAACGTCGTCCCGGCCCCCCGCGCGCAATTGCGCGCTAGGCCGGGACGGCACCGAATGTGTGGTGAGAGCAATCCGTTTGCACGAGTTGCTCAATTCTCCTCGCCGCTCGATCCCTCGCGCAGGTCCGGCTTGATCACGTCCTCGGGCAGCGTGTGTGCAACGGGCTGCGGAGCGCCTGCGATCTCCGGGCCGACCTCGCGGCCGCGGGCGCGGATCAGGCGCTCATAGGCCGAGACCAGCGTGATGTAGGGGCTGACCCAGATCCAGCCGTCGCGGGTGAACACCTGCACATCGAAGTGCAGATGCATCGAGGTGCCAGCGGGATGGTCGAGATAGTTCGAGACCACGCCGATCTTCTCGCCTTCGCTGACGATGCGGCCGTTGACGAGGCCACCGGCGTTCATCGCCTGCGGGTTCATGTGCATGTAGCGGAATCGGATGTGTTCGGTCCGGCTGTTGACTTGCAGCGTCGCGGCCTGGTCCTTGGCGTTGCGGATCACGATCGCGTCGCGCACGGCGACGACACCGCGCTGCTTGGGATCGCAGGGCTCGCGCCCTTCTCCGGGCGGCGGGCAATCGGCGGCGCGAATGTCCTCGCCCTGGTGGCCGTATCCGCCGGCGCACTGCCAGACCTCGAAGCTGCGGGACTCGCAGAAATTGTCGCGCCAGGGATAGACGGTCGGGTCGTCGCTCTTGTCACGCTTGCTGTAGGATTGCGAGCGTACGAAGGCCGGCGTCTTTTCGAGCGGAAAGCGGATCTGCGCATATGCCATCACGTCGGGATGGCCGCCTTGCTTGCGATAACCCGTATTCGGGATGATGTCGCCGCTCGGCCGATAGCTGAAATCCGGCGAACGCGCGGCAGGACGATCGAGGATGTTGGAGGCAACATCCATCAGAGGCCGCATCCGTTGCCCCCCGGCGACCCGCAGCGTCTTCAGGAAGCGTTCTGCGACCGGATAGGCTTCCTTGCAGGCGAGCCGCCGCGGTTTTGCGACGCTGTCGAGGCACTGGACCGACACCACATAGGCGACACCGAAACGCGTGAAGGCGTAACGCACATAGCCTTCCCTGATGAACCTGCGCAGGTCCGGATAAAGCGTTGTGAGAGGTTTGATCAGCTCGCCCTTCCCGCCTGAGGGATCGGCGATGTCATAGACGAGCGCCGATCCCGTGATCTGCACCTCGACCGGCCTTGCAAACACCCGGCTCGGCATGCCTTCGCCGGCGCCAGGTTCGAACGAGAAGGTCGCGCTGTAGCCGGCGGGACCGGCGTCGAACATGTCGACGGGATTGAAGTCAGCCTGGTAGCGCGACAGCGCTGTTGTAGCCGGCGCACCGTTGCGCTGCGCCTCGAGATACGCGGCGGCGTCGAACGGCAGCAGCACGGGCACGGGGCTGCGGGCGATACCGGTGAAGAATTGCGAGGAGATCGCGTTGAGCTGCACCAGCGCAGGCATCGCGCGCGGATCAAAGCGCGGCACCGAACGGCGGGGTGCGAAAATGAAATCGTCCGCGACGCGGGGACGAGTGGTGATCTCGGAGCGGAGTTGGTCCAGCGCTGCGCGCCAATCGACGCGCAGGGCCGTGAGCGAGGGGCTGCGGAATTCATCCGCAGCCAGCGGGGTGGCAATGAGGAGCGAAAGCGACGCCAGAAGTTGCGAGACGAAGCGGAAACCGTTCCCAACCACTGTCTCGCCCCCCGGCGGCACCTGTTGCGATCGCTCTGTTCCCCGTTAGTCCTTGGCGCGCTCGGCGTAGGAGCCGTCTTCGGTCATCACCACGACGCGGGTGCCGACCGTGATGTGCGGCGGCACGGTGGTGCGCACGCCGTTGGAGAGCACCGCAGGCTTGTAGGAGGAGGAGGCGGTCTGGCCCTTGGTCACGGGCTCGGTGTCGACCACTTCCAGCGTCACGCGCTGCGGCAGCGCGATCGACACCGGGTTGGTGTCGTGCATGGACAGCTTGACCGTCATGCTCTCCTGAAGATACGCAGCGGCGTCGCCTACGACGTCCTTGGAGACCTGGACCTGGTCGTAGGTCTCCGGGTTCATGAAGTGGTAGCCGTCACCGTCCTCATAGAGGTAGGTGTAGTTGCGCTCTTCGATCGTGGCCTTTTCGACCTGGTCGGTGGTCTTGTAGCGCTCGGAGATCTTTACCCCGTCCGAGATTCGGCGCATTTCGATCTGGCTGACCGGGGTTCCCTTGCCGGGATGGATGTTCTCGGCGCTCACGACGACATAAAGCTTGCCGTCTTGCTCGATCACGTTGCCCTTGCGAATAGAACTGGCGATGACTCTCAAAGCTGTATTTCCTGCTTGCTTGGCCCGGCACCGGCCAGGACGTGGTCAAATCGATGGGGGACTTGGGGCCTCAAATCAGACCTCGGCGCCCGTTTCGGGCCGCAACATACTGATTTTGCCGTTGGATGCCAGCACTTTGCTGTTCCGAGGGGCGGTCGATTAATGACTGGGGACAAGCCGATTTCGCCGTTCTGGTCGACCGAGCGGCACCTCGACCGGCGGCCGTTCCTCCAGGCCAGGGGGGCCATTACCGGGGCTCTACGGGGATTTTTCGCCGAGCAGGGCTTCGTCGAGGTCGAAACCTCCGTCCTGCAGGTCTCGCCCGGCAATGAGACCCATCTGCACGCCGCCCGGACCGAGATCATGCGGCCAGACGGCAGCCGTGCGAGCCGCTACCTGCGAACCTCGCCGGAGTTCGCCTGCAAAAAGCTACTGGCGGCGGGCGAGACGCGGATTTTCGAGTTTGCCCGGGTGTTCCGGGACCGCGAGCGCGGCGACCTGCATCTACCCGAATTCACCATGCTGGAATGGTACAGGGCAGGCGCCCCCTATGACGCGATCATGGCGGATACCGTCGTCATCATCGCCCGCGCGGCGCAGGTGACCGGCATAGGGACCTTTTCGTTCCGGGGCCGGACCGCCGATCCCTTCGCCGAGCCGGAGCTTGTGACGGTCGCCGGCGCCTTTGAGCGCTTCGCCGGCATCGACCTGCTGTCGACAATCTCGGGCGGCGAGGGTAACCGTGCCGCGCTTGCCGTGGCCGCCGGCGGGCAGGTCCGTGTGGCCGAGGATGACACCTGGTCTGACATCTTCAGCAAGGTTCTGGTCGAGCATGTCGAGCCGCAGCTGGGGCAGGGCCGTTTGACCATTCTGTTCGAATACCCATCTCCAGAGGCGGCGCTGGCACGGGTGAAGGCGGACGATCCCAGGGTCGCCGAGCGGTTCGAGGTGTATGCCTGCGGCGTCGAGCTCGCCAACGGTTTTGGCGAACTCACCGACGCCGAGGAGCAGCGCAAGCGCTTCACGGAATCGATGGCGGAGAAGCAGCGCCGCTACGGCGAGGCCTATCCTCTGGACGAGGACTTTCTGGCCGCAGTCGCCGCAATGCCGGAGGCGAGCGGCGTCGCGCTCGGTTTCGACCGGTTGGTCATGCTGGCGAGCGGCGCATCGCGAATTGATCAGGTGGTCTGGACACCGCCTGTAAATGAAACGCTAAGTGAGACATGAGGACGACAAATCTTGCACGCACCTTGCGCGAGCCGGCCGAGCTCGTCGCCGAAGGTCTGGCGCCCGCAGCGACGCTGCCGGCGCTCGAACGCGTTGCTGCGCGCTATGCGGTGGCGATCACGCCGGCGCTGGTCGAGTTGATCGACACCGCCGATCCCGAGGATCCCATCGCACGGCAGTTCGTTCCGACCGCAGCCGAGCTGGACGCGCAGCCGGGCGAAAATGCCGACCCGATCGGCGATCATCCTCACTCGCCGGTTCCCGGAATCGTGCATCGCTATCCCGATCGCGTGCTGTTCAAGCTCGTTCACGTCTGTGCGGTCTATTGCCGCTTCTGCTTCCGCCGCGAGATGGTCGGGCCCGGCAAGGAGAACGCACTCTCGGACAGCGCCTATCGTGCGGCGATCGACTACATCCGCGCGCATAGCGAAATCTGGGAGGTGATCCTGACCGGCGGCGATCCCCTGATGCTGTCGCCGCGCCGCATGAGCGAGATCATGGCCGATCTGGCCGCGATCGATCACGTCAAGATCATCCGTCTTCACACCCGCGTGCCCGTGGCCGACCCCGCGCGCATCAGCGACGAGATGGTCGCCGCGCTCAAGGTCGACGGAGCGACCACCTGGGTCGCGTTGCATGCCAACCATGCGCGGGAACTGACCACTACGGCGCGTGCCGCCTGCGCGCGGCTCGTCGACGCGGGCATTCCCATGGTGAGCCAGTCCGTGCTTTTGCGCGGCGTCAATGACAGCGTCACCGCTTTGTCGGATTTGATGCGAGCTTTCGTCGAATGCCGGATCAAGCCCTATTACCTGCATCACGGCGATCTCGCGCCGGGCACTGTGCATCTGCGAACGACGCTAGCGCAGGGACAGGAGTTGATGCGGCAGTTGCGCGGGCGGGTGTCAGGGTTGTGTCAGCCTGACTATGTCATCGATATTCCCGGCGGCGCCGGCAAGTCGCCGGTCGGACCGAATTATGTGTCGGTGGCACAAAATACCGCAGGTGATGCGCGTGAAGCGGGAGCCGAAACGCGCTATCGTATCGTGGACTATTGCGGCGACGTTCATCTCTATCCGCCCGAAACCTGAGCGGTGTTGGAGCGTGCGCCGGCTGAGAATGGAGAGGCGGACATGAAAAAGATCATGGTGGCAGCATCGCTCGTGGTCTTGCTCGGGGGCGGGGCGGTTGCACAGACCGGCGGCTCCAAAGGATCGACATCGGGCGGCGCGACCCCTGGAACGGTGTTGCCGGCCCCCGTCGGTCACCGCCAGCCGCGCGCGGCCGACGTGCCGAGCGAGAAGAATCTGAGCAATCCGAATACTCCCGCGAATAAGGAAGACGCTGAGCTCGATCGCAAGATCAAGAGTATCTGCCGCGGCTGCTGATCTCTCTCACCTCTCCCCGCTGGGGAGAGGTGAGGAACTGAGCAAGCGACTGACACTTCGCCTCGTCACGCCTCAGGCCGATCGCTCGTGCAGCCCTGCGCGCTGGGTGTTGCGCCGGATCTCGACCGCGTCGGCGAGCTGCTCGAGCACGCCCGCCGTGGTCGCCCAGTCGATACAGCCATCGGTGATGCTCTGGCCGTAGGTGAGCGGCTTGCCGGGCACTACGTCCTGACGGCCGGCGACGAGATTGCTCTCGATCATCACGCCCATGATGCGGTTCTCGCCGCCTGAGATCTGGCCGGCAATATCGGTCATCACCAGCGGCTGGTTCTCCGGCTTCTTGCTCGAATTGGCGTGGCTCGCATCCACCATCACGAGCGGCGCGACGCCCGATTTGGTCAGCTCGTTACAAGCGGCCGCGACGCTTGCCGTGTCATAGTTCGGCTTGCTGCCGCCGCGCAGGATGATGTGGCAGTCCTCGTTGCCCGCGGTCGAGGCGATCGCCGAACGGCCGAGCTTGGTCACCGCCATGAAATGATGCGGATGCGAGGCCGACTTCACCGCGTCCGCTGCGATCCGCACGTTGCCGTCGGTGCCGTTCTTGAAGCCGACCGGGCAGGACAGTCCCGACGCCAGCTCGCGATGGATCTGGCTCTCGGTCGTACGCGCGCCGATCGCTGCCCATGACACGAGGTCGGCGATGTATTGCGGCGTCGTCATGTCCAGGAATTCGGTGCCGGCGGGCAGGCCGAGATTGTTCACCGCCGACAGCACGTTGCGCGCCAGCCGCAGGCCCTTGTTGATGTCGAAGCTGCCGTCGAGATCGGGATCGTTGATCAGGCCCTTCCAGCCGACCGTGGTGCGCGGCTTCTCGAAATAGACCCGCATCACGATCTCGAGCTGGTCGGCGAGGTCCTCGCGCAAGTGTGCGAGGCGCTCGGCGTAGTCGAGCGCGGCCTTGGGATCATGCACCGAGCACGGGCCAACCACGACCAGCAGGCGGTCGTCCTGGCCGTTGAGGATCGCATGGATGGCGTTACGCGCCGCCATCACCACACGCGTCGCGGTGAGCGTGCGCGGGACTTCCCGCATCACCTCTTCCGGCGTGTTCAGCTCTTTCAGTTCGCGGATACGAAGATCGTCGGTCGTGCTCAGCACGGCGGGCTCCTGTCTGTGTTTAGAACCTGCCGGCCCAATAAAAAAGCCGCCAGGTCTGGCGGCTTGTTCGGACGTTTGCTGCAATGTGTCAGATTGAGCGCGATCCTCCCGCCGCCAGCGAGCTGTCGTAGCTAAAGTACCAAAAATAGCTGGTGGCGACGGTGATCATGGCAGGCCATATAGCGCGCCGTTGGCGGGTTGTCACCCCCAAACGGCACAAGACGCGACGAGGCGTCTCAAGTGTTGCTCTTGCGTGCCGCCAGGGCCATGCCGATCAGGGTGGCGCCGCCGAACAGCAGATTGATACCGACGAGGACGCCGATCGCCCATTCCGCCGAGCTCGGGAGGCCGGCGATCACCATGAAGGAGATCGCGATGTCGACGAAGCCCGCGATCAGGAGCCACGACCAGCGGCTGCTCAGTTCGCGGCGGTGCTCCAGCGCATACATGATGGTGGCGACGCCTTCGGCGAGAAAGTAGGCACCGAGCACGATGGTCAGCGTCAGCACCGCCTGGATCGGTCGGGCCAGCAGAATTCCGCCGGCGAGCACCGCCAGCGCGGCGGAGATCAGCGACCACCAGAAGCCCGGCGTGCTGCGCGCCCAGTAAGTCACGATCAATCCGCCGATGCCGCTGATCAGGAACATCCAGCCGAGGAAGATCGCCGTCGCAAGGCTCGCGAGCGGCGGCAGGATCAGCGCGGCAATGCCGAGTACGGCGAGCAGGATTCCTTCGAACAGAAAGGCCTTCCAATGCTCCTTGACTGCCTGGCTCATCGCGGACTGCATCCGTGAAAACTCCTCGGGCGATGTCATCGGCAGGCTCCAGAACGAGAGGGCTGGGTTCAATCTAGTATGCGTGCGGCGCGCTCGCCATCCCGCGGGCTCAACCGCCGCCGGGCGCCGATGAAAAACCTTCCGCGCTGGTGCGGATGCGGTTGCGGCCGAGAATGTAGATTGCGGTCGTGACAATCAGAAGTGCAAGACCAAGCAGGATCGAGACGAAGCCGATCGGGATCAGGGCCAGCGTCAGATTGCGCTCGGGATTGATCAGCCAGTGATGGATCGAGGTCAGCACGAAGGCAAGGCCGAGAAAGCCGATGCCGCCGCCGGCAAGCAGCAGCGCCCACATCCGGCGCAGCTGGCTGAGCCGCTCCCGCGCAATATCGGTCCGGGGCGCGTGGTGGCGCGCGACCCGCCGGACCAGACGGATGGCGAAGGCGATCGAGCTGAAGCCGATCAACAGGCTCGCTGCGCCGAGCCACATCCGGAGCGTCGGGTCCAGATCCGGCATGCGCTGCAGGGTCAGCAGCGGGAAATCGAATGCCGAATGCAACGCGAGCGGGCCCGCGAAGATCAGCAGGCGGCTGGACAGGCGGGCCCAGTCGCGATTGTGGCGGTTGGCGCCCAGCGCCGTGCCGGCCCGAGCGATGGTGAGGTACGCGCCCGCGATGATGCCGAGCGCGCCATGGAAGGGCACCGTCAGCACGCTGCGCAGGGCGGCCAGCGAGCGCCACATCTCGGCATGCTGCACGAGGTAGGCGAGGTTCTCATAAGCGGCAAAGCCGAGGCCGACCGCGGCGCCATAGACCACCGTGTCCATCGGATTGGCGAAAGTCCGCCGCTTGGTCGAGGAGATCACTACGATGGCGATCACCTTGACGGCTTCCTCGGGCAGCGCGACGCCGAAGACCGAATGCATGGCGAGCGCGGCCCAGGGGTCGGCGGGCGCTGCGATCATCCTGGAGAAGGGGGCGCGGGCGAGGCCCAGCAGCGAAATACTGGCCGCGCCGAGCAGGAAGGCGGTCCAGACCTGGGCGGGCGGCCCTGGGCGCTCCTCGGCGGCAATAACGAGCCACAGCATCAGCAGCGCCGGGGCAATGGCGGCAGTTCCGATGACGGTGGGTAATGATTCAATCAGGTACATCGGCGCCGAAAATAGGTTCCCTTGATCCGCTAATCTACGTCCACCGATGCGACCATGTGTCATGAGCCTGCTGTCGCTTCGCTTAACAAGCGCGACAGCCGGCGTTCATAGGGGCGCCGCCGAACGTCAAAGACGTGCGCAATCAATTGCATGACAGAACCTGTTCGTCACCAATGGCAACAATCGGGCGCCGTCATCTGGACTGATTGATAAGCCAGATCAAGGGAATGCGGAGGTTTCTTCGATTCACATGCACGCGGGGCCGCGAAGGCGACCATCGCCCCAGCAACGGCGTTTCCCGCGTTCAGTGGGTGCTGAACGGCAGCGCGCTGGGGGCGATATCGAAGGCCCCGAGATGAAATTCCCCGCCGATGGGGGCGTCCGGCTCTGCCGGTTGCTCCAGCAGCGTGAACGCGGCCTGCGGATATTGCTTCCAGATCTCGAGATCGCCGGCGGTGATGGTGAGCCAGCCGAAGGTGTACATGTAGCGTCCGGGCTCGGTGACCCGGCCGACCCTGTCCCAAGTGATCTTATCAACTGTGATCTTGTCGACTGCCATTCGGTCCCCCGATCGCAAGTCTGCAAAAGATGACATCAGGCGCGTGGCGCAGGCCCATAAGCTGATCCCGCATTGGGGCCGCGATAGGGCAGCGATTTTTCTCAGGCCGACTGCAGCAAGGGCGTGCGGACAATCAGCCGGACGAGGTCGTCCCGGGACTGCTTCTCGGCGAATTTGACCGCAAAGCCGTGGCCGAACTTACGGATCACGCGGCCGACGCAGGCGCCGACTGCAAGCGGGGTTCCGACCGGCGGATCGTATTCGCATGAGATCGCGACGCCGGCCGTGGAGACGTCGATGATGAAGCACGGATGGGTGCTGCCGTCGGCGAGCGTCAGGAACGTGTGTGAGACCTGCGGAACGAAACGCGCATCGCGCCGCAGCTCCTGGACGCTGGCGTCCTTCTGCTTCTTCTCGAGCCAGGTCAGCTTTTCAGACATCCAGGCGCGCCGCGCCCGCGTCATGTCGAGCTCCATCAGGAAGCCCGACTTCAGCGTCGCGCTGATCGTGCACTGGAATTCGCCGAAATCCTCGAAGTAGGAGGTGACGCGCTCGCCGACCTTGCCGACGACAGGCACGTCCACGATCATGCGGAAGGGTGAGACGCGCTTGGTCCGGCAGGCGAAGCTGCGGAGCTTGCCCTCGCAATCGTACCACCGCGGCAGCGAGTAGCTGCCGCTCACGGTGACGTCCACTGCACGTTGCCTGAGGAACTCTGCGACGGACATGAAGTGCCAATGATGTTGGGGATTGCTTCCGTAGTTCCACGGTAGCAGTCAAATTCTAAGCAAATGATACCGGCACTCAGGAGCAGGGGTAAATTTCCGGTAAACGCGCGGTCCCGGCCTTCGCGATAAGTCGCTGCGCAAATTCACAACGAAAAAAGGCGAGGTCGCGCACTCAGTGCGGAGCGCTATTTGACCTAGGGCTGGAACCTAATCCCGACATTAGGCGTTCGTTTTCGGGAATGAGCAGCGCCGTCGCCCCGGCGCAGCAAGCGCCGAGGCCGAGGTTTGAGCTTGCGCGGGGAGAACGCTCATGAGACTTACCCTTTCAGTCATCAAGGCTGACATTGGCTCCGTCGGCGGACATACGAAGCCGTCGACACGCATGATGGCGGCCGTCGAGGGCGAGGTCGCCAAGGCGATCTGCAATGGCCTGTTGATCGATGGTTTTGTCTGCCACACCGGCGACGACATTGCGATCATCATGACGCACACACGGGGCGAGGGGAGCTCCGAGATCCATCAATTCGCCTGGAAGGCATTTCTCGCGGCCACTTCAGTTGCGAAGACTTCCGGTCTCTATGGCGCCGGCCAGGATCTTCTCGCAGATGCACCTTCAGGAAACATTCGCGGTGCCGGGCCGGGCGTCGCCGAGCTCAGCTTCGACCACAGCCTCTCGAGTCCGAGACCCGCGGAGTCCTTCATGGTGTTCGCCGCCGACAAGTGCGGCCCCGGCGCCTACAACCTGCCGCTCTACCTCGCCTTCGCCGATCCCATGTATTGCGCTGGGCTGATGCTGCCGCCGATGATCAGGGGCTTCCGTTTCCATGTCATCGACATGGATCACACCGCTGGCGACAGCGTGATCGAACTCGACGCGCCCGCGGACAATTACCACATTGCCGCGCTGCTTCGCGACAACGAGCGCTTTGGCATTGATCGCATCGTTTCTCAAACCTATGGCGAGGTTGCCGCCGCCGTGTCGGCGCAGCGTCTTCACGCGATCGCAGGCAAGTACACCGGCAAGGATGATCCGGTCGCGATCATCAGGAACCAGGGAATTTTTCCCGCGCCCGAGGAAATCGTCTCTCCCTTCGCCAAGGCACACTTCGTGGGTGGCGATGCGCGCGGCTCGCATGTGATGCCGCTGATGCCCGTCCCGATCAATACACCGGTGACTGGCATGTACTGCCTGCCGATCGTTTCCTGCGTCGGTTTTTCGATCGACAAGGAAGGCCGCTTTTCCGAGTCCTATACCGATTTCTTCGACAATCCAGCGTGGGACGAGGTACGCCGGCGCGCGCAAAGCAAGGCAATCGAGATGCGCAGCCAAGGCTGGTCCGGCGCTGCAATGCTGCCCTATTCCGAATTGGAGTATGGCGGCTTCCGCGACACCGTATCCGCACTCCTGAAGCGTTTCCGCCTGCGCGAGGAGCGCAAGCCGGAAGCGGCCGCGTAGAGAACGTGTGACGCAGGCGCTATTGCGACATGCCATACTGGGAGGTGGGGCGTGACGAGGAAACGCATCGGCATTCTCACCGGCGGCGGCGACGTCCCCGGTCTCAACGCAATCATCAAGACGGTGACCTATCGCGGGACCGAGGACGACATCGAGGTCATCGGTCTCCGCCGCGGTTGGGAGGCCCTCACGCACCTGAACCTCGACGACCCCGCCAGCAAATCCCACTACCTCATCCCACTCAACCGCGAAAACACGCGCATCATCGATCGACGCGGCGGCACCGTGCTGCACTCGAGCCGCACCAATCCCTCCAAAATGAAAAAGCTGCCGGATCATCTGGCTGGCCAAGACCTTCCAATGTCGGAGAGTACCAAGGGCGGCGTCGCAACCAAGAGCTGGGACGTCACCAGCCGGGTACTGGCGAACCTGTCGGGGCTCGGCATCGAACACCTCATCGCCATCGGTGGTGACGACACGCTAAGTTATGCGGACAAGCTCAGCGGACTCGGCGTGAAGATCATCGCCATCCCGAAGACGATGGACAACGACGTCCGCAACACCGAATATTGCATCGGCTTCTCGACCGCGATCACCCGCGCCAGCGATGCCGTCCAGCGCCAGCGCACCACTATCGGCTCACACGAGCGAATTGGCATTTTCCGCATCTTTGGCCGCGATGCCGGATTTACGGCACTCTACACTGCCTACGCGACCTCGATCCGATGCGTGATCCCGGAGTACAAAGTCAATCTCGACAAGCTGATCCGTTTGCTGCTCGAGGAGAAACGCGCCAACCCAAGCAACTACGCGCTGATCGTGCTGAGCGAAGGCGCCCAGTGGGAGGGCTACAAGATGCAGGAATACGGCGAACCGGACGCCTACGGTCACCGCAAAAGGACGAACGTGGCCGAAGCCCTTGCCGACGAGATCAAGGGGCGCGCCGGCGAGGAGACCATCGTCTCTGATCTCACTTACGATCTGCGATCGGGCGATCCTGATTTCATCGACAAGCTCGTCGCCCTGACTTTTGGCAACATGGCCTATGATGCCATTCTGGAAGGCAAGTCCGGCCTGATGTCAGCGCTGGTCGAGGGCCGCTATGACCTTGTGCCTATCCCTGACGCCAGGCTCGGGCCGCGCAAACTCGACGTCGCCAGTACATACAACACGGAGCGGTACCGTCCTCTCTATTCCAACAAGCGGGGGCTGCCGATCTTCCTCAACCGCGCGTCTTGAGCGGGATAGTGGTTTGTCAATCGCGCAAAAAGCGACCAAATCAAAGATATCTTGGAAATGTGGCGCTCCCTAGCGGAATCGAACCGCTCTCTCCACCGTGAAAGGGTGGCGTCCTAACCGATAGACGAAGGGAGCAAACGCAGGGCCCCGCCGCTTTCCGCGGCACGGCCGCTGGCCGGCCGAACAGTGCCCGGCGGCTTGCAGCGGGCGAACGTATAGTGGCCTTTGCGCTCCCGGGCAAGCCGTTCGGGAACGGTCTTTTGCCCCCGGTGGACAAGCGTCGGCCCCGGAATCATCCGGGGGCGAATTCAACGCTTTCTTAGGGTTCCCTGGGTAGCGCTGGAGTAGGAGATTTTCCTATGCCACCGCCCAAGAAGCGCGCAGAGCGCAAGCTGCTGTCGCGGCACGCCTGGATCACGCTCGACGGCGGATTCGCGGCGCGGCATTGCCTTGTCCAGGACATCTCGGCGACGGGCGCGAAGATCACGATGGACGAGGATGCGAGCCAGCTTCCTGGCGTGATCCGGATGGCTTTCGCTCGCGATGCGCGCACCGGGCGGAGCTGCCAGGTGGTCTGGCGCCGCGGCAAGTCGGCTGGCATCAAGTTCCTCTGACATCGCGGTGCCCGACCCGGATGGCGTGCGCGGCCCGTCCGGGCTACAAGGCGGCCATGCGCATGCCGCTCCTCGTCCTGATCTCGTTGCTGGCCACCTCCGCCACCGCGGCTGAGAGCCTGCGCCTGCCGCCCGCCGAGCGGCCGCAGGCGGGCACGGAGACCGGCAAGACGCTGCCGCTGAAGGGCAGCACGGCCGGCACGGCGAAGGCAGGTTCCTGCGCCTCCTATGGCCCGCGCTTCGTCATGGTCGAGGGCACCGGGACCTGCGTCAAGATCGGCGGCTCGGTCAGCATCGACACCAGCATCCGGCGCTGAAGGCCGATGGCGCCGGACCTGTTGCGGCTCGATATCCTCATCCCCGTGCTGATGTATGGCGCGCTGTTGTTGTGGGTCGGCCGCGGCCTGAGCTGGACCGCGCGGCTCGCCACCGCGGCGGTGACGCTGGCGCTGATCATCTGCGTGCTGCTGGTCGAGCGCGGCTGGCTCTAGCAGGCTGTTGAAGAAGTCTCTGGCAGGATGGCAGTGGACGTGATTCTCTCGATAGTTGAATCGGGAGGCCATGATGCGGGGATCGGACGAGCGGTCTGGATCGCTCTTCAGTTACGTGGATCTTGAAGCGCGGGTTCGCCCGGATCACGCCTTACGGAAGATCCGGGAGATTGTGAACGCTGCGCTGGACGATCTATCGAAGGCATTTGCGGGGCTTTACACGGACTTTGGCCGACCCTCGATTGCACCGGAGAGGCTGCTTCGGGCGATGTTGTTGCAGGCGTTCTATGGCATCCGCTCGGAACGACAATTGATGGAGCGGCTGGAGTTCGACCTGTTGTTCCGCTGGTTTGTCGGTCTTGGCGTGGACGATCCGGTGTGGGACCACTCGACCTTTTCCAAGAACCGCGACCGGCTGCTAGAGGGTGAGATCGCCGCTAAGTTCCTCTCCGCGGTAATGGCTCAGCCGAAAGTGAAGCGGCTATTGTCGAGCGACCACTTCTCGGTGGACGGCACGCTGATTGAGGCGTGGGCTTCGATCAAGAGCTTCCGCAGAAGGGATGGAGGCGACAACGACAGTGGGGGGCCGGGACGTAACGCTGAGCGCAGCTTCCACAAGGAGAAGCGTTCAAACAAGACGCACCAAAGCACCACCGATCCGGAGGCTCGGCTGTACAAGAAGGGCGATGGGCAGCCGGCCAAGCTCTGCTACATGGGGCATGCTCTGATGGAAAATCGCCATGGTTTGGCGGTCGGCGGCATTGTCAGCCAGGCCACCGGTACGGCCGAACGAGAGACAGCGCTGGCGTTGATTGATAATTGCCATCCCAGAGGCCGGCGGGTCACGCTCGGCGCGGACAAGGCTTATGACGTTACGCAGTTCGTGCACGACTTGAGAGAACGATCGGTGACGCCGCACATCGCAATCGACGGACACCTCAGCAAGACAGGCGTCCCGCGCAAGACGGCGGTCGATGCCCGCTCCACCCGCCATGCCGGCTACGAGATCAGCCAACGCTGCCGCAAGCGGATTGAGGAAGTGTTCGGATGGATCAAGAGTTCCGCCGGTCTGGCCAAGGTAAAGCTGCGAGGGCGCGAGCGTGTGGACGCCGTCTTTACGTTGGCGCTTGCCGCCTACAATCTGATCCGCCTGCCCAAGCTGCTGGCGGTGCAGCTATGAGCGTGCGGGGCAAATGGCGCGTCGTGGAAACGCCCGATCACGACATGGCCGGGTCGGGCTCTTACATCCTGTTCACAAACGACGGTGGCGAGTTCGCCCTGGATTGTCTCACCGGGGCAATATACGGCCGTTGCGAAGGCGATGCCGTCGAGTTCACATGGGATGGCAACGACGAGATGGAGCCCGCAAAAGGCCGTGGTTGGGCAGAAGAGCTCGCCGATGGCTCGCTCGAAGGTAAGATATGCCTCGAAGGCGGCGACGACATTCCTTTTATCGCCCGCCGATTGGCTACTTCTTCAACAGCCTGCTAGAGCATTATCGGTTCTGATTGAATCAGAACCGAAGTTCTAGATTCTTGGTTTGACGCGTTTTCTTCACGCGAACCGGCATCCACTTCGCTCGAAAACGCTCTAGCGCCACAACAAAATATGCGAAAACAACCCCATGCACAGTAGCCGTCAAGCGCTGCCGTGACGCCGGACGTTTGCGCCACAACGGCGATTCCTCCCGCGATCATCGCAGCTTACGCCGCGCCAGCGGTCACGACATCGGCGGTGCGACGAATTGTGCAAATCCTGGCCGTTTGCCGAGCTCGGCAAGCCAGCGGGTGAGGTGCGGCTGCGCCGGCCGGCTGATGCCCTCGACGCCGAGCCAGCGCCGCGCATAGGACCCGATCGCGATGTCGGCGAGCGTGAACGCATCGCCCTCGATGAAGCGGCGCGATGAGAGCAGGCGGTCGGCGATGGCCCAGACCTCGGCGGCGGCGTCGGCATCGCGCTGCACCTGGAGCATGTCGCGCTCGGCGGGCGCGGTGCGCACGATGCCCCAGAACACCGGGCGATCGACCGGCTGCACCGTCGACAACGTCCAGTCGAGCCAGCGATCGACGCTGGCGCGCAGCTTCGGCGCCTCGGGGTAGATCGGCGTGCCGCGCCCATGCGCGAGGCAGAGATAGCGCATGATCGAATTGGATTCCCACAGCACGAACTCGCCCTCGGCCAGCGTCGGGATCCGCGCGTTGGGATTCATCGCCAGATACTCGGCCTCGCGCGTCTTGCCGTATTGCATGCCGGCGTCGATGCGCTCGTAAGCCAAGCCGAGCTCGGTGAGGCACCACAGCACCTTCTGCACATTGACCGAATTGGCGCGACCCCAGATTGTCAGCTTGGTGTCAGGCATGAGGCGTCTCCCGCGGCGTGTTCGATTACGCGGGTGATAGCGGAATTCGCCTCATCGAGCGATGCGCGATTGCGCCGAGCCCCTCATGCAAAAAGCTCCGCCCGGGCGGAGCCTTCATTGCAAATTCAACGCGGCGCTCAGCGGCCGAAGAACAACCACAACAGAATGATCACCGGGATCGGCACGCCAAGCAGCCACAGCAACAGCCCTCTCGCCATCGCATCCTCCTCCAATCGGCTTCGTTGCGAAGAGAACGACGGGCGAGGGGCCTTGTTCCTGCCAAGTGCCTTACCAGTGGCCGGTATTCGGCATCGACGACCAGGGCTCCTGCGGCGGCTTCGGCTCACCCTTCTGCAACAGCTCGATCGAGTGCAGGTCGGGCGAGCGGACGAAGGCCATGTTGCCGTCGCGCGGCGGCCGGTTGATGGTGACGCCGGCCTTCATCAGCTTCTCGCAAGTGGCGTAGATGTCGTCGACCTCATAGGCGAGGTGGCCGAAGAAGCGATCCTCGCCGTACTTCTCCTCGTCCCAATTATAGGTGAGCTCGACCAGCGGCGCGCCGCGCGTTTGCGGCTGCTTCTTCAGCGCCTCGAGATCATCCGCCGAGCACAGGAATACCAGCGTGAAGCGCCCCTTGTCGTTCTCGATCCGCCGCACCTCCTTCAAGCCCAGCGCATCCTGGTAGAACTTCAGCGCGACATCGAGATTGCGCACGCGCAGCATGGTGTGGAGATAACGCATGTTTCTTATCCTTCTCAGAACGTTGTAGGAAGTTTCCGCCCGTTTCGACACGACGGGCATTAAATAGCAGCAAATTCAAACATGGTGCAGGGGTTCGCGTGACAATTGCGTGCCACCTTCCCTTTGCGCTCTCGATTGCGTGAGTGCTTTCTCATCTCAGGAGGCCATACAAATCGATTCCCCTTTCCATCGACGAACTCGCAACATTGAGAGACTAAGTCATCTCGACTCCGCGTGCCGGCGCTCTTAGCTCAACAGGAACGGCAAAGGGGCTTAAGTGGCCCTGCCGAGCCGAAGTGCGCCTCGGAATATCATCAATTGAAGTCAGAACGCGAACCACGCCAGCACCGCGATGCCAGGGAGAACGGCCATGCCGAAAACCACCAGAGGTGCGGGCTCATCGCCTGCGCGATCCTCATGACGGCCTCCTCAAGGAAAGCCCCGCAGCGACGACGCCACGGGGCTTTCAGTGCCAACATGCAGAAGGAGCATGCCGGCACCGCTTGATCATTGATTCCGACCTGTCGACCTGTTCCTATGGGACGCTGCGTCGAGACCCCGACGGTGCCTGTTGTTGCCAGTGTCTATTGGAGAGCCACTGACCTGACTCAGCGGGTGGACGGGGTCTTCAATAGCGCCTCAGGCGGGGCGGCTAGGCCCCTTATTCTTTTTCTTCTTGATGACCTTTGCTTGGGCCCTGAAGCCTGAGGCCAACGCCTTCAACTGCCGCGACACGAACTCGTCTGCGGTTTCCCGAGCCGCCCGCTCGGCTACCAGGGCCTGCTGTTTGAGCTGCTTCGTCGGCTTCATTCCAAAGCCCTCCACGCGTAAACGCACTTGGTTCTTGGGTGTTCCTCTTGCGGATAGATTCAATACTCTAGAGCACTTGCGAAACCCATCATGTTTCGTCAGGCAACGAGGCCCTCGATGGGTTTCGCTTCGCTCTACCCATCCTACGAGCTCTGCCGGCTCACCAAAGTCCCGCTCTTGCGCCGTATCTCGGAGTTTGTTGACCTCAATGTCAACCCCTCGGAAGTACGGTGACAGTGCACTCAATTGACAGGCGGCGCTAGCGTCGAACGAAGGCGCGGGGAGCAGGACATCTGGGAATGAATTTGTGCACTGTCGCCGTAATTACAGATAATCTCACACACGACACAACGACAATTTCCTCGATCGCCTCATCGCTGTAGCGGCTCACTGCGGTACGGTCATGAGTTCTAGCACGTGGCCGTCGGGGTCGCGAAAATAGACGCCGCGGCCGCCGTTCCAGTCGTTGAGCTTACCGTCGTCGAGGCTCCACGGTGCGCTGCCATAGGCGAGATTCACCTCGCGAATGCGGCCGAAGATGGCATCGAACTCGGCATCGCTGACGTGGAAGGCGTAGTGGTGGCTCTCGAACGACTCGTCGTCGTCGAAGAGGAGCGTGAGCGTGTCGTTGATACGTACCGGCGCGAAATGGCCGTCTTTCGGATCGGCATGGAGGCCAAAAATGCGCGCAAAAAATTGCGCCGCTGCCCTCTTGTCGCGGGCCGGAACGATGGTGTGGTTGAGGGTAATAGTCATCGAAAGACCTCTCGCTATCTGCTGACCCCTACGCGCTCGGTCGGCCTGAGACGCCTTATTCCTCGGGGGGTTGCAGACCCGATGACGTCAGCCATTCATCTATATGAGAAGCGGTTTCGAGCTGGCGCAGCTTGCTTTCTAGAAGATCACGCTGTGGTCCTGGCTGCGTATTTTCCAGTTCCGCTATGATGCGGGCACGTTCCGCGTTCAGGTTGTCGTCAATGTGGGATTGTGAGTGTCTTCCCATGGCACTCTCCTTTCCCTGCGTGAATTGGGAGGGAGCGCAAACCGGCGTTCTCATCACCGATCACAGCGCCGTGCGCTGGTAGAACCAGTGTGCACCCGGAACCGGCGTGACGCCAGAACAAAAGTCGACCCAGCGAACGTCTGCTGGGGGTCAAACTGCGAAGAACTCGGCCTGAGCAAAGCTAGTCCGCCATACCTCTATGAACGGACCTCTGTCAGATGAGGCGCCACTTCGCTGATGGGCCAATTGCAGATGTATGCAGCGCAGCAAACTGGATTGCTATTCGATCACCTCGTCGGCGCGGGCGAGCACGGTCCAGGGAGCACATCGGCTCAAACCAGTGATGGCGAAGCCCTGTACGGCGACCTAAACGATTGTGGCGCTCGGAACATAGGGCTACGATCGCTCCCCGCTCTGCTCTATGGAGCAAAATCCGATGACCCCGTTTGCTCAGGATGAGGCTGCTCGCGTCGCAGAGGTTCGCTCTTATAACATCGTCGGTACCCCGCCGGAACCGGACTATGATGAAATCGCGGAAATGGCGGCGCACGTCACGTCTTGTCCAGGCGGTTTGATCAACATCCTCGACGATAAAACCCTTTGGTCGAAATCGAGATACGGTGTGCCGAACCGGAGTGAACCTCTGCCCCGAGAGCTGTTTATGTGTTCGACGGCGGCACTTGGCTCGGGCTTGCTGGAAGTGCCGGATTGCAGTCGAGACGAGCGCTTCGCGCAGATGCCGGTTGTCAAAGGCGAGCCATTTGTCCGGTTCTATGCGGGCATGCCGTTGATCAATTATCAAGGCTATCATCTCGGGAGCCTTTGTGTCGTCGACTTTGCGCCGAGAGAAAAGCTCACGCTGGAACAGCGCGAAGCAATGCGCTGTCTTTCGCACCACGTGGTAACCATGCTGGAGTTGCGGCGCAAACTCATCGAGCTTGAACAGGCGAGGCAGGAGGCTTCGGCGGAACGTGAGAAAGCTGAGCGGCTCCTGCACAACATTCTGCCCGCATCCGTCGCGCGGGAACTCAAAGAGCGAAATCAAGTCGCACCAAGGTTTTTCGATTCGGCCAGCATCCTGTTCGCGGATTTCCAGCACTTTACACAGCTTGCGGAACGCCTGGAGCCGAGAGTGCTGATCGATCAGCTCAACGATTTCTTCTCCGGGTTCGACGTCATCGCGGAGAGAAACCGGCTTGAAATGCTGAAGACGATTGGCGATGCGTATATGTGTGTCGGCGGAGTACCGGAAGCCAATCGGACAAATCCGGTAGACGCATGTCTCGCCGCTCTTCAAATGCGGTCCGAAATGGAATTGGTCAATCGTCGACGCGAACGCCTTAATCTTCCCCGATGGGATGTGCGCATCGGCATTCACACCGGTCCCGTAATTGCCGGGATCGTTGGTCGTCGCAAGTTCATTTACGACATCTGGGGCGACGCGGTGAACATCGCGGCACGCATGGAGGCCGCAGGTGAGGCGGGGCGCGTCAACGTTTCCGCCGAAGTTTATGAGCGAACGAGGTTGTTCTTCGATTTTGAACCGCGCGGTAGCCTCGCGGCAAAGAACAAGGGCAAAATCGATATGTTCTTTCTTCTTGGACTTAAGCCAGAATTTGCGCGCGATCAGGAACGCTGTGTTCCCAACGCCTCTTTCGCGGCCCAATGTGAGGGATTCTTTACTGGGTACGTGCCTGCCCGTTGACGGGCCACCCTGCCGACCGCAGAAGCGATCCGGCGATGGCTAGAATTGTTGCAATCCGCGCTGCTTATTGAACCGGCCCCGCATGCGCTTTGTGCCCGCTCCGGGTCAATTCGCGTCGATTTGGCCGCGTCGCAACCACGTCCGGTCTGGCATCGGCTGCTGACGTGCCGGGCGCCATCGCGATCTTCGCCTTCGGGCCAGGATCTGACTGTCTGACCACATCGAACTTATGGGGCAGCCCCGTCAACGTGTCATGTAAAATACTGCAAAAAACACTGCCACAATGAAAAGCAGATCGATGCTGGAAACGATTTTGTCAACTATCACATAGGCTTTTGGGAAACGCCGTCTAGCCCTTTGTCCAAGCCATAGCGCAGCCGCCGCAAGCCCGACGAAAATGCAAAGGCCGATTAAGAACGTCCACATGATCTTCTCGCCAGGCACCGCAACGGTGCACCGATCCGCGCACCTTTCAGAAATTCTATATCCGAACGGAGGCCAAGCAAGCCCGTTCAAGAAAGTCCGCATGGGGTCATTCGCGTCGATCTTGCCCTTGCGTGATCAGGTCCGGTTTACCCCCGCGAACTCACCGATGGACGAATGCCGAATTTCGTCTGTATGGGTCATACTCGGACTCTTGCATCGCTAGGCTGACGAAGGGCCCTCAACAATCTTCCAATAGGAATCCTTGCGGATCACCTCGCCCGCGCGAAAGGTGTAAAAGTCACATCCTCGGACCTCGATCGCTTTTCCTTCGCGTGTCGTGCCGGTTAGTGTCCATTTTGAAATGCCCGTGTTTGCCATCGCATCCACAAAGTGTTCGACGTCGCCGTAGTGAACGTCCGGCAGGCCTTCAAAGCGCGTCGCGAGCCCGTCTCGTACTTTGCGTTTCCCCTCGAAGCGCGAGCCCCATGGCTCGGCTCCCCTCGGCATCTCCAAGATACAATCGTTAGCAAAGAAATCCATGATGGAATCCAGGTCGTGCGCGTTGAACGCTTCGCACAGCCCTGTTAATTTCGATCGAATGTCCATCCTTCCCTCCCTCATCTCGAAGTGGATACAATAGCATAAGGACACACGCGCGAGCTGAGGGGATCGATTATACGTCTGGTCGATGTCGCCTTCGCGGTCAAAACCGGCGGTCTACACCGTTGCAAGCCCTTTCCGTTCTATACCCAACAGCCGACGCTTGGACCAGAATCGAGCTAAGGCAGGTTCGGGCCAAAAGCTGCCGTTCCCCCGCACTCAGCTCGTGACGTTTCACCGCGCCCAGCACACGCCATCTTGAGATAGACTGGAGCACCTTAGCGCTGAATACCAAAGCCGGGAGGAGCCCATGGACATCGGGACCTGGCTATGTGGTCTGGGGCTGGGACAGTACGAACAGGCGTTCCGGGAGAACGACATCGATCCCGAGGTCCTCATGGACCTCACGGCCGAGGATCTGGTCGGGCTCGGGATCGTCTCGATCGGCCATCGCCGCAAGCTGCTTGCCGCCATTGCTGCACTGCGCGCCGGCTCGATGTCGGCAACCACCCCTGTTACGGCCGTACCCACCGTCACCTCCGGCAGCGCTGCGCTTGCACCGGAGGCTGAGCGCCGCCAGCTCACCGTGATGTTTGTCGACCTGGTCGACTCGACCGCGCTCGCGGCGCGGCTCGATCCGGAGGAAATGGCGCAAGTCCTGCGGTCTTATCAGAGCGCAGTGGCGGGCGCGATCGGAAGGTTCGAAGGGCATGTGGCGAAATACATGGGCGATGGTGTGCTGGCCTATTTCGGCTATCCGCGCGCCCACGAAGATGAGGCCGAACGCGCCGTGCGCGCGGGCCTCGCGGCTGTCGCGGCGGTACACAGCCTGGCATCGGCGGATGGCGACACGCTGGCGGCCCGTGTGGGCATTGCGACCGGTCCGGTGGTTGTCGGCGAGTTGATCGGCGAAGGTGCGGCGCGCGAGGAGACCGTGGTCGGTGACACGCCGAACCTCGCGGCGCGCCTGCAGACAATGGCCGCGCCCGGCACTGTGGTGATTTCCGCCCGCACCCGCGAGCTCATCGGCGGACTGTTCGAGCTTACCGAGCTCGGCATGCAGATCTTGAAAGGCTTTCCCGTTCCGGTGCGGCCCTGGCGCGTGGTCGGGGAAGGCGCCGCCGAGAGCCGGTTCGAGGCGTTGCACGGGGCTGGCCTGACGCCGCTGGTCGGTCGCGACCATGAGATCGGCCTGTTGCTCGAGCACTGGGAGCGGGCCAAGGAGGGAGATGGCCAGGTGGTTCTGCTGACGGGCGAGCCTGGCATCGGCAAGTCGCGCCTTCTGCGGGCGCTGCGCGGGCGACTTGAGAATGAGCCGCATACGGCCCTGAGCCACTACTGCTCACCGCACCATCAGACCAGCCCGCTCTATCCTGTGATCGGGCATCTGGAGCGGGCGGCGGGCTTTGCTGCGGACGATCCCGCTGCAACGCGGCTCGACAAGCTCGAGGCGCTGCTCGCGCTATCGACCGAACATGTCGCCGCGGTGGCTCCGCTGCTCGCGGCATTGCTGTCGCTCGAGACGGATGCGCGCTACCTGCCGCTCGACATGAGCCCGCATCGGCAGAAGGAGCGGACGCTCGAGGCGTTGGTCGATCAGGTCCTGGGGCTTGCGACGCGCCGGCCCGTCCTCGCCTTGTTTGAGGATGTGCACTGGGCAGATCCGACCTCGCTCGAGCTGCTCGATCTGCTGGTCGACCGGGTGCAAGGCGCCCCCGTGCTCGTCCTCATCACCTTCCGGCCCGAGTTCGTGCGGCGCTGGACGCGCTATGCCCATGTGACCCCGCTGACCCTCAGCCGGTTGAGCCGCCGGCAGGGCGCGGCAATGGTCGCGCGGCTGAGCGGCGGCAAGGCGCTGCCGCCTGCGGTGCTCGACCAGATCGTCGCGAAGACCGACGGCGTGCCGCTGTTCGTCGAGGAGCTGACGCGGACTGTGCTGGAGACCAATCTACTCCGCGATGAGGGCGACCATTACGCGCTCGCGGGGCCGCTGCAGCCCATGGCAATCCCAACCACACTCCAGGAATCGCTGTTGGCCCGGCTTGACCGGCTGGCCCCCGCTCGTGAGGTGGCCCAGGTCGCGGCCGCGATCGGGCGGGAATTCTCTTATGAACTGCTGGCGAGGACGGCGCAGTTGCCGGAGAGCGACCTGCAGGCGGGGTTGGATGACCTCGTCGATTCGGGCCTCGTGTTCCGGCGCGGGACGCCGCCGCAGGCAACCTACAGCTTCAAGCATGCGCTCGTGCAGGACGCCGCCTATGCGACCCTAGTGCGTCCGAAGCGGCAGCGCTTGCACGCCCGGATCGCCACTACCATTGAGCAGCATTTTCCGGAGACGGTGCAGACACAGCCGGAGCTCCTGGCCCACCATTACATGGAAGCGGGGCTGGCTGAGCCGGCAATCGACTATTGGCTGAGGGCAGGACAAGCAGAGATCGCGCGCTCGGCCACAGCAGAGGCGATCACGCAAGTGACCAAAGGGCTCGAGCTGATCTCTGCTCTCCCCGACGACGCCGCAAGATGGCGGCGGGAACTCGAACTGCAAGTCGCCCTCGGTGTCGCCCTGATGGCTGCAAAGGGCTGGGCCGCACCGGAGGTCGGGCGGGCTAACGCGCGGGCACGAGACTTATGCGAGCGCCTCGGTGACACGTCGCGGCTTTTCCCTGTTCTCTATGGGGAGTGGGTTTTTCACGTCGTGAGGGCAGAGCTCGAGGCTGGTCGAAGTGCAGGCGAAGATTTACTCCGCCGCGCTCAGGAACAGAACGATGCTGCCGCCGAAGCCATCGGCAACCGCATCGTCGGAACCGCTGAATTGCTTCGCGGCGAGCTAGTGGCTGCGCGCGCCCATCTAGAGCGGACGCTCGCTCTCTATGATCCGGCCGCCCATCGGTCGCTTGCCTTCCTGTTCGCACAAGATCCAAGTGTTGCAGGACTGTCCGTTTTATCCTGGGGATTGTTCGCCCTTGGCTATCCCGAGCAGGCCCGGGCGAGGAGCGAACAGGCATTGAGAGACGCGACGGAATTATCCCACCGCAACACCCTCGGCTATGCGCTGCTTTACGCCTGCATCCTGTCGCAGCTCCGCCAGAACCACGACGAGGCCCGAGATCGGGCGAATGCGCTGGTCGCGCTTGCTGCCGAGCAGGATTCCCCACATTTCCTCGGAGCCGGCATCATCATTCGCGGCTGGACGCGGGCCGAGGCTGGGGATTTTGACGCTGGTATTGCGCAGATCCGAGAGGGACTTGCGATGTGGCAGGCGACCGGAGCGGGCTTCCTGGTACCCTATTTCCGAAGCCTGCTTGCTGAGGTCCACGGTCGGTGCGGCGCCGTGAACGAGGGTTTGGATCTCATTACCGAAGCGGTCGACCGCGTCGAAGAAACCGGCGAGCGGTGGTTCGAGGCCGAGCTCTATCGGATAAAAGGCGAACTGATGCTGTGGCTGCCGAGGCCTGACCCGACCGCCGCGGAAGCACAGTTCGGGCATGCGGCCGCAACTGCGCACCAGCAAGGCGCCAAGCTCTGGGAGTTGCGCGCTGCGACACACCTTGCACGACTTTGGATAGAACAGCGCCGGCGCGGCGAGGCTCACGATCTGCTTAGTCCGATCTATGGCCAGTTCGCTGAGGGCTTTGAGACACCAGATCTTCGGGCTGCTAGAGCAGTACTTCAAGAGATCACTGCCAGCTCCGAGAAGAACCCGATCCCAGGTCCCAGCGGTTGATTCTGCATACGAGCATCGCAGCTCCCTGGCCAAGTCGGCCGCGCCGGAGACCGCGTCCTAGTTGTCCGCCAAACTCCGCCCAACCGCAGCCAGAATTTCGGAACGCGGAGATCGCCTCGGCGTTTGCGACTCGCAAGTAAGGCAGGTGCACTGCCCGCCGTTAGCTCCCAACGCCTACCGCGGGCTCTCGTGAGTTGCGTCAGTGGCGAAGCGTACCAAGGCACCTCCGGCCAAAGCGCCGGAAGCCGTGCCCATGCCGGGCTTCATCAGCCCGCAGCTGGCGACCCCGAAGATGAAGCCGCCTTCGGGGGCTCGCTGGATTCACGAGATCAAATATGACGGTTACCGCATCCAGCTCCGGATTGACGGCGACGACCGCAGAGCCTTGACGCGGAATGGTTTGGACTGGACGAACAAGTTTTCCACCATTCCGGGCGCCTTCGACATCCAGGGGCAGGCGATCGTCGATGGCGAGGTCGTGGTCATCCATGAGGATCGTCCCAGCTTCGCCGAGCTGCAGGCCGATCTCGCGAGGGGCGATCAGGATCGACTGTTGTACTTCGCCTTCGATCTCCTGTGGCTCGATGGGCAAGACCTTCGGAACTTGTCCCAGCTTGCCCGCAAGGAGCTGCTGAAGCAGCTGATCGAGAGCCACAAGCTGGAGAAGCCGATCGTCTACAGCGAGCACCATGTCGGGGACGGGCAGGCGTTGTTCGAGGCCGCAAGCAAGCTCAACTACGAAGGCATCATCTCGAAGCGGGTTGACGCGCCGTACCGGTCGGACCGGGTCGAAGCCTGGCAGAAGATCAAGGCTGTCCAGCGCGAGAAATTTCCCGTGGTCGGGTTCATCAAAGATCCCTCCGGCGTCGCGGCGCTATACCTCGGCAAGCAGGAGGGCAAAGAGCTGCGCTACATGGGCAAAGTCGGGACCGGCTGGTCTCGAACCAAGTCCGCGGAGATCCGCAAGGCACTGGAGACCGTGGTCAGCCCCAAAACCAAGCTCACCAAGCCCGTCAGTAAGCCGAAGGCCACCTGGGTCGAGCCGAAGTTCTACGCTGACGTGGAGTATCGCGACATCACATCCGAAGGGTTGTTGCGCGCCAGCTCATTCAAGGGGCTGAGCAAAGGAACGCGCCGTTCCTAGCTGCGTTTTAGCTTCCACAGTATGCGTGGAGTACCGGCCGTGAAACCGGATCGCGTGAGGGCAGCCGTCAAGCAGGCCCAGGCCATTCTCGCAAGCTATGTCGAGCCGGGGGCGCGCGACGGCAACAAGACAATCAATGATCTGCTGGATGTTCTCGATGACGAAGAGCTGATCGAGGCCATGGAGAGGGAAGATGCGCAAGGCACTGGCAGAACTGAGTGAGGACGAACGTGACGTGTTGCTTTATCTGGCCGACCTCGGCACTGCAGCATGTCTCTCGGGCCTGATCGTCAGCATCCTCAAGCTCATAGGCGATCTGTTCTGACAAAGCCTGATTGCCCGATCTGGCTTGGCATCGGCTTTGTGTGCGAGAGCCATCCCGGTCGCGCTCGGAGTCCTTTTAGGAGGCCTCTAATAGTGGTCGCTGGCCAACAAGCGGGAGCCGGCCGGACTTGCACCGTGCTCGTCGACCTCATGAGTTCGAGCAACATGGGTTCGAGCAAGTCGGCGTGGGGCGACCACGGGAAAGTCCGCTAGCGAACAACGCCTGCCGCATCGTCGTCCTCGTTCGGCAAGAGCCAATCGATCGCAAGCAGGCCGGCCTCAAGTAGAACGAAGGCAACAATGCCGCCGAGCAGTCCGAAGAACACAATCGAGAAGGTCGCGAGCATGATCGCGCAGAAGACGTCGGCAAGCACCTTGTAAGTGCGTTGCGCCTGGTCCTGCGTGGGCATGAAGTACGGCATCCGGCTCCTCCAGCATTTGGGTCAGCCTAGTCAAAACGAGCGGCGATTGTCTGTTCCCGATGGAAGGTAGGACTACCCGCGCACTCGCACGCGTGCATCCGTTCTGGGCGGTGCGACGTAAGGGCGGCGCAATTCCTCCTTCTCAGTCCAACGTCGGACTCGACTTTCCGTTCCGTTTTTGTTCTCATGGACCATATTCAAAATCGCGGGGCTGAACATGCCGGACCTGGACGTTGTCAGGCGGGAGATCGAACGGATGCGCATCCGGATGGGAAGGCAGAGGAAGGAGATCCTCCAATTGCAGCGGGCGGGAGTCGGGACGGCCTCGGCCGAAGCGCTGCTGTCGCGGATGGAAGCGAAGATTGAAAGTCTTTGCGCCCAGCGGGACGCGCTGAAGAGCGCGCAGCCGCGCCAGACCAAGGGCAGGGTGCTCGGCGGGAGGACATGGTGAGCAGGCGTTGGTTCGACGATGAGAGAGAGCTATCGCCCTTCCTGACCGCGCTCGAGGATGTTCGCCGAAGAGCGACACGGGAAGGGTGGTGCTATGCCCACGTCCAGGCCATCATCGTGGCCATCGACCAGTACGCGGAAGCTGCGACCGGTAACCGCGAGTATTTCCTGAACAAGCCGGTTTCAATTGGTGAGAGCCGGAAGGCCGGGGACGTTCGGTGAGGGACGGTTCTACTGCGGGACAGGCCGAGCGGTTACGGCGGTTGAACCCCGCTGACGACCGACGCGACCTATTGCCATGCTTCAAGGCCTGCTCAGCGCGATCGCGGAGATGCTCCTGTCTGCCGCATGGAGCGCCACCGCCCGATTTTTCGGTCTGGAAAACGTCGTCGAAATCGTGACGGCGGTCTTCGGGCTCGGCTGCATCGTGATTGGCTTCACGGTGTTCGTGCTGGGCGGCCAGTGAATGTGGGAAGGCTCGCCCACCCGGATCGCATCTTGCGATGCGATCCGACCTCTCCCTAGGGGAGAGGTGCTCACGGCCCGCACCGATTCAATCAAAACGCATCCGCTTCAGGCTGCGATCCGTTGCTCGACCGGCGCCGTCAGGTATTTGAGCACTTCTGCGTGCTCGAGGTCAGGGACCGCGATGGCCGTGTGGCTGTACATCGCATGGCTCCGCGAGTTTGCAATCTTGTCCAGGATCTCTTTGCCTTTGATGACGTGGAGGCCCATGCCGTCACCAGAGGGGAAGATCGCGAGCACGACGTCATAAGCTGCGATGACGGCTCGCAGCGCTTCGGCCTTGTCCTCGGCGATATCGACAAAAACGCGTACATCAGCCGCGAGTTCACGCAGCTCGTTAAAATCCAGCACTGTGAGGATACTCCAACGCAACGATACTGATGCGAGATTGGAGGCGTTAGGTTACCGAAGTCTCAACAAGGCGTGCCCAGTCACAAGTTTCACGATGAGGTGACTCGTCGTGCTCGCTAGCGCCTGGCTTCGTCTTTGCGAAGCTTGGCCTCCGCAGCCTCGTCCACGAGGTTCAAGGCGAGGCCGTCATAGCTCAGCTTGAGCTCACGGCCGACGATCCATGTCCATCCCGCGTGGACCTTGATCGGCTGGGCGTTGAACTGGTCGGAGATCGATTTGACGGCGGCTTCCTGCGGCCCCGGATTGTTCAACTCCGCATGGACACGCCAGATCGGGTGCTTGGCGTCAGCGTCGTCACTGTGGACCGTGACCTTGGCGCCATTGATCTCGCATTCGAGGGTGTACGAGCCCGGGATCTGGCGGCAGAGGTAGCGACGTTGACTGACGAGCTTGCTGGTCTCGTCGAACGTCATCCCGGGCGAGAAACCGAAGATGTCGGATTTCTTCACGAGTGCCAGGGACGCGGGCTTCAAGAAGCTCGGCTGGATGGCGACGAAGGCGGCGATTGCAACAACGATCAAGCCGGCGATGACGATAGCGACCTTCATGAGTCCCCCACGAGAAACCTTTCGACCATATAGCAGCCGCGGCGCTCTATCAGGCCGGCAAAAGCGAAAACCCCGCCTGGGGGAAGCGGGGCTTTCTGGTGGGGTGAAGCTTAGGGACTTCAATGAGTAAGACGCGCCAGGGGGCAAATGGTTCAAAAAGAATCGGCAAATGCTGCAACATCTTTCACAGGAAGTCGGGAACCCTAGAGAACCCCTGCTTGCGTTTTGGGCCTCGATAGGCTCTAAGCCCGGTCACTTCATGACCTCTGGCATGAATTAGAAGCGCGCCTCCGCGGTCCGGCCGCGTCCACAGCAGAGTTTACGCACGCGCATCCCTTCAAAGGAATTCAGAACATGGCGAAGATGACGAAGACCCAATTGATCGATGCAATTGCGGAAGGCACGCAGCTGTCGAAGAACGACGTGAAGTCGGTGATCGAATACATGGCGACGGTGGGCTACAAGGAGCTCAACGAGTCCGGCGAATTCGTCATTCCCGGCTTCGTCAAGATGTCGGTGGTGAACAAGCCCGCGACCGAAGCCCGGATGGGCATCAATCCCTTCACCAAAGAGCCGATGCAGTTTGCGGCCAAGCCGGCGAGCAAGTCGGTCAAGGCCTCGCCGCTGAAGGTGGCCAAGGACGCCGTCTAAGGCGCCGGCGAGGCCGGGGCCACTTCGCGCAGCATCGCAACGGATCAGCGGCTGAAGTCGAGGTGGTGCTCGGCGACGGCAATGCCGAACATCACCACGACGATCAGGAGAAACCACAGGGCCCGCCGGCCGTCGCCTGCCGCGCAACCGCGGCTGACAAGAAAAACCCCGCGCTTTCGCACGGGGGCTCTCTTGGCCGACGGCGTTGGGATTTCAGCGCCTGGCCGCCGGCTACGTTCGTAACGTAAGGTTGAAAATCCAAAAAGCAACAGCGCCGCGATGACGGAGTATGTTCGTCAGGCGGCGCTGCCGTATGACTGGGCCCTGAAATCCCCAACCTCCATGGGTCCCGCGCAGCGCGGAAAAGGTTCAAGCCGCCGTGCCCCTGTGGAATTTCGGGGAGGGGCTGGACTTTTTGTTCTCATTTTGTTCTAGTCAATCATCTTCTCTTGGAGGTGATTCATGACCGTCGAGAAACAGCGCGAAGTGATCAGGCTCTGGAACGAGCTCAGGAAGCTCGAAGGCCCGGCTGCAGAGGAGCTGCGCATCCAGATCCTGGAATGCTTTTCGGAGAAGGGCAAAGCAAAGCGGGCGGCGTGAGTGGATCGGCGAGAGTGGACGCAACGTGCGACGGAACGAACGTGTGAAGTCACGCGTTCGTGCAGCATGACGTGCCCGCAATGCGCCAAGCCAATGACGGCAAACTCACCCAACAGCTTTCGGTGCGAGTCGTGCCGCGAGATCGTCATCATGTTCACAGTCGCCTCTAAATTCTTGCCGTCGAAAATTTTGCCGCCGAAGAGTCCTGTGCCGGTGGCGGCGCCCGCTTTCATCGATCGTTAGGATTCGCGTCTCTCTGATTTTTCCGACTCCGATTTGTTCTTTGCGAACGAAAGGGAGTCGAAGCTGGAACAAAGGCGGTCGCGCGGCGCACCGAGATCTTGGCGCAACGTCTAACGAAACCTTGTCCGAAAGCCGATAACCCTATTCGGTTAGGTTAAAAGCCCAATCGCGTTGCGCTTGCCGCTACTTGGGATAGGTGTGTGGCAACGACAATCAAGAAGCGATTTTGCGAAGAAGCCATTTTGTCATGACGCCATTTTCAGAGCCGTCCTTTCATCAAGGCGATCGCCACACCTACCGGCGCGTCGCCATCGTCGGCACGCTCTTCTGTCTCGCTTTCGTGGGGATCAGCTTTTCGCTGCGGCCGCAGGCCGAGGACACCCGTGTCGCGGTCAAGGCCGATCGGTTGGTGCGCACGGCAGGGCAGGCGCTGCACGCGAACTAGCGCTTCTCGCCCCAGATCCGGTCGTTCGCGGACGTATCCCGGAACGTGCCGCCGCGCGTCGCGAGCGCCACGAAACCGGCATAGCCGCACAGGTTGAGCAGGACTTCGAGCCACGCGGGCATGTCGGGCCTCTTCTGCCTGAAGACGACTTCAACGTGTGCGCGAAAATCTTGTTCCGCGCTCACAAAGAGAAACGTCTTTCGGTGCCGCGAGGAAGGATCGAACTGCCGGCCGAAGGCCGCAACGCTGGCAGCCGCTATGGTCTGCTGCATCTCTCCTGCGAAACTAAAAAACCCCGCCAGCACCGCGGAGGATGCTGACGAGGTCTTCGTGCTGTCGCCTCAACCCGGATGGCGGAGGCTTCCGCACTTACGATGTCAATCCGCGCCGCGAGCGTTCGTTCCCGCGGGTTCATTGTTTTTTGACCGTTTTCGGTTCCGCACTGCGCGCAACCATCGCAGGCCCTCGCGGTTATTCCGCGAGACGCGCGAAGGAGGAAAATCATGAAGAAGACACTGGCAGTTCTGGCCACCGTCGCAGCCGTCGGCGTAACCGCGGTCGCGGCGCCTGCGCCAGCCGAGGCGCGCGGCCGCGGCATCGGACCGGGCCTCGCATTCGGCCTTGCCGCCGGCGCAATCACGGCGGGCGCGGTCGCAGCATCGCATCCCTATGGCTATTACGGGCCGGGCTACGGCTATTATGACGACCCGGGCTACTATTACGGACCGGGTCCCTACGCCTATTATGGCGGCGGACCGTACTACCGGCACCACTACTGGCGGCACTGGTAGCGAGTTTTAAAGCTAGCGAGTTTTAAAGCGAAAAGCCCGGAGCGAGGCTCCGGGCTTTTTTCGTTCGTGTGCACGTGACGTCACGCCCTACGGCCAGAGCGAGGGACGTTCGACCTTGCGGGCATTCTCGAGCGTCGACACGAAATATTCCTCGCGCTCGCGCTTGAACTTCTCCTGGGTGGCGCGGAAGGCGGCAACACGGGTGGCGATCTCCTCGCGTTCGCGCGCTTTGCGTTCTTCATCTTCGGTCATATCCATCCCCTCTGTTCGCACCTGTTTCCACTGACCTCGAGCACTGCCGCCGCATCGCGCTGCGAGTCGGATTCGATACATCCATTGGGGCTCCCGAATGGGGCGTCAATGGGGAGGAGGCATTGCAGGATTGTGATATGCGATGGGCGGCAGGAATTGCCGAGTCTGTTTCTCTTCGCTCTTTTCGCCACGGTGGATAAGAGCGTCAATAATCTTGGCGCTTGTGCCATGCAGAGAGCGCAAAACACATCGGGAGCAACGCGTGATAGCATTGGACCTTGGCAGCGGCGTTGAACGGCTCGGCGACATGATCGCCGAAGCCAAGCGAATCGTGCCGTTCACCGGTGCCGGCATCTCGACCGAATGCGGCATCCCTGACTTCCGCTCGCCGGGCGGAATCTGGACGCGCAACCGTCCGATCCCGTTCGAAGAGTTCGTGGCGAGCCAGAAGGCGCGCGACGAATCCTGGCGCCGGCGCTTTGCGATGGAGGAGGTGTTCGCGGCGGCAAAGCCGGGACGCGGCCATCGCGCACTGGCCTCGCTCTACCGCGCCGGCAAGGTTCCCGCCGTCATCACCCAGAACATCGACAATCTGCACCAGGCCTCGGGGCTGGCTGCCGAGCACGTGATTGAACTTCACGGAAATACTACTTATGCGCGATGCATCGGATGCGGGCAGGCCTATCAACTCGACTGGGTGAAGCGCCGGTTCGATGCGGAGGGCGCCGCGCCCAATTGCACCATGTGCGACGAGCCGGTGAAGACCGCCACGATTTCGTTCGGCCAGATGATGCCCGAGGATGAAATGCAGCGCGCAGCTGCGCTGTCGCAGACCTGCGACCTCTTCATCGCCATCGGTTCCTCGCTGGTGGTGTGGCCGGCAGCGGGCTTTCCGATGATGGCGAAGAACGCCGGCGCACGACTTGTGATCATCAATCGCGAGCCGACCGAGCAGGACGACATCGCCGACCTCGTGATCCATCACGACATCGGCGAAGCGCTCGGGCCCTTTGCCGGCAATTGAGGCATCAATTTGATTCGCGGCTGTGCAAGCTGTTCATAGGTTCCGGCGAATCTCTTTTTTGTCTATGCCTCGCAACCGGGAGTGTTATCTTTTGAGTCGAAAGATTCGCGTCGCGTCGAATTGAGAACATTCTCTTAAGACGCGTGATTCGAGCGCCGCCAAAATGGCGGGTTGCATGGCAGTGTGGGGTCCGGGGTTATGGGGTCGTCGGACGGATTTGAGTCCAAGAAGGTCGGAGTTCCCGTGGGCGAGCACGGCAGCGGTCGCGACAGCGCGCTCAGCCCCTTCACCGGACTGGGTGAAGGCAGCGCCAACCTCGTCGAGGTTCACGGCGTCATCAAATGGTTCGACGCCTCAAAGGGCTACGGCTTCATCGTGCCCGACAATGGCTGGCCCGACGTGCTGCTGCACGTCACCGTACTCAGGCGCGACGGCTTCCAGACTGCTTACGAGGGCGCCCGCATCGTCGTTGAGTGCGTCCAGCGCGCCAAGGGCTATCAGGCATTCCGCGTGGTCTCGATGGACGAATCCACCGCGATCCATCCGGCGCAGATGCTGCCGCCGCGCACCCACGTCACGGTCACCCCGACCAGCGGCCTGGAGCGGGCCCAGGTCAAATGGTTCAACCGGCTGCGCGGCTTCGGCTTCCTGACCTGCGGCGAGGGCACGCCCGACATCTTCGTGCACATGGAGACACTGCGCCGCTTCGGCATGACTGAGCTGCGCCCCGGCCAATATGTGCTGGTCCGATTCGGGCCCGGCTCCAAGGGCATGATGGCGGCCGAGATCCATCCCGAGACCGGGTCGCCGGGCTTGCAGTCGCACTAGAGCCTTATCGGTTCTGATTGATTCAGAACCGAAGCTCTAGATTCTTGTTTTGACGCGTTTTCTTCACGCGAACCGGTATCCACTTCGCTCGAAAACGCTCTAAAGGCATCAATTCCCGCAATCGTGAGCAGAGGCGTGCCGGCCAGCCAGCGCGCCTCTGGCTTTTCCGGCGACTGTTGCGTAAGGACTGTTCCAGTCCCACGCCCCGAGAGTCCCCATGAATTCTGATCGAAAGGCCGTCTGGTCCGTTGCGAAGGGCTGTCTTGCCGCCATCCTCGTCGTTGCCGGCATGGCGGTCGCAATCGGATCTGTCCGCGCCGCGAGCTTCCAGCCGCTCGAGATCGTCACCAGAAACGGCGTGCAGGTGTTCTCGGTCGAGATGGCGACGACCGAGCAGGAGAAGCAGACCGGCCTGATGTACCGCAAGGAACTGGCCGACGGCAAAGGCATGCTGTTCGACTTCAATCCCGAGCAGGAAGTGTCGATGTGGATGAAGAACACCTACGTCTCGCTCGACATGATCTTCATCCGCGCCGACGGCCGCATCCTGCGCATCGCCGAAAACACCGAGCCGATGTCGACCAAGATCATCTCGTCCCAGGGGCCGGCCCGGGCGGTGCTGGAGGTGGTGGCGGGAACAGCGCAGAAATACGGCATCCGTCCTGGCGACCGGGTCGCCCATCCGCTGTTCGGCAGCAAATAGGCGCCCGGGAACGGCGTCATTGGCGCCTTGCTGGCGCGCCGGGAAGCGTGTATCGACGGGGCTCGCCGGACATTCGGGGTATAGCGCAGCCTGGTAGCGCGGCAGTTTTGGGTACTGCAGGTCGTTGGTTCGAATCCAGCTGCCCCGACCAATAAAATCAATCACTTAGCGTAATATTTTGCAGCTTTGTCTTCCCAGATTTTCCGATTGGGAAGATTATGGGAAGACTGGAACGCCGGTTGATATCGCGGAGATCTCGGACCTGATTGCCGAGGGACGGAAGTTCACCTGGGACAACTTCGCGGAAAAGAGCCCTCGCCATGGTGGCGCCGACATACTTTCCATCGCGTGGCTTGTCTGGCTGGACCGCGTGAACGCGGTCACCCACAGATGGAGCCCTCTGTGATCAGCTCGATGATCGTAGAAGGCTCTAAGATGGTCCTGGTTGGATACCTTGACGATCGTTTTGACCGTGCCAAGAAGCTGCTTCTCAATGGCCTGGAAGCTGTGCTGGTTCGCGCGAACCGAACGATCCCCGCGTCAGATCGTGTTGTCTCGCTGAGCCACAACTCGCCTGAGCAGCAACAGGCGCTTGAAAAGCTCGATGAGCTCGTCGCCGCCGTCAAAGAGACGAACGATTTTCCGGGCGAGCCAGAGGAGAGGGAGCAGATCGTCGCCGAGTTATCTGCCGGCCGTCGGTTGCTGGAGGCGGCGCGAGTGCGCGTCGCTGCGTGCGCGAGACACTTGCTCCAACCTTGAAGTGGATCGGAGAAAAGGCGGGCGGGGCGGTTATCGACAAGCTGGCCGCAGACGTTTGGCAATACCTTGCCCACCTTCACATCTTCTAAGTGAGTCAATTTGACTCAGGAACATCGCGTCCGCCGGTTCTCATGGTGCCCTCGGGTCAGAGGGGGCAGATCATGGATGCGGTGTCGACGGTGGGATGGATCGTCCTTGCGGTCGTTTTCGTGGGAGTTGTGGCCGCCGCCGGCCGGCGAGGGTGAGGGGCCTAAAAGTAGGGCCAGACCACTGAGCGGCCTGTTTTGGTGTCGAGCACCTTCACGCACTCATCGGCGCTCGCGGTATCGTCGCAAACCCACTTGAAGCGTCCGGGAGGGTATTTCGACATCTTTGAGAGTCCGCCCTCGTACGGGAGGTCATGGGCTTCATATGCCTGTTCGGCGAGCTCCAGTGCCCGATAGATCCCCCCTTTGTCGATCGTGTTGGTTCTACCCGCGGTCCAAGGCGCATCATGTACAGCCCTGTTGCACGCCTCCACGTAGAGCTTGGCCTTTGCCCGCCTGATCTCCGGCTCGTGCTTGACCATGAGTGCGACTCCTTGAACGGAGCCTATCACGAAAGAAAACGCGGGACCGAAGCCCCGCGCCCTTCTTCTGAGCCTAAATGCGCCTCTTCAGTGGAGGGGACTTCGGCTGGCTGAGAGCCTTCCTGAGCCGAACCTCTGCGTCGCGTAGCTGCTGCTCGGCTTTCCACTTCTCGATAATGGCGTCGAGCGCCTGTTGGCCCGCCCGATTAATCCTCATTTGACCTCCTCATCTGAATGATTGGGCCTCCTATAGGGTGCACGGGAAGTCAGAAATCAAGCAACATGACGATCGCGCCGATTGCGAAATCACGTGTTTGGGCTCTGCGCGAAGCCCGCAAACGCCGATACATGCAGTCCGGCTGGTCCTGGAGATAAGGAAGGCCCGCCAGCGCGGCGGGCCTTCCGTTCATCGCCTCGCGGTCGTGCGCAGCCAGCCGCTGCCGGTTGCGCTTCCTGTGCGATCGGCGCCGGCGCTTCATGGCTTGCCCCCATTCCGTAGGCGTCCCGGAAGCGCGTGCGCGTGGTCCGAGATGATCTGCGTGACGCGGTGCATCCCATCGATGGCCATACCCGCATCAGGTTGCGCCAACATCACGACGAGCAAATCAAAATGCTTCAGGAACTGGAGGATCTAAGAGAGAAGGTCCGGCTCGGCGAGGCCGCACGAGTGTTGCACCAAGCCTTTACGGTCCGGCCCTTCTGGTGCCCCAGGTAGGAACGCTGCAGCCTGGTACCGCATTCGGCTGGTATGGAGCGGTTCTCTGTACCTTTCATAGTGGCCGCCGCATTCATCATCGGCGTCATCGCTGGCTATGCCATTAGGGCGCTCATTTCCGCAAGGCATCGAGCAGCGGCCCGCCGCCGGCGCCGTGATTTCAAATGACGCATAGTGGGTAGCCATGCAGAAGCCGGCTGCAGCCCCAAAGCCGGCGAAGCGGCTCCTGAGTCGCGGCAGATCAAAGGACCAATCAATCCACCGCTCGTTGCCCCGCGTTGCCCTTGCGCTCGCCCCGCTGATTTTCTTCCATCCGCGTCCAGGGGGCGCTCGGCGCGTTTTAGTCTCTCGCCGCCCCCCGTAAATTTCCCAATATCGCTCGCATCGAGCTCATTCGATCATTGCGAGATGAGATCGTCGAAGCCAAAGGGATGGACTGAGGCTGAGCGGAAGCGGCTTGCGTGGCTGGCGCGTCGTCGCGTCGTATCGGAGATAGCGGCGGCGCTCGGTCGGCACACCGGCTCCGTGAGGCGAATGGCGCGCGCAATGGGACTTATTCTGAAAAAATAATCTAGCCCACCTTCTAGCCTTATCCTTGCGCCCGGCCTCGGTCATACCCGTGAATAGGTAGGATAAGCGGGAATCCCTCTGCTTGTATACGCCGCCGCGTGTCATGCTCCGTCGCGAGTCGCGGGCGGATATATGACCGAAAGTGCTATCTTCTCCAGGAAAGCAAGGCGGATGTGGGGGCTCGACTTACATGGCTGGGAGACGGCCATGCTCATATCACTGGGATTTGCCGCACTGGCCGCCGTCGCGGTTGGGATAGCAACCACGGCTGTAGTGCGACTGCAACATCTCGAAGCCGAAGAAGCTACGAGACAACTGGAAGCCTACAAATCCGAGGCCGCGACAAAGATCTCGGCAGCCGATGCCAAAGGACAAACCGCCGAAGCGGAGGCGGCAAAGGCGCAAGCGCAGATCGAGGAAGCGCGAGCGCGCCAAAAAGAGGCAGAGCTGAAGCTGGAGCAATTGCGTAAACAGATCGCTCCGCGGCGCTTGAACCGTGAAGAGTTTATCAGCGATCTCAGTACACAGCCCAAAGCACCGACTGAAGTCATGTACCTGCGCGATGATCCGGAAAGCTTCGAGTTTGCGCAGGAGATTGCCTTCGCGATGCAGGAAGCGGGATGGGAAATCACATCGAGGCGACCAATCCCGCCCTCCATGGACCCTGACGCCATAACCGCGATGTCTGTTGGCGGACAACCTTCGGGAGTGACCGTGGTTACCAGTTCCCTGGGAGAAGGAGAAATCACTGCGAGCTTTAACGCGATGGTTGGGCGACCTTGGGTGAAAACTGCGTTCACCGTGCTGTCGAATGCTCTTCAGAAATCGCTCGGCGGAATAGCAACGAGCGCGGGCGGACCAAATAGCCCCGCTCCTGGGACGCTTCGAGTCGTGGTGGCTCCGAAGAAACGCTAACGAAACTCCCCTTGCTCGCGGGGCGGTTGCTCTTGGTAGCGATTCAGGATGGAATCGGGGACGGAGCGAGCACCGGTCCACATCACTGCGTGCCGACGCAGATGATCTCGACGGTTGCCGGATCGTAGGCGCTGCCCGCCAAACTGACGGCGTAGAATGGAAAGGCGCTCCCCGAGCGCCCGGAGGGGGTGCTCGTCCATTGTCCCGTAATGGCCGCCTTGTCCACCGGAACTGCCTGCTTTGGTACTGCAGGTCGTTGGTTCGAATCCAGCTGCCCCGACCAGTTCCGACATGTACCCCAAGAATGCCCAGGCCGATGCCTCTTGCCTCGGGATTCGGGGGCCGCCTCAAGACAGCAGCCAATCGACGAGGCGCCAGGCGAACCAGGCGAGGGCGCAAATCCAGCCCAGCATCGCGATTGCCGCGAGGCCGAGTCCGCCGAGTGCGAGCAGCGAGCTTCCGGCCTCCGGCGTCTCGACGCGTTCCTCAGGCGTATCGACCTGGCTCACGGCCTCCGCTGGCCTTGCCTTCTGCCGTTCATTGATCTCTGCTCGTTCGTGGAAATTCACCGGCCGCTCCAGTTCACATGGACGTGAGACGCCGTCCGTGCAGGCGGGCGCACGCTGATCGCGGACACTCTCGGATGCCCCGGACAGGCGGGAAAAAGCTGCAACGCGTGGCGTAGTGATTGGTTGCCGTCGTCTGGGCCGAAAGGCGCGGCGGAAGCCTTCGCACATTCTCCTTTCAGCGCGACTTCGGCGCGATCTTTCAAGCCATTGCAGCCCTCAGAGCAGCGCAGAATTGCCGGACGCTCATCGAACCTTCTACGCGGCGCCACAGACATATGCGTGTTGGGGATTTCAGCGCCCAATGCCTAAACGGACGCCGCCAAGCGATGATACTCCGCTTGCGCGGCGTTGCGCTTTTCAGGCGTCACTTTTTCAGATCTGGCCCGTCAGCTCGAGGCGTGCCAGCCGGCTGGAAACGGCACGAGCGGCCAGACTGTCTCGTTGTCGTTGGCGGCCTTCGGCGGCTGCTGGGACGGTGTCTTTGCGATCGGGACAGACGTTGTCGATCGCAGCGCCAAGCGCAGACATGCACATTGCAAATTCATTGTGGTCGTCCTGGCCAGTCAATTCTTTTGAAAATATGTGTCGGCTTAAAAACACCGCGCGTCCTCAAAACCGCGCGCTCTCAAATCGCGCACGCACTCTAGAAAGTCGACGCCGGCTTTCAACCAATCTCGCCGTTTGCGCAAGAGAAGTAAGGTTGATCGGTTAGGTTAAGGGCGACCGGTTGTTGCGGGCGCCTTAGTCGCTGTTATCAGATCGAGCACGGCTCGCGATGGGCTGCCTGAAATCCGTGCTCACACAAGATCACTGTTCGTGGCAGCGCGCGTAGCAGCCGAGCTCTGCGCCAGTGAGTTCTGCCATGTCTTCCGATCGCAACTCCAAAACCGCCGGTCCGCAGTCGAGTTGGACCGAGATTTGGCATCTCTGGACCGTGATCGTGCCGCGCCGCTCGATCAACGGACAGCTCGTCTACGGCAAGGTCTGGCGCCGCCACGACGGCCGCGACTGGATCTACAAGAAGTTCACCGAGTTCGACGGCGAAGAGGCGGCCTGACGCGGCATCGGCGCCGCGTCACCATCAGGCGGCCTTCGCCGCAGCCGGCTTTGACGGCGGCGGCTTCAACGGCTTGTCCTGCTTCTTCGACCACGAGATGTAATAGGCTACCGTCGTCATGATCGCGACGCCGGCGATGCTGACGAAGAGCTGCGCGAACAGCGAGCCTGAGCTCATCGACAGCTCGAAATGGCCGACGAAGGATAGGAACACGCCGACGCAGAACACCGCGAGCGACTGCTGACCGCAGACGATCAGCGGATCGAACACCTTCCACTCCAGGCCCGGCCATTCCTTCGGCACGAAGCGGATCACCAGGATCACGATCACGACGAAGTGGATGAAGCGGTAGGGCGCGAGGTTGGTCTTGTCGTTCGGGTTGAAGGCCGAGAACAGCCATTGCGGGAGCATGCCGCCCAAGGTCGGGAAGCGGCCGGCCATGGTCATGATCAGCGCGAAGGCGAGATAGGCGAGGCAGAGATAGAGCGTGATCGGCGCGTTGATCAGCGTCATCGAGCGCCGCGCGCCGCCCATGGCGCACCAGGCCCCGAACACGAACAGCACCTGCCAGCAATACGGGTTGAAATACCACTGGCCGGCCGGATAGGCCGTCAGATTCCAGCCGAAATGGCGCGCGGCCAGCCACAGCACGATGGACAGCGCCATCGTCACGTCGGGCTTGCGCAGCATGAACCAAAGCACTGGCGGGAACAGTCCCATCAGCACGATGTAGAGCGGCAGCACGTCGAGATTGAGCGGCTTGAAGCGCAGGAACAGACCCTGGCGCAGCGTCTCGGTGGCGTTGTCGACGAGGCCAGCGACGTTGAACTCGTTGATCATCTCGGAATCGCCGAAGCGCAGCGCGAGATAGCTGATCGAGGCGATGTAGATCACGAACAGGATGATGTGGGCGACATAGAGCTGCCAGACCCGCTTGGTCAGCCGTGTGGCGCCGACGACGAAGCCGCGCTCCAGCATCATCCGCGCATAGACGAACGAGGCGGTGTAGCCGGAGATGAAGACGAACAGGTCGGCGGCGTCGGAAAAGCCGTAATTGCGCGTCGTGACCCAGTTCACGACGTTGTCGGGGATGTGGTCGAGGAAGATCGCCCAGTTCGCGACACCGCGAAACAGGTCGAGCCGGAGGTCGCGCCCCTTTTCGGGAAGCGTTGCGCTGATGTTCAGGAAGGCCATGCGACGGGAGCTTTCGGAAGGAACAAATACGCTGATGTCGGGGAGCCAGTGCCGCCGGGCGGGGTCCCGGCGCGGAAGGCGGGTACGCAATTGTCACGGTGCAGCATAATGACTATACCCGTAGGTAGGGCACCCGGGGAGCCGGAATCACCGAACACTTCCCGAACGGTGTCTCTATACTATCCCTGAGATTTCCACCAACTGCCACCGTGACGCATCCAGTTCGAACGAAAAGACGAAGAGGCCCGGACCACCCATGACCGCACGCATTTTCAAGCCCGCCAAGAACGCGATGCAATCCGGCCGGTCCAAGACGAAGGAATGGCAGCTCGATTACGAGCCGGAGCAGCCGCGTTCGGTCGAGCCGCTGATGGGCTGGACCTCGTCCGGCGACATGAAGCAGCAGATCACGCTGCGCTTCCACAGCAAGGAAGAGGCGGTCGCCTATTGCGAGCGCAAGGGCATCGCTTACCAGGTGATCGAGCCGCAGGAGGCGGTACGCCGGCCGGCCGCCTATGCCGACAATTTCTCGTTCCGCCGCGGCGAGCCCTGGACGCATTGAGGGCCCAACCCGGCGCCAAAGACTTCCGTCATGGCCGGGACAAGGCCTGGCCATGACGGCGGGAAGATATTCCGCCCACACATTATAAACCTCGCATCCGACCATCCCACGCCGCGGATCAGCTACCACGCCGGCTCCGGCCCTTGGCAGCTATTCCGCCGCATGCTTCGCTGCCGCACATGACAAGCTCATGGGCGAGGTGGGTATGGCGGGGCGTGACCAGCTCGACGGCGTCGATCTGAAGATATTGTCCGAACTGCAGCAGGACGGGCGGGTTCGCAACAATGAGCTGGCGCTGCGGGTCGGGGTGTCCGCACCCAACTGCCTGCGGCGGCTGAAATCGCTGTTCAGCCGCGGCGTGATCCGGGCGGTGCGCGCCGTCATCGACGAGCGGCGGCTCGGCTATGAGGTGGTATCGTTCGTCTCGATCCAGCTCGGCAGCCAGGCCCAGCCCGTGCTGGAGGCGTTCGAGAGCTCGATTGCCGCGATCCCGCGCATCCAGCAGTGTTGGCGGATTTCGGGCGACACCGACTATCTCCTCAAATGCGTGGCGCCAAGCGTCGAGAGCATGCGCCAGCAGCTCCTGCATTTCGCTGCGATGCCGAATGTGAAGAACGTCCGCAGCTTTCCGGTGCTGGGCGTCGCGAAGGACGTGCCTCTGCCGTTGCAGGAGGTCGCCGCGGTATCGGCGGGCTAGCTGCGTTCCAGGCGCCGCCACACGCCCGACGCCAGCACTATGATGCTGAGTAAATCACCTAACTGTGACATGTGATTTCGGAAGTCCTGCGATGCGCTGAGCCGTGATTGTCGGCTCGGGACCGCCGCCTAGATCCAAGGTGTGAACCTCGGCCTGCATCGCGTGCCGAGGACTCTTTTGTGGGACCCTGAGCCAGGAAAAGACACCATGACCTCGACCTCGAAGACGTTTGTCGCATCCGCTGCGACGCTGTTTGCATCCGCGTTTCTCATGATGACCGCACCCGCCGCGCGTGCAGACGATTTCTGCATTACCAACGGTGCCCAGGCCGCTCACGGTTGCGGTTATCCGACCATGGAAGCCTGCCGGGCCGCTGCCGGCGGCATCGGCGGCACCTGCTCGCAGAGCGGTGGTGCGAAGACCTCGAATGACGCGCTGGCCTACCAGCCCAAGCAGACGCGGTCGCGTGCCAAGCTTCGCCCGGGCGCGCAGACCAACTCGAACTAACGGCTGAATTCGAACCGGTTTCGAAAAACACGGCCTCCGGGGGTCATCTCGGGGGCCGTCATTTTGTGACAGTGAGGCGACAGTCCCTCAGCGATACCGCCCGCGAAACTCGCGCGGGGAGGCGCCGGTCCAGGTACGGAAGGCACGCGAAAAACTCTTCTCGTTGCGGAATCCGGCAATTTCCGCGATCCGCTTGATCGGCGTGCGGCCGCGCATCAGCTCCTGCTTGGCGAGCTCGAACTTTGCCTCTTCCTTGAGTTCGCGCAGCGAGGTGGCCTCTTCGCGCAGGCGCCGATGCATGGTGCGGGTGGACAGCGCCAGCTCGCGCGCGACATCCTCGGCGCCGAGACTGCGTCCGCGCGCGTTGCGGAGCACCCGGCGCACGCGCTCGACAAGAAGCCGGTCGCGCCGATAGGGCAGCACCGTCAGCCGCAAAGCGCCTTTGAGCATGTTATCGAGGTCGGCGGCGCTGCGCGTGAGCGGCAGCGAAAGATAATGCTTGTCGAAGATGATCGCGGTGCGGTCGGCGTCGAAGCGGATATTGCGGCAGAAGATGGTCGGGTAGACCGAGACGTGGCTGGGCTGGGGGTAAGGAAATTCCGCCGCGCGCAAGGCGATCGCGGAATCGACCGCCCAGCAGGAGAAGCCGAGGACGTAGCGGAGCAGGGTGACGAGGCAGAATTCGCGTAAGCCGCCGAGATCGCGCAGCTCCCGGATGGAGACGACCGCAGTCTCCTCGCCAACTGCCAGATCGAGCACGACATCCTCGGTGAGCAGGCGGTGATGCCGGCACCAGCGCTTGAGCGCCACCTCCAGCGTCGGCGCCGTGATCGAGGCGCGGCACAGCATGCCATAGGTGCCCCATGGCAGCCGGCGCGAGAACCAGCCGAGCGCCTCGTCGTCGAGCTCGCGCATGGCATGGCCCGCCAGGGCCTCGAACTGGGCGGCCGTGATCCGCCCATCCGGAGAATTGACAAGGTCCGGCACTACCTGACCCCGGCTCAGCGCCTCCGCCGGATCGCGGCCGTATCGTTCATAAGCGGCGACCACACCGCGGACGAAGGCGGCAGGGGTCATGGCACGGCGCGGGATCGCGGTGGCGGCTTGAAAAGGCATCGGAATTCCCTCGGAAAATCCTCGCCAAGTTTGGCGGAAAATGCAACCTTTTCGACCGCAAGAGCGCCGGGGCCGCGCTAGGTTCGGATGCCAAAATACGGAGGAATCGCCTTGAACATCCCGAGCATCGACTTCGATCTGGGCGAAGACATCGGCATGCTGCGCGACACGCTTCGCGCCTTCGTGGAGGCGGAGATCACCCCGCGCGCTGCCGACATCGAGAAGGCCAATCTATTCCCCGCAGACCTCTGGAAGCGCTTCGGCGACCTCGGCCTGCTCGGCATGACCGCGCCGGAGCAATATGGCGGGTCCAACATGGGCTATCTCGCCCATATCGTCGCCATGGAGGAGATTTCGCGCGGCTCGGCTGCCGTGGGGCTCTCCTACGGCGCCCATTCCAACCTCTGCGTCAACCAGATCCGCCGCAACGGCAACGACGCGCAGCGCCAGCGCTATCTGCCGAAGCTGATCTCCGGAGAGTATGTCGGCGCGCTCGCGATGTCCGAGCCCGGCGCCGGTTCCGACGTGGTCTCGATGAAGCTGCGTGCCGACAAGCGCGGCGATCGCTACGTGCTCAACGGCTCGAAGATGTGGATCACCAATGGCGGCGATGCCGACGTGCTCGTCGTCTACGCCAAGACCGATCCGGAGGCCGGTCCGCGCGGCATGACCGCCTTCCTGATCGAAAAGGGCTTTAAAGGGTTTACCCACGGCCAGCATCTCGACAAGCTCGGTATGCGGGGCTCCAACACTTATCCCTTGTTCTTCGACGAATGCGAGGTGCCGGAGGAGAACGTGCTCGGCAAGATGGGCGAGGGCGTCAAGGTGCTGATGTCCGGCCTCGACTATGAGCGCGCGGTGCTGTCAGGCGGTCCGCTCGGGATCATGGCGGCCTGCATGGATGCGGTGGTGCCCTACATGCACGAACGCAAGCAGTTCGGCCAGCCGATCGGCGATTTCCAGCTGATGCAGGGCAAGCTCGCCGACATGTATTCGACCTGGCAGGCCACGCGCGCCTATGTCTACGCCGTGGGGCGCGCCTGCGACCGCGCCGACCACGCGCGCAGCTTGCGCAAGGATGCGGCTGCCGCGATCCTCTATTCCGCGGAAAAGGCGACGTGGATGGCGGGCGAGGCGATCCAGGCGCTCGGCGGGGTCGGCTACACCAGCGAATTCCCGGTCGGACGTCTGTGGCGCGACGCCAAACTCTACGAGATCGGCGCCGGCACCTCGGAGGTTCGCCGCATGCTGATCGGCCGCGAGCTGATGGCCGAGACGGCTTAAAGCGTTCACCTCATTGGAATCACCATGCCGCTTCATTCCAGCATCGATCCGTCCTCATCAGACTTTGCGCGCAACTCCGAGGCCATGCGCAACCTCGTCGCGGACTTGCGCGAAAAGCTCAGCCAGGTCGCCGGCGGCGGCGGTGAGGCCTCGCGCAATCGCCACACAGCACGCGGCAAGATGCTGGCGCGCGAGCGCGTCGACCTGCTGGTCGATCCCGGGACGTCATTCCTGGAGCTGTCGCCGCTCGCGGCCTATGGCCTCTATGGCGGCGACGTGCATTCGGCGAGCGTCGTCACAGGGGTGGGGCGCATCTCGGGCCGCGAATGCGTGATCGTCGCCAACGACGCCACCATCAAGGGCGGCACCTATTATCCAATGACCGTGAAGAAGCATCTGCGCGCGCAGGACATCGCGCGGCAAAACAACCTTCCCTGCGTCTACATGGTCGATTCCGGCGGCGCCTTCCTGCCGCTGCAGGACGAGATCTTTCCGGACGAGCGGCATTTCGGCCGCATCTTCTACAACCAGGCGCAGATGTCCTCACAGGGGATTCCGCAGATCGCGATCGTGATGGGCTCCTGCACCGCCGGCGGCGCCTACGTCCCGGCGATGTCGGACGAGAGCATCATCGTCCGCAACCAGGGCACCATCTTCCTCGGCGGCCCGCCGCTGGTGAAGGCTGCGACCGGCGAGGTGGTGAGCGCGGAAGAGCTCGGCGGCGCCGACGTGCATTCGCGCCAGTCGGGTGTGACCGATCACTACGCCCAGAACGATGCGCACGCGATCGGCATCGCGCGGCGTATCGTCGGCACGCTGAAGCCACCGACGCGACCGAACCTCAATATGCATGCGCCGCGCGAGCCGCTGTTTGCGGCCGAGGAAATCTATGGCGTTGTCCCGGTCGATGGCCGCAAACCGTTCGACGTGCGCGATATCATCGCCCGCATCGTCGACGGCTCCGAATTCGATGAGTTCAAGAAGCTCTACGGCACGACGCTGGTGTGCGGCTTCGCGCACATCTGGGGCTTTCCGGTCGGCATCATCGCCAATAACGGCATTCTCTTCAGCGAGAGCTCGCTCAAGGGCGCGCATTTCATCGAGCTGTGCTGCCAGCGCGGCATTCCACTGGTATTCCTGCAGAACATCACGGGCTTCATGGTCGGCAAGAAGTACGAGGCCGGTGGCATCGCGCGCGACGGCGCCAAGCTGGTGACGGCGGTTGCGACCGCCTCGGTGCCGAAATTCACTGTCGTGATCGGCGGCTCCTACGGGGCCGGCAATTACGGCATGTGCGGCCGCGCCTACGCGCCGCGCTTCCTCTGGATGTGGCCGAATGCGCGCATCTCGGTGATGGGCGGCGAACAGGCCTCGATGGTGCTGAGCCAGGTCCGGCGCGACAATATCGAGTCCAAGGGCGATAGCTGGTCGAAAGAAGAGGAAGAGAAATTCCGCAGCCCCATTCGTGCGCAATATGAGAGCCAGGGGCATCCCTATTACGCGACCGCGCGGCTCTGGGACGACGGCGTGATCGATCCGGCCGACACGCGGCTCGTGCTCGGGCTCGGCCTTTCCGCGGCGTCGAATGCGCCGATCGAACCGACGAAATTCGGCCTGTTCAGGATGTGATGCGATGGACCGCTCGAAGCTCTACCGGCGATTTCGCACGCTCCTGATCGCCAACCGCGGCGAGATCGCCTGCCGCGTCATCCGCACTGCGCGGGCCATGGGCCTCCGCACGGTCGCGGTCTATTCCGAGGCCGACCGCGACGCGATGCATGTCGCGCTCGCCGACGAGGCCGTGCTGCTCGGGCCGGCGCGTGCCCGCGACAGTTATCTCAGTGTCGAGCGGCTGATCGAGGCCGCGCGCAAGACCGGAGCGGAAGCTGTGCACCCCGGCTACGGTTTCCTGTCGGAGAATGCCGAATTCGCGCGGGCCTGCTTCGATGCGGGGCTGGTCTTCGTCGGCCCGACCGCCGGGATGATGACGGCGATGGGCTCGAAGTCCGGCTCGAAGGAGTTGATGGAAAAGGCCGGCGTGCCGCTGGTGCCCGGCTATCACGGCGAAGCCCAGGACGAGGCGACGCTTTCGAAGGCCGCCGAGAGGATTGGCTTCCCCATTTTGGTGAAGGCGTCGGCCGGCGGCGGCGGCCGCGGCATGCGCATCGTGCGTTCGGCCGCCGAACTTGAATTGGCGATCGTCAGCGCCAAGCGCGAGGCCAAGGCTGCGTTCGGTGACGATCGCATGCTGATCGAGAAATACGTCGACAATCCCAGGCATATCGAGGTGCAGGTGATCGGCGACAGCCACGGCAATCTGCTCTCGCTGTTCGAGCGCGAATGCACGCTCCAGCGCCGGCATCAGAAGGTGATCGAGGAGGCGCCGTCGCCGACGCTCAATCCTGCCCAGCGCGAGACCGTCTGCGCCGCCGCGCGAAAGGCGGCGGGCGCGGTGAACTATGTTGGCGCCGGTACCATCGAGTTCGTCTCCGATGGCAAGGATGTGTTCTTCATCGAGATGAACACGCGCCTCCAGGTCGAGCATCCCGTGAGCGAGCTGATCACCGGCATCGACCTCGTCGAATGGCAGCTGCGCGTCGCCTTCGGCGAAGCGCTGCCTTTGAAGCAGAACGAGATCCGGCTCAACGGCCATGCGATCGAGGCGCGCGTCTACGCCGAGAACTCGACCAAGAACTTCATGCCGTCGGTCGGAAAGATCTCGACCTGGCGTTTGCCGGCGGAGACCGGGGGCTTGCGCATCGATGCCGGCTATCGCGAGGGCGACAGCGTATCGCCCTATTACGATGCGATGCTCGCCAAGATGATCGCGTGGGCGCCGACGCGGGACGTCGCGATCGAGCGGCTGAACCGGGGGCTGGAGGAATCCGACGTCCGCGGCATCGTCACCAATATTCCATTCCTGTCGGCGCTGATGACGCATCCAAAAGTGCGCACCAATGCAGTCGACACCGGGTTCATCGAGCGCGAACTGGCGGTCCTGACGCAGGCCGCACCGGCCCCCGGCGAACTCGAGCTGTGCGCCGCCGTGGCCGCTGTTATCAACGAGGAGCAACAGGCCTCACGCGCGCAGGCGAATTCGCCCTGGCAGACCTTCGGCTGGCAGCCGGTCGGCCGCCGCCAGCGCAGTTTTGCCTTCCGCGTCGGCCACGGGGCGGAGCAGAAGATTATGCTGAATTACGGCAGTGGCCCCTCGACGCTGCTGATCGGCGAACGCGAGCTGGCGTTCACGATTGCGCAGCACGACGGCGGATTCGATCTGACGCTTGATGGCTTGAAATCTTCCGTTGCGGCCGTGATCGACGGCCATGAGCTGTATTTGCGCACGCGCAACGGCCGCTTCGACCTGCACTGGGTTGATCCGTTCGGCGGCGAGAGCGAGGAGCATGCCGGCGAGGACAAGATCGCGGCGCCGTTGCCGGGCACCGTCGTCGCCGTGCTGGCCGAGGAGGGCGCCAAGCTCGACAAGGGCGCGCCGATCCTCACCCTCGAAGTGATGAAGATGGAGCAGACGCTGCGGGCGCCCTATGCGGGCGTGCTGAAGTCCATCAAATGCAAGGTCGGCGACATCGTGCAGGAGGGCGTCGAGCTCGCCGTGGTCGAGCCTTCGGGAGAGTAAGATGAGCGACCAAGTCCGCATCATCGAGATGGGGCCGCGCGACGGGCTCCAGAACGAGAAGACGCCCGTGAGTGTCGAGGCCCGCATCGCCTTCATCGAGGCGCTGGTAGAGGCCGGCCTCCATACAGTCGAGGTCGGTGCCTTCGTCTCGCCCAAGGCGATCCCGCAAATGGCGAGCTCGGACGCCGTGCTGCGCGGCGTCAGTCACCTGACGGATGCCGAATTCCATGTGCTGGTGCCGAACGAAAAGGGCTATGATGCCGCACGTGCTGCGGGCGCGCAGGTCGTCTCGGTGTTTGCGGCAGCCTCTGAAGGCTTTTCGCGCGCCAACATCAATTGCACGGTCGCGGAGTCCATCGAGCGGTTCAAGCCCGTGCTCGCGCGCGCCAAGGCCGACGGCGTTAGGGTGCGCGGCTATATCTCCTGCGTGCTCGGCTGCCCGTTCGACGGCGAGATCAAGCCGAAGGCAGTCGCCGATCTCGCCAACACGCTATGGGAGCTCGGCTGCTACGAGATCTCGCTCGGCGACACCATCGGCGTCGGCACGCCTGATAAAGCGAAGCAGATGCTGCGCGCGGTAGCCGCCAACATCCCGCCCGCAAATCTGGCGATGCATTTCCACGACACCTACGGCCAGGCGCTCGCCAACCTCTATGCGGGGATGGAGGAGGGCGTCCGCGTCATCGACGCCGCCGCCGGCGGCCTCGGCGGCTGCCCCTACGCGCCCGGCGCGACCGGCAATGTCGCGACCGAGGACGTCGTCTACATGCTCGAAGGCATGGGCATCAGGACCGGCGTCGATATGGACAAGCTGCTGGCGGCGACCAACGAGATGAGCGGCGTGCTGGGCAAGCCGCCGGTGAGCCGCGTGGCATCCGCGCTGAACGCCAAGCGGAAGCGCGCTGTTTCCTAGTCCTCGTCATTGCGAGCGTAGCGAAGCAATCCAGCGTCCCTCCGTGGAAAAATTCTGGATTGCTTCGTCGCAAGAGCTCCTCGCAATGACGACGGAGAGAGCTTTCGCCTAAGCCGCCTTCAGGCCCACATCCGGCAGGCGCGGCCGGTTCTTCAGCGCCTTGGCCATCATGGCCTCGATCTCGGCCTTCTCCTGCGGCAGCAGCGCCAGGCGAGGCGGGCGCGTCAATGCCGTGCCGCGGCCCATGATGTGCTCGCACAGCTTGATGCACTGGACGAGGTCCGGGCGTGCGTCCAGATGCAAGAGCGGCATGAACCATTCGTAGAGCGGCATCGCCTCCGCGAAGCGGCCCGCCTTGGCGAGGCGGAACAGCGTCTCGCCCTCGCGCGGGAAGGCATTCGACATGCCCGAGACCCAGCCCACGGCGCCCATGGCGACGCTCTCGACGATGACGTCGTCGAGGCCTGCGAATAAGACGAAGCGGTCGCCGACCATGTTGCGGGTGTCGATGAAGCGCCGCGTGTCGCCGGAGGAATCCTTGAAGCAGACGACCGTGTCGACGTCGGCGAGCGAGACCAGGATGTCCGGGGTGACGTCGTTCTTGTAGATCGGCGGATTGTTGTAGAGCATCACGGGCAGGTCGGTCGCGGAGGCGACAGCGCGGAAATGCGCGGCGGTCTCGTGCGGCTTGGAGGAATAGACCAGCGCCGGCATCACCATCACGCCGTCGATGCCAACGCGCGCGGCTTCCTTGGCAGTCTCGACTGCAAACGCCGTGGTGAATTCGGCGATGCCGCACAGCACGGGCACACGGCCGGCCGCAACCGACTTCGCGGCCTCCATGATCGCGACCTTCTCCTTGCGCTCCAGCGAAGTGTTCTCGCCGACCGAGCCGCAGACGATCAGGCCGGAGACGCCGTCGCGGATCAGGCCATCCATGACCTTGGCGGTCGCATCGATATTGAGCGACAGGTCGTGATTGAATTGCGTGGTAACGGCCGGGAAGACGCCTTCCCAGGAAACGCGGCGGCTCATGATTTCACTCCAGGTAAATTTGCAAGGTAGATTGCGCCGGCGGGGGCTGGATCCGCCGGGTGTTGTGAAGAGGATGGCGGCTAAGATCAGAGCGTCGCGCCGACCTTGCGCAGTTCGGCGAGGACCGGGGCTTTGGGCAGCCAGATCTTGTCGAACTCGGCAATGACGGCCTCAGTGTCCTTGGCATCGACTTGGCGGATCGGGATCGGCGCGTTCTTGAAGTTTTCGATCAGCGCTGGCTCATTGCCGGCGAGCTCGTCGATCTGCACATCCAGCGTCGACCTGATCGTCTTGGTGATCAGCTCGCGGTCAGCTGCGGGCAGCGACTGCCAGACCCGACCGGAGACGACCGCCGCCATCGGCATGAAGACGGCATTCATCTGAAGGATCACCTTCGACACCTTGTCGAAGCGCTGGTTCCAGGAGAATTCGAGATCGGCCTCGAGGCCGTCGACCTGGCCGTTGGCCATGGCGTCGAACACCTGCGGCGTCGGGATCGGCGTTGGCGCTGCTCCCAGCGAGGAATAGAAATCGCGATAGACCGGCGTCGGATTGATGCGCAGTTTCATGCCGCGAATGTCGGCCAGCGTGTTCAGATCCTTTGACGAGAACACCGCGCGCATGCCGGTGATGCCCCAACCGAGCCCGATCGTGCCGGTCTCCTGCGGCAGCACCTCGAACAGCTTCATCGCCGCCGGATGCCGCACGAACTTCGCGACTGCAGGCGTCGAGCGGACGATGTAGGGCGCGTTGATCGCGGCGATGTGCGGCACGCGCGAGCCGAGCTCGGCGGCCTGGATGAACCCCATGTCGAGCGCGCCGGACTGCAATTGCTGCATCATCGCCGGCTCGTTGCCGAGCTGGCCGGAATGGAACACGCTTACGGTCAGGCGGCCGCTGGTAGCGGCCTTGAGATCGTCGCCGAATTTGAGCGCGGCCTTGTTCCAGGAATGGCCGTTGGGCGTGATCAGGCCGAGGCGGAATTCCTTGGCCTGGGCGAGCGCCAGCGACGGCGCGAACACCGATGCGGCGGCACTGGCGGCGAGAAAGCGGCGGCGTGAAAGCGGCATGGTCGGGGCTCCTTTTTGATGGGCCTATTTGACGAGGATCAGCGAGAGCGACGGGTAGAGCGAGAGCAGCACCAGGAGGACGCAGGCGATGACGAAGAAGGGCAGCGTCACCATGAACATCTTGCCGGGCTTGGCGCCGGTGACGGCGGCTGCGACGAAGAAGCAAAGGCCGACAGGCGGCGACAGCAGGCCGAGCACGAGATTGATCACCACCACGACGCCGAAATGCCGGGGGTCGATGTGATAGACGTCGGTCGCGACCGGCAGCAGGATCGGCACCGTCATGATCAGGCCGGGAATGCCGTCGATCACCGTCCCGATCACCAGCAGGATGACGTTGCAGATCAGCATGAAGCTGACCGGGTCCTTGGCGGCCGTCTGGATCCACGCGGCAGTCTCCTGCGGCACCTTGCCGAAGATCAGGACCCAGGAGAACACCGCCGCGGCCGCCACCAGGAACAGCACGATCGCCGAATAGATGGCGCTGCGCAGCATCATCTGCGGCAGCTGGGAGAACTCGAACTCCTTGGTCCAGAATTTTCCGACCAGTGCTGCTGCGACGGCCCCGACGGCGGCGGATTCGGTCGCGTTGGCGAGACCGCCGAGAATGGTGCCGACGATGACGATCGGGATCAGCAGTGTCGGAGACGTCCGCAGGATCGTCATGATGCGCTGACGCGGCGTCTGATAATCCGCGCGGGGATAGTTGTAGACGTAGCCCATCAGCGCGATGACGAGGCAGAACATCACCGTGAGGATGACGCCCGGCACGATCCCGGCGATCAGCATGTCGCTAACCGAGACCTGCGCCAGCACGCTGTAGACCACGAACATCACCGAGGGCGGGATGATCGGCCCGAGCATGCCGCCATAGGCGGTCAGTCCCGCGGCGAAGGTCTTGTCGTAGCCCTTCTTCTCCATCTCCGGCACCATGATCTGGGCCATGATCGCGACCTGCGCGGTCGCAGAGCCCAGGATCGAGGAGATGAACATATTGGCGAGGATGTTGACGTAGGCGAGCCCGCCCTTAAACGAGCCGACGAATGCCATCGCCATGTCGACGATGCGCCTTGTGATGCCGCCGCCGTTCATGATCTCGCCGATCAGGATAAAGAGCGGAATGGCGATCAGGCCGTAGCTGTCGACGCCGCCGAACAGCTGGAGTGGGTAAGACTGGAACAGCACCGGGTTGCCGGATGCGGCGATGTAGACGAGGCCGGCGAGGCACAGGCAGAGGCCGATCGGCACGCCGACCAGCATGAACGCCATGAAGGCCGCTGACGTGATCATCAGTTGACCCCGTCCAGCTCGGAGAGCTGAAAGCCCTTCGGTGTGACGCGCGGGACCAGCCCGAGATCTTCCAGCAAATTGGCGAGGCCGTGAATGGTCATCGACGCCGCGAAGATCGGCAGCGTCAGATAGAGTATCCAGGTCGGCCAGTTCAGCGTCTGGGTGTGCTCGGTGTATAGGAAGTTGAAGGTTTCGGCCGCGAGCTTACGCCCGTCGAAGCCGGCGCGGGCGAGACCTACCGGGTCCATCCAGAGCACGCAGGTGACGATCAAGGCGGCGCCAAACACGACGACGAGGCCGGTCGAGATCACCTTGGCGAGCTTCTGGTGCTGCGGCGAAAGCCGCTCCGTCAGCATGGTCACCGCGAAATCGAGCCGCAGCCGCGTCATAACGGAGGCGCCGATGAAGGTCAGCCAGACCACGCAATAGACCGCGGATTCGTCGATCCAGTAGATCGGGAAATGCGAGTAGCGGGTGACGACGTTCACCAGGATCAATCCGGTGAGCAGGTACATCAGGCCCATCAGCGCGAGGCGCTCGACCGCGAGCAGGGCGCTGGACGCGCGGACAAAGAAGCGTCGAACGCTGAATGCGCGTGTGGCCGGCATCGTCTGCTCGATCATGGAGGCCCCAACCCCGAGATTTGTCGTGCTATCGCCAGGTGTATAATTTATACATTTGGGGTGTCAAACGGAGATTGCGGTCATTTCGGCGGCAGTCCGCGCTCTTGCTGGGCACCGGCTTTTGCTGGGCCCTTCAACATGCAAGAGAGGGACCGCTTCGGCCGGATGAGTCGCGAAGGAAGACAGAAGGTGAGATGAAACAGCCTCTGAAGCATCGCACGCTCTCGGCTGCGATCGTCGACCAGCTCAGGCAGGCGATCCTCGACGGCACATATCCGGCGGGATCGCAGCTGCGGCAGGATGCGCTTGGCGATGCCTATGGCGTCAGCCGTATTCCCGTTCGCGAGGCGCTATTCCAGCTAGAAGCCGAGGGGCTGGTGCGCATCGTGCCGCAAAAGGGCGCCATCGTCTCCGAGCTGTCACTGGATGAGATCAACGATGTGTTCGACCTGCGCCGGATCCTGGAGCCGCGCCTTCTGGCGCAGTCCGCGCCGCGTTTCACCGCTGATGATTTCGACGGGCTTGCCGACATCCACCGGAGCTTCGAGAAGGCGATCAAGGCGAGGAACGTCAGCGAATGGGGGCAACTCAACGCCGACTTCCACATGGCGCTCTACGTTCATGCCCCGCAGCCGCGCACGCGCGCGATCGTGCTATCACTGCTCCAGACCAGTGATCGCTACACGCGTCTCCAGCTCTCCAACACCAAGGCGATGGGGATCGCCGAGAAGGAGCACGCCGAGTTGATCGCGCTGTGCCGTGCGCAGAAGATCGAGGAGGCCTGCCGCTTCCTGGAGCGGCACATCGAGGCCGTGCGCAAGGATCTGTTGCAGGTGGTGGCGATCGCGCCGAAGCAACGCCGGAAGGAGAATTCGTAGGGTGGGCAAAGGCGCATTTGCGCCGTGCCCACCATCTGTCCGCAGTCGCATTCACGAGTGGTGGGCACGCTTCCGCCTTCGCTCTTCGAGCTACGGCGGACAAGCCGCTTTGCCCACCCTACGGCAATTGCGATTGTCTCTACCTGCTCCCGTCCGGCCCCATCACTAGATCAGGCAGCCAGGTCGATATCTCCGGCACGAAGCAGAGCAGCAGCACCGCGGCCATCATCAAGAGCACGAAGGGCAGCGTGCCCCAAATCACCTCGCTCAGGGAAATGTCGGGCGCGACGTTGCGGATGACGAAGATGTTGAGGCCCACCGGTGGATGGATCAGCCCCATCTCCATCACGATGGTCATGACCACACCGAACCAGATGATGTCGAAATTGGCGGCGCGGAGCGGCGGCAGAATGATCGGCGCCGTCATCAGGATGATCGAGACCGGCGGCAGGAAGAAACCGAGCACCACGACCATGACGAGGATCGCGAACAGCAGCTCCCAGCGCGGCAGGTGCATCGCGACGATGGATTCGGCGACCGATTGCGAGATGTGCAGATAGCTCATCACGTAGGAATAGAGCAGCGACATGCCGATGATCATCATCAGCATGGTCGATTCCCGGATCGTCGACCGCATGATCGGAGCAAGATCGCTCGGCCGCCACACGCTGTAGATCGCCGCGATCAGCGCCAGCGCCAGGAGGCCGCCGAGGCCGGCGGTTTCCGACGGCGTGGCGTAGCCGCCATAGAGCGCGATCATGACGCCGGTGAGCAGCAGCACGAAGGGAATGACGCGCGGCAGCACGCTGAAGCGTTCAGCGAGCGTATACTCGTCGCGCGTGAGGATCGCGGCCTGCGGTCCGCCGTTCTTGTAGATCGCTTCGGCCGCCTTGTATTCCCGGCGGAAGCGGATCACGGCATAGGCGCCGAACAGGGTGACCAGCAAGAGGCCGGGCCCAATGCCGGCGAGGAATAGCCGCCCCAGTGACTTTTCGGCGGCGACCGCGAACAGGATCATGGTGATCGAGGGCGGCAGCAGGATGCCAAGCGTGCCGCCGGCAGCGATGATGCCGGCAGCAAAGCCGCCGGAATAGCCGCGCTTGCGCATCTCGGGGATGCCGGCCGAGCCGATTGCCGAGCAGGTCGCAGGCGAAGAGCCCGCCATCGCCGCAAACAGTGCGCAGGCGAACACGTTGGCGACACCGAGCCCGCCGGGCACGCGATGCAGCCAGGCATGCAGCGCCGAATAGAGATCCTGGCCGGCGCGCGACTTGCCGATCGCGGCACCCTTGAGGATGAAGAGCGGGATCGACAAGAGCGTGATGGAAGCCATTTCCTCGTAGACGTTCTGCGTCACCGTATCGAGCGAAGCGGCGGGCATGTAGATGCCCATGAACACGACTGCGACCGCGCCAAGCGCGAACGCAATCGGCATGCCCGAAAACATCACGAGCAGCGTCGCGATGCCGTAGGCGAGGCCGATACCGAAAACGCTCATGGACGCTTGGCTCCTGCGAAAGGCAGCGCAAGCTGCACGATGATCTGGACGCAAAGCAGGCTCATGCCGAGCGCCATCAGCGAATAGGGGATGGCGAGCGGCGGCGACCACATCGAGTTCGAGACCTGACCGTCGACATAGGCTTCATGGGCCAGCGTCCAGGACTTCCAGGTGAAGAAGGCGCAGAACAGGAACGTTGCGGCGTCAACCAGCCAGAGGCGGACCTTGTTCGCGAACGGCGAGAGCAGGCCGACGAAGGCCTCGATGCCGATGTGGCCGCGGTTCTGCTGCACGTAGGCCGCCGTCATGAAGGTCGCGCCGACCAGCAGGAACACCGCGGCCTCGTCCTGCCAGTAATTGGCGGCCTTGAACAGAGCGCGGCTCAGCACGCTGTAGCTCAGGATCGTACACGCCGCGACCAACGCGATCGCGGCGAACACGATGATGATGCTGTTGAGGACGGCGAGACCGCGATCGATCGCCGCCGCAAGGCCCGTCCTTGCGGCAGCGTGCGCCTGGTCATCACGATCCGGAAGCGGACCGTGGCTCATGCCGCGACGTCGGTGGCGAGCTTGAGCAGGTTCGCAGCGGTCGCTGTCTTGGCGCTGTAGTCCTTCCAGGCGGTGTCACGGGCGATATCGCGCCACTTGCCGACGGTCGCCGCATCGAGCACCGAGACCTTGGCGCCAGCCTTCTCATAGACCTTGGCGACCTCGATGTCGTCGTCCTGCGCGCCCTTGCGACCGAAGGCCTCGAGCTCTGTGCCGACCGCGAGCAGGATGTCCTGATGGTTCTTCGGCAGCTTGTCGAAGATCGCCTTCGACATCATCAGCGGCTCGAGCATGAACCAGTAGGAGGCACCCGCGCCTGAGGTCAGCGACTTCGCGACCTCTTCGAGACGGAACGAGATCAAGCTGGTCGAGGACGTGATGCCGGCATCGCAGGCGCCGGTCTGCATCGCCGCGTAGATTTCGTTCGATGGCACCGACAGCACCGAGGCGCCTGCGGTCTGGAGCACCATGTCCATCTCGCGCGAGCCGCCGCGCACTTTCATGCCCTTGGCGTCTTCCGGCGCGACGATCGGCTTGGAGCGGCTGGCGACGCCGCCGGCCTGCCAGACCCAGGTGAGCAGGATGATGCCCTTGTCGGCGAGGAAGTCGGTCAGCGCCTTGCCGACCGGCTCCTTCTTCCAGCGCAGTCCCTGGTCGTAGGTGGTCACGAGGCCCGGCATCAGACCAATATTGGTCTCCGGCAGCTCGCCGCCGGCATAGGGCATCGGATAGAGGCTGATGTCGAGCGCGCCCTTGCGCATCGCGGAGAACTGCGCGTTGGTCTTGATCAGCGAGGAGTTCGGATAGATTTCAGAGGCGATGTCGCCATTGCTGCGCTTGGCGACTTCGGCGGCGAACATTCGGCAGAGCCGGTCGCGGAAATCGCCCTTGTCGATGGTGCCACCCGGGAACTGGTGCGATATCTTCAGCGTGGTGGCGGCCTGCGCCGTACCGGTGCCAAAACGAAGAATGGCGGGTGCGGCGACGGCAGTCGCGATCAGATGGCGGCGCGTAAGCATGGTGTGATCCCCTTGGACGTTCTTGTTTGGTGATTTGGGTCGGGTCTGGTCTTTGAGACCGGCGCGTAGGCCCATCCTAGCCGGTCTTTCACCCGATGATCTCTCATCTGATAGTTCGAGACCGAATGTCGCGGCAAGTGCCGGTCGTGCTGCGCTGCACACTTCCGATCCGCGCGGGACGACGCCAGCCAAAGGATGGCACGGGACCGCAGAAATTTATCGGCGAGCGCGTAACAACGCTGCGTGGCAATCCGTCGAGACAGGATAGCGGCATCCGTCGCTGACAAACACCATCTCGAAGGGAAGACTGCTCATGACCATTCGCACCCGCATCGTGCTCGGCGTTTCGGCTGCCGCTCTGTCGCTTGGTCTCGCACTGTCGCCGGCCGCCTTTGCTCAGGACGAGATGGGCAAGGACGACGGCATGATGAAGAAGGACACGATGTCCAAAGACGGCATGAAGAAGGATACGATGTCCAAGGATGACGGCATGAAGAAGGATCACATGTCGAAGGACGGAATGAAGAAAGACGACGGGATGATGAAGAAGAATTGATCCCCGTCCTCGTCGCGCAACGCTAGCCTGAGACGAGCCGCGCGATTTCGAATTCCGGGTGCGGCCCCCACGGACCGCCCCGGAGTGGTTCAATTTCAATTGAACGTTACTTTTGAGCGTTACTTGCGCTTGGCCTTGCGGGCCGCGTAGCGGGCATCGCGCTTGGCCTTCTGCTCGGCTTCCAGGGCTGCCTGCCTTTCGGCGGCTTCCTGGGCCTCGCGTGCAATTCGCGCGGCCTCGGCGGCCTTGGCTTCTTCCTCGAGGCGCTTCTGCTCGGCCTTTTCGGCTTCGCGCGCAGCCTTTGCCTCGGCACGCTTGGCCGCGAGGGCCTCGCGCTCGGCGCGGCGTGCCGCAACGGCCGGATCATCGGGACCCGGCTGCGACTTGAACTTGTTCAAAAGATTTTTGCGGGCGTCCTGTGCCGCCTTTTGCCGGTCTGCGAAGCCGGGTTCCCTGAATCCACTCATTACGAGCCTTGTCTTCCTCGCTTTCAATCCTACATCAGTGCCTGTTGGTACGTCGGCTGGGCATAGCAGGCGCCACGCGACGCAGAAGCGTGTACATCGGCGCGCGTCGCGAAGCCACCCATAATCGCAGCCGACCAGGTCAACGAAAAATCGCCAGCCCCGACGATCTCGTAGCCCGGAAAAACTGCCGAATTGTGATGTCCCTCATAAGGGAGCATGCGGCGCGGCGCCTAGCGTCCGCCCCAACGAGACGGAGCACGGGCATGACGATCTTCCGACCGAGCCTGAAGGCGCTCGCAGCGGCCTTCGTGGTGGCAGCGCTGGCCGGCGCCGCGTTGCTGCTAGCCCGTCCGCAGCCGATCGAGAGCGCCGTTCTCGGTGCGGATTGGGAATGCACCCAAACAGCGTTCGTGCTCACAACCTGTGCACCACGGGTCCAGGAGGCAATTCCGGCCGTCGAGACCTCGCGCAAGGATGCGATCCGGCAGACCCGGGGCTGAGCGTGAGAGGCTGACCGGGATGTGACGGGCTGCCGCAGAGGTGATAAAGCCAGTCCGGTTGCGCAATCAGGTAGCCATGCCCAAGCCTGAACCGGGCCAGAAGCCCAAATCCCCTAGAAGACCTCCACCCCCTGACAGCCGCCGCGGCGCGATTGCCGGCTTGATCATCGCGCTTCTGATCCTCGGCGTCGGCTGGTGGCTTGCCCGCGACCTCACCTCGGCAAGCAAGATGCAGGACTGCCTGATGTCGGGGCGGACCAATTGCAATGTGATCGAGCCGGCGCGCTAGGAGCGGTCCAGCGCGACCCTCTGCTGCCCTTTGGGGTCGAAAAATTGGCCTGATCTTAATCATTTGTAACGGGACTTAGCCGATCAAGCAGGTCAGTTATGTCGGCCGGCATCAGCCCAGCGTGAGGCGAATCGTCTATCGCGCCAGGGACCACGGCAATCGAGAGTAGGGGGTCAAGCACGCATGAGTGCGTCCAGCCGCATGAAGATCATCATTCCCTTGGTTTCGGCCATGTCGTTGCTCGCGCTGTCGGCGCAGGCGCAGGAGGCCAGACCGCCGAAGGAGGCCGGCCAACTGCCGGCAAGGCCGAGCGCAGGCGCGCCGTCCCAGACCAATCAGAACATGCGCAATGGTCCTCCGCCGCAGCAGGCGGCCCGGCCCGCGCTGCAGCCCCATGCCGGTCCCGGTCCGCGCAACGCCGGCGGTCCGCCGCCGGGACGTTATGCGCGCGGTCCCGCTCCGGCGCGCGATTGGGGCGGACACGCCTATCGCGGCAATCTCGCCTGGGACGGCGGGCGCTGGCGTCACGAAGTCCGCAACGGTCGATCCGGCTGGTGGTGGGACGTTGGCGGCGTCTGGTATTATTATCCGCAGCGGATGGCGGGCCCGCCGGCCTACATTTCAGAGGACTACATCGACGATGAGCCGGTGGCCTATGCCCCACCTCCGGTCGCCTATGCGCCGCCACCTCCGCCTCCGCAGCCGGCCGATCCCGGCGCAAGCGCACTGGGCGGCGCCATCGTCGGTGGCGTGCTAGGTGGCCTGCTCTCGGGCAACGCAACGGGAGCTGCCGCAGGCGCGGTTCTCGGCGGGGCGACCGGAGCAATTGCCGGCGCTACAGCCGCATCTCAGCCCGGTTATTACTGGGCGCAGGACACTTGCTATTACCGCTATCCGAACGGCCAGTATGTGCAGGCCGATCCCCGCGCGTGCTATTGAGCTTTCCAAGCTGGATCTGAAGCAGCAGAGGCGGGCCGAGGCCCGCCTCTTTTTTTACGCGCCGGCGATGGCTTCAAATTAGCGCTGGTACTCGTTCCCGCCTCGCGCAAGTCTCAAAAGAAAAAACGTCGGGATGATTCGCGGGGGATGTGGGACATGCTGGATGCCATCCAGATCAGCGTGGCGTTGTGGGCCATCATCGTTTGCGGCGGGATCAAACTCTCGCAGATGCTGCCCCATTTGTTCTAGCGCACGGCCCCTGTCGCTCGCTCGCGGCAGGCTCGGCGCCTTGCGCGTCAAGACACCAGCCAGTTGAAGAACGCCATCGCGGCCCAGACCAGGCCGCCGATCCAGGCCAGCATCACGATCGTGATGGTGCCGAGATAGGCGATGCCGAGCAGGTCGGACCTTTGTCGTTGCGTCGGGACGACCACTTCGGCTGCTGCTTTGTGTGTCATGACCTGAACACCACCGTGGAGCGTTGGAGCGCTGTTTAGCGGAGATACGGGGTGCAGGCTGTGACGCAGTTCACAGACCCTCAAACGAGCCTTGGATGCCGAGGAAGTACCCCGCAATCATACGGGCGAAATTGCCATGCGCTTGTCCAGATCGGCCGGTTATAGGGTCAGCCTCATGTGCAGCAAGTACGATCCACAGCACGAGGCCGAGGCCGCGATGAGGCGGGCCGCAGCGTCCGAAGGCGCCGATCGGCAACGCCTGATCCAGCTGGCCCTGGCCTGGCACCAGCTCGCCCGCGATCGGCGTGAGGAGCGGACGGACTAGCCGCATTGCGGCCGGCAGCCTCATTCGCGACGAGAAAAACCCCGTGCTCGGGGGACAAGCACGGGGTCCTTCAAAGCCGACCGGGGCTGGTAGGTCGGCACCACCTTATTTCGCCACATCCAACGTGCCGGTGGTGGTCTCGTTCCACGACGCCAGCATTTTTCACAAGGATTTAGCCCGCTTCATCCTGAACAGGATCGACCGCATGATGCTGCGCGGGCGGCAGCGCCAACTGCTGCCGTCAAACGCCGCGATCGATGCCTCCCGGCTGCGGCCTGTGCTCGTGACGCTCGATGCATGTTTGATAGGCGGCCGGACGATGCGTCTGGTCGCTTCCACGCGCCCAGGCCCGAACGGCGAAGGCCAGTTGATGGTGACCGACTGCGGCGTCCGTAAGAGAAGCTTGTACCACTTCAAGGCGCTTTGCGATGCCGCCCGGGCTCACATCCACGGCAGCGTCAATCGCCAAAAACGCCATGGCGGTGGCGGCAACCCCGGATGTGATGGCCATTCTTGTCCAATCGGATGGCGGCATCACAATATCCTTCGACAGCTCTTTTGCATGCCGGATAGGTAGGGCTCTTCGGGCCGCCGCACAGGTCTGCGCACGCTTTCTTGAAGTGTGCGAAGATTAGAAGGCCCCTCGAATCGGCGAGGCTCGAAGCGGCTCTGTGAACTAAGAAAAAGCCCCCGAAGGGGCTTATTTTCTTATGCCGCTTCCGTCTTCGGCACGGCGTCGGCATTCACCGACAGTTTGACGACGTCGCCCTCGACGGCGCCGACATATTTCATGTCAATATAGTGATGATGGTCCTTGTGACCCTCGGGGCTGTCCTTCCGGGTCAGCTTGATGCGGTTGCCCTCGACGCGGTCGACGGTGCCGACATGGGCACCGTCCCTGCCAATGATTTTCATGTGCTCTCTGATATTAGCCATGATGACCTCCTTGCACAGTCTTTAACTGCGAAGAGGGGCCTTCGTTGCAGACCGCGCGGGCAGATGCTGGACCCAACGTAGGGCCCGGACGTTGACGTTGCAGATGGCACCTGTCCAAGATCCGCATGGAGACGCTTGCAGCCTATCTGGAACGAAAGCATCAGGAACTCAGGCTGTTGAATGATTGTCTGAGGAACCGGCTCGATTTGGCACGTCCGCGATCCGTCGACGAGGTCGTCAGGTCCAAATTCCAGATCACTGCGGCGCTGAGGGCGGAGCATGAGTTGCATGAGTGGAAGGCGACGGAGACGGCCTGGTCGCATACGGCCGATCCTGCCAGCGGACCGTTCGAGTTCAGTTACGACTACCAGCGCGCCGATCTCAGGGTACGCGGTCCTTCGTTCTATGAGCTCGAGTGCGGCTGCACGAGCACGGCGATCTACACCGCGTCAGGCATGGCAGCGCTCTCCGCCGTGCTCCTTGCCACCGCGCAGATCGTCGACAAGGCTGACATTATCGTGCTCCCAGGCTCCTACGGCGAGACGCTGGAGCTGATCCGGAGCTTTATCTCTCATCTGCAGCTCGTAGACTTGAAGCTTCCGCTAGGCGATGGGTTTGCCAGAGCGAATTCTCCGCGCATGCTTCTGCTGGATTCCTGCTCCTTTGCCGGCGCTTTCGAGGCCGCGCTGCGTAGTGATGGCTCGGGGCTCGATCTCCTGGTTTTCGACACGACCTGTTTCGCCGGCAGATCGGGTCGCATCAGGCGAGTCCTGCGGTGGGCCCGGCGATACGGAATTCCGCTGGTGCTGGTGCGAAGCCACAACAAGCTCGATTCGCTCGGAGCGGAATATGGCCGGCTCGGCTCGGCGGTTTTCGTGCACGGCAGTGAGCACGAGCAGCGGGCGGGGCGCCTTGACTGCAAAGGGCTCGCCGCCGAAACGCGTAACGCGGTGCGGCTGCTCGGCGGCGCGGCGTTGCCGGCACACTTCCCGCCCTTTGCGGGCAGTGTGACCTATTGGGCTCTGACGAAAAGGCGCGTTGCAGCGATCTTGCGCAACGGACGAAGCACGGCACGATATTTTGCCGCAAAGCTCCCGGCGCTCTCGGCCGAGCTCCATTTCACCCACGGCCTCTACGTGACGCTTCGAGGCAGGCGCCGGCTCGACGAGGCGAGGGCGCGACAGGCCGCCGAAGACATGAGCAACGAACTGCACGGAGAGGGCTTTCCCATCCGTCACGCCGGCAGCTTCGGTTTCGACTTCGCCGCGACCGAGTGGTTTCACGATGCGACCACGGACCAGTATAGCGTCCGGGTGGCGGTCCCGGATTTGCCGACAGAGCTGTGGAATAATCTGGCCGCGGCCATCGCCCGGTGGTGGACGATGCATCAGGCTGAGGTTGGAAGATGAACGCAGCTGGCGATCCCGGCAGAACGGGCATAACAGCCAAAATCAATTAGATGTCGAGGCTCACCTGCCTAACCGCGACGACGGGTAGGGAAGGGGCTTTATCGGGATTGGCTCACCGACCAGCCGCACCCCGCTGACCATTGCCGATCCGGTGGCCCTAGGCTTCTTCCCCTCCCGAACATGAGAGTCGAGATAGCAGAAAGTGCAGCAACGCTTACATGAATAACAATTCGAGCCGAGACCCACGTATCGGGGACGAGGATACCGGGCGGCTCACCAGCGACCTTCTGACGCCGGGGACGGGCACCGAGGACTGCGCGTCGCGATGGTGCTGGCGAAGAAACTGCACAGCAAGCCGGGCGATCAGCACTTCACGGCCTGGCTATTCCAAAGAACGATCGCCGCCGATCTCGAGGTCACTGATCGCGCCGTTCGCACCGCCATCGCCGCTCTTGTGGTTGGCGGCCATCTCGAAGTCACCCAGCGCGGCCATCATCAGTCAGCGGTCTATCGACCAGTCTTAAAGCCCGATCAGTCCGGAATGGATTTTCCGGTCTCAGGCCGTCAGGCCGGAAGTTTGACGACAGTCAGACCGGAACGAAACTTCCTACAGAAGAGGATGATGAAGAGGATGATTCAGTTGAAGAGGATAAGAGGGGCACAAAACCCAGAGGGAAGGTGACGCGACCGAAGAATGGGCGGCGTCGACCACAGACTCCATGGCCGGAAGGATTCCAGCTCACCGACGATCTCGCCAATCACGCCGCTCAGAAAGTTGGTTGGAGCCATCGGCACGCGCTCGCCGAGTTCGAGCGGTTCGAGAGCTACCATCGCTCCAAGGGCAGCGTGTTCGCTGATTGGCAGGCCGCATGGCGGACCTGGGTGCACAACGGCATCCGCTACGCTCGCGAGCGGTCCCAGCAACAGGACGGCATCGTCATCGAACAGGACGGCAGCCGAATCGCCCCGCCCATCCAGCCACGCCAACCCTGGCGCAGACGCAGCAATACGGCGATGGCATTCGAGGGAGGCGACGAATGACCAGGCTCGTCAACCCCATGAGCGCCAACGCGCCTGCTGCGCCGCGCCGTCCTGACGTTGCGACCGCGATGCACAGCGCGCTCGCGCCGTACAAGATCCTCGACCAGTTCTCGCAAGCCCGCGGGACCCTCACGACCTTGAAATATACGCTGCTCCGGCGTGAGGGGCGCGAGCTGACGGTGCTCAAACATCTGCCGACCGATCGCAAGCAGCGCTTCGAGCTGCACTGTCTCGCGCACGAAGCACTCGACCAGATGCCGCAGCACACCCAGTTGGTCGCCGCGCACAAGACCATCACCGGGCTCGTCATGACCAAGCCGAACACCAGAGAGCTGTCCTGGTTCATCGGAGCGATGCTCGACGGTCTCAGCATCCGGGCCGGCGACGACACAGACGGCTCTGCGGTTTCTCCAACGCGACAATATCGGTGATTTCCTTGGCTGCGTCGTCCGGCAATCCAGCCTTTGCAAGCTCACTCACCATCGAGACGGTGTCGCCGGCCGTGATTGCAAGGGTCACTTGAGCGCCATCTGTTGGACGGACGCGCGTCCGCCCTCACGGTTTTTTTCTAGCGCACCAGCACTGCTATCGCGGCAATAAAACCGAGGACCAGAAGGGTGCCGGCCGCGAGGGCAACCAAATCGACCGAAGGGGTATGGAGGTGAAGGCGCATTGTTGCCTCCTACGCAGTAACGCCATGATTCAATCGGCAATCGCCAAAACAGTTCCTCAAGTCCGGCGGGACGCGGCATCCAGCAATGTCCGAGTTTGCGAAACTTATAATTGATGCGCGATTGAAACGCGCACCGCCGCTCGTTGGTTGGAGGGTAATCGAAACTGTTCTCGGAGATCCCCATGACCGACGAGGATATGCTCGTCCTGGCCGGATTGGCCGGCTTCGCCTGGTGGACATACGTCTTTCTGCCTCTGGTCTATTTCTATTCCTGAGGACGGGTTGTTTGGTGGACGTTGTGCCGCTCTTGGAGCTCTTCAAGCTACGCTCCGAGCGCCTCGCGGCGGCGCGCTGATCGCGCTCTGGGCCCTCCCTAGGTTCCCCATATGGGGACGGCCCAGCTATTTTAACGAAGCGTTACTTTCCAACTGACCCGCTTCTTCTTCGCCGGCTTAGCCTTCGGCTCGGCTGGCACGAAGACGCCGGCGGTCATCCAGTCGTTACCGATCCGGTTGACCTGGCATTTCTTGGCCAAGCGGCTCGCAAAGCTGTTGCGGCTCTGAGTGCTGTCATTCAGGCGCACCATGTGCCGGCCGCCGATATCGGAGAAATCCTTCACCTTACCCATGGCATTCGACTCGCCAGCGCCTCCGAGAGGGTTGCCTTTCGCCTCGAGGCCTTCTTGGGGACGCCGATCGACGGCGGAATGGCGCGCCATGCCCGGGAGCTGGTCAAGGATCTAATCGACTTCCTCGACAGCTTGGAGGCCGATCCGGACCTTGAGCCATCGTGCGGCGTGGCTTATGGCCAGCCGCCCGGCGCCGACGAATGCGAGCCGCCGGAGGATGCCGAGCCGTCCTTGGGCAGTTTCGATCGCATCATAGATCAGGCCCACGCGTGGCGGTCGTCTGGCTATAACGACCTTGAGCAGAACGACTGTGACCGGGAGGACGATGATCCGGAAGAGGCCAAGCAGCAGTCCCCGGAGATGTGCCCATGCGCCTGATGCCGGAAGAGCGCCGCTGAGGATCTGTCCCACTCGTCCTAAAACAAGACGCTGCCGGGCTCGAAATACATGTCCCGGCAGCGTTTCATTCTCAAACTGAGCACTGAAATCCCAGTTGGTTTCGACTGTGCAATGGCCATGCCACAGGTGTGTGACACGTGCCCGCCGGTTCACGCTGGCGGGCCACCCAGGCGTACTGGCCTAGAAGGCGCATCCACGTCGGCGAATGCGCGTTTATTCGAGAACCTCATATTCGAACGCTACGTCCTCGGGGTGGTCCGCCGCTCTCGGCTACCAGGATCAGCGCTTCCACGGCTGCTTGCCATTCCGGCGCGTCGTGCTCGGCCTTCGGAAGCCCTGCGATGTACTCACCGGCGTCGCGCAACGTCACCAGCTTGCGGCCGCCCACCTTAATCGGATCCTCGAAAGGCCGCCCCCAGCCTTGTGCAACCATGTCTATCCCCCAGCCCGGCAGGCTGGAGGGTAAGCGTGGCCGAGCGCAAGATAAGGGAAGTCGGCTCTTCGCGCGCACTTCTGGGAGCTGTATGCTGCAGCTTTGACAGTGTGCCGTCGTGGCGCCGACGTTCCCGCCTTATCTCCGAGGCCTACGACCGCACGGTTGTGGAGGAGAGCAAAATGCGCGTGTTGTCGGTGGCGTTCTTCGCGTTGGCCTCGCTGGCCCAAGCTCACGCACAAGAGAAGATCAAGACGCCTGAGTCGGCGTGCAGCTACACGACAAGCCGCGGGGATACGTACACAGTGCCCGGCGGTAAGGCTCTTTGCTGGCGCGTGCCAGCGCCTTCTTATAAGGAATACACGCTGCTCCACTGTGACGGGCCGATGTTCCGGGAGCTTGTCCGGGTGAAGCGAAGCGATCCTCGCTGCGACAAATACGAAGAGCGGCAATAGGTCTCGGCTAGACCAGGACGCCGCACAGCCCCGTCTCGCGCATCTGGCCGAAGCTGATCTTGAGCGGCCGGCCGTCTGCGAGCGTAGGCGTGTGACGTTTGATCGGGCGAGGCATGCCGCCATCAAAGCGGCATCGTAAGTACCTCGCAAATTATCGATTCCTAGCGGCTCGGAATGCGCGCGAGCTACGGCCTGTCGTGGGTGTGGACAACGGCTATGCGCGTGGCTTGTTGTCGATGCACAACGTGACCGCCAGCGTAACGGCCAGCAAGATCCAGCCGACGATATCGACAGCACTCATTGCTTCCCCCACGTCGTGAACAGAAGGCGAAAGGGCGGTGTTGCGCCCGTGTTGCGTGGAGCAGTTGGGAATGCCGCGTATCGCGTTGAAATTGCCGCAAGCGACAGAGAACGCCGCGCAACACGAAAGGGCTCGCAGAACAGAGCCGATACGCGCGTAAGATTCTGAATTGTCAGGTAAAAGGCTGGCGATCCCGGCAGGACTCGAACCTGCAACCCGCGGAGTAGAAATCCGCTACTCTATCCAGTTGAGCTACGGGACCGTCTTCGGCCGCCCCGGTTCGGGGGCTGGCTGTTCATCTACCATGCCAATATGAAAAATCTGGCGTTTCGCCAAGTCTGAACCGAACCGTTTTCCTCAGAGCCGCGACAAAGCGGAACGGTGGGGTGTCAGGGTGCCGGGTTGAGCGGCAGTGTACTGGACGATGGATCACATCGCCGGGAGCGCTGGCTAGCTTCCGGGACACGGCCACCGGTCGACTGGTCTGGTATTGCTGCGCCATCAGGACGGCGTGCGCGGCGGTATCTTGATCGGTCTCCTCTGGGCTTGCCTTTGTCATGGCGAATGCGACGATTTGCACCTTTGGTTCCATCGCCTTGAGTCCGTCACCATTCCGCGCATTTCATTTACCGCCGCGGCGTTCGTCCGCGATTTCCGGGAGTCCATCATGATCGGTCTGATCCGCGCCGTCACACTCTGCGCCACGCTGGCGCTCGGCCTTAGCGCAGCACAGGCCGCCGACAAGGCGTTCAAGCGGGACGATCTCGCCGATTCCGCGATCAAGCTGGAGGCCCAGATCAAGAGCGAAGCGGGCCCGGTCGCCAAGACCAGCGCGACGCTGCGTACCGATGCCGACGCCGCCTTCCGGCGCAACGACTATCGCACCGGCCTCTCGGTGCTCGGGCAGATCGCGGCGACCACGCCGGAGGATGCCGGCAACTGGCTGCGGCTCGCCAAGGTCATCTTCCAGATCTCGCCGAAGACGTCGAGCGAGCAGACGTTCCTCTGGGAGCGTGCTTCGACCGCGGCCTACATCGCCTATATGCGCGCCGGCAATCCGGGCGAGGAGGCCGACGCGCTCGCCGTGCTCGGCAAGTCAATGGCCGAACGCAACCTGTGGCGGCCGGCGCTGGATGCAATGCGGCTGTCGCTGGACATGCGCGAGGTCGCCGAAGTCCGCGGCCAGTATGAGAAGCTGCGCGACGAGCACGGCTTTCGGCTGCTCGACTATACCGTGGACTCGGATTCGGCGAGCCCGCGTGCCTGCTTCCAGTTCTCGGAAGAGCTTGCCAAGCGCACCGACTTCGCGCCGTTCCTGGCGCTGGCGGGACAGGACAAGCCGGCGCTGTCGGCCGAGGGCAAGCAGCTCTGCGTCGACGGGCTGAAGCACGGCGAGCGCTACAACATCAACCTGCGCGCCGGCCTGCCGTCGGCCGTGAAGGAGGGCCTGCCGAAATCGGCCGAGTTCAACGTCTATGTGCGCGACCGAAAACCCTTCGTGCGCTTCACTAGCCGCGCCTATGTGCTGCCCAGGACTGGCCAGCGCGGCATTCCCGTGGTCAGCGTCAACACGCCCGCGGTCAGCATCAACGTGTTCCGCATCGGCGACCGCAACCTGATCAACACGGTCGTCGACAGCGACTTCCAGAAGACGCTGTCGAAATATCAGCTCTCAGATCTCGGCGACGAGCGCGGCGTCAAGGTCTGGTCCGGCGAGCTTGCGACCGCGATGACGCTGAACCAGGACGTCACCACGGCTTTCCCGGTCGACCAGGCGCTCGGCGAGCTCCAGCCCGGTGTGTACGTCATGACCGCTGCGGCCAAGGGGCCGGGCTCCAACGACGAGTACCAGCTCGCCACGCAATGGTTCATCGTCTCCGACCTCGGCGTGTCGGCCTATTCCGGCAATGACGGCATCCACGTCTTCGTCAACTCGCTGGCCTCGACCGATCCGGTCGGCAAGGCCGAGGTGCGCCTGGTTGCCCGCAACAATGAGATTTTGGCCACCCGCAAGACCGACGACAGCGGCCATGTGCTGTTCGAGGCGGGGCTCGCGCGCGGGGAGGGTGGGCTGTCGCCGGCGCTGCTGACGGTCACGGGCGAGAAGGCCGATTATGCCTTCCTCAGCCTGAAGACCTCCGCCTTTGACTTGTCTGACCGCGGCGTCTCGGGGCGCGCAGTCCCGGCCGGCGCAGATGCCTTCGTCTATGCCGAGCGTGGCGTCTACCGTTCCAGCGAGACCGTCTATCTCACCGCGCTGCTGCGTGACGGGCAGGGCAATGCGGTCACCGGGGGGCCACTGACGCTGGTGATCGAGCGTCCCGACGGCGTCGAATTCCGCCGCGCTGTGCTTTCCGACCAGGGTGCCGGCGGCCGCACCCTCGCCGTGCCTCTCAACTCGGCCGTCCCGACCGGGACCTGGCGGGTGCGCGCCTTTACCGACCCAAAGGGCACATCGGTCGGCGAGACCACCTTCATGGTCGAGGATTACGTCCCTGATCGGATCGAATTCGAACTGTCCGCCAAGGACAAGCTGATCAAAGCTAATGCTCCAGTGGAGCTGAAGGCGGACGGTCATTTCCTCTATGGCGCGCCGGCTTCGGGCCTTCAGCTCGAAGGTGATATGTTGGTCGCCCCCGCGAGCCAGCGCCCGGGCTTTGCCGGCTACCAGTTCGGCGTCGACGACGAGGAGACCACCTCGAACGAGCGCACGCCGCTGGAGAACCTGCCCGAAGCTGACGCCAACGGCGTTGCGACCTTCCCGGTGACGCTGGACAAGCAGCCGGCCTCGACGCGGCCGCAGGAGGCACAGATGTTCGTCCGCATGGTCGAGACCGGCGGCCGTGCCGTCGAACGCAAGCTCGTGCTGCCGATCGCGCCGGCGACCGCCATGATCGGCGTCAAGACGCTGTTCGGCGACAAGAACGTCGCCGAGGGCGACAAGGCCGAGTTCGACGTCGTGTTCGTCTCGCCCGATGGTAAGACACTCGCCCGCGATGGCCTGCGCTACGAGCTCCTGAAGATGGAATCGCGCTACCAGTGGTACCGCCAGAACAATTACTGGGAGTACGAGCCGGTCAAGTCGACCTCGCGCGTTGCCGATGGTGATGTTGTGATCGCCGCCGACAAGCCCTCGCGGATTTCGCTGAACCCCCAGCCCGGCCGCTATCGGCTGGATGTGAAGTCGAACGACGCCGACGGCCCGGTGACCTCGGTGCAGTTCGACGTCGGCTGGTATTCCGACGGCAGCGCCGACACGCCGGACCTGTTGGAGACCTCGATCGACAAGCCGCAATACGCCTCCGGCGACACCATGACGGTGTCCGTCAATGTGCGCAGCGCCGGCAAGCTGACCATCAACGTGCTCGGCGACCGCCTGCTGACGACGCAGACCATCGACGTCAAGGAAGGCACAGCGCAGGTGAAGCTTCCAATCGGCAAGGACTGGGGCACCGGCGCCTATGTGGTGGCGACGCTGCGCCGTCCGCTCGATGCGGCCGCGCAGCGCATGCCGGGCCGGGCGATCGGCCTGAAATGGTTCGGCATCGACAAGCAGACCCGCACACTCCAGGTGAAGCTGACGCCACCGGCGCTGATCCGGCCGAATTCGACCCTGAAGATCCCGGTTAGGCTTGACGGACTCAATCCGGGCGAGGACGCCAAGGTCGTCGTCGCCGCGGTCGATGTCGGCATCCTCAACCTCACCAACTACAAGCCGCCGGCACCGGATGAATACTATCTCGGCCAGCGCCGCCTCAGCGCCGAGATCCGCGATCTCTACGGCCAGCTGATCGACGGCATGTCGGGCACGCGCGGTCAGATCAAGTCCGGCGGCGATGCCGGTGCGGGCGAACTTCAGGGCTCGCCGCCCACGCAGAAGCCGCTGGCCCTGTATTCGGGCATCGTCACCGTTGCTGCTGATGGCACAGCCGAGGTGAGCTTCGACATTCCGGAGTTCGCCGGCACCGCGCGCGTGATGGCGGTGGCGTGGACCGCCACGAAACTCGGTCACGCCAACACCGATGTCGTGATCCGCGATCCCGTGGTGCTGACGACGACCCTGCCGCGCTTCCTGCTCAACGGCGACCGCGGCACGGTCAATCTCGAGATCGACAATGTCGAGGGCCAGGCCGGCGACTACGTTATCAACGTGAAGACAGCCGGCCCGGTGAAGATGACCGGCAACCCCGCGACCACAGTCAAGCTCGCCGCCAAGCAGCGCAACGCGTTCTCGCTGGCCATCGACGCGACGGCGGCGGGGCAGGCCACGCTCGACGTAGATATCAAGGGACCGAACGGCCTTACGCTCGCGCGTCACTATGCGCTCGACGTCAAAGCAGCGACGCAGGTGCTGGCACGGCGTTCGATCCGCACGCTGGCGAAGGGCGAGAGCCTGACGCTGACGCCGGACATGTTCTCCGACCTCGTGCCGGGCACCGGCAGCGTCTCGGTCTCGGCGAGCCTGTCAACCGCGCTCGATGCGGCGACGATCCTGAAAGCGCTCGACCGCTATCCCTATGGCTGCTCGGAGCAGATCACGAGCCGCGCGATGCCGCTGCTCTACGTCAACGATCTCGCCGCCGGCGCGCACCTCGCCATGGACACCGAGGTTGACCAGCGCATCCGCGACGCGATCGAGCGGCTCTTGGCGCGCCAGGGTTCGAACGGCTCGTTCGGACTGTGGTTGGCGGGCGGCGACGATGCCTGGTTGGATGCCTATGTGACGGACTTCCTGACCCGCGCCCGCGAAAAGGGCTTTGCGGTGCCGGATGTGCTGTTCAAGAATGCGCTCGACCGCATCCGCAACTCCGTCGTCAATGCCAACGAGCCGGAGAAGGACGGTGGCCGCGAGCTCGCCTATGGCCTCTACGTGCTCGCACGCAATGGCGCGGCTCCCATCGGCGATCTCCGCTATCTCGCCGATACCAAGCTGAGCAACCTCGCAACCCCAATCGCGAAGTCGCAGCTTGCGGCGGCGCTGGCGCTGGTCGGCGACCGCAACCGCGCGGAACGCGTCTATGGCGCAGCCCTCGACAGTCTCGCGCCGAAACCCGTGCTGGAGTTTGGCCGCACCGACTATGGCTCGCAGCTTCGCGATGCCGCGGCGCTGGTGTCGCTCGCCAGCGAAGGCAACGCGCCGAAGGCAACGCTGACGCAGGCGGTGTCGCGGGTCGAGACCGCGCGCGGGCTCACGCCCTACACCTCCACGCAGGAGAATGCTTGGCTGGTGCTGGCGGCGCGGGCGCTGGCCAAGGAGAACTTGTCCATGGAAGTGGACGGCCAGCCGGTCAAGACCGCGCTCTATCGCAGTTACAAGGCCGCGACGCTGGAGGGCAAGCCGCTGAAGATCACCAACACCGGCGATGCGCCAGTGCAGGCGGTGGTCTCGGTGTCGGGCTCGCCGGTCACGCCGGAGCCGGCGGCGTCGAACGGCTTCAAGATCGAGCGCAATTACTTCACGCTCGACGGCAAGCCCGCCGACATCAGCAAGGTCAAGCAGAACCAGCGCTTTGCGGTGGTGCTGAAGATCACCGAGGCGAAGCCCGAATACGGCCACATCATGGTGTCGGACTATCTGCCGGCGGGTCTCGAGATCGACAACCCGAAGCTGGTCTCCTCCGGCGACAGCGGCACGCTGGACTGGATCGAGGATGGCGAGGAGCCTGAAGACACCGAATTCCGCGACGACCGCTTCACCGCGGCGGTCGACCGGGCCTCGGATTCCAAATCGGTCTTCACCGTCGCCTATGTCGTGCGGGCGGTCTCGCCCGGCAAATACGTGCTGCCGCAGGCCTATGTCGAGGACATGTATAATCCCTCGCGCTACGGCCGCACCGGGACGGGGACCGTCGAGGTGCGGGCGGCGAAGTGAGTGAGAATGGGATGAACGAAGTCAGCAAGGGCGGCGGTAGGGCAGGGCGAGGCGGCGTCATGCGTGCCCTGTCGGCCGTCGCCTTTGCCTTCATCCTCGCTATCGTCGGGTTCGTCGCCTGGGTCTACTCCCTCGGTCCTTTGCCGCTCGACGAGGCGCGGCAGGTCTCCACCACCATCGTCGACCGCAATGGCAAGCTGCTGCGCGCCTATGCCATGGCGGATGGGCGGTGGCGGCTGCCGGTCGATGCCAGGACGAACGTCGATCCGACCTATCTAAAACTGCTGCTCGCCTATGAGGATCAGCGCTTCTACGCCCATGACGGCATCGATCCGCTGGCGCTGGGCCGGGCCGCATTGCAGCTTGCAACGCGCGGCCACATCGTGTCGGGCGGCTCGACCATCAGCATGCAGCTTGCGCGGCTGATGGAGCCGCGACGACAGCGTTCGCTTTATGCCAAGCTGCGGCAGATGGTGCGGGCCATCGAGATCGAGCGAAGCTTGAGCAAGGAGCAGATCCTCGATCTCTATCTCGCGCTCGCCCCTTACGGTGGCAATCTCGAAGGCATCCGGGCCGCGTCGATCGCCTATCTCGGCAAGGAGCCGAAGCGGCTATCGTTGGCGGAGGCCGCGCTGCTGGTGGCTCTGCCGCAATCGCCGGAGACGCGCCGGCTTGATCGCCATCCCGAGGCCGCCCGCATCGCGCGCGACCGCGTGCTCGACCGGATGGTCTCCGAGCATCAGGTCAGCGTGGAGGACGCGAAGCAGGCCAAGGCCGTTGCCATTCCGAAGCTGCGCAAGCCGATGCCGATCCTGGCGCCGCATGCCTCCGACACCGCGCTTTCGATCGTGAAGGACGCGCCGGTCATCAAGCTGACGCTGGATGCGAACTTGCAGAAGGTGCTGGAGCCGCTGGCGCGTGATCGTGCCATCGCGCTCGGGCCCAATATCTCGGTCGGCATCATCGTGGTCGACAATGAGAGCGGCGACGTGCTCGCCCGCGTCGGCTCGGCCGATTATTTCGACGAGAACCGGGCAGGGCAGGTCGACATGACCCGCGCCATCCGCTCGCCGGGCTCGACCCTGAAACCTTTCATCTACGGCCTCGCCTTCGAGGATGGCTTTGTCCATCCGGAGAGCCTGATCGACGACCGGCCGGTCCGCTTCGGCTCCTACGCGCCGGAAAATTTCGACATGACGTTCCAGGGCACGGTACCGGTGAGGAAGGCGCTGCAATTGTCGCTGAACGTGCCCGCCATCGTGCTGCTCGATCGCGTCGGCGCCAGCCGGCTGGCCTCCCGGTTGCGGCAGGCTGGCGGCAATCTCGTGTTGCCCAAGGACGAGGCGCCGGGGCTCGCCATGGGTCTCGGCGGCGTCGGCGTCACGCTCCAGGACCTCGTCCAGCTCTATACGGGTTTCGCCCGGCTCGGCACCACCAAGCCGCTGCGCGAGATCATCGTTGACAGGGATGACCGTGAGCCGTTGCGGCTGCTGGATCAGGTTGCGGCCTGGCAGGTCGGCAACGTGCTCTTGGGCACGCCGCCCCCGGAGAATGCCGCCCATAACCGTATCGCCTTCAAGACCGGCACCTCCTACGGCTATCGCGATGCCTGGTCGGTTGGCTTCGACGGCCGCATGACCATCGGCGTCTGGGTCGGCCGGCCCGACGGTGCGCCGGTTCCCGGCCTGATCGGGCGTGTCGCCGCCGCGCCGATCCTGTTCGACGCCTTCGCCCGGACCGGCAAGACTCTGGTTCCATTGCCGAAGCCGCCGAAGGGAACCCTGGTGGCCAGCAACAGCAAGTTGCCGCTGCCGCTGAAGAGGTTCCGTCCGGTCGGGGAACTGGTGCGCACCGGCGGCGAGCAGGCGCTGCACATTCAGTTTCCGCTCAACGGCTCGCGGATCGACGTCGATCGATCGGGTGGTCGGGAGAGCGCAGCCATGCCAGTCAAAGTCGCCGGCGGCGTTCTACCCATGACCGTCATGGTTAATGGAACCGCGCTCGGCGAGATCGACGGCCGTCGCCAGCGGCTGATCGACCCGCCCGGTCCGGGCTTTGCGCGGCTCACCGTGATCGACGCCACGGGCGCGGCGGACACAGTTGTCATTCGAATTCAATGAGCCCGGCTTAAGCGGTTGTGGCGATGGCGGTTTCAGCGTAAGCGGAACCAATGGCCGAGACCTACCCAACTCCCCGTTTTGGGACCCCCCGCGAGCCGAAATCGCCCGTCAATCCAGGCAGCGGGCTCGTGCGCATGCTCGATATCGTCACGGCCAGCCACGCTCGTGCGGTCGTTTTCCTGGTGCTGTGCGCACTGCTGCTATTCCTGCCGGGCTTCTTCACCATCCCGCCGATCGACCGCGACGAAGCGCGCTTTGCCCAGGCCACGAAGCAGATGGTCGAGAGTGGCGACTATGTCGACATCCGCTTCCAGGAGGATGTCCGCTACAAGAAGCCGGTCGGCATCTACTGGCTGCAATCGGCCGCGGTCGAAACCGCTGCGGCGCTCAAGCTGCCGAAGGCCGAATTGCGCATCTGGGTCTACCGGCTGCCATCGCTGTTGGGAGCGATCGGTGCCGTGCTCATGACCTATTGGGCCGCGCTTGGTTTCGTCACGCGGCGCGCCGCGGTGCTGGCGGCGCTGATGATGTGCGCCTCGGTGCTGCTCGGTGTCGAGGCGCGTCTCGCCAAGACCGATGCGATGCTGCTGCTCTGCGTGGTCGCCGCGATGGGGGCGATGGCGCGGGCCTATCTGTCCTGGCAGCGAGCGGAAGATGAGACCCATCCGCCCTGGAGCTGGCCGGCGATCTTCTGGAGCGCGCTTGCCGTCGGCATCCTGATCAAGGGTCCGCTGATCCTGATGTTTGCCGGCCTGACCATCGTGGCGCTCGCGATCCAGGACCGCGACGCCTCCTGGCTGTGGCGGCTGCGCCCGGTCTGGGGCCTGATGTGGATGCTGGTGCTGGTGCTGCCCTGGTTCGTCGCGATCTTCTGGCGCGCGGGCGATGCCTTCTTCGCCGATTCCGTCGGCGGCGACATGTTGAGCAAGATAGGCGCCCAGGAATCCCATGGCGCGCCTCCAGGGCTTTACCTCGCGCTGTTCTGGATCACCTTCTGGCCCGGCGCGCCGCTCGCGGCTATGGCGGCGCCCGCGGTCTTGCGGGCGCGGCGCGAACCTGGCGCGCAATTCCTGCTGGCCTGGCTGGTCCCGTCGTGGATCGTGTTCGAAGCCGTGCTGACCAAGCTGCCGCACTATGTGCTGCCGTTGTACCCCGCGATCGCGATCCTCACCGCGGGGGCGGTGGAGCGGCGTGTGCTGTCGCGGTCCTGGCTGATGCGCGGCTCGGCCTGGTGGTTCGCGATCCCCGCGGCCGCCTCGATCATCGCGGTGGTCGGCGCGGTGATGCTGACGCGCCAGCCGGCCTTCGTGGCCTGGCCGTTCATCGCGGCATCGCTGATCTTCGGCCTGTTCGCCTGGTGGCTCTACGACAACAATCGCGCCGAGCGCTCGCTGCTGAACGCGCTGGTCGCTGCGCTGATGCTGGCGGTGACGGTCTACGGCATCGTGCTGCCGTCGCTGACCCCGCTGTTTCCGAGCATCGAGATCGCGCGCGCGCTTCGCAACGTCACGTGCGTCGGACCGAAGGCGGCTGCTGCCGGCTATCACGAACCGAGCCTCGTCTTCCTGACGGGCACGCAAACGCTGCTCACCGACGGCTCGGGCGCGGCCGACTTCCTGCGGCAGGGCAGCTGTCGCTTCGCGCTGATCGAGCAACGCTCCGAGCGTAGCTTCGTGCAGCGCGCCGAGGCGATCGGGCTGCGCTACAAGGTCGGTACGCGCATCGAGGGCTATAATTTCTCGCAAGGGCGCGCGATCGCGATCTCGATCTTCCGCTCGGAAGGCACCGAATAGGATGCGGGCCCCGAACGACATTGGGCCGCCTGCAGGCTATCCCGCGCAAGTGCTCGCCGTGTCCTGGCATGCGCTGGCGCAACTCGTGCGCACGCCTTCGCATTCGCGCCGCGCCGAGGCCGCCCGAAAGCTGGCGCGGCATTCGCTCTGGATCAGTGCAGCGGGCGCAGCCCTGGTCATCGTGCTGATGGTCGCGTTCGATCTGACCGAGATCCAGCTGATGCCGGCGCGGGGCACGCCAGGCCTGTGGCCAATCCGCATCCTCACCGATTTCGGCAAGGACGAGTATGTGCTGTCGGTGCTGGGTGCTGCGCTTGTGGCTGTGGCGTTCGTTGCGGCAGGGCTGCACGGGACTCGCCGTGCGCTGCTGCTTGGCCTCGGCACGCGGCTGCAATTCATGTTTCTGTCGGTTGCCGTGTCAGCGTTGGTCGCCGAGATCCTGAAATATCTCATCGGACGCGGACGTCCGTTCGTCGGCGGACAGGCCAATCCGTTCAACTTCATCCCATTCGAGGGAACGGGGGCTTACGCCAGCCTGCCGTCGGGCCACGCAGTGGCAGCGTTCGCCTTGGCGTTTGCTGTATCAGCATTGTGGCCGCGCCTGCGCGTGTTCATGTTCACTTACGCAATCGTGATCCTTTTGACGCGTTTGGTGCTGCTCGCGCACCACCCGAGCGACGTCGTGGCCGGCGCCATGGTCGGCACGGTCGGCGCCTTGGCCGTCCGCTATTGGTTCGCGGCTCGAAGGCTGGGCTTTGCCATCCGCGCGGACGGCACGATCGTGCCGCTTCCCGGGGCGGTATCGAGCCGTCTCAAAAGGGTTGCCCACGGTGCATCCGCCCCATAAAAGCGGCTGCCTGCCGGGGCGCCGGTTCCTTGGAGGCAGGCCAATTCCAACCACGAGCCTTGATTTGTCGACGTCCCAGCCATCGGTTTCCATCGTCGTTCCCGTGCGCAACGAAGCCGACAACATCGCGCCCTTGATCGAGGAGATCACGGCGGCGCTCGATGGCCGCTGGGCCTACGAGATCATCTACGTCAACGACGGCTCGACGGATGCGACCGGCGAGCGGCTTGCCGGCATCATGAAGCAGCGGGACAATCTGCGTCAGCTCCGCCATGCGAGATCGGGCGGCCAATCGGCAGCCGTGCGCAGCGGTGTGCGTGCGGCGCGCGGGGTGATCGTTGCCACGCTCGACGGCGACGGCCAGAACAATCCTGCATTCCTGCCGGACCTGATCGCGGCGGTCGAGAAGGGAGCAGGGCGCGTCGGGCTCGCCGCCGGCCAGCGCATCGGGCGCAAGGACACCGGCTTCAAGAAGTTACAGTCGCGCGTGGCGAACGGCGTTCGCAACGCGATCCTGAAGGATGGCACGCGCGACACCGGCTGCGGCCTGAAGGCGTTCCGGCGCGACGTGTTCCTGATGCTGCCCTATTTCGACGGGCTGCATCGCTTCCTGCCGGCGCTGGTCCGCCGCGAAGGCTACGACATTGCCTATGTCGACGTGATCGACCGGCCGCGCCGTTCCGGCGTGTCGAATTACGGCTTTTTCGACCGGCTGTGGATTGGCATCATGGATCTCGCCGGCGTGTGGTGGCTGATCCGCCGCAAGAAGACGACGCCAGATGTGACCGAGGTGAACGCATGATCATCCAATACGGTCAGGCGCTGAGCAACTATCTCTACGACGTCTTCGTCGCCAAGTTCGATTTCTGGCTCGCGTTCGGCCTCGTCGCACAATTGTTCTTCACCGCGCGCTTCCTGGTGCAGTGGATCGCGAGCGAACGCGCCGGCAACAGCGTGGTGCCGATGGCGTTCTGGTTCTGCTCCATGGGCGGCGGGCTGATGACGCTGATCTACGGCGTGGTGAAGCGCGAGCCGGTCATCATCCTCGGACAGGCGCTCGCGACCATCATCTATATCCGCAACATCATGCTGATCGTGAAGAACCGCGGCAGCGCCTCTAAGACGCTGGACCGCTGACCTGGGAGCGCTAGCGCGGCAACGCCGACGCCGCGCCTGACGCGGGCAGGGCGGCTTGATCGGCCTCGTGCCGGCGATAGGGTTCGCCGGCCGCGTCCAGCACGGGGTAGGCGACCGAGCAGATATGCGAGTGGATGCGGCGCAGATCACGTAGCACGTCCAGATGCAGCGACGTGGTCTCGATGGTCTCGGGGCGGCCCTCGCGCAGCCGATCCAGATGGCGCTCAACGGCGGCAAGCTCGGTATTGCGCAGCGCCGTCTTCTCCACCAGCAGCTTGCGCGCCTCATTGGCGTCACCCGACATGAAGACGCCGAAGGCGATCCGCAGCGAATCCATCGTGCGCTTGTGGAAAGCGGCGAGTTCCTCGGCCCCCTCGGCCGAGAACTGGAAGCGCCGCTTGATCTTCTTGGTGGCGAGCTCGCTCAGGCTCTTGTCGATGATATCGCCGATATGCTCGAGGTTGATGGCGAAGGAGATGATCTCCATCGCGCGCCGCCCTTCGCTCTCGTCGAGGCTGCCCCGCATGAGTTTCGTCACGTAGAGCTTGATGGCCTCGTCGAGACCGTCAACGAGATTGTCCGTTTTCGAGACCTGATCGACCAGCGCGCGGTCGCCCGTCATCATCGCGGCCATCACCTTGCGCAGCATGACCTCGACGAGGTCGCCCATGCGCAAGGTCTCGCGGGCGGCGTCGGCGAGCGCCAGTGACGGCGTCTCCAGCGCGGTCTCGTCGAGATAGCGCGGGCGGGCCGGATCGGCCTCCTTGACGCGATCGGGCAGCAGCCGGGTCAACAGGCGCGACATGATATCGAGCAGGCCGATGAAGAGGACGGCGGTGCCGACGTTGAAGGCGATGTGGAAGGCGGCTGTCATCCGGGCGAGATCGGGCTGCCAGGCGTGCATGTGCTCGGCGATCACGCCCAGGCAGGGCAGGACCAGGGCAATCCCGATCACGCGGTTGACGAGATTGCCGACCGGCAGGCGGTAGCTCGCGGGATCGTCGCGCCTGGCGCCCTCGAACACGGGATTGATGGCGCTGCCGAGATTGGCTCCGAGCACCAGTGCGAGGGCCGCATAAGGCGTCACGAACTGCGAATAGGCCAGCGACATGATCAGCAGGACGCTGGCGACGCTCGAATGCACCGCCCAGGTGATGAGAGCCGCGATGACGATGCACAGAATGGGATCGCCTGTTATGGCCGACATCACGACGCTGACGCCGGGCGCGTTCTCCGCCGGCGCCAGCGTGTCGAGCAGAATGTGCAGCGAGAGCAGCATCAGGCCGAGGCCAATGCAGACGCGGCCGATGTCCTTGATCCGCGATCGCGGGCCTGAGCGGAAGGCGACGAGGCCGAGCACGAACAGCACCGGCGCAACGGCTGCGATGTTGAACGACAGCACCTGCACGATCAGCGTCGTGCCGACATTGGCCCCGAGCATGATGGCGAGCGCGGCGGCTAGGCTGACGAGACCCTCGGCGGCGAACGAGCTCGTGATCAGGGCGGTCGCAGTGCTGCTTTGGAGCAGGGCGGTGAGCCCGAGGCCGGCGGCGAAGGCGCTGACGCGGTTGCTCAGCGCCTTGCTGAGCAGGCGCCGCAGGTCGGGACCGAAGGCGCGCAAGATCCCGCTGTGGACCATGTGCAGGCCCCACAACAACAGCGCAACGCCGCCCATGAGATCAAGCAGAACCAACGTTCCCATGCTCCGTGTCCGGATTGGAGTCGATTGGTGAGGCTAGCGCCAAACGTCGGCGGATCAAATCATTTGTTGGCGCGTCGCCGTTAACGTTTACGGCGCGTGCACGTTCCCGCGGCGCGCGCTTGCGCGTCCGCCGGCGCGATGCCGCGTCCTCGCGCACGATGCCCTGTGAGCAGGCTCACATTGCCGCCTTGAGAGCAGCGAAGCCGCGGTCGAGATCGGCCTTGAGGTCGTCGACGCTCTCGAGCCCGATGTGCAGGCGCAGCGTCGGGCCACCGGGCGCCCACTTGGTCGCGGTGCGATAGGCGTCGCAATCGAAGGGAATCACGAGGCTCTCGAAGCCGCCCCAGGAGAAGCCCATGCCGAATAGCTTGAGCGTGTCGAGCATGGTGTCGACCGCCTTCTGCGGCGCCGGCTTCAGCACGATGCTGAACAGGCCGGACGCGCCCGTGAAGTCACGCTTCCAGATCGCATGGCCGGGATCGGTTTCGAGTGCCGGATGCAATACGCGCGCAACCTCGGGTCTGGCGGCGAGCCAGCGCGCCATGTCGAGCCCCGAACGATGATGCTGCGCCAGCCGCACCGACAGCGTGCGCAGACCGCGCAGCGCCAGGAAGACGTCGTCGGGGCCGGCACAGACGCCGAGCAGGCGGATGCCTTCGGCGACCATCGGCCAAGCCTTGGCGTTGGCCGAGATGGTGCCGAACATGATGTCGGAATGGCCACCGATATATTTGGTGGCCGCCTGCATGCTGATGTCGACGCCCTGTTCGAGCGAGCGGTGATAGAGCGGCGTCGCCCAGGTGTTGTCGTCGATGACGAGCGCGCCGCGACCATGGGCAACCTCGGCGATGGCGCGGATGTCGGGCATCTCGAACGATTGCGAGCCTGGCGCCTCCACCAGGACGGCACGGGTGTTGGGCTTGAACAGCTTGTCGATGCCGGCGCCGATCAGCGGATCGAAATAGGTGGTCTCGATGCCGTAGCGGGTGAGCATGCCGTTGCAGAAATTGCGCGAGGGCCGATAGACGTTGTCGCAGACCAGGAGATGGTCGCCGGCCTTCAGCACCGAGAGCAGGGTGGTCGAGATCGCCGACAGTCCCGACGGCACGATGCCGATGCCGGCGCATTGCGGCCCCTCCAGCGCCATCAGCGTCTCCTGGAAGGCCTTCGTGGTGGGGGAACCGTGGCGGCCATACGTGAACTCGCCGCGATGGGCGTGCAGGTCCTCGGCGGTCGGATAGAGCACGGTCGAGCCGTGAAATACCGGCGGATTGACGAACCCCTTCTGCGCCTTGGTGTCGCGGCCGGAGGTGACCAGCCGGGTCTCGGCCTGCTGCTGGGAGGGGTGCGAGGAATCCATGCGTCTGCTTTCAAAACCGCGTTTCCAGCGGGCGCGACGCGCCCGCGGGCTGACCGAAAGGCCGCCGTCGTTAATAACAGAACACAGAAGAGTCCCGTCAACCCCTTGACCCGGCACGCCAGTCGTTCTGTGATGCGCAGGTGCTATTCAGTCGCCGCATGTTGAGGGGCCTGCCGCGACCTTCGATCCATCGCCTGACCGGACTTTGCGCTACAGCCATAATGGCGGGCGCCTTTCGGCGGGGATGAAGGTATGGCCTCCCGGGATCGGCGGGTGTTCGGCTAGGTTGGCCAGCATGAGTCTTGCAAGGCTAGCCTTGGTACGATTAGCCCTGGCAGAGATGACCCCAAAGACAACGTTCCCGACACTTGAGACGATTTTGAAAGGCCCGAAGCCCATGAAACGCGTAACCCTGGCTCTCACTCTGGCTCTCGCCGCCGGCCTCACCGCGCAGGCCGCCGATGCGCAAACGCTCAAGACCGTCAAGGACCGGGGCATGCTGTCCTGCGGCGTCAGCCAGGGCCTGCCGGGCTTCTCATCGCCCGACGACAAGGGCAACTGGACCGGGCTCGACGTCGACGTCTGCCGCGCCATCGCCGGGGCCATCTTCAACGATCCGACCAAGGTCAAATACGTGCCGCTGTCCGCCAAGGACCGCTTCACGGCGCTGCAATCCGGCGAGATCGACGTGCTCTCGCGCAACACCACCTGGACCATCTCGCGCGACACCTCGCTGGGCGCCAACTTCACCGGCGTGACCTATTATGACGGGCAGGGCTTCATGGTGAAGAAGTCCCTCAAGGTGAACTCCGCGCTCGAGCTCAATAGCGCATCGGTCTGCGTGCAGACCGGCACCACCACCGAGCAAAATCTCGCCGACTACTTCAAGGCCAACAACATGAAGTACGAGGTTATCGCGTTCGGCACCAACGACGAAACGGTCAAGGCCTATGAAGCCGGCCGCTGCGACGTCTTCACCACCGACCAGTCGGGCCTGTACGCCAACCGCCTCAAGCTCGCCAATCCCAACGACCATATGGTGCTCCCCGAAATCATCTCGAAGGAGCCGCTCGGGCCGATGGTGCGCCACGGCGACGACCAGTGGTTCGACATCGTCAAATGGACGCTGTTTGCGATGATCACGGCTGAAGAGCTCGGCGTGACCTCGAAGAACGTCGACGAGAAGGCGAAGCTGGAAAGCCCGGAGTTGAAGCGCGTGCTCGGCAGCGACGGTAATTTCGGCGAACAGCTCGGCCTGACCAAGGACTGGGTGGTACGGATCGTGAAGGCGGTCGGCAACTACGGCGAGGTGTTCGACCGCAACGTCGGCTCAGGCTCGCCGCTGGCCATCAATCGCGGGCTCAACAATCTCTGGAACAAGGGCGGTCTCCAGTACGCGCCGCCGATCCGCTGATCACCCTGATCGCAGCTCGCGGCGATGAGCACCGAGGCCCGTAAACCGCCGCCCCAGATCGCGCTGAAGATCAGGCGTGTGCTGGGCGGCAAGGCAGGCTGGAACGGCATTGCCGTCCAGTTTGCCTTCGCGGCGATCCTGGGCTGGATCGGCTATGAGATCGTCTCCAACGCCCGCGCCAACCTCGAAAACCAGCACATCGCCGCCGGCTTCGGCTTCCTCCGCAACAATGCCGGCTTCGACGTCAATCAGACCCTGATTCCCTACACCGGCTCGGACACGTTCCTGCGCGTGTTCGTAGTCGGGCTCCTGAACACGCTCGTGGTCTCGGTGGTCGGCATCGTCTTCGCCACCGTGATCGGCTTCATCGTCGCGCTGTGCCGGCTGTCGCCGAACTGGCTCTTGTCGCGCGTCGGCGAGATCTATGTCGAGATCATCCGCAACCTGCCGCTGCTATTCCAGATCCTGTTCTGGTACCTCGCGGTGCTGGCGGCGTTGCCCAATCCGCGGCAGAGCATTTCGCTGCTCGGCATTGCCTTCCTCAGCAATCGCGGCCTCGTGGTTCCCAGCCCGATCGGCCAGAGCGGTCTCGAGCCGTTCCTGGCGATGCTGGCGCTCGGCATCGTCGCGGCGCTGGCCTTGCGCATCTATGCGCGGCGCGCGCTGTTTCAGGAAGGGCGGATGATCCGGATCTGGCCCTATGTGCTGGGTCTGCTGTTCGGGCTGCCGCTCGCCACCATCTTGGTGTTCGGTTTACCTTTCACCGTCGAGTTGCCGCAGCTCAAAGGGTTCAATTTCGCCGGCGGCTCGCGCATCATCCCAGAGTTCGTGGCGCTGACCTTGGCGCTATCGACCTATACCGCCGCCTTCATCGCCGAGATCGTGCGCGCCGGCATCCTGTCCGTCCACAGGGGGCAGATGGAGGCGGGGTCCTCGCTGGGCCTGAGCCGCGGCACCACGCTCCGGCTGATCGTCGTGCCGCAGGCCATGCGCGTCATCGTGCCGCCGCTGACCAACCAATACCTCAACCTCACGAAAAATTCCTCGCTCGCGGTCGCGATCGGCTATCCTGACCTGGTGTCGGTATTCGCCGGCACCTCGCTGAGCCAGACCGGCCAGGCGATCGAGATCATCGCCATGACGATGGGCGTCTACCTCCTGATCTCCCTCGTCACCAGCGCGATCATGAGCGTCTACGGTTGGCGCGTCAGCCGGAGCCTCGGCGCATGAGCGATATTGCGACGTCCGCCTTCGTTCGTCGGGACCTGGTCGCCGAGCGTCCCGCGCCGGTCAAGACCACGGGCTTCATCGGCGTGCTGCGAACCCGCCTGTTCAACTCGCCGACCAACATCCTGCTCACGATCGTGGGCGCCCTGCTGCTCTGGTTCACCATCGTTCCCTCCGTCAAATTCCTGATGGTCGATGCGGTCTGGACCGGCAACGATCGCACGGCTTGCCTTGCCGAGAACGCTGGTTTTGCGGTCGGCGCCTGCTGGCCCTACATCCAGGCCAAGCTGCCGCAACTGATCTATGGCTTCTATCCCGAGGCCGAGCGCTGGCGGGTCAATCTCACGTTCGTCTTGGCGGTGGTCCTGCTGGCGCCGCTGCTCATTCCCAGGCTGCCCGCGAAGGGGCTGAATGCCAGCCTGTTCTTCATCGCCCTTCCGGTGGTGGCATTCTTCCTGTTGCACGGCGGCGGCATCAAGGGATTTGGCCTGAGCTGGACGGCCGGCCTGCTGCAACTGTTCGACGAGAGCCTCATCGGCGCCGGGCAGGCGCTGCTCAATCTCAGCAAGACGTCCGCCATCGCACCGCTGCTGTGGGCCGTCGGAAGCCTCATCGTGCTGGTCGGCACGGCGATCTCCTGGCTGATCTTTCCGCTCACCTGGCTGCGCGATCAGATCCAGGAGACGGGGCAGCCGGTCTGGGCCGATTTCGCCATCACGGCCGCGATTGTCTGCCTGATCGCCTTCGTTCTTGGCGGCGGCGTTCGCACCGGCGGGCGGGCTCTGGCATCCAGCATCGCCGCCTTCATTGGCATCGCGATCGTCATCAAGCTGATGGGCCTCGACCGTGGGGGCTTGCCGGTTGTGGCAACGAATTTGTGGGGTGGCCTTCTGGTGACGCTGGTGGTCTCCGTCACCGGCATCGTCACCTCGTTGCCGATCGGTGTCGCGCTGGCGCTCGGCCGCCGTTCCACCATTCCACTGATCCGGATCTTCTCGATCGCCTTCATCGAATTCTGGCGCGGCGTGCCGCTGATCACCGTGCTGTTCTTCGCAACCTATATGCTGCCTTTGTTCCTGCCCGGCAATTTCACCGTCGACGGGCTCGTGCGCGCCTTGATCGGGATTGCGCTGTTCACGGGCGCTTATCAGGCCGAGAACGTCCGCGGCGGCTTAGCCGCGATTCCGCGCGGGCAGGGCGAGGCGGCCGCGGCCCTGGGGCTCTCCTGGTGGAAGACGACCTCGCTGATCGTGTTGCCGCAGGCGCTGCGCCACGTCATTCCGAACCTCGTCAACAGCTTCATCTCGCTGTTCAAGGACACCTCGTTGGTCTCGATCGTGGCGCTGTTCGATCTCCTCGGCTCGCTCCGCGCCTCGTTCTCGGATCCGAAATGGTCGACGCCGTCGACCGCGTTCACCGGCTTTGCCTTTGCCGGCGTGATCTATTTCATCTTCTGCTTTGGAATGTCGCGCTACTCGCTGTTCGTCGAGCACCGCCTCAACGCTCACCGCCGCAACTGATGGAGCTCACCATGTCCGACCCCATCGTCAAGATTTCCGGCCTCAACAAATGGTACGGCGACTTTCACGTCCTGCGCGACATCGACCTCGAGGTCCACAAGGGCGAGCGCATCGTGATCTGCGGGCCCTCGGGCTCGGGCAAGTCGACGCTGATCCGCTGCATCAACGCGCTCGAGGAATTCCAGGAGGGCGAGATCGTCGTCGACGGCATCGAGCTCGGGCCGAACCTCAAGCATATCGATGCGGTGCGACGCGAAGTCGGCATGGTGTTTCAGAGCTTCAATCTGTTCCCGCATCTCACGGTCCTCGATAATTGCACGCTGGCGCCGATCTGGGTGCGCAACATCCCCAAGAAGGATGCCGAGGAGGCCGCCATGAAATTCCTGGAGCGGGTCAAGATCCCGCACCAGGCCAACAAGTTTCCCGGCCAGATGTCCGGCGGCCAGCAGCAGCGCGTCGCGATCGCCCGTGCGCTGACCATGAACCCGAAGGTGATGCTGTTCGACGAGCCAACCTCGGCGCTCGACCCCGAAATGGTCAAGGAGGTGCTCGACACCATGGTCGATCTCGCCGAGGAGGGCATGACCATGCTGGTCGTCACCCACGAGATGGGCTTTGCCCGCGAGGTCGCCAACCGCGTCGTGTTCATGGACGCCGGCCAGATCATCGAGGCCAACACGCCGAAAGAATTCTTCGCCGCCCCGCAGCACGCCCGCACCAAGCTTTTCCTGAGCCAGATCCTGCGCTGAGCCCCGGGAAATCCCGGGGGCGTCTCCGGTCCTGCTGATCGGCCGGCCCTGGCCGCGAATCAGTTAGACTCTTTCCGGGCAATCCTCCGGAGAGACACCTTGCAGGGCAGCGGCGGCGCGCGCGCATTCCAGAACGCGCGATTGCAGAAGAAATTGATGAAGCAGGCGGATGCCATCCTCTCCGCCGCGGCCGCCGCGTATGGCCAGGGCAGATTTGCCGAGACCGAGGCGCTCTGCCGTGAGATCCTGAAAGCGATTCCGGATCATGTCGACGCCATGCACTTGTTCGGTATGTGCGCGCATGACGGCCGGCGCCTGGAGGAGGCGCAACAACTGCTTGAGCGCGTGATCGAGCTCGATCCGCGCCTGCACGATGCCCATAACAATCTCGCCACCGTGCATTTCGACCTCGGCAATTACGAAGAGGCGCGGCGGTGTCAGGAGAGGGCCATCGCGCTGAAGCCGAATTTCGCGGTGGCGCTGACCAACCTCGGCAATACGCTGATGCATTTGGGGCAGTACGGACAGGCGCTCGAGCTGCACGAACGCGCCATCAAGTTGAAGCCGGATTATGCCGATGCGTTCTGCAATCGCGGCATGGTCGAGATCTTGCTTGGACAGGTCACTCGCGCCAAGGAAAGTTTCGATCGCGCCCTGCTGTTTCAGCCGCGTCACGCCGAGGCCATCGTCGGCAGCGGCATGGTCAGCATGGAGCTGCGGCACCACGAGGAGGCGGCAGCCAAGTTTGCCATGGCGCTCGCGATCAAGCCCGGCGCGCCAAGGATCCTGGCCCAACGCGGGCGCCTCAGTTACGACCTGCAGCGCCTGGAGCCCGCGCTTGCGGATTTCGAGGCGGCGCTTGCGATTTCGCCCAAGCTCGAACTGGCGCTCCGGGGCAAGGCGCAGGCCTGCCTCGTCATGGGAAAGACCGCGCAGGCGATGGCGGCCGCGACGACCTTGATCGAGCGAAATCCGCGCTCCGAGATGGGGTTGGCGCTGATGGGCTTCGCTTATTCGAACCAGGGGGACATGGACTCCGCGATCGAATATCTCGATCGTGCGCTTGCGATCCGACCGGACTATGGGGATGCGATCAGGGGCAAGATCTTCTTGCAGGACTACCGCGCCGAAGCCGATTTCGTGGTCCAGCAGGCGGTCCGACGAGACTGGTGGGACTTGATCGGCTCCAAGATGCCGCGAAGGGAGCTGCCGAAGCGCCCGCTTGATCCGGAAAAGCGGATCGTTGTCGGCTATGTCGCTGCCGAATTCCGGCAGCACTCGGCGGGCCTCACTTTGCTGCCGGTGCTGCGCCATCATGATCACGCCCGATTTGAAATCATCTGCTACTACTCTTGGCCGGGAGAGGACGAGTACACCGCCAAGTTCAAGCAAATGGCGGACGTCTGGGTCGACGCCTGGCAGCTATCGGACGACGAACTCGCCGATCGCATTCAGGCCGACAATGTCGACATCCTCATCGACGTTTCGGGCCACACGACCGGTAACAGGCTGCAGGTCTTCGCGCGGAAGCCGGCCCCGATCCAGGCCACCGGCTTCGGACACGCGACGGGCACGGGCATGCAGACCATGGACTATGTGCTCGCGGATCCCATTTTCATTCCGCCATCGGTTCGGCATTTGTTTGCCGAAAAGATCCACGATCTGCCGTGCCTGATCACGATGGAGCCCGTCTCGGATCTGGCGCCTTCCGAGCTGCCGATGCTCCGCAACGGCTACGTCACCTTCGGCGTGTTCAACCGCATCTACAAGATATCGGACGATGCGATCCGTGTGTGGTCGCGCTTGATGCGAGAGCTGCCGGGATCGAAGATCATCCTCAAGCATGGTTTGCTCGATGACCAATTGCTGCGCGATAGCCTGGTCGCGCGCTTCGTGGCGCAGGGCGTTGCCGAGGAGAACATCACCTGCCTGGGCACCACCTCGCGCAACGACCACCTGGCGGCTTTTGCCAAGGTCGATATTTCCCTCGATACGTTCCCGCAAAATGGCGGCATCAGCACCTGGGAATCGCTCTACAAGGGTGTTCCGGTGGTGGCCAAGCTCGGCAACGGGGCGTCGTCGCGTGCCGGTGCTTCCATCGTAGCGGCCGTCGGTCTCGGCGACTGGGTCGCCGAGGACGACGATGGCTATATCGAGATCGCGCGCAAATTTGCGACGCAGCCCGATCATCTCGCGAAGTTGCGCGCGCAGTTGCCGGCTCAGATTGCAGCCTCGCCCGCCGGCAATGTCGAGATCTACACGCGTGAGCTTGAGGCGGGCTACCGCCAGTTCTGGCGCGACTATTGTGCCGCTACCTCGGAAGGCGGTGACGTGACGTAGGCAGGTCGGCTGCGCCCCGGGGCGTTACTGGTCCAGCTGACGGGGCGGCGCCGGATGCGAATCAGTTAGACTCTCTCCGGGCCATCCTCCGGAGAGATACCTTGCAGAGCAGCGGCGCCGGCGCGCGCGCGTTCCAGAACGCGCGATTGCAGAAGAAATTGAAGAAGCAGGCGGACGCCATCATCTCTGCCGCGGCGAGCGCCCATGGCCAGGGACGATATGCGGAGACCGAGGCGCTGTGCCGTCAGGTCCTGCAAGCCATTCCCGATCATTTCGACGCCACGCACCTGCTCGGCCTGTGCGCGCATCAAGGCGGCCGCCTGGGGGAGGCGCAACAGCTGCTCGCGCGCGCGATCGCGCTCGAGCCGCGTTCGCATGAGGCCTATAACAATCTCGCGACCGTACACTCCAGTCTCGGGCAATTTGAGGCCGCCCGCGCATGTCAGGAGAGGGCGATCGCGCTGAAGCCGAATTTTCCGCAGGCCCTGACCAGCCTCGGTAATACCTTGCTCCACATGAACCTGCCCGAACAGGCGATCGAAGCGTACGACCGCGCCATTCGCCTGAAGCCGGACCATGCCGATGCGCTTTGCAATCGTGGCTTGGCGGAGCTGACGCTACGCCAGTTCGACCGCGCCAAGCAAAGTTTCGAGCGCGCATTGGTGTTTCAGTCGCGTCACGTGGAAGCGCTCGTCGGCAAAGGCGTGGTCAGTATCGAGCTCAAGCACTACGATGAGGCGGAAGCCGCGCTCGGCGCGGCGCTGACGATCCGGCCCAATTCGGCGAAGGCTCTGGCACACCGCGGACGGCTCCATCTCGAGCTGTCGCGGTCGGAGCGGGCGGCAGCGGATTTTGATGCAGCACTGGCGCTTTCGCCCAGGCTCGAGGTGGCCTTGCAGGGAAAGGCGCAGGTCGCGCTTGCCATGGGCAACACGGCGCAGGCGATTGCGGCCGTCAAGACCTTGCTCGAGGAAAATCCGCGCTCCGCGATCGCGATGACGCTGCTCAGCGCCTGTTTTGCAAACCAGGGCGAGATCGCATCCGCAATCGAGCATCTCGACGCCGCGCTGGCAATCGCGCCGGACCATGCGGACCTGATTGCGCGGAAGATCCACTTTCTGGACTTTCTTTCCGACGCCGATTTCGCGGTCCAGCAGGCCGCGCGAAAATATTGGTGGGAGGCGATCGGCGGCAGATTGCCGCAAAGGCAGCTCTCACCACGGCAGGCCGATCCTGACAGGCGGATCGTGATCGGTTATGTCGCTGCCGAGTTCTGGTACCATTCGGCGGCGTTCGGCCTGCTGCCGGTGCTGCGCCATCATGATCACGCCAAATTCGAAATCGTCTGCTATTCGTGCTCGCCGTTGCGAGACGAGATGACCGCCGAATTCAAGTCGTTGGCGGATATCTGGGTGGACGCCTGGCAGCTTTCGGATGACGAGCTGGCCGATCGTATCCAGGCGGACAATGTCGATATCCTGATCGACGTGTCCGGGCATTCGACCGGCAACAGGCTGCCCGTATTCGCCCGCAAGCCGGCTCCCATCCAGGTCACGGGCTTCGGCCACGCGACCGGTACGGGCCTTCAGACCATGGACTACGTGCTCGCCGATCCGCTCTTCATTCCGCAATCGGCGCGCCATCTGCTCGCCGAAAAGGTTCACGATCTGCCGTGCCTGATCACGACCGATCCCATCCTGGATGTGCCGCCTTCGGAGCTTCCCATGCTCCGCAACGGCTATGTCACCTTCGGTGTGTTCAACCGCATCTACAAGATCTCGGACCAGGCAATCCGCGTATGGGCGAAAGTGATGCGCGAGGCGACCGGATCGAAGATCATCATCAAGCATACTTTGCTCGATGATTCCTTGCTGCGCGACAATCTGATCGCGCGGTTCGTGGCGCAGGGTATCGCCGAAGAGAACGTGATCTGCATGGGCTCGACCCCACGCCACGAGCACCTGTTGGCCTTCGCGCAGGTCGACATCTCCCTCGATACGTTCCCGCAAAATGGCGGCGTCAGCACCTGGGAATCCCTCTATGCGGGCGTTCCGGTCGTCGCAAAGCTCGGCAATGGCGCCTCGTCGCGCGCCGGTGGCGCCATCGTGGCTGCCGTTGGGCTCAACGACTGGGTCGCCGAGGACGACGAGGGCTACGCCGCAATCGCGTGCAAATATGCGGCACAGCCTGCGCATCTGGCGAAGTTGCGTGCGGAGTTGCCAGCTCGGATCGCAGCCTCGCCGGCCGGCAATGTCGAGATCTATACGCGCAGGGTCGAGGCGGGATATCGCCAGTTCTGGCACGACTATTGTGCCTCGGCCTCGGAACGCGGCGAGGTCGTGTAAACAGCCGGCCGCGCGGGCCCTCTGGGCACGCGCTTTCGGGACGTTAGGAATCCTACCGCTGTCAGACGAACGGCGGCTTGATGTTGCTGCGCTTCTCCAGCCACTCGGGCACCGGAAGGTTTTTGGCGCGCATGAAGTCCGCGTTGAACAGCTTCGACTGATAGCGGCTGCCGGAATCGCAGAGCACGGTGACGATCGTCTTGCCGGGCCCGAGCTGCTTCGCAAGGCGTATCGCGCCGACGATATTGATGCCGGTGGAGCCGCCGAGGCACAGGCCTTCGTGCTGGAGCAGCTCGTAGATCGCGCTGACGGCTTCGGCGTCGGGAATGAGATAGGCGTCATCGACCTTGGCCGTCTCGACGATCGCGGTCGCGCGGTTGAGGCCGATGCCCTCGGTGATCGAGCCGCCGGGCGTGGCCTTGGGATCGCCGGTCCTGAAATATTCGTACATGCCGGCGCCGTGCGGATCGGCGCAGGCGATGCGGATGTTCTTGTTCTTCTCTTTAAGATAGCGGCTGACGCCGGCGAGCGTGCCGCCGCTGCCGACCGAGCAGACGAAGCCGTCGACCTTGCCGCCGGTCTGCTCCCAGATCTCGGGTCCGGTGGATTCGTAATGCGCCTTGGCGTTGTCGAGATTGTTCCACTGGTCGGCGAAGAGCACGCCATTGGGCTCGGTCTTGCGCAGCTCGTCGGCGAGGCGCCGGCCGACATGCTGGTAGCTGTTGGGGTTGGCATAGGGCAGGGCCGGCACCTCGATCAGCTCGGCGCCGCACAGCTTCAAGAAATCCTTCTTCTCCTGGCTCTGCGTCTCCGGGATCACGATCAGGGTGCGGTAGCCGCGCGCGCTCGCAACGACCGCAAGCCCGATGCCGGTATTGCCGGCCGTCGCCTCCACCACGAGCCCGCCGGGCTTTAGTTCGCCGCGCTTCTCGGCCTCCAGGATCATCCATTTTCCGGCGCGGTCCTTCACCGACTGGCCGGGATTCATGAACTCGGCCTTGCCCAGGATGGTGCAGCCGGTCAATTCCGAGGCGCGCTTGAGCTTGATGAGCGGGGTGTTGCCGATGGCTTCGACAACGTCATTCTTGATGGTCATATCGGGGGAAATCACTGGCAAAGGGGTTGATCAGCTTGGCCAGAACCTAGTGCTTGCAAGACAAAAGGGGAAGGCTTTTGCGCTGCGGCGAAACCGGTCGAAGCCCCCGCCGCAGCAGGGATATTTTTGAGAGCACAGACCCGGCGATGATGTGCCGGACCGCGAGGCGGGATATCGGTAGGAGAATATGGGCGATCTTTGTCGGAGCACGGAAGATAACGATCGTCGTGGGCAGTCCTCGCGGCAATCTTCGCCTTCGGCGGGACGGCTCGATGCCGACATGGGTGGAAGGCGCCTGGAAGCTTGAAAGCATATCTGCGTGAGCGAGGCGCATTTGCTTTCGGCAATTGACGATCTCGTGAGAGTCGCCCGACCTCGAGACGGAGCTGAAATCGCGCGGGTGCTGTTGAGCAGTCCGATAAGGATCGAGCCGCGCCGGTGTTGCGGCAATATCACATGAAATCTTAGTAAGCTTGAGCGCGTGACAGGACGGCGCTGAAATGCAAGAAGCCACTGCGAGACAAGGACATCTCGCATTTGCGCGGTCCTGACGTCGGTCCGTTCCGACGCGCCTCTCGCACCTGCGGGACTGTCCCGCAGTTCCGCGCCCAGCTAATATGGGTCTCAGGTTCCGCAGAAAGCATCACAGCTGTGAACGAGTTGTCCAACGCCCCCCGACTGCGCCGCCGCGAATCGGTTAATCCGGCTTCGCGGTGGCGGCTCGACCTGCCCGGCGGGGGGTGGATGTGACACAGGTTGTTCCTGCGATCGCCATGCGGCGGTCTCCAGGGTCTGCGTCCAGGACGCGGCACGCGGCGCGCTGGCTTGCGGCGCTGTGCCTCGCGGCCAGTTCGGGCGCTTGCGTGCTGACGCAGGATCTTCCCGATCCCGCGCTCGATGTTCCCACGCAGTACAAATACGCCGGCAAAGGGGATGCGCCGCCGTCGCTGAATTGGTGGCGCGGCTTCCGCTCCACTGAGCTGACGCAGCTGATGGAGGAGGCGCAGACCGTCAACCTCGACATCGCCGCTGCGGTGGCGCGAATCGTCCAGGCCGACGCCCAGGCGCGGCAGGCGGGCGCGGCGCTGCTGCCGAGCCTGTCCACGGCTGGATCGGAAACCTACTCGCGCACCTCAGGCTCGAGCGCCTCGGGCCTGTCCATCGGCGGGCGCGAAGTCGTCAACTATTCGGCCTCGCTGAGCGCGAGCTACCAGCTCGACTTCTGGGGCCAGAACCGCGACGCGCTGCAAACGGCTGAGGAGACGGCGAACGCCAACCGCTTCGATCGCGACACGGTCGCGCTGACGACGCTTGCAGCCGTCGCCAATGCCTATTTCCAGGTGCTGGCCTCGCAGGACCGCATCAGGACCTCACAGCGCAACATCGCGAGCGCGCAACGCATCCTCGATGCGGTCAAGGAGCGACGTAAGGCCGGCACCGGAAGCGATCTTGACGTCGCCCAGCAGGAGAGCCTGGTCGCGAACCAGAAGGCCTTGGTGCCGCCACTGCGCCAGACGCTCGACCAGAACATCAACGCGCTGGCTGTGTTGGTATCGCGCCCGCCGGAGAGCGTGCGCGTGCTCGGCGGCTCGCTGGACCGGATCGCGATCCCGCGCGTCACGCCCGGCCTGCCGTCCGAGATCCTGACGCAGCGGCCGGACATCCGCCGGCAGGAGGCGCAGCTCGCCTCGGCCACCGCAAACATCGGGAATGCCCGCGCTCAATTCTTTCCGACGATCCAGCTGACCGGCAATGGCGGCTATCAGAGCTCGGCGCTGGTCTCGCTGTTCCAGCCGCATGCCGCCTTCTTCCAGCTCGTCGGCAGTGCCACGCAGCCGATCTTCGACGGCGGCAGGATCCTCGGCAATTTCGAACTTGCCAAGGCGCGTCAGGACGAACTGCTGCAGACCTACCGCAAGACCATCGTCCAGGCCTTTGCCGATGTCGACAACGCGCTGTTCTCGATCAAGCAGACCACGATCAAGCTGCAATTGCAGCGCGATGTCGTCGCCGCCTCGCGCCGCGCCTTCGATCTCTCCGAGCAGCAATTGCGCGCCGGCACTGCCGACATCGTGACCGTCCTCAACACCCAACTGACCCTGTTCCAGGCGGAAGACGCGCTGTCGCAGGCCCAACTCGCGCGGCTTCTCGCCATCGTCAGCCTGTACCAGGCGCTCGGCGGCGGTTGGGAGCCGAGGATGGAGAAACCGGTCAATGCTCTTTAAGCCGGAGACAAAGCAAGGCGCGAAGGAGGGGGCGGCGAAAAAATCGCGCGGCCGCGGCCTGGTCATGACCCTGATCACGCTCGCGATCCTCGGCGGCCTTGGTTATCTCGGCTGGACCGTCACGCATCAGCAGCAGGCGAACAACCGCAACCAGCGGCCCGATCTGCCGGTGCCCGTGCTGGCGGCGAGCCCGCGCGTCCAGGACGTGCCGGTTTATCTCGACGGCGTCGGTGCGATCCGCGCGCTCAATACCGTGACCGTGCGCTCGCAGGTGGACGGCAAGCTGATCGCGGTCAATTTCACCGAAGGTCAGGACGTCAAGAAGGGCGACGTGCTCGGCGAGATCGATCCGGCGATTTATCAGGCGCAGTACGATCAGGCGGTGGCCAAGAAGGCGCAGGATCAGGCCCAACTCGCCAACCAGCGCATTGACCTTACGCGTTACGAGCAGCTCGCCGCCACCAATGCCGGCTCGAAGCAGCAGGCTGACACCCAGCGGGCCCTGGTAGCGCAGACCGAGGCGCTGGTGAAGGCGGATCAGGCCGCGATCGACAATGCCGCGGCGACGCTGAGTTACACCAAGATCGTGGCGCCGCTCTCGGGCCGCGTCGGCCTGCGACAGGTCGACCAGGGCAACATCATCCACGCCTCCGACACCACGGGCCTTGTCGTCATCACGCAGTTGCAGCCGATCGCGGTGTGGTTCAGCCTGCCACAGCAGCAGATCATGCGCGTCAACGCCGCGGCGGCGAAGGGTGCGCTCGCCGTCGACGTGTTCGGCAATGACGGCATCACGGTGATCGATACCGGCAAGCTCACCGGCATCGACAACCAGGTCGACCAGACCACCGGCACGCTCAGGCTCAAGGCGGAATTCCCCAACGCCAACTACCAGCTCTGGCCGGGCCAGTTCGTCAATGTCCGCCTCAAGGTCGAGACCTTGACGCAGGCGCTGGTGGTGCCGACCTCTGCGGTGCAGCGTGGTCCGATCGGGACCTTCAGCTATGTCATCGGCGAGGACAACATCGTCTCGGCCAAGCCCGTGACGGTCACGCAGCAGAACGAGCATGACGCCGTCATCGCCAGCGGCCTGTCGCCGAACGACAAGGTCGTCACCACGGGCTTTGCCAATTTGTCCGACGGCTCCAAGGTGACCGTCGGCCGCGACGACCAGACCCCCTCGGCCGATCTTGCCCCGCGCAAGCGCTCGCGTGGGCCGGACGCTCAGAAGAAGGATGGTGCCAAGGACGGCCAGAAGGACGGACAGGGCAAGGACGGCGAGTTCCGCGCCAAGCGCAAGAGCAGCGAAGGTGACCAGAAGGGACAGACCGGACCGGCACCGGGGCCGGGGGCATCGGGAGGTGGAGCCAAGCAGCCATGATCCCGACAACAGCCGCTTGACGCGGCAGGCGTAACCCATGGGTGTCTCCGAACCCTTCATCCGACGACCGATCGCAACCTCGCTGCTCGGCATCGCGCTGCTGATCGGCGGCGCGCTCGGCTATTTCGCGCTCCCTGTCTCGGCGCTGCCGCAGGTCGATTTCCCGACCGTGCAGGTGACGACGCAGCTTCCGGGTGCGAGCCCCGACGTGATCGCCTCGCTGATCACCGCACCGCTGGAGCGGCAGCTCGGACAGATCCCGTCGCTGTCGGCGATGAACTCGACGAGCTCGTTCGGCGTCAGCCAGATCTCGCTCCAGTTCGACCTCAACCGGGACATCGACGGCGCGACTCAGGACGTGCAGGCTGCGATCAACGCGGCGGCCGGCGTGCTGCCCAAGACGCTGCCTTATCCGCCGACTTACGCCAAGGTGAATCCGGCAGACGCGCCGGTGATGACGCTGGCGCTGCGCTCGGACACCATCTCGCTGCGCGTGATGAGCGACATTGCCGATACCATTCTGGCGCAACGCTTGAGCCAGATCTCCGGCGTCGGACGGGTCTCGGTGCTCGGCGGGCTGAAGCCGGCCGTGCGTATCCAGGCCGATCTGGCGCGGCTCGCCGCCTATGGCATCGCCATGGAGGACCTGCGCACCGCGATCGCCAATGCCAACGTCTCGGGGCCGAAAGGTTCGCTCGACGGCGCGCAGCAATCCTACATCATCGCCGCTAACGACCAGATCGCCGCGGCGGACGCCTACAAGCCTGTCATCATCGCCTACCGCAACGGCTCGCCCGTTACCATTGCCGACGTCGCGCAGATCGTCGACGGTCTCGAGAACGACCGCACCGGCGGCTGGTACCAGGGCACGCCGGCCGTCATCATCGACATCCAGCGCCAGCCCGGCGCCAACGTCATCGACGTCGTCAGCCAAATCCGCGCCGAGATCCCCAAGGTGCAGCGCGCGATTCCGGCCGGCGTGAACCTCACCATCGTCTCCGACCGCACCGTCACCATTCGTGCCTCGGTCCATGACGTCCAGTTCACGCTGATCTTGAGCGTCGTGCTGGTGACCCTGGTGGTGCTGTTGTTCCTGCGTTCGCTGCGCGCCACGCTGATCGCGGGCGTGGCACTGCCGCTGTCGCTGATCACGAGCTTTGGCATCATGTATTTTGCCGGCTTCAGCCTCGACAATCTGTCGCTGATGGCGCTCACGATCGGCACAGGCTTCGTCGTCGACGACGCCATCGTCATGATCGAGAACATCGTCCGCCACATGGAGAATGGCGAGAGTGCGATGGAAGCCTCGCTCAAGGGCGCGAGCGAAATCGGCTTCACCGTGATCTCGCTGACGGTGTCGCTGATCGCGGTTTTCATCCCGCTCTTGTTCATGTCGGGCCTCGTCGGGCGCATGTTCCGCGAATTCGCGTTGACGCTGACCATCGCGGTCGTGACCTCGGCGGTGGTTTCGCTGACGCTGACGCCGATGATGTGCTCGCGGCTGCTCAAGCACGCCCATGAGGAGCTGGCAGTGCCAGGCCTCGCTGCGATCAGCCGCTTCATCGACCGCACCGTCGAGTTCTATCACCGCACGCTTTTGTGGGTGCTGGAGCGTCAGCGCGCCACACTGCTCGTGACCTTCGCCACGCTGGTTGCGACCCTCGTCCTCTATGTCGTCGCGCCAAAAGGCTTCCTGCCGCTCCAGGACACCGCCTCGATCACGGCGGTGACGGAAGCCGGGCCCGATGTGTCGTTCGCGGAGATGCAGAAGCGGCAGGCCGAGGCCGCCGCCGCCATCAAGGCCGACCCCGACGTGGTCGGCGTGGTCTCAGTCATCGGCGCCGGCTCGGTCAACCCGACCACCAATGTCGGGCGCCTCGTCATGACCCTGAAACCTCGAGGCGAACGGCGTGACGATGTCGCGGCAGTCGTGATCCGCCTGAAGGACAGGGTATCAGGCATCCCCGGCATGACCGTCTATTTCCAGCCGGTGCAGGACGTGCAGATCTCGACCCAGTCGAGCCGCTCGCAATACCAGTACACGCTGACCGGCACCGATGCGACGCTGGTCTCGGAATGGGCCGGCAAGCTGGTGGCGGAGATGCGGCGCGACCCGCTGTTCCGCGACGTCTCCTCGGAGGCGCAGGAAGGCGGCCTGCGAGCACAGCTCGATGTCGACCGTACCCGCGCCGGTCAGCTCGGCGTGAGTCTGCAAGGAATTACCGACACGCTGAACGACGCCTTCGCGCAGCGGCAGATCTCGACCATCTACGGCCAGGCCAACCAGTACCGTGTCGTGCTGGAGGCGCTGCCGATGTACCAGCGCGATCCTTCGATCCTGTCGAAGCTCTATCTGCCGGGCGCCGCGAGCAGCACCGTCGGCGCGCCGAGCGCTCAGGTACCGCTGTCGGCCGTGGCGACGCTGAAGCGCACCACGGCGCCGCTCGCGATCTCGCACCAGGCGCAATTCCCCTCCGTGTCGCTCAGCTTCAACCTCGCGCCGGGCGCGGCGCTGGGCGATGCCGTCGAGGCGGTCAAGACGATCGAAACCCGGATCGGCATGCCCAACAGCATCGTCGGTGTCTATGCCGGCGATGCCGCCGAATTCGCCAAGGCGCTGGCCGGCCAGCCCTGGCTGCTGCTCGCCGCCGTCATCACCATCTACATCGTGCTGGGTGTGCTCTATGAGAGCTACATCCACCCGATCACGATCCTGTCGACGCTCCCCTCGGCCGGCGTCGGCGCGATCGTGGCGCTGGTGCTGTGCGGGCAGGATCTCTCGGTGATCGGCCTGATCGGCATCATCCTGCTGATGGGTATCGTCAAGAAAAACGCGATCATGATGATCGACTTCGCGCTCGAGGCCGAGCGCGGGCAGGGCATGTCGCCGAACGAGGCGATCGTGCAGGCCTGCCTATTGCGCTTCCGTCCGATCATGATGACGACGCTGGCGGCCCTGTTCGGCGCGCTGCCGCTCGCGATCGAGAGCGGTACCGGCGCCGAGCTGCGCTTCCCGCTTGGCATCTCCATCATCGGCGGCCTGCTGCTGAGCCAGCTGCTCACGCTCTACACCACGCCCGTGATCTACCTTGCACTCGACCGCATCAACCGCCGCCTCGAGCAGGCGCTGCCGCCGGCTGAATCCGGCGGCCCGCCGGTCGCGGGCGCGACCGAGGGGATGCAGTGATGGCATCGATCTCGGAGCCCTTCATCCGCCGCCCGGTTGCGACCACGCTGCTGTCGATCGGGTTGTTCCTGCTGGGTGTCGTCGCCTACGAGTTCCTTCCCGTCGCCTCCGTCCCGAACGTCGATTTTCCCGCCATCTTCGTCTCGGCCAGCCGGCCCGGCGCCGATCCGTCCGTGATGGCCGCGACGGTCGCCTCGCCGCTGGAGCGGCGGCTCGGGGAGATCGCCGGCATCAACCAGATCACGTCCACGAGTTCGCTCGGCACGACCAACATCCAGCTCCAGTTCGACATCGGCCGCAACATCGACAAGGCCGCCCGCGACGTGCAGGCAGCCATCAACGCCTCGCTCATCGATCTGCCGAGCGACCTGCCGACACTGCCACGCTTTCGCAAAGCCAACACGGCCGGCGCGCCCGTCTTCGTGCTTGCTTTGACCTCGAAGACGCTGTCGGCCAGCGCGATCTACGACGTCGCCGATACGGTCATCGCCCAGCGCATCTCGCAAGTGCCGGGGGTCGGCGACGTCACGGTCTCCGGCGCCGATCAGCCGGCCGTGCGAGTGCAGCTCAATCCAGTCGCGCTGTCGAATGCAGGCATCGCCACCGACGACGTCAGGACCGCGATCATCAACGCCAATCCGCTCGGTCCCGTTGGCATCTTCAACGGCGAGCGCCAGAGCGAGACGCTGGCGCTCAATCGGCAGATGCGCACGGCGAAGGAGTTCCGCGACATCGTCATCAAGAGCTCGAACGGCAATTTCGTGCGGCTCTCCGACGTCGCCGATATCGAGGATTCCGTCCGCAACGCCCGCTCGATCGCCTGGTTCAACAAGCAGCCGGCGGTGCTGATCCAGATCACCAAGCAGGGCGACGCCAACGTCATCGACACCGTCAACAGGGTCAAGGCGCTGATCCCCGCGCTGAAGCAGTGGATCCCGGCCGGCGTCGAGATCTCCACGCTGGTCGATCGCACCGGCACGATCCGCGCCAGTGTCCTAGACATGCAATGGACGTTGCTGGCGACCGCGTTCCTCGTCATGGTCGTGGTGTTCGTGTTCCTGCGGCGGCTGACGCCAACGATCGCGGCGGGCATCTCGGTGCCGCTGGCCTTGGCCGGCACCTGTGCCGGCATGTGGATTGCGGGGTTCTCGATCGACAATCTGTCGCTGATGGCGCTGGCGATCTCCGTCGGCTTCGTGGTCGACGACGCCATCGTCATGATCGAGAACATGTTCCGCAATCTCGAGCACGGCATGCGGCCGTTCCGGGCTGCGCAGGAGGGCGCGAAGCAGATCGGATTCACCGTGGTCTCGATCAGCCTTTCGCTGATCGCGGCGTTCACGCCGCTGATCTTCATGGACGGCATCGTCGGCCGGCTGCTCCGCGAATTCTCGCTGACGCTGACCTTCGCGATCCTGGTCTCGACGCTGGTGTCGCTCACGGTGACGCCGATGATCTGCGCCCATTACATCCGGCACACCACGTCCGGCACCGCGACCTTGTTCGATCGCCTGATCGAGGGCTCGCTGTCGCGCATCGTCGCCTTCTACACCCGCACCCTGCGCACCGCGCTGGAATTCCCGCTGCTGACGTTGCTGGTGTTCTGCGCCACCATCGCTCTCACCGTGACGCTCTACATCAAGGTCCCCAAGGGCTATTTCCCGACCGACGATTCCGGCTTCGTGATCGGTGCGACGCGCGCCTCGGCCGACATCTCGTTTCAGTCGATGCTCGGCCTACAGCAGCGGCTCGCTGACATCGTGATGCAGGATCCGGCCGTGGCCGGCATCGGCTCGACCGTCGGCAGCGGCGTGGGCCCCGGCGGCGCCACCTCGAACCGCGGCACCATGTTCATCAGCCTGAAGCCGCCGGAGGAGCGCGACCACGTCTCGACGCAGGTCGTCATCGACCGTCTCAGGCGCGCATTGTATCCCGTGCCCGGCATCCGCCTCTTCATGTTCGCCGCCCAGGACGTGCGCGCCGGCGGACGACAAAGCGATTCCGACTACCAGTACACGCTGACCAGCACAGATCTCGGCCTGCTGCAGAAATGGGCGCCGATCGTGGCCAAACGCATGGAGAGCGTCGAAGGCATCACCGACATTTCCAGCGATCGCGATCCCGGCGGGCTTCAGCTGACCTTATCGATCGACCGCCAGAAGGCCTCGGCGCTCGGCGTCAAGGTGCAGGACATCGACAATGCGCTGAACAATGCCTTCGCGCAGCGGCAGATCGGAATCATCTACACCCAGCGCAACCAGTACATGACCGTGCTGGAGATCGACCCGAAATTCCAGGTCGATCCCTCCAACCTCGAACGCATTTATGTCGCAGGCGCCAATGACGCGCAGGTACCGCTGTCGGCCGTCGTGCACGCGACGCGCGGGCTCGCGGCGCTCGCCGTCTATCACTCGCAGTCGTTCCCTTCGACCACGGTGTCGTTCAACCTCTTGCCCGACGTGCCGCTCCAGGCCGCGACGCAGAACATCCAGCGTGCGGTCGAGGAATTGCATATGCCCGAGGGCATCCGCGGCAGCTTTGACGGCAATGCCGGCGATTTCGCCAAGACCAGCGGCCGTCAGCCGCTCTTGATCCTCGGCGCGCTGGTCGCGATGTATATCGTGCTCGGCGTGCTCTATGAGAGCCTCGCCCATCCGCTCACGATCATCTCGACGCTGCCTTCGGCCGGTCTCGGCGCGCTGCTTGCGCTTCAATTGACCAACACGCCGCTGACGGTGATCGCCTTCGTCGGCATCATCCTGCTGATCGGCATCGTCAAGAAGAACGGCATCATGATGGTGGACTTTGCGCTCGATGCCGAGCGCCAGCGCGGGCTGTCCTCGGCGGAGGCGATCTTCGAGGCCTGCCAGGCGCGATTCCGCCCGATCCTGATGACGACGATGGCAGCGCTGTTCGCCGGCATTCCGCTGGTGGTCGCGACCGGCCCTGGCACGGAACTGCGCCGACCGCTCGGCATCACCATCATCGGCGGTCTGTTCGTCTCGCAGATCCTGACGCTCTACACGACGCCGGTCATCTACCTCCTGATCGACCGTCTGCGGCGGCGAACCGCGCCGCGCCCGCTGGCCGCGCCGGCGGAATAGGTTGTTGAGGCGCCGCATCGAGCGTATAGCGGCGCCATGTCCAACGCGCCCGATACCGCCGCCGCGCCGGCCGAGCCCATCCCCGAATGCCCGCACTGCCAGAAGCCGATGCCGTTGTGCATCTGCGACAGCGTTACGCCCATTGAAAATCGGCTCTCGCTGCTGATCCTGCAGCACCCGCAGGAGCAGGACCGGGCGCTCGGCACCGCGCGGCTGCTGGCCAGGCATTTCGCCGATGCCACGGTGCGGGTCGGCCTGTCCTGGCCGAGCCTGTCCAAGGCGCTGGGGCGGCCGGTCGAGAATGCCGCGCGCTGGGCCGTGCTCTATCTCGGCTCGGCCCGCGCGGCCGATCTCGAGGCCGAGGGCGAGATCGTGGCGCTGACCCGCAAGGGCGAGGTCGCGGAGAACCAGCGCGCGATCCTCGGCAAGCTCGAAGGCGTCGTTCTGCTCGACGGCACCTGGAGCCAGGCCAAGGCGCTGTGGTGGCGCAATCCCTGGATGCTGAAGTGTCAGCGCGTGATCCTGAACCCGGCGCACCCCTCGCGCTACGGGCGCCTGCGCAAGGAGCCACGCCGCGACGGCCTCTCGACCATCGAGGCGGCGGCGACGATCCTCGCGGGCCTCGAGCGGCGTCCTGATATCGCCGACACCCTGCACGCCAGTTTTGAGCGACTGTTGACGCGTTACCGTGAGGTCCAGGCCGAGATGCCGGAATTGGCGCCCAGACCTGCCCCGAAGCGCGGCCGCCGCGACTTCCGACGTCGCAAACGAGCCTGACAGGCTCGGCAAAAGCATAGCGCTCGAGGTTTCCGTCAAGGCGTTGGAAGTCGCCTGGAAAGTGGGACGAAGGCGGTTGCCTAAACCCTTCATCCCCTATATTGCTCCGGCCTTACGGGGCCACGTGGCGGAGTGGTTACGCAACGGTCTGCAAAACCGTGTACACCAGTTCAATTCTGGTCGTGGCCTCCATCAAGCCTCTGATTCTTCAACATAAACTCACTTCGGCGCAGGTTCCGCGAGCTTTCGCGCGGCTTGCTACCGGGTTTGCCCGGGGGCCGGGTGGAAACTCGCGATTCAGGCCCGTTGGCATAGAATTCGCATCGGTTGGGCGGGATATCTGATCAACCGAGCGTTGGAGAAGCCGTGGGCGACATTGTCCGATTTGTCTCGAAATCCGAGCTGGAGCGGGCTCGCCTCATTCGCGAGGCGCGCGCGATCTATGACAGCATCTTTCCGCCGGCCGCAGCCGACCGGGCGCCGCAGGACGGCGAGGAGCGCGTCAAGACTTGATTCGTCGCTGCGTCGGGTTGTCGGCGCGTGCCTATAGCAAAACGCCCGCGAGGCGGGCGCTTCCTTCTCAGCGAAGGTGGCTCAGCAGGCTGCGTACCAGCCGTCCGGAAAGGGCAGGAGGGGCCAGGCGCCCTCATTGTCATTGGCGGCTTTGGGCGTTGCGGCGTACGACCACGAGCGGGGCACGAATTCCTCCTCCGGCGCGGGCGCAAAATCTTCGTCAATCATGACGTCCCGGACGGCATCCAGCAGCAAGTTGAATTCGGCTTCGCTCATCACACCCTCCGGAACGCGGATGGCGCAATGTCGCAAAGCCGGTTTGTTTCCCGATTGACCCGATCGTTCGCATTTTAACGATCCGGCAATCTGGGCCCGATTGGTTAGCGATTCCTGAAGCTCTTTGGGAACTCTAGGTTCCTCCGCTTGCGAGCACTGTGAATAAAATCACATCCCCGCAGGTTTATTTCTCGCACCGTCTGTTGCGACACCGGTCAACGCAGCCGGGCGGGCAGGGCAGAACGGGAGAGCAGTCATGAAGGCGAGGTTCTTGCGGTTTGCAGGTGTGAAGAACCGGGCGCGCCACGCCTCGACGGCCGGGCTGTTTCTGACGCTGTTTGCCTCCGCCGCCCATGCGCAGGGAACGCCAGAGCAGCGCCGAGCCTGCACGCCCGACGTCTATCGCCTCTGCGCCGGCGAAATCCCCAACGTCCGTGCCATCACAGCGTGCCTGCGGCGCAACCGGGCCAGCCTGAGCGAAGCCTGTCGCAGCGTGTTCGATCAGGCTGGCGGGTAGACTCTGTGGATTTGTGCGCAGCAAGTGGCTTGCGCGCCACGCAAATCCACCGATCCGTGTCTGTGAATATGCTGCGGACAAGCTGTTGAGTGATGGTGCGCGCTCGACGGACGCGACGCCAAGTCTGGCGCTCGCAATTCCGTGACGCGATGCCGTGACAAGGCAAAAATTTACGCAAGTTCTGATCTGTCGCATTGCCGCGCCACCTCATCCCAGTCAGAGGCAAAACCGCGCGGAGGCGCGGCTGTGTCTGCGATTGGAAAAGCTACATGGGTGCTCATTCTCCGTCACTGCGAGCGAAAGCGAAGCAATCCAGAATCCCTCCGCGGAAAGATTCTGGATTGCTTCGTCGCAAGAGCTCCTCGCAATGACGTGGAGAGAGCGGTGTGCCTGAACCTCGATCTCGTGCCCCGGACGCTGCGCAGCACGAAGTGATGCGCAGCCGAGCCGGGGCCCACGCGTCATCGAGCGGCGATCGTCGCCTGGATCCCGGCTCTGCGCCGCAACGCCTTTGGCGTTGCTGCTTGTCCTGAACACGTGAGTGGCGGGGTCGGTTACGGGATGCCGAACGCTCCCCGCATTTCGGCCCAAATCGCAACCCTTGCGTGCATCAAGTCTTGATCGGTTGTGATCTGGAGGTAATCGCCCGGCTTGAACGCGGGCCCGGACCTCGGCGACTAACCGATAGAGTGCCTAGGGATCAGCTGACCGTGATCGCGACTCCGCTTCCTAAAGCACCAAAATGGTGCTTTAGTGCTTTCCATGAGCCCGTCACCCCGAAACGCTCCATCTGCGCTGCGTTACAGGCTTGCCCCCGATCCGGCTGCCAGGGCCGCGCTGGAGGCGACGTTCCAGGCTTATGACCGCATGATGGAGATTCTCGACGAGGTCGCGCGGAGCCATAACATCGGTTCCAACGTGGTCCTGCTCCATGCCCATGCCTATGAGCCGATCCGCAAGCAGACCGCGCTGCCCTCACGCCTGGTGACGCTGGGCCTGCGCGACCGTGCCGACTATCGCGCGGCGCAAGGCCGTCGCCTGCCGCTCGACGACAAGCTCGCCAAGATCAAGGGCCCCGCCACCATTTCCATTGCAACCGTGCAAGGCCGCTTCAGCGTGCCCTTCGACTATGCCGGCTATGCGGAGGGCTGGGGGCAGAGCGTGCCCGCGCACTTGATCCGCACCGACGACGGTTTCGAAGTTCACTACGGCGTCACGCCGAACATTCTGCCAGAGGAGGAGAACGCTATGGATACCATCGCTGCCGCCCCCGACAATTTCCTGTCCCGGGTCGGGCGTCTGATCGCGGGGATCGCCTATGACGCGATCGAGCAGGCGGAAGGCAAGAACAAGCTCAAAGTGGTTGGCCAAGCCATCCGCGAGATCGAGCGCGCCGAGAGCGAGGCGCGCGATGCGCTCGCGGCCGCGCGCGCCGAGGAATACCGCCTCAACGCGCGCCGCACCGAGATCGAGCGCGAGATGGCCGAGCTCGCTCCCAAGATCGAAGGGGCGATCACGGACGGGCGCGACGATCTCGCGCGCGCCGGCATCGCGCGGCAGATGGATCTGGAGGCGCAGTTCGAGGTGCTCTCGCGCGCCATCGACGAGAACAACGAGAAGATCGAGCAATGCGTGACGTCGCTGCGCGCCGTGCTGTCGGCGCTCCAGGACGCCGAGCAGCGCCGCGCCGATCTCGAAAAGAGCGAGGCCGTCGCAGGCCAGCAGGCGTCGACATCACCCCGCAAGCCGGGCGGCGGTTCTGCAGCCGCGAAGGCGCTGCGCGCGGGCAGGGCGGTGGCACGGGTCACCGGCGTGCCGCCGGGCATCCCGTATTCGAGCGACATCGACGAGCTCAGCACGTTGCATCGCGACAAGGAAATTGCAGCGAGGCTGGCCCGGTTGAAGTCGCGTTCCTGAGTGCCGTGTCATGAGCGCTCTGCTCGAACACGTCATGTCGCCGGAGGTCAGGCCGTTCGCGATCGCGGCGGCCATGATCGTCATCGTCGGCTCGATCGAGGTGGTCTCGATGCTGATCGGGGCTTCGCTCAGCGAAATGCTCGGCACCAACATCGATTTCGGCCACCCCAGCGACAATGGCGTGATCAACGCGATCTCATGGATCAATGTCGGTGGCGTGCCGTTGCTGATCTTCCTGCTGCTGTTGCTCGGCGCCTTCTCCATCACGGGCTTCCTGATCCAGGACGTCGCGCGGATGGTGGCCGGTCCGTTGCCGGCGACGCTCGCCTCGATCGGGGCGGTCGCCGTATCGGTTCCGCTGGTCCGCGGCGCAAGCCGTGCGATCGCGCGGGTCATTCCCAAGGACGAGAGCTACGCCGTCGGCCTCGGCGATCTGGTCGGCCGGGTCGGTGAGGTCGTCGTCGGTCCGCTCGACCAGGGGCCGCCTGGCCGCGTCAGCGTCGCCGATGTCCACGGCAACCGTCACTTCGTCTGGGCCGTCGCAGCACCTTCATCATCGCCGCTGCCGCAGGGAACCATGGTCCTTCTGGTCGACCGCGATGGCACCCGCTTCGTGGCGGTCAAGGCCGACGATGAACTCAAACCCTCCAAGCCCACTCTAAGCAGCTAGCACGTCATTATCGGAGAAAGTCATGTTCGACATTGCAGTCCCGGCCATGATCGGCGTCGCGCTGATCGTCGTCCTGGGGATCGTCTTCACCATTCTCTACAAGCGCGCCACCCGCGACGAGGCCTTCGTGCGCACCGGCCTCGGCGGCAAGAAGGTCGTGCTCGACGGCGGCGCCATGATCCTGCCGATCTTCCACTCCTATGCCAGCGTCAATCTGAAGACATTGCGGCTCACCGTCGAGCGCAAGGAGCGGGAATCCCTCATCACCAAGGACCGTCTGCGCGTCGACATCGTCGCCGAGTTCTACGTACGCGTCCGACCCGACGAGGAGAGCATCGCGCTCGCAAGCCAGACGCTGGGCGCGCTGACCAACGATGCCGAGGCGCTGCGCAACCAAGTCGAGGCGAAATTCGTCGACGGCCTGCGCTCGGTGGCCGCGACCATGACCATCCTGGAGCTCCAGGAGAAGCGCTCGGACTTCGTCAAGCACGTGCAGTCCACCGTGGAGTCCGACGTGAAATCGAACGGCCTCGAGCTTGAGTCCGTGTCGCTGACCAAGCTGGACCAGACCGACGTCAAGTTCTTCAATCCGGAAAACTTCTTCGACGCCGAAGGCCTGACCCAACTCAAGACCATTACCGAGACCCGCCGCCGTGACCGCAATGCCATCGTCCGCGACAACGAGGTGGCGATCGCGCAGAAGGATCTCGAAGCACGACAGCAGACCCTGACCATCGAACGCACCAAGAAGGAGGCCGAACTCTCGCAGGAGCGTGACATCGCCAACAAGACCGCGAGCACCCGCGCCGAGGTCGCGACCGCGACACAGACCGCGCGGCTGACCGAGGAGAACGCGCGCATCGACACCGACAGGGCTGTCGCGGAAAAGGAGGCGGGCGCCAAGCAGGTCAAGGAAACCGCGGTGATCGAGTCGGATCTGGCGATCAACAAGCGCAGGACCGACGCGCAGCGCGAAATCCAGATCGCGACCCAGGAGAACGAGATCCAGATCGCCGCCAAGAGCAAGCAGACCTCGGAGGCCGTCGCCGAAGCCAAGACCGCCGAAGCGCTCGCCGTCTCCGCTGAGGAAAAGGTCGTGACCGCGCGCGCCGTCGAGGTCGCCGATCGTGCCCGCCTGACCCAAGTGCTTGCCGCGCGTACCGAGGCCGAGCGCAAATCGACCGAGGTGATCGTGGCGGCTGAAGCGGACAAGAAGGCGGCGCTCGACCGGGCCGAGGCCATCACCACGCTGGCCACCGCCGAAGCCGAGTCCAACAAGATCAAGGCGGTCGGTGTCCGCAACATCGGTGAGGCCGAGGCCGCCGTCATCACCATGAAGAACGAGGCGCAGAACAAGCTCGGCACCAACGTGATCGATTTCGAGATCGCCAAGAAACGGATCGAGACCATGCCGGAAGCGCTCGCCGAGATGGTGAAGCCGATCGCCAACCTCAAGGACGTCCGCATCCTGCATACTGGCGCCGCCTTCGGCGGCAATGGTAACGGCGCCGGCGGCAATGTCGGCTTCGGCGAAGGGCTCGCCGGCGAGCTGCTCAAGGTGCATGCGCTGCGTCCGATGATCGACGAGATCTTACGTCAGAGCGGCTTTGCGCCGGGCGAAGATCCCGTGAAGGCGCTGGTCGGCGCCGTGACGGGGAAGGGAAACGGCGCTGCGGTGCCGGCGGTTGCGCCCGCACCGGAGAAAACAAACTCTGCCGATCTATGAATGCCCGTTCATTGCTGCGGAGAATTCGAAACGATAAGAACAGGCCGTGCGTGTCTCGCGTCGCGCATGTCTTCCGGAGTGCTGGTCGATGGGTGTCTTGAACCCGTCGATTGCGCTCCGGACGGATCTTTCGAGGCAACGTCATTTGTTGCCGCGGCGCCTGCGCCGATCGACGCCAGGCGCCGAGGCCTGTTTCGATCGGGCGTTTTTCATGAAGTATTTTCTGTCTGGACTGGTCGCAATCGGGCTTGCGATCGCCGCCGCGCCGTCGTTCGCGGCTGACGCCCGCAACCTCACCGTCGTCAACGAGACCGGCTATGCCATCAAATTCCTCGGCTTCAATGCGCCTGACGACGGCCTGGACGAATGGGACAACGAGCTCGATAAGGTTTTGCAAAACCAGGCCAGCACCTATGTCGAGTTCGACGAGGACGACGAGGGATGTGTCTGGAACATCCGCGTCGACTGGCAGAACTATGACGAGGCGGTGCTGTGGAAGAACGTCAACCTCTGCAGGATCACCGCGCTGCGGCTGCGCTACGACTCCGGCACCAAGACCACGTCGTTCCTGGCCGAGTAGCTTGACCTGACATGGCTGGAGGAGGGGCCGCTTCCTGACACTTCCTCAGCCGCCTTGCGGAAGATGACGAATTCGTCTTTGCAAGCGCAACCGGCTTTGTTATACGCAGCCGCGCGCGAACGACTGGTTCGCCTTTTCCTCGGTAGCTCAGCGGTAGAGCATCCGACTGTTAATCGGATGGTCGCTGGTTCGAATCCAGCCCGGGGAGCCAACTTTCACTTATATTTCAATACGTTGAGGCTGCATCCTGATGTGGCGCGCGATCCCGTTCGCGCGATCTGCGAGCACCATCAGGTGCCCAATCCCGCGGAATCGGTTCAAGTAGACGTGTCCGGCAGCGCCGTCGCGCCATGAGGACGGCGCCAAATCGACTCAATTCAAATCGAGCCTGGCCAGTGCCGGATCCTTACGGAGCTGATTCCCATGCCAGACATCCAGGTCGACCGTACTCATATGGCCCCCTCGATTCTGCCGGCCGACGTTCCCGAGCTCAGCGACGATGAATGCCTCGCTTGCCTTGCACGTGCGGTGGAGGCGCCCGACTCGGCGCGACTGGACGAGGTCGCCGCTCTGATCGGCCGCCTCGCGGTGGCGATCGAATGATCCGCTCCGCAGCCCTGATGCGGTGAGCTGCGCAAGCCACAGGGCTCATCGCAGCCAACGGCATGTTGCGTTTTGGCCGGGCATGTTCCAAAGATGCCACCAACTCATCTCCGCGGCATCGTCCGCATTTCAGGGTCCGCAAATGTCCGGTTTCTCGACCGCGCGCCAAAAAATGGTCGATGGCCAGGTGCGCACCAATGACGTCACCGACCGTCGTATTCTCGATGCCATGCTCACGGTTCCGCGTGAGGCCTTCGTGCCGGCCAGCCGGCAGGCATTGGCTTATCTCGACCTCGATCTCGACGTGAGCGAGGGCGGCGCCAAGCGGTTCCTGATCAAGCCGCAGCTGACCGGCAAGCTGCTGCAGGCTGCCGAAATCGGCGAAGGCGACAATGTGCTGGTCGTTGGCTGCGCCACGGGCTATCTCGCCGCGCTGGCCGCCAAGCTCGCGGGCCAGGTCACCGCGACCGAATGTGATTCGGCTCTGGCCGCGAAGGCCAAGGACGCCTTCGCCGCTCTGGGGCTCGCCAATGCCACCTGCAAGGTCGCTTCCTGCAGCGAGGGTGATCCCTCCACCGCTCCTTATGACGTGATCATCCTCAACGGCGCTGCCGAAGCAACGCCGGAGGGGTTGCTCGGGCAGCTCAAGGAAGGCGGGCGCCTTGTGGGGGTGTCGGCCGAATCCAAGCCGCCGCGGGCCGTGATCGTGACCCATAGCCACGGTGAATTCGGCCATCGGGCGCTGTTCGATGCCGCCGCCCCAGTCCTTCCCGGGCTGGAACGGGCCGCAGCATTCGTGTTCTGAGGTCCTACAGCCTAAAAATCCCGTTCTGAATCAGAAGTGTGGCCGGGATGCTGCACGTGAAGAGTTTCCACCGTGAACTACCTTGAGGTGGTTCCGTCGCGACAATCCCCGTCCTATGTTGCGGCGGGGCAACGACTCCACTCGGTAGACGGTAACCCAGCTCGCGGGCACGAGCCGGGCGTTAGAATGAACGGAATTTCAGGGATGCATGGGGTGAAGCTCTTCACCGGAGCTGCGGTTTCGGTCCTGCTGCTGTCGCTAGCCGGGCCGATGCCTGCCTTGGCGGATACGATCGAGTCCGCGCTGGTGCGCGCCTATCAGAACAATCCGCAACTCAACGCACAGCGCGCCCAGGTGCGCTCGACCGACGAGAACGTGCCTCAAGCCTTGTCTGGCTATCGCCCCAAGGTCTCGCTGACGGCGAACGGTGGCTATCAATATCAGGATTTGCAGAGTGGCGTGGGGAGTAACTCAATCCATGGAACCACCGTACCTCGCAGCGCTGGAATAACCGCTTCGCAGACGCTCTACAATGGCAACCAGACCGCCAACAGAACGCGGGCGGCGGAGAGTCAGGTGTCCGGTGCCCGCGAAGCGCTGCGCAGCCTCGATCAGAGCGTGTTGCTGCAGGGTGCAACGACCTACATGGACTATCTGCGCGACGCCGCGACGCTCGAAGTCCAGCGCAGCAACGTGCGCGTGCTCGAGCAGACGCTGAAGCAGACCCGTGATCGTTTCAACGTCGGCGAAGTGACGCGCACCGACGTTGCGCAATCGGAAGCGCAACTGGCTGCCGGCAAGACGCAGGCGCTCACTGCCGAAGCGAATCTCACCACGACGCGGGCGAACTTCCGCCGCATCATCGGCAACGAGCCGACGAACCTCGCACCGGGCTCGCCGGTCGACCGGTTCCTGCCGTCAACGCTCGCTTCGGCCGTCGAGCTCAGCCTGGTCGAGCATCCCAACGTCACGGCCGCAATGTACGGCATCGACGTCAATTTCTTGCAGGTCAAAGTCGCCGAAGGTGCGTTGCTGCCGACGGTTACGATCCAGGCATCGGCCACGCAGTCCAACGAACAGTCCTTGATTCAGTTGCGCTCGTTCAACGCATCCGCGATCGCGCAGGTCTCGGTGCCGATTTATCAGGGCGGTGGTGAATATTCGCTGATCCGCCAATCCAAGGAAAACTTGGCGCAGCAGCGTCTGAACCTCGAAACCACGCGCGACCAGACTCGAGCGACCGTCGTGCAGTGGTGGGGTTCGTTGCAGGCCGGCAAGGCGCAGGTGCAATCCGCACAGGCGCAGGTCGCCGCCTCCGAGATCGCGCTGAACGGCGTGCGCGAGGAAGCCAAGGCCGGTCAGCGCACCACCCTCGACGTCCTCAACGCGCAACAGGCCCTGGTCAATGCGCGCGTTGCGCTGGTGACCGCGCAGCACGATCGCGTGGTTGCGTCCTATAACGTCCTCGCGGCCGTTGGCCGCCTGTCGCCGCAGGTGCTCGGTCTTGCGACCACCGTCTATGATCCGAGTGTCCACTACCATCAGGTCCGCGACAGCTGGGCCGGCGTGCGCACGCCCGACGGACGCTGATTTCCGTAAGTGTCCGGTCGGCCTCGCCAATAGCCGAGGCCGACCGGCGCTTTGCTTGCAATCATCAAAATCCCTGACATAGCCTTGCCAAGAAGATGCGGGTCGATTCGCCCGTATCGATGCCGTGTGCGTAAAGCTTGAGTGCCGCGGGCAGGGGCGCACCGCCGCACGTTGAGCCGTGATCTGGGGACAAGTCGGGCTGCCACGACGAAAATGTCGGGCCGCCTGTCCGGAACCGGCCAATCCTGTCGTGCTTGGTGTAAAAACAACGCATGCGAGGGCGTTGATGATGTGGAGTCGGAGATGACGCAGCCTGCAAAGGTCACAGAACCCTCGATGGAGGAGATTCTGGCCTCGATCCGGCGCATCATTGCCGACGATGAGGCCAAGCCGCCGCCGACAGAGGCCGCCAAACCCGAGAAGGCAGCGGCGCCCGCCGCGCCGCCAAAGCCGCAGGCGATGAACGACATTCCGCCATCCAAGGTCGCTCCGCCCAAACCCGCCGCCGAAAAGCCCGCACCGCCGCCGGCTGCAAAGCCGGCGCAGCCGGCGCCCGCACCTGCGGCTGACGCGTCCAACAGCCAGGACGACATCGACGCGCTGCTGGCCGGGCTCGACGCGGCCACGCCTGCGCCGGAGGTCCGCGCTCCCGAACCCGAGCCGGAGCCCGACGTGCTCGAATTGACCGACGAGATGGCGATGGACCCGACACCGCCTCCGCCGCCACCCAGCTTCCACAAGGTCGAGCCGCGCGACGATCTCGAATTCGCCGAATCGCCGCCGCCGCGCACCGCGCCGCCGCCGTCTTACGCGCCGGTGGACTTCGATGCACCGCCGGTGCCGCCGCAGCAGCCGATCCTCGCGCAATCCACGGTCTCCGCGGTCGAATCCGCCTTCAACTCGCTGGCCCACACGGTTCTGAGCAGCAATGCGCGGACGCTGGAGGATCTGGTCAAGGAGATGCTGCTTCCGATGCTGAAGTCCTGGCTCGATGACAACCTGCCGGGCCTGGTTGAACGCATTGTGAAGGCCGAAATCGAGCGGGTCTCGCGCGGCGGCCGCTGAGACCGGCCGTGCGGCCCCGATAAAGCCCTGCTCCTGCGTCATATTCGGCCTGCGGCCCGGGCCGAAAACGCTCGCCGTTGAGCTTCCCGTTGACTTGAACCGCGCGCGCGGCTTTCTAGCAGCCCATGATCGAGAAAAATTACCAGCCCACCGATATCGAAACCCGCATGTCCGTGGTGTGGGAGGACAGCCTTGCCTTCAAGGCCGGCCGCCCCGACCGCCGCGACGCGGTGCCGTTCACCATCGTGATCCCGCCGCCGAACGTGACGGGCTCGCTGCACATGGGCCACGCCCTGAACAATACGCTTCAGGACATCCTGTGCCGTTTCGAGCGCATGCGCGGTCGCGACGTGCTGTGGCAGCCCGGCACCGACCACGCCGGCATCGCGACGCAGATGGTGGTCGAGCGCCAGCTGATGGAGCGCCAGCAGCCCAGCCGCCGCGAGATGGGCCGCGAGAAATTTCTGGAGCGGGTCTGGCAGTGGAAGGCCGAGAGCGGCGACACCATCATCAACCAGCTCAAGCGCCTCGGCGCCTCCTGCGACTGGTCGCGCGAGCGCTTCACCATGGACGAGGGCTTGTCGAAGGCCGTCGTCAAGGTGTTCGTCGAGTTGCACCGCGATGGGCTGATCTACAAGGACAAGCGGCTGGTGAACTGGGACACCAAGCTGCTGACCGCGATCTCCGATCTCGAAGTGCAGCAGGTCGAGGTCAAGGGCAGCCTCTGGTATCTGCGCTATCCGATCGAGGGCAAGACGTTCAGCCCCGAAGATCCCTCGAGCTTCATCGTCGTCGCCACCACGCGCCCCGAGACCATGCTCGGCGACACCGGCGTTGCCGTGCATCCCGATGACGAGCGTTATCAGAAGCTGATCGGCAAGAACGTCATCCTGCCGCTGGTCGGCCGCAAGATTGCGATTGTCGCCGACGAGTATTCCGACCCGGACAAGGGCTCGGGCGCGGTGAAGGTGACGCCGGCGCACGACTTCAACGATTTCGAGGTCGGCAATCGTCACGGCCTGCGCAGGATCAGCGTTCTCGACAGGGAAGGCTGCCTCGATCTGCTCGGCAACGAGGACTATCTGCGCGACCTGCCCGAAGGCGCCTCGCAGTTCGCCGAAGAGTTCAACAAGGTCGACCGCTTCGTCGCGCGCAAGCGCATCGTCGAGCGGCTTGAATCGTTCGGCTTCGTCGAGCGGATCGAGCCGCACACGCACATGGTCCCGCATGGCGATCGCTCGAACAGCGTGATCGAGCCGTATCTGACGGACCAGTGGTACGTCGACGCCAAGACGCTGGCCAAGCCGGCGATCGCGGCGGTGCGGTCGGGCGAAACCAATTTCGTGCCGAAAAACTGGGAAAAGACCTATTTCGACTGGATGGAGAACATCCAGCCCTGGTGCATCTCGCGTCAGCTCTGGTGGGGCCACCAGATCCCGGCTTGGTACGGTCCGGATGGCAAGGTGTTCGTCGCCGAGACCGAGGAGGAGGCGATCAGCCACGCGCTCGGCTACTACGTCGAGCAGGAGGTCATCACGGCCGAGCAGGGGCGCGAGATGGCGCTCGACCGCAACAAGCGCGAAGGCTTCATCACCCGCGACGAGGACGTGCTCGACACCTGGTTCTCCTCGGCGCTGTGGCCGTTCTCGACGCTCGGCTGGCCCGAAGATGCGCCGGAGGTGCAGCGCTACTATCCGACCAATGCGCTGGTGACCGGCTTCGACATCATCTTCTTCTGGGTCGCTCGCATGATGATGATGGGCCTGCACTTCATGAAGGAGGTGCCGTTCTCGACCATCTACATCCACGCCCTCGTCCGCGACGAGAAGGGCGCCAAGATGTCGAAGTCGAAGGGCAACGTCATCGATCCCCTGAATCTGATCGACGAATACGGTGCCGACGCGCTGCGCTTCACGCTGGCCGCGATGGCGGCGCAGGGGCGCGACATCAAGCTCGCCACCAGCCGCGTCGAGGGCTACCGCAATTTCGCGACAAAGCTCTGGAACGCTTGTCGCTTCGCCGAGATGAACCATTGCGCCGTGCCCGAAGGTTTCGAGCCGGCGAAGGCGAAGGAAACGCTGAACCGCTGGATCGCGCATGAGAGCGCGCACACCACGCGCGAGGTGACCGAGGCGATCGAAGCCTATCGCTTCAATGACGCTGCAGGCAGCATCTACCGCTTCGTCTGGAACGTCTATTGCGACTGGTACGTCGAGCTCGCAAAGCCCGTGCTGCTTGGTCCGGACAGTCCCGCCAAGGACGAGACCCGCGCCATGGTGGCCTGGGCGCGCGACGAGATCCTCAAGCTGCTGCACCCCTTCATGCCCTTCATCACCGAAGAGCTGTGGGAGGTGACGGCGAAGCGCGACGGCCTGCTCGCATTGGCGCCGTGGCCACTGAAGCCGGCGCAGCCGACGCCGGAGCAGCTCGCGATGCTTGCGGCGACGGCAGGGCCGACAGATCCGCTCGTCTCGCCGGCCTGGGTGCTGCCCATGTTCGACCATGCCGACTTCACCGATCCGGCGGCCGAGGCCGAGATCGGCTGGGTGATCGACCTCGTCACGCAAATCCGCTCGGTACGCGCCGAGATGAACATCCCGCCGGCAACGCTGACGGCGCTGGTGCTCGCCGGCGCCTCGGCCGAGACCAAGGAGCGCGCGCCGCGCTGGACTGATGTCATCAAGCGCATGGCGCGGCTGTCGGATATCTCCTTCGCCGATCGCGCGCCTGACGGTGCGGTTCAGCTGCTGGTGCGCGGCGAGGTGGCTGCGCTGCCGCTGAAGGGCGTGATCGACGTCGCCGCCGAGCGCACGCGCCTCGACAAGGAGATCGGCAAGGCCGACGCCGACATCAAGCGCGCCGAGTCCAAGCTGGCAAATGAGAAATTCGTTGCCAACGCGGCCGAGGAGGTCGTCGAGGAGGAGCGCGAAAAGCGCGAGGCGGCACTCGCGCGCAAGGCCAAGCTGCTCGAAGCACTGGAGCGGCTGAAGCAGGCATCGTAGCCCTATTTCGGAAACGGCTTGCTCAGAAACTTCGAGCCCTTGATGCCGTAGCGCCAGGGCAGCTCCACCGCCTTGGTGATACCGATCCGGATGCCGGCAGCGACCTCGACATCCTCCGTCCGCGCATGCAGTGCGATCGGTGGCCGGTCGAGGGGCACGGCGTTGTGCGCGATGGTGATGCCGAGCGCCTCGGTCAGTTTGCCCGGGCCCGAGCACAGCGCGTGCATGTCCTGAAGATGGCGGCGGCGTCGCATCGCAGCCAAGCCATGGGTCGGCTCCAGCGCGCGGATCAGCACGGCGCTGGCCGAGCCTTCCTCCTCGCAGACGAAGTTCACGCACCAGTGGATGCCGTAGGAACGGTAGACATAGGCATAGCCGGGCGGACCGAACATCACCTGGTTCCGCTGCGTCGGCCCGCGATAGGAATGCGCGGCCGGGTCGGTATGATGATAGGCCTCGACCTCGACGATGATTCCGCCGACGCCATCGACCAGCATGGTGGCACCGATCAGGTCCGGCGCGACCTCGTGGACGCTGCGGCCGAAAAAGGTCCGCTTCAGCGGCTTGCCAAGCCGCAATGGAGAGGCATTCGATCTTGGAGCCATTCGAGGTGAGAATCGCCTGAGAACAGAGCAGGATATTGCCCATATCTGCCATGTTCTCTGAAGCGGGGCGAGCCGGGTTGCGATGCTTGGCCAGACCGACTAGGTAGGACCAGAACAGACCGGACACCCCATGGTCGTTATTGTCGATACCATCTCGAACCCGCTGCGCCCGCGCCACCCCGAAAAGGTGAACCGGCCCGATTCCGCTTCGCCGCCGAAGCCGGACTGGATCCGCGTGCGCGCGCCCAATACCCGCGGCTATGCTGACACCCGCAACATCGTACGGGCCAACGGCCTGCACACGGTGTGCGAGGAGGCGGGCTGCCCAAATATCGGCGAGTGCTGGGACAAAAAGCACGCGACCTTCATGATCATGGGTGACACCTGCACCCGTGCCTGCGCCTTCTGCAACGTCAAGACCGGCCTGCCCAACGCGCTCGATGCGTCCGAGCCGCAGCACGTCGCGGAAGCAACCGCCAAGCTGGGGCTGGCACACGTCGTCATCACTTCGGTCGACCGCGATGACCTCGCCGACGGCGGCGCCGAGCATTTTGCCCAGACCATCCGTGCGATCCGGGCCGCGTGTCCTTCGACCACGATCGAGATCCTGACACCCGACTTCCTGCGCAAGGAGAGGGCACTCGAGGTCGTCGTCGCGGCGAAGCCGGACGTGTTCAACCACAATCTCGAGACCGTGCCCTCGCGCTATCTCACGGTGCGGCCGGGCGCGCGCTACTTCCACTCGATCCGGCTGCTGCAGCGGGTCAAGGAGCTCGATCCCGCCATCTTCACCAAGTCCGGCATCATGGTCGGCCTCGGCGAGGAGCGTCACGAGGTGCTGCAGGTGATGGACGATCTGCGCTCGGCGGACGTCGATTTCCTCACCGTCGGGCAATATCTCCAGCCGACCCGCAAGCACCACGCGGTGATGCGCTACGTGCCGCCGGACGAGTTCAGCTCTTACGAGAAGGTCGCCTACACCAAGGGGTTCCTGATGGTGTCAGCGAGCCCGCTCACCCGCTCGTCGCATCATGCCGGCGAGGATTTCGCGAGACTGAAGGCTGTGCGGGCAGCTCACGCCCGCTGACGTACCATGCATCGAGTTTCGAGCAAGCACCGTGTCAACCACAGCGCGTCCGAGATGTTTGATCTGGTCGCCGATGTCGAGCGCTACCCGGAATTCGTGCCGCTGTGCAGCGCGCTGAAGGTGCGTCAGCGCATGGCGAAGCCTGACGGCACCGAGGTGCTGGTCGCGGACATGACGGTGTCGTTCAAGCTGGTCAAGGAATCCTTCACCAGCCGGGTGACGCTCGACCGCGCCAATTTGAAGATTCTCGTCGAATATCTGCAAGGTCCCTTCAGCAATCTCGAAAACCGCTGGACATTCGAGCCCAAAGGCGAGCGCGTCTGCGACGTCGGGTTCTTCCTCGCCTACGAGTTCAAGAGCCGCATGCTGGCAATGCTGATGGGCTCGATGTTCGACGCTGCATTCGCGCGATTCTCCACTGCGTTCGAAAAGCGGGCCGACGCGATCTACGGCCGGCCGAAGCTGGCGTCGTCCTAGTCTTCCCGGCGGGCACCGCTCTCTCCGCCGTCATTGCGAGGAGCTCTTGCGACGAAGCAATCCAGAGTGTGTCCGCGGCGGCAGTCTGGATTGCTTCGCTGCGCTCGCAATGACGAGGCTTCAATCCACCGCCTTCACCACATCCGGCGGCTGCGAGGCGTAGACACGGTTTTGCCGTACGCTGGTCGCACCTGTCGTCTGCGCGAAGGCCTCGCTCACGGTCTCCCGCCCAACGATTGCCTCATCGCGCCGGTGCTGCCAGCGTCCACCACGGCTCATCCCACGTTTCGTGACGATCGCGATACGCCCCTCTGAACTGGGGATGAGGTGGCGCGACAATGCGACAAATCAGAAATTCTGTAAAGACGAATATTTTCACTTGTTACGATTGACCCGTCGGTTGTGTATTTTGCCCGACGGGCAACGCAACGGATTGTAGCCCGGATGGAGCGAAAGCGTAATCAGGGACCCCTGTGTCCGCAGAGCGAATCCCGGATTGCGCTGCGCTCCATCCGGGCTACACGACTACGGCACCCGTTCCCCCGACATCCGCCGGGATCATTTCGCGCCGTCGCGGGTTCTCAACGGATTGTCCGGGTTGGAGCCGCCATGACCATCAATGTTGACACGCTGAAAGCATCGCTCGTCCTGTATGGCTTGAACGCGATTTACGCGATGCTTCTGCTCGCGGTCGGCTGGTATCTGTCCGGCGCACTGCAGCGTTTCGTCACGCGCGTATTGAGCGTCACGCACCGCGTCGATCCGCTGGTGACCTTGTTCGTTGCCAGCGTAGCTCGCTATGCCGTGCTCGCGGTCGTCGGCATCGCAGTGCTTCAGCTCTTCGGCATCCAGACCGCGAGCCTCGTTGCCGTGCTGGGCGCGACTTCACTCGCCATCGGCCTTGCGCTTCAAGGCACGCTCTCCAATCTCGCCGCCGGCGTCATGCTGCTGCTGTTCCGTCCCTTCCATATCGGCGATGACGTCGAGGTCGCCGGCAAGGCGGGCAAGGTGAAGTCGTTGTCGCTGTTCATGACCGAGCTGGTCGCGCCCGACAACACGCAGATCCTCTTGCCGAACGGGCAGGTGTGGGGCGCGGCCATCATCAACCACAGCGCCTATCCCGGTACGGGCGAGATCAAGGTGGCGTTTCCGGTCAGGGCAGGGGCGGCCAATGCGTTGGCCGACCAGATCCTGAAGGAGCTGCGCGACGATCCCCGCATCGACGACAGGACCGCCCCCTCGGTCAATGTAACAAAGGTGATCGCTGCCGATCCCGCAGCGCCCGTCGTGGAATTGACGGTGAGCGCAAAGGTGAAGCCGTCAGATGCCGATGCCATCAAGCAGCGGGTGCTCGATCATGCGAGTGCGCTGCTGGCGGCGGCCTGAGAGCGCCTTTAGCCCCGCGGCGAGCGCGGCGGCCTGCGCTTCACCGCATGCCGGCGCGGCGAGCGGGTGACGCGGGGACGAAGGCGGCTTGCGGCTGCGGGGCGCGGCTTGGCCTGGGCTTGCGGGCCGCGGGCGAGGTCCATCAGCATGCGCAGTGCCTCGACCACGGAGCGGGCGCGCACGGCACTGCGGCCGATCGCGCCGAAGCGATGCTCGCGATGGATGATGCGGCCGTCGCGCGCCGCAGCGGCAAAGTGCACGAGGCCGACCGGCTTGCCGGGTGTGGCGCCGCCGGGGCCGGCAATGCCGGTGATGGCGACCGCGAGATCGACATCGGCGCGCTCGAGGGCGCCGATCGCCATCGCGGTTGCGGTCTCCTTGCTGACCGCGCCGAAATTGGTGAGCGTGCTCGCCTCGACCCCGAGCATCGCGCGCTTGGCGTCGTTGGAATAGGTGACGAAGCCGCGGTCGATGACGTCAGAGGAGCCGGGAATATCGGTCAGCGCGCCGGCAACGAGGCCGCCGGTGCAGGATTCGGCCGTCGCGATCGTCAGCTTGCGCATCCGGCACAGATCGAGCAGCGAGCGGGAGAGGGCGCGTGCGTCGCTGCCGCCCATGATCTTACACGCTCCAGGGAAGACGGATGGTGGCGCTCGCGGTGGCCGCGATGCCTTCCTCACGGCCGGTGAAGCCGAGCCGCTCGCTGGTGGTCGCCTTCACCGCGACGCGCGAAATGTCGACGCCGGAGATCTCGGCGATGCGGGCGCGCATGGTGTCGCGCAACGGGCCGATCTTCGGCCGCTCGCAGATCAGCGTCACTTCGAGATTGGCGACGCGGCCGCCGCGCGCCGTGACGCGCTCGATTGCGTATTTCAGGAACTGATCGGAGGAAGCACCCTTCCACTTCGCATCGCTCGGCGGGAAGTGCGAGCCGATGTCACCGTCGGCAAGCGCGCCGAGAATGGCGTCGACCAGCGCATGCAGGCCGACATCGCCGTCGGAATGGGCGAGGAAGCCTTTCGTATGGGGGACGCGCACGCCGCAGATCATGACGTGGTCGCCGTCGCCGAAGGCGTGCACGTCATAGCCCGTGCCGGTCCTGATGTCGCCGAGCTGGGCGGCCAGGCGTGCTTCCTCGCGCACGAAATCCTCGGGAGTGGTGAGCTTCATATTGGCAACATCGCCTTCAAAGGTTGCAACCGTCAATCCTGCCCATTCGGCAATGGCGGCATCGTCGGTGAAATCCGAGCGTCCGTCCTTCGCCGCGCGACGATGCGCCTCGAGGATGACGTCGAAACGAAAGGATTGCGGCGTCTGCGCGATTCGCAGACGCGCGCGGTCCGGCGTGTCCTCGATATGACCGCTCTCGCCGGTGAGCTTGATGGTGTCGGTGACGGGGACGACCGGGATCGCAGCGCCAGTGCGGCTCGCCGCCTCGATCGCACGGGAGATCACGCCTGCCGAGACGAAGGGGCGGGCGGCATCGTGGATCAGGACGATATCGGGCTTGTGCTTTGCGAGCGCTTCCAGACCTGCAAGGACCGAGGCTTGGCGGGTGGCGCCGCCATTGGCCGGCGGCTCGTGCTTGAGGCCGGCGACCGCCGCCGTGAACATCGCGCTGTCGTCGGGGTTCACCACCGGTTGCACCGCCGACACCTCGGGGTGACGGCTGAAGGCTTCCATGGCGCGATAGATCACGGGCACACCGCCGATCTCGCGATATTGCTTCGGCCCGCCGGCACCGGCGCGCAAGCCCCGACCGGCTGCGACGAGGACGACCGCAGTGCGTTGTGATTTCGCCATAGGACTCAAATACTCAGTTGGTGATGAAGAGTCGGGGAGTGGGGTGATTTGACGGCATGCCTCTAGCACGGCAGGCCCGCAAAAAAAGGGGGTTTCCCCGCTTTGTGGGAAACAGCATTTTGCTGCACTGCACTTGAAAGATCTGCAGAACTGTCTAAACTGTAGGCATGACGCTTGACTGCACAAGAATTGTGCGCAAGATAGATCATGGCAGGCGCGATGAGGCCCTGTCCAGTCAACGAGACCCCTGTGACCGGCCCGGCAGTATCCGGCTCTAAGCCGTTGAAAATAGGCGATATTGATGTCGCCACCCCGGTCTTCCTGGCGCCGATGTCGGGGGTGACTGACTCGCCCGTTCGGCGGCTGGCCGCCGAGCTGGGGGCAGGTCTCGTCGTGTCGGAAATGACCGCCAGCGATGAGCTCGCCAACGGCCACCGGATGTCGCGGTTGCGCTGCGAAGCTACGGGGATCGGTCCGCACGTGGTCCAGCTCGCCGGCTGCGAGGCGCATTGGATGGCCGAAGGGGCCCGGATCGCCGAAGCCGAAGGCGCCGACATCATCGACATCAACATGGGCTGCCCGGCCCGCCACGTCACCGGCGGCCAGTCTGGCTCGGCCCTGATGCGCGATCTCGACTACGCCGTCAGCCTGATCGATGCGACGATTGCGGCGGTGAAGGTGCCGGTGACACTGAAGATGCGGCTCGGCTGGGACGACCGCAGCCGCAACGCGCCGGAACTGGCGCGGCGCGCCGAAGCATCAGGCATCAATCTCGTCACCGTGCATGGCCGCACCCGCTGCCAGTTTTACAAGGGCGATGCCGATTGGGATGCGATCCGCGCCGTGCGCGAGGCCATCTCCATTCCGCTCGTCGTCAATGGCGACATCACCACTTATGACAAGGCGCTCGCGGCGCTCGACGCCTCCGGCGCCGACGCCGTGATGATCGGCCGTGGCGCGCAGGGCCAGCCTTGGCTGCCCGGCCAGATCGGCCGCCGCCTGAGGGGCGGGGCAGAGGAAGCAACGCCGGCGCTCGAGACGCAGCTGCATTATATCCGCACGCTCTATGAGGGCGTCTGCGCGCTGTACGGTCTGCGCATTGGCCTTCGGCACGCGCGCAAGCATCTCGGCTGGGCGCTCGATATCGCGGCAGATGCGAGCGGCGCTTCAGTCGAGAAGCTGAAGGGGTGGCGTCAGAAGATTCTGACCTCCGAGGATCCGCGCCTGGTCCACCGATCGCTGCAAGACGCCTTCGACGACTTCGCATGGAGCGCTGCTGCATGAACTCAGCCGCCGAACAGCGCCGGCCGTCCGACAGCGACGCGATCCTGGATGCGCTTCCCAATCCCGTGCTGATGATCGGACCGGACGGCAAGATCGTCGCCGCCAACATCGCAACCGAAGCCTTCTTCGAAATCTCGACGCAGTTCCTGAAGCGGCAGTCGCTGAAGGAACTGGTGCCGTTCGGCAGCCCCTTGCTGGCACTGATCGACCAGGTGCGCTCGTCGAACTCTCCGGTCAACGAATACAAGGTTGATCTCGGCACGCCGCGCATGGGCGGCGATCGCCAGGTCGATCTGCATGTCGCCCCGCTCACGGAGCGGCCTGGCCATATCGTGGTGATGCTCCAGGAGCGCACCATCGCCGACAAGATGGATCGTCAGCTCACCCATCGCAGCGCCGCGCGCTCGGTGATCGCGCTCGCCGCGATGCTGGCGCACGAGATCAAGAACCCGCTCTCCGGCATCCGCGGCGCGGCGCAGCTCCTGGAGCAGCAGGCTTCCTCCGAGGACCGCATGCTGACGCGCCTGATCTGCGACGAGGCCGACCGCATCGTGACGCTGGTGGACCGCATGGAGGTGTTCGGCGACGAGCGCCCCGTGGTGCGCGGCCCCGTCAACATCCACTCGGTGCTCGATCACGTGAAGCGGCTGGCGCAGTCCGGCTTTGCCCGCAACATCCGCTTCATCGAGGATTACGATCCCTCGCTGCCGCCGGTGCTGGCGAACCAGGACCAGCTCATCCAGGTGTTCCTCAATCTCGTGAAGAACGCCGCCGAAGCCCTGATCGACGTGCCCGACGCCGAGATCCAGCTCACCACCGCGTTCCGCCCCGGCGTGCGCCTGTCAGTCCCCGGTCAAAAATCCCGGGTATCCCTGCCGCTCGAATTCTGCGTGAGAGACAACGGACCAGGCGTGCCGGACGACCTTCTGCCCAACCTATTCGATCCCTTCGTGACCACCAAGCAGACCGGCTCGGGTCTGGGCCTCGCGCTGGTCGCAAAGATCGTCGGCGATCACGGGGGCATCATCGAATGCGAATCTCAGCCGCGCAAGACCACCTTCCGCGTGCTGATGCCGATGTATTCCACATCGGTGAAACATGCCGATCAAAGCAGTCGCGCCGACTTTGCCGGGAAGCCGTCGCCTGCATCACAGGGGGCAAAATGAGGATTAGCGATGCCCGCAGGTAGCATTCTCGTAGCTGATGACGACACCGCCATCCGCACCGTTCTCAATCAGGCACTTTCCCGGGCCGGCTATGAGGTCAGGCTGACAGGCAACGCCGCAACGCTGTGGCGTTGGGTCAGCCAGGGGGAGGGCGATCTCGTCATCACCGACGTGGTGATGCCCGACGAGAACGCTTTCGACCTGCTGCCGCGGATCAAGAAGATGCGGCCGAATCTGCCAGTCATCGTCATGAGCGCGCAGAACACGTTCATGACGGCGATCCGTGCCTCCGAGCGCGGCGCCTATGAATATCTGCCAAAGCCCTTCGACCTGAAGGAGCTGATCGCCATCGTCGGTCGCGCGCTCTCCGAGCCGAAGGAGCGGGTCTCGACGCCGGACGAGGACGCCGAGATGGAGGCGATCCCGCTGGTCGGCCGCTCGCCGGCGATGCAGGAGATCTACCGCGTGCTGGCGCGTCTGATGCAGACCGACCTCACCGTGATGATCACGGGCGAGTCCGGCACTGGCAAGGAGCTGGTGGCACGCGCGCTGCACGATTACGGCAAGCGCCGCAACGGGCCGTTCGTCGCGGTCAACATGGCAGCGATTCCACGGGACCTCATCGAATCCGAGCTGTTCGGCCATGAGCGCGGCGCCTTCACCGGTGCCAACACTCGCGCCTCCGGCCGGTTCGAGCAGGCCGAGGGCGGCACGCTGTTCCTCGACGAGATCGGCGACATGCCGATGGAGGCGCAGACCCGTCTCTTACGCGTGCTGCAGCAGGGCGAATACACCACCGTCGGCGGCCGCACCCCGATCAAGACCGACGTGCGCATCGTCGCGGCCTCCAACAAGGATCTGCGCGTCCTGATCCAGCAGGGCCTGTTCCGCGAAGACCTGTTCTTCCGCCTCAACGTCGTGCCGCTGCGGCTGCCGCCGCTGCGCGAGCGCATCGAGGACCTGCCGGATCTGGTGCGGCACTTCTTCACGCTGGCCGAGAAGGATGGCTTGCCGCCGAAGAAGCTCGACACACTGGCGCTGGAGCGGATGAAGCAGCACCGCTGGCCGGGCAACGTGCGCGAGCTCGAAAACCTCGCCCGGCGCCTCGCCGCGCTCTATCCGCAGGACGTGATCACGTCCTCGGTCATCGACGGCGAGCTCGCGCCGCCCTCGGTCAGCCCGGGCGCGGCGGTCCAGCAGGGCGTCGACAATCTCGGCGGCGCGGTGGAGGCCTATCTGTCCTCGCACTTCCAGGGCTTCCCGAACGGCATGCCGCCGCCGGGCCTCTATCACCGCATCCTCAAGGAGATCGAGGTGCCGCTGCTCACGGCTGCACTCGCCGCCACCCGCGGCAACCAGATCCGCGCCGCGGACCTGCTCGGCCTCAACCGCAACACGCTGCGCAAGAAGATCCGGGACCTGGATATCCAGGTGTATCGGAGCGGGGGCTAGGCTTTCAGAACGGACGGTGGCTCAGCTCCCCCACCCAAGGCGGAGCTGAGCCTGTCCGGATCGCGTTGGCCGTTGTGGCTGACGCGGTGAGCAGAAGTCCGGATCGGACCGAAATGTTCCGCTCGCACATTCAAATTGGTCATTCGGCCGCAAGGCGCGGCATCACATCTATCTGACAAGCCGGCCGGGTGCCGGCGTCACGCTGGCGACATTCACCGGCGGCTGCTGGAGACCCAGGCCGTTGACCAGGAGGTCGGCGGCCACGATCAGCAGAAGAACGGCCGAAACCATCGTCGCGAGAAAAAATCTATCCATCCCCGTCAAGCCGGGATGGCGGGAATCCGTTCCCGTCCAACCGGCATGTCTTGTGGATGGGCGCGGCGGTCGCGGCGGAGACGCCGCGGAATTGTCGCAATTCGGCAACAATGTGGTACGAATACATCAGTATCCGCGCGCCCGCGGACCCGTTTTTCAGCACCCATTGCCGGAATGATCAGCGCAGATACCTCGGCCGCATCCTTTGACACGGCCCCAGCCGAAGAGCCCAAGCGCTGGTCGCTGCGGCGCTGGCTGGCACCCTTTGCCGTGGCCCTGGCGCTGCTGTCGGCCTTCCTCACGTTCCTGGTTCTGACCGGCCTCACCAAGATCGAGCCGACGCCAGAGGTGGTCCGCTCGTTCTATCTGATCAATGCGGCCACGATCCTGCTCCTGGTCGGGATCATCATCCGGGAACTCTGGCAGCTGATCCTGGCCCGACGGCGGGGCCGGGCGGCCGCGCGCCTCCATGTCCAGATCGTCAGCCTGTTCTCGATCGTGGCGGTACTGCCGGCGGTGCTGGTCGCCGTCGTCGCCAACGTCACCATCGAGCGCGGCCTCGACCGGCTGTTCTCGGGCCCGACCAAGGAGGTGATCCAGAATTCGCTGACGATCGCGCGGGCCTACATGCAGGACCATGCGCAGCTGATCCGCGGCGACATTCTCGGCATGGCCAACGACATCGCGCACGCCCGGCCGCTCTACGACCAGGACCGCCGCTCGTTCCGGGAGATGCTGACCGCCAGCGCCGGCTCCCGCAATTTGCCGGGCGCGATGATCATCGACAAGAACACCAACATCCTGGAATCCGCCGACACCGGCATGCGGCTGGCCTATTCGCCGCCCGCGCCGGACTTCCTCAGCAACGTGAACGAGAACGAACCCGAAATCGCGGTGCTACCGGATGCGAGCTTCGTCGCCGCGGTGATCCGCCTGCGTGCCTTCAACGACACCTTCCTCTACGTCGCCCGGCCACTCGATCCGAACGTCGTCAACCAGCTCAAGCAGACCGAGGTCAGCGTCGCCGAATACGCCCAGATCGAGTCGCGCCGGCTCGGCATCCAGGTCGCCTTCGCGCTGATGTTCGCGGTGATCGCGCTGACCATCCTGATGGCTTCGGTGCTGATCGGCCTCAACTTCGCCAACTCGCTGGTCTCGCCGATCCGGCGGCTGATGAATGCGGCCCACACGGTCTCGACCGGCGACCTGCATGTTCAGGTGGCCGTGCACCAGTCCGAAGGCGACCTTGCCCAGCTTGGTGAGACCTTCAACAAGATGACGCAGGAATTGCGCAGCCAGCGCGACGAGCTCGTCAACGCCAGCGACCTCATCGACAGCCGCCGCCGCTTCATCGAGGCCGTGCTGTCGTCGGCGAGCGCCGGCATCATCGGCGTCGACGCGTCCGGCAGCGTCGGAATCCTCAACCGCTCCGCCGAGAAGCTGATCGGACACTCCGAAGCGGAGACGCTCGGCCACCCGCTCTCGGACGTGCTGCCTGAGCTCGACGAGATGATGAAGGCGGCGCGGGAAGGGACCCAGCGCCTGGTGCAGGGCCAGATCACGATCACCCGCGACGGCACCGAGCGCAATCTCTCGGTCCGCGTCAGCGCCGAGAAGACCAGCCAACCGCGCGACAGCTACATTATCACGCTCGACGACATCACCGAGCTGGTCTCCGCGCAGCGCACCTCGGCATGGGGCGACGTGGCGCGCCGCATCGCCCACGAGATCAAGAATCCGCTGACGCCGATCCAGCTCTCGGCCGAGCGCATCCGCCGCAAGTTCGGCAAGACCATCACCGAGGACAAGGACAAGCAGATCTTCGACCAGTGCACCGACACCATCGTGCGCCAGGTCGACGACATCAGGCGCATGGTCGATGAGTTCTCCCGTTTCGCACGCATGCCGAAACCGGTGATGGAGGGCGAGGACGTCGCGGACACCGTGCGGCAGGCGGTGTTCCTGATGAAAGTCGCCCATCCCGAGATCGACATCGAGGCCGAGTTCAAAGAGGATCCGCTGCGCGCCCAGTTCGACCGGCGACTGATCTCCCAGGCCGTCACCAACATCGTCAAGAACGCCACCGAGGCGATCGAGCAGGTCCCGCCGGAGGAGCTCGGCCGGGAAAACGGAAAAGGCCGCATCGACGTCGTGGTGTCGCGCGAAGGTGAGGACGTGCTGATCGACGTGGTCGACAACGGCATCGGCCTGCCCAAGGTCGCGCGCTCGCGGCTGCTTGAGCCCTACGTCACAACGCGCGCCAAGGGCACCGGCTTGGGGCTGGCGATCGTCGGCCGCGTGCTGGAAGACCATGGCGGACGCATCGAGCTGAAGGACGCCTCGGACTTCCGCGAAGGCCAGCGCGGCGCCTGGATGCGGATGCGCTTTGCGATCTCCGGGCAACCCGCGAAGTCCGAGGGAGCCGAGCCGGCGCCCCCGGAAGCAACCAAGCCGGGCAACAAGAAAACGGTTGCGGATTCCGTCAAGGAATCCAGGCCGGACTCGGAAACAAAAGAGCCGGCCGCCGAAACCAAAGAGCCGACTGAAAAGACCAATGATTCAACGAAAATCGAAGCCTCAACAGGTAACTGACAAGGCAGGCGCGACCCATGGCTAGTGAAATTCTGATTGTCGATGATGAGGCCGATATTCGGGATCTCGTTGCGGGCATTCTCGAAGATGAGGGGTTCGTCACAAGGACGGCACGCGACAGCGATACGGCCCTGGCCGAGATCGCCAATCGCAGGCCGCATCTGGTGTTCCTCGACATCTGGCTCCAGGGCTCCAAGCTCGACGGCTTGCAGCTCCTGGAGCAGGTCAAGAAGGACAACGCCGATCTGCCGGTCGTGATGATCTCCGGCCACGGCAACATCGAGACCGCGGTCGCCGCGATCAAGCGCGGCGCCTACGACTTCATCGAGAAGCCGTTCAAGGCCGACCGGCTGATCCTGGTCGCGACCCGAGCGCTGGAGAACTCGCGGCTCAAGCGCGAGGTCAAGGAGCTGAAGCAGCTCGCGCCGAGCGCCAGCCAGCTCGTCGGCCGCTCGCCCAGCATGAACCAGCTGCGCCAGACCATCGAGCGCGCGGCCAAGGCCAACAGCCGTATCCTGATCGTCGGCCCCGCCGGCGCCGGCAAGGAGCTGACGGCGCGCACGCTGCACACCGCCTCGGGCCGGGCGGACGGCCCCTTCGTCGTCATCAACGCAGCCGCGATCACGCCCGAGCGGATGGAGCATGAGCTGTTCGGCGTCGAGCAGTCCAACGGCGAACAGCCGCGCAAGCCCGGTGCGCTCGAGGAAGCCCATGGCGGCACGCTGTTCATCGACGAGATCGCGGACATGCCGCGCGAGACCCAGAACAAGATTCTGCGCGTGCTGGTCGAGCAGTCGTTCCAGCGCGTCGGCGGCACCGCCAAGGTGCAGGTGGACGTCCGCATCATCTCCTCCACCGCGCGCAATCTCGAAGAGGAGATCGCGGCCGGCCATTTCCGCGAGGACCTCTATCATCGGCTCTCGGTGGTGCCGATCCGCGTGCCTGCGCTGTCGGAGCGGCGCGAGGACATTCCGGAATTGATCGACTACTTCATGGAGCAGATCTCGGCCGGCAGCGGCCTGCCCAAGCGGCAGATCGGGCAGGACGCGATGGCGGTGCTGCAATCGCACGTCTGGCCGGGCAATGTGCGCCAGCTCCGCAACAACGTTGAGAGAGTCATGATTCTGGCTGCGGGCGGGCCCGAGGTCATCATCACGGCCGACATGTTGCCGCAGGACGTCGGCTCCATGGTGCCGGCGATGCCGACCAGCAACAATGGCGAGCACATCATGGGCCTGCCGCTGCGCGAAGCGCGCGAAGTATTCGAGCGCGACTATTTGATTGCACAGATCAGCCGTTTCTCAGGAAATATTTCTCGCACGGCCGAGTTTGTTGGCATGGAACGTTCGGCGCTGCATCGGAAGCTGAAGGCGCTCGGTGTCGGCTAAAGCGTTTTCGAGCGAAGTGGGTACCGGTTCGCGTAAAGAAAACGCGTCAAAACAAGATGTCGCGCCGCGACGTTGCGGTGAGACATCAGGGATAAGCGAGGAAAATCATCGATTTCCGTAGTTTTTCGGGGCAAGACGGCGAGGGCTGGCGCGTGAAGCGGCTTGCCTAATAACTCCACCTGTCCTCTAATCGCACAGCTGTTCCTTCCGAGGGGGATCTCATGAGGGACGGCAACCGGGAAAGGCCCCGCATCAACCAAAACAGGGGCGCAACCGGCGCAATAAAAAGAAACTCAAAGCGAGAAAAAAACAATGGCGGCAGACCGCGCACAAAACCTACAGGACACCTTCCTTAATCACGTTCGCAAAACCAAGACGCCACTAACGATCTTTCTGGTCAACGGAGTGAAGCTCCAGGGCATCGTGACCTGGTTCGACAATTTCTGTCTGCTGCTTCGGCGCGACGGTCATTCGCAGCTCGTCTACAAGCATGCGATCTCGACCATCATGCCGGGCGCTCCGATCCAGTTGTTCGAAGGCGGCGAGGATCAGCCGGCTTGAGAGTGCTCTGATTGGAACCCCGGAATTTCGACGGGGACGCCGACCGTCCGCGGTCGGCAGGGGCTAAGCAGACGGGGCGGGTGCTGGTCATCGGCCCCTACTTGCGAGTGCGTGCGGGCAGTGCCGACGCGCAATCGGAAAGCCATGGCTTGTCCAACCAAGTCCAGCGCGACGCCGAGGCCCGGCTCGATGAAGCCGTGGGCCTCGCGCGCGCGATCGATCTCGTCATTGCCGATGCCATCATCGCGCCGGTCAGCCAGATCCGCCCTGCCACTTACATCGGCAAGGGCAAGGTCGAGGAGATCGCCGCGCTGGCCAAGAGCCTCGATGTCGAGTTGGTGGTGATGGATTGTGCGCTGGCGCCGATCCAGCAGCGCAATCTCGAGAAGCAGTTGCACGCCAAGGTGCTCGACCGCACCGGGCTCATTCTGGAAATCTTCGGCCGCCGCGCCAAGACCAGGGAAGGCTCGCTCCAGGTCGAGCTCGCCCATCTCAATTATCAGCGCTCGCGCCTGGTGCGCTCCTGGACCCACCTCGAACGCCAGCGCGGCGGTTTCGGATTCATGGGCGGTCCCGGCGAGACGCAGATCGAAGCCGACCGCCGCCTGATCCAGGAGCGCATCTCCAAGCTCGAGGGTGAGCTGAAGAAGGTGCAGGCGACGCGGCGGCTGCATCGTGCGGGACGCCAGCGCGTGCCGTACCGCGTCGTGGCGCTGGTCGGCTACACCAATGCCGGCAAGTCGACGCTGTTCAACCGCCTGACGCGCGCCGACGTGCAGGCGGCCGACATGCTGTTCGCGACTCTCGATCCGACCCTGCGCGCACTCAACCTGCCGCACGGCGGCAAGGCGATGCTGTCCGACACCGTCGGCTTCATCTCCAACCTGCCGACCCAGCTCGTTGCCGCCTTCCGCGCCACGCTGGAGGAGGTGCTGGAGGCGGACGTCATCCTGCATGTGCGCGACATCTCGCATGAGGACGCCGAGGCGCAGCAGAGCGATGTCGACGCCGTGCTGCGCCAGCTCGGCATCAATCCCGACGATTCCGGCCGCATCATCGAGGTCTGGAACAAGATCGACCGTTTCGACCCCGAGCAGCGCGAAGAGCTGCTCAATATCGCCGCGCGCAGGCCGGAGGATCATCCGGCGATGCTGGTGTCAGCCGTATCAGGCGAGGGCATCGACGCACTGCTGGCCGCGATCGAGGAACGGCTCGCCGCCAAACGCACCACGCTCGATCTCTCCATCGACGCGGCCGATGGCGCCGGCATCAGCTGGCTGCACCGCAATGCCGAGGTGCTGGCGAAAGAGCTGCACGACGGCCGCTTCGACATGACGGTGCGGGTCGACGAGACCAAGCGGGAGATCGTGGTGAACCGGTTCGACGCCGTGCCGCATCACGCGACGTAGACGGTGACATCCCGGCGAGGGAGTTACGCCAACCTCAACCACACTGTCGTCCCGGACAAGCGCGCCCCAAGCGCGCGCAGATCGGGGACCCATACTCCCAGGGAGGACGACGGCGGAGTTCGCCGCGGGCTTTATTGCTTGTTCAGCAAGCGTGACCCAGGCTGCTCCTCATTCTTCGCCGCATTCCACAGCGCATCCATCTCCGCCAGCGATGCCTGCTCCAGCGTCCGCCCCTGTGCCTCCAGCGCGCGCTCGATATAGGCGAAGCGCCGCTCGAATTTCGCATTCGTCGCGCGCAGCGCGGCTTCCGGATCGGCGTCGACATGGCGGGCGAGGTTGACGAGGGCGAACATCAGGTCGCCAGTCTCTTCCGCAACCTCCTGCTTGTCGTTGCGGTCCAATGCCGCCTCGATCTCGTCGACCTCCTCGCGAATCTTGTGCAGCACCGCGCGCGGGTCGTTCCAGTCGAAACCGACGGTCGAAGCCTTGCGTTGCAGCTCCATCGCGCGCGTCAGTGCCGGCTGGCCGGCCTTCACGCCCGCGAGCAATGACTTATGCGCCGGCGGTTCTTCCGGCGGCCGGCGTGCAGCGCGTTCGGTTTTCTCCTCGGTCTTGATGCGGTCCCAGACTTCCTTGACGTGGTGCGGGGCGAGATTGCCGTCCTTGTCGGCAAAGACATGGGGATGACGCCGGATCATTTTTCGGGTGATGGCCTCGACCACCTCCCCAAAATCGAACGCGTTCTGCTCCGACGCCATCTGGGCGTGGAACACGACCTGGAGCAGGAGGTCGCCGAGCTCCTCTCTGAGATCGTCTAGGTCGCCGCGGGTGATGGCGTCCACGACCTCATAGGCCTCCTCGATCGTGTAGGGTGCGATCGTCGCAAAGTTCTGCTCGAGGTCCCAGGGGCAGCCGGTTCCGGGAGACCTCAAAGCGGCCATGATCTCGATGAGGCGGGAGATGTTGCGGGAAGGCTTCATGTCGTGCAATTCCAAAAACCAGCTTAATCAGCGTAATGACAGCATGGACGAAGGCTATCAGCCTTTCCTTCTGCGGAAATGACTTGAGCCCCGTGACGCGGTACCCAAGTTACAAGAGCGGATATCCGCCAGCCAGCAGGATGGGCCAGAAAAAAAAGTTCAGCGCTTGCCAGCAAACAATCGTCGCTGGGCAGGATTGATAGCGTCTTCGTCCCAGTCAACTTCTCGCTTCGTTGCTGGCAGATGCTGCCGTCGATGCTCGTAGTCGTAATACAGCGTCCCGTGGATGCCGTTTGCATCCCGCTTTAGGATGGGACGCTCCCACACTTGCCTCAAAATAAGTCCGGCCTGATCGTCTCCGCCGCACCGTGCGATAAAGTCTTCGATAAATTCGATGTCTTGACCGTCCGCCGGAAAGATCGCCGAGAACTCCTCATCGGTGACTTGAAAGACACTGAAGGTTGCATTCTCCGCTCGATCGATGATCTGTATATTTTTCAACGCTTGATCTCCTCCGTATCGGCGAATTTAACTTGCATAGCCTGACGACAGCCGCCCTTTGGCGGCTATTTGGGCCGGCTTGAGTCTCAAAATGTATATTGGTTGTCCCAGGGACAGCCGGTCACCGGCGTGCGCAGCGCCGCCATGATCTCGATCAGGCGGGAAATGTCGCGGGAAGGGGGCATTGCGGGGCAGTCTCCCAGGCTCCAAGGCCTTATGCCAAAAGCGGGCCGCCGTTCCCAGCGGGGCGCGGCGGAACAGGCCGATTTCCACCGATTGGCGGGCGGTCTGCGCAGTGCTAAAGCGCGGGCCATGAGCGACGCATTTTCATCACAGACCGCCTTGGTGCTGTTTTCCGGCGGCCAGGATTCCACCACCTGCCTCGCCTGGGCGCTCAGCCGTTTCGCCCGCGTGGAGACGCTGGGGTTCGAGTACGGCCAACGCCATGCCATTGAGCTGGCCTGCCGTGACCGCCTGTTCGAGGGCATCAAGGGCCTGCGCGCGGATTGGGCCGCAAAGCTCGGCGAGAGCCACACGCTGTCGATCCCGACGTTGGCGGCCGTGTCCGAGACGGCGCTGACCCGCGACGTCGCGATCGCGATGGGCGCCGACGGCCTGCCCAACACCTTCGTGCCCGGCCGCAATCTGGTGTTTCTGACCTTCGCCGCGGCGCTGGCCTACCGGCGCGGCATCACCCATATCGTCGGCGGCATGTGCGAGACCGACTATTCCGGCTATCCCGATTGCCGCGACGAGACCATCCGCGCCATGCAGGCCGCGCTCTCGCTCGGCATGGCGAGATCCTTCGAGCTGCATACGCCGCTGATGTGGATCGACAAGGCGGCGACGTGGAAGCTCGCGCATGATCTCGGCGGCGACGGTCTGGTCGATCTCATCCGCGAGCAGTCCCACACCTGCTATCTCGGCGAACGCGGCGCGCAGCACGATTGGGGCTATGGCTGCGGCGAGTGCCCGGCGTGCAGCCTGCGGGCAAAGGGGTGGCGGGAGTTTGTGGCGGGTCGCTGAGGCTACAAATTCGGGTCATCGCCCGCGAAAGCGGGTGATCCAGTGTCCCAGAGACCGTGCTTGAGCCGAGAGGCCGCGGCGTAATGGGTCGCCCGGTCAAGCCGGGCGACGACAGGCGGAGAGAACCCGCGCTCTCTCCGCCGTCATTGCGAGGAGCTCTTGCGACGAAGCAATCCAGACTGCCGCCGCGGAGGGATTCTGGATTGCTTCGCTGCGCTCGCAATGACGAACTCAGCGAGACCTACCGAAAATCCTCCGGCCGCAGCTCGATCGGCTTGCCATGCGGCGTGCGGTCGGCGGCGTGGTCCCAGGCGTCGCGGTAGCGGTGCAGCGTCTCCGTCGAAGCGACGCCCTTGCGTGCGACGAGGCCTTCCAGCGTGGCGAGCCAGTGCAGGTAGTAGGTCTCGCCCGTATCCGGATCGCCGGCCGCCTGGGCGCGCTTGATCTCGTCGGCGAGCGCTGCGGCCCATTCCGGCCAGGTGAACACACCGCGTTCGTGCAGGCTCAACGCCATCGCAAACGCGTGCGCCTCCCAGGGCGCGCGGAACACCGGGCCGTCGTCGTCGCGAGGAATGCTCGGGATCGCTGCCGTCGCGGCGGCAGCGGCGCTACCACTCATCACACCGGCTCCAGATAGGGTTCGAACGCGTCGATCGAAACCTTCAACGTGGGATCACCATCCTCGCCCCAGAGATCGCGGCCCTCGAACACGACGGTGTAGAGCCATTGCGGATTTTCGCCTTGCTCCATCGCGGCCGTGTCAGGAAACACGTGGCAGCCATGGTTGAGCTCGACGACGCCGACATGGCCGCGCACATAGCGCGGCAGCCGCGTATGCGTCGCCGGATGGATGTTCTTGGCGCGTACACGGTCGCCGATCGCAAATTTCGCAGGGGCCGGGGCAGGGCGAGCGAACTTGCCGCGCACCATCACGCGCTCGACATTGGCGAGATCGAACTTGCCGTGCTTGAGCGCCTTTCCTGGCTGCATCGCGTGGCCGGCGGCGACCTCCTCCCGTGTGAGATAGCCCTTCTCGACCAGCATCTCCTCGAGACCGAGGAACCATTTCTTGTAATAGGAGCTCGAGAGATAGACATGCGGCGGGAGCGTTTCGCGATAGAAGCGCGAGGTGTCGATGTTGAAGGCGCCGGCCGCACCCATCGCGCGCACCATGGCGAGGACACGCGCTTCCCATTCCGCGTGGAACATCGGCTCGTTCGGCTCGGGCTCGACCTTGCCGAACCCGTCCATGCCGCCCATGTCGTGCACGCCGTTCACGACGGTGCTCCCGGCGTCTTGGGAAAGCCGGTGCCGATCATGGAGTCGCGGGTGACGAGCTCGGCAAGCCGCTCCTCGCTCCAGCCCTCGGTGCCTTCGGGCCGCATCGGCAGCACCAGGAAGCGCGTCTCCGCGGTGGAATCCCACACTCTTATTTCCATGTCCTTTGGCAACGTGACGCCGAAATCGGCGAGCACGCCGCGTGGATCCTTGACCGCACGCGAGCGGTAGGGCGCGGCCTTGTACCAGACCGGCGGCAGCCCGAGCATTTCCCAGGGGTAGCAGGAGCACAGCGTGCACACGACCATGTTGTGGCGCTCAGGCGTGTTCTCGATCACGACGAGATGATCGCCGACGCGGCTGACATGGCCGAGCGTGCCGATGGCCTTGCTGCCGTCCTCCAGCAGCGCCTTCTTGAACGCCGGATCGGTCCAGGCCTTGGCGACGACGCGCGCGCCATTATGCGGGCCGATCTTGGTCTCATAGGCCTGAATGATGGCATCGAGCGCAGCCGGCTCGACATAGCCTTTTTCGGTCAGGATCGTCTCGAGCGCGCGCACGCGCAGCTCGGTCTCCGACAGTTCGGAATGGTCGTGATCGTGGTGATGGTCATGATCGTGGCTCATGAGACAAAGGATAGGCGCAATGGTCCGTTTCTGTCGAGCGTTCGTTGCAGTGCAATCCGGCCACGTGTTCGTGACGCCGTTGGCGCGCTGGCATCGCCGGTGACATGACGAAAACCGCTTTCAAACCGGCCCTAGACAGCCATTGATATCGTCGTGGACAGTCCGTATACGCCGCGCTGGGACAAAAGCGGGTCCGGTCAACGGGCCGCACGGCGCGACGACAATCGAGGGGGAAGGCCCATGACCGCTAGCTCACAGGCGTCTGAGGCGAACGGGTTTCGCTGGAAGCTGATCGCGCCACTTGCGGTGTGGCTGGCGATCTATTTGTGGCCCGTGCCCACAGGGCTCAATGTCAATCAGTGGCACTATTTTGCCGTGTTCGCGGCGGTCATCACCGGGCTCATCCTGGAATCGATGCCCGTCGGTGCAGTCGGGTTCATCGGTCTCACGGTCGCGGGCGTCGCCGGCTATATCGATGCCGATCCCACGAAATCGCTGCGCTGGATGCTGGCGGGATTTGCCGAGAGCACTGTGTGGCTGATCGTCGGCGCCTTCGTGTTCTCGATCGGGTATCGCAAGAGCCAGCTCGGCCGGCGCATTGCGCTGGTGCTGGTGCAGCGGCTCGGCCGCAACACGCTTGGCCTCGGCTATGCGGTCGCGATGTCGGACTTCCTGCTCGCGCCGGCGACTCCCTCGAACACCGCGCGCAGCGGCGGCATCGTCTATCCCATCACCAGCAACATCCCGCGCATCTATGGCTCCGAGCCGGGACCGACCGCCGGCAGGATCGGCACCTATGTGATGTGGACCGCCTTTGCGGCGACCGCGATCACGAGCTCGCTGTTCTTCACCGCGCTCGCACCCAATGCGGCAGCGCTTGCGATCGCCAAGAAGACGGTAGGAATCGAGGTGAGCTGGGGCCAGTGGTTCGTCGGCTTTGCGCCGCTCGGCATCCTCCTGATGGTGCTCGTGCCGCTGCTCAGCTATCTGGTGTGCCGTCCCGAGGTGAAGCGCAGCCCGGAAATCTCGGAATGGGCGGCGAAGGAGCTCAGCGCGATGGGCCCGATGTCGCGCAACGAATGGATCATGCTCGGCCTGATCGTGCTGGCGATGTTCCTGTGGATCGCGGGCTCGAGCCCGGACATCCACGTCCCCGTGCTCGGCTCGAACTTCGTCAACGCCACCACCGTCGTGTTCATCGTGATCTCCTGATGCTGGTGACCGGCGTGATCGAGTTTGCCGACATCGTCGGCGAGAAGAGCGCCTGGGAAGTGTTCTTCTATTTCACCTCGCTGCTGACGCTGGCCTCGGGCCTCAACGAGATCGGCTTCATCAAATGGTTCGCGAGCGAGTACGCCAAGCCGCTCGCCGGGCTGTCGCCATCGACCGCGATGCTGCTGCTGGTCGCGCTGTTCTTCTGGATCCACTATTTCTTCTCGAGCATCACCTCGCATGCGGCCGCCGTGCTGCCGGTGGTGCTGGCGGTCGGATCCGGCATCACTGATCTGCCGGTCACGACGCTCGCCATGCTCTGCATGTATTCGCTCGGCCTGATGGGCGTGATCTCGCCTTATGCGACGGGACCTGCGCCGATGTATTTCGGCAGCGGTTACATCGGCAAAGGCCAGTTCTGGGGCTTTGGCCTGATCTTCGGCCTGCTCTATTTCGCCGGCCTCCTGCTGATCGTGCTGCCCTGGTTGCAGGTCCGCTGAGCCGGGCTGGAGGCAGATAGCCTGGCAGATGAATTTTCTCCTCTGGGGCGGGATTTGGAAAACTTCGTCCAACTCCCGCAGATATCTGACATTGCAAGACGGACCTGAAAGGGCGATGGTGCGTGCTGCGGTGCAGCGCGCTTTCCGAGCCCTCATCGCGGTTCCAATCCCGTCGCATGATTGCGACCAGGCTTCCCCGCGGATTTTGCGGGCAAGCGAACCATTGTGCATGAAGGCCACCACCATGAACGCCCACCAATCGCTTGCGATCGGACAGCCGATCCAGACGCCTGAAGCGATTTCGCCTGCCGCGACCGAGCTGGACGCGATGGTCCGTTTCGTCGGCATCTCAAAGACCTATCCAGCCTATCGCGGCAAGCCCGGCGTCAACGCTCTGCAAGACATCGACTTCGCGATTCCGCGCGGTTCCATCACCGGCGTGATCGGCCGCTCCGGCGCCGGCAAGTCGAGCCTGGTCCGGCTGATCAACGGGCTGGAGAAGCCGACCACGGGCTGCGTCATCGTCGACAACAGGGACATCTCGGCGCTCGCAGGGCGCGAATTGCGGCTGGCGCAGCGCTCGATCGGCATGATCTTCCAGCACTTCAACCTGCTGTCGTCGCGCACGGCGGCTGACAACATCGCGCTGCCGCTCGAGATCGCCGGGTGGGGGAAGGCCGACATCAAGGCCCGTGTCGCCGAGCTGCTCGCGCTGGTCGGCATCGCCGACAAGCACGACCGCTATCCCTCGGAACTCTCCGGCGGCCAGAAGCAGCGCGTCGGCATCGCGCGGGCGCTGGCGACGCGGCCGAGCGTGCTGCTGTCGGACGAGGCGACCTCCGCGCTCGATCCGCAGACCACACGCGCGATCCTCGATCTGCTCGCCAATATCAACCGCGAGCTCGGGGTGACCATCGTGCTGATCACCCACGAAATGTCGGTAGTGCGTCAGCTCGCGAAGGAGGTCGTGGTGCTTGATGCCGGCCGCGTGGTCGAGAGCGGCGATGTCGCCGACATCTTCACCCATCCCAGGCACCCGATCACGCAGTCCTTCCTGGCGGAGGTGATCGGCGACAGCCTGCCGGTGTCGCTGGCGAGCCGCATTGTTTCGGAGCCGGTCGCGGGTGGACAGGTCGTAATCCGCGTCCAGGTCCGCGGCGCCGGCGCCAGCGATACGCTGGTGGCGCGGCTCGCCCGTGAGCTCGGCCTCGACGTTGCACTGCTCTCGGCGCGCATCGACGAGATCAGCGGCCAGCACGTCGGCTCGCTCGTTCTCGGCATTCCTTTTGGCATGTCTGGCGGAGAGGACGCGGCGACGCGGACGCTCGCCTGGTTGTCTCAATATCAATTCCCGGCGGAGCGTCTCGGCCATGTCGCCTGAACTCATCAACCTGATCGCCCAGGCCACGGGCGAAACCCTGTTCATGGTCGGCATCGCGGCGCTGCTCGGCACCGTCTTCGGTCTGCCGCTCGGCGTCTTTCTTGCGACCAGCCGGAAGGGGGAGCTGTTCGCCGCACCTGCCATCAACGGCGTGCTCGGCGTCATCGTCAACGCGACGCGGTCCACGCCCTTCATCATCCTGGTCGTCGCCATCATCCCGTTCACGCGCCTCGTCGCCGGCACCTCGATCGGATCGACGGCGGCGATCGTCCCCCTGACGATTGCGTCGACACCGTTCATCGCGCGCCTCGTCGAAGCTGCGATCCGTGAGGTCGACGCCGGCCTCATTGAAACGGCGTCCTCGTTCGGGGCCTCGCCGATTCAGATCGTGCTCAAAGTGCTGATCCCCGAGGCGTTGCCGGGCCTCGTGCTGGCGCTGACGCTCGCAGTCGTCAGCCTGCTCGGCTATTCCGCCATGGTCGGCGCCGTCGGCGGCGGCGGCCTCGGTGATCTCGGCATCCGCTACGGTTATCAGCGCTTCATGCCGGAGATGATGCTGGCCGTCGTCGTCGTGCTGATCGCGCTGGTGCAGCTCGTGCAGAGCGCGGGCGATTATCTGGCGCGTCGCGTCAACCGCCGGCTGCGGCACCGCTGATATCGTTTCCAGATGTTGCGGACGGGCAGATTCTCGTCCGTCTGGAAACATTCCAAAATCGAAACGCGACTGGGCGCATTCGCCGCACATGCTGCGCACACGTCTGGAGGGATTCTAACCGCGTTCCTATCGCACTCCGAAACCGCCTGAGTTAGGGCGGGGCATCAAAAATGATACCGGCAAAGCCGGCAGTGCGTGGGGCTTCCAAGACGTGACCGACTTCCAACTTTCTTCGCGTGATGACACGCGTCGCCGACAGATTCATCTTCTCTTCTTCGGTGCGGTCAGCACATTTGCTCTCTCCGTGCCGCTCGGTGACGTGCAAGCCCAGACGCAAATTCCCGCTGTCACCGTCGACGCGCCAGCCCAACGCGCTCGCCCCGCGGCGATTGCATCGTCACGCAGATCGGCGGCGACACGCGCTTCTCGCGCCAATCGTCGCGCTCCGGCGCAGCAGGCTGCGCCAGCCCAGTCGGCATCGAGCGGCGCCGCCGGCGAACGCGCCAATGGTCCGGTGCGCGGTTTCGTCGCCACCAGGAGCGGCACCGCCACCAAGACGGATACAGCGCTGATCGAAACGCCGCAGTCGGTGTCCGTGGTCACCACCGACCAGGTCAGGAACCAGGGCGCGGTCTCGATCGGCGAGGCGCTGCGCTACACGGCCGGCGTCAGCGGCGACGTCAATGGCGGCTCGGACACCCGCTTCGGCGCCCTTCAGATCCGCGGCTTCGACACGACCATGTCGGGCCTCTACGTTGACGGCTTGCGGATTCCGTCCAGCAGCTACGTGCACTTCAATGGGCTCGATCCTTACGGGGCCGAGCGTATCGAGATACTCAAGGGCCCGTCCTCGGCGATGTATGGCGGCAGCGGCACCGGCGGCATCCTCAACTACGTGACAAAACTGCCGACGGCGCAGCAGTTCGGCGAGGTCTCGATCTCCGGCGGCAGCTTCAACCGCTATCAGGGCCAGTTCGACATGGGCGGGCCCGCCAACAAGGAAGGCACCGTGCTGTGGCGCCTCACCGGCGTGGTGCGCGACGGCGAGACTCAGGTCGACTTCACCAAGGACAACCGCGTCTTCATCGCGCCCGCCGTCACCTTCAAGCCGAACGAGGACACCACCATCACCTTGCTCGCCAACTACCAGCGCGACAGGGCAGGGTGGGGCCTCCAGTTCCTGCCGGCCTCGGGCACGGTGTGGCCGAACAACGGCCGCACCATCCCGGTCTCGTTCTTCGCGGGCGTACCGAGCTTCAACGCGTTCAACACCGAGATCGCGACCGCCGGCTACCAGCTCTCGCACGATTTCACCGACAACATCACGTTCCGGCAGAACCTGCGTTACGCCTATCAGCACAACGAGGAAAAGACCTTCTACGGCACGGGATATACCGACGAGGCGGCGGGGCAGCTGGGGCGTTTCGGCAGCTACAGCAACTCGTACATCAACTCCTTCGCGGTGGATAACCAGCTCCAGGGCAAGTTCAGCACCGGCATCCTTGGCCATACCACCCTGGTCGGGATCGACTATCGCAACACCGCGTTTCGCGACACCGCCTTTAGCGTTACGACGTCGTCGCCGGAGATCAACGTGTTCAACCCGGTCTACAGCTACGACTGGACCATCGACGCGATGAACGACAACACCGGCGTGAAGCAGTCGCAGCTCGGCCTCTACGCGCAGGACCAGATCAAGCTCGGCCGGCTGTCGTTCCAGCTCGGTGGCCGCCAGGATTTCGTGACGACGCAGCTCGACAGCGGCATCTCCAATACGTCTGTCTCGAAGGATGCCTCGGCGTTCACCGGCCGCGCCGCCGTGATGTACAATTTCGACAACGGCATCGCGCCCTATTTCAGCTACTCGGAATCGTTCCTGCCGGTGCTCGCCACTGGACCGGGCGGCCAGATGCTCAATCCCGAGACCGGCGTGCAGTACGAGGTCGGCGTCAAGTACCAGCCGCTCGGCTGGAATGCGCTGTTCACCTTCGCCGCCTTCGACCTGACGCGCGACAACGTCGCTGTGTACGTACCTGCAATGACCTTTTACGAACAGATCGGGCAGGTGAAGTCGCGCGGCATCGAGCTCGAAGGCACGATGTCGCTCGCCGACGGCTGGAATCTGCGCGCGGCCTATGCCTATGTCGATGCCATGGTCACGCAGGATCCCGTGAATGTCGGCAAAGCGCCGGTCACCGTGCCGCTCAACCGCGCCTCGCTGTGGAGCGACTACACGCTCCAGTACGGACCGCTCGCAGGCTTGCAGTTCGGCGGCGGCATCCGTTATGTCGGCGCGACCTGGGGTGATGATGCCAACACATTCAAGGTGGGATCCTCGACCGTGCTGGATGCGCTTTTGGCCTACACCAGGGACAATTGGCGGCTGTCGCTGAACGTCACCAACCTCGCCGACACACGCTACGTCGCCGCCTGCTACGGCCTGTCGGGCTGCATGTATGCCGAGGGACGCAAGGCGATCGGCAAGCTGACCTACCGCTGGTGAGTTCACTTAAAGTCGGTTCGGCAATGGCGGCCGGGTCTGCTGGATGAGAGTGGAAGACCATGAGAGCGATATTCGGACGGCTGCATCGCTGGGCGGGACTGCTGACCGCCGGCTTCCTGTTCTTCTCCGGCATCACCGGGGCGATCATCTCTTGGGATCACGAGATCGACGACGTCCTGAACAGCCATTTGTTCGACGTCAGCACCAAGGGTCCGGCGATTCCGTCGATCGAGCTCGCGAAGACGATCGAGCAGCGCAATCCTCGCGCGCGCGTCGTCTATCTCTTCATGACGCCGGAGGAGGGCCACTCGCTGTGGTTCTTCGTCATGCCGCGGATCGATCCCGCAACCGGCAAGCGGTACGCCCTCGACTACAATCAAGTCTTCCTCGATCCCAACACCGGCGCGGAGCTCGGCCGGCGCTATTGGGGCGCGGTGTGGCCGGTGACGAGAGAAAACTTCGTCTCGTTCCTCTACAAGCTGCACTACACCATGCACATTCCGGAGTTCTGGGGCAGCGACCGCTGGGGCATGCGCGTGCTCGGCGTGATCGCCATCATCTGGACCATCGATTGCTTCGTCGGCTTCTATCTGACGCTGCCCGCACGCCGGCGCGCCAAGACGGCGCGGGCGCCTGAGGTTACGCGCCAGCTCCAGCGCGGCTTCTGGGCGCGGTGGGCGCCGGCCTGGACCATCAAGACCTCGGGCAGTGCCTACCGGATCAATTTCGACATCCATCGTGCCTTCAGCCTGTGGACCTGGGGCGTGCTGTTCGTCATCGCCTTCACGGCGTTCTCGCTGAACCTCTATTTCGAGGTGTTCTCGCCGCTGATGAAGATGGTCTCGAACTACACCCCGACGCCCTATGAGCAGCGGCCCTATCGCGATCTCGACAACCCCATCGAGCCCAAGGTCAGCTTTGCCGACATCGCGGCGCGCGCGGCGGCCGACGGCAAGGGGCGAGGGTGGACCACCCCGGTCGGCGCGATCAGCTACGGCCCGGCCCATGGCGTCTATGCCGCCGCCTTCTTTCATCCCGGCGAAGACCACGGCGCCGGCGGCGTCGGCCCGGCGCAGCTCTATTACGACAGCGAGGACGGCCGTCCCATTGGCGAGCGGCTGCCCTGGGTCGGCACCGCCGCCGACATCTTCGTGCAGGCGCAATTCCCGCTGCATTCGGGCCGCATCGTCGGGCTGTTCGGCCGCATCCTGATCTCGATGATGGGGCTGGTGGTGGCCGCGCTCTCGGTCACTGGCGTCGTGATCTGGTGGCGCAAGCGCCGCGCCCGCCTCCGCGTGCGCGAGACCGCGGCGATGCGCCTCGGCCGGCAGCAATTCACGCCGGCAGAGTAGGGCACGCGCATTCCGTCAAAGGATGAACCTTCATCGCCGGCACCGGCACAAAGACTGAAGATCGCCGTGCTGCCTGCTCGTCGATGCAGTCGAGCTTTGCGGCGGCAGATCACTCGGCGGCTGCCGCCCACCACGAACACTTTGTACCGCATGATGGTAGTCCGATCCCAAAAAGGGGACCGTCATCGCAATCGAATGTCCGTCCAAGTCAGGGAGAAACTCTGTGGCGGTGCGCGGAACCTTTGTACGTGGTCAGGTCAGCGGTGTAGCGCGCTTCAGTGGCGCAATCTCACTGCCTGCCGAAGCGTGCGACTCGAGCTTACTCGCTTCCAGTGGTCCGCGAGCTCTTTCTTGGAAGGAACAACCGCTTCGGGAAGTAGCTGGAGGATGTTTTCCTTTGGGCACGCCGAGCATCGGCCGCCCGACGGAGGAGGGCACCAGCCGGGGCGCTTTCACTTTCTGCAGCGCGAGATCGTCCGGAAGGCCTTTGAAGACCGCTTCGCGGAGTAGGCAGTCGTCTGTTAACGTGCGACACTCCACCTCGATATTCAGGGTCGGTTCGACCCCAAGTCGCCTTCGGCTTCCTGATCCGGACATCGAGCGGTATGATCTCGCGCAGCGTCGACATCCTGGTCGAGGCTGTGATAAGCTGCTTTTTAGCGCGCCTTGGCGGCCGGACGAAGATCGGCGTCCCTCTCAGTGGCTTGCTGACGGCGGAGTCCAGCAATTTGGCCCGTCTTTTCGGCTCGGCGCTGTAGCGATAGTGGCTTCCAGGTCCAGCGGGCATGTCGAGCAAGACTTCTGCCCGAAATGGCGTTTGGCGCGCCGATGGCAAGCGAAAGGCTATCCTGGCCGCGTTCTCCGCGGCGGGCCATTCGGTGAGGTCATTCGTTGCTCTACAGCTCTATCCAAGTACCTTCTGAAATCATCCACAAGTGGCAAGAGGTCGTGGATGTGCTTGCCGAGATCATGCACGTCCCCTCAGCTTTGATCATGCGGGTAGAGCCGCCCAACATCAAAGTTTTCGTATCCAGCGAGTCCAAAGGGAACCCCTACGAACCGGACGAGATCGCTCCCCTTGACACGGGGCTTTATTGCGAAACCGTGATGAAGACGTGCCAACCTCTGCTCGTTCCAGACGCCCTTCGCGATGAAGCGTGGAAATCAAACCCCGACATCAAGCTGGGGATGATTTCCTACCTTGGCGTACCCATCAGTTGGCCCGATGGCGAGGTGTTCGGAACGATTTGCGTTCTCGACAACAAAAGGAACGAGTACAGCAAGCCCTACCTCAGACTGCTGCATCAGTTGCGTGACGCGGTCCAGATTGATTTGCAAAGGTTAGCGGCACAGCACAGACAGCTCGAAGAACGTGAGACGAAGATCCGGCGTCTGGTCGATGCCAACATCATCGGGATCTACATCTGGGAGCTCGATGGTCGGCTCCTTGAGGCCAATGATACGTTTCTTCGTATGGTGGGATACGATCGCGAGGATCTTATCTCGGGTCGCGTGCGCTGGACGGACCTTACGCCGCTGGAATGGCGCGATCGCACCGCACGCGCCCAGGAAGAATTAAAGCGGACTGGCGCGGTGCAACCCTTTGAGAAGGAGTACGTTCGCAAGGACGGCAGCCGCGTGCCCGTGCTGATCGGCTCGGCGGCGTTCGATGAACGGCGAGACCAAGGCGTCGCGTTCGTGCTTGATCTGACCGCGCGCAAGCGGGCGGAAGCGGAAGCCCGCGAAAGCGAGCGGCGCTATCGCGAAGCGCTGATGGAGCTCGCGCATGCCAATCGCGTCACTACAATGGGGCAACTGACGGCTTCGATTTCACATGAAATGAAGCAGCCGATCGGGGCGGTTGTCGCCAACGCAGAGGCCGGATTGAACTGGCTTGACGCTCAACCGCCAGAACTGAATCGCGTCCGACAGACGCTTGGTTGGATAATAAGTGATGGCCTGCGAGCCGGCGAGATCATTGGTCGGATCCAGGGGCTTATCAAGAAGGCGCCTCCGCGGCCAGAGGAGCTGGAGATCAACGCGGCAGTGCTTGAGGTCATAGCTCTGACGCATGGCGAAGCGGTAAAGAACGGCGTCTCGGTGCGGACGCAACTCGCGGACGGCTTGCCGCTCATTCGAGTAGATCGGGTCCAACTGCAACAAGTGGTCCTCAACTTGATCGTCAACGCCGTCGAAGCGATGAGCGCCGTCCGACAGGAGCCACGTGAGTTGCTGATCAGCACTGACAGAGATGCCCTGAATGGCGTGCTCGTCAGCTTGCGAGATTCGGGACCGGGATTGGATCCGGCGAGCCTTGAGCACGTCTTCGACCCATTTTACACGACCAAGCCCAATGGCATGGGCATGGGATTATCAATTTGCCGTTCGATCGTCGAAGCGCACGGGGGACGGATATGGGCGGGCGCGAATGAAACTCGAGGCGCGGTCTTTCAATTCAGACTGCCTCTAGAGCGCGACGAGACCATTTCCGCTGAATGCGCTGGCCAAAGCCGGCGGCCCGAGAAAGCGGATACGGAGAGCGAAAACGAGAGCCCGTTCTCCGCGACGGCAGATGTCTCAACCGAGATCGGCCGCCGCGCGCTGGCGCACGCTGCGCCGCAAGGTTAGGCCACCTGAGAAGACACCTGAGTTGGTCGCACAGGAGCTGCAGACCTCGTTTCAGCACTACTGGAGCGACCTGGGGAGCTGCGCCTCCCGCATGCGCACGAGCGTCGAAAGACTGATGGACCATTTCGGTGTTCCGAAGAGCACTCTGGTCAAAAGGGCAGGCGGCGGCCGTCGGCGCCAGCGAATTGACCTCTACGTGAGGATTGAGAAGTTCTGTGCCGCTGCAAAGAATCTGGTGCACCAGGATAGCCTGCATGCAATCAGGACCGTAGGAATCTAGGCACTCATGGCGAGGATACATCGGCTGAGTTGGTCCTGGATGCCTACGAGGTGTACGAGCACGCGCTGAACGAACTCATTGGGCGACGCACCGCTCAAATTAAAGCATTGGCGAAGAAGCTGAAGAACGCGAAGTAGATTCTTTCTTGTCACTTGCATCGCCCGGACGGCGGACGCCATATGTGAATTGACTCACATTCAGACTGGAAATTGGGGATTCGGTATGGGTCGGAGCCAGGTGTTGCTCACCCAGAACGTAGACCGGCTGCATCAGGCCGCGAGGAGCAGGGTGGTGATAGACCTTCACGGGCGGCTCGCTCTCGGCTGCTGCATGGCCCGCTCCGATGTCCCTTCGCCACACCGACTTTCAGGACGATCTGGCCCAGCCCAATGATGCGCATCACGCCCTCGCCAAGCTCGAAACTAGAGGCCAGTGCCAGCTTCTCCTCACCCAGAATGTCGACCGCTTGCACCAGGCACCCGGGAGCAGGGCGGTTGTCGATCCCCACGGGCGTCTTGACCTTGTCAAGGCTGCCTGGGCAGATTGGACGCCGCCGCGCTGCCAGACGGTATGGTCTATTCGGGCTCCCGCTTCGCCCAGGCAGCCGCAAGCCGTGGCGTCCCGATCGCGGCCGTCAACCTCGGTCGGACGCGCACCGACGCTGTCGACGCGTTGGCGGTCGCTGCCGACAACCTTGACCCGAAATGCTGTCCATCAATTCAGGTGCCTCGGAGGGCATTTCCGGCCAGACCGGTTTCGATCAATGCGGCAATCCAGCGAGGCCCGAGAGATCAAAGCTGTCGCCGACCGCCACAGGCCCCGTGATCGAGGATGCGGATCTGGGTTTGGGCAGGCCGTCGTCGATCAGGCCACGTTGCAAGGCCCGATCTGGGATCGGGAAGATCATCGCGCACGGCTTGCAGGAGCTTGTCGAGCCGCCAACGGTCCGCAGCTCATCGGCGATACCGGCTCGCAGCGAGGATACGTTTGGGCCGGGAAGCGGTCCGGGAGCCGCCAGTGCCAAAGTTGAGTCCAGCCAGTGCCAAATTCCAACGCGGAGCACACAGACCAAGGAGGGTTCCGTCTGCACACCCATATCCGTAATTCGCATAAGGTATATTATGGAATATATTTATGTACAATTAGATCAGACATTTAGATGGAATTCCTGCCACCGCACCTTCGCTCCAGGCCATTTGCGGGCTGGCGCTGGGCGGCTCTCCCAGCTCGTTGACGGCTACTGTGCATGGGGTTGTTTTCGCATTTTTTGTCGGCCCATCTCTCCGAAAGCCGATATTGCCGTGACCTTGTCCGGCTGCAATAAGCGAGGCCTCGCGAGATCGCAGATGACCTTCTGACCTGACGTCCGTATAGGTTTGCATCTCAGAACAACAACAAACCTTCCGAGGAAGCAGACCCATGAGCTTTTCCCGACGCACACTTCTCAAGGCCTCCGCCGCGACCGCGGTTCTGGGCGGCCTCGGTGCGCCCCATGTTGCCCGCGCCCAGAGCGCCGAGTTCACCTACAAATACGCCAACAACCTGCCGGACACTCATCCGCTGAACGTGCGCGCCAAGGAGATGGCGGCCGCGATCAAGAGCGAGACCAACGGCAAGTTCGACCTCCAGATCTTCCCGAACAACCAGCTCGGCTCCGACACCGACATGCTGAGCCAGATCCGCTCCGGCGGCGTCGAGTTCTTCACGCTGTCAGGCCTGATCCTGTCGACCCTGGTGCCGGCGGCGTCCATCAACGGCATCGGCTTCGCGTTCCCGGACTACGACACGGTCTGGAAGGCCATGGACGGCGATCTCGGCGCCCATGTCCGCGGCGAGATCAAGAAGGCCGGCCTCGAGGTCATGGATAAGATCTGGGACAACGGCTTCCGCCAGACCACGTCGTCGACCAAGCCGATCACCGGTCCGGACGATCTCAAGGGCTTCAAGATCCGCGTGCCGGTGTCGCCGCTGTGGACCTCGATGTTCAAGGCGTTCGATGCGGCGCCCGCCTCGATCAATTTCAGCGAGGTCTATTCAGCGCTCCAGACCAAGATCGTCGAGGGCCAGGAGAATCCGCTGGCGATCATCTCGACCGCAAAGCTCTACGAGGTGCAAAAGTACTGCTCGCTGACCAACCACATGTGGGACGGCTTCTGGTTCCTGGCCAACCGCAGAGCCTGGGAAAAGCTGCCACAGGACGTGCGCACCATCGTCGCCAAGAACATCAACGCCGCCGCGGTCAACGAGCGCGCGGATACCGCCAAGCTCAACGCCAACCTCCAGCAGGAGCTCGCGACCAAGGGCCTGACCTTCAACCAGCCGGCCGTGGCGCCGTTCCGCGACAAGCTGCGGTCCGCCGGCTTCTATGCCGAGTGGAAGGGCAAATACGGCGATCAGGCCTGGGACCTCCTGGAAAAGGCGGTGGGCAAGCTGTCGTAACGTGTTGGGGCCGTCATGGCTCATGTCGAGGTCGAGGTGATCGAAGTGGCGGGCGAGGCGACTGTTCAGTCCCCTCGCCGACCTTCATTGCTGACCTCAACGGAGCGCGCACTCGGCCTCCTCGTGGAGATCCCGGCGGCGATCCTGGTCGTCGCCGAGATCATGATCCTGTTTGCCGGCGTGGTTGCGCGCTACGGCTTGCACCGGCCGCTGATCTGGTCGGACGAACTCGCCTCGATCCTGTTCCTGTGGCTCGCCATGCTGGGTGCGGCGGTCGCGTTTCGCCGCTCCGAGCACATGCGCATGACTGCGGTGGTGGCCAGCGCCACGCCGGCGATGCGGGCCTATCTCGATCTGGTCGCAACCTGCGCGGCGCTGGCGTTCCTGGCGCTGATCGTCTGGCCGTCCTGCGACTATGCCTACGAAGAGAGCTACATCACCACACCGGCGCTGCAGATCTCAAATATGTGGCGCGCTGCCGCGCTGCCGGCCGGCATCAGCCTGATGGCGGCGTTCGCCTTGCTGCGGCTGCTGCGCGCCGCCGATTACCGGATGGTTGCGGCCGCCGTGCTGTCCGTTGCGGTCCTGATCGGCGCATTCTGGCTGGCGGAGCCGTCGCTGCGGCCGCTCGGCAATCTCAACCTCGTCATCTTCTTCGTCGGCGTCGCCGGCTTCTGCGTCTTTGCCGGCGTTCCCATTGCGTTCGGCTTTGGCCTCGCGATCTTCGGCTATCTGGCGCTGACCACGCGAACGCCCGTGATGGTGCTGGTCGGGCGGATGGACGAGGGCATGAGCCACCTCATCCTGCTCTCGGTGCCGCTGTTCGTGTTCCTGGGGCTTCTGATCGAGATGACCGGCATGGCGCGGGCCATGGTGGCTTTCCTGGCGAGCCTGCTCGGGCATGTCCGCGGCGGCCTGCATTACGTGCTGGTCGGCGCCATGTACCTGGTCTCCGGCATCTCCGGCGCCAAGGCCGCCGACATGGCGGCGGTCGCGCCGGTGCTGTTCCCGGAGATGAAGCAGCGCGGCGCCAAGCCCGGCGATCTCGTCGCGCTCCTTGCGGCGACGGGTGCTCAAACCGAGACCATTCCGCCGAGCCTCGTGCTGATCACGATCGGCTCGGTCACGGGCGTGTCGATCGCAGCGCTATTCACCGGGGGCTTATTGCCCGGCGTGGTGCTCGCGATCACGCTGTGCATGCTGGTGTGGTGGCGCTACCGCCACGAGGACATGAGCCACGTCCGCCGCGCCACGGCATCCGAGATCGGCAAGACCTTCATCGTCGCCCTGCCTGCGCTCGCGCTGCCCTTCGTGATCCGCTACGCCGTGGTCGAGGGCATCGCGACCGCCACCGAAGTCTCCACCATCGGCATCGTCTATGGCGCCCTGGTCGGCCTCCTCGTCTACCGCCGCTTCGACTGGCGGCGGCTGTTTCCGATGCTGGTCGAGACCGCAGCGCTGTCGGGCGCTATCCTGCTTATTATCGGCACCGCCACCGGCATGGCCTGGGGCCTGACGCAATCAGGTTTCTCGCGCTCGCTGGCGGCGGCCATGACAGGGTTGCCCGGGGGAGCCGCAACCTTCATCGCCGTCTCGATCCTGGCCTTCACCATTCTCGGCAGCGTGCTCGAGGGCATTCCGGCGATCGTGCTGTTCGGGCCGCTGCTGTTTCCGATCGCCCGTGCCGTCGGCGTGCACGAGGTGCACTACGCCATGGTGATCATTCTGGCCATGGGTATCGGGCTATTCGCCCCACCCTTCGGCGTCGGCTATTATGCCGCCTGCGCCATCGGACGCGTCGATCCGGCCGAAGGCATCAGGCCGATCTGGGGCTATCTGCTGGCGCTGCTGGTGGGATTGATCATCGTCGCGATCTTCCCCTGGATTTCGATCGGATTCCTTTGAGGCGTTTTCAGGAGGTGTCGATGAGTGAGCGGCAGAACCAGTACAATATCGGCCTCGACAAGACCCCCGCCAACTATGTGCCGCTGAGCCCGCTGAGCTTCCTCGCGCGCAGCGCCGCCGTCTATCCCGATCTTGTCAGCACGGTCTATGAGGGCCGCAGCTTCACCTGGGCGCAGACTCACGAGCGCTGCCGCCGCTTTGCCTCTTATCTGGCGGGCAAGGGTATCGGCGTCGGTGACACCGTGGCGGCGATGCTGCCGAACATTCCGGCGATGAACGAGGCGCACTTCGCCGTCCCCATGACGGGCGCCGTGCTCAACGCGCTCAACATCCGCCTGGATGCGCCCTCGATCGCATTCCAGCTCGACCATGGCGGGGCCAAGATCATCCTGGTCGATCCGGAATTCTCCGGCGTCATCACCGACGCACTGGCACAGATGACCGGGCCAAAGCCGTTCGTGATCGACGTCGACGATGCCGCCTTCAAGGGCGGCAAGCGCATCGGCGAGATCGAATATGAGGCGGCGCTCGCGCTAGGAGACCCGAGCTTCACCGCGGTCCTGCCTGCGGACGAATGGGACGCGATCGCGCTGAGCTACACCTCGGGCACCACAGGAAATCCCAAGGGCGTCGTCACTCATCATCGCGGCGCCTATCTCAACGCCGTCAGCAACATCCTCGCCGGCAATCTCGGTCAGCATCCGGTCTATCTCTGGACGCTGCCGATGTTCCACTGCAACGGCTGGTGCTTCCCCTGGACTGTTGCGGCAGCCGCCGGCACCAACGTGTGCCTGCGCAAGGTCGAGCCGACCAAAATCTTCGAGCTGATCAGACAGCACGGCGTCACCCACATGTGCGGCGCACCGATCGTCTACAATACGCTGATCAACGCGCCCGATGCGCCCAAAGGCAACGCTGCCCGTCGCGTCGTCGGTCTGATCGCAGGCGCCGCGCCGCCGGTCGCCGTGCTCGAAGGCGCCGAAAGCATCGGCATCAAGCTGACGCATGTCTACGGGCTGACCGAAGTCTACGGCCCCGCCTCCGTCTGCGCCGAGCAGCCCGGATGGGACGAGCTTCCGCCCGCCGAACGCGCGCGCATGAAGCGCCGGCAGGGCGTGCCCTACCCGCTCGAGGAAGGCGTCACCGTCATCAATCCGCAGACGATGCAAGAGGTGCCGCGCGACGGCGAGACCATCGGCGAGGTCATGTTCCGCGGCAACATCGTGATGAAGGGCTATCTCAGAAACGAGAAAGCGACCAAGGAAGCCTTCGAGGGCGGCTGGTTTCACACCGGCGACCTCGGCGTGCTCGACGAGCACGGCTACGTCATCATCAAGGACCGCTCCAAGGACATCATCATTTCCGGCGGCGAGAACATCTCCTCCGTCGAGGTCGAGGACATCCTCTACAAGCATCCGGCCGTGCTGTTCGCCGCCGTGGTCGCCAAGCCCGATCCGAAATGGGGCGAGGTGCCCTGCGCCTTCGTCGAGCTGAAGGACGGCGCCAGCGCAACCGAGGCTGAGATCATCGCGTTCTGCCGATCGCAGATGAGCGGCTTCAAGACGCCCAAGGCGGTCGTGTTCGGGCCGATCCCGAAGACGTCCACGGGCAAGATCCAGAAATTCCTGCTGCGTAACGAAGTCGGCTCGGTGAAGGCGATTTCGGCCTGAGAGCCGTCTGGAGAGCCTTCCGCCCGCACGCCCGAGCACGGCGAGCGGAAGACCTCCGTCCTCACATCTTCTTGTAAGCGTCGAACACGGCCTGGCCGTCGGCCCCCGCCTTCTTGAGCCAGTCGGCGGTGAGCTGCTCACCGATCTTCTGGAAGCCGGCCTTCAGCGCGGGGCTCGGCGGCTCCACCGTCATGCCCTTGGCCTTGAGCTGTTCGATGTACCAGGTGCTCTTGTCTTGCCAGGCCTTCCAGCCGCGCGTTTCCGCCGTCGCGGCTGCTTTGAGGATGGCCTCCTGCGTCGGCTTGTCGAGTGCCTCGAACGCGGCCTTGTTGACGAAGGTGTAGTCCTTCGGAATCCAGGCCTGCACGTCATAGAAGTATTTGAGCGACTCCCAGGCCTTCGCATCATAGCCCGTGCCGCCCGACGACATGAAGGAGTTCACGACGCCGGTCGCAAGCGCCTGCGGCAGTTCGGCAGCCTGGATCGTGACCGATTGCGCGCCGACCAGCTCGCCGATGCGCGCGGTCCCGACATTGTAGGCGCGCCACTTCAAGCCCTTCATGTCTTCGATCGTCGCCAGCGGCTTGTTGACGTAGACGCCCTGCGGCGCCCACGGCACGACGAACAGCAGCTTGAGACCCTGCGCATCGAGCTTCTTGGCGATCGCAGGCTTGGAGGCCTGATACAGCTTCATCGCGTCGGGGAAGCTGGTCGCGAGGAACGGCACGACGTCGACGCCGAAGAGCGGGTCCTCGTTCTCGTGGATCGACAGCAGCACCTCGCCCATCTGCGCCTGCCCGGTCACCACCGCGCGCTTGATGTCGGGCGCCTTGAACAGCGAGGCGCCCGGATGAACCGTGATCTGGAGCTTGCCGGACGTGGCGGCCTCGACGTCCTTGGCGAAGGCGACCAGATTTTCGGAGTGCGGATTGTCGGCAGGATACGCTGCCGGCAAATTCCATTTGGTCTGGGCCAAAGCAGGTGTCGCGGCCATCACGACGCCAGCGATCAAGGATGCGCGGACTAAACGAGAGATCATCGGGCTTCTCCTCACAGTCAATTTGAAAAGCGGTACGTCAGTCTGGGAAAGCAAGCTTGGGCAAGAACATCACGATCTGCGGATACTCCGTGATGATGAACACGGCAGCCAGCAGCAGAATGAAGAATGGAAATGCCGCCCGCGCGACGGTGAACGTATCGCGGCCGCTCATGTTCTGAAGCACGAACAGGTTGAAACCGACCGGCGGCGTGATTTGCGCCATCTCGACGTGAATGATGAGATAGACGCCGAACCAGACCAGATCGAGGCCGGCCTGCTTGACCATGGGCAGCACGATGACGGCGGTCAGGACGATCATCGAGATGCCGTCGATCAGGCATCCCAGGATGATGTACATGATGCTGAGATAGAGGGCGAGCATGCTTGGTGTGAGCTGCTGCCCCTGGACCCATGTGGCGAGCGCCGCAGGGATACCCGTATAGGCCATCGCAGCCGTGGTGTAGGCCGCGCCTGCCAGGATCAGCATGATCATGCAGGTCAGGCGCGTCGCGCTCATGATGCTCTCGAGGAAGTTCTTGCGCGTGAGCGTGCCGCTCCACCACGCCAGCAGCAGCGCGCCCGAGACACCCCATGCGGCGCATTCGGTCGCTGTCGCAAAGCCGAGAACGAGCGAAAGGAAGACCGCCAGGATCAATAGCAGGCAGGGCGCGAGCTTGCCCGACTCGCGGAGCTTCTGCCGGAATGGCATCGGCGGATCGCGCGGCGGAATCTTCTTCGGGTTGAGCAGCGACCAGATGATGATGTAGCCGGAATAGAGCACAATCACGAGCACGCCCGGCAGGAAGCCGCCGAGAAACACTTGAAGCACGGAGACATTCGCCGTGACCGCATAGACCACCATCGGGATCGAGGGCGGAATCAAGAGGCCGAGAGTGCCGGAACCCGCGAGCGAGCCGAGGCTCAGGCCCTTGTCATAGCCACGCTTGTCGAGTTCCGGCAGCGCGATCTTGCCGATGGTCGCACAAGTCGCGGCCGACGAGCCCGACACCGCCGCAAAGATGCCGCAGCCGATCACATTCACATGCGTCAACCGCCCCGGCAGCCACTGCACCCAGGGCGACAGACCGCGGAACATTTCCTCCGACAATTTGGTGCGGAAAAGAATCTCTCCCATCCAGATGAACAACGGCAGCGCGGCCAGCGTCCAGGACGAGCTCGCGCTCCAGGTGGTGGTCGCAAGCACCGAGCCGAGTGGCAGGCTCGTGGTCAGCGCCATCGCCACGAAGCCGACCAGCCCGAGCGAGACCGCGATCCAGACGCCGCTGCCTAGCAGCAGGATCATGACGCCGAGCAGGATGAACGACAGCTCGATCATGCCGAGATTGGCCATGGTCAACCTCCGCCGCCCTGCGAGATGCGCTCGATGAACTCGTCGGGCGTCTCGTCCGGCGAGCCCTTCTCGTAGCTCGGCCGGTTGCCGCCGACGACATTGACCATTTCATCGATCAGCGCGATCGACAGGATCGCAAGGCCGCCGGCAAAGCCGAGCTGCGGAATCCAGAGTGGAAGCGCGACGACGCCCTGCGCCACGTCGTTGAAGCGCCAGGAATCGTAGGTCATCTGCACGGCATGCCGGGTGAAGTAGAGGATGAATGCGGTGGCGATGCCCAGCGCGACTATCTCCGCGACCTGCTTGGTCCGCCCGTGCAGATGCTCCAGCAGCAGGCCGACGCGGATCATCTCTCCGCGCTTGAAGGTGTGCGCGAGACCGAGGAAAGCCATTGCAGCCATGCACCAGGACGCGAAATCGTCACCTGCGGGAATGTTGATCGCAAACTGACGCCCGACCGACATGACCATCATGATTGCAAAGATCGCAACCAGGAAGACCCCCGCGGCGTAGCCCGCGCCGAGATAGAGGAGATCCAGAGCGCGTCGCACCAGTCCCTGAGCCGCTACATCGTCGCCTGCCAAACGCAATCCCCATCCTCGCACGAGGCGATTCAACCGACCCGGCGATTGCACATCAGGTGCCGGTCCTGCTTGAATATCGCCCTGTCAAACGCCTGTCTTTCAGACGTTAGATCAACATGATGGGGCCGGCGCAAGCAAGGAGTATGCCGCCTGGCAGGAGAATTTCCACCGCGGGTTTAGTGCGTCTCCAGCCGCAGCCCGTCATAGGCCGGTACCACGCCCGTAGGCAGCGACTGCCTGATGACCTCGTAATCGACGTCGGCGGTCATGTTGGTAATGACCGCACGCTTCGGCTTGAAACGCTCGATCCACGACAGCGCATCGTTGATGCTGAAATGGCTGACATGACTGGTGTAGCGCAGGCCGTCGACGATCCAGAGGTCCAGATTCTCCAATGCCCCCCAGCTCTCGCGCGGGATGTCGTTGAGGTCTGGTGTGTAGGCGGCATCCCCGATGCGGTAGCCGAGCGCGGGAATGTTGCCGTGCTGCACCAGGAAGGCGGCCATCGTCACCGCGCCGCCCTTCCCCAGGATGGTTTGGCTTTCGCCCGCCTCGATCGAATGCCGCGTCAGGATCGGCGGATAGTCGCTGCCCTCCGGCGAGATGAAGCAGTAGGAGAACCGCGCCATGATGTCCTTGGCGGTCGACAGGTTGAAGTAGGTCGGGATGCGGCGTCGCATATGCATGACGACCGAGCGCAGGTCGTCCATGCCATGGGTCTGATCGGCGTGCTCGTGGGTCAGGAACACCGCGTCGATGTGGTCGACATTGGTCGAAAGCAACTGCTCGCGCAGGTCCGGCGACGTGTCGATCACGATGCGTGTGGTGCCGTGCTCGGATTTTCGTTCGACCAGCAGGGAGCAGCGACGACGGCGATTCTTGGGATTGTTGGGATCGCAGGCGCCCCAGCCGAGCGCCGGGCGCGGCACGCCGGCGGATGAGCCGCAGCCCAGGATCGTCAGCGTCAGCGTCATGCGTCTCCTGAAGCCTTCACCTTTGAGAACAGACGAAAGAAATTTTCGGTGGTCTGGCGCGAGATCTCATCCAACGACACGCCGCGCGCCTCAGCGAGCACCTTTGCGACCTCGACCACATAGGCCGGCTCGTTGCGTTTGCCGCGGAATTTTCCGGGCGCAAGATAGGGCGAGTCTGTTTCAACCAGAATACGGTCCGACGGCAGTTCGGCCGCAAGCGCGCGCAGGGACTCCGACTTCTTGAAGGTCAGGATACCCGTGAAGCCGATATACAGCCCAAGCGAAACCGCCTTCAGCGCCAGCTCACGCCCGCCGGTGTAACAATGCAGCACCGCGCGAAACGATCCGCGTCCGACCTCCTCTTCCAGGATACGGGCACAATCCTCGTCCGCTTCGCGGGTGTGGATCACCAGCGGCAGGCCCGTGGCACGGGCGGCGGCGATGTGGGCGCGAAAGCCCCTCGCCTGCGCCTCCGGCGAGCCGTTGTCGTAGAAATAATCGAGCCCGGCTTCGCCGAGCGCGACGACCTTGGGATGCTGCGTCAGCGCGATCAGCTCATCCGGCGCGATGCCGTCCTCCTCATCCGCGTTGTGCGGATGAGTGCCTACCGAACAATAGACATCCTCATAACGCTCGGCGATCCTGACGAGATCGTTCAGCTTCCGCACCCGCGTCGAGATCGTGACCATGCGCTTGACGCCGGCCGCACGCGCACGCGACACGATCCCGTCGAGATCTTCCGCGAAGTCTGGAAAATCCAGGTGGCAGTGACTGTCGACCAGCATCGCGCGACCGCCTTCAGGCCGCCGGCTCGATGTAGCGCGGGAACGCCGGTTTCGGCGCCGGCAGCGTCGAGCCCGGAGCGATGCGCGAGGTGCCACCGAGCGCAGCGAAGTTGCGCTCGGCTGCGGGGATGCCGAGGCTGTCGAGCAGCAATCCCGAGGCGGTCGGCATCGCCGGCTGGGCCAGGATCGCGATCTGGCGCACGACTTCGGCGGTGACATAGAGCACCGTCTTCTGCCTGACAGGATCGGTCTTGGCGAGCGCCCACGGCGCCTCGCCCGCGAAATAGCGGTTGGCCTCCGCGACCACGGCCCACACGGCGTTGAGCCAGTGATGGATCTGCTGCGTCGCCATTGCTTCGCGTGACGTGGCGATCATGCCGTCGGCCATCGCAAGGATCGCCTTGTCGTTGTCGCTGAACTCGCCGGGCTCCGGCAGCACGCCGCCGAGCTGCTTGGCGATCATCGACAACGAGCGTTGCGCAAGGTTGCCGAGATCGTTGGCGAGATCGGCATTGATGCGCGCGACAATGGCCTCGTGGTTGTAATTGCCGTCCTGGCCGAACGGCACCTCGCGCAGGAAGAAATAGCGCATCTGGTCGACGCCATACTGGTCGGCGAGGTTGAAGGGGTCGACGACATTGCCGACCGACTTCGACATCTTCTCGCCCCTGTTGAACAGAAAGCCGTGGGCATAGACCCGCTTCGGCAGCGGAATGCCTGCCGACATCAGGAACGCCGGCCAATACACCGCATGGAAACGGATGATGTCCTTGCCGATGATGTGCACGTCGGCCGGCCAATAGCGCCAGCTGTTGTCGCTCTCGTCGGGGAAGCCGACCCCGGTGATGTAGTTGGTCAGCGCGTCGACCCAGACATACATCACGTGCTCTTCGTCGCCGGGCACCTTCACGCCCCAATCGAAGGTGGTGCGCGAGATCGAGAGATCGCGCAGGCCCCCTCTGACGAAGCTTACCACCTCGTTCTTGCGGGAGTCCGGCCCGATGAAATCGGGATGATCCGCATAAAGCTTGAGCAGCTTGTCCTGGTACGCCGACAGGCGGAAGAAATAGCTCTTTTCCTCGACCCACTCGACCGGCGTACCCTGCGGTCCGAGCCGTACGCCGTCATCGTTCAGGCGCGTCTCGTCCTCGGCGTAATACGCCTCGTCACGGACCGAGTACCAGCCCGAATAGATGTCGGCATAGATGTCGCCATTCGCTTCCATGCGTCGCCAGATCTCCTGGCTGGAGCGATGATGCTGCTCTTCGGTGGTGCGGATGAAGCGGTCGAACGACACGTTCAGACGCTCGTCCATCTCCTTGAAGCGGCCGGCATTGCGCGCCGCGAGCGCGGAGACGGACATGTTCTCACCGGCGGCCGTCTGAACCATTTTTTGACCGTGCTCGTCGGTGCCGGTCAGGAAGAATACGTCCTTGCCGTCGAGCCGCGCGAAGCGCGCCAGCACGTCGGTCGCGATCGCTTCATAGGCGTGGCCGATATGCGGGCTGCCATTGGGATAAGCGATCGCCGTCGTGATGTAGAAGACGTTGTCGCGCGCGGGGGCGGCGACCGGAGCAGTGGCCTGCGGAGCGGCGACTATGGCGGGCTTCGGGGCACGCGGCGCCTTTTTCGATTCCTTGGGCTTCGCAGCCTTCGGTGGCGCGACGACAGGAGCCGGCGCTGCGATCGCAGCAGGCGCAGTCACCTTCGCCTTCTTGGCCACGTTCTTCGCTGGAGCCTTGGCTGGCTTCACTGGAACCGTGGCTGGCTTTTTGGCCGCTTTCTTCACCGCCTTCTTGGCGACGACCTGCTTCTTGGTAGCCTTCTTGCCAGCCCGTTTTGCCGTCTTCGCAGCGCTCTTCTTCACGCCCTTCTTCGCGGCGGCCTTCTTGGTCTTTTTGGCAGCTTTGCGCGCAAGCACCTTTGCAGCCTTCTTCTTGCTGCTCTTGCCCTTGGCGGTTTTCTTAGCTCGCGTTGCCACGACGAATTCCTTTACCGGCTTCTCAAAATTTGGAAACGAACCTGCGTCAGGTTGCATGATCCTTTCGGAAAACCGCTCCGCACTTTTCCGGATCATGCTCTAGCGCGTTGCGTCCGCCAGCCAGCCGAACACCGAGAAAACCAAGGGCTTGCGCTCCAGATTGTAGGTTTCGGTGTCGCGCGCGGCGCGGACGATCTTTTCCCATACCTCAGCTAGCCGCGCAAGGCGCGGCAGGTTCTGGTTGGCATTGGCTTCATCCGCATGCAGGCGCTCGGCGATCCAGCGGTCGATGCCGTCGATGAAGGCGGCAAGCGCGACGCGGTCGCTGGTGCCAAGCGAATCGCCGAGCGTGTGCAATTCGCGCGGATCGACCTGCGGCAAACGCGCGAGCATTGCTGCCGTGCGCTGCTGGAGCTTGAGCGCATCACCGCCGAGCAGCGTCAGCGCCCGCGCTACACTGCCCTCGGAGGCCTCCGCCGCTTCGCGCAGGGCGGGATCGTTCGGGTCGAGGTCGGCCGCCGAAGCCGCAGCACCGATCACGTCGTCCGTGACGAGCGGACGCAGGCGCAGCTTGCGGCAGCGCGACTGGATCGTGGCGAGCACGCGTGCGGGTGCGTGGCTCACCAGCAGGAACAGCGATTGCTGCGGCGGTTCTTCGAGGATTTTCAGCAGCGCGTTGGCCGCGTTTGGATTGAGCTCGTCGACGGTATCGACGATGCAGACGCGCCAACCTTCGGCGGCGGCCGTCGAGCCGAAGAAGCCGATCGTCTCGCGCGTCTCGTCGACGGTGATCACGGTGCGCATCACGCCGCGGTCGTTCGCGGTGCGCTCCAGCGTCAACAGGCCGCCATGCGAGCTCGCCGCAACCTGCCGCGCCACAGCGTCCTCGGGATCGATCGCAAGGTCTTGGGCGTGCTGCACGGACGGCGCCAGCGGCTGGCCATGGGCGAGCACGAAGCGCGCCATGCGGTAGGCCAGCGTTGCCTTGCCGATCCCTTGCGGCCCGCCGATCAGCCAGGCATGCGGGATGCGCCCGCTGCGATAGGCAGTCAGCAGCGCCGTCTCGGCGTCGCGATGCCCGAACAGCCTCGACGTCTCGCGCGGATGAGCAATGGCGGTTTCGCGCTCGGTCTGACGCGGGCTCATGCGGAAATCACCGAAGAGGGCGTGGGAAGGAGACGTTCCCGCAGCGCCGTCCAGACACGCCCGGCAACCGTATCGGGATCGGAATTGGCGTCGATCAGCGCGCAACGCGCGGGATCTTCCGCGGCGATCTTGAGATAGGCGTCGCGCAGGTCCTCGTGGAACTTGAGATCCTCGCCCTCGAACCTGTCGGGCGTGGCGCTGCCGCGGCGCGCGGCGGCGCGCTGCAGGCCGATCTCGACCGGCAGGTCGAGGATGATGGTGAGATCCGGCTTGAGATCGCCGATCGTGACCCGCTGCATCGCGTTGATCAGGCCGTCTGGCACGCGGCCGAGGCTGCCCTGATAGGCCCGCGTCGAGTCGGCGAAGCGGTCGCACAGCACCCAGATGCCTTGGCTGAGCGCGGGCTGGATAACGGTGCGGACGTGATCGTCGCGGGCAGCAGCGAACAGCAGCGTCTCGGCTTCGGGTCCAAGCAGCTTGCCCATGCCTGACAGCACCAGATGACGCATGATCTCGGCGCCCGGCGAGCCGCCTGGCTCGCGCGTGACAAGGATGCGCATCCTTGCCGCCTTGAGACGGTCGGCCAGCTTCTTGATCTGGGTCGACTTGCCGGCCCCCTCGCCACCTTCAAAGGTGATGAAGCGTCCGCGTCCAGACGGCCACCGTACCGGGCTTTTACTCATGGTCAGAGCTTCTCGGCGCCCGCGCGGAACATGCCGATCACGAGCTCGCTGGCGCCGTCGATCGCGCGGCGCATGGTCGAGCCGGTGCCGATCGCTTCGGCGGCATAGACCGGTGTCTCCACCGCGATGTTGCCGCTGCGCCAGACCTTGACCACGCCGACCCTCTGGCCGGCTTCGACCGGCGCGCGCACCGGGCCGCTATAGATGATGCGGGCGATCAGCTTGTCGCTGCCGTTCCTGTGCACCATCACCTTCACGGGCGTCTTGGCCATGAGCTTGACCGAGCGGCTCTCGCCGCCGAACACCTTGGCGTAGCCGACGGGTTGCTCGGCCGCGATCAGCACGCGGCTCTCGAAATTGCGGAAGCCCCATTCCAGCATCTTCTTGGCTTCCGTGGCGCGGTCTTCGGGATCGTCGAGCCCGTTGACCACGACGATCAGGCGCGTGCCGTTTTGCACGGCCGAGCCCACCATACCGTAGCCGCCTTCCTTGGTGTAGCCGGTCTTGAGACCGTCAGCGCCTTCCATCGAATTGAGCAGCGGATTGCGGTTGGGCTGGCGGATCTTGTTCCAGGTAAACTCCTTCTCGCCGAACAGTTTGTAGAACTCGGGGAAGTCCAGGATGATGTGGCGGGCGAGGATGCCGAGCTCGCGCACTGTCATCTTGTTGCCGGGATCGGGCAAGCCGTTGGAGTTGGCGAAGGTCGATCTGGTGAGGCCGAGCTCGCGCGCGCGCTTGGTCATGAAGTCGGCCGCGAAAATCCGCTCGTTGCCCGCCATGGCTTCGGCGAGCGCGATGCAGGCATCGTTGCCGCTCTGGATGATCGCCCCATGCAGGAGATCGTCGACCGAGACCTTGCTGTTGATGGCGGCGAACATGGTCGAGCCGCCCGAGGGCGCGCCGCCCCTGCGCCAGGCATTCTCGCTGATCCGGTACTCGTCGGTCAGCTTGATGTCGCCCTTCTTGATGGCGTTGAAGACGACCTCCGCGGTCATCAGCTTCATCATGCTGGAGGGCGCGCGCAGCTCGTCGGCGTTCTTCTCGAACAGCACGCTGCCCGAGGAGGCCTCGATCAGGATCGCAGTCGGGGCGTCGCCGTCGAAGCCCGTGTCTTCCGCCTTCTTGGCGCCCTGCACGCTCTGGTTGGCGGCGTAGAGCGCCCCGCCCCAGCCGATGGCCGCGGCCAGAACCGCCGCGATCAGCCCGCGCGCCAGCGCACCGGCGGTGAACCGGGAGCGACGAAGCAAAGAAGGACGAAATGCCATGGCCAAGCCCTGAGAGCGGCGTTCTAGCAGTTGGAACAGATGCGAACAACACGGAGCTGGACGCTTGTCCCTGAGATTGCACGATTCTCCTCGCGCCCCTATCGTGGCATCTTATATTTCCCGACCAAACCCCTGAAACAAGGCGGAAAAGCGAATGTCCTCAACCCGGATGATCAAGGCCAACGGGGTCGAGCTCTTCATCCGCGAGGCCGGCCAGGGGCCGCTGGTGGTGCTGTGCCATGGCTGGCCGGAACTGTCCTATTCCTGGCGTCACCAGATCCCGGCGTTGGCAGAGGCCGGGTTTCACGTCGTCGCCCCCGACATGCGCGGCTATGGCCAGAGCGCGGCGCCGGCTGATGTTGTCGCCTACTCCATCTTCGACACGGTCGGCGATGTCGTCGGCCTCGTCCAGGCGCTGGGCGAGAGCAAGGCGATGGTGGTCGGCCACGACTGGGGTGCACCGGTCGCCTGGCACGCGGCGCTGTTCCGCCCAGATATCTTCACGGCGGTCGCCGGCCTGAGCGTGCCGCCGCCGTTCCGAGGCCGCGGCAAGCCGCTCGATTTGCTGCGCCAGGGCGGCATCACCAATTTCTACTGGCAGTATTTCCAGACGCCCGGCGTCGCCGAAGCCGAGCTCGAGCGCGACGTCGCCCGCACCATGCGCATCGTGCTTGGCGGCCGCGGCCTCGCCGATCCCTCGGCAGCCATGTTCGTGCAGGAGGGCAAGGGCTTTCTCGGCCATGCGGGCGCCGAGGGGCCGCTGCCCGGCTGGCTGAACGAGGCTGATCTCGCCTATTTCACCGAGTGCTTCCGCAAGTCCGGTTTCCGCGGCGGGTTGAATTGGTACCGCAACATCGACCGCAATTGGGAGCTGACGGCCCCCTGGCAGGATGCGCAGATCCATCAGCCCTCGCTGTTCATCGCCGGCTCCAAAGACGCCGTCATCACCGGCCTGATCGGGGCCAAGCGCGTCAACGAGCTCGAGCGCGTGCTGCCCAATCTGAAGCGCAAGCTGATCCTGGAAGGCGCCGGCCATTGGGTACAGCAGGAGCGGCCCGAGGAGGTGAACGCGGAGCTGGTGACGTTCTTGAAGGAAAGCGCGTCTCAGTAGAGACCGCGACCGCTCAGGATGCTGCGGGCCTCGGCCGCGCCGTCCGAGGTATAGGCGGCAGACGGAGTAGCGCTCTCGGTCGCGTAGCGGCCGTCCTCGTCATAGGACACGGCCCGCGCGTTGTGTAGCGCCCGGCCCCGGCTGCGGCTCGAGGCCGACATTTCCGAGGTCGCATTGAGCGAAGCCATATCCGCCGAGCTGTTGCCGAGGTTGTAGGGCCGCCCCTCCGGCATCGGAACCTCGCCGCGAATGGCACCGCGGCTCGGTGCGGGCAATTCCGGCACGAAAGGCTTGGCCGAAGCGACCCGGACCATCGAGGGCGTCGGCGCCGGAATGCCGGTGCGCAAGGTCGCCATCAGCTGGCGGTCGTCGGAGCCTTCGAGCGGCGCCCGGCCGACATATTCGACCCGGACCTTGGCGACGCCATTGCCTTTGAATTCAAGGAGTTCGGCGGCCTTGTTCGAGACGTCGATGAGCCGGTTGCCGTGATAGGGCCCGCGGTCATTGACGCGGACGATCAGCGACTTGCCGTTCGAGATATTGGTCACCCGCGCGTAGGACGGCATCGGCAGGGTCGGATGCGCCGCGGTCAGCGAGGCCATGTCGAACACTTCGCCATTGGCGGTCAGGCGGCCGTGGAAATCATCGCCATACCACGACGCCATGCCCTCGGCGCGGTAGTTGACATCCTCCTCCGGCACATAGGTCCGGCCCGCCACGACATAGGGCTTGCCGACGCGGTAGGTGCCGCCCCCCTTCGGGACCGGGTCGCCCCAGGCCACGACCCGGGGGCTCGAGGACACCCCGTATTTCGGATCGACGCGGCTGGCGAACTTGTTCGAGGAGGCGCAATTGGCGAGCGCAAGGCAGGTCGCGACCGCCGCAACACCGCGCGCGGCCCGCAAAACCGAATCTGACCGTCGGATCCCCATTCGCCCCAAATACCATTTCGCCGGGCGCGTACCCATCCCGCTTTAGCCGCGGGGAGCGCCGTCCGGTCCTTGTAATCCGAGGCGGCCCACCACCGCATCGGAAGCGGTAACGATAACGCAACCCGAACACGGCGGAAATGGGGAGCCCACGGCGATCACGCCGGGATGGTAAACGGGACGTTCGCTCGCCTCCGTTGATCTACGGAGCGCGGGGGCCCTGCTCTGTGCCAAGGCTGGACATTCTGTTGCGCCAAATCCTCACTCCACCCCCATTGTCACGCCGCTCACCGAAATTCTTTTGACTGTGCAAGGCCGCACGCGTTCTCTCGAATGCAAGGGCGGGATGTGGAATTTAACGATGATCGAGACGGTTTCGGCACTGATGGGTCTGGTAAGCGCGGGGATCTTCCTGGCCCATGCGTTTGAAGGTTACCGCACGAGGGCCTGAAGGCACTCGCGCGGGGCGGCAAGCATCACCTCTTTCAAGGCGGCACGTTCGGACAATTTTAATGGATCCGATCGAGCATCGAGGACGAGAGCGGCAGGTGTCCCATGCGCAACCATGACCTCGTATCCGATGGCTTCCTGGCATTGACCGCAGGCGGCTTGGTCCTGCTCTGCTCGGGCCTTGTGGCCCTGGCCTTCGGCTGATCTCGGACGAGATCTTCGCACTTTCCCGACGACGACCATGCCGTGCTGCAAACAGGTGTTTGCCCGGATTGTCCCGCTCCCGTTTAGTTGATTGAATTTCCGCCTTCGGCGCCTCGACTTATTTTCAAGAGGCCATCACCGACGAGGGTGACTCACATGCTTGCCGAGAAGTTCTTCCTGGTTCTCGAATCCCTGATCCGCGGCGATCGCACCTATCCCGACGGAAGTCCCCGGGTCATCAGCACCTCCGCGCACGTGCCGGTGAAGCTGCCGAGCCGGAAATAGCCGGCTCACCTTTGAGCCCCGGCGACGCGCCGCTCAGCGCAGACCCAACAGCGAGCGGCGATAGCGGCCGTCGCGGGCCTCGCTCAGACAGACGAAGCTGCCGTCAAAGCCCTGGCGATATCGCTTCTGACCCCTGGTGTAGTAGACGCCCTTCCTGAAATCGAGCCAGACCACCTGATCGTGCGGACAATGGCGCTGCGCCTGAGCCTCGTAGCGGAACGGGGTCAGCGGCGTTGCCGAGACTTCTGTGCCGCCGGAGCCGGCCATGATCGCGGCAACGAGCGCGATCCCGCCCGCCCATTTCCTGCTGCGAAACACGCCCCGCCTCCGGTCTTGATCCCGATCCTGGCCGCCCGCGCGACGGCCGACCGGCACCGTAGCACGAAATGGCGCGATCCCTGGATAGCGAGTAGCGCGCCCCGTCTGCCGCCGGCCATCTTGCCGGGCTACATGGCAGCGAGATCATCTCGATGCGAGGATGCCGCCTGGATGTCGGTTGAGACTGGATTCCAATCCGAACTGCGCACCGAAGCCCGTCCGCCCTCGCCGCGCCTGGGCCCGCTGCCGATGATCATCTTCGGCTCGCGCTGGCTGCAGCTGCCGCTCTATCTCGGACTGATCGTGGCGCAGTGCGTCTACATCGCGCTGTTCCTCAAGGAGCTCTGGCATCTGTCCTGGCACGCGCTCGACCTCACCGAGCAGCAGATCATGATGAGCGTGCTGGCGCTGATCGACGTCGTGATGATCTCCAACCTGCTGGTGATGGTGATCGTCGGCGGCTACGAGACCTTCGTCTCGCGGCTCGACCTCCAGGGTCATCCCGACGAGCCGGAATGGCTCGGCCACGTCAATGCCAGTGTGCTGAAGATCAAGCTCGCCATGGCCATCATCGGCATCTCCTCGATCGCGCTGCTGCGCACCTTCATCGAGGCCGGCAATCTCGGCTCGAACCGGGCCACCTACACCGAGAACGGCGTGATGTGGCAGGTGCTGATCCATATCACTTTCATTGTCTCGGCGCTCGGCATCGCCTACGTCGACAAGCTCGGTGATTCCGGCGCGCGCAAGCACGCCGAATGAGGCGCAACGACCGAATTTGCTATTTGTCGGCTTCGAGCTGCTGCATGACCTGGCGGAGGTACTCCAGAAGCTTCTGCGCCACCTGCTCGCGCGCAACGCCCTTGGCGGCGAGATCGCCTGACACCTTGCTCACGATGTCGTCGATCGTCTGCCTCTCCAGATTGTCCGTGACCAGCGCAGTTGCGTAGCTTGCCGCCTGGTCGGCGCTGAGGCCGAGCTGGCTTGCGGCCCAGAGCCCGAGCAGCCTGTTGGACCGGGCCGTCGCCTTGAACATCAGCTCCTCGTCGTGGACGAACTTTGCTTCAAAGCCCTGCTCGCGCTTGTCGAACGTGGTCATGGTCAGCTCCATTCTCGCTTTCGCTGAAGGGGTCGGACTGGCTGGGAGCGAACGTCTCCGTCATTCAAGTCAATTGAGGATCATTCGAAGCTTCCTCCCGAAACGCAAACGCCGTCAAGCCCGCCGATGGGCGCGCGACCGGGCGCGCTCAAGCTGGTCTTGAGCGCGACGGGAACACCCAATCGGCATGGCGTGCCGGCTTCGGTCGAAAGATCGATCTAGGAGATTGTCAGCGCCGACCGCGTTTGGTCAGCCCTTCGCCGCGGCCGCCTCGCGCGCGAGGCGTTCGGCTTTCAGCCGCTCCTTGTTGGCGTAAAACGCCTTCTGCGCCTCTTCATGATCGCGCATGGCCTTTTCGGCCTCGATCCGGCGCGCCGCATCGCGCGCCTGGCGCTGCTCGGGGGTCAGGGGTTTGCGTCGGAAGGAAAGCTCTTCACCCATGGCGACACAACGTGGCGACGAGGAAAAAGTTCCGCATGGTCGAGCTGAAGTGTAGGCGCTGACCACTAAGATTTGCGAAAACAACCCCATGCACAGTAGCTAAGTGTTGTTGGCACAACGACTTTTGCATTCGCGCAAAAGCCGGTTGACCCGTCGGGCAAAACAGTGGCATTCTGGCCATCTTCGGAAAATCGAAATATGAGCTGATGAGGCTGCTAGACGTTGCACGCGCCGGAACCTCAGGACGTTATTGCTTCACGGCGCCAGGACGAGAGACGAGCGAGCGAAGATCGTCTCGTCGGAGGAAAATACCATGGTGGGTGGTCGCGATGCGGCCGAAACTGAAATTTGGCGTCAAGCTGTAGACGCGCTGCGCGTTGATCCAGCAAAAAGCCCGGGATATCTGGGATCAAGGCGCGCCTAATTGCGAACCGCATACAACGGCGTTCTAACCGTCAGCTGATACGCGGGCTTCGGTACCCACATGATTTCGGCCGTGACACCAAACAAGCGATTGTCGTTATCGTCCATGCGATCGAGATCGAGCCGCACAATCGCTTGTGTGTAGGGCTGAATCGACGCAAGGCTAACAAGCTGCGCACCTTGGAAGGATTGCACGCCCACTCGCCCGGTGAACTTCCAATTGTTCGGCCATTGATAGTAGCCGCCGATATAGGCGATCGTGTTTGGGTTGATTTTCACCAGCTTGTCGGCAACGTCAGTGCGCGTGTATTGGAATCCAGCGAGCAACCCTCTGGTCTCGTCGGAATCGAGGGCGTAATCGAATTCGAGAATGTTGTTGAAGGACGTCGTGGTGAGCGGGCCGTTGGGGATCGACTGTGTGAAGGTCGATTGCAGCGTCACGGTAGGAAAGAGCCCGCCGTTCTGCTGATAAACATCCGCCTGGATACCGATGTTCCAGCTCGTGATTTGAAAGGACGACCACCCGGCGCCTCCGAACTCCGTCGAATTGCCGGAGACGCCGGTATATAACGAGACGCTGTCGGTGACGTCGACCGTTAGGGGAAAATCCACGTTGAGAGATTTCGCCGCTGGCAGGCTGGTCGGAAATGCCGCATCAAACGTTCGCAACGCATTGAACAGCGTTGGATGGCCAAAGCCGAATGCAAGCGACCCTGCTGGAACCTGCGCATAGATCGTTCTTAGGTCGAGATAGATCGCTGGCACCGGTGCTTTGATAGCGACGTCGTCATCGTTTGCGCTAAGGGCCGTCCCAGTCGGGAACATCAATGTCGCGGACAGTCCGGCTCCCAAAATCGATCTGAAGCCCGAAAACTCTGCGCCTCTACGGAGAGAGGCGCGCAAGCGCGACTCTTCTCTAGAGACGATCATCGTTCGATCGCGTGGAGTTGTGATCGATCTCAGCTTGTCCGCTTCTTGCTCTCTCGCGAAACTCGCGTGGGGTGCAGCCGGAGATTCGACGGAAAGCACGGGCAAAATGGGCAGGATCGGCGTAGCCCGACGAAAATGCCACGTCGATGATCTTGGTTTCGGTACTGCTCAGGAGCTTGACGGCATTGTTGAAGCGGACCTGCTCTAGCAGGCCGGAGTATGTGAGCCCCGCCAAGGCAAGCTTCCTCTGGAGGCTCCTGACGCTCAAGGCAGCCATTTCGGCCGCCTGGGCTATCGTCGGGCCGCCCTCGTCAAGGTAGGACGGCAGAGCCAACCTGAGAACGCTGACGATGTCATCACCGAATGGCTGCCTCTCGGTTTCCGGTAACTTCGATCGGGCGGCATCCCCATTCGGAAGGCTCAAAAACTGCAACGGCACCTCGATCCATGACGCCTTCTGTCCCGACATGAAGCGCGTGTGCGGCCAAAGCGATTGAACCTCAATGCTCGGTTTATAATTTGCTTCAAACGCGATCACTTTGGGCATCCAGTTCGCGCCAGCGAACTGGCGGACGATGTGCAGGACGAATACGTTCTGAAGCCATTGGGATATCTCAAGATCGGAGATCCCTTGCGTTCCAGCGATCCTGCTGCAAATTTTCACGCTTGCGTCGCATGGCTCCAGCCATAGCTGAAGACTTGTATCTTCAACCGGCGCCCATTTGCACATCTGCTCAAGAGCGGCCAACAAGGTCGGTGAATGACGGATTCGAACGCGCATCGCGTCGCTCAGATGATCGAATGAAAGCCTCTGGGCTGCTCGAAAGGCGATCTCCGACAATCCCTGCTTTTGCTGCGCAGCCGTCGCGAAGCGAACGGCTGGCAGCAGCGGCACGTAGTGGTCTGCCTTTTCCTGCAGCGACGTCGGCAACTTAAACTTGGCGAGAAGGGTCGCAGTGGGCCCGCCGATCTCTGAATGAATCTCGGCAAATGGAATGAGAAATTGACAACGGGTCAATGGAATTGCGGTCATTGCTGCCTGCCCAACAAGCTTGCCGTGATCGCAGCCTAGCGGAGCAACGACCTCCCCGCCCCTGTCCTTTAGGACAGGCCTGCTCACGCTCCCGACCAAATTCATTTGAATGAGAAACTTTGGCGGCTGATGGCCAGATTCGTCGTCGGCACGCCTTTAGAATTAATGCAGCGCTTTCTCTTGCAGGAGCATGGGCTTCGCGGCGATGAGAGCTGTTCGGTTACCTTCTTTCCAAGCGGTCCGCGCCGCCATTGACGCGTCACTGCGACACGGTGACGCAACCCTCGATAGTACCGCTCGCTCTCTCAAAATCAGCTCGCGCACGTTGCAGCGTCACCTTGGGCGTATGGGCACAAGTCACAGCGAGATACTTGCAGAGGTTCGCCTGAACATCGCTTGCCACTTGCTCGTCGACTCACGCAAGCCCCTGTCGGATATCGCTAAATTTCTCGGGTATCGCAACGCGAGCAGCTTCAGCCGCACCTTTGTACGTTTGATGAAAATCCAACCTGTCATTTACAGGCAGCAGCAACTCGTACGTAAGGGAAAGAGTGGGATGCCAGCGCAGAAAATCTGGCGTGATTGATCGCTGAACTATTCACGATGTTTGGCGCGAAATGGCAAGACGCGCGATCTGGATTGGCGCGAAATGCGTAGCGAAGCTGCTTCCTGAATTGAAGCTCATCGAAGAAGGACAGCCAGCCTGCAAGGAGGGCACTAACATGACGCTTCGCTTGGCTCTGATCGCGGTTTGCGCCGCCGGGCTGTTGGCCTTTCCCCAAAAGCTTTTTGCTCAATCCGCACCTGAGAACAAGCCGCATATTCCGCTCGAGAAATCTATAGGTCAGGCGAAGCCTGAAGTCGTCCCGTCCCTCTTTGTTCTGAACTCGCGCGGCGCGAGCCTGAAGGACGGCAAGCTCGTGCTGATGGGAATTTCGCCGAATGCAATTGTATTTGCCGATCGACCTGTTCGGGCGGCCGGGCACGATCTTACGTCACGAATTGTCGAGGATTGGGGCAACGGCAACGACAACTTCGCGAAAGATCCGCCGAACGCTACCGTGTCCGGGTTCAGGAAAGATGGGTCGTCGGTGGCCGATGCCGTCGTGGTGCTCAAATCGCCAAAACTGGAGGCCGACAAGCTGACGTTCGATGTCGACGTGCTCGAAGGCGATCTTGCGGGCGCCGACGGACCGGCTTCGGTCTTCATCGACATCATCGGCCGGCCGTTCACACCGCTGTCGTTTGCCGGTGTCGCGCGCCGGACGGCTTGGCGCGGCGCGTTCTACCGTGGCGCCGCCTATGCGGGAGCGGCCGCCGCGGTTGGAGCTGCGGCCTATCCCTACTACGCACCGCGATGCGGGTACTATCCCTATCCGCCTTGCTATTGAGCCAACGGAGATTGACGGCATCGAAGCCGGTTCAGCAATGCACAGTCCTTCGGGGCGACCTTCGTCACGCGATATTGCCGTCGTCTTTCCGTCAACTCTGAAAGTTGCTGCCCCTGAGTTGTGAATTATTTTGAAAGGGAAACACCATGGATATCACTCGTCGATCCCTCGCATTTGGCGGAATGGGGCTGCTGGCAGGAGCGGCCTCTGCACGATCGGCACTCGCCCAGGACTCGTTTCTTGGCGTCGGGGAAGGCTTGGAGGATTTCTGGTTCGCGAGCGACGCCTACATTTTCGGCTATCCCCTGGTGACGATGGAGATGACGCGCCGGATCATCACCAACGTTGCCGAACCGGTGGGAACGCGGGGGCCGATGGGCCACATTATCAAGCTGCGCCAATATCCTGACGCATCCTTCCGGGACGTCACCGCGCCGAACGCCGATACCCTGTATACGACGTCCTTCTTCGATGTCGGGAAAGAACCCTGGGTCCTCAGTATCCCCGACATGAAGGGGCGCTACTTCCTGATGCCGATGCTGGACGGCTGGACGACGGTGTTCCAGGTCCCGGGCAAGCGCACCACCGGCACCGGTGCGCAGACCTATGCGATCACTGGGCCAGGATGGAAAGGCACGCTGCCGGCCGGCGTGAAGGAGTACAAATCGCCCACGAGCATCGTGTGGCTGCTCGGCCGCATCTATTGCACCGGCACACCGGAAGATTACGCCGCCGTGCACAAGCTGCAGGATGAGTGCAAGCTCGTTCCGCTCAGCGCCTATGGTAAACCGTACACGCCACCGCCCGGAAAGGTCGATCCGTCGATCGACATGAAGACGGCGGTGCGCGAGCAAGTCAATCGCATGGATGCGGTCTCGTACTTTAAGCTGCTGTGCGAGTTGATGAAGACCAACCCGCCGAGCGCTGCGGACGCACCCCAGCTTGCAAAATTTGCCCGCATCGGCATCATCCCCGGACAGGATTTCGACGAGAAGAAGCTGAATGCGGATTTTCTGCGGCGCGTCCCTGAGGTGTCGTTCGACAGGATCATGCTTCAGTTCAAGGTCAACAAGGCGATCACGGACGAGAACGGCTTCGCGTTCACGACGAAAACCGGTATCTATGGCACCGATTATCTGGTGCGGGCGCTGGTGACCGCGATTGGACTTGGCGCCAACCGTCCGCAGGATGCGGTCTACCCGACCTCGCAAAAGGATGCGGACGGTCGCAAATACAATGGCGCCAACAAGTACGTCATGCGGTTTCCCAAGGGCCACCTGCCTCCTGCGGAAGGGTTTTGGTCGCTGACCATGTACGACAGCGGCTACTTCTTCGTGAAGAATCCGATCAACCGCTACTCAATCAGCGCTCGCGAAGATCTGAAGAAAAACGCTGACGGCTCGACCGATCTTTATATCCAGAAGGACTCCCCGGGCAAGGACAAGGAATCAAATTGGCTGCCGGCGCCCGAGGGGGATTTCATACTCATGCTGCGCATGTATTGGCCGAGGGAAACGAACCCTTCCATCATCAACGGCACATGGAAGGTCCCTGCCGCTAGGAAAGTCGGGGCTTGAGAATATGAACCCATGCCGGCGGTCTGTTTGTCAGAGCGAATAGACCGCCGTTGGCCCGTTCTCGCCGAACGGATTCCAGACGATCAAGCCCGGTGCCGCAGCCAAGCTGGTGTTCGACAACGATCCTGGCCGCATTCACCATGCGACGGTCACCGGAATCCCGCAGGGTATCGGACAAGGGGAGATTGCGGTTTCAGGCACGCTGGCGAAGGTCGGCTCGATCGGCGGTGTCAAAGCCTATCCGGCGGCTATTTCAGTGCCGAAGGACATCGACCGCAGTCAGTTAAGGCTCGGGATGCCCGGGACGGCCACGATATTTGCGGAGAACGCCGGCGTCACCGGCCTGATCATGTCGATTCTGGTCTGGGTCAGGTCTTATACGGCATATCTGTGAACCCAATGGTCATCAGCAAATGAAGAGCATCCGAGCAATGTCCAAAGCAGGGCAAACACGGCGGACAAGCTTGCAGCTCGCGACCAACGCGTGGAGGGCGATCAGATGAAGCACATGTTCGAAGGAATATTCGGTTGTCGGCTCATCAAGCAGACGACCACCATAGCGTTGGTAATGTGTGGATGCCTCCCTGGCGCCGCCTACGCCGACGAAGGTGGCGTTTCGTACTGGCTTCCCGGCCGCTTCAGCAGTCTTGCGGCAACCCCTCAAGTCCCCGGCTGGTCGATGGCAGCGGTTTACTATCACACCAGCGTCAGCGCCTTTGGCACGGCAGCTGCCGCCAGGGAGATCCATGTCGGCCGAATACCCGCCAACGTAAACGTCGACCTGAACCTGCGCCTGAATGCGCAGGCCGATCTAATGCTGCTCAATCCCACCTACACCTTCGCGACGCCGGTGCTGGGCGGACAACTCGCCATCGGCGTAACCGGACTGTTCGGGCGATCGAGCGCCGATCTTGCCGGAACGCTGACGACCGCCGTCGGCCCATTCGCGGTAACGCGTACGGGCAGTTTCGGCGACTCGATCACATCGGTGGGTGATCTCTACCCGCAGGCGATGCTCAAATGGAACGCCGGCGTCCATAACTTCATGACGTATGTGACTGGAGACATCCCGGTCGGTGCATATAGTTCGACGCGCCTCGCCAATCTCGGCATCGGTCACGGCGCGATCGATGCCGGCGGCGGATACACATATTTCGACCCGCAGGCAGGTCATGAATTTTCTGCGGTCGCAGGCTTCACCTACAATTTCAAGAATACAGACACCCAGTACCAAAATGGTGTCGACTTTCACATCGACTGGGGCGTCTCCCAGTTTCTGTCCAAGCAGGTTTTTGTTGGCCTCGTCGGTTATGCGTATCAGCAGATCACCGACGACTCCGGTCAGCATCCGGTGCTGGGTGGCTTCCGGTGCCGCGTGCTAGGCGTCGGCCCGCAAGTAGGCGTGCTGTTTCCCGTGGGGGACATGCAGGGATATTTGAACCTGAAAGGGTACGGCGAGTTTGCCGCCGAGAACCGCCCCGCCGGTTGGAACACGTGGCTGACGTTCTCGCTCTCTCCGATGGCGCCCGCCAGCACGCTGACGCCGGCGCGGCGACTGACGACGAAATAGCCACGGTCACCGGCAACGAGGCGAGTCAAATCTTACCGACATACATCATGGCAACCCTGTTAATGAGGGCACGCCCTAGATCTCGATGTCCGCAATCACGGGCAAATGGTCTGAATAGGCTGTTGCCTCTCCGTCGGTCCAAACTCTCCCAAACCGGCTATCGGGCGTGGCATAGATCCTATCGAGGCGGAGAACGGGCAAACGCGCCGGGAAAGTCCGCAAGCGTGTACGGTTGGGGCAGACCTGCGCGAGCACGCGCCGCACCGATTTCACCCAAAACCAGTCATTGAAATCGCCGAGGACAACGGTCCTTCCAGGTCGCACCAAGCTTACCAGGGCCTGAGCTTGCGCATAGCGCTCGTGGATACTCAGGCCGAGATGAGTGGCCACTACGCGCACATCGCCGACCGGTGTCAGCAGTCCCGTGGCAATCGCTCTGCGTGGCTCCCGCTCTCGATACGACACATCGAGGATCTCGGGCACGCCGGAGAGCGGAAAGCGGCTCAGGAGCATCTGACCGTAGTCGCCATCCTCGGCGACAATCGACTTGGCGTGAACCCCGTGATCGCCGACAACACTCGCCAACTTCGCAAATGGATCGTCTGACCGCGATCGCGAATCCACCTCCTGAAGCGCGACGACATCGGGGGCCCACTTGCGAACGATCGAGCAAACACCCTTCAAATCGAACTTCGGATTGAGATTGAACGTGCCATGCACATTCCATGTCATGAAGCGCATCGCCGCCATCAGCGCCTCCCGGCGAGCCAGGTCGCAACGAATTGTGCGCCTGCGCAGATTCCCAGCCAGCCCAAGAACGCCAGAGCCAACAGCAATATGTTGCTCCAGGACGCATTCCTGGCGAAGTCTGCGATTTGAGCCCCCAGAACTGCCATGGCGAGAATACCGGGCATCATGCCCAGCAGAGTTCCAACCATGAAGTCACGTAGAGGCAGCGTGCTCGCACCAGCCACGACATTCACCACCGAGAACGGTGCTATGGGAACCATCCGGATGACGACGACGGCTAGAATCCCCTTGCCCACGACGCGTTCTTGGATGCGCGCTGCACGTCGGCCGAGCAACTGCTGGAGGCGTTGTCGGCCGAGTCCCCGTCCGATCGCAAAAAGGATGAAGGCGCTGAGCAAGACGCCCGCCATGGCGGTGATGAAGCCTAGCCAGGGCCCAAGTGCGGCAGCAGTGGCTGCAATGAGCACGAGAACCGGAAACACGACCAGCCCGCCAACGACGAAAGCTGCGATAGCGAATAGTGGCCCCCAGATGGACTGCGAGTAGGCAGACAGTAACGCCGAAATATGAGGCGCGTCGGTAAAATCGCTCAACGGCGTGTACGACCAAGCCATCGTCAGTCCAAAAAGCGCCACCGTTATCGACGCGATCCCCATTAGTGTCTTCGTGCTCCACATGCGAGATGCCGCCCGCTCCAGATGAAGCGGCCGCTCCGGGTCTGCTACCGGCTGAACCATTGTGGCCAGCGTACTGGTCAGGACCGAGGACCCCACTTCCCGCAGCGTCTTCGCCCCATCAGTTCCCGCCACGTCGTCCAGGAGCGCAAAAAGATGATCCTCGTTTTGCGTTATGGTCAGTTCGTCGAGACCGCAGAAATGTGCGATCAGGCGACGGCGGACCGAAGCGATGAAATTCCGATGCTGGTCGGATGCCGCTTCAAAGATCAGGTCACATTCGCTATCGGCGCCCATCGAGCGATTGTTCAGGTTAGCCGAGCCGACCCTCAAGATCCGATCATCCACGATCATGAGCTTGCTGTGCACCATCACGGCAGCTTCGGCATCCTCGCTGCGTGAGACCGGGTAGACGAAGCGGATGCGATCTGCGACTCCAGCCTCACTGAAGCAGTCGATGAAGGCACCACGGCCATTTTGCATGGCTTGTGATTCCAACCACGATGAATGCAATTTGGGAGTGACGACCAGAACCCGAAGCGAAGGCACGCGAAGCATCTGCTGCGCCAATTCACGCGCAATCTTGGTCGCGCTGGTAAACTGATTTTCGATGTAAACGAAGCTGGTCGCCGACCGGATCGCTGCAGTCAATGAGCGCTCGACTTCCTTGATGGTCGAGCCTGCAGGACAGACCACCTCGGTCCTCGCGATACCTACCGGCAAGTGCTCGGCCTCCACCGGTACATTGGCCGGCCACCGCATGTTCCTAGCCGGCGCCGATGATGGGCCTGTTGACCTGAAGCACGCCAGCGTTCCTCGGCGAGGTCGAACAGCCACGCCGCTGCATCCCCATCGACCATGCATTGAACATCATGGAAGGGTGGGTATGGCTTGCCCTCAGGGTCGCGGCGCAATGGATGCTCGGCACGATGATCACTGGTGTCCCAGCGCCTGATTGTCAGATCGAGCCCGCCGACGAACGCCAGTGAACCGTCGATACAGACCATCTTCTGGTGTTGGGCCGAACCAAACGGAAGCGTGCAATCGAGACAAAACCGGACGCGGCCAGATGTTTCGGCAGTAAATTTTGCCGCGGAATTCCATTCTCTTTCGGAGGCGTAAAAGGAGACAAAGTCCCAGACAAGGATGTCGATCCGCAAGGTCGGGCGGCGTCGGATGAGCGCGCGTAGCAATGGGCCAAGCTGTTCCGGCAAACCATCATCCGCTCGTCCGGAAGCTCCGACCAGCCTGGTTGCACTATGGATGTCCCATCCGATGATGTAGACCTGTTCTTGCGCCTCCAGCAGCGCTTGCCGCAGGGCCGCGAAAAACGCGGCAGCATCGTTCAGAACCGTCACGCGCCGCGCTTCGCACCGCCTCCAGACGGTGTCTCCGGGGATCAGGGTCGATGAACTCTGAAGCAGATGGACCTCGCAAATCGCATTCGCGTCTCAACGTCCTGAATGCTTAGGGGGTTCCACGTCCTCTGGGCATAGGGTTACAAAGACGCAGGTGATCTGTTGATACCACGCGCCTGGGTTCAGAACCGGAGTATCCCGAACAGGAAGAGCAGCGCCACGGTGACCAAGCCGGAGATCAGCAGCGAGCCGAGACACCCCACCCGGTTCGAGAAAAAGAAGAACATGCGTGCTCGCCGTGAAGCTTCCTGCCGGGCTAATTTTTCAAATTCGATAGCGTTCCGGATGCGCTCTCGTTTGTCCTGACCGTCGAGCGGTCTGACTCTACAGACAGCTTGGTTGACTGGTGTTCCTGGAAACGAGGGGTAAGAACCAATCTCTGGACGAGACGTTGAATCTCCGATGTCCGACGCTTTTGACTATTTCCGAGCGCACGCGGTCCGAGCCCTTTGCAAGGCCCGGGCGATGCCCCGCGGACGAATGAAGCATCTCCAATTGGTGGCGGCCCGGATCTACCATCTGCTCACCAAGGAGGCCGCGTACGGCCCGAACCTGCAGCATCTGGATGACTTCCGGGCAGCTCAGAAGCTGGAGCGGTCGATTGATTGATGCGGATCAAGCAGCCCGGTCGACCGCGACGTTGGTGCAACGCTCGCTGGGCTTTCGCGTCTTCTGAAAGAAGAGACGTGCCTATGCTTCCAGCCACGCCCCCGAGCCCCACCCTATTCCGCTGCCCCAAATGCGGCGAACCACTCAGTCTGGCGGAAAAGCTATGGGACATGAAGACAGCCCGCTTCATCCGGGTGTACAAATGCCGGTGCGGTGAACTGCTCTGGGATGATCAATCGTCCGCGGAACGCAGCTAAGGCACACCAAGCCGCCTCGATTGGAATTGCCACCGATCTCGAGCGTCGCGGCGCCCTCGACGGGTCAACAGTCACTTCAGCCGGTCGGCGATTGTGCCCTCAATATCGAGCTCAGCTGACCACGGCAACGAAGCCGCATTGTGGCTGAATTGGGCGCATACCACATCCGAAATCGGGCCGGACTGGATTCGTGAGGTGAAACACGACGCTACCGGATGCTGGTCATCCGGGAGGACAAGAGTGTGCGCCTGCTCTCGCGCAACGGCCTCTTATTTGCGCGACCTGCCCAACATTTGCGCGGTACACGAGGCGTCATGATGGCGTTCTGATAACTGCGGGTCCTTGGTGCGACACCTAGGTTTTCCCTAGCCTCGAACCATCCATCCGCGAGTCCCCGCCTTCCTAACGCTGGCGGGGGCTTCGCTTGGCACGAACCCAGGCAATATTCGATGCCTCTCTTTTCCTTCAAGCTCATCGATTCCCAGTTGGTCTCGGATTTCGGCGTGCATGACCTGCCGGGCGAGGCGGAGGCGCGGACAGAAGCTATCAAGCTCGCTCGATCGCTGCGCGAAACGAGACCGCAACTGATCGGCAAAAAGTATGCAATCTTCGTTATCGACGAGGATGGTGCCGCCGTTTGCAGCGTCCCGCTGGATGTCGTGTCGTGACCGGAATCCTGACTGAAACGGCCACCCCGCATCGCGATCGGCCGTACCGAGGCGGTCGGCAGAAGCACTGGATCAAGGTGAAGAACCGGAGCCATCCCGCGATGGCACGCGAGCTCTGACGAAAAATGGCCCCGGCCATGGGGTGGGCGTGGGAGGCCGGGGCCGTTGGGGTGCTTGGACCTTGGGGAAGTTCAAGCGACTGCGAGCTTACTCACAGCTCGGAGCTTCGTTCTGTTCGTTTCCGAACATTGTCAGTACTCTTCCGGACAGCGCCGGTTTCGCGCGTGCGGCCCGCCAGCGTGAACCGGCGGGCTCTCGGTCCTCACTTCTTCAGGCACAGACCGATCGTCGGCGAGGCCCCGCACTTCATACCGTCCGCTGCCCCTCCGCTCGGGCAGAACACGGACACGAGCGTTTCGCTGGTGTCGCAATTGACGGCGCCATCCGCTTGTACCGCGCGGATATTTACGGACGCCGGATCTCCCTTGTCTCCCTTGTCGCCTTTTTGCCCTTGCGGCCCCTGAGGCCCTTGTGCGCCGGCTGGCCCCTGAGGACCGGGGACGCCCTGAATACCTTGGGCACCCTGGGGACCGGCCGGCCCTTGAGGGCCGGGATCGCCCTTTGGCCCGGGCTCTCTTCCGCAGCCCGCTAGCGCGAGTGCGGCGGTTAATGCAGCAGCGGCAATCAATTTTTGCATTGCGACTTCTCCCTATGACCGCGCCATTAAAATGATCGCGGGAAGCTGCCGCAATAGTGAGAAGGCCGCCGAAAGGAGATCCGGCGGCCTCGTATTCATCGCTTCAACCGGCGGGCGTGGGCAGCCAGACGCTGCCGTTCGCGCTTTTTGTGGGCTCGGCGCCGCCGGTTCATGCCAAGCCGCTCTGCTGTAGGCGGTCCCGGAGCGCGTGCGCATGATCCGAGATGATCTGCGTGACGCGGTGCATCCCATCGATGGCCGTCTCCGCATCGGGCTGAGCCAACAACACGACGAGCATATCAATCAGCAGAACGATGTTTTGGATGTCCTCGTTCTCGAAGCGATCGGACAGCTGTAGCTCAACGACTTTGCTCATTGCTGCGGCCTCCCGCTGTGCTGCACGGCAAGCTCGAACAACTCCGCAAGGAGGAGGCGTGCGGCCGCTACGCCTTTCCAGAGTATGGCGCCCTCGTCGAGCAAGGCATCGACCCGGAGCGGTTCGCCCTTCTGGAGTTTCCCCGCGACTGTCACCGGCCGAGCGAAACCGTCCTCCGAACCACGGGCAAAATCTACGGTTCTTGCTCGAATTACCGAGAACACTTGCGAACAAGCGTGTACAGCTTTTCGAAGCAATCCTTTGATTTTACTGTGAATTCCGAACGTTCGCGAACAGTGGCGAACAATATACTGGCGGAAGGGGTGGGATTCGAACCCACGGTACCCTTGCGGGCACGCCGGTTTTCAAGACCGGTGCCTTAAACCACTCGGCCACCCTTCCAAGCGTTGGAATGGGTGTCGCTTAACGCAGTCGACCGCGCAAGGCAACGCGAAGTTGGTGGCGTGCCCCACACTCTTCTGCTGTCCCGATCTGTCAGGCGAGCGTCAGCCTGTTCCTCTAGCTTGACCAATACGCTCGGCAGCCCACCGCCGCCGCACCGTCAGCAATCCCGGATACTGGCGACATCTCCCAGGGCGTCGCTGGTTGCGAGGCCCGGTTGGATTCGTCTCCATGTCCGGGCCTCGTTTGCTGGTGCGGAAAAGAAAGCGGCGCCCCGTAAGGCGCCGCGCCAGATCTTCGTAACTGCGTCGGACGTCAATACCCGCAGGAGGCGCAGCCCATCTGCACCGGGGCGTAATAGGAATAGCTCGGCGAGACCATCTCGACACGCTGGCGTGTGGCGTATTGCGGGGGGATGCGCTCGTACTGGACACTGGGCGGGGCCACCATCACGGTCTGCGGCACCATCACGGTGCGGTACTGCGCCGGCGTGCGATGCGCGACCACGGAGCCGGGAGACACCATCACGGTCTCGTCGACGGTGCGGTATTGCGGCGCGACGTATTGCTGCTGATAGCAGGTCGTGCACGGCGGCGGCGCGTAGCAATTGTAGCAGCCGGCGGAGGCTGCGTCCGTCATGGCAATCGCGGCGACGGCGGTGGAGAAAACGACGGCGAGAGTACGAGACATTGCGGTGGTTGCCCAGTTGCCAGAAATAGATTTTGCAAAGGTCGAACGCAGTATATGCAGCAAAATCCTGGGGTGCCGAACTTCGTCGGGGCATCCTTAATGCGAACGGCTGATCACCGCCGAGCGGTAAGAACTCATTGACCACGCGCGTTAACGCGCGATGCGCACTGGCCCCGGAGTCCGCATGACATGCGAGAGCGTGATTGCTGCGCCGATGGGACACCGCCGCGGGTGCTCCGTTCGAGCGCTGTTCCGAAAGCGTTCATCCGCCTCCGACGGGTCGAGCCTTAGCGCCTCACTGCTCTTTCCAAAAACTCCAGCAGGGAGGGATCGGTCTCCTCGAATTCGACGAAGCGGCGGCGCAGCTCGTCGGCGATTTCCGCGGTGGCATCCCGCGACCATCCCTCCGCGGTATTGAAGGCCACGATGCGTGCGGGATGGAGATATTGCCCTTCGACGAGATGTCTGAGCAGGGTCGCGCGATTGGCGTCCTCCTCGGCCGTCTCACACCAGGCGCGGCCCAGTCGCCGGCCGAAGTCATCGAGCACGAGATAAACGTCCCGGTCTGTCGTAATGTGCGGCACGAGCGATGGAGAAGGACTCATGGCTTACTCCGCTACTGGCAATCCGAACAGTTGCGGACAGATCGGGATAAGGCGATTTGCCCCTGACCGGATTCGGAAAAATGGATTCCAGGTATTTTTCCTAGGATCACCTCCCGATTAAATCACAAAAAAACAGAAATAAATAAAATTAAATAGCAAAGCGCGGTGAAATCCACTAAGTTGATTGCGCCTGGCGGGCAAGCCCGCACGTCGGGCAACCACCTCGCAAACGGCTCCCGCGTCCACCCCCAATAGCCCACACCCCAGGACGCGGGGGCCGTTTCTTTACGGACCTCGGCCCGGGCTCCACGGTTCTGTCATGCAACGGCGCGCTCGCGCGGAGACCGCGAGTCGTCCCGGAGGGATCGATTTAGCCAGCGGCGCGCCGATCAGGCGCCTATCTCGGGCGACGCTTCACCTCGCGCACCGCGCCGCGCGCCGCGCTGGTGGTGAGCGCGGCGTAAGCCTGCAGCGCGGTCGAGACGTTGCGCTTGCGGTTCTGCGGCTGCCAGGCGGCATCGCCCTTCGCCTCCTCCGCGGCGCGGCGCTTGGCCAGCTCCTCGTCGGAGACCTCGAGGCTGATGCTGCGGTTCGGGATATCGATGGCGATGCGGTCGCCGGTGCGCACCAGACCGATGTTGCCGCCTTCGGCCGCTTCCGGCGACAGATGGCCGATCGACAGGCCGGACGAGCCGCCAGAGAAACGGCCGTCGGTGACGAGCGCGCAGGCTTTGCCGAGGCCCATCGATTTCAGGTAGCTGGTCGGATACAGCATCTCCTGCATGCCGGGGCCGCCGCGCGGACCTTCGTAGATGATGACCACGATCTCGCCGGCAACGACCTTGCCGCCCAGAATGCCCTCGACCGCAGCGTCCTGGCTTTCGAACACGTGCGCGGGGCCGGAGAATTTCAGGATCGAAGCATCGACGCCCGCGGTCTTCACGATGCAGCCGTCCTGCGCGAGGTTGCCGTAGAGCACGGCGAGACCGCCGTCCTTGCTGAAGGCATGTTCGAGATCACGCACGACGCCCTTCTCGCGATCGGCATCGAGCTCGTCATAGCGGCGCTCCTGGCTGAAGGCGACCTGGGTCGGGATGCCGCCGGGCGAGGCGCGATAGAAGGTGCGCACTGTCTCGCTCTTGGAGCGCTTGATGTCCCAGCGCTCCAGCGCATCGCCCATGGTCGGCGCATGCACGGTCGAGACCGAGGTGTCGATCAGGCCGGCGCGGTCGAGCTCGCCCAAAATGCCCATGATGCCGCCGGCGCGGTGCACGTCCTCGACATGCACGTCGGCGACGGATGGTGCGACCTTGCAGAGCACGGGCACACGGCGCGAGAGCCGGTCGATGTCGCGCATGGTGAACTCCACCTGCCCTTCATGGGCGGCGGCGAGCAGATGCAGCACCGTATTGGTCGAGCCGCCCATGGCGATGTCGAGCGTCATGGCGTTCTCGAACGCCTTGAAGTTCGCGATATTGCGCGGCAGCACGCTGGCGTCGTCCTGCTCGTAGTAGCGGCGAACGAGATCGACGATGGTGTGGCCGGACTCGACGAACAGGCGCTTGCGGTCGGCATGGGTCGCCACCACCGAGCCGTTGCCGGGCAGCGCCAGGCCAAGCGCCTCGGTGAGGCAGTTCATGGAGTTGGCGGTGAACATGCCCGAGCAGGAGCCGCAGGTCGGGCACGCCGAGCGCTCGATCACCTTGACGTCGTCGTCGCTGACCTTGGAGTCGGCCGCCGCCACCATGGCGTCGATGAGGTCGACGGCCTTGGTCTTGCCCTCGAGCTTGACCTTGCCGGCCTCCATCGGTCCGCCCGAGACGAACACGGCGGGGATGTTGAGCCGCAATGCCGCCATCAGCATGCCGGGCGTGATCTTGTCGCAGTTGGAGATGCAGACGAGGCCGTCGGCGCAGTGCGCGTTGGCCATGTACTCGACGCTGTCGGCGATCAATTCGCGCGACGGCAGGCTGTAGAGCATACCGTCATGCCCCATGGCGATGCCGTCATCGACCGCGATGGTGTTGAACTCCTTGGCGACGCCGCCGGCCTGCTCGATCTCGCGGGCCACGAGCTGGCCGAGATCCTTGAGGTGGACGTGGCCGGGCACGAACTGGGTGAAGGAGTTGACGACCGCGATGATCGGCTTGCCGAAATCGGCGTCCTTCATGCCGGTCGCGCGCCAGAGGCCGCGGGCACCCGCCATGTTGCGGCCGTGGGTGGTGGTGCGGGAGCGATAGGCTGGCATGGCGGTTTCCGTCCTCGGGTTGGCTTGGGCCGGGCGGAAAAATGGAAGCCGCCTCAGGCCTTTCCGGCCGGATAGCGCACGGGCTGGCGAGGTGCAACGGGAACTTGGTCCGGACAGGCCTCCCCTGCTCCCGGCGCGGGCTACTGCCGCGCCCCCAACCGTCGTCCCGGACAAGCGCGCCTTAAAGCGCGCGCCGATCCGGGACCCATGGATGGTTGTGGCGCGAAGCTGACAACTCCGAGTCTCCGTAATCACGTCCGCCGGTGGTTATGGGTCCCGGATCTGCGCTTGCGCTTGTCCGGGACGACGCCGGAGGACGTCGCACGGGCCTGTAACCGCCGGGCCCGTTGCCTATTGCAGCGTCGGATCAAGCCGGTCGCGCAGCCAGTCGCCGATCATGGAGACCGCCAGCGTCGTGACCACGATCGTGGTGGCCGGCGCCAGCATGATCCAGGGCGCCCGGGTCAGGTACTCCCGGCCATAGCCGACCATGTTGCCGAGGCTGGTCATCGGCGGCTGCACGCCGAGTCCAAGGAAGGACAGGCCGGATTCCATCAGGATCACCTCGGGAAAGACCAGCGTGGTCGAGACGATCAGGGTCGAGGCGATGTTGGGCAGGATGTGCCGGAGATAGATCCGCGACGACGTCGCACCCAACTGGCGGACCGCGGCGGCGTAGCCCTGTGCATTGGCCGAGATGGCCAATCCCCGCGCGATGCGGGCGTAGCGCTCCCAGCCGAACAGGCCCATCAGGCCGATCAAGAGCGGCAGCGAGTTGCCGAAGAAGGCGAGCACTGCGAGCGCCATGATCAGGAAGGGCATGCTGGCCTGGAAGTCGGTCAGCATCAGCACGAGCTGTTCGACGGCCCCGCGGAAATGCGCGGCCAGGAAGCCGAGCGTGGTGCCGACCACGGCCGAGATCGCGGTGGCGCCGAACGCGATCAGCAGCGAAATGCGGATCGAGACGAGGAGCCGCGATAGCACGTCGCGGCCGAGCTCGTCGGTGCCGAGCCAATGCGCGGCATTGCCGGGCGCGGCCAGGCGATTGCGCAGATCAAGCTGGGTGAAGCCGTAGGGTGCGATCTTCTCGGCGAAGGCGGCGATCACCAGCATGGCGATGATCCAGATGATCGCGAGCGCGACCGAGACCGGGATCGCCGGCAGGCCGATGCGGCGGCGGACCCTAGAGCCCTTTCCGTTCCGATGAAATCGGAACGGGGCTCTAGATTCTGGTTTTGACGCGTTTTCTTCACGCGAACCGGTATCCACTTCGCTTGAAAACGCTTCAGTATCCTTCAGCGTCGCGTCGGTCATGCGTGCGCCCCTTTGGCGCGCAGGCGCGGGTCGAGGAAGCCGTAGAGGAAATCGACGATCAGGTTGGACGTGACCATCGTCATCGCCACCAGCAGCAGGATGCATTGCACGACGGCGAGGTCGCGGTTGGCGACGGCGACGACGAGCAGGCGCCCTACTCCCGGCCAGGCAAACACACTCTCCACCACGACTGCGCCGGCGATCAGCGTGCCCACCATGAAGCCCAGAATGGTCACGGTGGGGATAGCCGCGTTCGGCAGCGCATGCGACGTCACCACCTTGCGCCATGGCACGCCCTTGGCCGAGGCGGTGCGGATATAGGGCTGGCCCAGCACCTCCAGCATTGCGCTGCGGGTGAAGCGCGCGAGCACCGCGGCGCCGCCGAGGCCGAGCGTCGCAATGGGCAGGACCGCGTGCCGCCAGCTCTCCTGCCCGCCCGAGGGCAGCCAACCGAGCTGTACGGCGAAGACCAGAACCAGCACCAGCGCAAGCACGAAACTCGGGACGGTGAAGCCCGCGACCGCCGTCATCATCACGGCGCGGTCGATTCCCGAGCCCCGATGCAGCGCGCCGTAGATGCCGGCGGGAATGCCGAGCGCCACCTTGAAGGCAAAGGCCGGCAGCGTCAGCGCCAGCGTCGCCGGAATCCGCTCCAGCACGAGCTCGATTGCGGGCCTTCCGTCGCGCATGGAGCGGCCGAGCTCGCCCTTGGCGATGGCGCCGAAATAATCGAGATACTGAAACCAAATGGGATCATCGAGGCCCCAGGCCTTGCGGAACGCCGCGAGCACCTCAGGTGGCGCCTCCGGTCCCAAGATCATCAGCGCGGGATCGCCCGATAGCCGCAGCACGACGAAGGCGAAGGTGACGACGAGCACAATGGTGAGCGCCGCGCGTCCGATGCGAATGGCGAAATAGCGGCCCATCACGCCGCGTCCCGCGTTTCGGCGCCCGTGACCAGATGACAGGCGACCTGCCTGTTGCTGCCCACAGCCGAGAGCACCGGCACCTCGCTCGCACAGCGCCCGATCGCGCGCGGGCAGCGCGGGTGGAAGGCGCAGCCTTGCGGACGCGCGGCAGGGTTCGGCGGATCGCCCGCCAGCACGATGCGGCCGGCGCTGCGGCGGCCGGGCGCCGGCGAAGCCGAGACCAGGGCCTGCGTATACGGATGCTCGGGCCGCGCAAACAGATCATCGGCGCTGCCGATCTCGACGATGCGGCCGAGATACATCACGGCGACGATCGTGCTGATCTGCCTGACGACACGCAGATCGTGGCTGATGAACAGCAACGTCAGCGACAGCTGCGCCTGGAGATCGGCGAGCAGGTTCACCACCTGCGCCTGGATCGAGACGTCGAGCGCGCTGACCGGCTCGTCGCAGACCAGGAAATCAGGTTTCGTCGCCAGCGCCCGCGCCAGCACGATCCGCTGGCGCTGTCCGCCCGAGAGCGCGCCGGGATAGCGCGCACCATGCGCCGGCGTCAGCTCGACCGCGCGCAGCAGTTCGCGGACGCGATCTTCGCGCTCGGCAGGCGTGCCGAGATCGTGGATGTCCAGGGGCTCGCGGATCTGCGCAGCGACCGGCAGCCGCCGGTCCAACGCGCCCAGCGGATCCTGGAAGATCATCTGCATGCGTGCCCGCTGCGCGCGCCATGCGGCCGTTGCCGGCGCGGCCATCGGCTTGCCGTCGAACCGCACCTCGCCGCTGTCGGGCGGCTCCAGCCCGAGCACGATGCGGCCTGTTGTCGATTTTCCCGAGCCGGACTCGCCGACGAGGCCCAACGTCTCGCCCTTGGCAATCGTCAGCGACATGCCATCGACCGCATGCACGGCCGTAGCTCGGCCGAACATCCCGGAGCGCATCGCGTAGCTGCGCGCGATCGCGGACACCTCGACGAGCGGCGCGCTCATTCGGCCGCGATCCCGAGCAACGCGCGGCGCGAAGCCTCGGCGCGGATGCAGGCGACAGCGCGATCATCCGCGATCGGCGCCAAGCTCGGCGAAGCACGCCCGCACGGCTCGGCCGCCAGCGTGCAGCGTGGCGCGAAGGCGCAACCGTCAGGCATCCGCGCGGGATCGGGCACGGTGCCGGGAATGGCCGTCAGACGCCGCCGCGGCCCGTCGAGCGGCGGCAGCGCGCCAATCAGGCCCTGCGCGTAAGGATGCACGGGATCGGCGAAGAGCTGATTGCTGGGTGCCTCCTCGACGATGCGGCCGGCATACATCACCGCGACGCGGTCGCAGTTCTCGGCGACGACGCCGAGATCGTGACTGATCAGGACCATCGCCATGCCGATCTCGCGGCGGACCGTGGAGAGCAGCTCCAGAATCTGGGCTTGAATGGTGGCATCGAGCGCGGTCGTCGGCTCGTCCGCGATCAGCAGGTCGGGATTTCCGGCGAGCGCCATCGCGATCATGATGCGCTGGACCTGGCCGCCGGAGAATTCGTGCGGATAGGCCGACAGCCGCCGCGCCGCATCGGGAATGCCGACAAGATCGAGCAGCCGCCGGGCCTCCGCTTTCACCGCCTCGCCCGAGAGGTCGCGATGCAGCGCCAGCGCTTCGCAGAGCTGCCTGCGGATGGTCAGCACCGGATTGAGCGCGCTCGCAGGATCCTGGAAGATCATGGCGACCCGCCCGCCTCTGACATGGTCGAACTCGGCGGCGGGCGCGCCAAGGATCTCACGGCCGTCGAGCAGCACCGAGCCCGAAATCCGCGCGTGACGCGGCAGCAGGCCCAAGGCGGCGAGCCAAGTCACCGACTTGCCCGATCCGGACTCGCCGACGAGGCCGAGCGCCTCGCCCTTCTGCAAGCTGACGTCGACGCCACGCAGGACCGGCACGCCGTTGAAGGCGACCCGCAGGTCCCGGATGCTGACCAGCGGCGCCACCTCAAGCCTCGAAATTGCCGGCGCGGAAATCCATCGCGAAGGCGGGCGCTGCCTTCCACTTGATCGATTTCGGCTTGGCCGTGAACGTCGCGTTCTGGTGCAGCACCGTGTAGGCAGGGTCCTCGCGCTCGGCGATCTCCAGCATGCGGCGGAACGCCTTCTTGCGGGCCGCGCGATCGGTCGAGGTCTCCAGGAACTCCGAGAGCTTGTTCAGCTCGGTGTTGGTCCATTCGCCGATCTGCTGCTGCTGGCCGTTCGGCCCGTGCTGGGCGACCAGCGACGACACTGGATCGTTGAAGGCGGCCGAGTTCGACCAGTCGCGCACGGCGCGGGTCGGCGCGCGCTCCATGATCTGCGACCAGTTCTCCTTGGTCTCGATCTGCACGTTGAGGCCGACCGACTTCCACATCTCGACCAGCACCTGCGCGGTCGCGACCTGGTTGGTGTAGTAATTGTTGAGCAGGCGGTAGGGGATCGGATCGCCCTTGTAATTGGCCTGCTTCAACAGATCCTGCGCGAGCTTGGGATCATAGGCCGGCACGCTCCAGTCGGCGTTGAACATGTCGCCGTAGAATTCCCATTGCAGGCCTTTCGGCACGCGGGTGCGGCCGGCCCACAGGCTGTCGACGATCGCCTGGCGGTCGATCGCATGGGTGAAGGCGCGCCTGACAAGCGGATTGGCGAGCTGGGCGTGGTTCTTATCGAACACGGTGAGGCGGTGGTTGAGGATGGTGCCGCCCTGCACTTCGAACGCCGAATTCTTCTCGATGCCGGCGATCTGGTCCGGCGGGATGTCGCAGGCGAACTGATATTCGCCCGAGAGCAGCCCGTTGATGCGGCTCGCGACTTCAGGCACTTCTAGGAAGCGGATGCGCTTGAGCGGCGGACGGCCGCCCCAATATTCGTCATGGGCTTCGAGCGTCAGCGAGACGTCGGGCTTGAGCTCGACGACCTTGTAGGGACCGGTCGTGACGGGTTTGCGCGCCCAGTCGAGATAGCTCGCGGATTCTTCCCAGGCCCGACGGTTCATGATGTCGGAGCCGTAACGCGACAGCCGGCCTTCGATCGTGACGTCGGGTGTCGCGTTGTAGAAGCGCACCGTATATTTGTCCACGGCATCGACGCGCACGAGGTCCGGCCAGATGCGGCGGGCAACGGCGGGCACATCAGGCGGCAGTTCTTTTCCCGGACGCGGCGTCGGGATCTTCTCGAAGGCCTGGATGGTGGTGCGGCTCTTGGCCTCGGTCTCGCCGAACATGCGCTCGCGGCTGAAGGAGAAGAGGACGTCTTCGGCAGTGAGCTCGTCGCCATTGTGGAACTTGACGCCCTGGCGCAGCTTCACCTCGACGGTCTGGTCGTCGATGCGGCGCCATTCGGTGGCAAGTCCCGGCACGGCCTCGAGATTGCCGCGCCAGTTCTTGGAGATCAGACCTTCCCAGATCGAGGAGAAGAACACGCGCTCGCCGACATTGGACTGCTCGCGCAGCACGTCGAGCACGTTCGCATTCGTGACCTTCTGCACGGCGATCGTCACCGACGGACGGTTGTCGCCTTGCGCGATCGCAAACCGCGGCAAAAGGAGTGCGCTTACGGCAGCGCCGCCGGATTTCAGGATGGTGCGACGGCTGAGCTTGCTCATGATGGTGACCCCTGCCCTTTGTGATGTCGGTTATTCGGCAAGCCCGAGCGCGGCGAGATGGGCTGCGCCAGCGCGGACGTCGTCGTGGTTGCGGAGTTCGAGGATCAGGCGCGGGTTGGACGTCAGCCGTCCCAGTGCGCGGAACACGGCGACCCACGGGATGTTGCCTTCGCCCGGCGCCCAGTGCCGGTCGGCAAAGCCGTCGGTGTCCTGGAGATGCACATGCGTCAGCATGTCGCCGGCGGTCTCGATGTAGTAATCGACCGGCGGCGCGCCGGTGGAGATGTGGGCATAATTGGCGTGTCCGGTATCGAGCGAGACGCGGACCTTGCTGCTTTCGAGCGCCTTGGCGAGACGGACGCGGTCGCGTGGATCCTTGTCCTCGATGTTCTCGATCACGATCTCGCAGCCGATGGTCTCGGCACGCGCGATCACTTCGGCCAGCGTCGCCTTGACGCGCTCGATCAGATTGCCGCGATTGTCCGGATAGAGATCGAGATTGTTGTGGTCCCAGGTCGTGAACGGCGAATGGATCACCATCTGCGTCGCGCCGAGAAACTCGGCGGCATCGAGACCCTGAAGCAGGCGCTTGGTCACGGCCTGACGGATCATGGGATCGTGGCTGTCGATCTTGAAGCCCCAGAACGGGCCGTGAATGCCAAGCCGCCCGGTGTGGCCCGCAAGCATCTGCTTGATCTCGCCGGCGGTCGTGCGCCAGTCACTATCGAGCAGATCGGCGCGGAAAAAATCCTGGACCTCGAGATCGCGCTGCCGTTCCAGAAGCCAGTCGCGATGCGCAGGGATCGATTTGATGGACAATGCGGCGCCCAGCACCGGCTTCGACATGGCTTGCTCCTTGGCCGTCAGCGATGACGGGAGCAGCGCTAGACCAGTTCAATGACAGGCCGGTGAAACGCAGGTTCTTCAACGTAAGGAGATGTGGACATCCTGCCGCCGCCCGCTGCGGATTCAGGAAACAAGATCGCAGCACCGATGCCGAACGAACACACGGCAAGCGTATTCATGTCCGTAGTGATCCGGAATGGAGTCCCAACCATAGTTCGCGTACATCGCCGGACATCGATCGGCGGCCACTCGGGCATCACCTCTGATCGCGCAACATGGGGTTGGGGAACCACATGGGGCGGGAGATTGAAGGCTGGGGCAAGGTGACGAGGTCCGGACTCCTAGGCACTCCGGACCTCGAAACTTTTCAGATTGAACACGATTTCGCGCCGTCCGGCTGTTCAGCCGGGCGGCGCGTTGTCGTTTCAGCGTCGTCTTCCGGTCTGGCACCTAAAGGATATTGTTTGAAACCGCTGCACACTTTTCCGGATCATGCTCTAGCGCGTCTGCGGCTCGATCGTCAGCGAACATTCTGTTCATGCTCCTGAGTGGGAAAGAGGAGCAAGCCCATGGGGCAGATCATGCCGGGCTCACATCACCTCCTTGAGCGTGAGGCGGGCCGTGAATGTCACGGTGGTCTTCCCAACCAGCGCCATGCCTTCGACCTCGGCGCCGCCGGCCGAGTAACCGCCCGAGAAACCGCAAGTGACCTCCCTGCCGCCGAACGCGAGCGTCTTGCCAACGGCTTCGGTATGCTGATTGACGATCATGTCGCCCCGCCACTTGCCGTTCCGGTACGTGTAGCTGCCGGTGTAATAGAAATAGCTGTCGCCGCCCATGATGCGTCCGTCGCATAGCACGACCACGCCCCTGGCCTGGCCGCGCTTGCCGTCGCGCATCTCGATGTCGAAAATGTAGAGGCCGTTGACGACCCTGGCCTCCTCGCCCGCCTCTGTCCCATCTCCGGCCGACATCCAGTCGTCTCCCCTATGTCGATCCGCCACACCGATCAGTTCGGCACGTTCCTTTCGAGATCCTCGAGCCATGCCGCCGCGCTCGCGTCCGACGGCGCGCGCCAGTCGCCGCGCGGTGACAGTGAGCCGCCGGCCGAGACCTTCGGTCCGTTCGGCATGGCCGAGCGCTTGAACTGGCTGAAAGCGAAGAAGCGGCGCAGGAACACCTCGAGCCAGCGCCGGATCTCAGGAAGATCGTAGGCCTTGCGCCGATCGCTTGGGAATGCCGGCGGCCACTCGCCCTTGGCGACATCCTTCCAGGCGTGCTGCGCCAGGAAGGCGATCTTGGAGGGACGCATGCCGAAGCGCAGCGTGTAGAACAGGTTGAAATCCTGCAGCTCGTAGGGGCCGACGGACGCTTCCGTGCTCTGCGGCTTCTCGCCGGGCTGTACCGGCACGAGCTCCGGGGAGATTTCGGCAGCCAGGATCGCGCCTAGCGTCCGGTTGACGTTGTCGCTGAACTGCTTCGAGGAGATCACCCAGCGGATCAGGTGCTGGATCAGCGTCTTCGGCACGCCGGCATTGACGTTGTAATGCGCCATCTGGTCGCCGACGCCATAGGTGCACCAGCCGAGCGCGAGCTCGGAGAGATCGCCGGTGCCGATGACGATGCCCCCGTGATGGTTGGCGAGCCGGAACAGATAGTCCGTGCGCAGGCCAGCCTGAACGTTCTCGAAGGTGACGTCGTAAACCTTCTCGCCCTTGCCAAAGGGATGGCCGATATCCTTCAGCATCTGTGTTGCCGTGGTGCGGATGTCGAGCTCCTGCCAAGTCGTCTGCAGCGCCTGCATCAACGCCAGCGCGTTGGTCTTGCTCTCGCTGCCGGTGGCAAAGCCCGGCATGGTGAAGGCGAGGATGTTTTGGCGCGGCAGGCCGAGCAGATCGACCGCCTTGGCGGCGACGATCAATGCATGGGTGGAATCGAGCCCGCCCGAGACGCCGATCACGACACGCTTGGTGCCGGTGGCGCGCATGCGCTGCACGAGACCGGCGACCTGGATGTTGTAGGCCTCATAGCAATCCTGCTCGAGCAGGCTCTCGTCGCTCGGCACGAAGGGAAAGCGCTCGACCTTGCGCAGGAAGCCGATGTCGGCGGCCGGCGGCTTCAGCGCGAATGTCACCTTGCGGAAAAACGCCTCGCGCTGGCGACGGTTGTCGTCGAACGTGCCCATCAGCGCGCGTTCCTGCCTGAGCAGGTCGAGATCGACGTCGGCATACGTGATCTGGCCGCCCTGGCGGAACCGCTCGCCCTCGGCCAGCAGCACGCCGTTCTCGTAGATCGAGGTCTGGCCATCCCAGGCGAGATCGGTGGTCGATTCTCCTGCTCCGGCGGCGGAATAGACGTAGGCTGCGAGGCAGCGCGCCGATGTCGATTGGCACAGCAGCGCGCGCGAGCGCGCCCGGCCGATCGTGATCGGGCTGCCCGAGAGATTGATCAGCACGCTGGCGCCCGCGAGCGCGAGCTCGGAAGCCGGCGTCACCGGGATCCACATGTCCTCGCAGATCTCAACGCCGATGGTCAGGCCCGGGACGTCCTCGGCCGAGAACAGAAGGTCGACACCGAACGGCGCATGCAGCCCGCCAAAGGAGATCGTCTCGCCGGCGATGCCGGCGCCGGAGGCGAAATGCCGTCCCTCGTAGAATTCGCGATAGGTCGGCAGGTAGCTTTTGGGCACGACGCCGAGGATGTTGCCGCGATGAATGACGACGGCGCAATTGTAGATGCGATTGCCAAAGCGCAGCGGCGCGCCGACGATCAGGACGGTCATCAGCGTTGAGGAGGCCTTGACGATCGTCACAAGCCCGCGCTCGACCGCATCGAGCAGCGGGTCCTGCTTGACCAAATCCTCGATCGCATAGCCGGACAGGCACAGCTCGGGAAACACGGCAGCCGCCACCGACTGTTCGTGGCAGGCATTGGCCGCGGCCAGAATGGCCTTCGCATTGGCCGAGGGATCGGCCACGTGGGAGGTGGTGACGCAGGCCGCCACGCGCGCAAATCCGTGGGCGTAGATCGAGTGGAACGTCATCGAGCGCTGTACCTTCAATCCCTTGCAATCTCTTGCGCCGCCGGCCGCAGCCGTCAGCTCCACATCATATGTAGCCCATCGACCGGGGCCGGTGCAGGCCATCCGCCGTCATGCATAACGGATTTGCATATCGGCCGGTCGGCGCCCGCGACGTCAGGCGCTGCGGGCCAAGACGCCGGACAGATCGTTGCGCAGCCACTCGGCGATCCGGGGCCAGGCATGGACGTGGGTCCGCGCCCCCATGAACAGGCCGAGATGATTGCTCGGCTCGGAGGCTGCCGCAATGAACGCCGGCGGCGTGCCGACGAGACCCGCGGTGGCGAGCGCCTGCACAGCCGGAACGACATCGTCGTCCAGCCCGGCCAGCAGGAAAACCGGCGCCTTGACGTCCTTCAGGTCAACCGGGCGGCCGAGCGCAACGAATTGGCCGCCGGCAATCCGGTTCTCCCGGAAAATCCAGTTGACGATCTGAAGGTAGTAGGTGCCCGGCAAATCGAGCGTCTCGGTGTTCCAGCGATCGAAGCGCGCGAGCAGGCTCGCGCCTTCCTCGTCCGAAAGCCTCCTCTGCAACGCCACTTCGATACCGTCGCTGTCAGGTGATTTGGACCAGAAGCGCAGCATCTCCTCGCCGCTGACATTGCCGCCGCCGCGTGCGACGAGCTGGTCGTAAACCAGCTCGGGCGCGTTGCGGGCGAGCCGCGACAGCGCCGAGTCGATGGACAGATCGACGGGAGCGCCGACCAGGACCAGCCGACGCACCTTGGCCGGAAAGCGTGCCGCATAGAGCAGCGACAGCCAGCCGCCCTGGCACAGCCCGACGAGATCGACCGGCGCGCCGATCTCGTCAATGGCGACGTTGAGATCGGTAAGATAGCTGTCGATCGAGAGATAGCGCATCTCCGGCGTGGCTGACTGCCAGTCGGTGAGGTAGACGCGGTCGATGCCGCCGTTTTGCAGCGACTGCACCACGCTGTGGCCGGGCGCAAAGTCGGCGATCAGGGCCCGATGCAGCGCATAGGGCGCGCAGACCAGCGCCGGCTGGCCGGACCGCGTCTGCGTGAAATCGCGCAGGCGCATCGTCACAAGCTCCAGCGCAACCGTGCTGGGCGTCGTCCAGGGCAGGCTGCTTTCGCCCTGCTCCGCAGCTCCGCGCTCCAGCCACCAGAAGCAGGCGTCCATGGCGAGCTGCGCCGCCGCAAACGGCCACAGCAAGGGATCATCCGGCGCATGCCCTGGTCCGCGTGGCTGTTTGCCGGTCTTCTCCACCATGGCTATCTCAATATCCTCACAGGAACGCCTCGAGGCTCACGACCGAGATGCCGCGATCCCTAAAACTCCGATGGGTCGCGGCCACGGAGCCGTCGAGATCGATGCCGCGACAGGCATCCTCGACGACGGCGACCTCGAAACCTGCCTGGCGGGCATCCTCAGCCGAGAAGCGAACACAGAAATCCAGCGCGAGACCAGCGACGAAGACGGTCTTCAGCTTGCGCTCGCGCAAATAACCGAGCAGTCCGGTCGGCGTCTTATGGTCGTTCTCGAACAGCGCCGAATAGGAATCGATGCCGCCGCGAAAGCCCTTGCGCACCACCAGGCTCGCCCTGACAACGTCGAGCTCGCGGTGGAATTCAGCCCCCGCCGTCCCCTGCACGCAATGAGAGGGCCAAAGCACCTGGGTGCCGTAGTCGAGCTCGATGGTCTCAAACGGCTGCTTGCCGGCATGGTTCGTCGCGAATGACACGTGATCACGCGGATGCCAGTCCTGGGTCAGCACCACATTGGCGAATTTTTGGGCAACTCGGTTGATGGCGGGGACGACCTTTTCACCGCCGGGAACGGCGAGCGCTCCGCCGGTGCAGAAGTCGTTCTGCACGTCAATCGCCAGCAGCACGTCACGGTCGGAGATCTTCATGCAAGGCCTCATTCCAGCCGTCCGGGGACTGTAGGCACCGAGACGCTCGTCTCCAATGTCGATCTTCCCGCGCGGCTTCGCAACCATCGTGCGCGGGGGTGCGGCTTGTAAGAATGGACCGATCGTTCCTGAAATGAAACGGTTTGGGCTGGTCCGTGTTGACTAGCGGCACCCAAGGGCGGATTCTCGGGCATCCGCACCCATGTGGACTGCGTCGACAGCGTGGAGGAGAAGGGTTCCCGTGGCCTGCACGGCCGCGGCAGCCATATGGTCATGACGATCGGCAAGACAGGACAGATTCTTCTCGCCGATATCGGCGGCACCAACGCGCGCTTCGCGCTGAGCCAGGCCGAATCCAGCGACGGCGATCCGGCCGGACCGATCGACTATGTGAAGGTCGCCGACTTCCCAACCGTCCGGGAGGCCATCGTCGATGTTCTCGGACGCCAGTCCAGCGGCGAGCAGCCCCGAAGAGCCGTGCTGGCGGTGGCGGGCCCCGTGACCAACAATCGCTGCGTCATGACCAACAGTCCCTGGGTCATCGATGGCAACGAGCTGCAACCCGCGCTCGGCTTTGACAGCGTCCACGTGCTTAACGACTTCGAAGTGATGGCCTGGTCCCTTCCCGCCTTGCAGCCTGCCGACCTGATCCCGCTTGGCGGACAGGATGGCCTGCCCGGAGAGCCGTTGCTGGTGATCGGGCCCGGAACCGGTTTTGGCGTCTCCTGTCTGGTCGAGCGCCATGGCGCACGGCTGGCGGTCGTGACCGAGGCCGGTCACGCCACCCTGCCGGCCGAGAACGAGCGCGAGGAACGCGTGATCGCCTGTCTGCGCAAGCGCCTTGGCCATGTCTCCATCGAGCGCGGCGCGCTCTCGGGTTCCGGCCTGCAAAGCCTCTATGAGGCCCTGGCGGAGGTCGACGGCGCCCAAGTGCCGCATCGCGATCCTGCCGCCATCACCAAAGCCGCGCTGGAGGGCCATTGTCCCGTCAGCCGCGCGACGCTCGACATGTTTTGCGCCATCCTCGGCTCGGTCGCGGGCAATCTCGCGGTGACGTTCGGCGCCCGCGGCGGCGTCTATATCGCCGGCGGAATCGTGCCGCGTTTTCCGGAATTCCTCGCGGCGTCCGCATTCCGGGCACGCTTCGAGGCCAAGGGACGCTTCCAGGATTACTTGCGCAACATCCCGACCAGGCTGGTGATCAAGCCTGATGCGAGCTTCGTCGGCCTCAAAATGTTCGCCGAGCACAATCCAAATTGAGGGACGGAGCGTCCTTCTCGCGGGTTCCAGTAATTCACAGCTGATTGCAGCGGACAGGCGATTCTACGCAGGATCGTGCTTGCCTGCGCGTCTCCGATACGAAACAATCCTACCGTGTGTGGCGTAGTTGCGGGGGCGTGGCATGCGTAAACAGGATTTGGGTTTCGACTATCACCGCTACCACCGCCTGCTGCGCGAGGCGGATAACGAAGACAAGCGGCTGGCCTTGATCGAGCTCTTGATCGAGGAAAAGGCAAGAGACCGGCTGGCTGCCCAGCGCGCCTCGGATCGCGCGGCCATGACGGCCCGCACCATTGCCACGGTGCTGAGGAACGGCCGCAACTGAGACGCGCGATCTCGCTCATGCGCGGGAGTGCGAGAGTCGATTGCGACTTCGTTAACGATGCCTCGCAATCTGACGTCAAACTTTTTGCTCTAAGAGTTCCCTCACCTGAGGCAAATCAGGGTCAACAAAAGGGGGGAAGTGAACATGAGCATGATTTCGCTCGCCGTGATGCCGGCCGCCGTCGAAACGCGGTTCGCCGATTCTTCGTTCAAGACCATCTGGCTGTTCTGCTGCACGGGCCTGGCCGTCTCGTTCGGCCTGATCGCGCGTGGCGTCGATCTCAGCGCCGGTCTGATCTGACAGCGCACGGAACTCTTCGGCAAATGGCCGCCCCGACGGGCGGCCATTTTCGTTGGCGATCTCAGTGCGGCATCTTCGCCGTTACCGAGTGCGCATCTTCGCCGTCACTAGTGCGGCGTCTTCTTTGTGGCTTCCGGAAACATCGAATCGATCATCGCCTTGAGCTGATCCATTGCGATCGGCTTGCGCAGGATCGGCCTGCGCCGGAGCAAGGACGGCAGCAGCTCCGGCCCGTAGCCCGTCGCGAACAGGAACGGTTTTCCACGGCGCTCGATCAGGTCGGCGACGGGATCGACGTAAACGCCCATGAGATTGATGTCGAGGATGGCCAGATCGTATTGCGCGGTCATGGCAAAGGCGCTGGCGTCGCGGACATTGTCCGCTTCCGCGACGACGTGGTGGCCGAGTTCCTCCACCATGTCCGCGATCATCATCCGGATCAACGCCTCGTCTTCGACCAGGAAAACGGAGAGTCCGTCCGCCATATCAACCCCGCAGTCAGCCTTACGAAGCTAACCATAACCGAATTGCGGAGAGGATTCACGAATTCGTGGCAGGCGCCGTTAATTCAGGCGCGCCTGATCCGATTCAACTTGATCAATCCAGTCCCCGCTCGTGGCTCAGGCGCACCATCTCCTGAATGAAGACCTGCTTCTGCTTGTCATCGAGGCTCGAATAGAGCGGCTCGGCGGCGTCGGCGACATTGCGCTGGTCGGCGGCCCGGTCGATCAGGAACTGCGCCTCGTTGCGCATCTGCTCGATGATGTCGTCTGGCGGATCGCGCTTGGCGCGGGCAACCCGAAGGTTGAGCCGCTCTGCACCATTATGCCCGAGGTAGTGCATGGCGCTTGAGAAACCGTACCAATGCTTCTCCTGATCAGGCGTAAGGTTCAGTTCGGTCTTGATCCGCTCGATGTAGGAATCGCTGTTGGCGACGATCTGCTCCGCGGTTTGCTGCGGTGCGCCGCTCTGGGTCAGAACCGTAACATCCTTATTGTCCTTGTTGTCCGTGCCATTCGGCGCGGCGTTCTTCGCCTCCTTGCTCGCTTTGGCGCCCTTGCCCGCCTTGGCGGTCTTGGCATCCTTGTCCTTGCCCGGCTGCTTGGAATCCTTGCTCGCGTCCTTGCTGGCGTCCTTGGGCGGCGGCGCCTGATTGCCATTGTTGCCGACGCCGAGCACGCCGGTGAAGACGCCCACCACGCCGCCGATGGCGCCGCCGAGCACGCCGCCGACCGGACCTGCCGCCTTGTTTCCGGCCGCGGCTCCCTCCTGAACGCCTTTGACCAGACCTTGAGCATTCGCCACCGCGGCTGCGCCGAGCAGCAGCGCGAGCACGGACCCCAGCGCAAACCATCGTCGCAGGTGAAGCCGCGCTGGCAGCGCCGGTTTGATCATTCTCGTCTCCATCGTCGATCTGCTGGCCTGTCGGGCGAGAGCCACCCGCCAATTGCAACTCTATCGTTTCCGCCGCGCCGAGGTCCAGACGCGGACATTTGCTGTCCACGTCCGAAAAGTCTTTCGCGCGAAGCGGTTATGCAGGCTTATTCGAAACTGCGGCGTAATTGCGCACGGATCATTCGAGCTCGATCGCTCAAAGTGTGCGTCGCAAAATGAACGCCCGCGGTTCGCCTGTAACCCATGGTCGTGAATGCGATCGAGGTGCCGGGCACACCCTTAGTTCTATACTAGAAGCCGTTCGGCTTTCTCGACAGACGCGATCAATCATGATCTGATCGCGCTACCAATTTGCTGCGACCTGCGTAAATTGCCGACGCGGGCCGGCGGACCAGGACGGCACTAATAACTAATAAGAAAATCCAACAAGAACTCGAAGAAAGAAGTCTCTCAGAGGAAACTCCAACAACAACACCCAGGCGAGGAAACGAGATGTCACGCAAGACACTGACGCGACGTCAATTTGTGGCTGCCACTGCAATGTCCTCCGCGGCGCTGATCACGGCGCCCTATGTCCGGGGCGCTTACGCCGCCGGCAAGCTCTCGATCGGCTTCTGGGACCATTGGGTGCCGGGCGCCAACAAGGCCTCGACCGATCTCGTCAACGAATGGGCCGCGAAGGAGAAGGTCGAAGTCTCCATCGACTACATCACCAGCAACAACAAGAAGATCGAGCTGACCGCCGCGGCCGAAGCCCAGGCCAAGTCGGGTCATGACATTCTGCAGATGCCGAGCTGGTGGCCGCAGGCCTATGCCGAGAATCTCGAGCCGCTCAATGACGTCATGGAGCCGCTCCTCAAGCAGAATGGCGAGGTCAACGGCACCGTCAAATATCTTGGGCAGTCGGGCGGCAAATGGCTCGCGGTGCCCGCGACCCCCGGCAGCCAGATCAAGGGCCCCTGCTCCCGCATCGATCTGATGAAGCAGCACGCCGGCATCGACGTGCAGGAGATGTACCCGGCCGGCGGCCCGCCCAAGGTCGAAAACTGGACCATGGAGACCTTCCTGAAGGCGGCCGAGGCTTGCCACAAGGCGGGCTTCGCATTCGGCATCGGCCTCGGCGAGACCACCGACAGCGTGGATACCGCCGGCGCAATTTTCCAGTCGTTCGGCGCCGAACTCGTCAACGCCAAGGGCGATGTCACGGTGAAGAGCGATCAGGTTCGCCAGGCGATGGAGTTCTACAAGAAGCTGATCGCCTTCCTGCCGCCGGATGCACCGTCCTGGGATGACGCCTCGAACAACAAATGGCTGATCTCGGGCCGCGGCGCGATGATCCTGAATCCGCCGAGCGCCTGGGCCGTTGCCAAGCGCGATGCGCCACAGGTCGCCGAACAGTGCTGGACGCACGGTTTCCCGTCCGGTCCGAAGGGCCGGTTTGCGCCGTACCTGCCTTACTTCTGGGGCGTCTGGAGCTTCGGCAAGAACAAGGAGGCCGCCAAGAGCCTGCTCGTTCACCTGTCCGCGCCATCATCGATCGAGAAGTTCGTCGCAGTGAGCGGCGGCTATGACCTGCCGGCTTACGCGAACATGACCAAGTTCAAGACCTGGGCGGAAGAAGGGCCGCCGAAGGGAACGCTCTTTCACTATCCGGACCCGTACAAGCATCAGACGCTGTCGATCGCGGCGTCGCCGGCGCCGCCCAAGGTCGCACAGCAGATCTACTTCCAGGCGACGCTGACCAAGATGGCGCTGCGTTATGCGCGCGGCGAGACGATGGAGCAGGCGCTCGCCTGGGCCGAGGGCGAGTGCGAAGGCTTCATGCGGAGCTAGGCCGGGGAGTGACAGGGCGGCTCGCGCCATGTGCGTGAGCCGCCCGGGCTCCGCGGTCCAATCCGCCCGACCGTGAAACCGCATGGCCGGCTTCCCGGTTGGACAGCAGACAAGAAGACTGACCCAAGGACTCTGTCATGGCCGATGTCGTCGTTGAGCGAGCTCGCGTTGCCCGTGGGGCTGGCGCCCGCAGGGGATCGAGCCTGCGCAATGCGCTCGGGCGAAAATCGACGGTTGCGTTCTTCCTGACGCTGCCGCTGATCCTCCTGATCGCGCTGCTCGTGCTCTACCCCGCCTTCTACTCCGTTCATCTGGCGACGCTGAACAAGTCGATGACGAAATTCGTCGGCTTCAGCAACTTCACCTTCCTGTTCAAGCGCGAGACGTTCTGGATGGTGGTGGAGCAGTCCTGCATCTTCGCGATCACGGCCGTGATCTTCAAGGCGCTGATCGGCTTCATCGTCGCGCATTTCGTCCACAACATTCCCGCCAAGGGCCAGCGCAAATGGCGCGGCATGCTGCTGGTGCCCTGGGTGATCCCGCCGGCGATGAGCACGCTGGCCTGGCTGTGGCTGTTCGACCCTTCCTACAGCGCCTTCAACTATACGCTGTCCTTCTTCGGCGTCGGCCCGATCCCCTGGCTCGGCGACACTTTCTGGGCACGGTTCTCCGTCATCCTCGTCAACGTCTGGTACGGCGCGCCGTTCTTCATGATCATGTATCTGGCCGCGCTGAAATCCGTCCCCGATCAGCTCTATGAGGCCGCGGCGATCGACGGCGCCAATTGGTGGCAGCGGATCTGGTACGTCACCTTGCCGATGATGCGTAATATCATCGCAATCACCACCCTGTTCTCGCTGATCGTCACCTTCGCCAATTTCGACATCGTGCGCATCCTGACCTCAGGCGGTCCGCTGGATACGACGCATCTGTTCGCCACCTGGGCGTTCCAAGTCGGCATCCAGAGCAACGATATTCCGCTCGGCGCGTGCGTCTCGCTGTTCATGGTGCCGATCCTTGCCGTCGCAGCGATCTTCATCCTGCGCGATGTCTCCAAACGCGGGAACGAAGCCTGATGAGCTCACTTGCAATCGACAAGGCCGGCCCCACCCGCAAGGTCAAGTATGGCAGCATGAGCCGCGACCGCGCCTGGGCGCTGCGCTGGTCTTATTTCTTCCTCGTGCTGTTTGCGATCTTCTTCCTGACGCCGCCGGTCTACATGCTGATCACCTCGCTCAAGAGCAGTGCGGAGATCTCGGCGGCGACGAACCCCTGGTGGGTGTTCCATCCGACACTGTCGAACTATGTCGAACTCCTGACATCGAACCAGTTTCTGCGCTTCTTCTGGAATTCGTCGATCGTGGCGATCGCGGTCGTGATCATCACGATGCTGATCAGCATCCCCGCGGCCTTCGCGCTGGCGCGGATGAAGTTCTGGGGCTCGGCGACGCTAGCCACGGGCGTCTTCCTCACCTACCTGATCCCGGACAGCCTTTTGTTCATTCCGCTGTTCAAGATGCTCGCGGTCTTTCAGGACTATACCGGCATCACGCTGCTCAACAGATGGTACGTCCTGCTGTTCATCTATCCGACTCTGACCGTGCCGTTCTGCACCTGGATCATGATCGGCTATTTCGCCTCGATCCCGAAGGAGCTCGATGAGGCCGCCCTCATCGACGGAGCCTCCTGGCTCCAGACCCTGACGCGGATCTTCATTCCCGTCGCCCTGCCCGGCCTGATCGCCGCGACGATCTTCGCCTTCACCGTCTCCTGGGCACAGTTCCTCTACCCCCTGGTGTTCACGACGTCGGTGGACCAGTTCGTGCTGCCTGTCGGCATCACCACCACGCTGATCAAGGGCGACGTGTTCAACTGGGGGCAGATCATGACCGGCGCGCTGCTCGGCGCCGCGCCACCGTTGATCATCTACGCATTCCTGATGGACTACTACATTGCCGGCCTGACCGCCGGTGCGACAAAGGGTTGATGACTCATGGCTGACGTTGCTTTGCGGAAGGTAGTTAAACGTTACGACGATGTCGAAGCCGTGCGCGGCATCGACCTCGATATCGCCGATCATGAGTTCATCGTGCTGGTCGGCCCCTCCGGCTGCGGCAAGTCGACCACGCTACGCATGATCGCAGGGCTCGAGGACATCAGCGACGGCGACATCATGATCGGGGGCGACGTCGTCAACGACGTGCCGCCAAAGGACCGCGACATCGCCATGGTGTTCCAGAATTACGCGCTCTACCCGCACATGACGGTCGCGGAGAACATGTCGTTCGGCCTGCGCCTCAAGCACTATCCCAAGGCCGAGATCAAGGCGCGGGTGACCGAAGCCGCCCGGCTCCTCGACATCACCGACCTGATCGACCGCAAGCCGAAACAGCTCTCCGGCGGCCAGCGCCAGCGCGTCGCGATGGGCCGGGCCATCGTGCGCAACCCGAAAGTGTTCCTGTTCGACGAGCCGCTGTCCAATCTCGACGCCAAGCTGCGCGTACAGATGCGGATCGAGATCAAGAAGGTCCACCAGAAGGTGCGCACCACCACGGTCTACGTCACCCACGATCAGGTCGAGGCGATGACGCTGGCCGACCGCGTCGTGGTGATGAACAAGGGCCGCATCGAGCAGATCGGCACGCCGAACGAGCTCTATCACAAGCCGGCGACACGCTTCGTCGCGGGCTTCATCGGCTCGCCCGCGATGAACTTCATCCCGTGCCGGCTCGAGGATGTCGGCGGCACGCTTCAGATCCGTCTCACCGACCGCATCGCTTTCCCGCTGCCGCCGGCCCGCGCCGCACGCTACAACGCTCTGCCGCGCACCGAGAAGCTGCTGCTGGGCCTTCGCCCCGAGCATCTCACCGAGTCGCATGCGCATCTGGAGCCCGGCGTCGAAACCTTCGAGACCGTGCTCGACGTGACCGAACCGATGGGGATGGAGACGCTGGTCTATTTCGGGCTCGACGGCACGCCGGTCTGCGGCCGCGTCAATCCCAATGCCGGTGCCAAGGACGGGGCACCCATGCGTTTGGCGGTGGACCTCAACAACATGCACCTGCTAAACGAGGCGTCCGGCGTCGTATTGTGACGGCCGGACAAGAAACTCGCGCAGGCAGGGGACGATGGCGACCAACAAGAAGAAGATTTTCGTTACACAAACTTTGTCGCAAGGGGCACGCGCCCTCCTCACCCAGCGGGACGATATCGAGCTCGTCGAGTTTTCGAACCTGATCTCGGCGAAGGACTTCGAAGCCTTGCTCAAGAGCCATGCGCCGGTCCACGGCGTCGCGCTCGGTGCCACTGCCTTCGGCGAGACCGAGCTGGAGGCGTCCGGCCACATGAAGGTGGTGACCCGCATCGGCGTCGGCTACGACGCCGTCGACGTGCCCGCCCTCTCCCGCCGCAAGGTGCCGTTGATGGTCGCAGGCAGCGCGAACTCGCCCTCGGTCGCGGAAGCGGCGCTGTTCATGATGCTGACGCTGGCCAAGCGCGCGCAGGAGATGCACGCCTGCGTCAAGGACGGCAAATGGGCCGACCGGCTCGGCATGCTGCCGTTCGATCTCTACGGCAAGACCGTGCTGATCGTCGGCTTCGGCCGGATCGGCAGTCGCACCGCCAAGCGCTGCCTGGCGATGGAAATGAACGTCCAGGTCTACGATCCCTACAAGGGAGCCGCCGAGATCAAGGCCGCGGGCTGCGAGCCCGTCGCCGATCTCGATGCCGCGCTGCCTCACGCCGATTTCGTCACCATCCACTGCCCGAAGACGCCGGAAACCACCGGCCTGTTCGATGCGGCGCGGATCGGCCGGATGAAGCCGAGATCCTATCTCATCAACACCGCGCGCGGCGGAATCGTGAAAGAGGCCGCGCTCTATGACGCGCTCACTTCCGGAAAGATCGCCGGGGCCGGCATCGACGTGTTCGAGGTGGAGCCGCCGCCGCTCAGCAACGCATTGTTCGCGCTGCCCAACGTCATCATGGCTCCGCATGTGGCCGGCGTCACCGTCGAGGCCGTTCAGCGCATGAGCGAGCAGACCGCGCGCAACATCCTGAGTGCGCTGGACGGCGATCCCATCCGGCAGAACGTCATCAATCAGGACGTGCTGGGCTGAGTGAGCCAATGGTCGGGCGGCCCGTCCCCCCCGCCTTCGGAAGGCCAGGAAGCGTCCCATTTTGGTGCAGATCAAGCCCCAACTCAGCCTTAATCAAACGCGCGTAATGAGAGGGAAGCGCGGCGGTGGCGGGACAGACTGGCCGGCGCGTCGAGCTGGAGGATGGACCCTTGGCAGAGATCGACCCGACTGACCACGCGCTGGCGACCATCGCCAGCATTCTGGAGCACCCCGAGCACGTTCTGGTCGTTCGCGAGACCGAGACCGAAATGGTCGTCGCCGGAGAGCGTGAGCACATGGCCAACGACGAGCAGCCAGCTGTGGACGAGCATCCGGTGGTCGAGGAGCAGCCGCTGGTGCCGGAGCACACCGATGCCGACGGCTACAGCAAGATCGGCCCCGGCCCGATGGTCGCGATCCGCCTGAAATGGACGGTCCATCGCGGCGATGACGGCCAGTACTACGTCCATGAGACCATCGGCGAGCAGTCCGCCCCCGTGGTCAGCGGCCCGATGACGAGCGAGGCCGCCGTGCATTTCGTCGATGCGCAGGAGCACGAAGCGCATCGGCGCTTCGAAGAGCTGCGCAGCGAGATCGCCGGCCGCAGCTCGCTTGCCGACTATGAGCGCAAGGGCGAAGCTTAAGGCAGCTTGCAGACCGGATGTCTCTGCACCTCTCCCCGTCGGGGAGAGGTGAACATGCCTACCTGCGCCCGAGATAATCCTTCTTCACGAGCTCGACGCCGGCGTGCCGCAACAGGTCGTAGGCCGTCGTCACGTGAAAGAAGAACTGAGGGACGCTGAACGTCAGCAGCAGCGTCCGCCCGGTGAAGGGCAGCTCGGTGCCGTTCTTCAGCTTGAAGAAGACATTGCGTTCCGCCGCGGCGTCGATCGCAGCGCGCGGCAGGCTCTCGACGAATTCGATCGACGTCGCGATGCGCGCCTGAAGCCCGGCCATGTCGTGCTCCAGCACCGGCAGCGTGACCGGCTCGCGCTCGGCCAGCAAGGCCGGGGCGACCACGGCATGGCGGCAAGCCTCACCGACCTGCTGCGCCAGATCGTACATGTTCGGCGCAAGGCGCATACCGAGCAGAACCGTCGGATTGAACTTGCGGGTCTCGGCATAGGCGACGCCCTTGTCGAGCAATCCGGACAGGTTGCGCAAGTTAGGCACGAAGAGGCCGACGGAGGCCTCGTACATCGAGATCGTCACCTCTGAATTCCCTTCAATTCTGCCTCGCCAGCGACGGACATCTGGTCTAAATCCACGCCTCAAGAGCTGCACAATGACAGCTCGGGCATGGGTGGAAAAGAGATGATCGTTCGAATCTGGGCGGCTTTGGCCGTGGCGTTGCTGGTGAATGTCTCGGCGCATGCGCAGCAGGCGCCCTCGCGCCTCGACGAGATCGTCAAGCGCGGCACATTGCGCGTCGGCATGACCGGCGACTACAAGCCCTTCACCTATCTGGACAAGACCACGCAGCAGTTCAGCGGCTTCGACGTCGACATGGCGCAGGCCCTTGGCAAGGCGCTCGGCGTCAAGGTCGAATTCGTGCCGACGGCCTGGCCGAAGCTGATGAAGGATTTCGAGGCCGACCAGTTCGACATCGCCATGGGCGGCGTCTCGGTCACGCTCGACCGGCAGAGGAAGGGCTTCTTCTCCACGCCGATCATGCGCGAGGGCAAGACGCCGATCGCGCGCTGCGCCGACGTCGGCAAGTACCAGAGCATCGCCGACATCGACAAGAAGGGCACCCGCGTCATCGTCAATCCCGGCGGCACCAACGAGCGCTTCGCCCGTGCCAACATCAAGGATGCCGAGATCACCGTCTTCGCCGACAACACGGTGATCTTCGACGAGATAGCCAAGGGCAATGCCGACCTGATGATGACGGATGCCTCCGAGACGCGCTACCAGCAGAAGCAGCATGCCGGCGTGCTCTGCGCGGTGCATCCGGAAAAGCCGTTTGACTTCTCCGAGAAGGCCTACTGGCTCCAGCGCGACATGGCGCTGAAGGCCTTCGTTGACCAATGGCTGCATATTTCCATGGAGGACGGCAGCTACAGGAAGATCTACGCGACCTGGTTCGACTAGACCGCGTCGTCCTGTCGCTCGCTTCGGCCAAACTGTGGACGGGTTCCGGGCGTATTGAACCCGAACGCACCGCAGCACGACTCATACGGATGAAAGTGATCTAGGTCACTTTTTGCGATCGAACCGGAGCGTATGCGTCGGTCCGGGGACCATCTGTTCAGGAGATGCGAAATGAGGAAGCTGTTGGCCACGGCCGCATTCCTATTGGCGAGCACCGCTGCTCAGGCACAGTACACCTTCGAATATGGCGGGCGCACCATCCGGATCGATCCGGACCGCGGCACGGTGCAGATTCCCGGCGTGTACGACAACACCGGCCAGGGCAAGGCCAAGAAGGCCAAGAAGAACGAGCAGGCGCCGCAGCAAGCCACGGTCGATCCGCAAGCGCCTGCGGCTGCTCCGGCACCGGCTCTCGCTCCCGCCGCCGCGCCCCCCGCAGCCGCCGTGCAGGCGCCTGCGCCCGCAGCAGCAGCGGCGCCGCCTCCTGCTCCGCCACCACCGGCCCCGCAGCCGGCCGTCACTGCCAACAACACGCCGGCCGCCACGGCCTTGGTGCCGCCGCCTGCGCCGCCTCCGGCCCCTGCTCCGGTCGAGCAGCAGGCAGCGCCCGCTGCGACCCCGCCGCCCGCCCCGACCGTGGCTGCCGCACCACCGGCGCCGCCTCCGCCACCCGCCCCGGCGCCTGCGCCCGCTTCCGTTCAGGCGGCTGCAGCCACGCCTGCTCCGGCAGCCGCGCCCACGCGCGATCTGAATTCGCCGCTGGGCGTCTGGCTCACCGAGGAGAAGGAAGGCAAGGTCCGCATCGAGCAATGCGGCGCCAATCTCTGCGGCTATTCGGTCGACTCCAAATCGAACCAGAACGGCGAGCAGGTCCTGATCAACATGAAGCCCGGCAAGGACCAGAAATGGTCAGGCCGCATCCTCGATCCCAACTCCGGCTCGACCTACGATTCGACGATCGCGATGAAAGGCACCGACCGGTTGCGCGTGCAGGGCTGCGCCTTCGGCGGCATGTTCTGCGGCGGCCAAACCTGGACGCGCGTGAACTGAGTTTGGCTTCGATGCTCTGATCAGAACGAGGGGCCCGTGATCCGGGCCCCTTTGCGTTGTCCGAGGTGTGATGGCGAGGTGAGCCACCTCACAGAGCCTGCTGCAGGCGTGAGCCCCCTCACATCGCCGGTTCTGCGAGCCGTGCCACGTTCCCCTGCATGGTCAACCACAGGGGCGTGCCATGAACGGCATTCGCACAGGACTCTTCGTTACGCTTGTCGCCATTGCCTTTCCGCTGACACAGGCCGGTCCCACGACAAGCACTTTCGACGGCACATGGAATGTCCGCATCTCGTCATCGAGCGAGACCTGCGGCAACGGCGCGACCGTCGCGATCGGCATCAACAATGGTCAGATCGCATCGAGCAGCGCCGCGGTGACGGCGTCGGGCCGGGTCGCCGATGCCGGCAGCATCAATGTCACCTTAAGCACCGGCATCAAGCGCGCCGTCGGCTTCGGCCGGCTCAGCGGCACGTCAGGCTCCGGCACATGGCGCGGCGCCATGTGCACGGGGACGTGGACGGCGGAGCGGATGTAGGTCTTGTGTCCCGGACCCGGCGCGGCGCGAAGCGCCGTGACGCTGAGCCGGGACCCAGCAGTGTCAATCCCTCGGAAGAGTCTGGGCCCCGGCTCGGCGACGCATCGCAGGGCGATGCGTTTCGTCCGGGGCACGGGACTAGCCGACCGCCGCCCCATACTCCGCGTCGGTCACCGGCTCCAGCCAAGTCGAGTAGACACCGTCGAGCGCTTCCTGCATGGCGATGTGGCACATGCCGTTGCCCGGCGACGCGCCGTGCCAATGCAATTCGCCCGGCGGAATCCAGACGGTGTCGCCCGGGCGGATCTCGCGGATCGGGCCGCCCTTGGACTGGACGCGGCCGACGCCGGAGATCACGTAGAGCGTTTGGCCGAGCGGATGGTGATGCCAGTTGGTGCGCGCGCCCGGCTCGAACGCGACGCGCGAGCAGTTCAGCCGTGCCGGCGCGGGCGCCATGATGACGGGGTCCTGCCACACGGTGCCGGTGAAGTGTTCATTGGGCGCGCGGCGGGTCGGCCGCGTGCCTGCAACAGTGATTTCCATTGGGATTACCTCGCTGCTTCCCGATTACTTCTTGCTGGCGGCGTAGCGCGCCTTGGTCTCGGCGTTCATGGGATAGAGGCCCGGCAGCACGGCGCCGTTGTTCACCTCGTTGACGATCCAGGCCTCCATGCGCTCCTGCTCGACGCCCTCGGCGAGCACGTGATCGAGCATCGCCTGCGGGATCAGCACGCAGCCGTCCTGGTCGGCGACCACGATGTCGTTCGGGAAAACGGCGACGCCGCCGCAGCCGATCGGCTCGCCCCAGCCGACGAAGGTCAGGCCCGCGACTGAAGGCGGCGCGGCATAGCCGTCGCACCAGACCGGAAGATTGGTGCCGAGCACGCCCTCGACGTCACGCACCACGCCGTCGGTGACCAGCGCAGTCACGCCGCGCTTGACCATGCGCGCGCAGAGGATGTCACCGAAGATGCCGGCATCGGTGATGCCCATGGCATCGACCACGGCGATGCAGCCTTCGGGCATTGCCTCGATCGCGGTGCGGGTCGAGATCGGCGACGACCAGGATTCCGGCGTCGCCAGATCCTCGCGCGCGGGCACGAAGCGCAGGGTGAAGGCCGGTCCCACGAGGCGCGGCAGGCCCGGGCGCAGCGGCCGCGCGCCGCGCATCCACACATTGCGCAGGCCCTTCTTCAGCAGGACCGTGGTGATGGTGGCGGTGGTGATGCCGGCGAGGGTCTTGCGGGCTTCGGGGGACAGCGACATGGAAACAGACGAGCTCCGGATGGGCGGGAAAGAACGCGCGCATCTTGCGAGCCGCAGCCCTTGCGTCAAGGGCCAAGAGGCTAGCAATAACGCAGGGCCGCTGGGCTATTATGCGACGCGATAACAAGGCCTTATCGCTTCCCCCAGCATTAATTTATTGGACTTGCGAGCGCATTTACGCGAAGCAGGAAGAAGCGGAACTCGAACGCCCGGGGGCCGCATTCTTCAGAAGCCCGATTTCGACAGCTCATGGCCGCGACGCTTCCCCCGCCCCGCCTTCTGCCCAGTGGCGACAGCGCCGTCACGGTCGAGTTCAGCCGCACCATAGATGACGATGCCAATCAGCGCGTGCTTGCGCTCGACAAGGCGCTTGCAGCAAGCCCGATCGACGGCATCACTGAGGCCGTGCCGACCTATCGCTCGCTGCTGGTGCACTATGATCCCAGCAAAATCGGCTTCGATGCGCTCGGCGACAAGCTGATCGCGCTCGCCAGCCAGAAGTTGCCGCCGGCGACAAAGGCGCGCCGCTGGCGCATTCCCGTCGCCTATGGCGGCGAGCACGGCATCGATCTCGAGGATGTCGCCAAGGCGCTGAGCACCACGCCGGACGACATTGTCGCCCGCCACGTTGCCGGCGACTACAAGGTCGCCATGATCGGCTTCACGCCGGGCTGGTCCTACCTCAGCGGCCTCGACAAATCCCTCCACATGTCGCGGCGGCAGAATCCGCGAGTGCTGACGCCCGCCGGCACGATCTCGATCGGCGGCGTCCAGGCCGGGATCCAATGCCTGGCCGCCCCGAGCGGCTGGCACCTTTTGGGCCGCACGCCGGTGCGGACCTATCAGCTCCACCGCAATCCGACCTTCCTCACCGAACCCGGTGATCGCGTGACGTTTTTCGCCATCGACCACAAGACGTTCGAGGAATTGGACCGCGCTGCGGAAGCTGGCGAGATCATCGCCGAGCAGGTGGTCGCATGAGCCGGCTCGTCGTCGCCAGCATCGGCCCTGCAAGCTCGGTCCAGGATGGCGGCCGCCACGGCGCGCAGCGCTACGGCCTGACGGTGAGCGGAGCGATGGACCGGCTGTCGCTTGCTGCGGCAAACACGCTTGTCGGCAACGGGCCGTTTGCGGCCGCAGTCGAGATCGGTCCATTCGGCGCCTCCTTCACCGCCCGTGATGGTGCCGTGCGCGTCGCGATTTCAGGCGCGCCGCGCAATGCGGATATCGCCGGAAATCCGATCGCGATGGACACATCGGTGACCTTGAAGGATGGCGAGACGCTGACGCTGGGCTTTGCCCGCGGCGGCGCCTTCACCTATCTCGCCATCGAAGGCGCCATCAAGGGCGAGGCGGTGTTCGGCAGCCTCGCCGTGAATGCGCGCGCGGGCCTCGGCAGCCCCTACCCGCGCCCGCTCCAGGCCGGCGACGAGTTCAGCGTCGATGCCGCCAGCGGCGCGAGCGAAGTGCGGATCGAATTGCCGAAGCCCGTGGGCGGCCCGATCCGTGTTCTGCTGGGTCCGCAGGACGACGAGTTCGACGATGCCAACAAGGCGCTGTTCCTGGACAGCGAGTGGAAGATCTCGGCGACCTCCGACCGCATGGGCTACCGGCTCGAGGGCCCCGTGATCAAGCATCTGCACGGCCATAACATCGTGTCCGACGGCACCGTCAACGGCAGCATCCAGGTGCCCGGCAACGGTGCGCCGATCGTGCTGATGATGGACCGCGGCACCTCCGGCGGCTATCCGAAGATCGCAACCGTGATCACGGCCGATGTTGGCCGGCTGGCGCAGACCTCGGCGGGAACCGCATTCCGCTTCAAGGCCGTCAGTATGGCCGAGGCGCAGGACGAGGCGCGCAAATTCGCGCAACTGATCCGCAGCCTGCCCGATCGCCTGCGCTCTGCCGACACCGTCGCGCTCAACATCGAGGCGCTCAGCGATGCTAACGTTGCGGGCTATGCCGTGAGCGCCGTCGACGCAGGGACGTGGCAGGTCGCGGCGGAACCGTAAACGGCAACAAAGACCAGAGGCGGAGAGCACCCATGAAGACGATCGATCTCAATTGCGACCTCGGCGAAGGTTTTGGCGCGTGGGAGATGGGCAATGACGCCGCCATGATCGAGCTGGCGAGCTCGGTCAACGTCGCCTGCGGCTTCCACGCCGGCGATCCTGATATCATGCGCCGGACGGTGGAGCTCGCGAAGGCGCGCGGCGTCTCGGTCGGCGCCCATCCTGGCTACCGCGACCTGCACGGCTTTGGCCGGCATCCGATCGCGGGCCTGAAGGCCTCCCAGATCGAGAACCTGGTCGCCTACCAGATCGGCGCGCTGCAGGCGATCGCGACTGCGGCCGGGCACAAGGTGACGCATGTGAAGGCGCATGGCGCGCTCTCCAACGTCGCCTGCGAGGACGACATGACGGCGAAGGCGATCGCCGCCGGCATCAAGGCGGTCGATCCCAGCCTGATCTTCGTCGTGCTCGCCAATTCGAAGCTGGTGAAGGCCGGTGAAGCGGCCAATCTGCCGATGGTGCACGAGGTGTTCGCCGACCGCGCCTATGAGGACGACGGCAACCTCGTTTCGCGCAAGAAGCCCGGCGCGGTGCTGCACGATGCCAACGCGATCGCCGAGCGCGTCGTACGCATGGTGCAGGACGGCGCGGTGGTCTCGGTGACGGGCAAGGTCATCAAGATGCGCACCGATACGGTCTGCATCCACGGCGACACGCACGGCGCGGTCGAGATCGCGCGCAGTGTGCGTCAGGCGTTGAAGGAAGCGGGAATCGAGGTCGCGCCGTTCAAGCGCGGGGCGTGAGGCACGGCGGTGCCGTAGCAACCATTAAACGCCGAGGAGTTTTTCAGTCCACGGCGTTCCGCGTTGCACGACGGTGTTGGCATAGATGAGCAGCTTGCGCGCGCATGCGATGAGAGCGGCATTGTGAGCCTTTCCGGCCGCAGTCAGGCGGGCATAGAGGGCCATGACGGCCTTATTCCAGCGGAAGGCCGCAGGCAGGGCTGCCGCAAACAGAGAGCGACGCAGGCGAGCGCGGCCGCCGGCGATACGGCGTTGGCCCTTGTACTGCCCGCTATCGTTGTCGAAGGGAGCCAGCCCGGCAAGGGCTGCGACTTCCTCCCGGCTGACACGGCCGAGTTCAGGCATGCGGACCAGGAGGGCCAGTGCCGTGCGCTCACCGATCCCGGGAATGCTCATCACGAGGGCAAGGCGGACAGCGAGATCGTGGTGAGCGCGTAGTTGCTTGGCGATGTGACGGATTTGGGAGAGCCGCCTTGCCTTCAACCGGGCAATGTCATCCAGCACGATGCGGCGTGGCCCAGGCTTATCGAGATGCTCGAGCCGGGTCTTGAAGCGCTTGATGTCCTCCTCGATCTGCTCGAGGAAGGTGAGCTGCTCGGCGAGCTCCGCCAAGCGCGGATCCGGCGCACTCCTCACCTCTTCGAGCGATGCCGCGCAGGCCGCAATCAGCGCGGCATCCAGCGTATCGTTCTTGGCGCGACGCAATCGGGAGCGGCCGAACGCCTTGACCTGGATCGGCTGCAGCACCAGCACGATGACGCCGGCCGCACGCAAATGCTCCACTACCCCACGCTCGTAACCGCCGGTCGCTTCGATCCCGACTCGCTTGACGCCAGCTTTGGTCAGCAGTTGCACCAGCTTCCGCCAACCGGGAAGGTCGTTGGCGACCTCCCAACCCTCGTCTCGACCATGAACTACAATGTCGAGCTTCGCCTTGGACGTATCGATTCCCGCTGTCGTCGTGCTAGTCTGTGCCATCTTCGTCGACCCTGCCTTGTGAAGCGAACCTGATTGTTCCGGCAACCATCCGGGTCCGATGAAGGTGCTGGCGCGATCCTGCTACGGGGCAGCCACAAACTGCTCAGGGTGGGCGCGATCCGATCGCCAGCGGCCTGCCGCGGGTTGCAGCCGCGGCAGGCCATTCCTCACGGAACACGCCGACAATATCTGATTGCGCTATTACAAGGGTGGGCAAAGCGGAGCGTGCCCACCAAGCCGATGTCGCATGTTCAGAGATGGTGGGCACGGCGCTGCGCGCCTTTGCCCACCCTACGAAGTCCATCAGAACGGATGCACCGAGAGCGTGCCGAACACGATCGCCGCGATGACGGCAAACGCGCTATAGAGCGCGGCATGATGCATGCTCGCCCCGGTCCGCCGCGAGAGCGAGCGCGCGTAGAAATGCAGCCTGGCTTCCGCCGATAGTTCGCGCATGGTCGATCTCCAACGCCCCATTTGTGGGATTATGAAGGATCAACCCTGGCGGGAGGCAAGACAGCAGCGCAAATAGCGATGCGCCTTCTCTGACGACGCCACATCGCAGATGCAAATTCTCTCTACGTGCGGGTTCCGAGAATCTTATTCGTTCAAATCCGAGCCAGTTGGAACCGGCCCGGATGACGGTGTGGTGACAGCAGGCTTAGTAGACGTCAGCCTGGAAGCGGCCGGTCTTCTTGAGCTCGGCGACGAAACTGACGGCTTCGTCGGTCGAACGCGCGCCGAACTGGGCGACGATGTCGACCAGCGCGCGCTCGACGTCCTTGGCCATGCGCTTGGCATCGCCGCAGATGTAGAGATGCGCGCCTTCGGCAAGCCACGTCCACAGCTCACGGCCGACCTCGCGCATGCGGTCCTGCACATAGAACTTCTTCTCGCCATCGCGCGACCAGGCCAGCGACAGGCGCGTGAGCAGACCCGACGTCTTCATCGCGTTGAGCTCCTCCTGGTAGAAGAAGTCGCAATCGCTGCGCTGATGGCCGAAGAACAGCCAGTTCTTGCCGGGCGCGCCGGTCGCCTTGCGATCGAGCAGGAAGGCGCGGAACGGCGCGATGCCGGTGCCGGGGCCGATCATGATCACAGGCGTCTTCGGATCCTGCGGCAGGCCGAAGGCATGTGCCTTCTGCACATAGACGTTGAGCTTCTCGCCTTCGGCAATGCGATCGCCGAGGAAGGTCGAGGCGACGCCGAGGCGCTTGCGCTTGCCAATCACGTAGCGGACAGAGTCTACCGTCAGCGACAGCTTGCCGGGCGTCGCGTTGTGCGAGGACGAGATCGAGTAGAGCCGTGGCTGGAGCGGCTCCAGCGCCTCGACGAAGGCCTCCGGGTGCGGCCGCGTGCCCGAAAACTTCTGCAAGGCCGCCATGACGTCGAGGGTGGCGGCATCGCCATCGGGATCCTCGCCCTGCGCCAGCGCCCGCGCCTTCTCGCGCTGCGCGCCGCCGGTGATGAAGGAGATCAATTCGAACAGCGTGTCGGGCGCCGGCGACAGCGAGACGTCGTCGATCAGCACCTCGCGCAGCGTCTTGCCGCTGACTTTAGTGGTGTGGGAGGCGCCGAGCAGCGCGATGATCTGGTCGACGAGGCCGACATCGTTGCGCGCGAACACGCCAAAACTGTCGCCGACGACGTAGTCGAGCTTGCTCTCGGAGAGATCGAACTCGATGTGATAGGTTTCCTTCTCAGACTTCCCCTTGTTGAGCAGGCGGCGCGACAGGAAGGTTGCGGCAACAGGGTTGTCGCGTGAGCGGCCCGGCTCTGCGATCGTCACGGTCACGGCCGGCGCCGGAGCGTCCGCCTTGTCCGCCGCTTTGGCCACTGGCGCCTTGTCGAGCTCCTCGTACAGGGACTTCAGCATCCGCGCGGTTTCCTTGCCGCCGGGGACGCAGAGGTTGAGCCGTGCTTCGCTGCGGCTCGCGATCGCCTCCGAATAGTCGTGGCAATTGTAGCCGCACTGGCCGCAATCCTGCTGCGCCATCGCCGCCATCATCTTGCGGCGCACGGGACGGCCCTCGGCGAGCTTCATCCGCTCTGCGATCGGCATGGTCTGGTCGTGCCACGGCGCTTCGCCGTCGTCGCCGTCACCGGCTGCGCCTTGCATGACGGCAGCGCCCTGCTCGGCCGACAGCGGCGCGGCCACGTCAGGCGACAATAGCCCGGCGAAGAATCCGTTTAGCCAGGAGCGCTGCGCATCGGAGAACGGCGCGCTAGCGGGAATGATGTCGAGTTTCGGCGGAGGCGTGATCTGGTTCATGCGGACACCTGTGCATCGGCAAGCTTGCGCAGCGTTTCGCCGTCATGGCGGCGCGCAAAGGACAGGAAGGTTTCTTCGGGAGACGAGCGATGGGCGATATAGGCCTTGAGCAGTGCTTCGACCGTCTTCGGCACGTCGTCGGCTTTGAGGTCGTGATAGACCTCCTGCCCGACGTCGGCGTCGGGGCCGAACCCGCCGCCGGTGAAGAGGTGATAGCCCTCGACCGTGTCCTCCTCGTTCACGGGCACGCGCGCGCCGATCAACCCGATGTCGCTGATGTAATGCTGCGCGCAGGAATGGTGGCAGCCGGTGACGTGGATGTTGACCGGCTTGTCCATCGCGACGCGCGGCTCGCACCAGTCACCGATCTCGGCAGCGTGGCGCTTGGTGTTCGCGGCGGCGAAGCGGCAGCCGGCATTGCCGGTGCAGGCGATCAGGCCGGCGCGGATGTGTGAAGCCTCGACCGCGAGCCCGATCTGCTTGATCGCGGCGGTGGCAAGCTCGACATTCTCGTCGCGCACGCCCGAGATCAGCAGGTTCTGCCAAACCGTCAGGCGAATCTCGCCGTCGCCGAGGTCACGCGCAATCTTGGCGAGACCGCGCATCTGATCAGAGGTTAGCTTGCCGAGCGTCAGCGACACGCCGATCCAGTTGAGGCCGTCCTGCTTCTGCTTGTGCACTCCGACATGCGCCATGCGGTCCGCGGCCGGCCGCGGCGCAAACGCCTGTTCGGGCACGCGGGTGAACGGCGTCTTCAACCGCTCCTCGACCAGCTTGAGGAAGCCGTCATGGCCCATGCTGTCGAGCACGTATTTCAGCCGCGCCTTGTTGCGGTTGGTGCGGTCGCCATGGTCGATGAACACGCGCACGATTGCGTCCGCGACAGCGGTCGCCTGCTCCGGCTTGACGATGATGCCGGAATATTTGGCGAAATCCTTATGGCCGGTGATGCCGCCGAGGCCGAGCCGGAACCAGACCCCGGGCTCGACGCCGAAGCCGTCCTTCACCTCGTAAGCCGTGAACGCGATGTCGTTGGTCTCCTCGAGCACCGCGATCCTGCCGGCGCCGTCGAAGGCGACGTTGAACTTGCGCGGTAAGCCGTAGAGCGAGCGATCATTGAGGATGTGATAGTGCCACTCGCGCGCATAGGGCCGCGTGTCGATCAGCTCCTGCGAATCGATGCCGGCCGTCGGCGTTCCCGTCACGTTGCGGATGTTATCGGCGCCGGAGCCGCGCGAGCATAGTCCGAGATCCTGGATGCCCTCGATCAGCTTCACCGCATGCTTCGGTGGGATCTCGCGGAGCTGGAGATTGGCGCGCGTCGTGACGTGGCTGTAGGGACCGCAGAGTTCGTCGGCGAGATCGGCAAGGCCGGACAGCTGCCAGTGCTTCATGATGCCGTTGGGGATCCGCAGGCGGCTCATGTAGGAGTCCTGCGTCGGCGCGACATAGAAGATGCCGTAATAGCGCCAGCGGAAATTGTCCGCCGGGCTCGGCGGCGCGTTGTCGAGCGCCTGCTGGCGCAGCCGCGGATAGGCATCGAAGGGATGCTCGTCGCGCTTGAACTTCTCCTGGTCGGCGAGCTTCTTGCCCGCGGCGATGACCTTGTCCTGCGCCTTGATGTGCACGGCATCGGGGCCGGTGGGCTCGGCGTTCACCTTGCCGGCACCGCTGCCGCCGAGACCGCGACCGACCCGGCTGATCTGCAGACCGGTCGTGAAGCCTTCGAGATAGCGTTTCTGCTCGTCGGTAAAGTCGACTGCGAGCGTATCGATTTTCATGGTCGGTAACGAAGCTCCTGCGGCCACCGAGGTGGCATCGACGGAAATTGGCGCGACCCGAAAGGCACCTTGCTGGCTTGAGAGCCGGCCTAGCTACCCAACGGTCCGATCAGCTTCGTTGCTGCGGGACTTGGCTCAGCAGTCACCTGTGACAAGCTGGCCGCAGTGCAACATTCAAGTTGCGTGCCAGCTTCGGCGAAATGAAAGATGTCGTGATTTCAAGAAATTAGCGGAGATCCCGGAACATTCCGATCCCGGAGTGGCTCATGAAATTCGAGCACTCGGCTCAAAACTTAGTCGATGCGCCAAATTGCCTAAAGTTTATGCAGCAGCGAATCAGGCCTTCCAACGTCCCACTTCGAAGGCCTCAAGGTGCCCCAAAATGTTGTTGGCATCGAATACAGGCCCGGCGAAGGCCCCAAATGCCGCCGGGGCTTCCTGGGGCGGGCGGCGGCCCAGGGCCGCGTCGTAAAGTTCGGGCCTGAACACCGCCATGGCGGTCTTAACGCCATCGGGGCTCAAGGCCGCCTGCCCCCACCGCACCATCTGCGCATAGAGCCAGGCGGCCTGGACCGGATCGGGGCGCCCTGCCTCCTCGCGTCCGACCAGGAGATAGCGGCCGCTCTCGCGGAAGGTACCATCAGGCGAAATCTTCAGGCGTCCCGTGAGGGTGCGCTGGATGACTTCGGCATCGACGCCGATCCGCTCGGGTTGCGCCAGAATCCGCGCCGCTTCGATCCGGTTTTCCGGATGCTCGATGAACTCGGCCGCCTTCACCGCCGCGCGCACGAGGCTAGCGACCACGTCCGGATGCTTGTCGGCCCAGACCTGGCGGACGGCCAGGACCTTCTCCGCCGCGCGCGCCAGGATGTCGGAGACGAAATGCAGGATGTGGCCGATGCCAAGATCGACCGCGATCGAGTTCCAGGGTGCACCGACGCAGAATGCGTCGACATGGCCGCTCTTGAGACTGTCCACCATGTAGGGCGGCGGCAGCACCACCAGGCGGACGTCCTCGTCCGGATCGACGCCGGCCGCCGCCATCCAGAACCGCAGCTGGTAATTGTGGGTCGAGAACGGAAAGGTCATGCCGAAGGTCAAAGGCTCCGCGCCGGCCTTGCGGCGCTTGGCGACCACCTTCGCCAGCGCCTTCGCGGTGACCATCGGATCGAAGCGGTCGCCGTCGATCTCCTCCATCAGCGCGGCATGCAGCGCCGGCGACACCGTGATCGCATTGCCGTTGATGCCGAGATTGAAGGGCGCCGCGATCGGCACCTTGACGTGGCCGAGCCCGAGCGAGGATGCGATCGCGACGGGCGCGAGCAGATGCGCGGCGTCGAACAGGCCGATATTGAGCTTGTCGCGGACGTTGGACCAGGACACCTCGCGCACCAGCTCGACCTCGAGCCCTTCGGCGGCGGTGAATCCCTTGTCGACGGCGACGATCAGGGCTGCGGCATCGACCAGCGGGATGAACCCGATACGGAGCGGTCCAGTCATTTCAGCATCTCCGATGCGGTGATGATCGACTGGGCGATCTCGCCGATTTTCTTCTTCTCGCGCATCGCAGTCGAGCGCAGCAGCACATAGGCCTCGTCCTCGGTGAGGCCCTTCACCTTCATCAGGATGCCCTTGGCGCGCTCGATGATCTTGCGATCCTCGAGCTGCGACTTGGTGCGCTCGAGCTCCTCCTGGAGTTTCGCGAAGGCATTGAAACGGGACACGCAGAGGTCGAGGATCGGCTTGATGCGCTCCTTCTTCAGCCCGTCGACGATGTAGGCCGATACCCCCGCCTCGACCGAGGCCTGGATCGAGGCTGAATCGCTCTGGTCAACGAACATCGCGATCGGCCGCTTCACGGCGCGGCTGACCTGGAACATCGCCTCCAGCACGTCGCGGCTGGGGTTTTCCAGATCGATCAGGATGATGTCGGGGTCCACCGCATAAATACGGGCAAGCAGGCTCTGCATCTCGCGGATATGGACGACCTGCGTGAATCCGGCCTCCCGCAATCCTTCCTCCAGGATTGCAGCCCGGATCGGGCTTTCGTCGACGATCACGATTTTGGGCGACTGTTCGGCGCTCATAGCTCACTCACCACCAGTGATTCATCCATAGCACGCCGGAACGCCCTGCAAAGGGTTGTAATTGTGGGCAATTGGGACTAGCTCAGGCCGTCAATCAGGCAGTTTTAGATATGGATCAGACGGCTGCGCCCAAGGTCAGCTTCGTATCGCTCGGGTGTCCCAAGGCATTGGTGGATTCCGAGCGGATCATCACGCGCCTGCGCGCCGAGGGCTATGAGCTCGCCCGCAAGCATGATGGGGCCGACATCGTCATCGTCAACACCTGCGGCTTCCTCGACAGCGCCAAGCAGGAATCGCTCTCGGCGATCGGCGAAGCCATGGCCGAGAACGGCAAGGTGATCGTAACAGGTTGCATGGGTGCGGAACCGGAAGCGATCGAGCAGGCCTATCCTGGCGTGCTCTCCATCACCGGCCCGCAACAATATGAGAGCGTGCTGGATGCCGTGCACCGCGCCCTGCCGCCGGCCCACAATCCGCATCTCGACCTGGTGCCGCCGCAGGGCATCAAGCTGACGCCGCGCCATTACGCGTACTTGAAGATCTCCGAGGGCTGCAACAATCGCTGCACCTTCTGCATCATCCCGAAGCTGCGCGGCGACCTCGTCTCGCGCCCCGCCAATGACGTGCTGCGCGAGGCCGAGCGCTTGGTCGGTGCCGGCGTCAAGGAATTGCTGGTGATCTCGCAGGACACCTCGGCCTATGGTGTCGATCTCAAATACGCCGAGAGCCCGTGGAGGGATCGCCAGGTCCGCGCCAAATTCCTGGACCTCGCGCGCGAGCTCGGCGAGTTAGGGGCCTGGGTCCGGCTGCAATATGTCTACCCCTACCCCCATGTCGACGAAGTCATCGCGCTGATGAATGAGGGCAAGGTGCTGCCCTATCTCGACATCCCGTTCCAGCATGCGAGCCCCGAGGTGCTGAAGGCGATGAAGCGCCCCGCAGCACAGGACAAGACGCTGGCGCGCATCAAGCGCTGGCGCGAGGAATGTCCAGATCTCGCTCTGCGCTCCACATTCATCGTCGGCTTTCCCGGCGAGACCGATGCCGATTTCGCCTATCTGCTCGACTGGCTGGATGAGGCCGAGATCGACCGCGTCGGCTGCTTCAAATACGAGCCGGTTGCGGGCGCGACGTCGAATGCGATCGAGAACCCCGTGCCCGAAGAGGTCAAGCAAGAGCGCTACAACGCACTGATGGCCCGCCAGCAGAAGATCTCTGCGCGCAGGCTGAAGCGCAAGGTCGGCACGCGCCAGCAGATCATCATCGACGAGGTCGGCCCGACGGTGGCCAAGGGCCGCTCCAAGGCCGATGCGCCGGAGATCGACGGCGCGGTCTATCTCTCCAGCCGCCGCCCCTTGCGCATCGGCGAGATCGTGACGGCCAAGATCGAGCGCGCCGACGCATACGACCTGCACGGCAGCGTCGCGGGGTTCTGACGGCGTTTCGCTGTTGCGATCGGTCTAGCCGCGGGCTCGCTGCAACCTCTCCCGCTTGCGGGAGAGGTCGGCGAAGCGCCGGGTGAGGCTTTCTCCTCGTTGGTGTCTCTCTGCAGAGGCCCCCTCTCCCCGGCCCTCTCCCGCAAGCGGGAGAGGGAGCGGACCGTCGCCGGGGCTGCAGCCCCATCAAACCAGCCATTTCGGCACCCAGCGCTCCGGACGCGGTGCCCGCGCAAGATCAGCCTGTGCCTCGGATAATTTCGCCGGCTCACCCTCGATCGTCGGGCGCACATCGTATTCGAAATTCGGCATGATCCGGCCGTCGGCATAGAGCCCGAAATGCATCGCGTACCACAGCCCGAGCTCGGGCTGCGCGCGGCGCATCTGCTCGCGCAAATCGCGCAGAAGGGATTCGATCGAGGCCGCTTCCTCGAATGGCTGCGGCCCGCGCGAAAGGACGCGCGCCTCGTACTGCTTGCCGACGATCGCAACCTCGAAGCGCGTCTGATCCCAGGGCTTCTTGCCCTTCGGCAGATGCGCCGCCAGCCGCCAGCCGAGCTCGGCCATCAGCCGGTGATTGGCCCAGTAGTCTTCGCGATCCCGGCTCCACTTCTCCACGAAGCCGCGAAAGTCGGGCAGCTCCGAAGATGCATCCTCGGGCGCCGCTATTTCGCTTAACGGCCGGCCAGCGAGCCACTGCGCGAGTTCGATCGTCTGGCACTCGACCTCGTCATGCGGCTTCAGATCGCTCCAGGCGTTGTCGAATTGCTGCGACGTCAGTTTTGCAAGCAGCCCGTCGAGGCTCGGCGCCAGCAATTCGTAGTCGCCCTCCGATCCCAGCCCCACGATCGGCGGATTGTCGCGGTCGAGACCGGCGCCATACCAGCCGCCGACTGCCGAGCCATCCGGCAACCGCATGAACAGCGAGAACCTGTCGCGCAAGGGACTGCCGTCGACGATCGGCGCATGATCGGAGAACTGGCCCTGCAGCGAGAAGCAGCCGACGCTGCCCCAGGGCCGCCCCTTCAGCCAACCGGCGAAGTCGAGCAACAGGGATGGCGCCTCGATGCCCGGCGGAAACGCGCCGCGGACGCTGTCGAGGTCGATCGGGTAAGGCGTGTCGGACAAGGCTGAATACTGTCTCGTTGGTCCCGGCCCCTCTTGGTCTGAGCCGCGGTGCGTCCGGTTCGAACCAATTCGCGTCCTTCAATCACAAACGCGCCAGCGGCGCGATGGTTGCTGGCCGGGCTATCGATGAGCTGCGAGTGACGTCCGGCTCTTCGCGCCGTTCCGACACACGCCGGGCGAGTGTTTCGCAAACCGTCCGCTTGACAAGCCTTGCCGTTCGGCTGTAGGGACGCGCCCATGATCAACTCTCGGACCCACCGCCGCGCAGCTTTCCGTCGTCGCACCCGCGACGATGATGGGTTGCGCCATGTCCGACGACGCCGCTGATCGCCTGAATTCAGCAGAGTTTTCGAGAAGGCCGCACCCGCAAAGTGCGGCCTTCTTGCTTTTTCGCGCGTCTTTTCCACCCGCCTCCAGAGGAGTTCGACATGACCACCGCCACCCATCCGTATGATGCGCTGATGGACATCACTGCACGGCCCAAGGCCGTGTTCGTCCGCGGCGCCGGCTCCTACCTCTGGGACGACAGCCGCAAGCGCTATCTCGATTTCGTGCAGGGCTGGGCCGTGAACTGCCTCGGCCATTCGCCACCTGCGATCGCCGATGCGCTGGCCGCGCAGGCCAAGCGGCTGCTGACGCCGAGCCCGGCCTTCTACAACGAGCCGAGCCTGAAGCTTGCCGAGGCGCTGGTCGATGGCAGCGCGTTCGATCAGGTGTTCTTTGCCAACTCGGGCGCGGAAGCCAATGAGGGCGCGATCAAGCTGGCGCGCAAATACGGCAGCCTGCACAGGAACGGCGCGTTCGAGATCATCAGCTTCGAGGGCGGCTTCCACGGAAGGACGCTGGCGACGATGTCGGCCTCTGGCAAGAAGGCGTTCGAGCCGCTGTTCGAGCCCAAGGTCGCCGGCTTCAAGAAGGCCAAACTCAACGACATCGCCTCGGTGGAGAAGCTGATCAACGACAACACCGTCGCCGTGATGCTCGAGCCGATCCAGGGCGAGTCCGGCGTGTGGCCGGCGACCGATCAGTTCCTGCAAGAGCTGCGCGCGCTCACCGCGGCGCACGGCCTGTTACTGATCTTCGACGAGATCCAGACCGGCATGGGCCGGACCGGAAAGCTCTTTCACTACGAGCACACGGGGATTTCGCCTGATATCATGACGCTCGGCAAGGGCATCGGCGGCGGCGTGCCGCTCGCCGCTCTGCTTGCGACCGAACGCGCCTCCTGCTTCGCGCACGGCGATCAGGGCGGCACGTTCAACGGCAACCCGATCATGTGCGCGGCAGGGCTTGCGGTGCTTCAGGAGGTCAGCAAGCCCGCCTTCCTGAAGGCGGTGACCGAGACCGGTCTCCTGCTCGAAAGCGAGCTGCAAAAGGTCTCGGCCCGGCACGGTCTCGGCGGCGTGCGGGGACGCGGGCTCCTGCTCGCGCTCGACCTCAAGCTGCCGATGGCGCCCGGCATCGTCGCGCAAGCGTTCGAAGCCGGCGTGCTCCTCAACGCGCCACAGGTCGACACGCTGCGGTTCATGCCGTCGCTGAACGTCACGAAGGGAGAGATCGCCGAGATGATCGATTGTCTCGACGGGATTTTGACTAAGGCGGGTGCAGCAAGACGGGTGGCCTAGGATCTGTCTCGTGCCCCGGACGCAGCGCAGCGCCCCTTCGGCGGTGCGCTGCAGAGCCGGGGCCCATCTCTCCGCAGCGTCCCGCGCCGCCTTCTAGGTCCCGGCTCTGCGCAGCAGCGTAAGAACGCTGCAGCGCGTCCGGGACACGAGAGCGGATGATGACGGAAGAACTACGGCTTCAAGATCGACGCGCCCGTCGTCTTGCGGCTTTCCAGATCGATATGCGCCTTCGCGGCGTCCTTGAGCGCGTAGGCGTGGTTGATCGGCACATGCAGCTTGCCGTTGATGACGGCGGCGAACAGCGTGTCGGCGCCTTCCAGCAATTCCGAGCGCTTGCCGACATAGTCGTTGAGCTTCGGCCGCGTCGCAAACAGCGAGCCGTGATTGTTGAGCTCGGCGATCGAGAACGGCGGCACGGGACCGGAGGCATTGCCAAAAGAAACAAACATGCCGCGCGGCTTCAGGCAGGACAGCGAGCCCGGGAAGGTGGCCTTGCCGACGCCGTCATAGACGACGTCGCAACCCTCGTTGCGGCTGATCTGCTTGACGCGCGCGACGAAGTCTTCCTCGTTGTAGAGGATGACGTGATCGCAGCCATTGGCCTCCGCAAGCTCGGCCTTCTCGCGCGAGCCGACGGTGCCGATGACGTGGGCCCCGAGCGCGCTCGCCCATTGGCAGGCCAAGAGGCCGATGCCGCCGGCGGCGGCGTGGATCAGCACGCGATGATGCGGCTCGACCTTGAAGGTCTTGTGCAGGAGATACCAGACCGTGAGCCCCTTCAGCATCAGCACGGCGCCCTGCTCGTGGGTGATGTGGTCGGGCAGCTTGACCAGCTTCTCCCAGGGGATGTTGCGCTCGCCGGTATAGGCACCGAGATTGTGGTAGTAGGCGACGCGGTCGCCGGGATGGAAATGCGTCACGCCGGGCCCGACCGCCATGACCTCGCCCGAGGCCTCGTTGCCGGCGATGAAGGGCAGTCCCGGCGCCTTGTAGAGGCCGGTGCGGTAATAGACGTCGATGAAGTTCAGACCAACCGCGTGCTGGCGGATGCGCACTTCGCCCGGGCCCGGCGCCGGCACGTCGACGCTCTCATAGACCAGGGCTTCAGGGCCTCCGACCTGGTGCACACGGACGGCTTTGGTCATCACCTGACCTCCTCGTTGTCTTGCTCTCGGCCTACTCGCGAACAAGCGAAAGACATCGCGCCCGCCTTGTCAACTCGACGCAATTGGAACGGCTAGACCGACGGCGCGCCGGCTTTCCTGCGGTTGCGCTTGGCCAGCACGTTGAAGAATTCGACCGCCGCCGAGAACGCAATCGCGAAATAGATATAGCCGCGCGGAATGTGGAATTGGAATCCGTCCGCGACCAGCGCGACGCCGATCAGCACCAGGAACGCCAGCGCCAGCATCTTGGTGGTCGGATGCTCCGCGACGAATCGTGAGACCGGGCCCGACGAAATGTACATGATCAGGCAGGCGATCACGACGGCCGCGATCATGATCTCGATGTCCTGCGCCATGCCGATCGCGGTGATGATCGAATCCAGCGAAAACACGATGTCGATGATCACGATCTGGACGATCACCCAGAAGAAGGCGTTGCCGGCGGACTTCTCGTCGCCCTCGCCGTCGTCGGCTTCGACCTCGCCGTGGATCTCGTGCGTCGCCTTGGCGATCAGGAACAGGCCACCGCCGATCAGGATGAGGTCGCGCCAGGAGAAGCCGTAGCCGGCGAACGAGAACACCGGCGCGGTCAGGCCGATCAGCCAGACCAGGAGGCTGAGCAGGATGATGCGGAACACCAGCGCCAGCGCGAGCCCGATCTGGCGGGCGCGGTGCGCCTGCTTCTCCGGAATGCGCGAGACGATCACCGACAGGAAGATGACGTTGTCGATGCCGAGCACGATCTCGAGCGACGTCAACGTCAGCAGCGCGGCCCAGGCTTCGGGGCTGGTGAGGAGATGCATCATGCGAAGGATTTTACCAATCGTATCAGAGCATCGCTGAAGCTGATCCAGAGCGCGATGGCGCAGAGCACCACGGTCACGCCGGTGCCGACGCGGAAATCCATCTGCAGCACGTAGAGGCCGAGCAGCGCCCAGATCGCGATCAGCGACATCGTCAGCCAGCGCAGCCGCACGACGCGGACCGGATGCAGCACGTGGAACGGCACGAAGGTCAGCACGACGAGCGCGGCGACCAGCAGCGTCGACCAGAGCGGCGGCCAGTGCAGCAGGAACAAATAGAACGCTGCCGCATTCCACAGCGCCGGGAAGCCGCGGAAATGATTGTCGTCCGCCTTCATGCGCAGATCGGCGAAATATAATGCGCTGGTGACGATGATGGCGACGCCGAGCAAGGGAGCTGCGACCGGCAGCAACAGCCCGCTGGCCACGATCGCGTAAGCCGGCACGAAGACATAGGTGACGAAGTCGACCACGAGATCGAGCACGTCGCCCGACCAGTTCGGCTGCACGTTCTTGACGTCGAGCCGGCGCGCGATCGGACCATCGATCGCATCGATGATCAGAGCGACGCCCAGCCACTGAAACATCGCCGCCCAGTGCTCGCGCACGGCCTCCAGCATCGCCAGCAGCGCGACCGCCGCACCGAACGCGGTGAAGATGTGCACCGAGAACGCCGCAGCGCGGATCGCGGGGGTGGGCTTCAGGGAATCCTCTTGGCTGTCCATGACTTCTGCTACCAGAATGACACCGATTTGCACATCCGCCATTGCGACGCGCGGCCGCGCAATTCGTCATAAAATCAAGCAAAATCAGCGGGCTTGAATTTGCCGCGGGCCATGTCAAATGTCGTTCCATGACAGACGCATCGACACTCCATGACACCGCCGTGGTCGGCGGCGGTCCGGCGGGACTTGCAGCAGCGATCGCATTGGCGCAGGCGGGTGCGCGGACCGCGCTGGTGGCGCGGCGCGTGCCCTATGCCGACAACCGCACCACCGCACTGCTCGGTGCCTCCGTCGATCTCCTGGAGAGCCTCGACGTCTGGTCGCGCTGCAAGGACAAGGCGGCCGCGCTCGAGGTCATGCGGCTCGTCGACGACACCGGCCGGCTGTTCCGTGCCCCGGAGGTCCGGTTCTCCTGTCACGAAATCGGTCTCGACACGTTCGGCTACAACATCGACAACCGTTCGCTGATGCTGGCACTCGAAGAACGCGCGGCCGAATTCCCCCAGCTCGTCCGTTTCGACGACGAGGCGGAAAGCATCTTGATCGAGGCCGGCGACGTCGCCATCCGCACGGCCTCGGCACAATTCCTCTCGGCCCGGCTCGTGGTCGGCGCCGACGGTCGGCACTCGCTGTGCCGCGAGGCGGCCGGCATCGCCGTGACGCGGCGCGAGCTGACGCAGACCGCGCTGACCTTCAACGTCGGCCATGCGCGGCCGCACCGCAATGTCTCGACCGAGTTCCACACGCCGCATGGTCCCTGCGTGTTCGTCCCCCTGCCCGGCGACCGCTCCAGCATCGTCTGGGTCGCAGCGCCCGCGGAGGCCGAACGGCTGCGCGGCCTGAGCGACGAGGAGCTATCCGCCGCGATCGAGAAGCAGTCGCATTCGATTCTGGGACGCATGACGGTCGAGCCCGGCCGCAACCTGTTCCCGCTGGCGATCGAACGTCCAAAATCCTTTGGCCGTGACCGTGTCGCGCTCGTCGGGGAAGCGGCCCATGTGGTGCCCCCGATCGGCGCCCAGGGCCTCAATCTCGGCCTGCGCGATGCCGCCGACATCGCCCGGCTCGCGGGCGAAGCCGTCGCAGCGGGCCAGGATCCCGGCGCGTCCGACGTGCTCAAGCGCTACGACCGGGCGCGGCGTCCGGACATTTTGAGCCGCACCTTTGCGATCGACATCGCCAATCGCTCGCTGCTCAACGATTTCCTGCCGCTCCAGCCGGTCCGCGCCGTCGGCATGCACCTGCTCGGCGCCATCGGCCCGCTCCGGCGTTTTGCGATGCGCGAGGGCCTGACGCCGACGTGGCGGCGATAGGGAGTTTACCAAGCCTGAATGGCGTGAGGGTGGATTCACGGCGGGCTCGGTGCACCTCTCCCGCTTGCGGGAGAGGTCGGTGCGTAGCACCGGGTGAGGGTTTTCGCCGCGTCGGATTTTCTCCGCCCTCTTCGGACAATCCCAACGCGGAGACATCCCCTCCCCAACCCTCCCCCGCGAGCGGGAGAGGGAGCGCACCGTTCGTGTTGACAGCAGTTCCGCCGCTTACGGAAACATCAGCCGCCCGCTCTGGATCGCCCACATCACGCTGGTCAGCGTGACCACGGATGCGAAGGTGCCGAGCAGCACCGCGACGGATGCGGATTCGATCCACGCATCGTTCTGGCGGGCGATCACGAACACATTCAGCGCTGGCGGCAATGAGGCCATCAGCATCGCAGTCGCGGCCCAAGGCTGCGCGAACGGGCCGAACGCCAGCATCAGGCCGAACGCCGTGAGCGGATGGATCAGCAGCTTGACCGCGATCACGCCCGGCACCTCCCACGGCACCCGGTCGAACGGACGCAGCGCCACGGTCACGCCGAGCACGAACAGCGCAGTCGGGGCAGCAGCGTTCTGGAGGAAGGTGATGGTGCGATCGAGCGCGACCGGCAGCTCGATATGCAGCGCCGCCACCGCCGCGCCAAAACAGGCCGACATAATCAGCGGGTTGAGCACGATCTGCTTCAGCACCACGCCGAAGGCGTGCACGAGCGAGGGATGGTCACGGTCGGACAGCTCGATCAACAGCGGCACGATCGTGAACAGGAAGATGCTGTCGCAGCAGAAGATCAGCGCGGTCGGCGCCGACGCCTTCGGCCCGAGCACCGCGAGCGCCAGGCCCGGCCCCATATAGCCGATATTGCCGTAGCCGCCCGAGAGGCCGGCGAGCGTCGCCTCGCGCAGCGACAGCCGGCCGAGCATCTTGCCGACCACCAGCGCCAGCGTGAACGCCGCAACCGTCGACAGCGTGGTTGCGACCAGGAACGGAGGATTGTTCAATTCCGCAAACGGCGTCTTCGACATGATTGCGAACAACAGCGCCGGGAGCGAGACGTAGAGCAGGAAGAAGTTCATCCAGGCGAGGCCCGATTCCGGCAGGGATTTGGTCTTGCCGCAGGCGAATCCGACGAAGATCAAGCCGAAATAGGGTAGAGCCAGATTGAGGATATCGACCATTATTGAAGTGTTTTCTGAAGACTTGGGGGCTATGCGCCCCTGACGCGAAGGTTAATTCCGGATAAGGCCACTAGCATCGGCCACAATCCTGGTCTATCGACGGGGGATGATTAAAGCGCGGACAGCCAAATTCCAGATCGGACAGGTCGTGCGCCACCGGATCTTCTCGTTCCGGGGCGTGATCTTCGACATCGATCCGGAATTCAACAACACCGAGGAGTGGTGGCTGTCGATTCCCGAGGAGGCGCGGCCCCACAAGGACCAGCCGTTCTACCACCTGCTCGCGGAGAACGCGGAGTCGGAATACGTAGCCTATGTCTCGGAGCAGAATCTGTTGCCCGACGATTCCGGCGAGCCGGTCCGGCATTCACAGGTCGCCGAGATCTTCATCAAGGATAAGGCCGGCGGCTATCGCCCGCGCAACCCGTCGCTGAACTGAAATTCGCCGCCAGCAAGCGGCCAGTAAAAAAGGCGCTCGAAACGAGCGCCTTTTTCATGTTCGGGATGTGATCCCGATTACTTCTGACCAGCCGCAGCTGTGCCGGGAGGCGTGCCCTGCTGCTCGAGCTTCTTGCGCTGCTCCTCGGCCTTCTTCTGAAGCTCTTCCTGGAGCTTCTTCTGGGTTTCCTCGAACACCTTCGGATCGGTCGGCGGACCGTCATAGGCCTTCTGGAATTCGCCGGCGAGCGGCAGCGGCAGCGTCAGCGGCGCGCCGTTGGCGTTGATCGCCTGGACAACGAGATTCTGGCCCTTCTTCATGCTGTTGATGAGCTCGGGCGTGGCCTCGTAGTCCGACATGCAGCCGTTCTGGAAGCAGATCACATACGGTTGCTGCAGCGGCGCGTTGCTGTCCACGATGATGCGGGTGCCGTGCACGAGCTGCATGCCGAGCGGCAGCGTCACGCGCAGGATCTTCTTGGGCTCGCCTTCCGGCTCGATGATCACGGCGGCAATGACCGGCTGGCCCGACTCGATGCGACCATCCTTGCCGGTGAAGCAGACCTGCTTGGCGTTGGCGTCCTGGCCCTTCAGGCAGAACTTGGTCCAGGGAGCATAGATCAGCTGGATCTGCTGATCAGCCGGCTGGGCTGCGCCCTGCTGCGCCGGAGCACCCTGAGCGGGAGCCTGCTGGGCCTGCGGAGACGCTGCGGGCGCCGGAGCCTTGGGGGCAGCCTTCGGAGCGGCTTTTGGGGCCGGAGCCGCCTTGGGGGCACCTGGGGCCGGCGCCGGGGTCTGGGCCTCGGCGGCAACCGGAACGGCCAACGCCGTCGCCGTCAACAAGGCGAGAAGTCGCCCGCGCGGCCGGACGGACGCGGCCAAGTAACGAAAATTCATTGCGGAAAACCCTTTCTGAACGGGAAGTGCCCGAACCGCTCCGAAGCGCCGAACCTGGCCGCCTTGGGCGCGGCTCTCTCCCCGTCAATTGAGGCGGATAAGTGACGGGCTCGGCGCTCTTGCGCGATTGACCGCCTTCTTAACGTGGCCGACGAAAAGATCAATGCCGACAAGCGTCTTTGGCCACATCCACAGCTGCACCCAGTGAAATTCCCTGTGATAGGATTCAGGCCCGCCGGTCCTCGAATCAACGTGTGCCGATGTTCATGTTCCAGCGCCTCTTCGAGGGCCCCGGACGCCGCCTTTGCCGTCTCGCCCCGGCCCTCGTTTTGGCCCTCTCCGTCGGGCTGTCGGCAGGCGGCGCGCGTGCTGAGGAAGCCCATGCCATCGCCATGCACGGCAAGCCGGCGATGCCTGCCGATTTCACCCACGTGCCCTACGCCAATCCGGATGCCCCGAAAGGCGGACGCTTGACGTGGGGCGTTCTCGGCACCTTCGACAGCCTCAATCCCTTCATCGCGAGAGGGTTGGCCGTGCAGCAGGTGCGGAGCTACGTGGTCGAGAGCCTGCTCGCGCGCGGGCAGGACGAGCCGTTCACACTTTATGGTCTGCTCGCCAGGACCGTCGAAACCAACGACGACCGGACCTTTGTCACGTTCCACCTCGATCCGCGCGCCCGCTTCTCCGACGGCAAACCCGTGCTCGCCGAAGACGTGCTGTTCTCCTGGCAGCTCTTGCGCGATCACGGCCGTCCCAATCACCGCCAGTATTACGCCAAGGTCGCGAAGGCCGAGGCTCCCGATCCCCTCACCGTTCGCTTCGACCTCACCGATGCCAATGACCGCGAGCTGCCGCTGATCCTCGGCCTGATGCCGATCCTGCCGAAGCATGCAGTCGACGTCGCCAGCTTCGAGGAGACGACACTGACGGGCCCGGTCGGCTCCGGTCCCTATCGTGTCACGGCGGTGAAGCCAGGCGCCAGCGTGACGCTGACCCGCAATCCCGACTATTGGGGCCGTGATTTGCCGATCAATCGCGGGCTCTACAATTTCGACGAGATCAGGCTCGACTATTTTCGCGAGGCCAACGGCCAGTTCGAGGCGTTCAAGCGCGGTCTCTATGATTTCCGTGTCGAACACGAGCCCCTGCGCTGGCACGACGGCTATGATTTTCCGGCCGCCAGAAGCGGCGAAGTGATCCGCGACACCATCAAGCCGGGGGTGCCGCAGCCTTCGGAATTCCTGGTGTTCAACACCCGCCGTCCGGTCTTCGCCGACATCCGTGTGCGCAAGGCGCTGACGCTGCTGTTCGATTTCGAGCTGGTCAACCGCAACTATTTCTTCGGGCTCTATTCGCGCGTCGCCGGCTATTTCGCCGGCTCGGAACTATCAGCCTACGGCCGCCCTGCGGATGCGCGGGAGCGTGTGCTGCTGAAACCCTTCGCCGCGCAGATCCCGCCCGACATCATGGACGGCAGCTACCGCCTGCCGGTCACCGACGGCTCGGGACGCGACCGCACCACGCTGCGCGCCGCGCTGAAGCTGTTGTCCGAGGCCGGCTACGATCTCGACGGCGGCGTGATGCGCAACCGCGCGACCAAGGCGCCCTTCACCTTCGAGATCATGGTCACGACCCGCGACCAGGAGCGCGTCGCGCTCGCCTTCCAGCGCGACCTCAAGCGCGCCGGCATCGAGACGACCGTTCGTTCGGTCGATCCCGTACAGTTCGATCAGCGCCGGCTCGCTTACGAGTTCGACATGATCCAGAATCGCTGGGACCAGTCGCTGTCGCCCGGCAATGAGCAGTATTTCTATTGGGGCAGCGCAGCCGCCGACAATCCGGGGACCCGCAACTACATGGGCGCCAGGGATCCCGCCGTCGATGCCATGATCGCCGCCCTGCTGGAGGCCCGTGAACATACGGATTTCGTCTCGGCGGTGCGCGCGCTCGACCGCGCCCTGATCGCGGGCTTCTACACAATCCCCCTGTTTAACGTATCCGAGCAATGGATCGCGCGCTGGAATCGGATAGAACGGCCCAAGGCCACTTCGCTGTCCGGCTATTTGCCGGAGACCTGGTGGTCGAAGGGGCAGCCGCAAGCTCATCAAGCAAAGTGACGCCGTGAACCAGCCAGCAACATCGCCGACGCTCGACACGCTGTTTCAGCGCACGCTGACCCGGCAGCCGCACGCGCCCGCTTTGCTCGATCCCCTCAACAAGGCGCGCGTGACCGGGCACCAGCCGCGGCGGATGACCTACGCCGAGGCCGATACGGCGATCGAGGCACTGTCGGCGTATTTCGTGGAATCCGGCCTGCCGGCCAATTCCGTCATCGCGATCCAGCTGCCCAACACGGTCGAGTTCGTGCTGACGGTGCTCGCCGCCCATCGCGCCGGCCTCGTCGTCGCCGTGCTGCCGCTGCTGTGGCGGCACGCGGAACTGACCGCCGCGCTCAACCGCACCGCCGCGCGCGCCATCGTTACCATGAGCACGGTCGACGGCGTCAGCTATGCCGACCTTGCGATGCATGCGGCGGCCGAAGCCTTCTCGATCCGTCACGTCTGCGGCTTCGGCACCGATCTGCCCGAAGGCATGGCTTCGCTCGACGGCGTGCTGGCCCGCCCGCCCGGCACCACGCGCACCGTGATCCAGGACGGCCGCAAGGCGGCGATGATTTCCTTCGACGTCACCGCGGAAGGTTTTCGCCCGGTGCCGCGGCCGCATTTCAGCCTGATCGCCGGCGGGTTGGCGATGTCGCTCGAAGCCGACGTCAAGCAGGGCGCGACCGTGATGGCGGCGTTCGCGCCGATGTCGTTCGCGGGGCTGGCCTCTTCGCTCGCAGTGTGGCTGCTCTCGGGCGGCACGCTGGCGCTGCATCATCCCTTCGAGAGCGAAGTGCTGGAGCAGCAGATCAACCAGCACGAATGCGAGGTGCTGATCGCACCTGCCCAGCTCGCGCTCCGCCTCGGCGATTCCGATCTCGCGGCGCGGATGCCCACCTTACGCAACGTCATCGGCCTCTGGCGCGCGCCCGAGCAGGTCGCCGCAAGCGATGCCTGGATCGCGCCGCATGCGCCGCTCACGGATGTCTATCTGTTCGGCGAGGCCGGCCTGTTCGGCGCCCGCCGCGGCGAGGACGGCATGCCTGTCGCGGTGATGCCGGGGCCGCATGGCGCCCCGCGCGAGCAGTCCGGCTCCTCCATCGCCGGCGAGATCGTGCTGACCCCGAAGGGGACGCTCGGCCTGCGCGGGCCGATGGTGCCGATCGCGGCCTACGCGCCGCTGCAGCCGGTCGGCGAGACGTTGATCGCGCAGCCGCCGCGCGACTATGTCGACACCGGCTATGCCGCCCGGCTCGACCGTCCGAGCGGCGCGATCTGCATCACCGCGCCGCCCTCCGGCATCATGGCCGTCGGCGGCTACCGGTTCCTCTCCAACGATCTCCAGGAATGGGCCCGCCGGCTCGGCCAGGGTGCCCTGCTCACCGCGCTGCCCGACCGTCTCTCCGGCCACCGGCTGGCGGGCCGGACCCAGGACAATACCCGCGCCCGCGAGGCGCTCAGCGAGCTCGGGCTTAACCCCCTGATGGTCGAGGCTTTTCGCGACCGCTCGGGGCCGGTCTAGGCCCAGTTTCACCCGTTCCGTTGACGCCGCATTAAGGCGGCCAAACTAGATTGCGCGGCACCTGTTGCGTGATCAGAGTTTGCAATGTCCCAGGCGGGCCCGATCCTGTTTGTGTCCAATGTCGAACGGCCGCCCTTCATTGCGGCGCTGGACGAGGCCAGGCTCTTTCTGGTGGTCGACACCGACTGGTCTAGCGCCGCACGCGCGGTCGAGCAGGTGCAGCCGGCCGCGGTTCTCGCGGCGATGCATGCCGGACACGAGCCGCACATCGCGCCGCTCGCGAAGAAGATCGCCAGCCAATCGCCCTACCTTCCCTTCGTGGCCATGGATGCCGCGGGCACGCTGCCTCCCAACGCCCTGCCCTTCGCCTCACGCAGCGGCAACCCCGACCGCCTGATCGCGCGGCTCCGCGCCGCGCTGCGCGTGCGCACCCTTCATGCCACCGTGCTGCGCCGGCTGCCGGAGGCGACGGTCTCGCTGCCTGAGGCCGATCCCGCACGCGATGCCACCGTGCTCCTGATCGGCCGTGGCGAGACCTATCCTGCGCTCTCGGTCGCGCTCGGCGAACGCGTCGGCGTCATCGGCGCGCTCTCGATCGAAGCCGCTGCCAAGCATCTCAACACGCGCGACCTCGACGGCGTCGTGCTCGCCGAAGGCTTTACAGCGCGCGTCGCCGATGCCTTCCTGACGGTGCTCGCCGAGGATACCCGCTTCCGCAACCTGCCCGTCGTCGTCACCGCACACCAGCTTGCGCAGAGCTACGATCTGCCCAATCTCGAGCTGATCTCCGGCGAGCCCGTGAAAGTCGCCGCCAATGCACTGCCGCTGATCCGCCAGCATGCGATGGAAGCGCAGCTGAGCCGCACGCTGCGCTCGATCGACGCCGGCGGCTGGCTCGACCCGCGCAGCGGCCTGCTCACGGTGGAAGCCTTCGCCCGCGATTTTGCCAAGGCGGTGGAGCAGACGCTGGCCCGCGGCGGCGGCCTCTCCGTCGCCCGCTTCGCCTTCGATCCCAATAACCCCCGCGCCCAGTTAGATGCCGCGCGCATCCTCAGCCGCCTGATGCGGCAGATGGATTTTGGCGCGGCACAGAAGGACGGCTCGGTGATCGTGGTGTTCGCGGAGACCGACTTCCGCACGGCGCACATGATTGCGCGCCGGCTGTCCGCGGTGATGCGGCATACGTCGAACGGCAAGCACGAGATGCGCAGCGATCCCGTGGTCAGCGTGGACTCGCTGTCGCCGTCGGATACGGCACGGTCGCTGCTGGCGCGGCTGTCGGCCGAAGCGTCGCGCGCGGCGTCGTAGTTTTCTCGCCGGCTGGCGCAACAAGCACCGTCATTGCGAGCGAAGCGAAGCAATCCAGGCTCTCTCCGCGGAAAGATTTTGGATTGCTTCGTCGCAAGGCCTCCTCGCAATGACGTGGTGAGACCGGAGCCTCACGCCGCCTTCTTGCTCTCGGCGAGGTGCGCCAGTTGCCGCATGATCTCCGTGGTACCGGCGAGACGCTCTTCCGGGGTCTCCCAGTCCTGGAGGAACACCACCTTCATGTCGGGGCGCACCTTGGCGGCCTGGCCGTGGCTGCGGATGAACGTCACCAGGCGCTCGGGATAGGCGAACGAATTGTCGCGGAAGACGATGACGGCGCCCTTCGGGCCCGCGTCGATCTTCTCGACATTGGCCCTGCGGCAGAACGCCTTGATCGCGGCGACCTTGAACAGATAGCGCACCTCGTCCGGCAGCACGCCAAAGCGGTCGCGCATCTCGGCGCCAAAATTCTCGATCTCCTCCTCGGTGTCGAGATCGGCGAGGCGCCGGTACAGCGATAGCCGCACCGAGAGGTCGCCGACATAGTCCTCGGGAATGAGCACGGGCATGCCGATCGTGATCGATGGCGACCAGCGGTCGGCGGCCGGCTCCGAGACGCCGGCCTTGAGGTTGACGATCGCCTCCTCCAGCATCGATTGATAGAGCTCGAAGCCGACCTCCTTGATGTGGCCGGACTGCTCCTCGCCGAGCAGATTGCCGGCGCCGCGGATGTCGAGGTCGTGAGAGGCAAGCTGGAAGCCCGCGCCGAGCGTCTCCAGCGACTGCAGCACGGTGAGCCGACGCTCGGCCTGCGCCGTGATCTTCTGCTGCGCCGGCAGCGTGAACAGCGCGTACGCCCGCAGCTTGGAGCGGCCGACGCGGCCGCGGAGCTGATAGAGCTGGGCGAGGCCAAACATGTCGGCGCGATGCACGATCAGCGTGTTGGCGTTGGGAATGTCGAGGCCGGATTCCACGATCGTGGTCGACAGCAGGATGTCGAACTTGCCGTCGTAGAACGCCGTCATGATGTCCTCGATCACGGCGGGCGGCATCTGACCGTGCGCGACCGCGACCTTCATCTCCGGCACGTTCTTGTCGAGGAAATCCTTGACCTCGGCGAGGTCGTCGATGCGCGGCACCACGTAGAATGCCTGGCCGCCGCGATAGCGCTCGCGCAACAGCGCCTCGCGGATCATCAGCGGATCGTGCGGGGCAACGAAGGTGCGGACCGCAAGGCGGTCGACCGGGGGCGAGGCAATGATCGAGAGTTCGCGCACGCCGGTGAGCGCAAGCTGGAGCGTGCGCGGGATCGGGGTTGCCGACAGCGTCAGCACGTGCACCTCGGAGCGCAACGCCTTCAGCCGCTCCTTGTGCGTGACGCCAAAATGCTGCTCCTCATCGACGATGACGAGGCCGAGCTCGCGGAACTTGATCGCCTTGCCGAGCAGCGCGTGGGTGCCGACGACGATGTCGACCGAACCGTCGGCGATGCCCTTCTTGACCAGGTTGAGCTCCTTGGTCGCGACCAGGCGCGAGGCCTGCGCCACGTTGACCGGAAAGCCCTTGAAACGCTCGGTGAAGGTCCTTGCGTGCTGGCGCGCGAGTAGCGTGGTCGGCACCACGACAGCGACCTGCTTGCCTTCGAGCGCGACGGCAAAGGCCGCGCGCAACGCCACCTCGGTCTTGCCGAAACCGACATCGCCGCAGATCAACCGGTCCATCGGACGGCCGAGCTCGAGGTCCTTCAGGGTGGATTCGATCGCACCCAGTTGGTCCTCGGTCTCGTCATAGGGGAAGCGCGCACAGAACTCGTCGTAGAGGCCCGGTTGCACCGGTAGCTTTGGCGCCTCGTGCAGATGGCGCGCGGCAGCGATCTTGATCAATTCGCCCGCGATCTCGCGAATGCGGTTCTTGAGTTTTGCCTTCCGGGTCTGCCAGCCGCCTCCACCGAGGCGGTCGAGTTCGACCGTGGCCTGGTCGGAGCCGTAGCGGGATAACAGCTCGATGTTCTCGACCGGGAGGAACAGCTTCGTCTCGGCCGCATAATGCAGTTCGAGGCAGTCATGCGGCGCACCGGCGACATCGAGGGTCTGCAGGCCGATGAAGCGGCCGATGCCGTGGTCGACGTGGACGACGATGTCGCCGGCAGTGAGGCTCGTCACCTCCGAGATGAAATTGTCGAGCTTGCGGCTCGCCTTGCGCGGCCGCACCAGGCGGTCGCCGAGGATGTCCTGCTCGCTGATCAGTGCGATCTCGTCGGTCTCGAAGCCGCTTTCGAGGCCGAGCACGGCGAGCATGGTCTCGTTGCGCGGCGTCGCCTGCACCGTCCGCCAGCTGTTGACGCTGGTGGTGTGGGCCAGCTTGTGGTCGCGCAGCATCGAAGTCATGCGGTCGCGCGAGCCTTCGGTCCAGAGCGCGATCACGACTTTCTTGCGCTGGGCCTGCAGTGCCATCACATGCGCGACCACGGATTCGAACACGTTGACGGTGGTGTCGTTGCGCTCCGGCGCGAAGTCACGGCCCTTGCGCGCACCGGCATCGATGACACTCGTGCCATCGGCCGGCACGGAGAACTGCGTCAACCGCGCCAGCGGGATATCACCGAGGCGCCTGCCCCATTCCTCCTCGGTCAAATAAAGCCTGTCAGGCGGCAACGGCTTGTAGATGGCACCGCCGCCGGGATGCTCCATCGCCTCGCGCCGGGCCTCGTAATAGTCGAGGATCTGCTTGAAGCGCTCGCGCACGGCGTCCTCGGCCTGCGGCTCGATCGCGACGGCTGCCCCTCGCAGATAGTCGAACAGCGTGTCCATCCGGTCCTGGAACAGCGGCAGCCAGTGCTCCATGCCGGGATGACGGCGGCCTTCGCTGACAGCTTCGTACAGCGCGTCGTCGCGCTCGGGCGCACCGAATTCGGCGACATAGCCCATGCGGAAACGGCGGATGGTGTCGGTGACGAGCTGAAATTCCGAGACCGGAACGAGGTCGAGCGCACGCATGTCGAGCAGCGTGCGCTGGGTCTCGGCGTCGAAGGAGCGGATCGACTCCAGGCTGTCGCCGAAGAAGTCGAAGCGCACGGGCTGATCGAGACCGGCCGGAAACAGGTCCAGGATGCCGCCGCGCACGGCATATTCGCCGGGCTCGCGCACGGTCGAGGAGCGGTTGTAGCCGTTATGCTCCAGCCAGGCGACGATGGTGTCCATCGGCACTACGTTGCCCGGGGCAACCGACAGCGCCTGCGCCGCGACGAGCTCGCGCGCAGGCACGCGCTGAACCACGGCATTCACCGTGGTCAGCACGATCAACGGCTTGTCGCTGCCCGTCAGGGACGCAAGTCGTGCCAACGTCGTCAGGCGTTGCGCCAAAATGCCGCCATGCGGCGAGACGCGGTCATAGGGCTGGCAGTCCCAGGCCGGGAAGATCAACACCGGCAGATCGGGCGCGAAGAATTGCAGCGCGCGTTCGAGCTGCTGCATCCGCGGACCGTCGCGGCACACCACCGCAAGACTGACCGCCGGCTTCTTCGGCCGCGCCGCGATGGCCCGGGCGAGATCGGAGACGACGAGGCCTTCGGCGCCCTCGGCGACATTGGCGAGCGTTAAGGCGCGGCCGGGCGTCAGCAGATCGGCCGGTGATTTCATACCCTGCTTCATGCGTCGCGGTCCGCGATCGGATACGCCTTGATGCGGGCAAACAGCGCGCCGGTGACGTCGGCCGGAAGCACCTTGTCGCCGGTGATGGCGGCATAGAGATCGGGATCGTTGACCTCGAGCAGGCGCTCGAGCTCGATCAATTCAGGCTCGGACAAATTGCCGATCTCGGCATCCGCAAAGTGGCCGAGGATCAGGTCCATCTCGCGCGTGCCGCGGTGCCAGCAGCGGAACAGAAGCCGCTTGCGGCGGTCGTCCAGCCCGCTGCTCGATCGTGTCGTTCCCGTCATGTCTCAAATCCAGTCAAACGCAGAAAGCCCGGACGTGCCGGGCGGGGTGGATATAGCCACTCGGACCGGCCGTGTCAGCCCTTTGTTGTGACAGTCCGCCCATCCGGTGCGTCATGGTCAGTCGGGCTCCGAAAAAAAAGACGTGGATGCCCGGCATAAAGCCGGGCATGACGGCGAGGAACGATCTTAGATTCCACGAATGCGCCCCAGCCTGCTCAACCCGCTGTTTGCTCCCGTGACCAGCCTGTCCGGCGTCGGTCCGAAGCAGGACAAGCTGTTGCAATACCTGCTCAGCCGCAACGAGACGCCGCGGCTGGTCGACCTGCTGCTGCATCTGCCGAGCCAGGTCATCGACCGCCGGGCCCGGCCAAAAATCCGCGACGCCGTCCAGGGAACCATGGTGACACTGGAGGTCACCGTCGATCGCCATCGTCCGCCCCCGCCGCGCAACGCGCGCGCGCCATATCTCGTCTATGCCAGCGATGACACCGGGGACGTCGTGCTGACGTTCTTCCGCGCCAAGCCCGGCTATGTCGAGAAGCTGTTGCCGATGGGCGCGAAGCGTTACGTCTCCGGCACGCTGCAGATGTATGACGGCATCCCGCAGATCGTGCATCCCGATCGCGTGCTTGACGAGGAGGCGATTGCAAAGCTCTCCGGCATCGATCCGGTCTATCCGCTGACCGAGGGCCTCGCGCTCGGCTCGCTGCGCCGTGCGATCGCGCAGGCGCTGCAAAAACTGCCGGCCCTGCCCGAATGGATCAGCCCGGAGGTGATGCGTCGCTGCCACTTCCCGCCAATTGCCGATGCGCTCAATCGCGTGCATCAGCCGGTCGAGCTCACGGACATCCTGCCGGATCAGCCGTTCTGGTCGCGCCTCGCCTTCGACGAATTGCTCGCCGGCCAGCTCGCGCTCGCCCTGATCCGTGCGCAATTGCGCCGCCCCGCCGGCGTGCGCAACGCCGGCGACGGACACCTGCGTAACAAGATCATCGACGCCCTGCCCTATGCGCTGACGCCCTCGCAACGCAGCGCTGCCGCGGCCATCGCCGAGGACCTGAAACAGCCCGTGCGCATGCTGCGCCTGCTCCAGGGCGACGTCGGCTCCGGCAAGACGGTGGTGGCGCTGCTCGCTGCCGCGGCGGTTGCCGAGGTCGGCAAGCAGGCCGCGCTGATGGCTCCGACCGAAATCCTGGCGCGCCAGCACATCAAGACCATCGCCCCGCTCGCCGAGCGCGCCGGCATGCAGGTCGCGATCCTCACCGGCCGCGAAAAGGGCAAGGAGCGGCGCGAGCTCTTGGCGCAGCTTGAAGCCGGCGAGATCGACCTGCTCGTCGGCACCCATGCGCTGATCCAGGATGACGTGATCTTCCATGATCTCGCGCTTGCCATCGTCGACGAGCAGCACCGTTTTGGCGTGCGCGAGCGCCTCGCGCTGACGTCGAAGGGCGAATCCGTCGATGTCCTGGTGCTCAGCGCAACGCCGATCCCGCGCACGCTGGTGCTCACCTATTTCGGCGACATGGACATCTCCGAGCTGCGCGAAAAGCCTGCCGGCCGCCAGCCGATCGACACCCGCGCGGTGCCGATGAGCCGCATCAGCGAGGTCATGGAGGGCGTCGGTCGCGCGCTGCAATCGGGTAAGCTGGTCTACTGGATCTGCCCACTGGTCGAGGAATCCGAGGCCGAGGGCACCGAGCACCTCACCAATGCGACCAAGCGGTTCGAGAGCCTGCAAAAGCGCTTCGGCGAGCGCGTCGGCCTCGTCCACGGCCAGATGAAAGGCGCCGAGAAGGACCATGTCATGGGCCAGTTCGCCGCCCACGAGATCGGCCTACTCGTAGCGACCACCGTGGTCGAGGTCGGCGTCGACGTGCCGGCCGCGACCATCATGGTGATCGAGAATGCCGAGCGTTTTGGTCTCGCCCAGCTGCACCAGCTGCGCGGCCGCATCGGACGTGGCTCGGAAGCCTCGACCTGCATTCTGCTCTATGGCGAGCCGCTTGGGGAGATGTCGAAGGCACGGTTGAAAGTGATCCGTGAGACCACCGACGGCTTCCGCATCGCCGAGGAGGACCTGAAGCTGCGCGGCGAAGGCGATGTGTTGGGCGTGCGCCAGAGCGGCCTGCCCGGCTACCGCATCGCGCGCCCGGAGGTGCACGGCCAGCTCATCGCCCAGGCCCGCGACGAGGCGCTGCGCATCCTGAAGGACGATCCGAAGCTGAAGGGCGAGCGCGGCGAAGCGCTGCGGTGCCTGCTCTATCTGTACGAACGGGACGAAGCGATCCCGTTGATCGGTGCGGGCTGAAGCGTTCTCGTGCGCCCGAGGCAAGGACAATGCAATTGCCCCAATGAAGGGTAAGGTTTTCCTTGTTTCATTGCGAACTGGCTCACATTCAGGGACGGATCACTCGTGCTAAAGGTATATTGGAACTGTCCCCACATCCCTGCTGGAGGTAGATCATGCAGTTCATCTCCACCGAATGGCAGTCCACTTCGACGGCTCCCTTAGACGGGGATCTCGAAATCTGCGCGCTGGACTTTGATGGTATCGTCCACTCGCTTCCCTTTCCCTGTCACAAGGATGGATCCAATTGGGTCGATCGATCGGGCAAAACGCACGCCGACATTCAGCCTACCCATTGGCGCATATGGGGTCATCCACGCTGATCCGTCGCCGGCGCAATGCCTCCGGGAAAGCGATGCTCGGGCAAGATGGTACATTCCCGTCATTGCCTGCCTTGAGCGCACGCACGGAACTCTTGCCGTAGCCTGATCCCGGGGCATGATTACCCGTAGGACAGGCAAAGGCGCGCTCGTCGGGCCCCGCCGCGGAACGGAACGCACGATCGGCCCGTTAATCGCTCAAGGGCGGCGCAGACAGGAAGGAGCAGACCATGAGGGCTCCCACCACCATCGCCGCGCTCGCGATCTTACTCGGCGCGCCCGCAATATCGCTCGCGCAACCGGGTGGGCAAGGTGCGGTTGAATTGAGCGATGGCACAACGATATCGCAACATCCGTCCCTGCCGAAACTCAGCCTCACCAACGCTCAGCGCGAGCAGATCCGCAAGACCGTGCTGACCGAGCATAACGAGATCCAATTCCGGCTGAAGACCACCCAGCCAGCCAAGGACTTTACCCCTGCCGTTGGCGCAACACTTCCAAAAGGCGTAAAGGCTCAAGGACTGCCAGCACAGGTGCTCACGCAATTGCCAGAGCTGCGCGATTATATGTACGTCAAGATGAAGGATCAGGTGCTGATCGTGGACGGCATGACCAACAAGATTGTCGATATGTTCTCGGAGATGCAACCACTGTCTTAGCCCAAGGTCTTGGCGCAAGACATTCGACGGATCGGGCATGCAGGTAGATTCTAGTCCTTCTTCGGGACATTCGCCGCGAACGCCTTCATCAGCGCGGCATCCATCGCCTTCCCCTTGGCATCCTCGGCGAGATGCTCGAACCACTTCGCAAAGCCTTCATAGATCTGGCTGGCCGGATGATCCGGACCCAAGAATCCCGAAATCTCCCGCATCTCGGCGACCCAGCGATACGCCTTCGGGATCATGTCCGGCAGCGCCACTTCGAGGCGCGCCAGAATTGCAGGCTGGCTGAGCGCGAGCTCGTCGCGCAGCGCGTCGGCCGCGCCGGCTTTCGTGGCCGCGACCACCATGGCCGAGCCGATGCCGGCGAGGCCTTTGACGATGCCGGCGTAGGACATCTTGAGTGCAGAGGCTGCGCCGATCGGGCCTTCGACGATCCGCACGTCGAGGCCCAGCTCTTTCAGCACGGCGACGTCCTTGGCGTGCTCGCCGGACATGTAGAAGGCCGGGCTCTTGCCACCACGCTGCGGCGGAAAGCCGATGATGCCGGCATCGACGAAAGGCGCCTGCGCCGAGCCGATGATCTCCTCGATCCTTTGCACGGTGTCGACATTGACGGCGTTGCAGTCGACCACGACCGGCTTCTTCTCGCGTCGGACGATCAGCGCGGCCAGCCGTTCAGCCAGCGCCACGGCTTCGCCCGGCGGCACGATCGAGAGGATGATGTCGGCTTCGGCGAGCGCGTCGTCCTCGGCGCCGATCATGCCGGCGTCCGCCGCCCGTTTCAGCGTCGCCTCGCTCCGCCCCTTCAGTGACGTCAGCACCCGTGCGCCATTCTCGCTGAGGCGGCGAGCCACGGCGCTGCCCATGGCACCGGGCGCGAGGATCGCAATGGTTTTGGACATCATGCACTCCAGGTCGAATTCCGAACGATACGATCAGTTCAACCGGAGACTAGCAGAGGACGCGAACGCCTGCGTGAACGCGGCCATCCCGCGCGGGAATGGCCCTACTCCACTTTCGCAGGCTGCTGGGGTTGGAGCGCAGACGTGTTGGCGATGCGTGCGGCGTTCGCCACGCCCGCGAGCGCGGCGGCCTTCTTCGGATCTGGTGCCGAGCCAGGCTGCACCACGCCGGCCGACATGATCAACGTCGCGGCATCCTCGGCGCTGAGGTCGACCTCAATGATCTTGCTCTTCGGGACATAGAAGAAGAAGCCGGTGGTCGGGTTCGGCGAGCACGGCAGGAACACCGAGACGTGCTCCTCCTGTCCCGGCAGGTTGCGCGCAATGTCCTCGTTCGGCGATTGCGAGATCAGCACGATCGACCACATGCCGGGCGAGGGAAACTCGACCAGGCCCACTTTCCGGAAGCTCGAACCCTTGCCCGAGAACAACGTCTCGAACACCTGCTTGAGGCCGCGATAGATCGCGCGCACCGCCGGAATCCGGCCGAGAAAGGTCTCGCCGACGTCGACCAGCGTCCGGCCGATCAGGTTGGCCGCGAGGAAGCCGACCAGCGTCAGCGTGAAGAATGCGACAATCAGTCCCCAGCCGGGAACACCATAGGGAAGATAGGTTTCGGGTCGATAGGCCAGCGGCACGAACGGTCGCACCACGCCGTCGACCCAGGTGACGAACCACCAGACCAGATAAAGCGTGATCGCGATCGGCCCCGTCACGACGAGGCCGGTCAGGAAATAATTGCGAAAACGGCCCATTAGGCCGGTATGTGGTTCCGGGACGGGATCAAGAGGCGCAGGCGCGTCGTCGCGGGGGGTCATTCGGGTTCCAGATCGGTCGCAGCACACAAGCTAGGGTCTTCTAGCAGGTTTTGGAAGGCTGCGACCAACCGATATCCCTTGTGCCTATTCCACGGTCACCGATTTCGCGAGGTTGCGCGGCTGGTCCACGTCGGTGCCCATCACCACGGCCGTGTGATAGGCGAGCAGCTGCACGGGAACGGCATAGACCATCGGCGTGAACGCCCCCGCCATGTCGGGCATCACGATGGTGACGAGAGAATCGACCGTCGCCTCCTCCGCGCCCTTGGCATCGGTCATCAGAATGATTTTGCCGCCGCGGGCGGCGACCTCCTGCATGTTCGAGACGGTCTTTTCGAACACCCGGTCATAGGGCGCAATGACGACGACGGGCATGGTCTCGTCGATCAGCGCGATGGGTCCGTGCTTCAGCTCGCCGGCAGCGTACCCTTCGGCGTGGATGTAGGATATCTCCTTCAGCTTCAGCGCGCCTTCGAGCGCCAGTGGAAAACTGGTGCCGCGGCCAAGATAGAGCACGTCGCGCGACTTTGCGATCTCGCGCGCCAAACGCTCGATCTCAACCTCGGTGGTGAGCGCATCCGACATCAAGCGCGGGATCTCGACGAGGCCATGGACGAGCCTGGTCTCATCCTCGTCTGACAATTCGCCGCGGGCCTTGCCGGCCGCAATTGCAAGATTTGCGAGCACCATCAGCTGGCAGGTGAAGGCCTTGGTCGAGGCGACACCGATCTCGGGTCCCGCCAGCGTTTGCAGCACGGTCTCGCTTTCGCGCGCGATCGTCGAGGTCGCCACGTTGACGACGGCGACCGTGTGCACGCCCCCGGCCTTGGCATAGCGCAGCGCCGCCAGCGTGTCTGCGGTCTCGCCGGACTGCGAGATGAAGATGGCGAGATCACCCTTGCGCAGGGGCGCTTCGCGGTAGCGGAATTCGGAGGCGACGTCGACCTCGACCGGCACACGCGCAAAACGCTCGAACCAGTACTTTGCAACGAAGCCGGCATAGCTCGCTGTGCCGCAGGCCGTAATGTTGATGCGCTGGATGGTCTTGAAGTCGAATGGCAGCTTGACCGGCAGGGAGACGCGCTCGGTCGCCATATCGACATAACGCGCGAGCGTGTGACCGACCACTTCCGGCTGCTCGTGGATCTCCTTCGCCATGAAGTGGCGGTAGTTGGCCTTGTCGACCAGCGAGGTCGAGGCCGCGTGCCTGATCTTGTCGCGCTGGACGGCGTGGCCGTCCTTGTCGAAGATCGTTGCGCTGTTGCGGGTGAGCACGACCCAGTCGCCGTCCTCGAGATAGCTGATCGTCTCGGTGAAGGGGCCGAGCGCGATGGCGTCGGAGCCGAGATACATCTCGCCGTCGCCATAGCCGATCGCGAGCGGCGGGCCGTTGCGGGCGCCGATCATGAGGTCGTCGTCGCCGGCGAAGATGAAGCCGAGGGCGAAGGCGCCGCGTAAGCGCGCCAGCGTCAGCTTGACGGCCTCGACCGGCTTGTTGCCGCGCGCGAGCAGATCGTCGACGAGGTGCACCACGATCTCCGTGTCGGTCTCGGTGTGGAACACCGTGCCCTTCGTCTCGAGTTCCTCGCGCAGCTCGCGGAAATTCTCGATGATGCCGTTGTGGACCACGGCGACGCGCTCGGTCGCGTGCGGATGGGCGTTGTTGACGGTCGGCTTGCCGTGGGTGGCCCAGCGGGTGTGACCGATGCCGGTGGTGCCCTTCAACGGCTCCGCCTCGAGCCGCTTCTCCAGGTTCTTCAGCTTGCCCTCGGCGCGGCGGCGCTCCAGATGCGTGCCCTCGAGTGTGGCGACGCCCGCGGAATCGTAGCCGCGATATTCGAGACGTTTGAGCGAATCCACCAATTGCTCTGCAACCGGCTCGCGCCCGAGAATGCCGACAATCCCGCACATGCGGATCACTATCCCCCAAATCGCCGAAAAATCGCCTAAACGACGCGGTCGGTTTTAGCGAAACTCCTACGGAACCAGATACTCAATAATTATTGCTGATTGAGACAGCGCCAGATCACACCGAGCCTCGCCTGCGTCGATTTGGCCGGCCTTTAACCCCGCACGTTAACTCACTGTCAACATGTTTGGCCAACGATTCCCACCCAGGAGAGACGGCCATGAGAAGCTCATCCGACCGCAAAGGCCTGTCGTCGATGTATCTGCGCGCCAGCGAGACCTCGGGCACGCACCTTGCGCATTGGCCGCCGCCCCTGCGGGGCAAGGAAAACAAGCCCCTCTTCATCAAGCATCCCGAAGGCGAGCCGGCCAAGCGTGCCAAGCCGCGCGGCTGGCGCCTGACCCGCGCGATCTTCTCCGAATTCGCGGACGAATAGCCTCGCTCACTTCTCCGGCTTCTTTTCGAGAGTCTTGCCGCCCGTCTTCATCTCGCGATAGCGCGCAGCACCGCCTTCCCGGATGGTCTGCTGGTTGCGCTCCAGCGCCATCGCATCATCGGGCACATCGCGGGTGATCACCGAGCCGGAGCCGATATAGGCGCCGTTGCCGATCTTGACGGGGGCGACCAGCGAGGAGTTGGTGCCCACGAACGCACCCTGCCCGATCACCGTCTTGTGCTTCCCAAAGCCGTCGTAGTTGCAGGTGATGGTGCCTGCACCGATGTTGGACTTGGCGCCGACGATCGCATCACCGATGTAGGCGAGATGATTAGCCTTCGCTCCCGCCTCGAGCGTCGCGGCCTTGGTCTCCACGAAGTTGCCGATCTTGGCACCTTCGCCGAGCGAGCTGCCCGGCCTCATGCGCGAGAACGGACCGACAGATGCGTTCTTGCCAATCGAACTCTGCACGATGTGCGAGAAGGAATGGATCACCGCGCCGTCAGCGATCGAGATGCCCGGGCCGATGACCACGAACGGCTCGATGGTCACGTCCTTGCCGAACACGGTGTCGGCGGACAGGAACACCGTCTCCGGCGCGACCAGCGTGACGCCGGCCTCCATCGCCGCTTTGCGTAAGCGCGCCTGCATCACGCTTTCCGCTTCGGCGAGTTGCGCCTTGGTGTTGATGCCACGCACTTCGTCTTCACTGGTCTCGATCACGACCGACTCCCATCCCTTTTTGCGGACGATGCCGACTGCGTCCGTCAGATAATATTCGCTCTTGGAATTGGCATTGCCGATCTGCCCGAGAATTTCGAGCGCGCGGCGACCGTCGATCGCCATCAGGCCGGCGTTGCACAGATCGATCTTGCGCTCCGCTTCACTGGCATCGGCCTCTTCGCGGATCGCGACCAGGCGGTCACCCTCGACGATGAAGCGGCCATAGCCCGAAGGATCGGCGGCGCGAAAACCGAGCCCGGCGATCGCGGCGCCCCTGGCGAGCGGTTCGCGCAGCCGCGCGAAGGTTTCGGCCGAGATCAGCGGCGTGTCGCCGAATGCGATCAAGAGATCGTCGACGCCCCGTGCAATCGCCTCGCGCGCCGCCAGCGCCGCATGCGCGGTGCCGAGCCGCTCGGCTTGCACGAAGGTGAGCGCATCGGGGCGGCTGCGCCTCGCTTCCTCCGCGACCGCCTGATGATGGGGACCGATCACGACTGCGAGCGACGTGCCGGTTCCCTTTGGCGCGGCGGCGAGCACATGGGCGAGCAGCGTCTGATGTGCGACGGGATGCAGCACTTTCGGCAGGCTCGATCGCATGCGCGTGCCTTCGCCGGCGGCGAGCACGATCGTGAGGCTGGAACGGGCGGTCATCGAAATCCTGTCAGATACGGCCGAATCAATTGGTGCGGCGGACGGCAGGCCGCCCTGATGCCATCGCCTTGCTACCCCCGCAAACGCCCGGAATTCAAGTGCGAGGCGTATTTCCTGTTAATGTTCCCTGATTGATTCGGGGAAGCCGGACAGGGCTGGGCACTTAACGTTCATGGCAAAGGATTCCGACCCACTGGCGGATGCCTTCGGCACCAAGGAGACCGGCGGGCTGTTCTCCGGACTTTTGGCCGAGGAAAGCGCATTCGACCGGCGCATGATGTGGCGGCTGGGCTCGTGGGGCGTCGCGGCCGTGGGGGCCGTCGTCATCGCCGTGATGGCCAATCAGGCCCAGCTCAGCTGGCGGCGCGACCAGGTCGCCTCCGCCGATCTCGCGCGCCAGGCCGACCGGCTCCAGATGCTGACCAAGGAGAGCCAGAACGAGGCTCGCCGGCTCGCCGCCGCCATCGAGACGCTGAACGGCGATCGCGACCGGCTCTATTCGCGCGTCACGGTGCTGGAGCAGGGCCTCGATTCCGTCACCGGTGCCATCGCCAAGCAGAGCGCCGCGCCGCCGCAAGGCGCCAAGCCGCAGGATGTCGCGCCAGCGACCGCAGCTCCCAGCGTGGCGCCGGTCGCCTCGACGCCAGCTCCGGCGAGCGAGAAGCCGCGCACTGAAGCCGCCAAGGATAATCAGAAGGATACTCACAAGGAGCCTGTGAAGGAGCCCTCGAGCCCACCGCCGCAGACCGCGGCTGCCGCCTCGCTCGTGCAGCAGTCGCCGACCATTCCGCTGGTGCCGTCCAAGTCGATCATGGCGCCGCCGGATCCGGCCGCGTCCAAACTGATTCAGCCCGAGGCAGCTGAGAAGGCCGCCGAGAAGAAGGCCGAGCCGGCTGCTGCTCCAACCGAGGTCGTCGCGGCAGCAACGAAGCCGCCGGAAGCAGCCGAGACCGAAGCCCCCGCGATCGCAGTCCAGCAGACGCGCTTTGCAATCGACCTCGGCGGCGCCAACTCGATCGACGGCCTGCGCGCGCTCTGGCGCGGCGTGACCAAATCCAATCCGGAAGTCGGCGCACTGCGGCCGATCATCATGATCAAGGAGGGCGCCACCGGCCTCGGCATGCAGCTCCGCTTGGGTGCCGGTCCCCTGATCAACGCCGCCGCCGCCGCAAAACTCTGCGCCAGCCTCACCGAGAACGATCGCCATTGCGAGACCACCGTGTTCGATGGCCAGCGCCTGTCGATGCGCGGCGGCCAAGAAAAGGCGCAAGAGAAGGCGCAAGACAAGAGACAAGAAAAGACTCAGGACAGGGTTCAGGAGAAGAGCTCCGAGAACAACCAGGACGCGGTACCGCAAGCCGAAGCCGCGCCCGCGCCCAGCGCCAAGCCCGAGAAGCCGCAGCGCCGCCGCAGCTACTCCTCGAAGCGCTCGTCAAAGCATGAGGAGCCCGCGCCTGCACCCGCGGCTCAGCCGGCACCGGCGAAGCCGGAGACGGCATCAGCGTCTGCGGGATCGACGCTGTCGTCGTTCTTCCGGCGGTAGGTCAGAATCTGCTTCCACCTGAACGCGCGGTGAATGCCGTCGTGTTCCTGCGCGCGGAGATGGACTTAAATTTCGGTCCGCCACCGAAACCAGCCACCGGCCGCCAAGTTATCCCGGTCCTGAACCGGAGCGGCCGACACGCGACATCGCTCGTGCCCGCGTCCATGACCAAGGAGAAGTACACGTGAAGAAATTGATTATCGCGACGGCCGTCGTTCTGGCGGCATCCTCGGCGCTCGCGCAAACGACGAAATCGCCGGGCGCTTCGAGCAACGCGCCCGGTCAGCAGATGCAGAACACGACGAAGCCTTCGACAGCTCCCGGCGCTTCCGAATACGCGCCCGGTCACCAGACCAATACCACCGCGGGACCAGGCCACTCGGAAAGCGCGCCCGGACAGAAGATGCAGAACACGACGGGCTCGAGCACCAAGAAGAAGTGAGGCTGCGCCTCGCCTTTGTAACTTCGATAACCGGCGCCTGATCAAAGGATCAGGCGCCGGTCTGCATTTGGAAACAGAGCCGGAAGACGCAAGGTCGAATTTGATGGCTCTTTGCGCACGCAATGATTTACTCGATGCGCGCCTTTTCCTTCAGATCCCGAATGCGCATCTCCGCTTCATCCCTGGACTGGACGATTTCCGACCAATCCTCCACCCGCGCCTCCTTGCTCAACCTCTTGAGCTCGTTCAGCTACTCCTGAGTTGGCTTGTCCATGCTCACTCCTTGAAGGCAACATGCGTTGGACGTCATAACATTCAGAACTCAGCCCGCCCCTCGCGTGTTCCCAAAGGCTGCCTGGGCGAGCCAAACCAACAGAAACACCGCCTGCCCTGTTGCCTGCCCGCGCCATCCCGACCATATTGCCTCCATGAGAAAAAAGCCCTTCCGCCTCACGCCCTACCAGGTGCAGTTCCTGATCGTCGTCGGCTTCGTTTCCGTCGGCTATGCGCTCTATCTGCGCTACCTCGCGATCGAGCTGTCGCAAGTCGCGCTCGCCTGCGATGCCGGACTTCAGACGCTGATCTGCAAGGCGCGCTCGGTCTCGACCGTGCTGTTCAAGAATTCGGTGTTCGGCATCGTCGCGCTGGTGGTTGCGACGCTTAACCTGATGCGGCCGTCGATCGTGCTGCTCACCGTCGGCGTCATCGCCGCCGGCCTCGGCATCGTGCTCTACAATGTTGTGCTGTCGGGCCTTGCGATCGGCCTGTTCATTCTTGGATTTGCTCGGCCCGCGCCCGCCACAGCGTGAGCGCAAACAAAAGGTAGATCGCGCAGGTCCACAGCGACTGCCAATTCTCGCGGCCCTCGTTGAAGAGCACAAAGACGGCCGACAGCGCCAGCACGCCTGCGAACACCGCCTCCGCGATCGGACGCTGGCCGATCTGCGGCCGGTTCAACATCAAGAGCGCGAACGGCACCACCGCCATCGTCAGCGCGGCGTAGGGAAAATCCTTGTAGCGCGGGTCGAACACGAAACCGAGCGCGGTCTGCGCCGCGATCACCGCGGTCACGGCCAGCGTCAGGCCGAGCACGGCGGTGAGCTTCGACCATTTCCGGCCCTCGCGCGGACCGAGCAGATCGAGGAAGGTCGGGAGGCTGCGGCCGATCACCATCGCCTGCGCGCAGAAGATCGGCGACAGGATGCCGGCGAGCAACAGCGCGCCCCAGAGCAGCCAGCCACCGATGCCGTAGCTCTCGTAATACATCTTGTCGGCGCCGATCCCGAGCAGGATGCCCGCCGTCGTCGCCGAGATGCCGACACCGAGCCAGGCCGAGAAGCGCGGCGTCCAGGGCCGCCGGCGCAGCGTGAGACCGGCCACCGCGAACACCAGCACGCTGAGGCCCATGCCGGCGCCCATGTACCATTTCCAGTATGGGAAATTGCTGATCGGCTCACCCGGCGGATATTTCAGGCTCCGGCGCACCGAGTCATACAGGCCCCAATAGCCGCCGACGGTGCCTTCCAGCTTGCGCTTCCACGGCTGGTCATAGGACTCGATCAGGTTGACGCGGAACTTCTGCGCCTTCGCAAGGCTCAGGATTTCCGAGACGACGCGCGCCTGGTTGGTGCGCGACGGCAGCGCGCCGTCGCGCATGCGCCCCTCACTCGGCCAGCCGGTTTCGCCGATCAGGATCTCCTTGCCCGGAAACGCCACCGCCATGCGCTCGCGGATCGCCTCGACATGGCTTGCTGCGAATTTCGCCCGCACCGGGAAATCCTCCCAATAGGGCAGGATATGGATCGTGACGAAGTCGATGGCGTCATAGACCTCGCGATTCTTCAGCCAGTACTCCCAGACGTCGGCATAGGTGACGGGCACACTGACCTGCGCCTTGACCGAGCGGATGATGGAGACGAGGTCGGCCGTGGTCATCTCGCCGCGGAGCAGCACCTCGTTGCCGACGATCAACGCGGTGATGATGGACGGGAATTCCTTGGTGAGGCGAACCGCGAGCGCGGCCTGCTCGAAATTCTTGGCGCGGTTGCTGGAGAGCCAGATGCCCTGGAGCACTTTCAGCCCGCCGACCTTGGCGGCGATCGCCGGCACCTGGTCGAGCCCGTTCTCCATCGAATAGGTGCGGACGCAATCGGTGATCTGCTTGAGCTGGCGCAGGTCCTGCTCGATCTGGTCGGCGTCGATATGCGTCCACGCATCCAGCGGCGACTGCTCGCCGCGGAACGGTGCGTAGGAGACGCATTGGACCTTCTCGGCGGGATCGATCGGGGCGCGCGCGAGCGTGATCGGCGTCGCCAACCACCACCACACGGCAGCAATCGCACCCAGTGAAACGAGCAGAAGCGCCAGTGGCGTACGAAGAGAAATCGGTTCCGTCCTCCGCGAAGGGCCCGTCGATTACCTGCTTGCACGCCGTCTGCCAAGGGGGTGCCCGGGTGTGGATCAGTTCCTCCCCCCGCGGATTTTGGCTGCGGCCGTTCGACCGGGGCCTAGCATCGTGACTTTGCTGGACAAAATTCCAAATACAGGTCATGGACTCCCAAGGACTTTTCCGCCGCATTGGAGACCCATTTGGACGCCATCACCGGCGCGTCCGCGAGGTCGGGATGCGGACGGTCAGCGGACATATTGGGGAATTCATGCGGCAACGGGTGTTCGAGTTACGAAATGCGGTCCTGCGGCAGTTCGCCGCCACCTTGGCAGTCTCCTGCCTTCTCGTTCTCGCCGGTCTCGGCGGCGCCTACGCCCAGAGCGGCTCGCCCGCCCCCGACCAGAGCAAGGCCGCCGCCCAACCCGCCGACGCCGCCAAGGACGCCGCCCAGAACCAGCGCCGCACCGACGAATTCGCGGAAGCGGCCCAGGTCATCAACGGCCCCGCCGGCAATCCCGAATGCGTCTGGCTCGGCCGGCGCGTGGTACGGCTGATGTGGCGGGATGATCTCGATACCGCGTTCCGCCATCTCGACCTCTACGACCGTTTCGGCTGCCCCGGCGGCCACATCCAGGCCGCCTTCCGCTGCCTGACCCGCTTCGGCGGGCAGATCGACCCCAAGGTCGCCGAGACCCTGGACAGCCGCGTGCACGCTTGCTGGATCAACCCGGCCTCCCAGCCGCAGCAAGCGAGCGCCTCGCAAGCCGCAGCGCCGGCTTCGGGCACTTCGCAAGCTCCCCAGCCGGCCGCCAGCCCCTCGCCTGCGCCAAGCCCAACGCCCGCGCCCCAGAAATAGCCGCGATCGTTTCAGCTGTCGTTCAGGAACGATCGGCCATAGACACGGTTGGCACTGCCACGCGTCGTTCGAAAAGGCCATGCCCTCATAAGGACATGAGGCCATGACAGTTGTGAAACCGCACGGCAGAGGTATGCTCCCTTTGCCGCGGACTCGGTCGGATCTCGGGGTCGGATCCGCTGCCCTGCCACCTCAGCCCCTTTTGGTTTAGCCGCGATGCGCGTTGTCGCCGCCGTTCTGTTGCTTGTGTCCGCGCTCCACGCCGGCCTCTGGGGAATCCTGCGCGACAAGGAACCCGCGCCTGATTTCAAGGGCCTGTTCCCGAGTCTGTCTTATACGCCGTTCGAACCGGGACACGTCGTCGACATCAACGTCGACACCGACAAGATTCGCGCGGACATGAAGAAGCTCTCGACCCTCACGCGAGCGATCCGGTCCTACTCCGCGACGGAAGGCAACGAACTGGTGCCGCCGATCGCCGCCGAGTTCGGCCTCAAGGTCACGGTCGGCGCCTGGATCGACAAGGACGAGGATCGCAACGAGCGCGAGATCAAAGCGGCGATCGAGCTCGCCCGCAAGAACAGCAACGTGATCGGCATCGTGGTCGGCAACGAGGTGATCTTCCGCGGCGAGCAGAAGGTCGAAGACCTCATCAACAAGATCAAGAAGGTCAAGGGATCGGTCCGCGTTCCCGTCACGACGGGCGAGATCTGGAACATCTGGCGCGATTTTCCGGACCTTGCCTCCAGCGTCGATTTCATCGCCGCGCACGTGCTGCCCTATTGGGAAAACTTCCGATCGGACCAGGCGGTCGACCAGGCCGTCGACCGCTACAACCTCCTGCGCAATCTCTTTCCCGGCAAGCGCATCGTGATCGCCGAGTTCGGCTGGCCGAGTGCCGGCTACAATTTGCGCAACGCCGATCCGGGCCCGTTCCAGCAGGCGCTGATCCTGCGCAACTTCGTCAGCCGCGCCGAAGCTCTCGGCATGGAATACAACCTCGTCGAGGCGATCGATCAGCCCTGGAAATTCTTCGAAGGCGGCGTCGGTCCTTACTGGGGCATTCTCAACGCCAATCGCGAGCCGAAATTCGCCTGGACCGGTCCGGTCGAGAATTCCGACTATTGGAAGCTGATGGGCATCGCGCTGCTGGTCGGCATCCTGCTGTCATTGCCGATCATGCGGCTGTCGCAGCCGACCGCCGCGCAGGCATTCCTGCTCTCGGTCACCGCCAACGGCGTCGGCGCCTGGGCTGCGACCGTGTTCGCCTATTGGAACGGCCACTACTTCCTGTTCGGCTCGGCCTTCGCGCTGACGCTGGGCATGATCCTGCTCGTTCCGCTCGTACTCATCGCGATGGCGCGCATCGACGAGATCGCCGCGGTCGCTTTCGGCCGGCCGCCGCAGCGGCTGATCACGAAGGGCAAGCCGGTCGAGAACGTGCCGGAGAATTACTACCCGAAGGTCTCGATCCACATCCCGGCGTACTTCGAGCCGGTCGAGATGCTCAAGCAGACGCTCGATGCGCTGTCGCGGCTGAACTATCCGAACTACGAATGCGTCGTCATCATCAACAACACGCCGGATCCCGCCTTCTGGCAACCGATCCAGGACCATTGCCGCGCGCTCGGTGAACGCTTCAAGTTCATCAACGCCGAGAAGGTGCAGGGCTTCAAGGCCGGCGCGCTGCGCATCGCCATGGACCGCACCGCGGCGGATGCCGAGATCATCGGCATCCTCGATGCCGATTATGTCGTCGATCCCGACTGGCTGAAGGACCTCGTGCCGGCGTTCGCCGATCCGCGCGTCGGCCTCGTGCAGGCGCCGCAGGAGCATCGCGATGGCGGCCTGTCGATCATGCACTACATCATGAACGGCGAATATGCCGGCTTCTTCGACATCGGCATGGTCCAGCGCAATGAGCTCAACGCCGTCATCGTGCACGGCACGATGTGCCTGATCCGCCGCGCCGCAATGGACATGGCCGGCGGCTGGTCGTCGGATACGATCTGCGAGGACAGCGATCTCGGCCTTGCGATCCAGGAGCTCGGCTGGACCACCCATTACACCAACCACCGCTACGGCCAGGGCCTGCTCCCTGACACCTACGAAGCCTTCAAGAAGCAGCGTCACCGCTGGGCCTATGGCGGCCTCCAGATCGTGAAGAAGCACTGGCGGCAATTCCTGCCCGGCCGGAGCCGGCTGACGCCCGACCAGAAGCGCGAATATGGCCTCGGCTGGCTGAACTGGCTGGGCGCCGAAAGCCTCGGCGTGGTCGTGGCGCTGCTCAACCTCGTCTGGGTGCCGATCGTCGCCTTCGCCGACATCGCCATCCCCGACAAGATCCTGACGCTGCCGATCATCGGCGCCTTCATCGTGTCGCTGGTGCACTTCCTGTCGATGTATCGCGCCCGCGTCGCGATCAAGCCCGGCCAGATGCTGGGCGCCATGATCGCGGCGATGAGCGTGCAATGGACGGTGTCGCGCGCGGTCGCGCAGGGCCTCATCACCGAGCACATCGCCTTCGCCCGCACCTCCAAGGGCGGCCTTAGCAGGATGTCGATCGAGTTCCAGGCGTTCTGGGAGGCCGTGATCGGCGCGCTGCTGGTGATCGGTGCCGGCGTGCTGATCGCCAGCAACAGCTTCCGGCAGATCACCGAGATTTACGTCTTCGCCGGCGTCCTGGTGTTGCAAAGCCTGCCGTTCCTGGCCGCGGTCGCGATCGCGATCCTCGAGCTCAGCCGCATCAACTCGTTCCAGTTCTGGCGCGACAGCGCGATCCGCTCCGCCGAGCTGATCGGCCTGCGACCGGTCGCCCTGCCGAACCCCGGTACGCCGCAGCCGGTGCCGAATGAGGTCCGGCGCGAGGCGAACTGACGGGCGCCCCAACCCGGGCGCCCGGACCCCGTGATTAAAAGTCACGTGCTCTTCGGCGTGGATGACCGCCCGCCAATCAGGTTGAAAATCCCAAGCTAAGCCGTGGGAATACCGGTGGAATCCCCGCCCCTGCCAAGAACTTCGGCAGCCACCCGCACTATTGACCTCCGCAGCCACTCCCCCTACACAGCGCGGAAGCATGATCCGGAAACAGCCGGTTTTCCCCGCAACGCAAGTCGAGCGTGGCGGCAAGACATGCTTCTCGAAATGACCGAACACGATGGCGATCCTCTTCAAGCCATCAGCGGCCATGGGAGCGCGTAGCTCAGCCGGTAGAGCACGTGACTTTTAATCACGGGGTCCTGGGTTCGAGCCCCAGCGCGCTCACCAAGCCAAATCAAATATTTAGCCCGGAATACGAGCCGACCTAAAAAGTGCTCTGTGGGCACCGTGTTGGCAAATCGACTGCTGCGCTCAGCGCGGGTGAGTCAATTTGACTCAACGACACCGCGAGCCCGCCAATTCCATCCTGCCCTGGGTTGGCAGAGGGCTGGTTATGGATGCGGTGTCGACGGTGGGCTGGGTCGTTCTGGTCGTCGTGTTTGTGGGGGTGGCAACTATAGCGAGCGGTCGCCCCTAAATGCAGCGGCCAGGGTGAACCGCCGGCGCCTGTCCCGTCGGCTGCCTGACGTATTCCCCTATTACCGGACACGGCGCCGATCTGACCACCACCCGTGAGGCCTTCGCGCGGTGGATTTTGCTTTTTGATCGGCCGCCACCGCTCAGTATGATGCCCGAGTAGCCAGTCACAGTTTACCGTGGAGTGGCACAATGACGCATAACCTCGTAGCCGTGTGTGTCGTCGTGGCCTTAATTATCATGGCCTCGATTGGCTTCGCCCAAAAGCACCATCAATGTTGGAACGGGCACGTGCTCAAAAATTGGCGGCACGGGCACGTGCTCATAACCCGTGAGCCCTGCGGATCCGTTGGCCCCTCCATATAGAACCGCCGCCCCTCGCAGCTTTTCCCCACCCACGACGCGCAGTCGCTCGCGCGACGGATGAGCCCTAAGGGATTGATAATTTGCGAGCTACTTACAATGCCGCTTTGATCGCGGCATGCCTCGCCCTGCACGCCGCCACACTCTTACGCACGCCGACGGCCGGCGCAGTAGACCAGGACCCCGCGCATGCCCATCTCGCGCATCTGGCCGAAGGTGATCTTGAGCGGTCATTGCAGCCATCACGTGGCTCTGAACGCCGATCGCTGGCCTGACGATGTTCACTTGTCTGATATCGAGCCGCGTTTCGTCTGCGGCGAATGCGGTAGCCGCAGAGCTGAGGTCAGGCCCATTACGACCATTACGGTGACAGTGCACTTAATGTGCCACGGAACGGGTGCCCCTTAGTTAAGTGCACTGTCACCGTATTTCCTAGGTTCGAGCCCCAGCGCGCTCACCAATCAGCTCCAATAACGTCGCGAATGGCCAACCAGCAAAGCTCGTGGGCATTGTGCTGGCAAATCGACCATCGGCTGCGGCGATCTCGGGCTCGCTCGACGATTCTGTTCGTGACGGAGACCAAGCCATCACGATTGAACTGGGGCAGCGTGCTCACTTGCCAGTTCCAATCATTCTGCTGCCCAGGCCGACTGCGCCGTCGTAGAACTTGGAAACACATAGACACATATTGCAATAGTTCAACTAATCGTCGAGATTGACGCCATATGCATCTGAACTGATCGCGAGACAAGAATTGAGCTGTAGTCAGTTTACGTTGGATGGATCAAAGAACGACACGTCGTTAGCCCTGGATGCACTGCGCGCCATCGCAGCCCAGATGGTCTGCATCGGTCATGGCATCTCGTTCTTCCTGCCAGAACTCCGCCAGTCCGGGCTCCCTCTGCCCCAGAATGTCGGCGTGTTACTGTTCTTCGTGCTTTCTGGATTCCTGATTAGTTATACGCTGCTCGAGAAATCGAGAAACCCCAGCTACACTTTCTTGCAGTTCTTCATTGATAGAGCCGCCCGCATCTACTCTGCCCTAGTGCCATGCCTTCTGCTTGTGGTCCTCGTCGACACGGGGACCATTTGGCTCATTGGCGATCGCGTCCTGGAGGGTAGTCGAAGTCCGACGATCTTTCTCGCCAATTTGCTGATGATCGAAACCTACCGCGGTCCGCTTGAGCACCTGAGCCTGCTGCGATGGCCGATCATTGGTTCTGCCAGCCCGCTCTGGACACTGGTGATCGAGTGGCACATCTATCTGTTCGTTGGCGCGCTGTTTTTCATTGGGGCGACGCCTGCCCGGGCGACTATGCTGATACCGATAGCCGTCATTTTCGGTCAGATCCCCCTCCACTACATGTTTGGGGCTCTTCAAGAGGACAACGGTCTCGGTCGATCGCTTTTTGCCCTGTGGCTGGCAGGCGCTTACAGTTATGTCGTCCTGAGGTCCGTTGCCTTGCAAAGCAGGACGCTTGGCGCCGTGCTGGCCGTCGGCTCGATCGTCGCCTATGTGGCGACGACCCGCGCATATCTCGAATACAAGCCCGTAACCTACCCCCTGCTCGTACTCTTTGTTCTAGGGGTCGTCGTGGCAACGCAGGCAGGACGGATCGCCGCCTCTCCGTGGCCTGCAAAGATCATCCGGTTTTTCGCCGGCTATTCCTTCACCCTCTACCTCATTCATCACACCCTGATGTATCCGGCCTTCCTGCTCTGGAAGGACGCCGGATGGCTGGTCTTTATCCCGGCCGTCTTGGTAGCGAACGTTGTCGCTGCGGTCGTTGCCACGTATACCGAAAAGCGGCACAAGCAGCTTGCGCAATGGCTCCGGCGTAGGATCTCACGTAACCAGTTCTTTGTCCGCGGCGAGCCAGGCATCCGGATCCGCGATGCCCAATGAGCGCGATACTGTGGAAGCACTTGCGACCATATTACGGTGACAGTGCTGTCACCGTAATTTGGAGCGGTTCGCATGTTCAAGTGCGAGTGCGGCGAGCAGACTTGGACCGAGGATCTTGGACCGAGGATAAAGAGTGAGGCCGCCAACTGAGGCGGCCTTAATTCATTTTGCGGCGGAGCTTCTTGGCTAGCTTCCTTTGGTCGTCGCCGTACTCTTTGGCAGCTTGCCGCGCTTGCTTGGTGCGATCTCGGAAAGTGTTTGGAGGAGGCATCTTTGCTATCGCTTCTTCCAGTTCGACCGCGATAGCCCTGTAGCGCGCGAGCAGCGTTGCGAACACGTTGCGCTGGAGCTGACTCTTTGCGGCCTTCTGCATGCGCTCGCATTCTGCGATTTGCCCGCGAAGTAGTTCTAAGTGGGCTTGCATGCCTTTCATGACATCATCGCGGGCGAAGGGTCACGGTCCTGGAGCGCCCCTCCCCAATCGTCGTGCGTGAACAGAGCTTGTGAATGTTGTCAGTACTGAGAATGAATTAGGACACTCCCAAAATCAAGTTAGGACACTGAGGGTTAGATACGGACGGCAGCCGACCGCGCATGAGAACTATACGATGGACCAGAACAAAGGCCCGCCCGTAGCTGGCGGGCCGTGTCACACACCTGTGGCATGGTCGTTGCACAGTCGAAACCAACTGGGATTTCAGTGCTCAGTTTGAGAATGAAACGCTGCCGGGACATGTATTTCGAGCCCGGCAGCGTCGTGTTTTAGGACGAGTGGGACAGCCGCCAGCGTGAACCGGCGAACCGTCCGAAGATGTCCCGTTCGATTTGCCTAGATTTGCTTTCCGCGCATGCAATTGATCACAAACTCTCGCTTTGCGCGACCTGTCCTTTCATGATCCCACCCGCACTCGAGAAACCACGTTCGCTAGCGAGCTGCTTGCATCTTTCCAAACTTTGGGGGGAGCCTCCGCGAGGCGTGCTCTGCTGCGCCTGTCCAGCGCCGGTGGTCAGAGCCAGAGTGAGGGAAGCAATTGAAATCAGCCTAATCATTAAACAACTCCCTACATGAAGGATGATCTAATCATTGCAAGGAAAAGATCGGGATGCTTCGCGCCGGAGCCAGTAATGCAAAAGTGGCGGACGCTCGGCACCACGGCGCCAGGGTACTTACGTTTGTCGATAGCCAGCTCAATTGTCGGCGATCGACGCGATGGTGGCGGCTCCCGATCGCTTGTGGATTGTAGCACAGAGGCCCGCCGGCGTGAACCAGCGAGCCTCCACACGCCATAGAGCTTGGCCAGCAGGAGGCTTCCCTTAATCGCCCAACAGGCGAGCCGAATTCTTCACGTCGACCCGCTCGTCCGTGATGCTCCGTCGCAGGGAAAGGAGCACCATTGAATCCTGCTGCGGTAGCGCTGCATTTTGCTGCGCTGAGTCATTGCTCTCCTTCAGCAAGGCAGTCTGGTGCCGGATATTCGGCATAGGAACGTTTCGACCGGCAGGGAATCTTACAGGCGCAATCCATCCAGTGTTCCCTGTGGATCAAACGATGGAAAAAGCGCTCGCATACGCCATCTCGGTGGCTCTCGTCGGCTTCGGTGTCTTGATCTTTTTCGCCGGCCTGTCCTCCAGTTCGCCTGCCCTATGGACAATCGTTGCGCTGGTCCCGATCACCATCGGGCTCGTAAGCGCCTTTGGCCCCATGTGACTGGACGTGGAAACAGGCTTCAGATCAACACATCTGTGTTTTCCGGCAACTCGTGTTCGCTCTCGTCGTAGTTTCAGACGCTGGTAGGCGCGCATGAGCCATTTCGTCTCGGCCGCGCTGGAATGCTGATGTCGGCTTGCCTATGTCCGACCGGCATTGGCATTGCCGGAAGCCAGCGTCCGACGTCATTGCTCGACGCTGGGCGGCCGCGCCATGCGCTTCTTTGGGCGATCGGGTTTTGCCGATGATGATTTGGGTTTAGCACTCAGGCGAGTTGCTGCGGCCGGTTTGCGGTCGACGCTATGCCCCTGTTGCATGTGCTCGGCTGCGATGACGCGGGATCGCAAATTTTCCAACTCGGAAAGCCCGGAAACAAGCTCGTCGACACGCTGCTTCAGAACAGCGGTGCGATCACAAGCGCCCATTAAACGCCCCCACGACACCCTAAGACCCGACCGGACAACCGGGACAATTATGCAATCAACAAATGCGGTGGCGAGGCGACGGTTCCTATTGAAAGTGCTGCACGGTAGTGACGGCCCCGGCCGTGGGGGCTTTTGGGTGGGTCGAGGCCGGGGCCGCTGGAGGTGCTTTGGACCTTTGGGGAAGGCCAAAGCCCACCGAACTCTAGGAAAAAGCGGCAACCACGTCTGTTCGCTTTCGTACATTGCCTGTACCGTTCCATTACGGGGAACGGAGTCATTGCAAATGAAGGACTATCCGGCCCCGCTCGAGAAACTCCGGAAAGATGCGGCCAAATGCGCCCTGATCCGCGATCTGGCAACCGAACCCGCCAAGCGCGAACTGTTCGATCGGCTTGCGAGCCACCTCACAGTCCTGGCTGACCAAGTTGAAATGGCGATGCTTGAGCGGAAGACCGGGACCGGTCCTCCTGACCGTCCATGAGGCATGCGGTCATGGACTTGATGTCGGCGGCGATCAGTCGCCAGCGTACGAGCATAGGCCCGTTCGCTTACTGGGTTCGCGCGGAGATGGCCCCAAATGATCCGCTTGACGTGCGTTCAGCTTTCCGGGGCTGAAACTGTAGCGGGCATGCTCAGCGGCGCTCCTCCAACCGAAACGGGCCCGACAGGTTTCGATTCCCGAGCGATCCGTTTGCGCATCACTGCGGACAGTCCATAGCGAGCCTGCGCCCTTCGAATGGAGGACGTGACGTCCGACATCAATGCACTTTGCAGCGTGTCGACCTTCGCGATCAGCGTCGACAGCTGCGAAGATATCTTCCTCACGTCGACCCGTTCATCCGTGATGCTCTGTCGCAGGGAAAGCAGCACCAATGAATCCTGCTGCAGCAGAGCTGCATTCTGCTGCGCTGAATCATTGTTCTCCTTCAGCAAGGCAGTCTGTCGCTGCTGGGCCGACTGAATGTCCTTCAAGGCAGCGACGACCGGATCCGGTTTTGGCGCGGAAGCCTTTTGGCGCGGAAGCAGTTCAGCCAAGTTGCCGACATTCAACGACGGAAAACCAGACGGCAACGTATAGATCGCCGCCGAGCCATTGATGGCCAAGGCACACACGGACAGGGCCAGGACCGATTTCCGGCTGGACCGCTTGATCGGCACTGGAGCTTCCGCGGCTGCGGGTTCGTGTGCTGCTGCGGCGGCTGCAAGTGCTGCAGGGTCGAGCTCTTCGGCGAAGCCTTCCGTTTCGAAAGTCGTGGTCACGTGCATTGACCCCAATGAGCGAGCAAAAGGAAGCCGCCCCTGGAACGTCCTCACGACGACTCCTTTACGCAGCACCCATACACAACTGTCTAAAATTGTGGGCTTTTTGGATTAATTCCACGTTAGCGGCCTGGCCGGCTGACGGGCTCAGCGACTCCGGCCAATTACGGGGGTTAAGCCCCTCACCCCATGGCCAGCAGCAGTTTTCCGCAGCGGATTTTCCGAAGAATGGCAGAATGCCACTGTTTTGCCCGACGCGTCAACTGGATTTCGCGACGAATGCAGAAGACATTGTATCAGCAGCACTTAGCTACTGTGCATGGGGTTGTTTTTACGTTTTTGGCTAGTCGCTCAATCGAGAGATGAGCTCGGGTACCAAACTCCTTCACCAATCAATCCGCAGTGGCCGACCGGTTAGGCGGATTCCAGACTCCGCTGAGACAGATTCAACTGTTGTGCGCAGCCAATTTGGCCCCATGGCGAAACGGGACCGGGGCGAGATGATCCATTGCGCCGATCGTGTCTCTTCGCCGCTTCGCTCGCGGACTACAAACCTGGCCCTGTCGGGCTCGGAACGCGTCTGGGCGACACAGTTGTTCGTCGCTCGACCTGCGCGTTGGCGTCCAGCACCTTGTCGCCAGCTCGTGCGGCTCGCGGCCGGCTGATCTGGTCTGCGCGGACGCGTGATCCGCGTTGGAAATGACGTCAAGCTGCTGACGAAGGCGCGAGCGCCCTACCCCTCATCCAGCAGCTCGAACAGCTCCTCCACCCGCTCAAACGGCGCATCTCGCATTGGGCTGTGATAGACGACGCGATCGCCGTCGCGTTGCAACGACTTGCCCCGCGACTTCCGCAAGCGCCCCGGCAGGAACGTTGCGGCGACCGCTCCGGGACCGACGTCGAGGCGGATGATGCCCCTACGCTTGCATTCGATCCTGAGCCAGGCTGCGGCGAAGAAGTCGCGCGCCACTTTCGGCAGCGGGCCGAAGCGGCGGGAGGTTTCTTCCTCGAGGTCGTCGAGGTCGTCCTCGTCATTGCATCGTGCTGCACGCGCATAGAGTTCGAGCCGCACGGGCTCGGACTGCACGTAGGTATCGGGCAGCATGTCCCCGACCGGCAGATTGAGGTCTGGCACCCACACTGCGGCCCGGCCCTCGTCGACCTTCTCCGAGGCCATTTTCAAGAGGTGACTGTAGAGCACGGGCCCGAACACCTGGACGTGGCCGGATTGCTGCTCCGAGAACAGGTCTCCCGCGCCTCTGAGATCGAGATCGCGCTCGCTGATGGCAAAGCCGGCGCCGGGTCGGCTGAACTCCTCGAGCACCGCCAGCCGCTTCTCGGACTGCCCGGACTCCGTCTCGGTCAGCAGATGGGCGAAGGCGCGGATGCCGCCACGGCCGACCCGCCCGCGGAGCTGGTGCAGCTGGGCGAGGCCGAACTTTTCGGGCCAACAGACCACGATGGTGTTGGCACGGGGAATGTCGAGGCCGCTCTCCACGATGTTGGTCGCGAGCAGGACGTCGGCCCTACCCTCGACGAAATTCATCATGCGGTCGTCGATTTCGTCGGCCGCCAGTCTGCCGTGCAGACAAACGATGCGCAGGTCGGGAGCCACCGCCTGCACCCGCGCCAGCATGGGATCGAGATCCTGGATGCGCGGACAGATCAGAAAACTCTGGCCGTGCCGCCGCTGTTCGCGCAGCAGCGCGGAGGCGATGGCGGCGTCCGACAGCGGTGCGATCCGGGTTGCGACTGGAAGCCGGTGCACCGGCGGCGAAGCGATCACGCTGAGGTCGCGGAAGCCGGCAAGGCCGGCGGCGAGCGTCCGCGGGATCGGCGTCGCGCTCATCATCAGCACGTGGACGTTCTTGGCGAGCCCGGAGAGCTTGGCCTTTTCGGCCGCGCCGAAATGCTGCTCCTCGTCAATGATGACGAGGCCGAGATCGTCGAACTTGACGTCCTTGCCGGTGAGCGCCTGCGTGCCGATCACGACCTTGATCCAGCCGCTGCGCAATCCCTCCTTGGTCTCGCGCAGCTCCGCGCCGGATGTTGCCCGCGACAGGTTGCCCACCTCGATGCCGAACGGAGCGAAGCGCTTCTGAAACGTTGCGACATGCTGCCGTGCCAAGACCGTCGTCGGCACCGCGACCGCCACCTGCTTGCCCGACAGCACCACGGCGGCCGCCGCGCGCAGCGCCACCTCGGTCTTGCCAAAACCGACGTCGCCGCAGATCACCCGGTCCATGGGGTGACCGGACGCGAGATCATCCAGCACGTCGGCGATCGCCTTGGCCTGGTCGCTCGTCGTGAAATAAGGGAAGCGCGCCACGAACTTCTCGTAGCCCGATCCCGGCGGAACCAGCTTTTCGGCGCGCCGCCGCCGGCGCTGGCTGATGTGCTTGGCCAGAACCTTGCCCGCGATCTGGATTTCGCGTTCGGCTGAGGTGCGGCGTGCCCACCATGTGCTGCCGTCCGCCCTGTCGAGCGCGAGCTTGCCGAGCTCGGCTGAGTAAGGCCACATCAAAGCGAGATCGGGCGGCGGCACCAGCACCGCGTTGTCGCCTGCGAACTTCAGGCGGATCATCTCCCGCAGCGCGCCGCCGCCGGTGTTCACCGTCTGCAAGCCGTCGAGCACGCCAAGGCCGCGCTGGAGATGGACGACCACCGTGCCCTGCTCGGGCACGTCGGCATGATCGAAAGCCGCACTCCAGGCGCGCGCCATCGGCTGAGGATGATGCGCCCGGCTGCCGAGCACGTCGGACGCCGTGACGATGGCAAGAGGTTTTTTCCCCGGCAGAACGAAGCCCGCATCGAGATCGGCGAGCAGCGCCGCCTCGCCGTTCCGCCCGCTCGTCACCTCGTCCCAGTCTTCGCAGCGCTGCGCCCTGACGCCGCTCATCCGCTCCATCACGCGCAGATCATCCTCCTGCGCTGCGACGAGGATCAGGCGCGAACCGGCCCGTCGCGTCTCCTCGACGAATGCCCGGAGCGCCTTCCTTGCGGATGTCAGCTTCGAAAATTCCGGCGTGGTCTGGAGCGGCGCCGTCCGCGGCAACGTCTTCATGCCCTTGGCGAGCCGTTTCCAGTCAGCCCGCCCGAGATATTCGCGCTCCCGCTCGGCACGGGGCGCGGCTTCCTCGATCGTGCTCAGCCACGCGTCGGCGTGCAACGGCACACCTGCATCGGCGATCCATTTGGCGCGCCCGCAATAATCGAACAGGCTCGCGCGCTTGCCGCGTTTGCCGGCAAAGGCAAGCCGCTCGGACATGGGATCGACCAGAAGCTCGCTGGTCTCGAAGATGATGTCGTGCTCTTTCGGATCGAACGCCACGATCCGTCTTATCGCGCGATCCGAATGCTCGATCCGGAACGGCCCCAGCGCGCCTGCGGGAAATATCTCGAAGGTCTGACCATGAAACAGCGCCCCGCCCGGATAGTCCGGCTCGTCGTCGAGATCATATCCGAGAGCTTCGAGGCGCGCCTCGAGGTCCCGCTCGGAGAACGCGCCGCCCACCTTCAAGCTCACGCTCAGGCGCGACAGGCTCGCAGGCGGCGGCAGGCGCTCCATCACGGCTTCCGCCGTCGAAACGAGAAAGAGCGGCTTCTTGGATCTTGCGAGGCGTCTCAGGACCGAGGCTCGGCGCCCCGCGAGTTCGTGGGATGGCTCCAGCTGATCGAACGGCAAGGTGTTCAATCGCGGAAACACCAAGACCTCGCAGGAAGGGTCGAACGCGTGAATGACACTGCCCAGCCGCTCGGCCCTGTTCTCACTCTCGGCAAGAAAAACCAGACCGCTGCGTCCGGACTGCTTCCATTGTGCAAGCAGATGGAGAGCCATCATTCCGAGGGGCGACGAAGATGAGATCGTTGCGCGCTGCGACCCCTTGCTCTTCTTGGGCGACTTCTTGGTGGCCCGCGCGTTTTTGGAAAGCCTCACTTGAATCCGTCTCTGGTCGTAAACCGCCGGCAACTGAACGCGAGCCGCTCTCATCCTGATTCGGCTGCTCGGCGCCATGCATATGGGATTTGCCCGGCGAACGCACGCTCGTGGGCAACGTCCGGGATGCCATCGCGATCCCGGCAGTTTGGCCGTTGATCGCCCAGCAGATCGGAACTGGCTCCGTTCCGACGCGTGAAATGCGGTCCATGCTCTCGACGCGAAAGTCAATACAATCGAGACGCTCTACTCACTGGCAGGCACGAAAAAGCCCCAGCGCTTGGAGCCACGCTGGGGCGTTCGTTTAAAATGAAGCGGTTAAGCAATGACGTCTTCATAGCAGCGATCTCGCCGAGCGTTTGTGAACTGGTTCACACGATTTGCGCCAAAACGACCTCAGTGCGAAGGCGCTGAGGTCGCCAACCTTTGTGGGGAAGGTTTTCTCGCGGCCCGGGGGGCTTTTGGGGTTGGGGATGGGCCGTGAGCCTAGAATCTACGCGCGCCGAGCGAAGTCGTTCCAAGAAAGTGGGCCAGATATCTGCCGGCGCGGTCGGCGCACTGATGGTCCGACCTGCCGGAACTGGGTACCGCATCCTTCCGGTTTGAGCGCCCACGCGCCGCGCGCTAGGATTTCTCTCATAAGTTTCGTCCAGATTCCGTGCACGCGCTATAAGGGCGTGTTTCGCGATCGCGCCGGCCGGTTGCAGGACGGCTATTCCAGGCAATGTCCGAGCTGCGAAGTGGTGCTGTTCTTCGCAGAGGATTCCCCAACACCCCTTCATCAAACGCGCGATGCGCAATGCGCGCACGGCCCGCAAGGAGCAGCGCAAGGTCGAGGCCGTCCGGCTCGCTGCGCCGGAGCCGCGCGCGGCCCGGTCGAGGGCATTCGCCGGGCGGACGCGATCGGCGCGGCGAGAGGATTAGCTCACCGCCGCGGCTTTCGTGGAAACAGGCGGTCGCGGATGTAGCGCGAGGTCGGCGTCAGGCGGATGCCGCGGGGCTTCTGCCAGGCGGCGCGGTCGATCTCCTTCTTGTCGCCGATCGCCAGCCTGCCCTTGGCGCCCTTAGCGATGAAGATCGCATCGCTCATCTTGCGGCCGGAGCGCTTGTTCCTCGCCTTCACTTCCTTCCAGAGGCTGATCCGGCCGAGCTTCAGCTTGGGCAGCTCTTCCTTGATCTCCCGCCGCAGGCAGTCCTTCGCGGATTCGCGCGCTTGCTTGCGGCCGCCTGGGAACATCCAGAGGCCGTCCGACCGGCGTCTGACCAACAATACCTTGCCGCGTCTCGCGGCAACCAGTTTGGAAGACTTCGCCATTACTGCTGTAGATCAAGACCAGAATCGTCCAGATCGTAACTTGTCTAGTCGAACAGACAAGTTCGGGGCGCATTTTGATCGCAGGCCACGGAGCCGCGCGCTCCTGGTGCGACATGGCGGACCGAGCGCGCCGTCGAGGCGCGAGATCAGCCCTCGCTCACCTTCGGCCGGTCCTCCGTCCTGATCCAGGCCATCATCATCTCCCAAGCCACCGACAGGATGATCGGCCCGATGAATAGGCCGACGATGCCATGGGCGAGCGTGCCACCGATCACGCCGACGAAGATCACGATGGTCGGCGTGGTCAGGCCGCGCCCCATGACGAGCGGCTTCAGCATGGTGTCGATGAAGCCGACCAGGACGAGAAACACCGTGAGCAGCAACGCCGTGGTGACGTCCTTGGCGGTCCAGATCCAGACGATCACCGGCAGCAGCACGAGGAAGGCGCCGATCTGCACGATCGAGAGCAGCAGCACGATGAAGGCGAGAAGGCCTGCGCTCGGCACCGCCGCGAGCTTGAAGCCGAAGCCGGCGAGCAGCGCCTGCACCACCGCGACGCCGATCACGCCTTGCGCCACGGCGCGGATGGTCGCGCCCGCAAGCTCCAGGAAATGCTCGCTCTGCTCGGGCACGATCCGGAACAGGAAGCTGCGGCCGGCTGCAACCAGCCGCGGCCCGTGCGGAAACAGGAAGCCGGCGACGAACACGGACAGCAGGAACTGGACCGTTCCGAGACCGGCATCGCCCGCGAGCGACAGCAGCGGTCCCGCCAGCGGCTGGAGATACGGCGCCACCTCGCGCAGCACCGCGCGGATATTGGTGTAGGCCTGGTCCCAGAGCTCATAGAGCCAGGGGCCGACCACTGGCCACGATTTGAGCTGCACCGGTGCCGACTGCAGCGCGAGGTCGCCGGTGCTAAGCTGGTGCGCCAGCTCCCGCACACCGTCGACGGCGCTGAGGCCGAGCCAGGTCGCAGGGCCGATGACGATGCCAAGCGTGATCAGGGTCAGGATCGCTGCCGCGGTCTTCGGCCGGCCGCCGAGGATTTTGGCGACCCAGCTGAAGGCCGGATAGAACGCGACCGCGAGCACGCCGCTCCAGGCCAGGATCGGCACGAAGGGGCGGATGATCAGGAAGGTCCAGATGATCAGCAGGCCGAGCAGGCCGAGCCGGATCACGAGCTGGATGATATCCTCACCCGTCAAGAGCTGACGGAGACTTTTCACGGCTACAGCTTTCCTTGCGACATGAACGCAACTTCCGGCGCTTGCGAGGCCTAGCCGTTATTGCCAGCAACAAGCCGGGCGTCAAGGCGACCGGTTCCCGCAAGATCCGCCGACTAGGAACGCATCGGACCAATCGGCATTTTGAGGACGATGACGGCCGGACCCAGAGAGCTTGATGCACATGCGGGAATTCACCGCGGCGTCCGCTATTCGTTGAAGCGGAATGCCGCGCCGGGCTACTGGCGCTATGCCTATGCGATCGGCGACAGGGTCCGCTCCGGGCGGGTGCAAGGCAAGCTCCCGCTGCTCGCCATCAGGCGCGTGCAGATGCGCATTGACCGGGACTTGCGGCCTGGCTTGGCTAACGCCCGTTAAGTGGATTTCTCTGGGCCAGTTTACGCCGCTGCAAAGGCCCGTGGCTACCGTGGGTTGAGGTCCCCAAAAAACATTCTGTGCAATGGCCAACAGCATCTGGACGATCGAAGAATTCACCTGCCCGGGTTGCAGCATGAGCTACACCGCGACAAGGGAGGAACATGCCGAAGCGCATTCCGGCAGCTTCAAGTGCAGCATCTGTAGCAGTGTGGTGCATAGCTGGTCCGGCAAGCATCACTTCTTCGGCTGGGAAGCGGTGAAGACCAAGCCGCCCGTGTTCGGACGGCGCTGGGCGGGCGTTGGATGGTAGGGCCGAGGCATCGGTTCGCGCTCGCCGTCGTTGCCCAGCGAAAGCCGGGTATCCCCTCGCCCATCGACCGCATTGTGAGCCGCGATCAGCCGCCGCCGAAATTGGAGGGATCGAGATTCCTGTTCTCCGACGGCGGGATCGGCGGATGACCGGGAAACCTGTACCAGCCGGGCGGCACGACCGCGCGCGTGTCGGGGCGGACCACGACATGGTGCCGCGGACGCGCGTAATGCCTCGGCGCTGCGGCAGCCGAGGCGCACGCTGACATCAGAACAAGTAAAGCCAAGACAGAGCGCATGGCACGGGCTCCTGACGTCCCCGCCGATCATGTGGTCAGCAGAACCTGCTCGCACCATTCATCTGCGCGTCACAACCGGTCACATCGGCGAGATCGCCGGAAAATCTGCCCAATTGCGCCGCAGGCGTTTGGACTCCGTTCACCGATCGCCGCTAGATCAGGGCGGATCCTCCGCGCCGAACATCAGCCATGGCCGACCTCAACGCCGTCCTCACCAGGCTCAACGACCGTCTGCTCCGCCTCGAGGGCGAGCTGTTCGTGCTGCGCTCGCTGGCACGCGCGACGCTGACGGCAGGCGATGATCACGCGGCGCGCATGCGCAAGCTGGTCGAGGCCGCGAAAGTCGCGCTTGACGACGAGGCCAAGCGTCCGCTCGACAAGCCGACGCGCAAATATGTCGATGCGGCAACCGCACTGGTGGAAGAGCTCCTGGTCGAGCCGACCACGGCGCGGCCGCTGTTCACGGTCATTGACGGTGGCAGGCGCGACTGAACGGTTCAGACAGGAGAAGATGGACCGAGACCCGCGCTTTCGGCCTTCAGCCGGCTGAGGCCTGCCTCGATGATCGCGATCTCCTCGTCGATCTGGCCGATTGGCAGGCTGAAATCATAGCCCGACCTGCTCTTCAGATCGACGGCGAGCCGCTGCCGGTGCATCATCAGCTCGTCGAGGCCACGCCGGTTCTTCAGTCGGACATAGGTGTCGACGATCTGCTCAATCGCGCTGGGCATGAAATCGGTCCCGGCCAAAAAGGCCCGCGCGGCGCACCCACGCCGGCGGGACATTCTCAGGTCGCGGTACGCAATACAAATCCGCGACGGATTCGTCGATACGCCAGGCTGGTTGAGAACGTATTACCATCAGATGATTTCGTGATGCGCTGTGCATTGTTGATAACCCGCGCAAACGCAGCGCGGGTGGTGACAGGACGTCCGGACGTGATATCGGGGGATGACGCAGCTGCGAGACAGATCGGACATCCATGCGCATTACCCTCGTCGGCTCCCGCCATTTCGGCGTGACCACCCTGAACATGCTCCGGGAGCACAGCGTCTCGATCGTGCGAGTCGTGGTGGCCGATGCCGAGGATCGCCTCGCCGCGGCCACCAGGGCGGCCGGCATCGAGGTGGTGGTCCAGGCCAATCCGAAGCTGGTGGTGGCTTCCGAGATTGGCCCCGATACGGATCTGATCATCACGGCGCATAGCCACGCCCGGATCGGCAAGGACGCGCTCGCCGCCGCCAAGTATGGCGGGATCGGCTATCACCCTTCGCTATTGCCGCGCCACCGCGGCAAGGCGGCCGTGGAATGGACCATCAAGGAAGGCGATCCGGTCGCCGGCGGCACGATCTACCACCTCGCCGACCGCATGGACGCGGGCGCCATCGCCGCCCAGGACTGGTGCTTCGTCAAGAAGGGCGAGACGGCGCGGGAGCTCTGGGAGCGCGCGTTGGCGCCTCTCGGCCTTAAGCTGCTGGCCGACGTGATCGACTACATCAAGGTTCACAAGGCGCTGCCGGCCAAAGTTCAGGACGAGCAGTTCGCGACCTCGGCGCCGAGTCTCTCCTGACGTTTACCCTTAACGTGAACCCGCGTTGATTCTGCTTCGAAAATCGGAGCCAAGAACCCAAATAAACCATTGTTCCCACAGGAACAATTTTCGATTTGGCATTGCAACAAATTTCCGTCACATTTCGTCCGAATAAACGTCAGCATATCAGACAAGTTCAAGGACGGAATTCATGCGTTTTGGTCGCATTGCGGTGTTCTGTGCCGCCTCAGTTTTCGCCGGCACCCTCGCCGCTCCCGCCTTCGCCCAGGGTCCCTATGACGGCAATTGGCAGGTCACGATCGTGACCAAGAGCGGCTCCTGCGAACCGACCGCAAGCTCCATGCTGACGGTTGCCGACGGCAAGATCACCGCGCCCGGCGCTAACGTTTCCGGCACCATCGGCCGTGAGGGACTTGTGAAAGTTTCGATCAATGGTGCATATGCCAACGGTCAACTCAACGGCAACGCCGGATCGGGGAAGTGGAATGGAGCATCTGCAGGCATACCGTGCAGCGGGCGGTGGGAAGCATCGCGCCAATAAACCAACTGAGGCTCGCGCTGGAGGCCGGCGGCTGCTGATCGCGGCCGCCGTTTTGTTTGCGGCGGCTATCGCCCACACTGAAAGCAAAGCCCAGGCCGGCCCATTTGCCCCGATGGCAGGCAGCTGGAGCGGCGGCGGTACTGTCATCCTCGATGACGGCTCGACCGAGCGGATCCGCTGCCGGGCCAAATACGCCCCGATCGGTCCGACCATGGAAATGTCGCTGACCTGCGCCAGCGACGCCTACAAGTTCAATCTCGGGGCGAGCGTCAAGGCAGAGGGCAGCGCCATCACCGGCAACTGGTCCGAGGCCAGCCGCAATATTAGCGGCTCGCTCCAGGGCCGCGGCGGTGGCGGAAATTTCGAGGTGGTCGCCTCCGCCGCCGGCTTCAACGCCAATATCGCGTTGAGGACGAGCGGCAACAAGCAGACCGTCACGCTGCGCGCCGACAGCCAATTCCGCGGCGCCAACATCTCGATGACGCGCTGAGCCAGATCAGTTTCAAGACCATCGACCCGGCGACCTCGCCGGGTCTTTTTTATGCATTCGGCACGAACGCCGTGACCTCGATCTCGACCTTGGCCCGCTCGTCCACGAGACCGCCGATGTAGAGCAGCGTCGAGGGCGGGAAATTGCGTCCCAGCGTTTCCTTCCAGGCCGCGCCGATGCCGGCCCCGGCGGCCTCATACTCGCTGCGGCTGGTCAGGTACCAGGTCAGGCGGACGATGTGCTCGGGGCCCGCGCCGGCCTCGCCCAGAAGCTTGATGATCCGCTTCAGCGCGGTCGCAACTTGCGCCGCCATGTCGGGCGCGTAGTTGCCGCTCTCGTCGCCGCCGGTCTGCCCGGCCAGCACCACCCAACGCCCCGGCCCGTCGACCACCACGCCATGGGAAAAGCCGCGCGGTTTTTTCCACTCGGCCGGCTGCAAGATGCGCATGAGCGAAGACCTCCCGATTTTCTCGTTGTTCGCTGACGCCTTAGCACACCGAGCTGCATCGCTGCATCCGCAGATTTGACCGTTGCAAACGGCAGCGATGTCGCTGATACCGGCTTTCCCCTGACGTACGATTTCCCGCACTCACACCTATGACCGCGACACCGTCCAAATCGATGGCTGCACTTTGGATGGCCGGCTGGCTCGCGCTGATGCTGGTCATGGCGGTTGCCGGCCGCGAGACCACGAGCGAGCTCAACGTCTTCCAAATCATGGAAGTGCGATCTGTGATCGGGTTGTTTCTGCTTCTGCCGATCATCTACCGCGCCGGCGGCTTCAAGGCCGTCGCGACCAAACGCCTGCCGCAGCACCTCGCGCGCAACGGAGTCCACTATTTCGCGCAGCTCGGCTGGTTCTACGCGCTGGCGCTGATCGGTATCGGCCAGGTCGTCGCAATCGAATTCACCATGCCGATCTGGACGGCACTGCTGGCCGCAACTTTCCTGTCCGAGCGCATGACCGTCTGGAAGATCGCCGCCGTCGTACTCGGCATCGTCGGCGTCGTCATGATCGTGCGGCCCGCCACCGGCGAGATCAATCCGGGCCAGCTGATCGCGCTTGGGGCCGCGATTGGCTTCAGCATCTCCATGATATTGGCGAAGTCGCTGACCCGGACCGAAAGCGCATTGTCGATCCTGTTCTGGATGATCGTCGTACAGATGGTCGTCGGCCTGCTACCTACGCTCTACGTCTGGACTTGGCCGTCGGCCTCCATGTGGGGTTGGCTCTTCGTCATCGGGGTCTGCGGCACATTTTCGCACTACTGCCTCGCCAGCGCGCTCCGGTACGCGGATGCGACCATCGTGGTGCCGATGGACTTCCTGCGGGTTCCGCTCACGGCAACCGTCGGCTGGCTGTTGTATTCGGAGCGTCTCGACACCTTGACCGTACTGGGCGCGGCGCTGATCCTGTGCGGTAATCTCCTCAATTTAAGGCCCCCATCAGCGGTTCCAGCCCGCGCGCGGTGAACCTCGCGCCGCCTCGCGCGACAAAACGAAGTGGCCGTGTGATTTGGATCACGTTGGAGAAGGATTCCGTCGTGCACATTCGGCCACACAGCAGCGGGTTGAACGCAGCGGACCGCCGTTTTGGTGGCGCGAAGTCGGGCACTTCGTGTAGGTTCGTTGCCAATTTGTTGCTGCCTGCAATTCGATTCTGGGGGATTTCAGAATGCGCTATCTCACCCTCCTCGCTTCGCTGATGTGCATGGCACTGTCGATCAGTGCTGCCAAGGCTGACCGCCGCGTCGCCTTTGTCGTCGGCAACGGCTCCTACAAGAACGTCGCGCAATTGCCGAACCCGCCGATCGACGCCAAGGCGATGGCGGCGACGCTGCGCAATGTCGGCTTCGAGGTGATCGAAGGGTCCAATCTCAGCCGCGACCAGATGACGGAGAAGCTGCTCGATTTCGGCCGCAAGGCGCAGGGCTCCGACATCGCGCTGTTCTATTATGCCGGCCACGGCATTGCCGTCAGCGGCACCAACTATCTCCTGCCTGTCGACGCCGACATCAAGTCGGAGATGGACGTCAAGCTAGGGGCCGCCATCAACATCGACCTGACGCTCGAGCAGACCATGGGCGACGCCAAGGTCAAGCTCGTCTTCCTCGATGCCTGCCGCGACAATCCGTTCGCCGCCAAGATCAAGTCGAACTCGGCGACCCGCAGCGTCAACGTCCAAAGCGGTCTCGCCGAGATGAAGTCCGGCGAAGGCACGCTGATCGCGTTCGCCACCGGCCCTGGCCAGACCGCGCTCGACGGCCAGGAGGGCAACAACAGCCCGTTCACCCGTGCGCTGATCGACAACATCACCAAGCCCGGCGTCGAGATTCAGCAGGCGATGACGTCGGTGCGCGCCCAGGTCAATGAAGAGACCCGCAAGGGCCAACTGCCCTGGGGCCACACCAACCTGACCGGCTCGGTCTACCTCAACCAGGCCCCGGCAACGCAAGTCGCCAACGCGGCGCCGACCGCGGCCGGCACCGTGCCGGCGGCAACCGGCGGCGGCTCGGACGGGGTCGAGCTCGAATATTGGCGCTCGGTGAAGGAGTCCAATAAGCCGGAAGAGCTCAACGCCTATCTCGCCGCCTATCCGAACGGTCAGTTCAAGGCGCTGGCGCTGGCACGCCTTGCCGCGATCAAGAGCGGCCCCTCGACCGCGACCCGCACGCTCAACGCTGGCATCGATCCCGCGACCTTTACCGACGAGGCCACTCAGCTCACCGAAGACCAGATCGGCCTCGACAAGAACCAGCGCCGCGACGTGCAGCGTCGCCTCACCGGCCTCGGCTTCGACACCAAGCAGACCGGCGTGTTCAGCGACGAGACCCGCTCCGTGCTCAAGCGCTGGCAAGCAGCGCGCGGCTATCCTTCGTCCGGCTACCTCAATAAGCACCAGCACAAGGCCCTGCTCTCGGAGATCGTAGCCGCACCGCCGACCGCCAGCGATAACAGCCAGAAAGCGGCTCGGCGCGCCAGCGCCCCGCCACCCAGCAGCGCGCCAGCACCGGCTCCCCAGCGTAGCAGCCCCGGCGATGCTGCCGGCGCAGCCTTCGTGGGTGGCGTCGTCGGCGGTATGATGGGCGGCATGTTCCGCCGCTGAGGCAGGACTGCAGCTTCAAAAAAAGCCCGGCTCGCGCCGGGCTTTTTCTTTGGTACGACGGTGTCGCAGCATGCTCCGTCATTGCGAGGAGCCCTTGCGACGAAGCAATCCAGGCTGTCACCGTGGAAAGATTCTGGATCGCGTCGCGGAGCCTGTCATCGGGCCGCGCTTCGCGCGGACCCGTTGGCTCGCGATGACGACGTTGGCTACGACTTCCCCGCAGCCTTCCGCAGCGCTTCGTTGATGCGGTCCTGCCAACCCGGTCCGCCCTCCTGGAAGAACTCCAGCACGTCCTGGTCGATACGCAGCGTGACCTGCTCCTTGATGCCGGGAACGGCGGTTTGCTTGGGCGGCGCCACGGCGACCTTGGCCGTCACCTTCTTGAATGCCGCCTCGGCTTCCGTTCTGGCATCGCCCAGCGTACGCGGCCGCCTCGGTTGATCCGCCATGTCCTAGATTCCCTCAAATAGAGCCGTGGAAAGATACCGCTCGGAGAAGGACGGCACCACCGCCAGGATGGTTTTTCCCGCAGCTTCTGGCCGCTTGCCGATCTGGAGTGCCGCCGCGATCGCGGCGCCCGAAGAGATGCCGCCCGGAATGCCCTCATGCCGCGCCAGCGCGCGCGAGGCCTCGATTGCCGTCGTCGAATTGATCTTCACGATCTCGTCGATCACGGAGCGATCGAGGATGTCGGGAACGAAGCCGGCGCCGATGCCCTGGATCTTGTGCGGGGTGTGCTGGCCGCCTGAGAGCACCGGGCTCTCCTCCGGCTCGACCGCCACTACCCGCAAGGAAGGTTTGCGCGGCTTCAGCACCTGGCCGACACCTGTGATGGTGCCTCCGGTGCCGACACCGGCGACGAAGACGTCGATGTTGCCGGCCGTGTCATTCCAGATCTCTTCCGCTGTGGTGCGGCGGTGCACCTCGGGGTTGGCGAGATTCTTGAACTGCTGCGGCATCACCGAGTTCGGCGTCGTCTTCAACAGTTCTTCCGCGGCGGCAATGGCGCCGTTCATGCCTTGGGCTGCCGGCGTCAGCACCAGTTCCGCACCGAGAAAGGCCAACATCTTGCGCCGCTCGATCGACATCGACTCCGGCATCACCAGTTTGAGCCGGTAGCCGCGCGAGGCCGCGACGAAGGCAAGCGCGATTCCGGTATTGCCGGAGGTCGGCTCGATCAGCACGGTGTCGGGTTTGATGATGCCCGCCTTCTCCATGGCGATGATCATGGCCGCACCGATGCGGTCCTTCACGCTCGCGGCCGGATTGAAATATTCAAGTTTTGCCAAAATGGTCGCGTTCACGCCGTGCATGCCGGGCAGTCGTTGCAACCGCACGATCGGCGTGTCGCCAAAAGCCTCGACGATCGAGTCATAGATCCGGCCGCGGCCGGGTTGGTGCGCTGCACTCGTCTTGGACGACGCGTCCATGATGAACTCCCTGTGGCAACAATCTGCGCTTTCACAGTCTCGCGCAGTTACGGACAGCTTGCAGCGACACGCAAGCGACAATGCGGCACATGTTAAATACGCTGCATCGCAAAATCGCATGAGCTGCAAATATCAGAAAACCAACGCATTTGTGTTGCGACCTCGTCAACTGATTCTCCTTATGTTAGACTTAGGTCTCAAAGCAGGGAGGTCACCACGATGTCAGCAGTTGCTGAAGTGTTGTCGACCGTCGCGCTGAACCGCTATCCGCGTTGCAGCGAGTTGCCTACCTGTCCGGTCTGCGCCGACTCCATGGTCGCCGCCGAAGCATCTGCCTACATCTCCGACCACGTGATCAGCTATCTCTGGACCTGTGACAATTGCGGCTATGGCTTCGTGACCAAGCATGCCGTCAAGCAGCGCTTCGTCTGCAATTAATATCTAGCGCGGGGCTATGTCGCCCCTCGTCCAGTCCTCGCGCGTACGCTGATAGAACTCCTCGAACCTTCCCTGTGCGACCGCGTCCCTGATGCCCTGCATCAGGGATTGGTAATAGGCGACATTGATCTCGGACAGCAGCATCGCCCCCAGCGTCTCGCCCGCCTTGACGAGATGATGCAGATAGGCGCGCGCGCAGCTCCGCGTCGACGGCCATGAGCTCTCTTCATCGAGCGGACGCGGATCGTCGGCGTGGCGCGCGTTGCGCAAATTGACCTGGCCGAAGCGCGTGAAGGCGACGCCGTGACGGCCGTTGCGGGTTGGCATCACGCAATCGAACATGTCGACGCCGCGCTTGACTGCCTCGAGGATGTCGTCGGGCGTGCCGACGCCCATGAGGTAACGCGGCCGCTCTCTCGGCAGCAATGGTGCGGTCTCGTCAATCATCGCCAGCATCACCGCCTGCGGCTCGCCGACGGCAAGGCCGCCGATCGCATAGCCGTGGAAGCCGATCTCGACCAGCCCTTGCGCGCTGGCATGACGAAGCTGCGGTACGTCGCCACCCTGCACGATGCCGAACAGCATGTAACCGGCGGGCGCGCTCGTGAAGGCCCGCTTGCTGCGCTCGGCCCAGCGCAGCGACAGGCGCATCGCCCGCTCGATGTCGTCACGCTCAGCCGGCAGCCGGACGCATTCGTCCATCTGCATGGCGATATCGGAGCCGAGGAAGCGCTGCACCTCGATCGAGCGCTCCGGCGACAGCTCGACCTTGGCGCCGTCGATATGCGAGCGGAAGGTGACGGCGTGCTCGCTGACCTTGCGCAGATCCGCCAGCGACATCACCTGGAAGCCGCCGGAATCCGTCAGCATCGGCCCGTTCCAACCGGTGAATGTCTGCAAGCCACCAAGCGCCGCAATCCGCTCGGCCCCGGGGCGCAGCATCAGATGGTAGGTGTTGCCGAGCACGATATCGGCGCCGGCGTCGCGCACCTCGCGCCAGTGCATGCCCTTCATGGCGCCCGCGGTGCCGACCGGCATGAACGCCGGCGTCCTGACCACGCCATGCGGCGTGGTCAGGCGCCCGGTGCGCGCGGCGCCATCGGTGGCGAGCAATTCAAAGTGATTTGGAAGATCATTGTCGGGATTCATGGCGGTGCTTATTGCGTGTCGGAGAAGGCCGATCAACCCGCGCGAACCACGCCAAGGCTGGCTTGTGCCTCAGACTGGGACACAATTGGAGCGGATATTGGTGCCCTGCTCTTGTTAAACAAAACGATACAGTGTAGTTTTATCTTGGGGGCTGGACGAGATTGCCGCGGCGAATTTGCCGGCGGCGGTATAAGCGTGATCGCCAGCCACCGACGATGCCCCTCCCTTCAAGTTCGACCGATATTCCCGGCCTCTCGCAGGGCTGGATAAGGCGGATAGGCGCCCGCCTGGCCGGAGTCCTGGTCCTGACGTGCAACCTGGCGCTCGGTGCCTGCACGTCCCTGCCCCGCACGCCCTATACGGCCGCCGAAGCCAGCACATCGCGTGTGCTCGATATCGATGGCCTCCGGCGCTACGCCGACGAGCCGGTCACGAAATTCAGCTTCGAGAAGGACACCGCGGCCAAAACCTATCTGGCGCTATCCGGCGGCGGTGCCGACGGCGCGTATGGCGTCGGCGTGCTGAACGGCTGGACCGCAGCCAGAACCCGTCCCACCTTCTCGGTCGTCTCGGGTGTCAGCACCGGCGGCCTGATCGCGCCGTTTGCGTTCCTCGGCTCGCAATATGACGACACGCTGAAGGAGGTCTACACCAGCGGCATCGCGGAGAGTCTGCTGAACGATCCCAGCATCATGCGGGTGCTGTTCGGATCCGGCCTGTTCGGCAACACGCGGCTGCGCGAGCTCGTCGCCCGCTATGTCGGGCCCGAGATCATGGCGCAAGTCGCGCGCGAAAATGCCAAGGGCCGGAAGCTATTGGTGGTGACGACCGATCTCGACACCCAGCGGACCGCGATCTGGGACATGGGCAAGATCGCCGCGGTCGGAACGCCCGAGGCGCTAAAACTGTTTCGCGACGTGATGGCGGCTTCCGCCAGCATTCCCCTGGTGTTTCCGCCGATCATGATCGACGCCGAAGGCCAGGGCCGCAGGTTTCAGGAGATGCATGTCGATGGCGGCGTGACGGCGCCGGTGCTGACGCTGCCGGAAGCCCTGCTCTTCCAGGGCAGCCGCCTGCCGGGCAACGCGAAGATGGACATCTACATCCTCGTCAACAAGAAGATCGAACGCAATTTCGAGCTCGTCTCCAACAGCACCATCGACGTCGCCTCGCGCAGCCTGTCGTCGATCACCCAGTCGCAGACGCGCTCGATCATCTTCTCGACCTATGATTTCGCCAAGCGCAACCGCCTGGGCTTCCATCTCTCCTACATCGCGCGCGACTATCCGGCGGCGCCCTCGGAAGGGTTCGATACTGCCTATATGCGGGCGCTGTATCAGTACGGATATGACAAGGCGGCGTCCGGCCAGGCCTGGACATCGACGCTTCCGTGATTCCTCGTGACGGAACGAGGCCATACGGAAACCGTTGACGATACGGCCAATTCGGCCAGATTCGCGATGACGCCCCCGCTCCTGCGCGATATAGAGCGAATGACTGATATCACGACCGCGCAGGAATCATTGGGCATGGGATTGACTGCGACCAAGACAAGAACCGCCGCGCCACGGCGCGAGGTGCCGAAATCGCGCGGCGGCCGGCCGACGAAGACCGCCGCCATCGAGCGCGACCAGCGGCTGATCGAGGTCGCTACCCGCCTGTTCCTGGATCGCGGCTTCGATGCAACCTCGCTCGACGCGGTTGCGGAAGCGGCCCGGGTCAGCAAGCCCACCGTTTATTCCCGCTATGGCGACAAGCGCGGCCTGTTTGCGGCCGTGCTGAGGCGCGAGATCGCGCGCTGGCTTGCGCCGCTGTCGGCTGCGGCAGAGACGCAGCTCTCCAGCGCCGCGAACATCTCGGTCGAGCAGCGGCTGGTCGAGATCGGGCGCGAGATGCTGACGTTCACCTGCGGTCCCGACGCCGTCGCCTTCAGCCGCATGATGACGTCACAGGCCATCAACTTCCCTGACGTCGCCAAGCTCGGCAAGGAGGAGGGCTGGCTCAAGGCCGTCGCCACCACGGCGCGCTTCTTCGACCACCTGGTGGCACAAGGCGCACTCGATGTCGAAGACACCACCATTGCAGCCGAGGTGTTTCTCGACGTGGTCGTCGGTCACACCCACCGCATGGCGACGTTCGGAACGGCGCTGGAGATGAAGGCCGCGGAAAAGCGGATGCGGGCGGCGATCAAGCTGTTCCTGGCCGGCGCGTTGGGACCCGCCGACCGCATCCAGAGCGCCGCAAAGAGCACGCAGCGGCGCCCGTCCCGCTGACAATTCCGTGAGCGCGCGATCTATCCCCCGGGGAAACACGGCCTCGCCATTGACCAAAATAAAACGATACGGTATGGTTTAGTTACAAGGTGAGGCGGACCGCTTTTTTCACCAGCCCCAAAGAGGTCCGTCCCGCTTCGATCGTCGTGCCGGGTACAGCCCGATGCGGCGTTCCGCGGCCGACCGATGCCCAAGGTCGGCCGCGAATTCTTTACGATCATCCGGCACACTCGCTGGCCGAGGGTTTCGAGCATGACGACAGCCAAACGATGGACCTCGCAACTGCTTGCGATCGCCTTGCCCGCGCTGCTCCTCGCCGCACCGGCACAGGCGATTGTGACCGCGGGCACGCCGACCGCGCTTCACAGCGACACAGATAGTGATGCCGAAGCGGACCGCCAGGCAGTCAGCCGCGAGATTGAGCGCTTTCGCAGCTCGTCGATCTCGATCAGCCAGGCCATGGCAATCGCGGAAGGCCGGCACGCCGGCGCCACGACGGCGGATGTGAGTTTTGACGGAGCCTCCGGTGTGCCGGTCTACCGCGTGAAGACCCTGCACAACGACCGGATCTGGCGCCACACCATCAATGCTTCGACCGGCGAGCTCGTCGGCGGCGAAGCCGCCCTCCCCCTCGCCGAGCTCGACCTTGAGGACCGCAGCAACCTCGCAGCGCTCGGTGCGATCAGGCACCGCCTCGCGGATGCCGTGCGCGTCGCCGAACGCGCGGCCTCGGGCAAGGCGATCAGCGGCGGGCTGGTGCGCGAACGCGGCCGGCTCAATTTCGCGATTGTCGTGATCAGTGGCGACGACCTCAAGGAAGTCATCCTGGAGCCGCCGGGCGCACGGGCCAAATAGCGACGGGCCCCGGCATCGACCGGAGGCGAAAAGCCATTGACGGCTGCAAGACTCTCCCGCATAAGTCGCCGCCATGTTCACGACCACCAAACGCACGACCAAAACCACCACGGCCTCAGGGGCCCGGGGAGGCGTGCGCGCGTAGGTCGTCGACTTAAACGCATCAGCTCTACCGAAGCCCCGCCCTCGATGGTCCGGGGCTTTTTTGTTGTCTAAATTCTCAATGCAAATGGAGGACAAAGTGAGTAACGATCCCGTCGTCGCGATTGTCGGCGTCACCGGTGCGGTGGGCGCCGAATTCATCGCCACCATGGACAAGCGCGGCTTTCGCGCCGGTAAGCTCAGGGCGCTGGCGAGTGCCCGCTCGGCCGGCAAGACGGTGTCCTTCCGCGGGCAACAGGTCGTCATCGAGGAATTGACCGAGCGTTCCTTCGAGGGCGTCGACATCGCCCTGTTCTCCGCCGGCGGCAGCATCTCCAAGAAGTTCGCACCGATCGCGGTCAAGGCCGGCGCGGTCGTGGTCGACAACTCCTCCGCCTTCCGCATGGACCCGAACGTGCCGCTGGTGATCCCCGAGATCAACGCGAACCGCATCCGCGATCACAAGGGCATCATCGCCAACCCGAACTGCGCCGCGATCACCGCGCTGGTGCCGCTGTGGCCGATCCACCAGAAGAACCGCATCAAGCGCGTCATCATCGCGACCTACCAGGCGGCCAGCGGCGCCGGGGCTGCGGCGATGGAGGAGCTGGTCGAATCCACCCGCGCCAATCTCAATGGGCAGGTCTATACGCCCAAGGTGATGCCGCACCCCTACGCCTTCAACCTCTTCAACCACAACACGGCGGTCGACCCTGACACCGGCTACAACGACGAAGAGACCAAGGTCATCAAGGAGACCCGCAAGATTTTCGAGGACGAAACCATTGCAGTCGGCGTCACCTGCGTGCGCGTGCCGGTGCTGCGCGCTCATTGCGAGGCCATCACCTTCGAATGCGAGAAGCCGATCACCGAGGACCAGGTCCGCGCCATCATGGCGCAGGCGCCCGGCGTCAAGGTCGTCGACGACCGCGCCAAGAACTACTTCCCGATGCCGATCGATGCTTCGGGCCAGGACGACGTCTTGGTCGGCCGCATCCGCAAGGATCTCAGCGACGCCAGCGGCCATTCGATCTCGATGTTCGTTGCGGCTGATCAGCTCCTGAAGGGCGCGGCACTCAACGCGGTGCAGATCGCCGAGCTCTTGCCGCAGCAGCTGATGGCGTAACCGGTATCGTAGGGTGGGCAAAGGCGCGCAAGCGCCGTGCCCACCACTTCCCCCGCGCAATCAGGAAAGATGGTGGGCTACGCTTCGCTTTGCCCACCCTACGGCTACGGCTCTGCCCGAAACAACAAGCATGCATCCCCGTACGAATAAAACCGGTAGCCAGTCGCGATGGCGTGCGCATACGCTCGCTTCATCGTCACCAGGCCCGAGAACGCCGACACCAGCATAAACAGCGTCGACCGCGGCAAATGGAAATTGGTCAGCAGGATATCGACCGCGCGGAAGCGATAGCCGGGGGTGATGAAGATCGACGTGTCCGCCGCAAACGGCTGGATGCTGCCGTCCTCCGCGGCGGCGCTTTCCAGCAGCCGCAGTGACGTGGTGCCGACGGCGATGATGCGGCCGCCGTTCTTGCGCGCGGTGTTGAGCCGCTCTGCCGTCTCGGCCGAGATCGTGCCCCACTCGGGGTGCATCTTGTGGCCTTCGGTATCGTCCACCTTGACCGGCAGGAAGGTCCCTGCCCCGACATGCAGCGTGAGCCGGTTGATGCCGACGCCGTGGTCGCGCAGCGCCTGCTCCAGCGCCGGGGTGAAATGCAGCCCAGCCGTCGGCGCGGCGACGGCGCCTTCGTTCGCCGCGAACATAGTCTGGTAGTCGATGAGATCCTGGTCGTCAGGCGTGCGCTTGGAGGCGATATAGGGCGGCAGCGGCGGGCTGCCGAGATCGGCGATGGCCTGGTCGAGCGCGGGACCGTGGAACGAGAACGATAGCGTCACTTCGCCTTCACCGCCCTTGGCTTCGACCTCGGCGTCGAGATGGCCGAGCAGGCAGACCTTGCCTTCATTGCCAAAGCGGATGCGGTCGCCGGCTGTGAGCTTCTTCGCCGGCTTCACCAACGCCTGCCAGCGCGAGCCGTCGAGGCGCTTGATCAGTGTCGCCTCGATCCTCGGCTCGGTCTCACGCCCGATGCGACGGCCCCTCAGCTGCGCCGCGATCACCTTGGTGTCGTTGACGACGAGCTGGTCGCCTGGCTTCAGCCATTGCGGCAGGTCGGAAATGGTCTGATCGCGCAACGCGCCATTCTCGACGACCAGCATCTTCGCGGAGTCGCGCGGGCTCGCCGGGCGCAACGCGATGCGCTCGGGCGGCAGGTCGAAATCGAAGAGGTCGGTGCGCATGTCTCAGAACTTGTCATCGCCCGCGCAGGCGGGCGATCCAGTACTCCCGATCGTAGCCGTAATCGCCGCTGGTGATTACTGGATGCCCCGCCTGCGCGGGGCATGACACCGACAAATCCGCTTACTCCTTATCCGCCGCCATCCGCGCCTTGACGATCTTGTCGGGGTTCTGCACGGGCTCGCCGCGCTTGATCTTGTCGACGTTCTCCATGCCCTCGGTGACCTTGCCCCACACCGTGTACTGGTTGTCGAGGAAGCGGGCGTCGTCGAAGCAGATGAAGAACTGGCTGTCGCCGGAGTCGGGGTTGGCGGCGCGCGCCATCGAGGCGGTGCCGCGCACATGCGGCTCCTTGTTGAACTCGGCCTTCAACTTCTTGCCGGAGCCGCCGGTGCCGGTGCCCTGCGGGCAGCCGGTCTGCGCCATGAAGCCGTCGATCACGCGATGGAACACGATGCCGTCGTAAAAGCCCTCGCGGACCAGCTCCTTGATGCGCGCGACATGGCCGGGCGCCAGATCAGGCCGCATCTCGATGGTGACGGGGCCCTGCGTGGTCTCGAGGATCAGGGTGTTTTCGGTGACGCTCATGCTCGTCTCTCTTGCGTTGGGGGTGAAGTCTTCCGAGTGCGGAACTGGATCGCGAATGGACGCCCCGCGGCGGCGCCAGCCATTGCATCGGTAAATGGCACCGGCGTGCAGCGTTGCAACGTTTCCATCACCGCGATCCGGTATTGCAGCCGGTCATTGTCGGAGGCCTCCGCGGATTCGTAGGTAATCCGCGGATGGCCCAGAATGTTTCCGGCCCGGTTAAAGCTCACGACGACGGTAATGTCGAGGGGGCGCGCCTTGGCCGGCGGCGGCGGCTTCCAGCAGGTGCGCAGATGCCGGAAAATGTCCTGGATGGTGTTGACCTGCGCGTTTTCGGCGGCCGCACTGGGGATGCCGAGCAGCAGCATCGCGGCAACCAGCAGGAGCTTGCCACCGCGGCGCGCCATCGTCCTCTCCTACTTGATGTCGGATGCGACTTGCACCTTCACCATCTTGTCGGGATCGGTGACGGTGCCGCCGGCCGAGCCGGGCGGTGCCTTCTTCAGCTTGTCGACGACGTCCATGCCCTGCACGACCTCGCCAATCACCGTGTACTGGTTATCGAGGCTGCCGCCGTCGGCGAACATGATGAAGAACTGCGAGTTGGCGCTGTCGACGCTGTCACCGCGCCGCGCCATCCCGACGATGCCGCGTGCAAAGTGCACCTTGGAGAATTCCTGCTTCAGGTTCGGATATTTCGAGCCGCCGGTGCCGTTGCCGTTCTGGCCGTCGCCGGTCTGCGCCATGAAGCCGTCCATCACGCGGTGAAACGGCACGTTGTTGTAGAAGCCCTCACGTGCGAGCTGCTTGATGCGCTCGGCGTGCTGGGGCGCGATGTCGGTCCTGAGCTTGATGACGATGCGGCCCTTGGTGCTGTCGATGACGATGGCGTTGGCCTTGTCGAGGTTCGCCGGCAATTGCTGCGCCACCGCCGGCACCGCGAACACAAGCGCGGCAAGAACTGCGAGAATTCGGATCATGACAACTCCGGTCAGATGAGGGAGGAAGCGCGCCGTTATCAGGCGAATTTTGCCTTGAGCTGTGCCGCAACCAGCGGCGGGACGAAGGCCGAGACGTCTCCGCCCATGCCGGCGATCTGGCGCACCAAAGTGGCGGTGATCGGGCGAACCATGGGAGAGGCCGGCAGGAAGACCGTATGCACCTCCGGCGCCATGGCCTCGTTCATGCCGGCAAGCTGCATCTCGTAATCGAGGTCGCTGCCGTCGCGCAGGCCCCGGATCATGATGGTCGCGCCGTGCTTGCGCGCCGAGGTGACTGACAGATCGTCAAAGGTCACCGCTTCGAACACGCAACCGGCCTGGGCCGCCACCGGCCCGCAGACGTCGTGCAGCATCTTCAGCCGCTCCTCGGTCGAGAACAGCGGCTTCTTGCCGGGGTGGACCCCGATCGCGACAACCAGCCTGTCGCACAGCGAAACGCTGTGCCGGACCACGTCCAGATGGCCGTTGGTGATGGGGTCGAAGGAACCGGGATAGAAGGCGATGCGCGGCATGACCTCCTCCTACCGCGCCCGGCCCGGGCCGGCAAGCCGGGCGGGTTCCCTGCCGGTTTTTCCGCAAAACCATGTCGGAATCCCCCGAATTGTTTCGTCCTGAGGGCGGCCACGAAACAAACGGCGCAGCAACGAAACCATTTTCCGCTCCGGCGAAGACGTCTCGAAACTGGCCATGGTTACTTATCCAGCCAACGAATGACGGGCCGCACACAAGGCGCAGCGGCCGCATCACAGGGGACTGTCAATGATCAAGGCTCTTTCGGCGATCGCCATCTCTGCATGTGTTGCTGCCGCCCTCACCCTCCTGCCCGGCTTCGCCCCGACGGTCGAAGCCAGCGTGCCGCAGCCGCTGGCCAAGAGCGACCGGCTCGACATCCGCAGCATCGGCAAGGACTGCTCGCAGCAGGCCTGGCCGAACTTCGAAGCCTCGTGCCTGCGCCGCGCCGGCACCAAGGCCGATGTCCGTGAGGCCCGCCTCGTGACCGCCGATCGGACCCCGTAGTCGGATCTGTCAGCTTCGCGTCAGCCAGTCCGCTATAGACCCAACACAACCCCATGGATATTTGCGACGTCTCGTCGCAGACTGCATGACGCTCGCGCCCGTCGGAATGGCCCGCCGGGCGCGTTTCCATCGGGGGTCGCCATTGTCCAGTACGCCCGCACTCGCCTCCGGCCACCATCCCGATCCGCTGCCGCTTGCCATGACCATGGGCGCCCTCGGGGTGGTCTATGGCGATATCGGCACCAGCCCCCTCTATGCCCTGAAGGAAGCCGCCAAGGCGGCTGCCCATGGCGGCACATTAAGTCACGATGCTGTCCTGGGGGTTGCCTCGCTGATCCTCTGGGCGCTGCTGCTGATCATCTCGCTGAAATACGCGCTGCTGATCCTGCGCGCGGACAACCGCGGCGAAGGCGGCATCGTCGCGCTGCTGGCGCTGCTGCATGCCCGTAACGCCCAGCCCGGCACCTGGCGGGCGCATCTGCTGGTCGTCGGCCTCGTCGGCGCCGCCTTGCTCTACGGCGACGGCGCGATCACACCCGCGATCTCCGTGCTCAGCGCCATCGAAGGCCTCAAGGTCGACGCCCCCTCGCTTGCGCCCGTCGTCGTACCCGTGACCATCGCCATCCTGATCGGCCTGTTCATGATGCAGAAGCAGGGCACCGGCTTCATCGGCCGCATCTTCGGCCCGGTGATGCTGACCTGGTTCGTCGTGCTTGCCGCGCTTGGCATCCACGGCATCGTCAAGGCTCCGGCGGTGCTGGCGGCGCTGAGCCCGTTCTATGCCTTCGATTTCCTGATCCACCAGGATTTCCATGTCTCCTTCGGAATTCTCGGCGCGGCCTTCCTGGCGGTGACCGGGGGCGAAGCCATGTATGCCGACATGGGGCATTTCGGCCGTTTCCCGATCCGGCTCGCCTGGTTCGCGGTGTGCCTGCCCGCGCTGGTGCTGAACTATTTCGGCCAGGCCGCGCTCTTGATCACCGATCCCGCCATGATCGAGAACCCGTTCTTCCAGCTCTGCCCCGACGCCCTGCACTATCCGCTCGTCGCCTTCTCGGCGGTCGCCACCGTGATCGCTTCGCAGGCGATCATCTCCGGCGTGTTCTCGTTGACCCAGCAATCGATCCAGCTCGGCTTCCTGCCGCGCATGCTGATCCGTCACACCACGAGCGCTGCGATCGGACAGATCTATGTGCCGCTGGTGAATTGGCTGCTCGCCGCCGCGACGCTGGGAGCGGTCCTGAGCTTCGGCACGTCCGACGCGCTCGCCGGCGCCTACGGCATCGCGGTGTCGCTGCTGATGGCGATCACCACGCTGCTCGCAGCTCTGGTGGCGATCCAATGGGGCTATTCGCCCTGGCTCGTGGTGGCCGTGAACGGCGCCTTCTTCGTGATCGACGTGATCTTCTTCTCGGCCAATTCGATCAAGTTGTTCGAGGGCGGCTGGTTTCCGCTGCTGCTCGCCGGCCTCGTCGCGTTCCTGATGCTGACTTGGCGCGCCGGCGTGAAGCTGGTCGAGGCGGCCCGCGCGCGGCTGCGCCAGCCCGAGGAGGACCTGATCGAGACGGCCATCAACAAATGCCGCGCCAGGCTGCCCGGGACCGCCGTGTTCCTGGCCTCCGCGCAGCGCGGCGTGCCGCTGGCGCTGACCCAGTTCGTCAAGCACAACCGCGTGCTGCACGAACGCGTGCTGCTGGTCACCGTGCTGATCGAGGAGTCTCCGCACATTCCCGACGACGAACGCGCCGAGATCATCGACATCATCCCCGGCATCACCCGCGTGATCCTGCATTATGGCTTCATGCAGAACCCCACGATCTATGAGGGACTGAAGCTTACTTGCCGCCAGGGCAAGCTGCCCGGCATCGACCTCTCCGACATTACCTACTACGTCGGCCGCGAGACCATTATCCCGAGCGAGGACATCCCGGGCATGTGGGTCTGGCGCGAAGGCGTGTTCGCCTTCCTCCAGCGCAACGCCGAACGCTCCGCCGCGTTCTTCGGCGTGCCGACCAAGCAGGTGGTGGAGTTCGGCACGGAGCTCGAGATTTAGCCGATGCGCTGCGCGCATCGCGTGGCGAGAATGCGCGCAGCGATGCCCCACCGGCACTGGCTGCGACAAGACCCGCGCTGACGAACATGCCGGCGCGCCGGGCGCTGGAGGCGTTGGCTTCAGCAAAACAGCGTCCGCTGCCCGGCGAATTGGAACTAGGTGGATCGCCTTCGGTTGGTTCCGGCGAGATCAATCCTGGGCCGGTGCTCCCCATGAACTCTGGCGCCAACGTCACATTCAGCAACTTGCGCGCTGTCGTCATCCTGATCGTGGTCGCCTTCCATTCGGCCCTTCCCTACCTCGCCTCTCAGCCGCCGCATCCGTTCGCCTTCGACGCGCCGCCCTATCGGTGGATCGCGTTTCCGATCATCGACCGCGAGCGCTGGTTCGGGCTGGACCTGTTCTGCGCATGGCAGGACGTCAGCTTGATGTCCCTGATGTTCCTTTTGGCGGGCCTGTTCACCCCGCACGGCCTCATCCGCAAGGGCACTGCCGCCTATCTCGCGGAGCGGTGGTGGCGAATTGGATTGCCCTTCGTCCTGGCGGTCGCCCTTCTCAGTCCGGTGGCGTACTACGCCTCATATCTGACGACCGCGACCGACCCATCGCCTGCGGCATTTTGGCAGCACTGGCGCGCTTTGCCGATGTGGCCCGCGGGCCCGCAATGGTTCTTGTGGCAGCTTCTGTTGCTCAGCGGCCTGGCTGCTGCACTGCATGAACTGATGCCATCATGGCCACGGGCTGCGAGCCTGATCGTCGCCCGGTGCGACGATCGTCCGCTGCTGTTCTTTGCATGCCTCACAATTCTGTCGGCACTGGCCTATGTCCCCCTCGCAATGATCTTCACGCCCTGGGAATGGACCTTTCTCGGCCCATTGTCTTTCCAGCTAAGCCGCCCGCTGCACTATCTTCTCTATTTCGCTGCGGGACTCGCCATCGGCGGCTACGGCTGCGATCGAAGTATCTTCCGCATCGACGGCCCACTCGCGCGCCACTGGCCCACCTGGGTTGCCGCAGCATGTGCCTGCTTTGCACTGTGGGGCGGGCTGACCTCGCTGACGATGCCGGATTGGAATGCCAGCCCGCCCGCATACCGTCTCGCCGCGGCTTTCGCCTTTCCCCCTGCATGCGCAACAGGCGTGATCGCTTTCGTGGCCAGTTCGCTGGCATTGTTGCGTCGCCGCTCGGCGCTCGCCGATAGTCTTTCGACCAATGCCTACGGCATCTACCTCACGCATTACCCGTTCGTGCTGTGGCTGCAATATGCGCTGCTCGGCACGAGACTGAATGCCGTCGCCAAAGCCGCGTTCGTCCTCATCGTGGCACTGGCTCTGAGCTGGGCCGCGAGCGGATTCCTCGCCGCAGGCGTCAGACTGCTGGTGCACCGGCATTCCGGACTCCCGGGCAAGGGCGCTATCTCAGATCAACCTCGATGACGGAACGTCCATGTCACTGGTCCCGACGCTCGCGGCCCGCAATCTCTTCCACGATCGCCTGCGTTTTGCCGCGACACTCGTAGGCATCGTATTTTCGGTCGTCCTGGTGATGATCCAGATGGGCCTGTTCCTGGGCTTCGGTCGCATGGTGACAACGATGATCGACCATACGTCAGCCGATCTCTGGGTGCTGCCGAAGGGAGCGAAATGCTTTGAGGATCCTTCGCTGCTGGATGCGAAGCTGCGCGACAAGGTCGCATCCGTCGATGGCGTCGCCTCGGTGGTCCCGCTGGTCATCGGCTTCTCGGACTGGCGCCTCGAGAGCGGCGAGATGACACCCATCTTTGTTGTCGGCGCCGATTTGCGTGATGGAAGCCTGAGACCATGGAACGTGGTCGAGGGTGACGTTCGCGCGCTGTCGCAAAATGGAGCCGTGGTCGTCGACCGCTCCTACTACGATCGCCTCGGCGTCTCAAAAATCGGATCAACGGCCGAGATCCGCGGCCGCCGCGTGAAGGTCGTGGCCTTGACCGATGGCATCCGCTCATTCACCACGACGCCCTATGTCTTCGTCGACCTGAAAAACGCTCGCACCTACACCGGAGCCTTTCCCGATCGCGCCAGCAACCTCCTGGTTCGCCTCAAGCCCGACGCCGACCGCGACACGGTTCTTAAGGCCGTTCGAGCTCAGGTTGGTGAACACGAGGTGCTTACGACGGATGAATTCCGCAGCCGTAGCCGCTCGTTCTGGCTGTTCGGGACCGGCGCCGGCGCTGCGCTGTTTGCCGGCGCATTGCTGGGAGTAATCGTCGGCACCGTCATCGTCGCGCAAACACTCTATTCGAGCACCAAGGATCACCTCAGTGAATTCGCCACCCTGCGCGCAATGGGTTCGTCGAATGGATATATCTACAGGGTCATCATCTATCAGGCGCTCCTCAACGCGATCATCGGCTTCATCATTGCGACCGCGATCGGCGCTGTCGTTGTGGAGATGACTGCCAAGAGCGCGTTGCCCATCGTCATCACGCCGTGGCTGATTGCAGCCCTGTTCGTGCTGACGGTCGTGATGTGCGTAGCGTCGGCGATCGGCGCAATCGTGCGTGTGGTGCGGATCGATCCAGCAACGGTATTCATGCGATGAACGAAATCATCATTGAGGCCACCGCGATCAAGAAAACGCTTGGGCGGGGCGCTGGCGAGGTGAAGGCGCTGCGCGGGATCGACCTCACGCTGCGACGCGGCGAGTTCACACTGCTGATGGGGCCGTCGGGCAGCGGCAAGACGACGCTGCTGCTCGTGCTCGGATGCATGCTGGCACCAAGTTCGGGCGCGCTCACCGTGTGCGGTACGCCCACGTCGGGCGTCGACAAGGAGGGACTGGCCAGAATCAGGCGCGACCATATCGGCTTTGTGTTCCAGTCCTATCATCTGTTTCCGACGCTCACCGCTGCACAGAACGTGCAACTCGCCCTCGACATCCGTCATGAACGTGGAGGCAAGGCCAGGAAACGGGCGCAGGAAGCACTGAACCTGGTTGGTCTGGAGCAGAAGGCCGATACCTTGCCGGGCGAGCTCAGCGGCGGTGAGCAGCAGAGGGTCGCGATCGCGCGAGCCTTTGTCGCCAATCCCTCGGTCATTCTCGCCGACGAGCCAACTGCTGCGCTCGACGGCAATAACGGGCGAAGCATCATGCGGATTCTCGCCGATGCAGCCCATCAGCGCGAGCGCGCCGTGCTCGTCGTGACGCATGATCCGCGGGTCATTCCCTTTGCGGATCGCATCGTCGAGATCGAGGATGGCCTGCTGGTCGACACCGGATCCGGCGAACCCGAGCGGCTGCACCTGCCAAAGGCGGCCGCATTCAGGCCGTAAGACCCAAGCGAATGAAGCAAGAGGACGCACCATGAGCTTGCGCGCGGAAATGCTGCGTCTCGGCATCCGCATGTTCCTGAAACGGCACCGTCAGCCATTCGATGTCGGGACGTGGCGGGCCAACATGCATCGCATGGAGCGATGGGTGCCTCGTCCGCCACGCAGCACAAAGACAAGCGTCGTGCAGGCCAGTCACCTCAGACTACACCGGATCGCCACCCCGGCGTCGCACCCGGGACGCAACGTGCTCTATCTTCATGGCGGCGCCTATGTCTCGGGCGCGCCGATCTACTACCGGCATTTTACCTGGCGCATTGCCAATGTGACCAAATCGACGGTCTGGGCCCTTGAATATCGCCTCGCACCCGAACATCCGTTTCCGGCCGCACTGGACGACGCCGTAGCGGGTTTTCTCTGGCTCGCCGGCGAGACAGGCGATCCAGGCGAACTCTTCGTGATGGGTGATTCAGCCGGTGGAGGATTGGCCCTGTGCCTTCTCATGAGGCTGCGTGACGAGCGCAAGCCGCTTCCTGCGGCCGCCGTTGCCATGTCACCCTGGACCGATCTCGCGCTCACCGCGCCCTCGTTGATCGAGAATGCCGCCTCAGATCCGATGTTGAACGTGCACGATGTTCCGGAATTCGTGCGTTGCTATCTGGCAGGCGCCGACCCGTATAACCCCCATGCCTCGCCGCTCTATGGCGATGCGTTCGGCCTTCCGCCGGTGCTGATCCATGTCGGCAGCGACGAGATCCTGCGGGATGACGCTGTCCGCATGGCCGACAAGCTGAAACAAGGTAATCCGAGGAGCCGCCTGGAGGTCTGGCCGCGCATGCCGCACGTCTTCCAGCTCTTCGTTCCGGTGCTGCCGGAAGCCCATGCGGCCATCGCTCAGATCGGAGAATTCATCTCCAACCTGCGTTGCGATACAGCTTCGTCAGCTCCCGGGCCAGCGAAAAGCGCGATGAGATCAGGATGAATCGTCATCGCGCTTATTGTTTGAGCATGATCTTTTCGGAAAACCGCTGCGCGCTTTTCCGGATCATGCGCTAGGCTCCACCGCCGTTGCCGTTCTCTCCATTACCGCTCTCGGCCTCTTCCGTGATGTGCTCGACCGAGACGACGTGCTCGTCCTCGGCCGTATCGAACACGATCACGCCCTGCGTCGAGCGGCCGGCGATGCGGATGCCTTCGACCGGGCAGCGGATCAGCTGGCCCTTGTCGGTGACCAGCATGATCTGGTCGGCATCTTCCACCGGGAATGAGGCCACGAGGTTGCCGTTGCGGTTGTTGACGCTCATGGCGACGATACCTTTGCCGCCGCGGCCCGTGGTGCGGTACTCGTAGGACGAGGTGCGCTTGCCATAGCCGTTGACCGACACGGTGAGCACGACCTGCTCCTGCGCCGACATCTCGGCGTAACGCTCCTGGGCCAGCTGGAAGCTGCCGGAGGCCTCCTCGGCCTCGCCGTCCGCGGCGGTCTCCTCAGTCGCAGCTTCGCCGGCGACCGCACGGCGCATCTTCAGGTAGGCCGAGCGCTCGTCCGAGGTGGTCTCGACATGGCGCAGGATCGCCAGCGAAATCACCTTGTCGCCCTCGCCAAGCGCGACGCCGCGCACGCCCATCGAGGTGCGCCCGGTGAACACGCGCACGTCGGTGACGGGGAAGCGGATGCACTGGCCGCCGGCCGCCGTCAGCAGCACGTCATCGCGCTCGGTGCAGATCTGCACGTCGACGATCGCCTCGTTGTCGTCGAGCTTCATCGCGATGATGCCGGAACGGCGGACGTCGACGAAGTCGGACAGCTTGTTGCGCCGCACGTTGCCGCCTGTCGTGGCGAACATCACGTCGAGGTTGCCCCAGGTCGATTCATCCTCGGGCAGCGGCATGATGGTGGTGATGCGCTCGCCCTGCTCCAGCGGCAGGATGTTGATCAGCGCCTTGCCGCGCGCGTTCGGCGCGGCCATCGGCAAGCGCCAGACCTTTTCCTTGTAGACCTGGCCGCGCGAGGAGAAGAACAGCACCGGCGTGTGCGTGGAGGCCACGAACAGGCGGCTGACGAAATCCTCGTCACGGGTCTGCATGCCGGCGCGGCCCTTGCCGCCGCGGCGCTGCGCCCGGTAGGCCGACAGCGGCACGCGCTTGACGTAGCCGGCGTGGGAGACGGTGACGACCATGTCCTCGCGCTGGATCAGGTCCTCGTCCTCGACCTCGCCTTCCTGCTCCATGATCACGGTGCGGCGCGGCGTGGCGAACTCGGCCTTCACCTCGGCGAGCTCGGTCTTGATAATCTCGAGAATGCGGGCGCGCGAGCGCAGGATATCGAGATAGTCGCCGATCTCGCCGGCGAGTTTTGATAGCTCGTCGCCGATCTCGTCGCGGCCGAGTGCAGTGAGACGTGCCAGGCGCAGTTCCAGGATGGCCTTGGCCTGATCCAGCGACAGGCGGATGGTGCCGTCCGCGTTGATGCGGTGGCGCGGATCGTCGATCAGCGTGATGATGTCCTCGACGTCGCGCGCCGGCCAGTCGCGCGTCATCAGGGTGTCGCGCGCAGCCGCCGGCGTCGGCGAAGTGCGGATCACCTTGATGATCTCGTCGATGTTGGCGACCGCGATGGCGAGGCCGACCTGCTCATGCGCGCGCTCGCGCGCCTTGCGCAGCTTGTACTTGGTCCGGCGCGTGACGACCTGCTCGCGGAAGCCGACGAAGATCGTCAGCATATCCTTTAGGTTCATCGTCTGCGGACGGCCGGAATCGAGCGCGACGGCGTTGACGCCGAAACTCGTCTGCAGCGGCGTGAACTTGTAGAGCTGATTCAGCACCACGTCGGGCACGGCATCGCGCTTGAGCTCGATGACGACGCGATAGCCCTCGCGGTCGGACTCGTCACGCAGATCGGAGATGCCCTCGATCTTCTTTTCCTTGTAGAGCTCGGCGATGCGCTCGACCATCGTCGCCTTGTTCACCTGATACGGGATCTCGGTGATGACGATCGCCTCGCGCTCCTTGCGGATCGTCTCGAACGTGACCTTGCCGCGCATCACGATGGAGCCGCGGCCGAGATGGTAGGCGCTGCGGATGCCCTGGCGGCCCAGGATGATGCCGCCGGTCGGGAAATCCGGGCCCGGGATGATGTTGTTGAGCTCGTCGATGGTCAGCGACGGATTGTCGATCAACGCCAGGCAGGCATCAATGACCTCGCCGAGATTGTGCGGCGGGATGTTGGTGGCCATGCCGACCGCGATGCCGCCGGCGCCGTTGACCAGCAGGTTCGGGAACCGCGCCGGCAGGACCACCGGTTCCTTGGTCGAGCCGTCGTAATTGTCCTGGAAGTCGACGGTCTCGTTGTCGATGTCGTCGAGCAGCTTCAGCGCGATCTTGGTCAGGCGCGACTCGGTGTAGCGCATCGCCGCCGGCGGATCGCCGTCGACCGAGCCGAAATTGCCCTGCCCGTCCACCAGCAGTTCGCGCATCGAGAAAGGCTGCGCCATGCGCACCAGCGCGTCGTAGATCGCCTGGTCGCCATGCGGATGGTATTGGCCCATGACGTCGCCGACGATACCGGCCGACTTCTTGTGCTTCTTGTCCGGCGTGTAGCCTTCCTCGTTCATCGAGAACAGGATGCGGCGATGCACCGGCTTCAGGCCGTCGCGCGCATCGGGCAGCGCGCGCGACACGATTACGCTCATGGCGTAATCGAGATAGGACTTCTTCATCTCGTCGAGGATGGAGACGGGGCGAATGTCCGAGGGTTGCGCCGGCTGGTCGCCGGGCTTGTTGTCGTCGTCAGCCAAGGGGAAATCCGGTGAGGTTTATCTGGGAATCATATAGCGCATCGGGGGTCGGATAACCACCCTCGCGAAGGCCCTGGCAAGCGATTTTTCCGCCTATTTTTCCAACAACTTAAGCCCTTCTGAGCACTGCTTCCGAGAGGCCCGGAATCGCCCCTCCAAAATGACCTCTCACGCCTGGAAAACCGCGCCGCGAGCGGGCCCTGTCGGACGGTTTGCCCATGTGAAATCCGAGCTCACGTCGAACTCGAAGCGGGCCCGGAAAATCCGAGCCCGCCCCGCCGATTAGTAGGAATTGCTGACACGACACACCCGGCGCGGCGCGATCAGGCGATGCGCCTTGGCCGCGCGATCCGTGTTCTCAGAACGGGATATCGTCGTCCATGTCGCTGTTGCGACCGCCGCCGGCCGCAACAGGACGGCGCGGTGCGCTGCTGACGGGACCGGAGGAGCCGAAATCGCCGCCCGGCTCATCACCGAAGCTGCCGCCTCCTCCACCGCCACCGCGGCCGTCGAGCATCGTCAGCGTCGAGTTGAAGCCCTGGAGCACGACCTCGGTCGAGTATTTCTCGACGCCGCTCTGGTCGGTCCATTTGCGGGTCTGGAGCGCGCCCTCGATGTAAACCTTGGCGCCCTTCTTCAGGTACTGCTCGGCGACCTTGCACAACCCTTCATTGAAGATCACGACGCGATGCCACTCGGTCTTTTCCTTGCGCTCGCCGGTATTCTTGTCGCGCCAGGTATCCGAGGTGGCGATGCTCAAATTCGCGATCGGCCGCCCGTCCTGGGTGCGGCGGATTTCGGGATCCTTGCCGAGATTTCCAACCAGAATGACCTTGTTGACGCTTCCCGCCATCGCCGCTCTCCACTCCAATGCCACTGAATTTCAAAGGCGAAAGTCCGCTCCCCGCGTTCCTCCGCCGCCCTGTTAAGGCGACCTATACGCTTACGGACGCCGCTCAGCCCATCACCCCCAAGGTTATCCCCACATATAGCATCGCCATCCGCTTCGTTCCAGATTTGTTCTTTGTGGCAATCGGGCGGATATCGGGCCGAGTCCCGATCACGATTGGCGATGAAAAAGGCAGCCTCCGGATGGAACTTTTTGGGTTCCCGAGAAAGGGTAAAAACTACTTAACATTCATCAAGTTGCACTTGGTTCAATCGGTTCGCGAGTGTGGCATTTCGGAGACGGACTTTGCCCACTCCCTAGGCTACGGTTGAGTCGGACTTAGTTCATATGGGCGTCGCGCCTGATCAACCGCTTCGGGGAGTTCGAGAAGCGGACGAAACTGGGGAGACTGCAATGAATAAGCTTCTGTTTGGTGCAATCGGTGCAATCGCGTTGGGCCTGTCGGCTCCTGCAAGTGCGGCAGATCTCGCTGCGCGTCCCTACACCAAAGCTCCGCCGCCGATGGTCGCCGCCATCTACGACTGGAGCGGCTTCTACATCGGTATCAACGGCGGCGGCGGCACCAGCCACAAGTGCTGGGACTTCGTGACGCCTGTGACCGGCACTCTGGTCGGCGAAGGCTGCCACAACGCGACGGGCGGCACGGTCGGTGGCCAGGTTGGCTATCGCTGGCAGTCGGCCAATTGGGTGTTCGGCGTCGAGGGCCAGGGCAACTGGGCCGACTTTTCTGGCGACAATGTCAGCGCACTGTTCGCCCTTCGCAACCGCTCGAAGATCGACTCGTTCGGTTTGATCACTGGCCAGGTCGGCTACGCCTGGAACAACGTGCTGCTCTACGTGAAGGGCGGCGGCGCCGTTGTCGGTGATCGCTATCGGACCTACGATTTGGCGACAGGCCTCGAGTTCGACCGGGCCAACGAGACCCGTTGGGGCGGCACGGTGGGCGCGGGTATCGAGTTCGGATTCGCGCCGAACTGGTCGGTCGGCTTCGAGTACGATCACATCTTCCTCGGCAACCGCACGATCAACTTCACCGGGTCCGGCAATTTTGTCACTGCCCCGCTCGGTGTCGTCACACGCTCCGAGCGCATCAGCCAGGATGTCGATATCGGCTTGATCCGCGTGAACTACCGTTGGGGCGGTCCGCTCATCGCAAAATACTGATATCTACCTGATATCACTGAGAGATTGAAGGCCGGCCTCGCGCCGGCCTTTTGCTTGCGTGCTCTCCGGAACAATAGGTCGGCACTTGCCACGTTTTGGGGGCTGTTGTGGCTTTTCGGAGACACAACTTGCGGCTTTAGTGGTGTAAGCACGGCATTAGTTGGGCCGTTGAGTCCGCTGCCCTTCCGGCATGGAAGGCAACAACAGAAACTGGGACTGGGATTAGATTGAAGATGAAGAAGGTTTTGTTGGCTTCGGCCTGTTTGTTCGCTCTCGCTGCTCCGGCTTCGGCCGCTGATCTCGCAGCCCGCCCCTACACCAAGGCGCCGATCGCTCCGGTTGCTGTTTACAACTGGACCGGCTTCTATCTCGGTGTCGTCGGCGGCGGCGCTTGGGAAGCTACTTCGACCGACCCGAAGATGCAGGGCGGCTTCGTCGGCGGCACCGCCGGCTACAACTGGCAGACCGGCAACGTCGTGTTCGGCATCGAGGCGGATGGCGCCTGGGCTGACGTCAACGCTTCGGCGACCGCGCTTGGCATCACCGTGGCTTCCAAGACCGATGCGCTGGGCACCGTGCGTGGCCGTATCGGCTGGGCCGTCAATAACTTCCTGTTCTACGGGACCGGTGGTTACGCCTGGATCGACAACAAGATCACGCTCAGCGCGCTGGGCGTGAGCGTCTCCGACAGCAAGTGGCACTCCGGCTGGACCGTCGGTGCGGGCGTCGAAGCGTTCTTCGCTCCGCAGTGGTCGGTCAAGGGCGAGTACCTCTATCGCAGCCTCGGCAGCGAGAACTACTTCTCCAACCTCGGCACTCCGCTGGCGTCCGGCACGATCAACTTCCACACCGTGCAGGTTGGCGTGAACTATCACTTCGGCGGCCCGGTCGTCGCCAAGTACTGATCTGAAGTACTGATCTTCGCGACCGACGTCACATCGTCACGAGAGGCCGGCCTCGCGCCGGCCTTTTTGTTTGTAGGAGCCGTTCCCCGCAGTTCCGCCGCTCCTGCTGCCAGATGCCGCCAGCGCGCCAACAATCCGTTGACGATTCGCAAAGGCCACTGGAAATCCGCGCCCGTTCTTCCTACGTTCGCTGCCATACCCAGCGGCGCCGATCCCGGTTCCGGGCGAAGCGCGCCTTTTGCATTGGCGCGATCGCGCGTCTTTGGATTCCTTGAGGACCACCGGGATGGACGAAGTGATCAAGGCCAAGCGCCAACAACAGAACGCGGGCTCAAGCCTGCGCGCAATTACGATCCGTGGCGCGCGCGAGCACAACCTCAAGAACATCGACGTCGAGATTCCCCGCGACAAGCTGGTGGTGTTCACGGGCCTGTCAGGCTCCGGCAAATCCTCGCTCGCCTTCGACACCATCTATGCCGAGGGCCAGCGCCGCTACGTCGAATCGCTGTCGGCCTATGCGCGGCAATTCCTGGAGATGATGCAAAAGCCTGACGTCGACCAGATCGACGGGCTATCGCCGGCCATCTCGATCGAGCAGAAGACGACCTCGAAGAACCCGCGCTCCACCGTCGGCACCGTCACCGAGATCTACGACTATATGCGCCTGCTCTGGGCGCGCGTCGGCGTGCCCTATTCACCGGCCACGGGCCTGCCGATCGAGAGCCAGACCGTCTCGCAGATGGTCGACCGCGTGCTGGCGCTGCCGGAAGGCACCCGCCTCTATCTGCTCGCTCCGGTCGTGCGCGGCCGCAAGGGCGAGTACCGCAAAGAGCTCGCCGAATGGCTCAAGAAGGGCTTTCAGCGCGTCAAGATCGACGGCAGCTTCTACGAGCTCGCGGAAGCGCCGACGCTCGACAAGAAATTCCCACACGACATCGACGTCGTGGTCGACCGCATCGTGGTGCGCCCCGACATCGGCCAGCGCCTCGCCGAGAGTTTTGAGACCGCGCTGAAGCTCGCCGAAGGCCTCGCCGTCGTCGAGTTCGCCGACGCGCCCGCAGCCGCGCCTGCGGAAGAGAAAGAGAAAAAGAAAACCGCGAAAATCCACGACAAGAGCGGGCCCGAGCGCATCCTGTTCTCGGAAAAGTTCGCCTGCCCGGTCTCCGGCTTCACCATCCCCGAGATCGAGCCCAGACTGTTTTCGTTCAACAATCCCTATGGTGCCTGTCCCGCCTGCGGCGGCCTCGGCGTCGAGCAGCATGTCGACGAGGATCTCGTGATCCCCGACAAGGAGCTGTCCTTGCGCAAGGGCGCGATCGCGCCCTGGGCCAAATCGTCGTCGCCCTATTACGAGCAGACGCTGACCGCGCTCGGCAAGCACTACAAGTTCACCCTCGACACCAAGTGGAAGGACCTCGCCAAGAAGACGAAGGACGCGATCCTCTACGGCTCCGGCGACGACGAGATCAAGTTCTCCTATCAGGACGGGGTGCGCTCCTACGACACCAAGAAGCCGTTCGAGGGCGTCATCACCAATATCAACCGCCGCTATCGCGAGACGGAAAGCGAGTGGGCCCGCGAGGAGCTGGCGAAGTACTTCCACGACGTGCCCTGCGAGGGCTGTAATGGCTTCCGCCTGAAGCCCGAGGCGCTTTGCGTCAAGGTCGGCGGCAAGCATATCGGCGAGATCTCGGAGCTGTCGGTGAAGAAGGCCGGCGAATGGTTCGCGAGCGTGCCGGAGGCGCTGAACAAGCAGCAGAACGAGATCGCCGGCCGCATCCTGAAGGAGATCCGCGAGCGCCTCACCTTCCTGCTCGACGTCGGCCTCAACTATCTCACGCTGTCGCGCTCCTCCGGCACGCTGTCCGGCGGCGAGAGCCAGCGCATCCGCCTCGCCTCGCAGATCGGCTCCGGCCTGACGGGCGTGCTCTACGTGCTCGACGAGCCCTCGATCGGCCTGCACCAGCGCGACAACGCCCGCCTGCTCGATACGCTGAAGCGGCTGCGCGACCTCGGCAACACCGTGGTCGTGGTCGAGCACGACGAGGACGCCATTCGCCTCGCCGACTACGTGCTCGACATCGGTCCCGGCGCCGGCATGCATGGCGGCAACATCGTCGCCGAAGGCACCCCCGCCGACATCATGCGCAACCCGAAATCGCTCACCGGCAAGTATCTCACCGGCGAGCTCGAGGTCGAGGTCCCGGAGCGGCGTCCGCCGAACCATCGCCGCACCATCAAGGTGGTGAACGCGCGCGGCAATAACCTCAAGAACGTCACGGCGGAGATTCCGCTCGGCCTGTTCACGTGCGTCACCGGCGTCTCCGGCGGCGGCAAGTCGACGCTCTTGATCGACACGCTCTACCGCGCCATCGCCCGCAAGCTGAACAATGCCAGCGAAGGCGCCGCGCCGCACGATCGCATCGAGGGCCTGGAGCACATCGACAAGATCATCGATATCGACCAGTCGCCGATCGGCCGCACGCCGCGCTCCAATCCCGCGACCTACACCGGCGCCTTCACGCCGATCCGCGAATGGTTCGCCGGCCTGCCGGAAGCCAAGGCGCGCGGCTACGAGCCCGGCCGCTTCTCCTTCAACGTCAAGGGCGGCCGCTGCGAGGCCTGCCAGGGCGATGGCGTCATCAAGATCGAGATGCACTTTCTGCCCGACGTCTACGTCACCTGCGACGTCTGCAAGGGCAAGCGTTACAACCGCGAGACGCTGGAAGTTCTGTTCAAGGGCAAGAGCATCGCCGACGTGCTCGACATGACCGTCGAGGAGGCCGCCGAGTTCTTCAAGGCGGTACCGCGCGTGCGCGAGACGTTCCAGACCCTGCACCGCGTCGGCCTCGACTACATCCATGTCGGCCAGCAGGCGACGACCCTCTCGGGCGGCGAAGCCCAGCGCGTCAAGCTGGCCAAGGAGCTGTCCAAGCGCGCCACCGGCCGCACGCTCTACATCCTGGACGAGCCGACCACCGGCCTGCACTTCCACGACGTCAAGAAGCTGCTGGAGGTGCTGCACGAACTAGTCGCGCAGGGCAACACGGTCGTCGTCATCGAGCACAACCTCGAAGTCATCAAGACCGCCGATTGGGTCATCGACCTCGGCCCCGAAGGCGGCGACGGCGGCGGCGAGATCGTCGCCTGGGGCCCGCCGGAAGACATCGCGAAAGCGCCGCGGAGCTATACGGGCAAGTTTTTGGAGCCGGTGCTGAAGAAGGCGCGCAAGCCGAAGCGCGGGAGGACAAGCGAGGCGGCGGAGTGAAGCCACCTCCGCTACCTCTTCGCGTTATTCGTTCGTAACCGGCACCAGGTACTCTGGTGGGACGGTATCGGTTAGCCATCCTCCATTGTCAGCGCGACAAAACTTGAAACCGCGCGCGTGCATGACGGCAGCATCGACCTTGAAGATATGAGGCTTTCCATGGCGCTGCCCCGCAGCACGAATGCAGTCGGCATCTGGTGACAGAGAAAATCGCTTTTTGTCGCTCTCTGCGACGATGCGCAGCAGATCCTCACGGCCAAACTTCGTGCCAGCGGCATTCGCCTTGACGATTGGGTCGTCGATACCGGCCCATCCCTGCGAATCCAAGCCCGATCACATCAGGCTTATGGCGCAGGACGAGCTCAGAAACTTGCTGAGCTGGACGTCATCGATCGGCATGGCTTCCCTTCCAATCCCCTACCTCTAAATTTAAGTGTTCGACAAGACCAGATGATCGATCTGGAGGAAGCGATGCCTAACCAAACCTACACGCTCTTCCGCAACGCCATCCTTGCGGAACAGCAGGTGACCTGCGTCTACGAGGGGCGATACCGCGAGCTCTGTCCGCATATCATCGGCACCAACAAACGCGGTGAAGAAACTGTGCTGGCTTGGCAGTTTTCTGGCGAAAGCAGCGGGCCGCTGCCGCAATGGCGCTGCCTGAAGCTGGCCAATGTCAGCGGTGCCCGAGCGCGCGACGGCCATTGGCACGAGGGCGGCTCACATCGGACCACTCAGACTTGCGTCAGCAACATCGATATCGATATCAATGTTCATGTCCGCAAATTGCGGTGACTCACTCCCGGTGCGGCACTACAGTGGACGGGATCGAAAACGAACCTCATCAATCACGACATAGCGCCGAAGAGCCCTTGGCCGAACTTGTCGACGGCCTCCAGCAGCCGCTTCCGTACCAGCGGCCCATTCTCCGGATGCAACAGGATAAGACCTGGAACGGCTTGGCCGCGACGAAAGACAAGCTCGCCGAAATCTTTGTCAGCTGTGAGGAGAAGACGCCCTTCCCGCGACGCCAGCACGATGACTCCACGTCGCTCAGACTGGCAGCAAATTCGGCGACGTAAAGCACGTCGTGACCGGCGCCGCGCAGTTCTCGAACCAGAGAGACCGTGACGCACTCGTCCGCGAGCCAGAGAACGGTTCAGCGATAAATGATGTCTTCGTCAGCCAAATAGTCGGCTGCGAACGCCTGGGCCGCCCGGATATCATCAGGCGTAAGCCGCGGGTGCTCCGCGATGATGGCCTCAGTGGTCATACCCGCACCCAGCTCGCGCAACACCAGTTCGAGCGGCACACGCGTCCCGCGGATCACGGGCTTGCCGTCCATGACGGCCGGGTTGATTTCAATCCGCTCGTGCCGCATGGCTGTCCTCGAAATTTTGCCGAATAATAGCACGTCACATCTTGCCTGTCAGCGAACTCCAGAACCCACAATGCCCCACTCCCTCGCCATCTTCGACCTCGACGGCACGCTGGCCGACAGCTTTCCGTGGTTCCTGCGCACCATCAACGACATCGCCGACCGCTTCGGCTTCCGCCGCGTCGCGGATGAGGACATCGAAGAGCTGCGGCATGCGTCGAGCCGCGAGATTCTCGCCCAGCTCGAGGTGCCCTTGTGGAAGCTGCCGGCGATCGCGCGGCATGCGCGGCGGTTGAAGGCGGAGGCAACGGCGGAGATTTCGCTGTTCGCCGGTGTCGAGGCGATGCTGCGGACGCTGGCTGAAGGTGACGTGCAGCTGGCGCTGGTGACCTCCGACAGCGAGGCCAATGCGCGTGAGAAGCTTGGCGAGGCCGCGGCGCTGTTTTCGCATTTTGACTGTGCCGCGTCGTTGTTCGGTAAGCCCGCGAAATTCCGCCGGGTTGTTAGGTGCGCCGGCGTCGAGCTGAGCCAGGTCATCGCGATCGGCGACGAAGTCCGCGACATCGAGGCGGCGCGGTCCGTCGGCATTGCCTGTGGCGCGGTGTGCTGGGGCTATGCGGCACCGGCGGCGCTGCGGGCGCTGGGGCCAGACCACGTATTTGAGCGGATGGACGACATTGCGGAAGCGGTGTGCTCGGATCGCGGAATCCGTAGAGCCTGTGAGCCAATTCGTTTGTTTCGGCATGGACCTCAAGGGGCGTTAGCGTCCCTTGAGGTCGAAGCCGGCGGCGTCAGGCCGTCGGTATGCTGCTGCGGTCTATGCCTTTACGAGACGGTGTCCCTGCAGGATGTTGTTGGTGAGGGCGTACCAGAGCACAACGGCACGGACCTTCGCGATACCGCGCACGGTTAATTGCCTGAGGTCCCAGTTCCGCCATCGGGCATGGATGCATTCGCAGATTGTGCGGGCTTGGTACTGTGCCTTGCCGGCTTCGCTGGCCATGCGAGCACGCCAGGCCGCTACGCCAGGACCGTCGTTGCTCCGGGGTAAAAAGGGATCGACACCGCTCCTGGATTTGGGAGGAGGACAGTAAACCTCGATACCTTCGCCATGCGCCCATTCGATGTCCTCGCCACTGCAAAACCCGCCATCGGCGAGGTAGCGGCGTGGCAAGCGCTTCAGCCGAGCGCGCGTTCGCTCCAGCATCGGTCGCATCAAGCCGCGATCTGAGCCGCTGTTGTCGACACCCTACGCAATCCCCTACTCCGTCCTCCGCAAGAACGCCCCGAACGCCCGTGGGCCGTCGCCGGTCTTGACCTCGCCGATCACCTTGAGATCAGTGGCATCGATGATATCGAGCACGTTGCTCTCCCAGCACGCGACGATGATGCGCTTGCCGTCGGCAGTGACGGCAATGCCTTCGGGATAGTCGCCGACATTGATGCGCTTGATTGGCTTCAGCGTCGCCAGATCGAACACGCTGACGGTGCCGCCATACTGATCGGTGACGAAGCCGCGCCCCTGCGTCAACGCCACCGCATAGGGCCGCATCCCGACCGGCACGCGGCCGATCTCGCGGCCTTCGGCGATGTCGATCACGGAGACATCGTCGGAGCCGACATTGGCGGTGTAGGCGCGCTTGCTATCGGCATCGATGGTAACGCCGAACGGACGCGTGCCGACCTTGATCATTGCTTTGCGCTGACGCGTCGCGGTGTCCACCACCGAGACGCTGTCGTCGTCGCGGTCGGCCGAGAGCAGCAGCTTGCCGTCCGGCGTCACCGCAAGGCCCGATGGCGAAGCGCCGACCGCGATGCTGGCCGTGACGCTGCGCGAGGCCGTATCGATCGCCCGCACCGCGGCGGCATACCAGTCGGCGACATAGACGGTGCGGCCATCGGGCGCGACGGCAATGCCGAGCGGCCCGCCGCCGACCTCGATCCGCCCCGCAACCTGCCGCGCGGCCGCGTCCACCACCGTCACCGCCTTGGCGTCCGGGCTCGTCACATAGGCAAAGCGCCCGTCCGCGCTGACGGCGACGCCCGCCGGCTTGCCGCCGATCGGGATGGTCGCAACGCTGCGCGCAGTGGCGAGGTCCACGACCATCAGATCGTCGCTGAGCTGGTTGGTGACGAACGCCTCTTCGGCGGACGCGCTGCCAGGCCCCACTATACCGAGACTGGCACCGCAAAGGCTGGCGGCCAAGGCCGCCAGGACCAGCGCTCGCACGATCAGCTACCGCTCTCGATCTTCTTCTTGAGCGCCTCGAGCCCGGTCTTGTACAGCCCGCTCACCGCCTTCACCGCGGCCTCGTCGCTCAGCTCCGGTGGCGGATCGTTGTTGGGATAACCACGATAGAACGCGCCGGCCCATTCGAGCTTCGCCTTGCCATCAGGCGCGGGCGACACCGTCAAGGTCGAGGAGTAATTGGTCACCGGCAGCACCTTCACATCGACCTTGGTGATCCGGTACGAATAGCTCAGCATCTCGGGCTCGTATTTGTAGAGCTCCTCCTCGACCGTCGGGCCGCCCGTCAGGGTCAGCGTCCGCGTCGCGCCGATCTCGTTGCCCTTCTGGCCCTCGGTCTTGGTGACGGGCGGGAGCCAGCTCATGTCCTGGAAATTGCCGATCGCGGCCCAGACCTTGGCCGGTGGCGCGCTGATCTCGATCGATTCCCGCACCTTCTGCCGGGTCGGCCCATGGGCCGAGACCGGCTCAAAAGCCGCCGTCAGAGCCGTCCCCACCACCGCCAGCGCCGCCACCCCGGCGATCGCCGTTCCCATCGTCATCCTCATACCGTTTCCTCATTCATCAATCTGCGCGACTTGAGGCGCGCTGAGATCATCGTAACGCATATTTGGACCATGGGGAGACCTGTTCGTGGCGCGGCTGTGGCAAGGGTCGGTGCCCGTATTCCACACCATCCCTTGCGTTGCCCGACGGGCAAAACACACGAGGCCAGGGTCAATGCGTCCAGATCAAAACAATTCGCTTTACTCGAATTCGGAATTATCGCATGTTTCGGTCACCCCAACCCGGGCCGAGGGGCGGATCGCGATCGTCACGAACGCGGGATGGGATGTGGTGGACGCGGGCAGTGCCGCGCGCGGGTCGGTTTGCAGGGCGGGTCACTCCGTGAGCAAACGCCGCGCGCACACGACGGGTGCAGCCTGCGTACGGCAAAATCGTGTGGTCCTGGCGCCCGGGGTCTGTGCGCCAAGTGTTGCGGTGATGCATGCGGCCCGACCGGGCCCGCAACATCAGTCATCCGCAAGGCGACGGGGGCAATAGTGCATCGCTCCCCGGGGAGATCACGACATAAGCCGTAAAACCACTGCGCAGGGAAGGCCAGGATGTCCAGGCTGCCCTGTATGCCGCTGTGCATTTGTTTCCAGCGTATTTGCGCACAGCGGACCGCGGGTGCCAGCCGGCGCCCGGCCTTCCCTGCGCCCTCGGCATCTTCGAGGGCGATGATCGAAGCAAAGCTCGGGCAGATGTGCCGCGAGAACGGGAAACCGTGTGTGCGATCTGGATAGGAATGCGAGATGGATTCGTCTCTCGTGCCCCGGACGCAGCGCAGCGCCCCCCCTTGGCGATGCGCTGCAGAGCCGGGGCCCCATGCAGCAGCGCACCGCGCGGCCTCCTGGGGCCCGGCTCCGCGCCGCAACGCTCACGCGTTGCAGCTTGTCCGGGACACGAGAGTAGGTGCGCTGTTGCCTTCCACGCCGTCATTGCGAGCCAATGGGTCCGCGCGAAGCGCGGCCCGATGACAGGCTCCGCGAAGCAATCCAGACTGCCACCGTGGAGAGACTCTGGATTGCTTCGTCGCAAGCGCTCCTCGCAATGACGACGGAGAGAACGGTGTCTGCCACATCCCTCAATCACTCCCCCAGCGTCGCCTCCACGAATCCGCGCGGATCGTCGCAGAATTCGCGCATCACCCGATAATGATCGGTCTGCTCCACCGTAACAGGCTCCAGGCCATATTTTCCCAGCCGCAGCAGCTGCGCATTGGGATAGGCCATCAGCAGAGGCGCGTGGGTCGCCATGATCACCTGGCAATTGCCGGAGAGATCCATGCGATGCAGGAGCTTGAGGAAGTCCATCTGGCGCGCCGGCGACAGCGCCGATTCCGGCTCGTCGAAGATGTAGATGCCCTGCTTCTGGCAGCGCTCCTCGAAGAAGACCAGAAAGCCCTCGCCATGGGAAAAGGAGAGATAGTCTGGCGCCTCCTGAACGCTTGCACCAAACACGCCCTCCATGGCTTGCGCGGCGCTCACGGCCGAGCGGTCGAGATAGCGCGCAACCGAAAAGAATGTCTCCGCCCGGAAGAACCAGCCGTCGGTCACCTTCGGGACCCACGCGGCCCGCAAGGCAGACGACAGCTCTTCGCCAGTGATTTCGATGCCGCCGCCGTCGATCTCCTGAAAGCCCTTGCGGCCGCCGGTGCTGGCAAAGCCGGCCATCCCCGCGATGCCTTCGAGAATGGTCGACTTCCCGGTTCCGTTCTCGCCGACGATGATCGTGACAGCGGACTCGAAGCTGTGATCGAACTCATCCCTGAAGACGGGAAGGCAGAACGGATAAGCCTCCCAGTCCTCGACCCGCGAGCGATCGAGCCAGACACGCCTGAGATAGGGCGCGCGCAGTGTGGTCTGTCGACGTCGTGTCCGGCTCATGCCCCTGCCCCGCTCCGTCCCCGCCGAAATCTTCAAAGGAACATACCAGGAACACAAACTGCAGGGAAGTGGCATCTGCGGAAGGTCGCAAGCTTCGGTCGTGCCTTAGCCCAAGGATCAGCCCATGGGCACCAGCACCAGCTCCATGGTCATCAGCACGGGATTGTCGCCGCGCACCAGGCGGCCCTCGGCGAGGCCGCCGGTGTAGTCGATCAGGGCGACGTCGAGTGCGGCTTCGAGCGCGCCGGACGAACCGGCCTCGATCACGCCGGACGTTATTGCCAGCTCAGTGGCGAACGGTTCGGTCGCGCCGCCATGGGTGAAGCGCGCGCCGATGGTCGAGCCGACGCCGCCGTGGAGCTTGGCCCGGGCAATGCCGTGCGCGCGACAGAATGCTTCGAGACAACCCGCAAAATCCTGGTTCGGCCGCAGCCGCATCGCAAACGCTCGGCTCGTCGCCTGCGCATCGGTGCTCGCCGCCGCCACCGGACCGAACAGCTTGAAATTCGTCTCAGGATCAGGCTCGGCCGTGAACATCGCACCATCGAGACCGAACGCTTCGACGGCAAACGGCTCGGCGACAACAGTCTCGTCCGGCAGCATGTGGCCGCCGCTGGCGCGGCCATCGGCCTCGGTCCACAGCCCGTGGCAATGAAAGAACGGCGCGCCGTCACGCATGCCCAGCGTCATGCTGCCGAGCTTCGTGCGCGTCACGCCCTTGGGCCGGAACGTATCGCTGTAGAACGCAGCGTTCTCGCCAGTCTTCGACAGCGCCGGCATCACATAGGCGAACGGCCCCAGCGCGCCAGCACCAAAATTGAGCACGCCTCCGGCAAAACCCTCCGCGGCAAAACCGCGGCGCGCGGCTTCCAGCAGCGGCAGGCCGGCTTCAAGCGTGAACGCGAAGGCGCGTCCCCTCGCCTCCACCCATTGGATGCGTTCTGCGCTAGGTGCGCCCGGCTGCTTGATGCTGCGCATGACGCCCGCTCAGCCTGCCTTCGTCTTGTCGAGATCGAGCAGGCCTCGCGCCTCGAGCTCATCACGCACCATGCGCTTTGGAATCTTGCCGTAGCCGGATTTCGGCAGCGCCTCCCAGAAGAAGAACCGCTTCGGCATCTTGTAGCGCGGCACCTTCGGCGCGAGGAACGCCGCCATCTCCGCTTCACTCACCGGCGTCGCGCCCTCGCGCGCGACGCAGACGGCAACGCCGACCTCACCCCAGGTCGCATCGGGCACGCCGAGCACGGCAACCTCGCCGACGGCCGGATGCGTCAAGATCTTCTCCTCGATCTCGCGCGGATAGATGTTGGAGCCGCCGGAGATGTACATGTCGGAAGCCCGTCCCGTGATGTAGACAAAACCCTCCTCGTCCATGTGACCGAGATCACCGGTGCGGAACCAGCCGTTGCGAAACGCCTTCGCATTGGCTTCAGGGTTGTCGTAATAGCCGGCGAACACCGCGGGCCCGATCACGCAGATCTCGCCGCTCTGGTTGGCGGCAAGCTCGCGGCCGTCGTCGTCCTGAATCGAGACCTGCATGCCGGTGCGCTCGAAGCCGCACGTGCCGATCTTCGCATGCGGGCCGTCCTCGGGATCGTGCAGCGCGGCCGGCAGCACGGTGATGTTGCCGGTGACCTCGCCAAGGCCAAAATACTGCACGATCACCTTGCCGAGCTTCTTCAGCGCCGCCTTCTGGTCCTCGCGATACATCGGCGCGCCGGCATAGATGACCTGGCGCAGCGAGGAATGATCGTATTTGTCGGCGGCGGGATGCTCGACCATCATCTTCAGGATCGTCGGCACCGTGAAGAGATTGCTGACGCGATGCGCCTCGATCAGTCGGAACGCTTCGTTGATGTCGAACTTTTCGGTCGGCAGCAGCACGGTGCGCGCACCGCGCGCGGATTGCATCAGCTGATGCACGCCGGCACCGTGCGACAACGGCGCCACCACCAGCGAGGCATCCTGCTCCGTCGTGCCGGGCGTCAGATCGGCGAGATGATTGGTGACGACGAATCCCATCTGGCCGTGGGTCAGCACGGCGGCCTTGGAGCGGCCGGTGGTGCCGGAGGTGAAGAAGAACCAGCAGGGATCGTCGTGCTCGACCGCGACGTTCTCCACGGCAGCACCGGTTTGCGAGGCGACCGCGTCAGCCACCGAGCGCTCGCCGAACGCAGCCTTGCCTTCGATGCTCCAGGTGAATTCCAGTGCGCCGCCCTTCACCGCCGCAGCGTGCTCGGGAAAATCGATGTGGCACAGAAACGCCTTGGCGCCGGAGGCCTGCGCGAGATAGCTGACCTCATCCGGCATCAGGCGGAAATTGGTGGGGACCCAGACCGCACCGAGCCGGAACGCGGCGAACATCGAAAAGAACATCTCGTCGCCGTTCTTGGAATGGACGAGGATGCGGTCGCCCTTCGCGATGCCGCGTGCGGCGAGCGCGGCCGCCAGCGCCGAGACCTGTGCATCGATCTCGCGCCAGGTCCAGGACTTGTCACCCCAGACAAAGCCAGCTCGCGATCCATGCCGCCGCGTATTCTGGGTCAGCATGTAGGCGAGATTCATGACGCGGCGGGACATGCGCAGGGGCTGCATCGGGCTTCCTCTTCAAGCGCGGACAGGACGTTAGCTGCCCGCTCATTGCAGCCCATTTATCGCCATCGCCAGCGCCCCTGCAAGGCCGCCGGCCGCGTACCTGCCCTACGGCTCCCTGAATGCGAACGGCTTCGTCGTGATGGCCCTCTCCTTCACACAGGTCTGCGCACCAAAGCCGCCGCAATAGCTGCCATGCAGATCGAAGCGGATGACGCGCGAAGCGCCGTGCCTGGTCGATTTCGGCTTGATCTCGTAGCTGCGGCCACGACCGTCGAAGACGAGACGCACATCCCCACCCGGCAACGCCACCAGGATGTTCATGGTGCAGCCCCGGTTCCGCAATAGATGGTCTCGCGCTCGCCGCATTTGGTGCCGCTGAAATCGACTATGCAGTCGTCACGGCCGTCGCCGATCAGGTCGATCTTGCGCACAGTGTCCAGCGCGAAGGTCACGGTGCCACCGTCCTGGCTGACGCATTCCTCATTGGTGTAGCGTAGCGCCTTCTGCACGCCGGGCGGATAGTCGGACGGATTGAAGGGTCTTGTGCCTTCGGCGCGCGCGGCGGAAGCGAAGAGAACGAGCAGGAGGATCAGATAGCGCGTACGCCTCTGTCGCCGGCGCGGACGCAATCGTTCAGGGAATTTTAAACATGACCGGCGCAACCTCGCTCAGTTCTTGCGTTCAGAGTGTCACATCATGGTCAAAGCGCCCGCCGTCCTCCTGCTTACGCTGGCGCTTGCCGGATGTGCCGTGGGCCCGCAAGCGCATCTGGCCTCAGATCCCGCCTTCAAGCCCGCGCGCTATGCCTGGGACGGCGCCGGCGAAGATCCCAACCGGCCGCACGCAGCGTCCGGACCTGCGCGCACCGCAGCCCGATCCGAGCACGACCGATCGCACGGCGAACTTCAGACCTCTTCGAAGGAATGGTGGCAGGCGCAGGACGGCACCGACGCCGAGCACGACGCCAGGGTCAGTCGCTCCCTGGTCATCTGTCAGGGTTGCCTCCGCCCGCAGCCGCAGCCCGAAGATTCCAGGCTCGCCAAAGCCACCGATTGAACCGAACCGCCGTCGCGGATCGAGCGGCGCCCGGGCTACTCAGATCTCGTCACGCGCCAAGGACACAGGCCCGCCACCCGCGGCCGGCGGGCCTGCCGATATCTACGGCCTATTGTCCGTGCCTGAGCATGTCCTGGTCATTCAGATCCCAGTCCTGCCACAACTGCAGTACGCCGAGCAGCACCACCACCGCACCGAGGCTCGTGTGGTAGATGCGGAGAAAGCCTTCACCGGAATAGCCGATCACGTAAGGCGAGGCGATGAGCCACAGTCCGACCAGGATCGTCGTCACCTCCTGCCAGCGCTGCAAGGCAACATATTCGAGCTGGCTGATGCCAAACACGACCAGACCGACCGCGACGGCATTCAGGATCATCGTTTCGTGTCCGGTGACCGGCTGATCCTGGATGGGAAACCACGGCGAAGCCACGATCAGCGCGCCGAGCAGCATACCGCACCAGTCTTCCCATGTTCGATGAGTACCCAAGAAACCAAAATCCGACATCGTACCCTCCTACAAGAGGCATACGTCTGCGGCTGGCAATCATGACACTCCGAATGTCTAGCGACCCTGCCGGCCGCATTCGGGCGTATGTCCTCTCAAGGACGTGGGAACCGTCGCGGACCTTGCAAGGGCAATATCGGGGATTATTTGCGGTCGCTGCGTCATGCTCGCAGAGCGAGACTTCCATACTGCACTGCGGCCGCAGGGACGCGCGTTTGCGGATATCTCCCCTGCGGCAATCTCCCTTGGTCGCACCTTGGCAAGGGCGGGCTCAGCCTCCTAGATCAGGACGCAATCTGCACTTCGGAAGGATCCCGCATGGCGGCTTCGGTACGCGACAACAAGGACAGGAGCCGCTTCGAGCTCGATGTCGGCGGCGGCATCGCCTTCGCCAATTACCGGCTGACGCCGTCGGCCGTGATCATCACCCATACCGAAACGCCGCGCGCCCTGCGCGGCCGCGGTATCGGGTCCGAACTGGTCAAGGGCGCGCTGGACTTGATCCGCCGCGACGGCAAGAAGGTGATCGCGGGCTGCGGCTTCGTCGTCGACTATCTCGACAGGCATCCGGAAGATGCGGATCTCCTCGCCTGAACGCAAAAGGGCCCGCGAGATCGCGGGCCCTTGCGCTACGACCGAGCGATCGGTCAGTGCTTGATCTCAGGCGGCAGCTTGCCGCCATTGGCGGCGAGCTTGGACATCACCTGCTTGTGGAGCCAGACGTTCATGCTCGCCGAGTCGTTCATATCGCCGGTGTAGCCCAGTTCCTTGGCGAGATCCTTGCGCGCAGCAAGGCTGGAATCGATGTCGAGCGCCTTCATGAGATCGACGATGGAGGTGCGCCATTCCAGCTTCTCGCCCTTGTGCGCAGCCACCGCCTTATCGACGATCGCGGCGACGTCGACGGCTGCCATGGGCGCGGCAGCCGGCGCCGATGTGCCCGGCGCGGCCCCTGCGGGCGCGCTGCCGCCAGGCGCGACAGCAGCCGGATGGCTGCCGAAGATCGCGCTCATGATTTTCCCGAAAATGCTCATGTCTGCTCCCCGAAAAGGATCCGTTGGAAGGGCCTTGAGTGGCACTATAGACGATGTTCGTGCGTTACGCCCGCGAAGTTCTGCGAAGCAGCACGCAGCATCAGCTTATCTGCGGCGAAATGACGACCGAATGACATCGGCGAGGTTTGCACTGCGTCATCGAAATTCGCCCCAGGCGTGAGGGACAGGACTCGGAATTGGGAGTACGCTTGCGGTTCAGCTCGCGATGCCATCGGAATCGCGATCGTTCAAAGAAGGCGACCACTTGCGCCGTTGCCGGCGCGAGATCGACCGCATGGCAAGGGAGCAACCGACCATGGCCACACTCTACCAGGGCAATGTCCCCAGCATGGCCCGGACCGCGGAAGCGGCCGGACCGGTGATCCGAACCATCCAACTGTCCGACCTGCACGACGCGCTGAAGCGCGGCTGGGAGGACTTCAAGGCCGTTCCGAGCCACGCCATCATCCTCTGCGTGATCTATCCGGTGCTCGGCCTCGTGCTCGCCCGCGTGGTGATGGGCTATTCGGTGCTGCCGCTGCTGTTTCCGCTGGCCGCCGGCTTCGCCTTGATCGGGCCCTTCGCCGCGCTCGGTCTCTACGAGCTTTCCAGCCGGCGCGAACGCCATGAAGAGGCCACCGCCTGGGACGCCATGGAGGTGCTCCGCTCGCCCTCCTTCGGTGCGATGCTCGGCCTAGGCACGCTGCTGCTCGCTCTGTTCGTGACCTGGGTCGCGACCGCACAGGCGATCTATGTTGCGGCGTTCGGCTATGAGGGCGTGACCGGTATCTCAGATTTCATCACACGCGTGCTGACGACGCGGCAGGGCTGGTGGCTTATCGTGGTCGGCTGCGGCACCGGCTTCCTGTTCGCGCTCGCCGCGCTCTGCATCAGTGCCGTGTCGTTCCCCTTGATGCTGGACCGCCATGCCGGTGCGTTCGAGGCGATGGTCACCTCGCTGCGCGTCGTCGCAAAGAACCCGGCGCCGATGGCGGCCTGGGGCCTGATCGTGGCGGTGCTGCTGGCGCTCGGCACGATCCCGGCGTTCCTCGGCCTCGCCGTGGTGATCCCCCTGCTCGGCCATGCCACGTGGCACCTCTACCGCAAGGTGATCGTGTCCGATCCAGGTGCACGTCCAGTACCGCCTCCGCCGCATCGTCCGCGCAAGCCGGCCGCCGACTTCCCCGCCAACCTCTTCCCCTGGAGGAACAACACGGACGCCTGACGATATCGTGACATGCGATCCTGCCCGGCTCGGGCAGGGTCGCGCTGTCACAGCCTTGCTTTGGCCGCGGTTACAACCGAGATTATGCTCGCCGGTCAGATCACTTCACGGAATCCATTTCATCTGATGACCACGACGATTTCTCGTCTCGCTCTTGCAGCCCTCGCCCTCTCCGCGTCCATCCTGTCAGTCCAGCCAGCGCTCGCCGCTGTTGCCTGCGGCTCGGGCAATTTCGACGCCTGGCTTGCGGATTTCAAAACCGACGCTGCGGCCAAGGGCATCTCGCAACAAGCCATTGCATCGGGGCTCGCCGGTGTGACGCTCGATCAGGGCGTGCTCAACCGCGACCGGTCGCAAAAGGTCTTCACCCAGACCTTCGAGGAGTTTTCCGGCCGCATGGTGCCGCCGCGCCTGCAGCGCGGCTCCAACATGATGAAGCAATATGGCTCGGTGCTGTCGCGCATCGAGCAGGCCTATGGCGTCCCCGGCGAGGTGCTGGTCGCGATCTGGGGGCTCGAGACCGATTTCGGCGTCAACACCGGCAAGTTCGCCACCATCCGTTCACTGGCGACACTGGCCTATGACTGTCGGCGCGCCGAGCAGTTTCGCGGCGAGCTGATGGACGCATTGCGCATCGTCCAGCGCGGCGATCTCGCACCCGCCGACATGAAGGGCGCCTGGGCCGGCGAGCTTGGCCAAACCCAGTTCATGCCGTCATCCTGGATGAAGTACGCGGTCGATTTCGACGGCAACGGCAAGCGCGATCTCCTGCACAACGCGCCGGATGTGCTGGCCTCCACTGCCAATTATCTCGCCGGCTATGGCTGGCAGCGCGGCAAGGATTGGCAGCCGGGCGGTCCGAACTTCGCGGTGCTCCAGCAGTGGAACAAGAGCGAGGTCTATTCCAAGACCGTCGCCTATTTCGCCACCCAGCTCGCCCGCGCGCCTTAAGACCCTCGTTTTGCCGTTCAGCCGATTTCCGAAGCGAATCGGCAGATCTTATTATGAATTGATATTCATTTTTATGCCAAGTCGTGCATGCGATTCGCGCATATCTAGCTTGGGTCCAGACGCTGGATGAACCCCTTGCAGGTATGAGGAACTCCATCATGTATTAAACTGCATGATCCGCAATAACCCCGTGAATTCACGGGAATTTGTGGCACCAAATTGCTTGTCTTGCCCGTGGCTTGAGCGGGAATGCCGTCGGGTTAATCGTCCGTTATCAGTGCTATGCGTTCCTCGCCTAGCTGCATCGCAACATCGGAACTTTCGCACTGCACCACTCTCACCTATATTCATTTCAACGATGAGGCCCGGGCAAGGGCTGAATCGAACTACAGGAGACTACCAATGCTGCTCTCGCTCATCCGCATGATCCAGGCTTTCCGGGATTATCAGCGCAATGTTGCCGAGCTGTCCCAGCTCAGCGATCGCGAACTGGCCGATATCGGCCTCGATCGCTCGGACATCCCGCGCGTTGCCGCCGGCCAGTATCAGGGCTGATATCGTTCAGCCCTTCACCGGACGAACCGATAGCGCCCGCCTCGTGCGGGCGTTGTCGTATCTGTTGGCAGAAAACTCGATCTCGGCGATTCCACTGGACGCTGAAAAGCGCTACCTGTCCGCCCCATGACAGGATCCCAATCCAACATCGTGCACGTGATCGGCGCCGGCCTTGCCGGTTCCGAAGCCGCCTGGCAGGTGGCCAAATCCGGCGTGGCCGTGGTGCTGCACGAAATGCGGCCGACCCGCATGACCGAGGCGCACCGCACCGACGGGCTCGCCGAGCTCGTCTGCTCCAATTCGTTTCGCTCGGACGACGCCGCCAACAACGCCGTCGGCCTGCTGCATGCGGAGATGCGCCGGCTCGACTCGCTAATCATGCGCGCCGCCGATGCCAACCAGGTACCCGCCGGCGGCGCCTTGGCCGTCGACCGCGAGGGCTTCTCAGCGGCCGTCACCAAGGCGCTGAACGACCATCCCCTGATCGAGATCGCCCGCGGTGAGGTCGCCGGCCTGCCGCCAGCCGACTGGAGCAACGTCATCGTTGCGACCGGCCCCCTCACCTCTGCGCCGCTGGCTGATGCCATCCGCGAGCTGACGGACGAGAATGCGCTTGCCTTCTTCGATGCGATCGCGCCGATCGTGCATCGCGAGTCCATCGACATGTCGGTGGCCTGGTTCCAGTCGCGCTACGACAAGGTCGGTCCTGGCGGCAACGGCGCCGACTACATCAACTGCCCGATGACGAAGGAGCAGTATGATGGGTTCGTCGCGGCACTGATCGCCGGTGAGAAGACCGAGTTCAAGGCGTGGGAGACCAACACGCCCTATTTCGACGGTTGCCTGCCGATCGAGGTCATGGCGGAACGCGGCCTCGAGACGCTGCGCCACGGTCCGATGAAGCCGGTCGGCCTCACCAATCCGAACGATCCGGCCACAAAGCCTTACGCGATCGTGCAGCTGCGCCAGGACAACAAGCTCGGCACGCTCTACAACATCGTCGGCTTCCAGACGAAGCTGAAATACGGCGAGCAGCAGCGCATCTTCCGCACCATTCCGGGATTGGAGAAGGCCGAATTCGCCCGCCTCGGCGGCCTGCATCGCAACACCTTCCTCAATTCGCCAAAACTGCTCGATGGCCAGTTGCGCCTGCGGGCGCAGCCGCGGCTGCGCTTTGCTGGCCAGATGACGGGCTGCGAAGGCTATGTGGAATCCGCCAGCGTCGGCCTGATCGCCGGCCTCTATGCGGCCGCCGATGCGTGCGGCGAGACGCTCGCGGGTCCGCCGGGCACGACGGCGCTGGGATCGCTGCTCGGCCACATCACCGGCGGCCATATCGAAACCATCGAGCCCGGCTCGCGCTCGTTCCAGCCGATGAACATCAATTTCGGCCTATTCCCGCCGCTCGCGACCGTGCCGACCAAGAAGCCCGACGGCACGCGGCTGCGCGGCAACGAGAAGACGGTGGCCAAGAAGCAGGCGATGAGCGCACGCGCGCTCGCCGATCTCGATCGCTGGATCGCCGATCACCTGCGCATTGCCGCCGCGGCGTGAGTTTTCGATGAGCCTCCCCCAAGACGACGCCGCGACACTCTCGGCGCGCTGGACCGAGGGCGTGCTGCTCAAGCGCGACGTGTTCTCAACCGTCGAGCGCGGCCGCTTCCGCAGCGAGAACGGCGAGGTCGACGCGGTGCTGCGCCGGCTCGACGAGGTGCCGTGGTGGTCGTTCCTGCTGGCACGCCACCTGTTCGCCCGCGAGAAGCGCGCGCTGGCGCTCGCCAAAGGCCTCAACGTCGGTCCGAAGCTGCTGTGGGCTGGACGCCGCGCGCTCGTGCGCGGCTTCGTTGATGGCGTCGCGCTGCATCTGGCCAAGCCGCACGGCGACCTCGCTTATTTCCGCTCGGCCAAGGCCGCGCTGCGGCGGCTTCGCCGCGCCGGCATCTGCCACAACGATCTCGCCAAGGAGCAGAACTGGCTGGTCGGCCGCGACGGCCGCGCCTACGTCACCGACTTCCAGCTCGCCGCCTGCTTTGCGCGGCGCGGCCGGCTCTACCGCATCCTCGCCTATGAAGACCTCCGGCATCTGCTCAAGCACAAGCGCTCCTATGCGCCGGACGCACTGACGCCGCGCGAGCGGAAAATCCTCGCGAAAAAATCGTTTGCCGCGAGCCTGTGGCTTGTCACCGGCAAGAAGGTCTATCGCGCCATCACCCGCGGCCTGTTCAACTTCACTGATCGCGAGGGTGGCGGCCGCCGGCTCGTCAACGACGCGCCGGTGCTGGCGGCACTGATCCGCAAGAACCCGGCCGTGCGCGACACCGCCATCGTCGCCTTTGCGGACCGCCGCTCCGGCGTCGGTCTCTATGCCTTCGTCGAAGCCGACCGGGCCGTGCTCGAAGGCGAGCTGCGCAACGAGCTTGCGGCCGCCAAGGGTCCGAAGCCGCCGGAGCACATCCAGGTCGTCCACGCCCTGCCCCGCGACACTAGCGGCAAACCGCGCACCGAGATCCTGCAACTGGTCGCCATGAACCAGCTCGACCTGATCGAGCCGATGATGAAGAACGATCAGGACCGCGCCTTCCTCAAGGACATCCTCGAGCAGCGCAAGAACCTGCGCGATCGCTTCAATTTCGAGGCGGATCTGCCAACGAGCTAGGGCCTGACGCGCCTTGAAGCGTCCACATTGGCGATAGAGAAGCGTCGGATCATTCGGGCTTGGCGGGTTATGGGCATTCGGGGGACGATGATGCATCGTGTGGTTGGCGGCCTGATCGCCGGCTTGCTTTTGGCCATCACACCCGCAATGGCCGAGTCCCCCGCCGAGCTGATCTCGAGCTTCCGCCTCAAGCACGGCGAAGTCCGTGTCGTCCGCGATTCAACCCTTGACCGCATCGCCATGGACCAGGCCCGCGCGATGGCGGCCAAGGACGATCTCAGCCACGACGCACTCGGCCCGTTCAACCGCCGTGTGGCGCCAGCCGGCGCGGGCCGTGCCGCCGAGAACATCGCCTACGGCTACGACAATTTCGAGAAGACCCTGGGACAGTGGATCGACTCCTCCGGACACCGCAAGAACCTGTTGCTGCACAACGCCTCCCGCGTCGGCATCGCGAGCGCCAAGAATGCCAGCGGCAAGCGCACCTATTGGGCGATGGTGATTGCCGGCGACTATGGGCCGAAGGGCAAGAGAAAGAAGGACAAGGAGCCGCTGGTTGCCGTGAAGCGCGAGGCCGTGCCCGCGAGCAAGCCCAAATCCAGCGGCTGCCACATCAAGCTGCTCAGCCTCTGCATCTGAGGCCTAACAATTTCAGCCGCGCCGCGCCGCCTCGATCGCGGCCACGTCGATCTTGGTCATCCCCATCATTGCGTCGAAGGCGCGCTTGGCTTCAGGGCCGCCGGCCGCCAGCGCCTCGATCAATACGCGCGGCGTGATCTGCCAGGAAACGCCCCATCTGTCCTTGCACCAGCCGCAGGCACTTTCCTGCCCGCCATTGCCGACGATGGCGTTCCAATAACGGTCTGTCTCCTCCTGATCGTCGGTAGCGATCTGAAACGAGAAGGCCTCGTTGTGTTTGAACATGGGCCCGCCGTTAAGTCCGAGACAAGCAACGCCAGCCACGGTGAATTCGACCGTCAGCACATCGCCGGCCTTGCCGGACGGGTAATCGCTGGGCGCGCGTTGAACGGCACTTACGAAGCTATCGGGGAACGTCTCGGCGTAGAAGCGGGCCGCCGCCTCGGCGTCCTTGTCGTACCAGAGGCAAATCGTGTTCTTCGCCATCGCGGGTCCTTTCAAATCACCACCAAATCACGCCCTCTATCATCATAGCATCCGGATCGGCATGCTCCAGCCGCGGCATCCATTGTCCGATCTTGCTCGCGTGCGTCAGTGTGTCAAATTCAGGGACCCCTAATGCAGAGGCTCACACTTGATCGACATCGACCGGATACGCACCGACACACCTGGCGCCTCCCGGCTTGCGTATCTCCACAATGCGGGTGCTGCCCTCATGCCAACGCCCGTTGCCACAGCGATGAAGCGACACATCGACTTCGAAAGCGAGATCGGAGGTTATGCCGCCGCTGATCGCGAGTCCGTCCGGCTCGACACGGTCTACGGTTCGGTGGCGCGGCTACTGAATGCCGCGCCCGACGAGATTGCCCTCATGGAGAACGCGACGGTTGCCTGGCAGATGGCGTTTTATTCGCTTCCGTTTGCCCAGGGCGATCGCATCCTGACCGCCGAGGCAGAGTACGCCGCCAACTATGTCGCGTTTCTGCAGGTGGCCAAGCGTACAGGCGCGATCATCGACGTCGTGCCGAGCGACTCGACGGGCGAACTCGATGTCGCTGCGCTCGAACGCATGATCGATGACCGCGTGAAGCTCATCGCCATCACCTGGGTTCCGACCAATGGCGGGCTGGTCAATCCCGCGGCGGCGATCGGCAGGATCGCGCGAGCGCACGGCATTCCCTATTTGCTCGATGCCTGCCAGGCGGTCGGCCAGATGGTGGTCGATGTCGAAACCATCGGCTGTGACATGCTGTCCGCCACGGGGCGCAAATTCCTGCGCGGGCCGCGCGGTACCGGCTTTCTCTACGTCCGCCGAGCGATGCTGCAGCGGCTCGAGCCGCCGATGATCGACCATTTCGCCGCGCCCTGGGTCTCGCGCGATGAGTATCAGCTCCGCGATGATGCGCGCCGTTTCGAGACTTGGGAGAACAACTACGCCGCCCGGCTTGGATTGGGGGCTGCCGTCGATTATGCCCTCGCGATCGGCCTTGGTCCTATTGAGCAGCGCTGCCGCTTGCTTGCGGACCGCCTTCGCAGCGGCCTCGCCTCCATTCGCGGAATCCAAATACGCGACCTCGGCCGCGCGCCGGGCGCGATCGTCAGCTTCACGGTGGACGGATATGACGCGAACGCCATTGTCAGCAGTGCCGCTGCGGCGGGCATCACCATCGGCGCTTCGGATCCGTCGAGCACCCGCATCGATGCAGAACTTCGCGCGCTACCGCCAGTCGTGCGCGCCTCGCCGCACTACTACAATACGGAAGCCGAGATCGATCGGCTGATCGGTCACCTCGCGGGTTTAACACCGCGATAGGACGCGCTCACGTGCAGCGCGCCGTCAACCCGGATGCACTGAGCCTTGCCATCACCTCGTCGAGATGGGCGCTGTCGCGGGTCTCGATGACCAGTTGCAGCAGCGTCGCCTTGGCCGGCAAGTCGGAGAAGGTCCGCTGGTGCGAGACCTCGATGATGTTGGCGCCGGCTTCGGCCAAAAGCGCCGCGACCGCGGCCAATTGCCCGGGGCGGTCAGGAATATCGAGCGAGAGTTGGGTCAGTCGCCCCTCGCGTGCCAGCTCGCGGGTCAGGACCGAGGCGATCAGTCTCGTATCGATGTTGCCGCCGCTCAGCACCAGGCCCACTTTCTGGCCGGCGAAGCGAGATGGATCGGACATCAGCGCGGCAAGGCCGGCGGCACCGGCGCCCTCGACCACCGTCTTCTCGATCGAGATCAGGGTCGCAACCGCACGCTCGAGCTCGGCTTCGTTCACGAGCGCGATGTCATCGACGAGGCGGCGGACGATTTCGGTGGTGATCTTGCCGGGCGATTTGACCGCGATGCCTTCGGCGAGCGTGTCACCGCGCGCCGGCAGATTCCCGTCATGGATGGCATTGTACATCGAGGGATAGAGCCAGGCCTCGACGCCGAGCATCCGTAGCGACGGTTTGATCGACTTGGCGGCAATAGCGATGCCGCTGATCAGCCCGCCGCCGCCGATCGGGACGACCAACGTATCGAGCTCCGGCACCGCCTTCAGCATCTCCAGTCCGACGGTACCCTGCCCGGCGATCACCAGCGGATCGTCGTAGGGATGGACGAAGATCATGCCGCGAGCCTCACCGTGGCTCCGCGCGAACGCGGCCGCCTCCTCCAGCGTCGCGCCCGTAACCACCACCTCCGCGCCGTGATGCCTGGTGTTCTCGATCTTCACCATGGGCGTGCCGACCGGCATGACGATGGTGGCGGGAATGTTGAGCCTTCTCGCGTGATAGGCGACGCCCTGTGCGTGGTTACCTGCCGACATCGCGATGACGCCGCGCGCACGCTCCTCCGGCGTCAGCGCGGTCAGCCTATTGAGGGCGCCGCGTTCCTTGAACGAGGAGGTGAACTGGAGGTTCTCGAATTTCAGCCAGATGTCGCAACCGCAGATGCTGCTCAGCGTCCGGCTGTAGCTACAAGGCGTTTCGACGACGGCACCCCGGATGGTCTCGGCGGCCGCATGGATGTCGCTTGGTGCGACCGGGAAGTCGCCGAGATCGGAGGTCGCGCTTTGGGACAAGTCGGCCATAGGCCAGCATAGAGCATTTGGCCGCCTCAGGCGATAAGCCGACCCCTATTTGGTAAATTCCCTGGAGCGTGAAGCCCGCCACAGCGTCCACAGCGTGCGCAGCCGCGAGGCCGGCTGCGGCGCGAACGGATTGCGGCCAGGTTTCGACACGCGCTTCAGATCGGCCCGGGTCTGGCTCAGCAGCAGAAACGCAGGCCGCACGGATGGCGGCACCTGCGGCAGCAGCGAGGAGGCCGTGGTCAGATGCTGCCGCGCTTCGCCCGCGAGCTGGTCCAGTACGGCGCGCAGGCTCGGCGTCTCCTTGCCGGCGAACACATCCTCCATATTGCAGTTGTGGCTCGCCAGCACTTGCTGCGGCAGGAACAATTGCCGGTGCGCCGCATCACGCGGCAGGTTGGCAACGACCTGGACGATTCCCTGGGCAAGCCCAGCATGACGGGCGAGATGCTCGGCCGCCTCCGACGGCGGCGCCATGATCCGGGCTGCAAGGGCAAACAACGCCGATGAGGTGGCCGCCAGATAGCCTTCCAGTGCCGCCATGGTCGGCATCGGATCGTTGTAGAGATCGAACTGGTGCTCGTCGGCGAGCAGCGACAGCGGCTCGACCGGCAGGTCGTAATCGCGGATCGCGCGGAGCAGCTCCGCCGCCACCGGATTGCCCTCGGCGCTGCCATGGACATGGCCTGACAGCATGTCGGTCCACCATTGCAGGCGAATCTCGCCGGGCAAGGGCTGGCTCACCTGGTCGCGAACGCGCACGATCTCTGCATTGAAGGCATAGAGCGCCAGCAGCGCGCGGCGCTCTGCGGCGGGTACGAACAGCGTCGCGACGTAACGCGGAAAGTCGTGGCTGCGCACGAGATCGGCGCAGAAGGTAGCCGAATCGGGGGGCGGCGCGGTGCTGCTCATGGCACCGCGATCAGCGCGGCCGCGACGCGGCGTCGCTCGCCGATCATGATGTTGTAGGTGCGCACGGCGGGGCCGGTCTGCATCGTGTCCAGCACTACTCTCACCGCCTTCAAGGCCTGGCGCAGTTCCGGCGGCGGAAGCCAAACCCCGGTTCCAGTGCCGACCAGAAGCGTGTCGATGCTGTTGGCGGCCGTGAACACGCGATCGAGCGAGTAGCGGTCGATCTTGGTGGGGTCCGTCACGTCCCAGGCCCAGATCGCGTCGGGCAGGCACAGCAACGATCCTCGATGCGACATGCCAGCGAAGGCGAAGCCGCCCTTGCCATAGGCTTCGATCGGCGCCGAGCGCGGGAAATGGGGTGCGTTGGGGTCGCCAGCCATGAGCCAGGTCCGAATGAGCTTACTACCCCCGCAAACGCATGCGGTTCGGATCATGCCTTGTTTTTCTTCGCCGGCGTAGCCGTATCCGGCGCATCTTCGCGATGCTCGCCGACGCCGAGATAGATCAGGATCGGCGCCGCGATGAAGATCGAGGTGTAGGTGCCGACCAGCACCACGCCGAACATCATCACTGCTGTGAAGCTGTGGATGGCGTGTCCGCCGAACAGCAGCAGCGCGAGCAGTGCCAGCGTCACCGTGACGTGGGTGATGATGGAGCGCGACAGCGTCGAGTTGATGGACTCGTTGAGCAGCTGCGGCATCGGCATCTTCTTGTAGCGCCGCAGCATTTCGCGGATACGGTCGTAGATGACGACGGTGTCGTTGAGCGAATAGCCGAGAATCGTCAGCAGCGCGGCGATGCTGGTCAGGTCGAAATCGACCTGGCTGATCGACATGAAGCCGATCGTGAGCACGATGTCGTGCACGTTGGCGATCATGGCGCCGAGCGCGAACTGCCATTCGAAGCGGAACCAGAGATAGATCAGGATCGCCACGATCGCGAGCATCAGGCCGAGCATGCCGTAGGCCAAGAGCTCACCGGAGACGCGCGGGCCGACCACCTCGACACGGCGATATTCGACGGAATCGCCAAGCGCTGCGCGGACCTTCTGCACGGCCTCCTGCTGCGCGGCGTCGCCGCCGGGCTGCTCCGCGACGCGGATCAGGACGTCCGCGGGGCCGCCGAACTGCTGGAGCTGGACTTCGCCGAGACGCAGAGAATCCAACGTCGTGCGCATCGCCGCGATGTCGGCGGTGCCGGACTTGGCCTGCACCTCGAGCAAGGTGCCGCCGCGGAAGTCGATGCCGAAATTCAGCCCGTGGGTGAAGAACAGCGTGATCGCGACGATCGACAGCGCCGCCGAAATCGGGAAGCTGATGCGGCGAAAGCGCGTGAAGTCGAAATGCGTATTGTCCGGGACGATACGCAGCGACGGCAAGAGGCCGAGGGCCGCGACTACGGTGAGAATGGCGATGAGGACGCCGAGCCCGATGAGAACGGTGTGAGTCACGATCAGGCTCCTAGATCGGCACGCTCTGCGGCCGCTTCCACCGCACCCACCCGGCGACGATCAGCCGCGTTAGGGTGAAGGCGGTGAACACCGTGGTGATGATGCCGATGCCGAGCGTCACGGCAAAGCCGCGCACCGGGCCGGTGCCGATGTAGAACAGCACGGCGGCAGCAATGAAGGTGGTGATGTTGGAATCGAGGATCGTCGCCAGCGCCCGCTTGAAGCCGGCGTCGATCGCCGAGATCGCGTTGCGGCCGCCGCGCAGCTCCTCGCGGATGCGCTCGTAGATCAGCACGTTGGAATCGACCGCGATGCCAACGGTGAGCACGATGCCGGCGATGCCGGGCAGCGTCAGCGTGGCATTGAGCAGCGACAACAGGCCGAAGATCATCGCGACGTTGATCGCCACCGCGACGTTCGCGAACACGCCGAACAGCCGGTAGGTCGCGAGCATGAACACGATGACGAGGATCGAGCCCACATAGGCCGCAAGCTCGCCCTTCTCGATCGAATCCTGGCCGAGACCCGGACCGACGGTGCGTTCCTCGACCACCGTGAGCGGCGCCGGCAGCGCGCCGGCGCGCAGGAGGATCGCGAGATCGTTGGCCGATTGCACGGTGAAATTCCCGGAGATCTGGCCTTGGCCGCCGGTGATCGGCTCGCGGATGACGGGCGCCGAGATCACCTTGTTGTCGAGCACGATCGCGAACGGCAGTCCCACATTCTCTTGCGTCGCCTGCGAGAATTTGCGCGCGCCCGACGTATTGAACTTGAAGCTGACGACCGGCTCACCCGTGCGCTGGTCGAAGCTCGCCTGGGCGTCGGTCAGATCGCCGCCGGCGACCAGCACCTGCTTCTTGACCACGTAAGGTGTCGGGGGCGGCGAGGCGCTCATCAAGAGTTCGGATTCCGGCGGCAACCTGCCCTGCTGCGCCTGATCCGGCGGCACGGAGGTATCGACCATGCGGAATTCCATCTTCGCGGTCTTGCCCAGGAGTTCCTTCAGGCGCGTCGGGTCCTGGAGGCCGGGGACCTGCACCAGGATGCGGTCGTTGCCCTGGCGCTGAATCACGGGCTCGACGGTGCCGAGCTCGTTGACGCGGCGTTCGACGATCTGGATCGACTGCTCGATGGTCTTGCGCATGCGGTCGAGCATCGCGGCCTGCGGGATGCTCAGACGGATCACACCGCCACCGGCATCGGTGACTTCAAGGTCGCGCTGACCGCCGGATCCCATGAGGCCGCCCAGCGGCTGCGACAGCTCGCGCAGCTTGGCGAGTGCGGCCTGCGCATCGGATTCCTTGCTGATGCGAACTTCGACCGCGTCGTTGCGCACGGTAACGCCACCGGTGAAACCGATCTTGGCATCGCGCAGCGTCCGGCGAACGTCGTCGCGGATCTGGTCGAGCCTCTCCTTCCTCACATAGGCGGAATCGACCTCAAGCAGCAGATAGGATCCGCCCTGCAGGTCGAGGCCGAGCACGAGCCGGCGCTGCGCCCAGGCCGGCCAGGTCTTGACCTGCGCCTCGGGGAAGAAGTTGGGGACCGCGCAGAGGCACACGATCAGCGCCGTCAGGATAATCCCGAGCGCCCTCCACCGCGTGAAATACAACATCGACTAGACCTGTCAGATCAGGAGACTTGCAGGAGACTTATAGTGACTCGCGGGGGAGCACTCACTTCGCCGCGGTGTCGTCCTTGGCGCTTTCCTTGGATTCTTTGGCCGGTTCGCCCTTGGCGCGCACGCCTGAGATCATCTGGCGCATCTGCCGCACGCGCACACCGTCGGATATCTCGAACTCGATCTGGTCGTCGTCGACGACCTTGGTGACCTTGCCGACGAGGCCGCCCGAAGTCACCACCGTGTCGCCGCGGCGGATGTTCTTCACGAGGTCGGCATGATCGCGGACCTTCTTCTGCTGCGGACGCAGAATCAGGAAGTACATGATCACAAAGATCAGGGCGAACGGCAGCAGCGACATCAACATGCTGTTGGTGTCGCCGGCGCCCGCGGCCTGGGCATACGCAGGGGTAATCAGCATTCGGACGATCCTCGTGACAACGGGGGAAAGCCGGTCAGGCCCTCAAAGGCGACCGGTTCGGTCAAATTCGCGCGGACTATAGCGGCCATTGCCCCAATTGCAACGCTGCCAGACCGCCCTTTTGGCCCACCTTGCGGCGCGTCCTCAGGCCCGATAAGGCTGCGTTCTCAGGAACTTCGGACATGCCCAAAAAACCCAGCAAAAGCCCGGCCGGCAAAGGCCCCAATACCCCTGCCAAGAAGCCCGCCGGCGTCGCGGCAAAACGTCCCAAGGGCGCCGTTAAGGCAGCCCCGGTCGATCCCTCCCAGGAGCGCATCGTCCGCGCGCTGGAGACCATTGCAGCGCACCTCTCGGCCCAGAGCAACCCGACCCTCGAACCCGAGTCGTTCGAACGGGCCGACGCGTTCGTCTGGCACCCGGACGGCCGCCTTGCGGCAGTGGCGCGGGTCAGCCGCGTCGAGCTATTCCTACTGAAGGGCGTCGACCGGATGCGCGACATCCTAATGGAGAACACCGAGCGCTTCGCCAATGGCCTGCCCGCCAACAACGCCCTGCTCTGGGGCGCGCGTGGCATGGGCAAGTCATCGCTGGTGAAGGCGGCGCATGCCAGCCTCAACGCGGAGCGCAACCCGACCGACAAGCTGAAGCTGATCGAGATCCATCGCGAGGACATCGAAAGCCTGCCCGCGCTGATGGAGTGCTTGCGCGCCTCCTCCTTCCGCTTCATCGTGTTCTGCGACGATCTCTCCTTCGACGGCAATGATGCGTCCTACAAGTCGCTCAAGGCCGTGCTCGAAGGCGGCATCGAAGGCCGGCCCGAGAACGTCATCCTCTACGCCACCTCCAACCGCCGCCATCTGCTCGCGCGCGAGATGATCGAGAACGAGCGTTCTACCGCGATCAATCCCGGCGAAGCGGTCGAGGAGAAGGTCTCACTGTCGGATCGCTTCGGCCTCTGGCTCGGCTTCCACCGCTGCAGCCAGGACGAGTATCTCGCCATGGTGCGCGGCTATTGCAGCCATTTCGGCATCAAGATCGACGACGAGGCGCTGGAGCGCGAGGCGCTGGAATGGTCGACCACGCGCGGCTCCCGCTCAGGCCGCGTCGCCTGGCAGTTCGTGCAGGAGCTGGCGGGACGGCTGGGTGTGAAGCTGACGATGATGTAGCGGACAGTTTCGCCTCACCTACACCTGTCATTCCCCGCGCAGGCAGTACGCCGCGGCCTATCGGCTGAACAATTGCTGTCTCTGGAATACTGGATCGTCCGCCTTCGCGGACGATGACAGTGAGCGCGCGGTGTGAACCCGGCTGAAGCGTCCGCCTCACGCTCCATTCAGGAATTGAAGCGGGTCAACCGGGCTCGATCCCTTACGGATCTCGAAGTGGAGCTGCGGCGACGCCACTTCCCCGGATTGACCCGACTTGGCAATGACCTGACCGCGCTTGATGGTATCGCCGCGCTTCACCAACAGCTCACTCGCATGGGCATATGCGGTGACGTAGCCGTTGGAGTGCCGAACCAGGACCAGATTGCCGTAACCTTTCAGCTCGTTGCCGGAATAGGCGACGACGCCGTCTTCAGCCGCCTTGACCGGCGTCCCCTCGGGCACCGCGAGATTGATGCCGTCATTGGACTTGCCGTTGGTCTTGGCGCCGTAGCTCGTGACCACCTTGCCGCGCACCGGCCAGCGGAAGGTCGGCAGCGCGCCAGTGGCCTCCGGGGCCTTCGCCGGCGTCTCGGCGGGCTTCTCTTCGACATTGGCCGTGGCTTGGGCCAGACGCGCGCTCTGCACCGGCGCGGCGGCAGCGGCCATCTTGGTAGCAGGCGCCGGAGCGGCCGCCACGGGCTGGAGCGTTCCCACAACCGGAGCAGCCGCGACCGGAGCCGGAGCAACCGGCACCGCGACGGCGGCGGTCCTGGCACCGGGCACGGTCAGCTTAGTGCCGAGCTTGAGCTTGGCTGAGGGGGCGAGGCCATTGGCACGGGCCAACTCGGCCGCCGAGATGTGGTTCTTGCGCGCGATGCTGGCGAGCGTGTCGCCACGGTTGACGAAGTGCGTGCTCGGCGGCGCAGCGACGGCTGCAACCGGCTTCGCCGCAGGCACAGCCGCGACGGGAGCCATCGCCGGCGCGGGCGCAGCGGCCGTGGCCGGATGCGGGATGATGAGCTGCTGGCCGGGCGAGAGCGTGCGCGGGCCCTTGTAGCCGTTGGCGGCTAGGATCGCCTGCGGCGTGACATGATAGCGCTTGGCGAGCACGTCGAGCGTGTCGCTGGTGCCGACGATGATCTTGGTGCCGCCCGCTGGCTGGGCTGCAGCAACCGAGCGCGGCGGTACGGTCGCCGTGGTCTCGAGGTGCGGCTGCGCCGGGGGCGCGTAGGAGCCGACGCCGCGCCCGCCACCGGACACTCCGCCGCCAGAGGCAACGGGATAGGATTGCGGGGTGGACACGGCGGGCGGAGGCAGGGGCTGGGACTGATAGGAACCAGGCTGCGTCTGCGGCCGCGCATATTGCGGCAGCTCACGCTGCGGCGGTGGCGCCTGCTGCACCGAACCGGTGGATTCCGAGGCGAAGGGATTGGAGAAATTCGACTGGGACAGTCGCGACGACATGTCGGCGCTGCACCCCGCAAAACTGAAGGAGATCAGCGCCAGCACCGCGACTTGCGGCACGCGGCGCGAGTAAAGCAACTCGGCGACAGCGGACATGGTTACTCACTCGTACGCAACAGAACTGGTGTTTTAAGTAAACACGCGCCGAGTAAATAACGGCTTAACCCTCCCAATAAGATGTTGGCGGCACAGCCAATCCGGAATTCTACAGCTCCCGCGCCACGCCAGGCAGCGCCGGCACGAAGCGGACATCGACGAGTTCCTTGCGCTCGATCCCCGCCTCGGTGCGCTTGAGGCGGGTCAGCGTCTGCACGCCCTGATGCGGGCCGACCGGTGCGATCAGGATGCCCCCGATCTCGAGCCGTTCGATCAGGTTCTCTGGAATCTGCTCCATCGCGGCGGTGACGATGATGCGGTCGAACGGGCCGATATTGGCCGGCAGATTGAGGCCATCGCCCAGCATCACCTCGACATTGTGGCAGCCGAGCTCTTCGAGCCTGGCGCGTGCGGTGTCCGCGAGCTTGCGGTAGCGCTCGACCGTGAGCACCTGGCCTGCGAGCCGCGACAGCACGGCGGCCTGATAACCGGAGCCGGTGCCGATCTCGAGCACGCGGTGCCGCTTCTGGAGCTGGAGCTGCTCGGTCATGTAGGCGACGACAAAGGGCTGGCTGATGGTCTGCCCGCAGGCGATCGGCAGCGCACTGTCGCGATAGGCGCCGTCGCGGTTTGCGTCGTCGACGAACAGCTCGCGCGGCACCTCCTCCATCGTCCGCAGCACGGCCTGATCGCTAATGCCCCGACGCCTCAGCGTGAGCTGAAACATCATCTTTTCGGGCGGGGGTTGATGGGAGGTCATTGCTGCCAATGCTGTGTTGTCAGGCCCGTTAAGTCGCCAACCCGGGCGCGAGAATCTTGTTCCTTGGTCGGGAACCCATGATACCATTCGGCTGGATATTTGAGCACAGATTGGCGTGCAACAGGCCAGTCGTGATCGCCATTTTCAGGCAGCCGTTCGTCAAAACGCGCATTGCGTCGATTCATGTTATCTGCGAACGTTTTTGGGAATGGGCAAGGACTCGATCATGACCGCGACGGGGCTTTCCGGCCGCTCTGTATTCCTCGTCGAAGACGAGGTGATGATCAGAATGATGGTTGCGGACATGCTCGAAGAGCTCGGCTACAAGGTCGCTGCCGAGGCCGGCGACATCACCGAGGCCATGCGGCTCGCCCAGGCGACCGAGTTCGACATCGCCATTCTCGACGTCAACGTCAACGGCAAGGTCATCTCGCCGGTGGCCGATGTTATCAGGGCGAAAGGCTGCCCCTTCATCTTCGCCACCGGCTACGGCTCCTCCGGCCTGCCCGAACAGTACCGCGATCGGCCGGCGCTCCAGAAGCCGTTCCAGCTCGACGCACTCGGCAAGACCATCGAAGCCGCGCTTCGCAGCGGCTAGCAGGCTGTTGAAGAAGTCTCTGGCGGGATGGCAGTGGACGTGATTCTCTCGATAGTTGAATCGGGAGGCCATGATGCGGGGATCGGACGAGCGGTCTGGATCGCTCTTCAGTTACGTGGATCTTGAAGCGCGGGTTCGCCCGGATCACGCCTTACGGAAGATCCGGGAGATTGTGAACGCTGCGCTGGACGATCTATCGAAGGCATTTGCGGGGCTTTACACGGACTTTGGCCGACCCTCGATTGCACCGGAGAGGCTGCTTCGGGCGATGTTGTTGCAGGCGTTCTATGGCATCCGCTCGGAACGACAATTGATGGAGCGGCTGGAGTTCGACCTGTTGTTCCGCTGGTTTGTCGGTCTTGGCGTGGACGATCCGGTGTGGGACCACTCGACCTTTTCCAAGAACCGCGACCGGCTGCTAGAGGGTGAGATCGCCGCTAAGTTCCTCTCCGCGGTAATGGCTCAGCCGAAAGTGAAGCGGCTATTGTCGAGCGACCACTTCTCGGTGGACGGCACGCTGATTGAGGCGTGGGCTTCGATCAAGAGCTTCCGCAGAAGGGATGGAGGCGACAACGACAGTGGGGGGCCGGGACGTAACGCTGAGCGCAGCTTCCACAAGGAGAAGCGTTCAAACAAGACGCACCAAAGCACCACCGATCCGGAGGCTCGGCTGTACAAGAAGGGCGATGGGCAGCCGGCCAAGCTCTGCTACATGGGGCATGCTCTGATGGAAAATCGCCATGGTTTGGCGGTCGGCGGCATTGTCAGCCAGGCCACCGGTACGGCCGAACGAGAGACAGCGCTGGCGTTGATTGATAATTGCCATCCCAGAGGCCGGCGGGTCACGCTCGGCGCGGACAAGGCTTATGACGTTACGCAGTTCGTGCACGACTTGAGAGAACGATCGGTGACGCCGCACATCGCAATCGACGGACACCTCAGCAAGACAGGCGTCCCGCGCAAGACGGCGGTCGATGCCCGCTCCACCCGCCATGCCGGCTACGAGATCAGCCAACGCTGCCGCAAGCGGATTGAGGAAGTGTTCGGATGGATCAAGAGTTCCGCCGGTCTGGCCAAGGTAAAGCTGCGAGGGCGCGAGCGTGTGGACGCCGTCTTTACGTTGGCGCTTGCCGCCTACAATCTGATCCGCCTGCCCAAGCTGCTGGCGGTGCAGCTATGAGCGTGCGGGGCAAATGGCGCGTCGTGGAAACGCCCGATCACGACATGGCCGGGTCGGGCTCTTACATCCTGTTCACAAACGACGGTGGCGAGTTCGCCCTGGATTGTCTCACCGGGGCAATATACGGCCGTTGCGAAGGCGATGCCGTCGAGTTCACATGGGATGGCAACGACGAGATGGAGCCCGCAAAAGGCCGTGGTTGGGCAGAAGAGCTCGCCGATGGCTCGCTCGAAGGTAAGATATGCCTCGAAGGCGGCGACGACATTCCTTTTATCGCCCGCCGATTGGCTACTTCTTCAACAGCCTGCTAAAGCGTTTTCGAAGGCTTCGGCTCTGATTCAATCAGAACCGATAATGCTCTAGGCGCTACTTCAGCGTCGCGCTCAATTCTTCTGAAAACGCTTCATTGGTGCGGTCGAGCCTGAGCGGCGTCACCGAGACATAGCGCTCGCGAAGCGCCGCGAGATCGGTGCCGTCGGTGGGCGTGTCCATCATCGCCGTGCGCTCGAACCCGATCCAGAAATAGGGATTGCCGCGGCCGTCCCTGCGCTCGTCGATCCTGAGGAAGCCGAGATTGCGCTTGCCTTGGCGCGTGACGCGGATGCCGAGCACATCCTCCGGCGCACACGACGGGAAGTTGATGTTGATCACCGTGTCTTTCGGGACGCCGGCGGCGATCACCTTGCGCAGGATGTCAGGCCCAAACTTGCGCGCGGTGTCCCACGGCGGCCGCTCGCGGGTCTCGACGCTGAACTCCTGCGACAGCGCGAACGACGGCAGCCCCAGGATGGTGCCTTCCAGCGCGCCAGCGATGGTGCCGGAATAAACCACGTCCTCGGCGACGTTGCGCCCCTTGTTGACGCCGGACAGCACGACATCAGGCAGCTTGGGCCCGAGGATGTGGCGCGCGCCCATGATGACGCAGTCGGTCGGCGTGCCGCGCACGGCGAAGTGCCGCGGGCCGACCTCGCGCAGGCGCAACGGATCGTTCAGCGACAGCGAATGCGACACGCCGGACTGGTCGAGCTCCGGCGCCACCACCCAGACGTCGTCGGACAAGGCGCGCGCGATCTCCTCCACGACCTTGAGGCCGGGGGCGTGGATGCCGTCGTCATTGGTGCAGAGAATACGCATGCGAAAGGTCGATACCAGAAAGCGGGTCTGAGCCGTCTTATCCGGCTCTGCCCAATCAGGCAAACCGGCCGATTGGGTCGCGGCGGCCAGGTTCCCGGCCTGGATCCTACTACCGGCGGATGCGCCATTGCGGCAGGAAGCGCGCCAGCCGACCCTCGGCATGCAGTTGCATCGCCGGCACGACCGGACCCTCGACGGGATTTTCGATCACGCCGAGGGCCTCCAGCTGCGCGACGAACGGGTCGGACACCGGCGCCTGCGGGAAGCGTTCGCGCGCGACCGTCAGCGCCTTGTCGAAATCCGCTGCATTGACTCCGGGCTTTGCCCGCCGGCTCCGCACGAGATCATCGTCCCAGAGCCGCGCGATCTCGATGTCGAGCACGCCGCGCAGGCGCTGATCGACGGCCTGGATGCCGGCACCCGTCACCGCCCATTGTCGGCCGACCCAGAAGATGTCGCGGTGCAAGGCCATGAATGGTGGGTTCGCGTTGAGGGGCCGGCAGGATAGCCTGCCGCCCGATCTTCGCAACCCTACTCGCGCGCGATCACCTTCAGCCCGCCCATATAGGGCTGGAGCACGCTGGGGACCGCGATCGAGCCGTCCTCCTGCTGGTAGGTCTCCATCACCGCGATCAGCGCGCGGCCGACCGCGGTGCCGGAGCCGTTCAGCGTGTGCACGAAGCGCGGCTTGCCGTCCGGCCCGCGCGAGCGCGCATCCATACGTCGCGCCTGGAAGTCGCCGCAGACCGAGCAGCTCGAGATCTCCCGGAACATGCCGCCGTCACCCTGCCCGGGCATCCAGACCTCGATGTCGTAGGTTTTTTGCGACGAGAAACCCATATCCCCTGCGCAGAGCGTCATCACGCGGTAGTGCAGGTCGAGCTTCTGAAGCACCTGCTCGGCGCAGGACAGCATCCGCTCCAGCTCGTCCTTGCTCGCTTCTGGCGTCGTGATCGAGACCAGCTCGACCTTGGTGAACTGGTGCTGGCGGATCATGCCGCGGGTGTCGCGGCCCGCGGCGCCGGCCTCGGCGCGGAAACACGGCGTCAGCGCGGTAAGGCGCATCGGCAATTGCTTCTCGTCGAGAATGGATTCGCGCGCGAGGTTGGTGAGCGACACTTCTGCGGTCGGGATCAAGCCGAGGCGCTCGGACTTTAGCCGCTCATGGTCGGGCGCAGCCAGCAGTTCGCCCTTGATCGCCCAGAACTGGTCGTCCTCGAATTTCGGCAGTTGCCCCGTACCGAACATCACCTCGTTGCGTACGAGCAGCGGCGGATTGATTTCGGTGTAGCCGTGCTCGGTGGTGTGCAGGTCGAGCATGAACTGACCGATGGCGCGCTCGAGCCGCGCCAGCCCCTTCTTCAGCACGACAAAGCGAGCACCGGAGAGCTTTGCCGCCGCCTCGAAATCCATGTAGCCGAGCGCGGTGCCGAGATCGTCATGCAACTTCGGCGCAAAGCTGTAGTTGCGCTTGTTGCCGAACACGTGGTGCTGCACGTTACCGTGCTCGTCGACGCCGTCGGGCACTTCGTCGAACGGAATGTTTGGGATCGCGGACAGCTCTTTCGTCAACTCCTCGTCGGCGGCCTTCGCGGCAGCTTCGAGCTGCGGCATCGTGGTCTTCAATTCGGCGACCTCGGCCATCAGCTTGGCGGCGCGTGCCTCGTCCTTGGCCTTCTTGGCATCGCCGATTTCTTTCGATGCCGCATTGCGCCGCGCCTGCGCCTGCTCGGAGGCCAGAATCGCCGCACGCCGCTTCTCGTCGATCGCGAGCAGCGAGGCCGACATCGGCTTCAGGCCGCGCCGCGTGAGGCCGGCGTCGAAGGCTTGCGGATTGTCGCGGATCGATTTGATGTCGTGCATGGCTGTGGTCCTGGGGCAGCGCGTAAACATGCAACATCGAACGTTGCCCGTTTACATTAGCGCGTCTCCTAGCACGGCTGTCATCATCCGCGAAGGCGGATGATCCAGTATTCCAGAGACGTCCGTGATTCCCCGATAGGCCCCGGCGTACTGGATTCCCCGCCTTCGCGGGGAATGACACTGAGGATTTGGCCCGCCCTCTACTCCGCAGGCTTGGCCGGCGTCGACACGTCGGTACCGGTGGCCTGTGAGGCCGCCGCCTTCTTCTCCACCATCGCCACCGCGATGATCGAACCCTCGTAGAGCGCCAGCAAGGGAATCGCCAGGGAGCACTGGCTGAGCACGTCAGGCGGCGTCAGCACGGCCGCGATGACGAAGGCAATCACAATGAAATAGCGGCGCTTCTCGCGCAGCATCTTCGATGTGATGATGCCGACGCGTCCGAGCAGCGTCAGGATCACCGGAAGCTGGAAGGCGATGCCGAAGGCGAAGATCAGCGACATCATCAGCGACAAATATTCGCCGACCTTGGGCAAGAGCTGGATCTGCGCGGTCTCGTCGCTGCCAGCCTGCTGCATGCCGAGCGAGAAGCGGACCAGCATCGGCAACACGACGAAATAAACCAGCGCCGCGCCCAGCACGAAGAAGAACGGGGTCGCGACCAGGTACGGCAGGAAGGCCTGCTTCTCGTGCTTGTAGAGACCGGGCGCCACGAACTTGTAGATTTGCGTCGCGACGATCGGGAACGAGATGAAGCCGGCGCCGAACAGCGCGAGCTTCAGCTGGGTGATGAAATATTCCAGCAGTGCCGTGTAGATGAACTTGGAATTCTCAGGACCCGCGACCCACACGAACGGCCAGACCAGCACGTTGTAGATCTGCTTGGCGAAAAAGAAGCAGAAGATGAAGGCGACGCCAAAGCCGAGCAGCGCCTTGATCAGCCGCGACCGCAGCTCGATCAAATGGTCCATCAAGGGGGCTTTGCTGGCCTCGATATCGGCGTCGGTCATGACGCTTTGACGTCCTTGATCGCTTCGGATGGCGCGGTGTCTTGCGTGACGTGGGCCTGCTCGACCTCACGGGTGATCGCGAGCGGCTCGTTCGCTGCCGCATGCGCCTCGGCTTCCATGAAGGTCGCGGGCGTCGGGGCTTCCGGAGTCGTTGGCGTTACCGGCGCTTCATTTGAAGTCGCCGGTGCTTCGCTTGAAGTCGCCGACGGTTCGGCGGCGCTGGCGGCTGGCGTCTCTGCCGGCTTGTCGAGCGCATCGACGCGGAGCGCGTTGCTGACGTCCTTCTGAAGCGAGGTCAGCGGATTGAAGCCGGTCGCGGCTTCCTTGACCTCGTCAAAGCTCTTCTTGAGGTCGGCCATCTCGGCCTCGCGCATCGCTTCCTGGAACTGGCCCTGGAATTCGGCGGCCATCTTGCGGGCCTTGCCCATCCACTGTCCGACCATGCGTAGCACGCCGGGCAGCTCCTTCGGGCCGATGGCGATGAGGGCCACGACCCCGATGAGGACCAGTTCACTCCAGCCGATGTCGAACATGAGGTCTTCCGTTCACGCCAGCCGCAACCGGCCCAATCCCTCGCGCGCAGGATCGGGGCTACCCGCGTCTCGCATGCTCTCTGGCTCAGACGGCCTTGCTGCCGACGTCGGACCGTGCCGCGGTCGGCGCGGCGTTGTTGTGCTCGATGGACTTGTTCGGCTCGGGCTTTTCAGCGGGCTTGTCGTCGTCCTGCATGCCCTTCTTGAACGCCTTGATGCCCTGCGCCACGTCGCCCATCAGATCCGAAATCTTGCCGCGGCCGAACAGCAGCAGGACCACTGCGATCACCAAGATCCAGTGCCAAATGCTGAGTGAACCCATCCTGCAACCCTCCAAACGCGCATGGCCGGGGACCCGGCCGATCTTTACCGAAACCTAGGCTTGGCGGGTCTCAAAAACAAGGACCAAGGCAGCGCCAATTCGCTGTTGGCACTACGCAATCTTGCTAGTGTTAACTGGTCGCAGGGCCCGTGAACGGACCGGCGTCACTCTTCAGTGCCGCCTTCGCTGCCACCCTCATTGCCGCCTTCCGGCGCCTCGGGCTCGACCGCGGGCGCCAGCGCCAGATCGAGGTCTTCGCCCGGTTCCAACGGATCCTCGTCTTCACGCAGCGCCGGGTCATCCGACGGCGTCGGCACGGTGAATCCGGTCGGCAGGCGCGAATCCAACAGACCCGTGCCCTTCAGCTCTTCGAGGCCCGGCAAGTCGCCGAGCTGTTCCAGGGTGAACTGCGACAGGAAGTCCTCAGTGGTTCCGAAGGTCAATGGGCGCCCGGGCGTCTTGCGGCGTCCGCGCGGCTTGATCCAGCCGGTCTCCAGCAGCACGTCCAGTGTGCCCTTCGAGGTGACGACGCCGCGGATCTCCTCGATCTCGGCGCGTGTCACCGGCTGGTGATAGGCGATGATCGCCAGCACCTCGATCGCGGCACGCGACAGGCGGCGGGTCTCGGTACTCTCCCGCGTCATCAGCCAGGCGAGATCGCCGGCGGTGCGGAAGGTCCATTTGTTGGCGACGCGCACGAGGTTCACGCCGCGCGAGGCATAGTCGGCCTGCAGCTGCTCGAGCGCCGCCTTGACGTCGACGCCATCCGGCATCCGCTTGGCCAGCGTCGCGGTATCCAGCGGTTCACTCGAAGCGAACAGCAGCGCTTCCAGCAGCCGCAATTCCTCGGGACGTGCCTGGGATTCATTGTCCATCGGCTCGGCCTCTTCTACCCGCACTTCAGCCAGGCTTGCCATGGCAGATTCTCCTTCTTGCACTTAACCGACCGGCGCATCGGGCGCAGGAGCTGCGTCCGGAACCGGTTTAGGACGCCCCTTCCGGAAATAGATGGGCGCAAACGCCTCTTTCTGGTTCAGCTCGAGCTGGCCTTCGCGCACCAGTTCGAGCGCGGCGGCAAAGCTAGAGGCGAACACCGTCGCGCGCTGCGTCGGATCGGCGACGTGCCGGATTAGGAAGTCGTCGAGAACGCCCCAGTCGTCCTGTTCACTGATGCTGCCGACCAGCCGCTCCAGCGTGGCGCGCGCCTCGGCGAGCGACCACACCGTGCGCTTGGCCAGATGCACGCTCGCCAGCACGCGCGACTGGCGCTGCGCAGCATAGGCGGTGAGCAGGTCGTACAGCGTCGCCGTGTATTTCGGATGCTTGATCTCGGCGATTTGCTCGGGCTCGCCGCGCGGGAAGATGTCGCGCTGCAATTGCGGCCTGTTCATCAGCCGATTGGCGGCTTCGCGAATGGCTTCCAGCCGGCGCAGACGGTTGGCGAGCGCGGTCGCCATCTGCTCGGCGCTCGGGCCTTCCGCGCTCGGCGGCTCCGGCAGCAGCAGGCGCGATTTCAGGAAGGCGAGCCAGGCCGCCATCACGAGGTAATCAGCAGCGAGTTCCAGCCGGATCTTCCGCGCAGCTTCGATGAAGTGGAGATACTGGTCCGCCAGCGCCAGGATCGAAATCTTGGCAAGGTCGACCTTCTGCTGCCGTGCCAGTGCGAGCAACAGGTCGAGCGGGCCCTCATAGCCCTCGACGTCCACGACCAACGCCGGCTCGCCCTCGGCGAGCTCTGCGGGCCGCCCGGTTTCGAACGATAGGATTTCTGCGGTCATGCCGATGCCGTGTTTGCCCGTGCGATCAATGCGTCCAGTTCCGCGCGTGTGGCCGCCCGGTCGAACGGCTGCGGCGGCTTGCGTGCGGCGAGCGCGGCTTTCGCCCGCTCCAGTGCCCTGCCAGACAGTTCGGGTGTCTGAGCGGCGACGTCGCGCATCTCCTCGATGTTGCCGTTGCAATGCAGGACCACGTCGCAACCGGCCGCAAAGATAGCGCGGGTCCGCTCGGCGATATTCCCCGACAGCGCGTTCATCGACACGTCATCACTCATTAATAAACCTTGGAACCCGATTGCGCCGCGAATCACGTCAGCAATCATTGTCGCAGATGTCGTCGCCGGATGGGCGGGGTCGACCGCGCTAAACACAACATGTGCAGTCATGGCCATCGGCAGGTCCGAAAGCGGCTTGAACGCGGCGAAATCGGTCCGCTCCAGCTCGTCCCGGGGCGTGTCGACCGTCGGCAGCTTGAAATGGGTGTCGGCAGTGGCCCGGCCATGACCAGGGATGTGCTTGAGGACCGGCAACACGCCGCCCTGTTCCAGGCCTTCGGTGATCGCACGGGCAATCGCCGCGACCTTGCCCGGCTCAGTGCCGTAGGCCCGGTTGCCGATGACGGCATCGGCACCCGGCACCGGCACGTCAGCGAGCGGCAGGCAATCCACGGTAATGCCGAGATCGGCGAGATCGGCCGCGATCAGGCGGGCACTCAAGCGCGCCGCAGTGAGCCCGAGCACCGAATCAGTGTCGTACAAAGTCGCGAATACGGCCCCCGGCGGATAGACCGGCCAGTGCGGCGGCCCCAGCCGCTGCACCCGCCCACCCTCTTGATCAATCAGGACCGGTGCCTCGGCAGCATTCGCAACCGTCCGCAATTCCGCAACCAATGTAGCAACTTGCGCCGGTGTCGCGACATTGCGCTTGAACAGGATGAAGCCCCATGGGCGTTCGGCACGGATAAACTCCCGCTCGGCGGCGGTCAGTTCCGTTCCGGATACGCCGGTAATGAAGGCCCGCGTGCTCATAACGGCCGATTAACCCTGCCCCGCGAGGGGGTCAAGGAAACGGCCGTTAATTCCTCTGGACGAAGCAGGCAGACAGGCCTGCGGACTTGAGGCTGTTGCATGCCTGCGTCGCCTCCTCTGCCGAACCATAGGGACCGGCGAAGGCGCGGTAGACGATGCCCTTGCCCTTGTCGGTGAGGTCGACGCGCTTGATCACCGGCGAGCGCGATCCGAGCACGCTGCCATACTTGCTCTGAAGCACCCGATAGGATGCGGCGGCGCTGTCCTCGCTCTGCTGCGAGGAGACCTGCACGATGTAGCCGCCGCTGCTGGTGGGGGCGAGTTGCGTCGGATTGGTCGCAGCCATCCGCTGCGGAGGCTCGGCCGTCGGTCCCGATTGCGGCGCGAGCGACATAGGCTGGTTGGCGCTGGCATTGGCCGAGGTCGGCGGATTGCGCGACGCGATTGGTGCAGGCGGCGCGACAACAGGCTTTGGCGCAGCTGCCGGCTTCGCAGCGGCGGATTGCGGTGTGGCGCTATCGGTCTGATCGCCCTTCACGGCCACCGTCCTGATCGAACGCGGCGAATTGTTCGGCAGTGTGCCGTTGCTCGGAGTCGGCCCTGCGCTCGGCGGCGGCACCATCGACGGCGACACACTCGCCACCGACGGCGGGTTCGCATTCTGGTTCAGCGGTGGGAACACCACGCGGGGTCCACCCGCCCTGGCGTTGACGTCGACAGGCGCCTCCTCGCGCGGCACGATCTTCTCGGTGCCGTCACCGCTCACCATGCGATCCGGTACCTTAGCCGAGGAGTCCGTCGGCGCCGGCACGATCTTGGTCGGCGAGTTGTCGGCCTTGATGATCGGCGGCTCGCCGCTGCGGGGCGAGCCCACATAGGTCTTGTAGGCAAAGGCAGCGCCAGTCCCGACCACGGCAAGGGCCAGGATCGCCGCGACCGTCATCATGCCGCCGCGCCGCTTCTTCGGCTCGTCAAGTTCGGCCTCGGGATAGTCGTTCTGGTACGCGTAGGGATCGTCGGGATAGGCCGGATCGCGCTGATAGTCCTGCTCGCCTGCCTCGAGCCGGCCATAGAGCGCATCATCGTAGCGCGACGGATCGGGCTGCGCGTACGGCTCCTGATAGGCCTGCTCCTGATAGGCCTGCTCCTGATAGGCCTGCCCGTGCTGCTGGTAGGCCTGATCCTGATACGCTTGAGCTTGATAAGCGTGATCCTGGTGGGTCTGCGGCTGATGAAAATCCGGCTCTGGGGCAGGCGCAGTCGGCTGGGCCGAATAGCGATGCAACGGATGAATCGGGTTTACGGAGACGGGATAGTCAGGCTCCGGCGCGGGTGCCGGCTGCGGCTGCACGTTGGCGCGCCGCATCCATGAGGGCGGCCCGGGCGGCGGCGGAGGTTGCTCGGCGTAATCCTGCTGATCATCGTCCTGGCGATAGTCGTCTTCCCGATAGCTCTGGGCAGGCGCCGCTTTCGGGCGGACAGTGGGCCGCGACTGCGCTGCGAACGGATCGGTCTGTCCGATCAGACGGGCGAGCTCGGCCAAGGGATCATTTTCCGCCTTCCCATGCTGATCGCTACCGCGACCATAGTCATCGGAGGGAAACGGTCTGTCCTGATATCGTTCGGCCATCGTGATGATGCGTCCCTTCGGGAAAGCCGCGCGCCCCTCGACCAAGGCACGGCTTTCGACCCACAAGGCTTTCAACCAAGTCTAAGCGATCCGGCTTCTGCCGGTTACCCCCCAATTCCCATTAGGTAGTTCGCCCCAAACTACCGCATCTCGTCCGGGGCATGGACGCCGAGGATGGCGAGGCCCGATGCCAGGACAGAGACGACGCCCTGGACCATGGCCAGTCGCGCTTTTGTAAGATCTGCATCATTATTGATAATGAAGCGTAAATAGGGCAAATCGCGCCCTTTCGTCCAAAGCGCATGAAATTCGCTGGCTAAATCATAGAGATAAAAGGCAATTCGGTGCGGCTCGTGCGCCGCGGCGGCAGCTTCCATCACCCGCGGATAAATTGCGAGGCGCTTGAGAAGATCGAGTTCGACCGGATCCGACAACCGTTCCATGGCCGACTCACTCAGCCAGGCGATCCGCTTGGCGGTATCCCGGGGCAGTTCCGGGAATACCTCGGCCCGCGCGTTGCGGAAGATCGAGTGACCGCGGGCGTGACCATACTGGACGTAGAACACCGGGTTGTCGCGCGACTGCTCCACGACCTTGGCGAGGTCGAAATCGAGCACCGCATCGTTCTTGCGATAGAGCATCATGAAGCGGACGGCGTCCTGGCCGACCTCATCCACCACCTCACGCAAGGTGACGAAGTCCCCGCTCCGCTTCGACATTTTCACCGGCTCGCCATTGCGCAGCAACTTCACGAGCTGCACGATCTTGACGTCGAGAGCGCCCTTGCCTGATGTCGTCGCCTTCACCGCCGCCTGCATGCGCTTGATGTAGCCGCCATGGTCGGCGCCCCAGACGTCGATCATCTCCGCAAAACCACGGTCGTACTTGTTCTTGTGGTAGGCGATGTCGGAGGCGAAGTAGGTGTAAGAATTGTCCGACTTGATCAGCGGTCGATCAACGTCGTCGCCGTAAGCGGTCGCCTTGAACAGCAGCTGCTCGCGGTCTTCCCAATCCTCGACCGGCGCGCCCTTTGGCGGCGGCAGGCGACCCTCGTAGATGTCGCCTTTGGCCTGTAGGAAATCGATGGTCTCGGCAACCTTGTTGTTGCCGTTCTCGATCAGCGAGCGCTCGGAGAAGAACACGTCGTGGCGAATGTTGAGGGCGGCGAGATCGTCCTTGATCTCGTCCATCATCATCGCGATCGCTTTGGCGCGCACCGTCGGCAGCCACTCGGCCTCGCTCACCCCGCGGAGCTTGTCGCCATGCTCCTTGGCCAGCGCCGCGCCGACGGGCTTGAGGTAGTCACCGGGATAGAGTCCTTCCGGAATCGCGCCGATGTCCTCGCCGAGCGCCTCGCGATACCTGAGGAAGGCGGAGCGCGCGAGCACGTCGACCTGGGCGCCGGCATCGTTGATGTAGTATTCGCGCGTGACGTCGTGGCCCGCGAACTGAAGTAGGCTTGCCAACGCGTCGCCGAACACGGCGCCGCGACAGTGACCGACATGCATCGGCCCGGTCGGATTGGCCGAGACGTATTCGACATTGACCTTGGAGCCGCCGCGGACGCGACCGTAATCGGCGCCCTCGCGCAGCACCGTGCGCAAAGCCTCCGCCCAGGCAGCCGGCTTCAGCGTCAGGTTGATGAAGCCGGGGCCGGCGACATCGACCTTGGCGATCAGCGCATCCGTGCGCAGCCGCTCGGCGATCTGCTCGGCGAGATCGCGGGGCTTTGCCTTTGCCTCTTTCGCAAGCACCATGGCGGCGTTAGTCGCCATGTCGCCATGGGAGGCATCGCGCGGCGGCTCAACCACCACACGCGAGAAATCGATGCCCTCAGGCCAGTTGGCGTCCACGGCCAGCGTACGGCAGGCGGCGTGCACACGCGCGAGCACGTCGGCGAAGAGGTGCAGGGATGAGGATGTGTCGGGCATGGCCGCCGCCTAACGCAAATCCGGGGTCGAGTCAAAGAGCCGCTGGTGCTCGGTCAGGGCGAAACGATCGGTCATTCCGGCAATGAAATTGCCGATCCGGCGGGCCCGGTCACCCTCATTGTCCGCCTCCGCCCCCAACAGCCATTCCGGCGGCAGTTCAGATGGCTCCTTCAGGTACTTTGCGAACAGCTCGAACAGGATCTGCTCCGCCTCCCCCATCACCCGCATCACCCGCTTGTGGCGGTACATGTGCTGATACAGGAAGCGCTTGATGGCGGCCTCTTCCTCGGCGACCTCGGCAGGGAACGCGATCAGCGCCCGGCTCTGCTGGCGCACGTCCTGAGCCGATTGCGGCTTGACCGACGCAAGGTTCTTCTGCGCCTCCGCGAACACCGCACCGATCAGGTGCGAGATCAGCTCGCGCACCAGCTCTGCGCCGCGCCTGACATCTTCGAGATCAGGATATTGCGCCGAGGTCTCGGCGATGATCTCCGCGGTCAGCGGTATCACCTTGAGATCGTCGAGGTGGAACAGGCCGGCGCGCAGGCCGTCATCGATGTCGTGGGCATCATAGGCGATGTCGTCGGCGATCGCGGCGACCTGCGCCTCGATCGAGGCAAAGCTCCATAATTCGAGGTCATAGGTCTTGATATAGTCGGCGATGCCGACGGGAACACCGTGCTCGCGGTAGCGCTCGGTCGGCGCGCCGCTGCGATCGGTCAACGGGCCGTTGTGCTTGACGATGCCCTCCAGCGATTCCCAGGTCAGGTTCAGCCCATCGAACTCGGGATAGCGGTGCTCCAGCGCGGTGACGACGCGTAGCGTCTGGGCGTTGTGGTCGAAGCCGCCAAACTCCTTCAGGCAGGCGTCCAGCGCCCGCTCGCCGGCATGGCCGAACGGCGGATGACCGAGATCATGGGCGAGCGCCAGCGTTTCGGTGAGATCCTCGTCCAGCCCGAGCTGCCGGGCCAGCGCGCGGGCGATCTGCGCCACCTCCAGCGAATGGGTCAGCCGGGTGCGGTAGTGGTCCCCCTCGTGGAACACGAACACCTGGGTCTTGTACTTCAGGCGGCGGAACGCGGTGGAATGGATCACGCGGTCGCAATCGCGCCGGAACGGGCTGCGGGTCCGGCTCGGGGGCTCGGCGACCAGCCGGCCGCGGCTGCGATCGGGGTCGCAGGCATAGGGCGCGCGGGGGGCAGCCATTCCGACGGACACGGCGAATTTAGTCCCTATCCATTTGATTCTGCGTATGGTGGCACTTAACTATGTCGGACGCGGGATACCAAATGAATTGGGCAAATGAATTTGGTATGACCGCGGGGACTATTGGAGACCAGTAATGACGACTGCCGTGACCATCAGCGACCGGGCCGCACGCCGGATTGGGGAGATCCTCAAGGGCGAAGGTTCTGGCGCGATGCTGCGTATCTCGGTCGAGGGCGGCGGCTGCTCCGGCTTCCAGTACAAGTTCGACATCGACCGTGCCCGCACCGACGACGACCTCGTGATCGAGCAGGACAACGCGGTGGTGCTGGTCGATTCCGCCTCGCAGCCGTTCCTGGCGGGCTCGCAGGTCGATTTCGTCGACGATCTGATCGGCGCCTCGTTCCGCGTCAACAATCCCAATGCGACGGCGTCCTGCGGCTGCGGGACGAGCTTCTCGGTCTAGCCGACAGCGGCATTGCTCAACGTCAAAGTGAGAGCCGCCCGCACACCGCGCTGACGTGTTAGGTGTCCGTTGTGACCTGATCCCACGCTTGTTCGTTGTATCCGATGAGCCAGTTCAAAGCGTAGTGTCGCTCTTCCGTCACGCCCGGATGGAGAGCGGCCGGTAGCTGCTGTCCTTTCATGCGGGCGTTTCTAACAGTCCAATGGTACCTGTAGATCAGATCGGCCTGATCGAGAATGTCAGCGATCGGACGAAGTTCAGAGTCTTCGATGAACTGAGGGGTTGTCCTTTCGATCATTGTCCTCGCGGCGAATTCCACGTCGCAAATCTGAGCTGGCTTGCCGAGTTGGGCCACGAAGCCCAGTGCCCAGAGCAAAGTCCAGGCGGCTTCGTGCCTCCAAGTGAATTGAATGCGGTGATGCTCCGAGGGCGAATGGTCGAACACGAATGCGAGTTCTTTCGCAGTCAGATGGGGCCGGAGTTCGTGGAATTCCAGAACCCCTTCAACTATTTCTTGACCAAGTCCTTCGCCTTTCGCAGCAACGAGAAGGAGACAAAGCATCCGCAGCGCGACATCTTCTTTCGACCGCTTCAGCGCCTCACCCGTCGTCTCGATAACCGGTAATGCAGCAAGGAAGGGCACGCCCTCGGCTCGAAGCGTCCTTTCTGATCTGAGCTTTCTATCAATCGCTTCCGCTGTCCCCATCTCCCTGCCCCTCCCATTCTCGTCGCGCCAATCCCCAGACTCTTTTCAATAGACAATATCACGCGCCTGATCGGCAGCGACAAGATCGACCATGTCAATCGTGTCTATCCGACCGCCAACCTGCGAGCGGTTGGGCGACTGCAAATGGCTTCACGTCCGCAGCTCCCGATCACTTCCTCGACAAGCGTACGCTACGGGTCCAGCGCACCCGTGCGGACAGTGGTGGCGACGCCAACAGCATGATCGGAGCGGTGGTCGCGGTGTCACGTGACACCGTCATCAGCATGATCTGACCGGCAGTTTTAAGTGCCGGTCATCTGCCTTTCCTCGTCCGTCCACTCGACATCGACCGGCACCAGCTCCGGCTGGAGCGGCGCGTCCTCCGAAATGGTGTAGCCGTCGAGCGCGCGCAGCAGGGCCGCGACCAGCGCGGGCTTGCGCAGCGGCTTGGCGAGGAAATCCGACATGCCCGCCTCGCGGCAGATCTTGACGTCTTCGGGGAACGCGTTGGCGGTGAGCGCGACGATCGGCAAGGCCTCGAAGCGGCCGCCTTGCGCGCGGATCGCGCGGGTTGCGGCAAGGCCGTCCATATCGGGCATGCGCACGTCCATCAGCACGACGTCGTAGTCGACTTCGGAGGCCGCCGTGACCGCTTCGCCGCCGTCGGTGACGACGCGCAGCTCGATCTCGAAGGCCCCCAGCATCTTGCTCACGACCATGCGGTTGACGGCATCGTCCTCCGCGACCAGCACCTTCAGCGGCCGGTCGAGGCCGGCGATGCGGGCTTTCAGCTCCTCTGCCTCATCGCGCTCAGCCGTCGCATCGGAGACTTGGGCCTGGCTCCAGGGCAGCACCAGCGTGAAGCGGAAGGTCGAGCCCTTGCCTGGGATCGAGCTGACGCCGATGGTGCCCCCCATCTGCTCGATGATGCGCCGGGAGATCGCAAGACCGAGGCCAGTGCCGCCGAAGCGGCGGCTGATCGAGGCGTCGGCCTGGGCGAAGTCGCTGAAGAGCTGGCCGAGCTTTTCGGGGGCGATGCCGATGCCGCTATCGGTCACCGTCCATTCCACGGTCGCCAGCAGATCGCGCCGCGCCTGGCAGGTGGCCGAAATCGTCACCTCGCCTTCGTCGGTGAACTTCACCGCATTGGATACGAGGTTGAGCAGCACCTGGCGGATGCGGGCGACGTCGCCGCGCAGCGTCGGCGGCAGGTTCGGATCGAGTTCGACCTTGACCGCAAGTCCCTTGCTCTTGGCACTCGCGCGCCCCACGGTCGCGGCGGTCTCGACCAGCGCCTGCGGCGCAAAGTCGATCGCCTCGAACGCGAAGCGGCCGGCCTCGAGCTTGGACAGGTCGAGAATGTCGTTGAGGATGCGCTGGAGATTGTCGCCGGACTCCCGGATTGTGGTGACGGCCTCGCGCTGCTCCGGATCGAGTTTTGTCTCCAGCAGCATGCTGGCGAGCCCGAGCACGCCGTTCATGGGCGTGCGGATCTCGTGGCTCATCACCGCGAGGAAGTCGGACTTGGCGCGGCTCTCGGCCTCGGCCTTTTCCGCGCGCCAGCGCTCGGTCACGTCGCGGCCGAAGCCGCGATAGCCGAGGAACTGGCCGTCGCGATCGTAGGCCGGCTTCGCCGTCAGCGACCACAGCCGCGCCTCCCCGCCGGCGACGACCTTGATATTCATCTCGTGCAGAGGCTCGGCCTGCTCCATCAGGCCGACAATGTTGTAGGCCGCGCTCTTGTCCTCGGGGCAGAGCATGTCGAGCACGTCGGCGAAGTGCGATCCCGTCAGCAGCGGAAGCGGCAGCTGAGCGACGTCGGCGAAGCGCTGGGGCACGTCGACCAGATGCCCCTCGGCGTCGGTCTGCCACAGCCAATCGCTGGCGTTCTCCTGAAAGTCCTTCAGCAGCAGCGAGATGATCTCGGTCTGGCGCTCGAGCTCGAGCTGGGCCTTGAGATTGCCGAGGAACAGGTTGCCCTGGGAGACGATGTTGCGCGCCATGAAGAATGCGAACAGCAGCAGGAATACCGCCGTCACCAGATACGGCCCGGTGCCGCACAAGAGCAGCGCGCCGACGCAGGCAATCGTCATGGTGGCGAGATAGACGAGGCCGGCACGAGGGAAGGTCGACAGCGTGAACGCTCCGCCCGACATCATGCCGACCATCAGGCAGGCCAGGATGAGCTGGCTGGTTGGTCCGATGCGGCTGAACAGCGCCAGCGGCAGCATGCCCCAGATCGCGGCGAGGAAGAACGCCTGTCGCAGCACCTGCCGCGCGGCGCGGCTTGAGGCCTCCTGCAGCGGATTTCGATGCGACCGCCGCCACGAACGCACCGCGAGCAAGGCGGTAGCGGCGAACGCCATGCCCCAGATCGCGAGGAAATCGTTCCAGCCCCTGCCCCAGAACAGGATCAGCACGATGGCGACGTTGAGCATGGTCACGGCCATCGTCACCGGGATCAGCCGCGTCACCGCGTCGATCTGCTTGGCGCGGATGCGCCGCAGCGCCCGCTCGCTGAGATCGGCGGTCAGGCCGTCCTCGATCTCGAAGCCGCCGAGCCAGTACAGGAACGCGCCCATCACGCCATCGCGCGGCTCAGTTCGCTTCATGGATTTGTCCGGCCATCCCGTCAGAGGAACCTTTTGGGCATCAATGACCCGACGCGCGCTTAAGCCGGGTTAATTTTGTGGGAGATTCTGCGGCCGCCTTGACGGGTGCGTTTGCATTTTGTTCTAACGGTGGCTCCCGCCTGGAGCCCTCCAATGCCCATCAGAGTAGCCACCTGGAACGTGAACTCGGTCAGGCAGCGCATCGACCTGCTACTGACCTGGCTGAAGGAGTGCCAGCCGGACATCGTTTGCCTTCAGGAGATCAAGTGCGTCGACGAAGCCTTCCCGCGGCTGGAGATCGAGGCGCTCGGCTACAACGTGGTCACGCACGGGCAGAAGACGTTCAACGGCGTCGCCCTGCTCTCCAAGCTCCGGTTCGACGAGACCAAGTCGGGCCTCGCCGGCGACGACGAGGATGCGCATGCCCGCTTCCTCGAAGGCGTGGTGACGCTCAAGCAGGGGGTGTTGCGCATTGCCTGCCTCTATCTGCCCAACGGCAATCCGGTCGGCACCGACAAATATCCCTACAAGCTCAAATGGATGTCGCGGCTTCTTGAGTATTCGAAGGAGCGCCTCAAGGAGGAGGTCCCGCTGATCCTGGCCGGTGATTTCAACGTCATCCCGCATGGGCGCGACGTGCACAATCCCGCCGCCTGGACCGAGGACGCCCTGTTCAAGGCCGAGACGCGGGAGAGCTTTCAGTCCCTTCTCGGGATCGGCCTGACCGACGCCTTGCGGGCGGTCACGGATGAGGGAGGGCTCTACACCTTCTGGGATTATCAGGCCGGGGCCTGGCAGAAGAACCAGGGCCTGCGCATCGACCATTTGCTGCTGTCGCCGCAGGCCAGTGACAGGCTCGCCAATGTCGGTATCGACAGCTATGTGCGCGGCTGGGAGAAGCCGTCGGACCATGTACCGGTGTGGGCGGATCTCGATCTCGAGGCGGCGTAAGCGCCGATCAGGTGGTGGGCACGCTGTGCTTTGCCCGCCCTTACGGGACCGAGCTATTCCCGGCGGCCCTGCACCCACTGCTCCAGCATTTGCAGGCACATGGCGCGGTCGTCGTCGGAGGCCTTGGCGAAGGCGCGGTTGTAGCTTTCCTTGATCCAGGTCTCCTCGGCCCCGGCGCTGTCCCGGGCCAGCGTCAGCCACATCAGGCCGCGCGCGGCCTGTCGCGGCAGGCGGTCGCCGTTGAACAGCATCTGGCCGAGTAGCGCCTGGGCCTGATGCTGGCCCTTCTGCGCGGCGAGGCCGAGCCAGCGCGCGCCATAACGGAAATCCTCGCGCGAGGCGTCCGGCGTCTTCAGGTACAGGCGGGCCAGATCGTACTGCGCGTCCGCGTTGCCGAAATAGGACGCGGCATAGGAGAACATCTCCCGCGCCCGCTCCGGATCCGACTTGATCTTCGAGTTCGGGATGCCGCTGAGATAGTAGCGGCCGAGCGCGACGAAGGCGTTGGCCACGATCTGCGCTTGCGGCGCCGAGGGGCTGTCCTCGGCATGCGCGTTGGCGATGCGGCTGAAATATTCGAAGGCGCGCAGATCGTCCTGGGCGACGCCGTCGCCATTGGCGTACATGCGGCCGAGCTTCCACTGCGCGATGGGGTGACCGCCCTCGGCGGCATATTGCAGGGCGCTGAGCGAGGTTTCCTGGGATGCGACCGCCGGCGGAACTCTGGTGCGAACCGTATTCGCAGCCCCTGGCAAGGTGGTCACGACCGGGATGGTCGCATCCTTGTTGACCGGCGCGCCGTCAAAGGCGAGCGCCGGCGCGGCCAGCGCAGCAGCCCCCAACATAAACGCAACTATCGCACGCCTAGATGTCCGCATAGCACTGTTTCTCGTGCGCGCCGCCCGGATGGGTCACCGCCCCCCCGAGCGCTGGTCCAACCTGCTGAGCATACTTCCAGAGCGCACCCGACGTGTGGTTAGTCGCGCGAGCCGCCCATTTGGTCTTGCGCTGGGCGAGCTCCTGGTCGCTCAATTTTACGTTAAGGGTACCGGCGACGGCGTCGATCTCGATGATGTCGCCGTCCTCGAGCAGCCCGATCGGGCCGCCAATTGCGGCCTCGGGCCCGACATGGCCGATGCAGAAGCCGCGGGTGGCGCCGGAGAAGCGGCCGTCGGTGATGAGCGCGATCTTGCCGCCCATGCCCTGGCCGGTCAGCGCCGCGGTGGTCTGGAGCATCTCCCGCATGCCCGGGCCGCCCTTCGGCCCCTCGTAGCGGATCACGATGACTTCGCCTTCGCGGTAGGTGCGCTTCTGAACCGCCTCGAAAGCGTCCTCCTCACGGTCAAAGCACCTGGCCGGACCGGTAAACCTGAGGTTGGACATTCCCGCGACTTTCACGATCGCACCTTCTGGCGCCAAATTGCCCTTCAGACCGACCACACCGCCCGTGACGGTGATGGGTTTGTCTGCCGGGTGCACCACGTCTTGGTGCGGATTCCACTTCACGCTCTTGAGGTTTTCGGCGATCGTGCGGCCCGTGACGGTAATGCAATCACCGTGCAGGAAGCCGTTGTCGAGCAGCGTCTTCATCAGAAGCGGTATGCCACCTACTTCAAACATGTCTTTGGCGACATAACGGCCGCCCGGCTTCAAATCAGCGATATATGGTGTCTTTTTGAAGATTTCGGCGACGTCGAATAAGTCAAACTTAATGCCCGCCTCGTGCGCGATCGCCGGCAGGTGCAGCGCAGCATTGGTCGAGCCGCCGGATGCGGCGACCACGGCAGCGGCATTCTCCAACGCCTTGCGGGTGACGATGTCGCGCGGCCGGATGTTGGAGGCGATCAGGTCCATCACCTTCTCGCCCGCGGTCATGCAGAAGGCGTCGCGGATTTCATAAGGTGCGGGGGCACCGGCCGAGTAAGGCAGCGCAAGGCCGATCGCCTCGGAGACGGTCGCCATGGTGTTGGCGGTGAACTGCGCGCCGCAGGCGCCCGCCGAGGGGCAGGCCACGCGCTCGATCTCGTCGAGATCCTCGTCCGACATGGCGCCCACCGAATGCTTGCCGACCGCCTCGAACATGTCCTGCACGGTGACCTGTTGCCCGCGGAAATTGCCGGGCAGGATCGAGCCGCCGTAAATGAAAATCGACGGCACGTTGAGACGGACCATCGCCATCATCATGCCCGGCAGCGACTTGTCGCAGCCGGCCAGGCCGACCAGGGCGTCGTAGGCGTGACCGCGGACCGTCAGCTCGACCGAGTCGGCGATGCATTCGCGCGACGGCAGCGAGGAGCGCATGCCGTCATGGCCCATGGCGATGCCGTCGGTGACGGTGATGGTGCAGAATTCGCGGGGGGTCCCGCCGGCCGACGCCACACCTTTCTTCACCGCCTGCGCCTGGCGCATCAGGGCGATGTTGCAGGGGGCGGCTTCATTCCAGCACGAGGCGACGCCGACGAAGGGCTGGTGGATCTGCTCGGTGGTCAGACCCATGGCGTAGAAGTAGGACCGATGCGGCGCGCGCGCAGGGCCTTCCGTCACGTGACGGCTCGGCAGCCTCTGCTTGTCGATCTTCGCGCTCATCGCAAACCAGTTTCCCCGGTCAACCCTTTCAGACCCGAAAAATCAGAGCCAAGATTTGAATCGACCTTGGGATTTCCCGTCGCCGTCGAAGACTGCCGCTGCCCTTAAATCATTAGAGTGATTTTATTCATGTTCGGGTGTGGCCAAAAAGCGGCGCTGATGCGAACGGCCGGTGATGAGGGTCAAAACACCAATCACTGTTGCTTGAACACAACAATCGTGGCGTGGAAGACACGGATTGTCCTACCAAGATACCCTCGCAGGGATGATGATCCACAACTTCCGATTTCACGGCACGGGCAGCGCGCCCCCGTTTGACGATGAGGCGGCTGGGCTGAGTCGGCGCCCTGCTGCACCACCGAGCCCCTCTCATGTCCCGGTCGCGCAGCGGTTGCGGCGCAGAGCCGGGATCCAGGGCCACACGGTACGACGCAGCGACATGGGCCCCGGCTCTGCAGCGCATCGTCGCTGGACGATGCTTCGCATCGCCAGGGTGACTCTGCGCTGCGTCCGGGGCACGAGAGCGCAGTGTGGCGCACGCCGCCTCCACATCGTCATTGCGAGCGCAGCGAAGCAATCCAGAATCAGTCCGCGGCAAGACTCTGGATTGCTTCGTCGCAAGGGCTCCTCGCAATGACGGAGCAAGGGGCACTGCCGCCGTTCTCCAAATGACGCTGTCATTCCCCGCGAAGGCGGGGAATCCAGTACGCCGCGGCCTCTCGGTTCAATCACAAGTGTCTCGGAGTACTGGGCGGATTCAACCGCTCGTCGCAACACTCCGTGTATCGCTCACCCGTAACAATTGGTCGAGAGTTTCGGCGGGTGTTTTCCAGCCGAGCGTCTTTCTGGGCCTGGTATTGAGTGCGAGAGCCACGGCCTCGAGGTCCTCGGCATTGTGCATGCTGAGATCGGTCCCTTTTGGAAAGTACTGACGCAGCAACCCATTCGTGTTCTCGTTGGTGCCGCGCTGCCATGGGCTATGAGGGTCGCAGAAGTAGACCTGTACGCCTGCATCGATCCTCAGACGTGCATGCTGTGCCAGCTCGGCTCCTTGATCCCAAGTCAGTGACCGACGCAGTTGCTCTGGCATGGTGACGATTGCGCGGGTGATGGCATCGCGCACGGCCTCAGCGCCATGTCCGGCGAGTGCTTTCTTCACCCCAGCTTCCTGTTCCTGGCCCGTCATGCGCGGTAGATGCAGCAGAATGGTAAAACGGGTCGTGCGCTCCACCAGAGTGCCGATCGCGGAGCTTCCAAGGCCCATAATGAGGTCACCTTCCCAGTGGCCCGGCACAGCTCGATCGGCGGCCTCCGCCGGACGCTGACTGATCATGATCTCGGAAGGAATAAAGCTTCGGCCTTTACGCGCGCGCGCCCTTGGCATCCGCAACGCCCGCCCGGTGCGCAAGCAGGCCGTCAGTTCGCGACGCAAAGCCCCTCGTCCCTGCACATAAAGCGCCTGATAGATCGCCTCGTGACTGATGCGCATCGTCTCATCCTCGGGGAAGTCGAGCCGAAGTCGCCGCGAAATCTGTTCCGGGCTCCATGCCGTCGCCCAGCGCCGGTTTTGCCGATGTACAGCCCGGCGCCCCTTCCACACCACCTTCGGGCCAGGGAGGGGCTTCCCGTCCGGCTTGGCGATCATACCGGCAAGCCGGTCTTGCACATAATCCCGCAGGGCCGGATTGATTGCCAACTTCGCCAATTTGGGTCGTCGGGCGGATCGATCAGCGCGCCATTGTGCCGTGGTCGCGCGGTACTCTGCAGCGCCGTGGCGACGCGCCACATTGCGTCGGAGCTCACGAGAGATCGTGCATGGCGGCCGATCGAGCTGGCGAGCTATGGCTCGCACCCCATGCCCCTGCGCGCGCAAGATGGCGATCTCCTCACGCTCGGCGAACGAGAGGTAGCGCCCTGATGAGGGTTTTGACGACCGCGACAAATGTGTTGGCGGCATACCGCCCGCCCTCCGGAACCAGCGCACTCCGACCGCCGGCGACACCCCGGCCTCAATCGAAGCATCCTCGCTCGATCGCCCCGAGGCAATCGCGACCCAGAACGGTCTGTAATGCTCTCGCAGGGCCTTCTGAGCACGACCCACCCGCACACAGCTCTCCATCGCAACCTCCTTGCTGGAGTGTTGCGACGAGCGGTTGAATCCGCCCTGGATCGCCCGGTCGAGCCGGGCGATGACAGCGAGTGTGTGGCGCGCGTGCCACAGGCTCGTCATTGCGAGCGCAAGCGAAGCAATCCAGAATCCCTCCGCGGCAAGATTCTGGATTGCTTCGTCGCAAGGGCTCCTCGCAATGACGGAGCAAGGGGCAATGGCGTCGCTCTCCAATCCGCATCTGCGTCGCAGACACGCCTTCGCATTCTCGCGGCGGATTTCGCCCGAGCTTTGCTTGATCTCTCCCCCTCTAAAGCCAAGAGGGCGCAGGGAAGGCCGGGTGCCGGCGGCACCCGCGGTCCGCTGCGCGAAAAGCACACGCAGAGAAGACCGCACAGCAGCATACAGGTGAAGCCCAACACACGGCCTTCCCTGCGCAGTGGTTTGACGGCTTATGCCGCGCTCTCCCGGGAGCCGAGTTCCTTCTGGCCTCCCTCGCCCTCGTAGAAGTCACGGACACCGCGCCGGTTGACGCCAATGCCGCCTCCGCCAGGGCTTGACCGTAGCAACGACGGCCAGGACCACACGGTTTTGCCGTACGCGCGGTTCGCCTGCGCCACAGGGTTCGACGGCGTTGTGCACGTTGCCATCGAAATGCTGACGCGACGAACCTGACAGCGCCGTCCGTCCGCGCGAAGCCTTAGGGCTCACGGAGAGCAATCCGCCCTGCCCGCAGCTCTCGCGCCCGACGCTGCCGCGTCCACCGCAAGCCCGGCTCTACGATCATCACGACACATGATCGCCCCTCAAGGGTGAGCCGGGATGGGCGACACATACGTCAATTCCGAATTTCGGTAAAGCGGAATCTTTTTGCGCGGGCGGGTTGACAGTCCGGCGACACAGCAAGATCCCGTGGCCCCGATGGCGCCACGACGTCGAACGCAGCGGCGCTCAGGCCGACATCGCTCGCTTGCGCCCGAACGGATCGAGCAGGCGGACGATCTCGCAGGCGGCGACGAGACCGGCGAGCCAGGCGGCGCTGGTCAGCCCAAGGCGCATCACGATGGCTGCGGTGAAGGCGCCCTCTCCCCCCAGGAACGGCGTCGCGGCCAGCAGCGCGAGCTCATAGGCCGCATAGGCGGCGACGAGCGTGACGGCCAGCACCAGCGGCGTGCGGCCCTGCGGCAGCGTACGCAGCACCGCGGACGAAATGGCGGTCGAGAGCAGCGCGGCCGCGCCGATCGCAAAACCCCAGGCGATGGTGCTGCCATCGATGGGATAGTGCAGCGCGCCGAAGCCGATGGTCTGGTTGACGAGCCAGGCGCCGGTGACGACGAGCAGCGCCGGGCGCAGCGGCAGCATCGCGGCCGCGACGACGGCAAAGGCCGCGAACGGTGTTGCACAGGCGAGCGCGAAGCTCGCGAGCGCGCATGACGCCGTCAGCAGCCCAAAGCAGAACATCGGCGCAAGGCGCGGCGTCACCGGATGAAGCCGCAGACTGTCGGCGTGAGAGGGCTGGATGCTGAGAGCCATAAGTGATCTCCTTCTATTCGAATTCTAGTCCATTTGGGGACGTGTGACAGCCCTATCGACGTCAGAACGTTGCGCCGGCTTTGAGCAGATAGCTGCGGCCGGGCAGCGGATAGGCGCTGAAGCGACCGTCGGTAAAGGTGCTTGCGACTGCATAGTCGTAGTAGAGCGCGTTCAGCAAATTGTTGACGCTGAGCGACCAGAAGTACCGCTCATATTGACCACTGAGCTTGAGGTCGATCGTGCCATTAGCAGGGATCGGCTTCTGCGTTCCGGCCTGGTCGTTGTCCATGCGACGCTCGCTCCAGAACCGTGCGGTGGTGTCGAGCACGACATAGTTCTGCCAGATGTTCCAGGTGACACCCGCACTCGCGGTGTAGCGCGAGACCAGCGGCACGTCGTTGCCGGCCCAGACGCCCTCTCGGAAGACAGCCCTCGTATAAGCCATGCCGGAGCGCAAGAGCAGCGCGTCGTTGACGCGATAGGAGACACTGGTCTCCGAGCCGTAACGGCGGGTCGGATCGAGATTGGTATTGTAGAACAGGATTGGATTGAAATGGATCTCGTTGGTGAGGTCCATCAGATAGAGACTGCTCTGCATCTGAAGACCGCCTCCCTTGATACGCAGCCCAGCCTCGACATCCTGCGAGGTCTGGGTCTTGAGCAGGAACGTTTGCGGCAGTGGATTGAAGAAGGGATCGAATGAGGGTCCAGACGACACCCGCTCGTCGACGTCAGGCGTGCGAAACGCCCGCGCGGCGCGGCCGAACAGCGAGATCATGTCGTTGAGGCGATGCTCGGCACCGAGGTGCAGCGCATATTGGGTCTCGTCGCTCCTGAGCGGGAGCGCGCCGATGTCGGCGTTGAACGGAGCCGCCGGATCAAAATTGTCACGTGCCGACAGACTGATGGTCTGCACCCGCGCCCCATAGGAAACGTCGGTCGTGGGCGTGACACCCAATGTGTGCTGAAAATAGCCCGCAACGGTCTGCTGCCTGAGGTCGTAATTGTGCCAGGCGGCGAGACCCTGGCCGGCGCCGCGGTTCTGCTGAAAGCTCGCATCGTAATAGTCGATGCCGGTCAAGAGCTGCGACGGCATTCCGAGCAGAAGGCTCTTCACGCTGAGGCGCGGCGTGATCGACCATGTCGTCAGATCAGCGTCGACATAGGTCGAGGTGAAAAAGGCGGGCACCGGCGTCGGACTGGAGAAGAATGCACTCTGCTGCCTCTTGTCGCGCATGCCGCCGTCGACGATGAGATCGACACCGTTCACCAGGGTTTTTGTGAAACCCGCTGTCGCGCCAAAACCTTGCTGGTTGGCATAGTTGAAGGGCGTGCTGGTCCCCTTCCGGTTGGTCGCGAGTTCGTCGAGGCCGATCGAGGGATCGACGGTGCGGCCGCCCGGCAGTCGCAGTTCCTGATTGTCGCCGGTCACGGTCAGGAAAGCAGTCAACCCCGGCGTCGTGTAGTTCAGATTGCCGACGCCGTTCTCCTGGGAATAACGATTGTTGTCACGATAGCCATCGGTCTTGACGGTGTTGCCGTAAAACGAGGTCGACCACGGACCGGAATTGAGCCACGTCGAGACGTTGGCGAGCCTGGTGTTGAACGAGCCGAAGCCGGCCTCGATGCCCGCGGCCATGGGTGGTCCGCCGACGCCGTTCTTGGTGACGATGTTGATGACGCCGCCGACCGCGTTGTCCCCATAGAGCACCGCACCGGAATTGCCGCGCGTGATCTCGATGCGCTCGATGGAATTGAGCGGGATGGTGGCAAGGTCCACCTGCGCCATGTCGATGTCGTTCAGCCGCCGTCCGTTGACCAGCACCAGCGTGTTGGCGGTTGCGAACGCGCCGAAGCCGCGCAGGTCGACACTGGTCTTGGCGCCGATCGGACCGCCATAGAACGTCGTGATCTGGGCGCCCGATACTTGCGTCGAGATGATCTCGGCAAGCGTCTGCGACGGCGAATGGGCGACGTCCGCGGCGGTGATGACGGTCGTGGCGGCGTCGACGATGCCTCCATTGTTGCTGGCCGCCTCACCGCCAAAGCCGGCCGAGCCGGTCCCTGTCGGCGCGCCGTTCGGCGTCGCACGGCGTCTCCCCATGTCGCCATCGCTGCTCGCCCTGGCACGCGTGCGGTTCTGATCGTCGGCCCTGGTCACTTCGACCGGCGGCAACTGCTCGGCGGCAGTCTGGGCGCGGACGCCCCTCATATTGAGGACAAGAACGGGAATGATGAAGCTGGACGCCAGCCAGGCCGTGCGACGGCACCGGATTGCGGCGGAAACGGAAGACATGCGAACAAAACCTCGGCAGGACGTCAGTGGCACGTCACAGCGAACGAGGTTTCACGACGAAGCGATCAATCGCTCCGGTGAAGCTAATGTCTGTACTCCCCGACCGACATCTTCGCGTGTGACCACGGCTGACGGCAGGTCTCCTGGCTCGCGGGTCGTTACCTCTCCGTCGCCTTCCCAGGACCGAGATTCCCAGTGGCATAGGACGAGAGATTCGCCGCTTACAGTTGCGGGGGCAGCCATGGCATTGAGAAGATTCCGGCGTTGGGAAAATCTCGCACCACGTTCCCTTTTGATCTCCGTGAGGAGAACCGTCGCGGATCTTTTACGAGTCGTGCAGCCCGGGAGTCAATCGGCTGGTTGCATCTGGCAGCGACCACTCGCCGCTGCCGGTGCGTCCCGCAAGCAGAGGCCCGGCAGCTACGTCCGCCCTCGCGGGCGCTGGGCCTGCGCCCAAGCGATGGCGACGTCGCGTGGCGGAACATCGATGCGCTTGATCGGCGTCAGTTCGCCGGAGGCAGAGACAATCGCGGTCTCCTCGCGGCGGCAGCGCCGACACACGAAACGGACCTCACGCGGGAATGCCGACCAGCTTGAACGTTTGACGTTGGCAGCCATCGGCCAAGCGTCGCAATGCGAGCACGACACTAGGAACCGGCCGGGATCGAGCATACCCATTCAATCGGACTCCATGCGTCCTGCCCGCCTCCTTCAATGATTAATCCAAGTGAATCGTTCCGGTGCCTGGGCACCGCCGACAGCCTCCTGTCTTTTGGCGCGCCGGCGATTTTGGCCACAAGCATCAAGAACTCAGCGAGCCCCCTTGAGGGTGCAGGAGGTCGTGCAGGTGACCGTGGTGCCGTGATCGCATGACTTGCAGGCGCTGACGCACTGGTTCATGTCGCGAGGATTGTAGCTGTAGTTTCGCATCGGGCAGGTCGACGTCGAGCCGGTGATGTCCTGCTCCTGATCGCAGGCCGCCGTCATGAGCGCGAATATGATCACTGCAACGAGACGCATGGGATTGCCCGTCAAACATGGCAAGTGACACTCGCGAGGCGCTGCATTGCAACGAACCCCGGCCTTCCCACTACGAGCCATCGCCAATCAGCGACGCCCGCATGCGCCTCAGAATGCGCGCCAAATGTTAAGAACGGATTGCAATCGGCCTCAAGCAGCAGCGCTGGTCGCGATCGCCTGCCGCATATCCACTGCCAGCTGGCGGTACTGCTCGGCGAGCTTCAGATAGAACTCGCGCTTGGTGCTGTCGGTGGCGAGCTTGGCAATCAGCTCGCACTCGGCGGAGAGCGTCTCGAACCGTTCGAGCCTGTCCTCAAGGTGTGTCATCGGCGTGTCCCCATCTGACGCCTCAGGGACGTCGAGCCTAAGCCCGGGAAATAGGTCACGGCGAACATCGTTATGGAGTAGAATCGTTTTTTCCAGTCGGCGACGCCGGACGGCAGGCAATGCTATTTCTGCTCCAACCGCCAGGCGCCGTCCCAACCCACGTCCGGCGGGTTGACCTCGAACTGCGCGATGCGGCCGAGCAGCGTGCGCGAGGGACCGTCGCCGGGGACCGCTTCGAGCGCGGCGTTGAAGGCGGCGCGGGCGTCGTCGAAGTGCCCGGCGCGATAGGCGGCAAGGCCTTCGGCATAGTGCGTGCGCAGGCGCGCTTGCGCATCGGTGAGTGCGCCGGCCTTGCCCATCACCTCGAAGACGGCCTGCGGTGCGCGCTGCCCCGCGACCGCGACGCGATCAATCTCACGCAGTTCGAGCTGTGAGCCGATCGCATCCGCCGTTGCTTGCGAGACCAGGACGCGGGTGCCGTAGGCCTTGTTGGCGGCCTCCAGCCGCGAGGCGAGGTTCACGGCGTCGCCCATCACGGTAAAGCTCATCATCAGGTCGGAGCCGATGCTGCCGGTCAGGACCTCGCCGGTGGCGATGCCGATGCGCAGATCGCACGGCGCCGGCATGGCGCGGATGCCGAGCAGATCCGGCAGCTGCTTCTGGAGCGCGGGCACCTGATCGGCCATCTCGATGGCGGCAAGGCCGGCGAGCATCGCCTGCTCGTCCTCCTCGATGAAGGGCGGGCCCCAATAGCACATGATGGCATCGCCGATATATTTGTCGATGATGCCGCGATTGCTGCGGATGGGGCCGGACATCACCGTGAAGTAGTGGTTCATCACCTTGACGAGGCCGCGCGGGGTCACGCCCTCGCTCATCGAGGTGAAGCCGCTCATATCGCAGAACATGATGGTCATGACCCGGCGCTGGCCGTCGATGGCGACCTCCGGCCGGTCAATCAGGCCCTGCACCACTTTCGGGTCGATGTAGCGGCCGAAGGTCTCACGGATGCGCTCGTTGTGCCGGAGCTGCTCGATCATGCGGTTGAAGGCCGCGGCAAGCTCGCCGATCTCATCCTGGGTGGAGACGGTAATGGGCTTGTCGAACCGGCCCGCCTCGACCTCGCGGGTGCCGGCGAGCAGCAGCCGCACCGGGCGCGTGATGCCGCTACTCACCAGGAGCGCAAAGGCAAATCCAACGATCGCTGCGAGCAAGGTCACGATGCCCGATACGATGATCGCCTGGTGCTGATGGCTAATCACCTGCGACGTGCTGAAGAAAACCTGCGCCAGCATGTCGGCGCGGATCGCATCGATCTTCTGATTGAACTGGTCGCGCAGCACGTCGATGTGCTCCAGCGTGCCGCGGGCCTCCGCCATCTGCCTGGCATCGACCTGCTTGGCCAGCTTTGCGTGGTCCTCGGTCAGATCGCGGCGCAGCTCAGTGACGGCGGTCTCGATGCGGAGCTCGATCCGCGCCAGCGCGGCATTGTCGGACGGTGTCCTGGGATCGTTGATGATGGCGTTGATGAGCGTGCGTGCGCTCTCGGCCTCCTCTTCGATCCTGCGGTCGGTCTGCTCGAACTCGCGCACCCGCGCCGCGTAGGCCTCCTCGTCCGACGGCGACTGCATCTTGGTCATGACCATGCGCCGCAGCGCCAGCGCCCGCTCCAGCGAGCGGATGTTGGCGCGCGCCAGATGGCCGTAGGCCGGGATGTAGCGGTTGGTCAGCTCGTCCAGGAGAACGCCGACCTTGCTCGACATCACCATCGACAGGATCGAGGTGACCAGCATCAGGACGATCAATCCGAGGGCGATACCGACGATCTTGCGCCGGATCGACTGGTTGAAAATCGGCATAGGTGCAGGCAAAGGCTGAAAGGATGAAGCGAGGGAACTCAATACACCGGATTTAGCGGTGGGAACACGCGCAATCTCGCCTTTCTGACGCGGTGAACCGTACGCAACCGTCGCGCGAGCCAATCGTTAACAAAGGTTAAACATGCTGCCTTTTCCGCTATTTCGGAAGTTCCCGAGTTCCCATCCGTATTTTGCCGCATTGTTGCGAGAGCGTGAGGAATGCGAAACGATGTCATGACATCGTTTGGTGTCGTCTCTTGATTCTCAAGCCGCATGTCATCGCGGACCTTGGTTTGTAGTGGTTTCGCAGGGGGACCATGGAATGAACCAGTGCCTACGCTCGCTCGCGTGTGTCGTTGCCGTGGCCACGATGGCCCTCCTTCCCACCGAGTTGGCGGCGAAGAGCAATCATAAATCATCCGCGCCGAAGAAGACGCATGAGGCGAAAGCCGGCAAGCAGCGCCATGCCTCGGCCGGCAAAGCGCGGCACGGCAAGCACGCCGAGGCCAAGCGCAAGCCGAAGAAAGCGGTCGACGAGCCCTCGGACAAGCCGGCCCCGCCGCCGCTGACCGGCGATCTCGCCGCGCTGAAGGATGCGATCGACCTCGCGCGCAAGGGCAAGACCGAAGATGCGGGCGCCGCGCGCGACCGCATCACTGACCCCGCCGGACAGAGGCTTGCGGACTGGTTCATGCTGCGCCACTCCGAGAGCATGGCGAATTTCAAGCGCTACGCCGCCTTCCTCGCCGCCAATCCGGACTGGCCGAGCAGCGCCCTGCTCCGCCGCCGCGCCGAGGCGCGGCTGTGGCAGGAGAAGAGTGACGCGGCCATTGTGCACAAATTCACCATGGACCGGCCGACCAGCGCCAAGGGCAAGTTCGCGCTGGCCCGCGTACTGCTCACTGAAGGCGAGACCGACAGGGCTGCGCGTCTCGTGCGCGAGGCCTGGCGCACGGACGAATTGTCCGAGCGGAGCGAAGAAGATTCCTACGCGGCGTTCAGCGATCTTCTATCCGCCGACGATCACCGCGCGCGCATGGACAAGCGCCTCGGCGCCAAGGACTACGCAGGCGCAAGGCGCGCGGCCAAACGTCTCGGCGAGGATGCGCTCGCGATCGTGAAGGCCTGCGCCGCCGTCACCGGCAAAGCGAGCAAGGCCAAGGACTATCTCGAGGACGTCTCGACCGAGGCGCGGCGCGATCTCGGCTATGTGCTGTGCCGCGCCCAGTGGCATCTTCAGAACGACCGCATCGACGACGCAGCCGAGGTGATCCTCGCCGCCCGACCCGACACGATGGCCGCGCAGGACACCGATGCCTGGTGGCGCGAGCGCCGCCTGCTGGCGCGCAAGCTGCTCGACCAGGGCAAGTTCAAGACCGCCTATGACGTAGTGCGCACGGCCGCGGTGCCGGAGAAAGAAGTCTACCGCGTCGACTACCACTTCATGTGCGGCTGGATCGCGCTGCGCTATCTCGACGATCCCAGGACGGCGATGGTGCACTTCGCCGCGATCGACGAGGGATCGGCCAATCCGATCGCGCTGTCGCGCGCCCATTACTGGCGCGGCCGCGCCGCCGAGGCGATGGGTGCTACAGCCGACGCGCGCATGAGCTATCGGGCGGCGGCGCGCTATCAGACCGCCTATTACGGTCAGCTCGCCCGCGCAAAGCTCGGCCTGGACCGGATCGAGCTGCGCGCGCCCTCGCCCGTGTTGGCCGCCGCCGACACGCAGTTGGCGGACGAGCGCGTGCGCGCAGCCAACATGCTATACGATATCGGCGAGCGCGACGTCGTGTTCTATTATGCCGAGGATTTTGCCAAGGAGAGCACCGACGCCGCGGCGCTCGAAGCGCTCGCCGCGCTCGCCGGACAGCGCAATGACGCACGCGTGATGCTGGAGGTCGGCAAGTCGGCCCTGGCGCGCGGGCTCGCGCTCGACCACTACGCCTTCCCCACCATCGGCATTCCCGAGCACAAACAGGTCGCACCCGCGATCGAGACCAGCGTGATCTATTCGGTGGCGCGCACCGAAAGCTCGTTCGACCAGCGCGACAAGTCGCCTGCCAATGCGGTCGGGCTGATGCAGGTGACGCCGGAAGCGGGCCGCGACACCGCCAAACGCTTCGGCCTGACCTATGACTGGGACAGGATGGTCTCCGATCCCGTCTACAACACCCAGATGGGCGCGGCCGAGCTCAGCGCGCTCTTCTCGGAATATCGCGGCAACCAGATCATGACCTTCGCCGGCTACAATGCCGGCCGCGGCCGTGTGCGCGAATGGGTGCAGGCGCGTGGCGATCCCAGAGATCCCAAGGTCGATCCGGTCGACTGGGTGGAGCGCATCCCGCTGTCGGAGACGCGCAACTACGTCCAGCGCGTGATCGAGAACGTCCTTGTCTACCGTGCGCGGTTCGAAGACAGCAGCATGATCGCCGGCAAGAGCGACCAGCGCGTCGTCACGCACGAGGTCAGCGCAACCGCACCCGTGGCGGCCGCAGCACCCGCTCCCTAGTCAACGCCGCCGGGGCTGGACGCGGCGCCTGCGGGGTCACGGTGCTGCGGCTTCCACGCGCGTATAGTCGCGCAGCCAGGTGTCACCTCCTTCCATCGATCAGATCGCCACCGCCCAAATATGCGCCGGTCAACGCTCTTGCGAAGGTCCAGGCGTGTATCGTGCAGCTCCAGCACGAGACGGCACTCAGGACCGCCAACATCTCGATCATGTTGCCAGCGGCGAGCTCGACGTTACCCGCGGCCGGTTCTGTGCGCCCGGGCATCGACCATTGCATGAAGAACGTGGCGAGTTCGCCGCGACGGTAGCAATCGGTGTCACAGTAACAGCGTTGTGTCCGCACATGCCGGACATAGCCGATCCCGATTGACCGCGAGCATGCGCTGCACGTGGCGGCGCGCAACGGGGGCTCGTGATTGACCACCACGAATTTCATGAAGCCGCCCTCACGCGATCTTTCGCGAGCGCCTCGCAGAACAATGCGTAACACTGATAATCGCAGTAAGGCAGACGGGTCGCGATCTCGCGGAGATAGCTGCCGCCGATCGGCTCGCAGCACTGCATGCACCAGGTTTGCCGGAACGGGGTCCGACCGTTCACGAGGACAAACGCGAATCTCATGTGGCACCTCCCAAAGCGAAGCAGTAAACGCTGTCCATCGGAGACAGTGCGGGCGGTGGAGCGCAAAGATGATTTCGGCCGTCCGGATTATCCCTGTTTCGCTCCACTTTTTGCGGTGGGATCAGAATGAATCTCCCGTCCTCCCTGCGCCGTGCATACAGCCGGCCGTCGATGTACTTGATGTCGGTCGGATAGCAGTCCGCGTTGCTGCAGCAACTGAGGCTCGGATTGTCCGGCATGTGCCAGGTCGAATAGAATTTTTCGTGCAGCGCCTGGTCCTGGGGTGGGTGCTGGCGATGAACGGTGCCGTGTCCCGTCTCCTGCGCCTGGGCCGTCGCAGCGGCGCCGAGGAGAACCACCGCGCACAAGAGCTTGCATGAACGGATCAACGCACGGGCTCCCGGATTAGATGTCAGCTCTCCAATTCAGTCCTCACGCGACCTGCGCCCGAAACAGCCACCGGCGGTCGCGTTCGCGGCGTGTGCGGAAGCGATCAACGCATTTCTTGGAGCAGAGCGCAGTGCGCCAGGAATAGTAGCGGATCAGACCAAACTTGCCGCCACACACCGCACAGCCCTTGATCGAAGGGCAACGTTCGGACTCGGATAGGCGACGCTCAGGAAGTTGCGACGTATCGCACATTGTTCTCTCCCTCTTTCGGCTGCTTGCGCTCTTGCCTATTGGTTTCCTTCGAATTCACGCGGGTCGTGAGTTGCGGAGATCGCGGCTGCGTGTCGAGAAATGCAGCTGCCTCGTCGCTGGTCGCCTGCCCGTGTCGGTGAAAGCGCCCGGGGCTATACGCTTCAGACCCGGTTCTCGTGCGAACACTGCGATTGGCTGGTCGACACTCCCGATTGGCCGTGAGACTAGTCCCCCCAGAACAAGACGCTCAATTGTACGGAGGTAATTGGCCGACATGACTAGGAATGGAGGAGCTATACTTAGGTTTGTCCCGTAGTCGCCCGGGACTCTCGCGATGGCCCATGTTCAACGAGACGGCGAACGACGCACAAGCTGCACGGCGACCGTGAAAAACTTGCCCGGCACGACGTGCTTGATGCGCTGCGGCGAACAGGGCGGCGAGCAGCCAATTCCAAGGCCAATGTCGCAGTCGCCATCCGACTTTGGCCGGAATTGCTCCTCCGGCGGCAACGTGCTCTACTTGCGTTCACGCAGAGAGCGCCGGGAGCGTCTGCGATGAAGCCGGGCCGGGCAGCCACGTTCGGGAAGTCAGCCGCGCAATTCCTCGCCGGCTGCGTCAAGCAAGTTGTCACCCCCAAGCCGCGCACTGAGACCGGTGACGCCGGTCTGCTGGAGGCGGTCAAGCAGTGGCAGCAAGTCTTCGAGCACAACCCGGTCATGTATTTCATGGTCGACCCGAGCGGAACCGTCATCAACGTGAACACGTTCGGCGCGGCGCAGCTGGGCTATACGGCCGCGGAGTTGATCGGCCGATCAGTGCTGGATGTCTTTTTCGAGGAAGACCGCGACTTCGTCCGCGCGTGTGTCGCACTGTGCCTTGAGACCATCGATCAGTCGCACACCTGGGAGATTCGGAAGGTTCGCAAGGACGGCTCGGTGCTATGGGTGCGCGAGAACGCCAAGACCATGCTGCGGGCCAATGGCGGGCCAATCGTGCTGGTCGCCTGCGAGAACATCACCGAGCGCAAAGAAGCGGAGAATGCGCTGCGACAGAGCGAAGCTTACCTCGCCCAGGCGCAGGAATTGAGCCACACCGGCAGTTTCGGCTGGAGGGCCGCAACCGGCGAGATCACCTGGTCCAAGGAGACCTATCGCATCTTCCAATGCGACGAAGGGACCAAGCCAGAGATCCCGTTCATGCTCCAGCGGATCCATCCGGAGGACCGGCTCGCAGTGCAGAAGACCACGGGCCGGGCGGCGCGCGAGGGGAAAGACTACGATCACGAATACCGGCTGGTGATGCCCGACGGTTCCATCAAGTACGTCCGAGCGGTCGCCCGGGCGACGCGAGATACCGGCGGTCACGTGGAGTTCGTGGGATCGGTGACCGACATCACGGCGACCAAGGAGGCAGAACGCAGGCTTCGTGACAGCGAGCAGCGCTTTCGCGACTATGCCGAAACTGCCTCCGACTGGTTCTGGGAGACGGGGCCAGACCATCGCGTCACCCAAGTATCGGAACATTCAGATACCGTCGCCGCCCCCGCAGGCCTGATCGGGCTCACGCGTTGGGACATTGCTCCGGACTCCGATCTCGAGCCCGAAAAATGGCGACAACATCGGGCGGCGCTCGACGCCCACATTCCGTTCCGCGATCTCGTGTACCGCAGCAGGGACCGCAACGGACACCCGATCTATGTCCGGACCAGCGGCAAGCCATTTTTCGACGCCAACGGGGCCTTTTTGGGTTATCGGGGCGTCTGCACCGACGTGACCGCGGCCATCCGGGCCGATCAGGCCGAAGACGCGCTGCGCAAGGCCCAAGCCGAGCTCGCCCATGTCACGCGCGTCACGACACTGGGCGAGCTGACCGCTTCAATCGCCCATGAAATCAACCAGCCGCTCGCCGCCGTGATCGCAAACGCCGACGCCTGCGTCGCCTGGCTGCAACGCAGTCCGCCCGACCTCAAGGCAGCGCGCCGCTCCGTGGAGTGGATCATCGAGGACGGCAAGCGTGCCAGCGACGTGATCCGTCACGTTCGGGCGCTCGCCAAGCGTTCCGAAATCGAGATGGCTCCGCTCGACGTCAGCGTGGTCGTGCGCGAGGCCGTCGCGCTCGTTCAGCGCGAGATGGCCAGCCATGCCGTGTCGGTCCGAATGGAGCTGTCGTCGGCACTGCCCAGGATCGTTGGCGATCGCATTCAATTGCAGCAGGTCCTGATCAACCTGATCAAGAACGGGATCGAGGCCATGGAAGGCATCCATGATCGCCCGCGCGAGCTGGCGATCCGTTCAGCGGCCGACGAGGATGGCGCGGTGCTGGTGAGCGTATCCGACTGCGGCGTCGGCATCTGCGAACAGGCAATGGACCGCCTGTTCATGCCGTTCTTTACCACGAAGTCCTCCGGCATGGGCATGGGCCTGTCGATCTGCCGCTCCATTATCGAGGCTCATGGCGGACGACTTTCCGCCATACCGAACCGGGAGCATGGCGCGACTTTTCAGATCACGCTGCCACTCCATCGAGAGGACGCATTGTGACCGAGCGCGCGGGGCCTTCGCCCAAGGAGGACGGCGATCAGCCAATCGTCTTCATCGTCGACGACGACGCGTCCATGCGCCGTGCGCTCACCAATCTGTTCGAGTCGGTCGGCCTCAAGGTCGAAGCATTCGGCTCGGCGCCGCAACTCCTGCAGGCCAAGCCGCCAGAAGTCCCCAGTTGCCTGGTGCTCGACATCCGCCTGCCCGGAACAAGCGGCCTCGAGCTGCAGACCGATCTTGCCAAGGCAAATATCCATACGCCCATCATCTTCATCACCGGTCATGGTGATATTCCCATGACTGTTCGGGCCATGAAGAGCGGCGCGATCGACTTCCTGACCAAGCCGGTTCGCGACCAGGACATCCTGGACGCGGTCCAGGCCGCGATCGAGCGAGACCGCAAGCGCCGCGATCTTAACAAGACGGTCTCGAACGTCAGATCACGCTTCGAGTCACTCAGCTCGCGGGAGCGGGACGTCTTGTCACTGGTGACGTCGGGCCTGATGAACAAGCAAGTGGCCGCCCAGCTCGGTCTGGCGGAAATCACCGTCAAGATCTATCGCGGCCAGATCATGCGGAAAATGGGCGCGAAGTCGCTGGCCGACCTCGTGAGGATGAGCGAGGCGCTCGGGATTCGACCCAGCAAGCCCGACGTACAAACCTAAGTATGAGTTTCCAATGGTGGCTGGCAGGTCCACCTTGCACGTTTAGGTGTGGCCGTGGCGACGGCAAGCGTAATCCCGAGCGAGGAGCGGACGTCTTGTCAGTGGCTTCGGTCATTTCGGTGCTTGATGATGATCCCTACGTGCGGGCCGCGATCAACAATCTCCTGCAATCCCGCGGATACATCGTCCACACATTCGCCTCCGCCGAGGAATTTTTGCGGTCGGCCGATTCGACCGACACCTCGTGCGTGATCGCGGACGTGCAGATGCCGTCGGTCACTGGAATCGATCTGCTGACGCAGATGCGCGCGCAGGGGTCGGCGACGCCATTCATCTTCATCACTGCTTTTCCGGATGAGAGCGTGCGTGTGCGTGCGCTTAAAGCGGGGGCAAGTTGTTTCCTCGGTAAGCCGTTCGCCGCCTCGGATCTGATGCAATGCCTGGAGGTAGCGCTGGCAGCAGGTGGCGAAACCATGAAGTGATTGTCCGGCGGTCAGCGAAGGCGACACGCTGACAACAGCACCGCCGCCTCAATCCACCTTGATGTTGGCCGCCTTGATGATCGGCCACCATTTTGCGATCTCGGCCTTCTGGCGGGTGCCGAGCGCTTCTGGCGTGAGCTGATCCTTGGGCGTCATCTCCAGGCCCTGGCTTTCGAGTTGCTTCTTCACTCCGGGATCGCTCAGCGCTTCCACGGTCGCCGCATTGAGCTTGGTCACGATCTCCTTCGGCGTCCCTTTCGGCACCCACATGCCCGACCACAGCGTCATGTTGAAACCCTTGAGACCCGCCTCCGCCGCGGTTGGAATCTCCGGCGCCGACGGCAGGCGTTTGTCGTCGGTGATGGCGTAGGCGCGAATGGTGCCGGCGCGGACTTGGTTGATGGAGTTCGAGGTCTGGTCGACGATGAGATCGATCTGGCCGGCGATGAGATCGTTGAGGGCGTGCGCGGTGCCGCGATACGGCACGTATTGCAGCTTGATGCCGGAGACGCTCTCGAAATAGACGCCGGCGATGTGGCTGCCGGAGCCCGCGCCGGCGGTGCCTGCGGTGGGCGGCGACGGCCGCGACTTTAGCCACTCAATGAACTCTTTCAGCGAGGCCGCGGGCACCGCGTTCTTGCTCACAATGATCATCGGATTGCTCGGCAACAGCACCACCGGCTCGAGGTCGGCGACGAGGTCGTATTTGAGCTTGTAGACGGCACCGTTGGCGACGTGGGTGCCGAGATGGCCGAATGAGATGGTGTAGCCGTCCGGCGGTGACTGCACGGCGCGGCCGACGCCGATCGAGCCGCCCGCACCGGTGACGTTCTCGATCACCACGGGCTGGCCAAGCGAGACCCGCATGCGTTCCGCAAGCACCCGCGCCATTGCATCCGACGGCCCGCCGGCCGCGAATGGCACGATGATTGTGATGGGACGCGTGGGATAATCGTCGGCGCGCGCGGCGCCTGCAACAGCGAGAATGGCAATCAGCGCAGCCCAAGCGGCCTTCATGGTCCTCTCCCCAGCAAATGTCTTTATTATTTTTGTCGCTCTGCCCGCGTACGGGAAGAGGGATCAATCGTGGCGTATTGCCGCGCTAATCTAAAGCGCGATGAGATTAGGATGAATCGTTATCGCGCTCTAGGTTATCGTTTGAGCAAGATCTTTTCGGAAAACCGTTGCAGCACACTTTTCCGGACCATACTCTAGAACTGCGTGTAGTCGATCGGCTTGTGACGATCGAGCGTGCGGGTGACCGGCGGCAGTGGATATTTCAGGCCGGTCGCACAGTTGAACAGCATCACGCGGTCGGTCTTGCTGACGCGGCCGTCGGCGAGGCTCTGTTTGTAGGCGGCGTAGGTGGCGGCGCCCTCGGGGCACAGCAGCAGCCCCTCCTCGCGCGCAACCTCGCTCAGCGCCGACGAGATCTTGTCGTCGTCGACCGCGATGGCAAAACCCTTGCTCTGTCGCACTGCGCGCAGGATCAGGAAATCGCCGATCGCCTGCGGAACGCGAATGCCGGAAGCGATGGTGTGCGCATCCTCCCAGCGCGTCGCATGCTCGGTGCCGGCGTCATAGGCCCGCACCATCGGCGCGCAGCCCGAGGCCTGCACCGCGACCATGCGCGGACGCTTCGAGCCGATGAAGCCGATCTTCTCGAGCTCGTCGAACGCCTTCCACATGCCGATCAGGCCGGTGCCGCCACCGGTCGGATAGAAGATCACGTCGGGCACGTCCCAGCCGAGCTGCTCGGCCAGCTCGAGGCCCATCGTCTTCTTGCCCTCGATGCGGTACGGCTCCTTCAGCGTCGACGTGTCGAACCACCCGACTTTTGCTTTGCCCTCGCCGACGATCTTGCCGCAATCGTCGATATAGCCGTTGACACGATAGACGGTGGCGCCCTGGAGCTCGATCTCGCTGACATTCACCTCGGGCGTATCGGCTGGGCAGAAGATCGTAGTCTTGATGCCGCACGACGTCGCATAGGCCGCGAGCGCCGCGCCGGCGTTGCCGTTGGTCGGCATCGCCATGTGCTTGATGCCGAGCGCCTTGCCCATCGACACCGCCATCACGAGGCCGCGCGCCTTGAACGAGCCGGTCGGCAGCCGCCCTTCGTCCTTCACGATGATCTCGCCGCCGCCGAGTTTGGCGCCGAGCTTCGGCAGCCGGATCAGCGGCGTCGTGACCTCGCCGAGGGAGACGATGTCCTTGCATTTGCGCACCGGCAGCAGCTCGCGGTAGCGCCACATGTCGCCGGGACGCTGGGCCAAAGCGTCCTTGGTCAGCGCCTTCTTCACCCCGGTGAGGTCGTAGCGCACCAGGAGCGGCTTGCCGGCCTTGGAGAGGTTATGGACCTGGTCGGCGGGGTAATGATCGCCCTCCATCGCGCATTCGAGATGCGTGACGAAGGTCGGACGTTCGATGGTCAGGTTGTCGTTGTCGTGCATGGGTTCATTCCCTCTTCTTGTTTTCGTATTTCTCTATCAGACCCGTCACCCTAAGGTGCTCTCCATGCGGCGCCACGCGCCGGATGGAGAGCCTCGAAGGGCGACGAGCCCGGCTGCTGCATCTCGGCCGTTCATCCTTCGAGGCTCGCCCAACGGTGCTCTGCACCGCTGGCCTCGCACCTCAGGATGACGGAGCCGAGAGACGCGAAGCCCAGCCCGTCAAATATTCAGCACCCGTCCATAAGCATCCAGCACGGCTTCCTTCATCATCTCCGACAGCGTCGGATGCGGGAACACGGTGTGCATCAGTTCTTCTTCCGTGGTCTCAAGATTCATGGCGACGACATAGCCCTGGATCAGTTCGGTGACTTCAGCGCCGACCATGTGAGCGCCGAGAAGCTGGCCGGTCTTCTTGTCGAAGATCACCTTGACCAGACCCTGGTCCTCGCCGAGCGCGATCGCCTTGCCGTTGCCGACGAAGGGGAAGCGGCCGACTCGGATCTCGCGGCCATTCTCCTTGGCCTTGGCTTCGGTGAGACCGACCGAGGCGACCTGCGGATGACAATAGGTGCAGCCCGGGATCATGTTCTTGTCCATGGGGTGCGGATTGAGGCCCTTGATCGCCTCGACGCAGATCACACCCTCATGCTCGGCCTTGTGCGCGAGCATCGGGGGACCAGCGACGTCGCCGATGGCGTAGATCCCGGGGACATTGGTCTTGCCGTGGCCGTCGGCCACTATGATGCCGCGGTCGGTTTTGACGCCGAGCTTTTCGAGGCCGAGATTCTCGATGTTGCCGACGACGCCGACCGCCGAGATCACCCGCTCGAACTCGGTCGTGGCAGGCTTGCCCTTGCCGTCGTCAATGGTGGCGACGACGCTATGGGCCTTCTTCTCGAGTTTTGTGACTTTGGTCGAGGACATGATTTTCATGCCCATCTTCTCAAAGCGTTTCCGCGCGAGCCCTGCGATCTCCGCGTCCTCCACGGGAAGGATCTGCGGCAGCACCTCGACCACGGTGACGTCAGAGCCCATGGTGTGGAAGAACGAGGCGAACTCGATGCCGATCGCGCCGGAGCCGACCACCAGCAGCGACTTCGGAATCCGGTCCGGCACCATCGCCTCGAAATAGGTCCAGATCAGCTTCTGGTCGGGCTCGAGCCCCGGCAGCACGCGCGGCCGCGCGCCGGTCGCGATGATGATGTGCTTGGCCTGGTAGGTCCCCTCGCCCAGCGAGCCCTTCGGCGCCTCGACATCGGACTTTTTCACGGTGACCTTGCCGGGTGCGTCGATCGAGGCCGCGCCCCAGATCACGCTGACCTTGTTCTTCTTCATCAGGAAGCCGACGCCCGTGTTCAACTGCTTCGAGACGCCACGCGAGCGCTGCACCACGGCTTTCGGATCGAACGACACCTTTTCGGCCGAGAGGCCGTAATCCTTGGCGTGCTGCATGTAGTGATAGATCTCGGCCGAACGCAGCAGCGCCTTGGTCGGGATGCAGCCCCAGTTCAGGCAGATACCGCCAAGATACGACTTCTCGACGATCGCCGTCTTGAAGCCGAGCTGGGCGGCGCGTATCGCGGTGACATAGCCGCCGGGACCGGAGCCAATGATGATGACGTCGAAGGATGTATCGGCCATGGCGGCTCCCGTTCAACTCAAGAAGCACCGCGGGCGCGGCGCTTGAAGACAACAAACCTGACCAGCCATTCGATGATCCCGACCAGGACCAGAATGGCCAGCGCGCTCAACACAATGGGTTGAGCGATGTTTCGCGACAGTTGCTCTCCCGACAGGAAGGCGGAGTGAAGAAAATCGAGTCCGATCGGATTGAGCGCGACAACGGCTCCGAGCAGCAGCGATATCCATGGCCAGCGGGTGCGGACATGCAAGGTTGCCCCCTCTGCCGCCGCGTCAGACCATCATCATCACGGGATTTTCGATCAGCTGCTTGAACGCACCGATCAGCTCGGCGCCGAGCGCGCCGTCGATGGCGCGGTGATCGCAGGACAAGGTCACGCTCATCATGTTCGCGATCTCGATCTTGCCGCCGCGCACGACGGGACGCTCTTCGCTGGTGCCCACGGCCAGAATGGTCGCGTGCGGCGGATTGATCACGGCGGTGAAGTGGCTGATGCCGTACATGCCGAGGTTGGAGACGGCAGTGGTGCCGCCCTGGTATTCCTCAGGCTTCAGCTTGCGCGAGCGGGCGCGCGCGGCAAAATCCTTCATCTCGTTGGAGATGGTGGAGAGCGTCTTGGTCTCCGCCTTGCGGATGATCGGCGTGATCAAGCCGCCCGGCATCGCGACGGCAACGCCGACGTCGGAATGGTGGTGCTTGACCATGCCGCTTTCGGTCCAGCTGACATTGCAGTTCGGGATCTTCTGCAGCGCGACCGCCATTGCCTTGATGACGAAGTCGTTGACCGAGATCTTGTAGAGCGGCTTCTTCTCCTTGTCCTTCGGTGCGGCGGCGTTGATCTCCTCGCGCGCGATCAGCAGCTTGCCGATGTCGCAGTCGATGGTGAGATAGAAGTGCGGGACGTTCTGGATCGACGCGGTCAGGCGCTGCGCGATGGTGCGGCGCATGCCGTCATGCGGGACGATGTCGTAGGTATCAGGCTCGAACAGCGCCAGGATCTGCTTGTCCGACATGGTCGGCGCGATTGCCGGCGCCCCGGACGGGGCCGCCGCGGGCGCCTTGAGGCCCTTGCCGGACTTGGCCTGCTCGACGTCGCGCGCGACCACGCGGCCGTGCGGGCCGGTGCCCGTGACCATCGCAACATCGATGCCGGCTTCCTTGGCGATACGGCGCGCCAGCGGCGATGAGAACACACGGCCGCCATGGCCGTTGCCGTGCGCGGCGGGAGCTGCAGCCTGCGCCGCCGGTGCCGGCGCCGCCTTCGGTGCGGCCGGAGCAGGTGCCGGTGCCGGCGCAGCAGCAGGTGCCTCAGCGGCCTTTGGCGGTGCAGCCGAGGCGGTCGGCTTCGCAGCGCCCGCGGCCTTCACGTCCTCGCCCTCGCCGGCCAGCACCGCGATCACGTCGTTGACCGGGACGTCCTGCGTGCCCTCGGGCACCAGGATCTTGGCGATCGTGCCCTCGTCGATCGCCTCGACCTCCATGGTCGCCTTGTCGGTCTCGATCTCGGCGATGACGTCGCCGGATTTGACCTTGTCGCCTTCCTTCTTCAGCCACTTGGCGAGGTTGCCCTTCTCCATTGTCGGCGAGAGAGCGGGCATCAGGATGTTGATGGGCATGCTGACCTCACGAAGAACTTCTCAAAACGTCGCCTTCGACAGCGAAGACGAACAGACCAGGTTTAGTTGCCGATGTCGCCCTGCCACAGGCGCTCATTGGCGGGATTGGAACGCCACGTCTTCATCATGGTGATGGAGCGGTCGTCGGCAAGATCGATCCAGGGGATGCCGAACTTGTCGAGGATGTCCTTGGACCCTGGGAAGGTGACGGATTCTCCGATCACCACCAGCTTGACCTTGAACAGCGCCAGCGCGCCGGCGCACATCGAGCAAGGCGACAGCGTGGTGTACATGATTGTGTCGTGGAACGTGATTGCGCCCGCCTCGCGCAGGCAGCTCATCTCGCCGTGCAGGATCACGTTGTTCTCCTGCACGCGGTTGTTATGGCCGCGGGCGATGATCTTGTTGTCGCGCGTCAGCACCGCGCCGATCGGCAGGCCACCTTGCGCGATTGAGGCTTCCGCCTCGCGGATCGCCTCCAGCATGAAATCGTAGTGATAGGATTCGATCGCCACGTCAGTGCCCCTTGCCGCGCGGCGTCGTCGTGCCGGTGTCGGTGGGACGCTCGATCTCGGCCTGGAACATGTCCAGAATCCGGTTCAAGGCGTCCTCTTCGGTATATTCGCTCTCGCGCGCATAGGCGCGCGCGGCATGACGGGCGAGATCGACGAGCAGCAGGCCCCACATGTCGGGCTCCTCGAAGGCGCGCTGGAACGCCATCGACAGCCCGCCGTCCAGCACGAACACGCGCAGGATCTCGACCGCGTCCTCGCGGGTCATGACGTCGGGCGGCAGTGGCTGCTCCTTCGGACCCGCCATGGTCTACCTGTAGCAGACGGCTTTGGCGGCCTCGACGACTTCCGCCGCCGAGGGCAGCGCGAGCTTCTCCAGGTTCGCGGCATAGGGCATCGGCACGTCCTTGCCGGAGACGCGCGTAACCGGCGCGTCGAGATAATCGAAGGCATTCTCCATGATGCGCGCGGCGATCTCGGCGCCGACGCCGCTCTGGGCCCAGCCCTCCTCTACCGTCACCGCACGGCCCGTCTTCTTGACCGAGTTGATGATGGTCTCGGTATCCATCGGGCGCAGCGTGCGCAGGTCGATCACCTCGGCCTCGATGCCGTCCTTGGCGAGCTCGTCGGCGGCCTTGAGCGCATAGGTCATGCCGTTCGACCAGGAGATGATGGTGACGTGGCTGCCGGAGCGCACGATGCGCGCCTTGCCGATCGGAATCACGAAATCGTCGAGCTTGGGCACTTGCCCGGTGTGACCGTAGAGCACCTCATTCTCGAGGAAGATCACCGGATTGGGATCGCGGATCGCGGCCTTGAGCAGACCCTTGGCATCGGCCGCGGAATACGGCGCGACCACCTTGAGACCGGGAATGTGCGAGTACCAGGCCGAATAGTCCTGGCTGTGCTGGGCGGCGACGCGCGCAGCCGCGCCGTTGGGCCCGCGGAACACGATCGAGCAGCCCATCTGGCCGCCGGACATGTACAGCGTCTTGGCCGCGGAGTTGATGATCTGGTCGATCGCCTGCATGGCGAAGTTGAAGGTCATGAACTCGACGATCGGCTTGAGGCCGGTCATCGCGGCACCGACGCCGACGCCGGCAAAACCGTGCTCGGTGATCGGGGTGTCGATGACGCGCCTGGCGCCGAACTCCTGGAGCAGGCCCTGGGTGACCTTGTAGGCGCCCTGATATTCGGCGACCTCTTCACCCATCACGAAGACATCGGCGTCGCGGCGCATCTCTTCGGCCATGGCGTCGCGCAAGGCTTCGCGGATGGTCTGCGTCACCATCTCCGTGCCGGCGGGTACTTCGGGATCGGGCTCGGCCACGGCCTGCGGCGCGGCTGGCGCGGCCTTCGGCTGAGGCGCTTCGGCCTTGGCAGCGGTGGGCGGAGCGGACTCCGCAGCCTTCTCCTGCTTGGACGGTGCGGGTGCTTTCGCGAGATCGGCGGCGCTCTCGCCGTCGGCGAGAATGGTCGCGATCGGCGTGTTCACCGCAACATCGGCAGTGCCCTCGGGGATCAGGATCTTGCCGAGCGTGCCCTCGTCGGTCGCCTCGACCTCCATCGTCGCCTTGTCGGTCTCGATCTCGGCGATGACGTCGCCCGACTTGATCGGCTCGCCCTCTTTCTTCAGCCATTTGGCGAGGTTGCCCTTCTCCATCGTGGGCGACAACGCGGGCATCAGCACTTGAATTGGCATATCGACTCCAAAAGAAAGCTTGCGCGCGTTCAGCGGTAAACGTCGGTCCAGAGCTCGGCGGCATCCGGCTCGGGATCATGTTGGGCGAAATCGGCGGATGCGTTGACGATGTCGCGCACCTCGGCGTCGATCGCCTTCAGATCCTGCTCGGTGACCTTGGCCGCCAAGAGGCGGTTACGCACCTGTTCGATCGGGTCCTGGTCGTGGCGGACCTTCTCGACCTCCTCGCGCGTGCGATATTTTGCAGGATCGGACATCGAGTGGCCGCGGTAGCGGTATGTCTGCATCTCCAGGATGTAGGGACCCTTGCCGGCACGGCACCAGGCCGCCGCCTCCTCGCCCGCAGCCTTCACGGCGCGGACATCCATACCGTCGACCTGCTTGCCGGGAATGTTGAAGGACGCGCCGCGCTTGGAAAAATCCTGCTGCGCCGAGGCGCGCGAGACCGAGGTGCCCATAGCGTAGCGGTTGTTCTCGATGACAAAGATCACCGGCAGCTTCCAGAGCTCCGCCATGTTGAAGCTCTCATAGACCTGGCCCTGGTTGGCCGCGCCGTCGCCGAAATAGGTGACGCTGACATTGCCGTTGCCACGATAGTGATTGGCAAAGGCGAGACCCGTGCCGAGCGAGACCTGCGCGCCGACGATGCCGTGGCCGCCGTAAAAGTGCTTCTCCTTGCTGAACATGTGCATGGAGCCGCCCTTGCCCTTGGAATAGCCGCCCCGGCGGCCCGTGAGCTCGGCCATGACGCCGTTGGCGTCCATGCCGGTGGCGAGCATGTGGCCGTGATCGCGATAGCCGGTGATGACCTGATCGCCCTCCTTCAGGGCCATCTGCATGCCAACCACCACGGCTTCCTGGCCGATATAGAGGTGGCAGAAGCCGCCGATTGCGCCCATGCCGTAGAGCTGGCCAGCCTTCTCCTCGAAGCGCCGGATCAGGAGCATATCGCGGAGCGCCTTGAGCTCCTGCTCCCTGGTGAATTCCGGGGGCGAACCGCCGTCGGTCTTGTCCTGTGGAGTGCTTGCGGCGGCTTTCTTGGGTGCGGCCATGGGAATTCCGGGTCAGAGAAAACTTTCGCCCTCTCTAACCCAAGTCAAACACCGTTGGAAAGCACCGCGGCGGCATGGCACGATTTTCGTTATGCCGCACTGCAACGTGATCGTAATATTGGAAAATCTTTGGCGCCGATCGGGCAACAAATCGATGCAAGGCTGCCGCACGCTCAGATTCGTGACCGCGTCAAGAAGCGTTGAGGCGACCGGGACCTGACATTCGGAATGGGCGGCGCCGAAACGACGCCGCCCTCTCCGCCGACCGATCAGAAGAAGCCAAGCTTCTTCGGGCTGTAGCTGACCAGGAGGTTCTTGGTCTGCTGGTAGTGATCGAGCATCATCTTGTGGGTTTCACGCCCGACGCCCGACTGCTTGTAGCCGCCGAAGGCCGCATGCGCGGGATAGGCATGGTAGCAGTTGGTCCAGACCCGGCCGGCCTGGATCGCCCGGCCGAAGCGGTAGCAGCGGTTGGCATCGCGGCTCCAGACGCCGGCTCCGAGGCCGTAGAGCGTGTCATTGGCGATCGCGAGCGCCTCCTCGTCGGTCTTGAAGGTCGTGACCGAGACCACAGGGCCGAAGATCTCCTCCTGGAAGATCCGCATCTTGTTGTGGCCCTCGAACACGGTCGGCTGCACGTAGAAGCCGCCGGCGAGATCGCCCGCAAGCTCGGCACGTCCGCCGCCGGCCAGCACCTTCGCGCCCTCCTGCTTGCCGATGTCGATATAGGAGAGGATCTTGGACAGCTGCTCGCCCGAGGCCTGCGCGCCGATCATGGTGGTGGCGTCGCGCGGATCGCCCTGCTTGATCGCGGCGACGCGCTTCAGCGCCCGCTCCATGAAGCGGTCATAGATATCCGCGTGCACCAGCGCCCGGCTCGGACAGGTGCAGACCTCGCCCTGGTTCAGCGCGAACATGACGAAGCCTTCGATCGCCTTGTCGAAGAAGTCGTCGTCTTCCGCGGTGACGTCGTTGAAGAAGATGTTCGGCGACTTGCCGCCGAGCTCCAGCGTGACGGGAATGAGGTTCTGGCTGGCATATTGCATGATCAGCCGGCCCGTCGTGGTCTCGCCGGTAAAGGCGATCTTGGCGATGCGCGGGCTGGAAGCGAGCGGCTTGCCGGCTTCCAGGCCAAATCCGTTGACGATGTTGAGGACGCCCGGCGGCAGGATGTCGGCGATGATCTCGGCCCAGACCATGATCGAAGCCGGCGTCTGCTCGGCGGGCTTGAGCACGACGCAATTGCCGGCGGCCAGCGCGGGCGCAAGCTTCCAGCAGGCCATCAGCAGCGGGAAGTTCCAGGGAATGATCTGGCCGACCACGCCGAGCGGCTCGTGGAAATGATAGGCGATGGTGTCGTGGTCGATCTCGCCGATCGAGCCTTCCTGGGCGCGCACGACGCCGGCGAAGTAGCGGAAGTGATCGATGGCGAGCGGCAGGTCGGCGGCGCGGGTCTCGCGGATCGGCTTGCCATTGTCCCAGGTCTCGGCGATGGCGAGATGCTCGAGGTTCTCCTCCATGCGGTCGGCGATCCGGTTCAGGATCGCGGCGCGCTCGGCGACGCTGGTGCGGCCCCACGCGGCCTTCGCCGCATGCGCCGCATCGAGGGCCGCCTCGACGTCCTGCGCGTCGGAGCGCGCGATCTTGCAGACGACCTGGCCCGTGACCGGCGAGGCATTGTCGAAATATTTGCCCGAGATCGGCGCGACGAATTTGCCGCCGATGAAATTGTCATAGCGTTCGGCGAAGGGAACTTTGGTGACGCTGAGGAATTCCACCTTGTTCATTGATCACTCCCGATGTTTGCTGTTCGCGCAATTCGTCGCGTGGTCGCGACTTGCGCCGACGATGATGCGGGAGGTGTTTTCTGTCAGCCCGGACGGGAGCGATGATGGCGCCGACCTGTCGCAGTTCTGCGACAGTCGTGGGCGAGGCAAGATGGGGTGCTCGTGGCCTCCACATCGTCATTGCGAGCGAAGCGAAGCAATCCAGACTGTCCCCGCGGAGGGATTCTGGATTGTTTCGCTTCGCTCGCAATGACGGAAATAGAAAGCTCAGTGATTCAGCTCGAACCGCTTCAGCTTCCGATGCAGCGTGGCGCGGCTGACGCCGAGGGCCTTGGCGGCCGCCGAAACGTTGCCACCCGCGCGGAGCATCGCCCGCTGCAACACCGCGCGCTGACCGCCGGCAAGGTGGTCGTGTGCAGTGTCGCCGCCGAGGAGATCGGCCGCGGGCACCGGCTGCAGTGCCCGGCCGAGGGCGATCCCGAGTCCGATCCGGGCAGAGCGGGTTGCGCCGATCACGAGATCGTCCGTATCAACGGCGATGAGGCCGCCGCAACTACCGTCCGGGCCCTGCGTCAGAACGATGCGGGCGTGGCTGAAGGCCCTGCGAAACAGGTCGGCCTCGATACGCTTGGCCGCCTCGCCCGCCGCCAGCGCGATCAGACTGGAGAACGCGTCGGTGCGGTCGGCGCGGCAGGACGAGACGTCGAGCACGCCTGCAAGCGCCGCCTCGTGGTCATAGATCGGAACGGCGGTACAGCTCAAAAGCGTGTTGCGGGCGAAGAAGTGCTGGTCGCGATCGATCGTCAGCGGACGCTGCTCGACGAGGCAGGTGCCGATGCCGTTGGTGCCCTCGTGCTCCTCGCTCCAGAGCGCGCCGGTCCACAGGCCCCAGGATTGAAACGTCGCATCGTCCCCCGGCGTGCCACGGCGATCGACCGGAACGCCCTCGCCGTCCGCGAGCAACACGCAACAGCCGCTCGCGCCGACGGCCTGATACAGCCGGTCCATCGCACCTTGCGCGGCCGCCAGCAGCGGCGCGATGCGCTCGCGGGCCTGATCCAGCTCGGCTTCGGTGAGCCGCATCGGTGAGCTGCGGCCGGCGGGATCGAGATGATGCAATCGGGACGAACGGCGCCACGAGGCCACGAGCGCGGACCGGGCCGCCTGGCCTGACGCGATAGCGGCCTCGACGCGGGCCGCGTGATGCGGGGGCATTGACCCATTCATCACTTGTTTCCTCCGGAAGGCAGTCTAGGCATTACCGGCACGGCCCGGTTGATCTGCGTCAATCTTGGGCGACTGCGAGGCATGAGCCCCCTTGCTGTGGCGCCGTCAAGGCAGCCGACCGCTTCTTGGCCTACGACTTTCGGTACAGTTGAGGGCTGAATTGGCGGCGATCGGCAGCCGCTTTCGTTGCCGGTTTCGAATGCAGCGAAAACGCTATTTCGCCGGGATCATCCGAACGAGATCGTGCGGATTGACATAGTCGAGCTGGTAGCGCGCCCGCTCGTCCAGCATATCAGGATCGATCCTGGACGTGCGTAGCAACGAGACGCGCTGCTCGCTCCTGGCGCGCTCGCGCTTGAGCTGTGCCAGCTCGCTGGTCAGCGCGATGATCTCCTGGTCCAGTTCCTGGCGGGCGTTGAGGCCGTATTTGCCGGTGTAGGCGTTGACGCCGAAATAGCCGACGATGGCCGCCGCCATCGCATAGAGGGCAAGGCCGGTCAGGATCGATTTCAGGCGCGCGCGAGAGACCATCTTGGGAAGATGGGACAGGTTGGTTAAGGGAGTACTAATGCGCCCGGCCCGCGCCACGGACTTCGAGACCCTCATGGTGAGGAGGCCGCGCACCGGCGGTCTCGAACCATGAAGGCCTGGATGTCGCCCGCGGCCATCCTTCGAGACGGCGCCAGCGCGCCTCCTCTCAGGATGAGGACTTCCGGTATCGCCGCGGGGTATTCGGCCTCAGCCGTGATGCTTCGCGACGTGGGTCGCGAAGGCGTCGATATAGGCCTGGAGCACAGGCTTCAGCGACTCCTTGACCAGATTGCCCTCGGCATCAAAGGCGTCGCCAATGGCGTTCAGATAGGTCTCCGGCTGTTGCATGATCGGACCGCTAATACCAGGCAGGATGGTTTGCAAATGCTTGGCCGCGCTGACCCCGCCGAGCGGGCCCGGCGAATTGGAGATGATGCCGACCGGCTTGCCATTGAGCGAGCTCTTGCCATAGGGCCGCGAGGCGACGTCGATGGCGTTCTTCAGCGCGCCAGGGATGGAGCGGTTGTATTCGGGCGTGACGAAGATGACGCCGTCCGACTTCTGAAGCTTATCGCGGAACGCCAGCCAGTCCGCGGGTGGCGCACTCTCGAGGTCCTGATTGAAGAACGAGATGCCCGCCGGCGTGATCACCTCGAGCTTGAGCGAGCTAGGTGCGAGCTTGGCGAGCGCATTGGCGATCTTGAGCGAAAAGCCGGCCTTGCGCACGCTGCCGGCGATTACGACGATATTGTAGGCCATGGAATGTCCTTCGAACTTGAGCGGGAGTGCCGGGGGCGCACTTAAACGATCCGGACCGATGGATGCAAGTGCATGAACCGGCTCGATTTGGAAACGCTGCGTTTCTCGAACGTACCCTTGGCTTCTCCGGGCGACATCGCGCCCTTTGACTGTTGGCCAAAACATTCGGGCCGCCAAGCGGCGGCCCGATCTCTCGCCCAAACGTCTAAGTCAGGTCAGATTGTCGGATTCCAGGCCGACGGGATCAGGCGATATTTGGCGCCGTCCTTCACGACATGCCCGACCGACGGGAAGATGAAGTGGAAGCCGATCACGGTCGCCTTCTCGGCCGCAGCCATGTCATAGAATTTGTGACGGGTCGCTTGCGCCATCGCGGCATCAGCGTCGAACATCACATGCCAGTCCGGATTGCGCAGGAAGAATTCGGGAATGTTGGTGACATCGGACTGGATCAGCACCTTGGCATCGCCCGATGCGACCGCGAACGAGGTGTGGCCAGGCGTGTGGCCCGGCGTCGCGATCGAGGTGATGCCGGGTGCGACCTCCTTGCCCCACTCGTACTTGGTGACCTTGGATTCGAGGCCGGCAAAGGTCTTCTTCACGTTGGCGAAATAGTTCTTCATCATCGGGTTGGACTCGGCCTTGGCGGCGTTGTCCTCGCTGGTCCAGAACTCCCAGTCCTTGCCCGGCACCATGATCTCCGCATTCGGGAAGGCGAGCGCGCCATCGGCGAGACGGAGGCCGTTAGTGTGATCAGGATGCAGATGCGACAGCAGCACGACGTCGATGTTCTTGGGATCGACGCCAGCGGCCTGGAGATTTTGCAGGGTGCGGCCGACCGCGCCCTTGCTCGGCTCGAGATTGGCGACGCCGTTGCCGGTATCGATCAGCACGAGCTTGGAGCCGGTGTTGATGAGCTGCGGATTGAACGGCACCGTGACCATGCCCTTCGGCATGTAGGCCGCCTCGCCCGCGGCCAGCGCCTCATCCTTCGGTATGTTGACGACGAACTTCTCCGGCATCGGGAAGGTGCGCGCACCGTCGTTGATCGAGGTGCACTCGTAGCTGCCGACCTTGTAGCGGTAGAAGCCCGGCGCCTGCGTCCCAGCCGGCGGCACTGAGGCATTGGCGGTGGTCGGTCCAAGCCCGGTAACGGCGGCCGCACTGAGGGCGGCGGCACCTGCGAGCAGGTGACGGCGATTGAGGTCGGTCATGCAGAGGTCCCCTTCTGAACGCCTTGCGGTTTTTCCGCTTTCAACGGCGGCGGGAATAATCCCCCGCTTCGCTCAGAAGGCAAGTCCCTTCTTCCGGTGACGTGCCGTCGCACATCACGATAATTTATTCGGGTTGATGGGGAATTTTTCGGCGATCGCCTGTCTGCGCCAGTATCGCTTCGGTGCATTGCCGTAGACTCGCTTGAAGGCGTGTCCGAAGGCGCTCTCCGACGAGTATCCAAGCTGCGCGGCCGTTGCCGAAACGGTCGCTCCACGTCGAAGAAGATCGCGTGCAAGTCGCATTCGCCATCGAAGCAGGTAGTCGAGCGGCGCCAGCCCCACCAGGGACTTGAACCGCTTCGAAAACGCGGATCGCGACATGGCGATCGCTTCGGACAATGCTTCCAGGGTCCAGTGGTGAGCGGCGTCTTCGTGCATCAGCCTGATGACCTTGCCGATCCTGGCGTCGACCAGTGCGTTGATCCATCCCAAACCCTCGCCGGCATCCTGATCCAGCGCCGCGCGGAGCACCTGGACGAGCAGGACGTCGGCAAGCCTGTCGGTGAGTACGGCCGCTCCGATTCCCGTCCCCCTGATTTCAAGGTCGAGAATCTCGAGCGTGGAATGAATGACGGCTGCCGATGGACTGCGCGACGGGATGAGCAGAAAGCGAGGGAGCGCATCGAGCAGCAATCCGGCGTCCGACGCTTCGAAACCGAAACTGCCGGCAAGCAGAACGGTATCGCGGCCCGCGTGACGCGCGACATCCGACTGCGTCCAATCGAACGCCGCTATACCGTCTTCGGGAGCAAGGCGTTGGTCGTTGGCCAGAACATAGGCTGGTGCATTGGCCAGAAGAAAGCAGTCGCCGGAGACAAGCCGATGATGGGCTTCGTCGCCGAAATCGATCCAGCAATCACCTCGGATGACCGCGCCGAACTTAAGGGCGGGTTTGGCCGGGAACCGATACGACCAATTGCCGCCCGCCTCGAACCTCGTGCAACGCGCAGCGCGAACGTTCAGGAGCGAGAAGACCTGAGACAGCGGGTCCGGGGTCTTATGCCTATCCGAGGGTTTGTCCAAGCCTTGATCCGATCTCGACGATTTTCGAGCACTTCGAGCATAGATCAACCTCGATTCCGATGCGAAGTTCATCTCGCAACGAATTGCGTGGAACATCTATGACAGGCATCGCAGGCAAGGTCATCGCCATCACGGGCGCCAGCAGCGGAATTGGCGAAGCCGCCGCCCGGCATCTCGCAGAACGTGGCGCCATCATGATCCTCGGCGCACGGCGCGCCGACCGGCTGCAGATTCTGGCCGCGAGCATCGCCTCAAAGGGCGGAAAGGCGTCGTACCTCGTCACCGACGTCAGGCAACGCGAGGATGTCGCCAGGCTCGTCGGACTTGCCACGGACCGATACGGGAAGCTGGACGTCCTGATCAACAATGCGGGGATTGCCCCGATTTCGCGCCTTGACGACCTGAGGGTCGACGACTGGGCCGACATGATCGACGTGAATGTGAAAGGCGTGCTCTACGGAATCGCCGCCGCCCTGCCCGTCTTCCGACGTCAGGGCTTCGGTCATTTCATCAACACCCTGTCGACCGCCGGCATCAAGATCGTTCCGACAATGGCGGTCTACGCGGGATCGAAGAATGCCGTCAGGGCGATTTCCGAAGGGCTTCGTCAGGAGGCCGGCCCCTCGCTTCGGGTGACAACCATCTCACCCGGTTATGTCGACACCGAACTGCCGTCCTCCATGACGGATTCCGCGTTGCGGGAGCAAGGGCGGGCAAGCATGAAGGCGATGGCCATTCCGGCGAGCGCAATCGCGGAGGCGATGGCCTTCGCGATTGCGCAGCCGGATAGCGTGGACGTCGGCGAGATCGTCATTCGCCCCACGGCTCAGGCATAAATTCGAACAGGCCTGGACGCCGTTGCGCGTCACGACTTATTCGGGTTGATGAGGAATTTTTCGCCGGTGGCCCGTTTGGCGTACACCGCGATGTTGGCTAGATCGAGCGCCTCCGCAAGCGAGACCACCTTGGTGTAGTGGCTGGCGAAGGTGGTCTTGAGCTCGGACGCGACGCGCTGGCGCAGGCGACCGATTTCGGCCGGACCGATCTTCTGGAGGAACGGCGTGAGCAGCCAGCCGCCGACGCCCCAGCTCAGGCCAAACGAGCGGTTCAGCTCGGTCGGGCGCGTGTCGAGGCTGCCGTAGATATAGACCTGCTTGTAGACGTTGGAGCCGTAGCGGCTGTATTCCTTCGCGGTCTTGTTGGCCGCGATCTCCATGGCGGTCAGGATCTGGCTCGCCAGCTTGCCGCCGCCGATGGCGTCGAAGGCAATCGTGGCGCCGGTCTCGACCAGCGCGTTGGTGAGGTCGTCCATGAAGCTCGCCGCGCTGGAATCCACGACATGCTTGGCGCCGATCTTGTGCAGGATGTCGGCCTGCTCCTTGCTGCGCACGATGTTGACGAGGCCAATGCCGTCCTTGATGCAGATCTTGTTGAGCATCTGGCCGAGATTGGAGGCGGCGGCCGTGTGCACCAGCGCCTTGTGGTTCTCGCGCCGCATCGTCTCGGTCATGCCGAGCGCGGTCAGCGGATTGACGAACCAGGAGGCACCGTCGGCCGCCGTGGTGCCTGCCGGCAGCTCCATGACGTCGCGGACCTTCAGCACGCGATATTGCGTGTACATGGCGCCGCCGATCATCGACACCGTCTTGCCCATCAGCGCCTTCGCCGCATCCGATGATCCGGTCCGGATCACCGTGCCGGCGCCCTCGTTGCCGACCGGCAATGACTGATCGAACCTGGCCGCCATCATCCGCATCGCGCTCTCAGGCATCTTCGCGGTGATCACCGGTGCGTCCTTGGTGCCGGAAACCTGGGCCGCCGACATGTCGGCGGCCCCGATCAGGAGCCCGAGGTCGGAGGGGTTGATCGGCGTGGCTTCGACGCGGACCACGACCTCATCGTCGGCCGGCTCCGGTGTCGGGACATTCACGAGGGACAATTCCAGCTCGCCGCTCTTCTTCAGCAGCGAACGCAGTTGCAGTCCGGTCTTGCCGTCGCTCATGTCGATCCTCCCCTGTCCTCTTTTCGCGAGTCGAAGCGCCGGCTTATGCCAGCGCCTTCAGTGCCGCCTTGCCGCCATAGAGCGCCTGCTTGCCGAGCTGCTGCTCGATGCGCAGGAGCTGGTTGTATTTGGCGGTGCGGTCGGACCGCGCAAGGGAGCCGGTCTTGATCTGACCGCAATTGGTGGCGACCGCGAGATCGGCAATGGTGGAATCCTCAGTCTCGCCGGAGCGGTGCGACATGACAGAGGTGTAGCCGGCCTTGTGCGCCATCTCGACGGCGGCGAGCGTCTCGGTCAGCGTGCCGATCTGGTTGACCTTGATCAGGATCGAGTTGGCTCGGCCCGCTTTGATGCCTTCGGCGAGGCGCTTGACGTTGGTGACGAAGAGATCGTCGCCGACGAGCTGGCACTTCTTGCCGATGAGGTCGGTGAGCTCCTTCCAGCCGTCCATGTCGTCTTCCGACATGCCGTCCTCGATCGTCACGATCGGATAGCGCGCGACGAGGTCCGCAAGGTACTTGGCCTGCTCGGAGATCGAGCGGGACTTGCCCTCGCCTTCATAGACGTACTTGCCGTCCCTAAAGAACTCGGTCGAGGCGCAGTCGAGCCCGAGCACGATGTCGGAGCCCGCCTTGAAGCCGGCCTTGCCGATCGCGTTCATGACGAAGTCGAGCGCCGCGTCCGCTGACGGCAGGTTCGGGGCGAAGCCGCCCTCGTCGCCGACATTGGTGTTGTGGCCGGCCTTCTTCAGCTCGGACTTCAGCGTGTGGAAGACTTCCGCGCCGTAGCGCAGGCCCTCGGCAAAGCTCGACGCGCCGACCGGCAGGATCATGAATTCCTGGAAGTCGATCGGGTTGTCGGCATGCACGCCGCCATTGATGATGTTCATCATCGGCACCGGCAGGAGCCGCGCCGAGGTGCCGCCGACATAACGATAGAGCGGCATGTCGAGCGAGTTCGCGGCCGCCTTGGCGCAGGCCAGCGACACACCGAGGATCGCGTTGGCGCCCAGCCGGCTCTTGTTCGGCGTGCCGTCGAGGTCGATCATGATCTGGTCGATCTGGGCCTGCTGCTCGACATCGAGGCCGCTCAGGGCCTCGAAGATCTCGCCATTGACGGCGCTGACTGCCTTGGAGACGCCCTTGCCGAGATAGCGGGCCTTGTCACCGTCGCGCAGTTCCACTGCCTCATGGGCGCCAGTCGAGGCTCCCGACGGCACCGCGGCGCGGCCGAGCGCGCCGTCTTCCAGCACGACATCAACCTCGACGGTGGGATTGCCCCGGCTATCGAGGATTTCGCGGCCAATGATGTCGATGATGGCGGTCATGATGTGCACTTCCGTTCGTTAGGGCTGATCGGTGTCGCGGGTCTTACACGGGCCGCAAGCAAATGTGAACGCTTGGACGAGCCGCGTCGACTGACGCGTGAAGAACCTCAGATTATGCTCGACGACATCTGCTCCGCGCGTCCATCCTCAATCCTAGACAGTCGGGGTAACGCCATGAATCGCCGCCAGTTTCTTGCCTCGAGCGCCGCCCTCCTCGCCGCCCGCCCAAGCTTTGCGCAGGAAGGCCCGTTCCGGACAAAATACTTCCCGATCAGCCCAGGCATCGGCCTGCACGATCTCACGCCCGCTCCTGACGGCACCGTGTGGTTCACGGCGCAGGGCAAGGGCCTGCTCGGCAGACTCGATCCAAAGGATGGCACCTTCAAGACGGTCAGCCTCGGCCAGGGCGCCGCCCCGCATGGCGTGACCATCGGCCCCGACGGCGCGCCATGGATCACCGAAGGCGGCCAGAACGCGATCGCGCGGGTCGACCCCGGCGATCTCAAGGTCACGCTGTTCCACCTGCCGGAAAAGTTCGCCTCCGCCAATCTCAACACCGGCGTGTTCGATAAGGCCGGCACGTATTGGTTCACCGGCCAGTCCGGCTACTACGGCCGGCTCACGCCGAAGTCGGGCGAGATGACGGTCTTCAAGGCACCAAAAGGCATCGGGCCTTACGGCATCACCGTCACGCCCAAGGGCGACATCTGGTACGCCTCCCTCGCCGGCAGCTACATCGCCAAAGTCGATCTTGCAAACGGCAATGCCCGCGTCGTGCAGCCGCCGACACCGAATGCGGGCTCACGGCGCGTCTGGTCGGATTCAACGAGCCGGATCTGGGTCAGCGAGTGGAATAGCGGGCATGTCTCAGTGCACGATCCCGCCGACGGCTCGTGGAAGACGTGGAAGCTGCCGGGCGAACGTCCCCGCGCCTATGCCGTCTATGTCGACGACAAGGACAAGGTCTGGCTGAGCGATTTCTCCGCCAACGCCATCGTCCGTTTCGATCCCACGACCGAGCGCTTCAACGTCTTCGCCAGCGACAAGGCCAATGCCAATGTGCGCCAGCTCGACGGCAGGCCGGGCGAGCTGTGGGGTTGCGAATCCGGCAACGACCGGATCGTCATGATCCAGACGATCGCGGCCGGTTGACGGCCGCGCCATTTGCGTCCATCCCGGCATCCGAAACAGGATGTGACGACGATGGCGAAGAAATCCCTCCAGCTCGGTCGTGCGGTCGAGTGGCCGCACACACCGGAAGAAGCCCAGCTCGACCGCGTGCCCAATCCGCAAAAGGGCACCGACTACCTGGTGCGCTTCACCGTGCCGGAATTCACCTCACTCTGCCCGGTCACGGGACAGCCGGATTTCGCGCATCTGGTGATCGACTACGCGCCGGGTGCGTGGCTGCTGGAGTCGAAATCGCTGAAACTTTACATCGCGAGCTTCCGCAATCACGGCGCCTTCCACGAGGACTGCACCGTGATGATCGGCAAGCGTATCGCGAGCGAGATCAAGCCGAAATGGCTGCGCATCGGCGGCTACTGGTATCCGCGCGGCGGCATCCCGATCGACGTGTTCTGGCAGACCGGCCGTGTGCCGAAGGGCCTGTGGGCGCCGGAGCAAGGCGTCGCGCCCTATCGCGGTCGGGGATAGCTCGCTGTTGTCCCACTTGGCGCGGCATTGACCGACGTGCTCAGGCCCGCGCGTCTGACGGCGCCCGCTGCTTGAGCAGCCGGGCGCAGACGAAGCCCAGCACCACCATGATCACGGCGCTCGCGAACAGGGTCGGCATCTTGCCGGCGTGCTGGAGGCCGAAGCCATAGGCGAGCGGCCCCACGGTCTGCCCCATGAAGAAGAAGAACGAATGCAGCGACAGCGCGGTGGCGCGTGCCTCGACCGAGAGTTCGCTGGCGAAGACCTGCAGACAGCCGTGGGCGATGTAGAAGCCCCATCCCATCACGATGAGATTCAGGGCCTGCACCTCCCAGCGTGGCCCGAAGGCGACGGCAATGAGCTGTGAGGCAACCAACGTCATGCCCGCGATCATCATGCCCTTCATGCCTAGCCACGGCAGCAGGCGCGACACCGTCAGTGTGTAGAACAAGCCGCCAACCGCAAAGCCCGCGATGACGATACCGGCGATCGAGAGCGAGGTCTGCCCGAGCTCGAACAGGAACGAGGCGATGTAGGGAAACAGGCCGAGCACGCAACAGCCCTCGATGAACACGGCCGAGTAGCAGACATAGGCGTTCGGATTGGTGAAGATGGTGCGATAGCCGGCCTTCAGCGCCGATAGGCTGGTCTTCGGTGGATGCTTTACCTTGGCGCCGTGAAAGCCGGCGGCAACCGCGATCGAGGCGACGATCACGAGCACGCCGAGCACTGCGAGCACGCCGCGCCAGCCGAGAAAATCGCCGATCAGTCCGGAGGCCGAGGCGCCGAGCAGATTGCCGGTCATCGCGCCGGCGAGCGTGCGGCTGATCGCAACTTGGCGTTTCTCCGGCCCAACGAGATCGCTGGTCAGGCTCAGCGCCACCGGAAACACGCCGCCGGAGCCGATGCCGGCGAGAATGCGGGTCGCAAACAAAACCGAGAACGAGGTCGAGAGCGCGCCGAGGATGTTGGCAAGGCCGAGCAGCGCGAGGCAGCCGATCATCAGCCGCGTCTTGCCGAACAGATCGGCGGCAGCGCCAATTATGGGCTGGATGATCGAGAAGGTGAAGGCGAACACCGCGGCAAAGCCCGCGGCGGTCGCGATGCTGACGCCAAAGTCCTCGGCGACATGCGGCAGCACCGGATCGAGCGCGCGTGCCGAGAGCGCTGCGGCGAAGCTTGCGCCTGATATGACGTAGAGCGCTGTCGGCAAGCCGTGATCGTGCGGCCGCGCCTCGCCGTGCTGCATCAGCGCGGATTCTTTGCGAGCGCGTCGAACGCCATCAGTCTAGCGATCAGCCCCTCGAACTGGCGCAGCGGCACCATGTTGGGGCCATCGGAGGGCGCGCGATCAGGATCGGGATGGGTCTCGATGAAAACGCCAGCCACGCCAACGGCTACAGCCGCGCGTGCCAGCACCGGCACGAATTCGCGCTCGCCGCCCGACGACGTCCCCTTCCCGCCCGGCTGCTGCACTGAATGGGTGGCATCGAAGATGACAGGGGCGCCGGTGGTGCGCGCCAGGATCGGCAGCGCGCGCATGTCGGAGACCAACGTGTTGTAGCCGAAGGAGGCGCCGCGCTCGGTGACGAGCACGTTGGGATTGTTCGCGCTGGTGATCTTGGTGACGACATTGGCCATGTCCCAGGGCGCCAGGAACTGGCCCTTCTTGACGTTCACGACCCTTCCGGTCGCGGCCGCAGCGAGAAGGAGATCGGTCTGCCGGCACAGGAAGGCCGGGATCTGCAAGACGTCGACGGCCTGCGCCACCTCGGCGCATTGCGTGGCCTCGTGCACGTCCGTCAGCACCGGCAAGCCAAGCGAGGAACGGATCTCCGCGAAGATCGGTAGCGACTGCGCGAGGCCCAGCCCGCGCGCCGCGGATGCGCTGGTGCGGTTGGCCTTGTCGAACGAGGTCTTGTAGACGAGGCCGATGTTCAGCCGCGCCGCGATCTCCTTCAGCGCGGAAGCCACCTCCAGCGCATGCTGGCGGCTCTCGAGCTGGCATGGCCCGGCAATGACCGAGATCGGCAGGTTATTGCCGAATTTGACCGTGCCAATGGTGACGACCGGCGCCGCTGACGTCGAAGAGCTCAAGGCAAATCCCTCGTTTCGGCGCGACCATAGCCGTGATGAGGGTCGGATCAACCCTATTCGGCCAGGGCCGTCAGAATATCAGGGTTGCGCCAGGGTTCCTCGCCACGCGAGGGATCGCTACTTGACCACTGAGAAGGCGGTCGGCGCCAGGATCTGGCTGACGATGTTGGCGACGATCTGGCCGTCGGCCTCGGACTTCGCCCGCGCCTCGAGCCAGTCCGGATCGGTCGTGAACTTGCCCCACTTCGTCTCGCGCTCGGCCAGTGACTCCCAGGCCAGGAAATAGGTCAGCTCCTGGTGGGATTCGCCGATCAGCGTGGTGAAGAACCCGGCCTGCTTGATGCCGTGCTTCTCCCAAATTTTCAGCGTGGCGGTCTCGAACCGCTTGAGCAGTGCCGGCAGGCGGCCGGGCACGCAGCGATACTGGCGCATTTCGTAGATCATTCATGTTCCTCCCTGACAGGTCCGGCGGTTATAGCGGCTGGTCCCGACGGTGTCGTGAGCCCCGCCCGGTTGCCCCTGTGGCGTTCTGCGCATGGCTTGAGGTCGATCGGGGCCACTCCGCCGCAGCCGGTTCCCGCAATGCTGCCGCAATGATGCGGCCGCTAGAATGCCGCGGTTGAGATTGAGGTGGCCGATCATGCGGATTTTACTCGTCGAGGACGAGGCCGAAATGGCTGATGCACTGGCGTCGGCGCTGAAGCGCTACGACATGGTGGTGGACCATGCCTCCTCGCTCGCCGAGGCCGAAGAGGCCATTTCTGCCGATGTCCACGCCGCCGTCCTGCTCGATCGCCAGCTTCCCGATGGCGACGGTCTCGCTTTGATCCCGAAACTGAGGGCGCGCGCCGACGGCGTACCGATCATCGTGTTGACGGCGCGCGGCGAGCTCGCCGACCGGGTTGCCGGGCTCGACTGCGGGGCGGATGATTATCTGGCAAAACCGTTCGCGGTGGAGGAATTGCTGGCGCGTCTGCGCGCCGTGCTGCGCCGGCCCGGCCGGCTGCAACCCGACATCATGCGCGCCGGCCGCCTCGCGTTCGACTTCGGCCATCGCGAGGCAACCGTCGGCGGGGCTCCGCTCGAGCTGCCGCGGCGCGAGCTCCTGGTGCTGGAAGCCCTGGTCCGCCGCATGGGCCGGACGGTGCTGCGCTCGGCGCTGGAAGAAGCCGTCTACAGTTTCGACGACGAGATCCAGTCGAATGCGCTCGATACGCACGTGTCGCGGCTGCGCCGCAAATTGTCCGAGGCCGATGCGCGCGTGGAGATCCACGGCATCCGCGGCGTCGGCTATCTCCTGAAGAAGCTGCCGTGAGCCGGCACAACGACCCATACTGCCTGCGCTCGCGGCTGAGCTGGCGGCTGCTTTCACTGCAGACCGCGCTGCTCGTCGCTCTCGTCGCCATCGTCGTCGGCGCGCTCTGCGCCTCGGGCTTCGTGCTGACCCAGCGGGACGAGGACCGCGTGATCGACATCGTGCAGCATGCGCTCGCGCGCGATGCCCAGGGTGGCCTCACACTGCGACCGACCGACGAGCTGAAACAGTTGCGCGCAGAGACCCCCGACCTCTGGTTGCTGGTTCGCGACAGGCAGGGGCGTTCCCTCAGTGAGGGCCCCGTCCCGGCCGAATTCGCCGCCATCGGCGGCGCCCTCGACCAGATCAGCCAGGCGCGGCTCGGCTGGCAGCTCTTCGAGGACGATCCGCGCAAGCCGCCGGCACGGCTGAAGCGCATCGACACCGGGGCCGGCAATGTGCAGGTCATCACGGCGACGCAGGGAAAACTGACCAGTGCCAAGGCCGTGTTCACGACGTCGCTCGTGTTGCTCGGCATCGCACTTCCCGGCCTGCTGTTGATGGGGACCGCGACCTTCATCGCAACACCGATGATCTTGCGGCGCGCGTTCAGGGGACTGGATACGACCGCGGACCAGGCGCGGCGGATCGATATTCACCAGCGCGGCGCGCGATTGTCGGCGGATTACATTCCGCTGGAGGTCGTGCCGCTCGTGACTGCGATCAACGACGCGCTGGCGCGGCTCGACGAAGGCTATGCCCGCCACAAGCGCTTCGTCGCCGATGCCGCACACGAACTGCGCACGCCGATCGCGATCCTGAACACGCGTCTGGAGTCACTTCCGCCGGGACCCTACAAGACCCGCCTGATCGAGGATGCCGCGCGGCTCGCCACGCTCGCCGAGCAATTGCTCGACATCCAGCGACTCGACCGCTGCGGACATCCTTTCGCGCGGGTCGACCTCGTCGCAATCGCCCAGGGTGTCGCCGCCGAGCTTGCCCCGCTTGCCATCGCTGCGGGTTACGAGCTGGCGCTCGACGCACCGGAAACACCGATCGAGACACTCGGCGACACGGCCGCGCTCGAACGCGCGCTGACCAACCTCGTGCAGAATGCCATCCAGCACGGCCCGCGCCGCGGCACGATCGGCATCCGCGTCAGCGAGCCCGCATGCATCGAAGTCACCGACGAGGGCGCGGGCATTCCGCCCGATCAACACGAGCTGATCTTCGAGCCGTTCTATCGGCTCACGCCGCTCGATCGCGGTGCCGGCCTCGGCCTCAACATGGTTCGCGAGATCGTGCAGCTGCATCGCGGCCACGTCTCGGTGCTGGATGGAGCGAACGGCGGCGCATGCTTCCGGATCACATTGCCGCCGATTCGCGCCAATTGATCTTGGTCCGCATCGCCTCCGCAATGCTGTCGCAATGCATTCCCGTGAGATTGCGTGCCGCCTCTGATTTGCGAGGCGCGAAGCAAAATACCGGAGTGCGCATGCCCAACGATTTCCTCTCGTTCTTCCTCGCCTGGATGTCTGCCCCGCGTCAGGTCGGAGCGATCGCGCCGTCGAGCGCGGCACTGGCCGATCTCATCACGCGCGAGATCGACGCATCGACTGGCCCGATCCTCGAGCTCGGCCCCGGCACCGGCGCATTCACCTACAAGCTTTTGAAGCGCGGCGTGCGCCAGGAAGACCTCACGCTGGTCGAGTACGGCTCCGATTTCATGAAGCTGCTGCAGATGCGTTTTCCCGGGGCTCGCGTGTTGTGGATGGATGCTGCCCGGCTCACCACGCATCGCCTTTATGAAGGCGCGCCGGTCGGCGCCGTGATCAGCGGATTGCCGCTGCTCAACATGTCAATGCGCAAGGTCGTCTCGATCGTCAGTGGCGCATTCAGCTACATCCGCCCGGGCGGCGCGTTCTATCAGTTCACCTATGGCATGAGCTGCCCGGTGCCGCGCCCGGTGCTCGACCGGCTGGGCCTGCGCGCCAAGCTGGTGGATCGGGCGATGCTGAACGTGCCACCCGCTGCCGTCTACAGGCTGACGCGGCGGCCGCGGGTCAAGGTCGTCACGGGATCGCATTCGTCGCGAGAGGCTTCACGGCCGATCAAGCCGGATGATCAAACCAGCCGGCTCTGCACCATCGCCGCCTGAATGAAGGACGCGAACAGCGGGTGCGGCTCGAAGGGCCGCGACTTCAGCTCGGGGTGGAACTGGACGCCGATGAACCAGGGATGATCCTCGTACTCGACGATCTCCGGCAGCACGCCGTCGGGCGACAACCCTGAGAATTTCAGACCGTGCTGCTCGAGGCGGTCCTTGTAGGCCGTGTTGACCTCGTAGCGATGGCGGTGGCGCTCGGAGATTTCCGTCGCGCCGCCATAGACCTCTGAGACGCGGCTGCCACGATTGAGCGTTGCCGGATAGGCCCCTAGCCGCATCGTGCCGCCGAGATCGCCGGCCTGCGAGCGCTTCTCGAGCTCGTTGCCGCGCAGCCATTCCGTCATCAGGCCAACCAGGGGCTCCTTGGTCGGGCCAAACTCGGTGGAGTTGGCCTCCTCGATGCCGACGAGGTTTCGCGCGGCCTCGATCACCGCCATCTGCATACCGAAACAGATGCCGAAATACGGCACGTCGCGCTCGCGCGCGAACTGCGCCGCCTTGATCTTTCCCTCCGCGCCGCGCTGGCCGAAGCCACCGGGCACCAGGATGCCGTTGACGTGCTCGAGGAAGGGCGCGGGATCTTCCTTCTCGAAGATCTCGCTCTCGATCCAGTCGAGATTGACCTTCACCTTGTTGGCGATGCCGCCATGCGACAGCGCCTCGATCAGCGACTTATACGCATCTTTCATGCCGGTGTACTTGCCGACGATGGCGATGGTGACGTTGCCTTCGGGATTGCGCACTCGCTCGTTGATCTCTTGCCAGCTCCGCAGCTCCGGCGGAATCCGCGAGCCGATGCCGAAGGCGGCGAGCACTTCATCGTCGAGGCCCGCATTGTGATAGGCCTCAGGGACAGCGTAGATGTTGTCGACGTCGCGCGCCTCGATCACGGCGCTTTCACGCACGTTGCAGAACAGCCCCAGCTTGCGCCGCTCCTCTTTCGGGATCGCGCGATCGGTGCGGCAGAGCAGGATGTCCGGCTGGATGCCGATCGAGCGCAGCTCCTTCACCGAGTGTTGCGTCGGCTTGGTCTTGAGCTCGCCGGCGCTGGGGATGTAGGGCAGCAGCGTCAGATGGATGTAGACGGCGTGATCGCGCGGCAGCTCGTTCTTGAGCTGGCGGATCGCCTCGAAGAACGGCAGGCCCTCGATGTCGCCGATGGTGCCGCCAATCTCGACCAGCACGAAGTCGTAATCGTCATTGCCGTCGAGGACGAATTCCTTGATGGCGTTGGTGACGTGCGGAACCACCTGGATGGTCGCGCCGAGATAATCGCCGCGGCGCTCCTTGGAGATGATGTCCTGGTAGATGCGCCCCGTGGTGATGTTGTCAGCCTTGGTCGCCGGCCTGCCGGTGAAGCGCTCGTAGTGACCGAGATCGAGATCAGTCTCCGCGCCGTCATCGGTCACGAACACTTCGCCGTGCTGATACGGCGACATCGTGCCGGGATCGAGGTTGAGATAAGGGTCGAGCTTGCGGAGGCGGACCTTGTAGCCCCGGGCTTGCAACAGCGCACCGAGTGCCGCCGAAGCCAGACCCTTGCCGAGCGAAGAAACCACGCCGCCGGTGATGAATATGTACCGCGCCATGGGACTTAACCTCTAATCCCTCGAATTCGATTCGCCAAAGCGATTCGTATTCCGCCCCAAAGATTCTGCGGGCCTGTGGGTGATCCAGAACTGAAAGTGGTGACAGTGCCTTGATGGGGATTTTTGCTGCAAGACGGTAGAAGCCACCCTGCATGGCCCCCCTGCTTTATTGCGAGCGCGGCACCTGCGGGCCGGCGGGCGCTTGGTTCTGCTGCTGCTCGTCGGCCTTCTTCAGCGAATCCAGGATGCCGCCCGAGGTCGGCGGCGCGATCGGCGCCCCACCGGCCGGCTGGGTCTGCGACGGCTGGCCGATGATCGACGACGGCTTGCGGTCGTAGCCGGCGTACCAGGACAGGAACAGGCTGGTGAGGAAGAAGCCAACGGCCAAAACCGCAGTGGTCCGCGTCAAAAGGTTCGCCGTGCCGCGGCTCGACATGAAGCCCGCGCCTCCGCCCATGCCGAGGCCGCCGCCTTCCGACTTCTGGAGCAGGACGGCGCCGATCATGACGGCGACGATCATGAGGTGGATGACGATGACAACGGTCTGCATAGTATCCTTCCGTCACAAGCGGGCGGCGCCTGACGGCGGCCGATCGCGCTTCGCGGGTTTTCCTGAAGTTGCGCGGTGTTACACGATCGGAGGGGGTATTGCCACCCCCGATCGGGTCCGGACCAACGGTTTGAATGAGCTAGGGACAGCCCTTTAGCTAGGGACAGCCCTTGGCGATCGCAAGGAAATCGGTCGCCTTCAGGCTGGCGCCGCCGACCAGCGCGCCATTGACGTTTTTCACCGCCATCAGCTCGGCCGCATTCGAGGGCTTGACCGAGCCGCCGTAAAGGATCCGCATCTTGGCACCGTCGGTTTTGAACCGGGAACTCAGGAATTCCCGGATAAACCCATGAATCTGCTCGACGTCCTTGGCCGTGGGCGTCAGCCCGGTGCCGATGGCCCAAACCGGCTCATAGGCCACGACCAGATTGGCCGCGGTGGAGCCGTCCGGCAGCGAGCCGTCGAGCTGGCCACGCAGGATATCCAGGGTCTGGCCGGCGTCGCGCTGGCCTTGCGTCTCGCCGATGCAGACGATCGCCGCCGCCCCGGCGCGCCAGGCCGCCTCGGCCTTGTGTCGGACCAGGGCATCGCCCTCGCCGTGGTCGGCGCGCCGCTCGGAATGGCCGACGATGATGGCAGTTGCGCCGGCATCCACCAGCATTTCGGCGGCAACATCGCCGGTATGGGCGCCTGAGGCCTTGGGATGGCAGTCCTGGGCCCCCAACGCGACCTTCTTGCCCCGTGCCTTGTCGGCGAAGGCGGCGATCAGGGTTGCAGGCGGGCAGACCAGCAGATCGGCCTTGGCAGCCACGTCCGCCGCGCCGTTGAGCATGGCGTCGAATTCGGCAACCTGGGCCTTCAGGCCGTTCATCTTCCAATTGCCGGCGATCAGCGGTCGGATGGCGTCGGTCATGTCAATGTCCAGCAAAATGAGGTTTGTGCATGCGCTAGCAGAGCTGTCGCCGCAGTTCCAGAGACCAGGGGCTTTTAACCGCAGCTTCGAGGCGTCGCATGAGGCGAGGTTGCGGGGGGAAAGCCGCCACTTTATGATGATCTATCAATTTGGTGACGCGCTTTTGCGGAATCTGCATTAAGACGCGCTCCCGTTCCCCTCCTGCCAAACAAGTTGGACCAAATGCTCCGAGGAATGCGCAAGGCCTCATCAAACTGGCTCGGCAAGACCATTATGGCCGTGGTGATGGGCGTGTTGATTGTCAGTTTCGGCATTTGGGGCATCGCCGACATCTTCCGCGGCTTCGGACAGTCCACGGTGGCCAAGATCGGCAGCACCGAGATTTCGCTCAACGAGTTCCGCCAGATCTACACCGACCGCTTGCAACAGATCAGTCGCCAGTTCGGCCGTCCGCTGACGCCCGATCAGGCGCGTGCCTTCGGCCTCGACCGCCAGGTGCTCCAGCAGACCATCGCCGAAGCCGCCATCGACGAAGAGGCGCGCCGGCTCGGGCTCGGCCAGTCCGACGACCAGATCCGCCAGGTCATCATGAATGACCCCAACTTCAAGGGCGTCGGCGGCAACTTCGATGCGAATCGCTTCCAGGCCGTGATCCGCAATTTCGGCTATACCGAGCAGCGCTACGTCGCCGAGCAGCGCAAAGTGTCGCTGCGCCGGCAGATCACCGGCACGATCGGCGCCGGCCTCGAGCCGCCGAAAACCATGCTCGACGCGCTGACGCGCTTCCAGAGCGAGCAGCGCGCCATCGAGTTCGTCAGGCTCGACGCCGCGCAGGCAGGCCAGATCGAGGCGCCCTCGCCCGAGACGCTCGCCGCCTATTTCGAGGATCACAAGGTCCAGTTCCGCGCGCCCGAATATCGCAAGATCGCCTTCGTCGTGGTCTCGCCGGAGGAGATCGGCAAGTGGTCCGAGGTGTCGGACGAGGACGCCAAGAAGGTGTTCGACCAGCGCAAGGACCGGCTCGGCACGCCGGAGAAGCGCCAGATCCAGCAGATCGTATTTCCGAACGTGGCGGAGGCGCAGACCGCACGCGAGCGCCTCGTCGGCGGCATGACGTTCGAGGATCTCGGCAAGGAGCGCGGGCTGAGCGCCTCCGACGTCGATCTCGGGCTTGTGACCAAGTCTTCGCTCGATCCGGCCGTTGGCGATGCCGCCTTCGCGCTTCCTGCCGGCGAGATCAGCCAGCCGGTCCAGGGCGGGCTTGGCGTCGCGATCGTCAAGGTCGACAAGATCGAGCCGGGCAAAGAGGCGGACTACGCCAGCGTTGCGGGTGACATCAAGCGCGAGATCGCGACCGAGCGCGCGCGCGTCAAGGTCGCCGATCTCCGCGACAAGATGGAGGACGAGCGCGGCGGCGGCTCCAGCGTGATCGACGCGGCGCAGAAGCTCGGGCTCACGGCGGTGACCATCGACGCCGTCGACCGTTCCGGCCGCGCCCCGAACGGCCAGCCGGTCGCCAACATTCCGCAGGGGCTCGACGTGGTGTCGCAGGCCTTCAACACCGACGTCGGCGTCGACAACGACTCGATCTCGTTCAAGGGCGGCTATGTCTGGTACGACGTCATCGCGATCACGCCCTCGCGCGACCGCAATCTCGACGAGGTCCGCGACCAGGTCGAGGCGCGCTGGCGCCAGGACCAGGTCGCGGCCAAGCTGAAGACCAAGGCGACCGAGATGGTGCAGAAGCTCGAATCCGGCAGCAAGCTCGCCGATGAAGCTGCTGCGATCGGCGCCAAGGTCGAGACCGCGACCGGCTTCAAGCGCGATGACTCGCCTGCCGTCGTACCCGCAACCGTCGTATCGGCCGCCTTCCGCACCGCCAAGGACGGCGTCGGACAGACCCCCGTGAGCGGCGGCAGCGAAGTGATCATCTTCCGCGTCACCGACATCGTCGAACCCGTGGTCGACGCCGCTTCCGACGCGGTGAAGAAGCTGAAGGACAGCCTCGACCGCGCGCAGACCGAGGAGCAGGTCGCTTCCTACGTCAACAAGCTTGAAACCGACATCGGGACCACCATTAATCAGGCCGCCTTCGCGCAGGTGACCGGCGCGAACCAGTGAGTTGAAAGCACGCGATGGACGACCTGAAATCGATCATTGGAAAAGTGGCGACCGGCGCCAGCCTGTCGCGTGACGAAGCCGCCTCCGCCTTCGACGCCATGATGTCGGGCGAAGCCACGCCCTCACAGATGGGCGGCCTGTTGATGGCGCTCAGGGTGCGCGGCGAGACCGTGGACGAGATCACCGGCGCCGTTACGGCGATGCGCTCCAAGATGCTGGCCGTGACAGCGCCGCCTGACGCCGTCGACATCGTCGGCACCGGCGGCGACGGCTCCGGCTCGGTCAATGTCTCGACCTGCGCGTCCTTCATCGTCTCGGGCGCCGGCGTGCCGGTGGCCAAGCACGGCAACCGCGCGCTGTCCTCGCGCTCGGGCGCCGCCGACGTGCTGGCCTCGCTCGGCGTGAAGATCGACCTCAGGCCCGAGCAGGTCGGACATTGCGTGCGCGAATGCGGCATCGGCTTCATGTTCGCCCCCGCCCACCATCCCGCCATGAAGAACGTCGGCCCGACCCGGGTCGAGCTTGCCACGCGCACGATCTTCAACCTGCTCGGCCCCCTGTCCAATCCGGCCGGCGTCAAGCGGCAGATGGTCGGCGTATTCTCGCGGCAATGGGTGCAACCGCTGGCGCAGGTGCTCAAGAACCTCGGCTCGGAATCCGCCTGGGTCGTGCACGGCTCCGATGGCCTCGACGAGATCACCCTGACCGGCCCGACCTTCGTCTCCGCGCTCCACAATGGCGAGATCCGGAATTTCGAGGTGACGCCTGAGGAGGCCGGCCTGTCGCGCTGCGAGACCGGCGCACTCAAAGGAGGCGACGCCGAGGCTAATGCGATCGCGCTGCAAGGCGTGCTCGACGGCAAGCCGAGCCCCTACCGCGACGTCGCGCTGATCAACGCTGCCGCCGCGCTGGTCGTGGCCGGACGCGCCAAGGATCTCAAGGAGGGCGTTGCGATCGGCGCGAAGTCGCTCGACAGCGGCGCCGCAAGCGCGCGGCTGAAACATCTGATCGCGGTCTCGAACGGCTGAGCCTGACATGTCGGATATCCTGACCAAGATCGAAGCTTACAAGCGCGAGGATATTGCCGCGGCCAAGCGCGCGCAGCCGCTCTCGATAGTCGAGGCACAGGCCAAGGCGCAAGCCGCACCGCGCGGCTTCATGCGCGCGATCAAGGCGAAGCACGCCAATGGCGACTATGCGCTGATTGCCGAGATCAAGAAGGCCTCGCCGTCGAAGGGACTGATCCGCGCCGATTTCGATCCGCCCCAGCTTGGCAGAGCCTATGAGGCCGGCGGCGCCGCCTGCCTTTCGGTGCTGACCGATACGCCGTCGTTCCAGGGCCATCTCGACTTCATGGTGGCGGCGCGCGCGGCAACCTCATTGCCGGTGCTACGCAAGGATTTCATGTTCGATACCTATCAGGTGGCGGAGGCTCGCGCGCATGGCGCCGATTGCATCCTGATCATCATGGCCGCGCTCGACGATGCGACCGCCAGGGATCTCGAAGATGCCGCCTTCGCCTACGGCATGGATGTGCTGATCGAAATCCACGACCGTGCCGAGCTCGACCGCGCGCTGAAACTTCGCTCGCCCATGATCGGCGTCAACAACCGCAATTTGCGCACCTTCGAGACCACGCTTGCGACCAGCGAGGCGCTGGCGCCGTTGATCCCCGCGGACCGGCTGATGGTCGGTGAGAGCGGCATCTTCACAGCCGCAGACCTTGCGCGGCTCGAGCGCGTCGGTATGTCGACCTTCCTGGTCGGCGAGAGCTTGATGCGGCAGGCCGACGTCACCGCCGCCACGCGCACGCTACTCGCGCGCGAGACGGCACCGCGCGCGACGGGCACGCGCTGACATGGCGCGCAAGCCTTCCAAGTCCAAGGCCGGCCCTGCCCTTACCCATATCGGCGCCTCCGGCGAAGCGCGGATGGTGGACGTGTCGGACAAGCCCGCGACCGAGCGGCTTGCGGTGGCGGAAGGCCGCGTCATCATGACCAAGGCGACGCTCGATCTGATCGTGTCCGGCAACGCCAAGAAGGGTGACGTGCTCGGCACCGCGCGCATCGCCGGCATCATGGCCGCCAAGCGCACCTCCGAGCTGATCCCGCTCTGCCATCCGCTCGCGCTGTCGAAGGTCACGGTCGAGATCGAGCCCGATGCGAAACTGCCGGGCTGCCTCGTCCGCGCCAGCGTCAAGGTCACTGGTCCCACCGGCGTCGAGATGGAGGCGCTCACGGCGGTCTCGGTCGCCTGCCTCACCATCTACGACATGATCAAGGCGGTGGAGCGTGGCGTGCGCATCGAGGGCATCCATCTCGTCGAGAAGCTCGGCGGCAAGTCCGGCCATTACCGCGCCTGAAGCGCGTATTTCAGCGACCGACCTCCTGCGTCGCGCGCATCGGTTGTCTTTGTGCCCGGCCGTTCATATCGCGTTAACCGCGCTTCCTAACTTCGCCTCCACACCGTTCCCGTAAACCAACGGATGTTTCCGGGGCCAAGAATTGATCCTGGCGTGTGCACGGCAATGATCCAGCATGATGACGAGATTCGGCAGTCGCCTCTTTGACCAGGCCTTCGTGCGCAGCGGACCGATCCGCTGGCTGGTGGTGGGCGGCATGCTGCTAATCGCGGCGATCGCCGTCGGCGCGACGCTGATGGCACAGAATTTCCGCGAACGCGCGCTGCGCAACTCCGGCCGCGAGCTCGAAAACACCGTGCTGATGCTCGCCCATCATTTCGACCAGCAATTGCAGGATTTCGCAGTCATCCAGAAGGATTTCGTCGACCACGTCCGCGCAACCGGCATCAATAATGTGGAGGATTATCGCAAGCGCCTCGCGGGGCAGGACATCCACCGCATGCTGCGCTCGAAGATCGAGGCGCTGCCCTACATGGGCGGCGTCAATGTCATCGACGCCGAAGGGAATCTGGTCAACTCGTCGACGGCATGGCCGGCCCCGAACGTGAACGTTGCCGATCGCGCCTATTTCCGCACCTTCAAATACGATCCCTATTCGCCTGACGTGCTGATCGAGCCGCTGCACAGCCGCATCTCGGGCGCCTGGACCATCCTGATCGTCCGCAAGATCCTTGGACCGAACGGCGAGTTCCTGGGCGTCGTCGGGCGCGGCATCGAGCCCGCCAATTTCGAGAAGTTCTTCGCTTCCGTCGTGCTCGGTGAAGGCGCGTCGATCTCGATGCTGCATCGAGACGGCACGCTGCTCGCCCGCTATCCCCTTTCCAGCGAATTGATGGGGCGGAATTTCAAGACCGGCCCGTTCTCGCATCAGAGGGTTTTCGGGCTCGATCACTTCGCCGGTCGCTTCGTGAGCCCGATCGATGGCGACGACCGGCTGATCTCCTCGCGCGCCCTGCCCCACTTTCCGATCCTGATCATGGCCACCATGACGCGCGCGGCGGCCCTGGCGGACTGGCGCGAGCAGATCGGCATCCTGATCTCGGTCGCCGCCTCTTCCGCGCTCGCCATCGCCGGCGTGCTGATCGCGATCGTGCGCAAGCTGCTGGAGCAGCACCGCCTCTCGCGGGAACGGCTGACGCTGGAAAAGCAGCGTCTCGACCGCGCCGTCAACAACATGACGCAGGGCCTCCTGCTGTTCGATGCCGAGCGGCGGCTCGTGATCTGCAACCAGCGCTACATCGAGATGTACGGACTGTCGGTCGAGACCGTGAAGCCCGGTTGCAGCTTCCACGACATCATCGCCCACCGCAAGGCGACGGGCTCGTTCACCGGCAATGTCGACGACTACGTTGCGCGCGTGCTGCGCGACATCCACCTGCGCAACTCCATGGTGGTCGACACCTCCGACGGCCGCTCGATCCAGATCGTCAACGAACCGCTCGCGGACGGCGGTTGGGTCGCAACGCATGAGGACATCACCGAGCGTCGGCGGACCGAGGAACGCATCACCCACCTCGCCCATTACGACGCGCTGACCGACCTGCCCAACCGCGCCATGTTCCACGAGCATCTGCGCGAAGAGCTGGGTACCATCGCCGACGGCGAAGAGATCGCGGTGCACTACATCGACATCGACGAGTTCAAGGGCGTCAACGACGCACTCGGTCATCTCGTCGGCGACGAGCTGTTGAAATCGGTCGCACAGAGCCTTCGCCGCTGCGCAGGTCCGATGGACTTCGTGGCACGGCTCGGCGGCGATGAATTCGCGATCGTACAGAGCGCAGTAACATCGCTGGAGGAGGTCAACGAACTCGTCGCGCGGGTGTTCGAGACCATTAGAATGCCGTTCGACTGCATGGGCCATCATCTCACCACGGACGCCAGCATAGGCATCGCGCTTGCACCGAGACACGGGACCGCGCTGGACCAGATCCTGAAGAATGCCGATATGGCGATGTATGCGGCCAAAGCCGCCGGCCGCCGCACCTATCGCTTCTTCGAACCGGAGATGGACGCCAAGGTCCGCGAGCGGCGGCAACTCGAGATCGACCTGCGCCACGCCATCGCTCATGGCGGCCTCGAGGTCTATTACCAGCCTTGCCTCGGCCTGAAGGACGACCGCATCACGGGATGCGAGGCGCTGGTACGCTGGCGCCATCCCGAGCGCGGCATGGTCTCACCGGCCGAATTCATCCCGATCGCCGAAGATACCGGCCTGATCAACGAGATCGGCGAATGGGTGCTGGCGACCGCCTGTAGGGATGCAGCAAACTGGCCCGACGACATTCGCCTCGCCGTCAACGTCTCGCCGGTGCAGTTCAAGAGCGGTACGCTGGCGCTGAAGATCATGGCCGCGCTCGCCGCCTCCAATTTGCCGGCGAGCCGGCTCGAGCTCGAAATCACCGAGGCCGTGCTGATCCGCGACGACGACGCAGCGCTCGCGATCCTGCACCAGCTTCGCGCCATCGGCGTGCGCATCGCGCTGGACGATTTCGGCACCGGCTACTCGTCGCTGAGCTATCTGCACCGCTTCCCCTTCGACAAGATCAAGATCGACCGCTGCTTCGTCGACGACATCGCCGGTCCCGACGGCTCCGCCAGCATCGTCCAGGCCGTCGTCAACCTCGCGGCCGCCCGCCGCATGACCACCACGGCCGAGGGCGTCGAGACCGAAGAGCAGCAGCGCCTGCTCCGCGCGCTTGGCTGTTCCGAGATGCAGGGCTATCTGTTCAGCGCCGCGAAACCCGCCGACAAGATGCTGGAGTTGTTCGCACTGCATCGCAGCCGTCTCGCCCAGGCCGGTGGCGAGGAAATTCGCCGCCGCGAGGCAGGCTAGGTCTTCGGCCGAACGGGCTGATCCCTCCGGGTTGACGGCTTCATTCCCGCGATGAAGTGCTGTAGAGCGCGACCGCGCTCGCCGCTCGGCCGAGCGCGACAGCCGCTACGAAGCAACGTTTGCCGCCATGAACCCGACCTGAGACGGCGGCCCCAAAACGAAATCGCCCGGGAGCGGTGATCCACTCCCGGGCGAGTCCGGACGTCGCAAGAATTAGTTCGGCACCGCCGCCTTCGACCCGGGCTTCGAGGCAACCGCATTCGCGGTGACGCCGTGCAAGAAGTCGAAAGCCGTATGCAGGGCTTTGTCGTCCTTCTCTTCCGGCGGGACGTAGGATTGTGATCCGGTCTGCTCGGTGCCGTCGGCGGCCGACAGATGCCCGCGCATCTGGGATTCCGCCATGGTGTCCATCCGGCCCTTCAGCTCGGGCGGCACGTCCTGGAGGATCTCGATGTCCGGCGCGATGCCCTGGGCCTGGATCGAGCGGCCCGACGGCGTGTAGTAGCGCGCCGTGGTCAGCGCCAGCGCACCGTTGCCGGCGCCGAGCGGAATGATCGTCTGCACCGAGCCCTTGCCGAACGACCGCGTACCGATCAGCGTCGCACGCTTGTGGTCATGCAGCGCACCGGAGACGATCTCCGAGGCCGAGGCCGAACCGCCGTTGATCAGCACGACCAGCGGCTTGCCCTTGGTGAGATCGCCGCCATGCGCCGTGAAGCGCTGAGTCTCTTCTGGATTGCGCCCGCGGGTCGAGACGACCTCGCCGCGTTGAAGGAATGCGCTCGACACCGAGACAGCCTGGTCGAGCAGACCGCCTGGATTGTTGCGCAGGTCCATCACATAGCCTGCGAGCTTCTCCGACGGGACCTGTTTGGAGATCGACGCGATCGCCTTCTTCAGGCCGTCGGTGGTCTGCTCGTTGAACGAGGTGATGCGGATATAGCCGATGTCGCCGTTCTCGACGTGGAAGCGCACCGGGCGCACATGGATGATCTCGCGGGTGATCGCGACGTCGAGCGGCGCGTCGGCCCCCTTTCGCACGATGGTGAGCTTGGTCTTGGTGTCGACCGGGCCCTTCATCTTGTTGACGGCCTGCTCGAGCGTCATGCCCTGCACGGCCTCGCCGTCGATCTTGCTGATGAGGTCGCCGGACATGATGCCGGCCTTCGAGGCCGGTGTATCGTCGATCGGCGAGACGACCTTGACGAGGCCATCCTCCATCGTGACCTCGATGCCGAGCCCGCCGAACTCGCCGGAGGTGGTCTCCTGCATCTCGGTCCAGGCCTTGGCGTTCATGTAGCGCGAATGCGGATCGAGCGAGGTCACCATGCCCGTAACCGCGCCTTCGATCAGCTTGGCATTGTCGGGCTTCTCGACATAGTTCGCCTTGACCCGCTCGAACACCGCGCCAAACAAGTTGAGCTGGGAATAGGCATCATCCGCGCTCGCCGCCGCCCGTGCCGCCCACACGCCGCCGTGGGGACTGGCTACCAGAAGGGTCAGACACGCTCCCGTGAGCGCGCCCAGGGGGAACAGCAGGTTTTTCCGCATGGATTGACTGGCCTTTTGCTTAGCGGTTCTCTTGAGGGGCTTGTCTCTCGGGCTTGGAAGCCGCCATGCAAATGGCGATCCAAGTCACGTCTCACAACACCATTCTGGTTTCTTCAAGGCCGGCCTGCCGTGCCGGCGGTACGGCGAAGAAATCCCTTCGCCGTGGCTTAAACTTTTGGCAACGTTCCGAAACCACTTTGTGCAAAGCGGACATCGGTCGGCCGCCCACGCCTCGCAGCTATGCGATTTTAGGATGGTTTTGGAGGGCCGGACGCGATAGGCGATGGCGATAAGACTTCAAATTCTCGGGAGGACAACAATGAACGACGCGCCCCGCATCCGGCCGGAAAGGAACGTCGAACTCGGCGCCAGCAACGAGCCGTTCCAGAACCTGCACGAATTCATCCGGAAAGCGCGCGCCAATCTCAACCAGAATGCCTGGGACTACATCGTCGGCGCTGCCGAGACCGAGACCACGATGCGCCGGAACCGGATGGCGCTGGACGAGATCGCCTTCCGCCCCCGCGTGCTGCGCGATGTTCGCAAGGTCGACGGCTCGGTCGAGCAACTCGGCCGCAGGATGCGGCTGCCGGTGGTGCTCGCCCCGGTCGGTGCGCTCGAAATCTTCGATCCCGATGGTGCGGCAAGCGTAGCCCGCGCCGCCGGCACCTTCGGTGCGGCGCACATGTTGAGCTCCGTGTCCGAGCCCGGCCTGGAAAAGACTGCCGAGGCCGCGCCCGACGCGCTGCGGCTCTATCAGCTCTATGTCCGCGGCGACGATGCCTTCGTCGCGGATGTCGTCAGCCGCTCCGAAAAGAACGGCTATGCCGCATTCTGCCTGACCGTCGACACCGCCCATTACAGCCGTCGCGAACGTGACATCGCCAAGCGCTACGTTCGCGAAAGCCGCCTGCGCGCCACCGGCGGCGATTTCCAGAAAGGCCTGGAGTGGCGGACCGTGAAGATGATCAAGGACAAATTCAGGATCCCGCTGATCCTGAAGGGCATTGCCACGGCCGAGGATGCCCAGATCGCGATCGATCACGGTGTCGAGTGGATCTACGTCTCCAACCATGGCGGCCGTCAGCTCGATCACGGCCGCGGCGCCATGCATGTGCTGCCTGAAATCGTCGAGGCGGTGAAGGGCCGCGCCAAGATCATGGTCGATGGCGGCTTTTGCCGCGGCACCGACATCGTCAAGGCGATCGCGGCGGGCGCCGACATCGTCGGCATCGGCCGGCTGCAATGCTGGGCGCTGGCGGCGGCCGGCGAAGCCGGCGTGATGCGGATGCTGGAACTGCTGGAGGACGAAGTGCTGCGCTGCCTCGGCCTCTTGGGTGCCACCTCGTTCGCCGAGGTCGACAAGTCCTGCCTGCATCAGGCGACTGCAACGAATGCGCCGAGCGTGTTCAGCGCGTTCCCGCTGTTCGACCACGATCCCTATCGATACTGAAGTGAAAGGACACGATGACCTCGCTCTCTCCCGGCAGCGCCGATGCGCTCCTGTTCGACCTCGGACGCGTGGTGCTCGATATCGACTTCTCCAAGGCGATCGCCTGCTGGGCGGGACATGCCGGCTGCCAGCCCGAGGCCATCGTTGCGCGCTATGTGCGTGACGAGGCCTACCGGCTGCACGAGGTCGGCAAGATCAGCGACGAGGATTATTTCCAATCGCTGCGTTCATCGCTCGGGATCGACATTTCCGATGCGCAGTTTCTGGAGGGATGGAACGCGATCTTCGCCGGCGAGATGCCCGATATCGCCGAGCTCTTGCCGCGCGCTGCCAAGCAGATGCCGCTCTATGTCTTCTCCAATACCAACCGGCCGCATGTCGACTATTTCTCGAAGGAATATGCCGGCGTGCTCGGCCATTTCCGCGAGCTCTATTTGTCGTCCAGCATCGGCCTGCGCAAACCGGATGCGGAGGCGTTCGACCATGTCGTGACGTCGATCGGCGTGCCGGCCAGCCGAATCGTGTTCTTCGACGACCTTGCCGAGAACGTCGAAGGGGCGCGGGCGCGCGGATTGACGGCGGTGCATGTCACCTCGCCCAGTGATGTCGGCAACGCCTTGCGAGCGTTGGGAATTTGACTGCCGACGCCCCGGCTGATCTGGTTGGGTTCCGAGGACCAAATCTGCTTGGGAATGCGGAACCAAATCACCTTGTGCATTTTTGTACAGAGTTCCGGGAACGGAAATACTTCCTCCGGACTCTATGAGTCCGTTGGGACTTCTACATCGGACTTATTCTCGTGCTGGGCAAAGCCTACCTCACAAAGCAAGCTTCTCTGCTGCTCGAATTCGCCAGAACCACCTCGGATTCGCGCCTCTCCGCCAAGCTCATCAGCAAGGCCGCCGACCTGAAATCTCAGGCCGATCCGCTGCCGGACAAGGATCAGGGCCCCAAAGCTCCGGACGTGACGCCTAGCGTCAGTTCGGGCGAACAGACGCAGAGTTGATCGATGCTGGCCGTGGCTCTCGTCATTCTCGTCCTAGCCATGGCCACTCTGGTACCAATCTGCCTCGTCCTGGAGATCATGTCCCGCCCGGCCTGACATCGCCTTCGTTGCCTGCGAATGCGTCGTCGGGATGATCATTCCGCTCGGCTGCTCTTTTGCCTCTGCGCTCGCGCTCGGCTAGAAGGCTTCCTGCCAATTCGTCCGCGAGCAGGAGTTTTCGCCGTGGCTCTCATGCCGGTTTCCGATGCGCTTGCCGCCGTGCTTGCCGGCGCGGAGCCTCTGGCCGAGGAAATGGTTGCTCTCGACGCAGCCTTCCACCGTGTGCTCGCCCGCGACGTGGCGGCGCTGCGCACGCAGCCGCCGGAAGCGATGTCGGCGATGGATGGCTATGCCGTGCGCGCGGCCGACGCGGGGGCGATCGATTCCCGACTGACGGTGATTGGCGAGGTAGCGGCGGGTCGTCCGTTCGCGGGAACGGTCGGCGCCGGCGAAGCCGTGCGGATCTTCACCGGCGGCGTCGTTCCCAACGGTGCCGACGCGGTCGTGATCCAGGAGGATACGGTCGCGGACGGCACGCGCATCACGATCAAGGAAGCCGCGATTCCCGGTCGGCACATCCGCCCCGCAGGCGTTGACTTCGCCGAAGGCGACGTGCTCCTGCGCAAGGGAACCCGTCTCACCGAGCGCGACCTCGCGCTCGCCGCCGCCATGAATCACCCGCAGCTTGCCGTCTGCCGCCGCCCGAAGGTCGCGATCCTCGCCACCGGCGACGAACTGGTGATGCCAGGCGCCGCGCCCGGCCGCGGCCAGATCGTCTATTCCAACGGCTATGCCCTGCACGCGCTCGCCCGCAGCGAGGGGGCCGAGACCATCGACCTCGGCATCGCCGCCGACACGCTGGAGGCCACCACCGCCGGCATCCGCCGCGCCCGCGAGAGCGGCGCCGACATCCTGGTCACGACCGGCGGCGCATCGGTCGGCGACCACGATCTGGTCCAGCAGGCGCTGAGGGACGAAGGTATCTCGATGGCGTTCTGGAAGATTGCGATGCGCCCGGGCAAGCCGATGATGCATGGGCGGCTCGGCGCGATGCGCGTGATCGGCCTGCCGGGTAATCCCGTCTCCTCCTATGTGTGCGCCTTCCTGTTCATGGTCCCGCTGATTCGTGCGGTGTCGGGTCGATCCGTGATTCATCACCGCCATGAGCGCGCCGTGCTCGGCCGCGATGTGGGCGCAAACGATATGCGCGCGGATTATCTTCGCGCACGTCTGGAACAGCGCGACGACGGCACGCTGGTGGCCGTTCCCGTCCATCACCAGGATTCCTCGCTGCTTGCGAATCTCGCTGCGGCACAGGCACTTCTCGTGCGCGCACCGTTCGCGCCGAAGGCCGGAGCTGGCTCGCCTTGCGAGGTGCTGCGCCTGCCCGTCTGAGCGCATCCACCACACGTGTTCCGCGAACTTTGTCGTGTTCACGCAAAATTAAGCAGTTGCGGAACACATATCGAACATATAGTGTCCGTTCATGATTTGTTTCGAGGATGTAGCGGTTCGCCGCTCCAATTCAGCGTCTCGGAATCGAACGACATCAACCGGGGGACTTTGGTCGAGATGTTAACGCGCAAACAATACGAGCTTCTGCGGTTCATCAGCGAACGTCTGAAGGAAAGCGGCGTGCCGCCCTCCTTCGACGAGATGAAGGATGCGCTCGACCTGCGCTCGAAATCGGGCATCCATCGCCTGATCACCGCGCTGGAGGAGCGCGGCTTCATCCGTCGCCTGCCCAACCGCGCCCGTGCCATCGAGGTGATCAAGCTGCCTGAGCTCCAGGCCGCCGCCGGCAACCGCCGCGGCTTCACGCCAAGCGTCATCGAGGGCAATCTCGGCAAGGTGCGCGCGAGCTCCAGCCCACCCGCCGACGAGGGCGAGCGTCCCGTTGCGGTGCCGGTGATGGGTCGCATCGCAGCCGGTACGCCGATCGAAGCGTTGCAGACCCGCAGTCACACCATCAGCGTACCGCCCGACATGCTCGGCTCGGGCGAACATTATGCGCTCGAAGTGCGCGGTGATTCGATGGTCGAGGCCGGCATCCTTGACGGCGACATGGCGCTGATCCAGCGCAACGAGAGCGCCGATACCGGCGACATCGTGGTGGCGCTGATCGACGACGAGGAAGCGACGCTCAAGCGCTTCCGCCGCCGCGGCGCGTCGATCGCGCTCGAGCCCGCCAACGCCGCCTACGAGGTGCGCATCCTGCCGCCGAACCGGGTGAAGATTCAGGGCAAGCTGATCGGACTGTACCGCAAGTACTGAGAAGACTCAGTGGTCATTCGATACCGATGATTCCGATTGGAGCGGACGGATTGTCCGCTTCAGCTGGATAGTCTTTCTGGTCTTGGGCAGATTATCTGGCCCCTTTCCAAGCGCTACGTCCTCGGCATGCCGCCCGAAGCACTCATCGCTTTGCGGCTCAAGAGATCGAGGAGACAACGATGCGTAGGATCGTTTTGAGCGCCTTCGCAACTGTGCTGATCGCTGCATCGGCAGCGCAAGCATTCGCAGCACAATCGCAGCACCATCCCCGCAAGTCGGCGCATGCGACAACGAGTGAGCAATTCCGCAGCGCCCGAAGTGCCGTCGCGCGACAGCCACAGCCGAGTTGGCCATATTCCGGATGGTCGGCGCCCGCAGGCCGCTGACGCTCGCATCCGCCAAATGCACTGAAGCGAGCTTTGTTCCTATTGGATTCGGGAAAGATAATGTGATCGCATCCGGCTGACGCCAGCCGCAGATTCGCCCACAAGCAAGCAGAATGTTACGTGCTTCCACTCTGATAGAGGCTTGCGCCTCCGAAAGAGGCGCGGGTTGCTATCTTCGAATAGGAGCACCCGATGTGTGACTACAGTCTGCATGCCGTTGCATCGCGCCCCGCCGAAGTCGGCGAGACGATCGTGTCGACAACGTTCCGCGGCACCTCGACGCGCGGCTTCGCTTCCGCGGCCGACCCGACCGTGGCCGTCTGCCTGCTGCCGGGAACGGAGCTCGCCTTCGCCGACAACGTCCGTTACGACAATCGTTGGATCTGGACGCGCACGATCAACTCCCGCGTCGGCAAGTTCGGCAAGATCGATCCGCACATTCCCGATCGCCATCATGACGCGATCGAATTCCCCGACGGCAAATACGTGCTGGTGACGCAGCTCGTCGAAGGCCAGCACGCAACCGTGCTGCAACTGCCGGTGACGCAGCCGGTCAGCGAGCGTGAGCACAAGCCGCAGATCGATGCCGACAGCCGGCCGACGATCACGCGTCTGCCGATCGGCTGAGCCGTCCCTGGCCACCAGGTCGGGCCAGGATTGAAAATGCCATCGCCGGCCGAGGCCGGCGAGATGGTATGATTTATGTTCTGCGGAAGTCCGGCTGGACCCGGACCAGCTCCTGCATTTGTTCTTAATCGTCTGGCCTTAATCGTCGGCCTGCAAGTCGGTCTCCGCCGGAATCGCGTCCCGGTTGCGGGCCGTAGCCGCCTTCGGCGCGAGGCTTCCGTCGAAATCACCCTCGCCGGCGCCGGCCGGGAGCCAAGGGCGGCTTGTGCCTCTTGCTCTCACAGCCTGAACCGCAAAACCGTCACCACGCTGCGTCAACGCCAGCGCGCCTTGGCTGGTGAGACGCTGCCGATCGACCACCATCGCCGCGCAATCGGGCGGTGCGGGCCGCCGCGTCACTACCAGCGCGGCGCGGCTGCAATCATCAGCCAGCGCGTCGATCCGCAAGGAAAGCGCAACCAGCCTCCCGTCGGCGAGCGGCGTCACGCAGCCGGCCTCGTCGCACGACACGCCGTCGGCCAGCGAGCTACTCCCGGCGTCGCGCGGATCGGCGTCGGCAGCTAACCACTCCCTAAGCAGAAAGCCGTCCTTGCTCGTCCGGATCACATGCAGGTGTCCGTCGCGGCCGCGCACCGCGACGCTCGCGCCGTCTCCGGCAATCAGGATATCGGGCTGCCGCACCGACAGCCCCCAGGCAATGGAAGCCAGTAGCAGCAGGGCACCAGACCAGCGCAAGGGGGTGCGCAACAGGCCCATCACGATGATCCCGAGGCTTGCCGCGACCAGCGGCGCGATGCCGAAGGCGGGGATGCGGCCGACTGCGCCCGGCAGTGCCGCCACCCAGCGCGATACCGCGACCATCCAGTCGATCCCGATCCCCATTAGCCACCAGAACACGCCGTCGAGCCCGAAGGGAGCCGCGAGCAATCCCAGCAGCCCCGCCGGCATCACCAGCGCCGAAACCACCGGCATCGCGCCAAGATTGGCGAGTACGCCAAACGGCGTGACACGGTGAAAATGGAAGGCGGCATAGGGCGTGGTCGCAAGCCCCGCGATCAGCGAGGCCAGGAACAGCATCGCGATCTCGCGGCCGCCCCATAGCGCGATGCGCGCTGTCGCCGAATGATCGGGCGAAGCAAACAGGTTCGGCATGCCGATCTGTACCAGCGCGACCAGCCCGAGCGTCGCGGCGAAGGACATTTGAAAACTCGGATGCACCAGCGCTTCGGGCGCGACCGCGAGCACGATCAGCGCGGCCACCGCCAGCGTGCGGAAGGTGATGGCGCGGCGATCGACCATGACCGCGATCAGCACCACCGCCGTCATGAAAAACGATCTTTGCGTCGCGACCTCCGCGCCTGACAGCAGCAGATAGAACGCGGCCGCCACCAGCGCTGCGGCTGCCGACCATTTCTTGATGGCAAAGCCCGCCGCCAGCCCCGGGATCAGTGCCAGTAGCGCACGCACCGCGAAGAACACGACACCGGCGACAACCGCCATGTGATAGCCGGAGATCGACAGCACATGGCCGAGCCCCGAGATGAACATGGCGTCGTTGACGGGCGTGGTGATCGCATCGCGCCGTCCGGTGAGCAGCGCGGTCGCGATCGCACGGTTGTCGCCCTCGAGCGTCGCACGGATGCGCGCGTCGATCGCATCGCGCAGGCCCTGCATGAAGGCCGCGTAGCGCAGCCGCAGACCACCGGCATCCGGCGGCACTGAAGCGGTGATCGCGCCCATCACGAAGCCGGAGGCGCCGATGCCCTGGAAGAACATGTCGCGGGAGAAATCGTAGCTGCCCGGGCGCACGGGAGAGATCGGCGGCATCAGGCGCGCCTTCAGCTGCACGAAGCTGCCGACCTCCGGCGCCGTCCCCTTGCGTACCGACAGGCGCACGCGCTCCAGCCTGACGTCGCTGCGCTGCGCCTCCATCGCGGTAACGCGCAGCACGAAGCGATCGGTGCGCTCGCGGATGTCGCGGGTCTCGACGAAGCCCGACAGCGACACCGAATAGAGCGGCTTGGCCAGCACGGGATGGGCGATGCGCGCCGTCTTCCACGTCGCCATGGCAAAACCCGCCGCCACCGCCGCGATCATGATCGCGGGCGCGAACAGCCGGCTCCGCCGCAACAGGACGGCGCCGAGCATGAGCGCGGCCGCCGTCGCGGCAACGACCCACAGCACGGGCTCGTGATCGGCGGCGAAATAGAGCGCGATGCCGGTACCGAAGGCGACGGGCACCCAGGGCAATAGCCGCCCGGCGCCGGCCTCAGCGCGCGCCCATTCGCGCAGCGTCTCGACGGTCGCGGGCCACGCACCAAAGCCCGCCGGCGCAAAGCCGCCGGCCGATGTGGCGCGGCCAACCGGCCACGTTCCAGCGACTCCCTGGGAGCGTACTGGCTGCACCGGCTCCGCCATTCCCCTGCACCTTACGCTACGCGACGGGTGCAGAGGCTACCGGAACGTGCGGCTGCGCGAATAGCGGTACGGATCAGGAACGAACGCGGCGAGACCCTACTTTTCCCCTCCATCGTCACGGCGAGCGCCGCCTTGGCATCTCTTCTGGATTCCTCGCAACGCCTGAGACGTCTTTGACCAGAAGTCGCGAAGTATTCGAGCCCTTGCGATCTCGTTCGCAAAGCGTCCTGCGACAGATCGATTGAGCCGAAAGTCTCATAAGTTGCCGGCCCGAGGTGGGATTACACTACGGTTCCCCGCCTTCCCGACGGACGGGCAAGGCAGTGGTGGCTCGCGGTTCTAAGGCCGCCGGAGCTCTTCTCAGGTGGCGCGAAAGTGCGCCTGAAGTCAGACGTTGCCGACGCAACTCTTTGAATTGGCGCCTGCGACGCCGCGCATCACGCTCTCCCCGCGAGAAGATCGATCGCTGAAACAAGCGAGGAGACGTCTTGAAACCATAGGAGTCGCACATGCAGGTACCGAGTGATTTTCGCCGCGTGATCATCGCTGCATCGGTGGGAAACATCATCGAATGGTATGATTTCTACATCTTTGGCAGCCTGGCCGCAGTTCTATCGGTCAAGTTCTTTGAGCAATCCCACCCGGTTGCCGCCCTCCTCAGCACGATCGCGCTCTTCACGGCAGGATTTCTCATCCGTCCGCTGGGTGCCTTCCTGTTCGGATGGATGGGTGACCGGGTCGGCCGCAAATACACCTTTCTCATTACGCTCAGCGGAATGGGACTCGGCACGGGAGCGATCGGGTTGATCCCGACCTACCAGTCGATTGGTCTGACGGCGGCGTTCGTTCTCTTCGGCCTGCGCATGATCCAAGGCCTGTGCCTGGGCGGCGAATATGGTGGCGCCATCACCTACGTCGCCGAACATGTGCCGGACGATCGACGCGGCTATTATACCGGCTGGCTGCAGACCTCGCCTACTCTCGGAATCGTGGTGTCGCTGGCCGTCATCATCCTCACGCGGACATATGCCGGCAACCAGGCCTTCGACGAATGGGCTTGGCGCGTTCCGTTCCTGCTGTCCTTCCTGCTGGTGGCGATTGCGATCTACATCCGGCTCCAGCTCCAGGAAACGCCGATCTTCCAGGAGATCAGGTCCCGCGGCCAGATGACGAGGAATCCTTGGAAGGAGGCTTTCCTCAGCTCCAACATCAAATACATCGGGATCGCAATTGTGGTCCTGATCGGACAGGGCGTGGTCTGGTACAGCGGTCAGTTCTGGGCGCTGTACTTCCTGCAGCAGGTCTCCAAGGTGGACCCGCTGACCTCCGCCTACATCGTGGGCGCCGCACTGCTCATTGCCACGCCGAGCCTGATCTTCTTTGGCTGGCTGTCGGATCTGATTGGCCGCAAGCCGGTGATCCTCGGCGGCATGCTGCTCGCCGCGATCACGTACTATCCGCTGTATCTGTGGCTGGGGACTGTCACGCAGCCCGGAAACGTCAACTATCCGGTCGCGACCTTCATCATCTTCATCCTGGTTTGCTATGTCGGGATGGTATACGGGCCGGTCGGCGCGTTTCTGGCGGAATTCTTTCCTGCCAGGATCAGGTATACGTCAGTCTCAGTGCCGTACCACATCGGCAATGGCTGGGGTGGCGGATTGGTGCCGTTCATCACGTCGGCGGCATTCGCCGCGACCGGCAGCATCGGCTATGCGCTGATTTATCCGATCGTGGTCCCCGCGGTGTGCTTCGTGCTTGCCGTCTTCCTGATGCCGGAAACGCGCAAGATCAGCATCTGGGAGCCGATCGAGCCGAGAGCTGCATTGTGATGGGTTGATGATCCCGGTGCAGGACCGCGGGGCCCTGCGCCAGGGTTCGTCTCGAGGCGCAGTGACGATCGTTCCCCTCGGCACCGCGCCCGAGCGAGCCGATCTCGAACTCCCGGCCGCCAGCAAATGGCGGTCGGCAAGCGCCCGACTAGCACCGCTTCTCAGCCGGCCAGGCGATGCCAACGATCGTGCCACCAGGTGCTGAAGTCGCGATCGGTCATCAGCTCCCAGACAGCGAGTAGGATCACCAGTGTGCCGGAGAGCACGCTGCTCACCGTGGCCGATACCGGCTCATAGCCGATGGTCCAAGGTGCCAGTAGCAGAGCCAGGCCCAGCAGCATTTCTCCCCATTCTTCCAGATAGGACGGGATGAAAAGTGCCTCGATGGCAAACAGCATGACGCCGAGCCCGAGCGCGATGGAGACCCAGACAGGCGCCCCGGACAAGCCCAGGATAAAGGACGAAAGAACCAGCCACAGGCCAACCAGGAGGCTGGCAGCGTCTTGCCAATGTTGGATGCGCATAATGCTCACCTCCCTTCTCCCGGTTAGATGGTGGCGCAGCTGAGAAAATGCATCCCTCCGACCTCCGCCGTGTTGCCGCACAGAAGCCGCATCTAATCCTCGCGGCCCATGCCCCGGAAAGGGCCCTTGCGAGGGCCTGCACCAGGATGCAGACTAGCCGCGCTTGACAGGTGTCGACGTCTATCGTCCCGGCCGCACCTCGTTCGCGTTGCGCCCGGGACAAGAGGGAGGTGACGCCATGCGAGAAATCGAAATCCACGACTATGCGCGGCAGTTGCTGGAAGCACATGGCCCCAAGGCCATTGCGGAAGCCGCCCAGAACGCCATCGATCTCGAGTCGAAGGGCGAACTTGAGCTCGCCAAGACCTGGCGGCATATCGAAGACGCCATGAAGCTGATGCGCGGGCCTCACCAAAGCTGAAGCAGCCGGCGTGCGTAGCCGCCTGACCGCAAATGCCGCCAAGCCGGATTGAGGCTGGAGGGGCGGCAACACAGAGTATGGACCACAATCCGTCGCAAGCCGTTCGGCTGCGGCTGAACGGCAACGCGACCCGCAAGACGCGCATCTCCACGATGCTGGGAGCGAGCCATGTTTCCAAAATGTGCGACGGCCGAAGATCTCGTGAAGGCGATCAAGGACGAGAAGGTCCAGATGATCGATCTGCGGTTCACTGACCTTCCGGGGGTATGGCAGCATTTTTCCGTCCCGCCGAGCGCAGTGCGCGTCGATGCGCTCGAGGAGGGCATCGGGTTCGACGGCTCATCGATCCGCGGCTTCCAGGAGATTCAGGAGAGCGACATGCTGGTCGTCGCCGATCCGACGACGGCCTTCGTCGACCCCTATAGTCCGGCAACGACGCTGGTCCTCATCTGCAACATCCGCGACCCCGTGACCGGTCAATCCTATAGCCGCGATCCACGCTACATCGCCCAGAAGGCTGAAACCTATCTCAAGGGCACTGGTCGCGCCGATACGAGTTACTTCGGCCCGGAAGCGGAGTTCTTCGTCTTCGACGACGTCCGCTACGGTCAAGGCATCAATTACGCCATGCACGAGATCGATTCCAGCGAAGGCAGCTGGAACACCGGCGCGGAGGAAGCGCCGAATCTGGGGCACAAGCCGCGCCCTAAGGAGGGATATTTTCCCGTTCCTCCGACCGACAGCATGCAGGCGCTACGCACCGAAATGGTGCTGACCATGGAGCAGCTGGGAATCCAGATCGAAGCTCATCACCACGAGGTCGCAACCGGCGGCCAGAACGAAATCGACATGCGCTTCACAACCCTGACCCGCATGGCCGACAATTTGATGATCTACAAATATGTGGTGAAGAATACCGCGCATGCGCACGGCAAGACAGCGACCTTCATGCCGAAACCGCTGTTCGAGGACAACGCTTCGGGCATGCATGTGCACCAGTCGCTGTGGAATGGCGAGACCAACCTGTTCTACGACCAGGGCGACTATGCCGAATTGAGCCAGCTCGGCCGCTACTACATCGGCGGCCTCCTGACCCACGCCTGGGCATTGTGCGGGCTTTGCGCCCCGACGACCAACTCCTATCGGCGCCTGGTGCCGGGCTATGAGGCCCCGATCAACCTCGTCTACTCCCAACGCAATCGTTCGGCCTGCTGCCGAATTCCCATGTACTCGCCGAATCCACGCGCAAAGCGCGTCGAGTTTCGTTCACCCGACCCCTCCTGCAATCCCTACCTGGCTTTTGCCGCAATGCTGATGGCGGGCCTCGACGGTATCGACAACCGGATCGATCCCGGCAGTCCCATCGACAAGAACCTTTACGACCTGCCACCGGCCGAAGCGAAGCAAGTGAAGTCGACACCGGGATCGCTGGATCAGGCGCTGGACGCACTCCAGCGCGACCACGCATTCCTGCTGCGCGGCGACGTCTTCACGGCCGACCTGATCGAGACCTGGCTCGACTACAAGCGAAAAAAGGAGGTCGATGCGATCCGGCTGCGACCGCATCCCTATGAATTCCACCTCTACTACGACATCTGACAGCGGTCCTCACTGCGGAATCGTCCGCGGCTGACCAAAATCGCGTCGTGGCCCCTGTCGGCACCATCGGCGAAGGCGCTTGAAATGAGTTTCATGGCTCTCTCCTCGGGCTGAAATCCATCGGGCGCTGTTGCAGCAGAATAGTTTGCCATGCGACCACTTTTCCATCCGAGCCTGGTCAACGGTCGCTACGGCGACCCGACGGTCTATGTCGAAACGCTGTTCGAAAAGCGAAGTCTGCTGTTCGATGTCGGAGAGATTGCTTCACTAGCGCCGCGGAGGATACGGCGCGTCGACCAGATCTTTGTCTCGCATGCACATATTGATCATTTCGTGGGCTTCGACCATCTGCTTCGCTTGCTCGTCGGGCATGAGAAATCGGTGCAGCTGTTCGGTCCGTCCGGCTTTGCCGAGCACGTCTTTCACAAGCTTCAGGCCTATTGCTGGAACCTGGTCGAAACCTATCCCTGCGATCTCGTATTTGATGTAACCGAACTCGGAACGGCGGATTCCATCTCGACCACGCGGTTCCACCTGAGGAAGGCGTTCGCAGCAGAGCCATCAGTCTCTCGCAAGACCTTTGGCGGCGTACTCTGCGATGAACCGACCCATCGCGTGTCCGCCGCGATCCTTGAACATGGCACGCCCTGCCTCGCCTTTGCGCTGCAGGAGGCAGCGCATGTCAACGTATGGAAGAACCGGCTGCTGGAGCGCGGACTGCCCGTCGGTCCCTGGTTGCTGTCGCTGAAGAAGGCCATCGTCGAGCGTCGCGCCGACGATCATTTGATCCGCATCGATGAAACGGCAACGTCAGATCGCCTCGTTCCGCTCGTCAGCCTGCGCGATCTCGTGACGGTCACTGCGGGCCAGAAAATTGCCTATGTAACCGATGTTGCCGACACGCCGGCCAATCGCGCCGCCATCGTGGCGCTGATTCAGAATGCAGACATCCTCTTCATCGAGGCGGCGTTTGCGGGGGCCGACGCCGCATTGGCGAGTGAGCGGGCTCATCTTACAACCACGGCTGCCGGAGAAATCGCACGGGAAGCCAATGTGCGCCGCGTCGAGCCCTTCCACTTCTCTCCGCGCTATGCGGGAGAGCAGGAGCGGATGCTGGCCGAGGTGATGGCGGCGTTCAGGCATCTCGCACCTGACGCAAAGAGCTAAGCGGCAGGACCGGAGTGGAAAGTCATGTCCGAGGAACGACATCTGCCAGCGGTGTGTCGGAAACCGGTGCGGCTCTTCCTATGCGGAGATGTCATGTGCGGCCGCGGCATCGACCAGGTGCTGGCGCACCCCTGTAGCCCCGAGATTTACGAGGATTACATGCGATCGGCGTCTGGCTACGTGCAGCTCGCCGAGCAGGCGAACGGGCCTATTCCGCGGCGCAATGGATCGTCCTACGTCTGGGGCGCTGCACTGGACCAATTCGAGTCCATGCAGCCGGACGCGCGGATCATCAATCTCGAAACGGCTGTGACGGGCAGCAACGACCGCGCGAATAAGGGCATCAACTACCGCATGAGCCCCGAGAACGCAGAGTGTCTCGCGGCCGCGGGGATCGACTGCTGTCTATTGGCCAACAACCATGTGCTCGATTGGGGTCGCGCCGGCCTAGTAGAGACGCTGACGACATTGCAGAAGCTCAACATCAAGGTGGCGGGCGCAGGCCGCAATGATCGGGAAGCGCGCGCACCCGCAGTGCTGAGCCTTGCCGACGCGCGGCTCCTGGTCTTTGCGTTCGGATCGACATCGAGCGGAATCCCGTTCAAGTGGGTTGCAATGTCAGACACTCCGGGCGTCAACCTGCTGCCTGACCTCAGCGGGGCGAGCGCGTTCGAGGTCGCTGACCAGGTCATGGCGGCCAGAAGGCCGGGCGATCTCACGGTGGTGTCGATCCATTGGGGATCCAATTGGGGATATGACATTCCCGATGAGCAGAGGATTTTTGCCCGGGCCCTGGTCGACAAGGCAGGCGTGTCGATCGTTCACGGGCATTCTTCGCACCATCCGAGAGCGATCGAAATCTATCGAGACCGCCTTATACTCTATGGCTGCGGTGATTTTCTGAACGACTATGAGGGGATCCGTGGTTACGAGCGCTACCGCGACGACCTGGCGTTGATGTATTTCGTCGACCTGGATCCAACCAGCGGAAGACTCCATGCGCTCAAACTGGTTCCCATGCAGATCAAGAACTTTCGTCTCTCCATTCCATCGCGGCGCGACATTGAATGGATCCGGCAAACCCTGGATAGGGAATGCCGGCCGTTCGGAACGAGGGTCATTTTTGAATCCGAACAGCAGCTTGCATGTGTCGCGCAGAGGGCAACGACCTGACTCTCGTAACAAGCACTCCCCGATAGAATTGGCGGGCCGGCGCGACCGGGACTGCGTCCCCGCCGGGCAGCTGACCTAATCTTCGACTCCCGCTAGCCGACGAAGGCTGTGGCTTTGCCAAACGCCGCCTTCGGATGTTTTATGCTCAATGTCCGCCGCGGAGGTTACGCGCGATGTTGACCCAGATTTATGAAATCTCGACCATCGAAGAGGCGTCCGCTGTTTCAGCCATTGGCATCGATCATGTCGGTGTGCTCGTCGGAGACGGTCGATTTCCGCGCGAGCTGCCGATCTCAGGAGCTTCCGAAATCGCCGCGGCGACTGTACCACCATCGAAGTTCTCAGCACTGTTTCTGACCTGCGATCTCTCCTTGATTGCCTCATGGGCGCGCGAACTCACCCCCGCGATCGTCCATTTGGGAGCCAGCGCCGAATTGCTTTCGCCGCAAGACGTTGCTTCCCTCAAACGCATGTTGCCCGGGATGGTCGTGATGAGGAGCATACCGGTGTTCGGCGAGGAGAGCATCGCGATTGCCCGCAGCTACGTTGGCATTGCAGACTTTCTGCTTCTCGACAGCTATCGAGCCACGGACGAGCAGATCGGCGCGCTCGGCGTGACGCATGACTGGGGTATCAGCCGCCGGATCGTGGACCTCGCCCCCGTTCCTGTTGTCCTTGCCGGTGGTCTCGGACCGGACAACGTCGCAGAGGCGATCCGCACCGTCCGTCCAGCCGGTGTTGATTCCAAGACGAGAACGGATCAGGACGGATCGCATGCCAAGGACCTGGATCGAGTCCGCCGCTTCCACGAAGCGGCTCGGGCGGCGGCGCCGTCATAGTGTGGAGCAGCTGACATCATGATTGTTTTGTTCACGGATTTCGGATTGCACGGCCCCTAGACGGGCCAGATGAAGGCATGGCGCCTGGCATACCCGCTATTGACCTCTTCACCGATGCGCCCATCGGGAATCCCAGGGCCGTGCGGACCGCGATCTTGGCCTTTCGACCGGCAGCCCGGTTGAGATTCGTCCCTTAGATGGTTATGTCGATGGTTATGTCGCAACGTGGTCTGCAGTTATGCGCACGCCAAGAAAGCAGAGCTCAGGAACGGATTGGCCAAAGCCGAAGACGCGCCACGCCAGGCGGCCGACGACTGGTAACAAGCGGCTGGCCGATCAGACCCGCAAGATTCTCGGCAAGCACTACGCGAGCAAATATCGGGTGCGGTAATCGCGATCGTTGCGCGGCCGGCTGTACGGCTTGCAATCACCTTCCGGCGGCCTAACATGTGGAACTCTGCCGATAGGAGCGTGGCCATGGAACTCACCGTGGTGCCCATCGTCAAACCGGACGCGGCCAACTTCATCTTTGGCCAGTCGCATTTCATCAAGACCGTGGAAGACCTCCACGAGGCGCTGGTAGGCGCGGTCCCGGGCATCCGCTTCGGGTTGGCCTTCTGCGAGGCTTCCGGCAAGCGGCTGGTGCGCTGGTCAGGTAATGACGAAGCCGCCCTCTCTCTCGCACGCGACAATGCATCGGCCATCGGCGCCGGCCACACTTTCCTGATCTTCCTGGGCGACGGGTTCTTTCCCGTCAACGTGCTGGCTGCCGTGCGCGCGGTGCCGGAGGTCTGCCGCATCTACTGCGCGACGGCCAACCCCACGCAGGTGATCGTCGCGCAAACGGAGCTTGGCCGCGGCGTGCTCGGCGTAGTGGATGGCGCCTCACCGCTGGGTATCGAGACCGACGCTGACATTGCGTGGCGGAAGGACCTCCTGAGAAAGATCGGCTACAAGCTGTAGCGGCCCGATGAAGCCGGATGCGATGAAGAACGCCCCCGGCGTTAGATCAGTGCAACCCTGGACGACACGTGGTGGCTCGCGATCTTCCAGTCGCCGCCTTCACACACGATTGCCCAGGTAAGTTTGACCGACAGCGGCGCGGCCTCCTCGCCGAGGTCGAACGAGGCGATCGCGGCCATGTTGATCACTTTGGGCGCGACCTGCGCCGCGGCCACCTCGGAAAAGCGGACGCTCGGCGAGCGCCAGCGCGGCAGGCCATTGAAATAGGCCGCTACTCCGTCCCTGCCACGATATAGCGTCGGGTTGGAGCCGAAGAAGAACGCATTCTTCGAATAGAGCGACGACAGCGCGGCCGCGTCGAGCGTCGCGAAGCCGGCGCACCATTTCGCGATGATGGCGGAAACGATGGCGTCGGCCTCATTGTTCATGTCGTATCTCAGCCTTTCGCGACTTCCTTCGCAAACGTGTCGCGCAGGCCGATGGTGCGCGAAAACACCGGCTTGCCCGGCGTCGAATCCGTGTCACGCACGAAATAGCCCTGCCGCTCGAACTGCATCGGCTCCATCGAATTGCTTTCCGCAACCGATGCCTCGACACGGGCATCAGCCAGGATCTCCAGCGATTGCGGATTGAGATCGGCGGCGAAGTTCGAGGCATCAGGGTTCGGATTGGAGAACAGCTGGTTGTAGATGCGGATCTCCGCTGGCTCGGATGCCGCTGCCGGCAGCCAGTGCATGGTCGCCTTGACCTTGCGGCCGTCGGGCGCGTTGCCGCCCTTGGTCGCGGGGTCGTAGGTGCAGCGCAGCTCCACCACCTCACCCGCCTCGTTCTTGATCACGCCGGTGCACTTGACGAAATAGGCATAGCGCAGCCGCACCTCGTTGCCCGGTGACAGGCGGAAGAATTTCTTCGGCGGATTCTCCATGAAGTCGTCGCGCTCGATATAGAGCTCGCGGCCGAAATTGATCTTGCGCGTGCCGGCGCTGGGATCGTCGGGATGGTTGATCGCCTCGAGCTCCTCGACCTGCCCTTCCGGATAGTTCTCGATCACCACTTTCAGCGGCTTCAGCACCGCCATGCGGCGCTGAGCCGTGCGGTTCAGTTCCTCACGGATGCAGAACTCGAGCATGCCGACATCGACCACGCTGTTGGCCTTGGCGACGCCGATACGCTTGACGAATTCGCGCAGCGCGGCCGGCGGCACGCCGCGGCGGCGCATCCCCGCGATGGTCGGCATGCGCGGATCGTCCCAGCCCGCGACATGGCCCTCGCGAACAAGCTGGGTCAGCACACGCTTCGAGAGCAGCGTGTAAGTCAGGTTCAGCCGCGCGAACTCGTACTGGTGCGGCTCTGACGGCACCGGCAGCTTCTCGATGAACCAGTCATAGAGCGGCCGATGGTCCTCGAACTCCAGCGTGCAGATCGAGTGCGTGATGCCCTCGATCGCGTCCGACTGGCCGTGGGCATAATCGTAGCTCGGATAGATGCTCCATTTGGTGCCGGTGCGCGGATGATGCGCATGCAGGATGCGATACAGCACGGGGTCGCGCAGGTTGATGTTGCCCGCGGCCATGTCGATCTTGGCCCGCAGCACGCGCGCCCCGTTCGGGAATTCGCCGGCCTTCATTCGGCGGAACAGGTCGAGATTTTCCTCCACCGAGCGGTCGCGGAACGGCGAGTTCCTGCCGGGCTCGGTCAGCGAGCCGCGCGAAGTGCGGATCTCCTCCTGGGTCTGGTCATCGACATAGGCGAGCCCGTCGCGGATCAGTTGCTCCGCCCATTCATAGAGGCGATCGAAATAGTCCGAGGCGAAGAACAGGTTCTTGCCCCAGTCGAAGCCGAGCCAGCGCACGTCGGCCTGGATGGAATCGATATATTCCTGCTCTTCCTTGATCGGGTTGGTGTCGTCGAAGCGCAGATGGCAGCGGCCCGGAAACTCCTGGGCGATGCCGAAGTTGAGTGCGATCGACTTGGCGTGGCCGATATGCAAATAGCCGTTCGGCTCCGGCGGGAACCGGGTCACGATCTCCTTGTATTTGCCCTGATCGAGATCGGCCTGGATGATGTCACGAATGAAATCGCGCCCAACCTCAGTCGCCACCGGTTCTGTCATTACGAAAATCCTGTAGGGAAATCAGCGGTCCTTCTGCCAAATTCGCTGGGCCGCGCCAAGCCTTAGCAGGTCCGCTCTCGGGCTTTAGTTATGCTCCGGTCCTGATATATACCACCGCCTCCAATGCATAGGCCCTGCCAAGAATGACCGATTCCGTCGTCACGCGCTTCGCTCCCTCGCCGACCGGCTTCCTCCATATCGGAGGCGCCCGCACGGCGCTGTTCAACTGGCTCTATGCGAAGAAGCACGGCGGCAAGATGCTGCTGCGGATCGAGGATACCGACCGGGAGCGCTCCACCGAGGCCGCCATCGCCGCCATCCTCGACGGCCTCAAATGGCTGGAGCTCGGCTGGGACGGCGAGGTCATCTACCAGTTCGCCCGCGCCGCCCGCCATCGCGAGGTCGCCGAGCAGCTGCTCGCCGACGGCAAGGCCTATCGCTGCTACGCCACCGCCGAGGAGCTTGCCGCCATGCGCGAGAAGGCGCGCGCCGAAGGCCGCACCCGCCTCTATGACGGCATGTGGCGCGACCGCGATCCCGCGACCGCCCCGGCCGACGTGAAGCCCACCATTCGCCTGCGCGCGCCGCAGACCGGTGAGACCGTAATCGAGGACCAGGTCCAGGGCCGCGTGGTCTGGCAGAACGAGAACCTCGACGACCTCGTCCTGCTGCGTGGCGATGGCAACCCGACCTACATGCTCGCGGTGGTGGTGGATGACCACGACATGGGCGTGACCCATGTCATTCGCGGCGACGATCATCTGATCAACGCCGCCCGCCAGAAGCAGATCTACGATGCAATGGGCTGGGCGCTGCCGAGCATGTCCCACATCCCCCTGATCCACGGCCCGGACGGCTCGAAGCTGTCGAAGCGCCACGGCGCACTCGGCGTCGATGCCTACCGCGCCATGGGGTACCTCCCGGCGGCGCTGCGCAACTATCTCGTCCGGCTCGGCTGGAGCCATGGCGACCAGGAGATCTTCTCGACCGAGGAGATGATCGCCGCGTTCGATCTCGGCAGCGTCGGCCGTGCCGCCGCCCGCTTCGATTTCGCCAAGCTGGAGAATCTCAACGGCCACTACATCCGCAACGCCGACGATCAATCACTCGTGAAGATGTTCGAGGATGTGCTCGACCACGTCGTGCCCAGCCGCGACGACATTAAGGCCAAGTTAAACGACACCACGCGGGCGCAGCTCCTGAAGGCCATGCCGGCCCTGAAGGAGCGCGCCAAGACGCTGATCGAGCTGATCGACGGCGCCTACTTCATCTTCGCCGACCGGCCGCTGCAGCTCGATGCCAAGGCGCAGGCGCTGCTGACAGCTGAGAACCGCAAGCTGATCGGCCAGCTTCATTCCGCGCTGGGGAAAGTCGAGACATGGAGCGGTGCCAGCACGGAAGCCGCGCTGCGCACCTTTGCCGAGGAAAATAGTCTCAAGCTAGGCGCGGTCGCCCAGCCCTTGCGGGCCGCGCTGACCGGACGGACGACGTCGCCTGGTATATTTGAGGTTTTGGACGTCCTGGGACGCCAGGAAAGCCTGGGCCGGCTTCAAGATCAATCTACGACGTAAGTCGACCATGCGTGGGGGTGATCTTGCAGCGCACACAGCAATAATATACCCATCTCCCCCGTACATTCTGGAACATCCGGCCTGCCCCCAACGATCTCCTCAGGGGCCTCCGGCTCCGGCCCGTTTCACCACACATCGGGGACCTACGATGGACGCAAAACCAAGCAACAAGACCGCCACGCTGACGGTCGGAAACAAGAATTACGATCTTCCGATCCTCAGCGGCAGCGTCGGGCCCGATGTGATCGATATCGGCAAGCTCTACGGCCAGTCCGGCCTGTTCACCTACGATCCGGGCTTCACCTCGACCGCGAGCTGCCAGTCCAAGATCACCTATATCGACGGTGACGCGGGCGTGCTGGAATACCGCGGCTACCCGATCGAGCAGCTCGCCGAGCACGGCGACTTCCTGGAGACCTGCTATCTCCTGCTCTACGGGAATCTCCCCACCGCCGCGCAGAAGAAGGATTTCGACTATCGCGTGACCCATCACACGATGGTGCACGAGCAGATGGCTCGCTTCTTCCAGGGCTTCCGCCGCGACGCCCATCCGATGGCGATCATGGTGGCGGCCGTTGGCGCGCTGGCCGCATTCTATCACGATAGCACCGACATCAACGATCCCAAGCAGCGCATGGTCGCCTCCATGCGCATGATCGCCAAGATCCCGACGCTGGCGGCGATGGCCTACAAGTACACCGTTGGCCAGCCCTTCGTTTATCCGAAGAACTCGCTGCGCTTTGCCGAGAACTTCCTGAACATGTGCTTCGCGGTGCCCTGCGAGGATTACAAGGTCAGCCCAGTTCTCGCCGACGCACTGGAGAAGATCTTCATCCTGCACGCCGACCACGAGCAGAACGCTTCGACCTCGACGGTGCGCATCGCCGGCTCCTCCGGCGCCAACCCGTTCGCCTGCATCGCGGCGGGCATCGCCTGCCTCTGGGGCCCGGCGCATGGCGGCGCCAACGAAGCCGCGCTCAATATGCTCTACGACATCGGCTCGGTCGACAAGATCCCCGAGTTCATCGCCAAGGTGAAGGACAAGAACTCTGAAGTCCGCCTGATGGGCTTCGGGCACCGCGTCTACAAGAACTACGATCCGCGCGCCAAGATCATGCAGAAGATGTGTCACGCCGTGCTCAAGGAGACCGGCCATGGCAACGATCCGATGCTGAACGTGGCGATGGAGCTCGAGAAGATCGCGCTCAGCGATCAGTACTTCATCGACCGCAAGCTCTACCCGAACGTCGACTTCTATTCGGGCATCACGCTGAAGGCGATGGGCTTCCCGGTCTCGATGTTCACCGTGCTGTTCGCGGTCGCCCGCACCGTCGGCTGGATCAGCCAGTGGAGCGAGATGATCGAGGATCCCCACCAGAAGATCGGCCGTCCGCGCCAGCTCTACACCGGCGTCGCCAAGCGCGACTACGTGCCGATCGACAAGCGGTAACGTCGGCCGTCACGGCTTTTGAAACGGCGCCATCTCATGATGGCGCCGTTTTTGTTTTAAGCAGATGCCGTAGGGTGGGCAAAGCGCAGCGTGCCCACCACCTGTCCGCGACAGATACGAAGTCGTGGGCACGCTTCGCTTTGCCCACCCTACGAGACTTCGTTCGGCCAGTGCAGAAGCATGGTGGGTTACGCCTTGCAGGTGCGCTTCGCGCATCTGCAAGGCTAACCCACCCTACAAACACCGCTGTTGCTGCCGCGCACAACAACAAGTCGGCGCATCGGACCGGCAAACACTTGACAGCTGAAACGCTCCGCGCGCAAATTCTTACACTAAGTAAGAATGACGACAGGGATGGAAATGCCGGAGCAGCCGAGAAGTCGGCGGCAGACGCGCGCTGCCATTTTGACTCATTTGCTCCAGTCGGGCGGCTCGTTTCGGCCGCCGCTGGCGAAGGCGGTGCGCCTGTCCGAGGCGAGCCTGTCGCGCATCCTATTCGACCTGAAGGCCGAGGGCCTGATCGAGGAAGTGCGGCGCCCTGCCCCTTACGTCGGCGGCCCGACGGGTCTCGTGTCGCTCGACAGCTCCGTGGCGCTCGCAGCCGTCGAGCTGTCCGCTCAATGGCTCAGCGTCGGCGTCGGTGGTCTGTCGGGCGAGCTGCACTATACCGAGCGTCTGCCGTTGCCCAAGGCGCCAACCGTCGAGACGGTCGGCCGCGTGTTCCGCGAAGCGATGACATTGCTACGCGACTGGACACGCCGCCGCCACATCACGCTCTCACAGATCGGCGTCTCCATTCCGGGGCTTGGCCGGTTGACCATATCTGGCAATCCGATCATCCCCTGCGACGTCGGGCGCATCAGCGCCATGATCGGCGAGATGTTTGCCGACGTGCCATTGGAATTCACCAATTCGGTGGTGGCGCACGCCACCTTTCACCGCTGCCGCATGCAAAACTATCCATTCAGCGGCACGCATCTGTTCGTCTTTGTCAGCCATGGCGTTGCCGGCGCCTGGATGGATGACCCGTCTGAAGCCGATGCACTCCAGCCGGTCGAACTGGGCCACATGGTATTTCGACCCGAGGGACCGCGCTGCCGCTGCGGCCATCTCGGCTGCGTCGAGGCCTATACCTCGCTCGCCGCTTTGGCCGAGCTCCTCGGCGTCTCCGATACCGAATTGCTCCAGCTCGGCAGCGAATGGGTGCACGCGATCCCGCTCTCGACGCGCGTTCGGCAGGAGTTGCGGCGGCGGCTGTTCCGGCTTGGCCTTGCGATCGGCAACACGCTGAATGTGAAGCCATGCGGTGGCGTCGCCATCAGCGGCTGGCCATCGCTGCTCTCCGATGACGATCGCAACGCCGTGGTCGAGGGGATCGACGCCTGCCTACTGGGCGGCCGGACATTGGCGCAAGTGTCCATCGCCTTCGTGCCACCCTCCACCGGCAACGATCCGCAGGCTGCCCTGGCCTTCGCCGCCTTCTGCCTGGCCAGCCGCGGCGGCATGCCCGCCACATCGACGGAGGCCGCCTGACATGCCCTGAACCGTGCGGCCTCAACGCACAAAGCACTCAACACGGGAGGAACTGCCATGCCGATCACAACAACAAGGCGCCGTCTGCTCGCTGGATCTGCTGCCGCACTCGCGCTGCCGGCATTTGCCCGCGCCCAAGGCGCGGTCAAGCCGCGCCTGACCGCGATCTCTCAATGGTCCGCGGGCAGCGACGGGGCGGCCATCACGGCGCTCGGTAAGAAATTCGAGGAGAAGGGAGGGGTCTGGCAGCACTCGCCCGTCCCCGGCTTCACCACCGAGATGATGAACAAGCTGCGCGCTCAGATCATGGCCGGAGATCCTCCGGCCTGCTCGCAACTCAAAGGTCCCGAGATTGCAGCCTGGTCGAAGATCGCCCCGACCGTCGATCTTGACGCCGTCGTCGCTGCCGCCGGCTACGAGAAGGTCGTCGCTCCAGATCTTGCACGATTGCATAAGCCGGCAGGCAAGTGGATCGCACTGCCGTTGCAGATCTACAGCACCAACATGCTGTTCCTGTCCAGACGCGCGATGGACAAGGCCAAGGCCGACAAGATCCCCATCACCTGGGCAGACTTCAATGACCTTGCCGAAAAGATGAAAGCGGGCGGTGTCCCCTATCCCATCGCCAACGGTGGTACCCGCCCGGACGACGGACAAAAATTCGAGGCTTCTCTGGCCGGCATCAGTCCAACCGCATACCGCGCCGCCATCATGAATCTCGACAAGAAAGCTCTGGAGGGTCCCGAGCTCAAGGCCGCGTTCGCACAGGTGCGCAGGATCGCCGACTGGATGGATCCCAACGTCGGCGCCCAACACTTTTCGACCAACCTAAAACGCTTCGTCGACGGCGACATGGGCATGATGATCATGGGCGGATGGGCGCAGGGCGTGTTGCGCAACGCCGGTTTCAAGTTCGACGACTTCATGATCGCGCCGGGCCCCAGCGACAATGGCAAGCCGGTGTTCCTGTTGAACGCTGATGCATTCATCTTCTGGCAGCGCAAGGAGCCCGACCTCCAGGCCGGTCAGATGCTGATGGCTCAGCTCGTCATGGATCCCGCTATCCAGACGATGTATTCGCAGATTACAGGATCAATACCCGTGCGCACCGATGTCGATCTTTCCGGTGAAGGCTGGTCGGACGGTCAACGGCGGACCGCAGCCGCCCTGAAAGACGCTATTGCCAGCAATCAGGCGGTTCTGAGCCTTGCGCACAATATGGCTCAGGAAAACGGAATGACCGCAGCGATGATCGACGTGATCACGGAATACGTGAAGAACAAGACGATCAAGCCGGAGCAAGCCGTCACCCGCCTTGGCGATGCAGTCGAGAGCGCACGTTGACCCAAATCGTCGCGACAAGACCGGGCCGGCCGGCGCCTTCGGACGTGGTGCGCCGGCTGCCCGAATATCTGATGATCTGGGTGCCGCTGCTGCTGTCCGCCGCGCACCTCGTGTCCTTCTCGCTGTGGACGATCTGGATATCGTTCACGCCATCCACTCTGGTGCCGGTCTCGGGCTGGGTGGGGTTGCGCAACTACACGGCGGTCGCGGCATCGCGGAACTGGCAGATCGCCTTTGACAATTTGCTGCTGTTTGGCAGCGCTTTCGTGCTGCTGAGCGCGGTGACCGGCCTCATCCTTGCGATCCTGCTCGATCAGCGCATTCGCGGCGAGAACCTGCTCCGATCCATCTTCCTCTACCCCCTCGCGGTGTCGTTCGTGGTCACCGGCACGGTCTGGAGTTGGCTGCTCAATCCTGGCCTTGGGATCCAGAAGCTGGTCCATGACCTCGGCTGGACCTCCTTCAAGTTCGACTGGCTGATCGACCGCGACATGGCCATCTGGACCATTGTTATCGCTGCCATCTGGCAATCCTCGGGCTTCGCCATGGCGCTCTTCCTTGCCGGCCTTCGGTCGGTCGACGCCGACCTCATCAAAGCTGCGCAGATCGACGGCGCGGGACCGGTCCGAATGTACCGGCGCATCATTCTGCCGACGCTTTGGCCGATCACCATCACCGTCGTCGTGATCCAGTTGCAGTTCGCGATTTCGGCTTTCGACCTCGTCCGCGCGCTCACCAACGGCGGGCCGGGAATCGCGACCCAGCTGCCGGCACTTGTTGTCTACGACCTGATGTTCCAGCGCAGCCTGCTCGGCCGGGGGGCCGCGGCGGCGGTGCTCATGCTGCTTATTCTTCTCGCGGTCCTGCTGCCGTATGCAGCGTGGCGTTATCTTCAGCGGCGGCGGGCGGCCCATGCGTGACCGAACCTTCGCACCAAGCCGGATTTTGATCTATCTCATCGTTTCATTGATCGCCGCGGCCTGGCTCGCGCCATTGGCCGTTGTCGTGCTGAACTCGCTCCGCACCAACGAGGAGATCGCGCAGGCCTCGATGATCGGCTGGCCGCAGCAATGGGCCTGGAGCAACTACGTCGCTGCCTGGAGCGGCTTCTGCGTCGCCGAGACCTGCGCCGGCATCCGACCGTACATGCTGAACTCCGCGCTCGTCACGATTCCTGCGACGATTTTCTCGACCATGCTCGGTGCGATCGCCGGTTATGCCGTGTCGCTCTGGCGTTTTCGCGGCGACAACTGGATCTACGGCATCGTGACCCTCGGCCTGTTCCTTCCCCAGCAGATGCGCTTGCTTCCCTGGACCATCGTGCTGCGGGACATCGGTCTCATCAACACGCTGGCGGGCCTCGTGTTGATTCACACCATCCAGGGGCTCTCCTTCACCACGCTGTTCTGCCGAAACTACTATGTCGCCATTCCCCATGAATTGATCAGGGCCGCGCGCATCGATGGCGCCGGGTTCTTTCGTATTTTCTGGCGCATCATTCTGCCGCTCTCGCCTCCCATCCTGATCGTCACCGTGATCTGGCAGTTCACGCATATCTGGAACGAATTCCTCTATGGCGTGACGTTCACGAGCGGCCAACAGCAGCCCGTCACGGCTGCTCTCATCGCGCTATCTGCTGCAGTTGCGGATATCCCGCAGCATGGCGTGCAGAGCGCAGCGGTGATCATCGCAGCGCTGCCCACTTTGTTGATCTATCTCCTCGGCGGCAGGTACTTCGTGCGCGGCCTTACCGCCGGCGCAGTGAAATGATGGATTTGTCATGGCAGCACTAAGCATTCGCGCCCTGTCCAAGCGCTACGCCAATCTGGAGGTGCTGAAGGGCATCGATCTCGACATCGAGAGCGGGGAGTTCACCGTGTTGGTCGGACCGTCCGGCTGCGGCAAGTCCACGCTGCTCAACATCGTTGCCGGGCTCGACCGGCCGAGCGCGGGGACGATCGAGATCGGCGGACGCGTCGTCAACGACATCCCGCCCAAGGACCGCGACATCGCCATGGTGTTCCAGTCCTACGCACTCTATCCCTCGATGACCGTGCGCCAGAACATCACCTTCGGCATGGAATGCCGCCATGTGCCGAAGGCCGAGCAGGAGAAGTCGGTCGCGAATGTGGCCAAGCTGCTCCAGATCGAGCCGCTGCTCGGCCGCAAGCCGTCGCAATTGTCCGGCGGCCAGCGCCAGCGTGTGGCGATGGGGCGCGCGCTGGTGCGCAATCCCCTGCTCTTCCTGTTCGATGAGCCGCTGTCCAATCTCGACGCCAAGCTGCGCGTCGAGATGCGGATGGAGATCAAGCGGCTGCACCAGCGTATCGGCGCCACCATCGTCTATGTCACCCACGACCAGATCGAGGCCATGACGATGGCGACACGGATCGCGGTGATGCATCAGGGCAGTGTGCAGCAATTCGCCGATCCCGATACCGTGTACCGCTACCCGGCCAATCTGTTCGTGGCGCGTTTCATGGGCTCGCCGCCGATGAACACCATGCCGGCGCGGCTCGAGACCGGGAATGACGGGCCGGTGGTCGTGATCGGCGCCGGGCGGCCGGACGAGGTTCGTCTGCGCCTGAGAGAATATGACGCCGCAGCATCCTTCGTCGGTCGCGAGGTGGTGTTCGGGATCAGGCCGGAATGCATTGCCGAAGGCAGCCGCGCGTTCTCCGGCGATGCACCTGTCCTCGTCAACGCGCCGGTGGAAATGGTCGAGCCGACCGGTGCCGAGACGATGGTGTTGCTGCGGCTCGGGGGCGAGCCTGCGATGGCGCGAATCTCGCCCGATATCCGCCCCACGCTCGGCGCGTCCGCCTCTTTCGCGCTCGACACGCGGCGCATTTGCCTGTTCGACCCCGAGACGGAGCGACTGATCGCATGACGAAGACCACCTATTCAGGCCTTGCGGACCGCGTGGTGTTGATCACCGGCGGCGCCAGCGGCATCGGGGCTGCCCTTGTACGGGCGTTCGCGACCCAGGGCGCCCGCATCGCCTTCCTCGACATCGACACGAATGCCGGTGAAACGCTGGTGCGGGAGGTGGCGGCAGCGGGCGGGACCGCCCCGCTGTTCGTGCCCTGCGATCTCCTGGACATCGACGCCTTGCGCACCGCGATGGCGGAGGTCCACCGTTCGCTCGGCGATGCCGCCGTTCTCGTCAACAACGCCGCCAACGATCAACGCCAGGTTCTCTCCGAGGTGACGCCGGCCGATTTCGACTGGATGATCGGCGTCAACCTCAAGCACGTCTTCTTCGCGGCGCAGGCGGTGGTGCCGCAGATGCAGGCGCGCGGCGGCGGCTCGATCATCAACATGTCGTCGATCGCCTGGATGCGTGGCGCGCCGGCGCTGCCGGTCTATGCTGCCGCGAAAGCGGCGATCGTCGGCTTCACCAACTCGCTGGCTAGGCTGGTCGGTCCCGACCGCATTCGCGTCAACGCGATTGCGCCAGGCATGGTGATCACCGAGCGCCAGCGCCAGCTGTGGTATCCGAACGAGCAGACCATCGCCGAGATGCGCGCGCGTCAGGCCGTTCCCGATGCGGTGACACCCGACGACATCGCCAACATGGCGCTGTTCCTCGCCTCCGACGAGAGCCAGCGCATCACGCGCCAATGCTTTCAGGTCGATGGCGGTCTCGGCTAGTCCTGTAGGGTGGGCGAAGCGCAGCGTGCCCACCGTCTCTCTACGCAATTAAGGAGGAGAAATGGTGGGCACGCTTTCGCTTTGTCCACCCTACGAATCCGTCTTACCGCCTGCCCTTGCGCATCGTCGCGAGCACGATATCGGCCGAGAGCACGCTCGGCGATTTGTTGCCGGTCGACATGATCTGGTCGAGCTGGGCGAATGCCTCGACCTGCTCTCGCCGCAGCGGCGAATCCGTCAGCAATTCGGCGAGCGCCGGTGCCAGCTTCTCGGGCGTGCAGTCCTCCTGCAAGAACTCCGGAATGACGTCCTTGCCGATCACGAGATTGGCAAGGATCACCGAGGAGACGCGGATCGCGCGGCGCAGGATGAAGGCCTCGATGGCGCCGACGCGATAGGCCGTCACCATCGGAATGCCCGACAGCGCGAGCTCCAGCGTTACCGTGCCGGATTTCGCCAGCGCCGCGTGGGCAATGCGGAAGGCGGCGCGCTTGTCGTTCTCGCCGATCACGATTTGCGGCTTGACCGGCCAATTCGCGATGCCCTCGCGGATTGTCGCTTCGAGATGCGGCATGGTCGGCAGCATCAATTCGAACGCGCGCCCCTCCGCCTGCAAGCGGCCGAGCGCCGCGCCGAACACCTCGAGGTGATGCCGGATCTCGCTGCGGCGGCTGCCGGGCAGCACCAGGAGCACCGGCGGCTCACTGTTGCGGCGCTTCTGTTCCTCCGCATTCGGCCGCAGCGAGCCCAATTGCTCGACCAGGGGATGGCCGACATAGCTGCATGGCGGCCCGCCCAGCTTGCGGTATTCCTCCGGCTCGAACGGCAAGAGGCCGAGCACATGGTCGACATAACCGAGCATGGTCCGCGCCCGTCCCGGCCGCCACGCCCAGAGCTGCGGCGACACGTAATCGACGATCGGAATCGCCGGACTGCGCGAGCGCACGCGGCGGGCGACGCGATGGGTGAAATCGGGGCTGTCGATGATGACGAGCGCGTCGGGCGCGGCCTCGGTCACGGCGTCGACCGTCTTACGGATCAGCCGCAGGATTTTCGGCAATTGCTGAATGACGGCGGCGAAGCCGACGATCGACAGCTCCTCGATTGGAAACAGGGTCTCGAGCCCCTCGCGCGCCATGGTGCGGCCGCCGACGCCTTCGAACTGCACACCGTCGCCGAGGCGCTGACGCAGCACCTTCATCAAGGCACTGCCGAGCCTGTCGCCGGATTCCTCCGTGGCGATCAGGAAGATCTTGCGCTTGGGATCGCGGCCCTGCATCACGCCGGCAGGCCGATGACGAAGAGGTATTTGGCGTCGGCGAGCGCGATCATCGCCTGCGGCTCGGCCGCAATCGTGTTGCCGGCGATGACGGCGATGCCGGCAAGGCCCGCCCTTGCGACGCCCTCGATGGTGCGCGGGCCGATCGTCGGCAGGTCGAAGCGCAGATCCTGGCCGCTCTTCGGCGCCTTCACCAGCACGCCGCGGCCCATGGCCGCGCGAATACGGCCCTCCTCGCGCAGCCGCGCGACGCGCGCAAGCAGCGCGTCGGTGCCCTCGATATCCTCGACCGCCACGACATGACCGTCGATCACGACCGCGGCCTGGCCGATGTCGAACGGACCAAGCGCGGTCAGCACCGCCCGGCCGCGCTCGATGTCGGTCTTGCCAGTGTCGCTCGGCCAGGCGCGGCTGATGCAGCCCTCGGGCATCAGCAGATCGGGCGCGACGTCCTTGATGCCGACCATGCGGAAGCCGTCCTGCTCGAGGATGCGGCCGACGCCGGACAACAGATGATCGTCGCCGCCGCGGAAGGCGCGGATGACGTTTCCGAGCAGGCGCAGCGTCTTGACGTCGAAGCGGATCTCCGAGAGCGAGGGGCGCACCAATGTGCCGATGAAGATCAGGTCGCGGCAGCCTTCTTCGCGAAACAGCCGCATCGCGCGGCCGAGCTGGCCGACCGAGATCCAGCGGTGGCGGAATTTCTCCACCCGCGCCGGATCGCAGGCCCCGCGCAGCGGAAACAGCACCGGCGTGATGCCGCGCGCGGCGAGCGATTCGGCGACCGCGAACGGCATCGCGCCGCCGCCGGCGACCACGCCGACAGGTGAGGAAATCTCCGCAGCCGCCGATGTCATGCCCGCGGCCATCCTACGATCACTTCGCGATGGCGGGAAGACAGAGCGGGCGCTTGCCCTTGCCGATGAAGTCGAGGATTTCGGCGATCGCAGGGTCTTCGCCCGCGAGCGGCCGCGCGGCCTCCAGCCGCTCGGCGAAAGTGCCGGGACCATGGAAGAGTTTTTGGTAGAACCCGCGCACGGTCGCAAGCCGCTGCTTGGTGAACTTGCGCCGCTTCATGCCGATCAGATTGAGGCCTTCCAGCACCGCATACTGGCCGTTGACGAGGCCGAACGGGATAATGTCGTCGCGCACGCCGCACACACCGCCGACCATGACCTGCGGGCCGATGCGCGTGAACTGGTGCACCGCCGACAGGCCGCCGATGTACACGGCGTCGCCGATCTCGCAATGACCGCCGAGCGTCGCCGAGGTCGCGAAGATCACGTTGTCGCCAACCATGCAGTCATGGCCGACATGGCTGTTGTTCATGAAATAGCCGCCATTGCCGACGCGCGTCAGCCCTCCACCCTTGATGGTGCCGACATTCATCGTCGCGCCTTCCCGGATGGTGCAGCCGGAACCGATCTCGAGTTTCGTCGGCTCGCCCTTGTAGCTGAGATCCTGCGGGGCGCCGCCCAGCACTGCGAACGGCGAAACGACGCAGCCTTCGCCGAGCGAGGTATGGCCGATGACGGTGACGTGTCCGATCAGCTTGCAGTTCGCGCCGATCACGACGTTCGGGCCGATGATGCAATAGGGGCCGATCTCGGTGCCCTCGCCGATCACGGCGCCGTCCGCGACCCGTGCGGTGGGATCAATCTTGCTCATCAAGCCAATCTTACTCGTCAAGAAGGTCTGGTTATGTATTGAAGTCGCTTGGTTTTCGGCTGGTTAGCGCGACTATGCCCGATCTGTCCAGTGACGTATCATCTCGGCGTGTTTCATGTGCCGGATGAGGTGGCCTTCCCGGCCCATCAACAGGTTCATGTGAAGCTTGAGGTGATCGTGGTCAGGACCCTGGCACTTCTGCTCGCCCAGCTCGCGACGGCTCCGATCGTGTCCGAGACGGTCGAGACCGGCGAACGCCACCTCGTCGATCTCGGGTCATTTGAATGCCGGGACATCACCCGCAGCACGGTGCTTCAGCGGGTCTGTTACGATCGCAAGCAGCAGGATCTGATTGTCGCGAACAACGGAGCCTATGACCGCTATTGCGGCGTGACGCCCGATACAGTCGAGCGTCTCCTCGGCGCGCCCTCCATGGGGCAGTTCTTCAACCAAAATATCAAGCCCGAGGCGACCACCGGGAGCTACGCGTGCCGGACACGCGAGCCGGTCCGCAAGGGCTGATTTCGCTCAGTCCGTCAGCATGGCGCCGACGTCGGCTTCCGCAACGATCTGCCCATTGACCTTGGCATCGCCGTGAAACCACCACATGGCCTTGCGGCGGCCGAGCGAGCGCATGTGATACTCGATGGTATCGCCGGGCAGCACGGGCTTGCGGAACTTGCACTTGTCGATGGTCAGGAAATAGACCGCGCGCGGCTTCTCGGTGCCCTCGACCGACTTGATGCCGATCACGCCCGCGGTCTGCGCCATCGCCTCGATCATCATGACGCCGGGATAGACCGGGCGCTCGGGAAAGTGCCCTTGGAAGGCCGGCTCGTTGAAGGTGACGTTCTTGATGCCGATGCCGCTGTAATCGGCGCGGATGTTGATCACGCGGTCGATCAAGAGCATCGGAAAGCGGTGCGGCAGGGTCTGGAGGATCGCGTTGATATCCACCAGTTCGAACTTAACAGGTGATTCCACCGTCATTCCCGTCCCTCGTCCTTCGCATCGGCCTTGCTGTCGCGCACCAGGCGCTCCACCGCGATGATCTCCTTGAACCATTGTTTGGTCGGCTTGGCGAAATGCCCGCCCCAGCGTCCGCCCGGCGGAATGTCGTCCTTGACGGCACTCATGGCGGTCACCTGAGCTCCGTCGCCGATCTTGAGGTGGTTGTTGATGCCAACCTTCGCTCCCAGCGCCACGTTGTCGCCGATGGTCAGGCTGCCGGCGAGGCCGATCTGGGCCGCCAGCAGGCAGTGCCGCCCGATGGTCACATTGTGGCCGATCTGGACCTGATTGTCGATTTTGGTCCCTTCGCCGATCACGGTGTCGCGCAAGGAGCCGCGGTCGATCGTGGTGTTGGCGCCGACCTCGACGTCTTTCTGGATCAACACCCGCCCGGTCTGCGGCACCTTCAGATGGCCCTCGGGGCCGAAGAAGATGAAGCCGTAGCCGTCCTGGCCGATCGAGCAGCCCGGATGGATCAGCACGTTGTTGCCGATCAGGGCGCACTGGATGGCCGTGCGGGCACCGACATTGCAGTCCCGGCCGATCTTGACGCCGGGGCCGATCACCGCGCCGACGCCGATCACGGTGCCGCTACCGATCTCGACGTCCGCGCCGATCACGGCCAGGGGATCGACGATCACGCCATCCTCGAGCCGGGCCGTGGGATCGATGATGGCGGTCGGCGCGATGCCGTCATTGCCGACCCAGGATTGCGGCCTGAGCGCGTCTCCGTGCCATTCCCGCGCGATCCTGACGAAGGCACGGAACGGCTGCGCCACCCGCAGCACGGCCACATGCGCGGGCACCTCGGCCTCGAAGCGCGGGCTGACGAGGCAGGCCCCGGCCCGGGTCGCCTTGAGCTGATCGGCATATTTCAGGTTGTCGAAGAACGCCAGATGCATCGGGCCGGCTTCGTCGAGCGAAGCAAGGCCCGTGATGATCCGGCCGCCCCTTTCGGGGTCGACGAGCTGCGCCTTGGTCAGCGCGGCAATGTCAGCCAACGCTGAGGCAGGCGGTTTTGTGAAGAAGGTCGGCTGCGCCATTCCACCCCGTCGCGGTCCGGCTTCGGCATGAAGCGGTCAGGCCGCATCATGCCTCATCTGCAGGATTGGCACGATCCCTTTCGGAAACCGGCTCCAGTGATCGTGCCGTGCTGATCGAATTAGAACGTGGTGCCGCCGCCGAACCGGAACTCCTGCGTGCGGTCGTACTTGCCCTTAGTGAGCGGCACGGCGTAGTCGAAGCGCAGCGGACCGAACGGCGACTGCCAGATCAGGCCGACACCGACCGACGTGCGGACCACCTTGCTGTCGTCGTAAACGAGGCCAGTACAGGTTCCGGTGCTCGTCGGATTGATGGTCGACGGGATACAGCCCGGCACATTGACCTCGTTGGTAGCGGTCCAACTCGTCGGTCCCTTATAGTCGTAGAGACCGCCGGCGTCGGCATAGACTGCGCCCTTCAGACCCACTTCCTTGGGCAGGAACCAGAACGGCATCTGCAATTCGAGCGAAGCGCCCCAATACTTGGTGCCGCCGAGCGCGTCCTGCGTACCGAAAGGATTCAGGTCGCGCGGGCCGATGCCGTTCGGCGCGAAGCCACGGACGAGGTTCGGGCCCATCTGGAAGTGGTCGAGCATCCGCAGATCATCGTTGATCTTGGTCAGAATACCGCCCTGAAGACGGACGATGCCGACGATGTCAGACACCAGCGGAGCGTAGTACTTTCCGTCCGCAACGGTCTTCAGATAGCTGACGTCGCCGCCGACGCCGGCGAAATCCTGCCGGAAGTCGATGAGCAGACCGTCGGTGGGGTTCTTGTTGTTGTCCAGCGTGTTGTAGGTCAGCGTGTAGCCGAGCGCCGAGGTCAGGGTCTTGCCGTTGGCAAGTTCCTTGCGCACCGGCAACGAGGCTTCACCGTCGCTGTAGCAACCGAGGCCGTTGGTCGAGCTCAGGTCGATGCCGTTCACGGCGGCGAAGGCCGGGCTCGGGTTGAAGGCCGACGTTCCCAGATTGTTGTTACAGTTTGCCAGATAGTACGGCAGCGTGATTTCCTGCTGGTAGATCGAGTAGCGCAGCTGGAGCGCTAGGTCTTCACGCAAGGAGAAGCCGAGGCGCGGCGAGAAGCCGAGCGTCTTGGTGCCGTAAGAGATGTAGCTGTTGGCCAGCTGCTGGCGCTGATAGAGGTCGAGGCCGAGCGCGACGCGGTAGTCGAGCAGATAGGGCTCGACGAACGACAGCGAGTAACCGCGCGCATACTGGCCATAGGTCACCGACGCCTTGGCGAACAGGCCGCGGCCGAGCAGATTGCGCTCGGAGATCGAGACTTCGGCCAGCGCGCCGTCGGTCGTGGAGTAGCCGCCCGAGATCGAGAAGTCGCCGGTCGATTTCTCTTCCATGTCGACGATCAGGATCACGCGGTCGCTCGACGAGCCGGGTTCGGTCGTGATCTTAACGCTCTTGAAGTAGTCGAGGTTCTTCAGCCGCCGCTCGGCCCGATCGACCAGCGCGCGGTTGTAGGCATCACCTTCCGAGATGTCGAACTCGCGGCGGATCACGTAGTCGCGCGTGCGGGTGTTGCCGCGCAGGTTGATGCGCTCGATATAGGTGCGCGGGCCCTCGTCGACATTGAACACGACGGAGACGGTATGGGCCTCGAAATTGCGGTCGCCGCCGGGACGAACCACGGCGAAGGCATAACCGCGGCGCGAGGCCTCGATCTGCATCTCCTCGACCGACTTCTCGACCGATTCGACGTTGTAGAGCGAGCCGACGCTGACGCGCGAATACCCGCGCAGCGACGAGGGATCGAAATTCGGAATGCTGGAGCGGAAGTCGACCGCGCCGACGCGGTATTGCGCGCCTTCCTCGATCTTGAAGGTGACGTTGAAGCCCTTCTTCTCCGGATCGTATTCGGTGAGCGCGGCCACGACCTGGACGTCGGCGAAGCCGTGCTTGAGATAGAAGCGACGGATCAGGTCGCGGTCGGCCTCGACGCGATCGGGATCGTAGATGTCACCGCTGGCGAGGAAGCTCAGCAGGTTCGATTCGCGCGTCTTGATGACGTCGCGCAGGCGATAAGACGAGAACGCATTGTTGCCGACGAACTCGATCGACTTGACGCCGGTCTTGGCGCCCTCCTCGATCGTGAAAATCAGGTCGACGCGATTGTTCGGCTGCTCGATGATTTCAGGCGTGACGCGCACGTCATAGCGGCCGGACCGGCGATAGATCTCGGCGATTCGCAATGTGTCGGACTGCACCATGGCGCGGGAGAAGGTGCCCCGTGCCTTGGACTGGACCTCAGCGGTGAGCTGCTCGTCCTTGATCTTCTTGTTGCCCTCGAAGGCGATGCGCCCGATCACCGGGTTTTCCACCACGGAGACGATGATCTGGCCGCCGGGGCCGCGATTGATCCTGACGTCCTGGAACAGGCCAGTCTCGATCAACGCCTTCAGGCCGTCGTCGATGGCGCCTTGATCCAGGCGGCCGCCCGGGCCCGGCTTGAAATAGGAGCGGATCGTCTCCACCTCGACACGGCGATTTCCTTGGACGGAAATCGACTGGACCGTCTGAGCGAGTGCAGACGAAGACACGAAAACAGCCCCAACCGGGGCAACCACCGGCGCGCCGAACATGATCAGGGTTGCGAGCAAGCCCCCCCGGAGTCGCAGTCCAAACTTCATCGCGCAACGCGCCCTTATCATTCCGTACCAGACCCAACCCCAACGCCGATCTGGAAAGATTCCCCAAGTTCAGGCCGCTTGTAGCCAATTTCACCGACGCCGCAAACGGTCGAGCGCGCCGCAATTTCAATTTCATTCCAAGACGTTGCTCAACAGCAACGCCACAAAAAAGCCCCTATCAGGAAGCCGCCATCCGAAGGATGTCGTTGTAGGTCGCAAACACCATCAACATCAGCACCAAACCGAGCCCGATTCGGAACCCCATCTCCTGAGTCCGTTCGGACAGAGGCCGGCCGCGGACCACTTCCGCCGCATAGAACATAAGGTGACCGCCATCGAGCAGCGGGATCGGGAACAGGTTCAACAGGCCGATCGACACCGACAGCACTGCGCACAGATTGATCACGAACTGGAATCCGGCGCTGGCCGCCTGCCCCGACATCTTCGCGATTCCCAGGACGCCGCTGACCTCGTTGGGATTGCCGTTTCCGACGAACAACGAGCCCAGGAACTTGAAGGTGCTGGTGATGATGAACCAGACCTGCTCGACGCCGATCTTGAGCGCTTCGCCGATGCCCACTGGAGCGGTCGAGGCCTCACCGGCCTGCGACTTATGCTCGACACCGAGCACGCCGACACGATGACGGTTGCCGAAGGGATCCTTGCGCTCGAGCAGTGCGGGGGTTGCAGTCAGCGACACGATGGCGCCGTCGCGCTTCACCTGGAACGCAAGCGCTGAACCTGCGCTCATCGCAACGATTCGCTGCATGTCGGCAAAGCTCTCGATCGGCTTGCCGTCGATCTGGACGACGACGTCCCCGATCTTGAAGCCCGCCGCGGCCGCAGCGCCGTCGGCGACGACGCCGTCCACGCGCGCGATCGTGCTCGGCTTGCCGTAGTACAGCGCCATGGCGGCGAAGATCAGCGCGCCCAGGATGAAATTAGCGATCGGTCCGGCGGCGACGATGGCGGCGCGCGGGCCGACCTTCTTGTGATGGAAGCTGCCGGCGCGCTCCTCGGCCGTCATGGCCGCTAGCGTCTCGGCCGACGGGGTCGAGGCCTCGCTCTCGTCGCCGAAGAACTTGACGTAGCCGCCAAGCGGAATCGCCGAGATTTTCCAGCGGGTCCCGTGACGGTCGTTGAAACCGACCAGCTCAGGCCCGAAACCGAGTGAAAAGGTCAAAACGCGAACGCCCGCCCAGCGCGCGACCAGGAAATGGCCGAGCTCGTGGAAGAACACGACGATGGTCAGGACGAACAGGAAGGGGATCACGTAACCGAGGAGCCCATGGCTCAACGTATTGAAACTATGGACAAAAAAGTCGATCATCGAATTCCCTCATCCAGCGCCGCAAGGCCCTGGCCCCGAACCATCTAGGATGCCTTTAAGGCAATTTGAGGCAATAGGGCGGCAGCTCTATTTCGAGCAACATGGTCAACGGAGATTGCATCATCGGCCGAGGTCATCGGAGCCTGGTTCCCGCTGCGGACCCAGTCATCCAGCGTCGCCTCGACCAGGCGCGCGATCGCACCAAACCGGATCTTGCCGGCGATGAAGGCGGCGACGGCGACCTCGTTGGCAGCATTGTAGACCGTGGTCGCTCCCTTCCCGGTCCGGAGCGAATCGAAGGCCAGGCGCAGGCCCGGGAACCGCTCGAAATCCGGCGCCTCGAAGGTCAGTTGGCCGATCTTGGCCAGGTCGAGCTTGGCCGCCGGACCCTTGATACGGTCGGGCCACCCGAGACAATGCGCGATCGGCGTCCGCATGTCGGGCGCGCCGAGCTGGGCCACGACGGAGCAATCGGAAAACTCGACCATGCCGTGGATGATCGACTGCGGATGAACGAGCACGTCGATCTCGTCGGGCGCGAGCGCGAACAGATAGGACGCCTCGATCACCTCGAGCCCCTTGTTCATCATCGAGGCGGAATCGATCGTGATCTTTTGGCCCATGCTCCAGTTGGGGTGCTTCAGGGCCTGCTCGAGCGTGGCCTGCTCGATGTCGGCAGGCTTCCAGGTCCGGAACGGGCCGCCGGAGGCCGTGATGATGACGCGGACGAGCTCGTCGCGATTGCCTGAGCTCAGCGCCTGGAACAGAGCATTGTGCTCGGAATCGGCCGGCAGGATGCAGGCGCCGGCTTTTGCCGCGCGCTGCATGAAGAAATCGCCGGCGCAGACCAGGCATTCCTTGTTGGCGAGCGCGACATGCGCGCCGCGATCAACCGCGGCCAGGGCCGGCTTCAGTCCGGCGGCGCCGCTCACGGCCGCCATCACCCAATCGGCAGGACGCGCACCCGCCTCGATCACCGCGCTTTCGCCGGCGCCGCATTCGGTGCTGGTCCCGGCCAACGCGGCCTTCAGCTCGGCGAGCTTGGAGGTGTCGGCGATCGCGACGTAGCGCGCGGAGAATTCCTTCGCGAGCTTGGCCAGCGCTTCGACATTGCCGTTCGCCGTCAGCGCCTCGACGCGATAGCGTTCGGGCGAGGCGCGCAGCAAATCCATCGTGCTGTCGCCGATCGAGCCGGTGGCACCGAGTACCGTGACGCTGCGGACGGCAGACGCAGCAAGCCTGTTGTTACGCAATGGGACCGCGCTCATATCCTCACCAAACCATAAGACCGCTTCCGGCGCTATGCACACCATGGCGGAGAAAGCCGATAATCCATGCCGCCAGGATGGCGGCAACAAAGCCGTCCAGGCGGTCCATAAGTCCGCCATGGCCGGGAATTAAGTGACTGGAATCCTTGACGCCGAAGCGCCGCTTCACTGCGGATTCGAACAGATCGCCCAGCGCCGATACCACCGACAGGATGGCGCTGACGAGCAGCAATGGCGCCATCTTTCCGAGCCCGCAAGCCGCGAAGCCCACCGCAACCAAGAGGCTTGCGACAAAGCCGCCGAGAGCGCCCGCCCAGGTCTTCTTGGGACTCACGCGTGGCCACAGCTTCGGTCCACCGATGCTGCGGCCGGCGAAATAGCCGCCGATATCGGTCGCCCACACCACGAGCAGCACGAACATCAGGGCAGCGAACCCGTTTAAGAGATCCTGCCGCACCAGGATCGAGGCCAGCAGCGCCGCCGATGCATAGGCGAATCCGATAGCCGCCCAGACGAACTTGCCCCGCGCGATCAGCGTCACGATCGCACCGCCGATGAAGCCGGCGATGACAGCCGTCTTGAGCGCGCCGAAGGCAACGCAAAATCCCATGATGGCGATGACGATAGTCCCCGTCCCAGTCAGCGCGACCGAGCCCGCGCCCACCACCATCAGCCATTCCGCGAACAGTCCGATCGACACCAGGGTGACAAGAAGTGCCCACAGCCAGCCGCCGGCGTAGGCGAGCGCAATGGCGAGCGGCGCCAGCACGAGCGCGGCGAGGATCCGCAGCACGAGATTGCTCGGGGCAGGCGCAGAGCCCGCCGGTGCGGCGTCGGGTTCGCTCACGAGGCGGTTTTCGCGACCAGGCCGCCAAAACGGCGCTCGCGCCTGGCAAATTCGGCGATCGCGCTTTCCAGCGCCGCCTTGTCGAAATCGGGCCAGTGGATCGGCACGAAGACGAGCTCGCTATAGGCGGCCTGCCACATCAGAAAGTTGGACAGGCGCTGCTCGCCGCTGGTGCGGATGATGAGATCGGGATCGGGAATGTCGGGCGCATCGAGATGCGCGCCGAGCGTCTCGGCGTCGATCGTGGCGGGATCCCGCCTGCCCTCTGTGACCTCGCGCGCGAGCTTCTGCGCGGCCTTCGCGATCTCCTGCCGCGAGCCGTAGTTGAAGGCGACGACGAGCGTGAGGCGCGTGTTGTCGCGCGTCAGCTCCTCCGCCTCGTTGAGGAGCGCGCAGATATCGCTCTCGAGCCCTTCGCGCTCGCCGATGATGCGGACCTTGACGCCGTCGCGATGCAGGCTCGCCAGATCGTTGCGGATGAAGCGCCGCAGCAGGCCGAAGAGATCGCCGATCTCGCTCGCCGGGCGCGACCAGTTCTCCGAGGAGAACGAGAAGATGGTGAGATAGCGAATGCCGAGCTCGTGCGAGGCGCGCACCACGCGGCGCAGCGCGTCCACGCCACGGCGATGCCCTTCCGCACGCGGCAAGCCGCGCGCAGCCGCCCAACGCCCGTTGCCATCCATGATGATGGCGACATGCGCAGGCGCGTCGGACCGGTCAGGTCCTTCGGTTGCGGGCGCGGCGGCGTTGGACATGAAGGCGATGCCTTAAACGGTGAGGATTTCTTTTTCCTTGGCGGCCAGCAGCTGGTCGATCTCGGTGATCGTGCCGTCGGTCGCCTTCTGCACCTCGTCGGCGTGACGCTTCTGGTCGTCCTCCGACATCTCGTGATTCTTCTCGAGCTTCTTGAGCACGTCGAGACCGTCGCGACGGACATGGCGCGCAGCGACCTTGGCGGCCTCCGCGTATTTGTGCGCGACCTTCACCAGCTCCTTGCGGCGCTCCTCGTTGAGCTCGGGAATACGCAGGCGCAGCACCTGGCCTTCGGTCGCGGGCGACAGGCCGAGGTTGGAATCGACGATCGCCTTCTCCACGGCCTTGACCATCGACTTGTCCCAGACCTGCACCGAGATCAGGCGCGGCTCCGGCACGCTGACGGTGGCGAGCTGATTGAGTGGCATGTGAGTGCCATAAGCGTCGACCTGCACCGGATCGAGCATCGAGGCGGAGGCGCGCCCCGTCCGCAGGCCGCCAAGCTCGTGCTTGAGGGACTGGACGGCGCCCTGCATGCGGCGCTTCACTTCGTTGAGGTCGAAACTACCCGTGGCCATCACGTTTCTCCTTCAAAATCCCGGCGACCGCTCTGCGCCCTTCTCTCGGGGCGCGACGACGAGCCGTCAGCCGGCGACAATGGTTCCGTGGCCGGCACCACGCAGAATCGCACCGATCGAACCCGACTGCGCGATCGAGAATACAATGATAGGCAGCGACGTCTCGCGGGCAAGCGCGAAGGCGGTGGCATCCATCACCTTGTAGTCGCCCTCGATGGCCTGCGAATGCGTCAGCCGGTCGAACCGCGTGGCGGTCGGATCCTTCTTCGGGTCGGCCGAGTAGACGCCGTCGACATTGGTCGCCTTCAGCACCGCCTGGGCGCCGATCTCGGCGGCACGCAGCACCGCGGTCGTGTCGGTGGTGAAGAACGGATTGCCGGTTCCGCCGCCGAGCAGCACGATCCGGCCCTCGGCGAGGTATTTGTGCGCCGCGGTGCGGGTGAACAGCTCGGAAATCTCCGGCATGACGAAGGCCGACAGCGTGCGCGCCGGCGTGCCCTTGCGCTCGATCGCCGCTTCCAGCGCGAGGCAGTTCATCATGGTGGCGAGCATGCCCATGGTGTCGCCGGTCGGGCGCGATACGCCGCGGGATGACACCTCGACACCACGCACGATATTGCCGCCGCCGATCACGACCGCGACCTCGGTGCCGAGCTTGCGGGCGGCAATCAGATCATCCGCAACCCGGTCCACGGTCGGCTGGTCGATACCAAAGCCCTGCTGTCCCGCGAGGTATTCGCCGGACAGCTTGATCACGACGCGACGATAGACCGGATCAGTCATGAGCACTTTCCTTGTCCGGGCGCCGCTTCCGGCGGCACGCCGGAAGGAGGTGTTCCGGCGCTTACTTCTTGCCGCTGGCCGCCGCGACCTCGGCTGCGAAGTCGCTTTCCTGCTTCTCGATTCCCTCACCGAGAGCATAGCGCACAAAGCCCGCGATCTTCACAGGCCCGCCGACCTTGCCCTCGGCCTCCTTCACTGCCTGCGCCACCGACTTGCCGGTGTCGTGGATGAAGGCCTGCTCGAGCAGGCAGACTTCCTTGTAATAGGTCTTGAGGCCGGACTCGACGATCTTCTCGATCACGTTCTCGGGCTTGCCCTGCTGGCGGTATTTGTCGGCGAGCACGTCCTTCTCGCGCTTGACGACCGCCGGATCCAGGCCGGACGGATCGAGCGCCAGCGGGTTGGTGGCGGCGACATGCATCGCGATCTGGCGACCGAGCGTTGCGAGCTCGTCGGCCTTGCCCGGCGATTCCAGCGCCACGATCACGCCCATCTTGCCGGCGCCGTCGACGACGGCCCCGTGGACATAGCTCGACACCACGCCCTGGCTGACTTCGAGCTGGGCAGCGCGGCGCAGCGTCATGTTCTCGCCGATGGTGGCGATCGCGTCATTGATCGCGGTCTCGATCGTGACGTCGCCGACCTTGGCGGCCTTGATCTTCTCGACATCGGCGCCGACGTCGAACGCGACCTGGGCGATCATCTTGACCAGCCCCTGGAACTGGCCGTTGCGCGCCACGAAATCGGTCTCGGAGTTGACCTCGACCACGACGCCCTTGGTGCCCTTGGTGAGCGCGCCAATCAGGCCCTCGGCCGCGACGCGGCCCGACTTCTTGGCGGCCTTCGACAGGCCCTTCTTGCGCAGCCAGTCCTGCGCGGCTTCCATGTTGCCGTCGTTTTCGGTCAGGGCGGCCTTGCAGTCCATCATGCCTGCGCCGGTCGACTCGCGCAGGTCCTTGACCATCGCAGCTGTGATCGTTGCCATCGTTGAAAATCCTTTGTGCCTGCCGGTTTGCCGCGGCGCGGCATCGAAGCACCCCGCCGCGGTCCATCTCAGGAATTCGCGTCAACTGAAATGGTGGCCGGATCCTATCCGGCCAACCCATCGCTCTTTTTGACTATTCCGCTTCCGCGGTCAGCGCCTTGGCCTTGGCCACCCAGGCATCCGCACGGCTCGGCAGACCGACTTCTTCGCCGATCGTGTGCGCGGTGTCGTGGTCGAGCTCGGCGAGCTGCCAGTAGTGGAAGATGCCGAGATCGTTGAACTTCTTCTCGATCGCACCCGACACGCCCGGCAGCTTCTTGAGGTCGTCCGCGGTGCCGCGGGGACCTGCAAGACCCTGGAAACCGCTCGACGAGGGCGCCGGCAGCTCTTCAGCGAGCGGCTGGGCCGAGGCGCCGATGTCGATGCCCGAATCGCCTTGGGCGCGCGAAATGCCATCGATCGCCGCACGCGCAATGAGATCGCAGTACAGCGAAATGGCGCGACCGGCGTCGTCATTGCCCGGCACCACATAGGTGATGCCCTTGGGGTCCGAATTGGTGTCGACGATCGCCGCGACCGGGATGTTGAGTCGCTGGGCTTCCTGGATCGCGATGTCTTCCTTGTTGGTGTCGATCACGAAGATCAGGTCGGGCAGACCGCCCATGTCCTTGATGCCGCCGAGCGAGCGGTCGAGCTTGTCGCGCTCGCGCTGCAGCGTCAGGCGCTCCTTCTTCGTGTAGGAATTGGCTTCGCCGCCCGAGAGCACATCATCGAGGTGACGCAGGCGCTTGATCGAGGCCGAGATCGTCTTCCAGTTGGTCAGCGTGCCGCCGAGCCAGCGCGAATTGACGAAATACTGCGCGCAGCGCTTGGCCGCGTCGGCAACGCCGTCCTGCGCCTGGCGCTTGGTGCCGACGAACAGGATGCGGCCGCCCTTGGCAACCGTGTCGCTGACGGCCTGGAGGGCCTGGTGCAGCATCGGCACGGTCTGGGCGAGGTCGACGATGTGGATGTTGTTGCGGGTGCCGAAAATGAACGGTGCCATTTTCGGATTCCAGCGGTGAGACTGGTGACCAAAGTGCACGCCAGCTTCGAGCAGCTGACGCATGGTGAAATCAGGTAGCGCCATCGTTCTAATTCTCCGGTTGGTTCCTCCGGAAACGTGTGAGCAAAACGGAGCGTTCTCGCCCCGGTTGCCACCGGACGGCCTTGTGAGCCATGTTTCCGTGTGAGATGGCGCGCTATATAGCGCCATTTCGGCCAGAAGCAAGGAAATAAGGGCCTTTCGGGGGGCGGTTTTCGCCCGCGAGAGGCCCCTTTTTTTAGAGAGATCGGGCCGTGCCTTAGCACTTCGGCTGGTTCGGCGGGCACTTCTTTGCCGCCGGCGGCGGAGCCGCGGGGTGTGGCGGAGGCGCTGCCGGGCGCGGCGGCGGCGGAGGCGCGACGGCCATCCGGGGCGGCGGCGGTGGCGGTGCCGCCGGCCGAGCCACCGGCGGCGGCGGCGCGGGCCGTGCCATCGGCGGCGGCGCTGGCCTTGTGACCGGCGGCGGCGGCGCCGGCCGCGCAGCCGCCACGGGCGGAGCCACCCGTGCCGGTGGAGGCGATGCGACATGCGGCGGAGGCGGCGGTGCCGGGCGCGCGACGGCGGCCGGCGGCGGAGGCGTCGGTCGTGCCACGGCTTGCGGCCGCGGTGGCGGTGCGGACGGCCGGGCAGCCTGCGCCGGCGCAGCCGACGGATGATTCGGCGGCTTGATCGGCTCGCGCGCGGCCGAGGGTGGCGGCGTGACCGGTCTGCCGGCGGTGGTCGGAGGCGTGCCGTGCCCACCCGCCGCTGGCGGCGGCAAGCTGGCCGGCTCGCGGGTCGCGGATTTGGCGTGATCCGCAGGGCCGGCCCCGGGTGGGGTCTGCGCCACCGGCGGCTTCGGCGGTTGGCCGGGTCCGGCGGCCGGGCTCGTCGCGGTGGGCGCAGCCGTCCCTGGCGCGGCAGCCGTTGGGGCGCCGGAATGAGCCGGCGGTGTTGTGCCGGGGACAGCAGTCGTCGGCGCCCCCGGATGGGTCGGCGACGGCGCACCGGGTGCAGTCGCCGTCGGCGGCACGGGCCTTCCGCCCGGCAGAGGCCCTGCCCCCGCGGGCGGCGCCGGCGGGCCGCCGTGAGCGCCGGGGACCGGCAGCGTGTTGGCCTGCGGCAGCCTGGTCGGTGGCGCAGCGGTTGGCGCAACAGTCGGAGCGACATTCGCCGGCGTCGCGGCAGGCGCTCCAGGTCTAGCCGTAGGTCTAGCCGTCGGCTGGATGGTCGCACTCGGCGGCATCGGCGCCTTGCCCTGCTGGATCAGGGCAGCGCGCTGGACGACGGCCTGTGGCACCGCTGGACCTGCCGGATTGGCGCGTCCGGCAACGGCTGGCGCCAGATTGCCCAGCGCGGGCGCCGCGCCCGTCGGCGCGGCCGGCGGACGGTTGATCACGGTATTGATGACCGTGGTGTTGTGGATGTTCTGGTAGATGATGTTGTTCGGCGGCGGCGCGACATAGACCGGCGGCTGGACGAACGCCGGGATCGGCACGAACACCGGCTGGGGCAGCACGAACAGGCCGACCACGGGCAGCGGCGGCGGCAGCACGACGAAATCCGGCGGCGGCGGCGGCAGATAGTAGACCGGGGGCGGCGGTGGCGGCGCGAAGCCAAAATCGGGGTCGCTGAAATACAGCACGGGGCGATCGACATAGACCACCTCCTCCGGCGGCGGTGGCGGCACGTCGTAATCGATCATCGCAAAGCTCGGCGGCGGCTCGGCCGGCGCGGTGAGGATCGCAAGGCGCCGGCGCGCATCCGCCGCATGCGGTCCGCGCGGATAGCGGCGCAGATACGACCAGTACGCTTCGGGCGTGTCGGTTCGGTAGGTCCGCCGCCAGGTGATGGCTTCGCGGCGCGCCGCGACGATCGCCATCACGCGCTTTGCGAGCGGATCGTTCGGATAGGCCGCGAGAAATTCCTCATAGGCCGGCAGCGTGTCGCGCTCGAGCGCCGCGGCATAGGCATCCTGCACGCCGAGATCGCGGATCGGCTTGCTGCGGATCGCGGCAACCTGGTCGGGCGCGGCCTCCGGCGGTGGCGCGTCCGGCCCACGCTCGAAGAACGAAAATGGGGCGGTAATCTTTTGCTCGTTCCAGGGCACCTGCGCGCCCTTGCTGGCCTCGTTGACGCGCAGGCGGACGCGATCGAACACCTCGGGCAGCGGCAGGCCGCCGGTGCGGATCATCTCGGCCAGCGACTGCGCATAGATGCCGTAGGGGCCCGGCTCCTCCGGCGCCACCGTGCCGGGCGCCGCATTGAAGGCGATCAGCATGTTCGGCTCGGGCTCAACCAGCGCGAGGCCACTCGCGATCGGCTGGCCACCTTCGATGAAGGGCTGCGCGCGGGCCGCATCGAGCACGACGATGTTGGCCTTGAGCGGAATGGCGGCGAGCTGGCGGACATAGTCGCTGACGCGCAAGGCCTCGGTCGGAATGTCGGTGTCGCGGGTGATGTTGGAATCGACCGGGATGAAATAATTCTCGCCGGCAAGCTGCACGCCATAGCCGGCGAGATAAATCATCGCGACGGTGCCGGGGCCTGAGGCCTGCGCCTTCTGGATGAAATCGCGAAAACTCTTGCGCAGCGTGTCGCCGTCGAGATCGCGCGCACCGACGACGTCGAAGCCCGCCGCTTGCAGCGTTTGCGCGATCAGGCCGGCATCGTTCGCGGTGGTCGCCAGCGGCGATTTGGCATAGGCGCCGTTGCCGACCACGAGCGCGATGCGCTTCTCCTGCTGCTGGGCGCGCACGGGTCCCGGCGCGCCGGCGGCAAGGGCCACGATCGGCAGGAGAAGGCAAATGAAGACTTTGAGCGTCCCACGCATGGCTTGCTTGCCCGCTATTGTTGTTGAGGTGCCACCACGCATGAAGCGCGCAGCCGGCTGAACGGCGGTTGAACGAAAAGCTCGGATTGAGGCGATGGCATGGCCACGCCGCTGCTGCCGTCAGCTCCAGATCACCCTCAAGTCAGCCTCAAGTCAGCTCGAAACGGCGCAAGGCTCCTTCAAGTCGCTACCCTGTGCGATCGGATCGTCGTGCAGCGCACCTCACTCCACAGCTTGCAGCTCGGCGAGCTTCGTCCGCGCGGTCGCCTCGTCCAGCGCAACGAGTTCGGCCGGCCCGGGATTGGCGTCTCCCGCCGTCGCCACGGAAACGACGGCAAGCCCGGCCAAGCCGCCGACGATCGCACCGCCGGTCGCGGCATCGTGCCTGGGGCTGCTCTTGATGAGGTAAAAGTGCGTCCGGCCGGCCTCCATCACGATCTCGCGCTTGGTGTCGCCCGGAAACATCAGCTCCGTCACCAGCAATTCGTGGCGACCCGCCGGCCGATCGGCATAGGCGTATTTCCCAGCCACGACTTTGCCGAGCGGCGCACCGTCGAGCCTCACCTCACAGGCGCAGATCGCCATGCTGAGGCCATTCCTCTTGTCCTGGAGCAGGACGACGCGCGAGTGCCCGGCGCGCGGAGGCCCGACCTTTTTCGACACAGAGGCAAAGTCGGTTCCGACCTGATCGCTGACACAGCTCACCAGCATCGCACCGACGGCCAACAACAACGCGCCCCGTCGCAGCATCGCACACCCCAGCCCATTCCCCGGGGGCATGCTAGCTGGAATCAGCGACAGGTTGCAACCACATCCCACGACCACTGTGTGGATCGCGCAGACCGGGTCTTAGAGCTGCTGCACGTCGACCACGCCTGCGACCGCCTTGATCGCGCCGGCAATCTGCGGCGAGACCTTGAAGCGGCCGGGCAGCTTCATCTCCACCTCGGTCTCGAGATCGAGCATCATCACCAGCGAGACCTCGCCGTCGCCGTTGGAGCGCGGCGCGATGCCGGGACTGCCGATCTTCGGCGCGGCACCGTTCGCTGGCGCCATCTCGGGTCCGGCGAGACGCTTGGCGATCGATTCCAGCGGCTTGGTGTCGCGCAGGAAGATGCGCAAGCCCTTTTGCGTCTTGGCCGCGGCGTCATCCAGCGGCTCGGCATGCAGCACGCGGGCGCGGACGTCCTCGCCCTGGAGCTCGGCGCCGAGCTGGAGCAGCACGGCGGCGCCCGGCTCCAGCACGTCGCGATATTGCGCGAGGCCTTCGGAGAACAGCACCGCCTCGAAATGGCCGGTCGGATCGGACAGGCCCATGATGCCCATCTTGTTGCCGGTCTTGGTGCGCCGCTCCATGCGCGAGACCACGGTGGCCGCGACCTTGCCGGCAGTGGCGCCGGTCTTCACCGCGCGCGAGAACTCGGCCCAGCTCTGCACCCGCAGACGCTTCAGCACGGTGGCGTAATCATCGAGCGGATGTCCCGACAGGAAGAAGCCGATCGCGTCGTATTCGCGGCGCAGCCGCTCGGCCGGCAGCCACGGCTCGACCTGCGGCAGCATGATGCTGGGCGCATCCGCCGAACCGCCGAACATGTCGTTCTGGCCGATGGTGGCGGCCTCGTGCGCGCGCTGGCAGGCGGCCAGAATCGAGTCCGCGCCGGCGAAGACACGCGCCCGGTTCGGCTCCAGCGTGTCGAAGGCGCCGGCGGCGGCGAGGCTCTCGATGATGCGCTTGTTGATCGCGCGCGGATTGACCCGCGCGGCGAAGTCGGCGAGCGAGGTGAAGAGCCCGTTCTTCGTGCGCTCCTCGATGATCTGGTCGATCGCCTGGATGCCGACGCCCTTCAGCGCGGCAAGCGCGTAGTAGATCGTCTTCTCGCCGACCTCGAAGGTCGCGCCCGAGCGATTGATGTTCGGCGGCTCGACCTTGATGCCGAGGCGCTGCGCCTCGGAGCGGAATTCGGAAAGCTTATCGGTGTTGTTGAGATCGAGCGTCATCGACGCCGCGATGAACTCCACCGGATAATGCGCCTTCATGTAGGCGGTGTGGTAGGACACCAGCGCATAGGCCGCCGCGTGGCTCTTGTTGAAGCCGTAATCGGCGAACTTCGCCAGCAGCTCGAAGATGGTCTCGGCCTGCCCTTTCGGCACGCCGTTCTTCACCGCGCCCGCGACGAAGATGTCGCGCTGCTTGTCCATCTCGGCGCGGATCTTCTTGCCCATGGCGCGGCGCAACAGGTCGGCGTCGCCAAGCGAATAGCCCGACATCACCTGCGCGATCTGCATCACCTGTTCCTGGTAGATGATGACGCCGAAGGTCTCTTTCAGGATCGGCTCCAGCACGGGGTGCAGATATTCAGGCTCCTCGTCGCCGTGCTTGCGCGCGCAATAGGTCGGAATGTTCGCCATCGGACCCGGGCGATAGAGCGCCACCAGCGCGATGATGTCCTCGAAACGGTCGGGACGCATGTCGATCAGCGCGCGCCGCATGCCCTGGCTTTCAACCTGGAACACACCGACCACGTCGCCGCGCGCCAGCATCTGGTAGCTCTCGGCATCGTCGATCGGCAGCGTCGCGAGATCGACGTGGATGTTGCGCGGCTTGAGCAGCTTGCAAGCAACGTCGAGCACGGTCAGCGTCTTCAGGCCGAGAAAGTCGAACTTCACGAGGCCCGCCGGCTCGACCCATTTCATGTTGAACTGGGTCACCGGCATGTCGGATTTGGGATCGCGGTAGAGCGGCACGAGTTCGCTCAAGGGGCGATCGCCGATCACGATGCCGGCCGCATGCGTCGAGGCGTGACGGGTGAGGCCTTCGAGGCGCTGGGCGATGTCGAAGGCGCGCGCCACCACCGGGTCTTCGTCGCGGAACGCCTGGAGCTTCGGCTCGCTCTCGATCGCAGCCGCCAACGTCACCGGCGCAGCCGGATTCTGCGGCACCAGTTTTGTGAGTTTGTCGACTTGGCCGTACGGCATCTGCAGCACGCGGCCGACGTCGCGCAACACGCCGCGCGCCTGCAGCGTACCGAAGGTGATGATCTGCGCGACCTGGTCGCGGCCGTAGCGCTGCTGCACGTACTGGATCACCTCGCCGCGGCGATCCTGGCAGAAGTCGATGTCGAAGTCCGGCATCGAGACGCGCTCGGGATTGAGGAAGCGCTCGAACAGCAGGCCGAACTTGATCGGGTCGAGGTCGGTGATGGTCAGCGCCCACGCCACCAGCGATCCTGCGCCGGAGCCGCGGCCCGGCCCGACCGGAATGCCCTGCGACTTCGCCCATTTGATGAAGTCCGACACGATCAGGAAGTAGCCCGCGTATTTCATGCGCATGATGACGTCGAGCTCGAAGGCAAGCCGTTTGGCGTATGTCTCCTCCGTCGTGCCCTGCGACAGGCCGTGGACGCGCAGGCGGTTGGCGAGCCCCTCCTCCGCCTGGCGCTTCAATTCGGCGGCCTCGACCGCGGCCGCATCCGAGCTCGATGCGGCGCCGACGGTGAAGAACGGCAGGATCGGCTTGCGCGTCATCGGTCGGAACGAGCAGCGCTCGGCGATCTCCACCGTCGAGGCCAGCGCCTCCGGAATGTCGGCGAACAGCACCGCCATCTCGGCGCGGGTCTTGAAGCGGTGATCAGGCGTGAGCTGCTCGCGCTCGGTCTCGGCGATCAGCCGCCCGCCGGCGATGCACAAGAGCGCGTCGTGCGCCTCGTAATCGTCGGTCGCGGCGAAATATGGCTCGTTGGTCGCGACCAGCGGCAGGCCTTTGGCATAGGCGATGTCGATCAGGCCGCTCTCGACGCGCCGTTCCTTGTCGGTGTTGTGGCGCTGCAATTCGATGTAGAGGCGGTCGCCGAACAGGCTGGCGAGACGCTCGCACCGCAACGCCGCAATTTCGGTCTGCCCGGTGGCAAGCGCCAGCGAGATCGGTCCGTCCGGACCGCCGGTGAGCGCGATCAGGCCCTCGGTCTCGCCTTCGAGCCAGTCGAACTTGATGTGGGAGGCATGGGTGTCGGGCGTCTCCAGGAACGCTCGCGAATTCAGCCGCATCAGGCTGCGATAGCCGCGCTCCTGCGCCGCCAGCAGCACCACGCGCGACGGCCCCAGCGCGTTGCGCGCGTTCGGATCCTGGTCGCCGAAGTCGATCGCCAGTTCGCAGCCGACGATCGGCTGGATGCCGGAACCCGCCATCTTGTCGGAGAATTCCAGCGCACCGAACATGTTGTCGGTGTCGGTCAGCGCTAGGGCCGGCTGGTGGTCCTTCTTGGCGAGCTCGGCAAGCTTGGCGATCTTGATCGAGCCCTTGAGCAGCGAATAGGCCGAGTGAACGTGAAGGTGGACAAATCCGGCGCTCGGCATGGTCGCGTAACGGCCTCTTGCAGATGAAGTGGAGCGGTCGCCAGCTCCTCAAGGCATTATGCACTCGCCCGGCCGACTCGCCTCCCGATGGTGGGGTGTGGCGCCGCGAGAGTCCACGCCGGAGCGGCCAATCCGCCGCGTCGTCCCGCTTTTCCCCAACCGCGCCTCCTCAGAGTTGCGGAATCACCTGGGCCCAGATGGCGATCATCCCGACGAACAGCGTGATTGACGCCAGTGCAGCCGCTTCTTCCACGAAAACCCTGAACATGTCTCGCTCCCTTGCCTAGAACGTATGAAGAACATTGTTCTCATTTCGTTCTCAGGAGTCAAGCCGTCTGAGCCATTCCGCAAGGGCATGGTTAACTTGTTGAACTCGAACAATAAAAAAGCCCCGGCGCAAGGCCGGGGCTTTCGACGACGCTCGAATTGAGCGCTCAGCCTCAGTAGCGCGCGATAGGCATGCCGCCGAACTTGTAGTTCAGGCGGACGAGGCCCATGTCGACGTCCTGACGGATGCGCTCCGTGCCAGCGAAGCCGGCGAACGTCACGTCCTTGTCGGCCAGGAAGATGTGGTTGTACTCGACGCCAACCGACCAGTTCGGCGCGAAGCCGTACTCGAGGCCGGCACCAACAGTACCACCCCAGCGCGTGTCGCTGGTCGACGCGAGCAGCCCGCCGCCGAGGTCGGAGATCTCGTACTTGTCGCTGACCACAGCCGCACCGCCCTTGACGTAGAGCAGCACGTTGTTCCAGGCATAACCGACCTGGCCGGTGATCAGGCCGAACGCATCGATCTTGGTGCGGTTGCGGGTGGCGAACAGCGCGCTGACATTGTCGCCGGAGAAGTCGGCCCAGTTGCCCTGGCCTTCCACGCCGAACACGAACTGGCCGGACTGCCAGCGATAGCCGATCTGACCACCGACCGTGCCGCCGGTCGCATCGTGCGAGCCTTCGCGGCCGACGCCAACGAAATCCCAGGTGGTGCGAGCCGAACCGCCGCCGCCGTTGATGCCGATGTAGAAGCCGCTCCAGTCGTAGACCGCAGCGATCGCCGCAGGCGGAGCCTTGGTGTAGGGCCGCGCCGCGAGGTCAGCAGCCACCGCCGGCGCAGCCGCGCTGAGCGCGATCAGGCTGACAGCGGCAAGCAACAAATTCTTCTTCATTTGATTCCCGTTCCAGTTTCTTCAGTAGGCCCCCGGGCCGTGGGTCGTCATATCAGCGATCGACGGAATTGCTGTAACTTCGACGCAACAGTTAGAGCCAAAGGGCCGCGCTTCATTAATGAACGTTTAGCAGAGCGCGTGGGAAACCCTTTGAAACAAGTGTTTTCTGTAGTTCCAATGTCGACAACACGACATAAACTGCATGCGCGCGTAACAACGTCGCGCGCACATTCGCGTGATTGGAGAATCCAGATGCGAGCCCGAGTTACTCTCCCCATTGTCGCCACATTTTCGCTCGCTCTCGCCACATTTGCGCTCGCGCTCAACGCCAGCACGCCGGCGCGCGCCTTCGGCAAGAATCATCCATTCTGTCTCACCGGCGACGAATGGCCGGGGCTGAGCAATTGCAGGTTCGATAGCTACGCGCAGTGTCAGGCGAGCGCATCGGGGCGCGCGCTGACCTGCATCGCCAATCCGTTCTTCGCAGGCCAGAGCGATGATCCCTACGCGTATCAAAATCGTCCGCGCGCGCAGACGCCAGGCTATTCATCAGGCTATTTCCTGTCGCGCTGAGATGCGCCGCGCGTGGCCTGCGCTGATGGCAGCCGGCATGCTCCTTGCGAGCGCGCCTGCGCACGCGCAGACTTATGATCCGCGCTATCCGGTCTGCATGCAGATCTACGGTCCCGTCGGCTATTTCGACTGCCGCTATGGCTCGCTTGAGCAGTGCAGATATCTCGCCGTCGGGCGTTCGGCGAGCTGCGTCGTGAACCCGTATTTCCCATCAAGGACACCGACGCCCCCTCGCCGATCGAGCCCTGCCGCCGAATGATCCCAACGATCCGGCGGCCTGGCGTCTCCTTAGCTTTGCCAGGGCGTGTTGCGGATGCGCGTGCACGCGTTTGGCTTGCGGAAGCTGGGGTCGTGATCTTCGATGTAGTCGAAATTGACCGTCCCGAAGGTCGTCTGCGGCTTCTTCAGGGCTGAGCAGGTCTGCACCTTCAGGAACTCGTTCTTGAAGTCACCACGCGGAAACGCAGTGATCACCTGGTCGCGCTGCTCCGGTGTGTAGTCGTCATATCCAACACCGACGACGTCCACCAGAACGCCTGCGTTGGTGAGAGCGATCTCCGGCCTCATATATTGCGGAATGCCGGGGGTGGTGTGCAGCGCGATCGCTTCCCACACCAGATCGGCCTGCGGCTCGGCGATGCCGCGCGCCTGCAGAAAGTCGCGCGCGGCGTCTGCACCGTCGACCTCAAATCGCTTGGTCTCGGTGTGGTAGTGATCAACGAGGCCGAGGTCGTGAAACAGCGCTGCGACATAGAGCAGCTCGGAATCGAACTTCAGCTTCTGACGCAGCCCTTTGATCGCGCCGAACACATAGACGCGAACCGAATGGTTGAACAACATCTCGTCTTCGTAACTGCGCACCAGCTCGGTGGCTTCGCGCGCCAGCTTGCTGTCAGGAATTTCGACACCGGAGATCACACTCGTCATTTTCAGGCTCCTGGTTTCTGTTTCGGCTGGATGCCCTTCGCGATCAGGCTGCATTCTCGAGCGCAGCCTGTGGCGTCTTTCGGAAGCTGATCGACATGCGATTGTACGCATTCATCAAGCTGATCGCGATCGTGAGATCGACCAGCTCGCGCTCGCTAAAGACCGCGCGGGCGGCTTGATACGCCTCATCCGGAACGTTGGCCTCGGCGACGCGGGTCACCGTCTCGGCCCAGGCGAGCGCCGCGCGCTCGCGTTCGTCGAAGAGATTGCCGGCCTCGGTCCATGCCTGCAGCAACGCGAGCTTTTCGATCTTCACGCCGCTCTTGAGCAGGTCGCGGGTGTGCATGTCCAAGCAATAGGCGCAGTTGTTGATCTGCGAAACGCGGAGATAGACGAGGGTGACCAGTGTCGCAGGCAGTCCGCTCTGCATGACGTAGCCGTAGACGCCGCCCAGTGCCTTCGCGCCTGCCGGCGCGATGTGGTTGTAGTTGAGACGTTCACTCATCTGCTTTCTCCTTGATGGATCAGGGGATGAACCTTCGCCCCTTAGGTGCCCCTGCACTAGTCCACAAAAAAGTACCAAAAACCTACAAAACTCGTGTACCAAGGTGCATGACCAAATCGCTGCGGCTGGAGCTCGATCGATCCGCGAAGACGCCACTGGCGGAGCAGATCCACAGGGGGATCAGAGCTGCCATCGAGAGCGGTGTGCTCGCCCCGGGCGCTCGCCTGCCCTCATGGCAGGATTTGGCGGCCCAGCTCGGCGTCGCGCGCGGCACCGTGCGTTCGGCGTACGAAAAGCTCTCATCCGCCCAACTGATCGTTGCAGCCCGCGCCACAGGCACGCATGTCGTGGACCGGCCGTCCTTCCCCGTTCGGCGGGACAAAGCCCCCGCCCCCGGCTCATTCATGGAGATGTACCAGGAACTCACCGCAGGGCCGGCGATCTTCCAGATGGGCGTGCCTGCGCAGGAGACCCTTCCTGCGACGCTGCTGGCGAGGATGCGCGCGCAGGCGGTTCGCGTTGAGGTGAGCGCGCCGGCGATTTACCGTGACCCGCGCGGCGAGTTGGAGTTGCGGCGCGAGATCGCGGCCTACCTTGCGCTGGCGCGCGGGATCGAATGCGCGCCGTCCCAGATCATCATCACCAGCGGCTTCAGCGGCGGGCTTGGTCTGGCGCTCCGTGTCCTTGGTCTCGAGCAGAAGAAAGTCTGGGTGGAGAATCCCGGCTTTCCCTTTACGCGGCGCGGCCTCGAGCTTGCGAGATTGTCGATCGCGCCGATCCCGGTTGACGCTGACGGCATCGATGTCGACTTCGGCTTGAAACATGCGCCTGATGCGGCACTGGTTGTGGTGACGCCAGGGCAGCAGGCGCCGCTCGGATTCACGCTGTCGCTGGCAAGACGCTCACGCCTGCTCGAATGGGCGACCCAAAACAAGGCGTGGGTGATCGAAGATGATTATCTGAGCGAGCTTCAGCTCAAGGGCCGGGCCACGCCGGCGCTCGCTTCCCTCGATCGCGCCGGCCGCGTCATTCACATCGGCTCCTTCAGCAAGACCATAACCCCTGCCTTGCGGCTCGGCTTTGTGGTTGCACCGGCCGCACTGGCGTCGCGGTTTGCCGAAACTGCGGCGTGCCTCGCGCCGGCGCCCGGGCCAGCGGTGCAGCTCGCGACCGCCGATTTCATGCGCGACGGCCATTATCTCCGGCATCTTCGGCGCACGAAGCGGGTCTACGCAGCGCAAGGCGATGCATTGCTGAAATACCTTCGCCCGCGCACTGCAAATGTTGCGATTGCCGGATTGGCGGCTGTCCTGCGGTTGCCGAAGGGAGCAGCCGATCTTGCCATCGCCAGGGAAGCAGCACCGCTTGGACTGGCGCCCACGCCGCTATCGCTCTGGTATGCATCGAGGGCTTCGGCGCGCCCGGGACTGTTGCTGGGCGTCGCGACGTCTCCGCTAAAGAGGATCGAGGCGTCCTGTGATCGGCTGCTTCAGATCATCGACCGTATTACGTGATCAGATTCCGAGTTCGGTGACCTTCACCCACCAGCGTGACGATCAAAGCCCCGCTTCGGGTGGCGATCACGGCGTGATCGCACTGAACGGTCGGCGCCAAGCTGCGCAGGATCGATGAGCCCCTGTATCCATCCGGTGAGGCCGCCACCCACGACGCCACGTTCAATGCATTGACCTACATGAAACCCGGATTGCGCGGGAGGTAGCTGCCCCAATCTCCGAACTGCCGGTTCGACATCAGCAGCATCGGGAACGTCAGGCGCATCCCGTGGTCGGTCGCCGCCTTGAGCGCTGGCTCGCTCGCGCCCGGCACGAAGGCCGAAATGGTCGGAACATCGCTCTGCGCCGCGAACGATAACGCAGCAGCAAGCGCCGAGCCCATGAGATCTGGCCGACGGACGGCAAGCGGGCCAATGTGTCCATCCGAAATATAGACATACCCGACGCACTCGCTGCCGGCGTGGATGGTGAACCCGCTCGTCTGGCTGTCGCCCAGGAGATATCGATGATGCTTCTCCCTGGAAACACCGAGTGCACTGACATCAATGGGCGCCAGCTCATCCAACCCGGCCGTCTTGGCCGTGAGAGATTCAAGACGAAGCCGCGGCTCAGCCAACCGCGACGCCAGCCGGTCACGAGGCACGCTGACCATGTAGATCGGAGAGCGCGGGAATAGCCCGTGGCGGATGTAGAGGCCCTGAGACACGTTGTTGAACGTGAAGGTGATCAGCGCTTTGACGGATGCTCCGCGCTTCTCTGCGTGAGCAAACATCTTGCTGATGAGTTGATTGCCAATGCCGTCGCTCTGGCGATCCGGGGTCACGAACAGCTGCGCCAGAAACCAAAGCTCGCCACAAACCCAACTCCACGCGAAGCCGACGAGTTCTCCGTCATCATCGGCGACCCATAAACCTTCGGGATCGTCCGTGAGCGAGAAGGCCTGAAAATTCTGCGGGCGGGAGGATGCCATTTTTCCAAAGCCCCGCCTCTCAGTGAGTTCGTTGATGCTGGCGACCACGATCTCGTCGGCTCTCGCCAAGTCGTCCATGCGAGCCGGTCGGCACACGACAGCCATTCTCGAATCCTCCCCGGGATCAGCACGCCCGGCCAACCGCAGTCGGGCCGGAGCGTAGCGCCTTCGACTGACATCCTGAACAGGATGAGAGCGACGAAATCCTCAGCCGGGAATCAGGCCAGCGGCCGGATGTTCTGGTTCATGCGGAAGAAGTTCGTCGGGTCGTATTTCGCCTTGATCCGCTGCAGGCGCCGGTAGTTCGGTCCATAGGCAGCAGCGACGGGATCGCCTGTCTCGTCATCATCGAGATAATTGACATAGCGGCCGGAGGCAAAGAAGGGCCGCATCCTCTCATGGGTTTCGCGCGCCCAGGAGATGCAGCGGCTCGTATCGCTAGCCTGCGTCCACTGCGCGAGGATCAAGAAATTGTAGCCCTCCTGCCGATGCGGAAATGCCGTGTCCCCGGCATCGATACGGGCCGCCGCACCGTGGATGTGCTCAAGAAGCAGCTGCCCCATGGGAGTCGGACAGCGCGCGAAACATTCGATCATGGTCCCAATCGCACCATCACTCAGCTCCCTCAGGAAGTTCGATTTCCAATAGTTGAAAGCGCCTTTCGGATAGTTGGCGTCGAGCATGCGGTTGAGCTCGCAATAGGGCATCGGCCCGACTGCATCCAGGATCGGAGCCCCGAACTGTTTCAGCGGCCGCATCGCTCGTTCGGCCTCCGCCACCGGACCGCAATGGCTGGTGACCAGGACCGCGACCTCCGTGCCGGACCCATCGGGCGCATGGGTCAGGGATGCGAATAACATGTGCTCGTCCGCGAGCGAGCGCGTGCTGGCCCGGAAGAATTCCAGCACGTCACGGGAGCGCTCGATGGGGTGGATGATCGGACCGCCGGTGATGATCGGCCCGACCGTATGAAGATCATATTCGAGACTGGTGGCGATCCCGAAGTTTCCGCCGCCGCCGCGGATCGCCCAGAACAGATCAGGCCCGTCTTGCTTGCTGACCCGCAAAACCTTGCCGTCGGCGGTAACAAGTTCGACGGCCCGCAAATTGTCCAGTGCGAGGCCGTACTTGCCCATCAGCCAGCCCAGTCCTCCGCCGAGCGTCAGCCCGGCGATCCCGGTGGTCGAGATCACGCCCCCGGTGACCGCAAGCCCGTGAAGTTGTGTTTCGCGATTAAGCTCGCCCCAGGTGACCCCGCCCTGCGCCCACACCGTCTTGCCGACAGGGTCGACCCGGACGCCCTTCATGGGCGAGAGGTCGATCATGATACCGCCGTCGATGGTCGCACGACCTGCTACATTATGGCCGCCGCCGCGAACCGCGACCTCGAGGCCGAGCTTGGTCGCAAGAACGACGGCATCCACGACATCGGACACACTGTGGCACCTGGCGATCAATGCCGGCCGTTTGTCGACCAGCCCGTTGTGGATCTTTCGCGCCTCCTCGTAGCCCTCGTCCCCCGGCTTGAGGAGTTGTCCTCCGAACGAGGCGTTGAGATCGGCGGCAGCGCTGGCGACAGATGCGATGGACGACATGACATGGTCTCCTCAGCTTGACCCGTCATATCCTCGATCGTGGGCTGTCTTGGAGCAAATCCGAAGATTTCAGGTGACGATGAATTGATTTCACCTAGACTGGCGGCATGTACAAGCTGCCGCCCCTGATCGAGCTGCGTGCTTTCGAAGCTGCCGCCCGCCATCTGAGCTTCAAGAAAGCGGCGGCAGAACTCGGCGTCACGCCAACTGCGATCAGCCACCAGATCGGGTTGCTCGAGCAGTATTGTGGTCGCGCGCTGTTCCGCCGCAGACCACGGCCTCTCTCGTTGACCGATGCTGGAGCGCGGCTTTTCCCCGCCATTCGTGGCGGCCTTGAGGTGTTTGCCGCTGCCATTGCGGCCGTCAGGCACGAAGGCGACCAACAGCCTCTCCGGGTGACGACAACCAATGCTTTTGCCAGCCGCTGGCTCGTGCCCCGCCTGCCCCTGTGGCGGAAGCTGCATCCCGATGTGCCACTGGAAGTCATCGGCACTGACTCGGTGCTCGACTTGCAGGCCGGAGATGGCGATGTCGCCATTCGCTATGCGACTAGCCGGGCACGGCCGACAGACGGAATCGTCGATGATCTCTTCAGCGATACATTCTGGCCGGTTTGCAGTCCGCGTTTGCTTGCAACGGAGCGCCTGAAGAGACCAGTCGACCTTGCAAACCACGTTCTGATTCACTCCTATTGGTCGCCGGCCGATCGTGAGCCGCCGACATGGCAGAGATGGCTCGCCGCGGCTCAGCGCAGGTGGCGCGAGGTGCCCCAGTTCAAGGACATGCAGCACCTGAGTTTCCGGGAGGAACTGCACGCCATCGAGGCGGTGATCGCCGGGCAAGGAGTCGGGGTTTTCAGTGATGTGCTCGTGGCACACGACCTCGCGGCTGGTACGCTCGTGAAGGCGTTCAAGTTGAGCTTGCCTGGCTACGGCTTCCATGTGGTCAGTAAGCCAGGCCATCCGCGCGCGCGAACCATCCGGGCCTTCTCGGAGTGGTTACGTTCAAGTCCTTGATCCGCTTCTCCGTCTCCCCGTTACTGCGGTTCAGTCCAAATTGACCAGCAACGTCTCCGGCCATTCGAAAGAAGACGCGCTGGCCTTGGTGTCTCCGTGTCCTACACCGGTGTATAAATCACGAGCTTCAGCGCGGGATCGTCGTTGGCCTGAAAACTCGTGTGCTCGAACCGGAGCACGCCCTTGGTCGGATGGTTCATGGTCTTCAGGCCCGAGGCCGTGCTGCGGATCTCGTGCGCCTCCCACCAGTTGACGAATTCCGGACTGCCCTGGCGCAGTCGCGTGAGCAGCTCGGTGAAGGCGGGATCGCCGGCCCAGACGTCGTGGGTGGCGCGGAACATCGCGACCATGCTCTTGGCGACCTCGGTCCAGCCCGCGCCGTAGAATTTTCGCGTCTGCTTGTTCGTCAGCACCAGCAGCAGCGTGTTGCGATCCTGCTCCGGCAGCTGTCCGAAGCCAAAGACCTCCTCGGCCGCCGGGTTCCAGGCCAGCACGTCCCAGCGCCGGCCGGTGATGTAGGCCGGCTGCGTCAGGCTCTCGATCATCCGCCGGATGGGCGGCGGCACGATCTCGGGCACGAAGGCGGCCCTCGCGCCGTCGCGCGCCAGCGCCTTCAGATGGGCGTGCTCGGTCTTGCTGAGCCGCAGCGCACGGGCCAGTGCGTCGACGGTGGTGACCGAGGGGCTGACGGTGCGGCCCTGTTCGAGGCGGATGTACCAGTCGACGCCGATACCAGCGAGCTGCGCGACCTCCTCACGCCGCAGCCCCGCGGTGCGCCGCCGGCGGCCCGCCGGAAGGCCCACGGATTTCGGCGACAGCTTTTCGCGGCGGGACCTGAGGAAATCGCCGAATTCGACGCGGCGTGGGTCGGCCATTGCTGTCGCTCCCGCGATGGAGGGTCTCTAGAATACTAGGATAATACCAGGCCTTCATGTCCCCTCCAAGGCGGCGCATATGCGCTTCACCGACTTTGAGGTGAACATCATGAAAGCTGCCGTGCTCAAATCTTTCGGTTCGTCGCTGGTGATCGAGAACGCCCCCGAACCGGTGCTCGGCACCGGCGAGGTCATCGTCGACGTCGTCGCCACGCGCGTGCTGTCCTACATGAACGAGGTCTTCGACGGGACGCGCAATTATGCGCTCGACCTGCCGATCATCCCCGGACCCGGCGGCATCGGCAGGGTGCGCGCGATCGGCCCGGACGCAACCAAGCTTGCCATCGGCGACTGGGTGTTCTGCGACCCGACGGTGCGTTCGCGCGACGACGCCGTTGCACCCGACATCGCCTTGCAAGGACTCACCGCCGCCGGCCCCGGCGGCCTGCGCCTGCAAAAGCATTTTCGCCACGGCTCGTTTGCCGAGCAGATGCGCCTGCCGACCGAGAACGTCACACGCCTCGGCGCGATCGCGCCGGAGGAAGCGACGCAATGGTGCGCCCTTGGCACGCTCCTGGTGCCCTATGGCGGTTTCCTCGCTGCGAACCTGCGACCAGGCGAGACCGTCCTGGTGAGCGGGGCCACCGGCAATTTCGGCAGCGCCGCCGTCTCGGTCGCGCTGGCAATGGGCGCCGCCTGCGTGGTCACTCCCGGCCGCAACGAGAAGATCCTGGCCGACCTCGTCCGCCGCTTCGGCGCGCGGGTCAAGCCGGTCAAGCTCACCGGCGTGGAGGACGACGACCGCGAGAGCATGAAGCGCGCCGCACCAGGCCCGATCGACTGCGTGTTCGATATCATGCCGCCCTCGGTCAGCACGAATGTGGTGCGCGCGGCGATCATGGCGGTGCGCGCTTACGGCCGTGTCGTGTTGATGGGCGGCGTCGGCATGGCGGGCGGCGCGGGGCTCGAGTTGCCCTACCCCTGGATCATGCGCAACTGCATCACCATCCACGGCGTCTGGATGTACCCGCCGGACGCCGCCAGCCGCCTGATCGCGCTGGTGCGCGCCGGGCTGCTCAGGCTCGCCGAGTACGAGGTGACGGCGTTCGATCTCGACCACGCCAACGAGGCGGTGGCACACGCCGCGGCCAATAGCGGGCCGTTCAAATTGACCGTGATCCGGCCGTAACGGCGGCGCGCCGCTGCGATGCGCCGTCGCAGCCGATTTGCTGGATATATCAAACAGCTGGAATGCATGACCCCGATCGTGGCCGGCAGCAGCCGGCTACTGTGCATGGGGTTGTTTTCGCGTTTTTTTAATCGAGCTCGACGACCTGGCCGTTCGACAGCGAGACTCGCCGGTCCATGCGGCTGGCGAGCTCCATGTTGTGGGTGGCGATCAGCATCGACACCTGGGTCGCCTTGACCAGCTGCATCAGGGCCTGAAAGACGTGGTCCGCGGTATGCGGATCGAGATTGCCGGTCGGCTCGTCCGCAAACAGCACGCGTGGCGCATTGGCGACCGCTCGCGCGATCGCGACGCGCTGCTGCTCGCCGCCGGACAGCTCGGCCGGGCGATGGGTGATGCGGTCGCCGAGGCCGAGATAGCCCAGGATATCCTTGGCGCGTTTGACGCTCTCGGACTTCTTCAGGCCGCGGATCATCTGCGGCAGCATGACGTTTTCCAGCGCCGAGAACTCCGGCAGCAGCCGGTGCGACTGGTAAACGAAGCCGATATCGGTGCGGCGCAGCTGCGTGCGCTCGATGTCAGGCAGCTGCGAGGTCGGCGCGCCCGAGACATAGACCTCCCCGGAATCCGGCGCCTCGAGCAGCCCCGCGATGTGCAGCAGCGTCGACTTGCCCGAGCCCGACGGCGCCACCAGCGCGACCGACTGCCCGCGCCACAACGCCAGCTTGGCGCCGTCGAGGATCGTCAGCGGCACCTCGCCCTGCAAGTACTGCCGCTTTATCTCGTGGAGATAAATGACCGGTACATCTTCCGCCCCCTGCTGCTGCTCCATCAGCCCCTCACTCGTACCGGAGCGCTTCGACAGGATCGAGGCGCGCGGCGCGCCACGACGGGTACAGCGTCGCCAGGAACGACAGCGTCAGCGCCATGACGACCACCGCCGTGGTCTCGCCGATGTCGATCTCGGCGGGCAGCTTCGACAGGAAATAGAGTTCCGGCGAGAACAGCTCGGTGCTGGTGAGCCAGGACAGGAATTGCCTGATGGATTCGATGTTGAGGCAGATCACGAGACCGACGAAGAAGCCGACCAGCGTGCCGACCACGCCGATCGAGGCGCCCGTGATCAGGAAGATGCGCATGATCGAGCCCTGCGAGGCGCCCATGGTGCGCAGGATCGCGATGTCGCTGCCCTTGTCCTTCACCAGCATGATCAGGCCGGAGACGATGTTCAGGGCCGCGACCAGCACGATCATGGTCAGGATCAGGAACATCACATTGCGCTCGACCTGGAGCGCGTTGAAGAAGGTCGAGTTGCGCTGCCGCCAGTCGACCAGGAACACAGGGCGGCCCGCGGCCTCCGTCACTGCCTTGCGGAAGGCGTCGATCTTGTCGGGATTGGTGGTGAACACCTCGATCGAGGTGACGTCGTTGCTGCGGTTGAAATAGGCCTGTGCCTCCGCCAGCGGCATGAACACGAAGCCGAGATCGTATTCGGACATGCCGATCTCGAACACGGCCACGATCTTGTACGGCTTGATGCGCGGCGTCGTGCCCATCGGGGTGACCGCGCCCTTCGGCGCCACTAGCGTCACGCTGTCGCCGGCATGCAGCGACAGCTGGTCGGCGAGGCGGCGGCCGATCGCGACGCCCTGCCCCTCGTCAAAGCCTTCGAGCGAGCCCTGCTTGATGTTCTTGGCGATCGAGGTGAGGTTGTTGAGGTCGTCGGAGCGGATGCCGCGCACCAGGACGCCCGAAGCGTTCCATGGCGAAGACGCCAGCGCCTGACCATCCACCACGGGAGCAGCGAGCCGGATGCCCTCGACCTGGCTGAGGCGGTCCGCGACGTCCTTCCAGTCGGTCAGCGGCGATTCCAGCGGCTGGACCAGGATATGGCCGTTGAGACCCAAGATCTTGTCGAGCAGCTCCTTGCGGAAGCCGTTCATGACGGCCATGACGATGATCAGCGTCGCCACGCCCAACATGATGCCGAGAAAGGAGAACCCGGCGATGACCGAGATGAATCCCTCCTTGCGGCGCGCCCGCAAATAGCGCCCCGACAGCATCCACTCGAATGGCGCAAAAGGCGCGGTCTGCACGGTTTCGGTCATGGTCTCATCCATCGCTCGATAATCCCATGATTCGGGGTCAATTGTGGCCGGATTGGCGGCCGCGATATCGCGCGATGAACAATATTCAGCCAACCAGCCTTATCAGCCCACAAGTCTTGCGACCGCGTCCGCAGGCGACATGGTCTCTCGGGCACCGTCGCTGCGCCGCTTGATCTCGACCTTGCCGTCGGCGAGCCCCTTCGGCCCGATCATGATCTGCCAGGGGATGCCGATCAGGTCGGCGGCGGCGAATTTGGCGCCGGCGCGCTGGTCGGTGTCGTCGTAGAGCACGTCGACGCCCTTGGCCGTGAGCTCGGCATAAAGCTTCTCGCAGGCCGCATCGACGGCCGCATCGCCCTGCTTGAGGTTGAGAATCGAGACGCGGAACGGCGCGACGGCCTCCGGCCATTTGATGCCGGCGTCGTCGTGACAGGCCTCGATGATGGCGCCAAGCAGGCGCGAGACGCCGACACCGTAGGAGCCGCCATGGATCGGCACGTCGACGCCGTCGGGGCCGGCCACCAGCGCCTTCATCGGCTCAGAGTATTTCGTACCGAAATAGAAGATCTGGCCGACCTCGATGCCGCGGGTGTTCACCCGCTTGTCCGCAGGCACCTCCTGCTCGAACCGCGCGGAATCGTGAACGTCCTCGGTCGCAGCGTACAGCGAGGTCCACTGCTTGATGATCGGTGTCAGGTCACCCTCATAATTGACGTCCTCGCCCGGCACCGGCAGGTCCAGCACGTCGCGATTGATGAACACGCCGGATTCGCCGGTCTCTGCCAGCACGATGAACTCGTGGCTGAGATCGCCGCCGATCGGGCCGGTCTCGGCGCGCATCGGAATCGCCTTCAGTCCCATCCGTGCGAAGGTGCGCAAATAGGCGACGAACATCTTGTTGTAGGCGACCCGCGCCGCCGCCTCGTTGAGGTCGAACGAATAGGCGTCCTTCATCAGGAACTCGCGGCCGCGCATCACGCCGAACCGCGGACGCTGTTCGTCGCGGAATTTCCATTGAATATGATAGAGATTGAGCGGCAGGTTCTTGTAGGACTTCACATAGGCGCGGAAGATCTCAGTGATCATTTCCTCGTTGGTCGGTCCGTACAGCAGCTCGCGCTTGTGGCGGTCGGCGATGCGCAGCATCTCCGGGCCATAGGCATCGTAGCGGCCGCTCTCGCGCCAGAGATCGGCAAGCTGCAAGGTCGGCATCAATACCTCGATCGCGCCGGAGCGGTCCTGCTCCTCGCGCACGATCTGCTCGATCTTCTTGAGCACGCGGAAGCCGAGCGGCAGCCAGGCATAGATGCCGGCGGCCTCCTGCCGGATCATGCCGGCGCGCAGCATCAGCCGATGCGAGACGATCTCCGCCTCTTTCGGATTTTCCTTCAGGATGGGCAGAAAGAATCGCGACAACCGCATGGCAACACTCTAGGAATCAGTGACGGGTTGCAGTGAAACCGGATTGGGAGCGAAAACACAAGACCGAGAATGAGGAAAAGCCGCTAACGCGGCGGAATTCCTGTCATTTTTCGGTCGACTTCAGGTTTGACTTGAGCAGCAGCATGCCCTGCAAAGCCGGCGAGCCTAGGGCGACGCCACCTCCAGTTCATCCTCCAGCGTGATCCTCTCGAAGTCGGTCACCAGCGCGTCGATCCGCACGTGCCAGCGGCCGGCGAAGGGCAACTCGACCTTGCGGACATGCCAGTAGCCGTCCGGCCCCAACGAGGCATCCCGTTCCATCGGCTCGATGCCGCGCTCAGGCAGACTCAGCGTCAATGTCACCTCCTTGGCCGCGAGCGGCGTCCCCTCTCCGGTCATGAGCTGAAGCACGAAATCGTCGACGCCGGCCTTCCCAGGAGACACCAGCACCTGGAACATTGCCTTGTCGCTGTGAATATGGATCGCCAAGGGCGTCTCCGGAACGATGCTCCGCGGCGGCGGCGTGAAGCGCCAGCCGGCGACGACCGCGAAGATGATGAGTGCGATCGCGCATTCGAACAGGATCGAGCGCTTGAGGGACGCGGCCTCGTGATCCCTTGCCAGCGTCGGGGTCAGGTGAAAGCGGTTGAGCGCGGCGAGTGCGAGCAACACGAGGACCAGCGCGAGCTTGATGGAAAGGATGAGGCCGTAGCGGGTCTCGACCAGCGCCGATGGCTTTTCGAGCTGGACGATGGCGAGCACAAGGCCGGTCAATGCCAGCGTGGCGACGACCGGCACGGCGGTGCGGGAGAAGCGGTTTACGACAGGCAAGGCCATGGCCACCGGCTTCGACACCAGCGCAACGAGGGGCGCCAGCGCCCCGATCCAGAACGCGACGCCAAGGCCATGGAGGAAAATCGCCGGCCGCGTCAACATTTCGGGCGGAGCCGTGGCCGCGTGCCCGGTCATGGCCAGCGACAGGCCGACGCCGATGAACGCGATGAACGCAAGACCGCGCGGGTACCACGCGCTGCGCAGCGCCACCAACGCAAGCAGCATCGCGGCGATGGCGATCAGCGATGCGGGACCCGCGCTCGTCGCGAACGCCACCATCCAGGGGGCCATGGTCGCAAGAGCCACTGGCGGCAAGCCGAGGAGATCGAGGCCCAACGCACCAAGGGACACCACCGCGCTCGGAAGGCCGACCGCGAGTGCCACACGCGGCACGGTCGCGCCCGTCATCGACCACGCGATCCAACGCGCAAACCATACGCCGCCGACGCCGACAAACAGCCCGAGGTAAAGGCCGACCCGCGCCAGCCAGATGAGCGCGCTCAACCCGCCTTCTGTATTCGCGGGAGGCTTCGTCCCTGTCGGCACGCCGATCGAGAAGACCACCGATCCCGCGATGGGATGGCCGTCCTGCGAAATCACGCGATAGCTGACGACCGCCGTGCCCTGCGGCAGGTCCGGCGGCACCGCAACCGAAATCGTTTCGCCCGACGCGTTGATGCGCACACCGTCCCGCGCCCTGCCCGTGCCATCAATCAGCTGGACCGCGCCCGGTGTCACCGCCTCGTTGAAGCGCAGCACCACGGCCTTCGGCGCGCGCGCAAGCATGCTGCCGCTGGCCGGCTCGACCGCGACCAGCGCCGCATGCGCGGACGCGCCGGTCGCGAAGCCGACAACGATGAGTAGCGTCGCAAGCGCGGCGAGCAGGCGCATCACGGTTTCGGCAGTAGCTTCACCCCGGGCGCCGGCGACTTGCCCTCGTGTGAATGCCCTGCCCCCTCTGCCGGGATTTCGATCCAGCGGCTGACGCCGGTCTCGCATTCCTGGACGACGGGGAAGTACAGGGTCGTGTTTGGCTTTAGCGAGCCAGTCAGGACCGTGTGAATGACGAACTCGTCATAGTTCTTGTCCGGCAGCTTGCCGCCGGACCACATCACCTCCTTGACGCCGGAAGAGAGCTTGTTGCCGTGATAGTCGTATTCCCCGGCATATTTGCCCTCGACGACATCGACGTTCCAGCCCGCCTTCGGCATCGGCTTGACAGCGATCACCCCTTCAGGGATCTGCACGCGGATCTTCACCGTGGGCGAGCCCGCACAGCCGTGCGGTACGGTAAACACAGCCTTGTACGACGCGCCGACCGTGGCTTGCTTCGTCTCGAGCGACACGTGCGCCGCCGCCGGCGAGATCGCGAACGCAGCAATCAGGATCGGGCAGGATCGCTTCAACATATTCGGTCTCCCGGAGGCCAGATCAGCCTCATCACATCTTCATTCCCGAGTGATCCGGCATTTTCTTCATGTCCATATGGCCGGAGTGCCCGGCGCCGCCGGGCGCCGGCGCGCCAACAGCCTGGACGTCGAGAGAGACGGCGACTTTGCCGGCCTTCTCGAACTGAAGTGTCAGCGGCACCTTGTCGCCCTGCTTGAACGGGCCCTTCAGCTCCTGGAGCATCAAATGATTGCCGCCGGGCGCAAGCTTCACGGTCTTGCCGGGATCAATGACGAGCCCCTTGTCGAGCGGGCGCATCTTCATCACGCCATTGTCCATCGCCATCTCGTGAATCTCGGCCTTCCCCGCGATGTCGGCGGAAACGCTGACCAGCCTGTCCGCCGCCGACCCCTTGTTCTCGATGGTGAGATAGCCGCCCGCGACCTTGGCGCCGCCCGGCGTCGCCCGGCTCCAGGCCTGCGAGATGACGAGATCGCCGGCCTTGACGTCGTCGGCGCGCACGGGGGCGGCGAACATTGCGGCGGAAAGCGCTGCGAGCGCGAGGATGCGTGAGAGCTTGGTCATGTCGTTTGCCTTTCTTGTCGTAAACATCACTCCACCCCTCAGAACGTGTACTTGCCGGCGACAATGAAGGTTCGCCCCGGGAACGGATGGAACAGGAAGTACTGCTCGTTGAAGAGATTATCGATGCCGAAGTCGAATCCGAAGTTCTTCGTCGCGTTATAGTGCACCTTCAAGTCCACAACGAAGAAGTTATCGAACGCGCCATAGACGTGGGAGACGCGATCCGTGTTGTCCAGCGTCGAGTACTGCTTGCCGCTGTAGCGTGCAGCAACCGTGTAGGCCCAGCTATCGTTCGGCCGGTAGGTCACGCCGAACTTAGCGCGCCAGTCGGGCACGTAAGGCACGCGCTTGCCGACCACAGTCGTGGGCAGATTCGTCAGAGGATCAATTCCGGCCCAGCCCGCGTCGGCCAGGATTCGCGAGTCGACATAAGTTACGCTGCCGAACAGCTGCAGACCACTGACGAGAACGTTGTCCTTGTCGGCGGACAACTCGATACCCTGCAACCTGATCGCATCGACATTGCTGATCACGGTCGTCGGCGTTTGCACCTTCGTGATCGGATTGGTGACGAGGTTGGTCTGGGAGATGATCGCATCATCGGTGTGCTCCCGGAACAGGGTCAAGCGGATGCGGCCGTCGCTCCATCTGCGCTCGATGTTCAGCTCACCTGTCAGATCCTGTTCGGAGAACAGGTTGGGATTGGCGATCGTCGCTACGCCGCCGACTGTCAGGTTCTGATAGAGCTCCATGACGGTCGGATAGCGATAGGCCTGCCCGAAGTTTGCCGTGATATTCCAGTCCTTGTTCTGATCAAAGGACAGCGACGCCTTCGGTGAAAAATTCGTCGAGGCGAGTTGCGATTGTTGAACCGCAGCGATCGATGTAATCGCGCCGGCAGCGTTCGTCGCGGTGCTGATATTGAAACCATCCTGGGCTCGCCAGGTTTCGAACCGACCACCGAGCGTGAGCTTCAGATTGGGAAGGATCCTCCAGGCATCCTGAAGCCAAATCGCACCGGTCCGGGTCTCACCCTGCCCCTGCGAGTAGAGCGTGCCCGTCCCGGTGTCTCCCGTCGTATTCCAAACGGATGACGCATAAACGGGACTTTCCAGGCGATAACGATCACCATGCATGCCGAAACTGACCTCGTGCGGTCCGCCATAACCATACGGCCGCCAGATCCCCTGGGCATCGGCATTCTGCCAGTTGGTGCCGTCCATCCTCGTGATCTTCCCGTTCTGGGAATAGCCGACGCCTGTGGGCGTGATCGTGAATGGATTGAGCTGGATGTCCTGGAGATAGTTGTAGCTCGACGCCGAAAGGTCGAAATCGTAGGTGCCCTTGGTGTCGCTCTTGATCGCAACGGCGTTGCTGACATGGGTCTGGTCCCAGACATATTTGCCCGTGGCAAATCCGGACAGGCCCGCGAATGTGGGCGCACCCGTCGCTGCTGATTTCAAGTAGGTCTGGGGATCGGAGACCTGGTGGTTATTCCAGATCCCAAACGAATAGGTCGCCTGCACCTGCGCCGTCACGTCATAGGAAAGGCGGATGTTACCGGACGTCTGCTGCGAATGCGCGAGGATGCCCGTGCCCACCACGTTTGCCGCAACGCCCTGCTTGTTGAGCGCCGAAAACGCACCGGTCGTACCGGCCGGGATGCTGCCGCTCGTCGTGTAGGTCAGGGGCTGCTGGTAGCTATCGAGATAGTTGGCGCTGACGAGCCAGGACAGTTTGCCGTCGCGATTGCCCGCAGCGGCGCTGGTCTGGCTGGTCACATAGGTGTCCTTGGTGCCGTATTGATTCCAGGGCATCACGGACACGGTTTCCTTGGCGACTGCAAACGGCTTGTCCGGCATCTTTGACGAGATCAGCAGCACGCCGCCGATCGAGTTGCCGGGATAGGCGGCCGCGAACGGCCCGTTGAGATAGTCGACCCGACCGATCGCTTCCGGCGAGATCAGGTTCCACTTCGGCGAGGCATTCGTGTTGTTGTTGCCGATCAGCGCCGAGATCAGGAGATCGTCGTAGTAGATTAACGTCCGCGAGCTCGAATTGAGGCCCCAGCTTCGCGTCGCGAGCACAGCATTGTTGTCCCCGTCGTTGCGCTTCCGCACGAACAGGCTCGGCATATATTTGACGGCGTCCTCGGGGTCCTTGAGGTTGATAGTCTCGTCGACCTCTTTCGCCGTGACGCTGAAGGAGCGCTGCGGCAATTGATAACGTGCCACGGCGGCCGGCGGCTCGAGTGACACGCGGGCACTGCCTGCACCTTGCTCGGCCGCGACGGCGGGGGCGGCCCGCTCGGTGGCGGGCTTTGCCGACCGGTTCTGGACGGCGACCGTACGCGCCGCCGGCTTGCGCGGCTTGGGCTTCACTACCGCGGGGGCATCGACGGTGACCGGCGGCAGCACGACGTTACTGCTCTGAGCGAAAACTCCGCTCGACGACGCCAGCAGCGCGGCCTGAATGGCAACGATGCTCACGCCGCGGCGGGCATGACAACGTAACATGGGGCATTCCTGACGCCGGCTTTCTTCCCGGCTGTTCGACAGCATCAATCGCCAGCGGACGAGCCGCGGCGACGGTGGAGGTCGTCAGGAAATTCGAGGAGGCGCGCGCGCCTGGGTACTTGAGCCCTTGTGGGTGAAAACGGCAGATACATCCGCCGCGTGCCACACTACGCTTTCGACGTGGCGGGAGGGAATCGCGAACGCCGGCTGCGGCGGCGAATCGAGCGATGCGCCCGCCTGCGCCAGGCAACACAGCGCGCACGCACCGGCGTGTGCGCTGGGGCCGCCGGTTTGATCGTTCAGGCCCCCCTGCTCACCCCCGCTGTGGCAGATGACGCCGGCGGACAGCGGATCGACACCGGCCTGACCGGCCGCCAGACAGGCGGCAATCGGCGCCAGCACCTGCATCGCCAAGGCGAGCAGGACAACGGGTAGGAATTTTTGCAGCCGCGCGTGCATCCGCCGAACCATTCGTTCGCCTGCTAACTAAACATCGTGCCTGCCCCAAGTCGAGGTCAGTTCCACCGTCTGCTTGCCCCGGCGCAAATTTCTCGAAAAACTGTGGTCGGAGCCCCCTACCCAAGGTCGGAGGGCCGGCATTTGAGACAAGTCAAAGGCCCCCACGGTCCACAGATTTCTTATATTTGTCATATACTTATAAAGCCGCAAACCCGATCATTTCGTCAGCTGCTCTTATTTTGAACAATCGTTGCCGAAAATGATGACAAGTGAGAAAAGTTGATCTAGCATTCTCTTGCTCAGGCGCTGACCGCGAGGTCGTGGCCTGGTGGTCCAAGTCTCGGGAGGAGCCCCTGGCGCGCAAAACGCAGCGTCGCCCCGTCAATCAAGAGCAAATCTTAGAATCGGGGATAATAGGGTCGACACAATTTTTGAGCGGGGCCAGGGCCCCGCTCTTTTTTTGCCTGCATGGCTGAAGCGCCGATGAAGGCTCCTCCCAATCCGATCGAACGCAGTTTTGAGCTGGCGGCCTCGCGCTGCGCCGATCTGACGGGCGAGGGTCTATCAGCGCCTGTTCGAAGAGCATCCGGAAACCCGGATGATGTTTCGCTCGCAAGGCAGCGAGCTCGTGATGGGATCGATGCTCGCGCTGGCCATCGAGGCGGTCCTCGACTTCGCCGATGAGCGCCGCGGGCATTTCCGGCTGATCGCCTGCGAGGCCGCCTCGCACGAGGCTTACGGCACGTCACGCGACCTCTTCATTGCCTTCTTTGCGATCATCAGGGAGACGCTCCGCGATCTGCTCGGTGATGAATGGTCACCGGACATTGCAGAGGCAGAGGCAGAGGCCTGGGATGCATGCGCGTGGCGATCGACGCATTCGCCGGCGTGCCGGCCTGACGCTTTGCGCTGCACCAAGGGTGGCTTGCTGCGATCGCGCGATTGATTGCAGATTGAGTGACGTCAGCTCTTGTGAGACACTTTCGGACATCGGTCGCGCAAGCAATGACGCGCCGACGATAAAATTTTACGGGAGCGAGCGATGTCCGGGACGAAAGATTTCTCGACGACGAGGCGCGATCTTCTTCAGGCGGCAGCGACCGCCGGCGCCGCGACTGCCATCCTCGGCAGCATGGGCATAAATCCAGCACTTGCGGCCGAAGTCGGACGATCCGAGAAGCCGCTGAAAGCGGCCTTCTCCAACGCAGGCCTCCAGGCCACCTGGTGCGCGCAGGGCAAGCAGGCCGCGGAATTCTGGGGCAAGCTATTCAATGTCGAGGTGACCTGGTTCGATGGTCAGCTCGACGCGGTGAAGCAGCGCGCCGCGATCGACAACATGGCCTCGCAGAAATGGGATTTCGTCGCGATCCAGGCTTTCGGCATCGGCACCCTCACCCAGCCCGTGCAGAAGATGATCGACGCCGGCACGCCCGTGATCGACATGGATACGCTGATCGCGCCGCTCGACCAGATCAATGTCCATTCCTTCCTTGCCCCCGACAACGAGTTCATGGGCGCCTCGGTGACGCAGGCGCTGTGCAACGCCATGGGCGGCAAGGGCAAGATCATCATGACGCAAGGCGCGCTCGGCCACACCGGCGCGCAAGGACGCGCCAAGGGCTTCAACTCGGTGGTCAAACAATTCCCCGGCATTGAGGTGCTCGACACCCAGCCGGCCGACTGGGACGTCTCCAAGACCGCCCGCCTCTGGGAGACCTATCTCACGAAATATCCGCAGATCGACGCGGCGTTCTTCCACAATGACGACATGGCGCTCGCCGCCTACAACATCATGAAGGCACGCAACCGCACCAACATCCTGATTGGCGGTGTCGATGCCATGCCGCCGGCGATCCAGGCGGTGAGCGAGGGCCGCATGTTCGCGACCGTGCGCAATCCGTCCTGCCGCATCCATGGCGGCGCCATCATTGCAGGCGTGTCGGCCGTGGTCGGCGGCGAGAAGAGCGGACAGGGCATCCCGAAAAACGTCGTCACCGACGGCCCGGTCGTGACCAAGGCAAATGCCCCCGGCATGCAGTGGATGGAAGACCATTTCCTGATTTAGTCCTCCATGCCAGAGGTTCGTTCGCCCATCCTGGAACTGAAGGGCATCACGAAGAGCTTCGGCGGCGTCGAAGCGCTTCGTGGTGTCGACTTCGCGCTTCTTCCCGGCGAGATCCACGGTCTCGTCGGCGAGAACGGCGCCGGAAAAAGCACGTTGATGAAGATCATCGCCGGCGTGCATGCCGAATTCTCCGGCCGCTTCCTGATCGACGGGGTGGAGACGCATTTCCGCTCGGCGCGCGATGCGCATGCGGCCGGCATCGCCATGGTGCACCAAGAGCTCTCTGTCGCGCCCGACCTCACCGTCGCGGAGAACGTCTTCCTGGGCAACCAGCCGACCAACCGGCTCGGCCTCGTGCAGTGGCGGCGGATGGCGCGCGAAGCCGGCGAGCAGCTCGCTCGCTTCGGCATCGACGTCGACCCGATGAGCAGGCTCGGCGACCTCCCGATCGGGCTTCAGCAGCTGATCGAGATCGCCCGCGTGCTGTTCTCCGGCGCGCGCATCGTCATCCTGGACGAGCCGACCTCCGCCCTCTCCCCACCCGAGGTCGAGCGCCTCTTCGCAACGCTCAGGCGCCTGCGCGAGGAAGGCACTGCGATCGTCTTCATCTCGCATTTCATCGAGGACATTCTTCGCGTGTCGGACACTGTCACCGTGTTCCGCAACGGACGGAAAGTCGCGGAGACGGCGAGCGCCGCGACCAGCAAGGGCGCGCTGATCGAGGCCATGATCGGCCGCGGCGGCGAGGTGCTCGAGCACAGCTACACCGACGATTTGATGCTGCCGCGGCCGAGCGGCAGTCCGGTGGTCCTGAAGGTCGACCAGCTATCCCTCGCCCGCAGCCTTCAGGATGTCTCGTTCGAGGCCCGCGCCGGCGAGGTGCTCGGCATCTACGGCTTCATGGGCTGCGGCCAGCAGGAGCTGTCGCGCATCCTGTTCGGCAAGCTGAAGCCGGACAGCGGCACGCTCGCCGTCGAGGGCACGCCAAAGACCTTCGCCAGCACGGCGGCGGCGCGGCGGGCGGGCGTGGCGCTGGTGCCCGAGAGCCGGCGCGACATGCTGTTTCACCAGGAGCCGGTCTACAAGAACATCTCGATCAGCATTTTGGATCGCATCTCGTCCCTGCTGCTCAAGCCGGCACAGGAGCGCGATATCGCCAAGCGCCAGGTCGATCAGTTGCAGATCCGGCCGCCCGTGGTCGGCCTCGACCTCGGCATGCTCTCGGGCGGCAACCAGCAGAAGGTCGCGCTGGCAAAGTGGCTGACCTATCCGCCCAAGCTTCTGGTGTTGTGCGAGCCGACCCGTGGCATGGATGTCGGCGCCAAGAACGACGTCATCAACATCGTCCGCGACCTCCGCGCCAGGGGGCTTGCCATCATCGTGCTGTCGACCGAGCCGGAAACGGTGCTGTCGCTGGCCGACCGCATCCTCGTGCTCAAGCGCGGCGCACTGGTGCGGGAATTCAGGAACGAGCCGGTCAGCAAGGACCGCCTGCTGGAAGCGGCGTGACGGAGCAGCACCATGACGAGCAGTGAAACGGTTCCGGCGGCGGCTGCGCGAGCGCGGGGCGTTGCGCCCTTCCTGCGCTCGCAGATGCGCAACATCGCGCCGTTCCTCACCCTGATCTTCCTGTCCGGCTTCTTCGCCTTCGCCAGCCCCTCCTTCGCGACGCTCGACAATCTCGGCAACATCCTGACCCAGGTGTCAGTGACAGGCATCATCGCCGTCGGCCTCACCTTCGTGATCCTCTGCGCCGAAATCGACCTGTCGATCGCCAGCATCGCCAACGTCACCGGCATCGCCGTCGCCTATTTCACGCTCCAGGAATCCTACGTCAACATCGCCAATGTGCCGCTGCCGGGCGCGGTCGCGATCATCCTGTCGATCCTGCTCTGTGCGCTGCTCGGCCTCGTCAATGCGCTGGGGCTGACCGTGATCGGCATCCCCTCCTTCATCATGACGCTGGCGATGATGCAGATCGCGGCCGGCATCTCGGCGCTGCTGGTGCGCGGCCAGATCGCCTACAAGGTGCCGAGCCTGATCACGACGCTCGGCTCCGGCTCGATCGGCGGCATTCCCTGGATCGTCATCGTTGCCGCCATCATGCTGCTCGGCGGGCATCTGGTGCTGACCTACACGCGCTTCGGCCGCTACATCTACATGGTCGGGGGCAATCGCGAGGCGGCGGAATATTCCGGCCTCAACGTCAAGCTCATCCTCGGCGCGGTGATGGTGATCTCGGCGGTCTGCTCCGGCATCGGCGGCATGCTCGGCGTCGCCCATTTCGGCAGCGCGCAGCAGAACGAGTTCGACACCTACCTGCTCGACTCCATCGCCGCCGTCGTGGTCGGCGGCACCAGCCTGTTCGGCGGCCGCGGCGGCATCGGCAACACCATCGTCGGCCTGTTCGTGCTCGGCGTCCTCAACAACGGCCTCGACCACGTCAACATCGACAGCTTCCTGAAGATCCTGATCCGCGGCCTGATCCTCTTGGCGGCGCTGGTCATCAACGTCTACGCCCAGCGGCTGAGAGAAAAAGCGGCGGAGTAGACGGCGCTCAAACAAATAAGTGCAAAAACAACCCCATGCACAGTAGCCGGGGCTAGCGGAATCAATGGCTTGCCGGTGATGCGGTACAATTGCGGATTTCACGAAATCCATTTGACACGTCGGGCAAAACAGGAGCAGGATGGCACCATAGCGATGTCTCGGCCCGAGGCAGCGCTGCCTGAACGCTCTGACGTTCAGCGCAAACAAATATCCCGTCATCCTGAGGTGCGGGGCAAGCGATGCGAACGCATCGCATGCGGAGCCTCGAAGGATGAACGGCCGAGATGTGCAGCCGGGCCGTCGCCCTTCGAGGCCTCCGCTACGCTCCGGCACCTCAGGATGACGGACATAGAGCGACGCTCGCTGTACCAGTCTCGTCATTGCGAGCGCAGCGAAGCAATCCAGAGTCTTTCCGCGGATACATTTCTGGATTGCTTCGCTGCGCTCGCAATGACGATGTGGTGGCAGAGAGCTCGACCACGTGCACGGCGGAGTCTGAGAACGCCGCTACCTTCCAGCCTGATGGCTTTTGTGCCGCCTGCTGCAGCCTGCTCGCGAGGTAACGTCTGGTCCTCCGAGGACATGAATGACGCCCCGCGGCGAGACGTTCCATTTCGGGCGCCGTGAGCAATTACCCCTCGGATCCGCTTCACTCCACGGCGATCGCCTCGATCTCCAGCAGCCATTTGCTGTCGACGGTTTCAGCGATCATGACCGTCAGCGCGGGTTCGTGTCCTTCAAGCATCTTGCGGCGAACGGCACGATTGGGCACGACCTGACTGATGTCGGTCAGGAACGTCGTGACCTTGACCAGATGCGTGACGCCGAGGCCGGCGGCGGCGAGCACCTCGATCACATTGCGCCAGGCTTGCTCGCATTGCGCTTCGAAACCTTCGGGCACGCTGCCATCGGATTTCTCGGGCACCTGGCCGCTGATGAACAGCAGGCGGCGATGCTGACTGAATTCAAGTCCCATGCTGTAACCACCGGCGGGAGCATGGACCGATGGTGGATTATGACTGACGATTTGAGCCATGTCAGATTGTCTCCTGTTCGCTTTTGCGATCGATCGACCCTAACCGGCTGCATTGCGCCGGCGCAAAGCAATGTTGCTGCGGTTCAGCGCAAGAAAATCTATTGCAAGCGCGCGGCCATTCAGTGACAAACTAGGCAGCGATGACCTACATCCTTCCTCTGCTGAATGCGCTCCGCGCATTCGAAGCCGCGGCGCGGCATCTCAGCTTCAAGCTGGCCGCGCACGAGCTGCACGTAACGCCCGCTGCCGTGGGGCAGCAGGTGAAGGCGCTGGAGGCGCGCCTCGGCGTGCGCCTGTTCGAGCGGCTGCATAAGCAGCTCATCCTGACCGCGGCCGGTCAGGCCTATCTGCCCGCGATATCCGAAGGCTTTCGTCACATTGCGGAGGCGACCTCGCAATTGAGGCCGTCAGGTGCGGTGCTGCTGCAATTGGGGGTCCATGGCAGCGTCGACCTGCGCCGTCTCGAACTGGCGGAGTTTCGCAGCGCGCATCCAGACATCGGTCTGCGGGTGCTGCAGCCCGCCGGCCTGCACGAGCTGGTCGAGGGCAAGGTCGACCTGCTGATCGCCCGCGGTCTTGGCCACCATCCGGGCTATCGCTGCGACCGGCTCAATGATGGATCGGGTTTGGGTGATTGGCTGGTTGCGCCTGAAGGCACCGCGGATTGCCCTGAGGTCGTCAGCTTCCGCGAATGGCTGCGCGCCTTCCTCGCCGACAACCCGCGCACAAACAACCGCCGCCCTCGCCTGGTCGGCATCAGCGGACGTTGAGGCGGCCCTCTGTCGTTGCCAATCCCGCCTGCGCCGCAATCTCGTCGCTTCGCCAGCACCGGACCGCATGCCCGTCGCGGCGCGTTTCAAGCACCGGCCCAGGCTCGCGGCGACACAGGGCTTCGGCGTGGCGGCAGCGCGGGCTGAACGCGCATCCGTTTGGGGGATTGAGCGGATTGGGCAGGTCGCCCCCCGTCGTCGCTAACGGTGCGTGGCGTAAGGGATCGGGGATGGCGGCGATCAGGGCTTGGGTATAGGGGTGCGCAGGTCGTTCGAAGATCTCGCGCCAGTGGCCATTCTCGACGATGCGGCCGAGATACATCACGGCGACCCTGTCGCTCATGTGCTCGACGACGCCGAGGTCGTGGCTGATCATGATGAATGAGAGGCCGAGCGTATCCTTCAATTCCAACAGCAGGTTGATGATCTGGGCACGGATCGAGACATCGAGCGCCGAGACCGGTTCGTCGCAGATGACGATCTTGGGATTGAGGATCAGCGCACGCGCAATGCCGATGCGCTGGCGCTGGCCACCGGAGAATTCATGCGGGTAGCGGCCCGACTGTTCGGGCCGCAGGCCCACATGCCGCAGCATCGTCGCAACGCGGTCCTCGATCTCGCTTTTCGCGGTCACGCCGTGCACACGCAGCGGATCTTCCAGCGTGCGGCGAACGGTCTGGCGCGGATTGAGCGAGGCGTAGGGATCCTGAAACACCATCTGCACGATGCGGGCCAAGGCCTTCCGATCGCCGGATTGCCGGTTTGTGACGACCTGTCCGTCCACCACGATGCGGCCGCGCGTCGGCGTCAGGAGACCAAGGATCGACAATGCGACCGTCGACTTGCCCGAGCCGGACTCGCCGACGAGGCCGAGGCATTCGCCGCGCCTCAAGCTGAGATCGACGCCGTCGACGGCACGGAGCAGCCGCTTCTCGCGACCCAGCAAGCCACCCCCGAGCGGAAAATGAACCGCGAGATCCTCGATGCTGAGGATGACGTCGCCATCCGCTCTCCCCTGCGGTTCATGCATGGTGGTGGCACCTGACAAGACCGCCTGCTTCCAGCAAATCCGTCTCCGGCACGACGGTCCGGCAAATATCGGTCGCCTGCGCGCAACGCGGATTGAACCGGCAGCCGTCTGGGAAGCTCGTGATGGCCGGAACGACGCCCGCGATCTCCTTCAGTCTGCTACGGCCAAGCGCGGCGCGGCTGCCAAGCCGCGGCAGCGAGGCGACGAGGCCCTGCGTATAGGGGTGCGAAGGCGTTCGGAAGATATCGGCCGAGCCGCGCTCCTCGACGATGCGGCCGGCATACATGACGGCGACGCGGCGGCAGACATTGGCGACCAGGCCGAGATCGTGGCTGATCATTAGGATCGCCGTCCCTCTCTCGGCGCACAGATTGCGCATCAGCTCGATGATTTCCGCCTGCACGGTCACATCGAGCGCGGTGGTCGGCTCGTCTGCGATCAGGAGATCCGGACCGCATGCCAGCGCGATGGCGATCATCACGCGTTGACGCATGCCGCCCGAGAGCTGATGCGGGTAATCCTTCACGCGCCGCTCGGGCGCGGGGACGCGGACGCTCGCCAGCGCCTCGACCGCCAATTGGTTGGCTTCCCGCCAGCTCTTGCCCTTGTGCAGCACGAACATCTCGGCGATCTGCCGTCCCACCGGCGAGACCGGGTTCAGGGCCGTCATCGGCTCCTGGAAGATCATCGCGATGCGGTTGCCCCGCAGCTCCCGCTGCCCGGCGGCGGAAAGTCTCTGGATCTCCTGCCCCTCGAAGCGGATGACGCCACCGCCGATCGACAACGGCGGCCGCAGCAGTCCGATCAAGGCGAGCGCCGTGATGCTCTTGCCGCAGCCGGATTCGCCGACCAAGCCGAACGTCTCGCCACGATCGATGCGGAACGAAACGTTCTCGACGGCGGGCACCTTGCGGGATCCGTCGTCGAGATCGATGCGCAGATCCTCGACTTCGATCAGCGGCGAGCCCGTCATGTGCGCCGGCTCCGCGATTGTGGATCGAGAATGTCGCGCAGGCCGTCGCCGAGCAGGTTGAGGCCGAGCACCGTCAGGAAGATGGCAAGGCCGGGAAAAACCGAGAGCCACGGCGCCGTCGTGATCTGGTCGCGGGCTTCCGACAACATGCTGCCCCAGCTCGGAAACGGCGGGCGGACGCCGAGGCCGAGGAACGATAATGCGGCTTCGGACAGGACCGCGCTGCCCATGCCGAGCGTGCCGATGACGACGATCGGTCCGAGCATGTTGGGCAGCAGCTGCGTGATCATGATGCGCAGATCGCCATAGCCGAGCACGGTTGCGGCCTGCACATAGCCCTGGCTCTTCAGCGACAGAGCCGAGGCCCGTGCGATCCGGCAGGTGAAGGACCAGTTGGTCAAGCCGAGCGCGATGAGCAGGCTGGTCAGGCCGGGCCCAAGCACCGCCATGATGGCCAGCGCGAAGATCAGGGAGGGGATCGCCAGCATGAGATTGGTCAGGGCGTTGACGACATCGTCCCACCAGCCGCCCAAGTACCCGGCGCTCAGGCCCAGTGCCACGCCGATGATGCTGTTGATGAGCTGGGAGACGATACCGACCGTCAGCGAGACGCGCGCGCCGTAGACGACGCGGGAATAGATGTCGCGGCCCTGCCCGTCGGTGCCGAACCACCAGGTCCAGTTCGGCGCCTCCTCCGCGTTCATGAGGTTGGCGTCCATGACGGGATCGGTGTGCGCCAGCCACGGCGCGAGCAGGCCGACCAGGATCGCAAGCGCGAACAATACGCCACCGATGATGAGATTGGCGCGGAGCTTCATGCGTATCTGATCCTGGGATCGATCACGCCGTAGAGCACGTCGATCAGCAAATTGATCGCGAGAAAGGCCAGCACCACCACGAGAATGGAGCCCTGAACGGCGGGAATGTCGCGCTGGAGGACACTGTCGACGAGCAGCGAGCCGATGCCCGGCCACGAGAACAATTTCTCGACGACGACCGCCTGTCCCATCAATGCACCGAATTGCAGGCCCATTGTCGTGAGGATCAGGACGAGCGCGTTGCGCATCACGTGCCACTTCACGACACGCATCTCGCTCATGCCCTTGGAGCGCGCCGTGCGGACAAAATCGGCGGTCATGATCTCGAGCACCGCGGCGCGCGTCGTCCGAGCCAGCAGCGCCATCGGCGAGACGCCGAGTGTCACCGCCGGCAGGATCAAATATTTGAGGCCGCCGTCGCCATAGCCGAAGCTCGGCAGCCAGCCGAGCTTCAACGCGAACAGGTACATCAGCAGCAGCCCGAGCCAGAATTTGGCCATTGACAGGCCCGACACCGCGACAACCATGGAGACGATGTCGACGATGCCGCCCGGTCGCAATGCTGCGACGAAGCCGAGCGGAACGCCAATCGCAATCGCAAACGTCAAGGCTGCGAATATCAATTGCAGCGTCGGCCACATCCGTTTTGCGATCATGATGGTCACCGGCTCACGGGTCCGGAACGACGTCCCCAGATCACCGGTCGCAAGCTTGGCGATGTAGGAGCCAAAGCGCATGTAAACGGGATCGTCGAGGCCGAGCTGTTTTCTCATGCGCTCCACGACCTGCGGGTCCGCTGCGCCTCGGCCGTCATCGCTCATGCCCGAGACGATGCTGCCCGGGACCACGCTGAACAGCACGAAGACCACCAGCACCACGGCCAGCACGGTCGGAACGGTTTGCAGGATTCGACGGGTCAGGAAGGCGAGCATTGCAACTGTTCCTCCCTCCCTTCATCGCTTGCTACGATGGAGGGAGGGTGAGAGCGCGTGTCACTTGGCGGGCGACGACTCGTCCACCCAGAGGTCCTCGACGTTTTGATGGGTCAGTTCCGTCGCATTCAACTGAATCCCCTTCAGCCACGGCTGCACCGCCATGACCGCCTTGTTGTAGTTGAAGAACCAGACCGGTGCCTCTTCATAGAGCAGCGCATTGGCCTTCTGCAGCAATTGGTCGCGTTTTGCAGCGTCGTCGGTCTGCCCGGCTTCGTCGATTAACTTGTCGAAATCCGCGTTCTTGAAGGAGGTGTAATTGCAGGCTGATTGCGGCGTCGACGAGTAGAAGCATTTCAGCGCCGCCTGAGGATCCGGCCCTGTCGCCATGGAATAGACATAGGCCTGGAAGTCGCCTTTCTTAATGACCTCCGCCAGCACCGCGGTCTCGACCTGCTTGACCTTCACCTTGATGCCCACGCGGTCCAGCATCGGGATGATGGCCTCGACGATCGGCAGACCCCAGCTTTCATTCTGACTGGTCGTCCATTCGAATTCGAAGCCCGTGGGATAGCCGGCCTCCGCAAGCAGCTGCTTTGCTTTCGCGGGATCGAAGGCGTAGGGCTTCATTGTCTTGTCGTAGATTGGCGAGGTCAGAGGCAGCCAGCTGGTGGCGCGATAGGCCTTGCCTTTGACCAGCTTTTTGATGATCAGGTCAGTATCGATCGCGTGGTTGATCGCCTGCCGGACGCGCTTGTCGGCAAACGGCTTGAATGCCGGATTCATCCCCATGTGACGCGTGAAGACCTCGGCGACTTCGACGATGGTGCCCTTGAGGTCAGGGTCGGTCTGATAGGCGACATATTGTGCAGGCCCGAGCACCGAGGTGTCGATCTCCTTGTTGCGGAAGGCGACATCGCGGGCCGCGGCCTCGCCCATGACCGACACGATGAGCTTGTCGGCATAGGGCTTGCCGGGCTTGTAGAACCGGTCCCAACGTTCCAGGACGATGCGCGATCCCGGCACGTGCTCGACGAACTTGAACGGGCCGAGGCCGATCGGCTTCTGGATGAAGCTTTCCTTTGCACCTTCGTCTGCGGGATAGATCGAGGTCAGCGCGTTGAAGAAATAGAAGCCCGGATCGACCTTCTCGGTCAGCTTCATCTCAACGGTAAAGTCGTCGATCTTCTTCAGGCCGGAGATCTCCTTGGCCTGGCCCTTCTCCACTGCGGCCGCGCCCTCGATCACCCGGACGAAACGCGCGCCGGGATAGGCCTTGGTGCCGTCCATGATGCGATTGTACGACCAGATGACGTCGTCAGCCGTCATCTTGCGGCCGTTGTGAAAATAGGCATCGTCTCGCAGCTTGAAGGTGTGAACCAGGCCTCCGCCCGAGACCACGTCCTCCTTGGCAAGCTCCAGGACCGGCTTGCCTTCCGCGGAATTCCAGATGTAGAGCGACCGATGCAGGGCCTTGGCGTAGATCTCGTCCTGGGCGCGCTGCGTCGTATGAATGTCCAGACTGGAGAAGCTCGAGCCATAGGGCGCGGTCATGCGGATGGTTCCGCCCTTGCGCGGGGTCTGGGCCTCTGCCGTGGTGACCAGCGCCAGACCCAAACCAGCGACGACCGCAATCATCCTGAACATCATGTGTCCCCCAACAACGCAGGTATTCCGATCAGGGATTTGATCATTCGTCGCCGGTCGAAAGCAAGCTTCGTTTTTGGTGACAACCGATGCCGGTTCCGGATAGCAGCCCTTCGACGGAGAGCTCGGTCTCAGGTTGTATCCCCCGGGCGATGCAAGCCGCCAATTGACGCGATGCGTCATCGAGCGACCCGAACCAGTGAACATTCTTCGCGATCAACGCGACCAAGCTCAGGATCGTTATCTGAGCCCGAGGGATCGCGCACACCGTCCTGCTCCCGGTGCGGCTTTGTTGACGTCCCGCGACAACCCCTCCCCGTCATTGCGAGCGCAGCTCTCTCCACCGTCATTGCGAGGAGCCCTTGCGACGAAGCAATCCAGAGTCTTTCCGGAGAGGGACTCTGGATTGCTTCGCGGAGCCTGTCATCGGGCCGCGCTTCGCGCGAACCCGTTGGTCGCAATGACGGAGTGCTCTCGCGAGGTCCTCAGTTTGACAATTCCGGCGTCCAATCCCGCAATTTACGCGCGGCGCCGGTGACGTCAGCGATCGTCCGAAACGCCGCCGCCTCCACCATCATCGCCCTTGCCAGACGGACGGCACGCGCCTCGCTAACTGCTCGCCTCCGTGGGTCCTCGATCAGCTCGAAGTCGATGTTGTGAGCGAGACCGAAGATGCGGCGGATGGTTTTTGCGGCTGCGAAGCCGACCGTATCAGTGAACAGGCGCTGCATGTAGGCCTGCCGCTCGGCCTCAAGACGTGCGACACCCCTCTCGCCGGCAAAGAGTGAGACCGGATAGGCATCGCCGCTGGCCTCCGACCGCCAGAGGTCGAGGAATTTTCGCGCGAATTCGTTCCAGACCTGCTCGACGGTCTCCAGCACCCAGCCCTCGAATGCGGCCCGCTCGGCCGGCGAGCGCTCGTGGCCGGCGGAGGCGAAATAGGACATCAGCAGGTTGGCCAGCACGGCGCCGACGTCGAATCCCATCGGGCCGTAAAACGCGAATTCCGGGTCGATCACCCGCGTCTCGCTCTCCGTGACCATGATCGAGCCGGTGTGGAGGTCGCCGTGGATCAGCGCCTCGGGGCTTGCCATGAACTTCAGCTTTAGCCGGGAGATCGCGACATGCATGTCCATGTCGTCGCGCAGGCTCGCGGCCAAGCCATCGAGGTAAGGCGCGGTCCAGCGGTTCTGTTCGGCGATGCGGTAGGGATCGGTGAAGATCAGGTCCTCGGTGATCTTGCACAGCGCGTGATTGCCGGCGAAGGCGGCGATGCCCTGCTTCTTCTCGGCCGCGGGAAGCGAGAGATCGGAGGTGAAGAACAACGTCCGCGCCATGAAGGTGCTGATGTCGTCGACAAAGCGCTGATATTGCGTTGCCGCAACCAGCCCCTTGCGCATGATGATGTGGGGCTCGAGCAGCTCCATCACCGTCAGCGCCAAGGCTTCGTTGTGATGCAACAGCGCTGGCACAAGGCCGGGTGCGAGCTGGGCCTGCGTCGACAACGCCAGATATTCGTAATGGGCCCGCGACAGCGGCAGCGGCCAGCTCTCGCCGACGAGGCGGACATAGGGCAGTGCCTGCTTCACCGCGATGCCGCCGCGCCCACCTTTGACGATGAAGACGAGATTGAGATTGCCGTCGCCGACTTCGGTGATCGCCCAGGATAGTGGCTCACCGCCAAGGAGTGCGGCGATTTCAGGCAGGCCTGCGAGATAATCCCGCAAGGCACCCTCATGCAGAATCCGGTAGTCCCCCTGCTCCTGCGCCATGACGATCCCATCCCATGCTAAAGCGCGATGAGATCGCGCTTTAGATTATTATTTGAGCATGATCTTCTCGGAAAACCGCTTCGCACTTTTCCGGATCATGCTCTTGACATGGCCGGATCGTTACTCCCGCTCCAGGAAGCTCGAGCCGATCCCGGCCTTTCTTTTGATCGGATCGTAATCACAATAGACGCTGTCCGCCACCAGCGTGTAGCTGGCACTGACGGTGTATTTGTCCAGCTTGACCGAGTTCAGGCCGATCACCGAGGTGCTCTTGCCGCCGTTCCATTTGAACGGCGTCGAGCTCTTGGCCTGCTCGCAGGCCATCACCGCCTCGTTGAAGACGTAGCCCTCGACGAATGCCTTCAGGGTGCGCACCTGCACCGCCATCTTCCATTCGACGTAGCCGATCGCGCCAAGGCCGGCGACGATCAGCACCAGAAGCGCGATGACGATGCGCTGAAAAGTCATTCGTTCCCCCCAAAACAATAATCAGCAAAAAACGTCTAGAACGGCATTCCCATCATCTTCGACAGGCGTTCGATCGAGAGATAGCCGGCGTGATAAGCGGCCATGCCGAGGCCGTAGATGATCGCCGAGATGATCGTGGTCCAGATCAGCTTGCGCCCCATCCGCGTCAGGATCGGCGCGCCGGGGTCGGTGCCGGGCGCGCCGACGCCGTCCTCGTGCTGGCTGCGCACGCCGAACGGCAGCGTCAGGAACAGCGCGATCCACCAGATGACGAAGTAGATCGCGATCGCCGTTGAGATCTGGATGGCCATGGGGGCGGCCTTATGCCTGCTCGATCTCGACCAGAGCGCCGGAAAAATCCTTGGGGTGCAGGAACAGCACCGGCTTGCCGTGGGCGCCGATCTTGGGCACGCCGTCGCCGAGCACGCGCGCGCCCTCCTTCACCAGCGTGTCGCGCGAGGCGATGATGTCGACGACCTCGTAGCAGACGTGGTGGATGCCGCCGTCGGCATTGCGCTCGAGGAACTTTGCGATCGGCGAGGCTTCGCCGAGCGGCTCGATGAACTCGATCTTGGTGTTGGGCAGCGTCGCGAACACGGTGGTGACGCCATGCTCGGGCAGCGCCACGGCTTCCGAAATCTGCGCTCCGAACGCGGCGCCATAGATCTTTGCAGCCTTGACGGCGTCCTTGGTCGCGATCGCGACATGATTGAGCCGACCCAGCATGTTTCTTCTCCCTCACAGCGTGATCCGGAGACCACGCCTAGTCTACACTGTCAGCACGTGTACCAGACAGGGGGGCTTTTTGCCCCAATGTTCGTTGATCACGGCCCGGACAGCGCGTCGCACTGACTCGGCCAGCGCATCCGGATCGCGGCGGCGGGGCCGCGGCAAGCCTTCGATGGTGGAGACAACGGCATCGAAGACGATGTCGTCGAAGGCCTCACCCGCCCTGTTCTTGTCGGGGATACCGACGAGATCGACCTCGGGATCGTCGGCGAGCTCGCCCTGCTCCGTCATGGCGATGGCGACGAAGGCGCAGCCGGAGAACGCCATGCGGCGGCGTTCGACCACCGCGCGGGATTTTGCGTCCTCCAGGATCATGCCGTCCTTGTAGAGACGGCCCGACGGCACCTCGCCGACGATGCCGGGATCGCCGGGACCGAGCTTGACGAGATCGCCGTTGCGGCAGACCAGCACGCGCGGCACGCCGGCGGCGCGCGCGAGTTTTGCGTGCTCGTGCAGGTGCAGGGCCTCGCCATGGACGGGGATCAGAAGCTGCGGCTTCACCCAGGAAATCAGATCGCGCAGCTCGTCGCGGCGCGGGTGGCCGGAGACGTGGACCAGATGGTCGCGGTCGGTGATGATCTCGACACCCTGGAGCACCAGATTGTTGATGATCGAGCCGACGGCCTTCTCGTTGCCGGGAATGGTGCGCGAGGAGAAGATGACGCTGTCGCCGCGATTGAGCGTGATCTCGGGATGGTCGTCATTGGCGATGCGCGCCAGCGCCGCGCGCGGCTCGCCCTGGCTGCCGGTGCACAGCGCCAGCACCTTGTCCTGCGGCAGATGGCCGTAGACCTCGGGCGAGCGGAAACTCTGCACGCCGTCGAGATAACCGGTCTCGCGCGCGACCTGCACCACGCGCTCCATCGCGCGGCCGACCACGACGACCTCGCGGTCGGCGGCTTTCGCAGCCTCGGCCACCGCCTTGATGCGGGCGACGTTGGAGGCGAAGGTCGTGACGGCGACGCGGCCCTTGGCGGCCTTCACGAGATCAATGATGGTCCGGGCGACCTCGGCCTCCGACGGCGAGCGGCCGTCGCGCACCGCGTTGGTGGAATCGCCGATCAAGGCGAGCACGCCCTGCTCGCCCAGCTCGCGCAGGCGCCTCTCGTCAGTCGGGGCCCCCAGCGTCGGAGTCGGGTCGATCTTCCAGTCGCCGGTGTGCAGCACCGTGCCGGCTTCGGTGTGGATCGCCAGCGCATGCGCTTCCGGAATCGAATGCGCGACCGGGATGAACTCGACGTTGAACGGCCCGACATCGACGCGCCCCCCGGACGGGACCACCGTCACCGGAATGTTGGGCGCACCGCGCTCGGCGGCGCATTTGGCCTCGAACAGCGCCGCGCTGAACTTGGTCGCGTAGATCGGGCATTGCAGCTTCGGCCAGAGATCGATGATGGCGCCGAAATGGTCCTCGTGGGCATGGGTGAGCACCAGGCCCATCAGGTTCTTGCGTTCCTTCTCCAGGAAAGAGATGTCCGGCATGATCAGGTCGATACCTGGAAGATGCTCCTCGTCACCGAAGGAGACGCCGAGATCGACCGCGAGCCAGGCGCGCTGGTGGCGGTTGCCGAGGCCGTAAATCGACAGGTTCATGCCGATCTCGCCGACGCCGCCGAGCGGCGCAAACACCAGTTCGTCGGGCCTCGCCATCACGCAGCTCCCACGGAGGCGGCCGGGCCGAAGAACACCTCGCCCGCCGCGACCGGCACCCGCCGCCCTTCCGCGGTGCGGACGATCAGACAGCCTGTGTCGTCGATGGTGTCAAAAATGCCTTCCAGCGTCATCGTTCCCGTGTGGATTGCGACCTTCTCGCCGAGGCCGGCGGCGCGCTCCAGCCAGAGCTTTCGGATCTCTGCAAAGCCGCGGCCGTTGTCCCAGATGCCGCGGAACTCGACCCAGGCGTCGGACAGCGCCGCAAACAAATCCTCCGCGCTGATCTGGACGCCGAGGGCGGCGAGCGAGACCGCCGGCGTCGGCGTGCCCTCCGGCGCTGCGACGACATTGGTTCCGATGCCGACGACGACGGCAAGACGATCGCCAATGGCCTCGGCCTCGAGCGCAATGCCGACGAGCTTCTTGCCGCCGGCAAGCACATCGTTCGGCCATTTCAGGGCGTAGCGGGGACGGCCCTCGCCGAGGCGGAGCGCAGCCTCCAGGCTGACCTTCTCCAGCGCGGCCTCTTCCGCCAGCCCGGCGGCAAAGCCGAGCGTCGCGGCGACCGCCGGGGCTACGTCCATGACTTCGAGGATGCTGGCTGCGAGATTGCCCGGTGGCGCGATCCAGGCGCGCTGGCGCCGGCCGCGGCCGGCAGTCTGCTCGGACGTCACGAACCACATCGGGCCGCGTTCGCCGGCGCGGGCGTGCTCGATCGCGTCGGTATTGGTCGAGCCGGTCCGTTCAAAAGCCGCGAGCTTGAAGCCCGCGGCCTGTGCGCGAGGACCGAGCGCGAACCCCATCCTAGAACAGCGACTTTGCCGCTGCGGAGGCCACGCTCACCACCGGGCCTGCGAACAGCGCAAACAGGATGTTGAACAGACCCGCGACCGCCAGAACCGTCCGCACCTCAACGCGCACCGGATCGACCTGGCCGGCCGGTTCGTCGAAATACATCGTCTTGACGACGGCGAGATAGTAGTAGGCGCCCACCACGCTGGTCAGCACGCCGATGACGGCGAGCGTGAACAGGTTGGCCTTGATCGCGGCGACGAAGACGTACCACTTGGCAAAGAAGCCGGCGAGCGGCGGAACGCCCGCGAGCGAGAACAGCAGCATCGCGAAAAAGAAGGCAAGCAGCGGATTGGTCCGCGACAGACCGGCGAAATCGCTGATCTGCTCGACCGCCTGGCCGTTGCGTTTCATGGCGAGGATGACCGAGAACGCGCCGAGCGTCATCGTCACATAGATCACGATGTACATCAGTACGCCCTGCGCACCCTCGACGGTGCCGGAGGCAAGCCCGACCAGGGCAAAACCCATATGGCCGATCGAGGAATAGGCCATCAGGCGCTTAATGTTGCTCTGGCCGATTGCCGCGAAGGCGCCGAGCGCCATCGAGGCGATCGACACGAACACCAGGATCTGCTGCCACTGCGGCACGATGCCGGGGAATGCGGTCAGCGTCGCGCGGGTGAAGACGGCGAGCGCGGCGACCTTCGGCGCAGAGGCGAAGAAGGCCGTGACCGGCGTCGGCGCGCCCTCATAGACGTCGGGCGTCCACATGTGGAACGGTACCACCGAGATCTTGAAGCAGAGGCCGGCAAGCAGGAAGACGAGGCCGAACACCAGGCCGACATTCGCTGATGTCGCGGCGGTAGCGATGCCGGTGAAGCTGACGGTGCCGGTGAAGCCGTAGATCAGCGAGGCGCCGTACAGCAGCATGCCCGAGGACAGCGCGCCCAGCACGAAGTACTTCAGGCCCGCCTCGTTCGACTTGGCATTGTCCCGGTTCGAGGCCGCCACGACGTAGAGCGCCAGCGACATCAATTCGAGGCCGAGATAGAGCGAGATCAGATCGCCGGCCGAGATCAGCACCATCATGCCGAGCGTCGAGAGCAGCACCAGGATCGAATATTCGAAGATCCGCCGCGACGGGTCGGACAGGAACTCGGTCGACAGCACCAGTGTCACTGCCGAGCCGATCAGGGCCAGGATCTTCATGAAGCGGGCGAAATCGTCGACAATGAAGCTGCCACCGAAGGTGACCTGCTTGCCCGCGGGCTGCATGTAGACGAGCGCGCCGACCACGATCAGCAGCACCACCGCCAGCGAGGTGACGGTCTTGGTCGTCTCCTGCCCGCGATAGGCTCCCAGCATCAGAAGCGCCATCGCGCCGACCGCGAGCAAGAGCTCGGGCAGCACCGGCGCCAGTTGATATCCTGCAGTCTCAAAGCTCATGGCGATGTCCTGACCTGCCCGCTCACTGGAGCAGTGCGGCGGCCTTCACGGCCGTCACAGCGGTGTTGTAATTGTTGACGAGTTGCTGGACCGAGGCGGCCGACATGTCGAGCACCGGCTGCGGATAGACGCCGAACAGGATCGTCAGCGCGATCAGCGGGAACAGCGTCAGGCACTCCCGGAAGGTGAGGTCCTTGATGGTCATCAGCGACGGCTTTACCAAGGATCCGAACACGACCTTGCGGTATAGCCAGAGCGCATAGCACGCCGACAGGATGACGCCTGATGTGGCGAAGAACGCGGTCGGGATCGAGGTCTTGAAGGTACCGAGCAGCGTCATGAACTCGCCGACGAAGCCGGAGGTACCCGGCAGGCCGACATTGGCCATGGTGAAGACCATGAAGGTCATGGCGTAGAGCGGCATCCGGTTGACGATGCCGCCATAGGCCGCGATCTCGCGGGTGTGCATGCGGTCGTAGACGATGCCGACGCAGAGGAACAGCGCGCCGGAGACGATGCCGTGCGAGATCATCTGGAACACGCCGCCGGCGACACCCTGCATGGTGCCGGCGAAAATGCCCATGGTGACGAAGCCCATATGCGCGACCGAGGAGTACGCGATCAGCTTCTTCATGTCCTCCTGCATCATCGCCACCAGCGAGGTGTAGATGATGGCGATGGTGGACAGGGTGAAGATCAGCGGCGCGAAGTCATGCGAGGCCAGCGGGAACATCGGCAGCGAGAAGCGCAGGAAGCCGTAGCCGCCCATCTTCAGGAGGATCGCCGCCAGGATCACCGAGCCGGCGGTCGGCGCTTCGACGTGTGCGTCCGGGAGCCAGGTGTGCACCGGCCACATCGGCATCTTCACCGCGAAGGAGGCGAAGAAGGCCAGCCACGCCCAGGTCTGCAAGGACCGCGGCACGGCCGTGTGCATCAGGGTCGGAATGTCGGTGGTGTTGCCGTTCCAGTACAGCGCCATGATGGCGAGCAGCATCAGGACCGAGCCGAGCAGCGTGTAGAGGAAGAACTTGAACGAGGCATAGACCCGGCGCGGACCGCCCCACACGCCGATGATCAGGAACATCGGGATCAGGCCGCCCTCGAAGAACAGGTAGAACAGCACGAGGTCGAGCGCCGAGAAGGTGCCGACCATCAGCGTTTCCAGGATCAGGAACGCCATCATGTATTCGCGCACCCGGCTCGTAACCTTCCAGCTCGCGATGATGCAGAACGGCATCAAGGCGGTGGTCAGGATCACGAAGGGCAGCGAAATGCCGTCCACGCCCATGTGGTAGGTGATGCCGGTGGCGAGCCAGTTCGCCTTCTCGACGAACTGGAAGTCGGCGGTCGAGGAATCGAAGCGCGCTACCAGGATCAGTGACACCGCGAAGGTGATCAGCGTGGTCCACAGCGCGATCCAGCGCGAGTTGCGCTGCGCGGCCTCGTCGTCGCCGCGGCTGAGATAGACGATCAGCGTCCCGACCAGCGGCAGGAAGGTGGTGACGGAAAGAATGGGCCAGGTTGTCATTTACTGGCCTCCAAAGCCGAACATGAACCAGGTGATCAGGCCGGCGACGCCGATCAGCATGGCGAATGCGTAGTGATAGAGATAGCCGGTCTGGATCTTCACGACGTTACGGGTGACGTCCAGCACGCGCGCCGAGACGCCGTCGGGACCGAGCCCGTCGATGATGAAGCCGTCGCCCTTCTTCCAGAGCTGATAGCCGATCCACTTCGCCGGACGGACGAAGATGACGTCGTAGAGTTCGTCGAAGTACCACTTGTTCAGCAGGAACTGGTACAGCATCGGCTGCGTCTTCGCCAGCTCGACCGGCAGATACGGCCGGCGGATGTAGAACAGGTACGACACCAGGAAGCCCAGCACCATCATCACCGTCGGCAGGAAGGCGATGGTCTCGGGGATGTGGTGCATCTCCTCGATGATGTGCGGGTTCATCTTCACGGATTCGCGGAAGAACTCCTCGATGCCGTGACCGGCGAACAGCTCCTTGAACGGAAGGCCCGCGACGAACGAGCCGACCGCGAGCACGCCGATCGGGATCAGCATCCAGATCGGGGCCTCGTGTGCGGCCTCGTAGTGATGCTCGTCATGCGGCTCGCCATGGAAGGTCTTGAAGATCAGGCGCCAGGAGTAGAACGAGGTCAGGCCGGCGGCGATGACCGTCATCAGGAAGCCGTAGACCGCGAACGGATTGTGCGCGGCGTAGGCGGACTCGATGATCGCGTCCTTGGAGAAGTAGCCGGCGGTGAGCGGGAAGCCGGTCAGGGCCAGCGTGCCGACCACCATCACCGCGTAGGTATAAGGGATCTTGCGCCAGAGGCCGCCCATATGGCGGATGTCCTGCTCGTGGTGCATCGCGTAGATCACCGAGCCGGAGCCCAAGAACAGCAGCGCCTTGAAGAAGGCGTGCGTGAACAGGTGGAACATGCCGACCGAATAGGCCCCTGCCCCCATTGCCACGAACATGTAGCCGAGCTGCGAACAGGTCGAATAGGCGACGATGCGCTTGATGTCGTTCTGGACGAGGCCGATGGTCGCCGCGAAGAACGCCGTGGTCGCGCCAAAGAACATCACGACGGCCTGCGCGTTAGGGGCGAGTTCGAACAGCGGCGACAGCCGCGCCACCATGAACACGCCGGCGGTGACCATGGTCGCGGCGTGGATCAGCGCGGAGACCGGGGTCGGGCCTTCCATCGCGTCCGGCAACCAGGTGTGCAGCAGGAACTGCGCCGACTTGCCCATCGCGCCCATGAACAGGAGGAGACAGGTCAGGGTCAGCGCGTCGGCGTGCCAGCCGAGGAAGTTGATGGTCTTGCCGGTGAGGCCAGGCGCGGCATGGAAGATGGTCTCGAAATCGGTCGAGCCGGCCAGCATGAAGATCGCGAAGATGCCGAGCGCGAAGCCGAAATCGCCGACGCGGTTGACCACGAAGGCCTTGATCGCCGCCGCATTCGCCGACGGCCTCTGGTACCAGAAGCCGATCAGGAGGTAGCTGGCGAGACCCACGCCTTCCCACCCGAAGAACAGCTGCACGAGGTTGTCCGCGGTGACCAGCATCAGCATCGCGAAGGTGAACAGCGACAGATAGCCGAAGAAGCGCGGCCGGTTCGGGTCCTGATCCATGTAGCCGATGGAATAGAGGTGCACGAGCGAGGAAACCGTCGTCACCACCACCAGCATCACGGCCGTGAGCGTGTCCACGCGCAGCGTCCACCAGACCTGGAGGTCGCCGGAGAAGATCCAGGGCAGCAGCTGGATCCGCGCGTCGTGATGCATGAAGCCGACGTCAACCAGCGTGAACCAGGACAGCGCCGCCGACACGAACAGCAGTCCCGTCGTGATCAGCTCGGCCGCGCGAGAACCAGCCGCTGGCGGCTCGTGGTCGCCCGGCTCGTCATGGGTCTCATGAATGACGCTCCCCTCCTCCTTGATGGAGGCAGCGGAGACATGACCGTTATTCGCACCATTACCGTGCGCCTCGTCGTGATGCTCGACCGTGTCGCCTGAGGGATTGCGGGCATGCGCGCCGACCAGCGAGATCAGGCCGGCGAGAATAGCGCCCAGCAGAGGCAGAAAGACAATTGCCTGAACCATGACTGAGCTCAGCCCTTCATCAGATTGACGTCCTCAACCGCGATCGAGCCGCGGTTGCGGAAATAGACCACCAGGATGGCGAGACCGATCGCGGCTTCGGCGGCGGCGACCGTCAGCACCAAGAGAGCGAAGACCTGGCCGACGATGTCGCCGAGGAAGGTCGAGAACGCCACGAGGTTGATGTTGACCGAGAGCAGGATCAGCTCGATCGACATCAGGATGACGATGATGTTCTTGCGGTTCAGGAAGATGCCGAGGATCCCGAGCGTGAACAGGATCGCGCCGACCGCCAGATAGTGTCCGAGCCCGATCGTCATTTCACCCACTCCGCCGCATCGGCATCCGAGAGCCCCTGCCCTGACGCCACCTTGCGCATCGCCATCGCCATTTCCGGCGTGCGCGCGTTCTGCACGTTGATATCCTGCCGCTTCACGCTCGCCTTGTGGCGCAGCGTCAGCACGATGGCGCCGATCATGGCGACCAACAGCACCATGCCCGCGAGCTGGAAGTAGTGGATGTACTTCGTATAGAGCACGAGGCCGAGTGCTTCGGTGTTGCTGACATTGGCCGGGATCGCCGCCGTGATGGTCTTGGAGACGCCGGGGTTGATGACCCAGAAGCCGACGGTGAGCAGCAGCTCGAACATGAAGATGCCGCCGATCACCAGCCCAACCGGCAGGTACTCGATGAAGCCCTCGCGCAGCTCGAGGAAGTCGACGTCGAGCATCATGATCACGAACAGGAACAGCACCGCGACCGCGCCGACATAGACGACGATCAGGATCATCGCCAGGAATTCGGCGCCCATCAGCACGAACAGGCCGGAGGCGTTGACGAAGGCCAGGATCAGGTACAGCACGGAGTGCACGGGATTGCGCGAGACAATCACCATCACGGCCGAAGCGACGCAGACGCCGGCGAACAGGTAGAAGAACAGCGCGGGAAGGATCATGCCCTCACCTCACCGGTACGGCGCGTCGAGCTCGATCGCTTTCGCGATCTCGCGTTCCCAGCGGTCGCCGTTGGCGAGCAGCTTGGCCTTGTCATAATAGAGTTCCTCGCGGGTCTCGGTCGCGAACTCGAAGTTCGGGCCTTCGACAATGGCGTCAACCGGACAGGCCTCCTGGCAGAGGCCGCAATAGATGCATTTCACCATGTCGATGTCGTAGCGCACGGTACGGCGGGTGCCGTCGTTGCGGCGCGGGCCGGCCTCGATGGTGATGGCCTGCGCCGGGCAGATGGCCTCGCACAGCTTGCAGGCGATGCAGCGCTCTTCGCCGTTCGGATAGCGGCGCAGGGCATGCTCGCCGCGGAAGCGCGGCGAGATCGGGTTCTTCTCGAACGGATAGTTGATGGTCGGCTTCGGCTGGAAGAAATAGCGCATGGCGAGGAAGAACGCCGAGACGAATTCCGACAGCAGAAGCGAGCGTGCAGTGGCGTTGACGTTGATACCCATGGCGGACCTCACTTCGGCGCGATGCCGGCGAAATGCAGCACACCGGCCACCACGATCACCATCGCCAGCGAGATCGGCAGGAACACCTTCCAGCCGAGGCGCATCAATTGGTCGTAGCGGTAGCGCGGCACGATCGCCTTGGCCATCGCGAACAGGAAGAACATGAAGAACAGTTTCAGCGAGAACCAGATGATCCCCGGCACCCAGTTGAAGGGCGGCAGGTCGACCGGCGGCAGCCAGCCTCCGAGGAACAGGATCGTCGCCAACGCGCACATCGTGACGATCGCGACATACTCGCCGAGCATGAACAAGAGGTACGGCGTCGAGCCGTATTCGACCATGAAGCCGGCGACGAGCTCGGATTCGGCCTCCACGAGATCGAACGGCGGACGGTTGGTTTCCGCCAGTGCCGAGACGTAGAACACCACGAACATCGGGAACAGCGGCCAGACGTACCAGTTCAGGATGGTGAGCTGCGGCAGCCCGATCAGGCTGGCAAGACCGCGCGCATGCTGGGCCTCGACCACGGCAGTGAGGTTCAGCGTGCCGGCGCAGAGCAGCACCGTGATGATGACGAAGCCGATCGAGACTTCGTAGGACACCATCTGCGCCGCCGAGCGCAACGCGGCCAGGAACGGGTATTTCGAGTTCGACGACCAGCCGGCCATGATGATGCCGTAGATCGACAGCGACGAGATAGCGAAGATGAAGAGGATGCCGACATTGATGTCGGAGATCACCCAGCCGAGATTGGTCGGGATCACCGCCCAGGCGGCGAGCGCGAGCACGCAGGACACCAGCGGCGCCAGCAGGAACACGCCCTTGTTGGCGCCGGCCGGGATGATCGGCTCCTTCAGCACGAACTTAAGCAAGTCCGCGAAGGACTGCAGCAGGCCCCAGGGGCCGACCACGTTCGGGCCGCGCCGGATCTGCACCGCCGCCCAGATCTTGCGGTCGGCGAGCAGGATGTAGGCGATCGCGACCAAGAGGACGACAAGCACCAGGACGCTCTCCGCGACCATGATGATCAGCGGCCAGAGGAACCCGGTCCAGAATGCGCTTTCGAAGAATTCCATCAGATCACGCTCACTCCGCTGCGGTCAGCATGTGCCCGGAGGCGAGGCGCGAGCATTCCGCCATCACGGCGGACGCACGCGCGATTGGGTTGGTCAGGTAGAAGTCCTCGACCAGAGGCTTGAACGGCGCCTTCTCCGGCGAGCCGCCCTTCCCCGCCAGCTTCTTGATCTGGTCGGCGGCGCCGGCCTCGATCTGGTCGAGACGGATCAGATGCGGCACGGCCTTGAAGATCGCCTGACGCAGGGCAGCAAGCGAGTCATAGCCGAGCTTCTTACCGAGCGCTTCCGACAGCGCGCGGATGATCGCCCAGTCCTCGCGGGCTTCGCCCGGCGGGAACGCGGCACGGCCGGTCATCTGCACGCGGCCTTCGGTATTGACGTAGATTGCGGACTTCTCGGTGTAGGCGGCCGCCGGCAGGATCACGTCGGCGCGGTGCGCGCCGCGGTCACCATGGGTACCGATATAGACGACGAAGGTGCCATCCGGCGCCTTGATCTCATCGGCCCCTAACAGGAACAACAGGTCCAGCGTTCCGAACGTCGTCATCTGGGCCGCGTTCAGCCCACCCGCGCTGGCGGAGAAGCCGATGTCGAGCGCGCCGACGCGCGAGGCGGTCTCGTGCAGCACGCCAAAACCGTTCCAACCCTCCTTCACCGCACCGACATCGAGCGCGAGCTTGGCACTTGCGGCAAGGATGGCGGCACCGTCGTGACGCGAGGCCGCGCCCGCGCCGACCAGGATGATCGGGTGCTTGGCGTTCTTCAGCACCTCCATGAAGGAGTGCTTGCCCGCCGCGAGCTCGCCGAGCGTCTCGGTGCCCGCGCCGAGATGGTCATAATCGTAGGTCAGGTCGACCTTGGCGCCGATCACACCGATCTTGAAGCCGCCAGCGCGCCAGCGCTTGCGGATGCGGGCGTTGAACACGGCCGCCTCGTTGCGCGGATTGGCGCCAATGATGAGCAGCGCGTCGGCCTGCTCCACGCCTACCAGCGTCGGGTTGAAGATGTAGGAGCCGCGGCCGAGCGCGGGGTCGAAGGCGTCGCCGCCCTGCACCGCCAGATTGCCCGAGCCATATTTGGCGAGCAGGTCCTTCAGCGCGAACATCTCCTCGACACCGGCGAGGTCACCGGCGATCGCACCGATGCGCTTGCCGTCGGTGCGCGCCGCCTTGGCCGCGATCGCGGCGAAGGCCTCGGGCCAGCTCGCCGCACGCAGCTTGCCGGCTTCGCGGATATAGGGCCGGTCGAGGCGCTGGGTGCGCAGGCCGTCGACGATGTGGCGGGTCTTGTCGGAGATCCATTCCTCGTTCACGGCCTCATTGATGCGCGGCAACACACGCATCACCTCACGGCCGCGCGTGTCGACGCGGATCGCCGATCCCAGGCCATCCATCACGTCGATCGACTGGGTCTTGCCGAGCTCCCAGGGGCGCGCCGCAAACGCATAAGGCTTCGAGGTCAGCGCGCCGACCGGGCAGATATCGACGAGATTGCCCTGCAATTCCGACGTCAGCGCGTGCTCGAGATAGGTCGTGATCTCCATGTCCTCGCCGCGGCCGGTCGCACCCATCTCGGGCGCGCCGGCGACTTCCGCCGAGAAGCGGACGCAGCGCGTGCACTGGATGCAGCGGTTCATCGAGGTCTTGACCAGCGCGCCGAGATATTTGTCCTCGACCGCGCGCTTGTTCTCGGCGAAGCGGCTGGTGTCGACACCGTAGCCCATCGCCTGGTCCTGCAGGTCGCACTCGCCACCCTGGTCGCAGATCGGGCAGTCCAGCGGATGGTTGATGAGAAGGAATTCCATCACGCCTTCGCGCGCCTTCTTCACCATCGGCGAACGCGTGGAGATCTCCGGCGGCTCGCCCTTGGGGCCCGGACGGCAGTCGCGCACGCCCCAGGCGCAGCTTGCGACAGGCTTCGGGCCGCCCTTCACTTCGACGAGGCACATCCGGCAATTGCCGGCGATCGACAGCCGCTCGTGATAGCAGAAGCGCGGAATTTCGGCGCCCGCGGCCTCGCACGCCTGGAGCAGCGTGTACTCGGCGGGCACATCGATCTCTTTGCCGTCGATGATGAGCTTTGTCATTTATCCTACTCCGCCGCGACCATGTTCACGGGATCGCGGACGCCGATATCGTCGATATCGGCCCTGTGCGAATACTGGTCGATGCGCGCTTCGATCTCGTGACGGAAATGGGCGATCAGGCCCTGGATCGGCCAGGCCGCCGCATCGCCGAGCGCGCAGATGGTGTGGCCTTCGACCTGTTTCGTCACTTCAAGCAGCATGTCGATCTCGCGCTTGTGGGCGCGGCCTTCGGCCATGCGGGTGAGCACGCGCCACATCCACCCCGTGCCCTCGCGGCACGGCGTGCACTGTCCGCAGCTCTCATGCTTGTAGAAATAGGAGATGCGGGCGATCGCACGGATCAGGTCGGTCGACTTGTCCATTACGATGACGGCCGCGGTGCCGAGGCCCGAGCGCAGCTTGCTCAAGCTGTCGAAATCCATCGGCGTGTCGATGACCTGCTCGGCCGGCACCATGCGCACGGAGGAGCCGCCCGGGATCACCGCCTTGAGGTTGTCCCAGCCGCCGCGGATGCCACCGCAATGCTTGTCGATCAGTTCACGGAACGGGATGCCCATGGCCTCTTCGACGTTGCAGGGCCGCTCGACATGGCCGGAGATGCAGAAGAGTTTGGTGCCGACATTGTTCGGACGGCCAATGCCGGCGAACCACGCCGCGCCACGGCGCAGGATGTCCGGCGCAACCGCGATGGACTCGACGTTGTTGACGGTGGTCGGGCAGCCGAACAGGCCGACATTGGCCGGGAATGGCGGCTTCAGCCGCGGCTGGCCCTTCTTGCCTTCGAGGCTTTCGAGCAGCGCGGTCTCTTCGCCGCAGATATAGGCGCCGGCGCCGTGGGCGACGTAAAGGTCGAACGGCCAGCCGTTGACGTTGTCCTTGCCGATCAGCTTGGCCTCATAGGCCTGGTCGATCGCGGCCTGAAGGCGCTCGCGCTCGCGGATGAATTCACCGCGGACGTAGATGTAGCAGGCATGCGCGTTCATCGCGAAGCTCGCGATCAGGCAGCCCTCGACCAGGAGATGCGGATCGTGCCGCATGATCTCGCGGTCCTTGCAGGTGCCGGGCTCGGATTCGTCGGCATTGACGACGAGGTAGCTCGGCCGGCCGTCGGTCGATTCCTTCGGCATGAACGACCATTTCAGGCCGGTCGGGAAGCCTGCGCCGCCGCGGCCGCGCAGGCCCGACGCCTTCATCTCGTTGATGATCCAGTCGCGGCCCTTGTCGATGATGGCCTTGGTGCCATCCCAGGCGCCGCGGCGCCGCGCACCCTCGAGCCCCCAATCGTGGAGGCCGTAGAGGTTTTTGAAGATGCGGTCCTTGTCCTCGAGCATATCAGTGCTTTCCGATCAACGATTGGACTGCCTGTAGGCAAGTCCGGCGGCGCAGACGGCAAAGGTCAGCGCCCAGAGCAGACTGGTTTCCAGCGACGCGTTCAGGCTGAAACGCTGCAGCAGGAAAATGAACGTGGCCGCCACGGCGGCGTGCATCGCGATGAAGCCCCACTTCTTCATGGCACCGCTCCCCTGCACTGAAGGTGACGAGAGATCACGCATCAGGTGATCTCCTTCAGCGTGGTCGGCCCGGTGATCGGCGCCGAGAACTGGCGGCCGTTCTGCGGGCCGGGCTTGGGCGGATTGCCCGATGCAAAACCGTCGAGCACCTTGCCAAAGCTCTCCTTGGTCAGGTCCTCATAGGTGTCCTTGCCGATCAGCACCATCGGCGCGTTCACGCAGGCGCCCAGGCACTCCACCTCCTCCCAGCTGAAATTGCCGTCCTTGGACAGATGGAAGGGTTCGTGATGGATGCGGTGCTCGCAGACGTGGATCAGATCCTCGGCGCCGCGCAGGCGGCACGGCGTGGTGCCGCAGACCTGGACGTGGGCCTTCTTGCCGACGGGGGCGAGCTGGAACATCGTGTAGAAGGTCGCAACTTCCAGCACGCGGATATAGGGCATATCGAGCATGTCGGCGATGACGCGGATCGCAGCTTCCGACACCCAACCCTCGTTCTGCTCCTGCGCGCGCCAGAGGATGGCGATGACAGCGGAGGCCTGGCGTCCGGCCGGATATTTCGCGATCTGCTGCCGCGCGAATGCGAGGTTCTCCTCCGTGAACGCAAAGCTCGCGGGCTGGACTTCCTTCGGTGCTAGTCGGCGAACGGACATCTCTTCAATCTCTCACTGCATGCGGCGCGCGGACTTGGCATTCAGATTCTTGGCATTCAGGGCATCGATCCTGTCCTGCCAGAATGCGCTTGCGGTGCCGAAAACGTTGTAGCCGACGTGGGTCGAGACCTTGATGCGGTCGAGGATCGACAGCTCGGTCACGGTCTCCATCCGGTTGCTGCGCGGATCGAACACGATCAGCTTCAGCGGGGTCTGCTCGAGAATGTAGCGCGACACCGCATGAGAGCGGTCGCTGCCGTGCTCCTCGCACATGATGACGCTATCGGCCTGGAGCAGCCGCGCTCCGCCCTTGATCGCCTCGATCTCGACGCCCTCGACGTCGAGCTTGATCAGATACTTGCCGCTGGAGGCAACCTTGCCATCGTCGATCAGGTTGTCGAGCGCGATGACAGGCACCTCCTCGCCGCCCACTGAGGGATCGCCGGCGATGCTGAAGGCTTCATGCTTGGTGCCGGACAAGCGCGCGGTGCCGCGCGATGCACCGATCGCGCATTTCATCGTCTCGAAGCGGCCCTCGTTGATGCGGGCATTGTTGGCGAGCTTCGGATAGTTCTGGCCCGACGGCTCGATCGCGATCGCCTTGTGCGAACCGAACGGCCTGCTCGACACCAGCACCGACCAGTAGCCGTAATTGGCGCCGCAATCGAGCAGCGTGTAGTCGACGTCGACGGAGTCGGAAAACAGCAGCTCGAGCTCGTCTTCGTAATTGTAGGAGCGGTTGAGCAGCTTGCTCCAATAGCCGTCGCCGTAGGGGAACTCGAACACGGCGTCGGGATTGAGCCTGATCGCGATGTTGCGCTTGGGCAGCGTCTTCGCCAGCAAATTGGCGCAGGCGATGTAGCCCATATGCGAGAAGTGCGAGGAGATCTTCGATCCCGTCACCAGCGCCAAGGCAGCCGTCCGCTCCCACAGGTTGGCCCCTTCAAGGGCCCCCGAGGCACGGTCAAACTGGATTGGCGCCTGCGCCATCACCGATCGACCTCTCCGAACACGATGTCGAGCGAGCCGAGGATCGCCGAGACGTCGGCGAGCAGATGGCCGCGGCAGACGTGGTCCATGGCCTGGAGATGGGCAAAGCCCGGCGCGCGGATCTTGCACTTGTAGGGCTTGTTGGTGCCGTCGGAGACCAGGTAGACGCCGAACTCGCCCTTGGGCGCCTCGACCGCGGCGTAGACTTCGCCGGCCGGCACGTGGACGCCCTCGGTGTAGAGCTTGAAGTGGTGGATCAGCGCTTCCATCGAGCGCTTCATCTCGCCACGGCGCGGCGGCGCGACCTTGTTGTCGGCGACGACGACCGGGCCCTTGCCCTCGGGCGCGTTCAGCTTCTGGATGCACTGCTTCATGATGCGCACGGACTGGCGCATCTCTTCCATGCGGATCAGATAGCGGTCGTAGCAGTCGCCGTTCTTGCCGATCGGGATGTCGAAATCCATCTCGGCGTAGCACTCATAAGGCTGCGACTTTCGCAGGTCCCAGGCCGCGCCCGAGCCGCGCACCATCACGCCCGAGAAACCCCACTGCCAGGCCTCCTTGAGCGACACGACGCCGATGTCGACGTTGCGCTGCTTGAAGATGCGGTTGGCGGTGAGCAGACGGTCGAGGTCGTCGACCACCTTCAGGAACGGGTCGCACCAAGCCTCGATGTCGTCGACCAGCTTCTGCGGCAGGTCCTGATGCACGCCGCCGACGCGGAAGAAGGCCGCATGCATGCGGCTGCCCGAAGCGCGCTCGTAGAACACCATCAGCTTCTCGCGCTCTTCGAAACCCCACAGCGGCGGCGTCAGCGCGCCGACGTCCATCGCCTGCGTGGTGACGTTGAGCAGATGCGACAGGATGCGGCCGATCTCGCAATAGAGCACGCGGATGAGCTGGCCGCGGCGCGGCACCTCGATGCCGAGCAGCTTTTCGGCAGCTAAGCAGAAGGCATGCTCCTGGTTCATCGGCGCGACGTAGTCGAGCCGGTCGAAATAGGGAATCGCCTGGAGATAGGTCTTCTGTTCGATCAGCTTTTCGGTGCCGCGGTGAAGCAGGCCGATATGCGGATCGACGCGCTCGACGACTTCGCCGTCGAGCTCCAGCACCAGCCGCAACACGCCGTGCGCCGCCGGATGCTGCGGGCCGAAATTGATGGTGAAGTTACGGAGATTCTGCGGTTGCTCGTTCATGATCAGCTCTTCGGCCCCGCTTTTTCATCCCCCGGCAACGGATAGTCCGCTCCTTCCCATGGCGAGAGGAAATCGAACTTGCGGAACTCCTGGTTGAGCCTGACAGGCTCGTACACCACCCGCTTCTCCTGGTCGTCGTAGCGGACCTCGACGAAACCGGTCAGCGGGAAATCCTTGCGCAGCGGATGGCCCTCGAAACCGTAATCGGTGAGGATGCGGCGCATGTCGGGATGGCCGACGAAGAACACGCCGTAGAGGTCGTAGGCCTCGCGCTCGAACCAATCGGCGCCGGGGAATTCGTCGATCAGCGACGGCACCTGCGTGGTCTCGTCGGCCTGGGCCTTGAGCCGGATCCGCGTGTTCAGCGTCGGGGACAGGAAGTGATAGATCACGTCGAAACGCTTCTCGCGATCCGGATAGTCCACCGCCGTGATGTCGGTGATGTTGACGAAGCGGCAGTTCGGATCGTCGCGCAGGTACTTGACCACCTCGACGATCTTGGCGGCCTCGACGTCCACCGTGAGCTGGTTGAAGGCCACCGAGTGACCGGTAGCGGCGCCCGGAAGCGCGCTAACGATCGTCTGCCCAAGGGCGTCGAGCTTGGCGTCGTCCATGACGTAAAACCTTAGCGTTCGATGGTGCCGGTGCGGCGGATCTTCTTCTGCAGCAGCAGCACGCCGTAGAGCAGCGCTTCCGCCGTAGGCGGGCAGCCCGGCACATAGATGTCGATCGGCACGATGCGGTCGCAGCCGCGCACGACCGAGTAGGAATAATGATAGTAGCCCCCGCCATTGGCGCAGGAGCCCATCGAGATGACGTAGCGCGGCTCGGGCATCTGGTCGTAGACCTTGCGCAGCGCCGGTGCCATCTTGTTGGTCAGGGTGCCCGCGACGATCATGACGTCGGACTGGCGCGGCGAGGCACGCGGCGCGAAGCCGAAGCGCTCGACGTCGTAGCGCGGCATCGAGACCTGCATCATCTCGACCGCGCAGCAGGCGAGACCAAAGGTCATCCACATCAAGGAGCCGGTGCGCGCCCAGGTGATGAGATCATCGGTGGCCGCGACGAAGAAGCCCTTGTCGGACAGTTCGTGCTTGACCTCCAGGAAGAACGGATCATTGGCCCCGACCGGCTTGCCGGTTGACGGATCCAGGATGCCCTTGGGGGCCGGCGCGACGACCGGAGCCAAGGACTGAGTAGGAGGGTTCAATCCCATTCGAGTGCCCCTTTTTTCCATTCATAGGCGAACCCGACCGTCAGCACGGCGAGGAACACCACCATGGACCAGAAGCCGGTCGCGCCAAGCTTGCCGAACGCCACCGCCCACGGAAACAGGAACGCCACCTCGAGGTCGAAGATGATGAAGAGGATGGCGACCAGGTAGAAGCGGACGTCGAACTTCATGCGGGCGTCGTCGAAGGCGTTGAAACCGCACTCATATGCCGACAGTTTTTCCGGGTCCGGCTGCTGGAACGCCACGATGAAGGGCGCGATCAGCAGCACGAGGCCGATGAGGCCCGCGACCCCTATAAAGACAACGAGTGGAAGATAGTTCTCTAGAATGCCGCTCATCGACGAGCCCTTTTTCCCGCAGCCTCGGGACAGCCACGGATTCGTCCGATTTGGAATTATTCTGAGCCTTAGCGCAGTGCACCAATGGGCGCAAGACACGCTCTTTTCAGGCCCTTTGCCGCTCCCAGAACGGTGGAAATCCCGGAATCACCCCGCGCTGGTATGGAGCAGAACAGCTGCCCCAGCAAGGGCGATCCCGATCAGTCCACGCGCGCTCGGCCGTGACGTCCTCGGTTGGGAAGGCGCACTTTATCTAGGCTGGGGCGCAGCAAAGTCCAGACTACAACCAGGACAGGCGCTCCCACCGTCACCCAGGCGACATATTGGCCGGCCTCGCCCCAAAGCAACGCGGCCAGCAAGCCGGTGATGGTGGCGGCCGCCAGCAGGATAGGTGCAGCAAAGACACGTATCCACAGCCGCGAGCGGTCGGGCGAGCCATGCATCACGACGGGACCGGAACTCGTCTGGCGAATGCGTCGGCGCGGGCGGAGGACCGCTTCCGCCGCCGCGCCAGCCAGAGATAGAGGCCGCTGCCGATCACGACGATCGTGAGCACGTCGAGCGCGGCCCAGATCACCTTGAGCGGCATGCCGCCGTAGTCGCCGAAATGCAGCGGCTGCGAGATCAAGAGCGCCTGCAGATAGAGCGGCAGCGCCCGGCTGTCGGCGACCTCCCCGCTTTCGCCGTCCAGCAGGACAGGCTTGAGCAGCCGCGCCGTCAGCGCCGTATCGCCCCGCATGAAGGCAGCGAAATGATGCGAGGACGTGAACGGCGTGCCCGGAAACGCGATGAAGGCGATCTCCATGCCGGGAGCCGCCCGCTTCGCGCGCGCGACGACATCATCGAGTGAGGCCAGATGCGCTGGCGGCGGCTTGCCGGCATAGGGTGCGACCATGCTGGCGAGCTCGGTCGCCTTCCACTGGTTCAGCATCAGCTCGGCCCAGGTGTTGACGACGCCGGTCAGCCCGACCACCAGCGCCCAGGCCACCGTCACCACGCCGATCAGGTTGTGCCAGTCGAGCCAGCGCACGCGACGGGAGGCATGATCGCGGATGGTGGCAAAGCGCAGGCGGCGGGTGAACGGCCAATACAGCACCACGCCCGAGACGATGGCGACGGCGAACAAGAACCCCATCGCACCGAGGAACAGTTTTCCGGCCTGGCCGGCGAACATGTCGGTGTGCAGCTTGAGCACGATCAGCATCGGCCCGACCCCGACAGGCCCGAGCAGCTTGGCCGAGACGGCGTCGAACGCTCGTACCGTCGCATTGTCGGGAACCCCGTCAGGAGCGCTGTTGGTGAAGGCCATCACGATCCCGGGCTCGTCCTTGTCCCAGGAGATATATTGCATCACCCGGCCGGGATCGGCGGCGAGCGCGGCCTCGGCGACGGCTTGCGGCGTCGCGCGCGCCGCGCCCGCATGAGCTTCGGGCTGGGGGGCGTAGCCCAGGAGCTCATCGATCTCGTGGTGGAACACCAGCGGCAGGCCGGTGAGGCAGAGCAGCAGCAGGAACACGGTCGAGATCAGGCTGGTCCAGGTGTGAACCACGGACCAGAGCCTGACCGTGCGCGCCCTCACGACAGCCTCTCCTCGCCTGCGCTTACCATTTGTAGGACACGCTGGCGGTCACGCGCCGGCGGTCGCCGTAGAAGCAGGACGTGGCCGACGCGCAGCTCGCGACGTACATCTTGTCGGTCACGTTGATCACGTTGAGCGCCGTCCGCCAGTTTTGCCATTCGTAGTGAACCGCGAGATCGCCGAGCACCACTGCGGGAACCTCGAGAGTGTTGGCCGCATCGGCCCAGGAGGAGCCGACGTAGCGCACGCCGCCGCCGAAACCAAATCCTTCCAGCGGTCCGTCCTTGAAGGTGTAGTCGGCCCAGCCCGAGACCAGGAGCTCAGGCGTGTTGGTCGGCGTCTTGCCGACCAGCGCCGGATCGAGATCCTTGCTGTTGAAGAGATGATAGGCCGTGAAGGAGCCGATCAGCTTCAGCTCCCGTGTGGCATTGGCCACCGCTTCGAGCTCGATGCCGCGCGAGGTCACCTCGCCGGTCTGGTTTTGCAACACGGGTACGCTGCCCGGCAATGTCGTCGCGACATTCTGCCGGACCAGATCGAAAGCCGAGACCGTGAAATAGCCATCGAAGCCTTTTGGCGCGACCTTCACGCCGATTTCGGCCTGCTTGCCGGTCTCCGGCAGAAACAGCTGGTTCTGGGCGTTGAGGCCGATGATCGGATTGTAGCTCGTCGAATAGGAGACGTAGGGCGCGATGCCATTGTCGAAATTGTAGATCAGCCCGGCGCGGCCGCTGAACCTGCTGTCGTCGCGGCTAGCGACTAGAGCGCCGGTGTCGCGCGCTTCCTGCGTCGTCTCGACCCAGTCATTGCGGCCACTCAGCACCAGCGTGAAGTTGCCGAGCTTCATCTGGTCCTGAAGATAAGTGCCGGCCTGCTTCTGCGTGATCAGGAAGTTCCGGAACGGAGCGCTCGGTAATGGAACCTCGGCCGATCCATAGACGGGATTGAAGACGTTGATCGCGGGCACGCCGAACCCGAAGGCCTGATAGTCGTCGATCTGGTAGCCCCTCAGGTCGACCCCGAACAGCATCGTATGCCTGACCGGGCCGGTGTCGAAGCGGTACTCAAGCTGGTTGTCGAGATTGGCCTGATTGGCCGTGTTCTTCGCATACCAATTGTACCGATTGAGAGTGGCCGTGTTGATGTCGGCCCAACCGTTGCCGACATAGCCGCGGTAGGTGATGTCGACATGTGCAAAGCGGGCGTTCTGACGGAACGTCAGGTCGTCGGTGAGATTGCGCTCGAACTGGTAGCCGAGCATCTCCTGCTCGCGCGTGAACTTGTCGACGCTGGGATCGCCGACGAAGAAGCTGGTGGGGATCTTGCCGAACGATGCGCTGGTCACCGTGCCCTGGTAAGGCAGGAAGTTGATGCCGCGGGTGTCCTGCTTCGAGGCCGAGGCCAGCACCGTCAAGGTCGTTTCGGCATCCGGCTTCCAGGTGACTGACGGCGCGATGAAGTAGTTGTTGTCGGGCGTGAAGTTGACCTGCGTGGGGCCGTTCTGAACCTGGCCGACCACGCGTGCGAACAGCTTGCCGTTCTCGGGGCTCGTCGCGACCGGTCCGCCAAAATCGAAGCCGACATAGGCATTGCCGAAATTGTTGACCCCGGTCTCGACGTAACGGATCGGCTCGGCCGGCGGCATCTTGCTGATGACGTTGACGATGCCGCTCGGGCTCGATCCACCATACAGCACCGCCGACGGACCGCGCAGCACCTCGACGCGCTCCATGTTGGGCGTCTGCAGCTTCCAGCTCGCATAGGACGTGTAGAACAGCTGCATGCCGTCGAGGAACAGTCCGATGTCCTCGGACTTGAAGCCGCGGATCAGCCACCAGTCGTTGCGGGTATCTGTGCCAAACGTTCCGGCGCGCACGCCGGCGGTGTAGCGCAGCACCTCGTCGAGCTTGTTCGGCTTCTGGTCGCGGATCTGCTCGGCACCGATCACCGACACCGACTGCGGCGTCTCCATGATCGGCGTGTTGGTCTTGGTGCCGGACGAGCTGCGGCCGGCGACGTAGCCGTTCACCGGACCGCGCGGCGTCTCGACGAAGCCGACATTGCGCTGCGGCTGCGGCTTGTTCCTGTTGGCGGTCTGCTCCGACGACCGCGGCGCACGACGCTGAGGGGTCGCCGCTGCGCGGCGGCGCGCCTCCGGCGCCGTGACCGTCACCGACGGAATGTTCTGCGCGCCACTCTGCGCGGAAGATTGTGCGAGCGATGCCTGCGGCATCAAGACCCAAGCGGATGCGGTCGCCCACACGGCCGACCGCAGCATTCCAAGACTGTTCAACGCGCCACCCCAAGCTGCATGTTTTGATGCGTCATGCCGCCAGTCCCCGCGGCGACATGCGCTGCGGTGACGCTTATGTGAGGGCGCGCGAATTGCCTAATTGAAAACTTCTTAGAAGAATTCTTAGAAGCGCTCCAATATTTCCAGAGATTGCCGAGACATCAGCGCGAATTCTTCTCGCTCTCGAGCATCTCGGCGGCGATCGCCGTGAGCTGATCGACCTGCCGCAGCAGCGTGTGGAACTCGGCTTCGCTCAAATGTTGCAGCAGGCGCCGATTGCGTTCCTGCGCGCCATCGACGATCGCATCATGCGCGGCGAGGCCCGTCGCAGTCAGCGAGATCAGCACCTCGCGGCTGTCCTTCGGGTTTGCCGTTTTCGCGATCAGCTTGCGCGACAAGAGGTTTGCCAGCGCACGGCTGATCTGTCCCTTGTCTTGGCCGACGGCCTCGGCGAGGCGCGCCACGCTCATGGGCGGCCGCCGCCCAAGCGAGGCGACAAGACCGAACTCGACCGAGTTCAGTCCTGTGAGACGCTTGTAGCGCAGGATGGCGCCGCGCTTGAGCAGGTTGGCGAGCACCATCAGCCGCGACGACAGCATCGCGGTGACCGGCGCCGCCGGCGCGCTCTCGTCCGTTTCGGACGACGTCGACCCGCCCCTGCTCTCCGTCTCGCTCATGATTCCACCTCTGCCAAGAAAGCCGGGGCGTGCCAAGCCCGGGTCACGGCGGCCTCCCCGACTTGATCCGTCCAAGAGGCATTCGGATGCGCCCACTGACAGTCGACGTGTTCAACGACGCGCTCAAGGGCAGCTATGGCGCGGACGTTGTGCGCTACTCCTGCTCTCGGCCGCGCTCACCACCACGGCGTCCTGCTGATATCGGCCGGGCCGCCGCTTGAGACCGGCCTTCCCTGGCCCGCCCGCAGAAACCTGCCTGATGGCGAGATGAAACCATTTTGCGGAACCCGCGAAACCATCCGGAAACAGAGAGTGCCTAGAAGAAGAGCCCATAGACGGCGGCAAAGCCCGTCGGGAGGCTCAGATGAACTACTCAATTCACTCTGCTGATCGTGCGACCCACCTCAAGATCGTGGTGGTGGCGCTGGTGGCCGGCATTGCGGTGGCCGGCTTCGGGATCGCGGCCCGCCCCCATGCCGATTACGCCCAGACCGCCCAGTCCACCCACGTGATGAAGGCCGGCAAGCCAGTGGTGGTGACCAGCGCGGGCACGTCGGAGATTCGCTGAGACGAAAGGTCCGATTTGATGCCAAACGGCCGCCCTCGGGCGGCCTTTTTGATGTCCAGCGACAGGTAAAGACAAGCCGCCAAACCATTGATTTTATGAGATCGAGGGGTGTATTCCGCCATGAAATGGCGCGAGAGACGGGGCTCGAACCCGCGACCTCCGGCGTGACAGGCCGGCGCTCTAACCAACTGAGCTACTCCCGCGTGACACGCAAATGTCTGCGGAACGAGGGGGGACTTAAAGGCCGGACTTGGTGAAGTCAAGGACGTTGCGTCGTTAGCCGCAACGCCCGCATTTCCTACCAAGCACCGCGTGCAGACAATGCTTAACAGGCCGCGCAGACGCGTAGTCAGTCCATTCCCGAATCGTCTACGCCTCGCGGAACCTCCGGAGTTCCCAGACCATCTTCCTAGAGGACTCCGGCCAGAATCGAGGAGGCAGACATGGCGAAGAAAGCAGCCGCTCCCGCCACCATCACACTCAAGCACCTCGCCGCTGACATCGCGGAGAGCCAGGACCTGTCGAAAAAGCGCGCCGAAGCCGTCCTGACCGACATGGTCGACCTGATCACCAAGCACCTGAAGAAGGGCGACCGCGTCCGGATCGTCGGTCTCGGCATCCTGCAGGTCCGCAAGCGCGCCGCCCGAACCGGCCGCAATCCTGCCACCGGCGAGCCGATCCACATCAAGGCCAGCTGGAAGGTCGCATTCCGCCCGGTCAAGGAACTGAAAGAGGCGATCTAGCAATTACTTTTCCTTAAGCCCGATCCGACCTCGTTCCGGCCGCAACGCGGCCCGCTTTTCTGGTATATCGCCTTGCTCATCTGACCCGGCGGTTTGACCAGAAATGTCCTCCCTCACCTTTTCGCATACCGTGACCGAGCGCTTCCTGCGCTACGTCACCATCGACACCCAGTCCGATCCGGATTCCCCGGCCTCGCCCTCGACCGAGAAGCAGAAGGATCTCGGCCGCGTGCTCGCCGCCGAGCTGAAGGCCATGGGCGTTGAGGATGCGCATCTCGACGACTACGGCTATGTCTATGGAACGATCCCCGCCAACACACCTAAGAAGGTGCCGGTGATCTGCTTCTGCTCGCACATGGACACCTCGCCCGACGTCACCGGCAAGGACGTCAAGCCGCAGGTGGTGACGAACTATCGCGGCGGCGACATCGTGCTGCCTCGCGACACCAGCCAGGTGATCCGATTCGCCGAGCACCCTGCGCTGAAGAGCCAGATCGGCAACGACATCATCACGACCGACGGCACCACGCTGCTGGGGGCCGACAACAAGGCCGGCGTTGCCGAGATCATGGATGCCGCGCATTTCTTCATCAACAATCCCGATGTGAAGCACGGCACCATCAAGATCCTGTTCACCCCGGATGAAGAGATCGGCCGCGGCGTCGACAACGTCGATTTGAAGAAGCTCGGAGCCGATTTCGCTTACACCATGGACGGCGAGAGCGCCGGCTGCGTCGAGGACGAGACGTTCTCGGCCGATGGGGCCACCATCACCATCAACGGCGTCAGCGCCCATCCCGGCTATGCCAAGGGCAAGATGGAGCACGCGATCAAGATCGCAGCCGCCATCGTCGAGCGCCTGCCCAAGGAAGGTTGCTCGCCGGAGACGACCTCGGGCAAGCAGGGCTTTCTGCACCCGGTCGGCATCGAGGGCGCGCTGGAACAGGCGACGCTCTCCTTCATCGTCCGCGACTTCACCGAGGAAGGGCTGAAGGAAAAGGAGGTCCTGCTCGAGACCATCGTCAAGGACGTGATGAAGGATTATCCGCGCTCGACCTACACGTTCGAGGTGCGCGAGCAGTACCGCAACATGAAGCAGGTGATCGACCGTCACCCGCACGTGCTCGAATACGCCATCGAGGCAATCCGCCGCGCCGGCCTGCGCCCGATGCGCACCGCGATCCGCGGCGGCACAGACGGCTCGCGCCTGTCCTTCATGGGTCTGCCCTGCCCCAACATCTTCGCCGGCGAGCACGCGTTTCATTCGCGGCTGGAATGGGTCAGCCGGCAGGACATGGAGAAGGCGGTGCAGACTATCGTCCACCTTGCGATGATCTGGGAAGAGCGGGCGTAAGGCCACCGCGACAGGACGCGGGGCCAGCACGGCCCCGCGAGACAGATACGATGTCCGAGGAGTCGCATGAGCTTCTATCAGGACAGGATCTTGCCTTGGCTGACGCAGCTCGCCATGCGCCAAGCCCAGCTCGTGCCTTATCGTACCCGGGTCGCATCCGCCGCAACGGGGCGCGTCCTTGAGCTCGGCATTGGTCCTGGGCTCAATCTCGGATTCTACGGGCCGAGCGTGACGCAAATCATCGGCATTGATCCATCACCCAAGCTGCTGGAGGTCGCGCGCAACGCCGGTCGGCAGCATGCGAGCCGGCTCGATCTGATCGAAGGCTCCGCGGAAGCCATTCCGCTGGAGAGTTCGAGCGTGGACACCGTCGTGACGACGTGGACGATGTGCAGCATCCCCAACGTCAATCGCGCGCTCTCGGAGGCTCGACGTATCCTGAAGCCGGGCGGACAGCTTCTGTTCGTCGAGCATGGCCGCGCGCCCGAGCCCAGCGTGCAATGGTGGCAGGATCGTTTGACCCCGCCCTGGAAGGTCATCGCGGGCGGCTGCCATCTCAACCGCGCCATCGCAGACCTGATCCGCACCAACGGCTTCGCCGTCCAAGATCTCAATGTCGGCTATATGCGGGGACCAAAGCCGATGACGTTCATGTATGAAGGTCGAGCCCTCCCGCGTTCGTAATGACCGCAGTTGCCGCGCCCGCGATGCCGACGTCGGCGGGAACAAACATTCGCGAGTTTTGCGGCGCGTCACATGTCCTATGTTAACGACGTCCATTACGCGATGCATCAAAGATGCGGTCGGGGCGGAAAACTCGGGAGAGCCGCGTGGACCGCAGAACCGCTTGCCTGAAGCAGGCAGACGCATTTCGGGAAAAGGCCATCGCCGATCCGGCGCACCATGACGAATGGATCGACGAGGCCATCAAGTGGTTGGAGCGGGCAATGGAGGCGAGCCGCCGCGTCGCGGTCACGATCGAAGCCAAAGAAGATTGGCTCCTTCAAGATGCGGCAGCTGAAGCGTTGTTGTCGCAACGCCCCGAGCGCAGTGCCTGATCGCACGCTCCTCCAAAAATTCAGAATTTGCTTAACGCGAATTATATTGCCCCACGCGCAAGATGCCGCCGCGTCCGCCTCTGGCCAAATCGTGATGTCGGGCCGGTTTACAGGTTCCGTCGTGCCATGCGACAATGAGGCATGCACCTGAATAGGTTCGCCAAGGCTGTCGTGATGCTGCTCGTGGCGGTCGGGCTCCTGCTCGCACCGCTGGCGACGCCGGCATCTGCCATGGCGGTATCGGGTGCAGGAAGCAGCATGACGGCGATGTCGGACGACACGCAAGGCATGTCCGAAGACATGCCCTGCTGCCCGGATCAGACCAAGAGCAAGACCTGCGATTCCTGTCCGCTCGTCGCGGTGTGCATGCTGGGCCTGTCGCTCTCCACTCCTTCCGGAGCGAGCACGGTGATCGAGCGGCAGCCGCAGAAGAGCGCGCTCGCGCCGGGCAATGACCGCCTGCGCGACGGCCTCGCGGCAAAACCTCCCGACCATCCTCCTCGAACCCGGGCCTGATCGGCGCTGACGCGCCTGATGATCGTGCGCGCCGACATCGGCGTGCGCGCCATTGCCTGCCGCTTGGCTGCATGTCGGCTTGCCGCGAGCAGCTCCGGCGGCTCCATCAGACCCATCGAGGAACTATAAATTATGACGACCACCAAGCTCGCGCGCGCCGCCATCGCCGCGCTGATCGGCGCTGCGTTCACGGGGAGCGCGCACGCCGAAATCAAGAACTACGAATTCCAGCTGGCTCAACCGACCATCAAGACCGGGGCCGATCGCATCGTGACCGTGCGGCTGGTCGACAAGACCAGCGGCAAGGCGATACCCGATGCGGTGATCTTCGCCAGCCGGCTCGACATGGCGCCTGACGGCATGCAGGAGATGGTCACCAAGGTCACGCCGATGCCGGGCACCGAACCCGGGACCTATCGTTTCAAGGCCAATTTCAGCATGGCCGGACGCTGGCAACTCTCGCTCGGCGCCAAGGTGCAGGGTGAGACCGGCACGGTCGAAAGCAAGCTCGTCGTCACGGCCGAGAAATGACCCGCCTCGCCATTGCAGGCACTGCCGCTGCGATTTTCGCGGCGGCAGGTGTCGCGCTGATTGGCGGCCGCGCCATGCAGCCTCAGTCGGATTCAAGCTCGCTGACTTTCGCCGCGCATGCGGCTGACGCGGGCACACCGATCTATTTCCGGGATCCGGACGGCCGGCCGTTCTACTCCCTCACCCCGAAGAAGACCGCCGACGGCCGCGACTATCGCGCCGTGCGGGCGAACGAGGACATCGCCTTCGAGGAAGCTGACGAAGCGCCCGCCGTCATGGCAACCGACGCCAAGGGCGATCGCAAGATCAAATATTACCGCCACCCGATGGGCCTGCCGGACACCTCGCCGGTGCCGAAGAAGGACTCGATGGGGATGGATTACATCCCCGTCTACGAAGGCGAGGACAGCGACGACGGGTCGGTGAAACTGTCGCCCGGCAAGATCCAGCGCAGCGGCGTCAAATCCGAACCGGCCGAGCTGCGCCGGATCAGAACGCTGGTGCGTGCGCCCGGCACGATTCAGCTCGATGAACGCCGGGTCTCGGTGGTCGCGATGCGCGCCGACAGTTTTGTGCAGAAGGTCGCCGACGTCACCACCGGCACCCGCGTGACCAGGGGCCAGCCGCTGATGGAGATCTACAGCCCCGCCGTCTCGTCAGCGGCCGCCGAATATCTCGCGACGATCACCTCGAAGACGACGGCGGGTATCGAGCCCTATGGCCGCGGCTCCCGGCAGCGCCTGATCAATCTCGACGTCCCCGAACCCGTCATCGCCGAAATGGAGAAGAACCACGCCCTGCCAATCGCCATTCAGTGGTCGTCGCCGCGCGACGGCATCGTGCTCCAGCGCAACGCCATCGAGGGCATGCGCGCCCAGCCCGGCGACGTGTTGTTCCGCATCGCCGACATCTCGCAGGTCTGGGCGACGGTGGACGTGGCCGAGCGCGATCTCGGCAATGTCGCTGTCGGCCAGCCCGTGATGGTGCGGGCCCGCAGCTATCCCGGCCGCGACTTCAAGGGCCTGATCAGCGTGATCTATCCGCAGGTGAACAAGGAGACGCGCACGGCGCGGGTGCGAATTGAGCTGGCGAATGCCGACCTCGCTTTGCTCCCCGACATGTATGTCGATGCCGAGATCGACACTGGCACGCCGGTGCCGGTGCTCAGCGTCGCCGAGAGCGCGCTGCTGGACACCGGCAGCCGGCAGGCCGTGCTGGTCGACAAGGGCCAGGGGCGTTTCGAGCCGCGCGAGGTCAAGCCCGGACGGCGCGGCGACGGCTATGTCGAAATCCGCGACGGCCTTGCCGAGGGCGACGCCGTCGTCACCTCCGCCAACTTCCTGATCGACGCCGAGAGCAATCTGAAGGCCGCGCTGAAAGGTTTCGCCGAGACCGGCACGGCGCAAGGCGGCGACAAGGCGATGGGAGCCAAGCCATGATCGCGCGCCTCATCGCATGGTCGGCACGCAACCTGCTGCTGGTGCTGTTCGGCACCGGCTTTGCGGCTGCCGCCGGAATCTACGCCCTCGTCCATCTGCCGCTGGACGCCATTCCTGATCTCTCCGACACCCAGGTCATCGTCTACACCGAATATCAGGGACAGGCGCCACAGGTGATCGAGGACCAGGTCACCTATCCCCTCACCACGGCGATGCTGACGGTGCCGAAATCGAAGGTGGTGCGCGGGTTCTCGTTCTTCGGCGTCTCCTTCGTCTACGTCATCTTCGAGGACGGCACGGACATCTACTGGGCGCGCTCGCGCGTGCTCGAATTCCTCAACGGCGCGGCATCACGGCTGCCGGCCGGCGTGACGCCGACGATCGGCCCGGACGCCACCGGCGTCGGCTGGGTCTACCAATACGCCATCATGTCGAAGGAGCTGAACCTCGCGGAGACCAGGACGATCCAGGACTGGAACCTGAAATTCGCCCTGGCCAAGGCCGAAGGCGTTGCGGAGGTTGCCGGCGTCGGCGGCTTCGTCAAGCAGTACAATGTCATCCTCGACCCGCAGCGCATGCGCGACCTCGGCATCACCATGCAGAAGATGCGCGAGGCGATCCGTGCCAGCAATGCCGATGTCGGCGGCCGCACCGTCGAGCTGTCCGAGTTCGAATATGTCATCCGCGGCAAGGGCTATCTCAGGAGCATCGAGGATCTCGGCAACATCGTGCTGAAGACCAGCGACGGCACTCCGGTCAAGCTGCGCGACGTCGCCCGCATCGAGCTCGGTCCCGACGAGCGGCGCGGCATCGCCGAGCTCAATGGCGAGGGCGAGGTCGCGAGCGGCATCGTGCTCCAACGTTTTGGCGTGAACGCGCTCGACGTGATCGAGAACGTCAAGAAGCGCTTCAGGGAGATCGCGACAAGCCTGCCGAAATCGGTCGAGATCATTCCGGTCTATGACCGCTCGAACCTGATCTACGCGGCGATCGATACGCTGAAGCATACGCTGGTCGAGGAGAGCATCGTCGTCGCCCTCGTCTGCATCGTGTTCCTGTTGCATGTCCGCAGCGCGCTGGTCGCGATCCTGATGCTTCCCGTGGGCGTTCTCATGGCCTTTGGCGCCATGAAGCTGCTCGGGATCGGCTCCAACATCATGAGTCTCGGCGGCATTGCGATCGCAATCGGCGCCATGATCGACGCCGCCATCGTCATGATCGAGAACGCCCACAAGCATCTCGAACGCGCCGATCCCGGCCGATCGCGGGTCAAGATCCTGATCGAGGCCGCCGCGGAAGTCGGCCCTGCCCTGTTCTTCAGCCTCCTCATCATCACCGTGTCGTTCATGCCGATCTTCACGCTGGAGTCTCAGGAAGGACGGCTGTTCAGCCCGCTCGCCTTCACCAAGACCTTTGCGATGGCGGCAGCGGCACTGCTGTCGGTGACATTGGTCCCGGCGCTGATGGTGATCTTCGTCCGCGGCAAGATCATTCCCGAGCACAAGAATCCGATCAACCGCTTCCTGATCTGGATCTACCGCCCGGTGATCTCTGGCGTGCTGCGCGCCAAGATCCCGGTGATCCTGCTCGCGCTCGGCGTGCTCGCCGTTTCGGTCTGGCCGGCCGGGCGGCTCGGCACCGAGTTCATGCCGAACCTCAACGAAGGCACCCTGCTCTACATGCCGACGACGCTGCCCGGCATTTCCGTGACCAAGGCCGCCGAGCTGATGCAGATCCAGGACCGCATCATCCGCTCCTTCCCGGAGGTTGCCTCGGTCTACGGCAAGGCCGGCCGCGCCGCGACTGCAACTGACCCTGCACCGTCGGAGATGTTCGAGACCATCGTCAATCTGAAGCCGACGACCGAGTGGCGCGCCGGCGTGACCGTCGACAGCCTGATCGCCGAGATGGACAAGGCATTGCAATTTCCTGGCGTCTCCAACGCCTGGACCATGCCGATCAAGGCTCGTATCGACATGCTCTCAACCGGCATCCGAACGCCCGTCGGCGTCAAGGTCATCGGCACCGATCTCGCCGGAATCGACAAGCTTGCAAAGCAGGTCGAGCAGGTGCTCAAGGCGGTCCCAGGCACCTCCTCGGCCTATGCCGAGCGCGGCCTCGGTGGTTACTACCTCGAGATCACGCCGAACCGCGAGGCGCTGTCGCGCTACGGCATCATGATACAGGACGTGCAGGACACGATCGCGACCGCACTCGGCGGCCAGACCGTGACGACGACGGTGGAGGGACGTCAGCGCTTCACCGTCAATATGCGCTACCCGCGCGACTTGCGCGACAATCCGAAGGCGATCAGCAGCGACATCCTAGTGCCTATGCCATCAGGCGGCGCCGTCCCTCTCGGTGAGGTCGCAAGCGTGACGCCGGCACGCGGGCCGACCTCGATCCGAACCGAAAACGGCCAGCTTGCCACCTACATCTATGTCGACATTCGCGACCGCGACCTCGGCGGCTACGTCGCCGATGCGCAGCACGCCGTTCAGGCAAGCATCGAATTCCCGCCCGGCTACTATCTGGTCTGGAGCGGGCAGTACGAATATCTCGAACGCGCCACCGCGCGGCTCAAGATCGTGGTGCCGGTGACGCTGCTAATCATCTTCCTCCTGCTCTATCTCAACTTCCGCTCGGTCACCGAGACCATGATCGTCATGCTCTCGCTGCCCTTCGCTCTGGTCGGCGGCCTCTGGCTGATGTGGTGGCTCGGGTTCAACCTGTCGGTCGCCGTCGCCGTCGGGTTCATCGCACTGGCGGGCGTGGCAGCCGAAACCGGCGTCGTGATGCTGATCTATCTCAACCACGCGCTCGCCGAGACCAAGGCGCGCTGCGTGCTCGCGGGCCGCCCGCTGACCCGCGAGGATCTCTATGCTGCCATCATGGAGGGCGCCGTCGAGCGCGTCCGCCCGAAGATGATGACGGTGGTCGCGATCATGGCCGGCCTGCTGCCGATCATGTGGAGCACCGGCACCGGCTCGGAGATCATGCAGCGCATCGCCGTGCCCATGATCGGAGGCATGATCTCCTCGACGTTGCTGACGCTGATCGTGATCCCCGCGATCTTCGGCATCGTGAAGGGCTTGCATTTGCCTTCTGCGGGCAAGCCACAACCTCCGAGAAAACCGAAAGCGATCGTTGCAAAGTCGCGAATCCAGGAGCCAGCCGAATGAGGTGAGCCATGATGCAGGACATGATGTCGGGAATGATGGGCGGCATGGAGCTGATCGCGGTTCTAGTCGTTGTCGTGCTCGCGCTGGGGGCGGCAGCGCTGGTCAAGTATCTCTTCTTCTCAAATCGGGGAGATTGAACATGGATCGCCTTCTCTTCGTGGCATTCGCGGCCGTCCTCGTCTCCTCGCCGGCCGGCGCGCAGCAGGACAGCGTGGCTCGGGGCGAACGCAATTTTCGCGTCTGCGCGGCATGTCACTCGCTCGAGCCCGACCGCAACATGACGGGGCCGAGTCTTGCAAATCTCTGGGGGAGGAAGGCCGCCAGCTTGCCGAGTTTCGACCGCTACTCCGACGCGCTGAAAGCTTCGGGAATCATCTGGGACGACCGCTCGCTGGACGCCTGGTTGACCGATCCTGCGCGCATGGTGCCGCACAACGAGATGCCGTTCGAGGGGATCGATGACTCACGCGTTCGCGCGGATCTGTTGGCATTCCTTAAGGAGGCCACCAAGCCGGGGGCCGCGCCGGAGCGAACGGCCGAAAACCGCATGAATGGGGGCGGCATGATGGGAGGGATGATGGGTAGCGGCCGCGCCCCCAATCTGAAGAATCTGAATCCCGCGCAGCGCGTCACCGGCATGACCCACTGTCGGGACACCTACCGGGTGACAACTGCCGACGGCAAGACGCGCCCCTTCTGGGAGCGCAATCTGCGTCTGAAGACGGATTCCAGCGAAGACGGACCGCAGAGCGGCGCGCCCGCTATCGTGTCGGCCGGCATGATGGGTGACCGGGCGGACGTGATTTTCGCCGCCCCGAACGAAATCTCCAAAACGATAGAAGATCACTGCTGAGGTCTTGGCTGGTCTCGACCACGAATTACACCCTACAGACAGTCTAACATTGGAAGGACATCCCCCATGAAGTTCATCGCTGCGACAGTCATTTTCCTTGTCTCGGCATCCCTGTGGGCGCAGACGCCTTATGCAGGGATGCAGCTCCGCCAGATAAAAGCGCTCTCGGATCAGGAGATCGCAGACCTGCGCGCGGGGCGCGGTATGGGATTGGCGCTCGCTGCCGAGATCAACGGCTATCCGGGACCTTCCCACGTTCTTGAGCTTGGGGACCGATTGGGGTTGACCTCCGAGCAGCGGGGCAAGGTGCAGGAGATGTTTGCCGCCATGAAGTCCGAAGCGATCCCTCTCGGGACCCGGCTGATCAACAAGGAAGCCGAGTTAGACCAGCAATTCGCCAGCGGAAGCGTAACCCCCGAAAGCCTCAGAGCGGCAACGGCCGCAATCTCGGTCATTCAGGGCGAGCTCCGAGACGCGCATCTCAAGTACCATCTGCTCACGCGGGCCGTTCTCGATAAGGCTCAATTGGATAAATACGCCGCGTTGCGCGGCTACACGGGTGGCGCATCGATGCACCGCCACCAACACGAGAAATAACGAACCCGAGGAGCCTATCAGACGTTGCTATCCGGCGGCGCGACTTGCGGCATCGCGTTCTAGGCCGGAGCAACCTTCAGCTCAATTCGGGAGTGCCGTACCACGACAACCGCTCCCTGAAGCGCGAGGCCGGCCATGATTGCGGCCACGATGATATCGGGCCAGCCCGTGCCGGTCCCGAACACGCCGAGGGCGGCCAACAGCACGGCGATGTTTCCAAGCACGTCATTGCGGGTGCATATCCAGGCCGAGCGCATGTTGGAGTCGCCCTTGCGATGGGCCCACAACAGCCCGAAGGAGGCGACGTTCGCGGCAAGCGCCGCGACACCAACCGCCCCCATGGTGAAAGCGCTCGGCAGCGTGCCATGGGCTGCGTGCCAGACCACCGTGCCGACGACCCAAAGGCCAAGGGCGCCCATCGTCAGCCCCTTCGCCAGGGCCGCGGTAGCGCGATAGCGCAGCGTCATGCCGACCACCAGAAGGCTGATGGCGTAGTTCGCGGCGTCTCCGAGAAAATCGAGCGCGTCAGCCTGGAGCGACGCCGATCCGGCAGCAAGGCCCGCGCCGATCTCGGCGAGGAACATGACGGCATTGACGGCGAGCACCGCCCATAGCACGCGACGATACGCCTTGTTGTCGCGATGACGATCGAGATTGAGCGGCGGCGGTGAGCAGCATGCATCAGCCATGCTCACAAGATAGAGCGGTTGCACGCGCCGGACAATCACGGCGGGGCCCGCCCCCGCGACATCAAGTTCCCCACACGTAACACTGTTGCGGGTCGACACTGTTCCCGTCGCCGTGCTAGGCCAGCCTGACTGTCAGGATGAGTAAATTCGTGGTCTTGAACCGCCGGCCGTTTAGTCTCAGGCGCACGCGCAATTGGCGTGGACTCATGGCTGTGTTTGTTGCGGTCATGTACCTGCTGTCGGGCGCGCTCCACGGCACTCATGACATCGATGTGACCAGCCCGTCCGGCGGCTCGGAAATCGCTTCGATCCTCGATGGCTCCACGGGCCACGGCGACCACAAGGCGATCGGCGGCCATCATTGCCATGGCTGCTTCTCGGTGACGGTGGCGCAGCCGGCGCTATCCGCCACATCGGTCGCGCTCGTGTCTGCATCGCGCCCGCAACGCGCACCCCAGCTCGCCGGAATTATTCCCGATACCGACTCCCCGCCTCCCAAACCTATTGCCTGAACGGATTGGTCGGGCCCCCGCGCCCATTAGGTTCATCCTTCACAGGTCGGTTTCATGTTTTGCAGGGGAATGGCCGCGCGCCTCGCGTGCGCGGCGGCGTGTCTGCTTGTCGGATTGGCGCTTGCACCGTCTCACGCCCAGACTTTGACGATGCGGAGCGCGCTGTCGCGCGCGCTGGCCGCGAGTCCGCGCCTGACGGCGGCGGAGCGCGACGTCGGCATTGCCACGGGTCAGCGCATCCAGGCGGGCGCACTGCTCAATCCGGAACTGTCCTACGAGCAGGACGATTCATTCGGCTCTGGCAGATATCGCGGCACGCGATCGGCCGAGACCACGCTCCAGATCAGCCAGGCTTTCGAGCTGTTCGGCAAACGGGAGGCGCGGATTGCCGCGGGCGCAGCCGGCATCGAGGTCGCCGCCATTCAGCGCAAGGCCGTCAGGCTGGAGGTGCTGTCGGAGACAGCGATCGCTTTCCTCAGCGTGCTCGGCGCGCAGCGGCGCATCCAAATCCTGGACGAACAGATCGCCGCGATCGACCGCCTGACGCCGCTTCTCCGCCGCCGCGTCGAGGCCGGCGCCTCCTCCCCGGCCGAGACCGGCCGCGCCGAAGTCGCCTCCGCCCTGGTGAAGGCGGACCGCGAGCGCTTCAAGGCGACGCTGGCCAGCGCCCGGCGCGAGCTGGCGGTGCTGATGGGAGATCCTGCCGCGAAATTCGGCGAGGTCTCCGGCCGGCTCGATATCACGGGACGCCCGCCGACGTTCCAATCGGTCGTCGCCGCGATCGATGCCAATCCGCAGCTGGTGCGCTGGACCGCGATCTATGCTCAGCGCAATGCCGAGCTGTTGCTGGCACGGCTCAAGCCCTACCCCGACGTGCGGATCGCGGCTGGCTGGCGCCATTACAACGAAACCAATGACGATGCTGTGCGCCTCACGCTCTCGGTGCCAATTCCCGTGTTCGACCAGAACCAGGGCAACATCCTCTCGGCACAGGAAAGCCTCGCCAAGACCAAAGCCGAGCGCGAGGCCAACCGCAACGCGCTGATCGTGATCGCCGGCCGGGCCCATGACTCGCTGCAAGGCTCGCTGCGCGAGCTCGCGGTCCTGCGCGAGACCGCGATTCCGAAAGCCGTTGAGGCGTCCGAGGCGATCTCGCAAGGCTACGGTCAGGGCCGCTTCACCCTGCTCGAAGTGCTGGACGCCCAGGCAAGCGTCACCCAGGCGCGGCTGCGTGAGCAGGAGGCGCTCCAGAACTTTCATGCGGGGGTGGCGACCATCGAAGGCCTGGTCGGCAATCCCTTCACGCTGGCGCGGGAGAGCGCACGATGAAGACGTCCTCCACCATTGTCGTCGCTGTCGTTGCCGCCGCTCTCGGCGCTTGTGGCTATGCCCTGCTGGCGCCGGCCAGGGTCCCGCCCGCCGAGCATGCCGCGGACAAGAAGCCGGAGAAGCCGAACGACCATGTCGAGCAGGACGAGCATGGCGCCGACCGCATCCGCATCTCCGACGTCAAGCTCGCTGCCGCCGGCGTGGTGCTGGCGGAGGCCGCGAGCGCGACGCTGACCGACACGCTCGCCTTCAACGGCATCCTGCGCGCCAACCAGGAAGCCGTGGTGCAGGTGACGCCGCGCTTTCCGGGCATCGCCAAATCGATCCTGAAGCGCATCGGCGACAAGGTCGCCAAGGACGATCTGCTCGCCGCGATCGAGAGCAACCAGAGCCTTACCGTCTACGAGCTGAAGGCGCCGATCGCCGGCACCATCATCGAGCGGCAGATCTCGCTCGGCGAATACGCTTCCGAGCAGAAGCCGGCCTTCGTCGTCGCCGACCTCTCCACCATCTGGGTCGATCTGTCGATCTACCGGCAGGATCTGCGGCGCGTCCACCTCAACGACGAGGTTCTGATCGATCTCGACGATGGCCGCGGCGAGATCAAGGGCACGATTTCCTACATGGCGCCGATCGGCAGTAGCGAGACCCAGACCGCGCTGGCCCGCGTAGTGCTGCCAAATCCGGACGGACGCCTGCGTCCCGGCTTGTTCGTCACGGCGCGGCTGATCCTTGCCGCGCGCAATGTCGCGGTTGCCGTGCGCCGCAGCGCGATCCAGACGCTGGAGAACAAGACGATCGTGTTCGTCCGCGAGGACGGCGACAAGATCGAGGCGCGCCCCGTGGAGCTTGGGGATTCCGATCCGCGCCATGTCGAGATCAAGGCGGGCCTTGCGGCCGGCGAGCATTACGTCGCCGAGAACAGTTTTGTGGTCAAGGCGGAGATGGGCAAAGGAGACGCCGAGCATGATTGAGCGTCTCATCGCCGCCTCACTGCATCAGCGCTGGCTGGTCCTGCTGCTCGCGCTTGGCGCCCTCGCCTTCGGCGGCTGGAATTTCCAACGCCTGCCGATCGACGCCGTGCCAGACATCACCAACGTTCAGGTCCAGATCAACACCCGCGCGCCCGGCTATTCGCCGCTCGAGACCGAGCAGCGCATCACCTTCCCGGTCGAGACCGCGATGGGCGGCCTGCCGAAGCTCGACTACACCCGCTCGCTGTCGCGCTACGGCCTCAGCCAGGTGACGGTCGTTTTCAAGGACGGCACCGACATCTACTTCGCCCGCCAGCTCGTCGGCGAACGCATCCAGCAGGTGAAGGACCAGCTTCCGGCCGGCGTCGAGGTCGCAATGGGCCCGGTCTCCACCGGGCTCGGCGAAATCTTCATGTACACCGTCGAGGCCAAGGCGGGCGCCAAGACGCAAGGCGGCCACGACTATTCGCTGACCGATCTACGCACCGTGCAGGACTGGATCATCCGGCCGCAGCTTCGCAACGTGCCGGGCGTGATCGAAGTCAACACCATCGGCGGCTTCGAGCGCCAATTCCACGTGCTGCCGGACCCCGGCAAGCTGATGGCCTACCGGCTCGGCTTTCGCGACGTCATGACCGCGCTTGCCGCCAACAACGCCAATGTCGGCGCCGGCTATATCGAGCGCAACGGCGAGCAGTATCTGGTTCGCTCCCCAGGCCAGGTCGGCAACGTCAACGAGATCCAGGACATCGTCATTGGCTCGCGCGGCGGCAATCCGGTCAGGATCAGGGACGTCGCGACCGTAACCGAAGGCCGCGATCTGCGCACGGGCGCCGCGACGTGGAACGGCGAGGAAACCGTGCTCGGCACCGCGATGCTGCTGATCGGCGAGAACAGCCGGACCGTGGCGCGCCGCGTCGCGGCCCGTCTCGAGGACATCGCCAAGTCGCTGCCCGAAGGCGTCATGACGCGGACGGTCTACGACCGCACCGATCTGGTCGAAGCCACCATCCGCACCGTCCGGAATAACCTGCTGGAAGGCGCGGCGCTGGTGGTGGCCGTGTTGTTCCTGATTCTCGGCAACATCCGTGCCGCCCTCGTCACCGCCTGCGTCATTCCGCTGTCCATGGCCATGACCATCACCGGCATGGTCGCGACCAAGGTCAGCGCGAACCTGATGAGTCTCGGCGCAATCGACTTTGGCATCATCGTCGATGGCGCCGTGATCATCGTCGAGAATTGCCTGCGCATGCTGGCCGCGGCCCAGCGCGACAAAGGCGGGCTGTTGACGACGTCCGAGCGCCTGCGTGCGATTCTGCGCGGCTCGCGCGACGTCATCAAGCCGAGCCTGTTCGGAACGCTGATCATTGCGGTGGTCTATCTGCCCGTGCTGACGCTGACCGGCGTCGAAGGCAAGATGTTCACGCCGATGGCGCTGACCGTGCTGATGGCGCTGGGCGCTGCCGTGCTGTTCTCAATCACCTTCGTGCCGGCTGCCATTGCCATCTTCGTCACCGGCAGGGTGTCGGAGCACGAAAACCTGTTCATGCGGGCAGCGAAACGCGCCTATCTTCCCCTGCTCCGATTTGCCATCGACAACCGGCTCGCCGTCGCAATCATGGCCGTCGTCATCGTGGTCGCCAGCGGTATCGCCGCCGCGCGCATGGGCGGCGAGTTCATTCCGAGCCTCGACGAAGGCGACGTCGCGCTGGCCTCGATCCGGATTCCCGGCACCAGTCTCACGCAGTCGCTTGAGCTTCAGAAAGCGCTGGAGAAACGCATCAAGCAGATCCCTGAAGTGAAGGAGTTCTTCACCCGCATCGGCACCGCCGAGATCGCAACCGACCCGATGTCGCCCGCACAGACCGATGGCTACATCATGCTGAAGCCGCGCGCCGAATGGCCCGACCCGGACAAGCCGAAATCGGAGGTGATCGAGGCCATCGATCACGCCGCTGACGACATTCCCGGCAGCGCCTATGAAATCTCCCAGCCGATCCAGTTCCGGGTCAACGAGCTGATCTCCGGCGTGCGCAGCGACGTCGGCGTCAAGATCTTCGGCGATGACCTCGACATCCTGCAAGGCGCGGCCAAACAGGTGGAGGCCGCGATCCGCGGCATCCGCGGCGCCAGCGACGTCAAGATCGAACAGGTCGCAGGCCTGCCGATCCTCACCGTCCGGCTCGACCGTCAGGCGCTCGCCCGCTACGGCCTCAGCGTCGGTGAGGTGCAGGGCATCGTCGAGATCGCGGTGGGCGGCAAGTCGGCCGGCAAGCTGTTCGAGGGCGACCGCCGCTTCGACATCGTCGTGCGCCTGCCGGAGCATCTGCGCGGCAATCTCGAAGCGATCCGGGCGATCCCGATCCCGCTGCCGCCCGGTGAGGAGGCCGGCTCCGGCACGGCCATTCGGACCGCGCTGGCCGCCTCCCCGCTCACCCAGATGCGTTATGTGCCGCTGTCGTCGGTCGCCACCGTCGATGCGACGCCCGGTCCCAACCAGATCAGCCGCGAAAATGGCAAGCGGCGCATCGTCGTCACCGCCAATGTCCGCGCGCGCGACCTCGGCTCCTTCGTCGCCGAGGCCGAGGCGGCCGTAGCCGAGAAGGTCAAGCTGCCGCCCGGCTACTGGATCGGCTGGGGCGGACAGTTCGAGCAGCTGGTCTCCGCGACCAAGCGGTTGACGATCGTGGTGCCGGTGGCGCTGCTGCTGGTGTTCCTGCTGCTCTTCATGGGCATGGGATCGGCTGCGGATGCGGCGCTGGTGTTCTCCGGCGTGCCGCTGGCGCTGACCGGCGGCGTTGCGGCACTGCTGCTGCGCGACATTCCTTTATCCATCAGCGCCAGCGTCGGCTTCATCGCGCTGTCGGGCGTGGCCGTGCTCAATGGGCTCGTCATCATCGCGTTCATCGAGCGGTTGCGCCGCGAGGGACGGTCTGTCGTCGATGCCGTACACGAGGGCGCGCTGACGCGGCTGCGGCCGGTGCTGATGACGGCCCTCGTCGCCTCCCTCGGCTTCGTGCCGATGGCGCTTGCAACCGGCGCCGGCGCCGAGGTGCAGCGGCCGCTCGCAACCGTGGTGATCGGCGGCATCATCTCCTCGACCGTGCTGACGCTTTTGGTGCTGCCGGCGCTCTACGTGCTGTTCCGCCGTGACGCAGGCGCCGAAACGCTTACAATGGCGCCTGATTTGACAGCGTCAGCGGAGCGCTAGAGGTGGCCGGCCACGACCATCACGGACATCACCACCATGATCATGCCGGCCATTCGCATGATCATGGTCACGACCATGGCCATGCTCATGGCCACAGCCACGGACACGCGCATGTCCATGCGCCGGCCAGCTTTGGCAAGGCGTTCGCGATCGGAATTTCGCTCAACACCGCGCTGGTGGTGGCCGAGGCGGTCTATGGCTATATCGGCAACTCCACCGCCCTGCTCGCGGACGCCGGCCATAACCTGTCCGACGTGCTCGGCCTGGTCGTGGCCTGGGGCGCGTCGATTGCGGCAAGGCGCGCGCCGAGCGGCCGCTTCACCTATGGCCTGCGTGCCTCCACGATTCTTGCCGCGCTGGCGAATGCGGTGTTCCTGCTGGTCGCAACCGGTGCCATTGGTTGGGAGGCGATTTTGCGCCTGCGCGCGCCGGAGCCGGTCGCCGGCGTCACGGTGATGGTGGTGGCCGGCATCGGCATCCTCATCAACGGCTTCACCGCCATGCTGTTCGCGCGCGGGCGCAAGGACGACATCAACATCGAAGGCGCGTACTTGCACATGGCCGCCGATGCCGCGGTCTCGCTCGGCGTGGTGGTCTCGGCGGCGCTGATCATCTGGACCGGCTGGCTCTGGCTCGATCCCTTAACCAGCCTCGTCATCTGCGCCACCATCCTCTGGAGCACGACCAGCCTGTTGCGCGGCTCCATCGACATGTCGATGGCAGCCGCACCCAAGGGCACCGACCTTGCCGCGATCAGGACATTCCTGCTGGCGCGACCGGGTGTCTCCGGGATCCACGATCTCCACGTCTGGCCGATCTCGACCACCGAGACGGCGCTCACCTGCCATCTCGTGATGCCCACTGGGGCCGGCGACGCATTCCTGATGGAGACCGCGCAGCTGCTCAAGACCTCATTCCGCATCGGCCACACCACGCTTCAGGTCGAGACGCATCCCGAAAATGGCTGCGCGCTGGCGCCGGATGATGTGGTGTAGAATTCACACGCCCATCCACATCGTCATTGCGAGGAGCACTTGCGACGAAGCAATCCAGACTGTCTCTGCTGAGACAGCCTGGATTGCTTCGCTGCGCTCGCAATGACGATGGGGAAGCAACGCGCCTACGCCGCCTTCGCCGTCACGATCCAGATCGCGCCCTGCAACGTCACTGACTGCCCCTTCAGGAACGGGGCGAGCATGTCGCGGATCGAAGCCTTGGCTGCGTCATAGGTCTCCGGCGGATGCCCTTGCAGCGCGCGGCTGGCGGGGCCGATCTGGAGCGCGCCGTCGACGGCGGCATCGAGGCCACCGCCGATCGCGATGTCCATCGCAAGATTATGCGGCTGCATCGCCGCGTCCACGAAGCCGGCACCCTTCAGGATGCGCATCACGCGCTCTTCTGATGCAAAGGCGAACGGGCCCGGCTCCTCCGGTCCGACCGGCGGCATTTTCGGCACGTGCTTGTAGACCGCCATCAGCGGCGCCATCATCCACGGATTTTCCTTCGGCTCGCGCCAGCAGGCGAAGGCAAGCCGCCCGGACGGCTTCAGCGCACGGCGGAGATTGGTGAAGGACGCGATGGGATCGGCGAAGAACATCACGCCAAAGCGCGAGGCGAGCAGATCAAAGCTCGCCGACTCGAACGGATGAACCGTCGCATCCGCCAGCACGAAATCGAGCGGCAGCCCCTTCGGCGCCGACGCGCGCGCCTGCGACAGCATGGGCTCGGACACGTCGAGGCCGAGCGCAAAGCCACCAGGCGCCACCGCCTTCGCGAACGCGACCGTCGTTGCACCCGAGCCGCAGCCGACGTCGATCACGCGCTCGCCCGGCTTCGGCTTGGCGCGATCGATCAGCACGTCCGCGATTGGCCCGAGCAGCGTCTCCTGCACCGCATGACGATCAGCCCAGCGCTGTCCACTTGGGCCGTTCCAATAGGCGATCTGGTCGGCGTTGAGCTCGTGTCCGCTAGGCTGTTCCATCACCCTCTCCGCGACAGGGCCGAGCGTCCGCGCCCGGCCCAAGACGCTTATCCACATGTCCTTCCCTGCTGCAAGGCCGATTTCAACGCTGCGGCCGAGGCTGATGTGCCAAGCCAAGTTGACACAGCCAAGCGGCCCTGCGCTAACTCAGGGAACAGGAGAACACCCCTTGAAGTCGGAACGATCAGTCGGCATCGATTGCCTGCGCGCCATCTCGATCATCTGGGTGCTGCTCTATCATTTCGTCCCGGGTCAGGCTTTCAGCCGGGGCACGTTCGGTGTCCTGCTGTTCTTCATCATCAGCGGCTATTGCATCGCGTTCAGCGTCGAGACGTCGCAATCGGCATGGCACTTCTATGCCAAGAGGCTCGGCCGCCTGCTGCCGGCGTTGATTATCTGCGGCCTGCTGACGACGCTGTTCAAGAATCTCATGCCCGAGCTGGTCGAAGCGGGCCGCGAGGTGAACTGGTTCGACTACGCCTATACGCTGGTAGCTCTTCCGACGCTCAACGTCCTCCACGTCGACCACCATCTGCCCGACGGCGCCTATTGGTCATTGCAGATCGAGTTTCAGTTCTACCTCTTCTGCTTCATGATGATGGCGCTGGGGCTCAAGCAACGTCTGCTGGCATTGCTCTGCGTGGTGACCATCTTCCGGACCCTGACCACCAGCACGGACTATTCCACGTCCAACGATTTCTTCCCGTTCTTCATTGCCGGCATGAGCGTGGCGGCCCTCGTCAGGGGGCGCAGCGGGGAAGCGATCATGGGAATAGTCGTGGCGTTCTCGCTCGAGCTCTATCATCTTTATTTCAACGTCAAGCAGCCGTCGGTCGCGATCGAGATGTACCGGTCGCTGTTGCTGTGGTCCGGCACCGCCGCGGTCTATCTTGCCGCGCGGTATGACCATGTTCTGCTTCGATCGTTTCGCGCCTTGGCCGTTCCCTTGGCCTTCATCGGCGTCATCAGCTATCCGCTCTACCTGCTGCACCAGGACATCGGGAACATGATCCTGCATTGGGCTCACATTGGCCGGGACTACAGGTCGGCCCTGCTGGTTCGAGCTTTCGTGCTGCCGGGTTTCCTCGCCGGCATAGCCTGGCTGGTCTATGCACTTGTCGAGAGGCCAACGATCAAGCCGCTGACCGCCTTCCTGACCCACCCGCTCGCCTGGCTTCGCCAATGGCAGCCCGCGGCAGTCAAATCCTCCGCCGCTGCCAACGCCGGCGACGTCATGCCCCAGGACTTGCCAATCCGATAGCGTCCTTGCCAGTCCGATAGCGTCGGCTTTCGCGCAGGCAGGCGCGGCAGCAATCTCGATAGATGAGATCCAGCAGAGTACGCATCGGCCGACCCTCCGTTGTCGCTAGCGGCTTGATATGGCCCACCTCGACGGAGGCTCCTGTGACATTGGTCACATAGGAGGCTTTGCCTTGGTGGCATGCTCCGACTACTCTGATCATATTGCGATTTGGGGCTGCAATGCGCATCGAAGCTCGCCAGCTTGGCGTCGAGCTTCGTGCCGGCGTACTTGTTGAACAGCGTCAGCGAGCGCTGTGACGAAGCGTTCCAGTCGCCGCCCGCCGAAGCCGTCAGACAGCCGACGCGGCGGAGTTCTGACTGCACCAGCTTCGTCATTTCCTGCGGCGACAAGCTCGGCTGCGACGAAATCGGGGCGACGGCGGCGACCGCTGGACGCGATCAAGGCCAAGCCGGGCCGCGTCTGCCCGCTGGTTTGCGATCACGGCTTCAAGGCCGACGGCGACGCCTGCGTGAAGATCGCCTGCCGCGCGGGCTATCGCGTCAATGACGAGAACGAGTGCGAGAAGGTGCAGGAGAAAAGCCGATAGCGACGCGCGATAATTCGAAAGGGCGGGATAGCGAGCGGAAACAAACGGAGGCTGCGCCACCATCTCCGCAAGCCAAATCGTCAGGACAGATAATTTGCAATGCAGCCGGTTGCCGTCCAATTCGATCGGGCTGCAGGCTCGAGGCAAATAGAGCCGGGGTACGTGGCTACGGCAGTGGACCTGGCGACGTCGAAGTTTGCAACTGACAGCGGTGTAACCGTCCAGCAGTACTGCTTAACTTGAAGCTAGCCCCAACGAGAACGACGCTGCCTCGCTCGACCTGCGAGCGCAGACTGGTGGGCGGTCACGGATTCGAACCGCGGACCCTCTGTGCGCATTGCGGCCGCATTGGTTTCACCGAACGGCCACATCGGAATCAGATGCCAACCAGATTTCCTCGATAGCTTCGCCGTTCCTCAAACTGGAAAGGCAAGACCATGCGCAGCTTCACGGCATCCGTCATCGTTGCAGCTCTCTCGCTCGGAACACCTACTCTGGTGCAGGCACAGGGCGCATCGTCGCAACCCGGCGCGGAACAGCCGTCCACTCAGTCGAGCACGGTGATCCGGAGCATACAGGTCGTGGACGTCAAGGAATTGCAGCCGGCGGTGCGCGCGAAAGTCGATGAACTCGTGGCGCACACAAGCGATAAAGACATCCAGTCGCTTCGGCAGTCCATCGACGCTACACCGGAGGCAGCCTCCGTGCTCAAGGCCAAGGGCTTGAGTTCGTCCCAAGTCGTTGCGATCAACATCGCCGACGGAGTCCTGACGATGTTCACCAAGACCGCCTGATATCGGACGGGAGTTGAGACGCCGCCCGGCGGCCGCGAGCACGATCGCCGCCTCCTCGGCCGGACGACGAGATCCACGCGACGATAGAGGGTCGCCCTGCGGCGGGCCTGCTGCAGGGCTGCTCGTGTCCAGCATGAAAACCCGGACCAGGCCGCAAATTGCGACGCGCTCGGCCCTTGCTTCGGCACCCGCCGGGGCGCTAAAGAGGCGCACTTGAAGGCGCACTTGGGCGGTTAGCTCAGCTGGTTAGAGCATCTCGTTTACACCGAGAGGGTCCGCGGTTCGAATCCGTGACCGCCCACCAGCCTTCGCTCGCTTCGCGAGCTACGGCTCGGCAGGCCAGCACAGCACGTCATGAGCGCGAAGTGAGCGAAGGCTGCCGCGCCGAAACCCATCGGGCGAAGGCGGGCCCTCAGACGCGAGCCACGGCTCGGCAAGCCAACCTCAATCCTTCGGCCTTCCTGGCAGCCCCGGCACCGCATCGATCCAGACCACCGCCGACTGGCACCAGATCTGCCGGACCGGCCTAAGAGCGTTGCGCTGGCGGATGCTGCCCCAGCGGATACCCCAATCGTCGGCGTCATCGCCCTCGCCGCTCGTGAACAGCGGGGAACCGCAATCGGCGCAGAAATGCTGGAAGCGCATGCGGCCGTTGTCGCCGCGCTTGCCGTAGATCTTGGGCGTGCCGCCGGTCAGGCGGACGTCCGCTCCGGAACAGACGGCCGTCACCCGAAACGGCGAGCCGGTCAGCGTCTGGCAGTCGGTGCAGTGGCAGACCGAAACCTCCTCGGGGTCGATGTCGGCCTCGAAGGTGATCTTCCCGCAATGGCATTGCCCATCGATCTGCATCGCCCTCTCCCCTCGGCCCGAAAACAAAAACGGCGCCCGAAGGCGCCGTTCTATCATCTTTCGTTGAGCCTTAGTGAGCGGTCAGGCCGCCGGCGGCCTCATCCCCATCCGGCTTCACCGTCACCTTGGTGTCTTCTTCCCAGACGATCGGCACCGGCTTCTTCACCAGCGCCTTGGCGACGACGTCGTCGAGGCGCGAGACCGGGATGATCTCCATGCCGCCCTTGATCGCATCGGAAATCTCCGTGAGATCCTTGGCGTTGTCCTCGGGGATCAGCACCGTCTTGATGCCGCCGCGGGCAGCTGCCAGCAGCTTCTCCTTCAGACCACCGATCGGCAGCACGCGGCCGCGTAGCGTGATCTCGCCGGTCATCGCGACATCGTGGCGGACCGGAATGCCGGTCATGACCGAGATGATCGCGGTGGCCATGGCGACGCCAGCGGACGGACCGTCCTTCGGCGTCGCGCCCTCCGGCACGTGCACGTGGATGTCGCGCTTGTCGAACAGCGGCGGCTCGACGCCGTAGTTGATCGCACGCGAGCGGACGTAGGACGCCGCCGCCGAGATCGACTCCTTCATGACGTCGCGCAGATTGCCCGTGACCGTCATCTTGCCCTTGCCGGGCATCATGACGCCTTCGATGGTCAGCAGCTCGCCGCCGACATCGGTCCAGGCAAGGCCGGTGACGATGCCGACCTGCGGCTCGCTCTCGATCTCGCCGAAGCGGTATTTCGGAACGCCGAGCAGCTCTTCCAGAGTCTTCTCGGTGACCTTGACCGACTTCTTCTTGGAGATCATCAGCTCCTTCACCGCCTTGCGGGCGAGTGTGGAGAGCTCACGCTCCAGATTGCGCACGCCCGCTTCGCGAGTGTAGCGGCGGATCAAAAGCAGCAGCGCGTCGTCGTCGATCGAGAACTCCTTGGAGTCCAGGCCGTGCTTGGACACCGCGTTCGGGATCAGATGCTTGCGCGCGATCTCGACCTTCTCGTTCTCGGTGTAGCCCGCGATCCGGATGATCTCCATGCGGTCCATCAACGGCCCCGGAATATTGAGCGTATTCGCGGTCGTGATGAACATCACGTTGGACAGATCGTAGTCGACCTCGAGATAGTGGTCGTTGAAGGTCGCGTTCTGCTCGGGATCGAGAACCTCGAGCAGCGCCGAGGACGGATCGCCGCGGAAATCGGCGCCCATCTTGTCGATCTCGTCCAAGAGGAACAGCGGATTGGACGACTTCGCCTTGCGCATCGACTGGATGATCTTGCCGGGCATCGAGCCGATATAGGTGCGGCGGTGACCGCGGATCTCGGCCTCGTCGCGCACGCCGCCGAGCGAGACGCGCACGAATTCGCGCCCCGTCGCCTTCGCGATCGACTTGCCGAGCGAGGTCTTGCCGACGCCGGGAGGCCCGACGAGGCACAGGATCGGACCCGTCAGCTTGTTGGCGCGCGACTGCACCGCGAGATACTCGACGATACGTTCCTTGACCTTCTCGAGCCCGTAATGATCGGAGTCCAGGATGGCTTGCGCCGCTTCCAGGTCCTTCTTGACCTTGGACTTCTTGTTCCACGGGATCGACAGCAGCCAATCCAGATAGTTGCGCACGACGGTCGCTTCCGCGGACATCGGCGACATCTGGCGCAGCTTCTTCAATTCGTGCTGCGCCTTCTCGCGCGCTTCCTTGGAGAGCTTGGTTTTGGAGATCTTCTCTTCGAGATCGGCGAGCTCGTCGCGACCATCGTCGTCGCCGAGCTCCTTCTGGATCGCCTTCATCTGCTCGTTGAGATAATACTCGCGCTGGGTCTTCTCCATCTGGCGCTTGACGCGCGAGCGGATGCGCTTCTCGACCTGGAGCACCGAGATCTCGCTCTCCATCAGGCCCAGCACCTTCTCCAGGCGCGTGGTGACGGACAGCGTTTCCAGGATACCCTGGCGGTCCGCGATCTTGACCGCGAGATGCGAGGCGACCGTGTCGGCGAGCTTGGCGAAATCAGTGATCGCCTGCACGACGCCGACGACCTCGGCCGAGATCTTCTTGTTGAGCTTCACATAGCTCTCGAAGTCGGACACGACCGAGCGCGCCAGCGCCTCGGCCTCGACCGACTTCGCGTCGGTGTCGGCGAGCGCGACGGCGGTCGCTTCGTAATAGTCGGCGCGATCGGTGTATTTCTGCACGCGCGCACGCTCGAGCCCTTCGACCAGCACCTTCACGGTGCCGTCGGGAAGCTTCAGGAGCTGGAGCACGCTGGCAAGCGTACCGGTCTCGTAAATCGCATCGGGCGCCGGATCATCGTCGGACGCGTTCTTCTGCGTCGCCAGCATGATCAGCGCATCGTTCTTCATCACCTCTTCGAGCGCGCGGATCGATTTCTCGCGGCCGACGAAGAGCGGCACGATCATGTGCGGGAAGACGACGATATCGCGCAGCGGCAGCACGGGATAAGCGTGCGTTGCGCCATGAACGATGGTTGGCCGGGGTTTGGGATTAGTCATGGCCTTTTCCTTTTGCTTTGCCCCCTCGCACGCAGCCCGCTGATCATGCGCAACCGCCACGAGGTGCCGAGGTGATCCGCAGAACCGGTCGGTCCTTTTGCGAGTTGGACCGGCTTGCCGGATCGGAACTGAGGCGAATCTTGAAGAGAATTTTCGCTCGCCCGCCGACATTAGGTGGCTATCGACCCGGGGGGTGTCAAGTCATCGAAAAACGCGCGCCATCAGGCGCTTACGCACGCAGGTAAGCGACGCAACACCGGCTGCGGAGATACATTTCCGCAGCCCTCCTTGATCAGACAATTGGAGCGTTCCAGCGCCGAAAAAATCAGGCGCTGGCATTCTCGACGGCGCGATCGGACCGATCGGCGTAGATGTAGAGCGGACGCGCCGTGCCTTCCACGACTTCTCGCGAAATCACGACCTCTTCCACACCTTCCAGGCCCGGCAAGTCGAACATGGTCTCGAGCAGGATCGCCTCGAGGATCGAGCGCAGGCCGCGCGCGCCGGTCTTGCGCTCGATCGCCTTGCGGGCGACCGCGCCAAGCGCCTCGTCAGCGAAGGTCAGCTCGATGTTCTCCATCTCGAACAACCGCTGGTACTGTTTCACCAGCGCGTTCTTCGGCTCGGTGAGGATCTTCTTCAGCGACGTCTCGTCCAGGTCCTCGAGCGTCGCCACGACCGGCAGACGACCGACGAACTCAGGAATGAGGCCGTACTTCAGGAGGTCCTCAGGCTCGACGTGACGGAAGATCTCGCCGGTACGGCGGTCCTCCGGCGCGAGCACCTGGGCACCGAAGCCGATCGAGGTCGACCGTCCGCGCGCCGAGATGATCTTCTCGAGGCCGGCGAAGGCGCCGCCGCAGATGAACAGGATGTTGGTGGTATCCACCTGCAGGAACTCCTGCTGCGGATGCTTGCGGCCGCCCTGCGGCGGGACCGAAGCCACCGTGCCTTCCATGATCTTGAGCAGCGCCTGCTGCACGCCCTCACCCGACACGTCGCGCGTGATCGACGGATTGTCGGACTTGCGGCTGATCTTGTCGATTTCGTCGATGTAGACGATGCCGCGCTGGGCGCGCTCGACATTGTAGTCGGCGGCCTGAAGCAGCTTCAGGATGATATTCTCGACGTCCTCGCCGACATAGCCGGCTTCGGTCAGCGTCGTCGCGTCGGCCATCGTGAACGGCACGTCCAGGATGCGGGCGAGCGTCTGCGCGAGCAGCGTCTTGCCCGAACCGGTCGGACCGATCAGCAGGATGTTCGACTTCGCGAGCTCGACGTCGTTGTGCTTGGTCTGGTGGTTGAGGCGCTTGTAGTGGTTGTGCACCGCGACCGACAGGACCTTCTTCGCATGGCTCTGGCCGATCACGTAGTCGTCCAGCACCTTGCAGATTTCCTTCGGCGTCGGAATGCCGTCGCGCGACTTAACCAGCGAGGATTTGTTCTCCTCGCGGATGATGTCCATGCAGAGCTCAACGCACTCGTCGCAGATGAAGACCGTGGGACCCGCGATCAGTTTGCGGACTTCGTGCTGGCTCTTGCCGCAGAACGAGCAATATAGCGTGTTCTTGGAGTCGCTCGTGCCGACCTTACTCATTCATGTCTCCGTCCGCGGTTCGATCCCGTTCCGCTCGATCGCTCCACTCCGACACGATGGCCGGCATGAAGCTTAAGTAGAGCAAATTCCGTACCAAAAAAGACCCTACGCGTTACATCCCGTGCGAATCACGGTCGCTCGATTCTCCGCGATCATAGCCGATCAATCGTAGCCAACCATGCTGTCACCCGACTATCAAGAATTCGCTAATCGGGGCTCGCCGGCTACCCGTGACAATACCGTGATTTCCGGTCTTGGCACGAGCGAAGTGATCGAAATCACCCCGGCGTTGCTGGATTGCCACGAAAAACAAGCACGAAAGCGGAACTTTCCGCCTGCCGCAGGGCGCAAAACCGCGTTGTGCGGCGCGCGCACGCGCCCTTAACGTGAACACCGCCCTGACGCTACGCGGCGATCCCGAGGGATCGCCGTAACGCCCCGGTAGTGCTACAATGGCGCTTTCGCCGGCGTCGGCTCCTCGGCGCGCTTGTCAATGACCTTGTCGACCAGACCGAACTCCTTGGCGTCGTTCGCAGTCAGGAACTTGTCGCGTTCCAGCGCGTCCTCGATCGACTTGTAGGTCTGGCCGGTGTGCTTCACGTAGATCTCGTTCAGCCGCTTCTTCAGGTTCAGGATTTCCTGAGCGTGCAGCATGATGTCGGTGGCTTGGCCCTGGAAGCCGCCGGAGGGCTGGTGGACCATGATGCGCGCGTTCGGCAGCGAGAAGCGCATGTCCTTCTCGCCGGCGGCAAGCAGCAGCGAGCCCATCGAGGCCGCCTGCCCCGTGCACAGCGTCGAGACCGGCGGACGGATGAACTGCATGGTGTCGTAGATGGCAAGGCCCGACGTCACCACGCCGCCCGGCGAGTTGATGTACATCGAGATTTCCTTCTTCGGATTTTCCGCCTCAAGGAACAACAGCTGCGCGACGATCAGCGTCGACATGCCGTCCTCGACCGGACCGGTCACGAAGATGATGCGCTCCTTCAACAGGCGCGAGAAAATGTCGTAGGCGCGCTCGCCACGGTTGGTCTGCTCGACCACCATGGGCACGAGGTTCATGTAGGTTTCAACCGGATCGCGCATGAGTCACCTAGGGTTTCGGAGACGGACATCGCCAGTTTGGCTGGATTTGCCGGAAGGCGGATGGACGTCCTGTGATGCAGGAACTTGGTAGAGGTAGAACATTGAGTACAGGGTGTACCGACAGATATAGCCCAATTCGCGCCTGACAAGTGCGGAGCGCATTAAGGCTTAACCCGTCGGGCAGTTGAAGCTGATTCGCGCAAAGAGGCCCAGCCGGCCATCTGGCTAGCTGAGCCCCTTCGCTGATCATCCTTAATGAAGGGCTTTCTCAACGCCTTCAGGCAGCGCTCTTTTCCGCCTCGTCATCCTTGTAGAGCTCCTCGCGCGAGACCTTCTTCTCGGTCACCTTGGCGAGCTCGAGGATGAAGTCGACGACCTTGTCCTCATAGATCGGTGCACGAAGCTGGGCCAGCGCCTGGGCGTTGTTGCGGTAATAGTCCCACACTTCCTTCTCACGGCCAGGCATCTGGCGCGCCCGCTCGATCACGGCGCGGCCGACCTCGTCGTCGGTCACGGTGATCTTGTTCTTCTCGCCGATCTCGGAGAGCACGAGGCCGAGGCGCACGCGGCGGTCGGCGATCTTGCGGTACTCTTCCTTGGCGGCGTCTTCAGTGGTGTTCTCGTCGGCAAAGGTCTTGCCGGCCGAAGCCATCTCGGCCTTGACCGAGTTCCACATCAGATTGAACTCCTCGTCGACCAGCGAGGGCGGCGCATCGAAGCGATGCGCTTCGTCGAGGCGATCAAGCAGCGCGCGCTTGACGCGCTGACGCGTCGCGGTCGCGAATTCGGCGGCCAGCCGCTCGCGCGCGGCTTCCTTGAGCTTGTCGAGCGATTCGAGGCCGAGCGTCTTGGCGAACTCGTCGTCGATCGCGAGATCCTGCGGCGCCTCGATCAAGGTCGCTGTGGTCTCGAACTCGGCCGGCTGGCCGGCAAGCTTGTCGTTCATGTAGTTCTTCGGGAACGACACTTTCAGCGTGCGCGACTCGTTGGCGCCGATGCCCGTCAGCTGCTCCTCGAAGCCCGGGATGAAGGTGTTGGACCCGATCAGGACCTGGATGCCCTCGCCGGTGCCGCCCTCGAAGGCTTCGCCGTTGATGGTGCCCTTGAAGTTGATGGTGACACGATCGCCGGAGGCGGCCTTGGCGCCCTCGCCTTTGGCGGCAAAGGTGCGGTTGGAATCGGCGATGCGCTTGATCGCCTCGTCGACGTCGGATTCGGTGACGTCGACGACGGGCTTCTCGACCTCGAAGGTCTTGAAATCGGCGAGCGCAATGGCCGGCACCACCTCGATCGCGACCGTGTAGGTCAGATCGGTCTTGCCGCTCAGCAGCTCCTCGACCTCGGCCTGCTCGGTCGGCATGGTGATCTTCGGCTCGGTCGCGAGGCGGAAGCCGCGCTCGGAGAACAGCTGCGTGTTGGTGTCGCGGATGGTCTGGTCGATGGTCTCGGCCATCACCGAGCGGCCATAGACCTTCTTCAGGTGACCGACCGGCACCTTGCCGGGACGGAAGCCGTTGAGACGGACCTTGTCCTTGAGATCGACGAGCTTGGCATCGGCCTTGGCGTCGAGATCTGACGCAGGGACGCTGATCTTGAACTCGTGCTTCAAACCTTCCGAGAGGGTCTCTGTGACCTGCATGGCGTCCAATCTTCTTCTCGTTCGGTCCCGGCGCGCATGCGTCGGGACGCTGTCATTAATCGATCCGACGCGAGGCAAACGCCTCAACGCCGGTGGTTCATTGGACCGGCTCCAAGCGGACAACATCCGCGCGGAAGCAGGTCTCGTAATCCGTGCAAACGCTGAAAGCGCTTGGTGCGGGCGGAGGGACTCGAACCCCCACAACTTTCGTCACTGGAACCTAAATCCAGCGCGTCTACCAGTTCCGCCACGCCCGCGTGAATTTGCATCAAGACCGGCCGCGATGCCGCGGGCGGCCGGGCTTATAGCATGTGCCTGACTGTTCGCAGCAAAAAAATGGCCGGTTGGAGGCAAGCTTCAAGTAGGCACGACGGCTGGACTTATCCAGCGCGGCGTGGTCCGGATCGGCCATGACAACGCGGATTTTTGACCCGAGCCGACGCGAGGTTTTGGCCGGACTTTTGACTGGACTTGGCGCCTCGGCGGCCGGGCTGCTCGGCGGTGGCGCAGGCCCGCTCGTGACCGCCCAGCTCGCGCTCCAGGCACGACCGGCCACGTTGGCCTTGAAGCCGGGTCAGCCGCCGACACCAATCTGGGAGCTGGCCGCCGTAAGCCACCTGGGAAACGTCCGTCTCAAGCGCGGCAACCGCTGCGAGGTGGTGTTCCGGAACGAGCTGCCTGTGCCGCTTGCACCAGTCTGGTACGGCCTGACCGGCCCGGCCACTTCCGACCCGCTCCGGGGGCGCGCGCCGACGGCCCCGGACGCGACTGAAACATCAATTATTTCAATACCTAATGCAGGAACCCTGCTGGCCGACTTCCGCCTCTTCGAGGACGGCCTGAAGCAACCCGCGCGCCCGCTTCCGATCATCGCCGAGGAGACAGACCGGGTCGCTGTCGATCGTGACGAGGTTTTGCTGATCGAGGAATGGCGCGTGCGGCCGGATGGGACCGCGCTTCCCCCGGGGCGCGATCCCAAGGACACGACGCCGCTCTATACGATCAACGGACAGACTTCATTCGAACTCTCAGCCGCGGCCAATGAGCGGCTGCGGCTGCGCTTCATCAACGGCTCCCAACGTACTGTTCTGGCGATCAAATTGGAAAGCCACGACGTCCGCGTGATGGCCCTGGACGGACAACCCGCCGAGCCGTTTTCGGCGCGCAGCGGGGCGCTGGTGCTAGCCCCGGGCGCGCGGGTCGATGTCTTTGTAGACGCGGCCACGTCGGCCCCATTCCTGCTGCATGACGGCAAGGAGGCCCGCCAGGTCGGCAGCCTCTCGGTCACAGGCAGGCTGGAGCGGCGCGCGCCGCCAGTGCCGCCACAGCCGCTCCCTTCCAATGACCTGCCCGATCAACTCGATCTGAGAGGCGCCCTGCGGTTCGATGTCGCGCTCGGCGCAGCCGACGCCGGCTGGACCCGGCCGGCAAATTTCTCCACCGCCTCCGCCCCGACCTTCCGCGCCAAGGCCGGCCGCACGATCGTGCTGGCCCTGAAGAACCCAGCCCCCATCACGACCGTGTTCCACCTGCACGGCCACCATTTCCGCCTGCTCGACAAGCTCGACGACGGCTGGAAGCCCTACTGGCTTGATACGCTCGCGATCGAGCCCGGCCAGACCCAGCGCATCGCATTCGCCGCAACCTCACCCGGACGATGGCTGATCGAATCGGTTCTGACTGACTGGGCGGCCCCGCGGCTGGTGCGCTGGTACGCGGTGGAGTGAGCGCTCCGGCTAAGCGTGCGGTTTGGCCGTCAGTTCGATTCCGAGGGCCTTCATCACCGCGATCGTCGTTTTGAGCGTCGGATTGCCGTTGGTGCTGAACGAGCGATAAAGCTGCTCGCGAGAAAGACCGGTCTCCTTGGCGATCTGCGTCATCCCCTTGGCACGGGCAACGACGCCAAGCGCGTGCGCGATGTAGGCGGCGTCCTCAGTCTTGAACGCCTCTTCCATGAACACGGCAATGGCTTCGTCGGACTGAAGGTCTTCGGCCGGATCGTAAGTCGTCAGCTTCTCGCCCATCTCATTCGCTCCAGATCTCGGCAAGGCGCTTGGCCGCCGAAATGTCTTTGGCCTGCGTGCTCTTGTCGCCGCCACACAGCAAAACAATGCTCGTGTTGCCCCGCTTCTGAAAAACCACATGTAGTTTATAAACTACTATAATCGTGGATCAATGCCTGCGCGTCCAGAGGTACCGAGCGTCGGGCTCCCGTTCCTCGTTCCGCACCCCATCGGTCTGCTCGACCAGCGCAAATCCGCGAGCTTCATAGAAGCGCCGGGCCGACGCATTGCGCTGGAAGGTCCAGAGCTCGAGCCGATCGCAAGCACCTTTGGCGATGTCGAGGAGTTCAGTGCCAACGCCGCGCCCCTGCGCCGTAGGAAGCACATAGAGCTGCTCGATCCAGCCCTTACGGAACGCAATGATCCCGCTGAGCACTGCGTCGTCGAAGCGTCCCCACACGCGGCAGGTCGGAAAAACACGCTCGCGATAGAACCAGCGGTCCTCGTCCGGCCTGTGCAACCCGGCGAGCCACGGCATCGCCTGGTCGAACGCAATCCGATGGACCTGGGCGGCCGCATCCATGTCCGCGAGCGCGAGCTGCCGCAGCACTAGTACTCCACCCCGAGCGCGTCATAGACACGCCGGTGCACGGCCGGCAGCGTCTCGGTGAGGTCTTCCGCGATCAGCCCCGGCCCCGCTTCGCTTCCTGCCTCGCCGTGCATCCAGACGCCGATGCTGGCGGCCTCAAAGGCCGGCACGCCTTGCGCCAGGAGGCCAGCGATGATGCCCGAGAGCACGTCGCCGGCACCGGCGGTGGCGAGCCAGGGCGGCGCGTTGGCGGCGATGGTGGCGCGGCCGTCAGGGGCCGCGACCGTCGTGTCCGGTCCCTTCAGCAGCACGACAGCGCCGCAGCGCCCGGCGGCGGCGCGCACGCGCTCGAGCTTGGACCGGCCGGGATGCTTGTTGCTGAGATCCGAGAACAGCCGCGGAAACTCGCCCTCGTGCGGGGTCAGCACCACCGCATTGTCCTGCGAGGACTTGATCGATTCGAACAGCCGCTCGGGCTTTGCGGCAAAGCTCGTCAGCGCGTCCGCGTCCAGCACCAGATGCCGCTGCGCCGTCAGCGCGGTATGAACGAGATCGCAGGTGCGCTCGCCAATGCCCGCGCCGGGGCCGATCATGCAGGTGTTATAGCGCTTGTCGCCGAGGATCTCGCCGAACTCGATTGCGGTGTCGACCGGGCGAACCATCACCGCAGTCAGCGCGCCCGCATTGATCGCGAGCGCATCGCGCGGGGTCGCCAGCGTCACGAGGCCCGCGCCGGCCCGCAGCGCCCCGCGCGCGGCGAGCCGCGCAGCGCCGGTCGCGGCTGCGTCACCGGAGACGGCCAGCACATGGCCTCGCGCGAATTTGTGGCCGTCGATGCGCGGCACCGGAAAGGCGGCGCCCCAGAAATCCGGATCGTTCTCGAAGAGCTGCGGGGCGATCTCGTCCAGTACGCGCGCGTCGATGCCGATGTCGGCGACGCGCACGCGGCCGCAATGCATGCGGCCGGGCAGCAACAGATGCGCCGGCTTCTTGCGGAAGAAGGTCACGGTCTCGGTGGCATTCACGGCCGCGCCCATCACGGCGGCGCTGGTTCCGTTGATGCCGCTCGGCAGGTCGACGGCCAGCACCAAGGCGCCGTTGGCGTTGATCGCCTCGATCATGGCGCGCGCCTCGCCGTCGACGGGACGGCCGAGGCCCGCGCCGAACAGGGCATCGATGATCAGCGCCGGCCTTCCGATCGCCTGCGGATTGAACGGGAGCACCGGGTGCTTCCAGCCGCGTGCGGCGGAAGCGGCGTCACCCTGGAGCTGGTCGCGCTCGCACATCAGGATCACCGAGACCTCGCGGCCCTGGGCGGCGAGCTCGGCGGCTGCGACAAAACCGTCGCCGCCATTGTTGCCCGGGCCGGCGACGATCAGGATCGGCCCCTCCTCGACCAGCGCATTGGCCGCCTCGGCGACCGCCTGGCCGGCGCTGAGCATCAGCTTGAAGCCGGGCGTGCCTGCCGCGATACTGAGCTGATCGGCGCGCTGCATTTCAGTGTTGGTCAGAACTTCCATGCCACTTCCCTGGTCCAAACGCCCGTTCAACGGGCACGTTCCGTGCCGACCCATCCCACGGAACAATGATCTGCACACATATTGAACCGTTTGCCTATTTCGTAGTCTTCGGTATTTTGGGCCGGTCGGCGCCACCTATCAGATTGTGCTCGTTAAAAGGCTGATAACGCTCCAATAATCAGGGCATTTGCAACTTGGCATAGACCCTGCTTTCGAGGAAGCCGCTTCGGTTTGTCGTGCTCACTGGCATTCATCAGGGTGTGGCCGGCCGTCGTTGCCGGGCTGGTCAGGCATCCCGGCATAGCGAAGACAAGATCGTGCGTGACAAAGCGCATCCTGACGAAGACGTTGCTATTTGATCGAGAGGCCGGAGGCGCGCAGTGAAGAAAATCGAAGCCATCATCAAGCCATTCAAGCTCGACGAGGTGAAGGAAGCGCTTCAGGAAGTCGGCCTTCAGGGCATCACCGTCACCGAGGCCAAGGGCTTTGGCCGGCAGAAGGGTCACGCCGAACTCTACCGCGGCGCAGAATACATCGTCGACTTCCTGCCCAAGGTGAAGATCGAGATCGTGATCGGCGACGATCTGGTCGAGCGCGCCATCGAGGCGATCCGCCGCGCCGCGCAGACCGGGCGCATCGGGGACGGCAAGATCTTCGTCTCCAACGTCGAAGAGGCGATCCGCATCCGAACCGGCGAATCCGGGCTGGACGCTATCTGAGCCGGGTGCTATCCCGCGTTTTGCGACACTCTGACAGGAAATAAGGCTGCTTCGGCGGCCTGATTTCGTTTGTGCGGTCGCGCCAAACTCGCCCAAGCGAGAATAATCTTGCTCATCTGGAAACCGACCCGCAGAGCCAAAAGGGGTATGCATGAAGACCGCCAAAGACGTCCTGAAATCGATCAAGGACAACGACGTCAAATACGTCGACCTGCGCTTCACCGATCCGCGCGGCAAGTGGCAGCATGTGACGTTCGACGTCAGCATGATCGATGAGGACATTTTCGCCGAAGGGACGATGTTCGACGGCTCCTCGATCGCCGGCTGGAAGGCGATCAACGAGTCCGACATGTGCCTGATGCCCGATCCGGTGACTGCGACGATCGATCCGTTCTTCGCCGAGACCACGATGGTCATCACCTGCGACGTGCTCGAGCCGACCACCGGCGAGCCCTACAACCGCGACCCCCGCGGCATCGCCAAGAAGGCCGAGGCGATGGTGAAGTCGATGGGCGTGGGCGACACCGTCTTCGTCGGACCCGAGGCCGAGTTCTTCGTGTTCGACGACGTGCGCTTCTCCTCGACCCCCTACAACACCGGTTTCCGCCTCGACTCCTCGGAGCTGCCGACCAACTCCGACACCGAATATGAAGGCGGCAATCTCGGCCACCGCGTCCGCACCAAGGGCGGCTACTTCCCGGTTCCGCCGCAGGACTCCGTGCAGGACATGCGCTCGGAGATGCTCGGGGCCATGGCCAAGATGGGCGTCAAGGTCGAGAAGCATCACCACGAGGTCGCCTCCGCCCAGCACGAACTCGGCATGAAGTTCGACACGCTGACGCTGATGGCCGACCACCTCCAGATCTACAAGTACTGCATCCACCAGGTTGCGCACATCTACGGCAAGACCGCCACCTTCATGCCGAAGCCGGTCTATGGCGACAACGGTTCGGGCATGCACGTGCACCAGTCGATCTGGAAGGAAGGCAAGCCGGTGTTCGCCGGCAACAAATACGCCGACCTGTCGGAGACCTGCCTCCACTACATCGGCGGCATCATCAAGCACGCCAAGGCGATCAACGCCTTCACCAATCCCTCGACCAACTCCTACAAGCGCCTGGTCCCGGGCTATGAGGCCCCCGTGCTGCTCGCCTACTCCGCGCGCAACCGCTCGGCCTCCTGCCGCATCCCCTACACCGCTTCGCCGAAGGCCAAGCGCGTCGAGGTGCGCTTCCCCGATCCGCTCGCCAACCCCTATCTCGGCTTCGCCGCGATGCTGATGGCCGGTCTCGACGGCATCAAGAACAAGATCGATCCGGGCCCGGCGATGGACAAGGATCTCTACGACTTGCCGAAGGAAGAGCTGAAGCAGATCCCGACGGTGTGCGGCAGCTTGCGTGAAGCCCTCGAGAATCTCGACAAGGACCGCGCGTTCCTCAAGGCCGGCGGCGTGTTCGACGACGATTTCATCGACGCCTATATCGAGCTGAAGATGACCGAAGTCGAGCGCTTCGAGATGACCCCGCACCCGATCGAGTTCGACATGTACTATTCGGGCTGATCAGCTCGAACAGAATACGACAAGCAAAAGGCGCTCCGAAAGGAGCGCCTTTTCGTTTGGGCCGTTGGGCCCTACAAGATACGAGCCAGCCGCTACCACGTTGCCGTGAACGCCCGCTGCAGCTCAGCCGGCGCCGTCACACCGCTCGCGATCAGCAATTGGGTGAGAACGCGCGCCTTCTGGGGATTGAGGTCCTCGGACACGACGAATCCGTTCTTGTCGTCGTCGACCTCGACGTTTCGCGTCACGAAGCCGGATCGAACCCGCGTGGAGCGCACCACGATGATGCCCTTCTTCGCCGCCGCTTCGAGCGCTTCGAGCGCCGGCTTCGACGTGTTGCCATCGCCGACGCCGGCGAGCACGATGCCCTTGGCGCCGTGCGAGATGGCGTCCTCGATCGGAACGGCATCCATATTGGCGTGCGAGTAGACGATCGCGACGCGCGGCAATTGCTCGCCTGCCGGCAGCTGATAGGTCGCGCGCTTGAAGCCGGCAGCCTGGGTCATGAAGCGGATGCCGCCGGCGGTGTCGACATAACCGATCGGCCCGTCATTGGACGTATTGAACGTCTCGATGCTCGTGGTGTTGGTCTTGGTGACCGAGCGGGCGCCCTGAATCTTGTCGTTCAGCACGGCCATGACGCCCCGCCCGCGCGAGCGCGGATCGGCGGCCACCTGCACCGCCTCGTAGAGATTGCCGGGGCCGTCCGCGCTCACCGCCGTGGCCGGCCGCATCGAGCCGACGATCACCACCGGCTTGTCGCCGCGCACCACGTTGTCGAGAAAGAACGCGGTCTCCTCCAGCGTATCGGTGCCATGGGTGATGACGACGCCGTCGGCTTCATTCTTGTCGAAGGCCTCCTGGATGCGGCGGGCCAGCGCAAACCAGACCTTGTCGTTCATGTCCTGGGATCCGATCGACGAAATCTGCTCGGCGTTCAGCTTCGCCAGCTTGTCCAGGCCCGGCACTGACTGCATCAGCTGCTCGCCCGTGATCTGGCCGGATTTGTACGCACCCGTCGCGCGCGGGTCGGCCTGGCCCGCGATGGTGCCGCCCGTCGCCAGCACGAGAATGCGGGGCAGATTGGCGGCAGGGGTGTCCTTACCGGGCTCTGCGGCCTGCGCCGCTCCGCCGATCGGCCACGAACAAAGTGCGAAGGCGACCAGCGGAACGGCAAGCATGAATGTCCGACGTTGGTGGCGGCTTGGTGGGCTGACGGCGTGCTTGGTCATCGAATGTTGCTCCCGTTTAAGTAGGCATCAACATTCGACACGCCCATTTGGGCCGAAGATGGGTCATCTTCGCGGCTTACGGCTACGGGTTGTTAGGCCGCGGCATCAAATGGTCGAGCAAGCCCGTCGGCAGCGGAAACACGACAGTCGACGATCGTTCGCCGGCTATGTCGTGCAGAGCCGCGAAGTAACGCAGCTGCATGGCCTGAGGCTCCTGCGCGAGGATCCGGCCGGCTTCGACGAGCTTTTCGGCGGCCTGCTGCTCGCCCATCGCATTGATCACCTTGGCCCGCCGCAAGCGCTCGGCCTCGGCCTGTTTGGCAATCGCGCGAACCATGGTTTCGTTGATATCGACGTCCTTGATCTCTATGCCGGTGACCTTGATGCCCCAGACGTCAGTCTGCTTGTCGAGGATCTCCTGGATGTCGGCGTTCAACCTGTCGCGCTCGGCAAGCATCTCGTCGAGCTCGTGCTTGCCGAGCACCGAACGCAACGTGGTCTGGGCGAGCTGGCTGGTGGCCGCCATGTAATCACCGACCTTGATGATGGCGCGCTCGGGGTCGACGATCCGGAAGTACAGAACAGCGTTGACCTTGACGGACACGTTGTCTCGCGAAATCACGTCCTGCGGCGGCACGACCTGCACCATCACCCGGAGGTCGACCTTGACGAGTTGCTGCACGATCGGAATGAGGATGATGAGGCCAGGGCCCTTCACACCGGTAAAGCGGCCGAGCGTAAAGACGACGCCGCGCTCGTATTCGCGGAGGATTCGAATGGCCTGGGACAGAAATATGACGACTAGCAGCGCGAGCGCCGCATAGGTCAGATATTCCAGCATCATGATGTACCTCCCTCACCGGTCCTCGCCGGTGCGCGCCGTATCAGCAGCGTCAGGTCGACGACGCTGGTAACTTCGACCGTCTCTCCGGGCTCGAACGCGTCGGCGCTGCGCGCCTGCCAGCGTTCACCATGGGCGAACACATGACCCTCGTTCCCGTTCCAGTCGAGAATTTCGGCGGACAAGCCTCGCATGGCCTGCGCGCCGACCCGTTCAGGAGCCTTGGCGGCCCGCCGAAGCGAACCAAGCACGACCAGAGCGAAGCCGACGAACACAGCTGTAGTGATGCCGATCACCCACCACGACAGCTGGTAGCCGGGCGCCTCGACCCTGAACAGCATCAGCGCACCCAGCACGAAAGCGATGATCCCTCCGAGACCGATCACCACCGTTGGATTGAAGGCTTCGACGGTGAGAAGCACGAGTCCGACCAGCATCAGGGCGAGGCCGGCATAGTTGATCGGCAGCAAATTGAGCGCATAGAGGCCGATCAGCAGGCAGATCGCGCCGACGACTCCGGGAGCGACGGCTCCGGGAGACATGAACTCGAAGATCAGACCGTAGATGCCGACCATCAGGAGAATGAACGCCACGTTCGGATCGGTGATGACCGCCAGGAAGCGGGATATCCGTCCCGGCTCGATGGCTTCGACGACCGCATCCTTCGTGGCGAGGCGCTGCGTCTTGCCGCCTGCAACCTCCACCACACGGCCATCGAGCTGCCGCAGCAATTCAGCCTGGTCCCGCGCGACGAGATCGATGGCATGGGCCTCTAGCGCGCCGTTGGCAGAGAGAGTGGCGGCCTCACGGACCGCCTTCTCCGCCCAGTCCGCATTGCGGCTGCGCAGCTCGGCGAGGCTGCGGATAAATGCGACGGCATCGTTCGTGGCCTTCGCCGTCATCGCATCCTTCGGCTCGTCCTTCTTGTCTTTGCCATCCTTCTCGGGTGTGCCGCTCGGCAGGCCCGGCAACGGCCCGCCAATCTGGACCGGCGTCGCCGCACCGATATTGGTGCCTGGTGCCATCGCCGCGATATGGGTCGCATAAAGGATATAGGTCCCGGCACTCGCCGCGTGGGCGCCGGAGGGAGCGACGTAGCCGATGACGGGGATGGGCGAGGCGAGCACATCCGCGATGATCTCGCGCATGCTGGAATTGAGACCGCCGGGCGTGTTCATTCTCAGAAGCACGACCTCGGCGCGCCGTTCGCTCGCCTTGGCCAAAGCCTCCCGCACGTAGCTGGCTGACGCAGGGCCGATGGCCCCGTCGATCGAAACAACCAGTGCAAGGCGGCCGCTCTCCTCCGCTGAGCTGGGAAGGAGGCAGCAGGTCAATGCCACGACGGTGATCGCCGCAACGAGGGCCGCCTTCATGGTTTGCACGGCAAGGGCTCCCTTGCAGAGCATATGGTGTTCCCCTTGTGAACCTCAATGCTGCGCGTGGAGGCCAACGTTGCGATTGTGCAACGCAATGCAAATGGCCATGCAGGGTGGCGATGTGATCGGTTGAGCAGAGGCAGTGGCGGACCTGCGTACGGCTGATCCGCCCTGCACCAGGCGCTGCTACCGTGCCACCCTCACGCCGTCCGCGCCGATCGGTCCGAACGTGCTCGCGATGATCTCGCTCGTCGGCTGCATGCCGCCGAGCGACCAGTGCGAGGGCTCCTGCTCCTCGATCCTCACCCAGACGTTGCGGCGGAAATCGGGGTTGCCCTGCCCTTCGACCTCGACCAGGAGGTCGGTGACGCGTTCGAGCAGCGTCTTCTTCTGCGCGGCGTCCAGGATGCCGCGGACGGTGGAAATGGTGACGTAAGGCATGTCTTTCTCCAATCATGTCGTGTGACGACGGCGGCAGATTGGACCGGACACTGGCGGCCAGGCAGTGGCGGATGAGACAGAGATCGGGCAATTTCCGCCACGCGCCCGTACGCCGATCGGATAGGATCGTCGCATCGCCCGGAGGTCCTATGAAGCTCGCAATTCTGGCGCTGGAAGGCTGCATGCATTCGGCGATCGCCGGCGTCGCCGACATCCTGTCGCTCGCCAACCACGTGATGCAGCTGAGCGGAGCAAAATCCCGCTTCGCCTGCCAGACGCTCTCGCTCGATGGCAAGGCCGTGCGCGCCGGCGGCGGCCAGTTGGTTTCGGTCGATGGCGCGATCACGAGCCGCGGCAGCTTCGACGCGATCATCGTCCCCGGCAATCTCATCGACCACGTCACGGCCGCGCGGCTGCAACCGCAATATGCCCGCGCCGGCGCCTGGCTCCGGCAGCAGCACGCAAATGGCCGGCTGATCGGGGCATTTTGCAGCGGCGTCTTCCTGCTGGCCGGCGCCGGCCTGCTCGACAACCGCCGCGCCACCATCACCTGGTGGCTGCAAAACGAGCTGCGGCAACGCCATCCCGCGATCGACCTCGCCCCGGACGCCGTCATCACCTGCGCGGACCGCCTCGTCTGCGCGGCCGGACCGATGTCGTGGGTCGACCTCCTGCTCAGACTGATCGAGATGGTCGACGGCAAGGAGATCGCAAAGTTGTGCGCCGATTACGTCGTCATCGACACCGCGCAGCGCAGCCAGTCGATCTTCATGCCCGTCGGTTACCTGCTGTCGCAGGATCCGCTGCTGACCAGGGCCGACCTGCTGGTACGGCGCGCGGGCAAGCGTCCGATGACGGTCAAGCGCCTCGCTGACGCACTCGGCCTCAGCGAGCGCACGCTGAACCGGAAGTTTCAGGAGCTCACGCACGAGCCGCCTCAGGCCTTCATCACGCGCCGCCGCGTCGAGCACGCGCGCACGCTGCTGGAGACGACGGCTCAGCCGGTCAAGACCATCGCGCGGGCGGCCGGCTACGAGGACGAAAGCAGCTTTCGCAAGGCATTCCGCAAGCTGACCCTGATGTCGCCGCAGGCCTACCGCACCCGGCGGATGGAGCGGACGGTGTGAGGCTAACACCAGACGACCAACTGAGCGCGTCTACGATTCAACCGCACTGGAAAGCTGAACTTTGCACCTCACCGTCAGCTTTCGTTCTGCATCTGACTCCACTTCGTTCTCAAAGAACAAATCAGAGCCGCAAAAGTCGGAGCGGACCAATTCCTACTGATTGGTTTATGCCGCCCGAGATTTGGAAGGCGCATGGGCGAAACACGGGCCGCCCACCTTTGCCGCGCCCTCAATTGGGATCGCAATTCATCGTGCGGGAGCCGCAGGCGGCCGGAAAAGCCAGTCGACGTTCCATTGCGGAGGAGCAGATCGAAGCCGACAACCTGTTTGCGCGGAGGCCTGCTTCGGTGTGCTCGGCCCGGCACTTCCAAGTGTGTTTTCCATCGCAAGATGAAATGGGCCCGGAATAGAAGCCGCGATGCCTGACAAAATGGGCTCACCAAACGATGTCGCTGCAATCGTGATTGTCACCACCGATATGACGACTACGAACACATCAGTCACGATCCGTTTCGAAAAGTGCTTCGTCATGAGTTAAGCCCTCACAACCGAATTAAGCTACGTGGGGCAGTTACAATCTAGTTCTATGAAAATGGGTGGTACGCACGGGCGCTCACCGCGCGCGGCGGTCCAGCCCCCTTTATAGGCCCGCAGCGATCGATGGTGTAGCAGCCATGCAGACCTAATGGAGCTCGTTCCGGCAGATCGAATTGATCGGCTCCTCAGCGTACATGCCTAGCATGAGCTCGATGAATTGAATTTGTCGGACCCGTTGGCTCGCAATGACGGCGTGCCGAGAGTCGGCCCCAAAGCCTCGACGTGTGCTTAGCCTACGCCACCGCCTTCTGCCGCGCCACGAGCGCCTCGCCAAAGGCCTCGAACAGCTTGCGATTGATCGGATTGTGCTGCGGATCGTATTCGGCGTGCCATTGCACGCCGAGCGCGAAGGTCGGGGCTTCCGCGATGCGGATCGCTTCGATGGTGCCGTCCTCGGCGACCCCCTCGATCAGCACGCGCTTGCCGAGCTCGAGGATGCCCTGGCCATGCAGCGAATTCACCCGGATCTTCTCGCAGCCGAGGATCTTCGCGAACGCCCCGCCCGGCGTCAGGTCGACGTCGTGACGGTCGGCGAACACCACGGTCGGATCGGGATGGATCTCGCCGTTCTCGAGCCGGGGCATGCGGTGGTTCATGCGGCCGGGGATTTCGCGGATCTCGGGGTGGAGCGAGCCGCCGAAGGCGACGTTCATCTCCTGGAGGCCGCGGCAGATGCCGAACAGGGGGATGCCGCGGGCGACGCAGGCAACCGAGAGCGCCAGCGCGACCTCGTCGCGGTGGATGTCGTAGGGCTCGTGCTTCTCGCAGGGATCGACGTTGAAACGCGTCGGGTGCACGTTGGCCCGGGCGCCGGTGAGGATGACGCCGTCGACGGTATCGAGCAGCGCCCCGATATCGGTGATGTCGGGCGAGCCCGCGAACATCACCGGCAAGCCACCGGAGACCTCGGCCACGGCGCGCAGATTTCGCTCGCCGACCATCTGGACCTGAAATCGATTTTCGACGCGATGGGCATTCCCGATCACGCCGACGACCGGCTTTCTCATCTCCCGTTCCGACCTCCTCCGTAAGAAGATTCTCCAAACATGCCCTTGGGGTGGAACAAATTCAACAGAAGGGATCGCGGGACGGCAATGCTATTTTCGCGCAAATGCCCGATCGGAGGGCGGCCGCGGCACCGTTCACGCCGGTGGCGTTCGCCCGACGAGAGCGTGGACAACGTCAAACCGGCGGTTATCGGCCGGCTTGATCCAAGGCGGGATTTCGCGAAAGAGTGCCTCCCCCGCAGCCGCCGAAAGGACCCGATGTGACCATCCCCGCAGATGAACGGCCCCGCCCCCGTGCCGATCTCGCCTGGGCGATCTCGGTCGGGGGCATCGGCGTTGTGCTGTTCACGGCGATGCTGGTCTTCACCTGGTATTTTGCCGCCACCTTGCTGCTGATCTTCACCGGCATGCTGCTCGGCCTCGGCCTCAATGCGCTGACGGGCGCGCTCGGCCGCCGCATGCACCTGCCGCATCCCGTCCGGCTCGCGATCGTCTGCATCGCCCTCGCCCTGATGCTCGCGGGCGTCGCCTATCTCGGCGGTGCCACCATCGCCGAGCAGGCCTCGCTGCTGAGCAACACCATCAAGTCGCAGATCACCAACGTCCGGTCCTTCCTCGAAGGCCACGGCATCGACACCAGCTTCTTCGATCTCGGCAACGCGGCGCCTGACGCCACGGCGGCGACAACATCGGACTCGACGCCCTCACCAGCAACGCCCCCGCGCGGTGCATTGCCCGGCGCCGGCGCGCTCGCCTCCAGCGGCGGAGCGATCGTGAGCCAGACCTTCAAGCTGCTGCTTGGCACCATCCACGGTGTCGGAAACATTTTTATCGTGCTGTTCCTGGGTCTCGCCTTCGCCGCCCAGCCCAGCGTCTATCACGACGGCCTATTGTTCCTCGCGCCGGCCAAACATCGCACGCGCATCACCCTCATCATCGACCGCATCAGCGAGACGCTGGAGCGCTGGCTGATCGCGCAGATTACGGTCATGCTCGCGGTCGGCGCAGTGACCTGGATCGGCCTTGCCGTCATCGGCATCCCCGGCGCGTTCATCCTGGGAATCCAGGCAGGCCTGCTCGCCTTTGTCCCGACCGTCGGCGCCATCATCGCCGGGGTCATCGTGGTGCTGGCGAGCCTTGCGTCGGGCTGGATCGCGGCGCTGTCCGCGCTGCTGCTGTTCCTCGGCGTCCACGCCATGGAAAGCTACGTGCTGACGCCGATCCTCCAGCGCCAGGCACTGGACATTCCGCCGGCCACGCTGTTCGCGTTCCAGATCCTGCTCGGCGTCGTGTTCGGAATCTGGGGCCTCGCGCTGGCGCTGCCGCTGGTCGCCATCGCCAAGGTCATGATCGACCATTTCAAGACGTATGAGGCGCCGTCTCTAGCCGAGGTGGCCTGAGCCTGCTCATCAGGTCGTCAGCACGGTCTCGGTGTGCTCGACCTCGGGCGGCGAAGCAAAGTACTGGCCGACGAGGCCGCGCCATTCGGTGAAGTTTTCGGAGCCGCGAAAATCGACGGTGTGGCTCTCCAGGGTCGCCCACTTCACCATCAGCCGGTAGCGCTGCGGCTTCTCGATCGACTTGTGCAGTTCGAAGCCGTGAAAGCCCTTGGAGCGGCCGAAGGCGGCCTTGGCCTTGGCGACGGCCGCCTCAAAATCCTTTTCGCTGCCCGGCTTGACGTCGATTTGCGCGATCTCTGTGATCATCGGTTTCCACCCATTCTTGTTCGATGGGCGTGTCTACCGCAGCCGGCGCAAAAGAAAAAGGCGCCGAAACGACGCCTGGACGGCTGGAAAGTGCAGGTCTCTTGAATGCAAGCCTCTCAGGCAAGCAGCAGCACGGTGCCCGCCACGATGAACGCGCAGCCGACGAACAGCACGAACGGCCAGTAGCTGCGGGCTTGGCCGTATCGTCCTTGCGCACGACGCTCCGTGATCAGCGCGCTCTCGTATTCGTCCGCCGTCGAGAACAGACAGGCGAAACCGCCGCGTGCCGAGGCAGCTTGGGCTTCGAGTGACATCAGGGCGGCCTGCGGGGTCTGTCGACGGATCGATTCCATGACCATGATGGTAGGGATCGAATGGTAAACAGAGGATTACCGCCAGGCCGCCTGTCGTCTCAGGCGGTAGCCGGACGCGCCTGCTGCGCACCGGGCCGCGCAGCGCTCTGGCGACGCCAGTTCTCCAGCGACAGCGGCAGCTCCTCCGCCGCCTCGACGCGGTTACGGCCGCCGCGCTTGGCCTGGTAGAGCGCGGTATCGGCCGAAGCCAGCAGCACCTCGAGCTCGGTGCCGGCCGGACCGCCGGCGACGCCGATGCTGACGGTAGTATCGACTGGACCTTCATCGACCACGACGCCGGAGGTCTCGAACGCTTCGCGCACACGCTCGGCGACCAGCACCCCCTCTTCCAGCGAGCACGGCAGCAAGGCCGCAAACTCCTCGCCGCCGATGCGGCCCGAGAGATCGGAGATGCGCAAGTTGCTGACGACGACGGTCGAGAACAGTCTCAGCATCTCGTCGCCCGCGGGATGACCGAACCGATCGTTGATCGACTTGAAGTGGTCGATGTCGAAGATCATGACGGTCACCGGCCGCCCGGCCTTGGCCTCGCGCTCGATCACGCGGCTGCAGGCCTCGGAGAAGCCGCGCCGGTTGAGCATGCCGGTCAGGGGATCGGTCGACGCGGCGGTCCGGTGCGCGGTCACCGTGCGCTCGGACACCAGCATGAAGATCACGAACACGGTGCCGACGGCATAAAGCACGAGCTCGACCGCGAACACGGTGACCCAGATGCTCGACGAGAAGGTCGCATCGTGCGGGCGCAGGAAGCTGCCGAGCACGATCGGCAGCATCAATGCGCAACCGTGCATCACTGGCATCACGAAGGCCGGCCAGCGCCGTTGCATGCTCTTGCGCCGTTCGGTCCAGAGCTCGCTCGCGGTCAGCGCCGCATAGACCGAGACGATGCCGGCACCGACGATCATCCGCAGCATGGACGCCTCAGGGGCGAGCAGCGTGACGGCGGCGACCCAGGCGAGCGCGCCGAGCACGAGGCCGGGCCAGTTCGGCTTGCGGCCATGGAAGACGCGCGCCGCATTCCACACCATGCCGCAGGCGACGAAGCCGACGGCATTTAACGCCAGATAGAGATGCGGCCCCAGCCTGTCGCCGGCCGCAGTCCATAGCGCAACGGAGACGGCGCCGAGGAGATAGGCGGTGCCCCACCATTTCAGCGCGAGGCTGTTCTCCTGCCTGCCGAAAAACACCATCATGGCGCCGAGCAGTGCGGCAACCATGGTGGCGACCAAATAGAGCGTGATGCTATCGAGCGACATCATGTCGGCCCCCTCTAAAACATAGCAGTTACGCGATCGGCCAAGCCGATTTGCGCGCCCTTCCGAATGTGACGCTATGTCTCCCGGGTTCCATTCAGGTTTTCGCGTGGACCCAAGTTTTCGGGAAACACGTCATCAATTTGCGTACAAACGAACAACAAAAAGGGCGCTGAAAACAGCGCCCTTTTGCATCTCATTGAAACCGCTTTCGCGGCGAATGTGATCGAAGCGATTAACGCTTCGAGAACTGGAAGGACCGGCGGGCCTTGGCCTTGCCGTACTTCTTGCGCTCGACCACGCGCGAGTCGCGGGTGAGGAAGCCGCCCTTCTTGAGCACGCTGCGCAGCTCCGGCTCGAAATAGGTGAGCGCCTTGGAGATGCCGTGACGGACGGCGCCAGCCTGGCCGGACAGGCCACCGCCGGCGACCGTGCAGATCACGTCGTACTGGCCGGAACGCTGGGCCACGGAGAACGGCTGCTCGATCATCATGCGCAGCACGGGACGGGCGAAATAGACCTCGACCTCGCGCGCGTTGACGGTGACCTTGCCGGCGCCCGGCTTGATCCAGACACGGGCGACCGCGTCCTTGCGCTTGCCGGTGGCATAGGCGCGATTGAACTTGTCGACCTTCTTCTCGTGCTTGGGCGCCTCGGGCGCGGCCGCCGTCTTGAGCTGCGAGAGCTGGTCGAGCGACTGGATGGATTCGGCCATGTTATGCGGCCCTCGTGTTCTTGCGGTTCAACTTGGCGATGTCGATCTTCTCGGGCTGCTGCGCCTCGTGCGGATGATCGGCGCCGCCGTAGACACGCAGGTTGCCCATCTGCACGCGGCCGAGCGGACCACGCGGGATCATGCGCTCGACGGCCTTCTCGAGCACGCGCTCGGGATGACGGCCTTCGAGGATCTGGCGCGCGGTGCGCTCCTTGACGTGGCCGACGTAGCCGGTGTGCTTGTAGTAGGTCTTCTGCTCGCGCTTGCGGCCGGTGAGGACCGCATGCTGCGCGTTGATGATGATGACGTTGTCGCCGCAATCGACGTGCGGGGTGTAGGTCGGGAGGTGCTTGCCGCGGAGCCGCATGGCGACGATGGTGGCGAGACGGCCGACGACCAGACCCTTGGCGTCGATCAGCACCCACTTCTTCGTCACCTCGGCCGGCTTTGCCGAAAAGGTTTTCATGTCAGAATTTCCGTGAGGGAGACATCGGCGCGAACACCGCACCGGACTGGGCGGGTTTCTAGAGAAGAGAGGCGCAGCGGTCAATGCCCCAAGACGGAATTTATATTCGTAGAATCAATAACTTAAAAATATGGTGCTATATTACCTGCAAAAAGCTCAAACATTTGGAATGGAATAGGTCGAGGTGACATGCGCGATTGGGTCGGCTGATGTGCCCGACAGGAGATTCACCTCCCCCACTGCCAGGCGCTTGCCGAGCTTGAGCAGTCGGGCCTCGGCCAGCACGTCCTGCCCGGGCTGGCCCTTGCGCAGGAAGTTGATGTTGAGATTGGTGGTGACCGCCAGCCCGATCGGCCCGATCGCCGACAGAAGCACCACGTACATGGCGAAATCGGCCAGCGCCATCAGCGTCGGTCCGGACACGGTTCCACCCGGTCGCAGCATCCTTTCGCTGTAGCGCTGGCGCAAAAGGCAGGTCTGGCCATCGGCGCTTTCGATCGTGATGTCATCGCCGCTGAAGGCCTGGGGAAACTCGTCACGCAGAAACTGCTCGACCTCCGCCACGCTCATTTTCGCCAATGCCATGCTGTTCCCACCCTCGCTTCGCTTGCCCTGTTACATTAAGTTATCTGCATCATCCAATTGCAATAATCCAACTGGAAACGCTTCGATGTCCGCCCAGGCCGCCCGTGCCCCCTCCCCGCAACCGCCGATCCTGCTGCGCGAGATCGTCGGCAGCGTCGCCGTTCTCACGCTGAACCGACCAGCCGCGCGCAACAGCCTTTCGGAGGCGATGATCGGACAGCTGCATGCGAGCCTCAATGCGATCGCGGAAGACAAGCACATCCGTGCGGCCGTCATCGCAGCCAACGGCCCGGCTTTTTCCGCCGGCCACGACCTGAAGGAACTGACCGCGCGCCGCACCGATCCGGATCGCGGCCGGGCTTATTTTGCGCAGATCATGACGGCGTGCAGCGCCATGATGCAGGCGATTGTGCGCCTGCCCAAGCCCGTGGTCGCTGCCGTCCAAGGCATCGCCACCGCGGCGGGCTGCCAGCTCGTGGCAAGCTGCGATCTGGCGATCGCCTCGGAGGCGGCGAGCTTCGCCACGCCCGGCGTCGACATCGGCCTGTTCTGCTCGACACCGATGGTGGCGCTGTCGCGCAACGTGCCGCGCAAGCAGGCGATGGAGATGCTGCTGACGGGCGAGCCGATCCCGGCCGCGCGCGCCCGCGAGATCGGCCTCGTCAATCGCATCGTCCCCGCCGGCACCGAGCGCGAGGCCGCGATTGCGCTCGCGCAGCAGGTCGCACTGAAATCTGCCTACACCGTCAAGCTCGGCAAGGAGGCATTCTATCGCCAGGCCGAGATGAGCCTTGCCGAGGCCTATCGCCATGCGGCAGAGGTGATGACCGAGAACATGATGGCGCGCGACGCCGAGGAAGGCATTGGCGCCTTCATCGCAAAGCGTACGCCGACATGGCGGGATGAATGACAACAAGAAAAGATATGAGATGAACCACGACGCCTATCCCGACAATTACATCCGCGGCATCCTCAACAGCGTGAAGTCGATCGCGATGGTCGGCGCCTCGCCGGTCAACGTGCGGCCGAGCTACTTTGCGTTCAAATATCTGGCGCAGCGCGGCTACGACATGATCCCGGTCAATCCCGGACACGTCGGCAAAGAGCTGCTCGGAAAGCCCTTCGTCGCCTCGCTCTCAGACATCGGCCGTCCGATCGACATGATCGACATTTTTCGCAACTCCAGCCACATCATGCCTGTGGTCGAAGAGGCGCTCACGCTCGATCCACTGCCGAAGGTGATCTGGATGCAGCTTGGCGCGCGCGACGACGCTGCGGCGGCGAAGGCAGAGTCCGTCGGTATCAAGGTGGTGATGAACCGCTGTCCCAAGATCGAATACGGCCGCTTGTCGTCTGAGATATCCTGGATGGGCGTGAATTCACGCACGCTCAGCTCCAAGCGCGCTCCGGTACCGACGCAAGGCATGCGGCTATCCCTCAATCGGATGAGTGTCGGCGGTGGCGACACCGCGGCATCAGATCGCGCCGCCAAAAACAAGACCGAGCAAAGCTGACGCGATCGCGTAGGATTCATTTCGCGATCGCGACAATGCGTAGCACGATCGTTTTCGATGTGAAGCCGCAGCTTGACGGCGGACGCCGTGCCGATCAGCATGCCGCGCGAATTCAGACCAAGAGAACAGGACGCCCTCAATGAGCGATCGCCTTCCGGGATTTTCCACGCTCGCCGTGCATGCCGGTGCACAGCCCGACCCCACCACCGGTGCGCGCGCAACTCCGATTTATCAAACGACGTCTTTCGTGTTCAACGATGCCGACCACGCCGCCTCGCTGTTCGGCTTGCAGGCGTTCGGCAACATCTATACCCGCATCGGCAATCCCACCAACGCGGTGCTGGAGGAGCGTGTCGCTGCGCTCGAAGGCGGCACGGCCGCGCTCGCGGTGGCCTCGGGCCATGCCGCACAGGTCGTGGTGCTGCAGCAATTGCTCCAGCCCGGCGATGAATTCATCGCAGCGCGAAAGCTCTATGGCGGCTCGATCAACCAGTTCACGCATGCGTTCAAGAGCTTTGGCTGGAACGTGGTGTGGGCCGACCCCGATGACATCGTAAGCTTCGAGCGCGCGGTGACGCCGCGCACGAAGGCGATCTTCATCGAGTCCATCGCCAATCCCGCCGGCAGCATCACCGACATCGAGGCGATCTCGACGGTGGCGCGCAAGGCCGGCGTGCCGCTGATCGTCGACAACACGCTCGCCTCGCCCTATCTGATCCGCCCGATCGATCATGGCGCGGACATCGTCGTGCACTCGCTGACGAAATTCTTGGGCGGCCATGGCAATTCGCTCGGCGGCATCATCGTCGATGCCGGCACCTTCGACTGGTCCATAGGCGGCAAATATCCGATGCTGTCGGAGCCGCGGCCGGAATATCACGGCATTCGCCTCCAGGAGACCTTTGGCAATTTCGCCTTCGCGATCGCCTGCCGCGTGCTGGGCTTGCGCGACCTCGGACCGGCGCTCTCCCCGTTCAACGCCTTCATGATCCTGACCGGCATCGAGACGCTGCCGCTGCGCATGCAGAAGCACTGCGACAATGCCAAGGCGGTCGCCGAATTCCTCGCCGGCCATCCGGCGGTGGCCTCGGTCAGCTATGCAGGCCTTCCGAGCGACAAGTACAATCAGCTCGCGCGCAAATACGCGCCGAAGGGCGCGGGCGCCGTGTTCACCTTCAGCCTCAAGGGAGGCTATGACGCCGGTGTCAGCCTGGTGTCGAAGTTGCAGCTGTTTTCGCATCTGGCAAACGTCGGCGACACCCGCTCGCTGGTGATCCACCCGGCCTCGACCACGCATAGCCAGCTCGACGACGCCGCCAAAGTCAGGTCCGGCGCCGGCCCTGACGTGGTGCGGCTCTCGATCGGCATCGAGGACAAGGAAGACCTGATCGCGGATCTGGAACAGGCGCTGGGCGCTTAGTTCTTGTCATTCCGGGGCGGAGTACAAAGCCGCCCCGGATTGATCGCTTCAGTTAATAGTCATTAACCACATCTGCCGCATACATCGTCTTTGGATCGCCCCTTTGATTCGGAGCCGACGATGCTGCGCTGGATGGTGCCTGCCCTTGCGGCGATGCTGACGGTTTCAACGGCGCTGGCTGCCGATCTGCCGGCCACGCCGAAGCGGCGCGCCGCTGTTCCGCCGCAGGAAGCACCAAGAGTCTATGTCGAGACCGATCCGGATGCGCTGATCTCACCGGCCTATGGCATCGGCAGCTACATCCGCAACCTGCCGGGCACCCCGCTGCTGCCCGGCTCGCACACATTGCCGGGCTATTACGGTCGCCCCTGGGATTACGATTATCAGGGCTCGTATTACGGCGGGAAGCAGGTCGACTATTTCTGGCGCCTGCCTTACGCGTGCGGAGTCTACGGCTATTGTTGATCAGCTGGCCTGACCCAGCGGAACACCGCGCGGCCGCACCTCAGTCAACTGCCGCGAGGCCAGCCGCTCCGTCTGCATCACCGCGAGTGTCAACACGACGATCGCGACCGCCTGATGCGCCAGCGCCAGTCCAATCGGAACCTGGTTGAGCAGCGTCAGGATGCCGAGCACCGCCTGCAGGCTCACCGCAGCAAGCAACCAGAGCGCGCCGCTTGCCGCCGCACCTGCGCGCGAGCGCACCGCGTCGATCGCGTGCAGCGCCGCCAGCACGAACAGCGCATAGGCGGTCACACGATGCTCGAACTGCACCGTCAGCACATTGTCGAACAGGTTGCGCCACCACGGCGTCTCGAACCACAGCCGATCCGCCGAGGGAATGAACGCACCATCAATCTGCGGCCAGGTGTTGTAGGCGCGCCCGGCCCGCAGACCCGCGACCAGGGCACCGAAATAAATCTGCACGAAGGTCACAACGAGGAGCAGCGCGCTCGTGAACCTCAACCGCGCCGGCACGGCGATCTGCGGCCGCTCCTTGAGCCGCCGCACCGTCCAGACGATGCCGGCGAAGATCAGAAGCGCGAGCATCAAATGGGTCGCCAGCCGATATTGCGACACCTCGATGCGTTCCGACAGGCCCGAGGCTACCATCCACCAGCCGACCGCGCCCTGGAGGCCGCCGAGCGCGAACAACAGCCACAGCCGCCGCTTCAGCTCACCCGGCAGCCCGCCGCGCCACAGGAAGAACAGGAACGGCAGCAGATAGGCGACGCCGATGAAACGGCCGAGCAGCCGGTGGCTCCATTCCCACCAGAAGATCTCCTTGAACTCGGACAGGCTCATGCCGGCGTTGAGCTCGCGATATTGCGGGATCCTCTTGTAGGCCTCGAACGCCTCGGTCCACTGCGCCTCGGTCAGCGGCGGCACGCTGCCCGTGACTGGCTTCCATTCGACGATCGAGAGGCCGGATTCCGTCAACCGCGTCGCGCCGCCGACCAGCACCATCAGCGCGATCAGCGCGGCCACGGCGATCAGCCACATGCGCACGGCGCGATGCGGTTGGGACGGGGCGGAAATCGTCGTCATTGGGAGCAAAAACCAGGCTTGAACCAGACTGCGCGCCCCTTATAGTCCCCCGCTCCCGCAGCGCAAGTTACGCGAAAGCCGCAACATTCCGCCATGACGATCCGCACCCGCAAGTTCCTCGGCGCCATCCTGCTCCTGGTGCTGGCCACGGTCTGGGCTCTGCTCGGCATGGCGCTGGCGCAGATGCCGTGGATCGCCGAGTCCGGCTGGCGGCAGGCGATCTACTACGTAGTCGTCGGCATGGGTTGGGTGCTGCCGGCGATGCCGATCGTGAGCTGGATGCAGCGTCCCGATCGCGCCAAATCCAGCTCGTAGCGGCTAGCTCGTAACGTCTAGCTCCTGGCGCTTCCCGTCGGTTTCACCGGCGCAAAGGCAACGCCTGACATCAGCACGCGCATCCTGCGCAACGATTGGATCCGGCCGTCCCAGGAGATCCGCGGCAGCGCGCGCAAATTGGTGCGTCCCTCCGCATCCACGATACCAGGGATCGTCGACACGGCGCTGGCAAAGCCGGCCTCCTCCGCCATCACGACGTGGCTGCGCCGAAACGAAGAGCGATCGCCGAACGGAAAGGCGAGATGCCTGATCTCGCGGCGGAAGGCCGCTTCCGCGACCGCCTTGCCCATCGTCATCTCGCGGAGCGCGGCCGCATCCTTCATGTTGGCGAGAACGGGATAGTTTACGGTCGCGCTACCGATCGTGACGAGCGGATCGGCGGCGAGCTTGGTCAGGTCTTCCCAATCCATCGACGCTTCGCGTGAGAGCGCGGCGAGGTCTATTCGGTAGCGCGTGCAGAGATCGGCGATCGCCGCTGACAGATCCGCCGGCGGCAGCGAACGCAGCCAGCCCTCGAGATACGAAAACACGGTCTGCTTCTCGGCATTGTCAGTGATGGTGAAGCGCTGCTCCTGGTTGTCCATGATCAGGCTGATGCGGCTCTCGCGCGCGATCATCCGTTCGAGCGCGAGCCACCAGGCTTCGCCGACGCCATCGGGGAACGCGGTCGGCACATAGATCGTGAACGGCACAGCGTGGCGCGACAGCACCGGATAAGCGAAGTTGATGAGATCCTTAGTGGCGCCATCGAAGGTCAGTGCCACGAAGCGCCGCTTCTCCGGCAGCGTCACCGCGCGGCGGCAGACCTCGTCCATGCCAAGGAAATCGTACTTCCACTGCTTCAGCGCGCGAATGGCGCGATCGAGGAACTGCGGCGTGATCTCGTGCTGGCCTAGCGGCTGAAATCGGCCACGCCGCCGCGGCCGCACATGCGCGAAGCGCAGGATGGCGCCGGCACCACGGCTGCGCAGCGCAGCCTGACCGCTGAACCAGGCCAGCTCGAGCCGCAGACGCGCCGGCCATCTCTCGTCGGATGCCAAGGTCTACACCTCCCTCCGGCGCCTGTTCCCCCCGCCTATTATCATTACCCTTTGTTGACACTTCTTTGCAAAGGTCGGCCACGGGCCGAAATACGCATATTTTTGATTTCTCGACAGGTTTCGCGAATGACCATGGCTGCGGCGATGCAAAGCCGGACGGCAGATGCGCCAGCGCGGTCGAAAACGAGCCGCATCGCCCAGGTCGACATCGTCACCGATCTCGGCGAGGCCGAGGCGGCCTGGCGCGCCTTCGAGGAGAGCGGCCACCTCTTCACACCCTATCAGCGCTTTGACCTGCTCGCTCCCTGGCAGCAGCTGGTCGGCGAACGCGAGGGCGCCCGCCCCTTCATCGTGATCGCCCGCGACCCCGAGCAACGGCCGCTCCTACTGCTGCCGTTGTCACTGCGCCAAAGCCATGGCGTGCGCACGGCCTGCTTCATGGGCGGCAAGCATACCACCTACAACATGGGCCTGTGGAGCGCCGAATTCGCGGCTCACGTCGTCCTCGCGGATCTCGATGCGCTGCTTGCGCCGCTGCACGAGCATGTCGACGTCCTCTCGCTGACGCAGCAACCCAAGCGCTGGAACGACCAGCAGAACCCGTTTGCGCTGCTGCCGAAGCAGAGCTCCGTCAACGGCTGCCCGTTGCTGGCGATGGAGCCGGCCGGACCGCCCACATCGCGGATCAGCAATTCCTTCCGTCGCCGCCTCAAGAGCAAGGAGAAGAAGCTCCAGGCCCTCGCCGGCTACCGCTACCACCTTGCGACCGAGGATGCGGACATCGTGCGCCTGCTCGACTGGTTCTTCCGCGTCAAGCCGGCGCGGATGGCGGAGCAGAAGCTGCCGAACGTCTTCGCCGAACCGGGCATCGAACAGTTCATCCGCAGCGCCTGCCTTGCCCGGCGCGGAGACGGACGCGTGATCGACATCCACGCGCTCGAATGCGACGAGGACGTGATCGCGATTTTCGCCGGCGTCGCCGACGGCCAGCGCCTCTCGATGATGTTCAACACCTACACGATGTCGGAGCACGCCCGCTACAGCCCGGGCCTGATCCTGATGCGCTACATCATCGATGGCTGCGCCGAGCGCGGTTATTGCTCGCTCGACCTCGGCATCGGTTCGGACGACTACAAGCGGATGTTCTGCAAGAACGACGAAGACATTTTCGACAGCTTTGTCCCGCTGACCTCACGCGGAAAGCTCGCGGCGATGGCGATGTCCTCACTGAGCCGCGGCAAGCGAATGGTCAAGCAGAACCAGATGCTGTTCGACTTGGCGCGTACGTTGCGGCAGGCGTTCGGGTAGCAATTCTCCGCTTGCGAGCTGCCCTGCTCCCGCAAAGGAAAGTATCGTAGGGTGGGCAAAGCGAAGCGTGCCCACCACTTCTGTTGCGGTATTGGATCGATGGTGGGCACGGCGCAAGCGCGCCTTTGCCCACCCTACGATTCCGAGCGCGCGGAGAGAGAAAGAAAAGCCTATGCCGCCACGACGCGCGGCGTCTCCATCGCATCCGACGGCTGCACCGGCTTGCTCAGCATCGTCACGTCGCTGAAGCCGACCGCCCTCAGCTGTTCGCACATCAACGTACGCGCATCCGCTGCCATCGACGCCTCAGGCACCACGACGGCGCGGGCATGGGTCGTCAGCAATTCTGCCGGCAGGTCGGAGGCGCTGCCGGCATCGAGCAGCACGTGGTCGTAAGCGCGGAGCAGCGCATCGATCGCGAGCGTCACCCGCGGCGACTGCAGCAAGCTGCGATCGAAGCCGGGGCGGCCGGCCATGACCAGATGCAGCCGCGACAGCTTGTCCCGGGTGATGATTTGCGCGAAAGACGCTTCGCCCTGCATCAGCTCGGCAAGGCCAGACGCAGAGGCATCGACAGCCACCGCGGCAACGGTCGGCGAGGACGCGGCAAGATCGACCACGACGACGCGAGCGTCACGCGCGAGATGCCGGGCGAGCGTCAGCGCCGTGAGCGTGATCGATGCGCCGGCCGCGGTGCCCAGCACCGTGATCTTCTTCGCCGCCGCGCCCGCTGCGCGCAGGCGCTCGGCCAACTGCTCGATCTCGGTGAATTCGGTGATGTCGGCCTCAGCCGTCATCGCTGGCTGAAGCGGCCCCGGCTCGTCGACGACCGGATCGACCATCGGCTCGACCACCGGCTCATGACGCACCGCCACCCGCGACGGCAGGATCGCACCCACCGCGCGCGGCGCGGTCTGGCGCAACAGCTCGCCGGTGACGACGACACCGGACGACAGCAGCAGCGTCGCGATGGTCGCGATCAGCACGATCGGCAGCTTCTTCGGATAGGCCGGCGTGTTCGAGACGATGGCGCGCGAAATGATGCGGCCATCCGTCGGCGCGGTATCGATGGTCTCGCGGGTGTTGGCCTCGCGGTACTTGGCGAGATAGGTTTCCAAGAGGTCGCGCTGCGCCTTGGCTTCGCGCTCGAGCGCGCGGAGCTGCACGTCCTGGCCGTTGGTGGATGCCGCCTGCTTCTTGAGCTGCTCGAGACTCGTCGTCAGCCCGTCGACCCGGCCGCTGGCGATTCGAGCGTCGTTTTCGAGCGAACGCGAAATCTTGCCCGCTTCGTCGCGGATCTGGTTGTCGAGATCGCCAAGCTGCGCCTTCAACTCCTTGATCCGCGGGTGATTGCCGAGCAGCGTGGACGACTGCTCGGCGAGCTGCGCGCGCAGCGTCACCCGCTGCTCCGACAGCCGCCGCATCAATTCGGAGTTCACCACCTCCGATGCCTCGATCGGCTTTCCGCTCTGGAGCATTTCGCGGATCAGCCGCGCCTTGGACTCTGCGTCGGCCTTGATCGAGCGCGCGTTGTTGAGCTGGGTATTGATCTCGCCCATCTGCTGGTTCGACAGCGTGGTGTTGTTGGTGCCGACGAACAGGCTCGACTTGGAACGAAAATCCTCGACCCTGGCCTCGGCGTCGGAGACCTTCTTACGCAAATTCTCGATCTCGCCGGCGAGCCACTGGCTGGCGTTCTTGGCCTGCTCCTGGCGCACACCCTGCTGGAGCACGAGATAGCCGTCGGCGATGGAGTTGGCGACACGCGCGGCGAGCTCGGGATCGGCGGACTGGAATTCGACCACGATCACGCGCGACTTGTCGACGGCGTAAGCCTGGAGGCGCTCGTAATAGGCATCCAGCACGCGCTCTTCCGGCGTCATCGAGAACGGATCGCGGCCGATGCCGACCAGCGCCGCCAGCGATTTCAGCGGCGAGATGCCTTGCAGCACCGGATCGAATTCGGGTCGCTCCGCGAGCTTGTTCTTCTTGATGATCTCGCGCGCGAGATCGCGCGACAGCACGAGCTGCACCTGGCTGGTGACGGCTTCGGCGTCGAGCGCCTGCCGCTCCTCGGTGCGATCGCTGTTCGGGCGCAGGAACACGTTCTCGCGGCCGTCGATCAGGATGCGGGCTTCGGACTTATAGCGCGGCGTGACGAGATTCACGACGGCGATGGATGCGACGAGCACCAGCACCGTCGGCACGACGATCCAGCCGCGTTTGCGCGTCAATGCCGCGCCGAGCGCGTGCAGGTCGATGTCGCCGGATTGGATTTGCGCCTGCTTCACGACAACGGGCGCAGGCCCTGCTTCAATCTTGGCTTCGATCTTGGGCGCGACTTCGGCTTTGGACTTCGAGACAGCCCGCTCGATCACAGCCTTGTCCTTGCCGGCACGCCAGAACGCTAAACGCATCGAACACTCCCGCAGGGCAACGCTGCGACTCTATCTCAACCGGAGCGATTACACTCCATTAAGGTTGCCGCTGGGTTAATCGCAACGTCCGGCGACCGGCGCACGCGCGCTCGTCACCGTTTGTTAACCACGAGGCCCCTTAATCCATCTCGATTATTTCGCGAGAATTGTTCGGTAGCCGCCGTCGAGCGCTGGTTTTGATCATGCCCCCCTCTCCCGACCGGCCGCTTCGCATCCTGCACGCCGTGCGCGCACCCGTTGGCGGCATCTTCCGCCATATCCTCGACGTCGCCAATGGCCAGGTCGACCGCGGCCATCATGTCGGCATCCTCGCCGACAGCCTCACCGGCGGCGAGCGCGCCGACAAGGCGCTTGCCGAGTTCGCGCCGCGGCTGAAGCTCGGCGTGCACCGGCTGGCGATCCACCGCGAACCGTCACCTGGCGATGTTCTGGTGTGGCTTCGCATGCGGCGCCTGATCGCGACGCTCAAGCCTGACGTCATGCACGGCCACGGCGCCAAGGCCGGCGCCTTCATCCGCATGCGGCGGCGCTCGGACGATACCATCCGCATCTACACCCCGCACGGCGGCTCGCTGCACTATCCTCTCAACACCTTCAAGGGCGAGTTCTACGCGCGGCTCGAACGCACGCTGATGGACGCGACCGACCTGTTTCTGTTCGAGAGCGCCTTTGCCCGCGACACCTATCAACGCATCGTTGGCGCGCCCAAGGGTGTGGTGCATTGCGTCTTCAACGGTGTCACGCCGGAAGAGTTCGAGCCCGTCGTGATCGCCGACGATGCCACCGACCTCGCCTATGTCGGCGAGTTCAGGCACATCAAGGGCGCGGATCTGCTGGTCGATGCCGTGGCGCGCCTGCACGAGGGCGGCAAGAAGGTCACGCTGACGCTCGGCGGCGATGGCGAGGAAACCGCGGCGCTGAAGGCTCAGGTCGAGAGACTCGGCCTCTCCAGCGCGATCCGCTTCATCGGCCACGTCAAGGCGCGCTACGGCTTCTCCAAGGGGCGGCTGCTGGTCGTCCCCTCGCGCGGCGATTCCATGCCCTATGTCGTGATCGAGGCGGGCGCGGCCGGCATTCCCATGATCGCGTCCCGCATCGGCGGCATTCCCGAGATCTTCGGGGCGGAGAGTCCGGCCCTGTTCGCGCCGAGCAATTCCGAGGCCATGGCCGAGGCGATCGCTGCCGCACTCGACGATCCCCAAGCAACGGCGCAGCGCGCGGCCGCCTTGCGCGCGCGCATCTCGGCGCATTTCTCGCAAGCCGCGATGGTCGACGGCGTGCTCGCCGCCTATCGCGACGCATTTGCCAATCATTAACCATCCTTAAGCCCGCTTTAGAAAATCTTCCGATTTGTTCGATAATCGAAGGCCCAGGGGATGCTTGCCCGGGCGCGCAAGGCCGCGCCGCGGGGCTTTGGAATGGACGTGGACGCCCGTGGAACCGCTCAACGCACGCTCGATGCTCGATGCCGCGGCCAGCGCCGCGGCGACGCCCGCTGCCCAACCCTTTGTGGAGCGCCGCCGCCGGCTCTCGCCCGCTGCGCTCGAGGTCGTCAATCAGAAGGTCGCCCGCGCCTATTCGCCGATCGTGATCGCCGGCTTCGTCCGCCTGGCTGACTTCGCGCTGCTCAGCCTCGTCGGCATTGCGCTCTATGTCGGCTATGTCATGCCGCTCGCCGGTGCCTTCAGCTGGGTCTATCCTGCGGAGATCATCGCGGTGGCGGTCGCTGCCGTGGTTTGCTTCCAGGCCGCCGACATCTATCAGGTGCAGTTGTTCCGCCGGCAGCTCCGGCAGATGACGCGGATGATCTGGTCGTGGTCGGTCGTCTTCCTGCTGTTCATCGGCATCTCGTTCTTCGCCAAGTTCGGCAGCGAAGTGTCGCGGCTGTGGCTTGCCGCCTTTTACTTCCTCGGGCTCGCCGCCCTTATGGCCGAGCGTCTCGTCCTGCGCTCGCTGGTGCGCGCCTGGGCGCGCGAAGGTCGGCTCGACCGCCGTACAATCATCGTCGGCTCCGACAGGAACGGCGAGCAGCTCGTCGAGGCGTTGAAGGCGCAGGAGGATTCCGACATCCACGTGCTCGGCGTATTCGACGACCGCAACGACAGCCGCGCGCTCGACACCTGCGCCGGCGCGCGCAAGCTGGGCAAGGTCGACGACATCGTCGAGTTCGCCCGCCGCACCCGCGTCGACCTCGTGTTGTTCGCACTGCCAATCTCGGCGGAGACGCGCATCCTGGAGATGCTGAAGAAGCTCTGGGTGCTGCCGGTCGACATTCGCCTCTCCGCACACACCAACAAGCTGCGCTTCCGTCCCCGCTCCTATTCCTATCTCGGCGAGGTGCCGACGCTGGACGTGTTCGAGGCACCGATCACCGACTGGGATCTGGTGATGAAATGGCTGTTCGACCGCGTCGTCGGCAGTCTCGCGCTGCTCGCCGCCCTGCCGGTGATGGGATTGGTGGCGCTGGCGGTGAAGCTCGACAGCCCCGGCCCGGTGCTGTTCCGCCAGAAGCGTTTCGGCTTCAACAACGAACGGATCGACGTCTACAAGTTCCGCTCGATGTACCACCATCAGGCCGATCCGACCGCCTCGAAGGTCGTGACCAAGAACGATCCACGCGTCACTCGCGTCGGCCGCTTCATCCGCAAGACCAGCCTCGACGAGCTGCCGCAGCTCTTCAACGTGGTGTTCTCCGGCAATCTCTCGCTGGTCGGCCCGCGTCCGCATGCGGTGCAGGGCAAGCTGCAGAGCCGCCTGTTCGACGAAGCCGTCGACGGCTATTTCGCCCGCCACCGGGTCAAGCCCGGCATCACCGGCTGGGCCCAGATCAACGGCTGGCGCGGCGAGATCGACAATGAAGAGAAGATCCAGAAGCGCGTCGAGTTTGACCTCTATTACATCGAGAACTGGTCGGTGCTGTTCGACCTCTACATTCTCCTGAAGACGCCGATCTCGCTGCTGACCAAGAACGAGAACGCGTATTGAGTTGTGGTCATGCCCCGGTTTGACCGGGGCATCCAGTACTCCGCAGCGCCATTCGTTTTCCGCAATAGGCGCCGCGGAGTACTGGATCGCCGGTCGAGCCGGGCGACGACAGCGGTATTTGTGGCGTACCAGTAGCGTAAGCGTATGAGCGTGTGATGGCCTATGCGGCGACAGCCGATGAAGTGAAATTAGCCGCACCGGCTGCGCCCGGCGTGCTGGCCCTGCAGCGCGCGCTGGTGTGGCTGGTCGGCGCGTCCGGCGCGATCGTGTTCATCGAGCCGAGCCCCTACGAGATCGCGACGCTGCTCGCGACCGTCTTCTTCTTCGCCACCGGCCTGCGGCTGAGGCTCGCGCTGATGCCGCTGGTCGCGCTGCTGGTCCTGCTCAATGTCGGTTACACGATCAGCGCGATCCCGCTGTTCGAGCAGTCCGAGGTGGTGAGCTGGATCGCGACATCCTGGTACATGGCGGTGACCGTGGTGTTCTTCGCGATGGTCACCTCCGAGGATACGGCGGTCCGGCTCGACATGCTCCGCCGCGGGCTCGTGGTCGGCGCCATGGTCGCCTCGCTATTGGCGGTCGCCGGCTACTTCCACCTGGTTCCCGGCGGCAACGACCTCCTCACGCTCTACGGACGCGCACGCGGCACGTTCAAGGACCCGAACGTGCTCGGCGCCTTCCTGATCCTGCCGGCACTGTTTGCGCTCCAGAGCGTGGTCTCCGACAAGCTCGGCAAGGCCTTCCGCAACGTCATCGCCTTCGGCATCATGTCGCTGGCGATCCTGCTCGCCTTCTCCCGAGCCGCCTGGGGCGGGCTGGTGCTGACCTCCGCCTTTATGCTGGCGCTGATGGTGCTGACCAGCCGCACCAACGCGCAGCGCTCGCGCATCATCATCATGGCGATCGTCGCCGCGGTGCTGGGGCTGGCGCTGATCGCAGCACTGCTGTCATTCGACTCCACTGCCGAAATGTTCAAGCAGCGCGCCAGCTTCGACCAGAGCTACGACGAGGGCCGCTTCGGCAGGTTCGGCCGCCACATCCTCGGTGCGGAGATGGCGCTCGACCTGCCGTTCGGCATCGGCCCCCTGCAATTCCATCGCTACTTCCCCGAGGACACCCACAACTCCTACCTCAACGCCTTCATGTCCGGCGGCTGGCTCTCCGGCGTGTGCTATCCCGCGCTGGTCTTCACCACCCTCATCATGGGCTTCCGCCACATCTTCGTCCGTGTGCCCTGGCAGCGCGCCTATCTCGCGATATTTTCAGCCTTCGTCGGCACTGTCGGCGAAAGTTTTGTGATCGACACCGACCACTGGCGGCACTTCTGGATGATGCTGGGCGCGATGTGGGGCATGATCGCGGCCGCGCAGGTCTACAAGACGGCTAGCGACGAAGCTTCTTCAGCTTGAGAGCGGGCCGCTTTTCCGGCGGCGTGTCGAGCAGGCTCTTGAGCGCCTCTGTGGCCGCGAGCACGCCCTTGTAGCCATCATTGGCGAAGCGTAGCAGCAAGCGCAATTCCTCGTCGGAATAGCCGCCGAACACCTTCTCCATCGCCTGCTGCATCGGCACGTAGAACTGACCGATCTTCATCGCCGCGTCCGGCACGACCGCGATGAAAACCTTCCGGCGATCGGTCTCGTCCCGCTCGCGGCGCACCAGCCCTGCCTTCTCGAGCCGGTCGACCACGCCCGTGATGGCGCCCGTCGTGAGGCCCGTGACCTCGGCGAGCCGGCCCGCGGTGACGCGGCCTTCGAGATAGAGGATGTCCATGCATTCGAGGTCGGAATTGGCAATTCCGGCAACGTTCGCAACGGTCTGACCATAGAGCACGCCCTGCGCGGACGACCTGCGCATCGCCGCCTCGAGCTCCTGCAACAACGCCGTGCGCGCCTTCGTCCTTGACAAGGTCGGCCTCTTCTCTTACTCGATGTACATCTTAGTTGCTAAGAGATTTAGCAACCGTAATTTCTCCTAGCACCACGGAAACCTCGGGAGCAAGCCATGTCCAGCCGTCCCCGCAAGGCCTTGATCATCGGCGCCGGTATCGCCGGGCCCGTGGCCGCCATCCTGCTGCGCCGCGCCGGCATCGAATCCGCGATCTATGAGGCTTGGCCCTATTCAAAAGGCATCGGCGGCGGCCTCCAGATCGCGCCGAACGGCATGCACGTCATGGACGAGATCGGCCTCGCGAACGAACTGATCAGCCGCGGCTCGGTCGCGGAATCCTTCGACTTCTATTCGCAGCGCGGAGAACGGCTCGGCTCGATCAACCGCGACTTGGCGCGGCGCTTCGGCCAACCGGCCGTGAACGTCTGTCGCGCCACGCTGAACGAGATCCTGATCGACAAGGCCTGGTGCGCCTGCGTCTCGCTCTATTTCGAGAAGCGCCTGATCAAGATCGAGGACCGCGGCGACCAGCCGATCATCGCCTACTTCGCCGACGGCACCACGGCCGAAGGCGACTTCCTGATCGGCGCCGACGGGGTGCACTCGGTGGCGCGCCGTCAGGTGCTGCCGGACGGACCGCAACCGTTCAACACCGGACTGATCGGCTTCGGCGGCTTCGTCCCGCACGCGGTGCTCGACGGCAGGCCGATCGGCCGTCACGTCGAGACCACGTTCGGACAAAGCGGCTTCTTCGGCTACGGCTATTGCAGCCCCAATCCGAACGACGGCGTGATGTGGTGGAGCACGCAGCCGGCGCACGGCATGGACGCCACGATGTTCCGCGCGCTCGACCCAGCGACGCTGAAGCAGCATCTGCGCGGTTTCCACCGCGGCTGGCACGATCCGATTCCCGACATCATCGAAGCGGCCGAGAACATCGTCGTCACCGATACGCTCGACGTCGCGACCTTGCCGACCTGGTCGCGCAAGCGCTCGCTCTTGATCGGCGATGCCGCGCATGCGACCAGCCCCCATGCCGGCCAGGGCGCCTCGCTGGCGCTCGAGGATGCGATGCGGCTCGCGCGGCTGATGCACGAGGGCCAGGAGCTCAGCGCCACCTTCCAGGCTTTCGAGGCCGAGCGGCGCCCGCGCACCGAAAAGATCGTCGCCATGGCCCGCCGCAACGGCAACAGCAAGCGCGAGTTCAGCGCGACCGGTGCGTGGATCAGAAATCAGATGCTGAAATGGCTGCTACCGCTGGGCGCCAAGGGCATGGACTTCATGTACGCCTATGACGCGCGGGCGGTGTGACGGCGGACGTTGTCATGCCCCGCGCAGGCGGGGCATCCAGTACGCCGCGGCCTCTCGATTCAATCACACCGTCTCTGGAATACTGGATCGTCCGGTCAAGTGTTCAGCCCGGGGACATGACCGACGGGTGTTCGGGGACATAGCCGACACTTTCTCCGCTCGCCAAGTCGATGATAGCGATTTGGTGGGCGGCAAAGAAGATCCCGTATTGCGCATCGTTTGCCGAGGGGCGGATGGCGAGGCGCTCGCCACGGAAGGCCTGTGGCACTTTCCACAGACGTCCCTTGAAGCTGACATAGGCCTTGGTCGTGGAGACGCGGCGCACGATCTCATGGCTGTCGTATTCGACCTGTGGCAATCGATCGGGCATTGGTCGCTGGCTGGGCCGATATCGACTGGCCGGGACCTGTTGTCCGAGCGCCTCGTGTGGCCGTTCGAAGTTGTAGACTTCCCGCCAGGCGTCGAAGGCACGCTGCGTCTCTGCGAGATCGCGGAACTGTCGCAGTGCGAACACCTCAGCCGCGAGGGTGCGGTGGAATCGTTCATTCTTGCCGCGGCTTTGCGGGTGATATGGGCGGCTGCGGATGACGGCGACGCCAAGCTTGAGCAGCCACACCGAGAACCGTGTCCATCGCTCGCCGGAAGGATCACCCCAGGGCGAACCATTGTCGACGAAGAAGGCCTCCGGGAGCCCGTAGTGGCGAAAGGTCTTCTCCAGGCGGCTGCGCACGGTATCTGTGCGTTGATCGGCACAGGCCTGCAGACACAGATCATAGCGGGAGTGGTCATCCACCACCGTCAGAGGATGGCACTGGGTATCATTGCCGAGCCGAACCCAGCCTTTGAAGTCCATCTGCCACAACAGATTGGGGGCCGGCATCTCGAAACGCTGGCTTGCCATCGGGCCGCCGATCGGAGGCTTGATGCGGCCAGACCGACGCAAGATCTGATGAACTGTTGAGACTGCTGGCGAACGCAAACCATTGCGCTCCAGGCAGTGAGCTATCTTGCGAGCTCCCCATGCCGGATGGGCATCGCGCACCGCGAGAATACGTGCCTCGAGCTCGCAATCGGTCTGTCCCGGGCTCGCATGCGGTCGGCGCGAGCGGTCGTTGACATTCTGATCCGCTTGCCATCGGGCAAGCCACTTGTAGCCCGTGTCGGGATGGATATTGAACCGCCGGCAGAGCTCCCGCCGGTTCGCTCCCTCCTGCATCGCAAGCCGCACGAACTCCCGCCGCTGATCCATCACCGACACCTCTCGCCAGGGCATGGACTTGGCCTCCTTTACCGCCAAATCCCTGCACTATGATGTGTCGGCTATGTCCCCGAACACCCGTCGGTCATGTCCCCGGGCTGAACATCAAGCCGGACGATGACACCGTGGTTGTGATGCGCACCCGCGCTCACGCTTCCACCTCGAACGTCAGCCCCGCATTGTCACGCAGCCGCTTGATCAGCTTGTGCTGCATCGCTGCGCCCGGGGTCCAGAAGCCGGCCGGAACGTCGGCCGCATCGCGCAGCAGGCAGATCGCACATTCGGAGATCATCTTCGAGGTCGAGCCGTAGCCGGGATCGCGGTCGCCGGTGACGCCGGCGCGCACCTGTCGGCCGTCCGGTGCGATGGCAACATAGAGCAGATTGAAGAGACCGTTCTCGCGCTCCTCTTTCGATGGCCCCTCACCCGGCTTCGGCGCGTTCGGCCCGGTCTTCTCGGCATTGGCCGCCATCACGCGCTTCGCGTTGGCCTCGCCCTTCTCGCCGGGACCGGTCAGAACCATCTCGTCGTAGACGAAGTCCTTGCCGTAGGGAAAGCCCATCAGCATGTTGGAACGATGCACATTGCGGGTGTTGATCAGCGCCATCATGAACGGCGCGGCCCAGGATTGCAGATCCTCCTCATAGGATGCCCTGTTACCCTTCGGCTGCTTCGGACCGGTGAAGCCCGGCGTCAGCGCAAAATGATCGTTGAGAATGGCGACAAGACTGAGGTCCTTGGCAACCGCATCGAAGGTCGCTTTCGCACTCGCCGCGGTGCCGCCTGACAGCGTGCCCCGCATGTCGCGCACGCGGCCCTTCACGCGCGCGGCCGGCGCGCCGAACACGCGTTTGGCCTCTTCCTGCACAAAGAAGGTGCCAAGCTCGAACGGTACGGAATCATAGCCGCAGGAAAACACGATGCGCGCGCCGCTCGCCTTGGCCGCCGCATCGTACTTGTCGATCATCTGCCGCATCCAGACCGGCTCGCCGCAGAGATCGAAATAATCGGTGCCGCCGGCGACGCAGGCCGCAAGCAAACCCTCGCCATAGAATTGGTACGGACCGACCGTCGTGATCACCGACTTGGTCTGCGCCGTCATCGCCTTCAGCGATGCTGGATCGGCCGCATCCGCCACGATCAGCGGCGTATCCACGGGCGCGCCGATCGCCTCGCGCACGGACTTCAGCTTGTCGAGGCTGCGGCCCGCCATCGCCCATTTCAGCGCCTTGTCGTCCTTGTAGTGCGCCGCCAGATATTCGGCGACGAGCTGGCCGGTGAAACCGGTCGCGCCATAGACGACGATGTCGAATTTCGCAGAGCTCATGATCGGCCTTTACTTTTTCGCGTAGCTCACGCCCATGCCGGCGCGGACGTCGCTTTGAATGCCATAGGGCGGGATCGGATAGCGCAGGCCGTTCTTAGCCAGCGCCTTCATGCCCTCAATCGCCTTCGCAAGATGCGAGGGCTTCAAGGCCATCAGCATCTCCTCGTCCGGCACGCCGCCATAGCGCCGTTCGGCATAGCATGGCAAGGACAGGCTGGGCTCGCCGGACTTGAGCGCCCGCCCCCAGGAATCCGCGCAGGCGGTCTCCCCGACTACGCCCCATTCGAACTTCTTGTAGCCGGTATATTGCAGCCCGTTGATCAGGATGATCATCTGCCCGGGCGTCGCATAGACGAGGCAGATGTCGGGCGGATCGAGCCGGCCGCTCGCCAGCGGACTGACGGCGAGCGCCTGATACTGCCCGAACGGCACCACGTCCAGCGCCTCCTGGCGCTTGCGCGCATCTTCCGCCGTGCCGTGCCACACGCCGACGTAATTTTCGCCGGCGAGCCATTTTTCATCCTGCGGCGCAAGGCCGATCACCGCGCGGCATTGCGCGCCCACGAGATCGTCGGCCGTGATGCCGACGGTCCATCCCAGACGCGCGGCCATGCTGACGATCTGATCGGTGGTGTGGATCGCGTTCGGCCGCCGGATTTTTGGGATCGCCTCCATGTCCGCGGCACGCGCGAACAGTTTCATGCCGATCACCGTCGTCTTCAGCCGCAGCAGGCTGTTGAGATCGGCGACGAGGCCGGCAAGATCGATCCTGTCCGCACTCTGCTGTTGCATGGCGTCCTCCGAGCCGGCGATCGCGCGCCGTCTGTTCTTGTTCTACGGCTTTCGTTCTAGTCCTTGGCGGGCCCCGGAAGCAACTCGCCGGTCCTGCCCATCAGGCGGTAGGCCACGAGGCCAATCCACTCGCGCACGGCGACGTCGGTTCGGCCAAGGCCGTCCGCACCCATATTGGTGAAGGAGAAGAGATCGTCACGCCCGCCCATTCGCCAGTCTACCGGATAGGCTTCGACGTCAAATCCGGCCTTGCGGAAGATTCCCATCGAGCGCGGCATGTGAAAGGCCGACGTCACCAGGAGCCAGCGTTCGCCCGGCTTCGGTGACACCAATTGCTTCGTGAAGATGGCATTCTCCCAGGTGTTGCGGGAGTCCCGCTCGAGGATCAGGCGTTCCTTCGCAATGCCGGCATTCTCCAGGACTGGCGCGGAATAATCAGCTTCCCTCGCGTTGGTCGAGACCAGGTTCGACGTGCCCCCGGTGAAGACGATGCGCGCATTGGGATAGCGGCGGGCGAGCTCGGCCGGCGCAAACAGACGATCGGCCGCGTGGGCGACGACCGGCGTGCGATGCGCCGCCGACAGATCGGTGTCGACCGAGCCGCCGAGCACGATGATGCCATCGGGCGCACCGCGCGACGGATCCCAGGGCGCAAAGCGCGACTCCAGCGGATAGATCAGGAGATTGCCCAGCGGCGAGAACGCGGCGAGCGCGAGCAGAACCAGCGTCGTCACGGCGAGCTTGCGGCCGAGCGCGGCAAAGCGCGTCGCCATCAGCATGACAGACAGGATTCCGAGCTCGGCCAGGAGATTGATCGGCAGCAGCGCGACGCCGAGGGTCTTGGAAAGAGCGAAAAACAGGGGAGCCTCGCTGAAATGATCGTGCCTGTCATGCGCGGGCTTGACCGGCCCGGCCTTCTTCAGAAATCTTCTTGAAAGAGGATCGATCGTCGGGTCAAGCCCGCGGCCGATGAAACCAACCGGACGCGGCAAATGACCCATCATCACCTGCATTCCAGCCCCGAAACCTGTCATTGGGGCTTCTTCGAAGCCGCGCTCAAGCCCGTGCTCACCATCGCCAGCGGCGATGAGGTGACGGTCGACACCATCAGCGGCGGTCCGGACATGCTGCCCGACCGCAACAAGTTTCACATTCCGCCGGAGATGTTCGAGGTTCATGCCAGGAACGAGCGCATGCTGCCCGGCCACATCCTCACCGGCCCCATCGCGGTCGAAGGCGCCGAGCCCGGCGACGTGCTCGCGGTCGAGATCCTCGACGTCCAGCTCCGGCAGGATTGGGGCTGGAACATGATCAAGCCGCTGTCCGGCACCCTGCCCGACGATTTCCACGAGACGCGTATCCTGAATATTCCGCTCGACCGGTCGCGGATGGTCGGCCGCATGCCGTGGGGCCTGGACCTGCCGCTCAAACCGTTCTTTGGCGTGATGGGCGTGTCGCCGCCACCTAGCTGGGGCCGCATCTCCTCGCTGATCCCGCGTGCGATGGGCGGCAATCTCGACAACAAGGAGTTAGGTGCAGGTGCGACGCTCTATTTGCCGGTGTTCGTGCCGGGCGCATTGTTCTCCTGTGGCGACGGCCACGGCGTGCAAGGCGACGGCGAGGTCTGCGTCACCGCGATCGAGACCGCACTCCGGGGCCGCTTCCGCCTGACACTGCGCAAGGATCTCAAGTTCGACTATCCCCGCGCCGAGACGGCGACGCACTACATGACCATGGCGATGGACCCCGACCTCGACCAGTGCGTGGTGCGCGCGCTGCGCGACATGATCGCGCTGCTCGGCGAGACGCGAAACTTGTCGCGCGAGGACGCCTATACGCTGTGCAGCCTAGCCGCCGATTTGCGGGTGACCCAGACCGTCAACGGCGCCAAGGGCATCCATTGCATGATCGAAAAGGCGATCGTGCACGGCTGAGCCGGCCACCCTTCCCTGATGTGTCGATGCATCCCGCCGCCCGGCTTTCCGGCGGCGCGCCGCGCCATGCCCGAACTTCTCCAGCGATTCCAATGGGCTGATGCACCGGCATGGCCCGGATTTGACTTCCACCCCTGAACCTAAATAGAGTCTTAATCGTTACTTTTATGTACCCGAGTAAGAGGCTAGCGTTCGGGCCATGGCCACCGAAAAAGCCGAGACTGACCGTATTCCCGTAACCTTGGCGCTCTCGACCATCACCTATCTGGAGAAACTGGTGAGACAGGGCACCCACGGCACCAGCGTCCCCGGCGTCGCACGTACCTTGATCGAGGAAGGCATCCGTCTCGCCATCAAGGACGGGCTTTTGTCGATCCGCGACAATGGCAGGACGTGAGCGCGCGCCGGACGTGAGGCGGACTGATCTCGAGCGGCGGATGGCCGACATCTCGCAACCTGGGACCGTTACACATGCCTGCTGTTTCCCCGACTGCTTCACAGACTGCTTCACAGACTTGGACCGACGAACGCATTGAACTCTTGAAGCGGCATTTCGAGGCCGGCCTCTCCTGCCGCGAGATCGCCGCCGACATCGGCGTCAGCCGCAACGCCGTGATCGGCAAGCTGTCCCGATTGAATCTGACGCGGGGCCGGACGGCCGACGAGCGCAAGGTTCACGACAGGGGCTTTGCGCCGGCGCGCGCACCGAGGGCCGTGCCGCGGCTGCAATATGAGATGCTCGCCACGATCTACGGCGAGACCGACGCGCCCGTGATCACAGGGCCGATCGACGAGGCCAACCGCTGCTCGCTGTTGGAGCTTTCCGAGAACCGGTGCCGCTGGCCGATCTCGACGCCGGGCGAAGACGATTTCTGCTTCTGCGGCAACGCTGCACCCGACGGCCAGTCCTACTGCGCCGGCCACAGCCGCCTCGCCTACCGGCCGAACTCGCGCAGCCGCACCATGCGCGGCTGAAACTGCGGGATCTCTTGAGCATGATCCGGAAATGTGCGGCCGCGGCTCGGTCACCTCTCCCGCTTGCGGGAGAGGTCGGCGCGAAGCGCCGGGTGAGGGCTGTCTCCTCTTGGGGATTGTCCCATTGCGGAAACACCCTCTCCCCAACCCTCTCCCGCAAGCGGGAGAGGGAGTGCACCTCCGGTGTTGCAGCGATCAAGCCGCATCTCAATCATGCTCTAGAAAACGAAAAACCTCCGGCGGGGCATCACCGGAGGTTCTTGGAGGCTTAGCGTGAAGCTAAGAGCCGCAACTTTCGTCATCGGCTGGGAGTATATAGCTTAGTAACTCAGGTAAGTAAATAAGTCTGAGGACGATCGAATCGCATGGCTTGCCTTCATCGATTGCGTGGAAAGCTGCCGGATTTCCGAACCTCTCATCGTAACAAAAGCCCCGGCGGTTTCCCGCCGGGGCTGCTTCATGTCCGAAGACCGCGCTTACCAGTTGCGCTGGGCGCGCAGCAGCAGGCTGTAGGTGTCCTGGTCCTTCAGCTCATACGTTGCCGCGGGCTTGGCGACGCTCGTCAGTGCTCCGGTCGTGATCGCGCCCGAATACTTCTGGTCGAGATGGCTGTAGGTGAAGTCGGCCGAGAAGGTCAGGTTCTTCACCGGCGTCCAGCGGGTGATGACGCCGACCTGGCCGATGTTGAAGTCCGGGTTGCAGGTGCCGGTCAGGGTCGCGAACGCGGCGCTGCCGCAGATCAGGCCCTTCGCCGTGCCGCTGTAGTTGACCGCAGCCCACGCGCCGTAGAGCGCCGTGTTCCAGTACGGGCTCCAGTTGTGGGTGTAGGCACCACGGAAGCCGTAGGTCTTGGTCAGCTCGAGGTTGCCGCCGGGGCCGAACACCGCGTCAGACACGCCGGCGAAGCCGATGCTCTGATACGCCGCATTCGAGCTGCCGAACATCGAGTAGCTGGTCGCAGCCAGCGACTGGAAGTTGTAGCGGCTCGCGCCTTCGGTGTAGACGCCCGACACGTTGATCACGTCGCCTGCGCCGGTCGGAATGTTCTTGATCGACAGAGCGAGCTGGACGGCCCAGCCCCATTTGTCTTCCGGATGACCGGTGACTTCAGTGGCGCCGTAGTAGCCGACGTGATTGTCGTGCGCGGCGACCGACGCCTGGAACAGGCCCCAGGCCTGGTCGACACGGACGACGCCGACGATGTCGGGCGACCGGGTGCCACCGATGTCGTTCGATCCGTAGGCGCCGCCGAGGACGCCGGTGGTGCTCATGCCGGCCGTGTTCCAGATGTTGGTCGTGAAGAACTGAGTCTGGTCCTGCGCCGAGATCGTCGCCGTCACGCCTTGGCCGAAATCAGCCGTGTAGGTGAACTGGGCGACGCCATTGGTCGAGCCGCTGCCGCCGACCAGCTGGTCGAAGTTGTTGCCGGGATAGTTGATCCAGGGCGCGTCGAACTGCGAGACGGACTTACCCATGGTGAAGCCGGCGAACTGGATGAAGGCGTAGTAGACGCCGAGCGATCCGCCCGAGATGCCGCCGTCCGTCGGGTTGATGGTGGACGAGCCAGCCGTCGTGGCACTGTAGCCGGTCGCACCTGTGGCAGAGCCGGTGCCGACATAGCTGCCGGTCGTCCAGGTGAAGACCGCGTCGAAATAGGTGCGGACCACGCCGTACTCGGTCGCGGTGCGCGTATCGATGTTGAGATCCTCACGAGCACGCATCGAGTAGTAGTTCGTCAGGCGGTTGTTCGCCGCGAAGACGCCGTTGTACTGGGCGCTGTAGTTGCCGCCCGCGTTGAGCGCGACTTCGGCACGCAGATAGCCGCCCAGCTTGATGCAGGTGTCGCTGCCCGGGATGTAGTAGAAACCCGCGCCATAGAGCGAACAGATCTTCACGTATTCGACCGCCTTGGCCTTGACCGGAAGATCGGCCGCCTGGGCTCCACCTACGGCGATCAGACCCGCCGCAGTGCCGAGCAAAAGGCTCTTCACTACTTTCATTTAAAACCTCCAAGTTGCTCATTTTACGGAGGACTGGACCGTGAGGCCCCCCAGGTCCCCGCCTCTTCAATCCGCTCGGCCGCTTCGCGCTTTCGGACGCACCCGCTTGCAACGCGAGGGACGTGAGCGAACCACCTGCAACGGGACGATCGAGTACCCCCCACCGTCGCCAGCCAATATGCCTACGCTGTTCCGCTAATCAAAATAGTTTATTTAGTCAGCTTTATTGTTTCACTAAACCTGTGCCCCGCGCGCAACACCAGGGTCAGCCAAATCTGCTGAGCTGATCATCTTTGTAGTTTTAGTGACGAAATTACCCTGCTCTGCACTTGCGTCAGGGCAGGCTTGCGTGGACTATGGCCCTCCATGAACACCGGCCTGAAGAATCAGTTCACGGGAGTGACGCTGTGTCCGCAACGAGGAAAGAGGGTGCGCGCCTGCGCTCCATCGGAAATCTGGATATCATCAGGCGCTTCACCTGGGAGATATCGTCGATCAACATGTATCTGGAGGAGCTGCGTCAGTTCTGGGCGAGGACGCTCGGCATCAGCGGCCCGCAATGGCTGATCCTGATGGCCATCTCCGACCTCGACAAGGACGACGGCATCCCGGTCAACGTCGTCTCCAAGCTCCTCCACGTCGATCCCTCGTTCGTCACCACCCAGTCCAAGCTCCTCGAGAAGAAGGGCCTGTTGCGCCGTCGTCCCTCGCCGACCGACGCCAGGGTGGTGCGACTGTCCCTGACCGAGAAGACGCAGAAGCACCTGGCGAGCCTCAACGAGCAGTACAAGACCATCAAGGAATTCGTCTTCCAGGAGTTCGACGAGCACGAGCTCACTGAATTCACCGCCAAGCTCGCAATGCTGAAGTCCCGCCTCGAGAAGGCCTGCGTCCGCCTCACCCTCGATTTCTGACGCGCGCTTTAGATCAGATCCGCCCGGCCGCGCCGAGCCGCGATTCGAGCCAGTCGAAGATGTATTCGTTGGCAAGGCTGGGGTTGTCCGCATGCGCCTGCGCCGCGCCGGTCTCCGCCGCAGTGAACACCTTCAGCATCACGTCCGAGCTTCCGAGCCGGGATTTTTGGACGAGCTGACGGGCCCGATCGGCCTTGAGCCAGCCGTCCTCGCCGAGCGTGATCAGCACCGGGCAGTCGGCGCTGGAAGCCATCAGCGGGGCATGCGGCACCGGCACGATGCTGACGTCGCTCATCGCGAATCGGCTGGCGAAGAAGGCCCGCTCGTGCAGATCCCACAGCCCGCCGTCGCAGACGGCGGCGGCAAGCCGCGGCTCCTGCAACACCGCGCGCGCGACGAAGGAAGAGCCCCAGCCGTCCGCAACGATCGCGACGCGCCCGAAATCGACGTCGCTGCGCATCTCCAGATAGTCCATGACGCAGGGAATCGAGCTCTCGAGATCCCGGCGTCGCAGCAGCTCGTCGAGAAAATCGTCGCGCTGGTCGCCGAAGAGGTCCAGTGCCAGCATCGAGAATCCGCGCTCGCGCGCATGCGGCGCGAGCTTGAACAGAAACTCCTCCTTGCGGTGGCCGGGCTCGCCAATGCAGATCACGGTCGGCGCCCGCCCACTTCCCGACGACGCAGGCAGGAAGTAGCCCTGCAGCGCATGTCCGTCGATCCAGGGGATGGTCACGACCTCGCCGGCCGGGCCGCGCGCCGACAAATAGCGGCGGGCGCACTCCTGCATCGCGAGCACTGCGACCCAGCGGCGCTCGTCGGCCGGGTCGAGCGGCATCGCCGCTGCACCATAGTAGTTCGTCGCACGCAGCCAGTTGCGCTGTGCCGTCGCCAAATGGCCTTCCGCGAAGGCGGCTTCGGCACGCTGCCGGTTGGCCTGCGCCAGCTTCTTCCACTCGCGATGCCAGGACTGATCGTTGCCCCGCTTCAGCTGCCGCGCAATCATCAGGCATTCGGCGATCGTGGCGCCGCCCTCCTGGGCCGCGGTGAGCAGCCGCGTGAATTCAGCGGAGATGTCCTCTCTCTCCGGGCAAAGGGTCCAGTCGTCGGAGAGGCATGCGGGTATCATCGGGAGCTACGCTCTGTCGTCGCGTTACCCCTGATTGACTAGACTATTTTGGTTGGCCAACCAAGCTGGCGTGCGTCAAATGAGACCCGTTCAAGATCACCATCGCTTGAACGCACGGACGCGTCGCATGCGTGACATTCGAATTCGGCATGAGGCGCTGAACACTGGCAAGAGGTGGCACGCATTATCACCGGCGCACCTCTTGCCATGACGATTATCATACCTACATTCGCGCGCCTCTTGGGCGGTCAGCCAAGCCGCCAGCCGACCTCCTGCGTAAAACTTTCGTAGAAGGCGCGGTCGTAGGCCTGCTCCGGCGTGGCGCGCACGCGCTCGTCGAGGCGCTTGGCGTCCTCGCCGACGAGAATGCGCCAACGCTCCGCCTTGACCCCATCGAGAATGATCTTCGCGGCCTCTGCCGCCGTCGTCGGCGCATCCTCCAGGAAGCTGCGGGCGCGCTCGGCAAACGCCGCCTGGATGTCATCGTCCGACATCTTGTCGGCATCCGGCACGCCGGCCGCGACCATGCGCTTGCGGGTCAGCGCGACCTCGTCGGCGTTGAGTCGGTCCGAGCCGTCACTGCTCTGCACCTTGCGCGAATTGGAGACGATCGAGGTGCCGATGTGACCGGGCATCACCACCGAGCATTTGACGTGTGGCGCGTGCAGGCGGAGGTCGTTGATCAGCGCTTCGGTAAATCCCTTCACCGCGAACTTGGCCGAGCTGTAGGCGGTGTGCGCCTGGTTCATGCCGATCGAGGCCCAGAAGCCGTTGACGCTCGCGGTGTTGACGATGTGGGCCTCGTCGGCGGCGACCAGCATCGGCAGGAAGGTGCGCACACCGAGATAGACGCCGCCCCAGCAGATGTTGAAGGTTCGCTCCCACTGCTCGCGCGTGTTGGTGAACAAGCTGCCGCCGCCGCCGATGCCGGCATTGTTGAACAACAGATGGATCTTGTCCGTCTTCTGCTGCTCGGCGAGCTCGTCGCGAAAGCGCCTCAGATGATCCTCGATCGCGACGTCGGCGACATGCGTCGTGACGCGCAGGCCCTGGGGCAGCTTCTCGACCTCGCAGAGCCGCTTGGTCTCGGCCATCGCCGCTTCCGAGACGTCGCACATCGCGACGTTGCAGCCTTCGGCCACGAGCTGCCGCGCCAGCTCGCGCCCCATTCCCGTGCCACCGCCGGTGATGACCGCGATCTTTCCTGCAAAATCCTTCATGGGACTTCGGTCCCTCCCCTTGTCGGTATGTTTCTTCGTCACAGCGTCGCTCACCGCAACGCGCGCAAAACTGTAGCAGCGCCGCATCCGCAGGTAAAAGCGGCGTCCAGCCAGGTCCGACATCAGTTATTTCGGCGGACGGACTATTCCGCCGCGTCGACGCGCGGCTGGCTCAACGCGTCGGGCGCGCCTCGCGAAAGGCCGCCGCGTGGCGCTGGTCCCACAATCGGGGGATGACTGCCCCGTTCCCGTATTTGTCCGGCTTCGGGTTAGGGGGAATTTTTTTACAGTCCGAATCGCCAAATCGGCGTGGACGCTGGGGCGATTCGGCCAGGCCAGCGTGTTGCGTGCGTGTCACAGGCTCTGGCACTCCGCTTGCATCCTCTTCGTGGTCAGAAACAACCGATGAGGTGACAGGAATGTTCGTGACCGTCGTTGCCGTGCTTTGCCGGCTAAGCGCAGTCAGCTCAGGCAGTTGCGTCGAGGAAATCGTGACCGACAGCAACATGACGCCCGAGATGTCGATGATGCAATGCGCGATCGGCGCACAGGCCCCCTTGGCGAAATGGATGGGCGAGCATCCGATCTATCACGCCAATTGGCGCCTCGAGCGCTACAAATGCGTGCCGGGCCACTACGAGATCAAGGGCCACGCGTAGGCCCGTAGAATTACGACGTCGAGGAAACGCCCCGGAGGCGCGCCCATTCTCCCTCCGCATGGGCTCGATAGCGCCACCTCATTGGGCCGCCGCGCTCTGTGACAATGATCACGCCCTTCCTTTAAGCTACCGCGCGCAAAATGAGCGCACGCGCACGTCGCCCCTCCGGCGTCGGCATCAGCGCATAATTGTGCGGTTGGTCACGGAGCAGGTGCAGCTCGACCGCCACACCCACCGCTCTCGCCCGCTCCACAAGATCGACACTGTCGGGATATAGAAGGTCGCGCGTGCCCGAGAAGATCGTCATCGGCGCGAGCGCGCGGAAAGCGCCGTTGAGCGGGCTGACGAAGGGATGACCGACATCGAGCTCGCCGGCATAGAGCCGTCCCGCCTCGACGATCCCCGGAATGTCCTGAATGGGATCGCGGGCGGCAAGCGCGACCTGCTCCGGACGGCTGACCGAGGCATCCGCCGCAGGCGAGATCAGCACCAGGCGAGCCGGCTGCCGGTGCCCGCGATCGCGCAGCCACTGGCAGGCGGCGAGCGCAAGACCCGCGCCGGCGGAATTGCCGACCACCGTGACCTTTGCGGACCCCGCGTCTTCCAGCAGCATGCGCAACAGCTCGGCCGTTGCCGGCACGATCTCCTTCGCGGTCGCGCGCGGCGCCAGCGGATAGATCGGCACGACGCAAACGACGCGCGCCTTCCGCGTCATCTGCCCGACAAAGCGCCAATGCGCCGGCACGATCTCGTTGATGAAGCCACCGCCATGCAGGAACATGACGTGATTGCAGCCCTCATGGCCCGACGACGGCACGGTGTAATACACGGGCCAGCCGCCCATCTTGGTCAACGTCACCTCGACGCCGCGGCCCAGTCCCGTCGGCTCATACGAGGCCGGCTGTAATGCGAGCTTCTGAACATGCGCCTGCACGGCTTCGGCTGAGGCGAGCTGCTGCTTGAACGGAAGCTGACGCAGCAACGCATTGAAGCAACGGCTCTGCAAGCTCGGTGCGGGATCGCCGCGGCGCAAGGCACCGAAGTCAGGGCAAAACTGCAGGGACGACAACATCTTTGCGACGCTCATGGCCACTTCTCTCCGCCTGGCTTGATCTCTCAGGGCGACAAAGACTCTTGCCGACCCGCCGCCACTTGCGGCTATAATGCGAGCATTCGCTCGCTTTTCCTACTCGCATTCGGATTCGACACCATGGCGCGCAAACCGCCGACAAAACCCCGGAAAAACGCCTCGCAAGCGCGATCCCGCGCCACCGTCGACGCACTTGTCGAGGCAACCGCTCGCATTCTGGTCCGCGAAGGCTTTGAGAAGGCGAGCACGAACCGCATCGCCGAGGTCGCCGGCGTCAGCGTCGGTTCGCTCTATCAGTATTTTCCGAGCAAGGAGGCGCTCGTCGCCGCCGTGATCGACCGTCACAACGAGGAGATCATGGGCCTCGTCCGCGCCGCATTGTCCGAAGTCGCCGACCTGCCGATCGAAAATGCCGTGCGCAAGCTCGTCACCGTCGCGATCGAAGCCCACCGCATCGACCCGAAACTGCACCGCGTCCTCGCCGAGCAAATCCCGCGCACCGGCCAGCTCAAAGACGTCGAAGCCTTCAACCGCGAGGTCCACGCTCTCGTGCGCGCCTATCTCGAAAGCCGCCGCATGGAGATGCGCAAGATCGACCCGGCCCTAGCGACGTTCATCTGCGTCAGCGCGATCGAGGCGGTCGCGCACAACACCGTGCTGAACCAGGCCGAGATGCTGTCGGAGAAAATGGTGCGGACGCTGGTGGACGAGACGACGCGGATGGTGGTGGGATATTTGAGGTGACAGAGATCGAGAAAACGCGACGACAAGACGACGCCGCTCTGTATAACGCGCGCCGAACCCCGATCCGCCTTGCGCACGGTGCTCGCCCTTTGTTCTCCTTGTCAACCTGATATAAGGCGCTCGCCCAAGTGTTCTCGTTCGGTAAGCTCAACTTGACGAGTTCGACCGCGAGTTTGCGTTGAATCTATTGCGAACAGTCTAACGAGATTTGGCCAAATGACATCCACCGAAGCAGTAAAACGCGAGATCGAACGCTTTCTGCGCTCGCCGGAACCCGAAGTGCTGTGCATTACCGGAGCTTGGGGAGTGGGAAAAACCTATACATGGCGAACGATCCTAGATCGCGTTCAGAGCAAACGCGAAACCGGGTTGTCGCGATACTCCTATGTCTCGCTCTTCGGAATTGACTCCCTAGAAGGAATGAAGACGGCGATATTCGAGAACCTAGAATTTCTGCTACCGGAAGGCAGCACAAGTCTCGAACGCATTCTCTCAGGCGGCAATGCCGCCTTGAAGGGCGGAAAAAAGCTGGCGGGCGCTCTTTCTGCCTCGCCTGTTCCATATCTAGGCGGTGCATTATCGAAGGCGCAACCGCTCCTATTTTCAGCGATCCGCAATCAAATCGTTTGCGTGGATGACCTTGAAAGGCGCGGGTCGATTTCGGTGAAGGACGTCTTTGGCTTAATCTCATACCTACGCGAGCAGCGCGCATGCAAAGCCGTATTTCTTCTCAATAGAGGTCAACTGGACGATGCCGGACAGAAGCAGTTTGATGACTACTTTGAAAAAGTTATCGATACAAATCTTGTGCTCGCTCCAACGAGCGAGGAGGCACTTGCTATCGCGATCACCGGAAATGACGATTTGTCCAACCTCATTCGGGAACATTGCAAAAAGCTGAATATCTCAAACATTCGGGTCATTAAGAAAATCGAGCGTCTTATACGGATGCTCGACGGGCAGATTCTCAGCCAATGTGCACCTGATACGGTTCGCCAGATCGTTCACTCGATGGTCATGTTCGGGTGGCGCAAGCTTGATACCGGAGCCGCCCCGCCGCCAATTACTTACCTTAAGCGCGGGGAGTTTGAACGATACATGATGGGCCGTGACGAAATTCAGGACGAAGAAAACGTTGGTGACGGCGCCGAACGAGAGGGATGGGATGTAATTCTCGATGGTTACGGTTGGGGATCGATGGATGATCTTGATACCGCGCTATTGAATTTCGTTGAAACGAGCCTCATGGATGCAGACCAGATAATATCGAAGGCAAAGGAGATCGAAGCTGGCTTGGGCCATCGAAAGCAGATGGAAGCGTTCGAACAGTGCTGGCGTCCATTCCACGACAGCTTTAATGATAATGTAGACGAAGTGTGCGCCAGCATCGTGCAAGGCATCAAAAATAACTTCGCAGTGGTTTCGCGCCCGAACCTTGATGCAGCAATTTCGATACTCAATGACATTGGTCGCGCTAGCGACGCGACTGATTTGCTCGATTTTGCGTTAGCGAACGGCAGTACAGAGTTCTGGACTTCCGACGACCCTTTTCATCGCGAGGTAAAAGATGCTCGTATCCTTCAAATCATCCAGGAGCGGCGGCAGTCTGCGCAACCTGCCCTGAATTTCGAGAAAGATTTGGGGTCGGTGCAAAGCTTGAACCGCGAGAAGATGGCCTTGTTGGCAGCGGTGCCTGTGGAACGATTTGAACAACTGTTCAAAGATAGCTCGGGCGAAGCGCTCAGAGGCTGCATTTGCGCACCTCTAGAACTTCGCAAGATCGGCGGCATAAGTGACGACGCAAAGCGGGTCGCGGCGAAGGTCGAGGAAGCGCTTAGGCGGATAGCGAAAACTTCGAAGCTGAATGCAATCCGGATGAAAAAATACGACGTGCCTCTAGACGCCAACGAGGAAGACTAGCTGGCGAGAGCCATCAACGCTGCCTCGACGCGGCTGCTGGACGCGGCAATCTCGTGCCTCGGGTTGCAGATCTACGGCCGTGATGCGCCGCAGCGAGACAATTGCTTGCTGCGCTGCGCCTAAGTACTCTCGGAACTACGCATCGAACCATCGGTATGCATTCACCTTTGTCTGCACGAGAATGCCTGTGCAGGAACACCGGCCGATGAGTTGCATTGTCCGTCAGTTTCATGCGTGAGGCCGATCATGCAAGTTCTTTGTAGAATGATCGCGATTGCAACAATCCCAGCTTGGATGGCGATCTACTCGACTCCTGCTGTCGCGCAAACTTTCGATGATAGGTGGTTCATCATTCCAAAAGCTCAGGCGGAGCCAGCTCCTGAAGGCCTCGACCAGACAAAGAAGGACGAAGCGCAGACGCCACCTTCGACCCCACAGCAAGCGCAACCTCTGACTCCGGAAGAGCCCTCGAAAGATCGTTTAGGAGCCCAATCTTCTAATCGAGTCTTTTCCGGCAAAGCCTCCTACTATTCTTATTTCAAAGGCAAGACAGCGAGCGGTTCATCGTTTGATCGTAATCGGCTAACAGCGGCGCACCGCCGCCTGCCTTTCGGCACCAAGTTGCGCGTCACTCACGGCAGCCGAAGCGTCATCGTCACAGTCAATGACCGCGGTCCGTTCGTCCGCAGTCGTGTCCTCGACCTTTCGCTGGCTGCTGCGCGCAGCTTGGGGATTACGGATCGTGGCGTGGCTCAGATTCGTGCCGAGGTGTTGTGAACATACAACCGGCGCCGAAGCGAAATTGCCCGCAATTAAAAGAACTCCGACGCTACTGCGTGCTCCTGTTTTGCCCGACGCGTCAAATCGACTCGGAAAAACCAAATGACATCGCTACTGTGCATGGGGCTGGTGAGCGCGCATCCGCCGCCGGCGGGAGCAGGCTCCCACCGACGGTCAATCCACCCGACAGATGTTGAGAAAAATTGTCGGAGCGAGAGGATTTGAACCTCCCCCCAGTCTCCCAGGCGCAAGCAGACCTTTGTTCCACTAAGGAAAATTCAGGAAACTACTGAGCTGGTTCTGACTGAGCCGACACGACTCATTGGGGTTGTAAACCAGTCGCGGCAGGCCCGGAACTCGCCCGTCAGTCGCGATAGCCCTTGCACTTCGTCTCTTCTTTGTACTCGCCGTGCTTGCCCCACTTGCGCTCGATCTTGCAGTGGCCTCGGTGATACTCCTGCTTGTATTCGCGGTCGTAGTTGTAGGCGCGGTAAGGACCACGATCGTAGCCCCATCGGCCTTTGCCGCTCTCATCCTTCCAGGGGTCGGCGGATGCAGGTGTCACGACTAGCCCGAGAACAATTCCGATTGTCGGAAGCGCGTGCTTCATGGTTCGACCTTTTCAAACCAGCGCCGGGCAATGGGAGTGCGCTGGGCTTCCGGCAGTGCTGCAGCGTCGACCTAGGCGCCATCGAGCATCGCCCGAACGCTCAAAGCAACAGGATCAGTGCACGACACGGAGAAAATAGTAGCTGACGCCACCGATCACGAGAACCGTGGGCACAGCCCAAAGCAGGGCATGGTTTCCTTCTCCTTGTTCTGCCCGCTAGCCAAACGGGGTAAGCAAGGTTCCAGTTCCAGAGCGGACGATTCCCCGTTCCTCTTCGGGCTGCTCACAGCGCCAGAGAGGATGCGTCCAGGCCGCCCCGAGACCGGGAATGCTGAGGCCGCTCCGGAGCGCACAGCTGTACGGCTATCTGATCGAACGCGATGGCCTGCTATTTCATCCAGGAGGCAACCGTCCACTGTGCGGGTCAAGGCGTATGCTTAAAGTACGCTGGTTGAAGAAGGTGGGGAGTCGATACGAGCTGACTCCGGAAGCTCTGCAGCAATTGCGCTGATCATAAGATCGGCGCGAGCTTGGAGCGATTCGCGATGCGCCTTCTCATCTTGAGGAGGAACGTCGAGGTCACTGACTGCATTGAGCTGAGCGCGGCTTCAAGCAGCCGCCTCCACCCTTAGGAGCGAACGGTGTCGAGATCACCGGTGTCGAAGGACGAGCTCGAGCGAATTGCGCTGCAGGAGATCCGAAGTTTTCCAGGCACAGAGAAGGTCGTGTCCATCGAAGTTGAGTTCGGGCCCGATCACCGACCCGGCACCTCAGAGTGGAAGCTGCATGTCGTCGCGCAGGAAGGCTGCGACCTTGCACGCATTCAATACGCAGCAAAGACCACAAGCGACCGGCTCAAACGTCGCTATGAGATCCTTTTAAACTAATTTCCGATTGCTCTGCATCAAGCCCGAGTGGAACGGCCCCGGCCGTGGGGCTTTTGGGCGTCGAGAAAGGCCGCGCTTGGAGGCTGCTTGGAGTTCTCGCTGCTAGTCAGCTGCATCGGTGAGAGCGATTGCGGGGACCTAGCGGGTCCGCCGCCGTTTTACCAGCCAGTACACGCCGTATCCAATCGCGAGAATAGGAAGGCCGGCACCTGCGATCGGTCCGGGGGCTCCACTGACATGACCAGGCTTATTCTGGCCGGGCGCGTTGGGACAATTCCCATTGCCGTTGCAAGCCGAGGCAGGTGGCACGGTCGTCATCGCAAGAGCCAACGCAAATGCCGCTGCGGAAAGAACGCCAAAGGTGAGCTTCATGGATCTCTCCTCTCTCAGGTTGCGCTCCCCCGAGCAGTCCCTGCCAATTAAATGTCAGTTTATCTGCAGTTTAAAATTTAAACAATAATCCAAGTTAATCGACATTGTGTCGGGATGAGCGCGTGCGCCTCCTCTCTCGCAACGGCACCGACTGGACGAAGCGCTATCTCTGGATTGCTGAGGCCGCGCTGAAAAACCGGCAGAGGCGCTTTGTGATCGATGGCGAGGCCGTGATCCTCGGCGTCGACGGTATCAGCGACTTCAACGCTCTGCACAGCGCGTCGGCCGTACCGAGGCGGTCGGCCGAAGCACTGGATCAAGGTGAAGAACCGCAGCCATGCTGCTGCGATTGATCGGGAGTTATGATCTCCGTCTCGCCGACCCTTTCTACTCCGATAGGCGAAAGGAACGCAGTTCAGTCTCGACGGTTTTGCTCGCATAGCCAGGACGAGATGCGGCAGATGCCTCGGGCTGAAGCTCACGCCTCTGCTATTCTACGCGAATATCACGAAGCCGAGACAGAATTGATCGGTAAGGCGGTGGTGCTCACGGACGGTACAGCAGGGACTGTCGAGGAATTGTACTTGGACGAAGCGCACGGCTTGCGTCTTTCCATTGCTGGCCATCCCGGAAAGTGGCCTGTGGCAACGATTAAGCTGGCGGAGAAGTGACGGTGCCCACCTGCTTATGTGCGCTGATCGTCGTTCATGGCACGAGCAATTGGTGCTGCTGCGCTGTGGCAGGCGCTTCATCTGGCGCGGACGGCCGACGTGAGCGGAGGTAGTTGCCAACTCAAAAGGCGATCTTCTGCTCAGCCTCAAGGACGCGTTCGCGCAGTGCTTCCAATTCGGCAATCTGAGCAGCGAGCGCTTCGAAGCGGTGCCGAAGAACAGCGGCAGCTGTATCCGCTCGACCGCCGCGATTGCCCGCCTCGGGCAAGTTGGCCCATTCGAAGGGAGCTGCCGATCGCATTGACGCTGGGGAATTCTGGAAATGATGGAGACCAGTCATGGCCGGGACCTTCCGAGCGGGCGCATGGGAAATGGAGTAGGAAGGCCGCGCCGCGCTTTTTGCATAGCGAGGCAACAATTAAATCACACAGCAGGCCAAAAAAATAAATAAAGTTAATTCAAATTAATCACGAATTATAACACTCGTGCCGGAGGCTCTGTCGTGCGCCTTAGTGCTTTTTCCCCGGTTCCTCCCAGTCTGCGCTCCTGCCGAGCTGACTAAGCCGCTCTTCAAGTTCGCGCTTTGCTGCGATCAGCCTGACAGCTAGGACGCGCCCCACGTCGGTGTGCAGCGCCCACAACTCATCAATGGACATCGCGTCAAGGTGATCTCGATCCATGCCACCCGGGTCCCTGCAGATTACCCCAAGATGCGTGGCTGAGGAGATGCCCAGCGTTCTAGGCCAAGCTCAGGCACGGGCACTGTACAATTAACGCTCCAATATTAAATCACATTAAATAAATTATATATAGTCAATTTTATGATCGCCATCCGCAATCGCTTTAAAAGAGGGGCGGCAGAGTAACACCGCCCCGGCATGGGACAGTTCAAGAAACTGATCGATTGCTACGACTGCGGACACTCGGTCTCTGGGAACGCTGCTGCCTGCCCAAGTTGCGGGTCAAGGCAGCCGTTTGGTCCCCCGATCCTGGGTCGCAAGCGATCGCCCATTCACAACGTTGAGGCGCGCAACGATCGCAATATGATCGTTATTTTGACGCTGTTTGCATTTCGCGCCATCCGAACTTGGCGAGCGCGCCGACGCTTCGCAAATGGCGCACTCCGAATTCCGCGCGCATCACCAACACGGGATACGGAGCCGGCTGTCGGAGATACTTTCCCATCACGACACCGCTGGCATGCTGACATTACGCCCCTGTTTTGCCCGACGCGTCAAATCGATTCGGAAAAACGTTATTTTCCAATGACATCGCTACTGTGCATGGGGTTGTTTTTCGACTTTTTGATGCACCGGCGCCGAAGCGGCCAGCGCCTCTGGCGCACACGCATCCGTCGCGGCTGGGAGCAGGCCCCCACGCCGACGGTCAATCCACCCGACAGATCGTTTGAGAAAAATGGTCGGAGCGAGAGGATTTGAACCTCCGACCCCTAGTCTCCCAGACTAGTGCGCTAACCGGGCTGCGCCACGCTCCGAATGTCGTTCCATTAGCTAGGATCGCCGCTTTGCGCAAGGCGAGGCTGCAGCATTTTGGCTTATCAGCCACCGCCCCCGGAACTCCCTGCAAAGCGGGCGGAAAGCGGCCCCTCACCCGTCCTTCAGAGCCTGATCCAGCATTTCCTTGGCTGCGACGAGGTCGGCGAGCGCACGGCCAAGCCGTTCCCGGTCGAGCGCGCTGGGGCCGGCGGGTGCGGCAGCGGCGCCGCCCTTGCGAAAGGTGGTGAGGATGTCCTCGTCGTCGATCTCGGCGAAGCGGAAGTCGATGCCTTCCTCCTCGTTGCCCTGATAGTCGTCATCGTCGGTGTCGGTGACGCCCTTGATCGGCGCCTCGTCCTCGGGCTCCATCAGGCTCGCGCCGATGGCGTCCTCGATGGCGCCGAACGAGACCGCGGCGGCGCTGTCGGCGAGGCCCTGCACCGATTTGACGCCGTGCTCCTTCAGGATCCGCTGCACCCCGCGGATGGTATAGCCCTCCCCGTAGAGCAGGCGGCGGATGCCCTTGAGCAGGTCGACGTCGTCGGGGCGGTAATAGCGGCGGCCGCCGCTGCGCTTCATCGGCTTGATCTGGGAGAAACGGGTCTCCCAGAACCGCAGCACGTGCTGCGGAATGTCGAGCTCCTGCGCTACTTCGCTGATGGTTCGGAACGCATCCGGCGCCTTGTCCAAATGCCAATCCTTTCCGATAGGCGGTTACGCCTCGGGTTGAACCTTGCTGCCATCGCCGTTGGTGCGGTGCTGGGCGTTGATCCGCTGCTTCAGGATCGCCGACGGCTTGAACACCATCACCCGGCGCGGCGAGATCGGCACCTCAGTGCCGGTCTTCGGGTTACGGCCGATGCGCTGACCCTTTTTGCGCACCATGAACGAGCCGAACGAGGACAATTTCACCGTTTCGCCCTTCTCGAGGCAGTCGGTGATCTCCTTCAGCACGAGTTCCACGAAGGCGGACGACTCCGTGCGCGACAGTCCCACCTTCTGGTAGACGGCTTCGCACAGATCAACACGCGTTACGGTTTTGCTGGTCTCGGTCATCGCCCTGCCCCACATCACGGCGAACAATTGTTGTCTGAAATTAGGAGGTTACGATACGGCGGTCAACAGCGCTCATCAATGCAGAGGCATCGATAATCGCGCTGATTCCGGCAAAATTTTATCGACTGTTGCTACCAGCGCACGAGGGCAGAGCCCCAGGTGAAGCCGCCGCCCATGGCTTCCAGCAGGACCAGGTCGCCCTTCTTGATGCGGCCGTCCTTGCGCGCCACCGCGAGCGCCAGGGGAATCGAGGCCGCCGAGGTGTTGCCGTGCCGGTCCACCGTCAGCACCACCTTCTCCGGGGCGATATGCAGCTTGTGGGCGGAGGCGTCGATGATTCGCTTGTTGGCCTGGTGCGGCACGAACCAGTCGATGCTGCCGGCGTTGAGCCCGGTCGCCTGGAACGCATCGACGATCACGTCGGTGATCATGCCGACCGCGTGCTTGAAGACCTCGCGGCCCTCCATGCGCAGATGGCCGACGGTCTGGGTCGAGGACGGCCCGCCGTCGACGAACAGCTTTGCCTTGTGGCGGCCGTCGGAGCGCAAATGCGTGGTCACAATGCCGCGGTCGGTCGCGGCATTGCCGGGCTGCTCCTGCGCCTCCAGCACGACCGCGCCGGCGCCGTCGCCGAACAGCACGCAGGTGCCGCGGTCGTTCCAGTCGAGGATGCGCGAGAAGGTCTCGGCGCCGATCACCAGCGCGCGCTTATAGGCGCCTGTGCGCAGGAAATTGTCGGCGGTGGCGAGCGCGAACACGAAGCCGGAGCAGACCGCCTGGAGGTCGAACGCCGCGCCATGGTTGATGCCGAGCCCGTGCTGCACGGCGACCGCGGTTGCTGGGAACGTATTGTCCGGCGTCGAGGTCGCCAGCACGATCAGCTCGATCGATTGCGCGTCAACGCCCGCATCGGTGAGCGCAGCCTGCGCTGCCCTCAGCGCCAGGTGCGAGGTGAACTCGCCCTCGGCCGCGATGTGCCGTTCACGGATGCCGGTCCGCTGTACGATCCACTCGTCGGAGGTGTCGATGCGCGCCGCCAATTGGGCGTTGGTCACCACCTGCTCCGGCAGATAAGAGCCGCAGCCGAGCACGACCGAACGGATTTTCGTCACGAAACAGCCTCCTGCGCGGCCTGCACGGAACTGAGTGCACCGCCCTCGCGGTTGAGCATCTGATTGATCTTGTTCAGGAGATCGTAGTGAGCCATCTCATAGCCAACATCGATCGCATAGGCAAAGCCTTCGGCGTTGGTTCCGCCGTGGCTCTTGACCACCACCCCGTTCAGCCCAAGCAGCACGCCGCCATTGGACTTGTTGGGGTCCATCTTGTCGCGCAGGGCCTGGAAGGCGCTGCGCGCAAAGAGATAGCCGAGCTTGGACAGCCAGCTCCGCTCCATCTCGTTGCGGAGTAATTCCGCCATTTGGCGCGCGGTTCCCTCGGCGGCCTTCAGCGCGATGTTGCCGCTAAAACCCTCGGTCACGATGACGTCGGCCAGTCCCTTGCCGATACCGTCGCCCTCGACGAAGCCGATGTAGTCGAGCTCGGGCAGGTTCCTCGCGCGCAGGATCTCGCTGGCCTCGCGGATCTCCTCGTGGCCCTTGATCTCCTCGGCGCCGATGTTGAGCAGCCCGACCGTGGGCCGCGTCTTGTTGAACAGCACGCTCGCCTTGGCCGCGCCCATGACCGCCATCGACACCAGGTGGTGCGCATCGCCGCCAAGGGTGGCGCCGAGATCGAGCACGACCGACTCGCCGCGCCTGGTCGGCCATATCGCGGAGATGGCCGGACGGTCGATGCCCGGCAGCGTGCGCAAGTGGAAGCGAGCCATCGCCATCAGCGCGCCGGTGTTGCCGGCGGAGATCGCGACATCCGCCTCGCCCTTCTTCACGGCATCGATCGCGAGCCACATCGAGGAGGTCTTGCGGCCGCGCCGTAGCGCCTGGCTCGGCTTGTCCGAGCCGCTGACGGCAACGTCGGTATGAATGATCTTCGAGGCGGCCTTGAGCGCGGGGTGCTTTTCGAGCTCGGGCTCGATTTTGGCGCGGTCCCCGACCAGCAGGAATTCGCTATCGCGGTGCCTGCCCAGCGAGATGGCAGCACCGGGAATCACCACGGCGGGGCCGACATCGCCTCCCATGGCGTCCAGCGCGATGCGAACCTTGCTTGGCATGAAAGTCCTGGAAACCTGGTCTCGTGCGGTCTTGAGCTAGCGGGGCCGCAAAATGGGTTCGCCACGGACATGGCGACTGGCCAAGCGCCACGCCGCACCCGAACCGGGGCGCGACAATAGCGTTTTGTTACCCCGAAACAACCTCTTGCCCCCAGCCTTTTGCATTCAGGACGATCCGCGAGCGAACCCATGGATCGGCAGGGAACGCCTTGAAATCAAACGGATATAACCGTTCTTCAAACCATCGCAGCAAACGGCTCGTGTCCCGCCCCAAGCGGTCCCGCCAGAAATGCCGAGCTATTTGCCCTTTTTCCTGTCCTGAAGTGCCTTCAGGGCTGCGAATGGATGGTCCTCCGAATCGGGGGCCGTGACCTCCGCCTCGAACACGGCCCCCTCCTTGCGCGGATAGGGATCGATCGCCAGGAACAGCGCGTCAGTGGCGAGACGGCCGAGATCGATGATGCCATTGACGATCGCCTCCGGAGGGTCGGCGACATCAGGCGGCTCCTGATCGTCCTGCCCCTCCTCGATGAGGTCGGCGAGCCGGCGCGCCTCGGCCTCGGGAGCGAAAATCAGGTCCACCTCCTCCTCGATCTCACTCTCGATCGGATCGAGCGTGACGACGCAGGTCTGGCCGATCCGGCCGCGGACCAGCCCGGTGACCTCGACCCGCCCGCCGCTTTTCGGCACGACATCGAAGCTGGCATGAGCGGACAGGATCTCCCGCAGGCCCGCGATCTCGGCCATAGCCTGCCGCTCGGCCGCCGAGGCCTCGAGTTCGCGATGCAGGCCGGTGTCGGGGACCTGTGCCACGATCACGGGCGCCCGCCAGGGATCGGGCTGGGATCCGGTCGTCGGTCGGCTCATGGCGTGACATCCTTTGGGAGTGCCGAGGGAAACTTGAAGGACGCGCGCAGAAGCGCGGCCTCGTCGGTCCGGCCGAGATCGGCTTCCGTGGCCCGGGCATAGGCCGCGAGCCTCTGCGCCTGATCCATGCCGGTCCCATTCAAGATATTCTTGCAGATCGCCGATGCCAGCGCCTCGCGCCCGCCCTCCATGGCTTGGTCATAGGCCTGGACGCGGCCATAGAACGCCTCGCCAAAAGCCCGCATCCGCTTCGGCACGGTCTGGTCGCCCACCCCCATCTCGCGCAGATTGTCGTCCATGTCCTCGCAGAAGCGGTCGAACAGCGCCTGCGACAGCCCGGTGGCGCCCTGGACGGTGCGCAGGCGGCGCAGCAGCAGCCAGAGATGCAGCAGCAACAGGTCGAAACGCCCGTTAACCGTATCTGGTACGTCCAAGTCACGGTAAAATATGGGTTCTCGCGCCTGCGTCACGATCATGCCATAGATGGCTTCAATGGTGCCCGGCGGGGTTAGCCGGGGTTTCCTGAAGTGATTGAACGGCCAAAGCATTGTGGTTTCCGCAAGCGGGCGCGCGCGTGTTGCATTCAGAGCCTCCGCCCGGTACTTCAGCGCCTCGCGCGACGCAAGGGGACGGAATCAATTCCGCAATGACGATGACGAACCAGACTGGCCTGCGCGCGGACAAGCGCGGCCTTCATGCACGCTGGCGCGGCCTGCGCATGTTCACGGCCGTGGCTCTGGTCGGCGCCGCCCTCGCCGGGTGCACCGGTGAGCAGTTCCAGAAGGGCTACATCCTGCCGCCCGGCGCGCTGGAGCAGATTCCGATCGGCGCGAGCCAGGACCAAGTGCTGATCGTGATGGGCACGCCCTCCACGGTCGCGACCCTCGACGGTGAAGTGTTCTACTACATCTCGCAGCGCTCCGAGCGCATGGTCGCCTTCATGAACCAGAAGGTGGTCGACCAGCGCGTCATCGCGATCTATTTCGACAAGAACCGCCGCGTGCGCCGGCTGGCGAATTATGGCCTCCAGGACGGCAAGATCTTCGACTTCATCAGCCGCACCACGGCGACGTCGGGCCAGGAGATGAGCTACCTCGCGCCGCTGTTCAAGCTGCTCAGCTTTAACTGAACCTGCGGCGTCGTGCCGCCCTCCGCGCGGCACTTGCCCTCGCGCGCGGCTTGCCGCCGCGCGCCGGGTTCCCTACGCTCCCGGCAAAACAAGAAGCAGGGAGAGGATTCGTGCCCAAGAAACTTCAGAACATTTCGTTGTCCCGCCGTCGCGTGCTCACCGGCGTTGCCGGTCTGTCGGCCGCAGCCATCCTGCCGCGATCGAGCCTGGCTGACTGGAAGCCGACCGAGAACGTTCGCCTCGTCGTGCCGGCGGCGGCCGGCGGCTCCACCGACGTCATGGGCCGGCTGCTCGCCGCACAGCTGCAAACCGCCTGGGGCCAGTCGGCGGTCGTGGAAAACCGCTCCGGCGGCGGCGGCACGATCGGAACGGCCGAGGTGGTCCGGGCCAAGCCTGATGGTCACACCATCCTGGTCGGCAACCCCGGACCGAACGCGATCGCCTACAGCATCTTCAAGAACCTCACCTACAAGCCGGACCAGCTTCAGCCGGTCTCCAACATGATCCGGATCCCGAACATCGTCTCGGCGCATCCGAAGACCGGCATCAAATCGATCGCCGAGCTGATCGCGTACCTGAAGGCCAATCCGGACAAGCTCAGCTACGCCTCCTCCGGCGTCGGCCAGAGCCCGCATCTCACCGGCGCCTGGTTTCTCCAGCTCACCGGGTTGAAGATGACCCACATCCCGTTCCGCGGCGCCGGCCCCGCGCTCCAGGCCGCGCTCGCCGGCGACATCCAGATCCTGTTCGACAATCTCTATCCGAGCCTGCCGCAGGTGCAGAACGGCACGCTCAACGGCCTCTGCGTCACCACGACCGAGCGCAGCGAGCTCGCGCCGAACCTGCCGACCATGCGCGAGAGCGCGCCGGAGCTGACGAACTTCGACGTATCCTCGTGGTTCTCCGTCTTCCTGCCGAAGGGGGTCTCACCCGAGGTGCTCAACGCGCTCAATCTTCAGGTCAAGGCGATGCTGGAGCGCGACGACATCAAGAAGCAGATCGCAGCCATGGGCGCCCGCGCCGACTACGGCACGCCAGAGCAATTCGCCGCCTTCGTGGACGCCGAGACGAAGAAGTTCGCCGGCATCATCCAGAAGGAAGGGTTGCAGATGGACGTGCAGTGATCGCCACCTTCGTCATTGCGAGGAGCTCTTGCGACGAAGCAATCCAGACTGCCTCTGCCGAAAAATTCTGGATTGCTTCGCTGCGCTCGCAATGACGTGGTGAGAGGGCTCGGCCTGCCAAGCAAAAACCCCGCGGCTCGCGCCGCGGGGTTTTGTCTTGTGTCGCCGCCGCCGCTCAGTGCGCCAAAATCGCCAGCAGCAGCAAGGCCACGATGTTCGTGATCTTGATCATCGGGTTCACTGCGGGGCCGGCCGTGTCCTTGTAGGGATCGCCGACGGTGTCGCCGGTGACGGCCGACTTGTGGGCATCAGAGCCCTTGCCGCCGAAATGGCCATCCTCGATGTACTTCTTGGCGTTGTCCCAGGCGCCGCCGCCTGAGGTCATGGAGATCGCGACGAACAGGCCGGTCACGATCACGCCGAGCAGCATCGCGCCGACCGCCGAGAACGCTGCCGACTTGCCGGCCACGCCGCCGCCTGCGATCGCGTAGATCAGGAAGTAGACGACGATCGGCGACAGCACCGGCAGCAGCGAGGGGATGATCATCTCCTTGATCGCCGCGCGGGTGAGCAGGTCGACCGCCTTGCCGTAGTCGGGCTTGTCGGTGCCCTGCATGATGCCCGGCTTCTCGCGGAACTGACGCCGGACCTCCTCGACGATCGCGCCGGCCGCACGGCCGACCGCGGTCATGCCCAGCGCGCCGAACAGATACGGCAAGAGGCCGCCGAACAGCAGGCCCACCACCACATAGGGGTTGTTAAGCGAGAAGTCCGGATTGACGCCGGCGAAGTAGGCGTGTTTCGCGGAGTCCGCAACGAAGAACTTGAGGTCCTGGTTGTAGGCCGCGAACAGCACCAGGGCACCGAGACCGGCCGAGCCGATCGCGTAGCCCTTGGTCACCGCCTTGGTGGTGTTGCCGACCGCGTCGAGCGCGTCGGTCGACTTGCGCACCTCCTTGGGCAGGCCCGCCATCTCGGCAATGCCGCCGGCGTTGTCGGTGACCGGGCCGAAGGCGTCGAGCGCGACGATCATGCCGGCCAGCGCCAGCATGGTGGCGGTCGCGATCGCGATGCCAAACAGCCCGGCGAGGCTGTAAGTGACCAGGATGCCGGCGATGATGACGATCGCGGGCAGCGCGGTCGCTTCCATCGAGACCGCGAGGCCCTGGATCACGTTGGTGCCGTGGCCGGTAACCGAGGCCTGCGCAATCGACTTCACCGGACGGTAGTCGGTGCCGGTGTAGTATTCGGTGATCCAGATGATCAGCGCCGTGACGACGAGACCGACCACGCCGCATTCGAACAGCGCCATGCCGGTGAAGTCGACGCCCTCGAGCTTGCCGAAGCCGATCAGGTAGTAGATCACCAGCGCGATGCCGATCAACGACAGGATGCCGGTCGCGATCAGGCCCTTGTAGAGCGCGCCCATGATCGACTGGCTCGGCCCGAGCTTGACGAAGAAGGTGCCGATGATCGAGGTGATGATGCAGATGCCGCCGATCGCGAGCGGCAGCGTCATCATGTTGGCGAGGATCGGCGTCTTGGCGAAGAAGATCGCCGCGAGCACCATGGTGGCGACCGCGGTCACCGCATAGGTCTCGAACAGGTCGGCGGCCATGCCAGCGCAGTCACCGACATTGTCGCCGACGTTGTCGGCGATGGTGGCGGGATTGCGCGGATCGTCCTCGGGGATCCCGGCCTCGACCTTGCCGACGAGGTCGCCGCCGACGTCCGCACCCTTGGTGAAGATACCGCCGCCAAGACGGGCGAAGATCGAGATCAGCGAGGCGCCGAAGCCGAGCGCCACCATGGCGTCGACCACGGTGCGGCTGTCGGGCGCGAGCTTCAGCGAATGGACCAGGAAGCCGAAATAGAGGGTGACGCCGAGCAGCGCGAGACCGGCGACCAGAAGGCCGGTGATGGCGCCCGCCTTGAAAGCGAGCTCGAGGCCGCCGGCGAGCGAGGTCGTCGCGGCCTGCGCGGTGCGCACATTGGCGCGGACCGAGACGTTCATGCCGATGAAGCCGGCCGCCCCTGATAGGACGGCGCCGATGGCAAAACCGATCGCGACATAGACCCCGAGGAAATAGGCAAGCAGCAAGAAGATGACGATGCCGACGAGACCGATCGTGGTGTACTGGCGCCGCAGATACGCCTGTGCGCCTTCGCGCACCGCTCCTGCGATCTCCTGCATGCGCGGCGTCCCCGCATCCGCGCCCAACACCGAAGACGTCGCCCAAATCGCGTAGACGACGGAAAGCACTCCGCAGAGCACTATCAACCATAATGCTGTCATGTGATTTTTTGCCTCAGATCCTTGATGTACCCCCGGCGCCTTTTGTTGTCCGTCGTGCGGTGCGGCGCCTTGATTTTGAACAAAGCCGCCCCTTGCCCGAAGGGGCGGCCCCAGTCGGTCGCAAGCTTGCCAAAATCAAATTAAGGGTGCAACGCCGGATAAGGCCGAAACGGCCGATCTCGGCAGGTATTTAGGCCAGTCCGGAGAACTAAGATGCCGGTTTGGAGCAATTCCTAGAAGTGGCTGTACGACAGCCGCTTCAAGATCAGTTCCTGGCCCTGCCCATCCAGGAAGCGCGGTGGCGCCCCGCCCTCGATGATCGTGCCAATGGCGGTGACGGCGAGGCCTGCCGTCCGCCCGGCTGCGATCAACGCATCGCTTTGTGCCGGCGGAACGGTACACAGCACCTCGTAATCGTCGCCGCCCGCCAGTAGCGTCTCGACGCAAACAGCGTTGCGCGCGATCAGGCTTGCGGCCGCAGCCGACAGCGGCACGTTCGCCACCTCGACCGTGGCCGAGACGCCCGATGCCGCACAGAGCTTTGTCAGATCGCCGGCGAGCCCGTCGGAGACGTCCATCGCAGCGGTCGCATGATCGCGCACGGCCTGCGCCAGCACGTTGCGTGGCTGCGGCACGCGATAGCGCGAGACCAGAAAATCCCGTGCAGCGGGATCGGATGTCAGCGCGCCGGCCGCAGCGCCGCCCGTGAGCACGCCGAGGCCGAGCGCAGCATCGCCGATCGTGCCCGTCACCAGGATGCGATCACCCGGCCGTGCGCCGGTGCGGCCGACCATCCGTCCTTGCGGCACGCGGCCGAAGGCAGTGATCGAGACCATCTGCGGTCCCGGGGTCGACACCGTATCGCCGCCGAGCAGCGGGCACGCGAAGCTCTTGGCGTCCTCGCCGAGCGCATCCGCAAACGGCCTGAGCCAGGCATCCTCCTTGCTGCGCAGTGCCAGCGTCAGCACGAAGCCGGCCGGCACCGCTCCTTTGGCCGCGAGGTCGGACAGGTTCACCCGCAGCGCCTTGCGCGCGATGGCGTCAGGCGGATCGGTGACAAGATAATGCACGCCCTCCACCACCGCGTCGGTGGTGACGACGATGTCCTCGCCCGCAGATCTCAGGATAGCGGCATCATCGACCAGTCCGAACGCGCCGGGATCGGTCGCCAGCGGCTTGAAATAGCGCGCGATGAGGGAGTCTTCGCCGGAAATTTGGTATTTGTCCTGCGTCACGATAGCAGACCCGTCATCCTGAGGTGCGAGGCCTTGCGAGCCTCGAAGGATGCACGGCCGAGGTGCGACCTCAGCGGCACGCCGCCGCCCTTCGAGGCCTCCGCTTCGCTCCGGCACCTCAGGGTGACGGCTACGGCGGAAGTCGTCGTCTCAATTACCCCCGCCCGAACTCGTCACCGCGAAACTGGCGGCCAATCTGGTCGAGCACAGCGTTGACCATACCAGTCTCCTCGCGATCGACGAAAGCGTTGGCAACGTCGACATATTCGGAGATCACCACGCGACCCGGCACATCCTTGCGGTGCTCCAATTCGTAGGCTCCTGCGCGCAGCACCGCCCGCAGGATCGCCTCGATCCGCTTCAAGGGCCAGCCCTTCGACAGCGCCTCGTCGATCAGCGGATCGAGCTTCTTCTGGTCGCGAACGACGCCGGAGACGACATCGCGGAAGAAGGCGGCCTCTGCCGGCAGGTATGTGTCGCCCTCGACCTCGTTGCCGAGCCAATGGCTCTCGAACTCCGCAAAAATGTCGTTGATGCCGGCTCCCGCGATGTCCATCTGGTACAGCGCCTGCACGGCGGCAAGCCGCGCCGCGCCGCGGCGGTTCGCCTTCTTCTCCGGAGCGCCCGCCGGCTTTTTGTTGTTGTCGGCCATGGCTCAGGCCTGCGCCAGGCGGCGTTTGATGCGCAGCATCGCAAGCGCGGCACGTGCGGCATCGCCGCCCTTGTTGAGCTCGCTGGCGCGTGCCCGCGCCCAGGCCTGCGCCTCGGTGTTGACGGTGAGGATGCCGTTGCCGAGCGGTAGCTTTCGCGCCACCGCAAGATCCATCAGCGCGCGCGAGGATTCCTGCGAGACGATCTCGAAATGGATGGTGTCGCCGCGGATCACGCAGCCGAGCGCAATCACCGCGTCATAGGGCCTGCCGTTCGCCGCAGCCGCGTCGATCGCGATGGCAACTGCTGCCGGAATCTCCAGCGCGCCGGGAACCGTGATGACGTCATGGGTCAGGCCGGCCGCCTTCAGCTCGGCGACTGCGCCGTCCAGGAGCGCGTCCTGGAGATCGTCATAGAACCGCGCCTCGACAATCAGCGCGCGTGCGCCGGAGATGTCGGTCTGGTCCTTCAGGGGTGCGCGCCGCGCGTCTGCCATCGTTCAATCCGTTCTACAGTGGTCGGCGCGTTATGTAGTCGCCGCAGGCGGGTAAGCCAAGTTTTAAACCGTCGTTCCGGCTGCGCCGGTCACTTCATTTCCGTCAGCCGCGCCGCGTAGCGGGCCATCAGATCGACCTCGATATTGACCTCGTGCCCCGCCTTCCAGCCGCCGATCGTCGTCACCGTCAGCGTGTGCGGGATGATCAGCACCGAAAAGGTCGTGTCTTTCACCGTATTGACGGTCAGCGACACGCCGTCGAGCGTGACGGAGCCCTTGGTGGCGATGAAGCGCGCCAGCTCGCGCGTCGTCGAGAGCTCGAACCGCGCCATGTCGGGCAGGTCCTCGCGGCTGAGAAGCGTCGCGATGCCGTCGGCATGGCCGGCGACGATGTGGCCGCCGAGCTCGTCACCGATCTTGAGCGCCCGCTCGAGGTTGAGCTTTGTTCCGATCTTCCAGTGTTTTGCGGTCGTCAGCGCCAGCGTCTCGGCGGCGGCATCGACGTCGAACCAGGTCTTATTCCCCTCAATGCCGGAGGCGACCACGGTGAGGCAGACGCCGTTGCAGGCGATCGAGGCGCCATCTGCGATGGTGGTCTGATCATAACGGCAGGCGATGCGCAGGCGGTGCAGCTGCCCCTGCGCCGTTGGCGTGAAGCTGACGATCTCGCCGATATCGGTGACAATGCCAGTGAACATTACGAGCGCTCGTAAACGGTGAGAGTATCCCTGTCGAATGTCTCGCTAGCATGAACCTTGTAGGCCTGCGACTGCGTGATTTTCGACAGGGGCAATGCATCGAGCGCATCGACGCCGCCGGCGCCCACCTCTTCCGTGCCGCGGAACAGCCAGATTTCGTCGACGAGGTCGGCCGCCACAAAGGACGCGGCAACGCGGCTGCCGCCCTCGACCAGCAGCCGCGTGGTGCCTTTCTCGGCCAGCGCATACAACACGGCCGCAAGATCGAGCCCTGATGCACCGACCGGCGGCACGCGCAACATTTGCGCACCGGCCGCGCCAAGCCGCGTGGCGGCCGCGGCTTCGGCGAGTTCAGAGCTCACCACCCAGAGCGGCGTCTCGCGCGCGGTGCGAACGAGCTTGCTTGCGCCGGGTATCCGTAGGCTCTGATCGAGCACGACCCGCACCGGCGAGCGCGCCGCCATGCCCGGCAGGCGGCAGGTCAGAAGCGGATCATCTGCCAACACCGTGCCGATGCCGACCAGGATGGCATCGCTCTGCGCGCGCAAGAGATGCACGCGATTGCGCACCGCCTCGCCGGTGATCGCAACCGGCTTGCCGCCGGCCGCGCCGATCTTGCCGTCGGGCGAGACCGCGAGCTTCAGGATCACGTGCGGACGCTTGTCCCGGATGCGGCGGAAATGGCCGGCGTGATCGAACGCGGCTTCCGCAGCGCATGGACCCACATCCACGACGATGCCGGCTGCCCGCAAACGCGCATGGCCCTGGCCGGCAACTTCCGGATTGGGATCCTCGATCGCGGCGACCACCCGCTTGATGCCGGCGGCGATCACCGCATCGGCGCAAGGCGGCGACTTGCCGAAATGCGAGCATGGCTCCAGCGTGACGTAGAGCGTGGCGCCGCGCGCCGCCTCGCCGGCCCGCAGCAAGGCCTCGGGCTCGCCATGCGGCCGCCCTCCGGGCTGTGTCCAGCCGCGGCCGACGATGACCCCATCCTTGACGATGACCGCACCGACGGCCGGGTTCGGCCAGGTGCGACCCTGCCCGCGGCGCCCAAGCGAAAGCGCCAGCTGCATGAAGCGGAGATCGGCATCCTTGGCCTCACGGGCCTTCTGCGCGAACTGATCCTCCAATATGCGGAAGATCATTTGCGGATCGCGGCGAGCCGCGCTTCCTCCTCACCGGAGAGCTCGCCGAGCACGTCGGCAAAATCCTTGGCCTCGCGGAAATTGCGATAGACGGAGGCGAAGCGCACATAGGCGACGTCGTCGAGCGTGCGCAGATGCTCCATCACGGTCTCGCCGATCACCTCGGAGGAGATCTCGGCCTCGCCGCCGGTCTCGAGCTCGCGCACGATGGTGGAGACCATCTTCTCCACCCGCTCCGGCTCGACCTGCCGCTTGCGGAGTGAGATCTGCACCGAGCGCATCAGCTTGTCGCGGTCGAACGGCACGCGGCGGCCGTTGCGCTTGATCACCGTGAGCTCGCGCAACTGCACGCGCTCGAAGGTGGTGAAGCGGAAATTGCAGGCGACGCATACGCGCCGCCTGCGGATGACAGAAGAGTCCTCGGTCGGACGCGAGTCCTTTACCTGCGTATCGAGACTGTTGCAGTTCGGGCAGCGCATCCGTTTACCCAAGCCTTACTGGTAGATCGGGAACCGGTCGGTGAGCGCCTTGACCCGTTCCTTGATCGCAGCTTCCACGAGCGGCGCCTTGCCGTCGTCGGATTGCGCGATCGCGTTGAGGACCTCGGCAATCATGCCGCCGACCTGCTGGAATTCGGCGACACCGAAACCGCGGGTGGTCGCGGCGGGAGTGCCGAGACGCAGGCCCGAGGTGACGAAGGGCTTTTCGGGGTCGAACGGAATGCCGTTCTTGTTGCAGGTGATGGCGGCGCGGACCAGCGCCTTCTCCGAGACGTTGCCCTTCAGGCCCTTCGGCCTGAGGTCGACGAGCATCAGATGGTTATCGGTACCACCAGAGACAATATCAAAGCCGTGGCTCTTCATCGCCTCGGCCAACGCCTTGGCGTTCTCGACGACGTTCTTGGCATAGACCTTGAAGTCCGGACGCAGCGCCTCGCCGAAGGCAACCGCCTTCGCCGCGATCACATGCATCAGGGGGCCGCCCTGGAGGCCCGGGAAAATCGCCCCGTTGAGCTTCTTGGTCAGCGTCTCGTCATTCCACAGCATCAGGCCGCCGCGCGGACCGCGCAGCGACTTGTGCGTCGTGGTGGTGGTGACGTGGGCATACGGCACCGGCGAAGCGTGCACGCCGCCGGCGACGAGGCCGGCGAAGTGCGCCATGTCGACCAAGAGATAGGCGCCGACGCTGTCCGCGATCTCGCGGAAACGCTTGAAGTCCCAGGCGCGCGAATAGGCCGAGCCGCCCGCGACGATCAGCTTCGGCTTGACCTCTTCGGCCTGCTTGGCGACCGCGTCCATGTCGATGATCTGGTCCTCGCGGCGCACGGTGTAGTGCGCGGCCTTGAACCACTTGCCGCTCATGTTGACGGGCGAGCCGTGGGTGAGATGGCCGCCGGCCGCAAGATCAAGACCCATGAAGGTGTCGCCGGGCTGGAGCAGCGCCAGAAACACCGCCTGATTCATCTGGCTGCCCGAGTTCGGCTGCACGTTGGCGAAGCCAGCGCCGAACAGCTTCTTGGCGCGATCGATCGCAAGGTTCTCGGCGACGTCGACCCACTCACAACCGCCGTAGTAACGCGCGCCCGGATAACCTTCCGCATATTTGTTGGTCATCACCGAACCCTGCGCTTCCAGCACGGCCCGGCTGACGATGTTCTCGGAGGCGATCAGCTCGACCTCATGGCGCTGCCGGCCGAGTTCGCCCCTGATGGCGGCGGCAATGTCCGGGTCGGCCTGCTCGAGCGAGGCGGTGAAAAACGAATCGGGCGCGGAGGCGGTTTTAGCTGAGGTCATCTTGCGAATATCTCCACCGCCGCAGCCTTTTGGCAGGCTACGGGCGGGTCTGGTGTGGCGGTCGGAAGCACGCGCGATCTACCACATTGCCCGCCCCCGGCCAAGCATTTGCGGGTCGGACCTGAGATTTATGCAAGATATGGTGGAGATTTGAGGTTTTCGGCGCTGGAGCGGTTTCATAGAACCGCTCCTCTGCGACTGTCCGGACTAGGACCGCTTTGGGCCTCACCTCGCGCCAACGGCCGCCGGCCCCAGCCGGCGTCATTTCACAGCCCGGTATAGCCCGCCTTCACCGGGTCCACGCTGCCGTCGAGTTGCCGGAGATAGGTCAGGCCGCAAACCGTCAACCGGTGGGTGTCCTTTTCGCCGGCCTCCATCAACGTATTGAGATAGTTGGTGACCTTGGCCCGAGCCTCCTCGCTCGCCGCTGCGGTGCGGTTGGCGAGCAGATCATAGGTCTGCATGATGCGGTCGATGGCGGCTTCCATGGCACCCTCTGGTTCTCTTGAATCTTGGGAGTTTTGATCAGGCAACCGCGCGGGCCTCGGACTGCGTCTCGAACCGGGCGATCGCCTTGTTGGCGAGCCTGATCTTGTTGAATTCGCCCTGCTGGAGCAGCTTGACGATGATCCTGAGCAGGCGCTCGTCGGTGACGAGGGAATCGGGAATCGCGCCGGAGCGGCGAAGGTAGTTCGCGGCAATGGCGTAGGCCTCGCTCACGAGTTCCACGTTCATCGCCTGAGGCCCGCGCTCAACCAGCATCGACATTCTCCGATCCGACGGAGATAAGCGCCGAGCCCGGAACTGGTTCCTCACCTGCGAGACTTTTTTCGCAGTTGCAAAAAATACAAAACGCCCCGGTCCGGACGGAATCCGGGCCGGCGCGCTTGGGGAAGTCTAAGGCACGTTCGGAAAGGCTTGCCGGTCTTGTTAGGGGGCCGGCTTGGCCTTGTCCCTTGGAACTCAGAGCCGGTACAGGATCTGGTCGGTCCAGAACCGCTCGAGACGGTGCAGCGACTTGTTGAGGGTCGAGAACTCCTCGCCGGAGATGCCGCCGACCTGCTCCACCGTCTTGACGTGCTTCTGGTAGAGCGCATCGACGATGCGGCGGACTTCGTGGCCCTGCGGGGTCAGGCGGATGCGCACCGAGCGGCGATCAACGCGCGAGCGCTGATGATCGAGGAAGCCGAGTTCAACGAGCTTCTTCAGATTGTAGGAGACGTTGGAGCCGAGATAGTAACCGCGCGTGCGCAGCTCGCCCGCGGTCAGCTCCTTGTCGCCGATGTTGTAGAGCAGGAGCGCCTGGACCGAGTTGATGTCCGCACGGCCGCGGCGATCGAATTCATCCTTGATCACGTCGAGGAGCCGGCGATGCAGCCGCTCCACCAGAGTCAAAGCTTCCAGATAGAGCGACTGCACCGAACCCTGCTGGCCGGAGACGCGCTCTGCGGTATCTGCCGCAGTTGCGACGGCTTTCATCATGACACTTCCCCTGTTGTCGTTTTTATCGACACTTATTCGACGAAACTTGTGTCCCGTCTGATAGGTGCAACTTAAGGGGCTCGTTTGAAGATCGGCTTAAATAAGAGAATAAAGAGATCATGAATTTAAGACAGTGAATTGCGGATTAAGCCTGTCGCAAAAGGACTTTTCGCAACCCTCTGTTGACCCTCGCAAGGTCCTGTTCACCCTCCGTCCGCCCCTATTGTCGCATTCCAGTACAGCCCCGCCCCGTTTCGAAACGGGCGCGTAACAGCTGTGGCGGAACAGGCTGGTCAACGAAAACTTACCGCAAATTTTAGGCAACCAACGGTCAACCAATCGCGCACAACTCCGCTAACGCCAGTCTCGTGTCCCGGACAAGCGAAGCGCACAGCCGGGACCCAGAAAGCCACAAACGAGATTGCAGTGAGATGAACCCGGCTCTGCAACGCATCTCACCGCACTGGACGACGCTTCGCGTCGCCGGGGGCGCGCTGCATTGCGTCCGGGGCACGAGAGCACCGAGGTGTCGAACTATCTGCTACGGCGGTCGTTCCCGCGCGGCCATCCAAGCGAGCGCGAGATATGCGGCGAGCATGAACGCTTCGACGCCGACCACGACGAGGCTGCCGCCGTAGATGCCCGGGAACATCAGCTCGATCACCGCCATCGACACCACGGTCGTCAACCACACCACCGCGCCCCAGGGCGTCGCCAGCCACAGACCAACCGCCGCGACGAGCTCGATCACGGCGAAGTAGACGGTCGCGGCCTGCCAGGCCATCGACTGGTTCTCGAAGGCCTCGTCCTCGCCACCGACGAAACCCGTCACTTGCGCCCAGTGATAGAGACCCTTCAGGATCGAAAGCAGCGCCATCACTCGCAGGAACAGCACGAGCCGGCGCGTCCACACATTGTCATCGGACTGGGAGCGCTCCGACGAGATCGCAGCCACCGACATCGCGCCATCCCTGGCGGTGTCTCTGGCATTGTCCCTGGCATTGTCGCGGGCCGCATCGCGGGTGGAGATCTCGGACATGGCCCCCTTCTGGCTGTTTCGCCCCGCAAAATCAATCGGCGGCCATCCCTTGCGGCAGGTCAAGCCGCGGTGACGGGAACCATGCGAGCTGGTATAAGAATAATTCCAGCCGGAGGAAGAGTAATGGCGATCAAATACGGGCGTCCGATCGAACTGCGCGAGGTTTCGCGCCGGGATGATGCCGGCGCCTCCCCTGCCCTCGATCTGACCGTCCGTCCGCGCCGCAACCGCAAGGCCGAGTGGGCGCGGCGCATGGTGCGCGAAAATGTCCTCACCACGGATGATCTGATCTGGCCGCTGTTCCTGATCGACGGCAGCAATAAGCGCGAGCAGGTCGCCTCGATGCCCGGCGTCGACAGGCTCAGCGTCGACCAGGCCGTGCGCGAAGTCGAGCGTGCGATGAAGCTGACCATCCCCTGCATCGCGCTGTTTCCCTATACCGACCCGTCCCTGCGCGACGAGGAAGGCTCGGAAGCGACCAATCCGAACAATCTGGTCTGCCAGGCTGTGCGCGCGATCAAGAAGGAGTTTCCGGAGATCGGCATTCTCTGCGACGTCGCGCTCGATCCGTTCACCAGTCACGGTCACGACGGCCTGATCTCCGACGGCAAGATCTTGAACGACGAGACGGTCGCGGTGCTGGTGCGCCAAGCCCTGGTGCAGGCCGAGGCCGGCTGCGACATCATCGCGCCCTCCGACATGATGGACGGCCGCGTCGCCGCGATCCGCGAGGGGCTCGACCGCTCCGGCCTGCTCGATGTGCAGATCATGGCCTATGCGGCCAAATATGCCTCGGCCTTCTACGGCCCGTTCCGCGACGCCATCGGCTCGGCCAAGACGCTCACCGGCGACAAGCGCACCTACCAGATGGACAGCGCCAATACCGATGAAGCACTGCGCGAGGTCGAGCTCGACATCGCCGAAGGCGCCGACATGGTGATGGTGAAGCCGGGCATGCCCTATCTCGACGTGGTTCGCCGCGTGAAGGATACCTTCGCGATGCCGACCTTCGCCTACCAGGTCTCCGGCGAATACGCGATGATCGCAGCCGCCGCCAATAACGGCTGGCTCGACGGCGACCGTGCTATGATGGAGAGCCTGCTCGCCTTCAAGCGCGCCGGCGCCGACGGTGTGCTGAGCTATTTCGCGCCGAAGGCCGCGGAGAAGCTGCGGAGCCAAGGATAAGGTGCTGTAGGGTGGGCAAAGTCGCGTAGCGACGTGCCCACCATTCCGGCTTGTGATCGCGGAACGATGGTGGGCACTGCGCTAACGCGCCTTTGCCCGTCCTACCGCTGCCTCCCCATCGTCGTTTCGGCGAAGACCGGGCGCACCTGCCTCCTCATCGTCGTCCTGGCGAAAGCCAGGACCCATACTCACCAGCTTCTGTTTGACGAGGACTCGTAGTGGGCATTTCGCCGCAATCCCTCCTGCCTGCGGTAATGGGACCAGGACGACACCGGGATCGATAGCTCGCTGCCTCCGACAGCCGCCGAATCGCCGGAATATTTTCGCTTGTTGATCCCAACGCGCCCTTGGCATGCGGACGCCCTGTTCCCATGTCCTGCCACGGGGGTTCGCTGGGAGAAACGGACATGTCGGACTCGGGCAATTCAGGCGCCTGGCGCAACGACGGCGGGATGCAGCCGCACGCCTACGACCCCTATCTGCATCCGGAACTGTTCCGCGGCGTTGCAACGCGGCGGGTGTTCGCCTTCCTGATCGACATGGTCGTGATCTCGGTGCCGGTGATCCTCGGCTACATCTTCATCGCCCTGTTCGGCGTGGTGACGCTCGGCATCGGCTGGGCGCTGTTCTGGATCGCCTGGCCGGCCTCGGTGGTCTGGGCCATCGTCTATTACGGCGCCAGCATCGGCGGCCCTTCCTCCGCAACAGTGGGCATGCGCGTGATGGATCTGGAACTGCGCACCTGGTACGGCGCGCCCGGTTACTTCGTCCTCGGCGCCACCCATGCCGTGCTGTTCTGGGTGACGATCTCGTTCCTGTCGCCCTTCGTGGTGCTGGTCGGCCTGTTCAACGGCCGCCGTCGCCTGCTGCATGATTTCGTGCTGGGAACGGTCGTGATTAACAACTCGGTTCGTGTACCCGCGCCCCAGGCCGCAAGGACGTACTGATCACCGACCTATCAACCCGGGCCTTCTAGACTGACTGATCTGCCGAGCAGGCCAATTGACCGGGAGCGTCCGTAGCGCGATGCTGAGATACAGTTCGGAGGCCTACGACGTCCCTTGACCCAGCACTCGCGCGATACCCCTCAATTTTACCTCACGGCGCCTTCCCCGTGCCCCTATCTGCCGGGCCGGCAGGAGCGCAAGGTGTTTACGCACCTCGTCGGTGAGCGCGCCGGTGACCTCAACGACCTCCTGACCCATGGCGGCTTCCGCCGCAGCCAGTCGATCGCCTACCGCCCCGCCTGCGACCAGTGCCGCGCCTGCGTCTCTGTCCGGGTGATCGCCAACGAGTTTCGGCCCTCCCGCAACTTCCGAAAAGTGCTGGCGCGCAACGCCGACATCATCGGCGAGCAGCGCAGCGCGGTGCCCACCTCCGAGCAATATTCGGTGTTCCGCGCCTATCTCGATGCCCGCCACCGCCACGGCGGCATGGCCGACATGACCGTGCTCGACTACGCCATGATGGTCGAGGATAGCCATGTCGAGACCCGTATCATCGAGTACCGCAAGCGCGGCCCGGACAGCGGCCTCACCGGCCGCGGCGAAGAGCTGATCGCCGTGGCGCTGACCGATGTGCTCAGCGATGGTCTGTCGATGGTCTATTCCTTCTTCGATCCGAGCCAAGTCAGCCGCTCGATGGGCACCTTCATGATCCTCGACCACATCGCGCGCGCGCGGCGCCAAGGCCTACCTTACGTCTATCTCGGCTACTGGATCGAGGGCTCCAAGAAGATGGACTACAAGGCCCGCTTCCTGCCGCAGCAGCGCCTCGCGCCCTCAGGCTGGCTGCGCATCGACGCGCAGGGGGACACGACGTCCGAGCCTCAGGATTAGCTCACTGTCATGCCCCGGCTTGCCGCGTTCGCTAAAGCTTCGGCGGCCGAGCACCCTTGTGGCCCCGGCGTAGCCTTGGCGGAGCCGGGACTGAGACATCCGGTACGCCGCGGCTTCTCGACTCAATCACAACGCTCTCCGGAATACTGGATCCCCGGTTAAACCGGGCGATGACAGAAAGCATTGCGGCGACATTACCCGAACAGCGTATCCGCCAGCAGCTTCACGTTCAAAATCACGATCACCCCCGCGACGATCCATGCGACGGCGGCGACCGAGACCGGGATCGCGAACTGCCCCATCTTGCGGCGGTCGGAGACGAATCGCACCAGCGGAATCACGGCGAAGGGCAGCTGCATCGACAGCACGACCTGGCTGAACACCAACAGATCCGCCGTGCCGCGCTCGCCATAGATCGCGGTGACGATGATCACCGGAATGATGGCGATGCCGCGCGTGAGCAGGCGGCGCGCCCAGCTCGGCAGATGCAGGTCGAGAAAGCCCTCCATCACGATCTGGCCGGCGAGCGTCGCCGTGACCGTTGAATTGAGGCCGGAAGCGAGCAGCGCGACCGCAAAGAGCGTCGAGGCGATGCCGAGGCCGAGCAGCGGCGACAGTAGCTCGAAGGCCTGACCGATCTCGGCGACGTCGGAATGGCCGCTCTTGTGGAATGTCGCAGCTGCCACCACGAGGATCGCGGCGTTGATGAACAGCGCCAGCATCAGGGCGATGGTCGAGTCCGTCGTTGCCCATTTGATCGCCTCGCGCCGGCCAGTGTCGTTGCGCTCATAGGCGCGCGTCTGCACGATCGAGGAGTGCAGGTAGAGATTATGCGGCATCACGGTCGCGCCGATGATGCCGATCGCGATGTAGAGCATGTCGGAATTGGTGAAGATCTCGGTCTTCGGCACGAAGCCGTGCAGCACCTCCGCGACCGGCGGCGCCGCAGCCGCGATCTGGACCACGAAGCAGACCGCGATCACCGCCAGCAGCGCGATGACGAAGGCTTCGAGGAAGCGGAAGCCGCGGTTCATCAGGAGCAGCAGCAGGAAGGCATCGAGGGCTGCGAGCAGCGCGCCGCCGATCAGGGGAATGCCGAACAGAAGCTTCAGCGCGATCGCGGTGCCGATGACCTCGGCGAGATCGCAGGCGATGATCGCCGCCTCGCAGGCGAGCCAGAGCAGGAAGTTCACTGCCGGCGAATAGGTGGCGCGGCAGGCCTGCGCGAGGTCGCGGTCGGTGACGATGCCGAGCCGCGCCGCCAGCGACTGCAGCAGGATCGCCATCAGGTTGGAGAGCAGGATGACCGAGAGCAGCGTGTAACCGAACTTCGATCCGCCGGCGAGGTCGGTCGCCCAATTGCCAGGATCCATGTAGCCGACCGAGACGAGGTAGCCCGGACCGACGAAGGCCAGCAGCCGCCGCCACCAGCGGCCGGCGGCCGGAATGGCGACGGTGGAATTGACCTCGGCGAGGCTCTTGGTGGTCGGCGCGTCGGCACGCCAGCCGGCTGCGTCGGGGGTCAGGTGGGGAGATCGGGCATCCATGCTGGCAGAATACCCGACTTGGTTCTTATTGCAACTCATTTGCAACTGCATCTAGCCACACCGGTTCCTGGCGTGGCCGTGGCAATCTCGCCTCTTGTCGGGAAGCGGGTGGGTTCGGTGGTCCTCACGGGCGAACATTGGCGCAAATTCGCCTCTGCAGGATATGAGCCATGTCAACGCCTCCTCGCCTCCCTGACACCTTCAACCGCCTCGCCTGGTCGAACCTTGCGGCGCAATCGGCCGAGCAGATCGCACTGGCCGCAGCGCCCATCGTCGCCGTGCTGACGTTGGGGGTCGCCGAAGGCCGGACCGGCCTGCTACAGACCGCCCTCACCCTGCCCTTCGTCCTGTTCGCCATTCCCGCCGGCGTGCTCGCCGACCGCATCTCCCGCCGCTGGCTGATGGCGGGAGCCGAGGCGTTGCGGGCCGCCGCACTCGCAGCCATCGTGCTGTTGCTGGCGCTGGGCGCGCTCAATTTGCCGCTGCTGGCGTTGCTCGGCTTCGCTGCGGTGTGCGGCACTGTCGTCTACAGCGTGGCCGCACCGGCGCTGGTGCCGTCGCTGGTGAGCCCGGACCTGTTGCCGGCGGCGAATGCGCGGATCGAGCTCGCGCGCACCATCGCCTTTGCGAGCGGCCCTGCACTCGGCGGCGCGCTGGTGGGATGGTGGGGCGCGAGCCCTGCCTTCGGCTTTGCGGCGGCGCTCTCGGCCGTCGCAGTGGCGCTGCTCGCCGGCATCTACGAGCCTGCTCGCGCGCCGGCGCCGCAGCGCCACCCGTTCCAGGACATCCGCGAAGGCGCAGCCTTCGTGTTTCACCACCCGCTGCTGCGGCCGGTGTTCATCACCCAGTTCATCTTCAACACCGGATGGTTCGTGCAGATCGCGGTGTTCGTGCCCTATGCCGTGCGCCATCTCGGCCTGACCGCCGCCGGCGTCGGCACCGTGCTGACGATGTACGGCGTCGGCATGGTGATCGGCGCGCTGGTCGCCACGCGCGTGATGCAGTGCGTCGCGTTCGGCACCGTGGTCGGGCTCGGGCCCGTCACCGGCTTCGTCGCCGCGCTCGTGATGGCACTGACGGTGCTGGTCCCCTCGCCCTGGCTTGCGGCCTTGAGCTTCTTCCTGCTCGGCGTCGGGCCGATCCTGTGGGTGATCTCGACCACGACACTGCGCCAGTCAGTGACACCGCCGCGCCTCTTGGGGCGCGTCTCCGCCATCAACATCATGAGCTACGGCGCCCGCCCGCTCGGCTCGGCGCTGGGCGCAATCGTCGGCGGCATCTGGAGCGCGGAAGCCTGCCTCTATCTCGCCGCCGCCGTGTTCGGCGTACAGGCGCTGGTGATCCTGCTGTCACCGGCGGTGGCACTGGACCGGCAGCCGGACATGGTGGGCGATGAGGCGCCGGCGCGGTGTTGAACCATTTCCTGGCGTCGTCCTGGCGAAAGCCAGGACCCATTACCCCAGGGAGTAGACGTGTTGCGCGATGGTCATCACCGATCTTCGCAAAACTATGGACGGTGGTTATGGGTCCTGGCTTTCGCCAGGACGACGTTGGGGAAGCAGCCTGCGCTAACCCGCCAGATAGCGCTCGTAGCTTCCCGTCACGGGCTCGCTGGCATCGACGTCGGGATCGAGCGTGTAGAGATCCTGCGCGCGACCGATGCCGCGCAGTGCGTAGCGGCCGGTGGAGACGAGATAGCGGCGCCCAGTGGCGTCGAGACCCTTGTAAAATTCCGAGGACGCGAGCAGTTCGCGATCGACCGAGCGGCTCATCGAGGCGATGCGGCTGACTTCGTTGACGGTCGGGCCGACCACGGTGAAATCGAGCCGGTCCTCGCTGCCGATGTTGCCGTAGAAGACCTCCCCGACATGCAGGCCGATATAGGCCGACGTGGTGGGACGGCCGTCGGCCGCCCGGCGCTTGTTCAAGGCAGTGATGTTCTTGCGAAACAGATGCTCGGCGCGCAGCGCGGCCCGACGCGCATCCGCCATATCCTCGCCCCAGAACATCGCGAGCACACCGTCGCCGATCAGCTTGAGGACGTCACCGCCGACATCGTGGATGGCGTCGATCACGGCCTGCGCATAGTCATTGAGGAACGGAATGATCTCGTCGGGACCGATGCTCTCGCTGATACCGGTCGAGCCGCGCAGGTCCGAATACCAAAGCACGGCGTTGATGCGCTCGGTAACGCCGCGCGAGATGCGCCCGCGGAGCACTTGCTCGGAAGCGTCGCGGCCGAGATAGACGCGGCCGAGCGTGCGCACGATGTCGACCTGCTGCGCCGACTTGATCGCGAGACCAAGAACGGGGACGAGGTCGCGCAGCGCGACCAGCTCGGATTCCGTAAAGCCGTCCTCGCGCCGCGTCGTCCAGTAGGAGTAGAGACAGTCCATCTGCCCGAGCGCGCCGGTCTCGCCGAATCGATGCACGAAAGCAAGAAAATGCCGATGGCCCTTTTCGGCGAGGTCGCCGATCTGCGAGAAATCGAGCGACGGCGCATCAGCAAGATCGATCACCATCTCGTCGTGCCCGTGCTCGAGCAGATGATAGAACACCGACCGGCGCCAGTTCTTGGCGGCGTCGCCCTCCGCGGTCGAACCGTATTCGATGACGTCGCTCTCGTTGGTTGGCGTATCGCTCCAGCGAAACGCGCGGCCCTCGTAGATCGGATGCAGCGTGTCGATGACCACGAGCCCGCGCGACAGGTCGAGCCCTTCGGCGCAGCAGCGCTCGCAGAAACCGCGGAGCAGCTCGGGTTCAGCGAGGCCCGTAAGCCCCTGGCCGGCGACCCAGTTCATCAGTGAAAGGCGCGAAGTTACTTGCATATGCCATTATGACGCGCATTCGTGACGAGCGAAAGGCGCGAGGGCCGACGTGACGCCAGGCTCCCGTCCCTTGCAGGTCGAATATGCCGCCGCCGCGGTTGACGCGTCCGCCGCGCGGGCTGCAAATGCCGGCGATGATGACTTTGTCGGCCAGAATCGGAAGCACGCGCAAATGACCCAGCGCCAGCTTCCGATCATCCTGGCGCTCGGCACCACGCAGACCCTGGCCTGGGCTTCCAGCTATTATCTGCCGGCGCTGCTTGCCGATCCCATGGCGCACGACCTCGGCGTCTCCTCCAACTGGATCTTCGGCGCGTTCTCGGCTTCGCTCGTGATCGCGGCGATGCTCGGCCCGCGCATCGGGCGACAGATCGATCTTGTCGGCGGACGGCAGGTGCTGTCGGCCTCAAACCTGACCATCGCCGCCGGCCTCGTCCTGCTCGGGCTCTCGCAGTCGGTGGCGGTGATGGCGATCGCCTGGCTCGTGCTCGGCATCGGCATGGCGATGGGCCTCTATGACGCCGCCTTCGCCGCGCTCGGCCGCATCTATGGCACCGAGGCGCGCAGGCCCATCACCGGCATCACGCTGATGGCGGGCTTCGCCTCCACGGTCGGCTGGCCGCTCACCGCCTGGGGGCTGTCGCATATCGGCTGGCGCGAGACGTGCTTTGCCTGGGCCGCCGCCAACATCCTGGTCGGCCTGCCTCTCAACTTCTTCATGCTCCCGGCGATCAAGGGCGCCAGGCAGGCCGCAGCGACCGCCGAGAAGCCGCACCTGCCGCTCGACCGCACCATGATCCTGCTCGCCTTCATCTTCGCCGCGGTCTGGACCGTCACCGGGGCGATGGCCGCGCATTTCCCGCGCATCCTGGAGACGACGGGCGCAACGCCGGTCGAGGCCATCGCAGCCGGCGCGCTGATCGGGCCGGCCCAGGTCGGCGCACGCATCCTCGAAGCCGGCGTCCTCAGCCGTTTCCATCCGCTGTGGTCGACGCGGCTCGCCTGCCTCACCCATCCGATCGGCGCGGTGGTCGTGGCGATCTTCGGCGGCGCTGCGGCGAGCGCGTTTGCGCTGTTCCACGGCTCCGGCAATGGCATCCTGACGATCGCGCGCGGCACGCTTCCGCTCGCGATCTTCGGGCCGAAGGACTTCGGCTATCGTCTCGGCATCATCGGCGCGCCGGCGCGGATGGCGCAGGCGGTGGCGCCGCTCGCCTTCGGCCTGCTGATCGACGTCATGGGCGCCAAGGTGCTGATCGTCTCCTCCGCGCTCAGCCTCTCGGCGTTGGCGGCCCTGTTCCTGATCCGCCCGGAGCGACGCCCGGATTGACCGCCCAGCCACTTTCACGCACAAGCGGGCCATGAGCGAAGACGCCGGCCCGCCCCGCACATTCAAAGGCCTCCTGCGCTGGGCGACCACGCCGCCGCAGGCCTGGGGCGTCTATCTCCTCGCCATCCTGCTGGTATGGCTGCTCTCGTTCTATGCCGGCACGCTGAAGCCGAAGAAGACGCCCGAAACGAGTCCGCCCGCGGCAACCGTCCCGCGGAGCTAGAGCATGATCCGGAAAAGTGTGCAGCGGTTTTCCGAAAAGATCATGCTCAAAACAAAAACCTAAAGCGCGGTGACGATTCATCCTAGGCTCATCGCGCGCTTTAGGCCGGCTTCGTCTCGCTGGTCGCGATCCAGATCCCGGCGAACACCGCAAGCAGGCCGACAAGCAGATTGGGCGTAATCGGCTCGCCGATGAGCAGCGCCGCCAGCAGAGCGGCAGCGATCGGATTGACCGTCATGGTGTTGGCGACGCGGGTCGGCGTTGCCCGCCGCAGCGCCATGACCCAGAGGATGAAGGCGAGCGCACCGCCGCCAATGCCCAGATAAATGCCGGCGATCCACTGCGCCGTCGCGAAGTGATCGAGCGCCGCGAAGCTGCCCTTCACCAGACCCGCCAGCACCAGCACGACGGCGCCCGCACCCATGCCGACGGTGAGAAAGCCGAGCGCGCTCGATCGCTGCATGAGCGGACGCGACAATACGTTGTAGAAAGCCATGCAGAATACGGCCGCTGTCATGATCAATTCGCCACGCCAGGCTCCTGGCGGACTCTGCGCCAGGCCCGCGGCCAGCGCCGCGGCCACGCCGAGCACGGCGATGCCGACGCCGGTGATCTTGCGCGCCGTCAGCCGCTCGACGCCAAGCAGCGCTCCGACCACCATGGTGTGGAGCGGCAACGTCGCGAGCGCAAGACTGGCGCGCGCGGCGGTCGTGTAGGACACCGCGATGTTGTAGAGGATGAAGAACAGGCCGAAGAAGCAGACGCCAAGCAGCGCCACGGCCGGCCAATCGGGCCGCTGCGGCCAGCGCACGCCGAGCATCAGCGCGCATGGCAGGAGGCAGAAAAAGCCGATCCCCCAGCGCAGGATCGCGAGCAGGATGGGATCGGCGCCGCCGACGAGATAGCGAGTAATGGCCGCCGCCGTGCCACCGAGGCTGCTCGACGCCAGCGCGATCGCAACCCCGGCCCATTCGCCCACGATCATCTCCTGTTGCGGAGCTTTCGCGGGCCCTAGCACGCAGCTGCTGCCAGCATCATGGCAGCAACGTCGTCACGCACCCAGTTCTTATTTTGACGCGTTTTCTTGGCGCGAACCGGTGTCCACTTCGCTGGAAAACGCTCTACTCGTAAAACTCCGGCGCCATCTTCTGGCTGTCGCGCTGGGCCTTGTCGTGGTTGATCCAGAGCTGGGCTTTTTCCTTGGCGAGCGTGTCGGCGATCTTCTGCATCGAGGCCGCGGTCTGGTCCTTGCTCACGTTCATGCTGGGCACGCGGCGATTGTCCCAATTGTCTTTGAAGTGCACGGCATCGCCCGACAGGATCACCGCGCCGGTCTTCGGCAATTTCACCAGCAGCGACTGGTGCCCCGGCGTGTGGCCGGGCGTCGACAGGATCGTCATGCTGCCGTCGCCGAACACGTCCTTATCGCCCGCCAGCAGTTCGACCGGATGTGACGGCTTGAAGCGCGGCTCGTTGTTGGCGGCGGGCCAATCATATTCGGCCTTCTGCACATAGAGCGTGGCCTGCGGGAACAGTTCGACATTGCCGGTGTGATCGGGATGCGTGTGCGAAACCGCCATCGCCTTGATGTCGGCGGGCTTGACGCCGAGCTGCTCGAGCTGGGCAGCAAGCGTCTTCGGCCGGCGCCAGGTGACGGCTTTGGGATCGGCGGGCACGAGCCCATTCGGCATCGCGGCGACGGAATCGGCAATGCCGGTGTCCCACAGGAACCAGCCCTTGCTGTGCTTGATGAGATAGCAGGTGTCGACGAAGTCCATCGTCTTGCCTTCGTTCAGGCCGGGCGTCCAGCGCGAGATGTCGCCCGCGGTGCCCTCGCCACAATTGAGCACGTAGAGCCTTTCGACGCCGGTCTTTTCCGATTGTGCCAGCGCTGAAGGGCTGGACAGAGCGAGTGCAGCAATGGCGAGCGCGAACTTCATCCTGGGCATCATTGTTGTTCCTCCCGTACAGCCATGCAGGCCACGACCGAGGATCAACCCCGGCCCGTTCGCGGAATTCCCGTAAAGCCCGTCAATGCGGGCAGGTCTCGACCTCGACCGTGACGTGGCTGAGGCCCTTCAGCCCGGCCAGTCGCCGTTTGTAGACGGCCGGCTGCTTCGGCTGGTCCGACACCACCGAGAGCAGCACGGCACAATGGCCGGGGCCAACCTGCCACAGGTGCAAATCGGTGACGCGGTCGTCACCGATCTCCATGCGCGCCCGGATCACCCGCTCCAGCTTCTCGTCGGCGCGCACGTCGAGCAGCACCGCACCTGATGACTTGATCAGGCCGAACGCCCAGCTCGCGATCACGACGCTGCCGATCAGGCCGACGGCTGGATCGGCCCAGATCCAGCCTGAATACATCGCGACGACGAGTGCCGCGATCGCCAGCACCGAGGTCGCCGCATCAGCCATGACGTGCACATAGGCAGCGCGAAGATTGTTGTCGTGATGATGATGGTAGTGATGGCCATGATGATCATGGTCGTTGTCATGATCATCGCGATGATCATGCGCGTGGCTATGGCCGTGATCATGGCCGTGATGGTGGTGATCGTGGCTGCCGCGCAAAAGCCACGCGCTGGCGAGGTTGACGCACAGGCCGAGCGCGGCAACCGCGATCGCCTCGCCATAGACGATCGGCACCGGGGCGATCAGCCGTAGCACGCTCTCATAGGCGATCTCGACCGCGATCAGGCCCAGGATGATCGCGCTGGAGAAGGCGGCGAGATCGCCGAACTTGCCGGTGCCGAAGGTGAAATGCGCATTTCCGAGGTGCCGGCGCGCGAAACGATACGCGAACGCCGCAATGCCGAGCGCGGCCGCATGCGTTCCCATGTGCCAGCCGTCGGCGAGCAGCGCCATGGAACCGAACAGCGAGCCGGCGACGATCTCACCGACCATCATGACCAGCGTCAGGACGACCACGAGCCAGGTGCGCCGCTCGTTCTCCTCGTGCTTGTCGCCGAGGAAGGCGTGGTCGTGGGTCCATTGCTCGATGGAGTGCGAGTGCATCGAATTCTCCAGAAAATTCAGGTCTGTCGGCGCGCAGTATAGACCGCCGGGGTCCGATTTTCTAAGGCCCAATCGTCCAGTGGATTGACAGTCCAGCTTAGTTTCGCTGTAATCTGCGCCATGGGGATTTGAGCGATCTCCCCACGAGGCGACATGCCCAAGTATCGCGTCCCGTTCGGTTTTTGCGAGGACGCATCATGTCTACTTTCACGACCATATCATCCGACAAATTGGCGCGCCTGATCGGCACGGCCAATGCCCCTGCACTTATCGATGTTCGGACCGAGGAGGATTTTGCCGCTGATCAGCGGCTGATCCCCGGCTCGATCAAGCTCAGCCACGACAAGGTCCAGGACTGGGGCCGCGACTTCGCCGGCCGCCGGGCGATCGTCGCGTGCCTGCGCGGCGAAAAGCTCGCACAGGGCACGGCGGCCTGGCTGCGCCAGCTCGGCGTCCAGGCCGAGACGCTGGAAGGCGGCTTCGAGGGCTGGAAGACAGCCAAGCTGCCGCTGCTCGACACGCGCAAGCTGCCGCCGCGCGATGCGAGGGGGCGCACCGTCTGGGTCACGCGGGCGCGGCCGAAGATCGACCGCATTGCCTGCCCCTGGCTGATCCGTCGCTTTGTCGACCCCAACGCGGTGTTCCTGTATGTGACACCGTCCGAGGTGGTCGGCGTCGGTGAGCGGTTCAATGCAGCTCCCTTCGACATCGAGAACGTGTTCTGGAGCCACCGCGGCGAGCTCTGTACCTTCGACGTCATGATCGAGGAATTCGGGATCGCCTCGCCTGCCCTGCTCCGGCTCGCGACGCTGGTGCGCGGCGCCGACACCGCGCGGCCCGATCTCGCGCCAGAGGCGCCGGGCCTGCTCGCGGCCTCGCTCGGACTGTCGCGCATGTATGACGATGACCTCGAACAGCTCGAGGCCGGCATGCTGCTCTACGACGCCTTCTACCGCTGGTGCCGCGATGCCACGGCCGAGACCCACAACTGGCCGACCAACAAGGTGAAGGCGTAATGGATACCCGTAACCTTCAAGCAGGAGCTGACGCCGGTCACGGCGTCAGCTTCAATGAGGCATTTCGCGTCTGGCTGCGCGTCGCGTCCTTGAGCTTCGGTGGGCCCGCCGGCCAGATCGCCGTGATGCATCGCATCCTGGTCGAGGAGAAGAAGTGGATCTCCGAAGGCCGTTTCCTGCATGCGCTGAACTACTGCATGCTGCTGCCGGGACCGGAGGCGCAGCAGCTGGCGACCTATGTGGGCTGGCTGATGCATCGCACCGCCGGCGGGCTGATGGCGGGCGGGCTGTTCATCCTGCCCGGCATCATCGCCATCATGGGCCTCAGCTACGTCTACGCCGCCTACGGCAATGTCAGCTTCGTCGAGGCGCTGTTCTTCGGGCTGAAAGCCGCTGTGCTCGCCATCGTCGTCGAGGCTGTGGTGCGCGTCGGCAAGCGCGCGCTCAAGAACCGCATCATGATCGCGCTCGCGGCCGCGGCCTTCGTCGCGATCTTCTTCCTCGCGGTGCCCTTCCCGATCATCATCATCGCTGCCGGCATCATCGGCTATGCCGGCGCCAGAAGTGGCCGTCCGGAATTCGCGCCGGCCGGTCACGGCCATGGCGGCAACAATGCTGCAATCGACAGCATGCTCGGCGAAGCCGTGCCCGAGCATGTGCGTGCCAACACCGGGCGCGCGATCCGTGTCGGTGCGTTGTGGCTTGCGCTTTGGCTCGTGCCAGTCGTGACGCTGCTCGCGGCCTTCGGTCAGGACAACGTCTTCAGCCAGATCGCGCTGTTCTTCTCAAAAATGTCGCTGGTCACCTTCGGCGGCGCGTATGCCGTGCTGGCCTATGTCGCGCAGCAGGCGGTCGAGCATTATCATTGGCTGAAGCCGCACGAGATGCTGGACGGCCTCGGCATGGCCGAGACCACGCCCGGCCCGCTGATCATGGTGCTCCAGTTCGTCGGCTTCATGGCGGCCTATCGCGACGCAAGCGGCCTGTCGCCGATGCTTGCGGCAACGTTCGGCGGACTGCTCGCGACCTGGGTCACCTTCACGCCCTGCTTCCTCTGGATCTTCGTCGGCGCGCCCTATATCGAGCGCCTGCGCGGCAATACGGGATTGGCCGGCGCACTCAGCGCGATCACCGCCGCGGTGGTCGGCGTGATCCTGAACCTCTCGATCTGGTTCGCGCTACACACGCTGTTCCGCGAGACCGTGCCGGTGCACGCGTTTCCATTCGACTTCGACAGGCCGGTGCTGACGAGCGTCGATGTTCCGGCGCTGGTGCTGTCGATCGCGGCCGCCACCGCGATCTTCCGCTTCAAGCTCGGCATGCTCACGGTGCTTGCGGGCAGCAGCGCCGCCGGCGTGGCGCTACGGCTGGCGGGGGTGATCTAGGGCGTGGTTAGCAAGAGAAACGAATGTTTCGCGCCGAGCGATGCTCCCCATAACCACGCGCGGAAGTGTGGCTGGCTTCGCTAGGATCAGCCATCCAGTAGCGCTGCCATCCGTTGTCGATCGACGATGCTGGGGTCTTGCGGCAATTGACAGCCGTCCAACTCGGCCAGTTTTGCGGCTACATGCGGTCTAGCGATGACGTCCTGAGGCAGCGCAAGGCACATTGCGATTTCGATCAGGCCACGGAGCACGTCTGCGTCTTGGGATGATGCCACCAGAAGCTTGGCCATGACTGGGTTGGGCGCGGGCATCGGCATGCCCTCTTCCAGAGCTGTCATTTCGGCGATCCGAACGCGGTCCGCGGCGATCTGATTTCGATAAAACGGACCGACTTGGCTTTCGGTGTCAGCGTCGTATTCCCGGGAGAAAGCTCCGGGATCGTCGATGTGTCGGCGGGCAACATTACGGAGCACCTGCGCGTGCAGAAGGCCGACGCTCAAGCCGCGTCCGGCGGACGGATTGGTGCACGCCCATGCATCACCTACAGCGGCGAATCCCGTGACGACCGGCCGACCATCGACGACAAACCGCCGGTATCGGTCGACAACTCCCGTCATCAGAAGGACGGGCGTTACTGGCTCGCCGTCGAGCCAATGGGCTTGCCGCGGACATGCGGAGACGACGCGATGGAATGTCGCCGTATCGCGCAAGGCTCGCATCGCCTTGTTCTTCGACGAGGTATACAAAGTGATCGACCAGGTGTCATTGTCCCCGTCCAGCGTAAGGATCGAAAACAAGCCCATCGGCGTGAGTGCACGTCCCGTCCTGCGAGGCCGCCGTTGCCCTGAGAAATACCGCGTAAAATAAGCGAAGTTGCTATCCTCGCATTCCTCGATCGGGCTACGGGCACCCGCGCTGACGATCCAATCGCAGGCCGCGCTTCGTCGTCCCATGGCGTCGATTACCAGATCAGCGCGAATCTCTTCGCCAGATGTCGTGCGTACCCCTGCAACGTGCGGCACACCTCGGATCGCCGAAGCGCCCGTGATCAGTTCTCGAACCTTGGTGCCCCGACGAATGGTCACGTTAGGTGCCACTTGCGCCATTGCAGCTACGGCGCATTCAATAATGGGCCTCCGACCGGTGACGAAGCGTATGGCCTCGTCGCCCGGACGCGGCGTCCGATCCGTTATGGTTGGGGGAAGAGATCGACTGTCCAGATAGTCCACCCAAACGCAACCGGCTCGAAGCAGACCATCAGTCAACCCCGGCAATTCCTGATCGCTGATCATCCGAAATCGCGAACTGAGGTTATGAGGTTGCCTGAATTGGGCAACTCCCGGACGTTCCCACGAATTCCATCCCTCGGCCGGCGCGGCAGGTTGATCGGCCGGGTCAGCCTCTAGGACTGTGACTCGGTGGCCATCGCGACCAAGCATCGTCGCTGTGCACAATCCAATCACGCCTCCGCCGCAAATTAGGATTTTGCTCATCCGTTCTCCCCCTAGAGTTCGGCCGACCGCGGAAGTCGCGCGGAATCGTCATCATCTCCTCCCGGCGAAACGACGACGATCCTCATGCGCGCATGGTTCTTCAAGATATAGGTCGACGTGGCGAACGGGAGGTTCAAAGCTCTCAGCCTGCCTTCGGAGCCGGATGTCACAGGTGAGCCCATTGATCGGTGATGTCAGCGTGAGCAAATCACGTCTGTTATGCCCCACCAAACGGACCTCAATGAGAACCGCCGCCACTTCGCTGATGGGTCAACAACAGACACGTACGCCGACTGGCCTACTTGCCCTCGTTCCATATGTCGGTGGCGAGCTTCCAGTCATTTCCGACCTTTTCCCAAACAACGACGTACTTCCCAGTCACTTCCTGCGGTGTCGGCCCTTTGGTCTTCAGAGCAAACGTGCCGATCTCGCGTGCCGCCAAAGGGCCGAGCGCCTTCACATCAACAGTCGTGAGCTTCGGGTCGCCGACTTGTTCCGCCATGCTTTTCCACATGACTTCGATGGCTGCTCGGCCCCGCGCCATCGAAGAACCGGGCGGCAAAGCGATCGCATCAGCGCTATAGAGCGACGCAATGCCAGGGAAATCACCCTTGTTGAAAAATTCGACAAATTTGTTGTTGATCGCTTCAATCTCGGGCTTCTGAGCCAAAGCCGGAGTCGACAGCGAGTTCACGAATGCCATCACCAATACGATGTTGCGCATGATCGTCTCCAACTCAATGTACGATTCGAATGCAGCGCGGCTGTTGCTCCACAGAGCATGCAATGCCGCATCCCAGACCGTGTTTGACGAAACAGCAACTCCGGGGAATTACTGTAAGAAATATTGACGAACTAAGTGCACGACACGACGCGGACAGCGTCTTCGCATGGTTTCGGGGGCGAGCACACGCCAGCCCTCGAAGTCCCAACGGAGACGTGCGCGGACGGAGAAGTCGTGTGGTCCTGACGCCCGGGGTCTGCGCGTCAAGTCCTGCGGTGATGCCTGCGACCCAACCGGGTCCGCACATCAGCCATCTGCAGGGCGATGGGGGCAATAGTGCATCGCTCCCCGGGGAGAGCACGAAGGACACCGTTAAAACCATTCGCGCAGGGAAGGCCGGGCGACCGGCATCACCTGTGGTCCACCCCCGTGTGCATTTCTACAGCGCACGGACCTGCGGGTGCCAGCCGGCGCCCGGCCTTCCCTGCGCCCTTGTCTTTTTCGAGGGTGCACCTGGAGCAAAACTCGGGCGAATGCGCCGCGGGAATGCGAACGCTCGCGCGCTATTTGAAATGTGAATTGCAGAGCGATGGCCGCCCGGCTTGCTCCGTCATTGCGAGCGCAGCGAAGCAATCCAGAGTCTTTCCGCGGCGGGATTCTGGATTGCTTCGCTGCGCTCGCAATGACGGTGGAAAGACAGGTGCTCGCTTCACGCTCTCTCGTGCCCCGGACGCAGTGCAGCGCTACTTCAGCGGTGCGCTGCAGAGCCGGGGCCCATGTCTCCGAGCAATCCGTGCAGCGTGGGTCCCGGCTCTGCGCAGCAACGCGAAAAGCGTTGCAGCGCGTCCGGGACACGGGACCGCCCTACCCGATCACCCGGCCGAACTTGTTCGACTTCGGAAAACCCTTTGGCGGCAGGCGGCCGGCATCGGCGCGGGTGCCTTGCCACTCGGCGAGCTCCTTCATGGTCGCCGAGAATTCGCGACCCGCGGAGTCCTTCCAGGTCAGGCCCGCCTTGGCGTCGAACACCGCAACGTCGGAGAGGCCGCCGTCCTTGTATTTCTGCAGGCGCACGCCGCGGCCGCGGGCCATCTCCGGCACCTGGTCGAGCGGGAAGATCAGCATCTTGCGGTTGTCGCCGATGACCGCGACGGTGTCGCCAAGCACCTCGGTGATCGCACGCGCCTCGTTCGGCATGTCGACGTTGAGGACCTGCTTGCCCTTCTTGGTGGTGCCGACGCAATCGTCCTCGTTGACGACAAAACCTTGGCCCTCGTGGCTCGCGACCAGGAATTTGCGTCCGCCCTTGTTGACGAACAGCGCAACTGGCGCCGCCTCCTGCTCGAGGTCGATGAACAGGCGGATCGGCTCGCCATGGCCGCGGCCGCCCGGAAGTTTGGCCACGTCGAGCGAGTAGAATTTTCCGTTGGTGGCGAACAGCAGCAGCTTCGACGTCGTCTCGGCGAAGAAGGCGAAGCCGAGCTTGTCGTCCTGCTTGAAGGCAAGGCCCGAGAGATCCTCGACATGCCCCTTCATGGTGCGGATCCAGCCCTTGTCGGAGACCACGACCGTCACCGGCTCGCGCTCGACGAAGGCTTCCTCGATCGCGGCGAGATCGTGCTCGGGTGCATCCGCAAAGGTGGTGCGGCGCTTGCCGAGCGGCGTCTTGGGTCCGAACATGTCGCGGACCTTGCCGACCTGCTCGCCGACCTTCTTCCACTGCTCGGCTTCGGAAGCAAGCACGCCTTCAATGCCCTTTAGCTCCTTGCGGAGATCCCTGTCCTCGTTGCGGATCTCCATTTCCTCGAGCCTGCGCAGATTGCGCAAACGCATATTGAGGATGGCCTCCGCCTGGATCTCGGTGAGCTTGAACGCCTTGATCAGGGCCGGCTTCGGCTCGTCCTCGGTGCGGATGATCTTGATCACCTTGTCGAGGTTCAGATAGGCGACGAGATGACCGCCAAGCACTTCCAGGCGGTGCTCGATCTGCGCCTTGCGGTAGTTGCTGCGGCGGATCAGCACGTCGCGCAGATGATCGAGCCATTCGCGCAAGCACTCCGCGAGCCCCACGACCTTGGGAATGCGGCCCTTGATCAGCACGTTGAGGTTCAGCGGAATCTTGCTTTCGAGCTCGGTCAGCCGGAACAGCGATTCCATCATCAGGGCGGGATCGACGTTCTTCGACTTCGGCTCGATGACGAGGCGGACGTCTTCGGCCGACTCGTCCCTGATGTCGCCGACCAGCGGCAGCTTCTTCTGGTCGAGCAGCTCAGCGATCTTCTCGACCATCCGCGACTTCTGCACCAGATACGGAATCTCGGTGACGACAACCACCCAGGTACCGCGCGCACCCTCCTCCTGCTGCCACTTGGCGCGGACGCGAAACGAGCCGCGGCCCGTGGTGTAAGCTTCCGCAATCGCCTGCTTGGAATCGACGCAGATGCCGCCAGTCGGGAAATCCGGGCCCTTGACCCATTTCAGCAGCGCCTTGGATTTCGCGTCGGGCTTCTCGATCAGATGCAGCGCGGCATCGCACAGCTCGGCGGCGTTGTGCGGCGGGATCGAGGTCGCCATGCCGACCGCGATTCCTTGCGCGCCATTGGCGAGCAGATTCGGGAAGCCGCCCGGCAGCACGATCGGCTCTTTCGACTGGCCGTCGTAATTGGCGCGGAATTCGACGCCGTCCTCGTCGATGCCCTCGAGCAGAAGCCGCGCGACGTCGGTCATGCGCGCTTCGGTGTAGCGGTAGGCGGCGGGATTATCGCCGTCGATATTGCCAAAGTTGCCCTGGCCGTCGACCAGCGGGTAGCGCGAGGAGAAATCCTGCGCAAGGCGCACCATGGCGTCGTAGATCGCCTGGTCGCCATGCGGATGGAACGAGCCCATCACGTCGCCGACGATTTTTGCGGATTTCTTGAAGGCCGTGCCGGGGTCGAGGCGGAGCAGGCGCATGCCGTAGAGGATGCGCCGGTGCACCGGCTTCAGGCCGTCGCGTGCGTCCGGCAGCGCACGGTGCATGATGGTGGAGAGCGCATAGGCGAGATAGCGCTCTTCCAGCGCGTCACGCAGCGGCACCTCGTGAATTTCGGCCGGTTCTTCCGGCGGAACGATTCGTTTTCCCATGCCGCCCGGTTAAACCGTGGAAGCGAATCGGGCAAGGATCGATTGGTTCCCTGGGGGCGGCCTACTGGCCGGCCCAGCCGGCTGTCACAGGCTGGGTCTTGGATTGGCCAGGGGATTGAGCCGGCGGCGCATTGGTCACACAGCGGCGGGCGGCGTCGATTTCGGCCTCGGTCGCGCCGTGGGACCGCGCCCATGCCTCTGCGGCCGCAGCAGAATATTTGGCCACATAGTACCGGACAACCGTGCAGGACGCCCGGCGAAATACGCCAGGTTGCGGCTCGCCGGCCATTGCATCAGGCGCAAACGCGAGCAGCGCCGCGGATAAGGCGAATCCCCTGATCAACATTTAGGCTGTCCCCCATTGTGGAACCCGCGAGCCAATTCCGGCCGGCCTGATTTGGTTCCCGGAAAATCTATGCTGGCTGGCAAGGCAGAAACGCGATTTCATCATGGCGCCGGGATTGCCGCCCTCGCCTGCTGCCGCATCAAGGCGTTGATGAAGCCGGCGCGCGCGTCGGAATGGCCCTGACCGCGCGGCTCCAGCACGTGGCGCAGCAGGAACAGACCGGTGAGCCGAAAACCGTCCAGGAGATCCTGCTCCGTGAGATCGGTCTGCACCTCGCCCTGGCGCAGGAATGGCGGCAGGCGTAGCAACCGGTCGCGCCACGGCTCGCCCGCGCCGCGCGACACCGCGCCGCCGGATTTGGGCGAGACATAGATCAGGTCCGTGGTCTCCCCGGTCACCGCACAATTTTCCAGCGCGAGCCCAAAGCCGAGCTCGGCGAGCATCGCCAGCTCGAAATGAATGACGTGCACGGCGGCGCCGCCGATATCGTCGAAATCGTCGAGCGAATGTTCGAGCAGCGCAAAGATCGCCTCATGCGGATCGCGCTCGGGCAGCAGCCGCGCAATCGAGGCCAGATGGGTGACGCCGTAGACCCCGTAGGACGATGCCAGCAGCGTCGCTGCGCGCAGCTTCAATCCCTCGATCGCATAGGTACCGAGATGCTCGTCGAGCCGCGCCCGCCACACCGCACTGACGCTGTTCCCCGGCTGCAAAAGCGGCCGCATCCGCGAGCCGGCGCCGCCGCGGACGAGACCGAGATGGCGGCCATGCGCGCGCGTCAGCAGCTCGACGATGGCGCTCGACTCGCCATGCCGCCGCACACCCAGCACGATGCCTTCGTCGGTCCATTCCATGGGAGGAAGTGTAGCCCATTCGAGGGGCCGTAGGGTGGGCAAAGCGAAGCGTGCCCACCGATTTTGATCCATGGCCAAACTTGGTGGGCACGGCGCGCAAGGGTGCGTGCGCCCATTCTACGGCACCGCGTGAAACTTCACGCGTTGAACCAGCCCTGCGCATCCCCGGTGAAGGAGAAATACAGTCCCATCGTGGTCAGCACGCAGGAGACGACCTCGATGGCGCTGTCGAGCTGCATGCCCTTCTCGCCGATGATCTGGCCGAGCGAGATCACCGACAGCACGAGGGCTGCCGCGAGCACCCAGCGCGGCCAGTTCTTGCGCCAATGCGCAGCGAGCCAAACGAAATAGAACAGTAGCAGGATCATGCCGCCGGCGATCAGCGTCGCCGTCGTGATCATCTGCTCGGTCATCTCGGCATTGGGCGTGCGATCCTGCACCGCGACTGACAGGGCATCCAACATCAACGATGCATAGAGCAGCGCTTCGAAGCGCCGGACGTTGCTGGGCACGCTCATCGGATACCGATCTTTGCTTGGCTATTCCTTGGGGAAGTCCAGCCCCATCTCGCGATAGCGATCGGGATCATCGCCCCAGTTCTCGCGCACCTTGACGAACAGGAACAGATGCACCGGCACGTCCAAGATCTGCATCAGCTCTTTGCGCGAGTCCGCGCCGATCGACTTGATGGTGGCGCCGCCCTTGCCGAGCACGATCTTGCGCTGGCTTTCACGCTCGACGAAGATCGTCTGCTCGATGCGCACCGACTTGTCCTTGCGCTCCTCCCACTTGTCGGTCTCGACCGTGGACTGGTAGGGCAATTCCTGGTGCAGCTTCTGATAGATTTTTTCGCGCGTGATTTCGGCAGCCAGCTGCCGCATCGGCGCGTCCGACATCTGGTCCTCGGGATAGAGGAACGGGCCTGGCGGCACCATCTCGGCCAACGTCGTGCGGATGTCGTCGACGCCGTCGCCTGAGATTGCCGCAATCATGAAGGTCTTCGCGAACTTCATGCGCTCGTTGGCGGCCTGCGCCAGCGCCAGTAGCTTCTCTCGCTGGACCAGATCGACCTTGTTGATCACCAAAATCTTCTCGTGGTTGACGCTGGCCGCCTTGGCGAGGATCGCCTCGGCCTCCTCGTCAATACCCGTCTTGGCATCGAGCAGCACGCAGACGAGATCGGCGTCGTGCGCCCCACTCCAGGCGGTCGAGACCATGGCGCGGTCGAGCCGGCGCTTGGGCAGGAAGATGCCGGGCGTGTCGACCAGGATGATTTGCGCGTTGTTCTCGATCACGATGCCGCGGATCAGCGCGCGCGTGGTCTGCACCTTGCGCGAGACGATCGTGACCTTGGCCCCGACCAGCGCGTTGACCAGGGTGGACTTGCCGACATTCGGCGCACCGATCAGCGCAACGAAGCCGCAGCGCGTCGCGGTGGGCGCCTCGCCGCTTGCTTCAGCCGTCATTGCCGCCGCCAACGCCTTCGCGTTCGATCATCACTGAAGCTGCCACCTTCTCTGCCGCGCGCTTGCTGCCGCCGATGCCTTCGGCCGGGGCCAATCCCGGCAGGTCCACCGCGACGCGGAACTGCGGATCGTGGTGCGGGCCGGTGCGCTCGACCTCGCGGTAGACCGGGGTCGGCAGCCCCTTCCCCTGCGCCCATTCCTGGAGCACGGTCTTGGGGTCGCGCAAGGGACGGCGCGGCTTGTGCATGCGCTCGGTCCAGTTGCGCCTGACGAACTCGGCTGCCGCCGCATGGCCGCCGTCGAGGAAGATCGCGCCGATCACGGCCTCGCAGATGTCCCCGAGCACGCTCTTGCGCAGACGGGCGTCGGCGCTGGGGCCGACCGAGCCGAGCTTGATGTCGTCGACGAGGTCGAGCGATTTTGCGACGTCGGCGCAGCTCTCCTTGCGCACGAGCTCGGCAAGCCGCTTCGACAGCTCGCCTTCGTCGGCGTTCGGGAAGGCGTGGTAGAGCATGTCGGAGACGACCAGCCCGAGCACGTGGTCGCCGAGGAATTCCAGTCGCTGATAGCTGTCGCCGCGCTTGCGCCCGGACTTCAGCGCCGAGACATGCGTGATCGCCTGCATCAGGAGGTTCGGATCAGTGAAGCTGTGGCCGATGCGCGCCTCGAGCGCCGCGTTCGCATCAGTGCCTTTGGCCTTGCTGCTTCGCGTCCGCTTCTTCTTCGCCGGCGTTTTGGTCGCAGCTTCGCCATCAGGGGCGCCTTGCGCCTCCGTCGGTGGGGTCGCGATGTCCTTGGCTTCGTCTTTCATCGAACGATTTTGAAGAAACGATTCCAGCGCACCGCCCACGGCCAGCGCCAGAACATCCAGGCATGCTCGCCTTCGGCGATGGAGAAGAAGATCATCTGGGCGCGGCCGATCAAATTCTCCTGCGGCACATAACCGACTTGGCCGAGGAAGCGGCTGTCGGTCGAGTTGTCGCGGTTGTCGCCCATCATGAAGAAGTGGCCCTGCGGCACCGTGTAGACGTTGGTGTTGTCCATGTAGCCGTTGTCGGCGCAGTCCAGCGTCTCGTAGGACACGCCGTTCGGCAGCGTCTCCTTCCAGCGCTTCACCCGGGAGATGCCGCCGCCTTCGGAGCCGCACGGATCCTCCCCAACAAACTCGCTCATGCGCTGCCGCTCGACCGGGGTGTCGTTGATGTAGAGCAGACCGTCCCGCATCTGGATGCGGTCGCCGGGAAGACCGATCACGCGCTTGATGTAGTCGGTGGAATCGTCCTTGGGCAGGCGAAACACGACGATGTCGCCGCGGTTCGGGTCCGAGCTCCAGATCCGCCCGGAGAACAGCGGCGGGGAGAACGGGATCGAATAGTGGCTATAGCCGTAGGAATATTTCGAGACGAACAGATAGTCGCCGACCAGCAGCGTCGCCTTCATCGAGCCAGACGGGATGTTGAACGGCTGGAACAGGAACGTGCGGATCACCAGCGCGATCAGCAGAGCGTGAATCACGACCCGGATCGTTTCGCCGACGCCGCTCTCAGTTTTCGTTCCCGAAGTCACGCTCATTGCTCTCTCAATTCCGGCCGGCGGTCACAGAGCGCCCTCCTCCCGCGAACAGCCCATCGGTTCGCGGCCCAAGGAGATTGTCCTGATTCTGATAGTGAGGGCCAATTCCGGCGTAAAGCCGAATTCACCCAGCCTGATTTGCGTCGGCGGACTTTTAGACCGTTGTCGAAGACCACGCAATCAAGGATCGCATCAAAACTGCATAAGACCTTGGTATTTCAAACGAATTATGAGATTTCCTGGATCCCTGTCAGGGCTTGGCCGGCGGAACGGCGGAAATGATGACGAAGGCCTGTGCGAGCGGCCAGTCGTCGGTGATCGACACATCGATCCGCGCCTCGAAACCCTCCGGCGTCAGGGCCTGAAGCCGGGCCAAGGCGCCGCCGGTCAGTTGCATGGTCGGCCGTCCCCCCGGCAGGTTGACCACCCCCATGTCGCGCCACCAGACGCCGCGCCTGATGCCGGTGCCGAGCGCCTTGGAGCAGGCCTCTTTGGCGGCAAAGCGCTTGGCGTAGGTCGCCACCACCATCTTCTCGTTCTTGGCGCGCCGCTCCGCCTTGGCCCGCTCGGCCACGGTGAAGATGCGGTCGAGGAAGCGCTCGCCGTGGCGCTCGATCACCTTGGCGACGCGGGTGATGTCGATCAGGTCCGAACCGATGCCGATGATCATGCCCGGCTCCGGCCCCGGTCCATCGCCGCGCGCATGCTGCGCACGGTCTCGGCCAGACCCACGAACAGCGCCTCTCCGATCATGTAGTAGCCGATATTGAGCTCCATGACCTCCGGCAAGGCCGCGATCGTCTCCGCCGTCGCATAGTCGAGCCCGTGTCCGGCATGGACCTCCAGCCCGGCAGCCTTGGCCAGCTTCGCCCCCGCCACGATCCGCTGCCATTCGGCTTCGGCCTTGTCGGTGTGGCCATCGGCGACGGCGTCGCACCAGGCGCCGGTGTGGATCTCAATGACAGGCGCGCGCAGCTGTGCCGCCATCTCGATCTGCGCGGGGTCGGCGGCGATGAACAGCGACACCCGGATGCCGGCATCGTTGAGCCGCGCGATATAGGGCGCGAGCGCATTGTGCTGGCCGACGACATCTAACCCGCCCTCGGTCGTCACCTCTTGCCGGCGCTCCGGCACGAGGCACACCGCATGCGGCTTGGTGGCGAGCGAGATGCGCATCATGTCGTCGGTCGCCGCCATCTCGAAATTGAGCGGCTTGGAGATCTCGGCCTTCAGCCGCGCCATGTCCTCGTCGCGGATGTGCCGGCGATCCTCGCGCAAATGCGCCGTGATGCCATCGGCGCCGGCCTCGATCGCGAGCAGCGCGGCGCGCACCGGATCGGGATTACGCCCGCCGCGCGCGTTGCGCAGGGTTGCGACATGGTCGACATTGACGCCGAGGCGGAGCGGAAGTGCGGGCATTTGCAGGACTCACGAAATCAGGGCGATAGACGCAGACGCTAAGCGTCTATCCATTAACACGTTCGACGCGGGCGACGACCGCCTTCGCGCGCAACTGGGCGAGGATCGCGCTCAAATGCTTCAGATCGTAGACTTCGAGGTCGATCGTCGTCTCCGTGAAATCAGGTGAGCGGCGCTGCATGCTGATGTTGTCGATATTGCCGTCGTGCTCGGCGATCACCGTCGCGATCTGTGCCAGCGCGCCGGGCTCATTGACGTTCTCGACCTTGATGCGGGCCGGGAAGCGCTGCGGCGCGGAATCCTCGATGTCCCAGCGCACGTCGAGCCAGCGCTCCGGCTCCTCCTCGAAATCCTTCAGGGCCGGCGCCTGGATCGGGTAGATCGTGATGCCCTCGCCCGGCGTGACGATACCGACGATGCGGTCGCCGGGCACGGCGCCGCCATTCGGCGCGAACTTCACCGGCAGGTCGGAATTGATGCCGCGGATCGGGATCGCGACCGGGCTGCGCGGCGACTCCGACGACTTCTCCTTGAGCTTGGCAGCGAGCCCCTTCTTGGCGCCATAGCGCGCGATGCGCTCCTCCTTGTAGTCGGGATACATCGCGCGCGCGACGTGGGAGGCCTTGATCTCGCCGCGGCCGACCGCCGCCATGACGTCCTCGATCGAGGTCCGCGCCAGCCGCGGCAGCGCGCCCTTGAGCTTGTCGTCGGCGTATTCGATCTTGGCCCGCTCGAACAGGCGCTCGACGATGCGCCGGCCGAGGCCGACATATTGATCACGCACGGCGGTGCGCGTGGCGCGGCGGATCGCGGCGCGCGCCTTGCCGGTGACCGCGAGCGTCTCCCAGGCCGATGGCGGCGCCGACTGCGCCTCCGAGGTCAGCACCTCGACCTCGTCGCCGTTCTGGAGCTCCGAAGACAGCGGCGCAAACTTGCCGTTGATCTTGCAGCCGACCGCGCTGTTGCCGACGTCGGTATGCACCGCATAGGCGAAGTCGATCACGTTGGCATGGCGTGGCAGCGCGATCAGCTTGCCCTTCGGGGTGAAGCAGAACACCTGGTCGTGGAACAGCTCGAGCTTGGTGTGCTCGAGGAATTCCTCGGGATTGGCACTCTCCGAGAGGATGCCGATGGTGTGGCGCAGCCAGGCGAACGCGTTGGACTCGCGCTTGAGGAACTCAGTCGGCGAGCCGACGCCTTCCTTGTAGAAGACGTGCGCGGCGATGCCGCGCTCGGCGATCTGGTCCATCGCCTCGGTACGGATCTGGAGCTCGACGCGCTGGTTCCCGGGGCCGATCACGGTGGTGTGGATCGAGCGGTAGTCGTTCTGCTTCGGCGTCGAGATGTAGTCCTTGAAACGCCCCGGCACGACCGGCCAGGTGGTGTGGACGATGCCGAGCGCGCGATAGCAGGCTTCGATGTCACTCACGACGAGGCGAAAGCCGAAGATGTCGGACAATTGCTCGAAGCCGACCGACTTGCGCTCCATCTTGGTCCAGATCGAGAACGGTTTCTTGCGGCGGCCATAGACCCGCGCGCCCAGCCCGCGGTGGCGCAGATTGTTGGAGAGCTGGTCCTCGATCTCGCCGATCAGATTGCGGTTGCGCTCGGCGAGCGCGTCGAGCCGCTGCATCACCACCGAATGGGCCTCAGGATCGAGGGTGCGGAAGGACAAATCCTCCAGTTCTTCGCGCATTTCCTGCATGCCCATGCGGCCGGCCAGCGGCGCATAGATGTCGAGCGTCTCCTCGGCAATGCGCCTGCGCGATTCCGTCGGCACGAAGTCCAGCGTGCGCATGTTGTGCAGACGGTCGGCGAGCTTGACCAGAAGCACACGGACATCGTCGGCAATGGCCAGCAACAATTTGCGCAGGTTCTCGGCCTGCTTGGCCTCCCGCGACACCAGCTCCAGCCGCTTCAGCTTGGTCAGGCCCTCGACCAGCGCGCCGATCTCGGGCCCGAAGATCTGGTCGATCTCGGCCCGCGTCGCTTCGGTGTCCTCGATCGTGTCGTGCAGCAGCGCAGCCACGATGGTGGCGTCGTCGAGCTTGAGATCGGTGAGAATCGCTGCCACTTCGAGTGGGTGCGAGAAATAGGGGTCGCCCGAGGCGCGGGTCTGCGAGCCGTGCGCCTTCATCGCATAGACATAGGCGCGGTTGAGTAGATCTTCGTTGGTGTTGGGGTTGTAGGACCTGACGCGCTCGACGAGGTCATATTGACGCATCATGCGTGCGCGTGGCTTCGCCGGGCGCGGCACCGGCGCAGTCGGGGCCACGGCAACCGATTCGGTTGCGGCCTGCATCTGCATTGGTTTCCAGCGCCGATACACCATGCCGTCCTGCCTTCAAACGGACCCGGAGGCGGCCCGTTGTATACATCTTAACGCTGATCCCGGGCGCGTCCGATCAATTCGGTGACAGGGCGCGGCGCGGACCGACAACGCTATGGTAACCACGAAAACACCAACAAAAGCAAAGGCCCGAACAACGGTTCGGGCCTTGATAAGATCACAAGAGGTCGATGATTGCGACGGGACGATCTACTCGTCCTCCTCCGGCTGCTCCTCGGGCGGCGCGAGGCCTTCGAGGCCCTTCAGGAGCTCCTCTTCGGTCATGCGTTCGACGGCGACCTCAGTATCATCCGCATCGACGCTCGCACCCGCGGAACCGATCAGCGGCACCGTATCGGGCTCGGGCTCGTCGACCTCGACGAACTTCTGGAGCGAGTGCACCAGCTCCTCGCGGAGGTCCTCCGGCGAAATGGTCGTCTCGGCAATTTCGCGCAAAGACACAACGGGGTTCTTGTCGTTATCGCGGTCAACCGTTAGTTGTGAACCGGACGAAATCATGCGGGCACGGTGGGCGGCCAGCAGGACCAGGTCAAAGCGGTTGTCGACCTTGTCGATACAATCTTCTACGGTGACGCGAGCCATGGCCTGTCGCTCCGTTGTGGGTGGGACGAAATATGTGGATGATCGGGGCTAGTTATAGGGAGCGGGCCGATTTCGCAAGGCCAATTTGTGATTTGGCCTCGCCAAACGGCTCTGGTACCCCCACATTGGGGTCGGAATGGGTGATTTGCCGGGCTGCCATCGAAGTTAGCGCCGGGCGTGTGGACCGCCATAACTATACCTTGATTGCCCCGACTTCTCCGGATTTGCGGTTTCGACGGGTTTCGACGGCGCCTTAAGACCTGCGCGGCTCGCTGCCGCCGCGCCAACAATAAACGATCAATCACGAGCACTACGCGAGCAAACTGAATGTCACTTTCTCCTACCAACAAGATCGCGCTCTTCATCGACGGGGCCAATCTCTACGCGACGGCGAAAACTCTGGGCTTCGACATCGATTACAAGCGCCTGCTGAAGGAGTTTCAGAGCCGCGGGACGCTGCTTCGGGCGTTCTACTACACCGCCATCATCGAGGATCAGGAATACTCCTCGATTCGCCCGCTGATCGACTGGCTGGACTACAACGGCTACACCGTCGTCACCAAGGCGACCAAGGAATTCATCGACGCCTCCGGCCGCCGCAAGGTCAAGGGCAACATGGACATCGAGCTTGCCGTCGACGCCATGGAGCTCGCCGAGCATATCGACCAGATGGTGCTGTTCTCGGGTGACGGCGACTTCCGCTCCCTGGTCGAGGCCGTCCAGCGCCGCGGCGTGCGGGTCACCGTGGTCTCCACCATCGCCAGCCAGCCGCCGATGATCGCCGACGAGCTGCGCCGCCAGGCCGACGTCTTCACTGACCTCGTCGAGCTGCAATCCAAGCTCGGCCGCGACCCGTCCGAACGCCCCGCCCCGCGCGACCGCGGCGAGCGCGAGGGACGCCACCACGCTCCGCAATTCCTCCAGCGCGCAACCACGATGGCGCCGAGGGGCGATGACGACTTCGAGGAGTGAGGCGGCCCGGTCAAGCCGCCAGCCTTCCACCGTCGTTCCCGACCGTGACTGCCCGCTCTGTCCGCGCCTGGTCGCCTTTCGCGAGGCCAACCGCGCGCGCGAGCCATCGTGGCACAATGCGCCGGTTGCGCCCTTCGGTGACATCAAGGCGCGCCTCTTGATCGTCGGCCTTGCGCCGGGGATGCAGGGAGCCAACCGCACCGGCCGTCCCTTTACCGGCGACTATGCCGGTGATCTCCTCTACGCGACGCTGGTCGAATATGGATTTGCCAAGGGCACCTATCAGGCGCGCCCCGATGACGGCCTGAAGCTGATCGATTGCCGGATCGCCAACGCAGTGCATTGCCTGCCGCCGCAGAACAAGCCGCTCCCGATCGAGATCACCACCTGCCGCCAATTCCTTGCGGCGAATCTCGCGACCATGCCGAACCTGCGCGTGATCGTCGCGCTCGGGCGGATTGCGCACGACAGCGTGCTCAAGCCGCTGAATCTGAAGGGCTCGCAAGCCCCCTTCGGCCATGGCGTCGTCCACCAGGCCGGCGCGTTCAAGCTCTACGACAGCTACCATTGCTCGCGCTACAACACGAATACCGGCGTGCTGACGCCCGACATGTTCCGGGCCGTGTTCGCGAAGGTGAAGGCCGATCTCGATTAGAGCTTGGTGCAGTTGGGCCGGTCGGTTGTCCGGGTTCACCTCTCCCCGACGGGGAGAGGTGAACCCTCGGCTCGCATCGATTCAACCAAAACTCATCCCACCTTAGCTAGCGATCTAGCCCTTGGCGGGATTGGCCTTCAGCCAGTCGAGCACATCGCCGGCATTCCGGTCGGGCGGAAACACCGGATAGAACACGTGCGTGATCCTGGCGTCGTCGATGATCAGCGCGAGCCGCTTGATCAGCGTCAGGCCTGCCACCTCCATCGTCGGCAAATTCAGGGCGCGCGTCAGCGCCAGCTTCTCGTCCGAGAGCACTGGGAACGGCAGATGTAGCCGCGAGGCCATCTCGATCTGGTAGTCGTTGCTCTGGGTCGAGAGACCGAACACGTGCGAGGCGCCAGCCGCCTTCAAATCGGCAAACAGATCTCGGAACGCGCAAGTCTGTGGGGTGCAGCCGCGCGCGCCCGGGATCATGTCCCAATCGTCGACCAGCGCGATCTTGCCGGGTTCGCCGGTGCGGGGATAGGCAAACACGACGGTACGGCCGCGCAGCGCCGACAGCGTGATTGACCTATCGTCCGTCGCGAGCAGGCCGATCGGCGGCAACGTCATGCCCCTCAGATGGGCGGCGCCACCGTCGTCGGCAGGCGCGGGAATCCGGCTCCAATCGACCTCGAGCAGGTTCCTCTGGGTCATCCTGCTATCCCCTCGCCCGCATCAGGCGGCCCTTCTCGCGGCTCCAGTCGCGCTTCTTCTCGGATTCGCGCTTATCGTGCAGCTTCTTGCCTTTGGCAACCGCCAGCTGCAATTTGGCGCGACCGCGTTCGTTGAAGTAGAGCTTGAGCGGGATCAGCGTCATGCCCTCGCGGTCGACCGCGCCCATCAGCTTGTTGATCTGCCGGCGGTGAAGCAGCAGTTTTCGCGGCCGTTTGGGCTCGTGATTGAAGCGATTGCCCTGGAGATATTCAGGAATGGTGGCGTTGATCAGCCAGATCTCACCGTTCTTCGAGTCGGCGTAGGATTCCGCGATCGTGCTCTTGCCGTTGCGGATCGACTTGACCTCGGTGCCGGTCAGCGCAATGCCCGCCTCGATCGTATCCTCGATGGCGTAGTTGAAGCGGGCCTTGCGATTCTCCGCCATCACCTTGATCGGACGTTCGTTCTTATCGGCCATCGCAGACAAACCTGATCAAGATGCGCACGGATTCTAACAGTTCGGATGAAGCGCGCGCGTCAAGACTTCTTGAGGAGATCACGGATCTCAGTCAGCAGCTCGACCTCGGCCGACGGCTTAGGCGGCGCCGCAGGCGCGGCCTGCTCCTTCTTCAGTCGGCTCATCACCCGGATCGCCAGGAACAGCACAAAGGCGATGATGATGAAGTTGATCGTCAGCGTGAGGAAGTTGCCCCAAGCAAGTACGGCGCCTTGCTTTTTCGCTTCAACCAAATTGGTGGCGGTGACCGCCTTCGACAAGGGGGTGAAGTAGTTTGAGAAGTCGAGCCCGCCGGTAGCGGCGCCGATGATCGGCATGATCACGTCGCCGACCAGCGAATTGACGATGGCACCGAAGGCCGCACCGATGATGACGGCGACCGCGAGGTCGACGACGTTGCCCTTCATGGCGAATTCGCGGAACTCCTTGAGCATCTGCATGCCCTTCTCCTCGACGCTCATGAAACGCTCCCCAAACGCTAACGCGTCAGTTGATGAGGCCGGCGTGCACCATTGCGCTGCGCACGGCCACGCGTGTCGGCTCGGAGACCGGCACCATCGGCAGCCGCAGCGTCTCGTCCAGCTTGCCGAGCAGCGACATCGCGTACTTGATCGGCGCCGGATTGCTCTCGATGAAGAGGTTGTTGTGCAGCGGCATCAGCTTGTCGTGCAGCTTCAGGGCGGTGGCGTGGTCGCCCTTCTGCCAGGCCACGTGGAACTCCGCGCACAGGCGCGGCGCGACGTTCGAGGTCACCGAGATGCAGCCGTGGCCGCCATGGGCCATGTAGCCGAGGATGGTCGCGTCCTCGCCGGAGAGCTGGTTGAAGTCCTCACCCATCGCCGCGCGCTGCTGCGACACGCGGACCATGCTGGCGGTAGCGTCCTTGACGCCGGCGATGTTCTTCAGCTCCCACAGCCGCTTCATGGTGTCGACCGACATGTCGATCACCGAGCGCGGCGGGATGTTGTAGATAATGATCGGGATGCCGATCGCATCGTTGATCGCCTTGAAGTGCTGATACATGCCTTCCTGGGTCGGCTTGTTGTAGTAAGGCGTCACGATCAGCACGGCGTCCGCGCCCGCCTTCTCGGCGTGCTGAGAGAGCTCGATCGCCTCCTTGGTCGAGTTGGAGCCGGCACCCGCGATGATAGGCACGCGGCCCTTGGCTTCAGCGATGCACCATTCGACGACCTTCTTGTGTTCGTCATGGCTCAGCGTCGGGCTCTCGCCGGTGGTGCCGACCGGCACCAGGCCGTTGGTGCCCTCGGAAATCTGCCAATTGACCAGCGAGCGGAACGCCGCCTCGTCCAGCGAGCCGTTCTTGAACGGCGTGACCAAGGCGGTGAACGACCCCCGGAATTTCGTCTTGGCTGCCATGGACTTCCTCCGTACGCGGCGATCTCTTGAGCAAGCCTCATACATATCGGGTCTATCCCGCCGGTAAAAGGCCCGCCGCCGTGTGACGCACCGTTTAGGCCGCGATTTTGCCGCGGTGATGGTACAAATCGGCCCGAGGTAAGCGGCTGTTGGTATTTTGTCCGCATATTCAATCAATACAGCTAGATTTTGGGCCACTTGACTGATTCGGGGCGACGAAACGCCGTGACCTCCTTTCCTCGTGCCGCATGGCGATCCACCGGTCTGGTCGTATGCCTGATGGCAGGGTTGTCCGTCGGTTGTGCCGCCTTGGCCAAGTCCGATGACAGGTCCGACAAGTCCAACGAGACGACCGCGGGCGAGGCTAAGAACTCCGCGAAGCCAGCCGCCAAGGACCCGTCCAAGGGAACCGGCAAGGAGACTTCAAAGGATACGGCCAAGGGCGCCAACAAGGGTGCTGCCAGCGCCCCGGCCAAGGATGCCGCGAAGAAATCTGCCAAGGATGCTGGGAAGAGCGCCGGCAAGGAACCCGCCAAAGACAAGCCCAAACCCGCGGCAGCATCCAAGCCTGCGGCAGCGGCCGCCGCGCCAACATCAAAACCGACCGCCAACGGCGCGCCGTCCAAGCCCGCACCCGCCCCGGCTTCGACGGCCACCGTCAGACCCACCGCCCCGGCCGCCGCCAGACCGTCCGCAGCTCCCGTGCTGGCTCCTGCGACCCGCCAGCATGCAGCGCCGCGCAAGCCGCTCATACCGGCCGCGGTCGCCGCAACGTCGTCGACGTCGCAGGCCGACAAGGACACGCTGGAAAACGTCATCGAGCTCGTGCGCAAGCGCAAGGCGGGCGACGCCACCAATTATGCTGCTTCGATCTCGGATCCCGTCGCGCGAAAGCTGGCGGAATGGATCATCCTGCGCAGCGAGGACAATGGCGCGACCGTGGAGCGCTACCGCGCCTTCCTGTCCGCCAATCCGAGCTGGCCGTCGCAGACCTTCCTGCGCCGCCGGCTCGAGGCTGCGATGTGGGACGACAGGCGTGACGATTCAGTTGCGTGGTCGTGGTTCGAGAATGAGTCCCCGATCTCCGCCAAGGGTCGCTTCACGCTTGCCAAGGCGATGCTGGCGCGCGGCGACCGCGCCAACGCCGAGCGGCTGGTGCGCGAGGCCTGGCGCAGCGATCCGATGTCGGAGGACACCGAGAACAACGCGCTCGACCAGTTCGGCGCCCTGCTGACGGCAGGCGATCAGAAGGCGCGGATGGACACCCTGCTCTACGGCAGCGAGAGCGAAGCCGCGTTGCGCGCCGCCAAACGCCTCGGCGGCGGCTATGTCGCGCTCGCCAAGGCTCGCATCGCTGCCGTCAAGAAGGCGCCGAATGCGCGCGCGCTGCTCGATGCCGTGCCGCGCGAGCTGCACAGCGATCCCGGCTTCATCTTCAGCAAGATCCAGCTCCTGCGCCGTGAGGAGAAGTTTGCCGAAGCGGCGCAGCTCATGCTCTCGGCGCCGAAGGATCCGAACCGGCTCCACAATCTCGACGAATGGTGGATCGAGCGGCGCCTCCTGGCACGCAAGATGATCGACACCGAGGAATTCCGCAGCGCCTATCTGATCGCGCGCGATGCCGCCCTGCCCTCGCGCGACATCTACAAGACCGAGCAGGAGTTCACCGCGGGCTGGATCGCGCTGCGCTTCCTCAACGATCCCGCGACTGCCGCCCAGCACTTCGCCCGTATCGGCGTGGGCAGCGTCAACCCGACCACGCTGGCGCGCGCCGGCTATTGGCAGGGCCGCGCTGCGGAAGCGATGGGGCGCCAGCAGGAAGCGCGCAACGCCTATGCCCGCGCCGCCGAGCAGTCGACCAGCTATTACGGCCAGCTCGCGCGCGCGAAACTCGGCCTGCCCCAGATCGAGCTCAACAACCCGCCGCGCGGACGCGGCGCCGAACGGCTGGAGATCGTGCGCGCGGCGCAACTGCTCTACGAGCTCGACGAGCGCGAACTCGCGGTGCCCATGCTCGCTGACATGGGCGAGAACGGCGATCCCGAAGCGCTTGCCGGCCTCGGCGAGCTCACCCAGCGCTACACCGACGCGCGCGGCATGCTGCTGCTCGGCAAGGCCGCGCTCAATCGCGGCCTGCCATTCGACTTCTACGCCTACCCCGTCAACGGCATTCCGCAGTTCACGCCGATCGGCCCCCAGGTCGAGCGCAGCATCGTCTATGCGATCGCGCGGCAGGAGAGCGCGTTCAATCCGTCGGTGGTCTCGCCGGCGCAGGCCTATGGGCTGATGCAGGTGACGCCGGACGCCGCGCGTTACGTCTGCAAACGCCACGGCGCGACCTACGACCTGTCCCGGCTGAAGAACGATTCGGTCTACAACGCCACGCTCGGCTCGGCCGAGCTCGGCGGACTGCTAGAGGATTATCGCGGCTCCTACATCATGACGTTTGCCGCCTACAATGCCGGCCGCGGCAGCGTGAGGAAGTGGGTCGAGCGCTACGGCGATCCGCGCGACCCGAAGGTCGACGCAGTCGATTGGGTCGAGCTGATCCCCTTCTCCGAGACGCGCAACTACGTGCAGCGGATCATGGAGAACCTTCAGGTCTACCGCGCCCGCTTCGGCGGAGGCACGCGGTTGCAGATCGAAGCCGATTTGCGCCGCGGCACTGGCAGCGTGGAATAGCAACACCCTCGCCCGATTTGCTGCCGGGAGCATCGGTGGCAAGCGATGCCGTCGGGCCTTAAGTCTCCGACGGACGGACTGCGCAGTCACGCGACCTTCGGGCGCCTCTTCCGAAGGCGGCCTCGATCGAGGTCTGCAAAAGGTCACTGCCACATCGACCAGCTCACCATTGTCGGCCTGTTTGAAGCTGAACGCAGCGGGCGCGCCCGGCTGCAAGGCCGGATCGGCGGGTCGCTCTGCACAAGGCGGATCGGTCAGCCACAGCCTGCCCATGCCTCGCCACGCACGGGGCATGCGGGCCGCGCGGAAATCCCTCTCTCGCAACGGCTTCGATCAGGTCTCGACGAATGATCGATCAACGGAACGCGTGGCGCCAACTCTGGCCGTCATGACCCGAGGCGAGAGCAAGCCGGCAAAAGAAAAGCCCCGGCGGTTTCCCGCCGGGGCTCTCTGTCAGGTCGTTAGACCAAACTTACCAGTTGCGCTGAGCGCGGAGCAGCAGCGTGAAGCTGTCCTGGTCCTTCAGCTCATAGACCGCCGTCGGCTTGGCAACGGTAGCAGCCGGTGTAACACCGATCACGCCGGCATACTTCTGATCCAGACGCGTCCAGTTGAAGTCGGCCGAGAACGTCAGGTTCTTCACCGGGGTCCAGCGAGTGATCACACCCACCTGGCCGATGTTGAAATCAGGGTTACACGAGGTAACGCCTGGCACTGCGAGGAAGCCGGCGAAGCCGCCACCACCGCAAAGGAAGTTCTTGGCAAGCGATCCGAACGATGCATGCGCATAGGCACCATAGATAGCGGTGTTCCAGTACGGATCCCAGTTATGGGTGTACGCACCACGGAAGCCCCAGGTCTTCACAGATTCCTGGTTGGAACCGGGGACGAACACAGTGTCAGGCGCATTGGCGAAGCCGATGCTCTGATACGCAATGCCCGAACCGCCGTACATCGCGTACGAGCTACCCGCGAGGTTCTGGAAGTTGTAGCGGGTCGCGCCATCCGTGTAGACGCCCTGGATGTTGATCGTGTCACCCGCACCGGTCGGGATGTTCTTGATCGACAGAGCGAGCTGAACCGCCCAGCCCCACTTGTCGTCGGGGTGGCCAGTGGTCTCGGTCGCGCCGTAGTAGGCAACGTGGTTGTCATGCGCAGCAACCGATGCCTGGAACAGACCCCAGGCCTGGTCGACACGGACCATACCGACGAGGTTCGGCGAACGCGAACCGCCGATGGCGTTCGAGCCGTAGGAACCCCCAACGACGCCGGCAGCAGTGATGCCAAACAGGTTGAGGTTGCCGGCCTGATAGTAGGCCGTAGCGTCTTCCGCCGAGAACGCCGCCGTCACGCCCTGACCGAAGTCAGCGGTGTAGGTGAACTGGTTGACGCCAGTGACCGTGCCGCTGCCGCCGACGAGGCTGTCGATGTTGTTGCCGGGATAGTTGGTCCAGGGCGCGTCGAACTGCGACACGGCCTTACCCATCGTGAAGCCAGCGAACTGGATGAAGGCGTAGTACACGCCGAGCGAACCGCCCGAGGTGCCGCCGTCCGTCGGATTGATGGTGGTGTTACCAGCCGTCGTGAAGGTAGCGGCGGTCGTGCCCGTGGCCGAGCCGGTGCCGACGTAGCCGGCGGTGGTCCAGGAGAACGTCGCATCGAAGAAGGTGCGGACGACGCCGTATTCGGTGGCGGTACGCGTGTCGATGTTGAGATCTTCACGAGCGCGCGCGGTGTAGTAGTTGCTCAGGCGGTTGTGCGCACCGGCTGGAGCGCCGTTCGCAATGCCGTAGACGCTGTTGGTGCCCAGCGCGACTTCGGCGCGCAGGTAGCCACCCAGCTTGATGCAGGTGTCAGTGCCGGGGATGTAGTAGAATCCTGCACCGTACAGGGAGCAGATCTTCACGTATTCGACCGCCTTGGCCTTCACGGGCAGATCGGCTGCCTGCGCTCCGCCCACGGCGATCAGACCCGCCGCTGAGCCGAGCAAAAGGCTCTTAACCAACTTCATGTTAAACCTCCAAGTTGCTCTTCAGGGAAGGTCACTGACCGGACGGCCAATTCCCCAACCCCCTCTAAATCACCGCTTTCGGCTCCTTCGCGTCTTCGGACACACCCGCATGAACGCGAGGGACTTAAGCGAATGACCTAAACGGGACGACCTTGGGATGCCCCCCTCCGTCGCTCAGTCACAATTACCGAACGTCCTTGCACACACAACAAAAGAACGCTCCGAAGCGGGCCTATGAAACGTGTTTTCCGACGGGTGTTGCACAAATAACACGTAGATGTGATCGCCGCGGGCTCGCAACACTTTGTTTTTATTGATGTTTTTAGAGAGGTTCCGCTTGCCGTCAAAATTCCGCACCTAAGGCGCGGCGAGCGGAGGGCCGTGATGTGGCGACCCAGGCGCGCTCGAATCGTAGAATCGGACAGGACTCAAGCACCTCCGAATCGCGCTCAGCCCAACGGTTATCGACGGCGGCGAAACGGCCTTGGCCCCGACACGCGAGGCCAAATCTCGACCAGGTCAGCTCTCTCTATGTGTGGTGCGGGGGGTATCTATGTCCGGGCCAGCTTGGCTGGCGGAGACGGAGGGATTCGAACCCTCGATAGGCCTTTACAAGCCTATAACGGTTTAGCAAACCGCCGCCTTCAGCCACTCGGCCACGTCTCCAATACGCCGGGTATGCCCGACACGGCGGCAGGCCGCAAGCGGCAGAATTGAGGGCGGCGGGTTCTTTTCACCTGAAAGCTGACGAGCGGCCGGCGGCGCAAGCCTCGCGAATGGATCCTCGCGGCGAGTTCCTGCGATTCGCGACCTTATATATGCGTGCGCGCGTCTAGCGGCTGGATCGCCAGATCCGCCAGTGCGAGGGCGATATCAGCACCGCCTCACCCGCCCAGACGTTGAACCAGACGCCAGACCTGCGCCGACATGGAAAAGTCCAGGGCAAAATGCCCGTCTTGTGGAACCGCCCGAGTTCCAGATCGCAGTCGTCGGGCGCGATCTGAATCGGAAGCCATCGGCCATTGTTTGGCCCATTCTGGTCGGGGTCGCTCATACCGTGCGGATCTAGGGGACCGCACGACGAGGGAATTTGATCCAGCGCAACCGAGCTCACCCGTGGAAACACGGATGCGGATGCGATTCTCAGTTCAGTGGGCGGAGACCCACGCCCTCGCCTCGCGCTGCGCGGCCGAGATCTCGGCGTCCGACATCTGCCCGGCGACCTCCTGGCGCAGCGCCACGGCGTCCTTGCGGCCCTTCAGCGCGGCGAGGTTGAACCATTTATGCGCGGCAACGAGATCGACGAGGCCGGCGCGGCCACTCGCCCAATAGATGCCGCGCTCGAACAGCACATCCGAGAGCGCGCTCGCGTCGATCGGCGTCGCGGTCTCCAGATCGAAGGTACCCTGAAACATGTCGCATCCCCTTTTTCTTATGCCGTCTCGTTCCCTCGAGCGCGGCTCCCGTCCAACTCTGATGTGCATGACCCTTCCCGGGATCGTGCACTGTTCAACTCATCCCCATTGCCGTTTACCGGCTTGTTGGAGGCGATGATGGCGGGCAAATTTGAATGGCAGTTTAAGTATCGCGATGAAGCAGACGTAAACGCGAGCGCGCGGTGCCTGCGCAGGGAATTCGAAAAGTCCCTGACTTGCAGATACTTCTGCAATTCGTCAGATTCGGTTTACCTTGCGATTTTGGGAGAACGATAACCATCGCGCGCGGTGGCGGATGTCCTGCGGTTACGATTAGTCGGAGCGGATCGCCGTCGTGGCCGCGCCCGCCCTGTCATGCCCCGCCACCGGGTCTCGCCTCCGGCGAGCCCGATGACAGGCTCCGGCGGGGAATGCGGTACGCCGCGGCGGATCTACTCAACCACCGCCGTCTCGGAGAATTGGATCGCCCGGTCGAGCGGGGCGATGACACCGCGAACGGAGAAGCGGCGTGCGAACAGCGTGCAATCAGGCCGCAGCCCTTGCCTGCCCCAAGGCAGTGCAAGCCAAGCGCGCGGCCGCGTCGCGGTCAGATCAGCAATGTCGGGAAAGGAATGCCGGCAATGCCCCGGCTTCAAGAGAACGAGGGCGTCGGCGAACACGTCAGGACCAGATTCCACGTTGGCCCGAAGGCCGCTTGTGAAATTGCGGAGCCCCCTGAGGAGAACCGCACCGAACGAAGAAAACTCGTTTCTTCTGCCGGACCGCGAAAGAGAAACGATCCGACCGTTGACCTGATGTCTCGCCGACACCCTCTATCGTCGACCAGAACCTTTAGGAGGCGCTGATGACGTGCCGGCTATCTGGAGCCGGCAACTTCAGAAGCGAAGTTACTTCTTCTTCTTCGCGACCTTGCGGGTCTTCTTCGCAGTCTTCTTCACTGCGCTCTTCGCCTTCTTCGCCTTCTTCGCTTTCTTGGCCATGTTGCCCTCCGATGTGTGAGATGGCTTTAATCGCTGCGTGCACTCGGGGATCGAATGCACTTCATCCCGAATACACCAACACGAAGAAAAAAACAGCGTCTCGCTTAAAGAAGTGTTGACGGCGCAACGCGCGTGCGCTTGGCGAGCGCGACGCAAGCGCACTGCATCTCGTGTGCTTGCGATCGCAGAGAGTGGGCGCATCGTCGGCGTTTGCGACGGATGCGATTGCAGAAAAACACTATGCAGCAAGTATTTTTCCGCGCGCATGCATCGCGCATGAGCAACGCGATGATGAGCGTCGCGAGTCGCGCGATCGCCTCGCGAAGGCGTTTCGCGGACTCTGAGTCGCGACTTTTGGCAACGAAAAAATTTTCATGCTTAACGGCGCGAACGCTCGCCTGAGCGTGTGCAAGCCGCCGTTTTGCGCGAATCGCGCGCTGGCGATTCGGCCGCCGCATCACCGTCGATCGGGATGAAGTTTACCGCCGAGGATGCGCGCGAGCGTCGCACCAAGAGCGGAAAGCGAGGTGACGAAGCGTGTTCGTCACCTCATTCAACGAGGCTAGACGCCGAGCTTGGCCTTGAGCAGCTCGTTGACGCTCTGCGGGTTGGCCTTGCCGCCGGACGCCTTCATCACTTGGCCGACGAACCAGCCGAGCGACTGCGGCTTGTCCTTGACCTGCGCGGCCTTGTCGGGATTGGCCGCGATGATGTCGTCGACAACCTTTTCGATCGCCGAGAGGTCGGTGACCTGCTTCATGCCGCGGCTTTCCACTAGCGCGCGGGGATCGCCGCCCTCCTGCCAGACGATCTCGAACAGATCCTTGGCGATCTTGCCTGAGATCGTGCCCTCGCCGATCAGGTCGATGATCCCTGAGAGCTGCTCGGCGTTGACGGGAGAGTCCGTAATACCCCGGCCTTCCTTGTTGAGACGGCCGAACAACTCGTTGATCACCCAGTTCGCCGCCATCTTGCCGTCACGGGCGCGGTTGGCAAGCTTGTCGAGCACCGTCTCATAGAACACTGCGCTCTCGCGCTCGGCGACGAGCACGCTGGCGTCGTAGGCCGACAGGCCGAAGTCGGCGACGAAGCGCGTCTTCTTCTGGTCCGGCAGCTCCGGGAGTTCAGCCTTCAGCTCGTCGACGAATTCCTGGCTGAACTCCAGCGGCAGCAGGTCGGGATCGGGGAAGTAGCGATAGTCGTGCGCCTCTTCCTTGGACCGCATCGAGCGCGTCTCGCCCTTGTTGGGGTCATAGAGCCGCGTTTCCTGGTCGATCGCCCCGCCATCCTCCAGAATCTCGATCTGACGCCGCGCCTCGTACTCGATCGCCTGGCCGATGAAGTTGATCGAGTTCATGTTCTTGATCTCGCAGCGGGTGCCGAGCGGACCGCCGGGCTTGCGCACCGAGACGTTGACGTCGGCACGCAAGCTTCCTTTCTCCATGTCGCCGTCGCAGGTGCCGAGATAGCGCAGGATCGAGCGTAGCTTGGTCACATAGGCCTTGGCCTGCTCGGCATCGCGGATGTCGGGCTTGGAGACGATCTCCATCAGCGCCACGCCGCAGCGGTTGAGGTCGACATTGGACATGGTCGGCGACCGGTCGTGCAGCAGCTTGCCGGCGTCCTGCTCCAGATGCAGCCGCTCGATGCCGACGGTGACGCTGCGGCCGCCGTCGAGCTCGACCAGCACCTCGCCCTCACCGACGACCGGCGACTTGTACTGGCTGATCTGGTAGCCCTGCGGCGAGTCCGGATAGAAATAGTTCTTGCGGTCGAACACCGAACGCAGATTGATCTTCGCGTTGAGGCCGAGCCCGGTCCGGACAGCCTGTCTGACGCATTCCTCGTTGATGACGGGCAGCATGCCGGGCATCGCAGCGTCGACGAGCGACACGTGGCTGTTCGGCTCGCCGCCGAACGCGGTCGAGGCGGCCGAGAACAGTTTCGAGTTCGAGGTCACCTGCGCATGGATCTCCATGCCGATGACCATCTCCCAATCGCCGGTGGCGCCCTTGAGAAGCTTATGCGTGGCCGTGCTCATGTCTTGCTCCCGAGCAGCGTGGCCGCGATCCGCTGCCACTCTGCTTCCAATGAATCCTTTGCTGTGGGCTGGCCGGCCTGGCGGTACCAATAGCCGGCATTGCCGAGATCGCCTTCGACGCGGTGCAGGTAGGCGTGCACCCAAGCCGCCTCGCGGCTGCTCTCGTCCTGGACGATCTTGTGCGCGCGGTCCCAGTCGCCTTTGGCCGCCCACCAGAGTCCGGCGAGCGGCGCGTTCAATTCCGGCGCTGGCGCCGCGCCGTCGAGGCTCGCAATGAACGCCGCGACATTCACCACCACCTCGCGGGCGTGAAGCGGCCGGCGGCCTGCTCGATCACCTCGCCGAGCGAGAACAGCGTCTCCTCGTCGAAGGGACGGCCGATCAGTTGCAAGCCGAGCGGAAGGCCTTGCGCGTCCTTGCCGGCGGGCACGGCGATGCCGGGCAGGCCCGCCATGTTCACGGTCACCGTGAAGATGTCGTTGAGGTACATCTCGACGGGATCGGCGCCGCCCTTCTCGCCGATGCCGAAGGCTGCCGACGGCGTCGCTGGCGTCAGGATGGCATCCACGCCCTTTGCGAAGCAGTCCTCAAAATCCTTCTTGATCAGCGTGCGCACCTTCTGGGCGCGCAAATAGTACGCGTCGTAATAGCCGGCTGAGAGCACATAGGTGCCGATCATGACGCGGCGCTTCACCTCTGCGCCAAAACCTTCGGCGCGGGTGTTTTCGTAGAGTTCGATGATGTTCTTAGCCGGTTCGCGCAGGCCGTAGCGGACACCGTCATAGCGCGCGAGGTTGGAGGAGGCCTCCGCCGGCGCCACGATGTAATAGGCCGGCAGAGCATATTTGGTGTGCGGCAGCGACACCTCGACGAGCTCGACGCCGGCACTCCTGAGCCAGGCCGCGCCCGCTTCCCAAAGTTTTTCGATCTCCGCCGGCATGCCATCGAGGCGATACTCCCGGGGGATGCCGATCTTCATGCCCTTCACGGACTTGCCGATCGCAGCCTCGTAGTCCGGCACCGGGATGTCGACCGAGGTCGTGTCCTTCGGGTCATGACCCGCCATGGAGCGCAGCAGCATCGCGCTATCGCGCACGCTGCGCGCGATCGGACCGGCCTGATCGAGCGAGGAGGCAAAGGCGACGATGCCCCAGCGCGAGCAGCGGCCATAGGTCGGCTTGATGCCGACGGTCGCGGTGAACGCCGCGGGCTGGCGGATCGAGCCGCCGGTGTCGGTCGCGGTCGCGCCCATGCAGAGCAGCGCCGCCACGGCCGAGGCCGAACCACCGGATGAGCCGCCGGGCACCAGCGTCGTGTTCGAGCCGTCGCGCCGCCAGGGATTGCCGACCGGGCCGAAGCACGAGGTCTCGTTCGACGAGCCCATCGCGAACTCATCATTGTTGAGCTTGCCGAGCATCACCGCGCCGTCGCGCCAGAGCTGCGAGGTCACGGTGGACTCATAGGTCGGCACGAAATTGCCGAGGATCTTCGAGCAAGCCGTAGTGCGCACGCCCCTTGTCGCAAACAGATCCTTGATGCCGAGCGGGATGCCAGCGAGCGGACCGGCGTCGCCCTTGGCAATCCTGGCGTCCGCCTCGCGCGCCATGCTTCGCGCCTGGTCCGGCGTCTCCATGACGAAGGCATTGAGCACGCGCGCGGCTTCGATCGCGGAAAGATGCGCGTCGGTCAGCTCGAGCGACGTGAAGGTCTTGGCCGCGAGGCCCTTGCGGGCCTCGGCGAGCGTCAGCGATGTCAAATCGGTCATTTATTGATCGGGCTGCAGAAGAACGGAGACAGGGTCTTGTCGTTGGCCGGGTCGTCTTTTTTGGCGGCTGCTTTCGCGGCGGCCTCGATCTCGTCGAGCACGGCATTGACGGCGATGTTGGGATCGGCAGCCTTGCCCTGCCGCTCCATCTTGTCGAGATAGTTCATATAGGCCTGATAGGCCTTCTCATCGTCGCAAAGCAGGCACATCGGACTACGTCCTGAATTAAATTACTCGACGACCTTGGGCACCAGGAAGAAGTGTCCTTCGGTCGCAGGCGCGTTCGCAACGATATCGTCGGCGATCTCGCCGTCATTGACCACGTCTTGCCGCTTCTTCATCTGCATCGGAGTGACCGAGGTCATCGGCTCCACGCCCTCGACATTGACCTCCGAGAGCTGCTCGACAAAGGCGAGCATGGCGTTGAGCTCGCCCTGCAGATGCGGAACCTCGCCCTCGGAAACCGCAATGCGCGCCAGATGCGCGATGCGGCGGACGGTAGCGGCGTCGACGGACATTATATAAGGCCTCTCACGGCAAAACCTAACCGCCGTATAGCAGAGGCCGCTTTTGCGCCGCAACCGGCGCTTCCCGCTAGCCAGCAAGCGCTTTCATGCAGGCCAGCGCCGATTTGGCGAGATCCCGGGTCAATTCGGCCGCCGGGACCTCGCGGCCGAGGGCTACGGCCTGGCCGGCCCAGAGATTGGTGAAATCTACCCTGCCCTGCTTTTCGGCAGCCGCCTTGAGCGGCCCCAGCGCGGTCGCGGCATGGGGAAAGGGAGGTGCATCCGGCGAGACCGGGCCCGCCTCGCGCATCAGGCGGTTCTGGACACCGCGCGCCGGACGGCCGGTCATGACATTGGTGATGACGGTCGACTCGTCGCCCGCCTCGGCAAGCACCTTGCGGCCTCCGGCCGTGACCTTGGATTCGGGACAGCGCAGATAGGCACTGCCGATCTGCACACCGGATGCACCGAGCGCAAAGGCCGCGGCAATGCCGCGCCCGTCCGCAATGCCGCCGCATGCGATGACAGGCACCTTCACGGCGTCGACGACCTGCGGCACCAGCGCGAACGTGCCGGGCTGCTCGGCGATCTTGTCGGTCAGGAACATGCCGCGATGACCGCCCGCCTCCGCGCCCTGCGCGATCACGGCATCGACGCCGTGCTGCTCGAGCCAGACTGCTTCCTTCACCGTAGTGGCGGACGAGATCACGAGGCAGCCGGCTGCCTTGACGCGCTTGAGCAGAGTTTGCTCCGGCAAGCCGAAGTGAAAGCTGACGACTTCCGGCTTCAGCTCCTCGACGACCTCGCAGAAGGCAGCATCGAACGGCGCACGGTTCGCCGCAGCGATCGGCGCGGCGGGATCGAGGCCATGCTCGGTGTAATAGCCCGCGAGTCGCTGCTTCCAGCGCGCCTCCGCCTCGGCCGTGAGCTCGACCGGCGTGTGGCAGAAGAAGTTCATGTTGACCGGCGCCTTCACGCGCTGGCGGATGAGGCCAACCTGCTCGCGTGCCTTCTCCGCCGAGATCATCGCGCAGGGCAGCGACCCCAGCGCCCCGCCCTGCGCGGCCGCAATCACCAGCTCCGCATCCATCACGCCCGCCATCGGCGCCAGCACGATCGGGAATTCGGTCTTGAAGAGATCGATCAGTCGACGGTCAGGCCACATGGGTTCTTCTCTCACTACTTGTTTTCCTTACCCTCCCCTGGAGGGGGAGGGTCGATCGCGCGTAGCGCGAGCGGGGTGGGGTGACAGTCTCTCCTCGGAGGCACTGCCCACCTGGAGAGATCACCCCACCCCGCTACGCATTTCGCTTCGCTACATGCGAAGCGACCCTCCCCCTCCAGGGGAGGGTGGAAGAGCGTGCGTACCTCTCACCGAGTTGCGCCGTCCGGCAAGCAGCTGCTCGGCTTCAGCCGCAATGCGTTCGACGATCTCCGCGGCAGACGGAATGTCATGAATCAGGCCGACCGCCTCGCCGGCAAAAACCGCAGCAATCTCGAAATTGCCCGCGGCCTTCGCCGCAGTATACTCCACGGCGACCTCGCTTGCGCGCTGCATCAACTCGATCTCACGACCGGTCCAGCGCTTGATGTGATCATTGACCAGCGAGCGCGCGGTAAATGGCGCCGGCCAGAACAGATTTCGCGACCAATCGAACACGACGCCGCGCACGGTGTCATTGCTATCGGCTTCACGAATGCGGCGCTTTGCTTCCTCCGCGCCATTGGCCTCCAGGCTCGCATAAAAGCGCGTGCCGATCAGCACGCCAGATGCGCCGAGCATCATCATTGCGGCGAGGCCTCGGCCATCGGCGATACCGCCGGCCGCGACGACCGGCACGCGCCCTGCCGCGAGATCGACGATCGCAGGCACGATGTCGATCGTGGTGCGTGATGCGCCATGGCCGCCGGCCTCGGTACCTTGTGCAATCAGGATGTCCGCCCCGGAATCGAGCCCCTGCTTCGCCATGTCCTCGCTCTGCACCTGGCAGATCAATCGCGCGCCGCCCGCCTTGATGCGCGGCGCGAATGGCGCGGGATCACCGAATGACAGCATGATGGCCTGCGGGCGAGCGTCGAGTGCGATGTCGAGCAATTCGGGCTGTTTTGCCAGACTCCAGGTGATGAAGCCGATACCGAACGGCGCAAAGCCCTTCAGCTCTGCGGCCTCTGTCTGAAGCCGGGCACGGTCGCCGTAGCCACCACCAAGGATGCCGAATCCGCCAGCCCCGCTGACGGCACGGGTCAGCCGGCTGCCGGCGATGGTGTCCATCGGCGCCGACAGGATCGGATGCTTGATCCCAAGAAGGTTCGTCAGCGACGTCGCGATCGGCATGCGTCCTCCCACTCTGGACAGGAAGATTAGGCGCGAATAGCATTCTCTAAAATTGAATTCTAGAGAACGGTACCATCTCAAAAACGGAACGGCGCCATGGAACTCAGCGATCTCCAGACCTTTGCCGCCGTCGCCCGCACCGGCGGCATCACCCGCGCGGCCGAAGAGCTCAACACGGTGCAGTCCAACGTCACCCAGCGCGTGAAGGCGCTGGAGGCGGCGATCGGCACGCCGCTTTTCGAACGTCACAGCCGCGGCATGACGCTGACCGGCGCCGGCAAGCGCCTCCTGCCCTACGCGCAAAAAATGGCGGCGCTGTCGCGCGAAGCCTTGCTCGCCGCGCGTGACGATGGCGAGCCGAAGGGACCGCTCGCGATCGGATCGATGGAGACGACGGCGGCCGTGCGGCTGCCACCGCTGCTGGCGGACTTCCATCGCCGTTTCCCCGCCGTGCGACTTTCCTTGCGCACCGCGCCGACCGCCGACCTCGTCGCCGCCGTGCTTGACGGCACGCTGGACGGCGCCTTCGTCGCGGGCCCGATCGCGCATGCCGACCTCATCGCGACGAGCGCCTTCCGGGAGGAGCTGGTGCTGGTCAGCGCGCGGCGCTGGGCTTCGCTGGCCGAGCTGCGCGCCGGCACACCGGAATCCGGCCCGACCGCGCTGGTGTTCCGCACCGGCTGCACCTACCGTCAGCGGCTCGAGCAAGTGTTCGTCGAATTCGGCTGGCCGTCGGCCGCGCGCTTCGAGCTCGGCACGCTCGACGGCATGATCGGCTGCGTCGCCGCCGACATGGGCGTGACGCTGCTGCCGCGCGCGGTGGTCGAATGCAGCGCGATGAACGGCAACGTGTCGATCCACACGTTGAGCGCCTCGCACGCGCGCGTCGAGACCCTCTTCATCCAGCGCTGCGCCGGCCATCAAACCAGCGCGCTCAGTGGCTTTGCTGCGTGCCTAAAGAAGGATGAAGACGTCATCGCGGCCTGACGCGATGACGTCGTGGCAATCCGATGCTCGGGAATAGAAGTCCTATATTCGAATGTCCTCATACGACTCGATCCGGCGCGGGCCGACCGAGGTCGCCTCGTGCGAATCCGCGTCGACGAGATTGCCGAAGTCGAGCTTGGTCAATTTCGTCAGGTCTGCGATCGAGACCTGGAAGACGCTGACATCCTCTTCGGACAACCGCTCCAGCAGATCCGCCTCCTGGATCCGGTCGATCTCCATGACCTGCTTTCGCTGGCTCATCAGGAATGCCGCCGCCTTGAGACCGTCGTCGTCGCGTCGGATCAGGATTTTCCAGAAGTATTTCGGAATTTGAACGCCACCGAAGCTCGGATCCTTGTGCGACTTGCCGGCCGGATTGGGCAAATCCGATCCGTCGGCATCCGGTCCGTCGAAGACCGGACCGTTCATCACGATGCCCTTCTCCTCGCCTTCGAGCAGGACATCGCGCGTATAATCCTCCAGTCCGGCCCAGAGCTGCTTGCCCTGGTTGAACGAGAAGAATTGCGGCGAGCAATTGGTGAAATGGAAAGAATCGTCGCCATGCTGCTTGGCGGCGGCGACGGTGTCGCCCCAGGTCGCATCGAGACGGCGCACGAGATGACCGCGATCGAACGGATTCTTGCTGCGGTCGGCCTCGAACGTCGCCTGCTTGCGGTAGAACTCGTCGCCGATCTGGGCCTCGTCGTCGATGCGTGGATCGCGCAGCCAGGAATCGCCTTCGCGCTTGCCGACGTCCTGCTGCTCGCCGCCGTCGATATTGACGCAGCTGAAGAAGGCGAGCCTGCGCGCCTTGTTCATGACGACGCTATAGTTGAAATATTTCAGCTCGGACTGCTTGGAGCTGCCCTTCAACATCGCAACCCGGGATTTGAGGGCGGCGGGTATCTTCGGCAAGGGGACGGAAAATTTGCCGCTGCCGAGAAAATTCGCTTTGTAGCCGGGCCGCGATTTCAGCGTGCTTTGATCGATGTGCACCGCCTCCATGGGCAGGCCGTTCTTCGCGCTGATGTGAGGCAACAGGCCGACCGGCGGGACGGTCAAGGGCTTGCCGCCGTTCTGCATGCCGCCGTTCGGCGCTCCGCCATTGCCCCCAAGGTTCGGAACGGGCGCCGGCGGAGCAATGTCCTTCCTGAACATTGGCAATGGCACGCGGATCGGGACCACCAGCGAGCTTCCGTCGACAGACTGCTCGACCCAGACACTCGCTCCGAAGGGAGCTGCGGCGGCCGGACGCGGGACTTTCGCGACCTCCTGCCGGGTCGGCGGCTCCTCCTCGTCGAGCACCGGCTTGATCAGAGGATGTGAGCCCACGGAAACCTTGAGATCGGCGACGATCGCGCTGATCCGGATGCCCTCGTTGGCGATCCAGTCGATCGAGGTTTCGTCCATCGAGGCATCCCACACTCTGCCATCCTTGGTCAGCGTGCGGCCTCGCGCGTCCTTCCTCGGGACGCCGCTGTGGTGCAGCGCGACCACCTGCCAGAAGCGGTTAAACGCCGGCGAGCCCGACGAGCCGGCCGTGGTATCGGTGTTGTACCAGAGGAAGTCACCGACATATTTGAGCAGCTTGTTCTCGCGGACGCAGACCTGCTTCATCTGCCCGCTGGGATGCTGGACGATGGTGAGGTACTCGCCAGGGTCAGCCTTGCCGGGCGCGCCACTGAGCGGCAGCCATCCCCAATCCTCGAGGTGCTCATCGCCTGACAGCGAGGTCGGCGCCACCGCGACGAGCGAGAAATCAAGCCTGTCGTTAGTGTAGAAGAATTTGCCCGGCTCGAATCCGAATCTGACCGGCACGCGCTCTTGTCCCGAAATGTCCAGTTCGTAGTTGAAATCGGCGATCGAATTGGCTGCATCGGACGGCTTGCCGAAGACATGATGGTTCGTGAGCAGCAGGCCCGGCCCGATCAGAAAGCCCGAGCCATAGCCGAGCAGATTTGACCTCATATCCCTGAGCTGGATGCGACAGACCGGGCGCGAGGCCGCCGTACCCTTGGCGAGGTAGTTGATGCTGTCGAGATCGTTGCCCTGGATGATCCGCTCGAGGCCGATCTCGGCCGCCTGCACGTCCCGTGTCTCGGCGAAAAGCTGGCGCTGGCGCAGGCGTTTCTTCTCGACCGTCATCTCGATCGGTCCGTCGCCCAATTTCCGGTTCAAGGCTTCCGGTGAAAACTCGGCTTGCTTGAATCGCCTTTCTGAGCCCGCGATCAGGCTTGGCTTGATGAACATGATGACCTCTCGAAAATTCGGATGAATATCGACGTGCGGACGCTGAAAATTGCGCCAAGGCTGCAATGCGGCCTGATCTGCCGTTCACTGCCAATGATTGTTCAAATCGGGGTTGGGCCCCCTACTACTTTAGCCTCATAATCCTATCGCGCCACAACCAACGCGTCAATTGATGCCGACTGCCGCGCGCGCGGCATCATGTCATGGGGAGTGCTTTGCTTGTGTGAACTACGCAACAAATGATCGATCTTCGCGCATGTGTGCGTCACGGTTTCGAAAGGCTCAGACGGGTCCAAAGACGAGCTTCCGTCGCTAGCCCTTCCGGTGCCACCGCCGCAGCGCCACCAGAGCCCAGATCGCCTCGACCAGGCCGAACGGCCAGGCGCCCTGCAGGAAACCGTAGGCCGAGCCGAGTGCGCAGGGACACCGCAAACAGCAGCACGAACCAATGGCTGCGGTCTTCCAGTGCATAGCAGACCAGCATCGCCGTCAAGGCAAACAGGCCGAATAGTGTCAGTGCATCCACGTCCAGGGTTCACTCCGCAGCGCGACGCGTGATATGCGCTAAGGCCATGCCGGCTCTTATCCTGCCACTCGTCGATGCTGCAACCCACTGGCCCGCACGCGGCGCGCTGATCGGGCTCGACCTCGGTACCAAGACCATCGGCGTTGCCGTGTCCGATCCCGACCGGCGGCTAGCGACCGGCGTCGAGACGATCCAACGCAAGGCATTCAAGCAGGATGCCGCCCGACTGCTCGCAATCGCGGCCGAGCGCAAGGCGACCGGTTTAGTGCTGGGCCTGCCCATCAACATGGACGGCAGCGAGGGCCCGCGCGCGCAGTCGACGCGCGCCTTCGCCCGCAATCTCGCCGGCCTGACCGCGCTCCCCATCGGCCTCTGGGACGAGCGGCTCTCGACCGCTGCGGTCGAGCGCGAGCTGATCGGCATGGATGTCAGCCGCGCCAAGCGCGCCGAGGTGATCGACGAGCATGCCGCGATCTTCATCCTGCAAGGCGCGCTCGACCGCCTCGCCAATCTTCGCGCTAGCCCGGGGATCGACTGATCCATGGCCGTCGTCATCGCGGCGCTGCTGCCGGTCTTCGTCCTCATCGTGCTCGGCGTCGTGCTGAAGCGCAGCCTGATGCGGCTCGACACGCAGTGGCACGGACTGGAGCGGCTGACCTATTTCGTGCTGTTTCCGATGCTGCTGATCCAGACGCTGGTGAAGGCCGACCTCTCCAAGGTGCCGGTCGCCGGCGTCGGCGGCGCGCTACTGCTGTCGGCGCTCGCGATGTCGCTGCTGTGCCTCGCGCTGCGCCCCGCCTTGTCGCGGCTCGGCATCGACGGCCCCGCCTTCACCTCGATCTTTCAGGGCGCAACGCGCTGGCAGACCTTCGTCGGGCTGTCGGTCGCCGCGAACCTGTTCGGCGACGTCGGGCTGGCGCTCGCCTCCGTGGCGATGGTCGCGATCATTCCCCTGGTCAACGTGCTCAGCGTCGTGGTGCTCGCCCATTACGCCGCGCCTGAAAAGCAGTCCGCACGCGCCATCGTCATGACGGTGATCCGCAATCCCCTGATCTGGGCCTGCGTGATCGGCCTTGCCGTCAATCTGACGCACCTGCCGCTGCCGAAACTCTGGCACGAGGTGGCGGATGCGCTGAGCCGCTCCTCGCTCGCGATCGGCCTGCTCGTCACCGGCGCCGGCCTGCATCTCGACGGCCTCTTGCGCCCGAGCCTGGGAGCGGCGATCGGCGTCGTCTTCAAGCTCGCGCTGATGCCCGCGCTCGCGCTGGTGCTCGGTGCCTGGTTCGGGCTTTCCGGCAACAGCCTCGCGATCGTGGCGATCTGCGCAGCGGTGCCGACCTCGCCCAGCGCCTATGTCTTGGCCCGCCAGATGGGCGGCGATGCGCCGCTGCTGGCGCAGATCATCACGCTGCAGACGATTTTTGCGGCCATCACGATGCCAACGGCGATCGCGCTGGCGGCCTAAGACTCGTCATTGCGAGCTCCCTCACCTCGTCATTGCGAGGAGCCCTTGCGACGAAGCAATCCAGAATACCTCCGCGGAACGATTCTGGATTGCTTCGCTTGCGCTCGCATGACGGAACGTGGGGCAACTGCCGTCACACACCCAGCCACATCGTCAGCACCACTGCGGTCAGATTGTTGAGCGCATGCAGCACGGTCGTGAGCCAGAGCGAATTGGCGCGATAGCGCATGTAACCGAACCACAATCCGATGGTGAAGACCTCGGCGAGGAAGTACATGTCATACTGCAGGTGCACGACCGTCCACACCAGCGACGACAGGAGGATCGCGCCAGGCACCCGCAGGAAGCTTGCCGACCAGCCGCGATAGAGGAAGCCCCGCGCCAGGACTTCTTCCGACATCGGCGCCGCGACGCTGAAGGCGAACAGCAGCACCATTGCGGCGCCCTTGTCGCGGCCCGATTTCAACAGATCGGCCATGAAGCCCGGCGTCGCCTCGCGCCCGAGCGCGCGTGACATCGTCTCCCAGGCCAGTACCAGCAGGATGAGCCCCACGGCGCCGAACAGCAGTTGCCTCCAGGCCGGCCAATGCAGCGCGAGGTAATCGACGAAGGACGCCTGCTTGATACGAATGGCAAGCCAGACCGCGGCCAGCGTCGCCGGCAGGCCCATGGTGACCGACAGCGCCAGCGCCTGGGGCTCACGGCCGACGAGTTGCAGCGAGGCGAGGTCCATGGGCAAATCACGCTCCGCCACCAGCAGAACGATCGCGCCGATCTGCCCGACGAACATCGCGACGAAGATGAGGAGGCCCCACAGCGCCGTGCCCCAGAACATCCAGACGTGCGGCGTCGCAGGCGTTACCCTCAATGGCGGATGATCGGGATTAACGGAGTCCATCAAAATGCTTTCGTTAGGGAGACTCACGGCAGCGCGCGCTCCAGCAACGCGCGCACGTCGGCGCTGTCGAGCTCCACGGCACCGTACATGCTGGGGTGATTGGCAGCGAGACGCGTGCTCGCGAACAGTTCGGCATCGTGCGGTGACACGCCGTTCAGCGCCGCAGCCGCAGCGAGTAACGCCAGCTTCTCGACCGCAAGCCGCGCGACCCGCTCGCCGTCGGCGCGGCGGAAGGTCTTGCCGATGAACGCCACCGCATCTCCTGCCCCTGGTAGCCCCTTCGTCTCGGCGGCAAGCGCTTGCAGCACCGCCATCGCCGCCTCCGGCTCGCGCGAGAGCGCGCGCAGCACGTCGAGGCACATGACGTTGCCCGAGCCTTCCCAGATCGCGTTGACGGGAGACTCGCGATAGTGACGCGCCAAAATGCCGTCCTCGACATAGCCGTTGCCGCCGAGGCACTCCATCGCCTCGTAGAGGAACGGCGGCGCGCTCTTGCAGGTCCAGTATTTGATCGCCGGCGTCAGCAGGCGCATGTACGCGGCCTCCGCCGCATCGTGCGGCGTGCGGTCGAAGGCGCGGCAGAGCCTCATCACCAGGGCTGTGCTCGCCTCGACATGCAGCGCCATGTCCGACAGCACCGCCTGCATCAAGGGCTGGTCTGCGAGATGCTTTTGGAACACGCTGCGGTGACGGGCGTGATGCAGCGCATGTGCGAGGCCCGAGCGCATCAGGCCGACGGAGGCGATCGCGCAATCCTGCCGCGTCAGCTGCACCATCTGGATGATGGTGCGGATGCCCTTGCCCTCCTCGCCGACCGCTTGCGCATAGGCGCCGACGAATTCGACTTCGGAGGAGGCATTGGAGCGGTTGCCGAGCTTGTCCTTCAGCCGCTGGAATTGGATCGCATTCACCGAGCCATCCGGCGCAAAGCGCGGCATGAAGAAGCAGGTCAGCCCAGCGTCGGCTTGCGCCAGCACCAGGAACGCATCGCACATCGGCGCCGACATGAACCATTTGTGGCCGGTGATTCGGTAAGCATCGCCGTCGCGCACTGCGCGCGTCATGTTGGCGCGCACGTCGGTGCCGCCCTGCTTCTCGGTCATGCCCATGCCGAGCGTCATGCCGCGCTTCTCCCACCACGGCGCGAAGCTGGGATCGTAGCTTTTCGTCGACAGCACCGGCATCACGCGCGCGAGCAGATCCGGCTGCATCGCCAGCGCGGCCACGGAGGCACGCGTCATGGTGATCGGGCAGAGATGGCCAGTCTCGACTTGCGCGGCGATATAGAATTTTGCCGCGCGGATGACCTCGGCGGCATCGCCCGCAGGCTTCCCGTCCGCCGTCCACGTCGAATTGTGCACGCCGGCATGCGCGCTGTGCGCCATCAGCTCGTGATAAGAGGGGTGAAACTCGACCTGGTCGCGACGATTGCCCTTGGCATCGAAGGTGCGCAGTTTTGGCGTGTTCTCGTTCGCGACGCGCCCGCGATCAGCCATCGCGGCCGAACCCCAGTGCTTGCCGAACTCCGACAGCTCGCGTTCCGCCGCCGCGCCGCCATTGGCCTTGACTGCCTCGACCAGCGGCCGATCCACCGCGAACAGGTCGACGTTCTCGAACGGCGGCGACTGGTTGAAGACCTCGTGGGTCGCAAAGCTCGGCTGGGTCATCTGCGCTTCCTCGAACGGGGCCTTAGTTCCGCCGCGGCTGGATCGGGAAATCATAGGCCGCCCCGCCCGCCCCCGGCAGGGAAAAATGCCACCACTCCTTCGAATAGTTCACAAAGCCTTGCCTGGCCATCGCGGCCACCAGCCGCTTGCGCCAGGCGCGCTGCGCCACGTTGATCGACGGTGCCGCAGTATGGCCCTTGGCGTCGGTACAGTCATAGCCGGTGCCCATGTCGACACTGCCCTCCGGCGCCCGCGCCTCGGCCTGTGCCGTGCAATCGGCATAGATCCTCGACGGGTCATATTTGGCGGAATTGTCGCCCTTCAGATCGACCAGAGTGAGATCGAGTGCCGCCCCGGTGGAATGCTGCGAACGGCTCGCGATGTAGCCGAGGCGGAACAGCTCGGTCTTGGGAATTTTGGGATTGTAGCGCCGCTCGGCGGCCGTCTCGCGGCCGTTCTGCGACCACTTCACCATGTCGAGCGAGGCCCGCGCCGGCCGGTAGCAGTCGAACATCTTGAGCGAAAGATTTTGCGCCGCCAGTTCCTCCTGAACTGCCTTCAGCCGCAGCCCCACCTCCCGCTTCACCACGCATTCGCCGGCGCCATAGCCGGCGAGCGGACGGCCAACGAAATTGTTCGATGTGGCGTAGCGGATGTCCTGGACGATGCTGGGATCGATGTCGCGCAGGTACACGAAACCGCCGGGCAGCGATTGGGCGTGGGTAGGCGAAACGATAGCCATCACGGCAATCGCAATCAGAAGTGATCTCACGCTATGGCCTCCGGACCGTCATGCCCGGGCTTGTCCCGACCACGTTGTTTTGCGTCAAATGCGATAGAAGAACGTGGATGCCCGGGCCTTCGCCTCGCCGAAGCGGCTTCGGCCGCGCAGGCGGGACAAGCCCGGGCATGACGGAGAGGATGACGTCGCGCCGCCCGCACCGACAGACCAGGGGATAACTCACTTCCCCATCTTTGCCCCTTGCTCCCCCCGCCGTCGCCCCCTATAGCTCTGCTTTTAATGACATCGAAATCGACCTTCGTCCTCGGCCACCGGCATTTGCTGGGCATCGAGGGCCTTTCCGCGGCCGACATCACCGGCCTCCTCGACCTGTCCGAAGAATATGTCGAGCTCAACCGCCAGGTTGACAAGAAGCGCACCGTCCTGCGGGGACGGACGCAGGTGAACCTCTTCTTCGAGGCCTCCACCCGGACCCAGTCCTCGTTCGAGCTCGCCGGCAAGCGGCTTGGCGCCGACGTCATGAACATGTCGGTGTCCTCGTCCTCGATCCGCAAGGGCGAGACCCTGATCGACACCGCGGTGACGCTGAACGCGATGCACCCTGACATCCTGGTGGTGCGCCATCACGCCTCCGGCGCGGTGGAACTGCTGGCGCGCAAGGTCGACGGTTCCGTGATCAATGCCGGCGACGGCGCGCATGAGCACCCAACGCAGGCTCTGCTCGACGCGCTCACCATCCGCCGCAACAAGGGTCGGATCGAGGGCCTCGTGGTCGCGATCTGCGGCGACGTGCTGCATTCGCGCGTCGCCCGCTCCAACATCATCCTGCTCAACACCATGGGCGCCCGCGTCCGCGTCGTCGGCCCCTCCACGCTCTTGCCGCCCGGCATCGAGCGGATGGGCGTCGAGGTCGCGCGCGACATGCGCGAGGGCCTCGAAGGCGCCGACATCGTCATGATGCTGCGGCTGCAGCGCGAGCGCATGAACGGCTCCTTCGTGCCCTCGTCATCCGAATACTTCTATTATTTCGGGCTCGACCAGAAGAAGCTCGCCTATGCCAAGCCGGACGCGCTCGTGATGCATCCCGGCCCAATGAACCGCGGCGTGGAGATCGACTCGATCGTGGCCGATGGCGCCCAGTCCCTGATCCGCGAACAGGTGGAGATGGGGGTTGCCGTGCGCATGGCCGTGCTGGAAGCGCTCGCCCGCAACCTGCCGAACGCGTGATGCCGATGTTGACCGACCGTCGCCCCATCCTGCTCGCCAACGCCCGCGTCGTCGATCCCTCCAGGGATTTCGATGGTGTCGCCGACGTCCTCATTGCCGACGGCACCATCCGCGAGACTCGTCGCGGCATTGGTGCGGCCGGCGTCCCCGAAGGCACCGACATCGTCAATTGCACCGGCAAGATCGTGGCGCCGGGCCTGATCGACATGCGCGCCTTCGTCGGCGAGCCCGGCCTCAGCCACCGCGAGACCTTTGCCTCGGCGAGCCAGGCCGCCGCGACCGGCGGCATCACCACCATCATCTGCCAGCCCGCCACCTCGCCCGTCATCGACAATTCGGCGACGGTCGACTTCGTAATGCGGCGCGCGCGCGACACCGCGATCGTCAACATCCAGCCGATGGCGGCCCTCACCAAGGGCATGCACGGCGAGGAGATGACCGAGTTCGGCCTGTTGAAAGCCGCCGGCGCGGTCGCCTTCAGCGACGGCGACAGGAGCGTGACCAACGCCCAGGTGATGCGCCGCGCGCTGACCTACGCCCGCGACTTCGACGCGCTGATCGTTCATCACACCGAGGATCCCAACCTCGTCGGCGAAGGCGTGATGAACGAGGGCGAGTTCGCCACCCGGCTCGGCCTGATGGGCATTCCGAACGCCGCCGAAGCCGTGATGCTGGAGCGCGATCTGCGGCTTGTCGCGCTCACCGGCGGCCGCTACCACGCGGCGTCGCTGACCTGCATCGACTCCCTCGATATCCTCGAGCGCGCCCGCGACGCCGGGCTTACCGTCAGCGCCTCCGTCTCGATCAATCATCTGGCGCTGAACGAGAACGACATCGGGCCCTATCGTTCGTTCCTGAAGCTGTCGCCTCCGTTGCGCACCGAGGACGACCGCCGCGCGCTGGTGGCGGCGCTCGGCTCCGGCCTTCTCGACGTCATCATGTCCGACCACAATCCGCAGGACGTCGAGGTCAAGCGCCTGCCGTTCGCGGAAGCCGCTCCCGGCGCCGTCGGACTCGAGACCATGCTGCCCGCGGGCCTGCGCCTCGTGCACAATGGCGAGATGGAACTGAAGACGCTCATCCGCGCGATGTCGACCCGACCGGCGGAGCTGCTCGGGCTACAAGGCGGAACCCTGCGCGCCGGCAGCCCGGCGGATGTCATCGTGATCGACCCCGATACGCCGTGGGTGGTCGATCCCGCCGACCTCAAATCACCCTGCAAGAACACCCCGTTCGACGAGGCGCGCTTTACAGGCCGCGTGGTGCGCACCATTGTCGGCGGACGGACGGTGTACGAGCATGTCTGACGCGCGCGATCGTTCGACATGGAGATTCAGCCATGGGGCTTGAAGCATTTTTGCCGGTGGCCTTCGTCATCGGCTACCTCCTCGGCTCGATTCCGTTCGGGCTGATCCTCACCAAGCTCGCGGGCACGCAGGATATCCGCTCGATTGGCTCCGGCAGTATCGGCGCCACCAATGTGCTGCGCACGGGACGCAAGAGCCTTGCCGCGGGCACCTTGCTGTTCGACGCGCTCAAGGGCACTGTGGCCGTGGTGATCGCCGGCTACATTGCAGGCCCCAATGCCGCCATGGTGGCCGGGCTCGGCGCTTTCCTCGGCCATCTCTTCCCGGTCTGGCTCAAGTTCAAAGGCGGCAAGGGCGTGGCCGTCTATATCGGCATCCTGCTCGGCCTGTTCTGGCCTGGCGCCGTCGTGTTCTGCCTGCTCTGGCTGGCGACCGCCTTCACCACCCGCTACTCCTCGCTCTCCGCGCTGGTGGCGGCGTTCATCACGCCGATGTTCCTGTGGTGGTTCGGGCACCTCGCATTGTCCGCTCTGACAGCGGTGCTGACGCTGTTGCTGTTCTACGCGCATCGCGAGAACATCAAGCGCTTGCAAGCGGGCAAAGAAAGCCGGATCGGCGAGAAGGCCTAGAGTGTTTTCGAGCGAAGCGGATGCCGGTTCGCGTCAAGAAAACGCATCAAAACAAGAATCCAAAGCCGGGCGTCTACGGATACCGAAGCGGTCCTTCCACATTATATCCCAAATCCTGTTCGCAACTTGCGGCCGAATCACTGTTGTATTGGCCAGCGGGGTTCTGGGGCTGTCATCCTGACAGCGTGGATAGCGTTACGCGGTAGCTCAGAATGAGCGAGAAGATTGTCGGCGCGCATGACGGGGTTGGTTCGCAGGGTGCTCCGGCGGGCACCGCAGCGAGCCGACTGCTGTCAATGACCAACATCTGGTCCGATGCGGCCTCGCCGCCTCCCGCACCAGAACCTGCTCCCGCTTTACCGCAAGCACCGCAGCCTGATCTCGTTGTGCAAGCACCTGCGACAGTCGAGCCGGCTGCACCGGTCGCGCCCGCGCGGACGCATTCCGATCAATGGCCGCCGCGAAAACTGTCGCTGGCGCTTCAGGGCGGCGGCACGTTCGCGGCCTTCACCTGGGGCGTGCTCGAGCGGCTGCTGGAAGAGCCCTCCATCGCGATCGACACCATCAGTGGCGCCAGCGCCGGCGCCATCAACGCGCTCCTGCTCGCCTCCGGCTTTGCCGAAGGCGGGCGCGAAGGCGCCCGGTCACGGCTGAACCGGTTCTGGCTCCGCCTGATGCACGAAGCCTCGTTCCGCGCGCTGATGCTGGTCGGCGGCTTCTCGCCGGCGGGAAGCTCGGTCGCGTTCGGGCCGACGCTGCGCTCCGGCCACTTCGATCCGTTCGATCTCGATCCGCTGCGGCAGGCGCTGTCGCGCGACATCGATTTCGCCGCCCTGCGCCATCCGAACTGTCCGAAGCTCTTGATCGCAGCGACGCGGATCCACGACGGCCAGCAACAGATCTTCCGCAATGACGCTGTCACCGCCGACGTCGCGCTGGCCTCGACCTGCCCGCCCCTCGTCCACTGCGCCGTCGAGATCGACGGCGAGGCCTATTGGGACGGCGGCTTTGGCGGCAACCCGCCGCTGCTGCGGCTGGCGCAGGAAACGACCACGTCCGATGTCCTGCTGGTCCAGGTCACGCCGGCGCGCGACAGCTACGTGCCGATCACGCTCGCCGCGATCGACCGCCGGCTCGACCAGATCGCGGCCAACGCCGCGCTCAACGCCGAGATCGCGGCGATCGAATGGGCGCAGGCTCATGCCGCGCCATCGCTGCGGCTCTCCAGGATCGCGGCAGAAGACTTTGTTGATGGGCTGGCGCAGCGCTCGTCCACCGATCTCGGCCGCGGCTTCATTCGGCTCCTGCACCGGAGCGGCCGCGAGGCCGCGGAGCGCTGGCTGAAGCAAGGTGCGGATAGCAGCGGCGCGCTGGCAGCATCCGGCCAGCGCATTGTTGCCGACGAACCCGCACTAGCCTGATTTCGCCAGCGCGTCCTCCAGGAACCAGGCCGCTGCGAGTGCGAGCGGATCGTTGCCGAAGCGTGCGATCACCTGCACACCGATCGGCAGGCCGCCGACCTTCATCACCGGTACGTTGACGCAAGGATTGCCCATCAGCGTCCAGAGCCTGTTGTAACGGGGATCGCCCGTGGTCGCGAGCTCCTTGGCCGGCGCCGTGCCCGGCGCGGAATAGGTCAGGAGCACGTCGACGCCCTCGAACAGCTCGCCGAGCTTGCGGCGGCCGCGCCGGCTGATCCGCCGCGCCTCGTCATATTCCTTCGGCGTCAGGCCGGCCGTCGCGTCGAGGCTGGCGCGCAGCATCGGCGCGATCTCGTCGTGGCGTTCGGAAAACTCCCAGGCCAGCGCGCGATGCGCCTCGAAATCCTGGACGATCGGATGGATGCGCCAGGCCTCCTGCACCGCTTCGGGCAGATCGATGGTCTGCACGCTGGCGCCGGCGCGCGTCGCCGCCTTGATCGCGGCCTGCAGTCCCTCTTCGGCCGCCGGCTCGACAGCGCCGGCAAACTCCTGCCTGACGACGCCGATCCGCGGCGACTTCGCTGCCGCGATGCCGGAGAATTCGCTGCGCCCCGTCATCGCCAGCAGTCCGCGCGCGAGATCCTCCGCGCGCGCCCCGAACAGGCCGACCGTGTCGAGTGCCCACGAATAGCACTTCACACCCACCGTCGGCAGCATGCGGAACGACGGCTTGATCGCGGCGGTCCCGCAATAGGCGGCGGGGCGGATCACCGAGCCGCCGGTCTGGGTGCCCAGCGCCAGCGGGATCATGCCGGCGCCGACGGCTGCCGCGGAGCCCGAGGACGAGCCGCCTGGCGAATGGCCCGTATTGTGCGGATTGCGCGTCGGCGTGGGATCGCGCGAGGCGAACGCCGTGGTCGTGGTCTTACCGATGATGGTGGCGCCCGCCCGCTTCAGCATCATCACGACCGGCGCATCCGAGCGCGGCTGCCAGCCGCGATAGATCTCCGAGCCCATCTCGGTCGGCATATTGGCGGTGTCGATGATGTCCTTGATCCCGACGGCGATGCCGCGCAGCGGACCGGCGCCTTGCGCCTTCGCGGCCTTGTCGTGGCGGACGAAGGCGCGGACGTCCTTCTCCTTGGCCTCGATCGCCGCATGCGATTGCGCGATCGCGGCATCGGGCAACAACTCGCCGGCTTCAATGCGGCGCTGGAGGTCGGCGAGTGAGATCATGGCAAAATCCTTCTTATTGGCATCGCTTTTAGCATCGGGGCGCGGTCGCGCAAGCGCACGTCGCTGTTGCGCAACGCCCTCAGGTTGTTCCATGCTGTACCTGCAAGGAGACGCCGTGGACGCCATCAATCCGAGCGTGGAGCTGACCGAGTCTGAGCGGATCGACCACCTGCGGCTGATCCGCTCCGACAATGTCGGGCCGCGCACCTTCCGTTCGCTGGTCGACCATTTCGGCACCGCGCGCGCCGCGCTGGAGCGGCTGCCGGATCTGGCGCGCCGCGGCGGTGCGCAGCGATCGGGGCGCATCTGTAGCGCCGATGAAGCGAAGGCCGAGCTCGCCGCAAGCCGCAAGTTCGGCATCGCCTGGCGCGCGCCCGGCGAGGACGGCTATCCGGCGCGGCTCGCAACGCTCGACGATGCGCCGCCATTGCTCGCCGTGCGTGGCGACGCGAAAACCTTGATGCGACCGATGATCGCGATCGTCGGCTCGCGCAACGCCTCCGGTGCCGGCTTGAAGTTTGCCGGCCAGCTTGCGCGCGAGCTCGGCGAAGCCGGTTTTGTCATCATTTCCGGCCTCGCCCGCGGCGTCGACCAGGCCGCGCATCGCGCGAGCGTCGAAGGCGGCACGATCGCCGTGCTCGCCGGCGGGCATGATTGCATCTATCCGCCCGAGCATGGCGACCTGCTCGCCGCGATCCTCGATCACGAGGGCGCCGCGATTTCCGAGATGCCGCTCGGCCATGAGCCGCGTGCCCGCGATTTTCCCCGCCGCAACCGCTTGATCTCCGGCGCGTCGCTCGGCGTGGTCGTGGTGGAAGCTGCGCACCGCTCGGGCTCGCTGATCACCGCGCGCATGGCGGCCGAACAGGGCCGCGAGGTGTTCGCAGTGCCCGGCTCGCCGCTCGATCCGCGCGCCGCCGGCACCAACGATCTGATCAAGCAGGGCGCAACGCTCGTCACCGAGGCCGCCGACATCGTCAATGCGGTGCAGCCGATCATGGAGCGCCCGCTGATGCACCGGGCAGGCGAACCCGACAGCGAGCCGTTCGAGAGCGATCCGCAAGGCCACGATCGCGACCAGATCACCGGCCTGCTCGGCCCCGCCCCAATCTCGATCGACGATCTCGTGCGGATGTCCGGCGCCTCGCCCGCGATCGTGCGAACCGTGCTGCTGGAGCTCGAGCTCGCCGGCAAGCTGGAGCGTCACGGCGGCGGGCTGGTGTCGCTGCTCTAGTGCTGGGTCTCTGACGTCTTGTTCACTGGAGAGACGTCATTCCGGGGCGCGACGAAGTCGCGAGACCGGAATCCATTCGTCCACGCACTCTGCGGCTAGATGGAGTTCCGGGCTCCCTCGCTCCGCTCGGGCCCCGGAATGACGGAATCGATCGTCGGAGTCGCAACCCTAGCCGTCGTTGCGCTGATCGAACTGCGTCCGCGCCGCCTCGATCTGGCCCAGATGGTCCTTTGCCCATTTGCCGAGCGCCTCGACAGGCTGCGACAGTCCGTGGCCGAGATCGGTCAGCTCATAGTCCACGCGCGGCGGGATGGTCGGAAAGATCGTGCGCGTGACGAGGCCGTCGCGCTCCAGCCCGCGCAGCGTCAAGGTCAGCATCCGCTGCGAGATGCCGTTGATCATGCGCTTCAGCTCATTGAAGCGCTTCGGCCCGTCGCTGAGCATCATGATGACGAACACGCTCCATTTGTCGCCGACACGGGACAGCACGGAGGCGACCCCACGACAATCCGCATGGTTGGGATCCGGCCTTGGGCCGGGCCTCGTATCTGGTTTTGGATTTGGCCTCGGCGGAGCAGGCAAATCGGTGTTTTCAGGTTTCAATAATGTGCCCATGGCTCAAAAAAGTGCGTTCTTGCGAGGGTTTCGATAGTCACTCATGTAGCGCTGGTTACAATCTTATACCAGGGTGACCCCAAATGAAACTCCTCCACCTCGACTCCAGCGTCCTCGGCCCCCACTCCGTCAGCCGGCAGGTTTCCGCCGCCATCGTCGACCGGCTGCGCCAGGCGACGCCCGGGCTCGACATCACCTATCGCGACCTGACCCAGACCCCGCTCGCCCATCTCTCCGGCTCGCATCTGGCCGCCGCGCAAGGCGCGCCGGCGCCGGCGGAACTCGCACCCGACCTCGCCGCGAGCGCAGCCGCGCTGGACGAGTTCTTGGCCGCCGACATCGTCGTCATCGGCGCGCCCATGTACAATTTCACGATCCCAAGCCAGCTCAAGGCCTGGATCGACCGCATTCTCGTGGCGGGGAAGACGTTCAAATACGGCGCGTCCGGACCTGAGGGGCTCGCCGGCGGCAAGCGCGTGATCGTCGCGATATCACGCGGCGGCTATTACGGCGCCGAGACGCCATACGCGGCCGGCGAGCATCTCGAAACCTATCTGCGCTGGGTGTTCGGCTTCATGGGTATCACTAGCGTCGAATTCATCCCTGCCGACGGCATCCAGGTCGGGCCGGACCACCGCGAGAAGGCTCTCACCGGCGCGCTCCAGGCCGCAACCAGCCTGCGCGCCGCTTGAGATCACGTGACCGGTCGCCGCGAAATCGTCTGCGGCGGCCGGTCGTCGGTCGCACGATCTGCGAAGCTAGATCCAGACGCCCTGCATGCCCAGGATCACGGCGACGAGCGAGACGAACGGGCCAATTGCGGAAAACAATGCGACCGCGACGAGTTCGGATGTACCGGAGCGCTTCACCGGAACGGCGGATCTTCGCGGTGATGGAATCGCGGAAAAAATACGGGCTGCTTTCGGCATCGCAGACTCCCTCAGATGAGTCTTCTGACCCCCGTAAGAATGTATTGGCGGTATGCGCGAAGGTTCAACGCCTTACGCAAGATTTTGGAAACATCCCGCAAGGCACAGGAACCAGCTGGCGCAACCGCGTGCACCGCGCCAGCCGATTCAATTTGCGCTTGATTTGATCAGCCGCGATAGATCGGCGCGCCGCTCGGCGAGGCCACCGCGCCGCCGTCGACGAAAATCTCCTGGCCCTGCACATGGGCGGAATCATCGGAGGCGAGGAACAGCACCGTCTTCGCAACATGATCCGTTTCGCCGATCCGCCCGAGCGGCGTCGATAGCGCGATCCGCTTCTCGAACGCCTTCTCGGCCTCGGGCGTCGCGACCGCAGGTCCCCAGATCGGCGTGCGGATCGCACCGGGCGCCACCAGGTTGACGCGAATGCCGCGCGGCGACAGTTCCGAGGCCATGGTCCGCGCCATCGCGCGCACGCCGGCCTTCGCGGCGCCGTAAGCGGAGTAGCCGGGAATGCCGAGCACGGAGATCACCGAACCGTTGAGGATGATCGAGGCATTGTCGTTGAGATAGGGCAGCGCCGACTGAACGGTGAAGAACACGCCAGTGAGGTTCGTGCTGATGACCTTCTCGAAGACGTCCAGCGTCGCCGAGCCGAGCGGCGTGCCGCCGGCGATACCGGCATTGGCAAAGACGATGTCGAATTTGCCGAACGTCTCGGTGCCTTTCTTGATCGCGGCTTCCGTCGCGGCGATGTCGGTGGCGTCGGCGGCGAGCGCCAGCGCATTCGGCCCGAGCTCCTTCGCGGCCGCCTCCAGCGTCTCCTTGTTGCGCCCGGTGATCACGACCTTGGCGCCCTCGGCTACGAAAAGTTTCGCCGTCGCAAGGCCAATGCCGCTGTTGCCGCCGGTAATCAGGGCCGTCTTGTTCTTCAGTCTCACGCTCGCCTCCAGTAGTTGCATGATGAAACTACGTTGCCATCTAGGGCAAATGGTTTTATGATGCAACCACACAAGCGCGTGATCGGACCCGCCCACTCCGACGGAAGCGATAGAGACGAGACCATGGTGAAACGAACGAGCTTTGAGGGCGATGCCTGCCCGATCGCGCGATCGCTGGAGGCGCTCGGCGACTGGTGGTCGCTGCTGATCATCCGCGAGGCGCTGTTCGGCCTACGCCGTTTCGGCGAATTCCAGAGCAAGCTCGGCATGGCCAAGAACATCTTGGCGGCGCGGCTGCGCGCGCTGGCCGATCACGGCATTCTGGAAACCGCCCCCGCCTCCGACGGCAGCGCCTACCAGGAATACGTGCTGACGCCCAAGGGGCGCGGCACCTTCCCGATCCTGGTGGCCCTACGGCAATGGAGCGAGGAGTTCGACGATCACCCCGAGGGGATCGCGACCATCCTGGTCGATCGCGCCAAGGGCCGCCCGGTGAAGAAGCTCGAAATGCGCGCCGAGGACGGCCGCCTGCTCAGCCCCGCCGATACCGCGCTGAAGCCGCGGCCGGCGCGACGGCGGCGGTCGGCGGGATAGCAACGCGCTGCCGCCCCACCGTCATTGCGAGCGCAGCGAAGCAATCCAGAGTCTTTCCGCGGCGGCAGTCTGGATTGCTTCGCTACGCTCGCAATGACGACGTTGATGCAGCGTACTCATTTTTATCACCGTCACCCTGAGGCGCTCGCCTCTTCGGCGAGCCTCGAATGGCGACGGCCCGGCTGGCAACTCGGCCGTTCATCCTTCGAGGCTCCCGGCGCGATGCTCGGCATCGCGCCACTCGCGCCTCAGGATGACGGGTCTGGTGTTGGCCGCCTCTCACGACAGCTTGCGCCTGCTCCGCAGCCTCAGATGCTCGTCGGCCTCGAGCTGTGTCATGCCCAAGAGATAATGTAACACGTGCAGCTTGTGGCGCTCGGCGAGCTTGCGCAGGGCAGCGGTCTGCTCGGCGATGAAGGCCACCGCCTCATCCGCCCCGCCTTCCCCCGGTTCCTCGTTGCGCGCGCCTCCCGGCGCGCCCGATGAAGCGCGCGCCCGTTTCTTTCCTGGCCTAGTCACCAGCCAACCCCGAATCCATGCCCCGGAGAAACATTATGCCGACATCGACCGCAACTCCAAGGTGGTATTTTGCAACTTTCTCGATATGAAACTTTTCCCATTGCGGCGGCTTTCAACACCCGCCGATTTGACAGGACCGGCCTCACCACCCATGTTCGGGTCGAAACGGCCGACCCGAGTCCTTTCGTTTTCGGCCCAAGATTTTCCCATAAGTTACTGGAACTACATGAATATCGTCATTGTGGAGTCGCCGGCGAAAGCCAAGACGATCAACAAATATCTGGGCTCGTCCTACGAGGTTCTGGCGTCGTTCGGCCATGTCCGCGACCTCCCCGCCAAGAATGGCTCCGTCGATCCCGACGCCAATTTCAAGATGATCTGGGAGGTCGACCCCAAGGCCGCCGGACGGCTGAACGATATCGCGAGGTCGCTGAAAGGCGCTGACCGCCTGATTCTCGCCACCGACCCTGATCGCGAGGGCGAAGCCATCTCCTGGCACGTGCTGGAGGTGCTTAAAGAGAAGCGCGCGCTGAAGGACCAGAAGATCGAGCGCGTGGTGTTCAACGCCATCACCAAGCAGGCAATCTCGGAAGCCATGAAGCATCCGCGCCAGATCGACGGCGCGCTGGTCGACGCCTATATGGCGCGCCGTGCGCTCGACTATCTGGTCGGCTTCACCCTCTCCCCCGTGCTGTGGCGCAAGCTGCCCGGCGCGCGCTCGGCCGGCCGCGTGCAGTCGGTGGCACTGCGCCTCGTCTGCGACCGCGAGCTCGAGATCGAGAAGTTCGTCCCGCGCGAATATTGGTCGCTGGTCGCGACCCTGCTGACCCCGCGCGGCGATGCCTTCGAGGCCCGCCTGGTCGGCGCCGACGGCAAGAAGATCCAGCGCCTCGACATCGGCACCGGCGCGGAAGCCGAAGACTTCAAGAAGGCGCTGGAAGCAGCCGCCTATGCCGTGACAGCGGTCGATGCCAAGCCCGCGCGGCGCAATCCGCAGGCGCCCTTCACCACCTCGACGCTGCAGCAGGAAGCCAGCCGCAAATACGGCTTTGCGCCGGCGCACACGATGCGCATCGCCCAGCGCCTCTATGAAGGCATCGACATCGGCGGCGAGACCACCGGACTCATTACTTATATGCGTACCGACGGCGTGCAGATCGCCCCCGAGGCGATCACCCAGGCACGCAAGGTGATCGGCGAGGATTACGGCAACGCCTATGTGCCGGACGCTCCCCGCCAGTACCAGGCCAAGGCCAAGAACGCCCAGGAAGCGCACGAGGCGATCCGTCCGACCGACCTCTCGCGCCGGCCCGACAGCATGAGCCGCAAGCTCGATGCCGATCAGGCCCGGCTCTATGAGCTGATCTGGAAGCGTACCATCGCGAGCCAGATGGAGGCGGCCGAGCTCGAGCGCACCACGGTCGACATCACCGCAAAAGCCGGCGGCCGGACGCTGGAGCTGCGGGCCACGGGCCAGGTCATCAAGTTCGACGGTTTCCTCGCGCTCTACCAGGAAGGCCGCGACGACGAGGAGGACGAGGATTCCCGCCGCCTGCCCGGCATGAGCGCCGGCGAAGCCCTGAAGCGGCAGTCGCTCGCCGTCACCCAGCATTTCACCGAGCCGCCGCCGCGCTTCTCTGAGGCATCCCTCGTCAAGCGCATGGAAGAGCTCGGCATCGGCCGGCCCTCGACCTATGCCTCGATCCTCCAGGTCCTGAAGGACCGCGGCTACGTCAAGCTGGAGAAGAAGCGCCTGCATGGCGAGGACAAGGGCCGCGTCGTGATCGCGTTCCTCGAGAGCTTCTTCAGCCGCTACGTCGAATACGATTTCACCGCGGGCCTCGAAGAGCAGCTCGACCGCATCTCCAACAACGAGATCTCCTGGCAGGAGGTGCTGAAGGACTTCTGGCGCGACTTCATCGGCGCCGTCGACGACATCAAGGATCTGCGCGTCGCGCAGGTCCTGGACGTGCTCGACGAGATTCTGGGCCCGCACATCTATCCGCCTCGCGCCGATGGCGGCGACGTCAGGCAGTGCCCGAATTGCGGCACCGGCCGGCTGAACCTCAAGGCCGGCAAGTTCGGCGCCTTCGTCGGCTGCTCGAACTATCCGGAGTGCCGCTACACCCGCCAGCTCGCCGCCGATGGCGAAGCCAACGCCGACCGCTCGCTCGGCCAGGATCCCGACACCGGCTTCGATGTCTGGGTCAAGGCCGGCCGCTTCGGCCCCTACATCCAGCTCGGCGAGCAGAAGGATTATGCGGAAGGCGAGAAGCCGAAGCGCGCGGGCATTCCGAAGGGCACCTCGCCCAGCGATGTCGACCTCGAGCTTGCGCTGAAACTGCTGTCGCTGCCGCGCGAGATCGGCAAGCACCCGGAAACCGGTCAGCCGATCACCGCCGGCCTCGGCCGCTTCGGGCCGTTCGTGAAGCACGAGAAGACTTACGCCAGCCTCGAGGCCGGCGACGAGGTGTTCGACATCGGCCTCAACCGCGCGGTGACGCTGATCGCGGAAAAGGTCGCGAAGGGCCCGAGCCGCCGCTTCGGCGCCGATCCCGGCAAGGCAATCGGCGATCATCCGACGCTCGGCACCGTCACCGTGAAGAGTGGCCGCTATGGCCCCTACGTCACCGCAGGCGGTGTCAACGCCACGATCCCGGCCGAGTTCGAAAAGGACGCCATCACGCTGCCGCAGGCGATCGCGCTGATCGATGAGCGCGCGGCCAAGGGTGGCGGCAAGACCAAGGCGAAGAAGGCGGCCAAGCCCGCCAAGGCCAAGAAGGCTACGGACGGCGAGGACGCCGCGCCAAAGCCGAAGAAACCGGCCGCGAAGAAAGCCGCGGCCAAATCGAAAACCGAATCCACCAGCAAGGCGCGCGCCGCCGTGCCGTCGACGGCCAAGACTTCTGCCACAAAGCCGTCGCCGACCAAGGCAGCCGCCACCAAGGCTCCGGCCAAGAAGAGTGCCGGCAAGAATTAGAGGTTAAGTGAAACGCAAGAATGACCGTGGCTTTCCCGACCGGACAGCCATCGTCGCCTTCATCAAGGCAAACCACGGAAAGGTCGGGACCCGCGAAATTGCGCGCGAGTTCGGCCTGAAGAATGCCGATCGCGCCGAGCTCAGGCGCATGCTGCGCGAGCTCGCCGACGACGGCATCATCAAGAAGAAGCGCCACAAGGTCTCCGAGCCGGACACGCTTCCGCCGACGCTGCTCGCCGACATCACCGGGCGCGACAGCGACGGCGAATTGATCGCCTCCCCCGCCGAATGGGACGAGGTCGAAAGCGGCGAGCCGCCCAAAATCCTGATCGAGATGCCGCGCCGGCCCAAGCCTGGCACCGCCGCCGGTGTCGGCGACCGCGCGCTGCTGCGCATCGAACGCACCGACGAGGACGAAGGCCCCGCCTATCGCGGCCGCATCATCAAGCTCATCGACAAGGCCAAGAGCCGCATCCTCGGTGTATTCCGAGCACTGCCCGAAGGCGGCGGACGGCTCGTCCCCGTCGACAAGAAGTTCGCCGACCGCGAATTGAACATCGCGAAGGCCGACACACAAGGCGCACAGGACGGCGACCTCATCAGCGTCGACATCGTCCGCTCGCGCGGCTTTGGCCTCGCCTCCGGCCGCGTCAAGGAGAGGCTCGGCTCGGTCAAGTCGGAGAAGGCGATCAGCCTGATCGCGATCTACGCCCACGAAATCCCCTTGCAATTCTCGCCTGCGGCCGAGCGCGAGGCGGAGGCGGCCGAGCCGGCGAACCTGAAAGGGCGCGAGGATTGGCGCGACGTGCCGCTCGTCACCATCGATCCGCCGGATGCGAAGGATCACGACGACGCGGTGCATGCGCAGGCCGACGATGATCCCAACAACAAGGGCGGCTTCATCGTCAACGTCGCCATCGCCGACGTAAGCTTCTATGTGCGGCCGGGCACCGCGCTCGACCGCGACGCGCTCGATCGCGGCAACTCGGTCTATTTCCCCGACCGCGTCGTGCCGATGCTGCCCGAGCGCATCTCCAACAATCTCTGCTCGCTGGTGCCGGGCGAGCCGCGCGGCGCGCTCGCGGTACGCATGGTGATCGGACCCGACGGACGCAAGCGCTCGCACACCTTCCACCGCATCCTGATGCGCTCGGCGGCGAAGCTGCATTATGCGCAGGCACAGGCTGCGATCGACGGTCGACCCGATGACACCACCGGCCCGCTGCTCGATCCGATCCTGAGGCCGCTCTACGCCGCCTATGCTTGCGTCAAGCGCGCCCGCGACGAGCGCGATCCGCTCAATCTCGATCTGCCCGAGCGCAAGATCCTTTTGAAGAGCGACGGCACGGTCGACAGCGTCGTCGTGCCGGAACGTCTCGATGCGCACAAGCTGATCGAGGAGTTCATGATCCTCGCCAACGTCGCCGCGGCCGAGATGCTGGAGAAGAAATCGCTGCCGCTGATCTACCGCGTGCATGACGAGCCGACGCTGGAGAAGGTCCACGCGCTCAGCGAGTTTCTGGAGACGCTGGACGTTCCCTTCGCGAAATCAGGCGCGTTGCGCCCCACCCTGTTCAACCGCGTGCTGGCCCAGCTCGAAGGTCACGACTATTACCCGCTGGTGAGCGAGGTCGTGCTGCGCGCCCAGGCGCAGGCGGAATACTCTTCCGAGAATTACGGCCATTTCGGCCTGAACCTGCGTCGCTATGCGCATTTCACCTCGCCGATCCGCCGCTATGCCGACCTCATCGTGCACCGCGCACTGGTCCGCGCGCTCGGCCTCGGCGAAGGCGCCCTGCCCGACAGCGAGACGCCGGAAAGTCTCGGCGAAGTCGCCGCGCATATCTCGCTGACCGAACGGCGCGCGATGAAGGCAGAGCGCGAGACCGTCGATCGCCTGATCGCGCATCATCTCGCCGACCGCATCGGCGCCAGCTTCCAGGGCCGCGTCTCCGGCGTCACGCGCGCCGGCCTGTTCGTCAAGCTGAGCGAGACCGGCGCCGACGGATTGATCCCGATCCGATCCCTCGGCACGGAATATTTCAACTATGACGAGAGCCGCCACGCCCTGGTCGGCACGCGCAGCGGCACCATGCATCAGCTGGGTGACGTCGTCGACGTCCGGCTGATAGAAGCAGCTCCTATCGCAGGCGCGCTACGCTTCGAACTGCTGTCGTCAGAACGCGAGACCGGCCCCCGCGAGCGCCGGCCGTTCCGCTCGCAGCGCAAATCGTCCAAGCCGCATCCCGGCCGCAGTCCGGAGAGAAAACGCAAGCCGGAAAAGCAAAAATCTGCCAAGGGCAGGAAGGTCAGGGGAAAGGGCAAAGGCAAGGGACAGAAGGGCAAGGCATGGTGACGATGAGCACGGCCCCAAAGATCTGGACGCGCGAGAGCGGCCTCGTCGAGAAGCGCGACGTGTGGGCTGCGATGAAGCGCGGCTTTCGCGGCCGCTGCCCGCGCTGCGGCGAGGGCAAGCTGTTCCGCGCCTTCCTGAAGACGGCGGACAATTGCGCCAAATGCGGCCTCGACTTCACCCCGCATCGCGCCGACGATCTGCCCGCCTATCTCGTCATCGTCATCGTCGGTCACATCGTGGTGCCGGCTATCCTCTGGATCGAGACCAACTACACCACGCCGATCTGGCTCAGTTTCGTGGCCTATCTGCCCTTCACCTTCGTCGCCTCGCTCGCGCTATTGCAGCCCGTGAAGGGAGCTGTGGTCGGCTTGCAATGGGCTCTGCGCATGCACGGGTTTGACGAGAACCCTCCCGATGGTATTCCGCCTGTGTAAGTAAGAAGCAAAAAACGGTTTGGGTGAGGATATGACGGATATTGCGCAAGCAGTGGAGAAGGTTCACGATGAGAAGGAAGCCGACCACCATCCCTATTTTCGCCCGAGGGATGCGGCGACGCTGATCCTGGTCGATCGCAGCGGGCCCATTCCGAAAGTGCTGGTCGGCAAGCGCCACGACAAGGTGGTGTTCATGCCCGGAAAGTTCGTCTTCCCCGGCGGCCGCGTCGACAAGGCCGATTATCGCGTGCCCTGCGCCGCCCCTATCACCACGGAGCTCGAAGCCAATCTCGCCAAGGGCAGCCCGAAGACCCCGGCCTCGCGCGCGAAGTCGCTCGCCATTGCTGCGATCCGCGAAGCCTGCGAGGAGACTGGTCTGTGCCTCGGCCGCCAAGCGGAGGGCAAGGTGCCCAAGCTCGAAGGCCCCTGGAAGCCATTCGCGGATGCCGGCCTCCTGCCCGACCCATCCGGCCTGTTCCTGATCGCCCGCGCCATCACCCCGCCCGGCCGCGTCAAGCGCTTCGATACGCGCTTCTTCACGGCGGATGCCTCCGCGATCACCCACCGCGTCGACGGCGTGATCCATGCCGATGCCGAGCTGGTCGAGCTGGTCTGGGTCGAGCTCGGCTCAAAACCGCTCGCGGATCTGCATCCGATGACGCGCAACGTGCTCAACGAGCTCGACACCCGCCTTGCCACCGGCCCGCTCCGCCACGATGCGCCGGTGCCGTTCTTCCATTTCTACGGCGGCAAGATGCAAAAGGATGTTTTGAGCTGATCGGCGCTCCCCTCTCCGTCATTCCGGGGCGCGACTCTCTCCACTGGTCATTCCGGGGCGCGCGCAGCGCGATTCCGGAATCCATTCATCCACCGTGTCTGCGGCTCGATGGATTCTCAGATGCGCGATTGCACATCATAGCTCGCGCCAAAAGGCGCGCCCCGGAATGACGTGCTGAGAGATCTGCAAAAAACAAAATAATCTTCCCGCCGCCGCCAATGGCGGAGTTCCGCCGCGTGCCTATGTCTTTCCCCAACGACACCCAAAACGGACACCGGGCGATGGCACAACGGCAACTCAAGCTGGGCGCGTTCATGCGCCCGATCAGCATCCACACCGGCGCCTGGCGCTATCCCGGCGCCTGGCCTGACGCCAACTTCAATTTCGGTCACATCAAGCAGCTGATCCAAAAGCTCGAGGCCGGCAAGTTCGATGCCTTCTTCATGGCCGATCACCTCGCCGTCTTGAACATGCCGATCAATGCACTCAAGCGCAGCCACACGGTGACGTCATTCGAGCCGTTCACGCTGCTGTCGGCGCTCTCGGCCGTCACCGAGCGCATCGGCCTGATCGCGACGGGCTCGACCACGTTCGACGAGCCCTATCACGTCGCGCGCCGCTTCGCCTCGCTCGACCACATCAGCGGCGGCCGCGCCGGCTGGAATATCGTCACCACCTCGAATCCGGACGCGGCGCTGAATTTCGGCCTCGACGATCACATGGAGCACGCCGAGCGCTACAGGCGCGCCCGCGAATTCTACGACGTCGTCACCGGCCTCTGGGACTCCTTCGCGGACGATGCGTTCGTGCGCGACGTCGAGAGCGGCCTGTTCTTCGACCCCGCGAAGATGCACACGCTCGACCACAACGGCAAATATCTCAAAGTGCGCGGCCCCCTCAACATCGCCCGCCCGGTGCAGGGCTGGCCGGTGATCGTGCAGGCCGGCGCGTCCGAAGACGGCAAGCAGCTCGCCGCCGAGACCGCGGAAGCCGTGTTCACCGGCGGCGGCAGCCTCGCCGACGGACAGAAGCTCTACGCCGACATCAAGGGTCGCATGGAGAAGGTCGGCCGCGATCCTGAGCACCTCAAGATCCTGCCCGGCGCCTTCGTCGTGGTCGGCGACAGCGTCGATGAAGCCAAGGAGAAGCGCGCGCTGCTCGACAGCCGCGTGCATTACGACAGCGCCATCGCCTCGCTGTCCGTCATTCTCGGTACCGATGCCTCGGGCTTCGATCCGGACGGCCCTCTCCCGGACATCCCCGAGACCAACGCCAGCAAGAGCGGCCGCCAGCGCATGGTCGATCTCGCCGCGCGCGAGAAGCTCACCGTCCGCCAGCTCGCCCAGCGCGTCGGCGGCTATGGCGGGCTGTCCTTCGTCGGCACCGCCAAGACCATCGCCGACCAGATGGAGGAATGGCTGGTCGGGCGCGGCTCGGACGGCTTCAACATCATGTTCCCGTTCCTGCCCGCCGGCCTCGACGATTTCGTCGACAAGGTCGTGCCGGAGCTGCAGCGCCGCGGGATTTTCCGCAAAGAGTATGAAGGGCCCACTTTGAGGGAGAATCTGGGCCTGCCGCGGCCGAAAAACCGGTTCTTTGAGGCATAATGGGGCCGTTTCGGGTAGATTTCCGGCCCTAAAACCTTGACATCAGACGGTTTCTGGCTAGGTTGCCGGCCAACGCGGGCCGTTTGGCCGGCTCCAGATTCCCTTTATTCCTGAGGTTCTGAACATGGCCAAAGCGGTCACCATCAAGGTCAAGCTCGTGTCCTCGGCTGACACCGGCTTCTACTACGTCGCCAAGAAGAATTCGCGCACCATGACCGACAAGCTGGTCAAGAAGAAGTACGATCCGGTCGCGCGCAAGCACGTCGAATTCCGCGAAGCCAAGATCAAGTAAGATCGGCTGAGCGTTGAAGAGTTTTGCGGGGCCCTTTCGGGCCCCGTTTTTATTTTACGACCCCTGTCGTATCCCGAACGCGATACAGCCTAGGCGATGCGTAGCATCCGTCCGGTCGCGCTGCTGCGCAGAGCCGAGCCCCAGAAAGCAACACAGCGCGATGCTGATCCATGGGCCCCGGCTCAGCAGCGCACCGCTGAGGCGCTGCGCTGCGTCCGGGGCACGAGACAGAAATTGACGCGCTACCATTTCTCCACGCCGTCATTGCGAGGAGCCCGCGACAATATTGCAAAGCAATTTTGTCGCTGGTGCGACGAAGCAATCCAGGACCGTTCTGCCATTGCTGCAGACCCTCTCCTGAGTCCGTCCGCACATTTTTTTCTGGAGTCAGCGGTGTCACATCCGCTTACCCGCATGGAACTCCGGAGAACATAGGCCGTTTCCCCACCTGTTTTGAACGGGGAGACGCAAGCGTGAACCGCCGGCAAGTCCTTCGCGCATCGGCTGCCTTCTCGGCTGCCACCATGCTGCTGCGTGCAGCGAAGGCTCAGACGGGCTCCGCCCCGCCATTCAGCCCGTCCTACGTGCGCGAGCTTGCCCGCGCCCTTGCCGCGAAATCGTTCGAGCCTCCGGACGAGAAGCTGCCGGATGCACTGAAGAATCTCAACTACGATCAATACCGATCAATTCGCTTCAGGCCTGAGAAGGCGTTGTGGCGTGATGAGAAGCTACCGTTCGAAGTGCAATTTTTTCACCGCGGCTTTTTCTACAAGAACCGGGTCGAGATTTTTCAGGTGGTGAACGGGAGCTTCATGCCGATCCCGTATCGGCGCGACGACTTCTCGTTCGGAGAGGGTCTCGGACAATGGCCGGATGTCGACATCGGGTTTAGCGGATTCCGCATTCACGCTCCGATCAACAGGCCGGATTACTACGATGAAGTTTGTGTGTTCCTGGGCGCCAGTTACTTCCGAGCAGTCGCGAAAGGACTGACGTATGGCCTGTCCGCGCGCGGACTAGCGATCGATACCGGCGAGAGCAAGGGCGAAGAATTCCCGGCGTTCAAGGCCTTCTGGCTGGAGAAGCCGGTGCCGAATGCCTCTTCCATCGTAGTACACGCGCTGCTGGACAGTAAGAGTGCGGCCGCAAGCTACCGATTCACGATCCGGCCTGGCCAAAGCACGGTTTTCGACGTCGAGATGGCTCTCTATCCGCGGGTAGACATCGAGCATGCCGGGCTCGCGCCTATGACCAGCATGTTCTTCTTCGGGCCGAACGATCGCAAAGATTTTGACGATTTCCGCCCCGCGGTTCACGACTCGGATGGACTTGCGATCTTCAACGGTAGAGGTGAGCAACTCTGGCGTCCACTGAACAATCCGCACGATCTGCAGGTCAGCAGCTTTGCCGACGTCAATCCCGGCGGCTTCGGCCTCATGCAGCGGGAGAGGAATTTCTTCGCCTATCAGGACCTCGAATCCAACTTCGAAAAGCGCCCAAGCCTATGGTTCGAGCCGATCGGCGATTGGGGCGAAGGAGCGGTGAAATTATTCGAGATACCTACCAAGGAGGAGATCCACGACAACATCGCAGCGCTGTGGCAACCGAAGCAGCCGCTGACAGCCAAAAGCGAACACATCTTCACCTATCGGCTGCACTGGGGGCCGGACGCCCCCAAACCGGAGGCGCTCGCACGGTTCACGCGAACGGGGATCGGAAGCCGGGGTGACGATAGCAAATTGTTCGTGCTGGAACTGATGGGGGACCGACTCAAAGGCATCGATGCCAAGACCATCAAAGGCGTGGTGACCGCTGCAAAAGCCGAAGTCAGCAACATCGTCACGCAACCTAATCCCATGACAGGCGGATGGCGTCTGAGCTTCCAATGCTCGGTCAAGAAGCAAGCCGCAATCGAATTACGAGCTTTCCTGGCGCAAAACGAAGCGCCAGTCTCCGAAGTGTGGACCTATCGATGGACGCCCTGAGACCGTCGCCGAACGCCCCTGGCAGCCCATTTCTGCCGCCGGAAAGTCCGCTGCCGATGCTGCCTTGCCGGCTGGATCGCGCGACTGAAGCTAACCGGTCGCCGGTGCATTCGGGTACCACTTTGATGGTTCGCCGCCTCTTTATTTTTGTCGGGACTGGGGTGCTGACGCTTGCCGGCGGCTACGGCATGTATGACGTGGTGAAAGTTGGCGGTGTAACCTTTCTCGAGGCGGTGCTGCTCGGCTTTTTCCTCGTGCTGCTCGCATGGGTCGCGCTCTCCTTCATGTCCGCGCTCGCCGGATTTTTCGTGCTGCTCACGCGCAGCCGGTCTTTTCTGCCGATCGATGCGACCGGCTCACTGCCTCCTATCACCTCGCGCACAGCCATGCTGCTACCCACCTATAATGAGGACCCGCATCATCTCATGGCGCGGCTACGCGCAATGTATGAATCAGTTCAAGCGACCGGATATGGGGACCAGTTCGACTGGTTTTTACTGAGCGATACGACCGATCCCGACATCTGGATTCGTGAAGAGCTGACCTTCATTCGGCTGCGCCGCGCCTGCGGCGCCGCTCGGCTGTACTACCGGCATCGCTCCAACAACATCGCGCGCAAGTCCGGCAATATCGCCGACTGGGTCATGAGGTTTGGGTCGGCCTATGATCACATGATCGTTCTCGACGCGGACAGCCTCATGGAAGGCGACACAATAGTTCGCCTTGTCAACGCGATGGAGTTCCATCCCGCTGCTGCGCTGATCCAGACGCAGCCGGTCATCGTCAACGCGCGCACAATGTTCAGTAGGCTGCAGCAATTCTCGGGGCGCGTTTACGGCCCCATCATTGCAGCCGGCAATGCTTGGTGGCACGGTGGCGACAGCAATTACTGGGGCCACAACGCCATCATCCGGGTACGGGCGTTCGCTGCGGAGGCCGGCCTGCCGGAGCTGAGCGGTCGTAAGCCTTTCGGGGGTCACATCTTGAGCCATGATTTTGTCGAGGCCGCGTTGATGCGCCGCGCGGGCTGGGCAATCTATCTGGCACCGACCCTCGGCGGCAGCTTCGAAGAAGCCCCGCCGTCACTGCTGGACTTTGCGGCAAGAGATCGTCGCTGGTGCCAGGGGAACCTTCAGCATCTCGCTGTGTTGCCCGCGCGCGGGCTACACTGGGTGTCGCGGCTGCATTTGCTTACAGGCATCGGCTCCTATGTCACCGCGCCGCTGTGGTTTCTATTCCTGGTGCTCGGCCTGCTGATTGCACTGCAGGCGCACTTCATCCGACCGGAATATTTTCCCAAAGGCTTCAGTTTGTTTCCGACCTGGCCGCAACAGGACCCGGTGCTTGCCGCCCAGATCTTTGCAGCGACCATGGGACTTCTGATCCTGCCGAAGCTGCTGGCCTATCTGGTGCTGATCGGCAATCGAAGAGAGCGGATCGGATTCGCAGGGAATCCTCGCGTATTGGCCGGAGTCGTTTGCGAGACATTTCTTGCGGCTTTGATCGCTCCGTGCATGATGATCCTCCAGACCAAGGCCGTGTTTGAAATTCTAGCTGGCCGGGACGCGGGCTGGCAGGTGCAGCGCCGAAGCGATGGCTACCTCGCTCGAGGCGAAATCTATCGCAAGCTCGTCGGCCCCACGCTCTGCGGATTGGCCCTGTTGCTCAGTGCCTACGCGGTCTCTCTGCCGCTGCTGCTTTGGATGTCGCCTGTCGTGCTGGGTCTTCTGCTTTCAATCCCGTTGGGCCTCATGACGTCTGCACGACTGAAGACGCCCGGACTTTTTGCCACGCCGGAAACCAACGACCCGCCCGCTGTGGTGCTCCGTGCAAACGAACTCGCCGCATCTGAGCCAACAGCGATAACCGGGGCCCTGCACCAGCTCAGCCAGGATCCAGAACTGCTAGGCCAGCATTTGGGATCGCTATCGCTTGCCAAGCCGCGCAAATTTGGCGCCGTCGACGTGCCTTTGGCGACGGCAACCACCAAGCTCGAGGAATGCGAAAGCTTGGAGGATGCAGTCGCATGGCTCGAAAGGCCGGAATTGCGCGCCGTTCTTGGCCATCCCACGCTGCTCCAGAGAGTCCTTGAGATGCCTCGCGCAGGTAAGAATTGGCCCAGTATTCGGGATCGTCGGTAGAGTGCCCGCGCGAGCACGGCGCGCTGTTCTGACCGCCCGACAGCGGGTCCCCCATATCTCCGATCAAGCTGTTGTAGGCCATGGGCATGCAGTGGGCCCCCGCACGCGCTTCGCGCGGACCGGTGGCCCGGAACGGGCGGTCAGCGTTCTCCCAGCCGCCATGCCGATGGCGCGAGCCTGGTTCGTTTCACTCCAACACCTTATTCCAGGAAGTAGACGCTCGTAACCAACACGGCGATCAGTACGGCACAACCAAGCAATGCAACGGTAAAGCAGATACGTGCTGGGATTGAATACGCATCAAAGTGCGGCTGTTCGATCATGCCACGCCTCCTCTCACCATCTGGCGGGAGCGCGATCATTAATCTTGGCAGCCTAGCCCTGTGGAACTTTGGTTAAAAGTCAATTGTGCTGACGCATCGGCCGCCTGGTGGCGGATCCCGGTTATTCAGGCAGACCTGAAGCGCGCATTGCTTCGATCAGGGGTGTTGCGAGCAACGGCACGCAGCCGATGGCGGAGCACTGACCATTGCTGCTGAAATTGGGCTGAAGTTGCATCACGCGCTCGGCGGCTGCGTTCGCGTCTTCCATTCGTCCGAGTTTGGCAAGCGACGCCGCCAGAAACATGTGCGAGACGCTGAAGCCTGGTTTGCTGCGAATGGCCCGTTGCGCTGCCGCCGCGGCATCTTCATAGCGTCCACGAAGAAAATGGCCCATGCAAATGCCATGCAGCGCAGCGGTAATCCACGGATCGAATGGACTAAGGCGGATACCCCGCTCGCCCCATTCGATGGCGCGCTCGGCTTCCCCTCCCCAGCCCAAAATCAACGCGCCCCAGGAATAGGCCCACGCCGCCGACGGGGAAATTGCCAGGGCGGCCTCGAAGGTTTCCAGGGCCAAGATACGGTCATGTTCGACGAGACCGATAGCGATTGCGGCGTAGACGAGTGCCGGGGCATCGTCGGGACCAAGCGCCACTGCAGTATGCGCGTACCTTATCGCGGCCGTGCGATTGTCTTCACGCCTTCCCGCTCGGAGATATAGTATTTCATTGCAAAACGCCGTTTGGCCGCGCGCGAGCGCGTAGTTCGGCTCAAGTAGAAGTGCGCGCTCGAGGAGTGGCACCGCCTGCGACGCGCCCTCCGGCATCCCAGTATCCACCAGCGGCGTCGCACGTAACACGAGATCGTAGGCGTCGAGATTTTCAGGCCGTTTGCGCTTCGCCCGTTCAATTTCGGCCTGACGCACGCTGGGCTCGATCGCGGCGACAGTGCTCACGGTAATCGTCCTGCAAGGCAAAGATGTCGTCGAGCGCGCGGTCGTAGCGATCTGCCCAGATATGGGCCCTGGTCTCCGCGTCAATCAGCTGCGCTGTGATCCGTACGCGGTCGCCTGCCCGTCGCACACTGCCTTCCAACACGTAACGAACCCCCAGTTCGCGTCCAACCTGCCTGATGTCAACGGACCGCCCCTTGTACGTGAAGGTCGAATTGCGGGCGATCACGAACAGCCATTTGAAGCGCGACAGCGCAGTGATGATGTCCTCCACCATGCCATCGGCGAAGTACTCCTGTTCCGGGTCGCCGGACATATTCTGAAACGGCAGAACCGCAATTGAAGGTTTGTCGGGTAATGACAGCAGTCGATTGCTCTCCGCCGTCGCTGGCTTCGCATTGGCAGGTTTGACCCCATATAGTCGAACCGCCCGATCGATGTTCTTCAGCGATCGTTCGCCTAGATCATCGAACTCGAATGTCGTTTTTCCCCTGACTTGTTCGAACGCACTTCCCGACAGACACACGCCGCCTGGCGCGCACTCGTTCTCAACGCGTGCGGCCACATTCACGCCATCACCGAAGATGTCGTTTTCGTCGCTGATAATGTCGCCGATGTTGATGCCGATGCGAAAGGCAATCTGTCCTTCCCGGCCGGCCATCTTCTCTTGAACGGCCACGGCGCATGTCACCGCGTCGACGGCGCTGGCGAATTCGACCAGGAGGCCATCGCCAGTTGTCTTGACGATCCTGCCCTTGTGCTCCGCAATGGCTGGATCGACGATTTCGCGGCGGATAACCTTAAGGGCTTCGAGCGTGCCGACCTCATCGGCGCCCATTAACCGCGAATAACCGGCAACGTCCGCTGCCAGCACCGCCGCTAACCGTCTCTCAACTCGCGCCATAGCCACCGCCACCCTGCCAGTTTGGAATTAATATAGCAGGATGAACATCTTCCGTCCCAGCCGGACGAAAGGCCGGGGTCTGGACAGCGCGCCAGGTCGGCTTCAGGGGCACGAGCGGCTATTCGCGGCCAAGCGGCGCGAGGTTTGCTTGAACTCGTGGGCTAGCGCTTACGACAACGCCCCTCGCTACGCCGCCTTCAACACCGGCGGCTGCGACGGCCTGATCAGCGCGAACGCGACCTGCACGATGCCGCCCGCGAGGCCCAGTGCCACTCCGATGCGCCAGGCCATGGTGTAGGAGCCGAGCGCGTCGTAGAGCAGCCCTCCCCCGTAGGCGCCGAGGAAGCTGCCGATCTGGTGGCTCATGAAGGCGAGGCCCTGGATCATCGCCTGCCAGCGCAGGCCGAACATCTCGGCGACCGCGCCCGCGACCAGCGGACCAACGCCCATCCAGAGGAAGCCCATGATGGCGCCGAACAGCAGCGTCGAGAACGACGTCGCCGGCAGCATGAAATACCAGGCAAGCGCCAGCGAGCGCAGGATGTAGATCGCGCCCAGCAACGCCAGCTTATTCCAGCGCTGCCCGGCCCAGCCGAAGAACAGCGAGCCCAGCACGTTGAAGCCACCGATCATGCCGAGCGTCTGCGCGCTCAGCATCGGGTCGAGGCCGCAGATCGCCAGATACGACGGCAGATGCGTGGTGAGGAACACCAGCTGCATGCCGCAGACGAGATAGGCGCAGGTCATCACCACGAAGGACGCATTGCCGAACGCAGTCCGCGCCGCGATCGCAGCCGTAGCATCGTCGATCTCGTCGGCGGCCGGCTTGGGCAGCGGGATCTGGTCGACGCGCCCGGCATACCAGGCGGCGGGGATCATCAGCACCGACATGATGACGAAGCCGGCAAGGCCAATGCGCCAGCCAAAGCCCTCGTTGAGCATCTGCCCGATCGGCGCCGACAGCAGCGCGCCGAGCGAGCCCGCACCGGAGACGATGCCGAGCACGGTCGAGCGCACCGTCTCAGACACCGCGCGCGCCGCCACCGACATCGCGATCGCAGCCGCCGTGCAGGCCAGCGAGGTGCCGATCAAAACGCCGGCGCCGATCATGATGCTGACAAGCCCGTTGGCGGTCGCCATCAGCGCAAGGCCGACGATGTACATCAGCGCGCCCACGATCATGATCGGGCGAAAGCCGTAGCGCTCGGTCATGGCGCCGGCGAGCGGCTGGAGAAAGCCCCAGGCGAGGTTTTGCACGGCCAGCGCCAGTGTGAAATCCGACACCGAGATGTGGATGTCATGTGTCAGCGGTTGCAGGAAGATGCCGAGCGACTGCCGCAGCCCCATGCTCAGCGTCAGCATGATCGAGGCGCCGATCAGGATGGGCAAGGTCGGACGCAGAACCTGCAACAGGGGCATTTTTCTTCTCCCTTTTTGGGCACGGCGCGAAAGCCGACGTCTGCTTTTGCCGTTGATTTTGGTTACACAGACCTGTGTACTTAGGCTATAAAAGGGCCGGTGTTGTCAAGCGAACAGGACGCGCGCTACCGCATGGCTCCCCCGCCCGCCCCACAGACGATGAAAGAGCGGATCCTTCAGACCGCCGACAAGCTGTTCTATCTGCAAGGCATTCGCGCCATCGGCGTCGACACCATCGCGGCCGAGATCGGCATCTCCAAGCGCACGCTCTACAACCACTTTCCCTCCAAGGACGCGCTGATCGCTGCCTACCTCGAGCGCCGCTTCGTCAGCGCGCGCCCTTCCGACAAGCCGCCGGCCGAGCAGATCCTTGCGACGTTCGATTCGCTGGAGCGTCGCTTTGCATCCAAGGATTTTCGCGGCTGCCCGTTCGTGAACGCGGTCGCCGAGCTCGGTCCTACGGACCGCGCCGTGAAGAAGATCGCAATCGCCTTCAAGGAAAGCCGCCGTGTCTGGTTTCGTGATCGGCTGACCGAGCTCGGCGTCGCAAATGCGGACGCGCTGGCGACGCAGCTGGTGCTGCTGATGGATGGCTCCATCGCGCAGGACCTCGTCCGCGACGATCCGGCGATGGCCAGGGCGGCAAAGGAAGCGGCGAAGGTGCTGCTGCGCAATGCGGGGGTGGATGTGGGGGATGATGCGAAGCCGATGAAGGACAAGCGTCCGCCGCAGTGATCGCTGCCACCGCATCACTCGGTGTCATCACCCGCGAAGGCGGGTGATCCACTATTCCAGAGACGGTGAAACTAGAACCGAGAAGACGCGGCGTACTGGATTCCCCGCATGCGCGGAGAATGACAGCGGAGTTTGTAGGATCTGTTCGGGATGATGGCAGAATGCGCCTGTTTTGCCCGACGTGTCAAATGGCGCTGCCGCCAGCGCAAACCGCCCTGCTCCTCGCGTAAGCCGTTGATCTTGCTACCGCCGGCTACTGTGCATGGGGTTGTTTTCGCACTTATGTGCCGGCAGCTCACGCCGCCTGCGCCACCACGCGGTTGCGGCCGTCGTGCTTGGCGCGGTAGAGCGCGGTGTCGGCGCGCTTGAGGACGTCGGCGACCGCCTCACCCTTCTGCTCCAGCGTGGTCAGGCCGATCGAGATCGTGACCTCGATACGCTTCGTCCCTTTGTGGATCGCAAACGGCTCGCCCGCGATCGAGCGGCGCAGGCGCTCGGCGACCATGCCGGCCACGTGCAGATCGGTCTCGGGCATCACGATGACGAACTCCTCGCCGCCATAGCGGCAGGCAAGGTCAATGCCGCGGATCGACTTGCGCACCCGCACCGCGAATTCGCGCAGCACATCGTCGCCGGCGTCGTGACCGTAATTGTCGTTGATCGACTTGAAGTAGTCGATGTCCAGAATCATCAGCGCGAGCGGCTTGCCGCGGGTCGCGGCCTGCTCGGCAAGCGTCGCGAGATGACTCTCCATGTAGCGGCGATTGTGCAGCCCGGTGAGCGCGTCGGTGATCGCCATCTCGATCGAGTTCTGCACGTTGTCGCGCAAGTGATCGGTGTAGCGGCGGCGGCGGATCTGGGTGCGGGCCCGCGCCAGCAGCTCGGTCTTGTCGATGGGGCGCAGCAGATAGTCGTTGACGCCGATCTCGAGGCCGCGGAGCAGCCGCGTCGAGTTCTCGGGGTCGGCGATCGCCAGGATCGGCACGTGGCGCGTGCGCTCCAGCGAGCGCGCCTGGCTGCAGAGCCGCAGGCCATCGAAATTGTTCAGGTCGAGCCAAACGATCAAGAGGTCGTAATTGCCCTCGGCGGCGTGGAACAGCGCCTCTGTCGGGTTCGGCTCGACGTCGATGGTGTGCTCGGCGGCGAGGATCGTCGCCAGCCGCTCATAGGAGGACTCGCGGTCGTCGACCAGCAGGATGCGGCCGCCCTTGCCGGTATCGGCCACCGCGCTGCGCTCCGGCGCCTGCATGCCGATCTCGAGCGAGGTGATGGCGCGCATGCGCAGCTCATCGGTCATCATCTTCAGCCGCGTCAGCGAGCGCACACGCGCGATCAGCACCACGTCGGAGACGGGTTTTGTCAGAAAATCGTCGGCGCCGGCTTCGAGTCCGCGGTTGCGGTCGGACGGGCTGTCGAGCGCGGTGACCATCACGACGGGAATGTGGTGGGTGGCAGGATCGGTCTTCAGGCGGCGGCAAACTTCGAAGCCGTCCATGTCGGGCATCATCACGTCGAGCAGGATGATGTCGCATTCGGCGCGCCGGCTGATCGCCAGCGCCTCGGCGCCGTTCGCCGCAGTCATCACGTCGAAATATTCGGCAGACAGGCGGGCTTCGAGGAGCTTGACGTTGGCAGGAACGTCATCGACAACCAGGATACGCGCGGACACTTTGAACTCACTTCCTATCCGATAAAACGCCGGACCGTCTCAATGAATTTGCCGACCGAGATCGGCTTGGACAAATAGGCTTCGCAGCCGCCCTCGCGGATGCGCTCTTCGTCGCCCTTCATCGCGAAGGCGGTGACCGCGACGACGGGAATGGCGCGCAGCTCCGGATCGTCCTTGATCCAGCGTGTCACTTCGAGGCCCGAGACCTGCGGCAATTGGATGTCCATGAGCACGAGGTCGGGCCGCATCTTGCGAACGAGATCGAGCGCCTCGTAGCCGTTGCTGGTGCCGGAGGTCTGGTAGCCGTGCGCCTCCAACAGGTCGCGGAAGAGCTTCATGTTGAGCTCGTTGTCTTCCACGATCAGGACGGTCTTAGCCATCCCGCCCTCCCGATTGGTCCGCAGACCCATACATGTACCGCCTCAGGCGCCGCTCGCCGGCGCTTCGAAAACTGGATTCAAACTAGCCCCAGATTCGCTCTAGTTTCGTTAAACCCGAGGGCCGACTTTCTGCGATGTGGTTTCCAGTTGCTTGTCGGGGTCGCAAGACTCGAGGCGAAGACTCGGGCATGATGATTCCAAATTAGAGACCGAAAGTTAACGGAAAGGCAAACCGGCCCCGTGAAAAAGCCTGTTCACAACCCCCGCGAAGTCGCTGAAATCGTTGCGATTCAGGCCCTGTCCTTCGTCGCCGGCGAGCCCGAGCGGCTGGGCCTGTTCCTGGCTGAGACAGGGGTCGGTCCGGAGACCCTGCGCAATGCCGCTTCCGACCCCAATTTCCTGCTCAGCGTGCTCGATTTCGTGCTGCGCGATGACGAGACCGTGAAGGCCTTTGCGAAGACCGCGGAACTGCATCCGACCAACGTTGCCGCAGCGCGGCAGGTGCTGGGCGACGCGCTCGGCGACCCCTCCTGGGAGCGCGACGTGCCGTGACCTCCCCCGATCCGGCCGGGCCCCGCTGCTTCTGCCGGGATTGTCCGGCCGATCTGGACATGGGCGTGCGGCGCTGTTCCTCCTGCGGATCCCCTCGCCTGGTCCGCCACCGCGCGCTCGCGGGCCTGACCATCGCCCATATCGACTGCGACGCCTTCTATGCGACCGTCGAGAAGCGCGACGATCCTGCTATCGCCGATAAGCCCGTCATCATCGGCGGGGGCAAGCGCGGCGTGGTGTCGGCTGCCTGCTACATCGCCCGGACCTATGGCGTGCGCTCGGCCATGCCGATGTTCAAGGCTCTGGAGGCCTGTCCGCATGCGACGGTAATCCGCCCCGACATGGCGAAATATGTCCGGGTCGGCCGAGAGGTGCGCCAGGCCATGCAGGCGCTGACGCCGCTGGTCGAGCCGCTCTCGATCGACGAGGCCTTCCTCGATCTGTCCGGCACCGAGCGCGTCCACGGCATGATCCCGGCAAAGGTGCTGGCGCGCTTTGCGCGCGAGGTCGAGCGCGACATCGGCATCACCGTTTCGGTCGGCCTGTCCTGCAACAAGTTTTTGGCCAAGATCGCTTCCGACCTCGACAAGCCGCGCGGCTTTGCCGCGCTCGACCAGGACGAAGCGCGCTTGATGCTGGCTTCGAGGCCGGTCGGCTTCATCTTTGGCGTCGGACCGGCCACGCAGGAACGCCTTGTGCAGCGCGGCTTCCGCATCATCGCCGATCTGCAGAAGGCCGACGAGATCGAGATGATGCGGCAGTTTCCGAGTGACGGCCGCCGGCTGTGGCGGCTTGCGCGCGGCATCGACGACCGCCGCGTCGAGCCTGATCGCGGCGCCAAGACGATTTCCAGCGAGACCACGTTCGAGAGCGACATCCGCGATTTCGCGACGCTGGAGAAGATCTTGTGGCGGCTGTGCGAGAAGACGTCGTCGCGTCTCAAGAGCAGCGAGCTCGCCGGCTCGACCGTCACGCTGAAGCTGAAGACCGCCGATTTCCGCCAGCGCACGCGCTCACAGTCGATCGCCGCCCCGACGCAGCTCGCCGCAAAGATCTTCTCGATCTGCCGCGAGATGCTGGCGAAAGAGATCGACGGCACCGCCTTCCGCCTGATGGGCGCCGGCGTCAGCGCGCTGCGTGACGGCTCGGCCTCCGACGACACCGACATGCTCGACCGCCGCGCCGCGCACGCCGAGCGCGCGGTGGACAGTCTGCGCAAGAAGTTCGGCAGTGCCGCGGTGATCCGCGGCATTGCGTATGAGGGGCCGGAGAAGGCGCAGGAGTGATCGAGTCCTGCTCAACTCAGTCGCGTTCGAAGATCCGTGCACCCGGATAGGCGCGCCGGGCATACTGAACTACCAACTGCCGATCCTGAGTTTCCAGGAACGGCGTTCGGATCTGACAAGACCCGACGATGAGGTGCCACAAGCCGTTGAGCTTTCGAATGACGACGTTCATTTGAGCCTCCTCGCAGTGACCCGAGTGGGCTCAAATTGTAAGAATCTCCCGCCGTCGCTCAATTCTACCAGCGTAAGGTCAGCGCATGAGAAGGATTAGAGGAGATATACAAAGGTATGTTGACAATGGCTCCAACAGCCTCTGTCGCCGATAGCTTCGCAAGGGCTCAAACGATCCGACCGGTTCAGGGGCTGGCATCGTGACCGGCGAACGCGATCTCGACGCGCTGCTGAGCAACATGAAGCCGGAGATCCTGGACGGCATCTTCGTGTTTTGCACGGTTGCGCCGAGCGCGAGCATTCCAGCCACCATCAGCCCGATGCTGACGTTCCGCGAACGCGAAGGAACGACACTGGTGATCGCTCGCGAAGAGGCCGAAGCGGCAGGCCTGCGCTACGAGTTCGCCTCGCGCCTGATCACCCTGACAGTTTATTCGTCGCTGGACGCGGTCGGATTCCTGGCTGCGATCACAGCCCATCTCGCCGCAGCTGGCATCAGCGTGAATGCCGTTTCGGCCTTCCATCACGATCACCTCTTCGTGCCTGTCGACAAGGCCGATGAAGCGATGGCTGTTCTACAGAATATCTCTGGCGCGAGACACTCGTAGCCCGGATGGAGCGGAGCGCAATCCGGGACAGCGCATCCTAGCAGCAGACCCCGGATTACGCTTCGCTCCATCCGGGCTACAAGAGAGACCTCAATCCGCGACGGCCACCGCCTCGATCTCGATCAGCCACTCCGGCGCGGCCAGCGCGGAGACACCGACGAGCGTCGAGGCCGGCGGCTCCATGCCTTCGAAGAAGCCGGAGCGGGCTTTGCCGATGATGGGGCGCAGCTCCGGCTTGTAGTTCACGACGAAGGTCGTGATCTTGACGATGTTGGCGTAGCTCGCCCCCGCCGCCTTCAGCGCGTGGCCGAGATTCTGCATCACCTGCGTCGTCTGTGCAGCAATATCGCCCTCGCCGACGATCCGCCCCTCCTCGTCCACCGAGACCTGGCCAGAGATGTAGATGGTGCGGGCGCCGGATGCGGTGACAACGTGGGAATAGGCGGGATTGTGATGCAGGCCGCTGGGGCGGAGATGGTCGAGCTTGGGCATGGTTGGCTCCCGGATGTTTGTGATTGGGACGGAGCGTAGCGGGAGAGCGCGCGGAGAGCTAGCTGTCATTGCGAGGAGCAAAGCGACGAAGCAATCCAGACTGCCACCATGGAAATAGTCTGGATTGCTTCGCTGCGCTCGCAATGACGGAGGAAAGAGCGACATGCCCTCAATTACAGGGCTTGCTGTCCTTCACGTCGAACTTGCCCATCGCGCCGGAGATCACGAAATCGTTGTAATCGAGCACGAGCTGGCGGGAAACGCCGTTCTCGTAGAGCTCAAACGCCATCGCGTAGACCGGCGTCTGCTCGCCTTCCTTCTGCTGGGCCTCGCGGTCGAAGTAACTGACGGTGACGGGCCAGCGCTTGAGCGATTTCATATGCTCGTCGGAGATCGACGGGTCGGACGCCGTGGCACGGTCGGCCGGGATCGGCTGGCCGATCACGGTCAGCGTGTTGTAGACCTTCTGGCCGTCGTCGGAGCCGTCATAGACGGAGAGCTCGAGCAGCGACTTGCCTTCGTTGGCCGCAGCGATGATGCGCTGGATCTGCTCGGTCGGGAATACGATCTTGCCGTCGAGGGTAAATGTCTTCGGCGCCGGCAGCTTCAGCTTGACGTTGATGTGGTCGCCGTCGCGCTCGGCCGAGCCGTCGACGCGGCCTGCATCGGCCTCGTTCATCCGCGTCTCGATGTTGAAGCGGTAGCTCTTGCCGGCAGCGTCCTCCCAGGAATTGGAGCGGAGGTCACTCAGCGTGACCTTACCCTCGCCGCTGTCGAGCTCGGAGACCTGGCGGAATTCCGAGGTATAGCCCTCGCAGGCATTCCCCGTGAAATTGTAGAGGATGCGGCCGCGGGCACTGTTGACCGAGTTGGAGCGCGATTTCACGAGGCTGAGGTCATAAAGCGCCTGATGCGCGAGGAACGGACCGTTGGCGGCCTGCGCCCAGCCCCCAAGGCCGACAGTGGCCGCCGCGAGCGCCATCACACCGAGCGAAGTCCGGAAAAGGTGCACCATGTCTATTCCCTGGGGAAGCGCAGATTCGACATTTTAATGACCGATCCATTGCGTCGCAACTGAGGCCGTTTCACGTAAAGTTGCGGCTCGCGTGTTGAACCTCCTCCCCTGCCTCAACAAAATGCAGTCCCCTTCGGTTGCTTGCATGTGGCGGCACGATGAGCGAAACAGGACCGCCGGCCTCCAGAGGCGTCGGGGCAGATGAATTCTTGGACAACGAGGTCGAACATGGCTGGCACAGTCGAGCAGAAACTGGCGGAACAAGGCATCAAGCTGCATGAAGCCCCCACACCCGTCGCCAACTATGTCCCGTTCGTGCGCACCGGCAATTTGCTGTTCGTCTCCGGCCAGGTCTGCTTCGATCCTGCCGGCAAGCTGATCGCCAAGGGCAAGCTGGGTGCCGGCGTCTCGATCGAAGACGGCGCTGCGGCCGCCCGCGGCTGCGCGGTGAACCTGCTGGCCCAGGTCAAGGCCGCGCTCGGCGACCTCGACAAGGTCGTGCGCGTGGTCCGCCTCGGCGGCTTCATCAACTCGGCGCCCGACTTCCTGGACGGGCCCAAGGTGCTGAACGGTGCCTCCGACCTGATGGTCGCGGCCTTTGGTGACAAGGGCCGCCATGCCCGGACCACCGTCGGGGTCGCCTCGCTGCCTGCCGATGCGGCGGTCGAGGTCGACGGCGTGTTCGAGGTCGCCTGACACGAATGCGCGCTCCGGATTGGCTGACAGCCCGGCCGGTCGCCCATCGCGGCCTGCATGACATTTCGCGCGGTATCGTGGAAAACATGCCGGGCGCGGTCCAGGCCGCGATCGCAGGCAATTTTTCGATCGAGGTCGATATCCAGCTCTCCGCCGACGGTGAGGCCATGGTGCATCACGACCATGCGCTCGGCCGCCTCACCGAGGCCACCGGAGAGGTGATCGAGAAGACCGCGGCCGAGCTGAAAGCCATCAAGTTCAAGGACACGCCGGAGCGGATGATGTCGCTCGGCGACCTCTGCGCCCTGGTCGCCGGCCGGGTACCGCTGGTGATCGAGGTGAAGAGCCATTTTGGCGGCGACCGCAAGCTGGTGAAGCGGATGGCCGAGGTGCTGGCGTCCTACGACGGTCCCGCTGTCGGCATGTCCTTCGATCCCGACCAGGTGCTGGCGCTGCGCGAGCTGCTGCCCTCCCGCCCGCGCGGCATCGTCGCGCAGCGGACCTATGAGGACGAGTACTGGGCCAAGCTGACGCAGGCGCAGCGCGACAGCATGCTGTACCTGCGTCACGGCTTCCAGACCCAGCCCCACTTCGTGGCATTCAAAGTCGACCACCTGCCGGCCCCCGCCCCCTGGATTGCCCGCAACGTCTTCGGCTGCGCCCTGCTCGGCTGGACCGTGCGCACGCCGGAGCAGCGGACGCGGGTCGGTCAATATGCGGATCAGATGATCTTCGAGGGGTTCGTGCCGTAGGGTACGGCATGCGAACGCGCTCGTGTCCCGGACAAGCTGCAACGCTCCAAGCATTGCGGCGCAGAGCCGGGACCCATCCCCCGCGAACGTGCTGCCACATGGGCCCCGGCTCTGCAGCGCCCCGCTGAAGGAGCGCTGCGCTGCGTCCGGGGCACGAGAGAGGCGTTCCCCACCCTTGAAGTCGCTGCTGCAATGCACGATCTTGGGGACGATGGCATCATCCGAAATCACGCTCGAGGCCGTACCTTCGATTGGCGAAGTGGCACCGGAGGATTGGGACGCCTGCGCCAATCCCGGCAAGGCTTGCAATGGGAATGGCACGGGAACCTCATCCGCCCTTCCAGGCGATTCCGCCGGTCTCTTAAAGTCGGCCTATAACCCGTTCGTCTCACACGCATTTCTCTCCGCCGCTGAGAAATCGGGCTCAGCGACGATCCGCACCGGCTGGGGACCGCGGCATCTCGTGGCCAAGCTCAACGGCCGCGTCGCCGGCGTTGTGCCCTGCTATCTCAAGTCGCACTCGCAGGGCGAATATGTCTTCGACCGCGGCTGGGCGGACGCCTATGAGCGCGCCGGCGGGCGCTACTATCCCAAGCTCCAGGTCTCGGTTCCGTTCACCCCGGCCACAGGACCGCGCCTGCTGGTCCGCGACGGTGTCGACCGCGAGCGGATCAGCGAGGCCCTGGCGAGCGGGCTGGTGGCGCTTTGCGGGGTCAGCAAGGCCTCCTCGGTGCACGTCACCTTCGCCCGCGAGGCCGAATGGAAGCTGCTCGCCGGGCACGGCTTCCTCCAGCGCACCGACCAGCAGTTCCACTGGCATAATGACGGCTTTGCCAGCTTCGATGACTTCCTGGCGACGCTGAACTCGCGCCACCGCAAGTCGATCAAGCGGGAGCGACGCGATGCGCTCGCCGCCGGCATCACTATCCACTGGCTCACGGCCAAAGACATCACCGAGGATGCCTGGGACGCGTTCTTCGAATTCTACATGGAGACCGGCTCGCGCAAATGGGGCCGGCCGTATCTGACGCGCGAGTTCTTCTCGCTGATCGGCGAGACCATGAGCGAGGACGTGCTGCTGGTGATGGCCCGCCGCAACAATCGCTGGATCGCGGGCGCGATCAACTTCATCGGCTCAGACACGCTGTTCGGCCGCAACTGGGGCGCGGTCGAGCATCATCCGTTCCTGCATTTCGAGGTCTGCTACTATCAGGCGATCGATTTCGCCATCAAGCGCGGCCTCCGGCACGTCGAGGCCGGCGCACAGGGCGAGCACAAGATCGCACGCGGCTACCTGCCGAAGACGACCTATTCCGCCCACTTCATCGCCGATCCGGGCCTGCGGCGCGCCATCGACGACTACCTCAAGCGCGAGCGCGCCTATGTTGCGGAAGCCGGACGCGAGCTCGCCGAGCTCGGCCCGTTCCGCAAAGGCGCCGACGAGGCGCCTTGACGCCTCGCCGTGGCTGGTGACAGTAAGCGCAAAATCTCGAGGAGCCGCCGAGGAGCTAGCATGACCGCCTACGACACCAACAACATCTTCGCAAAGATCCTGCGCGGCGAGCTGCCCTGCTACAAGGTGTACGAGGACGAGCACGTCTTCGCCTTTCTCGACATCATGCCGCGCGTGCCAGGCCATACGCTGGTGATCCCAAAGACCCCTGCCCGCAACATCCTCGACATCAGACCGGACGACTTCGCCCATGTCGCCCGCGGCGCGCACAAGATCGCGGCGGCAGCGATGAAGGCGTTCGAAGCCGACGGAATCACCGTGCAGCAGTTCAACGAGCCCGCCGGCGGACAGGTGGTGTTTCATCTCCACATGCACGTGATGCCGCGCCGCGACGGCGTCGCCATGCTGCCGCCCGCGAGCCGCAAGGAAGACGCCAAGGTGCTGGAACAGCACGCGGCCAAGCTGATGGCGGCGTTGAAGGCGGGGTAGATCTCTCCGCTCGTCATTCCGGGGCGCGCCCCGTAGCCCGGATGGAGCGAAGCGCAATCCGGGACTGTCCCCGCATTCCGCTTCGCTCCATGCGGGCTACGATGGCTCCTGCTCGTCATTGCGAGCGAAGCGAAGCAATCCAGACTGCTTCCGCGGAGACGGTCTGGACTGCTTCGTCGCAAGGGCTCCTCGCAATGACGGAGGAGAGACTTCACTCCGTCTCGAAATCGCCCTTCTGCGGCGCCGCCAAGGGCGTGAACTCGCAACGGTCCGGCTTGATGTCGATCAGCGGCGTGTTGTCGAGGCAGTCGAGTCCGCGCACCAGGATCGCATTGCCCTCGATGCCGACCAGCTTCACGATCGAGGTGCCGATCGGATTGGGCCGTACCGGTGAGCGTAGCGAGAAGGTGCCGCGGGTCTTCTCGTTGTTCTTTGGGCTCTGCAGGATGATGTCGCGGCGCGACTTGTCGAGCCAGTAGAGCACTTCGAGGTTGCTGTAGAAATCGACGCCCTTGATGGCCGGCACGAACGGCTCGAATATTTCGAGCCGGCACACCGGGCCGTCGTGACGCCCCTGCCGCGGCGTCTCCAGCCGCGACGTCCAGGGGGTGCGGATGCGGCCGATGAAGACGAGGCCGGCATCCTCTGCGGGCGGCAGCTCGATGGCGACCTCGCCCTCGCGGAGCTCCTGTTCGCGAACCATATTTCCTGTTCCTTGCTGTTCGCCGGCGGTTTTAGCCCAACCACCACTTGCCGGCCAGCATGAAGACTTCGCCCGTGACCACGCCGGCAAAGATCGAGCGGCGGGTCAGCAGGAAGACGACGAGCCCCGCTCCCACCGCGCCATAGCGCAAGATATCCGGCACGCTGGCAAGCGCCCCTGGCGGCGCGACCACGATCTGGGCGATGACGCCGGCCAGGATCGCGGTCGCGACCGCCCGCACCCAGACCAGCAGCTCGGAGCCCTCGTCGATGCCGCCGCCGAACCACAGGCCCAGCATGCGCCAGATCTGGTTGGGAACGACGCCGGCGACGAAGAGCACGGCGAGCGCATGCCAGTCGCCGATGAGCTGCGAAAAGCTCATGCGCGCACCTCCCGCCACCAATGCACGCCATAGGCGATCGTGCCAGCCACGACGCCGCTAACGAGGATGTCGAGGCCGGAGTTCATTTTCGCCGCCAGCGGATAGAGCAAGATTCCGAGCGTCAATGCGACGACATCAGCGACCTCGCGGCTATTGCGTGCGGTCGAGAACAGGAAAGACAGCGGGGTCAGCAGCAGAATCGCCGCGCCAAGCGTCTGCGTCAGGTTGGCGGCGAGGAAATAGCCAACCGTGTTGGCGGTGAGGCACACCGAGACCAAGCCACAGCCGAGCCCGTGGACGAAGGCGATCCGCCGCTCGCGCGGCACAAGCGGCAGGAAGCGGTGGCATTCGACCCACAGCGTCACCGCGGTGAGATGCGCGGCGAAGATCAGCTCGCGCCGTTTCGTCGTCGGCGTGCGCATCAAGGGCAGCACCGAGACCACCATCGGAAACAGGCGGATGGCACTAACGGTGACCGCGATCGCCGACTGGATGATGGTGGCACCCGAGCCAAGCGTGGTGATCAGGATAATCTGCGCAGGACCCGCCCAGACGAACAACGTCGAGGCGAGCGCCCAGAGCAGGCTGAAATGGGTGTCGTGGGCGAGCGCACCGATGCCCAGATAGGTCACGAACAGCACGATGGTGAGGATCGTCTGCGTGATCGAGCGCAGCCCCCACGCAAAGGCGCGCCAGGGGCTTTGCCATTGAGGTGAATCGAGCGGAGGAAGCGCCACGGGAGGTTTGATCGAGGAGAGGAATCGTACCTCATAACGGGCGATACGGCGACGCACGTCAAGAAAGCCCGCGGCGGGGCTGGCATGCGCACGTGGCGCGGGGCACCCGCCGACGTCATTCCGGGGCGCGACAAAGTCGCGAGCCCGGAATCCATTTCACCACGATCTCTGCGGCCCGATGGATTCCGGGCTCGCGCCAAGAGGCGCGCCCCGGAATGACAAGCCCTACCCACTCACACCGCGGTTCTTCAGCACGAAGCACGCACCGCCCGCTTTGCGGATACGATTGCACAGATCATCCGCCTCGGCGCGCGTGTCGGCACCGATGCGCACCTGATAGAAGGCGTGTGTGCCGCGGCTGCGCATCACTGAGCTCAGCAAGCTCGGATCGCGGTCGCCGATCACCGCGCTCAGCCGCGTGACCGCGCGGGAATACATCGCCAGCGCCCTGTTGCGGTCGAAGCCGGCGGCGAGCTGCACGCCCCAGACCTTTGCGGCGGCAAGCTCGACATGCTGCTCGAGTTCGGCCACGAACGGGTTGGGCGCACGCTTGAGCAACGCCATGAGATCGCGGCAGCTCGTCGGCGGTGAACTCGGCGGGCCCTTGCCGGTGCTGCCTGCCTTGGCCCAGGCATCGACGCTGGTGCCAGTGATGGCGAAGACGTAGTTGCGGGTCTGCTCCGGCATCGGTCCCGTGCCGGCGAGCCATTCCTGCACCCTGCGCGGACCTGCGTTGTAGGCGGCCGCCGCAAGGCCGAGATTACCGAACTGGTTGCGCAGCTCGTTCAAGAACTCCGCCGACTTCGGCAATGCCTGCACCGGATTGAACGGATTGAGCAGCCCGCGCTCGCTTGCAGTGCCCGGCATGAACTGCGCAATCCCTTGTGCGTGCTCGCCGTTGCGGGTCACCGGTCCGACCGCATCGGACTGGAAGCGGCTTTCCTGCCAGATCACGCGGGCGAAAAACTCCAGCGGCAGATTGGCCTCGCGCGCCGCCGCCTCGATGATCAGGCAGAGCGATTCCCGCGTGTCGCTCTCGCGGGCGTCCTTCGGTTTCTCCGCCGGCTTCGCGGGTTCCTCGGCATTCGGAGGCACGACGGGCGGAGGCGCCTCCTCCGCCAGCGCCGGCGACAGCACGAGGGCCTGGCACAAGACAGCGATAACCCGAGCTATTCGCATGGCATTGACGCTATCGGACAATTCGGACCTTGACTTGGAACCCCAGCCAACTAGCAACGAGCGGCAGTATCAACGCAGGTCCCGCTCCGATGGTGACAATCTTTTTTGATCTCGACGGCACGCTGACCAACCCGAAGCCCGGGATCACCCGCTCGATCCAGTACGCGCTGGAACGGCTCGGCGTTTTGGTGCCGAGCGAGGACGAATTGACCTGGTGCATCGGCCCTCCGCTGCATGCCAGCCTCAAGAAGCTCACCGGGACCGATGAACTCGCTGACCGCGCGCTCCTGCTCTATCGCGAGCGCTTCAGCGACATCGGCCTGTTCGAGAACGAGGCTTACAGCGGAATTACGGACACATTGTCGACGCTCGCAGCGACACGTCAGCGCATGTTCGTGGCGACCAGCAAGCCTGCGGTCTACGCCACGCGCATCGTCGATCATTTCGGCCTGAAACCGTATTTCGAACGCGTGTTCGGCTCCGAGCTCGACGGCACCCGCGTCGACAAGCGCGACCTGCTCCGCTATGCGCTCGACGAGGCCAGCATCGATCCGCAGCGCGCCATCATGATCGGCGATCGCAGCCATGACGTGGTCGGTGCCCGCACCAACGGCATGACCGCCATCGGCGTGCTCTACGGCTATGGCAGCGAGGCCGAGCTAAAGGAGGCCGGCGCGCACCACATCTGCGCCGCACATCCCGAGCTGCTCGGCCATTGCGTGACCTAGCCTGTCAGGCGCCGACAGTCTCCACCGCCGCCAGCATGCCCGTCTTCGGATGGCAGTTCAGATATTCGAAGAACTGCTCGTCGGCAGCGGCCACCGTCACCTCGTGATAGAGCCGCAGCTTGGCTGACGGCCCGAGCGTCGACAGATATTTCATCGCCGCACCGAAGATCTTGACATGGGTCGGATGCGACTCCGCCCAGCGTTCGAGCGCAGCGAGGCTCTTCCACCAGCTCTGGCCATAGGACTTTTCGCTGACGCTGCCGTCAGCCGCGAGCACGCGCATGTGGCGGTTGGCGTAGCAGCCGATGCCGAGGCCGTCGTCGCGCAGGAAATCCATGCCCTCGCGCAGCACCGGCTCGACGTCGTCGAGATAGAGCTTGCGCTCGGACGCTTCGGTATCGCTCCAGTCCTGCCCGGAGCGGATCAGGCAGAGATTGTCGTGCGCCACGACGCGCAGCCGCGCGCCGTCGCGGATCAGCTCCGGTGCGCCGCCGGGCGCCATCGCGTCGGTCTGAGACAGCGGGATACGGTCGCGCATGCCGCCCCAATAGGCGTGCTCCTGCACCTCGCCGCTCATGCCGCCGGCGATTGCGGCTACACCCTCGGGCCGGTCAGGCGAGGAGAACAGCGTCTCGTGCCGCGCCACAATGGGCCGCAGCACCTCGATGAAGGTGCCGATGCCGTCTCGCTGTCGTCCGGTCCAGGCCTCGCGCGCCGGTGCGAACCAGGCATCGAAACGCGCGACATCGTCCCAATAGGCCACCGAGACAACGTTCTCATGACCAGACCGGTCGACATAATGCGCGCGGTCCCAATGTGATGGACCGTTCTCCGCAGCGAAGAGCCCTGCGATTTCTTTCAACGCGTCCGTCGCCGCCGGCGCCCCACCGTGATATTGCACGCCGAAATAGGCCATCACGACGCGGCAGACGGCAGGCTTGTAGCGCGCCACGAACGACGGATATGGCGGCTGATAGTCGTCCGGCACGCGCTTGTGGCGCGTGCGCGGGGCCTCGAGATGCAGAGGAATTGCGGATTCCATTATCGTGTCCTCCTCTCGACGCCGACGATCAGCTCGCCGCCGCGGCGATATCCTTGGGCTCGACGGTGTCGACCGGCAGCGCAAACTGCTCGACCCGCTTGTACGGCTTGTTGTTGAGCAGGAGCCGCGTCACGTCGGGCCGCGAATAGTGCCCGGCGGGATCGGCGGCGTTCTTGGCGATGCCGATGGCGCCGAGGTCGATCTCGGCAATAAGGAGGCCCTCCTGGTCCGGCGCCAGCTTCTCGCCGATCTGGCTGCCGTCGGGGCCGTAGATCGCGGCAAAGCCGCCGCCGGCATGCAGCAGCGCATGCTTGTCGGGCCGGTCGCACAGTTCGTCGATCATTCCTTGCGACACCGTCGCGCAAGGCGCGAGCACGAAGCAGGAGCCTTCCACCGCATAGACCCGCGAAGCCGCATTGTTCACCTCGGCCCCGAGCGCCGGCGCAAAGGGATCGTAGAGCGAGAAGCTCGGCCAGGCCGCGACGTGCACCTGTTCGTTCTGGGCGTACATCGCGTATTTCGACAGCGGCTGGAGATGCTCCCAGCAGCACAGCGCACCGAGACGGCCGATGTCGGGTCTGCCATGCACGGCGAGGTCGCTGCCATCTCCTTCGCCATAGACCGTGCGCTCGGCATGGGTCGGCCGCAGCTTGCGGCGCTTTGCGATGGTCTCGCCGTCGGGTCCGATCAGCCATTGCGCCAGATAGAGGCTGCCACCGTCGCGTTCGGACAGGCCGATCACGGCGGTGAGCTTTGCCTTGCGCACGGCCTCGCGCAGCTTTTCGGCCTGCGGGCTATCATAGGACAGTGAATTGTCGAAATAGCGCTGCACGAAGCCGCGGCCGATCGCCCAGGCCGGCGAGTCCATCCAGATATGCCAGGGGTAACCGGGGATGAACGCCTCGGGAAACGCGATCAGCTTGGCGCCCTTCTCCGCGGCCTCCCTGATCAGCGCGATCGACTTGTCGATCGAGGCGTCGAGGTCGAGCCAGGCCGGCGCCGCCTGCACCACTGCTACCTTATATCTCGGATGTTCGATGCCCATTCCCGCCTCCATTGCCGGTTGATCGGAAGCCACGTCCGATGCAGTCTATTGAGCCAAGCCGGGCGGCCGGGCGCTCGACCACGGCGGAACAAAAACTCGACTGGACGCGGCCACCGACCGGTATGGGATTTGCCTCCGGGCAGGCTGGATCCGCCAACGGACGATTTTGCAGGATGTGAGAGGGAGGCTCCTCAGATGCCAGTCCAGTTCACGACGGACGGCAGCCCCGGCTACCGGCGGCTTGCTCTCTGGCAGGACATCGTCTGCGACGTCTTCGTCGGGCTCGACTGCAAGTCGGACCTCGGCAGCGCCTTTCACGGCTCGGTCACGCAGGCTTCGCTCGGCAGGGCCGTGTGCTCCGAGGTCTGCTCCGAGCGCCAGCACGTGTTCCGCACGCCCTCGCGCATCGCGCGCTCTGATCAGGATTTCGTCCTGGTCGCGCTCGGCAATCGCGGCGACGGCGGCGTGGTGCAGGATGGCCGCGAGACCGTGATCCATCCCGGCGAGTTCGCTCTGTATGACACCACGCGGCCCTATGAGCTGAAGTTCAACCACAGCTTCACGCAGACCATCTTCAAGGTGCCGCGTGAGATGCTGCAGCGCCGGCTCGGCGGCACCGAGGCGCTGACCGCGATCGCGTTCGGCGCTGACGCACCGCTCGAACGGCTCACCTATGATTTTATTATCAGGCTCTGCCAGAGCGCGGACCGGTTGGATCCGAACAATGCGGTCGCGCTGTCGGAGCAGGCAGTCGATCTCCTTGCGATGGCGCTGGGCGAACGGCTCGGCAAGACATCGCTGCCATCCTCGACCCATCGCTCCGCCCTGCTCTACCGGCTGAAAGCGCACATCCGCGCGCATCTCGCCGATGCCGAGCTCTCGCTCGCGGAGACCGCGGCCGCGCTCGGCATCTCACCGCGCTACGTCAACGATCTCCTCGCGGACGAGGACATCTCGTTCCAGCGCCACGTGCTGGCCGAACGTCTCGCCCAATGCCGGCGCGACCTCGCCTCGCCCGTGCTCGCCCATCGCCACATCAGCGAGATCGCCTTCGCCTGGGGTTTCAACGACCTCTCGCATTTCGGCCGTGTCTTCCGCGAGCATTTCGGGATGTCGCCGCGCGACTTCCGGCAGAGCCAGTTGCGGCACTGACGTCCCTTGCAATCAGCTATCAGCTCGAGCCTTCGCTTCCAGCGAAGGCCATGCTCGCCAATTCCAAATTGTCTTGCCTCGTGACCTGCATCAAGCTGGCACGCATGAGGACTCACGCCACCATAAGCGGAATGGAGCTGTTGCTGAGTGTGATCGCGATCCGGCTCGCAGTGCTGGTCCTGGTGGGCTGGAGCCTGACGCTGCTGCCGCGGTAAACGCGTGACAGCGAACCCGCGTGCTTGCCCTCACCCGCAACAAGGCTCGAAGCTCAATCTTTGGTGAAGACACCCGGCTCGCGCGTTGCCGATGCAGCGTTCGACGACATGCGCCTGCACGATTAGGCCATTCCCAAGCAAGGCCGGTATGTGAGCGCGTGATAGGACGCGGCGCCTGCTTGCATTATCCTCGCCACCAAGCCGCAGTGATCAATCAGCGACCGGCCGAGGAGCATATCGATGGAATACCGACGCTTGGGCCGGTCAGGCCTCATGGTGCCTGCCTTGAGTCTTGGGACCGGCACCTTCGGCGGCGTCGGCCGCCTCGCCGCGTGGGGCACGACGGACGCGACCGAAGCGCGGCGGCTTCTCGATATCTGCCTCGATGCCGGCGTGTCGATGTTCGATACCGCGAATGTCTATTCGCTCGGCGAATCCGAGCGCGTTCTCGGCGAAGCCATCAAGGGACGCCGCGACAAGGTCCTGGTCTCGACCAAGGCAAGCTTCCGCTTCGGCGATGGGGCCAACGACATCGGATCATCGCGCCAGCATCTGCTCGCGGCCATCGACGGTTCGCTGAGCCGGCTCGGCACCGACTACATCGACCTATTCCAACTTCATGGATTCGACGCCTTCACCCCACCTGAAGAGGTGCTCGCGACCCTGGACGTGCTCGTGCGCGCCGGCAAGATCCGCTACATCGGCGTCTCGAATTTTTCGGGCTGGCACCTGATGAAGTCGCTCGCCGTCGCCGACAAGCATGGCTTCCCGCGCTACGTCGCCAACCAGACCTATTATTCACTAATCGGTCGCGACTACGAGTGGGAGCTGATGCCGCTCGGTCTCGACCAGGGCTTAGGTGCCGTGGTCTGGTCGCCACTCGGATGGGGCCGCCTCACCGGCAAGATCCGCCGGGGTCAGCCCAAGCCGGACGTCAGCCGCCTGCCCCAGACCGCCGAGTTCGGCCCGCCCGTGCCGGACGAGCACGTCTATCGGGTCGTCGATGCCATCGACGAGGTTGCGAAGGAGACGGGCAAGAGCGTCTCGCAGATCGCGCTCAACTGGCTGCTGCAGCGTCCGACCGTCTCGACCCTGATCATCGGCGCGCGCAACGAGACGCAGCTGCGCGAAAATCTCGGCGCGGTCGGCTGGTCGCTGACCAAGGACCAGGTCGCAAAGCTCGATGCCGCGAGCAAGGTGACGCTGCCCTATCCCTATTGGCACCAGCGCACGACATTCACCGACCGCAATCCGCCGGCGGTGTAGAAGCCGGCCAATTGCCATGACTGCGCGCTGTTGAGCTTTCGTGAAAGCGCGTTCCGACCCCTGTCTTTTCATGGCGGAAGCCCTGCTCCGGCGGGGGAACTGTCGGTGTCCTGACGGGTTGCTGTCGATCGGGCAATTTCCTATTCGGAGATGAATTACGGCTCGAATCAACCGCGCCTCCATCATGTCGTCCGCCCCGATCGAGCATGCCGACGGCCTGCCGCAGCCACAACGCAACCAGGCGGTGCTGACCATTGCGCTCGGCATCATCATGGCGGTGGTCGACAGCGCCATCGCCAACGTGGCGCTGCCGACGATTGCAGCCGACCTTGATGCGAGCCCGGCCTTCTCGATCTGGATCGTCAACGGCTACCAGCTCGCGATCACGATCTCGCTGCTGCCGCTGGCTTCGCTCGGCGAGATCGTCGGCTATCGCCGCGTCTATCTGGTCGGGCTCGCGCTGTTCACGCTCGCATCCGCGTTGTGCGCGCTGGCACATACGCTGCCGCTATTGACGATCGCGCGCATCATCCAGGGCTTTGGCGCGGCCGGCATCATGAGCGTCAACGCGGCGCTGGTGCGTTTCACCTATCCGCGCAGCCAGCTCGGCCGCGGCATCGGGCTCAACGCGCTCGTGGTCGCCTTCTCGGCCGCGGTCGGACCGACGCTCGCCGCCGGCATCCTCGCGGTCGGAAGCTGGCCCTGGCTGTTCGCCATCAACGTGCCGCTCGGTGCGGCGACATTGCTGATCGGCTTGCGCAGCCTGCCGCACACCAAGCGAGCGAGCCGTTCCTTCGATTGGCAGAGCGCGGGGCTATCGGCGATCACGTTCGGCGTCGGCATCGCCGCCGTCGATAGCGTCGGTCATGGGGAGGCCGCGATCACCTGCCTCGTGCAGTTCGCCATCGCCATCATCGCCGGCGCGCTGCTGATCTATCGCGAAACCCACATGACCTCGCCGCTCTTGCCGGTCGACCTGTTACGCATCCCCGTGTTCGCGCTGTCGATTGCGACCTCGATCGCATCGTTCTGCGGGCAGATGCTGGCCTTCGTCGCCATCCCCTTCTATCTCCAGAGCCGCTTCGGCTATTCGGCCGTGCATATGGGCCTCTTGATCACACCCTGGCCGATCGCGGTGGCTTTCGCGGCGCCCCTCGCCGGCCGCCTGGTCGAGCATTATCCGGCCGGCCTGCTCGGCGGCATCGGGCTCACGCTGTTCGCCTGCGGCCTCGGTGCGCTCGCCTTGCTGCCCGCTAGCCCGACGCCGTTCGACGTGATCTGGCGCATGGCACTGGCCGGCGCCGGCTTCGGCCTGTTCCAGACCCCCAACAACCGCACCATGATTGCGGCGGCCCCGCGCGAGCGCGCCGGCGGCGCCAGCGGCATGCTGGGCACGGCACGCCTGCTCGGCCAGACCACCGGCGCGGCGCTGGTGGCGCTGTTGCTCGGCCGCTATCCGATCGACGGAACCCGATTGGCGCTGCTCGCCGGTGTCGGCTTTGCACTCTGCGGCGCGGTGCTGAGCATGCTACGGCTGTCGCCCGCGGGCGCGCGCGGCGCCGAGCAAGTCCGCGTGCAGGACGATCAGCGCCTGCGGGGGGAATGAAGCCGCTACGATGATGCGAGCAACAAAAAGGCCGGCTTTTCAGCCGGCCTTTTCTTTTTTCATGACACCCGATCAGACCTTGACCAGCGGTCCTTTCGAGGTCGGCCCCTTGGAGCCGCCGGGACCGCCCGGCTTGGACTTGCCTGGCGGACGCTTGCGGGCGCCGGGCAGCTTCTCCTGCTTCGGCGTGACCGGGCCCTCGACGAACTCGAAGCCAATCTTCTCCTTGGTCTCGTCGGCCTCGTCCTTGACCAGAACGACGCGAACGTGGCCGCCGCCCTTCAGCTTGCCGAACAGCACCTCGTCGGCCAACGGCTTCTTGATGTGCTCCTGGATCACGCGGGCCATGGGACGTGCGCCCATCTGCTCGTCATAGCCGTGCTGGATCAGCCAGGCCTTGGCCTCCTCGGACAACTCGATTGTGACGTCGCGATCGCCGAGCTGCGCCTCGAGCTGAAGCACGAACTTCTCCACGACCGTGCCAATCACCTCGACGCTGAGATGGCCGAACGAGACGATGGCATCGAGGCGATTGCGGAATTCCGGCGCGAACTGCCGGTTGATCGCCTCGTGGTCGTCGCCTTCGCGCTTGGAGCGGGTGAACCCGAACGCCTGCTTGGCGAGATCCGCTGCGCCCGCATTGGTGGTCATGATCAGGATCACGTTGCGGAAGTTAACCTGCTTGCCGTTGTGGTCGGTGAGCCGGCCGTGATCCATGATCTGGAGCAACACGTTGTAGAGGTCTGGATGCGCCTTCTCGATTTCGTCGAGCAGTACCACGCAATGCGGATGCTGGTCGACGCCATCGGTGAGCAGGCCGCCCTGGTCGAAGCCGACATAGCCGGGAGGCGCGCCGATCAGGCGCGACACGGTGTGCCGCTCCATATATTCGGACATGTCGAAGCGCAGGAGCTCGACGCCCAGCGCGGCCGCGAGTTGCTTGGCGACCTCGGTCTTGCCGACGCCGGTGGGTCCGGAGAACAGGTAGCAGCCGATCGGCTTCTCCGGCTCGCGCAGGCCCGCGCGTGCCAGCTTGATCGAGGCGGCGAGCGACTCGATCGCCTTGTCCTGGCCGAAAACGGTGCGCTTCAAGGTCTGCTCGAGATGCTTGAGCACCTCGGCATCGTCCTTCGACACGCTCTTCGGCGGAATCCGCGCCATCGAGGCGATCGTGGTCTCGATCTCCTTGATGCCGATGGTCTTCTTGCGCTTGTTCTCGGAGACCAGCATCTGCGCCGCACCTGACTCGTCGATCACGTCGATCGCCTTGTCCGGCAGTTTGCGGTCGTGGATGTAGCGCGAGGAGAGCTGGACGGCGGCCTCGATCGCCTCGTTGGTGTATTTCAGCCGGTGGTAGTCCTCGAAATACGGCTTGAGACCCTTGAGGATCGCGATGGCGTCCTCGACCGTCGGCTCATTGATGTCGATCTTCTGGAAGCGCCGCACCAGCGCGCGGTCCTTCTCGAAGTGCTGACGATATTCCTTGTAGGTCGTCGAGCCCATGCAGCGGATCGTGCCTGAGGCCAGTGCTGGCTTGAGCAGGTTCGAGGCGTCCATCGCCCCACCCGACGTCGCGCCCGCACCGATCACAGTGTGGATCTCGTCGATGAACAGGATGGCGTTGGGATGTGCCTCGAGCTCCTTCAGCACCTGCTTCAGACGCTCTTCGAAGTCGCCACGATAGCGCGTGCCGGCAAGCAGCGTGCCCATGTCGAGCGAGAACACCGTCGCGGCCGCCAGCACCTCCGGCACCTCGCTGTCGACGATGCGCTTGGCGAGACCCTCCGCGATCGCGGTCTTGCCGACGCCGGCTTCGCCGACGAACAACGGGTTGTTCTTCTGCCGGCGGCACAGCACCTGGATCGCGCGGTTGATCTCGGAATTGCGTCCGATCACCGGATCGATCTTGCCGTCGCGCGCCTTCTTGTTGAGGTTGACGCAATAGGTCTCGAGCGCCTCGCCCTTCTTCTTGGCGTCCTCGTTGCCCTTGGTCTCCGTCTCCTCGTCGACGCCGCGCACGGGCCGCGCCTCGGAGACGCCCGGCCGTTTGGCGATGCCGTGGCTGATGTAGTTGACCGCGTCATAGCGCGTCATGTCCTGCTCCTGCAGGAAATACGCGGCATGGCTCTCGCGCTCGGCGAAGATCGCGATCAGCACGTTGGCGCCGGTCACCTCTTCGCGACCGGACGATTGCACGTGGATCACCGCGCGCTGGATCACGCGCTGGAAACCGGCGGTCGGCTTGGCGTCGTCGGCGCCATCCGTCACCAGATTCTCGAATTCGGTTTCAAGATAGTTGACGAGGCTCGTGCGGAGCTTGTCGAGATCGACACTACAGGCGCGCATGACGGCGGCTGCATCGGAGTCGTCGATCAAAGAGAGCAAAAGATGCTCGAGCGTCGCGTATTGGTGATGACGCTCGTTTGCGATCGCCAGCGCACGATGCAGGGATTGTTCAAGGCTTTGGGAAAAAGTCGGCATTCGCGTCCTCTATGGCCCCCACCATCATGATCGTCATCGCCCGGTCAGGCAACAACAACCTTTGTCACATATAGTTATACAAGATCGCGGCAAAAGACCGGTTCCGCGACTCTGGCGGCTGCACACCTCCGGTATTCTCGATTACGGTATTCTCGATGCAAAACCCGTTCCGATTTGGGCGGGATCGGCGCCGGCACAAAATTCCGTTGCTGCCGGCTGCAAGGGATGTCGCGCGCAGACCTCAGGCGACGATCACACCGCCACTACCAAGGGAGCCGGCTTCAACGCGCCGTAAGGCGTCTTACTTCTTTTCCATCACGCATTGCAGCGGATGCTGGTGCTTGCGGGCGAAATCCATCACCTGTGTCACCTTGGTCTCCGCGATCTCGTAGGTGAACACGCCGCACTCCCCGATGCCGTGATGATGGACGTGCAGCATGATCTTGGTCGCCGCCTCGACGTCCTTCTGGAAGAACTTCTCCAGCACGTGAACGACGAATTCCATCGGCGTGTAGTCGTCGTTCAGGATCAGCACACGATACAGGTTCGGCCGTTTGGTCTTTGGCTTGACCTTGGTGATGACCGAGGTGTTCGGCCCGGAAGGGCCGCCCGAACGGTTCTCATCGTTGCTCATCCGGGGAGCGTAGGCGGCGGTGACCGCGGACAGGTCGAGTCTGGAAGTCAGTTGCGGCATGGCACAGGCGTTCAAATTCCCCACGGAAGCGAATGACGGTCTGCGGCGCAGCTCCGCACTTCGGAGCCTCGCACAGGCGCGCCGCCTTTCTGAATCGCCGCCTCCGACCGATCCGGTCCAAACCGGATCGGTCGATAGCAATATGGCCCTGCCCCCGGCTCGCCGCAAGCATGCAACGGTCCGGCCGATGCTGCCGCGGCGGTCCCGATTCCCGGCCCGGTGATCCTCACCAAGGTTAGTCAATCCGGACCGATTTGACAAAATTTTCCGTCGCGCCCATTTGGAACGTGTTGACCAGGAACCCGACCGTCCCATGCGGCCGCGACGTTTCGCGCACGGCACATCTCCGGTTTTCTACGGTCCAATTTACCAAGGGCTCGAGTGCGTGGCGCGAGATCGGGCCGTGTCGCGTTCGACGTCTCCAGCTTTGCGACAACGGCAGGTCGGCAAGCGTCACGATCGATGCGGCACTCTGACGAATTCATCTCGCGCAAACAAAAAGCCCGGCTGATGCCGGGCTTTTTTCATTCCAGGACTTCCAGAAAGCGTTAGTTCGCAGCCGGGGTGAACTTCGACACGATGGTCTCGACCGGCTTGAACGCCTGCTTGGCGAGGTCGCTGTAGAGGCCGGCGATCTTCTGCGATTCAGCAACGAAGGTCTCGTAGGCGGAACGGGCGAAATCGGTCTGCGCTTCCATGGCCTTGTCCAGCGACTTCACGCCGGAGAGCTTCTCGACGAAGGACTTGGTGTCTTCGAACGACTTCTTGGTGTAGTCGCCATAAGCGCTCGCGATCGCCTGGAGGCCGTGCTGCACCGACGTCGCGGAGGCGACGCACTGCTCGAACTGCTCTTTCCCGTAGTTCTGAAAGTCTTCAACCTTGAACATGTCGGAATCCTTTTTCCCTGGCTCTCGTCGGGAAGCCCCGGCTCCCTGACTCTGCCCACAATTAGTGCAACGCACAAAAAAGTCAAGAATCTTGTGCGACGCACAAAACTAGATCCAAATCGCTGAGATTCCCGGGGTTTCCCGCAAGGGTTCCTTAAGCTTTTGGAAACCGCGGCCCCCTACCCTGATTCCCTGGACGTGTTCACTTCCGCAGGCGGTCAAAAGCCGTTTGAGAACATCACCTTAGCCAGAACAGCGGCTCAGGCCCAACGTTTCCCGCGGCGGACACCAGCGGAGGGGCAGCCTGAGCAGGTAATGATCCCCCGGTCCATTGGGCACAATTTCGCCTCACGAGCCGGTGATCAAGTCAGAAACGGGGACGGGGTTCCATGCTTCGTAACAATTTGTCTTCCTCGCGCTTGGCGCGGGTTGGCGTTTTCGGGCTGCTTACGGTCACCACCGCAGTCATCTTCACCACCGATGCTGCCGAAGCGCGGCGCCACCGGCGCCATTACGCGCACCACCGGGTGCAGCGCGATGTGTCCGAGAGCTCCAGCCCGAAATTCGCGTCCATCATCGTCGACGGCAATTCCGGCGCGGTGCTGCAGTCGACCAGCCCCGACGGACTGCGCCACCCCGCCTCGCTCACCAAGATCATGACGCTCTATTTGCTGTTCGAGCGCCTCGAGTCCGGCAAGCTGAAGCTCGACACCGAGATGCCGGTGTCTCAGCATGCCGCCGACCAGGATCCGACCAAGCTCAACCTCCGCCCTGGCCAGACCATCCGCGTCGAGGACGCGATCAAGGGCCTCGTGACGCGCTCCGCCAATGACGCCGCCGTGGTGATCGCGGAAGCGATCGGCGGCGACGAGGACGATTTCGCGCAGATGATGACGCGCAAGGCACGCTCGCTCGGCATGTCCAAGACGGTCTACCGCAACGCCTCGGGCCTGCCGAACGACGAGCAGGTAACGACGGCACGCGACCAGGCCACGCTCGGCCGCGCCATCCAGGAGCGCTTCCCGCGCTACTACCGCTACTTCGCGACCGCCTCGTTCAACTGGCGTGGACAGTCGATCCGGAACCACAATCACCTGCTCGGCAATGTCGAGGGCGTGGACGGCATCAAGACCGGCTACACCCGCGCCTCCGGCTTCAACCTCGTCAGCTCGATGCGCCGCGGCAATCGCCACCTGATCGGCGTTGTGCTCGGCGGCCGCAGCGGCGGCTCGCGCGATGCCATCATGCGCAACCTGCTCGCGGAGAATCTCGAGAAGGGCGCGACCACCCATACCGTCGTTGCCGTCACCGAGCGTAACGGCGCCGACGCCAATGCCGACGTCGCCGACGCATCCGATACCCCGGCACGCCCCGTGGCGCAGGTTCAGGCCGCGGCCGCCCCTGCTCCCGAGGCCGCCCCGTCCCGCCTTGCCGCGCGTCTGTCGACGCTGGCCGCTGCAACTGCCGCGATGCCGCCGTCTCAGCCGAAGCCTGAAGTCCGCCCGACTGAATCCAAGATCGAGCCGGCACCGCTCACCAACGGCGTGATCTCGAGCCAGCCGCTGTCCATCATCCCCGGCTCGTCCGAGCCGATGAAGCCGGTGCGGGTCAAGACGGTGCAGGTCAAGGCCGGCGCCGTGAAGGTCGCCTCCGCCGCCCCGGCCCAGGTATCGCCGCCGGTCACGAACACCATTCCGTCCCGGTCCGACGTCGCGGAGACCTCCGGCGCCGTCGTCGCCCGGGCCGATCTCATCAACAAGCCTGAGGTCGCGAGCCAACCGGAGGCGCCGAAGGCCGAGATCGCCCGCACCGAGCTGCCGCGGCAGCCGGCGGGCTTCGGCACCGGCAACGGCATCCTCGGGGTGCTGCCGGCCGCAACCGCCGCCGCGCCTACCCCGGCCACTCCGAAGCTTGCTTCCGCCGATCCGGCGCCGCAGCCGATCCAGATGAGCGCCACGACCAAGCCGGCCGTCACCCACAGCGGCTGGATCGTCCAGGTCGGCGCGCTCGAGAGCGAGACCGAAGCCCAGCACCGCATCGACGCCGCCCGCAGCTCGGCCCGCGGCCTGCTCAGCAAGGCCGATCCGTTCACCGAGCCGGTCGTTGCGAAGGACAATCGCAAGCTCTACCGTGCCCGCTTCGCCGGACTCGAGCGCGACCAGGCCGAAGCCGTCTGCCGTACCCTGAAGCGCGCCGAGATCTCCTGCATCACCGTGCGCAACTGATCTCCTCCACCGCTTCCGAACAAATGCCCGCGCTTTTGCGCGGGCATTTTTGTTTTCGAACGTGCGGTGAGCAGAAGCCAGTTCCGCGACAACCTCTCGTCAAGGATTTACGGTTAAGATTTTCCTCAAGGGATCGACCACGCCGACAATGGCGGGCATCGGGCGACGGCAAACGGAGCAAGCGGAGCTCACGCGGTACGGGCGTTTGTGGCGTGGTGCCGGAGTTAGCCGTTATGCGTACGAAGCAGAGTATCCTTGGCCTCGTTTACACGGGCAGCGAGATACGTCGAGCCCCCCTGGTCGGGATGGAGTTTCTTCATCAGGGACTTGTGAGCCCTGCTGATGTCGTCGCGCCCCGCGCCCGGCTGCAAGCCAAGGATCTGATAGGCTTCCTCCGTCGTCATTTTGCCGCTCGTCGCCGTGCGGCGCTGCCGCCCTGCCGCATCGCGCTGCGCGTCCTGACGCCAAGCGGGAAACCGGCGGTCCAGATAGCTTTCAAGTAAGGCCACACTCTCGGCGTCGAACGCCGGCACCATCGCCAGCAGGCCGGCGAGATCAAACTCGCCGAGGTCGCGCCCGGCATGAGGTCCGGCAACGATCTGGCCTGTCAACTGGCCGGTGTCGTGGTCAAGCCGCATGTCCAGGAATTGCGAGCGCACCCGCGAGGCCTGTCCGGACGGGCGCGTCGCGCCGCCGCCGAACAGCCCTCCGACATTGCCGAAGCCGGCGTTGGCCAGGGGTGTCCAGCCGAGCAGCCCGGCGCCGAAGATTCCGAGCGGAATCGCGACGACCAATTCGCCCCGCAGACCCGTGAACGCTGCGGCCGCCAGCGCCACCACGCCGCCACCGAACTTGATGGCGCGCGCCAACGCCGCCGGATTGGCAGAGCGGAACGTCTGGAGCAGCAGATAGAGCGTGATAACAGCGACAGCGCCGGCAATCAGGGTCATGGCCGGAATAATATAGTCGCCCTCCCGGCAAAATGCATCGCGTCCACGGCCGCAGCGGGTCGCAGCCTGCTTGAAGCGTTACTTCATCTGTCCGATCAGCTTTGCTGCGCCGCTCGCGCTTTTCGCCAGTTGTAGCAGCGCTTCGCGGCCGCCGGCAGCGTAAGCCGCCGCTGCCCGCAACAGCTCGCGCAACTGCGCCGCCGCGCCCGGATCGAACCGGCACCAGGCACCGCCGGTCAGGCGCGCGATCTCGCGAAAGGTCCGCTCGGCCACCGCGTCATGGCCTTCCTGAAACACGAACACAGGCACCTTGAGCATGCCGAGCTCGCCGGCCTTGGCGCAGAGTTCGTCGGCCTTCTCCTCCATGGCATCGCCGACGAAGACGACGGCCCGCACGCCGGAGGCGACCGCCTGGCGCCGGGCCTCGCTCAGCACCTTGCCAATCTGGGTGTCGCCGCCGCGGCAATCGATCTTGCTCATCAGCGTCGCAAGCCTGGCACTGTCGGAGATCCACGCCGTCGCGCGGCATTCGTTGAAGCCGCGATAGTACACGAGCCGGATGTCGAGACTGCCGAGCGCCGCAGTCTCGCGAAACATGTCGGCCTGGAGCGCGCAGGCCATGTCCCAGGTCGGCTGCCGGCTCATCGTCGCATCCAGCGCGAAGATCAGCCGTCCCTTCGCGCCGGGCGCATGCGGCGACAGCGCACGCGCCTTGGTGACGAAGGCGGCAATGTCCGCCGAGGTCGACGTCCCGGCCTGCGGCACCGCGCCGCCGGCCTTCGTCGAGACGGCATCACCGCGCGGCTTGATGGGTTCGCCCGACATCGCTGCTCAACCATGCGTGGGCGATTAATGTGGTGCGCACACAGAGCCCGGTCAATGTGCAAAGCCTCCGCGAGCTTACGCCGGCGGAGGCTTTGAAATCGGAGCGAATGATGAGGGAGGCGTCAGCTCTTGGCAGGCGCCATCAATGCGACCGGACCGGGCTCGAGAATCTTGGGCGGGGACGACTGCGTGTCGACTGGCGCAATCTCGCTGTCAGTCGCGCTCAGGAACTTGTCGAGCATGCCCTGGATCGAGTTCTTGGCGACGTCCGGACCGGTGTCCCGCATGTCATTATGCTGGAATTCGGTCTTCACGACCTGAATGCCCGCCTTCTCGCACTCCTCGTCCGTGGGGATCACGCCCGCATCGGTCTTGAACTGCGGGTCGGTGGAGCGGAACGACAGGATCTTGAACTTGCCGGCAGTGACGAAGGGAACCCGCAGATTGTCGAGGGTGACAACCTTCTTGACCTCGTCCGGATACTGCTTGGCGAAATACATCGAGATGTCGCCGCCCATGGAATGACCGACCATGGTCACCTTGTCGTAGTCGGCGTTCGGCTGGACCTTCTTCATTTCCTGCATAGCGAGATGAATGTTGGCGACGCCGCGCAGGATCTGCGGCAGCCGGCCCACATAGAGTTCGCCCGGCTTGGTCACCATCGGAGGATCGGTCGGCAAATCATGCTGCGGGCTGACGACCATGTAGCCGCGCGCAGCGAAGATGTTGGCGAGGAAACCGTACTCGGTATTCTTGACCGTATTGCCGTGATTGATCACGGCGACCGGCAGCGTGATCATGCCGGCATTAGCCTGCATTTCCTTGTCGCGGCGCACCGCGATGTCGACCGGCACCGGGCGATTGTCGCGCGAAGTGTCGTAGAAGGTGATGGTCTCGTGCTTGATGGCCCACTTGCTCGCCGTGAAATAGGCGATGCCGCAGAGGGCACTGACTGAAACCAGAACGGCAATTCCACGCTTCATTTTTGTCCTCAGCCGCAGGCTCTTGCGGCCTGATCCCTGTTGAAAATCGTGTTCTTCCGGGGCTCTTCGTCCCCTTGTCGCCTATTCGCTAATATATGTCACAGCAGCGTGACAGGAAGGCTAAATATTGTGAACCGGCAGCCCTTTCATTGTGCGTCGCACACGTTTGTTGGGCACCCTGTCCTCATACGGCCACTAGGTGCAGGCCACTATCCGACGCAACCAGTGGCGATTGGGTTCGATTTCACAGGTAAGCGCAGGATAAAAACGGCGGAACGCGGGTTGAGTTCCCGCGACAAGCGGCCGCTGGGATTGACTGCAAGTAGCGATATACCGCTGCCTTAGGCGCCGAGGATGTCGTGGACCTCGAGCGGCTTGTCGACCTGGCTGAACCACTCGGCGCGGTTGGCGGCGCGGCGGCGGCCGCGCTCGTCGAGCGGCAGCTTGAGCTGGCGGAGCAGGCTCGTCACTTCCTCCCGGGCGGTGAGATGGCCGAGATTGGGGCGCATGCCGAGCGTGGCCTCGTCGATCTCGTCGAGGGCGGTCAGGCCGCGCGGGAAGAATTCGCGATAGACAACGCGTTCGGCGAAGCCGTCGACATAGCGGAAGCCGAGCCGGAGCGACAAATCCTTCAACCCCTCGGCGACAAGCTGCTTGTTGCGGGAGCCGAGCATGGACAGGCGGTTGCGCACGACGATCCAGTCGGTGGTCGCGCCGTCGACCTGGCGGCGCTTGCGCCTGACATCGCGCACCATCTCGGCGTAATGGCTCTCCCCCGTGACCGCGTAGTTGGCGGGATCGACGGTGCCCAGCACGTCGAAGTCGAGGAAGCTGTCGTTGATCGGCGTCACCAGCGTGTCTGCCATCGAATGCGCCAGCCGCATCAGGTAGCTGTCGGTGCCGGGCGTATCGATGACGATGAAGTCGAAATTGCTTTCGACCGCCGAGACCGCCTCCATGAATTGCTGGAACTCGGAATTCTCGTTCTCGGCGATCTGCATGGTCTCGCCGAGCTTGATGCAGCGATGCACCGGCAGCTCGAGGTCGAGCTTGGTGCGGCGCGCCCAGGCGGAGCGGTTGCTGATGTAGCGGGTAAAGCTCTGCTGTCGGCAGTCGAGGTCGATGGTGGCGACGCGTTGGCCGGCCTTCAGAAGCGCAACCGCGATGTGCACGGCGGTGGTCGATTTGCCGGAGCCGCCCTTCTCGTTGCCGAGCACGACGACATGCGCCGAGCCGGATTGGCCTTGGCTAGCCTGCACAAGCATAGCGATCCTCAACACCCCTAACGAATATCTTCGAGTTGACCGCGTTTGCGGTCAAGTGAAATGCGTGACAGGTCATGCAAATTGCAGCGCGCCGTTCTTCATCATGAATCGCGACGCGAGCTTTCGTCTGTGATCCGCAAGTGTCGCGACGTCATGCGCAGACTTGCGCGGGATGCTGTGCCGCATCCGGATGCATGGCGTCCACGATCGCGGCTTGTTAAGGTTAGCCAGCCGGACGCCAGCCCTCACCCGCACTGATTCCCAACCCCGTCGAGTCCTGATGTCACCAAGCCCCTTGATCGCCCGCACGGTCCCCACCCTGCGGCGCGCCATCGACAATCTTCGCAAGCGAAAGGCCACGATCGCGCTGGTCCCAACCATGGGGGCGCTCCATGACGGGCATGTGTCGCTGGTTCGCCTCGCCAGGCGGCGCGCAAGCCGCGTCGTGGTGTCGATCTTCGTCAATCCGACTCAGTTCGCTCCGACGGAGGACTTTGGCGCTTATCCGCGAACCTGGAAGGCCGACATCGCCAAGCTCGCGGCCGAGGATGTCGATGTGGTCTGGCACCCCGGCGTCGAGGCCATGTATCCGGAAGGCTTCGCCACCCGCATCGTGCCGGAGGGGCCGGCGCTGGCCGGGCTCGAGGACCGCTTCCGGCCGCATTTCTTCGGCGGTGTCGCCACCGTCGTCGGCAAGCTGTTCACGCAATGCCGGCCCGACTTTGCAATCTTCGGCGAGAAGGACTTTCAGCAGTTGCGGGTGGTGACGCAGATGGCGCGGGATCTCGACCTCGGCGTCAAGGTCATCGGTTCCCGCACGGTGCGCGAGCGCGACGGGCTCGCGATGTCCTCGCGCAACGTCTATCTCTCAGCCGAGGAGCGGCAGATCGCAATCACGCTTTACCGCGCCATGAAGGAGAGCGCCGGGCGCATCCGTGCCGGCGAAGCGATCGCGCCCGCGATGGCGGGCGGCGCCGAGATGATCAAGGCGGCCGGTTTCGCGCTCGACTATTTCGAAGCCCGCCATGCCGCGACGCTGGCACCGCTCACCTCGCGCAAGGACGGCCCCTTGCGGATCCTGGTCGCGGCCAGGCTCGGCACGACCCGGCTGATCGACAATATCGCGGTTTAGAGCAGGCCGAGATCGCGCAGCTCGCGCCGCATCGGCTCCGGCATCGCCGCGATTGAGCCGGCGGCGGACTTGCCGAGATCGGCGGGCACAGAATCATCGGTGAGATAGCGCCAGCCCTGGAACGGCCGCATCGGCCGCGGCGACACCGAGATCACCTTCGGCTGCATCACGATCCGGCAGCGTCCGATGCCGTCCCTGTCGCGGAACGGCTCGATGCCGATGATCTTCTCCCGCGCAGCGATCTCGCCCTTGATCACCCAATAGAGCGAGCCGCCCGCCAGGATCTCGGCGTCGCGCTTGGGCACCATGCGGGTGATGTGGATGTGACGTTGCGGCAGCCCCTTCTTCTTGGCGGCCTGCATCCGTTCGGCGACCCACTCCTTCAATTCCTTGACGGAGTCGCAGCCGACGGCGAGCTTGATCAGATGTAGCGGCATGCCCCAGCATTAGCCGGGCAGCCGCGCATTTGGAATGCCGATCTACTCGTTATCCGCAGCCGCGGGCGCAGCCGCCGAGGCCGGCGGCGGCGGGAGCGGAACCGGCGCGGCAGCTGGGGCACGCGCAGCCTTCGGCGCCGGCGGCTTCTTGGCGGGGGGGGCTGCGGGAACTGCGGCCTGCGCCGAGGTCGCGGCCGGCGCGCGCGGCGCGGGCGCTGCTGCCGCGTTTGCAGCCGGTGCCGCCGGGCGCGTCGTCGCCGTGGGCTCCGGATTCATGATGCTGACCGGCGGCGTCGACGAGGCGCTCGGGAACTCGGCATTGGTCGGCTTGCCTGTCGGCATCGACGGCGGCAAGCCGGCAAGCGCGGCGCTGGCCGGCATTGCCGGCGCGTTCCAGGTCGGCGCATAGCGCGCGACCAGCGTGTCGTAGAGATGGGAATTCATGTTGGCGGCGACCTGCTGCTGGTCGGTCAGCGAGCGGAACGCAGCGCAATCGAACTCCGTGCAGCCGTCGCGCGCGACCAGCACGTGCGCAACGAGGCCGTAGCGATCACGCTCCAGCGATTTGCGCAGCACCTTCATGTCCAGCGTCAGGCTCCTCTCGGCCGTGGCGACCTCGCCGAGCGCGGTCAGCCGGTCGATCCTGGCGGCGGTGTAGGAGACGGCCGCAGCGGCTGTATCAGGCGCGCCGAACAGCGCCTTCTCGCAGCCAACGGCCACGGCATCGCCGGCGAGATCGTCGAGACAGGACAGCGCGGGCAGGCTCGCTGTCACTGTTCCTTGCGCGCGCACCTCGGCCGGGGTGGCCTGCCCCTCAGGACCATAGATGCGCACGGTGGCCGCTCCGGCGATCGCGATGGATAGCAGCGTAATCACGGTCAGCGCGCCGTTGGCCACGGACCGGTCGGCGCGCGGCAGCGCGATCAGCAGGATCAGCCCGAAGAATCCGGCGGCCGCCAGCGTCATCCACATCGGGAAGGCCGGCGAGTGCCAGATTTGGTCGAGCGAAGTGGCCCATGCCCAGTTCATGCGCGACGTCCCCTCACGCGAGCAAAGAGCGGATGGTCAAAGCGAGCACCGCGAGTCGGCAACTGCCCCCACTCACCTTGGGAAGGTGAAGCGGGCCTTTTGACGGCGAGAGGACACAACTTCCCGGGAGGCGCCTATGCGCAGGTAGCGTCGGGCCTTCAGGAGAGCGCGAGCTGGCTTTCCTTGGCAACGCGCTCGAAGGCTTCGGTCGAGCTCTTGATCCGGTACTGGCAGTCGTCGCCTTCGGTCGGCAGCAGACGGATGATCTCATACGCGCCGCTGGCAGCCGGACGCGCGACGTTGCTGGCCGTGAACAAGACGCGCGTTCCCACGGGGAATTTGTGCTTCAACACCCTCTCCATTACTCAAACAGCGCCTGCCTCGCCCAGTGTCCCACTGCGATGGCCGGCCGGAAACCCGGGCCGTCCTATAGCACGAGCCCCGCCGGTTTGGCCAGCGCAAACCGGCATGGCAATCGCGCAAATTCTGCCGCTATTTCATAACGATAGCGGGACAACCTGCAAGCTCGATGGACCGCGGGAGCCGCTCGTTCGCGTGGCGTGTCGCAACTGGTGTCGCAGCCTCCTGCGCCACGGCCCTGGTCGCCGGCCTGACCGCCGCCGGCCCGCCGGCCGGCGTCCCGATCAGACCAGCGATCAGGCGTCCTCGAACTTCTCGATGCGAAGCGTTTCGGCGAGCCCGTCCCGGGTCCATTCCTGAAACGCCGGAAGCGCCAGCATCGTGTCCATGTAGGTCTTGGTCTCGGGCGTGACCTCGATCGCGTAGGTACGGAAGCGGTGCACGACCGGTGCGTACATCGCATCCGCCGCACCGAAGCGGCCGAACAGGAATGGTCCCTTGGCGCCATAGCGGGTCCGGCACTCGCGCCAAATCTCCTGCACGCGCGCGATATTGGCCTTGGCGTCCGCCGACAGCGTCACGGGGCGTACGGGACGGTGCAGGTTCATACCGCATTCGTTGCGCAAGGCCATGAAGCCGGAATGCATCTCGGCGCATACCGAACGGGCATAAGCGCGCGAGGCGACATCATCGGGCCACAGTTTTTTCTCCGGGTAGCGCTCGGCGATGTATTCGATGATGCTGAGCGAGTCCCACACCGTGATGTCGCCGTCGACCAGCACCGGCACCTTGCCGGCGCGGCTGAAGGACAGGATCTGCTCCTTGTCGGCGGGATTGTCGGTGTAGAGCGGGATGAGCGTCTCCACGAACGGGATGTCGTTGGCGCGGAGCGCGAGCCAGGGTCGCATCGACCATGACGAGTAGTTCTTGTTGCCGATCGCGAGTTTCAGCGCAGCCATGTTATCAGTCCTTCCTGAGACGCCCAGAAGCGAGCTGCTTTTAACGCCATCGCCTGCCGCCAATCAATCGTTGCCGCGCCTCGCCATGCGTGGCAATCGTTGCCGCCCGCAAGGAGACGGACATGAGCAGGCACTGGGTCGACATCACCGCCGTCGGCTTCTTCATCATCGAATGGCTGGCCTACGCGCTGACGCTGGAGCATTCGGCCTATGGCCGCGACAGCCTGTCGGCGCGCATGAACCGCTATCGCGAGGTCTGGGTCCGCCAGCTGCTCGACCGCGACACGCGCATGGTCGACATGCAGATCATGGCCTCGCTCCAGAACGGCACCGCCTTCTTCGCCTCCACCAGCCTGTTCGCACTCGGCGGCGCGCTGGCGCTGCTGCACGCCACCAACGATGCCATCACCATCCTGAGCAAGCTGCCGATCGACCTCAGCCCCTCGCCCGCACTGTGGGAGCTGAAATGCGTCGGCCTCGTGCTGATCTGCGTCTACGCCTTCTTCAAGTTCGCCTGGGCCTATCGCCTGTTCAACTACGTCGCGATCCTGTTCGGCGGCATGCCGCCGGCCTCCCAGCGCGACACGGCGGAGGCCGAAGCCCATGTCATCCGCACCTCGCGCCTGTTCGAATCCGCCGGCCGCCATTTCAACCGCGGCCAGCGCGCCTTCTTCTTCGCCCTCGGCTATCTCGGCTGGTTCGTCAGCCCCTGGCTGCTGTTCGTGACCACGGCGGCTGTGGTGGTCGTGACCTGGCGACGGCAGTTCGCGTCCAGCGCCTGGGCGGCGATGGCGCCGGAGGTGGTGGCTGATGGCGAGGAGCAGAAGCGCAGTCATTGAGCTGTCCGCGCCGGTGCGGTGAAGTGCAGCCCACGCTTTCTCCACATCGTCATTGCGAGCGCAGCGAAGCAATCCAGAATCAGTCCGCGGAAAGACTCTGGATTGCTTCGTCGCAAGGGCTCCTCGCAATGACGGAGCAAGGGGCAATGGCGTCGTCCTCCAAATGCCACTGTCATTCCCCGCGAAGGCGGGGAATCCAGTACGCCGCGGCCTCTCGGTTCAATCACAAGTGTCTCGGAGTACTGGATCGCCCGGTCGAGCCGGGCGATGACAGCGAGTGTGTGGTTAGCGCTCGCCCCAATCTCGTCATTGCGAGCGCAGCGAAGCAATCCAGAGTGTTTCCGCGGCAAGACTCTCGATTGCTTCGTCGCAAGGGCTCCTCGCAATGACGGAGCAAGGGGCACTGCCGTCGTCCTCCAAATGCCACTGTCATTCCCCGCGAAAGCGGGGAATCCAGTACGCCGCGGCCTCTCGGTTCAATCACGACCGTCTCTGGAATACTGGATCGCCCGCCTTCGCGGGCGATGACAGCGCGTGGTTGGTCGCAGACACGCCTTCGCATTCTCGCGGCGGATTTCGCCCGAGCTTTGCTCGTCGCTCCACCCTCTTATCCAAGAGGGCGCAGGGAAGGCCGGGTGCCGGCTGGCACCCACGGTCCGCTGTGCGAAGGCACACGCAGAAAAACTGCACAGCGGCATACAGGTGAAGCCCAACACACGGCCTTCCCTGCGCAGTGGTTGGACGGCTTATGCCGCGCTCTCCCGGGAGCCGAGTTCCTTCTGGCCTCCCTCACCCCGGCGAAAGTCACGGACACCGCGCCGGTTGACGCCAATGCCGCATCCGCCAGGGCTTGACCGTAGCAACGACGGCCAGGACCACACGGTTTTGCCGTACGCGCGGTTTCGCCTGCACCGCAGGGTTCGACGGCGTTGTGCACCTTGCCATCGAAATGCTGGCGCGACGAACCTGACAGCGTCGTCCGTCCGCGCGAAGCCTCGGGCTCACGGAGAGCAATCCGCCCTGCCCTTGGCTCTCGCGCCCGACGCTGCCGCGTCCACCGCAAGCCCGGCTCAGCGATCATCACGACACATGATCGCCCCTCAAGGGTGAGCCGGGATGGGCGACACATACGACAAATCCGAATTTCGGTAAAGTGGAATATTTTCGCGAACGAGGATTGACAGAGAGCGACACAGCAAAATCCCGCAGCCCGGAGCGTGCGCTCCATCCGGGCTACAAAACTACATGCTACCCACCAAAATCCCGCGGGCTGAACGGCAAATCCAACACCTTCCATTCCCCGTACAAGGCGGCCGGCAGCATCTTGTAGGGCTGGCAGTTCTGGAGCGCGCTCATTGCGGACTTCACCAAGGCCACGCCCTTCGCGGATGGCGGGGCCGCCATCAGGATCGGCTCGCGCGCCAGCGTGCCGTCGGTGGCGAGCACCGTACGCAGCTTGATGTGGACGTTGTCGGTCGGCGCGACCCCGGCCGGGAGCTTGGCGCAGCTTTTCAGGTGACGGCGCAGCTCGGCGATGACTTCCGGTGGAAGCTTGGCGGCGATCGAATCCTTGGCGTCGCCGCCGTCGTCTTTGGGAGTGTCCTTCGGCAGCTCCGTCGGCAATTCAGGCGGCAGGCCCAGCATGACGCCGTATTTGACGGTGACGTCAGGCTCCGGCGTCTGGTAGGCCGGTGGCGGCGCAGCCTGGGGCTGCTGCCTCGCCTGTGACGACGGCGGCTGTATCGGCGGCTGCGGCATCGCCTGTGGCGGCGATTGCGGCATCGGCTGAGGCGGGGCCTGCGGCGGAGGCTGTTGCGGCTGTGCGTTGGCCTCGCGCGGCTTCGGTGAAGGCGAAGGTTGCTGTTGCGGCTCGGGCGACGCCTGCGGTGATGGCGATGGCGCGGCCTGCTGCTTGGCCGCCGCATCCGACTTGTCGGTGAAATCCAGCTTCGGCAGTTTCAGGTCGGGCGTCGGCTCCGGCGGTTTCTCCTTTGCCGTCTCTTTCGTCTCCTGCTCGTTGATCTCGTCCTTGACCTGCTCCGGCGTGACGATGTCGACCGAAACAGTCTCGGGCGCTGCGGCGTGGAACGGATGGACCTCGCTGATCAGGATGATCAGCGCCACCAGCGTCAGATGCGCGATCGCCGACGCCGCGACGTCCGTCCGTATGATCTTCCGCAGTTCCATCGACTGACTTCGGGTTGCCGCGCTGGTCCTAGCATACCCCAGGCCCCCCTCAATCCCATTTCGGCGCGAAGCCGAAATCGGTCAGGCGGCCCTTGGGGTGGGCCAGCGCGGCGATCCGGCTCATCTCGTCCTCCGACAGCTCGAAATCGAAGATCTCGATGTTTTCCGACAGGCGCTCGACGCGCGAGGTGCGCGGGATCGCAGCGACATTCTGCTGCACCAGCCAGCGCAGGCACACCTGCGCCGGCGTCTTGCGATGGGCGCGGCCGATCTCCGCGACCGTCTGGTCGGTCTTGATGCGACCCTTGGCGATGGGACTGTAGGCGACGAGGGCAAGGCCATGCTGGTCGCAGGCCGCCCTCACCTTCGCCTGGTCGAGATAGGGATGATATTCGACCTGGTTGCAGGCGAGCGGCTCGGGCGATAACGCCACCGCCTGCTCGATCAGCGCCACCGTGAAATTGGAAACGCCGATATGGCGGGTGAGGCCCATCGTCTTCGCATGCGACAGCGCTCCAAGCGTCTCCGCCAGCGGCACGTGCGAATTCGGCCAGTGCAGCAGCAACAGGTCGACGGAGGGAAGCCGCAGGCGGGCGAGGCTCTCCTTGACCGAGCGTTCGAGATCGTGGGGCGCGAAATGGTTGGTCCAGACTTTCGTGGTGAGGAAGATGTCGTCGCGGCGCACGCCCGAGGACCGCAAGCCGTCGCCGACCTCGCGCTCGTTGTCATAGACCTGCGCGGTGTCGATGTGGCGATAGCCGAGCCGTAGCGCCTGCTCGACCACGCGCGCGGCCGGCCGGCCGTCCAATTCCCAGGTGCCGAGCCCGATCGCCGGGATCCTTGCACCATTGGCCTCGACGAACAGCATGAGGAATCCTCTCTGTTGCGGCAGCCCCAAATCATCCAGGCGTCATTATGGACCCGGCCCATGTCACTGCCAACGCAAGCCCGCGGCAGTTCGGCCGGATATTCAGGGCAATACTAACGTGAGGTTCGCGTCGAGCTCTTGGCGTCAGGCCTTGGTCATCAGACCTTGGCGAGCGCTTGGAACACCGTATCCGGTGCATGCGCGATCACGGCGAGCAGCGCGCGGGCCGGTCCCCGCGGGGCGCGCTTGCCCTGCTCCCAATTGCGGATGGTCTCGACGGGGACGCCGAGTTTTGCGGCGAACTCCATCTGGGTGAGACGGGCGCGGCGGCGCAAATCGCGCACCGCGAGCGGGCCGGTGTCGCCCGACGCGGCATTGGCCGCCGGCCGGACCGGAAATTCCTGCCCGTCCCGCAATTCGACGATCCGCCCGTCCGCCTTCAGCCGCAACCGCATGCTCATTCCCCCAAGCGCGGACGATGATGCGGCAGGTCGCTTAAGTTCGGATTAAAGATACCGAGGTCTCGTGCCCCGGACGCGGCGCAGCGCTGAGTGAGGGGGCCCCTGTGCCCACCCCGTCATTGCGAGGAGCTCTTGCGACGAAGCAATCCAGACTGCCACCGCGGAGGGTTTCTGGATTGCTTCGCTACGCTCGCAATGACGAAGAGAGAGAGGCTGCCTCCTACTTCAACCCGAACCAGAGCGTCGCAATGCCGAGGAAGGAGAAGAAGCCGACGACGTCGGTCACGGTGGTGACGAAGGTGCCGGACGCCACCGCCGGGTCTGCCCTGACACGGTCGAGCGCCATCGGGATCAGGATGCCGCCGAGCGCGCCGGCGACGAGATTGCAGATGATGGCAAGTCCGATGACGATGCCGAGGCCCGGGATCTTGAACCAGGCCACGGCCGCGATCCCCGTGATCACGGCAAAGGCAAGACCGTTGACGAGGCCGACCAGGCTCTCGCGGATCACGACGCGCCAGGCGTTGAAGGAGCCAAGCTCGCGGGTCGCGAGCGCCCGCACCGCGACCGTCATGGTCTGGGTCGCGGCATTGCCGCCCTGGCTCGCCACAATCGGTGCCAGCACGGCGAGCGCGACCATCTTCTCGAGTTGTCCTTCGAACAGGCCGAGCACGGAGGACGCCAGGAACGCGGTGGCGAGGTTGACCAGCAGCCAGTTGAAGCGGCCGCGCGCAATGGTGAGAAATGTGTCGGACAGCTCTTCGTCGCTGGTGACGCCGCCCAGCGCCTTGAGGTCCTCGTCCGCCTCCTCCTCGATGACGTCGACGACGTCGTCGACGGTGATGACGCCAACCAGGCGGTCCTGGGTGTCCAGCACGGGCGCTGCGACGAGATTGTACTTGCCGAACATGCGCGCCACCTCCTCCTGGTCCTCCAGGACGGAGACGCGGCGGCGATCCTCGTCGGTCAGCTCGGTGAGCGGCACCGGACGGCGTGCGCGCAGCAGCACGTCGAGCGGCACCGCGCCCTGCCAGTGCTGGTCCTTGTCGACGACGTAGATCTCGTAGAAGCGATCGGGCAGGTCCGGCGTCTCGCGCATGTAGTCGATCGCCTGGCCCACGGTGAAGTCCTGGGGCACCGCAATGAACTCGGTCTGCATCCGGCGGCCGGCGGAATTTTCCGGATAGAGCAGGCTGCGCTCGAGCGCGACGCGCTCGCGCAGCGGCAGCTTCTCGAGAATTTCCTCCTGATCCTCGGCGTCGAGGGTTTCCAAGAGCTCGACCGCATCGTCGGATTCGAGCTCGCGGACACCTTCTGCGACCGTCTCCGGCGGCAGTTCCTCGAGGATCTCCTCGCGCACGGCCTCGTCGACCTCGTTCAGCGCGGAGAAGTCGAAGTCGCGCCCGGTCAACTCGACCAGGCGGACCCGGTCGTCGGGCTGCAATGCGCCGATCAGGTCGCCGAGGTCGGCCTCGTGCAGCTCGGCGACGATCGGGCGCAGCTGTGCGGAGTCTGCGGCCTCGATCGCATGCGCGATCTCCTCGACGAATTCGTGCCGAATTTCGCCGTCTTCATTGCGCATCGGCACGTGCTCGAGTACCGAATCCGCAGCGGGAGGGGCAACGTCCATTTGTTCATCCATGGCGCGCCTCGCCGTTTGACAGGTTGGATCAGATGGTCTGGGCTGACGGCTCAGGCAATACCCACAAGCGAACTGCGAGCGCAATGACAAAGATGCATCGGCCGGAATGGACCTCGATGGCGCTGGGCGCGGTGCTGGCCGGCCTCGTCGGCGCAACCTCGCCAGAAGCCGCCGAGTGCCCGCGCAAGGACGCGCTCGGCACCGCGCGCGTTCTGAGCGTCGACGCCAAGACCACCCCGCGCGTCGGCTTGAAGAGCTTTCCGCAGACGCTGCCGCTCGCCGATCGCGAGGTCGTACTGACCTTCGATGACGGCCCGCATCCGCCGACCACCTCAAAGGTGCTGGCGGCGCTGGCGCAGGAATGCGTGCGTGCGACCTTCTTCCTGATCGGCCTGCACGCCTCCCAGCATCCAGACATGGTCAAGCGCATCGCCAGCGAGGGCCACACCATCGGCCACCACACCTTCTCGCACCCGTTCATGGCGCGGCTTCCGCTCGACAAGGCGAAGAGCGAGATCGACCGCGGCATCGCGGCCGACGAGATGGCGCTGCACGGGGTGTCGACCACGACGCCATCGACGCCGTTCTTCCGCTTCCCCTATTTCGAGGCAACACCAGGACAGCTCGACCTGCTCCAGGCGCGCGGCATCGTCGTGTTCGGGGCTGACCTCTGGGCCAGCGACTGGAACGAGATGACGCCGGAGCAGGAATTGAAGCTCGTCACCGAGCGCCTTGCCGCCAGCGGCAAGGGCATCATCCTCTTCCACGACCCCAAGGCGCGCACGGCCGCGATCATGCCGGCCTTCCTGCGGTATCTGAGGGAGAACGGCTATCGGGTGGTTCACATCGCGCCGGCCGGCCCCGCGCAGAAGCATGCCGACGCGCATTGATGCCGGAATGTCACGCCGGCGCAAAATGGGGTGATTTAGGCCCTGTTAACACTCTGTTCATGCTAGCCCATGCAAATGATCGGGGGATCTGTCATGGGAAAGGGTTCTTTGCGCCTGAACCGGTTTCCAGACGTCTCCGACCTATTAAGGCGGCCATCGCATATGGGGGCAGACGAAGGTTCATGATCGGAAGTAGCGTTGTTTCGCGGACGCGATCGTGGAGCGCCCTTGGCCTGTTGTTGGGATTGCTGACCACAGCTTCGCCGGCGGCGCTCGCGGCCGACTGTCCCGGCCATCCGGACGCGCTCGGGACCTCCCGCACCCTCGTGGTCGATCCGCGCGAGCATCCGCTGATCGGCACCATGCAATATCGCGAGACGCTGCCGCTGAAGGACCATGAGGTGGTCCTGACCTTCGACGACGGTCCGCTGCCGAAATATTCCAACCAGGTGCTCCAGATCCTCGCCGACGAGTGCATCAAGGCGACCTTCTTCATCATCGGCAACCAGGCCAAGGCCAATCCGGAAGGGGTGCGCAAGCTGGTGGCGGCGGGCCACACCGTCGGCACCCATAGCATGGACCATCCACTGACGTTCGACAGGATGCCGATCGAGAAGGCCGAGGCCGAGATCAACGGCGGCATCGAATGGACCTCGGCAGCGATGACCGATCCGTCCAAGCTCGCGCCATTCTTCCGCATTCCCGGCCTGATGCGCGCCGAAGGCGTCGAGAACCACCTTATCTCGCGCGGCATCCAGGTCTGGAGCGCCGATTTCCCGGCCGACGACTGGCGCCATGTCTCGTCCGACCGGGTCTATCAGCTCGCGATCCAGCGGCTGGAGGCCAAGGGCAAGGGCATCCTGCTGCTGCACGACATCCAGGCCCGCACGGTAGCGGCGCTGCCGAAGATCATCCGCGACCTCAAGGCACGCGGCTATCGCATCGTCCATGTGGTGCCTGCGACCGCCGACCGGCCGGCCACACCGACGACGCCGGTGGAATGGCTGCTGCATCCGCCGACCGAGACGACCCCGATCGCGCGCTGGCCGCGCGTGCCGAATTTCGTGTTCGCGCAGACCGGGACGCTGCCGGCGCCCGCTGTTGCCGATCTCAATGCGCAGACCGAGCATCAGCCGCTGCTGCCGCGCCGGACCATGGCGCAGGCGAATGTCGCGGCCACCCTGCCCGTGCCGGACCGCGACCTGTTTGCGATTCCCGAGGGCTCGGTCGAGGTGCTGCTGTCGACGACCGCCTCACGGCGCGCCGCGACGCGGCTGGCCATGGCAGCCGAGAGGCCTCATCCGGCCAAGGGCAAGGCAGCCAAATCGCCGGGACGGCGGACGGCGCATGCCGCGCATGGCACACCGAAGCGCGCTGCGCAGGCCAACACCACGGCGCCCAAGGCCGCCGCGCCGCGTCCGACCGGGGTCGCCAGCCTGAAGAAGCGCGCTTAAAGTCCTACTGCCGCATGATTGCGGCGACGCAGAGCAGCACGATCAGCGCCAGGAAGAACAGGTCCATATAGGACTTGAGCTCGCCGTCGCGCCGCAGCCGCGCAACGTCGGCGACCACTTGCTTGCGTGCCGAAGTTCCGCCCGAACCATCATTGATCGGGGCCTGAAGCCGCCGCGTCTCGGCCTCCAGCTTTTCGATCTTCTGGAAGAAATAGAACGCGCGCAGCGTCGAGGCTGCGCGCATGGCGGCATAGACCAGCACCAGGATCGCTAGGATCGCCCGGTTCGGGTACTTCTCCATGAAGTTCAGGCTGAAATAGACCACCGCCATGAACGCGAAATTGGTGATGAAGCGGTAGACGAAGCTAAGAAAAACCATGCTGGCTCGAGCCTTGAAGGGGTAGCGCAACCGGATCGTCGCGCCTACGGGATCAGGGGCCAGACCGGAGCAGCCGGCCTGGATGCCGTGCAGGCCCGTCTACGCCAAGTTTGTTTCAACAAAGATATTTCGCCCCGCAACTCGCCGCCTTTTAGCCACACGCGGCCATATTGCAAGCCGGAGCACGCCGTCGCCCCATTCCCGCGCCGCTTGCCCGCAACGGCTCAATGGCGATTTGGCGAAAGTCGCGATAGACTATCGACCGCCGCCACATGTGGGGTCTGCCGATGTCGAAGAAGGGAATCACGGGCCACGACGATTGGGTTCTGACCGAGGCGCTTGCGACCGCGCTGGTCGCGCTGGAACAGCTCGAGCCAAAGCACCGGCCGAACGCGCATATGGACGACATCCGCAAGATGCTCTCGAACGGCAAGGAGCCGGCGGCGGTGAGCCTGCACCTGGCCCAGGCCAAATGCCGCCTGTTTCCCGACCTCGATCCGCTGGAGATCTACCGGGAATACGGTATCGGGGAGGAATACGGCTAAACGGGCCGGTCGACGATCGCGCTAAGGGCCGCCGGCCACCGATCCCGCGATCACCATGACCAGGGCGCCAAGGTCGACCTTGCCGTTGACGGTCAGCTCCTCCGAGCGTTTCACATCGTCCGAGCCTTGAACCTTGAGCGCTTGCGGCCGGTCGGCAGCTTGTCTTTGCAGCTCGCCGATGATGGCTTCCTTGAGTTTCTCTTCCAGCATGGGCTTTGTCCTTTCAGGCCGCCATCGCGCGGCAGGATTGAGCGCACGTGCGGCACATCGCGACGCATTCGTCCATGCCGCCGATCCGCTCGCAGTCCTCGGCGCATTCGGCGCAGATTTCCGCGCATTCGCCGCAGGTGTGCTTGTGATGTGGCGTGTTGATCAGCATGAAATGCGCGGCCGTCCGGCACATCTCCGCGCAGGCCATCATCAGGCGGAAGTGCTTCGGCTCCACGTGCTTGCCGCCGGTCTCGAGGCAGTGGTTCATCGCCGTGCCGAGGCAGATCTGGTAGCAGCTCATGCAGAGCCCGATGCAGCGCGTCATGTCTTCGGACTGAGCCATCCGTTCTCTCCAATCGCGCGCCCCACTCCGCTCGACCAAAGCGGGGCAACGCGCTTCGTTCCAGGTTCCGGTCGCTGCGCTGGTCATTTGGGGTTTGGGTCCGCAAGACGGGCGCCAGGCTCCTCGAGCCGCCCGCTCCGCGCCAGCCGGACCGCGTTGCCGAGCGCGCGCGCTGCATTCTGCACCTGCTGCTGGAATTCGTCGTCTTCGTCGAGCTCGCGATGCGAGGTGGCGTACGGCTCCATGTAGCCGACATAGCCGTCGAGCTCGGCGAAGCGGCCGGCCGAGATCAGCTGCATGTCGGTCAGCCAGTCGGACAAGGCGCGGCGCACGTCCTCGGCGCCAACCGCATCGCCGTGAACGACGATGCCGAAATGACGGCCGGCGAGATGACGCGGATAAGGCCAGCCCTTCAGCTCCATGGCCTTGGCTTCGGCGGCCTTCTTGCCGTGGGTCGAGGTCGGATCGGGATTGCCGCCGTCGGCGCAGACCAAGCGGTCCATCATCGCCTTGAGCCCGGCCGGCACGTGATACCAGTTCACCGGCGCCACGATCAGGATGCCGTGAGCGGCGACCCACAGCGGGTAGATCTCGTTCATCCAATCGCCGGTCTGCCCCAGCGAATAGTTCGGATAGCAGCTGCACGGCCAGTGACAGAGCGGCATCGCGGTCGCAACGCAGGATTTGCAGGGATGGATATTCTTGCCGAACTCCGAGGCGAGCCGTGACAGATCGAGAATGTCGACGGCAAATCCCATTTCGATGAAGACCGGCTCGGCCAGCTTGACCAGGCGCCAGGTCTTGGACATCTCGCCGGGACAGGTGTGCTCGCTGCGGGCCGAGCCGTTGATGATCAGGATCCGCGGCGTCTCGGCGGCATCGTCATGCCGTTGCTGCGCCGCAAGCACGGCGGCGCGCGCCTCCAGCCAATCGACGGCGATGTCGTAATCGGGATCGGCGAAGCCCGCGCCCGCCTTGCGCGTCAGCGGCGCCTTGCGCGAATGGCTGTAAGCGTCCCAGGCAGCGCCGACAACGGCATCGAGTTCGCGTTGCAGCGGAGCAAAGGCGGGATCGACGAACTGGCTCCTGTAACGCCGCTCGAACTCCTCGCGCGACAACCTGACGGGCGGCATCCCCTTGCGAATGTCGGCGTCCGTCATGCTGGCTCCTGGCGAAGTCGGTACCGTCCGACCAACCCGGGGCGCTGCGCGCGGTTCCCATAACTCTACTGGCGCACCACCTCCTGGGGCAGATCGAAGCGCGCGATGCGCTGGTCGAGCCGCCACAGCTCGATGCGATGCAGCAGCACGAGCGCGGCGGCTTCGCGCTTGGCCTGCTCGTCATTGTCGCAGACGAGATTGACGCATCCGAACACACGCCCGTCCGGCTCGATCTGGAACGCGCGATAGTGCTTCATGCTCCCCATCTTCATTGTCCTCGTCGTGGGTAGACGGGTGCGCTCAGCCAGTCGGTCAGGTTCGAGGTCACTTCGTTCTGCTTGGCGAGGCGCAGCAACATGTCGCGCTCGTTGCCGGGCGGCAGGCTACGCGCGCGCTCGCGGGCGCTTTCGGCAAAGGTCGTCAACCGCTGCTGGAGCGATTGGGTCTGTTTCCTGCGGTTACGTTTGGCGGTCATCGTACTTTCACGAGCAATTCGGATGGACGGAAATTGCCGGCTGAGGGCAGCCCAGCCGGGGCAGATTGTAGATTCCGCCGCATCAGCCGGTTCCGGCATTTCAATAAGTTAACAGGACGGAATGATCATTTTTCGGGTTTCTGCCCAAGACATCAGCCCAAGACATCAGCGCATCGGTGCGCGCCGACATCTGACCCGTTCCCGGCGCGTGCAGCCTGATGTGCTGCACGCTCCAATCGCGGCTGCATTAGTCCGGCGGCTGCAAGCCTGGCGACCTCAGCCACTCACTCAGCTGCGATCCCGTTTCGGCCTGACGCGCCTTGCGCAACATCTCGTCGCGCGCAGCGCCGGGCGGAAGCGATTTGGCTTCTTCGCGTAGCCGCTCTGCTTCGGCGGCCAAACGGGCTTCCAGCGATTCCGTTTGCTTGAATCGATGCCGCATCGACATCAGGCGTTCTCCCTGTTTCCGGGCGGAGCGCGTCGTTGCGTTCTCGTCACTCCTCAGTTTCGCAGTCCCTCACTGCGGCGGGAGATTAACGTTCCCGATCGGGAGCGGTTGCGTCGCTGACGTGGAATGTTGACGCGTCTCCAGCCGCTCTCAGCGCAAGCGCGCTGCCAGAGAGACGTGCTGGTTTGGTCAGCACGACTTACATATGCTGCCGGTTCGCTCTGGTGGGAAGAGCTATGAGCCTTTCGCCGAAGAGAGAACGAAGAACATTAACCTGGGTGGTGGTCGAAAGCGGAGGGATCGATCATAATCGAGAAATGACAGACGCCCTGTTCGCACGCGCTCAACTGGCGCTCGAAGAAAACGGCGAAATTCGAAAGCAGCGTCACCTTCTTCGGACGCAGTTCGACGACGCGCGCGAGAAGCTTCGACTGTCGATCTACGAAAGCGCAAGCGTCCGCTCCGAGATCAAGGCACGTCAGGACAATGAGGGGCGATGCTCGCCCCGGCGGACAACGTAGCGAGCCCTCACCTCCCACCTCACCAGCGCCGCTGCCGCCAGCACCCGAAGCAGCACCTGACGCCAATCTTTGGTCATCCACTCCGATAGAGTTGCAGATAGCTCGGCGAGAACAGCGCCGCGTCCTTAAGTGCGTCGAGATCGTTGATGGTGAGCGTCCGCTCGCGCAGCACGATCAGGCCGGACGCACGCAGCTCCTGCACGGTGCGATTGAGATGAACCACGGACAGGCCTGTGGCATCGGCGAGATCCATCTGCGTCACCGGCATGATGCAGGAATTGCCCTCGATCATGCCGACAGGACGAAGCCGCTCGAAGATCTCGCAGAACAGATGCGCGACGCGCTCCAGCGCGACGCGGCGGCCGAGATTGATGGCCCATTCGCGCTGGATCGCGTTGTTGACGAGGCTCTCGCACCAGAATGCTTCCGCAAGCGACCGGTCGCCCGCGATCAGGCTCTCGAAACGCGCGCGCTTGATTTCAGCGTAGACCACTGGCGTCAGCGTCGCGATGGAATGGTCCATGACCGCGAGCAGATACGCATGCGCGTCGCAGCTCTCGCCCGGGAAGATGAAGTTGACGATCTGGCGCCTTCCGTCCTCAAGCGTCTTGTAGCGGCAGAGCCAGCCCGACAGCACGACGCGGACGCTGTCGACGGGATCTCCTTCCGAGATCAGGTCCTCGCCGGAGCCGGCGCGCTGCAACCCTTCGAGCATCGCATAGTCAAGCGCGGCGCGCGCCTCTACCGACAACGGCCTCAACGCGTTCAGCCGGCGAGCGGCCGGCTCCAACAGGCTGCGATCGGCGATCGACAAGGACATCAGTCAGCCAATGACGGCGTGTGGAAAGTGCGCTTGCTGAAGGGAATGATGATCGTGCATTGCAGCCCCCCGGGATTGAACGCCATCGTGGTCTGGCTCTTGAACTCGAAGGCCAGCGTACGCTCGAGAAGCTCGGTGCCAAAACCTTTTCGCGGCGGCGGCGCCGCTTGCGGCCCACCCCGCTCCCGCCATTCGAACACCAGCCGCGTTGGTTCGGTGCTTTCATCGACGCGCCATGAGACCTCGATACGGCCTGTTGGCTGGCTCAGCGCGCCATATTTCAGCGCATTCGTCGCAAGCTCGTGGAGCGCGAGCGCGAAGGTCTCCGCGGCTTTGGGCTGAAAGCGCACCTTCGGGCCAGAAACCCTCATCTGCTCGCCTTCGCGAGCATTGTAGGCGAGCAACTCCTCGACCACGAGATATTCGAGGTCGACGCCGCCCTCGGGATCGCGGGTCACCAGCGCCTGGGTGCGGGCGTAGGCGTTCAGCCGGCCGTCGAGATGGAAGGCATATTCCTCGACGGTCGTGCTGGCTTCCGCCGAGCGGCGGGCGATCGAGCGCACCACGCCAAGCGTGTTGCGCACGCGATGCTGGAGCTCGGCCAACAACAGGCGCTGCCGCTCTTCGGCCCGGGTGATCGCGGTGACGTCGATGAAGGTGATGACCACGCCGGCGATGAAATTGTCGATGCTGCGATAGGGCAGGATGCGGACGATGTAGCGTGTGCCGCTGTCGGGCGCGCTCAGCTCGCGCTCGACGCTCGCCAGCGTTCGCAGCACGCGGCGAATGTCGTCATAGAGCTCCTCGATCGGGATGCGCGCCTTGATGTGGGCGATGGGGCGCCCCGTATCGGTCTCGACCAGATGCAGAACCTGCGTGATCGCCGGCGTGAAGTTCATCACGCGCAAATCGTTGTCGAGGAATACGGTCGCGATCTGCGTGCTCTCGAGGAAATTCTTGAGGTCGCTGGTGGCGCGCGTCAACTCCTGAACGCGATGCGCCAGCTCGCCATTGACGGTGGTCAGTTCCTCGTTGACCGACTGCAATTCCTCGCGCGAGGTTTCGAGCTCCTCGTTCGCGGACTGAAGCTCCTCGTTGAGCGACTGGTATTCCTCGTTCGAGGACTTCAGCTCCTCGTTGGTGCTTTCGAGCTCCTCGATGGTCGCCTGCAGGCGCTCCCGCGTCGCGCGCAGCTCGCTTTCGAGCCTCTCGACATGCTCTGTGCGCACGAGGGCGTTGGGATTGCTCTGGTTGGTCTCGATCGCGCGGATGGGGCCGTCCTTGAACAGAACGACGAAATTACGGTGGCCGCCGGCGCCCTCCTGGATCGGCTCGACGGTGACGTCGACGACGACACGGTGGCCGTTCACGCCGAGCTGCACTTGCTCGGCATGGGCAGGCTCGTTGGTCTCCGCCGCACGGCTCAGCACGGTGCGGAGTTCCAGGCGGAGATCGCGGTGCACGAGCTGGAGCAGGTCGAGCGTGGCGGTGCCCGCCGTCGGCTCGATGTAGCGGCCGGTGCGACCGGAGAAGTGCAGGATCTGGAAATTGTCATCGGTGATGACATAGGCCGGCGCATAGCGCTCCGCGATGCGCTGGGCGCGGCGCTCCAGGCCGACGTCGGGGCCGAAGGAGCGCACCGGCGGGACTTCGACCGGCGCCCTGCCCGCCGCGGTCGTGATCGGAAATTCCGGTGGCAGCCGCGTTCCGGTCTCCAGCTTCTTGAAGATGCGGGCGCGGCGATCGATCGGCGCAAACAGTTTCGGATGCCGCGTCACGTTCTCGGAATTGCCGAGGAAGAGAAAGCGGTCCGGCAGCAGCGCGAAATGAAAGAGCGGGATCACGCGGTTCTGCAATTCGGCATTGAGATAGATGAGAAGGTTCCGGCAGGAGACGAGGTCGAGCTTGGAGAACGGCGCGTCCTTGATGACGTTGTGCTGCGAGAAGATGCACATCTCGCGCAGCTCCTTGACCACGCAATAGGTGTCGCCCTCGCGCACGAACCAGCGCGCCAGGCGCTCGCTGGTCATGTCGGCCTCGATGCTGGTGCGATAACGGCCGACGCGCGCGGCCGCCAGCGCGCGGCCGTCGATGTCGGTGGCGAAGATCTGCACCTGCGGCGCCGAATCCATCCGCGCCATGTATTCGCGCAGGAGAATGCCGATCGAGTAAGCCTCCTCGCCGGTGGCGCAGCCGAGCACCCAGACCCGAACCTGCTGACCCGCGCCCTTGCCCTCGAATATCTTCGGAATGATCTGGGTCTCCAGCACCTCGAATTCGCGCTTGTCGCGGAAGAACTCGGTGACGCCGATCAGGAGGTCGTTGAAGAGGTGCTGCGCCTCATCCTTGTCGTTGCGCAGCAAATCGACATAGGCCGGAATATCGTCGATCTGGACCACCTGCATGCGGCGCTGCACGCGGCGCAGGAAGGTGTTCTGCTTGTAACCGTGGAAATCATTGCCGGTCTTGTTGCGCAGGATGTCGGCGATGCGCGACAGCGAGGTCGCGGCCGCGGCCAGCACCTCGTCGAAGCCCTGCTTCTCATCCAGGCGCCTGAGATGACGGGCGTAGACCTGGATGTGCTCGGGGATCTCCTCCGGCGGCAGTACATAGTCGGCGATCGCGGCAGGCGTGTTGCCGTCGAGCAGGTGCTCAGCCGCGTCCGGGCCCGCGGCTTTCTCGGCGATGGCGAGACCGCCGTGGTCCTTCAGCGTCGCGGCGCCGAGCGTGCCGTCTCCGCCGGTGCCGGCGAGGATGACGCCGATGGATTGCTCGGCGCGTTCTTCGGCCAGCGACACCAGGAAGCTGTCGATTGTGGCGCGCTCGCCGGGCGCCTGCTCGGCTTTGCGGATCGCGAACCGGTCGCCCTGAATCGTGGTGATCATCGCCAGCGGGCACAGATAGATCGTGCCGCCCTCGATCGCATGACCGTCACTGATGTCGGCGACCTTGGCGCCGTTGGATCCCTGCACGATCCGGCGCAGCCGTGGCTCGTCGAACGACTCGTGATGCTGAAGTGCCAGCACGATCGCCTGATCTGCGCCGATGACCAGCTTGCCAAAGAAGCGCTCGATGCTGTCCAGGGCACGGGGTGAGGCGCCGACGCCGATGATCAGCGGGGCCTTGATCTGGCGCTCTCCATCGACTGGCCGGTCGCCGACTTCCTTCATGGCTCTGGTAGCTCTCTTTCGCTGACCGGGACCAATGGGCGCCCGGCCCCTGCAAATAGCAGAAATCGATATTACCCCAACAGATCAAAGGCAAAAATGTCCCGAAGCCCCTTTTCGATTCCTGGCCCGATCGTTGTCAGCCCCGGCCGGAAGGTCCATACTCGGCAGGTAGCGCAGGAACGCGCGATGCAAATCTCCAAGGAACTCGCGACCCTGATCGGGCGCGCCGAGCGCGCCACCGCGACCACACGCCGCCTGCTCGCCGAGAACGACCGCTGGCGCCGCCGCGTGGAGCGACAGCTCGACTACATGTTCGAGCTCAGTGCGGAATTCAGGAGACCGGCAATCAGCCACCCGCCGGCTAACCCGCCTCGACCTGCCGCCGGAGGTAAGTGACGCGCTGCTCGATCAAGACGCGGTGGCGCTCCCATTCGACCAGGGTCTCCTTGAGCAGATCAACCAGCCGTTCTGCCTGCCGCGTGTCGTGGCCTTCCGCCGTCAACTCACGCACGCGATCTTCCTGATCGCGGATGCGCTGCGAGCCCTCCTCGATATCCCGATCGGCCTTCACCAGCAGGCGCTGCTCGGTACGGAGCTGCTCGGTCCATTCGGCAAGGGAGGTGGCCATGGCAGAGCCCTCAAGCCTCCCGCTTATGAACCGGAGGATCGAGCGACTTTAGCACGACGCGCCGGATCATGTCGGCATATTCGCGGTATTCGGCCGCCCTGGCTTCGTACATCTCGGCGACCGCAGGCCGGCCGCTGCGCCGGCCGTCGGCGGCCATGCGGTGCACCAGTTCCGCCCGTTCCTCGATGATACGGAGCGCAACCCGCAAGGCTTCATCGACCCGCCCTTCCTGCTCCTTGGCGAGAACATCCGCGGTGAAGGCGTGACCAACCTGGCAGCGGAAACGCATTGGGCGACCTTCCTTGACCTCGGAAAGCACCCCCCCGCAGGCCGGGCATGTGAGGGCGACGGGATCGGCAACCGACACGAGATTGTCGCTGCCGATCCGCTCACCGGCCGCAATCTCGACCTCGAGCCTGATCTCGGGCGGGATCGGCAGCGGGACTCCGGCCTGCTCCTTGACCAATTCGGAGAGAACGTCGCCCATGGTTGCGCCGGGAACGCAGAGATCGATGGTGGTCGCCTCCATGGCGCGCCGCGGCATTTCATCGGAAATGGCGTCCATGGGGTCCTGCACCACCGTCATCCCGCCGCAGCGCTTGATGGCGTTGAGGCCGGCGGCGCCGTCCGACAAGAGGCCGCTCAGGAGCACGCCGATCACGCGCGGGCCGTGATAGAGGGCGGCGGAGCGGAACAGGGCATCGATCGCCGGCCGCACCAGGTTCTCGCGCGGCCCCCGCCCAAGGAAAATGTGATCCCCGGACAGCAGCAGGTGGTGGTCGGGCGCGGCGAGATAAATCTGGCCGGGCTCGATCTTCATGCCGTTTTTGGCCTGTCGCACCGGAAGCGGGCCGGCATTGCTGGCGACCGTGGATAGGATCCCGATGCCCTGCGCAGGAATGTGCAGGACGACAAAGATCGCGGCCGGCAAGTCTGCCGGCAGGCGGCCCAGAATCTGCTTCAAGGGCTGGGTGGCTCCGGCCGAGCCCCCGATGACAATGATGTCGCGGTTGCTCATGGAACTCGCCTCCGATTGCGTCGTTTGGACCAAGGCGGCCCTTGGCCTTATGTTCCAATCGCATCGATGGGCTCCCGGGAGGGGATCATGTCAGCTTCGCCCGCGTCGTCTCTTGCAGATACGCCGCTGACGGGGCGCCGCATCCTGGTGGTCGAGGACGAATATTTCCTCGCCGACGACATCGGCAATGCCCTGCGCAAGCTCGGCGCAGAGATTGCCGGTCCCGTCGGTCACATCGAGGATGCAGTCGCGATGCTGCACAATGGCGGCGTTCTGGATGCCGCGGTGCTCGACGTAAACATCCGGACCCAGATGATCTTTCCGATCGCCAGGGAGCTCAGGGCGCGCGATGTGCCCTTCGTGTTCACGACGGGGTACGAGAAGATCAGCATCGAGCCGGAATTCCAGGACGTGCCGCTCTGGGAGAAGCCGATCGATATCGTGGCCATGGCACGGAATCTGGCTAGGCTCGTTGGCGACCGGCGAGCATGACACCAGCGCGGCGCGTCTTCCTAACCACTTCTTCGCAACAGAGAGTGACGTTCAATGATCTACGCACCCGATCCCGCCGTCGACAGGCAACTCCTGAGCCATTCGCAGGAGCTGGTGCGCGAGGCCATGGCGCTGCTGCGCAGCAGCGATCATCTCGTGAGCGCTCAGCGCCTGCGCGAGGAGCTGGAGCAAGAGCGCCGCAACCCGCCCCACCGGGACAGGCAGCATCCGGACAAGACCGCTGCCTCGGAAGATCGCAGCCGACAACGATCAGAACAAATGCGCGAAGGCGATCCAGACGGTCACCGCCAGGCACAGGATAACTGCGGCGTAAGGTAGCGCGACGCGCAAGACAGGACCCTTCCCGGCCGTTAGTCCATCATCATCCAGATGATCGCTCCCATCATCACCAGGAAACCCGTAATCGCGGTCGCGACAAAGGCTTGTTCAATGCGATCCATCGTCATCGCAGCCCCCTTTCCAGCCGGCATAGTCTGGCCGCTCCGGATGACCCGTGCATTAGGCTATGTGAATCGGCCGACGCGCTGCGTCGGAATGTCCAGCGAATCTACTCCCGCCAGAATTCCGCCAGCTCCTCCGCGGTGACGAGGTCGACCTGGCCGTGAAAGCGAGTGCGGTACATCGTCATGAGCGCATCGTGCCCGACGTCGGACGAGCTGCACAGCGCGTCCTCGACGATGACGACCCTGAAGCCGAGATCGACGGCGCTCAGGACCGTCGACAGCACGCAAACATCCGTCTCGGCCCCGGTGATCACCAACGTGCCGACGTTCTTTCCGATCAACAGGCTTGCAAGACCGGGATTGCTGAATGCGGAATAGGCCGGCTTGTCGATGACGGCCGCCGGCGGAACGAACCCGGCCAAGGCCGGCACCAGTTCGAGACCGGATGGCGGAAGATGTCTTCGGGTCGCCTGGTGCCAGCGCTGGAAATAGCTCTGCCACTGGCCCGGACGGTCTTCCGGATCCTGCGGCGTGATGAAGCGTGTGAAGATCGTTCTGGCCGGATAGCGCGCCGCAATCGAGGCGATCGTCGGCAGGACGCGGTCCATCCACGGCGTCGCCCAGAGCCCGCCAGGAGCGAAAATGTTCTGCATGTCGATGCAGAGATGAACGCCATCCCTGATCTCGGCAGTCTCCGACGTACTGTCCCTCATCGTCCTCCACCGTCAGGCGCTCGGCCACACGCCGCCAGTCGGGCATTTCCGCGGCGAGTTCAGCGACGGCAATGCGAACGCAAAGGCTTTGGTTCCGCGACTATGCCGCCGTCGACCTTTGTAGGTGATATCGCCGAATAGGCGACGCCTGGCGTCGTCACGAAAGACGACACGACATTTTGCGAGTTAGTGAATCGGTTCAGAGGTGGCGTGACCTCCTCATCCTTCTTTCCTGTAATCGCTTTCCTTCAGCTTCTCGCCGACGCCCTTCATTGGCGGAGGCTCGCTTGGCGAGACCGGCGGGCGCTGCAACGGCCGCCAACGTCCCTCCGAGCAGAAGCAAACGGCGCTTGCTTGGCATGACTGGTCCCAACCACTGCCGATCAGCGTCATGCCTTCTCGTTCTTACAGTGTGCAGCCGGAATCGGATCAAACGTCCGTGACCAATCTGAATTCATCAACCGATACCTCTACCGGCATCTTCCTGCCCGGGATACTAGTGCTGCTCGGAGCCTTGCCGTTCTGGGATTCGTTCCGCAAGCGCGCTGGCGCCCAGGCCATGATGCGGGGTGTCAACGCCGCGGTCGTCGGCGTATTGGGGGCGGCACTCTACGATCCGGTATGGACCGCGACCGTGCATTCGCCACGGGACTTCGGCATCGCGCTCGCTGGCTTCGTCCTGCTGGTCGCCTGGCGCGCTCCTCCGCTCATCGTCGTCGCGTTCAGCGCCGCGGCGGGTGCAGCGATGGCGCAGGTCTGATTGCTGCCCCCTTTCAAGCCCGTATCGAGCCGGGCCACGCGATAATTTGCCCTGACATCACGAGGCCGTTGCGTCCGCTCTCCTTGGCGACATAGAGCGCCTTGTCCGCAGCCGCTATCAGTGACGCGCAATCCGCTTTGTCGGTCAGCGCCACGTGCGTTGCGCCGCCAATGCTCACAGTGACCTGCTTGGACGGCGGGTTGAACGCGTGCAGGATGCCGAGTTCCTGGATCGCTTGCCGAATTTGCTCGCCGACCTGCTCGCACCCTCCTGCATCAGTATTCGGTAACAGCAAGGCGAATTCCTCGCCACCGTAGCGGGCTGCCACGTCTGCCGGACGTCTGGCCTGCTCCGCCAGAACCCTGGCGATTGAGCGAAGACACGCATCACCGGCCTGATGCCCGTACTGATCGTTGAAGCTCTTGAAATGATCGACGTCGATCAGCAACAGCGATAAAGGCGCTCCTTCACGCCTGGCCCGATCCCATTCCGCCGCCAGCCGCTCGTCGAAGTGCCTGCGGTTTGCCAATGACGTCAGGCCATCCGAAATCGCGAGAGCCGACAGCTTATCCTCAAGATCCTTACGTTCGGTCATGTCGCGCGAGATCGCCACCACGCCGTTGATGTCTCCGCTCTGCACACTCCTGGTGACGCGCAGCGCAGTTTCGATCCAGACCTCGTTTTTTTCGCGATGACGGGTGCGATATGCAATTCTCGCCTCTTCGGCTTCGCCGTCCATCAACGCGGAGATGGTTTGCTCGACCCGTGCCAAGTCCGCGGGATTTATCCCGGCGAGAGCTGACGTATTCACCAACTCGTTCGGAGCCCAGCCAAGAATCTGGGCGCTGGACGGCGACGCATAGAGGATCTGCCTATCGATCGCGATGCGCATCACCATATCGCCCGACTGCTCCGCGAGGAGGCGAAAATCCGCCTCCTTGGCGACCAGAGCTGCGGCCATCTTTTGCCGCTGGTGCAGCTGATGCACCAGCAAGAGCCCCGCAACCGCCAGCCCTCCTGCCAGTCCCAGGACTGCAGCCATGCGCCCCAGAGCGGCTCTGCGCCAGGGGGCCAAGACATCGTCTTCCGATTCGGTGGCAACCACGAGAACAGGATAGCGACTGCTCCGTTGATAAAAGCTCAGACGCCGAACCCCGTCGAGAGGCGACGTGAAGTAGTAGGCGCCCGCAACCGGCCGCTCGCGGAGATTCCTAAAAAGCGGGGCGCCAGACAGATCGCGGCCTGTGTATCCGTTGTCCGGGCTACGTGCGAGGACAATGCCGTCTGCGGCCGCCAGCGCAACTGAACCATTCTGGCCAACGTCGAACCCGCTATAAAACTGCAGGAAGTAATCAACGTTGATTGTGGTGAGGGCGACGCCGGCAAAACTGCCGTCAGAATGATTGAAGCGTCTCGACGCTGTGATGATCCATTGCCCGCCTGATCGACTCCTCACCGGATGTCCAATGAAGGTTCCCCGGTCAGCCACGGCACGATGATGCTGAAAATACTCGCGGTCGCTGTTGTTGAGGCCGGCGAACTCCACGGGCTCGCTGGTAGCGAGCCAGCGTCCGGTCTCGTCATAGATGAACACCGCCCGGATTCGATTCGCGGCCTTGCGCCGGGAAAGAAAGGTCTGAATCTTGGCAATTGCCGCAGGGCCAGTTCCCTCCAGTTCGAGCTGGCCGACCAGCACATTGAGAACAGTGTCGGTAAGCTCGAAGGTGTCGTCCGCGTGCTGCGTCAGCGATCGGGCCAGATTGGCCATGTCGGTCTCGGAGCTCTTCAACGTCGCCTGTCGCGACGACCACTCCCGCCAGCCGCTCACTGCGACAATCGCCACGCAGGCGACCGCCACAAATACGGATGCCCAGAACGTCAGACGCCCTTGGCGAAAATCGCTGCGATGATCGGACAAGAGACGTTCCCTCTACCCTGACACCCCAGGACGATTCGGGGTTATGACAGGCTTGACCATTTCCGGTTGAGGTTTGTGGCAGAACATGGAAGTCGGCTGACCGCATCGAGAGCCGGTTTGTGCGATCGACAGCTCGCGGAGGTCGATGAGCACAGGGATCAACATCATCAGCTCAGCCGATGGCTTGGAGTACCGAGCCGCCGACCCGGCTAAGGAAAGGTTCTGGTGAAACTCGTCGGATGCAGGCTTCGAGCTCCGGCGAGATGTGCCAAATCGCCGATCCGCGGTTGAGGCCGGATGACCAGGCTCTCGGCCGGCAGACGCTCAGCCGGCGAAGGCGCCGCGGGTTTCGCGCCACTTGTCTCAAGCTGAGGCAACGGCGCGGCCATTGACCAGATGCTCTTGAGCATCGTTCTGTTCACCGACCATGCGATAACACTGTTCTCCTTCAAGCGGGCGACGGTAAAAAGCTTGCGGATCAACAGGTCTCGTTCGAGCGACTGCGGCAATTTGAACTGCACCCCCACGAGCTGACCTCTTTGCTGCGCGATCATCGCGTCGACCCAGCCCACCTGCATGATGTGTACGCGCAGCGGTTCTCCGCTACGAGGACAGTCGATGCCGGAATCGAGCAGGACGCCGGCGCCGGAAAGAGAGATGTTGCTCATGCGCCCGGAAAGCAGCTCACCGGTCTCAGTATGGATCAAGACTGATTCGTCGACATCGAAGCGTTCCTCGGAACGTCCCATCCGCGCCTGTAGCGAGGTCATGCAGACGAAGAACAGCACGACGATGTTCACGACCGACCAGAAGGCGACCATCGGTAAAGCGGCGGGATGATCGATGATCCGCCATTCCGGGATGGTGTTCAGAACGAGGCCGACAACCGTCAACGCCATCAGGGCCGCCGACGGCCAGAATATCTCCGTGGCATAGCTTGTGCACCGCGCGGCGGCTCCCTTGGGCGTCACCCTGAACGCATGTCCCTTCGGCTTGACGAGAGTCCCGAGCACCGTCGGTAGAATCTTGAAGCTCTGGATGGTCGCCGACACCTGGGCAGCCAGTGGAAAATGCGCGTGCGGCGCGAACCAGGAGATACCACCGTTGAGCGCCAGGATCGCGGGGAACAAGTAATAGAAGACCGACTCAGGGGTGACGTCGACCACAGGCGCGAGGCCGGTCCACATGAACACGATCGGAACCACCACGACCATGAGCGCCCGCAAGCCCAATGAGAGCCAATGCGTCGGAAAGAAGAGGAGCCGATGCATCAAGCTCAGTCCGGGGCCGAGCGGGCCGGCGGCGAGATACAGGGTCTGGATCGCGCCACGCGCCCAGCGTTGCCGTTGCACGAAAAAGGCGCCAAGGCTTTCCGGTGCCAATCCAATTGCCAGCGGTTCGCAAAGATAGCGGGTGACGTATCCTTTGCGCAGCAGGACCAGCGTCAGCAGGATGTCTTCCGTAATGGACTGGGTCGGCAAGGAATCGCCTACCGCGCGGAGCGCTGCACGACGCGTGACGGAGTTGGATCCACAACAAAACGCACCATCCCAACCATCGCGCGCGGGCATGATGCTATCGAAGAAGAACCGTTGTTCGTCCGGCAGTCCCCTGTGCAGGCCGAGATTCGCCTGCATCGGGTCCTCGTTGTAGAAAGCGTGCGGGATCTGAACGATTCCGATCTTTGGATCGGCGAAGAAGCCCATTGTGCGCATCAGGAAATTGCGCTGCGGCACGAAGTCCGCGTCAAAGATCGCGAAGAACTCGCCATGCGTCATCGTCAGCGCATGATTGATATTGCCTGCTTTCGCATTCACATTGTCGGAACGGGTGAGATACCCGGCACCCTTGCGCTCGCAGAGTTCCTTCAGCCAGGGCCTGCGACCATCATCCAGGACCCAGACCTGGAAGTTTGGATAGTCCAGACATAGTGCGCCCGTGATCGTCTTTTCCAGCACCTCGAACGGCTCGTCATAGGTTGGAATGAAGACGTCGACCGAGGCCAACTCATCATCCGGCAGGCAGCGAAGCCGACGTTCGTGCTGATCTGCCTCGCTGCGGCGATCGGTCCTGCGAAGGAAGGTCAGATAGAGAATGAACTGATCCGTGAAGGTCAGGAGCTCGACGAAGAGACAGAGCCAGATCCAGCCGACCTGATACCAGGTCCCGCTTGCCGGCAGCACTGTGGTGAAGATGCGCCATTCGAGATAGCGGGCAACGACAAGCCAAACCGCGACAAAAATCGCGATACGCGCCCAAAGGCGCGTGACTGCAAAGGTTGGCGCCAACAGGTACATCGCCGCAAAGACGCCCAACATCGGCGCGAACAGCTGAGCGAAAGACAGAGTCATGACCTGCACGGAATTTCTCGCTCACAGGGACGACTGGTCGAGATCCAGCCGAGCGGTCAGCCATTTCAGCTTCGAGCTGACCAATCGAAGCAGGCCGTCGGAGCTGCGCTCGAAGCGCACTTCGGCCAACCGTCCGATATCGCAGGAGCCGTTGTGGTCGGCCGCCGTCTCGTTAGGCGGCAACGAGATCTCAACAGTAATGTTACCCGGATCAGGTCGCGGCACCCGAGCCGCGAGCAGTCGATCATCGGCGTACGCGGCCGAGCCGCGAACTTGCCGGATCTGGCCGGTCTTCCACTCGCGACTCCCGATCAGGCGGACAGTAGCAGGATCTCCAGGCTTGATCTTCTCGAAATCGCGCTCGGGCAGTTCAACGACGATGAATCGGCGTTCGCAATCTGCAAAATCAAAGACCGATTGCCCTTCCGTGACCATCGAGCCCGGGCTGGCCGCGACCGACCAGACCACATGGGCTGCAGGCAACGATAGATCGTAGTGTTGAAGGCGATCAAGTCGAGCGCGCTCCTCTGTGATTTCCGCGGCCAGCTGCGCGGAACGTGAGCTGTTTTGCAACAGGTCCGTCTCGAGCTCCTGGCGACGGAGAACAAGTCGCTCGCGCTGTTGCTGAGAATAGGGCACGTCATTGGCATCGCCACGAAGATAAATGCCCTTCTCAGCCGCCGCCAACTCCGTCTTGAACCGCTGCAGGCGTTCATCGGCCATCTGGCACCGCGTTGCGGTTGCCTCCTGGGAAGCCTGGGCTTCGGAAGAACGGATCTGTGAACTGATGCCGAGCTTGACGAGCTTCTCCATCCGGCCCGCGACATCGTTCCGCTGCCGCGCCTCGGCGAGACAGCCGCCTCGTTCGGCCTCCGTTTCTCCGATCTCGTGGCTCAGGCGTGCGACCGCTCCCAAACGATAGTCCTCGCTGCGCTCGCGGAGCTTGCGATCGAGCTCGGCGATTTCCTCAAGTTGCCGACGTGCGAGCTCTGCGCGCTTGCTGGACACGGCAAGCTGCTGATCGAGGTCCATGAGGTGCCGGCGATCCGGCGAACGCGCCTCGACCAGCGACACCACCCGGTTGCGCTGGAAATATTCACCTTTGCGTGGAAGATCAGGCGCGAGCTGACCCGCGATCGGTGCAGTCACGCGCATGAGCTCGGCGTTGACGAAGGCGGACGGAGCGATTCTGTAGGTCACATACGGCAACAGGGCCCATCCGCTCAGAGCGATGATGCCGAGCGCCAGGGATCGTCGGACAGTTCGGCTACGAATGAAGCGTTCGACATGCAAGCGGACCACGACTGGATCTCCAATGGGCTTTGGTCGCTGCGCCTGCCTCAGCAAAGGCAGGCCAATCGACGCGGCCCGCCCAGCATTGTCATGAAGTCTGCGTGTGAGAGGCACTGAGCATTCCGGCAGCATTGCTGCCAGCCGAAGTCAGATTCATCGCAATCGCAGACTCGTCTTCGCAACCAAGAGAAGTGTATCTAGCTTTCACCACACCAGGTTAATTTATGTCAAAACCGGAAGACTACGGCCCGAACCGAAATCAAGATGCGGCTTGAAGTCGGCGCCATTGGCGGCGAGCTCGTTCGCTTGAACGCGCGAAGCTGTCTTGCCGAGATGGGCAAAAGATTAGGTGCAGTTCGGGGCCTATAGGTGCTTTTCAAGCCGGATGCCAGCGCACCGTAATTCCCGGTTCACGCCGGCCTGCCCTGACAAGGCCATCGCCAACCGTTCACCTACAGCGGGCAGTTCGTTGCTTCGCGTCAATGGAAACGCGGGTGTAGGGCAGCAGCAGCGCGATCCGCCCGAAGCTCTCATGATTTTCAAGCGCTCAGAACCAGTGGGATGACGGTGCGGTATTTTCCGGCGGAAGATGCGACTGGTGGTTCGGGGGCCAACTCAACAGACACCTGACCAAGCCCATGCTCGTTCAATAGCTTGGTCAGTTCGGAATGCACCGCCCGCCAAACCCGGTTTGGGTCAGCGTCGGCTGCGGGATGGAGCCGAACGCGCAATTGTGTTGGCGCAGTCTGCACGATCTGAAGCAACTCCACGCCAGGTACATGATCTATCTCAAGCGCGAGCGATGGCACTGCGACTTTCTCGCCGCGTTCGGTCGGAAACGTGAGGATGTCGGCAGCGCGGCCCCGCACGCGGATCGCCGGAAGCGGGTTGCCGCAAGGACAGGGATCAGGTCGTTGCAGGATGCGGTCGCCGAGATCGTAGCGGAGGATCGGCTGCACGCGATTGGCGAGGTTGCTCACGAGGACCGTATGCGACTCCTCACCGGGCGGCACCGGCCGATAGCTCGCATCGACGGGTTCGAGGATCGCCCAATCGCTGTTGACGTGATGCCAACCGTGTTCACAGCCGATCGCCATGAACAGGCATTCCGTCGCGACGTAAATAGTCCGGACCTTGGCGTGGAATGCCCTTGCGATCCGGTCGTATCCGTCCGGCGAAAGCCCTTCCGAAGTCGGAAGAACCAGCGCCGGCCGAATATGTAGGCGACCGGCATCCTGCTCGGCGGCCAAGAGTGCCATGACGCTGGCGTATCCGATGAGCAGAGCCGGGCAGAACCGATTGAGCTCGGCGACCAGATTCTGCAACGGCGCCTGTGCCGGGAGCGCCCGGAATCGTCGGGCCGACGATTTTGTGTGGATTGCAGCAAAGCTGGTTGCGCCGATGTAATGCCCCCCCATCGCAAGCACCGACGCCGCGCGGCCGCCGCCGACGAGGAGACGAAATATCTCGCTGGCGCTAAGCGCGCCGATCATCATGCGCAGCGAAAAAGCGAGTGTGACCGTCCAATTGTGCTCGTCCAACAGGAATATTCCAGGTGTCCCGGTGGTGCCCGAAGTGGTTGCCACTGAATATTTGCCAAGGAGGCGTTGCCCGATCAGCTCGGGGTTATCGACGAACGCTCGCACTGCCGCGAAACTAACCTCACGATCGGTGACCCAGTCGTCAAAATGACGCATCAGCTCTTGCTTATGAGCCACCGGCAGCACGGACGAACTCTCAATCCGCTCCGGTAGACCCTGATAGAGTTCGCGATAATAGGGCGAGTTGGCGCGAGCGAAGGCGACGGCCTCGCCAAGCCGAGCGCGTTGTCGCTGCGCGATGGCATTGAGACCTTGCCTTCTTGCGCGGTGCGCATCGAGCAATACCGATGAGATGATTTCGCTCATGATAGGCTCACATTGGCATGGTGCACGCGGCTCAAGCGCAATCGCGTCGCACCACCGCGCAAGAGGCTCGCGAAGGGTTATAGGATCATCAGACGAAAACGGCCTATCAACCAACCGCGCCCGAGCCGCGGACGCAAGCGCTTGCGCCGCGTGGGGCGCGGAGGTTGATGCTCGCTTTCTCTGGCCGCAAGGACGCTGGCACTGTCGGCGCTGGCCCCGTCGGGCACTGGCACTGTCGGCCTGCTCCTGTAGCGCTCGTGGTGCGAGAGACCGTCTCGATCAACCCACCCTTGATGTAGACCCGCGCAGACAGCGGACCCAACTCACGACTAGGTGAAGGGCGACTCTGGATGGGGCGTGGCCCGCCCGACCGGACAACGGGCGCCGCGCCCTATCGCGTCCGGACGGACGGGACGCCAGGCGGCCGCCCGGATGACGCCAATGTGCATTCGTTGGATGCGCGTGCGGATCAGGCGTGCGCCTTCCCAAAGCTCGACGTCATGATCATCGGCGAGCTGCTTGGCTCGTTCACTTGCCGTTCTTTCGTCGGCGCAATGGAGTTCGACGCGAAGCTGAATGTGGCCGTCCGCCCCCCAGGATATAGGCGCGATAATCTCCTCCAAAACGTCAGTTCCGAAGCTGAAACTCGAAGGAACTTACAACAATATCAGTGCAGTGCACTGTCCGTTTGATTAGGACAATACTCCCATTCTGCCGAGCCGAGGCGCTGGCGTCACTCGCGGATGCGCGGCTCTTTAAATTCACCCGGGGTCGGAACGCGCTGAGCAGGCGCACGTTCGCACTGACACAATCCTTTCGTAAGGAGGTAAGCGCCATGAAGTTGCTTATAAGTGCCGTCGCCCTTCTGCTGACGGTTCTGTCTTCAGCGGTGTTGGCGCAGACGACCAAACCCGACGTCTCCGGTGCTCCGAGCGCACAGAGCTCCGGCGCAGGAATACCGGGTCAACCGGGAAACAAGAGCGGTCCTGCCGTCAAGCCTGGAGAGACCGTTGGTTCTAGCTCGACGACGAACCAGGAGAACCCGACGGTTCGGATGCAGGACCCGTCGAACATTAAGGGACTGCCGGGCAATAAGAGCGGCCCGCCTGCTAAGCAGCCCTCGCGCCAGTGAATGGAAAGATCGGACTATCGCAAGCAGCATTGAGGCTCGTACCGAAAGACCGCGGGCCGGCGTTGATCAGGCCGCAGCATGGGCGCACCCTGGTTCTCGCCGGGTTCCAGTTTGAAGAGAAGTGATCGTGAGACGGCGACGTCAGCTGGTGAGAGCTCCGCCAGTTACCTGCTCAATCCACCGTTGGTCCGCGGTCTGGCTGACGTTCACCGGCCCTCCCCAGTTGCTTGATCCCCTGCAGCTTCGAAGGCGTTGGGGGGCAGCACTGGGGCGTTGCGAAAATGATCCGGCAACTCTCCGGTTAGACTTCCCAGGAAAGCTACGATGTCCGCGACATCTTGCTCCGCAAGATCCTTGCCCAACTGTACCTTCGCCATAATCCGCACCGCTTCAGGTAGCGCGTTGACCGATCCGTCGTGGAAGTAAGGCGGCGTCACGGCCACGTTGCGCAGAACAGGCACTTTGAAGACGTACATGTCGGCTTCGTCATGGGTCACATCGAAGCGGCCCTTGTCGATCTCGGCGCTCTTCGTCTCATTCCAGTAATCTTCGACAGCTCCGAATTTCTGGAAGCTGCCTCCTCCGACACCAGGGCCATTGTGGCAGGCTGTACAGCCGGTCTCGAGGAAGGTTCTCAAGCCGCGCTGTTCTGTAGCTGAAAGGGCCCGAGCATCCCCAGAAAGATATTGGTCGAAGCGAGACGGCGTGACCAGCGCGCGCTCGTAGCTGCCGATTGCCTTGCCCCAATTGTCCGGCGTTACAGAATCTGTTTCTCCCGGAAATGCCCTTTCGAACATCCCCAGATAACCGGGAATACCCTTAATTCTGCTCATTGCGGACGCATAGTCGAGGTTGCCAAAGCTTGTCGGGCCGACCAACGCCTGTGTCGCTTGATCCTCGACGTTCTTCCTGTCGCCGCGCCAATGTGCATTGAGCTGCAGGGCGGCATTGAGAATGGTCGGCGCGTTGCGTGGATTGATCTTGTCGTGTGTGCCGTGCGGTTTAGCCAAGCCATCCGTTCCGTAAAGGGAAGGCTGATGACAGCGAGCGCAGCTCGTGGTGCCGTCCACCGAGACGCGGGGATCAAAAAACAACGTGCGACCGAGTTCAACACGCTCGGGCGTGATCGGGAACTCCGGTGTCGCCATATCCTTGGGCAGTGGCTGGAAGACTTGCTGCGCTTGGGCCAACAAGTCATCCGTGGCACCCCTTACGTCAAAGGTCGCCGCGACGAGGCCGACCACCGCAACGGCTGCAATTAGCGCAGCCAGGCGGAAACGAGAGCACCACATTGAACTTGCTCCCATCGTACCTCTCCCACTCTGCCAAAACTCCAATGCGCCGTTCCGATGGCGGTTCCCCGTCCTCGTAATCCAGGTCATGTAATTCCGAAGGCCTAATCGAATGACCGGGGTAGTGCCGAAAATTCCCTCATGCAGGTGCGAGCATTCCGAAAGGGCCCTCACCCTTCACAACGAGTTGATCGCGGCATGCGGAAGGCCGGCCTGTAACGACCGTTATCGAACAGCAGGCTCCGCAGGAGTGGCTCCGGCATCGATGGTTTGTGATGGCTTCAGTCAAGAGCAAATGACCCGCCACCGTTCAGGTTTTCACTTTGGCTTGGAAACGGAGTTCCTTCTGGTGGATGCATCATGCCGTCCGCTATGGCATCCCACACTTCGTTTTGAAGAACTCAATGCAATTCTGGAGACAATCGAAGTCCGAGACTTTGATCAAAATGGACTTGATCTCATCCCCCTTCACCGCAAGAGAATGCCATTCGTTGTCGAGGGCTATCAGCTTCCCGGGCCGAATTTGGTGCCCACGGCATTGTTGCCGAAGGGGCTCGAGATTCGTACTCCGGTGTGCAATTCAATCGAAGAGTGCATCGACGCATTCGTTACGCTTCACGGCCGGATGCAGCGGTCACTGTCCGAGCATGGATACCGTGCGGCAATCCTCTCCTTCCATCCGATTGAGGACCATTTTGAAGGGCCGCAGAACAAGCGGCGATACGATCATTGGCAGTGGGCCATGGAGGCAATGACCACGTACGGGCCGGATATCAATGTCAGCGTGCCCTCCGACGTGGCGGAACGATTGGACCTGCACGAGCTGCATGGCAAGGTGAATTATTACGCCCCTGCCCTCACCGCCCTCACCGTTGCCTCGCCGTTATATCGCGGTGACCTTTGGCGGATGCGCGGTAAGGTCGGAAAATCTGTGCGCACCTATCACCGCAGCACCATTGCACCGGCTATTTCTATTCATCCAAAGGAAAACCTGCGCCTCGAACTCAAGCCACTCGAAATGACTCCATATCGCATCGACTATCACGGGTATTTTCTGCTGTGGCTTGCACTGATTCTTGATGAGAGCTTGCTGGGACGGGCGACGGAGCAAACGCGAATCTACGACATGGGACAGGTTGCCCGCTTTGGCCTTCATGCCGAAAGTGCTCGCGAGCGCGCTCATGAAGTCTTGTCGAACGCACCGAGCGCGCTCGGCCACTGGGGCTTTGATTGTCAGGCCCTGGATCATTTTCATGCTCGGCTGGAGACCCGCCGAGTCCCCGCCGACGACATCATCGATCTGTTCGAATGTGAGCAATCCATCCCGAACGTGTTACGCCATCTCATTGATTTGCGATGACTTACGGCAATTTTTCGCTGGCGATCCGATCCAGGCGCAATCGGTGTCGATGATCAGTTAGCAAACGTCCGCCGCCGATGACTGCCGCAAGCGTGCCCAAACCTGTTCCGCCTGCAATCAGAAACATGATCAATAGCTGGTATTTGACGGCATCGACGGGCTCGACGCCCGCGAGGATCTGGCCGGTCATCATCCCTGGTAGAGAGACCAGGCCAATTGCAGCCATGCCGTTGATGGTCGGCATGAAGCCGCTTCGCAGCGCATCGCGGATCACCGGGAGGAGCGCCTGATAGCGGGTACCTCCCAAGGCGAGGCACGATTCCACCGCAGCTCGTTCGCGCACCACGCCATTGACGAGCACATCCAGACCCAGGCTCACTCCAGTCATGGTGTTGCCCAGGATCATTCCCAACAGCGGCAGCGCGTAGCGCGGATGATACCAGGGCTCAGGACGGAGTTGCGAGAGCAGCGAAAACGTCGTGACGGTGCCGGCGGCGAGCAAGGTGCAGCCTGCCCCCAAGCCGTAGGTCCAAAGACCCTCCAGCCGTCGCTTCTGACGGGCGACGATTTCTCGCGATGCGAACAAGACCATGATGAAGGCGGCGAGTGCCGTCCAGAACGGAGAGACCACGGCAAACAGAAACGTCAGCACATATCCAACGAGTACGAGCTGGATCACCATTCGCATGCTCGCAAGGGCAAGCTGTCGTTCAAGCTTCAGGTGCAGCGCGAGCGAGAGCGCGCCATTCATGACAACAAGGAGCGCAGGCAATATGAGGTCGCTGTAAGCCAGCTGGATGTAACTCAAAGCGAGTGCTCCTCGAGGTGGCCGCCGCTCGCCATCACGAACAGACGAGATCCGACGCGACGAGCCTGGCCACTGTTGTGAGTGCTCCATAGGACGCTTGTTCCGGCCGAGACACGCGCGGCAACCAGGGCTTCCACGGATGCGGTCGATGCCGCGTCAAGCGCCGACGTGGGCTCGTCCAACAGAAGCACCCGCGAATGCAGCAACAGAGCCCGTACGAGGCCAAGGCGCTGCTTTTCGCCGGTAGAAAGTCTCCGGATTGGCCAGGTTCCGCAACTCGCTGGCAGCCCCAACTGATCCACCAACGGAGTGGCCAGATCCCAGTCGGTAAAGTGCTCCTGCACCGTGTCAGCCCACCAGCCAGGTTCGGCAGCTACATAGGTCACCTGCCTGCGCCAAACAGGGGCCGACATCGTTTCCCGCGACACCCCGTCCAGCTCGACGGAGCCCTCATTCGGATCGAGATCGGCAATGGCGCGGAGCAGCAAACTCTTGCCGACGCCCGACGGGCCCTGCAGCGCAATACATTCTCCATCCGCGAGTTCGAACGAGACCACGATATGCAAGCGCTTCAGCGCGCTGACAGTGAGCATATTACCTTTTACCCTTGGCACATCTTGCAGTGATCTACGTTATCTGAATGGGGATGTGCAGTCTCCCCATCAGACGGTTCCGTCCAAGCACTGGCCAATGCTCGGTTGTCTAGGTGGTTGCGCATGGACCGACCCACATTCCCTCATCTGCTTCAGCATCGATCGCGCCAAACGCGGCCATCCGCGGTTCGTGAGATTGCGCGCGAACAGCACGGAATCCGCGCGGTCGCCTGCCTCTTCCCTCGTCTGGGCGCGCCGATGTACACCCACGAGAAGGTCACGCTTTCCGTGGTGGCTAAGAGCATCGCGCGCCTTAAAGGCTGTCGATTTGTAGGCGAATACGGCCCGAAGACGCATGTGGCCGCTGGTCTTTTCTTCGTTCCCAGCGACACGCTCATGCTCGACGAGGCGCGAGATCTCGGAATTCAGTCTCCGCATCAGCTCTACGGCGCCGTGGTGCCATATTCCTTCGTCAAGACGAAGGCCATCACGCATCCCCTTGTCGCAAAGCACGCGGCCCGGCCGCGCGGCTGGTCATTTGCCTTCGGAGACAGTGTCCGTGATGCGGTTCTGCCGGGCTACACCGCATTTGACGTCGGCGGTGCAAGGCTGGCGGTCAAGCGGCTATTGGCACTAGGGCCGGTTCGCGTGAAGGAGCCGCTGGGCGACGGAGGTCATGGACAGACGGTCATCACGAACATTGATGAACTGGAAGCTTACCTGGAGAAATTCCCGACAGATAAACTGGCATCTCACGGCCTGTCGCTCGAGGTCAACCTGCGTCAAGTCGTAACCCGAAGCGTTGGTTGCACGATGATCGGCGACCGGTCGATCGCCTATCACGGCACGCAACGGTCGGTTACCAATAATCATGGACTTCGGGTCTATGGCGGCTCGCACATCATTTGCGTTCGCGGCGACTGGTCGGCGCTCGACAGTCTTCCCATGGAGATGGAGGCGAGGCTGGCTGTAGATCAAGCTCGAATATACGATCGGAACGCCGCCAGATATCGGGGCTTCCTGGCCTCACGCCGAAATTATGATGTTGGACAAGGCATTGATGGAACCGGAAAATGGCGATCTGGAGTGTTCGAGGCGTCCTGGCGCTCCGGCGGCGCGAGCACTGCCGAACTCGCCGCTCTGACCGCGTTCGCAGAGGATTCCAGCTTACACGTGGTCGAGACGGCGTCCGTGAAGGATTATGGGAAGCTACGCAGAACCCCGGCTGGCGCAGCCATCCATTTCGATGATGATGATCCTGAAGAGGGTCCATTGATCAGATACACGACTGCCGCGCGAGCCGTGCGCCAACTGGCGTAAGCTGTGGAAGGCTCGCTTCTGCCATCGCGACAGGTGGCCCTATCCGAGCACATGACGCCAGAAGACCTTGCGTCTCAGCCGACGACGATCAGGCAGACCGCCATTGCGGGTGCAGACGATGAAGCGCCAGACGGGCCAACGTTAATATGGTCAGGGTCCCTACCGCAGCGAGGACTGCGGCGTGAGGCATCGCTATGGTCAATCCGATGCAGCCCACGATGCCGTACCACGAGAAGATCGCCGGATAGTGGCGCTTCCGGACCGGCAGATTCAGCGCAGCATAGTGCGTGATGAAATACCAGACGAGCATAAAGGAGCCACCAACTTCGATGAGTGGCCGAAGATCAAAGATGAGAGCGGCGCTTGCACTGAGCAGGCCAAGGCCGATGACTGCACGACGAGGCGTCCGTGAACGCTGGTGAATTTTGCCCAGCCAGCTCGGGAGCTCGTGGGCCTCTGCCATCGGCAGAACGACACGCGAAGCACTCAGCATATCGCCCAGGATCTCCGCAAGCGCAGCGACGATCGCGCCGGCCAGGATGACCCATTTGCCCCACGGGCCGATTGCCTTCAAGGCGGCACCAAGCAGAGGGGTATCCTGCGCGCCGACCTCATCTGCCCCGAGCACGCCGAGAGTGACTGCTGCCGCGCCGACAAACATGACTGCCGCGATTGCCACACCTCCAATGATGGCGATTGGAATGGTACGACGTGGTTCCTTGACCTCCCCGGCCATGATGGCCATCCGCATAAACCCATCCCAGGTCCAAAAAAAGATAGCCGCGCCACTGGCGACGCCCATAAGTCCATTAGCACCTAAGACTGGCACAAAATGGCCCTGCTCGATTGCGTGGAGCGAGAACGCTCCGTAGATCGAGAGCACAGCGATGACCAAGAGCAGAAGGCTGATGAGCACCCGCGACGTCAGCTGGATTCCAAACAGGTTCAGAATGGTGATGGCCACCACCCCAGCAGCCGCGACGAAGTGAACAGGAATCCCCGGAATGACCTGTCCCAGGTACGTGGCGAAGGCAAGCGCGATCACACTCATCGAGATGAGGTTCTTCCCGAGATACCCGCAGCCTGCGATGAAGCCAAGCGTAGGCTGGTGGACATCGCGCGCCCATGTGAAAGCGCCCCCTTCAGTCGGATTGTTCACACCCAATTGTGTGGCGCTGATACCGGTGGCAAGGGCAACGCTGCCACCGAGGAGTATGGCAATCGGGATGCCGCTCCCTGCGGCTGCCGTGGCAGCACCGATCGTGGCAAAGATACCGATGCCAACCATCATGCCGGCGGTGAAGAGGGTTGCCGTTATCGGCCCGAGCTCCCGTCTTAAGCTCTGTTGTTGTCCATTCTTCGCCATCCGAGCGCACTCACGGCTCAATGCGAGAGGTTGTGTACCGCAGAGCGAACTTAGTTTTGTCCGGGCGGCTGCCTACCGCTTCAATCCTTTGCGCTTGCCATTCGATTCGCACCTGTCGGTCAGATTGTCTCAGAGTGTAAAGACATGGCTGCCTGTTAGTTCCACTTTGCCTTACATTGATCGAGGTGCCCCCCTGCACGTTGGCATTTCCACGATGCCGAGCGCAACCGGACCGCCGAAGCCAAGAAAGCCGAGACGCAGGAAGTGGAGTGTAAGCTCCGCCATACGGCCACGCTCGGGGATAGTGGTTGTTGTCATTTCAAATCCTTCGAAGAAATCGCTATTGGTGACCACTACTTCGGATCGGAGATCGCCTGGACAATGCCGTCCGACGGCGAGCCAAGTCCTTTCGGCGTCAGGACGACGTTCTTTCCCGCCGCGGTCACCTCGAAACAGCCGCCGTCGGGCTCCGGAAGATCGATGCAAAGGTCATCCCCTTGAATGGTCCACTTGCCGCGCTTCTTGCTGCCCATCGAATAGCTTCGGAGGGTCCCGTCGTGTTCATAGACATCACGATAATGGACCTCGTCGGTCACTTCCTTGCCCGACAATTTTGCTCGTATTTGCGCGCCAGATAATTTCTTGAGATTTTCCGCGGCAACAAATCCGGCATCGAGAGCAACGAGGCTCCCAATGCCGGCAAGTACCGCGATGAAGCTCCTTGTATGTAAGCTGCGCAACTTAAGCCTCGTTCACTTCTTGCAGGCCTTAAGGCACATTTGGTACTCGGTTTTGCAGGCCGGTCCGGCGTAGTTCTTCATGCACGCCTTTTGCTGCTCCGCGCATACCTTGCAGGATGTCTGAGCCTGCGCCGTCGCGTTCAGCGCAAAGAGACCAGCCAATATAGACAATATAAGAGGCACATTTCGCATTCGATCTTCCTTCCTGAGGGCACGATCACGTGGGCCAACCGTCTGGCCGATGGGATCGATCAGTTCTGCGATTCCTTGGTGCTGGCCGTCATGTCTAAGGCAGCTCGAAGACCCTTTGCCAGCTTCAGAGCATCGCGAGTCCGCACTGTTCATTGCTTGGCTTGGTGCGCCATAACCCTTGCGTCGAATGTCTCCTCATCCTTGTTGGCGCGCATCCTGATGTACGCCCCTGACATCCAGACTTCATTGCACACGAGCGATGGGCTGCTTGGCGTCGTCATACACAGCTTGTCGTTCCGAATTTTCCAGTTCCCGGTCCAAGAGCTTCCCGATTCTGAACCGACGAGAGCGCCATCCAGCCGGAGATACATGAACCAATGGGCCCCATCCGTGATGTCCTGGCCGACAACGCGAGCGCGGATTTGCTTTCCGTCCAGCATCTTGAACTGATCTTCGGCGCGAGCGTCAGCTATGAAAGCCAGCGCGGCCGAACAGAGAATCCACCGAACGCATCGTAGGCCGTGCCTCATTTCTGTATCCCGTCAAAAGCACGTTGCACGGCCGGCCAATTAATCGCCGCCATGAACACGTCCACGTAGTTCGCGGCCTTGGCGCCGTAGTCGATGTGGTACGAGTGTTCGTACATATCGAGCGCGAGTATCGGCGTGCCACCGGCCAGCGTGTGGCAGTGATCCGACGCCCACTGATTCACGAGCTTGCGGTCGCGGGGTGACCAAGTCAGCAGCACCCACCCGGAGCCACCGCCAAGTGCCTTGCCCATGGCAATGAATTCGGCCCGCCACCGGTCATACGAACCGAAGTCGCGAGCAAGGTCTTCCTTCAGATTTGCGCCCGGTTCGCTCTCATCGCCAAGACCATCAAAGAACACTTCATGCAGGATCATCGAGTTGGTCGCGATAAGCTGCTCGCGCTTCAACCCATTGATCAGGAAGCCCGGCGCGCTCGCGTAGTCGAGTTCAGCAAGCTTTTCGTCGATCAGATTCAACCGTTTGACCGCGCCGCCATAGTTGTTCTCGTAATGGCTGATAATCATCCGCTCCGACATCCCACGGATGCGGCTCGGGTCGCAGGACAACGGCTTCACGACATAGGTCATGGCAACCTCCCGACGCATGGCCTGGGTGGCATCCGGGCGCACAGAGTGCCAACCGGCGGCAGCGCGCTAGTAAGATCTGGGAATTTGTTGGATGTGATTGGGATAACGGCAGACATGATGCGCCCTTGGTGAAATCGGACGCGATTCTTGGGCATGTCGCCTCATGGGGAGATCGCTTCCCCATACCCAAAAAATAGAGCCGGCTGCGACAACTTGTCAATGCCGATAAACATTCATTTCGAAGCAGCGGAATCGCTCGCAGGGGAGCTGCGGACGCAACGCCTCAACGTCGCGCGGAGGGGGCGCACGCGAAACCAGCCCGCCCCGAACAGCGCGCCGCTGCCTGCCAGAATCCATTTCCTGTTCATCCATCTCCTTTTCTGACGAATCTCCCCGTTGTCATCCTTTCAGTTGCCGCCGGCAGCTACTGTGTAGTCCGCGAAATACATGTGGCTATCGGCCTTCGACCAGAGCCCGATCCGGCCCGAGACCGGTTGGGTCAGCGTGTGCTCCAGATAGAGCTTGCCATCGAGATAGCCTTCCACCTTCGTGCCTTTGACGCGGACCTTGAGGTCATGCCACTGCCGTGTCGCGGTCGGCGTATTGCGTACCCATTTGACGGAAGAGCGCTTGCCGTTCTCGAACTTCCACAGCACGATGTTATTCTCCAGACAGTTCGCGCGGACTGTCAGGTAGTCCCCGTTTGGCTTGAGATTGAATAGGATGCCGGCGCCCTGGTCGATACGACCGGACAACCCTTCAAAGCGCACCGAAATCTCGCCATCGCTGAAATTTTCGATTTTTGGCGCGACCGCGTAGGGATAGTAGGCGTAGGCCTGCACGCGATCGAGAAACTCAGCGTAGCGTTCACCGTAGAGAGCCCGTGCCTTGTCGGCGATACCTGCCGACGATTGCCCCTCCTTCCACTGCCGACCATCGACAGTGAGCACCTTCTTGCCGCCGTCCTGCTCGATCCTCCAGAAGCCCACCACTGGCACCAGCGACTTTGGTTCCCCACCGACCGTTTCATTCGAGAGGTCAATCTTGATTGGCTCCGCGGCTAAACAGGGCAATGCCGGCACCGCAAAGCCGATTGCCGCGAGGATGATCATTCCGAGTTTCTTGCAGGATCTCATGGCTTAACTCCTTGATGAACGAGAGAGCCTTTGTCTGGAGGGAGCCGGCGAACCCATCGCCACGCGAGCACGATCAGGAGCGGCAATCCGCCGAAGAACCACAGCAGCACCGCGTCTGCGCTGACGACCAGGGGATAACCGGGGTACTCTTCGCCGACGCTAGGCGCCGGCGGCTGCGTGCCCGCGAGCGCATATAGTAGCGGCAGTATCTCCCGCGAACTGGTGGAGCGGCTTACGTCGGTCCGATCACCGTAGACATATTCGATCTGACCATAGGCGTCTGATGGATTGGCAACGCTCGACCGCTCGCTTGCGAGAACAACGGTGACGTCAGGCATGGCGCGCTCGAGCTTCGCGAGGACGTTGCGTCGAAGATCGATATAGCGGGGGTCCTCGGCAGCGAGATTGACCTTGATGACCAAGGGCCGCCGAAGCGATGCGAGCAAACGTTCGTCTGCAGATGAAAAGGAGTTGCGACGATCTTCGCTCAGATCCCCGGATGCCCTGATCTGCGCCGCGACGGTGAGCGCAACGGCAATCACAAGCACACAAGACACAGAGCGAATGACTTTCGTCCGCACCGGTGTACCAGGAGGGAGCCAGACAACTGTCAGCGCAGCGAGCCCGCCAATGACGGCCGCTATGCCTAGCACGAGGCCGGCCGAAAGAAGCCCCTGCTCAAAGGGACGCAGCGTTTGGGTTAGCGACAATTGCAAAAGCCAGGCCGACAGACCAGAGCGGCCCGCGAGCGTGAAATCCAACACCCATGATCCTATCGTGACGGCGAGCGCGATGATGGCTGCAGTAGCCGAATTGTCGGCGATAACCGCGGCGAGCAGCCCGATGGCGCCGGCTAGCAGACCGTAGAGCAAATGACCCAATATAAGATTCAGCGTCTCGGGCGCAGCCAGATGGCCACCCAACATAGCCCACACGGCCAGCGCGGAAAGCGCAGGAATGCTCACCATGAACCAGGCTGCCAGTACGGCGCAGAATTTTGCGGCGATCAGCGTCGAGGGTCGGTACGGCAATTGGACCAGCAGGCGCAAAGCGCCACTTTCCTTCTCCTGGCCCAGCACGCGGATCGCCACGAAAGGGAATAGCAACGTCACAGCCACATAGAATGAGCCGAATGTCGGAACGAGGATTCCATCGAGGGGAGACAGGCTCCTCGCCAGGACTGGCGACTGGAGTGCCGCGGCGCTTGACTCGCTGTAGAGCGAGACTGCCTGGACGAAAGAGTATCCGACGAGCGGACAGACCAGCAGCAACATGGTCCAAATTGCCCGCCCGGCCGTGACCTCGCGGAGCTCCTTTGCGAGCAGCGGAACGATCGGTGCGGTCGGCCGCAGGTATGCCTCACGTGAGTGCAAGGAAGATATCCTCCAGTGAGCCGTTCGGCAGTCCAGTCTGCGCACGCAATTGAGCAAGTCCTCCAGATCCGCGCACCTGCCCTGCCGAGAGTAGGATGAAACGGTCACAGACCCGTTCCGCGTCCGGCAATTGATGGATGGAGAGGATCAGCGTGCGTCCGCGCGCCGTCTGGTCACGCAATAGACCCATGACGTGGCGCGTTTGCCGCAGGTCAAATCCGTCAAATGGTTCGTCCATCAGTAACAGGTCATGCGGCGCGAGCAGTCCGATGGTCAACATCAGCCGTCGGGCATAGCCCTTTGACAGAGCGTGGACGCGCTTTCGAAGCACCGGCTGTAACCCGAGCGCTTCGATGGTCGACTTGATGTCTGCTTCTGACCGTCGAAAGACGCTGCCGACAAACCACACGACCTGCAGGGCCGATTGGTCCTGGTACGGACGGACGCCATCAGGCAGGTAGAACAGGACGTCGCGTCGACGGCCCACGTGCAGCGGCTCTCCGCGCCAAAAGACGTCGCCTGAATTCACCGGTAGAAGTCCGGCAACGGCTTCCAGCAACGTCGTCTTGCCGGCGCCATTTGGACCGATGATGCCGAGGATTTCGCCCGCGATAGCAGAGAACGTCACACCGTCGATCGCGGTGCCATCGCTTCCATAGCGCTTGGTCAGGTTTCTCACGCCCAGCAGAGGCGCTGAACGGTCTGGCGAAAACCCGTCGTTGACGGTTGACATGCAGCGTCCTTCTCAGAAATCCGGACGCGATGCTTGGGCATGTCGCCTCATGGGGAGATCGCCGTCCCCATAGCGGCGACCTTGCCAAAGCGGAATTGCTTGTCAATTAGGAACCAGCGGAAGCGAGGCTCGCCAACTTGCCGGTTTGTTCACTTCAGCTTGATCGGGTTCCCGCTCACAGCTCTCTGTAGCGGCAACATGCGGCCAATCACGTTTCGCTCTCACAGCCAGCCTGATTTCAGCGCTTCTCATCACGCTCAGGATGCGCTCGCCAATCACGACCTACTGTTTGACGATCCTCGTCGGTCTTGCCAGCAGATCCATCGCCAGCACTTCGGTTGGCATTTTCCTGAGCCTTCCAGTCGCGCTCGATCTGAACACTCTCACCGCGCGCTCGCTCTTGGTCGCGAGATTGGTCCGATTGCTGGGGCGTGCGAGCTGGCTGCACCGGAACCGATTGCTCCTGCTTATATGTCTTGGATAACCCGGACTCCTCCGCATATCCGGGAGCGAGACTGCAGGACAGTAGTATTGCCGTTGTCATCGCGATAGGTTCGGTTGGCAAGGACTGAAAGCACGATAGGCCCTCTGGTCTATTCGGCTGCGCGTCGCGAGAGGAACTGATCGGATCTCTTCAATCGCAACGGCCGCTGCGCGAAATAGGCATAGAGAGCTGGTAAGACGACGAGGGTCAGCAGCGTCGCCGTGAGCAATCCACCGATCACCACGGTGGCCAGCGGCCGCTGCACCTCGGCACCCGTTCCCGTGGCGAGCGCCATGGGGACGAAGCCGAGCGAAGCGACCAAAGCAGTCATGATCACCGGTCGGAAGCGTATCAAGGCCCCCTCTTCGATCGCGGACCGGAGTTCGGCGCCGTCCTCGACCAGTTTGCGGATCTGGCTCAACATCACGAGCCCGTTCAGGACGGCGACACCCGACAACGCGATGAAGCCAACCGCAGCCGAGATCGAGAACGGCATGCCACGCAGCCATAGCGTGACAATACCGCCGGTCAGAGCGAGCGGCACGGCGCTGAAGACCAGAAGCGCATCGCGCGCGGAACCCAAGGCGCCGAACAGCAACAGGAAGATGAGAAGGAAGCAGCCGGGCACCACGACCATCAGCCGCTGCCGCGCGACGGAGAAGTTCTCGAACTGTCCTCCCCAGGCCAGATAAGTCCCAGGGGGAAGCTTGACCTGTTCTGCGACCTTGGCCTGTGCTTCGGCGACGAGCGAACCGATGTCCCGGCCGCGAACCTCAGCCGTCGTCACCACCCGGCGCTTGCCGTTTTCGCGGCTGATCTGGTTGGGCCCCTCGGTCTGCTCGAAGGATGCCAGTGTGCGCAGCGGAACGGAGGGGGCCGGCGCATTCGGATCGGCGTGCGGTAACGGCACTGGAAGCGCCTCCAGAGCGGTAATGTCGGAACGCAGCTTGTCGTCGAGCCGAACCACAATCTGGAAGCGGCGGTCGCCTTCGAAGACAAGCCCGGCCACTCGGCCTCCAATGGCCGTCTCGATCAAGTCCTGGATGGTTGCGAGGTTAAGCCCGCGGCGGGCGATTTCGGCCTTGTCGATGCGGATTTCAAGGAATGGAAGGCCAGTCGTTTCCTCGACCTTGACACTTTCGGCGCCCTCGATACGACGCAGCACATTGGCGATCTCCTGCGCGGTCCGCTGCATTTCGCTGAAATCGTCGCCGAACACCTTGACGGCAAGATCTTCCCGGACGCCCGCGATCAGCTCGTTGAACCGCATTTCGATGGGTTGGGAGAAGCCGACCTTGTTGCCCGGCAACTTGGTCGCTTCTGCCTCGATCTGCCGAATCAGGTCGTCCTTCGACAGCGACGGATCCGGCCATTCGCTCTGCGGCTTGACGATGATGTAGGTGTCGGAGGCGCTCGGGGGCATCGGATCGGCAGCGAGATCGGGCGTTCCCGTGCGCGAGAACACGAAGGAGACCTGCGGAAATTTGCTGATCGTCCGCTCGATCATGAGCTGCATCGCTTGAGCCTGCGACAGCGCCGTGCTGGGCACGCGCTTGACCTCCATGACGATGTTCTTTTCGTCAAGCGTCGGCGTGAACTCTTGACCAAGTCGACCAAAGAGGATCACCGCACCGACGAAGAGAACCACCGCCGTGGCCATGATCGGCCGCGGCGACACCACTGCCTTCGCCAGGACAGGCGCATAGATTTGCTTAAGCCAATGGACAATTGCGTTTTCCTGTTCGCGCACCGGCTTGGTCATCGCGATCGCAATCGCCGCAGGCACGAAGGTCAGTGACAGAACGAAGGCCGCAACAAGCGCGATCATCACAGTCAACGCCATCGGCTCGAACGTCTTGCCTTCGACGCCAGTGAAGGTCAGTAGCGGCACATAGACCAGGATGATGATGAGCTGGCCGTAGACCGTGGGTCTGATCATCTCGATTGCCGATACCGTCACGGTGTTGAGGCGCTCGGCAGGCCTAAGGGTCCGGCCGAGCTTGCGCTGGTGTTCTGCCAGATGGCGCAGGCTGTTCTCCGTGATGATGACGGCACCATCGACGATCAGGCCGAAGTCGAGCGCGCCAAGGCTCATCAGGTTCGCGCTGAGCTTGGTTCCCAACATGCCTGTTACCGTCAACAGCATCGTGACTGGGATGACGCCAGCGGTAATCAGCGCCGCACGGAAATTGCCGAGCATCAGGAAGAGCACTGCGATCACCAGCAGCGCACCTTCGGCGAGGTTGGTTGCAACAGTCCGAATGGTGGCGTCAACCAACTGCGTGCGATTAAGCACGGTCCGCGCCTTGATGCCCGGCGGCAGCGTGCGGCTAATCTGCTTGATCTTGGCGTCGGCAGCGGCTGCCACCGTGCGGCTATTGCCACCGATCAGCATAAGCGCTGTTCCGAGCACGACTTCTTGCCCATCGACGCTGGCACTGCCGGTCCGCAGCTCGCGCCCGATCTCGACATCGGCGAGGTCCTGGATGCGCACGGGAATTCCTCCCCGCGTCGTCACGACAATCTGCCTGATGTCCTCGAGATTCTCGACCCGGCCGCTGGCGCGGACCACGACGCCCTCGCCGTTCTGCTCGATGAAGTTGGCGCCGCGGCTAACATTGTTGGCCTCGATCGCGGCGATCACCTGGCCGAACGATAGCCCATAGGCGTTCAGCCTGAGCGGATCGGGGTGCGCCTGAAACTGTTTAACGAACCCGCCGATCGCATCCGCTCCGGCCACGCCGGGCACTGTCTTCATTTGCGGGCGGATGATCCAGTCCTGCACCGTACGGAGATAGACGGTACGCTGAAAGTCATCCGTCAACCGCTCGCCTTCGGGCGTGAGATAGCTGCCATCGCTCTGCCACCCGGGCTTGCCGTCCTCGATTGGTCCCATCTCGCCCGGCTTGGCATACTCGACCGCCCACCAGTAGATCTCACCAAGGCCGGTGGAGATCGGCCCCATGCGAACGTCGACAGCGGGAGGAAGATTGCTTTTCGCTTCGTTCAGCCGTTCGGAAACCTGCTGACGCGCGAAGTAGATATCGGTGCGATCGGCGAATACGGCCGTGATCTGCGCAAAGCCGTTGCGCGAGAAGGATCGCGTCGATTCCAGGCCTGGCGTGCCCGCCAGCGCCGTCTCGAGCGCGACTGTCACCTGCTTTTCGATTTCGGCTGGCGTCAAGGCCGGGGCGGTCGCGTTGACCTGGACCTGCACGTTCGTGACGTCGGGGACGGCATCGATCGGCAGTTTCGTCATCGACCAGAAGCCGGCGCCGGCGGCAACCAGCGTCACCAGCACCACGAGCCAGCGCCGACGAACTGAGAAGTCGACAATCCAGGCGATCATTGCTCAGTCCTCGTCGCGGGGCTTGGACAGCTCTGCCTTCAGCGAGAACGTGTTCGACACGGCGATGGTCTCACCAGCAGCAAGACCAGAGGCGATCTCAATGACCTCACCGTCGCGCTCGCCGGGCATCACGCCGCGCACTTCGAACCCATCCTTGCTGCGAATGAAGACCACCCTCCGTCCATTCACCGTCTGAAGCGCGCCGATCGGTACCACGACATCTGCCCGGTGATCATTCAGCGCAATCGCCGCAGTAACGAAGGACCCTGGCCGCCAGCGGCCGTCCGGATTGTCCAGCGCCGCGACGACGCGCGCGCTGCGGGTCTCCTTCTCAAGCAGCGGCGACACGAACACGATTTTGCCAAAAGCGGTTTCCGGCATTCCCCGCCCCGTGATCCGGACAGTTTGGCCCTCTTTCACCAATGGCAGGTCGCTGGACGAGACAGCCAGTTCGACCCATACGCGGCTCAGATCGACAATGACAAAGAGCTCGGTTTCAAGATTGTCGCGGCCGACTGCCGTTCCGAGCTCGACTCTGCGCGCGGCAACCCGGCCCGAGATCGGCGCGCGAACGTTTTGGCTCCGCAGCGAGATTTCTGGCGCCTGCGGCAGCCCCGCAATTTCATTTTCCTGCACGCCCAACGCCAGCAGCTTTTGGCGGGCGATGTCCAGGCGCATGGCGGTCTGCGCTGCCGCATTGCGGGAACGAATATATTGCAGCTCCGGCGCTGCGCGGCCTTCCCACAATAGCTTGTCTCGTCCTGCGAGATCTTGTTGCAGTTCGTTCGCAAGTCGAGCGGCCAGATATTCGCTCTTGGCGTCCGCAACTTCGCGGCTCTCAAGCGAAGCCAGAATTTCGCCCTGTGCGACGATATCGCCGATGTTCTTGCGAAGCGCGGCAACGGTGCCGGACAGCTTCACCGAGACGTGCGCAACCCGGTCCGCGTCTGGAGCAACGGTTCCGGGCACCAAAAGTCGCCTGGCGATGCTGCCCGGTCCCACCTGCACCTGCTCGATTTTGGCGAGAGCAATTCGCTCGTCGTCCATCCGGACGACAGGCTGACGTTCGGCCTCGGGTGTTTTGGCCTCCTGCCGCGGCTGCTCGGCGGCAACTCCCACGGCTTTCCGCAGGGCCGGCATGCCTGGTGCCCAAAGGGCAGATGCGACGCCCGCTGCGAACACCGCGACCAGGATAAACGGTCGGAAGGACATACGTTTCTCTTCAATACCGGCGCGGCGCGCCGCCGCTCAGAGGTAACGCGAGATCGCCTTGAATTCGGCGAGCACGGTCTTCGTGGATTTCGACGAGCCGCCGTTCGCTGCCGCGTCGAGGCAATTGTCCACGTGATCGTGGATGAGCGCCCTCTTCGCCTCGCCGATGGCCTTCTCAACCGCATGAAGCTGCTGAGCGAGATCTAGACAGCCGCGCCCCTCGCCGAACATCTCGATGACTCTGTGGAGGTGCCCCTCGGCGCGCTTCAGCCGCTTGACGATCTCCGGATGACTTTCGTGAACGTGTTCTTTCGCCATGCACATATCCTATCCCCCCTGAGGGGATATGTCGAGCGTTGCTCTCTGATGCCATCTTGTAGGCAGATCAACTAATCCACCCTTCAGGGACAAAAGGTCGCTCACCGCGCACATTGAAAACGTCAATTGAGCTTTCTCGGCGTTCGGACTAGTGTGCCTCTGGGGATGTAGCAGCCTCCCCGTCAAGTGGGTCATCCCATGCAAGAGCTGTTCGCTTTGTTTTGGAGCGAACACATGGATGGGATGTCTTTTGAACTTCCGCTTTTCATCGTTGCGACCTTCGCCGGTGCGCTCGTTGCCGGCCTTTCCGGGTTTGCATTTGGCCTGATCGCCGCCTCGATCTGGCTCTATATCCTTACTCCCGTGCAAACCGCCAGCTTGATCATCGCCTTTGGGCTGATCGTGCAGGGATACTCCGTATGGAAATTACGTGGTGCTCTGGACTGGAGACGGCTCTGGCCGTTCATCCTTGGTGCAGCACCCGGCGTGCCGGTTGGGGTAACAATGTTGACCTGGGGCGATCCTGGCCACGTCCGCGCGGGTGTCGGCGTGTTTCTCGTTCTCTATAGCCTTTATGCCCTGTTTCGTCCTGCGATCGAGCCCTTGAAATCGCCGGGCACCGCAGTCGATGCCGTTGTCGGATTCCTCAACGGGGCGCTGGGCGGCATTACTGGGCTCGCCGGAATCCTCGTCACAATCTGGTGCGGACTGCGCGGGTGGCCCAAGGATGTGCAGCGTGCGGTGTTTCAACCCGTTGCGGTGGCGACGTTCCTACTGAGTGCGCTTTGGATCGGCGCCAAAGGTGCGTTGAGCGCGGAGACGATCAAGCTCTTTCTGATCGGACTGCCGGCCCTGTTCGCCGGCACTTGGCTTGGTCTCAAGTTGTTCGGCCGTGTCAGCGAGGCCGCATTCCGCAAGATTGTATTGGTGCTGCTGTTGGCTTCGGGCGCGGTCCTAGTCGTCTAGCGTCGCGCTGGCCTAGCCCTTGTCCTGTGCAGAACCAACACACAATCATATGGATCAATGAATCAGGAGCCGCTTTCCATGCTTGAACCCACAGCTTGCCTTGGCCGCATCGCCATCCTGTGGCGCGGAGATGAAGCGGCGCGCCGCAGTGCCTCGCCAGAGACCAGCCGGTTCAGTGCCGTATTCGCGGCGCTCGCCGATGTCGGCGTTGATGCGAAACCGGTGGTCTATGAGGACGATGTCCTCGACGCCGTCCGAACACAGCTCGCCACGTTCGATGGCGTGCTCGTGTGGGTCAATCCGATTCACGAGGGGCGCAACCGCGCCAATCTTGACGCGCTGCTGCGCGAGGTCGCGGCGCGCGGCATCTGGGTGAGCGCCCATCCCGATGTCATCCTCAAAATGGGCACCAAAGATGTGCTCCATCGCACCCGCATGATGAGCTGGGGCTGTGACACGGCCCTCTATCGAACGCTCGAGCAGATGAGTGTGGAATTGCCCTTGCGACTCGCCGCAGGTCCGCGCGTGATCAAGCGCAACCGCGGTAATGGCGGCCAGGGTGTCTGGAAAGTCGAGGCGCTGGCAGGTCCACCCGACGGGCTGATGGTACGCGTGCTTGATGCCACCAAGGAAGGATCGGAGGACATCGCATTGGACGAGTTTCTTAAGCGGTGCATCGAGTATTTCGAAGACGGTCCTGTGATCGATCAGCCGTTCCAGCCACGCCTGAGCGAAGGGGTGGTCCGCTGTTATATGGCAGGCGATCGCTGCGCGGGCTTCGGCTATCATAAGGTCAAGGCCCTGGTTGACGAACCGACCGCGCGCGCGAAAGCCGGACCGCGGCTCTATGCCAACAAGGCCGACCCGCGCTTCCAGGGCCTGCGCCGGTTGATGGAAGACGAGTGGACGCCGCAGCTGACTTCCTTGCTGGACATCCCGAGGAGCGATCTCCCGATGATCTGGGATGCAGACTTCATGCTGGGCCCGCCTTGCTCCAACGGGAGCGACAGTTACGTGCTCGGCGAGATCAACGTCAGTTCAGTCTTCCCGATCCCGGATGACGCGCCGGCAGAGATCGCCCGCCGCGTCGCGGATAGACTGCAGGCGAAGCTCTGAATGTCGACTGTGTCATAGCTTCGGAAGCTGACCACATCGCGCTGCTCGGCTCCGGCGTGCAGCCAGCGCAGGCGCTGAGTGTCTCTTTCGCTCGCGCTGACGATGCGATCGAGCGGCAACACATTTCGGTCTGGCTCTTGGTTGACCGGCGGCTCACTCACAAGGCCACTATGCGCCCAAGCGGCCCTCCCGGCCAAGTCGCAGTTTCACCCGCAGGCGACTGGCAGCATTTCTGTCGTTCTGGCGCTTAGGTCTGCTTCTGTGGAGCAGCTCACTGCAACCGCCGCGAAGTCTATCAGCCCTGCGAGATCACCCGCGGGGTCACGGAGCTGAAATCGCACTCATGTGTGAACCGGCTCACCAATCGTGCCGGCAATTTGTCGTATCATTTCTCTCCGATCGCGCTCCAAGCGTGTGGCAGGTCTTCGTCGCGTGTCTCGCTTGACCCCTGAGGCGCCTCCTCTGCCTTGCTGCGGAGGCGCGGCCTAACGATCGAAAGCGACACGGCCGGACCAAACCGTCTCGCGCACCGCGGCGATCTCAACGCTTCGAAAGGAACCCTCCATGCTCACCTTTCTGCGGCAAGACGCTTCCATTCCGGTCGATATTCAAGACACCGAGTTCACGCGGGATCTGCTCGGCCGATACGTGTGCAGCACCTATGACGAAGCAGCGAATAACGGCGGCAAGCCGTTTGATGTAGTTGTCATCGGCGCAGGCATGTTCGGCGCCTATGTCGCCGACAAGATCTATCGCGGCAGCGCCGACCAGAACCTCCGGGTGCTCCTGCTCGACGCGGGAGGCTATTTTGCTTCAACGCACGTGCAGAACATGCCGCATCTCGGGCTGAATGCGCCGGACACCGCGCTGGTCACGCGTAACGATCAAGATCCGGGTGGGCGCAATGGCGTCTGGGGCATTCCTTGGCACAGCAACGAGCCGTTCACCGGGCTAGCCTACTGCCCGGGAGGCCGATCGCTGTTCTGGGGAGGCTGGTCGCCGCGGCTCACGCCGGCTGATCTGGCTGCGTGGCCCAAAGGCGCGCGAGATTTTCTGACAGCGAACTACCCGGACGTCGAGTTCGAAATCGGCGTTCAGGACAAGGCGGACTACCTCTCGGGTCCGCTCAATGCGGCGGTCAATGCAGCGCTCCAAAGCGTAGCGAGCGGCGCGAACATTCCCAATGTGACCGTCGATGTCGTCGAAGAGGCCCCGATCGCGGTGCAGGCAGGCTCACCGGGGCCCGGCCTCTTTTCCTTCGACAAATTCAGCAGCGGACCCATGCTGCTGGAGAGCATCCGCGACGATATCGCGAAACGTTGGACGTTGAACGATAATTCGCGGCGGCGATTCTTCCTCGTTCCGCGGTGCCACGTGATCCGGCTACAGAACAGCGGGGGCAAGGTCACGGGCATCGATCTCACCTACAATGGTCAGTTTCGATCGCTCTCCGTTCCGACAAACCTCAGTCCCGATTGCCAGGTCATTCTGGCGGCGGGGACGATCGAGTCGACACGGCTGGCGATCGAGTCGTTCCCGATCAATCGTGGTGCGTACAGCATGGGCGCCAACTTCATGGCGCATCTGCGCACGAATCTGACCGTGCGCGTCAAGCGCAGCGCGCTCGGGCTCGGAGCGGTCACCACACTTGAGCAGGGCGGAGCCATCGTGCGCGGCGAGATCACGAATCCGGACGGCAGCAAACGCCGCTATCATTTCCAGGTGCTCGCATCGGCCGAGAAAGGACAGAACCCGGAAGCAACGATGTGGACTATGGTGCCCGACATCGACCTGTTGCGGAACCTGCTTTCGAACGAGGACCCGGATTGGGTGGCGATCGTTTTTCGCGGTCTCGGTGAAATGGACGGCGACAAGAGCGCAGGCCCGGGCGGCGTCACGAGCTTCGTGAACCTCACCAATGCGGCCGATCCGCTTCAAAACGACGGCATGAGCGCGCGCGCGTGGGTCAATTTCACGCCGACGCCAAACGACTACGCGGCCTGGAGCAAACTCGCCAGCGCGGCGGTCAGCCTGGCCGGACGCCTCGGCAAGAACGCCGGCGACGTTCAGTACCTGTACAATGGCGGCTGGCAAAGCGCCCCGCCCGCCGATCCGTTTGGTGCCACCAAGGACCAGTTGGGCAATACGCATCACGAAGCGGGCACGTTGTGGATGGGCGAGGATCCGGCCACATCGATCACCGACTCCAACGGACGATTCCATCACATCTCCAACGCCTATGTTGCTGGCCCTGCTGTGTTCCCCACCGTCGGCTCGGCGAATCCGTCTTTGACCGGCCTTACGCTCGCGCGTCGGACGAGCGCCGCCGTCGTTGCGGCATCGACGCCGACGCCTTTGGCGCGTTTCAAGCCGCTCTACGCAGGAAGCTTGGCAGACTGGCAGATGTCGGGGTCCGGAAGCTTCCTGCAGGTGTTCGACATTCTCGAGTCCGTCGGCGGGCCCGGATTGCTCTGGTACACGCGCGAGAGCTTCTCCGACTTCGTGCTCGAGCTGGAATGGCAATACGCCAACCGCACGGACAACTCCGGCGTTTTCATCCGCGTGCCCAACTTGAACAGTTCGAATCCGAACGATTGGACGGCCGCAATCGACCAAAGCTACGAGATCCAAATCGATCCCCGTGGATACAACTCCGAAAAGAATATGGAGAACGATCCGCTGCGAAGCACGGGCGCCATTTACAACATCAGTGCCGCGACCCGCAGCGATGTTGCGAAAGGCCCGTGGCAATGGAACAGGTTCCTGATTGAGGCGGTCGGAAACCGCATCAAAGTGACTCTTAACGATGTGCTCGTGAACGACTTCACGGATCCCACGTCCCGGTCTCTTCGCGGCCACATCGCGCTACAAAACCATCACGATGGATCGAAGGTGCAATTCCGCAACATCCGCATCAAGACGGTGTTGCCGGGAGTCACCGAGCTGCCTGTCCCAAGGGTCGCCTAGTCTTCGCCGTTCTGCACAAGATGGGGCGCTCCGCCGGAGCGCCCTTGGCAGTTGCGCGATCTGCGTCGGAGGGCGGTCGCATTTGCTGTGATTTCAACGGCTTATCGAAATGGGCAAAACCGACTTCGTCATCCTGGTCACTGCCACCGCCAGGCCTCATCCTATGCGACCTTTCGACGATTGAGGCCGAAGCCTATCGCCAGAGCCGCAATCATGAGTAGCTGGGCCGCGACCGTTTGCGTGGTTGGGAACAGACCAACCAACGAGATGCGTGGCACCAAGCGTAACGGCGCGATGCTAACGATGCCGGCCTCTTGCAGGGCTGCGATGCCCTTGCCAGCCAGCACGACCGTCAGAACCGCCATGAGCCACGAACTGTAGGTGAAGAACTTGCCGATTGGCAGCCGGCGACTATAGCGCAGCATCGCCCACGCGATAAGCGCCAGCGCCGCGCACGCGCTCAGCGCGCCTGCGAGTATCACGCCGCCGTTTCCCTGGGTCCATAGCGCCGCGTAGAAGAGGATCGTCTCGAATACCTCGCGGTAAACCACGATGAAAGCGAGCCCGAACAGAAACCAGGCCGAACCACCGGACAACGCCTTTGCCATCCTTTCGCGAATGTAGCGCCGCCATTGATCGGCTTGTGCCTTGCCGTGCATCCAGATGCCAACCGATAGCAGAACGACGGCGGCGATTACCGACCCGAATCCCTCCGTCAGCTCCCGGCTCGCGCCGCTGATTCCGATCACCCAGGTCGCAACGACCCAGGTCAAGAAGCCGGCGACGAGCGCGCCTACCCAACCCGCATGGACGTAGGGCATGACCTCCATCCGCTCGGCCTTGCGGAGGAAGGCGATCATCGCAACGACGATCAGCAGCGCTTCCAGTCCTTCGCGCAGCAGGATCGTTGCCGCTCCGAGAAACGTTGAGAGGCCGCTTGCCGCATTGGGGGAAAGCGACGCCTCTGCATCATCGAAAAGATCGTCGAGGACCTGTACGCGATCGGCGAGCGCATCGGCATTTTCTCCGCTCTGGATGGCGGCACGGTAGTCGCCCATCGCGCCCTCGATCCGCTCCAGAAGCGCACGATTGCGCGCCCCCAGCGCCGGTTCGACCGGCTCAAACCCATCGAGATAGGCAGACAAAGCCAGCTCGCCCGCATGCTGGCGGTCCCCCGCACGATAGGCGGCAAGGCTCTCGGTCAAGCGGCCGCGCACCCGCGACAGGGATCCGGTCTGCTGCTGCGTGACCGTTTCTGGATGGCGACGCAAATAGGCCATGAGAGCGTCGGCCTTGTCCTGTCCGATCTTGCTCGCCAGCGCTGCGGGCGTCGTTCCGACGAGCGTCTTCAGATCGGGAACGAGCCTATGAAGCGAGGCGTCCTGCTTCCACAGCCGCTCGCCTTCGGCCGCAGCGGCATCGACGAAGGCGAAATGACTGGCGTAGAGGGCCAGCGCCCAACGGTCATCGGTCGGAAGGCCGTCGAAGCTCGGCATCGCCGTACCATCAAGTCCCTGGGTGATCACCTGATAGAGGGCGAACACGCTGCGCTGGCGAGCACGCTCGGCGTCCGTGAACGCTATGGGCGGCGTATCAAGCTTGACGGCATCTGGTCCATGGCCGTCGCCCGCGTCTCCATGGCAGGCGGCGCAGTTCTGACCGAACAACGCTGCGCCGCGTGCGAAGTCCGGAACCTTGTTCGGCGCCAGCGGCACGGGGTAGGTCGCCAGCAACGCAGCCGCCAGGCCATGCGCTATAGCTGCTACTTGCTCGGCGTCAGACTTGTCTGCGATGGCGCGCTGCAGGCGGGCAGCTTCCGTCGCAAGCGCTTGCCGTTCCGGCTTAGGTGGGAGTGCAGCGATCTTTGCGGCAACGGTCGCCGCGAACTCATTCTGCTCGGCATATTCGGAAGGGCTTAAGACCGAGCCATGTGATACGGCGCCGGCGTAATCCACCGCAATGTAATCCAACAGTCGCCACGTGGTTTCGACATCGCTCGTCTCGGCCCTCGCTGCGCCGCAGAATACCAGAGCGACCAGCGTGGCAAGCACTGCGAGACGCGGCGGTAAAGATAGCATGCTCACCGGGATGCCAAATTGAAGGTTGGGTCCGAGGACGGTCGTACCGCCGGTTTCGGATCGGTGCAATTTGAGACGTTCTAATTCAGCTCCAGGTCAACTTCTTTTGAGGCATGTGCGCCGGCCTTCTCGCCGCGGTAAGCGCTCCCGCTAACCGCGCCGGGCGAGTAGCGGCGACGACAGCAAGCGTCGCCTTTGCGCCATCGGCTCCGCCCTTCTCCGGCGCGCCAGCAATTAACGCGATACGGCGTCCGAAAGACTGCTAGACTTAAGTTTCGGAGTTCGTGAGATCGTGCTTCGGCGCAAGGCCCACCCTACGTGGAGAAGGCCATGAGATTTGCGGTCGCTTCATTGTTGCTGGCAATTGCGCTCGGATTGGGTGCGGCCGTGGGAATTATGCCTGCTGCTGCCCAGACCTTCACTGAATTCATGCTACCTCCCGTCAGCCGTCCGTCCGCAATCACCACTGGACCAGACGGTGCGCTCTGGTTCACCGAGGCAGCGGGCAAGATCGGGCGAATGACCATCGATGGCAACATCACCGAATTCCCGATCAAGGGCGGCGGTGTTTTGCATTCCATCACGACGGGGCCTGACGGCGCGCTGTGGTTCACCGAGTTCACGGCGAAGAAGATCGGGCGCATTCCGCGCTGCATCGTTGGCAACAGAATCGGTCGGATCACGACCAGCGGTTCAGTCACCGAGTTCGCGATTCCTTCGGACGGTAGCGAAACCCACAGCATCACGACCGGGCCGGATGGCGCGCTGTGGTTCACTGAGTATTATGGGAGCAGAATCGGACGCTTGGTGCTTCCTTGATCGTCAACGGTTCGTTGCGATTGCACGATCGGCGTCCCCACGATGCATTAACTTCACGAACCATGCATGGCGGGGTCTAATGTCCCCAACACGCTGACGACGCCCACGACGACTAGGCCCACCACCTGCTCCCCAAGAACGTGACCGCGAAGCTTTGCCAGCATGCTTTCGGACCCGTTCGCAGTCGGCGATTGGGCCATAGCCGGAACAAGCCAGAACCGGTTGGCGGCAGCCAACAGCACCATTAGAACGAACAGCCCCGATTTCACCAACAGCAGCTGACCGTAAGTCGTAGAGATCAAGTGCGGCAGAGAGCCGACGAGGAACCAACTATTGATCGAACCGGAGGCAAGGAGGACCGCTACCGCAGCGTAGCCCATTCCTGAGAAGCGCGACAAGACGCGCACCACTCCTCTATTCGGTACCCTAACCTTCTGATTGGAAGCGAGAAAGAGACTTAGAGGTAAAAGACCGCCCAGCCAAGCGCCGGCCGCAAGCAGGTGCGCTACGTCGCTAGTGACGTGAATGCGTGCCGAGGTCCCTTCGTTGACCTGGGTGTGCCCAATTCCGGCCAATGACACGAGGAGGATCGCTGCGAGAAACGTCACAATTGCGATCGCACGACGGTTCAAGTGAGATACGCCAGGCAACTGGATCGCCGCAACGAGGAGAATCATAAGCGGTGCGCGCACCGCCCATACGTGACCGAAATCGGTGTCCCATAGCACTGATGCCAACGTGTCACGATCCACGGCGTCTGCAAGCTCCCCGGACATGTTCGCCACGGTCAAGCCGAACCAGGCAAGGCCGCTTAAGAGCGCGCCAAGCGCGGCCGTGATCAGGATAGGATTCAGTTGGCGCCCAAGTCGCTCTGAGCTGTCGGCGCTCAGGCACGAATAGAGCGGGAAGAGTGCAGCACCGAAGGAAATAATGACGCAGGCCAGATGAACGAAGCGGGCGGCAACGAGGCCCGCCTCCAGCATCATTGCGAAACCTTGAACGAGAAGTGGCCCTTCACCTTGTGGGTATCGGCTGAAACAGCATGCCACTCGACGTCGTAAATTCCGGCAGACAGCGACTTGACGATCGGAACGACAAGCTGTCGCTTATCATTCGGATCGATGGATGGACTTTCCGTCTGGATGAGAGCGCCCCTGCTGTCCTTGATTGTCAGCCCTGAGAATTTAGGGATGACATTCTCGCTGAAGGTCAATCGAACCTCCTTCGGAGGCGGTACCGTGGCATCCTGTCCGGGATTGCTGGCTTGGAGGGCCGGGTGAGCGTAGGCCGATCCGGCCATGAGACCACTCACAAGAATAGCCAAGCTCGCGACAACACGTAGCATCGTCTCTCCTACCTAATTCGCACTCGTTCGGCCTAATTCGCGCACGTTTGGATATCGCCTTATGTCCAAATCCGGTCGCCGTATCAGCCTTTTTCGCTGGGCACAATCCATTTGCGGCGCAAGACGCCTGCGGATCATGTCCTAGTCATCGTGATCGCCACCATTCCAGTCATGGTGCGGGCCACGGTGCCAATCGTCATGGCGCCCCTCGTGCGGGCCGTTGTGCCTGCCATAGTGCCAGCCATAGTAGGATCCCAATGGAACCCGCTGTGCTGACCATAATGCGGTCCGGAGTGCCAATCGTGGTGCCAGCCGGAGTGCCAATCGTGTTCGCGGGGTCGGTACCAGCCTTCCTCATCATGGGCACTCGCGGCGTGCGTCAACGTCACAAGTAGCGCGGCTGCGCTGAGGAGGCACAACACCGGTCTTAGGCTCTTCTTTTGAAGCTCGTTCGCGTCCATCATCGTCCTCCGCAAGCGTGAACTGACTCGTAACCGTAAGAGATCCCATCCGATGGACATTTTCGAAGAGGCGAGCTGAACGAGATCGGAACGGCAAGTTTAATCTTGGTTCATCGGCCCCTGCCCGTCCGGCACGATTGGACCGACGGACTTCACCTCCGGATTGCCGCCTCCATTTGGTGCAGCGCGTTGCAGCAATTGCGGTCGCGTCCCTGAAACTATGGAGCGGCATCTGCATAAGCATTCCGCTCGCGCTTCGCGCGGGTGTAAAATGTCAGCAGAATGTGCGTCCCGTAGTCGGATTATTGGTCGAGATCAGGCAGGCCCTCAACAACCAGGAGTAACGACCATGAAAACCACCACTAATTTGTGCTTGGGGGCGACGTTGGTTCTCTGCATCGCAACCTCAAGCTCAACTCTCGCCATGGCTCAAGGAATGCAAGGCATGGGTGCCGACATGATGCAAGAAGGCAGCGCGTCCAGGGCTACAACTTCCAACATGCCCGAGCATGGGATGAGACAAGGCATGATGGATTCCGGGATGATGCGACGCGGCATGGAGCAAGGCATGATGTGTCCTATGATGGGCGGCATGATGCAGGGCGGCATGGGCCAAGGGATGATGGGGTCCAACATGATGGGGCAAGGAATGATGGGCTCCGACACGACGCGCGGCGGCACAGGCGGAATGTTTGGATCGCACGTGACCCCGATGATGAACCTGTCCGTCGAGGACGTGCGAAGCTATCTCGGCGTGCAGCTCGAGCGGCTCAACAATAAGCGGCTGAAGATTGGTAACGTCAGTGCCGACGGCGGGAGTATTAGTGCCGCGATCGTTACTGTCGACAATTCACTTGTGCAAAACCTGAAAGTCGACCGCCACACAGGGACCATTGAGTACGAAAACTGAAGCAATTTCTCGCCGGATGAGAGTTGGATGCAATCTGTCCCGCTGTGCCGATTGCGATAAGCCCCCGCTGGGTGGCCTGTCTGAGAAATGCGAGGAGATCAGCGCGTTGCTGATCATTCTTGATCCCTACGAACGTCATCTCATTGCCGGGTACGAAATGTTGCGGGTCCTTAAGCCACTGGTCGAGGGTGCCGATCGTTCCAGAGCACTCCCGAACTCTTCAGGGCGGAAGAGTAACGTGGGAAGCTTGCCAAGGCTCCTGCCTTGCGATTCCAAAGCTCCGCCAGACTTGGCCCGTCATATTTCGGTTTGGCTCGAGCGAATGGCAGGCGGCGCACGCGGTAAATACGTGCTGGCCGCACGTCGCATCTGCTTCGCCCGGCCGCGCTCGCGAACATCGTGATGAGCGCACATCATTGCCTCCCTCGGATCCAGGCGCTTATCGTGGTCGCGCGCTGCCCTCGTACATGAATGTCATCGGCTTCGGGCCGCGCATGTATCCGGTCTCGAGTCGATCGAACTGGAAACCGGCGCCCTCGATCGGCACTCCATAGCGACATCGCGGTCGTCCTGAAGACGCTATTTCACTGATCCTTGGGCGACAGATTGCCAGTTCGCTGGAGGCCGCATCATCAGGCTCAAGCTCAACCAACCTCATTCTTTCATCGTGTCGTCGTGATGATGCATCATGGGAGCCATGTCACTGGGCCGCATGGCGCCGACCTTCGCGACCGGAACCGTGACGTCGACTTTGCCCGCCTTGGCAAACGTCAAACTTAGAGAGAAAGTCTGACCTTCTTTGAGCGGCTGCTTCAAGTCGACGAGCATAATGTGCATGCCGCCCGGATCGAATGTGGTCTTTGCATGAGGTACCAGATCGACGACAGGCATTTCGCGCATACGGGACATGCCATTCTCTTCTGTGGTGCTGTGAAACTGAACCTTGTCTGCGACCGGCGTCGTCGCGCCCAACAACTGGTCTCCGGCTTCGCCGTTATTGATCAATATCAAGTAGGCTGCGCCGGTCTTCGCTCCTCCGGGCGTTGCTCGCGCCCATGGGCGCTCGACTACGACTGAACTCGCGCTTGAGGTCTGCGCGTTAACCTGAGCGCCGGCTATCAAAGCCAATGCGATGCTCAAGATCAGCTTGAATGGTCGTTTCATCAATCGTCCTATCCGTTCTTGTGGGTCATTTGCTTGCGCAGCCAGGCAGCAATCTCTTCGCCGCCTTCGCTGCTCTGGATCACATTCGCGAATCGCCCCTGTGGATCCATCAGATAGAGGTACGCGCTGTGCGAGACCGGATAATCGGCGTTATCCACTTCGGATTTCTGCGCTTCGGCGTACACGCGATATGCCTTCAGCACGCCGTCGATCTGCGCCTGGTTTCCAGTCAGGCCGACGATGCGAGAATCAAAGGACTTCAGGTAATCAGTCATGACGACAGGGGTGTCGCGCTGGGGGTCGACCGTGATAAAGAGCGGTTGGAGCTCGCTGGCATTTGGGCCAAGCTTTTCCAAGGCCGCGCTCATGTTGGTGAGCGCGGTCGGACACGCATCCGGGCAGAAGGTGTAGCCGAAGTAGATCAGAAGCCACTTGCCGCGGTAGGTCTCATCGCTCACGTCTTGCCGTCGGTCGTTACCAGCGTGAACGGCCCGCCAATCGCTGCCGTGCCAGACGTGACGACCTTCGGATACGGAGTCGCCACAAACCATGCCTCAGCCAGCGCGATCGCGCCGGCGGCCGCAACGAGAGCTATGATGGTCAGGCGTCTGGTTCGTGTCTTCATCGACAGCTACTGTTTGGCCTTGGCATCCGGCGATCGAGGAGCGCGCCACTGGTCGTTGGGTCGGCCACCGCTGTCATCTCTGTCCATCATCGCGCCGCAATGGTTCATCATCCCTATCCGTTCCATCATTCCGCTCCCCCGACTCATCATTCCGACCATCGTCGTGGAGCTGGACGAGGCGTGATCGTCGGCATAGAGAGCCGGAGCCATGGTCACTGCGGCGACCGAGAACGCGGCGAATACAAGCAGAGTTCTAGCGGTTGATTGCATGTTCGGTCTCCTTTCGTCGGTTTCCGATTTCCACAGGCTCGCCGCGCGTTCTTTCGGCGGCGTCCCAGGATTTCGGTCTGGACCCCGACCCTGAGCGACATCTGCCGTTGCCTGGTCAAGGACCGGAGAATTCGTTGCTGCCAGCCGACATTCGCTGCGCTTTGTGATGTGGAGGTTGCGCAAGAGCGGCCGATCAGGCGGTTCATGCACAGACCGAGCCCGCACATCACCAAGCATGGCAGTACGCTCAGCAGGACGGGCGCAATACCGGCAGCCACGAGCCAGTTCCATCCGAACGCGGTGCCGGCGATCACGGCGATAACCGCGAGGATAACCAGTGCGCGCCGCTCCCCAAGATAACGCCAGGGCCGCCACGCGCGTACAGCAGAGAAATCATCTGCTCTTATTTTCGTCTGAGGAGTCATCAGCTGTTTCTCTATCGAGGATCACTTCGTTAATGGGCGACATCAGCCAGTCGAACACACGCCGGAGCAGGCCGAGCGACGCGTGCAATCGATCAGGGTCTTGCCGCTGAGCGAAGCGATCGCTGGTCATGACGGCTCGGAGCGTGCCGGCGATTTCTGGGGAATCCCACTCGGCCGGGCCAAGCGCGCGCCCGACTTCCTGGCCAGCGCGATCGATAATGAGCGTCGTCGGCAAGCCGATCGCGCCTACAGCACGCAACGTCTGCCCGGAAGGGTCGGTGTAAACGGCAAGGTTGCGAATGGTGACCTCGGAGTAGAACTTGCGGACGGCTTCGTGCCCGCCGCGATCCACCGAGAGAGGTACAACTTCGAGCTCGGCCCCGCCCAAGGCCGCTTGCAGCCGATCGAGCGCGGGCATTTCCTTTCGGCAGGGCACGCACCAGGTGGCCCAGAGATTGAGGACCACGACCTTTCCTTTGAAGTCAGCCAGACTTCGCGGTCGGCCTTCCTCATCACTGAACTGAACAGCGGCGACAGGTCTTGGGCTGTTATGCAGGACCACCTTTTTCGCTGGCTCCTGAGCAACGGCCAATTGAGTGGCCGCTGCGAGTGCGATTGCGACAGCGATCGCGGACTGAATCCGGCCGATACAGGGGACAAGCATCATTGCTGCTCAACCTTTCCGATCGATGGCAGGATCGCATCCACAAGCCGTTTGGGGACGATCGTTGGCCAACGTGCTTGTGGGGCGATGCGGGCCGACCTCGCCCGCTACCGACTGGCTACACGGTGGCGTAGACGGTCGGTGCCTTGCCATCCTTGGTCACGGCGTAGATGACGAATTTCTGCGTCTTGGGGCCGGTCATGCCGGGGGAGCCGGTCGGCATCCCTGGAAGGGTGATCCCCGCAATCGGCGGCCGCTCGGACAGAAGCTTACGGACCACCTCCACCGGGACATGCCCATCGACCACGTAGTTGCCAACGAACATCGTGTGACAGCCCTGATACTTCGCTGGCACGCCGGCGTTCTCGCTGATCTCGGCGAGGTCGTTAGTGGGCTTCACATCAACGGTAAAGCCGTTCTGCCGCAGGTATGCGGCATACCCCTCGCAGCAACTGCATTGCGGGTTCTTGTACAAGGTCGCTGGGGTTGGCGCGGCAAGCACCGGCAGCGGCGGCAGGAGCGTCGTTAGCGCAGTACCAAGGAAGAATGTCCGCCTGTTCATGTAGTTTCTCCTTCGCAAGAGCGGGTTGGTTATGCAACGCGCAGCACCGTCATCATTCCCGACACCTGGTGGTCGGTGACATGGCAATGCAGCATCCAGTCGCCGGGATTGTCGGCGACAAAAGCGATCTCGATCGTCTCTTTCGGTCGCACGAGAACGGTATCGGCCCATTGCCGGTACGGCACCGGTGCACCGTTGCGGCTCAGGACGCGGAAGCTGTGGCCGTGGAGATGCATAGGATGCCACCAGGCGGTCTCGTTGCGCATCGACACGCAGCTTCGTCCGCGCCGCAGCGTAAGCAGCGGCGGCATCCCAGCGTGACCGTCGCCTGTCATGGAATGACCGTTGATGGCCCAGCTGGCTTGGTTGCCCATGCCCATCATTCCGCCCATCCCCATCATGCCTCCGCCACCCATCATGCCGCCCTGCAGCCGGAGTTCGCGCAGTTCGGCGTTGGTTAGGTCCGGCTCTGGCAACGGATTGCGCGGCAAACGGAGCGGTGAATCGAGTGGATGCGCGCGGAGCGGCGGCTCGTCTTTGTAAGCGAGTTGAGTGAGCCAATAGGACAGGTCGTCGTAGAAATCGTCGACCACGCGGTATCGCCGTCCCGGTTCACCCTGCATATCGAGGATAAGGTCGACGCGCATTGCGGGAGCAAGAAGCAGACGCCCATTGTCCGGCTCATGCGGTTCGCAGGGCTGGCCGTCGATCGCGACGATTGTCGGACGGTGGCCCTCGAACCGTAGGGCCATGATGCGCGCGAGCGAGGTGTTGACGAGGCGGAGGCGAACGCGTTCCCCTGCCCGTACCGGCTCCTCTTCCGAGACGACGCCGTTTACCGTGACCGTGTTGCCGACGCGCCCGGACATGGCGGCTTCCATGCCGTTGCCGAATCCGGGCGCGATCTGCGCGTTGGATCTAAGCCGCCAGTCGCTCAACACCCAAACAAGGTCGCGGTCGACCGGAACGGGTTCCGGCTCTTCAATAATCAGAGCACCGGCCAGGCCACGGCCGAGTTGCTGCAGGCTGTCGGCATGCGGGTGATACCAGAACGTGCCGGCGTCGGGCGGCGTGAATTCGTAGGTGAAGGCTTCGCCAGGCTTGATCGGCGGCTGCGTGAGGCCGGGAACGCCGTCCATGGCATTCGGCAGACGTATGCCGTGCCAGTGGACGGTCGTATCTTCCGGTAACTGGTTTCGCACCACCAACCGAACGGGCTCGCCTTGGCGGAGCCGGATGTCGGGACCAGGGATGCGATTCCCGTAGCACCAGACATTTGTTTCCGTGTCAGGCGAGCCAACGAGGGACACGCGACCGGGCGCCGCGGAGAGCTCAATAACCTTGGGTTCTACCGGTGCGGCTCGCGGTATTCCCGGGAACAGGGCGGAGGCCGCAACTGCGGTACCGCCTAGCAGCAGTGCGCGACTGATCGTCGGACTCAAATCGGAATGCATGAAAGCCGATCCTGGACGTTGATCCGATGCCCGTGGCCAAGAGCCCACGTGCGTCATCACGATGCGCTGTCGATGCGGTGGGCATCGCGCGCCAAAGGTCAACATCGCGACCAGCGATGCGCCTTTAGTTCAGTACGGCAGGTCTGGGAGGATACGGGTCAGGCGGGATCGTATGCCCCGCAAGAATTGGGCTGAAGCAATCTCGCGCCGTCTCGACCGAGGACAGCTCAAACAGCGGTCCAAAGACGGGCAAGGCCACGAAACTTCCGCAAAAGGCGGAGCATGCCGCGGCCGTCATGGCCTTCTGATCGTCGCCGCAGCCGTGACATTTGCCTTTCATCGGCATGTCGGTCGCGGCAGCCATGACCATGCTCACGTCAGCATGCGCAGCACGTATGCCATGCGGAACCAGCCCCACGATGAACGTGAGCGCCAGCAGCAATCTCATGGCGCGGCCGAGCTTCTCCAACATACGACTAAGATAACGGCCAGCGCCGAGAATAGCTAGGCCATCGGCAGGAGCCGCAAGATCAACCGGCGCTGCGGTTCACGGGTTTGTGAGCCCGATATTCTGCCAGTAACAGGGCTGGCTTTCGATCCCCATCTGCGCCCGGTGGCACTGCTTACGGTCCCGAGAGGTATTTAACGAGCGCCGCAATGCCGAGAATGAGAAGGATGAGGATGAGTACTCCGATCAGACCCATCCCCCAACCCATGCCACCCATCATGTTCATCATGCCATCCATCATGCCTCACACTCCCTAAGTAGCCCGATGGCTTGGCTCGTTCATCATGCGCAGCATTGCCGGACCGCCGGTCCTTAGAAATCTCCAGACAAGCGCAGTTGCTAGCGCGAGAACGGCGATATTCAACACGGTGGTGTAGATGAGTGCGATCGATGCTTCAGTCGTGGCGGGCCACACCGCGGCCCAGTCCATCACAAAATAGTGGCTGATCGCGAAAGATCCGGTCGGAAACCCATTTTCAAGTAAATAATGCTGATGCCGGCATGCCGCGCTGCAGCCAAGACGCGAGCTGTGGGCGCAATGGCGTTCCGGATGCCGGAAATGTCGACGCCCGCAAGCGCGAACATCCCGCCCTCAGAGCCAAGTCATTCTGCATATCGACAACGATGACGGCGCTCTGTGGGTTGATGGAAAGAGCCTCAGGCTTCGCTTCGATAACGATCTGCCCGGATGATCGCATTTCGTCGTCCCCTTGAACGAGCACTGAGGGTACGCCTGGAGCATCGCGCCGACAATCCACATAGCGCGTCGCGAAACGCCACTGATACAACGTCCGCACCTGGACCTGGCCCCAACTTGGACCTCTGGCGCGGTCCGCTATCGTGCCCACTATCAGGAGTACGCCGAACCTCATATGCGCCTTGATCTCCGGCTGGAAGCTGACTACGCGGATCGCCACCCTTGGTCTCGGCTTCGCGGATGAGGCGTTTCAGGCGCTGGCTACAGCCAGTTGCTCCGACGGACAGAGCGCAGCGAAGTGAACCCGCGCACGCCGAGACGGAGTTGCGGACGCGGACACTGTGGAGTTACTGTGCACTGCTCCGGAGCATGCGCCTATGCCCACAAATCCCTTCATCGATATCGGTCATTTCCTGAGTGCGATGACGGGCGACTATCTCAGTCTCGGAAACTGGCGCTATCTGATCCTGGCGCTGTTCTGGGCACTGCTATTCGCCAGCATTGCAGTGGCCTTGCGGAATTGGCAGGAGGATTCGGAGCAGCGTACCGGCCGACATCTCGGAATCTGGCTGGTTCGGGTGCTGGTCGGCTGTATGTGGTTTCAGGGCATGTTATGGAAGCTGCCGCTACCTCTGTCGGGCGGTCTGCAATACTGGACCGAACAGGAATCGACCAACGCGGCGTTCGAGTTTCACCGCAGCTTCATGAAGGATGTCGTGCTCCCGAACATGTCCATCTTTGGGCCAATCGTCTTTGTTGCCGAGCTGGCATTCGCTGGGTCGATGATGCTCGGGCTTGCGGTGCGATTGCTGGGCGTGCTGGCCATCGCCTATGTGCTGCAGCTCTGGCTCGGCCTGTATGGCAATTCGTCCGAGTGGCCGTGGACGTACATGTTTTTGGCCATGCTGATGTTCCTGTTCACACTCGATGGCGCCGGCCGCAGTCTCGGCCTTGATGCCTGGTTGCGCCGCCAAATCCCTGCGGTGCGCGACGGGAAGGGATTAATCGGCAGGTTTTTCCACATGGCGGGGTAGTTGCGATCGTGTGAGTGAGAGAGTGACGACGTTGAGCCAACCTCGTGAACTCACAAGAGCCGAATGGCCGCACGAGATGCATGGCGGGCATTTGATCGCTCTATTTCGCGCAGCCTTGCTTCTTGCGGTGCTGGGCCCAACTTGCGCGTACGCGGCCGATATCGGTTATCTGGCCCCATCAGGGGTCTCGGCATCGGAGTTCCCCTCGCCCCAGCGCCCGGTTGCGCCGATTGTCAGCCCAGGCCGCTCCGACGAGAGGCACCGTGACTCCCTGGATGAGACCGGCGAGATTGCTCGGCGTCTTGTGTTGAAGCCCGGCATGACGGTCGGTGATATCGGCGCCGGCCGTGGCTACCACACGGTTCGGCTCTCGCCCCTCCTCGCCTCCAAAGGCTCCGTCATTGCTGAGGACGTCACCCGAGATTACCTCATCGAGCTCGCCAAGCGCGTCGAGCGTCTTCGACTGACAAACGTCACATTAGCGCTGGGCGAACCGCACGACCCACGCCTGCCCGCCTCCTCGCTGGATGCCGCCATCCTCGTGCACATGTATCACGAGATCGCCCAACCCTATGCCTTTCTCTATAATCTCGCGCCTGCCTTGAAACCGGGCGCGCGGATCGGAATTGTCGACCTTGAGCGTCCGACCTCCGAACATGGCACGCCAATTGAGCAGTTGCGTTGCGAAGCGAGCGCCGTCGGTTATCGCGAGATCGCCACATATCAGCTCGCAGGCGATGGCGGATACCTCGCTGTCTTCTCCCCGCCGAATAAGGAAAATCGAAAGTCTCCCCGGGATATCGTTGCCTGTGAAGATCGCGCCGGCACGCACTGACTAGCTCCTCTTGCCGTGGTCTCGCAGCTCGAACGCGAGACGAACAAACGTCGCCGAAATCGACCAGGCTGCCTTGATGCCGGCGATGAGATTGCCGGAGACCTTCGACACTCCGCCGATTCGGCGCCGCTGTCCGACAGCGATCTCAAGCATCGGTACACGCGCCGCGGCGACCCGCATCAACATCTCCAGATTCCAGCCAAATGTCTCTTCCTTCATATTGAGACGTATGAGCGCATCCCGCCGGATAGCGCGAAACGGCGACAGATCCGTGAAGTTTGCGCCATAGACGAAGCGCAGTAGAAGCCTGCCGACGTGGGCAGCGATGACCTGCTGTGGTGCCAGGCTGCCGGGCTCACGTGGGCCGCGAACACGCGAGCCGAGTACGAAGTCGGCTTGCCCAGCAATGATCGGCGACACCAGATCAGGAATGAATTCCGCAGGATCGCTGCCGTCGCCGTCGAGGAAAACCAGAATGTCGGCGTTATCACGCACAGCGGCGATGCCAGCCTGGATCGCGCGCCCGTAGCCGCGCCGCGGCTCGACAATTACGCGCGCTCCGGCGGCCTCAGCGCGCTCGACCGTACGATCTCGCGAGACCCCGTCGACCACGATGACCTCGCTTACATTCTGGCCGAGCACCGCCGTCACGACCCCGCCGATGGCCGCTTCCTCATCAATGCAGGGAATGATCGCCGAAACCACCGGCCGGCGCTCGCTCTGTTCGCTCTCCTTGATCACCTGGCTCACAGGCTCCAGCGCAGGCCGCAATTGGCGCAGCACTTGGGTGGCTCGTCTGACAAGAGCGCTGCCCGAAAGTGCTGGTAGGCGGGCCCATTCCAGATGTCCCGCAGGGCCTGCTGCCGGGCATGACCGAGGGTGTAGTTGTCATAGCCATGCTGCGAGAACGGCGCGATACAGCATGGCAGCGCACGGCCATTGGCCGTAAAGTACATCAGCGACCATGGCCGCCGGCAGAGCGACCATGGCGAAAGGTCTCCGCCACCCTTGAGGCTTAAGCTGGGCTCGCTCGTTGCGCCTGATGCGCTGAAGGTCATGCCAAGGGAGCGCGCGAGCTCCTCAGCCTGCTTCAGGTACGCCGCTTCCTCCTCCGTCAGGCGCTCGAACAGCGCCTGATCCGGCCGCGCCTTGCCAATGGCGGATTCATCGAAGAATACGAGCCGTTGCAGATAGACTTCCTTGACGCTGATCTCCGCCGCAATTTGCACAAAGGCCGGAAGCTGCTCGACAGTCTCTCTCAGACCGGTCAGCCAGAAGGATACCAGCGGCTTAGAGTGGCCCTCCCGCTCCTGTAGTTCGCGAAATGCTCGCACGTTGCGGATGATGCGGCCGAAATAATCTCTGCCGCGGATCGCCTTGAAGCTCTCGCGATTTGACGCGTCGAGAGAGACGCGCAGTTCATCAAGGCAGGCGTCGATCAGCGCACGGCCGTTGCGCTCACTGAGAACCGTTCCATTTGTGTTGAAGACGACATAAACGCCACGATCCTTCAGGTATCCGACCATGCGGGGCAGATCAGCGACCAGCATCGGCTCGCCGACGCCGTGCAGAACCGCCCGCGCAAGACCGGGGACCTGATCGACAATCGATACGAACAAGTCCCAGCTCATGTCCGCCGGCGGCTCGAGCTGCTCGTAGGTGCGCGGGCAAGTGGTGCACAAAAGATTGCAGCGGTTCGTCACCTCCAGATAAAGGCAGACTGGCGGGCGCTGGGCGACCTCGGTGCGCTCGCCCGCGACCGACTCGTGGTAGCGGCGCGGGTCGAACGGCGCGTGAGGGTTTTGCGCTTCGCGGGAAAGGCTCATTGCAACAGCCTTGCCTCTATGGTCCGCGGCATGCGGGTCCTCCAGACGACGAAGGCCCAAGCCAGCAAAAGACCTCCAAACAGGATTGATTTGCTTACCACCCTTGGAATGTAGAAGTCCCAGTCGAGTTGTTCGGATAGCAACAGCGCTCCGATCGAAACGACCCAGGTGGGCGCGGAGCCGCACAAGGCGGCAAACGGCGCAACAATCAGAAAATACCAGGGGTAGTTGGGCGACCACAACAGGAAAGCAAGAAGCAACAGCATGTTAATGTCGGCAACACGCGACGCGATGCTGTGATCAGAGCTGCGGGCAACCGTGAGCCCCTTGAGCATGAGGACTAGCCCGGCCAGTGCCACGTAGACGGCAACGTCGCGCTCATGCTCGCCGAACACAAGCCGCCAGAGCGACAACAGCCAGATATCGTTGCCGGCAACGATCCCCTCTTGGTTGAAATAGCCCTTGGTCAGGAACCCGAGAACGCCCCAGCCGACCGACAGATAAGGAAGGTAACAAAGCGCGATGACGGCGATCACAACGAGCGGCATTTTAGGGTCCCACGGCCGCCAGATCCCGGCGAGCACCGGCGCCGCATACGGTTTCACCAGCGTCGATAACGCGATCACGGCGGCCCCGCGCAGAGCGGAGCCGGTCAGGGCAATCCATAGGCCCAGCAGCACCAGCGCGACCATGAGCGCGTCGACGTGGCCGCTGTTGGCGATCTCCCACAGCGGCAGCGGATGCCAGAGATAGGCGATCACGAGCGTCACCGGGCGGTGCATGCGCCGCAGCAGCAGCATGATCATCGTGACGGTGACGGCCTCGCACCCCAACAGTGCGAGGCGCATCGTCGTCACGCTTTCACCAATCCGCGTGACAACGAGGAAGAAAAACTGCGCGACGGGAGGATAGATGGTGACGGCAGAGTCGGCCCGGTTGATGTGCGGCAAGATCGCCCCGTCGCGCAGCGATGCCAATGCCTCATGAGCCGGGAAATAGCGGTACGGATTGATACCTGCGGCCTGAACCCTGCCATCCCAGACATAGCGATAGATGTCATTGGACAGAAGGGGATCGAACGCCAGCACATAGGCTCTCAGAACGATCGCCAATCCAAAAATGAGCCATAGCGCGCGATCGGGTGGAGCCTGTTCGGCCATACTTGTCGCGAAGATCGTCAGCAGACCTGCAAGAATGGTCAGAGCAATGAAGGCATTATCACCGGCTGCCTCGAAGGCAAAGGGGGTCACCAGAGTGAGACCAAGCAGGATAACGCCAATACCGGCCAGCCGATGAAGCGGAGGCATTGTGGTGACCGAGCGCGCCAGTCCACCGAATTGACTCGCAATGGTTCCCGCAATTGGCTTCATGGGTCTATCCGCTGCGCAGCCTTGAGAAAAACTCGGCTCGCCCGCGCCAGACCACCGCCGCGAAAGCGCGCCGAATTGCCGGCCAATTCGTCCTTAAGCCAAGTTAGCCCTTCAATGTCGTCGATATCGTACCATTCCGGCAGCAGTATCGTGGCAAGTCCGATCTCGGCGGCGCGATCGCATGTGCTGCGAGCTACAGTCTCCGTCCCCCATGCGATGCGCGTGAATAGCTGCCGATGTGGGCGCTTTAACCCAATGAGGTAATAACCGCCATCGCTTGCTGGCCCGAGCACCATTCTGTCGCCGGGCTCGCGAAGAGCTTCGATAGCCCGGACCAGGAAACGGGCAGGAAGGGTTGGGCTGTCGCCATTGACGAGCAAAACGCAGTCGTGTCCGTCGAGGAGATCGCGCGCGGCACCGAACAGCACATCTCCGAGATCGTCACCGACTTGCAGCAGAAGCCCGAACGTTGCGGGAAGCAGCTCCCGCATGATGTGCTCGACCCCCGCGGGCGCATAGACACCATAGCCGCGCCTGCCGAGGCTCTCCGGGACCGTGTCGATGGCGTCGGCGACGTCACGCAGAAAGCAAGCCGAGAGCTCCGAGGCGGCAACCGCGCCAATAGCCGTCGCAAGCCTGGTCTTTGCGCGGCCAGGCTGCGGCGCCTTACAGATGATCCCAATCGCCGCAACGCTCATAGCAGGAGCCGGGGCCGCGGGCGATCGGCCGGGATTGCGATCAATTGCCGCCACGCCAGGCAAACCTCCTTACGCAATCGCCGGTCGCTCGCAGCGCTTTTCGCGACAGCGGACCAGCGCCGCCCCCTGCTGCGATGATTGTCTCCGCCGGCCGCAGCCGGAACAAGCAAAAGGTGCGACCGACGTCTAAAAAATATCCTCCGGGTGACGTAACCAGATCGCTTTGAGCGGCGTAATAATTTGGGGGTACTTTGGCGGAGAAACCACAGCGAGTATACGGAAGCGGTTGTGCCGCACGCTGAGCGTTCCGACCCAACAACATCCGCTGCAGTGCAATACAGCCGCCTGCAGCTAGTTCAATTCGACCGAGCACGACGGAGGGCTGTTATGGACCACGAGACTGCAGTTTCGCAGGCCAGGGAGATCGCCGACCGCATACTGGCGCCGGCGGCACGACAAAACGACAAGGATGCTCGATTTTCGTCGGAGGCAGTCGCGGCGCTCGGCTCGGCCGGACTGCTGGGGATGATGCTGCCCACCGAAGTCGGCGGCTCGGCTCTCGGACCAAGGACCCTCGCTGCCATCATTGCGACGCTTGCGGAAGCGGACGCGTCGGCCGCGATGGTCTATTTGATGCACATGTGCGCCACCGCGACGATCGCCGCGGCCCGTCCCGGTGCAGCCGTCGTGCAGACGTTGAAAGATATTGCAGCCGGTCAGCACCTCACCACGCTGGCATTCAGCGAAGCCGGATCCCGCAGCCACTTCTGGGCGCCTGTGTCGCGAGCGATCCGTAGTGGCACCAATGTGCGCATCACGGCCAAGAAATCGTGGGTGACGAGCGCCGGTCACGCGCAAAGCTATGTTGTCTCGGCGCTGGCTCCTGAAGGGAAGAGTCCGACCGATTCAACCCTTTACCTTTTCGCCGCTGGTGCGCCTGGACTGTCGGTCGCCGGCCCTTGGGATGGTCTCGGGATGCGCGCCAACGCTTCCGCGCCGATGATCCTTGAGGACGCCGAGGTCGGATCGAGTCTTCAGCTGACCGACGACGGAGCGGGCTTCAAGGCGATGCTGGAAATCGTGCTTCCGCTGTTCAACCTCGGGACATCGGCAGTCGCGCTAGGCCTTTGCCGGGCCGCCGTGGCGGGGACCACAGCTCACCTCAAGAGCGCTCGCTTCGAGCATCTGGGCCAGACCCTCGGCGAGAGCCTGCCGACGCTTCGCGCGCAACTTGCGACAATGCAAATCGACACTGATGGGCTCGCCGCGCGCGTCGACGATCTCGTCGGTCACCTCGAGCGCCCCCGAGATACCACCATGCTGCGCGTGCTCGAGTGCAAAGCGTCGGCGGCTGATGTTGCTATCGGCGTCACTTCGGCGGCGATGCGGGTGTGCGGAGGTGCTGCGTTTTCCAAGCATCTGGCCATCGAGCGATTGTTCCGCGATGCCCATGCAGGCGCGGTCATGGCGCCGACGGGCGATGTTCTGCGTGAATTCATCGGCAAGGCCGTGTTGGGAATACCGCTGTTCTGAGCGCAGCAGGGTTGCCCTGCTGGCCGCGCTCGGATCGCGATTGATCGCATTTGAAATCAGGCGTGACAGGCGAGGAGTAATCATGAGCCAGACGATCTGGATAGGTGCCGTCGCATACGATCCGAAGGTGGTCAGTATCTGGGAGGGCATGCGACGCTACTTTCACGAGGAGGCGCATCTCGCCGTCGAGGTCGTATTGTTTCAGAGCTACGAGGCCCAGGTCGCAGCGCTGCTGGCTTTGCCGGGCGAGCGGCTGCCGCGGATCGACATCGCATGGAACACGAACCTCGCCTATATCCAGGCCGATGCCTGGAGCGACAAGCGCTGCCGCCCGATCGCGATGCGCGACACCGACGTCGGCTGGATGACCAAGATCGTTGCGGTCACCGGTGGGCCGGTCGCTACGCTTGGCGATCTCAAGAACCGGACCCTGGCGCTCGGCAGCCGCGACAGCGGCCATGCGGCAATCCTCCCGGTTTATTTTCTAGAGCGCGAGGGACTGATTGAGGGGGAAGACTACCGAACGCTGCGCTTCAACACGGACCTCGGTAAGCACGGTGACACGGGGACGAGCGAGTCCAACGTCGTTCGCGCGGTGCTCGACGGCCGCGCCGATGCCGGCGCAATCGGCAGCCCATTCTGGAACGCGGTGCGTACAGAGCGTCTGGTGCCGGAAGGTGCGCTGACCGAAATCTGGACCTCGCCGCCATATAATCACTGCATGTTCACTGCCCGATCCGATCTGGACCCCGCGTTGGAGCAGCACTTTGCCAAAGCACTATTCGCCATGAGCTACGAAAACCCGACGCATCGCGCTGTGCTCGAGGCCGAAGGGCTGCGCCAGTGGATAGCGCCGCAGCTTGCAGCCTACGCCGAATTGCGGGAAGCATCGGCGCAACAAGGCTTCTTAACGCGCCCCTCGGCTTAGCGATAGAGAGCTCCGCCCCTATCAGGCGCAATTGAAGATCATTGCCAACCGGCGCTGATGCTCATTTTCGCGATCAAAGGCACGGCGCACGGCTGCAAAGGATTCGGCGAGCGGAAAGATGTCGTGGCTGACCAGCAGGTCCTTATCCTCTGCGCCGACCGGATGCCAAAACACGCCTTCGGCGGTAATCGTTACTTCAGGAACCAGATCCGCCCTAGCCAACGCAATGCCCTGTGTGGCGGAGCCTCGCAGGACAATCCGCCGGATTACGCGATTCTCCTCGCTGACGTGATGGGCATCCAGGAAGCTGCGGAATTCCTCGGCTTCCGCGTCACTTGACACCGTCGCCGCCAATCGCACCCGGAATCCTTCGGCGCACGCCAGCTCAACTCCTCTCAAGGCGCGTGCCCAGGTTCCCTTTCCACGGTGGCCGTCGTGGCGCTCCGGCGTCGGACTATCCAGGCTGATCTGAAATGTTACGCGCTCGCGCGGCAATGAGCGCAGCGTTGCGAGCCGACGTCCGGCAAACAGCATGCCGTTGGTGAGGACCGTGGTCGGCGCCGCCGCCGCGCATGCGGCAAGGATCTCGCCGATATCTGGCAACATGAATGGCTCGCCGCCGGTCACAAAGATTTCCCCCACACTGAGCTCGGCCGCCTCGACAGCGATACGTCGCACGCGCTCGATACCAAGAGCCCGCCGCGGAGCTTTGGGTGAGGAGCGCACGCAGCAGTAATCGCAGCTTAGGTTGCAGTCGAAGTTCGTATAAAGCCATAGACGAGAGCCGACTGGCCGATCTTCGACGCTTTGAGGAGCCTCTCCGTACCGAACTACCCAGCGGGTGCGACCTTGTTCGACCGCCACGTCAACCAAACTGTTACGGGTGAAGCGACACCATGCCTCAAGGTCGGGGCCGATGCTTGGATCGCCGCTGATCAAGGCCACCAGGTCGCCCTTACGGCTGCGGCGCAGCGCGTCTATCAAATCAGCCAGGAGGCCCGAGGCAAATGTCTTGGTGCCGGCATCGAGTTCGAGCTTAGCGGCCGTTCTCATAAGGCGATAATATAGGTTTTGCCCAAGGAAATCCAAAGCGGTGTTGGATGGTCGATCAGACGTTCGCGTCTACAGCAAGGGTGTCGCACCAAAACCGATTTCATCAGAAGGCAATGAACAAGGACAATCCAGAGCGCAAGCTTGCTGCGCCGATCGGCTGGGATGTCTTTCCGCCCACAGGCATTCTGGCTTCTCATCCTCTACCAACTGCTCGACCGAGTCTGAGTAGCTGTTTTGGAATATCCGGCCAGGACGTGGCATCTCGAGATGACCACCGTTTCTTTCTTGCGAGCACGGATGGCGTCCAGGCTTGACCGTCGTCGCACTCCTGTGATGGAGGCGAAGCCACTCCGTTCAATGATAACGGAATACGGATTTGCCCCTCACCGTCGATCACCACCTCCGCTGCGCCAGCTTCCTTGGCGGCGCGGATCACGCGAGCAATTTCACCTTGAGTGATCTTGGCAGGACGACGCGGCATGGAGCGCACTAGAATCCCAGTGCTCGTCAGAACAGTGATGAAATGGGCCAGACGGATTTAGCTGGCTGACCGCAACTAGAGGGCTGGACACCATAGCGCGAAAAAGATGCGGCCTTCAGGCTGCGTGCGGTTATCTCTTTAGGGCGGCGCACCACTTTCCAGTAGGTTACGACGGCGAATAAGTGCTCTTCGAGTAGCTTCAAAAAGAAACTATCATATACTTCAATGACTTACGCGCTTGGTGCGCTCGGAGGGCGCTCGCATTTGCTGTTATTTCAATAACTTATCGCAGTCGTCGAGACGAAAGGTCCAGATCAACTGCTAAAGGAGCCTTTCAGCTCTGCCGTACGGACCAACACTTCGGTGGACATGGCACCCTCGTCTTCAGCTTGGAAGTCTTCGAATTTCTGCTGCGGTCTCAACAGGTATTCCGACAATTAGCAGCCTTTTAGCTTCTGAGATCACTACAGAATTCGCTCTTGTCGGAATGATGTTCGAGCTGGCTGCCGACTGGCGGCACGGCACTCGGACTGCCCCTTGGCTCGACAGCCATCACACCTCAGGTTTTCAAGCGTCGATTGAGGTTCCACACGTCGAAACGAACACTGGCCGCGATCATAAGCTTGGAGAAGCGGTACGCCTGTCAGCTCCTCAGTTGCGCGATGAGGTTATCCTGAAATGCGGGATCGGCCGCCTCGCGAGCCGGATGAGGCCGCCATGGAGAGGCGACTGGGCCGCTGCGCGACCGAGTCCGTCGGTGCCGCCGGTGATGAATACGATGGCCATTAGGCCGACTTTTGCTGCGGCCGAGCCGCCGCCTTCTTCGCCGCTGCCTCCTTCGGCTTCTTGCCTTCGATCGGCATTAGCATTTCCTTTTGCCCGGCGGAGGCCTTCTTCGGCTTCTTGGCCGGCTTGGGCGCCTTCGCCGGCGGGCCCTCCTTGCCAACGGATCGACGGAGAGCTTCCATGAGATCGACGACGTTCGTCGCCGTCGGCTTGGACTTCGGCGTGATCGGCTTGCCGGCGCGCTTCTGGTTGATGAGATCGATCAGCTCGGTCTCGTAGTGATCCTCGAATTTCTCAGGCTCAAACCGCCCGGCTTTCTGGTTCACGATGTGCTTGGCGAGATCGAGCATGTCCTTGGTAACCTTCACGTCCTGGATCTCGTCGAAATACTCGGCCTCGCTACGCACCTCGTACGGATAGCGCAGCAGCGTGCCGACCAGACCTTTGTCCATCGGCTCAAGCGCGATGATGTGCTCGCGGTTGGTCAGCACCACCCGGCCGATGGCCACCTTGTTCATCTCGCGAATGGTCTCTCGGATCACGGCGAAGGCGTCGTGCCCGACCTTGCCGTCAGGGCGGATGTAGTAGGGTCGGATCAGGTAGCGCGGATCGATGTCGCGCTTGTCGACGAACTCATCAATCTCAATGGTGCGTGTTGATTCCAGCGCGATCTCCTCTAGCTCCTCTTTCGTGACCTCGATGAACTGATCTTTCTCGACCTGGTAGCCCTTGACGATGTCTTCGTTCGGCACCTCGTCGCCGGTGTCCACATCGACCTTCAGGTACTTGATGCGATGGCCGGTCTGCCGGTTGAGCTGATTGAAGGAAATCTTCTCGCTCTCCGAGGTGGCGGGATAAAGCGCGACCGGGCAGGTCACCAGAGACAATCGCAGAAAGCCTTTCCAATTGGCGCGCGGTGCCATGTACGCAGAACTCCGGTCTTGGAATACCTGACTCAAGACGAATGGAGGCGCCGGGTTCCGACAAGCCAGAAAGCCCACTGCACGTTTTCTACGGAAGGGTATCGACTCTTTCGTTCCTGTTATGTTCTAATTGGGGTATGTCTGATCGACCCGCGAGCTGGCGCATGCCCAATCCGAAGCAGATGGAAAAGATGGCCGCTGCTGCCCGCCGACATTCGATGCGGCTCCCTGGATTGGCTCCTGACGCCGATCTTCCGCCGGAATACTGGCAGGCTCTTCTGGAAGACGCTCGCGTCGAAACAGGGCCGGCTCCCTCCTTCCCCAGAGCGCTGCGGCTAAGTCAAATTCCTCACCATGTCTTGCGGGTGGGATGCCGCCGATGCGGCAGGCTGGTCGAGATCCAGAAGGTAGACGCCACACGTGTGTACGGTGCAGACGCGATCTGGAAGGAGCTCGGCAGGCGGCTATTGGACAATACCTGCACGCATCGGACAGGGCGTTACGAAGAGGATGGCTGTTGGCCAACGTTCGACTAGGCACGGCGAATGGCCCCGAAGCACCATCCAACACCCCTTTCCGGGAGCGGCCGAAAGGCTCTCGGGAAGGAGCTCAGCAGAGCCCGTGCGATGACCGCGATCCTCGGCTCGCAGTCGGCTGAAGCCCGCGCCAAAGGCGAGGCACTCATCCGTCAGGCCGACAAGCTGCTTTGCGAGTCGTGGAACGAAAAGATGTGGGCCGATGGAGGACCGATCGATCCGTCCCCCACCATCGACCAAGCCGTGAACGGCGGATACTCCTGGCTCGAGATTGAGTGCTCGCGCTGCAAGACGAAGCGGGACGTCGACTTGGCTGCGCTGAGTCATCCCCCAACAACATTGGTCCAGGACCTCGCGAGCCGGCTTCGTTGCAGCAAGTGTGCTAAGGCCGGCCGACGGCCCGCGGCCACCCTCCTGCAACTGACAAGCCGTCCCCGCCAGGCACCGCCGGAGACCTGAACGTGTGCAACCTCTACTCGATGACCAAGAACGTGGACGCGATCCGCCGCTTGTTCGACGCGCTCAACAGCAGCGTCGGCAACTTGCCGAGCATGCCAGGCATTTTCCCAGACTACCCGGCCCCGATCGTCCGCAACGTGCCACACGGGCGTGAAGTCGCCATGGCGCGCTGGGGTATGCCGTCTTCCTCGGAAACGCTGGTGCAAGCGGCGAAAAAGCGAGCCGAGAAGCTCCAGGCTAAAGGCAAGACGGTCGACTTCAAGGAATTGCTGCGGATGGAGCCGGACGGCGGCACGACCAACATCCGCAATACCAGTAGCAAACATTGGAAGCGATGGCTCGGGCCGGACAATCGCTGCCTGGTCCCCCTAACTTCGTTTTCCGAGTACGACACCGTGGACGGGAAGAAGGTGCCGGTGTGGTTCGCGCTTGACGAGTCTCGCCCCCTCTCCGCTTTCGCGGGCATCTGGACAAATTGGACATCCGTGCGGAAGGTTAAGGAAGGCCCAGTGACAGCCGATGTATTCGGCTTCCTGACCTGCGAACCTAACGCGGAGGTGAAACGCGTCCACCCAAAGGCAATGCCAGTGATTTTGACGACCGCCGAAGAATACGACACCTGGCTGCGGGCGCCCTGGGATGAGGCCAAAGCGCTGCAACGCGCTCTTCCCGACGGCATGCTAAACATCGTCGCCACCGGCGAGAAGGAAGATCCACCGGCCCCAGGGTAGGTTCTACACAGGCCTGCGGAACACGTGGACAAGCTCAGACTCCGCAAAATGGAATCCCTGCCCCGTGCTAAGCGCGCGGAACGAGCAAGGGACGAGAGGATTCGTCCGGCAGGAGCGATCTTCATGCTGATGACGAGAGAAAGAAGGCCGGGAATCCGAACCTCGCGTGGTTGGGCGATCTCCGTACTCCAAGACGCAGGTGCCGTCCGTGAATGCGAGGAGCATGGTTGGATGAAAGATCGTGCCGACCCTCAAGCCCGCGACAGAGCGCTGGAAAACGCGAAACAATATCCACCGGTGGGGCTGTCTGCTGACCAAGCCGCGGCCGAGATTCGGGAGGTGCTGGAATCGTTCGGCGACACTTGTCCCGAGTGCCCGCCCTGAGAACGGGCTCGGTGAGCTTGCTCATAGAACCTGGTCCGCAGAGCGGATGCGCACCAGATGCGGCTACATTGCAATTCGGCGGACGCCAACCGGTGCGAGCAGTTCTTCGATCCATGCAACAGGCTGCCCTCGTTCACGACATAGCGTGAAAAAGGCGCGTTGTTTGGCTCTGGTGAACGCAACGAAGAACGAATTTAGCTCCTCGAGCCGGTCCGGCGTCAGACTCCACCAAGTCTGATTGTCGAGGCCGTAAAAGATCATGGTGTGAAACTCGAGGCCCTTGCTTTTGTGGATCGTCATAAGCGCCACTTGGCCGAGACCCTCGAATTCATCGAGAACGGATGGCCAGTCATTGGCGACTTCGACGCATTCCCGCAACAATTCGACAAAGCCTTCCCAAACCCGGTTGAAGTCAGCTAGACGGCGATAAGCGGGAAACATTTGCCTGACGACGGATACTCCCAGGAAGTCGAGAGCACGGCCGGCGGCGACTGCGGCGGTTTCCGCGTTGGGTTCGAGGGCCCGCATCTCCTTTCGGAGTTCTCGAACGAACTGCGTCAACCTCTGCTGAACCTTGTCCTGAGCAGCCTCATCAGCCGGGTCGACGGCTGCGAGAAAGTGAAGACTTTGGAGCGCCTCGTTCCAATGTTGCGAGCTCCGATTGGTTGAAGCCAATCGTAGGAGCGGAAGAAGTAGTCCAGTGAGGTCTTCACCAAGAAGATCCTGGATGGCGATCTCACCTACGTTGCGAGCGGCGTTCCGCAAGCGCAGTCCCCGTTCTGCGAAATGCGGCGACAGGTTCGCTTCGACCTCGTTCGCGCGCATTCGTACCAGAATGGCCACGTCGTGAGGCCGAACGATGTTGGCCTCGACTTGACCCGCGATCCAGTTTGCCAGCCCTGCAGCCTCGCTTTCCGTTGTTTGGAATTCCCAAATGGCTGCTACGTCTCCATCCACTTCAAGCCGGCCCCTTGCATCCGGAGGCTCGGCGTGAGGGTCAATTTTGCACGCAATTGCGTGCTGGACGCGGACGAGGTCGGCGTGCGACCGCCAGTTCGACAGCAGAGCGATGCGGCTGGCGCCGAACTCCTCTTCAAACTTTTCGAAGGCATTTGGCATGGCACCCGCCCACACCATGATTCGCTGCTTGTTATCCCCCACCGCAGTGAACTTCGCATTGCTGCCCTCGAAGGCAGCTTGCAGCAATTCGAACTGCGCATGCGTGGTGTCTTGGAATTCATCGAGGAAGACGAGAGGGAACGTCTGTTGAAGAGCTTTCTTGATCGCTGGATTCTCCCGCAGCGTCAGGTCGACGATCCGGTTGATCATTGCGAACGACAGGAGCGTCTCCTCGTCCCGATACTGCTCCCGCCAATAGGCCAACACCGCTCGGCCACGTGGTGTTTCGGGATCCTCATCAAGCGGCAAACGGGTGCGGGCGATAGCGGTTTCGAGCTGAACGGCGCTTATTTGGTTGAACCCGTGCCGATCGAGAAATTCGGCGTAGTCGTCGCGATACGGGAAGACGATTTGATAGTCCTGGAGCGGCCGATATGGACGCGGCACCGCGGGCCGGAAGCGGTCGAGAAGATTCTTGGCAAACGCATCGAACGTGAACGAATTGAAGCGCCGCGACTGTTCCGGGGGACAACGGCTCTCGACGCGGGCCGAAAGGTTTCGTGCAGCGTCTCGCTTGAAGCTGATCGCCAAAATGCGCGTTGGGGCGCGACATAGACCCGTTTGTAGAAGATACGCGGCCTTCTGGGCGAGGAACTCGGTTTTCCCGGCGCCAGCCCCAGCCGTGACCAAAACGCTTCGATCGACTTCGCGAAGCGCTTCCCATGCGCGCGGTTCAAGGTCATCGACGCCCTGCGGCCGCCAAGTCTCGGGATCGACGAAGGTCATTCCTCGGCGCCATCCAGTCCGAGCCGCTCCTTGACGCGATCGATCAGCGCCGCGATTTCCGGAGGCGGATCGCCGGCCAATTCCACTGTATCGATTCGACTGAGCGCTGCGAGGTGGGTCTCTGGCTTGCTACTATTAAGAAAGAGATATGGGTACCAGACGAACTCATCATCATACGCGTCGCCGTAAAGGGCCGGATTTCCTCCGGTCTTGAGTGTTACAGCCTTCTTTTCCCGGATCGCCTCTGCCGTGCGGCGCGGGCCGCGGCCTCCTGGATTGACCATCTCATATTCGGAAAACCGCCGCAGCATGGCAAAGTCGAGATCGATCGGATGGGAGAAATAGACACCATGTCGGCGGAGTAGCTGGACCCACTCTTTGTCTTCAAAATCATCGAGGAGGTCCCCATCGTCCAGCGCATCCAAAGCTTCCTGATCAATCTCGCCAAGATCGACATCGATTGCCTGCAGGTTCGCAACTGCGTTCCGGATCGCCTTGGCACCGCCGTGAACGCGCCCCAAGTCTAGGTCCAGCAAAGTTGCGTGTGGGATGTGCAAGTCGGTCAACAGCTTCCAGAAGTGCCCCACATACCTTCCACCAAGCGGCACAATGGCCACAAATGATGGGTCAAGGGGAATTCCCTTCGCTTCGGCGATGCGAGGAATGACGATGCGCTCGGAATCGCCTTCGCACAGAATGACAAACCTAGCGAAATACAGTTCCGGATGCGCTCGTACAGCGAGCCGGACGTAGCGGCTCGCATCCTCATCGTCGGTCGGAAGTGTAAGTTGCCGAACTACCGTTCTGCGAGAGGGACGGACAAGCCGCAAATAACGAACCTCAGCGGGCTCGATTCTGCTTAGGATCGCCGGCGAATGGCTGGATAGAAATACCTGAGCGGCCTCCAGCGCTCCTATGTCCCGCGCCTGAGCGACGATACGGGAGAGGAAGAACGGTGAAAGGCTGTTTTCAGGTTCTTCGATGACAAGCAAGGTCAGAGCGGCGCGCTTGAGCTTTTCCTGATCGAATGAAGCCTCGCCAGGCGGCAGCGCGAATGCATCCTTCTCAACCTCCAGCGTCGCTGCGGTCAGCGCGATATGAAACAATGATCGCTGTCCATCACTCAGATCTTCAAGCGAACGTTCCCGGGCCGCGTCATCCGGATAGAACGCGAACTCAGCTTTACGCACCAGTTCTTCAAAGCGGTCCTCGACGAGACGCAATGCCGGGGTGCTGTCCGTGTCGGCCTCATGAATTTGATTCCATCGCTTCGTCAAGCGCTCGATCACAAATCTCAAGGGTTCCTCGCGCTCAAAGGCCGTCTGAATTGCTGCCGCTGTGTTTGCGGTGTTCGTGCGGAAGTCGGCTGACCACTTGGCAGCCTGCCAGAGGCGCCCTTTGAGCAGGGCAGTGACCTGCGTTGCCGCGTCGCGTGAGGCTGGGACATAAATAAGCTGGATAGCACTGCGCTCTCCGCCTTGGACTCTCTTGCATTCGTCCCACTCGTACTCGCCGTTGAGCGTCGTTACCCAGCGAACGTCTTCATCGACGCTTCCATCCGGCGTTCCGTCATCCGTCCAGGTCGCCTGAAGGCGAATTCTGACCTTTAGCGGCTCGCCCGGTGCCGATGCTGCCATCTGCAGAAAGAATTCGGGAACGGCGTCACTGTATGCGTCCAGGTCCATTCCTTCGAGTTCTGGAAACGCCAGAATGCATTCGATAATCAAAGTCGTGCCTGAGGAAAGCTCTTCCTCGTCTGGGCCGATATGGAAGTCCTGGCGTCGCACGACCCGCTGGCTGGGGGTTACGCCGAATAATCGGGACAGCGCTTGGAAGGCCGCGGTCTTCCCGGAGCCATTGTTTCCAACGAAAGCAGTGACCCCGGGTTCAAATCTGATCTTTCGGGCTGGCCCGAAGCAACGAAAGTTCTTTATCCAGACGCTCTTGATCTTCACCGGCAACACCTCCCCAGCACTCAACCACAAATGGTAGGGCACGACAGGTGCCAGATCAACTGGCTGCGACAAAGTCGGCCGTTGCTTGAGGAACCCAAGCCCTGATTCGCGCATTGCGGAAAGAATAAGGAAGTCGTTAGCAATGGCGAAAGCAAAGAAGCAAACCAGCTGTGGTCGCAAGCAAGACCGCAAACGGGGTAGCTGGTGCTAAGGACTATGAAGTTCAAATATGAGGCGCGGAAAGCCGCCGCAGGCGCTTACGATGTAGCGATTGCTTGAGCATTCCCTACATCAAGTCGCCGTTTCGTCCGCCTGTTGGTCTCAAGAAGGCAAGTTTGATCCAGGCCAGAACACGCTTGTGACCCTAACCCGTGGTACTTGGTGCTCTCGCAGGCGACGGGAATGTCGTTTTCTTTCCCTTGAAGATGTTCCGTACAAGCGCCTGATGGGCGTCTGCTAGCGTGCCAGCATCAAGTCCCAAGCGAATACTGAATCGCTCGGACAATCGGCGCATCAGCAGCTCAACCTCGGCTCCTCGCAACTCTGCCTCGTCCATTCCCGTCAGCCGGTAGATTTTTTCAGCGAGGGAGACCATGTGCTTGGCGAGCGTGGCGTATTCGTCTTTCGAAACTGGCGCGCGGAGGGAGGCATGGAGGCACCAGAAACAGGTTGCCCAACATTCCAGAACGTCATCTGTGAGCTGGTCATGCAGCGCATCAAGCTTCACCTGCCGGATAGCGGGATTGGGGCCTCCGAAGAAGCAAAAGAGTACGCGCCCAAGAAGGCGGGGCCAGCTTTCTCCTCCGCCCTGTACGGGCAGGACTTGCAACGACGTCCTTGCTTGTGTTTCGCCGGTGTCAACGTCCTTGCCACTCCAGCCGGCAGCAGCCACGATCATCAGCAACGCGCGCAAGCGCAGTATATCGAACGTCGTAAGAGCGCCGTCTTTTTTACGTTCGGCTATCCGGTCACCGAAGGCGTTGACAGCATCGACAACCTGCTCGCGCGTGGCCTTTCTCTGCGCTGTTTTTTGTCGTCGCTGTTCGCGCCGCTTTTCCTCGGGCGATACGTCATCGGCTTCTGCCTCGAAACTCTCGCCGCGCTTCACCGCATCTTCGGCGTTAGTAGTTTCATCGCCAAGATCAAACGCTTTGTCGAGGTTTTGCCGGACGTGGATATCCGCATGAGCATCTGCGCTCTCGATACCTAGAATCCTATTGAGAAAACCGCGTACCAGCGACGCTTCACTAGCGCTCAGACTATTCCTTCCAGTCGAAACGCTATCGGTCCGAGGCCTACGCCCGGCGACAAACTCTTCATAGGTGAGTATTCTAAACTTGTCCGGCCGAGCGGTTTCTTCCCCACCTTTCTTGCTCGATCGCTTGATGGATAAGCCTTTATTCTCTGTCTGCAACAAACGCTCTGCCGACTCCAACGTGTCGAGTACGTCAAGCAACAGTAAACTCTCCTCGGTTTCTTCATTGAGCTCGGAGATCGCGTTTTCCGCCTGTTTGGAACGCGCCTCCCTGGCTGTCTCCCGGATTTTGTCGATGAGGGTCACGATGGCCGGTGTGGAGCGCGTTCCGTCGGCATACTGCAAGACGGCGAAGGCTGGCAGTTCTGTCAGGCCCATCAATTGGTGTTGCCTCACATTCCCGCGGATAGAGACTGGGCCGAGACGGCAATCCAGCTCCTTCTGATCGCTGTTGAACAGCTTGATCGCGGGTGTGGAATTTGGGTCGATACCCGCTGGCGGCATCCACATCAACGTGTCATAGTTGCATTCAAATCGCCCAGGCGATCGGCTGCGCCAGGCATCAAGATCAATATCGTTGTTGGCTTCGCCCTCCTCTAAGTCGGCAGGATCGATCTCGCGGCTCGGATTCAGCAGTTCGGATAATTCGAGCGTTTCGATTATCGATCCCGGCGGATACCGCCGATACATAGACACTTCTTCATTGCTGCCCGCAAAGCCTTTCTCGCCCAGCGCGGCAAGGGTGCAATTAGCACTTCCGAACAGGACGTGGTCTGCCTTGCGCGTTTGTGCGATCAAGATCTTTGCGTGCATAAAGCGGCCTTTGCGAAATTCCTTGCGGTCGAAGAGCCGTACGCCCTTCAATTTCTTCAGGGCTGATACTGGAAACTGTTCCGTTTGCGCATCAATGAGCAAGTCGATCTTTGGCGACGATAGCCTCTTGGCGATGAAACTCAGGGCCCTAAGGTTCGGATCCCAATAAGGGCTAACGACGATAAGGCGCCGCACGGACTCCCCATCGACAAGGTCGGCGAATCTTTCGCCGATTCCTCTGGGCTCGCCCGTGGTGAGAAGAGCGGCCGTCGAGCCGTCATTGAGGGTGATGCTTTCCGTTGTCGGCAACGCGCGCCGCAGCCACGGCGAACGGGCTTCGGCCCAAGCGATTTGCGCATCGAGCGCGTGGCCGGTTCGGTCACAGTGCCGCAGCGCATAAGTCCAAGCTTGCGCGATGAGGCGCTGTTCAGCGGTATCTTCCGCGCCGCAAGCAAGTTCACAAGCCAATTCGAGGTTGCCAGCGAGGCCTGTCGCCGTGATGTTGGCCGAGCTGACAATGATCCTGCCGCCATTTCTGCCTAGCTGGACGACCAATTTCGGATGGAATGCGCCGGTTGCGGATACACCATTGACGGTATATTGGCGTCCTGCGGAACGTGGCGGCGAGGAGCAGTCTACAAGACTGTGCGAGAGGAGAGCCGCATCGCAGAGAAGGATGTTGTTCCGACAGCCTGCGCCTTTAAGGCGTGACAGGACAACGCTCTCATAGGTGTCAAAATCGACCCCGAAACTAGTGATGATGCTGGTGTGGTAGCCACGCTCCCCAAAGCGTTCGTAAAGTTTCATGACGCTTGAAGCACCTCCACACCGCGGCGCGTAAGACCGTTGTCGTCGATCAGATGAATATCGCGAAGAAACCGGATAGCCGGACCTAGCCTCGGGTTTGTGAACACGGGACCGTCCTTCTCCCGGAGCCAAATGAGGCCGTCGTCTGCTTCGATCAAAAAAGTGTAGTCGCCCTGACGCTGGAATTTCCGGAGGGCGACCCACAAGTGCCGACGTATCACGCGCTCTTCTATGATCCGCGCCACGGCATCCGAAAACGGGGTGTCACCGAATTGATCGAGATACCGCCCCTCGGTGAGCAACGAATGGAATGCCGTGAGATCGAGGGTTTTCAGCTCTTCGGTAACCGCCTGCGTATTTTGACGGAATCTTCGGTGCAGGAGCGCAAGGAGCGTGAGCGCGCTCCGGGCAATTTCGGCTGAGCAGTAGTCGGCCACTCGGCGAGCGGTCATTATAGCCGCTGCGAGAGCTGCTTCGCTGTTTGCGGCAGACGGATCGCCAGTATTTTCAACGGCGTCCAAGCCGGCGACGAAAGCATTCCACGAGGCTGGCGGATTTCCCGTCGTTGACGTGACGTCTTCAACGCATTGCGCGATCAACGCCGACGGGGCAATGCCACGCGGGTAGTCGCCTAGCTTGTCGAGAATGAATTTGAGGAGGCATTCGAGAGCAACGTGGCAAAGATCGTTTGCCTGGTAGATACGCCACCTCTCGATCTGAGCCTCAAGTTCTTTTGTGCCCGGAGCAAACAACTGGCCCTTCCGGTCCTTACCCGCATAAAGAAGCCACCGAACGTCATCTGGCGTCGGAGCACGCTGGATCTGCTCTGCGACCTTCAGGATCAACAGCAGGCTTGAGCGCCGCGATATAGCCTCTTCGTCTTGCGGACCCGTTCGGGCAAAGAGAATGTCTTCATAGAGCTTTCGCTCAGGCCCGCCCTTTCGGATCCCGGATGGCGCAAGACGTGCAAACACGTCAAGCTCGCGAAGGGAGACCTTGCCTCGCTGGATAGCCTCATAGAATGGCGCGGATAACTCTCCCATCTCCTTATCAAAGGCTTGGGCCAGCTTCTCGCCGAGCTCGAGGCTTGGCATGGCGATCGCATGTTCCCGCGACGGGTCGAAGATGCCGATTTGAAAGAGCTGGCTTGCGTAAGCAAGCCCATAGGCGCCCCAATCGACCGCGAAATAGTAGTCCGAAGTCTCCCTTCTGGTTTTCGCGGCTTCCGCGAAGTCGATCGTACGGCTCGTTGAATCCTTGAGCTTCTCTTGAGCCCACTCGGTACCGGTGACGCCCCCCTCATCGCCGCGGCGCTGAGCGATCAGCGCATAGAGTGCTTCGGTGCGGCGGATCATCCGCTGCCAGGCCTTAGGATTGGTGTCGCCGATGCGCTTGGCATAGACCCAACTCAGCCAAGCGTACAATCCATAGTATCGCATCCGTAGGGTCACGTTACCGATGCCGGGTATAAGCGTTTGGTAGAGATGCACGCTACTGTTCTGCATCCCCAGCGGGTCGAGTCCGTTCTTCTTGCGGTACTCGGTCCATTCGGGAAAGCTCAATTCGGCCACGACGCTCAATGACACACCCGTCATTTAAGGGAAGGGAAAATATAGTTGGCGCACGCTGCGCCGTTACACAAGCTGAAGCCGAGAGAACTCCACGAACTACAGGCGGGGTCGTAGGCGACAAAGGATCTCAGGTCGGAGCACCGCGATAGACAGCGTACCGATCCATGCGAGACTTCCCGATTTCGCTCGCTCAACTCCGCATCCAAACGTGGTTACGATGATAGGCCAAATAGGGCTGATGCTCGTCGCGTAGCGCCAGCCTCGGCACTTTATCTATAGCAAGCGCTTCATACGCAGCCTCCTCCAAATGAGGAGAGGGCAAAACCGTACCATTCTCATTAAAAGTCACCAGTCCAGCGTCAAATGCGGCATCCCATAATGCGGATAGCAAAAGTCCGTTGTGCACATCGAGTCTCTGCGCGTCGGTGGCGCAGTCAGACCACGGCATCATGTGCGAAGCTCGTAGGAGATCTGAATCCGAGATTCCGCTCAACGGGCACCTCCCGTTCCAGTATTCGACGAGGGCGCGGCGAAAGATATCTTGTCCGATCCTAAATTTCTGGGCGCGTTCTCCTTCGGTTTCACCGAACTCCGCTACAGCCTTCACATATTTCTCGAGAGGAAAGTTGGGTAAGCTAACTGACAGGCGGTACACCGCTTGGACTCCAGCATGCAGCTCATCACGCGTAGCAAACATGAAGGCCCCGGCGTGACCTTTGGCCGAGGGAGTCGCAGCTTGAGCGTCCAACGCTCGCACCACTCCTGGCAAGGTAAGGGACAGAAAGAATGGACCGGACGCGCTCGCGGCGGCTAGTCCGATCTCCCCCGGCGCACTGGCTGATCGGAAAAAAATCCATCCACCGGCCTCTTCAGGACCAATGCGGTAGCCGTGTTCGTTCGCGGCGTCGCGCAGCTCAGAGAGAAGGACGAATGGATAAGCTGCAAGACGCGCTTCGGTGCTGGTCATAAGTCGACCCCGAGCAAGCGCTGGGTAGGTGGATCGCCATGCAATTTTAGCTGCAGGTAGGGACGTTCCCTGAACTCGGTTGGAGGCGCCGTAGTTGTCGTTACAATGTACTGAAACAGTGGCTTTCCGCCGACGCGCTCCAAATCCTGCACGATATCGAAGAGCCGTCCATAAATTGACAAGCCAAGATCGGCCTCACGTGGGCTGTCGTGAAGCAGAAATGACGGCACACGTGTCGCGCCTTCGATGCTCACGCACATCGCAGCGAGGTCGAAAGCCAAAACCTTGAGGGAGTCGATCGCGGCTGTCCTGCGGTCGCCGCCCATGTCTACCGAAAGATCAAGCCCGTTCCCGCTAAGGGTGATCCGGCCCTTTGCATCGTGGCCGACCAACCGTCGGACGATCGGGTCGAACTTCTCGCTCATGCGTCCGAAAACCCGGGCCTGTTTGTCACGAAAGGCGCCCAGCCGTTCTCTCTCAGTCTCTAGTTTTGCGCCCAATTCGCGCAGACGCTTGATACCCTCCTCCTGCGTTTCGAAGAGTTCTGCAAGGCGCTCAACATCGTCCTGGAGCCTGCGGGCGGCGTACCAAGTGGATTCTCGGGCATCGCGGGTCTTCTCGATGTTCGTGACGTGATCGACGGATCGGTCGAAGTGCTGCTTGGCTAGAGCAATCTGCGGCAAGAGCTTCGTCTGCTCTTGCCGCAGATCCTCAACTCGCTTCGCTTGGGAGTCGTGATCAGCTTGTCGTTGATTCCAACGCTGCCGGCAGGCGTCGGCATCAGGAATTTTGTGCGAGAGCTTGCAGCCCTCTGCCAGAGCGCGGTCGACGGGGACTTCGCATATCGGGCAGATCGGGCTTTCAGCCTCGACTTTCGAATAGGAAAGCCCCGGCAATTCCCCGCGTATCATCGCCAATGTGCGTTCTTCAGCGGGGATTAGCGCCCCGATACGGATACGTTCGCCTTCAAGGCGCGCCAATTCATTTCTCGCGGCCTCTCGTTGCTCGCGTGCTGCGGTGAGTTCAGCGTCGCCGCCAGTCGGAATCTTACTTGCCGACGCCAAGCGCGTACTGGCGGACCTGCGCATGAGGTCGATCAGCAATGGCATCTCTGGAAGCGACTGCCCCTCAAGGCCGAGGCCCGTAACGAGCCGTGTTTGCGTGCGTTCGATTTCCCACCGGCGATGGCCAATCTCTTGATCCAGGACTCGGCGCTCCTCGCTGAGGCTATTCACTTCACCACGCGTGGCCTGTTCCTCAGGCGTGATCGCCATCAGAAACGAACGGAGCGCCTCAAGCCTTGGTCCCTTCTCCTGTCCGCTCGCGGGCATCGGTGAATCGGAGTCCGAGGTCGGTGACCGCCAGTCAAGGACATCGTCAAATCGACACTCTTGGTCCCGCGTGAGCCAGGCCAGCGCGATCGGCCAAATAGGCCCGTTTGCTTGCGGGCGAACCAATTGGGCAAGCGCGGTGGTGATGATTTGCTGATCGATCGCCTCGACGAACGGCTCCATTCCCGTTGAAGCGCCCTCACCAGCGGCGATCTCGTCGAGATTTCCGCCCGGTACAGCCATATGTCGCCGACGCACGCCGAGCGGGCGAACGATCGCCCAGCAGATTCCGTCTAGTATGACCTCGGCACCCACGATGCCGTTCAAGAATGCAATGCCGATCCGATCACGCTGGGGCTCGGTGGCGAAGCGATCCTCGCCAAGGCAATAGCGGATAAGCCGGCAGAAAAGCGTTTTGCCGCTTCCATGCCCGACGGCATTTGTTTGACCGGCCAAAGCGGCATCATCTGCTCCATCAGGTGACCAGACGATGTTCAGGCCGGGGCGAAGCTCGATGTCCCGCACCTTCTCCCCACCAGGCTCTTTCCATATGACAAGTCGTCGAACCCAAAGCCGCGGCCCTTCGAACCCTTCAGCGGGGCTTACCGTCAGAAGCTGCGGGTCGAGAAGGTCAGGCTGCTGCGGCATTGATCACCCACTGCTGTATGTCAGCGGGCAGCGAATCCACCGCCGCGTCTAGGTTGATGTTCTCCAGAGCACCGAACACGAAGCCTGCACGACCGTCAGGCCATCCGGAAGTGTCGATGGCCTCCAAACCGGGACCAGATGCCCATGTCCCGCGCTGGAGATCCTCAACCAGCCGTCCATTGCCGCGGTGGTTTCGCAGAGCGGCGCCCCACGCTGTGTTGTTCCTCGCGACGAATGTCGCGACATTGCCGGCAAGAGGATCGGACTCCACCCCTATCAGGCGACGCCACTCAGCCGCTTTGGCGGGAGGCAGGAGCGGAACAAGTAGGCGCGGTTCTAGGACCAAGGCTGCGGCAAGACGAACATCGGGGATCGGCCTCGGCCCAACCATCGTTTTGAGAATGGCTGCCAAGACAACTCCCGTGTCACCGGGGTGCGATTGGGCAGTCCTAGCCCATGCGTTGTTAGGCAACGAGGCTGCAAGCGGCTGGCGAACCTCGATGGGTGTGCTCGCCACGTGCGTGGTAGATAGGCGGTCGTAGGCGTCAAGCGTGAGCCTGCGCGTGCGATACTCGCCTAGTGCGGACTCCTCATTGCGCTTTAGGCCACGAAAGGTTTCAGATGGATAGTCTGCCCCATGCGTGTCGGCTGGATCGAGCACATAGCGAAGCTCATCACGGGAAAGACCGTATTTCAGTGCAAAGAAGGCATCGAGTTCTGCTCGGACGTCTGCGCGTCGGCGGGATCGAAAGCGAACGGCGACCCTCCGTATCCAAGATCTTCGGCCCACGCTCGCATGGAGTGAGAGGTATAGGTGAGCTCAAGCACCCGCTCGGTCAGGAAGGCATAGTCGCTGCGGTTGAATTGGTGCGGAGCGAGAATCGGCAGTTGCTTCATGTAGTAGTATTTGAACGACGTCCCTCCAGCCTTTTGGCGCGCCGCATAGTCGAGGGGAATCGAAGTTAAGTTCGCAACAATCGGGAGCGCCGATCGGATTCCCAATGGGTGGTGCATCACAAGGATCTTGTCTCCCACCCCAGCTTTCGGGAACACACTTGCGATCACCGTTCGCTCGTCGGTGGAGCGGCAAATATCCCTCCAACCCATTAGCCAGCGCGGCTGCTTGCGGCTGATCAGGGCCGCAGTAAGTGCCAGCGGATCAGCCGGTCCTGCCTTGATGAAAGCGAGATCATCTTCCGAAAGCGGCGTCTCGCGGTGCATCTCCCGGGCGCTATCCGCCGCTTTGTGTAGCCATGTCGCAAATTTGGCACCAACGATGCCGCGATCAAGCGCGCGTTGTCCCAGCACATCCCGCAAAAGCGCGCCCGCGCGATCAGCGGAACGCGCGAGATTACTCGGCTGCAGATCGGCTGAGTCGAGTGTGCTGATCACCCATTCCGCTAACACCTTTAAGCAGCCATCCGCATTCTCCTTTCGAAAATACTGCTTGAGACGGGCGGGCAAGCGACCCACTCGCAACTCCATCTCAGCTTGTGGTACCCAGTACCACGGCTCTGCTTCGTAATCTGGATCGTTTCTGACGGCATCCGGCGTCGGCGGCAGCGAACCCTCGCCTGAGCGCTCCGAAAGGCCCGCATAAGATCCGAAGCGATGATCGAAATGGTGGATCATCTTGGCCTCGTAGAGCGGCACGAAGATCTGGCTGTCGCGGTTGCGCCAATCTAGCCCCTCGCGGTTGAACCCTTCGCTGGATAGCTGCGCCGCCGTTCGGAACAACTTACTGTCTGACGACATATCAAACAGTCGCTGAAAGGTAATGCTCCACGGATTGTCATCGCCGTCCGGATGTTCCGGCCGCTCGCGGATGAGAATCGGCGCTGCGCGATAGATTTTACGAGTTAGGTCCGCATCAAATTCGGTTCTGAAAATAGGTGTTGTGCCAGTGTTCGGATTCAGCTCAAGTATCTGAGCGGGCGTGAGTGTGAAATGACGCCGCTTGTCACCAAACTCCTCGTCCGTCCGAGAGAAGAAGCTTAGGTCGATCGCGGCAGGCCCAGTATTTGCCTGCCCCACGGTCAAGAGGCAAAATTTGAATCGTGCGTGACCGATATCGTCAAAGTACCCGAGCCCAGTCTGAAAATCATGGAGACTGAAGAGCCTCCGACTGGCGACAAGATCGCGGAAAAATACACTTGTCGAACTATCCGTTGCGATACCAGTCGGCACGATTATTCCGGCGCGCCCATTTACCCTCGTCAACTGGGAAAAGAGTTCCGCAAACAATGCATATGTGTTCACATCACCTGCGCCACTCAACGGGAATCGCTCTGTCTTGCGCACAAACACGCTCGCGGCTTCAGACGCGCGTTTCGCGAACTCAAACTCCTCCGCCAACTGGAATTGGGGAGAGCCCGGCACGGCATTCTTAAGTGCTTTGATGAGCTTCTCGCGTTCGGCCTTGTTGCGAGCCGTCGCAATGTCGGGGTCGCGAGCGGCGAAGAACTCCTTTTCTTGAAGTTTAATTCGTTCCCATGGTGGATTTCCGACCACAACATCGAAGCCACCGCGCGCCATAATCGCCGGGAACTCGAGCGGCCAGTGAAAGGCGCACACCGAGTGAGCAATTGCCTCCACCTCCGCCATAAGAGAGGCATTGAGCGCTTGCCCCCTCGCTGCCATCCAGACGTGATCAGTCTCCGGCATAGACGACGGAGCAATGTTGGAACGCTCTGCGGTTTTAGGAACAAAGAACGCGGAGACATAGGTATCGCAGGCGGTCTTCAACCGCAGCCAGTTGGCCCCACCATGCAATCGGGCGAAGGCAGCTTCTTTGGCGGCGACATCGGCTAGCGTCTCCTCCGGCATGGCCGTCAACGCCTCGGCCGCGCCGATGAGGCCAGGAGGTGGTTTCAACTCAGCAAAAAGGCCGGTAGCGCCCTTGCCTTCCCGCTGCTCCTTATTGCGGCGGGCATGAACCTTTGCGACCTCTGCATCGTCGCCCTCAAGCACCTCGTAGGCTGCATCGGGAATGCCGCCTCCGAGACTTGTGACGTCGAAGACACCGACGAGACTATCACCACATCGTATATGACTGTCTAGGAACGTGAGCGGCTTACCTGGTTCAAGCCCCTCAATCCAAAGCGCGACCTTCGCAAGCTCCACAGCCATTGGGTTGCGGTCCACGCCGTAAATAGAATGGCGTACGACGTGCCGCATTGCCGCTGGATAGTCCGGCGCTTCGCTGTCACGCAGTTGAGCAACGCGGGCGGCCAAGCGACGGGCCGCACCGAGTAGAAAATGGCCAGAACCGCAGGCGGGGTCTATTACCGAAAGCTGCAGGATTGCCTCTGCGCCCCCCTCTGCCTCGGCCCGCGTAAGTACGGGCTCGAGTGTCGAATCGAGCAGCGTCTGAACGAGACTGTCCGGCGTGTAGTAGCTGCCGGAGGTCTTACGCGCATTGCCCTTCGATTCGTCGGCTTCAGCGAAGCCAAAGCGCCGGCCATGCTCCTCGCGGACCGGAACAAGCTCAAGCAAGCCTTCATAGACGGAGCCGAGCTCCTCCGTGGCCATGTCGCGCCAATTTACGCGCACACGCCGCCCATCTTCGATGAGCCAGCTCAGGTGGAAGATGGCTCGCAGGAAGGCGCGGTTCGGCAGCTTTGCATCGTCAAGATCGACCGTCTCACCACGCGTGAAAAGCCCGCCTAACGCTGGCAATCCGAGTAGCTTCTCGCCGTGCTCCAGCCCCCGGAAGACGATCTTCGCCGCCTCCCAAGCATCATGATGGTGATCGTGCGAGGAACGTCGAGCCGACCGATCTCGCATATGGCTGAAGCCGTAAGCGGAAGCATAGAGATCACGAGCCGCTTCCGATGCGTCCGGTCCATGTAGAAGCTCGCGATCTTCAGCGACCGCCAAGAAGATCAACCGATAAACCACGCGTAGGAGCTGCTCAAACCAGCCATGCATGCTGGTATGCTTTTCATCGAGCTTCACCCGCAGGTCGGGGTTCGCATCCAGGAACCCCTGGCCAAGCGCCAGTAGTGCTTCCTTGACGCTCTTTCCAAGTCGATCGCGTGCCGCGGTTCCGGCTCGTAGTCCAGCCTCGCGCCAGCGCTCCAGCGCGCAATCGCCCGCCGCAGCATTTTCCCCGCCGAAACGTGTCGCATGGATCAGCAGCCACGTGGCAGTGAAGTCCGCGAACATCTCGTCGCGGAAGATCGCTCCCAAATCCGCTTCAATGTAGGTTGGGCGGGTGAAGCTGGCGTTGTCCCGCATGAGGCGGAGGCGGTCGCCAGCAAAAACCAGACCCCATAAGAACTCGGAGTTCGCGTTGAGCCAGTCCTGGAGCAACACGCTCGGCGAACGTCGCGGAATTGTACCATGTTCGTCGCCAAGATGCGGAAGCGCTTTGGTGAATGCATCCGCATCCGATAGAGGCGCGGCCACGACGATCGGCACCCTGCCGCCCTTTGCCTCAAGGGTAATACGGTAGGTATGCCCATTTTGCTGGTGAAGATTCGGGCCGTGCAGACCTTCAAATCCGAACGCCTCCTCAAGCAGGCTCTTAACGAAGACGGTCGTTTGAAGCTCGGTGGGCGCTGCCAATTTGGCATAAGCCTGCCAATGCGCCTGGCCGATCCTGAAATAGCGCGTGATCTCGTCACGCAGGTTCGTCCCTTTGGGGCAACCATATTCCGCGGCCGCTTTCTGGTCTGGAGCGGTGGCAGCGATCACTGCAACTTGATCGGGAGAGATCAATCCTCCCTCGATCGAGACGGCGGTGAGCCCAATATTGGCGGCGCGCTTGAGATGCCGGGCCATCACTCGCCCTCCGGAAGGAGGACATAGAGACCTATGACGTCCGCTGGCAAAACAGGAACGACCTCGACCGTCGCCCCACCGCGCGCGGCTTCCGTCAGCCGAAGATGGTCGGCGGAAAGCGCAGCTCCGCGTTCCGCTGCGAAGGCCTCCATCGCAGGCTGGTAGCTCACCAATCGTCCATGAGCTCTCTGGAGCTGACGCGCAGCAGCGAGTTCATCGAGATTTCCTGCTGCCTCGGCCTCGAGAAGCTCAAGGGCAGAATGTCCTTCAAGGATCGACGCTGGAGCTATTCCGCCGAACGCGATGCCCGTCGCTTCCTCGGCAAGCAGCAGCCGGTTTGTGCGGCCGCTGGTGATGAGCTTGAAACGAAGCCGCAACAGCATCAGCGTTGTCATCTGAGCGACGGCTCGCGTGCGCCAGGCACCGCACCGGCCAAGGGGACGGAATGCTGCACCCTCCGGATCCAGCGCCCCCTCCGCCAAACTTTCCGCCAAGCTTGCAACGAGGGGGTGGACGCGCCCGAGATGCGTCACGCCCGGCGCCGGATCATCCTCGAAGCCAACTCTTCGCGTCCCTCGCAGACCACGCGCCTCCAAGCGTTCCTTGATGGCGTCGGGCATCGCATCGAAATGCACTAAATGATGCTGTCCGGCCGTCTCCAATGGCGCACCGGCGCGCTTCAAAGCACGTTCCGTGAAGCGCGCAACTTCGGTCGGACCACCGTTTAGCGCGCGCATCTGCCGCCACTCCGGCAGCACTTCATCGGGCTTCAACGCACCTTGCGCATAGCGCGCGCGGCTTGCTTTCGCATTTTCCTCGGCGTCGCGCCATTTGCTGTCGAGCCGTTCGCTTGAGAGACCGAAATCGAAGGCCAACTGCTCCCGATGCCCGCCGGCGCGAAGCATAAGCGCTTGCATCAGCGCCGAGGTCACGCCTTCGCTGTCTTCGGGCATCGGAACCGAAATGCCCGTCGCCTTACGAATGGCGTCCGCTTTTCGCAGGATGACCTGCAAGACTGCGCCATCAATCGCGCTGTTGTCGCCAAAGATCGTCACTGAGCGGACGACAGGCGAACGCTGACCAAATCGGTCGACACGCCCCTCGCGTTGCTGATGACGGGTCGGATTCCAACTTAGATCGTAATGGACGACGGCATCGAACAGCGCTTGCAAATTGATGCCTTCGGAAAGGCAGTCCGTCGCGACGAGGATTCGGCTCTCGGAGTCTTCAAGCTGATCGATGCGAGTTCGCCGTTCTTCAGATGGCAGCCGTCCTGTTACGACTGCCACGTCAGCCTTTGGCCAAGCACGCTTGATCTCTTCGCCCAGCGCCTCCGCCGTTGCGATGAACCGGCAGAAGATGACCGGCTTGGATCCTTCCTGAAGTAGCGTTTTTAGAACCTTTAGCAGACGCGCCACCTTGGGATCCTCGCCACGACGGCGATCAAGGGATTCTGCAATCGCGATCAGCTTGGCGAGCTCACCGCGCTCCTCGGCGCTGCCGCTGGCGGTACCGGGCTCCACGTCTCCCTGATCGAGCAGGCCTTCGTCTTCGTCGAAGACAACGGGCTGCATCGCCTCTTCGTCGACCACACCGGATAAGCGATTGCGCAGTGCATTGATCGCGGCTGCCGGTGAGGAGCCGACGCATCGCATGAGTGCGAGCGTTCCCCAAAAAGCAAGCCGTCGGCTGCGCTGATCGGCACCGGCTCGCTGTGTAACAGCAAGGCAATAATCTAAGACACGATCGTGGAAGGCACCGAATTCGCCGCTGAGACTGAAGGGCTCATCCTTCACCTGATGAACAGGGAAAGTCCGTTTCTCGTGCCAGCCGGACTCGGTAATGTCGGGGCGCCGTCGCTGAACATAATGTTGAGCCAAACGGCGCGCATATCGCGTGCGCGCATTCTCGTCGCCTTGGGGACCTCCCCCGAAGTCCGGGCTAATGAGGCCTAGAAGACGATCGAACGCCGCTTCATCGCCACTGTGCGGCGTTGCCGTCAGCAGTAGCATGTGACGCTCCTCATCGGAGGCCAGGCGTTCGAGAAGCTCGAAACGCTGATGTCTGCCGCGATCTCCGCCGGTGCAGGCGTGCGCTTCATCAACGATCACAAGGGATGGGCAGGCCCGGGCAAATTCATCGCGGCGGCTGTCGGCCTTAATATAGTCAAGGCTTACGACGGTGTGCGGATAGGCCTCAAATAGGCTTTGAGCCGCAGGAAGACCACGCTCCAGGCTGCGCGCCTTGGCCGACGTCACCGCCACGGCGTCGATATCGAACTTCTCTGCAAGCTCACTCACCCATTGCTCGACGAGATGGGGCGGACACAGTACCGAGAAACGGTCGATCAGACCGCGGTCCAGCATCTCGCGGACGATCAACCCCGCCTCGATGGTCTTGCCGATTCCCACATCGTCGGCGATCAACAACCGCACCACCGAAAGCTTCAAGGCCATCATCAGCGGTACAAGTTGATAGGCGCGCGGCTCCACGCCGAGATGCGCAGCGCTTCGGAACGGGCCAGCCCCTCGGCGAAGCGACAGACGGAGCGCATCCGCTAGCAATCGCGCACCGTCCTGGGTGTCCCGCCGCTCGGGCGTTGGCGGAGCAAATCGCGCAGGCCTGACGGGATTGACTTCAAGCGCGAGCGCAATCCGTTGCGCATCGGCTTCTGAACCTGACAAGGGCCGCACATTGAGGATGTCGTCATCCGGAGACGGAAGGACGACCCATTCGCGTCCCCGCGCCTCGACAAGATCCCCCGGTGAAAATCTGACCGCTTCCACTACGCCGCCCCCAACAACTCAACCAATTTCCGCGGCGCGGCTTCGCCCGGCACCTCGGGAAGCTCGACGACATCCACCCCCAAGTCTGCGCATGCCGCGGCAAGCCCCTCCGATACACGACCTGACACCGCGAGCACCTGAAAGTTTGGCCAGTAAAGCTCGTATAAAGTGCCGTCGACCTTGCGCGGGGATGGTGCTGGCAATCCCCACCGGCCTATCGCACCTAGCCAGCCGCTTGCGGCCTCCACCGGCTCTGCCTGCGCGACCTCAGGCTCTGCAAGCTGGCAGAGAAAGGCCGTGACCTCCGCGTCGCGACGATCGATCAGATTATGGTCGGGCTGGTTGAAGTAGGAGAGCAGGCAGCGGTAACAGCCAGCGACACAAGCATCCGACCGCTCCTTGAGGCCAGTCCCACCCGGCGCGAAATCATAATGCATAAGATCCAGCGCCTGACGGGCGATCTCCGCCGTTCGGCGCGGATCGGAGACAAGGCGGTTCAGAACACCTGCTCCCCCCTCGGTCGCCTCGTAAAGCAGGATTGCCTTGCGGTCCTCGCGCGCAGGCAACGGCTCGCCCAAGAGTTCGCCTTCTTCAAGCTCGGCAACAATCTGGATGCCTCGCAGAAGAGCGTGCTGCAGGGTTGCCATCTGCCGCTCGTCAAAATTTGCAAGCGGCCGTACCAGAAGCGCGTTCTTATGGTCCTCGACGATCGGCACGATCCGCTGCGACTTCGGGATCGTGACGTCCATGTCATCATCATCCCCGCCGTTGAGCGTATCCTTTACCCATCGGCCTGACGTCGGATCGATGCAGAACCCGTTTATCGACTTTGACTTCCGACGGCGAAGTCCCTTGTTGACGCGCGATAGCTTCGCGCGCGCACCATAATCGAGATGCAGCAACGGACCCGCTTCCGAACGCAAGGTAAGCGTGCGGATATCGGGAACGCCCTTTTCGAATTGCCACTGGAAAACGGTCTGAATCTCAAAGCCGCGCCTTTGCCGGTCTTCATCATTCGCCGTGATCCGAGACGACGGCGCGGTTTCGACATTGTCGATCCGATAGACATTGTCGAGCCGATCCACACCGGCCAGCGAAGCGCCGCATGCGTGGCATCGCTCGAGCTTATCATCGGTGTGAGCCGCTCCGCACTCGCCGCACAGGATGAGGCTGGTGGTTGCCAGCTTGCCATCGTCGAGGCGACCGTGCGCCGGCAGCTTCGCACGGACAACCCGGTAGGCGCGCCCCTCGTGATAAATCAGGCTGTTGGGACCGAACTCGGAAATGGCGAGAAAACGCGGCCTTTGCAAGACGGCCGCACGTTTGGTCGCAGGGATGAAAGCATAGAGCGGGAGACGCGGGAAGTTGTATCCCGGCAGAAATCCTTCGGTCGCCAGATATCGATAAGTGTAAAAATCGGAGCCGTTCGAAGCCTGTCCGCGCTCGAGCATGTCAAGTTCTTCAGTCGCCCGGAAATGCCGGCGCGCAGCCTCTTTGCGTTCACCCGGTTTGAAGGACGTCTTCTGCTGGATTTGATGCGCCTCATCCTGCTCGCGGCGTGCGCTTCGGTAGAGCTCCCGCCACCGACTGAAGCTGCTTGCGAAATTCTGCGCGGCTTCCCGGTTGGTTTCATCGACGAATGCATCGATATCGGCCAGCCACGGCGCGTCGACCAACTCGACCGCGCTGACAGTCTGATCAAGAAGGCGGCGCATCGTAGGCTTCGCGGTTCCGCTTGCGGCAAGCTTTTCGAACGCCGCTTGGATTGGATCGGAGATCGGCATCTCCGGTGTTGCCATGTTCAAGTTTTCAGGGATGGATGGCTTCAGTGGCACCACGGCAGCCGCCAGCCATTCGGCATGGAGATGGCTCCGCAGCAGATCGCGATTGGCAAGATCGAGGGCTGGCGGCTTCACCACGCCCGCGACAAGCCCCTGCCGATTGTTGAAGTAATATTGGTCGTGAGGGGACTGCGCAGCACAATAGGTGACGACCAGCGCTGCTTGACCACTGCGGCCAGCACGGCCGGCTCGCTGCACGTAATTTGCCGGTGTTGGCGGTGCATTCCGGAGAAAGACAGCGTTCAGCGCGCTGATATCAACGCCGAGTTCCATCGTCGGAGAACAGAAGAGCGCCGGAAGGAAACTCGCCGGTTCGCCTTCCTGGCGCATTTCCTCCCGGTTCTGGGCGATCCTTTCGATATCCGACTTCCCGAACCGGAACCGATCTTCACGCCAAGCACGAACTTTCTGGTCGACCTGGGCGGTATGCTCCCGAGCCTCGAAGGCGAAAGGCAAATTGCCCTCCTGCCCCAGCATCTCCGCAACGTCTTCATAGAGCGTACGGAAGAAAGGATTTTCACGTTTGCCGTCGGCCCTCTTGGTCGCCGGAAAGAGGCGCAAGGCAGTCGATGACAGACGCCACGCAGGAGCTTCTCCGCCGGTAACCACCCGCCGGACGACCTGGTGATTTTCGGCCGCACGCAGGAGCGTGGCGATAACGTCGTCATACTCTTTGACGGGAAGCGGCTCACCCCACAGATCCTTGCTGCGGAGGGCCTTCCCCAAAGCCGTCCGCCAGCCGGCTCGTACAATTAGTACATCTTCCGCAGCGCTGATCTCGGCTTTGCTCGGCGGATCGAGCATCAGGAATCCGGCCTGGCGCAGTTCCTGTTCTTCATTTTGATCGATCAGCCAAGGATCGCGCAGGTGATTTCTGGACGTCTCGGCGACCTGCAATATCCGCTGGCGATCCAACGCTTCGGTGGCGATCGCAAGGCCGCGACGCATATAATCGAACAGCAGCGTGAAGAGCCTGGCTCGCAATTGGGGCGTGCTGCCCGCCAACCTCGGATTGCCAGCGAACTCTTCGTCGTCGCCCGCCAGTTCACCCAGCCCGGGAAACCGCACCTCCACGAGACCGGCTTCTTCGAGATTCGGGTTTGTGAAACGCCAACCTTTCCGAAGATCCGCCCATACCCGATGCGCGAGGATCGACGTCAACACTTCCTCGGCCGCCTGCCGGTTGTGGAATCCCTTTACGCGCGGATCGGCCATCCAATCGGAGAGCCGGTCAGATTCCTCCAGATCGAAACCAAGCGCTTTGCGAACAGCCTCACCGAACCGAACATCCGCGAGGCCCTTCTCGCCCGCGTCACGCACGGCACGTAAGATACCGCCGCGGAGCAAGCTGACGAAAATGAAGTCATTGAAATGCCCCGCCTGCAGGGCCGCATCCTGCCGATTGTCTGTGAAGCCCAGAAGCTTGCGTGTGCTTTCCTCAAGCGTGCCGTCGGCCTCCATCCACGCCAGGATGGTCGAGACGATGAGCGTCGTCGCCGAACTGCGGCCTTCGGCCGACAGGCCCGCCAGCTTGTTGATGTCGCGTGCCTGTTGCGGCGGCTGATGACGGCAATGGGGGCAGAAACGATATTTGCCGCTGAAGAACCAAGCTGGCACCCCGTCGTCGCCGAGCGACCCATCAGGCTTCATATAAAGGAGCTGCCCCTCATGCTTGCCGCGATGTCCTCCCTTAAGGCGCTCCTGTCCGGCCGGCGTAGTTTCCTGCCAATCGTCTGGATAGTCAGCGACGGCGCCCCCGAACTGGAAATCGGCATTGACCGCGGGAATTAGGAAGCCGGTTCGCGAACCGTCTGGTTCTGGGTCTTCACTCGCCGGCTCATCGATGGCCCGCGCAAGAACGCGGATACCATCGAGCGCATTTTCAATGCGCACGCTATGGTGTTCTTGGCCACATTCTCGGCAAAAGAAGACCGGATATAAGCGCGCATTCGGATCGGAGGGATGAAAAACCTGCCCCTCCAACACGACACGCCGGCCGGTCGCAGGTTCGATCGTTGCGTAGGCATGCCCAGCGCCAGAAATAAAGCGATGAAGCTTAAACGCCAGAAATGCACGGTCGCTGATGCCGCCGCGAAGATCTTCGCGGCGGCCCATCAAAGACAGCATTCCGGCAAGGGCGCTCCTACATTCCTCGGACGGAAGTTTTGTCTGGGCCACCAGTTTGGCAGTCGCGTCGCTCAACGTCATGGGTGGGCGACGGCGCAGCTTTTCGCCTTCAGCGAGTCCAATCTCGGTCTCGATCCAGCAGGCGAGCGGATTGCCGTACAGCTCCTTGTCGCTGAGGCCGGCAGGTATTGGTGCCCGGACCGCATCTACAAGTGATGCTCCGAGGCTTGCGCCGTTGATCCGGGGATCCGTTGCCCGGGCAAGATTTTCGTCGATGATCGAAGCCGAACTCAATTCTTCCCCGAAAATGAGCTTACCGACGCGAGCAACGGCACTTGCTCGCTCGATCTCGTCCTGCGCGCTCGACATCGTCGCCGACGTACCGATGCAAAGTAGCTTTCGCTCTTTGACAAGGCGGTCCTTAACGCGCCGCACCAGCATCGCGACGTCCGCTCCTTGGCGGCCGCGATATGTGTGCAATTCATCCAGCACAAGGAAATCCAAGCCGCACGCATTAGCGATAACGGCACGATCGAGTTCGTCCTGACGCGTCATGAGCAGTTCGAGCATCATGAAGTTCGTGAGCAAAATGTCGGGCTTGGCCTTGGCGATGGCTTGTCGATCTGCATCGCTCTCCTGGCCTGTATAGCGACCAAAGGTCGGACGCAGCTCCTCTTCCACCCCTGAGCCGCCGATGAACTTTTCAAGCTCCTCAAGTTGGCTGTTGGCCAAGGCGTTCATGGGATAAATGATGATGGCGCGCGTCCGCTGGGCCTCGCCTGCGCGCCGCGCGCGCACGACCGCATCGACGATCGGCAAGAAGAAGCACAGAGATTTGCCGGATCCTGTGCCGGTGGTTACAATGAAGCTTTCGCCATTGCGCGCCTTCACAACAGCACGTTCTTGGTGGCGATGGAGCTTGATCGGCTTCCGGTCCGAACCACTTGCGAATATTTTGCTGAGAGCAGGATCCAGCACATTTTGCGCGACGAGCTGATCTATCGAATGGCCAGCTTCGAAATGCGGATTGATAGTGATGAGGGGTTCGGGCCAAAAGCGCTGCTCGCTATAAGCAGCATCGACCTGTCCACGGATTTCCGGTGCTCGGATATCTGAGAATGAGCGCGCGAACGATTCGTATCGTTCTATCAACGCTTGATCGAGATCGAATATGTCCACGACGCCCCCTATCCAGTTATCTCAAATGGAGATATCCGGCTTATGCCCTTGAACTATCTATCATTATTTTGAACGACGCGATTGTATAGCGTGAGGTATTGGAAATTTTGTCAAGTTGTCCACGACATCTTCCAAGCTTCCACGGATCGCGGAACCGCCCCGACAAAGGCGTTCCACCGTCGCTGTTTTGTTCATGGTTAGCGATAGCTGACATCAATGTGTATCGAGCAGACCGACGGGGATCTTCGATGCAAGCCGCAATGACTATGGGCTGAAACGAAGCCACCATCGCCCCAAGCGGGTAAATGCTCAACCGTAGACAGCGTCAGGTTGTAATGCAATATAGACCTGCGAACTAACGATGACCCGATGCTTCGGCCTGTGGGGCCTACGAGCAATCTCAGATCGGACCATAGCCGCAATCTCGCGGTTTCCGGAACGAGCTGGTAACAAGGCCCTATACCGGGGGCATAATAGCGATTCATTTGACCTGTGACCGCAGTAGGCGGCTTAGGAGGCGATCTTCTTTTTCTTCTTTACTGAGCCACCCCCCGAATTTCCAACCCGACGTCTTTACGCTAGGCTTTCCCGTGTCGACATGCTCAGCACCGGTTCTGCCGCGCGGGGATCGTTCGAATTTGACTCCATCGATGCGGATTACGCCGATGGTGTCGATGGAGCAATTCAGGGTGCTTTCAACGAAGGCGTAACGAAACCCTTTGCGATCATTCGCATCGTAACCACGCCCCATCGCTTCGAGGAGGTTGCCGGCGCTCCGGGCCTCCCGGGCCATTGGTTCGCGTTAGACATTGACAAGACAGGATCGGCTACGTCGATACCGACCTGGCACGCGCAGCTTCAACCGAATGGCTTTCCGGCCCATTCGCGCGGCGTAACGACTAACATCACCTATCTCGGAACGGATCGCGACGGAGGCCCGGCTGGCCCTGTGCCGCGAAGCGTTGGCGCGGCGGTCACCAAGCAGGCTACCGTTCCGATCGTCGTCATTGCAGCTTGCGCGCTTCCCTCATCACCGAACGCCGCACAAACCATCGCAAGCGTTCTCGGCTCTGTGACAGGGGTCACAACCCTGCGCGTTAGGGACGTGGGCCAGGCAAGCTTTTCATCCTTGTGCGACAAGGACGGCAAAGCGGTGCTTCACTATGATGTTGGCTTTCCGATTTCATTCAATGGACATACGTCCCCTAACAATTTCGACCTCGATGAGACAGAGAAACCGCCCGTAGTTCTGTCGCATTGGGATTGGGACCACCTTCATGCCGCATTCCTCCACCCCCACCTGAAGGACTGCGTTTGGCTTGTACCAGATCAGAAACTAGGCCCGGGCGCTGCGCGGCTCGCGCGCATTCTCGCAGCAAAAGGCAGGCTGTTGATCCATCCAGCCGGGACCTTGACTGCTTTTCCGAACGGCGAAGTCGCTCACGCCAGCGGACCTCGGGCAAGCCTCAATGACGCGGGGTTGACAGTTCGGGTGGCTCTCGCGAGCGGCCGCTCGGTCCTTCTCACAGGGGACGTCGATTACAGCTTCCTCGCTCATCCCAGCATTGGATCACTGAACTATCTTGTCGCCACCCACCACGGCGCTAGGTTTGCTTCGGGCCAGGCAGCAATCCCGGCTCCTGTGCGGGAGTCGGGCACGCTTTTGCTCTCCTATGGAAAGCGCAACGTGTATCGGCATCCGCACCCCGACGCAATAAAGCTGCATACTCGCGCGGGCTGGGTGTATCAAATATCGACGGCGCGCAATGGTACGCAGTTGCGCGGCGATCGAGAGGTCAATTAGCTGCCGCGCTCGAGGTCGATGTTTAGAGTTTCGCTGCTGGCCAGGAAGGGCGCAGGGGGATAGTTCTTGAGCAACGCAAGAGCAGAACTACTTCTCACCAAGGCAGGCATTCCTTTCGAACCGGAGCCCAGATGGATCAAGGAGGGTCAAAAGCCCGACTTTTACTGCAAGGGAAAACAGGCGTTCTGGTGCGAGGTCAAAACCTTAGAGAGACCTGATGATTCCGAGAAGCTCAGCAGTGCGTTTCACGATCTTAGAAACCGCACCGCCAATATCGAGCAGACCGGACAGGGCATTGCCTACATTCATGACGACTTTTCCGAGCGCGATGCCAAAAACGTCGTGCAACTTCTGAAGCGCGGATTGAAGCGGTCTGAGGACGGCGACGCCCCCGACAAAATCGTGGCGCTCGTCCCACGGGATCCCGATCGAAAGCAGTTTGTCCGATTTTCTGTTGCAACTGGAAGCCGCGGCACTGCCGAATTTCACAGCTGCGTATCGCGAACAGGGTTTTACGGAAGTCCGGATGGCATCTTCGCCAATCCGTTCGGACAGCAGGTGACACAACACTTCTCAACCGGAACGAAGCGTACCGCTGTAGCTGGTGCATTCCTGCACCCGAATGAGACATTTCTCGTAGCCATCGTCGTTTGGAGGCATTCGGATCGTTTCGCGCTGATCTCTGCGGCGTCAGCCTTGCCGGCAAAGCGACTGAAGAATCCCCAACGAATTCGCGAAGTGCTGAGCGACGCAAACGATCAGCTCAAGAACGGTACGAAATACAAGGATGCGCCGTGCCTCCTGACGATCTTCCACGATGGGCTAGACGTTCCAGATGAAACGATCATCAAAAGTGCGCTCTACGGGAATCTGAAGTTCGTTTTCCCTAAGGGACGTCCCGAAAAGGGCAAGTTGATTTTCGACAAGGATGGTGGCTGGACGCCCGAGAAGAATCGAACAACCAGCGCTATCCTGTATGTCCGAAATGACGGACGGCCACTTCTCGTTCACAACTACTGGGCGCGCAAGCCATTCCCGACCGGTCTCTTTGATTGTAAAGAGGTGTCCCTGCTGCCGAAGGGAACGTTTCAAGAAACCGACATTGTCAAGCGCCCGATTTCGCCATCAATTCTAACAGGGATCGCAGGCTTTCTCGGAAAGCTATGGAAGGCGAAATTGAAGCGCTAGGCCATAGCCCGCTTCTTTCCGAGTAGGCTCTTTTTATGCGGAGGCCCTATATCTCCAACGATAGTCGGCCGCGGGAAACGGAGGCGCTGCCAGAATGTCTTGACCCTGCGCAATGATGTGGCACCAGCGCCTCGCTAGCGTGACGGACTGTAGAGCAGCCGCCGCTTATGTTCCGCATTGCCACTTACCTGGTAAGCCACAAGACCACGACACCGTTGAATTCGCGGTTTTTTGCTTGCTGTACCGTAAGAGCCGTTAAGAGTCAGGCAGCTGACGGCAAAAGCCGTACAGCAATTTGGTCGTGTCCGCCCATACCAAAAAAACGCCTCACGAGACGCTTTAGTTCTCGGCAATCCCCCCGCAAAGGACTTGGAAAATAATAACGCACTTTGGTGGGCGCACTAGGCTCGAGCCTGGGACTCGCGGATTAAGAGTCAGCGGCTCCGCTAGTTCGTCGTCTGCGACGACGAACCAGCTCCTCGGGGTCGACGTCCAACGCCCGAGCTATCCGCTCAAGCACTAAGAGCGAGGGATTCCTCTTGCCCGTTTCGACGCCGCTTAGATAGGTCTGATGGACCTTGGACCTGTCGGCGAGCTCCTCCTGGCTGAGTTTCTTTGCTCGGCGCAAATCCTGAATATTTAAGCCGACTCGGTCCTGCAAGCGCATGCAGGAAAATCGAGAGAAACAGCACTATCAGCCCATAGACTATAAGTCATAAAGCGACTAAGCTGGCGATTTCTAGTGCAAGTTCAGCGAGCTATGTCGATAGAACAAGTGGACCTCACTTTTGGCGCCTTCGCCAAATGCGGCCAAGCCACGGCAACCGTTGGTTACCGTGACGCATCGACAGGAAGCGTGATAGCCTCGATCGAAATTCCGGCCCAAGTGATCGAACGGGCGGTTCTCGAGAATTCTTCCGTGGAAATCACCTTGTTAAGCAACGGAGAGATTGCCTCCGTTGTCGTTGGACCGGCATCTGACTGCTTGTCCGCAAGGATGAGCGTCTCCCTTGACCACCTGGTGAACGCGTTGGTAACCAGCGAAAACCTGGAAAGGGAAGAGGCGACGGAAGCGGAGCTAAGAACACTACTCGGACGCCTTTACAAATCCGTTGAATTGGTTGAGCGCACGATCCGACTCCTCGGAGGTAGGATGAAATAGGCCCGCAGAATTGATGCCTAGGATACGACGCCCATCGACTCGCCATTTCTCTTCTTGCTGCCCCTCCGAAAATCTGCGTCGCTATCAAGAAACGCCTCGAGCATGAACGGTATCAGCTCAGCTACCTCCTCCTTGGTGCCGTACGTCTCTGCATAAAAAGCGGAATACTCGCGCAGCCGCTGCGCCAAGGTTGGCGTGAGCACGACGGTTATCTTCACTGGAGTCCGATCAGGCAGCTTCGCAAGCTTCATCTCTCACCTGCCCTTCACTGCTGTCTGAGCATCCTGGTACGGCTTCATCACCAGATCCTTCGAAACAATCACCCGCAGCGGCCATCCGGGCCGCACCGTGATCGTCGGCTGCACGTCGAGCTCGCGCTCCACCAGGCGCTGTCCCGCACGATTAGTCGTTTGCTGCGTGCTTTCCCGCAGCGCCTTCACGAGATCGCTCTCGTCGTTTCCGATCGATAGCTGGGTTCCCACCCCGATCAGGGTCGCCAAGGCCACACCCTTAAGCAACTGCCAGGTATGGAAGTCGACCTGGTCCTCGAGCCCGGCATAGCCTGCAACGTCGGTAGCCGGAAGGTTCTCGATCACGATCGAATTGCCGTTCGGCAGGATGAGCCGGCTCCAGACGACCAGCGCCCGCTTCTGACCAAAGGCGACGACGCTATCGTACTTGCCCACAATTCTCGTCCCCTGCGGGATCAAGAGATGCTCTCCCGTCACCGTGTCGTAGACGTTCTCGGTGACCTGACCTATCGTGGCGCCAGGCAGGTCCGAATTCAGCCCCGTGACGAGGCTCGCCGGAATGATCGACCCCGCCATCACCGCATAGGTGGATGGCGCCGGTTTGAGCGCATGGGGATTGGTGGTCTCCGTGTCGGCTTTCGCTCCCACGAAGGCCAGCTTTCGTGCCTGCGACGAGGGAATGATCTCGCTGGAGCGGTCGATCATCGCCTGCGCTGTCTTTGCGAGTTCTGCAGCGGATGGCCCCGTTTCCGGTGTTGAAGGCCGGAACGCGGATGGGGAAGCAGCCGGCACCTCGGTCGTGCTTGCCTGCCTGCGCTTGTCCTGCTTCTCCGACAGGCGGACGAACAAGCCCGACTCCTTCGCCTGCTGAGCGACGCGCGTCTGGCGGAAGCTCGGCGGCGCCGAACATCCGATCGACGATGTAGTAGGAACCGCGGACCCGGTAGTTGACGAGGTTCGGCCGGCCGTCGGCTCCGGCGACGAACAAAGGCGGCGCATCGCCTTGCGACAGGCCGGACGGCATCTGGATATAGACCTTGCGGCCGTCGTCAAAGGCGCGCACTGGCCGCCACGGAGGATCGTCTCCTTCAATGCGATAGCGGAAGTTGAGGCTGTCAAGCCGGACGCCGCGGTCGGCGACCCGCTCTTCGTTTTCCTGGGCGACGGCGTTCTGCTTGTGGAGCGCGACGAGCGTGTCGGTCGGATAAGTCCACGAGATGGACGCCATATAGGTCTGCTTGGTCGAGACGAGCTCAAGGTGATAGGCGCGCCGGTCAGTCAGGACCACGAGATTCGTCTGAATATCCGGAAGCGTTGGCTTGACGAGAATATGCACGCGCCGGGCGCTCCCCTGCCCGCTCGACGTGTCGCCAACCACCCAGCGAACCGTATCGCCCGTGGAGACGTCGATCAGTTCCTCACCGGCTTGAAGCGCGATGGTCGAGACCTTCTCCGGGCTTGCATAGAGCCGGTAAAGCGCACCTTCCGTCCAGGGGTAAACCTGGATAGCGTTGATGTACCCGGCGCGTGTCGGCTCCATCCTCGCCGCCTTGTTGGCTTTGGCGATCGCCTGCTCCGGCGGCAGCTTTTCCTCCTTGGCGGCCTTTGTCGGAAAGGGTTTCAACTGGCCCGGCAAAGGCAGGACCTTGGGTGTTTCGACGACTTGCACCGGCGCCGGCGGATCAGTTTCTGGGAGCGCCTTCTCAAATGTCATCTCATCATAGGGCGCTTCGAGATTGAGTTTGGTGGCGCATCCGGCAAGCCCAAGGGACAAGGCTAAAACGCTGGCCGACGCGAGCTTGGTAAGGACTCTGGAATTCATTTGGCGTCTCCGATGAGGTCGCGCGACCAGTTGAGGGAATGGACGTAGAGGCCGAGGGGGTTCTTCCGCAGCGTTTCGGCATCCGCGGGCGGCTTGAGAACGGTGGTGACGAGACCCGTGAAGCGCTCGGTCTTTGCGATCGCGCCGTTCTCGTAGGTGTTCTCTCTCCAGCGGATCTCGAAGCTGTCGCCGGACGCACGCACCACGGACGTGACTTCGGCCGTCACGGTCCTGGAGCCGATCTTCGTGAACGGATCGGCTTCACGGGCGTAGTCGTTCAATGCTTGCGCGCCGCGGTCGGTGACGAAGTCGTAGGCACGCAGCCAGTTCGCCCGGACGATGACCGGATCGATCGACAGCGAGCGGACGTTCTCGATGAACCGCGCAAGGAAGTGCGCGATCTGTGCGTCTGACGGCTGGTAGGCCTCGAGCGCCGGCCCGACTGCTCGGACTTCACCAAGCCGATCGACCTCGACCACATAGGGAACGACACCGGAGCGAGCGATCTGGGTGAAGATCGTCAATCCGAGGACGCTGGAAAGGCCGATGGCTGCCAGCGCTGCAAGCCGCCAGTTGCTGGCCTGAACACGGGCGGACCCGAGTCGCTCGTCCCAGACCTGGGCTGCCTTCTGATAGGGCGTGACAGGTTCTGGCGTTTCGCCGTACCGGACGGATACGCGCTCAAAGGGGTGACCAGCCATATCCTACTCCTCTCCCAGTTTCGGGCCCGACGAATGCCCACCTTTGTCACCCTCTTTCAGCGTGTGGGCTGCGACTTGTGCCGCTTCCCTTGCGTGTCCGCGTCCTGACGGCGCCGCTGCACGCCCTGCGCCTGACACAGGCGCTCCGTTCGCTGCGAAGCCAGTGCCCGCGCTCGCGAGCTGAACCGAGGCTTCTCAGCGCCGACCAGAGCGTCTCCTTGACGTCGGGCGTCACGGTCACGCGCTCATGGGCGAGCACGCCACAGAGCCAGTCGAGCGCCCAGAGTCTCGCCCCCTCCTCCGCGACGTCCTTGAGCGGCTGAAACGCGATGCCGCCCTTGGCGCCCAGCTCGTACCAGGCGCCCGACAATGCGAGCGTGGTGACCCGCGCCGAGCGGCCCTTGTCAAACGTGATCAACTGGGCGTTCGGATAGCGTCGGAATTGAAGGGCGAGCATCGAAAGCAGGACCGACTTGCCCGCCCCCGTTGGACCGACGATGATTGTGTGTCCGACATCGCCCGCGTGAAGCGACAAGCGAAACGGGGTCGCACCCTTGGTCTTGGCGATCAGAAGCGGCGGTCCATCAAGGTGCTCGCACCGCTCCGGTCCAGCCCATACTGCCGACAACGGGCACATATGGGCAAGGTTCAGAGTGTGAACGATGGGCTGGCGGATGTTGGCATACGCTTGGCCCGGCAGACCGCCAAGCCAGGCTTCGACCGCGTTGACGCTCTCCCGGATCGGTCACGATGTCGCCCTTGTAGGCCTCGACCGGAAACAGCGCAGCGCCCGTTGCAATCTGCTCGCTGCCGAACAGCCATTGCTTCAACTGGTGCCCTCTTGGCGCGCCGTCGGCGCCGCCGTCGGGTCCGTTCTCGGCTTCAAACGCCGCGACCCAGTCCTTTTGCTGGCTGCGGGTGGCGGTGGCGAGCAGTTGCAGTTCCTCGGGCTCGATATCACCATTCCGGTAGGCGTCCTTGATCGCGCTGTTGAGGCCTGCGAGCGCAAGGCGCTGCTTGACGTAGCGTTCGGTCTGCCCGAACGTTTGGGCGATATCGGCGACGGCTCGGCCTTGCTTCAACAGCTTGGCGAACGCTTCGTATTCCTGCAATTCGTCCATGGGAGCGCGTGCGACGTTCTCGATCAGGGACGCTTCCAGAGCGTCAGCATCGCTGTCGGCTTCCGTCACCGCGCACGGCAGCAGGACGTTGTTGGTCGTCACGCCCTGCTCCTCTGCGACCTTGCTTGCCGCAAAGTACCGGCGTCGTCCGGCGACGATCTCGAAGACATCGCCGTGGGGCCGGACCAGCAAAGGCTGAAGCACGCCGCGCGCGCGGACCGAGGGCAGGATGTCGGAGATGTCAGGGGCTTTCCGGCTATGCCGGACATTGACGTTCGTAAGCCTGAGATTGCTAAGGGCGATGTTACGCAGTTCCATGTCAGTTATCCTTGTCCTTGAGAACAGGCTCATTGATTGCGGGCGACCTCGTCGAAGAGCCCGATGCCGAGAGGCCGTTTAGGGGGCGAGCGACGGCGGCTGCCGACGCCCGCCCCGTCGTCACGGTCCAATCTCGGGCTGCATCGCAGTCGCTGAGGCTTCGCCGCCTTCTCCGAAGGCGAGCAGGAAATCGGCGGCCTTGGAGGCCTTGCTTGCGGCGCGGAAGATCGCGCGGCTATCGTCCCGAAGGACCTTCAGCCACGAGCCGAGATAGTCGGCATGGCGAACGGTGGGCTTGATCGACAGCGCGGCGCAGACGAAGGCTGCGGTGAGTTCGGCGATCAGCTCTTCGTTGGCGTAGAGTTTTGAGCCGAATGCGCCTGACAACTCGCGGTTCAGGCGCGAGAGGTGGCCGGTCCAGTGCCCAAGCTCGTGGAACAGCGTGCGGTAGTAGTTGATCTGCTCAAAAAAAGCGGGCTGTGGCGGGACGTGGACGGTGTCGTCTGACGGCGAATAGAAAGCCTTTGCGCCACCGATGCGGATATCGGCGCGCGTTGCGACAGTGAGCGCTTCGGCCTGCGGCACGATCTCGCGTTCTGGCAAGGGCGGCGCCTCGGCGAGGCAATGATCCGGCAGGTTGTCGCACTGATCGACATTGAAGACGGTGTAGCGCCGCAGGAATGGAACGGCCGCCCCTTCCGCGTCCTGCTGGTCTTGAGAGATGCGCCCTACGCCACCCTGCTCGCGCTTGGGAACGAAGCGGTCGGCATAGCAGACCGTAACGCCGTGCTCGCCCTTGCGTACCGCCCCGCCAAGACCTGCGGCTTGGCGGAAGGTGAGCCATCGCCCCGAGGCGAAGCTTCCCTCGAACAACCGTCCCCACAGGATCAGAACGTTGATCCCGGAATAGACCTTGCCCGTGGCTGCATTTCTCGGGAGAGCGAAAGCCTGATTGCCGCCCCCCGTGCCCCATGGCCGGGCCCATGGGAAGATGCCAGCCTCCAGATCGGCAACGATGTGAGCCGTGATTTCTTCGTAGAGACTTGCCTTCGGCTTGACCGCATGATGGCGGGTTGAATTCTTGGACATGACGATCTCCGCTCGCTCCTCTTCCGCGTCCTGCCCCCGAAAGGCGGGGTGGGCGGCGAAGAGCGACCGGAAAGCCCCGAACGTGAAGGCGGACCGCACCGGAACGGCCGGAGCGTTAGCGGAGGACCGCGCCAAGCACACAAGCGACACAGAGAGCCCAAGCGAGGCGCGGTTGCGGACCGCCGGTTCGGGGCTATGCGGGAGCGCCGCCCACCCCGCCTTCCGGGGGCTCATCAAAAGCGCCGGCCGCGTGCGGCCGGCTCCTCAAAGCATTGCCTCAAACGGATCGCCGGCGCGTCACCGAGGCCGTCGCGCACTATCGATCACGCAGACAACACGCGAGCTTAAAATCCGTGGACGACGTGTTTGCGCCAGGGATCGAAGCCGGAGGCCGAGACCGCGAAGCGGGCTCGGTTCACGAGAGCCCGGTCCGCAAGCGGCAGCTTGCGGGAGGCGCCATTGAGGAGAGCAATTCCTGGACCCTCCGACTGACGGCCGGATCGTTTAAGCACACGGCCCATTCGAGCAGAGCTTGTCGAATCGTGGTCGCGAGGATGCCGTGATGCGCTAATCGAGTTAAAGCGAGGCACCGGTCGGGTTCATCCCGTGCGGCCGACAAATCCGAGAGCAGCCGTATGTCATAGCCTTGCCGCGCCCCTTCCAATGCCGCGATCAGCACCTCTTCCTCAAGGAATGCTCCGCCCAGAAACACGACGCCCGCATCTGATTCCCTGAGGCGTGCCGCAAGACGGGGATCCTGCCATACGGAAAGGGCATCGATATCGAATTGCTCTAGCGAAGCGGCAATCTGATCAGGAAGAATGCCCTGCTCATACTCGCCAACTGCGATTTGGGGAATGCCAAAGACCTCGCGGCAAGCCGGCAGCAGAGCGAGATTTACGCGGGCGCCAAGGGCGGACGCCTGAGCGTCCACCCCGCCGCCTCGTGTGATGTTCAAAAGAACGATACAGCTATGTTGCGGATCGGCTAGCACGAGACGGGACCTCGGCGACTACCCAGAGATCAAGCGGCCTTGCGTTCCGAAGCGAGCGGGGTCAGAACCGGTCCGTCCACCTCGGCCTGCCGGTACATGGCTTCGAGCGCCTGATCCGAATCGTGAAGTAATCCGGCAAGCGCGATGGTCTGCCCAAGCGGCTGCGGCTCACACAGCCGCTCCAACGGCCAGCCGGTTCGTCTCAGGATGCGCTCCATTCGCGCATCGGTGACAGTCACAATGGATTGCGCTCCCGCTGCTCGAACCCACTCCAGCATCGCGGCAAACAGCACGAAGGTGGCGCGATTGAACCCGCCTCGGCCGGGGTCGACACTGCGCTTTGTGTCGACGCAGAAGCGCGAGCTTTCGAGAATGCCCTCGTCGCTTGGCGCCGCCCCGTTACCCAGAAGATGGGAAAAGGTGTCGGCGAGCATGTTTGGGCCTGTCGTGGGCAGGAGCCTGACGCAGCCGAGGACCTCATTCTCCTCTGAAACCACGAGAAGATATGTCGGACTTAGAGCATCATAAACATCGATTTCCAGGTCGCCTGATACTGACACGCTCCAGTCCAGCCGGTCTTTGAAAACACGGCGGCGGAGCCGATACATCGATCTTAGAAGATCCAGATGGCGACCAAATTGAGACCTGTGAAGCGCGATGGCATGCATGTCGACCTCCTCGAATGACCGGGAAGGCTTTGACAGCAGAAAACGGATACGTGATCGCCTGTCAGATTTTGCAGGTGGCGTGAGATCCGCCGGATCACGTTAGACTACTTTTGCTGGAATACAATGCGCCATGCGTCGTCGAGGCGCGCGCGCGCCCTCCGATCTGGCTTCGCTGGAAATCGAATGAGAGGCCGTCAGCTCAACAGGCCCCGGCGCAAGGCCATCGCTACACACTGGGCGATCGACGCCGCGCCCAGTTTGCGGCGCGCGTTCTCAAGATGAAAGACGACGGTACGCGGTGCGATCGCGATCAGAACGGCAATATCGGCGACCGTCTTACCCTGGGCCGTCCATGCGAGGCACTGACACTCGCGCTGGGTCAACTCATTTCCAATCAGTTGCCGCGTGATGAAAGCAGCTTCGAGCCGAGCGGCGACATGGACGTGAAAATACAAGCCGGCCTGATGGATGATATCCTTGCACTCGCCAGCGATACGATCGATATCTGTCTTGCGATCGTCCGTCGCCAGCGTAAAGGCCGCCATTCGTCCGAAACCGCCCCTGATCGGCACAGTGATGCCGGATCGAATGCCAAAGGTGGAGGCCTCATCAAAGAACTGGCGCTGTGCTCGCGAGCCGGCGGGCGCGCAGGCCACCCCACCCCAACTGAAGAGATCCCGTTCGACCTTGGCCCGGAGGATCACCGGGTCGAGCTGCTGATATCCTAGATGAAAGTAGCGGTTGGTCCAGGATTTTGGGTAGGACGAGATGAGCATTGGCGCCTCGTCCGTTAAGCGCAAATAGGCAAATCGCTGAAACCCAAGCTTTTGCGCGAGCCGCGCCGCGATCCGTTCAAACGCGTTCGCATCGCCCGCCGTCTGGATAGCATCGATGAACTCCTGGAAGGTATTCTCGATCGAATTCATTTGTTCGGACCATCTCGGCATTTGTCTGCCGCTTCTCGTCGATCGTTGATGGCTTTTGGTGCATTTCGGCGAAGGCGGATCCACGCTTGCCGGTCGGCATCCGCGCACCTCCGCTTCCTCAATTGGGATTGCCGTGCTTCGGCCGGCGCAGAGCATCTTGGTGTGTCGGTTGCGGGAACTTAATGCATCATCATCGAACACGGCTCACCGACGCGCAGGTGGCAAATGGGTCTCCAATTATTCCTCATCGACAGGATTCAACAATTAGGTCGCAAGAGAGCTCGCACAGAGAACGTAGGATCCCCTTGATGACCACCTGTATCGCAACGAGCGCTCCAGCAGCGCCATTATACAGCAGATATCGGACGTCACCAATCATCGGCGAACCTTGCATGTTGCGTGTGGGTCTGGCGGTGCCGTTCGACCACTGGAAGACTCTCACCATCGTGACCGGCCTGTGCGACTGTGGCCTGACCGCGACCGCGTTCTTCTACTGACGGATGATCGGAGTCCGTTTTCCCCAGCGATGTCGAAGAAACCCTAGCGCCTTGATCTGAATTCCCTGATGTAGCCCGAAACCGATAAGCTTGCGCTCGCCCGCGGGATCGAACTCGTACGTGATTTCGAACTGGCGAGCCTGCATCGAGCGCGGGGGGCCAGTTTCCAGGTTGATCAGAATTCGCGACCAATGAGCCTGTCCACCGACAATCGGCGGCCCCCTAGAACGGTGATCGCAAGGCAGCAGGCCGTCCATAAGATCGAGTACTCCATCGCCGACCAGCCCCTTGCCGAGGTCACGTAGATGGTGACGGTCAGAAGACCAGCGCATACCGCTGCGGCAGGGCGCGTCAAAAGGCCGACGGCGATGAGCAGCCCACCGACGAACTCGATCGATCCGGTGAGATCCACGAAAAACGCGGCAGGCTTGAAGCCGATGGCCTGAAAGGCCACAACCGTCTTTGCAGGATCACCGCCAAACCATCCGAACAGCTTTTGCGCGCCGTGCGGGACGAGCAGAAGCCCAGCTGTGACACGGATCAGGGGATAAGCGAGGGGTTCGAGGCCGTTATAGAGGGGTTTCAGAAACGGCAAAAACATTCTCATCTGACGGATTTCCTTCTATTCTTGCAATCTACGCAGCGAATAGAGGTTAGGGGCGGAGCTTATTTCAACGTCGGGTCAAGTACGATCTTACCTAGCACCTCCTGTGTTTCCATAAGGTGATGCGCGTCCGCCGCGCGCGAAAGTGGTAGCACTTGCTCGATTACCGCCTGAACCTTCCCGGCTGCGGCGGCAGCAAAAATCTTCGGAATGTCGGCGCGGGAGTAGCCTGGCCGGCCCCTGATTGAGATGCTTTTCTGATAAAGATGAGAAAAATCTATTGGCACAACCGGGCCGGCGTGCGCTCCCGCCGTGACTAGGCGACCGTTGGAGCCGATCGCGCGAAACGCTGCCGGCAATACCTTTGGATTCGCAACGTTGTCATAGAGCACGTCGACACCCTTGCCTCCCGTGATCCCCATGATTTCCGCATAAAGGTCCTGAGAGTTGTAGTTCACGGCATAGTCTGCACCAAGGGACTTCGCCAGTCTGGCGCGATCGTCCGAACCTGCCGCGGCAATAACCTTGGCACCGACCACGTTTTTCGCGATCTGAATCCCGAGCGTCCCGAGATTACCTCCCGCGCCCATGATGAGCACGGTTTCGGATCCTTTGAGTTCAGCGACATTGACGAGAAGATTCCAGGCGGTCGGAACGTGTCGCATGACGACGGCGGCGTGATGAAAGTCGATATCCGACGGGATTTCGACTGCGACAGCGGCCGGGACTGTGACTTTCTCTGCGAAACCACCGGGTCTGTTTATGCCCATCATACCGAAGGGTCCGCGATAGTCCTCGATGGTGATACATGCATCGAGCGGCATCATGCCCGCAGCGGCCACGCGCATACCCGTGAGCCACCCGGTGACGCCTGGACCAACCTTGTCGACCACACCGGCACAATCAACCCCGGGGATAAGAGGCAGAACAATGCCACGATGACGCTCGTGCCCAGCACGAACCGAAACATCCAGTACCCGATTAACCGTAGAGGCGAGAATGCGAATGCGAATCTCGCCTTTCCGTGGCTCTGGCTCCGCCACGTCCTCGTAGCGCATGACCTCGGGCGGTCCAAACTCACGAAGTACGATCGCCTTCATTCAATGCACTCCTCGAACACAGCGGTATTTCTCGCCGCGAGGCATGTAGAGGACATTGCTGTCCGGGCCAATTGACAGCAGCGCTCCGTCGCCTACGTCGCTCTCAGTTAATCTTAAGGCCGATCTCGCGGATGACGTTTCCCCACTTGTCTGATTCACTTTTCATGAAAGCTGCGAACTCACTCGGCGAAGTCGCGATGGATTTGAGCATGTTGGGCGCCAAGAATTTTCGCTCGAAGTCGGGGTCGGAGAGGATCTGCCTTACATCTTTGTTGATCTTGTCGACAACGGGCTGAGGTGTACCTGCCGGCGCAACCAGGCCGACCCAAGTATAGGCCTCAAATCCCGCAAGCCCGCTCTCCGAAATGGTCGGCACATTCGGCAAGTTTGATAGCCTCTGGAGACCGCCCGTCGCCAGAAGCCTGACAGATCCTGTTTCCGCAGCTTCCGCTGCCGGAGCGGGTGATACCAGCATCATGGAAACAGTTCCCGCAAGGACGTCAGACAAGGCGGGCGCCCCGCCGCGATAGTGGACAGCCAGTAGCTTGAACTGACCGAGCTGCTGCATGAGTTCGAAGTTGAGATGCATGCTCGATCCTGCGCCGACAGTGCCGTAGCTCAGGACCCCTGGCTTGGCCTTTGCAAGCGCCATCAGTTCTTGAAAAGTGGTGGCCGGGATGGAGCTATGAACAATCAGAGCTTGATCGATGCGGCCTATGGCCGTGATGGGCGCAAAGTTTTTGAAAGGATCGTACTGCAGCGCTGGGTACAGGTGCTGGTTTATGGCGAAGGTGGCATCGGGCGCGACGAGCAGCACGTAACCGTCAGGTTGCGCCCGAGCGACCGCCACGGCGCCAATTTGACTATTGGCGCCAGACTTATTCTCGATGATGACGGGCTGCTTCCAAATTTCGGACAGACGCTGTCCGAGAGTTCTCGCGATCGTGTCGACAAGGGCGCCCGGAGCTGTCGGAACGACGATCGTAACCGGCTTGCTTGGATATTGCTCCTGAGCAGCTGCGCCCACTATCAACAGACCAACAATCCAAAGAGTATAAAGAACCCGCTGCATTTAAACGACCCATGCTGATAGTGACATTAATCGACCACTTTGCTGATCGCGCCGCACCCCGACGGCAACCCCAAAGCCTATCCACAACGACCAGCCCGCCTCGGCCGACAACACCTTTTCCTGCACGTGAGCAGACTGGCAAGATGCGCTGTCAGGCATCCCAAATCCGATAAGTCGTCGATCTGCGAACTCGACAGCCCTGTGTGCCTCTGGTGCGCCCGTCAAGCGTTCGTGACCAGCCTTGCAATCGCTACGAGACGGCCTCTCGAGAGAGCACCCGTGACAATGCCGGAAGAAACCAGAAAGCCAGCCGAAACGCAGGAGCGCTCCGGCTGGAGTCTGGGAGGTTACCCGTATCAAGCAATTGCTTTTTTCACCCGCTCGGGCAGGAACGGCGTGTGTCGCAAACGCACCCCGCTCAACGCCATAATTGCGTTAGATATGCACGGCGCAACCAGGGGCGTTCCCGCTTCACTAACCCCGGTCGGAGGATTGTCGGTCTTGATCACCTCGACGTGAATTTCCGGAATGTCGTTCATTCGCGGGATTGCATAGTCATAGAAGTTAGACTGTTCGACTGCGCCATCCTTGATCGAAATGCGTTCGCTTAAGGTCAAGCCGACGCCGAAAACGATGCTTCCCTCCATCTGAGCGACGACATTGTCGGGCTGGACTGCGAGCCCGCAATCAACGGTGCTCCAGAAATTATGCACCGTTACCTTGCCACTGGCTTGGTCGAGCGACACTTCTGCCACGCCCGCAACGTGAGTGTGCTGAAAGTCCATATAGGCCAATCCTAAAGCACGGCCGGAGCGCTTCTTGCCCCATTCCGCCATTTGGCACACCCGCTCTACCACCTTGCGTGCACGCGGGCTGCCCTTGAGCAGCTCCAGCCTAAATTCGAGGGGATCCACGCGACGACTCCGCGCCACATCGTCCATGAACGCCTCGGTGGCGAACTTGTTGGCGTTCGCTCCAATGGCGCGAAGCGGACTGGTGCGAATACCAGTCTCTTGATAGATCTGCTCGACGAGAAAATTCGGTACGTCGTAACCGTCTACGTCGGTGCCGCTCATCAGCATGCCGTCCCTACCGCCGCGTTCAACGAAGCGCACGGGATCGAGATATTGCGTTAGTCGATCTGCCGCAACGCGATGGTGCCAAGCGATCAGCTTGCCCGCTCCGTCGAAGCCAGCGCGCAAGAAATTAGCGGAGAGAGATCGAAAGCGGCCGTTGCGAACGTCATCCTCTCGCGTCCATATCGTCTTTATTGGGCGCCCGACTTCTTTGGACAGCATGACCGCATCCATGATGAAATCAGCGTCGCGGCTGCCTCGCCGACCGAAGCCGCCTCCCAGCAAGAAGTTGTTAAGCTTCACCTTGTCTCGGGGGATACCGAGAAACTTGGCCGGTGTTGACTGCGCGATAGACTGCCCCTGGGTGCCCGCCCAAATCTCGACAGAGCTGCCATCCGGGGCCACGGAGGCGACCGCATTTAGCGGCTCCATTTGCGCGTGATAGGCATAGTCGCATCGGTATTCGCCTTCAACGACGCTGGCCGCCTTCTCAAGTTCGGCACGCGCCTGCCCCCGCGCATTCCAGTTCAGTGCGGGCCCCTTCATATTCTTGGCCCTTGCCCCAAAAGCGTCGAGCCCCTTGTCGCTGTCGAATCCCCAAGCTAAGCCGGTCCGTGTCCACGTGACTGCACCATTGAGCGCTTCGCGTGCCTTTAGGGCAGCCCAGACGGTATCGGCAACGGCACCCACTCCGTGCGGCAGCCGAACCACAGAAACGACCCCTGGAACCGCCTTGACCGTCGCCTCATTTATCTTGTCGGGAATCGCCCCCTCGATCGGCGCGCGCAATACCACACCGTAGAGCATGTTCGGGACTTGGACATCGATCGAGTAGGCCGCACTGCCGTTCACTTTCAGAGGCAGTTCGATCCGCATGCGATCCTTGCCAATCAGGCGAAAGTCGGCGGGTTTCTTGAGCTGATCCACCGTGATCTCAGGAGCCGTTGCGGGCACATCTGCGAACTTGGCGATATCACCATAGGTCAACCTCCGCCCCGATTTCCTATGAACGACCACGCTCGGCTCGGTGGCAAGCTCTTCGAGAGGAACGCCCCATTTACGTGCAGCATTTTCCAGCAGCACCCGTCGCACCTGCGCGCCGGCGACCCGCAGCGGCGTGTAATAACCCTCGAGGGTGTATGATCCCGCGGTATACAGCATCCGATATACTGGACTGCCATAGATCTCATCAACTATCGGGGCCGGTACGACGTTGACGCGGGACCAATCAGCATCGAGCTCCTCCGCAACGATCAAGGGCAGCGCCGTCATTGACCCCTGCCCCATCTCAGCGGCGGGCGACATGATTTGGATTGTACCGTCCCCTGCAATGCTGATCCACGGGCTCATCGTCTTTCCGCCAGGATCAGTAGCATTAGTTATCGCGTTGGCGTTCTCTGGGAGCGCGATCGCGAACGACAATCCGGCCGCGCCGATCATGACCTGACGACGTGATAGAAGCGCTTCAGATTTCTCGATGCGCTTGCTCATGTCATGCCTCCCGCGACGCGCGCTCAACCGCCCGAATGATGCGCTGATAAGTGCCGCAACGGCACAGATTGCTGCTCATGTGTTCGACGATCTCGGAACGCGTAGGCTTAGGCTTTTGGTTCAGCAAATCAGCAGCACTCATAATCTGTCCGGACTGACAGTAGCCGCACTGCGGTACGCTCTCAGCGAGCCAAGCCTTCTGAACCGGATGGCTGGAGTCGGCTGAGAGGCCCTCAATCGTAGTGACCGACCTACCAGACAACTCGGAAAGCTGCGTCTGACACGAATACGCTCGCTTTCCATCAATATGGACCATGCAGGCGCCGCAAAGTCCCGCCCCACAGCCAAATTTTGTGCCGGTCAGCTTGAGACTTTCGCGGATCACCCAAAGGAGTGGAGTATCACTCGGCGCATCGACAGACACCGGTTTGCCATTGATCGTAAAACTAGTTGCCATGTCTTCCTCCAAGTAGCGCAACAGAGCTCCTGCGCGCATGAACTATTAGAACTTCCGCATCGTTCTCGTCGGTAAGCGCCGCGCATGCAGGTCACCGAATCGGTCAACAAAAACGGACGGGTTCATGGCGGATCGACCGCTCAGCGATGAGCGGCGAAAGGACCTTTTTTGATCACTGACCCCAGCTATCGCCATCATTGGGTAGGACTGCCCACGATCGGTCGCGGAGCAAACTGGCCGGCGTGATGATTTTGCTTGTGCGGACCATTGCATCAGCGACGAGTCCATGGAGTTCGGTGCCCGTCGAACGGAGCAAAGTTGCTTCATTCCAACCGTAACTTCGCGAACGGTGCCGCCTGGCACGGCAGCCTCGAGCTGGACGTTGCTCGGCTCGTGCAGCCGCCGCGTTCTTTTCGAACTCGCCCGCGCGCTCATTGGATCGTTTCTCCCAAGCCGCATTGTTACACATTGAAAAGGGTGTTTCTTGCCAAATTTGGTGATCGGATCGCGTAGAGTTGGTGGGTATTGCCAAGTACCGGCATATTCCAACGTTTCTGCACGACGATTGCAGAGCACCTAATGGCGTGAAGCGCACGTGACGATCGAAGGCCCTCCCAAGCAATCACTTCAGCCATGTCTGTTTTGTATTCGCCAAGAAGGTGCGCGCTGTTAGACTCGGACCCCGGACTGCTAGCGCAACTCACCACGAGCGCCCAGCAGGAAGCTTGACGGATTCGGCTCTCAACGCTGTTGGCGCTCCAAAGCTGAATCTCGTGTCGCATCACGCCAGCCGACCCTCCGGCTTCTTCGACGTCGGGGAAATCAGCCCTCAACATCTCGAAGGCGCCGGCGCAGATCACTCGGCCGAATGGGCTCCCGATAAAATCCTCCCGCTCGCCGATCTCGTCTTTGCACCGAGCCACTCATCTCTGGCGCGCCTTCTCGCTAAGGCCGCCTCTCGGTGGTCTTCAACTCCACAGCTGTGGGTTCAGGCTTGATCCGCAGAGCTTTGGTGAACCGCGTATTTCCAACATACCAGGCTACGAGGGCGGACAAATCTATGACACCCTGCGCGCCGAACGCGTCGAGCGCGGCCTGAAAAGTCCCATCATCCACCTCGCCGGCGCCAGCAGCCTGCTCTACAAATGCAAGCGCCGCCCTCTCCTCGCCAGAGAACAGATCTGACTCGACCCAGCTATTGAGGGCTTCAATTTTTGAAAAGGGCACACCGATTTTGGTCGTCACTCCGACGTGCACGCTCCATTCATATGCGCCGTCGTTCAGTTGGCAAATACGCAGGATCATCAGTTGCTGTAGCGGCCTGGGGATCGAGGATTGCCCGCGCAGAGCCGTCGCATACGTTGCCTGAGCCATCAACATCGCGGGAGAATGGCACAATGTCCTATGAATATTTAGGATTTCACCGCCCCGAGCGCGAATTGCCGAAAACGCCTCGGTGATCCGATGATCTTCGACTGTACTGTCCCCGAGCCGGGATGAATTCCCAGACGTACGCATTGCACACACCTCCAAACAGGGCTTGTTGCAATAGACATGGCGCGCGCTCGGCCTGACGCAGGCGCGGATGGAGAGCTCGACAAGAGCGCTCAGTCATCGAGAAAGGCTCACAGATGCGAGCCTCTCTCAAATTGTAATATGTCCGATTTTATGACGTGTCAACGTTTGACGTCGGCGCTGTCGTTACGGCCGAAGCTATCGAGTTCAGGCGACAAGGGCGCGGAGCCCAATCTGACTATGTGCGATTGCGAACGGGGCCGCGACGCGTGGCCGGAGCGACCTCGGCTTTGGAGCCCTTCATTCCATCGAGAAGCAAGGCAGTCATGGTTCTCAGTTCCGCAAGTCCGGGCTCGACCGATGGCTTCTCGGTAGCGTGGAGCCACCAGCGCACAGACGCGAACATGAGATAGAAGATCGTGCGAGCGGCCAGATCGACGTCGATATACGGCATGATCTCGCCCGCATCGCGCGCCTTGGATACGAGGTCTCGAAGATGACTGATCGTCTCGAGGCGAATACGACTGAACTCGCGGGCATGGGGAGACGTGGTGTGAAACACATTCTCACGCAAGATGGTGCGAAAAAGATCCGGCTCTGCGGCGTATGCAGAGTATACCGGCCGAAAATGGGCGACGACCGCATCAACGAGAGATCCCTGATAGACGCCGGCTTCTCGGCAACGGTCTATCACAGGAGCCATGAATTCATTGAAGATGAGCAGTACCAGCTCTCGCTTGTTCTCTGCGTAGAATCCGAGAGTCCCAAGAGCGACACGCGCCTCCTTGGCGATGTCGCGAAGCGTTGTGCCGTCGTATCCTACCTCGGCGAACTGACGGCGCGCGGCCGCGTAGATTCGCTGAAACTTGTCGACTTTATTCTGTTCCCTAAGTCCCAACGTCTCCGCATTATCCGCATGCGCGCCACGGATGCGATAAACGTCGTGAGCCTGTTCCTTTTCACGAGAAATAGCGCGCTTGCTGGAACGCTGCGTCTTCGATTTTGCCTTTGATTTCATCGCATCCGCTGATTGTTATCTGCCGAACCTTAATCAGCGCTCATGTCAAGGATCTCATTTGCCTACGACTGCACCGTACAAAGACTCATGAAATTGACAATGCTGCTCGCAGATAGAGTGCCCCAGAAACCGACGCCATCTTTTGGCTTGTTCAGCAGCAAACCGACTGCAAGTAAAAATTGTACACGGTACATTTTTCTTGGTCAAGCACTGGACGCGATTCAGACCTTGTGGATCGCTCAAAGACACCCATGGAGCGGCGGCCAGGCGGCATCAGTTTCCTGTTGAGGGTGACGCCAACCGTGTCTCTCACTGGGAGGCAAGCCAAGCGGCAGCCAGCCTGCGCATTGCATGAACAATTACTGGACAAATATCATTTTCGGTCTTATACCATTTTCTGTCGCCATGGCGCGCTTGAGAACTTCTGGGGCCCGCAAGGATGAGAGGCGAAGCACACGACTTGAAGATCGGGAAAGTCGAGCGAACGCAGCCTGCTTTACGGACGGCATTCGAAATGCGCGTGTGATGGTCTGAACAAGAGGAGGAGTTTGACGGATGACCACGAAAGAGACGACCTCGCACCTGTCCAACCTTAATCCCAAGGTCGGCGGGCGCGAAGAAAAGGTCGACAATGCCTTCGGATTGTGGGGATTGGACCACTTCGCATTGACCACCCAGAACGTAGCGATCATGGAGCGTTTCGTGCGTGAATTCATGGGAGGCGAGCCCTATTATTACGCGGGCTTTGATGAGACGGACAAGAAGATGGGCCGAAAGCCCCACCTCTTCCTACGGATCGGTCACTCGCTTTTGCAATGCACAGAGGAAGCAGGCCCTTCCACGCCGCAGCCCGACGACAACAACATTTCCCCGCACTGGGGCTTCAGGACCACGGTAGCGGGGCTGGATATGAACATTGAGCGCTTGAAGAAGGAAGGCATCCCCTTCTTCGGGCCAATGAGCCACCGTGATATCGATATTGTTTCCGTGTATTTCAAATCACCCGAGGGCCACAAGTTCGAGATCTGCACTTGGGAGGGATACCCCGAGGACAAGGCTCGGATGATGGGAGCGCCCGGTGTCGGCTTCATTCCATGGAAAGATTTGAATCATAACTGGCCACATACGCGGGGCTGATCCAAATCCGGATGGTCAACACGGGGCCGCGGGACGGTATAAACGATCCGCGGCATTGCATTCGCGAATGAGGCATGTGATGCCGCTTCGCGAATGCGGCGGTCTCAAACCGCGTAACCGCACTGCAGATCTGATCCTGCTTTTAGCCATCTTCGAAAATAGGTTCTGCGCGAGCAAGGACGCGGTTTCGTCAACTGAGTTTTTGACATGCCCTTCACACAAAGCGCTCAGGCCACTCGAACCAGGAGCCGCGACCTGGTCACCTGCAATGACGATAAGGTGGTGAGACTGAGAATGTCGGTTTCCAACCTAGATGCGATCGACAGAAAAATCATCAAAGCTCTTCAAAGCGATGGCAAGATCACGATTGGAGACCTCGCCGAAAAGGTTGGTCTGTCCGGCTCTCCGTGTGCCCGCAGGGTGCGGCAGCTTGAGGATAGCGGCATCATCAAAGGCTACGCGGCCATCATTGATCAGGAGAAGGTCGGATTATCGGTCAGCGCCTTCGCATCAGTCAAACTCGAACGTCAGACTGAGGAGCATGTCGAGCGCTTTGCAACAGCCGTTATGAACTGGCCGGAAGTTATCGATTGTTACCTGATGACAGGACAGCGCGACTTTTTGCTACGAATAGCCGCCAGCGATCTGCGGGCCTACGAGCGCTTCTTGAGGGAGAAGCTGGCGCGCCTTGAAGGCATAGCGTCAATTGAGACCAGCTTTGCCTTGGTACAGATGAAGCGTTCTGAGGCACTGCCAGTTCCGTAAGCTGGTCTGACGACAGTCCGATACCCAATCTCTCTCGCTCGGGTTCGGGGTACGATTGAAATTGCACATCGAAGAGGGGCACCAGATTGAGTTTCGTGTTCGACCCAACTCCTACTCCAAGCGCCGCCGTCTATGGCCAAATCACACGCTTTCCCGTCAGACGTATCTTCTGCGTCGGGCGAAACTACGAGGCCCACGCACGCGAAATGGGCAAGGACCCTTCTCGCGAAGCACCGTTCTTCTTCACCAAACCCGCAGATGCAGTGGTGGACGACGGGGCCATCGTGCCCTACCCGCCGTTGACAAGGGATTTCCAGCATGAGGCCGAGCTTGTCGTCGCGATCGGACGGGCTGGGTTCAACGTGCAGGAAGACAGTGCTTGGGACTTAATCTGGGGTTATGCGATCGGTAATGATCTGACGCGCCGAGACTTGCAATTGGAGGCACGTGATAAGGGACGGCCCTGGGACTGGGGCAAGGCTTTCGACAAGTCAGCCGTATGCGGGCCGATCCACATGGCTTCACGCGTGGGTCGGCTCGCCTCGGGTGGGATCCGGCTATCCGTCAACGGTACCGTTCGCCAGAGCGCCGACCTCTCCCAGCTCATCTGGTCAGTGCCGGAGATCCTCTCGATTCTCTCACGTGCTGTACGCCTATTGCCGGGCGACCTCGTCTATACGGGTACCCCCGCAGGCGTTGGCGCATTGGTGCCTGGAGACGTCTGCGTCGTCGAGATCGAAGGATTGGGCGCGCTCACCACCACGATTGCAGGGCCGATTGGATGAGCTGACTGGTCCTCCGTAACTACGTAAATCTCGATGCGAGGCAAGTTACTCACGGCCATGCCGTTCATTCTCTGCCCCGAAACGAGCGCAGCAACTCACGCGGTCATCACTATGCGACGACTAGGCGAGAAAACATGACTGATCAAGATCACAGCAACATGATGAAGCCGGAAGACACTCCGGAGCTACGTCGACTGTATGCGGATTTTGAAGCCGAGTATCTCAAACCGCTATGGACGCAGATCGACGACCTCATGCCGGCCGTGCCTGCCCCCAAGGCGGTGCCTCACATATGGAAGTGGTCACGGCTCCTGCCGCTGGCGCAACGTTCAGGTGAACTCGTTCCAGTGGGACGCGGCGGGGAACGGCGCGCCATCGGACTCGCCAATCCAGGCCTCGGTGGCAGAGCCTATATCAGTCCCACGCTCTGGGCGGCGATCCAATATCTCGGTCCTCGGGAGACCGCCCCAGAACACCGGCATGCTCAAAATGCCTTCCGGTTCGTTGTAGATGGTGAAGGCGTATGGACCGTCGTAAACGGTGACCCGGTGCGGATGAGTCGAGGCGACCTCCTGCTGACACCCGGCTGGCATTTTCACGGCCACCACAACGACACAGACGCTTCGATGGCATGGATCGACGGTCTCGACATTCCATTCTCCTACCAGAACGACGTCGGATTTTTCGAGTTTGGGTCCGATCGCGTGACTGACTACGCGACGCCACGCCTTTCGCGCGGAGAGCGTCTCTGGTCGTATCCTGGCCTGCGGCCGCTTTCGCAGCTCAAGGACACCGTCAGTTCGCCTCTCAGCGCGTACCGATGGGAGTCCACCGACCGCGCACTGGCTGAGCAACTGCTTCTCGAGGACGAGGGACAGCCGGCAACGGTCGAGCAAGGGCACGCAGCGATCCGCTACATCAATCCGACGACCGGCGGTGATGTTATGCCGACCATCCGCGCCGAGTTTCACCGCATTCGCGCGGGAACGTCTACGGCACCACGACGTGAGGTCGGTTCGTCGGTGTTCCAGGTCTTCGAAGGCTCAGGGACGGTGTCGCTCAATGGCACCACGACAAAGCTAGAAAAGGGGGACCTCTTCGTTGTACCCTCCTGGGTTGGCTGGACACTTGAGGCTGAGACGCAGTTCGATCTGTTTCGGTTCTCGGATGCGCCCATAATGGAGCGTTTGCACTTCGCCAGGACTCAAATCGACTAGTCCGAGCGCCAGGCCCGCTTGAGGTCTGATCCCGGCGTGCCTGAGGTGCAGAGAAGCCGGCATAGGAATGTCCCGGCTATCAAAGGTGCGGATGTTGACAATGACTAGTCGCGTGGAAGAGGAAGCTCAGAGGCAATTGTGTGAACAGCCGGGCCCAGGGTCACGATACGACTTCCCGAAGGTACCCAAGCGAGATCTTTTGTGGGCACGCCAAGGGACAGCCTACTTCGCTCGCAAGCTGAACGAACTCTCGGACAACGCGCTGAACGCGCCCTCCCTCATTCCGTGCTGGACCCGTCGCCATGTCGTTGCTCACATCGGCTATCAGGCCCGCAGCCTTGCCCGACTTGCCGAAGCGGCGCGCAAGGGAACGGCCAAGGAGGTTCTGGCAGAACCTGAACACCAGTATGAGGACGTCGCTTTCGGCGCGACCCTTCCCGCCCATGCGCTGCGCCATCTATTCCAGCACTCGGCGGTGCATCTCGACGTTGAATGGCGAGATCTGACCGCTTCCCAGTGGCAGTCGAGCGTGTTGTCTCTGAAAGGTGATCCTGTCCCGCTTTCGATAACGCCGTGGTCTCGAGCAACTGAGATCTGGAGGCGAGCCATTGACCTCGATAACGGCGGCTCGCCAAGCGATATTCCTATCGGCCTGCGCGATCAGACGCAGATGTAGTGCTTCGCTCGAAATAAGCTTCAACCTGCGTCGTGGAAACGATTTCGGCTCGCATAAGCGCTATTAGCCCGCGGTACTCGGAAGGTTGAGCAGTGTCTCTGCGTTGCCATGGGCAATACGCTGTCTGTCCGACGCGCTAACAGGAAGGTTATTAAGGAACGATCTCCCCTCCTCCATCGACCCATAGGGATAATCCGTAGAGAACATGATCCTGTGCGCGCCGACCTCGAGCAACACATTGAGAAATGTCGGCATGAAGTTGAACCCGCCAAACGTGTAATGCAGGTTTTGGCGCAGATAGTCGGCGACCGGCCGCCTAAGTTTTGTCATTTGCTCGGGAAAGGACCGGTTCAGCCGCTCGATCATGAAGGGTATTCCCTCCCCGAGATGGCCGATGACCACCTGGAGCGCCGGATAACGGTCGAAAACACCGCCGAGAACCAGCCGGAGAACGTGGGTGGCGGTCTCGATGTGCCACCCCCAGGCCTTCCCTGCGAACACGCTCGAGATTGCTGGAGGGAAGCCGCCGTACAGCGCGTTGATGACCGGCTCGGGCGGCGGCGTCGGATGGAGGTAGATCGGAACGCTGAGGCTCTCAGCGCAGGAAAGAACCGGACTGAAATAGGGATCATCGAGGTAGCGGCCGCGAGCATGACCGTTGATATTGGCACCTTTGAAGCCGAGTTCACGAACGCAACGATTGAGCTCGATTGCGGCCTGGTCCGGAGACTGGATCGGCAGTGATGCAAAGCCCGCCAGACGGGTCGGATGAGCTGCGATCGCGGCTGCGAGGTAGTCGTTTGAGTCCCGTGCGCATGCGATTGCTTCCAGAGCATCGGCTTGTTCGACCCCGGGAGAATTAAGAGAGAGGACCTGCATGTCGATGCCGGCAGCATCCATCTCGGCGATCCGCGCGTCTCCGATATTCATCAACCGATCGAACAGTTTTGCTGCGCCCGGGCCTTGTCGCATGCGTTCTGTGCTGGCCTTGCCAAGGCCGGAAACGAACATCGGCGTAACAAAGTGCTCTTCAATTGCAATGACGCGCATTTCGCCCCCTCCCAAGTCTGACAATCAACGCAACATCTAACCGAGCGTGCGCCCCCGGACTAGCCATGAGCCAAGAGTGGCAGCTCGCTCGCCCAACACGGCTGCGCCCTCAAGATCGTCCGCGCTGGGCCTCACCCGAGCGCCGGCGGGCTTCGTCGTGGCGGTCGCACCATATGGTGCGGCAACGAGATTGAATATGGGATCACTGTAGCCGGGGGTCACTACAATCATGCCGAGATGCATCATGCTCGTCAGAATACCCATCAGGGTCATCTCATGACCTCCGTGTACCGTGGAGGCCGACGTAAATGCTGAGCCGACCTTGTTTCGAAGATCTCCTCGTTGCCAGTTCTCGCCGAGACGGTCGATGAACCGCTTCATTTCGGCCGACATTGAGCCAATGCGTGTGGGCGCTCCCATCAACACGACGTCAAACGCGCTTAGATCGTCTGGCTGTGCGACAGGAAACTGTTGAATCTCTGCGAAGGCGGCCCCGGTATGTCGGTGCGCAAGCAATTCCGCTTCATCCGAGAGCTCCGGGACGCGATAGACCTTCGCGGAAGCGCCCTGGACTCGCCTAGCCCCTTCGGCGAGCGCCTCAGCGATGCGCACGGTATTCCCACTTCTAGAGTGGAACACAACAACCACCTTTACGCCATTGTCACTCGGCATTTTAACCTCTCATCCGGCCGCATTGCGGGAAGTCCTCCAATTGCCGGAAAACCGCAAACTGTCGCAGGTCGCCCCTATTTATCGTTCCGAAGCCTTTCGGTGAGGGTCCCACGGGATGAAGTCGACGCGGCAGCGCTTCTGTGGGGACCTGCCCGTTGCGTCCTTGCCAGCCCGACCAGGCCATCTGCTTCCCAGTCCCCACTTCCCGCGCTACCGGAGTAAGAGTAAGGCCGAAAAAGGATAGTGCTCCAGCTCGCTGGTTCCCTTTCAGATCGCCTCTCACTCCCGCTTCATCGCCGCCTCGACCAGGCTCAGATCCATGGCGTCCGAAAGATTGATAGGCTGCTTGATAATCTCCAGCTTCTTCATCAGCTCCAGGTTGGCTTGCATCGCGGCCACGTTCGGCATCATGTTGGGGTCGCGATAAAAGTCTGCCTTGGTGAAGAGCCACTCCTGCCAGGCCGTTTCAGGCATTTTCGTCACTTTGCTGCGATCTTGACGACTTCAGCGTGATTGGCCGGATCCGAAAACCAATGCGCGACCCGCCGCATGTCGGCGAGAAAATCGATCAGCGCCGCGCGGTTCTTCTCTATGAAGGTCTTCTTTGCCACCCACACGATGGACTGACATTCTCCTACAGCATCCGCAGCTGTGAACAATACGCTGGTGCCGTCCCGAACCTCTGGCTGCGCCGAAAATGGGCGGGTCACGGCGATCAAGTCCACCTTTCCACTCTTTAGCATCGCGCCCATCGTCGGAGCGGCGGCCTCGACAATGTTCACGTCTTTGCGTTCGTCGATGTTGTTCTTGCGCAGCATGGCAATGAGAAGCATGTAGTTTGCGCTGCCGCGCGCGCTGACGGCGATGGTCTTACCCTTGAGGTCCGGGATGGTACGAATGTTGCTGCTATTTCGAACGAGGAATTCTGTCGAATAATACTCAGGTATCCCGTCCTGCAGCTCACCAGCGATAATGCTGACGTCCTTCACCCCGTTTTCGTAGGCGACGGCGAAACCGGTGGTCGAGATGTCGGCGATATTGAGGTCGCCGGAGGCAAGGCCCTGAAGAGCCTCGGAGGTTCCGCGGAAATGCGTCACCTCCAGCTTGTAGGTCTTGCCGTTGTTTTGCATCAGGTCCTTCTTCTCGAGTACGATCGAACCCCAGTTGGTCACCGGGACAACCCATGACAACTTGATTGTCACGGGTTGTGCATTCGCGACTGCATGCATCGACAGTACCAAGCTTGCCACGGCTGCGATTCTCGCGAGCAGCATCATGTCCTATCCTCCCGTTGATTGTCGCCTTCAGGCGACGATTGTCCCTTGCACGCCGGATGCCGATCCGGTCACACCGTCGTCGGTGCGGCTGCTTCCTGATGCCAACGAAGCAACTGCCGACGCAGCGTGCCCAGCATCCTGATCAGAAGAAAGCCGAGCACGGCAACCTCAACGATGCCTGCGAAGACCCCTTTGGAATTGGAGTAGCGGGACGCATTCATCATGTCCGCTCCGAGGCCGGCCCCGCCGGTCAGCATCTCAGCGACGATACATATGATAAGCGAGAGCGGCAAAGCTACCTGTAGCCCTGTTAATACTTGAGGAAGGGCCGCCGGCAGCAACACATCCCAGACCAGTTCGGTATCGTTTGCGCCCATGCTCCTTGCAGACCAGATCAGATCCCGCTGAACTACTGTAGCGGCGGCGATCGTCGCCGTGAGCACCGGCAGGACTGCATCGATGACGATCATCGAGAGCTTCGTCGCATCACCGAAACCCAGCCACAAGACGATGATCGGCAAAAAGACGATCTTCGGAATGGGGAACGCGATCGAGATGATAGGGTCAAAAAACCACCGAATAGTCCGATTGCGAACAATCAACACGCCAAGGAAGATCCCGATAGCACTGGCGATCGAAAAGCCTACCATTGTACGGTAAAGGGTGAGCCACAAGCTGTACCAGAGTTCGCCCGATATCGCGCTTTCGTAGATAGTTGCGACCACCGAGCTGAACGACGGCAATTGAAACGGCGAAACCAATCCGCTCCTGGCGAACAGCTCCCAGGAGATCACGAGCGCCACCAACGCGATCGCATTGCGTCCAATGTTCGCAACGCTTGCCATCACGGCCAAAGTTCCGACCGAGTCTTGCCGAGACGAGGCCCCCTGAATGCGCGCTAGTCGCGCCATAGTAGAAGTCTCCGCGTGAACATCTGATACATACGATCAAACCCAAAGCCTAGAAACGCGACGGTGATGATCACCGCATACATCGGAGCGTAAGAGCCGGCTGACCCATAGTAACCGATCAGGTAGCCGAGCCCGTCGCGGCCTGAGATCAGCTCGCCCGCCACCAGTAGCACGAACGAGAGTGCCAATGCGGTACGAACTCCGTTGAGAAGCTCGGACAGCGCGCTTGGAGCGACCACGTCGAACAAGACACCGAGCCTTGATGATCCCATGCTGCGCGCTGACCAGATGAGCACCGCATCGCTCGATCGTGCGCCGTTGTAAGCACCGATGGTGATTGGGAGCATGCATCCGAGAAAGACGAGGAGCACTTTTGATGCATCACCGAATCCGAGCCAGATCGAGGTCACCGGGATAAGGGCCGATTTTGGTACCGGATAAAATATCTGCACCAGCGGATTGACGATCGCATTCAGCCCGCGCGACCAAGCCATCAAGATCCCGAGACCGCCGCCGAACGCAATCGCAATCGCAAGGCCGGATCCTGCGCGCTCAAGTGAGGCAAGAGCATTGGACGGCAGCTCGCCCTCGCGGACCAGCTCGACCAGCGATACGATTACCGTGCTCAAGGGCGGCAGAATGTACGTCGAGACAAAGCCCGCTCGCGAGACTCCCTCCCATATCAACGCGATTATGAGCAGCGGAGCGTAGTAGACGATGGTGCGTTTCATCGGGCGGCAGCTTCCTGAGCAAGCCTGGCTTCCGCTCTGACCAGTTCCTGGAGCTCGTCGACCTTCGCGACGAATTCGGCGCTGCGCACAAACGCCGGATCGGACCGGTCGAATTCACAGGGAACGATGGTTTTGATACGGCCAGGGCGGGCCGACATGACCACCACGCGCTGCGAGAGATACGCAGCCTCCTGCACATCGTGGGTCACGAAAATAACCGTCTTAGGTGACCGCCGCCAAATACCCAGCAACTCATCTTGCATCAGGCTGCGCGTCTGGGCGTCGAGGGCCCCGAACGGTTCGTCCATCAGAAGGATCTTGGGGTCAATCGCCAGCGTACGCGCGATCGCCGCTCGTTGTTTCATACCGCCCGACAGCTGCGAGGGAAAGCTGTCCTCGAAGCCGGCAAGACCAACCAGTCTGATGAATTCTCGAGCTCTGCTTTCGGCGTCGCCCCTCGACATGCCCTGCTTGCGCAGCCCGTAGGTGACGTTCTGCAATACCGTTCGCCAAGGGAATAGTGCAAAGCTCTGGAAGACAACACCTCTGTCCGGCCCCGGGCCGCTGATATTGCTGCCATCTACGGAAATGCTGCCTTTGACGACAGGCAGAAAACCACCGATCAGGTAAAGCAAGGTGGACTTTCCGCAACCCGACGGCCCTAGCAGGGATATGAATTCGCCCGCCCTGATGCTGAGAGACACGTCCTGGAGCGCGACGACCGGCCGCTTATTCGCCGGCACATAGACGTGCTCGAGATGTTTCACCTCGACGCTGGAGAGCACGGTATCGGCACAGACCGGCGAGCCTTCGGTCGGCAAGCCGCTCCCAACATGCGTATCGAGCATGCTTACACCACTTTCTTGAGGAAGCTCGGCTCGCCGCAGCGGCCGGTGTACTCACGGGCCTGCAAATCAGAGCAAGCCCCGCAAGACTCGAACCGAGAGGCGTTCTCAAAAATAGGCATTGATCACCTCCAAGACTGGATTTGCTGCAAACGCGATGACGGTTAGGCGATCTGGGCCAACTCAAGGGGCGTATTGACGAGCACCTCGGCCTCCTTGTCGCGAACAACCATGAAATCTGCCAGCATCACCCCGACATCTACCTTCCAATTTGAATCATGCAGGTTGATGTTGTTCCCGAAAGCCATCCCAACTTCGAGCTCCATATCGTCAACCCGCGCGCCGTTGATGGCGTCAACGCCGTACCCGCTCGGATAGACGACGCTGGGGTGTTCAGGCGACGCCGTTCCCATGGCATGGAAGCCGAGTTCGACCCAGTCGAGTCCTGCCGCCTCCGCCGGCTTTCGGATCATTGCAACGGCCTCACGAATCGTCCGGCCCCGCGTCAGTGCGGTCTTGCTGGCCTGTAGGCACTCGACCGCGACGTCCCAGATGCGAAGCAATTGCTTCGGCGCCTGGCGACCAAGATATACCGTGTATTCGGTATGGCAGCGATAGCCGCCGTACTTGGTGTGCAGCTCCGATATGATGATATCGCCCGAAGCCAGAGGGCGCATGGTCGGCGCGATCGGCTGATCCGACCCATGCAGGGTGTGCCACAGTTCGTTTGCGGGGTGCTCGACGGGACCAGCCGCCCAAAGATTGAAGATGTTGGGCTCGGCGCCGTTGGCGATCTGCGTCTTGATCATCTCTGCGAACACCACCGCCTCCGGTACTCCCGGTCGCGCGGTAGCGATCAGGGCGTCTACGGCCTTGCGGGCGATACCACCCGCCTTGCGTAGCATGCCGATCTCCTCTTCGCTCTTGACGACGCGCATCTCCTCAATCAGCCAGCTGGCATCGACAAAGGTCGCACCCGGCAGCGCCGCCTTGAGAGCCTCGACCTCCCGGTGCAGCAAGGTCGGGGTGCGCTGGATGGTCGACGAAAACCCGACAAGCCCAATTCGCGCGCGGTCCAGGCGGCGACCCCGTAATTCGTCGACGATACCCGGTATTCCAGCGCGCCCACGAACGTCGGCAACCCAATCCTGGATCGCCGCGAAAGGATTGAACGGTCGGTTCATGTGAATGATGCCGGTCCAGACAACCGGATCACCTATCGCAGGGAAGAGAGCATCGCCCCCGATCTGCGCGTCCAGCTGAAACATATACCTGAGATTTGCCATGCCCATGCCGAAGTAAATGTCGTTGCCAAGGAAAACCAGGGCATCCAACTCGGCAAACATCATCCTGCTCCTGGCCTGAGCCCATCGCCTATCCCGCTCGGCAATGCTGAGATGCGGCACATACTGCTTGAGGGCATTTGTTGGTACTGCATCTGAAGGAATCGCGCGCGCAGTTGGCTTGAACGCCGGCATCGACATGGGAGCCTCTCAACAAATGAAGAAGTGGGGGCAGCATCCGGGGCCTCAGCGGCCCGGGCACCACGAAATTGTAATATGTCCGATTTTGATATATGTCAAGAATGACGCGCGGTGGCCAACCGCTGGCCCTTGCCGTGAGCGCAAAATTCAGCAAGCTGCGAGGCGCAGGCTGACAAGAGAATGTCTTCGCACTCGATCGAGAATGGAACCATTCTCAAACTTGATTGCGGTGCCGATCATTTCCCCGCCGGTCATCCGTGCGTATTTGCCACGCGCATATTGCTGCCGCTGCACGGTGCCGAATACGGCAGCCGCATCGCTACAATCATCGCAGTGCTCAGAGCTGCCGTGAAGGGCGTTTAAAGCAGCGAAGAAACTCTCGCAGGCAATCCGCATGGGCAGCTAGCGACATTCGAACGCGCCAAGCTTAGCCGGAACCGGCCAGCTTGAGGACGCCGCTCAGCCTAGGCGACACCGTTCGCGCGCCTTGTGCAGATAAGTGCTGATCGCTGCCCGGAGCCCTGCGGGATCGTCGAACTCAAGCTTGACCGGGAACGGCACTGCTTGGTTGTACAGGCTGCTGCCCAGCAGTCGCACAAGATCCTTTTCAGTGGTCACGAGCGTGAGCCGCTCGCGGTTAGCCCTGACCGAGAGCGCTTCGATATCGGCCTTGGAGAACATGTGGTGGTCTGTGAAGCGCTGCGTGCATGCGACGTCGATGCCGCTCAACCGGAGCGTTCGGAAAAAGCGCTGGGGATCGCCGATGCCGGCAAATGCCAGGACCCGCTTTCCGAGCAGCTTGGTGACGGTGGCGGCGTCAGGCTTTAGACGCGCGCGCAGCACTGGCTTGTCACGCGCTGCGATATCAGCCGCCACATAATCCGCGGACTGACCACCGCCGATCAGGACAAGCGCATCTGTCCGCGCCAGCTGCGGTTTCAGCGGCGCGCGCAGCGGACCTGCGGGAAACACGCGGCCATTGCCGAGGCCACGCTCACTGTCGATCACGATTAGCGCGGCATCCTTCATGATGCGCGGGTCCTGAAAGCCGTCGTCCATCAAGATCGCGGTGGCGCCCTGAGACGTGGCGAGCGCGACGCCATCAAGACGATTTCGCGCCACCGCGACCGGCACCTCACTCACCAGCATCAGGGGCTCATCTCCGACGTCGGCGGCGTTGTGACGATCGCGATCCACCATTACCGGCCCCCTCAAACGGCCACGGTAACCGCGGCTCACCACAGCTGGGTTCTCGCCGAGCTCACGCAAGAAGCTCGTCAGTGCGCGCACGGTCGGAGTCTTGCCCGCGCCACCGGTGTGATAATTGCCGACACAGATCACGGGGATGCAGGATTCGAAGTTCTGTCGCGCCATACGCCGTGCGGCGATCTCGCCGTACAGCCAGCCCAAGGGTCGCAGCATATGCGACAACGTCGAGCGTGGCTGGTACCAGAAGGCCGGCTCACGCATTGGCGTCTCCGCTCTCGATCCGAAAGCACAGCGGATCGGGCTTGATCGCGGCCATGATATGACCGAACGCACAGACGAGCTGCTCGACGACGCCGCTACCGATGCACCGCTTGTTATCACGTACGCCAGGACGGGCCGGCCGTTGATCTCGTTGCCTGACCTGTCGCCCCCGCCTGCTAGCGTTGCGCGCGCCGGCCTGGCTATCAAGCGGCTCGTCGGCGTTCGCCATGTTAAAGACCTTGCAAACTGCGGGCGGCACCGGCCGTTAGCTTGATGGCCTCGTTCGGATTCTGCCCCCTATTGTGGACCAGCGGCGCGGCCAACAAGACGAATAGCGAGAGAATATAGAACAGGCCCGGCTCGCCGACGTCGGTGACGCAGATGTCGGTGCCGGCAGTGGCCAGGCTCGAAGTCGCGACTAACCTCGATAAGCCGGAGCCCATATTCAGATGGCTCGGCTCGATCTCAGTAAGAAGTTGCGGGAGGAATCGGACCAGGATCGAATTGGCCGCGACCAGCCCCTCCTCTCCTCCAGGCTGGGGCGACGTAGCGACGATGATCGAACCGCCAAGCCTCATCGCGCTGAGACAGTACCGTCGATACGCCGCGACCGCGGGAACGAGGGCAGTAACATCCACCTGTTGATGATCCGGATTGCCCGCGGTGTGCTGCGCGCCGCCTGGATCAGATTTGATCATACGTCCCTTGATGGTCACCGTCTGGGGTGCTTCCATTTTCGATGATCAACACGCTACGTAAGAGAGGCAACTGCGTGGCTTGTGTAAAAGGGGCGACGTCGGCCGCAACGCCGGTCGCCGCGACCGCAGCTCGGAACCCGGCTTGGACATTACAAATCTCAATGGAGAGGTCGAGTTATATTAAATTGCAATACGTCCGATTTTGTAATATGTCAAAAAATCAGGCGACGCCGAGTGTGGCTCCCCGTTCGTCTTTAGAGAGTCGATTTTCACAAGTCCTCACCTCGCGAACGGCCGGGAAAGCAGCGCAATCGTGAAGTGGGAAGGATGAGGTGCGACCTTGCCTCGGTCTTGAGTAGAGCGACCTCATCATCTGCAATCACTCGAGAATAACTCGCAGCGAAACACGGCGCCGCAACGCATTTGAATGGAGGAACGATGGCGTTTGACGCAGCCAACGGGCCGGTTGTCGCAATCGATTCCGGTAACGTCCGTGGGATTTCACAGGAAGGGGCGGAGGTGTTCAGGGGGATACCCTATGCGGCGCCTCCATTGGGGCCGTTGCGTTGGCGACCACCGCAAGCCGCGATCTCTTGGCCAGGCATACGCGCCGCTGACGAGTTCGGCCCAGCGTGCTCGCAGTCGGACGTTCCATTCACGCCACCCGTGAACGGAACGAGCGAGGACTGCCTCACTATCAACGTCTGGCGGCCCTTGGGATCCAATAGGACCAAACGTCCAGTAATGGTGCTCATTCCTGGAGGCGGCTTCTTCAATGGAGGAAGTGGCACCCTCCTTTACGACGGCGCACCATTCGCGAATGCGGGCATTCTTTTCGTGTCCTTCAATTATCGGCTCGGGCGCTTCGGATTTTTCGCCCATCCTTCCCTGACGCAAGCACACGCCAACGAGCCGCTCGGAAACTACGGCTTCATGGACCAAATTGCGGCGCTTCGCTGGGTTAAGCGCAATATCGCAGCATTTGGTGGCGATCCGGAGAACGTGACAATCTGCGGCGAGTCGGCTGGCGCGCGCAGCGTTGCGGCTATGTTGATAGCCCCCCAAGCCAGAGGACTTTTTCGGAAAGCAATTTTACAATCGTCGACGCATGGAATGCATCGCGAACCCCCGCTGCATCGTCAGGCGGGAGTGACGCGTACGGGCGAATCGCTGGGCGAGGCCTTCCTGGAAACTCTTCGACTGGGGAGACTCGATGCAGCAGGTCTGCGGGCCTTGCCTGCCGAGACGATCGTCAGCGGGCTCGGGCAAACCTCGCCGCAGCGCACAACGTTTGCTGGCCCGATGATCGACGGCAAGATCATGACTGACTCGTTCGGACGGGCTTTCGAGACAGGAGGGTTTACTCCTGTTCCGATCATCATTGGCACGACAGATTACGAAGCAAGGGTGTTTCTTGGAGGCATCGATCTTGACGGGCTGCTGAGCGGTTTGGGCGACAATCGTGAGCCTCTGCTGCAGGCTTTTACATCGCTCTACCCAGAGCCGGAGCAAGCCGCCCGCTTGTTGACCGAGGCGCTCTACTATGAACCAGCTCGCGCGATTGCCCGCTCCTTCGCGAAACTGAGGCAGCCTGTCTATTCGTACCGCTTTTCGTACAGGCCACATGCCCTTCGCGCAAAGATTGCCGGAGCTCTGCATGCATCCGAGCTGCCGTTTATGCTCGACAACCTGTCGCAAACTCCCGCGACATCGATGGGACCAGACTGGACGAGCACCCTCTTTAACGAACCTCTGACTTTCACCGAAGACGATCGGAAGATGGCAAAAGCCATGAACGCATACTGGATCAATTTCGTGAAGACAGGCAATCCGAATGGCCATGGCTTGCCACGGTGGACTGCTAGTTCGACCGAACCTGACGCCATCATGAATTTCCGCGAGTCGGGCGCGATAACCGAATCTGACCCCACGACTGCGCGCCTCGACATGTTCGAATTGGTCAATCGCGCTCTACGGTCCTAACGCTTCCAAGCACCTGCGTAACCAGCTCCCGGCACCATCAGTCTCAAGAGCAAGATATGTCGCAATTCCAAAAGCGATCGCTGTTGTATCGATTGCCGCCATCACCCTCCGTCCATCAGGACGTCACTTCGCAGTTTGTAGCTCATTTCGCCAATTGCACGAAATATTCAGCGCATTAAGCGCACAACCTGCATGTCGACGGCCGGAAAACGACAAACATTTGCTTGGCCTACAAGATATCCTCTTGGCACCTGCAACGCACGAACGAGGTCCGCATTTTCGGAATTTTATGCGGAACCGTATCGCGGCGTCGTGAGATAGCGTCGACGGCAAATGATAGACGCGTTTCATACAAGTTGGTGTTCTCGCTACACAACGTCCTTCGGCCAAACATAGAGAGATAGTGCGATGAGCGTTCAAGAACTTCCTTTCTCGCGCAGAACGTTCCTTCAGGGCGTCGGCCTCGTCATTGGCTTCGCTGTGATGCCGAAGGGCATGGCCCGCGCTGCGCTTTTAGACGCGCTTCCAGACGGCTCCGCCGGTTCTTCCATGAATTCCTTCGTGAAAGTGGGACCGGACAGCACCGTTACTATCCTCTCAAAGCATCTCGAATGGGGTCAGGGCATCCACTCAGGTTTGGCCGCTCTCGTTGCCGAGGAGCTCGATGCCGACTGGTCGCAGATGAGGGTCGTTCATTCACCTATCGATGACAAGGTCTACGCCAATCTCATCCTGGTCAGCCGGAACATATTCTTACAGGGAACCTTCGGTTCTTCCGGTATAGCCAACTCGTATGAGCAATATCGTAAAGCCGGCGCCACGGCCCGTGCCATGTTGGTGGCTGCGGCGGCGCAGGAATGGGTGGTACCGGCCGCCGAAATTACGGTTTCGAAGGGCGAGATCGGGCACCCGGCCTCTGGAAGGAAGGGCGGCTTTGGCGCATTCGCGGAGCAAGCGGCAAAGCAGACCCCGCCCGCCGATCCAGTGCTGAAGGATGCCAAAAATTTCCGGTTGATCGGACGGGAGCTTCCACGGCTGGACCTGCCAGAGAAAACGACAGGCAAAGCGGTTTTCACCTTGGATCTCGAAGCGGACAACATGGTGGTGGCATTGGTCAAGCACCCAGATCAATTCGGGGCCAGCGTGCAGTCGTTCGATGATTCAGAGGCGCGTAAGGTCCCGGGCGTGGTCGATGTGAAGGCGGTCTCCACCGGCGTTGCGGTTTATGCGACAGATACCTACACGGCTATCAAGGCGCGTGACCTGCTCAAGGTCGAATGGAATCTGTCGAAGGCAGAGACGCGCAGCTCCCAACAATTGGCCGCCGCCTATGCCGAAAAACTGGGAGAAGCAGGTATAGACGCCGTCAAAAAGGGGGATGTCGACAGAGTGTTGGCGGAGAAAGGCGTTCGGACGCACGAGTCACGCATTCTATTTCCGTTCCTAGCGCACGCGCCGATGGAGCCGATGGACGAACTGTTCGTGCCACGAGCCGATGGTACGCTCGACATATTCTGCGGCTCGCAAATGCCTGGCGTCGATTTGAAGGCCGCCGCCAAAGTGCTCGGGATCGATCCGTCCAAGATCCGCCTCAAGGCTCAGCTCACCGGGGGCGGATTTGGTCGCCGGACTACCTTCGGTGGCCCCGACATGGGCTACGCCGCAGAGGTGTTCAAAGCGGTCGGAGGAAACCGGCCAGTCAAATACTTCCATACCCGTGAAGACGACATCCGAGGAGGTTCCTATCGGCCGATGTTTCTCCATAATTTGCGAGGCGCCATTGACAGCAAGGGCATGATCGTCGGCTGGGATCATGCGATTGTCGGCCAGCGTCTTACTCCTGGCGAAGATGTTGAGCACTTCATGGTAGAAGGCGCCGACGATCTGCCCTATGCCATCCCAAATCTGAGAGTAAGAGCCCACAATGTTCGTCTGGCCGTTCCGCCCATGTTCTGGCGCTCGGTCGGGCACACACACACCGGATTTGCTGTCGAGACCTTCGTGGACGAGATGTTGCAGATGGCAGGCAAGGATGCCGTGCAGGGCCGCCTCAGCCAGCTTGCCGACGAGCGCGACAAAGGCGTGCTGAGGCGCGCAGCGGAGATGGCAAACTGGGGCAAAACCCTCCCTGAAGGCCATCAGATGGGCGTTGCAGTGGTCAAGTCCTTCGGTACGCATGTCGCAGAGGTCGCCCAAGTGTCGCGCAATTCCGACGGTACGCCCCGCGTGCATAAGGTCTGGTGTGCGGTCGATTGCGGCGTTGTCGTCAACCCGAATTCGGTTAGAGCTCAGATGGAAGGTGGTATCGCGTTCGGATTGGGCGCGGTCCTGTTCAGCGAGATCGCACTGGCGGATGGGGGTAGCGTTCTACAGTCGAACTTCCATGACTATCGCGTGTTGCGCATCAATGAGATGCCCGAGGTAGAAGTGTCGATGATCAATTCCGGCGAGAAGCCAACCGGCGCCGGCGAACCTGGCGTGCCACCGGTCGGCCCCGCCGTCGCGAACGCTTGGCGGAAGCTGACGGGAAAAACTGTCCGGCGACTCCCGATCGTAGAGACTTAAGCAGTAGCGGAAGGGCCCGTCGGGCTGATGCCCTCTACCTGAACATCAGCCCGACTCAACTACGGCCATGGCTAGCGAGCACGCCACAATACGGTGACAGCGCCGAATACAACAATTCGCTGCTCTTGCGAGCGATACGTGCGGAGGCGAGTCTTGCCCTCCAAAAGTTCGTCGCGCGAACCTTACGGAATCTCCTCCATGAGGGTGCTTCCGCGTGGACGTTTGCCGGATTGCGCGCCGCCTTCATAGCGCGGCCAAGTGACTTGGTTGATCAGATCGACCACCCCTCGACGGAACCATTAAAGTGGAGGCTTCCAGTTTGAAAGACCATAATGGACAAAGAGGGATGTTCTCCAAGCGTAGCCATCCGGATAATCGACTAGTTGTCGTCTTCGGCGCTTCGGGCATCAGCGGTGGATACGTACTGCGCGCTTTACGTGCGGCTGGGTTTCGGACGCGAGCGACGACGCATACCGAATCAGGCGCCAAGATAATCGGCTGCTCTGCGGACCAAGTGGTTCACGCGGACCTCTCAAATGCGGAAACAGTCAGAGCGGCTCTCCAAGGCGCGGACGCAGTCTATTTGATTCCCCCAGCCATGGTCAGTGCCGAAACCCACTATGCTATAACCGTGGCGCGTGCGGCTGAGAGCGAAAGGATCAGGAAGCTCGTATACGTATCGGTCCTTCATCCGCATACGCCCGGTCTACGCCATCACATGCGAAAGGCCGAGGCGGAAGCTGCAATCCGTAGTAGCTCGCTGAGTTGGACGATATTGCAGCCGGCGATGTACGCCCAGGTCGTATATCGCTCTTATGGCGGCAACTCGCCGGCAGGGCAGGTTTCGATTCCGTTCAATCCGGACCGACTATTCGCGCTCGTCGATCTACGTGAGCTGGCTGAGGTCGGAGTCAAGTCGATTACAGAGAGGGGTCACGAACACGCCAGCTATGAACTGAGCAGCACGCAAGGTTCGATGGCAGATATGGTGCGCACGATTGGTCGCCTGCGCGGCGTATCGCTGAATCCGGTTCAGATCCCCACGTTCGAGGTAAAACTGACGCCCCGCCTCGCCGCCCGCTCTCCGGAAGGATTAGCCGACTGGCACGCCATGAACGAGCACTACGACCGACACGGCTTTTTGGGCAACAACAACGTTATGCGCATGCTCTTGGGGCGCGAGCCCGCAACGTTCGAGACAATTGCACGCAGCCTTGCTTCATGACGCAGAACTCAACGGCTGCGGTTTAGGCCGAGCCAACTCGTGGTGGATGGGAATAGGACAACCTTCTGAGTCGTCGATTTGCACGCGGTGCCGGGCGGCGCCTGCTGATGGCCGTCCGTCAGCCCGCTCGCCAACGCACTTGCAATTCGCTCGCACACAACCGGCTGGGACGCTCGCAAATATATTGACACAAACAAAATCGTACATGTACTATTTTTATGAGCTGCAGGGTTGCCATCGGCCCAGGATTGTAAGAGGTCGCAGAGAGTTCCACGGACTGCGATCCGCCGGGTCGATACGCAAGTCGGCTGGCCGCTAGTCCTGGAAAGAACGTGTTGCAAGTCGAAGGAAGATGGTTGGGTCGAGGAAGTGCACTTAGGACCACGATGGCGAGTGAGCAATGAACCTATAAGAGAGCGTGTTAAAGGGAGCTCTCATCTCCAAGTATGGCGCGACTACCGAAACCTTCGGCATGCCCGCCGGAGGTTTCTCTGTATCCTGGAGTAGGCTCAATTTGGCCGCAGGCACTCGATCCGGCGCTACTGCGCAGCAGGCGCGCTTACGGAGAGAGACCTCCTCTCTTCGTGACGGACTACATTGAACAGCGGCCTCGTTACTATGCAGGTAAATTAGGTGATGGGTGAATAGTGACAGTTGAATTGGATCTCAACGGGCGCATCGCAAAGCTCGACATTGCTGAAGACACACCGCTTCTGACGGCGCTGCGAAACTATCTGGGGTTGACTGGAGCGCGGTTTGGTTGTGGCCAGGAGCAGTGCGGCGCTTGTATGGTGCTCGTCGATGGGGAGCCCATGTATTCATGTACGATGTCGGTCTTGCAATCTGTTGGGCGGTCGGTGACAACTCTGGAAGGCCTTGGCAAGCTCGGAGAGCCACACGCACTGCAGCAGGCGTTTCTCGAGGAACAAGCTGGACAGTGCGGCTACTGCCTGTCCGGTATGATGATTTCCGCGAAGGCGCTTCTTGATAGGCGTCCTCGCCCCGATCGCCAAGAAATCCGGGCCGCCCTAGAGCCCAATCTATGCCGCTGTGGGGCGCACCTCAGAATTTTGCGGGCCATCGAGCGCGCGGCAGAGCTCCTCGCCCGAGGAGCGGAGAAAGCCGCATCATGATTTCCAACGATCTTCCGTCGATTTTGGTCGAAAATCCGTGGCTCGACCAGTGGATCACGATCAAACCGGGCGGAAGAGTCCGCTTCGCGACGGGCAAAGTGGAGCTGGGGCAAGGCGTGATAACTGCGCTTGCTCAGCTAGTTTCCGAAGAAATGGACGTCTCGCCGGACCGGCTCGACGTCGTATCAGGCGACACCGACGGATGTCCTGATGAGCATTATACGGCCGGCAGCATATCGATAGAGAAGTCTGGGGCTGCCGTCCGGTTGGTGGCCGCCGAAGTCCGCGAGATTTTTTGCAACCGAGCCGCGCAGCAGCTCAATTGCCAAAACGACGCGATTTCGATTGTGGACGGCGCGTTCCTGCGTGACGGTCAAGAGACGGGCGAAAGCTATTGGAGCTTGTCTGGTGTGGTCGATCTTCATCGACCCGCGACCGCATCCGCCAAGGTCAAGTCGGCGGCCGGCTTCAAGGTAGTCGGGACCAGCCTGAACCGGATAGACCTTCCCGCGAAGGTCTTCGGCGCAGGGTTTATTCATGACGTGTCGTTTAAGGGCATGCTGCATGCGCGCGTGCTGCACCAGCCTTGGCCAGGTGCGCGGATCGAACGGCTCGAAGGAACCAAGCTGCCGAAGCGCTATGTCGATGCGGTCGAGATCGTGAGGACGGGGGACTTTGCTGCGCTCGTTGGAGAGCGGGAAGAAGACGTCGTAAGTGCTTGGCAGGCTCGCGAACGCTTCATCACCTGGACCGGCGGAACTCCTCTGCAACGCGGCGACGACGACTCGAGCGCCCTACGCAGGCGGACCATCAAGGCTCGCACGTTGGGCGATGAAGAGAGCAAAGAGGCTGAGATCGCCGCCAGAACAGTCACCGCGACTTATTCGCGGCCCTGGCTTGCCCACGCCTCGATCGGACCATCCTGCGCACTCGCCCTTTTTGAGGCTGGGCACCTTACTGTCTGGACCCATGCGCAAGGTGTGAATCCACTCCGTAAGGCGATCGCCACCGCGCTCACCCTGGATCCTTCTGCGGTTAACGTCATCCACCGCCCGGGAGCGGGCTGCTACGGACACAACGGGGCCGACGACGCGGCTTTCGAGGCCGCACTGATCGCATGCTCGAAGCCCGGCGCGCCTATCAGGGTTATGTGGATGCGCGAGGATGAGATGACCTCATCTCCCCTTGGTCCCGCCGCGGAAGTGACGATCAATGTAGATCTTGGCAACGATGGCAAGCCGCTCGCATGGGGGGTGGATATCTTGAGCCCAGTGCATGGCACACGGCCGGGCATGGGGGGGCGGGTTAACTTTCTGAGCGCGCAACTTATGCCAAATCCGCCCTTGCCGTCCGCACCAGTCGATATATCCGATGCCAGCGGTGGCGGTGGTATCCGCAATGGCTTTTCGATCTATGAGATTCCTCGGCAGCGCATCCTGCATCGCCTTGTGACCGATCCCCCGGTACGCAGTTCGTCTATGCGGGGATTGGGAGCGCTCGCGAATGTATTCGCCATCGAGTCAATGATGGACGAGCTGGCGGAGCTTTTGGGACGAGATCCCGTGGACTATCGACTAGACAATCTGTCCGATCTCCGTGGGCGGAAGGTAATCGAGGCGGCGGCTGCGATGGCCGGGTGGCGCGGACCGGGAGAGGTCGGGAGCGGACGGGGTCGAGGCTTCGCATTTAGCCGCTACAAGAACCGCGCCGCGTACGTTGCCGTGGTCGTCGACCTTTTGGTCGACGAAGAAATACGACTAGAGCGTTTTTGGATTGCAGCAGATGCCGGTCTCGTCATCAATCCTGACGGCGCGATCAATCAAATCGAAGGCGGAGCAATCCAAGCGGCGAGCTGGACAATCAAGGAGCGCGTACGATTCGAAGACGGGGTCATAAAGTCGAACGCTTGGGAACACTACCCGGTGCTGCGGTTCAGCGAGATACCGGAGATCGAAGTCAAGCTAATCGGCAGTCCAAAGGATCTGCCGCTGGGTATCGGCGAGGTAGCGCTCGGTCCGACCGCAGCTGCGATCGGCAATGCGGTTGCTGTCGCCCTTGGCGTCCGTGTCCGATCATTGCCTTTGAGCAGAGAACAACTGATGCGTGCGTTGCTCGAAGCCTGAGATATCCCCCACTCGCGCTTGCGACTGCAACCATCACCTCTCGCGAAAGCTACCAAGAAGACGCCGACAGATCTGGTAACCGACTCAAGGAGCAACTCGGTGGGACGCCCCGTTGGCCTCCGCCGTTTTTTCCGTACCCGCAGCCTTGAAGAAACGTGTGATCGAGGTCGAGCTCGAGCAAAGTTAGGAAGAGCGCCCTTCATACCTTCACACGGGCTGCCGAGTACTGTTGGCCTTCATTCCCCGGCATGCCAAGGCGAAAGTGTCCGCATTGTGTGGCTTCTGACCAACATTTGCGATTGTCGCCATAGTTTTTGGGCTCAAAAGCTACGCTTGCTGAGCAGCCCAATTTGTCGTTCGTAACCTGATGACGGGTCCATTCCGCGGTGAGCCGGAGCCAAAAGGGAGATGCTGGCGGGGCGCCTAGTAAGTCGCCCGCCTCAAGGCGCTCTTAGGGCCGTCGGCACGGCCAGACTGATAGTAGCTGCAATCTGAGAGCCTAAGTTAGTCCGGCGCCTCAAACTGGGTTTTTGGAACCACATCTAAAGCTCGTTCTATGTCAAATCACCTCACCCGCATGCGTCGGGCTGCAATGAATATCGCGGCCCTTTGGTACTCGCGTCCGAATGACCGAGCGATCTTACATGTAGGTTTCTCCCAAGACTGGGCTGCGGAAGGCGCGCAGCCCTTTTTTTCCTAGACGGCAGCAATCGAGGTTTTCAGGCGAGAGCGCGGTTCAACATATCACACCAGACCTTGGGTTGCTTGATCATGACTCCTTTCGGAGTGCAGCTCACGTACTCAAGCGCTGCCAATCTGCCCGTTTTTCGGCGAACCGTTTCTTTCGGGATTCCGAGCAACGTCGCCACGTCGATTAAGCCGATCGGCGTGAGTTGAACAACACAATTCGTAGTCGTCGTGCAAAGATAACCGATCGCGAGGAAGATGAGCACCTCATCGGGGGTAAGACCCAGCCGCTTCCGGGGCGACGAAAATAGGCGCAGTAGTCGAACCATCTTCTCCCGGCTCTTCTGAATGTCCCCTGGCCAACAATGGCCCCCATCAAAAGCCGACTGCTCCAGCCCGCGCTCCTCGTCGGTCTGATCTACACTTCCTCGAACTACAAATGATCTGTTTCTTCCCATGGCATCCCGGGCCAGCGTATCAACTGTGCTTCCTCTTTGGTCCGCTTCACGACTAGGACCAGGACTCGATCGCAACAGGAGGCGACTCGGGGACATTTGCTTCTCCCGCGTGTGGGGTCGAGGCGACCAATGCATTGGGGGCTTCCTCAGACCCAATAGAAATGAAGCGACGTTTGGCCGTCCAGCACAACTATATGGACGGACTAGTTCCGGCCGAAGCCGCATCGTAGAAGTCAAACCAGCAAGGAAAGATGGCACTTGCAGGCAGCTTATTGATTTGCATTTTCGCGAACGACGGCATTTGAGATTCCTCTCCTCCTAGCCAGCCTCTCGTTAGAACATGCACATTTTCACGAAATTATGATACGACCGAAATTAGTTTCTGTCCAGTCTACGGGTATTTTGGAAGGCTGAGCGCGAACGAACGGGTCCGACGGATGGGTGGTTCGAGCACATTTCCGGCTGAAAGCGCTCAGACGCGCAATCTTCGCGGGTAGAAAGGCATTGGCGTTTAGGCAGCGAAGCGCTGACATGACGGCGGCATCTGCAAATCAAGCAATGCGGCAGAACGCGCGCTGCGCGGCTTTGCCCCCGAACGTAGTCCAGGCTCTTCACGCGCTCTGATCGTCGAGCCGCCCGCGCCGCGTTCATGCACCTCTTGGATCATCATGACCGCGCACCGCAATGACGTCGATCCGCAAGCCTGGCCGGCGGACGACCTCGCCGGCATTGCCACACTCTGCAATGCCGGAACGATGAACGGGCATCGAAGGGTTCAGTCAGCGACTTAATCGGCTTTCTGGGTGCGACTATTGCGCGAAACTAGGGTAGCCCTGGCTGACGCGCGGATGACCGCGACCATCAAATCAGTTCAATCGCCGCAACGCCCCTCTCACAGCTTGTTCCTCGATAGATCCACATTCCTCGTTGGGGCCGAAACGTGTTCGTCCCGAACGACTAAGAGGCACTTTCGTGCGGGTCGACTTATTAGAAGAGCGCGGGAGAACGACGATTCGCTATCGAACTAGGCGCGACTTCTCGGTCACTCTCTCCGCTAGGCTGGGGCCGAAAGTATCTCTGCCATACGTTCGCCAATGTGCACGCATGCGGCCATCAAGGCGGCGGCAGGAATCCGCGGCATGATAGAACTATCGGCAATGCGAAGGTTGCTGACCCCATTGACGCGCAGCTTCGCGTCGACAACTGCCTGTGGATCTGCGCCCATGCGGCACGTGCCACTAGCATGGTAGAATGTCGAGGCTCCGTCGCGGGCGAAGTTTGCAAGTTCCTCTCCTTTGAGTTCCTTGCCAGGGGCGACCTCACGCACTGCATGAGGACGCATCGCGGCCGAGTTTCCAATGTGGCGACAGACCTCGATGCTCCGTATTAGCGCGGCAACGTCTTCTGGATGACTTAAGTAATTCGGTTCGACAACTGGTCGGTCTTTCGGGTCGTTAGATTTCAACCGAAGGTGACCACGGCTTTTCGGGGCGACCACAGCCGCGCAGAGCGCCCAGCTCGTTGTCGGCGGGCTATACTTCTTGGATATGACATCTGTCGTGATGGGCGATTCCACCTGGACCACGCTTATATCGGGACGATTTAGAGACGGGTCGCTCTTTAGATAACCCAATACTTCCGCCCCAGAATTTCGTAGCTCCACCTTTTTCGGTGCCTCCCAGAGACAGCCCCGGTGTAGAATATGATCTTGAAAATTCTTGCCGACTTCGGGGCTGTGAACAACGGGCTCGATGCCGATGGATTTGAGATGCCCCTCGTCACCGATGCCACTCAGCATCAACAGTCGTGGCGTGTTAATGCCGCCACCGCAAACGATGACTTCATGGTTGGCCGCAACGATTCGCTTATTCCCATCGCGGACGAACTCGACTCCGCTTACCTTGCCGTTCTTGATTATAAGGCGATCGACCTGGGTATCGACCATTAGAGTAACGTTCTTTTGGCTCAGCACAGGGTAGAGATAGGACTTCGCCATGTTTTGTCTCTGGCCGTCCCGAACAATGTGATTGAAGTAACCGAATCCTTCGCCCGTCTCTTCACGCTTGCCGTTGGAGTCTTCTACTACAGGAAGACCGAGTGCCCGGCAGGCCTCAAGCATCGCCGGCGCAATTGGCGAAGGGTCCTGTGCAGGTTGACACCAAACGGGCCCATCTTTTCCGCGATATCGGTCATCTGGTGCCCCTCTCCAATTTTCGGCCCGGCGGTATATGGCAAGTGCGTGCTCATAGCCCCACCTCTCATCCTTGGCTTCCTTAGCCCAGAATTCGAAATCATCCTTGAACGGACGCACCCAACAGGCCGCATTGATGCTGCTTCCCCCACCCAGCACCCTACCTGTTTGTTCAAGGATCGATCGGTTGTTGATGCCGGCGAACGGCGGCGTAACGTCGCTCCAGGCGCGCTCGGTGCCAATGTTGGTAAACCAGATGCTGGGATTGAGGATCGACGGCACGTCGTCCCACCCACCCGCCTCGATCAGAAGAATACTCCTGTTGATGTCAAGGGCCAGCCTACCGACGAGCGCGCACGCCGCGGTGCCTGCTCCGCATACGACATAGTCATAGCTTCCGGACAAGGTTTTAGCTCTGGCTGCCTGATTTGCTTTGATTTCCTCCAACGTCTGCGCGAGCGCGCTGATCTGGCTGGCCGAGAGAAGTCCGAGGGCCAGCGACATGGAGATAAATCTGCGACGGCTAATCGAGCCGCGCAGAAGCGCGGCCTCGAGGACATCTTGATGCCAATCAATGCGGCTGGCGGCACGCCTCGGATCATTATGTGACACGGAATCAACCTCCATTGTTAAGGTATCAGCTGCAATACGCTCCTGGCCGCGCTATCATCGGTACTGTGACTGTTTAAACGCGCATGCGGAACAGCCGCATACGGGATCGCGTGAGACCATCTGGAACGTCTTCATATGCAGACGTACTGCGTACACTCAGAAGGTACGTCGCCCATCACTGCGCCATCCGGAGAAGTTTTAGGGGCTTCCATCGGAAGCCCCCCTCTCGAGATCATTAGTGGCGCGAAGGGCTGGATGCTCAACGCACCACTTCTTCAGATCTACCATTTAACCGTTATGCCGGCGTAGACGGTGGATTCGGTGCAAGTGTTGTTGCTCACACCTGGAGAAACGTTGCAGGTCCTGCTCACGCTGTGGTCAATTCCGAACTTGTTTTGCCAGTATCGGTAAGACACCCATAGGTCGACAAAATGTGAGTACTTGGCTCCCCAAACCGCCTTGCTCGCGTCGAAAGTCAGGCGGATGGGCTCGGAAAAGTACTGCACAGCAGTACTGAGACCCGGGAGCGGATTGGTCTCATATCCTCTCTTTCCTACAATTGCCGCACGGCCGCTAATCGAGAAGAACTGCATGCTTTCTGGCAGAAATCCAAGGTCCATGTAGTAATTGGCCTCAAGCGACCATGTCGGCTCGTAAACTCTGTTGCCGTCGATCAGACAGTTCACTCCCGGACTGGTACCGGCGAAATTACTTCCGCATTGAGCGTATGCGCTATTGTTGGAGAATTCCCAGTAGGCCAGCGGCGAGACGTTGAAGAAGCCCTTGTAGGGCAACTCGAATTGGAATTGCAGACCAGAGACGACGGTACGCCTTGCCGGAGTCAAATAGTTATTTTCGGTGCCGCCATCCAGACCGACTACGAACGAGATATTCTTCAGGGGTCCCGCGGTGAACGCCTTTGTGTTGAAGAGTTCATTCCACCCGAAGGTCGAACGCAACTGACCAGTAATGTCGGTTGCTCCCGAGCAAGACGCCGCGATCCCCGGATCGGCACGGCTCGCCTGAATCACGCCAGCGTTTGTGCACGGGTGTGCCGGGTTATTGTGATCCGACTTAAGTAGAGAGATGTTGAGCGAGTTGGTACCATAGGCCCAAATGTCGAAGTGTGTAAACGAATAGACCTGCTTTGCAGTCTTACCGTTGATTGACCCGTCGGGACGCCGCGAATAAGCTCCAGGTTCGGTGCCTTGTGGCATCCAAGAAAACGTCAGCCGATTGTCGTTCACCAGGAAGAACGGAGGGTCTACTGGTGGTGCCTGTTTAGCCTTGACCGGAACGTCTGCAGCGTTTGCCACACCAGCTGACGCAATCATGGCGACGGAAAGTGCTGCCGCCCGTAGTCTCTCATAGTTGAGCATTTGTCCCCCTCGATATGAACGGGCCAAGGCCGTGCATCATGCATCGGCCTCGCCCTACGCTTCCTCCATTTGCCGCGCCTGATTTGTGGTCGGACCGCGAACACACTGAATTGATATCAAGGACCCACTCGCTTGTGGTTCTCAGAACCCAATCTAGGTCGTCACCACTGAATCCGCGGGAGAGTCATAAATCGGCAACACCGCGAGCGATTGGGGCGAATGTAGTCGGACCGTTTTGTGCCACTCCTCTTCCCAACAAGCCTGGCCTAGGGGTCGAGCAACGCCTCGACAAAGCAGCCCTTTGAACCGCACGAGCAGAGGCATCCGCTCATGCGCTTGTCCTATATCGTTCCGGCCATCACCGGCCTGCTCTCCCAAATAATAGCGCCCACTCATGCTTTGCCCCGGCCAGCAGGATCCGGATGCAAGTCATGGCGTGCAAAAGGGCGGCTGGGACCACGAGGGCAGCATCGCTAGTAACGCCTTCGAATGTGAGGACGATCGTCCGAGTGTTATCCGCAAGCGCTACATTCATGGTCGAGCAAGTGGGCGACGAGGTAGGCCACAGGTCGTAGGCTCGTTTGCCGACGTCACTTTCACTCGCTACCAAGAAAGCGGTACCGACTTGGAGTTCGATATTGGTCCAGTTGCTCTTAGCGGCCTCCAAACCGAAAAGAGCCCCAACGACTTTCGAAGGCCTGCGACCGCTCTAACGAGCACGTAAAACAGTCAGCCCTTCCCACGAAAATTGCATCACACCACTCGAAAAGAAGGATATGTCCAATTTTGGGATATGTCAAACTTTTCGACGAGCTGAGGCGTTTGGGTGACTGGTCTGACGGCACTGCGCGACTGGGGTCCCTGCCTAGCCGCGATCCTTATGATCTTTCCTTGCAGTGTTGTTGCCGCACTGGCCGCGCCCGGCACTTCTCTCGATGACATTTGCGCCGCATTAGACGCGCCCACACCTGACCTTGGAGCATCGGGAAAGGACCCTCAATTGGGATAGTTCAATTCTCTCTAACCGAACCGCCCAACAGCGTCCTTAGCCAAGCGGCTGCCTCGATCCGCCCGATCGATGATCGGCACATCGCGGTCCAGAGAATAAGCGTCAGATCTCTTTCGTCGTCTTCTAGCGTTCACAGCAGGTTCCGAACGGATCAATCTTCCAGCCGGCGCGCGCAAACAATTGGTCTCGAGAGGTCTCGAGCAAGCGAAGCAGTTTCATCATATCGACGTCGACTAGTCTACCTCGCCACTTTCTCACTTTACCGGCGATAAAGACCGTATCCACATTGCTGGTGTCCATCAACGTTACGATCGCTCCCGGAACGTTGGTGATTGGCCAAACATTCATCATGTCGACTCGTAGCATGATGATGTCTGCTTCCTTACCCGGAGTCAGGGAGCCAACCTTGTGGGCCAGGTTCGCACCGACTGCGCCTCCCATCGTCGACATCTCCAGAACCTCACGGCAAGTAATTGGCCGCGGCACGTCACGCTGACCGTTATCAGAGCGCTGTACCGCAAGAAGTCGTTGAAGCATAAATGCGCCGCGCATCTGAGAGAAGAAGTCGGCAGTCATAAAGGCCTCGGCGTCAGTGCTGAAACTCGCCCGGTCCATGATGCCATACTTCATCACCTCCATGATTGCCGGAACTCCGTTTGCCACAGTAGGCTCTGCAATGGAGGAGATGGATACCTTCGCGCCGTTGTCTACGATTTGCCGCCACGCGCTCTCTGGCAGATCCATTGCGTGAATGATGGTGCAGTCGGAGCGTATTCCTAACTCTTCAACCGCCGCACTTCGGGCTGGACCGGTTACATGAACATAAATTGGCATCCCAATTTCGCGAGCGAGCGGGAAAACCGCTTTGACGTCGGGTGGAAACGCCCCCAAGCCAAGCGTCATAAGCTGATCTTCGGAGCTGAAGTATTGCGATTTTATGCGATGGATGTCCTGAGGAAATGCATAGTCCGCCACACTAGCGGCATTGCCCGGTCCACTCGTAAAGACAAAGACAGTGCGATGCCCGGATTCCTTGAACGCATCGATGCAGGCGTCAGTATGTTTGCGCGTGATTGACACTTGCGACGTGTCGCACACTGTGGTGACACCCGCGGATATGTTGGTGAGCCCCCCAACGAGCTGACCGATGTACGCGTCTTCGGGAGTATACTTCTCATGGATGCCGCCAGGCATGAATGCACGCCGGTAGTCCGGTCGGCGTCCCGAGGTAAAGTAGAACGCGTCGGCGAAGTACCCACGTGTGTTCGTCTGAAATTGATGATGATGCGTATTGACAAAGCCGGGCATCACAATTGTGTTCGTGGCATCAACAACAATTGCATCGGAGACCGAAAGGTTTGGCCCGACAGCCCTGATCGTCTTTCCCTCAATCAATACGTCGGCGTTCATGAAGTCGCCGACGGATCGATCCATCGACATCACGATTCCGCCTTTGAGTAGTATCCTTCGGCTGCCAACACGCTCAGAGCCCTGCAAGCGGGCCAAGACGTCGCCACCGCCTTGCTCGCCGTATGGCTGCGCCATCGCCCCGAAAGGCAGGAGAGGGGCAGCTACCGTGGCAGCTGTGGCGCCGACCGCAACGGCCTTGAGAAGTTCGCGGCGCGATGCAAGCACATCTGGTTCTTGATCAACGTGGGAGGAGGTTCGGTCGGCGTCGTCTTTGGACTCGTTCCTATTGAGGGTCATCGTCTCCTCCGATGTGAGCATCGATCTTCGCAAAGCACACCCCGCCTCTTTCGCGACAAGGCACGCTCGTCCGCAGATATTAGGCAGCCAAAGCTCTCTTCAAATGCACCCGGACGAGGCCTCTCCCGCGTCTTCTTTGATTACGCGGACCTCAGCGCCTACCACAGCCAGCTCCGTGCCCTCCAAACGAACTGACCTCTCGACACGGAAACTACCAGACTTGTCCCCTCCCCAAGCGCCGCGCCTCATACAGCCTTCATCAGCCCTTCCTTAATGAGGGCCTCTTTTACCTTCGGCCGCGCAGCTATGCGGGCCTTGTAAGCGAGCAGGTTTGCCATGCCCGAAAGATCGAACTTCAAAGGGTCGGTCCAGCCTAATATTGTGAACATATAGCCGTCGGCGACTGTGAACTGGTCTCCCATCAGGAAATCGCGGCCGGCGAGCTGGCTATCGACATACTTTAGCTTGGCGGTCACGCGGTCCCTGAAGAAGGATTTAGCGTCGTCGGCTAGCACTGGTGAGAACAGCGGGCCGAAGCTCTTGTGCAGCTCTGTCGTGATGAAGTTGAGCCATTCGAGCAACCTGTAGCGCTCGGCGCTGTCGCGGGCCGGAGCCAGGCCGTTGCCCACTTTGTCGGCGATTACCTGAACGATGACCGGACCCTCTGTGATGACCTCGCCGCTATCGAGTTGTAGCGCAGGGATCTGGCCTTTCGGATTGACCTGCAGATAGTCCTCTCCGTTCTCGAGCTTCTTCGTGCGTAGGTCGACTTTGACCATGTCATAAGGAAGTCCAGCTTCCAGCAGAGCGATATGGGGCGAGAGCGAACAGGCGCCGGGTGTGTAGTACAGTTTCATCAGTGCTCCTTGTCGGTCCAGAAGGAAACCGTGCCGGGTGTCCTGCGCTGCCTCAAAGCCAGAAATTGATATATGTCCGATTTTGATATGCGTCAAGTAAAGCCACTATGACTGTCGGAAGATTCGAGCGCAGCACGCCGTCGGCCAGGTCGAACTGGTGGATGTCTCAGGCGCCATAAACATTTCCTGATACAAACCTGCTGCGGTGCTATCGAGTGAGCGATCGTGCCGGGTCGATCGCTTGTGTCCGCAATCGAGTCTCCAAGGCTGTGGTCTACTAACGCGAAGCATTGCGGAAATAGCACGCTATTTCCGCGCCTGCCCCTGGGAGAGGTCGCCGGAGCGCTCCCCGCTTTATCGGACGTCAAGGGAACTCTACGGCCTAACGGCCGGTGCCTTATCCCTCTATAGCCGTAAGGTTCCGCGCACAGCTCTGAACCCTCAACCAGCGAACATCTTGTTGCTGCCGAGGGCACTACTCGGTGGGTATAGTCCCAAGCGGCGGGTACGATGGTTCACCCCTTACGAAGTCAATGAATGCGCGCAAGGGTGCTGGCACAAGTCGGCGGCCGGGATAGTAGAGGAATGGACCCGAAAAGCTTTGCCACCAGGGTTCAAGGACCGGTTCCAGCTGACCACTGGCGAGATAGGGGCGCAGCCATTCCTCGAAGAGAGTGATGATGCCAGTACCGGCGACGGCTGCGGCAACTGCAAGATCTATCGCCGTCCCCACGCTGACCAGCAACGGTCCCTTGGGTTCTACGCGAACGATTTCACCCTCCCGTTCGAACTCCCACGGCGCCACCAGCGCACCGGACGAAAAGCGACCGCCGAGACAAGCATGATTGAAAAGGTCACGAGGATGATTGGGCCGGCCGTGACGGTCTAAATAGATCGGAGAGGCAGCGGTTGCGAAGCGCTGAATGCGAGGTCCGATCGGCATTGCCACCATATCCTGCTCCAGACGCTCGTCGTATCGGATGCCGGCATCGCAACCCGCCGCTAAAACGTCGATGAAGTTATCCTCCGCAATGATCTCCAGCCGAATGTCGGGATAGGTCGCAAGAAAGCGCGGCACGATGGTGGGTAGCACGAGACGCGCCGCGCTAACGGGCACGTTGAGACGCAGTGTACCTGCAGGCTTGTCGCGGTAGTTGTTGACCACGTCGACCGCTGCTTCCACCTCGGCGAATGCAGGCCCGAGCCGCTCGAGGAGGCGCAGCCCCGCCTCGGTGGGCACCACGGTCCGGGTCGTTCGGTTCAACAACCTGACCCGGAGCTGCGCTTCCAACCTGGTTACCGCTTCGCTCAGCCCTGAGGCGCTCGCCCCGCTCGACCGAGCTCCGTCCCGAAAACCTCCAGCCCGCGCGACGGTCACAAAGGCGCTCAGTTCACCCAGATCTACTTTCACTGTTCGCGTCTCCGAACGACCCGTTCGGAGAGTACCTAGTTATCGACCGGCCCGGCAATATCTACCTACGGAAGATCGATCTTACGGAGATGATCTATGCCAACAGCCGACCACAGTGCCCGCTTTAACCTGGAAGACCGCCTCGTAAACCGGCTTGGGTACGGCGCCATGCAACTTGCCGGTCCCCATGTGTTCGGTCCGCCAAAAGACCGAGCCGCGGCGTTGGCTGTCCTGCGCGAAGCCATCGCGTTGGGCGTGAATCATATCGATACTTCCGACTTCTACGGCCCCCATGTTACGAATCAGTTGATCCGCGAGGCGCTGCATCCCTACCCCAAAGACCTCGTCATCGTTACCAAAGTCGGCGCTCGACGCGGCGGCGACGCTTCATGGAATCCGGCCTTCTCGCGCGAAGAGCTCACTGAGGCGGTTCACGACAACTTGCGCAATCTTGGGCTCGACGCGCTCGATGTCGTCAATTTTCGCGTCATGATGGACCCGAATACGCCGGCCGAAGCCATCGAAGCACCACTGAGTGTCTTGGCAGATCTCCAACGTCAGGGTCTAATAAGGCATATAGGGCTGAGCAGCGTCACTCCTTTGCAGATCGCGGAAGGACGCAAGATCTGCAAAATCGTCTGCGTGCAGAATCAGTACAACTTGGCTCACAGGTCTGACGACACCTTGATCGATAACCTCGCGCGGGACGGCATCGCCTACGTTCCGTTCTTCCCACTCGGCGGATTCACTCCCCTGCAATCGTCCACCCTAACGCACGTCGCCGCTCGCCTCGATGCAACGCCCATGCAGGTAGCGCTTGCTTGGCTGCTTGGTCGCTCGCCCAACATCCTCCTTATCCCCGGTACCTCGTCTGTCGCGCATCTGCGCGAGAATCTCGCCGCATCCGAACTCGACCTGCCGGAAAATGCAGTCGAAGAGCTAAATGGCGTTGCTGGCAACTCTCGTGCGACAAGAGCAGGACACCGTTGATCGTCACGATAGGATGCAGGCACTGGCAGGTTGACTGCGCCAATTCACGATCCCAATATCCAGTCGCCTGCCTCATGCAGCGGCGCCCCACTAGGATTGTTCAAAATGACCATTGTAGTGTCCGTCAAGTACGTCCTGAAGCCGGGCAAGCGGGACGAGCTGTTGTCGTTTGTGATGGACAATGTCCAAAACACGCGGGAGGAGAAGGGAAATCTGGCCTACTCTCACTATCCTTCGTTGGAAAACCCAGACGAAATGTTCGTCTTCGAAACGTGGGAGACGCTGAAGGATCTGGAAGACCACATTGACATGCCACACTACGTAGCATTCGACGAGAGGAGGAAACCTCTCTTGGAGTCCTATGAAGCGAAAGTTTACGAGGCGACGTTGTGCCGCTCAACAAACAAGGCTCCAAGGGCCAACTGACGCTTGGCGAGACTCGGTCCCTTCGGGCCACAAAGTGATGCCCGTCGTTCAAAACCCTGCCTTCGGCGCAAAAAGCTCGTCGTTACCGCTCTCCGTTCGGAAGGCTTGTGCTCAGCGACGAGCCTCGCTAGCACCACAGAGAAGCCGATCGAGCGGGCCATCATCGAACGGCTGGGGTCGGACGGCCTACCGGGTCGATCGGCGGCTAAACGCCAAGGGGCCTTGTCGATTGCGACGCCCTAGGTCCCCTTCGGGCACGCCTGCGGCGCAGCAGCCGAAGATGCGGCGTCGTTCTTTTCATAGGGAGAACAATTCTTCCTAGTCCGCCAACGTAAGGCGCACTCACCGCCGGCGCCTCGCGAGCACTAGAGTTCGTCCTCCAACACAGAGAACATCTGTTTGATGAAGCTCGCCAGCGGCTTTTGACCTCCCTCGTCGGCCCATGCGTCAACGGAAAGACGCATGGCCCCGACAGATGCCATCGCAACGACCTGGAGCGCTCTGCGCCGCCGCGCTTGCGGCCAGTGCACCGACAGAGCTTCGAAAGCCGCTTTCTCCATCGACACGAATTTCGCCTGATTGCTTGCCCTCAGCTGCTCGGTCGAGCGTAGAATGCGATCGATCGCGATGGCGTGTTCGGAGCTGAATTGCACCGGCAGCTTCAAGAATGCGTTACGCACGAGGTGAACCGGGCTCTGGTTCGGCGATTCTGCAAGGATCGCGGCGCGCACCGCATCCGGCAATCCCTGCTGCCAGGCGAGCAGAATGTCTTCCTTCGACCTGAAATAATAGAAGAACGTCCGCGCTGATATGCCGGATGCTGCCGCGATCGTCTCCAGCGTCGTCGCCTCGTATCCATTCTCGATGAAGAGCTTGAGCCCGGTTTCGGCAATGCGCTGCAGCGTCTCGCGACGCTTCCTTTCACGCCAACCCTCCGGGGCCGATGATTCCCTTTCCATGGCATTTCAAATACCACTTACCGCACCCCTTGTAAATTCGCAGTCACTGCAATAATTAGAATTGCACAGACTGTAATTTTCGACCCGCGCCTGTCCGGCTGGAGCAGGTTTGCATCGCTGCGCGCGACCGGGCGCAAGCACGTGCAAGCCACCTCTCGATCAACGAGCATCGCGGGATCATATGAAAGGACTTGGACTATGAAACTTCTGCATGTAGACGCCAGCATCCTTGGCGGCCAATCGGCCAGCCGACAACTCTCTGCCGCCATCGTGGAGCGATTGACCGCCCTCAATCCAAATACGCAGGTCATTCGCTACGACCTCGCCGCAGAACCAATCGGGCACCTTACCGGTCCGGAGTTGCTGGCTCAGCGGGGCTCGGCTCCGGAGGATGCGGCTACGAAGGAGAGCGCAGCGCGCAACGCCCAAATCCTCGACGACTTTGTCGACGCCGACGTAATCGTCATCGGCGCGCCGATGTACAATTTTTCTCTCCCGTCGCAGCTCAAGGCCTGGCTCGATCGCGTGGCCGTCCCAGGAAAGACATTCCGCTACACGGCCAACGGCGTCGAAGGACTCGCACAGGGCAAACGCGTGATCATCGCCTCGTCGCGCGGCAATCTTTATAGTGAAGGACAGCCTGCCGCCGGGCTCGATCATCAGGAGAAATATCTGAAGGGCTTCCTCGCCTTTCTCGGAGTCAGCGACGTGACAGTCATCCGCGCTGAGGGTCTTGGACGCAGCCCGGAGAACCGGACCGCAGCGATGGCTGCAGCCGCTGCCGAGATCAAGAACCTTGCGGTCGTTTACTGACAAAGCCGAGAGGCAATCATGAAGAGAGTGCAGTACGATCGCTACGGTGGTCCCGAGCAGATGTATTTCGGAGACTACACGCCGCCGCCGCTCGACCGCAATCAGGTGCGCGTCAAGGTGAAGGCCGTCGCCATCAATCCCCTCGACTGGAAGCTCCGTCGGGGCGCCATGAAACTGATCATCGGCGGAGCATTTCCGAAGGGAGTCGGCTCCGACTACGCCGGGACCGTCGAGGCGGTCGGCGAGGACGTAACGAACGTCCATTTTGGAGACGATGTCTTCGGCACGATGGACTTCAAGAACGCGGGCGCGTTTGCCGAATCGATCGTGGTCGATAGCCGATATCTGACCAGAAAACCGGAGCGGCTCTCGTTCAGCGAGGCTGCTTGCCTTCCCATTCCAGCAACGACTGCCTGGGCTGCAATCATCGACAAAGCGCAGGTCCGCAGCGGGTCGCGCATCTTCATCAACGGCTGTAGCGGGGCGGTCGGCGCGTTCGCAGCGCAGTTGGCGCTGGCACGAGGTGCAGCGGTCGCTGGTTCATGCGGCAAAGCCGCCATGCCAGCGGCCAAAGCGGCCGGTCTCGACCCGGTATTTAACTATGTTGACAGCCCCTCCTACCGGGAAGCCGGAACGTTCGATGCCATCTTCGACACGGCAGGAACGATGCCCGTGGGCGAAGGACTTTCCATGCTCAAGCCTGGAGGCGTGTTCGTCGACATCAACCCAACTCCGCGAAGAGCCATGCGCGGGATGTTGTCGGGCCGTTACAAGCTTGCCTTCGCGACGATGGGAACCGAGCACCTCCACGAGATCGCTCAGCTCGCCGAGGAGGGCGTGCTACGGCCGAAGATCGGTCTTCAGAAGCCGTTCAGCGAGGCCCTGACCGCGATTGCAGACGCAGAGTCAGGTTTTCGCAGTGCCGGCCGAGTCGTTCTCGCGCTATGAGAGCGGGGCAGCTCGCTTTTCCTGCCCGTCGAGGGGCTGCCTTCGCCGTCGTCTGTCCGCTGAACTTTGTCGTGGGAGCTCCAGCCCGCCAGCGAGTGCGCTATGGGCTCAGTGGAGTGGCAAGGGGGCACGCGTTGCAGGCGCTCCTGCTCCTCTCCAGCCTGATAGGCCTGGTCTCGGTATCGAATGCTGCGACAATTCGTGCCAAATACTCCTTGTCGTATCTCGGCGTCCGCGCTGGCGAGCTCACGATGACGAGCAACATCGGTCCCTCGACCTACGATGCCAGTCTCAACGCGCATCTCAGCGGCATTGCCGCCTTCGCAAGACCTTACCGTCTGAGTCTGAAGGCCGATGGAACATTGAAGGATGGAACAATCCTGCCATCGTCCTTCTCGCTGAGCCAGGCTGGATCCGAGACACGCACGATCCGCGTGGCATCGGCTGCCGGCAACGCCAAAGCCACCGACATCAATCCTCCATTCGAGATCGAGGGGCCGAGGATTCCCCTGTTGGAAGAGCACATGAGGAACGTCGTCGATCCCCTTAGCGCCCTCATCATGCCGGTGGCTCGAAGTGACGGAGATGTTGGCTCGGCAACGTGCAAACGGACGGTTCGTCTCTTCACAGGAGCGGCACGTTCCGACCTGGAATTCTACTATACAGGCTCGGAGGACGTTAGATCCGCTGCGTACAAGGGCTCCGTTGCGGTGTGCTCGGTACGCTACAAGCCGCTTGCAGGTCACAATCCGGACGCGACGATGACTAGGTTCATGACGTCCAACCAGAGGATCAAGGTCCGGCTGGCCGCCCTGGCGGCCATTCCTTACGCGCTGCTAGTATCGGCGACGCTGCCGCTGCCGATGGGAACGGGCAGCGTGCAGCTTGACGAGTACAGCATCGAGGGACGCTGAGACTTGGCGCCCGATCTCATCCTATGCAACATTTGAGAGGACAGAGTCGCCGAACCGACACAGGAGGTCGTTCACGTGCCCTAATAATCACGACGGATTTCCTTATCGGCGCTGACATGGCCATCAACCGGATCGGCTTTGGCGCCATTGCCTTTCGGCTACCCCCGCTTCACGCGGAGGCCTCATGGAGTCCGGCCTGCCCTGGTAAAGAGCTCCGCCAGGCGGTCCATACGATCTAACGACTCTCGGGGGCGACACGCTCGATGTAGTCCATTTGCGTCATGATGTACCAGCAAGCCCCGGCCAGGGCTATCCGAGCGCCGTTGAACGCAAGATCTGCAAGATCGTCTGCGGACAGCCCAATATATTCTGACCCACAGGTCCGACGACGTCCTGATCGCAAGCGTCCCTGGGACGGCATCGCGTACGCCCCATACCTCCCGCTCCACTGGTTTACCCCCGGCAATTTGAACTCGAAAAGCGAGTGATCAAGACCGCAATTCTTCCATTAGTGAAAGCAGTCGACCTGGAGCCGTTCTCGGCGGGTGTTTCATGGCTATTCAGCGACCGGATCGATGCTTCTGACGTAGCCAGATCTGACCGGACGAGCAGGCCGCGCTGCCAGCACAGACAATTAATCGAAAGCCATAGAAACTCGAGGCAGCGACAGTCTGGGTCTTCCGAGAGATAGACTGGCGCTTTCTTGTTTAACCGGCTTAAGCCATTCGCGCGGCGAAGAGTCGCTTGCCCGGCGAAACGCGGTCGCGAAGTGGCTAGAGCTGATGAACCCGCCTGGATAGCGATCTCCGTTTTTCGCGGAATAAGGTCGCAGGGGATCATCTCATGCGGCAGATGAGCGTCGAAAGCTTTTGCGAGAAATTATCCTGGCTCCACGAGGTCCCCTTCTCTATGCAGACGCCACAGCCGCACGCCGCGTGAGGCGCGGTGCGCCGCGCCAATTTCCAGCAGACGCTATCGCAAGAATCTCAGGCGCGGCCGAGCACCTTCTTCACGCCATCTAGCCCGACGCGCAGGAACGGATCGGAATGGATGTAGAAATAGCGCACGCCGTGTTCGAGCCAGGCCGGCAATTCATCCGAAGTCACGAGCGTGCCGGCGACCTTGCCGGAGGCGCGGATATTCTTCACCGCAAACGCGATCCGCTCCATCACGGCCTGCGGCCGCGGCTGACCGAACGGCGGCGCGGGCGGATAGCCCATGTTCTGCGAGAGGTCACCGGGCCCGATGAAGAAGACATCAATTCCCTCCACCGCAGTCAATTCTTCGATGTTGTCGATCGCCTGCGGCGTCTCGATCATGGCGATGACCAACCGCTTGTCGTAGTCGGCGGGACAAGCATAGCGGACGGCATCGACGATGGCACGCGCCTGGTTGGCGGTATCGATCATCGGCACCATCAGCCCGTCGGCACCCGCGTTGAGGTATCGGATCAGGAGCGGCCGTTCATGCGAGTGCGGCCGGACGATCGCCGCGCCGCCGGCCCCGCGGATCGCCTGCGCGGTAGTGCGCACGTCCTCAAAGCTCCAGGTGCCGTGCTCGCAATCGACGAAGATGGCATCGGCGCCGAGTTCGACCAGTCGGACCGCCAGCCCCGACGAGGAATGATGCGGCGTGAGCATGGTGACCGCCTCGCCCTTAGCCAGGCGCTCGCGCAATTTTGCTCCGTTCATGGGAGATCCTTCTCTGTCAGGTCTTCGGCTTGTCGTTCAGGCCTGCGGGCGCGCCAACCCAGCGTGCGGTTTCGATGTCGGCCGCGGTGTCGCGCATGAAAGTCGGGCAGATGTGCAGCTCGGGAATCACGGCGCCCTTCTGGAGGCTGGCGCAGAGCAGCACCGCGCGGGCGACGTCGTGCGGATTGAGCATCACGGCGCGCTCGCTTTCGAGCGGCGGCCGCGCACGATTGTCCATGATCGGAGTATCGGTTTCGCCGGGCAGGATGGTCGTCGCGCGGATGCCCTGGTTCCGGTAGGTGTTGTGCAGGAAGGTCATGAAATTCTTCACGCCGGCTTTGGCCGCGCCATAGGCGGCGCCTCCGAGCAGGTTCGGATTAACGACCGCGAGCGATGAAACGGTGATCACCGTGCCTTCTTTCCTTGCGATCATGTCTTCCAGCACGGCCTGGGTCAGGTTGAAGACCCCGGTGAGATTGACGTTCACCGTGGCGTTCCACTCGGCCTCGCTGAGGAAGCGGGCGTTCAGCACCTTGCTGGCGCTGCCAGCATTGTTGACGAGAATGTCGATCGCGCCGACGTTGCGCTTGGCCCAGGCGACCGTCTCCAGGATCGCTTCGCGCGATGCCACGTCCATCACGTGGGCGACGGCCTTGCCGCCTGCCTTCTCGATGACTGCAACAACGTCCCGCAGCGGGTCGATCCGACGCCCCGTCAGGACAACCGTTGCACCTTCCTGTGCCAGCAGCACCGCGGTCTCGCGTCCGATCCCGGTTCCGGCACCGGTGACGAGTGCGACCTTTCCATCGAGCAAACCCATGGTTCCTCTATTCGGCGGCGGTCGCCGCCACACTCGAGCGATGATAACCGTAAATCTGCCTCGCCGCGGCAGGCGTGATCAAGCCTTCGGCAAGGTCGAACTCGATCGCCGCAGCCGCGCGCTCGGCCGTGCCCCCCCATCCGCCGCCGCCGGGCGTCTCGACCTCCAGGCGGTCGCCGGTCTTCAGCACCACCTTGCCCTTAGGAAACTGCGGCTCGCCGTTCCGGTACACCTTGCCGGGGCTGCCGGACTTGCCGCCGACGACGCCGAAGCAGGGATGACGCACGCGCTCCGACGCCAGATAGATGTTCATCGGGTTGCGGCCGAGATTGCGCAGTACGACACGCTGGCCGAGGCCGCCGCGGCTCTTGCCGGCGCCGCCGGAGTCCGGAATCAGCTCTTTGCATTCAGTGAGCGCGGGCACCGCGATCTCGAACATCTCGATCGCCGTGACCTTGCAATTGGACGGGAAGCTCAGGGTATCCAGACCATCGAATTCGGCGCGGGCGCCCTGCCCGCCGTGAAAATTCTGCACCGAACCATATTGCGAACCGTCGTCGCGTCGCCCGACGCAATTGGCGGCCCAGATCGGCGCGCCGCCGCTGTCGCCCATAACCTTGCCCGGCACTACGCTTTCCAACGCCTTGAAGATCAGCGACGGGATCACATGTCCGATCAGATTGCGCGAATTGCCCGCCGTCCATTCCTCTGGATTGAGGATCGAGCCGAGCGGTGCCTCGTCCGTGATCGGCGTGATGCAGCCCTCATTGTTCGGCGTATCGGGGTCGAGCAGGCATTTCAGCGCATAGACCGAATGGGCGTAACGATAGTTGGTGCGGCAATTGATCGAATGAAGGATCTGCTCGGATGTCCCGCTGTAGTCCACGTGAATCGAATCGTCACGGACGATCACGGCGGCCTTGAGCGTCACATCGGTATCGTAGCCGTCAAGCAGGACCTCGGCGCTGTAGGTGCCGTTCGGCCATTGACGGATTGCGCGGCGGGTTTGCGCTTCGGATCGGGTGTGGATCGCGTCGGCCAGTTCGTCGATGCCGTCGAGATTGTACTCGTCGAGGAACTTCACCAATTCGCGGCCCATCACATTGTTGGCCGCGACCATCGATTCGAGATCGCCCATCACTTCGGTCGGCAGGCGAACGGACGCCGCGATGATGTCGAGCACGTCCTGATTGGGAACACCGGCCTTGTGTAGCTTCACGATCGGGAAACGAATGCCCTCCTCGAAGATGTCGCTGGCCTCGGAGTGCAAGGGCGCGCCGCCGATGTCGGGCAGATGCGCGATCGACCCGGCATAGGCCACGACCTTGCCGTTCTTGAAGATCGGCGTGATCATCGTGACGTCAGGCAGATGGCCGGTGCCGATCTCGGGATCGTTGGTGGCGAGCACGTCGCCTTCCTGGAGCGTTTCGGCCGGAAATTTGGGCAGGAAGTATTTTTGGGCGGCGACCGGCAGCGAGGTGATGAACACCGGGATCGACCACGTGCATTGCGCCAGCGCGCGGCCGCGGCTGTCGAGCAGCACGGTTACATAGTCGTGGTTCTCGCGCACGATCGGCGAAAACGCGGTGCGGCCGAGCACGATGTCGGCCTGATCGGCGATGAAAATCAATCGATTCCACATCACCTGCAAGTTGATCGGATCGTTGAAATCGGCAGCGTTCACGGACATGGAGGCGTCGTCCTTAGGCGATGTTGATCACGAGATTGCCGTTGATGTCGACGTGAGCGGTGCCGCTCGGTCCGACGACAGCGGTCGACTCCCGCTGCTCGACGATGGCAGGTCCCTGGATCGCCTCGCCGACCGGCAGCTTGTAATGATCGTAAACCGGCGTTTCGACGAAGCCGCCGCGTTCGCTGAAATAGACCGAGCGCGCACCTTTCTTCGCCTCGGCAGCATGGCGCGTGTGCGGACGGGTCACCTGATCCTTCTCGCCGCTGGAGCGCAGGCGCCAGGTGATCACCTCAACCGACGAGCCCGCGACCGTGCGGCCGAACAGCTCGCGATAAAGCTTGTAGAAATTGGCGAGCAGCTCTTCGTGGAATTGCTTCGGCGGCAGACTGCGATCCGGCAGGGCGACCGTGATCTCATGGCCTTGGCCGACGTGGCGCATGTCGACCGTGTAGGTGTTAGCGATGGTCTCCGGCGCAACACCAGCCGCACGGACCACCTCGGCCCCTTGGGCTGCGAGATCGCCGAGCAGGCGATCCATCACGGCAAAATCCCAATTGTCGACCTGCATCGGGAAGCTCGCCGAGAGATCAACCGCGACCGGTGCAATCAACAGGCCGATCGCCGAAGTGACGCCGGCGCCGGTCGGGCAGATGATGCGCTTGATGCCGAGCTTGCGCGCGATGCCATAGGCATGCACGGGACCGGCGCCCCCGAACGCGACCATCGGCAGGCTGCGCGGATCGACGCCGAGGTCGGTGGCATGCACGGCCGCCGCCTTGCTCATGGATTCGTTGACGAGATCGTGGATGCCGAAGGCGCAGCGGGGAACGCTGACGTCGAGGGAGGCTGCGAGCTTGGTCATCGCCGTGAGCGCGGCATCCTTCGACACCTTGAACGAGCCACCGACGAAGGATTCGGTGCCCATATAACCGAGCAGAATGTCCGCGTCCGTCACGGTCGGCTCGGTACCGCCACGCTGATAGGCGGCCGGCCCAGGCATGGCGCCCGCCGAGCGCGGCCCGACGTCGAGCAAGCCGAGTGGATTCTTGGCCGCGATCGAGCCGCCGCCGGCGCCGATCTCGATCATCCGGATCGACTGGATTTTGAGCGGAAAGCCCGAGCCCTTGCGGAAGCGATGATAATGCGCGACCTCGAGATCAGTGCCGACCGTCGGCTCGCCGTTCGGGATCAGGCACAGTTTTGCGGTGGTGCCGCCCATGTCGAAGGACAGCACGCTGCCCTCGCCGGCGATACGGCCGAATTCGGCGGCGGCCACCGCGCCGGCGGCCGGGCCCGATTCAATCAGGCGCACCGGCAGCTCCGCGGCGCGGCTGCTCGGGACGAGACCGCCCGACGAGGTCATCCAAAGCACCTGACGGTCGATGCCCTTGGCGGCGAACTCGCGTTCGAGATGGGCGACGTGGCCGGACATCTGCGGCCGTGTATACGCGTTGACGACGGTGGTCGAGGCGCGGTCGAACTCGCGGACCTCCGGGCAGACTTCCGAGGACAGCGATACGAAGATATCAGGATCTTCCTCGCGCAGCAGCGCGGCGATGCGCTGCTCGTGGTCAGGATATTTGTAGGCATGCAGCAGACAGACGGCGACGGATTTGATGCCCTCTTGTCGCAGCCGCCCAGCGATCTCGCGGACCGTGTCCTCCTCCAGCGCCGTGATCACCTCGCCATCCGCGGACATCCGCTCGACCGCGCCAAAGCTGTTGGCGCGCGTCACCAGCGGGTCGGGATACTTCAAATTCAGGTCGTAGAGATCGTAGCGCCCTTCGTTACGGATGCGCAGCATGTCCTGGAAGCCAGCGGTCGAGATGAAGCCGGTCTTGACGCCCTTGCGCTCCAACACCGCGTTGGTAACGACGGTGGTGGCGCCGAGCACCTGAAGATTGTCGAGATCGACCACGTCGCCGAATTCCGCGAGCAGTTCGGAGACGCCGCGAACCACGGCCGCGGCAGGATTGGCCGGAGTGCTCAGCACCTTGTGGAGATGCAGCTCACCCTTGTCGTCGAGCAGCGCGAAATCGGTGAAAGTTCCCCCGGTATCGAATGCGAGCTTGGCCATCTGTTTCCTCGGAGCAATTGTCTTCGAGGGTAGGGAATGCGCCCGCACGCGACCACCACAACTCCGGTCTGCCGCCATAGGTTTTGTTTATGGCCTTGAGAAACCGGCACGATGCAACCTCCGAGCACGGCTGCACTCGGCTTTTTAATCGCGGGCGCGTTGCTTAGACCGCGCGAATACCCTGCGGATGGCTGCGCATCAGCCTCTCGACCACGGTCAGAAGCACCGAGCGCGTGGCAAGTGCGGGCTCTGACAACGGCAGATGATCGGAGACGCACAAGGAGACAGTCGCCTCGATGGCGGGGCGCACCAGCCGCCGCACCTCGACGCCCGCAAAACTCGACGCGCTCGCGGCGGCGACCGAGGCCGGCAGGATGGTCGAGCCGAGGCCCTCGGTCACGGCCGCGCCGAGCGCGGAGACGGATTCGATCTCGGAGGCGACGTTCGGCGTCACCCGCGCCCGCGCCAGCGATTCATCGATCAGACGCCGCAGGAAATGGCCCTGGCTCGGCAGCAGCAGCTTGACGTCGGCCAGCGCCGATAGCGGCAGCGGCTCGTCGGCCGGCTTGTCCGCCACCGTCTCGGCGCGCGAGACGAGATACAGTTCCTCGCGAAACAGCGGCTGCAGCTTGACGCCCTTGATCGGGCCGGAGCCGTAGATCATGGCCATATCCATCTTGCCTGTCATGATCAGCTCGCTCAGCACATGGCCGAAGCTGTCGTTGATGTGGACGATGATCCGTGGATGCAGCGTCGACATCTCCTTCAGGATCGGCAGCGACAGCGTGCTCGACGCCGAATAGGTCGCTAGGCCAATCGACACCCTCCCGGCCAGCGCCTTGGTCGATTGGTCGATGTCGATCTGCGCCTGCTCGATCTGCTTCAGCAGCAATTGCGCATGGCGGTAGAGGATGAGGCCCGCCTCGGTCGGGACGATGCCGTGGTTGCTGCGCAGAAGCAGCTTGTGCTTGAAATGGCTCTCGAGCGCCGCAATCTGCTGGGAAAGCGCCGGCTGCGCAGTGCGCAACAGGCCTGCGGCGCGCGAAACGCTGCCGGCATCGACGACCTTGACGAAGCTCCTCAGCTTCCTGAAATCGATGCTCATGTGTGTCGGATACCAGCTCTGTGACTATGTTCTCGAGCGGCACTATCCTTTATCTAGCCCATTGATTTCAATGAGATTCTTTTCACGCAGCCAAGCTTTCCGGTCCCGTGTCCGGAGTTCGCTCAGCGAAGCGCGCGACAGGCCTTCTCGATGCGGTCGCAGGCCTCCTTGATCGCCTCCATCGAGGTCGCAATCGACAGACGGAAATACGGCGACAGCCCATAGGCCGCGCCCTGCACGGCGGCGACGCCGACGCCGTCGAGCAGATAGAGCACGAAGTCGAGATCGTTCTCGATGACCTTGCCCTCCGGCGTGGTCTTGCCGATCACGCCGGCGCAGCCGGGATAGAGATAGAACGCGCCGTCAGGTACCAGGCACGACAGGCCCGGGATCGCATTGAGGCGCGCGCAGGCATAGTCGCGGCGTTCCTTGTAGAGCTTGACGCTGTCGCGCACGAACGCCTGGTCGCTGGTCAGCGCATGGGCCGCTGCCGCCTGGCTGATCGACGACGGACAGGATGACATCTGCGATTGCAGCTTGTTGATCGCCGAGACTAGCGGCGCGGGACCTGCGGCATAACCGATCCGCCACCCCGTCATGGCATAGGTCTTGGACACGCCGTTGGTGAGCAGGATGCGGTCCTTCAAGGCGGGCACCGCCGCTGCCAGCGTGGTCGCAGGTTCGTCGCGATACCAGATCTGGTCGTAGATATCATCAGACAGCACGAGTACGTTGGGATGGCGCAGCAGCACGGCGCCGAGTGCTTCGAGGTCGCTGCGGGAATAGGCCGCGCCGGTCGGGTTCGACGGTGCGTTGAGGATCAGCCAGCGCGTCTTCGGCGTGATCGCCGCCTCCAACGCCTCCGCCGTCAGCTTGAATCCCTCATTCTCGGAACAGCGGACAATGACCGGCTTGCCGTCATTGGCGATCACCATGTCTGGATAGGACACCCAATAGGGCGCGGGAACAATTACTTCCGCCCCCTCCTCCACGCTCGCCATCAGCGCGAGGAACAGGATCTGCTTGGCGCCGCCGCCGACGCAGATCTCGTTGTCGGAATATTCCAGCCCAAGGCGGCGCCTGTAGTCGGCGATAATCCCCTTGCGCAACGCCACGGTGCCGTTGACGGCGGTATACTTCGTCTCGCCGCGATCGATCGCCGCATGCGCCGCCGCCTTGACGTCATCGGGCGTGTCGAAATCAGGCTCGCCGATCGCCATGTCGACGATGTCGCGGCCGGCGGCCTTCAGCTCGCGCACCCGCGCGGACGCCGCCGTGGTCGGAGAAATCTTGATGCGCGAGACGCGCGCGGCCGGCACGAAGATCGTCACTGTGGTCGTCCTTTGAGTTGCAGTCAGTGTTCGACGTCGGTCTCACCGCGCATGCGGCCGGTGAGGAAGAGCTCGCCGAGCTCGTCATGGGTGATGTCGGCGGGCCGGCCGTCCCAGATCACCTTGCCGAGCCGCAGGATGACGGCGCGCTGGGCGACCTGCATGGCCTTCTTGGTGTTCTGCTCGACCAGCAGGATGGTCTGGCCAGCGGCGTTGATGCGCGCGAGCTCGTCGAACACGAGGCCGATCGCGGTCGGGGACAACCCGACCGAGGGCTCGTCGACCAGCAGGATCTTTGGCCGCTGCAGCACGGCCATCGCAACCTCCAGCAATTGCTGCTCGCCGCCGGACATGTTGCCCGCCAGCGTGTTGCGGCGCGTCTTCAGGATCGGAAAGAGGTCGTAGACATAGTCGCGCTCCGCCTTCACCCTGCTGTCGCGCAAGGTATAGGCGGCCATCTGCAGATTCTCGTCGACCGTCATGACCGGAAAATTGCAGCGGCCCTGCGGCACCCAGGAGATGCCCTCCGCCAGGATCGCGCGCGACTTGAAGGCCGAGATATCCTTGCCCTGCCAGTTGATGCTACCGCCCTTGACAGTGGTCATGCCATAGAGCGTCTTCAGCAGTGTCGACTTGCCGGCGCCGTTCGGTCCCATGAGTGCGACGAACTGCCCCTGCGGTACGTCGAGATCGACGCCGTTGAGGATATCGAGCGAGCCGTAGCCGGCGCGCAGCCCCTTGATGGAGAGAGAGGTTTCAGCCACCGAGATAAGCCTCCCGTACCGCCTGGTTTTGCACGATCTCGTCGGGTGTTCCCTCCGCGAGCTTGCGTCCCTGGTCGAGCACCACCACCCGCTTGCAGAGACTCGTGACCACGTCGATGTTGTGCTCGATGATCAGGAAGCTGACGCCGAACGAGGTGTTGGCAAGACGAATGCTGTCCACCACTCTTTCGATCAGTTTCGGGTTGATGCCGGCCATGGGCTCGTCGAGCAGGATGAGCTTTGGCTCCGGCATTAGCATCGAGGCGAATTGGATCAGTTTCTGCTGGCCGCCGGAGAGTTTTCCGGCGGGCTGGAAACGCACGTCCCAGAGGCCCGCGATCTTAATCAGCTCGCGCGCCCGTTCCCTCAGCGCCGCCACGCGATTGCGGGCGGCCGCGCCGATCCCGAAGGTCGACCAGATCCCGGGAAACGTGAACATCTGGCCGGCGATGACGAGGTTCTCCTCGATGTCGAGCGCGGAGAACACCACCGTCTTCTGAAACGAGCGCAGCATGCGCCCTTCCCGGGCGATGTCATTCAGCGACCAGCCGGTAATGTCCTGCCCGTCGAGCTTCACCGCACCCGCGCTCGGTTTCGCGAGCCCGGTCACGCAATCGAAGAAGGTGGACTTTCCGGAGCCGTTAGGGCCGATCAGGCCGCAGATCTCGCCCCGTTCGACATGCAGGTCGACACCATCGACCGCGCGCACTGCGCCATAGGATTTGCAGAGGCCGGAGATATCGAGGATCGGCAGCCCGCTCATTTGCGCTTCTCCAGGAACGACCAGAGGCGGCCGATCAGCGGCGCGAACCCGCTCGGGAACCAGAACACCAGCCCGAGCAGGAAGAAGCCGTAGGCAATCATGCGCAGCTCCGGCGCGACCCGCAGCGCTTCGGTGAGGCCGACGAACAGCAGGCTTCCGAAGATGACGCCCGAGATGGTCCCCGCCCCGCCGCCGAGCACGATGATCAACATCGTCGTCGAGTAGTACATCTGGAAGGTCAGTGGGCTGACCACGGTCAGGTAATGCGCATAGAGGCTGCCGCCGAGACCGGCAAAGGCGGCGCTGATCATGAACACGACCAGCTTGTAGTGCCAGGTCGGAATGCCCACGGATTCGGCCAGCGTCTCGTTCTCGCGAATAGCGATCATGTTGCGCCCCGCAGGCGATCGCACGATCAGATAGACAGCGAGCGTTGCAAGCGCCGCGATGGCGAGCACTAGGTAGTAGAAGCCGACGGTGCCGGAGACCGTAAACGAAGCCGGCCCCAGCGCGAAGTAAGGCTTTGGGATCGCCGCCAGCCCCATGTCGCCGCGCGTCAGGCTGATCCAATTTTTGGCGATCGCCTGCCCGATGATCACGAAACCAAGTGTACACATCACGAACGACGTCGCGCGCAGCCGCAGGGCGGGAATTCCGAGCGGCAGCGCGATCGCGCCGGTCACGACGCCAGCGGCAAGGAAGTTCAGATAAAACGGCGTGCCGAAGTGCACGGCGAGCAGCGCCGAAACATAGGCACCGATGCCGAAGAACGCCGCCTGGGCCAGCGAGAGCAGACCGGTGTAGCCGAGCAGCAGATTGAGCCCATGGGCCGGCAACAGGAAGATCAGCGCAATGATGATCGCATGCAGCGGATAGTTGCCGAGGAACAGTGGTGCGATGCAGGCCAGCGCGATCAGCGCGAGACCGAAGGGAGCACGAAGATCCCTGCCCGTCGCCGCAGCTGGGCTCTTGGCTTGTGTCACGGTCTGGTCTCGAGCGATCTCGGTCAAGGTGTCACATCCCTGCGATCAGAAGCGCGCCTGCGCGGAGAACAGCCCATGCGGGCGCCACATCAAAACCAGCATCAACGTCGCAAAGCCCACGGTATCGCGGAACTGCAGGCCGACATAGGTGGCCACCAGGCTCTCCGCGATGCCCAAAATCATCGCGGCAACGAAGGTGCCGCGAACGTTGCCGAGCCCGCCCATGATGATGATCGGCAACGTCTTGAAGGTGATGAGCTCGCCCATGCCGCCGTAGACGCTGACGTTCACTGGCGCGGTCAGCACGCCTGACAGCGCCGCAAGACCGGCGCCGAGGATGAAGGTCCAGAGCGCGATATGGCGAACGTCGATGCCGACCACGGCGCAGCACTCGATGTTCTGCGACACCGCGCGCATCGCCTTGCCCATTCGGCTGTAGGTGACCATCAGCTCGAGCCCGACGAACACGATGAGGCCGACGATGATGATCAGGATGCGCTGCTCGGCTAGCGTGAAGCCGAACAGCGTCACCGGCTCGATGTAGCCGCCTGAGAAGAACTTGTAGCTACCGCCGAACACGAGGATGACCGTGTTCTGCAGGATCAACGCGACGCCAAGCGTTGCCAGCACGCCGGCTTCGGCCGGCGCCCCGACGATGCGCTGCATCACGAAATTGCCGACGACGACGGCAATGACCGCCGTCGCCACCACGCCGATCACGATCGCCACCGGATAGGGCAGATCGAAATACTCGATGGCGAACCAGGCGCCGAAGGTGCCGAGCATATAGTATTCGCCATGGGCGAAGTTGATGGCGCGCAGCACGCCGAAGATCATCGTCATGCCGACGGCGACGATCGCATAGACCGACCCGGAAACGATGCCGTTAACGACCTGCTCGATGATCGTGTAGAACATGTGCGTGCCGCCTATTTGGGGTAGTCGATCTCGGCCGAATAGGCTCCCTTGATCGCGGGCTTGCCGTTCTCGATCTCGAGCAGGATCATCGGCAGGCGCGCCTGATTGTGATCGTCGAAGGTCACCTCGCCGACCGCGCTCGCGTAGTGGATCTTGGAGAGCGCCGCGCGGACCTTCTCGCGGTCGATACTCTGGGCCTGCTCGATCGCCTTGGCGAGAAGATGCGTAGTCTCCCAGTGCACATAGGCGTGATTGTTGGGCGCTTCACGATACTCGGCGGTGAATTTCTCGACGAAGGCCTTGCTCTTGTCCGAGTCATAGGCCGGCAGCCAGGCCGCCGCCTCGATCGCCCCCTCCATCGCCTTCGGTGCCGCCTTGATGGTGCTCGCCGTATTGAACTCGGCATTGCCGATCAGCGGAATCTTGCCGGCGATCCCGACCTCGATCATCTGGCGTCCGACGATCGGCGAAGAATCGGCGTTGCCGTACATGATGATGGCCTGGGCACCGGAATCTCGTATCTTGGAGAGCACGCTGCGGAAATCCACCTCGCCCTCCTTGTAGTAATCCTCCGTCAGGATCTGGCTCTTGAAGCGCGGCAGATACTTCTTGGTGAATTCGATGGCCGCGCGGCCGTAGTCGCTGTCGACCGAGAGCACGGCGTATTTGGTGAACCCCTTCTTCTCGGCAGCGTATTGCAGCACGATCAAGGCACGGTTCTCGTCGGTTGGATAGTTGCGATAGGTCCATTTGAACCCTCCGACGCCGGCCTTGTAGGTGATCTTCGGGTTCGACGAGGCGGCATTTAGCAGAAGGACGCCGGAGTCCTCGGCCACTGGCTGCATCGCGAGCGTCACGGAGCTGGAGACGTCGCCGATGATGAAGTCGACCTGGTCCTGATCGATCAATCGGCGCGTTGCCGAGACGCCCTCGACGGGGGTACCTTGGCTGTCGCCGGGAATTATATTGATCTTGCGTCCACCGACGCCGCCGGCACCGTTGATTTCCTTGACCGCCATCTGGGCGCCGCGCATCGAGAAGGAACCATATCGGGCATTCGGTCCGCTCATCGGAGCGACGAGACCCAGCCTAACGGTGCCATCTTCGCTTCGTGCCGCAAAGGCGCTGGAGGAAGCGGCCTGAAGTCCGATCAGGGCAGTCCCGATGCAAAATCCCCGTCGGCTCAACTCGATCGTCATGTGCCCGCTCCATTGCTGCTACAAAATGTTGCGTCCGCGACCTCTGCCACTTCTGTGGTCTTGCCCTTGGAATTTTTTGCTGCGCCGACGGTAAAAAATAGATTTACGTTCGACGACAGGGGAAGCACGACTGCGGTCTGCCGCCATAGCGAATTCTTATGGCGGGGGGCTTGAAATTTGGGTACTTCTATGACCGGGCGCCGATCGTCGCCCTAGATGGCGCCTCGCTTCTCAACCAAGGCACGACGGTGCCGAGATGCGGCGCCCCCATGCGTGGTTGATAATGGCCGGTCCTTCTAGGACGCCCTTCGTCCCAACTACACCCTCATCCGCCTCGGTCGGGCGGTAGATGTGTGACTACTCTCGGCCCTAAAGGGCCGAGCTTCTTCCCTCGCAGGCCTCTTGTTCCTGCTTCCGGCCGATAGTTTGGCTCGATCCAATTAGATGTGTCCTCGGGGTACCCAGCCTTCGTAGGACCAGGTTTGCAGCGCGCAAGAAGAACAAGCGCGCCTTCCAGCTCATCGACAGACTGTGCTGCGCCATGAGGCGGTGTCGCAAACATCCTCGAATTTTCGCATTTACGTCATGAAGCACGTACCGTGTTGAGGAACCGGCTCACCTCGTCTCTCAGCCGACCACTCTCGCTCGATAGCGACCGTGCCGAGGTCAACACCTGGGAAGAAGCTACACCAGTTTCGGTGGCCTCGCGCCGCACGTCCATGATGTTCGTGGACACCTGTTGGGTACCGCTTGCAGCCTGCTGAACGTTGCGTGCAATCTCCTGCGTCGCGGCACCCTGCTGTTCGACAGCCGCGGCGATGGTTGACGAAATCCCCGACAGCTTCTCGATCGTGCCGCTGATCTCACCTATTGCGCTGACTGATTCCTGTGTCGCAGCCTGGATCCCGCCGATCTGCTGGCTGATTTCTCCAGTAGCTTTCGCCGTCTGTTCTGCCAGGGCCTTCACTTCGGACGCCACGACCGCGAAGCCACGGCCGGCTTCGCCCGCCCGCGCCGCCTCGATGGTGGCGTTCAAGGCCAACAAATTTGTCTGTCCCGCGATTGAATTAATGAGCTCAACGACGTCACCGATGCGTGCAGCCGCTTTAGAGAGCTCGCTGACGCGGTCGTTGGTCTTTCGCGCCTGATTAACGGCCTCGTTGGCAATGCGAGCAGCTTCCTGCACCTGTCGGCTGATTTCCCTAACGGATGAGGAAAGTTGCTCGGTCGCTGATGCAACGGACTGCACGTTCGTAGAAGCCGCCTCGGAAGCAGTACCGACGGTCATCGTTAGTTCTTGCGACCGTTCGGCGGTACTGCTTAACTTGTTTGCTGAACTCTCGAGCTCAGTCGAGGCTAAAGAAACCGTCTCGATCACCTTGCCGATTGCACTCTCAAAATCGTTGGCTAGGTTGTTGATAAGAGCTTTCTTCTCCGCTTCTGCCGTCATCAACTCATGAATATCCACCAACGACCCACAAGCGCGCCGCGGCTTTCCTTTCTCATCGAGGACGACCCCACCTGTCGCTCGAAACCAGCGGTAACTTCCGTCTTTTACTTTTAAGCGGTACTTTACGTCATAGCCGACACCCGTCTCGCATGTCGAACCAAACGCGGCAAACGTGCCCGGGGCGTCGTCGGGATGAAGGCGGTCCGACCAGGATTGCACGATGTTGGGGAATTCGGCCTCGGTTTTATACCCGCACAAACGGCGGAATTCGCTCGACCAAGTCCAGCGCGCCTTGGGATGCATCGCGTCTCCTTCGTGAAGAATCGCATCCCACAATCCGATGCCCGAATAAAGTGAAAGCGTCTCGAACCATTCCGCCTTGTGAAGAAGCTCGTCGTTCCGAAAAAGTCGCTTCAACATACCTTTTCCCCCGCAAATTCGATGGGCAAATTCACCTGAACCGCACAGATCCTCACTGTGTCACCGCGCTTCGCTCAAAGGGCTTGTTCTCGGCGATAAACCTCGCGGCCAGCACCAATGCACCCATCGAAAAGTCCTTTCCGTGCGCAGCGACCATGCGTTCGGATAGTTCGGCCAACTCTATAAAGAATCGATCTTTACTTTCGGTTTCACTAACGGAGTGCTCGGTCGACATAGTCATTTCTCCTCGCGATTTCGTTTCGTCCGTGTTCATACTCGAACGGGAAGCTGTTTGAAGACATGCGGCGGGAACGTTACGATCGCTGCCTCGCCCTCATTTGTTCCAAGCGCCAGATGTTGGCCGCTGTTGGACCAACGCAGGCCATGAACGGCGCCTCCGCCTGGCCGCCTGACGACCAATTCGTCGGACCGTCCAACCTTAGCAACAACGACCAGACCGTCGGCGTAACCCGTCGCGACCAATCTACCCTGCGGATGGAAATCTACGGCTTCAACGGGCACGAACCGGGCGCGGCCGGTGGCGAGGTTCGTCGGTTGCTCGCTGTGGTCGTCAAGCCTAGAAACGTCCCATGCAATTGTCCGATAGGCTCCGCTCGTTGCAAGGATACGAGAGTCCGCGCTCCACGAAAGAGATGCGACGGCTGCGGGATATGTGGGAATCCTGATGATCTTCGCGTCGGCAAGGCGCACCAAGACAACGCCCGCTTCGGTCACTGACGCAGCTAACCAGGTTCCATCGGGACTCCACGACAACGCAGAGACAGGTCCCAACTCGAACGAAGTGGCCGGCTCTGGCCGTGGCCCGAACGTTCGAACGAACAGACGACCGTCGGCCCCGATCGCGAAGCTGCGACCATCCGATGACGCCGCCATCGCTGAGGCACGCCCACCAACCCGCTCTTGCAACCAGACGACCTCGCCATTGGAATCGTAAAAAAGGATCGACCCTCCGGAAGCAGTCAGGATACCACCGCCCGGTACGGGGGCAATAAAATCGACAGGCGCCGCGTTGTTCGATACCGCCCGTGTGACGCCGGACGCCGAAATGCAAAGCAAGCGGCCGTGGTCACTGGTGACGAATTCCGATGTCCCAATCGGAGCGAGAGGGAGCGGGCCGTCGCTGATGATCACCTTCGTCAATGGCGGCACTGGTTTCTGTCGAGGTGAAATCGTCGTCCGCCCCATATCCAGTTCCACGCGGCAGCGATCTTGCGGCGGCTCGACGTCGGCCACAGGAGCTATCGCAACAGCGCCATCGGCCAGCGCAAACGCGACACACCCCCCCGCGGGATCAAAGGCGGTATTCGTTACGCCCGCACCTATCGTCCAGCGCCGCCCAAGCAAATCATAGAGCGTCGGGGCCTCTGCTTCCATCGTATCCATCGGTCACCTCACGGTTCGGATCGGCTTACTACTAGCGGCAATAAGCCCGTCTAGTTCTTCAAGACGCTGCTCCAGCGCGGCGCAATGGGCGTCGCATTCCGCCATTTCCGCATTTGCCTTTCGTAAGCGCTCGCGCGCATCCGCGAGAGTCCCGGCGAGGTCACGTGAACAGCCGGAGGCCGCAATCTGTTGCTCGATGCCTTCAATCTCGAACTCAGCACCACCGCCAAGCTGGCGGTAGAGCAGATTGCGCGATTGGACGGCCGATATCTCCTGAACGATCTGCAAGCGCTGGGCCAGCATTTGGAGAGCGGACATGGAACCAGCGCTCATGCACCGGCCTCAATCTGAACGAGGATCCGCTGCAAGCCACCAACACCCGATACAAAGTGGTGTTGCGCATCATTGACGTGAGATTGCAGCGTGTCCCATAGATCGACCCTTAGCAACCGGGATGGATCGCCGGCCGCCGTCTCGAGCGCCTGCAACCCGCACTGATGACGTAGACCGATGCCCTGCAGAACGAAATCGGTCAGCTCGCGCGCGTGCGTTTCGATGAAAGGACGCAATAGCGGATGCGCGCCATAACTGATGCCGCGGTTCGCAAGTTCAGTCTCGATGAACACTACGAAATGCCTGACCAGCAGATTTTGGCTTTCGCCAACCAAGTGCACGATGAAAATTACGTCGCGGTCCGCACGTGACAGGATTTCCGAGGCAAGCGCCGCGGCAGCACCGTCCCTACCTTCCTTCTGTCCGCCCCAGACCGTCGCCATGAGCGATCCTGTCCTCAGGTCCGCGAACGATATTGATGCAATTTTCGATATAGCGTGGCACGCGAAAGCCCTAGCTTCTCGGCCGCGGCGGCAATATTGCCGCCGGCGTTGGCGACGGCCCTCTCGATGGCGCGACGCTCCACTTCATCGAAGCGGGCCACCTCGTCGTTTTCTGGCGTCGAGCGATGACCACTCGGCAACGGCATCGACGGCTGCTGCGCCGCCGCTTCGACGAAGTCCTCCGGCAAGTCCCTCGGCGTCACCACCCCGGTGAGGGTCATGAGCACGAGATTCTCGATTAGATTGCGCAATTCGCGGACGTTGCCCGGCCAGCTATAGCGCCGCATCAATTCCATTGCGGCTGCCTCGAAACGTAGAGGTTGTGTGCCATAGGTTTCCGCAAATTGTCGGTTGAAGTGGTCGATCAGGACCTCGACGTCGCCGAGGCGCTCCCGAAGCGGCGGGACGGTGATCTTGACGACGCCGATCCGGAAATACAGATCTTTGCGAAAACGTCCCTCCGCTACCTCCTGCTTCAAATTCCGATTGGTTGACGCCACGAGCCGGACGTCCACGGGACGCGGTTTGTTGTCACCGAGCCGGTACACCGCTCGCTCTTCCAGCACCCGGAGCAAGTATGGTTGCAGATCCAGCGGCATCTCACCGATTTCGTCGAGGCTGAGCACGCCGCCATTGGCAAACTCAAACCTGCCGGGCTTTCCTTCTCGCGTGGCGCCCGTGTATGCGCCCGGGGCATGCCCGAACAATTCGCCGCCAAGAAGCTCCTTGGAGACCGCGCCGCAATTGAACGCGACGAAGGGCTCCTTGCCAGTCTTCTGGCCTCCAGCGTGAACGAGACGAGCAAACAATTCCTTGCCAACTCCGGTCTCGCCCTCGAGTAAGATAGCCGTCCGGCCGAGCGCCGCCCGCTCGACTTTCTCGACCGCCTGCGCCAGTGCTTCGCTACATCCGACAATCGCTTCTTTAGCAGAGGTGAGCGCTGCGCGCGCTATCGGCGAGACTTGGGCGCTGGCAGAACTTGCTCGCGGCCTTGCTGCAAGCACGAGCATAGCCCCCTGGACAACACCATCGACCAGCAGCGGCTCGATCCGTTGTTCACGTAGTCCCTCGGGCAGGCCATTGGTCAGATCTTTAGCCAAACGACCATCCTGGCTCGGAAGTATCCGATTTCCGATGCCCAGGTCGATGGACTCCGCGATCCGTTGCCAGCGAACCCGAGCCATATCGTTGTGGTGGATGACCCGACCGAAACGATCAAGGATCACGACACCGTCAGCGCTGCCCATTCCCGGCATTCGAGAAATGCTGGCCTCGAGCAGCCGTATTCTTTCAAGCCGAATCTTCTCCGAGAGCGCAAGCTCGATGTGATTGGCGGCAATCACCGCCAGTGCAATGTTGTGGCGGTGAAAGATCGCCTGTGGTCCGGAAAAGTCAATGATCCCGATGATGCTGCTGTCGATCGGGCTGCGAATGGGACTGCCGACACAAGTCCAAGCTTTGATACCCTCGGAAAAATGTTCGGCGGCGTGGACGTGAACCGGTTTTCCTGTGACGAGCGCTGTGCCAATGCCGTTGGTGCCGGTCACCGTCTCGCCCCAGGCGGCGCCGACTTCGAGGCGAATATCATGCCCGGCATCGATCGTCCGCTGATCGCCCCCGACATCAAGCACGACGCCATTCCTGTCGGTGATGACCAGCATTGTGGCCGCATCACCAAGGACTTCCGCAACGCGGCGGAAGGTGTGGGCGCTGGAGCCTAGCAGATCATCGTTCTTCAGACGCAGCTCATAGAGATCGTCCGGCGAAGTCACGAAGCTGCTGCCCCTGCAGTGTGCATTGACTCCCGACTTGATGCTGCGTTGCCATGATTCTTCGATAACGCCCCGCACCAGAGCGTTCTCGCGCTTTGCATCTCCGAACGTCAGGAAATTTTCCCACGCCTTGTTGGTCTCCCGTTCATCGTACGGCCGTCCCTGCTCCGCATCCGCGGCCTCTGGAATTTTGTAGCCTTCCAAGGAAAACGGCGGCTTAGCCATGAAGGTTTCCGTCAGCATTGGAGCACCAAACCTATATTGGCAAACAGCAGCTTGATCGGCAGAAACGACATGAGCCGGGCCAATGAGATCGGGCTCTCACCGGCTCGGCTTACGCAGATCACTCGACCGTTCTGGCGATCGCATCCAAACCGAGACGGCCTGAGATGATCTGCTCCAGGCGCGCTTCCGACGCCTCATCGGGCACTCTCACTCCCTCGAGGTCGATCAGGACCTTGTGCAATTCGTCATCGAGCGGCTCGAAGATCCCATTCTCGCGTGTCGCCAGAGCGAAGCATCGCGATTGGCCGCTGCCGCGCAATTCGCCGACGAAATGGAGTTGCCGCCCTGAGGCGAGATCGGCAATCACGACGCGGCCGTTATAGCTGATCCGCACATAGGGCTCGATCTCCTTCGGCCGAGCCGGAGGCGTGGACCAGAGCTTGCCTGATGGCTGGGGCTCAGAGGGCGGCGTCGGGTTGCTCAACTCCTGCCAGCGACCGAGCGTCAGATGATTGGCGAGTGAATTGATCTTCGTGCGGTTCTTCTGAAGGAAGTCCTTCGCCTTGAGCTCTTCGCGGTGCGGACCGTCGCGCTTGGAGATGATGTAGGCCATGTCCCGTTTCCTCCTGCCCCGGCTGGTCGAATGACCGTGGAGGCTTATGATTTGCCTCCTTCGGGCTCACGCCGAAGCTTGCAAGATTGTAGCTGTTTCCAGATCGTTGTCACCGTCCAATCATCCGAACGTGACGGTCAAGCCATCGCCGCATTTGGCGCGTCACGTCGGCCATTGACGCCCTGGCGGAACGCGAACCGCGTACACGCGCTTCATGCCCGCCCAAGCTTTTCTGCCCCGCCGCCCAACGCAGGTCCCTGCGTCGGATCAACATACTCCGGCACATCGGCAACCAGCGTGTTGGTCGTCAGCACCAGCGTAGCCACGGAAGCGGCATTTCGAAGCGCGGTATAGGTCACCCTGACCGGGTCGACGATGCCGGCAGATACCATGTCGATGAACACGCCGTTTGCAGCGTCGAACCCGACCCCGGCCCGCGAGCTTTGCAGCTCGGCCACAACCTTCGCCGCATCATGGCCGGCATTTCGGGCGATGAAGGCGGCAGGACGCGACAGGGTTTCGCGCACCAGCTTGATGCCTTCACCCAGGTCTCCATTGATGTTGCCGAGGGCGCGCACCACCACCGGCGCGCACTGCGCCAATGCCGTCCCGCCCCCCGGCACGATGCCCTCCTCGGCCGCAGCCCGCGCCGCGCTGAGCGCATCGTCGATCAACTGGATCGTACGTTTCTGCTCGACCGGCGTGACGCCGCCTGCGAAGATCACGGCGGTTCCACCCGAGAGCTTGGCTAGGCGTTCCTTGAGCTTGTCCTGCTCGATGTTCGGCGGTGCCAGATCGTGCTGCTTGGCCACCTGCTGTCGGCGCGCGGCGATCGCCGCATCGTCCCCGCCGCCCCGGATGATCACCGTTTCGCGCGCACTGGCCCGAACCTGCCGCGCAGTGCCGAGGTCGCCAAGGCTCGCCTCTTCCAGCGTGCCCCCGAGTTCGCGGGCGATGACCCGTCCTCCGGTGATGATGGCGAGGTCATCCATCATGGCCTTGCGCCAGTGACCGTAGTCGGGCGGATTGACCACCAGAACCTTGCCGCGGTTGCCTTCGCCGAGCAGCGTGACAACCACTTCCGGTGCGATCTCTTCGGCGACGATGACAAGCGGTTTCCCGGTCTCCGCGACCCTCGCACGCACCGCCGCCAGCTCGCCCGGCGCCTTGATCTTCAGATCCGTGAGAAGAATGTAGGGCTGGTCCAGCACCACCTCCATCTTCTCCACGTCCGTCACCATATGATGCGAGATGTAGCCACGGTCGAACGACATGCCTTCGACCACCTCGAGCGTCGTGCTCGTCGTCAGACCGTAGTCGGAACTGATGATGCCATCCTTTCCGACACGCTCCACCGCCTCGGCGATTAGACCGCCCAGATGGGAGTCGGTCGACGCAATCGTTGCCACCGCCTGCAGCGTCTTGCGGTCCGATACGGGAATTGCCGCGCTCCTCAGGCTCTCGACGACGACTTCGACGGCGCGGTCGATCCCCTTGCAGAGATCGACCGCCTTGGCGCCGCGCTCGAGGGCCGCAACGCCGCCTTGAATGAGACCGTTCGCGAGCACCATCGCCGTCGTCGTACCGTCGCCGGCGACTTCGTTGGTCTGCATCGAGACCTCGCGCACCACCTGGGCGCCCATGTTCTCGAAGCGATCCGGCAATTCGATCTCGGAGGCGATGGTGACGCCATCGCGCGACACAATGGGCGTACCGATCGGCCTGTCGACCATCGCGTTCATGCCTTTGGGACCGAGCGTCGATTCGATCGCGGCGGCCAGCTTCTGGACTCCACGCGCAAGAGCGCGGCGAGCTTCTATGTCATGCAGCAAAACTTTTGGCATTGCGTTTCACTCCCACGTGGTCGTTTCTTGATCATCAGGTCGGCGGACTTGATGTCCGCTCCGTTTTGTCGGCACCCACAGGTCGCACGCGTATCAGCGCGACCTCACGCAAGCGCCGCGGAATGCTTGGTCATTGCAGGCGACCCGGCGGACCGCACGGCGCAGCCACTGCCGCAACCTCCGCACGGAGCCGGCGTCTGCTCCGCCCGATCCGCATCAAGTTCGCGATAGCGCACGGCAAGAAGACCCCGGCATAACGAGCTGTTGAACTCCATGTTGATGCGCACGCCCCGCAACCGCTGCAAGTATGAAGCCATTTCGTGGCGCTTGATGGGGGCCCCATCGTAGGTGACGAAGGCGGGGTCGGCCGGGAGATCGGCGAGGCGCCGCTCAACCAGAAGCTCGCGATAGCGCGGCTTCTGGCGCGCAACTTCTTCCGAGCCGAAGCTGATCGCATCAAAGGCGCCCAGGTTCATCCGGCAGATCGCCGGATCCTCATAGCCGAGCCCGCGCAACGCCAGGATCATGACCTCCTGCCGCCGCTCGAACGCCTTGCGGCGGAATTTCTCCCGCAGCTCGTCAAGTGAACCGCCGCTTGCGAAATCCTTGAGCGCCTCGCCAAACGACCTGCCCTCGCGAACACCGCGGTTGATCTCCTCGGCAACCATGTGGTCACGAAGCTCCGGGCGGGCCTCGCGAACCCACGGCAGTGAGGACACCGCCCGACGCATGTCGTCGGCCATGAGGAACGCGAAGTTCGCCGAACACCAGTAGGTCGGCAGCCGAAAGACGATGTCGACTCCATCAACATGATCGACCGTGACCCGTTCGACGAATCCAAGCTCGGTGACCGGTTCGTCCAGCTCGGGATCCGTGACCAGCGCGAGGCGCTGCCACACCTCGCTGGTCTTTTGATCATACTGATGGAGCGCGTACATAGGCTCTACTCCGCTGCCGCCGCGTGGGTCTTCTGCCCAAGCTTCGCCTTCTGCGCCTCGACGTCGACTCCGTAGAGACGCGCGGCGTTGAGGCCCAGAATCTTCCTCTTTGCCTGCGGCGTGAGGTCGACGCCGTGCTCCTGCTTCAGGTCCTCCGGCAGCTCGAAGTTCCAGAACTTCTCGACCAGCCAGCGGGGCGTCCAGATCGCGTAGTCGCTCCCGAAAAGCAGCTTGTCCTCGCCAACCCAGAACAGCAGTTCGCTGATCACTTCGGCGAAATAGCGCGGACGTCCGTGGATGAATGGCAGTGCCACCGCGAGGCCGCCGTAGACGTTCGTCTCCTGCACCGCGATCCAGCAAAAATCATCGAGCCGCGGCAGACCGCAATGCTCAATGATGAAATTCAACCCCTGGAAGTCGGTCGCGGCATGGTCGACGTCGTGAACATCGAACGCATCCTTGTCCAACGGAATGATCGTCGGGCCCTTGTGGACGTGGATGTTGGTGATGCCGAGCTTCTGGCAGAGCTCGAGGCAGCGATAGGCGTTGGGATCCGTGAGCTTCCACCCGCGCGAGTCACCCTTCCACTCGGCGGTATAGAGCTTGACGCCCTTGATGCCGAACGTCTCCTTCATGTAGTGGATGTACTCCAGCGCCTTCTCGCCGTCCCGTGGATCGAAGGCGCCGTTGACGATGAAGCGGTCCTTGTACTTCTTCGCCATCTCGGCGTTGCGATCGATGGTGTTGAACCCGTTCTTGTAGAACTCTGTGAGGTAGGTCGACTGAACGACCGCCATGTCGTCAGGACCGTCGACGAACAGATCGTGGTACATCTGGTCGGCGCTGTATTTCTCGAACTGCTCCTTGGGCCAGAGCTTGTCCTTCGGGCTGAGCGAGGTGTGGTAGGCGTAGAAGCAGTCGATGAACTGCTTGCCGTGGACGTTCAGCTGATTCGCCGGACTTCCGTCCCAAAAATGGGTATGGCCGTCGATAACGAACACTTCCTCGCCACTGGGAGTTATGAACATGATGCTCTCCGGAAATTCCTGGTTGGCTCTAGTCGATCAAACGAAGCGCGGTGGTCGGGCGAGACCACTTCGAGAATCGGCGGGGCCACAGCCGCTGGGGATGCGGCCCCACCCAGTCAGGGAGAAGGAAGCTCACTCGATGTATTCGAAGACCTCGTCCATGTTGCCGAACAGCGTCACCGTATTGTCGTCGATACGCACCATCCGTCCGTAGTGGGTCGAGGTGTTCACCTCGAAGATCTCGGCCGTCATTTCCTTCCCGAGGATCTCGCTGATTTCGTCCATCTTGAAGATCAGCTTGCCCTCGCCATCGATGCGGATCAGGGCCGGCTGGTAGGTGACGGTCACGTTCGGCTTCTTCGCCATGAACTCGGCGATGGCGCGCGCCTCGACGCTGTCGTTCATGGTGACGCCGCACTGATGGGAAATCGTTTGCTCGAAACGAAGGTCCCCCATCTTCTGGAAGATATTCTGGTTGGTCGCAGATCTGGAAACGACGGACATTGCAATTTACTCCTTGGGAAGGGTGAGGCCGAGCTCGCCGAGAATCTTCTTGATGCGTTCGACCGACTGCGCACGCGCGTCGGCGTACTGCACCGGCTTCGAATGCGGCTGCGACCAGATCGGCTGCAGGCCGGCGGCCGCCTTGTTGGCGAGCGCGACGTGCTTGTTCACCCACCCCTGGAACAGCTTCTTGTTGTGGGCGCCATGCTGATTGTCGGTCACCAGAAGGTGCATCAGGTCGATCGTGTTCGCGAGATTGCGCTCGTAGTCCGCTTCCGCCGACGAAATCACCGGCGGCGTGATGAAGTCGCCGTTCGACGAGGCGGCCTGCATCAGGAAGCCGCTGCGAAACAGTTCGCCGACCAGCGGCTCGAACACGATGTTGGTCGCGAAGTACTGCTCGAGATAGTCGGCCGAGCCCATGATCGACTCGATCGCTTCCCGCGTTCCTTGCCAGCCCTTGTCTTCCAGCCAGACGCGCTTGCCGGCCGTGTCGTCGAAGCCCGGAATGTCCATTCCGATCTCGGCGAGATAGAGCGTAATATCCTGTGAGAGGCGAAGCTTGTAGGACGAGTTCGTCAGCGTCGCATTGTTGATCATCTGGGTGTAGCCGTAACGCTGAGCCTGCATCAGCGACGTGCCGAGACCGAACTCGGCGTGCTTCCACGCACCGAGATGGTTCTGCAGGATCTTGATCCAGGCCTTGTCGAAGCTCTTCGGTGCCCCGGACTTGCGACCGTTTGCGATCACGGCCTGGACCATGGCTTCGATCTTGGACTGGCGCTGGTAGTGAGTGCGCTCCCACTCCTGGTCGGGAGCACGGAACGCATGCCAATTCGAGCTGAGGGCCGCCGTGTTGTCCTTGGTGTATGCCCCCTTGCCGCTGGGGAAGGAGATGATCCAGTCCTGCAACAGGTATCGTTCCGGATCCGGTTGCACGTCGACTGTCACGTCTTCGTAGTGCGTGGCTCGCTTGCTGCGGGGCTCGAAATAGCGGTATCTGCGGCTATCCGAATCCGGAAACACCGCAGAACCTGCTGCACCGGATTTGGCTGATACGGTTTGAACGGCAGTCATGGTCGTCTTCCTCCTCCTGTTGTTGGGCTCTAGCTCGTTGGGCGGTCGAGGCGTCCTAGTTGTTCGCCGGCGTGAACTTGTCGAAGAAGATGCGGTCCGACTCGACATCGCTCATCTGCAACACTGGCGTCAGCGCCTCGATCATTGGCGATGGTCCGCAGGCATAGACGTCGACGTCTTCACCATAGTCCGCGCCACGAAGGTGCTCTCCGACGGCCTCATGCACGAAGCCCTTTGCTCCGCCCCAGGCCGTGTCGTCGGCCGCATGGGAGAGAACCGGGACGAAGGTGAACTCCGGATGCTTGGCGGCGAGCTCCGCGAAATGGTCGAGATAGAAGAGATCGTTCTGCGTTCGGGCTCCGTAGAAGAAGCGCACCGGACGCACTTCGCCGGAGCTGATGTGATCATGCAGGATGGACCACAGCGGCGACATTCCGGATCCGCCGCCGACCAGGATCATGGCTCCCGTTTTGTTTTCTCGTCGGAAGCAGGTCCCGTAAGGTCCTTTGATTCCGACTTCGGTTCCGACGGCGAGGTCTCCGTCGAGTCGTGAGGAGAAGCGCCCGTTGGGGTACTTCTTGATGATGAACGCGAGCTTTTGGCTTTCGCCCGGCGAATTTGCCATGGAAAACGAGCGCGTAATCGTCTCTGGTCCCGGGAGCGTGATGTCGACATATTGACCCGCCCAGAACTTCAGAGGTTGCTCCAGTGTGATTTCGAGGCGGCGGATGTCATGGGTCAGCGCAGAGACGCTCGTAACGGTGCCCGTGAAATCCTTGACGGGGATCGATTTCGACAGCACTTCCTCGTCATAGTTGAGGAGCTCCACCTCCAGATCCGAGTACGCCAAGGTCCGACAGAGCAAAATGTAGTCCTGGCCACGCTCCATCTCGTTCAGGGCAAACGTCGAGTATTTCTTCAGCTCGACATCGCCTCCGGTAAGGACGCATTTGCACGCCGAGCACTGCCCCTCCTTGCAACCATGCGGCAGCGCGATCCCTTGACGAAACGCGGCGTCGAGAACGGTTTCGTTCTCCTCGACCTCGAACTCTATGCCTACCGGTTGCAGGCGAACGACATTAGCGGGCGCGCCCATAGGGGCCTCCTCAAACGAACGCTTTCATATCTTCCGGGGAGCGATCGGGAAGGAGCCGGCCGCAGCCGGCCCCTTCCGTCTCACTTAGTTGCAGGGATTGATGGTGAATCCCTTGCGATACTCGGCGAGATGGCTCTCGCGGTCGGCCGGGCTCATCTCCCGCAGCGTCTGTAGCGGGCTCTTGAGGATGTGGCCGCGGACATCGTCGAGCGTCCACATTTCCTTCTGGTCGAAGCGCAGGTGCGGCTGCGCGACCAGGGTCTTGCCGTCCGTGCGGACGAAGCCGAGATCCTTGATGGCGTCGGCGATATCCACATTGTGGTAGACGCTTTCCCACTCGCGACGGCCGCTGAACCGCCCCATCGCCGGGGTCGGACGCCCCTGGTACTCGCCGGCAAACGCTTCGACGGCCGTCCACCGATCGAGCTCGTGGGCGAAGGTGTGCAGCTTGCCATCGATCTCGTCGGTGACCATGTCCTCACGGATGAGGCACGGAACCAGGCACGACCAGCAACGATGCGGATAGACGTAGCCGACGTCGCTGTTGAACAGGATGTTGGTCTGCCCCCGATGCGACAGCTTCTCGTACCATTTCCAGAACTCGCCGAACTGCGCATACCAGCCCGGATACTTGTGCTCGAACCACTCGAAGTCCTTTTCGGTCTGCGCCTCGATGCGCCAGAAGTTCGCCGACCAGCCGACCGCAAAGAACTGGGCGACCTTGTGGACGTAGTGCTTCTCGGTCAGCCGCTTCCAGGCGGTCTGCACGTCGTCATGATGGATCTTGATGCCGTACTTCTCGAGCGGCAGCATGTAGGTCCGGTAATAGTCCTCGAAGATCCAGCGGTGCCACATCTCCGCGTAGGACTCCTTGTTCTTGTCGCGGTTGGTGGTGCCGTATTCGATGAACGTCCCGATCGCCGCGTCGACGATGGCGTGGTTCTGCCAGAAGGCGTATCGCATGTCGCGCTCGAGCAGTAGGTGGTTCTCCGGCTCCTTCAGCATCGACATCAGCATCGAGTGGCCGTTGCCGATGTGGCGGCTCTCGTCCGACTGAACCGAAAGGAACACGGTTGGCAGCGCATAGTCGCCGTTGCGCGCCGCCTCCGACGGCATGGCGACGAACAGCGTGTTGGTGAACGCCGTCTCGGCGACGACGGTCAGGTAGACGTTCGCCGACGTAATGGCGTCACCGGTGATGAAGCCTTCACCGAACTGGCGACCGATCGTGGTGGCGTAGCACTTGCCGAACGCCTCCTCGGTGATGTCGAAGCCGGCCGGGTCGATGTAGTTCTCCATGTACCATTTCTTCAGGTTCATCTGGATGGTCGAGTGACGGAATTCGTCGACCATCTGCATGGTGAAGCCGGTGCGGAGATCTTCGCCGGGTGCAAGGCGCCCGACCATCGCCATGGAACGTGCCGCCGAGATTTCCGGGAACGGGATGATCGCCAGGAACAGCTTCATCCACTCGACCCAACGTGGCTCGACGTTGCGGAACATGTCGCCGCGAAGCGCGGCATCGAGGGCGCCGTAGACGCGGTTGTCCTTTTCCTCCTGCATCGGGAAATAGGAGCGAAGGACCTGCTTCATCGGATCCTTCGGCGCCTTCGTGATCTTGTAGTCGGTGGGGAAGGTCATCGCTTCCTGGACGTAGGACGGATTCCATCCGAGATCTGCAATCTTCTTTGCAGCCTCACCGACGGAAATGCCGCGCTGGGCGGTGATCTTGTTGAGTGTTAGCGTTCCAGACATCTCGTCTTTCCTCCTGATCGGGTCAGAAACCACATCGATATTCCGCCTGCCTGGACCTTCGCGGACCGAGCAGTGCCTACCCGTGCGTTACGGGCCACCTCGCGACCGTTTGCACGGCCGGACGTTTGATATCGGCAAGGGTCTCAGGATGACTGTGGAACGCCTCAGGGATGATCAGGAGCGATCTTCGGACCCAGCCGTCTTCCGATCGCAATTGAGTCAGCCCGCGCAAGGTTCGCCCTCAGCTTGACATCCCCTTCCCTCGTTCTTTTCGCGGCTCGCCCCGGACGGAGCAGTCAGCGTTGTTGTGCCAAACAGCTTTGCAATGGGCGTGCCAGCGCTCTCTTGCCTGGCCCAATCGATTTCTGACTGCCGGAGGTGAGGATCAGCGCTGACGGAGACGTCGCGGCTCTCGGTTGGCGACCCGCGGAAATGCAAACTGCGACAAGAGTTGCAAAATGAGAATCGGCGCAACACGGAGACCGCCACTTTGCGGCGCAATGTTTGCGCTGCAACAGCGCCTGAAATTTCCCCGGGCAATCCGTTGGGCGCTTTCGGAATCGAACGCGGCTCCCTCGATGCGACAGACCTCTTTCGCGTTCAAGGCCGCGCATTGCCGAGACCGGCTCGTTGCCCGCCCACTCAGATTAGCGATAGCCCTCGAAACCGGCCGCCTGGTTTGATCGCCCGACCTTCTCGATCCAGCGTTCCGTATACTGGGCGTAGCAATCATGATCGCAGAAAGGGAGCCCGGTGCTGAATTCTCTCAGATAGTGAGCGTGAATGGGCTCGCAGCAGGACATGCAGAACGTCTTCAGCCACGGTGTTCTGCCATTGACGAGGACGAACCTCATGCGGCGTTCCTAAGCGGTCTTATCGATATGAGATCGACGGCGATGCAAATTGAGACGATGGCGCACAATGAGACTCCGGAGATCAGACCACCTTTGCGGTGTTTGCACTGCGATATGAGCTTGTGAAACCGGTCTGATTGAACTTCTGCAGCGCGTGACCAGCATAAGATTTCACGCGGCTGGGCTGCGGTGACGGCGTCAGACGACACCACACGGGCATGACGATGGCCGCTCGCTCGATCCATCGCGAGGAAATGCATGCTCGCGATGGATGATGCAGCCATCCTTCAAGGGATCAACACGGCCCGCCCATGAATTTTGCCGGCATTGAGATCGTGCAAGGCCTTATTGGCGTCCGCAAGGCGATACTCGGCCGTGGCAAGCTCAACCAGACCTCGGTCCGCAAGGGCCATCAACTCGGTTAGTTCGGCCCATGTGCCGACCAGATTGCCGATGATGTTTTTCTCGGTTATCACCATGTCGACGGTCGGCACCCGAATGTCTTCGCCGTAACCGACGACGTAGTAGCTGCCCATCGGACGGGTCATTGCCAGGCCCTTCGACGTCGTGCCCTTCTCGCCGACGAAGTCGATCACTGCTTCCGCACCGTTTCCACCGGTCAGGCCCAGAACGGCTTCCACTTCGTTGCCGTCGGCTTTCACGAGATGATCGGCGCCCGATTTTTCGGCCAGTTTCAGCGATGCTTCGGACTTGTCGACGACAATGATGTCGGCCGCACACATCGCTTTGAGGCACTGGATTCCGATGTGGCCCAACCCGCCCGCACCGATAACAACGCAAGATTCGCCTGGCAAAAGGTGACGCGTGGCCTTCTTGACAGCGCGATAGGCGGTGAGGCCCGCATCGGCGTATGGCGCGACATCCTTGGGCGCCAAAGTCCGTGGCAGCGGGACGATGTTGCGTTCCGAGGTGCAAAGGAACTCTGCATAGCCGCCGTTGCAATCGAGGCCTGGAAACGTTCCGGGACCATGCATATCGAATCCTCGGCGACAGGCGAGACACGTCCCGCCGCTGATCTTCGGATGGACGATGACGGGATCGCCCTTCTTCAGTCCCTCGACTTCCTTGCCAATTTCTTCGATCCAGCCTGCATTTTCGTGCCCCATAATGAGGGGAAGCAGCTTGTCACCGCTCGGATCCATGTGCGGCTTCCACACGCCTTCGACGATGTGAAGGTCGGTTCGGCATACGCCCGCACCACCTATGCGGACAATGACGTCGGTCGATTTCGTCAACTTCGGATCAGGCACCTTCTCTTCCCCGACCCAAAGGTCGCTGGAAAGTTTCTCGTCGTAGGCTCTCAATACTTGGGCTCTCATTTTCTCCTCCGTGCCCCCGGCGAACTTCGGTGCGCCATCAGGTCATTCGAGCCTCAGCATTTTTTGTGCCAGTAGATTTATGTCGCGGCGCCAACGCCCATTGTCCGAGACGCGCCAACAGCCTTTCTGCGTTGCAGCGCGGACGTCACTGTTCATCCATGATGAAACAGCCGGTTACTACCAGGCATGGATCAGCGTCATCTAAAGTCCTCAATCATCGGAGGATCGATGGTCACGCTAAGCACGACAAAAACGAACAGGGGGTGGACTTTGCTGCGCATTGTTTGCGGCGCACCCCGCTCATGCCCAGATGCGCTTGCCTGCCGTCAGTCCAGGGAGCGGTCGAACTGGCCCTCCACCCTGCCCTCCACGAGCCGAGATCGCGGCCAAACGGAAGGCGGCCGACTATGTTGCCAGAATTCGCTCACGTGGAGCTGCAGCGGGACGGTTCGCCGGTGTCGATCTCTTCGTCACCGGCGATCATCGGCATAGCCTCACCGCCCCTGGAAGACCGCCGGACGCCGTTCGATAAAGGACTGAATACCTTCTCGCGCGTCAGCACTCTTGAGAACGCGGTCCCTGATCGCGGGGATGCACGCAATCGCGGCCGCCTCGCCCTGCTCGGCATATTTCGCGGCCGCTTCCTTTGTCACCTGAATGCCAAGCGGTGCGTTGCGGGCGATGATCGCCGCGATCTCCATGGCGCGGGCGACCTGCTGACCCGCCGGCACGACCTCCTGCACGAGACCGATCTCCCGGGCGCGCTGCGCGGTGAATTCATCGCAGAGGAAGAGATGGTACATGGCATTGCCCCAGCCTGCGCGGGACAGGTAGCGGAAATGTGCGCCGCCAAGGGGGGCGATACCGCGCTTTGCCTCCATCTGGCAGAACCGGCTGTCGTCGGCGGCGACCACGATGTCGCCGGCCAGCATCAGCTCGATGCCGACGGTGTAGATGATGCCCTGCGTCGCCGTCACGATCGGCTTCTTGCAACGCTTGGTGAGGCCGAAGACGTCGACATTGCCTTCCTTGATGTTCCGCCTCTCCGCATTCGGACCGAAGAATTTCGGCATGTCGAGTCCGGCGGTGAAGTCCTTGCCTTCGGCGCAGATCACGCCGACCCAGTAGCTGTCGTTGTTGTGCAGCTCGGTCAACGCGTCCGAAAGCTGGTCCATCATCGCCGGCGAGAAGGAGTTCTTCTTCGCGGGATTGTCGATGATGATCTTCAGAATGTGATCATGTGCCTCGGTGCGGATCGTGCCCTCGGTGGTCATTGCGTCGCCTCTTGTTTATCGGTCGTTCTTGATGGCAAGTGCGGTTCGAATGGCGGCGGCCCGCTCGGGCGGGAACGCTGCCGCGCCCTCCTGGAGAATATCGAGGAACGACAGCACGCCACCGCGTGAGCCCCAGTTGCCCTCTTCGATGATGCGGAAATTGACCCACCAGCCCGGAGGCGGATCCTTCAGCTCACAAGCATCCGCGAGGGCCCTGAGAACGTTGCGAATGACGGTGGCTCGATCCTCGCGGGTCCAGCAGCAGTCCATCACGACGACATCCACCACCATGACATCGCTCGGCTGGTCCGACAGCAACTCTCCGCCGTGCGCGATCATGTCGAGCGACCGCTCGAGGAAATGCACCTGGTAACCTCGCCGCGCCTGAGGAACGAGCCGGCCGACCTCCGGCACCAGCACGGCATCCGTCAGCGTCTTGGCAAGCACCCGACGCTGCTGGCCGGTCAATCGTCCTTGCGGGCTCATTACATGGATAAAGGTCATCGCAATCTCTCCAGGCCAACTATGTCACGTGACATACACTCACGAAGCACTGGCTATGTCAACTGTCATATTGTAGCTTCGGTAACGAGGTGCCTGATGACGTCTGACACGAGAGCGAAAATGGTGGCCGGGGCCGCCGATCTGATGAGCCGCCGCGGCGTGAATGCGACGAGCGTGCGGGAAGTCGTGCGTCACACCGGCACGCCGCGCGGATCGATCAGCCATCATTTCCCCGGGGGCAAACAGCAGCTCATCGAAGATGCCATTGTCTTTGCAGGCGCCCAGGTCAGCGGTCCCCTGCGGCACCTCACCAGCGAACGGGGGGCCATGGCCGGCCTGCGCGCCTTCATCGCGCTCTGGAAGAAGACGCTGGAGCGGACGAATTATCAGGCCGGATGTCCGATCCTGGCGGTCGCCGTCGAGGAATATGTGAGCGACCCCGCCGATCAGGACACCGCCGGCGGACAGGCGGTCCAGCGCCATCTGCTGGATCTTGCTCAAGGCATCTTTGCGGATTGGCAGGAGATCCTGTCGAGTGCGCTGAAGCGCGAGGGTCTTACCCCGTCGCGGGCGTGGCGGCTCGCGACGCTTGTCGTCGCGTCCGTCGAGGGCACGGTCGCAATGTGCCGGGCCGCGCGGAGCGCCGAGCCGTTGGAGGAAGTCAGTCACGAGCTCGAACTCGTCTTGAAGGGCGCGATCGGAAAGCTATAGCCAACCGCGCCAGAGCGTTTAGCGAGGTTGGCCTCATTCAATCCGCAATGCGATCGAGTTGATCACATCCCGCCATTTGGGAATTTCCTGCGCCATGAACTTCCCCAGATAAGCGGGACTGTTCGACGGCGCCGGGATGATTCCTTGCGCATCGAGGATCGGCTTGATCGAGCTGTCATTCATGGCGGCCACGAACGCCGCATTGAGCTTCTCGATGATCGGCTCAGGTACGCCCTTCGGCGCGACGACGCCGAAGAAGACGCTGACGTCGAAACCCTTCAGACCTTGCTCGTCGAAAGTCGGCACATCGGGCAGGACCGGCGTCCGCTCGATCGTCGTGACGCCGAGCGCGCGAAGGATTCCGGCCTTGATGTGAGGGGCTGAAACGAAAATGTCGGCGAAGCTCATCTGAACCTGGCCGCCGACGAGATCGTTTATCGCAGGTGCGCCCCCGCGATAGGGCACATGCAGGATGTCGGTGCCGGCGGCGGCGTTGAACATGACTCCGGCGAGATGAGTGGATGCGCCGTTGCCGGACGAGGAGAAGCTCAATTTTCCCGGGTTCGCCTTCGCATACGCGATCAACTCCTGCACATTCTGCGCCGGCACCGAGGGATGTACCGAGAGCACATTAGGCATTTTGCCGATCATGATGATCGGATCGAAGCTCTTGATCGGATCGTAGCTGAGCTTCGTGTACAGGCTCACATTGATGGCGAGCGGGCCCGATGTCCCGAACAGGAGGGTGTAACCGTCGGCCGGCGCATTCGCGACGAAGTCGGCTCCGACGTTGGCGCCGGCGCCGGCCCGGTTTTCGACAATGACGGCTTGGCCGAGCTTGGCTCTGACGCCCTCGGCCAGAGACCGCGCCAACGCGTCCGTCGGTCCGCCGGCCGCAAAAGGCACGACGAATTTAATCGGCCGCTCGGGAAATTCCGCCCACGCCATCGTGGGCATGGACAACACAATGGTCGCAAGAATTAATCTGCGGCAAAGACCGATGAACCCCATAAGCTTCTCCCTCCCCGAGGCAAGGCTTGAGCCACGCCGTTTCCAACTCCTTGCCGGTTGGGTGTGGCGACACTGTCGCGCAGCACATCCGACTATTGTTCTAGGAAAGTGTCCGTTCGGTCAGGTCACGCGTACGTCACCGTCACGTTGCCGAAGCGTCCAAAATCAGCGACGAACGTCTCACCGGCCTTCGGTCTCAACATTCCGGTCACCGTGCCCGTGCTGATCATCTGCCCCGCCTTCAGGCCGATGCCGGTCCGCGAGAGCTCGTTGGCGAGCCATGTCACCGGCACGATCGGATGGTCGAGCGCGATCGCCGCATTCCCTTTCCGCCTCAATGTCCCGTTGCAGGTCAGCACGACCTCCTGGCCGGCAACATCGCGCTCCCGCCAATTCTCGATCGGCGGACCGTATGCGATGGTCCCACTGCCGGCTCCGTCTGCAAGGATCGCCGGCAGAGGGGGAAATGCTGCGTCATGGACGAAGCGACACTCGGCCAATTCCACGCCCGGATGCAGCGAAACGACGGCTTCCTTGACTTCTGCCATGCTGTAAGGAGCTTCGCGCGGCGGAAGATCCGCGCCGAGCAGTGCCTGGTATTCGACTTCCGGGATGGGGCTGCACTGGCGTGCATGCTCAACCGTAACCGGCGATGCCTTGATGAGCGGAGCGTAGACCCGGCCATAGATCGGCGAGTCCGTGCGCAACTCGCGCTGCAACCCTTCCTTCATGGCCGCAATCTTCCAGCCCCCGACGTCCCAGCCGAGCTCCTCCTCGACCATGCGCGCGACGCGATAGGCAGTCGGCTTGTCCGGCGGCACGAGACGCTGGTCGAGGCCGCTCTGCTGGCGTCGTTCGCGGCGCAGGCCTGCGAGCAGGCGGGCGAGTTCGCGTTGAGCCGACTGATCCATCGTGACTACCTCACCAGGAGCTCGGCCGCGCGCGACAGCGGCACCGGCGCCTCACCCAACAGCAGGTCGATGGCCTCGCCCTCCCAGCGCTGGCCTTCCAGGTTCAGCGTGTTCGGCTCTTGCAGGCGATGCTCCAGCACGAAGCGGGCGAGCAGCAAGCGGCGAGCATCGCCGCCGGACGCCCCCAGGCGCAAGCCTTCCTGGATGAACAGCGCGGCGGTGACGGCGTGATAGAGCTTGCCCGCTGCCGCACGGCAGAAACGCTCGTTCTCCTTGCGTGAGGCGACTTCTTCGGCAAAGCGCAGCGCGCCGTTGATCGCCCCGTCGAGACGCGTACGGAATTGACCGGGAACACCTTGCGCGTCGCCGAGCCGGCTGAGGAGATCATCGCGCAAGGCGGCATGGGCGCCGACCTTTCCAACTGCGCGCTGCACGGCATCGAGCGCGTTGATGTTGCTGGTGCCCTCCCAGATCAGGCCGAGATGGGCATCACGCACCAGCCGTGCATTCGGCCAGTCCTCGATGTACCCGTTGCCGCCGCGCGCCTCCATCGCACCGGTCGCGACCGTGACATTGTCACGGCAGGCGCGGTACTTGACGATCGGCGTCAGCAGCCGCAGCACCTTCTCCTGCGCGGTCGCCGAATAGAGCAGCGCCGACAGCGCCTGCTCGGTCGGCACCATCAGCTTCACGAGCTGCCGGCGCATCAGGGGATGATCGACCACCGCGCGGCCGAAGGCATTGCGGTGACGGGAGGCCTGAAGCGCCTCGTTGAGGCAGCGACGCATCATGCCGGCGGCACGTGCCAGATGCGACACGCGGCTGGAGTTCACCATCACCAGCATGTGCTTGAGGCCCTGGTCGAGCTCACCGAGTTGGTAGGCAACGGCGCCATCGAAAACGATCTCGCCGCTCGCCATCGTTCGACTGCCGAGCTTGTCCTTGAGCCGCATGATCCGATAGGCGTTGCGGCTGCCATCCGGCAGTGTCTTCGGCATCAGGAACAGGCCGAGGCCGCGCCCGCCGGCCGGTGCGCCCTCCGGCCGTGCCAGCAACACGGCAAGCTCCGCATCTGCGTTTGAGCAAAACCATTTTTCGCCATAGAGCTTCCAGTGCGCGCCATCGCGCACGGCGGTCAGTTCGGCCGCACCGACATCGGAGCCGCCGGCCTTCTCGGTCATGAACTGCGCACATTTGAACAGCGTGGCCGGATCCTGACTCCACATGCGCGGAAGATATCGCTCATGAAGCTCGGCGCTGCCGAAGCGGCGCACCAGCTCCGAGGAGCTGTCGGTGAGGTTCACCGGGCAGAGCAGGCCGAACTCGGCCTGGGCGAAGAGGTAGTGAAACACGTATTTCGCGATCGGCGGCATTGCGGAGGGCCAGCCCAGCACGCCACTGCGGTTGCACATCGCGTGCATGCCGAACTGCCCGAACGCAATCCGTTCCATCTCGCGATAGGCGGGGTGATATTCGACCCACTCCTCGTCGCGGCCATAGCCGTCGCGGGGATGGAGCACCGGCTGATGGCGCTCAGCCTGATCGGACAGATCGTGCAGCCTGTTTCCGGCGAGCGCGCCGAGCTCGGCAAGATGCGGCTCGAGATGCGCCAGCAATGGCGCGTCCATGTAGAGGGGAAGCAAATCCCGAACGCTCTGGTCGATGGAATAGTAATTCAGCCCACGGCAGGTGGGCGCTAACGCCATCGAGCGCCGGGACGACGCTTCGCGACGGGCCAAACCGGCATGAACGGTCATAAGCTTCCTCTCCGGATGAGCGTGTCTTGGGCGGGGCGGACCCGGGCCAATTTTCGGGTATGACTTGACAGCGTTCCACGCAAACGACTTCTTGGGTGGGGGCCTTGAGCCAAACTCAAGGCTCGCTTATCCGCGGGGCGCACGATCATGGCTTCACGACGACTTCCTCCACTCCATGCCGTGCGCGCATTCGAAGCGGCCGCACGACATCTGTCGATCACGCGCGCCGCCGACGAGTTGAACGTGACAGTCGGCGCTGTCAGCAGGCACGTCCGCGCACTCGAAGTGCGAATGAACACGGCGCTGTTCCTGCGGGGATCGCGGGGCCTGGTCCTGACTTCGGCCGGCAAGGCTTTCGCCGATTCCGCCCGCGAAGCGCTGGACCGTATTGCGGATGCGGCTGAAGGCCTGCACCTGCGGCAGTTCAGGCGGCTATCCGTCGGCGTCTACGGATTCTTCCTGTCGCGCTTTCTCCTGCCGATGTGGCCGGGGCTCAAGGCGGCACATCCCGAGTTGGAGATCGACCTGCACACCAGTGCCAATCCGGTTGACCTTCTTGCCAGCCGCTACGACGCCGTCATTGCCGTCTCGGACGGAGAACCGAGAGCCGGCCTCGTCACCCGGCCTTTGCTCCCGATCGCCACCGTGCCGGTCTGCTCGCCAACTCTGCTGAAGGATGGCGCGCTGGACTTCACGTCGGTTCCGCTTCTGCACAACAGGCCGCGGCCGGACGATTGGCGGCGCTGGCTGGACCATGCGCAGCTCACCAAGGTGCCGGTCCGCGGCGGCAGCAGCTTCGAAAACCTTGGCCTTGCCATCGAAGCTGCGGCCGCAGGCCTCGGTGCCGCCATCGCGATCGAGAGCCTGCTCGACACCGATCTTGCGCAGCTCGACCTCGTCAGAGCGCATCCTATTGTCCGGCCGACGCGACGTCACTTCGTGCTCGAATACGAACAGCGCATGGCGGATGACCCGGCCGTCGCCGCATTTTCCAAATGGCTGTGTGACGCCTGTAAGCAGCAAGGCAGCAAGAAAACAGCGGCCAGGAAATCCGCGCGGAAGGGTTCGCTCGGCTGAGCGTTGAGTTTCACTCAAGACGCACCGAAAAAACCTCGTTTGCCAGCCTGATCCGGCTCTGACACAGACCCTTCATCACGCAGCGATGATGGGGGGAAACGCCGGATGAGATCAGTATTCGGACTGCTCGTCGCAGGACTGGCAATCGGGGCAAGCGCGCCTGTTCGTGCACAGATCTCCGGCGACGTCGTGAAGATCGGCGTATTGACCGACATGTCGGGCATCGTCTCCGACGCAACGGGCGAGGGCTCGGTCGTCGCCGCGCAGCTGGCTGCGGAGGAATTCGGCAACCGCGTCGCCGGCAAGCCCGTGCAGATCGTCTTCGCGGACCATCAGCTCAAGCCCGACGTCGGCGCCAGCATCGCCCGCAAATGGTTCGAACAAGATGGCGTGGACGCCATCGCCGATGTTCCCAACTCCGCCGTCGCACTCGCAGTGCAGGAGGTCGCCCGGACACGGTCGCGCGTCATGCTGTTCTCATCGCCTGGAACGACCGCGCTTACCAACCAGTTCTGCTCTCCGACCAGCGTCGCCTGGACGTTCGACACCTATGCCCTTGCCCGGGGAACGGCCAAGACCGTGGTCGAGGGCGGCGGCAAGACCTGGTACTTCGTGACTGCGGACTACGCTTTCGGTCATCAGCTTCAGAAGGATGCCAGCGCCGTCGTTCAGGCCAACGGCGGCAAGGTGCTGGGAGCCTCGGCGCACCCGCAAGGCACCACCGATTTCGCTTCGTTCCTTCTGCAGGCGCAGGCGTCCAAGGCAAGCATCGTCGGGCTCGCAAATGCCGCCGGCGACACAGTGGCAACCATCAAGCAGGCCGAAGAGTTCGGCTTGACGGCGGGCGGACAGAAGATGGCCGCGATGCTCCTGCTGCTCACCGACGTCCACTCGCTTGGCCTCCAGGCGACGCAAGGCACTTTCCTCACGACGCCCTTCTATTGGGACCTCAACGGACAGACCCGCGCCTGGTCGGACAAGTTCGCGGCACGGCGTAAAGGGCAGCGCCCCACCTTCATGCAGATCGGCGTCTACGAGGCCGTTCGTCACTATCTTCAGGCCATCGAAGCAACCGGTTCGGACGACGCAAACAACGTCGTCGCAAAAATGCGCGCAACACCGATCGAAAGCGCCTTCACGCATGGCGCCACGATCCGCGAGGACGGCCGCGTGGTTCGCGACATGTATCTCGCCGAGGTCAAGGCTCCCAAGGAGTCCAAGGGAGAGTGGGACCTCTACAAGATCCTGCGCACGATCCCGGCTCAAGACGTGACCATCCCCCTGGCCGAGAGCACCTGTCCGCTCGTGAAGCGCTGACGGGATATCAGACATCCGACTTCAACACCCGAGGACGACAATGACGATACCCGAAAGCGAGTGGCAGTATCCTTATGGTTCCAAGCAACGCTATCACCTGCAGCATGTGCATCTGTTTGCATCCAACGTCGATGCTACCATCGACTTCTACAAGAAATGGTTCGATGCCGAGGTAATGTGGGACGGCGACGTCGCCGGCGCACGTAACGTCTTCATCAAGGTCGGCATCGGCGCGCTGCATCTCTACGACCAGCTTCCGCGCGGCGAAGGCAAGAATGCCGTCCACCATCTCGGCATGCAGGTCGTCGGCATCGACGAGCTCTACGACCGCATGAAGGCCGCGGGCCTGCACATTCCCAATCCCATCCGGCGCCTGGGCGGTGGCGGCGGCTATTTCATGCTCGGCGCGCCCGATGGCGTCGTCATCGAGATCTTCGAGCCGGGCAAGCTGCGCGAGCCGGTGGTCCGCAGCTACTATGGCTTTGGAGGCTAAAGCCCGTGGAAACCGCTCCCCCGCTCGATACCGTCGCCGATCTCGTTGCCGCTCACGCTCTGAGGACGCCTGACAAGACGGCCCTGACATTCGTGGACGTGGCGGCTGACAGTACTTATCGGACGGAGGAGCGCTCCTACGCCCAGTTGGAACGAAACGGCGCTGCGCTCGCGTGGCGCCTCGCCGCGCTCGGCCTTCGGCGCGGCGACACGTTCGCGCTGATGATGGCCAATCATCCGGAATTCGTCGAAGCCATGCTGGCCGCCGCCATGCTGGGAGCGGTCTTCGTCCCGATCGATCCTCGAACAATCGGTGAGAAACTGAACTTCATGCTGTCGCATGCGGAGTGCCGCGGAGTGATCTGCTCGGCAGATTGTGCGGCCGCCATTGCTGGCCTTGACGGCAATGCCCTCTCCTGGGCCGTGATCCTCACGGAGAATGGCGCCTGGCCTCCCTCGGTCGCACGGGTGAACCTGAGCTACCGGGATGTCCTGGAGGAAGGCGGATCCTGCGATCGCATCGACGTTTCGCCGGCCGATCCCATGATGCTGATGTTCACGTCGGGGACGACGGGCAACCCCAAGGCCGTGGTCATCTCGCACGGCGCCTATATGAGCCGGGCCCGCGGCATGCACGGCATCGAGCTCAATGCCGATGATGTGCTCTACACCGGCCTGTCGCTAACGCATATCAATGCACAGGGCACGCTGCGCATCGGCCTGACCGCAGGCTTGCCGGTCGTGATCAGCCGCAAATTCAGCAAGCGGCATCTCTGGCCGATCTGCCGGAGGTTCGGCTGCACCATGTTCAACATTCTCGGCGGCATGATCCCTGAGATCTACAGCATCCCGGAAGCGCCCGACGATGCGAGCAACCCGGTCCGGCTTATCATCAGCGCCGGCATGCCGCCCGACCTCTGGAAAGAGTATGAGCGCCGCTATGGCGTGCGTATCTGCGAGATCTACGGCTCGACCGAAGGCGGCGGCGCCCTCACCAACCCGCCTGGATCCGGACCGGTCGGAAGCCTGGGCAAGCCACCGCCCGAGGTCGAAGCGGCCGTATTCGATGACGACGGACGGCGCTGCCCGGCGATGCAACCCGGAGAGCTGCGCTTCCGGCGCAAGGATGGTGTGCCCATCAAGACCACATACTTCAGAAATCCGGAGGCGAGCGAGGCAAAGGTTGTCGATGGCTGGTTCCGCACCGGCGACGTCGTGCACGAAGATGAAAACGGCTGGTTCTTCTTCCATTACCGGGTTGGAGGCGGCGTCCGGCGCAACGGCGATTTCATCAACACCGCTCTGGTTGAGGCGGCTCTGATCAGATCAGGCCTCGTCTCCGACGTCTTTGTCTATGGCGTCGCGACGCCCCGGAACGTAGCGGGGGAGAAGACGCTGGTTGCCGCCGTCGTCCCGTGCGCCGCCAATTTCAGAGAAGCAGATCTCCTGGCGTATTGCAGCAAGTCGCTACAAAAGCGAGACATCCCCGAGATATTTCAGGCGCTGGATGCCATTCCGAAAACCATCTCCGAGAAGCCGATCGAGCGGGCCTGCATCGAGCGGCTGCGGGAACATGGCATGCTGAGCCGACCGGCGGCCGAGCATTGAAGCCCGACTGTGACACCCCGAGCGAATTCACCGACCTCGATCTTGGTCGCCACCGCAGCGGCGTCTTGTGCGCGGCAGAGGGCGTGAGGACGTCACGGTGGCGGTCGTAACCCTCACCTTTGCTTGGCGATAAAGTCCTGCAACACCGCCGCGACCTCCGGCATGACCGGGTCCAGAACGACTGGCCCCGTCATCTCTGCACTGTCCTGAAGGGTGTGAAACAGAGGATGCAGACCAAACATGCCCAGGAAATTTGTATATCCGGCGCCCTTGACATCTCGCAACTCACCTGCCGCTGCACGATCGCCAACGAGCCATGTGGCCTGCTCCTGCTGCAGGTGATTCCGCGCGGACGCTGCCAGCGTCTCGCTCACACCGAAAAATCGGAGTTGAGCGTCGACTTCGGGCAAGATTTTCCACTGATCGCCATTCCTTACGCGCTGATAGCAGGCCAGTGACGCACCATAATGCAACCACAAGATCTTAGCATCGGGCCGTGGCGCCTTGTCGCGAAGGAAAAGCTCCATTCCGCCGTGTCCAATCTCGTGACCTGAGGTGGCGACGAAGATGAAGTTGGCATCGGGGAGTGACCTGGCCGCGAGAGCCGCAGTTGCGAGAAACGCGGCAATGCCGGGCCCTCGCTCGCAAGTGCTGGTGAACCAGCTGGTTACCGGGGTGGACACGATGATGGTCGTGTCCTTGCCGCGATCAAGCCGTCCGATCACGTTCTGACCGCCAACATTCCTTTCATAGCGCCCCTTCACAGCCACGGTGACGGGGCTGTCGGTCCGCCCTGCCTCTTCGAGCAGGGGCTCGTCTTTTGGCGCAACCAAGAGCACCGGTACGCTCCAGGGGGCGTCGGCCTGGGCAACATTGTAAGTGAAGATTTCTCCACTGGGATGATCGATCGTCAGCAGGATTGCCGCGGGCCCACTGCGCGACGCGGCGGCAATCGCGGCGCGATGCTTCTCGTTAAGATAGGCACCTCGGTCATATGGAATCTTAAGTCTGACAAATTTTCCGGCGACGTTTCCGTCTCGGGCTATCGGTGCGGTGAGCGTGAAGCTGGATTTGTCTTCCGGTATCCACCATTGCGGCACGATCGAAGCCGTCTTTTTCCCCACCGTCATGGTTGCGGAATCAAGGACGTATTGCCGCTCTATGGAAAACCGCTGGGCTTCGACCGCAAGGCCCGTGGCCTGAAGTCGTTCGGCGATCCAATCTAGCGCGGCGTTGGCGCCGACCGTACCGAACCGATGGAGACCGAACCGTTCATAGCGCTTCACATCATCGTACAAGGCACTACCCGCAAGGGGGTCAGTGGCTTGAACGACGGACGACGTGGAATTCACGGAATTTTGAGCCGACGCGCCGGCCAGCCCAGCCGCCGCCAAGCAGCAGGTGAGCATCAAAAACAGCTGCCTCATCCTCAGGCCCCTTCGATCCAGAGCGCTCCGATCAGACCTTGATCATACATCATCGCTCCTCGCCTGACGAGAAAGTTGCCGCGCCCTGAATTCAGTGCGCTGAAGCGCCTCACGCGTTCGCGATCACCAGACTGGGGGTAAGCATGTCGACGAACCCGCGCCCTAGAGTTCGGCTTCCAAAGCGGAAAACGTTTGCTTGATGAAGCTCGCGAGCGGCTCTGACCTGGTTCGTCGGCCGATGCGTCGTCGATCCCCTGAGTGCACTCATTATGCAGATACGGCAGACGGCGGAGATCTCGACCCGTCGACATGTCGACGGACTGTGCGCCTCTTCACGGGAAGCGGTACGCTCGGACCTGGAGTTTGCCTATGGGGATCCGAGCAGGTCAAATCTCGCGCGTACAAGGGTTCCGTTATGGTTTGCTCGGTGCGCTACAAGCCGCTCGCAGGTCACAATCCGGACGCGAGAACGACGAGGTTCATGATGTCCCACACGGGGATCAAGGTCCGGCTGGCTGCCTTGCAGGATATTCCTTATGCCCCGCTGATATTGGCGGTGCCGCTTCCTCGGGGAACGGGCAGCGTTCAGCTCGCTATGGCTGCACCACCTGTATCGGCAATTCTGGCCCCCTCGCACCCGTCATGGCGGAGGCAATCGCTTCAAGGACGATCGCGCCGGTCGCGGTGTTCAGGCGAGTTGATGACCGCAGGCGCGGCTTGTCGACAATGTTCAGCGCAAAGAGACAGCTACGCTTGTCGAGGTTAGATTCTCTTTGATCTCCCGGTGCACACGTCGTGCACACGCCGCCTTCTAACTGATTGAAGTCTCGCTCCAATCCATCATGGTCAAGTTTGAGCCAACTCCAGCAATCGATGTCCATTCGGATCGAAGAGGCACAGAGACACCCCTCCTCCTCATCACCGCGGCGGTCGCCACCACCTACGCCCTGTCGCTGCGGTACGAGCGCCATTTCATTGTCGCCGAGCGAGCGCGTTTAGGCAGACCATAGCGCTGCCGCCCGGCCGCGGCATCGCCGGGAACAACCGGTCATCGCGGTGCTGCACGACGGGCACAGCTTTCGGCTCGCGTACAGCACAGTCCTCGGATTTTTCCTGCCACCCGCATGCGTAGTTCATCGCTTGACGTCGGTGCAACAGTGTCGCCGAAAGTTGTCCGCGATCTCCTCAGCTCTTGACCTCTCCGCCGGCCGATAGTGAAATCCGGCTTTCAGTAATTGTTGCGGGGGTGGCGTCGTGGAAGAGTTCTACAGAGACTTCGCGCAGCGGGCGCGCGATCTGGCGGAGAATGCGGGCCCGTTCACCAAGCGGTGGCTGCTCGACCTGGCCAGCGGTACGATCTCAAGAGCGGATCAAGCTACGGACGCTCCGGTGCCAAGGGCAACGCCGCCGAACTTGCTGTTCTCCGGCTCGGGTGAAGTGAGTAAGGGCGGCATCGCAGAGATCCGGTGCACTTAGTCCGCAACGCACGAGAGCGCAGCGTTGGACGAGGATGTCACTCGGTTTGATTCACGCTCTCGATTCTGAGGACATCCATTCCTTCCGCGACGAAATATGGCATGTGATCTCCAACCCGGAGGCCGACAAGCGCGGCGCCCAAACCCGACAAAACGGAAAGCTGAGCCGGATTGGACGTGACGTCTTCAGGCCAGACCAACTGCACGGTGCGTCTGCGAATGCCCCAATTCGTCCAGAACTCGACCCAGAGCCGATCGCGACGAGCGATTTGACCTCGGGAGCGTTATCCGAGACGATACTTGCTCGATCGATTTCAGCAAGCAGAAACGCCCCACCCGTGTCTCCTTGCTGTGCAGCTACGCGCGCGAGTGTGTCTAGGCGCGGAAAGTCGGACGCGGTTAGAGCGATGGAAGGCAGAGGCATCACTACACTCTTCGTCAAGGTAAAGGGAGGCGATCCCGCAACGAAGCGCTGGAACAACCTGTTGGATCGAAAGACAGTCCGGACGGGCGAGGCTACCCGTCCGGCTAAATGCCTAGTTGCAAGCGTCCGCCATGCAGAGAACGCCGCGCAACGTGCGTATCAGGCTCAACCGCGTGAATCATAACAACTCCAACATAGTCCTTACTGACATTGCGAGCATTGCGGCGAATAGGGCACAAAACAATTGACGTAGTTCGGCTGATGCGACTGCATTCACAAAAGCTCACGCTCCTCGTCCGCAGAATAGCCATCCGTTCAATCGGCGCGAGTAGATCGCATGGGGGCCGAAAACGTCCCGGCTCGCGCTGCCGCTAAGCTCATCCAATCGCGAAGAAGCCCCTTGTCATGCCTCGAATGGGAGGCCCGGTGCCGAAGGTCTTCAATTGTATCGTCGGGATAACAGCGCGCAAAGTCTTCTCGGATCAAGGTTTCAAGGAAGTCTCGCTCAGCTTCGTCCGCTGGCTCTACGTAATGGAGGCAAGTACTCAACACTGCGTTGTTCACCCCTCTCTGCTTATTGCGCTTTTAGATTCGAGGCGGCCGAGCGCGCACGTTATTCATTCCGCAAGGCAGAACAAGTACTACCCCGCTGTACATCGCGATTACCATTGTCCCTTCGGAGCCTCAGGCACTCTATGGTAAGCGGACCTCAAGAACCGTCAATCGCCGAAGGTCGCCGGTCCGCGTCTCCCAGGTGATCGAGTTACCGGTATTAAGACCAATTAGAGCGGCGCCGACGGGCGTCAGGACGGAAAGCCTTCGCCGGGAGATGTCCGCGTCGTCCGGATAAACGAGCGTCGCGGTCCGAACGATCCCGGTCGAGTCGTCCCGGAACCGCACCTCGGAGCCCATGCAAACAGTTTGTACAGGATGACCATCCGCAAGCACGTGTGCCCGCTCCAGCTCCTCGGTTAGTACAGAGGCCACGTCGGGCATTTTGTTCTCCGCTGCTCGCGCGAGCAGCGAGAGCTGCTTGTAGTCATTTGCTGTGAGCGTTATCGGCGGCTTGATCTCACTACGCGTGGTCGTCTTAGTTGATGTTATTGACATCGTGTTCTTCTCCATTTTATTTTTTGCGTTCGGGTGTCGGCCCGACAAGACGTCTTCGGTCTGCTCGTCTGGTGGTTTGGGTCCCCTCGCCGCGCCAGTTCGAGTAGAGCTTGTCCAGGTAAATGAAGCGGCCCGAGCTTCTGAGCCGATCTGGGACCGGCCAAGTTCGGTTGCTCGGACTTGATTCATGACATCGGATGCATACGCCTCGCATCTACGGGCGCTCTAACACGCTTGCAGGCGGATTTTGGCTCGACCGAATGCAATGCGCTTTAGTTTGCCTAGTCGGCGGTCGCCCCGAGCTCGGAGCGGACAAGCGCGCTGAGCTCGGGGCTATTCGCCCGCGATCGGATACCTTGCTAGGTAAAGGCTCCCACGGAATGTTGCCAAGCTCACCATGATAAAGCTTAAGTGGGCATTCCTGGCATGAAGTCAAACGCGACATTTCGTCAGCAACGCATAACGCCTCAAGAAGAATAGAAGACCCTTCCCAGCCCGAAGGAGGTACACTTCCTCTCCTGCGCAAAAAGCCGCGGGCTTCTCTCATTGGCATTAAGTTTCAGTGATTGATCGCCTCTTCGGCGGGCAATATTCAAAGCCCTCTCAAACGAGAACCTCAATTCCGCTCGCTTTTTGATGGTACTTGTGCGTTTGCCACCGAGGTTCTCTGGCAAAAAGACGGCCGGTCGCCTGCTAAAAAGCGGAGATTGATAATGCCGAAAGAATACGAAACATCGGAGCAGCGAGAAAAGCGAGAACTGGACGAGGAGCTGGACCGGCAACTGCGGGAAACTTTTCCGGCCAGCGATCCCCCAAAAATCACGCGACCAGCCAAACGAGCTGCACGGAAATCAGCTGTCCGCGACACTGGGCGAACACGCGGCTGAGTCATCTCGGGAGAGCCATGGCGATCCGCGGACATGCGAATGCCCTGCGGACGCCAGGCTGCTGCGCAGGGGATCTCGCGCTCTGGTGCTGTTGAGACCCTGGGCCTCTCCCGGCGAGTCCCCAGTCGTTTCGCGTCACGCCTCAGAAGAGGCAGCCGTGGCCACCTTTGGAGGTCTGAGGTCAGCGCGGGTGGGAGGAACGACGAGAACGTCCACGTTCACGGACCGCAGAACTTCTTCTGTGACGCTGCCAATCAACGCTCGGAGCAACCCAGATCGGCCGTGAGTACCCAGTACGAGCATGTCCGGCCGCTTTTCCGCAATAGCGCGCGCGATCACCTGCATTGGTAAGCCCTCGTCGACCCTCAGCGACCATCGCCCGGTGCCGAACTCATTCGCCACGAGAAACCTGCTCATTTCCTCCATTGCGCCGTGGCGCTGGCTGTCGACATATCCACTGATGACCTCGGCGCTCGCACCGGAGCTGAGCAATCGTCTCTTAGCCACCGGCGAGAAGGCGTGAAGAAGGGTCGCTCCGTCTTCCAAGAGCCCGGCGGACAGGCCGAAGCGGATGGCATCGGCCGACGTCTCCGACATGTCGACCGGCACTAGAACCCGTTCGTAGTGCCGCTGCGCCTCGTTGTTCACCATCAAGACGGGATACTTTCCTCCGCGAATGACACGCTCGATAGTAGTCCCTGTAAAGATGTCGCGCAGAAACTGCTTGCGATGAGCGCCCATCACGATGAGATCGGCGCCAACCGCGGCGCTCGCACGCAAGATCCCGTCAAGGGGGTGCCCCCTGATCACGGTTGCATGGCAACGCGCGTCAGGCACCTCGGGGATGGACCCGATCTGCTCCGTCAGCACCCGCTGAGCCTCGCGTTCTTCCATGCGGACCAGATCGGCCGGCAAGTCTTCATCAACGACGTGAACAAGGTGCAGCTCGGCACGGCGGGCGCGAGCCAGAAGGCCGGCTTGACGCAGGGCGCGATGAGAACGCGTAGAGAAATCGGTCGCAGCGACGATGATCATGTTAGAACCTTTATATAGGTTGAGCGCGCCGAGCCGATTTCGGCAGGGCGCGATTTGATTGCCGGCTCATGACGCGGCCACACGCAAACGGCCCCGAGATCCGGAGCGCAGCTGCGTGTCGCGGTCGAAAACCCTAGGAGCGGGAGCGCGAGGTGACGAAGCACCTTCCAGCATCACCCTTCCGGGTGATGCTGTATCGGGGGCGCACGGCGCGCAAAAGCCGCGCGGAACCCATCGGGATCATAAATCCAGATGAACAGGATCCACGAGGTCAGGACCAGTAGTGCCAAAAAGACAGACATGAAGAACTCCCGGCTTGCTCAGAATCGTTGTTTGCGACGCCCGGGCGATGCGGAATCGCCCGGGTTACCGGCCGATTTGCAGCTGGTTCTCCCGAATTCTGTCTGGTCGCACGTTGGTCATCACGTCCTCTGTTGGGATACGCCTATTTCTCGTTCGGCATCCGCATGATCAGGCTGCCGCGACAGCCCGGGCGGTCGGGCTGGAGGGTCGCGGCAAATGCGAGTTCGGCTCAGCATTTTGCCCACACTGGACATAGGCATGCACCGCGCGAGATCAATTGCGACATTTAGCCGGCCTTGCCCTGCACAGCGTCGCCCGGAACCGGGCGCCTGGAAGCGCTCGTGCTATCTCTCGTCTGGATCCCCCCGCTGCGCCCTGTCGGCGGTGTCGCGAAAGCGAGCTGCGCCGACCAGAACGGTCAGCGCAATCGGGGTGGTCACGACGCCGAGTGCGACGATCAGGATTTCGTGCAGCACCGGTCTGCTCTGCAGAACCGAGAAGCAGACCATCGAAGCGGCCGCGATGAAGACGGTACCGAGCGTGGTTCCGAGCGTCGGCGCATGGACCCGCTCGTAGAATGTACCGAGCCGCAAAAGGCCCAGCGAGCCGATCAGCGCGGCGGCAGCGCCGGTCAAAAGGGAGACCGCTGTGAGGACGGCCGCCCAAGGGGGCAAGTGCTCGATGCCGTTCATTCGATCACCTCGCCGCGGAGGAGGAACTTGGCGAGCGCAACCGTGCCGACGAAACCGAACAGGGCCATGCCCAGGGCAGCCTCGAAATAGAGCGCCTCGCCGGTTCGAATCCCGACCGTCAGAAGCAACAACATCGCATTGACGGACAACGTGTCGAAACCGAGAACGCGATCCTGCGCGCGCGGTCCAAGGAAGATGCGCAAAGCGCCGCAGCCGATCGCCAATCCCAGCAACGCTTGCGCGACCAGGAGCGAGTAGGTCAGCATGAGCTGGCTCATTCAAATATCTCCAGCAGATGACGTTCGTAACGGTCCTTGATGGTGCGGACCCACTCCTCTTCATCGACGAGGTCCAGAACGTGGATGGTCAGCGCCCCTCGTTGGGTGTCGAAATTCACCCACAGCGTCCCCGGGGTCGACGTAATGATGCAGGCGAGCGAGGCCAGTCCGTAGGGGTCGCGCATGTCGAGCGGAATCTCCACAAAACCCGATCTGCGCTGTCGCCGCCCGAAACCGAGAACGATCCGTCCCACCGCCAGGTTCGAGTGAACGATGTCGACCGCAACCAGTTGCAACAGCCGCAAAATGACGCCAGGTCGCCTGATCCGCACGGGTGGTAATTCCAGCGCGGTCAGCATCTGCCCGCCGACCAGAGCGACCAGGCTGCCCAGCAGGATGTGCCCGAAGGTGACCGCTTGATTGAGCAGCAGCCACAGTGCGAGCAGGCAGACGCTGACAAGGGGAAAGGGCAGCAAGCGTGTCATTTGCCCTCCGGTTGTCGGCTGCTGGAGCGGTTGTCCAGGACGTCGCTGATGTAGTCCGCCGGCGCGTGGAGGGAATGCGCCGCGGCCTGCATGAAGCGGATCACGGGACCGGCCAGAACCGTTTGCGCAGCACAGATGAACAGCAGGAACATGATCGGGGCCATCTCGATCACGCGCACGCGCGGCACAGTGCGATCCGGCGAGGCCCAGAAGATGCGGATTCCCGCGCGCGCCATCGCGACCAAGGTCGCGAAACCCGAGAGGACCAGCACGGCGAGCAGAACCCATCCGCTGCCGGGAGCGGCTCCGCCCGGCTCGGCCGGATGCAGCGCCGCTGCGAGCAGCGCGAATTTGGCGATAAATCCGGACAGCGGCGGCAAGCCGGCGATAACCAGCGCACAGCCGATGAAAGCGATGCCGAGCCATGCCATGGTGGCCACGATCGCGATGCCCACGTCCGCTTCGGCTTCGTCTGTCTCGACCTCCTCGCCATAAGCTTCCCGCGTGACAGCGATCATGTCCGCTCCAGGTTCGCGGCCGCGCTCGATGAGCTCGACGAGGAGAAAGAATGCGCCGATGCCGAGCGTCGAGCTGACCAGGTAGAAGAGCGCTCCACTGGTGACGCCGACCTGCCCCATCCCCGTGGCAGCGAGCACCGTTCCGGAGGATATGAGCACCGAGAAGCCGCCCAGTCGGGCGGTGTCCTGCGAGGCCAGTGTTCCGATTGCTCCGAACAGGATCGTCGCCAAGCCGGCGAACAACAAGAACTCCCTCCCGAAGCCCGCCGATGCGCCGGCGTCCTCGCCGAAAAGCAAGAGCGACAGGCGCAGCACGATATAGACGCCGACCTTGGTCAGGATTGCGAAGATCGACGCCACCGGCGGACTTGCGGCGGCGTAGGCGGTCGGCAACCAGAAGTTCAAGGGCCACATTCCCGCCTTGAGCAGGAAGGCCACCGCCAGCACGCCCGCACCTGCCTCGAGCAAGCCGCGGCTCTCGGCGGTGACCGCCGGCACGCGTGCCGCGAGATCCGCCATGTTGAGCGTTCCGGTCACGCCGTAGATCAGGCTGACCCCGATCAGAAACAGCAGCGAGGCGGCGAGGTTGACGACGATGTAATGCAGCCCCGCCTTCACCCGGGCAAGGCCGGATCCGTGCAACAGAAGGCCGTATGACGCCGCCAGCAACAACTCGAAGAACACGAACAGGTTGAAGAGATCGCCCGTGAGGAAGGCGCCGTTGAGGCCCATCAGCAGGAATTGAAACAGCGAATGGAAATGCGCGCCTGCCCGGTGCCAGCGTGCAAGGGAGTACACGATCGAGGCCAGCGCGAGGATATTGGTCAGCAGCAGCATCAGAGCCGACAGCCGATCGAGCACGAGGACAATTCCGAACGGCGCAGGCCAATTGCCCAGACGATAGATGTCCCTTGTGCCGGTATCGGAGATTTCGATCAGGATCGCGGCAATGCAAACGAGGGCAAATGTTGCGCCGACGTTGAGGCCGGCGACGATCCACCGGTGCCTCTCTCCGTTAAGCAGCAGCATGCCGGCACCTGCCAGCAGGGGCAGGAGGATCGGGGCAATCACCAGAGCAGAGGCGCCGCTCACGCTTCCGGCTCCTGGCCGTCGACATGATCGGTTCGGGCAAGGCCGCGGGACGCCAGCAGCACCACCAGGAAGAGCGCGGTGGTCGCGAAACTGATGACGATCGCCGTCAGTACCAGCGCCTGCGGGAGCGGATCGGCATACCGGGCAGGATCTCCGGCCTCCTTTGCGATGAGCACCGGAGCTCCGCTCCGCACCCGCCCCATGGCCACGATGAAGAGATTGACGGCGTAAGAGAGCAACGACAGCCCGATGATGACCTGAAAGGTGCGCGGCCTGAGGATCAGCCAAACGCCGGACGCCGCAAGCGTACCGATACCGATCGCCAGCACGAGCTCCATCAGACCAGTTCCTCCCTCGATGGCTCACTTGCCAAGCCTCGACCGCTTTGAGGCGGAACTGCGTAGCGACGCACCGATTGATGCGCGATCGCGATGAGCATCAGCACCGTGGCGCCGATCACGAGTGAGAATACGCCGACGTCGAACAGGAATGCGCTTGCCGTGGGGACCCGGCCGATCAGCGGCAGCTCGGCATAGGCAAAGTACGAGGTCAGGAACGGATATCCGAAAACGCAGGCGGCGGCCCCCGTACACCCGGCGAGCAGAAGCCCGATCCCCATCCAGCGTACCGGCATGACGTTCAGACGAGCTTCCACCCATGTCGTGCCGCGCGCCATGTACTGCAGGATGAATGCAGTCGCCATGGCGACGCCGGCCACGAAGCCTCCGCCCGGAAGATCGTGCCCGCGCAACAGCAGGAAGATCGCCACGACACCGATCACGGGAAACATCAGCCTCATCATCAGCGCCGCCGTCTCCGTCGTATCCTTGGCGGTGTCACCCTTCTGTCGGTCAGGATGCGCCTCGTCGTGGGTGTCCTGGGCGTGCTGCTGTTCGGGAACGGGAATGCTCTCGGGTGCCGGACGGAAGCGGCGCAACAGCGCGTAGACGGTGAGCGCAACGACGGCGAGCACCGTGATCTCACCCATCGTATCGAATCCGCGGAAGTCCACCAGGATGACGTTGACCACGTTGGTTCCGCCACCTTTTGTATAGGCGTTTTCGATGAAGTATTGCGAGATGCTGTTCGTATCCGGGTGCTGCATGGCCGCAAAAGCGAGCGTCGCCAGGCCGACGCCGACGGAGAGCGCGATCGCGAAGTCACGCACGCGGTGCCATCGAATCGTGCCGGTTGGCGCGTCCGCCTCGGCCGGCGCGATACGTTTTGGCAACCACCGCAAGCCGAGCAAAAGGAGGGCTGTCGTAACCGTCTCGACGACGATCTGCGTCAGCGCCACATCGGGAGCCGATAGCCATACGAAGCTGACGCAGGTCACGAGACCGGCAGACCCGAGCAGGATCAGCGCAGCGACGCGATGAAATTTGGCCTGGATTGCGGCGCCGACCGCGCAGGCGGCGCCGACCGTCCAAAGCAAAGCGAACGCAAGGTCGAATGTAGTGCGCAGGGGATCCGCAAGCGGGACGCCGCGCGAATAGAGCGGCAGCAAGGCAGAGAGGAACGCTGTACCGGCCAGGACTCTCAATTGTGGCTGGAGACGTCTCGTTCCGAGCTTGCTCTCGAGCCAGCGTGCAAGACGCCAGGATAGCGTCACCATCGTCCAGTCGAAGATCTGCTTCCCGCTGAAACGGCCGAGCAGAGGCGGCCCCTCGTTAACGAGAAGGTAGGAGCGCAGCATCACATAGACGCCAACGCCACCAACCATCGCCAGGCCGCTCATCAGCAATTCGGGCGTGAAGCCGTGCCAGATCCTGAGACTGTACTCCGGCATGTTGGAGCCGAGCACGGCGCCAGCGGCGGTGTTGAGGACCGGTGCAACGGTCAACGCCGGAGCGATGCCCACCACGACGCATGCAAGCACGAGAAGCTCGGCTGGAAGCCGCATCAGGAGGGGCGGCTCGTGAGGCGTGCGCGGAAGGCCGACGGGGGCAGGACCGAAGAACACGTCGCGAATGAACCGGAGAGAATAGGCAACGGTGAAAGTGCTTGCCGCAGTGACGATGTAGGGAAGCGCCTGATCGACAAATGAATTGTCATGGACTTCGATTGTCTCGGCGAAGAACATCTCTTTCGAGAGGAAGCCATTCAGCAGCGGCACGCCGGCCATCGATCCGGCCGCAACCATGGCCAGCGTCGCAGTGATCGGCATGAACGCGTAGAGACCGCTCAAGCGCCTGATGTCGCGCGTGCCGGTTTCGTGGTCGATGATGCCCGCAGCCATGAACAGCGAGGCCTTGAAGGTGGCATGGTTCATGATGTGAAAGATCGCCGCGATCTGCCCGAACGGCGTGTCCAGTCCAGTCAGGAGCGTGATCAAGCCAAGATGGCTGATGGTCGAGTAAGCCAGCAAACCCTTTAGATCCTGCTGGAATACCGCGAGGAACGCGCCCAGCAGAAAGGTGATCAGGCCGGCCGATCCCACCAGCCACAGCCATTCGTTCGATCCGCCGAGGGCGGGCCAGAGTCTGACCAGAAGAAACACGCCCGCCTTCACCATCGTTGCCGAGTGCAGATAGGCGGATACGGGAGTCGGAGCCGCCATCGCGTGCGGCAGCCAAAAATGAAATGGAAATTGGGCGCTCTTGGTCAGGGCGCCGAGCAGGATCAGCACGAGCGCGGGAACATAGAGCGGATGCGAACGGATCGCCTCTCCTGACGCCAACACCTTGTCCAGGTCGTAGCTGCCGACGATGTGACCGATCAGCAGGACGCCGGCAAAGAGGCAGAGTCCGCCACTCGAGGTGATCACCAGCGCCATTCGTGCGCCGTCCCTCGCAGCCGAATTGTGATGCCAATAGCTGATCAGCAAGAACGAAAACAGGCTGGTCAGCTCCCAGAAGAAAACGAGCTGGAGCAGATTGCCGGAAAGCACGATCCCCAGCATCGCCCCCATGAATGCGAGCAGGAGAGAAAAGAACCGCGGAACGGGATCGCTAGGCGACATGTAATAGCGGGCGTACAGCACCACCAGAAATCCGATGCCGGTGACCAGCATGGCGAACGCCCAGGCGAAGCCGTCGAGTCTCAGAGCGAACGAAAGGCCAAGTTCGGCGATCCACGCCGTGCGCCAGCCGACGACCCCGCCGTGCGTCACGCTCGGATAGGCCACAGCAATGATGCAAAAGGCTGCAAGTGCAACTCCTCCGGCGAGCCATGCCGCAGCATTGCGGGCATGGACCCGCAGGAGCGCCGCAATGAAGCTTCCGACGAAGGGAAGGACGAGAACGGCAAGGAGGAACATGCCTTCGCTGCCCCAGCTGCTAGATGGAGGGTATATTTTCGCGACCCAGCTTGCTTAGCCGAGACAGACGCGTATCGCCACTGTAAGGTTTGGCGCCGCTCTGCGGGTCGACCGGCACGCCCCGGGGCCACCGGCCAGCCCTCATTCACAATCGAACGGTTCAGATCCAATGAGGAAGAGTGCCTACCAAGGCAGCAATTGCGGCCGCCAGCGCGCCAAGAAACGCGTACAATCCGCAGAGCGCGACCACCCGCCAGGCGCTTAGCGCAACGGCCTCGCCGTCTTTGGCTTCACTGAACTCTGAGCGGCGTCGCATGTCGTCGATGCCATTCGTCGTACCACGCAGGTGAGTCCAGCCAATATAACGATGTGCTGCGGAATTGCGGCTCACATTCACGTCAAAGGAGGCCGGCTCGGCCCAATTCGGACGACAGAACGTTAGGGTCCTCAGATGCGGACCGACATACTGTTCAGCGTACTATGTGCGTGCACAAATGTGTATGGCCGCCGCCTACTTCACCCAGCAGGGGTTTCACTCGCGTCAGTGCAAGCGACTGTGCGGTTTCGCCGCAATGTCGCCGACGGGCTAAGGACACCATATTAGTTGTAGTATGGCTTATAGCATCGACATTGATACGCGCGCGGCGCGCTTTGATCTTCACGCCGGCCTCCTTCATGCAGGCGGTTAGCCGGACGGCGTGCGCGCCGTCCGGGCTCTTTTCCAGCTTTCGTGATCTCCACCCGAGAGATCGAATTGAAGCAGAAGGAGTTTGTCATGCTGCCTCTTCCAAAACTCGCGCTCACCGCATCTGACTATCCACGGCTTGAACAACTCGCCCACATTGCCGCCCGACAAGGAGACTTGGACGGGATCTTCCTTATGGGTGAGATCAACAGGGCCGAGATCGTACCCGAAGAGTCGGAGGATCTCCCCTCATTCGTGACCATAGGATCGTGGGTCACCTATTCCCTCAACTGGGGCGTTCCTCCGCGAAGGGTCCAACTGGTCTGGCCCGAGGAGTGTCAAGCGGATCTTGCCCGCATTTCAGTTTTGACACCGCTAGGTGCGGCTTTGATCGGGCTTCAGGTCGGCGACCAAATGCCATACTTCGTTGCCGGCTGTTTGAACGTTGTCAGGGTGCAAAACGTGGCCCAGTCGGACGCCAAGGCAGTGCCACTCCTGCCCAAGGCGGCGCGTCGGCAGAGCAAGCCTCTTGATGATGACCCAGGACCATCTGCGGCATAGGAGAGATCAATGGCCAATTTCGGAGCCGAAAAGCGTCAGCGGATCGACTTCGAGTCACCCGGCAGGCGCAAAAGAGATCTAACCGTTCTGTCGGTTTCGGATGACAGCCAGATAGGTCGGTCCATCGGCGACGCTGGACCCACCATACGAGCGCGGCTTAGAGCCACGGTGTTTCCTCGTAAATGCCACGGATCAGTCCGGCCGCATCAAACTTGCAGCCCAACGCAAACCTCGGAAGAACGGGAGCAGGATATGAGAAAGACTAAAGGCGCAGAACTCGCTCTGTTGACCATTCTAACAGCCATATTGTTGCTCACCGGCGCTGGAGCTCTTATCACGTGGGGAGCGACCACCGGTGTGGAAATCGGAAAGCATGGCTGGATAGCCCTTGGCCTCGGAACATTCTTCTCCCTGTTGGTCGGTTGCGGGCTGATGGCGCTGATGTTTTTCAGCAGTCGCAGCGGCCACGACGATATGGCGGACCCCTTCCGTCGGACAGAGGTCAGATAGTCGTATCGTGCCCCTCGCGACAGTCGCCGGTCGCCGTAGCGGCTACCCGTGGCGCACAGCGCCTGATCGTACTTCCTACCGGCTACGCCTGCGCTCTTGAGCAGCCACCAGTCGGGGCTGTTGCAATTGCCTTGCATGCACTGACTTTGCTGATCGGGTGCCAACTGATAAACGAGTTTCAGAGACATGGTATTGACTGTTTTGTTGTGCCGCCGCTCTGTCCGCCGACCGAAAAGCCGTATTAAACAGTGGCCGCTAGAGCTGCTATCGAAGGATGCAAGTCCATCCGCACTTATCATCTTTTCTGAGGTTGACGCGCAATATTTATCGCTTGTCAAAGGCGGACAAGAGACAACACTAATGGCGCGACGTTAACCGCGGTCTTTGGATATCTGAGGTGCTTCGGTGTGAACAGCGGCGTCATCCAAATCCGTCGCCAGACGACCGGAGCACATCCATCGCCTCGCGCCGCGTCTATGCCCGTCGCATTCAACACGGAGGTAGCGCGATGAATCCGACAAGAACGCTTCACGATTTCGGTCAAAGCTTGTGGCTCGACAACATCACTCGCGATTTGCTCAACGATGGCACTCTGCAACATTACATGGACGAGCTCTCGGTGTCGGGTCTGACATCGAACCCCGCAATCTTCAACCATGCGATCAACAACAGCACAACCTATGACGTCGACATTTCGCGGCAAGCGTTGCCGACAAAATCGGCTGAGGATCTTTTTTTCGATCTGGCCCTGGCAGATTTGACCCGCGCCGCCGAGTTGTTTCAACCTGTTTTCGCGCGGACAAATGGGATCGACGGCTGGGTGTCGCTGGAAGTCTCGCCCGCCTTAGCTCATGACAGCGACAAAACCGTCGAGGCGGCGCTCGAGCTTCACCGGCGTGGCGGCAAGCCCAACCTGTTTATTAAGATTCCCGGCACTGCGGAAGGGCTGCCTGCCATCGAGGCGGCTATCTTTGCCGGCGTTCCCATCAACGTCACGCTGCTTTTTTCGCGCGAGCAATACGTCGCGGCTGCCGAGTCCTACCTGCGCGGCGTCGAGCGGCGCATCGCGGCGGGGCTGAATCCGGCAGTGGCCTCGGTTGCCTCGCTCTTCGTCAGCCGCTGGGATGTCGCAGTCGCCGGCAAGGTTCCGGGCGCGCTGACAACCCGGCTCGGCATAGCCGTCGCTCAGCGGACCTACAAGGCTTATCGAGAGTTGTTGGCCTCCCCGCGCTTCCTGCGCGCCGCCAACGCCGGCGCACTACCTCAGCGCCTGCTATGGGCCAGCACGGGCACCAAAGATCCGCACGCCTCCGATATCCTCTACATCAAAGCACTCGCGGCACCTTTCACGATCAATACGATACCGGACGCTACCCTCAAGGCCTTTGAAGACCACGGCGAGGTCGACACGACCCTCGATCCTGACGGAGGAGACTGCGAGAGGGTTCTCGCCGAATTCCTGAAGGCCGGCATCGATATCGACGTACTCGCTGCCAAGCTGCAGAACGACGGCGCCCAGTCTTTCGTCAAGTCTTGGAAAGATTTGATGGGCCGTATCAACTCCAAGGGGATCGCGATCCGCAAAGCAAGCTGACGTAGACGGTTATAACGTCCCGTACACCAGGCTTTGCGGGGAGCATTAGGCCGGTCACCCACGCCATGCCCCGCCTTTCTATAAAGCTGCAGCCTATCCCGTGCCCGTGCGCGGCGCCGCGGCGCGATCGGCGATTGCGGTCCCGCAAGATCTATTCAAGCGCCGCTTGTATCTCGCCACTCTCGCGCATCGCGTGGAGTGCTATTCACGCAGACCTTTACCTTTACGCCGATTTCCGCCGCACTCGCGGGTCGCCAGCGGGGGCATTTCAAAGCCCCGAAAATGACTTGGATACTGCATCGAGTTTGCGCTGCTAACTCTCGCCATTCGTCCGCCGCGTCTATCTCTGGATTGAATTCCTTAGCGTTGCCAACTCGAGGAACGCGTCTGCTTGCCGTCTCAGCTCTTCGGACGCCATCGCCGGTGTGGTCTGTAAACTCGACACGACCGTGACTCTGACCCCCAAACGCTGAACCGCTTCGACAAGGGCACGAAAATCGCCGTCGCCAGAGAAAAGGAACAGTTCATCCAGTTGCGGAGCGATCTCGAGCGCGTCAATGGTGAGGTCTATACCAATGCTGCGCCTCGACCTCCTACCCTCATCCTCATGGCGCCTGATCAACTTCGTACGAACGGTGAACCGATTGACCTCGAGCCAGTCAGTGAGACGCTGAACGTCGCCGGCCGCGCTTTCTCTTATCGCCAAGTAGAAGTAAGAACGGACAATGCTCCCGGATTCTTCGAATTCCAGCAACAATCTTTTGTAGTCGATCTCGAAGCCAAGGTTTCCGGCCGTCCGATCCAGATTGGCTCCATCGATGAAGAGCGCTCTTCGTCCTGTCATGCCTCTTGCTTCCGCGGCGATCTGAGCCGCCTGCTTCTTCGCGCCAACGTGCGCAGGGTCCCTAATGATCTCCCGAAATCCGAGGCAATACTTGGAATTGGTGGAACGGCGGCGGAGACGAAAGCGTCCACTCTAGCGTAGTCGCGCCGGGTCCCCACGGGTTGCTCGCTGCCCTCTCTTTCCGGACGAAGGCATACACCATGGTTACGAAGAACGTGATCAGACCTGCGGCCGAGAGATAGGATCCGATGGAGGCAATCTGATTCATGCCGCCGAATGCGTCCGGATAGTCTGCTATTCGTCGCGGCATTCCCGACAATCCGAGAAAATGCATAGGGAAAAACGCAATGTTGACGCCGACAAACGTCAGCCAGAAGTGCAGTTTGCCGAGGGTTTCCGAGAACATGTATCCGGTCATCTTCGGAAACCAATAATACCAGCCTGCAAAAATTGCGAACACGGCACCAAGCGACAGGACGTAATGGAAATGCGCAACGACGTAATAGGTGTCCTGCAGCGATCGATCGATGCCTGGGTTGGCGAGCACAACGCCGGTAACTCCGCCAACGGTGAACACGAAGATGAATCCGACAGCCCACAGCATCGGCGTCCTAAAGGATATGGAGCCGCCCCACATCGTGGCGGTCCAGGAAAAGATCTTGATGCCCGTCGGCACAGCGATAACCATGCTGGCCAAGGCGAAATACGCCTGCGCGCTGCTGGACATGCCGACGGTGTACATATGATGGGCCCAGACGAGGAACCCGATGACCCCAATTGCGAGCAGCGCATAGACCATGCCCAGATAGCCGAAGATCGGCTTGCGGCTGAACGTGGCGACGACATGGCTCACCATGCCGAAACCCGGCAGGATCATGATGTAGACCTCGGGATGACCGAAGAACCAGAACAGATGCTGGTACAGGATCGGGTCTCCGCCGCCTTCAGGCGCGAAGAACGTCGTTCCGAAATTGCGGTCGGTGAGAAGCATGGTAATGGCGCCGGCCAGTACAGGCAGAGACAGCAGCAGCAGGAAAGCCGTGACGAGGACCGACCAGACGAACAGCGGCATCTTATGCATCGTCATGCCGGGCGCTCGCATATTGAAGATCGTCGTGATGAAGTTGATCGAGCCGAGAATCGACGACGCACCCGCGAGATGCATCGACAAGATCACGAAATCGACTGCCGGTCCCGGATGACCAGCGGTCGACAACGGGGCGTAGAGCGTCCACCCGGTGCCGGCACCATCCGATCCAGGCGCGCCTTCGACGAACATCGAAATGATGAGCAGAGCAAACGACGCCGGCAGCAGCCAGAATGAAATGTTGTTCATGCGGGGAAATGCCATGTCGGGCGCGCCGATCATGAGCGGCACCATCCAGTTGCCGAATCCGCCCATCATCGCAGGCATCAGCGTGAAGAAAATCATGATCAGGCCGTGGCCCGTTACGAATACGTTGTAGACGTGCGGGTCCGTGAAGATTTGCAGGCCGGTATGCTGCAACTCCATCCGAATCAAAACTGAGAAGGTTCCGCCGATAAAGCCTGCACATATGGCGAGCACGAAGTACATCGTGCCGATATCTTTGTGGTTAGTCGAATAGAGATATCGACGCCAGCCGCCCCGATATGCCCGCCCCGCATCGTGCGCCTCGCCAACTGTCGACATGGTTGTCATCGTCAATTCCGATCAAGCATCGAATGCTAGACCTGCTTGCCTCGCGACCTTAAAAGCAGGCGCTTGCATCTTTCTTCCATCAGAGCACCCGGGCGGCAATCGATTTTAATTGCAGCTTAAATGCATGATTCTTGATCTTTGAAACTTCATGTCCTTCTTCCGCGCCGACGTCGGAGACGTTGCGGACCACGTCCATTTGGATTGCGCGATGTCACATGTGGCTCTCTGGTGATTGAAGACTTGAGCCAAAGGAGCGGGACACACCTCTTCGCCGGCGGCGGAACGGCATGTCGGCTTCAGACCGGGCGAGCATTTGCGCCCGCCGGTCGCGTCACTCACTTAAGATCGCCAGGAAGGTCTCGAGTATCTGGGAACCACCACCGGACACATCTCGCGGACTTTCCGAAATTCGCGTGCAATCTCTTCGTAGCCGACTGCGTCGAGGAACTCGCAGATCACCGTTTCGGCGCTGCTGTGCACGTTGCAGCCGTCGCTGCTTCGTTGCAGCGATTTCAGTTTAGCGATCGTGTCATGCTTGATGACGGCGTGCTCGAATTGCGGTTTGGACAAAGCGGGCATTTCAACGTGCTCCCTATCCGACGTGGCACGAACCTGTTCTTCCGCGCCTTCACATCGAAACCACCTCAATGCGGTTGTTCCGTCGCAAGCCGATGTCTCAAAGCCCGAGGTAAGCACGTCGGACTTCTGGATCGTCGATGAGCTGCTTGGCGGACCCGCTACGAACGATATGTCCTGTTTCCATGACATAACCCCGATTGGCGACCGAGAGAGCCAGATTGACGTCCTGTTCGACCAACAGAACTGTCACGCCCTCGCTGCGGATCGCCACCAGCGCATCGATCAACTGCTCCACAACTACGGGTGCCAATCCCAAGCTCATCTCGTCGATCATCAAGAGGATCGGAGCGGCCATCAATCCGCGGGCCATCGCGCACATTTGCTGTTCGCCTCCCGACAAGCTGCCGGCAAGCTGACGCCGGCGCTCCGCCAGGCGCGGAAATAGAGAATACATTCTGTTCAGGTCTCGGCTTATTCCAGACTTGTCCGCGCGTACGAACGCGCCCATCAACAGATTGTCCCTTACGCTCATGTGGTCGAAGAGCTGACGACCTTCAGGAACCTGCACGAGGCCGGCTCTAAAGGCACCGTCGGACGTCATCGGCAAGAGATCCCGGGAATTCAAGGTCATGCTGCCCTGGCAGGGAAGCACGCGCGACAGCGCGCGCAGCAGAGTGGTCTTGCCCGCCCCGTTGCTGCCGACCAGCGCCACGACCTCGGCCGGGTAAATCTTCAAGGTTATGTCCTGCAAGACCGGCATTCCGCTGTAGCCCGCACTTACTCCGCGCACGTCGAGCAGCGGGACCGCTTTGGCTGCCGAATCCAATTTCATGCCCGCCTCTTGCCGAGATAGGCCTCAACAACCGTTTGGTTCGACAGGACGCGGCCTGGATCGCCCTCGGCGATCTTCACGCCATGATTTAGCACCAGCAGCCGATCCGACAGACTTCTGATGGCCTTGATGACGTGCTCGATAACAAGGACGCTGATCCCCTCATTGCGAACTTTGCGGATCACTCCGATCACGTCTTCGATCTCGACCTGATTGAGGCCAGCCATGACCTCATCGCAAAGAAGAACCTTCGGCTTCATTGCCAGCGCCTTTGCCAGCTCAAGCCGCTTGCGGCCTGGCCCTCCTAGTTCGTCGGCGCGCTGATCGATATTTCTGGCCAGTCCGACGAACTCCAGCTGAGCGCGGGCCTGCTCACGGGCTTTCGCCATCTGGACCTGTCCGCCTCCCCGTCCGAACAGTGCCCCTACGGCAACGTTGTCCAGGACCGATAGGCCGGCAAATGGACGCATGATCTGGAAGGTGCGGCCTATGCCCAGTCTCGCACGGCGATATGCAGGCAAGTGGACAATGGACCTTCCTTCGAAGAGGATGTCGCCGGAGCTCGGAGCCAGCGTTCCGCTTATGAGGCTGACCAGCGTGGATTTGCCTGCACCGTTTGGACCGATCAGGCCGAGGATCTCGCCACGCAGCAGCATGAAGCTGACGTCGTCGACGGCGACTAGGCCCTCAAACCGCCGGGTGACGTGATTGATCTCGAGCATCGCCGTCATAGTTGGTGGCTCCGAATATTTTCGCCGAAGTAACGCCAGCCCGTGCCGCGAAAGCGCCGCAGCACGTCGGCCAGGCCACGCGGCATCAAGACGACCGCGACGACGACGACAACGCCGAAGAACAGGCCCGCGAAACTAGTGATCTCGCTCGACAGAAGCTCTGAGACGGCCGAGAGCGAAAGCGCCCCGACGACGGGACCGAAAACCGTCCCGGGTCCGCCAAATACTGCCATGATGATCATCTTGACGTTCAGGCCTATATCGAATGCGCTTTCCGGGTCGATGAACGTAACCCAGTAGGCGTGAATGCCGCCCGCCAGCGCACTGAATACGCCCGAGATGGCGAAAGCCACGGTTTTGTAAAGGGTCGTATTGACACCCATCACCGCCGCGCCTTCTTCGTTTTCGCGGATCGCGATCAGTCCAAAGCCGAAGCGGCTACGTGTCAGCCAGTAGACGGTTAGCGTCGCGAGCACGAGCAGGAGCAGCGACAACTCGTAAAAAAGCGGGTCGTTGTTGAGGGGCGGCAAGACGAGTCCGACGTTCCGCCCAGCCAATTTCACGTTGGAGACGATCGCGGCCATGACCTGGGCGAGCGCCAACGTCGCGATCGCGAAGTAGTGCCCCCTCAACCGCAGCACCGGCATCCCGATGAGCACGGCAAACACGACCGCAAGCGCAGCGCCGAACAAGAGGCCGACCCAGAAAGGCAATTGCCACTGCGCCATCGCGATGGCCACGCCGTAGCTACCGAGCCCGTAGAAAACCGAATTGCCGAACGAGGCATAGCCCGCATAGCCCCCAATGACGTTCCAGCTCTGCGCCAGAACGGCCAGAAGAAGGGCATTGATGCCGAACTGGATGAGCACGTCCGAACCGAACCACGGCACCGCAGCCAGGACGGCAAGCGCGGCCAGAAGTAGCATGGTACGTGCCGTCTTCATGCCGCCTTCCCCAATAGACCGTGGGGACGCACGATTAGCACCAACACCAGCACGCCGAAGCTTGCCACGTCGGAGAAGGTCGATCCGATATAGAGCGCGGTCAGGGACTCCAGGACTCCCAGGAACAAGCCGCCGACGATCACGCCGAGCGGATTGTCCAGTCCGCCGATAATCGAGATGGCAAAGCTTTTTGCCGTCAGCGCCGCGCCAATATACGGGTTGATTTGTGACACTGTTCCGTAGAGGCCTCCGGCGGCGCCAGCCAGCGCAACCCCGATTCCAAACGTCATGGCGTAGAGGTGCCGGGGATCGACGCCGTAGAGCCGGGCCGCAACCAGATTTTGCGCGGTGGCGCGGATCGCACGTCCGAGCCGTGTGCGCAGCAAGAAGAGCCACATGCCGACCGTCAACACGATCGCAATGCCGAACGCAAAAAGACGCGACACCGGCAGCACCACCGCTCCGAAGGCGATGCTGTTCCCGGCAGAGGACGGGTTGATGGTGCGAAAGTCGGCTGAGAACGCCAACTGAGCCAGGTAGGTGATCACGACCTCGATCCCGAAGGTCACCAGCAGAGTGTTGAATATCGGGGCCCTGACGATCAGGTTCAAAAGACCTCGCTGCACGCCATATCCCACCGCGAACATCACCACAGCAGTCAGGGGCAGCCCCAGAAATGGGTCGATGCCGGCATAAGTGTAGAGGTACCAGGACACATAGCCGCCGAGCATGATGAACGCGCCATGCGCAAGGTTGACGATATTGAGGACGCCCCAGACCAGGGCGAGACCGAGCGCCATCACGGCGTACAGACCGCCCAGGAGCATTCCGTTGATAAGAACTTGCGCGAGCAGGTCCACATCTTCCTCTTCTCAGCCGAAGGCTCGTTCACAGTCTACCTAGCGCACGTCCCAGGCCGGCATGGGATATTTCGGCCCCGCAATCTTGCCATTGCCACCGTAAATCGCGACCAAGCGGTCGCCCTGGACCTGAATGACCGTCTGGGGCAGATCAATCTGGCCGTTCTCATCGAATGCAATCGAACCATACAGGCTGTCGAACTTCACTTTCGAGAGCGCATCGCGCACCTTCGTGGGATCCGTCGAGCCTGCCATTTCCGCGGCCTGCACAAGGGCTTCAACGTCGGCGACACCGGAGGCGGCATGATAATCGGGGTCGTAGCCGAATTTCGCCTTGTAGACGGCCGCGAACTGCGCGGCGTCGCCAAACCAGCGGTCCTTCAGCTCTGTCGAAGGCAGCCAGGCCGTCATACCGAAGGCATAATCGGCATCCTTGCCCAGCGCCTTGCGGAAATCCTCGCTCGGAACGCCCACAGTGAAGGAATACATCTTCGGGGCGACCGCCAGGCTCTTCGCCTGTCGCACGAAATTCAGGATCTCGGTTTCATGACCCGCGACCAGCACCGCATCGATGTTCTTGCTTTTGATCTGCGCCAGAAGCGAACTGAAGTCCGTGGCGTTCGTGCTGTATCGCTCGTCCAAGACCAACGTCAGACCCGCCTTCTTCAATTTTGGCCGAGTCCCCTCCGCGACCGAAACGTCGAAGGCATCGTCCGCGTATAGCAGCGCGACCGATTTGGGAGCGGGATCGAGCCCGCTCAACATCTCGATTGTCGAGCCAAAATAGTTGCTGGCCGGCGCCAGCGTCCCGAAGATGTACTTGAAGCCGCGCGAGAAGATCTGGTCTGACGCGCCGCCCCCCTGCACCATGGGAATTCTGTATTTTTCGGACACAGCCGAATCCGCCAGCGCGAAATTGCTCGCAAACGGCCCCAGCAGGAAATCGACCTTGTCCTGCGAAACCAACTGTGTGTACTGACGCACACTCAAGTTCACGTCGGACTGATTGTCGTAGAGCTTGAGCGCGAGCTTGTACGATTCATTGCCGATCTTGACGCCGCCCGAGGCATTAACGCGATCGATCGCGAGTTGGTAAGCGTCGCGATAGTAGCGGCCGGTATTGGCGACGGGTCCCGTCAGCTGCACCGACGCTCCCAAGACGATCTCCTTTGCAAGGACCTCGCCCGAAGGCATCGAGACGGCTGCGGCACACATCAGAAGAGCCGACAGACGGGAGATTTTGAACACGAAGTTCATGCCTTCCTCCTCGTCTTTGGTTGCTGCATCGGCGTGACGCTGCTCGCCGTCCGCTGGGGCTTTATGGCGATCAGAACGCTGCAGGGCGGCTGGTGCAGGATCGACTCGCCGACCGATCCGTTCAGCCACCGCGCAAGAGCCCCTTGATCGCGATGGCCCACGACAATCAACCTGGCGCCCATTTCCCGGGCACACAGCACTATCTGTTCGGCCGGCCTTCCATACCGGATCTCGCTGGTCGCGATGCATCCGGCGCGTTGAAACCGCTTGACGCCCTCCTCGAGCACTCTCTGCATCACAAACTTCTGATTCTCCGGGATATAAGTCATCGCTTCCCCGATGAGCATGCTTTCGGCAGCATCGACGACCGCCAGAAGATGAACCGTCGCACCGCACCTTGATGCCAATGTCTCGGCCTGCGCCAGCGCCTCGCGGCCATCGGGCGAGCCGTCGAAAGCCAACAAGATTTTCTTATACATGGGGGCTTCCTTTCCGTACTGATGTGCGCGGCCGGAACACGCCCGGCCGCTAACGCATGCGGCAATCTATGGCGCGAGCGGCAGGCGCCTTCATCGACACGTTCGAGCCGCTAGGGCAAAGATGGTCGACACCCATCGAGCTTTCAGGACAGTCTCGACGCCACCGCACGTCGAAGGCCCGGCGAGGCGTTTTGAAAGATCACTTACTGAAGTTCGCGTCATCTCGGCATTCCTCTGTAGCACGCGCTCGGTGCCAACGATCTGCACCATCAAGCCGCCATCAACGTATGTCCGGGATCAAGTTTGACAAACGAAATGTATCAACACTTGATATCAGTTTTGTTGCTGCGGGATTTCGTGCGGCACCAACGTACAATTCGAGAATGCTCGAAGGTGTGACATGCGACGAAGCGACAAGGGATCCGACGCTGTCGGTCGAACATCCATCTGCATCGAACTTGCACTGAACTGGCAACGAATTTCGTTTGCGCCGTTCAACCACGGATGAATACAGTTCTCTCAAGCACACAACAAAGCGGCTCAGGTCCGCCCAAGGAGGTTTCGATGTCGCGAGACGTAGTACGGCAGCTTGCCCATCGTCGTGAGCTTCTCACCGTCGGCGCCGCTATCGCCGGTCTTCTGCCTCTCTCCAACAGTGGGTACGCGGCCGCCAGGCGCTCGCGCACCAACAAGGGAAACACTCGCACCGACAAGACTTCCGAGACGGCGGCCACGCTTCGCGATCTTTGGATCGGACACATTTTCTGGGTAAGAGCCGTCTCGCTCGCGACGATCGAGAAACAGGGAGCGATCGCAAAAACGGCAGAACGACAAGCCGTCGCCAATGCTCAGTCCATCGCCGCGACCATAGAGCCATTCTACGGCGCAGCGGCCAAGGACGCCTTCTTCAAGCTCCTTGCGGGACACTATGGTGCCGTAAAAGCCTATCTTGCAGCGACGGTCGCAGGCGACACCACCAGGCAAGGCGCAGCAACTCAGTCTCTAACTTCGAACGCCGAGGAAATTGCAAGCTTCCTGAGCAAGGCAAACCCATATCTGCAGAAGGATGCCGTGAACGGCCTACTCCAGGCCCACGGTAGTCATCACATCCAGCAGATCCAGCAATTGACCGATCACCAGTACGACGCCGAGGCTCAAACCTGGGAAGAGATGAAGAATCACATCTATCAGATCGCGGATGCCACCGCTGATGCTCTGGCAAAGCAATTTGCCGAGAAGTTCTCCTGACTTTCAAGGCAGACAAGAGCACCGAGAAGCACTGCTCGTCGCCGCGATCCATCCTGCCAGCACGAGCGGCAACGGCATCAGAACTAGCCGAAAAGACCGGCCGAGCCCCGCGAGCTCGGCCGGAACGAAGCGCCGTTCAATCGGATGTGAACCGCGACCCGTCACGGCACGGACGTCATGCGCGCCCATGCGGCGATGAAATTGTGCCGCATGGGACCCAATCCTTCATGAGCTGGGCTGAATGCGCGATAAATGCCGATCGCCGCAGGCTGGCGATCTTGCCGAACTCGCTGTCGACCGGAGGACGGTCACGCTGCTCGGCTCGCCGCTTGCTGAACACCAGTCGACAGAGTGGCCTTCCGACAGCCCGATCAAGGCTGCTCCCAGAGGACTCAATACCGAAACCGCGTTCTGTTGTTCCGACGTTTCGTGGGGCATGACGAGGACGACCTGCCTTGTCGTGCCGGTAACATTATCGCGCACGTCCACGTGCGAGTTGACTGCTACGACGTTCTCTGGAAGCTCGTCGTCAGGGACGATTTTCGCCCGAGATATCTCCCGTAGTACGTTCGATGCGGACGACGCCATACGGCTGTTCGTCAGCGCGGAAATGGCGATGGCGTATAGCCTGTCTCGGTCTGCTTCTGAAAGCATGACTGGAGGAAGTGCAATCGGATGGTCGTGGGGCGCATTCATGGCGGACTCCTGGCGGGTCAAACCTCGCTATTTTCGCTCACCGCTTGCTATCCGCAAGCGAAAAACATTGCGCGTCATGATCAAGAAAATTGATCTATCCTTCTTACGCTTGAGCGTCGTTTCCGATGTACTCGACGATTAAAGCGCTGCAACGTGAACTTCGGCGCCCCGCGAGAGTTGACGACGGAACGCCCCACGAGGGCCAGAGGATATCGTTTACTAGAGGGCTCCATGAAAAACGACCTCTTGTTTGAGATAATTCTCGACCAAATTGCCGACGCCATCATCTACGCGGACCGATCGGGTGAGATCGCGCGATGGAATCGCGCTTCGGTGGCCATGTTCGGCTTCTCCTCGGAAGAGGCGCTCGGCCAACGTCTCGATCTGATCATTCCAGAGCATCTGCGCGCTCCGCATTGGCGGGGGTTCGACGCAGCTATGTCAACCGGCGTATTGAAGCTACAAGGTCGTCCGACTTTGACGCGAGCCCTGCATAAGAGCGGACGCAAGCTCTACGTCGAGATGACCTTTGCCCTCGTGAAGGGTGTCGACGGCGACGTGCTTGGCTCGGTCGCCATGGCCGCGACGTCACCGAACGCATCGAGCGAGAGCGTTCTGCAACACGCGCGGCCTGACTTCGGCGGTCATAGCCGCTCGACTCTACGCTGCGCGGTCGCAAGGAAGCGCGACAGGAGCTTGGCGCAAGCGCACCCGTCGCGCTCCCACGAGCCAACAACATTCTTGATGCAAACTTGCAATACTTTTCGCTTGTCGAACTCGACCGAATAGCTGGTACTGGTGCGCGGCAGCCCAAGACTTCGATGGCCCAATGAGCCAAGGACTGCAGATCCTTCTCGTTCTCGCAGGGAAACGACATCATGCGGAAAGCCCGTGTACCCCAACAAACGAACGCGGACGTCACAATCCGTCAGTTTGCGCCCTCTCCTCTCAAGGCGAATGCGCTCGGCTCCAGCTACTTTGGCTATTGGTCCAAAGAGGAGATACTGAGCTTTCTCAAGCATCTGCTTGACGGCGAACACATCGGCCTGACCGCATACGCAGCGATCGGTCGTGCGGCCTGCACCCAACTTGCAGACCTGGCCTTGGAGGCCGAAATGGGCCAGGGAGCGATTTGCATCCTGCTCAGAAAGGAGATTGCCGCGAGAGGCGAGACCGGCATGCTTCGCGCAAAGGCGGCGGACGCCATTCCCAATATCGATTGCAGTCTCCGAAGCCGGATCAGATTTGCAAGCCGCAATCAGGCCATGCTGGCCGACATGATCGAGGATGCTGTCGTGGACATATTCGACTCCAAACTGAATGCGAAGCTCATTTACTTGCTGCTGCTACACCGCAAACAGGTCGAGCAGCTTGAAGCCATCGCCGCATAGCCCACGTGGGGCCAGCAGGTCTTTCGTGTCGCGCGGCACATGCAGAAACGAAGGGAGATTGTCGTGACCGCCAAAGAGTCTTTTGCACAGTGGGAGAAGAGAGAGATCGATCGTCGACTGAACGATGAGCTGGAGGGCACATTTCCGGCAAGCGATCCACCCAAGATTACCCGCTTTTCCGCGAAGTCGCATGGCGCCCCGGACGATACACGGCAGGGCGCCCGTGTGCCCAAGTTGCGAATGAAGCACCGATCAATCTTGTGATGTTCAATCAAAATCCGCCGACGTCGCGTAGGACGCCGCAGCGCTGACGAAGCAATGAGGTCATGGGAGGATATCATGGCCGGACTGTGCGGTCTCGACTCTCAATACGACGCGTTCTTGTTTGCCTCAATATGCGAGACAGATCAGAGCAACTTGAGCGTCTTGTCACTACTCGCACGCCAGGACGTCGATCCCTGGCAGGAGGCGGCTCGCCTATCCAGCCTTTCAAAGGCTCAGGCAATACAAAGCTTTGCCGCGACGATTTCACAATCGAAGAGCGAGCAATGGTCTCCGTCGGAGGCAATCGTGCTCGCTGGTCCCTTGATCGATCTATTGCCGTCGCATGGCCGTCTCTCATCGGCAGCGCCCTGGGCAGGGGATGGAATCGGTGGCTTGACGGTGTGGCTGGTGGTCGGGGCGTTATTCATCTCGATCGCCATATCGGGAAACAACCTGCGGAATTCGACCAGGGACTCCGGCGAGCCGATCAACGTCGTCAGCAAGACTGCACGGGCGGATACGGCCACACGATCGTCGAGTAGAATCGGAACGGATTAGAGCGTCGCTCCGAATAGAACGAACCGGTCGAGAGAAGGGAGAGGCATCAATGGGACGCAAGATTGTCGCGGAGAACATCAAGTTGAAGCGCGCATACGATGATGTTCACTCCGGTGACGGCACGCGAATTCTGGTGGACCGTCTTTGGCCTCGCGGCGTCAGGAAAGTGGACGCGGCGATCGATCTGTGGGCCAAGGACGTGGCGCCTAGCACGGGGCTGCGGAAGTGGTTCGGGCACAATCCCGATCGTTGGACCGAGTTCCGCCGCCGTTACTCGGAAGAGATACGCCAGCACCGCGAGCGGCTTGACGAGCTACGCGCCCTTGCCCAGCGGGGGCGTATCACGCTCGTTTTCGCAGCGCATGATGCTGCTCACAACGATGCCGTCGTTCTTAGGGAAATCTTGCTCGGCCGGAGCACCTCCGGAGCGCCTTAGCCTCGCATCGGCCGGTAACCAAGCGCGATGCGAGACTTGACTATCTCGTGATTAGCAAAATGTTTCTCGCGCTCTCGATGGATCAAGGCCAAGTTCGCGCCGCGGATATAAAAACACCTAATCGCAGCGCCCGCGCGCCCGTATTGTCTGCGGTGAGAGTATGGGGAAAGACCCGTCAGGGCGTCCATGATCCGCGGTCGCAGAAGCCCCGCGGGCCGGACCGTTCTGCCCTACCTGCCTCCCCTAGCTGGAGCAGAGCGCGTGATTTTCGGCGGATCGCTCGCGGGAAATGTTTGTTCCAGCTGCCTGTCCAATTCCTCATCCAGTTCCCGTCTCTCGCGCTGTTCTCGGGTCTCAATTTCTCTTGTCACGACTAATCTCTCCTATCTCGGCGGACAACCAAACCTGTTGACCTTCTCCGCGACCGCGCTGAATGCGTGGTTGGCGAATGGATTTCTTGCGGCAAGGGGTTGCGACCGCAAGACGAGGCCCCTGCTTCACTGCGGGACCAGATTTGGGGGCTTCGGACCTCCGGGCGCGAGCACGCGATGCGGCGCACGCCCGGTTCACGAGCGGATTTGTCGATACCCCGGGCTGCGAGGAGAATGCTTGGAAACTCGATTAAACATCATTGCTCTCATGTATGGTCTAAAGACGGGATCCCAAGGCAGCTGCGGACTTTTGCCGCACAGTCACACTGCTGCGAACTCGATTCAGGCGAGCATCATCAGCCGCCGTCAGACCAGGAGGGATTGGTGGCGCACCGGGGTTCGACAAAAGAGGCTCGCGCCCGGTAGCCTCGTCTGCGCCTCATGGGCGTTAAGCTGCTTGCGTGCGCTCAGACTTCGCCAATACAAGCACGCTGCATGGCAGTGGAGACAAGGTCGACCCATCTGCCAGGCCATTGAAGTAGCGGGCGAGCGCTCCGTGATCTCGGCGACCGACGATAATCAGATCCGCGCCTGTCTCAACGGCGGCGAGCATTATCTGCTCCGCCGGCTTCCCGTAGTGCAGCTTGCCTGCTGCCGCGCATCCGGTGCCCGTGAGCTGCCTCACAGCCTCGTCGAGCACTGCCTGGGTCTCAACTCCCTGATTCACGAAGGACGATGCCCCCGCCTCGACGGCAAGCATTCGCTCGGGCGATTCAACGATCGCAACGAGATGAACTATCGAACCGCACGCGGCCGCCACATTCTGGGCATGAACGAGTGCGTCGCGGCCTTCCGGTGATCCATCAAAAACCAGGAGAATCCTTCTGTACATCAGAGTCCTTGGTTCGACATACGTTGAAGCTCGGAACGTCGACGGCACCGCAATGGTTCCTCGAGGGCATGGTCGGTCGGCATTTTTCTCGCTCCTGGTGCGCGGATCACGCTGAGGTCACCCTGCACGTCGATCAACATTCGACAAACGAAAACCGTCATCGGTTGATGCCGATTGACCGAAGGAAAATGGGGCGAGAATTCTTCAATCTAAACGACCATGGACGCACGACTTGCCGGGCGTTGCACCTAACATTCTCGTCGATGAGAACTGACAACATTTTTCGTTTGCAAGACTCGCACAATGGACGACAACTCAGGAGGCTCCATGGGGACGCCGAACGCGGACTATCACAACGGATGCAATGCCTCTGCCGCTCGAAATTTTCGCCAAGCATGCAATGAGCACCCCCGCGCTCACAGCGCCCCAACTGACATTGCTCCTTTTGGCAATTATTGTCTGCCTGGGCATTGCTCTCGTGTGGACCCTTTGGGAGATCGAGCACGATGCGAATCCGCGACACGATAGATATCGGTCGGATTAGGTATAGCCAATCGCAGCCCAGCAACGAGCTGATTGGATCAAAGTGGGCGCGATGGCACCCGTCGCGTCCACGTTCTCTCTTCGGCGCCCGACTAGTCTTCGCGGCCGACCTTGAGCACGGTTAGCTCGCGCCTTTCGCCGGTCCTGGTGCGGAACGAAATCGTCTGATTGACCGAAAGTCCCAGAAGTGCGACGCCAACCGGCGTCAGCACCGATACACGTCGGCATGCAATATCGGCATCAGGTGGATAAACTAGAACTACTTCTTGAACCTTTCCGGTCTGTTCATCCCGAAATTTCACTTTACTGCCGAAAGTGACGATATCGGGACGGAATTTATCTGCCGGCAGGACATGCGCTCGCTCGAGTTCCTCCCGAAGATATTCGCATACCTCGGCCATCGGCCCGCTTGCCACCGACGAGAGCGCCGATAGTCTGGCGAAATGATCAGCATCAATGGCAATCGGCGGTCTCATCTCAGCTACTCTGTCGCGCTGCATTTCCCACTCCTCAAGTCTTATCGAGCGATCCAGCTCTCTGCGAACACATCCGCTCCTAAGCCGCCTGAGGGCCGTCGTCATCGGACCCAGGAGAGCTAGTGGAAGCCCGACCGGAGCTGGGGCGGGATTTTGCCGGAAACAACAGGGGTGCTCCCGCCGGTGGCAGGACGCCTTCGACAATGACGGAATGAAGCCCGCCCTCGATACTGAAGAACTTCATACGCTGCCCAACTCTCATTCCGAGAAGGGCGGCACCAAGCGGCGAGAGGACCGATAGTTCCATCAGCCCGTTTCTAAGAGCTGGCGGGCACACCAGGATTTTGCTTTCCGGCTGCCGACCACCATCGACCCTGTAGGTCACCCACTCGTTGAGACGCACAGTACCATCCGGTACCTGGTTCGTATCGAACACGACGGCCCGCCGAATCTCTGACATCAGGAATCTGCCGACCGGATGACCTTCTTTCATGGCATCATCGGCTAACCGTTCAAGGCGCGCATGGTCTCGTCGCGCTATAGAGATCGAGGGCAATTGCTCGGTGGGTTCGAATTGAATGTTTGACATCGCGCAATACTCCTCAGTGTTCACGAGCCGGTAAGACGCCTTTGTCCGCCTCTTGGCGTTCGGTGGGGGCTAGACATATGCTTCGCATCCTCTGGGTTAGGTCGATCAGATTGTTCGCGTGCTGCCCCAGCGCACCTATCTGATTTCGATAATACGCGTTTGAAACCTCGATCGCTTCCACTGCAGTTTTGGCGCCTGCAAGTCGGGCAAGATGTGCAAATGACTGCAACGTGTTGTTGCCGGCCAGTTGCATGGTTTTGCGACTATGGTCTGCAATGCTGGCGACTACATCGCTCGCGGCGTTCATGTACACTCGCCCGATCTCTCTCACCTCTGTCATCGTTTGACTCCTTGTGTTAGCTCGATCGTGCGTCCTTTGCTGGACGCGCACTGACGCAGCTTCGTATCGCGGCGCACCTTCGCCGACAGGCTCATGTCAAGCGAGCGCGCAGCGCGTGCTACGCACTTCGTGACAGAGCAGGAAAGATTGTTTTAGAAGTAGTTAGCCCGGACAGCCATTAAGGCTACCCGGGTCACCTGCCAATTTGCAGGTGGCCCTCGACGCAATTTGGCTGATCGAGCGCAATGATATTCATGCCAACATACTTGGCGCGACGGTCTGCGAAATCAAGATACTCCGTTGGTCCGCGCCGTTTTGTCGCGAATTGCTTCGTACCTTCGTACTTAGACACCTTCCGATCTCCGCGGAATGAAAACGCGATGAGATAACGGCTTCCCATCGCGATCAAGTTGTCCTGCCCGTGAAACCTCCCCCGGAATCAACAACGAACGAGGTGGCTCTCGCCTGACATCTCAGACGATAAAGCGCGGGCTTGTGATCTGGATAGCGCGTCATTCGGAGAACGCGCACAACCCCACCGTCGTGCGGTCACGTTGCCCCGCCCAATTGCACAGCGCGCTCGGTGGCTCTTATCGCTGCGACTTTTGCGCGCTGCCGCATTGGATCTGTGTCGCTCAGCCCAGCGTTTCATTGCATCGAACGGTCAAATAGATTCGTTTGTCGACTGGGGCGGCCGATGGGAAAGTGTCGCTTTCCGGGAGAAGAGTACCATGACCAGCGCTGGACAGAGACGCCCTGATCGACCGTCCATAGTTCTAACGAGAATGGACCGACAAAAGCTGCTCAGGCTGCTTCAAGACTATCCGACGAGGAGCGTCGGTACCGATTGCCTTCTTCGAGACGAGATTGATCGCGCCGATATGATTTCAGACACCGCCGCATGGAGTTCGGCCGTCAGACTGGGATGCGAGGTGAAGTTCGTCGAGCTTGGAACCTCACATATTCGTCGCGGTCGTCTCGTACTTCCGGACGAAACCAGAACCGCTCATTGCATCTCGGTTCTAAGTCCGATTGGTACCGCCCTCATTGGACTTGGACCTGGGCAGTCAATTCATTGGACCGAGTCTGGTAGGGAACGAGGCCTCGCGGTGCTTGAAGTGCGGGCGAGCGGAGTATCACCACCGACCTAATCGGGGGGCACAGCGTGTCGATGATGCATGGTAACGGTCTTGGCGGCGTTGCCTTAGCGCTTCGCTAATGCTGACGCGATTGCGCGTGCTCTTACTGCGCGAGCGGCCACACTTTCCTATCGAGCTAGTTCCCCGTGCTTGCAGCCTTCCGCAATGCGACGAGTGCCGCCTCCAACGCTGCGGCATCAACGTTTGTCGCGTGTGTGGCGTAAACGGGGAATGAGAACCGAGGCGCGCCAGGAACGAGGTGAAGTTTCCGCTCGGCAAGATATGACTGAACCGCATGCATTCGGAAGTATCCGGAGCCTCCCTCCAGGAGAATATAGCTCAGCGCAAGCGGACCGAGATTTGTTACGAGACTCGGCACGGTTTCCGGAAAGCTCACTGCATGATGAAGAGCGAACTCAGAACCCCATTCGACGTGAACATATCGAGGATCGTTCTCGTGATACTTCGCGAGATCGGTGGTCACGAGTACGAGTTCTTCCTCCATGACCAGATCGACCTCCAACCCTGGTCGATGTTGGGGAGCGTACATGATCGCGATATCTACAAGCCCGGCAGCAACGTGCGTAATCAAATCCTGAGGAACGTCGACGTGAACACGAAGCGCAATGTCTGGGTTTGATCGCCTCAACTCCCTGACCCATTCGATCAAAAGCGGCCGCCATAAGCTGACTTCGCTTCCAATCGTCAAGACAGCGCTGTGTCCTTCCGGCACTGCCACTTGCTGTTTTGCACGCTGCCACAATTGCACGAAACTCGGCGCGAACCGAAGGAACTGTTCACCAGCCGGCGTGAGGCTCGCACCGCCCTTGTTTCTAACGAACAGCGGGCGCCCGAGCTGCTGCTCGAGGAGGCGCACGCGCGCGCTGACCGTGGTCTGGGCAACATGCAAGCGGTCGGCAGCTTTGATGAAACTACCGGTTGACACGATCTCGATGAAAGTTCTGGCGAGTTCGATATCCATCGTTTCATAGCATAATTGCTGCAGCAAAATGTCAATTGAATTCGTTTATTTGCTTTGTTCGTGCGATCGGCGGGATTGAACTACGGCCAGGCCATTATTCCTCATGGCTTTAAATGGCCGACGTTCCACAAGCGCCGCCGCAAGGAAGCGTCCGTCCCAAGCAAATCAAGATCGAGTGCGACCGAATCTTCTTGCCAAAGGCCGGCGGATCGATCCCCGATCCATCGGCCGGTCGCCGGCCACCTACCCGCCGCCCCTGACGTCGGACCTGCCTTTTCGCCGAAAGTCTATGCCGCCGAAATCCCGCAGCCGGAACCCAAGGGCGAGACGCCCATTGGTCTCGACTGGGTACGTTGAATGGCTCGGATCGAAGACTATGCGTTGATCGGCGATTGTGAGACCGGAGCCCTGGTTGGGCGCGACGGGTCGATCGATTGGCTCTGCCTGCCTCGTTTCGATTTCGATAGCTGCTTCGGACGGCTCCTCGGCAACGAGGAGAACGGGTACTGGAAGCTTTGTCCGGTCTATGGACATCCAAGCGAGCGCCGCTACCGGCCAGGGACGCTGATCCTGGAGACGGTCTTCACCACCGATCGGGGGCGTGTCCGCCTCACCGATTTCATGCCTCCAAAGACAGACGTTTCAAAGGTCGTGCGGATCGTCGAGGGCCTCGAGGGCAAGGTCGACATGCGCAGCGAGCTGGTCGCGCGCTTCGACTACGGCATCAGCGTGCCATGGGTCAGTCGCATTGAAGACGGGGCGCTCAGCCTAGTTGCGGGGGACTCGATGCTGCTGTTGAGAACCGAAGCGCCCATGCGCGGCGAGTCCATGAAGAGCATCAGCTCGTTTTCGGTCAAGAAGGGGCAGCGCGTCGCTTTCGTCCTTTCCTACCAGATTTCGTACCAGGACCCTGCGGCTGCCGAGGATCCAGGCGCGCTATTGGGCGCAACGGACCGTTTCTGGCGCGAGTGGTCTGGCCGCTGCGAAGCAGCAGGAGCGTACTCCGATGCTGTTCAGCGCTCTTTGATCACTCTGAAGGCACTGACGTTCGCCCCGAGCAGCGGCATGGTTGCCGCGGCGACGACCTCCCTTCCTGAGAAGATCGGCGGCCCAAGAAACTGGGATTATCGGTTCTGCTGGGTGCGCGATGCCACGCTGACCCTCTTGGCCCTCATGGGAGCTGGGTACTACGACGAGGCGCGCGCCTGGCGAGATTGGCTCGTCCGCGCTGTGGCGGGAAGCCCCAAGCAACTCCAGATCATGTACGCGGTCACGGGCGAGCGCCGGCTGACCGAGTGGGAGGTGCCGTGGCTCTCGGGATATGAAGGTTCGAAGCCGGTGCGCATCGGAAACGCGGCGCACACCCAGCTTCAGCTCGATGTCTACGGCGAGTTGATGGACGCTCTCTATCAGGCGCGTCGCGGCGGGCTTCATGAGAACAAGCGGGCATGGGCGATCCAATGTGCCCTGCTCGACCATCTCAAAGGCATCTGGACCGAACCAGACGAAGGCATTTGGGAAGTTCGCGGCGGCGCCAAGCACTTCACCTACTCGAAGATCATGGCGTGGGTGGCCTTCGATCGTGCCATCAAGTCGGCGGCCGAGTTCGGCATGCATGGGCCGGTACGAGAGTGGGAAGCACAACGCGCCGCGATCCACGAAGATGTGTGTCGGCACGGTTACGATGAACATCGGCAGAGTTTCGTGCAGGTGTATGGCGAGCCGCAGCTCGATGCCAGCCTACTGCTGATTCCGGCAGTCGGCTTCTTGCCGCCCGATGATCCGCGCGTGATCTCGACCATCAAGGCGATCGAGCGGGAATTGCTCCAGGACGGTTTCGTCCGCCGATATGACACGGGTGCAACAAAGGACGGTCTCCCGCCCGGCGAAGGCATGTTCCTCGCCTGCAGCTTCTGGCTTGCCGACGCGTATCACCTGATTGGCCGTGACGCGGATGCCAAGGCCTTGTTCGAGCGGCTTCTGGCGCTGCGCAATGACATTGGCCTGCTCTCGGAAGAGTACGACGTCGAACGCCGGCGCTTCGTCGGGAATTTCCCACAGGCGTTCTCGCACATCGCACTGGTGAGTACGGCCCACAACCTCACACACCGCGAGAAACCCTCTGAGCACCGCGGCAGCAAGAAGCCGGTTCCCAGCAAAGGACAGCAGGCGACGAACTCGCTTTAGGAGGCAACCATGGCTGAGAGCACGACCGACCCCACAGCACCAGCCCTCCCCGGCGAACGTCCTCGACCCGCAGCCCGTTTTCCGGTCGTGCTGGAGGGCCAGCCAGCCCTCGTCACCGGCGCAAACTCTGGGATCGGCCGTGTCGCCCTGGGTCTCGCCGCCTCTGGCGCCGACGTTGCCGTCAACTACATCGTGGACCCGCAAGCGGCTGAAGACGTGGCCCACCGGATCGAAGCGTTGGGTCGGAAGGCGATCACGGTCAAGGCGGACGTCAGCAGTGAGGAGGACGTCCAGTCGATGTTTGCCCGCGCTGTCGAGCACTTCGGGACACTGCACATCGTGGTCAGCAATGCGGGTCTGCAGCGCGATGCTCCATTCCATGACATGACTCTCGAACAATGGAATAAGGTCATCGGCGTCAACCTGACCGGCCAGTTTCTCTGCGCCAGGGAAGCCATCCGCGAATTCAAGAGGCGAGGTGTCGTGAAGGACGTCTCCGTCGCGGCCGGCAAGCTCGTCTGCATGAGCTCTGTCCATCAGGAGATACCCTGGGCGGGGCACGCAAACTATGCAGCCTCGAAAGGCGCCGTCATGCAGATGATGCGAAGCGTGGCCCGGGAGGTGGCTCCGCTCGCCATTCGTGTCAACGGGATTGCACCGGGCGCCATTCGCACGCCCATCAACCGGCCGGCCTGGGAGACCAAAGAGGCCTACGAAAGCCTGATGACCTTGGTGCCCTATAAGCGCATAGGAGAGCCAGACGACATCGCCCAGGCGGTCGCGTGGTTGGTGTCGGACGCCGCCGACTACGTGACGGGCGCGACCCTGTTCATCGACGGCGGCATGATGCTCTTCCCCGGCTTTGCGACCGGAGGGTAGGTCGTCACCGCTGATGGAGCATGTCTCGGGCCGCCTCGACGCCTGAATTCCCCAACATGCCGGCAGCAGCCGGCGACCGCTTCGCACGTTACACGTCTGCTTCCCGGGGACCGGGAAGAGGGATTTTCGGCTATTCCAACCGGCAAGCGCTTGCACAATAAACGAAGCAAATGACTCAAGCGGTCGTCAACATCGTCGATCTTTGCGTCCCCTCGTGGGAGCGGAGGCAACCAGCAAGTGCGCTTTCTCCCCTCCCGTCGGAATTTTTCGGTCGTGCGTGCGCCAACCGGAGGCGGCTCCGCCCTTCTTCAGAAGGTCTGCTCACACTGGATGCAGCAAGATTTTTCCTGATCTCCCGGTGCACACGTCGTGCACACTCCGTCTGCTAACCGACTGAATAACTTGAACTCTCGCTCCAATCCATCATCGGAGCTACAGAAAGACAGAAGTCCCACCATTTCAAGGAATCACGAGATCCTCTTAGCGGATGAAACATCAAACGCGCACTCGAAATTAGCCGAAATTGCACACGTTTGTATTCACCTTGATCTTTCAGTGCGCACGTAGCGCACACGAAATAAGGAGTTCACAGGGCATGGCTGCGCTCATCCAACTGCCAGCATCGATCACAGTGAATTACCAAGGCCAAAAGCCACTGCAAGGGCCAGTGCGTTCTGTGCCATCGACATTCGTCCGGGAGCATGTACGAGGTCGGCGTGCCCCGACGTCTCAAGACTGCAGCATTGGCTGAAGAAGTTCTAGAGAAACTCGAAACCGTCCCAGCCGAGTCGATCAAGAGAACATGATCGCCATCCTCTTCTTCGACTTCGCTAGCTCAAGATGATTTTTGGCTCTTTCGACTATCTCACAATAGTCCAAGTTTTATCTGCCTTCACTAGCTGACTACTGAACGCCGTGGTTGAATAAATCAACGTGGCGCTCTCTCACGTGCCATTCCTCCTTCGGTTTCGCGGCAACCAACGCGGAGGCTGATGCTAAACGCGCTGTGGTGCGCACTCGGAATGATTGGTGTCGCGTGATGGGAAGCGCGCAGCCGGAACGTTCACACGATAGGAGAAAGGTCATGCCGCGGCGTCCGGCAAAGGTTACACAAGCCGACCTAGCTCGCGCGATCCGCGCCGCCAAGGAAGCCGGCGCGAGCGCGGTCAGCGTCGATGCAGACGGCGTTATTCGGATCGCGCTGATCTCGAGCGCCGCGCCAGCCCTGCCCACAACAAGTCTCGACGAAATATGGGTACCATCGGAGGCGTTGCAGCGTTACCTGAAGCGCACCGAAAGCGGGTGAAAGGCACCTTATGCAATTGATGCGGACTCAACGCGTCGCTAGACTCCAGGCATTGGTTTACGGAGACCGCCAATGCTTGGAACTGAGAAACGCGCCCCCGGGGATCTGCGCAGGTATCTCTACTTCGATTATTCTGCGCGGGGCGCGCTGCGCTGGTATGTGAAGGTGAGCGCCAAGGGCCGCCGGATCGGCATCAGTGAGGAATACGGCACCGAAGCGTTCGACATCGCCTACGACGCGGCGATCTCGGTGCTCGGCGGAGTGAAGCGTATGCGTCGGGTGAAGCCCACGGTGAAGCCGGACCAGCCGGAGCGGCGTTATCTTCATGTTGACGTCAGCCAATGGGGACAGGTGCGCTATTACGTGCAACTGCGCAACAAGCTGCCGAAGATCCGGATCAAGGCCGAATTCGGCTTACCCGAATTCAACGCCGAGGTCGATACCGCTGTCGCCGCCCAAATCGCGCTCTATGGCAACGAGGGCGATTACATCAACGCGCAGAAGCAGCGCAACGAGCCACGCCCTACTCTGCCCGCGACGCCGCCGAAGCCGGGTACCTTGCGATGGTACTGGAGCGTGTACAAGGAGAGCGACCACTGGTTTGGCGATCTCAGCGTCGGCCAACAAGGCCTTGCGGACTCAACGCGACTTCAGCGCACCGGGCTGATTGAGTCGCTGCTGCCGGAAAACGGCGAGAAGCCATTTGCGGTGCTGACTCGCAGGGTCATCAAGGCCGAGATGAAAGCGCGCACACCGTCACAAGCGGGCAACCTGCTGTCGGCGCTGCGCGGCATGATCCGCTGGATGATCGATGAAGGTCATCTCGACGAGGACGACGATCCGACCATTGGGCTGAAGTCCGGCAAGGCGAAGGCGAGCCGCGAGAGCGGCGGTTTCCTGCCCTGGACCGAGGAGGACATGGCACTCTTTCGGGCGAGGTGGTCGCTCGGCACCGAGGCGCGGCTGATGTTCGACATCCTGCACTACACCTTCCTCCGGCTTGGTGACGCGCACCGCTTCGGGCCGCCGCATCTACGACAGATTGTCCGCAAGATGGCCGTGCAGATCACGACCGAGAAGAGCCGAGGCAACACCACTGTGACGGTGCCAGTGCACCCGGAGTTCGCTGACAGCCTGCGGGCGGCGCGGGCGGCGGGGATCATAGGCGCGGAGGTGTTCACCGGCAAGAAGCTGCGCGGCCGGGTACTGCCTATGAACAAGAAGGCATGGGCGATGAAGTTCAAGAAGTACGCGGTCCTGGCCGGCGTCAACGAGCCCAAGAAAAGCTGCCATGGGGTCCGCAAGGCGCGGGCCGAGGTGGCCGCGTATGCCGACTGCACCGAGAGCCAGATGATGGCGATGTTCGGCTGGACCGATCCGAAAATGCCCGCGCACTACATCGGAAGGGCGAACCGGGAGAAGCTCGGGATGAGCGGCATGGAGAAGATCGTGGCGTTCGATCATAGCCAGTCGCTGGATGAATTCATGTTCGCGCCCGGCGCGAACACAGCCGGAACAGCCAGCGAGAACAGAGTAGTAACTTTGCGTAGTAACTCACGCAAAAAAGTCTAGCGATTTCAATGCCAAAACTGGGTTTATGGTGCGCTCGGAGGGACTCGAACCCCCACGGTGTTACCCACTGCCACCTCAAGGCAGCGCGTCTACCAGTTCCGCCACGAGCGCTAGGAGATGCCGGCCTGAGGTCGTTAGGCTGGCCGGATCAGCGGCCGCCGATCTAACAAATCCATCAGGGGGATACAAGCCTGCAAGGGCCCCGAATTCCACAAGCTTGGCAGGAAAGTTTCCGGCCCCTTCCCCAGGGATCGGCCCTATCGGGCGCCCAGGACGCTCCCGCGTGCCCGGCCCGCGACCGCGTCCCCGGGGCGCTACCGCGTCCCCGGCGTGCGCGGCAGCATCTGCTTGACCTCGACCGCGATCCGGTTGCGATCGACCAGCACGACGCCGGAGGCGACCGGCAAATTGTTGGCCAAGACCTTGACCTCGTCGGCCTCGGTTGCGTCCAGCTCGATGATGGCGCCGCGGGAAAGACGTAATACCTGATGGATCGGCATGGTGGTCGTGCCGAGGACGACCATGAGATCCACGGTGACTTTATCGAGAGTGGGCACTGTCAGGACCGCCGCAACTTGGGACTTTGAACCAAAGGACTTGGTATTTGCTCCCGTGATGATCACCACGTTATGGTTAGCCAATGGTTAATTCGCCTAAAAGCCCCCGCCAAAACCAGCGTCAAGAGCTGGATTTGACGTCGTTTTCCGCCGCCAGCGGCGAGCCCGTCGCGTGGCATATCTCGGACGCTCCGGTGCCCTATCCGGACGCGGTGGCCGCCATGGAGGCCCGCGTCGCGGCGATCGCCGCAGGCGAGGCTCCCGAGTTGGTCTGGCTGCTCGAACATCCCCCGCTCTACACCTCCGGCACCTCGGGCAAGGAATCCGACCTGCTCGATCCCCGATTCCCGACCTTTGCGACTGGACGGGGCGGCCAGCTCACCTACCACGGCCCCGGCCAGCGGGTGGCCTATGTCATGCTCGACCTCAAGCGCCGCCGGCCGGACGTCCGGGCCTATGTCGCGAGCCTGGAGGAGCTGATTCTGCGCACGCTGGCCGCCTTCAACGTCCGCGGCGAGCGGCGCGAGGACCGGGTCGGCGTCTGGGTGAAGCGGCCCGACAAGGGGCCTGAGCACGAGGACAAGATCGCGGCGATCGGCGTCCGGCTGAAGCGCTGGGTGTCATTCCATGGCATTGCCATCAACATCGAGCCGGAGCTGTCGCACTTCGACGGCATCGTGCCTTGCGGCGTCGCCGATCCCCGCTACGGCGTCACCTCGCTGGTCGATCTCGGCCAGCTCGTGACCATGGCCGATGTCGACATCGCGCTCCGGCAGGCGTTCGAGGAGCTGTTCGGGCCGACCCGCGCGCTGCTGCCGGAAGCGGCAGTCTAACATTTATTTGTTCGAGGCCGATCGCGCGTGCTCTCCGCTCGCCGCGGAATCGGCTATGTTTGATTCTGGTGCCGCCCACGCCTCCCCCCCTCCGCCGGGAAAGCAGACGTCATGCCGGGCGATTCGATCATCGGACCGACTGTTCGAGCGCCAGGCATAAGGAGGGATTGCGCTTTCTGCTCGCAATGGGAGGTTCTCTCGATGAAGTTGTCTGCACCCATTTATCGTCTGAAGCGAAACGCAAAGCGCCTGTCGCACGAGCAAGGCATTCCGCTCCACGCCGCGCTTGACCGCATCGCCACGGCGGAAGGCTTTTCCGCCTGGAGCATGCTGGCGGCGAAAGCTGCCGCGGTGACGCCGGCCAACAGGCTGTTTCCGCAATTCCGGCCGGGCGACCTCGTGCTGGTCGGCGCTCGCCCCGGGCAAGGTAAGACACTGATGAGCCTCGAGCTTGCCGTCGAAGCCATGCGGTCGGGCCATCGCGCTGCGTTCTTCTCGCTCGAATATACCGAGAAAGACGTTCTGGACCGCCTCAGCGCGATCGGCGTAGACCCCGTGCAGTTCGACAAACTGTTCGAGATCGATTGCTCAGACGCCATCAGCGCCGACTACGTCGTGAAGCAAATGGCCGCAGCTCCCCGCGGCACAGTCGTGGTGATCGACTATCTGCAACTGCTCGACCAGAGGCGGGACAACCCCGACCTCTCCGTTCAGGTGCGCGCGCTGAAATCGTTCGCACGCGACGGGGGATTGATCGTCGTCTTTATCGCACAGATCGATCGATCCTATGATCCCTCAGTCAAGCCCTGCCCCGATCTCAGCGATGTCAGGCTGCCGAATCCGCTGGACCTGAAGCTGTTCGACAAGACGTGCTTCCTGAACAATTCCGAGGTTCAGTTCCGGGCGGCGAGCTGAAATTCGGGCCGCGGGTGAGATCATCACCCGCGGCTTCCTGTCTCACGCCGCCTTAAGCGAAACCTCGAGCTTGCCGGCGATGTAGCGCCGCTCCTGGGTCAGGCCGCCAAAGCCATAGGCATCGCCCTTGACCTCGTCGACGTGCAGATAGGTCTCGGGATGCAGCGGGCCCAAAATCTCGGCCATGCGCTTGAACATGGCAGCGAGATAGGCAGCTTTCTCGTCCTTGGTGTTGGTGCCTTCGCTGACGTGGATGTCGATCCAGTAGCTCGCAAGCTTGTGCTCGGCGAGCGACTTGCCGCCGGCGAACCAGTCGCCCGCATCGACCGATTTCACGATGATGGCGGTCACCTCGGGATCCTTGTGCAGGATCTTTGCGGTGAGCTCGGACACGGCGTTCGCGATGTCGGCCTTCAGCGACGGCGACTGGCGGGACGTGGTGTAGGATACGGTGATCAGGGGCATGATGGTTCTCCCAAGAATGTCGCGCGATTTGCGCGGCGTCGATGAGAAGCTAGACCTCCCCTCATCATTTTGGTATCTTATCTCTGTTGATACCAGTGATAAAGCCTTATAATGACAGCTACGCTCGACATCGCCACCGTTCAGGCTTTTCTGCTGGTTGCCGACCTCCAGAGCTTTACGCGCGCCGCCGAAGCGCTCGGCACGACGCAGGCGGCGGTCAGCCTCAAGCTGCAACGGCTGGAGGCGTTACTGGGAAAACGTCTCGTCGAGCGTTCGCCGCGCGCGGTCCGGCTCACCGCCGACGGCGCCGCGTTCCTCGATCGCGCCCGCGCGCTGATCGCGGCGCATGACCGCGCGCTGTCGGGTGAGGCGGCGACCGCGCAGTCGCTTTCCCTCGGCATCTCCGACCACGCCGCGGGCCCTGAGCTGGTGCCGCTGCTCGAACGACTGCATGCGATGTCTGCGAATCTCACCCTCGCCGTCACCATCGGCTTCTCGCGCGAAATGCAGGATGCTTATGACGCGGGAGAACTCGACGCCGTGATCGTCCGCCAGGAAGGCAGCCGCCGCGGCGGCAAAAAATTGGCCGAGGACGAGTTTGGCTGGTTTGCCGCACGCCGCCTCACGCTGCCGAAGGGCGAGCCGCTGCCGCTCGCAACGCTCGCCCCGCCCTGCGGCGTCCGCGCCATCGCCGTGCGCGCGCTCGACAAAGCCGGCATCGCCTGGCGCGAACGCTTTGTCGGCGGCGGCGTCGCCGCGGTGGTGGCGGCCGCGCTTGCCGGGCTCGCCATCGCACCGCTGGCGCGGCGGATCGCACCTCCCGGATTGATCGACATCGGGCCGGCGCAGAAGCTGCCGAAACTCGGCAGCTCGAAGGTGATGCTACATTCGAAGGTCAGCGATCCCGCCAAGCTGGCGGCGCTGCGCGCGGTGGCGGCGACCTTCCGGAGCATGCCGGCTTGAGACCGCGAACGCTCACAAGATCGCTTCGAGCGCGCTGCGTGGCGTCTCGTGGGGGGTGGTGGCCGATCTGCATACGGCCCCTGATGTTTGCCTAAAAATGTCCCAGATCCCGGGAACCAATCCGCCGCCCCCAGCGTTTGTCCCCGTCGAGGCGGGGTCCGGAATGGTAAAAAAGTCTAATCAACAGAGAGACTTGTTCGAGAGCGAACGCAGTTTCCGGCTGTTGGTCGAAGGCGTTGCGGACTACGCCCTCTATATGCTCGATCCCGCCGGGATCATCACGAGTTGGAACATCGGCGGCGAGCGCATCAAGGGCTACGCGCCCGAGGAGATCCTCGGCCAGCATTTTTCCCGTTTCTACACCGAGACCGACCGCGCCAATGGCAAGCCCGCGCGCGCTCTGGGCATCGCGCGGGAAAGGGGCCGCTACGAGGAGGAAGGCTGGCGCGTCCGTAAGGACGGCACGTTCTTCTGGGCCAGCGTCGTGATCGATCCGATCTACGAGGACGGCGAGCTGGTCGGCTTCGCCAAGATCACGCGCGACATCACCGAACGCCGCAATACGCAGATCAAGCTCGAAACGATGCAGAAGCAGCTCGCCGAAGCCCAGAAGTTCGATGCACTCGGGCAGCTCACCGGCGGGGTCGCCCACGACTTCAACAATCTCCTGATGATCATCAGCGGCAGCCTCCACATGCTCAAGAGAGGGGCCAAGGACGAGGCCAAGCTGCAGCGCGCGATCTCGGCCATCGAGACCGCCGCCAAGCGCGGCGCGGCGCTGACCAACCAGCTGCTCACCTTCGCGCGCCGGCAGAGCGTCAATCCGCAGGCGATCGACTTCGCCGAGCGTATCGCCGCGATCCGCGAGGTGCTCGATGCCGGCGTCGGCAGCTCCGTGCGCCTCGCCTTCGACATCAGCCCCGATCTCTGGCCGATCAAGACCGACGTCTCCGAACTCGAGACTGCGCTGCTCAATCTCGTCATCAATGCCCGCGATGCGCTGCCCGACGGCGGCACGGTGACGATCGGTGCGCACAACGTCGTGCTGCATGAGGACCCCTTCGCCGGCAGGTTCGTCGCGATCAACGTCACCGATACCGGGCTTGGCATTCCCGATGACGTTCTCGACAAGATCTTCGAGCCGTTCTTTACGACCAAGCCCATCGGAAAGGGCACTGGCCTTGGCCTCTCCCAGGTGCACGGCTTTGCTCATCAGGCGGGGGGAACGATCAAAGTCGCAAGCGAGCTCGGCAAGGGGACCACCTTCACCATCCTCCTGCCACGCGCAGACGACGCGCCATCACGTGAGACGGCGGGAGCATCACCGTTCCGCGGCAGCGGCACGGTGCTGCTGGTCGAGGACAATCCCGAGGTCGCATCCGTCAGCGTCGGCCTGCTGGAACAGCTCGGCTACAGCGTGCGCAGGGTCGCCGATGCCGAAGCCGCGTTGCGCGAGATCGAGACGAACGGCGTCGACTTCGTCTTCTCGGACATCGTCATGCCCGGCAAGATGGACGGGCTCAGCCTCGCCCAGCATCTGCGCCAGATCCGCCCAGGCCTGCCGATCCTGCTCGCCACCGGCTATAGCGAGGTCGCCGCAGGCGTACGCGGCGATTTCCCGATCCTGCGCAAGCCCTATGAGATCCACGAGCTGAGCGAGGCCATTGCCAAGCTGCCACGGTGAAGGCTTCGTTTGCCTCTTCCCCCGCGCGCGGGCGAGGGAGTCGATGCACCTACACCGTCGGCAAGACCGAAAACGCCTCCCCTGCCCGGCGCAGGTTTAGCTCATCCGCACCGGCGGTCTCGCTGGTGACGCTGTCGACGCGTGAGGACGGCGGGCCGTGGCGGCACAGAGCCACCATGTCGGCGACGTGCTTGGGCGCGCCCGCGAACAGCGCCTCGACGCTGCCGTCGCGGCGGTTGCGGACCCAGCCTTCGAGACCGCTGGTGGTCGCCTGGTACTCGACCCAGGCGCGGTAGCCGACGCCCTGGACGCGACCGCGGATCATGACCTGGAGGATCGCCCTGCTCATTTTTTCAGCCCAAGAAAGTTGGCGCTGCGCGCCCTCACGTCGGCCTCGCGCATGACGCCGCTGGTCAATTCCGCTGCGGGCAATCCCTTCAGCGCTTTCGGCGCCGTGCCGTCACGCAACGCTTTCTGAACCTCGTACACGGCCTGCATTGCGGCCGCGATCGGGGCATGCCCCTGGAGGGCGATGCGCACGCGTCGGCTCTCGAGATAGTCGGTCGCGTTCAATTCCTCCGGAACGCCGCCGAGCACGAGCGGCAGGTGCGTGGCGGATGCGATGGCCGCAAGCTCCGCGCGCGACTTGATGCCGGTGAAGAACAGCGCGTCCACACCGGCGGCCTCATAGGCCACGGCGCGCCGGATCGCATCTTCGATCGAAGTGATCGAGGCAGCTCCAGTGCGGCCCATGATCACGAGCGAGGGATCGCTGCGGCCGTCGAGCGCCGCCTTCATCTTGCCGACGCCTTCCTCGAGCGGGATCAGCTGCGTCTTCGCCTCGCCGAACGCCGCCGGCAGCAGCGTGTCCTCGATGGTGAGCCCGGCAGCCCCCGCTGTCTCCAGCTCCTGCACCGTTCGGCGCACGTTCAGAGCATTGCCATAGCCGTGATCGGCATCGACGAGGACGGGGAGCGCGGAGGCGCGCGACATCCGCCGCATCTGCTCGGCAAGCTCGGTGAGCGTGATCAGCGTGACATCGGGATCGCCGAGCACGGCGAGCGAGGCCACCGAACCGCCAAACATGCCGAGCGGAAAGCCGAGGTCCTCGGCAATGCGGATCGAGATGGCGTCGTAGACCGAGCCGGGACGGACGCAAGTCCCGCCCGACAGGATCGATCGCAGTTTCTCGCGGCGGGAACGAAAGGCCATGGTGCTGTCTCGGTTAAATCACGGAGGCCGCAGCATACCCCGTCATTGCGAGCGAAGCGAAGCATCCAGAAATGTATCCGCGGAAAACAGACTGGATTGCTTCGTCGCTTCAGCGCAAAATTGTTTTGCAATTTTGTCGCCCGCTCCTCGCAATGACGGTGGTTGCGGGCAGACCGCCCGCCTCACTCACACGTTTACGCAAACTCCAAAATCAGCGCATCCACCGCGAGCGTCGCACCGGCGCTGGCGTGGATCTTCTTCACGGTACCGTCCTGCTCGGCGCGCAGCACGTTCTGCATCTTCATGGCTTCGACCACCGCGAGCGTCTCGCCGGCCTTGACCTCCTGCCCTTCGTTCACGGCGATCGAGACCACGAGGCCCGGCATCGGACAGAGCAGCTTCTTGCCGGTATCGGAGGCCGTCGTCACCGGCATCAAGCGTGCCGAGGCCGCTTCCGCCTCGGTCCAGACATAGACCGGCACCTCGACGCCCTGATGCGCGAGGCGGATGCCATTGGCAATCGGACGCGTCTGCACCGCGATGAACTGGCCGTCGATGGTGCCCTGCCAGACCGGATCGCCGGGCTTCCACGGTGACTGCAACAGATGCGCATTGCCGGCCTTGCCCTCGGCATCGATGAAGCTCACCGCGATCGCCTCGCTCTCGCGTCCGACCTCGAGCAGGATCTCCTGGTGATCGAGCCAGACCGCGCGACGACGCTCGCGCTGTACGATGCGGCCGCCTAACTGGCCCGAGATCTGCCGCTTGCGCTCGCCAAGCACATGATCGATGGCGGCGCCGACCGCAGCGATCCGCCGCGCGACCTCGCCTTCGGGTACGCGCACCGCAAAGCCCTTCGGGAATTCCTCGGCGATGAAGCCGGTCGAGAGCCGGCCTTCGCGCCAGCGCGGATGATGCATCAGCGCGGACAGGAACGGGATGTTGTGACGGATGCCGTCGACATAGAACGAGTCCAGCGCGGTCGCCTGCGCTTCGATCGCGGCGGCGCGCGAGGGTGCATGCGTGACCAGCTTGGCGATCATCGGATCATAATGGATCGAGATCTCGCCGCCCTCCTGCACGCCGGTGTCGTTCCGCACGGTGATGCCATCCTTGCCGGCTTCCGCCGGCGGGCGGTATTTCACCAAGCGCCCGATCGAAGGGAGGAAGTTGCGGAACGGATCTTCGGCATAGAGGCGCGATTCCACCGCCCAGCCGGTGAGCGTGACGTCCCTCTGCGCGATGGCGAGCTTCTCGCCCGCGGCAACGCGGATCATCTGCTCGACGAGATCGATGCCGGTGACGAGCTCGGTGACGGGATGCTCGACCTGGAGACGCGTGTTCATCTCCAGGAAGTAGAAGCTCTTGTCCTGCCCTGCGACGAACTCGACGGTGCCGGCGGAATCGTAGTGCACGGCCTTGGCCAGCGCGACGGCCTGCTCGCCCATCTTGCGGCGGGTTTCCTCGTCGAGCAGCGGCGACGGCGCCTCCTCGATGACCTTCTGGTTGCGGCGCTGGATCGAGCATTCACGCTCGCCGAGATGGATCACGTTGCCGTGCTTGTCGCCCAGCACCTGAATCTCGATGTGGCGGGGATCGACGATGAACTTCTCGACGAAGACGCGGTCGTCGCCGAACGAGGCCTTGGCCTCGGCCTTGGCGAGGTTGAAGCCTTCGGCGACCTCCGCCTTGGAGTTTGCGATACGCATGCCCTTGCCGCCGCCGCCGGCGGAGGCCTTGATCATCACGGGATAACCGATCTCGTCGGCGATGCGGACCGCGTGCTTGTCGTCCTCGATGACGCCGAGATAGCCCGGCACGGTCGAGACCTTGGCCTTGGCGGCCGCCTTCTTGGATTCGATCTTGTCGCCCATCGCCGCGATCGCGCCGGGGTTCGGGCCGATGAAGACGAGGCCGGCCGCCTCCAGCGCGCGCGGAAACGCCTCGCGCTCGGACAGGAAGCCGTAGCCGGGATGCACGGCCTCGGCGCCGGTCTTGCGGCAGGCGTCCACGATCTTCTCGATCACCAGGTAACTCTCGGCCGCAGCCGGCGGGCCGATCAGCACGGCCTCGTCGGCCATCTCGACATGGAGGGCATCGCGGTCGGCCTCGGAATAGACCGCAACCGTCTGAACGCCCATCCGGCGGGCAGTCTTGATGACCCGGCAGGCGATTTCGCCGCGATTGGCGATCAGAATGCGTTTGAACATGCTTTTCTTGAGTCTCGACCTTGGGCGGGGACCCTTTCCTGGCCGTCGGGGCCTATGGGAAATGGGCCGTGTGGCTCCCGTGGTACATCAAAATGGGCCGGAGGCAACGGTCTAAATCCCTCCCCTCTGGCGTACCAGCGCAAGACCGGAACGGGCTTGCGGAACGGGGCCGGCGGGCCCTGGCACCGCCTACGGCTTCCCGGCCTTGGCTACGTCCCGCACGAGGCTGTGAACAAAGCCCAGTTTGGCGATCACGGCGGGCGACAGGATGAAGGGATAGAGGTCGCGCAGGCCCATGGCGCGGTTGACGCTGTTCATGGCGAAGGTAAAGGGCAGCCATGCGCTGACCAGCGCCTCCACATCCCGGGCCTCGTAGGGGTTGAAACGAATGCGCGTCGTCAGCTCCCCGTCGCGGTCGACCTTGGGGCGTACCTCCATGCCGAACTCGGCGGCCATCTCCAGCGTGTCGACGATGTGGAGATAGTGCGCCCAGGTCTCGGCGAAGTCCTCCCACGGATGCGTCGTCGCGTAGGCGGAGACGTAGTTCTGCCGCCAGTCCGGCGGCGCGCCTTCGGCATAATGGCGCTGCAAGGCCTGGCCGTAATCGGCCGAATCGTCGCCGAACATGGCGCGGCATTGGTCGAGCTTGCCGCCGTCCCGCACCAGCACGTCCCAGAAATAGTGTCCGACCTCGTGGCGGAAATGCCCGAGCAGCGTCCGGTAGGGCTCGCCCATCTCGAGCCTGCGCCGCTCGCGCTCGATGTCGTCGGCCTCGGTGAGCGCGATCGTGATCAGGCCGTTGTCATGACCGGTCATGACCTTCTCTCCGCTGTGCGGATCGTCGGCGAGGAAATTGAAGATCAGCCCATGCTTAGGGTTGTCCTGCCGGGTCTGGAGCGGCAGCTTCCAGCGGATCAGGGAATAAAACAGGCGGTGCTTTGCCACCTCCAGCTCGCGCCAGCCGGCGAGCTGCGCCGGATCCGACAGATCCGGCACGATGCCGTTGTGACGACAGGCGCGGCAATAGCCCGTGCGGTCGACCGTATCCGTCAGCCAGTTGCAGGAATCGTATTCGGCATTGCGGCACAGCATGCGGATTTCGCCCGCGTCGGTCAGCGTCTTCCAGGCCTCGCCGTCGGGCTCGACGGCCGACATCGTCTCCTTCTCCGGCAGGAAGGCCACGCGGTGACCGCAGCGTTCGCAGGCGCGGTTCTCGAAATAGAGGACGTTGCCGCAGGCCTGGCAGACAAAGAGCTTCAAGATTTAGCCTCTTCGCAAAGGGAGTCTTGTGGAATCAGAGTTGTCGCGCCTCGCAGATACGCGCGCAGAGGGCGCATCGTTCCAACGTCAGGAACAAATAGCCGGTGGAGGCATTCGTTCATACCCGCCGGAATCCGCGCCCTTCCCTGCATATTCCCTTCTAAGCGATGGCCATCACGCTCCGACTGTGTGAATATCGGTCCGGCACGTGCGCACCCGCATGACAACGGCCCATGCCTTGAACAAACCCTTGCCCGAGACAATCGCTGCCGAAAGGCTGCGCCAGCACCTCGAAGACGTCGCGCGCGAGCGTGACAACGCCTATCGCGCGCTTCAGGAGCGCGAGGCCGAGCTCGCGCGCATCCAGCGCATCGGCAAGGTCGGCGGCGTCGAGGTCGACTTCCGTGAGGGCTTCAAGAACCGTCGCTCGCCCGAATATCTGATGATCCATGGGTTGCCCCCGGAAGCCGCGGACGAGACGCACGAGGACTGGGTCAACCGCATCCATCCCGAGGATCGCGACGCGACCGTCAAACATTTCTTCGAGGCTCTCGCCGGAACGAGCGAAGACTACACCGCCGAATACCGCATTATCCGCCCCAATGACGGCGAGACTCGCTGGATTCGGGTCGTTGCCAAGATCGAGCGCGACAAGGACGGCCGCGCCATCCGCCTCGTCGGCGCCCACATCGACATCACCGCCCAGGCGCTCGCGCGCGAGACGCTGCGCGAGAGCGAGGAACGCTTCCGGCTGATCGCCGACAGCGCGCCGGTGCCGATCTGGGTGACCAAGCTCGACCGCAAGCGCTCCTTCGCCAACCAGGCCTATGTCGATTTCGTCGGCCTGCCCTATGATCAGGCCATCGACTTCGACTGGCGCAAGGTGTTGCATCCGGACGACCTGCCGCATGTGCTCCAGCAATCCGTCCAGGGCGAAGCGTCGCTAAAGCCGTTCGTGCTGGAAGCACGCTACAAGAATGCCAAGGGGGAATGGCGCTGGCTGCGCTCGGAATCGCAGCCGCGCTGGGACCCGACCGGCAAGCATATCGGCTTCATCGGCGTCGCCCACGACATCACCGCGGCCAAGCAGGCCGAGATCGAGCTCCGGCAGCTCAATGAGACTCTGGAAGAGCGCATCGCCCAGCGCACCGCCGAGCTCGAATCCAACGAGGCGCGGCTACGTGCGATCCTGGAGACCAGCAACCAGTATCAGGGCCTCGTCAATCTCAGGGGCGAGTTGCTTTACGCCAACAAGACTGCGCTTGACGGCATCAAGGCGAATTCCTCGGACGTCATCGGAAAGCCGTTGTGGGAGACTCCCTGGTTCAGCGCAACGGAGGGCATGAGCGCGCTGGTGCGCGACGCCTTCGATGCCGTGCTCAAGGGCGAAGCCGTGCGGCTGGAGATGCGGCTGCGCCTTCCCATCGGCGAGCGCGATTTCGACTTCGGCATGCGCCCCGTGCTCGACCGCCACGGCAACATCACCGGCGCCGTGCCCGAGGCCGTCGACATCACCGAGCGCCGGCGCGGCGAGGAAGCGCTGCGACAGTCGCAGAAGATGGAGGCGATCGGCCAGCTCACCGGCGGCGTCGCGCACGACTTCAACAATCTCCTCACCATCATCCGTTCGGCGACCGACTTCCTGCGCCGCCGTGAGTTGCCGGAGGAGCGCCGCCGCCGCTATGTCGACGCCATCTCCGAGACGGTCGAGCGGGCCTCCAAGCTGACTGCACAGCTGCTGGCGTTCGCGCGGCGGCAGCCGCTGAAGCCGCAGATCTTCAATGTCGGCAGCCAGGTCGAGGGCGTCGCGCAACTGATCCGCCCGCTGGTCGGAGGCCGCATCGAGATCGCGGTCGAGGTTGAGGATCCCGGCTGCTTCACCGTGGCCGACATCGCGCAGTTCGAAAGCGCGCTGATCAATCTCGCCGTCAACGCCCGTGACGCCATGAACGGCGAAGGCGGCCTCACCATCGCCGTCCGCAAGGTCTTTGGGATTCCGAGCCTGCGCGCACAATCGGCGCGCGGCGGCGACTATATCGCCATCTCGGTCACCGACACCGGCTGCGGCATCGCGCCGGAGCATCTCGACCTGATCTTCGAGCCCTTCTTCACCACCAAGGAGGTCGGCAAGGGCACCGGGCTCGGCCTCAGCCAGGCCTTCGGCTTCGCAAAACAGTCCGAGGGCGACATTGCGGTGACGAGCAGGCAAGGCAAAGGCGCGACCTTCACCATCTATCTGCCGCAGGCACAAAGCCCTGCGACGGACAAGGAAGCCGCGGCACTGACCCATGAGGCCGCGGCCACCGGGCGCGGCTACCGCGTGCTCGTGGTCGAGGACAACGACGAGGTCGGCCGCTTCTCCACCGAGCTGCTGGAGGATCTCGGCTATGTCGTCCGCCGCGTCGCCAGCGCCGATGCGGCCCTGACCATCCTCGGTGAAAACGAATTCGCCGTCGATCTCGTCTTCTCCGACGTCATCATGCCCGGCATGAATGGCGTCGAGCTCGCCAGCATCATCCGCGAGCGCTATCCGGGCCTGCCCGTCGTGCTCACCTCTGGCTACAGCAACGTGCTCGCCGAGAACGCGCATCGCGGTTTCGAGCTGATCCAGAAGCCCTACTCGGTGGAATCGCTGTCGCGTATCCTGCGCAAGGCGATCACGGAGAAGCTGTCGGTGGTAAGGTGAGTTTGATGGGCGCACCGCGTTGCCGCGCATTCCGTCATTGCGAGCGCAGCGAAGCAATCCAGACTGCCTCCGCGGAAAGACTCTGGATTGCTTCGCTGCGCTCGCAATGACGGCGCGGGCGCGCCGTCCTAAGCAACGGATATCGATGACATAAAACCCGCGCTCCTCTCCGCCTGGCAGACCTGGGCGATCCTCTCCGCCTGCTTTGCGGCGCTGACCGTGATCTTCGCCATGATCGGCGGCGGCGTGGTGCTGCTCGCGGTCAAGTTTTGAGGAGCCCGACGTGATCCGCGGAACCAGGCCGACATCACGATGGTTGCTGCCGGGGCCACTTTGAGCCTCGACCGAGAGACCCGATGTCGAGCGCAAACTCCGATCAGACGAGGCGCGCCGGCCGCGCGCTGGATGCGGCCAACTTCTTCCTCGCAGATGTCCGCGATGGGCTGGGGCCCTATCTCGCGGTCTATCTGCTCACCGAGCAGCGCTGGGATGAGGCGCGCATCGGCCTCGTGATGTCGATCGCGACGATCGCCGGCATCGTGGCGCAGACGCCGGCTGGTGCGCTGGTCGACGCCACGCGGGCGAAGCGGCTCGCGATGGTGATTGCCGCCATTTTGGTGACGCTTGCCTCGCTATCGCTGCCGTTGTTTCCGAACTTCGGGCCGGTCGCGATCTCGCAGGGGACCGCCCAGGCCGCCGCTGGCATCTTCCCGCCTGCAATCGCCGCCGTCTCGCTCGGCATCTTCGGTCATGCCGCCTTCGCCCGGCGGATCGGACGCAACGAGACCTTCAACCATGCCGGCAACGCTGTCGCGGCGGGTCTGGCAGGCGTCTTCGCCTACTGGTTCGGCCCGACCGTCGTGTTCTACCTGCTCGGCGCCATGGCGATTGCGAGCCTCGCCAGCATTGTCGCAATCCCCGAACGGGCCATCGACCATGATCTCGCCCGCGGTCTGCACGACAGCAACGCCAGCACGGAGCCCGAACAGCCCTCGGGCCTCAGCGTACTCCTGACCTGCCGCCCACTGCTCGTCTTCGCAATCTGTGTGATCCTGTTTCACCTGTCCAACGCGGCCATGCTGCCGCTGGTCGGGCAGAAGCTCGCGCTGCAGGACAAGAACATGGGCACCAGCCTGATGTCGGCCTGCATCGTCGCCGCGCAAGTCGTGATGGTGCCGTTCGCAATGCTGGTAGGCGCGAAGGCCGACCGCTGGGGCCACAAGCGCTTCTTCCTTGCCGCACTGTTGATCCTGCCGATCCGCGGCGTCCTCTATACGCTCTCGGACAATCCGTTCTGGCTGGTCGGCGTGCAGCTTCTGGACGGCGTCGGCGCCGGCATTTTCGGCGCAATTTTTCCCGTCATCGTCGCCGACCTCATGTGCAATACCGGCCGCTTCAACGTCGCGCAGGGCGCGGTCATCACCGCCCAGAGCATCGGCGCGGCGCTATCGACGACGCTTGCCGGCCTGGTCGTTGTCGGCGCAGGTTACAATGCAGCGTTCATCTCGCTCGGCATCGTGGCGGCGCTCGGCGCCGTGATCTGCTTCTTCGCTCTGCCGGAGACGCGGCAAAGCACAGATGGCGATCTGTGCCTGCGGGGGAAGACAGCGGCGTCCGCATCAGCTATCGCTGCCGAATAGATCTGGTTCACCTTGAGGACTGACCGTGCCGTCTGACGCCATCTGGGCCTGGAGCATCATCGTAGCCGCGACCGCAGGCGTCATCATCCGGCCCTTTCGCCTGCCGGAGGCGGTCTGGGCCCTGATCGGCGCCGTTGTACTGGTGCTGCTCGGATTCCTACCTTGGCACGATGCGCTCACCGGCATCGAGAAGGGTGTCGACGTCTATCTCTTCCTGATCGGCATGATGCTGATCGCCGAACTCGCCCGCCTCGAAGGCCTGTTCGACTATCTGGCCGCCTTTGCGGTCGAGCATGCACGCGGCTCCCCGCAGCGGCTGTTCCTGCTGATCTACCTCGTCGGCACGCTGGTGACGGTGCTGCTCTCCAACGACGCCACCGCGATCGTGCTGACACCCGCCGTTTACGCCGCCACCCGCGCGGCCGGCGCCAAGCCGCTGCCTTATCTGTTCGTCTGCGCCTTCATTGCCAATGCCGCGAGCTTCGTGCTGCCGATCTCCAATCCGGCCAACCTCGTGGTGTTCGGCAAGCACATGCCGCATCTCGGAACGTGGCTGCGTCAGTTCGCGCTGCCGTCACTTGCCTCGATCGGGCTCACCTATGTCGCCTTGCGCCTTGCGCTGCACCGCGAGTTGAAGGATGAAACGATCGAAAAGAGTGTCCCTCACCCGAAACTCGGACGCGGCGGCCGTTTGACCGCCTATGGCATCGGCGCCATCGGCATCGTGCTGATCTGGGCCTCTGCGCTCGATCTGCAATTGGGCCTGCCGACATTCGTCTGCGGGACCGCGACGGCGGCCGCCGTGCTGCTGATCAACCGTCAATCGCCTATGCCTGTGCTGCGCGGCGTGTCCTGGAGCGTGCTGCCGCTGGTCGGCGGGCTCTTTGTCATGGTGGAGGCGCTGGTGAAGACCGGTGTGATCGCGCAGCTCAGCGGGCTGCTGCACCAAGCGGTGGCACAATCCGTCCCGCAGGCCGCCTGGAGCGTCGGCATTGCCACCGCGCTCGCCGACAACATCGCCAACAACCTTCCGGTCGGCCTCGTCGCCGGCTCGGTCGCCGCCAGCGATCATCTGCCCGTGCCTGTTGTCAGCGCCATCCTGATCGGCGTCGACCTCGGCCCCAATCTGTCGGTGACCGGCTCGCTCGCCACCATCCTCTGGCTGGTCGCGCTCCGGCGCGAGAAGATCGAGGTCGGCGCCTGGCTGTTCCTCAAGCTCGGCCTGCTGGTGACGCCACCCGCACTGATCGCGGCGTTGGCGGCGGCAATCCGGTAAGGGATGCCGAACCCAGCTTTCGAAATCGAGTGCAAGCTATTTGCGGTGCATCAATGCCGGCGGCGACGCCGTGGCTAGAATTCCATTGTCGCGCAGATCAGATGGATATGGCGCGGCAAGGAAGGTTCATCATGATGCAGATTCGATCGAAAGCATTGCCGCAGAGCTCCTCCCTGCGTCGCCCGATTCGCGGCGACGAGAGCCGGGCCGAGACGGCCCATCCGCTGCTGGTCTTCTCCGCAGTGGTGTTGTTTACCCTGTTCGCCATCGTGGAAATCGACCTCCACTCCGCCCAGCTTCAGGCGATCGGCCTGCTCGGCCATGGAGTCGGGATCGACCCGGTCTTCTTGAGCCCGTAGCCGCCGGCGCGCGACATCCCGAAATAGGCCCCGATCGCGGCGACGACGCCGCGACCGGGTCACGCTTCGTCAGTCGTTCTCGTAGCCGTAGACCTCCGGCAGGATGACGGTTGCAGCGAGCAATCCGATCACCGGGAAGATCGCCACGAACAGGGTGGCGTTGGCTTGTCCGATCGCCGCGAACAGCGTCGGGAACAGGAAGATCGCCAGGAAGGACGGCAGCTTCACGAACATGTAGGCGAAGCCGCTGGCGGTGCCGCGGTATCGCGGCCGCGCGACCATCGTCGGGATGGTCATGCAGTTCGACGCGTCCCAATAGTGGCCCCAGAGCATGCCGGCCGCGGCGAACGGCAGCAGCATCTTGTTGTCCGTGTAGAGCGCAAACGCAGCGACCAGCAGTGACGCCAGCACAATGGAGAAGCCCGCGATCGCGATGCCGCGATGGCCGATCTTCGGCGTCAGCAGCGGCCCGACCCACCCCGACAGGGCTGCGAAGGCAAACAGCGCCATCGTCACCAGATTGTTGCCGAGGATCGACGACACGCCGACCATTGCAAACAGCACCGGCAGGTAGAACGCAAAGGTCGAGAACTCGCTCGCCTGCGCGAAACAGGCGATCCAGCCATACAGCGTGGCACGCCAGCGGATCGGATCCTTCTTGAGATCGGCGAGGAACGCGCGGGTCGATACCTTCGGCATCTCGACGTCCCGGTCCGGCAGCATGTCGAGATTGTCGTTGAACATCTCGCGCGCGACCTGCTTGGCCTCGCGGTAGCGTCCCTTCTGCACCAGCCACACCGCCGTCTCCGGCACGTCGTGGCGCATGATCAGGATGATCAGCGCCGGCACCGCGCCGAGGCCGAGCGTCACGCGCCACAGCATCTCGTGGTTCATGTCGGTCAGCAGGAAGATCACGATGACGCCGATGGTCATGACTTCGCCGACCGCGAACATGAACTGCCAGCGGTTGCCCATGACCTCGCGCTCGCCCTTGGCCATGGATTCCATGATGTAGGTGTAGCCGGTCGAGATGTCCGACCCGAGCGGAATGCCGAGCAGGAAGCGGATCACGACGAGCCAGGTAACGTTGGGCACGAAGGCCTGCGCCAGCGCCAGCACAATGAACATCACCATCGTCACCAGGAACATGACGCGGCGGCCGATCTTGTCGGACAGCCAGCCGCCGAGCAGCGCGCCGATCAGGGCGCCTCCTTGCGTGCCGGCCGCGGCAAGGCCCAGTATCAGCGGATCGGGGTTGTACTGCTCCTTGATGAAGATCAGCACGAAGGCGATCGAATAGAGATCCCAGGCTTCGACCAGGATCGAGGCCATCATCAGCCAGCCGACCTTGTTGCCCTTGGGACTGTAGTTCGTGATGAGGTAGCGGACCGCGGCTTCGCTCGCGATCGGTTGTGGCATCGCCATCGTTGACATGCTTGGTCCTCTCTTCAAAACTCTCTAGGTGCCGAGCAGCGGCTCGATGCTGCAATCGAGCAGGCGCGGGTCGATGCCCGCCTCCATGCCGGTGAATATCGCGTCCATGTAATCGATCAGCGCATCGCTTGCCTTCACAGCATCCTCGACGCGGCGATTGGCGACCGCAGCGAGGATGGCGAGATGGCAATCGATCGTGCCCGACAGCTCGGTCTGTCCCGGCATGAAACGATGGTGGATGAAGCCGATGCGGCGATACAGGGTGTGCAGCGGCCGTAGCGTGTGGGCGAGGAAAGGCTCGCCGGCGGCTTCCAGCACCAGCGCGTCGATGCGACGGTCGATGCTGTTGAATTCGTCGAGGGTCAGGCTGGCGCGGCGCTCGCGCAGCAGGCGTTCGATGTGCAGTGCCTGATTGCGATGCGACAGGCTGGCGCGATCGGCCGCAAGGCGGATCACGAAGCGCTCCATGTCGCGGCGCAAGCCAAGCAGCATGCGCTCACGCGCCAGATCAATCGGCGCGATATGCAGGCCGTGCCGCGGACGAATGATGATGAGCGTGTCGGCCGAGAGACGATTGACGGCATGATGCACCGGCGTGCGGCCGAACCCGGTGATCTGCTGCAATTCCAGCATGGTCATGAACTGGCCGGGTTTGAGCTCGCAATGAACGAGGAGTTCTTCGATCCTCTGATAGGCCAGCTCGAAGAAGTTGAGGCGATTGCGCCGGGAGGGCCTGCCCTCGCCGTCATCGTCGTTTCTCACCACCTCGAGCGCGCGCTTGCGCCGTGCCATGTCGTCCTCCCGTCAGCCTGCGCTCTCGATGCAAGGCGGATGTCTTATTTGTGATATCCTTAAAACATGTTGTGATATATTACAAGCGGCGTAAGACTGGGCCCTGCCCGTCGGATGGCGGCGCAGAAATGAAAAGCAAAATGGGCGCTATGGGCCCGACGGGAGGATTGTTGCCGTGAAGATCACGTCGATCGAGACCCTGCGCACCGAGGAGTTCTCCAACGTCATCTGGGTACGCATCCACACCGATACGGGCATGATCGGGCTCGGCGAGACCTTCTATGGCGCGGGCGCGGTCGAGGCACAGATCCACGACACCTTTGCCGGCCGCCTGCTCGGCCGCAATCCCCTGCACATCGAAGCCATCCACCGCGACATGCTGAACCTGCCGATGGCGCAGTCATCCACCGGCGTCGAATATCGCGCGGCCTCCGCGATCGACATCGCGCTGTGGGATCTGTTCGGCAAGGTCTGCGGCCAGCCGGTGCACCAGATGCTCGGCGGCCTCTGCCGTGACAAGCAGCGCATCTACAACACCTGCGCCGGCACGCAATATGTCCGCTCGACCAATATCAGCCCGGTCGCCAACTGGAATCTCGGCGCCTCCAAGGGGCCTTACGAGGATCTCGACGGCTTCATGCATCGCGCCGATGCGCTCGCCGAGAGCCTCCTGGAGAGCGGCATCTCCGCGATGAAGATCTGGCCGTTCGATCCGGCGGCCCAGGAAAACAAGGGTCTCTACATCACCGCCGCCCAGATGAAGCAGGCGATCGAACCGTTCGAGAAGATCCGTAAAGCGGTCGGCGACAAGATGGAGATCATGGTCGAGCTCCACTCGCTGTGGAATCTGCCGACCGCCAAGCAGATCGCGCGCGCGCTCGAGCCGTACAAGCCGACCTGGTACGAAGATCCGATCCGCATGAACTCGCCGCAGGCGCTCGCCGAATATGCGCGCTCGACCGATGTCTGGGTCTGCGCCAGCGAAACGCTGGGCTCACGCTTTCCCTACAAGGATATGCTCGACCGCGACGCCATGCACGTGGTGATGGCGGATTTGTGCTGGACCGGCGGCCTTACCGAGGGCCGCAAGATCGCCGCGATGGCCGAGACCTACCACCGGCCCTTTGCACCGCATGACTGCATCGGACCGATCGGCTTCATCGCCGCCATCCACATGTCGTTCAGCCAGCCCAACACGCTGATCCAGGAATCGGTGCGCGCCTTCTACAAGGGCTGGTACAATGAGCTCGTCACCACCATGCCCACGATCAAGGACGGTTTTGTCTATCCGATGGAAGGCCCCGGCCTCGGCGTCGATCTTCTGCCCGCCGTATTCGACCGCTCCGATCTGATCGTACGCCGCTCCAACGTCTAAGGATTCCTAAGATGAGCACCGCCCTCTTCGACCTTTCCGGCCGTACCGCGCTGGTGACCGGCTCCTCCCGCGGCCTCGGCCGCGCCATTGCCGAAGGCATGGCCAAGGCCGGCGCCAAAATCATCGTCAACGGCGTCGATCCCAAGCGCGTCGAGCAGGCCGTCGCCGAGTTTCGCGCCGCCGGACACCAGGCTGAAGGCGCCGCATTCAACGTCACCGACGAGCCCGCGATCGTCGCTGCCTTCAACGATTTCGACAAAAAGGGTCTCGCCGTCGACATCGTCGTCAACAACGCCGGCATTCAGCACCGCAAGCCGCTGGTCGAATTCACCACCGATGAATGGCGCAAGGTGATCGAGACCAACCTCACCAGCGCCTTCGTGATCGGCCGCGAGGCGGCCAAGCGCATGATCCCGCGCAGGCACGGCAAGATCATCAATATCGGCTCGCTCGGCAGCGAGCTCGCGCGCCCGACCATCGCGCCCTACACCGCCGCCAAGGGCGGCATCAAGAATCTGACCCGCTCGATGGCAGTGGAATGGGCCCAGCACGGCATTCAGGCCAACGCGATCGGCCCCGGCTACATGTTGACCGACATGAACGAGGCGCTGGTCAACAACACCGATTTCAACAATTGGCTGATGGGCCGCATCCCGTCGAAACGCTGGGGCAAGCCGGATGAGCTGGTCGGCGCGGCGATCTTCCTGGCCTCCGACGCTTCGACTTACGTCAATGGCCAGATCATCTATGTCGATGGCGGCATGATCGCCGCGATGTGATCCGCGAACCGCCGAAGGAACAAGCCCATGCGCGCCGTCGTCATCCACGCCCCGAAAGACCTGCGGATCGATAGCTATCCCGATGCGGAGCCCGGCCCGGGCGAGGTCCGCGTCAAGATCGCCAATGGCGGCATCTGCGGCTCCGATCTGCACTACTACCATCACGGCGGCTTCGGCGTGGTCCGCATCCAGCAGCCGATGGCGCTGGGGCATGAGATCGCCGGCGTGGTCGCTTCCGTCGGTGACAGCGTCACCGGCGTCAAGCCGGGAACGCGCGTCGCGGTCAATCCGAGCAAGCCGTGCGGCCAGTGCCTGCATTGCCAGGAAGGCATGCGCAACCAGTGCCTCGACATGCGCTTCCTCGGCAGCGCGATGCGCTTTCCCCATGTGCAAGGCGGCTTTCGCGAATTCATCACGGTCGATGCGATGCAGGCCGTGCCGATCGCCGACAAGCTCTCGCTGGCGGAAGCCGCGGTGGCCGAACCACTGGCGGTGTGCCTGCATGCCGGCAAGCAGGCCGGCCCCCTGCTCGGCAAGCGCGTGCTGATCACCGGCTGCGGCCCGATCGGCGCGCTGATGATCCTGGTCGCGCGCTTCGGCGGTGCCGCCGAGATCGTGGTGACCGATGTCGCGGACGCACCGCTCGCGGTTGCGAAGAAGCTCGGCGCCACCCACGCCATCAATGTCGCGACCAACGCCACTGCGCTCGATCCCTGGCGCGCCGGCAAGGGCGTGTTCGACACCCTGTTCGAAGCCTCGGGCAACCAGGCTGCACTCCGCACCGCGCTCGACGTGCTGCGGCCAGGCGCAACGCTGGTTCAGCTCGGCCTCGGCGGTGAGATGACGTTGCCGATCAACAGCATCGTGGCGAAGGAATTGCAGCTCCGCGGCACCTTCCGCTTCGATCCCGAGTTCGAGCTCGCGGTGCGGCTGATGGGCGAAGGCCTGATCGACGTGAAGCCGCTGATCACGGCCACCATGCCGTTCGAGAACGCGGTCGCCGCCTTTGAGCTCGCCAGCGACCGCGCGCAGTCGATGAAGGTGCAGCTGACGTTCTGAGCGCGACATGGCTTGCTTCACCTCTCCCGTAGGGAGAGGTGAAGACCTGCGCTATCGGCTCTCGATCAGCCGGTCGCTGACCAGGCGGACCGCACCCCGTTTCCACGAATAGTCCGCGCCCATGCGCAGGCCGCTATCGGCGCGCGTCAGCACCGCACCGGTCCTGGCATCGCGGAGCTGGAAGCCGAGCGTGTATTCGGTGCGGCTGACCCGCCGCACCACGCCGATCAGCGACTGGTCCGCACCCAACTTTTGCGCGATCCCGGCCTCGCAGCCGCCACAGTCGCGCAAGGCCTGCACCTTCGCCGCCTCGCCGCTGACATCGACGATGCGGTAGCGGCCGGACTGGCCGAGCGCCTCGCGCACGCTGGCGGTGACTTCGGCCAGATATGATGCATCCGACGTGGCCGACGCTCCCACTGACGCGGCTGTGGTATCCTCGAGCTCGAAATCGAACACCGCAAGCGCGACCGGTGCAGGCATCGCGAGCGCGGCCATCACCTCGCGGGAGACAAATATCTCGGCCCGCTCCCATGATTCGTCATTGTCGCCGCGGAAGGTGTATAGCTTGTCCATCACCAGCCTTTTGCTGCCGACGTCGATCACGGCGACCTTGGCCCATTGCACCAGCGTGCTGGTCTTCTGGATGCCGCCGATGATCTTGAAGGCCGCCCCGTCCTGTCCCGATGGCGTGAGCCGGTAACGACCGTCGGCACCGACATCCCGCCTGAGCGCGGCCATGAATGCCGACAGCCGCCGCTCGTGAGCGGCGGTCTGGTTGGCCGGCTCGGCCGACGTGTCGGTATAGCTGAAATCGTCCACGGCAACGCCGATGGCCTCGGCGCCGGCCGGCGCATGAGAGAGGACGAACAGGAGAATGGCAGCGGGAATCAGCCGGGAGCGGTGCATGAACGCCTCGTGGGATGGAGCGGCGCCGCAAATCTGGACGAGTGGCCGGAGACCACGCAGCCATAACTGTCCCGACGAGCGCCGGGAAAATTTCACGACGTTGCACTGCGGTACGGCGGGAACGCTTCCCGCCGCTTGCGTTCTGCCGTTTAATGCGGGAGCGACAAACCCGTTCGCACCAGGTACCCGCCGATGTGGAATCGCCCGAGGTTCGATCTCAAGGTCCGTCTGACGTTGCGCGTGGCCGCCGTATCGGCCGCCTGCTTCGCCGCGATCTCCGCCTATTTCCTTGTTACCGCCGACAGCGCCGCGCACGCGCGCATCGACGGTATCGCTGCCATCGTGGCGAAGACATTGGAGCTGCAACAGGGCAAGATCCAGTGGGTGGCCAGCCCGCGCTCCGACTTTCCGAACCTTGACCCGGTTTCGGCCCATGTGATGACGCCCGGCCTGTGTCTTGGATTCCGGAGCGCGAGCGGCGACATGCTCCAGCGTTTCTGTAGTGGCGCGCCTGCCCCGGCGAGCCCGCCGCCGCAAGCCTTCGCCGCCTTCTATCGCAGCCTGTTCGACCCCGGCCGCGAGGCGGCGCGGCCCGTGATCGTGCGCGGAACGAAGCTCGGCGAGACCGTTGTCTCGGTCGATCCGGCGGTGCAGACGGCGGAGGCCTGGCACGAGGCTGGCCGCCTGATGATCGCGCTTGCGATTGCGCTGCCGCTGCTCTGCGCGCTGGTCTATGCCGCACTCGCCCGTGCCCTGCGCCCCACCGGCATGATCGGCAACGGCCTCGAGCGGATCGCCGCTGGTGACCTCACCACACGGCTGCCGCCCTTCGACCTCGCCGAGCTTTCCGCCATCCGCGATGTCTTCAACCACCTTGCCGAAAGCCTCGACACCGCGCTTGCCGAGCGCAGCGAGCTGACGCGGAAGCTGATCGCGCTCCAGGACGAGGAGCGGCGCCATCTCGCGCGCGAGCTGCATGACGAGTTCGGCCAGTCGCTCGCCGCAATCCGCGCGCTTGCCGCGTCCGCCCGCCAGACTGCGGCGCAGGAATGCCCCGGATTGCTGGGAGAGTGCGACAGCATTGCCCGCACCGCGACCGGCATGATGGAGACGCTGCGTGGCGCGCTGTTCCGGTTGCGGCCACCCGATGTCGACGAGCTCGGCCTCGTCGCGAGCCTCGAAGGCCTGGTCTCGGGTTGGAACGGCCGCAGCCGCGGCCAGACCCGCTTCGAAATCCGGTTCGAGGGCGCCTTCGAGAGCGTGCCCGCCTCCGTCAGCGCCAATCTCTATCGCATCGTGCAGGAGGCGCTCACCAACGCGGCCAAGCACGCCGACGCAACGAAGGTCAGCCTGCGTCTGACGATGGCCGAAAGTGAGATCGCGCTCGCGATCGAGGACGACGGCCGGCCGAACGAGGCGGCCGTCAAATCGGGCATGGGCCTGCTCGGCATGCGCGAGCGCGTCGCCGCGCTTCGCGGCCGGCTGAGTTTCGAAACCGGTCCCCATGGCTCGGCATTGCGCGTGGTCATTCCGCTCGCGGCCGCCGATGGGCAGGCGCTGGAGCACGCGGCATGAGCGGGACTGATGCGACCATCTTGCTGGTCGACGATCATTCCGTCGTCCGCGAGGGCTATCGCTCCGTGCTCCAGAAGCAGCCGGGCTTGCGCGTCGTCGCCGAGGCGGCCGACGGTGCGGAAGCCTACCGCCTGTACAAATCCGAGGCGCCCGACCTCGTCATCATGGACCTCAGCATGCCCGGCATCGGCGGCATCGAGGCCGTCAGGCGGATCAGGCAATGGGACAAGAGCGCACGGATCCTGGTTTTCACCATGCATGAGAATGCCGGCTTTGCCGTGCAGGCGATCCGCGCCGGTGCGAGGGGTTACGTCACCAAGACCAATCCGCCCGAGACGCTGGTGCGCGCGGTGAAGGACGTGCTCGCCGGCAAGATCGCCATCAGCCCCGACATCGACCACGAACTTGCACTCAGCCGTATCAGCGGCGAGAGTTCGGCCGCCGACGTGCTCACACCGCGCGAATTCGAGGTGCTGCGGCTGCTGCTCGCCGAGAACACGACGGAGGAAATCGCCGAGACCCTGCATGTCAGCCCGAAGACGGTGGCAAACCTGCACTCGCTGATCAAGGACAAGCTCGGCGTCGGCTCCGACATCGAGCTGGTGCGGCTGGCGCTACGCCAGGGACTCTTGACGGAGGTCGATCTCGGCGAGGCCTGACGCTGCGTGGCCGCGGATCATTCGCGTGCGATCAGCGAATCCAGCCACGCGCAGTTGAGCGGCGGCACGCGCGGGTCGGCGACGCGCACGCCACGCGCCGCCGCATCGAGTCGCATGGCGCGCAGCCGCTTGCGCTGCTCTTCGGGCATATGGAGCCGCTCGTGACCCCACAGCGACGGGCCGTCAAAGGTCTCGTGCGGCTGCCAGGTCTCGGGATCGATCACGCGCCCGCCCCAGCCATATTCGATGAAGAAGCCGGACGGGGTGTTCACATAAAACGAGGTCATGTGATCGTTGGTGTGCCGCCCCAGCGTATAGGCAACGCGGCCGTCGTCCATCTGCGCGAGATCATAGCCCTGCCCGACATCGTCGAGACTGCCGAGCTCGACCATGAAATGGTGCAGCGCCTTGCGCCCGGAGCCGACCATCGCAAAGGAGTGGTGGCGGCCGTTGACGTGGAAGAAATAGAGCCCGTAGGGTTTGAGGCCAAAGTCCGAGACATGGAAGCCGAGGACGTCGCGATAGAACGGCAACAGCGGCTCGACGTCCTCGACATTGAGCACGACGTGTCCCATGCCGAGCGCGCCGGTGCGGAAACCCGAGATCGGTCGGCCGGGCCTGAACGGTTCGGTTGCAAGCTCCGGCTTGCAGAACGCCTCCAACCGGTTGCCGGCTGGATCGGCGAACGTGATCAGCTCGGTGACATGCCGCTCGTCAGCCAGTGCGCGTGACCCGCGGACGACCTTGACGCCCTGCCCTTCAAGCCTGCCAGCGAGCTGGTCCAGTTCGGCGGCCGAGTGAACTTCCCAGCCCATCACCGCAAGTCCGGCATCGCTGCTGCCATCGACGATCAGGCGCTGCTTGCGGTCGTCCATGCGGAAGGCGCACATCTTGCCGCCGCGGTCGACCTGCTGCATGCCGAGCAGCCTGGTCGCCATCCGGTTCCACGAGTCGAGCTGGGACGAATTGATCCCGATATAGCCGAGCGCGGTGATTTCCATCGACGTCCTCCCGAAGGCATCGCATGTGCCGCAGTGCGGCGAACTTGATACCGGCCGCGTGCGATCCTACGGTGAAGTCCCGCAATCGCTTCGCGTTCGCAACGACGATAATCGCGCGACCGTGCGCCACAAGGGAGGAAATACGAAGTGTCCAAGGAGCGGACGCGGAACGGCCAGCCCCGTCAATCGGAAGGCGTTCGTGCCTTCAAGCGCGGGCTGGACGTGCTGCAGAAGGTCAACCGCTCCGGCGGCATCCGCGCCGGCGACGTTGCGCGCGCGCTCGACCTGCCCCGCCCCACCGTCTATCGCCTGCTCGAAACGCTGGAGGAACTCGGCTATGTCGCGCGCAGCGCCAGCGACGACCGTTTTCGTGTGACCCGGCGGGCACTGAGCCTCGGTGACGGCTATGATCCCGGCGTGGTGATCTGCCAGGCGGCAGCGCCTTATCTCGCCGAACTCAGCAAGACGCTGGTCTGGCCGGTCGATCTCTCCACCTACGAGAACGCCGCGATGGTGGTGCAGGAAACGACCCATTCGCGCAGTCCCCTCTCGATCGACCGCGGCATGATCGGCAAGCGCCTGCCGATGCTGCGCACCTCAGCCGGCCGCGCCTATCTCGCCGCCTGCCCCGCGCGCGAGCGCGATCTGATCGTGGCCCATCTGCGCCGCATCGACGACGCCGACGACCGCCCCTTCCTCGACCAAGGCCGGCTCGACCGCATGATCGCCGAGACCGCCGCGCGGGGTTACGCGATCCGCAGCGAGGGTGAATACAATCCCAGGACGGCTTCGATTGCCGTCCCCATCGTGCGGAACGGCGCCGTATTTGGCTGCATCTCAATCATTTGGATTCGCTCCGCGCTGGGCATCGAGGAAGGGGTGGCGCAGTTCGCGGGCCAGCTTCAGCAGACCGCGTCAGCCATTCCTGTCGAGGTCTAGTCGCCGTCCGCTGGGCGGACACTTGGCGCGGCGGCGTTGAAGGGATGGCATTGTTTGGGGAAGAGATAGCCCCATGCAAGATAAATCCGCCCCCGAAGAATTCGACGTCGTCATCGTCGGCCGTGGTCCGGTCGGCGCCACGCTCGCCAACCTGCTCGGCCTGCGCGGCGTGCGCACGCTGGTGCTCGAGCGCGAGGCACGGACTTATCATTTGCCGCGCGCGGTGCATTTCGACGACGAATGCATGCGCGTGTTCCAGACCATTGGCCTTGCCGAGGCGATCCTGCCGCAAACCATCCTCAGCCCCGGGATGCTCTTCCTCGACGCCGATGGCCGCATGCTGCTGGACTGGTCGCGGCCGCAGACGCTCACCCCGATGGGCTGGAATCTGAGCTATCGCTTCCATCAGCCCGATCTGGAGGACGCGCTGATCGGCGGCCTCGCGCGATGGCCGCACGTAACCTTGCGCAATCGTTGCGATGTATTCGCACTGGACCAGGATCAGCATGGCGTGCGCATCCGCTACGAGGACCTCTCCAACGGGAGGCTCAGCGAGGTCCGCGCCGGCTACGTAATTGGCTGCGACGGCGCCCGCTCCTTGGTGCGACGCTTCATCGGCTCGGGGATGGACGATCTCGGCTTCCACGAGCGCTGGCTGGTGATCGACGTCCTGCTCAAGCGCGAGCGCGACGACCTCGGCGACTACAGCCTCCAGCATTGCGATCCGCGGCGGCCCGCAACTTACGTGCGCGGCACCGGCACACGACGGCGCTGGGAGATCACGGTTCTTGCCGATGAGGACTCTCAGGAGGTAGCGCAACCTGCCAAGGTCTGGGAGCTGCTGTCGCGCTGGATCACGCCGGATGATGCCGCGATCGAGCGCGCCGCGGTCTACACGTTTCATTCCGTCATCGCGCAGCGATGGCGCAGCGCTCGACTGCTGCTCGCCGGCGATTCCGCGCATCAGACACCGCCCTTCCTGGGCCAGGGCATGTGCGCCGGAATCCGCGATGCTGCAAACCTCGCCTGGAAGCTCAGCGCGATCATCCGTGGCGGCGCTGCAGCTGACCTCCTCGACACCTATCAGAGCGAACGCCAGCCGCATGTGCGCGAGTTCATTGAGCTCGCCATTCGCCTCGGCGGGGTCATCAACACCAAGGCGATCGAAGCCGGCCTTGCCGCAGGCAAAGCGCGCGAGAATGCGCCGGTCAGGCTCGAGGTGAAGAAGCCCCTGCTCGGCCCGGGCCTTGCGCTCGGCGACCTGCCTCTCGCCGGACATCTCGCGCCGCAATTCATCTTGCGCGACGGTGGCCGTAGTGACGACCAGATCGGCTACAGCCATGTGCTCCTCGTCGCGAGCGCGGCCACGTTGTCGTCATCTCTCAATCCTTCACAGGCAGGGATCAAGATCCTGTCCAGCGACGATGCCGAAGGTGTCGGCCACTGGCTTCGCGAGCACGGCATCATCGCCGCGCTCGTTCGGCCCGACCGTTACGTGCGCGGCACCGCCCGCAACGATGCCGAGCTCGACCGGCTTATCGCCGCCATCACGCCTTCAACCCACGTGCCGTCCGCGGCCTGACCGAACTTTTCAAGGATACCTCATGAAGCTGCTTTCATTTTTCGCCGATGGTCGCGCCTCCTTCGGCGCCGTCAAGGATGGCGGCGTCGTCGATCTCGGTGCGCGCATGGCCGGCGACGACTGCACCACGCTGCGCCGGCTGCTCGAAAAGGGCCATCTCGCGGAGGCCGCGAATCTCGCCGGCTCCGCCACGCCGGATCACGCGCTCGATAAGATCACCTTCGCACCCGTCATCCCCGATCCCGGCAAGATCATCTGCGTCGGCCTGAACTATCGTGACCACGTCGCCGAGACCGGCCGCACCGTCACCGAGAAGCCGGCACTGTTCGTCCGATTTCCCTGTAGCCAGGTCGGCCATCTGCAGCCCCTTGTGAAGCCGAAGGTCAGCGACGATTTCGACTATGAAGGTGAGCTCGCGCTCGTCATCGGCAAAAAAGGCCGCCACATCCGGGCGAGCAGCGCGCTCGACCATATCGCGGGCTATTCCTGCTACAACGAAGGCAGCGTCCGCGACTGGCAGCGCCACACCAGCCAGTTCCTCTCTGGCAAGACCTTTGCCGAGAGCGGCAGTTTTGGGCCTTGGCTGGTGACTGCGGACGAGATCCCCGATCCGTCAAAGCTCTCCTTGCAGACGCGGCTGAACGGTAATGTCGTGCAGGACACCACCACCGATCTTCTGATCACCGCCATCCCCGAACTGATCGCCTACATCTCGACGATTTGCCCGCTCGTGCCCGGCGACGTCATCGTCACGGGCACGCCCGGTGGCGTCGGAGCCAAGCGCACGCCGCCACTGTGGATGCGCCCCGGCGACACCGTCGAGGTCGAGATCTCCGGCATCGGTACTTTGCGCAACAAGGTCATCGCCGAACCGACCTGACTGCCGGCACCATCGATCAACGATAAAATCGGGAAACGCCATGACCACAATCCGCACGACGTCCACCGCCATCCTGCTGTCCGCGCTGGCGCTTGCAAGCGCCACTGCGCGCGCCGAGATCAAAGGCGATGCGATCCGCATCGGCGTCCTCACTGATATGAACGGCGTCTTCGCAACCGCCATGGGTCCCGGCTCGGTCGAGGCGGCGCGGATGGCCGTGGAGGAGTTCGGTGGCAAGATCAACGGCAAGCCGATCGAGATTTTGCAGGCCGATCACCAGAACAAGCCGGATCTCGCCGCCTCCCTCGCGCGAAAGTGGTTCAGCGACGGCGTGCAGGCGATCGCCGACGGTGGCAGTTCCGGCGCCGCACTCGCGGTGCAGGAGCTGGTGCGCGGCAACGGCAAGATCTTTCTCGTCTCCGGCGCCGGCGCCAACCAGCTGACCGATGAAGCCTGCGCGCCGACCAGCGTGCAATGGACCCAGGACGCCTATTCCACGGCGACCGCGGTGGTCTCCGGTATCATGCAGACCAGCAAGGAACCGTGGTTCTTCATCACCGGCGACTACGCTTTTGGCCACTCGATCGAGGCGACCGCGCGCGAGCGCATTGCCGCGCTCGGCGGCAGGGTCGCCGGCAGCGTCAAGGCGCAGCTCGGCACGCCCGACTACAGCTCGTTCCTGCTGCAGGCGCAGTCGTCGGGCGCAAAGATCCTCGCGATCAACGTCGCCGGCGACAACGCCACCGCGATCAAGCAGGCCGAGGAATTCGGGCTCGCCAGCCAAGGCATGAAGATCGTGCCGATGTCGTTTCAGAACGTCGACATCGAGGCGGTCGGGCTCAAGGCCACGCGCGGCGATCTCATCGTCACCTCCTTCTTCGAGGACGTCTCGCCCGCCGCCCGGAAGTTCTCCGATGCGTTCTATGCGCGCAGGAAAGCAATGCCCTCGCAGATCCAGGCCGGCGTCTATTCTGCCGTACGCCACTATCTGCAGGCCGTGAAAGACACCGGCTCGGACGACAGCGCCGCCGTGATGGCCAAGATGAAGGCAACTCCGGTATCGGATGCCTACACCCCCAACGGCCGTATCCGCGAGGACCAGCGCATGGTGCACGACCTCTATCTGGTGCAGGTCAAGACGCCGGAGGAATCCAGGGGTCCCTGGGATTTCGTCAAGCTGATCGCAACGATCCCGCCGGACCAGGCCTTCCGTCCGCTCGACCGCAGCAAGTGCGGCCTGGTCGGCAAGTAACCGTCAGGCGAGATAGCGCGTGAGATAGCCTTCCATGGCGTAGAGCGCGCAGAGCGCGAGGCTCGACCACACCGCGGCGCTGAAATACAGGAACATCCAGGTCAGCTCGCCCTTCCAGTGCGCGATGTCGTGGGTCACGACCCAGCGCGTCGCGACGTCGTGCAGGCCTTCGAGGAAGCCCAAGAACCTGCCGCCCTCGGCGTGCCCTGCCCGCCAGCGGCTGAGATACATCGGCACGTCGACGGTGACGAGGAAGGCGAGGAAGCAGGCAATGCCGACGATTCCGGCGATCAGCGCCCAGCGCACCACGCCCTGGAATTCCGGCATCAGCCGGCACAGCGCAATGCCGGCGAGGAAGAAGGTCACCGCCCACAGCGAGTTCTCGATCGCATTGTAGAGGAAGTTGGTTGTCACCACCGCGTACCAGGAGAAGCACTCCGCAATGATGATGATCGGCACGATCACGAGCGCGATGTTCACCGCGGTCTCCGCACCGGTCATGTTCCCGAGCTGGTGCAGGATGATCGCCCATTGCGCGGCAAAGCAGACCTCGGCGACGGTCGCGACCGTACGGCCGACGAACACGCTCGACAGCCAGGTATCGAACAGGCAGATGCGCTGCACATCGGCGCGCGGCAGCACCGAGCGGAAGGCGCAGCCGAACACATAGGCCGCGCACAGCAGGAACATCAGGCCGATATCCGAGCCGCCACTGACGCTGCCCGCAACGGTCGGGTAGAACTCGCGGTACAGCATGAACCAGACGAGGATGTTGGCAGCGCTGACCAGCGTCAGGGACCCCCACCACCACGCGAGGGGATTTGACCGTGCCTGCCACTGCAACATGAATCGCTCCGCTGTAATCGACCTGACATGTATTCGTAATAATCCTGTCACAAGACGCCATGGAATCACGACAAAAGTCTGTGTGCGCGGGCGCTTTCCGCGCAGTTTTGGCCCGGGCGCCCTTGTCGCATCCCTGTCGAGCCCGCCATTTTGCGCACGCGCTGAGGAGGCCTGGCCGTCACGCCTGGTGCGGCTGATCTCACCCTATGGACCCGGCGGCTCCAACGACATCTCGCTGCGCCTCCTGGCGGAGGATTTCGGCCGCAGCCTGCATCAGCAGTTCATCGTCGAGAACAAGCCGGGCGCCGGCACGCGCATCGCCAACGATATGGTCGCGCATGCGCCGGGCGACGGCTACACCTTTCTCTATGTCGCAGCTCCCTATGCCACCGCCGAAGCGCTGTTCGGCAAGCTGACCTACGAGCGAAAGGATCTGCAACCCGTCGCGATGGCGGTGATCGCGCCGCTGTTCTTGATCATCAGTGCCGACGCGCCGTTCAAGACGCTCCCCGAAATGATCGCCTATGGCAAATCGAAGCCCGACGGCCTCACCTTCGCTTCGCCCGGCGCCGGCTCGCAGCCGCACCTTGCCGGCGAGCTCCTGTTCCGGGATGCTGGCGTCAAGGGCCTCAACATCCCGTTCCGCGGCGACGCCGCTTCCTACACCGAGCTGCTCGCCGGCCGCGTCGACGCCACGCTGACCGCGCTGCCGACCGCCCTGCCCTACATCCAGAGCGGCAAGTTCATCGTGCTCGGCGTCGCCTCGCCCGAGCGCAGCGCGCTCTACCCGCAGGCGCCGACTTTGCGCGAGCAGGGTTTTCCGAACGTGGCCGCCGCCGGCTGGTACGGCTTCATGGCGCCATCGACGACACCACGCATGATTGTCGAGAAGCTTCAGGCCGAGGTGCTGCGCGCACTCGCCGAACCCGCAATCAAGGACAGGCTGACCGCGCAGGGCCTCGAAGTGCGGCCCGGCACCGCGGCGGAGTTTGGCCAATTCATCGACAACGAAACGCAGAAATGGACCAAGCTGATCCGCGACGCCGGCCTCAAGGGCGAATGACGATCGATGCGGCGCTCAGTGCCCTCCGGCGCGGCGGCCGCCGCTGCGGATGAAGTCGTCGCGTTCGTCGACGTGGTGCTGATATTCGGAGATCGCGCGATTGGCCATGCGGATCCGATTCGTCTGTCCCTCCTCCACCATCACGGCGATACGTTGCGCCAGGAACACGCAGGCTTCGAATTCGTCGCTGATGGCGTCCGTGCGCGCGAGAAAGTCCCAGGCGATCTCGAAGGCCTGCTCGGCGGCGGGATTGCGGTAATCGCTGAAGATAATGTGCGTCATCACTGCCAAAGCCGGAGGGCCACTATCGTTCCTACCGGCCTGGTGCACGATCCGGTGTTCCGATTTTCGGACCGGACGATGCGACGAGATCGCCGCGCCTTCACATCGATGAGCGTAGGAACGGTTGGCAACGCGCGTGATTGGTCCCCTCGTACATCTTTGGGAGCAACAACATGCGTAAGACGATTCTGACGATCTTCACGGCCGCGATGCTGGCCGGCGCTTTCATCGGCGCAGCGTTCGCACAAGGTGCGGGCGGCGGCGGCGCCGGTGGTGGTGCTGGAGGCGCTGGCGGCGGAGCCGGTGGTGGCGCTGGCGCCGCAGGTGCCGGAGCAGGCGCAGGCTCGGGCGATGGAGGCAGCGCAGGCGCCGGCAGTGCAGGTGGCGGCGGCGGTATCACGCATGTGGAGCGTGGCGGACAAGGTGCCTCCAGTCCAAAAGGCATGCGCAACGAGACGACCCCACCGTCCGGCGGCACACCGCGTCGTTAGCGGGAGCAATGATCAGGCCCCTTCGAAACTCGACATGACCAAGTGGCGCGCATGAGTGCGACCTCGGCGCGTCCTCTGCGCCGGAGCCGCACTCGTTTTTTTTCAAACGGCTGAGCGATGAACTTAAGACACGTTCAAGTGGCCGCGAGAAATCTTTGCGAACGCGATCTCACCGCTTCATCCCCGCCACATACGCCGCCAGCTTGTCCAGCGTCTGGTAACCGTATTCGACCGCGCCGAATCCGATCATGCCATCGCGCTGCTCGGTGCTCGAGGCCAGCTGGCGCATCATCAGCACGGTCTTGCCGTTGCTCTGCTCGGCAAAGGTGACGGTGAAGCGGAACATGCCGGGATCCTCGTCCTGGTCGACGCCGTGATCCATTTCCATCAGAGACGGCCGCTCGATGCGGCGGAAGCGCATGCGGTTCGGATAGACGGTGCCGTCGGGGCCGATCATGTTGAAGCGCCAGACGCCGCCGACGCGAACGTCGATCTCGAAGGTCTCGATCTTGAATCCCTTTGGCCCGAACCATTGCGGCAGATGTTTCGGGTCGGACCAGGCCTCGAACACCAGATCGCGCGGCGCGTCGATCACGCGCGACATCACGATCTCGCGGTCGAGGGACCATTGCGACAAGGCAGCATTGGCAGATTTCGTCATCACTCGGAACCTTTCCGTTTGGTTGTTCGGGACGGACGCTTGGCGGCCGCCCTCTCCTTCTCTTTCTTGAGCTTCATCACATAGGCTTCGAACCGATCGAGCCGCGCCTCCCAGATCGCACGCTGCTGCTGGAACCAGTCTTCCGCGCTGAGCAGCGCATTCGGGCTGAGGCGGCAGGTGCGCACGCGGCCGGATTTCTCCGACAGCACGAGCCCGCTCGTCTCCAGCACGTGGATGTGTTTCATGAAGCTCGGCAGCGCCATGTCGAAGGGATCGGCGAGCTCGCCGACTGACGCCTCGCCCGCGCAGAGCCGCATCACGATCGCCCGCCGCGTGGGATCGGCGAGCGCGGAAAAAACCTGGTCGAGCCGGGACAATTGGTTAGCCATGAAGCTAACTATAGGGCCGCCGCCATCCGGCGTCAACAATTGTTAGCTCACAGGCTAAGTTATTTTGTCGCGAGCCCCACACGGGGGAACCCACAACGCGCAATCGTGAATTGGGGCGCGCGCTCGTTCACGTTAAGAGGGGCTCGGGGGCACATCACATCTTGCGTCAGAGCCGTGCCGTCTGTTGTCACCTCATCACACCTCACCCGGCGGGCGCTTTGCCGGGCAGCGCTCGTTCCGCTCGCGCTTGCCTGGTCCGGCCGCGGCTTGGCGGATTCCGACATGATCGCGCAGATGCGCGACATCGTCGCGAACGAGCTGGCGCCGACCGCGACGCCGGACTATTCAGGCGGGCTTGCCGCCGCCCTTTATGCCGGCCGCCATGTCGAGTTCTTCACTTACGGTCTCGCCGATGATGCCGCCAAACGGCCGGTGACGCCGGACACGCTTTTCAATCTCGCCTCCTTGCGCAAACCTTTCGAGGCGACCCTCGTGGCGCTCGGCGCACTGCGCGGCGAGCTGCGGCTCGATGACCACCTGCCGAAATACCTGCCCGAGCTGAGCGGCGACTACATCCGCGGCGTCACCGTCGGTGAGCTCGCCACGCACACCTCCGGGCTATTGCTGCCGACCGATCATCCGCCCTGGCCGGACGAGCAGTTTACGCGCGACCAGTTCATCGCCATGCTAAACACCTTCGTGCCGCCGCCCGGCGTCGCATCCGGCCGGCAGCGCATCTACACCCATGCCGGCTACGTGCTGCTTCAGCTCGTGCTCGAGCGCCGCTACGGCGCTCCGACCGCGGCCCTGTTCGAACAGCGCATCCTTGCGCCGCTCGGCATGGCCACCACCTGCGTCCCCGAGCGCGGCGAAGACAACCGCGCCACCATGGACGAGGCCTGGATGCGGCGCGTGGTCCAGGGCTATTCGGATCAGGGCATGGCGATCGGCCCGATCGGCAACCAGCAGAGCTATTTTGACTTTTCCGGCACCGGCCAGATGTTCTCTTCGGTGCGGGATCTCGCGAGCTTCGTTGCTGCCTGCGTCGATGGCCGCTCGGTCGATCCGCATCTGCGCGAGGCGTTGCGGATGACGCAGCATGAGTCCTTCCGCGTCGACGAGAAGTTCGGACAGGGCATGGCCTGGGAGAGCGTGCATCTCCCCGGAGTCACCATCGTGGACAAGCCGGGCGGCCTCAACAACGCCTCCGGCTATATCGGCCTCGTGCCGGCGCGGCGGCTCGGCATCGTCCTGCTCGCCAATCGCGGCGAATATCCGCACGAGATCGCGCGCTACAAGATATTGCCGGAACTGGCGCGGCTTGTCGCCTCACATTGAGGCGCCGCTTTAGAGCGTTTTCGAGCGAAGTGGATACCGGTTCGCGTGAAGAAAACGCGTCAAAACAAGAATCTAGAGCTTCGGTTCTGATCCAATCAGAACCGATCATGCTCTAGACCGAGCGCGTCAGCCCGCCGTCGACGCGGATGTTCTGGCCGGTGATGTAGGCCGCGCCGTCGGATGCCAGGAACGAGACCGTCGCCGCGATCTCCTCGACCTTGCCGTAGCGCTTCATCGGCACGTTGTCGCGGCGCGCGTCTAGCTGCGGCAGGCTGTCGATCCAGCCCGGCAGCACGTTGTTCATGCGGACATTGTCAGCGGCATAGGTGTCCGTGAAGATTTTCGTGAAGGCGGCAAGGCCCGCCCGGAACACCGCCGAGGTCGGGAACATCGCGCTCGGCTCGAACGCCCAGGCGGTCGAGATGTTGATGATGGCGCCACCCTTCTGCGCCTGCATTACCGGCGTCACCAGCCGCGTGGGGCGGATCACGTTGAGCAGGTACGTATCGAGGCCGGTATGCCATTGCTCGTCGGTGATCTCGGTGATCGGCGCGCGCGGCCCATGGCCCGCGCTGTTGACGAGCACGTCGATGCGTCCCCATTTGGCCAGCGCACCGTCGACGAGACGCTTCAGATCGTCATTGGATTTGTTCGAACCGGTGACGCCGAAGCCGCCGAGCTCGGCAGCCAGGGCCTCGCCTTTGCCGGAGGACGACAGGATCGCGACGCGAAACCCGTCCGCTGCCAGCCGCCGCGCGGCCCCCGCGCCCATGCCGCTGCCGCCCGCAGTGACGAGTGCAACCTTGTCCGCCATGAGCGATTCATCCTCTGTGATATCGTTGAGGCGAGCCACAGGCCCAGCCTATCATGAGGCCTTCTACCGCCGGACCCGCTGTCAGGTCCACCGTCGAGAGCATCCGTCATGAGTGATTTGCAGATCCGCAATTTGCGTCCCGAGGAGATCGCCGTCGCCATCGACTGGGCCGCGGCGGAGGGTTGGAATCCGGGCCTGGCCGATGCTGCCTGCTTCGCGATCCCTGACGCGCAAGGTTTCTTAGTCGGCGAGATCGACGGCGAGCCGGTCGCGACCGTCTCCTGCGTCAATTACGATGACCGCTTCGCCTTCCTCGGCTTCTACATCGTGCGTGCAGACTTTCGCGGCAGCGGCCACGGCCTGCGCATCTGGAACGCGGCGATCGCGCATGCGGGCGCCCGCGTAATCGGGCTCGATGGCGTGGTCGCACAGCAGGACAATTACAGGAAATCGGGCTTCCAGCTCGCCTACGCCAATATCCGCTATGGCGGCATCGTGACCGCACCACCGAAACCGCCCGCCGAGGTCGTCGCCCTCGACAAGATCCCGTTTGCACTTGTTGAAGCTGATGACGCCACCGTCTTCCCTGCGCCGCGCAGCGCCTTCCTGCGCGCCTGGATCAACACATCGGGCCATGTCGGCCGCGCGCTGCTGCGCGATGGCAAGCTCGCCGCCTGGGGCGTGATCCGGCCGTGCCGGACGGGCCACAAGATCGGCCCGCTCGTCGCGCACGATCTCGCGGCGGCGGAAGCGATCGTGCAAGCTTTGCTGTCGAACGCAGACGGCGGCGAGGTCTTTCTCGATGTCCCCGCCGTCAATCGCGAGGCCATCGCGCTCGCGGGCGAGCTCGGGCTCAAGCCGGTGTTCGAGACGGCGCGGATGTACACCGGGCCGATCCCGCCGCTGCGCATCGACCGCGTCTTCGGCGTGACCAGCTTCGAACTGGGCTAGCTCAGTAACAGCGCATGATGTTGACGGTGTGCTCGCCGCCGCCGCGCCCGGGCACCGTCACCTGCTCGGTCGGGCAGCTCGGCACATAGGGCCGGTCGGAGGGCACGACGTTCGGCGGGAAGCGATGCGCCCAATCCCAGGGAACGTCATACGTATAGGTGTAGCGCACGTCATTGGAGAGCGGCTGCGCCGCCTCGCCGAAAGGCTGGCTGTACGTCGCGCCGTCGTAGAAGAACCCGCCCCCGCCCGGCCAGTAGACCCAGGGATTGCTGCGCCGGTGGAACCGGGCTCCCGGCCCGATCGGCGCACGTGCCATTGCTCCTGACGGAGCTGCGGTGACACCATGCGGCGCGGCGCCGCCGGGTCTGGCAAAACTGTCGCTGGCGCTAAGGAGCAGCGCGGCTGCGCTGAGCGAGGCGAATAGCGCCCCTTGTGATCTCGACATCATGATACACACCAACTCGTTTGGCTTCGCAGGTAGCGGCTCCCCACCGCACGCTAGGCCGGGCTGTCGCCCGCCCGCAAACGTATAATTAATTATTGGTTAAGACACGGGATTAACGGGGAACATGGCGCGGCAGAACGCCCGGATTCCCGTCCCGTTTGCGCCACTTCGTTCCGCGCCACGCGATTCATAACCAGTTGATCGGAGTTGATCGCTCCTGGCCAATACGTCCGGAACGCTCCCGCATTGCAACCGTTGGCCCCCGACACAAGCAAGGAGCACTCGAATGCAGAACAAGTCAAAACTCCTCTGCCTGGTCACGGCATCGCTCGTTGCAGGCGCTACAGCCGCGTCGGCGCAGGGCTACTACGATTGGAACGGACCGCGCGTGGGTTGGGACGCGCCCGCCTACGAACCGGTTCAGCCGCGCGCGTACTATCCTGACGTCGCACCGTATGGCGCGTACTACGGCATCCGCCATCCGACCCCGAGCTCGACGCAGGGCGACGTCGGCCCTGACGGTAACAACAACGGCACGCTGACCGGCGGCTATCGCTGGTAGCGACAGGGCTTCATTTGCACGACCCGTCGCCTTCATCGAGCGGCGGGTTGTTCTTTTGCGGCCTACTTATTGTGAGCTGAAGAATCGCCGTTGCCGCCGGCTGCGCGATAATGGCCGTAGCCCGGATGGAGCGCAGCGCAATCCGGGACCGCTGGGTCCGCACGGATGGAAATCCCGGATTACGCTTGCGCTCCATCCGGGCTACAAGACCTTGCGTTACCTGTCGGGCAAAACACGCAAGCCATGGGTCAACCGCGCCATCCAAAATATTCCGCTTACCGAAATTCGGAAACGGCGTATGTGTCGCGCAACCCGGCCCAAGGAAGAGGGGCGTATCGCGATCGTCACGAACGCGGGTCGGGCGGCGGTGGACATGGACCACACCGGCGCGAAAGGCTTCGCAGGGCGGGCAACCGTGAGCGAACGCGTCGCGCCAACGACGGGTGCGGTTCGCGTACGGCCAAATCGTGTGGTCCTGGCGCCCGGGGTTCTGTGCGCCAAGTCTGGCGGTGATGTGGCGGCCCGACCGGGTTCGCAGCATCAGCGATCCGCAAGGCGACGGGGGCAATAGTGCATCGCTCCCCGGGGAGAGCGCGACATAAGCCGTTCCAACCACTGCGCAGGGAAGGCCGGGATGCTTCCGGTTGCCCTGTTTCCCGCTATGCATTGAAGCACACGCAATCTGCTCTCGGCATGGCGGTCCATAGGAGCCAACCGGCTCCCGGTCTTCCCTGCGCCCTCTTTCATTGAGGGCAAGGCACCGAAGCAAAGCTCGGGCGAACAAGCCGCGAGGATGAGAAGGTGTGTCTGCAATTGAAATGCGAATGATGAGCGACCATGCCGCCTCAAACTCCGTCATTGCGAGGAGCCCTTGCGACGAAGCAATCCAGACTGCCTCCGCGGTGGCAGTCTGGATTGCTTCGCTCCGCTCGCAATGACGGTGTTGAGGCAGTTGCGCGATAAAATTCCAGTCTCGTGCCCCGGACGCGGCGCAGCGCTTCTTCAGCGGTGCGCTGCAGAGCCGGGGCCCATGCAACAGCGAAACGCGCCGCCCTCCTGGGTCCCGGCTCTGCGCAGCAACGCTCGCGCGTTGCAGCGCGTCCGGGATGCGCGAGTGCTCTGCCCTTCTTTGCACGCTTCTCCGCTCTTGTAACAAAACGGTCATCCAGCGAAACTAAACGAAGCCGGGGCCGCCGCCAGCGGCCGAGCCGCCTCACCGCAGGGAGAGATTTGATGCGCCGTTCACTGGTGTTGCTGTCCGCCGGACTGACCATCCTGTCCACCGGACTTGCCTCCGCCCAGAACAACACGCCACGCAACCTGATCCTGTTCATTCCGGACGGTCTTCGCGCGCTGAAGGTCACACCGGAGACGGCGCCTGCGATGGCCGAGGTCCGCGACAAGGGCGTCAACTTCAAGAACCCGCATTCGCTCTTCCCGACCTTCACCATGGCCAACGGCTCGGCGATGTCGACCGGACACTATCTCGGCGATACCGGCGTGTTCTCCAACACGATCTGGACCAACTACACCTCCGTCCCCGCCGGCGACACGGTGGTCCCCTTCATCGAGAACGATGCCGTGCTCGGCGACATCGACGAGCATTTCAAGGGCAACTATCTGAACGAAGAGACCATCCTGAAGATGGCCCGGGACAAGGGGTTCAGCACTGCCGCGCTGGGCAAACATGGTCCCACCTACCAGTTCGATCACACCGACAAGCCCGAGAAGGCCGGTCTGCATTCGATCGTGTTCGACGACGCCACCGGCGGCAAGATCGGCGTGGCGCTCTCGGACGAGGTGAAGGACGCGCTGACCAAGGCCGGCCTGCCCACCGCCACGCCGCCGCGCGGTGACAATTCCAAGGCGGGCGATGCCAAAACCCCTGGCACCACGGTCGCCAACGTCGCGCAGCAGGCCTATTTCGCCGATGTCGCCACCAAGGTGGTGCTACCCATGTTCAAGGCACGCAACAAGCCATTCGTGCTGGTGTTCTGGTCGCGCGACCCCGACGGCAGCCAGCACAATACCGGCGACAGCCTCAATCAGATCAAGCCCGGCATCAACGGCCCCACCTCGATGGCCGGCATCAAGAATGCCGACACCAACCTCGCCCAGCTCCGCAAGGCGCTCGACGAGCTCGGGCTAGCCGCCTCGACCAACATCATCGTTTCGGCCGACCACGGCTTCTCGACCATCTCCAAGGAGAGCAAGACCAGCCCCTCGGCCAAGATCAGCTATGACGACACGCCGAAGGACTTTTTGCCGATGGGCTTCCTGGCGCTCGACCTTGCGAAAGCGCTCGACCTGCCGCTGTTCGACCCCAACGACAAGAATGCGAAGATCGAGGGCAACAAGCATCCCAAGGCCGGCAACGGCGTGCTCGGCAAAGATCCGACCAAGCCCGATCTCGTCGTCGCCACCAATGGCGGCTCCGACCTGATCTATCTGCCGAGCAAGGACAAGAAGCTGGCGGCGAAGACGATCAAGGCGCTGCTCGAGCAGGACTACGTCTCCGGCCTGTTCGTCGAGGACGCGCTCGGCCGCTTCCCCGGCACCCTGCCGCTGTCGAGCATCAATCTGCGCGGCAAGTCGGCGACGCCGACGCCGTCGATCGTCGTCAACTTCCGCTCCTATGCCAGCGATTGCGGCGAGGCGCCGACCAACTGCTCGGTGCAGGTCGCCGACACCGTGCTGCGCCAGGGCCAAGGCATGCATGGCAGCTTCAGCCGCGGCGACACCATGAACTTCATGGCCGCCATCGGTCCGGACTTCAAAGCCGGCTATGTCGACGAGATCCCGGTCAGCAATGCCGACGTCGGCATGACCGCTGCCCGGCTCATGGACCTGCGCGGCGCGCAGAATGGCGATCTCGTCGGCCGCGTGATGTCGGAGGCCATGCCCAACGGCACGGTGCCGAAGGCCTATGCCGGCACGCTGAAGTCCAAACCGGCCGAAGGTGGCCTGATGACCGTTCTGAACTTCCAGCGCGTCGGCACCCAGCGCTATTTCGATGCCGCCGGCTTCCCCGGCCGCACGCTCGGGCTCGAGGATGAGGGCGGCAAACAAAAAACGGCGGGGAAATAACCCCGCCGCTTCATCACGTCCTCGATTGAGACGCGTAAATTTACAAGCCCAAATCTTACATGCCGATGTCGAACACGTTCGGCAATTGGCCTGCCAGAGGCAGCGCGGTGGCGCCCAGGAAGGTCGCCACCATCGCCATCAGGCGACGGTTGTTGTGGCGCTTGCCGCGCATCTGGCCGGCGATCCACTCCAGCATCTCACTGTTGACCTTGGAGGCATAGGACGGCGCCCAGCTCTCGATCTCGGTGTCGGCCGACAGCGCGACGCTGCGCGGCGGCACCTTCAGGCCCGAGGCGCTGGCGGCATAATGGGCGACCGCCTTGGCGAGCAGGTCGTCGAACCGGCCACCGTCGGCGCGCTCGGTCGCGGCCTCGTTGATCTCGAACAGCACTTCGGCCTCGGTGCGGCTCACGGGCTGGTCGTTGACGGCGGTGGCGGTCAGGATGCGCATGCACCAGGCGGTGTCATCGGCATCGAGCGAACGGGAGAAATGCACCCTTCCCTTGGTGGTCGGGCCTTCCCCCGTGATCACGCCGTCGCGCACGATGCTCAGCGCATGGGCCGCGGTATCGCGGCAGGACGGTTCGAGGGACGACGAGTCGGTAGGCTTAGGCGCAGCGGCAGACATAGTTCACTTCCAGATTTCTTCTGATCGGCCAGCATTTTCATGCCGACGTAAAGGGGTGGTTAACGATTCGATACGGGGATCACGACTTTTCTAGATGGTTGCCAATTGGTCGCTGTTAGGACCATTCTGGTTCTAGGAAGCGCCGGGCGAGCGTGATGAAAGTCATAAAAGGCATTATCGGGGCAATCGCGACCGTGTGACCCCGGGTGGAGATACTTCGCCGCAGGCGCCGCTGTAACAGAAAGGTGCTAGGAAATCGGCTCTTCAAAGAAGGAATTCACATTTTACTTGAGCCGGTTCACTTGGCCTCTCCGGCATTCTATACTGACGACGACGGCAAAAGCTGAATTCTAAAGTAAATTCAATGAGATGAGGTAGAACCATGACACTTCCGATTGGCGCCACCGCACCCGACTTCGAAGCCGAGACCACCGAAGGGAAGATCAAGTTCCACGACTGGATCGGCAACAGCTGGGCCCTGCTGTTCTCGCACCCGAAGGACTTCACGCCGGTTTGTACGACCGAGCTCGGCGCTCTCGCCAAGTTGAAACCGGAGTTCGACAAGCGCGGCGTCAAGCTGATGGGCCTCTCGGTCGATCCGGTCGACCGCCATTCCAAATGGTCGGAGGACATCAAGGAGACGCAAGGCGCCGCACCGAACTACCCGATGATCGGCGACACCGATTTCAACGTCTCCAAGCTCTACGAGATGCTGCCGGCCTCGACCTCGGGCGATCCCCTCACCCGCACGCCGGCCGACAACCAGACCGTCCGCAACGTCTTCGTCATCGGGCCGGACAAGAAGATCAAGCTGGTGCTGGTCTACCCGATGACCACAGGGCGAAACTTCCAGGAGATCCTGCGCGCCATCGACTCGCTCCAGCTCACCGCCAAGCATCGCGTCGCGACGCCGGCCGACTGGACCCAAGGGCAGGACGTCATCATCGCGGGCTCGGTCTCCAACGACGAGGCCAAGACGATCTACCCGCAGGGCTGGAAGGAGCCGAAGCCCTACATCCGCATCGTGCCGCAGCCGAAGTGATTTTTGGCCGATAGCGACTGCAAAACGTCATCCCGGGATGGTCCGAAGGGCCAGCCCTGAGGTGCGCAATTGCGCACCGGGGTTCGGTGCTAGCGCACCGCCCCGGAACGGCTGCATTGGATCACGCCGCGTGGACACGGTCGAGGAAGCCGTCGACCTCGGCCTTGAGATGCAGGCTCTCGCCCGACAACGCCTGGGCGGAGGCAAACATCCGGCTCGAGGTCTCGCCCGTCTCGCCCGCGCCCTTGGCGGCGTGACGGACATTGACGGCGACATCGGCCGTGCCCGACACCGCCGCGCGAACGCTGGCCACGATGTTGTGGGTCGCGCTTTTCTGCTGCTCGACCGCAGCCGAGATCGAGCCGGCGATGCCGCTGATGCGCTCGATGGTCTGGCTGATCGCCTTGATGGCAGCGACCGATTCCTCGGTCGCGAGCTGCATGCTCTCGATCTGGTTCGAGATCTCGTCGGTCGCCTTGGCGGTCTGGCCGGCGAGCGTCTTGACCTCCTGGGCCACCACCGCGAAGCCGCGGCCGGCATCGCCCGCGCGCGCGGCCTCGATGGTGGCATTCAGCGCCAACAGGTTGGTCTGCTCGGCGATCGAGGTGATCAGCTTGACGACGTCGCCGATGCGCGCGCCGGCTTCCGAGAGCTGAGCGATGCGCTGGTCGGTCGCCTCGGCCTGCCGCACCGCCTCGGCGGAGATCTCGTTGGATTCCTGCACCCGGCGGGTAATCTCGGAGATGGATTGGGACAGTTCGTCGGAGGCCGACGCCGCCGAACGCACGTGCTCGGAGGCGCTTTCGGAGGCTCCGGCGGACCGCGCCGACAGATCGGCCGTGGAACGCGCGACGTCGGTGAGCTGCCGCGCCACGCGCTCGAACTCGCCCGACGATATCAGCACCTTGTCGAGGATACCGCCGACGCTGCCGCGGAACTCCTCGACGAAGTTGCGCAGGTCGGATTTGCGCTGCTCGGCAGCCGCAGCTGTGGCCGCCGCCTGCTCGCTGCGCAGGCGCGCCCGCTCCTGCGAATTGCTCTTGAACACCGCGACCGTGCGGGCGATCTCGCCGATCTCGTCGGCGCGGTCCTCGCACTCGATCGCGACGTCGCTCTGGCCGTTGGCAAGCGCCGTGAGCGAATGCGTGACCGAGGTGAGCGGTTTCGTGACCCGGCGGACGATCACCAAGGTGAGGATCAGGACTAGGAGCGCAGCGAGCCCAGCGGCGGCGGCCATGCTCTCGATCGCCTGGGACAGCATGCTCTCGAACTGGGCCATCGGGATGCCGACATAGAGGATGCCGGCGACCTTGCCGGTCGCGTCCAGAATCGGGAAATAGGCGGTCATGAACGTCTTACCGAACAGCGTGGCCGGCCCCTTATAGGCCTCGCCACGACGCAGCGGCGCCTGCCCCGGATGATCGGCGGCAAGCTGGGTGCCGACGGCGCGGTCGCCATTTTCCTTCTTCACGTTGGTCGAGCGTCGCACGAATTGCCCGCTCGCCTCGTCGAACACGAACAGGGTCGCATTGCCGCCGACATAGGACACCGCGCGATCGACGATGGCGTGATCCCTGAGGTCGGGCATATTGGGAATCTCGGCGCGCTGGACCGCGCCATCCCGGATCGTGATCTTGACGTCTGGAACGGTCTCGGCAAAGGCCAAAGCCAACGTGCGCAGATTGACCTCGATGTCGCGGAGCGCTCGATCATTGAAGGCGGATGTCAGCGACCAATAGCCGGCGCCGACCACAAGCGCTGTATTCATGGCGATCAGCAGTACCGCGCACAGGACGGCCTTGGTGCCGAGCTTGAACTGCGGCAGGAACTTCGCCGAGAGAAGGTTGGACATGGATGAAATGACCCCCGTAATTCCTGCATATTCGTGCAATCGGCTTACGGCCCCATTAACGACCGTTCGCACCGCGGCCCGCGGCATGCTTTCCAAATCGTAAACGAGGACACCGCTGACCGGCGGCCCGTGCTGGCGCCTGGCGCCCCCTGCCCGCATCGAAGGAGCTGCGTCCTCCACCGAAGATCGCAAGCGATGCCATCGAAAGCCTAGCGCTGGGTGCCGGAGCTGAAGGACCGGCCGGCGAAGCTGATCCACCCGCCGTGGCAGGCAACGCCGATCGAGCTTGCGAGCGCGGGCATCATGCCCGCAGCTGATCGTCGATCATGCCGAGGGATGCGAGCGCTCGCCGCCTACGCAAAGATCCGCAAAGGTTGAGCGTTGCTTTGACACAATTTTGAAACCCGCTATCGTCATCGCTTCGTTCAAACAATGGGGGACGACATGGACGACGATAAGCCGATCACAGAGCAGGCGATGGGCACGATCACCACCGCCGTGGAAGCGACCAAGGACGCCGCGGTCACCGCCGTCAAGCAGGTGAAGAAAGCCGCCAAGAAGGTTACGAAGAAAGTAGCGCCGAAGAAGACTGCGAAGAAGGCTGCGAAGAAGACCACGAAGAAGGCCGCAAAGAAATCGTCCAAGAAAGCCGCGAAAAAGGCCGCCAAGAAAGCCTCCAAGAAAGCCGCCAAGTCGAAGAAGAAGGCCAAGAAGGCCAAGCGCTGATCGCACTCAGAGCAGATCTCCGGGCGCGGGCGCGCCCGGAGACAGCTCCAGCGCCAGCCTACCCTCGCCGTTTGGCTGCGCGCCGGCCAGGATGATGCTTGCCCTTGGGATCGCGGAATTCACTGCGATGGCCGCGCCGGTCCTCGGCGTTGAAGCGCCGCCGTTTTTCCGGTGAGCCGAACTGCTTGATCACCCGCCTGCCGTTGAACTTCTTGATCACGTAGCCGCCCTCGGTCATCGAGAACGGCGCCTCAAGCGACCCCATATGCACGCCTCGCCTTCTTCATGGACATCACCGCGCTGAAAAAGAAATAGGTTGAATGCCCCACCCTAGCACGAAAACAGTCAACACACGTCAGGGCTGTGCGCGCTGGATATCGCTAAGAGCGTCGATTGACCACAAAGACCGCTGCGGCGCAGAGCGCCATGCCGACAATGGCAATTGCGTCCAGCTTTTCTCCGAACAGCAGATAGGCCATCAGCGCCGTCACGGCCGGCACCAGATAAAACAGGCTCGCGACCGAGGTTGCCGCGGCGTGGCGGATCAGCCAGTACAACAGCCCGATCGATCCAATCGAGAGCGCCACGGCCAGCCAGGCGAGCGCAAGCACGAATTCCCGCGTCCAGTGCACCACGCGGTCTTCGAACAGAAAGGCTCCGATCGCGAAGAAAATTGTGACGGACACGTATTGCACGAGATTGCCGGCGCGCCAGTCGATGTGATTGCAGTAGCGGCGCTGATAGAGCGTGCCGAGCGTGATGCTGATCAGCGAGACCACCGAGGCGAGCCAGCCGAGCCCGGCTTCGCCGGTCATTGGGCGGTTGTGCAGGATCAGCACGACCCCGCCGAGGCCGAGCACGAGACCGGCCCATTGCATCACCATTCTTCCGGACAGGGATCGATGATTTTCCAGAGCTCGACCCCGTTCTTGATCTTCTTCATGTCGGTGGTGAGCCCGCCATTGCGGCGGATCCAGTCCTTCACCTTGTCGGGGTAGTAGGACATCAGATCGGAGGTGCCCTCGGCGCTGGTGACCTTGATGCCGAAGGTGAAGGCCTTGTCGTAGTAGGCCTGGTGGAAGCCGAGGCTGGCGCGCGGCGTCACACAGATCTTGTTCATCGGCACGATGCCGAGCACGAGCGTGCAGGCCGAATTGCAGATGCCGTCGATGATGACGCGCTCGCCCTTCTCACGCACGCGCTTGTACTTGGCCTTGTACTCCTCGACATAGCCGCCGTGGTCGCGGGTGATGTGCAGCTCGGCGCGCGCCGGCGTAGCGGCGGCGAGGCAGAGCGACAGCAGGCTCAAAAGCGGGATGCGCATGGCGACGTGACGGCGAAAGCCTTCAGGAATGGACCGGCCTCGAAGGAGCCCCCCAAGGGCCGGCAGCAAGATTCTTAGCCGAATAGTCTTTGGTCATACTTGTGTGGGGAATTCGTTAAGCATCCCGAAAAGGCCAAAAATGGGCAGCTTTCGACCGCATGTCCGGCAATTCTGTCACACCCACCCGGAAATCTGCGGGGTTGGGCCTGATTCCGCGCCTCCGAACCGATGTCCTGGCCACCCGAAATTGCTATAAATGGCCGACCTATTCGCGGGTTCCGGAGAATCGAGATGAGCAAGTTGAAGCTTGTAGCCGCAGTTGCTGCCCTGTCGGCTGCAATCCTAGCCCCTGGCCTCGCGGAGGCGCGGGGACATCACCGGTATCACCGCTCCTACGCCAACCCGCTGCCCTATCCGATCAGCTATCTGCACAATTACGGGCCCGGCATCACCCCCGGGACCTTCGCCTATTACGACGGCCCGTCGACCAACCACTGCTACCGGGGCGCGGCCGCCTATATCGGCCAGGACGGCCGCCGGCACCCCTGCTACTGAGGCGCCGCGCGTCCTTCCCCGCGGGCGCCCCTATCTCGCGGCGCCCGACCAGAGCAATTGCTTCTCGATCTCGTAGACCGGCAGCTTGACGAGGTCTTTACCGACCTCGCACTGAAGCGCCTTGCGCACCACGTCGGAATAGTCGGCGCGGATCATGCCCAGCGCACGCGGTGAGGCCACCATAGTCAGTGCCGAGGTCTCTCCCGCACTGACGGCGGCATCGAGACGGCCGGCCAAGCTCCGCAGGAAGGCGCGCTCAGCCTCATCGTGCCAATCGGTTTGTTCGACGGAGCTGCGCGCCCCGCCGGCCGCCCCATGCAATCGGCCCGGCGCATCGGTCCCTAGCGCGCCGGTCGATGGGTTGGGCTGCTCATGCACTTCCCTGGTGTGAAGGTTCGGAAACATCTCGTCGCCGAGATTTTCCAGAATGAGCGCCTTGCGCCCGTCGCACACGACCAGCCAGTCCCCCTTGTCCAGTCTCATCTTGTCCATTGCACAGCTCCAAGCAACCCATGGGCCTGCCCTTCGAATTCCTCGAAGGGCTGGCCGTGCGGCAAGACTAGGGATGAAGCCGCGCCGACGAATTGCGCAGGATCAAGGATGGCGGCATGTCGTGCGGCACCTGCCGGCGCCAGCGCAACATTGGTCAGACGCTCGAACCTGGAATAGTCTGGCGCATTAAGGTCACGCCTGCGGCGGGCTCGCTGAAGATTTATTCATCAGCATTACATTTCGGTTCCGCCACAATTTGATCAGAACATCATCGATATCCTGCATCTGCGTCAGCGGAGGAAGACATCATGAAGCTCAAGATTGGCCTCGTCGCCGCATCCCTGTTCGGTGCCCTCGCGGCATCGCCGGCGGCGTCCGCCATGCCCATCGCGCCCGCCACCTGCAACGCCAGAAGTCTCCGACGTCGAGCAGGTCCGCATGGTCTGCAACGCCTGGGGACGCTGCTGGTGGCGTCCGAACTATTATGGGTATTACGGACCGCGGCCTTACTAGCCCCGGTATTATGCGCCGCGCTACTATGGCCCAGCTATTATGGCTACGGCTATCGCCGCTGGTGATATCGAAGGGGCCTGGGCCCTTCGCTTTGCCAGGGGCATGAAATGTGCAGACGCATTTGGAGAAGGTGCAAAGACAGGAGGTCGGAGCTTTGCCCCTTTGCCTGTCCCGCGTGCACGCGCCTGCATTTCATCGACTTGCCTCCGGCCAGCAGATCAGCAGATGAAGTTAATAACATTGATCTGCCGTGGTCATGGCATGAGGTCCGCAATACTCGGCACGAAATCGATCGATTTACTGAAGCATGATGTTTCGCCATTGATGGCGATGCACCGACATCCATTTGCGTGTCCATTGCGCAGCCCAGCCGCCAGAGCATGTTGTTCGACGCCCTCGTCCCGTCCTCCGCGCTCCAACTGATCGGCTTTGCCGACGTCGATGCGTTCTCGGCCGATCGAGTCGCGGAGGACGCGAGGAGCATTCCGCTCGACGTTGCGAACTTCGCGGCGGCCCGCGCCGTCGTCTCCCTGCCGGCATGCCGCATCGTCGTGATGAGGTCGTTCGCGCGCATCCTCGACACCGCCTATCGGATGCCGGGCGGGATGGTGATCCTGGCGATGACCGACGACCTTCAGGCCAATTTCAGGGGTGTGGATCTCGACGCCCGCTTCTTCGTTGCACTGCGCGGTAACGATGAATGCCACTACGTCGAACCCCAGACCAATCATCACGCGATGATCATCCTCTCGCCTATCTTGCGAGACCGGGGCTGGTTCGATCGTGCCGACGATTTGCGGGCCCAGGTCGCGAACCGGCCGGCCCTGCTCCACGCACGGCAGCTCCTGCTCGACATTCTGCGAACCGCATCGGTGCAGCCGCGCCTGTTCGAGACCACCGAGGTCGCCGCCCATCTCCAGGAAGGCTTGCTGCTCGCGCTCGATGATCTGTTTCGGATCGATCCCCTGTCAGATCGGAGCACCTCCGTTCGCAGCGAGCGGTCGATCAAACTCGTGCAGCAGATCGACGATTACGTCGCAGCCTATCCGACCGCTCCGATCTATACGGCCGATCTCGCCAGCGAGTTTGGCGTCTCGATCCGGACGCTCGGCGGCGCGGTCAGCAAGGTGCGCGGCATGAGCCTGCACCAGTACATTCGCCTCAAAAGACTGTGGGCAACCCGCGCTCGCCTGCTCAAAGGCGGCGGCGCCACCGTCGCTACATGCGCGCGCGCCCAGGGTTTCCATCATCTCGGTGAGTTCGCCGCAGCATACCGCGCGACCTTCCACGAGGCGCCCTCGGACACGCTGGCCCGTGGCCGGCAAATCCGAGTGTCGGCAGGCTGACGCCGCCAGCCCAAGCGATGGTGACCAGCATCAGTGCTGATACAGAACAGATCTAGAACGCAGGGAGGCGTGGCGCGCTCGGAAGGATTCGAACCTCCGACCCTCGGAATCGAAATCCGATGCTCTATCCAGCTGAGCTACGAGCGCCTTGGCCCAGCATTGGGCCGCAACCGAGACGCGCTTATCCACTGCTGGCGAGTCAGCGCAGCAGACGGCGTTCGGATGGGTTCGAATTAGCAGAGAGGCCGAACAATAAAAAGCCCCACCCGCCTCCGTTCAAGACGAGTCAAAGGTGCTCTCACCAGGTCGTGTTGAAAAGGCCGAAATGCGGCTGCTGGGCGATCATCATCGGCTGTGCCTGTTGCGGCGCCCGATGCGTCCTGACGACCTTGCGCTTGGGCTGAGCCTGGGCCGGAGAAGCCGCGGCAGCCTGAACCTGGGCCTCGGTCTTCCGGGCTGCGGCGGCGGTATCGGCCTTCGGGCCCGGCGTGAACTGGGCGAACGTCTCGCGGACCCGCACCTTGGCCGACATCTCGGCCAATGCGGGCGACATGCCAGCCTGCACTGGCGGCTGAGGCGCAACGACGGCGGTCTTCATCGCAGGCGCGGCGATGGTCGGCTGGCTGGTGTCGAGCACGACACGTTCAGGCAAATGGCGATCGGACCGGATTCGGATCAGCGGCTGGTCGTTGCTCGCGGTCGCAACAGCTTGCGCCACGGGTGCTGCCGGCAGCATGAAATCCGCCGCAAACAACAGTGTGAGCAAAGCTCCACCGACAAAGATGAAATACCGAAAGATGGGCATTGGCCGCGCTCCGCCCCCCGCATCCCCGCGTGGGCTCTTCGCCTTAACAGGCGATTCTCTAGTTGGTTCCTGGCCCTGCCCCTTTGGTTCAAATGGCAACGCCAAGTATTTTGGCCAAGACCTGCGGATGGTAACTTTTCCGCTATCCGGAAAAATGCCGCCCTTTAGGCGCGGCGTGCTGCAACCAGCGAACACTTCGCCTGGTCGGCATTCACATTGACGAAGCCGACGGGAATATGCGCATAGGTCTTGCGGCTCTTCATGCTGACAGCGTCCGCCAGCACACGACTGCGATCAGTGAGATGACTGCCGTCGCGCCGCGCGAACACGCAGACGATCTCGACGTCCTTTACGGCATAGTCATTGTCGTTTCGCAGCGTGAACGTCACCAGCGCCTTCGAGCCGAGGCCGCCGCGGCGCCAGGTCTGCGATGAAATCCTGAGACGACCAAGTTCTGCCATTGCCGGCGCCTGAGCTGCGGAAGACGGCGAGCCCGCAGCTGCCGCATCGCCTGAAGGCGCCGTCTCGACGGCTGCCAGGCCGGTGGTCACCGGTTGCGCGCTATTGCCTTTGGAGAGAGGCAGTAGCATCCAGATTCCGCAGCCCACAATGATCGCTGCCAGCAGCCACAGCAGGCTTCGGCCAAACGAGACGCTCGCAACCGTCACGGCCCGCGCCAATCGTTCGCCAGTCCCGGCGAAACGCCCCAACCCGAACCGGTCAAGCCTAACGTTCATGGTTTTCATCACCGACAGCGGCTGAAGCACGTCCTACGACGGACTAAGCCACCGTTTCACTTAATCGGGAACACGAACTAAGGTTCCCGGCCCGTTGCGAATCAGCAAAGACGGTGGCGATCGCCGGCTGGGGCCGTTAAACATGCTGCGCAACATCGAAAGACCGCGTTGGGAGAGAATGAAATGCCAGTCGTCACTTGGGATCACGTCCATCTGCGCAGCCCCGATCCGGAGGCTACGGCGGCCTGGCTGCGGGACATCCTCGGTGGCGAGATCGTGCGCGCGCCCGGACGGATCGACGTGAACCTTGGCGGCGCCAGGGTCTTCATCGCGCCGCTCGAGGGCGACGCCGGCGTCAGCCCGCCGCCCCCGCATCCGCATCAGGGCCTCGACCATTTTGGTCTGACGGTAAAAGACATCGACGCCGTCGCCGCCGAGATCAAGGCCAAGGGCGTCATCTTTACGCGCGAGCCGACGACGATCAGGCCCGGCGTACGCATCTGTTTCATCCGCGGCCCCGAAGGCATCTCCATCGAACTGCTCGAGCGCGACAAGAAGTATACCTGACGCGACGCGAGCGGCATCAGGCACCGGCCTTCCGAGCGAAGCGCTGCCCGGTGTGTCTACGTCATGCTACCGGGCATAAAGCAACGGATGGTGACGCCCATGTAGCCGTAGATCGGCCAGACCATGGTCCGTCCGACCCGGTTCGGCTCCGAGATCACGGCTTCCTCCGGCACGTCCACCCAGACGAGTTCCTGCGGCTGGCCGTCGATGGCGGAGCCATAGCGCGGGACGCGGACACGATAGTGCCCGTCCTTGCTGTCCCAGTCGGAGTCCGAGAGCGCCGAGCCGTCGGCGTCGGAGCAGCACGGCCCCTTGCCGCTACGCAGACCGTCGAACCAGGCCTTCAAATCCGCATTGGTGTTGACGAACTGGCCACGGTCACGCGCGTGCCCGAAGGGAGCCGCGAGCGCAATCAGGCCCAAGGCGCACGCCAGCCTTGTCACGCTTAGCCAGCGTGTCGCGCTGCCGATCCGCCGTCGTTCGCTTTTGCAATTCGTGGGACGCGCACCGTACAGACGCGGCTCATCGCCGCCGGAATCGATCCAGTTGCTCACGTTCGTCTTGCTCCAGCACTCCGCGGCCAGTGCAACAATGGTTATGCATTTCGCGGGCCAACTCCGATTCGCAACGTTCGGCCTCGCCTCATCATCAGACCGTCATGACGGCGTCACGCACAAGCCGGGACAACTACGGTCGCGACGGCAGCTCCCGCTAACCGGCAAAAGTGACGCGTTGCGCCGGCGGACGCGCTTTGGCATAAATGCTCTACCGGTTACGCCATTGGGCGATGGCGGCCGACCTGCGGGACGTTATGAAGAACGGCCTCTATTCGATTCACGTGACCTTGCTCGACGGTCGAGTCGGCAAGGGCAGTGGCGTCATTCTCTTCCGCGACGGCAAGATCCTTGGCGGCGACGCCTACCTTTATTACACCGGCAGCTACACGGTGAAGGGCAACAACACGTTCAAAGGCGAGGTCCTGGTGCAGCGCCACACCTCGCCGCGCGGCGACGACAATCCGCTGTTCGGCGGCCCCGCCCCCGTCGGCATCGGCGTCAGCGGCACCTTCACGGAGACGCGCGGGGAGATGACTGGCACGGCGCTGGTCGGCAAGGCTAGCCAGATCTTCGGCGCGACGCTGCACAGGCTCGCCGACGTCGATTAGGGCGTGCCGCCATAAGTCACGACGCACGGCCCAAACTAGTCCGCAGCAAGCCCCTGACATCCTGAGCAATAGATCGTATGCAGTAGGGATGCCTGGATCGTGGACATATCGCCCATGGCACGTGACGCGGCGATCGAGCTCGGCCACCTCGCGGCGGCACAGTCAGTCGCGCTCGCCTGTCACGTACATCCGGATGTCCAAGTTGCCGCCGTCAGCGAAGGATGGCGCATGTACGTGACCACGGTCGGAGAGTTCCGCGCCATCGCGGGCGATATCGTCGTCATCCCGGCGGGCGTACCGCACGCCTCGCACGGCGGCGCCGGCTCGATCGTCAGCCATCTCTATCTATCGAGCGATCATGCGGCGGTGAAAGGGATATCTGGGCCGCTCTGTATCCGCAACTCGCGGGCAACCTTGCCGGACGAGATGCTTGACGCGATCGGCTCGTGCCCGAAACGTCTCACGCGGCCGGCCCGATGTGCCGCGCTGACGGAGCTGGTTTCGTGCAACGATCTCGCCATCCGCACGATCGCTGCACGGCAGGGTCGATCGACAGATGGCTTCATTCGGCTGTTCAAGCGAGAGGTTGGAATGACCCCCGCCGCCTATCGTCTTGCGCTGCGACTGGCGTGGGCACGCTCGCGTTTGAAGCGCGGCGACACCGTCGCCGACGTGGCTTATGCCGGCTCGTTCTCCGACCAGAGCCACCTGGGTCGCCTGTTTCGACGCGCTTACGGCGCAACGCCTGCCGCCTACCGTTCAGCGTTCGCGGATTGAGACGGTCGATTTCGTTCCAGACGTGAATTGGACTCGGGCGCTAAGCTGGCTCCACCTCTGCATGCCACTGCGAGCCGCGCATGAACCTCTTGGCACCTTTCGTGGTCCTGTCCGCAGGCCTGAGCCTCGCCTTTCAGCAGGTGCTGAACGCCAGTCTTGGCAACGCCATGCAATCCGCGCGGTGGGCGGCGTTCGTGAGTTATCTTGGCGGAACAATCGCGTTGCTGCTGGTTCTGGTCGCCGTACGCGAGCCGATACCCGCTGCCGCCCTGGCCGGACGAGCTCCTTTGATCGCATGGACCGGGGGAATCTTCGGCGCGATCTTCATCGCGACCAGCATCCTCATGGTGCCGCGCCTCGGCATGGCGACGGTATTGACGTTGATCGTCGTGGGTCAGTTGCTCGGTTCGTTGGCGTTCGACCACATCGGGATGTTCAGCCTGCCGCACCATCCGATCACGTTGACACGCATTTTGGGCGCCGGGTGTCTCATCCTGGGCGCGGCTCTCGTTCGCGGGTAACGATCGCCGAAGCGCCGCGCGCTAATGAGTCCGCGACCTGGTTATTCCGCCGCCTGTTCGAGCGGCGCTATGCGCGGCAGGATCATCTGGATGCGCGTGCCGCTGCCCGGCTCGGAATCGAGATCGAGCCGGCCGCCGAGCCGGTTGGTGACGATGCTGTAGACGATGTGCAGGCCGAGGCCAGTGCCGCCCTGGTCGCGTCGCGTCGTGAAGAACGGATCGAAGGCGCGGCGGCGGACGTCGAGCGACATGCCGCAGCCATTGTCGGAGAAGATGATCTCGACATTGTCCTTGCCGGACTCACGCACCTGGATGTCGATGGTCCCCGGCCGGCCGTCCGGGAAAGCGTGCGCCACCGAATTGAGAAACAGGTTGGTCAGCACCTGACCGTAAGGGCCGGGATAGCTGTTCATGGTGAGGTCCGGCTGACACTCGACGTTGAGCGTCAGATTGTGCTTGCGCAGGCCGGGTCGCAGGCTCATCACCACCTGCTCGGTGAGGTCGCCGAGGTCGAAGCTGCGCTGGTCCGAATAGTTACGGTCGGCCGCGACCTGCTTGAACGACTGGATCAGCTCGGCGGCGCGGTTGAGGTTGGAGCGCGGCGAGCTTCTCCGCCTCGATCAGCGAGGCCTGGGTCTCGCGCAGATTGCGCAGCGCGGTCTCGGCGGCTTCCTTGGCTTTGCGCATCTCCTGCTCGCCGCGCTTGCGCTCGCCGATGTCGAGCGCGACGGTCACGATGCGCTCGATCTCGCCTTCGGCGTCGAGCAGCGGCAGCTTGTTGACCAGCCATTGCCGCATGTTGCCGGAGGCGTCCTTGTACTCCTCCTCATAGAAGCCTAGTCCCTTGCGGAACTTGAGCACGCGCTTGTCGCTCTCGTCGGACTTGGCCGCGCCGTAGCGCGACATCAGGTCGGCCGTGGTGCGGCCGAGTGCGTCGCCCGGCTCGATGCCGAAGATGCCGGCCATGTAGCGGTTCATCAGCACGTAGCGCAGGTCGCGGTCCTTGACATTGATCACCGCAGGCACGGTGTCGATGACCTGCTGGAGCAGGCGCCGGCCTTCGGCGATGGCGTCTTCCGCCCGCTTCTGGTCGGTGATATCGCGCAGCGTACCCTCGTAGCGGACGATTTTGCCCTGCTCGTCCCGCACGCCGGTGGCGCTGTCGGAGAGCCACAGGATGTTGCCGCTGCGCTGGCGTACCTGATATTCGAACTCGCGCACCATGCCGTCGCGCGCCATCAGCCGCTGATATTCGGCACGCGCCTCGGGGTGGACGTAGATCGTATGGGCGATGTCGTTGATGCTGTCGATGAGGTGCTGCGGGCTGTCATAGCCCATCATCCGCGCCAGCGCCGGATTGGCGTTGAGGAGGTCGCCGGCCGGTGTCGTCACGTAGATGCCATCGACCGATCCCTCGAACAGTTTGCGATAGCTCTCCTCGGCGAGGCGCTGCTCGGTAAGCGCGCGCACCGCCGCTTCGCGCGCGGTGTCGGCCTCCTCGAGCGCGCGGCGGAACACCTCGGCCGCCCGTGCGATGTCACCGATCTCGTTGTCGACGTCGGCGGACGGGATCGACGTGTCTTTCTGGCCCGCCGCAAGCGCGCGAATGGAGCGCGCGATCTGGGCGAGCGGACGGACGGTCCTGCGCACCACGAACAGCGCGGCGCCGATACCGATCAGCACGCCGACCGTGCCGAGCACGATGCTCTGCCACCGCGCCTCGGTCAGCGTGCGGGCGAAATCGCGCGACAGCACGTGGCCGCGCCGGGCGCTGACCTCGCGCAGCAATTCGGTGACGCGGCCAATCAGCCGGCCCTCGGTGCCCAGCACCTCGCGGTCGATGTCGGCGATCTGCCGCTCGCGGACGGCGACCGCCATGATCGCCTCGGCGTAATCGTTCACGGCCGACCTCAGCTTGCCATCGGCGATGTCCATCGCCCGCATTCCCTCCGCGGCCTGCTCGGCCGCGGACGGGTTGCGCGCCAGCAGTCCGAGCGCGATGCGGCTCTGCGCCTCAGACAGGCGGGAGGCCAGCTCGCGGTCCGCAGTGCCGGCGACGGCCGCGTCGAACCGGTCGCGCAGCGGCGGCAGGCCGGCGAGCAGCTGGGCGCGGCGGTCGATCAGGGTCGAGATCCGCTCCAGACCGGTCCGGTAGGTCGCCAGCCGCTCGGTGACCCCGTCGATCATGTCCTGCTGCTCGGGCGCGAGCTCGATGCGGGTCTTCTTCAGGATGTCACTTAAGGCGGAAGCCGCCTCACCGACCTGCTGGAACTGGATGCCGGCGCCGGGATCGGTGACGAAGTCGCGCGCGGCAAGGCGCAATTCGTTCATGCGGCGGTCGATGTCCTCGGCGAGGTCACCAACGCTCTGGAGCCGTTGCAGCTCGGCGAAGGTGGTGTCGATATGCCGGATCGCGATCACGCTCGCGGTCGAGGTGACGATGATCACCGCCAGCACCAACAGGAAGCTGCCGAAGGTGAGCTGGCCGATGGAGAGCGAAAAAGTTCGCTTTTTCTCAGGGGTCGGCGTCAATTCGGCGGACATTGGTGTTTGGGGGACCGGGCTATTGGAGGTCCAATATACGACGTATTGCGCCCCCGGGGGAACATGCCTCTGGCCGCCGAATATCCTTAATATCGGGCCTGCCGCCCCTCCTCCGTTTCCGACTATGAGCCTTTGAGGCTTGTCCGCCGCCGGGCCGGGATCGTCATGGCGGCAACGCCGAGGACGACGCAGGCCAGCCCGATCCAGGCGGTCCGGCTCAAGGTCTCGCCGAGGAAGGCGACGCTGATGGCAACCCCGATGGGGACGCGCAGATAGGCCTGCGCGGTGGTCCCGACCGAGCCTAGGGTCTGGATCAAGCGGAAGTAGATCGCAAACGCTGCTGCGGTCGAGAACACCGCGAGCGCCAGCAGAGCCAACACGGACGCCAGCGAGGGCGACAGCCTCCATGGCTGCTCGATGACGAGCGAGGCTGGCATCAGAACCGCCGCGCCCGCCAGCAGCGAGCCGGCGGCGGGCACCATGGGATCGAGCCACTTGAAACTGCGGCCGAAGATCGCGGCGCAGGCATAGCAGATCGTCGCGGCCACGATCGCCGCCTCCGCCAGCAGGCCGCTGCCGATGTCATGGAAGGCATCGACGCCGACGATCAGCAGGATGCCGGCCATGCCGGCGATCACGCCGAACAGCTTTCGCGGCGTCGTCGCCTCGTGGTGGGTGATCAGCGCCGTGAGCAGGAACGTGAAGATCGGCCCGGCCGAGTTGAGGATGGTGGCGAGCGCGGCATCGACATGGCGCTCGCCCCAGGCGATCAGCGTCCAGGGGATCACGCTGTTGAGCACCGCCTGAAACGCGAAGCGCTGCCAGGTTGCAGCGTCCGTCGGCATCCTGATGCCCCGCAACCACATGACGGCCAGCAGCAAGAAGCCCGCGATGGCGGTGCGCGCCGCAATCAGCGTGATCGGCGGGATGGTGGCGACGCCGAGCTTGATGAGGGTGTAGGAGCCGCCCCAGAGCGTCGCTAACGCGACCAGCAACGCCAGCTCGACGGCGATGTTGGTACCCTGCCGGTTGTCCATGCGTTGCGTCCCGTCCATTCGCGATGAACGGAACCTAGCGCGTCCGCAGCCACCGATACTTCGTTTGGTGTCGAACTATCCTAGCCGAGTGCCCCGACCTCGAACACCTCGCCGTCGTAGCCGGCCTCGCGGGGAATGTGGAGCTGACGGCCGGTTTCGGTCTTGGTCATCACAGGCATGACCGTGACGATCGACATCCCGCGGGCGTGCTCCAGTGCGGCACTCACGTTTGGCTGCTTGGCGAGCCGGATCAGATTGCGCGTGGTCGGGAACGGCAGCTTAAAGCGGCCGCTCTCCCCGCCCTCCACCGCCTCGCGCGGCGAGACCCAGATCGAATCCGTGGACTCGCGACCATCATGGGCGCCGAGCTGATCGGGCGGCGCTGCCGCAAGAAAGAACCAGGTGTCGAAGCGCTTCGGCATGCCCTCCGGCGTGATCCAGTGCGCATACGGCACGAGCGTGTCGAGCGCGAGCTGGAGGCCGTTATCTTCGAGGATTTTCTGGAAGCTAATATTATGCTCGTTTAGCGCGACGCGATGCGCATCCGCGATCTCGCCGGCACGCTTGGCGTCGACCGGCGCGCCCGAATCCTTCGATCGCGCCAGCAGGATGCCGCTTTCTTCAAAGGTCTCGCGGATCGCGGCAATCCGAAAGCCGCGGTCCGCTTCGCTGAGGCCCTCGCCGCCCGAATAAAGATCGGCGCGAGCGACGATTTCCTTGTCGCCGGCATCGACGCTGCCGCCGGGAAACACCAGCGCGCCCGAGTTGAACTCGATCTGATGATGGCGAACCATCATGAAGACTTCGATCTCGTCGCGGCTCTTGCCGTCGACACCCGCACCGTCGCGCAGCAGGAGAATGGTCGAGGCAGGGCGTGATGCGGCAGCTTCAGCCATGCGACTAACCTGCGGCGCTGGATTGCGGGCCGAGATTGGCGCGCTTGTCGACACGGGCGACGCGCGAGAGGAGATACTCGACCTCCGCCTTCGCCGCCGGGGTGATGGTCGCGCCGGGCTTGCGCTGCGCGCTGGAGGCGATGATGCCGCGCTTCTGCAGCACGTATTTGCGCACGGCAAGACCGGCGCCCGGCTGCTGCTCGTAGCGGATCAGCGGTAGATGCGCGTCGAACAGATCATGCGCGGCGTCGCGCTTGCCCTCCTTGGAGAGGCGCACGACGTCGATCAGGAGTTCCGGGAAGGCATAGCCGGTCATGGCACCGTCGGCGCCGCGCTCCATCTCGAAATCCAAAAAGAGCCCGCCATTGCCGCAGAGGATCGAGAGCGGACGGAGCGAGCCGTCCTTCTGGAAATTGCGCAGGGTCGAGATCTTCTCCAGCCCTGGCCAGTCCTCGTGCTTGAGCATCACGCAGTTCGCATTGTCCGTGACGATCTTGCGGATCACGGCGGGCGTGAACACCACCGAGAGTGTCAGCGGATAGTCCTGAAGCACCCAGGGCACATCCGGGCCGATCGCTTCGGCGGCCTGCTTGAAATAGCCGACGATCTGGTCGTCGGTGCGGAGCGAGGGCGGCGGCGCGATCATGACGCCGGCCGCGCCCGCATCCATCGAGGCCTTCGCCAGCGAGCGCATGGTGGCAAAGCCCGGCGCGGAGACGCCGACGATCACCTGCATCTTCTTGGCGCGCTTGACGAAGCGCACCGCCACCTGCTCGGCCTCGGCGGCATCGAGCTTCGGCGCCTCGCCGAGGATTCCCAGCACCGTGACGCCGTCGCAGCCGACCTCCTCGTAGAAATCTGTCAGGCGGTCGATCGAGCGCTCGTCGATCCGGCCGTCGTCGTGGAACGGCGTCGGCGCGATTGCGAAGGTGCCCTTGGCGTCGGCGGTGAGTTTCATCGTCTTCCTTGTTTCTCTCTGTCGATGGCTAAAACCGCCGCGCCCCCATCTTGATCTGCTCCTCGGAGAAGAAGATCTCCTTGGCGTGATCGACGATGTCCTGGGCCTTCCAGCCCGTGTGCGGCGGTTTCCAGCCTTCCATTTCCATCATCCGCATTTCGCGCACGCCGCGGGGCCCGGACACGCCCAGCACCTTGCCGGTCTGGTCGCCCGACAAATCGCTGACCATGTATAGCACGGCCGGTGCGATGCCGTCCGGCCCCAGCGCCGCCGAGGGGTTCTCCTTATAGCGGGGCAGGTCTGCGGTCATGCGGGTCAGCGCGCCCGGGGCCAGCGTCCAGATCCGGATGTTGTACTTCCGCCCTTCGATCGCCAGCACGTTGGACAGGCCCCAGATGCCACCCTTGGCCGCGCCGTAATTGGTCTGGCCGAAATTGCCGATCAGGCCCGAGGTCGAGGAGGTGTTGACGATGACCCCGCCGCCGTTTTCCCGCATCCAGCGAAACACCGGCATAGTGCAACAGAAAGTGCCCTTCAGATGCACCTTGATGACCTTGTCCCAGTCGGCTTCAGACGCCTTGTGAAAGGTCTGGTCGCGCAGGATGCCGGCGTTGTTGACGAGGATGTCGGCGCGGCCAAAGTGCTTGATGGCGTCGTCGAACACCGACTGACCGCCCTCCATGGTGGAGATGTCGGCGCCGTTGGCGACCGCCTTGCCGCCCTCCGCCTTGATCGCATCGACCACAAGCTGCGCCATGGACTTGTCAGCGCCGGAGCCGTCGCGGCGACCGCCGAGGTCGTTGACGACGACGGACGCCCCTTCCCGCGCGAACAGCTTTGCATAGGCCTCACCGAGCCCCCCGCCCGCGCCGGTGATCAGCGCAACCTTGCCGTCGAGTAGTCCCATGGTGGCTTCTCCCTGTTTGCTTATTCTTCCACCTCGCCCCGCTTGCGGGGAGAGGTCGGATCGCCCTTGCGATCCGGATGAGGGGGTACAGGTCTCAATACCGTCCCTTCTCGTGGTGAGAGCCCCTCACTCCGCCCTCTCCCCGCAGAGCGGGGCGAGGGAGACGGCGGCCGTACCGTGTTGCTAACCCAGCACCGTCTTGCCGTTCTTGATCACGGTGACGCCGCGCGACTTCACCTTGGCTTCGAACGAGATCGTGTTGCCGTCCTTCCAGAGGTCCATGGTCACGGTCTCGCCGGGATAGACCGGCGAAGAGAACCGCGCGACGTGCTGGCGGAAGGCGGAAGCGTCGTAATCGGCATAGGTCTGCAGCACGCCGCGGCAGGTGATGCCGTAGGTGCACATGCCGTGCAGGATCGGGCGCGGGAAGCCGGCCTTCTTGGCGAACTCGGGATCCGAGTGCAGCGGGTTGCGGTCGCCGCAGAGGCGATAGACCAGCGCCTGGTCGGGACGCGTCGTGATGTCGATGGTCTTGTCGGGGCTGCGCGACGGAATCTTGTGCGGATCTGGCTGGGTCAGGTTCGGCCCGCCAAAGCCGCCATCGCCGCGGGCGAAGCGCGAGGCCACCAGAGTAGCCAGCTTCTCGCCCTTCTCGTTCTTCAGCACGGTCTGGTGACTGATCACGACGCCCTTGTCCTTGCCCTTGTCGTAGACCTCGAGCACGGAGGAATCGGCGGTGATGTGCGCGGCGACTGGCAGCGGCTGGTGGAAGGTGATGTCGCGCTCGCCGTCGACCACCATCACGCGGTTGAGGTTCATCTCGCCGGGGCCGGAGCCCCATGCTGCGACGGAAGCAAAGGTAGGCACCACCTTCAGCGGCCGCGGCGTCAGCGTGCCCTCGTTGACGAAGGCGAGCTCCTTCTCGTCCATGGGATCGGCGCCGAGGCCGATGCCGTAGGCGTAGAGCATGACTTCGCGATCGGTGTAGACATATTTCTGGCCGAGGTTTTTGAGGGCTTTGAGTTCTTCGTATCTGGCGGACATGTTGTTTGTCTTCCTCCGGAATTTCACCGGCGCTCATCAATGTGGCCTCTCCCCTTGTGGGAGAGGGCCACGAGGTGCCGGCCACATACGCATTTGGGTGAGGGGTTGCTTCCGCGTTGAAATCTCTCTCCGCGGAGACAGACCCCTCATCCGGCGCTTCGCGCCGCCTTCTCCCACAAGGGGAGAAGGAAGAAAGTAATCAAGCCGGCGTGAAGAACGGCAGCGGTGCGCCGTCGGTCGGCTTGAACACCACCTTCACCTTCTGGCCGATCTTCAGCGTCTCGAGATCGCAGTCGACGAAATTGGTCTGCACCGACGGCCCCTCCTTCAGCGTGACATAGCCGATGGCGTAAGGACCGGTCGGCGACTTCCGCATCAGGCTGTAGGTGTAGATCGTGCCCTCGCCCGATGCTTCCTCCCACACGGTCTTGTCGGAGTAGCAGAACGGACAGATCGAGCGCGGAAAGTAATGCGCTTCGCCGCAAGCGGTGCAGCGCTTGATCATGAATTTGCCTTCCTTGGCTGCGTTCCAGAACGCCGCGGTCTCCGGGTTCGTCACCGGGGCCGGATATTTTTTTGCATCTACCATCACACGCGCTCCAGAATGGCGGTCGAGGCGGCGTGGCGAACGCCCAGAAGGCCGCCGGTGCCGTGGGCGATGGCGAGATCGCAATTCTTGACCTGCACCTTCGGATGCGCCTCGCCGCGCAACTGCCTGACGGCCTCGATGATCTTGGTCATGCCGCCGCGGTTGACGGGATGGTTGCTGCAGAGGCCGCCGCCGTCGGTGTTGAACGGCAGCTTGCCGACGCCCGAGATCAGATTGCCGTCGGCAACGAACTTGCCGCCCTCGCCCTTCTTGCAGAAGCCGAGGTCTTCGAGCTGCATCAGCACCGTGATGGTGAAACTGTCGTAGATCGAGGCGTATTTGATGTCCTTCGGCGTGATGCCGGCCTCCTCGAACGCGCGCGGGCCGGACCAGACGCCCGCGGAGTACGTGAGGTCGAGATCCTTGCCGCCGCGCGGGCCCTTCATGGCTTCGCCATGGCCGATCAGGCGCACAAGCGGCTTCTTCAGGCTCTTCGCAATCTCCGGCGTTGTCACGATCAGCGCGCCGCCGCCGTCGGAGACGACGCAGCAATCCATGCGATGCAGGGGATCCGAGATCATCGGCGAGTTCAGGACGTCCTCGACGGTGACGACGTCCTTGAGCATCGCATGCGGATTGTATTGTGCGTGGTGCGAGGCCGCGACCTTGATCCAGGCGAGCTGCTCGCTTGTGGTGCCATAGTCGTGCATGTGGCGCATGGCACACATGCCATAGGCATTGTGCGTGGTCGCGCCGTAAGCGGACTCGAAATCGACCTCGGCGCCGGCCGCACGCGGCGGCATCACGCCCGTGCGCGGCTTGCCGGCCAGCGTGATCAGCGCGATCGAGCACTTGCCCGCGGCGATCGCCTCGGCCGCATGGCCGAGATGGATGATGTAGGAACAGCCGCCGGTCTCGGTGGAATCGACGTGACGAAGCTTCTTGGTGTTCAGGCCGAGATAGTCGACCATCGGCCAGGCGCCGCCTGGCGCATCACCCGCGCAGAAATAGCCGTCGACATCGTCCTTGCTGATCCCGGCGTCCTCGATCGCACCCTTGGCGACCTCGGCGTGGAGCTGCGCGGTGGATTTGTCCGGCGCATGCCGGGTCGGGTGTTCAAAAATCCCGGCAATGTAGGCCTTGCCCTTGATGGTCAAACTTCAGGTCTCCGCTCGCGTTTCTTTTTGGCTCTTTTTTCTGAACCGCACCGGCCTGATTGGCAAGCGCGGAAATATTCCGTCGGGCGAGAGGGCAGCGGGTGGGCGCAACTGGAGTCCAGCCGAAATCCCGGCCGCGGATAGGAAGCTAACCTGCCTGCCGCGTCGTCATTGCGAGGAGCCCTTGCGACGAAGCAATCCAGAGTCCCTCCGTGGAAGGATTCTGGATTGCTTCGCTGCGCTCGCAATGACGGAGTTCGCGGATAGCGACGTCGCTCTTTCCATTCGCAACTAAATCGCAGACACACGCCCGCATCCTCGCGGCGGGTTCGCCCGAGTTTTGCTCCCATCTTGCTCCCCCTCCAAACAGAGGGCGCAGGGAAGACCGGGTGCCGGCTGGGCACCCACGGTCCGCTGTGCGCGAAATGCGCGAAGAACAGATGCACAGCGGCATACAGGTGAAGCCAAACATCCGGCCTTCCCTGCGCAGTGGCTTTACGGCTTATGTCGCGCTCTCCCCGGGGAGCGATGCACTATTGCCCCCGTCGCCTTGCGAGTGATCGCAAAACTTGACGCACAGACCCCGGGCGCCAGGACCACACGATTTTGCCGTACGCGAGACCGCGCCCGTCGTGCACGCGAGACAATCCCCGTGCGACGCAGCCCGCGTCCACCGCCGCTCACCCCGCGTTTCGTGACGATCGCGATACGCCCCTCTGACTGGGATGAGGTGATCGATAGCTACGATAATTCCGAATTTCGGTAAAGTGGAATATTTTTCCGCTAGCGGATTGACCCATGGCATGAGTGTTTGCGCGACGGGCAACGCAAGGGGTGGTGCCGTAGGGTGGGCAGAGGCGCAACGCGCCGTGCCCACCATCTCGCCGAGATCAATCCTGAAGACGTGGGCACGCTTCGCTTTGCCCACCCTACAGGACTGCCTACTCGGCTGCGATCTGCCGTGGCGCCGGCGGTGGGTTTGCCAGGTCGGCGGCGAGCTGGGCGTAGCGGGCCTTGGCGTCGTTCACCGCCTTCTCCTTCACCGGGCCGTAGCCGCGGATACGGTCGGGCAGCGAGAGCAGTTCGACGGCGGTGTCGTGGGTGACCGGCGACAAAAGGCCGAGCACGGTTGAGACGTCCTTCTCGTAGCCGGCGATCAAATCGCGCTCGAGCTTGCGGTCGGCGCTGCGGCCGAAGATGTCGAACGGGGTGCCGCGCAGGAATTTGAATTTTGCCAGCACGCGGAAGACGTTCAGCATCCACGGGCCGAAGGCGCGCTTCTTCGGACGGCCCAGCGCGTCGACGCCGCTGCTGAGGATCGGCGGTGCCAGATTGAAGGTGAACTTGAAGTCGCCCTCGAACTGATCGCGGAGCTGCTGCTCGAAGGCGCCATTGCTGTAGAGGCGTGCGACTTCGTATTCGTCCTTGTAGGCCAGGAGCTTGGCGTAGTTCACCGCGACCGCGCGCGGCAGCGCATCGCCATAGCCGCCCTTCACCGCGGCATCGCGAACCTGGTCGACCAGCTTGCGATAACGCTTGGCGAGACGGTTGTTCTGGTAAGCGGTGAGATGCTTGGCGCGATGCTCGATGACCTCGTCCAGCGTCATCGCCTCCAGGGTCTTGGGCGCGACGACCTCGTTCGTCCCCTTCAGCATGTCGTCGAGGCGCTTGGGGTCGGCGACCGCGAGACGTCCAAGGCGGAAGGCCTCCTTGTTCATCTTGATCGAGACGCCATTGACTTCGATGGCTTGCTCAATCGACTCCGCCGACAGCGGGAACAGCCCCTTCTGATAGGCGTAGCCCATCATCATCATGTTGGTGGCGATGGCATCGCCGAGCAGCTGCTCGGCCGGTCTGGTGAAATCGAAGAATACGGAGTCCTTGTGCAGCGCCGTCTCCAGCACCGCGTTCAGCTTGCGGGTCTGGAAGTTGAAATCGCGGTTGAGGATGAAGTCGGCGGTGGGGATGACGTGGCTGTTGATGATGCCGTGCGTGCGGCTGGAGTCACAGAGTGAGATCGTATCCTTGGCAACCGCGACCACCTCGTCGGCTGCGAGCACGAGATCGGCCGTGCCGGTGACGATGCGCGAGCAGGTCACCTCGGCCGGATGATCTGATAGCCGCACATGGCTGAGCACCGCCCCGCCCTTCTGCGCCAGGCCCGACATGTCGAGGATCATCGAGGCCTTGCCCTCGATATGAGCGGCCATGCCGAGCAGCGCGCCGATGGTGAGTACACCGGTGCCGCCGACACCGCCGACCGCGATGTTGTAGGGCTTGTCGAGGGCCGGACGCGAGGCCGGCTCCGGCAGCTCGCCGATCTCGCTGAGCTCCATCGACGCGCGGTGGCGCGGCGCACCGCCGTCGATCGTGACGAAGGACGGGCAGAAGCCCTTCAGGCAGGAATAGTCCTTGTTGCAGGACGACTGGTTGATGGCGCGCTTGCGTCCGAACTCGGTCTCCAGCGGCTCGACCGAGATGCAGTTCGACTGCACCGAGCAGTCGCCGCAGCCTTCGCACACCGCCGGGTTGATCATGACCCGGCGCGCCGGATCTTCCATCAGGCCGCGCTTGCGGCGGCGACGCTTCTCGGCCGCGCAGGTCTGCACGAACACGATCGCAGACGTGCCCTTGTATTCGCGGCACATCTTCATGACGTTGTCGAGCTCGTCGCGGTGATACTTCTTCACGCCGGGGGCGATGGTGTCGGCCGGGTAAGCGTCGGGGTTTTCCGAGACCAGATAGAGCTCGCGGATGCCTTCGGCGTAGAGCTGCTGGGTGATCTGCTGCGGCGAGAGATCGCCGTCATGGCGCTGACCGCCGGTCATGGCAACGGCGTCGTTGTAGAGGATCTTGTAGGTGATGTTGGCCTTGGAGGCGATCGCCTGGCGGATGGCGAGAATGCCCGAATGGAAATAGGTGCCGTCACCGAGATTCGCGAAGATGTGGTTCTCGTTGGTGAACGGCGCGATGCCGACCCACGGCACGCCCTCGCCGCCCATATGCGTGAAGGTCTCGGTCGAGCGATCCATCCACAGCGCCATGAAGTGGCAGCCAATGCCGGCAAGCGCGCGGCTGCCTTCGGGGACTTTCGTCGAGGTGTTGTGGGGACAGCCGGAGCAGAAATAGGGGGTACGGGAGACAGGCGCGACCGCCTGCATCTGCGTGGCCTGGCGGCCGTTGAACCAGTCGGCCTTGACGCGGAGCATTTCCGCAATTTCAGGGTTGAGATTAAGTCGAAGCAGCCGCTCTGTGAGCGAGGTCGCAAGCGAGGCGACGCTGAGCTCGGCGGCGAAGGTCAAAAAACGCTTGTCGTGCTCGTCCATCTTGCCGACGATGCGCGGACGGACGTCGTCACGCCAGTTGAACAGCTCCTGCTTGACCTGATTCTCGACGATCTCTCGGCGTTCCTCGACGATGAAGATCTCTTCGAGCCCGATGGCGAACTGCCGTACGCCTTCCGGCTCCAGCGGCCAGGGCATGCCGATCTTGTAGAGGCGCAGGCCGATCTTGGCGGCGACCTCCTCGGTAATGCCGAGCTCGCGCAGCGCCTGCCGTACGTCCTCATAGCTCTTGCCCGATGCCATGATGCCGAAGCGGGCGTTCGGCGAATCCATGGTGATGCGGTTGACCCTGTTGGCGCGCGCAAAGGCAATCGCGGCAAAGCCCTTGTAGTCCTGCAGGCGGCGATCCTGCTCGAAACGGTCGTCGGGCCAGCGCAGATTGAGGCCGCCGGGCGGCAGCTCGAAATCGGAGGGGATGATGAAGGGCTTCATCTCGTCGGTGAGGTCGATCTCGGCGGTGGTCTCCACCGTCTCCGTGATCACCTTCATGCCGACCCAGCAGCCCGAGTAGCGCGACATCGCGATGCCGAGCAGACCCATCTCGATCATCTCGTGAATGCTCGAGGGATAGAGATACGGCATCAGCGCCGAGATGAAGGCATGGTCGGACTGATGCGGGACGGTGGAGGATTTTGCGCCGTGGTCGTCGCCGGCAAGACACAAGACGCCGCCGTTCTTGGCCGAGCCGGCAGCATTGCCGTGGCGGAACACGTCACCGCAGCGGTCGACGCCGGGGCCCTTGCCGTACCAGATGCCGACGACGCCATCATATTTGGCGCCGGGCGAGAGGTTGAGTTGCTGCGAGCCCCACACGGCGGTCGCCGCGAGGTCCTCGTTCACGCCGGGCTGGAACTTGACGTTGTACTGTTCGAGATGCTTTCGCGCCGCGAAGAGCTGCTGGTCATAACCGCCGAGCGGCGAGCCGCGATAGCCCGAGATGAAGCCCGCGGTGTTGAGGCCATTGGCGCGATCGCGCCGAATCTGGGCCATGGGCAGGCGCACCAGCGCCTGAATGCCGGTGGTGAAGACGTGTCCAGTTTGCTGGGTATATTTCTGATCGAGACTGATCGGACCCTGGTTGATGCCCATGCTGTCCTCTTCCACCCTTCTTGGCGTTTGGCCACTTAAGCCGTTGCCTGCCCGTCGTTTTTAGCTAGGGCGCGCCGACCACCTCCGCCACTTTATGTCGGATATTTAACGCTCCGCATCACAAATCTCGGCCAAACGAAGCGCCGGGTAAAAATCGCAATTTCGTGGCCTGAAACACGCTAGGCATTTTCAATTTGTGTCACCATACCCCCGCCGTCGCGAAATGAATTGATGCCCCGTCATGCCAGATGCGGGCGATTGGTGGCAGGAGAGGCTTTCGATGCGGACGATTCTGGTTGGCTCGGCTCTCGTGGGTTTGGCGTTGTGCAGTGCAGTTGGAAGCGCGGCCCGCGCCGCCGAGCCCTCGCCGGAGCTGATCGCCTACGGCAAGACGCTGGTCGAGGCCGGTGGCTGCGCCGGCTGTCACACCGCCGATCCGGCCAAGCCGTTCGCGGGCGGAAAGCGCATCGACACGCCCTTCGGTGCGATCTATGCGCCGAACCTCACACCTGACCGCGACACCGGGATCGGCGCCTGGACCGATGCCGACTTCACGCGCGCCGTGCGCTATGGCGTCGCGCCTGATGGTTCGAACTACTATCCGGCGTTTCCCTATCCCTATTTCACACGGATGACGAAGGACGACACGCTGGCGATCCGGGCTTATCTGGGAACGCTGGCGCCCCTAGCTAACCGCAACAAGCCGCCGGAGCTGCGCTGGCCGTTCGGCTATCGCGGCCTGATGCGGGTCTGGAACTATCTGTACTTCAAGCCCGGCCTGTTCGAGCCGGACCAGAGCCAGAGCGCCGCGTGGAACAGAGGCGGCTATCTCGTTACCGGTCTTGGTCATTGCGGCGCCTGCCATACGCCGAAGAACTATTTTGGCGTGGACAAGCAGGCGCAGGCGCTATCCGGCAGCGAGATCGGCGGCTGGTATGCACCAAGGCTCGACGGCGCCGCGCGCACCGGGCTGAAGTCGTGGAGCGCCGACGATATCACCGAATATCTGCAAAGCGGCCGCAACGCCAAGAGCCATGCCGGCGGACCGATGGCGGAGGTGGTCGTCAACTCGACCTCGAAGATGAGCAAGGCCGATGTGCAAGCGATCGCGGTCTATCTGAAGAGCCTGCCGCCGGCGCGGCGCGAGACCATCGTGACGCCGCCCGATGATGCCGAGATGAAGGCCGGTCAGGCGGTCTACGCAAAGCTCTGCGTCGCCTGCCATGAGGCCGACGGTACAGGCAGCCCGCGGATCTATCCGCCGCTGCCCGGCAACGCGCTGCTGCAATCGATCAATCCGTCCTCCACCTTGCGCATCATCCTCGACGGCGCCCACACCGTGACGACGCCGCGCGCACCCAACACCGGCGAGATGCCGGCCTATGCCAAGCAATTGTCCGACGGCGAGATCGCCGCGGTGACGAACTACATGCGCAATTCCTGGGGCAATGCGGGCCCGCTGGTGACGCCGTCGCAGGTGGCGAAGGCGAGGAAGGCGGAGCCGTAGATTCGCGCTGTCGCCTCCCCTCCGTCATTGCGAGCGCAGCGAAGCAATCCAGAGTCTTTCCGCGGAGGTATTCTGGATTGCTTCGCGGAGCCTGTCATCGGGCCGCGCTTCGCGCGGACCCGTTGGCTCGCAATGACGAGGTGGATGGACCTGTCCGTATGCCGACCAGCTTGACTCGCGAAAACTCCCCCTCACCCGCCGCGCTTCGCGCGTCGGCCTCTCCCCGCAAGCGGGGCAAGGCGAAGAGAGCGCGCTATCTCTTTTCATCTCCCGTGAACACGAATTTCGGCATCTCCCAGCTGTAGCGCACCGCGAGCAGACGGAAGCTGAGGCCGAGCACGAAGGTCAAGATCGTCCAGAGCTCGGCATTGAGATTGAGACCGAAGGCGGTGGCGTAGAACAGCCCGGTCACGACCGAGACGCTGGCGTAGAGCTCGGATCGGAACAAGAGCGGCACGTCGTTGCAGAGCACGTCGCGCAACACGCCGCCGGCGCAGCCAGTCACCATGCCCGAGACGATCACGATCGGCAGCGAGGCATCCATCTGCCAGCCGACGTTGCAGCCGATCATGGTGAAGACGACGAGGCCGATGGCATCGAGCACGATGAAGGCGAGATGCAGCCGATGCACCAGCCGCGCGATCAGGATCGTCAGCAGCGCTGCCCCGCCCGGCAGCGCGAGGTAGATCGGGTTGGCGACCCACACCAGCGGATAGTGCCCGAGAAACAGGTCGCGCAGCGTGCCGCCGCCAAGCGCGGTTACGCAGGCGAGAAGACAAACGCCGACATAGTCCATGCTGCGCCGACCGGCGGCCAGTGCGGCCGTCATGCCCTCCGCCGTCAAGGCGACGAACGCCAGAAGATGCAGCACGCTGTCGGTCGGCGGCAGGCTCCACATGGATTTGTTCCCCGGTCCGCCATGGAACTTCGTCCACGGTTCCCTGGACAGGTTCCTGATTCCCTTGGCGGGAGCAACATGCGACGAAAGCATAAAGCGCCGGGAACAGAATCTCGCATCTACGGGTTGTCCCGCGGCAATAACCCGAGGAGACCTATCGATGGCTGACGACCGTTTTCCCAACGATCCGTACCGCCCGAACCTCGCCGACGATGAGTATCTTCGCGCGGCGCGCCGGGACGCCGACCTTCAGGCCGATCCCGAACTTGGCGAAGGCCCCGCCTCCAGTGGCAAAGTTGCGCTGTTTGCCGTTGCGATTGCGCTAGTGCTGGGTGCCGTGTTCTACGGCCTGAACAATACCAGCACGACCAACCAGGCCAGCAACACACCGGCCTCGCAAACCGCGCAGACGCAGCCGACCAATCCGGCCTCGCCTCCCGGTATGCGCGACGTAACGCCGCGCAACAACGCCGGGCCGGGCGTGACCACGGGTGCGGCACCGAGCAAGCCGGCCCCGGATACGCAGACGCCGTCTGACGGCGCGAAGTAAAAGTAACACGATAGCTGTCGTCGCCCGGCTTGACCGGGCGACCCAGGGCGGATTCAACCGCTCGTCGCAACACTCCGTGTATCGCTCACCCGTAACAATTGGTCGAGAGTTTCGGCGGGTGTTTTCCAGCCGAGCGTCTTTCTGGGCCTGGTATTGAGTGCGAGAGCCACGGCCTCGAGGTCCTCGGCATTGTGCATGCTGAGATCGGTCCCTTTTGGAAAGTACTGACGCAGCAACCCATTCGTGTTCTCGTTGGTGCCGCGCTGCCATGGGCTATGAGGGTCGCAGAAGTAGACCTGTACGCCTGCATCGATCCTCAGACGTGCATGCTGTGCCAGCTCGGCTCCTTGATCCCAAGTCAGTGACCGACGCAGTTGCTCTGGCATGGTGACGATTGCGCGGGTGATGGCATCGCGCACGGCCTCAGCGCCATGTCCGGCGAGTGCTTTCTTCACCCCAGCTTCCTGTTCCTGGCCCGTCATGCGCGGTAGATGCAGCAGAATGGTAAAACGGGTCGTGCGCTCCACCAGAGTGCCGATCGCGGAGCTTCCAAGGCCCATAATGAGGTCACCTTCCCAGTGGCCCGGCACAGCTCGATCGGCGGCCTCCGCCGGACGCTGACTGATCATGATCTCGGAAGGAATAAAGCTTCGGCCTTTACGCGCGCGCGCCCTTGGCATCCGCAACGCCCGCCCGGTGCGCAAGCAGGCCGTCAGTTCGCGACGCAAAGCCCCTCGTCCCTGCACATAAAGCGCCTGATAGATCGCCTCGTGACTGATGCGCATCGTCTCATCCTCGGGGAAGTCGAGCCGAAGTCGCCGCGAAATCTGTTCCGGGCTCCATGCCGTCGCCCAGCGCCGGTTTTGCCGATGTACAGCCCGGCGCCCCTTCCACACCACCTTCGGGCCAGGGAGGGGCTTCCCGTCCGGCTTGGCGATCATACCGGCAAGCCGGTCTTGCACATAATCCCGCAGGGCCGGATTGATTGCCAACTTCGCCAATTTGGGTCGTCGGGCGGATCGATCAGCGCGCCATTGTGCCGTGGTCGCGCGGTACTCTGCAGCGCCGTGGCGACGCGCCACATTGCGTCGGAGCTCACGAGAGATCGTGCATGGCGGCCGATCGAGCTGGCGAGCTATGGCTCGCACCCCATGCCCCTGCGCGCGCAAGATGGCGATCTCCTCACGCTCGGCGAACGAGAGGTAGCGCCCTGATGAGGGTTTTGACGACCGCGACAAATGTGTTGGCGGCATACCGCCCGCCCTCCGGAACCAGCGCACTCCGACCGCCGGCGACACCCCGGCCTCAATCGAAGCATCCTCGCTCGATCGCCCCGAGGCAATCGCGCCCCAGAACGGTCTGTAATGCTCTCGCAGGGCCTTCTGAGCACGACCCACCCGCACACAGCTCTCCATCGCAACCTCCTTGCTGGAGTGTTGCGACGAGCGGTTGAATCCGCCCAGTACTCCGAGATAGTCGTGGCTAAATCGAGAAGCCGCGGCGTACTGGATACCCCGCCCCCGGTGCGCAATTGCGCACGGGGGCATGACAGCGAGAGGATGCGAGAGCGGCGGGACCCCAGATCCCGCCGCTTTTCGTTTGGGTCAGCTGAACATCTTGTTGAGCTCGCCGCCAGAATAGCCGTTGCCGAGCTCGGTGAAGGTTCCCTGCTCCGCCATTTCCTTCGCCGCCCGCATGAAACCGCCCCAGGCGGCGCGGGCGAGCGAGCCACCGACGCTGATGCGGCGCACGCCGAGATCGGCGGCCTCCTGCAACGACAGGCCGGCGCCGCCGATCAGGAGATTGAACGGTTTTGGATGCACCGCCTTCACCACCGCCGCAATGTCCTCGCGGCTCTTCAGGCCCGGCGCATAGAGGCAATCGGCGCCGGCGTCCGCATAAGCGGTGAGCCGGTCGATGACCAGTTTGAGGTCGGTCACACCCCACAAATACGCCTCGCAGCGGCCGACCAGCAGCGTGCCGCTGTCGCCGATCGCCTTGCGCGAGGCCTTGATCCGCTCGACCGCGAGCGCGCGGTCGTAGAGCGGCTTGGCCTTGTCGCCGGTGGAATCCTCGATCGACAGGCCGGCAACGCCGGTGCGCACGCAGCGCTCGACATTGTCGGCGACCTTGTCGGGCTCGACGGCAAAGCCGCCCTCGAAATCCGCGTTGACGGGGATGTCGACGGCGGAGCTCAATGCTGCCAGATGCTGACAGACGTCCTCGACGCTGACGTGATTATCGGCCTTGCCGATGGTCCAGGCAAAGCCCGCGCTCGATGACGCAATCGCCTTGAAGCCGAGATGCTGCAATGCTTTGGCGCTGCCGACATCGACCGGATTGGGCAGGATGAAGCAGCCGCTCTCGTGCATCTTCCTGAAGGTTGCGCGCTTGTCAGCGGTTGTCACATGCATGTTTCTCTCCCTTATTGGCCGCGAAGACATAGGCGCGCATTCAAGGCAGCGCTAGTAGCGCGCCCGGGCAGCGCTAGTGCATGCCCTGCAGCGCTAGTGCGCGTCGTGCACCGCGCGGCTGTCCTTCGGCGCCTGCTCCCGATCGTTCATGCCATAGTCACGGATGACGCTGGCGATGCGCAAATGATAATCGGCGAATATCTTCGCCCTGCCTTTGGCCTGGGTGCGGCGATGCTCCATCGTGTTGCGCCAGGCCTCGACGGCTGCCTCATCCCGCCAGAACGACACCGACAGGATCTTGCCCTTCTCGGTCAGGCTCTCGAAACGCTCGACCGAGATGAAACCGTCGATGGTTTGCAGGAGCGGCTTCAGGTCGGCCGCGAGGTCGAAATAATCCTGGCGGTGTTCCGGCTTCGGCCAGACTTCGAAGATCACGGCGATCATGGGCTTCTCCTGCTAACGATGTCGTGGCCTACAATACCACTTTGCGCAGGAACGTGCGCTCCTCCGCGAGAATGAACTTGTTCTCCTCTGCGAAATGGAAGTTCGCCATGCCTTCGGCGTCCTGCCGCAGCCGCGCACGATAGGCCTCATAGGCGGCCAGGCTCTCGAAGGTGATCAGCGCGAAGGCGATGTTGTTGGTGCCCTCATGCGGCATGAAATAGCCGATCAGCTCGCCACCGCATTTCGGGATGATGGTGAGCCAGCGTTTCGAGTATTCCTCGAACTGCGCGCGCTTGAAGGGATCGAGCTGGTAGCGGATGAAGACGGTGACGGACATGATGGGCTCTCCTGTCGTTTCTCCGTCATTGCGAGCGCAGCGAAGCAATCCAGGAATCCCTCCGCGGAAACATCTCTGGATTGCTTCGCTGCGCTCGCAATGACGACGCGGTGAGAGACTACGCCCTTGCCCTACCGCAATGCTTCGGCTACCATCGAAGCATGAAATCAGGGCCTGACATCGCCATGGTCGCTTCGCTGGTCGGCGATCCCGCCCGCGCCAACATGCTGACCGCGCTGATGAACGGCCGCGCGCTCACTGCCAGCGAATTGGCGCAGGAGGCCGGCATCACGCCGCAGACTGCGAGCTCGCACCTGTCGAAGCTCGAGGCCGGCGGCCTCGTCGAACCGGAGAAGCAGGGCCGGCACCGCTACTACCGCCTCACCGACGACGACGTCGCCGGCGTGCTCGAAGGCCTGGCGGGGCTTGCCGCGCGGACCGGCCACATGCGCGTGCGCACCGGGCCGAAAGATCCGGCGCTGCGGCGTGCGCGGATCTGCTATGATCATCTCGCCGGCGATCTCGGCGTGCAGATGCTCGACACCATGCGCGCGCGACAGCTGATCAGGCAGAAGAAGCAGGAGATCGAGCTGACGGCCGAGGGCGAGCGCTTCCTCGCCAAGCATTTGCAGATCTCGCCCGACATGCTCACCCATCCGCGCCGCCCGGTGTGCAAGGCCTGTCTCGACTGGAGCGAGCGGCGGCATCATCTCGCCGGCACGCTGGGGGCCGCCATGATGCAGCGCTTCGCCGAACTCAAATGGGCCGCGCGCGACGCCACGCCCGGCAGCCGCGTCGTGAATTTCACCCGCACCGGCGAGAAACAATTCGCCGCGCTGTTCGGGAATGGGAAGGACTGATCACGCAAGCTGCGTGACGGCACACAATCCCGTGTGAACTCCCCCTCTCGTCATGGCCGGGCTTGACCCGGCAAGCCACGTCTTTATTGCGGCTGGCACGTGGATGCGCCGGGACAAGTTCGCGAAGACGCGCTTCGCGCTTTTGCCCGGGCACACCGGAGACCTCAATGAACCGCATCTTCGCGGCCGCACTCGCTGCAGCCCTCTTCAGCATCCCGTTTGCATCCCGCGCCGCCGACACCGCGCCGCGCGAGCCCTATGGCATCGCGCTCGAAGGCTTTGCCTATCCCTATGCCGTGCACCTCTTGCCGCTCGTCAATGACAGCGAGCAGCTCAGCATGGCCTATATGGACGTGTCCCCCGCACGGCCGAACGGCCGCACCGTCGTGCTGCTGCACGGGCGCAATTTCCCGTCGAGCTACTGGGGCCCCGTAATCAAGATGCTGAGCGAGGCGGGTTATCGCGTCGTCGTGCCGGACCAGATCGGCTTCGGCAAATCATCCAAGCCGGACGGCGAGCTTCACTTCGACACGCTGGCGCGCAACACGATTGCGCTGCTCGATCAGCTCAAGATCGACAAGACCGAGATCATCGCCCACTCCCTCGGCGGCATGCTGGGCGTGCGCATCGCCCGCGCCTATCCGGATCGTATCGCCCATCTGGTGCTCACCGCGCCGATCGGACTGGAGGACTACCGCCTCTACGTGCCGCCGACGCCAACCGAGAAGATGATCGAGACTGAGGACAAGCTCACGGCGGACGGCTATCGCAAGCAACTCCAGACCAATTACGCAATCAAGCTGCCGCCGGAGGCGATCACGCCGTTCATCGATGCCCGTTTCAACATCAAGGGCAGCCCCGACTATCCGCGGTGGCTGCGCGCCTTCGTCAGCTCCGGCCAGATGATCTATCGCGAACCGGTGGCGCACGAGATCCCGCTCATCACGCTGCCCACGCTGTTCGTGATGGGTGCCGACGATCACAACGCGCCGGGTCGGCTGAGCGCGCCGGAGGCGTTGCGCGCCAAGATGGGACAGAACGCCGAACTCGCCAAAGCGCTTGCCGCGAAGATGCCGAATGCGCGGGCCGAGGTGATCCCGGACACCGGCCATCTCGTCTTCCTGGAGGCGCCGGAGAAGTATCGGGAGCTGGTGCTGGGCTTTCTTGGCCAGTAAAGCGTTTTCGAGCGAAGTGGACACCGGTTCGCGTAAAGAAAACGCGTCAAGCAAAGAGTCTAGCGCCATCGCTGTCGCCTGAAGCCGTATGCGAAGGAGCGTTCATGCCGCATTCAGGTCATGATTGGCAGGTTTGGATCGCGACGTGTCGGCACGCATAGGTTTAGCGTGTCGAATCGTGTCTTTTGATTCATTGTGCGCGCAAGCGCCGTCCCCCTAAGCCTGCCCCAAGGACCAGAAGGAAGATCAAATGAAATATCTGTTCGCCGCCGTCATGCTCGCCAGCGCGGTCGTCGGCTTCAGCGAGGCGGCCAGCGCCGCCGGCGGCTGCGGCCCCGGCTGGTATCGCGGCCCCTATGGCGGCTGCCGTCCGATGCGCGGCCCGGTCGTGGTGCGCCCCGGCCCCGTGGTGGTCGCCCCGGCGCCGGTCGTCGTGGTGCCCCGCGCGCGCGTGTGCCCCTACGGCTTCCGCTGGTACGCCGGCCGCTGCCGTCCGTTCTGATCCTTTCGCCTTGCAAAATGGCCGCGCGGGACAACCTGCGCGGCCATTTTCGTTTGGATCGCCGCTGCCGACTTTCGTCCGCCGTGGAATCGGAGCGGCTCCAGAATCGAAACGGGGGCCGCCAGCGGCGATCCCCGTCCAATTCGCGAATTGTCGCGAGCTTACCAGTAATGACGGCGATGCCAGCGCCGGCGACGCCAACCCCAGTGCCGGCGGCGCCAGCCCCAATGCCGGCCGCGCCCACGCCAGTGCACCTGCTCAGGCTTCGCCTGCGCGGCTTCCTCGCTGGTGGTGACTGCGGGATGAGCATCGGAACTGCCCTGCGGCATGCGGGTGGGATCAGCGGCCCGTTGCGGTGACAGCGGCGCGGCCTGCGCGGTCGCAGCGAAGGCGGCGGCTCCCGCCGTCACCCCCAATGCAAGTTTCAAAAAGTTCCGGCGCTCCATGGCTTCTTCCTCTTGATCATCGTGCCTGTGATGCAGAAGAAGTGTCGTGGTCACGACATGAACCAAAGCTGAATCAGGTGATCAGATTAATTGGAGAATTCGTAGCCCTCCGCCCTACGTCGCGAACTCCTGCGCCAGCACCAACGTCTCGCGCGTGCGCGTCACATCGGGCCAGTCGCGGTTGAAGTCGGCGGTCAGGCGCTTGAGCGCATCACCCTTCAGCATCGCGGCGAGCTTCGTCTCGTCATCGAACTGATACATGGCCTGGTGCAGCGAGGGATTGTCCAGGCTCCAGTACCGCCAGGCCTTGGCTACGCCAAACGCCTTCACCGCGTCGGGCAGATGTTCCGTCTCGTACCATCTGTCGAAGGCGGCGCGCTTGCTCGCGTCGGCGACGATGGCGCGGACGACGAAGAAGGCTGATGGCATCGGGTTTCCTCCCATTGTTTGGGGCAAGACTAGCCGCTTCATGGGCCGGCGACAAAAACAGTTGGCACCGGTGTCGGAACGTGCGCCCTTCGCGCGTCCTTGATCTGAACCAGGACACGGAGACACCAAATGGCCGACCTCACCCTGACCACCTTCGATTGGGTTCCCGAGATGCCCAGAGGTTTCGTGCGCGACCTCCGTGTGCGCTGGGCGCTCGAAGAAGCCGCCTTGCCCTATCGCGTCGCAAGCGTGCCATTCGACGACCGCGGCCCCGCGCATCTCGCGCACCAGCCCTTCGGCCAGGTGCCGTGGCTGACCGACGGCGACCTCTCGATCTTCGAGAGCGGCGCGATCCTGCTGCATCTCGGCGAGCGCAGCGACAAGCTGATGCCGTCAGATCCGCGCGGCCGCGTCGAGGCGCGAAATGGGTGTTCGCCGCGCTCAATTCGGTGGAGATGGCGAGTCTGCCCTGGGCGATGCTGAAGTTCATGGGCAATGCGGACGACACGCCGGCATGGAAATTCCTGGACGGGTTCCTTGAGGTTCGCCTCAAGCATCTCGAACTGGTGCTGGCCCGCCGCGAATGGCTGGCGGGGTCCTTCTCCGTCGCCGACATCCTGATGTCGGACGTGCTGCGCCCCGTCGACCGCTTCGAGGGACTGGCGAACCACCCGGCCTGCCGTGCTTACCTCGCCCGGGCCACGGCCCGCCCAGCCTTTGCGAAGGCCCGTGCGGACCAGATGGCGCATTTTGCTTCGGCGGATAAGGCGCGCGGGATCTCGTAGGGCGGGTTAGCCTTGCGGCTGCGCGAAGCGCAGTCCGCTGGGCGTAACCCACCAATTCTGTCGCCGCGGAGAGAAAAGAGGTGGGTTACGCCGCGCAGATGCGCTTTGCGCATCTGCAGGGCTAACCCACCCTTACGCACCGTGGATGCGGCGCGTCACACCAGCTTCATCGGCGCATCCGCGACGACGCGCAGGTCGATGCTGCCAATCAGCGCCGAACGACGCGCCTCCGCGGCACTGATGGCCTCGTCCGTCTGCCGCAACGTGCTGACATTCGAGCCCAGCGACACGATCCCGCCCAGCACCAGCGCGATCGACCCAAGCGCGGCGGTCTGGCCGGTCCCGAACAGGCCGAGGATCGTGATCAAGAGCAGCGTCGCACCGCCGCCGATCGCGATCTTGGATGCCAGGATGTACTTCCGGCAGCGCTCGGCGATCTCGGCGAGCGCTTCGATCCGATCCTCGATATCTGAGATTTCGTCGCTCGGATCGTCTTCGATCATTGGATCAAGGATACCAAATCAGAAGAAACCAGTTGCCCACATGAGCGAAGCGACATGCGGGACCTGAGGAAGAACCCGGATGTCGCTACGCTCATCCGGGCGACACCTTTCTCACAACGGCAAATTGTCGTGCTTCTTCGCCGGCATTTCCGTCTTCTTGTCCTTCAGCATCGCCAGTGCCCTCGCGATGCGCTTCCGCGTCGAGTGCGGCATGATGACGTCGTCGATGTAGCCGCGCTCGGCGGCGATGAAGGGGGACAGGAAGCGGTCTTCGTATTCCTTCGTTCGCGCCGCGATCTTGTCGGGGTCGCCGATGTCGGAGCGGAAGATGATCTCGACCGCGCCCTTGGCGCCCATCACCGCGATCTGGGCGGTCGGCCAGGCATAGTTCATGTCGGCGCCGATCTCCTTGGAGGCCATGACGTCGAAGGCGCCGCCATAGGCCTTGCGGGTGATGATGGTCACCAGCGGCACCGTGCATTGCGAGTACGCGAACAAGAGCTTCGCGCCATGCTTGATCAGGCCGCCGTATTCCTGCGCGGTGCCCGGCAGGAAGCCCGGCACGTCGACGAAGGTGACGATCGGGATGTTGAAGGCGTCGCAGAAGCGGACGAAGCGCGCCGCCTTGCGCGAGGCGTCGCTGTCGAGCACGCCGGCCAGCACCATCGGCTGGTTGGCGACGAAGCCGACGGTGCGCCCCGCGATGCGGCCAAAGCCGGTGACGATGTTCTTGGCGAAGGCCTCCGCGATCTCGAAGAAATCGCCCTCGTCCACGACCTTCAGGATCAATTCCTTCATGTCGTAGGGCTTGTTCGGATTGTCGGGGACCAGCGTGTCCAACGACATGTCGACCCGGCCGATGTCGTCGAAGCTCGGCCATTCCGGCACGCCGTCGGTGTTGTTGGACGGCAGGAAGTCGATCAGACGGCGCATCTGCAGCAGCGTCTCGACGTCGTTCTCGAACGCACCGTCGGCGATCGAGGAGCGCGTGGCGTGCACCGAGGCGCCGCCGAGCTCTTCGGCGGTGACGACCTCGTTGGTGACGGTCTTCACCACGTCGGGGCCGGTGACGAACATGTAGCTGGTGTTCTTCACCATGAAGATGAAGTCGGTCATCGCCGGCGAATAGACGTCGCCGCCGGCGCAGGGGCCCATGATGACTGATATCTGCGGGATCACGCCCGAGGCGAGCACGTTGCGGCGGAACACGTAGGAATAGCCGGCGAGCGCGGCGACGCCCTCCTGGATGCGGGCGCCGCCGGCATCGTAGAGACCGATGATGGGCGCCCGCGCCTTCATCGCCATGTCCTGGAGCTTTGTAATTTTTAGCGCGTGCGTTTCCGAGAGAGAACCGCCGAACACGGTGAAATCCTTGGCGAAGACGAAGGTCTTGCGGCCGTTGACGGTGCCCCAGCCGGTGACGACGCCATCGCCCGGCACCTTGGTCTTCTCCATGCCGAACTCGGTGGAGCGATGCTCGACGAACATGTCGAATTCCTCGAACGATCCCTTGTCGAGCAAGAGCTCGATGCGCTCGCGCGCCGTCAGCTTGCCGCGGGCGTGCTGCGCCTCGATGCGCTTCTCCCCGCCGCCGAGCTTGGCACCGGCACGACGATCTTCAAGGGCGTCCAGGATGTGTTTCATTTGCTCCCGCCAGTTCTTAAGTGATGCGGGGTTCTAACACGGCATTTTGCGGGCCGGAAAGCGCCTTTCGACCTCGCAGGGCTGCCCTGTCCGGGCTGAAAGCGTGAGGGATTACAAAGTTTTGCCTGGGAGGCGAGCATGGACGAAGGAACGGCCGAGACTGGTGCGGCGACGGGCGGTGTCAACATCCTGCTGCGGCTGGAGGGCCTCACCCTGTTCGCTGGCATGGTGATGCTCTACTGGGCGTGGGACGGCTCTTGGCTAGTGTTTGCCCTGCTGTTCTTCGTGCCCGATCTGAGCTTCCTGGCATACCTGTCCGACGCCAAATTCGGCGCGATGGTCTACAACGCCGCCCACAGCTACATGGCGCCGGTGGCGCTGCTGACGCTGGGCTTCGGCCTCGCCTCGCCCCTCACTTTGTCCATCGCCTTGATCTGGCTCGCCCATATCGGCATCGACCGGGCGCTCGGCTATGGCCTGAAATATTCCGCGGGGTTCGGCTTCACCCATCTGGGGCGGATCGGGCAGCAGAAGAACGCCTGACCCGCGCGCGTCCTGCAAATTTGGTGGTCCGGCCCAGTTGACCAGGCCAGCCGATTCAGGCTTGCTTCAAGCTCACGATCAGGCGCCGAATGTTGCGTGAGCCCAGTCGGTACGGCGGCGGTCATTACGCCTCGGCTCGAGCATCACGCAAGCATCACTGAGATGTCCGCGACGGTCGTCCCCCTGCCGCCGAACTCATCGTCGGAAACCATCGACTTCCTGCGGCGCATGGCCAGCATGGTGTCGGGACGGAACGGCGAGATGCTGCTGCGTGCCGCAAGCCTGATCGTATCTCTGGCACAGCGGGCGATGTCGGCCGAGCGGCTCTATCACGAGCAGCAGGTCGAAAGCACGCGCAACACCGAGCTGCGCGAGGCCGCGGAGCTTGCTCGCGATGCCATGGTGAGCCAGATCGCAGCGCTGCGGGCACAGCTCGCCGAGGTCACCGCAGCGAGCGCGGCCCAGCGAGCCGCATTCGATGCCGAGCGCGGCAAGCTGCTTGGCCTTATGCAAGATGCCGAGAGTCATATCGGCAAGCTCAGCACGGAGCTCGACACGCTGCGCGCCTCTGTCGACAGTTTCAACGAGACCGTGGTCTCCGTGCCGATCGAGGTGCTGCGGCTGGCGCGGACGCAGTTCGAGTATCTCTCGAACGGCTTTGCTAGACGCGGCGACGTGATCTCGCAGGCGATGAGCGAGATCGGCGGCTTTGCGATCGACCAGGCGCTGACGGGGAAGAAAACGGCCGATCCCGCCTGAGAGCTGCCCACCCTACGCCCCCGTCATTGCGAGCGCAGCGAAGCAATCCAGAATCTTCCCGCTGAGGGACTCTGGATTGCTTCGCTACGCTCGCAATGACGCGTGGAGAGAGCTGCGCTCGCAATAACGAGCCCTACGGCTCACCCGGCCTAAACGGTTCCTGCTTGTCCGGCGGCACGGTCTCCTCCGCCATGGCAAGCAGCATCGCCACCATCACGTAATTGCCGGCGACTGCGGTGAGGTCGACGATCTGCTGGTCGTTGAACACCTTCTTCGCGCGCACGTAAGTCTCGTCGGTGACCTTCTTGGTGGTGGTGAGCTCGGTGACGAAATCGTAGACCACCGCCTCGTCATCGGCCATCTTCGAGGGCCGCTTGTTGGCCTTCAGCTCTGCGATGATGTCGGCCGACAGGCCCGCCTTCGCCGCCAGCGGCGCGTGTGCGTACCATTCCACCTGCGAGCGCCACTGCCGCCCGATGATCAGGATCGCGAACTCGTTGAGCTTGACCGGGACCGAGGTCTCCCAGCGCAGGTAGTGGAACAGGTCGAACAGGCGCTGGCCGAGCACGGGACTGCGGATCATCGGATTGTAGGGCCCGCCGATGCCGACGCTCGACACCTTCATGATCTGTTCGCCGAGCGGCTTCTGCCTGGCGTCCAGCTGATCCATGGTGAGCTGCGGAAAGCGTGGCTCCTTGCTGGTGGCGGGGCCGGCATACATCGTGGCGCCGAGCTAGCCGGCAGCTGCCGCAAGCGTGAGCGACGACAGCCAGAGCGGCGTTGAGTTCATTGTTATCCTCCCGGTTTTTCCTTGGCGGGAGGATGCTAGTTGAGCGGCGCCAGCGCGGTAGCGCTAGATCGCGCCAATCTCGGCAAGGCAGGCTTGCGTCAGCGGCATGCGCTCACTGATGAGACGCGGTTCGCGGCAATCCATGTTGAGCGCGAACACAGTGTGCGCCTCGCCCTTCTCGACCCAGCCGACCATCCAGCCCAGCGACGGCTCGCCGCGTTCGGCGCCCAAGAGGCCCGACTTGGCGCGGATGATGCTATCGCCGACCTTGGTCACCGGCAGGATGTCGCAGACGAGATCCTGGCTGCGCTTGCTGATCGGCAGCGCACGGCGCCGCAGCCGGTCGGCGAAGTCGACCTGCTCGACCGGATCGATGCGCAAATTGCCGGTGAGCCAGAATTGATCGATGCCGCCACCGATGTCGCGGTTGCCGTAGTCGAACTCGTCGACATATTTCTGCATGCGCTCCTGGCCGATGCGGCGCGCGATCTCCTGATAGACCGGCACCGCGCTGACTGCGATCGCACTGCGTAGTGTGTGATCCTTGTTCCAAGCCTCGATCGGCCGCTTCACGCCGTCCCAGGGAAACACGTCCTTGTCGGGGTCAGCGACAACGCCGGTCTCGAGCGCAATCAACGAGTTCGGAATTTTGAAGGTCGAGGCCGGCAGCTTCCCCTCGCCCGAGCGCTCCTTGTCGCTAGCGACGATCAGATAGTCCTCTACCTTGTAGCCGACGAAGGTGCCTGATGTGCCGAGATCGGTGAAGCGTTTGGCCAAGCTGTCGCGGATTTCGTTGCGCGGCGGGGCGACATGAGCGAGCGCGCGTGACGGCAGGGTGGCGGCTGCGGCGAGCAGGCCGAGGGTGGAACGACGGGTGATCAAGGGTGGTATCCGCTAATCGATGAAAGTGGCCGCAACCATGCAGCCCCCACGTGGTGAAACGATGACAGCGGTCAGCGCTCCCGCGACAGCCGCAGCACGAACACCAGCACTTCGGCGACGGCCTTGTAGAGGTCCGGCGGGATCTCCTCGCCGAGCTCGACCTTGGAGAGTGCGCCGGCCAAAACCTCGCTCTCCTCGATCGGAATGTCATGGGCCTTGGCGATCTCGACGATCTTTTCGCCGATCGTGCCCTTGCCCTTGGCGACGACAACCGGGGCGTTGGTGCCCTTCTCATAATGCAGGGCAATCGCGAGCTTGGATGGGTCGCTCATGTGGCGCGATCCAGGAAATGGCCGGCGCGAGCCGGCGCGGCCTGCGGCGGGGTGCCGTCGCGCACGATGATATCACCAGGCTTGAGCTCGGCTCTGGACAATGCCTGGCTGAGCTCACCGACGCCGGCGCGGAGCTGCTGTGCCGTCGCCGGCCGCTCCGCCCACATCCGCACGAAGGTCTTGTCGCCACTCAGCGTGATCAGCGCGTGCACCGGGCCGGCCGGCTCGACATTGAGCGAGAAGCGCGCGCGCCAGGCACGCGTGGCGGGATCGGCGGATTCATTGCTGCCATCGCGCGAGATCTCGAACTGCGCCATCGCGGTGCCCTGCGGGGTTGCGAAGGGAATCTCGAAATTCCATTGCGGCACGGCCGGGTCGATGCGGTGGCCGCTGGCGTCGGTGCGATCGGGGAGCGAGGCAACTTGCAACAGCGTCTGCCGCGCGATCGCGGCATCGGTATCGTCGAGCAGGCGATGCACCGTGGTGGCCAGCGGCGTATCGGGCGCGAGCGATGGCGAAGCGATGGATTGGGGCGCTGGCAGCGCGCCACGGAACGGCGGTGGCGTGGTCGCGTGGGTGGCCGCCTCGAAGATGTGGCCATCCGGCACGGCCTTGTTGGAGCCGGGCATGTTGCCGATCATTCGCGGCAGGTTTTGCGTCATCTCCTGCAAGAGGCTGGCAGTAAGGCCTGGGGACATGGTCCTGGGCATCGCCGCCTGTGCAGCGCCGCCAGCGATGTCGGCGAGCCCCGCAGCCGTGGGATTGGCGCTGCGTGGCGGTTGCAGCGGTTGGGCGATTTCGGGTTCGGTTGACGGCAATGCGGCCTGCGTGGCCTCGCCTGCTGCCTGGGCCGGGGCGGCAACGACCTGCGGTGTCGCCGTGGCGCCAGTCGGAATCATGGCGCCCTGGGTCGGCGGCGCGGCCGTCTCAATCGTGGTCAGCGTCTGTCGCAACACCAGCAGCGCCGCTTTCAAATCCGGCACTGCACCGGATGACGGGGGCGCGCCGGCGGCCAGCGAAGCCTCGAGGAACAGCCCCGATTTCTGGAAGGCGGATTCAATATCGCCGCCATCGAGCCCGGCGTTGAGCGGCGTCTGCTGCGCCAGCACGTCCAGCACGGCCTGCTTCAGCCCCGCCGGCAAATCGCTGCTGGTGACGACCGCTGCGAGATTGGCAAACAGCGGCGCCTGGCTGCCTTGCCTGGTCACGGCCTCGGCGGACGCCACGGTGACGGCGACTTGCTCCAGCGGAGTCAACGTATTGCGCGCCGCGCTCGCGGACGGCGCGAGCGGCGGGCTCTCCACCAGCGAGGCCGCAGCTGGCGTCAGCGTAATCTGATCGGACGCCGCCCCGCCTGTCCCGCCGACGACCGCGAGCCGGGTGGTGCCGTCGTTTTGCGACACCGCGAGCTGGAGATTCTGCCCCGGTGTCAGCGCCACTTCCGACATCACGTCCATCGAGAGGTTCGCGATCGCGATCCGCACCAGATTGTCGGCGAGCACGCTGACCACTTTGGCGTCGACGACGCTGCCGGCCTGCACGAGATCGGGCGTCGTCGCATCAGCCACAGAGCTGGCGGCACTGACAGGAACGATCGAGCTTATCGGCGTCGGCATCTTGAGGCAGCCCAGGGAATGCCATCCCACCCTAAGGCGCCGTCGTAAACCTCTCGTTAAGACCTTCGGCCGCTTGCGGCTTCACCGCGGCCAAGACCGCCACGGCGGCCTCGAAATCCCGCAGGCGCGTGGCCCGGCGAGCGGCCGCTTCCTCGTCCACGCCCCATTGGTCGATGTTCCAGTCCTCATCGACATGGGCGGCGGCCCAGACCTGGCCAGCATCACGCACGCCATGGGCCAGCGCCAGCGCGAGCAGCGCCGAGCCGGTCAGGGTGGTCACCACATGGAGCGCGGCGACCGACCAGGCATCTCTTGGCAGCGCGGCGCGGGCTGCCTTCAGCGCCTCGTCCGGCTGCTTCACATGCATGATGCCCTCGGACAGGATGAAATGCGCGCCCAGCGACTCCGCGGCCCAGAACAGCACGGGGTCCCAATGCGCGGCCTCGCGGGCGACCAGCCCTTCGGGGTGGCCGGCGCGATAGAACAACAGGTCGGTCTCGAAGTATTTTGCGAGATCGTCGCTGACGAGATCAACCCGGTCGATCACACCCTCGACCACGCTGTTGGCGATCCGCGTCAGCGGCATGGTCACGGGATCGATCGTCTCGCCCTGCGCAGCCCATTCGGCAGCAACCGCATCGGCGAGGTCGCGCGAGGGGATCACCACCTGACGCCCGGTGGGCGTGCGGATCGGCTTGCCGTCGAGGGTGATGGCGAAGCCGCCCTCGGCCTCGCCCGCGCCGGCCTCCTTGTAGAAGCGCTTGCGCGGGGACGTGCGCGCGGAGGCGCGCGCCGATTCCCGCGGATCCGGCGGGGGTTGCCCTGCAGCCTCTTCGAACAATTCGCGCATGTTGAGTCTTCGGTCCCGGTCGCTGAATGCTAAGCTTTCAAGATAAGAGCGGCGGCCGATAAAGCGAGCGGCTGGCATAAGGGAACTTGCGGGCATTGCAACCCTGCTCGCCGGGCTTTGGCTGGCCGCGGCGCCTAGCCCTACTCCTCCGGCGCGTTCTCGATCGGATCAAACCGGCTTGCATCCAGCCCGAGCAGATTCCACGATTGCTGCATATGTGGCGGCAGCGGCGCGGTGGCGTCGATCACGCCGCCGCGTGGATGCGGGATGACGATCCGGCGTGCCAGGAGATGCAGCCGGTTTTGCAAGCCGCCCGGCAGCTCCCAGTTCTCGATGTTGAAATATTTGGGATCGCCAATGATGGGATGGCCGATATGGGCCATATGGGCACGGAGTTGATGGGTGCGGCCCGTCACGGGCTTCAGCGACACCCAGGTCAGCTTGTTGCCGGCGGTCTCGACCATCGCATAGTACGTCACCGCGTGGCTGGCGCCCTCGTCGCCATGCTGGGCGATGCGCATGATGGTATCGTCCTCGCCCTCCTCCTTCGCGAGGAAGGTCGAGATGCGGCCCTGCTTCGGTTTCGGCAGGCCCGGCACCAGCGCCCAATAGACCTTTCGCGCCGAGCGCGACCGGAACGCGCCGGTCAAATGCGAGGCGGCAAAGCGCGTCTTGGCGATCAGGAGACAGCCCGACGTCTCCCTGTCGATACGGTGCACGAGGCGCGGCTTCTGGCCCTTGGAATCGCGCATCACCTCCAGCATCTGGTCGATGTGCCGCGTCATGCCCGAGCCGCCCTGCACGGCAAGGCCGGCGGGCTTGTTGAGGACGAGCACGTCGTCGTCCTCCCAAATCGTCATCTCCTTCAGCGCGGCAAGCGTCTTCTGCGCGGCTTCCGACAGAGGGCCGGCCGTCTTCGGCGTGTCGAGCTTGAGCGGCGGAATGCGGACGCTCTGCCCCTCCTCCAGGCGATCCTTGCTGTCGACGCGCTTGCCGTCGACACGCAGCTCGCCTTTGCGCACGACACGCTGGATGTGGGAGAACGACAGACCGGGAAAGCGCGCTTCGAGAAAACGGTCGACGCGCATGTTGTTCTCGTCGGCCGTCACGGTGACGGTCTGCACCTTGGTCGGCAGCAATGCCTCGACGGGCTTTGCTGGCGTGGGCTTTTCTATTGCGGCCTTGGGCGCACGCCGCTCGGCGCGCTCGCCCGCAAAGCGCGGCGGCTTGGCACCGGGCTTACCGCCAGGACGCGGTCCGGCCTTCTTCGCGCTGCGCGCCTTGAACGGGCGCGCCTCCTTGCGCTGATCACGCGAACGGGGCTCTTGGTTGGTTCTCTTGATGCGGCGGCTCATGGCTGCCTGCCTAGCCCAAAAGTGCCGTTTCGTCACGACGAAATGGCGATTTGGCCTCAGCCGCCCCGCTCCTTGCGCAGCTTGGCCCAGTAATCCAGCCGCTTCCTGATCTCGCGCTCGAAACCGCGCTCGGGCGGGTCGTAAAAGGTCTGGCGGCCGAGGGCTTCCGGGAAATAGTCCTGGCCTGAAAAGGCATCCGGCGCGTCGTGGTCGTATTCGTAGCCGGAGCCGTAGCCTTCGGACTTCATCAGCTTGGTCGGGGAATTGAGGATGTGCTTGGGCGGCAGCAGCGAGCCGGCCTGCTTTGCCACCTGCATCGCCGTGCCGAAGGCGGTATAGACCGCGTTCGATTTCGGCGCGGTGGCGAGATAGACCACGGCCTGCGCGATGGCGAGCTCGCCCTCTGGGTGACCCAGAAAGTCGAAAGCATCCTTGGCGGCGTTGGCGATGACCAGGGCCTGCGGATCGGCAAGACCGATGTCCTCGACCGCCATACGCACGACGCGGCGGGCCAGGAACAACGGATCCTCGCCGGCATCGAGCATGCGCGCGAGGTAATACAGCGCGGCATCGGGATCGGAGCCGCGCACCGACTTATGCAGCGCCGAGATCAGGTTGTAATGGCCGTCGGCCGACTTGTCGTAGATCGGGGCGCGGCGTTGCAAAATCTCCTGCAACTGCGCGGCGTTGAAGATCTCGTCCTTGCGCGCGGCGCGCCAGACTTCCTCGGCGAGCGTCAACGAGGCGCGGCCGTCGCCATCGGCCATGCGCACCAGCACCGCGCGCGCCTCGGCATCGAGCGGCAGCTTGCGGCCTTCGACCTCCTCGGCATGCGCGAACAGCTTTTCGATCGCGGCCGCGTCGAGCGAGCGAAACACCAGCACACGCGCGCGCGACAGAAGCGCCGCGTTGAGCTCGAACGACGGATTCTCGGTGGTGGCGCCGACCATGACCACCGTGCCGTCTTCCATCACGGGCAGAAACGAATCCTGCTGGGCGCGATTGAAGCGATGCACCTCATCGACGAACAGCAGCGTGCCCTTACCCATCTCCCGGCGGGCCCGCGCGGCATCGAACGCCTTCTTCAAATCGGCGACGCCGGAGAACACCGCGGAAATCTGCTCGAAATGCAGATCGGTCGCATCCGCCAACAGCCGCGCCACCGTGGTCTTGCCGGTGCCGGGCGGCCCCCAGAAGATGAGTGAGCCGAGCGTGCGCGTTTCCAGCATGCGCGTCAGCGCACCGTCGGAACCGAGGATGTGGTCCTGGCCGACGACCTCCGACAAGGCGCGCGGACGCAGCCGATCCGGCAGCGGATGCGGAGCATCATGATCGAGCCCCGCCGCGGCGAAGAGGGTTGGCGTCTCCTGTGGTCGCTTCGGACTCATCCGCCCAGCGTGACGTTGATCTGCTGGCCGCCGCGCACCAGCGTGATGCGCCAGATTCGGGGCCGTTCACCCGCGGCCTTCTCGAGGTCGCCGGTCTTGCTGATCTTCTGGTTGTTGACCGCCAGGATGATGTCGCCCTTCTGGAAGCCGACACTTGCGGCCGCGGTATCGCCGCCGATATCGGTGATCACGACGCCGTCGGTGTCGGCATCCAGATGCAGCTCGTCGGCGACGGCCGGCGTGATGGTCGAGACCTTCGCGCCCTGGAACGGCGAGCGCGCGGTGACGACGAGCTCGTTGCGGCCGGTGTCCGGCGCGGTCTCCAGTGCCACCGTCAACTTGACCGGCTTGCTGCCGCGCTGCACGTCGATCTGCGCGGTGCCGCCGAGCGGACGGGTCGCGAAGCGGTAATCGAAGGCGTTGGGATCATCCACGGTCTGGCCGTCGATCCCGGTGATGAGGTCGGAGGATTTCAGGCCGGCCTTCGCCGCGGGGCCATTCGGCACCACGCTTGCGACCAGCGCACCGGTCGGCGAGCGCAGGCCGAGACTCTCGGCGATCTCGGGCGTCACCGCCTGCAACCTCGCCCCCAGCCACGGCCGCTTCACCGCCTTGCCGCCGCTCTTGGCGGAAGCGACTACGACGCGCACCATGTTGGCGGGAATGGCAAAGCCGATTCCTTGCGAGCCGCCGGAGCGCGAATAGATCGCGGTGTTGATGCCGGCGAGCCTGCCGCTCATGTCGACCAGGGCGCCGCCGGAATTGCCGGGATTGATCGCCGCATCGGTCTGGATGAAGAACTGGTAGTCGGTGATGCCGACCTGCGTCCGCGCCAGCGCCGAGATGATGCCGTGGGTCACGGTCTGGCCGACGCCGAAGGGATTGCCGATGGCGAGCACGACGTCGCCGACCAGCAATTCGTCGGAATTGGTGAAGTCGAGGGTCGGGAATTTCTCCTTGGTGTCCTTCAGGCGAAGCACGGCGAGATCGGTGCGGGAATCCTTCAGCAGGATCTCGGCCTCGAACTCGCGCTTGTCCGACAATGACACTTTCACCTGGTCCGCGCCCTCGATGACATGGACGTTGGTGACGACGAGGCCGGAGGCATCGACGATGACGCCGGAGCCGAGCGAACGCTGCATCTGCTCGGGCTGCTGGCCCGGCACGCCGAAGAAGCGACGGAAGATCGGATCGTCGAGCAGTGGATTGCCGTTCTGCACCACCTTGGCGGCATAGACGTTGACGACGGCCGGCTGCACACGCTGCACGATCGGTGCATAGGACAGCCGCAACTCGGCCGGCGACGACGGGACCCGGCGGTCCTGCGCAGCAGTCGGATTGAAATGGGCTGAAAACGCTATGCACAAGGCCGTGGCGACGGCGGTCCAGGTCGATCGAAACATTCCTACCTCTTGGAAAAGACGCCGGAATATAGGCGCGTTCGCCCGCCAATAGAAGGGCGCCAGGCGGCAATATTCAGCCCCTTTCCAGTGTGTCCGAGATGCAAGCACAGCGTGCGAATCGGCAATTTGCCAGAGCGGTGGATTGGCATGATGCTCGTCATCCAGCATTGTGGTGTCGAGCGGATTCGGTTGCGGCGAATTGGCATCAGTGGGAACCGCGCAACCGGGCGCAGCGTCGCGGGGCAGTCATCGATCATACCTAGGCTCTCCCGTTGCGACTTGGGGAAGTTCGTCAAACGATGGAGTCATGACGTGAGCAGGACAAGAATTGCAGCCACGGCGATTGGACTCGCCGGCGCGCTGGCGGCCTCGCAGGCCCAGGCCCAATCGGCAAGCAGCAGCGAGCAGGAGATCGCGCTGCTGAAACAGCAATTGAAGATGCTGGAGCAGAAGCTCGACAAGCTCCAGAGTCAGACCGCAGCGAACACGGCGGCCACGGCGAAAGCCAGAGCCGAAGCGAAGGCTGAAGCCAAGGCCGAGGCGCGCTCGGAGGCAAAGGCCGCGGTTGCCAACGCCAATGCGGCGATCCCGGTCAAGGGACCGGCGCCGGCCTCCAGCGTCGTCGTGACGATGCCGAACAACCGGCCAACCATCTGCACCGCCGACCAGGCGAACTGCGTCGCCATCACCAGCCGCCTGCATTGGGATGTCGGCGGCTATGACTATCGTCCCGACACCGCGGCGACCGTGCCGCAGAAGCTCGACAGCGGCCAGAACGTTCGCCGCGCGCGCATCGGCGTCACCGGCAAGTTCTTCAACGACTGGAACTTCGCGCTGGTCTACGACTTCGGCGGCTCATCCGACGGATTTGGCGGCGCCGCGCCGGGATCCCTTCCGGGCGGTGGCGTCTCCGGCGTCGAGAATGCCTATCTCAGCTATACCGGCCTAAAGCCGTTCGGCGGACGAATGGCGATCGAGGCCGGCATCATGGACCTGCCCTACACCATGGACGAAGCCACGAGCTCCAACGACATCATGTTCATGGAGCGCGCCTCGCCCGGCGTGATTGCAACCAATATCGCCGCCGGTGACTTCCGCTCGGCAGCCGGTGCGCGCTGGTTCAACGACCAGCTCTGGATCGGCGGCTATGTCACGGGACCGTCGACCGGTGCGATCCACTCCGCCTCGAGCGCGGCGCCAGCCGGCACCAGCGAGCAATATGGCGCCGTGGCGCGCGTGGCCGGCAATCCGATCAGCGGCAAGGACTACTCGGTGCATATCGGCGCCGACGCGCAATGGCTGATCCAGCCGCCGCGCAACCTGATCGCCAACACGCAGACGGTCACGCTCAGCGATCGCCCGGAATTGCGTCTCGACCCGACCACGCTGATCTCCACCGGCGCCATCGCCAATGCCTCGGGCGCGCAGGTCTACAGCGTCGAGGCGGCGGCGACCTACGGACCCTTCATCGTCCAGGGCGAGTACTTCTGGTACAATGTCGATCGCACGGCCAACACCGGCGTGCCGCTGGTTGGTGCACCGAGCCTGAAATTCCAGGGCGGCTACGCCCAGGCCGGCTACGTGCTGACGGGCGAAGGCCGGACCTACAATGCTGCGAACGCCGCCTATAGCGGTGTCAAGCCGGCGCATCCGTTCTCGCTCGACGGTGGCGGCTGGGGCGCGTGGGAGATCGCGGGACGCTTCTCGACGATCGATCTCAACAATCAGTTGGGAGCAGCGACCGGCATCGCCGGCGGCCGGCAGACCGTCTATACGCTCGCGCTGAACTGGTACGTCAACGGCAACGTCCGCTTCATGCTCGACTATCTGCACGGAACGGTGTCGCGGCAGGCCTCGCCGATCTCGACCGCCGATGTCGGGTCGAAGTTCGACGCAGTGGCGATGCGCACGCAGTTTGCATTCTAGGCTCTACACCTCTCCCATTGGGCCCCATTGGGAGAGGTCGCGCCCAACGGATCGCGCCAAAGGCGCGCCCGATGACAGGCTCCGGCGCAGGTAAGGCGTTACGCTCGATCGAGGATGCGGCGCCCCTCACCCGAATTGCACTGGACGATGCTTGCGCATCGCCAGATGCAATTCGAACTCTCCCCGCTGGGGAGAGAAAAAAGGCCGGCGTCTTTCATCCCATCACGCCGCGCGCTTGGGCTTCTTCGCGGCCACCGGCGCGGGCGCGCAGGACAGCCGCTGTTGGTGGTTCTCGCCCCAGGCCTTCAGGATATCGATTACGGGCCTGAGGCTCTCGCCGAGCTCGGAGAGGCAATACTCAACGCGCGGCGGCACCTCGGCATAGACCTTGCGGATGACGAGCTTGTCCTCCTCCAGCGCGCGCAGCTGTTTGGTCAGCATGCGCTGGGTGATGCCCGGCATCCGGCGGCGCAATTCGCCGAAGCGCTGGGTGCCGCTCTGGAGGTGGTAGAGGATCACGCCCTTCCATTTGCCGTCGATCAGATCCAGCGTCGCCTCGACCGAGCAGCCGGGGCGCTGGGCAAAATTGCGCCGTTTCATGCGTGTTTTTCCAATAGTATCCAAACAGGGACTATATCCCCGAATTTACAGTACTTGCCAAATCGGGGCCAGAGCGACAGTTAGGATGGCGGGCGAACAAAGCCATCTGATGGAGACAAGCCATGAAGGCCGTCGGCTACAAGAAATCGCTTCCGATCGAGGACGCGGATTCACTGATCGATTTCGAGACCGCAAAACCCGAGCCCGGAGGGCGCGACATCCGCGTCGCGGTGAAAGCGATCTCGGCCAATCCGGTCGATTACAAGGTGCGCAAGCGTGCCGCCCCGCCCGAGGGCGAGATGAAGATCCTCGGCTATGACGCGGCCGGCGTGGTCGATGCCGTCGGCCCCGACGTCACGCTGTTCAAGCCGGGCGACGAGGTGTTTTACGCAGGCTCGATCCTGCGCCAGGGCACCAACTCGGAATACCACCTGGTCGACGAGCGCATCGTCGGCAGCAAGCCGAAGAGCCTCTCGTTCGCGCAAGCGGCCGCCCTTCCCCTCACCTCCATCACCGCCTGGGAGCTGCTGTTCGACCGGCTGGGCGCGGTCCCCGGCAAGAGCGTCGATCCGCGCACGCTGCTGATCATCGGCGGCGCCGGCGGCGTCGGCTCGATCCTGATCCAGCTCGCGCGTCGTCTCACCGGGCTGACCGTGCTCGCGACCGCGACGCGGCCGGAGTCGCAAAAATGGTGCCTCGATCTCGGCGCGCATGCGGTGATCGACCACGGTAAGCCGATGAAGGAGCAGATCGAGAAGCTCAAGTTGCCCCCGGTCGCGCTGGTCGCGAGCCTCACCTTCACCGACCAGCACTACAAGGCGATCGCGGAGGTCATGGCACCGCAGGGCAAGTTCGGCCTGATCGACGATCCGCCGGAATTCGCCATGAGCACATTCAAGGGCAAGGCGATCTCGGTGCACTGGGAATCGATGTTCACGCGCTCGTCATTCCAGACGCCTGATATGATCGCGCAGCATCGCCTGCTCAATGACGTCGCCGACCTCATCGACAAGGGCGTGTTGCGCACCACTCTCGACCAGACCTTTGGCACGATCAATGCGGCCAACCTCAAGCGCGCCCACGCGCTGCTCGAGAGCGGCAAGTCGCGCGACAAGATCGTGCTGGAGGGGTGGTAGCAGCTACAATGTCGGTGCGTAGGGTGGGTTAGCCCTGCGACTGCGCGAAGCGCGGTTCGCAGGGCGTAACCCACCTCTTCTATCTCTGCGGAAACACACAGCGGTGGGTTACGCCTTCGGCTAACCCACCCTACGTTTCCCTCGCCCCCTCGACGAACAGCAGCCGCCGCTCCAGCGCCGTCTGCCGCAGCTTCAGCGCCTCGGCATATTCCGGCGAGGCGTACCATTCCTTCAGCCTCGCCATCGACGGGAATTCGACGATGATGATGGCCTTCGGCGGAAGATTGCCTTCGGCGAGTTCGGCCTTGCCGCCGCGGACGAGATAACGCCCGCCGTATTGCGCGATCGTTTTCGCGGCGAGCGTACGATAGGCTTCAAATCCATCGGGATCGCGCATCTCGACTTCGGAAATCACATAGGCTGTCATGCACGGCCTCAAGCGATGGTGTTGACGATACCACCTTCCGCGCGCAGCGCCGCACCGTTGGTCGCGGACGCCTCTTTCGACGCAATGTAGACCACCATGTTGGCGATCTCCTCCACGCTGGCGAAGCGCTGGATCAGCGAGCTCGGACGATGCTGCTTGACGAAATTGGCAGCGGCTTCGTCCACCGATTGGCCGTTCTGCTTCGCCAGATCCTTCACGAACGTCTCGACGCCCTCCGACATGGTCGGGCCCGGCAGCACGGAATTGACGGTGACGCCGGTGCCGCGGGTGAGCTGCGCGAGCCCGCGCGCAACCGAGAGCTGGGCCGTCTTGGTCATGCCGTAATGAATCATCTCGACGGGAATGTTGAGTCCGGACTCCGAGGAGATGAAGACGATGCGGCCCCAGTTGCGCTTCAGCATGCCCTTCATGTACGCGCGCGACAGCCGCACGCCGCTCATTACGTTGACCTCGAAGAAGCGCGTCCAGTCCTCGTCGGGAATCTCGAAAAACTCCTTCGGTTCGAAGATGCCGGCATTGTTGATGAGGATGTCGATTTCGGGAAGCGCCGCCACGAGCGCCTTGCAGCCTTCCGCCGTCGAGACGTCGGCGGCGATGCCGCGGGCCTTGGCGGCGGTCCCTTCCAGCTTGCGGACGGCCGCATCGACCTTGTCCCGGCCGCGACCGTTGATCACGACGCTGGCGCCCGAAGCGGCGAGGCCCTTGGCGATGGCGTGGCCGATGCCGGCGGTCGAGCCGGTCACCAGTGCAGTTTTTCCCGAAAGGTCGATGTTCATGTAGTATCTCCATCAGAACGATGACGGGGATATCGGACGTGGCGGATTGGGCCGCAATTGGCGCTCACCAATCAGTGACGATCACGAGCTGTTCCGGCAGCGACATGGCGCCTCGTATGCCCCTGTCGCGGCTGGAACGATTATTGCTAGCCTGACCAAGCTCTTTTGCTCATGTGGACACGGAAGGACCTTGCGATGAAAATAACGGCCCTCATTGTTGCGCTCGGGTTGCTGGGTCTGATCAGCGGCAATTCGCTCGCGCAGGCCCAAGCGGTCTATCCGGAAAAACCGTTGCAATTGATCGTGCCCTTCCCGCCCGGCGGCGCCTCCGACGTGGTCGCGCGCATCATCGGCGGCGAACTGGAGACGCGGCTCGGCAAGCCCGTGATCATCATGAACCGTCCCGGCGGCGGCACCACGATCGCGGCCAAGGAAGTCGCGCGCTCGGCGCCTGACGGATACACCCTGTTCTTCAGCTCGAATTCGAGCTTCACGCTGCCCGCGGCCGTCAAGGAAAGCGTGCCTTACGACGCAGCCAAGGATTTCGAGCCGCTCGGCCAGGTCGGCAAGATCACGCTGGCGCTGGTCACTTACAAGGACAACCCGATCAAAGACGTGGCTGCGCTCGTCACCGAGGCGAAGGCCAATCCCGACAAGCTGTCGCTGGCGTCGTTCGGCGTTGCGACCGTCTCGCATTTCGCCGGCGAGCTGTTCAAATCGGCCGCCGGAATCAAGATGGTCCACCTGCCCTACAAGGGCAGTGCGCCGGCGATGAACGACCTTATCGGCAAGCACATTCAGTACCACGTCGACACAGTGATCGCCGTGAAGCCGCAGATCGAGGCAGGCACCGTCAAAGTGCTCGCCGTGTTCTCGGCCAAGCGGACGCCGTTCCTGCCTGACGTGCCGACGCTCGCCGAGCTCGGCTATGGCAACATCGACTTCGCCTCATGGGGCGCGGTGGTCGCACCCAAGGGGCTGCCGCCGGCCGTTCGTGACAAGCTGACGGCAACGCTGGAGGATACGATCAACAGCCCATCCGTGGCCGAACGCTTCGCCAAGGTCGGGTTCGAGCCCGGCTTTGCGCGCTACAGCGATTGGGCGGGAGCCATCGGCAAGGAGACCGCTGAAATGAAGGACATCGCGCAAAAGGCGGGGATCAAGGAGGAATAGTCCTTCCGACGCGCCCCATTCCTCGAAACAAAAACGGCGCCCAGGAGGGCGCCGTTTTCAATCCGTATCTGCCGATCCGGCTTACGCCGCCTCGGCTTCCTTCTCCTGCACCGTACCCGAATCCTGGCCCTTGGCGTCGACGTCGCGATCAACGAACTCGATCACGGCCATCGCGGCGTTGTCGCCGTAGCGGAAGCCGGCCTTGATGATGCGGGTGTAGCCGCCCTGGCGGTCCTTGTAGCGGGTCGCGAGCGTGTCGAACAGCTTCTTGACCATGTCGACGTCGCGCAGCTCCGCGATCGCCTGGCGGCGCAGCGACAGGCCGCCCTTCTTGCCGAGGGTGACGAGCTTCTCGACGATCGGGCGAAGCTCCTTGGCCTTGGGCAGCGTGGTGACGATCTGCTCGTGCTTGATCAGTGCGGCCGCCATGTTGGCGAACATCGCCTTGCGGTGCTCGGCGGTGCGGTTGAGCTTCCGATGAACCTTGCCGTGACGCATGTGTGTAGTCCTTACTTTAAAACTGCCGCGACGGTTCGTCGGACATGTTGCTCAGGTGGGCTGCCTGCGTTCGCCCATGAAAATAACGGCCGGAGAGCCCGGCCGTCACGGTGAAGTCGATCAGTAGTGATCTTCGAAGCGCTTGGCGAGCTCGTCGATGTTCTCCGGCGGCCAGCCCGGCACTTCCATGCCGAGGTGCAGACCCATCTGGGCCAGCACTTCCTTGATCTCGTTCAGCGACTTGCGGCCGAAGTTCGGGGTGCGGAGCATTTCGGCTTCCGACTTCTGCACGAGGTCGCCGATATAGACGATGTTGTCGTTCTTCAAGCAGTTGGCCGAACGCACCGACAGCTCGAGCTCGTCCACCTTCTTGAGGAAGGCCGGGTTGAAGGCGAGGTCCGGGATGATCTCCTGGGCGACTTCCTTGCGCGGCTCTTCGAAATTGACGAACACGTTGAGCTGATCCTGCAGGATGCGCGCGGCGTAGGCCACCGAGTCATCCGGCGAGATCGCGCCGTTGGTCTCGATCGTCATGGTCAGCTTGTCGTAGTCGAGGATCTGGCCCTCGCGGGTGTTCTCGACCTTGTAGGAGACCTTGCGGACCGGCGAGTAGAGGCTGTCGACCGGGATCAGACCGATCGGCGCATCCTCGGGGCGGTTGCGCTCGGCGGGCACGTAGCCCTTGCCGGTCGAGACCGTGAACTCCATGCGGATCTCCGCACCCTCGTCGAGGGTGCAGATCTGCAGGTCCGGGTTGAGCACGGTGACGTCGCCGACGGTCTGGATGTCGCCGGCGGTGACGACGCCCGGGCCCTGCTTCTTCACGACCATGCGCTTGGGGCCTTCGCCCTGCATCTTGATCGAGATGTCCTTGATGTTGAGCACGATGTCGGTGACGTCCTCACGGACGCCCGCGATCGAGGAGAACTCGTGCAGCACGCCGTCGATATGCACCGACTGCACTGCCGCGCCCTGAAGCGAGGAGAGCAGGATGCGGCGCAGGGCGTTGCCGAGGGTCTGGCCGAAGCCGCGCTCGAGCGGCTCGGCGACGATGGTCGCGAAACGCGAGGGATCGCTGCCGGGGGACACCTGGAGCTTGTTCGGCCGAATCAGTTCTTGCCAATTTTTCTGGATCGTCACTGTTTCACCCATACAGGCCAGCCAATTTGACAGTTCAAATACTGGCGTTGGAGAAAGGCCGCAGAGCATTCCCGCGGCTTCTTAGAAAAGTCATCGCGGGCGCCGATGCGCCCGCAACCTCGTATCAAACGCGCCGACGCTTGCGGGGACGGCAACCGTTGTGCGGGATCGTGGTCACGTCGCGGATCGAGGTGACGGTGAAGCCCGCGGCCTGAAGTGCGCGGAGCGCCGACTCACGGCCCGAGCCGGGGCCGGCGACTTCGACTTCCAGCGTGCGCATGCCGTGCTCTTGCGCCTTCTTCGAGACGTCTTCCGCGGCAACCTGCGCGGCGTACGGGGTCGACTTGCGCGAGCCCTTGAAGCCCATCGTGCCGGCGGAGGACCAGGCAATGGTGTTGCCCTGTGCGTCGGTGATGGTGATGGTCGTGTTGTTGAACGACGAGTTCACGTGCGCGACGCCGGAGGCGATGTTCTTGCGCTCACGACGACGAACGCGGGTGGCTTCCTTGCCCATTGAGTACCTTTCCTGGAGATCTCAAACGCCGCCGTAATGCCAGCGGCTACACCTGTGGAACGAAAGGCGCGCGGCGAACGGGTCATCCCCTGTTCGCCGCACGCCGCGACTGAGTTCGAAAACTTACTTCTTCTTGCCGGCGATGGCCTTGGCCGGGCCCTTGCGCGTGCGCGCGTTGGTGTGGGTGCGCTGACCGCGCACCGGCAGACCGCGACGATGACGCAGGCCGCGATAGCAGCCGAGGTCCATCAGACGCTTGATGTTGATACCGACCTCACGACGCAGATCGCCCTCGACGAGATAGTCGCGGTCGATCACTTCGCGGATCTGGAGCACTTCGGCGTCGCTGAGCTGATTGACGCGACGATCCTCGGGGATCTTCACCTTCTCCATGATGTCACCGGCGATCTTCGGGCCGATGCCATGGATGTACTGGAGCGCGATCAGCACGCGCTTGTTGGTGGGAATGTTCACGCCGGCAATACGGGCCACGGCCTTCTCTCCTGTCGCCGATCCTCGTCAGGATCGGGCTTTAAGTGCTTGCTTTCTCGGGCAGGTGTTCACAAACGCGAACACGACGCCCACCCCCGGTCTTCCTGGGGCCCGGCATCGTCTGAAACTATCCGACTTGGATGCGGGGCTTATTAAGGGATTCCAGGGGCTTTCGTCAACCGCTGCTAGCGTTTGGCTCGCTTTTTCGTGACCTTTTTTGCGGCCTTTTTGGCACCCTTTTTGAGAGCCTTCTTGACGGTCTTTTTGGCTGCCTTCTTTGCCGTCTTCTTGGTTGCCTTCCCTGTGCCCTTCACGGCTTTCTTGACGGCCTTTTTGGGGGATTTGGCGGCCTTTTTGGTCGTTTTCGCCGGTTTTACGGCCGCCTTCCTCCCCGCCTTGGCCTTCTTGGCCGGAGCCGCCTTGGCCGCACTTCTGGCATGGGTCTTGGGCTCGACCGCCCCGAGCGCTAGGAGCAGGCGGTGGATGGCACGGGTGACCTCGTCGATGGCCATCATGCCGTCGATGGTCGAGAGCTTCCGCCGCTCGGAATAGTAGTGAATCAGCGGTTCCGTCTGGCTGCGGTAGCTGGCGAGGCGCTTGGTCAGGACCTCCGGGGTGTCGTCGACCCGGACCTCCTCCCCGCGCTCGCGCATCTGGGCGACGCGGGTCTCGACGCGGTTCAAGAGCGCGCTTTCATTGACACGCAGCTCGATCACCGCATCAAGCTTGAGATGCTTGTGCTTGAGCAGTTCGTCCAGCGCCACGGCCTGCGGCACTGTGCGCGGGAAACCGTCGAGGATGAAACCGTTCTTGGCGTCCGGCTGATCGATTCGGTCGGAGATGATTCCGACCACGATCTCGTCGGGCACGAGGTCGCCGCCGGCCATGATCTCCTTGGCCTTCAGCCCGACCGGCGTTCCGGCCGCTACGGCCGCGCGCAGCATCTCGCCGGTCGAGAGCTGGACGATGCCATAGCGCTGCACCAAGAGCTGCGCCTGGGTCCCCTTGCCCGACCCCGGCGGTCCCAGAAGTATAATTCTCATCGGCGTACGCCCCCCGGATTGGTGAGCGATACGTCGCGCACCTGTGTTTGAAGATATCAAGGACAGTGCAAACCATAATCGGCGCCGCACCGCCACCCATATCATAGGGGAGCGGATGGGCTGACGCCAAGAAGGGCTTTGAAATCTGTGATTGAGCCGCAGTGAGAGCAGCTCTGCCGATGCGGCCGATGGCTGGCTGGTGCCGTGCAGGCGCCGCGCGTTGCTGGCACGGCGAATCGGCGGCGCAATCGCGCCGCCTTCAGGGGACGCCGCGCTTAGCGGCGGCGGCCGCGCAGTTTCGACTTGCGGATCAGGCCTTCGTACTGATGCGCCAGCAGATAGCCCTGCACCTGCGCCACCGTGTCCATGGTGACGCTGACGACGATCAGCAGCGAGGTGCCGCCGAAGTAGAACGGCACCGAGGCGTAGGAGATCAGGATCTCCGGGATCAAGCAGACGATCGCCAGATAAATCGCACCTAACACGGTGATACGCGACAGCACGTAGTCGATGTATTCGGCGGTGCGCTCGCCGGGGCGAATGCCCGGAATGAAGCCGCCATGCTTCTTCAGATTGTCCGCGGTCTCGGTCGGGTTGAACACGATCGCGGTGTAGAAGAACGCGAAGAACACGATCAGCGCCAGATACATGATCAGGAACAGCGGACGGCCGTGGCCGAGCTGGGTGGTGATCCACTGGAACCATTCCGGCCCGCTGCCGGCGTTGAAGTTCGCAACGGTGGTCGGCAGCAGCAGCAGCGAGGATGCGAAGATCGGCGGGATCACGCCCGAGGTGTTGAGCTTGAGCGGCAGATGCGAGGACTGGCCCTCGAACATCTTGTTGCCGACCTGGCGCTTCGGATACTGGATCAGCAGGCGGCGCTGCGCGCGCTCCATGAACACGATGAAGGCAATCACGGCGACTGCCATGATGATGACGACCAGGATCAGACCGGTCGACATCGCACCCTGACGGCCGAGTTCGAGCATGTTGGCGAGCGCGGCGGGCAGCTCGGCGACGATGCCGGCGAGAATGATCAGCGAGATGCCGTTGCCGATGCCGCGCGAGGTGATCTGCTCGCCCAGCCACATCAGGAACATGGTGCCGCCGGTCAGCGTGATCGCCGTCGACAGGCGGAAGAACATGCCGGGATCACTGACGACGTTGCCGGCGCCCTCGAGGCCCACCGCGATACCGTAGGACTGGAACGCGGCCAGGATGACGGTGAGATAACGCGTGTACTGGTTCAGCGTCTTGCGGCCAGCCTCGCCTTCCTTCTTCAGCGCCTCGAGCTGCGGCGAGACGGTGGTCAGGAGCTGGATGATGATCGAAGCCGAGATGTACGGCATGATGTTCAGCGCGAAGATCGCCATGCGGTGGATGCCGCCGCCGGCGAACATGTTGAACATGCCGAGGATGCCGCCCGCCTGGGACCGGAACACCTGTTCCCAGATGTTGGGATCGATGCCGGGCAGCGGGATGTAGGTGCCGAGCCGATAAACGAGTAGCGCACCCAGGGTGAACCAGATGCGCTTCTTCAGTTCGAAGGCCTTGGCAAACGCGCCGAAATTGAGATTGGCTGCCAGTTGTTCCGCTGCAGAGACCATCTTGGACTTTCTCCCGCCGCCTGTTGCGCCGTCATGCCCGCGGCCGGGCTACTTTAGCGGACGCCGGACATTATCTGGGGCTCGGCTTCGATAAGTCCATCGTCCCGCATGCGTAAAGGCCCGCGAGGCGCGGGCCGATGACGCAGTTGTTACGCCGCCTCGCCTTCTTCCTTCGCAGGGGCGAGGATCTTCACCGAACCGCCGGCCTTCTCGACCGCCGCGATCGCGGTCTTGGAGGCGCCGTGCACTTCAATGTTGAGCTTGGACTTGAGCTCGCCGCGGCCGAGCAGCCGCAGACCGGCCTTGGCGCGGCGCAGCACGCCGCCCTTCACCAGGGCCTCGACGTTCACGACGCTGCCGGCGTCGATCTTCTTGGCATCGACCGCTTCCTGGAGCCGGTCGAGATTGATCTCGGCGAACTCGACGCGGAAGATGTTGTTGAAGCCGCGCTTGGGCAGACGGCGATGCATCGGCATCTGGCCGCCTTCGAAACCCTTGATGCGCACGCCCGAACGCGCGGTCTGGCCCTTGCCGCCGCGGCCGGACTGCTTGCCCTTGCCCGAACCGATGCCGCGGCCGACGCGCATACGCTTCTTGCGCGAGCCGGCGTTGTCGGCGATATCGCTGAGCTTCATCGCCCTTCTCCTTGTGTCTTGCGCACGATCTTCACCGAAACCGGGTGCCCGCTTTTCGGAATCCTGCGCCGCTTCTTACTTCTCGTCGACGATGCGGACGAGATGGTGAACCTTCTCGATCATGCCGCGGACCGCCGGGGTATCCGGCAGTTCGCTGGTGCGGCCGATCTTGTTGAGCTTGAGCCCGATCAGCGTCGAGCGCTGCGAGTGATGGCGGCGGATCGCGCTGCCAGTCTGCTCGAGCTTGATCGTCTTTGCGGCCTTGGCCATGGGAGTCTACTCCGAAAAGCTTCCGTTAGTCGGCAGCCGCCTCGGCGTCACCGCCGATACGACGGGACTGGAGGGTGGACACCTTGATGTTGCGGCGGGCAGCGACCGAGCGCGGCGAATCCTGATGCTTCAGCGCGTCGAAGGTCGCGCGAACCATGTTGTACGGGTTCGACGAGCCGATCGACTTCGCCACCACGTCCTGGACGCCGAGCGTCTCGAACACGGCGCGCATCGGGCCGCCGGCGATGATGCCGGTACCGGCCGGGGCGGCACGCAGGTAGACACGGCCCGCGCCATGACGGCCGGCGATGTCGTGATGGAGCGTGCGGCCCTCGCGCAGCGACACGCGGGTCAGGTTGCGCTTGGCGGATTCGGTCGCCTTGCGGATCGCCTCAGGCACTTCGCGCGCCTTGCCGTGACCGAAGCCGGCGCGGCCCTTCTGATCGCCGATCACGACCAGCGCTGCGAAACCGAAGCGCTTGCCGCCCTTGACGACCTTGGCCACGCGGTTGATGTGGACGAGCTTGTCGACGAACTCGCTGTCGCGCTCCTCGCGCTCCCTGCGTTCACGTCCGCCGCCGCGTTGATCGCGTCCACCACGTTGTTCGCGTTCAGCTGCCATGGTTTTTCCAATCCTTCAGAGGCTTACGCCCCAATCCTCAAATTCTGTTAGAAGCTCAGCCCGCTCTCACGCGCGGCGTCGGCGAGAGCCTTGACGCGCCCGTGATAGAGATAGCCGCCGCGATCGAACACGACTTCCTTGACGCCCTTCTCCACCGCGCGCTCGGCGAGCAGCTTGCCGACCGCCTTCGCCGCATCGATGTCGGCGCCGGTCTTGCCGCCGTCGCGCATCGACTTCTCGAGCGAAGAGGCAGAGGCCAGCGTCTCGCCCTTGAGGTCATCGATGACCTGGGCGTAGATGTGCTTGGACGAGCGGAACACCGATAGGCGCGGACGGCCGCCACCGGAGCGGCGCAGCTTCAGCCGCACACTCCGCTTGCGCCGGGCATTCGTAACCTTGGCTTTCGACATGACCGGCTCCGTTACTTCTTCTTGCCTTCCTTGCGGAAGATGAATTCGCCAACATACTTCACGCCCTTGCCCTTATAGGGCTCCGGCGGGCGATAGGCGCGGATCTCGGCCGCAACCTGGCCGACGCGCTGGATGTCGCTGCCCGACACGGTGATTTCGGTGGGCTTCGGCACGGCGATCGTGATGCCTTCCGGGATCGGATAGATCACGTCATGGCTGTAGCCGAGCGCCAGCTGGAGGTTCTTGCCCTGCATCGCAGCGCGGTAACCGACGCCGGTGATCTCGAGCTTCTTCTCGAAGCCCTTGGTGACACCTTCGACCAGATTAGCGACCTGGGCGCGAGCGGTGCCGTACAGGGCCCGCGCGCGGTTGGTCTCTGCCCGCGGCTTGACCTTGATCTGGCCGCTCTCGAGCTTCACCTCGACGTCGTCATGGACGACGAACTGAAGCTGGCCCTTCGGCCCCTTCATCTTGACGGTCTGGCCGTCGACGGTCGCGGTAACACCCGACGGAACCGCCACAGGCTTTTTGCCAACACGTGACATGGATGAAAAATCCTTCTCAGAACACCGTGAAGAGGACTTCACCGCCCACATTCGCGTCGCGCGCGCTGTGGTCGGCCATGATCCCCTTCGGCGTCGACAACACCGAAATGCCGAGCCCGTTGTTGACCCGCGGCAGAGCCTTCACCGAGGCGTAAACGCGACGCCCGGGCTTGGAAACACGTTCGATCTCGCGGATGACGGGCTCGCCGTCGAAATACTTCAGCTCGATCTCGATCTCGCTGCGGCCCGAGGGATGCTCGAGCGTGGCGTAACCGCGGATGTAGCCCTCGGACTTCAGGACCTCGAGCACGTTCTCGCGCATCTTCGAGCCGGGCGTGGAGACCTTGGTCTTGGAGCGCATCTGCGCGTTGCGGATGCGGGTGATCAGATCGCTGATTGGATCGTGCGTAGACATCTAAACGACCCTCCTTACCAGCTCGACTTCACGAGGCCCGGGACCATGCCCCTGGAGCCAAGGTCGCGCAGCGCGATACGGGACAGCTTGTTCTTGCGATAGTTCGAACGCGGGCGGCCCGACAGCTCGCAACGCATGCGGATGCGGGTCGCCGACGAGTTGCGCGGCATTTCCGCCAGCTTCAACGTCGCAGCGAAGCGCTCTTCCATCGGCAGCTTCTTGTCGGCGATGATCGCCTTCAACCGCTCGCGCTTGGCGGCGGCGTTCTTCACCATCCGCTTGCGCCGGTTGTTCTTCTCGACTGAACTCTTCTTTGCCATGCTTGGCTCCTGGGTATCCGCGTTTGAGAGGCTCTAGGTCAGCGTCTCACTGCCGGAACGGGAAATTGAAAGCGGTCAACAAGGCCCTCGCCTCTTCGTCGGTCTTGGCCGTGGTGCAGACGGTGATGTCCATACCGCGGGCTTCCGCGACCTTGTCGAAGTCGATCTCGGGGAAAATGATGTGCTCCTTGATACCGAGCGAATAGTTGCCACGACCGTCGAAGCTCTTCGGGTTCAGGCCGCGGAAGTCGCGGACGCGCGGCAGCGCGACATTCACCAGGCGATCGATGAACTCGTACATGCGGGCCTTGCGCAGCGTGACCTTGCAGCCGATCGGCTGGTTCTCACGCAGCTTGAAGGTCGCGATCGCGATGCGCGAATAGGTCACGATCGCCTTCTGGCCGGCGATCTGGGTCAATTCGGCAGCGGCGGTCTCGGCCTTCTTGCGGTCGTTGACGGAATCGCCAACGCCCATGTTCAGCACGACCTTGTCCAGACGCGGAACCTGCATGACGTTCTCGTAACCGAACTTCTCGGTCAGAGCCGTGCGGATCTTCGCATCATATTCCGCGCGCAGGCGCGGCGTGTAAGCGGCCTCAGCCATCGATCTCAGCTCCCGAGCTCTTGGCGATGCGGACCTTCTTGCCGTCCGCCAGAATCTTGAATCCGATGCGGGTCGGCTTTCCGTCCTTGCCGACATACGCGATATTGGACAGTTGGATCGGCGCCTCTTTCGAGATGATGCCGCCCTCCTGGGCCTGCGTCTGCTTCTGGTGACGCTTGACCATGTTGATGCCGCGCACGAGCGCGGTGCCGGCGTCGGGGCGCACCTCGAACACCTCGCCGGTGCGACCCTTGTCGCGACCGGTCAGCACGACGACCTTGTCGCCCTTGCGGATCTTCGCAGCCATCACAGCACCTCCGGCGCGAGCGAAATGATCTTCATGTGGTTCTTGGCGCGCAGTTCGCGCGGCACGGGCCCGAAGATACGGGTGCCGACCGGCTCGGCCTGGTTGTTGATCAGGACGGCGGCGTTGCGGTCGAAGCGGATGACCGAACCGTCGGCGCGGCGGATGTCCTTGCGGACGCGCACCACGACGGCCTTCATCACGTCGCCCTTCTTCACCTTGCCCCGCGGGATAGCTTCCTTGATCGAGACGACGATGATGTCGCCGATCGTCGCGTAGCGGCGCTTGGAGCCTCCCAGCACCTTGATACACATGACACGGCGTGCGCCAGAATTGTCGGCCACGTCGAGGTTGGTCTGCATCTGAATCATTGATGCACCTCGTCCTCTTTCTCTTTGCGCCAGCCCAGCCGGCGCTCAACATTTCCCTGAAATCAGTCGGCTAAAGCCAACAGATCAGGCGCTTTTCTTGTGCTCGCCCCGGATCACGACCCAGCGCTTCAACTTCGAAATCGGCTTCGATTCCTCGATCCACACCACGTCGCCCGGCTTGAACTGGTTGCTCTCGTCGTGCGCGTGATAATTCTTCGAACGGCGGATCGTCTTCTTGTAGATCGGGTGCGTGAAACGGCGATCGACGCGCACCACGATGGTCTTGGCTTGCTTGTCGCTGACGACCACGCCCTGCAAAGTACGTTTCGGCATCTTCGTAAGCCTCTTACTTCTTCTTGGCGCGCGTCTGCGCGGCGACGGTCTTGATCCGGGCGATGTCACGGCGGGCCTCGCGCAGGCGCGAGGTGTTCTCGAGCTGCCCGGTGGCGCGCTGGAAGCGCAGGTTGAAGCGCTCCTTCTTCAGGTTCAGGATGGCATCATCCTGCTGGTCGGGGCTCATCGCGCGGATGTCTTCGATCTTCATCTGGGCCATGGCCATTACTCCGCAATGCGCTCGACGAAGCGCGTCTTGATCGGCAGCTTGGCGGCCGCCAGGGTCAGCGCTTCACGCGCCGTCTGGGTGTTGACGCCGTCGATCTCGAACAGCACCCGGCCCGGCTTGACGCGCGCGACCCACAATTCCGGCGACCCCTTGCCGGAGCCCATGCGGACTTCGGCCGGCTTCTTCGACACCGGAACGTCGGGGAACACGCGGATCCAGACGCGGCCGGCGCGCTTCATGTGGCGGGTCAGCGCGCGGCGGGCGGCTTCGATCTGGCGCGCGGTGACGCGCTCAGGTTCGGTCGCCTTCAGGCCGAACTGGCCGAACGCCAACGTCGCGCCCGAAGACGCAACGCCGTGGATGCGGCCCTTATGCGCCTTCCGGAACTTCGTTTTCTTAGGTTGCATCATGGCTTTAAGCCCTCAAATTCTTGGTGCAGATCAGGCTGCAGCCGTATCGCGGCGCTGACGGCCACCACGATCACCACTGCCGCCCGTCTCGCCCTCGGCCATTCTCTTGTCCTGGGCCATCGGATCGTGCTCGAGGATCTCACCCTTGAAGATCCAGACCTTGACGCCGCAGGTGCCGAAGGTCGTGAACGCGGTCGCAACACCGTAGTCGATGTCGGCGCGCAGCGTGTGCAGCGGCACGCGACCTTCGCGGTACCACTCCATGCGCGCGATTTCCGCGCCGCCCAGGCGTCCCGAGCAGTTGATGCGGATGCCTTCCGCGCCGAGACGCATCGCCGACTGCACGGCGCGCTTCATGGCACGGCGGAACGCCACGCGGCGCTCGAGCTGCTGCGCGATCGACTCGGCCACCAGCGTCGCATCGAGCTCCGGCTTGCGGATCTCAACGATGTTGATGACGACGTCGGACGAGGTGATGTCCGCGACCTTCTTGCGCAGCTTGTCGATGTCGGCGCCCTTCTTGCCGATCACCACGCCCGGACGGGCCGAATGGATGGTGACGCGGCACTTCTTGTGCGGACGTTCGATCACGATGCGGGCGACGGCCGCCTGCTTGAGCTCCTTGTGCAGGATCTCGCGGATCTTGACGTCCTCGTGCAGCAGCTTGCCGTATTCCTGCTTGCCGGCGAACCAGCGGGAATCCCAGGTCCGGTTGATGCCAAGACGCAGACCGATCGGATTGATCTTTTGACCCATCGTGTTCTCCTGCGCCCTTAAGCGGCTGCTTCGGCTTCGACCTGACGAACGATGATCGTCAGCTGCGAAAATGGTTTGTAGACACGGCCCGAGCGGCCGCGGCCGCGGGCGGCGAAGCGCTTCATCACGAGGCCGTTGCCGACGAAGGCCTGCGCCACGACGAGATCATCGACGTCGAGATCGTGGTTGTTCTCGGCATTGGCGATAGCCGATTCCAGGCACTTCTTCACGTCGACCGCGATCCGCTTGCGCGAAAACTGCAGGTCGGCGAGCGCGGCAGACGCCTTCCGGCCGCGAATGAGCTGGGCGACCAGGTTGAGCTTCTGCGGGCTCACCCGCAGCATCCGGGCGACCGCCTTGGCCTCATTGTCGGCGAGGCTCCGTTCGCGCTTAGGTTTGCTCATCGTTTAATCCTCAAGCCTTCTTGGCTTTCTTGTCGCCGGAGTGGCCATGGAAGGTCCGGGTCGGCGAGAACTCGCCGAACTTGTGACCGACCATTTCCTCGTTGACGGCCACCGGCACGTGCTTCTGACCGTTGTAGACGCCGAAGGTCAGGCCGACGAACTGCGGCAGGATCGTCGAGCGACGGCTCCAGATCTTGATGACGTCGTGACGGCCGGACGCGCGCGCGGCATCTGCCTTCTTGAGCAGAGAACCCTCGACGAACGGGCCTTTCCAGACTGAACGAACCATGTCCGGCGTTCCTTACTTCTTCCGCTTGTGGCGGCTTAGGAGAATGAATTTGTTGGTCGACTTGTTGGTGCGGGTCTTCTTGCCCTTGGTCGGCTTGCCCCACGGGGTGACCGGGTGGCGACCGCCCGAGGTACGACCTTCACCACCGCCGTGCGGATGGTCGATCGGGTTCATCGCAACACCGCGGTTGTGCGGGCGACGGCCCATCCAACGCTTGCGGCCGGCCTTGCCGATCGAGGTGTTCATGTGATCCGGGTTCGACACCGCGCCGATCGTGCCGCGGCACCGGCCGTGGACCAGACGCTGCTCGCCCGAGTTCAGGCGGATGATGACGTACTCCTGGTCACGACCCACGAGCTGGGCGTAGGTGCCCGCGGAACGGGCGAGCTGGCCGCCCTTCCCGATCTTGACCTCGATGTTGTGGATGATCGTGCCGACCGGCATGTTGCCGAGCGGCATGACGTTGCCCGGCTTCACGTCGACATAGTTGCCGGCGATGATGGTGTCACCCACGGCCAGGCGCTGCGGCGCCAGGATGTAGGCCTGCTCGCCGTCCTGATACTTGATCAGGGCGATGAAGCCGGTGCGGTTGGGATCATACTCCAGCCGCTCGACGGTCGCGGGGACATCGACCTTCTCGCGCTTGAAGTCGACGGTGCGCAGCGTCTGCTTGTGACCGCCGCCGCGGAAGCGCACGGTGATGCGGCCGGTGTTGTTGCGACCGCCCGAGGACTTCTTGCCCTCGGTGAGCGCCTTCAGCGGCTTGCCCTTGTACAGGGCCGAACGATCGACCATGACCAGCTGGCGCTGGCCCGGCGTCGTGGGATTGAATGTCTTCAGTGCCATCGTCGTACGACCTTACAGACCGGTGGTGACGTCGATCCGGTGGCCCTCTTCGAGGGTCACGATCGCGCGCTTGGTGTTCGACTGCGAACCGAGATTACCGCGGAAGGCCTTGACCTTGCCCTTGCGGACCAGCGTGTTGACGCTCTTGACCTTGACGTCGAACAGCTTCTCGATCGCTTCCTTGATCTGCGGCTTGGTTGCCTTCGCGGCCACCTTGAACAGCACCTTGTTGTGCTCCGAAGCGATCGTCGCCTTTTCGGTCACGACCGGCGACAGGATCACGTCGTAGTGGCGAGGCTCGATGTTCTTCGTCATTTGAAGCGCGCCTCCAGCGCATCGATGGCGGCCTTGGTCAGAACGAGCTTCTGACGGCGCAGGATGTCATAGACGTTGATGCCCTGGATCGGCAGCACGTCCATGTTCGGGATGTTGCGGGCCGCCGCGGCAAAGCCGTTGTTGAGCTCCGCGCCATCGATGATCAGCGCGTTGGTGAGCCCCAGGCCCGAGAAGTGACCGAGCAGCGCCTTGGTCTTGGCGGTTTCCAGCGCGGCCTTCTCGATCACGACGAGATCGCCGTCCTTGGCCTTGGCCGAGAGCGCATGCTTCAGCGCCAGCGCGCGGACCTTCTTCGGCAGGTCGGTGGCGTGCGAGCGCACCACCGGACCGAAGGCACGGCCACCGCCGCGGAACTGCGGCACGCGGGCCGAGCCGTGACGAGCACCGCCGGTGCCCTTCTGCTTGTACATCTTCTTGCCGGTGCGCCAGATCTCGGCGCGGCCCTTGGCCTTATGCGTGCCGGCCTGGCGCTTGTTGAGCTGCCACTGCACGCAGCGCGCGATGATGTCCTCGCGCGGCTCGAGGCCGAAAATGGCGTCGGACAGCTGGACCGAGCCGGCTTCCTTACCTTCGAGGGTGGTGACCTTCAATTCCATCTCACGCCTCCTGCGCAGCCGGAGCGGCTTCCGCGTCGCCAGCAACCTTGAACTTGCCGGGCTTCGGAGCTTCCTTCGGCAGCGGCTTCTTGACGGCGTCGCGCACGCGGATCCAGCCGCCCTTGGAGCCGGGAACGGCGCCTTCGACGAGGATCAGGCCGCGCTCGACATCGGTCTGGACGACACGAAGATTGAGCGTGGTGATGCGATCGACACCCATATGGCCGGGCATCTTCTTGTTCTTCCAGGTCTTGCCGGGGTCCTGACGGCCACCGGTCGAACCGATCGAGCGGTGCGAGATCGACACACCGTGCGTGGCGCGCAGACCGCCGAAGTTCCAGCGCTTCATACCGCCGGCAAAGCCCTTACCGACCGAGGTGCCGGTGACGTCGACGAACTGGCCGACGACGAAGTGATCGGCCTGGATCTCGGCGCCGACGGGGATCATGGCATCCGCGGTGACGCGGAATTCCTCGACCCGGCGCTTCGGCTCGACCTTGGCGACGGCGAACTGGCCGCGCTCGGCCTTGGGCATGTAAACGGTCTTGCGGCTGCCAGAACCGAGCTGGAGCGCGACGTAACCATTCTTCTCTTCGGTGCGGTGGCCTACGACCTGGCAATTGCCGAGCTTCAGCACGGTCACGGGGATATGTTCGCCGGCCTCCGTGAAGACCCGCGTCATCCCGACCTTTTGTGCGATCACTCCGGAGCGCATCGGCTTGCTTCCTGTTCTTTCTGTCCTTGCGGACTAGCTAATCTTCGTTGTGAGCAAGACCCGGTCCGAAAACCGTTGCCCACTTTTCGGGGTCTTGCTCAGAGCTTGATCTCGACGTCGACACCGGCGGCCAGATCGAGCTTCATCAAAGCATCGACGGTCTGCGGGGTCGGATCGACGATGTCGAGCAGGCGCTTGTGAGTGCGCATCTCGAACTGTTCGCGGCTCTTCTTGTCGACGTGGGGCGAACGGTTGACGGTGAACTTCTCGATGCGGGTGGGCAGCGGAATGGGTCCGCGGACCTGCGCGCCGGTGCGCTTCGCCGTGTTCACGATCTCACGGGTCGACGTATCGAGGATACGATGGTCGAACGCCTTGAGACGGATACGAATGTTTTGGCCGTTCATTGCCGTGCTTTCTTTAGTGGGTGGCGAGTAGCGAGTAGCGAATGTCACCATTCGCTACTCGCCGTCCCTATTCTCGTAATTACTCGATGATCGAGGCGACGACGCCGGCGCCGACGGTGCGGCCGCCTTCGCGGATCGCGAAGCGGAGCTTCTCTTCCATCGCGATCGGCACGATCAGGTGCACTTCCATCGCGATGTTGTCGCCCGGCATCACCATCTCGGTGCCTTCCGGCAGGTGCACGACACCGGTCACGTCGGTGGTGCGGAAGTAGAACTGCGGACGGTAGTTGGTGAAGAACGGGGTGTGGCGACCGCCCTCTTCCTTGGTGAGGATGTAGGCCTCGGCCTTGAACTTGGTGTGCGGCTTGACCGAACCCGGCTTGGCCAGAACCTGACCGCGCTCGACGTCCTCACGCTTGGTACCGCGGAGCAGCGCGCCGATGTTGTCGCCGGCCTGGCCCTGATCGAGCAGCTTGCGGAACATTTCGACGCCGGTGACGGTGGTCTTCTGGGTCGCACGCAGACCGACGATCTCAATTTCCTCGCCGACCTTGACGACGCCGCGCTCGACACGCCCGGTCACGACGGTGCCGCGGCCCGAGATCGAGAACACGTCTTCAACCGGCATCAGGAACGGCTGGTCGATCGGACGCTCCGGCTGCGGGATGTACTCGTCGACGTTGCGCATCAGCTCGAGGATGGCATCGTGGCCGAGCTTCTTGTCCGAATCTTCGAGAGCGGCGAGCGCCGAACCCTTGATGATCGGGATCTTGTCGCCGGGGAATTCGTACTTCGAGAGCAGCTCGCGGACTTCGAGCTCGACGAGCTCGAGCAGCTCCGGATCGTCGACCATGTCGCACTTGTTGAGGAACACGACCAGCGCGGGCACGCCGACCTGGCGGGCGAGCAGGATGTGCTCGCGGGTCTGCGGCATCGGGCCGTCAGCGGCCGACACGACCAGGATCGCACCGTCCATCTGCGCGGCGCCGGTGATCATGTTCTTGACGTAGTCGGCGTGGCCGGGGCAGTCGACGTGGGCGTAGTGGCGGTTCGTGGTCTCGTACTCGACGTGGGCGGTCGAGATGGTGATGCCGCGAGCCTTCTCTTCCGGCGCCTTGTCGATCTGATCGTACGCGGTGAACGTCGCGCCGCCGGTCTCGGCGAGGATCTTGGTGATCGCCGCGGTCAGCGACGTCTTGCCATGGTCCACGTGACCGATGGTGCCGATGTTGCAGTGCGGCTTGGTACGTTCAAACTTTGCTTTGGCCATTTGACTCTCCGTTCAATCGTCAGCTTGAGACCGACGACAATCAGGCAAACTTCTTCTGGACTTCTGCCGACACGTTGGCCGGCGCTTCTGCGTAGTGATCGAACTGCATGGTGAAGGTCGCGCGACCCTGGCTCATCGAGCGCAGATTGTTCACGTAACCGAACATGTTCATGAGCGGCACCATCGCGTTGATGACGTTGGCGTTGCCGCGCATGTCCTGACCCTGGATCTGACCGCGCCGGGAGTTCAGGTCGCCGATGACCGAGCCGGTATAGTCCTCCGGGGTCACCACTTCGACCTTCATGATCGGCTCGAGCAGGACGGACTTGCCCATCTGGAGCGCTTCGCGGAAGCAGGCGCGCGAGGCGATTTCGAAGGCGAGCGCCGACGAGTCGACGTCGTGATACTTGCCATCGACGAGCTGCACCTTGACGTCGACCACAGGGAAGCCCGCGACCACGCCGGACGACAGCACGCTCTCCAGGCCCTTCTCGACGCCGGGGATGTATTCCTTCGGCACCGCGCCGCCGACGATCTTCGATTCGAACTCGTAGCCCTTGCCGGGCTCGTTCGGCTCGACGATGAACGACACGGCCGCGAACTGGCCGGTACCGCCGGTCTGCTTCTTGTGGGTGTAGCTGTGCTCGACCCGCTTGGTGACGCGCTCACGGAAGGCCACCTGCGGCGCACCGATGTTGGCGTCGACCTTGTAGGTGCGCTTGAGGATGTCGACCTTGATATCGAGATGGAGTTCGCCCATGCCCTTGAGGATGGTCTGGCCGGACTCGTGGTCGGTCGACACGCGGAAGGACGGATCCTCCGCAGCGAGCTTGGCCAGCGCCACGCCCAGCTTCTCCTGGTCGGCCTTGGACTTCGGCTCGATCGCGATCTCGATGACCGGCTCGGGGAATTCCATCTTCTCCAGGATCACCTGCTTGTCCGGATCGCACAGCGTGTCGCCGGTGCGCGCTTCCTTCAGGCCGGCCAGCGCGACGATGTCGCCGGCATAGGCTTCCTTGATGTCTTCGCGGTTGTTCGCATGCATCAGCAGCATGCGCCCGATGCGCTCCTTCTTCTCGCGGGTCGAGTTCACGACGCCGGTGCCGCTCTGCAGAACGCCGGAGTAAATGCGGCAGAAGGTGATGGTGCCGACGAACGGGTCGTCCATGATCTTGAACGCGAGCAGCGCCAGCGGCTCTTTGTCGTCCGCCTTGCGCACGACTTCGTTGCCCTTGTCGTCGGTGCCCTTGATCGCGGGCACGTCGAGCGGCGACGGCAGGTAGTCGACGACGGCGTCGAGCAGCGGCTGCACGCCCTTGTTCTTGAAGGCCGAGCCGCACAGCACGGGATAGAACGCGCCGGTCAGCACCGCCTTGCGGATCAGGCGCTTGAGGGTCGCCTCGTCCGGCTCCTTGCCGTCGAGATAGGCGGCCATGGCATCGTCGTCGAGCTCAACGGCGGCTTCCACCATCTTCTCGCGGTATTCCTTGGCCTGGTCGACCAGGTCTTCCGGAATGTCGACATAGTCGAACTTCGCGCCGAGCGCTTCATCGTTCCAGACGACGCCCTTCATCTTCACGAGGTCGACGAGACCCTTGAAGTTGTTCTCGGCACCGATCGGAAGCTGGATCGCGACGGGCTTGGCGCCCAGACGGTCAACGATGTCGGACAGGCACTTGAAGAAGTCCGCACCGATCTTGTCCATCTTGTTGGCGAAGACGATGCGCGGAACCTTGTACTTGTCACCCTGGCGCCAGACGGTCTCGGTCTGGGGCTCGACGCCCTGGTTCGAGTCGAGCACGCAGACGGCGCCGTCGAGCACGCGCAGCGAACGCTCGACTTCGATGGTGAAGTCGACGTGGCCGGGAGTGTCGATGATGTTCAGGCGCTTGCCGGCCCAGAAGGCGGTGGTCGCAGCCGAGGTGATCGTGATGCCACGCTCCTGCTCCTGCTCCATCCAGTCCATCGTCGCGGCACCTTCGTGCACTTCGCCGATCTTGTGGCTCTTGCCGGTGTAGTAGAGGATGCGCTCGGTCGTCGTCGTCTTGCCGGCGTCGATATGCGCCATGATACCGAAGTTACGGTAGTCCTCGATGGCATGTTGGCGGGGCATGGGGTGTTCCTTGCGAGTCCGTTTGTTTCGCCGTTACCAGCGATAGTGCGAGAAGGCGCGGTTGGCTTCCGCCATCCGGTGCACGTCTTCACGCTTCTTGACGGCGTTCCCACGGTTGTTCGACGCATCCAGCAGCTCAGCCGAGAGCCGCTCGGTCATGGTCTTCTCGTTGCGCTCGCGCGCGGCCGAGATCAGCCAGCGGATGCCCAGCGCCTGACGGCGGGTCGAGCGAACCTCGACCGGCACCTGGTAGGTCGCGCCGCCGACGCGGCGGGAGCGAACCTCGATCGTCGGCATGACGTTCTCGAGCGCCTGCTCGAACACGCCGAGCGGGTTCTGCTTGGTCTTGGATTCGATGATGCCGAACGCACCGTAGACGATACCTTCCGCGACCGACTTCTTGCCGGCGTACATCACCGAGTTCATGAACTTCGTGACGATGATGTTCCCGAACTTCGGATCGGGAAGAACTTCGCGCTTTTCCGCTGAGTGGCGACGAGACATTGAGCTGGTTCCCGCTTACTTCGGACGCTTCGCGCCGTACTTCGAACGACGCTGCTTACGGTTCTTGACGCCCTGGGTATCCAGAACGCCGCGGAGGATGTGGTAGCGCACGCCGGGCAAGTCCTTGACGCGGCCGCCACGGATCATGACCACCGAGTGCTCCTGGAGGTTATGACCCTCGCCGGGGATGTAGCCGATCACCTCGAAGCCGTTGGTCAAGCGCACCTTGGCGACCTTACGAAGCGCCGAGTTCGGCTTCTTCGGGGTCGTGGTGTAGACGCGAGTGCAAACACCACGCTTCTGCGGCGACTGCTGCAGCGCCGGCACCTTCTTGCGCGACTTCTGCACTTCCCGCGGTTGAGCGATCAGCTGGTTGATCGTCGGCATCCTGGCCTTACCCTTTGTTCTAGCGCAGACCCTTCCGGATCCGCTTTCTTGCCGCAGCCCGTTGCCGGGACTGCAAATTCTGCTCGAGCTACCTGCCCGACGAGGCCGCCCTGCGCAGATCAATCCGCGCAAAGCGAAATTGCGCCAACCGCTCCATCACTGAGCGGAAAGCGCTTCGACGCCACAGAGGACCGCAGTAGTTCGACCGGTCAGCACAATGCCGCGGCCCGCGCACTGAGGTCATGCATCCGAGTTCGATCCCATGAGAACGTGCTCAAGAGAACTAAAATCGCACTGGCATTGCCTAGCTATGATCGACAGCGTTTGAGCGGCATTCGTCGAGGTTGGTGCCCGCCTTTACGACCCCTTGTGGATCTAGTCCTTGAGGATCAAACGGGTGGCCCGTTCCGACGCTGGCGATGCTCACCGCCTGTCGTTAAGTGAGGCGCTTTCTATAAGTGAGAATCGGTCAAGTCAAGGTGAAACGACAGTCACAAAGCGCCTCAGCGCCTGCAAAAATAGCCTCTTGGCCGCCTCCCGGCGCCAGCCTGAGATGGGGACGAAGCGCTTGATTTGTCAGATCCGAACGAAATTATACCCGGGCGAAATGTAGTTTTATTATCAAAACTGAGGCCTTTTTCCTGCCCATGCACAAATCAGCTGGCTGGCGGCGGCTTTCCAGCTTCCCTGGCGTGCCGCGATGCTCGGTCTCGCGGAGATTTCGGCAGTACTAGTCGACCCGCGACGGGCCGGTGCGCCCAAGCCAAATATCGAAAAAGTCCGCGGCTTGGCGTCGGCCGAACGCCTTGCGTCAGGGAATCACTGAGTCGGTGCTGGTCCGCGCATCGGGAACGGCGTTCTGTGCGCAGCCGAACGCCCCCAGTCATTCCTCCTCGTCGTCCTCATCACCCTCGAGGTCTTCATCCTCGCTGTCGTCGTCGGCGTGAGCCGCCGCGCCATGGGGCTGGTGAATCTGATCGTTCCACAGCTTGCGATAGGTGCCGTTCCTGGCGAGCAGTTCGGCATGGGAGCCGCGCTCGATCGCCTTGCCACCTGAAATCACGATGATCTCGTCCATCTCGACCACCGAGGCCAGGCGGTGGGTCGACCAGATCATGGTACGGCCCTTAGCGACCTTCAGCAGCGTGCGGTTGATCGCGGCTTCCGTGGTCTGGTCGAGCGCCGAGGTGGCTTCGTCCAGCAGCAGCACGGATGGGTTACGGATGATCGCGCGCGCGATCGCGATGCGCTGGCGCTGGCCGCCTGAGAGCGTTTCGCCGCGCTCGCCGACCGGCGTGTCGTATCGCTGCGGCAGGCCCATGATGTAGCGGTGGATCTCGGCCTTCTTGGCCGCCTCCTCCACCTCTTCGTCGGTCGCGCCCTCCTTGCCGAGCCGGATGTTCTCGCGGATCGACATGTTGAACAGCATGTTCTCCTGGAACACCACCGCCATGCTCCGGCGCAGCGAATCCAGCGTCACCTTGCGGACGTCAACGCCGTCGATGGTGACGCGGCCTTCGTCGGGCACGTAGAGCCGCAGGATCAGATTGAGCAGCGTGCTCTTGCCGGAGCCCGAGGGACCGACGATGGCGATGCGCTTGCCGGCCTTAAGCTTGAGACTGAGATTGTCCAGCACCGGCGTCTGGCTACCTTCGTATTGGAACGTCACGTGGTCGAAGGTGATGTCGTTGGTGATGCGCGGCAGGTCGGGCGCGCCGGGGCGATCGGCACCGCGCGTCGGCTCGTCGAGCAGCTCCTGGATGTGCCGGATCGCAGCGGCCGAGGAGATCGACACTGGAATGAAATGCATCACATGGGCGATGTTGTAGGAGACCTCCCAGAACGCGCTCTCGAAGGTGACGAAGGTGCCGATGGTGATCTGGCCCTTGGTCGCAAGATATGCGCCGATCGCGAGCACGACCAGGTGCAGGAGCAGCACCGAGATGGTGACCGTCCGCTCCACCATGGTCGACAGGAATGCGGCCGAGGCGATCTTGTTGCGCGTCTCGTCGTTGCGGAAGGTGAAGAAGCCGAACATCTTGCGTTGCAGGCTGAACGCCTTGATCACCGCCTGCGCCGCCACGTTCTCCTGCACCATGCCGAGCAGCGCGCTCTCGTTGAGCTTCTGCTCGTAATTGGCCTGCACCGCCTTCGGGGTGAGGATGCGCGGGCCGATCAGCGTGATCGGGAACACCAGCAGCGCGACCACCGCAAGCTGCCAGTTCAGGAACACCATCAGGATGATGCCGGCGATCAGTTCCAGGAACGGCAGCGCTGCGCTGTTGGCAAAGCTCTTGACCGAGCCTTCGAAGGCCGAGAGATCGACGGAAAAGCGCGACAGGATCTCGCCGCGCTTGGTGCGGCCGAAATAGGCCGCCGGCAAATCCTGGACATGCTCGAACAGGCGTTTGCGCACGTCGGAAATGATGCAGGCAGCGAGCCGCGCGTCCCAGCGCTCGTACCAGACAGCGACAATCGAGGTGAAGATGCCGGCGGCCGCGAGCACGCCCAGGATCTTGTAGAGGGCCTGGAAGTCCTCCTCGCCGAGCGCGTCGTCGATCAGGTACTTCAGGCTGAGCGGCATGATGACGTTGAACAGCGTCTCGACGCAGACGCCGAACGCGACGAATGACAACATCCGCTTGTAGTTGGTCAGATAGGGCCTGATGAACCCGACGATGGTGGCGAGCGCGCCGGCGGCCTCGCGCGCGGTAAAGACGACGAGGTCCTCGTCCTCATCGTCGTCATCGAGCTCCAGCTCGTCCTCGCCCTCCTCGTCTTCGAGTTCCGGCTTCGCGGCGGCGGCGAGCTTGTCGTCGAGCTCGGCCGCCTCTTCCGCGGCGAGCTTCTGTTTGTCGGGCGAGAGGGGCTTGGACGCCATAAAACCAACCGATGCTGACGGCCGGCATGACCGCAGAGAAAGCAGCAATAGCGGCAGCCGCTATTGCACCGATTCTATGCCATCAAGATGAATTCGGCAAAGCAATTGGCGAAGGCGCCCGACGTCTTGGACTAGTCGTCGTCCTCGACCTTGTCGAAGAAGGAATAGCGCAAGCTGTCAGCGTCGGCGTACCACTGGCCGGGCCCCTTGCTCGCGGCGAGCGTCGCCTCCCAGAGCGCATCGGTGCAGTCCTTGCGGTGCATCGACAGATCGAAGCCGTTGCCGAAGAACAGTTCGGACCACTCCCACCAGGTGCCAAGCTTCTTGACCCCGCGCAGCAGGTCGTAGCGGTCGATCAGTGCCGGCGCCATGTCCGACGTAATCGAGCCGAACACGAGGCCGGTCTTGACCACACGATTCAGCTCGCGAATCGCGCGGACCACCTGCTTCGGCGAAACGTGGCAAAGGCTGGTCTCGAACACGAAGTCGAACGCACCGTCCTTGAACGGCATGTCGGTGATCGAGCCGAGCTTGTTGTACTTCTTCAGCGCCTTCGGCGTTTTGGCGTGAATGGCGCGGTTGTTCTCGATTCCCCATGCATCGATGCCGCGATCGCGCAGCGCACCGACCAGCTCGCCGCTGGCAGAGCCCGCGACCAGCAGCTTGGCGCCCTTCGCCTCGCCCCAGACGATGCCGATCAGGCTCGTGAGATAATCGGGATCGGTGAAGTGGCGCCACGCCTCGTCATAGGGACCGAGGCCGCGATAGTTCTCGAAATAATCGCGGTCGATCTTGTCGGAGAGCGGCTTGTCCTCCTGCGCGCGCTCGCGTCGCAGGCGCATCATCTCGGTGAGGATGATGTCGGTCGCCGCGTCCGAGGAGTCGAGCAGACCGTTCAGCGTCGAGTCGAACAGGTAGTCGCCGACCACCACGATGCCGGGATGCTGCTTCGGCTCGGGCCGGTGATTGGTCATGACGTCGCGCACCGGCAGACCGCCCGGCAGCGCGTTCACCGACGACAGCCAGCGGTGGATCTTGCCTTCCATGAAATGCGAACGCGCATCGCCGAGCGATGCCGGCAGCGATTTCAGCGCCGCCTCGATCAGCTCCTGGTCCGACAGGTTGGCGAAGGCCAGCGCGTCGGAGCCGGGAATGAGCCAGTTCAAGACGCCGTGCTTGCCGACGTCGTGGCGCGCGCCCTCGTTGTAGACGCAGCAGCCGCCGAAGGCCTCCGACATGAACCAGGCGCCGGGTATCCTCTCGCCCCAGAACGGCGTGTCGAACAGGATCGAGACGCGCAGGTAGTGCGCCGGGCGGTCGAAGTACGAGACGTGCTTGACCATCGACTTGCGCAGCTGCTCGCCTTCCCAGCCGACGGTCGCGAGCCAGGAATGCGGCAGGCACATCAGCACGAGATCGAAGTCGCGCGTCTCCGGCCCCTTGCCGTTCATCATCTTGAGCTGATAACGGCCGGTCGGGGCCTTGCCGACGGTGAGCACCCGGTGATTGAGCTGGATGTCGGCATTGACCTCCGACTGCAGGCACTCGATCAGCTGCTCGTTGCCGTTCTGGATGGAATAGAGGCCGATATAGCCGTCGACATCCATCAGATAGTTCTTGAGCGCATTGAGGCCGTTGGTGTTGTGGCTCTCGGTCGCGATGTCCGAGCGCGCCATGACCTTGAAGAAACGCTTTGCCGTCTCGTCCTCGACCTCCTCGTCGAGCACCTGCTCGGCGGTCTTGTAGGCCCAGGGGTTCTCGTTGTCGTGCGCGCCGACGCCCTCGTAATACTCGATCGGCGACATCACCTCGGTGCAGCGCTTGCGGAACGCCTCGATCGCGGCCGCGGTCTTGGCGCCGTATTTGCGGCGCATGCCAGCGATGTCGTTGAGGAGCTCGCCGCCGAACTGCACCTGCTCGGCATCCATCGGAATGGTCTGAAGCCCGAAATGCTGGATCAGCTCGCGCAGCGGATCGGGCCCGGTCATCGAGTAGTCGTAGATCTCGGCAACGCCGGCCTCGTACATCGCGGGCGCGGAATCGAATTTGCGCGTGACGATCTTGCCGCCGAGCCGGTCGGACGCCTCGAAGATGGTGACGCGGCAGAGGTCGCCGAGCTTGCGCTTCAGATACCAAGCGCTCATCAGCCCGCCGGGGCCGCCGCCTACGATTGCGAGATCAAGCATGTGAGTTCCGTGGTCTCCGGCCCTGCCCCCGTCACGGGACCACCGGTCTAAGCTCTCCTAGCAGAAGCGCTTTTGCGGCTGAAGGAAAGATGAACAAAGGCTGATCCCGCATAGCAGCAAACACAGAAAGCAGCAAAAAGGCCGGCAAAAGCCGGCCTTTTCATTGTCCTCGGTATTCTTACGGATGAACCATCATTCAGCCGGCGGCAGCGCCATTGGCTCCGCTTCCGGCGCGGGCGACACGACGGCCGCCTGCTTCTCGCGCTCGTCCAGGATCAGCTTGTCGCGCTTCATGGCGACTTCGCGGATCTTGGCCATGGAGGCGCCGGTGCCCGCCGGGATCAGCCGGCCGACGATGACGTTCTCCTTGAGGCCTTCGAGCGGATCGATCTTGCCGTTGACCGCCGCTTCCGTGAGGACGCGGGTGGTCTCCTGGAACGAGGCCGCCGAGAAGAACGAGCGGGTCTGGAGGCTCGCCTTGGTGATGCCGAGCAGAACCGGCGTCCCCGTGGCGGGCTTCTTGCCCTCTTCCTTGGCCTTCTCGTTCAGCGCGTCGAACTCGATCTTGTCGACCTGCTCGCCGGAGATCATGTCCGTGTCGCCCTGGTCGGTGACTTCCACCTTCTGGAGCATCTGACGGACAATCACCTCGATGTGCTTGTCGTTGATGAGCACGCCCTGGAGCCGGTAGACCTCCTGGATTTCGTTGACCAGGTAAGCCGCAAGCTCCTCGATGCCCTTCACCGCAAGAATGTCGTGCGGCGCCGGGTTGCCTTCCACGATGAAGTCGCCCTTTTCGACGACGTCGCCGTCCTGAAGGTGGATGTGCTTGCCCTTCGGGATCAGGTACTCGCGCGGCTCCTCGGTCTTGTCCATCGGCTCGATCGAGATGCGACGCTTGTTCTTGTAGTCGCGTCCGAACCGGATGGTGCCCGCGATTTCGGCGATGATCGCCGCATCCTTCGGACGCCGTGCCTCGAACAGTTCCGCCACCCGCGGCAGACCGCCGGTGATGTCACGCGTCTTGGCGCTTTCGGTCGAGACACGGGCGAGGATGTCGCCCGGATTGACCTTGGCTCCGACGTCGACCGAGAGAATGGCGTCGACCGACAGCATGTAGCGGGCATCGCCGCCACGGGGGAGCTTGAGCACCTTGCCGTCCTTGCCCTTGACCACGATGGCCGGACGCAGGTCCGAGCCGCCGCGGGTCGAGCGCCAGTCGATAACCACGCGCTTGGCGATACCGGTGGCCTCGTCGAGCGTTTCCGAGATCGATTGCCCCTCGACCAGATCCTCGAAGCCGATCGTACCTTCGACTTCGGTGAGGAGCGGACGGGTATAGGGATCCCACTCGACGACGCGCTGGCCGCGCTTAACCATATCGCCTTCGTCCACGTGCAGGCGCGAGCCGTACTGGACACGGTGCGTCGCACGCTCGGTGCCGTCGGCATCGACGATCGCCACCACCATGTTGCGCACCATCGCGATCAGATGACCTTCGCTGTTGCGGGCGATGGCCTTGTTCCTGATCACGATCTTGCCGTCGAAATTGGCTTCGACGAAGGACTGCTCGTTGAGCTGCGCCGCACCGCCGATGTGGAAGGTGCGCATGGTGAGCTGGGTGCCCGGCTCGCCGATCGACTGCGCCGCGATGACGCCGACCGCTTCGCCGTGGTTGACCGGCGTGCCGCGGGCGAGGTCGCGGCCGTAGCACTTGCCGCAGATGCCGTTGACGAGCTCGCAGGTCAGTGCCGAGCGGATCTTAACCTCCTGCACGCCACCCTGCTGGATGGCGTCCAGATGGCTCTCTTCCATCAGCGTGTCGCGCTTGATGATCACCTTGCCCGAGCTGTCACGCACGTCTTCGCAGGCCGTGCGTCCGAGGATGCGCGAACCGAGCGAAGCAACGACGGTGCCGGCATCGACGATGGCGCGCATCTTGATGCCGAGCTTGGTGCCGCAGTCGCTCTGCGTGATGATGCAGTCCTGCGCCACGTCGACGAGACGACGGGTCAGGTAGCCGGAGTTCGCGGTCTTCAACGCGGTGTCCGCGAGGCCCTTGCGGGCGCCGTGGGTCGAGTTGAAGTACTCGAGCACCGAGAGGCCTTCCTTGAAGTTCGAGATGATCGGCGTCTCGATGATCTCACCCGACGGCTTGGCCATCAGGCCGCGCATGCCGGCGAGCTGGCGCATCTGGGCCGGCGAACCGCGGGCACCGGAGTGAGCCATCATGTAGATCGAGTTGATGTCGGCGTCGGCTCCGCTCGCCGTCTTCTTGGTGGCGGAGATCTCCTTCATCATCGCCTTGGCGATTTCTTCCGTGGCCTTCGACCAGGCGTCGACGACCTTGTTGTACTTCTCGCCATGCGTGATCAGACCGTCGTTGTACTGCTGCTCGAAATCCTTCGCCAGCGTACGGGTGGTATCGACGATCTTCCACTTGCCGTGCGGCACGACCATGTCGTCCTTGCCGAACGAGATGCCGGCCTTGAACGCGTTGTAGAAGCCGAGCGCCATGATGCGGTCGCAGAAGATCACCGTCTCCTTCTGGCCGCAATGACGGTAGACCTGGTCGATCACGCCCGAGATCTCGCGCTTGGTCATCAGCTTGTTGATGATCTCGTACGAGATCCGCGGGTTCTTCGGCAGCAGATTGCCCAGCATGACGCGGCCGGCGGTGGTCTCGATCCAGCGCTTGGAGACCTTGCCGGTCTCGTCCATGCCTTCCCACCGGTACTTGATCTTGGTGTGGAGGTGGATGACCTTCGCGTGCAGCGCGTGCTCGAGCTCGGCCATATCGCCGAACACCTTGCCCTCACCGGGCAGGCCTTCACGCATGATCGAGACGTAGTACAGACCCAGCACGATGTCCTGCGACGGCACGATGATCGGCTGACCGTTCGCCGGATGCAGGATGTTGTTGGTCGACATCATCAGCACGCGCGCTTCCAGCTGCGCTTCAAGCGACAGCGGAACGTGCACGGCCATCTGGTCGCCGTCGAAGTCGGCGTTGAACGCGGAGCAGACCAGCGGGTGCAGCTGGATCGCCTTGCCCTCGATCAGCACAGGCTCGAACGCCTGGATGCCGAGGCGATGCAGCGTCGGCGCGCGGTTGAGCAGCACCGGATGCTCGCGGATCACCTCATCCAGGATGTCCCAGACCTCGGGACGCTCCTTCTCGACCAGCTTCTTGGCCTGCTTCACGGTGGTGGACAGGCCCTTGGCGTCAAGCCGCGAGTAGATGAACGGCTTGAACAGTTCCAGCGCCATCTTCTTCGGCAGGCCGCATTGATGCAGACGCAGCTCGGGACCGACCACGATCACCGAACGGCCCGAATAGTCGACGCGCTTGCCGAGCAGGTTCTGACGGAAGCGGCCCTGCTTGCCCTTGAGCATGTCGGCGAGCGACTTCAGCGGGCGCTTGTTGGCGCCGGTGATGACGCGGCCCCGGCGGCCGTTGTCGAACAGCGCATCGACCGCTTCCTGAAGCATGCGCTTCTCGTTGCGGATGATGATGTCCGGCGCGCGCAGCTCCATCAGCCGCTTCAAGCGGTTGTTGCGGTTGATGACGCGGCGGTAGAGGTCGTTGAGGTCCGACGTGGCGAAGCGGCCGCCGTCCAGCGGCACCAGCGGACGCAGGTCCGGCGGGATCACCGGGACCACGGTCATGATCATCCATTCCGGCTTGTTGCCGGAGTGGCGGAACGCTTCCACGATCTTCAGGCGCTTGGCGAGCTTCTTGTGCTTGATGTCGGAGTCGGTCTCCTGCATCTCGACGCGCAAGGAGGCCTCGAGCTTCTCCAGGTCCATGCCCTTGAGCAGCTCGCGGATCGCTTCCGCGCCGATCATGGCGGTGAAGGAATCCTGGCCGTACTCGTCCTGCGCCTTCAGATACTCGTCTTCAGACAGGAGCTGACGGTCCTTCAGCGCGGTGAGGCCCGGCTCCAGCACGACGTAGTATTCGAAATAGAGGATCCGCTCGAGATCCTTCAGCGTCATGTCCAGCAGGAGGCCGATGCGCGAGGGCAGCGACTTCAGGAACCAGATGTGGGCGACGGGTGCTGCGAGCTCGATATGGCCCATGCGCTCGCGCCGGACGCGCGACAGCGTGACCTCGACCGAGCACTTCTCGCAGATGATGCCCTTGTACTTCATGCGCTTGTACTTGCCGCACAAGCACTCGTAGTCCTTGATCGGCCCGAAGATGCGGGCGCAGAACAGCCCGTCGCGCTCGGGCTTGAAGGTACGGTAGTTGATGGTCTCCGGCTTCTTGATCTCGCCGTAGGACCAGGACAGAATCTTTTCTGGAGACGCGATCGAGATCCGGATCTGGTCGAAGACCTGAGCCGGCGTCGTCGGATTGAAGAGATTCATAATTTCTTGGTTCATCGTCTTCTCCTCGCGTGCCGGTCGCCTCCGGCCGCAAATTCGAAAATCACTTAGCGGGGCGCCCTGCCCCTCAAGGCCTCAGGCCGGGCGCCAACGCCCGGCCGCGAAGGCCGGGCATGACAGGTCGAATTACTCGGCCGCTTCCGACGTCGGCGCCGGTCCCATCTTGGAGTTGTGCAGGTCGACGTTGAGGCCGAGCGAGCGCATTTCCTTGACCAGCACGTTGAAGGATTCCGGAATACCGGCCTCGAACGTGTCGTCGCCCCGCACGATCGCCTCGTACACCTTGGTGCGGCCGGCGACGTCGTCCGACTTCACCGTCAGCATCTCCTGGAGCGTGTACGCCGCGCCGTAAGCCTCGAGCGCCCACACCTCCATTTCGCCGAAGCGCTGGCCGCCGAACTGCGCCTTGCCGCCCAGCGGCTGCTGGGTGACGAGCGAGTACGGACCGATCGAACGCGCGTGGATCTTGTCGTCGACGAGATGGTGCAGCTTGAGCATGTAGATGTAGCCCACCGTCACCTTGCGATCGAACGGATCGCCGGTGCGGCCGTCATAGACGGTCGACTGACCCGAAGCGTCGAGACCGGCGAGCTTCAGCATCTCCTCGATGTCGGCTTCCTTGGCGCCGTCGAACACCGGCGTCGCGATCGGCACGCCACGGCTCAAGTTGTGGCCGAGCTCGATCAGTTCGTTGTCGTTGAGCGACTTGATCGTCTCGTCCTCGCCGTAGACCTTCTTCAAGGTTTCCTTCAGCGGCTTGATGTCCTGCTTCGACAGGTACGCATCGACCGTCTGGCCGATACGCTTGCCGAGGCCGGCGCAGGCCCAGCCGAGATGGGTCTCGAGGATCTGTCCGACGTTCATGCGCGAGGGCACGCCCAGCGGATTGAGCACGATGTCGGCATGCGTGCCGTCTTCGAGGAACGGCATGTCCTCGATCGGCACGATCTTCGACACCACGCCCTTGTTGCCGTGGCGGCCGGCCATCTTGTCGCCGGGCTGGATCTTGCGCTTCACCGCGACGAAGACCTTGACCATCTTCATCACGCCGGGCGGCAACTCGTCACCGCGCTGAAGCTTCTCGACCTTGTCGAGGAAGCGCTGTTCCAGCCCCTTCTTCGACTCGTCGTACTGCTTCCGCATGGCCTCGATCTCGGCCATCAGCTTGTCGTTCGGGGAGGCGAACAGCCACCACTGCGACTTCGGGTACTCCTCGAGCACCGCACGGGTGATCTTGGTGTCCTTCTTGAAGCCCTTCGGACCGGCGATGCCCTGCCGTCCCTCGAGCAGCTCGGCAAGACGGTTGTAGACGTTGCGGTCGAGGATCGCCTGCTCGTCGTCGCGGTCCTTGGCCAGACGCTCGATCTCTTCCCGCTCGATCGCCAGCGCGCGCTCGTCCTTGTCGACGCCGTGACGGTTGAACACGCGCACTTCGACGATGGTGCCCTGCACGCCCGGAGGAACGCGCAGCGAGGTGTCGCGAACGTCGGAGGCCTTCTCGCCGAAGATGGCGCGCAGGAGCTTCTCTTCTGGCGTCATCGGGCTTTCGCCCTTCGGCGTGATCTTGCCGACCAGGATGTCGCCGGCGCGCACTTCCGCACCGATGTAGACGATACCGGCTTCGTCGAGGTTCTTCAGCGCTTCTTCCGAGACGTTCGGAATGTCGCGGGTGATTTCCTCAGGTCCGAGCTTGGTGTCGCGGGCCATCACCTCGAACTCCTCGATGTGGATCGAGGTGAAGACGTCTTCCTTCACGATCCGCTCGGAGAGCAGGATCGAGTCTTCGAAGTTGTAGCCGTTCCACGGCATGAACGCGACCAGCACGTTGCGGCCGAGCGCGAGCTCGCCGAGATCGGTCGAGGGGCCGTCGGCGATGATGTCGCCCTTCTTCACGATGTCGCCGACCTTCACCAGCGGACGCTGGTTGATGCAGGTCGACTGGTTGGAGCGCTGGTACTTCATCAGCCGGTAGATATCGACGCCCGACTTGGTCGGATCGAGATCTTCCGTGGCGCGGATGACGACGCGGGTCGCGTCGATCTGGTCGATCACGCCCGAACGGCGCGCCGCGATCGCAGCACCCGAGTCACGCGCGACCACGCCTTCCATGCCGGTGCCGACGAACGGCGCCTCGGCGCGAACCAGCGGCACCGCCTGGCGCTGCATGTTCGAGCCCATCAGCGCGCGGTTGGCGTCGTCGTTCTCGAGGAACGGGATCAGCGCCGCAGCGACCGAAACGAGCTGCTTCGGCGACACGTCCATGTAGTCGACCTTATCAGGCGTCACCGGCAAGACTTCGCCGGCGTGACGGCAGACCACGAGGTCTTCGGTGAAGCGGCCCTTCGGGTCGAGCGGCACGTTGGCCTGCGCGACCGTGTAGCGGCCCTCCTCCATCGCCGAGAGGTACACGACCTCGTCGGTGACGCGACCGTCCTTGACCTTGCGGTACGGCGTCTCGACGAAGCCGTACTTGTTCACGCGCGCGAAGGTCGCGAGCGAGTTGATCAGGCCGATGTTCGGACCTTCCGGCGTCTCGATCGGGCAGATGCGACCGTAATGCGTCGGATGCACGTCGCGCACCTCGAAGCCGGCGCGCTCGCGGGTCAGACCGCCCGGTCCGAGCGCCGACAGGCGCCGCTTGTGGGTGATCTCGCTGAGCGGGTTGGTCTGGTCCATGAACTGCGAGAGCTGCGAGGAACCGAAGAACTCGCGCACAGCCGCAGCCGCCGGCTTGGCGTTGATCAGGTCCTGCGGCATCACCGTGTCGATGTCGACCGAGGACATGCGCTCCTTGATCGCGCGCTCCATGCGCAGGAGGCCGATGCGGTACTGGTTCTCCATGAGCTCGCCGACCGAACGCACACGGCGGTTGCCGAGATGGTCGATGTCGTCGATCTCGCCCTTGCCGTCGCGCAGGTCCACCAGCGTCTTGATGACGGAGAGGATGTCTTCCTTGCGCAGCGTGCGCTGGGTATCGGGCGCATCGAGGTCGAGGCGCATGTTCATCTTGACGCGGCCGACCGCGGAAAGGTCGTAGCGCTCGGCGTCGAAGAACAGCGACTGGAACATGGCCTGCGCCGATTCCAGCGTCGGCGGCTCGCCGGGACGCATGACGCGATAGATGTCGAACAGCGCGTCCTCACGCGTCATGTTCTTGTCGGCCGACAGCGTGTTGCGGATGTAGGGACCGACATTGACGTGATCGATGTCGAGCAGCGGCAGCTCCTTGTAGCCCTGCTCGTTGAGCGCTTTCATCAGCTTGTCGGTGATTTCCTCACCGGCTTCAGCATGGATCTCGCCCGTCTTCGGGTTGACGAGGTCCTCGGCGACGTAGTTGCCGACCAGTTCCTCATCGGCCATGCGCAGCGCCTTCAGCCCCTTCTCCTGGAGCTGGCGGGCGGCACGGACGGTCAGCTTCTTGCCGGCCTCGAGCACGACCTTGCCGGTATCGGCGTCGATCAAATCGTTGACGGTCGAGTAGCCGCGGAAGCGGTTGGCGTCGAACGGAACGCGCCAGCCTTCCTTGGTCCGCTTGTAGAGGATCTTCTTGTAGAACGTGGACAGAATCGCCTCGCCATCGAGGCCAAGCGCGAACATCAGCGACGTCACCGGAATCTTGCGGCGGCGGTCGATACGCGCATAGACGATGTCCTTGGCGTCGAACTCGATGTCGAGCCAGGAGCCGCGATACGGGATCACGCGAGCGGCGAACAGCAGCTTGCCCGAAGAATGGGTCTTGCCCTTGTCGTGGTCGAAAAACACGCCGGGCGAACGGTGCATCTGCGAGACGATGACGCGCTCGGTGCCGTTGACGATGAAGGTGCCGTTCATCGTCATGAGCGGGATGTCGCCCATGTAGACGTCCTGCTCCTTGATGTCCTTCACCGACTTGGCGCCAGTTTCCTCGTCGATATCGAACACGATGAGGCGCAGCGTCACCTTGAGGGGAGCCGCGAAGGTCATGCCGCGCTGGCGGCACTCGTCGACGTCGTATTTCGGCTGCTCGAACTCGTAGCGGACGAATTCCAGCATCGAGGTGCCCGAGAAGTCGGAGATCGGAAACACCGAGCGGAACACGGCCTGCAGACCCTCGTCGAGACGGCCACCCTGGGGCTCGTCGACCATCAGGAACTGGTCATAGGACGCCTTCTGAACCTCGATGAGGTTCGGCATCTCGGCGACTTCCTTGATGTGTCCGAAAAACTTGCGAACGCGTTTGCGACCGGTGAATGTCTGCTGCGCCATCGTGGCCTCTCATTTCGTCGCCCGCTCTGGGCGCGCCGTCCGGAACGCGGCTGCCACCGCTCCCCGGGTTGAATTTTTCGAACCCGTCTTGGGGGCCGGAAGCTCAGTTTCAGGCGGGAATGTCCTGAATCTGTTCTTCAGACCTTCAAAACGCAAAACGACGCGCGGGGCGCAGAAGCGCGCCCGCCCGTCACAACGATCGTCTTCACGGACTGCAAAAGCCCGAAATAGCCTGCTCTCCCAACGGCTTACAGGGAAATCCGGCATCCCTGCCCACCGCGCTTTCGTGCTGCCGACCCGATATGGGGCGACAATAATGGAGATTCGAGGGGTAAACCCTCAAATCCCCACACTTTTTCGTGTTCGGCCTACGTCGGGACGTTCCGTCGCACGCCTTTTGCATCCGGCCCACCCCCTTCGCTGAGGGGCGGACCAAGATCCCGGGTCGCGCTGATGCTTGGCCCGGGACCCCGCCAGTAAGCTTCTGCTTACTTGAGCTCGACCTTGGCGCCAGCCTTCTCGATCTGCGCCTTGATCTTCTCGGCTTCTTCCTTGTTCACGCCTTCCTTCAGCGGCTTCGGAGCACCCTCGACGAGGTCCTTTGCTTCCTTCAGGCCGAGACCGGTGATGGCGCGGACTTCCTTGATGACCTCGATCTTCTTGTCGCCGGCGCTGGCGAGAACGACCGTGAACTCGGTCTTCTCTTCAGCCGGAGCGGCAGCGCCGCCGCCAGCGGCCGGGCCGGCCACGGCGACAGCCGCGGCAGCCGAAACGCCCCACTTCTCTTCGAGGAGCTTCGCGAGTTCGGCAGCTTCGAGCACGGTGAGGCTCGAGAGGTCGTCAACGATCTTCTGCAAGTCAGCCATTGTTCAGTTTCCTTACGTGTAAGTCTGGTTCGGGTTTGAGTTTTGCGAAGGGCGTCAGGCCGCTTCGCCCTTTGAGGCATGAGCCTGGATGACGCGCGCGAGCTTGCCCGCGGGCGCGTTGGCGAGCTGAGCGAGCTTGGTCGCCGGGGCCACGATGAGGCCGACGATCTTGCCGCGCAGTTCGTCAAGCGACGGCAGTGAGGCAAGCGCCTTCACACCGTCGACATTCAGGACGGTCTTGCCCATCGAGCCGCCGATGATGACGAACTTTTCGTTCGCCTTGGCGAATTCGATGGCGACCTTCGGCGCCGCTACCGGATCGTTGGAAGTCGCGATCACGGTCGGCCCCTTCAGCATGGGGCCAATGGCAACGACGTCAGTGCCTTCAAGAGCAATTTTGGCGAGACGGTTCTTCGAGACCTTCACCGAGGCGCCAGCCTGCTTCATCTGCGTGCGCAGCTTCTGCATCTGGGCAACGGTGAGGCCGGAATATTGAGCAACAATCGCGACGCCCGTGGTCTTGAAGACCTCATTGAGCTGTTCGACCGCTTCCTTTTTTGCCGCTCGTTCCACAGCAAGCTCTCTCCGGTTGGCGGTCATCGCGAGAAGCGGGACCGCCGGGTTGCACCCATCGTCCCGCCCAAACCTGAACCTCCGGGCCAAAACCCATCGGACACGCCGGGCAAGACGACAATTCAAGCCTGCCCTCCGGGAGCCCATGAGGCCCACGGCGTGTCGAGGTCCGAACCAGACCCGTTTCGCGAAGCCAGCCCCTAAAGCTGGGTGCGAAGTGAAATCCGGTCTTCACCCGTCTATGCAGGCCATGCGATTAAGCCGTTGAGAAATCGAAATTCCCCGCGGGCGCCTGCAGTCTTGGACAGGACAAGGTCAGCCGGCGAACCGCCCGACCTCTGCCCGCATTCCACCAAGTGACAAGGTCCCCTTCCCTTTTCCCGGGCAAATCCTTGCGGACGGCCTGGAAAGGAATGATCTCCTGTTGCGTCGGTTTTCGGAATGCGTGCACGAACGCGCCAGCCGAGGCCGGAACGTCCGGAAGCGGTTCTTTAACTGCTCGGAGCCGGCTTGCCAAGAGCAAAATTCACACCAGTTCCAATCCGTTGCCGGCTGGGCCTGAGGCGAGCCGACAAGGGCCGATTCAGGCCGATTTGACCGCGTAAGGCAGCGGCCTGCCCTCGAAGAACGCGGTCAGGTTCGCCAGCACGCAATTTTGCATAGCGACGTGCGATTCGAGGGTGTGGCCACCAATATGCGGGGCAAGCACTACATTGGGGAGCGAGGTCAGCGCATCGGGCGCGTGCGGTTCCCTTTCGTAGACGTCGAGGCCGGCGCCGGCGATGGTCTTGTCGGTAAGCGCGGCGACCAGGGCCTGCTCGTCGATCACCGAGCCGCGGGAGATGTTGACGACATAGCCGTCCGCGCCGAGACGCCTGAGGATATCGGCATTGACGACATGCTGGGTCTCGGCCCCCGCCCGGACCGCAATCATCAGGACGCCGCACCAGTCGGCCAGCGCCTCCAGCGACGGGAAATATTGATAGGGCAGATCGTATTTGGTGCGGCTGAAATAGCCGACCTCGCTCTCGAAGGCCGCGCAGCGCGCCGCGATCTTGCGGCCGATCTCGCCCATGCCGTAGACGCCGATGCGGCGGCCGGGCATGCCGGCCTGTGGCCGCATCATTGGCGAGGGTTTTGACGCCGCCCAATCGCCGCTACGGACATACTGGTCGGCAACCAGGATCCGCCGCGTCGTCGCCAGCATCAGGGTCATCGCGATGTCGGCGACGGAGGCCGCGTTGGCACCCGGACTGTGGCCGACCGCGATGTTGCGCACGGCGGCCGCCTTCAGGTCGACGCCGTCATAACCGGTGCCGTAGCAGATGATGGCGCCAAGCTTCGGAAACAGGTCCATCGCGTCGGCCCCCAGCGGCGTGCCGCCTGCGGTGAGCATCGCGCGGATGCCGTCGAGTTCATCCGCCAAAAACACCTCATGCGCGGGCTTGCCACTGGTGTCGAGCAGCTCGAACCGTTCGGCGAAGCGCACCATCATCGTGTTGGGAAAGCGGGAGTAGATCAGGACCTTGTCAGCCATTGTTCTTGTTTCCGGTGAACGCGGTCACAAACGACGAGGGGCGGAATCGGTTGCCCAATTCCGCCCCTCGCCTCATGCAATTTGCAAACCTTAGCCGAGGATGGTGCCCGGCTCGACCTTCACGCCGGGGCCCATCGTCGAGGACACCGCAACGCGCTGGATGTAGGTGCCCTTGGAGCCGGCCGGCTTGGCCTTGGAGACGGCGTCTGCCAGGGCCTTGATGTTCTCGACCAGCTTCTCCTCGGAGAACGAGGCCTTGCCGACGCCGGCCTGCAGGATGCCGGCCTTCTCGACGCGGAACTCGACCGAGCCGCCCTTGGCACCCTTCACCGCGCCGGTGACGTCCATGGTCACGGTGCCGATCTTCGGGTTCGGCATCAGGCCGCGCGGGCCGAGCACCTTACCGAGACGGCCGACCAGCGGCATCATGTCGGGGGTGGCGATGCAGCGGTCGAAATCGATCGAGCCGTTCTGCACCTTCTCGACCAGATCCTCGGCGCCGACGACGTCGGCACCCGCAGCCTTGGCCTCATCGGCCTTGGCGCCACGGGCGAACACGCCGACGCGGAGCGTACGGCCGGTGCCATTCGGCAGGGTCACGACGCCGCGGACCATCTGGTCGGCGTGACGCGGATCGACGCCGAGATTGATCGCGACCTCGATGGTCTCATCGAACTTCGCTTTCGCGCGCTCCTTGACCATCTTGATGGCGTCCGCGAGCGGGTAAAGCTTTTCGCGGTCAATGCCTTCGCGGGCTTTGTTCAAACGCTTTCCGATTGCCATGACCGCTTACCCCGCAACTTCCAGACCCATCGAACGGGCGGAGCCCTCGACCATCTTCATGGCCGATTCGATGCTGTCGCAATTCAAGTCCTTCATCTTCTTCTCGGCGATCTCGCGCACCTGCGCCTTGGTCACCTTGCCGGCCTTGTCGCGGCCCGGCGCCTTCGAGCCGGACTGGATCTTGGCAGCCTGCTTGAGGAAGTAGGACATCGGCGGCGTCTTCATCTCGAAGGTGAAGGAACGGTCCGCATAGATGGTGATGATCACCGGGATCGGGGTGTTCTTCTCTTCCTTCTGGGTCTGCGCGTTGAACGCCTTGCAGAACTCCATGATGTTGAGACCGCGCTGACCGAGCGCGGGACCGATCGGGGGCGAAGGATTCGCCGCGCCGGCCGGGACCTGAAGCTTCAGGTATCCGGTCACTTTCTTTGCCATGTATCACTCCTGTTGTGCCGGCATGGCCGGCGGTTTCAGGTTCGTGGTCTGGGTCGGATGCGGCTGGCAACCGCCCTCGCCCTCCCACGGCCTCTTGCTGCGCAAGACCGAAGTCTCACGCGTACCCGGTCAGACCTTCTCGACCTGACCGAATTCCAGTTCGACCGGCGTGGCGCGGCCGAAGATCGACACCGCGACCTTCACGCGCGAGCGCGCCTCGTCGATTTCCTCGACTACACCCGAGAACGAGGCGAATGGGCCGTCGGCCACGCGCACGTTCTCGCCGATCTCGAACGAAACCGACGCCTTCGGCCGTTCCACGCCCTCCTGCACCTGATGCAGGATGCGCATGGCCTCGGCTTCCGAGATCGGCATCGGCTTGTTTTCAGCGCCGAGGAATCCCGTTACTTTCGGCGTGTTCTTGATCAGATGGAACGCCTCGTCGGTCAGCTTCATCTTCACCAGCACATAGCCGGGGAAAAACTTGCGTTCGGCGTCGATCTTGCGACCGCGGCGCACTTCCGTGACCTTCTCGGTCGGCACCAGCACCAGCTCGAACAGCTCCTCGAGCCCGCGTTGCTTGGCCTGCTCGCGGATCGATTCGGCGACCTTCTTCTCGAAGTTCGAATAGGCGTGGACGATGTACCAGCGCTTGTCAGACACTTGAGCGGTTGCTGTTGCCATCAGTGGATGCCCAGAAGGAAAGTGATGAGGTAACGGATGATCTGGTCGGAGGCGAAAAAGAAGATCGAGGCCACGGCGACCATGACGAACACCATGATGGTGGTGATGGTGGTCTCACGACGGGTCGGCCAGGTGACCTTGGCGGTCTCCGAGCGCACTTCCTGCAAGAACTTGAACGGGCTGACTGCCATCGTTTGATGTCCAACGTCCGTCGCAAGACGGCTACTGATTTCGAAGGGATCCGAACAGGCGCCTTTGGCCCAGCCCTCGTCTGAAGGATGAGCCGGAAACCGGGCTCGATTGTTCGGGGATTTCAAAGCCGCGCCGGAAATCCGCGTCTAACGGGCCGGCTGCGAGTGCGGGGTAGATACTGCGGATGGGGCCAAAGGTCAAGATATTGGGAGCCCGGGATACGCGTGGCCGCCGCCTGCGGCCCTCATCGGGATCAATGGCTTACCCATGCCGTGATCGACGAAACCTCTTAGGGCGGGCGCCGTCCTGCCTGTAGACTAATTGTCTGGATTAGCTGGCAGGAGTGGCAGGGCTCGAACCTGCGACCCCCGGTTTTGGAGACCGGTGCTCTACCAATTGAGCTACACTCCTACAGACCCTGCGTCGCCTTAGGATCAGGGCCGCTTTCAAGCACAGGGGACGGCCGGTTTGCAAGGGTGAACCGCGCCAGCTTCGGTTGTTTGTACCGGGGTTTTTGGGCCACAGTCCGTTCCCGATAATCAAGAGCAACCGGGAGTGCCCATGACCGCCACAGCGACCGCTACAGCCGCCCCACAGGCCACGATCGCGCCGCAGACCCCGCCTTTGCCGGAAGCCCGTCCCGAGACGCTCGGGCTGTCGCGGCCCCGCCTCCAGGCCATGTCGGACGCCTTCAAGCGCGAGATCGACAAGGGCACTGTTCCCGGCGTCACCGTGCTGGTCGCCCGCCGCGGCCAAATCGGCTGGTTCGAGGCACTGGGACGGCAGAGCCCGACGGGCGCCGCGCCGATGGCGCGCGATTCGATCTTCCGGATCTTCTCGATGACCAAGCCGATCGTCTCGGTCGGCATCATGGCGCTGGTCGAAGACGGCCATCTCCTTCTCAGCGACGCGGTCGCCAAGTTCATTCCGGAGTTCGCCGACCAAAAGGTCGGCGTGGTCAGCGGCGGCAAGCTGGACCTGGTTCCGCCCAAGCGGCCGATGACGGTTCAGGACCTGCTCCGTCACACCTCGGGCCTGACCTACGAGCACCAGGGCGACGGCCCCGTGCACAAGCTCTACCAGGAGTCCCGCGTCCGCAGCCGCAAGATCACCAATGCCGAGCACGCCGCGCTGATGGCGAGCTTCCCGCTGGTCTGCCATCCCGGCGACGAGTTCAATTACAGCCGCTCCACCGACATCCTCGGCCGCATCATCGAGGTCATCAGCGGCAAGTCGCTCGGCGCGTTCCTCGCCGAGCGCATCCTCGCCCCGCTTCAGATGGCCGAGACCGGTTTTGCGACAGCCGAGGCCAATGCCGGCCGGCTCGCCGAACCGTTCGCGGCCGATCCATGGACCGGTGACAAGGTCGCGCTCTTCAACATGCTGGAACAGCCGGCGATGGAGTCCGGCGGCGGCGGGCTGGTCTCGACCACGATGGATTATGTCCGATTCTGCCTGATGCTGCGCAATGGCGGCACGCTCGACGGCCACAGGATCATCGGCCGCAAGACGCTGGAGCTGATGGCGTCCGATCATCTCGGGCCGCACGTTGTCACAAATGGCACGCTGCTGTCGCCCGGCCACGGTTTTGGCCTCGGCTTTGCCGTGCGGCGCGAGCCGGGCATGGCGCCCTTCCCCGGCAGCGTCGGCCAGTATTTCTGGAGCGGCATTGCGGGCACGTTCTTCTGGATCGATCCGAAGGAGGATCTGTTCGCGGTGTTCATGAGCCAGGGCCCGGGCCAGCGCGACTACACGCGCACGCTGGTGCGGGATCTGGTTTACGCGGCGGTGGAGTGAGGGGAAGCTTAGTATCGCGGGGTGCCGACGCTGCCTCCCCACACTCACTGTCATGCCCCGCGAAGGCGGGGCATCCCAGTACTCCGCGGCGGATGTGGTGAGAGCGAGCTCTTCGACGAAGGCCTCTGGAATACTGGATCGCCCGCTTTCGCGGGCGATGACACCGATGGTGGGGCACGCACTTGCCCCTTTCCCGAGCTGCGCGTCAGCTAGAGCATCCGCCGATCATGTTGCAGCGTATCCTGCGGCGATGAAGTAGTTGCGGCATTCCATTGATGTGAAGCGATCAATGATGCGACCAATCGCGCTCCAGAGGCCGTCGACGGTTCGTTCTGCGGCCTGACGCAAGAGTGCCTTGAGCTTGGCGAAGGCATTCTCGATCGGATTGAAGTCGGGGCTGTAGGGAGGCAGGTAGAGCAGGCTTGCACCCGCAGCTTCGATCATCTGGCGGACCCTTGGTCCCTTGTGGCTGGACAGGTTGATGGCGCCTGGCGGAAGGTCGGGGATGAGAACCTTCTCGACATAGACATCGAAGGCGTCGCGATTGATCGGTCCGTCGAGGACCCAGGGGGCGATGATGCCGCTGGAGGTGATTCCGGCCACGAAGGTCGTGGTCTTCCAATGGCCGTGGGGGATCCCGACCTTCAGCCGCTCTCCACGCGGACAGCGGCCGTAGCGGCGGGCCATATTGGTCGAAGCCCAGGGGTGAGTAGGCCGGGGGATTTTCACCCCCGGCCTCTCGCAGAACGGTGCGTGAGCCTCTCGGTTCACACCGCTCCCGTCAGGTGAACGTGGTCGTTCCGAACAACTGCCAGTGTACGAACAGCTCCGCATTGTCCCGAGCCAGCTTTCGCAAGAACAGCGAAGCACCGGTTTTGTGGAGCCGGAAGCGCTTGTACTTTCGCATGATCCACGCCTTCAGCTTCTGATTGACGTAGTCGACCAGAGAGAACAGCGCTGAACGGCTGAACCGACCGTAATAACCTATCCACCCCCGGAGGAGCGGATTGATCTGTTGGGCAATCTCAGCCAGAGTCCCCGGCGTTTGCCGGGGAATGTGCAAGCTTCGGATCGTTGCTCGCATGGCCTTCAAAGCTGTCGGACTGACCGCCGGGGTGTATCCACAAAAGAATTCCTTCCGCTGTGACGTTGCCACCTGCCGCGGCCTGAACTGATATCCGAGAAAGTCAAACTTGACCCTCGGATACGTTCGCCGACGCCTGTTGTCCTTGCAATAGACGATCTGCGTCTTTGTCGGGTGCATCTGAAGTCCGCACACCTCCAACCTCGCTTGAAGCTCCGCCCTAATGGCCTCTGCTTCTCGCTCCGTCCGGCAGTGCACCAGTCCGTCGTCAGCATATCGACACCAAGGGAGGTCGGGATGTGTCCGCGCCATCCAGAGATCGAACGTATAATGCAGGAACAGGTTGGCCAGTATTGGGCTGATCACGCCCCCTTGCGGGGTTCCGCGGCTCCGCTCAACAAGCTTCCCGTCCTTTTCAATTGACGCCGTCAGCCACCTTTCGATGTAGAGCAGCGCCCATCTGCATTGCACGTGTTTCCGGACCGCCTTCAGCAGAAGATCATGCGGAAGATTGTCAAACAGCCCTTTGATGTCGAACTCCAGAACCCAATCATATTTCCAGCACCGCTGACGCGTGACGCCCACGGCGTCCAGAGCCGATTTTCCTGGCCTGTATCCGTAAGAGTCCTGCAGGAAGATGGATTCCAGTTCCGGCTCAATCATCTGTTTGACCACCATCTGCGCGATCCGATCGCCGATAGTGGGCACACCTAAAATCCTTTCGCCGCCCGTCTTCTTTGGAATGGAGACGGCGCGCACCGGAGGTGGAAAGTAGGTCCCTGACGACATGCGATTCCAGATCTTGTAGAGATTCCCTGCCAGATCTGTCTCGAACATCTCCAAGGTCTGTCCGTCCACCCCGGCCGCACCACGATTGGATTTGACCGCCTTGTACGCTTCGTACACTCGCCGCTTTTCTATCGAGAACGGCTTGTTTGTCGCACCGTTCGAAGTCATCCTGTTTCCAGTTGGTTCTAGAGTACGACGACCTGACCCGATCCCTTTGCTCCGACCCCATTACAGGGCCGTCAACGCTCCTACGGATCGGTCCGCCCCAGTCTCTTGCATCGGTACTCTCGCCTCACGGTTGTCGCCGCTTGCGCTTCTCCCTTGGCATCAAGAGCCTGGTTCCTGCAGTTCCGCGCGAAAGCCTGTGTCCAACTCACGCCCCCTCTACGCCGGTCGCCGCCCGCCCGGTTGTCAGGCATCTGGCGGACTTGTCCCAGGATGACGAGACGGTCCTGGTTTTGACGACGCTTGGATTCATAACGACGCGTCCTCGGAGGGTTCACTTTCGTTCGTCTTTCGGACACTCACCTGCTCGGTTTAATCCGAACTTTTGATCCGACGCTCACCACCACGGCTCTTTACCGCAGCAGCTCGGACTGGTTTGAGACCCGCTCCTGAAAGCCGATCTCGGGGGGCCAGCCCCCATCTTTCCCGCAGCTTCACCATCGGTCTTAGTTCATGTTGAACTCCTTCCGCTGTCTGCAGCACACTCTCATCGATGAAGACGAGGCGCTTGGGATCAAGCGCAGGCTGGCCCTCGAGCCAATCCTGGCGCCGCTTTACGACGTCCGGCCGGTCCTGCTCGCTGGCGTGTGCGGTCTTTTTTTGCGCGTGATGCCGTGCCGCACCAGGAAGCGACGGAGTGTGCCTTCGCCGAACACCAGCCCCTTTTGGGCCAGGCTCCGGCGCAGCTCCTCGATCGAGACATCCGGCGTCGCCTTCAGCATCGCAAGGATCGTCTCCTTGTGCGCCTCGATGCGGCCGGACCTGCGGTCTCCACCGAGCGCCTTCGGGCATGCATCACCCTGCTGGCGCTCGCGCATTCCCCACCGGCTCACGCTTGCCGCGCTCACCCCAAACCGTTCACCTGCCTCGCGGTGCGATGCCCCCGCCTTCACCGCGGCCAGAACCCTAACTCGAAGATCCAGCGAAAGAGCCTTCGACATGCCCGCCGGCCTCCAGCCCCGGCAGGCAGTTTGAATCACCTCACAGCTGATTTGGGAATCCCTTTCGATTCATTCAGCTCGGCGGATGCTCTAATCGCCAGCACTCAACTGATCGTCGCGCCGCCGTCGATCACCATGGTCTGGCCGGTCATGAAGTCGCCGGCCTTCGACCCGAGGAACACGGCCGCGCCCGCGATCTCGTCGGGGATGCCGATGCGCAAGAGCGGCGAGCGCGAGGTCGAGGCCTTCAGGTTCTCCGGATTGTCCCACAGCGCCTTGGCGAAATCAGTCTTGATCAGGCCGGGCGCGATGCAGTTCACGCGGATATTGTCCTTGCCGTATTCGCAGGCGAGATTGCGCGCGAGCTGCATGTCGGCGGCTTTCGAGATCGCGTAAGCACCAAGGATGGTCGAGCCCTTGAGGCCGCCGATCGACGAGACGATGATGATCGAGCCGTCCTTGCGCTCGATCATCTGCGGCACCACCATCGAGATCAGCCAATTGTTGGCGACGATGTTGTTGTCGAGGATTTTTCTGAACTGATCGTCGGAGATGCCGGCGAGCGGACCATAGTACGGATTCGACGCGGCGTTGCAGACCAGCACGTCGATCTTGCCGAAGGCGCGGTTGCTCTCGTCGACGAGGTTTTGCAGATTCTCTTTCGACGAGATGTTCGCGGCAATCGCGACCGCGGTGCCCTTGCCGAATCTGTCGTTGATGCCCTTGGCCACCTGCTCGCAAACGTCGGCCTTGCGCGAGGAGATCACCACCTTGGCGCCGTGCTCGGCCATGCGCTCAGCGATCGCGAGCCCGATGCCGCGCGTCGAGCCGGTGATGACCGCAACTTTCCCCTTCATGTCGAACAAGGTCATGTTTCTCTCCCAGAGTATGATCGATTGGCTTGAACCTTACGCCGCAGGCGCGCGGCCGAACAATGGCTCAAGCGAGTTTCTTGACTTCCGGTCCCGCAGGCTGATGCATCGCTGCGTGCGCAGCGTCGGCGATCCACGGCTGCTGGTTCACCATCGGCAACCGCCAGACCGTACGCTCGGGGCTCGCGAAATAATCGAGCCGCGTCACCGACACATTGTCGATATCGAATGCGAGCCCCTGCTCCGGCAAGTCACCGAGCGCGAGGCCGACTGCCGCCTTGATGGTGCCGCCATGCGCGACCGCGATGATGTCCTGCCCGGCCGCTTCCACATTGATCCGTTCGATGGTGCGGCGCGTGCGGTTATAGAGGTCCATGAAGCTTTCACCGCCGGGCGCGGGCTCGTTGATATCGGCGAACCAGCTGGTCCCGACGGGGCGGCTCGCGATGAACTCGGCGCGGTTCATGCCCTGCCAGCGGCCGAGATTCTGCTCGGCGAGATCCGCTTCCCATTTCATCGCCGCAGGCCGCGGAAAGCCGGCCGCCCAGATCGCTTCGGCCGTCTGATGTGTGCGCATCAGATTGCTCGAATACCAGACCGCCTTGCGTGGCAGCACCTTGGCAACAGCGTTGAACACATAGGTGTCGCTGGTGTCGCAGGCGATGTCGGATTGTCCGTAGATGTTGCCGCCGTCATTGCGCACGGGCGCGTGCCGGACCCACCACCATCGTGTCATGACTACATTCGGCTTGTCTGCGCCTGCCATCGAAACCCTTCCATCCCGTGTGATGTCGCTGTACGTCAGTAGCGAACGTGTCTCAAGACACTTTACCGTTTGAAATCTTGTTTGAAATTCCGTCGCGCGGCAAGGGCCGCGTGCGAGCCAAAGGGAGAAGCGCATGGGCCGCCTGCAAGGCAAATCCGTCATCATCACCGGCGCCGGCAGCGGCATCGGCCGCGCCGCTGCGCTGCTGTTCACCAGGGAAGGCGCAAAGCTCATTGCCGTCGATCGCACCGAGGCGGTGAAGGAAACCGTCGAGGAGATCAGAGCGGCCGGCGGTGTCGCGGAAGCCATGGTGGCGGACGCCGGCTCCGAGAAGGACGTCATCGCTGTCATCGACAAGGCGGTGAAGACGCACGGCCGGCTCGATGTGATCTGGGCCAATGCCGGCGTCTCGGGCGGGCTCGTTCCGCTCGCCGAGCAGACGGTGGAGCACTGGCAGGAGATTCTGCGCGTCAATTTGATCGGACCGTTCCTCGCGGTGAAATACGCCATGCCGCACATGGTCAAGCAGCAGTCCGGCGCGATCGTGCTGACGGCGTCCGTCGCGGGTCTCAAGGCCGGCGCCAGCGGCCATCCCTATGCGGCGAGCAAGGCCGGCGTGATCAGCCTGGTGCAGACCACGGCCTATTCGCTCACCGGCACCGGCGTGCGCATCAACGCGGTATGCCCGGGCCTGATCGAAACAGGCATGACCAAACCGATCTTCGACCGCGCCAAGGAGCGTGGCACCCAAGACAAGATCGGCCAGCTCAACCCACTCAAGCGCCCCGGCCAGCCGCACGAGCTCGCGGCGATGGGACTGTTTTTGGCCAGCGACGAGGCCTCGTATGTGAACGGCCAGGCTTTCCCGGTCGACGGCGGACTCACGGCATCGATGCCGTATACGGGCAAGCCGGTTTAGCAAGGGTCTCTTGTCCCGGACGTGACGCAGCGCGCAGCGTTGCGGCGCAGAGCCGGGACCCCACAGGCCGCGCAAACTGCTGTTACATGGGCCCCGGCTCTGCAGCGCACCGCTAAGAAGCGCTGCGCTGCGTCCGGGGCACGAGAGCGGAGTTTGACGCGCACGGCTGCTTCAACATCGTCATTGCGAGCGCAGCGAAGCAATCCAGAGTCCTTCCGCGGAGGCAGTCTGGATTGCTTCGTCGCAAGGGCTCCTCGCAATCACGGAATATGTGGATGGCACCGTCGTTCCTCCAACGCACATCTCGATCGCAGACACAGCTTCGCATCCTCGCGGCTTGTTCGCCCGAGCTTTGCTTCGGTGCCTTGCCCTCAATGAAAGAGGGCGCAGGGAAGACCGGGAGCCGGTTGGCTCCTATGGACCGCCATGCCGAGAGCAGATTGCGTGTGCTTCAATGCATAGCGGGAAACAGGGCAACCGGAGACATCCCGGCCTTCCCTGCGCAGTGGTTGGAACGGCTTATGTCGCGCTCTCCCCGGGGAGCGATGCACTATTGCCCCCGTCGCCTTGCGGATCGCTGATGATGCGAACCCGGTCGGGCCGCGACATCACCGCCAGACTTGGCGCACAGAACCCCGGGCGCCAGGACCACACGATTTGGCCGTACGCGAACCGCACCTGTCGTTGGCGTGACGCTTTCGCTCACGGTTACCCGCCCTGCGAAGCCTTTCGCGCCGGTGTGGTCCACGTCCACCGCCGCCCGACCCGCGTTCGTGACGATCGCGATACGCCCCTCTTCCTTGGGCCGGGTTGCGCGACACATACGTCATTTCCGAATTTCGGTAAAGCGGAATATTTTGGATGGCGCGCGTTGACCCATGGCTTGCGTGTTTTGCCCGACAGGCAACGCAAGGTCTTGTAGCCCGGATGGAGCGCAAGCGTAATCCGGGATTCCATCCGTGCGGACCCAGCGGTCCCGGATTGCGCTGCGCTCCATCCGGGCTACGGATCTGTGTTGATTTGCGCGACCGGCCACCACGTTGGTATGGTTCATGCAAGCCGCCTCACCTTCCGCAATCTCCTGACAAGATCCTAAAAATGCAGAGCTCAAGACCCGACCGTATCCGCAAGCTGCTTGCCGACCTCGTTGCTTTCGACACCGTCAGCGACCGCACCAACCTGCCCCTGATTGCCCATATCGAAAGCTATCTCGCCGCCTTCGGCATCAAGGGCGAGCGCATCATCGATGAGACCGGCAAGAAAGCTTCGCTGTGGGTCACCATTGGACCCGAGGACCGCCCGGGCCTGGTGCTATCGGGCCACACCGACGTCGTGCCCGTCGTCGGCCAGGACTGGAGCCACGATCCGTTCAAGCTCGTCGAGCGTGGCGGCAAGCTCTACGGCCGCGGCACCACCGACATGAAGGGCTTTGTCGCGGTGTGCCTCGCGATGGTGCCCGAGATGGTGGAGGCGAAGCTCAAGACGCCGATTCATCTCGCGATCTCCTATGACGAGGAGATCGGCTGTGTCGGCGTGCGGCCGATGCTGCGCGAAATCGCCAAGACGAAGGTCAAGCCGCTCGGCGCCTTCATCGGCGAGCCGACCGAGATGAAGGTCATCATCGGCCACAAGGGCAAGCACGGTGTCCGCGCCACGTTTCGCGGCCTCGCCCGCCACTCCTCGATCGCGCCCGACGGGGTCAACGCGATCGAATATGCGGCCGAGCTGATCACCGAGATCCGCCGTCGCGCTGTGAAGCTCGCGGCCGCGCGATCAACGGACAGCCTCTACGATGTTCCGCACTCGACGCTGCTCACCAGCATCGTGCATGGCGGCGCCGCGCTCAACATCGTGCCTGATGCCTGCACGGTCGAGTTCGAATGTCGCGGCATCGGCATCACGGAATCGCGTGAGGTCACCGATGCGATCGTCGCCTGGGCCAAGGCCGAGCTCGAGCCGGCGATGAAGGCAAAGAATGCGGATTGCGGCATCGATTTCGAGGAGATTCTCGACTATCCCGCGCTCGACACGGCCGCCGACACCGCCATCGTCACGCTGGCCAAGAGCCTCGCGGGGCGCAACGACCACGCCAAGGTCGCCTTCGGCACCGAGGCGAGCCTGTTCGCCAGCATGGCGGATATCCCCTCGGTGGTCATCGGCCCGGGATCGATCGCACAGGCGCACACGCCGGATGAATTCGTCGCGATGGCCGAGTTGGAGAAATGCGCGGTGTTCGTGGAGAAGCTGATCGCGCATTGTGTGAAGGTGTAGCCCACCTCCTCGTCATTGCGAGGAGCTCTTGCGACGAAGCAATGAAGACTGTCACTGCGGCGATATGCTTGATTGCTTCGCTTCGCTCGCAATGACGGTGGAACGAGCTCGCCTCATCACCCGGTGTCATGCCCCGGCTTGACCGGGCATCCAGTACGCTGCGGCTTCTCGGCTCAAGCACTACGCCTCTGGAATACTGGATTGCCCGCTTTCGCGGGCAATGACACCGAGTTTGTGGGGGGCAGCGAACCACAAATGAAAAAGGCGCGGCCACCGGCCGCGCCTTCGCTTTTCCTAAACCGCGCCCGCCTTCTGCGCGTATTCCCACGAAGCCTTCGACAGCGGCACGGTGCGCTTGGCGGATTCGAGCGCTTTTGCATTCGCGGCGGTGCCGTCGCGGATGCGTCCCGCGATACCCTGCGTGATGCCGGCGAGGCGGAACAGATTGTAGGAGAAGTACCAGTTGAGGTCCGGCACGTTCATCTTGGTGACGCTGCAGTAGATCTGCGCGGCCTCTTCCAGGCTCGGGATGTTGAGCGCCTTGAGATCGACGCCGTGCAAGCCCGGCATGATCCACTGCATCAACAGATAGGTGAAGTCGGCCATGGGATCGCCGAGCGTCGACAGCTCCCAGTCGAGCACCGCTTGCACACGCGGCTCCGTCGCATGGAAAATCATGTTGTCGAGGCGATAGTCGCCGTGGACGATGGAGACGCGCGCCTGCTCCGGCACGGTCTTGGGCAGCCATTCGGCGACCTTCTCGAACTCCGGAATGTGCTGGGTCTCGGAGGCGCGGTACTGCTTGGTCCAGCGGTCGATCTGGCGCGCAAAATAGTTGCCGGGCTTGCCGAAGTCGCCAAGGCCGATCGCAACGGGATCGAACATGTGGAGTTGCGCCAGCGTCTCGATCTTGCTGGTGAAGATCTTTCGCCGCGCATCGGCATCCTGGCTCGGCAGCGTCGGATCCCAGAACACCCGGCCGTCCTCCATCGACATGATGTAGAAGGCAGCGCCAATGACACTATCGTCCTGACACAGCGCGTAGGCGCGCGCGACCGGAAAGCCCTGCTTTCCAAGGGCTGCAATCACGCGGTATTCGCGATCGACGGCGTGCGCCGAAGGCAGCAGTTTGCCGAACGGCTTTCGGCGCATCACATAGGAACGGTTCGGCGTGTCGAGCCGATAGGTCGGGTTGGACTGGCCGCCCTTGAACTGGAGGACGACCAGCGGCCCCTCATAGCCTTCGACGTTGTCGCGCATCCAGGCCTCGAGCCGCAGCTCGTCGAAACGATGCCGCTCCTCGACCGGCTTGGTGCCCGAAAACTCCTCGTCTTTCCTGACGCCGTCAGCCACGATGACGCTCCCTCTTCAGTCCTGACCTTTTCAGGTCGAGCATGATCCTAATCGGTAACCACTGACGCACTTGCGTCAAGCGGTCATCCGACACGGATCATGCCCTGTCGTGTCTTCAAGTCGGAAGCGCCGTCCGGCTCTCCCTCTCGATGACTTGTTTAGTGACTTGGAGAGTTTGCATACTTCCGAAGTTCAAGTCTGGCAATGGCGCGGTTGTGCACCTCGTCCGGACCGTCGGCGAGCCGCAGCGTGCGGATGTGGGCGTAGTCCTTGGCAAGGCCGGCTTCATCCGAGACGCCGCCGCCGCCAAAGGCCTGGATCGCCTCGTCGATGATCTTCAGCGCCATGTTGGGCGCTGCGACCTTGATCATGGCGATCTCGGCCTGCGCGGTCTTGTTGCCGACCTTGTCCATCATGTCGGCCGCCTTGAGGCACAAAAGACGCGTCATCTCGATGTTGGTACGGGCTTCGCCAATGCGCTGTTCCCACACCGAATGCTCGACGATCTTCTTGCCGAAGGCGGTGCGCGAGGCGAGCCGCTTCACCATCTTCTCCAGCGCCTCCTCGGCCTTGCCGATGGTGCGCATGCAGTGATGAATGCGTCCCGGACCGAGACGGCCCTGCGCGATCTCGAAACCTCGGCCTTCCCCGAGCAGGATGTTCTCCTTCGGCACCCGCACGTTCTCGAGCAGCACCTGGGCGTGGCCGTGCGGCGCGTCGTCGAAACCGAACACGGGCAGCATCTTCTCGACCTTGATGCCGGGGGTGTCGAGCGGAACCAGGATCTGCGACTGTTGCTGGTGCTTGGCCGCCTTGAAATCGGTCTTGCCCATCAGGATCGCGATCTTGCAGCGGGGATCGCCGACGCCGGACGACCACCATTTGCGACCGTTGATGACGTAGTGGTCACCGTCTTTCTCGATGCGGGTCTCGATGTTGGTGGCGTCGGACGAGGCCACCGCCGGTTCCGTCATCAGGAAGGCGGAACGGATCTCGCCGTCCATCAGCGGGCGCAGCCATTTGCGCTTCTGCTCCTTGGAGCCGTAACGGATGAACACTTCCATGTTGCCGGTGTCGGGCGCCGAGCAGTTGAACACCTCCGAGGCCCAGGTGATACGGCCCATCTCTTCCGACAGCAGCGCGTATTCGAGATTGGTCAGTCCCGCGCCGCGGAATTCGTCATCCTCGTGCTCGGACGGCGGCAGGAACATGTTCCAGAGGCCTTCGGCCTTGGCCTTTTTCTTGAGGTCTTCCAGGACCGGAATCACCTTCCAGCGGTCGCCGCTCTTGTCCTGCTGGTCGTAGACCGGCACCGCCGGGCGCACGTGCTTGGCCATGAAGGACTGCACGCGGTCGAGCCATTCCTTCTGCTTGGGGGACAGATCGAAATCCATGGGACGCTCCTCGTCTTGCTCTTTGAACAATCTCTTGCGCCGGACTGTCCCGCCGCCGCGTGCGACCCGCAAGCGCGAATGCGCGTGACTTTGCGGCCACTTCGGAACGAGATCGCGAGTTGCGAACGAGTCCCGATTGCGGATTGACATTTCCGGCCTTCAAACGATAGTTTCATACAACTGTTTGAATTGCAACTCCCCTCATCCAGGGCATTCATGGCCAGTGATCATACGAGGTCTGCCATTCTCGCCGCCGCCGAACGGCTCTACGCCGATCGAGGCTTCGGCGACGTGACGCTCCGCGACATCGTCGCGGAGGCCAATGTCAATCTCGCCGCGGTGAACTATCATTTCGGCTCGAAGGATGAATTGATCGCGGAACTGTTCGTCACGCGCTCGATCGCGACCAATCGCGAGCGCCTGCGCGAACTGAAGGCGGCGGAGGAGCAAGGCGGCGGGCGCGCGCCGATCGAGGTGATTTTGCGCGCGCTCGTCGGCCCGACCTTGCGCGGCTGCCTCGGCCCCGAGAACCAGCGCTCCACCGCGGCGCGCTTCATGATCCGCGCCTCGATCGAATCCGTGCCGCCGATCCGCCGCATCAAGAACCGCGAGATCGACCATTTGCGCAAATTCGCCGGCGCGATGCGGAGATCCCTGCCCGAGCGCAGCGACGTCGAGATCTATTGGGGCCTGAACTTCGCGCTCGCCATGGCGCACCACACCATCCGCGAGAGCGAGCGGCTGACGAAGCTGTCGGAAGGCAAATGCGATCTCGACGACGTCGAGGACGTGGTCGCCCGCGTCGTCAGCGTCGCGACGATGGCCCTGACGGCGGGAAAGGCCGAGACGAAGGTGTCGTCAAAGGTGGCGGCGCGTTAGTCGAAAAGGTAGCCACACCGACGCTGCGCTCCCTCGCCCCGTTTGCGGTAGCGCTATCGCATATGCATTTCGCGGGGACCACCCGCGAGTTTGCTCCGCCTCTCCCGCTTGCGGGAGAGGCCGACGCGTCCCGGGCGATGCGAAGCATCGTCCCGAGCGCGGCGGGTGAGGGCTCTCACCGCACTGGGATCGCCTCCGCAATTCTCGACAATCCCGACGCGGAGGCACCCCCACCCCCGCCCTCCCCCGCAAGCGGGAGAGGGAGCCCACTGCCGATGCCGAAGCATTATCCACGCCATATGCGATAGCCCTATCGCTTGCGGGGAGAAGCGAAAGGATCGCCACTCACATCATCGCGATGCAGTCGATCTCGACGTCGAAGTGACCGAACCATTCCGGCGTGCAGACGAAGATCCGCGCCGGCGGATCGAGCGGGAAGTAGCGCGCATAGACGGTGTTGAAGGCGGCGAAATGCTTCGTCGAGGTGCAGTAGACATTGCACTTCATGACGTTGTCGAGCGAGGCGCCGGCCGTCTGAAGGCACAGCTTCATCTGCTCCATGACGAGCTCGCTCTGCCGCTCGATCGAAACGGAGGCGATCTCGCCCGTCACCGGATCGAACGGCGGCAGGCCGGCGACGAAGATCATGTTGCCGGCGCGCGTCAGTGGCGAGGTCGGCGCCTTCCAGCGGTCGAGAAACGTCGAGATCGGTTCGACGCGGAGGGCTTCGCGTTTCATCGGAGGCCACCTTCGGTTCGAGCGAGACGGCGCCGTGGTACACCATATTGCAGCCGGCATGATTCGCTTTCGATCGAAGTGTGGCGGCGGACTCTAGATCCGCTGCGGCATCTCCTCGGCCTCTTCCTTGGCGAGCAGCAGCAGCATCTCGATGCCCATCTCGCCTTCCTGCGGTGAACGGATGAACTTGATCTCATCGGAACTTTGCCGCAGCGCGGCAATGATGGCGACGGCCTGATTTGCGGTCGCCGCCTCGGTCGCCAGAATTCCCTTCTGGTTCTTGGCCTGGAACCCGATCGTGTAGGACATTCGCTTCCCTCCCGCTCAAGTGGAGAGATCGGATCAGAATCGGGCGCGCAGCGAAAGCCTGTGCGACTACGGACCGGGATTATCTGGGGATTGCGGGCAAGCTTCAGGCAAGCCCGAGCATCGCACCGGTCGCGACCGCCGCCCCCCGGAGGGTAAGCGCGCTAAATGATGCCTTGCTGCTTCAGCGTCTCGATCTTGCCGGCATCATAGCCGAGCTTGCGGGTGAGCACCTCCTGGGTGTGCTCGCCCAGAAGCGGCGGCGCGCGGTAGTCCTTGATCGGGGTCTCGGACAAAGTGAGCGCGTTGCGGACCAGCGACAGATCGGGCTCGAAGGGATGGTTGACCTTCACCCGCATGCCGCGCGACTGGACGTGCGGATCGGAAAACACCTGCTCGAAATTGTTGATCGGCCCTGAGGGCACGCCGGCTTCCTCGAGCTTTTCCAGCCAGTAGGCCACCGGCTTCTTCAGGAACAGGCCGGCGAAGATCGCCATGATCTCCTTGCCGTGCACGACGCGGTCGTTGTTCTTGATGAAGCGCTTGTCGCTGGCGAGCTCGGGCTCGCCGAGCACGGCGCAGGTGCGCTGAAACTGGCCGTCATTGCCGACCACCAGCATCAGCTCGCCGTCGGTACAGCGGAACACGCCGGCCGGCATGCCGCCATTGCCCCAGGTGCCGCGGCGCGGCGGTGTCTTGCCGTTGACGAGGTAGATCTGGAGCCAGTGCGACAATGACGCGATGACAGTATCGAACAGGCAGACGTCGATGTGCTGTCCCGCCCCGCCATTGGCGTCGCGATGGTAGAGCGCCGAGAGAATCCCAATCGATGAGTTCATGCCGGTCATGTAGTCGACAATCGAGGGACCGACCTTCATCGGGCCCTCGCCAGGCTCGCCGTCGATATGGCCGGTGACGCTCATCAGGCCGCCCATCGCCTGCAGGATCGCGTCATAGCCGGCGCGCGGCGCGTATGGGCCGGTCTGGCCGAAGCCGGTCACCGAGCAATAGATGACGCCGGGATTGATCGCCTTGATCGATTCATAGTCGAGGCCGTAGCGCTTGAGATCGCCGACCTTGTAGTTCTCCATGAAAACGTCGACGTCCTTGGCGAGCTCCCGGATGATCGCCTGCCCCTCCGGCTTGGCGATGTTGACCGTGACCGACTTCTTGTTGCGGTTGGCGCAGAGGTAGAACGAGTTGTTGTTGTTCGCCTTGCCTTCGGGATCGGCGAGGTAAGGTGGGCCGAAGGCGCGCGCGTCGTCGCCGGTGCCCGGCCGCTCGATCTTGATGACCTCCGCGCCCAGGTCCCCCAGCATCTGGGCCGACAGGGGTCCTGCGAGCACGCGGGTGAGGTCAAGGATCTTGATGCCTGAAAGCGGCAAGGCCGACATGACGATTTCCTCCGGGGAACTGGAATCTTGGCGCGGCGGCTCGAAGCCCTGGCCGCGCAGCTTGCCGATACACTATTTTCGGGCGTCGAGCACTGCACTGGCGGCATACGCCCATCCTCTGCCCGGTGACGGCATCGGCTCTGGACGTCGAATTCCGCGCGGTGAATATTTTTTCTTAGGTCAGGGCTGCAGCGACAGTTCGCGGCCGGCGGCGGCCGAGCAGGACCAGGATCAGCACGGTCGCGCAGGAGCAGACGAAGGTGAGACCGAGGGCGCTGCGGCTGCCGAACTCCGTGAGCAAGCCGACGAGGAGCGGCGGCGAGATTGCGGATGCAAGATTGAGCGGCAGCGCGATCATCGACATGGCCTTGGCGAACTCAGCCTGGTCATAGAACACCAGCGGGATGGTCGCCCGCGCCACCGCCATTGCGCCGCTGCCGGCGCCGTAGAGCAGGATGAAGACCGCGACTGCCCAGGTCGTGCTCTCGCTCATCATCAGCAGCAGCATCGCCAGCGGCAAGGCCGTGCCTGCGACGAGGCCGGTCGTGATGCCGTCCCATCGCCCGCCCCCGAGGAAATCCAGCCCGCGCGCGCTGACCTGGATCACACCGAGCATCGAGCCGAAGGCAATGGCCTGGGCCGGCGCCAGGCCCTCCGCCCGGAGCAGCTCGATGAGAATGGCGGAAAGGCCGAAATTGACGAAGGCATTGAGGGTGATCGCGGCCACGACGAGACGAAACGTGCTCCGCGCAATTGGCGGCGCATCCTCAGGCTTGGCCGGCGCACCGCCATCGCCTTCGGCGCCTCTCCGGCGCGGAGCCGCGAACGCATAGAGTGGAAGCGAAACGAGGATCAACGTGGCGGCATAGACGAGGCATGTTCCACGCCAGCCGAGGTGGCCGCTCAGGAACGATGTGGCCGGCCAGAAGATGCTGTTGGACAAGCCCGTCACCAGCATGAGCGCGCCGATCGCGCTCTTGGCTTGCCGCCCGGCAACCTCGTTCAGCATGATATAGGCGCCGGTCGACAACGTGGCGCTGCCGGCGATGCCGAGCACGATCCAGGCGGCGAAATAGAGCATCGGCTCGCGCGCCAGCGACAGCAGCACGAAGCCCGGCACAGTGACGACCGTGCCGATCATCATAACCGTCCGCGCGCCATGCCGCACAAACGACTTGGCGAGCCAGGGGGCGCACAGTCCCATCGCGACATAGAGAACGGACGTCCCCGCGAACGCCGCCGGCAGGCTCATGCCGAGGTCCGCCGCAAGGTCGCGCCCGATGATGGCGGGAAGCCCGATCGTGCCCCATCCGACCAGCTGCGTGATCGCGAGCACCAGCAGGACCCCGATGAGCCTGCTGTCAGATTTCAAGTACCGCATTCCAACCGTCGCCTGCCCGGCAGGCGCCGATCACGCCTGTGCCCCCGTCATACCCGGAGACTCGGCGCACGGGAACGCCGGCGGCCGAATGGCTGGAGGCAGCCGGGAGCATGTCGAGCGGTGGACGGTCGCCCTAGCCTGCGATCCCGAGCAAGGATCGCGCCTCAGTCGCGGTCGCGACGCGCCGGCCGTGCCGTGCGACAGCCTCGGCCGCGATGGCCACCAGCTCTGCGTTGCTGGCGGCCAGGCGCGTCTTGCCGATCCTGATATTGTCCTCGAGCCCGGTGCGAACCGCGTCGGCGTCCCGCGCGAGCGCCCAGCCCATGACCTCGGCTTGATGGCGCCCGATTCCGGCTGCCGTCCAGGTTGCTTTCGGGATCAGCCGCCTGAGCTCTCCCAACAGGATGTCGAGGACATGTTCGTCCGCCGGCATTGCGTTCTTGACGCCCATGACGAACTGCACGTGCGGACGCTGGTCGATCAGGCCCGCCTCGATCAGGCGGCGGGCGCCATGCAGATGCGACAAATCGAAGATCTCGATTTCCGGCCGGATGCCATTCGCCTTCATGCTGGTGGCGAGCGTTTCGACCAGCGCGGCGCTGTTCTCGTAAACTATCGTCGGAAAGTTCACTGATCCGGTGGAGAGCGAGGCCATGTCGGGCTTGAGATACAGCGCTGAGCCGCGCGCCGAGGGATCGCGGCCCCGCCCGCCGGTCGAGAACTGGACGATCATGCCGGGACAATGCTTCCTGATCCCCTCCTGCACCAGGGCAAAACGCTCGGGGTCGGAGGACGGCGTCTCGTCATCGTTTCGAACATGAATATGCGCAAGCGTGGCGCCGGCCTCGAAGGCTTGTTGCGTCGATTCGATCTGCTCGGACGGCAGGATGGGGACCGCCGGATTGTCCTTCTTGCGCGGAACGGATCCGGTGATCGCGACAGCAACGACAGCGGGGTTCATCCAACAACCTCATGATTCCAGCGCTCGCGCGCACAAAGTTCGAGTAGTTAGTCACGCTATGCGTGAAGCCCTGCCGCTGCAACCTTCGTCAATCGCAGCGGCAGGGCCTTGTTCTGTCCGGATCAGGTCGGAATTGCGGTCGCACCGCCCGCTGCTGCCGCACGCTGCCGCTCATAATCGGCCTGCGCCATCGGAACGGCCTGGGGATTACCGAGATCGTCGATGCTGATCCGATAGGTTTCGCGCGCCGTGACCGCCGCCAGTGCCGCGATGACAGTGATGCCGAAGGCGATCGCCCCCACCGTCAAGGGAATGTTGGTCGAGCCGGGAGGAGCCACAGTCGCAAACAGGGCGGGAAGCAATGCCGTGATGGTCGTGCCGATGTTCTGCGAGATCGCCATCGCCGACACACGAGTGCGCGTCGGAAACAGCTCCGGATAAAAGCTCGGGAAGATCGCGTTGTAGCCCTGATAGACCACGCCCCACATCAGGAGCGACAGGAGGATCGCGAGCGGCACGTTCCTAATGCTGATGGCATAGAGATAGCCGAAGGCGAGCAGGCCGGAGAGCAGCGCGCCCACGATGATCGGGGGCTTGCGGCCGACCTTGTCGGAGAGATGGCCGACGAAGGGAATGATGAACACGGCCAGCATGTTTCCGAGCACCGGAATCCACAGATAGACGTCCTTGGCAAAGCCGATGCCATAGGCCGGCTGGACCGCGTAGGCCGCCCCAAAGATGGTCGCAACGACCGGAATGACGTTCATGAGCGCCATGCAGATGACCCGCAGCATGTCGGGCCAGCTCAGCTTGATGGCCTGGACGATCGGAGCCCGTGGCGTTTCTCCCCGCTCGTCCTCTCGGGCAAAAGCAGGCGTTTCGTCGACTTCGCGGCGAATGATGTAGCCGGCGACGATGACGAAGAAGCTGAGCAGGAACGGAATCCGCCAGCCCCAGCTGTTGAAGGCCTCGGTCGGCATATAGGCCGCCAGCGGCAGGAAGACGGCTGCCGCGAGAATTTGTCCGGCCTGCACGCCCTGGAGCGCGAAGCTTGCATAAAAGCCACGCCGACCGAACGGCGCGTGCTCCAGGATCATCGAGCTCGCGCCGGAGATTTCACCGGCCACCGCAAATCCCTGCACAAGTCGCAGGATGACGAGCAGGACCGGCGCCATGATGCCGGCCTGTTGATACGTCGGCAGGATACCTACCGCCATCGTCGAGAGGCCCATCAGGAACATGCAAAGGATGAGAACGGTCTTGCGGCCATGCGTGTCGCCCCAATGTCCGAGGACGAAGGCACCGATCGGCCGCGCCACGTATCCGACGCCATAGGTCGCAAGCGATGCGACGATTGCGACTGTGGGATTGTCCGACGGGAAGAAGATCTGCGGGAAGATCAGCGAGGCGGCTGTCGCGTAGATGAAGAAGTCATAATATTCGAGAGCCGACCCGATCCAGCCGCTTGCGGCAGCCTTCCTGGACTGAGTCATGTCATGGATCGCGCGCGTCGTGACCATCTCAAAATCCTCCCAATCTCGTTTGCTGACGGCCCGTTGGCGGGCTTCGTTGAAAAATTGGGCAGCAATCTTCGGGCGCTCTGCGGAGTTTCGCGAGCGCTTGTCACTGCCGGTCGGTGTCTGATTGGGGGCAACAATAGGCTTTCGCCGGGCTAACACAATTACCCAGTTATGCGATAAACCTAACATGATGTTATGCCGGGCGAACGCCCGGGCGGCGGCTATGCGCGCGGACTGGCGGCCGGCACTCCCGATGGCATCGAAGCCGCCCGTCTCGATTTCAACGCCTGTGCCGAGGTTGCGGTTGGGATTGCCGCGCGGCGCGGGCGGTTGATCGTCTGATCATGAGCCGCCGCAGATCCCGCGTCACGCGGTGTGGCCTGGCTCGATGTGCTTCGGCGTCTTCTTGTCGCGCTGCGGGGTCATCCTGGCCGGGTCAGGCGCGCCGGGCACGCCGCGCGGGCCCAACTGGTCGCGCTGGATGTCGTCTTCGGACAGCGGCGGCTCGACGCCGTTCTGCTCACGAGGCTTGGTCATTCGGCTTCCTTCTCTCGAAAGCTATCCGCGTCGCGGCGCTCTAGACGCCGAGTGCAGTCTCGCCGGCTTCGCGGCCAGGGACGCTGACATGGACTTCATGTCCCTCGCGAAGGGCCAGGGATGCCGCAGCAACCGCCGATTCGAATGCGGCTTCCTTGGTGGCATATCTGCTCTTGACGTCGCCGTCGTGCAGCACGCCCCATTCGTCCTGTACCGGCACGATGGCATATTGAGCAAGGCCCATGGTCCAACTCCTGGCTTGGCGTTCAGAGACCGTCTGCCCGATAACGCGCCGGCGCGCTTAACGTTGCGTCAGCTGCGGACGCACCGCCGTCACCCGCCACACCGTGTTGCCACTGTCGTCGGCCACCAGCAGCGCGCCGGTCTTGTCGATGGCGACGCCGACGGGACGTCCGCGCGCCTGATTGTCGCTGTTGAGGAAGCCCGTCACGACGTCCTGCGCCGGCCCACTCGGCTTGCCGTCCGCAAACGGCACGAACACGACCTTGTAGCCGTTCAGCACCTGCCGGTTCCAGCTGCCATGCTCACCGACGAAGGCGCCACTACGATAAGCGGCCGGCAGGCTCGTGCCGCTGGAGAAAGCCATCCCGAGCGGGGCGACATGCGAGCTCAGCGCGTAGTCCGGCACGATCGCCTTGGCGACGAGGTCCGGCCGCTCCGGCTTGACGCGGGGATCGACGTGCTGGCCCCAATAGCTGTAAGGCCAGCCGTAGAAGCCGCCCTCCTTCACCGACGTCATGTAGTCGGGCACGAGATCGGGACCGATCTCGTCGCGCTCGTTCACCACCGTCCACAGCGCACCGGTCTGCGGCTCGAAGCTGAGGCCGTTCGGATTGCGCAGGCCGCTTGCGAAGACGCGCCAGCGGCCGCTGGCACGATCGACCTCGAGGATGGCAGCACGATTGTGCTCGGCCTCCATGCCGTTCTCGGTGATGTTGCTGTTGGAGCCGACGCCGGCATAGAGCTTTGAGCCGTCGGGGCTCGCGACCAGGCTCTTGGTCCAATGATGATTGATCGGCCCGCCTGGCAGCGGCGTCAGCACCGTGCCGGGCGCGGTGATCTTGGTATCGCCCTCGGTGTAGGGATATTTCACGATCGCATCGGTGTTGGCGACATAGAGATCGTTGCCGACCAGCGCGACGCCGAACGGCGAGTTGAGACGGTCGAGGAAGACACTTTGCGTATCAGGTACGCCGTCGCCGTTGCTGTCACGCAGCAGCGTGATGCGGTTGCCCGGCCCGGTGTCGCCGCCGCCCGATGTCGCCCAGGACTCGATATATCCCATGACGATCTCCTTGGGCCGCTTGATCGCGGCCCCCTTCGGCGCCTTGGATTCCACCACCAGCACGTCGCCATTGGGCAGCACGTAGAGGAAACGCGGATGCTGCAAGCCGGTCGCAAATGCCTTGGCCTGCAAGCCCTGCGCAACGGCCGGTGTCTCGTCCTTCTTCCAGCCGACGATGCGGGCGATGTGGACCGGAGGCAGCAGATATTGCTGGATCTCCGGCAGCGTCGGATTGGCACCGATTTGCGCCTTCGGATCGCCGCTGCCGTCATTGCAGCCGGCCAGACACAGCAACGAAGAGCACAACAGCGCGCGGGCAATGGAGAACTTCATCGCGCAACTCCCACACCGTGGCGATAGACCATGGCCCAGCCGAGCCAGCCGGTGACGGGCAGGATCAGCACGGTGATCGCCGAAAGCACAAGCCCGGTTGGCCACACCGAGGTCCAGGCATCGCGCATGTGAATCATCGTGTTGAAGATCGCAAGGACCAGCGCCACGGCGTTGCCGATCAGATGCGGCCATGCCGGCGCTTGCGTCCGCACCAGCCGGTTGCCGAGGAAATCGGTCAGGCCTGCGATGGCCGCGAGCACGCCGAAGATGATGCCGACGAGCAGGAGCCAGGCGGAAAAATCCGCCCACATGATCTCGGCGCTCGCGACATAGGCGATGTCAGTGAACAGCGCCCCGATGAAGCACACGATCGGGATCGGCACCAGCATCGGATGAATCGGATGCCCCGCGATCTGCGCCGTGGAACGGACGCGCATGTCGTCTTGCACGGTCGGCCTCGTGACTTTCGCCCTACCCGACCGGCCAACTCATGCTTGCCGTGATGGTTCCTGGACGGATCGATCGTGCGGGCGCGCCTGCATGTCGGCAGCCGGCCGCCGCGTGGAAGGCGGCGATCCGGGCCGGATCGTCGAGCGCTACCCGAAACCGACGCTACGCGAGGTCAAATCAGCGGAGCTCCCTGTCGCAGATTCATGTGGCGGTTGACGTCCTTGTAAAGCAGATAGCGAAACCGACCGGGGCCTCCTGCGTAGCAGGCCTGCGGGCAGAAGGCGCGCAGCCACATATAGTCTCCGGCCTCGACCTCGACCCAGTCCCGATTAAGACGATACACGGCCTTGCCCTCGAGGACATATAATCCGTGCTCCATGACGTGCGTCTCTGCAAAAGGGATCGTCGCACCCGGCTCGAACGTGACGATATTGATGTGCATGTCATGCCGCATGTCGGCCGGATCGATGAAGCGCGTGGTTGCCCACCTTCCCTCGGTGCCCGGCATCGCGACCGGTTCAACCGAGTCTGCATGGGTCACAATCGCCTCGGGCTCGGCCAATCCTGGCACGCGCTGATACAGCTTGCGGATCCAATGAAGCTGCGCCGGGCTCTGCCCCCGGTTGCGAATGCTCCAGGCGCAGCCGGGTGGCAGATAAGCGAAGCCGCCGGGCCTGAGCTCACGCTCCCTGTCCGCCAATGTGAGGACCAACTGGCCGCCCACGACGAACAACGCGCCCTCGGCATCCTTGTCCGGCTCGGGAACTTCACTTCCTCCACCCGGCGCGAGCTCCATGAGATAGTGGGAGAACGTCTCGGCGAATCCGGACAGCGGTCGCGCCAGGACCCAGACGCGCGTGTCGTCCCAGTGCGGCAGGTGGCTGACGACGATATCGCGCTGCACGCCGTTGGGAATGACGGCGTAGGCATTCGTAAAGACCGCCCGGCCACTCAGAAGATCCGTCTGGGGCGGAAGGCCCCCTTGCGGGATGTGATAGGTTTGCGATGACATCATCAAGCCTCGTAGTCGTTACCGGGGTCAGCTTGCGGCTGTCCTGAGATCGAGTTGCATCGTCTCGTCCAGCCAATATTCTTCGAGATTGTCACCACCACCCTTTCGATCGACGACGAGGAACGAGCTTGCGTCCTTGAGGACCAGAAGCGGGTGGTGCCAGCAGTTTCGGGCATAGTTCACGCCTTGGTTGCCCTTGGCAGCGAACGCCCGATAGCTCGATTGTGTGTGCGGGTCCGTGCAAACGACGACCAGCCAATCCCGTCCGTTCAAGGGCATGAACATCTGGCTACCAAGTGGATGGCGCTCCATCAGGCGAATGGCGATCGGCGCGGGCCGCGCAGAGGCGACAAACCAGCTGATGTTGATTTGTCCGCCTTCGGCGCCGACATCGATAGTGGCGAGTTCGTTGTAGCGCTCGGCATAGCCCTGGTTGATCGACAGGGCCGTCAACCCTTCCGTTTCGACGACCTCTCCGAACGGAGCGAACGCCTGCCTGGTCAAGGGCTCAATCGAGAGTGTCGCCATCATCACGAAATGCCTCTGCGCTCAAAGCGTCTGCAGACCCGCGACGGGAGCGTTCGCGCCGGCCGGATCGATCTGCACGTCCTCGCTGGAAGGAACGACCTCACCATCGAGGATGCGATGCGCCTTCGCGCGATCGAGGTCCCCCTCCCACGAGGCGACGACGACCGTGGCAACGCAGTTTCCGACATAATTGCCGAGCGCACGGGCGATGCCGATGAACCAGTCCACCGACAGGATCAGCACCAGTCCGATCGCCGGGATGGCCGGAATGGCAGCCAGCGTCGCCGCGAGGACGACAATGGCCGAGCCCGGGACGCCATGAGCCCCCTTGGAGGTGAGCAGCGCGACGCCGAGGATCGCCAGGAGGTCGCCCGTGGCGAGCGGTGTGTTCGTCGCCTGGGCAATGAAGACCGCCGCCAAGGTCAGGTAGATCGAGAAGGCATCCAGATTGAATGAGTACCCCGTCGGGATGACCAAACCGACCGTCGACCGCTTGATCCCGAGCTGTTCGAGCTTGCGCATGGTCTGCGGAAGCACGCTGTCGCCTGCGGCCGTGCCAAGAACGATCATCAGCTCTTCACGCAGATAGACGAGCAGCTTGAACAGGCTGAAGCCCGACAGCCGCATGATCGCGCCGAGCACGAGGACCACGAAGAAGAACACCGCCAGATAGAACAGGGCAACGAGTCCCCCGAGCTGCTTGAGCGAACCGATGCCATACTTGCCGACAGTGAAGGCGATCGCACCGAAGACGCCGAGCGGGGCGAGCCGGACGACGAAGTTCATCATCTTGAAGATGATCTCATTCACCCGCTCGACGAAATCGACGACTGGCCTCGCGCGCTCGCCGCACAACGACATGGCACAGCCAAACATGATCGACACGATCAGGACCTGCAGAACATCGCCGGAGCTGAAGGCACCGACAATGGTCGACGGGATGAGCTTCATCAGGAATTCGGAGACGCCCCCGCCGGCGACCTGAGCCGCGGTCTGGCTGAATCCGCTGAGCGCCTTGGCGTCCAGCGTCCTCGGATCGATGTTCATTCCGGCGCCGGGCTGGAAATAATAAGCAAGCGCAATGCCAAACATCAGGGCGATGGTGGTGACGATCTCGAAATAGAGCAGCGAGCGAATACCGACCCTTCCTACCTTTGAAAGGTCGCCGGCCGCTGATATTCCCTGCACGACCACGCAGAACACGATGACGGGCACCAGCATCTTGATGAGCTTGATGAAGCCGTCGCCCAGGGGCTTCATCTGCAACGCGGTGTCCGGATAGGCCATGCCGAGAGCGATACCGGCCGCGAGTGCAACGACCACCTGGAAGAAGAGTGACTTGAAAATCTTGGGCATGGCTTTCCTCGCTCGCTGGGCTTCCATTTGTCTGGCTTGGTCGGCCTTTAGCCTTCGCCACTCTTATCGTTGGCGGCGACGTGAAGTCGCCGCGGACGGAGCCATTCGGTCGCGGCAGCACGCGCGAGGTCTCCGCCGGTCATTCGTTGACCAGCCTCGCCGCCAAGTCCAATATATAGAACGACACGATTGATAGGGTTTCGCTATGGATCTGCGCCAGCTCCGGTACTTCATCGCGGTTGCCGAAGAGCGGAGCTTTACCCTCGCCGCCCGACGGCTGAACCTCTCGCAGCCGCCGCTCAGCCAACATATCCAGGCGCTCGAGGCCGAACTCGGGACCCAGCTCCTCTACAGGACGAGCCGCAGGGTTGAGTTGACGCAGGCCGGCGAAGCCATGCTGGTGCGTGGGCGCGCGATCCTGCAGCAGATCAAAGCCACCGAAGACGAGGTCCGGTCGATAGGCGCCGGCTTGGTCGGAACGCTGGATGTCGGGGCGACCGGCTCGATCTTGCGCGGGCGTCTCGCCGAGCTGCTCGCGGCCTACCGGAAGGTCGCTCCGCAGGTCAAGATGACCGTGCATGAGCAGGCGCCGGCGCTGCAGATCGCCGCGCTCCTTGGCCGTACCACCAACATCTGTCTCATTCGCGGCATTCCCGCCGAACGCGACCTGACCAGCAAGCTGGCGTGGCGCGAAGAGGTCGTCCTGGCCGTGCCCCGCACCCATCGGCTGGCGCACCGCAAGCGCATCGCCCTCGGTGATCTCGCCTCCGAGGATCACGTCGTCCTGGATCCGGACAGCTCGGATTTCGCCCGCTACGTACAGAAGTGCTGTGTCGACGCCGGCTTCCTCCCAAAGGTTTCCCAGCAAGTCGTCGACGCCCAGTCGATCCCGAGTCTGATTGCCGCAGGTTTTGGTGTGGCACTCGTACCGCAGTCGATTGCGCGGTTCACAACCACCGACATCGTATTCCGCCCGATCAGGCCCTCGCCGCCCACAGCCGATGTGTTTCTGGTGTTCAGGGAGGACGAGACGTCGATGGTGGTGCACAATTTCATCAGGCTCGCGCTTCGCTACCTCAACCACCGAAGAGCCTGAGCCAGGTTCACGTCATCGATCAAGCCGGCAGGGGCGCCCCCTGCTCAGACCGTTGCGATAATTTTCTTTGACCACGTGTGGCCGTCATGCCGAAGGCACAGGGGCAAATGCCGCTGGTCGTCGACGAAACGCGACGTGTCGGAATGAAATGAAACGTCTAAGCTGTTGAGAACATTGGAGCGGGTGAAGGGAATCGAACCCTCGTATTCAGCTTGGAAGGCTGCTGCTCTACCATTGAGCTACACCCGCGACAGGGGCTCCCTAACACGGCCGGACGACGGTCTCAACTGCCGCGACGGTGACTTTTCGCAGCTTGCCGGCCTTACGAACAGGCCTCGGTTCCGGCCAATCGGGCTGCCCTTAACAGCTGCGGCCTTACAACCTATATTGGAATCTCCCGAAACCAACGAAAGGAGGTGATCCAGTGTCTTATCTCAAGCGCTGTCACCTCGCTGGGATCGCCCGCTAAGCTCTAGACAAAGCTTGGCATCGGGGCGCTCTCAGCCCTGGACCAGCGAGCAAGAAATCGGGCGCGACGGGGCCTCCCCGCCGCGCCTTTTCTTTTGCGATTTGTCTTAATCGAGGGTCGAGAGCGCCCGCCGGCTCAGCTCGCGCGAAGCCGCTCACGGAATGCCACTGAGGCAATCAGCATGCCGACGCACCAGGCCATGATGGCGCGGTGGGGCTCTCCGGAGAGGAGCACGGTGAAGATGCTCGCAAGCAGGCACGGCGCGATCGCCTTGCCGGTCCGGCTCGCCAGCGAGAGCAGGAACGGCATCGCCGCGATCGATATATGCAGGACGTCCATGTCGAGTCACGGTCTCGTCGACGCCTTCAAAAGCCGCAGATGTTGAGCGCACGCGGGCGTTTGCCGCGCCGGCTCTCCACGATCCGCTCGCCGCCGTTCTCGGCCGAGCTGCCGTAATAGCGGTGATGGCCGGCCTGGTCGTGCAGATCGGCTGGCTCCGATTGCCCCGCCCGACGCGCGTCGCAGATGATCTTGATGGTGTGACCCGACATAGCCGCCTCCAGCAAAAACCTTGTTGTTTGTGGTCATCAGTCGCGACCACTTCCGGCGGCGTTCACACGGCGCGGCCGCAATCGGGTTTCAGGACGGTTTCGTCGCTTGCTCGCCGCGCAATATTTTGCTTCGGGATTGTCGGCACGGGCTGCCGTGCTACGTCCTTGGGGCTTGCTTAGAAAAAAGAGGTGACGATGCTGTACGCCATCCTGGCCTATCACGTGGAAGACGAGGTCTTGTCCTGGACGCCGGAGGAGGACGCCGCGGTCGTGGCCAAAGTCATCGAGGTTCAGGCGCCCCTGAGAGCAAGCGGACAGTTTGGGCCGGCCGCCCGTCTGGACGAGACCCGGAAGGCCCGCACCTTGCGGGGCCCCGGCGCGGGCATGGTGCTGGACGGCCCGTTTGCCGAGACCAAGGAGCAGCTTCTGGGCTTCCACCTGATGGAATGCGCCACCGAGGATGAGGCGATTGCGGCGGCGCGGAAGCTGCGTGCGGTCAACCCGACGGCGGTCTACGAAATCCGCCCGGTCAAGCTTTACGTGCCGGCCGACGGGTTCGGCGCGACATCCCCGTGAGGTGCCGCTTACGGGTCTAGCTCGGACCGCGCGATGGTGAAGCGCTGGATCACGAGCCCGCCAAAGGCGATGAACCAGACGAAGGGCGCGATATGCGGCGCGAACGCGGCAACGACCGTGCCCGGAATGAACACGAGCAGCGGAAACATCGAGGCCATGATTTCGTGGCGCCAGCCGCCCAGGATGGTCCACCACAGCCAGGCATTGAGGCCGGCGATCGCGGTCAGGTGCAGGCCGTAGAGCACAGCCACCGCGTTGCTCATGCCATAGTTGGTGTAGAGACCGTTGGTCACCGGCAGCAGCACGATCGAGAGCAGGAAGAACAAATTCAGGATCACCGCGCCGCGGCTGCCAATGGGCTGGCGCGCCAGGCGCCGGTGATGGCTGATCCAGAACACGCCGGCGATGATGAAGCTGAGCGCAAAGCCGGCAAGCTTGCCGGAATAGACATGGGCAAGATCGCTCCAGCCGGGGGCGCTGGTGAACACCGCGGCCTTGGGCAGGTCGTAGGCGAGCAGCGTCATGGCGACACCAAAAATGGTGTTGCTGAGCGATTCCAGCCGCCGCATCTCGAACTGGTCGGGCTTGAGCTCGGTCATGCCAGGGACGCGTTTCTCGGGCTGGAACTTCGGGCCGTCTTTCCCCCTAAATCCTAAACCCGGTTTCGTCCAGCTGCATTGCGATTCGCGAGGAGATCGCCGACTCTCCCCCTTTCACCGGGGCGATTCGTGGCGACATATCTGGACACGCTCAATGCGGAGCAGCGCCGCGCCGTCGAGCATGGCGTGGCCGAAGGCGCGACCGTGGGCGCTCCCCTGCTCGTCATTGCCGGTGCCGGCTCCGGCAAGACCAACACGCTCGCCCACCGCGTCGCGCATCTGATCGTCGCAGGCGCCGATCCGCGCCGCATCCTGTTGATGACGTTCTCCCGCCGCGCCGCGGCCGAGATGGCCGGCCGCGTGGAACGCATCGCCCGAAAAGTGCTGGGTGAGAACAACGCCGCGATCATGCGCGATGCGCTCACCTGGGCCGGCACCTTCCACGGCATCGGTGCGCGGCTCTTGCGCGAATATGCCGAGCGCATCGGCGTCGATCCCGCCTTCACCATCCACGACCGCGAGGACTCCGCCGACCTGATGAACCTGGTCCGGCACGAGCGCGGCCTGTCGAAAACCGAGAGCCGCTTCCCCGCCAAGGGCACGTGTCTTTCGATCTACTCGCGCTGCGTCAATGCCGAGATGGAGATCGAGAAGGTGTTAGGGGTGCACTATCCCTGGTGCGCCGGCTGGGCGGCCGAGCTGAAAGGCCTGTTTGCGGCCTATGTCGAGGCCAAGCAGGCCCAGCACGTGCTCGATTACGACGATCTTCTGCTCTACTGGTCGCAGATGATGAGCGATGCGTTGATCGCGGAAGAGATCGGCGGCCGCTTCGATCATGTGCTGGTCGACGAATACCAGGACACCAACCGCCTGCAGTCCTCGATCCTGCTGGCGCTGAAACCCGACGGCCGCGGCCTCACCGTGGTCGGCGACGACGCGCAGTCGATCTATTCGTTCCGTGCCGCCACCGTGCGCAACATCCTGGAGTTTCCACAGAGCTTCTCGCCGCGCGCCGAGATGATCACGCTCGACCGCAATTACCGCTCGACCCAAGCGGTGCTGGCGGCAGCCAACGGCGTCATCGGGCTTGCGCGCGAGCGCTTCACCAAGAATCTCTGGACCGACCGCACCTCGACGCACAAGCCGCAGCTCGTCACCGTGCACGATGAGGCCGACCAGGCCCGCTACATCGTCGAACAGGTGCTGGCCAATCGCGAGCAAGGCGCGCTCTTGAAGCACCAAGCGGTGCTGTTCCGGACCTCCTCGCATTCCGGCCCCCTGGAGATCGAGCTGACCCGCCGCAACATCCCCTTCGTCAAGTTCGGCGGACTGAAATTCCTCGATGCAGCGCACGTCAAGGACGTGCTGGCGCTGCTGCGTTTCGCGGAGAATCCGCGCGACCGCGTCGCAGGCTTCCGCATCCTGCATCTGTTGCCGGGCATCGGACCCGCCACGGCGCAGCGCGTGCTCGACCAGATGGCCGAAAGCACCGATCCGCTGGCCGCGCTCGGTCAGCTTCCGGCGCCTGCTCGCGCCGGCGCTGATTGGACCGACTTCGTCCGCACGACCCAGAATTTGCGCTACTCGGAATGGCCGGTCGATCTCGAGCGCGTACGGTTGTGGTACGAGCCGCATCTCGACCGCATTCATGAGGATGCCGAGACGCGGCGTGCCGATTTGATGCAGCTCGAGCAGATCGCGAGCGGCTACGCCTCGCGCGAGAAATTTTTGACCGAGCTCACGCTCGATCCACCCGATGCGACCAGCGACAAATCCGGGCCGCCCTTGCGCGACGAGGACTACCTGATCCTCTCCACCATCCATTCCGCCAAGGGCCAGGAATGGAAGTCGGTGTTCGTGCTCAACGTCGTCGACGGCTGCATGCCGTCCGACCTCGGCGCCGGCACCAGCGCCGAGCTCGAGGAGGAGCGCCGCCTGCTCTATGTCGCGATGACGCGCGCCAAGGACGATCTTCATCTTGTCGTGCCGCAGCGCTTCTTCGTCCACGGCCAGGCCGCCAAGGGCGACCGCCACGTCTACGCCTCGCGCACCCGCTTCATCCCGGAGCAGCTGGTCTACCTGTTCGAGCGCACCGCCTGGCCGAAGGCCGCTGCCGGCGCAGCGCGCACCGCGGCGCAGGGCCCGAAGATCGACATCGGCGCGAAGATGCGGGGGATGTGGCGGTAGAGCTAAAGCGCGATGAGGTTGGGATGAATCGTCATCGCGCTTTAGGTTTTGGTCTGAGCATGATCTTTTCGGAAAACCGCTTCACACTTTTCCGGATCATGCTCTAGGCGTTCAGCCTGTCGAACTGGACCTTGCCTGCCTTCATCACCAGCGGAATGTGCTCGCCCTGGCCGAGCAGGCAGGAAACGTCGCGCAGCGGATTGCCGTCGACTACCAGCAGGTCCGCGATGGCCTCGGGCGCGATCCGGCCTAGCTTGCCTTCCATGCCCAGCACCTCGGCGCCGATCAATGTCGCGCTGGCGATCACGGCGCGCGAGCCGAGAATTTCGGCGCGGATGCGGAATTCGTCGCTCTGCAGGCGCTGCGACGGGCCAAGCAGATCGCTGCCGAACCCCATCTTCACGCCGGCGTCGCGGTAGATCGCGAGGGAACGCAGCCCGGCGTCGCGAACATCGGCGATCTTGGCCACGCTCTCGGGCGGCAGACCGTATTGGGCGCCCTCGTTCGCCAGCGCTTCATAGGTGACGAGCGTCGGCACCACATAGGCGCCCTTCTCGGCCATCAAGCGCGCGGTCGGAGCATCGACCAGATTGCCGTGCTCGATCGTGCGCACGCCGCAGCGAACGGCGCGCGCGATGGCAGCAGCGCTGTAGGCATGGGCCAGCACATAGGTCTGGCGCCCGTGCGCCTCCTCGACGATGGCGCGGATCTCGTCCTCGGAGTAGCCGAAGGCGCCGACCGGATCGGTTGGCGAGGCGACGCCGCCGGATGCCATGATCTTGATCTGGTCGGCACCCATCTGCAGCTCCTCGCGCGCCGCCTTGCGCACGCCGTCGACGCCGTCGGCAACGCGTGCCAGCGCGCCGACACGCACGCAGCAGGGACACGGCGCGTCGCTGGCGAGGTAATCCGAGCGCGCCCGCATGTCGCCATGCCCGCCGGTCTGGCTCAATGCGCGGCCGGAGACGAACAGTCGCGGGCCGTCGGTCAGGCCGGTCTCGATCGCCTGCTTCAGCGCATGGCCAGCCCCGCCGGCGTCGCGGACGGTGGTGAAGCCACGCCGGAGCATGCCACGCAGCAGCAACGTCGAGCGCAGCGTCACCAGCACGTTCGGCATGTGCACCTGCTGCGCCAGATTGAGCTCGACCGCCACCGCATGAACATGCAGGTCGATCAGGCCGGGCATCAACGTCTTGCCCTTCAGGTCGATCGTCCGATCGGCCGAGGCCTGGAGCGGCCGGTCGGAGACCTCCTTGATCAGATTGTCCTCGACCAGCACGTGATGTCCCTCCAGCAGGTCCGGCTGGAGCGGATCGAGCAGAGCGACGTTCTTGAAGAGGGTGCTGGGCATGGTCGTTTCCTGTCTGGTCAGGACTGTGTGAGCAGCGCGGGCAGCGCGAGCTGGGCAAAGGGAAGGCACGCCGCGATGTCGTCCGCGCCGTACCAGCCTGACTCGTGCAGCAGGTTGAGCGAGCCGAGCGTGCGCCCGCGCCAGCGCACGGGCATGTTGAGCACGCTCTCGCAGCCGAGCGACGCGATCAGCTCGTAGTCGGGAAAGACGTTGCGCAAATCATCCTGCGTGCGGCCGATATAGGCCTCGCCGCGATCGAGAACGGCCTCGGTCCACGGGCCCGGCGCCAGGCGCTTGCGTCCGCCGGTCGGATACGGGCCGGGGAGATTGGAATAGACCCGCGCTGCTTCGCCGCTGTCGCCGTCATAGGTCAGGATGGTGAACAGCTTGTGCCCAATCGCCGATTTCAACGCGTCGTCCAGCGCCGAGAACAGGGCATTCGGCTGCTCCACCCTGCCCTGCGCGGCCGCCACATTGCAGAGCAGCGGATCGGCCTGGCGTCTCACCTTCCTCATGCGACTTCACCCGCCGCAATCTCTTCCAGTGAGCGGCCGCGCGTCCGCACGCCCATCAGGACGACGGTCAGCGCGCCGATCAGCAGAACGCTGGTGGTGATGCCGAACACGCCGGCAAAGCCGAAATTGGGATAGAGATAGCCGACCAGGATCGGCGAGACGATCGCGCCGATGCGGCCGATCGCGGAAGCAAGGCCGGCGCCGGTGGTCCTGACCGGCGTCGGAAACACTTCCGCCGTATAGGCATAGACGCCCGCATAGGTGCCGTTCATGAAGAACGACAGGCAGATGCCCGCGAGCATGATCTGCTGGTCGCTGTGCGCGAACGCGAGTCCGAGCGCGCTGGCGCCGCCGAGCACCATGTAGGACGCGATCGTCGCCTGCCGGCCAACGCGCTCGTTGAACCAGGCGGCGCTGAAATAGCCGGGTATCTGCGCGCAATAGATCGCGATCGAATAGGCGAAGCTCTTGGTGATGCTCATGCCGTTCTGGACCAGAAGGCCAGGAATCCAGACGAAGAAGGAATAATAGCTGAAGGTGATCGCCAGCCACATGATCCAGGTCATGATGGTGATGCGCGCCTGCCGGCCGGCGAGCAGCGCGGCGAAATTGGCCAGCAGCGTTCCCCCGGCGAAGGGCGGACTGACCGCATCGACGACTGGCTGCGACAGCGCGTGACCCTCACGGGCGAAGCCGGCTTCGATCCTGTCCAGCACGGCTTCGGCTTCCTTGCTCCTGCCCCGGCTTTCCAGCCAGCGTGGCGATTCCGGCAGCGCCCTGCGCCACCACAACAGCATGACGACCGGGACGGCGGTGATCACCAGCACGATGCGCCAGCCGTTCTCATAGGCGGGAACGATGAAGTAGCCGAGCAAGGCCGCCGCGACGAAACCGAAGGAGAAGAAGCCGGCCAGCGCGCCGGTAAAGCTGCCGCGGAAGCGCCGCGCGACGAACTCGGCAAGATAGGGCGCGATGATCGCGCTCTCGGCACCGGTGCCCATGCCGGCGACGACGCGGGCGGCGAAGAAGGATGGCCAGGTGTCGACCGCCGCGCTCACGATCGATGCCGCGCAATAGAGCGCCAGCGCCGACATCATCACCGCCCGGCGGCCAATCAGGTCGCCCAGCGTGCCCGCCAGCAACGCGCCAAACAGGAAGCCGATATAGGTGCTGCTGCCGAGTACGCCGATCTCGACGCTCGACAAATTCCAGGCCGTGCGCAGCACCGGCAGGATGAACGCCAGCACGGCCGCGTCCATCGCGTCGAACATGTAGCCGAGCCCGCCCATCAACAGCAGATGCGTGTGGAAGCGCGCGAATGGAAGGCGCTCGATGCGCGCCGATATCATCGACATGAAAGTCCCCCTCGATTGTCACGGGCCCGGCGCGCCGCTCGGGAGGGAACCATAGACAAAGTGACATTATCGTCATAATTTATAATTATGATCTGATATATCACCGTGGTGAATGTTCGTGTCGTTCCGCGCGCTCGACCTCAACCTCCTGAAAGTCTTCGAGGCGCTGATGACCGAGGGCAGCGTCACGCGCGCCGCGAATGCGTTGCGGATGACCCAGCCCGCGGTCAGCAACGCGCTCGCGCGGCTGCGCGACGCGCTCGGCGATCCCCTGTTCGTGCGAGCCGGCACCGGTATCCGCCCGACCCAGCGCGCCGTGGTGCTGTGGGAACCGATCGGCGAGGCCCTGGAAAGCGTGCGCGGTGCGCTCGACGAGCAGGTGTTCGATCCTGCACGTGCACAGACCGAATTCAGCCTGTCGATGTCGGACTACGTCTCCTCGCTGGTGATGCCGAACCTGCTCGGCCATCTCGGCAAGGTTGCGCCGAAGTCGCGCGTCCACACCGTGCCCAATACCGTCGTCGAGATCGCCGACCAGCTCGAGGACAACAGGGTGGATTGCGTGCTCAGCGTCTATGTCAACGAAGCGCAGCAGCCGGCCGCCATCCGCTCGCGCTCGCTTTGGACGGTCGACTATGCCTGCTTCATGCGGCGCGGCCATCCGCTCGCGGCCCAGAAACGGCTGAGCACGCGGACCTTCCTCAACGCGGGGCACGTCGATGTGAGTCTCGCCGGCAAGACCTTGCCGTCCTACGATCTCTTCCTGGCCTCGCGCGGGCTATCGCGCAACCTGGTCGCGACCGTCAATCACTACAGCGCCGCCTACGAGGTCGTCCGGCAGTCCGACTTGATTGCCGTGCTGCCGAGCGACCTGCGCTCGCAATCCCGGCACGCGCCGTTCCTGCACGCCATGCCGCTTCCGCTTCGCGCGCCGCCGCGCATCGTCAGCCTGTTCTGGCACCAGCGCAACGACACCGTGCCGGCGCAACGCTGGCTGCGCGAGACGCTGGTCGGGATGTTCGCCGAGGCCGACTGAACACGCACCTAACACCCTCCAAAAAGGAAACGGTGCGTTTCTCGAAGCAGCATTGTTGCGCTGGCATTAGCGGCCTAGCTCCACCGCAAACGATCCCTCCCTCAATGACAGGCGCCTGTTGCGCCCGCAGAGACCTCATCGATGACCGCACCGCTCGAATTCGGACTGGATACCTTTGGCGACGTCACCAAGGACGCCTCCGGCGCGATGCTTTCGCATGCGCAGGTGATCCGAAACGTCGTCGATGAAGCCGTGCTGGCCGACGAGCTCGGTCTCGACTTCATCGGCCTCGGCGAACATCACCGCGCCGACTTCGCGATCTCCTCGCCCGAGACCGTGCTCGCGGCCATCGCGGCGCGCACCAAAAGCATCCATCTCGGCTCTGCGGTGACGGTACTGAGCTCGGACGATCCGATCCGCGTGTTCCAGCGCTTTGCGACGGTGGATGCGCTCTCGAACGGGCGCGCCGAGGTGATCCTCGGCCGCGGCTCGTTCACCGAATCCTTCCCGCTGTTCGGCTTCGACCTGCGCAAATACGAAGAGCTATTCGAGGAGAAGCTCGACCTGTTCGCCGCGCTCTTGCCGCAACAGCCGGTGACCTGGGAGGGCAAGCTGCGTCCGCCGCTGCGGGATCAGTTGGTCTATCCGCCGGTCGAAAACGGCACGCTCAAGACCTGGATCGGCGTCGGCGGCAGCCCGCAATCGGTGGTGCGCGCCGCGCATTACGACCTGCCCCTGATGCTCGCGATCATTGGCGGCGATCCAGCGCGCTTTGCACCCTACGTCGAGCTCTATCACCGCGCGTCTAGGGAGTTCGGCCGCCCGGCACAGCCGATCGGTGTGCATTCCCCCGGCTATGTCGCCGAGACCGACGAACAGGCGCGTGAAGAGTTGTGGCCCGATTACAAGGCCATGCGCGATCGCATCGGCAAGGAACGCGGCTGGCCGCCGATGGGCCGCGACGAGTTCGTCAGCGAAGCCGAGCACGGCTCGCTCTATGTCGGCTCGCCCGAGACCGTTGCGCGCAAGATCGCCAAGACGGCGAAGGCCCTTGGCATCTCGCGCTTCCAGCTGAAGTATTCGGCGGGGCCATTGCCGCACGAGAAGCTGATGCGCAGCATCGAGCTTTATGGGCGCAAGGTGGTGCCGATGGTGCGGGAGATGATCGGGTAAGTCTGCCTTTGGTCTACGACGTCGCGCCCTGCTTCATCAGCCCGAGCCTGCTTGCGCCGACATAGAGCGAGAGCACAGCGGCGTTGGAGACGTTGAGGCTCTTGATCTCGCCGGGCATGTCGAGCCGCGCCACGACGCTACACGTCTCGCGGGTCAACTGCCTGAGGCCCTTGCCTTCGGCCCCTAACACCAGCGCCAGCGGCTCACGCAGCGCGACGTCGCTGAGATCCTCGCTGCCCTCGCTGTCGAGCCCGACGGTCTGAAAGCCGCGCTCGTTCAGCGCGGTGAGCGCGCGGGCGAGGTTTTGTACGGTGATGAGCGGCACGAGCTCGAGCGCACCGGAGGCTGCCTTCGCGAGCACGCCGGTGGCTTCCGGACTGTGACGCGCGGTGGTGACGATCGCCTTCACCGCAAAGGCCGCGGCGGAGCGTAAGATCGCGCCGACATTGTGTGGATCGGTGATCTGGTCGAGCACCAGCACCATGCCTTCCTGCTTCAAGGTCTCGATATCAGGCGAAGGCAGCGGATCGGCTTCCGCAAGCAACCCCTGATGCACGGCGTCTGGGGACAGCAGACGGTCGATCTCCTGGGGCCGGACGATCTCGGGCGCGATGCGGGTTGCGATGTTTTCGTCCGCGAGCCGCCTTGCGGCGTTCTCGGTCAACGTCAGCTTGCGGATCCGCCGCCGGGGGTTGGCGAGCGCCATCGTGACGGTGTGCCAGCCATAGAGGATGACAGGCCCGTCGGGGTGCGAATCGCGGTCGCGCCAGACCGGCCGGCCGGCCGATTTCCCGGGTCTGTTGAAGGGCTTAGCCCCGCCGCGAGCCCCCTTGGGGCCGAATTTTCGATCCTTCATGGGCTCGCTTGTGTCACGGGTCCCGGAATATGGCAATTTCGGTGCCGTCAGGGGCGATTTTAGCTGTTCGCCTCGGTTGACTTTGCCCCACTGCTTCGCCCATAAACGCGCCCGGTCGCGCCCCGATCAGGGTTGTCGCGGTCTTCACGTTCCATGGCCGTCTTCGGTCCGCCGGCAAGGTCCGGCCCGATTGTGCTGCCGTCGAGCGGGGGAGTGTCCCGAGTGGCAAAGGGAGCTGACTGTAAATCAGCCGCCTCATGGCTTCGCAGGTTCGAGTCCTGCCTCCCCCACCAGCCTTCGCTCGCTTCGCGAGCTTCGGCTTGGCAAGCCAGGGCAGAACGTCATGGCGCGAAGCCAAGCCCGGACATGACGACTTTCTCATAACTGCATTCGTGTGATCGCCACCACGGCACGCTCACACCAAAAAGCAAAACGCCCGTCCGCATCACGCGAACGGGCGCCTCGTCGGCTGAACCGATCAGAGATCAGTAATAGCGGCGCAGCACGCGATGGCCGCCGTAGTACGGTGCGTGGCGATGAGCGTAGCCGTAGCGCGGACCGTAGCCGTAGTGCACGCGCGGCAGATAGCCGTAGCGCGGGCCATAACCGTAGCGATACGGACGATAGTACGGGCGGTGATAGCGATAAGCGGCACGATAGCCGTAACCATAGCCATAATTGGCGGGCGCGACGACCGCGTCTTCACGATACGTCGGATACGGCGCGAAGGCGCCCGGGCCTGTGTAGGTCGGCCCTTGGTTGACGTAATAATACTGCGTGGTCGGCTCGGCGAGGCGCTCATATGCTCCATAGCCATAGCCATAGCCGTACCCATAACCATAGCCGCCGCAGCCGGTGTTGCAGCCGGAATAGACCGGCACAACTGGCGCGCACGTGGTGAAGCCGCAGGCCGCGGCGGGCGCGGTAGCGACGAACATCACGGCAGCCGCCGCGACCAGTCCCGAAATCATTTGACGCATTACTCTCTCCTGTTGATTTCCGTTTTTTGGGTTTTCACGTTTGCTAACCCGGCGGCTTGCCGGGGATCTCTGTATGCGGCCGTGGCCGAGGGCGCCGAGGATGGTCGTTGATCTCGGGCGCGAGGATCACTGGCGGCGGATCGACGGGCACGTCCATCTGCGGCGGTAGCGGCGCGGACGACGCGCCCCAGCTCTGGTGGTAGCTCTCGGCCGGCTTCGGCAATTTGCGGTTCGCGGGCGGCTCGACCTCGAGCCGGCCGTAGCCGGGCCGCAGGCCCAGCGTCGGATAATAATGGCCGACGTCGTCGGGCTGCCGCTCGGCGATATAGCGCCCGCCATAGATCGTGGGCTGCACCTGCTGGTTCTTGCCGAGGCCCCAGACGCCCTCGACGACGCTGTAGGACGCGTCGATATTGTTGATGATGATCGGCACGCCGGGACGGCCGGGAACGACGATATCGAAGCCGCCGTCGGCAAGCGCCGTCGCAGGCAGTCCGATCAGAAAGGCAGCGAGCGCCACAGCGCGCATGAGAAGGCCCCGGTTGTCCGGCCACAACCTATCCGATCGCGACGCAGAGAGGGTTAAGGCCCGCTCACCAATTTCCGGTAAGCCTAATGTGCAAGGATTGCGCGCTGCTCAAATGCTGCAAAGCGCACTAGCGAAGCGTTAACGGCATCGAGCGCACCGGCCGGAACCACCGTATGCTCACATCCGTTTGACCGTCCGGCTGCGAAAATCGACCGGTTTCACCGGAACGTCCGGCGCGCTCGGCATTTAGCCCCCGTTCAACCACAACGGGAGCCAACAATCATGAATATCAAACTCCTCGGCGCCGTCGCGATCGCGACCACCACCCTCGCGGGCCCCGCGATGGCACAGGCGGTGGTCAACAATCCTGCCCGCTGCTCGGCCCAGTTCCCGAATGCCAACTGCCAGAACCTCGGACCGGGAAATCCGTACACCGACAGGGGTTATCGCCATCGCCGCATGTCCTATCGGCAGACCAACAGCGGCGACTGGAATAATGATTGGAACAGGAGCCGCACCGGCTTCTGGCCGACCGATGTCGCGGCGGGCGTAGCCGGTGCCGCGATCGGCACCGCGGGCGCGATCGCAACCGCTCCGTTCCGCGCCTGGGACAATTCCTACGCGTACGATCGTTCGTGGGACAATCGCGGCTGGGACACCCGCACCTATGCCCAGCGTAACGGCTTCGTCTGCACGCCCGGCACCTGGTTCAAGGGCGACGACGGCCGCCGGCACATCTGCCAGTAAGCGGCTCACATTGAACGCGACCCATCAGGCGGCCCGCAAGGCCGCCTGATTCATGTCTTGCGACGACGATCGCGGTTCTGGCACTTTCCGACCAAGTCTGATATTGCGGCGCGCAAGGGTGGACGGCCCCGGCATGTGCCGGCCGTGCCCGCTTTCTCAGGCGTCGCCGGCTTAGCTCAGCGGTAGAGCAGCGGTTTTGTAAACCGAAGGTCGGGGGTTCAATCCCCTCAGCCGGCACCAATTGACTATCCTCCATCCTCCGCTATTGTCCGTTTCAGCGCCTAAACCCGCGGAAAACAACGATTTTCTTGTACGTCCGCGACCGCTGGCATCTGCTGGTATCCGAGCATTTTGTTGGTATCTCTGTTGGTACCTCCGGTCTCGAGCAAAGGAGATACCAACAGACGTTCGGGAAACGCGAATAATCGAGGGGGTGAGCGATGGGACTGACGGATGCAGCCTGTCGAGCTGCAAAAAAGGCCGAGAAGCCTTACAAATTGAGCGATAGCGGCGGCCTCTTTTTGCTGGTCGATACAGGGGGATCGCGTCTCTGGCGGCACGCTTATCGCTTCGCCGGCAAGCAGAAGACGATCTCGTTGGGCGTCTATCCGCACGTCGGCCTCGCGGCCGCGCGAGACGCGCGCGACGCGAACAAGCGCATGCTAGCTGCGGGGGTTGATCCAGCTGAAAAGCGAAAGGCCGATAAGCAGGCCGCAGCCGTAGCGCATCTGACAACGTTCGACCGGATCGCTGACGATTGGCTCGAAGATCAGCGCAGCCTCACCGGAGGATTTGATGCGCCCAAAGACCAGCGCAAGAAGTCCCCGGAGACGATCGAAAAACTGGATTGGTTGCTGTCGCTGGTTCGACCCCAGCTCGGCAAGCTCGATGCGCGCACATTGACCACTGCGCAGATCGTGGACGCGCTGGATCGCATCGGTGCGCGTGGTCAACGTGACACGGCCCACCGATGCCGCGCGACTGTCAGCCGCGTGCTTGCCCGTGCAGCCAGACGCGGAGCCATCCCGATCAACCCGCTCGGCGATACCAGGAACAGCGACATCACCATTAGAGGCGCCAAGGCCGTGCAGCACCACGCCAGTGTGACCGACGCGCGCGACGGGGACCGCGATGGTGACGCCGCACGGCGGTTCGGCAAACTCCTCCGCGACGTGCGCGGCTATCACGGCGCGCCCCAAACCCGTCTGGCGCTCGAATTGCTCGCGCTGACGGGGCTACGGCCGGGCGAACTTAGGCGATTGCGCTGGTCTTGGATCGACGCTGACGGCGCCGAGCCGATCGTCACGTTGCCACCCTCGCTCATGAAGATGCGCAAGAGCCACACGGTTTACCTCAGCCGGCAGGCAGTGGCGCTGCTGCAAGAGCTTCGACAACTCACCGGGTGGACGGTGGAAAGCGCCGACCGCGTCGCTGCCGGAGCTGATTTCCTCTTCCCATGCCATCAACCGCGCCGCACGGTTGGAAAGGACGGGCAGCCGGTGAAGCGATCGCGCTACCGCCCGCTGTCGGAAAGCGCCATGAATTCGGCACTGCGACGGCTCGGCTACGCGAACAGCGACCACGTCGGTCACGGCTTCCGTAGCGCGTTCTCGACACTGGCGAATGAGGCCCACGCCGCTCGCGCTGACGTCATCGAGACCGCTCTAAATCACATGGATGAGGATGCTGTGCGCAGCACGTACAACGATGCCGCTTACCACGAGCAGCGGCGCAGACTGTCCCAATGGTGGGCCGACTATCTCGACGAGCTCCGCGGGCACGGCCGCGTGGTGCAGTTGAGGGCTTGAACAATGGCAGAGTTTGCAGAGCCATCACGCGACGCAGAACACGATCTCCGGCGACGCACGCAGATCCTCATCGACGCACTGAACCGTCGAGGCCTATGCGGCGCGACCTACGAAGAAGCTGACGAAAGCCTTCGCAGCCACTTTGCAGGCCTGACAATGCTGGCGTGCAATCCCCCGGCCCACCTGATGTTTCAAGACGCTCGATCCGTGAAGCTGCTCAATGAACTGGGTGAGCTGGCGAGTGCGCTTGATGACAAGCTCGAGGAGATCGACAGCTACAGCGTCATCGACACGGGCGAGAAGATCAACCTGTGCGAATTCGCGCTCCCGCAGGATGATATCGAGCAGCTCCGATGCACCATGCAAGTGCTCCGGCTCGCTCGGCACCGCGCGGAGGAGATAGGGGTGCGCGCCCGGCGCGGCCGGCAGACGCTGCCCGTGTTTTACGAATTCGTGAGGCGGCTTCACAAACTCTACAAGCAGAGGACAGGACGAAAAGGGTTCAGCGAAAAGGATGGTCTCGTGGCAGGCGACTTCGTTGAGCTCGTTTTTGAGGCGCAGCAGATGCTATCGCCGTCACTTCAAAGCGACAGCCTCAAAACCGTCGGGACCCGCGTGCTGGCCGCCTTTTCAGGTTTAAATCCGGAAAGATAATTATTTATACCGGTCGTGACTGTCCTTCGTCCTCCTTTTAAGTCCGTACTCATCGTTATCGATGGAGCGGAATATGGACGAGGGTTTCGAGCGATGGGTTAAGGCGTACGGTGTCACCCCAGCAAACTCGCCAAAGCGAGCTTGCGAGCTGCTCGGCTGCGGGCACGACTATTTCTACAAGCTGGTGAAGCTCGGCAAGATCACCATCAGGAAGATGGGCACCAAGAGCGTCGTCACTGGCGAGAACATCTATCAGGTGCTGCGGGAGCTTCCAGAGGCCGATCGCGCCGCCTGAGCCTCTCGTCAATCTCATCACAGTTGCAGCCGCGCCCGTCGCCGCAATCCGGGCGCCGGCGCAGCCGCCGCGAGCCGGAAGTACGCTCGCGGCACAGCGCCCCCAGGTGTGGTGAAAGCCTGGGGGCGCATTCCTTCACCCAACATGATCTAGGACCTTGCGATGGGCACCGTCGTCAGATTTCCCCTCAAGCTCCGCTCACCAGAGCCACAGCAACAACGCGCAGAGACAAAGGTATTTCCCTTCCCTTTCAGCCGTCGCCGCTATCTCGTCGAGCGATCCGCGCGCGCGATGCGCGGCCTGACGCCTGACAAGGCTGAAAATTATCTCAATGCTGTTCTGGACCGCCTTTGCGCCGAGCTCAACGCGATCGGCCTCGATTGCGAGGATGGGGATGGTCAATGCGCCGCGCTTTGCGAGTTCATCGAAGCAGTCGGCAAGGAGCTTCACGGTCCGCAATTTCGGCTTGAGGAGGCCGCGCAATGAGGATGTCTCAAGTTAAACGCGCCGTTCGTCGCGCAGTTGACCCGGCCGACGATCTTCAACCTGACCCAGCGGACGACCATACCGCCCAGGAAGCTGAGCTGACGAGCTCCGCACATACGACTGGTGACGACGTAGAGGATCCGAGGGTCCTCTCGCACCACGACCGCTCATACAGCCCAGTGACACCAAAGACGTGGAAGGGCACGCTGCCGTCTCTTCAGCAGTGGCTTGCGGAAGGTCGGGTCCCCGACAACGACGTGACTATTCTGTCCGGCGACGGCGGCAGTGGAAAAACCGAGATCGCCATGCAGCTCCTAATCTGTGTTGCTGGTGGTGTTGGCGAGTGGATGCCGACACCTTCGCAATTTTGGCAGACGCCACGAAGTCGATCGGGCTTGTTCGGATCGCCGCAGCAGACCGGGCAAGGGAGCCCCTCATCTGTTCCGGCCTTCACGATCTCCATCTGGCCGCTACAGACTATGCACACGCATTTGCCGTTGCAGACGGGGCACAAGGTATTTCCGCCGGGCATTCCCAGTCCTATCGTTGCGATCAACCCGGCCCCTATTTACACCGGCCGGACAGCCGGCAGACGTGCTCGGCTGGCGTTGTCCCCGGCAAAACGTCCGCCACCCTCCGCAGCCTGTTGGTATCTGCGTTGGTATGTTACGGAGTTATTCCACAAATTACCGTTTTAATTCAGATGGATAACGGGAGTTACCCATCCCCTCAGCCGGCACCATTGGTTTAGCCGACACCGCGTCGTGGCCTGACGTGCTATGTCGAACCTGCAATCGACCCGGGCGGTAAAGCTTCGATCGCCCTCCGCGACCGCAGATCGAAGCCTGTCAATTGCCACGGCTCCATATTCATCGGCGACCACCGCAAGAACTAAATCATCGGTTTGCCGTTATCCTCGTGCTATAGAGCCGTCTCGCGGAGGTCTAGCGATGGACCCGAATGATCGGGTAGCCTTAGCCCTATCGGCTGTCGCCTTGGCCATCGCCATTGTGGTTGCATCGACAGTCACGTTAGAGCGCGTCAATACCCGTACCGCCAGCAACGACGCACCTCCCGGAACGGTAGGACTCGCCAGGCCTCACCCGCCACTGGACCGTGCTCCCGGTGAACCGATACAGACGTCAGGAGCGCCGTCCGACGCAAGTCATCGGCAGCGTCCTTGACCGAACACCGGCCGCGCCGGCACCAGGACTCGATGCCTGTGCCTCAGCTTGAACTCTTGCGCGCTGCGCCCTGTTCGAAGTGCGCGACGCCGGCGCCACCGATCTCGACCCAGGCATGTTTCGATTGCTCGAACACCGATCTGACGGGCGCGGGAAAATCCGGATCCGCGATGGCGCCGACGGCAACGCCGATCATGTCAGGCAGATTGTCAGCCTTCCAGCAGACCGTCGAGCCGCAGTCGGCGCAGAAATAGAAGCGGACCTCGCCGCCGCTTGCGGCGGCGCGAGCGTACTGCTTCGGCGCGCCGGAGATCGTGACGTCCTCGACAGGATAGAACGCTCCGACGCCGAACGGCGCTCCGGTTCGCCGCTGACAGTCGATGCAATGACAGGCCGCGACCAGCCTGGTCGGTCCCGGAAGCGAAAGTGAAACAGCACCGCAACTGCATCTGGCATCAATCATCGGACATCCTCCAGCTGCCAGAGCCCGAGGCTCTTGTCGCGCCAGCCGCCACCGCCCTCCTCGCAACGCTCGTTGATCAGTGCGTGCGGCGCCGGCCAGTCGAACGGCGGCTTCTCCATGTTCAGCGCCCGCCAGTCGCCGTCCTCGCAATCGCGATTTGCATCCCATTCCGGAAAGGTGGTGGCCAGCAGGAAGCGCGCGCCGCTCTCTCGAAATCGCGCGAGGGCGCGATCGATATTCGCAAAGCTCAAATGCACCAGACAGTCCCGGCAGAGAATGACATCCGCACGCGGCAGCGCATCGCACGTGATGTCGGCAACGAGAAACCGGCCCGGCGACCCGCCGCCTGCCACACGCCGGCGGTTGGCCTCGATCAGCGACGGCACGACGTCGATGCCGGTGTAATCGACGTCGAGCTTCAGGCGGCCGATCCATCCGGCATCGCCGCAGGGCGCATCGAGCAGCGAGCGCGCGCCGAGCCGTTGCAGCAATGGAGCAAGCGCCTCCCGGATCGCGGCGGTCGCGGGGTCCTCCGAGCCGAGGCCCGACACCGAAGTCGCCGCGCCCCACAGGTTGGTCCGCTCGATCCGCTCGAACCGGGCAGCGAGATCGAGGCCCGCGAAATTCTCGCGGTCGGCGAGGAAACGTTCGTGGGCGAGCACGGGAGGACGATTGGAGATCATCGGACTAGGCTCAAATCAAGTCGCGAGGCCAGTGTATAGGCGATCCGTCGCCTCCGGAATCGCCTGTCTTTTCGCTCAGGCCGGCTTCTGCCACTCCATGACGTGGAAGAAGGGCACGCGGCGATGACGGGCAACCTGCTCGGGACTGCCGCCCGTTGGCTGCGGCTCGACGAATAGGCGCAACTGGAGACCGTGGTCGAGCAACAGCGTCATGTAGGTGCTGAGCGGACGGTGCCAGTTCCGGATCCGGATGCCGTGCCAAGCGGCCCAGATCGGCCGCTCCTGCATATAGTGGTCGATCGCGAAGCGCCACGGGCCTTCGCCATCACGCGTCCAGCCGTCCGGCTGGCCAGCGGTGCTGAAGCTCGTCAGGTTGGCGATCAGTAGCGTGCCGCCCGGGCGCAGCACCGCCACCATCCTGTCGATCGCCGCATCGAGATCGGGCATGTCGATCAGACTGAGATAGCTGACGACCAGGTCAAAGCTCGCATCGAGCTCCATCGTCTCGGCGCGGCCGAGCCGATAGTCGCCATCCGGGTCCAGCTGGCGGGCGCGCGCGAGCAGCGCCTCGGTCGGATCGATGCCGGTGGTACGGATGCCGGCGCGCTGCATGATGCGGCAAAAGCGCCCTTCCCCACAGCCGACATCGAGCGCATTGCGAAAGCCGCGCCCTTCGATGCGCTCTCTCATCGGCGCGTCCAGCACGAAGCGGCGACCATAGTCGCCATCTTGCCCCTGCTCGACAATCCAGGCAGCCGCGGACGCGGCCCAGCCGTCGCTGACGTCCTCGTTCATAGGCAGACCTACAGGAATGGAGGTTGGCCGCGCGCAGCGCGGGCGCAGTTACTGAGCACAGATTGGATCAGAGTTCAACATGAGGTAGCATGCGCATACGATGCGTTCCACCACGCTCAAAGAGAAGGCCAGGATCGCCGCCGGTGCGGTTACGGCCATCGTGATGACGGCCGTGCTGTTTGCAATCGCAATGGGGTTTCTGCTCGCGCTATAAATGGCATCGGCACCGCGGGCATGCGCCGCTGCCCAAGCTCACCCGGCGCACACGGCCCGCCGGAATTTTCGGACTTCACCATTCAGCTAGTCGCCATCGCTTGGCAGCGTTGGGCGGACTTGTAGGCGGCCGCTCCGATAGGGTCTGACCGGAACCAAAGCCCTGCGTCATGGGTTCTCGATCCATGCGGATCAGGGAAGAAAACCGAAACATGTTTCTGCTGGCGACGGTTACGCTGTGCTGTGGCGCCGTCGCCGGCACAGTTGCGCTGTTCGAACCGGCGCCAGCACCTGATCCGGCACAGCAGGTGGCCCAGCGGATGGCGGCCGACGTCAGCGCTCAGACGCCGGTTCGGGTGGTCGGCGCGCCGTTCGAGCCCAACGTCAATCCGCGCCAGCGCTAGCCATCACTGCGGCGATACCTCCTTGCCCTTTTCGGGCCGGCCATGGGCACGCACCAATTCCTCGACGAACGCGATCACCTCCGCCCGCTTGTCGGGCGGCAACGACAGGAATGCGCGGACGAGCCTCAAGCCCTCCGCTTCGTCCATCCGCTTGTCTTCGGCATTCATCTGACCAATGTCGGGCGATCGGGAAAAATATGCAATCCCCTTTACAAACGGACCCTTGATTCGGCGCGGCCGCTTTGTTGGAATGGGGCGCGACTGAGGTGGATCATGAAGTGGATCAGGGAACGCGACGCACTGATCGCGCAGACACTGGCCTTCGTCCAATCGGTGACCGGCAAGAAGGATGACATCCTTCAGCCGGGCGCGCCGTCGGATTCGGCCGCGGCGACCGTCGAGATCGTCGCCGTCGAGGCCGTCACGGTCGAGATCGACCCGCCCCACCCCACTCCGCAGCCTCAGCCCGTCAAGCTCCCGCCGGCGCGGGCAAGCGGCGATTTCCGCAGCGAGATGCAGGCCCGGATTGCCAATTTCCGCAAGCATCAGGAGCGGTTCGAGCGCGAGCGCGAGGAATATTGCGCGGCCACCCTGACCAAATTGCGCGCCGCCATCTGTGACCCCTCCCCCCGTCCACCGGCCGAAAAGTAGGGCCGGCTCTCCAGTCGGGGGCTACAGCCAGGACCACACCAGCCAGAGATTGGCCGCGCAGGCGCCAAACAGCGCCAGCGTCAGGGGCAGGAGCATGTGCCCGCAGGAGGTTTTCAGGTCGCTCGTCATGGCCGAAAACATCCGCTGATTCCGGCCGGAGAGTCCCAGGGATTCTTTTTTTGGGGATTCAGGACTCGTTAGGGACTCAGGGCCCAACTCTCCGATCACGGCGCCGTGATCGGGCCGCCGGCCGGAACCCCTCACCCCGCAAAGTCGTTAACGGGCTTTCCTGGAGTGGGAAGAATGCCCTACGCCCTGTTCTGCAACGAGGCCCAGATCAGCAAGGCCTATCCGAGCGAGTCCGACGTCTGGAAGCTCGCGCAGCGAAGTGGCCTTGTCGTCGACGTGATCGCGGACGACGAGCAGCGGGGACCGCGCCGGGTGCTCGACAACGACTACGAGATTGCGCCCTGCCAGGCAGCCCAGGGTGAGGACCCCGCCAAGAACAAGGCCGAGGCCGACCAGCAGTCGAGGATGGAGCTTGAGCTGAATTATTGAGGTCCGACGCCAAACCGGCGTTTCTCAGGGAGTCGCGGTCGCGAGAGACGCCTGCTCGCCTGCCAGGGCCACGCAGGCCTTCCGGCGATGCAGCCCGCGGATCGCGCCGGTGACCTTCAGCACCTTGCCCGACGGACAGGAGGCGTCCTTGACGAAGGCGACCTCATAGGGCGCCAGCATCAGGGGTTCGGATTTGAGGATTGTCTGTGCAGAGCACGGCAGGCAGGTGAAGCATGAGAGCACCACTGCCGACACAAAGATACGCATGTCCGTCGTCCCACCAGCCCGATAATTCTCATATAACGCGTTGAGGAGCGCGAGTTCCGTAAATCGCAAAAATTATTTTTGCTTTACCCCGGCCCCATGACGCGCGTGAGAAGGCGCGCCCGCACTGCTTGCAAGCAAATGACGCGCCAGATGGTTCACGCAAAGCAAACGGAAGGCCGGCGAACAGATGCTGACAAACGAAAGGCCGGCGGGAGCCGGCCTTTGTCAGATCCTGGTCGTGGGCGGTAGGTCAGTAGCGCGCGGCCGCCGGCCCGCCCCAGCCGAACCGGTAGTTCACACCGACCTTGACGGTATGCTCGTCCTCCCGGCCACGAACGCCGACGATATCGGCCGGGCCGGAGGTGAAGGTTGTGCTGCCAAAGTTGTAATACTGGTACTCGGCCTTGGCCGACCAGCTCGGCGCGAACATGTATTCGAGGCCGGCGCCGACGGTGTAGCCGTCCTTGCTGTTGCCGGTGGTAGTGAAGGTTTGCGGCACCCCCGCGATGTTCACGCCAAGACCGTTATTGCGCCAGGCATAACCGCCCTTGGCGTAGAGCAGCGTTGGTCCCCAGGTGTAGCCAATGCGACCGGTCACCGACCCGAGCTGGTCGGTGTTGGACGTCACCTGCGTGCCCAGCGGGAACGTGACGCCGTTGTTGTTGGTCGGCAGCCAGGAATACTGGGCCTCGATACCTACCACCCAATTGGGCGCGAACTGGTAGTCGAAGCCGCCCTGCACGCCGCCGAGGAAGCGGGCGTCGCTCGACTGGAAGCTGTTGTCGCCGGCGAAGGCGCCGCCGACATGGCCGCCGATGTAGAAACCGGTCCAATTGTAGATCACCTGCGGCGGCGTATAGGCCGGCGCCTTGGTGTAGGTGCGCGGCTGCATGTCGGCAGCAGCGGCCGGCGCGGCCAGCGCCAGCAGCGCGACTGCTCCGAGCAAAAGCCTCTTCATGATCATCCCCGTGCTTTCAAATTCGACCCTCAGCAAACAACGTGGCGTGAATTTGGTTGCTTCGCGACGATGCCGGAACGTTGATCGTTCGTTACTGTGACGGGGTGGCAACAGCGCGATTTTGTTCCGTCACGTCGCCTTGCGCTGGCTGCTCTCGTCGCCTGTGCAGGGCCTGCCGTAAAGGATTTGTCGCGAGACGAAACCGCCCCGTTCAAAGCTCGCCAAAATGTGATCCAGCGGCTCCGGCGCGGACTGTCCTATCACGAGGCGATGAAGGCGGGCTTTGCGCTACCGCGTCATCTTTTCCAGTTCCGGAAAGGGTGCGTAAACCGCACCCGCACAAAGCTCGCTCGTCCGATCGACGACGCGGTCGCTCCGCCCGTTGACGAAAATCACGGCGCGCTCGCGCATGCCCTTATAGCTGCCATCAGTCTCGCGCGGAGTGAAGTGCAGGCAGCTCACATAGAATTGGCGCCCGCCAACCTCGCGCAGCACCGGATCAGCCATGCTGGCGTCGCGCACTCCGACCGGATTGTTCAGATAGCTGCGCATCAAGGCCAGCGTGTCGCCGCGGAAATTGTCGGGAAACGGCTGCGGCCCTCCGGCCTGGGTCCCACCCAACAGCGTTGGACGGTCACCCTCGCTGCCGAAACATGCCGCAAGCGCCAACGGCAACGCCAGGATCACCGCACATCTCGCCAATCGCCCCACAGGCCCCGCTCTCCGCTCGATCAGATTCGGAGATGTTCTAGCGCGAAGCTTCTACGAGCCCAAGCCTGCACGATCCCAAGCCTGCACGATCCCAACCCTGCATGAAGGGAATTCGCCTGCAGCGGCGCAACGACGCACCGGCCCGCCGCCGATACCTCGAGCTTTCGCACAAGGCACGGCGAACGGACCGGACCTGAATTCCGCACGCGGCGGCGGGGCAATGCCAGGGATGCCGCCTCGCGGGATCAGTCGTCAGTTGCGCTTGTCCGATGTCGCCGGCTTGGTCACGTCCGGCTGCGCCTTCAGCGACTCCTTGGCCGTGACCTGCTTGTGGTGATGGCGATGCTTGTGCACGGACTTGTGCTCGGCCGGGGTGACGGCAGCGTTGGCGTTCATCGCCTTCGACTTGGTGTCCACCTTGGCGTCCGCCTTGACGTCGGAAGTCTTCGTGTCGGCCTTGGCGCCCGCATCCGGTTTGACGGCAGTGTTCGCCGCCTTGGTCTGACTCTGATCCGCCTTGATCACCGGCGCGGTCGTGGTGGTCTTGCCGGCCTCAGCGGCGAAGGCCGGGGCTGCGATCACGGAAGCGGCGAGCAAGGCTGCGGAAATGGTCTTCAACATGGTGGTCTCCTCTTGGAAGGATCTTGAGGCGGCGCCCTCTCGTCACCTCTTCGATCGTAGGTTGGAGCCTAGGGGCTGCGCACTGAACCCGATCTGAAGGCCGCTGCAGGCTTCCGTTCATCTCGATGACAAGTTTGTCATCTGCGGCAGTACGAATAGATCGTGCGAAGCGGGAATGTTTTCGCCCCATGGGTGTTCCGGTCTTCGGGCAATCGTGTAGGATCGCCACGTTCCATACCGGAGAACTTAGATGCGCAAACTCTCAATGCTTGTTGTGCCGGGACTTGTCGCCATGACGCTGGCGGCTGCGCCGGTGCTGTCCGGCGCCTATGCCGCGGGCAGCGACGAGCCCTCCTCGCCGCCGAAGTCGGACAGCTCGTCCAAAAAGGGCAAAAAGAAGAGCTCCTCCGTCAGCGATCCCAAATTCCTGGCCGCCTATCGCACCGCTTATACTGCGATCTACGACCGCCACGACTACACGGGCGCGATCGACCAGCTGAAATCGCTCAAGCGCGACGACGTCGCCGATGTCGCAAACCTGATCGGCTACTCCTATCGCAAGCTCGGTGATTACCAGTCGTCGAAGGCCTATTACGAGCTGGCGCTGAAGGACGATCCGAACCACGTCCGCACCTGGCAGTATTACGGCCTCTGGCAGCTCGAGCAGGGCAACCGCGAACAGGCGCAGTATCACCTCAACAAGATCGCCTCGCTCGCCGGCACCGACAGCTCCGAATATCGCTCGCTCGCCGCCGCGCTCGATAAGCCGACCGGTGCGACGCTGGTCTACTGAGCCATCGGTCTACTGAGACCTCGCATCCTTGAATGAATTGAACGGGCACAACCTTGGGGTTGTGCCCGTTCCACTTTCTCGGCTAGCTTCCCGCACCAAATCTTTCCCTCGCAAATTGGTGCGCAATGGACCCGTGGCTGCGATCCGCGATCGACTACATTAGCTCCTGGATCGAATTCCAGCTGAGGACAATCCAACAGCCCGGCGTCATCGTCGCGTTCGCCCATCGCGGCGAGGTCGTCGCCGAGCACGCATTCGGCCTTGCCAATCTCGACACCGGCGAGAAGCTCACGCCCCGCCACCGTTTCCGCATCGCCTCGCACTCGAAGAGCTTCACCTCCGCCGGCATCATGAAGCTGCGCGAGCAGCGCAAGCTCCGGCTCGACGATCCCGTGGGCCAATATGTCGGCGGCCTGCATGCGCGCGTCGCCGAGACGACGATCGCGCAACTGCTCTCGCACAGCGCGGGACTGACGCGCGATGGCGCCGATTCCGGCCAGTTCATCGACACCCGCCCCTATCTCAACGCGAACGAGCTGCTCGCGGAATTGAAGCTGCCGACCGCGGTCGAACCCGGCACGCGCTTCAAATATTCCAATCACGGCTTTGGCCTGCTCGGTCTCGTCATCGAAGCGGTGACGATGGAGGCTTACCCGGTCTGGATCAGGCGCGAGATCATCGAGCCGGCCGGCTTACGTGAGACCGAACCGAATGCCCCCCTTGCCAAAGGCAAGCCATTCGCGTGCGGCCACACGCGAAAAGTGCCGTTCGGCGAGCGCTGCGTGATCCCCGGCAACAATCCCGCGCACGCGATGGCCTCCGCCGCAGGCTTCGTCGCGACTGCCGGCGACACCGCCCGCTTCTTCGCGCAGCTCGCACCCAATGCGAAAAAGAGCGTGCTGTCGGCCGCGAGCCGCCGCGAGATGACGCGCCACCATTGGCGCATCCCGCAGAGCTTCGAGGGCTATTATGGCCTCGGCATCAACGCCGGAAAGACCGACGGCTGGGACTGGTTCGGCCATGGCGGCGGTTTCCAGGGCTACATCTCCCGGACCTGCTCCATTCCTGATTGCGAGCTCGCGATCAGCATCCTCAGCAACTCCATCGACGGCGCCGCGCCGTTCTGGATGGACGGCGCGCTGCAGATCCTGCGCGTGTTCAAGACGCGCGGCGCGCCGGACCGGCGCGTGCGCGACTGGACCGGCCGCTGGTGGACGATCTGGGGAGCCACTGATCTCGTGCCCGCGGGCAACCGCGTGCTCGTCGCCAATCCGCAATTCAATAACCCATTCATGGATGCCGCCGAGATCGAAGTCACTGGCCGCGACACCGGCAAGCTCGCCTGGGCCGCCGGTTACTCCAGCCATGGCGAGCCTGTCCGCCGCGTCCGCGACAAGCGCGGCAAGGTGGGCGACATCTGGATCGCCGGTGCCAACGTCAAGCCGGAAAAAGTCGTCGCCCGCGAGATCGGCCGTCGATATCAGCCGCGCAAGCGCCGGCCTATTCCCTGATCAACGCCTCGACCTCACTCCGCATCGCCTGCCGCGATCCGTCGCGCGAATAGAACATGTGGCCGCCGGGATAGACGACGAATTTCACGCGTTGCGTGACGAAGGCCGGCAACTGGTCGAGCACACGCTTCGATCCGAAATAGGGCGTGGCGAGATCGAACAGGCCGTGTGCGACCAACACGTTCAGCTTCGCGTCGGTGGCGAGAATCTGGCGCAGCTCCGACACCGATTGCGGCGGGTTGAGGCCGCGGCCGAAATCCCAATGCCCCTCGACGCTGCCGTTCAGGACTTCGTAGGACCCGTCCGGCCGCCAGTTGAGCTTGCGTGTCAGCACGTCGACCGCGGCACTCGTGAGCGGCGCCTGCAGTGCATCGCCGGAAGGGTCGCCAAAGCGCGAGCTGCCGGAATCCGGATAGGGATCGAAGCCGCGCACGGAGCCGTCGTAGCGTCCCGTCACCTTGCCGTTCCTGCGATCGAACTCGCGGCGGAATTCACCGACGTCGAACCGGCCTGCGAGCCTGCGGCTCACCGCCTGGTCGATACCGGTGAGCTCGGCGACCTTGTCAGCGAGCCGGTTGGTCGCCTCCTTGTTCGCTTCGCCCTTGACGAGATCGGCCAGGAATTCACCGCGCGCATAGGCCTCGACGTCGGCGAGATCGGCGCGCGTGACCGGTCTCTTGGCCTCGCGCGCGACCGCGACATAGCTCGGCAGTGTCGCGACATATTGCAGCAGGCTCGTGCCGGCGAACTCGCGGAAGTCGAACAGCGGCGAGACCAGGATCAATCCCCTGACGCCGACCCCATGCTGGAGCTGCAACTGACGCACCACCTTCGGTCCGCGAATCCCGCCATAGCTCTCGCCGGCGACGTATTTCGGCGAGGTCAGCCGGTCGTGCTTCTCGAGCCAGCGACGGATCACGAGCGCGATCGAATTGACGTCGCCGTCGACGGAATAGAAGGACTTGCGCGCGTCCTCGCCGCTCGCAACGAAGCGGCTGTAGCCGGTGCTAACAGGGTCGATGAAGACGAGATCGGTGAAGTCGAGCCAGGTCTCCGCGTTGGGCTTCACCTCGGGCGAGGCCGACGGCGACAGCCCTTCGCCGTCGAGCGGCAGCCGCCATGGCCCCGCGACGCCGAACTGCAGCCATGCCGAGGACGCGCCCGGCCCGCCGTTGAACAGGAACGTCACCGGCCGCGTCGCGCGGTCGGCACCGTCGAGCTCGTAGGACGTGTAAGCGATGTCAGCCAGCGGCTCGCCCTTGCCGTCGAACACGCGGATCGAGCCGGCGGTCGCGGCGAAGTTGAGCGTCCGGCCAGGCAGTTCGAGCGTCTGCCTCGTGGTCGAATCCGGCGGCAGACGGTGCAACTCGGCCGCCGACGGCGAAGCCGGCGCAGTGCTTTGCGCGCCACCGCCACGCCCGCCCTTCTGTCCGGCTGGCGACGCCGCCTCGGAGCGGGGCTGCGGCGGATCATCCGCACGCGCCAATCCTGCGAACCCGAAAGCCGAGACCGCCAGCACCAGCATCACGTGGCGGAGCACCGGCAAACTCAAAACCATGATCGTTCTCCGTGCCCGGCTCTGAAAGCCGGTGCCAACGGAAAGACTAGCGCGAAATTACGACGGTTTGGGGGATCATCGGTCCGGCGCCCCTCGAAGAGGCCGACCGGGCTTGAAACGCCCCTGTTTTGTCCTGAACCCGGCGGTCGCCCGTTTGCCTTGAAAGGCGGTCCTCCTCGACAATCGAGGCCCAGGTCGTATAGACGAGCCGGGCGGAACTTACTCGAGCCAGCGGCACCTGCCCGGGAAGCCATGACCAAGACCTCGCGATACGACCGGATCGCCTTCGTCGCCAGCCCGAGCAGCGAGGCGCAGTCCGCCTTCGCCCAGCTCACCCGGGACTATGGCAATTGCGACCCCAGGGAAGCCGATGTCGTCGTCGCGCTCGGCGGCGACGGCTTGATGCTCCAGACTCTGCACCAGAACATGCACACGGGAAAGCCGATCTACGGCATGCACCGCGGCACGGTCGGCTTCCTGATGAACGAATACTCGACGCACGATCTGCGCAGGCGGCTCGAGGCGGCGCACGAATCCGAGATCAATCCGCTCCTGATGCGGGCGACCGACGTCAACGACCGCGTCCACCTGCATCACGCCATCAACGAGGTCGCCCTGTTCCGGCAGACCTATCAGGCGGCACGCTTGAGGATCCTGATCGACGAGCGAGAGCGCATGTCCGAGCTGATCGCTGACGGCATCTTGGTGGCGACGCCGGCGGGATCGACCGCCTACAACCTGTCCGCCCAGGGGCCGATCCTGCCGATCAACGCCGCGATGCTGGCGCTGACGCCGATCAGCGCCTTCCGCCCGCGCCGCTGGCGCGGCGCGCTGCTGCCCAACACAGCCTATGTCGTGATCGAGGTGCTCGAGGGCGACAAGCGCCCCGTCGCGGCGGTCGCCGACCACGACGAGGTGCGCGACGTCCTCCGGGTCGAGGTCCTCTCCGACAAGACCATCTCGATGCGGATGCTGTTCGATCCCGGTCACAGCCTGGAAGAGCGGATTCTGCGCGAACAGTTCGGCTATTGAGCCGCCGGTCAGCCCCGTCCGGAGAGCCGATCGCAACCCTTCATTAACCCCCGCCACGATATGGTTAACGAAGGTTGACCGCTTTGGCCCGGGCGTCATGTTCCGCATCGACTTCAACAAGCTGCGCTTCCTCGTCTGCGACGACAATCCGCATATGCGCCGCATCCTGCGGACGCTGCTGCATTCGTTCGGCGCACGCGAAGTCTACGAGGCCGAGGACGGCGCCACGGCGCTGGAAATGTACAGCCATTACGTGCCCGACATCGTCATCACCGACTGGGCGATGCCGATCTTCGACGGGCTCGAGCTTGCGCAGATGATCCGCCAGCCGGAGTCGAAGGGTAATCCCTACGCGCCGATCATCATGCTGACCGGCCATTCCGAGAAGCGTCGCGTCACGGTCGCGCGCGATGCCGGCGTCACCGAATTCCTGGCCAAGCCGATCTCTGCCAAGGGGCTCTATCAGCGCATCCTCAACGTGGTCGCCAATCCCCGCCCCTTCATCAAGACCAAGACCTATTTCGGCCCGGACCGGCGCCGCAACACCAACTCCGCCTATATGGGCCCGGAACGCCGCGTCGGCGAAAAGCACGAGGTGCTCCAGCAGCCCTCGTTGCTCGACAAGGCCCGCTCCTCCATCTAGCGCACACGAGGCAGGCATCATGGCGAAGAACAGCGCAAAGGACATCGAGGTCACGGCCTTCGCCACGCATCACGTCATCAGGCAGCCCAATCCCTTGCGAAAGGTGCTGCGCCGGGTCGAAGACAAGGACATGGACGATCCGGTCGCCCGCGCCGAGCAGGCGCTGGCGGGCCTTTCCGGCGAATTCAGGAACTGGATGACGATCGAGGTCCAGAGACTGTCCGCCGCCTGGACCGCCGTGCAGCGGGATGGCTTCACCAAGAAGCTGCGCGACGAGCTGTTCCACGCCGCGCACGACATCAAGGGCGATGCGGCGACGTTCGGCTTTGCTTCGGCAGCGGGAATCGCCGAGAGCCTGTGCCGCGTCATCGAGCATGCGCCGGATCTTTCGAAGGTGCCGGCCGAGCTGTTCACGCACCACATCAACGCGATCCTCGCCATCGTGCACGAGAACACCAGGCTCGACAGCATCAGCGTCTCCGCCGAGCTCAGCCGGCGCCTGCGCAAGGTCGCCGACGAATATCTCGCCCACGTCAACCGCGACCGCCCCGAGCATCTCGAGGTAATCCTGGCACCAAGCATTGCGCCGACGGAGTAAGGGCTCAGCTCTTTCCTCTGGCAATGATGGAGTTTGGGGCTTCGACTCCGCTCTATCGACACGATCAGAATCGTAGGGTGGGCAAAGCGGAGCGTGCCCACCAATCAACATGATCTGTGTGAAGAAGCGGTGGGCACGGCGCGATGCGCCTTTGCCCACCCTACGGCGTCTCGTCAGGCCGCAATCAGATCATCATAGACCGGATCGACCGCATCCTCGGCGACGAGCTCGTCGCAGAACAGTCGTGCCTCTTCGCGCGCGGACTCGGTGGCGAAGCGGCGGAGCAGGACCATCAGCGGTTCGGTCGCGCCGCGGTCGGTCTCGCAATGGGTAAGCACGCGCTCGACCATGCGCCGGCGCAGCCGCGCCGCACCATCATCACTGTCGACGAAGCCCTGCTCGTGGCAGGCATCGAGTGCGACCTGGAATGCCGCGAATGTCGCCTCGGGCAGCCCGGCGCGGCGGAGCAGCGCGTGCAGGCTGTTGCCGCCGCGGTCGTGCAGCAGCGCCGAGACGCGCGCCAGCGGCAGATCGGCGAGTTCAGCGAGCGCCGCATCGAACAGGTCGAGATTGCTCGACAGCAGCGCCCGCAGGATCAGACCCGCGGTGAGCTGGCCGGTGATGCGCAGGTGACGCACCAGGCCCTGCATGTCCTCGCCACGCGAGCGCGCTGCGATGTTCATGGTGGAGCGATCGCGCGCCTCGATCGTGATGCGCTCGGCACGGTCGGCACTCAGCCAGTTTCGGGCCACGACGAACTGCGCAAGGGTCTCGGAAAGCTTGGTCACCAGCGCCGCGCGCGTTGCGGCCGGCAGATCCTCCAGCACCAGCATCGCCTCGCGGATCGCGGCGAGATGGCCGTGGCGCTCGACGATGCGGTTCCAGGAGAACGGCGCGAGCTCGGCATGGGGATTTTCGATCAGCTCCAGCGCCGCAGCCGCGCAGCCGACCTCGGCGATGGCGGCACAGACCGATACCGGCAGCGCTATACGGCGGGCGACCCCGCACTGCACCTCGTCATTGCCGGTGGCGACGATGTCGACGAGATCGGCATCGATCAGCAGCGGAGAATGTTCGAGCACGGGCAGCGCAACCGTCGGCTGATCCGCCGACAGTGCCCGCACGATTGCAGCCGGCGCCTCGGTGCTGCGCGCAAAGGCTTCGGCCATCGCCTGCCGCACCAGCGGCGAGGGATCGTCGAGCAACATCAAGAGCGCGCCTTCGGCGGCGACGCGATCGTCATGAGAAAGATCCGAGATCAGCCAGGCCCGGGCCAACGCCCGCGTCGCCTCGGCCCGCTCCCCGGCGGACGCCGTCCTGATCCAATTAATGAACTGCCGAACAATCATGGTGCTTCCGGCTTACGCAACGAAAACGAAAAATGGTGACGGCTTGTCACCTGCAACACAAAATAAACCACGACGCTTAACAAAGCGTTCACCATAACTGGCTGGTTTTATTGACGTTTTGTTAAGGGAACAAAGGCCGCGGCGTCCGGGACACGAGAGAGCGCGAGCCCTCGCCCACGCACCGCACAAAGATCTGGATTTCGTGCACGGATGCAGCGCGGCGCGTCCGGGACGCGAGCGATTATTCTTCGATCAGTGAGTTAGCTCGAGAACGTGCCGCTGCGATCGCTGAAGAGATCGAGCGGCTGCGGCGGCCGCATGTCCGGCGTCGCGGATGCGACCGAAGTGAGTGAGGCGTTGTTGCCCCACAATTTCTGCACGGTGGTCGAGACCGGCTGCGTGACGTCGCCGGGCTGATAGATCGAACGAAACACCGGCGTGCTCGGCGCATTGTCCGCGAGCGTCGCTGGCGACGTCGCACCGACGGGCGTCACGGCGCGAGTATTCGGGAAGGTCTGGAGATAAGCCGCGTTGTCGATGACCGGCGCAGCGGGCTGCACGCCATTCGCGCTCGCGACCTGCGTCGTCGTGGGCGTATCGCCATACATCGCCATCGCGCTGCGCGTCACTTTCGAATTGGCCGCGCTGGCATAGCGCGCGTCGAGCACCGAATAGACTTCGGAGACGCTGCGGGCGCGGCCATCTTTGGCGTAGAAAATCGAGCGGTTGGCGGCGGCCGCGTTGGGAAACAGCCGCGCACCGACGGCTTGCGGATTGTCCTCGGCATTGGCGATCAGTTTCGCGGCGCCGCCGACGCCCATGAAATGGGCCATGTAGAGTTCGCTGTCGCTCGGCCTGCGCCCGAGCAGGCCGGTGAGCTTGAAACTGTTCGACTGCGTCAGCGCCGCAGCCATGTTGGATGCAGCCTCCGGATCGTCGCGCAGCTTCATGATCGACCGCTTCACCAGGGGATCATCGACGGTGTAGGTGCCCGACGAGGTCCTAGTGATGGCGTCGGCATAGCTGCCATAGCCGAGTTGGGTGCCGGCCTCCTTCACGGTGCCAAGCCAGGTCTGGTCGATGAACTGATAGAGCCCGTGCGCAGACGAGGTGGTGGCACCGGCCGTCGGATCGAAATCCGATTCCATCTTGGCAGTGGTCAACATGTACTGGAAGCTGACGCCGGAGATATTGGAGGCCTGCTTGATCGCGCCGGCAACGCGCGCCCGCGACGGATCGAGACCGGCCGTCTGCGTCGCACTGAAATTGTCGACCGACATGATGAAGTGCCCGCCCCGCGCGGCGTTGAGCGGCGCCGGCAATTCGGCGCCCTGTCGTCTCACCGTGGGACAGGTATGGTTAATGCCGGGTTAATTTAGCCCTCACGGTCATTCCGGGGCGCACCGTAGGTGCGAGCCCGGAATCCATTGAGCCGCGCGCGATGCCCTGCAATGGATTCCGGGCTCGCGCTACGCGCGCGCCCCGGAATGACAGCTTGCTATTTCTTATAGACCGCGTCCGGATCGAACAGCCGTTCCGCATCGACGAACACGAGCTTCGCACCGGTGCCCTCTCCCTCCACCTTGCGGTAGAAGCAGGACCTGCGCCCGGTGTGGCACGCCGCGCCGATCTGCTCGACGCGGATCCAAATCGCGTCCTGGTCGCAATCGGTGCGCATCTCGACGACGCGCTGGGTCTGACCCGATGTCTCACCTTTTCGCCACAAGGCATTGCGCGAGCGGCTGAAGTACCAAGCCTCGCCGGTCGCGATCGTCTTGCGCAGCGCCTCCGCGTTCATGTGCGCGACCATGAGCACATCGCCCGTGGCGACATCGGTCGCGACGCAGGTCACGAGACCGCTCGCGTCGAACTTGGGCAGGAAGGCGAGACCTTCCTCGATCTCATGGGAGTGAGCGGACACGGGACCCTCGCTCGAGCATGATCCGGAAAAGTGTGAAGCGGTTTTCCGAAAAGATCATGCTCAAAAAAATAAGGCCTTGCGAGGTCAGCGCGTCGTGCCTCGCACCAGGGACAGGAAGCGGGCCTGCTCCGCGGGATTGTCGCGGAACATGCCGGTGAAGCGGCTGGTGAAGGTGGAGGCGCCATGCTTGGCGACGCCACGCACCGACATGCAGGTATGCTCGGCCTCGATCAGCACCGCCACGCCGCGCGGCTTGAGGATCTCGTCGATGGCGGCCGCGATCTGGGCCGTCAGATGCTCCTGGGTCTGCAGCCGGCGGGCGAAGATATCCGTCAGGCGCGCGAGCTTGGACAGGCCAACCACGCGTTCCACCGGCGTATAGGCGATGTGCGCCTTGCCGTAGAACGGCATCATGTGATGCTCGCATTGCGAGGTGAATTCGATGTCGCGGACCAGGACGAAATCATCATAGCCCGCCGTCTCACCAAAGGTGCGGTCGAGCACCTCGGCCGGGCATTGGTGATAGCCCTGATAGAGCTCGTCGAAGGCCTCGACCACACGGCGCGGGGTGTCGAGCAGGCCTTCGCGTTCGGTGTTCTCGCCGATATAGGCGAGCAGCGTCTTCACCGCCGCTTCCGCCTCGGCGCGCGCCGGGCGCGGCTGGTCGGCGCGGACGGCGACCGCGAGGAATTCGGCAGGATCAAGCTCGGCGGGGCGGCTCTCGGGCTGCCGATCGGAAGGCTTGTTGGGGCGGATGGATTTGATCGTGGCGTCCATATCGACTCCGTTCGACGGCCTTGCGGCCGGAGTGTCACCGGCAGACGGGGCGGCAAGCCGCCGGACGCCTGAACAGAATAATTGAACCTGGTGGAAAAGATCCTCTCCACCAACGTCGGCCGCATGGTCTGGGCCACCCCCGCTGGACTATTTTTCCGCCGGTTCCGCCCCTATATAGGACCGTGGACGGCGCGCGCCAAGGCCGATCCGGTGCGGAAGTGTTGGACTCCATCACATGCTGAACGACATCTACAACAAGCGGATCATCGAACTGGCCGGGAATATTCCGCGCCTCGGGCGGCTGTCGGACCCCGATGCCTCCGCCACTGCCCACTCCAAGCTGTGCGGCTCGACCGTGAAGGTCGACCTCAAGATGAATGGGGACACCGTCACCGACTTCGCCCATGACGTGAAGGCCTGTGCCCTCGGACAGGCCTCTTCATCCATCATGGCAAGTCACGTGGTCGGCTCGACTGCGAGCGAACTCCGTGAGTTACGCGAAACCGTTCGCAAGATGCTGAAGGAGAACGGAGCGCCTCCTCAAGGCAAATGGGAAGAGATCAAGTTCCTCGAGCCGGTCCGCGATTACAAGGCGCGGCATGCCTCGACGCTCCTGACCTTCGATGCGGTGGTGGATGCCATCGGCCAGATCGAGGCCAAGGCGAAGCAGCCGGCGGCGGCGCAGGGCTAGTTCATCAGTGTCATTCCGGGGCGCGCGTCTGCGCGAACCCGGAATCTCGTGCCGCAATCTCTAGATTCCGGGTTCGTCGTTTCGACGGTAGAAGAAGCTTATTTCTGCGTCGCCGCGGCTGGTGTGGCTGGTGTGGCCACGCCGCCGGCGGTCGGTGCCAAGGCTTCCGCGGTCTTGGTCGACTTGGCAGGCTGCTCCGGTCCCGTGCCGAACCTGGCCTGCGTCTTCGGTGCAAGCTCCGCCATCGCCGGCGCGGAGATGTCCACATGCGGCAGCACGTCGGCCACGAGGTCCGTCGTCACGAGATTGGTGAGCTTGAGCTCACCGGCGTCGAGCTCGTGCAAATCCTCCCACGGCGGCACGCTGAGCGCGAGCGACAGCAGATCGCCGGCGCCGCCCATGTCGAAGGTGTATTTGGCGAGACGGCCGATGTCGCGTTCCACGATCATCAGGTCCTGCGCGCTGTAGCTGGCAGCCTTGGCATCGTCGGCGCGATCGCCCATCCAGATCTGATGAACGCGGACATGGGCGGCTTCCGGCACGTAGCGCTTCTTGCCGGCCAGCAGCAGGAACACGCACATGGATTCACAATAGGCCCCGGACGCGACCGCCGGACGGGCGCCTTGCCCGCCGCGGTTTGGCAGGCTAATGCCGACCGTGGTCAGAAGTCCGAGATTGCGGAAGCGCCGGCCCAGCGTGATGGCATCGTTGACCGAACCGCCGCTGGAGTCGAGCACCACGGTGGCGCCGCCGAGCTGGCGTCCGCGAGAAAACTCCTCGAAATCCTTTGGCGTATCGGCGGTGATGATGCCGACTGCGCTGACCCAGCCGCGGCAGTTCGGCTCACACGCCACCCAGCTGAACTTCATCGGCAGCTTGCGCTCTTCGAGGGCAGCACCGGCTCGCGCTGACGACCCGAATGTCGCGACGGCTCCAGCCAGCGCGACTCCACAGACGGCGGTTCCCACTAGCAACCAGCCGCGAAGATTAAGGGAGTTCAGAAGTTTCAATCTGGTTCCTTCCCCAAGCCCCAAAGGTCCCCAAACAATCCCCGGTAGCGCCCTCTGAGTCCATCATACAGGCGTATGTTTCTACACACGGGCGTCATAAAAATGGTATCCGGGCGAATACAGCTCGTCCACAGATACTTGCTGCACTGCTCCCAGAAAGCAGGCAAAATATGGCGCGCAAACAACAGCTTACGGTTCCCTGCATTGGAACCGAGCAGTACGTCGCTTAACGTTGCAGCAAAGCGCACATGAAGCATTCAGCCTGCGAGCATTGTTCCAATCCCGTTGCGGGCGCGCTCCGGCTCCCGCGCAGATTCGGCCGCGCTCTGATCTGGCTCTACCGCCATACGCTCTCGCCGCTGGTCGGTTACAATTGCCGGCACCTGCCGACCTGCTCCGTCTATGGTGACGAAGCGATCGAACGGTTCGGACTCTGGGCCGGCGGCTGGATGACGCTTGCGCGCCTATTGCGCTGCAATCCCTTCGGCACCTCAGGCATCGACAACGTACCGCTCACCGCGCCGCAAAGCGCGCGCTGGTACCTGCCTTGGCGCTACGGCCGTTGGCGCGGGGTCAACGCGTCCTAAGCTGCTGCGGTGCGTCGCGCATCGCTGTCTTGACTGGAACCGGAACTCTCAGCTCGCGTTGATGTGATGCTCCCATAGGGGAGGAAACAACAATGCGCTGGAAAATCAGCCCTCATTTTCCCTTCAGGATTAAGCCAAATCCTGGCTCCAGGCGGCACCACGACCCCAGAACCATGGATCTGCTCGCAATCGTCGCCCTGCTGGCGCTCGTGCTCGGCTCCGGCTGGTATCTAGCGACGAGCCTCGCAACGCCGCCAAGCACGACGGCGTTCATCGTGCCGAGCCAGAGCGTGCACTGGTAGCTAACGGAACCAGAAGAAACGTCCGGACTGCGGCGGGATCGACTCGGGCGGACGTAGCCGCTTCGGCCGTAGCGGCTTTGGCGACGGCTCGGCGAACGTGGTCTCCGCCGGCGCGGCCTCGCTCCCCGGCACCTTCACCGAGAGCAGCAGGTTCGACTCGTGCGTCCGCCAGCGGTAGCCCACGCCGAAATCGATCGGTTGGGCGCGCGTGAACAGTTCGGCGTAGCGCTCCTGGTAGCGACCCGGGAATTCATCGATCGGACCGAGATAACGGCCGAACGGGAAGAACCGCCATTGCCGCGCGCTGTAGTTCGCGAGCGGAATGCCGGAATCGTCCTGGATGATGGTGGCGCTGTTGGCGAGGAGCCAATCGCGCACGACGGTGAAATTGCCGGAATGCAGCAGATACGACGCGCTCTTGAGCAGGCTGTTGCCGGGCCCGAGCGTCTCGCAAAATTTCAGGAAGCCGGTCGCGCGTGCACCGGCATTGGAAAGATCATTCGAGAAATAATACAGCGTGCGCGCCTCCCCATCGCTCCCGGCGAAGGTGATGCGGACGCCGCGCGTAGCGTTGGGGCCCGGATTGTCGCCGGCCGTATGCACCCCGCCCTTGTCGTCGAGCGCGATCATCTCGACGTTGCGGATGGTCTTGCCGGAGCGCGCCAGGAAGACATAGAGGATCGGCAGCGTGCCGTTGACCTGATTGGCGTGCAGGTCGACCTTCATCTGCTTGGTGATGAAGAACGAAAAACTCAGGATCGAGGCGAGCGAGCGCTCGACGTTGTAGAGCGCAGTGCCGACCGAACCACGCGGCAGCCGCGTCAGGTCGGGCACCGCCCCCACCGGTTCGAGCGCGCCGAGCACATAGGTGCTGGCCTTGGCATAGAAGGCGTTGGCATAGAGGAAATCCGGACCACTGAACATGTAGAACATGGTTGGCCGGGGCGCGGCGAGATTGACGTCGGCCCAGCTGCGGATCTTGGAGAGCTGCCGTTGCTCGAGCTGGGCGAAGGCGCCATCGAAGAATTTCGCATGACGCTGCCAGCCCGGATCCTTCGTGAGCGGCACCAGCGGCGAGTCCGCCGAAGGCTGCATGCCTGCAAGGAAGCGCGCGGTGTCGTCGTAGGTGACCTCGGCGGCACGTGCGGACGAGACGGCCGCAGCCAGCAGGGCAAGGGCTATGGCTGCAATTCTCAGGGGTCGAAACATGTCTATTCGCGATGTGATGAATTGCCAGCGGCAACCGGCCGCCTGCGGAATGCAACATAAATCAGCAGGCCCGAGAGCATGACGAGCATCCCCGACAGCGACTGCACCGGCCGCTCGGTCAACAGGTAGTACATCATGAACGCGGTCACGAGCAGGAAAACCAGCGGCGTGAACGGGTATCCCCAGGCGCGATAGGGCCGCGGCAAATCGGGATCGGTGATGCGAAGCTTGATGACGCCGGCGACGGTGAAAAACGAGCAGAACAGCAGCGCGAACTGGATGAAGTCGAGCACCGCCTCGAAGCTGCGCGTGAACAGCAGCAGGGTCGCGACGGCGAGCTGAAACAGGATCGCATAGGCCGGCGCACCGTTCGCCGACCTCTGCGAGAACACGCGCAGCGCCGGAATGTCCTCGCCCATCGTCATCATCACGCGCGGGCCGATCCACATCATCGCGCTGATCGAGGAGATCAGACCGACACAGATCATCGCGCCGACGATCCGGCCGCCGAGGCCGCCGAAGATGGCGCTGCCGGCGACACTGGCGACGTCGAGCTGGCCGGCCAGCGCGCTGACAGGCGTCGAGTAGAGGAACACCGCGTTCAGCGCGACGTAGAGCACGAGCACGATCAGCGTGCCCGCGAGCAACGCGCGCGGCAGGCTCCGCTGCGGCGTGCTCATCTCGCCGATGATGTAGGTCGCGGCATTCCAGCCCGAGAACGAGTACATCACGAAGACGAGCCCGATCGCGAACGGCGCGCTGACGATGTGGGCGAGATCGCCCGACTGCGGCATGAAGGTGATCTGCTGTGGCACGCCGATAACGAAGCCGGCCACCAGGAAGGCGACGATCAGCACGACCTTGATAATCGTCGAGATCAGCTGGAAGGTCGAGGAGTGCCTGACGCCGGTCAGTTGCACGAGCGAAACCAGCCACACCACGCCGATGGCGAGCGGGATCGGCGGCAGTTCGGGCACGACCGATTTGGCATATTCGCCGAACGCCATTGCGGCGAGCGCGACCGGCGCTGCAAATCCCACCGTCGCCGAGACCCAGCCGGCGAGAAAGCCGAAGGCGGGATGATAGGCGCGGCCGAGGAAATTGTATTCCCCGCTCGAGCGCGGAAACATCGCGCCCAATTCGCTGTAGGAGAACACCCCGCACAGCGCGACGATACCGCCGACTGTCCAGAGCAGAAGGATCGAAAAGCCCGATGGGATGTCCTTGACCTGGAAGCCGAGGCTGGTGAAGACGCCGACCCCGATCATGTCGGCGACGACAATGGCGGTTGCGACCAGAACGGAGACCCCCGACCCGTTTCCGGTCAGCCGGCCAGTCCAGGGCGCGGTACCCGCATCTGATGCTGTCATCGGGTCCTCAAGCCTCAGGCGTCTCGCCCCATGGGGAGCATCATGCAGATTGGTCAGTCAATTCAAGCAGGGTTAACAAGGGTTAAATGAGGCAGGCGAACCGGGTATTTTGACACCTCTTATGCACGGTCTTGGGCAATAAACCTGCGCAAATCCCGGACAATCCCGTTCTCATCCCCCACAATCAGGACACGATTGCATGGTCCCTTTGAGCGTTCCGGATGTGGGGAAGTTTCACCGGACGCTTAACGTCGCCTAAACGCTAGTCGGCGCAATTTTCTCAAGATTGCCGATGGACGCGACTTGATGGACGTGACTTGGGGTCATGGGTGGATGGTCGGGGCCGTTCCGAAATTGAGAGCTGACACTCGTGTAGACCGGACGATGTCCGGCGCGCGCGGTCGCGTGCTCCGGATCGGCCTGATCTCAGCCTTGGTACCGATGTCGCTGACGCTGGTTCAATGCGGCAAGGCGCCCAATCCGGCGGCGCTCGCGGCGAACTCGCAGGCCAACGTGCAGGTGGTCGCCAAGACAAATACGCAGGCGGCAAGCGGCGACACGTTCGAGGATCGCTTCCCTGCCCCGCAGTTCAGGGAGCGTTTCCCCTCGGCGAGCGAGAGCTTCCTGCAACGGCAGATGTCGGACTTCTCGCCCAAGCGCGCCGTCCAGCAGCCGCAACCTGAGCAGGCACCCTACAAGGTCGCTTCGCTCGAGCCGCAGCTCCCCTACAAGCGTCCGCCGCGCGAAGACCTAACGACGCTCGTCAGCATGAAGTCGTCGGCCTTTCCCTATTTCGGCAACAACCCCGCCTCCGACGCGCCCTTCCTCAACATCTCCAAGGGCGACCGCCGCGGCCACCGCAGCTATTCGGGGCGCGTCTACTGGCAGGACGAAACCTACAGCGACAGCCGCGTGCTGGTGCACGTCCCCGAGCATTTCGACGTCCGCAAGCCGGGCGTGATCGTGGTGTTCTTCCATGGCAATGGCGCGACGCTCGAGCGCGACGTGCGTGACCGCCAGCTGGTGCCGAAACAGATCACCGATTCCGGCGCCAATGCCATCCTGCTTGCGCCGCAGATGGCGGTCGATGCCGCCGATTCCAGCGCCGGCAAGTTCTGGCAGGCGGGCGGCCTCAAGCGCTTCATGGAGGAATCGGCCAACCACCTCGCCCGCCTGACCGGCGATCCCAACAGCGCGCGGGCCTTCGCCAACATGCCAATCGTGATCGTCGGCTACAGCGGCGGCTTCCTGCCGACGGCCTGGAGCCTGGAGGTCGGCGGCATCAGCGACCGCGTCCGCGGCGTCGTGCTGCTCGACGCGGTCTATGGCGAAATGGACAAGTTCGCGTCCTGGATCGAGAGCCACCGTTCCGGCTTCTTCGTCAGTGCCTACACCCGCTACACCGCGCGGCGCGACCGCGAGCTGATGAGCATGCTGAGGCAGAAGGGCATCAGCGTCTCGGAAGACATGGACGGGCCATTGCGGCCCGGCAGCGTGGTGTTCGTCGAGACTGGCGAGGGCATCACTCATCGCGATTACGTGACGAGGGCCTGGACGCGGGATCCGCTCAAGGACGTCCTGGTGAAGATGTCGGCGACGCCCGCGCTTGCGCTCACGCGCGTCGCCTCCACCAATCCATCCGCATCGAGCCGTTAAACGGACGTGACCGTGGCGCGCTGAGGGCCCGGTCTATCGCTTAGGTTTTCGGCAGCTTCGGAATGCTCTCGGCAAAGCCGTTGAAGCAGGCCAGCCGCTCGTCCTCTTCCTTGAAGAAACGGCAATCGGCGTAGCCCTTGGCCTTCGCCGGCTTCGGCTTCGGCGCCGGCGGGATCACGGCGTCGTAGCAGTTGAGACGGTCCTTGGTGCCGTCATCGATCTCGAGGCAGGCCTGGAGCCGCGCCGCGATCGATTGCGGCTTGCCCTTCGCCGCCGCGGCGGGCTTGGCCGCAGCCTCCTTAGTCCCCTTGGGCTTGACCTGCACCAGCGGCTTGTCCCCCACCATCGGTGGCTTGTCGGCTTGCGCGAACGCGGAGGCTGAATAGAGCACCGCGGCAACCGCCAAAATCATCCTCATCTCAGTCAACTCTCTCTGGTCCCCATGATGGGCGTTCTAGCGCTCTCCCGCGCGGTTGCCAAGCATCTTGCACGCGGAAGCCGCGGGATTCAGGCCATCACGGCGGCAGCCGACCGGGGCTGGGTCAACAGCACCAGGAGCAGCGCCAACACGACGAAACCGACCGCGACGAAGCCGAGCGTGTGCAGGAGCTCGCGGGCGAACAGCAATCCGCCGATGGCCGAGCCGACCGCCTGACCGATATAGAGAACGGACGTGTTGAGCGCGACGGTCGCCGATGCCAGCGACGGCGCGGCCGCGACCAGCCGCACCTGCTGCATCGAATTGGTCGAGGCAAAGCCAAGGCCCCAGACCGCGACCGCGCCCGCCATCAATGCGAACGTGCCGGCGCCAAGCGCCCAGCCGGTGATCCCCGCAAGCAGCAGGCAGGTGAACAGCAGCGAGGTGCGATAAGGGCCCGAGGTGTCGACAACGCGGGTCGCGATGGCGACGCCGAGAAAGCCGCAGACGCCGTAAAGCGCGAACACCATGCCGATGGCATCGGGTCCGGCGCCGGTGAGCTTGTTGAGCAGCGGGCCCATGAAGGTGAACACCACGAACTGCCCGGACATTTGCAGCATGGTGATCGCAAGCAGGAGCAGAATTGTCTTGCTGCGGCCGACCTCGGCCCAGGTCTTGATATCCACTGGCGCGCCCTTCAGGCCCGACGGCAGGCGCAGCAGCAGCAACAGGAAGCTGATGCAGGCGAGCGCGCCGATCTCGCCATAGGCGGCGCGCCAGCCGTAGCGGCTGGCGACGAAGGTGATCAGCGGCAAGCCGACGGCGGCAGCGAGCGACCAGCCGAGGAAGATGTAGGCGATGGTGCTGCCGCGCCGCTCCACCGGCACGATCAGCGCCGCCGTGCCGGCGGCCTGCGGCGTATAGAGCGCGCCGACCGCGAGCATCACCAGACGGATGGCAAGGAGGCTCGCATAGTCGGGCACAAAGGCCGAGGCGAGATTGCCGACGGCGAGTACGGCCAGCGTGGTCGTGAGCAGCGTGCGCCGTTCGATGCGGCTGGTCAGCCAGGCCGTGAGCGGCGAGCCGATGCACAGCGTGATCGCGCCAAAGGTGATCAGGAGCCCGGCCGCATGGATGCTGACGTCGAGCCCGGTTGCCAATTCCGGCAGCATGCCCGCGGGCGCCAGCACCGAGCAGCCGGTGACGATATTGCCGAGCATCAGGGCGGTTGGCGCGAAGCGGCCGGCAGCAGGCGATCTTTCCATGCAAGTGCATGTAGAGCAGAGCTGCGGTCGATTAAAGGGCGCGCTCTGAAATAGTTGGTGCACGGTCCCAGCTTTTGCGCGCCACTTTCTTGGAATTGCCGGATTGCGCAGGCCGAATCGCCTGATATATCGCTCGTTCCCGCTTACCTGCGCTCGTTCGCAGGAGTGAGCCTCAGGAGAAAAGCATGACCGACCAGCCAAAATCCGAATCCGGATTCCAGTACAGCCTCTCCAATCTGAAGCCCGTGTCTCCCGCCCCCAAGGTCACCCTCACCTTCCCAGACGGCGCCCAGCGCCAGTTCGACAAGGGCATCACCGGCCTCGATATCGCCAAGGGCATCTCGCCGTCGCTGGCCAAGCGCACGGTCGCGATGGCGCTCGATGGCGCGCTCGCCGATCTCAATGACCCGATCGAGGCCGATGCGAAGATCGAGCTCGTCAACCGCGAGGATCCCCGCGCGCTCGAGCTGATCCGTCACGACTGCGCGCACGTGCTGGCCGAAGCCGTGCAATCGCTGTGGCCGGGCACCCAGGTCACCATCGGCCCGGTGATCGAGAACGGCTTCTACTACGACTTCTTCCGCAACGAGCCGTTCACCCCGGAAGATTTTGCCGCGATCGAGAAAAAGATGCGCGAGATCATCGCGCGCGACAAACCTTTCACCAAAGAGGTTTGGGATCGCGAAAAGACCAAACAGGTGTTCCGCGACAAGGGCGAAGCCTTCAAGGTCGAGCTGGTCGACGCTATTCCCGGCAACGAGCCGATCAAGATCTACTACCAGGGCGACTGGTTCGATCTCTGCCGCGGCCCGCACATGACCTCGACCGGCAAGGTCGGCAATGCCTTCAAGCTGATGAAGGTGGCCGGCGCCTATTGGCGCGGTGACAGCAACAACCCGATGCTGACCCGCATCTACGGCACCGCCTTCGCCAAGCAGGAGGACCTCGACGCCTACCTCAAGCAGATCGAGGAAGCCGAGAAGCGCGACCATCGCAAGCTCGGACGCGAGCTCGACCTCTTCCACTTCCAGGAGGAAGGTCCAGGCGTCGTGTTCTGGCACCCGAAGGGCTGGACCATCTTCCAACAGCTGATTGCCTATATGCGGCGGCGCCTGACCGGCGACTACAGCGAGGTCAACGCGCCGCAGATCCTCGACAAGGTCTTGTGGGAGACCTCGGGCCATTGGGGCTGGTACCGCGAGAACATGTTCGCGGCGCAGTCGGCCGGCGACGAGGCCGAGGACAAGCGCTGGTTTGCGCTGAAGCCGATGAACTGCCCGGGCCATGTGCAGATCTTCAAGCATGGCCTGAAGAGCTACCGCGACCTCCCCTTGCGCCTCGCCGAGTTCGGCGTGGTGCATCGCTATGAGCCGTCGGGCGCCATGCACGGCCTGATGCGCGTGCGCGGCTTTACCCAGGATGATGCACACATCTTCTGCACCGAGGACCAGCTCGCCGAGGAGTGCCTGAAGATCAACGATCTCATCCTATCGACCTACGCGGATTTCGGCTTCACCGGCGACCTCACGGTGAAGCTGTCGACCCGTCCCGACAAACGTGTCGGCACCGATGCGATGTGGGATCACGCCGAACGCGTGATGGCGACGGTGCTGCGCGAGATCCAGTCGCAGAACAATCACATCAAGACCGAGATCAATCCCGGCGAAGGCGCCTTCTACGGGCCGAAGTTCGAATATGTGCTGCGCGATGCCATCGGCCGCGACTGGCAGTGCGGCACCACGCAGGTCGACTTCAACCTGCCGGAGCGGTTCGGCGCGTTCTACATCGATCATGACGGCGGCAAGAAGCCGCCCGTGATGGTGCACCGCGCGATCTGCGGCTCGATGGAGCGCTACATCGGCATCCTGATCGAGCACTATGCCGGCAGCTTCCCGCTCTGGCTCTCGCCGGTGCAGGTGGTGGTCACCACCATCACCTCGGAAGCCGACGAATACGCCAAGCAGGTCGTCGAGCAGGCGCGGCGCGCGGGCCTTCGGGTCGAAATCGACCTGCGGAACGAAAAGATCAACTACAAGGTCCGCGAGCACTCGCTGGCCAAGATCCCGGCGCTGCTCGTGGTCGGCAAGAAGGAAGCCGAGACGCATTCGGTCTCGGTCCGCCGGCTCGGCAGCGACGGCCAGAAGGTGATGACGACGCAGGAGGCGATCGCCGCCCTCCTCGACGAGGCGACCCCGCCGGACGTGCAGCGGGCGCGTGGCGCCGTCTGAGCCCTGAAATCGATCTAAATTCGCTTCCGGTTGCGGGCGTGCATACCTATCTCGGGTCTGTACGTCCGCCGACCAGTTGAAGAGGATATCGCAGTGCGAGATGCCATCGAACTCCTGAAGACCCGCCGCTCGGTCAAGCCGCGCGAGATGACCGGGCCCGGCCCCTCCGCAGCCGAGCTCGAGACCATCCTCACCATCGGCGCGCGCGTGCCCGACCATGGCAAGCTGACGCCCTGGCGTTTCATCATTTTCGAGGGCGATGCCCGCCAGCGCGCCGGCGAGGTGATCGCAAAAGTCTTCGCCCGGAAGAACCCAGGCGCACCTGCCGCCGACGTCGAGACCGAGCGCAAGCGCCTCACCGACGCGCCGCTCGTGATCGGCATCGTCAGCTTCACCAAGCCACATCCGAAGGTGCCGGCCTTCGAGCAGGAATTGTCGGCCGGCGCCAGCGCCATGAACATCGTCACGGCCGCAACCGCCCTCGGCTACGGCGCCTGCTGGCTGACCGGCTGGTTCGCCTTCGATCGCGACGTGCTTGACGGCCTCGGCCTCAAGCCGGACGAAAAGCTCGCCGGCTTCGTCCACATCGGCACGCCGACCAAGCCGAGCGAAGACCGTCCGCGACCGTTCCTTTCGGAAATCGTGACGCGTTTTTAAGCGATGTTTTGTTGACGCCTTTGGCGTCTTCCGGCTTTCATCCCGCCCAGGGAGGAAGCCCGGATGAGACGCCGTGAATTTCTGGTCGGGGCTACGCTGCTGGCCAGCACCATGGCGCGAGGCCGCGCCGCCGAGATTCCCGCTCCAACGCCCGATGGCCTCGATCGCATCACGGCATTCTTCGACAACGAGGTGACGAGCGGCCGGCTGCCGGGCGCCGTCATCCTGGTCCAGCAGCACGGCAAGCCGGTCTACCTCAAGACGTTCGGCGTGCGCGACGTCACGACTGGCCTTGCCATGACGCCGGACACGATCTTTGCCATCCACTCGATGACCAAGCCGATCACGTGCCTCGGCGCGATGATGCTGATCGACGAGGGTAAGCTCGCGCTCACCGATCCCGTGTCGAAATACGTCCCGCTCTTTGCCGACACCAAGGTGGGCCTCGAGATCACCAAGCCGGACGGCAAGCTGGAGCTCGATCTCGTGCCGCCGGTCCGTCCCGTCAACATCGAGGATCTGCTGCGGCACACCTCGGGCATCAGCTACGATTATATCGGCGGCAAATGGGTCGAGCAGGCCTACAAGGCTGCCGATATCTTCGAAGGTCAGTTCAACAACAGGGAATTCGCCGACCGCATCGCGAAGCTGCCGCTGGCGCGGCAGCCGGGAACGTTGTGGCGCTACGGTCATTCCACCGACGTGCTCGGCAGCGTCATCGAAATCATCTCGGGCCAGACGCTGTACCAATTCCTGAAAGCACGCATCTTGGATCCGCTCGGCATGAGCAGCACCAAATTCGCGCTGGCGACGGAGGACGAACTGGCGCGGATGGCGCGGCCGCTGCCGAACGATTTCATCCTGCTCGCCGCCGAGCGTGAGCGCCTCGACCATCCCGAATGGCAGTCGGGCGGCGGCGGGCTGCTCTCGACCATCACCGACTATCAGCGCTTCGCGCAGATGTTGCTCAACGGCGGCGAGTTCGAGGGCAAGCGTTATCTGAGCCCTGCTGCGTTCAAGGCCATGACGACCGATCACATCGGGCCCGGATCCGGCGTCGGACGCGACTATTTCTATTTCCCCGGCGACGGTTTTGGCTATGGCTACGGTCTTGCGGTGCGCACCGATCCCGGCAACGCGAAACCGCCGCCGCCTGGTTCGATCGGCGAGTTGAAATGGGACAGCGGCAGCGGCACCTATTTCGGCGTCGATCCCAAGCTCGACATGGTCTACCTCATGATGCAACAGACTCAGAGCGAGCGCGGCCGCATCACGCCGGCGTTCAAAGCGCTGGTCTACGATTGCTACCCGCCTCCGCTACGCCGCCCGTGAGGCGCGCTGACCGAAATCGGCGAGCAGCTTTCCGATCTCGGCTGCGGGCCGCGCCGCGCTGAACAGGAAGCCTTGCACCTCGTTGCAGCCTTCGGCGCGCAGCCAGTCGAGCTGATCCTCGGTCTCGACACCTTCCGCCGTGGTGGTGATGTTGAGGCTGCGGCCGAGACCGGAGATCGCGCGCACGATCGCGCTGCAATCGGGCCGCTGCGCCAGATCCTTGACGAAGGACCGGTCGATCTTGATCTTGTCGAAGGGGAAGCTGCGCAAGTAGCTCAGGCTGGAATAGCCGGTGCCGAAATCATCCATGGAGATGCCGACGCCGAGCTCGCGCAACTGATGCAGCGTGGCGAGGTTGGCTTCGGTCTCCGCCAGGAAGATCGACTCGGTGATCTCGAGTTCGAGCCGCCTCGGCGACAGGCCGGACTGCGCCAGGGCCGAGATCACGACCTGAACCAGGTTGCGGCTGCGGAATTGCGCCGGCGACAAATTGACCGCGACCTTGATGTCGACAGGCCATTTCACGGCTTCGGCGCAGGCCTCGCGCAGCACCCATTCGCCGAGCTGCGAGATCAGGCCGATGTCCTCGGCGACCGGAATGAACTCGGCGGGCGAGATCATGCCCTTGTCTGGGTGCCGCCAGCGCAAGAGCGATTCGAAGCCGGAGATGCGGTCGGAGGCGATCGACACCAGCGGCTGGTAGTGCAGCTCGAACTCGCCATTGGCAAAGGCGCGGCGCAGGTCGAGCTCCATGTCGCGGCGCCTCTGCGCCTGGAGGTCCATCTCGCGCTCGAAGAAATGGTGCACACCGCCGCCGTCGGACTTGGCCCGGTACAGCGCCATGTCGGCGTTGCGCATCAACTCCTCGGACGTCGTGCCATCACCCGGTGACAGCGCGATGCCGATGCTGGCGCCGATCACCATCTCCTGGCCGTCGATCTCATAGGGCGCCTTCAACATGTCGATCAGCAAGGTCGCGCAGGCGCTGGCCTCGTTCGGCGAGACGTCGGCCGCCAGGATGACGGCGAACTCGTCGCCACCGAGGCGGGCCGCGAGATTGGCACCGCGGACCGCGGTGGTCAGACGTTCGGCGACTTGCTTGAGCAGGCGGTCGCCCGATGGATGCCCGAAGGAATCATTGATGTTCTTGAACAAGTCGAGATCGATGTAGAGCACGCCGACCCGCTTTCCGCCGGCCTGGTCGAGCGCCTGCTTCAGCCGCTGCTGGAAATATTCGCGGTTCGGCAGGTCGGTGAGCCCGTCATGATGGGCCATGTGGGCGATCCGCGCCTCGGCCTTGCGCCGCTCGGTGATGTCGACCACCGCGACCAGATAGCCATCGCGATCATCGAAGGCGACGCGGCGGCCGAAGGTGAGCACCTCGATTTCGCTGCCGTCGGCGCGCAGGTGCCGCCAGTTGCGCGAGGAATGATAGGCATCGCCAACGCGTTCGAGTGCCTCGGCGTGGCTCTCCCACTCGTCCTCGGGCCAGATCTCGTGCAGCTTCATGCGCAGGAAGGTGGCGCGGCTGTAACCGTAATGCTGGACCGCGGCGTCGTTGACGCTGAGGAACTGCTTGGTCTGGGCGTCGAACACCCACATCGGCATCGGGTTGTTGTCGAACAGCAAACGGAACGAGGCGTCGCGTCGCTTCAACGCGGTGACGTCGGAGATCGTGAGCGAGACCACGTCGGCGAAGGCGGTGGCGCCGAGGCGGAGGTGTCGTCCGTCGCTCTCGATCTCGAGCTGCTCGCCGCGGCCGCCCGAGACGGCCTTGAGCAGGAAGTCCATGATCTCGGGTGCGGCCAGCAGCGTGCTCTCCTCACCGACCCGCCGCCACAGCAGGCTTCCGGTCGCGGCCTTCAGCAGCGCGCCCGCGCTCTTGTTGTGGTGCACGATCTGGAGATCGAACGCCTTGCCGCTTGCATCGCGCAGCGTCGCCAGCGAGACCACCGCGTCGTCGGTCGCGGAGAAAATCGCATCCAGGAGATTGTATTGCGTGCCGCGCTCGTTGATGTAGGCGCCGACCAGCGTCGCGCCCCAGCGCGAGGCGGTCGGCAGCGTCAGCACATCGTAGGTCCTGACCATGCCGTCGCGCACGCAATGCGCGCTGGCATGATGTGGCTGTCCCGTCGCGAGCGCGATCGCCGCCGCTTCCGTCAGCGCCGTGGCGCAATCGGGCGACAGCTCTGCGACGGCAATGTCCCAGCGCTCCTCGCCGAGCCATTTCTGCACATAACGTCCGCTGCGCGACAGTTCGAGCGCGCCGTCACCACTGAGCAGCGCGATGTGATCGGCGAGCCGTCCGAGACTGCCGAGCATCACGTCCTCGTAGCGCGGCAGCCGTTCGCCCGGCTTCAACGCGGCACGCCATTTGCGTTGAAGCACCGGGATGTCATCGAACATTTCGGCGGCCGGTTTTCCCGACACTTTCTTCGTGGCACTCATGGCAGTCCCCAACGCACTATCCCGGCGCATCCAATGCAGCTGCGCTTAACGGCGTGTAAAGAGCACACGGACGCGGGGTCCGTTCGGTGATTATGACAGTTTTAAGTCAGGTGTTGGTTAGTCGGCGTTAGAGACTATGACGGTTGTGTTTTCGAAACGTGCTGAGACATTGGCGACGGCGTCGCCGTCCCCGGTGTCGTCCTGGCGAAAGCCATGACCCATAACCACCGCAGATCGTTGTTGCGATCGCTTTGGCCGTTAGCGTGCTTCGACAATGCTGACCGGAGTAATGGGTCCTGGCTCTCGCCAGGACGACGTGGGGAGGTAGCGTGCGCGACTGCATCAACATCGTCATTGCGAGCGGAGCGAAGCAATCCAGAATCCCTCGGAGAAGGCAGTCTGGATTGCTTCGTCGCATCAGCGCAAAATTGCATTGCAATTTTGTCGCGAGCTCCTCGCAATGATGGAATATGTGGATGGCAACGTCGCTCGTCTAACGCACATCTTCATCGCAGGCACACCCGCGTATCCTCGCCCGACGGGCAGCGCAAGGTCTTGTAGCCCGTACTCGCTCAAAGCAAGGCGAGGCGCTCGCCCGCCGCTACTCCTCGCTCGAGGCGGCGGAGCGGTCGTTCAGATGGGCCTGTGACAGCAGAAAGAACAGCGCGCGCTCGCCGTGATATTTGGCGGACGGACGCGTGCGCTCGAACCCGTCCGCAAATATCTTGCCGGACTGGTCGCACACCTGCCATCGCCAGCCAAACCGCTTGCGCCTCGTTAGGATCACTTCGAACATCCCGACCGGCTGGGCCCCCTGCTCATTGCCGCTGGCGCAGCCGTCGATGGTCTGCGCATCCGGCTCCCCTGGACCGATGCGACATATAACCCAGCGGGATAGAAAGAGAATAAAATTGATGATCGGAATCGGGCATCGTCCACCGGCGTGGTGAACTCACGTGGTTTTCCGGAATAAGGCGCGGATGGCGGGTTTCTTCGCGCCTTGAGACGCGGCCTGGGCGCTACCGCAGAGGTAACAGGAGATGGTGTGCTTGTGCGCCATGTGAGAAGCGGAGGATTTTCCGAGGCGTGAAGCCCAGCATCCGGACCAGACCACCACCGGCGGCATCGCCGCCGAGGCATCACCGCGCGACGACCTCGACTTCGCCGTCGACGCCGTTCACGACGTTGAAACCGCGCTCGTAGACCTTGCCCTCGTTCTTGGCGATGGCGCGGTATTCGCCTTCAGAGAGCACGACGCGCGGAAAGGCGCCGATCGATTCCTTGATGACGTCGCCGCCCGGGGTCAGCACCGACCAGGCGGTGTTGGCGAGCGCCTCTCCGCCCCTGTCGCTGACGAGCTTGAGTGTGATGACGGCAGCGCGGTGGGTGATGGTGACGTCGGTGAGCTTGCCGGCCTGGACGCGGATGTCCGAGCGCACCACCGAATTGGCATCGCCATAGTTGGAGACGATGTAGTAGGTGCCCTCCGGTATCAGCACGACGTCGCCGGCGGCGACGTTCGGTACCAGGGAGGCGCGCTCGCCGGATTCGAACTGGCTGCCCTTGTAGATCGCGAACGAGATCTGGTTCTGCGGGATGCGGCTGGTGCCGACCCGGCCTTCGATGCGCAGGCCGCCGGCCGGCAGCACAAAGGATTCGCGGTCGGTCTCGGCCTTCAGGCTGACGGTACGCACTGCACTGACGAGGCCGAAGGCGACGTGCACGACGTAAGTGCCCGGCGGCAGCACGATGTTGGGCGTGGCGTTGCGGTCCTCGCGGATCAGCTTGAAGGTGCCGTTCTCGTCGGGACGGTCGGCGAATACGCGCCAGACTAGGCCGCTGGTGATCGCGGGAGAATCCTTGCCGTATTTCGCGGTCAGCGACAGCACGCCCTGACCGGGCGCGGCCGCATTGAGCGGCGCGGCCGGCGGCACGGAGGTGACTGCGGGCGGCGGCATGCTCGGCGTAACCGGCTGCGCCAGGGTCGGCGGCAGGCTCGGGGGGCCGGCGCCCGGCCCGGAGGGCGGCGCCAGATTGATGGCGCCGCCGGGATCCGGCACCGATGCGGGGGGCACTGGCGGCGGCCGATCGGAGAAAAGCTGCGCGCGCGCGGCGTTTTGGCCAAGAAAAACCGGGCCGAGGGACATGAGGCATGCGGCAAGGATCAACGCCGGCAGCAGCCGAACGCTGCGCCGCCATCCGATGATGCCGTCACCCCCGCGTGTCATGCCCCTGCTTTTCACCGAAAACGCGGCAAATTCAAGCCTCAGGAACCCGATCGAATACGGTCATTGGAACCCGGTTGACGCCTGCGTGATTAGTCCCGAAGCAACCGTCCATCGCCATACTCCTGCCCTGTGCGCTTCCCAAAGCGGCATAAACCATGCTTCGCCGCGGTTCTGGCGGAGCGCCAGTGTGACGCCTAGTCTGGTGATACGGGCCTGGCCCCGGCGTAGGGGAGTTTTTCAGTGCTGGACATCTTGAAGGGTCGGGGCGCGAACGGCTCAAACGGCGAGAAAGTTGGCGAGAAAGTTGGCTTGGGCAGCATCCGCCGGCCGGTCATCGGCCTTGCTCTCGGGGGCGGCGCGGCGCGCGGCTTCGCCCATATCGGCATCATCAGGACCCTGCTCGCCAACGGCATCGTGCCTGACGTCGTGGTCGGCACCTCGATCGGCGCCGTGGTCGGCGGCGCCTATGCGGCCGGCCAGCTCGATACGCTGGAAGAATGGGGGCGCAGCCTGCAAGGCATGCGCAACATCCTCGGCTATCTCGACATCCGCCTCAATGGCTCCGGCCTGATCGGCGGCGAGAAGCTGGCGACCCGGCTCGAGGAAGCCGTCGGCCAGACCCTGATCGAGGACCTCCCGGCCAAATTCGCCAGCGTGGCGACCGAGGTGCGCACCGGCCACGAGATCTGGCTGACGCGCGGCCGCGTGGTCGATGCGATGCGCGCCTCCTATGCGCTGCCGGGCATCTTCTCGCCCGTGCTGATCGGCGACCGCTGGCTGGTCGACGGCGCGCTGGTCAATCCGGTGCCGGTCTCGGCCGCCCGCGCGCTCGGCGCCGAAATCGTCATCGCCGCAAATCTTTCCAGCGACATCTTCACCCATTCCACGACGATCTATTCGCACGGCGCGATGCCCACTCCGGTGGCGCCGGTGGCCGAGGAGACGACGACCAAACGGCGTTTCCCGCGGCTGTTCTCGCCCGAGAAGACCATGAAGCGCGAGTTCTTCGGCGGTGGCGGACGCCCCGGCATCTCCTCGGTGATGGTGGATGCGTTCAACATCATGCAGGACCGCATCACCCGCGCCCGCCTCGCCGGCGATCCGCCCGATATGCTGATCACGCCACGGGTCGGCCAGTTCGGCTGGTTCGACTTCCACCGTGCCGAGGATTTGATCGCGCACGGCGTGCGTGCCGCAGAGCGTGCATTGGATTCGATCCAGGAAGCGATCCACGTGCTGGCGCCGCCGCCTGAAGGCGCAGCGCCGACAGTACACGAGTGAAGTCCACTCAGGCGGTCTTGATGTAGTCGCGCAGGGCTTCCTGCTCGGCCTCGTATTCCTGGACGCGGCGCTTGACGATGTCGCCGATCGAGATCAGGCCAACCACCTTGCCATTCTCGATCACGGGCAGATGGCGGAACTTGCCTGTCGTCATCATCTCCATGAGCTCGGCGACCGTATCGGTCTCCTTGCAGGCGACGACCTTGCGGGTCATGACCTCCGCGACCGGCTCCTCCAGGACGCCGGCGCCGCGCTCGCCGAGCACGCGCACGATGTCTCGCTCGGACAGGATGCCTTCGAGCCGGCTCTGGTTCATCACCAGCACCGCACCGATCTTCTTCTCAACGAGCAGCTTGATCGCGACCGACAGCTTGACGTCGGGCTCGACGCTCATGATCTGATGGCCCTTGGTGTTGAGAATGGAACGTACCGTCATTGTCGTCTCCCTGAATCGGAGCCGTCCGCCATTTGGCGGTTCGGAACTTGTTCGCGAGTCTTCAACTAACAGTTTCAGCGCCGGTTCACGCTCGTGCGCTTTGCGAAGCATTGCTTCGCTTTCGGAACATTCTTCGCGGGAATGATGGATGAATTCGGGCCGCGCCGCAAGCGCCGCTTCAAATTCGGTCTGAAACGTCCTGTGATGACGCATCCGCAGCATCGCTTCGCACGCGCGGCACGGGATCGAACAGCGCGAACAGCAGGAGCCCTGCGAAGAAGCCGCCGATATGCGCTTGCCAGGCCACGCTCGTGGTTTCGGCATCGACGCCGATCGCGCCGACACCGAAGATGATGTTGAGGCCGAACCAAACGCTGAGGAAGCCGACCACCCGTCCGTCGCGCAGCGCGCGCGACAGCGGCAGCGCCGGAACCTTTGCGGCGGTATCGGCGTCCGAACGGCTGAACGACAGGAAGCTGCCGCGAGCGAACGCGAAGCGGATCGCCGCCGCCATCGCCCCCGACACTGAGGCCGAGGCGCCAATCATTGGCGCCACCGCGTGCTCATGGGTGACGAGATGGGCGAGCGCGCCGGCCGCCGCCGTCACCGCCATGAACACGAAGAACCTGATGGCGCCGAAGCGCCGCGCCAGTGCACTGCCGAACGGCAGCAGCCACAGCACGTTGAAGCCGAGATGGGTGAGGTTGGCGTGCAACAGCGAATAGGTGACGAAGGTCCAGACCTTCGCACCCGCCCCGCCCGGGATCTGCAAATTGAGCAGCGAGGAATCGTAGCGCTTCGGGATGAACCCGAAGACGTCGATGGTCCAGTTCTCGATCTCCGGCGGCAGCAGCACCCGCAGATGGATCAGCGCCAGCAGGGCGATATAGGCGGTCAGCGCCGCGGGCAGCGTCAGGATCGGCTCGCGCGGTGCCTCCTGGACGGCCGGCAGATCCGGAGAATCCTGCGGTGGAGAATTTTGCGGGGAATCCAAGGCAGCTTCGCTTTCAGGCGCGATCGGAGCGATCCACTTGGAGATAGTCGCCTTTGCCGGCGTTGCGCAAGTGCACAAAAGGAAAAGGCAGGGCCCTGGGAAAGCCCTGCCTGTCCGTATCGGACTTCAGGTACCCCTGGGAATAAGGTGTATCCCCACCCCTCCCCGCGGTCCCGTGACCAAACTGTTTGACGCCCAAAGTACAGGCCTCGCCGAGAACCTGGAAAAACCGGCGGGACTTGCGACCGCGATCACCATAGCAGGCGGGCCGCCGGCGCAAAGCGCATAGTTAATTTAACGTTAACGACGCAAAAGCAGCGCCCAGGAGTGCGAAAACGCCCTCGCGGCATGGACGCTGCAGATCCCCTCCTGCACAACAACGAAAGGGATCGCGGGTGCACTGAAGCGGGACAGGTTTGTGCCGTGAGGATGCGCCCCGGGGTAAGCGTTCAGTCATGAAACATCCGTCAAGCCGCGAGTTCTTCGCGTATTGGGACGACAAGCGCGGCACGGCGCGGGCCCCTGACCGCGCCGACATCGATCCGGCCGCCGTCCGTGACCTGCTCGGCGACATCTTCGTGCTGTCCTGCGAGCAGCACCTCGGCTTCCCGTTCCGCGTCGCCGGCACGCGCGTCTGCGCGCTCGCCGGAGGTGATCTCAAGGACCGGAGCTTTGCGGCGCTGTTCACACAAGCCAGCCGCGGCGAGATCGAGGAGATCACCACAATTGTCGCCGACGAGACGTTGGGTGCGATCGCCGGCGTCACGGCCGCACGCGAGAACGGCAGCAAGGCGCATCTCGAGCTGCTGCTGCTCCCCTTCAATGCTCGTCCGCATACGCCCGTCAGCGTGACCGGCGTACTCGCGCCGTTCGACGACGAATGCGGCACACTCGGCCCCTTCACCCTGACCTCCTGGCGCTATCTGCATCAGCCGGAGAAACTGCTGCCGCGCGCGATCCGCAAATTGCAGATCGCACGCGGGCTGATGGTGTATGAGGGGCTGCGGTAGATTTCGAAATCTCCTACGCAGACGGTGATCGTGCGATGGATCGTCGCGCGCCATGACCGATTTTGCCGGATTTGCGTCATTCCTGAAATCGTTGCGACCGGATAGCTTCCGCGCCGCGTGAGACGACGAGCGGGTGACATCATGAGCTGGCGCATTCTGGCGTGGACCGCCCTCGGCGGCATGGCATTGCTGGTGGCGATCGGCGGAACCTGGCTGCTCCTGCTGCCGGGTACGCCGGCATCGGGAACCGCGCCTGCGATCTCCAGAGACGAGGCCGAGGCGACGCTGGCGGCGCTGAAACCGCCGAAACGAAAGCGACCCCTGATCGTCATCGTCGGCATCAACGACATGAGCGAGACCACCGACTATCTGATGCCCTACGGCATCCTCGTGCGGGCGAACGTCGCCGACGTCCTCACCCTGGCGACGCAGCCGGGACCCGTCACGCTCTATCCCGCACTGAGGGTGCAGCCGCATGCGACCATCGCCGAGTTCGACGCCGCGCACCCCGACGGCGCTGATTACGTCATCGTGCCCGCGATGAGCCGCGACGACGACGCAGTCGCCCTGCAGTGGATCAGGAGCTAGGCCGGCAAGGGCGCGATCGTGATCGGCGTCTGCGTCGGCGCCACGGTCGTTGCCAACACCGGGCTGCTCGACGGCAAGCGGGCCACGACGCATTGGTATTCCGTGCGCGATCTGCAGAAGCATTCGACCATCCGCTATACGGCGGACCGCAGACTGGTCGTCGACCAGGGCGTCGCGACGACCACCGGAATCAGCGCATCCATGCCGATGGCCCTCACCCTGATCGAGGCCATTGCCGATCGGGCCAAGGCCGAGGCGGTCGCCAGCGACATCGGCCTTGCGGCGTGGGATGCGCGCCACCGCAGCGACGCGTTCAGCTTCACGCGCCCCTTCGCGCTGACGGCGATCGCGAACACGCTCGCCTTCTGGAACCGTGAGCAGCTCGGAATCGCACTAACGCCTGATATCGACGAGGTCTCGCTCGCGCTGATCGCCGATTCATGGTCGCGGACCTATCGCTCACGCGCCCTCACCTTCGCCGCCACGGCGCAGGCGCGCACGAGCCGCGGAGGCCTCGCCATCCTGCCGGACCGGATCACGGACGATTGGCCGGCGCAGCAGGCGCTGCCGGGAGCCGGCACCTCCCCGCCGGCACAGGCGCTGAACGAAACGCTGCGTGCGATCGACGCGCGCTACGGATCGCGCACGGCCGACTTCGTGGCGATGCAGCTGGAATATCCGAAGCCGGATTGATCTCACTCTTAGCGGCGGAATAGATTGGAACGGATCCACATGAGCAAGCCGCGTTGGCGTCGCGCGCGCACGGCCGACCTTGCTGCGATCGGCGCGATCGCGGCGCTCATCCATCCTGATCTTTCCGAGCGCCCTGATGTGTTCGCGGAGAAGATGCGGCTTTGTCCCGATGGCTGCCGCGTGCTCGCGGCGGACGAAGGGATCGTCGGCTACGGGCTCGCCCATCCCTGGAAGCAGCATCAGATCCCGCCGCTCGACGGCTTCCTCGCAAGCTTGCCCGATGATGCTGACTGCCTCTACGTGCACGACGTCGCCGTGCTGCCCGACGCCCGTGGTGGTGTCGCGCGCGCCTATATCGCGACGATCGAGCAACTCGCACGCTCAATGGGCATTGCGGCTCTCGCGCTGGTCTCGGTCTATGCCACGCGGCCGCTATGGGAACGTTTCGGCTTTCGGCCCGTCACGATGGATGCGGAGTTGCGCGCAAAGCTCGCATATTACGGTGAAGGCGCGACCTACATGCTGCGCGATCTCGCTGCGACGTGAGCCCCCTCCCCGGTCGCGGCTCACGCGGGCGTGAAGCCACCAGTTCGAACCGGGTTCAGCCAGCCTCCGTCGAAGAACCGTGCGGGCCGTTCTGGTCTCGCCGAACCGAGACTGGAGAATGTCCATGAAACTCACGTTGCCGAAAGTAGCCTTGATTGCCTTCGTTGCGGCGACCGCATTCAACGCGACCAGTGCCACCGCCGCGCAGTACCGGACCTACGGCTGCGAGTTCGCCTTCTTCGAGGGCTGCAGCGGCCTGATCGAGACGCCGAGCCAGGGCGGACGACGCACGGTCACCCATCGCGACACCTCGCCGACTTACATGAAGCAGAGCGATCCTCGCTACAGCTCCGCGATGCGTGATGCCGGCGGCGGTGGCGGTGGAGGCGGCGGTGGCGGTGGTGGCCGCTGAAACTCACGCCTCTCTCTTCGGATGATGTCGCCGGTGCAATCCGGCGGTATCATTGCCGTCTGAGCTGAACGGCGGACGCTCAGCCTCGCCGTTTCTTCTTCGCCTTCTTTCCCGGCGCGCCCTTCACCGGCCACGGCGTGACCGAAAGCTCTGCGTGGCCCTGTTTGTTCTTATGCTTCTTTTTCTTCCCGAAGGAAGGAGCGTCGCCAAATTTCGGGCCACGCTCGCCGTGAGACTTGCTGCGCGGCTTGAACACACCTGCCTCGCGCGCGCGATCGCTCTGACGCTCACGGTGATCATCGTCAGCGGCCTCGCGCCGAGGCGCATATGACCGCTGCTCCGAAGCCGCCTGCCGCGGCAGTGCGTCCGCCATCGGCTCGATGCGGATGCTGTCTTCCTTGTCCGGGCGCTTGATCTTGGCGGCGAAGGAATCCGCGACCCGCTCGGAAATCTCGAACTCGGTGGTGGTGTCCATGATCTTGATGGCGCCGATGTCGCGCTTGTCGATGCCGCCGCGGCGGCAGATCATTGGCAGCAGCCAGCGCGCCTCCGCATTCTTGCGCCGGCCGATGGCGGCACGGAACCAAACGCTGGCCTCCGCCATGCCATGTTTCGACGATGACTTGCCAGATTTCGATCGCGGCTTGCCGGGGCGATCGCCGCCGCCTTCACCTTCAAACCTGTCACGACCGCGATCGTCGCGCGGCTTGCCGCTGCGCTCGCCGGGATCGATGATGTCCCCGGGCGCCGGCAGCCGGGCCCGATAGAGCCGCGCGAGCGCAGCGGCGATATCTTCGGGCGAGCGCTCCGCCAGCAATGCCTGCGCCAGCACCAGATCGTCGGCGGTGGTGTCCTCGGTGAACAGCACGTCCTTCATGCGCGCGTGATCGAGCTTGCGGATGTCCTCCGCCTGCGGCGCCGTGCCCCAGGTCGCCTCGATGCCGGAGAGATTGAGCAGCAATTCCGCGCGCCGGCGTCGTGCCGGCGGCACCAGGAGGACGCTCGTGCCCTTTCGTCCCGCACGCCCGGTGCGGCCCGAGCGATGCTGCATGACCTCGGCGTCATTGGGCAGATCGGCATGGATGACGAGGTCGAGGCTCGGCAAATCGATGCCGCGGGCGGCGACGTCGGTCGCGACGCAGACGCGGGAGCGTCCGTCCCGGAGCGACTGCAGCGCCATGGTGCGTTCGTTCTGCGTCAATTCGCCTGACAGAGCGACCACGGAGAAGCCGCGCTCCAGCAGCGCTGCCTGCAAATGCCTGACGGCATCGCGCGTGCTGCAAAACACCAGCGCGCTCGGTGCCTCGTAGAAGCGCAGCACGTTGACGACCGCGTGCTCGACGTCGGCAGACGCGATCCGGATCGCGCGGTACTCGATGTCGGCGTGACCGCCTTCGTCACCCGCGACCTCGATGCGGAATGCGTCGCGCTGATATTGCCTGGCGAGCGCGACGATGCCGCGCGGAAACGTCGCCGAGAACAGCAGGGTGCGGCGCGACTCAGGCGTGGTCTCGAGGATGAATTCCATGTCCTCGCGAAAGCCGAGATTGAGCATCTCGTCGGCCTCGTCGAGCACGACCACCTTCAATTCGGAGATGTCGAGGCGGCCGCGACGCAAATGATCGCACAGCCGGCCGGGCGTGCCGACGACGATATGCGCGCCGGCCGCAAGCTCGCGCTGCTCGCGCCGCGGATCCATGCCGCCGACACAGGAGACGACGCGCCCGCCGGCATGCCCATACAGCCAGGCCAGTTCGCGTTGAACCTGCAAGGCGAGCTCGCGGGTCGGCGCCACGATCAGGGCAAGCGGCGCGCCGGCCTGGTCGAACCGCTCGGCCTCGCCCAGCAAGCCCTTCGCCATGGCAAGGCCATAAGCCAGGGTCTTGCCGGAGCCGGTCTGAGCCGAAACCAGGAGGTCGCGGCTGGAGGTTTCGTCCGTGAGCACGGCGAGCTGAACGGGAGTCGGGGAATCATAGTTCCGCTCGGCCAAAGCTCGGGCGAGCGGCGGGGTCAGGGCCGGAAAAGACACGAGATGGAGAACCTTGGTTGATTCAGGCGCGCAAACGGTGGACCGGCGGACCTGAGCTGCATGCGCGGCAAACGGCCCGACCGCACGCGGGATTTGATCTGGGCGCTCTTTACGCCAAGCGCTCAGAAATCACCATGCCTGTGATGCATGGCTTTGCAATGAGAACCGCGCCTGAAGGTTGCAGCGGATTTTTGCGGCCACCTCGACTAAGCTGAAACACAACCGGATCCCAAGGGAATGACCGCGTGACGTCCTCCGCCAAACGCAGCTGCGGCGATTGCACGCTTTGCTGCAAGGTGATGGCCATCGAGGCGCTGGCCAAGCCGGTTAATGCCTGGTGCTCGCATTGTCAGCCCGGCCGCGGCTGCGCGATCTACACTGCGCGGCCCACCGAATGCGAGGACTTCGCCTGCCTGTGGCTCGTCAATGATCTCCTCGACGAGTGCTGGAAGCCGAGCCGCTCGAAGCTCGTCGTGACGACGTCGGAGGACGGCGTCGAAATCCGATGCGACCCAGGCTCGCCCAACGCCTGGCGCAAGGAGCCCTATGCCGGAGACATCCATGCATGGGCGGTCGAAGGCGAAACCAACGACATGACGGTTGTCGTGATCATCGGCCGGCGCATGATCCTGGTCACGCCGGACCGCGAGTTCGATCTTGGAATTGTCGGCCCCGACGAACGAATCGTGCGCGAGCTGGAGGGCACGAAGGTGGTGGGTGCGACGGTGGTGAAGGAGAACGAGCTCGGCCGCGGCTAGCGAGTGCACAAGCACGACGACACCGACGATTTCCCTGTCGTTGCGAAGGGGCGCCTGGCTCGGATCTAATCCCTGGAGGTCGCCAGCTTGCTAAAGCTCCCGACCAACTTCGCAACACTGTCTCTCGCTGCAAAGCTCAAGGCGCGGATGGCGCGCCAAGCTTCGGTTGCCTGCAGCCACGCCTTCATTTCGGTGAACTTCCCGTATGTCCAAGCGAATGCCGGAATCCGCATCAGCTTGTCCCGCGTGAGATGGAACAGGCGCTCGACCAGCACGAGCTTGAGCAGTTCACCGACGATCAACGTCGCCGCGCCGCTCAGGACCTGGCCAGTTGCGGCAAGGTAAGCTGCCAGGGGCTTGATCGGCTCCAGAATGATGACTGGCACGGAAAACAAGGCCAGCGAAGGATAAGGCGGCAGCGACCTGATCCAGGCCCGCAATCGCTCGAATTGGAAGTGCCGCCCAAGCCAGAGCGCGATGGGCCGCGCAACGGCCATGAAGACCGCGTCCACCAGGAAGTAGATGACGGCCAGGACGTAAGTGACGGGTTTCAGAATTCGCTTCACGGCACCTCTCCCGTGAACTGAAATCCGGAACTAGGGCCTAAGTTTCACCGCGGCGTGAAGAGTTCGCGGATTCCCGATGGAACTTTTTGGGCTGTTCAGATCTCCGCATAGACCTCCAGCAGATTTCCGTCGGGGTCGCGGAAGAACAGCGTGCGATGACCGAACGCCTGGTTCGTCGGCGGCGACAGCAGCGCCACCCCCTGCCGCACGAGTTCGTCGGCGCACGCATCAACTTCAGTTGCCGACACCTTGAAGGCCAGTTGCAGCGAAGCGCTCCCCGTCGGCGTCGGCGCATCGGCCGCGGTCCGGCTCGGCCTTGCCAGCGCCAGCGTGTTGCAGCCTATGCCGTACTCGATCCAGTTCGGCGAGAGCTCGCGCAGCAGCGGAAAGGCGAGAACGTCTTCGTAGAAGCGCCGCATCGCCGCCATGTCGCGCACGAAGATGACGGTGTAGTCTATCGCGCAGATGGCGGTGAAGGGAGAGCGACGGCGCGGGGTTGGTTCGGTTGTTTGTTCGCTTGACATCTCGTCCTTCATTCCAGCCCGACTCGTAGCCCGCATGGAGCGAAGCGGAATCCGGGGCAACTCCATCCACAAGCACCCCGGATATCGCTTCGCTCATCCGGGCTACAATATCTTGCGAAGTTTGCGAGACTTTATCTCAGCAGCCCACCACCATAGCGCAGCTCATAGAGCGGCGCGCCGTCATCCCGCGCAATCGTCTCGGCACCGTGGAAGCGATCCAGTGCGCCTTCGACCTCGTTGCGGTAGACCATGCCGCTCTGTTCGAACCGGCGCGGGTCCGCGTTTACGGCGAGCAGCGCCTGGCGCAGGAATTTGTAGATCGCGAGGAAAGTGTCCCGATCTCTGATCTCCGCACGTGCGCCGCCGCTGTAGCTCATCGACCAGATGATGCGATCATCGCGCGACACGGTCTCCTGCCCGACGAAAAACCCCATGCCGAAATAGATATCACGATAGGCATAAGGCGGCGCGCGGTGCTCGAGCTGTTTGGAGCCCGCGAGCAGCGGGACGGCGATAGTCGCATCGTCATCCAGCCCGGCATAGGTGCGCCGCTTGGCTTCGACCGGGAACGCGGCGAGATCGTGGGGGACGGAGGACATGACCTACTCCACCAGCTCCGGCCACGGCACGATGGTCGACTTCACCGTCTTCATCGCCATCGCGTCCTTGACCGCCTGCGCGACGCCCGCTTCCGTGAACGGATAGATGGTCTGCATATTCAGCCACGGATACTTGTCGCGCGTGCGGTAAAGCATGTCGACGCCGAGCGGCAGATCGTTGCCGGTAAAACCCCAGGAGCCGAGCACGTTGAGGTCCTTGGTGCAGATGCGGTGCCAGGAGGTCTCGATCGAGCCGGCGTCGGTGAACTGGCCCATCTCGACATAGGTGCCGCCGTCACGCAGCATCTCGATGCCTTCAGGGCCGGCTGAAGGGTATCCCGAACAATCCATCACGAGATCGGCGCCGAAGCCGCCGACGATCTCGCGCACGCGCGCGATGCGATCCTGCGGCGATTTGATCTCCTCGATGTTGACAGTCGCCCCCGCGCCGAATTCGCGCGCGAGGCGAAGCCGCGGCTCCTCCGGCGCGCCGATGCAGATCACCCGCCCTGCCCCCATCTCCCGCGCGGCCGCGATCGCCAGAATGCCGATCGGCCCCGAGCCCTGGATCACCACCGTGTCGCCCCAGCTGAATCCGCCGGCGCGGCTGGCGCGGTTGAAGGCGCGGATGCAGGACGTCAGCGGCTCGGACAGCGCGCCCAATCGCAGCGACATGTCGTCGGGCAGCTTGTAGATTTTGGTGCCCGGCAGCATATCGAGATCGACATAGACATATTCGGCCCAGCCGCCCCACATGTGAGGTGGCTTCTCGAAGCCGAGATAGCGGCCGTAATAGACCGGCGTCAGGCACTTGTTGGCTGTCTGCGGATAGTGGATGCAGTAATAGCAGCGTCCGCAAGGCATCAGCGGCGGGATCATCACCTTCGAGCCGACTGTAAGCGGCTTGCTCATGAAGTCCTCAGTGAACTCGTCGCCGCATTCGACGATGATGCCGCCGAGCTCATGGCCGAGCGTGAACGGCCAGGGCAGCGGCTTCGGCCAATGTCCTTTGAGAATATGCAAATCGGTACCGCAGACCCCGCAGGCGCCGACCTTGATCAGCGCCGCCTTGCGGCCGACCTTCGGCCACGGCACGGTGCGGATGACGGGCTCCGAGCCCGGCCCTGCATGGGTGCAGACGCGGATGGATTCCATGGCTGTTTCCTCGATGCCCGTCTGTTATGATTGATTGGTGCGGGCTGAAGCGAAGCGTATGTGAGATGCGGGCTGGTGCCAAGCGGGCAGCCTCGTAGCCCGCATGGAGCAAAGCGGAATGCGAGACCGGCGGCCCCGGATTACGCGTCCGCTCCATCCGGGCTACGGGCTCCTAACTCGCACACCCAAGTGTCTTGAGCCATTGACGCCGAACGTGTAAGGCGGCCCAAGTCCTACCTTGGTGCCCACTTGAACCCCCTCCCTCAAAATCCCATGGTCGCGTCCGGCTCGTTCGCGGCCATGAAGTCGGTGCCCTACCGACTCCAGTTCGTCGCCTACGTGCTGGCGATGATGGCCGACAATGTCGAGCATGTGATCAGCTATTGGGTGGTGTTCCAGAAATTCCATTCGCCGGCGCTGGCGGGCTTTGCGGTGCTGTCGCACTGGCTGCCATTCCTATTGTTCTCGGTCGCGGTGGGCGGGCTCGCCGACCGGTTCGATCCGCGCCGCATCATCCAGTGCGGCATGGTGCTGTTCATCGTCGCCTCCGCCGGCTGGGGCTTCTTCTTCCTCACCGATACGATCCAGATGTGGCACGCGATGCTGCTGCTGGTGATCCACGGCTGCGCCGGCGTGTTGTGGCAGACGCCGAACCAGCTGCTGCTCTACGACCTCGTCGGCCCCGCCGATCTTCCGAGCGCGGTGCGGCTGAACGCGATGGCGCGCTATCTCGGCATCCTGGTCGGGCCCGCGGTCGGCGGAATCATCATGCTCACGCTCGGCACTTCGCACGGCATCATCTTCAACACGCTGTTCTATCTGCCGATGCTGCTCTGGCTGTTCTGGGCGCCGCTGCGCGACAAGAGCGTCGCCGTGCGGCGTTTCGCGGTGCGCGGCCTTGCCGACATCGTGCTGACCATCCGCGCCATCGGCACCCAGCCGGTGCTGTTAGCGATGACTTGGCTCGCAGGCCTCACCTCCTTCATGATCGGCAACGCCTATCACGCCCAGATGCCGGGCTTTGCCGGCGATCTCGGCCATGGCGACCCCGGCGTCTCCTACAGCGTGCTGCTCGCGGCTGACGCGGCTGGTGCGCTGCTCGCCGGCATCGCGCTGGAGTCCTGGGGACGCCTCAAGGGCACGCCGCGCACCGCGATCATGCTGGCGATGCTCTGGAGCATGGCGCTCTTCGGCTTCGCCTCCGTGCGGATCTATCCGGTCGCGATCGTGCTGCTGTTCTTTGCGGGCTTCTTCGAGCTCTCGTTCAACACCATGGCGCAGGCGCTGGTGCAGCTGAACGCACCATCCGACATCCGCGGCCGCGTCGTCGGTCTCTACAACATGGCCGGACTCGGCATGCGGGCCTTCAGCGGCATCACCGTTGGGCTATCAGGCGCCGCGATCGGCATTCACTGGTCGCTCGGGCTCTCGGCGGTGGTGCTGCTGGCGCTGCTGGGTCTTCTATATCGGCGGCGCCTGCGAGCGGCTTGACCGGTCCCGCCCGGGGGCCTCGCCTGCCCGCCCTTGATGTGGCTTTTCGAGCGCATTGTGTCTGTCCGTTACCGGCGCGCCCGATCCTAACGCGGCATTAACCCTATGCACCTTAGGGTCGTGCCGGACTCCGCCCGGGCGGGGGGTCGGGTGTTGGAAATGGCGTTAGCGAACAGAAAATTTCTTCCGGCCGCCGAAGAGCGTCGGCGTTTCCAGCGGGTGAAAGTGCACCTGCTCGGCCGTTACATGCTGCCGGACCGCCGTGAATTCCCCTGCCAGGTGATCAACATGTCGCCGGGCGGCCTCGCGCTGCTCGCCCCCGGCATCGGCAATGTCGGCGACCGCGTCGTCGCTTATCTCGACCATATCGGCCGGGTCGAGGGCAAGATCACCCGGATCATCGACAATGGCTTTGCCATGACGATCGGGGCAACGCCGAGGAAGCGCGACAAGCTCGCGGCCCAGCTGACCTGGCTCGCCAACCGCGACATCCTCAACCTGCCGGAGGACCGCCGTCACGACCGTATCGTGCCGCGCAACCCGATCGCGGTGCTGACGCTCGAGGACGGCACCAAGATGACCTGCCGCATCATCGACCTGTCGCTGTCAGGCGCCGCGATTGCCGCGGAGAACCGCCCGCCGCTGAAATCGACGGTTCTGCTCGGCCGGGTCCAGGGCCGCGTGGTCCGAAACCTCGAAGACGGCTTCGCCCTCGAATTCATGCACGAGCAGCCGGCCGAGACACTCGAAGAGAGCGTTACCGCGCGGTAAAGCGCGACGACATCAAAACCACTGCATTTCCAGCCTCGAAGGCGGCCTCCGCGATGCGGACGCCGCCTTTTTCGTGCGTTGCGACTCGCTCTACGCGAGTTAACGCGAGGGGTGCACGTGCGCGCAAACAACGGCTCCGCCAGCGTTTGCGCGTTAATAGATAAATTTTGAATCAATTGCAGTCATTTCAAATTTTACGAGAATTCGATTCAAGTATAGATCGAATTCGCCGCGCCTTTTACTTGCATTCGTCTCGACTTGACTTGGCTGACTTAGCGGCAACTCAAAAGCTCCGTGCGAAATGTGGTCCCAACAAGAAACGGGGGCCGCAATGTTTGACTTCAGGGGACAGGGGAAAGGGCTGGCGCTGGCCGCCATGCTCTTCGGGATCAGCGCGACAGCGCAGGCCGGCGAAGGTCGTCTGCTCTACGCGAGCCTCGGCGACACCACGCGTGCGCCGATCGGCTGGGTCGAGTTCTGTGCGGACAACGCCGCTCAGTGCAAGGGCGGGCCGACGCAGGCACGCGACATCGTGATGTCGCAGGCTGCATGGCGCGACCTCGTCAAGGTCAATCGCTGGGTCAACGAGACCGTGAAGCCTTTGACCGATCAGGAGCACTGGGGCGTGATCGAGAAGTGGTCGCTGCCGACGGACGGTTACGGCGACTGTGAAGACTACGTGCTGTTGAAGCGCAAGATGCTGATCGATGCCGGATGGCCGCGCGAGGCCCTGCTCATCACCGTCGTGCGCGACAAGAAGGGCGAAGGCCACGCGGTGCTGACGGTGAAGACCGACAAGGGCGAGTTCGTTCTCGACAATCAGAACGAGAGCGTCGTTGCCTGGACCGAGACCGGCTACCGCTTCGTCAAGCGCCAGTCGCAGAGCGATCCCAACGTCTGGGTCTCGCTCGGCGATACCAAGCCGGCGGTCTCCACCGCCAGCGCCAGAGATTAGGAACGAGACAACGAGTTACGCGACCCGGTCACATCCCCACCCCTCCCCGTCCCAGACCGGTTCGCGCGCGGCCAGCCATCCCCCAATGGCTGGCCGCAACTTTTTGAGGAATACGATCAGTCCTGTGCGGTCCGGCGAGACCAGGGCACGCGCGCCGCGGTGAAATCGCGCCACGTGGTTTGCAAGGCGGGCTGCACGCCAACCGACGCGCGCGCCTGCCAGCCGGCGATCGCCGCCGCGGCGATGGCGCTGTCGGGCTCGGCATCGAGCCGATCCAGCAACGATGCCGTCACTGCCATGTCGTTGAAGGCGCCGAGCTCCTCCTGCAAACCGGCGAGCCTGCGGGCAAATTTTCTCGCAGACTTCCGATCGGCAAACAGCGGCAGCAGGAACTCGCTGAGATAGCGCAGCCGCTTCGTCGCGAGCCGCACCCGGTGCAGTTGTTCGATCGTGAGCGACTTGAAGCGGCGCCCGCGCTTGAGCACCTTGGCGTATCGCTCCGACAAGATGCGCTGCGCGAAGTTGACGGCGGGCTCGGCGAGCTGGCCGAGATCTTCGGCGGCGACGTCGTTGCGCCAGCCGCGTGTCTCGATCCAGCCGCCGAGGCCGATCAGGAACACGGCGCAGCGGCGGTCGGCGAGCGCATCATGCGCCTTGCGATAGGCGTCAGCCTGACGCTCGGCCGCGGCCCGGCCGAGTGCATCGAAGCCGGCGATCGAAGGACAGGCTTTTGCGATTGTCGGCAAGGTCTCGAGCTGGAACACATCCCAGTCCCGCGCGGCGGACAGATCCTGCGCCAGCCAGCGCGCCTCCGACCGCAACGCATCGAGATTGCTGAGCGCGCCGACCGATCGCATCAGGTCCAGCGCCGAGCGCAACCGGCGCAGCGCAACGCGAAGCTGATGGACGCCTTCCGGATTGCGGCCGTCCTCGGCGGCGGGCAGCGACTGAAGCAGATGATGGAAGCAGGAGCGCAGGATCGTCGCGAAGGCCTCGTCAAGGGTCACCGACGGATCGAGGCGAAGTTTTCGCGGGCGCCGTGCCGAGGGCGGCTTGCCGGCGGCAAGGTCGAAGCCACGCTCCGACTTGGTGCGGATGGACGGCTTCACCGCCCCGTGTTCCGCAAGCGCGACCTCATAGATTGCGCTTGCGCTGCCGCTCTTGAGCTCCAGCTCGATCTCGCTCACCGGCAGCGAACCGTCGCCGGCCGTCAGCTCGCCCTGGTCGAAGGCGACTTCGACCGTGCCGGACGGCAGATCGAGCATCCGTCCATGACGATGGACATCGGCGGTGAAGACGGCTTCGAGCGGCCGCGCTTCGAGGTGGCAACGAAGCTTCTCCGGAATGAAAGGCATCGCCAGAGCGAGATCGGGCGCCAGCGACGGCACGCTCGCCTCCCACTCGTCGCGGCGCAGCGGATCGTCCGCGGCGTCGGTCTTCACGGTCTGCACGAAGCGCGCGCCGCTCTGGCGTACGCGCAAGCTCAGGCCGCTACGCCGAAGCGTGCGCTCGGGCGTGTCATAATAGACGGACTTGAGATGCTTGCGCGTGCCCTTATTGCGCGCGTTCGTCGTGATGACCGGCGCAGCGTTGAAATGCGCCATGCGATCGGCATCGACGAGAAGCTTGAGTTCGATTTCACCGGCCGGACGCGCGCCAACGCTTGACGGAACTGGTTTCGGATCAGGCGTCGTCTCTTGCGATGACGTCTGATCACTCACGGCGTCCTCGATCCGAGGTTCTGCGCCTGGCCCGGCGGGTTCAATCTGCCTGAGGAAGCCGGCAACGACTTGCGTTCTCTTGTTGTCCTTTGGACCAGGATTCCCATCCGGCGCGCCCGGAGTCTTGCGGGCCGGTGTTGAGTCTGACTTCAGCATTTTGGGGTACATGACAGTTCGATGACAGAGCGCGAGCATATAGCCGGCAAGCCCCGCAAGGAATAGTCAGGTTACGTCGCAATGCATCATCGTCCACATGCGACGCACATCCGCGAACCACAGCTCAGCGGCGGCGGAGGTCCTTAAAGGCCTGCCCGCAGCTTTTCGAGGGATTGCCGCTCACTCCGCGGCTTCGAGATTGACCGGCCTCTCCGCGCTCGCGAGCGGCGACACCGCCGGGCCATTGAGTGCGGTGCCGTCGGGCGCGAATTGCGAGCCGTGACACGGGCAATCCCAGCACTGCTCCAGCGCATTCCAGTGCACGACGCAGCCGAGATGGGTGCAGCTTGCCGAGTGCAGATGCAGACGTCCGTTACGGTCCCGGCAAGCGGCAATCTTCTTCAGGCCGCTGCGGACCAGACGCCCCTCGCCCGGCCGCAGCCGTTCGACGCTCGCCATCTCGCTCGCCGCAAGATATTCCGCAAAATTCTTCAGCGGCGTGATGTTCTCGCTGATGAACTCGCCGATGTTCTTCTGAATCTTCCGTGACGGAGCGTAGACTTCTTCCCAAGGGCTCGCGCCCGTCGTGATCAGATCCGTCACCAACAGGCCGGCGACGAGCCCGTTCGTGATCCCCTGCCCGGAATCGCCGCTGACGATGAAGAGATGCTCCTCGCCGGGGCTGCGGCCAATGAAGCCGGTGAAATCGACCGGCTCCAGCACCTGGCCGGACCAGCGATGGGTGACCTCGCGCAAACCCGTCAAGCGATCGCGTGCCCAGCGCTCGAGCGCGTCAAGGCGCTGTACGCCGTCGTTCGCTTCGCCCGATTTATGATCTTCCCCGCCGATGATCACGATATCCTCGTCGGCAGAGAACGGCTGGAGTCGGACATAATGATAGGGATCGAGCGTATCCCAATAAAGCGCATCCTCCAGCGCGCCGGCCGCAATCTTCGCGGCGAGCGCATAGGTGCGATAAGGCGCCTGCTTGGTGTGGATCGCCACCTGCACATTGACGGGCGAGTTCGTCGCGACCACCACGTCGGCGGCGTGGACCTCGTGGCCTGAGGCGGTCGTCACGACCATGTCGCCATGCTGTTGACGGATGCTCTCAACACAGGTGTCGGCGTAGAGCCGCGCCCCCCGGCGCTCGAGTGCGCTCGCCAGACCCGCGAGGTATTTGGTCGGGTGCAGGCGCGCCTGCCGGGCAAAGCGCAGCGAACGCACCTGGCCCTCGGCATGGAATGGGGTTGGCTCGATGCGGTTTTCGACCGGAATTCCGAGCTTGCGACAGCAAACCAATTCCTCGTCAAGTTCGGACGCGGGCGTTTCGGGCGACAGCACCCAGTAACCGTCGACGCGTTGAAAATCGCAATCGATATGCTCGGCAAGCTGGATGACCTCGGCGCGATCGATCGCGGCAGCGACGCTCTGATAGTAGTGCCGCGCACGCTCAGAGCCGCGCACCCTCACCAACTCGTCGTAGCCGTCGTCGAGCGCCGTCGCCAGATGAGCGGTGGTGCGCGCCGTCATCCCACTGCCGATGCCGCCGCGGTCCAGCACCACGACCGAGCGTCCGTGGCCGGCAAGCTCATAGGCGACCGACATCCCGGCAATTCCAGAACCGACAACGACGACGTCCGTACCCACCGTACCGGATAGCGCCGGCGCGTCGGCAACCGAAACATCCATCCAGAGCGATCGGGTGTGCTCGTCCCGGGCATTCATGACAGTACTCCTCGCAAGAAAAAACGAGGCGGCAGGAACAGGGTTCCTCCCCGGCGGCCGGCGAGCGGAAATCGCATTGAGACACCGCGTTCATTAGGAACCTTCATCGCGCTCGCGCTTGAAACGACATGAAAAATCCATCACCCGGAATGCGCAGGGCGTTACGTCAGGCTCAATTGTACGGACATCTGCTCGTCCGGAATGACAGGCTGTATTACCCAGGAGGCAATCATCCGATCTGCTCGATACAGCTTGCACGAGAGATGGTCAGGTCAGGATGGATGACCAAGCACGACGGCGAATACGAGATCACGCCTGACGGGCAGCTTGCCGCCGAGAGCGAGCTCAGCCGCTGATGCGGTCGCGCAGGTCCGCCGGCCGCAACTTCTCCTACAGGCTTTGCGATCCGTGCCGGTCAGGCGCCGAGCACGTCGACCAGCCGAAGCTCGTCGGCGGCGGGATCCTTCAAGAACAGCTCGGCCTCGATCTCGGTCAGATGCGACAGCATCTGCGCGCGCGCCGCCTCTCTGTCGCGCTTGCGGATCGCGGCGACGATGCCGGCGTGGTGATCGGTGCCGCAGGCCGGCGTGTCGTGGCGGCGGTAGAGCAGGATGATGAGCGAGGAGCGCGCGATCAGCTCCTTGAGGAAGCCGAGATAGATGCTGTGGCCGCTCATCTCGGCGATGAGGCGGTGAAACTCGCCGGAGAGGCGGACCGAGGCGCGCGCATCGCCACGCAGCTCGGCCTCGCGCTCTTCAGCGAGATGGCGCTGGAGGCGATCGAGCCAGGCCGGCGATGCCGCATCGATGGCGTGATCGACGATGGTGGGCTCGATCAGGCGGCGCGCCTCGAACACTTCGCGGGCATCGGCGGGTGTCGGGCGCGCGACGAAGGCGCCGCGGTTCTTCTCGATATTGACGATGCCCTCATGCGCGAGCTGCTGGAGCGCGGTGCGGACCAGCGTTCGGCTGGCGCCGTAGATGTCGCCGATCTCGTCCTCGCCGAGCTTCGTGCCGGGCAACAGGCGGTGCTCGAGGATCGCCGCGGTCACGCCCTCCCGGATACGGCTGACGCGATCGCTCGCGTCCGGCGCGTCGGATTTCGGGCGGGTCTTGGCGGCCATGGTTGTAAGGCTCGATCGACAACGTTCGGCTGCGAATGTTAGTCGACGAGCTGTATCCAATCACAGGCGAAAGTTTATACAATCTTCGCCCGTTTTGTGTGCAGATGACTGCGCATGCGGCAGGCAGCCTGGCTGCGCCAGATTCGATCTAACGATCTGACTCCGCTGCACAGTTTCGAAAAATTGACCGGCCGAGAGCCGTTGGCACGGACCTTGCGGAGAGAGGCGGGAAGCATCGCCCTCCTGTCGGACACGCCATGGCCACTCCCGCCGCTCTCGAACTGGTTGCCGTCACCAAGCGCTACGACACGACGCTGGCGGTCGACAATGTCAACCTGAAGATCCCGGCCGGCACCTATTGCTGCCTGCTCGGCCCCTCCGGCTGCGGCAAGACTTCGACATTGCGCATGATCGCGGGTCATGAGGCGGTCAGCGAGGGCGATATCATCCTCGGCGCGCAGAACGTCACCGACCTTGAGCCCGCCAAGCGCGGCACGGCGATGATGTTTCAGTCCTATGCGCTGTTTCCGCATCTCAGCGTCATCGACAACGTCGCTTTCGCACTGAAGATGCGCGGCATCGACAAGCCGACACGCCACAAGCGCGCCGGCGAATTGCTCGAACTGGTGGCGATGAGCCCCTATGCGGGGCGCCTGCCCGCGCAACTCTCCGGCGGCCAGCAGCAGCGCGTCGCGCTTGCCCGCGCGCTGATCACCGAGCCGCAGATCCTGCTGCTCGACGAGCCGCTCTCCGCGCTCGATCCCTTCCTGCGGGTGAAGATGCGGGGCGAACTGAAGCGGCTGCAGCGCGAGCTCGGCATCAGCTTCATCCAGGTCACCCATGGCCAGGAAGAGGCAATGGCGCTCGCAGACCATATCGTGGTGATGAACCACGGCCGGATCGAGCAGCAGGGCACGGCGCGCGACATCTTCCACCATCCCCGCACCGAATTCGTGGCGCGCTTCATCGGCGGCCACAACGTGCTCAGCGACGCCGGCAAGCTCATCGCCGTGCGCGCCGATCAACTCGGCATCGTCCCGTTCACCGACGGCGCCTTCGGCGCGCCGGCGCTGCTGACCCAGACCGAGTACCAGGGCTCCTACGTCGCCGTCTCGCTCACGCTCGACGACGGCACCGCCCTGTTCTCCCACGTTCCCGAAGCCAGCTTCGACGTCCACCCGTTCCGTCCGGGCGATCGCGTGCTGGCCACCTGGGATCCCGCCAAGGCGCAACGCCTGCAATAGCGCCGATCGATCACTGGAATGCGCAACAGAGGAGTGACTGATATGACCGAGACCACCAGGACGAAGGGCGTCAGCCGCCGCACGCTGCTCAAGGGCACCGCGGGTCTCGCCGGCCTTGCCGCCGGCTCCGGCGCCATCACCGGCTTTCCCTATGTGAAGTCGGCCGACGCGAAGGTGCTGCGATATCTCGGCACCGCCGTGAACGAGGGCGATGACATCTCCAAACAGTGCCTGAAGGATACCGGCATCAAGATCGAATACATCACCGCAACCACCGACGACGTCACCAAGCGCGTGATGACCCAGCCGAACTCCTTCGACGTGCTGGACACCGAATATTTCTCGCTGAAGAAGATCGTGCCGTCGGGCAACATCCTTGCCCTCGACGCCAAGAAGATCAAGGAATTCGACAACATCACGCCCGTCTTCACCAAGGGCGAGACGCCCGGCGGCAAGAAGATCGGAGGCCAGGGCACCGCGCCCTGGAAGGTGCTCTATCTCGAAGGCAAGGACTCCAAGAAGTTTGCGACGTCGGCGACCGAATTCGTGACGCTGATCCCGACCGTCTACAACGCCGACACGCTCGGCATCCGTCCCGACCTGATCAAGCGGCCGATCAGCTCGTGGTCCGAGCTGCTCAATCCCGAATTCAAGGGCAAGGCTTCGATCCTCAACATCCCCTCGATCGGCATCATGGATGCCGCGATGGTCGTGGAGGCCTCCGGCAAGTACAAATATGCCGACAAGGGCAACATGACCAAGGAAGAGATCGACCTCACCATGAAGGTGATGACCGAAGCCAAGAAGGCCGGCCAATTCCGCGCCTTCTGGAAAGACTTCAACGAGAGCGTCAACCTGATGGCTTCAGGGGAAACCGTGATCCAGTCGATGTGGTCGCCGGCGGTGACCAAGGTGCGCTCGATGGGGATTGCCTGCACTTTCCAGCCGCTCAAGGAAGGCTACCGCTCCTGGGCCTCGGGCTTCTGCGTCTCCAAGGGCGTCTCGGGTCCCAAGCTCGACTGGGCCTATGAGTTCGTGAACTGGTTCCTGTCCGGCTATGCCGGCGCCTATCTCAACCGCCAGGGCTACTACTCGGCCGTGCTCTCCACCGCGAAGGCCCACATGGAGCCCTACGAGTGGGCGTACTGGATGGAGGGCAAGCCGGCCGAGAAGGACATCAAGGCGCCCGACGGCTCGCTGCTCGAGAAGGCCGGCGCCGTGCGCGACGGCGGCTCCTATGAGGACCGCATGGGCGGCGTCGCCTGCTGGAACGCCGTGATGGACGAGAACGACTACATGGTCCGCAAGTGGAATGAGTTCATCGCGGCGTAATGGATATGTCGGAAGAAGTCCTGCAACAGGCATCCCCGGGCTTGATCCCGGGGTCGGGCACAGCGCGCGCCGCGAAAGCGACGCGCCTGTCGCCGTCCTTCATCTCCTGGCTGCAGGCCGGGCCGATGATGCTGGTTTTTCTCGCCTTCTTCCTGATTCCGCTGGTGTTCGTCGTCATCGTCTCGTTCTGGGATTACAACGAATACCAGCTGCTGCCGGCCTTCTCCGGCCGCGGCTATACCGATACGTTCGAAGGCTGCGTCGCGCAGCTCCCCGATCTCTGCACCATCGGCAAGACCTATGTGAAGACGCTGAAGCTCTGCTTCATGGTCTGGGCCATCACGCTCTTCATCGGTTTCTGGGTCGCCTACTTCCTCGCCTTCCACGTCAAGTCCAAGACCTGGCAGATGGGATTGTCGCTGCTGTGCACCATCCCGTTCTGGACCTCCAACGTGATCCGCATGATCGCCTGGATTCCACTGCTGGGACGCAACGGCCTGGTGAACTCAGGCTTGATCAAGACGGGCCTGATCAACCAGCCGCTGGAATGGCTGCTGTTCTCCGAATTCTCCGTGGTGCTGGCGCTGGTCCACCTCTTCACCTTTTTCATGGTGGTGCCGATCTTCAATTCGATGGTGCGCATCGACAAGACGCTGATCGAGGCCGCCTATGACGCCGGCGCGAGCGGCTTCCAGACACTGGTCAACGTGATCATCCCGCTGGCAAAACCCGGCATCGTGATCGGCTCGATCTTCGTCATCACCATCGTGATGGGCGACTTCATCACCATTGGCGTGATGGGCGGCCAGCAGATCGCCGCCGCCGGCAAGATCATCGAGACCCGGCTCAACGCGCTGCAATTCCCCGCCGCCGCCGCCAACGCCGTGATCCTGCTCGCGATCACCTTCCTGATCATCACCATGATGTCGCGCATCGTCGACATCCGGAAGGAGCTGTGATGAAGGAAGGACGCCCGCGCTCTTTCTACGTGCTCGCAATCTTCTTCGCGGCCTATGTGCTGTTCCTTTACGGCCCGATGATCGCGATCTACGTGCTGTCGTTCCAAGGACCGCAGGGCGGCCTCACCTTCCCGATGAACGGGGTCTCGACCTTCTGGCTGGCCAAATTGTTCGAGGGCACCGGCATCGTCGATCTCGGCGCCGCTTTCCGCCGCTCGCTGCTGCTCGGCCTCGTGGTGATGGCCGTCACCGTCGTGTTGTCGGTCGCGGCCGGCATGGCTTTCCGCAGGAAGTTCAGGGCGCAGAGCATCCTGTTCTACTCGGCGATCGCGAGCCTGATCGTGCCTTCGATCATCACCTCGCTCGGCATCTCGCTTGAATTCCGCATCATCGACGACCTGATCAAGGCGCATTGGAACGAGAACTTCGAGACCTCGATGGGCCTGCTCACTTCGGGCCTCGGTGCCCATCTGACCTGGACGCTGCCGTTCGGTCTCTTGATCATGTTCGCGATCTTCAACCGCTTCGATCCGCGCCTGGAGGAAGCCGCGCGCGATCTCGGTGCGACGCCGTGGCAGACGTTCCGTCATGTCGTGCTGCCGATCATCCTGCCGTCGGTGATCGGCATCGGCCTGTTCGGCTTCACGCTGTCCTGGGACGAGCTCGCCCGCTCCAGCCAGGCCATCGGTCCGGTGAACACACTGCCGCTGGATCTCCAGGGCCTCACCACCACAGTGACGAAACCGGACATCTATGCGCTCGGCACGGTGATCTCAGCGGTGTCGTTCGCGGTGATCACGCTTGCGCTCGGCACCATCCACATGCTCAACAAGCGGCAGGCGGCCAAGGGCTCGGACGCCGGCAAGGGACTCGTCTGAGAAGGGACTTGTCTGATCCGATGCGCCTTCACGTCGTCAATCCCAACACCACCGCGTCGATGACCGCAAAGATCGCTGCTGCGGCGCGCAGCATCGCCCTGCCCGGCACCGTGATCGATGCGCGCCAGCCGGCGATGGGCCCGGTCTCGATCGAGGGTTTTTACGACGAGGCCTTCGCCGTGCCCGGCATGCTCGGCTGCATCCGCGAGGCTGATCGCGACGGCGCGGATGCGCACATCATCGCCTGCTTCGACGACACCGGCCTCGACGCAGCGCGTGCCGCCGCCAAGGCACCGGTGGTCGGCATCGGCGAAGCCGGCTTCCACATGGCGAGCCTGATCGCGGCGCGTTTTGCCGTGGTGACGACCCTCGGTGTCTCCATCGTGCCGATCGAACACAACTTGCGGAAATACGGCCTCGCCGAGCGCTGCGCCGGCGTCCGCGCCGCCGAGGTCCCGGTGCTCGCACTGGAGGAGCGCAACGCCGATGCCATCAGCAAGATCTCCGCCGAGATCTCGGCCGCGATCCGCGACGACCGCGCGGAGGCGATCGTGCTCGGCTGCGCCGGCATGGCCGATCTCGCCAGCGAGCTCGCCGCCACGCACGGCCTGCCCGTCGTCGACGGCGTCGCCGCCGCCGTGACGCTGGCGGAATCGGTGGTGCGGCTGGGACTGACGACGTCCCGGCTCGGCCCCTATGCGAGGCCTCGGTCGAAGACCTATTCCGGGACGTTTTCGCCGTTTCAGCCCTGATCCGTGCCCCTTAAGAGACCTTCGGAGGCCCTAAGGTCCCCTGATTGCTGGTTTTTTTGTCCTTAGCCTCTTTTTGGTCCCATTCCTTGCCGAAACCTAAGGCTTTCGGGACGCCCCGGCGACCTCTGGTTGCCGGCCTTCGCCACGCACCAAGTTTCAATTTGGGCTTTGTTCGCGATGATCGATCTCGCACAGGACACACCATCCACCCCCCTGCTTCGCCTCGGCGGCCAACCGATCGCGCTGACCGCCGCCGCACTTCTCCTGCTCATCGCCGGCGTGACCTCGATTGCGGTCTGGCGCGCCTATACTGGAGCGGCACCGGAGACCGATCGGGTGGTGGCATCGCGGCTGCTCCAGGCCCGCACGGCACAAGTGTCCGAGCAACTGGTCGAGAAGACCAAGGGGCTGGAGGCGACTCAGCAGGAATCGATCGACCAGCTCCAGGTCGTGCAGGATCAGCTCCAGACCATGAAGCGGCTGATGGCGGGGCAGCAGGCCGACACCAAGCGCCTGTCCGAGCAGGTCGCGACGCTGAACGAATCCATCGATAGCTTGCGGCAGTCCTTTGCCAGCGCCCGGGCCACCGAGGCTGAAACACCCTCGGTTACCCGCAGGAAACCGGCGCGGCAACGCGTCCACGCCAGCGCGCGCAAGCGTTCGCGCGGCTGAGCCGATCCCAGCGCGATTGGAACTTTATTTTCGCCACTTGTGAACTGGATCACATTCGCCTGTATGATTCCGCGCCATCCTCGCGGTTACCGGATGGCGTAAGCCGATTTCAATGTCCGGGGCTGGCAAGGTCGTTGACGGTATACTGCGTCAACGGCCTTGTTCTTTGATGGGCCCAGCTATTCGCCAAGGATGCTATTCGCAGACATCCACGCGGCGGTATCGCCATCCAGCTGGCGTCATGACCCGCTTCCGAACGACGTAGCAGCCGCCATAACCGTCGTCGTAGCCGGCACCATAATAATAGGGGCTGCCGTAATAGGGATAGCCATAACCATAATAAGTGCCGTAGTAGCCGGCGCCGGCAAGGCCCGCCCCGATCGCAACGCCCGGCCAGAAGCCGCCGCCATGCCAATGGCCGTGCCCGCCATGGCCCCAGCCGCCGCCCCAGCCACCATGGCCGAAACCGCGCGCCTCGGCCGCTTGCGGCGCCGACAGCCCGACCGCCGCGACGGCCAGCGTCGTCATGATCATCTTGCGTAACATCACTCGATCCTCCGCGTGGACACGCTCCACGCTTCAAAGCAGGATCAAGCTAATGTCACTTGGGCATTCCTGACAGCCACACTGTCTCAATTCCGCGCGAGCGTCAGCAGCCGCGGCAGATGCTCTTCATCTTCTTGTCGAGCAGCCGGTTCTCGGCATTGACGGTGGCGTCCGCGGCGCCCGAGCCGGTGCCGATGGTGGCACCGGAGCCCGGACCGGATGATTGAGCCGTCCCCAGGCTGTTGGTCCCGGGCGGCGGAGCTGGCGAGTTGGTGACGCCCCCCGTCGGTCCCGCAGAGCTTCCGGTCGAACCCGCAGAGCCTCCGGTTGATCCGGCAGAGCCGCCGGTCGCCTGCGCGAACGAGGTGGCCGGCATCGCCGTGAGCGCGAGGATCACCATCATGGTCTTGATTGCGGACGATCTGGCAGACATCGGAAATTCTCCCTTTGCCGGTCAACCGCTGCGGCGAGCACCTGTTCCGGAACAAATGCCGTCACGTCAGCTTGAAGGCGAGGAGGCCAAATCACGATGACCGATCGCGATCCTTTTGCTGAAGGCGAGCGCGCCGCGCGCGAAAGCATCCCCGCCGAGGCCAATCCTTACCTGGACGGTAGCGACGAGCACGCACTATGGGCCGCCGGCCACGAGAAGGTTGCGGGCGCGACCGAAGCGCGCGAATCCGAGGGACGCTGACGCCCCCCTCCGGATGGCGCGAGCCGGTCACTATGCGGCCGCCACCATCTTCTCGGTCCGGTCCTCGACCATGGTCACGAACATGTGCGACTCTTCGTCGGCGCCGCCGATCTGAACGCGGCGGGCGGAGATCACACGGCGCCCGCGCGCGGGATTGTCGATGGTATCGACGATCGGCTCGAGCTGCTGCTTCTGCGCCAGCAGCTGCTGGTCGCGCCGCTCGATCAGTTCGGCCGCCTCCACGGAGAACAATTCCCGCGCCGTCTTGCCGATGATCTCGCCACGCGACATGCCGATCATCTTCTCGGCGGCCTTGTTGACGAAGACGTAGCGCAGATTGCGCGCGTCCTTGGCGATGATGCCCTCGGCCACGTTCTCGATGATGGTCGCGAGGAAGCGCTCCATCCGCTCCAGGATACGCTGGCGCTGGCGCTGCTCGGTGACGTCCTCCTGCACCGACACCCAACCGCCGCCGTCCATCGGCCGCTCGTAGATCTTGATGATGCGGCCGTCGTTGAGGGAGATCTCGTAGGCCGTCGGCTCCCGCCTGGCGATCCGGTCGCGCACCGCCCCGACATATTTCGTGACGTCGCCGCTGAACAGTCCGCTCTTGACTCGGTGCTGGAGGATTTCCTCGAGCGTCGATCCGGGCTGGATCGTCTCAGGCAGATTGTAGATCCGCCGGTAGTTGGCGTTCATCGCCACCACGTTGGCCTTGCCGTCCAGCATGATCAGGCCCTGCGGCATGCTGTTGATCGCGGCGGAGAGCTGCCACTTCTTGGCCTGGTACTTGTCGTTGAACTTGTCGCGCTCGGTCATGGCCGCGTCGCGCGCCTGGGCGGTGCCGAGCTCGAGCTCCTCGAGCTCGAAGATGCGCGCCACCGCGTCGCGGAAATTCTGCACCGCGCGCGCAAGATGCCCGATCTCGTCGTGACGGCGCAGATGCGGCACTTCGCTCTTGACGTCGCCCTGCGCGATCCGGTCGGTCGCCTGCGTGATCTCGGCCAGCGCGCCGACCACTGATCACCGCATGACGATGACGTTTAGTCCCGCAAGGATGAGCGCCGCCAGCCCGAGCGCGAACAGATAGGCGGCAGCATAGCGGTTCTCGTTGGCGAGCTCGTCCGCCTCGCGGGCGCGCTGATGGTAGATGCGCTCGAGCGCCTCGATATCGCTGTTGAGCTTACTGCGCACTGTCCGGTTGGCGTCGTTGTCGCCCCATTCGCGCGCCGCGGCCGAGCTGATCTCCACTCCGCGCCGCACCAGCTCCTGACGGAAGTCGATGAACTGCGTGATCCGCTGCCGGAAGCTCGCGAACAGTTCGGCATCGTCGTCGCCGACGTCCTTCTCCATGCTCTTCACGGCCTCGGCAAGCTCACGGTTGCGACGCAAGAGCCCGTCCGCGAACTGCTTCATCTTGCCGTGATCGGCCGTCATGTAGATGCCGCGCGACTCCATGACGATCGCATAGATCAGCGCATTGATGCGACCGACGTTGATCGCCGCCGCAGCCGAGGACGCATGCATGTGACGATAGGTCGTCTGCAAGCGCACCGACTGGATCGACATCACGAGCAGGAAGGTGGTGACGATCGCCAGGAAGCCGGCGATGCTGTAAACCTTCTCCGCGACCGTCAGCGTGTCGGCGCCGCGAACAAAACGAACGACTTTCTTCAGAAATTTGGTTCCGGCTCCGAAGCCGGATCCCAGCGCCGTCGCGTCCATGGCGCCGCTCCTCCTGGTTGAAAACGCTCAACGATAAGCGTGATCGCGCTAGCGGAGGATTAAAGGGCCCGCCTGTATTTTTACGGTACGGAACCATTGCCGTGGGGGCCAGGCACAGCCGGCGGGCATCTCAGCCGATCCGCTTCAAGCCTTTCTTGAACCGCGGACCGTTGGCCACGTAGAATCTGGCCGCACTCCCCATCTTCTGGACCTGGGCGTCATCGAGCGTGCGGATCACGCGCGCCGGCGAGCCGATGATCAGCGAGCGCTCGGGAAACTCCTTGCCCTCGGTGATGACGGAGCCGGCGCCGACGATGCTGTTGCGGCCGATCTTCGCGCCGTTCATCACGATCGCGCCCATGCCGACGAGCGCGCCCTCCTCGATGGTGCAGCCGTGCAGGATGACGTTGTGGCCGACCGTGCAGTTCCTGCCGATGACAAGCGGAAAGCCGAGATCGGTGTGGCAGGTCGAGCCGTCCTGCACGTTGGCGCCCTCGCCGATCTCGATCCACTCATTGTCGCCGCGCAGCACCGCGCCGAACCAGACGCTCGCGCCCGGCTTCAGGCGCACCCGGCCGATCACGGTGGCGGTCTCCGCGATGAAATAATTGCCGTCGGCGGGAAGGTCGGGCGCCTGCCCGTCGAGTTCGTAGATCGCCATGGAGGTCTCCTGTCAGGATGATCCTGGCATAGCGAAACGGCGGCCTTGACGCAAAGGGCCGCCCGGCCGGGCAGCCTGGGAACGACGCCGGAGGCGTCAGCCCAGCACGCCGGCCGCGCGCAGCGTCATCAGGAAGAAGGTGCCGCTCATCATGCTCCAGAAGCCGGCGATGAGGGTCGCCATCATCACGAATTCGGCGCGGCGGCTTTCCACGCGCATGCCGCGCAGCGTGTTGCGCATGATGATGAAGGGCGCCGCGAAGACCAGGAATGGCACCGCCGCGAAGGTCTTCGGCGCGACGCCGTCCTGCAACAGGCCGAAGCCGGCGGGACGCTGCGCGACCGCCTGGTATCCGTTCACGAGCGCGCCCGCGAGCGCGAAACCGATGCAGATCGAGAAGAGGGTATTGAGAGCTTCAGGTGTCATCGGAACGGTCCGCCCTTACGCAACGCTGGCACCTTCCTGTGACAAATAGTGCCGGTTAACGCTACATTATCCTTAAGAGAAGGTTAACGCCGCCTCCCGCCCGGCGCAGGGCTCTCCCCCTTTCCCGCAGCCAGGGGCGCTGCGCGAAATCGCCGCCACATGGCATATTCGCCGCTGATTCGTCGGCCAGCGGCCGACTTCGGCTTACCTTGCGTTAGCTCATGACGGTGTTCTCGGCAGCCTCCTCTCGCCCTCCCCGCACGCACACCCGCGCGCACGTCGTCCCGATCGTGCTCAGCGGCGCGGCTGCGGCATGCGCGGTGGCGCTGGTCGCCTATTTGCTGTGGCCGACCTGGGGCACGCGCGGTGCGAACGCCCCGGACAAGCTGCCGGTGAGCGTCGGCGGCACGCTGTTCAACCTGCCGACCTCGGCGATCCGGATGAAGATCCAGCGCCACACCGGGCCGCAGGAGCGCATCGATCTCGACTTCCTCTATCCCTCGCTGGAGCCGCCCGGCGCACCGAAGCACGTCACCGCCGACACGGTGGAGGCGACGGTGCAATCGATCGACCGCATCTTCCTGTCGATCGCGGCCCATCACGATGCGCTCGCGCCGGAGCAGCGAACAGCCACGATCTATCCGCGCTATCTCGACCAGGCCGCAACCCAGCCCGAGGAAGGCCTGACGATGCGGATGTTCCGCGCCGAGACCCCTTACGGCAGCGAGGACCTCTATTCCGCCGCAAGCCCCGCGCTGACCGCGCGCTGCACCCGCGATGCGGCGACGCCCGGCATGTGCCTCTCCGAGCGGCGCGTCGGCGGCGCCGACCTCACCTTCCGCTTTCCGCGGAGCTGGCTGTCGCGGTGGCGTGACGTGGCGGAGGCAATGGAGAAGCTGACGGCGCAGCTGCGCGGGCCGCGGAGCTGACAGTCATCGCAGCTTGGCGCGAGCGGTTGGGGTTTGACGAGACCGGCCAGATCGCTCTGATCCGGTTGCCCCTGACGCCGTCCTCTGACGGAAGCCTCAGTCCCGGCCCTTCTGCGCCCGATACAGGCTCGGCGTCGTCCCGACCGCCTTGCGGAAGGCGCGGTTGAAATTGGCCTGCGATGAAAATCCTGCGGCATAGGCGATGTCGACCAGCGGGCGATCGCTGGTGGACAGCAGCCGCTTGGCCAGATCGAGACGCTGCCGGCTGACATATTCATGCGGCGCGCTACCTGTCGCCGCCTTGAAGCTGCGAGAGAAATGCGCCGGGCTCATGCACGCCACCGATGCCAAATCCTTGACCGTGAACTCGCGCTCGACGGATGCATCGATGAACTCCGTCACGCGCGACAGCCGCTTGGCGTCGAGCGGCCGCTGACCGGCGTTGATTTGCCGGAGCCTGACTGCAGTTGCCGAGTAGGTATGCACGAGATGGGCTGACAACGCGCGCCCGAGACTTTCGATCAGGAGCCGGCCGGTGGAGGTCTCCTGTTCGAGCTCCTTCAGGATCCGGTCAGCAACGTGCTCGATGAACATGTCCTGATCGATGGTCTCGTAGCGGATCGAGATACCCGAGGGATCGATGTCCAGATCCCGGAGCATGGTGTCGTCGAACGGCTTGCCGGGGAGAAAGAGATGCAGGCATTCCTGCATCTGGTTCTCGACACGGATGAAGTCTTCGCGGATGCCGGCCGGGCAGAGCCAGACGGTGCCCTTTCGGCCGAAGGTGCGCTGCCGCATGCCTGCGCCTTCGCGATCGACGACCGAGCTGCCTCGCAGCAGGATTGCGATCTCGGTGTCGCGCGGCAATTGCGGCGGAAGATCGCCTGGCTCATGGCTCCATCGCTCGGCCAAAAGGTGTCCCCACCGCCGGTCGTTGGACGTCTGAAGCATTCTGCCGGTAACATATTTATCGACAGAATTGCCGAGCATACCCATCGGAAATCTCCGCCAGATCACGCGATGTGTGGGTAGAAAGGTATTGCCGGGTCCAGCAATTAGCATGCCAGACATCCGGCCGGCCGTCCACGGGCCGAGAGCAGTCCGGGACAACAAGACCGCACATTTTGAAAAGCCAGGCCGCGCCCGCCGGCCGCATCCTTGACCGACTTGAATCGGGAAGCGGAGAGACCCATGGCCCGGACCACGGTAATAGGCGCGTGCCCCCACGACTGCCCGGACACCTGCTCCATCCTGACCACGGTCGAGGATGGCAAGGCCATCGCCGTCCGGGGCAATCCCGATCACCCCTTCACGCGCGGACGGCTCTGCGTGAAGGTCAACAACTACGAGGAGCGCGTCTACAGTGACAAGCGCGTCCTGTATCCGCTCAAACGCGTCGGACCGAAGGGCACCAAGCAGTTCCAGCGGATCTCCTGGGAGGAAGCGCTCGCGACCATCGCCTCGCGCTGGACATCCGTCATTGCCGAGCACGGTGCGCAGGCGATCCTGCCCTACAGCTATCTGGGCACGCAGGGCATCATCAATGGGCTGAACGTCGGCGATCCCCTCTTCAACAAGCTCGGCGCGACGGTTCTGGAGCGCACCTTCTGCGATTCCGCCTCTTGCACGGCGTACATGATGACGATCGGGCACACGCCGGGCGTCGATCCCGAAAGCTTCGTGCACTCGAAATACATCATCCTGTGGGCCTGCAACACACTGAGCACGAACTCGCATCACTGGCCGTTCATCGAGCAAGCGAAGAAGGCCGGTGCCAAGCTCGTGGTCATCGATCCCGTCCGCACCCGCACCGCACGCCTCGCCGACTGGCATATTCCGATCCGTCCCGGCACCGATGCTGCGCTGGCGCTCGCGATGATCCACGTCATCATCAAGGAGAATCTGATCGATCGCGACTATGTCGACAAACACACCGTGGGCTACGACGAGCTGGCCGCGCGGGCGTCCAGCTACACACCCGAATTCGCCTCGCAGGAAACCGGCATTCCCGTCGACGACATCGTCAAGCTGGCGCGGGAATATGCGACGACACCACCGGCCGTCGTGCGCATTGGCGTCGCCGTCGAACGGCATGCCGGCGGCGGTCAGACCGTGCGCGCGATCGCCTGTCTTCCGGGACTGATCGGTGCCTGGAAGCACGTCGGCGGCGGGCTGCTCCAGCTCCCGATCTGGGCGTTCCCGGTCAGATGGGACGTGCTGATGCGTCCCGATCTCCAGCCGGAGAAGATGCGCGTGCTCAATTCCTGGCGCCTTGGAGCGGCGCTGACGGGCGAGCTCGGCTTCGATCCGCCGATCAAGGCGCTGTTCGTCTACAACGCCAATCCAATGGCGATGGTGACCGAACAGGGCAAGCTCGAAAAGGGATTAGAACGCGAGGATCTCTTCACCGTCGTCAGCGAGCACTTCCTGACCGACACCGCCAAATACGCCGACATCGTTCTGCCCGCGACCACGCAGCTCGAGCAGAAGGACATCATGTTCTCCTGGGGGCATCTCTATCTGTCCTACAACAACCAGGCGATCGCGCCGCTCGGCGAAGCCGTGTCCAACACCGAGCTGTTCCGCCGGCTCGCGCGCGCGATGGGCATCACCGACCCGGCCTTCTTCCGGAGCGACGACGAGATCATCGAAGCCTCCCTCGACTGGAGCAGCCCGGTGCTCGCCGGGATCACGCTCGACGGCATCAAGGCCAAGGGCTATGCGCGCCTCAACATGCCCGCGCCGGCCGACTGGGCGCCGCACCGCGAGGGCAATTTTCCGACCGCATCGGGGAAGTGCGAGTTCAGCTCGACCATCGCCGGCGGCGGCAACTTCGTGGTGCCGCTGTTCCGCCAGGGCTACAATGGCGATCAGGACGCCGCGCCAGTCGATCCCCTGCCCCACTACATCCCGCCGAACGAGAACCCGCGCACCGCGCCCATGCTCGCAACGCGCTATCCGCTCAGCCTGATCTCGCCGAAGAGCCACGCCTTCCTGAATTCGAACTACGGCAACCTACCGGCACAGACCGCGCAGGCGGGCGAGGAACAGGCGGTGCTCCTCAATCCGGACGATGCGGCACAGCGTGGCATCGTCGCGGGCGCGCCCATTCGCGTGTTCAACGACCGTGGCGCGTTCGAGGCCTTCGCGACCGTTTCGGCCGACGTCATGCCGGGTGTGGTGGTGGCGCCGTCCGGCTACTGGCAGCGGTCCAATCGCAACGGCGCGACGGTTCACGTGCTGACGCCTCCCGCCTTCGCCGACCTCGGCCGCGCCCCGACATTCTCGGACATCCTCGTTCAGGTCAGCGGGGCCTGACGATGACATATGTGGTCACCGACAATTGCCGCGGCTGCCGATACACCGAATGCGTTACCGTCTGTCCCGTGGAGTGTTTCCACGTCGACGACACCATGACCTACATCGATCCGGAAAACTGCATCGATTGCGGTGGCTGCGCGCCGGCATGCCCGGTCGGCGCGATCGAGCCCGACTATCGCCTCGCCGCGGACAAGAAGTACTGGATCGACGTCAACCGCAAGCGCGCGACTGAAACTCCCGTCATCAGTGCGCGCCTGCCGGCTCTGCCGGGGGCCGATGAACGCAGGCAGGCGCTGGGCCGATGACGGGGTCTGCTGCAAACGAAGTTCGCATCGCCGTCGTCGGCAGCGGACCGAGTGGCTTCTACACCACCGAGGCCCTGTTGCGCTCGGGCGCGCCCGTGACTGTCGACATGTTCGAACGGCTCCCCGTGCCGTACGGGCTGGTGCGGTTCGGCGTTGCCCCCGACCATCCGAAGCTCAAGCAGGTCACAGCGGCCTTCGACCGCATCGCCGCCATGCCCGGGTTTCGCTTCATCGGCGGCGTCACGATCGGAGACGACCTCACGATCGACGAACTGCGCGAGGCCTATGACGCCGTTGTGCTCGCGACAGGCGCGGAACTGAGCCGGGCGCTCGACATCCCCGGTGAAGCACTGCCGGGCAGCCACACGGCGGGCGATTTCGTCGCGTGGTACAACGGGCATCCGCAGTTTGCGGATCTGCGGTTCGATCTTCGGCATGAGACCGCGATCGTCATCGGCCATGGCAACGTCGCTCTCGACGTGGCGCGCATCCTCGCCAAGACCGCGGACGAGCTGCGCCGGACCGACATCGCGCGCCACGCGCTCGACGTCCTGGCAGAGAGCCGGATCCGCGAAATCCACGTCGTCGGCCGCGGCGGACCGGCGCAGGCCAGGTTCACCGCAAAGGAATTACGTGACTTTCTCGAACTGGGCGCATGCGACACATGCGTCGACCTGCGCAACGTCACCTCCGATGAATTCGAGCCGCGGCGTCCCGACGATCCGGAGCTGACCGAAAAATTGTCGTTGCTGCGCGCGTTCTCGCGGGCGGCCGTGGCGAAGCCGCGGCGCTGCGTTTTTCGCTTTGGTCTGTCTCCTGTCGCGCTCCGAGGACGAGGCCGCCTGGAGGCCATCGCGTTCAAGCAAGGATCGGGCGCTATCGAGGACATCGCATGCGGCCTCTCGCTCAGCAGCGTCGGCCGGAAGACCACGCCTGTGGCCGGGGTTCCCTATGACGCGCATCGCGGCGTGCATGCGAACGTCGACGGACGTGTCGCAGTCGATGGTTCGGTGATCGAGGGCCTCTATGTCTGCGGATGGAGCAAGCGCGGGCCAAACGGCACGATCGGCACCAATCGCGGCTGCGGGATTGCCACCGCAGAGGCCGTCCTGGCGGATATCGCCCATCGACGGCCGCGCCCGGATACGCCTGACGCACTGCTTGCGCGCCTGACCGGCCGCGTCGCACGCATCGTGAGCTATCCGGATTGGGGCACGATCGACGCGGCCGAGAAACGCCGGGGGGCCGCGCTCGGGAAGCCCCGGGAGAAGTTTGTCACGATCCCCGAGATGCTCGCCGCGGTGGATGCGTGACTCCGAGGCGCTACGCCTACTCCTGGTCGACGAGATCGTCCTCGAGGATCGCCATCTGGAACTGGAACGAGCGGTCGTCGTCCTCGTCGTCGACGAAGAGCACGCCGATGAATTCCTCGCCGATATAGACTTCGGCGGAATCGTCCTTCTTCGGCCGCGGTACGACGCGAATCTTGGGATTGCCGAATACGCGCTTCAGATACGCGTCGAGCTTTCTCACTTCCTTGACGTCCACGGCAAGTCTCCAATCGAAATCTGGTTGGCGGGGTTTACGACGAGACGCGACGAACCGCCAGCATGAATTGCCAAAGAATTTTGGGACGGAAAGGGCCGGAAAATCCGGCCCCGTTCCGATCAAACGGAGATCAAAGCCCCATCGCGTTGATCATCTGATCCATGGTGCGCGACGGCTCGGCGCAGCCGGCTTCGCCGACGATCTTGGCGGGCACGCCCGCAACCGTGACGTTGTGCGGCACCGGCTTGACCACGACCGAGCCGGCGGCAATGCGCGCGCAATGGCCGATCTCGATGTTGCCGAGGATCTTTGCGCCGGCGCCGATCAGCACGCCATGGCGGATCTTCGGATGACGGTCCTCGTTCTCCTTGCCGGTGCCGCCGAGCGTGACGCCGTGCAGGATCGAGACGTCGTCCTCGATCACCGCCGTCTCACCGCAGACGAAACCGGTGGCGTGGTCGAGGAAGATGCCGCGGCCGATGCGCGCGGCGGGGTTGATGTCGGTCTGGAACACCGCGGACGAACGGCTCTGGAGGTAATACGCGAAATCCTTGCGGCCCTTCAGATAGAGCCAGTGTGCCAAGCGATGGGTCTGGATCGCATGAAAGCCCTTGAAGTAGAGCAAGGGATCGATGAAGCGCGAGGTCGCGGGATCGCGGTCGTAGACGGCGACGAGATCGGCGCGAAAGGCGTTGCCGAGATCGGGATCGTCGCGCAGCGCCTCGTCATAGGTCTGGCGCACGAGATCGCCAGACAGCGCGGAGTGATCGAGCCGGTCGGCGAGACGGTGAATCACGGAATTTTCGAGGCGGCTGTGATGCAGCACCGTCGAATAAATGAAGGTCGCAAGCTCGGGCTCGCGATGGACGATGTCCTCCGCCTCGCTCCGGATCCGGTCCCAGATCGGATCGAGCGATGCGAGCTTTCCTCCCGGATTGACCTGATGCACTGCCATGGGAATTGCTCTTTCGAATGGGCTGGTTTTGTTGGCTCTATAGCACAGTCTACGCGACAAAGTCCTGGCCGGCTTGCCTGAGAGTGAACAGTGCCTTGCCTTGCGAAAGCGCGCCAAGACATTGAAACACAAGACTTTCTTCTGACGCCCCCAAGCGGCAAGGTCGGCTCAAAGTGGTCAGAGTTTTGCCAAATTCAAGCCGGGCCGCATCAAACTATTGGTGAATTCTCCCCCAACCGTTATTGCGGGCATGGTCCGAGCGAGGACGGAACAGTTTTGAGCATCACCACCGACCAATTGCGCGCGCGCGCCGCGGGCTCGTTATGGCTGCGGCTGGCCGCAATGGCCCTGCCTCTGCTGATGATCGCGCCGGCGTTCTGGAACGGCTATCCATTGTTGCAATGGGATACCGGCGGCTATCTGGCGCGCTGGTACGAGGGCTATCTCGTCCCGAGCCGCTCCACCGTGTTCGGCCTCTATCTGCACTATGGCGAGAGTTTTGGTTTCTGGATCAACCTCGCGGTCCAGTCGCTGGCGACGCTGTGGCTGTTGCAGCTCAGCTTGCGCGTGCTCGGGCTGATGCAGACCTTCCGCTTCGTCGCGATCAGCCTGCTCCTGATCCTGTCGACCGCCCTGCCCTGGCTGGCGAGCATGCTGCTCACCGACATCTTTGCAGGGCTGTCGGTGCTGTCGCTGTTCCTGCTGGTGATCGGAGCACACCGCACCTCGCGGCTCGAAAAAATCGCGCTGTTCGTCTTCACCGCCTTTGCTGCAGCGACCCACAGCGCGACGCTCGGCGTGCTGCTCGGTCTGTGCGCCGCCGGCTGGATGGCGCGGCCGCTCCTTAGACCTCGCCTTCCGCTCGCGGGATTGGCGCTGGCGAGCCTCACCATCGTCGCGGGCGGCCTGATGCTGATGTCGGCGAATTATGCGCTGTCGGGCAAATGGACCTGGACACCCGGCGGCTATGGCGTCGCCTTCGGCCGCATGATGCAGGACGGCATCGTTGCGCGCTATCTCAACGATCATTGCCCGCGCGAACGCTACAAGCTCTGCCCCTATCGCAACGAGCTGCCGGCGACCGCCGACGAGTTTCTGTGGGGCAAGAGCATGTTCAACACGCTCGGCCGGTTCGAAGGCATGAACGAGGAGATGGGCTACATCGTCGTGCATTCGCTCGCGGACTATCCGGCCTGGCAGGCCGGCGCGGCGCTGCGGGCGATGGGGCAACAATTGCTGCATGTCGCAACCGGCGAAGGCACCAACGGCTGGATTCCGCACACCTACGGCATCATCGAGCGCTACATACCCGCGCAAGTCGCGCCGATGCGCGCGGCGCGGCAGCAGCACTGGGCCGTCAATTTCGACGACGTCAACTGGCTGCACATCCCCGTCGCGCTGGCCTCGATGGCAGCGCTCGTCGGGCTGCTGGTGCATGCGCTCGCGAGGCGCCGGCTCGACGATCTGACGCTGCTGGCAGCGACCGTGACACTGGCGCTGCTCGGCAACGCCTTCATCTGCGGCGTGATCTCCGGTCCGCACGACCGCTATGGCGCGCGGATGGTGTGGATTGCAACCTTCGTGGTGCTGACCGCGCTGTTTCGCGCGTTCGGCGACGAGGCGCCGACGGACGAGACTCAGCTACGGCGTGAGAGGAAATCGAGCACGCCGGTCTTGTAGACCTTGTCGCCGACTGCCCGCATGTGATCGCGGCCCGGGATATCGAGCACCTGCGCGCCCGGGATGATCGCGCCGAGCGCGCCGGCAGAGCCCGCGACGTCGTCGGCGGTGCCGACCGCAATCAGCACGGGCACCTCGATGCGTGCGGCTTGCGCTCTCGTCATGAGCTCCCGCGTGCCGCGCAGGCAGGCGGCGAGCGCCCGGCGGTCCGAACGGGTCTGATCGGCGAAGGCGCGGAAGGTGCGACCCACGGGATCGGTGACGTCGTCGAACGAGGGCGCCTCCAGCGCCTTCGCGACGTTCTCGCCGGGACCGGTGCCCTCGATCAGGCCGCCGATGCCGATGCCGCCGAGGATCGCCGAGCGCAGGCGCTGCGGCTCATTGAGCGCGAGCCACGCCGCCATCCGTCCGCCCATCGAATAGCCCATGATGTCGGCCTGCGGGATGGCGAGATGATCCATCAGCGCCAGCACGTCGCCGGCCATGACCGGAATCGAGTACTGCGCAGGCTCGTAGAGCTTCGCACTCTCGCCGTGGCCGCGATTGTCGAGCGCGACGACACGGCGGCCGTTCTTGCGCAGTTCCGAGACCCAGGTCGGATAGACCCAGTTCACGTTCTTGCTCGAGGCAAAGCCGTGCAGGAGAATGATCGGGTCGCCCTCGCCTTCGTCGAGATAGGCAATTTCAACGGCGCCGTTGTGGAAGCTCGGCATCATCAGTTCCGCGGGTCTTGAGGGGGAAAAGTCGATCTTAGAGCACGATCCGGACAAGTGTGCAGCGGTTTTTCCGCTCCGCAAACGCGGAACGCGTTTGCGCGGGGATCATGCTCAAACAATAGCCTCAAGCGCGGCTACGAATTACCTCAATCTCATCGCGCTTTAGGCCTTAAGGGCTGCATCCGCCAGAGCGGCCTCGGCGGCCATCTGCGCCCGGCGGAGCCGCCGCGCGCGCTTGCGATCACACCAGGCCTGGGTCAGGCGCTCCGTGGTCGCCTTGATCGAGGACAACAGCCCAAACAGCGTCAGTGCCGCGCCGAACAGCCAGAGCGTCAGATCGAACGCACCGCCGATGAGGAGCAGCGCGCCGCGGCCAAGCAGTTTCATGATGGCGCGGGTCTTGCCGCCCTGCGCCTCTGCAAGCCGCGCCGCGCGCGCAACATCCTTCGGGCCGTCGGCGATCCGCAACGTGTCCATCGCTCCGCGCGTGCCGGTCTTTTCGGCGACGCGCGTCACGTCCTTGCCGAGCCGAACTAGCGCGCCGGCCTTTTCGGCGCGGAACGCAGCCTTGATCGCGCTCACGGTCTCACCCGGCCGCAGCACCGACCCCTTGGCGACCGCGTTCTGAAGCATCGGCGTGTCGACGATCTCGCGCGCCGACCGGCCGGCCCATGCCGCAAGCCCCTCACCGAGCCGCCCCACCTTGCGCGCGTCCTTCACCAGTGTCAGCCCGGCGCGCACCGGCGCGGCACCACCGACCGAGACGTAGGTTGCCGCCGTCACCACAAGGCCCGCCGCCGCAAGCCCCAGCACGAGCCGGTCGGTGTCCTCGCCCATGGCGAGATGCTTGCCTTCCCGGACAACGTCCCTGATGTCGCCGATCACGAAGAGATCGCCGGCCACCGTTCCCGACAGGCTCGCGACGTCGTCGGCGTTGCCGGTGACGAGACCGGTGGCAAATCGTTTGGCGAAATGGGAGGTGGAATTCTCGGCTTTGACCGCGTCGCTGACGCGGCTCAGGAGGTCGTCCGGGAGCGCGATGTTACGGTCACGCGCGAGCGCGACGAAACTGTCGGCGAGATCGGCGTCGCCCGCGGCAAGCGCAGCCTCGATGTTGTCCTGAACCAGGCGCTCGTTCTGCCGCAGCAGCGCATCGAGCTTGAGCTCGGAGAGCACGGCGGGATCGTCCTGGGCGGCGAGGATCGCGCCGGCCTCGCGGGCGTGCGGTGCTACCTGCGCGAGCATGAAGCTGCATGCCGCGACACCGGCCAACGCTGTGCTGATTCGCAGCCATTTCATGCGGAAAGCCTGGACGGTCCTAAAATCGCTGACGCCTGACGATTCGTCTTTCGTCGCAATTATGCTCGTCGACAGACATAGTATGCCAAAATTGCGACACAACGCCACCGACGAAAGAAGGGCTTCTCTCAGGCCCCAAGATTGTGTCGAATTTGCATGAGCAAATGAGCATGGGGCAATTGCGAACCTTTCGGTTCCGCTGGACTAGCAATCATCTGAACCCACCAGTATGGTCCGCGGCGCCTTAAAGATGCCGCGTCAGTTTCCGATTGTACCTGTCGCCATTGCCACTCCAGGATGAACTACGATGTCCGACCATGTCGTCCCGCACTTCCACAACGATGCCGGAGTTCCCGTCATCGAGATCGGCTCGCAAGAGTTCATGTGCGTGGGCGCCAACCCTCCGTTCGATCATCCGCACGTCTTCCTCGACCTCGGCAACGACAACGAGATCATCTGCCCCTATTGCTCGACGCTGTACCGCTTCGCGCCCGACCTGAAGGCGGGCGAAGCCCGTCCGCCGGAATGCGTGCTGAAGGACAAGGTGGCCTGACCGGTCTCATCGGTCAGGGGTGGCGCTCTCCCGAACGATTGTCATTGCCGGTGCCGGCATCGGTGGACTGACGGCCGCGCTTGCGCTCGCGGCCCGCGGCTTCCGCATCGTCGTGCTGGAGAAGGCCGAGCGCCTCGAGGAAGTCGGCGCCGGCCTGCAACTCTCCCCCAATGCCAGCCGCGTGCTGGTCGAGCTCGGTCTCACCGAACGCCTCAAGCTGCGCGCCGTGATCCCGGAAGCGGTCTCGATCATGAGCGCGCGGGCCGGCGGCGAGCTGCTGCGCATGCCGCTCGGCGAAGCAGCCTCCGCGCGCGCCGGCGCCCCCTATTGGGTGGTGCACCGCGCCGATCTGCAATCGGCGCTGGCGGGCGCTGTTGCCGACCATCCCGATATCGACCTGAAGCTGGGCGCGACCTTCGAGGACGTCGCGCCTCACGCCAAGGGGCTGACGGTGGTCCATCGCAGCGGCACGATCCGCCGCAGCGATCTCGCCAGCGCATTGATTGGCGCCGATGGCATCTGGTCGACGGTCCGCCAGCACCTGTTCCCCGAAGTGCAGCCGCGCTTTTCCGGCCTGATCGCCTGGCGCGGCACGCTCGATGCGACGCAACTGCCGAAGGACTACACCGCGCGCCGGGTGCAGCTCTGGATGGGCCCGAACGCGCATCTCGTGGCCTATCCGATCGCGGGCGGACGCCAGATCAACGTGGTCGCGGTGCTGCCGGGCACCTGGAACAGGCCGGGCTGGAGCACGCCCGGCGATCCTCTCGAGGTCATGGAGGCTTTCGCCGCGCCGCGCTGGCCGCCGTCGGCGCGGATGATGCTCGCTCCGGTCGACGCCTGGCGGAAATGGGCGCTGTTCGGGGTGCCTGACGGCTGCCCCTGGAGCAAGGGGCCAGTCGGGCTGCTCGGCGATGCCGTGCATGCGATGCTGCCGTTCGCAGCCCAAGGCGCCGGCATGGCGATCGAGGATGCCGCCGTGCTTGCCCGGCATTTGAGCGTCGAGGCGGCCGAGAGCACCGCGGGCATCACGGCTGCGCTGACGCAATATGGCCGCGCGCGCCAGGCACGCGTACGGCGGGTGCAGCGGACGGCGCGGCAGCAGGGCCGCATCTATCATTTCAGCGGGCCGCTCGCGATCGCGCGCGATCTTGCGATCCGCGCGCTCGGCCCGGACCGCATGCTGGCGCGGCAGGACTGGATCTACAACTGGCGGCCTTGAGTCCAGGCGCCGCCGGCGCGGTGCCTCAGCGGATCGCTTTTCCGGATTTCGATGCCGGCTTGGCAGCGGCCGCGGATGACGGCGGCGCGGCGGGCGGTGTCGGCTCGGGCGGTGTTTCCCGGCACCTGTTGCGGCGCCAGGCCTCATCGGCAAGTTGCGCCTGGCCCCGCGCCGCGATGTAGTCGTTGCGATAGGCAAGCTCGGACACCACCGCGCCACCAGCGCCGGTCTGGGCCTTGTCCATCAGCTTCTGCAAATCGGCAGTGCGGTTCGCGAGCGCCTTGCGCTCGGTCTCGAGCTGCTTGCAGTCATACAATTCGTATTTGCCGGGATCGGCGAAGGCCGGCGCGACCGTCTCACTCATGCCGGCGCAGCCGGACAGCAAAGCACCGGCCGCGAGCAGCACGCTGCAGGAGCGCAGGGAAGAGGAAAACGAAGCAGCCATGCCGGATGATTAGTCCCCGCGGATTGAGAATGCCTAAAGCAACAATAGATGTCCGGATTGAGGCTTTGCCTCGTGCGCCCGACTCGCTCAAGGAAGAACCGCCTATAGAGCCAACAAAGCAGCAATGCCAGAGGGCCGAGGACGTGACGGAATCCGAGCTGAAGCCCCTGAGGTAAGCGGCTCAAATCGTGCGCGGAATCGGCTGTATTCTCTTTGCCCGTCGGGCAATTGCGCCGTATAGATGGGCCGATGCGGGCGTGGCGGAATTGGTAGACGCATCGGACTTAAGCCATTGAGTGCCCTGGAGGAAACTTCAGGAGCAGAACTGCTCAAAGTCGGGGAAACCTTCACTGGCAATCCCGAGCCAAGCCCCGCCAGGGGGAAGGTGTAGAGACTAGACGGGCAGCACCTACAGCGGACAAGCGCCAGGGTGAAGGGATAGTCCAGACCACGAACGCCGAAAGGGCGGCGGCGAAAGCCGAAGTGGTATGAAAATCCGTGGGGCCGCAAGGCCTGTGCCGGTTCGAGTCCGGCCGCCCGCACCAGGTGAGAGTATCGTGCGAAGCGTCTGTGACATCTCACACGGACGAATGGCTAAAGAGCCATTTGGACTGGTCACGCATTGACCGCATCCACCAGATCGCAGATGGCATTGATCGAATCCAGCTGCGTCAGATCGAAATTGATCCGCGCAAAATCGATCCCGTAGTCCATCTCCAGCGACATGATGATTTCGACCGCATCCAGCGAGTCGAGCCGGCCGCTGGTGAACAAGAGCTCATCGTCCTCGACCGGAGAATGATCTCCGCGCAGGCTGAGCCGCCGGATGACGTAGTCGCTCATTTTCGAGCGGACATTCAGATCCATGTGTCAACTCCCAAGAGGTATGCGAGAAAATCAGCGCGCTGCCAGATCGTGTGGACACGATCGAGCGGAGCGTCGAAGACATGCAGAAGGCAGAAGAAGAGGATGACCCAAATCATTCCCAATGCGCGGGCTGAGCCTGGATCCCACAACCTCGCGCGGCGGCAATTTAACGCCGCATAAAATGAAGGCAGCAACCAGATGGATTTCGGCTTGGCCGACACCCGGTCATGCGCGCCTTCAACTATATTTCCACCGCAGCACTACGACGATTGCGGGCTCAGATCTCCGTCGGGCTCGACCATCGCCAATGGGTCGACGGTGGAGATCTGTGAGATGACTCTCTCCCGATCCTGCTCGGGCGCAAGAAGTGCGCCGATGCGTTTGATGACCCAGATCGATGCAATGCCGACGGCCACCCCGGCGAACACGTCGACAAAATAATGTCCTCCCCCGATCGGGGTCGCGGCCAGCATGACCGCGTTCCATAGCAGGCCGATGCCCCGGACCCAGCGGATCGGCCAGAGCACCCACATGTACAAGACTGCCGAGATCGCGTGAAAGCTTGGAAAGGTCAGAAGCGGCCCCAGTTGAAACGCATCGAGCAGCTTCACTGTGCCGTCGCGCACTAGGGGGAGCTCGCGCAGCGTCGCGTTGTAGACGGAGGGCTCGAAATTGGGATGGTCCGCTGAGTGTAGTCCTACGGTTTCATAGACGCCGGTCGCTGGGAACAGCGTGGAGATGAGGGTCGTGATAGCCAACGTCAGGCCAAATCCGAGCGAGAACTCCGCAGCGCGCCTGTAGTGACCGAGCAGTGGAACGACAACCACGATCAGAACCAGTTGCCATCGAATGGAGTCGTAGGTCACTGCAAGAGCATCGATCAGACCCGGCCGGTTGACCAATGCCAGATAAGCACGAAAATCCAGGCCGAGCGCCCGATCCATGGCCAGCAGATTCGTGTCCTGCATTGGAAAGTTGGCTGTCGCCGCGAAATAGCCGATCGACACCAGAAGAAGAATCTGAAGAACGATTTGAGCAATGAAGAACAGGGCGATGTAGACGCGGGGGCTCCGTCTGAGTTTCGATTTCAGATTTAGATAACCGACCACTCCGTACACGCCGGCAATTCCGAAATAGAGCAGATAGCTGCTTACCCGCAATTGAAAACCGGCTAGACACAGCCCAACGACGAAGACGGCCAGCGTGGCTGCGATGAGAGCCCAGTTGAGCTGAAAAAGATTAAGGCAAACCGCGAGTTCCGCCCTTGCCCCTGGGGTTGATAGAGTACCTGTCGAACGAGGAAGACCACCGACCGAGCATGCCTGAACCGCCATTTGTCATTCCCAGCAATTCCGGAGACATGTATGGCAATACAACCTTTAATAGTTTGACAACGAGCGCGTGTAGATTTAATCAGGACAACCTCAGCCGGGTGGGCGGTGATCCTTTGCGCCAAGCTCCATCCTCGCCCCCGCTTGGACGACTAATTGCGTTCATGGCGGCATTCGGAACGCGACCAAGCATCCACGAGATCGTTGATGCCGCGGGGTTGATCTCGCGCACGGAACTTTGTTAGGCGCCGTTATCTGCTCAACCACACCAGCATTGGTCGAGATCGATGGCCGACCTTTGGGCCCGATCCGGTTCCTACAATGCCTTCATGGATGTGAGATCGAGGTCGGATCTCCGGAATGCGCGCAGAAGCGATTCAGCGCGATCGTGAGCCCTTCAACGTGACTCCACTATGTGCGCCTCGGGGCGTTTCGGCTCGGCACGGAAGTCGAGCAGCAGGATCCAGAAGCACATCAGCGCGACCGTGAGGAGAATGAAGCTGCCCTCGAATGCTGCTCCCAGAAGCGAGATCAGTGCGGGAAGGAGCAGACCGACCGAGAGACATGCGGCGAGCGCCATGGCCGGAAGATCGACGATAAGGATGGCGGCGTAGAGCGCGAGCTCGAAGAAGGCATATTCCTTGAGCCGCGGCGAGCTGAGATAGAGTGCAAACATGGCGAGCACCGTGACGCGCATGGCCGTGCGGGGATGATCCATCAGCCAGCGATCCAGCCGCGTCAGAAGCGATCCCCCTTCCCGTACCGGGTGGCTCGCGGCCACGCGCAGGACGGACAGGGCGAACGGCACCAGCACGAGCGCGAGGGCTGCGAGCGCATAGGCCGCGAACATCACCGGCTTGCTGTCACCGAGGCCGGCATGGTCCATGAGGTCCCGCGCCAGCAGCAGCAGCGACGGATTGATCTCCACGAGATCGACGGCATGCTGGTTCGGGATCTGACCCGCAATTACAAGCAGCCAACTCGCGAACAGATCAGGATACAGCAGCCTCGACATCAAGACCGGCAATGCGAAGCCGAACGCCGCCATCGCGATCAGCGCCAGCTTGCGACTGCGCGGCAGCGGCAGGAAATAGAGCGCAGCCAGCACGGGACAGAACACCAGCTTGAACGAGGTCACGAGACCGAGCAGTGCAGCGCCGGCAAGGCGCAAGGGAAAGCTCGTGTTTTCTCTAGAGGGAAGCGGACGAAGCAGGAGCGACAGCGCGATCGCGGTCAGCAGGCCGCTTAGAATCGCGAAATTCCCCGACGCCTGCACCCATTCGAAACCGACGAACGCGCCGAGCGCGCACAGCACCTTGAGCGCAGCATCGCGCGCGCTCGTGCCCGTTCGGCCGAGCCCGGGCAACAGCAGGCCGCAGATCACGGCGAGGACGAGAAAGATTCCTCTGTAGTGATCGACCAGAAAGCCGCCCGCGCACAGCGGGCGGAAGACGTCCAGCGTCACCGGCAGATAGGGATAAGAGAGCTTGGTGCCCTTCAGGTTCTTGACGAAGTAGGGATCGAGCCCGTCGGCATGCGCATCGACTGCCGCGCAATTGACCCGGACATCCCAGCCATATTTCACATCGAGCCTGGCGTCGTTGGCGAGATTGCCGAGCACCAGCAGCGCAGTCAGCGCGATCAGGCAGGCAAGCCAGACGTTCCGCCTCGCAGCCGTGTCGGCTGCGGGCTCCAACCATCGTGCTGCACCGGACATCTCGGACACAGGCGGATACCTTTGTTTGGCTTGTTTCTCTGAGCGCCGCTGCGGCGCCTCCTCATCTCGGCCGCACTGTGGGCAGAATGCGTTTCGGTTTCATCCTGCCCGACGGGCGGGGCCGCGCCGGATGCCGATCTTTAGGAAGGGATGGTGAATCAGTGGTTTCCGGCCACCGGGGGTTGCGCGATCTGGAGAATCCGGCAGGAAAGGAAAGGCGGCCATCTCACCAATTCTTGTCCGCTCCGGCCCTGCCTGACAGCCATCCCGAAACGGGGGTTGTGCAACGCAACATCGGAATGGATAACGCCCTCAATTTCAAGAGGTGAGCTTCCTTGTCCGACGTCAATGCCGACGATTGGGTGTCCTCCGGACACCGTCCCATGGGTTTTCCCGAATTCGTCATCGTAATCGCGTCCATCATGGCGCTGAATCCGCTTGCGATGGACATGATGCTGCCGGCCCTGCCCAACATCGGCACCGCCTTCAAGATTCCCGTCGCCAACCATCTTCAACTGGTGCTGTCGACCTTCCTGGTCGGCTTCGGCGCCGGCCAGTTCGTCATGGGCCCGTTGTCGGACCGCTTCGGCCGCCGCCCGGTGCTGCTCGGCGGCATGGCGGTCTATGCGGTGGCGAGCGTGCTGGCGGTCGCCGCGCCCTCGTTCGAGACGCTGCTGCTGGCGCGCGCACTGCAAGGGCTCGGCACTTCGGCGACGCGCGTGATCGCGACCTCGATCGTGCGCGACTGCTATGTCGGCCGCCGCATGGCGAGCGTGATGTCGCTCGCGATGATGGTGTTCATCGCGGTGCCGGTGATCGCCCCCTCGTTCGGACAGGCGGTGCTGCTGGTGACGGCATGGCGCGGCATCTTCGTGGTGCTGATGCTGTACGGCCTGCTCGCGCTCGCATGGTGCGTGCTGCGGCTGCCTGAAACCCTTCCCGAATCCGAGCGCAGGTCGCTGGCACCCGCCGACGTGCTCTCGGCCTTCCGGCAGACCGTGACCCATCGCCAGACCATCGGCTACGCCACGGCCGCCGGCGGCGTCATCGGCGCGCTGTTTGCCTACGTCTTCTGCGCCCAGCAGGTCTTCACCGGCATCTATCACCTCGGCCATTACTTCCCGCTCGCCTTCGCGGCGATCGCGGCCGGCACCGCCATGGCCGGCTTCCTCAACGCGAGGCTGGTCGGTCGGCTCGGCATGCGCGTGATCTCGCACGGGGCACTGACGCTCTACACCGCGGTAGCCGGCGTGATGCTGCTGACCGAAAGCCTCGGCGTGCTGCCGCTATCCTTGTTCATGGTGCTCTCCGCCCTGATGATGTTCTCGTTCGGCATGATGGTCGCCAATTTCACCGCGCTCGCGATGGAGCCGCAGGGCCACATCGCCGGCACCGCCTCCTCGCTCTACGGCTCGATCACGACATTGATCGGAATCGTGGTCGGCATGGCCATCGGCCAAAGCTTCGACGGCACGCTGCTGCCGTTCTCGATCGGCTTCTGCCTGTCGACGCTCGCAGCGCTCGCGATCGTGCTGGTGGTGGAAAAGGGACGGCTGTTCAAGCCGCATCATCGCCCCACCGCGTGAGGAAGCTCGGACGTTCGGGGCGGGCGCGCCCTGCTGAGCGCGTTATACACTTTAACGTAACGGTCGGTGCCACAAGAGCGCCCTGACGCCTTCCTAGTAGAAGTCGTCACTTGTGCAGACATCTCTAATCTTGAGATTATGCAATGTCTTTATTTCAATTTTGCCGGAATGGATCCTGCTGTCGTAGAGCTTCGATTGGGAATGAGGGTTGTTCCATCGCCTAACGACGTCGGCAGGTTGTTGATATATTAAAGGTTGTGTTGCCATATATTTCCCGGAAGATGCAGGAAATGGCGGCGCATGACCGTTCGTGCTTACGTGAGAAACAGTCCCGCCCAATCCGCGGGAGCGCAAACGAGTTCAGAAGCAGTGGAAGCCTATGGTCTCTACCTGCTGAACTGGATCACTATTACAATTCTGGCGCTATTCGTCGGTGTATCCCTTGCCTTGTTGAAACTCTCGATGGCCCTCGAAGGCGAGTTGTTGGGAGGCATGGCGACGGTTGCAGGTCTCACGGCGGCAGGTCACGTCTTGTTGTCACGAGTACGCGCCGTGCGCATTGCGTACGTTCTTATTTCCGTCGCCCAGTTAGGCCTTGTGTCCATGCTCGGGGCCGTCCTGACCTACGTCGCAGCATCTGCAAATTTGCCATTGCAGGATGCCATGCTCGACTCCTGGGACAAATTCTTCGGACTGGATTGGACTATTTATTATCGGCTCATGACAGCCTGGCCTGCACTGCTGCCGTACGCATGCTTGTCCTATGGTGCAATCGGTTTGCCGCCGATCGCGGTTCCCATCGTTCTCGGACTGACGAACAACCACGTTCGATTGCAACAGTTCACGATGGCGACGTTGCTCACCCTTTGTGCGGTGGCTTTGATTTCTGCGCTGATACCGGCCATCGGCACCTATCAGCAATACAATTTGCCAACCGAGTTCGCGACCTTCAAGGCTAGCGGCTATTTCATCCAGCTTGATCGCCTGCCCGTGGTGAGAAGCAGCAGCCTGCAGGTTCTGAACATCTCGCAGATCGGCGGCATCGTGACCTTTCCCAGCTTCCATGCTGCGGCGGCTCTGCTCGCGCTGTGGGCGTGGTGGGGCGTGTGGTGGATGCGTCCATGGGCTTTAATGATGTGCGTTGCAATGCTGGCAGCAACGCCCTTGTGGGGTGGACACTACTTTGTGGACATCTTCGCTGGTGTAGCCGTTGCAGCTCTTGCGATTGCCTTCGCGAAAGCAATTGAAGTTCAATCGTCGGTCATTCCCCACGGCGCAAAAAGTACCTCGCTTGCATGCATGCCCCCCTGATCGGGCGAAGCTTCGACGGCACGCTGCTGCCGTTCACGATCGACTTCTTCCTGTCGATGCTCGCAGCGCTCGCGATCGTGCTGGCGGTGGAAAAGGGACGGCTGTTCAAGCCGCATCATCGCCCCCATCGCGTGAGGAACTTCCCGTCCCTCTCGATGTTGTCCTGCAGCAATTCGAGAGGCCACGTTAATGGAACTGGAACACCGCGAAAACCGCGAGGCGAAACGGCAGAAACAGGAGCGTTCGGAGCCGGACGCTGAGCAGACCACGTTCACGACGCCTTTGGCGAGCGAGGGGCTCGAGCAGGTACGCGACAGCCATTGCTGATCACGAAATCTATTTGGCCGCCCGCCTGCTGGCGCTGAAATCCTCAGCAGCGCTCTCGGGTGCCGCCCCGCTTCCTCGCGGCGGCACCATCAGCACGACCACCTTCCGCGACAGGCCGGGCCGCCCCCACAGAGTTGCCTGCACGGTGAACTCGCGCCTGACGACGTGTCCGGCTTTCGAGGACACCCGTTCCATCCACCTGCCACAATAGTCCTGGCCGCGAAAACAGAGCGCGGCCCAGCCGCGGTCCAGCGTCGCCTTGCGCGGCAAGCCCCAGGAGTTTTGATGCTCGAACGGCCGTGCACAATGCGGATGGTCGGGGCTGTAGAACGCCGTCGCGAAGGCCAGCGAATCATCACCGCTCACGGCGCTGAGCGGCGTGCCGGCCAGTTCGCGCCATTCGCGCGTCAATTCGCCGGCCACCTGCGCGTAGAAATTCCGGCCTTCTTCGTAACCGTGATCGTTGCGATAGACGGCATGGATCGGCGCTACGACCATGACCGCAACGAGCGCGACGCCAGCCACGGTCACGGTGAGGTTGACGGTGTAGAAGCGCTCGATCGGATAGCGCGCGCCGCAAACCACGAGAACGGCGAACAGGAACAGCCCTTGCAATGCCCACAGCGACGGCAGATCAGTGCCCATCACGAGCGATGTCAGCACCGGCAACGTGATCGTGCCCATGGCGACGTAGAACAGAAGCCGCAGACCCGGGCTCATTGCAGCGAAGTCGGCGGGAAATTGCTTCAGCCGCGTGCCCGCGATCAAGACCCATAGCACGGCCGACACGCTCATGGCCGCCGCCAGCCCGAGCAGGAAGTTCCTGGCCTCGCCGAGCGAGCTTAAGGCATTGCCGTTGGCATGGGCCAGCGCATAGGTGAAAGTCGACGCCCCCGTGGCCGCGAGCCACACGACGTGCGGCGACAGCGCCGCGAGCCCGACCACCGCCGAGATCCAGGGCGAAGCGGAGGTGAAATAGGCGCGCCGCGCCGGGTGCGCCAGCGCGGCAAACGCGAAGCTCGCAACGAGAAAGATCGAATAATATTTGCCGAGCATTGCCAGCGCCGTCGTGCACCCCACCGCGACCGCCCACGACGCGGCGCGCGTCTCGAACGCGCGCAGGAAGCACCAGGTCGCCAGCGGCCAGACCGCGAGCAGCACGGCATTGGCATTGAAGCGCTGGGCATGGAATTGATAGGCCGGCGTCAGCATCAGGAGCAGCAGCACCAGGACGCGCTTGTGCCCGCTCACGAATTGCCGCGCGATCCGGTCGACGAAATACAGCGCAAGCCCGGCGTTGGCCATCGCCATCAATTGCAGCGACCAGTCGCTGAGCGGAAAGACGAAGGTCCAGCTAGCGGCAACCCAGCCGGTCAATGGCGGATGCTTGTGATAACCCCAGGCGAAATGCCGACCCAGGGTCCACGCTTCGAGCGTATCGGGATGCAGGCCGCCGCCGGCGTACGCGATCACGAGATAAAGCGTCCAGATCGCGACAAAGCAGGCGATGAGAAGCGGCACGGCCCAGCCTGTCTCGACCGCGTCCAGCCAGTGCAGGAAAGGCCGGCGCCATCGCGCCGGCGCACGATCGGACCGTTCGGCCATCGCCTGGAATGCAAAATCGAGCGGCACGGGAATCAAATGAAAGAAGGAAAGCGATGCGCGAGGACGACACATCTATTTCAGGACAGAAACAAGTAGCAACAATTGAAAACTGGAACGGTTAAAAACGCTCCGGCCTCTCAGCCAACGCAAGGTCGACAAAAGGCAACGGCGCCGCTGATGACAGCGGCGCCGCGTGGTGAGGGAGACGAAAGACGCGTGGTCTGGCCTGCCCCTACTCCGACTTGTCAATGTTCCAGAACAGCGGCGTCGCGGGACCGTCGAGCACGCCGCTGAGCGATTTGCGCCAGCCGCTCGGCAACAGATACTGCCCCAGCGGAATGTAGATCACCTGCTCATACGCTTCCTTCTGGATGTCGGCTGCGATCTTCTTCTGCTCGTCGAGCGAGGACGCGCGGACGAAGGCGTCCTTGAGCTGCTCGATCTTGGCGTCTTCCGCCCAGCCGAACCAGCCGCCCTTCTTGCCCTGGCCGCCGATCGAGAGATTGGCGATCGGGTTGGAGACGTCGGCCGCGACCCAGTTGGTGAAGAACATGTTCCAGCCGCCCTCCTTCGGCGGCTTCTGGCTGGCGCGGCGGCTCACCACGGTCTGCCAGTCGGTCGCTTGCAAATCGACCTTGAAGCCGGCCTCGCGCAGCAGCTGGGCCGCAACGATCGGCTGCGCCTTCAGCGTCGTGACATCGCCAGGGGCCATGATCACGACCGGGGTACCGTCATAGCCGGACTCGGCGAGCGCCTTCTTGGCTTCCGCCATGCCGTTGCCCTTCACCAGGGTTTCCCCGCCGACCTCGGTCGCGAGCGGCGTATCGCACACGAAGAAGGCGCCACAGATCTTCTGGTACTTCGGGTTTCCGACCAGCGCGTCGAGCACGTCCTTCTGGTTTATCGCCAGCAAGGCAGCCCGGCGCACCTTCACGTTATCGAACGGCGGATGAAGGAAGTTCATCCGGCCGAGCGTCTGAAAGCCGAACTTGTTCGAGACCTCGAGCGTGAGCTCCTTGTTCGCCTCCAGTATCGGCAGCATGTCGTAGGGCAGATTTTCCATGAAATCGATGTCGCCCGACTGCAGCGCGTTCACCGCGGTCTGGGAGTCCGGCATGGTGATCCATTCGACGCGGTCGACCTTCACCACCTTGCCGCCGGAGGTCCAGCTCGCCGGCTCCTTGCGCGGCACGTAATCGGTGTTCTTGACGTAGACCGCCTTCACGCCCGGCTGGAATTCCGACTGGACGAACTTGAAGGGACCCGAGCCGATCTGCTCCGGGATCTGCTTGTCTGGCGGCGTTTCGGCGAGGCGCTTCGGCATCATGAAGGCGACGCGCGAGGACGGCTTGCCGATCGAATCGAGCACGAGGCCGTAGGGCTCCTTCAGCTTCAACGTGATGGTCTTGGCGTCCGTCGCCTCGATGCTCGCGGTGAAATCCATGAGCTTCTGGCCCATGCCGTCGACCGCGGCCCAACGCTTCAGCGATGCGACGCAGTCTTCCGCCGTGACCGGTGCACCGTCATGCCACTTCAGGCCGTCGCGCAGCGTGAAGGTGTAGGTGAGCTTGTCGTCGGAGATCTTCCAGTCCGCCATCTGCGGCTGGATCTTGAAGTTCGAATCGGTGGCCACCAGCGTGTCGTAAACCATGTAGCCATGGTCACGCGTGATGTAGGCCGTGGTGAAGATCGGATCGATGATGCGCAGATCCGAATGCATCACCGCCGTGATGGTCTTGCCGGCGGCAAACACCGGCGAGGCCATCGCCGTGGACAGCGCGACGACCGACAGCGCAAGTTTGGAGGCAAACGCGCGAGACCCCCGGCGCATGAAGTTGAACATGGAAAGTTTCTCCTGACGTGAAACTGTTCAAAGGCAGATTATTGGTTGAGCATCCGGTTCGTTCTTTGGGCGAACTAACCTCATGCAATGCCTTTATCTTTTCGAGACTTGCAGACAGTGCCGAGCGCGTCAATCCGGTTTCGCTGCAAGCCCTCGCGGCGTGTGCACGGGCTCCACAAGGATCGGTTTGGCTCTACAACACTCTCTGCCTGTCCTGCCCCGCGCCGATGCAATGCGCGTTCCATCTTTCGAAGCTTGAGAGACATTGAGATGAATCCAGCCAATCTTCCCTTCGATTCCGAGGCGATGCTCCAGGGCCTGCGCGGCTGGGTGGAATGCGAGAGCCCGACCTGGGACGCGGGCGCCGTGAATCGCATGCTCGATTTCGCAGCGCGGGATATGGCCATCATGGGTGCGACCATCGAACGCATCGCCGGCCGCCAGGGCTTTGGCGACGTGATCCGCGCGCGCTTTCCCCATCCGAAGCAGGGCGAGCCCGGCATCCTGATCGCCGGGCACATGGATACCGTCCACCCGGTCGGCACCATCGAGAAGCTGAAATGGCGGCGTGAGGGCAACAAGTGCTACGGCCCCGGCATCTACGACATGAAGGGCGGCAACTATCTCTCTCTGGAGGCGATCCGGCAGCTGGCGCGCGCCGCCTTCACCACGCCGCTGCCGATCACCGTGCTGTTCACGCCGGACGAGGAAGTCGGCACGCCCTTGACCCGCGACATCATCGAGGCGGAGGCCGCGCGCAACAAATACGTGCTGGTACCCGAGCCCGGCCGCGCCGACAACGGCGTCACCACCGGACGTTACGCCATCGCGCGTTTCAATCTCGAGGCGACAGGACGGCCGAGCCACGCCGGCGCGATGCTGTCGGCGGGACGCTCGGCGATTCGCGAGATGGCCCGGCAGATCCTCGCGATCGACGCGATGACCACGGACGATTGCACCTTCTCGGTCGGCGTCGTGCATGGCGGACAATGGGTCAATTGCGTTGCCACGACCGCCACAGGCGAGGCGCTGTCGATGGCCAAGCGCCAGGCCGATCTCGATCGCGGCGTCGAGAGGATGCTGGCGCTGTCAGGCACAACCAATGATGTCACCTTCAAGGTCACCCGCGGCGTGACGCGCCCGGTGTGGGAACCGGATGCCGGGACCATGGCGTTGTATGAAAAGGCCCGCGGCATCGCCAAGTCGCTCGGCGCCGAACTGCCGCATGCGAGTGCCGGCGGCGGCTCCGACGGCAACTTCACCGGCGCAATGGGAATCCCGACTCTCGACGGCCTAGGCGTGCGTGGTGGCAACGGACACACGCTCGAAGAGTATATCGAGGTCGAAAGCCTGGTCGAACGCGGCCGGCTGATGGCGGGGCTGCTGGCAACGCTGGAGTAATGGTGAAGCTATTCCGTGGGGTGGGCAAAGGCGCGAAGCGCCATGCCACCATTTTGCTGAACGTGGTGGGCACGCTCCGCTTAGCCCACCCTACAACGACTGGCCGCACTGCAAAAGCTGTGGCCCGGATGGCACGGGAATTGCTGAAATGTTAGGCTGATGGCAGGCTTGCCGAACGCCCTGCCACGATTTGACTCTAATCTGACGGATCCAACTTGCTCGGATATCTCGTTCGCCGAATCTTCGCCGCCGTGCCCGTGATGGGCGTCGTCGCGCTGTTCGTCTTCCTGCTGCTCCGCCTCACCCCCGGCGATCCCGCCGCCATTCTCGCCGGCGACAACGCGACGCCGGAGCGGCTGGAGCGCATCCGCACCTCGCTCGGCCTCAACGAGCCCCTGATCGTGCAGTTCGTCACCTGGGTGAACAAGCTGCTGCACGGCGACCTCGGGACCTCGCTGATCTCCAACCTGCCGGTGATGAAGATGATCGGCCAGCGTGTCGAGCCGTCGATCTCGATCGCGCTGTCGACGATCATTCTCGCCGTCATCGTCGCCGTGCCCTTGGGCGTGATCGCGGCGTGGAAGCACGGGACCTGGATCGACCGCTTCGTGATGGGCCTGTCGGTGCTCGGCTTCTCCGTGCCGGTGTTCGTGGTCGGCTATGTCCTGATCGAAATCTTCGCGATCGATTTGCGCTGGGTGCCGGTGCAGGGCTTCAAGAGCATCTCGAATGGTTTCGGCCCGTTCTTCGAACGCATCATCCTGCCGACCTGCGCGCTCTCCTTCATCTACATCGCGCTGATCGCGCGCATGACCCGCGCAGCAATGCTCGACGTGCTCGGCGAAGATTACGTCCGCACCGCACGCGCCAAGGGCATCAACGAAGTCGCCGTGATGATGCGGCATGCGCTGCGCAACGCGGCGGTGCCCGTCATCACCGTCATCGGCACCGGATTTGCGCTGCTGATCTCCGGCGTCGTCGTCACCGAGAGCGTGTTCAACATTCCCGGCATCGGCCGCCTCACCGTGGACGCGGTGCTGGCGCGCGACTATCCGGTGATCCAGGCGATGATCCTGCTGACGTCGCTGATCTATGTCGTCGTCAATCTCCTGATCGACGTCGCCTATACGCTGCTCGATCCCCGGATCCGGTACTGAGGCAAGGGTAAGAACAAGAATGTCGGTTGATAGCCTCCCCCAGTCGTCCATTCCGATCACGTCGCCGCTGCGGCCGCGGTTCGGATTCCTCACCTCGACGCCGATCATCGCGACGGCCACGGTCTGCCTCGCGCTGGTCGTGGTGATCTCGATCGTGGCGCCGCTGATCGCGCCGCATGATCCGATCCAGCTCGCGCCGTCGCAGCGGCTCAAACCGTCGTCGGCGCAGTTCCTGCTCGGCACCGACGCCTACGGACGCGACCTGCTGTCGCGCGTCATCTATGGCGGCCGCATCTCGCTCCTGATCGGCATCGGTTCGGCGATTCTGTCCGTCGCCATTGGCCTTGCGATCGGTCTCGTCTCCGGCTTCTTCAAGCTGGTCGATGCCGTGATGATGCGGATCATGGACGGCCTGATGGCGATGCCGAGCATCCTGCTCGCGATCGCCGTGGTGTCGCTCTCCGGTGCCAGCCTCTGGACCGTGCTGATCGCGATCACCATTCCAGAGATCCCGCGCGTGGCACGCCTGGTGCGCTCGGTGGTGCTGTCGGCGCGCGAGGAGCCTTACGTCGAGGCGGCGATCTCTGTCGGCTCTAGCCTGCCGAAGATCATGTGGCGGCATCTGATGCCGAACACGATCGCGCCGCTGATCGTCCAGGGCACCTATGTCTGCGCCTCCGCGATCCTGACCGAGGCCATTCTCTCCTTCCTCGGCGCCGGCATCTCGCCGGAGACGCCGACATGGGGCAATATCATGGCCGAGGGCCGCCAGTACTTCCAGCTCAAGCCGTCGCTGATCTTCTGGCCGGGCCTGCTGCTCTCGATCGCCATCCTCAGCATCAACTTGATCGGCGATGCCGCCCGCGACGCCCTCGATCCGCGCATGAAGCAGCGGGAGGGGAAGTGATTTGTTTCGCCGGCCCATCCCCTTGTTCCGTCATTGCGAGCGAAGCGAGGCAATCCGGTCTGCCTCCGCGGAAAGATTCTGGATTGCTTCGTCGCCAGCGCAAAATTGCTTTGCAATTTTGTCGCGGGCTCCTCGCAATGACGATGGAGTGACCTGATGACCAACACCATCCTCGACATCAACAATCTCGTCGTCTCCGTCGGCAAGAAGCCGGGCGGGCCGAAGATCATCGACGGCATCTCGATCCAGGTGCGCGAGCGCGAGACGCTGTGCCTCGTCGGCGAAAGCGGCTCGGGCAAGTCGGTGACCTCCCTGACCACGATGGGCCTGTTGCCCAAGGGCACGCTGGTGCCGACCGGCGGCAGCGTCAAGCTGGTCGGCGAGGAGCTACTCACCGCGACCGACCGCCGCCTGCGCCAGCTCCGCGCCACGCAGATGGCGATGATTTTTCAGGAGCCGATGACCGCGCTCAATCCGGTCGTGCCGGTCGGCCGCCAGATCGACGAAGTCCTGCGCGCCCATACCAATCTCGACGCCAAAACACGGAAGAAGCGCATCCTCGATATGATGGAGCAGGTGCGCCTGCCGCAGGTCGAGCGCATCTTCGCCTCCTACCCGCACCGCCTCTCCGGCGGCCAGCGCCAGCGCATCATGATCGCAATGGCCCTGGTGCTCGAACCAAAGCTCCTGATCGCGGACGAGCCGACCACTGCGCTCGACGTCACCACGCAGAAGCAGATTTTGACCCTGATCCGCGATCTCCAGCGCGATCACGGCACGGCGGTGCTGTTCATCACCCACGACATGGGCGTGGTCGCGGAGATCGCCGACCGCGTCGCGGTGATGCGGCAGGGCCGCCTGGTCGAGACCGGTCCGCTCGAGACCGTGCTGCGCAATCCAACCATGGAGTACACCCGGAACCTGCTCGCCTCGGTGCCGAGCCTGGTGCCGCGGTCGCCGCGCGAGGAGACCCGTGAGCCGGTGGTGCTGGAGGCCAACGACCTCAGCAAGGTCTACAAGGAGCGCGCCTTCTTCGGCAAAGGCCGCGAGGTCGTCGCCGCCGACAAGGTGACGCTGACGCTGCGCAAGGGCCGCACGCTCGGCATCGTCGGCGAGAGCGGCTCGGGCAAGTCGACGGTCGCGCGCTGCATCGTCCGCCTGATCGATCCGACCTCCGGCGGCGTGCGCCTCGCCGGCCGCGAGATCGCCGACATCTCGCGCCGCCTGCTCCAGCCGCACCGGCAGAAGATCCAGATCGTGTTCCAGGATCCCTACCGCTCGCTCAATCCGCGCGTCACCGTCGGCGAGAGCATCGCGGAAGGCCCGATCAATTACGGCGTGGCACACACTGACGCGATGAAGCGGGCGCGCGAGCTGCTGGAGCTGGTCGGCCTGCCCGCCGATGCGGTGTCGCGCTATCCGCATCAGTTCTCCGGCGGGCAGCGCCAGCGCATCGCCATTGCCCGTGCGCTCGCGCTCGATCCCGACGTGCTGGTCGCGGACGAAGCGGTCTCCGCGCTGGACGTCTCCGTGCAGGCGCAGGTGCTGGAACTGCTGGACGAGATCCAGAAGCGGCTCGGCATTGCCATCCTGTTCATCACCCACGATCTGCGCGTCGCCGCACAAATCTGCGACGAGGTCGTGGTGATGCAGCACGGCCGCGTCGTCGAACAGGGTCCCGCCGCCGAAGTGCTGACGCACCCGAAGGAGGCCTACACCAAGGCGCTGCTAGATGCGGCTCCGGGGCGCGACTGGGACTTTGCGAACTTCCGGCCGGTGGCAGAGGGTGTGGGGGCGAGCGCGTAAAAATCTCTCCGCTGTCGTCCTGGCGAAGGCCAGGACCCATTACCCCGCGAGAAGTTTGGCGAAGACTCATCGCTCGGGACTAGCAGCGCACACCACAGATAGACCTCGCGGTATGGGTCCTGGCCTTCGCCAGGACGACACCGGAGGTATGGCAGATGGCTCCTCTCACAACACCCCACCGCATCCGCAGCATTCCCAAAACGATCTGACCCTATGCATGGCGCGATTGCTTCCCACCTTGCTCTCGCAGCAAAGCAGAGGCTAACGTCGCGCACTTTCAATGGCCTGGACTGAGTAATGACACGCATCGCCGTCGGCGGCTTCCTGCACGAGACCAACACCTTCGCTCCGACCAAGGCGACGTTCGCCGACTTCCAGCATGGCGGCGGCTGGCCGGCGATGACTGAAGGCGCCGACGTGCTGAAGGTGATGCGGCGCATCAATGTCGGTCTCGCCGGCTTCGTCGACAGCGCTGAAGTACACGATTGGGAACTCATTCCAACGATCGCCTGCGGTGCGAGCCCGTCGGCGCATGTCACCAAGGATGCTTTCGAGCGCATCGTGAAGGTGATGGTCGACGGCATCGCAGCCGCCGGTCCGCTCGATGCCGTCTATCTCGACCTGCACGGGGCGATGGTAACCGAACATCTCGACGATGGCGAAGGCGAGATCTTGGCGCGCGTGCGCCGCGTCATCGGCAAGGATGTTCCGCTGGTCGCGAGCCTTGACCTGCACGCCAACGTCACGCCCGAGATGATCGAGCACGCCGACGCGCTGATCGCCTACCGCACCTATCCGCATGTCGACATGGCTGCGACCGGCCGCGCCTGCGCAAAACATCTGGCGCTGCTACTGAAGACCAAGCAGCGCTTCGCGAAGGCGTTCCGGCAGTTGCCGTTCTTGATCCCGATCAGCTGGCAGTGCACCAACGACCAGCCCACCCAAGGCATCTACGAGAGGCTCGCCGCGCTGGAGAGCGATGCGGTTCCGACGTTGTCCTTCGCACCGGGCTTCCCCGCAGCCGATTTCCGCGATTGCGGACCGAGCGTGTTCGCCTATGGCAAGACGCAAGCCGACGCCGATCGCGCGGCGGGTGCGCTTCTCAAGCTGATCGAAAGCCACGAGGACGATTTCGACGGCAAGATCTGGTCACCCGACGAATGCGTGCGCCACGCGATGGAGCTTTCCAAGAGCGCGAGCAAGCCGATCATCATCGCCGACACCCAGGACAATCCCGGCGCGGGCGGGGATTCCGACACCACAGGCATGCTGCGCGCGCTGGTGCGCAACAACGCGAGCGCCGCGACGGGGGCGATCTACGATCCGGTCTCGGCCAAGGCGGCGCATGAAGCCGGCGTCGGCGCCACCGTGACGCTGTCGCTCGGCGGCAAATCCGGCATCCCCGGCGACGAGCCCTATCGCGAGACCTTCGTCGTCGAAAAGCTCTCCGACGGCCGCTTCATCGCGCCCGGTCCTTATTATGGCGGCCGCGACATGGAGATGGGCCCCTCCGCAGCCTTGCGCATCGGTGACGTCCGCGTCGTCGTCTCCTCGCACAAGGCGCAACTCGCCGACCAGGCGATGTACCGCTATGTCGGCATCGAGCCGACCGCGCAGAAGATCCTGGTCAACAAGAGCTCGGTGCACTTCCGCGCCGATTTCGAGCCGATCGCGGAGAAGCTGCTGATCTGCGCCGCCCCCGGCGCGATGCCGGCCGACACCGCTTCCCTGCCCTGGACGCGCCTGCGGCCGGGCATCCGCATCAAGCCGAACGGCCCCGCCTTCCATCCCCCATCACGCTAACCGGACAGGACACATGCCCACGATCGACCGCATCGACGGCTATGCCGACGAACTCACTGCTATCAGGCGCGACCTCCACGCCCATCCCGAGATCGGGTTCGAGGAAGTGCGCACCTCCGGCATCGTCGCCGACAAGCTGAAGAGCTGGGGCATCGAGGTGCATCGCGGTCTCGGCGGCACCGGCGTGATCGGCGTCATCAAGGGCAAGGGGACGAGCGGCAAGCGCATCGGCCTGCGCGCCGACATGGACGCGCTGCCGATGGAGGAGAACACCAATCTGAAATGGAGCTCGAAGATCCCCGGCCGCTTCCACGGCTGCGGTCATGACGGCCACACCACCATGCTGCTCGGCACCGCGCGCTACCTCGCCGAGACCAGGAATTTCGACGGCACTGTGCACCTGATCTTCCAGCCGGCCGAGGAAGGCCTCGGCGGCGCCCGCGCGATGATCAAGGACGGCCTGTTCGAGAAATTCCCCTGCGACGAGCTCTACGGCCTGCACAACGCGCCTGACCTCAACCACGGCGAGATCGCGATCCTGCCGGGCCCAGCGATGGCCAGCGCCGACTTCTTCGACCTCCGCATCACCGGCTATGGCGCGCATGGCGCGATGCCCGAGCGCTCCAAGGACGCGGTGATCATCGCGACCACGCTGGCGCAGGCGATCCAAACCATCGTCAGCCGCAACGTCGAGCCGCTGCAGTCCGCCGTCATTTCGATCACCCAGATCCATGCCGGCTCCGCCTACAACGTCATCCCCGGCGAAGCGCATCTCTGCGGCACCATCCGCACCTTCTCGGATGAAGTTCGCGCCCTGATCAGCGAGCGCATCCGCACGATCTGTGCCGGCATAGCAGCTGCGTTCCAGTGCACGATCGAAGCCGACATCCGCGACACTTTTGGCGTCCTGATCAACCAGGTCGAGCAGTCCAAGGTGGTCGAGGAGGTCGCGCGCACAGTGGTCGATCCCGCCAACGTGATCACCCGCGCGCAGCCGAAGATGGGCAGCGAGGATTTTGCCGACATGCTGCAGACCATTCCCGGCGCCTATTTCTGGGTTGGCCACGACGGCTCGGTGCCCGTGCACAATCCCGGCTTCGTGCTCGACGACAAGATCCTGCCGATCGGCGCCAGCATGTTCGCCCGCATCATCGAGACCCGCATGCCGGTGGGTAGCCATGCATAAAAAGAGCGCCGAAGAGACAGTCACCTCGCTGCATGATCTGTCCGCGGTCGATCTGATCGCGGGCTATCGCGCCAAGCAGTTCTCGCCAAGCGAGGTGCTGGAGGACGTGCTTGCGCACGTCGCGGCGTGGGAACCGCATCTGAAAGCGCTCTATGCATTCGACCCCGAGGCCGCGCGCGAGGCCGCGAAGGCCTCGACCGCGCGCTGGACCGGCGGCGAGCCGTCCGGCGCGCTCGACGGCGTGCCTGTCACGGTGAAGGACAATATCGCGACCAAGGGCGTGCCGGTGCCGCTGGGCGCTGCCAGCGTCAAGCTGGTGCCGGCCGAGAAGGACGCGCCTCCCGCCGCGCGGCTGCGCGAGGCCGGTGCGATCATCTTCGCCAAGACCACCATGCCCGATTACGGCATGCTGTCCTCCGGTCTCTCCAGCTTCCACGCGCTCGCGCGCAATCCCTGGGACCTCTCCAAGAACCCCGGCGGCTCCAGCGCGGGCGCCGGTGCTGCCGCGGCAGCCGGCTATGGTCCGTTGCATCTCGGCACCGATATCGGCGGCTCGGTGCGCCTGCCCGCGGGTTGGTGCGGCCTCGTCGGCCTGAAGCCGAGCTTTGGCCGCGTGCCGATCGATCCCACCTACGTCGGCCGCGTCGCCGGACCCATGACCCGCACGGTCGATGATTGCGCGCTGATGATGAGCGCGATTGCAAAACCCGACCGGCGCGACGGCATGAGCCTGCCGGCCGAGCCCCTCAACTGGAAGGGGCTGGAGAAGTCTCCGCGCAAACTGCGCATCGGCTTGATGCTCGATCCCGGCGTCGGCATGCCGCTGGACAAGCCGGTGCGCGAGGTCGCCGTGAAGGCGGCCAAGGCGTTCGAATCCGCCGGCGCCGTCGTCACCGAGGTCGACGGCATCCTCACCCGCGAGATGCTCGACGGCCTCGACAATTTCTGGCGTGCACGGATGTGGGACGATCTGTCCAAGCTGACGCCGGCCGAGCAGGCCAAGGTGCTGCCCTACATCTTCAAGTGGGGCGAGTCCGGCGCCAAGCTGTCGGGCGTCGACGTCATCCGCGGCTTCAACCAGACCATGGCGATCCGCGCGGCCGCAGGAAAACTGTTCTGCGAGCTCGATTATGTGATCTCGCCGACCGCCCCGAACGTGAACTATCCGGTGGAATGGGCCTCGCCGACCAACGATCCCATGAAGCCGTTCGAGCACATCGCCTATACCGTGCCGTGGAATATGTCGGAGAACCCTGCGATCTCCGTCAACGGCGGCTTCGACGCCAAGGGTTTTCCCATCGGCGTGCAGATCGTCGGCCGCCGCTTCGACGATATCGGCGTGCTCGGCATTGCCAAGGTGTTTGAGGGTCTGCGCGGGGCGCAGCGGCCCTGGCCCAAGCCGCCGGGGCGGTAAGACGCTCTCCTCATCCCGGGAAGCGCGCCCTTTAGGCGCAAGCCCGAATGACTTGGGACGGGCAGTATGCGGAGCCTCTCTTGCTTACCCTCCCCTACAGGGGAGGATAAGCCTCTGCCGCTCACGCAGTGAAAAGAACAACGGAAGGAAACCACCATGGCGTATGAGACGATCAAATACGAGGTTGCCGAGCAGATCCTCACCATTACTCTGAACCGGCCCGACAAGCTCAACGCCTTCAACGCGCAGATGCAAGCAGAGCTGATCGACGCGTTCGACGCCGCCGACAAGGACGACAATGTTCGCGCCATCATCGTCACCGGGGCCGGCCGCGGTTTTTGCGCGGGCGCCGATCTCTCCTCCGGCGCCGACACGTTCGACCGCGACGCGCGCCGCGGGCCGGTGAAGCGCTTCGCCGACGGCAAGGTCGATTATAGCGATTCGCAGGTGCGCGATGGCGGCGGTCAGGTCACGCTACGCATCTTCAAATGCCTGAAGCCGGTGATTGCCGCGGTGAACGGCCCCGCGGTCGGCATCGGCGTCACCATGCAGCTCGCCATGGACATCCGCATCGCCTCGGACGCCGCGCGCTTCGGCTTCGTGTTCTCCCAGCGCGGCATCGTGCCGGAGGCCGCCTCGAGCTGGTTCCTGCCGCGCATCGTCGGCATCTCGCAGGCCTTGGAATGGTGCTATTCGGGCCGCGTCTTCCCGGCACAAGAGGCGCTTGCGGGGCGTCTCGTCAGCAAGGTCGTCGCGCCGCATGATCTCCTGCCAGCCGCGCGCGCACTTGCCAAGGAATTTGCCGCCAAGACCGCGCCGGTATCGATCGCGCTGATCCGCCAGATGATGTGGCGCATGATGGGCGCAGACGATCCGATGGAGGCCCACAAGGTCGACAGCCGCGGCATCTATGCCCGCGGCCGCTCGGAGGACGTGAAGGAAGGCGTGGTGTCGTTCCTGGAGAAGCGTCCGGCGCAGTTCAAGAACAAGGTGTCGAGCGATATGCCGGATTATTTCCCGTGGTGGACCGAGCGGGAGTACAAGTGAGGCTCTCGTAGGGTGGGCAAAGGCGCTCTTGCGCCGTGCCCACCATCTACCCGCAACCGAAACCCAGAATGGTGGGCACGCTTCCGCCTTCGCTCTCCGAGCTACGGCGGATAAGTCGCTTTGCCCACCCTACGGCACTGCAGGGCGTAACCCACCTCTTTGCTTTCCGCTCTGGCAGAAGGGGTGGATTACGCCAGCGGACTGCGCTTCGCGCAGCCGCGGGCTAATCCACGCTACGGTTCAGCGGCACCGTCAATCCATCACCAGCGCCACGCGTCCAATCGCCTTGCGCTCGATCAAGAGCCGCATCGCCTTCGCATAGTCTTCCAGCGGCAGGCGGTGCGAGACGTTCGGGCGCAGCTTGCCTTCCTCCGCCCATTGCAGCAGTGCCTTCAGGCGCACTTCGCCGAGCGCGGGATTTCTTCGCACGGCCTCGCCGGCGCGCACCCCCAACACGCTGGCGCCCTTGATCAGCAGCAGATTGGTCTTGGCCGAACCGATGCCGCCGGTGAAGCCGATCACCAGAAGCCGCGCGCCCCAGGCGATGCAGCGCATCGAATCCTCGAAAACCTGGCCGCCGACGGGATCGAACACGACATCGGCGCCGCGGCCGTCGGTGATGCGCTTGACGGCATCGCGAAACGGCTCGTGATCGTAGCGGACGAGATGATCGGCGCCGCGCGATTTCGCGATCGCCAGCTTCTCGTCGCTGGAGGCGGTCGCAATCACGGTCGCGCCCAGCATCTTGCCGATCTCGACGGCGGCAAGGCCGACGCCGCCGCCGGCGCCGTGCACCAGCAGCACCTCGCCCGGCGCGACCCGGCCGCGATCGATCAGTGCATGATAGGCCGTGCCGTGGCCGGCGAGATAGGTCGCAGCTTCCGCATAGTCGAACGTGGACGGCTTGGGGGTGAGCTGCGACGGCGTCACCACCGCCTCATCGGTGAAGGCGCCGTGGCGCATCTTCACGATGACCTTGTCCCCGACGGCAACTCCCCTCGCCTCCGCCCCCACTTCGATCACGTCCCCGGCAGCTTCCATGCCGGGCGTAAACGGCAGCTCCGGCTTGAGCTGATATTCGCCCGCCGCCATCAGCACGTCGGGAAAATTCAGCCCGGCGGCGCGGATCGCAACGCGCACCTCGCCATGCCCAAGCGGCGGCGACGGAAACTCTTCCAGCCGCAACGTCTCGGGCGCGCCGAGTTCGCGGCAAACGACAGCCCGCACCATCAGGCCGCACTCGCCCTTTGACGCTGCAGCGCCTCGCGGATCAGCGGCAGGCGGTCATTGCCGAAATACATGTCGGTCTTGCCGACGAAGATGGTCGGCGAGCCGAAACCGCCACGCGCGACGACCTCCTCCGTATTCGCCTTGAGCTGGTCCTTGATGCCCTGCTCTGCGATGCCGGCGAAGAATTTCTGTTCGTCGATACCCACCTTCTTGCAGATCTCGGCCAGCACCGCGTCCTGCGAGATGTCCTTGTCCTCGCCCCAATAGGCCTCGAACACGGCGGTGGCGAATGGCACCATGTCCTTGCCCAGCCAGATGCAGCCACGCATCGCCTTGACGCTGTTCACCGGAAACACCGTCGGCGGCATCTTGATCGACAGGCCAGCCGAGCGGGCCCAGTCGGCGAGGTCCTTCTTCATGTAGCGCGCCTTCAGCGGCACCGGCTTCTCCCGCTGCGCATAGACACTCGGGTTGACGGTGTTGAAGATGCCGCCCACCAGGATCGGCCGCCAGATGATCTCCGCGCCGAGCTCTTTCGCGAGCGGCTGGATGTTGTGGAAGGCGAGATAGGTCCAGGGGCTGGAACAGTCGAAGAAGAATTCGATCATGGCGTTTCCGGTCCGGCGTCGCGGGTTTGACGACTTTTGTCGTTCTGTACCTCGACGTTAAGACATGGCAGGAAGGGGCGCAACACAACCCGCCGGGAGGCCGCCATGCTGTTTCCAACCACGATCGCCGGCTCCTTGCCGAAGCCGGAATGGCTCGCCGAGCCCAATATGCTCTGGGCACCCTGGAAGTCGCAGGGCGAAGAGCTCTTGCGCGCCAAGCGCGACGCGACACTGATCTGGCTGAAGATTCAGGAGGACGCCGGCATCGACATCGTCACCGAGGGCGAGCAGGCCCGCCAGCATTTCGTGCACGGCTTCCTGGAGAAGATCGAAGGCATCGACTTCGCCCACAAGGTCGAGATGGGCATCCGCAAGGATCGCTACAAGGCGATGGTGCCGCAGGTGGTTGCCCCGCTCCGGCTCAAGGGCCGCGTTCATGCCGACGAGGCGCGCGTCGCGCGCTCGCACACGAAGAAGAAGCTGAAATTCACCCTGCCCGGCCCGATGACCATCATCGACACGATTGCAGACCGTTATTACGGCGACCGCGTCAAGATGGCGTTCGCCTTCGCCGAGCTGCTAAACGAGGAGGCCAAGGCGCTCCAGGCCGACGGCGTCGATCTCGTGCAGTTCGATGAGCCCGCCTTCAACGTCTATATGGACGAGGTCAACGACTGGGGCATCAAGGCGCTGGAGCGCGCGGCGCAGGGCCTCTCCTGCGCCACCGCCGTGCACATCTGCTACGGCTACGGCATCAAGGCCAATACCGACTGGAAGGAGACGCTCGGCAGCCAATGGCGGCAGTATGAGCAGATCTTTCCGGCGATCGACGCCAGCCCGATCCAGCAGGTCGCGATCGAGTGCCGCAATTCGAAGGTGCCGCTCGACCTGCTGGCGCTGCTCAAGACCAAGATCGTGCAGGCCGGCGTGATCGACGTCGCCAGCGATACGGTGGAAACCGCCGAGGACGTCGTGAAGGTGATCGAGGCGGTATCGAAATTCGTCCCCAAGAGCAACATCATCGCCACCACCAATTGCGGCATGGCGCCGATGCGGCGGGAGATCGCGGAAGCCAAGCTGGCGGCGCTCGGCGCAGGAGCCGCGCTGGCCCGCGAGAAACTCGGGTAATGGCAAAGGCGGGCGCTGCGCTAAGGCAGCGCCGTCGGATGCAACACTGGCGCGTAGCCGGCGTTCAATGTGCGCAGCGTTGAGGGCGGCGTCAGCAACGCCGCTTCGCCAAGCTGACGCTCGACCGCGCTATAGCCCGCCGGTGACCACAGCAGGGCCCTGCCCTGCGTCACCAGAAAGCTCTCCGCACCCTGCTGAACCATCGCACCGGCGGGAAGCTGGTGCAGCGGCACCAGCAGCACGTGCAGTCGTTTCCTACCGTGATCGAGCCGCTCGTGATGCAGTACCGTGTCGATGTCGTGCATGCGGACGTCGTGCACGCCATTGCCCTTCTCCCATGCGGCCCGGAAGCGATTGGCATCGTCGCGGCGACAATAGAAGCAGGGGCGATGGCCGGCGGCGAGCGCAGTGGCCTCGTCCAGGAAGAACAGCTCGGTCCAGCTGCGCTGTGCCATCACCTCGCGGCGCCGGCCGCGGAATTCGCAAGTGCAGGTGAGCCAGGCCGACGACGACCAGCGCTTCTTCAGCAGCGTCTTCGTCGCGGGATCATGGATGATGCCGCGGTTGCCGGTGAACAGGCCGCGATGAGGGGTGGCGATGATGTCGCCTGTCGGCGTGACGCGGTTTTGCAGGGGCATAGCTGCCTCCGCCCGTCATTGCGAGCGAAGCGAAGCAATCCAGAAATGCATCCGCGGAAGCAGTCTGGATTGCTTCGTCGCTTCGCTCCTCGCAATGACGGCGACAGTCACGCCGCCCCATCTCGCAGCGGCGGGTGGTAGGACAGCGCGGTGTCCCAGGGGAAGAAGATCCAGGTGTCCTGTGATACTTCCGTGATGAAGGTATCGACCAGCGGACGGCCCATCGGCTTGGCGTAGACCGTGGCGAAATGCGCATCGGGCAGCATCTCGCGCACCAGCTTGCCGGTCTTGCCGGTGTCGACGAGGTCGTCGACGATCAACAGCCCTTTGCCGGTGCCGCCGCCGAGCTTCATCGCCGCCTCGGAAATACCCTTGAGGACCTGGAGCTCGCCCTGCTTGTTATGCTCGTAACTGGCGATGCAGACCGTATCGATGACGCGCACGCCGAGCTCGCGCGCCACGATCGCGGCCGGCACCAGGCCGCCACGGGTGATCGCGATCACCGCATGGAACGGGCCGACCTCGTTCAGCCGCCAGGTCAGCGCCCGGCAATCGCGGTGGAACTGGTCCCACGAGACCGGGAAGGCCTTGCCCGCCCGCTCCTGCGCGCTCAGTTCCGGTGCTTCACCAGCCATTGTCGTCTCCTGCTTCGTCAAACGTCCAGCAAGCTGGGCGCTTTAGCGGGTGATGTTCAATCCCGCCAGCATTTCCTTCACCGCCGCCATCGCCGCCGCGAGCTTCTCCGCATCGCGCGAGCGCACCACGAGATTGGTGTTGGGCCTCTGCTCTTCGTCCATGAAGGGATAGCTGCCGATGATGGTGTCGGGGTGAGCGGCGGCAATGGCCCGCAGCGGACTGCCGATGTCACCCTCGCGCGCATTGGCGCGGACCGATTCGGAGAGCATGCGCACGCCGGATTTCAGCTTGGGCGAGACGATGTCCATCATCGCCTGCATGATCGAGGGCACGCCGGCCATCACGATGACATTGCCGATCTTGAAGCCGGGGGCGAGGATGGTGGCGCTCTGGATTAGCTCGGCACCATCAGGGATGCGGGCCATGCGCAAGCGGGCCTCGTTGAGATCCTGCTCGCTCCAGCGCTCGCGGAAGCGGGCGACCACCTCCGGGTGATGGTCGATGCCGACGCCGAAGGCCTTGGCGACGCTGTCGGCAGTGATGTCGTCATGGGTCGGGCCAATGCCGCCAGTGGTGAAGACATAGGTGTAGCGTTGCCGCAGTGCATTCAACGCGGCGATGATGTCGTCCTCCTCGTCGGAGACGATCCGCACTTCCTTCAGGTCGATGCCGATATTGGTCAGATATTCGGCGATGAAGCCGATGTTCTTGTCCTTGGTCCGGCCGGACAGGATTTCGTCCCCAATGACCAGAATGCCCGCCGTGACGATCTCGCTCATAAAACTGTCCCTCACCTGTGGCGCCGACTTTGCCGAGGTAACGCGTTCAAGTCACGCGGTTTTGCTGCCGAAATAAGCAGTCCTCAGCCATTTTTTCAGGCAAGCCGCCGGGCATCCCCGGCAAATGCCCATCCTCCATGCTTATCGCGCTGGCCCGCCCCTTGCTACCACATGAAAGTCATGCACTCTTGCCGCATGGCCACGGAAACAAATCGGGATCTATGGCAATCGCGTTTGATGAAATGAATATTCCCGGCGGGGACCTTCGCCCCGCCTATCAGGAGCTGGCGCGCTGGCTCAAGGAGACGCCTCCCGAGGCGCTCGAATATCGCCGCCAGGAGGCGGAGCTCCTGTTCCGCCGCATCGGCATCACCTTTGCGGTCTATGGCGAAGCCGAGGCGACCGAGCGCCTGATCCCGTTCGACGTGATCCCGCGGATCATGTCCGGCAAGGAATGGGCGTTGCTGGAGAAGGGCCTGAAGCAGCGCGTGCGCGCGCTCAACATGTTTCTGCGCGACATCTATCACGGCCGCGACATCCTTCGCGCCGAGATCGTGCCCGACGATCTGATCTTCCAGAACCCAGTGTTCCGGCCCGAGATGAACGGCCAGCAGGTGCCGCACGACGTCTACGTGCACATCGCCGGCATCGACATCGTCCGTGTCGACGCAGAAGACTTCATCGTGCTGGAGGACAACGCGCGGACGCCCTCGGGCGTGTCCTACATGCTGGAAAACCGCGAGATCATGATGCGGCTGTTCCCGGATCTGTTCGCCCGCCACAAGGTTGCGCCGGTCGAACGCTATCCGGACGAGCTGCTCGCCGCGCTGCGCTCGGTCGCGCCGCAAAGTGCTTCCGGCGAGCCGACCGTCGCCCTGCTCACGCCCGGCGTCTACAACTCGGCCTATTACGAGCATTCCTTCCTCGCCGACAAGCTCGGCATCGAGCTGGTCGAGGGGCGCGACCTCATCGTCAAGAACAATGAAGTGTTCATGCGGACCACGGAAGGGTTGAAGCGGGTCGACGTGATCTATCGCCGCGTCGATGACGACTTCCTCGATCCCCTCACCTTCCGCCCCGATTCCGTGCTCGGCGTGCCCGGCCTGATGTCGGCCTATGCGGCCGGCAACATCACGCTCGCCAATGCGGTCGGCACCGGCATCGCCGACGACAAGGCGATCTACTCCTACATGCCCGATATCGTAAAATTCTATCTGGGCGAGGAGCCGATCCTGAAGAACGTGCCGACTTGGCGCTGCCGCGAGCCGAAGGATCTCGCCTATGTGCTGGACAATCTCGGCGAGCTCGTCGTCAAGGAAGTCCATGGCTCCGGCGGCTACGGCATGCTGATTGGCCCCGCCGCGACCAAGGCCACCATCGAAGCCTTCCGCGAGAAGCTGAAGCGTGAGCCGGAAGGCTTCATCGCACAGCCGACGCTGGCGCTCTCGACCTGCCCGACCTGCACGGGGTCAGGCCTCGCGCCGCGCCATGTCGACCTGCGGCCGTTCGTGCTCACCGGCAGCAAGCGCACCACGATCGTGCCGGGCGGGCTGACACGCGTCGCACTGAAGGAAGGCTCCCTGGTGGTCAATTCGAGCCAGGGCGGCGGCACCAAAGACACCTGGATTTTGGACGAGTAGAGAGATGCTGTCGCGTACCGCCGAAAACCTCTACTGGCTCGCCCGCTACGTCGAACGGGCCGAGTATCTCGCGCGCACCATCGATGCGACCTTGCGCGTCACCGCGCTTCCCGCCGCCTATATCGGCAAGACCAATGAATGGGACTCGGCGCTGCTCACCGCCGGCGTCGCCGCCAGCTTCTATCAGCAATATGAGGAAGCCAACGAGCACAACGTCGTCGACTATCTTTCGTTCTCGGCGGACAACCCGTCCTCGATCCGGAACTGCATCGAGGCAGCGCGGCTGAACTCGCGCTCGGTGCGCACGGCGCTGACCAGCGAGATGTGGGACACCATCAACTCGGCCTGGATCGAGCTTCAGGCGGTCTGGAGCAAGGGCACCTCGACGCGCGAGGACCTCGCCAAATTCCTGCGCTTCGTGCAGGAGACCTCGCTGCGCTTCGATGGCTCGGCCTATCGGACCATGCTGCGCAACGATGCCTACTGGTTCTCGCGGATGGGCGTGCATCTCGAACGCGCCGACAACACCGCGCGCATCCTCGATGTGAAGTATCACGTGCTATTGCCCGAGGAGGAGCATGTCGGCGGCCCGCTCGACTTCTATCAGTGGAGCTCGATCCTGCGCTCCGTCTCGGCGCTGACGGCCTATCATTGGGTCTACCGCGAGACGCTGAAACCCTGGCTGATTGCAGACCTGCTCATCCTCAACGACACGCTGCCGCGCTCGCTGGCAAGCTGCTACGGCAATCTCGTGCGCAACCTCGACCAGATCGGCGTCGCCTATGGCCGCCAGGGCCCGGCCCAGCGCCACGCCCGCGGCATCCGCAACCGGCTGGAACACAGCAATATGAACGACATTTTCCAGCACGGCGTGCATGAATTCATTCAGGAATTCATCGCGGACAATTCCAGGCTGGGCGAAATCATCACGAAGCAGTATTTGATCTGATACACGCAGTCATTCCGGGATGGTCCGAAGGACCAGACCCGGAATCTCGAGATTCCGAGCTCGGCTAAGCCGCTCCGGAATGACGGAATCAAAACACCATGCGCCTGCGAATCCAGCACACCACGACCTATCGCTACGAGCCGCCGGCCACCAGCGTGATCCAGATCCTGCGCATGACGCCCGGCAGCCATGACGGGCAATATGTGGCGGAATGGCAGATCGACGTCTCGACCGACACCAAGCTCGACACCCACGAGGACGCGTTCGGCAACGTCACCCATGTGCTGTCCTGCGGGCCCCTCAGTGACATCAAGATCATCGCCGAGGGCCTGATCGAGACTCACGACACCGGCGGCGTGCTGCGCGGCACGGACGAGCGCTTTCCGGCCGGCATGTTTTTGCGCGCAACCGACCTCACCACCGTCAATCCGGCGATGATGGCGGTTGCGCGCCAGTTGCGCAGCGAGGCCGAGAGCGACACGCTGGGCTTCCTGCACACGTTGATGACGCAAATCAGTGATCACATGACCTTCGACGAGGACCCGACCAACAGCGGCACCTCGGCGGCCGAAGCCTTCGCGCTCAAGCGCGGCGTGTGCCAGGACTACGCGCACATCTTCATCGCCTGCGCGCGCAGTGGCGGCGTGCCGGCACGCTTCGTCTCCGGGCACTTCCTGCGCTCCGACGGCACGGTGCATCAGGAGGCCGGCCATGCTTGGGCGGAAGCCTATGTGCCCGATCTCGGCTGGGTCGGCTTCGATCCCGCCAACAGCATCTGCGCCACCGACGCCCATGTCCGCGTCGCGATCGGGCTCGACTATCTCGGCGCAGCCCCCGTGCGCGGCACCCGCTATGGCGGCGGCACGGAGACGCTGACGGTGGCGGTCAAGGTCGAGCAGGCCGGCCGCGGCGGGCAATCGCAGTCACAGTGGCAGAGTTAGATCGTCATTTCCGGGAAGCGACAACGTCGCGAGCTACGGTACGCAATTGCGCATCTGAGAATCCATCGGGCCGCAGAGCTAGTGGATAAATGGATTCCGGGTTCGCGCTGGGCGCGCCCCGGAATGACGTGTCCCCGGGAATCGGGGGTTGGAGCGGCCCCCGAAATTGGCTAGTAATTTCGCGCAAACGCGTTCGGGGACTGGAAATGACCTATTGTTGCGGAATCCTGGTTCGGGACGGTCTGGTGATGATCGCCGATACCCGCACCAATGCCGGCCTCGACAACGTCTCGACCTTCCGCAAGCTGCACATCTTCTCCAAGCCCGGCGAACGCATCATGGCGATCGCCAGCGCCGGCAACCTCGCCATCAGCCAGTCGGTGCTGTCGACGTTGACCGAAGGCCTGGAGGACCCCGACACGGGCGAGGTCGAGACGCTGATGAACGCGCCGACCATGTTCCAGGCGGCCCAGCGCATCGGCCGGGCGATCCGGGCGGTGCACGCGACCGAAGGGCCGGCGCTGAAATCCGAGGATGTCTCCTTCGACGTCTCCTTCCTGTTCGGCGGCCAGATCAAGGGCTCCCGGATGCGCCTGTTCATGATCTACACCGCCGGCAATTTCATCGAGTGCACCACCGACACGCCGTACTTGCAGATCGGCGAGCACAAATACGGCAAGCCGGTGCTCGACCGCGCCATGCACTACGACGTCGAGCTCTACGAGGCGCTGAAGACTGGCCTGATCTCGATGGACTCGACCATGCGCTCCAATCTCGGCGTCGGCCTGCCGATCGACGTGCTGGTGGTGCGCAACGACGCCTGCGAAGCCGATCTCAATCACCGCATCGAGGCGGGCGAGCCCTATTTCCATGATCTGCGCTCGCGCTGGTCGGCGGCGCTGCGCGCCGCGCATCAGAACATTCCGCGCCCGCCCTACAAGAACGAAAAAGAACCCAAAACCTGACAGCGAAAGAAAAGGCAGGAAACAATGAGTGAAACAAAGAAGATCGCAGTGGTGACGGGTGCCGGCACCGGTGTCGGGCGTGCGGCGTCGCTGGCGCTGATGAACGCCGGCTTCACCGTGGTGCTCACAGGGCGCCGGCTCGACATGCTCGAGGAGACCGCGAAGCTCGGCCCTGCGGGAAAGAGCCTGTGCGTCACCGCCGACATGACCAAGCCGGATTCGATCGCCGCGCTGTTCGACAAGGTGAAGGCCACCTATGGCCGCCTCGACGTGCTCTTCAACAATGCCGGCATGGGCGCGCCGGCCGTGAACTTCGAGGATCTCAGCCTCGAACAGTGGCAGGCGGTGGTGAACACCAACCTGACCGGCCCATTCCTGTGCACGCAGCACGCCTTCCGCATCATGAAGGACCAGACCCCGCGCGGCGGCCGCATCATCAATAACGGCTCGATCTCGGCGCATGCGCCGCGACCATTCTCGGCGGCCTACACATCGACCAAGCACGCCATCACGGGCCTCACCAAGGCGTCCAATCTCGACGGCCGCATGTATGACATCGCGGTCGGCCAGGTCGATATCGGCAATGCGGCGACCCCGATGACCGATCGCATGGTCAACGGCCCCGGCGTGCTCCAGCCCGACGGCACCACCAAGCACGAGCCGCGCATGGATGCCAAGGCGGTCGGCGATGCCGTTGCCTATATGGCAAGCCTGCCGCTCGATGCCAACGTGCTGACCATGACGGTAATGGCGACCAAGATGCCGTTCGTGGGACGGGGGTAATTTAAAGAACGCGGCGCCTCCCCAATCGTCATTGCGAGCGCAGCGAAGCAATCCAGACTGCCCCCGCGACAAGATTCTGGATTGCTTCGTCGCAAGGGCTCCTCGCAATGACATGGAGAGAGCGGAGGACCCCTACTCCAAACTCTCCACCCGACGCAGGCTCGGGAACAGCTTCATCCACAAGAGCGCCACTGCGACCGTGCAGACGCCGCCGAGCACGGCGGCGGGCATGGCGCCGAACAGGGCGGCGGTGAGCCCGCTCTCGAACTGGCCGAGCTGGTTCGAGGCGTTGATGAAGAGGAAGTTCACCGCGCCGACCCGGCCGCGCATCTCGTCGGGCGTCGACAGCTGCACCAGCGAGAAGCGGATCACGACGCTGATCGTGTCGGCCGCGCCCAGGACGGCGAGCGCAAGCACCGACAGCCACATCCAGGACGACAGCGCGAACACGATCGTGGCGACGCCGAACACGATCACGGCCTGGAACATGCGCAGGCCCACATGCCGCGAAATGGCGTGACGCGCCAGCACCATGGTCATCAAGAGCGCGCCGACCGCAGGTGCCGCACGCAGCACGCCAAGCCCGACCGGTCCGGTCTGGAGGATGTCGCGGGCATAGATCGGCAACAGCGCAGTGACGCCGCCGAACAGCACCGCGAACAGATCAAGCGAGATGGTGCCGAGGATCGCAGGATTGCCGCGGATGAAGCGGACGCCCGCAAAGACATTGTCCGAGCTCGTCCCCTCCTTGGCGACCGCCTGCGGGCGCGGGCGGATGAAGCCGGTCAGGATCATCCCAAGGATCCAGAACAGCACCATTACGGCATAGGCAAGATGTGGCGCCACCGCATAGGCAAAGCCGCCGAGCGCCGGACCCGTGATGGTCGCGACCTGCGCCGCGCCACTGGAGACCGCGGTGGCGCGCTGGAGCGAGCCTTGCGGCGCGATCAGCGGCAACAGCGCCGCCGTGGTCGGGCTCTCGAAAGCGCCGGCGATGCCGAGCACGAAGGTCGCGACGAAGATCTGCACCTCGCCGACGGCGCCAAGATAGGTGATAAGGGCCAGGTAGAGTGCGGTCGCCGCTTCCACGAGCTGGCAGAGCTGGACGACGCGCTTGCGCTCGTAGCGATCGGCGGCGTGTCCAGCGACGAACACGAGCAGGGCGGTCGGCAGGAACTGGACCAGGCCGACCATGCCGAGATCGAAGGCCGAGCCGGTGAGATCGTAGATCTGCCAGCCGATCGCGACCGCCGCGATCTGGCTGGAAAAGCGCGACAGGCTGCGCGAGAGCAGGAAAAACAGGAATGCGCGGTGGGCGAGGAGCGCGCGGGCACTGACCGGCCGACTGGCTGGTATCGGCTGCTCTTGCATCGCCTCTTGGATCGTCTCTTGGGTCACCCTCGGACCGTCCGCCCTCTGGTTCTCGACGTGCCCCGCGTGACTGAGGCGGACCGGCTTGTCAACAGCGGGACGCTTCCCGCATGTGCCGGCATTGCCTTTGCACCGCAGGCGCGGCCATAATCATTGGGGCTTTGGGGACACCATGCTGCGCTTGCAATCGGCACTCGGCATTTTCGCATTGCTGCTGATCGCCTTCGCGTTGGCAGAAAATCGGCGCGCCGTCTCGCTGCGACAGGCTGCGATCGGCCTCGTCGCCACCTTCGCGACCGCCATCGTCCTCTTGAAGCTGCCGATCGTCGCGCGCGCCTTCGGCGCCATCAACGACGCGGTCGGTGCGATCTCCGCGGCCTCGCGCGCCGGCTCCTCGTTCGTGTTCGGCTATGTCGGTGGTGGCCCCCTGCCCTTTGACGTGAAGGTGCCGGGTGCCGATTTCATCCTGGCGTTCCAGGCGCTCCCGATCGTGCTGGTGATGAGCGTGCTGACGACGCTGCTGTTCTATTGGCGGGTGCTGCCGCCGATCGTGCGGGGCATGGCTTGGCTGCTGGAGCGCACGTTAGGCGTCGGCGGCGCGGTCGGGCTTTCCACCGCCGCCAACATCTTCCTCGGCATGGTCGAGGCACCGCTGTTCGTGCGGCCGTATCTGAAACAGATGACGCGCAGCGAATTGTTTCTTGTGATGACCGGCGGCATGGCCGGTATCGCCGGCACGGTGCTGGTGCTCTACGCGACGCTCCTTGCTCCCCTCATCCCCGATGCCGCCGCGCATTTCGTCATCGCCTCTGTGCTGGGCGCGCCGGCCGCGATCCTCGTCAGCCTGATCATGGTGCCCGAGACCTCAGACAGGCGCACCGGCGGCGCGCTGGAAAATCCGGAGATGGAGGTCTCCGGGACGATGGATGCGATCGTGAAAGGGACGAGTGCGGGGATTGAGCTACTGATCAACATCGTTGCGATGCTGCTGGTGCTGGTGGCGCTGGTCTATCTCGTCAACGCCATCCTCGGCCTGCTGCCTGATATCGGCGGCGCCCCAATCTCACTGCAACGGCTGCTGGGTCTGGTGATGGCGCCGGTGTGCTGGCTGATGGGGCTGCCATGGGACCAGGCGGTCACCGCCGGCAGTCTGATGGGTACGAAAACCGTGCTCAACGAGCTGATCGCCTATGTCGACTTCTCGAAGCTACCACCCGATACGCTCGATCCGCGCTCGCGCCTGATCATGCTCTACGCGATGTGCGGCTTCGCCAATTTCGCCAGCCTCGGCATCATGATCGGCGGCCTCGGCGTCATGGCGCCGGAGCGACGTGAGGAGATCAACGCGCTCGGGCTGAAGTCGATCGCGTCGGGGACGCTGACGACGTGCCTGATGGGAGCGGTGGTGGGAGTGTTGACGTAGACTCTCTCCGCGTCATTGCGAGCGAAGCGAAGCAATCCAGAAATGTGTCCGCGGAGATAGTCTGGATTGCTTCGTCGCAAGAGCTCCTCGCAATGACGAGTGGAGAGAGTTGTGCGCTGTTCCTGATAGCGCCTACGCCTTCAACTCCACCGTCTTAAATTCCGCCGGCAGGATCACCTCCAGCAATTCCACGTCGTCCGAATAATCCAGAATCATGTGCTTGATCCTCGGCGGCTGGGTCCAGGCGCTACCTACTTTCATCAAGGTCTCGCCCTGGCCGTCCATGTAAGTCTTCACCCAGCCCTTGAGCACGTAGACCATCTGGAAGTCCACGTCGTGATAGTGAAGCTTTGACACCTCGGCCGGATTGCAGCGGCCTTGCAGGCGGATCACATGCGCTTGCGCGAGGCCGTGGGTCGCCTCGGCGATGCCGAGGTCGCGGTATTTTGCGTAGGCGCGCAGGCCGTCGGCTTTGAAGTCTTCCTCCCGGTGATGGCTGATCGCGATGCGCTGCTTAGGACGTGCGGGCTTCTTGGGTGCGGCAGTGCGGGCCTTCGCCTTCACCGCCTTGCGTGCCGAGGATCGCGCCGCTGCCTTGGCGCCGCTCCGCTTCTTCACCGCGGTCTTCGTTGCGGGTCTTGATGCCTTTTGCTTGGCCATTGTCTGCCTCCCTGATCTGAGCCGCGCCCCGCCGGACGGGTACAACCCGAAAGGCAGATTATCCAGTCTTGGACGAGGCAGCAATTGCCGGGCTTAAAGCCAGTCACTCGACGACCCAATCGGTCGTAGCTTGTCCCAAGCTGTCGTGGCGAGCGGCCATCGTCTCGAATTCGTTCTCACGCTGAATTAATCTCGCCGGGAGATTCTGGGGGAATTGATTCATGGGCAACGTAGGTCAGCGTGCATTTCAAAAAGCCCGGCTTCAGAAACGGCAGAAGGCCGAAGTGCTGCCATTGCTCGGACACGCACTCCAGCTGCACAAGATGGGGCTTTTCCCCGAGGCCCAGGCGGCCTATCGCCAACTCCTGCAGCTCGCACCCAACCAATTCATCGCGCTGCATATGCTCGGCACTTTGGAGTCCGATGCCAAAAACTACCAGCAAGCCGAAATTCTGCTAAGCCGAGCGGTTGCCGTGGATCCGCGATCTGCCGAGGCTCATATGAGCCTAGGCGTTGATCGATTATTTGTTCTCGGACCCCGTCGCGATTCCTTTCGCGGTTCGGCATCTGTTTGCGGAGACCATTGTCGACCTGCCGTGCTTCGTGACGCTGGCACCACTGCCGGCCGGGATTGCTCGCGCGCCAATGCCGGCGCTCTCGAACGGCTTCGTCACATTCGGTGTCTTCAACCGCATCAGCAAGATTTCGGATGAGGCGGTGGAAGTCTGGTCCAGGATTCTCGAGCGGGTGCCGGGTTCGCGACTTCTGATCAAGGATGTTGCACTGGACGATCTACTGGTCCGCGACAATCTGCTGGCGCGGTTTGCGGCTTGCCGATTGCCGGCCGAACGCGTCGATTTGCTCGGAGCCACCTTGCGACGCGAACATCTGGCATCGTTCAATCGCGTCGACATTGCGCTCGACACCTTCCCGCAGAATGGCGGCGTCAGCACATTGGAAGCCTTGCAGATGGGGGTGCCCGTGGTGGCGAAGCTCGGGACCAGTCTGCCCAGCCGTGCCGGCGGCGCCATCCTCACCGCGCTTGGCCTGCCGAACTGGGTCGCGGATGGCAATGAGGCCTATATCGAAATCGCAGCTAGCGGTGCGGCGCAGATCGGCGACCTCGACAAGTTGCGCAGCGAACTGCCCGGACAGATCGACGCTGCGGCCGCCGGCAATCCTTGCCTCATACGCGCGAGCGGTGGACGACGCCTATCGCGCGATGTGGAAACGCTATTGCAGCGGCGCCGGCTGATCTCTCCTCAATGCAGCCGGAACACGCCATCTACGGCGCGCAGCTCGGCCGGCTTGATCAGCTTGGAATGCGCCACCGTCACCGAGAACAGGGGCCCGTCGAGCTTCTCCTGCCAGAAGGCGAGGAAATCCTTCAGCGCCGGAAATTTCGGAAACATGTCGTAGTTCTGCCAGACGTAAGTCTGGAGCAGCGAGGGATGATCCGGCATCCGATAGAGAATTTGCGCCGTCGTCAGCCCGTAACCCAGCATCTGTTTCCGGAAATCCTCGGAAACGCCCCCACTCCGCAGTCCCATGCCAACCTCCTTTGCAGGAGCGCATTGAAGGGGGCGGCCTGGTCGGTGTGTGCTTGACGAGCCACCCGGTACTGATGCGCTCACATGAGCGAAATGTGACGCAAACTGACAATTCATCTCAAGCTCAAAAGTTTAACAAGCTGTTGAAATTCAATGCGTTAGCAGCAGACGCGGCTCCGTGCTAATACGGACCCGGCGCGCCGTTAACGATGGAAAAGAGATTCTGGCAGTCCGCGCTTCCGGGTGCTAATTTTTCTGCTAGAAGCCCTTGCCCCCGCAAAATTCCCGTCCTATTTCTGCCTCGCCCGTGCTAGCACTCGCGGGCAACGACTGCTAACCATCTAAAAATCCTCAACTCGTGCAATTGCTTAGGAGGACTGCATGAAATTCCGTCCGCTTCACGACCGCGTCGTGGTCAAGCGCATCGACGCAGAAGAGAAGACCGCTGGCGGCATCATCATTCCCGACACTGCCAAGGAAAAGCCCTCCCAGGGCGAAGTCATCGCCGTCGGCCCCGGTGGCCGCGACGAAGCCGGCAAGCTGATCCCGATCGACCTCAAGATCGGCGACCGCGTGCTGTTCGGCAAGTGGTCCGGCACCGAAGTCAAGATCGACGGCGAAGACCTGCTGATCATGAAGGAAAGCGACGTCATGGGCGTCCTCGACGTCCCCGCTTCCAAGAAGAAGGCGGCCTAAGAGCCCCTCTTTCCCTCCAGTCAAACACCTCAAGGAAAATTCCAGATGGCAGCCAAAGAAGTCAAATTCTCGGTTGAAGCGCGCGACAAGATGTTGCGCGGCGTCGACGTCCTCGCCAATGCGGTGAAGGTCACGCTCGGTCCGAAGGGCCGCAACGTCGTGCTCGACAAGTCGTTCGGCGCTCCCCGCATCACCAAGGACGGCGTCACCGTCGCCAAGGAGATCGAGCTCGACGACAAGTTCGAGAACATGGGCGCCCAGATGGTGCGCGAAGTCGCCTCCAAGTCCGCTGACGCGGCCGGCGACGGCACCACCACCGCCACCGTGCTCGCTCAGGCGATCGTGAAGGAAGGCGCGAAGTCCGTTGCCGCCGGCATGAACCCGATGGACCTCAAGCGTGGTATCGACCTCGCGGTCGAAGCCGTGGTTGCGGACCTCCAGAAGAACTCCAAGAAGGTCACCTCGAACGACGAGATCGCCCAGGTCGGCACCATCTCGGCCAACGGCGACCAGGAGATCGGCAAGTTCCTCTCCGACGCCATGAAGAAGGTCGGCAACGAGGGTGTCATCACCGTCGAGGAAGCCAAGTCGCTCGAGACCGAGCTCGACGTCGTCGAGGGCATGCAGTTCGACCGCGGCTACATCTCGCCCTACTTCGTCACCAACGCCGACAAGATGCGCGTTGAGATGGACGACGCCTACATCCTCATCAACGAGAAGAAGCTCTCCTCGCTGAACGAGCTGCTGCCGCTGCTCGAGGCCGTGGTGCAGACCGGCAAGCCGCTGGTCATCGTCGCCGAGGACGTCGAAGGCGAAGCTCTCGCAACCCTGGTCGTGAACCGCCTGCGCGGCGGTCTGAAGGTCGCGGCCGTCAAGGCTCCGGGCTTCGGCGATCGCCGCAAGGCCATGCTGCAGGACATCGCGATCCTGACCGGCGGCCAGGCGATCTCGGAAGATCTCGGCATCAAGCTCGAGAACGTCACGCTCAACATGCTCGGTCGCGCCAAGAAGGTGATGATCGACAAGGAGAACACCACCATCGTCAACGGCGCCGGCAAGAAGGCCGACATCGAGGCGCGCGTGGCCCAGATCAAGGCGCAGATCGAGGAGACCACCTCGGACTACGACCGTGAGAAGCTCCAGGAGCGTCTGGCCAAGCTCGCCGGCGGCGTCGCGGTGATCCGCGTCGGCGGCGCGACCGAGGTCGAGGTGAAGGAACGCAAGGATCGCGTTGATGACGCGATGCATGCGACCCGCGCGGCTGTCGAGGAAGGTATCGTCCCGGGCGGCGGCGTCGCCCTGCTCCGTGCCTCCGAGCAGCTCAAGGGCCTGCGCACCAAGAACGACGACCAGAAGACCGGCGTCGAGATCGTACGCAAGGCGCTGTCGGCTCCCGCTCGCCAGATCGCGATCAACGCCGGTGAAGACGGCTCGGTGATCGTCGGCAAGATCCTGGAGAACAAGGCCTACAATTACGGCTTCGACTCCCAGACCGGCGAATATGCCGACCTCGTCAAGAAGGGCATCATCGACCCGACCAAGGTGGTCCGTACCGCGATCCAGAACGCAGCCTCGGTGGCCGCGCTCCTGATCACCACGGAAGCCATGGTCGCCGAGCTGCCCAAGAAGGGCGGCGCCGGTCCGGCGATGCCCCCCGGCGGCGGCATGGGCGGCATGGACTTCTAAGGTCCAGCCACTCTGGCAAACGACGAAATGCGAAACCCCGGCAGCGATGCCGGGGTTTTTGTTTTTCTCCGCTCGTCATTCCGGGGCGCGCCCCCTTGGGCGCGAGCCCGGAATCCATTTCAGCACTTGCGACTGACGTGTTCGCCTGATCCCCTCACATGGAAGATCGGAATCCAGGCGGCAGTGACAGCATGCCAACCTCCGGACCGCGTCTGCGGATCAATGGATTCCGGGCTCGGCGCTTTGCGCAGCCCCGGAATGACGATCTTTTGCGCGGAATGATCTGGCCTCACCCCACCTTCCCCAGCCGCTCCATGTGCGGCTCGCCGTCTTCGTCGAGCGACCAGAAGATCCGCGTTACCTTACCGACGAGATTGTCCATCGGCACGAAACCGAATGTCGACATCATGCGGCTGTCGGTGGAATTGTCGCGATTGTCGCCGAGCACGAAGACGTGGCCCGGCGGCACCGTGAAGACGTTGGTGTTGTCCAGGAAGCCGTTGTCGATGCAATCATAGGTCACATAGGACGCGCCGCTCGGCAGCGTCTCGCGCCAGCGCTTGACCTTGATGCCGCCGTCCACACCGCAGGCAGCGCCGGCGAGGCCGTACTCGAGCGCGACGCGCGTCACCGGGCGGTCGTTGAGGATGAGCTGGCCCTGCCGCATCTGGATGCGGTCGCCGGGCAGCCCGACCACGCGCTTGACGTAATCGACCGAACTGTCCTTCGCCGTCCGGAACACGACGATGTCGCCCTGTTCGGGCTCGGCGGCAAAGACGCGGCCCGAGATCCAGGACTGCGCGAACGGGATAGAATAATGGCCGTAGCCATAGGCATATTTCGCGGCGAAGACGTAGTCGCCGACCATCAGCGTCGGCGCCATCGAACCAGAAGGGATGTTGAACGGCTGATACAGGAAGAAGCGAAACAGGAACGGCGGCGACCACAGCACCGGGATCAGCAGGATCAAGATGACAATCGCCTTCCATTCCCGCGATTGCGCCGACGACCGCGGCCGGATCGTTTCCTCAAGAATGGTCATGCACCTGCCCTGATCAAGTCCGTAGTCGCCCCGAGATCACGCAACTTTTGCGCGCATGCAATCCCGGCTCCGTGATCTTGGTCGCACAGGCGCGGCCACGCGTTCATCGCGGGGCGACAGACGGATATGTGAAGGGCCGCCAATGGGCGGCCCTCCGGTTTTCACGCGCTCTCGGGGTTATCCCCGCGCAAGCTCGCTGAAACAGGTCCGCACCCAGTCGATCGTCACGCGGGTCGCGGCGTCGCGCTTGAGATGGTTTTGCACCAGCAGCCAGACGTCGCGCCGTTTCGGCAGTAGCGTGGCGCGCAGGCGGCGGTCGGCGAGCAAATCGGTGCAGCTGTGCTCCGGCAACACGCCCGCGGCCCGGTGCGAGCGGATCAGCGTGCGGATGACGCGGACATTGTCGGTCACGCAGCGCGGCCGGATTTTCTTCGTCCGCAGGAATTGCATCTCGGGAATGGCGCCGAGCTCGTCCGGATAGGCGCACAGCACCGGCTCGCCTTCAGTCGCGACCGGTTCGAAATAGTAGATGCGGATGTCGCCGAGTCTGGAGATCGAGAAATCGCCTTTGTCGGGCTTGCGCAGGCGGATCGCGAGATCGGCCTCCCAGCGCGAGAATTTGACGTTCTCGCTCGAGGTCAGGAATTGCAGTGTCAGGCCGGGATTGGCGCGCAGGAAGTCGCTCGCGCGCGGCGCCAGCACCTCCTCGGCGACTGCATTGGTCGTGGCGATGCGCAGTCGTCCCACCGGGCCCGGCAAGCTTTCACTGATGCGGCCGATCTCGGCGGCATGCACCGCCATGGCCTGCACGTGCGCCAGCACCGCCTCGCACTGACGGGTCGGCTTGCGGAGACCGTCCGCAGCCTCGAACAGGCGCAGGCCGAGCGCTCGCTCGATTCGCGACAGCCGGCGTCCGACCGTGGTCTCGTCGATGCGCAGCCGCGCGCTGGCGCCGGCATAGGTGCCCTCGTCCCTGACCGCGGCGATGATGCGAAGGTCGTCCCAATTCATGGCTTCAAGCCTATATCGGCCGGCGTTGACCTGCAATATCGCAGCCATCGGCTGCAATATCCCTGCATATCAGCAGGCACCCGACGAGCTATGCTAGGCCAACGTTCCGCCTTGGAGATTCTGAAGATCATGACGCCCGCAAAGACCCTGCTGCAGCTCGCCGGTGCCGACCTCACCCCGCCGCGTCTTGGCGACGCCGCGCTGGTGCTGATCGACATCCAGAATGAATATCTCGCAGGTCCCCTCGCCCTGCCCGACGCCAAGCCTGCGATTGCGCGGGCGGCTGCCCTGCTGGCACGGGCGCGTGAGCGCGGATCTGCGATCATCCATATCGCCCATCGCGGCAAATCCGGCGGCCTGTTCGATCGCTCCGCCGATCGCGGCGCCATCGTCGCCGAGCTCGCGCCGCGTGCGGACGAGCTCGTGATCGAGAAGGAGTTGCCGAACGCTTTCGCCGGCACCGACTTGCAGGCGCAGCTCGCCGCGAGTGGACGCAAGAACATCGTGCTGGCCGGCTTCATGACGCATATGTGCGTCAGCTCCACCGCCCGTGCCGCGCTCGATCTTGGCTTTCGCACGACCATCGATGCCGATGCCTGCGCCACGCGTGATCTGCCCGACGGCCGCGGCGGCACGCTGGACGCCCGGACCATCCACGAGGTCGCGCTGGCCGAGCTGTCAGACCGCTTCGCGATCATCGCGCGCGGCGATGCGCTGACGTGAGTGCCGGCTGAATCTGGGCTTTTTCCCCGCAAGGGGGCATTGAAGTCGGCCCAAAAGCGCGATGACGATTCATCGCGCTTTAGACGGGCAGACATCGGCGGGCTTTGCCGACGTCACTCCACCCGCGCCAGCACCGCGAGCTTGCGGATGCCCTTGTTGCGGTAGGCGTCGAGGAATGCGTAATAGTCCTTGAACGACACGCAGCCGTTCGAATCGCCGTTCGGTCCGAGCATGAAGGTATGCGCGAGCAAGCCGTCGCGGCCGTAGATCGCACTCTCGCCGCCGACCGGGGTCAGACGCAGCGCCGGCACGCCGTGGAACAGCGCCTCGCGCGGCTTCAGCGTGTAGATGTGCGGCGGCGTCACGCCGCGCATGCGGATTTTCGACGAGCGCGGGTCGTCGAGATTGGAGCCGAGGCCGGAATGCGCCTCGAGCTTGGTGCCGTCGGGCAGATAAACCGTCTTTGCGGTGATGTCGTAGACCGCGGTGTCGCGCTCATAGGGCGGCGCGCCGCCGAACATCGGGTTCTGCTCCTTCGGCGCGATCGACGCGGTAATGCTGGCATCGGCCGAGGCATAGGCGAGCAACCCGCCGGACGGCTCACGCTTGCCCCAGAGCTTTTCGACCATCGACTGGCGCGGACCGGTGATCGACATCACCGCGGCCTTGGCGCGATCGGCGAAGGATTTTGGCTTTGCCTCGGGCGCCGGCACGATCTCGGCCGGATCGGCCGAGGCCAGCTGCACGCCTGCGTCAGCGCGCTTGGCCTTGCCAGCGTCCGCAATCTTGGCCGAGCCGTGCGGCTTCAGCGCGTCCGCGACCTTCGCGATCACGCTCGGCTTCGCGGCCTCCTTCAGCGCGTCCTTCGACGTTTCCTTGACCTCGGCAACCTTGGTCGCGGGCGCGGCAGGCGCGGCGCTGGCCGCGTTCGAGGCCACGCCTTGCGTCGCAGCCGCGGCAAAGCGCTCGTTGAACATCTCGCGCGAGATCGGCGCGGCCACCTGCAACCGGTCGGGCAAGAGCGCGAAGGCTTCCTTGACCGCCTCACCCGCCTCGCGCAGCGCGACCTTGGGCGCGCGCTTGATCACCGGCTCGTCGTAGCCGCTGTTGCCGACGGTTGGATAGACGCTGGCGCCGAGGATGTTGGTGTAGATGGTCCAGCCGGCGCCGATCACGACGCAGCCGATCGCCGCGGCGCCAAGCCAATTGTGGGTGGTCATTTTCCGGGAAGATTTCCGCGAATAATTCTTCGAGAATTTCTTGGACTTCCGTGCCGCGTTACTCTGCGCAGCGATACTCGTACTCATTCACCTTGCGTCCAGGACGGTGTCACTCAGTCCCCCTTCGAAGCGCCGCTGGTCACGATCCGGGGACAGCATCTCGCAGAGGGTCGGAGCGTCATTAAGGCGACTTTTAGTTAAATGCGGATTAAGTTCAGGCGGATGTGGGGCAACTCGTTAATGCTGTCCCATTTCGAGAAAAAAGCCCGCAGAACTACGGACTTAGGCGAGACTGTTAACTATAATTCTCGGCCGGATCGGTGCGGTCAGCGGACCTCTTCGGCCGCCTTTGTAAACGCATCCAACCAAGTCAATTTCGTGGTCTTCAATACCGCCTCACCCTAGCGGCTGAGCATTGCGCGAGGCTGGTGGACTCCGCTTCCAGCAACCCTGCCCTGAGCCGGCCGATCGCGGCAACAGCTCACGCGCATCTCACATCGCGAACGGAAGCGCTCATGCGGCACGGCGCCGTGACTGAAAGTTGATCGCGCCGGTCTGGCAAACGCCGCCACGAGAAAATAGCTCTCACCTCGGCACTTTTCAGCAGCCTCTGCGGGTGATACGGTGGCGTATCAACATCGCCTTGAACTGTGCCGAGCACGCGAAACGGAGGCTGGCATGAGAGGCTTTTCACACGCCGGGTTTTACGCCGTGGCGTGGTCATCGTTGTTGATTGGGTTTGCGAGTGCACAGCCTGCGACCAATGCGGGCTGCACGGCATCACCGTCGGTCGCGGGCACGCAAGTCTGGCGCTGCGACAACGGCATCACGATCGTTGCCGAAAACGGCGCCAGATTTGAACTAAAGGACGCCAACCGCGACGGACATATAGACTCCGTGGAGTTGAGCAGCAAAGCCCTGCTGATCGAGGTGCCCAAGAAGCCCGGCGGCAATCCGTTCAAGGTGCTGACGCCGCAGGCGATCGCCGCAGTGCGCGGCACGAAATGGGCGGTCGATGTCGCTGACGCCAAGGCCTCCGTGTTCGTTGCCGACGGCCGTGTCGGCGTGAGCCGCAGGGGCCGTGGACGCGGTGTCGTGCTTGGACCGGGCGAAGGCGTCGATGTCGAGCCAACCGGCCCGTTGACCGTCAAGACATGGGGCCAGCCGCGCGTCGACGCGCTGATGGCGAGGCTTGGACAATAAGGCAGGGTCAAACAACGCTCGGCCAATGAGATTTGGACAATAGAAGATTGCAAACCGACCGCATGCGTAGCCGACGCGTTCAGATCCTGATGGCGCTCGTCCTCACCGCGCTGTGGGGCGCGGGCGTCTATGCCGCGCACGCCAACGGCCATCTGCGCTTTCTCGACCGCCTCGAAGCGACGCTGACGGATTGGCGGACCCAGGTTCGCGGCGTGCAACGTCCGCCCGATGTCGTCACCATCGTCGCGATCGACGATACCGTGGTGAAGCGCGGCGGCAGCTATCCGCTGCCGCGCGCCGATCTCGCCCGTGTCGTCGACACCATCGTGCAATTCAAGCCGAAGGTCGTCGCGATCGACTTGCTGCTGGTCGACCGCAGCGCCGCGATCGGAGATGCGACGCTGGCAAATACACTTGCCACCGGTCCCATGGTGCTCGCCGCCGCGGCGATCTTCCCGGCCGCCAGCGAGACCGTGGCGCCGAGCAGCGAAGGTCCCCTCGCCGTCCTGCCGCAGGCCGAGCGCTTTCTGCTGCCGCTGCCTGCATTCGCCGACCATGCCGAGGTCGGCGTCGTCAATGTCGCGACGGGACAGTCGGGCTCGCCGCTCTCGGTGCCGATGCTGTTCCGGACGGCCGACAAGGTCGAGCTGTCGTTTCCCTTGCGCGTGGCGGCCCGCGCGCTGGACAAGCCGCTGACGATCGCGCCGGATCATCTCAGGCTCGGCGACCGCACGGTGCCGACCGACAGCGACTTCGCGCTGCCTATTACCTATTACGGCCCGCGCCGCACCATCCGCACCGTCAGCGCGCAGAGCATCTTCGACGGCACGCTCAACCGCGCGGTGATCGAGAACCGGATCGTCGTGATCGGCGCCGCGGTCGCCGGCGGCGGCGACTTCTACCCGACGCCGTTCGATTCGCTGATGCCCGGCGTCGAGGTGGTCTCGACCGCGATCACCCACCTTGTCGCCGGCGATAACGTCGTGCGCGACCGCAGGGTCCATATCGCCGACGCACTCGCCGCGATCCTCTTGCCGATGCTGCTAGTCGGCCTGCTCGCTTGGCGGCGCAGTGCGCTCGGCGTCATGGCGGCGGCCGCGGTGATGCTCGCCTGGGCCGGGCTCAACGTATTCGCGTTCACGCATGGGATCTGGCTGAACGCCGCGACCACGCTCGCGGCCACGGTGCCGCCAGTTGCGGTCTTTGCCGGCGTGCAGTTGTGGGCGGGAGGCCGCCGCACGCAATATCTCGCCGCCAAGAGCAGTTCGCTAGCGCAATTCCAGGCGCCGGCGGTGCAGGACTGGCTGGCGCGCGATCCGAATTTCCTGTCCAAGCCCGTCCGCCAGGACGCAGCCGTGGTCTTCATCGATCTCTCCGGCTTCACGGCGCTGAGCGAACGGACCGATCCAGACGCGCTCCAGGACATGCTGAAGGCGTTTCACGCGCTGATCGACAAGACTGCGGTCGATTGCGGCGGCTTGATCACCGGCTTTCTCGGCGACGGCGCCATGATCCTGTTCGGCCTGCCGCGCGCCATGCCCGATGACGCGGTGCGCGCGCTGAAATGCGCGATCGACTTGCATCGCGGCGTCGAGCACTGGATCGCCTCGCTGCCGCCAGCGATCGGAGACCAGCTCGGCTTCAAGATCGGCGCGCATTTCGGCGAGATCGTCGCCTCCCGCCTCGGCGAAAGCCACCAGCACATCACGGCGACCGGCGACACCGTCAACGTCGCGAGCCGGCTGATGGAGATCGCCGCCCAGCACGACGCGCGGCTTGCGCTGAGCGATACGCTGCTGAATACCGCTGACTTCCACGGCGCTCCCGACGGCGTCCTGTCGGGCCCCCTGCTCACCCAAGTCCGCGGCCGCTCCGGCGTCGTGACCGTCTGGTTCTGGCGGGACCGGGATGGGCCGAGCCAGGCTGCGGCTAAGGCCGAGGTGATGGACTGAATTCGCCAGGACGACGATGCGGAGGCAGCGCGGCCGCTACCGCGCTTCCGGCGGCGGGGAGCGGTCGAGCACGTCGCCCTTGGCGCCTTCCAAGAGATCGATGCCGTAGGTCTCGACCACGAGCGGCCCGCGCTTGCGCTGCAATTGCGCAATCTGCGTCACCGTCGCAAAGAGGTCGTTGAGGACGGGATGACCATCGCTGCGCAGCTCGTCGACATAGAGCAGCTTGCCTGCGAGCAGCTTGGGATCGGGCTCGGGCATGTTGACCCAGCGGATGCGCTGGCTCTGCTGCGCCACGCAGGTGCCGCGCGGTAGATAAAAGGCAAGCCAGCCCGTGGTTCCATAGTCCTGCGCGAGCACACAGGTCGCGCCACTGCGCGCGCGCACGGCTTCGATCTCGGCAGCAAGATCGCGCCAACCGACGCCGACGCTGCGCACGGTGGCATCGCGGCGATATCCGGACAGCCAGCCGGTATTGGCCTGCACGATCAGGGCTGCAAACATCACGACGCCTGTTGGCGCGGCCCAGCGCAAGCAGAAATCGACCAGGCGCCGCTGGCGCGGCTTCCATTGCACGAGATTGGCGGCGGCGGCCGCGGCGACGATGAAGGGCGGATAGACCGGCGCGAACCAATTGGCCTCGACGCGGGCATGCAGGGAATGCCAGACGAAATAGGCGACGATGGTCCAGAACATCGTCTCGATCAGCACGCGCGAGGCCAATGCACCGGCCCGGTGCCAGGTCAGCGCATGCAGCCCCATCGCGCCCAGGATGAAGACGAGCGGGGTCGCGAACGCGATCTGGGTCGGGATCAGCTCGGCGATGAAAACGGGACGGAAGTCCTCGATTCTGGCGCGGCCAAGCTGCTTTGCGAACGAGACCCATTGATGGTCCGCATTCCAGAGGATCACCGGCGAGAACAGCGCGAGGGCCACGAGACCGCCGAGATAGGGCCACGGCGAGAGGAACCAGGACCTGAGCTTCGGCACGACCGCGAGCCAGATCAGGATCGCGAGCCCGAAGAACATCGCCGTATATTTCGACAGCAGCGCCGCGCCAACGGCTGCGCCGACCGCGAGCCACCAAACGCCGCGGCCGGTCTCCAGCACCTTTGCGAGGAAGAACAGCACGAAGCTGGAGGCGACCAGCAGTGGCGCATCGGGCGTCACGATCAGCGTGCCGACCGACGCCATCATCGTCACGTTGAGCAGGATGGCGCTGTTCGCGGCCACGCGCGCGCCGCCGAACAGAATCGCAGCGGAGCGATAGACCGCATAGCTCATCGGCAGCGCCAGCAGGATCGAGACCAGGCGGACGCCGAGCTCGGTGTTGCCGGCGATCATGGTGCCGGCGCGGATAACATAGGCCACCATCGGCGGGTGGTCGTAATAACCGCCCGCCAGATCGTTCGACCACATCCAGTAATAAGCTTCGTCGAAGGTGATCGGCGTGAACGCGGCGGCGACCAGTCGCAAGCCGACCAGCGCAAGAATTGCCAGCGCGGTGTTGCGGACGATCCCCGCGTCAGCTCCGCCCATATCGCGCTATTTCTTGCGCCAGACGAACAGTCCGGACATCGCGTAATTCCACACCACGCCCATCAGCGCGCCGGCCATGCCGGCCAGCCACCAGATCGGCTCCTGGTCGTAGACCGAGAAGGCGACGCCGACATTGGCGAGCAGGCCAACGCTACACACGATGTAGAAGGCGATCAGGCCGCGCAGCAGCGCAAGACCCTTCAGCCGCTGGTCGCGATAGGTGAGGAAGTTGTTGAGAATGAAGTTGCTGGTCATGGCGACGATGGCGCCGGCGGCCTGCGCCTCCGGGAACGGCACCTTGAACAGCTGAAGCGCGATGAACAGCGTGGTCAAGTGCACCACGAGGCCGATGCCACCGACCATCGCGAACAGGATGAATCGCAGCGAGACGATGTCGTTGCTCAGCTTGGCCAGGACGAGGCCGAGGAAGTCCAGCGCGACCATGGAATCGAGCTTGCTCTCGCCATGCTGGCGGGCGCCGAAGGTGTAGGGAATCTCGACCGCCCGCAAGCCGCCATGCGCGGTCGCGACGAGGTCGAGCAGGATCTTGAAACCGTGCACCGAAAGCTTTGGCGCGAGCTGCTCGAACCGATCGCGGCGAATCATGAAGAAGCCGCTCATGGGATCGGCGATCTCGACCCGCAGCATCTTCCTGGCGACCTCGGTCGCGAGGGCACTGGCGCCGGCGCGCTGCTTGTTGAAACCCTCGCTCTTGTAGCCCTCGATGTAGCGGCTGCCGACCACGAGGTCGGCCTCGTCGCTCGCGAGCAGCAACAGCATCTTCGGCAGTTGCGTCTCGTCGTGCTGGAGGTCGGCGTCGATCACGGCCACAAAGGGGGCGCTCGAGGCGAGGATGCCCTCGATGCAGGCGCCCGACAGGCCGCGGCGGCCGATGCGGCGCACGCAGCGCACGCGGCTATCGCGCTGCGCCAGCGCGCGCACGACGTCCCAGGTGCCGTCGGGCGAATTGTCGTCGACGAACACGACTTCCCAGGCGACGTTGATGAGTGTCGCCTCCAGCCGCCGGTACAGCACCGTGACGTTGTCGCGCTCGTTGAAGGTCGGGACGATGACCGACAGTTCCGGCCCCTCTTGAGCCTGCGGCAGGTTGTCGACGCCCGGTCTGATCGCTTCATTCATGACGGCAGCGTATATCCGCCACGTCATGCGCTGCCAAGTTCTTGCGCTACCAAGCCGGGGTTTCCAAGGGGAACGGCCCAAAAGAGGCCCTAAAATGCCAACGACCCCGGAACGGCGGACCGCGCGTACATCCGGCGCAGGCCCAAGCTATTCCAAGGTCGTCCCAGCGACGGAGTTTTCGCTCAACGTCGCCGTTGCAAGCTAGATAGGAACGACGAATCCGCTTCGCAAGGGGGCCAAAACCCGATTTTGGTGCCCTATTGGTTGGGGACTTCCCGAATCACCGGCCCTCGCGGCGCCGGAGCGGCCGGGGCTGCGGGTGCCGCAGTAGGGGCCTGCTCGACTTTCGCCGGCTTGCCGTACTGGCCAATCGGTCCGAACACGACGGCGACCGCAAGCACGATCGCCGCGACGATCGCGCCCAGAATGCCCCCCACCGACTCAGACGACATGGACCCATCCCCGTTCCAGATGCACCCAGTGATACCATGGATGAGCGCGCAGCCGGAAGAGCTGCCGGGCAGCAACGGTCAATGGAGTTATTTCTGCGGCGGCCGGTGCTTGACGAAGGCCGTCACGATGTCCTTCTGCGCCGACTCCACCGCCCTGTTCGCGGTGGCGAGATGGGCACCGGAATCGATGTTGGGATATTGCGTGGTGAGATAGTCGAGCAGCACCACCCGGTAATATTGCCGCTCCGACGGACAGGCGCCCGCGACCGAACGGCCAAAATCCTGTTCCGACAGGCCCTGATTTGAGTCGCGGGAATATTCCCGCGCCAGGCAATGCCAGTAATCGTCGCGGCCCTGCTGGGCGAGCTTCTGTGCGCTTTTCGCATCGTCGTCATCCGCCATGGCAGCAGATGTCATCATGACGAGCGCGGCTCCCAGCAACAGCATCCGCATTCTTGTTCTCCTGCTTCGCGGGTCCGGCTCGCGAGCTTAGACGGGACGGGCCAACTGGCCAATCACAACTGGTTTGATTAGGATGAGGCCCCTCCCCGTCGATGCGAGATCCTTCCGTGGCCAAAGCAAAAACCGCGTCCAAAAAATCCGGCAACATCTTCATCGGCATCGGCGGCTGGACCTTCGAGCCCTGGCGCGGCGTGTTCTATCCGGAGAAGCTGACGCAGGCCAAGGAGTTGTCGTACGCCGCCTCGAAACTGACCTCGATCGAGATCAACGGCACCTATTACGGCTCGCAGAAGCCGGAGAGCTTTCGCAAATGGGCGAGCGAGGTGCCGGAGGGTTTCGTGTTCTCGGTGAAAGGACCGCGCTTCGCCACCAACCGCCGCGTGCTCGCCGAGGCCGGCGATTCCATCAAACGATTCTACGATTCCGGCGTGCTGGAGCTCGGCGACCATCTCGGGCCGGTGCTCTGGCAGTTCGCGCCGACCAAAAAATTCGACGGCGCCGATTTCGGCAAGTTCTTGGAGTTGTTGCCGCGCAAGCTCGAGGGCCGCGCGCTGCGCCACGTCGTGGAAGTGCGCCATGACAGCTTCTGCACGCCTGACTTCGTCGCGCTGATCCGCGAATTCGAGACGCCGGTGGTGTTCGCCGAGCACGGCAAATATCCGGCGATTGCCGACGTCGCCGGCGATTTCGTCTATGCGCGGCTTCAGAAGGGCAATGACGAGATCAAGACCTGCTATCCGCCGAAGCAGCTCGATGCCTGGGCCGAGCGCTTTCATGCCTGGGCGTCGGGAAGCGAGCCCGACGACCTTCCGAAGGTTGACAAGGCCAAGCCCAAGAAGGAGCCACGCGACGTGTTCGCCTACGTCATCCACGAGGGCAAGGTGCGCGCGCCGCACGGCGCCATGGAACTGATCGCCCGGGTGAGCTGAGGTCTCCCATGGCAAAGGCGAAGAAGCTCTTCACCATCGGTTATGAGCAGACGCCGCCCAAGGCCGTGCTGGACGAGCTGGAACAGGCCGGCGTCAAGCTCGTGGTCGACGTGCGCGCGGTGACGTCCTCGCGACGGCCGGGATTCTCCAAGAAGCAGCTCTCCGCAGGACTCGACGAACGCGGTATCGCCTATATCCATCTCGCCGCGCTCGGCACGCCGAAGGAAGGCCGCCTCGCCGCCCGCAGCGGCCAATACGATGTGCTGGAAAAAATCTATTCACAGCACCTGAAGACGCCGCAGGCGCGAGAAGAGATGGACGAGCTCTCGGCGTTGGTGAAGAAGGCCGGCCCCGTGTGCCTGCTCTGCTACGAGCGCGACCACACCCACTGCCACCGCCAGATGATCGCGGAGATCATCGAGGAGCGCGATGGCGTGGCGGTGAAGAATTTGGCGGGGCGGCAGGTGTAGCTGCCGCCGTAGCCGTCATCCTGAGGTGCCGTAGCGAGGCGGAGGCCTCGAAGGACGACGGCGTGCCACCGAGGTGCGGTTCGGCCGTAGATCCTTCGAGGCTCGCAAGGGCTCGCACCTCAGGATGACGGGTCTACCCGCATACGATGCGCTGCCCCGGAATGACGAATGGAGAGAGCACCCTAGCCCTCTCCCGCCAACCGAAACGTCCCTTCCATCATCTGCACGCAGCTGCCGCCGACATGGGCCGAGATGATCTTGCCGTCCTGCTTGCGCACCCGCGTCAGCAGCAGACTCGGGCGGCCCATGTCAAAGCCTTGGCCGACCGTGAGCTTCAATTCGCCGTCGCGCGCGGGGTCAAGATCGGCGAACAGCGCGGCGGCCGCGACCGTGGCGCTGCCGGTGGCAGGGTCCTCGGCGAGACCGCCGGCGCCGCGCATGAACATCCGCGCTTGAAGCTCGCAGGGCGCCTCCGCCGCGGGCACATCGCGCGTATAGAACCAGGCCGAGACTGCGCCGTCGCGCGGAAATATCCTGCCGAAGGCCGCCGCGTCGGACCTCGCCCGCTTGAGCGCATCGCGCGAATGCAGCTCGATCACCAAAAATGGCGTTCCAACACCGACGACCTGCGGCGCGTGACGGTCGACCCTGATATCCTCCGCGCTGAGCGAGATGCAGCTCGCGGCATCCGCGGCCGACAGTTGCGACAACCGCGCCAGCGGCTGCGGCGCGGTGAGCTCGGTGCTCACCACCCGGCCCTGCTCCCGCCGGATGTCGACCGGCACGAGCCCGGCCTTCTCTTCGAACAGCAAGCGCGGCTTCGGCTCCTTGGCGATCGTCGCCAGCACGAAGGCCGTGCCGACATTCGGGTGACCCGCGAACGGCATCTCCCTGACCGGGGTGAAGATGCGCACCTCGGCATCATTCGCCTTGTCACGCGGCGGCAGCACGAAGGTCGTCTCGGAATAGTTGAACTCGGTGGCGATTGACTGCATCTGCTGAGTGGACAGCCCGCCGGCATCGAGCACCACGGCGAGCTGATTGCCGCCGAAGGCGCGGTCGGTGAACACATCGACGGTGATGTAGCGGCGCTGCATCTTTCAATTCCCCATGCAAGTCGCGGCCGCAACCGGCCGCATCGCCGACAAGTCTACAGGCCGGCGACATCGCCCGTCATGCCCCAAAATTCGGAGCAATCGGAGCATTCGCGGAAGCGACGTTGCGGGCGCGCCTTGCCTACGCCCCGCTCTAGACAGCGCTCACCCCAGCTGAAACACCGCGACCGGCCGCTCATAGCCGCGCACCTCGACCTCGCCGAGCGCGACGGCATCGCTGCCGTCGTCTCCCAGCGCCTCGCGCACGGACTCGGAGATCAGGAGCTGGGAGCCGAGCTCCTTGTTCAGCGCCTCCAGGCGCGAGGCGAAATTCACGGTGTCGCCGATGACCGTGTATTCCTTGCGCCGGGGCGAGCCGATGTTGCCGGCGACGACCTCGCCGAAATGGATGCCGATGCCGATCCGCAGCGGCCAGCTCGTCTGCGCGTTGATGCGGTCCATCGCCGTCAGCATCTCGCGGCCGGCAGCGACCGCGCGGTGCGCGGCGTCGGAGGCCTCCAATGGCGCGCCGAACAGCGCGAGAAAGCCGTCGCCCAAGAACTTGTTCACGATGCCGCCGTGGCGGTCGAGGATATCGACCAAAACGGCGAAGGCGCCGTCGAGCCGGTCGACTACCTCCTGAGGCGTGCGCGACTGCGCACCGGCCGTGAAGCCGCGGAAATCGACGAACATCACCGCGACGCGGCGGAGGTCGCCGCCTGCAGTCGTTCCCGCCGCCATCAGCCGCTCCACCACCTGCGGGGAGACGTGCTGGCCGAACAGATTCGTCACCCGGTCCCGCGCGGTGGTCGCCGCAATGCTCGCGGCAAATTGCCGCCGCAGCTGGGCGCCGACCGCGCCGGCGAGCACGCCGCAGATCAGGATGATGATGCTCCGCACGGCGTGGAAATAAATCAGGGGTTCGTCGGCCTCGCTCGCCGAATTGTAATACAGCGCGATTGCTAGAAGCCCGGCTGCGGCCACGAGCCCCGTGAAGGTGGAGAGCCAGAAATCGAGCCGCAGGGTCGACAGAATGACAAAGATGAAGTACATCAGCGGCACGGCGAAGCCGAGCGCCTGGCTCGCGCCCATGGTCCGGATCTGGAGAATGAGGATCACCGTGGGCAGCGACGTCTCGATCAGCGTGCCGAGATAGCGCCTGATCACCGGCAGGTCGCGATCAAGGCGAAGGTTCTTCCTGATCTGGGTGTGGACCCAGACCTCGAACAGGATGAAGCCGACCAGAAGGCCGTAAATCTCGATGAGCCCTTCCGTTCCGCGCCAGACCCGGTTCACGACAGCAGGATCGATCAGGTAGATCGTGGTGAGGAACAACATCATGACGCAGCCCGTCATGATCAGCGCGCGCACCCGCAACAGCTCGGTGCGCAGCACCTCCCGCGTCAGCTCGCGCTCGAAATCCTCCGATAGCACGGCATGCTGCCGGGCTTTCCTGCTTGCAAACCTGACCATTTCACCCCTCGATTCCGGGGGCATTGTGCCTCAATCCAGCGTGCGGCGGAAGCGCGTCACGGCGATGGTCATGGCGAGCAGCATCAGGGCCGCCAGCGCCAGCGTGTCGAAGCGCAGGTTCTGCATGGTCGCGCCCTTCAGCATGATGGCGCGGACGATGCGCAGGTAATGGGTCAGCGGCAGGGCCTCGCCGACATATTGCGCCCAGGCCGGCATGCCCGCGAACGGGAACATGAAGCCGGAGAGCAGGATGCTGGGCAGGAAGAACATCATCGACATCTGCATGGCCTGGAGCTGGTTCTGCACCAGCGTCGAGATGGTGTAGCCGATCGACAGATTGGTGGTGATGAACAGCGTCGAGAGCAGCGCCAGCAGGAACAGATTGCCGAGCACGGGTACGCCGAACAGGCCGACGCCGATGCCGATGATGAGGAAGGCCTGCACGAAGCCGACCAGCACGTAAGGCACGATCTTGCCGAACATCACCTCGACCGGCTTGATCGGCATCGACAACAGGCTCTCCATGGTGCCGCGCTCGACCTCGCGCGTGACCGAGAGCGCGGTGAAGATCAGCATGGTCATGGTGAGGATGGTGCCGACCAGGCCCGGCACGATGTTGAGGCTGGAGGCCGCGGCCGGATTGTAACGGGCATGCGCGCGGATCTCGAACGGCATCTCCGGGGGATCGCCGATGTAGAGATCGTGCTTGAGCGCGGTCTGCACCACCATGCCGAGCGAACCGATCGCCGAGCTCGCCGCAACGGGATCTGTGGCGTCGGCCGCGACCAGCAGCGCCGGCTTGTCGCCGCGCCGCACCGCCCGCTCGAAGCCGCGCGGGATCTCGATGCCGAACAGCACCTTGCCGGATTTCAGCAGATTGTCGAAATCTTCGACGTCGTGCACTTCATAGAGGAAGCGGAAATAGGCGGTGTTCTCCAGCGCCTTCAGGATCGAGCGGGCGAGATCAGAATCCTCCTGGAGCAGCACCGCGCTCGGCAAATTATGGGGCGTGGTATTGATGGCGTAGCCGAACAGCATGAGCTGCATCACCGGCAACATCACGATCATCGCGAACGAGACGCGATCTCGCCTCAGTTGGATGAACTCCTTGATCAGCATCGCATAGGAGCGTCTCCAGAAGCCGAAGCGCTCCCGGATTTCGTGCTGTGGCGCGGGATGATCGACAACGCTCATTGGACATTGTCCTTACTGGAAATTGTCCTTGGAATGGCTCATCAGCTCGATGAACACGTCTTCGAGCGATGGCGACGATTTCTGCCAGTCCAGGCCGCTCTTCTCGCGCAACGGCCCGATGCTGGCTTCGAGCGCGGCGACGTCGCGCCCCGAAACGTGCAGCGAGGTGCCGAACGGCGCCACCATGTCGATGCCGGGCTTGCCGGTGAGCTCGGCCGCGAGCCCATTCAGGTCTTCGCCTGTGACAGTGTAGGTGGTGAGCGCGGATTTGGCGATCACCTGCTCCACCGTCCCATGCGTCAGGAGATGGCCATAGGCGATGTAGGCGATCTCGTGACAACGCTCGGCCTCGTCCATGTAGTGGGTCGAGACCAGCACGGTGAGGCCGTCGGCGGCGAGCGCATGGATCTCGTTCCAGAAGTCGCGCCGCGCCTTGGGATCGACGCCGGCGGTCGGCTCGTCGAGCAGCAGGAGTTGCGGATTGGGCAGCGTGCAGGCCCCTAGCGCCAGGCGCTGCTTCCAGCCGCCGGAGAGCTCGCCGGCGAGCTGCTCCTCGCGGCCGGAGAGCCCGAGTCGCTTGATCATGTCGCGAGCAGCGCCACGCGCGTCAGTGAGGCCATAGAGCCGCGCGACGAATTCGAGATTCTCGCGCACCGAGAGGTCCTGGTACAGGCTGAAGCGCTGAGTCATGTAGCCGACCTGGCGCTTGATCTTTTCGGCATCGCGGCGGATGTCGTATCCGAGGCAGGTGCCCTCGCCGCTGTCGGGCGTGAGCAGGCCGCAGAGGATGCGGATGGTCGTTGTCTTGCCAGAGCCGTTCGGCCCGAGGAAGCCGTAGATCGAGCCGCGCTTCACCTGCATCGACAGATCGTGCACGACCTCGCGGCCCCCGAACGACTTGGTCAGGCCCTTGACGTCGATCGCGATACCGTTGCCGCCGCTCATCGCTTGTCCGCCACCGGTGTCTTCGGATTGAGATGGACGTCGATCGGCTGTCCGACGCGCAAGGCGTCGGGCCGCGACGGCCGCGCCTGGATCAGATAGACCAGCTTGTTGCGCTCATCGAGGCTGTAGATGACGGGCGGGGTATATTCGGCCGAGGTTGCGATGAAATAGATCTTTGCGGTGAGATCGGCCGCGCAATTGTCGCAGGCGATGCGCACCGTGTCGCCGATGGCGAGCTTCGGCAGCTCGGCCTCCGGCACGAAGAAGCGCAGCTTCATGTTGCCGGGCGGCATGATCGAGAGCACCGGCCGCTGCGCCGCCACCATCTCGCCCTCGCGAAAATAGATCTGCTGGATGGTGCCGGCGACCGGCGCAAAGCCCTTGCGTCGCGCCATCCGCGTCTCCGACGTCGCCACCCGCGCTTGTGCGACGCGCAAGGCGGACACGGCGGAGTCCAGATTGGCCTGCGTGCCCGAGCCGGTCTTGTTCAGCGACGCCGCCCGGTCATAGGTTTGCTGCGCATTCGCCAGCGTCGCCTTGTTCTGGTTGAGATCGGCCAGCTGGAGATCGTCATCGACGGAATAGAGGTGATCGCCGACCTTGACTTCGTCCCCCTCGCGGACATTGAGCTTGGTCACCCGGCCGGCCTCGTCCGGGCTGACGAAGATCATGTCGGCCTCGACCCAGCCCTGGAATCCGGGATCGCGCTTCTCGTTGCAGGCTGCAAGCACGGTTGCGAGCACGACGGCCAATGCAAATCTAAAAATCGCTCGCGACGACCTCATGTCGTCCTCCGTTCGCCAAAAATCAAATCGAGATGAACGCGCAGCATGTCCTGCGCGTCGAGCGGCGCATGCCGCACAAAAAGGCTCTGCCAGATCACCGCGATCATCGCGGGCGCGACCAGTATCTGTGGATAGCGCGCGAGATCCTTCTCCCGAATCTCGCCGCGGGCGATGCCGAGCTCGATCAGCGCGCGCATGGCGGCAATCCCGCGCGAGACCACTTCGCGGTAGTAGAAATCGGCAACGGATGGAAAGCGCGGACCCTCCGCCACGATCAGGCGGACGAGATCGCCGCGCCTGGTGCCGATGACCTCCTTCAGGAAGTTGCCGGCGAAGGCCTCTATCAGGTCGCGCACCGAGCCCACCGGCGGCGGCAGCGCCGTGAGGCGCGTGACCACCGGCACGATGACAATGCGCACCAGCTCCTCGAACATCGATTCCTTGTCCTTGAAGTGCAGGTAGATCGTGCCCTTGGCGACACCGGCGCGCTTCGCGATGTCGTCGAGCCGCGTCGCGGCAAAGCCGCGCGTGATGAACTCGTCCATCGCCGCCTCCACGATCGCTGCACGCCGCTCCGCGGCCCGGGCGGCGCGGTTTGACACGCGGGCCTCGGCGTCAGCGCCGGCTTCGGGTGCGTGGCTCCCGGCTCGGGCCACGGATGCAATCGCTGTTCTGGCGGGCTTCTTCGTCATTTGCTATTTATGACTGACTAGTCAGTCATTGTCAATCAACGAAGAAGTCGAGGCCGACACGACAAATTAGTGTTTACTAATGAATTAGCACATGCTAATGCGTTTCTCATGATGGAAGTCACCCCCAACCCCGTAACCGCTGTGATGCGCGCCCTCGCCGACCCAACGCGCCGCGCGGTGTTCGAACGCGTCTTCGACAGCAGGGAAATCAGCGTCGCCGAGCTGACACGCGGCAGCGGCGTGACCCAAGGCGCGATCTCGCAGCACCTGAAATCCCTCAAGCAAGCCGGCCTCGTCGCCGAGCGCGCCGAGGGCCGCAATGTCTACTACCGCGTCGCGCCGCGCGGCCTCGAGCCGCTGGTCACCTGGATGGACCACTACGGCGTGTTCTGGCGCGAGCGCTTCCAGAACCTGCGTGACCTCTTGAAGGAGATCGATCCGTGAATGCAGCCGAGTTGAAAGCCGAGACCCAAGACAACATCCGGGACATCGTCATTGACGAAGTGCTCCCTCATGCGCCGGAGACGATCTGGAAGGCGCTGACCAGCGCGCAGTTGATCGCGCGCTGGCTGATGCAGCCGACCGGCTTCGAGGCGAGTGAAGGCAACACCTTCACGTTCCAGACCACCCCTGGCGGCGCTTGGGATGGCGTCATTCATTGCCGGGTTCTCGAGGTCGTGGCCAACAGGCGCCTCGTCTACGCCTGGAAGGGCGGCGATGAGCGCAACACCGGTTACGGCGCGCCGCTCGACACTGTCGTGACGTGGTCCCTCACCCCGGTCGAAGCCGGCACGCGGATTCGCCTTGTCCATGCGGGCTTCGTGATGCCCAGGAACGAGTCGGCCTACAACGTGATGAGCGGCGGCTGGAAGAAGGTCGTCAGACAGCTCGACGAGATCAGCGGCGAGAAGTGAGGAGATATCGCGATGGACAAGCCTTTTACTGGCGGCTGCGCCTGCGGCGCAATCCGCTATTCGATTGCCGGTGAGCCGCTGTTCAGCAATCACTGTCAATGCCGGGACTGCCAGCGGGAAAGCGGCAGCGGCCATGGCTCGTACGCAACGTTCGCGCGCGCCGGCGTCACGCTGACCGGCGAAGCGAAGCATTGGGACATGGTCGCCGACAGCGGCAACGTGAAGACACGCGGCTTCTGCACACAATGCGGCGTGCCTGTGTACATGACCTTCGCGGCACAGCCTGGCGTCTTCACCATCCGCGCCGCAACCCTCGACGAGCCCGGCCGCTACAAGCCGCAGGCGGTCACTTTCGCCGCGCGCGGCCATGACTGGGATCGCCTCGACGCCAGCCTGATAAAGTTCGAAGGCATGCCGCCGGGGTGAGATGCTAAAGCGCGATGAGATTGGGATGAATCGTCATCGCGCTTTAGGTTGTTGTTTGAGCATGATCTGTTCGGAAAACCGCTTCGCACTTTTCCGGATCATGCTTTAGCCAAAATCCAGCACCATGCGGCCGTCGATCTTGCCGGCCTTCATGCGGTCGAAAACGTCGTTGATTTGCGTGAGCGGCACCTTCGTCACCTCGGCCTTGACCTTGCCGTCCGAGGCAAACGCGATGGCTTCGTCGAGATCGCGCCGTGTGCCGACGATCGAGCCGCGCACGGTGATGCGCTTGAGCACGACATCGAAGATCGGCGTCGGGAATTCGCCCGGCGGCAGGCCGACGAGGCTGACGGTGCCCTTGCGGCGCACCATCTTCAGTGCCTGGGCGAACGCTGCGGTCGACACCGCCGTCACCAGCACGCCATGCGCCCCGCCCCCTGTTGCCGCAAGAACATTGTCCACGGCCTCTGCGGCGAGTGCGTTGACCGCGAGATCGGCGCCGGCCTCACGTGCGAGCGCGAGCTTGTCCTCGGCGATATCGACCGCCGCGACCTTGAGCCCCATCGCCTTGGCGTACTGAATTGCGACATGGCCGAGCCCGCCGACGCCTGAGATCACGACCCACTCGCCGGGTCGCGCCTCGGTCTCCTTCAATCCCTTGTAGGTGGTGACACCGGCGCAGAGGATCGGCGCAATGGCCGCGAAATCGACGCTCGCCGGCAGCTTTGCGGCGAAGGCGGCCGAGGCGATGACATATTCGGCGAAGCCGCCGTTCACGCTGTAGCCGGTGTTGTGCTGGTGCTCGCACAGCGTCTCCCAGCCGGTCTCGCAATATTCGCAAGACATGCATGCATCGTGCAGCCAGGCCACGCCCACGGCATCGCCGACCTTCAGGTTCTTCACGCCGGACCCGACCGCGGCGACGATGCCGGCTGCTTCATGGCCGGGAATGAAGGGCGGCACCGGCTTCACCGGCCAGTCGCCGGACGCGGCGTGCAGATCGGTGTGACAGACGCCACAGGCCTTCACCTTGACCAGAACCTCTCCCGGACCGGGCTGCGGCACCGGCACGTCCTCGATCACCAGAGGCTTGCCGAATTGTCTGACAATTGCGGCTTTCATGGTCGGCATCGGTCTGCTCCTTTGCATTACAGACTGAGACTAGCGATACCGAGCGGTCCTCCTTTGATGGGCGTCAAACAGCACAAACTTTGCGCAACCCGATCGCCATCACGACATGACGGCACGACGTGACGCGCCTTCGGGCTCAGCTGTGGAACTTGAGGCCGTCGATGATCTTGTCGATTACCTTGCGCTCGGCGCGCATCGCGATGCCGACGAGATTGAGGTCGGTGCGCATCACCGCCCTCACCACTTCGCGATTGGCGGCGTCATGCGTCGTCTTGAACATGTCCTCGGTATAGACTGCCGGCTTGACGTTGCGCGTCAGCGCCCGGTCGAGCGCGCGCGATAATGCCGGACCATCGGCGCCATAGATCAGGATCGGCTGGCCGATCAGCGCATGATATTTCGTGCCCGAGGCGTCCTCATAGGCTTCGCCGATGCATTCCGGAAAGGCCGCGGCAATGCCGCTCGTCAGGAAAGACGCGACGTTGAGCTTCTGCCAAGCCTGAAGATCGGTGCGGATCACGACAGCGATCTTGGTGTCGAACTGCATGTGTATTCCTAGATGTCATTCCGGGCGCGCCACTTGGCGCGAGCTCTGATGCGCTGCGCATCGAGAATCCATCGCGTCCCAAAGTCGGGGAGGCTCGATGCTCAGGTCCGCGCACCGCGCGGTACCGTTGCATCGCCCCGGAATGACAGCAAGAGGAATCAGCGCTCGAAGGATCAACCCTTGGCGTCGCAGGCCCAGGCGCGGATCACGCATTCCTTGCCGCCATATTTGTAGCATTCGCGCGTGGCGGCATTGAGCGAGTCCGAAATCTTCGGCTTGACGGCAAAGCCATAAGCGCCGCAGGGATTGGCGAGATCGACCGACATCGCAGCGCAGGCGCGCTTCATCGTCACGGTCCTGCAATCGCCCTCGCACTGTTTCTGTGCCGCGGCGCGCGCCTCGTGCTCGGCGCCGTAATCATAGGCCTGGCCATATGCGCCGCACTTGCCGACCGCAATAGCGCCCGCTGCGTGGGCTTCGGTGATGTAACGGGCGCCGGAGACACAAACCGACAACGCAAAGAAAAACATCGCGCAACGGCGCGCGACGACGTTCGAAGCCATGGAAAAACCCCTCCCCCCAAGGCAGGTGGAGGGACTCTAAGCGGGGGTCGTTTCCAGATGGTGAACGGGTGGTTGAAATCGGAGGGGTGAGAGATGCCGAAAGGTGGGCAAAGGCGCAGCGCCGTGCCCACCAATCTGTCCTCACAACTACCTGCAAATCGGTGGGCACGCTTCGCTTTGCCCACCCTACGGCAGCGTTTACGGAAGCGTCATCCGCGTCTTGCCGCTTCCAGCGCCTGCGGGGTGTCGATGTCGAGGAAGGCGCTCTCGCCATCCACGGGCACTTCGGCCACCGCTTCAGTGTGCTTGGCGATCAGATGCCGCGCGCCGACATCGCCGTCGAGGGTCAACAACTCCTTGAAGAAGCGGCGCGACCACAGCACGGGGTTGCCACGGCGGCCTTCGCTGACGGGCACGACGATGAGGTTGCCGCGGTCGGGTGCAAAGCCGTCGATGAGGTGGTCGATCAGACCGGCATCGATCAGCGGCATGTCGCCGAGGCACACCAGGGCGCCGTCGCAGGTCTCGGGCACGGCGGCGATGCCGGCCTTGACCGAGCTTGCGATGCCGCCGGCGAAATCCGGGTTGCGGACGAATTTGACTTTCAGGCCTTGCAGTGCCTGCTCGACCAGTTCGGCCTGATGTCCGGTGACGACGATCACCTCGGACGCCTTCGAGGCCAGCGCCTGCTCGGTGGCGATCCGCACCAGCTTCTTGCCGTTGAACTCCGCGAGCAGCTTGTTCGGTCCGCCCATCCGCGTGGAGCGGCCGGCCGCCAGAACGATGGCGGCGACCTGGCTGTTGCCCTCGGTCTCGGGTTTTGCGCGCGGCTGCGGCCGCGTCACGATCTCCATCAGGAGGCCGCCGACACCCATGCCCATCAGCTCGGACCGCGTCACCTTGATGCCGGCGAGCAGCCGCATCAGCACCCAGTCAAAACCGTTCTCGACCGGCGAGCGCGCGCAGCCCGGCGCGCCCAGCACCGGCACCTCGCCGGCGCGCGCGATCAGCAGCAGATTGCCGGGATCGACCGGCATGCCGAAATGCTCGATTTCACCACCGATGCCGGTGACCGCCGCCGGGATCACGTCGCGGCGGTCGGCGATGGCGGACGCGCCGAACACGATGACGAGCTCGGCGCCAAGGCCCAGCAACTCCTTGATCGCAGCCGACAGCACCTGCTCCTCATGCGGGACCCGTCGCTCGGCGATGATGCTGGCGCCGGCCGGCGCAAGCCGCTCGGCGGTGACTCGCAGCGTCTTGTCGATGACCTTGGATGACAGGCCCGGCAGCAGCGTCGAAACCACCCCGACACGCTTGACCACATAAGGCGCGATTCTGAGCACGTCCTTGCCGGCCGCCTTGACCGCGGCATCGCGCAAACCCTCTTCGACGCCGAACGGGATGATCTTGACGGTGCCGACCATCTCGCCCTCGACCACCGGCTTGTAGGCGGCGAGTGTGGCAAAGGTGATGGCCTCGTCGACATTGTTGATGCGATCGACCGCGGCGCGGTCGATCACCAGCACGCCCGCCCGCGCGGCGAACAGATTGGCGCGGCCGGTGAAGGCGCGCTCGACATGGATGCCCTCGCCGCCGACGGCAAGCGCGATGCTGGCGGCCGCAACGTCCTCGGAGACGTCGCCAGCCTCCATGCGCACGACCACGATGTCCTTGATCCCAGCGCGCTCCAGCGCCTCGACCTCGGCGGGGCCGATCGTCGTGCCTTTCTTGAGCACCAGCGGTCCCTGGCGCAGGGTGTGAACGGTCACCCCGCCGATCGCATCCTTGGGGCTCGCCGGGCCGAACTTCATGCCGCTTCTTCTTTTTGTTTTGGAGGCAGCCGCAGCACCGCCGTGATCTCGGCCATGATCGCCACCGCGATCTCGGCCGGAGAAACCGCGCCGATCGCAAGGCCAATGGGCGCGTGAATGCGCGCGATGTCGCTCTCCTTGGCGCCCTGCGCCCGCAGCCGGTCGCCGCGCTTCGCATGTGTCTTCCGCGAGCCGAGCGCGCCGATGTAGAAGCAGTTGCGCTCGAAGGCGTGCAGCAGCGCGGGATCGTCGATCTTGGGATCGTGCGTTACCGCGACGAAAGCGGTGTAAGCATCGACATTGAGCGACGGCAGCGCCGTGTCAGGCCATTCCGCGACGAGCGGAATGTCGGGGAAGCGCTCGGGGCTCGCAAAGGCCGTGCGGGGATCGACGACCGTGACGTCGTAGCCGAGCGAGCGTGCCAGCGGCGCCAAGGCCTGGCTGATATGCACCGCGCCGACGATGACGAGTTTTGCGGTCGGCGCGTATACGTTGAGGAACAGCTTCTTGCCGCCGGCCTCGACATTGGCGCTCTTGCCCATACGAAGCTGCTTGTCGAGTTCTGCGTGCAGCGGATCTTTGGCAAAGTCCTTGGCTTTCACCAAGCGCTGCTCGCCGCTCTCGGTGTCCGTCACCAGAATCACCGGCCGGCGCGCGGCGCGCTCGGCGTTGAGTTCGTGCAGGATCGCGAGCTTCACGACTAACCCACCTTCTCGACGAAGACGCGGATGGTGCCGCCGCAGGACAGCCCGACATTCCAGGCGGTCTCGTCAGCAACGCCAAACTCCAGCATCTTGGGCTTGCCGCTCTCGATCACGTCCATGGCCTCGGTGACCACGGCGCCCTCGACGCAACCCCCGGAGACGGAGCCTAAGAACGTGCCCTCGTCGTTGATGACGAGGCTCGAGCCCGCCGGGCGCGGCGCCGAGCCCCAGGTCTCCACCACAGTGGCGAGCGCAACGCCACGGCCGGCCTTTTGCCAGTCCTCCGCTGCCTTCAGAATATCCTCGTCGCGATCGAGCATGGCTGGCCTCTCAAGCTGCGGAGCGGATCAGGCTGCGGTGATGCGGCGGCAGCGGCCGGGAGAGCGTGGTGATCAGCTCCTGGATCGAACTCAAATTATGTACCGGGCGGAATTCGTCAACGTGGGGCAGCATCATTTTGATGCCCTGCGCCTTGGCCTCGAAGCCGCCGAACCGGAGCAGCGGGTTCAGCCAGATCAGCCGCCGGCAGGAGCGGTGCAGCCGGTCCATCTCGAAGGCCAGCTTGGAATCGGCCTCCCGCTCCAGCCCGTCGGAGATCAGCAGCACGATGGCGCCCTGGCTCAGCACGCGCCGTGCCCACAATTTGTTGAAGTTGTGCAGCGAGGCCGAGATCCGCGTGCCGCCGGCCCAGTCCTCGACCGAGGCCGAGCAGCTTGCCAGCGCCTCGTCGGGGTCGCGCTGGCGCAGGGCGCGGGTGACGTTGGTCAGCCGGGTACCGAACAGAAACACCGAGACGCGCTTGCGCGCATCGGTGATGGCATGCAGGAAATGCAGGAAAAGGCGGGTATATTCGCTCATCGAGCCCGAGATATCGAGCAGCGCGACGATCGGCGCGGGCTTCTCGATACGTCCAAGGCGATGGATGTCGATGATGTCGCCGCCGGTTCGTAAAGATGCGCGCAGCGTGCGGCGCAGGTCGAGCCGCAGGCCGCGCGGATCGGGTCGTTGCCGGCGCGTCAGGAGCTCGGCTTGCGGCAGGTGCATCCGCTCGACGGCGCGGAGCGCCTCGGCGATTTCAGCCGCGCTCATCTGCGCAAAGTCCTTCTTCTGCAGGATCTCCTTGTCGGAGACCGACAGGCGCAGATCCTGCTCCTGGTGCTGCGGCGTCTCCGTCATCCGCGGCTGCGACATCGCCTCCTGCACACGGCGGGAGCCTGCCTGCGGCTTCTTCCTGGCCTGCTCCGGCAGCGGCACCGAATCCAGCATGTGCTTCCATTCTTCCGAGGCGCGGAAGAACAGGTTGAAAGCCTGCTTGAAGATCAGCGCATGCTCGTGGCGCTTGACGAAGATCGCCTCGAGCGTGGTGAAGACATCGGCGCGACTGCCGATGTCGATCACCTGGAGCGCGCTCATGGCGTCGATGGCAGCGCCCGGTCCGACCGGCATGCCAGCTGCACGCAGCGCGCGGGCAAAGCCGACGATGTTGTCGGCGAACTGCTCGGTTTGCTCCGGGGCAAGGTGATTGATGGCCATGGTCGTATCCATCCCCTCGTCATTCCGGGGCGCGCCCTCTTTGGCGCGAGCCCGGACTCCATTCATCCACCGACTCTGCGGCCCGATGGATTCTCAGGTGGGCAATTGCGCACCGTAGCTCGCGCTACGCGCGCCCCGGAACGACGAACTCAATTAACGCGCGTCAATTGTCGGTCGTCGCGTCTTTCAGTACCTTCTGCAAGGCATCGCCCTGCATCCGCGTGATGTCGTCCTGGTATTTGAGCAGTGCGCCCAGCGTATCGCCGACCACTTGCGGGGTCAGCGAGCGGGCGTCGAGCTCCGACAAAGCGGTGGCCCAGTCGATGGTCTCGGCGACGCCCGGCGACTTGTAGAAGTCCTGGTTGCGCAGCGCCTGGACGAAGCGCACCACCTGCTGCGAGAGTTTTGCCGAGATGCCGGGCACGCGCGTCTTGACGATCGCGAGCTCGCGCTCGGCGGCGGGATAGTCCACCCAGTGATAGAGACAGCGCCGCTTCAGCGCATCGTGGATCTCGCGGGTGCGGTTGGAGGTGATGATGACGATCGGCGGGTGCGGCGCCTTCACGGTGCCGAATTCGGGGATCGTCACCTGGAAATCGCTGAGGATTTCGAGCAGGAACGCCTCGAACGCCTCGTCGGCGCGGTCGAGCTCGTCGATCAGCAGCACCGGGGGACCGGCAACGTCGGGCTCCAGCGCCTGAAGCAGCGGCCGCTTGATCATGTAGCGGTCGGCGAAGATGTCGCTCGAGAGCTGGTCGCGATCGGTGTCGCCGGCGGCTTCCGCCATCCGGATCGCGATCATCTGCGCGGCGCTATTCCACTCATAGACAGCGGAGGAGACGTCGAGGCCCTCGTAGCACTGGAGGCGGATCAGCTTCCGCCCAAGTGCTGCCGACAGCACCTTTGCGATCTCGGTCTTGCCGACGCCGGCTTCGCCTTCCAGGAACAGCGGCCGGCCCATGCGCAGCGACAGGTAGGTCACCGTGGCCAGCGCTCGCTCGGCGAGGTAGCCGCGCGACGTCAGGAGTTCGAGCATCGCATCGACCGATGCCGGCAAAGCACCGGAAGAAGAGGCCGCTGAAGTCATGAAAAAGCCAGTCTCGCTACGCCCTCACCGGGGACAGATTTGGGCCGAGGGATGAGGTCAGCTCATCCCTTGGCATTGGCGGCATCGACGGCGCGGCGCGTCAGCACGCCAATGAGATGCGCGCGGTATTCGGCGCTGCCGTGGATGTCGCTGTTGAGGCCTTCCGCCGGCACCGCAATGCCGTCAAGCGCCTTCGCCGAGAACCGCTTCTTCAGGGCCTCCTCGAACGCGGTGACGCGGAACACGCCTTCGGAGCCCGCACCGGTGACGGCGACGCGTACATCCGACGGACGTCGCGCCACGAACACGCCGACCAGCGCATAGCGCGAGGCTTGGTTGCGGAATTTGATGTAGGCCGCCTTCTTCGGCAGCGGAAACATCACCTTGGTGATGATCTCGTCAGCTTCCAGCGCGGTCGAGAACAGGCCCTGGAAATACTCCTCGGCCTTGAGGCGGCGCTTGTTGGTGACGATGGTGGCCCCTAACGCGAGCACCGCGGCCGGATAATCTGCGGTTGGATCGTTGTTGGCGAGCGAGCCGCCAATCGTGCCCTTGTGACGCACGGCGGGATCGCCGATTCCGCCGGCAAGGCTGGCGAGCGCCGGGATCGCCTCGCCGACGACGGCCGAGGCCGCGACCTCGGCGTGCTTGGCGGTGGCGCCGATCACCAGCGAGCGGCCCTTCATCTCGATCGTGTCGAGCCCCTCGATGTGAGAGAGGTCGACCAGATGCGGCGGGTTGGCGAGACGCTGCTTCATGACGGGGATCAGCGTGTGGCCACCGGCGATCACCTTGGCGTCTTCGTTCTTCACCAGGAGATTGGCCGCCTGGCGAACGGTCCCAGGGCGATGATATTTGAATTCGTACATGGGTGTGTCCTGATCGCGGAGTGCGCGCGCGGTTTACGCGAGATCGGATTTGGCCATCGCCTTCGCGCCGGCGGAGATCGAGGCCACGATGTTCTGATAGCCGGTGCAGCGGCAGAGATTGCCTTCCAGCTCTTCGCGGATGGTGTTGTCGTCGAGCTCATGGCCCTTGCGATGCACGATGTCGATCGCAGTCATGATCATGCCGGGCGTGCAGAAGCCGCACTGGAGCCCATGATGCTCGCGGAAGGCTTCCTGCATCGGATGCAGCGGCGCACCGTCCGCGGCCAGTCCCTCGATCGTCTTGACCTCGTGGCCGTCGGCCATCACCGCCAGTGTGGTGCAGGACTTCACGGCCTTGCCGTCGAGATGCACGACGCAGGCGCCGCACTGCGAGGTGTCGCAGCCGACATGGGTCCCGGTCAGCCGCAGATTCTCGCGCAGGAACTGCACCAGGAGGGTCCGGGGATCGACGTTGGCCGTGACTGGATTGCCGTTCACGATGAGGGAGATTTTTGCCATAAGCACTCTCTATCAGCGCCCCGACGGGTCCCATCGAAGCGGTTCTTATAATTATTCCAACCCATCATATGGGCCATTATGCCCGGGGGCAACATCACCCCGGACGCAAGGCGCCATGCCGAAAGGCGATAGCCTTCAGCCCTGTACCGCCTTGGCGAAGTTCGCGAAAAATTCGTCGGCCAGCTTCTTGGCAGCGCCGTTGATCAGGCGCTGGCCGAGCTGCGCCAACTTGCCGCCGATCTGCGCCTCGACGTCGTAGGAGAGCAGCGTGCCGCCGTCCTTCTCCGCGAGCTTGACGGCCGCGCCGCCTTTGGCGAAGCCGGCCACCCCGCCCTCACCCTCACCAGAGATCTTGTAGCCATTGGGCGGGTCGAGATCGGACAGCATGACTTTGCCCCTGAAGCGCGCGGATACCGGGCCGACCTTCATTTTCGCCGTTGCGCGAAAGCCGCCGTCGTCAGTTTTCTCCAGCTCCTCGCAGCCGGGAATGCAGGCCTTCAGCACTTCGGGATCGTTGAGCTTGTCCCACACGGCCTCGCGCGACGCCGCAAGCTGGACTTCGCCGTTCATCGTCATGGCCATGGGTGCCTCCCGGATCGCACAACTATAATGCTGTTCAAGTAACGCACGGAGGACGTAAAGGAAAGGGCGGCCTCCGGTCCCGTGCAATGCATATTCGCAACTGCAAAAAGCTTGCGCCGATAGTTTGGGATTGGCACAGGCGGGCCATGGTGGTTAGGTCCCGCACAATATGAGCACTTCCCTCTCCCCCCTGCTCGCGCCGATGCTGTCGAGCGCAGCCATGCGCGCGGTCTGCAACGACCGGTCGACCCTTCAGAACATGCTCGATTTCGAGGCAGCCCTGGCACGGGCCGAGGCCGCCACAGCTGTGATTCCCGCATCCGCGCTGGGGCCGATCGCATCTGCCTGCAAGGCTGATGCCTTTGATATGGCAGCCCTGGCCGAGGCGGCAACGCGATCAGGCAATCTCGCGATTCCCCTGGTCAAGGCGCTGACCGCCAATGTCGGCAAGGCCGATGCGGAAGCCGCGCGTTACGTGCATTGGGGCGCGACCAGCCAGGACGTCATCGATACCGCAACCATGCTCACGCTGCGCGCTGGCATCGATGCGCTGGACGCCGACCTCAGCCGCGCCATCAAGGGTTTTGCCGCGCTGGCGCGAGCCCATCGCGCCACCGCGATGGTAGCGCGGACCTGGCTCCAGCACGCGCTGCCGATGCCGTTCGGGTTGAAGGCCGCCGAATACGCTGCAAGCCTTGCCCGCGCCCGCTGCCGCCTCAGGCGGCTCTCCCGCGAGGGTCTCGCGCTACAATTCGGCGGCGCCGCCGGCACCCTCGCAGCCCTCGGCGACAAGGGACTCGCGGTCGCCGAGCGGCTGGCGGAGGAGCTGAACCTGCCGCTGCCTGAGGCGCCCTGGCACACCCATCGCGACCGCATCGCGGAAGCCGCCTCCTGCTTTGCAATTCTCGCCGGCAGCTGCGGCAAGATCGCGCGCGACGTCTCGCTGCTGATGCAGACCGATGTCGCCGAAGCGTTCGAGCCCGCCGGTGAAGGCCGCGGCGGCTCCTCGACCATGCCGCACAAGCGCAACCCGGTTGCCGCCGCGAGCGCGCTCGGCGCTGCGACCATGGCCCCGCAGCTCGCCGCGACGATTTTTGCCGCGCAAGTGCAGGACCACGAACGCAGTGCCGGCCCCTGGCACGCGGAATGGCCGACGCTGCCGCAATTGATGCTGGTCACCTCGGGGGCGCTTGCCGCCATCGTCGACATCGCAGAAGGCCTCGAAGTCGACGCCGCGCGCATGCGCAGCAATCTCGATGCGACGCATGGCCTGATCATGGCGGAAGCGGTCACCTTTGCGCTGGCAGAGAAGATCGGCAAGAGCGATGCGCATCATCTCGTCGAAGCCGCCAGCAAGCGCGCGGTCGCCGAGAAGAAGCATCTGCGCGAGGTGCTGTCGGCTGTTTCGCTAGTCACTGCTCATCTGCCGCCGGAAAAAATTGCGGCATTGTTCGAGCCGATGGCCTATCAAGGAGCTTCCCAAGCCCTGATCGACCGGCTGCTCGACAGCCTGGACCGCGAATAAGAACCGCAATTACGACCAAATACGACGGAGACGCCGCATGCCCATGATCGATGCCGACGGATGCCTGCTCAACGTCTCCGTCGAGGGCCGCGACGGCGGACCGACCTTGATGCTCTCCAACTCGCTCGGCTGCACGCTGCAAATGTGGGAGCCGCAGATGAAGGCGCTGACGCAGGTGTTCCGCGTCATCCGCTACGACCGCCGCGGCCACGGCAAATCGAACGTGCCGCCCGGTCCCTACACGATGGAGCGCTTCGGCCGCGACGTGCTCGCGATCCTCGACGATCTCAACATCGAGAAGGTGCATTGGTGCGGCCTGTCAATGGGTGGCATGGTCGGGCAATGGCTGGGCGCCAACGCGCCGGAACGCTTCGGCAAGATCGTCCTCGCCAACACCTCCTGCTATTATGCCGAGCCGACCAAATGGCTGGAGCGCATCGACGCCGTGAAGAAGGGCGGCATCGCGGCGGTCGCGGATGCCGTGATCGCGGGCTGGCTGACCCAGGACTTCCGCGAGCGCGAGCCGGAGATCACCGCCAGAATGAAGTCGATGCTGCTCGCCTCCCCCGTCGAGGGCTATCTCGCCTGCTGCGAGGCGCTGTCGACGCTGGACCAGCGCGCGCTGCTTCCTAAGATCAAGAGCCCGACACTGGTGATCGCCGGCCGCCACGACATGGCGACGCCGATCTCGGCAGCCGAACTGATCCGGTCGAACATTCCCGGCGCCAGCATGACCATCATCGACGCCGCCCACATTTCCAACGTCGAACAGCCGCACGCGTTTACGGACGCGGTGGTGGGGTTTTTGACACAGCGCTGATCTCACAACGCGTCATTGCGAGGAGCGTAGCGACGAAGCAATCCAGACTGTCTCCGCGGACGCATTTCTGGTTTGCTTCGCTACGCTCGCAATGACGAAGGAGGAAACACAATGGACGACCAGAACCGCCGCGATGCCGGCATGAATGTGCGCCGAAAGGTCCTGGGCAACGCCTGGGTCGACAAGTCGATCGCGGGCCGCAACGCGTTCAACACCGACTTCCAGGACCTGATCACCCGCTATGCCTGGGGCGAGATCTGGACGCGGCCGCATTTCGACGAGCGCACGCGGCGGGTGCTGGTGATCGGCACCATGGTCGCGCTCGGGCAATGGGACGAATTCCGCCTGCATGTGCGCGCCGCGCTTGCCGAGGGCGGCTTCACGCCCGACGACATCAAGGAAATCCTGCTGCAGCAGGCGATCTATTGCGGCGTCCCGGCGGCGAACCACGCCATGAAGGAAGCCTCAGCGATTGTGCAGGAGCTCGGCCTGCTCAAGACCTAGTGGTGCGGCGGTCTCGACGGTCTTTGGCGCCGTCGCCGGCTTCTCGATCACCACTACGATGGCGGCACCGAGCAAGAGCAAGAGCTCGGTGGCGTGCAGCCGGAGCGCGGCCATCTCGCCGACCTTCGAGGCCATCACCATGCTGGCAAACGAGATCAGGCTGCCGATCGCCAGGGCAATGCCGAGCGCCTCGTCGCTGCCGCCATTCTTCCGCGTGCGGGGGATACAGAGCAGCGCGAGATAGATCACGAAGAACGCCACGACGGTCAGTCGGCCCAGGGCCAGCAGCCAGGCGGCCCGCACCGTGCTCATCCCCGTCATCTCGAGATGGTCGCTGAGGAACAGCGCGACCGCGACGCTCGGCCGCTCATAGAGGCCGTGCACCGGTGCCACCATGATGCTGAAGGCGACGAGGGTCCAGGCCGGGATGAAATAGGCCGCCAGCAGCGCGCCGTTGACCGAGCCGATCCGCCAATTCCTGAACATGCCGCTTCCCGCTTGGTTTGCCGAAGGCCCTCAACGGAAGGCAGCGGCTTTGCCGGAGCTAACTCGCATCGGACTGTGGTGGCAATTTAAACCCTTTGTTTACCTTAACTGCCCGGTGGACCGGGGCGCCCCAATAAAAAGGCCCCGCCTTACGGCAGGGCCCCTCTTCTCACGCCTGGGCTCCCAAATTACTTGTCCTGACCCTGTTGCTGACCGGGCCGGTCGCCCTGGCGCATCGGATCCTGCTGTTGCTGTCCGGGTTTCTGCCCGCCGCCCTGCTGCTGCTGAGGGGTGCGCTGGCCGGGGTTCTGACTCTGCTGACCCGGATTCTGGTTCTGCTGTTTCGTCATTCGGGGAACTCCCTTGTTGGACGACAGAGGCGAGACAACGGCCGCCCTCCATTTTGGTTGCCCAGGAACCCGGTTCCTCACTGTTCGTGGGAACCGAAGGTGAAAATGACCTCTGTACAAGCCTTGATGTCGAGATCTGGCCAGTTGCAGCCGCCAGTTCCCTCCTGTTACAAAAACCGGAAGAACGCTCAAGGGCTGCCGGGGCCCGAGAAGAAACTTGAGAACTCTCTCCCTTTGAGCCGCGTCAGGTTTGGTAAACGGCAGCGCATGGATTATTTCGCCCAGCAGCTCATCAACGGTCTCGTCCTGGGCTCGATCTACGGCCTGATCGCGATCGGCTACACGATGGTCTACGGCATCGTCGGCATGATCAACTTCGCCCATGGTGACATCTTCATGATCGGCGGCTTCATTGCGCTGATCACCTTCCTGATCCTGATCTCGTTCGGCCTCACCGCAATCCCGGTGATCCTGCTCGTGGTTCTCTTGGTTTCGATGGCGATCACCGCGCTCTATGGCTGGACCATCGAGCGTATCGCTTACCGGCCGCTGCGCCATTCCTTCCGCCTCGCTCCGATGCTGTCGGCGATTGGCATGTCGTTCGTGCTAACCAACTACTCGCAAGTTACGCAAGGTGCCCGCGTCAAGCCGATTCCGCCCTTCATCACCGGCGGCTACACGCTGCATGAGAGCCCGGACGGCTTCGTGATCCAGCTTTCCAACATCCAGATCATGGTGGTCATCACCACCATCGTGCTGCTGGCGATCTTCACCTGGCTGGTCTCGCGCACCCGGCTCGGGCGCGACATGCGCGCCTGCGAACAGGACCAGACCATGGCGGCGCTGCTCGGCGTCAACGTCGACCGCACCATCTCCATGACCTTCGTGATCGGCGCCGCGCTCGCCGCGGTCGCGGGCCTGATGTACCTGCTCTATTATGGCCTGGTCGATTTCTTCATGGGCTTCGTCGCCGGGATCAAGGCCTTCACCGCAGCCGTGCTCGGCGGCATCGGCTCGCTGCCCGGCGCCATGCTCGGCGGGCTTGCGATCGGTCTGATCGAAACGTTCTGGTCGGCCTATTTCTCGGTCGAGTACAAGGACGTCGCGGCGTTCTCGATCCTCATTGTCGTGCTGATCTTCATGCCGACCGGCCTGCTCGGCCGTCCCGAAGTCGAAAAAGTCTGACGCCGCGTGACAGCTCCCTCGACCATGACGGCCAGATCCGCAACGGGCATCCTCACCCTCCTGAAGACGGCCGTCATCAACGCGCTGGTTGCGCTGGTGCTGTTCTCGCTGATGGTCGGTATCCGCACCGAGGCGGGCTCTTCCGGCCAGCTCACCTACTGGACGCGCTTCGGTGAGCTCGCCTCCCTCGTCGCCATCGTGTTCGGCGGCTCGATCTTGATCGAGCTGGTGCGGCAATGGATCGGTCCCAATGGCGGCGAGAAGCTGGTGCCGCGTGCGGTGCAGAGCGGTGTGTCCTTCATCGGCCGCTTTCTCGCGCCGGCGCTCCTGATCTTCACGCTGCTGGTACCTGTCTTCTTCTATGACCAGCGCTACATCCTCGACCTCGCGATCCTCGTGCTCACCTATGTCATGCTGGGCTGGGGGTTGAACGTCGTGGTCGGCCTCGCCGGCCTGCTCGATCTCGGCTACGTCGCCTTCTATGCCGTCGGGGCCTATTCCTACGGGCTGCTCGCCACCAATTTCGGCTGGTCGTTCTGGATCTGCCTGCCGCTCGCCGGCATCCTCGCCGCATTCTGGGGCGTGCTGCTCGGCTTCCCCGTGCTGCGTCTGCGCGGCGACTATCTCGCCATCGTGACGCTCGCCTTCGGCGAGATCATCCGCCTCGTCATCATCAACTGGCAGCAGCTCACCGGCGGTCCCAACGGCGTCAGCGGCATTCCGCGTCCCACCTTCTTCGGCATCCCGCTCGACAACAGCGATGAGGGGCTCGCCGCCAGGCTCGGCATCGAGTATTCGGCGACCCACCGCATCATCTTCCTGTTCTACCTGATCCTGGCGCTTGCGCTCCTGACCAACTGGGTGACGATCCGCCTGCGCCGCCTGCCGATCGGACGAGCCTGGGAGGCCTTGCGCGAGGACGAGGTCGCCTGCCGCGCGCTCGGCATCAACACCACGACCACCAAGCTCACGGCGTTTGCGACGGGCGCCATGTTCGGCGGCTTCGCCGGCGCGTTCTTCGCCACGCGCCAGGGCTTCATCAGCCCGGAATCCTTCACCTTCCAGGAATCGGCGCTGGTGCTCGCCATTGTCGTGCTCGGCGGCATGGGTTCGCAGCTCGGCGTCGCGCTTGCAGCGCTCGCCATGATTGGCGGCTTCGAGCTGTTCCGCGGCCTCGAAACCTATCGCATGCTGGTGTTCGGCATGGCGATGGTGCTGATCATGATCTGGCGGCCGCGCGGCCTGATCGGCCACCGCTCCCCCACCGTGTATCTGACCAAAGCGCAGGCGATCTCCTCCGACCTCGTCAAGGAAGGGCACGGATGAGCGGCGACAAGATTCTCAGCGTCGACCGGCTCACCATGCGCTTTGGCGGCATCGTCGCCGTGCAGGACCTGTCGCTCTCGGCTGAGCGGAAGAAGATCACCGCACTGATCGGACCGAACGGCGCCGGCAAGACCACCGTCTTCAACTGCATCACCGGCTTCTACAAGCCGAGCGGCGGCACCATTCGCCTGAAGCATGACGACGGCAAGGTCATCGCGCTGGAGCGGCTGAACGATTTCCGCATCGCCAAGCAGGCCAAGGTCGCGCGCACCTTCCAGAACATCCGCCTGTTTCCCGGCATGACCGCGCTGGAGAACCTGATGGTGGCGCAGCACAACCCATTGATGCGCGCCTCCGGCTTCACCCTCCTCGGTCTCCTCGGCGTCCCCGCCTACCGCGACGCCGAAAAGCGCGCGATCGATCTCGCCACCGACTGGCTCAGGCGGGTCAATCTGCTCGACCGCGCCGACGACGCTGCCGGCAATTTCGCCTATGGCGATCAGCGCCGGCTCGAGATCGCGCGCGCCATGTGCACCGAGCCCGCGCTGTTGTGCCTGGACGAACCCGCGGCCGGCCTCAACGCGCGCGAGAGCGCCGCCTTGGGCGAACTCCTGCTCTCGATCCGCGACGAGCTCGGCACCTCGATCCTGCTGATCGAGCACGACATGTCGGTCGTGATGCAGATCTCCGACCACATCGTGGTGATGGACCATGGCGTCAAGATCGCGGAAGGATCCCCGCGCGAAGTCCGTGACGACCCCAAGGTGATCGCCGCCTATCTCGGCGCCGACGAGGACGAGGCCGTGGCCGTGATGGAGAGCGGGACGTGACGTCGGCCCCCACTCCCCTGCTCGCGATCCACGGTCTTCGTGCCGCCTACGGCAAGATCGAGGCGCTGAAGGGCGTCGATGTCGAGATCAATGCCGGCGAGATCGTTGCCCTGATCGGCGCCAATGGCGCCGGCAAGTCGACGCTGATGATGACGATCTTCGGCAAGCCGCGCGCCCGCGCCGGCCAGATCCTGTACGAAGGTCGCGACATCACCGACGTTCCCACCCACGAGATTGCGCATTTGCGCATCGCGCAATCGCCAGAAGGCCGCCGCATCTTCCCGCGCATGAGCGTTGCGGAAAACCTCCAGATGGGGGCGGATGCCACCGGATGCACCGATGCGGAGCGCGAGGCGACGCTCCAGCGCGTGTTCACGCTGTTTCCGCGGCTGAAGGAACGCTTTGCCCAGCGCGGTGGAACCCTGTCCGGCGGCGAGCAGCAGATGCTGGCAATTGGCCGCGCCCTGATGAGCCGTCCCCGCCTGCTCCTGCTGGACGAGCCCTCGCTCGGGCTGGCACCGCTGATCGCCCGCCAGATTTTCGATGCGATCCGCACCCTGAACCGGCAGGACGGCCTGACCGTCCTGATCGTCGAGCAGAACGCCAACCATGCCCTCAAGCTTGCCCATCGCGGCTATGTCATGGTCAATGGTCTGATCACGCTGGCGGGGACCGGCGCCGAGTTGTTGCAGCGCCCCGAGATTCGCGCCGCCTATCTGGAAGGCGGCCGGCACGGCTGACGCCCCCAAGGGCGACTATGGGCGAACCACGTGCGGCCCAATGTGGCGAGATATCTCCGCCCACGCCCGTATTTTGCCGGTGACTTCTCGGCAATTTCATTCGAGAATGGGACCGGTTTGGACCGGGCAATCCCGGCAACTCCCACAGGCGACCACCCGCGAGGTATCTCATGAAATCACTGAAGCTCATCGGTCTGGCATTCAGCGCATCGCTCGCGCTGTCGAGCGCGGCATTCGCGCAGGATGTCAGCGTCGCAGTCGCTGGCCCGATGACCGGCGGCGAGTCCGCCTTCGGCCGCCAGATGAAGAACGGCGCCGAGATGGCCGTGACCGACATCAACGCCGCCGGCGGCGTCAACGGCAAGAAGCTGGCGCTATCCGTCGAGGACGACGCTTGCGATCCGAAGCAGGCGCGCTCGATCGCTGAGAAGATCGCCGGCGCGAAAATCCCGTTCGTGGCCGGGCACTATTGCTCGTCGTCGTCGATCCCCGCCTCTGAAGCCTATGCCGACGGCAACGTGCTCCAGATCACGCCCGCCTCGACTAACCCGCTGTTCACCGAGCGCAAGCTCTGGAACGTGGCGCGCGTCTGCGGCCGCGACGATCAGCAGGGCCTGATCGCGGCGCAGTACATCGCCAAGAACTTCAAGGGCAAGAACATCGCGATCCTCAACGACAAGACCACGTACGGCAAGGGTCTTGCCGATGAGACCAAGAAAGCGCTCAACAAGGCCGGCATCACCGAGAAGATGTACGAGTCCTACAACAAGGGCGACAAGGACTTCAACGCGATCGTCTCGCGCCTGAAGCGCGACAACATCGACCTCGTCTATGTCGGCGGCTATCATCAGGAGAGCGGCCTGATCCTGCGTCAGATGCGCGATCAGGGCCTCAAGACCGTGCTGATGGCCGGCGACGCGCTCGCCGACAAGGAGTACGCCTCCATCACCGGTCCGGCCGGCGAAGGCACCCTGTTCACCTTCGGCCCCGATCCGCGCAACAAGCCGACGGCGAAGAAGATCGTCGAGGCCTTCAAGGCCAAGGGCATCGATCCCGAGGGCTACACGCTCTACACCTACGCGGCGATGCAGGTCTGGTCGCAGGCCGCCAAGAAGGCCGGCACCACCGACCCCAAGAAGGTCATGGCGGCGATGAAGGCCGGCAAGTGGGACACCGTGATCGGCCCGATCGAGTATGACGCCAAGGGCGACATCAAGCAGATCGACTACGTCGTCTACAAATGGGATGCCAAGGGCGGCTACTCCGAGATCGCCGGCAGCGGCACCTAGCCCGCTGGCGTGGCCTCAGACCGACCAATCACCACCACGCCCCGGCTTGCCCCGGGGCGTTTCTTCTTGCGTGAGGTCAGACGGCTGCCGGCAGCTCGCCGCCGGCCGCGGCCTGGGCCTTTCGCGGGGCTTGCAGGAGATCATTCGGCCGAAACGGCTTTTGCAGGCAGACCACGTCGGCGAGGTGAGGCGATTCCATGAAATCGAGGGTCGTCATCCCGGACACCGCAACGACGGGCAGCGCAGGCGCGCGCTCACGCAGGGTCGATAACGTCGACGCCGCTGGTATCACCGAGGAAGATGTCGACGATCGCCGCGTCAAACGAGCTTTCCGCGAAGGCTTTCAGCCCGGCCGCACCGCTTTCAGCCTCTACGACCTCGAAACGATTGACCCGAAGCACGATCGCGACCATCGCGCGGACGTCCTTCTGGTCGTCGATGATCAGAACGCGAGGCATGGGGACAACTTCCGATATTGAGATCAAAATCGCTGATTCAAACCTGGAACCCGCCGGGACGGAGGGGCATTATGACACCACCCAGTAAAAGCGCATCTTACCCGTCCTATACCGCGTTCCCGCCGAAATTAAGTAATCTGTAACCTTCGGTTGAGTCGTCACCGGTTCCGTTCACGATGCGCGCCAGAACTCGCTACCATGAACGAGGCTGACGGCCGAATGAGACGAAGCGGAGATGCTCAAAACCCTGCTCAAAGCTGACCTGCTCAAGACCGACCCGCGAGAGGTGGACGTGCCTACACCGATCGACCGAAGCACATTTCTTTCGACCCTGCCGGCCACCTCGACCGACCGCAGCGCGGCATTGACGATTGTCGGCGTGTCCTCGATCTTGTTCGCGGCGGCCGTGCCCTTCGCGGGTACCCCGCTCCTGCCCGTCCCCGCCTTCGTGGCGAGTTATCAATCGGCGCTCGCGGTGAGCGACATCGTCACGGCAGTGCTGCTGCTGTCGCAATTTGCAGTCTTGCGGACCCGTGCGTTGCTGTGGCTCGCGACCGGTTATCTCTTCACCGCCGCAGCGGCGTTGGTCCATGCCCTCACCTTCCCCGGCCTGTTCACACCGACCGGGCTCTTCGGCGCGGGCCGGCAGACCACGGTCTGGCTCTACATGATCTGGCACGGCGTCTTCCCGCTATGCGTGCTGGGCTATGCCTGGCTGAAGGAAAAGGACGGAGGCCCGCGGGTTCGGACTGCGACGAGGAGGGCGATCTGCGCCAGCGTGCTCGGCATCATCGCCGCGATGGCGGTCTTCACTTGGATCGTCACCGTACAGCACGATCTGTTGCCGGTCCTGCTGCGCGACGGCCGCTACACGCCGACAATGATCGGTGTCGTGTCCTTCGTGTGGTCGCTGAGCTTTGCCGCGCTCGTCTCGCTCTGGTTCCGCAGGCCGCATTCGGTGATCGACGTCTGGCTCATGGTCGTCATGTGCGCCTGGCTGTTCGACATCGCGCTGTCGGCGATTGTCAACGTCGCACGCTTCGATCTGGGCTTCTATGCCGGCCGGCTCTATGGGCTCGGCGCGGCGACCTTCGTGCTCGCGGTGCTCCTCATCGAGAATGTCCGCCTTCAGGCGCATACGGTGGGCCTCGTCGGCAGGTTGCGCCAGCAATCGGCTTCGGAACGCGACTATTACGGCAAGCGTCTCGCCCTGTATGGCGCGGTGGTCGAGTCCTCCAACGACGCCATCATCACGAAAACGCTCGACGGCATCATCACCGGCTGGAACAAGGCCGCCGAACATCTGTTCGGCTATTCTGCTGCGGAGGCGATCGGCAAGCCGATCGACATCATCGTGCCGCCGGATCTCAAGGGCGAAGTCAGGAGCATCCTCAACCGGATCGCCAGCAACGAGTCGATCGCGCAGCACGAGACGATCCGCATCCGAAAAGACGGACGTCCGCTCGACGTCGTCCTGAATGTCTCCCCTTTGCGCACAGATCATGGCGAGATCATCGGCGCCTCCAAGATCGCGCATGACATTACCGAAGAGAAGCAGGCGAGAGAAAAGCTGCGCCGCGAGACCGAAGAACGCCAGCGCATTTTCGAGACATCGCAGGACCTGATCCTGGTCACTGACGGCTATGGCAATTTCGTCCAGATCAGCCCGAGCGTGAAGAACATCCTCGGCTACAGCCCCGAGGACATGGTCGGGCACTGCGCGACCGAATTCATCCATCCCGACGATCTCGAGAACACGCGGAGCGAGATGCGCGCGGCCCGGCGTGGCGCGGCCAAGCGCAGTTTCGAGGCGCGCTACTATCATTACGACGGTCACGAAGTCACGCTGAACTGGATGGGCACCTGGTCGGAGCCGGTGAAGCGCCACTTCTTCATCGGCCGCGACCTCACCGACAAGCAGGCCGCCGAAGCCCAGCTCCGGCAGGTCCAGAAAATGGACTCCATCGGCCAGTTGACCGGCGGCGTCGCCCACGACTTCAACAACGTGCTGACCGTCATCACGGGCACGATCGGCATTCTCAGCGACGCCGTCGCGGACCGGCCCGAACTTGCCGCCATCACCAAGTTGATCGACGATGCCGCCGAGCGGGGTGCGCAGCTGACCAAGCACCTGCTTGCCTTCGCGCGCAAGCAGCCGCTGCAGCCGCGCGAGATCGACGTCAACGCATTGGTGCTCGAAGCCGCCAAGCTGTTGCATCCCACGCTCGGCGAGCAGATCACGATCGTGCCGCAGCTCACCGAGGATGCCTGGCCGACACTGGTCGACCCGGGCCAGCTCTCCACCGCGATCCTCAATCTGGCATTGAACGCGCGCGACGCCATGCCCGACGGCGGCACCTTGGTGCTGGAGACGCGCAACATCTTCCTCGACGATGGCTATGCCAGCATGAACCCTGACATGGTCGCCGGCAGCTACGTGATGATTGCGGTCAGCGACACCGGCAGCGGAATTCCGGCGGACCTGATCGACCGTGTGTTCGATCCTTTCTTCACCACCAAGGAGGTCGGCAAGGGCACCGGCCTGGGCTTGAGCATGGTGTTCGGCTTCGTCAAGCAGTCTGGCGGCCACATCAAGATCTACAGCGAGGAAGGCCACGGCACGAGCGTGAAGATCTACCTGCCGCGCTCGACCGGGGTGCAGGAGACCGAGTTCGAAGCGCTCCAGAATGCGCCCATCGCCGGCGGCAACGAGAAGATCCTGATCGTCGAGGATGACGCGCTGGTGCGGCAATATGTTGTGACGCAGGTCAAGAGCCTCGGCTATACCGCGCTCGAGGCCGCCAACGGCGCCGAGGCCCTCACCATCATCGACAGCGACAAGACCATTGACCTGCTCTTCACCGACATCATCATGCCCGGCAACATGAACGGCCGCCAGCTTGCTGACGAAGCGCACAAGCGCCGCCCCGACCTGAAGACGCTGTTCACCTCGGGCTACACCGAGAACGCCATCGTCCATCACGGCCGGCTGGATTCCGGCGTGCTGCTGCTGGCCAAGCCCTACCGCAAGTCCGAGCTCGCCAAGATGCTCAGGACGGCCCTCGCCAGTTGAGCCTGCGACGTCTCTGCGCTATCGCAGGTGCGAACTCCTCTCAGCTCACGAGGCCAGTTTGAAAAATCTCCTCACCGACATCGCCGGCGTCCGCGTCGGCCATGCCGAAGACGCAAAAGTCGGCTCGGGCGCGACCGCGGTTGTCTTCGATTCTCCGGCGGTCGCCGCCATAGACGTTCGCGGCGGCGGACCCGGCACGCGCGAGGACGCATTGCTCGATCTTGCCAACACCGTCGAGCGCGTCGACGCCATCGCGCTGTCGGGCGGCTCCGCCTTTGGCCTCGATACCGGCGGCGGCGTGCAGGCCTGGCTCGCCGAGCAGGGCCGCGGCTTCCGGGTTCGCGAAGCGCTGATCCCGATCGTGCCGGGCGCGATCCTGTTCGACCTCCTCAATGGTGGCGACAAGGCCTGGGGACGCTTCTCGCCCTATCGTGACCTCGGCTACGCCGCGGCAGCAGCAGCCGCCGCCGGCACGGACTTCGCGCTCGGCAGCGTCGGCGCCGGCCTCGGTGCCACCACCGCGACGTTCAAAGGCGGGCTCGGCTCGGCCTCGGCGGTGACGCCCGATGGCGTCAAGGTCGCGGCGATCGTCGCCGTCAACGCGGTGGGCAGCGTCACCGTCGGCGACGGACCGTGGTTCTGGGCGGCGCCGTTCGAGGTGGACGGCGAATTCGGCGGACGCGGGCTGCCGGACAGATTCACCGACGACATGCTCCGCATGCGCATCAAGGGCGGTCCCGCGGCGAGCGCGCGCGAAAACACCACTATCGGCGCCATCGTCACTGATGCGGTGCTGACCAAACCCCAGGCCAAGCGGCTGGCGATGATCGCGCATACCGGTTTTGCCCGCGCGATCTATCCGGTGCACGCGCCGACCGACGGCGACGTGCTGTTCGCCGCCGCGACGTGCGCGAAGCCGATCGAGCCGCTGGTCGGCCTCACCGAGCTTGGCACGATCGCTGCCAACGTGGTCGCACGCGCGATCGCGCGTGGCGTCTACAGCGCGTCGGCCTTGCCGTTCGCGGGCGCCCAGCCGGCTTGGAGGGATCGGTTTGGCTAGAAGCGAAACGGAAATTAGGTTGAATCGATTGCCGCGGGCCGCTCACCTCTCCCGCTTGCGGGAGAGGTCGGCGCGAAGCGCCGGGTGAGGGCTCTCTCCACTAGGCGATTGTCCCATTGCGGAAGCACCCTCTCCCCAACCCTCTCCCGCAAGCGGGAGAGGGAGCCCACCTCCCTGTTGCAGCTATCGAGCTTCATCTCGTCATGCTTTAGCAACGAATCGGCGGATGCCGCGTTTGCCTGACGGGCTAAGGTGCACCGTCATGCCGTCTTCCGTGATCCGCTTCTTTCGCTATGCGCCCGATATGCGCGAGCTGAAGGTGACTTTCGTCAGCGGTCGCCTGTATGTCTACGAGGACGTTCCGGCCGAGGTCGTTGCCGCGTTCAAGGATGCGCGCTCAAAGGGAACGTTCTTCAACCAGCACATCCGTGACCGCTATGCCTGTCACGAGATCACGCGTGAATACTCCGGACGCGCCGGATCCTGATCACACGCTCATCGACATCGAAGAGGACGCGGTCGCGGACACAGCCTGCGCCTGACGCTGCATCATCTGCCCGAACCAATCATAGGGCGAATTGCCGCCACCATTCGCGCTTGAAGAGCTGGACGCGCCAGGCACAGTCGTCGACATCTTGAAACCGTCGGCATAGGTGACGGTGGTGGTGGTCGAGCCGTCGGCATTGGTCGTCGTCGTCGAGGTCGACCCCCTGCTTGCCTTCGACGAAGACTCCGATCCGCCGCCCGACGCATCGCCCGATCCGCCGGCGCCTTGCGCGTGATGGCGGCCATAGCCGCTCGTCAGCGCCTTCGACATCTCATCCAGGCTGATGCTGTCATCCGAGTTCGCATCCATCTTCGAGAACACGTCGTCGGCCTGCGCCAGATTGGTGCCGCCGGCGCCCAGCGCATCCTCGAACTCGGACTTGGTGATCTTGCCGTCGCCATCCGCATCGATCTGCGAGAACAGATCCTTCAGCGCCGCCTCCCGGTCCTTCGAGGTCGAGGACGCCGAACTCGACGAGGTCGAGCTGGTCGCCCCGCTCGCGCCGTCGGTCGACTGGCTTTGCGCCGCGAACAACGCATTCATCGTTTCGGGCGATATCTGCGGATACCTGCCCGAATTGATCGACGAGGTCGCGCCGCTGGTCGTGCTGCTGCTGCCGCTGTCGATCGCGAATGGATTGGTTGCGCCTTGGGAAGATCGCGTCTTCTGCGTTGCCGATGACGATTTCGAGCTCGTCAGCGACTGGATCACGTCGAGCGCACTGCCTACGGCACCGAGGGCGAACAACATTGCACAACTCCAACCGATGCGGCATGCCGCGGCCAATGTTCCGAAGACGACGTCAGCAAGAGATGACGCCAGAAAGAGACGTCAGCAAGCGTCGTGCCAGCGTGAAAAGCTCAATGAAATCCGCCTTCGCTGCGCCTTGCACGGTCCGGGAACACCGGCAATTCGTGCCGGTCGCGGCAGAAATTTCCGCCCACAGGAAGCAGCTTCCCCCTGCATTGCCCGCTGCGGAGGCCCATGTTAGGCGAGGCCATTCTTGTTTCGGCCGCCACCGGAAACCGCGCCATGACCCAAGCCTTCGCCCCCCGCCCCCTGGCCATAGCACCCTCGATCCTGGCCTCGGATTTCTCCAAGCTCGGCGAGGAGGTGCGCGCGGTGGATGCCGCCGGCGCCGACTGGATCCATCTCGACGTGATGGATGGACACTTCGTTCCCAACATCTCCTACGGTCCTGATGTCATCAAGGCGATGCGCCCGCACACGAAGAAGATCTTCGACGCGCATCTGATGATCTCGCCCTGCGACCCCTATCTCGAGGCCTTTGCGAAAGCCGGGTGCGACCACATCACCGTCCATGCGGAGGCAGGTCCACATCTGCACCGTTCGCTCCAGGCCATCCGCGTGCTCGGCAAGAAGGCCGGCGTCTCGCTCAACCCGGGCACGCCGATCAGCGCGCTCGAATACGTGCTCGACCTGGTCGACCTCGTGCTGGTGATGTCGGTCAATCCCGGCTTCGGCGGCCAGGCCTTCATCCCCTCCGCGATCGGCAAGATCCGTGACATCCGCGCGATGACTGCGGGACGCCCGATCGACATCGAGGTCGACGGCGGTGTCGGCCCTGACGTTGCCGGCGCGCTCGCGGCGGCGGGCGCCAACGCCTTCGTCGCTGGCACCTCCGTGTTCAGGGGCGGCACGCAGGAGGCCTACAAGACCAACATCGCGGCCATCCGCAACGCGGCGCTAGGGGCGCGCGGCGAAGCGATTTGAGCTGGATCGGGAGCCCGCAAACCTGCGGCTCTTAGCGGTGTTGCAGCGCGCAATGCCTAGAAACTGCAATCTTGATCCGTACTCACCCGGACTTCACTGATTCGCGCAAATCACCGCAAGTGACTCCTGCCTGCTTTTGACGGGAGCACATCATGACGACGACCCTGGTTTGGACTGGCGTAGCGTTGTGGTTCGGATTCAATGCGGCGATTGCAGCTCGCAGCCTCTACGTGGCGCGACCGGTGAAGGCCCCAACTTCGGCCCGCATCATCCCGCTTCATCGTCACCGGGACTGAGCGCGATGCAGATCGCACTCGTGAAGCGCCAGCCGAAGCGCAGGTGCCGGATCCCGCGTCGCCCGCATCTGAGCCTCGATGACTTGTTCGGCCGCCTCGAACGCGCCGACGGCACGCTGGACAACGATGCCTGGCCTGACAATTCGGACCTCGACCATTCGTTCTCCTCGCAGCGCCGACACTGAGATTTCCTTTTCCGGACCGCCCACCATGAAGCCGCACTGCCCGAACTGCCTGAAGGAAATGACGAAGGCGTCCGCGTCGCGCAACCTGTTCAACTGCGAGCCCTGCCGCGAGATCATCCAGTATTTTGGCGGCAGTGCGGATCACGGCGAGCCCGGCCCGCAATTCTCCTGGCCCATCCGCCGTAAGCGCGCTGCTCACACCGTCCACGCGGCCTGATCCGCCGTTCGGAGGCGCAGCCCTATCCGGCCGCCTCGCCGGCATCCGCTTCGGCTGCATCCCCCGCCATTCGCGGCGGCCGCACCACGGTGACGGTGCAGGCTGCTTCCGAGGCCACCTTGGCCGAGACGCTGCCGAGCAGCGTACGGCGGAACGAGCTCTGCCGTGCCCCGATGATGACGTGGTCGACCTGATTGACCGCGGCGAACTCCAGGATCGCAGCGGCGGGATCGACGGCTTCCAGCACATGAACCGACAGCCGGCTCTCATCCAGCTTGAGGGGCGTCGCCCAATGCCGGAGCGCGACCAGGCGGTCGATATGCTTGTTGGAGCCCTGCTCGTCGAGCGTCCGGTCGATCGCGATGCGGTTGAGCTTGAGCACGTTGAGGCAGGCAAGCCGCGCCGAGGGCAGTGTGGCGAGGATGCGCGCGGTCGTCACGCGGAGCGCTTCGTTCAGCTCCGGTGCGCCCTCCACCGTGTCGAGCGCCACCGCAAGAATTGGGCTCGACGCGATCTGCGCCGCGACATCCGACTTCGCCCGTGGCTGCATGATGCCCTGATTGAAGCGGCGCCGCCACGCGATGCCCAGGGAATCACGCTTCAGCCGTTCCGCGCGCGCGGTGAGCTTGACCTGATCCGGATGGGTGAGGTCGAAGGCGAGCTGTGACGCCGTTGGATAGCGCCACACCGGCTCGATCTCGAGGCAGCGCAGCACCACCTCCTGGAGCCAGGGCGGATAGTCAGCGCGCAATGCGCGCGGCGGATAGGGATCGCGCCACAGCCGGCGCCGCATCGCGCGCAACGTCTCACCCTCGCCGAACGGACGCTCGCCCGTAGTGAAGAAATAGAGCAGCACGCCGAGCGAGAACAGGTCACTGCGCGGATCGTCACGAACACCAAGCAGCCGCTCGGGGGCCATGTAAGGCGCGGTCCCGTAAGGCAGGCGAAATTCTTCCTGCAATAAATCAGGCAGATGGTTGTGGTGCGACAGGCCGTAATCGATCAGCACGGCCTCGCCGCTCTCGCGGAACATGATGCTGCTTGGCTTGATGTCGTGATGGATCACGTTCTGCCGGTGCAGGTCGGCGAGCGCGGTCGCAATCTTCGCCACGAGTTGCCGCGCCTCGTCATAGGGCAGCGGCAGGTCCGGCAGCCGCTTGTAGAGCGTCGTGCCGACGATGCGCTCGATCACGACATAGGCCTGGTGCGCGAAATCCCCGGTGCCGAAACAGGCCGGCACGTGCGGCCCTGCGAGCCGCGGCAGGATCATCATCTCCATCTCGAAAGAGACGATCGCGGCGGGATCCTCGCCCTCCGACACCCGCGGGATCTTCATCAGCATGGGCACATCGATGCCGGGATGGGTGACGGTCCACAGCGTCGCCATTCCGCCAGCATGCACGCACTCGCCGATGGTGAAGCCGTCGATCACAGCGCCTGATTTGACCAGCGGTTTCGGCATCGCCGTCAGCGCCCCTGCGAGAGGCGGTCGGCCAGCCAATGCGGCAGGCCGTTCTCGCGGATCCGGTTTGCGGCCGTCTCGATATCGTAGGGCGCGCGGCAATAGGTGATCTGGCACGAGACCGTGTCGAACAGCACGAAGGCTGCGGATGGATCGCCGTCGCGGGGCTGGCCGACCGAACCGAGCACGGCAAGCCATTGCCGCCCGCGCAAGAGCTGCACGGACACGTCGGTCTTCGGCACAAAGCTCGTCATCTTCGCCGTCACCGACATCGAATAGAGCGCCGGCCTGTGGATGTGGCCGCAGAAGGTGACGTGGGCGGGCGTCGATATCAGGCTCTTGGCGGCATCGGCCGTTGATCGGACATAGTGCCAGCGCTGCGGGCTGGAGGCTTCCGAATGCACGAACAGACGGCCGTCGTCCTCCACCAGCATCGGCAATTCGGCCAGGAACCGCCGCTGCGCGCTATCGAGCCGGCCGCGGGTCCATTCGATCGCGACCTGCGCCTCGACATTCATGGTCTCGGCCGAGGAATTGACCGCCTGGTCGTGGTTGCCGCGCACGGCAATGGCGCCGCCGGCGACGAGCTCCATCGCTGTGTCCACGACCCATTCCGGATCGGCGCCATAGCCGACGAAATCACCGAGCAGGACGAAGCGCTCCGCGCCCTTCGCACGGGCGATCTTCAGGCACGCCTCGAACGCCTGCCGGTTGCCGTGGATATCCGAGAAGACAGCTAGGAGCACGCACCCTCCACCCTCAAATCTTATCGGAAGCCGATAAGGCCAAATTGAGGGACGTCAAGAACATGCGCCGGCGCGGGTCGGTTTTCCAGCGGGTCGCTGCCGCGATGGTGAAGGGCCTATTGCTCGTCCTTTGGCGGCATCCGGGGCGGCGGCAGCGGCGTGAACACAGCGCTTTGCGCGCCGGCCGGCGGGGCATTGAACTCGCCGGTCGAGGAATCGCCGCCACTGGTCTCCAGGATCGTCTTCGGCGTCACATATTCCCGCACCATGTCGATCAGGCTGCCGTCACCGCCGCCGAAATCGGCAGCGCGCCCGCCTTGCGGATGCCCGGCCGCGATCTCGTTCTGCGCCGCATGGGTCTTGTCGGCCAGCCTGTCGTCATAGGGCACCCGGAACGCCCGCGGAATGCCGCTCGGGCGATTGTCTTCGTCCAGCGCCTCGACCCACAGATAGATCGAGCCGGGGTCGCCCTCCAGCGAATGCGGCTCGACGATGCGGGCCTGGAGCAGCTTGAAGGCGGCCGGCATCCGGTCGGAGCTGGCCCAGCCGAGTAACCCGCGCATCTCGGTGAAGCTGACGACATAGAAGGCGCTGGTGATGACGACGGCTGTCGCCTTCAAGGACCAGTGCAGCCGCGCATAGACTAGAACGACCAGCAGCAGCGCGCCTACGACGGCGTAGGCGACCGACAGCGAGATGACGACCGTCTGCAAGTTAATCACGGCGCACCCTCACAGCGTTCTTGCTCACACCGGTCTTGGGATCGACATCGCCGCCGTTGCGCCAACTGCTGCGAAACGTCTCCAGCAGCGACTTCGGCCGCTGATCCACATTGACCACCTTGCCCTCGGCATCGAGTCGGAACCGGACTGCGGTCTTCTCGTCGCCGGTGTGGTCGAGCGTAAACTTGTTGTCGAAGATCACCTGCGCTGTCGGATTGAGCTTCTGCACCTTCACATTGGCCGTCACGGGCTCGCCGGTCGTCGCGACGAAATGCGAGACGTTGACGGTGTATTCGCCGGCGAGGATACCGCGCACGGTGACGATCTCCTCGCGGATGGGCGAGGCGATCTTCTTGCCGGCGACGATGATGAAGTCATTGGCCCCGCCGCGATCGTCGCGGTCGAGCGTGAGGAAGCCGGCCTCGCGGTGGCGGTACCAGGCGATGTTGCCGGCGGGATCCTGCACGAACAGGTCGAGATCGTCGGGATGATTGTCCGGCCAGTCCAGCGTGATCATGAACTCGGCCTTGGAATCGATCTTGCCGTCCTTGGCGTCCGGCGAGACCGCAAGCAATGCCAGAAAGAACAGGAACGCGATCACCTGGAGCGCCTTGAACAGCATCACGCCGAGCGGATCGAACGCCTCCTCGCGCGGATAGAGACCGAAATCATCCATCATGACGGCGTCCCAGATCCCCTGCGCTCCAGGACCGGGGTCACGTAGGTCTCGGTCAGCACCACCGCATCCGAGAACACCCGCTGGGTCGCCGCATCCAGCATGTAGTACTGGATGCGGACCAGGATCGAGCCGACGAGGCCCGCCAACGTCGTGTACATCGCCACCGCCATGCCGTCGCTCATCAGCCCCATCGAGGAGCGCATCGCGGTCTTGTCGGCGGCATCCAGGCCCGCGATCGGCGCCAGCATGATGATGAAGCCGATGATGGTGCCGAGCAGGCCGAGCTTCATCAGCGTGTCCGAGACGAAAGCGCCGAAGCCGTTGGAGCCGCGCAGCCGGTCGGCCAGCGTCCGCAGCAGCAGCGTCTGGTCGACCGGCCGGTAGCCTTGCGCGGCGGCCTTGGTCACGAGGCTCTCGATGTGATCGCGCACGAGGCCCCGCGGCAGCGCCGTCGCCCCTGCATCCAGCGCCTTGCTGCCGCCGACGGCCGACAGCACCGCCCGGCAGCGCCGTGCCGCTGCGCCCTCACGGGCGATCGCCCGCGTCCGCAGGAAGCAGTGGCCGCAGGTGACGACATAAAGCACCGCGATCACGCTCGAAATGTAGGTGCGGTCGGAGGTCAGCATCAGGTGGATCAGGCCGAAGCGCCACAAGAGCACGACGGCGAAGACCGAGAGCCCGGTGAAGATCATCCAGAACAGCAGCGCGCTGCGCTCGGATGGGTCGGCAGCTTGGCCCGCGATCGGTCCAATCGTCATAGAACTCATGCTGCACTGCTCCTGACTTGCGCCGATTGGCTGCGACGATTGGCCGAGAAAGATTGTTGCCCGATTAGATCAAAGCCGCCGCGCCAGGTCCAAAGACCCATGCCCAATCCGGCTTGGGAATTTTGCCCGAGCTGCCATCCTGCCGTTCCCCGCAATTGGCAAGGCGCGGCGGCGTTGTTAGGCTGAGCTTACCAAACGTTGGGGGTGATCGCATGCGCCTCGTGCTTCAGCTCGTCGCCCGTCTGCTGCTCATTGTGGCGCTGTGCCTGGGAGCGGCAACGGTGTGGGCCACGTTCGACGCCTACCGCAGCGTCGACTGGGCGACGGCGGCCTCCGCGCAGCGGGTCGCGCAGGCGCTTCAGGCGCTGTACTGGCGTGAGCTCTTGCTGCGCAGCAGCAGAGCCCGCGAGCATCTCTTGCCGGTTCCGGATTGGCGCACGCTGGAGACGATGAAGCTGATCTCGCCCGGCGTTTGCGTCGAGTTCCAGCCAGCCGCGGCGTTCGAGAAGCCGCTCTGCGGCCAGAGCCAAGGCATCGGCAAGACACCGCCGCGCTGGTTCGCATCGATCGTGCCGACCTTCCTCGGCAGCCACGCCGAGGTGGTGCGGCCTGTCAGTTCCCGCGCGGCAGCCGCCGGCACGGTGGTTGCGACACCGGACGCCGCCGCCGCAATCTCGCTCGCCTGGGAGTACATCCTCAACGTGATCGACGTTGCTCTGCTGATGGCGGCGGCAATCGCTCTGCTGGCTTCGCTCGCGATCGCGCACGCGCTGGCGCCGGCACGCACCATCGTCACCGCCTTACAGCGCATGGCGCGCGGCCAGTATCGCACGAAGCTGCCGCGCTTCCGTTCGATGGAGCTTGCGATGATCGGTAGCGCCGTCGATGCGCTCGGCGGCCGGCTGGAGGAAGCGACCGAGCAGCGCGCGGCGCTGACACGGCGGCTGATCGAGATCCGAGACGACGAACGCCGCGCGCTCGCCCGCGAGCTCCACGACGAATTCGGACAAAATCTATCGGCCATCCTCGCCTTCGCCAACACCATCGAGATGGCGAGCGCGAAGGAAAGCAAAGACAACGGCATCGCGCAGGATGCGCGCATGATCTCGCAGGCCACCCATCACCTGATGGCCTCGCTGCGTGACGCCTTGAAGCGGCTGCGCAATCCGCTGCCCGAGGAGCTTGGGCTCGAGGCCAGTCTCGTCAATCTCGTCGACAGCTGGCGTTCGCAAAGCGCGGCGCGGCCGACGATTCAGCTCGACCTCAGGGGCGATCTCACCGACATCAGCGGTCCGGCGGCCACCACCGCCTATCGCGTGGCGCAGGAATGCCTGACCAATGCCCTACGCCACAGCTCGGCGCGCGAGATCTCGTTGCGGATCGAGCGCCAAGCCGGCGAGGACGACGCGCTCCTGATCCGTGTCGAGGACGACGGCGGCGGCGATGCGGAGCGCGTCGCGCAATCGGCCGGTTTCGGCCTCACCGGCATCCGCGAACGTGTTGCGGCCGCCGGTGGATCGCTGTCGATCCTGCCCGCGACCCGCGGCCTCAGCGTGGCCGCCACCATCCCGCTCGCCGCGTGACGCCGAGATGAGCGAGGTCGCGGCAACAGGAATCTCCGTGCTGCTGGTCGACGACCACCCGATCGTGCGGCAAGGCTACCGGCGCGTGCTGGAAAGCCAGGGCGATCTTCGCGTCGTGGCGGAAGCCGACAACGCCGCGGACGCCTATGGTGCCTTCAAGGCGCACGATCCCGATGTCGTCGTGCTTGATATCTCGATGCCCGGCGCGAGCGGGCTGGAGGCGATCCGCAACATCCGTGCGCGCAGCCCGCGGGCGCGCATTCTCGTCTTCACCATGCACAACGAAGCCGTGCTGGTGAAAGCCGCCTTCAGCGCCGGCGCCTCTGGCTTCGTCACCAAGAGCAGTGAGCCGTCGGCTGTCGTGAATGCGATCCGCAGCGTAGCGCGCGGCGAGCGTGCGATGAGCGACGACATCGCGCATATTTTAGCCGAGGACAGCCTGTCGCCGACCGGCTCGGCGCTGGATCAACTGGGCGAGCGTGAGATCGAGATCCTGCGGCAGTTCGCCGGCGGCGCCACCACCGAGCAGATCGCAGCGCATCTCAACCTCAGTGTGAAGACGGTGCAGAACTATCACTATCTGATCAAGTCGAAGACGGGCGCGCGCACGGACGCGCAACTCGTACGGCTTGCGGCGTCGTGCGGGTTGACGAGGATCTAGCAGCAGGGCTGCCGCATCGCTTCAGTCCTGTGAACCTTCTCAATGTGCCAAGCGGAATGGAACGGAGACCGTTCAGTTTCGGTTAGCAACGGAGTGAAGGAGTAACGGTCATGAGTAAGGGTCATCACAAAACAGTCGACCATCCCCCGATCATCACAGTAGGCGAACTCATTGACGAGCTTTGCCGCCTACCGGACACCGCCGTCGTCCACTTCCGCTGCCCAATGCTCGATCAGGAACTCACATTCTACCGCCTTCGAAAGCGATCGAAGGACGTCGTCGAAATCGCGGTCAATGCATATCCGGAGAGTCCGCCGGTCGTGCCCTCGTCCGACCCTGCTTTCCACACGCGAAGACACCAGGCTTCCTCGCCCTCGCTTCGCGACGGCCCCCTGCTCCACAAGGCGAGAGGTTGATTAGCCACACCGCTTTTGAAGGGATCCTGCGGCTTTAGGCCGCCTTCAGCCCACGCAGCAGCAGCGCCAGCGTCGCATCGACGCGCGCGGAGAGATCGGCATCCTTCCACTCGTCGGCATGGGCCGGATGGTGGAAGCGGACGGTGGCATCGAAGATGGCGCGCGCGGTGGTCTTGACGTCCTCCACCTCGAATACGCCCTGCTTGACGCCGTCGGTCAGGATCGCCGCGATCTGGTCGATCATGGTGTCCTTGTGACACTTGACGGCCGCACAGGCCTCGCGCGCCAGCGTCAGATAAGTCTGGAACATCTCGGGGTCGTCGAGCACGCGCGAACGCTTGGCGGCGAACAGCGTGCGCAACCAGCGATCGAGCCTATCAGGCGCGGGGCCCTGCTCCCCGGCGATCGCGCGCAACGGCGCGTCGATGCGGTCGAGCCAGCGTTTGGCAACGGCCTCGCGCAGCGAGGCCTTGCTCGGGAAATGGCGATAGACGCTGCCGTGGCTCACATCGAGCGCACGGGCAACGTCGACCACCGTGGCCTTGGCAAGTCCGAAGCGCCTGAGCACGTCCTCGGTGACTTCGAGGATCCGCTCCGGCGTCAAGACAACAGCTTCGTTCATGCCAGCACCATGTTCCCGTTCAGGGTTCAGTTACCCGGCAATAGGACCGCTTCCGAAGCGCCCTGGCCGGTCGTTCGGAAAGCCTATGCCTTAATGAGGCAGTTTTGCAGCCTGCGCCGCGATCTGGCGCGCCACCAGCAAATTGAGCCAATGCCCAATCACGCCGGTGAAATTGAGGATTTCGGTCGTCATTGTCTTAAGTCTCCATTCGTCCGCGGTCCCCGTTCTTCAATCCGCCCTCCGATCCGAGCTTGATTCGGATGTCGGGCTCCCCGAGGCTTGTCGCGGGACGCCCAATCGGAGCGTCCGGTTACGGATATACACGTCTCGCTGACAGATTTCAATATCTGTCAGTCAATGATCCGTGATTGACAGCCAATTTTTGGTCCGGCGCAGGCTCGCCCCGCCCGACCGGTGGATAGTTGCCCCCGTACCCCGCTCCCTGAGCCGGATCGTTTGTTTCGCCCTCCCCGCTCTGCTAAATCGCGGCGTAAAAAGCATTTTGGCCGGAGCCCACGCCCCTAGCGTCCCCAGGGGTGTCCGCCCACCTCTTGGAGCCGTCAGATGATCCCCCGCTATACCCGCCCGGAAATGGCCTCGATCTGGGAGCCGCAGACCCGGTTCAAGATCTGGTTCGAGATCGAGGCGCATGCGGCGGACGCGCTCGCCGAGCTCGGCACCATCCCCAAGGAGGCCGCCAAGACCGTCTGGGCCAAGGCCAAGGACGCCACGTTCGACGTCGCCCGCATCGACGAGATCGAGCGCGAGACCAAGCACGACGTCATCGCCTTCCTCACCCACCTCGCCGAGATCGTCGGCCCCGAGGCACGTTTCGTGCACCAGGGCATGACCTCCTCCGACGTGCTCGACACCTGCCTCAACGTCCAGCTCACCCGCGCCGCCGACCTGCTGCTCGCCGACCTCGACAAGGTGCTGGCCGCCCTGAAGAAGCGCGCCTTCGAGTACAAGATGACGCCAACCATCGGCCGCAGCCACGGCATCCATGCCGAGCCCGTCACCTTCGGCCTCAAGCTCGCCTATGCCTATGCCGAATTCTCGCGCGCCAAGGAGCGTCTGATTGCGGCGCGCAAGGAGGTCGCGACCTGCGCCATCTCCGGCGCCGTCGGCACATTCGCGCAGATCGACCCGCGCGTCGAAGCGCACGTCGCCAAGGCCATGGGCCTCGTGCCGGAGCCGATCTCGACGCAGGTGATCCCGCGCGATCGCCACGCGATGTATTTCTCGACGCTCGGCGTGATCGCCTCCTCGATCGAACGCATCGCGGTGGAGATCCGCCACATGCAGCGCACCGAGGTGCTGGAGGCCGAAGAATTCTTTTCGGAGGGACAGAAGGGCTCTTCGGCGATGCCGCACAAGCGCAATCCGGTGCTCTCGGAAAACCTCACCGGCCTCTCCCGCATGGTGCGGGCCTATGTGACGCCGGCGCTGGAGAACGTCGTGCTCTGGCACGAGCGCGACATTTCGCACTCCTCGGCCGAGCGCATGATGGGCCCGGACGCGACCGTGACGCTCGACTTCGCGCTGGTGCGCCTCGCCGGCCTGATCGACAAGCTGCTGGTGTACCCCGCCAACATGCAGAAGAACCTCGACCGCCTCGGCGGCCTCGTGCATTCGCAGCGCGTGCTGCTGGCGCTGACCCAGAAGGGCGCCAGCCGCGAGGACGCCTACAAGCTCGTGCAGCGCAACGCCATGCCGGTCTGGCGCGGCGAAGGCGACTTCCTCCAGCTCCTGAAGGAGGACGCCGAGGTGAAGAAGTATCTCACCGACGCCGAGATCGAGGAGCAGTTCGATCTCGGCTATCACCTCAAGCACGTTGATACGATCTTCAAGCGCGTGTTCGGCGAAGCGTAGGATCGTAGGGTGGGTTAGCTTTGCGGCCTGCGCGAAGCGCAGTCCGCTGGGCGTAACCCACCTCTTTCGCGTCCGCGGAGCTAACCCACCCTCGAACTACGAACGACAACAAGAACGGATCCTCCATGCCCATCGTCAATCGCGTTGCCGCCCTCTCCGACGAAATGGCCGCCTGGCGCCATGACTTCCACGAGAACCCCGAGCTGCTCTACGAAGTCCACCGCACCGCCGGCATCGTCGCCGACAAGCTGCGCGAGTTCGGCTGTGACGAGGTGGTGACGGGCATCGGCCGCACCGGCGTAGTCGGCGTGATCCGCGGCCGCAAGTCCGCCTCCGGCAAGACCATTGGCCTGCGCGCCGATATGGACGCGCTGCCGATCATGGAGACGTCAGGCGTACCTTACGCCTCAAAAGTGCCCGGCAAGATGCACGCCTGCGGCCATGACGGCCACACCGCGATGTTGCTCGGCGCGGCCAAATATCTCACCGAGACGCGCAATTTCGACGGTACGGCGATCATGATCTTCCAGCCCGCCGAGGAAGGCGGCGGCGGTGGCAAGGCCATGGTCGAGGACGGGCTGATGACGCGCTGGAACATCCAGGAGGTCTACGGCATGCACAACATGCCGGGCCTGCCCGAAGGCCATTTCGCAACCACTCCCGGCGCGATGCTCGCATCTTCCGACAACATTCAGATCACGGTCCACGGCAAGGGCGGCCACGCCGGCGCCGGCCCGCACAAATCGGTGGACAGCGTGCTGATCGGCTCGCAGATCGTGGGCGCGCTGCAATCGATCGTGGCGCGCAATGTCGATCCGCTGAAGTCCGCCGTCATCTCGATCACGCAATTCCACTCCGGCACCGCCTTCAACATCATCCCCGAGATCGCCGAACTCGCCGGTACCGTGCGCACGCTCGATCCTGAGGTGCGCGATCTCGTCGAGCGCCGCATCGGCGAAGTCGCCGACAGCGTCGCCCGAGCCTATGGCGGTTCGGCCGAGACGAAATATACGCGGATGTATCCGGTGACGATGAACCATGCGCGCGAGGCCGGCATCGCGGCCGAGGTCGCGCGCGACATCGTCGGCACTGATCGCGTCAACGACAAGTTCGTTCCGATGATGGGCGCCGAGGACTTCTCCTTCATGCTCGAAGCACGTCCCGGCGCGATGATCCTGGTCGGCATGGGCGACGGCAACGAGTGCCACCACCCGGCCTACGTCTTCAATGACAACATTTTGGGCCACGGCGCATCGTACTGGGTGCGCCTGATCGAGACGCGGATGCCGGCGGGGTAGCGCTGCATTCGCGATCAGCAGGATAGGCAAAGCAAAAGCGTGCCCATTATCGCTGTCTCCGCAGAAATGGTGGGCACGGCGCTTCGCGCCTTTTCCCACACTACCAGCTTCGTCATCAGTTGCAGATTTCGGCGGGCAGTTTGTAGGCGGGATTAGACGGATGACTGGCCGTTCCGAGCCGGCATCCCTTGGCAATCGGTCTGCATCCGGCATTGTTGCAGATCATCTGGCCCGAGGCTTGCGGGGTCGACGGCGCGGCCTCCGTTTGCTTTCGATCGGTGTCCCGTTTCCTCGAATCCTCGCGCGTCGCGACCGGCTTCTTCTCCGGCACCTTCTCGCATTCGTTGTCATCGCCAACGCGATAGCCGGCGCGGCAGGTAATCTTCACGCATTGATCGCCGTCGGCCTTGAAGCCGAAATTGCAGACCAGCGGGCAGACCCGTCCCGGTTTCGCCTTCAGCGCATCGAGCGCGTCGACGCTGGCGAGCTTCACGTCGAACTGGGTGCCGGCATATTTGTTGAACAGCGTCAGCGAGCGCTGCGCGGCGGAAGTCCAGTCGCCCTCCGCAGCCGACGTAAGACAGCCGACGCGGCGCAATTCGCTCTGCACGGATTTTGTCAGATCGGCCGCGGATAATGTTGACGTCGGCGCCGGCGAGAGCGCAGCGACTTTCTGGTTGTCGACTTCGGGCATCTGCCGATCGGCAGCCGGCTTTGCGGCCTGCTCCGCTTTCTCTGCCGCCTGCTTGGCAGCGAGCTCGGCCTTAGCCTTCTCCGCCGCCTGCTTCTCGGCCAAGGCCTTCGCTGCTGCCGCCTCGGCAATCTTGCGCTGCTGCTCGGCCGCCTCGGCCCTCGCCTGCTCGATCTGCTTCTGCTTCTCCGCCGCGATGCGCGCCTCTTCGGCGGCTTTGGCCGCGGCGGCCGCCTTCTCCTGCTCGGCCTTCCGGGCGCGCTCGGCGATGAGCCTTGCCTTTTCCTGCTCGGCCGCCTTGGCCTTTTGTTCCGCCGCAGCGCGCGTCTCTTCGGCCGCGATCTTGTTCAACTGGCCCTTGGCCAGATTGGCGTAGAAGCCGTCCGGATACGCCGCCAGAAACGCTTCCCAGCCGTCGCGCGTGGCAAGCTGGAGCGCAAGTTCGTAATCCCTGCGAATGGCATCCTGCGGGTTGGCCTGCGGACCGCTCGCGGCTTGCTTCGCCACAAGGGGCACGTCGTCGCCGCCGAGCGAGCCGTAAACATAGGGCTCCTGCTTGTAGCTGGTCGCCTTGAGCACGTCGTCGCGGACGAAGCCGAAGGCCTTGCGCAGATCGAGTCCCGGCTTCGGCAGGTGCTCGACCAGCGCCGTGGCGAAGGGGCTGTTTCTGGCATCGCCGTCGGACGCGGTCGACCCAGCCTTGGCCGCGAAGGCAATCATCGTGTTCGGGCTGGTCGGTTCGACCTTGGCCAGGCCGCGTCCGATCGCGCGCGAGGCCAACGTGCGCTTCATCGTCTTCGCGAATGGATTGTCGCGGCACGCATCCAGAATGATCAGGCGCAGCTGCTTGGCCGGCTCGACTGCGAACAGCGCACGCTCGACCGGAATGGTCTCGTCGAGAACGTCGCCGTCCGTCTCCAGCGTGGCATCGGTCGGAATGAGATAGTTGTTGCCGTCGAGCTCGATGCCGTGACCGGCGTAATAGATCACCGCCATGTCGGCATCGCGTGACCTGCCGGCAAATTCGCGCAGCATGCGCCGCATCTCGCTGGCGCTGAGATCCAGCCTGACGTCCACGGAATCGAAGCCGGCCTTCTTGAACATGCCGCCGACCAGGGTGGCATCGTTGACGGGATTGCCGAGCTTCGGCGCGCTCTTGTAGGCGGAATTGCCGATCACGAGCGCCACCCGCCGGTCGGCATGCGCCGATCCGCAGGTAAGGCCCATCGCAAATATCAACAAAGCAAATAGCCGAAACGGAATCACTTGCGTCCCCCCGGATGCAATTCCACGAGACTATTCGGAAGCATCGCTGATTGCCAATTTTTCCTATGTGATGCCTGTCACATAAGACGCCTTAATGGGGGTATGGATAATGCGGCGCAGCGTCGCCCTGCTTTCGGACTGACGCCGAAGCCGTCTATCGGGGTCGCTACATCTGCACCACCTCGTGGCGCATCACGAACGGTGCAAGCAGCGCATGCACCTCGTTCGCGACCACCTCGCGCTGATCCGGTGGCAGGCCCGCAAGCGTCACGGTTGCGATCGAGCCGTGGCTGCCATGCGCGCCGACCTTCACCTTGCAATCGATGCCGCGCGCGACGATCGGCGCCAGCACCTTGGTGAACACGCGCTCCGCCGCGTCCCAACGCAGCTGCGGCTTGAACACCTTGCCGACGCCCGTCACCGGCATCGGATTGATCGGAATCACCTGCACCGGCACGGCGGCGCGCTCCGGCGTGCGCTCGCGCACCCACGTTTCGAGCTCGCCCGGCTCGACGCTCGCGCCCGGCTTCAATTGCACGTAGCCCACCGGCAGCTCGCCGGCATAGGCGTCAGGCTGGCCGACAACGGCGGCGAAGCCGACGGCGGGATGCCTGAACATGATCTCCTCGATCGGCGCCGGATCGATGTTGTGTCCGCCGCGGATCACGAGATCCTTGGCGCGGCCGGTGATCCAGAGATAGCCGTCGGCATCGAGCCGGCCGAGATCGCCGGAATTGACCCAGACCTCGTCGACAAACGCGCCCTTGTTGTGCTCGTCGTTGAGATAGCCGCCGAACACGCCGGGGCCGGCCATGATGACGACACCGATCTCGTCGGGCGCACAATCGCGGATCAGGCGGCCATCGGCATCGAGTTGCACGATGCGCACGCGCGCGTAAGGCATGGGAAGGCCAACCGAGCCGAGCCGGATCGGCCGCGACGGATAGGCCAAGGTGTGCACACTCGAGGTCTCGGTCATGCCGTAGACCTCGATCACCGGCAGCTTGAGTTTGTCCTGGATCGCCGAGCCCACGGCGACGGGAATCGCCGAGCCACCGCCGGCGGCATATTTCAAGCTGGAGATGTCGGCGTTGCCTGGCGGCACCGCCAGCGTAGCGGCGAGCACCGTCGGCACGCTCGACAGCGCGTCGGGCCTGTAGCGTTCGACCAGCTGCCAGATGTTCTTCACCGCATTCGGATTGCGCCAGCCGCTCGGCGACAGCACGACCAGCGAGCCGCCGCTCGACAGCGTCAGCAGCACTTGCGTCAACGATCCACCGACGTGAAACAGCGGCATGCCGAACAGCAGATTGGAGCCAGGCTTCGCCTTCAGCAGCAGATTGAGCGCCCAGGCCTGATAGACCTGGTTGGCATGCGTGTGCCGCACCAGCTTCGGCGTGCCGGTGGTGCCGCCGGTGTGGAAATAGGCGGCGATGTCGGCACCCGAAATCTTGCGCCCGCTGACAAGCCGGTCCGACGGCTGCTGCTTGATCAGGTCGCCGAAGGCGAAGATGCCGTTGGCGGGATCGCCGCCGCCGAACACCTGCACGATGGCCTTGAGATGCTTCAGTTGCGGGCGGATCTGCTCGACCTTCTGCCAGATGTCGGTGCCGGGCATCGGCCCAAGCGCCACCAGGATTTTCGTGTTCGCGGCCTCCAGGATCTCCGCGATCTGGTGCGGCTCGAGCAGCGGGTTGACGGGATTGGCGATGCCCGCGGCTTCGGCGCCGAACAGCGTCACGAAGGCATCTGGCACGAGCGGCAGCATGAAGCTGATGACGTCGCCCTTCTCCGCTCCCAACGCGTGAAACATGTTGGCGGCCTGCGTGACGCGCGCGATGAAATCGCGATACGTGACCACGACCGGCGTGTCGGCGGGATCGGCGTTTTGCAGGAACTGGATCGCCGCGCCGTCGGGGTTGCGCGCTGCACCCAGCCTGATCGCGTCATAGGTGCTCTCGGCCGCGACGCGATCGGCATAAGGAATCTGCTCGAAGGCTCGGACGTCGGCGTCCGTCAAGAAATCCGGATAGTCCTTGCCGATGAGCCGATCGAGCGCGTGGATGCCCGCCATGGAATTCCGTCCTCCCTCAGATTGCATGTCCCCGCCCCCTGTCTTTTGACATTTTGGTTCGGCGAGGCCTCGACCGATTTGCCGGTCGAGCGGGAACACAATGATGGATGATTTGGCGTTCGTCCATCGCCTACCGGCCGCGGCGCTCCGCCTCGATCCAGACCGAAATTGAACCTCCGCACCCGATCCGGGGACCAAGAAACTGGCGCCGGCCTCCCTGCCAGCGTCCTGCCGCAAGACTTGAGGTGATCATGCCTACGCATCTGCGGAACCGCATCACAAGCCTGCTCGTCGGACTCGCCATGGCGATCGTGCTGCCTCGCGTGGCGTTGGCCGACACTCAATTCGACAAGATGCGCGCCAAGGTCGCGGCTTTCGTCGCCGACAAGATGGAGAAGTTGGGCGGATCCCGCATCATCTACGAGGTGGACACCGATGGCTTACGGGAGGCGGTCGTCACGGATCTGCGCGACGACGCCTACAAGATTCTGCGCGAGGGGCGGATCGCCTTCTCCGGCCTTGCGATCCGCGACGGCGGCATCGAAGTGAAGATTGCGGACGCCAAAGGTCGCGAACAGCTCACACGCAAGCTGGCCTCGGCGGCGGAGGGATTGCCCACGCACGCGCTCACTGTGACCGACGCCGGCGACGGACTGATCAGGCTTGCGCCGACCGACGCGGCATCCGCCGCACGGCTGCACGATCTCGTCGAAGATTCCATCGCTATGATCGAGCAGCGCCTTAAGGACGCCGGCATCACGCTCGCCAGCGTCCAGCCCGAGGGAACGGACCGCATCCGCATCTTCCTGCCGGCCGCGATGGAGCCCGAGCGCATCACCACAATCTTCGCCAAGAAGGTGCGGGTCAGCTTCCGCCTGATCGATCTCTCGATGCCGCCGGAGCAGGCGCGATCCGGCACGCCGCCCACTGGCACGGAAGTCCTGCTCGGCTTCAAGGACAAGCTTTCCTATCTCGTTGCCAAGGACAGCGCGCTCGACGGCGACGACATCGGCTATGCGGGACCCGGATTTACGAGCGACACGAAGGAGCCGATCGCCTCGTTCCGCTTCAACGGCCGCGGCACGCGGCGCTTCGCCCACGTCACCGCAGAGAACATCGGAAAGCCCTTTGCCATTGTGTTCGACGACAAGGTGATCGCCGCTCCCGTGATCCGCGAGCCCATCACCGGCGGCTCAGGCCAGATCTCCGGCAACTTCACCCTGGAAGAGGCCAACAGCGTCGCCATGCTGCTGCGCGCAGGCTCGCTGCCCGGACGTCTTGGCCTCGTCGAGGAGCAGGTCGTGCAACCCGCCGCCAAGCCCTAAGGCGGAGATCGGGTGGTCCCCGCGGCGTCGGGCCCATCCGCGACGCTGAAGTCGCCCCGAATCACGGCCGCGTTGCGGGCCGACGCACAACCAAAGGGGCAATTGCCGAAACGCCCGATCAAGCTAAAATTTGCCTCTTGCGGCATGATGGCCAAAGGCTTCATTTCAGGCGGCCGTCATTCGATTTCGGCTATACGAATACCGAGCAGGACTGAAGGCCTTACGCGGGGTTAGTACCATGCCGTCCGGCAGCGCAGACGTTTCCTCGATCCTCGACCGCATTCTCGATGCGGCAACGGACAACCTCAGGATCGCGAAGATCCTGGTCCAGATGGGCCTCGATCCAAACAACGTCACCTACGACGCGATCTTCAACCGGCTGCTGGAGATCTTCGTCCACAACATCACGTTGGCCAATCTGTTCGCCGCGGTCGGCGCCGTCTTCTTCGTCGCCACCCTCTTGATGCGGACGATGGTGCCGCTGCGCGTCGCCAACATGATCGGCTGCGCGTTGTTCGCCGTTTTCGGCGCGCTCTCCGCCAACGTCTCGACGTTCCTCCTGTATCTTCTGTTGCTGCCGATCAACGCCCTGCGGCTGCGGCAGATGCTCAAGCTGGTCAAGAAGGCGCGCCATGCGGCCGAAGGCGACATGTCGATCGAATGGCTCAAGCCGTTCATGACCGAGCGCAAATATCGCCATGGCGACACGCTGTTCAGGCTGGGCGACCCCGCCAATGAGATGCTCCTCACGGTCACCGGAAAATTCCTGGTCAAGGAGATCAATGTCGAGATCGGGCCGGGAACTCTCATGGGAGAGCTCGGCTTTCTCACGCCAGACAACCGGCGCACCGGAACGATCGAGTGCATCGAAGACGGACAGGTGCTGACGATCACCTATGACCGGCTGCTCGAGATTTATTTCCAGGATCCGCAGTTCGGTTATTACTTCCTGGTGCTGACCAGCCAGCGCCTCTTGCAAAACATCGATCGCCTGCAGAAGCAGCTCGCCACGGAGCGGGCGGCCACCACGAACAGGATCGCGTGACCGCCCCGGCTCTACGCCGCAACGCCAAAGGCGTTGCGGCCCGTCTAGGACACGATGGCTCCCCGCAATTTTGCGGATATGTCCCCGTCCGCAGCGCATTCGACCCTTCCAGATTGGCGCTGGGGCGGTCCCGCCGCAAAACCGCCCTAAAAACCGAATGGTAACCATGGCGCCTTAAGGTAATGACGTGACCAATTCCCCAACCATCCTGGTGTTCGATTCCGGCCTTGGCGGACTCACGGTGCTCCGTGAGGTCGTCGCCGCACGCCCGGACGCGCATTACGTCTATGTCGCCGACGACGCCTTCTTCCCCTACGGCCACCATGGCGAGGACGAGATCATCGCCCGCGTGGTGCCGTTGATGGGTGAATTGATCGGTACGCATGATCCCGACCTCGTCGTGATCGCCTGCAACACGGCATCCACCCTGGTCCTGTCTCACTTGCGCGCCGCTTATTCCGTGCCCTTCGTCGGCACGGTGCCGGCGATCAAGCCGGCCTGCGCGCAGTCGAAGACCCGCCGCGTCTCGGTGCTCGGCACCAAGGGCACGGTGAAGCGGGAATATACCAAAGCTCTGATCCGCGACTTCGCGCAGGGATGCGAGGTGACTCTGGTCGGCTCACCCGAGCTTGCCTCGCTGGCTGAAGCCGAGCTCAGCGGCGCTGCGATCAGCGACGAGGCCATCCTCGCCGAACTCGCTCCCTGCTTCGTCGGCGACGCCGGGGATGCGACATCGCGCACCGACACGGTGGTGCTCGCCTGCACGCATTATCCGCTGCTGCTCGAACGGCTGAAACGGCTGGCGCCCTGGCCGGTCGAGTGGATCGACCCCGCGCCCGCGATCGCCCGCCGCGTCTCGGATCTGCTTGGCCCGCGGATGGGCGGCATCGTGCAGTCCGGCGCCGAGATGATCTTCACCTCGAACCGCGTGCATGGCCTTTCGGCGATGCTCACACCGTTCTTCGGCGGCCGCGCCCTGGCCTGACTTTGCGCGGCAACGGCGCGCTGCTAGGCTTTGCCGTCGTCACCTTGCCGCAGGCCTTCCCATGTCGGTCCCCTCCACACCACTCAACCGTCTCCGCAAGCTCTGGCGCGAGGGGCGCCCCGCCTTCGGCGCGATCGCGACGATCCCGAGCGTGCAGATGGTGCAGATCATGGCGCGCTCACTCGACTGGATCATCGTCGATCTCGAACATGGGCCGATTGGATTGACCGAAGCACATGCGATGATCGCCGCGACCACGGGCACGCCATGCACGCCACTGGTTCGGATCGCCGCGAACGAGCCATGGCTTGCGAAAGCACCGATGGACATCGGTGCCTTCGGCATCAATTTCCCGATGATCACCAACCGCGACGACGCCGAGAAAGCGGTGCGCAGCGTGCGCTATCCGCCGCGCGGCGATCGGCTCTGGGGTCCCTTCCACGCGCCGTTCCGCTGGGGCCAGTCGATGCCGGACTACATGGCCAGCGCCGACGACGAGATGATCTGCATGATCACCATCGAGCATGTCGACGCCGTCAATCGCATCGACGAGATCATGGGAACGCCGGGCATCGACGTCGCGGTGATCGGCCCCGGCGATCTCGCCACCTCCATCAACAAGCGTGGTCAGATGGACGATCCGGAGCTGCTTGAGCTGGTCGCCCGCGCGGAAGCCGGCATCCTCAGAAGCGGCGTGCCGATCGGCGGCGTGGCGCGCACCGCCGACCAGGCCAACGCCCTGATCGACCGTGGCTACCGGGCGATCGCGCTCGGCTTCGACTGGTCGCTGTTCCAGCGTGGCATCATGGCGGCGTTCGAAGGGACCAGGCGCTGAACAAGCCGATCTCGGCCTTGCCGGAACCGGGGCGCTGCTAGGGAGTCGGCGGTCCACAAGCATCTGAAGGCCGGCGATTCCTACCGGGTCCCGGCAGATGCCCGTGCACGACGCCAAAACATATGGCAGCAAGCCTCTGAAAATACTAGTAATTTACGTTTTCAACAAAGCCAATCCGCTGGCCTCGCCGGCGCCCCTCATGCGACGAACCGACCGAGCCCAAGCGGGTTGGTTCGTGCTAGATCACGCGGCGAGCGGATGACCCGCTCGCTGCACATATTTTAATCTGCGGGAACCGGAGACCAATGCGCGGGACGCCCAAGACCATCTCGCTGCGACGCCGCCTGATTTGCGACCTCATGCGCGCCTCGATGGGCGTGCCCTTCGTCTCGCTCTCCCGTTCGCTTGATATTCGCCCCCTGCTCGAATCCCGCGCCGGCGCGATGGCGCCTGCCGGCTGGGCGGCGATGTTCGTCAAGGCCTTTGCCCTGGTCGCCAAAGACGAGCCGATCCTGCGGACCGTCTATGCCAAATGGCCCTGGCCGTCGCTCTATGAGCTGCCGAAGAGCGTGGCGCTGGTCGCCATCGCCCGGGTCGAACGGGGCGAGGAATGCGTGCTGCCGCAGCGGATATCGGCCCCGGAAGCCCTGCCATTGGGCCAGATCGACGCCGAAATCCGGCGCGCCAAGACGGCGCCGGTCGAGGACGTCCCGATGTTCCGCAAGATCATGCGGGCGACCCGCCTGCCCCTGCCGCTGCGGCGCCTGTCCTGGGCGGTGGGGCTGAATTTCGGCCGGCAGCGCGGCAACTGGTTCGGCAGCTTCGCGGTAAGCTCGGTGGCCGCCTATGGCGGCGGCGAGCTCCACCCCATCACGCCGGGCCCCTTCGTCATCAGCTATGGGGTGGTCGAGGCGGACCAGACCATCCATGTCGTGATCCGCTGGGACCACCGGGTGACGGATGCCGCCCCGATCGCCCGGGTCCTGACCCGTCTGGAACAGGTCCTCAACACTGAAATCGCTGCCGAATTGCGGGCAGCCGGCGCCAAGCCCATCCGGGCAGTAAGGACCTGATTCCGGGGGCATTCGCATTGACAGCGAACCCCAAACTCCCCTAAAAGCCGCCTGCTCGCGGGCCGATTTCGGCCCGCGAAGCGTTTCGCGACCCGTGGTCCCGTCCCTTAAGCTTTGGGGATCGGACCTGTCGGTGCCGGGCGTAGCCCGTCACACAGGAGGGCGCGTTTCCTCAAACCATGCAACCGAAGAGGACGCGATGACTAAGCGTAGTGAGGCGAAGTACAAGATCGATCGCCGTATGGGCCAGAACATCTGGGGCCGCCCGAAGAGCCCCGTGAACCGCAGGGAATACGGCCCCGGCCAGCACGGCCAGCGCCGCAAGGGCAAGCTCTCCGATTTCGGCGTGCAGCTGCGCGCCAAGCAGAAGCTGAAGGGCTATTACGCCAACATCAGCGAGCGTCAGTTCCACGGCATCTATGTCGAGGCGAGCCGCCTCAAGGGTGACACCGGCGAGAACCTGATCGGCCTGCTCGAGCGCCGTCTCGACGCGGTCGTGTACCGCGCCAAGTTCGTCTCCACCATCTTCGCCGCGCGTCAGTTCATCAACCACGGCCACGTCAAGGTCAACGGCCGCAAGGTCAACATCTCGAGCTACCAGCTCAAGGTCGGCGACGTGATCGAGGTCAAGGAAGCCTCCAAGCAACTCGCTCACGTGCTCGAAGCCAGCCAGCTCCCCGAGCGCGATGTTCCCGACTATCTCGAAGTCGACCATGGCAAGATGATTGCGAAGTATGCGCGCATCCCCGGCCTCTCCGACGTGCCGTTCCCGGTGCAGATGGAGCCGCATCTGGTCGTCGAATTCTATTCGCGCTGATCGTTTCGGCAGATCGACGTTCAAAGGCCCCGGTTTCCGGGGCCTTTTTCGTTTCAGGCCGCCACTCCCCTGTCTCATCCTATCCGTGCTATGCTTGCACTAACGGAGTTGATCATGACGCGTCTTCTGGAAGAGGCCTTTAGCAAGGTTTCCGGCCTGCCCGATTCAGAGCAGGATGAGTTGGCGCGAGCGCTGCTTGAACTCGCCGGAGTCGATCAGCCTCCGATCCAGCTGACGGCGGCGGAAGAGGCGGATCTCGCCGAGGCCGAAGCTGAAATCGCCCGCGGTGAGCTGGCTAGCGCCGATGAAGTTCGCGTGATGTGGGCCAAGCACGGGCTGTGAAGGTCCGTTACACGAAGCGAGCGCTTGCCCAGATCGACGTGGCCCTGACCTATATCGAAGCGCGCTCGCCCCAGGGAGCAGGCCGCGTCCGCGACCGCATTGTCGCGCTTATCGCGCTGCTTCAGGACCATCCTTATGCAGGGCGCCAGACCACTCGTGCATCCGTCCGTCGCGTGCCGGTCAACCCTTATCCTTATCTGATCGATTATCGTGTGACCGAGACAGAAATCGTTATTATGCGGTTTCGTCACGCCGCCCGGCGTCCATCTAGAACTCGCTGACCGCGAGCGAATGCCAATCCCTCAGGGAGCAAGTTGATGCTCTACACCCCTCCCCCCGTCGATCCCAAGGCGCCGCCGGTGCGCATCAATCTGCTCTCGGACACGCAGACGAAGCCAACCGCTGCGATGCGCGAGGCGATGGCGCGGGCGGAGGTCGGCGACGAGCAGGTCGGCGACGATCCGACGGTGAACGCGCTGTGCGAGCGCGTGGCCGATCTGCTCGGCAAGGAAGCCGCGGTGTACATGCCCTCTGGCACGATGTGCAACGTCACCGCGACGCTGGTGCATTGCCGTCCCGGCGACGAGATCCTCGCCCACGAGACCGCGCACATCATCGCCCGCGAAGGCGGCGCGCATGCGGCGATCGGCGGCTTCCAGGTCACGCAGCTGAAGGGCGCCGACGGCCAGTTCACGCCCGACACATTGCGCAGGGCGCTGCATCCGCGCACGCGCTACCAGCCGCCGCAGACCGTCGTCAGCGTCGAGCAGACCGCCAATATCGGCGGCGGCACGATCTGGAAGAAGGCGGCGCTGGACGAGATCGTTGCGATCGCGAAGCAGCATGGCCTCATCACCCACATGGACGGCGCGCGCCTACTCAACGCGACCGTGGCGAGCGGAATCTCGCCGCGCGACATGACCGCCGGATGGGATTCGGCCTGGATCGACTTCTCCAAGGGCCTCGGGGCGCCCATCGGCGGCGTGCTCGCGGGCTCACGCGCCTTCATCGACGCGGTGTGGCAATGGAAGCAGCGCCTCGGCGGCTCGATGCGGCAGGCCGGCATCTGCGCCGCGGCCTGCATCTACGCCCTCGACCATCACGTCGAGCGCCTTGCCGACGACCACGCCAATGCGCGCGCGCTCGCCCGCGGGCTGTCGCAGATCTCTGGCATCGAGGTGCAGGAGCCCGAGACCAATCTGGTGTTCTTCAAGCCCGACGGCGCCGGCATTCCCGGCGACAAGATGGTCGCAGCGCTGCGCCAGCGCGGCGTGACGCTTGCGATGATGGACGGCCGCATCCGCGCCTGCACCCATCTCGACGTCAATGCGAGCCAGATCGAGGAGACGATCGGATACGTGCGCGAGATCGTGCGCGGAGCGTAACTATCGCCCCATCGCCTGATAGATCAGCGTCTTCAGCGCCAGCTGGATCCGGCCGCGCTGTGAGGGGGTCTGCACCATGAAGATCCCGAACAGATCGTCTTCGGGATCGATGAAGAAGAAGGTGCCGCCGACGCCGTCCCAGCGATACTCGCCAAGCGGCCACGCCGTACCCAGCGGCACCGCGGTGCGTACGGCAAAGCCGAGGCCGAAGCCGGAGCTGTCGCCCGGATAATAGTTCTGGTCGCGCGCGATCTTCGTCTCAGGTCCGATATGATCGGACGCCATCAGCGCGATGGTCTCGGGCTTGAGATAACGCCGTCCCTCGTAGATGCCGCCATTCAGCAGCATCTGCGCGAAACGGGCGTAGTCGCCGATCGTGCCGACCATGCCGCCGCCGCCCGATTCCCACTTCGACGGCCGCCTGATGTCGCGAACCGGCGTGGTCGGGTTGATGTTGCGGTCCTCCGGCATCGGCTCGGCAACGCGCGGGAATTTGGCGGGATCGGCGACGAAGAACGCGGTCTCGGTCATGCCGAGCGGATCGAGCAGCCGCTCCTTCTCGAACTGGAGCAGCGTCTTGCCGGAAGCGACCTCGACGACGCGGCCGAGCACGTCGGTGGAAAAGCCGTAATCCCACGCGGTGGCCGGCTGCTCGACCAGCGGCAGCGTGGTGATCTTCGCGACGAAGTCGGCATTGCTGAGATTGCTTTGGAACAGATTGGCCTCGGCATAGAGCTCGCGCACCATGCCGCCACCATGATAGCCATAAGGCAGACCCGAGGTGTGGCGCAGCAGATCCTTGATCGTGACGGGACGATTCTGCGCTTCCAGCACCAGCGCGACCTTGCCGTCCTCGGCCTTCGTCTCGACGCCGACCTTCATCTTGGCGAAGGCCGGAATGTATTTCGAGACGGGATCGTCGAGCGAGAGTTTGCCCTCCTCGACCAGCATCATCGCCATGACCGAGGTGATCGGCTTCGACATCGAATAGAGGCGGAAGATCGTGTCCGCGCTCATCGAGATCTCGGTCGCGACGTCACGGACGCCGAAATTCTCATAGTAGACCGGCTTGCCATGCTGCTGGAGCAGCAGGATGGCGCCGGGAATCTTGCCGGTGGCGATCTCGTTCCGGATGTAGTCGGAGATCTTTGCGAGGCCTTCAGGCGAGAATTTGTGCGCGGCGCGCTCGGAGCCCGCACGCGCACCGACCACGCCAAACAGAACAACGAGCGCCGCGATCAGCGCGCGGCGCCCGCGCACATCACTTCTCCATGGATTCATAGACCAACTGCTTCAATGTCCGTTGCACCCGTTGGCGCTCGGTCGGGGTCTGCTCCAGGAGGACGAAGAACATGTCCTGCTTGGGGTCGATCACGAAATAGCAGCCGGAGGCGCCGTCCCACTTCAATTCGCCGAGATCGCCGGGTGGCGGCGGCTTGGCATTGCCGGGATCGGTGCGGACGGCGAGGCCGAGGCCGAAGCCAAAACCGTCACCGGGGAAGTAGAAATAGTCACGGTCGACTCCCGATTTCGGGCCGACCCGATCGGTCACCATCAGCTTGAATGTCTCGGGCTTGAGGATGGTCTTGCCGTTGAGGCTGCCGCCGTTGAGCAGCATCTGCGCAAAGCGCTCATAGTCGGCCATGGTCGTGACCATGCCGCCGCTGGCGAATTGGATCTTCTTGACCACGGTCGGATCGTTGATCCGGCCGACCCGGAAATCGCTGTCGTTCGGCACCGGCTGCGCCAGGAGCTTCTGCTTCTCGGGTGCCGTAACGAAGAAGCCGGTATCGACCATGCCGAGCGGGTCGAGCAGCTTTTCCCGCATGATGTCGATCAGCGGCTTGCCGGCCGCAATCTCCATCACACGCGCCAGCACGTCGGTGGAATGGCCATATTGCCAGAGCGCACCCGGCTGGTTGTGCAGCGGCAGTTTTGCGATCCGCTCGGCGAACTCGGCAAGGTCGAAATCGCCGGCATAGATATTGGCCTCGCGATAGGCTTTGCGCACCAGGCTGTCGCCATAGAATCCATAGGTGATGCCCGAGGTGTGGCGCATCAGGTCGAGCACGGTCATCGGCCGGTTGGGCGGCACCAGTTCGAGCGACTTGCTGCCGTCCTCCGCCTTCTTCTCGACGCCGACCTTCACATTGGCAAAGGACGGGATGTATTTCGAGACGGGATCATCTAGCTTGATCTTGCCATCCTCGATCAATCGCATCGCGACCACCGAGGTGATCGCCTTGGTCATCGAGAACAGGCGGAAAATCGTCTTGTCGGTGATCGGCGCCTTGCTGACCACGTCCTGCACGCCGAAGGCTTCGTGGTAGACCGGCTTGCCGTGCTGCTTGATCAGCACGGTGGCGCCGGCGATCTTGCCGGTGGCGACCTCGTTCTTGAAGAACTCGCTGACCTTCGCGAGCTTGTCCTGGTTGAAATGCGCGCCGGCCGGAATCTCGTAGGTGCCCTCCGCGTGCGCGGACGACATCGCGCCAAGCGACAGCAGCGCGCCGCAGACCAGCGCACGCAGTCCAGATTGTGAAATCATACCCCCTCCCCGGAACATGGTCCGGCGGAGTGTACTGACCGCGTCGTCACGCACAAGGGCGGCCGTACCGCGCCAACACGTCCATGTGAAGGGCGGCGCTTCGCTCCGAGAAACAACAGAATATGACACGGCTGACCGAGGGCGCGGCCGGCAGCGTGTCGATGGTCGTATGAACCGCAATCTCCGCGGCCTGGTCGGCCGGGAAACGATAAACGCCAGTCGAGATCGCGGAGAAAGCCAGCGAGTTCAGCCCATTGGCCTGACAGAGCTCGAGCGCGCGACGATAGCACGAGCGCAGCGCCTTCGCCTCGCCGTGGCTGCCGCCATGCCAGACGGGGCCGACGGCATGGATCACATGGCGCGCAGGCAGAAGATAGCCCTTGGTGATCTTGGCATCGCCGGTCGGGCATCCTCCGAGCGTCCGGCACTCGGCGAGAAGCTCGGGACCGGCAGCGTCGTGGATCGCTCCGTCAACGCCGCCTCCGCCAAGGAGAGACGAATTTGCGGCGTTGACGATGGCGTCAACGCCGAGCGTGGTGATGTCGGCAACGATGACCTCGAGCTCGGCGCCACTGACACGGCGCGTCAGCTGGGTCACGCATCAAGCCGCGACGACGACGCCCTTCTCGGAGAAGAGCTGCTGCAATTCGCCGGCCTGGAACATCTCGCGGACGATGTCGCAGCCGCCGACGAACTCGCCCTTCACATAGAGCTGCGGGATGGTCGGCCAGTTCGAATATTCCTTGATGCCGTTGCGCAGCTCGGCGGATTCCAGGACGTTGAGGCCCTTATAGCCGACGCCGATATGGTCGAGGATCTGGACGACCTGGCCGGAGAACCCGCACTGCGGAAATTGCGGCGTGCCCTTCATGAACAGAACGACGTCGTTCGACTTCACTTCGTTGGCGATGAATTCCTCGATGCTCATTTCCATGTCCTTCCGGGGCGGAGCCCCACCAATTGTCTCGGGCCGGCTCAGCCGATCTAACCCGACATCTGCCCATATATGTAGCCCAAACCGTTGTGCATCCAAAGTAAAATGGCGGCGAAGGGCCCTCGTCCTGGACTTGGGCGGCCGGTCTGAGCCCCGCCGGTCCATAGGCTGATGACATCAATATCATCGCCGGAGAGGACTTTCATACCGTAACGGAGCCCCTATCTAGGACGAACCTTGGTTTTGGAACCGGGTAGCGCCAACAACGTTCTCTTGTCCTGTCTGGAGAAAAACGTGACGAAACAAGCCTCCGCTACGGCCCCCGCTCCGCTTTCGTCACCGTCCTCCGACCCGGGCAAGCTCGCCCAGCGGCTGGGAGACGCGTTTCTCACCGTCCGCAACGAGACCGAACGCCGGGCGGCGCCACTCTCACCCGAGGACCAGCAGATCCAATCCATGCCGGATGCGAGCCCGATCAAATGGCACCGGGCGCATACCACCTGGTTCTGGGAGCAATTCCTGCTCGGCGAACATTGCCCTGATTACCGGCCCTTCCACCCCGATTTCGCATTCCTGTTCAATTCCTATTACGTCAGCGCCGGCCCGCGTCATGCCCGGCATCGCCGCGGCGACATCACCCGTCCCAGCGCCGACCAGGTCGGCGCCTATCGCAGATATGTCGATGCGGCCGTCGTCAAATTCTTCCGCGAAGCCGGCGCGGCCAAGCTGCGCGAGATCGCGCCGCTGGTCGAGGTCGGGCTCAATCACGAGCAGCAGCATCAGGAATTGATGTTCACCGACATCCTGCACGCCTTCGCACAGAATCCGGTCTCCCCGGCCTATGATCCGGACTGGCGCTTCCCGGCCGCGACCCGTGCCGGCGAGGATTGGCTGTCTCTGAACGAAGGCATCCACACCGTTGGCCATGTCGACGACAGTTTTCATTTCGACAACGAGAAGCCGGCGCATCGCGCGCTCGTTGGCCCGGTCAAGATCGCCCGCCATCTCGTCACGAACGGTGAATGGCTCGCCTTCATGCGCGACGGCGGCTACCGGACCGCAACGCTGTGGCTGATGGACGGCTTTGCCACGGTGAGCAACGAGGGCTGGGAGGCTCCGGGCCACTGGCGCGAGGTCGAAGGCGCGTGGCACGTGATGACGCTTGCCGGCCTCAAGCCGATCGATCCGAACGCGCCGGTCTGCCACGTCAGCTATTACGAGGCGGACGCGTTCGCCCGCTGGACTGGAAAACACCTGCCGACCGAGATGGAATGGGAGGTCGCCGCGCGCGCCGGCCAGCTCAACGATGCCTTCGGCATCGTCTGGCAATGGACCCGCTCTTCGTACGCGCCCTACCCCGGCTACCGCGCCGTTGAAGGCGCGCTCGGCGAATACAACGGCAAATTCATGGTCAACCAGCTGGTGCTGCGCGGCTCCTCGCTTGCAACCCCTGAAGGCCACAGCCGTATCACCTATCGCAACTTCTTCTACCCGCACCACCGCTGGCAGTTCACGGGGCTGCGGCTCGCCGACTACGACTAAAAATTCCGACGACAAATGCGCGCCGGACAGCGCGTTCAGGAGAGTATCATGAATGTGCACGCCAGCGCTTTGGCCGAAGCCCATCTCCCCGACGAGCAGACGACTGCCTTCGCCCGCGAGGCGATCGAGGACCTCTCGCAGCAGCCGAAAAAGCTGTCGCCGAAATATTTCTATGATGCGACGGGGTCAGAGCTGTTCGAGGCGATCACGCGCCTCCCGGAATATTATCCGACGCGCACTGAGCTTGCGATCCTGAGGGAGCGCGGCAGCGACATCGCGAAGATTATCCCGGAGCATGCGGCGCTGGTCGAGTTCGGCGCCGGCGCGACCACCAAGGTCCGCCTGCTGCTGGGCCATTGCAAGTTCGCGGCCTATGTGCCCGTCGACATCTCCGGCGACTTCCTGAAGGCGCAGGCAAACGGCCTGAAGCGGGATTTTCCCGCGCTCGGCATCTATCCGGTCGCCGCCGACTTCACCACGCCGTTCGAGCTGCCGAGGGCGGTCGCATCCATGCCCAAGGTCGGCTTCTTCCCGGGCTCGACCATCGGCAATTTCGAGCCGCAGGAAGCGCAAGCCTTTTTGAGGAGCGCCCGCAAGATCCTCGGTAAGGGCGCGCAGATGATCATCGGCGCCGATCTCGAGAAGGATGAGCGGGTACTGCACGACGCCTACAACGATGCCGCCGGCGTCACCGCGCGCTTCAACCTCAATGTGCTGGTGCGGATCAACCGCGAGCTCGGCGGCAATTTCGACCTGTCCGCCTTCACCCATCGCGCGATCTACAATCGCGAGCGGCACCGCATCGAGATGCACCTGATCAGCAAGAAGAGCCAGACCGTACGCCTGCTCGGCACCAGCTTCTCGTTCCGACCGGGGGAGAGCATCCACACCGAGAACAGTTACAAATACAGTATCGAGCGTTTCGCATCACTGGCACATGGCGCGGGCTGGCGTGTGCGCGAAAGCTGGACCGACGCGGCCAAGATGTTCTCCGTGCACGCGCTGGAGGTGGCCGAGTAGGCCTCCGCGCCTACTCCTCGGTTGCCGCTCCCAGCGACACCGACTCCCACACCGCCACGACGATCATGATCACGGTCGTTGCGACCGAAAGCCAGAGCGGCGATAGCTCCGACGCGAACCAGCTCAGCACCAGCAGCAGGATGATGCCGATGCCGTGCGAGAGCTGGAGGAAGCCGCGGATCGCGTGCTTGAACAGGATGGTGCCGACCAGGAACACCATGGGACCGCCGATCGTGCTCACGATGGTCCGCAGGTCGGAATGGCCGGTGGGATGCTTCAGCACCAGCTCGTCCGAGACCGCGGCCAGGATGATGCCGGCGACGATCGGCATGTGCAGATAGGTGTAGGCGAGCCGCGCCAGCCGACCGGATTCGGTGGACTTCGAGATGCGCTCGGAGCCGGCCTCGGCCCCCTTGTGGAAATAGACCCACCACATCGCGATGGCGCCGACCAGCGCCGAGACGAAGGCGAGGATGTTGTCCGCGGTCCACGTCAACTCGGCAAAAGTGGCGCCGTTGACGACGATGGCCTCGCCGAGCGCGATGATGACGAACAGAGAGCAGCGCTCGGCCATGTGCGCGCCTTCGACGGCCCAGGCCTCGACCGACGAGAAGCCCAGCTTCGGGACCCAGAAGCGCGCCGCCGGGGAGATGTACTCCCAGGTCACCGCCGCGATCCACAGCCATAGCCGCGTATCACCCTCGGAGAGGCCGCCAGCGATCCACAGCACCGCAGAGATCGAGAGCCAGGTCAGGATGCGAATCGCGTTGTGCCGCACCGCGGTGCGGTGATGCGGGGTCGCGAACAGCCAGAACGCGGTACGCCCCACCTGCATGGTCGCATAGGCGATCGCAAACCACAGACCCCTCCCCTCGAAGGCGGTCGGAATCGTGGTCGACAGCACAAGGCCGCCGAGCATCATCGCAAACAGCAGGATGCGGACCGGCGTCAGCTCGGGATTGAGCCAGTTGGTGACCCAGGCGGTGTAGACCCACACCCACCATACCGCGAGAAACAGCACCGCCACATGCACCGCGCCGAGCGGCGTAAAATGGTGCAGCAGCGTGTGCGAGACTTGTGTGACGGCAAAGACGAAGACGAGGTCGAAGAACAGCTCGGCATTGGTGACACGGCTGTGCTGGTTCGGACCGATGACGCGAAACATCGCGCCGCGCGGATTCTCCGCAGCCATCTTCGTGCCCCGTCGCGCTTGGATCAGGTGCCCGTCAGATCAAGTGCCCGGCCCGCCGGGTACCCCGGTTTGCAGCGCCAGCGCATGCAGCACGCCGCCCATCTGGCCGCGCAGGGACTGATAGACGATCTGGTGCTGCTGGACGCGGGATTTGCCGCGGAAGGATTCCGAGATCACGGTCGCAGCATAGTGGTCGCCATCGCCGGCGAGGTCTCGAATGGTCACTTCGGCATCGGGGATTGCTGCCTTGATCATCGCCTCGATATCGTGGGCGTCCATGGGCATTCTGGTCTCGCTCCTTCTGGTCTCGAATCGCTTGCCGGGGTCCCCTCACCGGCACGGCCAAACTTAGCGTGAACGGCCTTCACCGTCACGCACTCAAGCACTATATCCCTGATCCCAACAGGAAGGCACGACAAAGTGCCGCGCGCGGCAGGTTGATCGAAAAGGCGTGACATCATGAAGCTTCCAGGGCCCGACCACCCCATCACCATCACCCAAAATCCCCGGCGCGTCCGCGTCACGGCCGGCGACATCGTGATCGCCGAGACCAGCAAAGCGCTGACCTTGAAGGAGGCCAAATATCCGGCGGTGCAATATGTGCCACGGGAGGACACCAACATGGCCCTGCTTGAGCGCACCGACCGCGTCACCCATTGTCCGTACAAGGGCGATGCGAACTATTACAGCGTCAAAACCGACGGCAAGACGCTGGACAACGCGATCTGGACCTACGAGACGCCCTTCCCCGCGATGACGGAGATTTCCGGCCATCTGGCCTTCTATCCCGACAAGGTGAAGATCGAGGAAGTGGGGTAGTTTTGGGTGCCGTCATTCCGGGGCGGTCCGCAGGACCGAACCCTGGTGCGCAGTTGCGCACCTGAGAATCTCGAGATTCCGGGTCTGGTGCTGACGCACCATCCCGGAATGACGAACCTAAGCTACGCCCTGAAGATCGTGAGCCCCAGGATCAGCAGCACCAGGAAGATCACGACGAAGACGTAGAACAGGAAGCGGGCGATATCGGCGGAGGCGGCCGAAATGCCGGTGAAGCCGAGCACACCGGCCACGATCGAAACGAGTAAGAAGATCAGCGCCCACTTCAGGATCGTCATCGCCAGCTCCGAATTGGTGCCGCCCCTCGCGGCCTCACGCCCTTTTCGCGAACCCTAACTTCGTTACGCGGAACTGGTTCCTAAGGGGTCCGGGGACTGAAGAGCGACCCAAACGGCCCTTGCTGAATCAGGTTCCCGGCGGCACAGTCCAGCCGGGGCGGAAGCGCGGGGCAATCATGATGACGATGTCACATTCGGCGACGATCGGCGCAGAGACACATGCCGCACCTAAGGCCAAGACGCGCAATTTGTCGCTCGATCGTGCCCGTACCTTCCTGACGCTGGTGGTGCTGCTGCACCATGCCGTCATCCCCTATACTTACTTCGGTCATACCGACCCGAAATTCTTCTTCGGCTTCGACATGATCGTGCTCGCCACCGACAGCTTCTTCATGGCGATGTTCTTCTTCCTGTCGGGCTTGTTTGCGTGGTCGGGCATCGCCCGCAAGGGACCGCTGAACTATTTGGCCGATCGCCTGCTTCGGCTTGGCCTGCCGTTCGTGATCTGCGCATTCACGATCATTCCGCTCGCCTATTACGCCATCTCGCTCAGACACCATCCCGAGATCGGCTTTTCGGAATATTGGTGGAATATGGTCACGAAGGGCCCGTGGCCGAGCGGGCCGATCTGGTTCCTTTGGGTCCTGCTCGGATTCGACGTGGTCGCCTGCATATTGCATCGGCTGTCACCCACCCTGCTCGATCCGATCAACCGCCTCTCGCTGCACGGTCGCCGTCGGCCCGCCGTGTTCTTCGCGGTCATGCTTGCCGTCACCGCAGCGTTCTATGTTCCCGGGCTGATGTATTATGGACCAGGCAACTGGTTCGAGCTTGGGCCCTTCTCGGTGCAGCACGGGCGTGTGATGCTCTATGCGAGCTACTTCTTTTTCGGTGCCGGCATTGGCGTCGCGAATATGGATCGCGGCCTGCTCGCGGCAGACGGCCGGATGGCGAAGGTCAGCTGGGACTGGATGGTCTTGACGATCGTTCCGTATTGCCTGCTCTGGGGGCTGATCTTCATCAAGCGCGAAATACTGGGAAATCCGTCGCCGCTGCCGAACTGGTATGAGGGGCTCTATGCCATCTGCTTCGCTGTCTTCAGCGTGGCCATCATGTTTCTAATCCTGGCCTTTTTCCAGAGGTTCAGACAATCAGGCTCAGCCAAGCTACTCGATCCGATGCAGTCGGACGCCTACGGCATGTTTTTGGTGCACTACCCGATCGCGCTTTGGCTGCAATACTGGCTGTTTGATTATGAGCTGCCAGCGATCGTCAAGGCGACGATCGGGTTCGTGCTGACAGTCGCGTTCAGTTGGGCGCTAACGCGCGCCTTGCGCCAAATCCCCGGGGCAACGAGGGTGCTGTGACCCAGAAGCCCGGATGGAGCGCACGCTCCATCCGGGCTACGGGACTTATCGTGAGGTCAAGGTCTCTCAACTCGTCATTGCGAGGAGCCCCCTGCGACGAAGCAATCCAGAGTCCCTCCGCGGAAACCGTCTGGATTGCTTCGTCGCTTTGCACTTCGCAATGACGGAGAGCGCGGGAACGGCTTACGCCGCCTTCCCGCCCATATACTCCGGCAGCCAGCGCTCGAACGACTTGCGCAGCGTGTCGATCGCCACCGGCGCCTCGCCCGCGATGGCGATCGCATCGCCCCCGGTGGTGCCGATCCGCACGCAGGGCACCTCGCATCCGCGCATCTTGGCGAGCACGCGGCCGGCCTCAGTTTCCGGCACGGTGACGAGATAGCGTGCCTGGTCCTCGCCGAACCAATAGGCCTGCGACACAAGCGCGGTCGGCGCGGCGAGCAATTTTGCGCCGATGCCGCTCGCCATCGCCATCTCGGCGAGCGCGATCAAGAGACCGCCGTCGGAGAGATCGTGCACGGCCGTCGCGGTGCCCGCATGGATCATGCCGCGCACGCAATCGCCATTGCGCTTCTCCGCGGCGAGATCGACCGGCGGCGGAGCGCCCTCCTCGCGGCCGCAGATGTCGCGCAAGTAAACCGACTGGCCGAGCCAGCCATGGGTCTCGCCGACGAGCAGGATCGCCTCGCCCTCGGCCTTGAAGGCGAGCGAAGCGGATTTGGTGAAATCGTCGAGCAGGCCGACGCCGCCGATCGAGGGCGTCGGCAGGATCGCACGGCCGTTGGTCTCGTTGTAGAGCGAGACGTTGCCGGAGACGACCGGGAAGTCGAGCGTGCGGCAGGCTTCCGAGATACCCTTCAGGCAGCCGACGAACTGCCCCATGATCTCGGGCCTTTCAGGGTTGCCGAAATTGAGGTTGTCGGTGATCGCCAGCGGCTTGCCGCCGACCGCAGTGATGTTGCGCCAGGCTTCCGCCACCGCCTGCTTGCCGCCCTCAAACGGATCGGCCTCACAATAGCGCGGCGTGACGTCGACGGTCAGCGCCAGGCCCTTCGGTCCGTCCTGCACACGCACCACGGCGGCGTCGCCGCCGGGGCGCTGCATGGTGTTGCCGAGGATGACGTGGTCGTACTGCTCCCAGACCCAGCGCTTGCTGCACATGTCGGGCGTGCCGATCAGTTTCTCCAGCGCCGCGCCGAGGCCTATCGGCGCCGCAACGTCACGCGCATGTACGATCGGCAGCGCGGCGGAGGGGACATGCGGGCGGTCATAGACCGGCGCCTCGTCACCGAGCTCCTTGATCGGCAGGTCGGCCATGACGTCGCCGCCATGCTTGACCACGAAACGCTTGCTCGGCGTGGTGTAGCCGACCACGGCGAAATCGAGCCCCCACTTCGTGAAGATGGCCTCGGCTTCCTTTTCCTTCTCGGGCTTGAGCACCATGAGCATGCGCTCCTGGCTCTCCGAGAGCATCATCTCGTAGGCGCTCATGCCGGTCTCGCGGGTCGGCACCGCATCAAGATCGAGATCGACACCGAGATCGCCCTTAGCGCCCATCTCGACCGCCGAGCAGGTCAGGCCCGCCGCGCCCATGTCCTGGATCGCGATGACGCAGCCCTTCTCCATGATCTCGAGGCAGGCTTCCAGCAGCAGCTTCTCGGCGAAGGGATCGCCGACCTGCACGGTCGGGCGCTTCTCCTCGGACTTGTCGTCGAACTCGGCCGACGCCATCGAGGCGCCGTGAATGCCGTCGCGTCCGGTCTTGGAGCCCAAATAGACGATCGGCATGTTCACGCCGGAGGCGGCCGCATAGAAGATCTTGTCGGCATCGGCGAGGCCGACCGCCATCGCGTTGACGAGGATGTTGCCGTCATAGCGGGTGTGGAAGCGGACCTGGCCACCGACCGTCGGCACGCCGAAGGAATTGCCATAGCCACCAACGCCGGCAACCACGCCGGAGACGAGGTGCCGCGTCTTGGGATGTTCCGGCGCACCGAAGCTCAGCGCATTGAGGCAAGCGATCGGGCGCGCGCCCATGGTGAAGACGTCGCGCAAAATGCCACCGACGCCGGTGGTCGCGCCCTGATAGGGCTCGATGTAGCTTGGGTGGTTGTGGCTCTCCATCTTGAAGACCACGGCCTGGCCATCGCCGATGTCGATTACGCCGGCATTCTCGCCCGGGCCCTGGATCACCCAGGGCGCCTTGGTCGGCAGACCGCGCAGATGGATACGCGACGACTTGTACGAGCAATGCTCGTTCCACATCGCCGAAAAGATGCCGAGCTCAGTGAAGGTCGGCTCCCGCCCGATCAGCTTGAGGATGCGCTCATACTCGTCGGGCTTGAGCCCGTGGGCGGCAACCAGTTCGGGGGTGATCTTGGGTTCATTCTTCATGGATTCGGGGCTTTCGGCGGGCTTTGGCCGTTCTTAGGAACATCGGAGGGCTTGGAAAAGCCCTTTATGGCGCATTTTCCCGCTGTCCCACGTTTTGCGGCGGGGGCCCCGCGGGAACAGGAATTGCACGGCGCGGACGGATCGGATTTAAGGGCTAAAGACCCGCAATTGAAGGCCCATTTCCTTGCACGAATTGACCAAAGCGCCCGCTCCCCCCCGCCCCGACCTCCATGTTGCCACCGAGGGAGAATTTAAGGGCTGGCGGACCTGGATTCGGGACAGTTTTGAGTCCCATGTCGGCCCGTTCTGGCACCGGATCGAGGCGGACGGCAGTGTCCGCAGCGCCTTCCGGGTCGAAAAGAAGCACCTCAACGGCTCCGGCAACGTCCATGGCGGCTGCTATATGGCCTTTGCCGACTACTCCCTGTTCGCAATCGCCACCCACGTCCTGGACAGCCGGGCGGTGACGACCAACTTTGCCTGCGAATTCCTCGACGCGGCACGGGAGGGCGAGCTGATCGAATGCACCGGCGAGGTCAGCCGCGCCGGCGGCTCGCTGATCTTCCTGCGCGGCAAGATGATGTCCGGCGAGCGGCTGCTGCTCACCTTTTCCGGCACGATCAAGCGGATGAAGCGGAAGCCGCAGCCCCAGCCAAACGCATAGCTCGACGCCTTCCCTTTTCACGCCCCCTCGCCCAGAGTTGCATCAAGCGCTTGTGCGCCGGGGAGCAGGAACAAGGTGCCGCAGAGCACATCTGAGGCGGGTCGCGCGATGGCGTCCGCATCAACGCCGTCGCCGTCCATGGCCGCCACCGGCGCGCGCAGCTGGCGCGACTATGCGCTGCTGTTCGCGCTCGCCTGCTGCTGGAGCTCGACCTATCCGTTGGCGAAGCTCGCGCTGGACACGATTCCGCCCATCACCTTCATCTCGGCGCGCTCGCTGATCGCGGCCGCCTTCCTGTTCGCGATCCTGTGGATGCGCGGCGTCACGATCCCGACCGACGCCAAGGCCTGGAAGCTGTTCGCGACCCAGCAATTGATCAACTCGACCTTCCCGTTCCTGATCATCACCTGGTCGCAGCAATACGTGCCGGCATCGAACACGGTGGTGCTGGCGTCGACGACGCCGATCTTCGCCTTCCTCATCACCTCGCTGATCACACGGCACGAACCGGCAACGCTGCTGAAGCTCGCGGGCGCGATCCTGGGCCTTGCCGGCACGATTCTCATCGTTGGCCTCGATGCGCTACGCGGCTTTGGCAGCGAGATCGTCGCGGAGATCGCGATTCTCTTCGCCACCATCTCCTTTGCCTGCGCCACGATCTTCGGCCTCAGGCTGTCCGACTACGACCCGATGGTGGTGGCGGCGGGCTCGTTGCTGTTCGGCGGCATCATCCTGCTGCCGCCCTCGCTTGTCATCGATCAGCCCTGGATGCTGCACCCGACGCCGACCGCGATCATCGCCACCATCGTCATGGGCATCGTGTCGAGCGCATTGGGCTTGATGCTGTTCTACGTCTGCCTCGCCCGGCTCGGCACGCTGACCACCAACGCGCAAGGCTATTTGCGCATCCCGATCGGCGTCGGCCTCTCCGTGTTGCTGCTCGGCGAGAACGTGCCATCAAACCTGGCGCTGGGCCTGCTGCTGGTCATGGCCGGCGTTGCGGCCATGACAGCGCCGGCGGAGCGGCTGAAGCTACGATAGCGTGAAGCGCTTTTTGCGAGCGTCAATCAAGCAGCCACGTTCGGCTGCCGGAAGGCCGCTTCCATCTCGCGGCGCACCCGCACGGCGAGACTATTGGGGTCGTATTCGACGTCGTCCCATTTCAGGCGCGGGCGTAGAGCAGATGCGCGTCGGCGGAATCGAAGTCCGGCCATTGCTTCTGGAGATCGTCCAGCGTTGCGACGAGGGTCAGTCGTCTCAAACGCGATGCAAGTTCGTGAAATCGCAGCCGAATGCCGCTATTGCTTGGCGTCGTCCGCCAGCATCTTCCGGTACTTCTCGACGTCGCGCGTCACGAGCTTTTGCAGCACCTCGGGCGTGTGCTCGTCGGGGTCGGGCGCAACGGTCGAGAGGTCGGCAAAGCGCTTCTTCACCGCGTCGGCTTCCACCGCCGTGCGCGCGGCGGCGTTGAGCTTGGCGATGACGGCCGGCGGGGTGCCCTTGGGCGCAAACAGGCCGTTCCAGCCCTGCGCCTCGAACTCGGGCAGCCCGGCTTCGGTCGACGTCGGCAGATCCGGCAGCGTCGCGAGCCGCACGGTGGAGCCGACCACGACGCCCTTCACCAGCTTCTCGTTGATCGCCTGAGAGACGGAGGCGGCCGCATCGCAGACGCCGTCGATCTGACCGCCGACTGCATCGGTCAGCGCGGGCGCGGCGCCGCGATAGCCGACCAGCGTCGCGTCGATCCCGGCGGCGGTGACGAAGCTCTTGCAGATCAAATAGTTCGACGAGCCGACGCCGGCATGGCCGAGATTGATCTTGCCTGGATTGGCCTTGGCGTAGGCGATGAACTCCTTCAGGTCCTTCGCCGGAAAATCATTGCGCACGGCGATGATGCCGAACGTCTTCGCCACCATGGCGATCGGCACGAACGAGTCCGGCGTGAACGGCAGTTTTGGATAGATCGTGTAGGTCGCGGCATTGGTGCCGGCATTGCCGATCGCAATGGTGTAGCCGTCGGGCTCGGCGCGAGAGGCGCGTGCCAGCGCGGTCGAGCCGCCGGCACCGGCGACGTTCTCGATCACGATCGTCTGGCCGAGCGCGATGCCCATCTGCTCGGCGACGGTTCGCGCGATCACGTCCGAGGTGCCGCCGGCCGCGAACGGCACGATCATGGTAACAGGACGTTTGGGATAATCCTGCGCGAACGCAACGGTCGCGAACGACAGCGCCGCGAGCGCGGCGAGCGACCGCTTCAGCATGAACGAGATCACGCGGCTTTTTCCAGATGCTGGACCAGGCCGGCGAACAGGCCGCGGCCGTCGGTGCAGCCCATGATGTCTTCGACGTGGTTTTCAGGATGCGGCATCATGCCGAGCACGTTGCCCTTGTCGTTGACGATGCCGGCGATCGAATGCGCCGCGCCGTTGATGTTGCTGTCATCGTCAACGACACCGTCGGCCGAGCAGTAGCGATAGAGCACCCGCCCCTCACCTTCGAGCCGCTTGATGGTCTCTTCGTCCGCCTCGTAATTGCCCTCACCGTGGGCGACCGGCACGCGGATCACCTGCCCGGCATTGTAGCCGCGGGTGAACGGCGTGTCGGAACGCTCGACCCGCAGATGCACGTCGTGGCAGATGAATTTCAGCCGCGCATTGCGCATCAAGACGCCCGGCAACAGGCCGGACTCGCAGAGAATCTGGAAGCCGTTGCAGACGCCGAGCACGAGGCCGCCCTTGGCCGCATAGTCGCGCACCGCGTCCATCACCGGCGCCCGCGCCGCAATCGCGCCGCAGCGCAGGTAATCGCCATAGGAGAAGCCACCCGGCACCACCACGAGGTCGGTGCCCGCAGGCAGCGAGGTCTCGGCGTGCCACACCATTGCGGGCTCGCTGCCGGAGATCAGCCTCAAGGCACGCGCCATGTCGCGCTCGCGATTAATTCCGGGAAAGACGAGGATGGCGGCTTTCATGGCTTAAGTTCCGACGGTGGCTGGAATCGGGGGTGGCACGGAGGGGCCAATTCGCCAACAGACATAACCATTTGACGGGGATTTTACCAGTGCTAGCCTCGGCAAACGGCCTTGTACACAGGCTCTGGTCGCACGCAGTCTGACCGCTCGATTTGCTCGGGATTGAAGCTATGAATATCCCGTCGCTGTCCGCATCTCCCTCCGAGCCGGTGCCCACCGAGGGCGTCGTTGCTGCCGGCGCCTATGTCGACGGCCGGCGCGTCGCCAATATCGCCATCAGCGAGGCCTCGAGCTGGCGGGCCAAGCCCGGCCATGTGGTCTGGATCGGCCTGCACGAGCCGGACATGGCGCTGCTCGGCGCGGTGCAGAAGCAGTTCGATTTGCATGATCTCGCGATCGAGGACGCCAACCACGCCCATCAGCGGCCCAAGATCGAGCAGTACGGCGAGGCTCTGTTCATCGTTGCGCGCACCGCGCAACTGGTCGAAGGCCGGATCGCCTTCGGCGAGACGCACATTTTCGTTGGCGATGGCTATCTGGTCTCGGTGCGCCACGGCGCTTCGACCTCCTACACACCGGTGCGCGAACGCTGTGAGAGCTGTCCGCGGGCGCTCGCCCGCGGCGAGGACTACATCCTGTACGCCATCCTCGATTTCATCGTCGACAATTACTCGCCCGTGCTGGAGAGCATTCACGAGGAGATCGAGGAGATCGAGGACGACGTGCTCGCGCACGCGATCACCAAGGCGCAGATCGAGCGGCTCTATATGCTGCGCCGCGACCTCCTGCGACTCCGCAACGCAATCGGGCCGCTGGTGGAGGTCTGCCGCCGGCTGGAGCATGACGAGCTGTCGATGGTGCGGCAGGCCATGCAGCCACTGTTCCGCGACGTCACCGACCACGTCCGCAACATCCAGGAGCGGATCGATTCCATGCGCGAGGTGCTGGCCTTTGCCTTCGAGGCGAGCCTGCTGGTCGGCCAGGCTCAGGAGACGGCGGTGTCCAAGAAGCTCGCTTCCTGGCTCGCGATCATCGCGATCCCGACCGCACTCGCCGGCATCTACGGCATGAACTTCAAGCACATGCCGGAGCTGGAATGGGAGTACGGCTATTACATGCTGCTCGGCGTGATGCTGACGGCATGCGGCGCGCTGTACTGGCGATTCCGTCGTGCAGGGTGGCTGTAAGCCGCCCGCGCGTTAGACGATCTCGACCCGATAATTCTCGATCACGGTGTTCGCCAGCAGCTTGTCAGCGGCTTCCTTCAGCACGGCTTCCGCCTTGGTCTTGTCGGCGCCAGCGAGCTCGATGTCGAACACCTTGCCCTGGCGGACGCTGGCGACGCCGTCGACGCCGAGCGACTTCAGCGCGCCTTCGATGGCCTTACCTTGCGGATCGAGGATGCCCGTCTTCAGGGTAACGGTGACACGTGCCTTCACGTCAAAAATCCTCTCTCAGCTCTTCACCAGCACCGGGCCGGAGCCCTGGGGACGCTCGTTCTCCATGAGGATGCCGAGGCGCTTTGCGACTTCGGTATAGGCCTCGAGCAGGCCACCGAGATCCCTGCGGAAGCGGTCCTTGTCGAGCTTCTCGTTCGACTTGATGTCCCACAGACGGCAGGAGTCCGGCGAGATCTCGTCGGCGACGATGATCCGCATCATCTCGTTCTCGAACAGGCGGCCGCACTCCATCTTGAAGTCGACGAGGCGGATGCCGATGCCGAGGAAGAGGCCGGTGAGGAAGTCGTTGACGCGGATGGCGAGCGCCATGATGTCATCGATCTCCTGCGGCGTCGCCCAGCCGAAGGCTGTGATGTGCTCTTCCGACACCATGGGGTCGTTGAGCTGGTCGTTCTTGTAGTAGAATTCGATGATCGAACGGGGCAGCTGGGTGCCCTCCTCGATGCCGAGGCGCTGCGACAGCGAGCCGGCGGCAACGTTCCGCACCACCACCTCCAGCGGCACGATCTCGACCTCGCGAATCAACTGCTCGCGCATGTTGAGGCGGCGGATGAAATGGGTCGGCACCCCGATGTCGTTGAGGTGCTGAAACAGGTACTCCGAGATCCGGTTGTTGAGGACGCCCTTGCCCTCGATCACCTGATGCTTTTTCGCATTGAATGCGGTGGCGTCGTCCTTGAAGTGCTGGATCAGGGTACCGGGCTCCGGGCCTTCATAGAGAACCTTTGCCTTGCCTTCATAAATGCGACGCCGACGGCTCATTGGGATGTACCGTGTTTTGTTGAAATCCATGAATTTGGTGTGCTCCGGTTGACTAGGATTAGGACCCACAGCGGAGCTGCCGTGAACGGCTGGGAACCCGTCTCGAATCCTTGGAAACAGAACGGGAACCAAGCCTTAGGCAACCTATCCGATTGGCTGTCCAAGCACAATCGATCCGGCCGTCCGGCACCAACTTATACCGTCTTGCCTGCGGCTTAACGGCCCGTTGTTTTGCCTATTTCTGCTCTCTATGTAGGCATGCAGCCGGGCCGCCGCAACGGAAGGCTCCCACTCCATTCAGAGGGATTTGGAACAAAGCATGAGCGAGTTCGACAAGCGCGAGGAAGGTTTCGAGAAGAAGTTCGCCCTCGACGAGGAGCAGAAATTCAAGGCGGAGGCCCGCCGCAACCGGCTGCTCGGCCTGTGGGCGGCCGAACAGCTCGGCATCACCGGTGACGCCGCCACCGCCTATGCCAAGGAGGTGGTCGCGGCCGATTTCGAGGAGGCCGGTGATGGCGACGTCCTGCGCAAGGTCATGGCCGATTTCGCCGCCAAGAAGGTCGCCGTCACCGAGCAGGCGATTCGCGCCAAGATGAGCGAGCTGATCGCGGTGGCGGCCGCCGAGGTGAAGGCCGGGAAGTAACTGGTTCAGGCGAGTCGCCGGCGCGCAATTCCCTTGCGCGCCGGCGACCGCTTTCTGGCGTCCCGCGTGGTCGAGACATCCGGCCCGGCATAGTGGCGGCGGATGGTCTCGAGCAGGCGCTCGGCGGCCGCGCTCAGAAAGCCGCCACGACGCGTGACAAGGACGATGTCCTGGTTCGCGGCAAGATCGCCCACGGCGATCGTCGCGATCGAGGCCGCACGCAGCTCCTCCGCCACGTGGCTTCTCGCCAGGAGTGCAAGGCCAAAGCCCGATTCCACGAGCCGCTTCTGCGCGGTGAGGCTGTCCACGGCCGTCCACTCGATTTCGCCAAGCCCTTGCGTCAGAAACAACGCGAACACGTGAGCGGCGGCGATCTCGCGACGACCGCGAGTCTCCGGGAATGCGATCCAGCGCTCGCCGTGCAGCTCGGCGAGGCGCTTCACGCGCTTTCCGGCCAGAGGATGGTCGGGCGCACAGACGACCTGCAACGCCTCGCTCAGCACCTGCTCGCAGGCGAGATCGCCGGAGCGGTCGGTGTTGTAGCGCAGGCCGATCGTGGCCTCGCCGCGCCGAATGAGATCGCTGACCTCCGCACTGGTCGCTGTCTGCAATGCCAGCGTGACGGCGGGATTTTCCCTCGCAAACCGCTTCATGATGGTCGAGAGGCGGCCATCGGCCAGCGTACCGGTGACGGCCAGCGAAACCGGCCCCGAATTCTGCTTGGTCAACGCGCGTATCGCCTGTTCGGCGTCCTGCGCCGCGGCAACGGCGCGCTCGGCATAGGGGATCAGCACGCGCCCGGCATCGCTGAGCCGGGTGCGGCCTGCCACCCGCTCGAACAGGGGCACGCCGAGCTCCTGCTCCAGCAAGGCGATACGGCGCGAAATCGCCGGCTGCGAACGGTGCAAGAATTTTGCGGCATTCGAGATCCCGCCCCTGCGATGAACCGCCAGGAAGGTGTTGATGGCGTCACTGTCCATCGCAACCTCATGCAAAAAACTGATGATGTCCGGAGAAATAACAAATTTGGCGGATGACGGAAATGCTCCTAAGGCTGCGTGCACGAACAACACGGAGACGAGCCATGACGAGCCAGCTGGACAAGGCGACGGCGTTTCGCGCGCTGCACGAGCGGCCCGGAGCCTTCATCATTCCCAATCCGTGGGACGCCGGGACGGCCAAGCTGCTCGCGGCGATGGGCTTCGAGGCCCTCGCGACCACGAGCCTCGGGGTGGCCAACATGCTCGGCAGCGGCGGCGTCGGTCTCGACGTCATCCTCGCCAACGCGCGCGCGATCGTCGAAGCCACCAACTTGCCGGTCAGCGTCGACCTCGAGAATTGCGGCGCAGATGAGCCGAAGCGTGCCGCCCAAGCGATTCAGCGCGCCGCCGAGGCTGGCGCGGTCGGAGGTTCGATCGAGGATTTCAGCGGCGACCGCGATCGCCCCATCTACGACTTTTCTCACGCCGTCGAGCGCGTCCAGGCCGCGGTCGAAGTGGCGCGCGCGCTGCCGATTCCGTTCACGCTGACTGCGCGGGCCGAGAACTTCCTGCACGGCCGCAAGGACATCGACGACACAATTCGCCGCCTGCAGGCCTTCGAGGCCGCGGGCGCCGATGTCCTGTATGCGCCGGGCCTCTACGATCTCGCCACGATCCGGACCGTCGTCGCCTCGCTCAGCAAGCCGTTCAACCACGTGATGGGCTTTGCCGACCCGACGCTGACAGTTGGGCAATTGTCCGCCGCCGGCGTCAAGCGCATCAGCGTCGGCGGGGCCATGTCGCGCTACGCGCTCGCCGCGTTCCTGAACTGCGCACGCGAGATGAAGGACAAGGGATCCTTCACCTATGTTCGCGACATGGCGCCCGTCGGCGAGCTGCGCGCCGCCTTCGCCGCGCTCACTCCTCCCTAAAGCCGTATTCCGGCACGTTGCCGCTGGCGCCGTAATATTTGTACGGCAGGAACTTGCCGCTCATGGTGATCTTGACGCGGTCGCCCTTCGGATTGGCGACGCGCTCGATGCCCATGTCGAAGTCGATCGCCGACATGATGCCGTCGCCGAACTCTTCCTCGATCAGCGCCTTCCAGGCTGGGCCGTTCACCATCACCATCTCGTAGAAGCGGTAGATCAGCGGATCGGTCGGCGGCATTGGCGTGCCGGTGCCGCGCATCGGCACCTCGTTCAGAATGGCAACCTCCGCCTTCGACAGGCCGAACAGCTCGCCGGCATTCGCGGCCTGCGGCTTGGTCAATTTCATCTGACCGAGGATCGCGCCAACGATCAGCACCTCGGAATAGCCACCGATCTTGTCGCAGATGTGTTTCCAGCTCCAGCCCTTCTCGCGCTTGATGTCGAGCAGCTTTTCGGTGAGGTCTTCGCGTTTCATGTCAGGGTCTCCTCTTCAAAGGCATGATCCGGAAAGTGTGAAGCGGTTTTCCGTAGATCGTGCGTCTATAAAATCACGCAGTGAGTCCGGGGCTGGGCCCGGATATCCATGGCTGTCGTTGCTCTTCGCCATTCGACGCGATCGTTAGTCCGGGCTTGCCGATCTGAACCACCGGCACGTTGCGCGGATCGTGACCGGGCGTCTCGGCGGCAAAGGTCTTGCTACGCGTCACCAGGAAATCGATGATGTGGTTGCGCAGGGCGTAGTACAGCGGATGGCGGTGCAGATCGGTGCGGCCGCGATCCCTCGGCAGCGGGTTCTCGACGACTTCGGCGAGCACCGCGCCCGGACCGTTGGTCATCAGAAAGATCTTGTCGGCGAGGTAGATCGCCTCGTCCACATCATGGGTGATCATGAACGCGGTCTGCCCGGTCTCGAGGCAAATGCGCCGCACCTCGTCCTGGAGCGTGCCGCGCGTCAGCGCGTCGAGCGCCGAGAACGGCTCGTCCATCAGCATCATCTTCGGCGTGATCGAGAGCGCGCGGGCGATGCCGACGCGCTGCTTCATGCCGCCCGACAGCTCGGAGGGACGCTTGTGCTCGGAGCCGGTGAGGCCGACAAGATCGATGAAACTCTGCGCATGCGCCCTGACCTTGGCGCGATCCCAGCTCCGCCATTTCGAGCTGACGGCATAGGCGACGTTGCCGAACACGGTGCGCCAGGGCAAAAGCGCGTGGCTCTGGAAGATCACGGCGCGGTCGAGACTGGTGCCGGAAATCGCCTGCCCGTCGACGATGACGGCGCCTTCGCTCGGCGCATCGAGGCCGGCGAGGATGTTGAGCACTGTGGTCTTGCCGCAGCCGGAATGGCCGATCACGCAACAGAACTCGCCGCGGGCCATCGACAGCCAGAGATTCTCGAACACGCTCGTGGTGGCGCCGCCCGCGCCCGGATAGCGCTTCGCGATGCCTTCGATGGAGATGAATTTATCGGTCACTGTCCTACTCCGGAAACGTGACCATGCGCGTGAAGCGCGCCAGGATCTGGTCAAGCAGCATGCCGACGATCCCGATCAGGAGGATCGCGATGATGACGTTGGTGATCGAGAGGTTGTTCCACTCGTTCCAGACGAAATAGCCGATGCCGGTGCCGCCGACGAGCATTTCGGCCGCGACGATCACGAGCCAGGCAATGCCGATCGAGATGCGCATCCCGGTCAAGATCGTCGGCGCCGCCGCCGGTAGGATCACGGTGAAGGCGCGCCTGACGGTGCCGACCTCAAGCGTGCGCGCGACGTTGATCCACTCCTTGCGCACGCCGGCAACGCCGAAGACGGTATTGAGCAGCATCGGCCAGATCGAGCAGATGAAGATGACGAAGATCGCCGAGACCGAGGAATCCTTGATGGTGTAGAGCGCGAGCGGCATCCAGGCCAGCGGTGAGATCGGCTTGAGCACCTGGATGAAGGGATCGAGCGCCTTGCTGAGCAGCGGCGACATGCCGATGAGGAAGCCGAGCGGGATCGCGACCATCACCGCCAGCAGATAGCCGGTGCCGACGCGCGCGATCGAATAGGCAAGCTGGATGCCGAGCCCCTTGTCGTTCGGCCCGTTGTCATAGAACGGCCGCCTCAGGTGCTCCCAGAGCTTTGCGCCGACATCGAGCGGCCCGGGCATCGCGGATTTGCCCTGCGTCGCGGTCAGGCCCATCAGCTTGGCGTATTCCGGGCTCATCGCTGTCGTTGTGCCGGTCGAGCGCGTGGCGAGATGCCAGATGCCGAGGAATGCGGCGAGAAGCGCGATAGAGACGAGGCCGGCGCGGAGGCGGAGGGAGGAGTTCATTGCGCAAGACCTCTCCACATGTCGTCCCGGCGAAGGCCGGGACTCATACCGCGGACTCTATCGATCGCCATCGGCAGCAGTACCGAACGACGAGTCTTCGCCAAACATCTCCCTGGGGTTATGAGTCCCGGCCTTCGCCGGGACGACGGTAGCGAGAGAAGTTTACTCACGACGCCTTCCTGATTTTGAAGCTGGCCAAATAGTCCTCAGGCTTGGTCGGATCGAATGTCTTGCCCATCACCGCGAACGACTTGTAGCTGCTCACGGGCGGCGACAGCCCCATCTCGGTCATCAGCTTCTTCGTATCGGTCGCCAGGTACACCTGCTCGGCGACTGTCTTGTAGTCGACGTCGCCCTTGATCTGGCCCCAGCGCTTCATCTGCGTCAGCATCCACACCGCAAAGGACTGCCAGGGGAACGGATCGAAATCTACCCGCTTGGCGTCGGTCTTCACGCCACCGAGGCCGTCGGCGTAGGTGCCGGTCAAAACCTGTTCCAGCACCGTGACCGGTGCGTTGATGTAGTTCGCCGGCGCGATCGCCTCCGCGATCTGCTTGCGGTTCTCCGCCTTCGACGCATAGGCCGTCGCATCAACGATGGCCCGCGTCAGTGCCGCAAAGCTGTTCGGCGCCGTCGTGATGAACTCTCGACTCGCAGCAAAGCTGCAGCAGGGATGGCCGTCCCAGATCTCCTTGGACAAGAGATGCATGAAACCGACGCCGTCATAGATCGCGCGCTGGCAGATGTTGTCGGGCGCGAGGAAGCCGTCGATGTTGTCGGCGCGCAAATTCGCGACCATCTCTGGCGGCGGTACCGAGCGCAGCTGCACGTCGGTATCGGGGTCGAGACCGGCTTCCGCGAGATAATAGCGCAGCAAATAGTTGTGCATGGAATAGTCGAAGGGAATGGCGAACTTCAGGCCCTTCCAGTCCTTGGGATCGCGCTTGTCCTTGTGCTTGGCCGCCAGCACGATGCCCTGCCCGTTGATGTTCTCGATCGCCGGCACGGCAAAGGGAATGGCATTCGCACCGAGCCCCAGCGAGATCGCGATCGGCATCGGCGCCAGCATGTGCGCCGCGTCGTATTCCTTGTTGATGGTCTTGTCGCGGATCACGGCCCAGCCGGCGGTCTTGACCACTTCGACGTTGAGGCCGTGCTTGGCATAGAAACCGAGCGGGGCCGCCATGATGATCGGCGTCGCGCAGGTGATCGGGATGAAGCCGACCTTGAGGTCCTTCTTCTCGGGCGCGCCAGTCTCGGCAAACACCTCGGTTGCGGTCTGAAGCGGGAAGAACTGCGATAGCGCCGCCAGCGCCGTCGAGGCCCCAACCGATTTCAGAAACGCGCGCCGCGCCATATCTTGCGGAAACATCGCGCGCATCACCGCGGAGGCGACGACGCCCGCGTAACGCGTCTCCTCGCTGTCCGTCGGGTCGCAGCGCAGGGCTGCGCTGGCCTGCTCGTGCTCCGCCGCCGATCGGTGCTGGCCACAGACACAACCGGCTCGAAGGTTTCGATCGGGATCAAACGGATTGTCGAATGTGGACATCGGACCTCCTGCGCGTCATTGCAGAAGGGATTACGCAAGGAGCATGCCATCGTCGGATCGTCGTGCAGTGCGTTGATGGCGCAGCACTTTCTGTCGCGTTTGGTCGCTACGAAAAGTCGTGATAAACGAAAATTCGTAATCAAATGACGAGATTTCGTAATGGCAATGACGCCAATGCCCGGCCGCGACGATGCGGCCGACACCATCGATCCGCGCACCGCGGCGTTCGAGTCCTCAGTGGAGGCGACGCTGCTGGTCGATCCCTATCGCGATCAGATCATCGACGCCAATCCGGCGGCCTGCACCCTGCTCGGCTACGACCGCACGCTGTTGCGGCAGACCAGGGCCAGCACCCTTCATGCCGGCCAGCTCCCGGCGCTGACCGTGTTCACCCAGGCCGTGCTGCACAAGGGCGCCTACTGGACCACGGCGCTCACCCCGCGCCATGCCGCCGGCCAAAATCTCAGGCTCGAATATGCCGGCTGCATCCTGCCCCATGACGGCCGCACGCTGGTGCTGCTCACCCTCACCGATCTCGAAGCGCGCCGCCGGCGCAACGTCGACGCTGCTGCCGAAGACCACATGCGCGGCGGCATCTCGACCTGGCAGCGGGTCGAACGCGTGTTCCAGGACATCGAGCGCGAGAACCAGCTGATCCTGCGCGCGGCCGGCGAAGGCATCTATGGCGTCAACGCCGAGGGCAAGACCACCTTCGTCAACCCTGCGGCGGAGCGGATGCTCGGCTGGACCGCCGAGGAGCTGGTCGGCAAGGAAATCCATCCGATCGTGCACCATACCCACCATGATGGCCGGCACTATCACAACCACGACTGCCCGATCTATGCGGCGTTCCGCGACGGTGCCGTGCATCAGGTCGACGGCGAGGTGTTTTGGCGCAAGGACGGCTCGCCGGCCTGGGTCGAATACACCTCCACTCCGATCCGCGACCGCGGCGTGGTGGTCGGCGCGGTCGTGGTGTTTCGCGATGTCAGCCAGCGCCGCGAGGCCGACGAGAAACTGCATGCCGCGCTTGCCGAGGTCGACCGCCTGCGCGAGCGTCTCGAGCTCGAAAACGCCTATCTCCAGGAAGAAATCCGCATCGAGACCAATCCCCGCGGCATCATCGGCCAGAGCGAGGCGATCCAGAAGACGCTGCGCCAGGTCAAGCTGGTGGCCCCGACCACCGCGGCGGTGATGATCACCGGGGCATCAGGCACCGGCAAGGAGCTGATCGCGCGCGCCATCCACGAAGCCTCGGGTCGCAGCGACCGGCCGCTGATCCGCGTCAACTGCGCCGCGATCCCGCGCGAATTGTTCGAGAGCGAGTTCTTCGGTCATGTCCGCGGCGCCTTCACCGGCGCAACGCGCGACCGCATCGGCCGGTTCGAGCTTGCCGACGGCGGCACGTTGTTTCTGGACGAGGTTGGCGAGATCCCGCTCGAACTCCAGGGTAAGCTGCTGCGCGTCTTGCAGGAAGGCAATTTCGAGCGCGTCGGCCAGGAGCGCACGCGCGCGGTCGACGTGCGCGTCATTGCCGCGACCAATCGCGATCTCAAGCAGGAGGTGCAACGCGGCCGGTTTCGCGAGGACCTCTATTTCCGTCTCAACGTATTCCCGATCGAGACCGTCCCCTTGCGCGAACGACGCGAGGACATTCCGCTGCTGGCCCAGCATTTCCTGACGCGCGAGAGCAAGGCGTTGAAGTCGAACCTGCGTCTGTCCGAAGGCGATGCGCGGCGGCTGACCCGCTACGACTGGCCCGGCAATGTCCGCGAATTGCAGAACGTGATCGAGCGCGCCGCAATTCTGTCTCAGAACGGGCGGCTGCGCATCGATCTGCCCGACCCCTCCGGCACGCAAGCTCCGAGCGGCGTTGCACGCCCGAAAGCCGATGTGCGCCCCGCGGTCATGACGTCATCGGAAATGCGCGATCACGAGCGCGCCAACATTTTGGCGGCGCTCGAAGCCTGCGCAGGGAAAGTCTTCGGCCCCGGCGGCGCGGCCGAGATGCTCGATATCAAGCCGACCACGCTGGCCTCGCGGATCAAGGCGCTGGGAATCGCGCCTCGTCCACGGGCGGGCCTCAACGGCTAGAATGTGGCGAAGCACGGTCGCGCGCCTCGGTTCGCCTCTCCCGTAGGGAGAGGTCGGATCGCACCGAGAGATGCGATCCGGGCGAGGGCTTACGATCTCACCAAAGGCAACGCCCCCTCACCCGGATTGCTGCGCAATCCGACCTCTCCCCGTCGGGGAGAGGTGGGACCGAGCCCTACGGCAGCGGCACGCTATCACGCCGCCTTTGTCGTGACACCCGATGCAATCGGCAGCCCTTGCTCGATCGGCAGCGACGGATCGCGCGACCATTCGTTCCAGGAGCCAAAGTACATCCGCACGTCCTTCACGCCGGCGTTCTTCAGCGCCAGGAACGTGTTCGAGGCGCGCGCGCCCTTGAAGCAGTAGAGATAGACCGGCGTCGTCTGCGAAATGCCGACAGTGGCGCATTCGGCCAGAATCTCGTCCTTGGACTTGAAGCGCGGGCCCTCAGCGGTCGGCTTCATCATGCGGTACCATTCCAGCCACACCGCGCCGGGGATGCGGCCCTTGCGTGGACAGAAATCCTTGCCGTATGGGGACGAGCTGTCGCCGATCCACTCATCGACATCGCGCACGTCGAGGATGGCGATGCCGGGCTTGCCGATGGCCCCGAGCATGGTCTTGGCGTCGATCAGGATCTCGCCCGCCTCAGGCACGATCGTGAACGATGCCTTCGCCGGCGTCGGCACGTCCTTGGTGACCGGCAAACCGGCTGCTGCCCAGGCATCGAAACCGCCATGCAGCACCTTCACCCTGGGATAGCCGAGCATGGTGAGGAGATAATAGCCGCGGCAGGACTGGCCGAAACCGGAGTTCATCGACTGCTCATAGACCACCGCTGTCTCCGTTCCGGAGAGACCAGCGGCACCAAAGGCGTCGGCAAATTTGGTCTTGAGCTCGTTGATGCCCTCGGGCGTCGAGGTCGCAAGATAGGTGAATATGTCGTGCACGTTCACGGCATTGGGGAGGTGCCCGGCGCCGTAGGCGTCGGGATTGCGGGTGTCGATGACAACACAGGGCTCGGTCTTCAAGAGATCGGCAAGTTCGCTGGCAGAGATCAGAACGTCCGTCATTGGCAGCCTCTCCGTTGAGGTTGGTGGTGGTCTTAACAGTCGTCTTGGCAGTGGTCTTCGGGTGGTCTCGTGAAGATCAGGAATCGGCGAGCATCTTGCGTAATTGCTTGGTGGCAGGCGTGACGATCGCGACGAAATAGGCCTCGCGCAGTCGCCGCTGAGCGCGGTGGCTTTTGAGATAACCGCGTGCGCCACAATGCAGCATCGCCGCATGCGCCGCCGCGACGCTGGCTTCGCCGGCACGAAGCCTGAGTGCGATCACCTTGCGCCAGTAGGTCTCCTCCTCGTTGTAGGGATCACGCGCCAGCGCCATCGTTTCGGTCTCGAGCTCGGCGGCGAGATCGCGAAAATGCACCGGCTGCTGCGGCAGATAGCGGTTGATATGGCCAAGGGGGCTGTCGACTTCGTCCATGATGTTGATGCAGTCCCTGATCACGCCGAGCGCCATGCCGGCCTGAAGCAGGATGAAGCCAGCGCGGATCTTCTTGACGAAGGGACCCGCGGGATCGGCCAGGATCAGCTCGTCCGGCACGAAGACGTCGCGGAACTGGACGCCATAGGTGCCGGTGCCGTCCATGGCGAGGAACGGCTTGCACGGCGTCAGCGTGATCGCTGGGTCCGAGCAATCGGCCAGAAACATCACCGTGCCAGGCTCGCCTTTTGCGATGCCCTGATCGTCCTCGCGTTCGAAGATCGCGCCGAAATAATGGTCAGGACCGAGATTGGAGACCCAGGGCAGCGCGCCGCGCACGATGTAGCCGCCCTCGACCTTGCGCCCCTTCAGTTTCAGCTTCTCGATGCCGAAGAAGCTCTTCATCGGGTTGGAGAGGCCGGTGCCGCCGAGCACCCGCCCAGTCGAGAAGGCGTCGCCGAAGCGCTTTGCCAGCTTCAAATTTGTTGAGTTCGCGGCGTACCAGACCAGCGTGTTCTGGCACCAGGCCATGAAGGCGGTGGCGCCGCAGACCTCGCCGATAACAGCCATCGCCTGGATGGCGCAGCGCAGATCCGCGGGGCCTTCGTGCGGGACGTGACTGCCCCAGGCGCCGACCGCGCCGAACTTGCGCAGCACGTCGGCCGGATAGACCGTGCCGGCGTCGATGCCGGCAGCGAGCGGCGCGAGCTGCTCCCGCGCGATCCGCGCCACCTCTCCTGCAATGGACGGTGCGGGATGATCCAAAATGTCGACCCGCGATAAAGCCAGTGAACCCATGATCGCCTCCCGCACCGAAGTTCCTGATTGCCGTCTGCTAGATGCCGACCTCGAGATTGACCGGGCGGGTGAAGGTATTGGCGACCGGCGACCATTTCTTCACATGGGCGACCAGCGCGTTGATCTCGCCCGGCGCGATGCCCTCGCACTCCATGTCGACCTTGACGCGGACGTCAGTGAAGCCGACCGGCTTGTCGGAGGTGTCGCCGGTGCCCCAGACCGCAGTGATGTTGAGGTCGCCCTCGAGCTCCAGCTCGAGCTTGTTGACGATCCAGCCGCGATGCACGGCGTTGGCGTGCAGGCCGACCGCGAGGCAGGAGCCGAGCGCGGCGAGCGAGGCTTCCGACGGATTGGGCGCGGTATCGTCGCCCAGAAGCCCCGGGGGCTCGTCGACGATGTAGGGCGGCAAATTGCGGATGTAGTTGGCGTGGCGGAATTTTCCCTCCGCGACCGTCTTGCACTTCAAGGTCTTGACGACCTTCGGATTGGCCTTGCCGCTCGCGATCAGTTGCTCGAGGCCATTCTTGTCGATGGGCGCGAGGCACCCCGTCAGCACTGTCTTCTGAACGACGGCAGTCATCAGTCTTCTCCCTGGCAGAAGTGGAAATCGGTAGGATACCGAACGGTCTGTTTCCTTGCATGGAGCGTGCCAGAGCAAACCGAAAACAAAACGCGAAGCATTGGAGCCGCTTAGTGTCCCTGCCTGCGGATTGATCAGCCGCAGCTTGCTTAAAGGCGAAGCAGATGCGCTTGCGCATGCGAATCTTTTCGGCGCGGAACAGATGCGGCTTGCTGATGCGGCGCAGCTGCGGGTAAGTTCGAGTCCATGGCTAAGACGTCATCGAAGAAAAGATCGAATTCGCCGCACGCCGGTGCTGGCGCAGGCGACGACGAGTCCGCGCGCGGGCGTTTGCTGAGCGCCGCGACACATCTGTTCTGCAAGAACGGCATCAATGCCACCGGCATCGATGCGATCATCGAGGAAGCCGGCACCGCGAAGACCACGCTCTATAAGTTGTTCGGCTCCAAGACCAACCTGGTCAACGCGGTGCTGGAGAGCGAAGGCAAGCAGTGGCGCGAATGGTTCATTGGCGCGATGGAGCAAGGCGGCGGCGACGCGCAGGCGAAACTGACGCGCATCTTCCCCGCGCTGAAGAGCTGGTTCGCCGAAGAACGCTTCTACGGCTGCCCCTTCATCAACGCCGTCGGCGAGCATGACAAGGACGCCAAGCAGTTCCGCAACATTGCGCTGAAGCACAAGAAGATCGTGCTCGGCCACATCGAGAAGCTCGCCGGCGAGCTCGGCTCCAGCGAGCCCGCGGTGCTGGCGCACCAGCTCGGCCTCATCATCGACGGCGCCATCGTCGCGGCCATGATCTCGCGCGATCCGGGCGTCGCCGATACCGCCGCGCTCACGGCGGGTCCCCTGCTCGGCCAGGCGAAGGCGAAGAAGAAGCGCGCAGCGGATCAGCTCGAGGCAGTGTAGGTCCAAATTCGTAGAGTGGGCAAAGGCGCGCAGCGCCGTGCCCACCATTCTGTCTCAGCTGCGTTGATCGACATGGTAGGCACGCTGCGCTTTGCCCACCCTACAAGACCGATGCGCGACGAGACCTACGCGCTCTGCGCCATCATCCCAGCAAGCCGCACCAGCTCCGCCTCCAGATCGCGCTCGACATCCACTGCCCGAATGTCGAGCACCCGATAGTCCCGCGCTTCGAGCCACGCACGCCGCGACGCACGGTCGGCGGCGATGGTCTCCCCCTCGCCCGGGTTGACCAGCTCGATCGCGATCCGGTGCGGGAATGAGACGAAATCCGGGATGTGCCGCCCCACGGGGGTCTGGCGCTTGAACCCACCTGCGAAGCGGCGGTCGCGGGTCAGGGCATGCCAGAGCAGGCGCTCGGCATCGGTCGGGTTGCGGCGGAGCAGGCGGGCGAGGCCGCGCACGGTGGAGCCGCTGTCGGGCACGCCGCCGCACTGCCCGTGCTCGGCCAAGAGCGCGCGCAGGCGCGTGGCCTGCTCGCCGTCGAGCACGCCGCCCTTGGCCGGGCCCTTGCGCCCTTCCGCGATCGCCATCACCACGCCGTGGAGCGTGTGCATGTCCTGCTTGGTCGGCTCCATCCGGCTGAAGATGTTGCGCAGGTTGACCAGCATGGTGTCGCGTTTCTCGGCGGGGCGCAGGAATTCGACCTTGTCGAGCTCGCGCACGAGGTTGTCGAAGAAGGCCTGCATCTGGTGCTGCGAGGCGCGCTCGGACCGCTCCGGCATGGCGTGCGGCAGCTCGCCGGATGTGGCTCGTTTGAACCATTCGTAGCCGACCAGCAGCACGGCCTGCGCGAGGTTGAGCGAGGCAAAGCCCGGATTGACCGGGAAGGTGATGATGCGGTTGGAGAGCCCGACCTCCTCGTTGGTCAGGCCCCAGCGCTCCCGGCCGAACAGGATACCGGCCTTGCCCCCGGTGGCGATGTGCCCCGAGATCTCGGCGACGGCGGCTTCCGGCCCGACCACCGGCTTGGCCTGGTCGTGGGCGCGGGCGGTGGCGGCGAACAACAGGTCGAGATCGGCGACCGCCTGCTCGACCGTCTCGAACAATTCGACCTTTTCCAGAATGTGATCGGCGCCGGCGGCGGCACGCTGGGCCGCGATGTTGGGCCAGCCGTCGCGGGGATTGACGATGCGAAGCCGGCTCAGGGCAAAATTGCCCATGGCGCGGGCGGCCATGCCGATGTTCTCCCCGAGCTGCGGCTCGACCAGGATCACGATGGGACCGTCGAGAGAAAGCCCCGCCTTGCTCTTGTCAGTCCCCGACATCTCGCTTCACTTTCACACTGTCTCTCAAGGCCTTGCAGAGGCCACTTCAGGAGTTGATTCAAGCCTGCCCGCCGGGCCGGCCGCACCGCCGCCTGTCGTTTGCCTGTCCTGAGAAAATTCTCAAGGGAAATAACGGGTTGGATTCGACTTTTGAATCTCGCCTGGAACATGACCCCGGGCCCGGCCGAGGGCGGGCTGCCGCTGCCCGTCTGCGGAAGCTGGATGAGCTAAAAGTGCATAATCCCTTGGCTTTCGCCCGCCGCGCGGCGGTGCTAAGAGGCGCCGGATATTCCCACCACAAGCGCCGTTCCCAAGAGGCTTCCCCGATCATGGCAAAAATCAAGGTATCCAATCCCGTCGTCGAACTCGATGGCGACGAGATGACCCGGATCATCTGGCAGTACATCAAGGACAAGCTGATCACTCCGTTCCTAGATGTCGAGCTGCTCTATTTCGACCTGGGCATGGAGCACCGCGACCACACCAACGATCAGGTCACCATCGACGCCGCCGAGGCCATCAAGAAGGTCGGCGTCGGCGTCAAGTGCGCCACCATCACCCCGGATGAAGCCCGGGTGAAGGAGTTCAACCTCAAGCAGATGTGGAAGTCGCCGAACGGCACCATCCGCAACATCCTCGGCGGCTGCATCTTCCGCGAGCCGATCATCTGCAAGAACGTGCCGCGCCTGGTTCCCGGCTGGACCAAGCCAATCATCATCGGCCGCCACGCCTATGGCGACCAGTACCGCGCCACCGATTTCAAGTTCCCCGGCAAGGGCACCCTGTCGATGAAGTTCGTTGGCGAGGACGGCACCATGATCGAGAAGGAAGTGTTCAAGGCCCCCGATGCCGGCGTCGCGATGGGAATGTACAATCTCGACGACTCCATCATCGACTTCGCCCGCGCCTCCTTCAATTACGGCCTGCTGCGCGGCTATCCGGTCTATCTGTCGACCAAGAACACGATCCTGAAGGTCTATGACGGCCGCTTCAAGGACATCTTCCAGGACATCTTCGACCGCGAGTTCAAGAAGGAATTCGACGCCAAGGGCCTGACCTACGAGCACCGCCTGATCGACGACATGGTGGCCTCGGCGCTGAAATGGTCCGGCGGCTATGTCTGGGCCTGTAAGAACTACGACGGCGACGTGCAGTCCGATACGGTCGCGCAGGGCTACGGCTCGCTCGGCCTGATGACTTCGGTGCTGCTCACCCCGGACGGCAAGACGGTCGAAGCCGAGGCTGCCCACGGCACGGTGACCCGCCACTACCGCGAGCACCAGAAGGGCAAGGAGACCTCGACCAACTCGATCGCGTCGATCTTCGCCTGGACGCGTGGCCTGTCGCATCGCGCCAAGCTCGACAACAATGCCGAGCTCGCCAAGTTCGCAAACACGCTCGAGAAGGTCTGCGTCGACACCGTCGAGGCCGGCTACATGACCAAGGACCTTGCGCTCCTGGTCGGCGCCGACCAGCGCTGGCTCTCGACCACCGGCTTCCTCGACAAGGTCGCCGAGAACCTGACCAAGGCGCTGGCGGCGTAAGCTGCCAACTCCACGCGTCATTGCGAGCGTAGCGAAGCAATCCAGAACCCCTCCGGGGAAACAGTCTGGATTGCTTCGTCGCATCAGCGCAAAATTGCTCTGCAATTTTGTCGCGAGCTCCTCGCAATGACGACACATGCACCCGAAGTAGCATCATGCCGTCCCTCAAGAGCCTTGCATTCGTGGCCTTCGCGCTGACCAGCGCGTCCGCGCTCGCCGCCGAGCCTCTTCCGGCGGCCATCGCCGCACCGGGCGAGAGCGTCGTGCTCAGCGTGCACGCCGAGGGCGCGCAGGTCTATGAGTGCAAGGCCGGCACCGACGGCAAGCTCGCCTGGACCTTCCGCGAGCCGATCGCGACGCTTCTCGCGGACGGCAAGACCATCGGCCGCCACTATGCCGGCCCGAACTGGGAGCATGCCGACGGCAGCGCGGTGGTCGGCAAGGCCATCGGCAATGCGCCCGGCGCAACGGCGAGCGATATCCCCTGGCTGAAGCTGGAAGTCACCTCACACCGCGGCAGCGGCGTGCTCACGCCCGTGACCACGGTCCAGCGCATCAACACCCGTGGCGGCAAGCTCGACGGCGCTTGCGACAGGGCTGGCGAGTTCAGGAGCGTGCCCTACTCCGCCGAGTATGATTTCCTGAAGAAGGGCTAACCCGCGGCGGACCTCGTCAGCGCGCCTTGCCCCCATCTTCCTTCTCCGCCTGCGCCAGCTCCGCCGCGGCGAGATCGCCGGTGTCGGCGAGCCTCGCTTTCGCAGTGTTGTGGACGTGGGCGGCCAGCGTCGGCATGCGCGCGATCAGCGCGTGGAAATCCTGGGCGTCGAGCACGAGCAGCCTGGTCTTGCGCGTCGCCGTCACCGTGCCGCTGCGTTTTGTTTTGTGCAAGAGCGCGATCTCGCCAAAGAAGGTGCCGTCGGCAAGCCGCACCTGCTGGCTCGGCAGCGCGATCTCGACCTCGCCGGCGGTGATGAAATACATCGAGGAGGCGACATCGCCCCGCCGCACCAGGATCTCGCCCTGCTCGATGGTGCGTGCCCTGAGCAGCCGCATGATGTCGGCGATCTCGGCGGCCGACAAATGCGAGAATAGCGGCACCCGCGCCAGCATGCCCCAGGTGACGACGAAATCGCGCCGCTTCACCTCTTCGGCAAAGGCGGTGGAGATGATCGCGACCGGCAGCGCAATCATGGCGAAGCCGCTGACGATAGCGAAGGTGGAGACAAACTTGCCGAGCGGCGTCACCGGCACGACATCGCCATAGCCGACGGTGCCGAGCGTCACGATCGCCCACCACATCGCCTGCGGGATGGTGCCGAGCTTGTCCGGCTGCACGTCGCGCTCGATGGCGTAGAGCAGCGAAGCAAAGGTCAAGACCACGCCGACCAGGATGACGATGCAGCCGATCAGCGCGCGCCGCTCGGCATGCACGGCGGCAAGCAGCGAGCGCATCGCCGGCGAATAGCGGATCAGCTTGAAGAACGGCAGTACGCCGAGAGCTGCCAGCGTCGCATGCCGGCCCGTGGCCAGCACGATCGCTGCGGGGAGGAACGCCATGAGGTCGATGATACCGAGCGCGGAGAAGGCGTAGCCGAGCCGGTCGGACAGCGCGGACGCCTTGCGCTGCGTGTGGCCGGCCACGGTCCACAGCCGCGCCGCATATTCCAGCGCGAACACGATCACGGACAGGATGGTGATGCCTGCGAACAGCGTGCCGAATTGCGCGTCCAGCTCAGGCACCGAGGCGAGGATCATCGCCGCCACGTTGATCACGATGACGCCGATGATCACCTGGATGAAGCGCGACCCGACCGAATAGGCGAGCGGATCGTGCTCCAGCAATTCGAAGAGGCGATCCCTCAAATCGGGATCGCGAAGCCCACGTCCTCGCGGAACGGGGGACATGGGGCTTTAAGCGCCTGCCATCGCTTTTTCGATCGCCGAGAGCGCCGCGGCCGCATTGGCGCCGTCAGGGCCGCCGGCCTGGGCCATGTCGGGCCGGCCGCCGCCGCCCTTGCCGCCGAGCGCTTCGGAGGCGATGCGCACCAAATTCACGGCGTTGAAGCGCGCGGTGAGATCCTGCGTGACGCCGACTACGACGCCGGCCTTGCCGTCCTCGGTGACGCCGACGATGGCGACGACGCCGGAGCCGATCTGCTTCTTGCCGTCGTCGGCAAGGCTCTTGAGATCCTTCATCTCGATGCCCTCGACGGCGCGCGCCATCAGTTTGACGCCGCCGGCTTCGCGCACGCCTGCCGCCGCGCCGTTGCTCGACGACGCACCGCCGCCCATTGCCAGCTTCTTGCGCGCGTCGGAGAGCTCGCGCTCGAGCTTCTTGCGCTCCTCCATCAGCGCCGTGATGCGCGCCGGCACGTCGTCGATGGACGTGCGCAGCTCGTTAGCCGCGGTCTTCGCCAGCGCCATGGTGTCATTGGCGTGCTTGCGCGCATAATTGCCGGTCAGCGCCTCGATGCGGCGAACGCCGGAGGCGACCGCGCTCTCGCTCGTGAGCGTGATCAGGCCGATGTCGCCGGTGCGCCTCACATGGGTGCCGCCGCAGAGCTCGACCGACCAGCCGAGCGCGTTGGCGCCGCGCTCGCGCGCGGTCCTGCCCATGGAAACGACGCGGACCTCGTCGCCATATTTCTCGCCGAACAGGGCGCGCGCCCCCGCCTCACGGGCTTCATCGACACCCATGATGCGCGTGGTGACCTCGTCGTTCTCCAGCACCACGTCGTTGGCGATGTCCTCGATGCGGGACAGCTCATCTGCCGTGATCGGCTTCGGATGCACGAAGTCGAAGCGCAGGCGGTCGGGCGCGACCAGCGAGCCGCGCTGCGCGATGTGATCGCCGAGCACCTGACGCAGCGCCTCGTGGATGAGATGCGTCGCCGAGTGATGGGCGCGGATCGAAGAACGACGCCCATGATCGACCTCGAGCTGGAGCGCGGTGCCGAGCTTCACTTCGCCGCTCTCGACCGTGCCGATGTGGACGAAGAGATCGCCGAGCTTTTTCTGCGTGTCGGTGATGCGGACCTTGATGCCGCCCTCCCCGAGCAGCACGCCGGTATCGCCGACCTGGCCGCCGGATTCCGCGTAGAACGGCGTCTGGTTCAGCACCAGCGCACCGGTCTCGCCGGCCTTGAGGCTGTCCGCCTCCTTGCCGTCCTTGACCAGCGCCGCGACCACGCCTTCGGCGCTTTCGGTCTCGTAGCCGAGGAATTCGGTCGCACCGAGCTTCTCGCGCAGCGGGAACCAGATCGCCTCGGAAGCCGCTTCGCCCGACCCCTTCCACGACTCGCGCGCCTTGGACTTCTGGCGCTCCATTGCATCGGAGAAGGCCGCCTGGTCGACGCCGATGCCGCGCGACTTCAGCGCGTCCTGCGTCAGGTCCAGCGGGAAGCCGTAGGTGTCGTAGAGTGTGAAGGCGACGTCGCCATCGAACATGTCGCCCTTCTTCAGGCCCGCACTCTTTTCGTCGAGGATGGCGAGGCCGCGCGCGAGAGTTTTGCGGAAGCGGGTCTCTTCCAGCCGCAGCGTTTCCTCGATCAAATTCTCCGCGCGCATCAGCTCTGGGTAGGCCTGGCCCATCTCGCGCACCAGCGCCCAGACCAGGCGATGCATCAGCGGCTCTTTCGCGCCCAGCAGCTGCGCATGGCGCATCGCGCGGCGCATGATCCGGCGCAGCACATAGCCGCGGCCTTCGTTCGAGGGCAGCACGCCGTCGGAGACGAGGAAGGCCGAGGAGCGCAAATGGTCGGCGATGACGCGGAACGAGGCGGCGTTCTGCTCGGTCGGGCCGGCGCCGAGCGCGGAGGCCGTCGCATCGATCAGATTGCGGAACAGGTCGGTCTCGAACACGCTCTCGACGCCCTGGAGGATGCAGGCCATGCGCTCCAGGCCCATGCCGGTGTCGATCGAGGGACGCGGCAAGCCTACGCGCTCTTCCTTCGTCACCTGCTCGTACTGCATGAACACGAGATTCCAGAATTCGAGGAAGCGGTCGCCATCCTCTTCCGGCGAGCCCGGAGGCCCGCCCCAGATGTGCTCGCCGCGGTCGATGAAGATCTCCGAGCACGGGCCGCATGGGCCGGTGTCGCCCATCGCCCAGAAATTGTCCGAGGTCGGAATCCGGATGATGCGGTCGTCGGAGAAGCCGGCGATCTTCTTCCACAGGCCGGCCGCCTCGTCGTCGGTGTGATAGACGGTGACGAGCAGCTTGTCCTTCTTCAGCCCGAACTCGGCAGTGATCAGCTTCCAGGCGAGCTCGATCGCGCGCTCCTTGAAATAGTCGCCGAACGAGAAGTTGCCGAGCATCTCGAAGAAGGTGAGATGGCGCGCGGTGTAGCCGACATTGTCGAGATCGTTGTGCTTGCCGCCGGCGCGCACACATTTCTGCGACGTGGTGGCGCGCTGATAGGGCCGCTTCTCGACGCCGGTGAAGACGTTCTTGAACTGCACCATGCCGGCATTGGTGAACATCAGGGTCGGGTCGTTGCGCGGCACCAGTGGCGAGGACGGCACGATCTCGTGGCCGTTCTCGGCAAAGAAGTTCAGAAAGGTCGACCTGATCTCGTTGACGCCACTCATGTTCATCCAATCGGGTGTGCTTGGACCCGCACTTCTCGCCATAAAAACCGGACGTTAAGGCTGATATCTGCGGGCCAAAGCGCTTTTAGACAAGGCCAGCTTCGCTGTCCAGAAACTGTGCAAGCAGATCAGTGGGTTGCCGCAGGCGCGCAATCCCGTAGCAATCCCGGTTGAAAGCCGAAGCCGCCGCGTTGACAGGCTTGGCCGCCCTGTGGTCTTTACCTATCTATATCGTACGGCCACGTCGGGAGAGATCGGCTTTAGGCAGCCGGCGCCGAAGGAGCAACCGCCCCGGAAACTCTCAGGCAAAAGGACCGAGTGGCTTTGACGTCATCTGGAAAGAGGCGCCGACGGGCAATTACCTTGTAAAAAAGGGTGGCCCGGACCAGCGTCCGCCGACGGGATAATACTCTCAGGCACAGCGACAGATGGGGCTTCGACTGGTTGCTCCCGGGGAATCGTCCCCGGGGAACCGCCGAGGGCCCCTGTGATGCTTTCAACCGACAACCACGCCCCCCTCAGACGTACGCCCCTTTACGACCTTCATGTGTCGCTTGGCGGCAAGATGGTGCCGTTCGCGGGCTATGACATGCCCGTGCAATACCCCGCGGGCGTCCTGAAGGAACATCTCCATACCCGCGCCTCTGCCGGCCTGTTCGACGTCTCCCACATGGGCCAGATCGCACTTCGGCCGAAGTCCGGCAGGGTCGAGGACGCCGCCCGCGCGCTGGAACGGCTGGTGCCGCAGGATATCCTTGCGATTGCACCGGGCCGGCAGCGCTACGCCCAGTTCACCAATGCCGATGGCGGCATCCTCGACGATCTGATGGTCGCCAATTTCGGCGATCACCTGTTCCTGGTCGTCAACGCCGCCTGCAAGGACGCGGACGAGGCGCATCTGCGCGCGCATCTCTCCGGCGACTGCGTCATCGATTCGCTTGCCGACCGCGCGCTGATCGCGCTCCAGGGCCCGAAGGCGGAATCGGCGCTGGCGAAATTGTGTGCAGCGGCACCCTCCATGACATTCATGGACGCCGGCCCTCACGAGGTCGCCGGCCTGCCCTGTTTCGTCTCGCGCTCGGGCTATACCGGCGAGGACGGGTTCGAGATTTCCGTTCCCGCTGGCGATGCCGAGCGTCTCGCCAAGACGCTGCTCGAAAACCCCGACGTGATGCCGATCGGGCTTGGCGCCCGCGACAGCCTGCGGCTGGAAGCCGGCCTCTGCCTCTACGGCCACGACATCGACACCACGACCACGCCGGTCGAGGCCGCGCTGGAATGGTCGGTGCAGAAGAGCCGCCGCACCGGCGGGATGCGCCCCGGCGGCTTCCCCGGCGCCGAGAAGATTCTCGCTCATTTCGATCACGGTGCATCCCGCCGCCGGGTCGGCCTGCGCGCCGAGGGGCGCGCGCCGGTGCGCGAGGGCGCGCTGCTGTTTGCGGATGCGACGGTGGGCGAGCCGATCGGCAAGGTCACATCGGGCGGCTTCGGCCCGAGCCTGAACGCGCCGGTGGCGATGGGCTACGTGCCCACGAGCCAGAGCGCGCTCGGCACCAAGCTGTTCGCCGAAGTGCGCGGCCAGCGCCTGCCCTTGCAGGTCGCCGCCATGCCCTTCGTCAAAAACACCTACAAACGCTGAGGATTCGACAATGACCACGACGCTGTACACCTCCGACCATGAATGGCTCGCCATCGAGGGCGACGTCGCCACCGTCGGCATCACCGACTACGCGCAGCAGCAGCTCGGCGACGTCGTGTTCGTCGAACTGCCCAAGCTCGGCCGCGTGCTGAAGAAGGCGGAAGCTGCCGCCGTCGTCGAATCCGTCAAGGCTGCCTCCGACGTCTATGCCCCGGTCTCGGGCGAAGTGCTCGAGATCAACCCCGCACTCGCCGCCGAGCCGGCGCTGGTGAACTCGGATGCGCAAGGCGCGGCCTGGTTCTTCAAGATCAAGATGGCCGACAAAAGCGAGCTCGGCGGCCTCATGGATGAAGCTGCGTACAAGGCCCATACGGCGTGAGATGAAGCGAACTGTAACCTCATTCTCGATGTCATCGTCCGCGAAGGCGGACGATCCAGTACGCCGCAGCTTCTCGGTTCAATTCCCGCTGCCGGTGACTACTGGATGCCCCGCCTTCGCGGGGCATGACGGCGTCAGATGATTAAAGCGAGGACCCAATGATGACCGCGCACCGCAAATCCAATGGCGACATCGCAACCAGCTTCGTTCGCCGCCACATCGGCCCCTCGGCAGGCGACGTCACCGCGATGCTCGAGGCGGTCAGCGCGAAAAGCGTCGACGCGCTGATGGCGGAGACGCTGCCGGCCTCGATCCGGCAGGCCGCCCCGCTCGATCTCGGCAAGCCGTTGAGCGAAACCGAGGCGATTGCGCATATGGCCGAGCTGGCGCGGCAGAACCAGGTCTTCACCTCGCTGATCGGCCAAGGCTATTCCGGCACGATCCTGCCCGCGGTGATCCAGCGCAACATCCTCGAAAATCCGGCCTGGTACACGGCGTATACGCCCTATCAGCCCGAGATCAGCCAAGGCCGCCTGGAAGCGCTGCTCAACTTCCAGACCATGATCTGCGATCTCACCGGTCTCGACGTCGCCAACGCTTCGCTGCTGGATGAGGCGACCGCGGCGGCCGAAGCCATGGCGCTGGCCGAGCGGCACTCGCAGGTGAAGGCAAAGGCGTTCTTCGTCGACAAAGACGTGCATCCGCAGACGCTCGCGGTGATGCGCACCCGCGCCGAGCCGCTGGGCTGGAATTTGATCGTCGGCGACCCCGTCACCGATCTCGCTAAGAGTGACGTGCTTGGTGCGCTGCTGCAATATCCGGGCTCTTCGGGCGCGGTGCGGAACTTGCGGCCCGCGATCGCGGCGCTGAAGGCCAAGGGCGCGCTGGCGATCATTGCCGCTGACCTGCTGGCACTGACGCTGCTCGCCTCGCCCGGCGAGCTGGGCGCCGACATCGCAATCGGCTCGGCGCAACGTTTTGGCGTGCCGATGGGTTATGGCGGACCGCACGCGGCCTATATGGCGGTGCGCGATGCGCTCAAGCGCTCGCTGCCCGGCCGCATTGTCGGCCTCTCCGTGGATTCGCGCGGTGCACCGGCTTATCGCCTGGCGCTGCAGACTCGCGAGCAGCACATCCGCCGCGAGAAGGCGACCTCCAACATCTGCACCGCGCAGGTGTTGCTCGCCGTGATCGCCTCGATGTATGCGGTCTATCATGGCCCCGAGGGATTGATGCAGATCGCGCGCAACGTGCACCGCCGCGCCGCGGTGCTCGCGAGCGGCCTGCGCAAGCTCGGCTTTGCGCTCCAGTCGGACAGCTTCTTCGACACGCTCAGCGTCGATGCCGGCGCCAAGCGCGTCGAGATCGTCGCGCGCGCCGCTGCCGAGAAGATCAATCTCGGCATCGGTGAAACCGCGCTTCGCATCGCGCTCGACGAGACCACGACGCCCGCGACGGTGGAAGCGGTCTGGCGCGCCTTCGGCGGCACCCTCGCCTATGCCGAGATCGACGCCGAGACGCGCGAAGCGCTGCCGGAAGACTTGAAGCGCACCACCGCGTTCCTCACCCATCCGGTGTTCCACGCGCATCGCTCGGAGACCGAGATGCTGCGCTACATGCGCAAGCTCAGTGATCGCGACCTCGCGCTCGACCGCGCCATGATTCCGCTTGGCTCCTGCACCATGAAGCTGAACGCGACCACCGAGATGATGCCGCTGACCTGGCCGGAGTTTGCGACGCTGCATCCGTTCGCTCCGCGCGAGCAGGCCGCCGGCTATCACGCGCTGTTCGCGCGGCTTGAAAAGTGGCTGTGCGACATCACCGGCTATGACGCGATCTCGCTGCAGCCGAATTCGGGCGCGCAGGGCGAATATGCCGGCCTGCTCGCAATCCGTGGCTATCACGCGTCGCGCGGACAGAGCCAGCGCAAGATCTGCCTGATCCCCTCCTCCGCCCATGGCACCAACCCGGCTTCGGCCGCGATGGTCGGCATGGACGTGGTGGTGGTCGCTTGCCAGAAGAACGGCGACGTCGATGTCAACGATCTCCGCGCCAAGGCGGAAAAGCATTCGAACGATCTCGCCGCGGTCATGATCACCTATCCCTCGACCCATGGCGTGTTCGAGGAGCACATCAGCGAGATCTGCGACATCGTGCACGGCCATGGCGGCCAAGTGTACCTCGACGGCGCCAACCTCAACGCACAGGTCGGCCTTAGCAGGCCCGGCGATTACGGCGCCGACGTCAGCCACCTCAATTTGCACAAGACCTTCTGCATTCCGCATGGCGGCGGCGGCCCCGGCATGGGCCCGATCGGCGTAAGAGCGCATCTCGCCCCGTTCCTCCCCGGCCATCCCGCAACAAAGGCGGACGCCCAGGTCGGCCCGGTCTCGGCCGCGCCGTTCGGCTCGGCCTCGATCCTCACCATCTCCTACATCTACATCTTGATGATGGGCGGTGAAGGATTGAAGCGTGCGACCGAGATCGCGATCCTCAACGCCAATTATATCGCAGCGCGCCTCGATCCGCACTTCCCGGTGCTCTACAAGAACGCCAAGGGCCGCGTCGCCCATGAGTGCATCGTCGACCCCCGTCCGCTGAAGACGACGTCGGGCGTCACGGTGGACGACATCGCAAAACGCCTGATCGATTACGGCTTCCACGCGCCGACCATGAGCTTCCCCGTACCGGGAACGCTGATGATCGAGCCGACCGAGTCGGAATCGAAGGCCGAGCTGGACCGGTTCTGCGACGCCATGATCGCGATCCGGAAAGAAATCGCCGAGGTCGAAGCTGGTCGCTTTGAGATCGCGGCCTCGCCCTTGCGCCACGCTCCGCACACCGTGCACGACATCGCGGATGATGCGTGGAATCGCGCCTATACCCGTGCCGAGGGCTGCTTCCCCGACGGCGTCTCGCGTACCGACAAATATTGGAGCCCGGTCGGGCGCGTCGACAATGTCTACGGCGATCGTAACCTCGTATGCTCCTGCCCGCCGGTGAGCGATTACGCGGAAGCGGCGGAGTAAGACGCGACGGAGGTCTCGGGTGGGCAAAGCGGCTTGTCCGCCGTAGCTCGAAGAGCGAAGGCGGAAGCGTGCCCACCACCTTGCCTTTATTGAAATATGGTGGGCACGGCGCTTGCGCACCTTTGCCCATCCTACGGCACTTACGGCGCGATCAACGAGCGGGTCTCGGCGTCCCGGCGCCAGAGCCGTTCGTTGGTCAGTTCGGTACCGCCCCACCAACGTTTGATCGTGTTGTGATGCCACACGTCGTCTTCGCGCGCGACAAGTGAACGTCCAAGTTCAGTCAGCGTGACCTTCCACTCGCTCTCGCCGCGGTAGCGGGCCTCATTGTCGAACGACGGATCGCCCAGCAGGACGGGCGGTGCCGAATGTTGCGCCAGTTCGATCAAAGCATCGCTCGCTTCGCCATCTTCGAGCACATCACGAAGCCACCTCGCCTCACAGACGCGCTTTGGCTCGGTGTGCCCGTCGTTCACAAAGTCCAGCATGTCCATTCGCTGGCTCCGAGCCCCGTCAACCTGTCCGGAAGCTCTTCAAGCATCGCAATGAGCGCCGATCGAAGTCTCGGCAGGATCATCAGATCCGTCATCAGCTGATCGAAACAGGGTTCTGGCGTCGACGCCCGATAGGCCCGCCAAGCGCGGCTTGCCGTCATCAAATGATTGTCGACCACCTTGAAGGCCGGCAGCTTCCATTTTGCGACCGATTGCGGTGCATAGTTCGCAACAATGTCATCCGTATGCACCAAGCTCAGCTTCGTCGTGATCTCCTTGTAGGGGCGAAGAAGGTCGAGCAGCCAGACGAGCACAAGCTGATCATTGGGCAGGGGATCGACCCATACTTCGATTGAGTCGAACTTCGCACACAGCTCGAAGAAACCGATATCGCGCGTGCCGAAACCTTCCAGCGAGCCGCGACAAACGTCGTCGAGCCAATGATCGCCTGGATTACGGTGCTTTTCCGATCGCCGCTCCAGCCCCATCAAAAGTTGCTCCTCGGAAGGTAATTTCCCCGAGACGAAGCGTAGACAGAATCCGAGCGCGATTTTCGCCGCACCCGATTGGCGAAGCGTGTTTGCCGCAAGATCGTTCGTGGCCAGGATCAGATGTGACACGATCGCATCTCAAATTGATACGTAATACAGGGGCACTTTTGCCGAAAGATCAAGGGGACGACCATGTCAGCACGACCGGCATAGGTGAGACCAACGCCGGACGAACTGGTCAAGATCACACGCTTCATAGCCCCGGCGTCCTACTCCAAAAACGAGACACGATCGCGTCTCAAATTGATTACCCAACACTCTGAGCGATACGCATCAAACCGGCGGGACCAATAAGCGGCTTTCGCGATCCCACCGCCGGAGCCGTTCGGTGGTGACAAGCGTGCCGCCCCACCAGCGCGCGATCCGATTATGGCGGCAGAAATCCTCATCGCCTGCCAGCACCGCCTTCCCCAGATCTGTAAGCGACAAGCGGGATTGCTTGTATCGTGCGTGACGGAGAGCATCGTCATGCATGTCGAGCGAGAATGGCCCCTCGTCCAGCCCTGCTACGGCCGGCACCGGACATCGCGCGAGCCCATCAAGCAGCGCGCCCACTTTCCAGTAGTCGAATACGCGACGCTCGTTGGGCTTCTGATGGCCTGGGAAGACATCGAAGGGCTGCACGTTGCCTGGTGCGATCAACCCAAGAATCCGCATCTCAGTGGCTCCGAGACCAGTGGCAACGCTCGGAAGCTCTTCGAGCAGGTCAACGGCGCCCCGCTCAAGCTGCGGAAGCAAACTCAAATCCGTTTTGAGAAGGCCGAACCAATCCTGCGGCGTCGGCGCACGATAGGCCCGCCACGCACGAGCTGCGATTTCAAGGTGATCAGGCCTGAGCTCAACAATCGGCGGGTTCAGCTTGGCAAGCCGCTCCAGATCGACACGACCAACGGCAATGTCCAGCTGACGTATCACGAGTTTGGAAACCGCCGCTCTTTCATTGCCGCAATGGTCGAGCGGCCAGAGCAGAAGCAATTGCGCATTCGGCTCTGGCCCCATCCACAATTCGGCCGAGTCGCATTCCGACAGCAGCTCGATCAGTCCACGGTCTTTCACTCCCGACCCTTCGAGACGCCAGGACGGCGTGTTGTCCAACCAATGAAGACCGCAAGGCTGCGTCGTGCGCGGCGCAAAGAAAGCCCCCAATTCCTCCTCGGACGGCAGCGGCCCCCAGATGAGCCGGCGCTCGATCGCGATGACGAGATCGGCAAGGTCCGCGCGTAGCAGAGCGCCGGCAGCGGATGAATCTGTTGTCACGATGAGCCGCGTCATCCTCGCAGCCTCACGGTTTCGTCAAACCGAGACCGTACCGCCACAGGCGATCGCCCCTCATCACGATCAGATCGTCCGGCACAAGGCGCAGTTTGAGTTTTTGCGCCGGCCCGGAATGAGATCTGAGGTGATCGAGCAACCAAATCAGTTGCAACTGATCTTCGGGATTCGGGTCGAACCAGAGTTCGATCGCATCGTAGGGTTCACAGAACTCGATAAGGGACAAATCCTTGCGGTTTCGGATGGCACTAGGCCAGCGGATGCCCCATCGGGCCAGTGATCACCGGGTGAAAGCGTCTCCGAACGCGCCGCAAAATAGGCCGCAAGCATTTCAGGTGAAGGCAAGGGTCCCCACTGAAAGCGAAAAGAAAACGCAACGACAATTTCGGCCAATCCCGATTTGGCGAGCCCAAATCCGGACGAACTGGTCAAGATCAGACGCTTCATCGCGGACGCATCCCACCCCACCCCAAAACGAAACGGGCACCGAAGACGTCGGCAACTCAACGTCCTCAGCGCCCGCTCCTCGCGAAAACTCTACTGCTTTAAGGCTTACTCCGCCGGCTCCTCGCCGTCGGCGTCGCGCTCCGGGGTGCCGGCGAGAATCTGCTCGGCGATCAGGCCGGAGTTCTGGCGGATCGAGGTCTCGATCTTGGCGGTGATGTCGGGGTTGCCCTTCAAGAACGCCTTGGCGTTCTCGCGGCCCTGGCCGAGGCGCTGGCTGTCATAGGAGAACCAGGCGCCGGACTTCTCGACGATGCCGGCCTTGACGCCGAGATCGAGGATCTCGCCCATCTTGGAGACGCCCTCGCCATACATGATGTCGAATTCGACCTGCTTGAACGGCGGCGCCAGCTTGTTCTTCACCACCTTCACGCGCGTGGTGTTGCCGACGACTTCGTCGCGCTCCTTGATCGCGCCGATGCGGCGGATGTCGAGGCGGACGGAGGCGTAGAATTTCAGCGCGTTGCCGCCGGTCGTGGTCTCGGGCGAACCGTACATCACACCAATCTTCATGCGGATCTGGTTGATGAAGATCACCATGGTGTTGGACTTGTTGATCGAGGCCGTGAGCTTGCGCAGCGCCTGGCTCATCAGGCGGGCCTGCAGACCCGGCAGCGCATCGCCCATCTCGCCCTCGAGCTCGGCCTTCGGCACCAGCGCCGCAACCGAATCGACCACCAGCACGTCCACAGCGCCGGAGCGCACCAAGGTGTCGCAAATTTCCAACGCCTGCTCGCCGGTGTCGGGCTGCGAGATCAGCAGTTCGTCAATGTTGACGCCGAGCTTGCGGGCATAGACCGGATCGAGCGCGTGCTCGGCGTCGATGAAGGCGCAGATGCCACCCTTCTTCTGCGCTTCCGCCACCGTATGCAGCGCCAGCGTGGTCTTGCCCGACGATTCCGGCCCGTAGATCTCGACGATGCGTCCCTTGGGCAGGCCGCCGATGCCGAGCGCGATATCGAGCCCGAGCGAGCCCGAGGACACCGCCTCGATGTCCATGGAGCGGTCGCTCTTGCCGAGCTTCATCACCGATCCCTTGCCGAACTGGCGCTCGATCTGAGAGAGCGCGGCAGCCAGGGCTTTACTCTTGTCCATGGAAGATCCTTCGACGATACGCAGGGCAGTGGCGGACATTGGGTCGTGCTCCTTATGGCGAGGATTCGCTAGGGGGACAAACGATTGAGAGGGCGGGCCGGCGATAAAAATAATGTACCCCATTTGTTCTCAGTTCGCAATATGTTCTTTGCGGCTGTCCCAATCCCCTTGCTCGTGCCTGAATCGAAAAGGGGCCGCCCTTCAGCGACCCCTTTGCCGGTTGCAATCTCGTTTCGGGATGAAATTCCAGCCCCGGCGGGAGGCACCGTACCGGTGTCCAGATGCCAAGTGGATTCCGGGCAACTACCGTTCGTAGCACTGTCCTAATTGGCGTTTCGCTGGATCTCTTGCGCCTGAATGCTACTTTTTGTAACGCTAGTATATGTAGCGTTATATTTCGTACCCTTGAATCCAGGAGGTGTGATGAAATCGGTTTTCAAGATCGTTGTGGCCCTGGCCATCTTCGTCGGCTCGGCCTCGACGCAAGCGCAGACATCGAACACTCCGATCTCATCGGGCGCTCCGAAAGTCGGTGCAAAAATTACGAAGAAATCGCAATTGCACGACGGTTGCCACAGCCGGTACGCGTAGATGCTTGGCAAGCCCTGCCACTAACGCGCGATGAGATGACGAAGCATCGTCATCGCGCTTTCGATTATTGTTTGAGCATGATCTCCGCGCAAACGCGGTCCACCTTTATCGCGAGAAAAACCGCTGCACGCTTTGCGCCAACGCGGCCCTTCGGGTCCGGATCATGCTTCAGCAGGCCAGCAGATGAAGCCGCCGAGGGCCGCCTCGGCGGCCTCTTTCGTTTCACGCCATGCTTGGAATCATTCCTGCGAGATCGGGTGAGCGCGATCGTCGCTTTCGTCGGCGCGCGCGTCCTGACCAGACGTGCACGCGCATTTGCCCTCGGCATGAACGCTGTGAGCGTCTGCTCTGCCACGATGGGATCCTCGTCCGAAACTGACGCGCATCAAAGACGCACGGGCCCAAGCGCCGTCATAAATCCTTAATCCTGAGGCACCGAACCTTTTAGCGGTCTGTGGCCTTCTTCGGGATGGGACCGCAACTCTGGGGACCCCTGGCATGACTGAAGACACACACCACGGCGCCATCAGGCGCAACCACCTCCTGGAGGCCGCGCAGGAGGAGATGATCAAGTTCGAGCGCAAGGAAAACGAGTTTCGCAAGAAGGACCGTGACGAGCGCGCCGCCGAGCTGCGGTTGCCTCTCGGCGAGATCAAGGTCCACTAAGGCCCACGACGGCGAGCGGTAGCGCCTGGGCACGCTGCAGAACCTGACCGCCGCTAGCGGCCGCCGTTGACCGCGCGGGAATCTAGCATCGCGCGCCGGGATACGCTTGGCTGAGCATCCCGCGTGATTATGGCATCTAAATACTTCCAGTAAGCCATTGATGGAATGACGAAATCGCCGCACAGCCTACTGTGCATGGGGTTGTTTTCCTCCTTTTTGAAAGATTGGTGCCCATTCACCATCGGCGAAGCGCGCCGGCGCGGAGCTCCGGCCGCCTCCCCGCACCTGCGCTTGATGCCGCCTTACAGCAGCGCCAGCAGCACGAGGCCGATCACCAGCACGACGAAGCCAGCCGCCGTCGCGGCGGCGAAAGACCGCTCTACGTTATCCATGATGCCACCCCGTTGCCGCCGCGCCACGTTTCCCCCATGGCTGCGCCGGACGGTGTGGAATCTTGCCGACCCGTGTGTCGCCAGTTGTGCGGCCGGATGTCGAAATTGGGACGGGCGCGAGGCCAGTCTGCGGCCCGCGCGATCGCGACTTGCACAGACACCGTCAGGCGCGTGTAAGCCTGATCGCCTAGTCTCGTCGTGCCCGGTGGACCAACACCGGGTCTCCATACCCAGCCGACGACCCCGCTCCCCGCGAGCGGGGTTTTCTGTTTGCGGGCATGGACGAACGCGGCGCGACGAACGGGACGCCGACGCCGGCCCCGCTCCGCTTTGGCGCCCTGTCAGGCTGACGTAAGTCGAACCAGTTAGGGTCTCTTGGCTATGGTGTTGCAGCCCAGCACCTCAGCCTCCAACAACTCTTTGCCCCGCTTGGCTCTCCCCAGGCGGGGTTTTTTCATAGCTACCGGTTCGCAGCTCCTTCTCCTCCCGCGTCAGCCGCAGCGAGACGGCGCGGATCGCGGGCGCCGCCAGCAGCACGATCGGCAGCATCGCAGCCCACGCGATCAGCCACGACACCATCCAGTGCCCGAGGAAGACCATCGCGCTGCCTGCAGGAAGGCTGGCGATGCCTGCCGCGATCAGCGAGGTCAGTCCGGACTGGATGATGCCGAAGACGAAATGAGAGTAGCGGCGGGGAATGCCGAGCATGAGGCGCCCATGGTTGCTTGCCGTCATCGGGCCAAGCAAGGCCCATGCCGTCGCGCGCGGATTGTTCCGTGGTTCTCCGACCATGAACAGAGTTCCGGGGCGGCGCGCAAGCGGCGCCGAATCCGACCTCGTTTGCTTCGGAATGCGCGCCCTCGCGGTTTCCGTCAACGGTCCGGGACTTATCGACAGATTTCACTTGTTGCGGGCATATGATGACGCCCAACATGTTACGGGCATGGAAGGTGAATCGTGGGAGGTGACCATGAATCACAGGGGCGTCGAGTTCACCGTCGCCAAGACGGCAGTTCCGGGAATTTGGCAGTGGCAGTTCCGAATCGGCGACCAAATCAAGACCGGCAGAACTGAGACAAAGATCGACCTCTTGGCGATCCGGCGGGTGCAGCTGCGTATCGACCGCGAGCTGAAGGCCATCGAGCGCAAGACGGCCTGAGCAAGACGGCCTGAACCCGCCCGTCTGGGTGAGATCAGCGGCGGCGCAGCGCCCCAGGGGATTTATCCCGTAGCCGCCCGGAATTGATCTGATCGAGGTTTGGGATTGCACTGCGCGCCCGTGGCCTTGGGGTTGGGCCGTCACGCGTGATCGGTGCCAGCCATGCCGCTCTACTTCTTTCGAATCCGGAACGGCCGTTATTCCGGCTGCGCGGACCAGGCAAGCGAATTTGACGATCGCGATTCGGCCTGGAAGGAGATGACCAGCGTCTGCGCCGACATGGCCGCCGGCATCGCCCGCAAGCTTCAGCAAAATTCCGAATGGCACATGGAGCTGCTGGACGAGGCCAAGGAGCCCGTATTCCGGATCCGCATCGTCGCAGAAACGATCGAAAAGGTGAGGCCCTAAAGCGCGATGCGATTAGGACGAATCGTCATCGCGCTTTAGGCTCTTGTTTGAGCATGATCTTTCCGGAAATCCGCTGCACACTTTTTCCGGATCATACTCTAATCCGCGCTGGGCAGCCGCCGCATGGTGAATTCGATGTCGCCACCGGGCAATTCGCGCCAGGTCTCGACCGCGCTCATATAGCCGGCCTTGGGGTAGCGGGCGAAGAAGGCCTCCGCCCTCGCCCTTGCCGCTGCGCGCGGCAGCGTGAAGGTCTCACGCAGATAGCCGTCGCCGGTCGCATGGTCCGGCTTGCCGCCCATCTTGCGCCGGCGCGCCATCCGTTCGGCGAGATCCCGCGGACGATCGGCCATGTCCCGTCCTCCTCTACGCAATACTCTCTTGCGAGATGTAGGAGGCCGGCAGGGCAAAGAGGAGTCCCACCCGGAGGCCCGCCCCCCGGGCGGTGGCAGGTCAATTGGCGGCCGTGCCGGATTTCTTCTTCGACGCGCTGGTCGCGGCCGAGGCCTTCGGCGCCGCCGATTGTTTCGGCGGATCGGCGCGCATGCCGCCCCAGGGATCGTTGGATGCCTTGGAGTCCGGAATCTTCTTCAGCGTTTCCTTGTAGGCCTTTTCACGCTCGGCGTCCGCGGCCTTCTCCTCGGGGGTCTTGCCCGGGCCTTCCTGCAGCAAATTGAGATTGGGCATTTGCGCGTAGGCCGGTCCCGCCAGCACGGCCAGCACCGCGGCCAAACGGAAAAGCTTCATCATCCACTCCTTGATCATCCATGAAGCGCGGATCGCCCGCGCCTCGTCATCCTTGTCGCGGCCGACCGCGACCTCAGCGCCGCCTGGCCGCTAGAGCCGGTCCGATCTGCACGATTTCGGCGCATGCAGCCAGTCGTCCCAGATCGGGCCGCATTTGGTGCACCCGTTCAGCGCAAGGCCGAGCGCAGCCAGACAAAAGACCAGGACACATCGACGCAACATCATCCACCCGTACCCAAGCGCGCCATCATATCGGGCGAAGTCGGGCATTTTCAAGCCGAAGAGACCGGCGCCAGACCGGGTGACTTTGCCGCGCCGATGCGCGCAGAATGAGGCGAAACATCCGGCCATAATGGAGGGAACGACAGCAATGCAAACGCAGCCAGACGCCGAGTTCGGCATCACTGACGCCAAACGCATCCTCGGCGAAGTCTTTGCGCCCTGGGTCCAGGATCTCGACCTCTCGGTCGAGCGCATCGAGCACGCACAGCCGGCGGATGCGCCGGACTGGCAGCCGGGTGCCCTGCTGCGCATGCCGTTTTCGGAACGGCTGTGCCGGAACGGCGGCGTGGTCTGCGGCCAGGCGCTGATGGCGCTCGCCGACACCGCGATGGTGATCGCGATCCTCGCCGCCAACCGCGGCTATCGCCCGATGACCACGGTCGACCAAACCACGCATTTCATGCGCGCAGCCTCCTCCTCGGACGTGCTGGCGGATGCCCGCGTGGTGCGGCTCGGGCGCACCATGAGCTTTGGCCGCGTCACGCTGCTCTCGGCCTCCGACAACAAGCCGATTGCGATGGTGTCGAGCGCGTTCGCGATGCTGCCGGGCTGATCGTGCTTTGAAAAGGAGAGAGCCGCGGAAGCGCCAGGCGCAATGCGGCTCTCGACGAATCCCATGTCGAGACAGGGAACGTTACTTGCCGAGCACCTCGTCGGCCGCGGTCACGATGCTGACGTTCGGATTTTTTTTCCGCAATAGGCGCCGAACTTCTTGGCGTTCTGGATGAACACGTCGGTGTCGATGATCGCGTTGTCCTCGTCGCCCTTGTACCAGCCGTCCATCCAGGTCAGTACGACTTGGATGTTGTCTTCGCCGCTCTCGAGAAATTGCTTGCAGCTCATGGTCGAGAGGTCCCACTTGATGGCGTGGGCGGGCATGGACGACAGCGAGAGCGCTGCAGCGAACAGAATCGAAAGCATGGTCTTCATCAGTATCTCCATCGGCGCGAACGCCATAAAGGGCTTGTCAGGAAAGTCGGCGGAGAGATTGTCCGCGTCAACGTGGTAAACGAAGCCTGAAGCGCTGTGCAAGTAGCGCCAGTATTGAGTTGAGTTCAAGGTAATTTCTATGCGCTATTTCACAATGGTCATTGTGGATGGACGCAGATGATTGAGAGGCGTGCAACGCAGCGTCACCGTGTTTTCAAGGGGGGCAGGATCACCTTTGAAAATAGCGGAATCGCATGCACGGTGAGAAACATATCGACCGGCGGCGCTGCCGTCGATCTCGACGGTCCCACAACGCTGCCGCAGAGCTTCAAGCTATCGATTTCGTGCGACAATTTCGTGCGGACTTGCCGCCCCGTGTGGCGCAGCGACAAACGCGTCGGCCTTGCTTTCGTGCAATAGCGCGCGCGATGTGAACGATCGTTCGCATCGCATCCACAACACGATCATGATCGCGCGATACGACGGCGGCGACGCCAGCGCAGGCTTGCAATCGCAAACGCGACGACCGCGAGCGCGATCACTGAGGACGCCGCAAGAAATCGTCCGCCGGGACGATCGATGGTGCGCGACCATAGCGATGGTGCCTCGCCCGGCCGCGCCAGGCGAAACGCAACGACGCTGTCGCCGATCGAAGTGCCTGCCTCGGAGTGGCCGCCGGCGCCGATCGCGACATATTGCTCGCCCTGCCAGAGATAGGTCATGGGATTGGCGACACCCGGGACCGGCAACCGGCCCTGCCACAGCTCCCTGCCGCTCCGCGCATCGAAGGCGCGCAAATAGGCGTCCATCGCTCCGGTGAAGACGAGCCCGCCTGCGGTGACCGCGAGCCCGTTGACGAGCGGCGCGCCCCACGGCAGCGGCACGCCGAGCGGTGCAAGATCCTCGGTGGTGCCGACCGTCGAACGCCAGAGGACTTTTCCGGCCTTCAGATCGACCGCGACCATCTCGCCCCAGGGCGGCTTGTTGCAGAGCAAACCGAGCGGCGACATCACCACCGCGCGCGTCATCGCGAACGGCGTGCCACGCTGCTGGCCGAAATCATGACCGGGCGGCGGATTGAACCCGACAGCTTCCGCGCGCGGGATCAGCTTGACGCGATGCACGGCGCGGCTGGTGTTGGCGTAGAGGATCTGGCTGACCGGATCGAAGGCCGCACTGCCCCAGTTCACCCCGCCACCGGTGAATGGAAACAACAGCGTGCCCTGCCTCGAAGGCGGCGTGAACAGGCCCTCATTGTGCGCCTCCGCGAATTGCCGCTCGCAGGACGAGCGACGCAGCGCAGGCAATAGCGCGAGCGCATCATCGGTCGAGATCGTCTGCGACGTCAGCGCGGGCACGTGCGTCGGGAACGGCTGGGTCGGCGACAATCTTTCCCCTTCCGCGCCGTCCTGCGGCACGGCGCGCTCCTCAACGGGCCAGACCGGCTTGCCGGTGTCGCGATCGAGCACGAAGACAAAACCCTGCTTGGTCGGCTGGATCACGACGTCGCGCTGGCCCTCGCCCGTGTCGAGGCGCGCCAGCGTCGGTTGCGCCGCCAGATCGTAGTCCCAGACATCGTGATGCACGATCTGAAAGGCCCATACGAGTTCGCCGGTCTCGATGTGCAGCGCGACCACCGAATTGGCGTGCTCGTTGTTGCCCGGCCGCTTGCCGCCCCAGAAATCCGGCGAGGGCGACGACGTCGGCAGGAATACGAGTCCGCGCGCGTCATCGACCGACATCGGCGCCCAGACATTGGCGTGACCGGCTTCGATGCCTTCGCGCTCGAGCGGCTCGAAGGTCCAGCGTGGCTGGCCGCTGCGCGCATCGAACGCTCGCACCACGCCGCTCGGCGCGTCGACACGGCGGTTGTCGCCGATCGCAGATCCGACTACGACGACACCGCGGCCGACCGCCGGCGGCGAGGTGATCTGGAATTCGCCCGGCCATTCCAGGGCCATTCCGATATCGAGCTTGATCTCCCCGCCATTGCCAAAACCGGTACAGGGAACGCCTGTCTTCGCATCGAGCGCGATCAGGCGGACGTCGTTCGTGCCCATGAAGATGCGCGCGCGGCAGGCGGCATCCGGCGGTGCCGTATCGTCGACCCAATAGGTGACGCCGCGGCAGACATAGCGATTGGCGGGGCGCTGGTTGATCGCGATCTTCGGATCATAGCGCCATTTCTGCGCGCCCGTGCCGGGATCGAGCGCGATGACCTCGTTGAAGGGCGTGCAGAAGATCAGGCTGCCTTCGACGAACAGCGGCGTCGCCTGGAATTTGGTTCGCCGCATCAGCTCGGGCGAGCGTGCCGTGAGATCGCCGGTGTGATAATCGAAGGCGCGGACGAGCTGGCCGACATTGCCCGGCGAGATCTCCCGCAATGGCGAGAAGCGCGAACCGCCGGGATCGCCGCCCCAGCTCTCCCAGGCGAAAGACGGCGGCACGGCAAACGACAGGAGCGTAACGAATGCGGCAGCAACGCGCAGGTGGATCCGCAACGCCCGCCTCGTTCTATTTCGACTTCTTGGCGGGTTCGCTGGGGCGGGCCCCACCCCACGGATCGTACTTTTCCTTGGGCTCGGGAATGCGCTCGAGCGCGGCCTTGTAGGCCTTTTCGTCGACCTTGGGCTTGTTGTCCGCCTTGGCGTCGTTGCCATGGCGCTTGCTGCCGGCGCCCATCTGCGCCTGAGCCACGCTTCCCGCCAGCGCCAGCACCGCGGCCGCTATCACCAGAATCCTCATGAATGCAATCCCCCTCGCCTGGGGTACAAGCTAGCCTGCAATCGCGAAATAGCAAATGCCGCGGGTTCCAAGACTTCAGCAAATCTTGATCGGGCGGGACTTCGCCTGATCGCATTCGTGCCTATGTGTTGGCGCGCAGGGGGGACCTTCAGGTATGTTGCGGATCATTGCTCATGCGGCGCTGCTCGCCGGCGCGTTCGCACTCGGTGCCTGCGGCTTTGCCGACAGCCGCGCGCCGGTGCCCGAGTTCATGCGCATGAAGGAAGCCGAGCAACCGCCGCCCGAGCCGGCCCCCGACGTCAAGCGCGTGGTGCGTGAGCAGATCGACGTGGTCTTCCTGAACACGTCCTATCCGCGCGAGGTGCACGTCGCCCCGCCCCATCGCGAGGTGCGAGGACCGGGCTGGATGGCCTGCGTCCGCGCGCAGCTCACCTCCGCGACCGGTACGTCGCTGGGCGCCCAGACCTACATCGTGACCATCACCGGCGGAAGGGTCGTCGACCGCCGGCGTGCGGAAGCCGACGACATCTGCGGGACCGAGACTTACCAGCCGATTTAGGAACAAATCGCTCTAACGAAGCTGCGGTTCCGGGGAAAAAGCAGCATCGCCGACGGGAACGAACACCGCCTCCCTTTCTTGTTACCGCCGAGGGCAGTTTCGAGGAGGACATGATGAGGACGTTGACTGTTGCGCTGTTGGCGGGCGTCGGTGCTTTGGCAGCCGCATCGAGTGCGAAGGCTTCCGACATCTACACGAGCAGCGAGTACACCAATCCGGATCTCGTCCAGCAGGTACGACTTGTCTGCGACGACGCCGGCCGCTGCTATCGCACGCGCAGCGGTTCGCGTGTGATCGTGCGAGATTCCTATGACTACATGCCGCGCGAACGCTATTATGAACGTCGGACCTACCATCGCGATTGGGATGACGGTCCGCGCGCCGGCGTCGGCATTCGCGCACCTGGCGTCAGCGTTGGCGTCGGTGTCGACGACCGCTGGTAATCGATGAAGGCTTGATGGCCGGGACCGGACGAGACAACTCGCCCGGTCCCGTTCGCATGATCGTATCGAATGACCGCAACTAGGCAACAACCGATTGCTGCTGAAACTGCTCGTAGGCCGCGATCGCGTCCGCAGCGTACATCAGCGACGGACCGCCGCCCATATAGACCGCCATGCCGAGCGTCTCCTCGACCTCCTGACGCGTCGCGCCGAGCTTGACGAGCGCTTCGGCGTGAAAGCCAATGCAGCCGTCGCAATGCGCAGCGACGCCAAGCGCCAGCGCGATCAGCTCCTTCGTCTTCTTGTCGAGCGCGCCGTCGTGCGTGGCCGCCTGAGCGAGTGCGGCAAATCCCTTCATGGTCTCGGGAATGTCGCTCCGGAGCTTGCGCATGTTGGCCGAGATTTGTCGGGTGATCTCGGGATAATTCTTGTCCATGATTTACTCTCCGGGTTACTTCAGGTTTCGAGCGGATCGGCAGGCGTGACGAAGCGCGTCAGCGACGGCAAGCGGGCGATGAAGCGCGCCAGCACCATGCCGGCACTCATCGCCGCGACAAAGATCACGGCGGACACCGATCCAAAACCGAGCGCGGTCAGCGCCGGTCCCGGACAGAAGCCTGCCAGTCCCCAGCCGATGCCGAAGATCGCGGGACCTGCGATGATCCTGGGATCGATGTCCCTTCGCGTGGGAAGATAGAACCGTTCAGCGAAGAACGGACGCGCACGCCTCAGGACGCCGTTGAAGCCGATGAAGGTCACCGCGATCGCACCGGCCATCACGAAGGCAAGGCTCGCATCCCACGTTCCCGCCGAAATGCCGCCGATGTCGAGGAAGTTCAGAACCTTGGCCGGGTTCGACATGCCGGACACGATGAGGCCGAGACCGAAGATCAGGCCGACGACGAATTGAACCAGGATAGCCATCGGCGTCAGCTCCAGTGCCGCATCACGAAGACTGTCGCAACGCCGGTCGCCATGAAGGTGATGGTCGCAACCAGTGAGCGCGCCGAGAGCCGCGACAGGCCGCAGACGCCATGGCCGGAGGTGCAGCCACTGCCCCACACCGAACCGAAACCGGTAAGCAACCCGCCGACGATCAAAACGGCCGGCCCGGCCGCTATCGTCTGCGCCGGAAGACTTCCGGTGACGAACAGGACCAGCACGGGTGCGGCGACGAGACCGGCGACGAAGGCGAGCCGGCCGGCGAACTCGCCGTCCTCGTAAGGCGGAAACAGCCGTGCCGCGATGCCGCTGACGCCGGCGATACGTCCGTTCGCCCACATCAGCAGAACGGCGGACAACCCGATCAGTGCACCGCCGACGAGGGAGGCGATCGGCGTAAATGATGTCGAAACCATCAGAACCCTCCGCAGCGAGAGCACCTTCAGGAACCCTCGCACAAACGATTTAGTTATTTCTTATTTTCGAATATACTAATATATATAGCATCCATGAAGCGCAAGCCCCGGAATCAAGAATTGCTCGCTCTGGAGGAGAAGGCCGAGGAGGCCTCCCGCCTCCTCGCCGCCATGGGTAACCCAAAACGGCTCCTGGTTCTCTGCAACATGCTGGATGGCGAAAAGTCCGTCGGCGAGCTCGCCGACATCGCGGGCCTGTCGTCGGCGGCACTATCCCAGCATCTCGGAAAGATGCGTGCATTGAGCCTGGTCAAACCCAGACGGGAGGGTCAGACGATATACTACAGCATCGCGAGCCAGGAGGTCCGCTCGGTGCTGGAGACTCTGTACCGCCTCTTCTGCGCACCGGAATAGATCTTCGCTGGCAATAACGCCGGGAGCGCGGCATGACCGACGATACTTTCATCGAGGGACCTCTCTACGAGAAGCGCAAGAAGGTCTATCCGCAGTCGGTTCGCGGGCCCTTCCGCCGCATTAAATGGGCGATCCTCTGCGTCACGCTCGGCACCTATTATCTGCTGCCGTTCGTACGCTGGAATCGCGGCCCCGGCCTGCCGGATCAGGCCGTGCTGATCGACTTCCCGCATCGCCGTTTCTATTTTTTCTTCATCGAGCTGTGGCCGCAGGAAGTCTACTATTTCACCGGTCTGCTGATCATCGCGGCGATGACGCTGTTCCTGATGAACGCGGTCGCAGGCCGGCTGTGGTGCGGCTACATGTGTCCGCAGACGGTATGGACCGACTTGTTCTACGCAGTGGAGCGCTGGATCGAGGGCGACCGGCGCGAGCGCATGCAGGGCGACAAGCGCGGCTGGACATTCGATCACATCCGAAAAGTTGCCCTGAAGCACTTCCTCTGGATCATGATCGCCTGGTGGACCGGCGGCGCCTGGGTGCTCTATTTCGCCGATGCGCCGACGCTGGTGAAGGAGCTCGCGACGTTCCAGGCGCCATTCATCGCCTATCTCTGGATCGGCATCCTGACTGCCACAACCTATGTCTTCGCAGGCCATGCTCGCGAGCAGATGTGCATCTACATGTGCCCGTGGCCCCGCATCCAGGCGGCGCTAACCGACGAATGGGCGCTGAACGTCACCTATCGCCGCGACCGCGGCGAGCCGCGCATGTCGGTGAAGAAGGCGGAAGTCGCCCGCGCCCATGGCGACGTCGCCGGCGACTGTGTCGACTGCCACCAGTGCATCAATGTCTGCCCGACAGGCGTGGATATCCGCCACGGAATCCAGCTCGGCTGCATCCAGTGCGGCCTGTGCATCGATGCCTGCGACAACATCATGCGCGAGATCGGTCGGCCCGCCGGCCTGATCGGCTACGACACCGACATCAACATGCAGCGCCGGCGCGACGGCAAGCCGCCGATCTATCGCATCATCCGCCCGCGCACGCTGATCTACGCGGCAGCAATCGCAATCGTCGGCAGCATCATGCTCTACGCACTCGCGACGCGCGCGACCATGGACGTCAACGTGCTGCACGAGCGCAATCCCCTCTTCGTCCAGCTCTCGGATGGCGGGGTGCGCAACGACTATATCGTGCGCATCCTCAACAAGGGCGCAGAACGATCGTTTGTGCTCGAGATCTCCGGACTACCCGGCGCGACCAGTCGCGTCGCCGGCATCGAGGCCGGGCCGGACGGCAAGCCGGTCGTCGCGGTCGGCCAGGATCAAACCCGGGAGGTGCGCTTATCCGTGCAGGTCGGCCCGGCACATTTGCCACAGACGTCCCGCGACATCGACATCACGATCTCGGACACCGCCGGGGGCGGACGGGCAAGCGCCCGCGACCATTTCGTCCCGGGTGACCAGTAGCAAGCCTCCGGCAACGCACCCGACGGCTCGCCACCGCTCAGATGCTCAACGAGACGTTAACGCTACCGCTCGAATTGAGGCAGCGTCCCAACGGTATTTTCCAATCTTTGCGCTAAGCATCGCCGTAACGCGGCCTTGGACCGCGTGAACGGGGACGACTGGACGTGGTCGACATCGCGCAGGAGACAGCGAGCAATCCGGCATCGACATGGGATGCCGCACGCGCGCGCGTTCCGCTCACCTCCATCGACCCCGGTCAATGGCGTGCGCTGGCGCAACGCACGATCGAACCGAACGGCTATTACCTGCCGGGCTGGGAGCTTGCCGTCAGCGCGACCGCGCGCGGCCGCACCGAGGCCTCAGCGCTTGCCGCACTCGACGCATCTTCGACGCGACTGATCGGGCTGATGCCGGTGATCTCGCTCTGGCGCGCCTGGAAAATTCCCCTGCCCGCGCTGGTGAGCGCGCATCCCTATGGCACGCTGTGCAGCCCGCTGATCGACCGTGACGCCCCAATCGAGGCCGCCACGCGTCTGTTGCAGCAGGCGCGCGAGGCCGGAGCCCATGCGCTCGTGCTGAATGACGTCGCGCTCGACGGCGCTGCGATGACCGCTCTCAATCAGGTTCTGAATCGTGATGGCCTGAAGCCGCGCCTGCTCAGCTCCTACATCCGCGCCAGCCTCGATGCGACGCATGACGGCGAGACGCTCTTGCGCGAGGCACTCGGTGCCAGGAAGCTCAAGGAGCTGCGGCGCCAGCGCCATCGGCTCGAAGAAACCGGCCCCGTCGCGTTCGAGGTCGCGCGAGGGCGCAACGAGATCGGACCGGCGCTCGAAACGTTCCTGCAACTCGAGGCCAGCGGCTGGAAGGGCGAGCGCGGCACCGCGCTGATCCAGCATGCGGGCGATGCGAGCTTCATCCGCCGCGCCGTCGCGACGCTGGCGGAAACCGCGCAATGCGAGATCATCACGCTACGCGCTGGAACGATACCGGTCGCCGCCGGCATTGTGCTGCGCCATCAGGACCGCGCCTTCTTCTTCAAGCTCGGCATCGACGAGCGCTTTGCGAAATATTCGCCCGGCGTGCAGCTCACGCTCGACCTCACCCGCCATCTCTGCGCCGATCCCGCCATCGCCAGCGCGGATTCGATGGCGTGCGCCGATCACCCCATGATTAATCCGATCTGGCGAGGACGCTTCGCGATCGGTGACGTGCTGATCCCGCTACGGCGGAATGATCCGGTCGTCGCGCTCATTCATGCCGCGCTGGCCGGCCTCAACGTCGCGCACCAGGCCGCGCGACGTGTGGTCCATCGACTCCGCAAATAGACTACTCCGCCGCCTGCGCGTTGATCTCCGCCGAGACCTGGCGGATCGCGCGGGCGAGCAAGTTCGGATCCTGCGCGCCGGAGACGGCGTATTTCTGTGCGAACACATAGGTCGGCACGCCGGAGATGCCTTTCTCGGCGGCCTCCTGCGCGTCCGCCGAAACGCGCGCGACGTCCTTGTCGGTGGCGAGGCGCTCGCGCACGTCGTCGGCATCGAGGCCGACATCGGCGGCTGCCTGCACCAGCACGTTCACGTCGGTGAGATCGCCGCCGTCGCGGAAATAGAGCTCCATCAGGCGCTGCTTCATCTCGGGCGCCTTGCCGATTGCCTCGGCCCAGAGGATCAGGCGATGGCAGTCGGTCGTGTTGGGTTGACGCGCCACCATCTCGGGCCGGTAGACGAGGCCCTCCTCGCTCGCAGCTGCGACGACGCGCCCGGCAATGCCTTTGTAAGCTTCGACCGAGCCGAACTTCTTGGTGAGATAATCCTCACGGCTGATGCCCTCGCGCGGCACCCAGGGATTGAGGAAGAACGGGCGAAAATTGAGCTTGACCGGAACATCGGGCACGAGCGCCAACGCGCTCTCGATCCGGTGCTTGCCGATATAGCACCAGGGGCACACCACGTCGGAGACGACGTCGATCTGGAGCGGTTTCAGCGTGCTCATGGGCGCCTCCTTCGGGCATTCTACGGGTCTGTCGGAAGATAAGCCGAGCCCGGGGCCGCGCAAGGCGCCCGTCCCGCATAGCTCACGACTTCACCTCTGCGGTTATTGTGAAAGGTGCGCCCCGCCCCGATACTCGCGGCCAGGATCGGACCAGCGGGAGACTGCAATGACAGCCATTTTCAGGCCGGAAGGTCATCATTTCCGGGCCACCGAGCATGCCGGCGGTCCGTGGTCGCCGGACATGTTGCAGGGTAGCGCCACCACCGCCCTCATGGCCCGTGAAGTCGAGCGGTTCGCGACCGAATCAGGCTTTGCGGTACGGCGCCTGACCTTCGACCTCTGGCGACCGGCGGGCCTGCGCGCCTTCAGGACGATCGCCGAATTGCTGCGCGACGGCCGCAAGGCCAAGACCGCGCAGGTGCGGCTAATGGACGGCGAGACCGAGATCGGCCGCTGCACGGCGCTGCTGACAGCGCAGAGTGGAGAATCGCCGGCCGATCCTTTCGCCGGGCCCGCAACGCTCGACAAGGCACCCGAGGCAGGCAGTCCGCCGCCGGCCTTCGCGCAGAAATGGAGCCGCTATTTCCAGAACGTGTCGGTGCAGCTGATCGAGGGTGCGCTGGAAAAGCCGGGTCCCGCGGCCGCCTGGATGCGGCTCGACGCGGCGTTGGTCGAAGGCGAGCCCAACACTCCGATGCTCCAGGCCGTGCAGGCCGCGGATTTTTCCAGCGGCGTCGCGCAGATCGTCGACATGCGCGACTGGACCTTCATCAATCCCGAGATCAGCCTCTATTTCTTTCGGCCGCCCGAGGGCGAATGGATCCTGATCCGTGCCGCCACGCGCGTCGGCGCCAATGGCGCGGGCCTCACCACGGCGACGTTGAGCGACCGCAACGGTCCGTTCGCCGAGGTGATGCAGGCCATGAGCTTCGAGCGGCGTGACGCCGTGCAAGCTCAGGCGTCCTGAGATGCAAGCGTGACCAGGGTGGCCTCGGACGCGGCATCCGCCGGCATGAACATCTCGACGCGGAGCTCCTGAAGCGTCACGTCCTGTGGCGTGCCGAGCGTCAGAACCGCACCGATCAGGCCGATTGCGACTTCGCCCCTGCGCAGGCGCACCTCGCAGAGCGGCCCCGGCACGGCGTAGTCCTCGAACTGAGGCGCAGGAAGCTCCGGCAAGCGCATCAACTCGCGCCAGGTCGATTGCACGGCCTCATCGAGCGGCGCGGCCATGGCTTCATGACGCGCGCGCGACAACAGTGCCGCCGCCACGCCCGGCCAGTTCTCTACGAACGGCCTGAGCTCGTTTGACGCAAGGAACATGCGCATATGGTTGAGCGGCCGCTGCATGCGCTCGGGCCCGAGCAGCATGGTCATCAGGCGTGAGGCGGCGCGATTGGCCTGCTTCACGTTCCAGCGCCGATCGGTCACGATCGCGGGGAACGGCTCGTGCCGCCGCAGCAGGAGATCGATGGCACGTCGCGCCTCGGCAAGCTCCGGCGCCGCAAGATCTCGCTCGCCATATTGCCGCGCGAAACCGCCGGCCTCGAGCAGCGCGTTGCGGTCACGCAGCGACAAATCGAGGGCGGAGGCGAGTTGCAGCAGGATGTCCCGGCTGGCGGCCGCCTTGCCGGTCTCGACATAGCTCAGATGCTTGACCGAAATGCCGGCCTCGAACGCCAGCTCCGCCTGGCTCAACGCACGGCGTGTGCGCCAGGCGCGCAGGAGATCCCCGACCGGATTGGCCGGCCGCAAGGGTCGGGAGGAACGTGTGTCCATCTGCGGATTATGCGAGCGCAGCTGCGCTCTGTAAACGCCGCTAGGAAAGGCTGGCCGCCATCTGCTTCAGCCGTTCGGCGGTGCGCTCGTCCGCCGGGAAGAAGGTCTCCAGCGCCAGCTCCGACAATGTGATGTCGACGGGCGTGCCGAACACCATGGTGGTGGAGAAGAAGCTCAGGATCTCGCCCTGGTGGCGCAGCTTGAAGGGAATTGCGACATTGTCGCTCGACAGCGGCGCCGCGCGCGCCGGGATGGGGTAGCTCTTCAGATCATTGTAGAGCTTGATCAACTCAGGGTCGGCCGTCGCCTCGCATTGCCGGTGCAGCCGCTCGAGCAGATGCCCGCACCATTCCGCGAGATTGACCGTGCGCGGCGCCAGCGCCTCCGGATGGAACGCGAGCCGCAGCACGTTGAAGGGCTGGCCGAGCAGGCGCTGCGGGATGCCGTCGAGCAGCGGCGCCACCATGCGATTGGCCGACACCAGGTTCCAATGCCGGTCCACCGCCACGGCCGGATTGGGCTCATGCGCCTTGAGAACGAGGTCGATCGCCTGGCGCGCTGATTTCAAGGCAGGATCCTCCAGGGTGCGCTGCGGGAAGGCCGGCGCATAGCCGGCCGCGACCAGCAGCACGTTGCGTTCACGCAAGGGCACGTCGAGACGCTCGGCGAGTCTGAGCACCATGTCGCGCGAGGGCGCAGCGCGGCCGGTCTCGACGAAGCTCAAGTGCCGCGCCGAGACCTCGGCCTCGCCGGCGAGATCGAGCTGGCTCATGCGACGGCGCTGCCGCCATTCGCGCAAATGGTCGCCGATATGGACCGGCTGGCTGTGTTCGGCGCGTGCCGTGGATGCATGTGCGTTCATGATCGAAAACCTAGCACGCCGATTTCGGCCCTTCCATTACCCGCGAGGTAATCGAATTGGTGCGCGGACGTGCGCATCCTCGGTCGAAACAGGAGATGACCATGATCGCGCTGCTGCTCTACCGGACCATCGCAGAACACGTCTTGCCCTGGGCCATGGCCTTCGCAACCCGGATGCTGGCGCGCAGCCTCAACATGCCGGAGCCGCTGGTGCATTCGACCGGCGACTATGTCGTCGCGCAGGTCATCGCTTTCGAGCACGGCGTCGGCAGGAGCCTGTGCCCGTTCCGCCTCGCCCGCATTGTCCGCGCTTGGTGGCGCGGATTGCGGTGATTTCCCCCGACCTCAACCAAGGAGAACCACGATGATCGAAGCATCCACTTTCCTGCGCCGTGCACTGCTCGCCGATGCCCTCTTCAGCGGCGTCGCCGCGCTCGGTTTCACCTTCGGCGCAGGCGCGTTCGCCTCGCTGTTCAACCTGCCGGAAGCGCTGCTGCGTGAGACCGGCCTGTTCCTGATCGCCTACAGCGCGCTGGTCGGCTGGCTCGCCGCGCGTGCATCCGTATCCAAGGCGCTGGTGCTGCTGGTCGTGATCGGTAACGCGGCCTGGACAGCCGGCAGCATCGCGCTGCTGCTTTCGAGCGCGGTGTCGCCGAATCTCGCGGGCGAGCTTATGGTCGTGGCGCAGGCGATTGCGACCGGCGTGTTCGCCGAGCTGCAATATGTGGGGCTGCGAAGGAGCGCGAGTGCGGTGGCGGCGTGAGGCCACATACATGCTGTCGTCGCCCGGCTTGACCGGGCGCCCCAGTATTCCAGAGACAGTAAATGGATACGGAGACGCCGCGGCGTGTACTGGATGCCCCCGGTCCCGGCTCCGCCAAGGCTACGCCGGGGCCACAAGGGTGCTCGGCCGCCGAAGCTTTAGCGAAGGCGGCAAGCCGGGGGCATGACAGCTGAGTTGAAGGCCCAAGCTCAGGCCCGCGCGCGGCCGTTCGCCTTGCCGATGGCGTGGCCGTTGAGCTTCTTCTTTTTCGCGGCCTTGCTTTTCGGACTCCTGGCGCCCGCCTTCGTGGCCTTGCGCTCGGCTCGCGCCTTCACCTTGGCGCGTTCGGCCCGCGCCTCGGCGCGCAGCTTCTTGCGCTTCTTCTCGCAGGAGTCGCACTTGCAGCCGATCGGCTTCAGATAGGCTTTGAAATAGTCGGTGCCGTAGTCGTAGTTGATCTCGTCGCCCGGCTCGATGTTCTTGATGGCGCGGATGAAGACCTTGCGCTCGCGCGGGCGAACATCGGACTCGGCGTTGGGCCGGCAGGAATGATTGATGTAGCGGGCGAAGTTCTTGCGCACCGATCCGTCGATGGTCCAGCGGCCGTTGAGCTCGAACAGATATTTGTTCTCGATCTCGTCGTGCGCCGGAATCCGCGAATCCAGGATCGGCCCGAAATAGCGGATGATCCGGGTTCCCTTCTTGATCGGCTTGGTGGCGAAAAGGCCGAGCCCGGTTTTGGAGCGGCCGACGCGATAGGGTTTGTTCGAAGAGATGGCTGGCATGATCAAGAGAAAATGGACGCGAACGAGGCCGGATGACCCAAGCGAAGCCGCTCTTCTAGAACGATTCCGCGCCGCTGTCAGGTGCCTGATGGCGCTTTTGAGCCTTGCCCACAATCAAGGCGTCTGATGCTACGAAGTTCCAGCTACATCGAGCCGCCATCATGATCCCATCCTCACCGCGATGACGATTCATCCTAATCCCATCGCGATTTAGGCTCTTCTGCGGCTCCACAGCCCGCTACACTGGAAGTTTGGTGGTCACAGGCGCCGTCAGCATCGCCTCGAGTAGCCGTTCGGCCGTCGTGCCCTCGGGCAGCCGCTCCAAAATATCCTTGAGCCGCCCGTCGAGCAGCAGCGTGGTGAAGCCGTGCACCATCGACCAGGCGCGGGCGATCGCGGCGCCCTGGTTCAGCGTCAGCGCGTCTTCGCTGATCTGCTCCTGCCGCATCATGCCGATCGCATTGGCAAGCCCGGCGAAGGAGGCCTCGGCGGCCTCATGCAGCGAGGGCCTCGAATAATCGAGCCGTTCGGTGCGGAACATGATTCCGTACATGCCGGGATGGGCCTGCGCATAAGCGACATAGGCCTTCGGCCGCGCCAGCGCGCGCTCGAGCGGCGTGGTGGCAGCATTGCAGGACGAGGCCATCGCGGCGTTGAACTGGCGGAAGCCCACGGCCGCAAGCTCGCTGAGCAGCCCGGTGAGGTCGCCGAAATGATGGGTCGGCGCGGCATGCGAGACGCCCGCCTCGCGCGCCACCGCCCGCAATGTCAGGCCGGCAAGCCCATCACGCTCCAGCACCCGTTCCGCGGCCTGGAGCAACGCCTCGCGCAAGGCGCCGTGGTGATAGGGTGTCTCGGTCTTCGCCACCGCCGGGCGCCGCGGGGGACGCGGAGACGCACGCGAGGCCGATGGTGTCTTCTTCGGGGGGCGCACGCCGTGCGCGACCCTGGTTTCGCTCTTGCCCATGGACAAGCTATAGAGCGCAATATTGACAGTGTAAAGATTTCGCTTGACCGGAACGGCAATTAGCGTTATCCAATCTTTACGATGTAAAGATAGGGAAGGATTCGCCGTGCAGCAGGACGCCGTCATTGAGCGCCGCAACAACATCGCGCCGATCCCGTTCGAGGCCGACGCGCCATTCCTCAACATCATCGGCGAACTGCCGCGCGAGCTGAACGGCACGCTCTATCGCAACGGCCCCAATCCGCAGTTCTCTTCGCCCGGTGCGCACTGGTTCGTGGGCGACGGCATGCTGCACGCCTTCCACCTCGAGAACGGACGCGCCAGCTACCGCAATCGCTGGGTCCGCACCCCGAAATGGATGGCCGAGCACGACGCCGGCCGCGCCTTGTTCGGCGGCTTCGGCCGCAAGCTGCCCGATGCCCCGGCCAACCTCACCGATGGCGGCGTCGCCAACACCAACATCATCTTCCATGCCGGCAAGCTGCTGGCGCTGGAAGAAGCGCATCTGCCGACTGAGATCGAGCCTGGCACGCTGGCAACGCGCGGCTATCACAACTACCAGGGCCGCGTCGCCGGCAGCTTTACCGCGCATCCGAAGATCGATCCCATCACAGGCGAACTGGTGTTCTTCGGCTACAATGCCGCCGGACCGTTGACGCCTGCCCTCTCCTACGGATCGATCGATGCGTCGGGCAAGGCGACGCGCTTCGAGCGTTTCGAAGCGCCCTATGCCAGCATGGTGCATGACTTCATCGTCACCGCGAACCATGTGTTGTTTCCGATCCTTCCCATCACCGGCAGCGTGGAGCGCGCGATGAGTGGACGGCCGCCCTATGCCTGGGAGCCGGACAAAGGCGCCTATGTCGGCGTGATGAAGCGCAACGGCACGGCAAAGGACATCGTCTGGTTTCGAGCTGAGGCCTGCTACGTCTTCCACGTCATGAATGCGTGGGAAGACGATCACCGCATTATCGCCGACGTCATGCAGTTCGAGGAGGCGCCGCTGTTTCCGCATCCCGACGGCCGGCCGACGGATCCAGAGAAGTCACGCGCCCGCCACTGCCGCTGGACGTTCGATCTCTCGGGCAATACCGACCGCTTCCAGCAAACCTATCTCGACGATCTCACCGGCGAATTCCCCCGCATCGACGATCGCCGCGCCGGGCTGAGGAGCCGCCACGGCTGGTACGCCTGCGCCAATCCGAGGCTGCCGATGTTCGGCGCGCTCTCGGGCGTCGTCCATGTCGACGGCAACGGCAAACGGCTCGGCCATTATCTACTGCCGGCCGGCGACACCATCTCCGAGCCGGTGTTCGTCGAGGGGTCGAAGGATGCCGCCGAGGGCGACGGTTGGCTGCTCGCGGTGGTCTGGCGCGCGCGGGAGAACCGCAGCGACCTCGCCGTGTTCAACGCCACCGATGTCGAGGCCGGTCCCGTCGCGCTGGTGCAGCTCGGCCACCGCGTGCCCGACGGCTTTCACGGCAATTGGGTGGGGGCGTAGTTCTCACCTCGTCATTCCGGGGCGCGCGTTAGCGCGCCCGGAATCCATTTCGCCGCGTGTTCTGCCGCTCAATGGATTCCGACGCTTCGCGTCGCCCCGGAATGACAGCGCGGATGTGTCACCAAAGAGATTCCACATGCACATACCCTCGATCACCGCGGACTGCCTCGCCGTCCTGGCCCTGGCCTGCGCCGCATTCACATTGCAGACGATCCGGCTGCGGCGAAGCAGCCTTACCTTCTTCAACGGCGGCATCTTGCTCACCATCGGCCTTTTGATCGCCTCCGCGCTGCCGATCCTGTCGCGGCTGCCCTGGGCGGAATTGGCTGGCGAAGCCTCCGACCAAGTCGTTGCAGCACTTCATCTTTTAGAGGTCGCTTACGTCATTTTGACATTGTAAAGATTTCGCTTGACCCGACCTTCGCCGTCGATTACTTATCTTTACACTGTAAAGATTTGACCAGATCGAGGCGGCTCATGGCGATTTTCCTGATCCTCGCGCCCTACGGCGCCTTCGCGTTGCTGATGCTGGTGACCTCCGCCACGATCAGCGTGTTTGCGGCCGCTGCAATCTGCCTCGCCACGGTCGCAATCGATGTCATGCGCGGCCGCTCGGTGAAGATCCTGGCCACGGGCTCGGCGATCGTGTTCGCCGCAATCGGCCTCTATCTCGCGCTGCTCGATCCCGCGCTCGGCACGCTCGGTGTCAAGCTGTCGGTCGACCTCGGCATCTTCATCATCTCACTCGGCTCGATGCTGGTCCGCCGTCCTTTCACGCTGCAATATGCGCTTGAATCCGTCCCGGCCGAAACCGCGGCGATGCCCGGCTTCCGCCGCGCCAATTACGTCATAACCGGCGCCTGGACCGCAGCCGCGCTGTTGATGGCAGCCGCCAATCTCGTGCTACTCTACGTCCCCGGGCTGCCGCTCTGGTCGAGCCTTGCGGTCGCCTTCGCTGCCCGCAACAGCGCAATGTACTTCACAAAGTGGTATCCCGAGTATCGCGAGATCAAGTACGGTGCGCCCGCCCGCGCATTGCCCAACGCCCGCTGAACAGGATCGACGATGAAGAGCGTTTTCGCCCGCCTCGCCTCCGACTTCCTTTCCGCCATCGTCTTCCTGGTCATCTACCTCATCACCGACAACGTCGTCCTGGCGACGTCGGTGGCGATTGCCGGTGCAATCGCGCAGGTGATCTATGCCCGCGTCAAGGAACGAGAGCTCAACTACATGACCTATGCGAGCCTCGCGCTCGTGGTCGTGCTGGGCACGATCACGCTCTTGACCAATGATCCCCGCTTTATGCTGGCAAAGCCCGCGATCGCGCATTTCGCGATCGGCATCATCATGCTCAAGCGCGGCTGGATGCTGCGCTACATGCCGCCGATCGTCGTCGAGACCGTTCCGGAACATGTGACGGCTGCGGGCTATGCCTGGGCGGTGCTGATGTTCGTGATCGGCGTCGGCGTGATCGCCGTCGCATCGACCGGCGATCTGAAGCTGTGGGCGTTCTACCTCACGGTGGTCGCAGGCGGCGCCAAGATCCTGGCTTTTGCCGTGCAGTACGTCGTTCTGCGCCTCATCGTCACCAGTCGCCGGCGCGCCGCTGCCCGCGCCTAAAGCGCGATGTGACCGCGCTTTAGGATGTCGTTTGAGCCTGATCTTTTCGGAAAACCGCTACACACTTTTCCGGATCATGCTTCTACGCCTCCAATGCAGCGTTAGGCAGGCGCTGCGAGTTGGGTTATAGGCTCGCCCAGGACTGGCCGCGGATCGTCGCGGCCCGCCGGGATTTGTTCGGGAGATGGGAATGGCCGTTGACGGCAACTGGAATCTGACCATGACGACGCCGATGGGCGAGCGCCAGGCGACGCTGAGCCTGAAGGCCGCGGGCGGCGCGCTCACGGGCACGCAAGGCGCGGAAGGTAATACCGCCGAGATTTTCGATGGCACCGTCAGCGGCGACAACGTCTCCTGGAAGGTCTCGATCACGAACCCGATGCCGCTCACGCTCGAATTCACCGGCACCGTCTCCGGCGACAGCATCAGCGGCGAGATGGTCATCGGCCCGATGGGCAGCTTCCCGTTCACGGGCGCGCGGACATAAGGCCGCGCAGCAATCATGCGCGTGCTCCGTCTCATCGCGGCAACGATCCTGTGTGTCGCGACACAAGCGGCGAGCGCGGATGACACCGAACCGGTGTGGCGCGCAAGCGCGCTCGCCCTGGTGCCGGCGGGTTATGTCGCCGGCATGGCCTACCGCACCGAAGCCTCGACTGGTTACCTCGCCGTCTATCCGGCGACGTCGAATGACCCGAAGTCGCCGGCCAGCGTGTTCGCTGCGCGCCAGACCCTCGTGGTCGCGCTGACACCAGACGAGAAGCGCGCGGTATCGGCCGAATTGAAACCGCGCGTCGAGGCCGATGCAGCCGATGACGACGGCGATTATGCAAAGCTCCACGCCGAGCTGGCGGGCAAGCGCGCAACCCTGCCCGAGGGCACGGAGCCCTGCGATCTCGGCGCCTGGTCCATCGACAAGGATCCGAACGGACTCAACGTGCGGACCGAGCCATCGGTGAAGGTGCGCGTGCTCGGCACCCTGCCGCCGCCGTATCGACTAAGGCTTGGCGGCAGCGAGAACACGCCCGAGGGCGGCTGGCTCACCGAATTCCGCATCGTCGGTTTCAAGGACGGCTGGTTTCTGATCGAAGGCGCGAAACCGCCGGGCAAGGATTACGAGGACGAGAAAAAATATCCGCGCAATGCGCCAAAGCCCTATGCCGGACGCGGCTGGGTCGCCTCCAACAAGGTCGGCGCGAATTTCGCCAACGGCTACACGCGCGCGGGCGGGCTGTTCCAGGCCCCCTTCGTCGACGCCAAATGGATGCCGGCGCAACGCGAGCTCGGCGGCCCGATTGACGGTGACGGCGGCCCGAAGCGCCTGCTTGCCTGTAGCGGATATTGGGGTCTCGTCGAGAGCCACGACGGTGTGCGCGGCTGGTGGCGTTCGCTCTGCTCCAACCAGGTTACGAATTGTAGTTGAAGCTTCCGCATCGTCATGGCCGGGCTTGTCCCGGCAATCCATGTCTTGTTCGCCGTACCAAGAACGTGGATGCCCGGGACAAGCCCGGGCATGACGATCTTTCGTAAAGCACAGCTGCGATCACCCGCACGCAAGTGGGGATGAAGCAGCTAGCCCAAATTCAATTCCTTGAAGAAGTCGTTGCCCTTGTCGTCGATGATGATGAAGGCGGGGAAGTCGACGACTTCGATGCGCCAGATCGCTTCCATGCCGAGCTCGGGATATTCGAGCACCTCAACCTTCTTGATGCAGTGCTCGGCAAGGTTCGCCGCGGCGCCGCCGATCGAGCCGAGATAGAAGCCGCCATACTTCTTGCAGGCCTCGCGCACGGCAGGCGCCCGGTTGCCCTTGGCGACCATCACCATCGAGCCGCCGGCAGCCTGGAACTGGTCGACGAAGGAATCCATGCGACCCGCCGTGGTCGGGCCGAACGCGCCGGAGGCGTAGCCGTCGGGCGTCTTGGCGGGACCGGCGTAATACACCGGATGGTTCTTGAAGTAATCCGGCAGCGGCTCGCCCCTCTCCAGCCGCTCGCGCAGCTTGGCATGGGCGCTATCGCGCGCGACGATCATGGTGCCGGTCATCGAGACCCGGGTCTTGATCGGATATTTCGAGAAGGTGGCCAGAATGTCCTTCATCGGCTGGTTGAGATCGATCTTGACGACCTCACCGCCGAGCGACTGCTCGACCTGCGGCAGATATTGCGCCGGGTTGTGCTCGAGCTCCTCGAGATAGATGCCGTCCCTCGTGATCTTGCCGAGCACCTGGCGGTCGGCCGAGCAGGACACGCCAAGCCCGATCGGGAGCGAGGCGCCATGGCGCGGCATGCGGATCACGCGGACGTCGTGGCAGAAATACTTTCCGCCGAACTGCGCGCCGACACCGAGCGACTGCGTCATCTTGTGGATTTCCTTCTCCATCTCGACGTCGCGGAAGGCGTTGCCATCGGGCGAGCCGTGCGTCGGCAGCGCATCAAGATAGCGCGCCGAGGCGAGCTTCACCGTCTTCATGCACAGCTCGGCCGAGGTGCCGCCGATCACGATCGCGAGGTGATAGGGCGGGCACGCCGCGGTGCCTAGCGTCAGGATTTTCTCCTTGAGAAACGTGAGGAGCCGGTCCTTGGTCAGGACGGAAGGCGTCGCCTGGAACAGAAAGCTCTTGTTGGCGGAGCCGCCGCCCTTCGCCATGAACATGAACTTGTAGGCGTCGTCGCCTTCGGCGTAGATCTCGCATTGCGCCGGCATGTTGTTGGCGGTGTTCTTCTCCTCGTACATCGAGAGCGGCGCGACCTGCGAGTAGCGCAGATTGCGGCGCAGATAGGCATCGCGCGCGCCCTCCGACAGCGCCGCCTCGTCGTCACCATCGGTGATGACGTTGCAGCCCTTCTTGCCCATGATGATCGCAGTGCCGGTGTCCTGACACATCGGCAACACGCCGCCGGCGGCGATGTTGGCGTTCTTCAAAAAGTCGAGCGCAACGAACTTGTCGTTCGGGCTCGCCTCACCATCCTCGAGGATCGCGCGAAGCTGCTTCAGATGGCCAGGCCGCAGGTAATGGTTGATGTCGCCGAAAGCCGCCTCCGACAGCGCCCGCAGCGCCTCGCGCGACACCACCAGCATGTCCTTGCCCAGGACCTTCTCGACCCTGACACCCTCGGACGAAATCTTCTTGTAAGGCGTCTCGTCCTTGCCCAGCGGGAACAGCGGAGTGTGCTTGTAGGGCGGAACAGGCTTTGACTGGTCGGGAAAGGCGGTGGGAGCGTTCATGGGGTCGATCTCGGGGTTTTGGGGCCTCGCGCGGGCCCGCTGCGTAGAAGCGTTCTAAGCCCATTTCCGGCAGAAAAGAAAGGGACCGGAGCGCATGGGAGAGGGTGGCTAGGGCTCGGGAAGGCATTGGCACAGCACGTGGAAAGGCCCGTTCCCACCCTTGCGCTTCGCATCCGCCGACGCTTGAATGCGCGCCCTAAGGGGCTTTTCATCATGACATTGAACTTGAACGTCCGCGGCGCGATCCTGGTCGCCGCCGCCATCACCGGCCTTGTGGCCCTCACCTCCCCCGCGCGCGCCGACCGCTGCGACGACAGCGCCAAGGAGCTGGCGAACCAGATCGATCGGCTCAAGGTGAATTTCCGGGCCGCCAACATCGTGTATTTGACACACCCGGCGGCCAAGGAGCTGTCCGTCGGCTGCCGTGGCGACAAATATTCCATCGAGCTCTATGCCAAGGGCGATCGCAAGCCCAAGCCGGAGTTCTATGCGCTGGTGGGGTCGATGGCCGCGATCGTTTTCACCGTGACGAAGGACGACACCACGTCGGGCGCGACACGTTGCCTGAAGCGTATGGGCCTCCTGCGCGGCGACAAGATCAACATGCGCTACCGCCGGCTCAACATGGAATGCACCCGCACAAAGGCGGATGCGTCCATCGCGATCACGCGCGGCAAGGACGAATAGGCGCGGGGCTCCCCGCTTTCCGCAGGGTGGCGGCGCGCGTGTCGCGATGCCGCCCACCACGAATTCCGTCATTGCGAGCGCAGCGAAGCAATCCAGGATCTTTGCGCGGAGACAGACTGGATTGCTTCGTCGCATCAGCGCAAAATTGCTACGCAATTTTGTCGCGAGCTCCTTGCAATGACGTGGAGAGAGCCGCGATTCTCTTAAGACTTGCACGCGCGGAAGCTACAGGCAGCCCAATCCCACCGCGCCAATTCCCTCGCATTTTAACGATTGCCTTGAAGGAAACTTCGCTCCTCGCGGGGCAGGCTCAATTGTTTCCATGTGTGAGGATTTGCGGATGAAGGTTTCCACCGTTGCGCCGCCGCCGATCGCGATCGTGGTTCCGAGCTACGACACGACCAAGCAGCAGGACGATCAGGCCAAGGTCAACGACGACGATCCGACCTATAAGCCGCAGCCGCCCGCGCCGCTGCCCCCGGGTCAGGGCACGCGGATCGATCAGCTCGCCTGATCAGGCTTGCCAAAGCTGAAGCGCCCGATCCGGTCGATCGGGCCTTTTGCGCATCCGGCCGCATCTTTGCCGGATAGCAGGACCACTGTCGTGCGCGGTCATCCCGGGACTCTGCGCATGATCGCACGCCTCCTGTTGCAGAACACGATCTTCGTCGTCGGCATGGGCGCGTTGCTGTTCGCGTCCGCTGGAACGCTGCACTGGCCTTCGGCCTGGGTGCTCCTCGTCACCTCCGCCCTGCTCGGTCCGCTCTGCGGCTGGTGGCTCTACCGGATCGATCCGGCTCTGCTCGCCGAACGTCTGCGGCCGGTCCTGCAACGGGATCAGCCCGCCGCCGACAAAATGTTCATGACGGTCTTTGTCGTGGCGATGCTGGCCTGGCTGTGCGCGATGGGCCTCGACCGGCGCATTCAATCCTCCGAGATGCCGGTTGCGTTCCAGGTCCTCGGCCTCGTGCTGTTCCTGGCCTCGACACTGTTCACGATGTGGATCTTCCGCGAGAACTCGTTCGCCGCGCCCGTGGTGAAGCTGCAAACCGAGCGCGCGCAGCACGTGATCTCGACCGGTCCCTACGCCTATGTCCGCCATCCCATGTACAGCGGCATGGTCCTGTTCTTCACCGGCGTGCCGTTGTTGCTTGGGTCGTGGTGGGGACTTGCGATGATACCGCTCTTCATTGCCTTGTTCGCGGTCCGCATCCCTATCGAGGAGCGCACCTTGCGCGAGGGCCTTCCAGGCTATGCCGACTATGCGGCGCGGGTGCGCTACCGCCTGGTGCCGGGCGTTTGGTGAGGGCAGATCACTCTCCCGTCTGAGCCGGCTAAGCATCCAGTTCGCGATAGCGGCGGAAGATGCCCTGCTCGTTGAAGGCAATGCGGCGGTCGCTGTCGAGATAGGCCTTGATGTTGGGCCGTGCGGCGATGCGGTCGTGCAGGCCGACGAGGCCCGGGATATCTATCTCGAACGCCTTCATGCGCTTGGGGAAGGCATAGCGGAGCCCCGCGACGATCTGGAACAGCGAGAGATCGACATAGGTCAGTCTGCGTCCCGTGACATAGGTGCCGCCACTCTCGGTGAGAAGCTGCTCGAAATAGCCGAGATATTTCGGCACGCGCTCGCTCCAGAAATCGGCGGTGCGCTTCTTCGCCGGCGGCTTCTGGTCCTCGTAATAGAGCGAGGGCCCGAGCGGGTGATGGGTGTCGTGGATCTCGACGACGAGGTCGGTGATGGTGAGCTGGAGCTGGTGCACCCAAAGCCTGCCGCCTTCGGTCTTCGGCGCAAGACCATGGCGGGCGCCGAGATAGAGCAGGATGTTGGCGGTCTGGCCGATGACGAGCTTGCCCGCCTTCAGGAATGGCGGGGCGAAGGGCGGCGTGCCCCCATGCGCGTCCATCATCTTTATCATCGCAGCTGTCCCGCGCTGTCCGCGCGCGACATCGACGTAGGCGGCGCCCGCTTCCTCCAGCGCCAGCCGCACATATTCGCCGCGGCCCTGGATCTCGGGCCAGTAATAGAGCTCGTATTTCATGGGAGGAGTCCGTGAGCGTTGCGGGCGACGGGACCAATGTAACACGTAGCCGAAAGTTCCGTCGGAGTGAGACGGAGCGGCGGTACCACACACTCCGTCATTGCGAGGAGCCCTTGCGACGAAGCAATCCAGACTGTCTCCGCGGAGAGATTCTGGATTGCTTCGTCGCTTCAGCGCAAAATTGCTTCGCAATTTTGTCGCTACGCTCCTCGCAATGATGGAAGAGACAGCTCGCGCCTCAATTCGCCGCGAAACAATACAGCAGGCCGTCGCCGCCTGTGCTCTTCAGATCGGCCTGCGAGCAGCCGCCGTCGGGACCGCGCGAGGGGTGAGAGCTGTTCCAAGATTTCGAAGGCTCGTCGTCGCGCAGACCCCGTCGATCGAGATGGCCGACCATTGCGGCGCCTTGCGTGCTCGATGTCCAGTTCTTGCAGGTGCGATCGTCCGGACCGGCAAACGCGGTGCCGTCTGGTTGCGATCCCGTGAGCACGTCATGCCGGTTTGGCTGGTCGCCAACACCATTGATCCCCTCGCCCTTCTCGCTGAGCGCGGTCTGCTTGGTGAGGTTGTTGGCCGCGCCGTGCAGGTCGGCAACATCCCTGGCGATCACCGCGCCCTTGGCGTTCTGCCACGGTCCCTTGCCGATGCGATCCCGGGCGTTGACCGCCGGCTTGCCGTCCGCCGCCTGTGTCGAGAGATAGGCGCGCCAGGTCTTGGTGCCGGCGCCCGCGGCTTGTGCAAGCTTCTGGCATTGCGCGTCGGCTCCCTCGAGGCCGCCGAGATCGGCACCCTTGCCGGGGCCGTTGGACGTCACGAAGAATGTCATGTCGGCCGATTGCGCCTGCGCCGATGGCGCCGCAAGCAAGGCCATTGCGAGCGCGAGGCCTGAAATCGTCACGGATCTCTCGGTGCGGATCATGTTGTCCTCCGGTTGTGCTTGTCGTTGGCCGCCTGATTTCAACCCAACGCACGCCCGCTTATTCCGATGCGGCGATGCGGGGTACCCAAAAGAAGAGGCGCCCAAAAGAAAAAGGCGCCGTGCGGGAGCACGACGCCTTGGTTCCTCGTGTCGCAAGCGATCAGTTGGTCTGCTGGATCGCCGACAATTCCCAGCCGGTGCTCGGCCGGCGGGCGAACGTCCAGATCTCGGTCGCCTCGCCCGGCTGCTCGCTACCGGCAACGACTGCGCCGGTGTTGCGGTCGACCGTCTTGTCGATGAGCCCGAAGCGCAGCGCCACCGTGGCGTAGTCGGTCTCGCCTTCACGCCAGGCTTCCGCGAGGTCGCCCTGCAACAGCTTGACGTTGGTCACCTTGTTGACGACGTTGCGCGAACGGTTCTGGGCCAGATCCTGCTCGAAATAGGAGACCATCTCAGGCGTCGCGAGCGTGTGCAGCTTGGTCACGTCCTCGTTCGACCAGGCGGTCTGGATTTCGCCGAGCAGGCGCTCGAACGCCTCATAGTCGTCGGGCTTGATCTCGAGCGGCGCGCTGTTGGCGCCGAAGCCGAAGCCACCAAGACCACTGCGATAGTTCGGCTGCGGTCCCTGACCTGCGCCCGCATTAGCATTGGCATAGGCCGCCTGCGGCGTGTGGCGGCGTTGCCACCAGGACATCGCCAGCCGCACCACGAGCACCACCAGCGCGATCTGAATGATCAGGCCCAGGATCGAGGACAGGCCGCCGAGGCCGCCAAACAGGCCGCCGCCGAACAGCATGCCGAGCAGGCCGGCGCCGAGGAAGCCGGCCGCAAGGCCGCCCAGGAAGCCGCCGCCGCGGCCGAACAGGCCGCCGCGCGCCGGCGCGGTCGCGGCCGAATTCATGCCTGCGCCCGGCTGGGTGTAGGTGCGGTTGAACTGCGAGGCCGAGCCCGGCGCAGTCGTGGTCGACGGCGGCGCCGAATAGGTGCGCGAGCCGCGCGAACCCGACGAGAAGCCGCCGCCGACGCGGGCGTCAGCGGACGAGATCGCCAGTGCAGTCGGCAGCGCAAGCGCCAGCACGACGGCAATGGTCTTGAAGAGACTGCGGGAGCGTTGCGAGAAAGTCATGTGCGTTTCCCAAATCCCCGGCATGGGGACGTGCGCTTAAGATGGGCAGACTTCCCGAAAAGTGAAGCCGATTTCGGAACCTATTGCTGCGGCCCTCAGTCGCGGGGATGTGGCAAAATCCCATATTTGGCGGGGGTTTGGCCGCATTTGGCGGGGGTTTGGCCGCGCGGGGAACCGAGGTCGCGGGATACCGGCGCCTTTGCGACGGGATTTCCGCTTTTTCCTCGCCATTGCGAGCGCAGCTCTCCCACCACGTCATTGCGACGAGCCCTTGCGACGAAGCAATCCAGGCTCTTTCCAAAGAGACAGTCTGGACTGCTTCGCGGAGCCTGTCATCGGGCCGCGCTTTGCGCGGACCCGGTGGCTCGCAATGACGGTGTTGAAGCAGTCGCGCGCATACACTCCCGATGTCGTCCTGGCGAAAGCCAGGACCCATTACCCCGAGAGGCAATTTGGCGAAAGCTGGTCGTTCGGGATTGGCAGCGTGCGCAACCGAGAGATCACGCGGTATGGGTCCTGGCTTTCGCCAGGACGACGGCCGAGGTTGTCGCGCGTCAGTGCAATCTCTCGGGCACAACGCTCACCCCGCCTTCGTCATCGTCTCCTTCACCGCCGCCACGAGCTGGCTGAGCGTAAACGGTTTTGGCAGGAAGTCGAACTGCTGGCCCTCGGGGAGGCTCTTCTCGAACGCATCCTCGGCGTAGCCGGAAACGAAGATGAATTTGATGTCCGGGTTCTTCTCCCGCATCGCCTTCAGCAGCGTCGGGCCGTCCATCTCCGGCATTACCACGTCGGAGACGACGAGATCGATCGCGCCGCTCTCCTCCTCCAGCACCTCCATGGCCTCGACGCCGTTCTCGGCCTCGACCACGGTGTAGCCGCGCGAGCGCAGGCCACGCGCGTTCAGGGCGCGCAGGCCCTCCTCGTCCTCGACCAAGAGGATGGTGCCCTGCCCGGTGAGATCGGTGCGCGGCTTGGCCTCGGCCGCCGGTGTGGCCTCCTTCGCGGCGCCATTGACCGCGCTGACCAAAGCTGCGGGCTGCTCGACCTGCACCTCCGGCTCAGCATGATGGCGCGGCAGGAAGATATGGAACGAGGTGCCCTGCCCCGGTTCGGAATCGACATAGATGAAACCGCCGGTCTGCTTGACGATGCCGTAGACGGTGGAAAGCCCGAGCCCGGTACCCTTGCCCACCTCTTTCGTCGAGAAGAACGGCTCGAAGATCTTGTCGCGGATGTCGGCGGGGATGCCAGTGCCGGTGTCGGCGACCTCGATCCGGACATAGTCGGCGGCCGGCATGCCCTTGTAGGCGAGCTTGCCCGCGTCTTCGGTGCTGACGTTTAAGGTGCGGATGATCAGCTTGCCACCATCAGGCATAGCGTCGCGCGCGTTCACCGCGAGATTGACGATCACCTGCTCGAACTGGGAGACGTCGACCTTCACCGGCCAGAGATCGCGGCCGTGGACGAGGTCGAGCTTGACCTTCTCGCCGATCAGCCGGCGCAGCAGCATGGTGAGATCGCTCAAGGCATCGCCGAGATCGAGCACCTGCGGCCGCAGCGTCTGCCGACGCGAAAACGCCAGCAGCTGCCGCACCAGCGTCGCGGCGCGCGTCGCGTTCTGCTTGATCTGCATGATGTCCTGGAACGACGGATCGGTCGGCTTGTGCGCGTTCAGCAGGAAATCGTTCGCCATCATGATGGCGGAGAGCACGTTGTTGAAGTCGTGGGCGATGCCGCCGGCAAGCTGGCCGACCGTCTCCATCTTCTGCGACTGGTTGATCTGGTTCTCCAGCGCGCGCCGCTCGGTGGTCTCGAGCATGTGCACGATGGCGGCTTCCGCCTCGTTCTCGGCCGCATCGACCGGCGTGACGAAGAACTGGCCCCAGCGCTCCTTGGTCCCCTCCAAGGCGACCTCGACCGGCGCGATGTCGGCCTGGCCTTCGGCGGCCTGGTTGATGGCCGCGATCAACAGGTGCCGATCGCGCGAATTGACCGCGCGGAAGATCGACTTGGAGGCGCTCTCGAGCCCGAGCGCCTGCCCGAGCTTGGCGTAGCGCGCATTCGCGCGCACGACGTTGCCGCCGCGGTCGACGGTCGCAATCGCCATCGGCGTGTGGTCGAAGAAGCGCATGAAGCGCACTTCGGCGGCGCGGTCGGGATCGCTGCGCTCGTCGCGGGCGCGGCTGATCACGAGCGTGCGCGACGGCCCCGGCGCACCGTCGGCGCCGAAGGCGAGCTTGTGATAGAGCCGCACCGGCATGGTCCTGCCCGTGCGCATGCGCAGGTCGATGTCGAAGACCTCGGTCTTCACCTCGCCCGGCACCGCCACGATCGAGGTCAATAGCGAGGCGCCGTCGCCGGAGACGATGTCGGTGAGCTTCAATCCACCCGAGCCGATCTCGGCGAGGTCGTAGTCCAGCCAGTTCGCCAGCGTCGCGTTGACATAGGCGAGCTCGCCGGCCGGATTGACCGAGAAGAAGCCGCAAGGCGCGTGATCGAGATATTCGATGGCGTGCTGGAGCTCCTGGAACACGTCTTCCTGGCGCTCGCGGTCGCGGGTGATATCGGCGATCGACCACACCGCATATTTCGCCTCGCGCTTGCCGGTGCCGAGCGGGCGCACCCGCATGCGCAGCCAGCGGCCCTGATTGCCGTCCTGGCCGGAGATGCGCACCTCCTCCTGCTGCCGCTTGCCCTCGCGGGCGGCTTTGAGCAGGCGGAACACGGCTTCGGAGACGTCAGGGTTGCCGATGAAGACGCGCTCGACGGGACGCACGTCCTGTGGGCCGGTGGCGCCGGTCAGCGTCAGATAGGCCGCATTGGAATAGACCACATGCCCGCGCGCATCGGTGACCGCGAGCCCGTCGAACGAGTGATCGGAGATGCGGGCAATGATGGGATCGTCGAGATTACGGTCGGCGAAGCGGATAATGCCGGCGGCGAAGGCGAACAAGTTGAACAGGCCGACCATCGCCAGCACGGCGAGGATGCCGAGGATATAGGGCTGCGCCTGCGCGCGCCCGAGCGTCATCAGCCCGACGGCGACCGCGACGAGGCCGGCGGCCACCAGCAGCACCAGCGCGATGCTACCCGAGCGCGGCGACGGCTCGTGCGCCGCTACGGGCTCGCGTGTGAGGTCGTGGTCGGTCTCAGCAGTCATCTCAAGCTGGCGCAGCCTGTCGGCAGAGAATCAACGCGCTACGGCGCGCACGGGGTCCTCCCTGCCTGAATCGGACCCAAAGGTGCAAGAGCGGCAGCAGCGAAAGGTACGCTGATTCCCAGATTACGGCCATGTCCGGTACTTTTCCGGCATTTTATCCCCGCCCGGCGCCGAATCCGCGCTTCAGCCGCATGACGTAGCCGATGACTTCGGCGACCGCATGGTAGTGCTCGGTCGGGATTTCCTGGTCGATGTCGACGGTGGCGTAGAGCGCGCGGGCGAGCGGCACGTTCTCGACGATGGGAATATCGTGCTCGCGCGCGATCTCCCGGATCTTGAAAGCGAGGTTGTCGACACCTTTGGCGACGCAGATCGGCGCCGACATGCCGCGCTCGTAAGACAGCGCCACCGAATAGTGGGTCGGGTTGGTGATGATCACGGAGGCCTTGGGAACCGCCGCCATCATGCGCTTCTTGGCGCGCTGCTGTCGGAGTTGCCTGATTTTGCCCTTGATATGGGGGTCGCCTTCGGACTGCTTGAACTCTTCCTTGATCTCCTGGAGCGACATCTTCTGCCGCTGGAACCAGCTGCGGTACTGGAAGAAATAGTCGGCGATGGCGACGATCGCGAGCGCCGCCACCACCGCGCCGAGCAGGTGGATGGTCATGCTGGTGGTGGCGCCGAGCATCGCGGCCGGATCGAGCTTGACCATCGCCTCCATGCGATGGCGCTCCGGCCACAGGATCATGGTCATGACCACGCTGAGCGCGATCAGCTTGCCGAGGCCTTTCAGGAAGTTCGTCGCCGCCTGCTTGCCGAAGATGCGCTTGAAGCCGGCGCCGGGCGAGATCTTGTTGAATTTGGGTTTCAGGGATTCGGCCGACCACACCAGACGGTGCTGGAGCATGTTGCCGGCAATCGCCGCCAGCACCAGCATCAAGAGGGGCACGCCAATCGCCGCAAGCACGGCGAACTCGATCTGCTGCATCAGCGCGAGCAGAGCCTTGCCGTCGGTCTTGATCATCCAGGAATTGGCGAGCAGGTTGCGCATCGGCGTCAGCAGCCCGCTGCCGACCGAGCCCGAGAAGGTCGAGACCACGAGCGTGCCGCCCGCCATCATGAACCAGGTGTTGATCTCCTGGCTCTTGGCGACGTCGCCGCGTTCGAGCGCATCGTCGAGGCGCTTTTGCGTCGGGTCTTCTGTTTGACTCTCTGGATCGTTGTCTTCCGCCATCGATCACCTATTTGAGCGGCATCATCTGGTGCATGACACCGATGAAATAGTCGAGAAACGTACCCATCATCGCCGTGAGCACCACGGCGAGGACCAGAAAGCCCGCGAAGATCGAGAGCGGCACGCCGACGAAATAGACCTGCATCTGCGGCATCAGCCGCGCCAGCACACCTAGCCCGATGTTGAAGACGAGGCCGAACACCAGAAACGGTCCGGAGAGTTGCAAGCCCAGGCGGAACGCGGCTGCAAAGGCCCGCGTTGCCAGCGAGGCGATGTCGCCGCTCGAGACGGTCTCGCCCGGCGAGAAGATCTTGTAACTGTCGTTCAGCGCCGCGATCACCAGATGGTGGCTGTCGGTGGCAAACAACAAGGTCACGCCCAGCATGGTCAGGAAATTGCCGACGAGCACGCCCTGCTGTCCCTGCGTCGGATCGACCGAGGTGACGAAGCCGAGCCCCATCTGCTGCGCGATCACGGAGCCGGCGACCTGCAGGGCCGAGAGCGTCACACGGGCGGTCGCGCCCAGCACGATGCCGATCGCGATCTCATGCAGCATCAGGACCAGGAGCGGCGCGAGCGAGCCCATGTCGACCTGATAGGCATTGCGGTGCAGGGGCAGGATGATCAGCGTGAGCAGCAGCGCGATCGACAGCTTGATCCGCGTCGGGATGTTGGTCTCACCCAGGCCCGGCAGCAGCATCACCATCGCACCGACCCGGGCGAAGGCGAGCATGAAGGAAGCGGCGAGCGCCGGCAGCAGCGAGACGTCGATGCGCATAGTTTACGCATCTTGCCTCAGCCGCCGATGATTCGCGACGAGATCCGCAGCATGTGGGCGTGGAGCGAGTCGGCCATGAACGGCAGCGTCAACAGCATCGTGGCGAAGATGGCCAGGATCTTCGGCACGTAGATCAGCGTCTGCTCCTGGATCTGCGTCAGGGCTTGGAACAGCGATACGATGACGCCGACCACGAGGCCGACCACCATCAGCGGCGACGACACGATCACGATGGTCCAGATCGCATCGCGCGCGACGTCGAGGGTTTCGGGTCCGGTCATTGCAAACTTCCTTTATTCGTTCCTCGCCTCCTCACGCGCTTGAAGCGGTGCGAAGACCTATCTCCGTCATTGCGAGCGAAGCGAAGCAATCCAGACTGGCGCCTGCGGAAAGACTCTGGATTGCTTCGCTTCGCTCGCAATGACGATTGGGGCGAGCGCCATTCCCAAATCAGATCGGCATCTTCATGATGTCTTCATAGGCCGCGATCACGCGATCGCGGACCGAGACCAGCGTGGACACCGCGACATCGGTGTCGGCGACCGCCGTCACAACGTCCATCACGTTGGCCTTGCCGGCGGCCATCGCCACCGTCTGCGCATCGGACTTGCGGCCGGACTCCATGACGCTGCCGACAGCGTCTTTCAGCAGCGAAGCGAAGGATTGTCCGCTGGGCTCGCTGCCCTTGCCGGCGCCGCTATTCTCCAGCACGCGGGCGAGATTAGCGTAAGCATTGGCGGCGATTGTCGGTGATGCCATGGCTCAAATGTCCTGTTCAGCTCTTGAGGATGTCGAGCGTGCGCTGGATCATCCGGCGCGTCGCACTGATGATGTTGAGATTGGCCTCGTAGGATCGCTGCGCATCGCGCATGTCGGTCATCTCGACCACCGAATTCACGTTGGGATATTTGACGTTGCCGCTCGCATCCGCGGCCGGATTGTTCGGCTCGTATTTGACGCGGAAGCTGGACTGGTCGGGCTTGATCCTGCCGAGGGTGACGACCTGCGCCTCGAGCGTGCGGTCGAGCGCGGAAGAAAAGGTCGGCACCTTGCGCCGGTAGGGATCGCCGCCTGATGTCTGCGAGGTCGAATCCGCGTTCGCGATGTTCTCCGAGATCACCCGCATGCGCCCGGCCTGGGCCCGCAGGCCGGAGGTCGCGATCGCCATCGAGCGGGCAAAGTCGCTGCTGTCATTCGCCATGACGGGGCTCCTCTAGGTCTAGCCCTTGCCGATCGCGGTCTTGAGCAGATGCAGGCTCTTCGAATAGAGCGAGGTCGCCGCCGCGTAGTCCATCTGGTTGCTGGCGGCCTTCATCATCTCCTCTTCGAGATTGACGGCGTTGCCCGCAGGACGGGTCTCAAAACCCGCATTCTTGTTCTGGTCGAATGCGGAAGCCGCGCCTGACGGCGTCATGTGGGAGGCGCTGGTGCGGACAAGGGCCAGAAGCCCCATCGAGCCCGTGACGGCGCCGGTCTTGTCGAGCTTCGGCTCGACCAGGTCGCGCGGCCGGAACTTGGGGGTATCGGAGTTGGAGACGTTCTCGGACAGCACGCGCTGGCGCTCCTGGTGCCACTGCATCTTGGTCCGAAGCGCCGACAGCACCGGGAGGTCGTTGATGGACATCGTTGCGGCTCCTTCCGCCCCTTCCGGACCTTGAGGTCCGAAGCTAGGCAGAATTTGCCGCCTGTATGGTTAACAGCTGGTTAAAGATGTCACGGGCACTTGTTCCCCGATGGGACACGATATGCGCGCGTTGTGATTCGACGCTGCCAAAAGTGGCATTAACCCAACCGTTTGGCGGCGCGTATACAGGCCAAGAAGTCGTTTTGGATCGAGCGATTCATAGGTTATTAAGAGTTGGGGACGGCAAAACTTGCCGTGGAACATTAAGAGATCGCAGTTTGGGGCATCGTAGGCCGGTGGTTGGCGCGTCTGACCACGGGCACGAGAAAAGCGCCATTTGTCGGGGACAAGTATGCAAGGCAGCCCTATCACCTTCATCGTCGCGTTCATCGTCGTTCTGGCGTTGATCGGCGTCGCTGCATGGCTGGTTCGCCGATTCGCCGGCAGCCGGCTGGGCGCCAACACCCAGCGCGGCAGGATGCCTCGGCTCGCCGTGATCGATGCCGCCGCCGTCGACGGCCGGCGCCGCCTGGTGCTGGTCCGGCGTGACAATGTCGAGCATCTCCTCATGATCGGCGGCCCGACGGACATCGTCGTCGAGCCCAACATCGTTCGCGCCGCGTCCAGCCGCGACCAGCTTCCGCAGCGTCCCAGCGCCGCGGAACCGCCGCGCCTCGCCCCCATGCCCGATTCCGGCGGCTGGGCCGACGAAGCGCCGCGACCCGAGCTGCTGGATCATCCCGAGCCACACACGCCCGAGCCGCCGCCGCGGCCCGCGCGCCCGTCCTTCGCCGATGAAGTGCGCCGGCCTGCGCCCGCTTTGGCCGAACGCCGCAGCGAGCCGCCGCTCGCCGGCTTTCCGCCCGAACCGATCGCGCCGCGACCCGAGCGTGAGCCACGGCCCGAGCCGTTGCCGCCGCGCATCGCCCGCGGCGAGCCGCCGCTGATGCCGCGCCCGCCGCGCCAGAGCGAGCCGCCGAAGATGCCGCCGGTGCGCGCCGAGCGCGCAGCCGCGCCGCCGCCTCCCCCCATTCCCCAGGCTCCGCCTGTTCCGCCACCGGCGCCGGCCGCTATCCCCTCGAGCGCCGAGCAGAATCTCGCCGAAATGGCTCAGCGGCTCGAAGCTGCCCTGCGCCGCCCAGCCGGCGAAACGGTCGCCCCTCCGGTTGCGCCGGAGCCGCCGGCCGCTCCCCCGCGCGCGGGACGCAGCGAGCCGCCGGCGCCACCGGCCCCGCCTGCAAAGCCCGCCGCGGAAAAGACCAGCTTTGAAAATCTCGAAGACGAGATGGCCTCGCTGCTCGGCCGTCCGAAGCCGTCTTCGTGAGGTTGCCGGCCCTCCCGCGTAGAGTTCTTTTCCTTTCTGTCCTGGTCGGCGCGGCCTCGCTCGCGAGGCTTGCGCATGCGCAGGACATCAGCATCAATCTCGGCGGCGGCGCTGGCGGTGGCGGCGTTACCGAGCGCGCGATCCAGCTCATCGCCCTGCTCACGATCCTGTCGATCGCGCCGTCGATCCTGATCATGATGACGTCGTTCACGCGCATCGTGGTCGTGCTGTCACTGCTGCGCACCGCGATGGGCACGGCGACCGCGCCGCCGAACTCGGTGATCATTGCGCTCGCGATGTTCCTCACCTTCTTCGTGATGGGGCCGGTCCTGCAGAAATCCTACGACGAGGGCATCCGCCCGCTCGTCGCCAACCAGGTCAGTGTCGAGGACGCACTTCAGCGCGCCTCGGTGCCGTTGCGCGGCTTCATGCAGAAGAACGTGCGCGAGAAGGACCTCAAGCTGTTCCTGGATCTCTCCGGCGAACAGCCGCCGGCGACGCCCGACGATCTCGCACTGCGCATCCTCGTCCCCGCCTTTATGATCTCCGAGCTGAAGCGCGCCTTCGAGATCGGCTTTCTGTTGTTTCTCCCCTTCCTGATCATCGACCTCGTCGTCGCTTCCGTGCTGATGTCGATGGGCATGATGATGCTACCACCTGCAACGATCTCGCTGCCGTTCAAGCTGATCTTCTTCGTCCTGGTCGACGGCTGGTCGCTGGTGGCGGGAAGCCTGGTGCAGAGCTACGGGGGGTGAGGCCGATGCATCCGCAGTCATGCCCCGCGAAGGTGGCATCCTCTCCGCTCCCAGCGATAGCCTCCGGCCCCTCCCCGTCATTGCGAGGAGCTCTTGCGACGAAGCAATCCAGACTGCCGCCGCGGAAAGACTCTGGATTGCTTCGCTGCGCTCGCAATAACGGAGGATGCGGCGCCGTTCCGGGCCGCGCTTCGCGCGGCAGCAGAGCCCTATCGCGTCATCTTGATCTGTCGCACGACCGGAATCGTGGGCAGCGAGCCGGTGTGGTCGGACTCGTCGTTGGCCTGCGGCGCGCTTGGGGCGCGGGCGGTGGCGTCGGGGAAACGCTGCTTCATCTCGCGCAGGAAGCCGTCGAGCGTATCGACGCTGGCAGCCAGCTTGGCGATCTCGGCGAATTCGGCGCTGGAGGCCGCGGCCGGCTTGCTCGCGATGTCGAAGGCGAGACGGTCGGCGCTCTCGCTCATCAGCGGCGCGTATTTCTCGCGGAAGCGTGACAGGCCGATCGAATCGTCGGCGAGCGCGTAACCGACTGCGGCGCGGATGATATCGCTCTTCTCGACCGCATTGAGCGGCTTGAAGTCGCGGAATCGCTCGCCGTAATAGAGCTCGATCTGCTCGGCGGATTCGCGCCAGCGCCGCGCCGCCCAGAAGATGTCGGAGCGCAGGCGGAGCACTTCGCGCCCGGAGACGTTGGAAACGATGTCGAGCGCGAGATCGTGACGTCCGACGTCGCTCTGCGCCCGCCCTTCCAGGAGCAGGCGCTGCTGCCTGAGCTCCCCGGAGAGGTCGCTGATGCGGCTCGCGCGCAGCGCGGTGATCGCCATGTCGGGCTTGCGGTTGGCCAGATAGATCATGGCAAGGCGCGCGGCGACCTGGGCGCGGGCGGCGCCTTCGAGGCGGTGATCGACTTGGTATTGCAGGAGCTCGGCGGCTTGGTCGAGCAGATCGATCGAGGCGAGACGGTCGGCGAGACGGCGGATTAGCTCATCGCCGCGGCGGCCGATCGGCGTGAGCTCGCGGAACTCGTAGAACATCCCGAGCGCCTCGACCGGCGGCAGCTCGTCACCCTTGGGCCCTAGGAAGATCTGCGTGAACAGGTCGGAGGCGAGATCCTGCGCCTGGCGCGAGGCTTCTGCGTTCGGCTGCAGCTTCGTCGCGGTGCGCGCCGCCGTGAGCGCGTCCCGGTAGCGCCCGTTCTCGGCATAGAGCTGCGACAGCATCTGGAGCGTCTTGACCTCGATCGCATCGCCGCGCCAGGTCATCGACAGCGTCTCGAGCTCGCGCAGCGCTTCTTCCTTGCCGATCTCGTCGCGCTTCTGACGCAGCGCGACCTCGAGCTGCTTGGCCTCGGCCGCAGCCGGCCCGTCGCTTGAGGCGACCGCGAATTTGTAGTCGTCGAGCGCATCCTTGTCGTGGCCGAGCGCCTCGGCGAGCCGGCCGCGCAGCACGGCGAAGCCGGGCGCAGCCTCGGGCGAGACCCCGACTACCTCGAGCTCGCTGCGGCGCTTGGAGGCGCCGGCATAGTCCTTCACCTCGAGGGAGGCGCGCATCGCATCCATCGTCACGATGCGCTGGATGTCGAGCGGCAGCGAGGCGATGGCGAATTCGACGTTCTTGAATTTCTCGCGCGCGTCCGCCCATTTGCCCTGGCGCGCATAAGCGAGTGCCTTCCAGAGCTGGGAATCGTGGCTGTTGCCGATCACGGGATTGGCGAGGTCCTTCAGGCCCTGCGCCGGCCGGCCGATCAGGATGTTCGCGATCGCATGCATGATCAGCGCGCCGCTCTCCTCCTTGTTGAGGGGATCGCTCAGCATCACGTCCGTCACGGCCTTGGCCTCGTGATACATGGCGCGCGACATGTAGAACTGCGCGAGGTCGAGCCGCGGCAGCGAACGCAGCGCGGGATCGACCGCCGAGATCGCCGTCATCAGATCGCTCTGGCGCGTCCAGAAATTCTCCGACTGGCCCTTGCGCCAGCCTTCGGGGCTGAAGATCGGCCGCACCGCGGTCGGCGCCCGCTCGGCCGAGATGTCGACCGGCGACAGCGTCAGCCCGCCCTTCTTGCCGAGAATGATCTTGTCGGCGCCGACCTCGACGCCGACCTCGTCGGAGTTCGGCCGGATCGCGATGCCGTGCGCGGATTCCAGCAACGAGAGATCGACCAGGTCCTGCCGCTTGATGAAGCCGCGCACCGGCCGCTGCGCGGTGACGACATAGAGCGTGTCGCCAGCATCGGGATCGGTGAGCTTGTGCAGAACGCCCGGATTGGCGAAGGGGATCGCGATGTTAGCGAGCGCAGGATCGGTGATGTTGCGCGACATCATCAGCGGCAGCGGCGTCGCCTGGATCTTGTCGGCGAGCGTCAGCAGCCAGTTGGTCTCCTTGCCGACCTCCTCGCTCGTCAGCGAATAGACCAGCGGACGGGTGAGGCGGATGCGAACCGCCTGCCCCTTGTCGAGCGGCACGCGACCGACCTCGCCGATCATCGCGCCGCCCTTGGTGCGGATCGCTTCGACATCGATCGGCTTCGGTGTATCGAACACCAGCCAGACCGTGTCGCCGCGGCGGAACGCCGCCGCAGGCGTTGCGACCTGAAGCGGGAACGTCACGAGCAGGCCGTCGCTGTCGCGGCGCGCATCGACGTTGGCAATACCGGACTGCGCCGGCGCCGGCGCAGGAGCAGTCTTGGGAGCTTCCTTGGCAGCTTCCTCGACCGGCTCTTTCGCAGCTTCCTTCACGGCCTCTTGCGGTGCTTCGGCGGGCGCGGGCCTGGCAAGGGCGGCTTCGGCAACGGGCGGCGCCGGCTTGGAGGCTTCCATGGGCGCTGCTGGAGCGTGCGCCGCCTCAGTCGCCGGCGCCGGCTTCGGCGCTTCGATGGCCGGCATCGCGGCGGGCGCTTCCGGCTTCACCTCGGGCTTCACCTCTATCCTGGCTTCGCGCGCGATTGTCTCGGACGTCGGCGCCGCGATCTCGCGATGAGCGTCCTTCGGCTTCTCGGCCGCCGGCTTTTCAGGCGCAGGCGCAGGTCCGTGACCAGCGGGCTTGACCTGCGCGATCGCCGCCTCGGGCGTCGCCGCCGCCCTGCCCCTGTCCGGCTGGAAGGCGATGTCGACGACGTAGTTCTTCTCGTCGCGGAACGAATGCACGTCGGAATCGCCGATCAGCGCGATCTCGACACTGGTCTGGTCGATGTCGGCCTTCTGCTTGATCGAAGCGACGTTCGGCGGCGCGGCGACGACCGCGTCCGCCAGATCGAAATTGAGGTTGGCGTTGAACGCGAGCGTGAGCTTCTGCTCATTGAGCACGGAGGACACGCCGACGCCGTCGGGCATCTCGAACACGAAGCGGACGAAGGTCGGCTGCACCGAGGCGCGGACGCGGATCTGCGGACGCTTCTTGGCCTCGGCGGCGGCGCGCTGCGCACGCAGCGCACGCTCGGCGACGCGGGCGCGCTCGGCCAGTTCCTTGACCACTTCCATCGGCAGGCTCGGCGGCGGCCCCTTCCACCCCTCGGGCAAGAGGTCGATGAAGGTGCGCTCGCCGGCATTCATGGTGTTGACGGTGACCCGGCGCGCCAGCGATAGGCGGATGGCGCCGCCATCGGGATCGCGCCGTGCGGAATTGACATAGTCGGGCGCGCCTTCCGGAACGCGATCGACGGGTACGTCGACGGGCCGATCGAAACGGATCACGAGAATGGAGCCGGCCGTGGTCACCTCGGAGGGAACGTCCTCGCCGAGCTTGATCACGAGACGGGCAAAACCGCCGCCCGCGGAAAAGCTCGCCTCGCCCCTGACGGGATCGGCCGCCCGGGCAGGCGCCGCGAAGCCGATCAGCAGGCAGGCCGCGAGCACGGGCACCTTGCGGACATGACGCAACAATTGCCGCGCCACGGCGCGGGCTCGCGTCAACAATCCAGCGGCAGCCTCTCGCGCCATTGGCGGCATTTCTTCCGGTCCGACAATCCATGCCGGCAATGGCGCCGGCCGGTGCCGTCGACTGTAGGTCTCGCCAATTAAGGACTTGTTAATGCTATATCTTGATTTGCCTTGGGGGCAGCACGCGGTGCCGGATCGAGCGTGGGCAGGTCCCCCAGCTTTGGATTTGAGAGGCAGGCGGTTAAGGAGTTGTTAACACCTGCACAACAGCGCTGCCGCGATTGGTCAATCGTTCGACGGCACCCCATAGCGGGCAAAGTCCTCGCGGATTCCAGCGTCGATTCGTCTTGCCGCCGAAATATCGCTATCGCCGCCGGCTCTGTCGCCGAGCTTGAGTCTGGCAACGCCGCGGCCGTAGAGCGCGCTCGCAAGCTTGGGCGCGAACCGCAGCGCTGAGTTGTAGTCATCGATAGCCGCGGAGAGTTGCCCCATTTTCAGATTTATCAGAGCTCGCGAATCGTATGTTGCGGCGTTGTTTGCGTCCGATCGAAGCGCCCTGTCGCAATCGTCCAGCGCAGCCTGCAAGGCGCCGAGGACGGCTCGAGCCCAACAGCGTCCGCTCCACACCGCCTCCAGATTCGGATCAAGGCGAATTGCCTCGTCATAGTCCTGCGCTGCACGCTCGTACGCATTCCTCTTCAGGTAGGCTGCCGCACGGTTGGCAAAAGCAGCCCCATAGTTTGGGTTCAGCTTGAGCGCCTCCTCAAAAGCGCCCAGGGCCAGGTCGTGCGCGCCCTTCCTCAGATAGGCCACGCCGAGGTTGTTGAAGGCTTTGGCATAATTTGGATTAAGCCTGGTCGCTTCGACGAAGTCCTTGATCGCGCGTTCGTAGTCGGTTTTGGCGCTATAGGCATTGCCCCTGTTGTTGTGGGCGACAGCGAAGCCGTTCGCAGTCCCCTCGCCCGCATCGATAAACGCCGTGCAGCCATCGATCCGAGCTTCGGGCGACACGCGATCTGAGCCGTTACACAGTTCAACATTCTTGAGGGAGCTGCCCTTCTCCGGCTTCTGCGCCAAGGCCGACGAGCCGGACAGCACGATGATGATAATGAGCATCACGGCCTTGATGACACTGGCTGTTGCGATCATTTTCACAGCAGGCGTCCAACTCCGAGAACGAACGAAGCGCTAATCCCAGTCTTCTCTGCCCGGCTGCGTTGCGGCGGCATCACGGCGGCTTAGGCCAAGCAAAGTTCTCAGCATCCCCGACAGATGTTGAGCCTGCGGTTGCTGCTTCGATCGGGCCCTGGCGCCGCGGACGCCGGCGGCTTCTTCAGGAGCTTACTTTCGCCCTCTTCGATCAGGGTCGAAAACTTGACCGACCCATCATCCGAAATCTCGATATGCGGCGTCGTGCCTCGAATCCCTAGCGTGGCGACGGGAGTCTCGACCTTCATGTCGCCGGTCTTTGCGACGCTGCCAGCAACGAAAGTGAACGTTCCCTTGGCGAGATTGAACAGGGTCGCATTGGACTTGCCGTCCGGTTCATACACGTAATGATCCAACACCATACGGGCGTTGCTCGATAGATTGAACGAGGTGCCATCGGTAAAGTTGATGCCGACTCGGCCGTCGGCCCCGGTCCGCACCACGTCACCGAGATACACGGGATCACCCGTGTTGGCCCGACCGGGCTCACCCGAGACATTCGCCTGAACGATCACTGCGCCCGCATGTTCGATCGTGACCGAGCCTGTGGCCGCCACCACCTTGCCAATGGGTTTGGCTGACGAGTCAGCGACGGCGGGCTTAGCGGAATCGATTTGCGCTCGAGCGGCACTCGGCAAGAAACTGGCAAGCGCCAAAACGAAGCTGGTCACCAATGCGGCTGTCGTAGGTCTGCACATGATCCCCCCTTTCTGAGAAGGATCTGTCGCTATCGTTGGCCCATTTTTGAACCGCGAAGCGCAGCTGCAATAAAATATAATTGTTGTTTAATCTTCTCGACCGGCCTAATTTATCCTCAACGTTAAGTAAACGCCACATATTAAATACGTCTCGTTTGTCAATTTAATCACATTGGCGGGAGGGAGCACGGCGGGAATGGCGGTACGCGTCGCTGTACCCCGCGCAATGCGTCTCTCTCTAAAGCAGACTTGATTATTTCGGCGGGCAAGCCTTCGGGCTGCCAGCGCCCAGGATATTTTGTCCATTGGCGAGGGCGCCCCGAGCAAGACCCTGGCAGCACGCCGAGCCTGAATCGATCACCCAGGCGAGGTCGAACCATGTCAGTTGCGTCCGACATCCAGGTTGGTAACGGGGCCGCCACGTCCCTGCCCGTCCAGATCATCGGCCACATTCATACGGTGATCGGTTGCGGTACGCTCACGCGAGCGAGCGGCGTCGCCACACAGGCCGTAGCTGGTGCGCCTGTTTACAGGGCCGACGTGATCGAAACCGATGCCGACGGACAGATCACACTTCGCTTCATCGACGGTACTCTTTTCAACATCTCCTGCGGCACTCACGTCGCGCTGAGCGACTTCGTCTTCGAAATCGAAGGCATGTCACATGCAGCGTTGTTCGACGTGACCCGAGGGAGCTTCAGTTTCGTACTGGGCCGGCTGGCAGAAGCCGGGTCTCTCCGGCTGAATACGCCGATTGCAGGCATTCGCACCCGAGGCCATGCGGGCGGTTTCGGGATGCTGACGCTTGCAGCACTGACTTTCTCGGCCGCGCAAAATGCCGAGGCCGCGGATCCGGATGTCACAGTCCTGGATGACGACTCCATCACCTACAAGGATCTTGCGCACGGCGCATTTGAGCTCGTGACCAAGGAACCGATCCCACGACACATCATCGTCGAAGATCCTGGTGAGACGATCATCCTCAAAAAAGTGGGATCCAGCATCAGTGTCAACCAGGTCACGAACACTGCCGCTCGGATGGACGAGTTGCGTGCCGAGCAACAGGACGTGCTCGCCAATCTAGCACAAGGGCAAGGGCCGCATGGCTCGAGCACGCCTCCCTTCGTCAAATCCCAGCTGCTGCAGCCGATCAACTTCGTTCCGCCTGACGCGCCGGAGCTGCAGACGTTGCCAACTGTGTTGCCATTCGCCATTATCGAGCCTCTGGGACGTCTACCGCCGACGCTCAGCACCGGAGCCGGGCCCGCTGAACTCGACACGGTGGTGTTTGACACATTCACTGCGACGACAGGGACTTTCAGTGCCAGTAGCACCAACGGCAGCGGCCAGCTGATCTTCGGCGTTATCGGGGCGAGCGCCGGCAATACGGTCCTGAATGGAGTGACGTACGATCTGTCGAAGACAAGCCCCTACGGGACACTCTATGTCAACAGCACGAGCGGCGCCTATACGTTCGTGCCTGATGACGCCGCAATCAACGCGCTGAAGGCGCCCACGACCGACGGTTTTGTTATCACGGTCTCCGATGGAGATACCACCGTCAATCAGACCTTCACGATCACCATCAACGGTGTCAACGACGCCGCAATCATCTCCGGCACCACGACTGGATCGACGATCGAGGCTGGCGGCATCGCCAACGAAACGCCAGGCGCGCCAATTGCGACCGGCACCCTCACCGACACCGACGTCGACGATCCGCCTAATACGTTCACGACGGTGAGCTCGCCAACAACGAGCGCCGGTGGCTATGGCACCTTCACGATGACGGCGGCCGGCGTGTGGACCTACACCTTGGACAACGGCAACGCCGCTGTGCAGGCGCTCAATGCCGGCGACACACTCATCGACAGCTTTACGGTGACCACGATCGGAGGCACCGCCCAGGTGGTGACGATCACCATCCACGGAGCGAGTGACGCGGCGGTCATCTCCGGCGCGACGACCGGCACAGTGATCGAGGCTGGCGGCATCGCCAATGCAAACCCCGGCACGCCCACCGCGACCGGCACGCTCACCGACACCGATGTCGACACGACCGCAAATGCTTTCACGGCGGTCGGCTCGCCAACGGCAAGCGCCGCCGGCTACGGCACCTTCACCATGACGGCAGCGGGCGTGTGGACCTACACCCTCGACAACGCCAACGCTGCAGTGCAGGCGCTCAGTGCCGACCAGACACTGACCGACACGTTCACAGTGACCACGCTCGACGGAACCGCCCAAGTGGTGACGGTCACCATCCATGGCAGCAACGATGCTGCCGTCATTTCCGGCAGCACGGCCGGCTCGGTGACCGAGGCCGGAGGCGTTGCCAACGCGACACCAGGCGCGCCGAGCGCAACGGGCACGCTGGTTGCTGCCGACGTCGATAATGCGTCCAATACCTTCACAACCGTGAGTTCGCCCAAGGCAAGCACGAGTGGCTATGGCACTTTTACAATAACCGCCGCCGGCGTGTGGACCTACACGCTCGACAACGCCAACGGCGCGGTGCAGGCGCTCAATGTCGGCGGCACGCTCACTGACAGTTTCACTGTCACAACCCTCGACGGCACGCCGCAGGTGGTGACGATCATCATCAATGGCACCAACGACGCGGCCATCATTTCGGGCACGACAACCGGCTCAGTGATCGAGGCAGGAACTTTCTCGCCCGGCGCTCCCGTCGCGACCGGCACGCTCACCGATACAGACGTCGACAACGCGCCGAACACCTTCACCGCTGTCTCTTCGCCTACTGCGAGCGACGACGGATATGGCACCTTCACCATGACGGCGGCCGGCGTATGGACTTACACACTCGACAACAACAATAGCGTGGTTCAGGCGCTCGATGTCGGCGACACGTTGACCGACACTTTCACGGTAACTGCCATCGATGGCACCACCCAGGCGGTGACCATCGCCATCCATGGCGCAAGTGACGCAGACCCCAACGATTTTGATAACCTGGCGACCGGATCCGTCGTGATCTCCGATCCCCCCAACGTGTATGGAACGCCGGGGAGCGAAACCATCGCGGGCGGCGGCGACACAGGTCAGATCATCTACGCGGGGGCCGGCAGTGATACCGTCAATGGCACCGGCAAAGCGGACGTTCTCTACGGAGGCTCCGGCAATGACACGATCAAAGGCAACGATGGGGATGACGTCATCTACGGGGGCTCGGGCAACGATACGATCAACGGCAACAACGGCAGCGACACTATAATCGGTGGATTTGGTGCGGACCAACTCACCGGCAGCAATGGGAACGACCGTTTCGCTTATTTGTTCGTAGCCGATTCCAACGCAAGCCAGTTCGACACCATCACCGACTTCGCCTCGGGGGCCGATAAGATCGACTTGACCGCTCTTGGCGCGCTCGGGTTCGTCATCTTGGCTTTGAGCTCAACCAGCACGGCCGTGCCGGCACATACCATCGCCTGGCTCTATGACAGCGCGGCGAATGAAACCATCGTGTACGTCAATCCAACGGACCAGACCTTGCACCTCGGCGATTCCGGTCTGCTCGAAGTCCATTTGCAGGGAATTGCAACCATCGACGCGTCGGACTTCATCCTGGCGCCGGCTGCGGCACCTGTGATGGCGGCCGCCAGCGAACTGCTCGACCTCACCGCAACCGCTCAGAGTGACGCGACTGCCGTGACGACGACCACCTCCGAGGTCTCCTCCGATTCCGGGAGCGGCGACGGCACGATCTCCGCCGATGGGAGTTCCACAATCCAGTCAAGCGAGGCGACCTACAGCCTGAATTGGAGCTGGGACCAAACCGAAGGGACCGAATATTCCAGCCTCTCCAGTTCAGACGACGTGCAAACGTACGCGACCGAAACTGCGGTAGCTCCCTCAGCCAGCGGACCGTCTACGATCTTGCAGCACATGGCCGCACCGACGGAGGTCAGCTTTGTCTTCAACCACTTGGCGGCGCCCGACACGACGGCTGGCAAAGATGGCGCGATTTCCGGAAGCGGTCAGATGCCTGACATCGCCATCGCCGCGCTGAATTTTGCCCACAACGCCGCCGAACTGCACGCCGGGCACGGGCTTGCGCTGGGGAGCGAGGCTGGCAATCACGGCGTCTCGCCCCCGGGAAACGCCGCCCAGGCGGCTGGTCATCCCAGCGATGACACGGCAAAGACGACGCTCAACCCCGGCCTACTGAAGTCATCGACGGCTGGCGCCAACCATTCGCCCTCGAGCGAGGCGGCCGAGCAGCACGAACCGCCCCATGGAGCGTCCGGGCTAAAGCCCGCCAATCCGCAGCAGCTCGGCGACTCGTTCCAGTTCAAGGATGACGCTTCGCAGGGTTCACAGCACAGCGCGGGGCTGGATCATCTCTCAGACCTCGCCGGTCATCACGACCACGCTGGGACATTCCACGGGTCCGAGCTGGCGTCCGTGCATGAAACATCCCCACCTGATGTTGATCCAGCTTACGGAGCAGGTACAGTTCAGGGCCATGTGTTGCACGATCTGATCGTGTGACGCCCGCAAGCCGATGGCGTCTTCAGTGTCGATTGCCGGCGCCATCCGGCGCGGAGGAGCTCTCTTGACCGAGAGAAGATTCATCATCGTTGCCGTCGTCGCCCTCGGGCGGCGCTGCATGCTGATGGCTTAGCGCGGATGTCCAGGCGGACGTCATCGCCGCTAGGAGGAGCCGGTTGACGGCCTCGATTACGCGTTCTGCTGCGGACGAGTAGTTCATGGCCTCCTCCTCCTGCGCTGCTGATTGCGAATGGCCGAAGCCTACGACGGCGCCTTGGGCGTCACTGTCCGCCACTTCACACCTGCGCGCGTCAACTCACCGCAGTCTCAGAAGGTGCCACCTGCCGCAGCTGCATCCGCAACGGGAGCTGGATGTGCTGCCTTGACAAGTTGCTGAGCACGCGCACTCACAACCTTCGAGGCGTTGCGCTTCGCACGCGACTCTGAATCAGATGTGATCTCGGCGATACGAATCGATTGGTTAGCTCTGGGGGTAATCAATGAGCGGAGAAGCCGGTTGCATTGTGTGTAGCAGGGCAAGAGCGGTCGTAGCGATCGTTCCGATCGCCAGAGGATATGCCCTGAAAGTATATGAATGCTCCTGTTGCCATAGCACGCTGCAGCTCGTGACTCGGGTCACAAAGGCCGCGCTGATCAAGCAGCAGCTCAAAACTCTTCCTCGCGTTGAGAAGCCGTTGCGCCCGCCTGTTCGCAGGGTGCCGCAGGCGTTCGCGAACTAGATACGCAAGGCGTCTCAATTCGGCTTTTGCGTCGGCTTGCCGTCGATCTTGGGTAGATCGCCGGCCAAGGCGGACTGATCCCCGCCGCCATTAGCCCGGCGGGCCATTTCGACCGTGAGCCGCTCGGCGGCCTCGGGCGACATCAGCCCGAGGATGTCCGACATCTTCCGCGGCGCGATGGCCGAGGCGATCTCGATCAGCACGCCCATCTCGAGCCGGTCGAACACCCGTGCGGCATCCTTCGGCTTCATGCCTTCATACATGGTGACGAGGCCCTTCATGCGCTGCGCTTCGGCCGCCTTCTGCTCGGCCTGGGTCGCGGAGATGCGGGTTTCCACCGCCTTCATCTCCTCGACCTTGTTCTCGATGCGCTTCTCGGCCGATTTCAGCAGGCTCTCGCGGATGTCGATCTCGCGCTGGCGGGCCTCGATCTCCTGGCGGCGTGCCTGCAACCGCTCGAGGATCGCGCGCTCGGAGGCCGACACCTGCGGCTGGGCCTCGTCCATCTTGACCACAGTGCCTTCGGGCTTGGTCTCGGGAGCAGCCGGTTTCGGCGCCTCCTTCGGCGCGCCATGGGTCGATCCGGTGATATCAGGGTCCTCGCGACCGGTCGGGAAGTTCAGATTCTCCTGCGCCCAGGATTTCTTGGCCTGGTTCGGCTTGTAGTCGAACACATAGCCGCCATTGATCACGAGACCCGCGACCTTCAGCGTGGCGAGACCTGCGACGGCAACCAGGACGACCGGGATGACGCGGATGTTACGAAAGGACTTCATACCCTGACTTTATGCGGCAAGGCCGTTGGATCGTCGGCGCTCGGAGAAAGCTTCGGCCGCCGCCGCCACCGCCTTCGCCGACGAAGGCTTGGCCGCGGGCGCGGCAACCATTTCCGGATTGGTCACGGGGCGCGCGGCGATCGCGATCTTGGACAGGCGCCGCACCACGTTGTCGGCTTCGCCGAGCTGCTTGTAGAGCTGGTCGGACATCTGGGTTGCCGCCGCAAGCTGGCTGCCGAGGTTCTCGTTGACGTCGCGCACGGCGAGCTTCAGCCCGCCGATCGCGCGCTCGGCGATCTCGGTCGCGGTGATCAGCTCGCCGATCACCGCCTTCAGCGAATGCTCGTCCGCCTTCAGCCGCGTCAGGCGCTTGTTGAGCATGACGCAATAGACGATCGTCAGCATCAGCAGGATAGCCACCAACGACTCGATCGCCATTCCCAGGGAGTGGTTCATGGGGCCTCCATCATCTTGTTCTGCTCGTCCACCTTCTCGAACATCGCAAGTGTCGTACTTGGCTTGCGCAGGGGTTTCGTCACGCGGATCGCGACGCGGTCGCCGACCCGGCCCATCCGCCCTTCGGTCAGCGTGACGCTGCCGCAGCGCACCGACACGTTGGCATCCGCGCGCATCTCGAGCGGCAGCGTGTCGCCGACCTTGAGCCGCATCAGCTGCTTGAGTGGAATGTCGGCCTCGTAGAGCACGGCATCGACGGCGATCTCGGCCTGCACGATCTCGGTGGCGAAATGCCCCTCCCAGACCGGGTCGCGGCCGAACTTTTCGCCCATGAACATCTGGAGCAGGACGCCCCGGATCGGTTCGATGGTCGCATAAGGCAGCAGCAGCTCGATGTTGCCGCCGCGGTCTTCCATATCGATGCGCAGGCGCACCAGGATCGCGGCGTTGGCGGGTCGGCTGATCGCGGCGAAACGCGGATTGGTCTCGAGCCGGTCGATCGTGAACGTCACCGGGGACAGCGGCCGGAACGCCTGCTCGGCGTCGGCCAGCACCACCTCGACCAGCCGCTTGACCAGCTCGGTCTCGATCGTAGTGTAGGGCCGCCCCTCGATGCGGAGCTGGCTGGTGCCGCGGCGACCGCCGAGCAGCACGTCGATCATCGAGTAGATCAGGTTGGAATCGACCGTCGCCATGCCGAAATTTTCCCACTCCTCGGCCTTGAACACCGAGAGCACGGCCGGTAGCGGGATCGAGTTCATGTAGTCGCCGAACCGCACCGAGGTGATGCGGTCGAGCGAGACTTCGACGTTGTCGGAGGTGAAATTGCGCAAGCTCGTCGTCAACAGCCGAACCAGGCGGTCGAAGACGATTTCGAGCATCGGCAGACGCTCGTAGGAGACCATCGCCGAATCGATGATCGCGCGAATGCCGGAATGGTCGTCGAGCGTGACATCGCCGACGGTGAAGCCGAGGAGATTGTCGATCTCCTCCTGCGACAGCACCCTTTCGCCGGAGTTCTTGCCAGTGCCGAGATCGCGGCTGCCGTCCTCGACCATGGCCGCCCATTGCAGGGCCATGGTCTCGGATAATTCGTTCTCGGCGGCAACCTTCGCGGCCTCCGCAGGATCCTCGGAATCGAGCGAAGCCTCCCATTGGGCGGCAATCGCATCCTGGTCCATCTGCTCGTTGCCGGCCATCGTGCTAGCTCATTACCCTCACTGCACCACGACTTCCTTGAACAGCACCGCGCTGACCTGGATCGGGGCGACCGCCGCGTTGACGCGCTTGGTCAGCTCCTCCTTGAGGCGAAAGATGCCGGCGGAACCGTTGAGGTCGGAGGGGCGCAGTTCGCGCACATAGGTCTGGAAGAGGTCGGTGACGCGCGGCATCGTCGGCTTGATCGCCTCGATCTGCTTCTCTTCCTTCAGCTCCAGCACGATCTTCAGCCGCAGATATTGCACCCGCTCGCCGGGCGCGCCGGCGAGGTTGACCATCATGTCGGGGACGTCGACGAAAGCCGGCGGCTTTGGCGGCGGCGCCGCCTCGGCATGGTGCTCGTCATCGCCGTGACGGAAGAAGAAGAACCAGGTCGCAGCACCGCCGCCGAGAACGGCGAGCAGGCCGACGGCCATGATGATGAGCTTGAGCTTGTTCTTCGGCGGAGCGGCTTCCGCGCCCTCGGCGGCTGCACCGCCTTCCGCTTCGTTCTCTGCCATAGTCGCCGCGCCCGGATCTCTCAAAGGGGTCGATAGAGCGAAGCCTCAGACAGTGACGCGATACAAATGCCCCCGGCGCAATGCGCTCCTCTTCATGGCAAACGCTACGGTAATAATGGTTAACGGAATCTTTCGATTGGGCCTCCGCTAGGAAAAATCTGCCGGGCAAACATGGCTAACAGAACCTTTCTGCCGCCCTCCCGCGCCCCGAGAATTCATCAACAATTTGAAATTACACACTTTTTCGAGTTGGCACGGCTTTCGCTGAGAAAGGGCCGAGACCTGACGGTTTGGGAGAACCAGACGGTCTCGTTCACGGGGTCCGCCAAGGCGCTTGGGAGAGCGAGGTGGCAGATCTCACTCAGGGGAGATTTCCGATGCAGAACGCGCTTCTGATCGGCTTGTCACGGCAGATGACGTTGGAACGGCAGATGGATGTCATCGCCAACAACGTCGCCAATGCCAATACCAACGGCTTCAAGGCCGACCATTCGCTGTTCGAGGAGTTCCTCAACTCGAACGCGCGTGAGGACAATTTCATCGGCTCCGACCGCCGGGTCTCCTATGTGCAGGACCGCGGCACCTTCCGCGACGTCGGCCAGGGGCCGATGGAGCCGACCAACAACCCACTCGACATGGCGATCGACGGTAACGCCTATTTCGCGGTGCAGGCCAATGGCGGCGAGCGTTACACCCGCGACGGCAAATTCTCGCTCAACAGCACCGGCCAGCTCGTCACCTCCGACGGCAACCTCGTGCTCGGCACCAGCAGCCCGATCACCTTCCAGCCGACCGACCACGACATCAACGTCGCACCCGACGGCACCATCACGGTGCTCGAGGGCACGGCGAAGACCGACTCGATCCGCGGCAAGATCCGCATGGCCACGTTCGACGATCCGACCAAGCTGACCAAGCTCGGCGCCAACCTCTATGACGTAGGCTCCGCCGTCCCGCAGGCCGACACCAAGTCCAGCGTGCGCCAGGGCTACGTCGAGAAATCGAACGTCAATGCGGTCGGCGAGATGAGCCGCATGGTCGAAGTCATGCGCAGCTACACCGCCATCGCCAATCTGCTCCAGCAGCAGAGCGACCTCCACAAATCGGCGATCGAGAAGCTCGCCGACGTTCCGGCCTGATTGAGGGAGAACTGACATGCAGGCGCTTCACACCGCAGCGACCGGAATGGCGGCACAGGAACTCAACGTTCAGGTGATCTCCAACAACATCGCCAACCTGCGCACCACCGGCTTCAAGAAGCAGACCGCGGCGTTCCAGGATCTGATCTACGAGCACGTCCGCCGCGTCGGCGCGCAGTCGTCCGACCAGGGCACCATCCTGCCGGTGGGCGTCGACATCGGCGGCGGCGTCAAGACCGTCGGCACGCCGCGCAGCATGACGCAGGGCACGCTGTCGCAGACCGGCAACGATCTCGACCTCGCGGTCTCGGGCGAAGGCTTCTTCAAGATCCTGATGCCCGACGGCACCTACCAGTACACCCGCGACGGCACCTTCCAGATGGACAATCAGGGCCGCATCGTCACCGCGCAAGGCAACCCGGTGCAGCCGACGATCACGATCCCGAACAACGCCTCGGGCCTGACCGTCAACGTCCAGGGCCAGGTCTCGGTGACGCTGCCGGGCTCGTCGACCTCGACCATCCTCGGCCAGATCGGCCTGACCCGCTTCATCAACAAGGCGGGCCTCCAGCCCGTCGGCAGCAATCAGTTCACCGAGACGCCCTCCTCCGGCCCGCCCCAGGACGGCACCGCGACGGCCGAAGGTTACGGCAACATCACGCAAGGAAGCCTCGAGCAGGCCAATGTCGACGTCGTCTCGGAGATGAGCGACCTGATCGCGGCCCAGCGCGCCTACGAGATGAACGCCAAGGTGATCAGCGCCGCCGACCAGATGATGCAATCGACCACGGCGCTGTTCCGCTGAGGTGATGACGATGATCCGGACTACCCTCGCCACGATCTCCGCTCTTCTCGCGCTGGCGCTGCCGGCAGCGGCAGCCGACGATTTCATCGCAGCGCCGACGCTGCGCGCGAGCGTCAGCGTGACCTCGGACGTGGTGCGGGTCGGCGATCTCATCGACAACGCAGGATCGGCCGCGCTGATCCCGGTCTACCGCTCGCCCGATCTCGGCACCACCGGCACGCTGACGGTCGCGCAGGTATTGTCGGTGCTCCGCGCGAAACAGGTGATCGGCGTGATGACGGGCGATATCAAGGAGGTCCAGGTCGCCCGCCTCGCCCGCACGCTCGTCAGCAAGGACCTCGAAGCCGCGGTCGCCTCCACGCTCGAGCGCCGCTTCGGCCTTGGCGACGCCGCCAACATCACGGTCACGTTCGACCGCGGCATCTCCGACATGCGGCTCGACGCCTCCAACACAGGTGCGCTCCAGCCGGTCTCGACCCGCTATGACGCCCGCAGCGGCCGTTTCGACGTCGCCTTCGAGATCAACAACGACAACAATCCAACGCCGACCAAGCTCCGCTTCACCGGCACCGCGATCGAGACGGTAGAAGTGGCCGTGCTGACGCGCGACATCGACCGCACCGAGCTCCTGAAATCCTCCGACGTCTCGCTGGAGCGCCGGCCGAAGGCCGAGGTCACCGGCGAGCCCGCTTCGCGCGATCGTACCGTCGGCATGCAGCTGCGCCGGCCGATGCGCGCGGGCATGCCGATCCGCGTCGCCGACATCGTCAAGCCCGACTTCGTGGTGCGCGATCAGACCGTCACCATCATCTACCAGGTGCCCGGTCTCTATCTCACCACGCGCGGCAAGGCGATCGAGAGCGGTGCCGAGGGCGACACCGTCAGCGTGCTCAATCCGCAATCCAAGCGCACGCTGACCGGCATCGTCACCGGCCGCGGCCAGGTCACGGTCCAGGGCGCAAGCCAGTCCGCACCGATGGCGCCCGCGGTCGAGCAGACCTCGTCGCTCAAGCGTGACGATGTGCCGGCGGCCGCAGCCCTGGCGCAGAGCCCGATCCAGGCGCCGGCGTCTCCCGCCCAGATAGCACAAGCCCAGATTCCGCAAGTTCGCGTCTCGCAAGCTCCAGCCAAGTCAGAGTAAGTCATGTCTCCGTTCAGTTCGGCTTCCCGTCTTCGTCGCATTGCGATCTCTGCCCTGCTGCTCGCAACCTGCGCGCTGGCGAGCGGCTGCTCCTCGATCGACCGCCTGTCGCAGATCGGCGAGCAACCAAAATTGTCGGCGATTGACAATCCGACGACGCAGCCCGGCTACAAGCCGGTGCAGATGCCGATGCCAAAGCCGGAAGTCGCCTCCTACAATCCGAACTCGCTGTGGCGTAACGGCAGCCGCGCCTTCTTCAAGGACCAGCGCGCCCGCCAGGTCGGCGACCTCCTGACCGTGACCGTGAACATCACGGACAAGGCCAACCTCTCCAACGAGACCCAGCGTAGCCGCACCAGCAAGGAAGACTCAGGGATTACGGACTTCATCGGCAGCCAGACAGTCACGCAGCCGCTCAAGGTTCTCCCCGGACGTCTCCTCACTACTGACTCGACGTCCTCGGCCGACGGCAAGGGCTCGGTCAATCGCCAGGAGGCGTTGCAGACCAACGTCGCCGCAGTGGTCACGCAGGTGCTGCCGAACGGCAACCTCGTGGTCGAGGGCAAGCAGGAGATCCGTGTCAACTACGAGATCCGCGAGCTCGTGGTCGCCGGCATCGTCCGCCCCGAAGACATCCAGAGCGACAACACCATCGATTCAAGCAAGATCGCGCAGGCCCGCATCGCCTATGGCGGCCGCGGCCAGATCATGGACGTGCAACAGCCGCGCTACGGCCAGCAGGTCATGGACGTGCTGCTGCCCTTCTAAGCCTTCCTCAAGAGCTCCCACATCGTGTTCGCGAACCTAGGCGCGAACGACGATGTACGACGCGGCCCTCGCTAGCTCCCCTGGCGAGGGCCGCATGTATTTTGCGAAAGGCGGCTGCGAGCCCATGGCTTTACGGCCAGTTGGTGCACTCAAGCTCGGCCTCAGCCTCGGTCATTGCGAAGCAATCCAGACTGTCGCCGCGGAAAGACACTCAGTTGATTGCTCAAGCAGCGGCTTGCCGCGACGAGCCGCGCCGCGGCTTCTGACGCACGACCAAATCGACCTTGTAGTCCAGCCGATCCAGGCAGCGCACCAGACGTTCGATCGAGAACTTGCCGACACGCCCGGTGACAAGGCTGGAAACGTCGGGCTGCTTCAGACCCAACAAAGCTGCGGCCTTTGCCTGAGTGAATTTCCGACGCTTGAGGATATCGCGAATTTCACGAACGAGCTTGGCCTTGAGCAGTTCCTCCTCGGGATTGGCAAAGCCGAGATCAGCAAACACATTATCGCTGCCGACCGTGATGTTCTTGTCATCGCTCATTTGCGGTCTTCCTTGACGTAATTCTCATGGTAGTGAGCCTCGGCGAGCTTCAAACGCGCCCTGATGAGGTCGATGTGATGCTTGGGCGTTTCGCTTCCCCTCTTCGACTTCTTCTGAAAAGCATGAAGAACATAGATCCAGCGAACCGTGTAGACCGCCCTGAAGGTGTCGCCGTCGAAGTCATCGACCACTTCAAGCACGCTCCTCCCACCAAATCCTTTCAACGCCTTAGCAATTGAGTTCGGGCCACGAGAAACGGTGAGAGTGGCATGTTGACAGCATGTTTGGAAAGCTCGCCCCCAACATACCCGCTCCAATTGCCGACGAAACGGTTAACTACTCTTCTTCCACAATCTCTGCCCCAGGCAACGCGCTACCCCCCGGAGCGCGAGCCGGCGCTTGATGCCGATGCGCGACAAGCTCGGCGCCGGCTCGACATCACGCGCTTCCCGCAATGTAAAAGGTCACCATCAGCGCGATGATGAGCAGGATTAGAATGCCGACGACCTTCGGTCGGAATACCAACATCAGCGCCAGTAGGACGGCGAAGAAGATGATAATAAACAAACCCTTTTCGCTACCCTTGCCTCAGTGTGCGTGCGGCAAGGTGACGTTGCCGAATGCCATGGCGACTATGATGATCACGATGCACACGCTTAGGAATTGCGCTGCGTTTGGCATCCGGTGGTAATCGCCGCGCAGCCTCGCCGAAAGACCGAGTACTGCGACCACGGCGACAACCCCTAGGAACATTTTTCCGATCTATAGTGCGCCAAGCGTCACTTGAGTTCGCTGCCGGTCTGGAACGTGGCGCGCAGGAGAAGCGCCAAGCGTTGCATATTTACAACCCGCGCCCACCATTAGAGGCAGTAAGCTGGTCGATCGAGACAGCTGAAACAATGTTTACTTTCGATACGATCAGCGGGGGCGAAACGTGTTTGATGTCTATCGCAACGATAAATGCGACTTGCTCGTCCTGAGCAAAGGCTCTGCGATACCTGCGCTCAGCTGCAGGCAAAAGTGGCGTAAGAGCAGAAAAAGGGTTTCCAAAGTTAGCGACGAGATAAGATCAGCCGTTCAAAGACAAGGATATTACGTTCGTAGCTTGCGGGCTATCAAGAAGGGGATGACCTAGGTCGAGCGCGAGCCTGCGACACTCTTCACAACGGCATCTCTTCGCAGATTGTGTCCACCAGCCGTCAAATGCGACCCTATGACCAGACCGAGCCGCCTCAGCGTCAGGAGGGCAAGAGGGTCGCACAGTTCAATTGAAAGTCCGGCTCCCAGTGTCGCAATGGTGCGTTGTTCATCGCTATTGAGATCAGCCCATGAGATGTCCATCACGCGGCTCCGCGCTAAAGAATTATCTAAAACCCGAACGCGTGCCTGATTTGCCGCAGCATAGCCATGGCCGCGTCGGTGTACCGACCGTTGGTTAGGTAGTGATCCACCTGCGCTGTGCTAATCAGCGCGACAACTGCCACTGTGAAGCCCTTAAACATTGGGCCTCTCCTGAAAGAGACCGCCAACCGGGCGTGTCGAAATATTAGACCGTTCTTAGAATGCGCTGCCGCATATGGCGACGACCCATATGTAAATGGTGACAGTGACTCGTAACCAGATCCTTAATGGGGGCCATCTCTGGATGCGCGCACCGAGGGCTTGGGCTCAGGCGCGTATTCGGCGAAGCTGTTGAAGGGCATGAGGCAACGGTTCTCGGGCAACCGCGCCAATTGCAGAATGGCCTTACTTCTTGAGAATGCCGACATCGGTGTTGCCCAAGTTCCTGATGGCGCGTTCAGCGGCGGGCGTATCCACCGCGTTGTCATGCGAGGGTGGAGCCCGAGTAACCGAGGAAGCATCCACGTCGCCGCCAGTCGCTGCATGGCTGAGTGCAGTGCCCACGTTGGGACCGGAGGAGGCCGCAGTGCCGCTTATGGTATGCCCGGTCGATAGGGTGCCGCCCGCATAACCTGTGGGGCCGGTGGACGCAGTTCCACTCGACGCGGAGCCGCCACTGCTCGATCCACCCGCACTCTGGGCCAAGGCGAGCGAAGAGCCGCCAACGAGTAAGATCAAGAAAACGGCGATGTGGTTCACAGAGCGGTCCTCAATACCAATGACCGCTCAATGAGTTGAACGTCCGATAGTTCCGTAGGGCCTATCGCTCCTCCGGCCACCAGAATAACGGTGGATCGCTCGCCGAAATCTTGGTGCGCCGCAGCGCCACCAGATGGCTCCGCTTGTACGGATAGCCCGCGCTTCGGTCCTTACAGCGCATGTACCGCTCCAGCTCATTGATCGGCGTCGTCTTCGGTCGCCTCACAATATCGAGCGCGACAGTCTGATGGGTTTCGCAGCCGAGACACTCACTTCGAGATATAGCTACCCAGCGTTGAGAGCATCCCCGAGCGCTGGCTACGGCTGGGCCGGTCCTTGGAAGGCAATTCCAGGATTCACAGGCAAGCCGGTCGGCGACCTTGCGCGCCTCCGTCGCCCGCTCTGCCGATGCGCGGACTGAGGCGCCATATAGATGCTCTCTCGTGACTTGGTACCCATGCGCATATGAAGGAGCGACGGCGGCCGAGACGCAAATTACCAATCCGTTGGGGAATCGGTTCGCGGGCGGGCTACCGGGCGTCGTGGGTGTGGATATGTCCGCTGTCACAGGTGAACCGGGCAAGCCCATGGGAGCTTCGGACCGCTGCTTTTGACCACAAGAGACATCGATTGCTCGGAGTGCTACATACCAGCCGAGGATGCGGAAATCAGTTACTTGTGCGGTCACCGATAGCTGCCGTCGCTTTGAGCCTGTTGCCGTTTCTTGACGCCGGGATTGACAGTCGCGCCTATGACAAGGCACAGCATCGGCAAAGGCTTTGCGCACGCAAAGCCCATTGCCCGGAGGCCTTCCGCCTCCGGGCTTTTTTTTAATTGTCTTGGCGATCGCTAGTTTCAGTGTTCGACGAGACTTGGCGCTATTGCGACTTCATGGTCCCGTTCGCATTGAAGTCGTTCTTCCGATCATATCCGGAGTCGTGCAAATTTTTCATATACTGAGCGTGGTCCTTGCTGCTCACACCGCCCGGAGCCATGGCGTAGGAATTAGCCGGGTAATAGCCATAGGAATTAGCCGGCCGGAATGGTGCCGTTGCAATCGCGCCTGCGGTATTGACTGCGCCAGCGGCGATCGCTCCGGCCGTTCCAATCGCGGCGCCGGCTGCATCGGCCGGCCAAAAGCCTGAACGCGCATAACCCGGACCATAATAGCCGTTGTTGTAAGCGCTATAAGCGCGGTTGTTCATGGCTTCGCGTTGGGCGGCCCTGGTCGCGCCGTAGGCGGAACCATAGTGAGGCCGGTGGCTATTCCGGTAGCTTTGATGAGTCCATGCCGAAGCGGCAGAAGTGGAGACAGTGAGGATAGCAAGACCAACAAGAATGGTTTTCTTCATGCTCAGCTCCTCTGAAGCGACGCATCATTCGCGCTAAACCGCCTCAGAGAGGCTTCGTTCCGATGCGCTAAAAAGTTTAGGTCCAGCTTGCTGCGTACTTGATTCTCATGCCGGGTTTTAGGGCCCAAATACTCGGACCCGCCGTTCCCTTGGCAGGATGACGATTGAGGCTACCTCAGTGTCGGCCTGACGTTGCGTGAGGATCACGATCTTGCTGCCCCGGCTGTCTGTGTCAACGCATCGCACTGCTCCGCCACGACTGCGATGCCCTCGGCAGGCGGCCTGCCTTCGACGTGAAAGACAAGAGGCAGGACCCGCGCGCCAAATGGTTTCGCACGACCTACGGGCAGCTGTGCTGGGAACTCGATGCGATGGCCCCCAACGCTCTGCGCTCGCGCGTCGAGGAGGAAATCCTCTCGCACATCGAGCGCGTCGCATGGGAGCGTTGTCGGGTCGTTTTCGAGGCCGAGTGTGAGTCAATGCGAGCCTTTCTCGACAAGTGGCCCAATGCCGCGAACAAATAGCGCGCCCGACCATGATCAGCCCCGGCATCATCCGGGGCTTTTCTTTTGGATGTCCACCGTGTTTCAGCCTGTGCCAAGCCACCGACTATCATGATCTAGGGCCTATCCGGGCCTGATCACCTAAATCCTGCAAAAACTTCGGGAAAATTGGCCTTGACGCCAAGTCGTGTGGTCCTGACGCCCGGGGTCTGTGCGTCAAGCCGTGCGGTGATGCGAACTGCCCGACCGGGCGCGCGCATCAGCCATCCGCAAGGCGACGGGGGCAATAGTGCATCGCTCCCCGAGGAGAGCACGAAGGACACCGTTAAAACCATTCGCGCAGGAAAGGCCGGGATGTCCCGGCGTCACCTGTGATCCACCCGTGCGCGTATCCTTCGCACACGGGATTGCGGGTGCCAGCCGGCGCCCGGCCTTCCCTGCGCCTTCTTCAGGAGGGCGAGACGATTGCAAGACTCGGGCGGAAGATACCGCGAGGATGAGAAGGCGTGTCCGTGATTGTGGTCTCATGGAAAGAACGAAGTCGTGCTCCCATACTCCGTCATTGCGAGCGCAGCGAAGCAATCCAGACTGTCTCCGCGGAGAGACCCTGGATTGCTTCGTCGCAAGAGCTCCTCGCAATGACGGTGGAGAGAGCTTCCGTTCAAAACCCGTCACGACTCGCAGCTAACAATTCATGCAGTACCGCGGCCTCAATCTGCGTCATTGCGAGCGCAGCGAAGCAATCCAGACTGCCTCCGCGGAGAGACTCTGGATTGCTTCGTCGCAAGAGATCCTCGCAATGAAGAGCTTGGCCGAGCGCAATCTGCCCTCTCAACTGTCATCGCCCGCGAACGCGGGCGATCCAGTACTGCGAGACATCAGTGATGAACCGAAAGGCCTTGGCCTACGGGATTTCCCGCCTTCGCGGGGAACGACTGCGGAGGGTGCCGCAACGCCTCACGTAAACTCCGCCTCCACCGTCCCCAGCCCGTCCAGCTCGATCCGCACTTTGTCGCCGGCTTTCAGCCAGAGCGTCTTCACCAGGCTGCCGGTGAGCACGAGTTGCCCCGCGTGCAGGCCCTTGCCTTCGGCGGCAAGGTGGTTGGCGAGCCAGGCGAGCGCGTTGTGGGGGTGACCGAGCACGTCGGCGCCGGTGCCTTGGCTTACCTCCTCGTCGTTGACGATGGCGCGGCCTTTCACCGCCATCAGATCCGGCACGGACGAGCGCGGAACCAGGGGTCCCAGCACGCAGCCGGCGGCGAAGAAATCGTCGGCGATCAGGGTCGGCGCGCCCATCGTCTCCCACTTCACGTAGCGATCGTCGACGATCTCGATCGCGGGATGGTAGGCCTCGACGGCCTCGCCGACCCATTCGGCGGTGAACGGCGCCTCGCCGGCGGCAAGGTCACGCTTCAGCCGGACCGCGATCTCGCACTCGACGCCGACACGGACATAGTTGGAGGCGGCGAGCTTCGCGCCACTCTCGTGGACGCCATTCTGGAACACGCCGCCGCCGCAGGGATGCGGGATGCCGATGTAGTCCTGCATCACCTGGCTGGTGCAACCGATCTTGTAGCCGACGAGCGGCCCGACATGGGGCAGCAGGAGATCGTGCAGGGCACGCTGGACTTGATAGCCCTCGGCTTCATCGGCCGGGGGACGCTTCAGCGCCGCGAGCGGCGCATGGTTGCGGCGCGCCAGCGCGATCGCCTTTGCGGCTTCGAGAATCCTGTCCATCGGCGCCGCCTCCCACGCTACGCATTCGAGGGCGACACTTCAGCATCCCCGCTCCGGCCTGACAAGCGCGGGCGGCGGTCGGCTGACGGGCTGCTCCCCGCGTTTAAGGAAATATTGAATTGGTCTGGGCCTTATGGGGCGCGCGCCTTGCGGGCCCCCGCGACCGGCGCCCGAATCGTGATTACAGCGATCCTTGATGCTGCTGGATCAACGCCTCAACATCCGAGTCGATCTCGTTGATGCGACTCGCAAAACCTCCCGCACCTGAAGTGAAGGCTGTTTCTCATCCGACCTCACGTGAGCCCGGAGGAATCGAATCTAGAGCGTTGATCGCGATTCACTTTTCGCGATTGCGCCCTCGCATTGAAGCGCGCGGCTTTCAAGCGACAGGCAAAACGCCAATCGCGACGCCCAAAGGCGCCTTGCGTCCAAAAACAAAGAGCCGCAACTCTGCGGCTCGGGCTCTATTCGTCGCGATAGACCTTCTCGCGCTTCTCGTGGCGCTCCTGCGCTTCCACCGAGAGCGTCGCGATGGGCCGGGCCTCGAGCCGCTTCAACGAGATCGGCTCGCCGGTTTCCTCGCAATAACCATAGGTGTTGTCCTCGATACGCTGAAGCGCGGCGTCGATCTTGGAGATCAACTTGCGCTGGCGGTCGCGGGCGCGGAGTTCGATGGCACGGTCGGTTTCGGACGAAGCCCGATCGGCAAGATCGGGGTGGTTCACGTTCTCCTCCTGCAGGGCTTGCAGGGTGAGCTTGGACTCTTTGAGGATCTCATCCTTCCAGGCGAGGAGCTTCAATCGGAAGTACTCCTTCTGCCGGTCGTTCATGAAAGGCTCTTTGTCGGTCGGTCGGTAGTTTTTCAACTTTTCCAAGGGTGGCCTATCTGTCTAAGCAACGACTCGCAAACGGAACGGGGTCCGTTGAGCGGGGCCTTATATAGCGGCCTCCTATGACAGACAATATTTCCCTGATCGCTCGGGGGCCACCCCCAAGTCCTTGCACAAGAACGTTTATCCGCAAAGACCCGGGGGCGGCTGCCGGCTCAGTAACCGACCGTGAAACGCTGCCTCAGATGGGCCGGCCGCTCGATCTCGTCGGCGAGCGCAATGGCGTAGTCGGCGAAGGTGATCCAGCTCTTGCCGTTCGCATCTGCGAGAAGTTGGTCGGCCCCGAGCCGGAACCTGCCCGTCCGCTCGCCCTCGACGAACTGCGCCGACGGCGAGATGAAGGTCCAGTTCAGGTCCTTTTCCTGCCGCAACAGGTCCAGAAAGGCGGAACCCTTCTCGGCCTCGGCCTTGTACTGGGCGGGAAATCCGGGAGTCGTGACTAGCTTCACGCCCGGAGCGACCTCTAGGCTGCCAGCGCCACCGACGACGATGTAACGGCCCACCTTCGAGTCTTTCGCCGCGCCGATCAGCTTGAGCGGATCGCTGGCCAGGAAGTGCACGGAACTCACGGCGACGTCGTGTCCGGCCCACAGCTTCGCGAGGCCGGCCTGATCGAGCACCTCGCCCTTGGTGGGCGTGACGTTCGGCAGGGCCGCGATCTTTTCCGGATTGCGGGCAATAGCAGTAACCGTATGGCCACGACGGGACAGTTCCTTGGTGATTTCCGACCCGGCCCGGCCCGAGGCGCCGGCGATTGCGATTTTCATGGAAGCGCTCCTTTGCTGCTATAGTAACTAGTGGTTACTAGATATCGTAAAGAATGCTGGTGTTAAGAGGGCACTTTGTGCTTACCTGATAACGCTGGAGTAACCGGCATGCCTATTCGCAAACGGTCAGAATGGAATCCGAGGACCCGACGATGAAGCCCGACGTTTATGCAGCGAACTGTCCGACGCGCCAGATCCTCGATCGCGTCGGCGACAAATGGGCGGTGCTGATCCTCTTGCTGCTGCGCGAGGAGCCGATGCGCTTCAATCAATTGCGCCGCACGATCGAGGGCATTTCACAGAAGATGCTGAGTCAGGTTCTCAAATCGCTCGAACGCGACGGCCTGCTCAGGCGCCGTGCCATCGCGACCGTGCCTGTCACGGTGGAATATTCGATCACGCAGCTCGGCCTGACGCTGGCGGCGGCGGTCGATCCCCTGCGCGATTGGGCCGAGCAGAATTTGAAGGACGTGCTCGCCGCCCAGCGCCGCTACGATTCACAGCAGAAGGAGGAAGCGGCGTAAGGGCTACGCCTGCCCGGCCTTGGCGAGCTCGACTTCGACGCGCAGCTCGATCTCGGAAAGCACAGCATCGAGACCGGGATCTCCCGACGACGATTTGAGGTTCGCTGCGGCATCGCGCAGCCGCATCACGGTCGACGCGTCGAGATTGCCGGACAGGAGCCCCATCTTGAGATCGTCGAGCACGTCGAGTGCGGTCCTACCGCGGGCGACCGAGCGCTTGCGGCGCGCGACCGGATCCTCCTCGACGCCTTGCAGTGCAAGCAGCGCATCGATGTTGGCGGCAGCTTTCGGCGCCGCAGGACTCCGCGTCTCCTGCGCCGACGAGATGTCGGGCAGGACGAAGGTGCCGGATCCCGTCCGCCTGGCCTGGCTGGCCGGCGCTCCAAGCGTGGTGCCGTTCGGTCCGTAGATGCGCATCGCAGCAATCCAGGTGATCGATGCCTCACCTTCGCCGTTTTATGGTTAACGGCGCGTAAACGGCTCGGCAAAATCTGCCGACGGGCGGCAGTTTCGCTCCTCAGGGCGAAAGTCGGCTGACACCGATCGAAACAGATTTATTCAACCTATTCAGCCACCTACCCTCGCTGCCCCGGGTTGGCACAGCGCTCGCAAGGAAAGCGCCGGACCAGCTCGTCATGGGAGTGTCGCAGCCGGTCCTTCGATTTGAGGAGCCTTTTTAGGAGCCTTGGGGAGCAGAGGATGCCAGGCGTTCGTTGGGTGAGGATTGTTGGGGTGGCCTGTGCCGCGCTGTCAGCGCTGGCGCTCTCGGTCACGCCTGCAAGCGCGACATCGCGCATCAAGGACCTCGCCAACATCGAGGGCGTGCGGCAGAACCAGCTCATCGGCTACGGCCTCGTCGTCGGCCTCAACGGCACCGGCGACACGCTCAACAACATCCCCTTCACCAAGCAGTCGCTGCAGGCGATGCTCGAGCGCATGGGCGTCAACATCCGCGGCGCCACCATCCGCACCGGCAACGTCGCCGCCGTGATGGTGACGGGCAACCTGCCGGCGTTCGCCACACAGGGCACTCGCATGGACGTCACCGTCTCCGCGCTCGGCGACGCCAAGAACCTCCAGGGCGGGACCCTGCTCGTGACGCCCCTGTTGGGCGCCGACGGCAACGTCTATGCGGTCGCGCAAGGCTCGCTCGCGATCTCTGGCTTCCAGGCCGAGGGTGAAGCGGCGAAAATCGTGCGCGGCGTGCCGACCGTGGGGCGCATTGCCAACGGCGCCATCATCGAGCGCGAGATCGAATTCGCGCTCAATCGCCTGCCAAACGTGCGCCTGGCGCTGCGCAACGCCGACTTCACCACCGCCAAGCGCATCGCGGCCGCCGTCAACGACTATCTCGGCGTCAAGACTGCCGAGCCGATCGATCCCTCGACGGTGCAGCTGTCGATCCCGCCGGAGTTCAAGGGCAACGTCGTCGCCTTCCTCACCGAGATCGAGCAGCTCCAGGTCGATCCCGATCTCGCCGCCAAGATCATCATCGACGAGCGGAGCGGCATCATCGTGATGGGCCGCGACGTCCGCGTCGCCACGGTTGCGGTTGCGCAAGGCAACCTCACCGTCACGATCTCCGAGAGCCCGCAGGTGAGCCAGCCCAACCCGGTGTCGCGAGGGCGGACCGTGGTCGCGCCGCGCAGCGCCGTCACCGTCACCGAGGACGGCAAGAAGCTGGCCGTGGTCAAGGACGGCGTGTCGCTCCAGCAGCTCGTCGACGGCCTCAACGGCCTCGGCATCGGTCCCCGCGACATGATCAGCATCCTCCAGGCGATCAAGGCCGCCGGCGCGATCGAAGCCGACATCGAGGTGATGTGATGCAGACCGGCACGATCAACACCCCGCGCGTCGCCAACTCCCCGGCCTTCTCGGTCGAGAGCCGCAACGGCCGGCCGGATTTCGAGCTCGCGAGCGCCCTGCAAAAGGTCTCGCCGCAGCAGCAGGCCAAGGCGCAGAAGACCGCCACCGATTTCGAGGCGATGTTCCTCAACAGCATGTTCTCGCAGATGACCTCCGGCCTGAAGGGCGAAGGCCCGTTCGGCGACACGCCCGGCACCGGGGTGTGGCGCTCGATGCTGACGGAGCAATATTCCAAGAACTTCGCCAAGGCCGGCGGCGTCGGCATCGCCAACGAAGTCTACCGCACCTTGATCATGCAGCAGGCGAAAACGATCCGCACGGCATAAGGTTAAACGAGATGAACCACTTCAACGCCTCACGTCAGCCGATGCAAGCGCAGCGTCCGAATATTGCGCCCGGCAACGCCGAGGCCCGCAAGCTCGCGGAGAACCTGATGGATGCGATGAGCGCCCTGCTCGGACTGATCGAGCGCGAGACCGAGCTCGTGCGCGCCGGCAAGGTCCACGAGGCGATGACGCTCGAGGGCAAGAAGCAGGAGCTGTCGCGAAACTATGTCGGCGCCGTCAGCCAGCTGAAGGCGAACCAGGTCCAGCTCGCGAAATCCGCGCCCGAGCTGCTCTCGACGCTGCATCGCCACCACGATGCGTTCCGCGCGATGCTTCAGGTCAACCTCACCGTGCTCGCCACCGCACACGCCGTGTCCGAGAGCGTCGTGCGCGGCGTCAATGCCGAGATCCAGAAGCGCAACGTGCCGAACACCTATACCGCCGCCGGTCGTCGCGCGGCTCCCGGCCCGCGCCACATCACGCCGCTCGCGGTCAGCCGCTCGCTCTGAGCGCCCGCAATAACAAGAGACAATTTTATAAAAAACCGCGCGGCGATGTCGTCGCGCGGTTAGGCATGCTCCCTAACCGGACCTTCAGGCTTGGTGTTCCATGCTTGCGCGATTAGAGGGGTTGGGATTTGACTCAAGCAAGGCAACCAGGAGGCTGCCATGAGTACAGATTTCAGCATCCGGCCGGTGGGGATCCCGGCCCCCGTGCAGATCGTAACGACGTCGAACGCGGCGGCGAACGAGGCTGTGCAAACTGATTTGCCGGTGAGCCAGACGGTCGCCGCGAGCGATACGGGCGCGCCCGTGCGCAATGATTTGCCGAACCACGAGAACGTCTCGCGTCAGGTCGTGTTCGACCAGGCGGCCGCATCCTTCGTCTTCCAGGTCGTCAACGAGAGGACCGACGCGGTGGTCAATCAGTTTCCCGACGAAGCGATGCTGCGCCGGCGGGCCTATTTCCATGCGCTTGATCTGAAGTCCGAACACTCGCGTCCGCTCAGCACCGACCGCAGCGCCTGACGCTCAGGCGTCGAGCTTGGCCTGTGAGAACGACGGTCGAGAGCTCATGATGTTCGCGATCACGGTCGGCCGGACAAACCGGCAGCGATATTCCTGTTGATCTCGATAAGCGGACGGAAGTGATCGAATTGCGGGCTCATCTGCAATGCTGCGGTCTGGCTCAGCACGAACACGCTGATGTTGGCGATCTTCTGCCGGACGTCGAACGGCTGCGGATTGGTGTCACGCATGGCCTCGCTCAAGAAGATCGTCCAGAGCTTGCGGTTGAACATCAGGGCCTGCATGGTCTGCTCGCTGAGTGGATCGGCGCTGTTGACGGCATCCTGCAACTTGTTCGCGGCCTTGAGCAGAGTCTGCGCCTCGATGTCGCGAGGAGATGCGGTGGTCGTTGCAACGCGCGCATAAGCTGAGGCAGCAGAATTCGACATCAATCACACCTTGGAGGTTTACCTAGCCCGTTGAACGCGCTTAAGGATTTCTTTCCCAACCCTAGGCAGCACCGCTTAAGATTTGCTTACGTGTGTGCTTGGAAGCCCTCCGGTTTATTACGGGTCGCGGAGTCCCTCTCCATCGCGAAGCTAGATGTGCACACGCGCGCTGTAAACACGTCGCGCATGATGCGCATCGATCTCAGCTAATCCTGTCTTAGCGATCTCCATAAAAACGGCGGAGCATCAGCTCCGCCGCGATATTCCCGTTCATTGTCCTGCGCTGCGAGATTAGCGGAGCAGCTGGAGCACGCTCTGCTGCGACTGGTTGGCCAACGACAGCGCAGAGACCGCGATCGACTGGCGGGTCGACAGCGCCTGGCTGTTGGCTGCTTCCTCGTTGGTGTCGGCCAGCGTCAGGTTGGACGAGCCGGTCTGCAGCACGTTGATCAGGTTCTTCGAGAAGTCCTGGCGCACCTGCACGATCGAGAGGTTCGAGCCGAGCGCGGAACCTTCCGAGCGCAGCGTGCTCGAGGCCGCATTCAGGCTCGCCAGCACCTTGTTGGTCGCACCGTTGTCGATGAAGTCGACGCCGTTGACGAGGTTGCTGAGGCCGAGGCCGGCCGCGTTGAACACCACGCCGTTGATGCTGAGCGTCGAGCTGCCGGTCTCGTTGAAGACGAGCTTGAGCGTGTCGCCGTTTAGCAGGTTGACGCCGTTGAACGAAGCGTCCTGCGAGGTGGTGTCGATCTGCGCCAGGATGTTGTTGAACTGGTTGACCAGATTGGAGCGCGCCGTCTGCGCCACGGGATCCTGGATCGGCGGCTGCGCGGTCGTGAAGGCAACCGTGCCGGTGATCGTGCCGCCGACGGCGCCGCCGGCGGTCACCGAGCCGAGCGTCGAAGAGGCGTATTCGTTGACGGTGGTGATCGTGAGCACGCCGTTGGCGTCGATCGTCGCCGTCAGGTGGTTGGCCTGAAGCTGGTTATTGAGCTGGTCGAGCGTCTTGACCGTGCCGTTGGTGCCGTCGCCGAAGGTGACGTTCACGGGCGTGCCGCCGTTGAAGGAGGTGAAGGTCAGCGTCTTGCCGGAAATGCTGCCCGGACCCGGCGAGCGGCCCGCGGTAAAGGCGGTGCCCGTGCCGGTCGGACCGGTCAGCCCGAACGCGGACAACGCGTTGCCCGTTCCGGTGATCGACAGATCTGCGGTGGTGCCGGTGCTGAGCTTGAGAGCGCCGTTGACGACCGAGGACAGCGACGATCCGCTCGCCGCGACCACGGCGCCGGCGCTGACGATGCCGGCGCCCGATGCCAGGTCGACCGCGTTCAGCGAATCCTGGACGGTTGCGCCCTGGAGATAGACAATGGAGTTGCCATTGTTGTCGGTCACGATGTTGCCGATCTTGGTCGACCCCGTCGGCGCGGCGGCAGGGACGGCCGCGTTCTTGAACGTGACTGTCTTGCCGTCGACGTTGAGCGTGGAGCCGTCCTGAACGAGCGTGCCCAGCGTGGCTGAGGTGGTCAGACGCGCCTTGGTCACATTGACATTGCCGGAGCCGGTCGCGGTTGTCAGGCCCAGCGCCTTGAGGAAGTCGGCCTTGCCGGTGATGCTGAGATCGGCGCCGGTGCCGGTGGTGAGCGTGAGTTGGCCGCCGGCGATGGAAGCGTTGGTGCCCGAGGAGTTCGACAGGGTTGCGGTGCCGCCCGCGATCGCAGCCTTCTGCACGCCACTTGCGAGATCGATCGCATCCATCACGTCCTGGACAGTTGCAGCCGGCAAAGCGTTTGTTCCGAGGTAAACCGTGGAGTTGCCATTACCGTCGGTGACGACGTTGTTGTTCTTGCCGGAGCCGGCGGGAACGTTGGCGACCGCAGGTGCAGCCCCGGCCCTGAAGGTAATGGTCTTGCCGTCGACGATGAGGACGTCGCCGTCCGATGGAGCACCGTTCGTCGCGATGGTAGTGGCGCTCGGTGTACCAAGCAGAGTCAGACCCGTAGCCAGGCTGGCAGCGGTGCCGGCACCGTCGGGAGCGGCGTTACCGGTCAGGGATTGCGAAATGCCCCCGAGCGTGGTGCCAGTGGTGATCGGAGTCGTACCGCCGGCCGTGCCGTTGGTGACGACGTTGCCGGTCGCCGTCGCATAAGTGTAGCTCGTGGTGCCGCGCAGATCCGCGGGCGTCGCGCCGGGGATCGTGGTCGAGATGTTCGACTTTGTCGAGTAGCCGACCGTGGTCTGGAGCGCCTGGTTGGCGATCGACTTGGCACTGTCGATCAGCTTCTGCAGCGAGGTGATGCCGGTGTTGGCCGCCTGAAGCACCTGCACACCGTTGTTGATCCCATCGAGCAGGTTGCTGATGTCGCTCGCCCGATTGTCCAGCCCCTGCGCGGTGAAGAAGTTGGTGGGGTTGTCCAGCGCCGTGTTGACCTTCTTGCCGGTCGACAGTCGAGACTGGGTGGTGGCGAGCAGGTCGGCCGTTGATTGCAGCGACAACAGGTTCTGGCGAACTGACGCCGAGAGAACGATGTTGGACATTGGCGGTCTTCCTTTTGAACCGGATACGAATCGGGCTCGCCGATCTGGAAAGCGGGCTTTTGTCGAGTTTTAGGGGCTGTCCTTTAAAGTATGGTTAACGGCGACTTAAGGGATAGGGTTAATGCAGGGTTAGCGCCCTCACCGGCTCGGAACACGGGCTCCATCGAGCTTTTGCACGAACGAAAAAAGCGGCGGGGCCGAAGCCCGCCGCCGGTTTTAGTTCCGTGATTTCAGACGCTTATTAGCGGAGCAGCTGGAGCACGCTCTGCTGCGACTGGTTGGCCAGCGATAGCGCTGAGACCGCGATCGACTGGCGGGTCGACAGCGCCTGGCTGTTGGCCGCTTCCTCGTTGGTGTCGGCCAGCGTCAGGTTGGACGAGCCGGTCTGGAGCACATTGATCAGGTTCTTGTTGAAGTCCTGACGCACCTGCACGACGGAGAGGTTCGAACCGAGCGTCGAGGCTTCCGAACGCAGCGTGCTCGAGGCTGCGTTCAGCTTGGCCAGCACCCTGTTGGTCGCGGAATTGTCGATGAAATCGACACCCTGCACCAGGCCAGCCAAACCCAGACCCTTCGAGTTGAAGGTCACGCCGGTGATGTTCAGGCTCGATTTGCCGGTCTCGTCGAACACCAGCTTGAGCTGATCGCCGTTCAAAAGGTTCACGCCGTTGAAGGAGGAGTCCACCGACGTCGTGTCGATCTGCGACATGATGTTGTTGTACTGGGCAACCAGGTTCGAGCGGGTGGCCTGGGCAACTGCGTCGACGGTCGGCGTCGTCGCGTTCGTCCAGGTCAGTGAGGTCGTGATCGTGCCACCGATGGTGCCACCAGCGACGGCAGATCCGATCGTCGAGGACGCATAGTCGTTGGTGGCCGAGACCGTGAGCAGGCCGTTGGCGTCGATCGTGGCCGTCAGGTTGTTGGCCTGAAGCTGCGTGTTGAGCTGATCGAGCGTCTTGACCGTGCCGCCGGTGCCATCGCCGAAGGTGACGTTGACCGCCGTGCCGCCGTTGAAGGAGGTGAAGGTCAAGGTCTTGCCCGAGACGCCGCCGGCCGACGCGGCGCGGCTCGCCGTGAAGGCGGTGCCGGTGCCGGTCGAGCCAGTCAGGCCGAGTGCGGACAATGCGTTGCCCGAACCTGTGATCGATAGATCCACGTTCGCACCGGTCGAGAGGTTGAGCGCGCCGGCCACGATCGACGAGTTCTTGGCGCCTGCGGTCGTCTGCAGGGCACCGGAAGCACCCGCCGTCTTGACGGTCTGCACACCGGTCGCGAGATCGATGGCATTCAGAACGTCGTTGACGTTGCCGGCCTGAAGGTAAACGGTCGAGTTGCCGTTTCCATCCGTGACCAGATTGCCGACCTGGGTGGAGCCCGTTGCGACTGTCGTGGGCGTCTTCGCGTTCGAGAACGTGATCGTCTTGCCGTCCACGTTCAGCGTCGATCCGTCCTGAATCAGGGTTCCGAGCGTGGTCGAAGCGGTCGAACGCGCCTGGGTGACGGTGACCTGGCCGCTGCCGGCCGCGCCCGTCAGGCCGAGGGCCTTCAGAAGGTCGGACCTGCCGGAAATGCTGAGGTCAGCGCCGGTACCCGTGTTCAGGGTGACCTTGCCGGCAGCGATGCTGTTAGCAGTTGCGCCGCCGCTCAGGGTCGCAGCGCCACTGGCGATCGAGACCGTCTGAGCTCCGCTGGCAATGTCGATGGCATTCAGCAGGTCCTGCGCAGTACCCGTCGCAGCCGTAGCGCCAAGATAGACGGTTGAGTTACCGTTACCGTCCGTGAGGACATTGCCGATGGTACCGGATCCCGACGGGATATTCGCCCCGGTCGGAACGTCCGCGGCCTTGAAAGTGATCGTGTGTCCATCCACGGTCAGCGTTTCGCCATCGGTGGGAGCGCCGTTGGCGGCGATGGTCGTCGCACCGGCGGTACCGGCCAGCTTCAAGGCGCCGCTGAAGGCGGTCGTACCGTCGCCGGCAACTGCAGCCGAGCCGGTCAGGGCAGCCGAGACACCGCCGAGCGTCGTCGTTCCGGTCGCAACCGTCGCGCCGCCGGCAGCGCCGGAGAACAGCACGTTGGAGAGCGCGGTCGTGCTGGTGTAAGTCGTGGTGCCGCGCAGGTCGGAGGCCGTCGCGCCAGCAATCGTGGTCGAGACGTTCGACTTGGTCGAATAACCGACCGTGGTCTGCAGCGCCTGATTGGCGATCGACTTGGCGCTATCCAGCAGCTTCGACAGCGAGGTGATGCCGGTGTTGGCGGCCTGCAGAACCTGCACGCCGTTGGCGATGCCATCGAGCAGGTTGTTGATGTCGCTGGCACGATTGTCGAGCGACTGGGCGGTGAAGAAGTTGGTGGGGTTATCCAGTGCCGTGTTCACCTTCTTGCCGGTCGACAGACGGGACTGGGTGGTGGCGAGGAGGTCGGCGGTGGACTGGAGAGAGAGCAGGTTCTGGCGAACCGACGCAGAGAGAACAATACCGGACATAACTCTTACCCTTCTGGTTTACGCGTCTTCGTTCGATCGCTTCGGATCGAGTGACGGGCACAGCTTGCGCGGACATGGCTAACAAAGGATGAAATCTGCTCACGAGCCGTAAGCGCCGATTCACCATAAGGCAGCGGAAGCGAGTCGATGCCGGTGACGATCGACCTGAAACTCTTCACGTTTTTTCGGCGTTTGCTCCCTGTTAACCATAACCAACAGCTACTTTTTCAGAGCCGCCAGACCACCTCTCGATCGGCTGCGCAAAAAGAAAGCGGCGGGGCCGAAGCCCCGCCGCCATGACTTGATTGCGATTTCAGACGCTTATTAGCGGAGCAGCTGGAGCACGCTCTGCTGCGACTGGTTGGCCAGCGATAGCGCTGAGACCGCGATCGACTGGCGGGTGGACAGCGCCTGGCTGTTGGCCGCTTCCTCGTTGGTGTCGGCCAGCGTCAGGTTGGACGAGCCGGTCTGGAGCACGTTGATCAGGTTCTTGTTGAAGTCCTGACGCACCTGCACGACGGAGAGGTTCGAACCGAGCGTCGAGGCTTCCGAGCGCAACGTGCTCGAGGCCGTGTTCAGCTTGGTCAGCACCTTGTTGGTCGCGGCGTTGTCGATGAAGTCGGTGCCCTGCACCAGACCAGCCAGACCCAGACCCTTCGAGTTGAAGGTCACGCCGGTGATGCTCAGGTTGGACTTGCCGGTCTCGTCGAACACAAGCTTGAGCTGATCGCCGTTGAGCAGGTTGACACCGTTGAACGACGCGTCCAGCGAGGTCGTGTCGATCTGCGTCATGATGTTGTTGTACTGTGACACCAGGTTGGTGCGGGTCGCCTGGGCAACAGCATCAGCAACCGGCGCGGTCGCGTTCGACCAGGTCAGGGTCGAAGTGATCGTGCCGCCGATGGTGCCGCCAGCGGCGGCAGATCCGATCGTCGAGGACGCATAGTCGTTGGTGGCCGAGACCGTGAGCAGACCGTTGGCGTCGATCGTGGCCGTCAGGTTGTTGGCCTGAAGCTGCGTGTTGAGCTGATCGAGCGTCTTGACCGTGCCGCCAGTGCCATCGCCGAAGGTGACGTTGACCGCCGCGCCGCCGTTGAAAGAGGAGAAGGTCAAGGTCTTGCCCGAGATGCCACCCGACGCCGCGGAACGGCTCGCCGTGAAGGCGGTGCCGGTGCCGGTCGAGCCCGTCAGGCCGAGCGCCGACAGCGCATTCTTGGTGCCAGTGATCGATAGATCCACGTTCGCACCGGTCGAGAGGTTGAGCGCGCCGGCCACGATCGACGAGTTCTTGGCGCCTGCGGTCGTCTGCAGGGCACCGGAAGCACCCGCCGTCTTGACGGTCTGCACACCGGTCGCGAGATCGATGGCATTCAGAACGTCGTTGACGTTGCCGGCCTGAAGGTAAACGGTCGAGTTGCCGTTTCCATCCGTGACCAGATTGCCGACCTGGGTGGAGCCCGTTGCGACTGTCGTGGGCGTCTTCGCGTTCGAGAACGTGATCGTCTTGCCGTCCACGTTCAGCGTCGATCCGTCCTGAATCAGGGTTCCGAGCGTGGTCGAAGAGGTCGAGCGCGCCTGGGTGACGGTGACTTGGCCGCTGCCCGCCGCGCCCGTCAGGCCGAGGGCCTTCAGAAGGTCGGACCTGCCGGAAATGCTGAGGTCAGCGCCGGTACCCGTGTTCAGGGTGACCTTGCCGGCAGCGATGCTGTTAGCAGTTGCGCCGCCGCTCAGGGTCGCAGCGCCACTGGCGATCGAGACCGTCTGAGCTCCGCTGGCAATGTCGATGGCATTCAGCAGGTCCTGCGCAGTACCCGTCGCAGCCGTAGCGCCAAGATAGACGGTTGAGTTACCGTTACCGTCCGTGAGGACATTGCCGATGGTACCGGATCCCGACGGGATATTCGCCCCGGTCGGAACGTCCGCGGCCTTGAAAGTGATCGTGTGTCCATCCACGGTCAGCGTTTCGCCATCGGTGGGAGCGCCGTTGGCGGCGATGGTCGTCGCACCGGCGGTACCGGCCAGCTTCAAGGCGCCGCTGAAGGCGGTCGTACCGTCGCCGGCAACTGCAGCCGAGCCGGTCAGGGCAGCCGAGACACCGCCGAGCGTCGTCGTTCCGGTCGCAACCGTCGCGCCGCCGGCAGCGCCGGAGAACAGCACGTTGGAGAGCGCGGTCGTGCTGGTGTAAGTCGTGGTGCCGCGCAGGTCGGAGGCCGTCGCGCCAGCAATCGTGGTCGAGACGTTCGACTTGGTCGAATAACCGACCGTGGTCTGCAGCGCCTGATTGGCGATCGACTTCGCGGAGTCGAGCAGCTTCTGGAGCGAGGTGATGCCGGTGTTGGCGGCCTGCAGCACCTGCACGCCGTTGGCGATGCCATCGAGCAGGTTGTTGATGTCGCTGGCACGGTTGTCGAGCGACTGGGCGGTGAAGAAGTTGGTGGGGTTATCGAGCGCCGTGTTCACCTTCTTGCCGGTCGACAGACGGGACTGGGTGGTGGCGAGGAGGTCGGCGGTGGACTGGAGGGAGAGCAGGTTCTGGCGAACCGAGGAGGAGAGAACGATACCGGACATACTGTTACCTTTCTGGTAGCTACGCGTCCTGCTTGACCGAGATTGATCAAACGACCGGCGGACCGTGCGTCCAAGCCTCTAACAATCCGTGAAATGAAATCTCCGGTTTGTTCGCGTCGCGCCCCAAATCGGCCTATCGAGAGCTTCCCCGCCGCGGTCTCGACAGCACTCAATCACCTGAAAATGCTAAGTTTTTTACCGCAATTTCCGGCGTTTACGACCCGTTAACCACATTCGGCAAGGATCAGCTCCAAATCAGAGCCGACTGCCGTCATCGCGTGGGCGCGCAGGAGTTCGTTACAAAACAATTGATGGAGAACAGGCATGGCTCTCAAGGTCGAGCTTAAACCGCACGAACGGATCATCGTCGGCAACTCCGTGATCACCAACACGGACCAGCGCGCACGTCTTCTGATCGACGGCGAGAACGTGCCGATCCTGCGCGAGCGCGACATCCTCACGCCGGAGACCGCCGACACCCCCGCCAAGCTCGTCTATCTGGCGGTTCAGCTGATGTACATTTCGCCGGATCCGCAGACCCAGCACGGCACCTACTTCAATCTCGTGCGTGACATCGTCACCGCGGTGCCGAGCTCCTGGCCGATCATCGAAGGCATCAACAACAACATCATGAGCGGCGACCTCTATCGGGCCCTCAAGGAGGCCCGCAAGCTGATCGCCTATGAAGACAAGCTGCGCGATCAGTACAAAGCCACCCATCCGAACGGCGACGTCAGTTCGGCCGCCTGATCGAGCCGCATCCTGCCTGAACGACAATGGCCCGGATCAGCTCCGGGTTCGTTTTCATCGGCGTTTCGTGGTCACTGTGCCGCGAGCGGCGGCGCCTCGACCTCGATCAGGCCGCCGCTGCGCTGCGCGCCGAACTTGAGCACGGCCGCAACCAGCGCATCGATGTCTGTTTCCTCGGTGCGATGATTGACGATCGCCGCGCGGATCGCGAACTTGCCGTCCAGCGTCGTGCTCGACGGTGCCGCGATGCCGGACTCCTGGATGTCGGCGGCAACCTCGCGGTTGACCGCGTCGCCTGCGCGATACCGGAAGCAGACGATGTTGAGGTTCACCGGCGCCAGCAATTCCAGCCGCGGCTCGGCCAGAATGCGCGCCTCCAGATATTTTGCCAGCGCGCAGCTTCGCGCGATCACCGCGCCGAGGCGATCGGTCCCGAACGTCTTCAGCGTGAACCAGGTCTTCAGCGCGCGGAAGCCGCGCGACAGATCGGGGCCGAGATCGCAGGGCCAGACCGTGCCGGCCGCAAGCCCCCTCGCCTCGCGACTGAGATAGGCTGCCGGCTGCGCAAAGGCCTGCCGATGCTGCTCGCCGTCGCGCACCAGCAGGAAGCCGGCATCGTACGGCACCTGTCCCCATTTGTGGAAATCGAGCGCAATGGAATCGGCGAGCTCGATGCCGCCGAGCAGTGGCGCGAGCTCAGGCGAGAGAATTGCGAGCGCACCGAAGGCACCGTCGACGTGAAACCAGATCCCTTCCTCGCGGCACAGCTCCGCGATTGTTCTGAGATCGTCGATCGCGCCGACATCGACCGTACCCGCAGACGCGACCACCAGGAACGGCTTGAAGCCGACCTCGCGGTCAACAGCGATCTGCGCGCGCAGCGCGGCAACATCGATGCGATGATCGGCATCGACACCGATCTTGCGTAGCGCATCCGTGCCGAGCCCGGCAATGTCCATCGCCCGCGAGATGCAGCCATGCGCAGCGTGCGACGTATAGGCCGTAAACAGTGCGCCGTCATTGCCGATACCGTGCTGGCGCGCCAGCGTGCCGCGTGCGTTCGTACGTGCCACCAGCACCGCCATCAGATTGGCCATCGACGTGCCCGTGACGAAGATGCCGCTCGCGTCTTCCGGAAAGGCGAACAGGCGGCGCATCCACGCGACGATCTGGCGCTCAACCTCGATCGGCATGTGGTCGCGTCCGCCGAGATTGGCATTGAGGCCGGCTGCCAGCATCTCCGCGAGCATGCCGACCGCGGTGCCGCCGCCATGGACCCAGCCCATGAAGCCCGGGTGGACGTTGCCGGTCGCATAGGGCGCGACATGCGCGGCAAATTCACGATAGACATCGGCAAGGTCGCTCGCCTCGCGCGGCACGTCGGCTTTGAATGCCGCGCGGACCTCGTCGGGGATCGGCTGCCAGACGGGGCGCGCACGAACATTGGCGATGCCATCGATCGCCTCGTCTAACATGCGACGGGCCAGCGCGCGAAATTCGCTCCAGTCCTGCGGATCGAGCGAGGTGTGGGTGACGGAGCTTTGGGTGTTGCGGATGATCTCGTTCATGTTGCGCTTCCCTTGCCCGCTCGCGCATGCCGCGACAGCATCGCCGTGAACGCCGCAAATATCTTGCGCATCTGGGGCGGCTTGTACGGAAACACGACCGGCGAATCCATGTTGTGCACGACGGCGGTGTTGTCGGCTTCGAACACCAGGAGCTCGCCGTTCTGGTTCTCGGCGCAGTCGACGATGAAATAGTCGAGGCCGACGCGCCTGCTCATCTCCTCGAGCGCGCTCTTGTGGCGCGCGGCAAAGGCGTGGTCGAAGTCGAGCATGAAGACGGCCTCCTCGGCCCGCTTCTCCTCGCTGAACGCCATGTAGGCGTTGAGATACCAGATGTCCCAGCGATCGGCGATCGCCATGTGGCAGGCGTAAGGCTTGCCGTCGACCATAGCGAGGCGATATTTGCGGTAGAGCCCGTCGGGGCTAACATAGTCGACGAAGCGCGCGACGAACAAGTCCTGCTCTTTCCGTTCGGCGAGATAGGCCGCGAGCGCCGCCGCATCAATGAGCTTCGCGAGCCCGACACCGGCATGCGAGCCGCGCGGCCGCGCGATCATCGGAAAGTGCAATTCGTCCGCGATGGCCTCGCAGGCGATTCGCCCCTGCGCAAGATCCGACAATTGCTCGCGTGTGGCGTGGACGGTCGCGGGAATGTCTAGGCCGGGCACACCCGTCAGCAGCCGATACAACTTGTCGCGATCGAGGTTGCCGATGAGATCGGGGCGATTGAGCAGCGGCCGCGGCCACTCGGGTGCGGCCTTCTCGATCAGCGCGAGCGCGTCCCGGCATTCCTCGGAATCGGATGCAATCACGATGGCGACGTCGTGCTCGGGCAAGTTCTCGGGCAGACCGACGCCCTTGACCACGTAGAGCGTCAACAGTTCGATGTCGGAACCTTCGAGCAGGAAATCGATCGGCGTGTTGCCGCCCATGTCGATGTCGGCTGCAAGCGCGAGCACGCGCAAGCCCGGTTTCGGAGCCGCGCTGGGCGTACGAAACAACTGATGGAAGGTCAGCACCTCCGATTGGATCGCAAGCCCCGCCGCCTTGTCGCCAAGGAGCTGGACGATCAGCGACAGATCCAGGCCTTCGCCGGCCTGCGCCGTCCCCTCCGTGATCCGGACGACGAGCTGGTCGCGCAACGGCTGCAAATCGACACCTTCGAAGGCCCGGCGCGTCAACTGCGCAAAGCCGATACGGTCGGCAAATTTCGGCACGGAAACCGGCTGCTGCATCTCACACCTCGAACGCGGACTTTGCCGGCATGGGCGCCGCCGCGCCACGATCAAGCAACAGTTCGATCTTCATCAGGACGACGGCGACGCGATCGAGCACGTGCTGCAAATTGCGTTGCGCCTGCGCCATGTCCGGGGACCAGATCTCGGTCACGAGCCGTGCGCCGACGCAGAGGCGCAATACGGCCAGCAGGGCCTCGTCCTGGCGCTCCAGCCGGACCGGCTGGCCGATCAGGCAGCGCTGCGCGGCGACCTGCCGGTCCGCCGTGCTGCCGCCGATCTCTTCGTTCATGTCACGCGTCAGCGCCTGTTGAACGGCGCCGGTCTCCGCGATCGAGATCGGCTTGCCGTCGCGCAGCAGCAGAAACGGAAAGATCGTAGTTTGCGCGAACTCCTCGTCGTCGACACCGACCTTTTCGATTCCGGTTGGAACGGGGCGAAGCGACGGCGACAGCGCGATCATGCTGTCGATGTCGGCCGCGAGTTCGGCCAGCGCCCTGGCGCGAAATGCAACTGGCACTGCATAGTAGCTGCCGATCTCGGCCAGCGCCCCCTCCCTGCGCAACCATTGGCCAAAATTCGGCCGGCGCTCGAAGCGCGAACGCAGGATCGTCCAGGCCATCGGCCAGTCGCAACGGCCGACATCGAAAAAGCCAGGCGCGATCGCCTCGCCCCGGTCGAGCGATCGCGAGACGAGCAGCGCGCCGCTGAAGGCGGGACCGCCGAAGAATTTCGAGCCGGTGATCAGCATGAGGTAACCGCGGTCGAGATAGGAGCGCAGCCGGCGGCGGCCGAGCCGGGCCTGACAGGCGTCGAGACGATCTGAACCTTGCGCGGCCAGCGCCGCGCGATCTCGTCGAGGCAGGCCGCGCTCGGTGCGCGCCAGCCGAGTTTCGAGGCATCCATGATCTGAAGCAGCACCGGCGCGCCCTGCGCAATCGTGGCCTCGATCGCGCCCAGCACCGCAGCATCCGCGTCCGTGCGCATCGCGATTCCGGGTCCCGCCTCGCGCAGTGGCAGCGCGATGCTGGCGCCGGCCAGCCCCGCAACCGCACCGTCCTTGCGGACCGCAAAGCCGCTCGCCGTCATGGAGCTGAAATGTTGTCCACGCGAGGTATGGATCGTCCCACTGCCGGTCTGGTAGGCGCCGACCACGATCGTCACCGGCGGCGCGCTGAGCACCGCGCGCGCCACGAACAGGGCGTGGAGCTGGGAATCCGTGCCGGACGGCGAGAACACCACATCGACGCGCGGCGAGAGCTGGAAATGGCCGCGCAGCTCCTCGCGCATGCCTTCACAGCGCGCATCGAAGGCGATCTCGACCTCGTCGAGCAGGCACTTGTGCATCAGCTCTTCGCGCGCGAGCGCGGCGCGATCGTAGGCCGCCTGCGAGATCGTCGACGCGGTCGAGGAGGCGAAATTCCAGATCTCCGGCTCCGGCGAGGCCGCGCAGCCATAGGCGTTGACGCGATCGCTAGCGTCGAGCGCCAGCCGCGGATCTCCGCCGGAGACGAGCAGCGTGTCCAGCGGCGTGAAGAGATCGCGCAGGCGGTAACGCGAGCCGCGCTCGGGTGCGCGTTCCGGTGACAGACGGGATGCGCCGGCGCTCATCCCGAGAGGCTCACGCCGCATCGGCCGCCGCCGCTGCAGGCGCGGGCGCGAATTGCGAGGCGATGTCGCCGTGGAACACCGACGGTCCGACGTGGTCGAGCGAGCTCTGGATGTCGGCCCAGATCTCGCCGCCGATGTCGGTCCAGCGCTTGCAGAAGGCGAAGTCCTCGGAAAGATACGTGCCGGTCGCCGGATCGATCATGCATTCGAACAGCGCGAACCGGTTCGGGCTTGCCGCCAGCGTATCGTGCGAATGCTCGCGGAAGAATTGCAGAGCTGCATAATCCGGGTGGCGGCACATCGCTTCCAGCACGTGGCGCCGGATCATCAGGAAGCCGGTGCCGGCATAGCGCACGCGGGTGAAGCCGTTGACGACCACGATGCGGTCGGGATCCTCGATTTCCAGCACGTAGTCGAGCGAGGCCGCCGGCACATCGGTGCGGCCGGCTTCGACGGCGCGCCTCGCCTTGTCCCAATTGACCCGCTTGATCGGGTAGCAGCCGGCGACGACGTCGGCGCCGCATTCGATCAGCCGGAACACCTGCTCCGGCTTGAAGCCGATGTCGGCATCGATGAACAGGAAATGCGTCGCCTTGGGATCGTCCAGGAACATCGCGACCAGATTGGCCCGCGCGCGCGTGATCAGCGCGTCGCCGTCGCGCAAGTGCACCTTGAGCTCGAGATTCGACATGCCGTGCACGGCGCGCTGCAGCGCAAAGATCGAGCTCGCATAGATGCTCGACACCTGCCCGCCGAAGCATGGCGTTGCCACCACCAATTGCATCTTGTCCAACATCGGCAGCCCTGCCCCGCTCCAATCCTCACCAAGAGGTAAAGAGGCATGGTTAACGGCGCCTTAACGCGACCTTACAAGAACTTGACGAGCGAGAGCTGCGCCAGGTTCGAGGTCACCTGATAGGACGCCTGGAGCGCGTTCTGGAGCGCCAGGATCTGGCTCGCGACCTGGTCCGGCGAGGCCGATTCCGCCTGGTCGATGATGGTCTGGAGCTGCGCCTTGGCCTGGGTCTGGCGCGTGGTCGCGTCCTTCATCGTGTTCTGGGCCATCGCGATGTCGGTCTGGATGTCCTCGATGCGCTGCTGACCGGGCTGCTGGGTCAGCGCCTGCGTCACGCGCAGGCTCAGCGCGGAAACCTGCCCGCCCGAATATTGCCCGGTCGGCGAGGTCGAGAAAGTCCCGAACACCGCGATCGCCTGCAATTGCCGGCGGATCGCATCCTCATTCGCCTGGGCGCCATACTGCACCGTGACGGCATCGTCGACCCGTGCCATCGCGGTCGAGCGCGGCGAGCCCGGCCCGTCATTGCCCAAATACCATTTCACCGTATTGGCCGAGCCGTTCACCAGCGTGGTTGCCGAGCTCGCCGGGAACGAACCGACGCGCAGCGGCGGTTGCGTGGCGATCACGGGCGTCGAACCGAAACCGAGCGAAACCAGCGCCCCCGTGTTCGAGCTCGTGATGTTGAGCCTCGCCGCATCGTCGGTGTTGATCGTGATCGAACCGCCATGGGCGGTCGAGGGCTTCGACGTCCCCGTGATCTGGTCGATCTTGCTCAGCAGGGTCTGGATGCTGTCGGTGACGTCGAGCTGGTTGCCGGTCGCACCCGAGCTGACGAAGGTCAGCGTGGTGCCGTTGATGGTGATGGTGTCGCCGGCGACGAAGCCCGGCGAGATCGAGTCCGACGGGCTCGCGCCGGACAGTGCCGTCGCGCCGGTGACGGGGGCCGGCGGCGCAGCCTGGTTGTTGACGGGCGTGCCGATCGCAGAGCTCGCCGTGTTGAAGAAATTGTCGCCGGCGACCACCGCGGATGCCGCCACCAGCGAGGTGTTGGCGAGCTTGGTGATCGCGGTGTTCAGCGCCGTGTTGAGGTTCGCGGCCGTGTTGTTCGGGTTGACGGGGACGCTCGCGTCGATCGCGAAGCTGCCGAGCGGGGTCGGCGTCGCCGTCGAGGCGGTCAGGTCGATCTGCTCGGTCGTGCCGTCCGGTAGCGTGAACTGGACGCTGAGCTTGTCGCCGTTGTTCGGGTTGACGCCGTTGAGATCGACCGAGAACGACACCGGCGAGCCGCTCGGGCCGGTGACGGTCGCACCTGTCAGCGTCGAAGAGACCGCCTTGATCTTGAGCCCGAACGGCGATCCGGCGACGTCCTCCGACACCCGCACCGAGCTCGGCGTCGGCTGCGTCTGCACCAGGCGGCCCATGCCATTGGCGCCGAGGTCGGCGGCCTGGCGCTCCGCCATGACGGCCTTGAAGCCCGCCTGCGTCGTGGTGCCATTGATGATGTCGCCGGCATCCGCGACCGACTGGGTGTTGACGGCCGTTCCGGAGAACAGATAGCGGCTGCCCGTCTGCGTGTTGAGAACGCCGACCATCGAGCCGAACTGGGCGGCGGCGGTGTTCTGCGCGACCGTCTGGCCGTTGACGTTGAGGTCTTGCGCGGTGCTGGCCGAGCCCGTCTGCACCGTGTTGCGGATCTTCGTCAGCGACTGCAGCGCGGTATTGGCGAGGTTGATGCTGACATTGACGTTGGTGATCGTGTCGGTATAGGCGGCGATGTTGGAGAGCTGCGCGCGTCCGGCGATCGCAAAGCCCTCGTTGGTGCCCATGCCGGAATAGTTCTGCGACAGCTTGCCGGTCGAGAGTTGCGTCGACAGATCCGTGAGCTGCTCATTGATGTTGCGGATCTGCGCGCCGAGAATCGACGAAGAGTAGTTGATGCTGCTGATCGACATCTTTCAGAGCCCTGTTACTTGCTACACTTGAGCCTGGAGCAACGTGTTCATCATGCTCTGCACCACCGACATCACGTGAGCGTTGGCGGCATAGGCATTCTGGAGCTGGATCAGGTTCGACATCTCCGAATCCAGATTGACTTTGGAGGTCGAGTCGAACTTCGCCTGGAGCGTCGAGACCACCACGCTTTGGCCCTGCTGGAGCTGGGTCGCCTGGGTCGCGGCGTTGGCCTGGATGCTCAGGAACTGCTGGAGGTAGTTCGAAACGCTGCCGGTAAAGGGCTGGTTCGCCGAGCCGAGGCCGGTCTGCGGCGAATAGGAGAACACCGCACTGGTGAGCTGCGAATAGAGATAATCCGAACGCGTGGTGTCGCCCGCGGGCGTCACCGGCGAGGTATTGTAGACCGACAGCCGGGTCGGATCGGAAACCAGCTGCGTGTTCACGGCGATGCGCCCGGCAAGGCCGGTCATCTGCGAGCCCGACGCGGTGATGGCACCGGTGTAGAGCGCCTGCCCGCCGTCGGTGAACAGCGGCAGCTGCGGATTGCCCGAGGTCAGCGACGAGATCGTCTTGATGGTCGAGGCCGAATTGACCTTGGCAAGACCGGTGTTGTCATCGGTCACCCGCAGGGTCGTGGCCGTCGCCGGCGATGGGGCGGCGGCGAACGACAGATGCGTGCCTGATAGCGCGGTATTGAGCGCAGACGCGATCGCTCCCATGCCGCCGGAGAAGTTGACACCGATCCGCATCGGGTTGGCATTCGTCGCGTTCTGCAGCGGTAGCGCCGCCGGATCGGTCACGTTGACGAGCGTGATCTGGCGCTGGGTGTTGGTCGCCGTGTCCGTGTAGGTGATGTTGACGGTATTGCCAGGCTGCGCACCGGCAAGGTCGAGATCGAATCCGGCCGGCGGGCCCGAGACCGTACTGCCGGCCGTGGTCTTGTCGGACAGCGCGCTCGACATCGTCGCGGCGAGCTGATCGAGCTGGGTCTGCGCCTGCACCAGGGTCTGGTCGCGCAGCTTCAGATCGGCCGCGATCTGGCCGGAAGACACCACGTTGTTGGCGACGACGTCGAGCTGCGAGCCGTTCGGCAGCTTGATCGTGAGCGCGCCGACACCGGACTTGGCCGGATCGCTGTTGTAGAGCGACGTTGCCGAGAGCGCGCCGGCGGACGCAAAAGAGAATTGCGAGGCGAGCCCGGCACCGACGAGCTGAATGCCGGTCGTGGTGTAGATGTTGGCCTGGTTCGAGCCGTCGGTGGTGACGCGGACGTCGACATATTTCGACAGCGTGTTGATGGCCTGGTCGCGCTGGTCCATCAGCGTGGCCGCCGAGGGGTCGTTGGCCGACAGGCCCTGGAGCTTGGTGTTGATATCGGCGACCTTCTGCATCGCCGCGTTGGCGGCTAGCGCCGAGGTGCCGAGATCCTGCTCGACATTGGAGCGCAGCGACTGGATGCCCTTGGTGGTGACGTTGAGCTGCTGCGCCAGCGCCTGCGCCGCGCCCAGCGCAACGGTCTGCGCCGACGAGGCGCCCGAACTGGTCGACAACGCCTGGAGTGCCGTGGTGAATTTGTTGAGCGCGCTTTCGAGCGTGCCGTCGTTGCCCGGCGTGCCGTAGACATTCTGAAGCTGCTTCAGGATGTTGGCCATCTGGTCGGCGTAACCGCTGCCGCCGGTCTCGGTCCGCAGCTGGTTCAGCACGTAGCTGTCGAGCTCGCGGCTGACGCCGGTGGTCATCGCCGTCGAGCCGAAGTCGCCGGTGGTGACCTCGATCTGGTTCGGCGTCTGAACGATATAACCCGGCGTCTGCGAATTTGCGACGTTCGACGAGACGATCGAGAGCGCGGCCTGGTTGGCACGCAAACCGCTCATCGCACTGGCGAGGGCTGAACTCAAACCCATGTTACTTACCCGCCTTTGGTTACGTCACGCGCCGATCAGCGCAACACGTTCAGGAGATCCTGCACCATCGAATTCGCGGTCGTGATCACCTTGGTGTTGGCCGAATAGGCCTGCTGGGTCACGATCAGCTTGGTGAATTCGTCGGCGATGTCGGTGTTCGAGCCTTCCAGCGACGAGCCGCTGATGGTGCCCGAAGCGCCGTCGATCGCAGGTCCCGACTGCTCGGTCGCGGCATAGGCGCCGCCATCGAGCGCCTTCAAATAATTGGTGCCGTTGAAGTGCGACAGCGAGACCTGCGCGAGGTCGAGGTTCTGGCCGTTGGAGAAGGTGCCGACCACGAGGCCGTTGTTGTTGACGGCGACGGAGCGGAGCTGACCCGCGGCGTAGCCGTTCTGGGTGATGGTGTTGATGGTCACCGCGCCGCTGGTGCTGGCGTATTGCGTCAGACCGCCCTGGGAGATGTTGAAGGCGACCGAGCCGAGCGACTGGCCGCTGACGCTGACATTGTTGATGGTGATGCCCGAGCCGCTCGGCGAGGTCAGCGAGCCATCGGCGGCGAAGGTAAAGGCTTGTCCGGTGTTGACCCAGCCGACCGTCGTGCCGGTCGCATTCGGATCGGTCTGGTAGAACAGGTTCCAGGTGTCGGAATGGCCGGTGCCCAGCGAGGCGCTGTCGGTCTTGGCCCAACGCAGCTGCAGGTTCACCGGTGTGCCCGCGGCGTTGTAAGCGGTGACCGCGCCGCCGCTGATCGATTCCTTGGTGAAGGTAGCGATGTCGTTGCCGATCACGCCGCCCGTGCCGGCAGTGCCGCCACCGCCACGGTTCTTGGAAATGGATGACGTGAAGCCGAGCGCGGCGAAGGCGCTGCTGTTGTTGCTGGTCACCGTCAAGGTGGGATTGGCGATACCGGTATTCAGGGTGATCACGCCATTGCTGATCGAAGAACCGCTCGCACCGCTGAGCGTGTCGATCCTTTGAAGCAAGGTCGCGATGTCGTCGGTGATGTTGATCTGGTTCGGAGCGACAGCACCGGAGGCCACGAAGGTGATCGTATTGGCGGGTGCCGTGCCGTTGACCTGGATCGTGTTGCCGACCACGAAGGGCGTCGAGAGGACTTCCGGACCGCCGGGCGTCGCGGTGCCGCCGAGCTGTGTACCACTCGTAATCGCGGGGGTGGACAGCACGTTACCGCCGCGTGTCACGCTGCTGACCCCGAGCAAGCTTGCCGCAGTGCCGCCGATCGTGACGTCGGCCGTGGTGCTGGTCGTGATCTGGATGTTACCGCTGGCGTTCATTGTCGCGGTGGCGGGGGCGCCGCCGGCGCCCAGGGTGATCGCATTCAGGATGTCCGAGATCTTTGCGCCGGTAGGCGAGAGCAGGCCGATCGTGGTGACGCTGCCGACCGTCGAAGCGCCAGAAACGGTGGCGTCGAAGTTGATGGTCTGGCCGTTGACCGTCAGCGACTTGCCGGCCAGGTTGGTGAGAAGGCTGGTGTTGAGATGCGGGGACACGGTGGAATCGAGAGACGTGCCGCCAGTTGCCGCCGCCGAAGCGCTATCCAGCAGCGCCACCGTGCCGGTCGCGGTCGTCGCCGTATAGGCCGAGCGCAGATTGCCGGTCGCCGCTGCGCCGGAGATCGTCGCATTCGTATAGGGCGGCGGCGGCGTGCCGACGATCAGCGGGTTGGCGGCGAAATCCGACGGGTTAAGGCCGCCGGCCGCCAGCAGCGTGCCGCTCGCCGCGGTCGAGCTCGCCGCCGTGTTCGGCACGCTCGGCAGGTTCGCCGCGTACTGGATCGAGGTGGTCGCCTGGGCCGGGATGAAGTTGTTCTGGAATTTCAGGACCGTCGCCACGTTGCCGGTCGGGTTGCCGGTCTTGGGGTCGACCGTGGTGCCCATCAGATAATAGCCGGCGCCATTGACCAGATTGCCGTTGGCGTTGAGCTGGAAGTCGCCGCGACGGGTGTAGTAGGTGACGCCGTTGAACACCGGCACGTTGTCGACGACGCCGGTCGCCTTCTGGATCGAGAAGAAGCCGTCGCCGGTGATCGCCATGTTGGTGGCGACGGTGGAGGACGAGATCGTGCCTTGGGTGGTGATCGTGGCCTTCGCGTTGGCCGTCACGCCGCCCGCGACCTGCTTGCTCGGGACCGAGGCGTCGGGAATGAGATCGACGAAGCTGGTGCCGATGCCCTTGTAACCGGTGGTGGATGAGTTCGCGATGTTGCCGGAAATGTTCTGCAGCGCGTAGGACTGCGCCTGCAAGCCACCCACCGAGGTGTTCATTGCATCGAAGATACCCATAACTTTGTCTCCAAATCCGATCTCGGCGGCCGGTCGACCATGGCCGCAGTCGGGGGAGACAATCGCAAAGGCCATGCCAATGCGGGTATGTTCAGGAAATCAACGACTTAAATAGACATGCCCCGGTCGAATGACCGGGGCACAATTGCCGGGGCCGGCAACAATTGCCGGGACCAAACCTCAAGTTGCCGATGCGGCAGCGGGGTGGAAGACCAGCCCGAAGCCGTCGATGCAGTAGCGCAAGCCGGTCGGTTTCGGACCGTCGTCGAAGACGTGGCCGAGATGGCCGCCGCAGCGGCGGCAATGCACTTCGGTGCGGACCATGCCGTAGGCACGGTCCTCGGTCTTGCCGACATTGCCCTCGATCGGCTGGTAGAAGCTCGGCCAGCCGGTGCCGCTCTCGAACTTGGTCTCGGACGCAAACAGCGGCAGGTCGCAGCCGGCGCAAGCGAAGATGCCCTTGCGGTGCTCCTTCAGCAGCGGGCTGGAGCCGGGCCGCTCGGTGCCGTGATTGCGCAGGATCTCATATTGCTGCGGCGTGAGCTGAGCACGCCATTCGGCCTCCGTCTTCGTGATTTCGAACTTCTCCGCGGCCTTCTCACCAGCCTCGGCCGGGGATGCCCTCAGCCAGCGGAAGGCCAAGAGGCCGAACAGGCCGGCGGCAGTCGATAGCAGGATGCGGCGATCAAACATCTCATTCTCCGTGCGGGAGCGTGTCCACGCCCTGAGATACGGGCTTCTTGCTGCTGACGTTACACTTCCGGGCGGAAATTTTCTCGGGTCTATTGCGAGACAATGTCCTCGTGCGAGGCCGGTTCCGCGTTCTGGGCCGCAGCTCGTGGCGGGGGGGCCGGCCGTGGCCGGACACCGGGCGGCGGACGGCGCGGACCAGTGCCGGCCGCCCGGTTGGCTTCGGCAAGGCGGGCCTCGCGTTCCCTGTCCTTGACCCGCGCCCGCTCTCGGTAGCGGGCGAGCGAGCCGGCGGCGGCGGAGCTCGCCCTGCCCCAGATCCCGACCAGCTGGCCCGCGACCCGTCCGGTCGTGCCTCCCGCCCAGACCAGCTCGAACGGCGAAAACAGGCGCCAGCGCTCGTCGCCCCACAGGATGCTGCGCGCAATCATCTGTCCGGCCATGGCCGAAATGTTCATGCCCTGGCGACCGAACCCGCTCGCCACCCACAGGCCTTTGCGTAGCTGGCCGATCTGCGGCATGCCGTGCACGGTCTGGCCGGTGGCGCCGCCGAACGTATCGGTGATCTCGACATTGCCGAGCTGGGGAAAGATCGTGCGGATCCGCCGCTTGATGGCGCCGGCGAAGCGTTGCGGACGTGCCGCCCAGGTGGTCTCCGGGCTCTCCCACATCAGCCGGTCGCCGTCGACGATACGGAAATGGTCGATGCCGTCGGAATCCAGCACCGATCCCTTGAAGGCGACGATCTCATGCACACGCTCGCCGAGCGGCGCGGTGATCCCGGCATAGCGCCAGACCGGGAGCAGCGTCTCCGACAGGCGCCGCAAGGGCGCGCCGAGATGGATGTTGCCGGCGAGCACGATATGCGTCGCGCGCAGCCGCGCCAAGGGCGTGACGATGCGCTTGCGGATGCCCGAATGATCGATGCTGACGACCGGCGTGTCCTCGAAGATGCGGGCGCCCGCCCGCCGCGCCAGCGTCGCAAGGCCATGCACATATTTGCGGCCGTCGACCTGGAACGCGCGGGGATAATGGATGCCGTGGAAATAGCGGTCGGTCTTGAGCACCGCGCGGACGCGATCGACCTGCCAGCCCTCGACCTCGGTGTCGAAATCCTCGCTCAGCATCTGCAACCGGCTGATCAGCCGGTCGCCGGCATCGACATTGGAGACTTCCAGCACGCCCTCGCTGAGGCCGATCCCCGGCATGTTCTCTTCCGTGGCGTTGGCGCGGACGAACTCGGCGCCCTCCTTCGACAGCGTCCACAATTCGTGCGCATCCTCGAAGCCGATGCGCTCGATCAGGTCGGTGAGCGGCAGTGCAAAGCCCGGCATCACGGTGCCAAGCTGATTGCCGGAGGCATTCCAGCCGACATGGCGGCCCTCGAGCACCGCGACGCTGGCCCCGAACCGGGCCGCCTCCAGCGCGATGGAAAGGCCGGCAAGCCCCGCCCCGATCACGCAAATGTCGGCATCGAGATCGAACGACAGCCGCTCCCGCTCGTGAAAGCCGGCTTCGTCTTTGGGCACGCCTGTGAAGGTCTCATTCATGTCGTTTTCTTAAAGGACCGATCGGGCGCTTGTCACCTTGTCCTCAACCCGCGCCTGTAGATTATCCTGGATGCGTAACGATTCGAGAATGCCATGCGCCGTTTGATGCTGCTGCGTCACGCCAAGACCGAGACCGACGCGCCGAGCGGCCGTGACCAGGATCGCCGCCTCGACGACCGTGGCCACAGGGATGCTGCGCAGATGGGCGACTGGATCGCCGCCCATCCGCCCTTCCCCGATACCGTGCTGGTGTCGCATGCCGTCCGGGCCCGACAGACCTGGGACATCGCCTGGAAGGCAATGAAGGACCGCGTCGCGGCGCCGCAGGTCGAGGTCCTGCCGGAACTCTATGGCGCCGATCCCGCGCAGATCCTGGAAGCCATTCGCACTGCAACAGCGCCGGCCGACCCGAAGCGATTGCTGCTGATCGGCCACAATCCCGGCATGCACGAGGTCGCGCTGATGCTGACGGGCGGCGGCGACCCGGCCGGAGCCAGGGCACTCGGCCACAACCTGCCCACAGCGGGGCTTGCGATCTTCGACTTTGACGTCAAGGATTGGGGTGACGTGGCCTACCGCCGCGGCAAACTGGTGCTATTCGTCAGCCCCAAGCTGCTTCGATCAGGATGAGACGCGCGGGCGCGGTCTCGACCGGTTGATTCAGCTTAAGAGGTGCTGACTGGAAGACTGGAGGCGCAGATGTTCAAGTCCATCCTCGTGCCCATCGACCTCGCCGACACCGATCTCGCCAAGCCGGCGATCGCAACCGCGGCGACGTTGTCTCAGACCTGGAGCGGCACGGTACGCCTGCTCAACGTGCTGCCGATGACGCCGGTGATGCTGGCCGAATACGTGCCGGCCGATTTCGACGAGCAGCAGCGCCAGACCTCGGAGGAGGCCCTCGCCATCGTCGCGCGCGAGTCCGGGATCGAGCCCTCCCGTATCTCCAGCGTGGTGCGCCAGGGCGGCATCTATCACGAGATCCTGGAAGAAGCGGCGCACATGAAAGCCGACCTGATCGTAATGACCTCGCACCGGCCAGCGATGCGCACCTATTTCCTCGGCTCCAACGCCGGACACGTCGTGCGCTATGCCAAATGCTCAGTGCTGGTGGTCAGGCACTGAGGGTTGCAGCAAACGCCGTCCGCCTATTGCTCGGGCTACAAGACCTTGCGTCGCCTGTCGGGCAAAACACCCCAACTGTCGGTCAAGCCTACCATCCAAAATATTCCGCTTTACCGAAATTCGGAAACGGCGTATGTGTCGCCGCAACCCGGCCCGAGGAAGAGGGGCGTATCGCGATCGTCACGAACGCGGGGCGGGCGGCGGTGGACATGGACCACACCGGCGCGAAAGGCTTCGCAGGGCGGGCAACCGTGAGCGAAAGCGTCACGCCAACGACGGGTGCGGTTCGCGGTACGGCCAAATCGTGTGGTCCTGGCTGCAAGCGATTTTTTCGGCCTGTTGAAGTCGCCGGAAGTGCCTGAACATAAAAGCATATTTCTGTTGCTGCCGGACGGGCGAGAGGCCAGTCCAAACCTGCCGGGCTCTAATAGGCCCTAGTTTCACGTGGCGCTGGCGCGGGCCGGTCCCGTCCCCTGTAAGCCCGGTTGCGTTGTGCGGCCTTCCTGCGGCCATTGGAACGCCGGGACCGGCACGAGGTTAGATGGATTGTGCACCATCGTGGCGGCGCTGACCGCGCGCTGGATCGGAGGCAGCACATGATCATCGTGGACGAAGAGGGCGAGATCATCGCCACAGCATCCGATGACCATACTCTAATCGGCGGCCACCACCGCCTCGCAGTGGCGGCCAGCCTTGGTAAAAAACTGTTCTGGCGACATACTGGCGAACCAGTGAAGCTTGATAACTTCTTCAAGCATTATGGAAGTTCTCTTCGACATTCAGCCTAAGCCGCTCGACGAGGGATAATGTCTCGCTCACATGCCCTGCATCGTGTGCTGATCAAGCGCCCAGTCGGAGATCTTCGGCGCGCGCGCCAAGGTCACAACCCATCGTGTGCCTGATCGCGCGCGCCGAAGCCGCCCTCTGCCCTGCCACGGTTCGGATCGCACTCATTGACCGCGTCCGCCAAGCGACATCTCGTCCTCGTGCCCCCGCTGAACCCCGATTACTTGCGCCGCTGCCCCGGTCGTGTCCACTCCCACGGGATTGTCCCTTCCGCCTCTTTCAGAAGGCGGTAGACGCCCTGCATGACGTTCTTGCTCATGGACGGGATGAGGCCCAGCGAGAACAATTTTTAGCCAATCCTCGCCCTGTGATCGGCCGAGCGTCTTCGGCGATTTCGTACATCGCCTTGATCATATCGAGCGAGCGCTGCGCCCGACCACGACCCTTTTTCGTACTCGCTGTTGAAAAAGGGCGAGAGCATCGCCGATGCGATCGAGCGCTTGCGCCGTCGCGGACGCGAACTGCAAGCCGATCTCGAACGGGCCCGCGCCGCGCCGTGGCCTTCCTCGCTCGCGCGAGAGCGCATGCGGGCGCAGATCGCGAAGCTAGTCGAAAGCGGTCGGCCGTTCGCCCATCACCTTGTCGATCATGGCGAGCCGGTCGCGTTCGCGACACGCAGCGTTTCGGTTCGAATTCTCAACAGCGCGCCGGAAGCGATCGGCTTCGCCAGATGTGTTGTCGCTGCTCGCATGGTTGCATCAAGACGCGCTGGTCGCTGCCCTCGACCGCGAGATCGACGCGACGGCCGACGACGCCAACGCACTTGACGCCGATCAGCGTCGCCAGGCGAAAGCGGAAATCCTCGCCGATCGTCTGGCTGTCGAGCGCGAGGAGAGCGAGCTATCTTGGCGTCAAGCGGCCGACGGCGGGCCGATCCTGCACAGGCCTGATCTCGACCCGCAGGCGTTGCTCGGGGTGAAACTGGTCCCTGCCGCCAGCAATGATGCAGGTTAGAGTTTCCGCATGCGCCGCCAGTTTGCGCATGGGCGGCGGCGCATTCGGCGCGGCGGATGGGGGATGCTCCACTTCCTGTCCGCCGCGTGCCCGCCGCCCCGGTAAACGCTTGCAGGCCGATTACCGGCGTTTCGGCGAGGGCCTCGCTCCGGCGCAGCTCCGCCGCTAGAACGCACAGCCGGCGATTTATAGCCGAAGACGTTGAAGGTCTGCCTCGCTCAGGGCCACGTCCGCGAGCCGCAATCCCCTTCTGCCACGACTGCCAGCCCGCCGCCGCACCGTCGCCGCGCGCTCTTGGGCACAGTCTTGACGGAGTAATGAGAGCCGGAACGTAAGCCGTCGCGCGTCCCCGCGCCGCTTTTTGTGCTCAGAAGGACCCGCACAAGTGGGGTACTAGTTGGTTCTACTATAAGTAGAACTACTGAGAACGCGTTTTGCTTACCCTCAGTACGACGTCCGGCGGCCTCATCATCGGCAGCGGTAAGTTCCGGTTCCATGGTACTATGCGTCATAGGCGTGCTGGAGGGCAGACATGGCTATCTACCTACATTTGCAAACCCACGGTATGGCACCGAAAGAGATTACCTGTATCACAAAGGCTTACGAGCAAACATTACGTGCCCTCTGTGTTAAAGATCGCGACGATCCGCTCACGGAATTGGTGGCGAAGACAATCATCAAGATCGCCCAAACCGGGATTAAAGACCCTGCACAGATTTCAGCGCAGGCGATCAGCGAACTCGAAATGCGCTAGGCGATCTCGGCCTAAGACCATGGAACTGAAACATTCCTGAGATCGGGAGGTTGGCTATTGGGCTTCGGGGCTTCGCAACGTGCGAGGCGCGCCATGACCCCTCTCCCGGTAGGTGATGTGTTTCTCACGGTCGCAATCATGGCCGTGACCTTCGTGATTGAGATCGGCCTTTTTATTTTGATCGGGATGTTCTGAATGAAGCACTCATCCGCTCAGTGTTGGGCGTGCCGGATGCCTTGATTTCGGCTCAGATTTTTCAAAATCCCTCCGCAACCATCGGCCCTGTTCGGCGTCATGCTCGATTGAGGAGCGCTCGATGGACGACGACGAGGAACAGCAAGAGCTTGAAGAACAGATCATGCGCTACCGCACGATGGAGCGCGACGTCACCGATCCGCTCGCACTCGGGCTCCTACACGATATCGTCGCAGAATTAGAAGCGGCTCTGCGGCCTGCTAACGAATAGACCACTCCCGCGATGCTATTGGGTCGACAATGGCGGAAAACAACAGCAGTCAGTTGGTCGAGCAAAGCACGCACGACACACAGCGTCGATGCCCTGCTTGTGCAGCTATTCCTAAATTGCTCCACTCGATTTCCGATCCGTACAGTGGTCGGATCGTCCGCGTGTTCCGGTGCCAATGCGGCGAGCACATCTGGCGCGATTAGCTGCCGCTAGACTAAGACCGCTAAAGGCGATCACCCTCGAATGAGAAAGGCAGCGCCGCCGCAGGTGAAAGGATCCTCGGCGACCTATCTGCGGCTCAACGGCGAGGTTTTTTTCCAATGCTCCGCATCGGGAACGATTGACGGTGAGCGCTCCAATTCGCGGAGCCGGTCGATTTGCGTTCTCAGCCTCGCCGGTAGGTCCGGTTCCGGTTTCAGCGACGCGCGCAGTCTCTCGCCGATCTCTCGAAGGATGGCCCGACCGTGTATGTGGTCGATGTCAATGCCGTTGCGCATAACGGAACCTCCGGTTTCGGTAAAAACACCGCCGCCGGCAGGCCGACATCGGCTCAGTGCGCTCCCCCCAACCGATCGGGGGCCCAACTGGCGATTTCGAAATAGAACCCGAGACCGTCGCTTTTGGCTATCTGCGCGAGCGCTTGTATTGAACAGCGGGTCGGTGGCCGCGACCTTTGACTATCCCGCGATCTGCGCCGTGTTAGGACCGGCGAGCGACGGTCTCGTGTTTATTTTAAAGTTTGGCAGGCGCTTTCGTTCCGTTGATCTCTGACCGCGCCATTCGGATGAGGAACCGAACAAGCACGCGGAACCATTTCTGAGAGTGCCCGGTTAGGTCATGGCTATGAAGGGAGGGACATCGCCATGAGGACCGAATATCTCGCTGCGATTGCGATATCTGTTCTTGCCGCTGGCGGTCTGGCCGTCAATTCTGTCGGCTCGCCGCCTTCCGAAAAGCAGTCCACGCCGACCGTGCAAGTGGCAGACCGACTAGCTGCGTCGGTCGATCCGTTCTTGCTTCGATCGGGTGGGTAACAGGGCGGCGTTGCAGCCAACGGTGCTTGCATCCAGTGGTAAGTCATTTCGCGCTGTAGTTGGATATTTATTCGCGGAGCAGCGCTCTTAAGTTGTTTGACGAAATTCTGCTGAAACAGAAGGCTGCTATAATCTATTTTAGGTAATCGGCCCTGTTCCTTTTTTTGCACCGACAAGCAAGCCAGCCAATCGTCCTTTGAGCTTTTGAATTGGCTCAGCCTGTAAATGGGCTCACATCGGACAGCCATCGCCGGGGCCGCGATTATCCGAAATCAATGGTGGAAATTATCTCTAGTGATACTCAAAAGACGGGGGTATCCATGCCCGCCATATTCGACCTGCTCTATCGCGAATACTGCCGCGCCCGCCTCGCTGAAATGCGGAAACAGCTTCTGATTGCGGGACAAGATCCTGAAAGCGTACAAGCCGATTGCGATCGTGCTGATCAGGAAAGCGTTGGCAGGACAGACACGCAGTACGAAATCAGCTACGGCGCGCTGAATTGAAGCGGCCGCGAGACATTGGGTTCTCTTCGACGCCGCAATAGCCAACCAAGCGGCGATGGCTCGGGAGCCAACAATGAACACGCCCGAATGCTATACTGTAATGGTCGCTTGCGGCTCGTCCCTGACCATTGTCGTTTTGATGGCTCTCGGGGTTTGGTAGGAGCACAGGCGCGGCGCTTGCGTGCGGCAAATCATAACCCGGCTACGCTGGCTGCTCTCGGGCGCGTCGATGCCCGACAGGCAAATGCGCGTGCCGAGAATTTCAAGCGTGTCGCCGTCGATGACGCTGGCTTGGCCGATCAGGTCGGTCGGCAAGCGGCTTGCCCTAGATCAATATGGGCCCACCATCTTTGCCCATGCTCTTAGCCAGCACGAGGCCGGAACGGTGTATGCTCTTTTTAGTGGGAACCGTTTCGACATCTGTTAGAGGCCCGGATCATCCCACATCCGGGCCTCGTGGCAGTTCTTGGATCATTTGACGATCCTGTACGCCCTCGCATGCTTCTTGCGCAGATTGGTAACCTGCGTGCGACGGTTTGCCGATCCGGGCGAATCTCGTCGGCCCGCCGCTCTCGGCGACCAGCATCAACGCCTCGATCGCCGCCTGCCACGCCGACGTATCGTGCTCACGCTTCGGCAGTTCGGCGATGAAGAGAGCGGCGTCGGCCAGCGTGCTCAGCGTTCGGCCATCGGGCAACAGGATCGGATCGTCGAATTCGCGCCGCCAGCCGCGATCGGTCATCTTAGGGATCGCGCTTATTGGTGATCTCGCGCGCCGCCAAGCTCAATTCAAGCTCGGTCAGCCGCTCGATCAACCGCTCGACGATCTCTTCGCATTCGGATCGCGCAAGTGAACTCACCCCTCGCCGGGCCAATTCGTCTGCGAGGATCGTCGCTAGGATAGCTTTGACGGTCAATTCCGCCTCCTTCCGGAAAATCCGATCGTGATCGAAATGCAATCGAGGCGGGTAGTAGACGCTAAACGGCAACCACGGGCAACGGCGGGCCCAGCGCGTCGGTATAAATACGGGGCGGCTGTGCGTTCGCCGTCTTAATCCCGAATAGGTGTCGTGGAGACACGTTGGCAGAGAACGCATTTGTAGACGCGCAGGCCCGGCCGATCAGCGATTGCCGAAAGTTGCCCTACCGGCATCATGTCGCGCTCGCACCTCTCGCAGGCGGGACCTCGCTTGGTATCGGTGTTGGTCAGCATCTAGCGGGAGCGTTTTGGTAGTTTCGGAAGTTTCGCCGGGTCGAAACGTGGTCTCGGTTTGGTCGCTTCTGGCGCCAGGGTTTGTTGTTCGGTCAGAATAAGCGTTCCCTCAAGCACCACTCCCGGCACCTGATCCGCCGTGCCAACGTAACGAGCTATCTTGCTGGGGCACGTTCCCTCAATCTGCGCCGAACACCGTGGCATGTCCTTCGGTGTGCCTCTTGATCGTGATGATCGCGGTGAACCGGTCACCGTCGGTCTGGCAAGAGCCTCTGTATGTCATGATGCTATCGCCGCCCCAGATTTTTCCGTCCGCGATGTGAGCGATGCCGGTGCCGTCGCCGAGCGGCGTCTTGAACCAAGCCGCGTAAGTGCCGTCTTTCAGCATGGGAGAACCGCGCCCCTTTGTAGTTCTAGATGATCGGGCGACTAGCGCTAAGGCTTGGTAAAAGCCGGGGCCCGTTCAAGTCCGGTGCCGGGAGTTAATTGTCCGGGGTTGGTGGTTTGCTTCGTGCTCGGCTTTGCGAGACCTCGCGTTGTGCGACGAGCCGCAGGAGGTCCTTGCACTTGGGACATCGATAGGTTCGGATTTCCCATACCGATGTCTCCGGCTCCGAATGGACGAGCCTCCTCTCGACATTGCAGGCGGAGCACATTTGCTGGCTCACAATCCGACCTCTCGAAATCCTTTCGGAAGTGAGTTGCCGCTCGATCGGCGAAGCCGTCAATTTGGGAAATTTCCCAATGGGTGAATTACGGAGAACAAATGCTTGCGCTCGCCCGGCTTTGAGCAGCCGCCGGTTTTTCTGCGCACTCGACGTGTGCCGCTGCCCGTTAGGATCCGTTTAAGGCCGGAAGCGCTGGCCTGCGGCGGCCAGTGGGAGTGCACCGTTATTATGTTCGAGGACTGTTCTTATCCGGGGAACTACGGTCCGGTGGATACACCGGATATCCGCTTGATGGCTGCAGATTGGAACCCTAAGAAAAACGCCGCAACCAAGGGAAGGAACGGTCGGAGTTCGCTCCCGTTACACCGGTTCACCCCCAAGGGAGCACTCGCACATGTTGAAGATCGCTCTTGTTTTGGCCGCGACCGCAGCGGCGCTGACAACTATCCCCCTCGCCATTCCGGCCAACGCCGCCCAAGGCGTCAAGATGGCCCAAGGCGTTGATGTTCAGATTGGACGGGATCGCGAGGACCGCTATTACAGGGACCGTGACTACAGGGACCGCAACCGCTACGACCGCGACACGACAGTTGGCGTCGGTCCTGGAGGCGTTACGGTTGGCCCAAGACAGCGCTGCCGCACAGAGACCGTCACGGTCGAACGTGATGGCCGCATGGTTACACGCAGGGAGCGCCGCTGCGACTAATTCCGTCCGGAGTGAAGGCGGAATTGATCCGGGGCAACACCATGGTGCACGCCGCATGAAAGCGCGCGAGCTTGCCGCTCGACGCCTTATGTTGGCGGCCCGACGCCGATTTGAAAAGCTCACTGAAACGCTGGCAGTGCAAGAAGGACCGACGCGCACCGCCGGTTCAGGCGATCCTGCTGACCGCGACACGCGGGATCGCGCCCTACATTGGAACGTGGCTACCGGCAAGTTTGTTGGCTATCCGTCCATTTTGAACAAATGGACGGCAGGCTGGCCCCGACCCAGCTCCCCCCATTGCCCTTGGTGTCGGGGCCAGCCCATGTGGAGAGAGACCTTGGACGGTAGGAGCACGGCCCGGATCGTCGGTTTCAGCATCGCGGGTATTTACTTCGTTTGCATGGTGCTCGCGGCGATCAGCATGACCTGACTGCCGCCGGACCCGCGAACCCACCGCTTCCGCCAGGAACAAGCGGCCAATTCAGCGAGTTGGCATCGCTACTTCGACCCTTGCTGCGGGCCTCGGAGCGTTTGCCACGGTTGTGCGATCTCTAGCGTCCAACGGCGGCCATCTCATGAAGCAGTTATAGGCGTGCAATGGGTGAGCGCGGTCAGGCGGACGGCCGTACGACTGTTCTGTACCAACGCCTTCAGGCGCTCGTTGCTCAGCGGGCTGAGCTTGAGCAGCTTCGCAGGTAAGTTCTGAGTGCTGAGGAAGGAACCGTTAGCACAAAGCGACAACCCATTTTGGGGAGCACCAAAGTGGGCCAAAAGGGCGAGCAGAAGCTTTGAGCCGCGCGTTCAAATGGATTGCCGATGACTATTCCGGCCTGCGCGTCGGCGCAGACCGTTTCTTCACGCGCACGATAGGCACACCAGTTTCAACGTGTTTCGTAGAAAAGCCCGAGCCATCGGGCTCCGGAGCGATCAGGCCGCGAGCAGCAGCTTCGGATCAACCGCCTTCACGGGAGGCTTGCCGACGATCCGCCGTAGCTCGGCTGCGATGCCATCGAGCACCGCGCGCTTCCTTCATCCGCTTGGAGTGATTGAAGACATTCCCCTGGCGCTCGGCCGCAGCGCACGGGGCCTAGATTGAGCGGGGGCAGCAGCACGCGAGCGACGTTACGTCGGTCGCGTTACCGTGTCACGGTGCGTTAAATCACGTGCATATGCGTCACGCATTGTCACGCGTTCTCTAGGCCACCATCCACACGCAAGCCGACTGCGGCGAGCCGGGACAGAGATAGATGACGTAGAAGTATCCGTCCGACGCCCAATAAGAATAGATGCATTGCATTGCGACGCATGGGTGGCGCTCGATCGGCGGGGCGTCAATTGGGATTTTTCCCAGTGCTGCACCAGACCTTTGACGTAAGTAGAGGCCCGGTATCCAAGTGGCGGCGCAACTCGCGCTAAAACATTGTTCGCACCGGGGCAGGCTATTTTAGTATGGAAGAATACTTCATGCCGGTGGGCCGCAGAGCAATCTGCGGCCATTTCGTTGCACCGAGCGATCAGGCGACGAGCCGCAGCCCGGTGTCCGCTTGCGTCACGGGTGCAGGCTCGCCGATGATCCGCCGAAGCTCGGCGGCAACACCGTCGAGCACGGCGCGCTTTTCCTTCATCCGCTTCGAGTGATTGTAGACCTTGCCGGTGACGGTCGGTACGATCTGCTCCGACTTCTTGCTCGCGGCATGATCGAGGCACTTCGCGATCCACGCATCATCAAAGCCGAGATCGCCTGCCAAAGTCGCCGCCGTCCTGCGCAGATCATGCGGGGTGAACGGCTTGAGACCCAATAGCTCACAGAGGCCGGGCGTCTTGGTCTTGTCCTTGTTCCTCTCGTGCTTGGTCCCGCGCAGCGCCGTTGCCATCGCCTTGCGGTGGATCGGCTGGCCCTTGTACACGGGGCTTTCGAACACGAACTGCTGATCTTTGGAGGTCAGCGCTTCCTTGATGATCTCGACCGCAAGCTCGGATAGAGGCTGTTGGATTACCCGCCGTTTCTTCAACCGCTTGAGCGGCACGTCGAGGCGCGGGTGTTCGCCATCGAGATCGATAACTCGCTGCGCTGCGCGCCTAACAGTTCATTGGAGCGCAGCATGGTGGCGAGTGCGCATTTGAGCGCGAGCCGGGTTTTCCGGTCCCAAGGCAGGTCGTCGCGATCGAGGCCATGCCAGAAAATCCTGATCTCGTCCTCCGATAAGACCCGCGTGCGCGGATGCTCAGGGTCGAGCTTCGGCAGGTTGACGCACGGGCTCGCGGTGACGTAATCGCGGCCCGCTTCCGCCGCCCAATTGAACAGGCCCGATGCCGCCCGGCGCATGTGGCGGGCGTTGCTCACCGACGGCTTGCCGCCGTGCCGACCCGCCACGATGTCGTTCGACAGCGTCGCAATGTCGTGTTTGGTGACCTCGCTCGCGACCTTTTTCCCGAGACGGGGACTGAGAAAGCGCCGCAAGTGGCTGGCGACGTTCTCCCACGTTTCGATGCGGGGCCGCATTTCGCCGTCCGCCTTGCGGACCGGTGTCTGCATCCAGTCGATCCGCTCCTCGATGATCTCGTCGACCGTCCTGCCGCGCTTCGCCTGTCGCTCTCTTCGGTCGCGGAAAGTCTCGGCAATCGCGTCGCCACCCATGCCCTTGAGGCCATAGACCTTGCTCCGAGCGTCCTCGACGGTGAAGGTCTCGGGGTTATAAAGGCTGAGCCACCCGGTTCGCTGCTTGCCGGTCGCCCGATCGGTGAACTTGACGGAAAAGGTCGCCACGCCAGTCGTTGTGATGCTGACATAGAGGCCGGGGCATTTGCAATCGTAGAACTTGACCCGTTTGGGCACCCGCCTTTCGCAAAGGCGATTGGTCAGGATGATGCTGCCGTTGCGGGCGCGCTTGCCAGCGGGGGCGGCGGTGATGGTAGTATCCATTTCGGTTTCGGCTCCTAAGGCTTGAGACCAAAGGGCTCGGCTTTGGGTCTTTCAGTCTTGTCGTGCGGACGCTGAAAGGCTTAGGGCCGGGCCCTAGATTTGACGAAACCCGCCGAAGCGCCCCGAAACAGGCTAGTCGAAAAACAGGCTAGTCGAAAAAGGCTTATTTCAAAGGGATTTTGTAGTTTCAGCCGATTTCACCGAATGCCAAAATAGAGACGTGTGGTCCTGGCGCCCGGGGTTCTGTGCGCCAAGTCTGGCGGTGATGTGACGGCCCGACCGGGTTCGCAGCATCAGCGATCCGCAAGCCGACGGGGGCAATAGTGCATCGCTCCCCGGGGAGAGCGCGACATAAGCCGTTCCAACCACTGCGCAGGCAAGGCCGGGATGCTTCCGGTTGCCCTGTTTCCCGCTATGCATTGAAGCACACGCAATCTGCTCTCGGCATGGCGGTCCATGGGAGCCAACCGGCTCCTGGTCTTCCCTGCGCCCTCTTCCATTGAGGGCAAGGCGACGAAGCAAAGCTCGGGCGAACAAGCCGCGAGGATGCGAGGGTGTCTGCGATTGAAATGTACGTTAGAGGAAGGACAGCGCCATCCACATATTCCGTCATTGCGAGGAGCCCTTGCGACGAAGCAATCCAGAGTCTTTCCGCCGAGGGATTCTGGATTGCTTCGCTGCGCTCGCAATGACGATGTTGAAACAGTTGCGCGACAAACTCCGCTCTCATGCCCCGGACGCAGCGCGGCGCTTCTTCAGCGGTGCGCTGCAGAGCCGGGGTCCATGCGGCAGCGAATGTTTGGCTTGCTGGGTCCCGGCTCTGCGCCGCAGCGTAAACGCTGCAGCGCGTCCGGGACACGCGAAGGGCGAATGCCGTCAGCCCCCCTCCGCCATTGTCATCGTCTCACAAATACCGCGTCAGCTCGGCCTTGAACTGGCCGTAGACCGCGTCCTCGATCTGGCTGCGCGTGATCCCGATGTCGCGCAGGGCGCGGTCGTCGAGCTCGTTCAGCGTCTTGACGGCGGAGCGGCGCTCCAGGCGGTCGAACAGCGCGTAGACGGCGGTGGCGAGCGTGCTGAAAAATCCGCTCGATGAGGATGGGCGTAAACTCTGCCCGGCAGTTTGCGAGATCGTGGTCATTGTTCTTCTCCGGCCTGTCGTCCCGCGCGGCGAAGCCGATGCCGTTGGCGCAGACGCTTCGAGCGCTTGCACCTCATTTGCCGTCGGATTGCTCTCGCTCTCCTCGGCTCAATCGCGGAACTTGATGGAACCTAAATGCTCCAGTACATTGCTCGGAGCAAGGAAAACATTGCTCTCGGTGCAATAATGTCCAAGTTCGAGTACGTGAAGCTTGCCGATGCCATTGCCGTCGATATCGCTAACGGCACGTTAAGGCCCGGCGACCGGCTGCCGCCGCAGCGCAATTTTGCCTATGACCGCGGTATCGCGGTCTCGACCGCGAGCCGGGTTTACACGGAATTGCTCCGCCGCGGACTCGTGGTCGGCGAGGTCGGCCGCGGCACCTTCATCTCCGGCGACATCAGGCGCGAGGTCGAGACGATCAGCGAGCCGGCCGACGCGCGCATCAACTTTGAAGTCAATTACCCGCTGCTGCCGCAGCAATGGGCGATGATCGCCAAGAGCCTTGCGGGGCTCGAGCGCGTCGACGCGCTCGAATCCGCGCTGCGCGTCTCGACCAGCACCGGCACCAAGAGCGCGCGTGTTGCGGCCGTCGCCTATCTCTCGCGCAAGGATTTTACGCCACAGGCCGAGCAGATCGTCTTCACCGCCAACGGCAAGCAATCACTCGCGGCCGCGCTCGCAGCACTCGTTCCCACCGGCGGCCGCTGCGGCGTCGAGGCGCTGACCTATCCTTACATCAAGAGCATCGCCGCGCGGCTCGGCGTGACGCTGGTCCCGCTTCCCATGGACGAGCACGGCGCGCGCCCCGACGCGATCCAGAAGGCGCATCGCGAGGCGCACCTGTCGGCGCTGTATCTCCAGCCCATCATCCAGAACCCGCTCGGCGTCACCATGAACGCGACGCGGCGCGCCGACATCATGCGGGTTGCCGAAAAGCTCGATCTCACCATTATCGAGGACACCGTCTACGGCTTCCTCGCCGACGACACGCCGCTCGCCGCACTCGGTCCGGACCGCTGCATCGTGATCGACAGCCTGTCCAAGAAGGTCGCGCCGGGCCTCGCGCTCGGCATCCTCGTCACACCGCCGCACTTACGCGAAAGCGTGATGAGCGCGGTCCGCACCGGTGGCTGGATCGCCTCCGGCCACGCGCTTGCATCCGGGCAGCGGCTGATGGCCGACGGCACCGTCGCCGAGCTGACGCGGCTGAAGCGCATTGACGCCGCGCGCCGCCAGCAGACCGCGGCAAGGCTTTTGGCGGGCTACCAACTCGCCGCCGACCCGCGCTCATACCATCTCTGGCTGACACTGCCGCCGCATTGGCGTTCGCAGACCTTCGTCGCGGCGGCGGCCCGGCGCGGCATCGCGCTGACGCCGTCCTCGACCTTCGCAATTGCGCATGGTCATGCACCGAATGCGGTGCGGCTCGCGCTCGCTCCGCCGTCGCCCGAACAGCTCGATTCCGGCCTGCGCACGATCGTGTCGCTGCTCGGCACCAAGGAAGAGGATCTCGACTCGACGGAGTAGCGATCGGTCTATGGCAGCAAGGACCGGGGCAGTTGATCGAAGCTGTAGCTCCGCGGCTGGTTGCGCCACACGAAGCCGCCGACCTGCCAGGCGAACAGGGCGGCAAAGCCGAGGATGAACAGCGCGCCGGCGAACTCGCCGATCATCAGCGCGCGGATCAACAGACCCGCCATCGCCACCGTCAGCACCGCCAGGAAAGCCAGCACCGCCGCATAGGTCTTGCGGCCGAGGCCCGCGCTCAGCGTCGCCCGGCTCCCCGCCTTCGCCATCCGCTCATGCAGCGCGACGAGAAAAGCGCGAAAGCCGCTGTCCTGCGGCGCCATCAGCGCCGCGGTCTGCCAGCTCGTCGACAGGATCGCGATACGCCCACCGCTGGCGTGGCTGACGTCGGCACGAAAGCGGTGCTGCTGCATCGACACCGGGCGAAACGACAGCCGAATCGCGCTGATCTCGTCATAGCGCCACACCGCGGAGCGCCCGGCGACGTGCCAGGACAGCCCCTGCTCCGTCAGCTCGAAGCAATGTGCCGAGCCGATCAGCGACGCCTTGTAGGCATAGCTCGTGACTGCCCCAGCATCCGAAACCTGCATCTCGACAATCAATCCCGTCCGCGCGATCCGGTTCGCGATCCGCTTGCGCGACCGCCCTCGCCCATCCTACAAGCGGGGCATGGCTGAGACGACCTTTTTTCCGCGCCGCCTGATTCTCGGCGCTGCAATGATCTCCGGCGTGCTGCTCGCGCTCGCGGTGCACATGCTGGGCGCGCGCTACGGGCTCGACCTCGGCGGCCTCTGGCGCTCCGACGCGCATGAGTTCATCCCGGCCGGCGCGGCAATCGCCTGGTGGCTGATCGCGACCGTCGGCTTTTCCGGCGGCTATTTCACGGCGACCATGATGCAGAGCGCGATTTCCGGACAGATCCCGCAACGGATGCGCCAATTCCTGATCGCGGTCGGCGTGCTGCTGCTTGCGGGCGCGGGCCAGGTGGCCTCGGCACCGAGCCCGATCCCGACCGTCTCGAGCGTGCTGACCGGGCTCGCTGCGCTGTGTCTCGGCGCCGTGATGGCATTTTGCGGCGCGCATTTCGCACTGCGCCGCGGCTAGACCATCAAGCCGACGCGCGTAGCCGCGGGCCGTCCAGCATCATCGCCACATCGGAAGCAGGCCGCGGCTTGCTGAACAGATAGCCCTGCGCCTGGGTGCAGCCTTCGCGCCGGAGCAGCTCGAGCTGCGCGTCGTTCTCGACGCCTTCCGCAGTCGTGACGATACCGAGGCTGCGGCCGAGGCCGGTCACTGCGCGGATGATCGCCATGGAATCCTCGCGCGTCGCCAGCTCCGACACGAACGAGCGGTCGATCTTAATCTTGTCGAACGGGAAGCTGCGCAAATAACTCAGCGACGAATAGCCGGTGCCGAAATCGTCGAGCGAGATCCGCACGCCCATGGCGCGCAACTCGTGCAGGGTCGTCAGCGTCGCCTCGCTGTTCTGAAGCAGCACCGATTCGGTGATCTCGAGCTCGAGGCGGCGCGCATCGAGTCCCGAGGCGGCCAGCGCCTCGGTCACCGATGCGATGAGGTTCGGACTCTTGAACTGCACCGGCGAGAGATTGACGGCGACGTCGACATCGTCGGGCCAGGTGGCCGCGTCCGTGCAGGCGGAACGCAGCACGAACTCGCCGAGCTGAACGATCAGTCCGGTCTCCTCGGCCAGTGGGATGAAGCTGATCGGCGCGATCAGCCCGCGCTGCGGGTGGTTCCAACGCAGCAGCGCCTCGAAAGCGACCACGCGACCGCTCGCGACGTCACGGATCGGCTGATAGTACACTTCGAACTCGTCACGTTGCAGCGCCGCGCGCAGATCCATTTCCAGGAGGCGCCGTGCCTGCGCGCGGGCATCCATGCCGGTCTCGAAGAAGCGATAGGTGCCGCGGCCGTCCGCCTTGGCGCGGTAGAGGGCGAGGTCCGCGTTCTTCAGGAGTTCGTCCGGATTGTTGCCGTCCTGCGGCGCCAGCGCGATGCCGATCGAGACTCCGATCACGATCTGATGGTCGTCGATCTCATAAGGTGCCGAGATCACCTCGACGAGGCGCCCGGCAAGGGACCTCGCAGCGGTTTCCTCGGAACGTCCGATCTGGACCACCGCGAACTCGTCGCCGCCGAGCCGCGCCACGGTATCGTGTTCGCCGACGGTCGTCTTCAGCCTGCGGCCGACCTCCTTCAGCAGCGCATCGCCGATGGGATGGCCGAGCGAGTCGTTGATGTCCTTGAAGTGATCGAGATCGAGACAAAGCACAGCGAGCTGGTCGCCCGAATTGGTCCGACGCAGTCCCTGCTCGAGCTGTTCGTGGAACAGCACGCGGTTCGGCAGGCTGGTCAGTGCGTCATGGCGCGCCATGTGCGAGATCTTGGCCTGCGCCTCCAGCCATTCGGTGATGTCCTCGAAGGTCGCGACCCAGCCGCCGCCCTGCATCGGCTGATTGACGACGCGGATGGAGCGGCCGAACCGGTTGACGACGTCAGTCGTGGTGCGGCCCTCGCGCGCGTCGGCGACGAGGCGAGCGAAGAATTCATCCGCGTCGCCCTGCCACTGGCCCTTGGCCTGCTCTTCCCTGAGCACGTCGACCAGAAGGCGGCCGGTGAGCAGGATGTCGGTACGACGAAGCATCGCGGCATAGCGCTCGTTGAACAGGATGATCTTGCCGTCCGCGTCGAACATGCACAGTCCCTGCGACATGTTCTCGAGCGCGCTGTCCAGCACAATCTGCTGGCGCCCCAGTACGCCCTTGGCGCGGCGGTCGAGCAGCGCGGCTACGAGCGCAATCGCGATGATGGCGACCGCGGCGCTGGCGGTGAGGAAGGACAGCGAGGCCGGCGGGATGGAAAGCCCGCTGATCGCGCGCGTCGGATCCGGCGTCAGCAGCACCGCGCCCATCGCGGTGAAATGATGCGCGACGATGGCGACCGTCAGCAGCGTGGTCGCCGTCAGTGCATGGGAGAGGTCGTCGCGCCGCGCGGCGATGAACAGTGCGAAGGCGGCGAAGACGATTCCGAACAGCACCGAGGCGGCGACCGTGCTTCCGATCCAGTCCACCCGTGCCGGTATCTCCAGCGCCGCCATACCGGTGTAATGCATCGCGGCTACACCACTGCCCACGATCGCGCCGCCAAGGGCGATCCACACCGGGCGCGAGGACGATACCGCGATGCTTAGCCCCACGAAGTTCACGGAGATCGCAAGGATCAAGGAGAGGAGCGTCACTGGGATGTTGTAGGCGCCGGCGCCGCCCGGCCCGTAGGCGAGCATCGCGATGAAATGCGTCGCCCAGATGCCGCATCCGCTGACGGCGGCATCCAGGGCGATCCAGGCCAGACGCGCGGGGCCGTGCGTCGCGCGTGCGCGCTGAAACAAGCTGATCGCCGCCGCGCTGGCGAGCAGACACACTGCGCCGCCAAGCGCGACCAGTCGCCAATCGTGCTCGTCGGTAAGACAAAAGAGAACTTGATACATTGCCGGCCCCTATCAACCGGCACTTGACCCGACAGAGATGGATGATCGGTAACTGGCTACAAACCTGTTCGGGGAATGGTGAATAGGAGATGTGTGCGTTCGCTCACATTGTTCATCCTCGCGGCGGCGCACCGATTCCGATCACGCCGGCGGCGATCAGCAAGACGGCCGCCGAAACGACGAGCGACAAATGCAGCCCCGTCATGAACGCACGGTCCGACGCCACCAAGGAACCAAACAGAGCAACGCCGAGCACGCTGCCGGTCTGCCGCGTCGCGTTCAGGACGCCGGCCGCGATGCCCGAACGCGCCTTCTCGACGCTGCCGAGCAGCGTCGACGTCAGCGGCGGCACCAGGAGGCCGAGCCCGCCGCTGATCGCGATCGTCTGCGCGCAGATCGTCCAATAGCTGGTCCCGGCTTCGATCCAGAGCAGGCCGAGACAGCCGAGTGCCGAGATGCAGGCGCCGACGACGATGGTCGGACACGGGCCGATGCGCTCGGAAAGACGCGGCGCCAGCAGATTGACCGGCAGCACCGCCGCCATCATCGGCACGAAGGCAAGCCCGGTCCACCACGCCGACAGCCCGTTGATCCTCTGGAAATACAGGCTGAGCACGAAGATCAGGCCGTAGATCGCGATGTTCACCAGCAGCCCCACGAGCGAGGTCAGCGTGAACAGCCGGTGGCCGAACAACGACAGCGGCAGCATCGGCTGCGCCGCGCGACTCTCGCGCCAAACGAAGAGCACGGCGAGAACGGCGGCTCCGACAAAGGCTGCGATCACGGCTGGATGGTCCCAGCCGAGCGCCCCGCCTTCGATGATTGCACCGGCGAGCGCGCCCAGCGCACCGATCGCGGCCAGCTGGCCGGGCAGATCGATCTCGCGCGAGCACGCCCGCGTGGTCTCGCTGGCGTAACGCCAGCTCAGCCACAGGCCGGCGAGCCCGATCGGCAGATTGACCAGGAAGATCGCGCGCCAGCCGACCAGCGTGATCAGCGCGCCGCCGATAAAGGGGCCGGCGGTGAGCGCAAGGCTTGCTCCGGCGGCCCAGACTGCAACGGCGCGACCACGCTCGCGGTCGTCCGCATAGGCATGATTGAGCAGCGCAAGAGAATTCGGTACCAGGATCGCCGCCGCCAGGCCCTGAACCAGCCGTGCTGCGATCAGCACGACCGCATTGGGCGACAGCGCGCAGGCGAGCGAGGCCGCGGTGAAGATGGCGAACCCCGCCATGAAGACGCGCTTGGCGCCGATCCGGTCGCCCAGCGCGCCGGCCGTCAGGATGAAAGCGGCAAACGCGATGGTGTAGGCGCTGACCACCCATTGCAACTCGGCAACGCCGCCGCCGAGCGCCCTGCCCATTGCATCGAGCGCGGTGTTGACGATGGTGACGTCGAGCTGCACCACGCCGTAGCCGAGGCTCATCGCGGCAAGCGTGAGGGAGGTTGCAAGATGCGAGCCGCCGCGCGACGCGGCGCGCGCATTGTCCAAGGTTTGATATTTGATGGTGCTTGCTCGCATGCTGCCACCTCGATTGCAGCCCCATGCGAAATATACCCATCCAGCCCGCTATCATGTTTCGATAATGGACGAAGGATGGACGTGAGGTAGTGTCCGCGCAAAGCCCGCGATATCCGCGGTGTCATCACCCGACTTGATCGGGCGATCCAGGACTCCGCAACGGAATTTATGAAACCCAATCGGCGCCGCGGCGTACTGGGTGCCCCGCCTTCGCGGAGGACAACAGCGGAAGTGAAGAAGCAGAAGCGCCGCGCGAACCATCGCGCGGCGCTTCGTTGACTACCACCTTCATCAGCTCGCCGCGCGCAGATTTACCTTGCTCTCGGCGAGTGTGGTCAGCTTCCTGTCGGTCGCCTTCTCTTCCTCGAGTGTCTTGGCAAGCACCGCCGCGCAGTCGTTACGGCCGAGTTGCTTGGCCCAGGCGATCAGGCTGCCGTAGCGGGCGATCTCGTAATGCTCAGCGGCTTGGGCCGCATTGATCAGCGCAGCATCGAGCACGGCCTTGTCGGCAACCTCGCCGGCTGTCTCGTCGGCTTCCTCGATGATGCCGTCGATGGCCGGGCAGTCGACCGCCTTCACGGCGATGCCGTGCATCTTGAACACCTCCTCGAGACGCGTGACATGCTGCTTGGTTTCATCGAGGTGCGTCAAAAAGCCCTGTTTCAGCTGCGGATCGGTAGCCTTGCTTGCCATCTTCGGCAGCGCCTTGGTGAGCTGCTGCTCGGCGTAATAGACGTCCTGGAGCTGGTGCACGAACAGGTCGTTCATGGTTTTGATGTCTTTTGTGAACAGTCCCATCGTTCCGGTCCTCTCGGTTTCGGGAACACGGCGGTATTGGCCTGCACGAAAGGCCCCATTATTCCGCCATGTTCGGCTGCTGATGGGGCCCAACGAGCACGCGGTATCGACGTTCCAAAACGCCCATCGCTTTGCGCTGGAACAACGCGGATGGCGGCAGGATTTGAAACCATCCTCTTGAACATGAATGCGCCGTCCGAACCGCGTTTCGCGACTCATATGCTTAACGCGCGTCAGATGTGAACCACATATGACAAAAGTGGCTGGTCCAACGCAGAACCTATTGTTGTCAAGGGCTGCACAAGCCGCTGTTTTTGCCTTAAATGAGCTGGATCATGCCAACCGATCGACGCCCGACTTTGGCCGTCATCGTACCCGACTTGCCAATACCTGGCTGGATCGGTCTTGCCCCCCGCCGGGAGGATGAATGCACGGACTGCTGCCCGCGCTGAGACGCGGCTTCAATAAATGGATCGGCTGGCGACGGCTCGGCATTGCCGCGAGCGTCTGCATCATCGCCTTCGCGGTCACCACGCTGGTGCGGACCCTCAAGGGCATCGATACCGGGGTCATCCTGACGGCGTTGACCGAGATTCCCCGCGGAAGTATCGGGCTGGCGGCGATCTGCGTCTTCTTCGCGTTCTGCACCCTGACTTTCTACGACTTTTTTGCACTGCGAACGATCGGCAAGAAGCACGTGCCCTATCGCATCGCGGCGCTCTCCAGCTTCACGTCCTATTCGATCGGCCACAACATCGGCGCCACCGTCTTTACCGGCGGCGCGATCCGTTTCCGGATCTATTCGGATTACGGCTTGAACGCGATCGACGTCGCGAAGATCTGCTTCCTGTCGGGCCTGACCTTCTGGCTCGGTAACATCTTCGTGCTCTCGATCGGCATGGCCATCCATCCGGATGCGGCGTCCGCGATGGATCAGCTGCCGTCGTCGATCAACCGGCTGATCGCGCTCGGCGGCCTCGCCTCGATCGGTTCTTATTTGGTCTGGCTTTGCATGGGCGAGAAGCGGCGCGAGCTCGGCCAGAAGGGTTGGAAGGTGGTGCTGCCCTCGACGCCGCTGACGCTGGTGCAGATCCTGATCGGCGTGGTCGATCTCGGCTTCTGCGCCACGGCGATGTACCTGCTGATGCCGGCCAGTCCGTCAATCGACTTCATGTCGCTCGCCGTGGTGTTCATCCTGGCGACGCTTCTCGGCTTTGCCAGCCACGCGCCCGGCTCGATCGGCGTGTTCGATGCCGCCATGCTGTTAGCGCTGCCCGAATTCGGCCGCGAGCAGCTTCTGGCGACGCTGCTGGTGTTCCGCCTTCTCTATTTCGTGATCCCGTTCGGTCTCGCCATCTCCATCATGGGCGCGCGCGAACTCTGGATGAACGTGGTCGCGCCGTGGCAGGAGCGGCGACGGCTGGCGGAGGCCTGCGCCCAGGCCAACCTGCCCCAGCAGGTGGCCGCGATGGAGCGCGAGCGGACGCTGCGGCAGGCCGGCAAGCGATAGGCGGGTCAGCAGGAGCGTCAGACTAAGGTTGCGGGCGGGACAACAATCCTCTCTTATTTCCGCCCCAACTTTGCCGTTGAACACGCGGACCATGGTTCCTCTTCCCTTTCGCATCCTCTCCGCAGGCGCCCTGCTGCTTGCCGGGATTCTATCCGCCTTGCCGCTCGAGCGCGCCGCCGCGCAGGACGCTGGCGCCATGCAGATCAGTTGGGAGGTGCGCAACCGCTTCCGCCTGTTCCGCGAGGAGCGCGATTTCCTGCTCCATGTCGAGAATGCGCGTAACCGCAGCATCCTGGCCGCCGAGCAGTCGCTGGAGCTTCAGAGCGAGGGCCGCGGCTGGGCCCGCAACATGGTCAACCGGCTCTGCATCGACCTCCAGGGCCGGGTCAACCAGCCCTGCACCCGCGACAACGTCAAGGAGAACTACCTCACCCCGATCGACCATCCCGTCACCGTGCGCCTCGTCGGCGCAGTGCCGGTCGGCGCCACCTGCGCCTGGTCGTTCGACGATGGCGACGGGCCGCAAGCCTCGACCTTCGACTGCGCCGAGCCGGTCAATTTGCGCGTCCGCTACGGCAAGCAGACGGTCGCGACCGTCGACGTCTCCTCCGGCTCCGATCCGACCCAGCGGGTCCAGGCCGAGATCCAGGTCCGCGACATCTTCGTCGCCGGCTTAGGAGACAGCATCGCCTCCGGCGAAGGCAATCCGGACCGGCCGCTGGCGCTGTCGGACGAAGGTTTTTGCTTCCGCTCCTATCTCGGTACCGCCGGGGCGCAGTACTACCGGCCGAGCCGCCACGGCTTCAAGGGTGGCCGCGCCTGCGAGGCGCCGGATACGCTCGCCAACTGGCAACGCTACAGTGCGCTGTGGTTCAACGCGCCCTGCCACCGCTCGCTCTACAGCTATCAGGCCCGCACCGCGCTGGCGCTCGCGGTGCGTTACACCCACATCGCCGTGACGTTCCTGCCGCTCGCCTGCACCGGCGCCAGCATCGGCGACGGACTGCTCGGCTCGCAGCGCGCCCGCGAGTGTCCGCCGGGCAAGACCGGCGTCTGCAACACCAGCGTGAACGCGCAGGTCGCCGAGCTGCGCGAAGCGCTCACCGCGGCGAAGAAGCGCCAGCCCGACCGCACGCTCGATCTCGTGCTGTTGTCGGTCGGCGCCAACGACGTCTATTTTTCCGGTCTCGTCGCCGACGTCATCGTCGACACCGCGACCGAGCGCGCGCTGTTCCGTCGCTCCGGCGTGATGGCGAGCGTCGACGATTCCCGCGATGCGCTGGCGCGCGAGCTGCCGCAGAATTTCGTCAAGCTCCGCGAGGCGCTGAAGCCGCTGGTCGGCGGCGATCTCTCGCACGTGGTCTACGTCTCCTACGCCAACCCGGCGCTCGCCGATGGCGGCGTGCCCTGCCGCGGCGGCCGCGCTGGCTTCGACATCCATCCGTCCTTCAACGCCGATCCGCAGCGCCTGGCCCGCGTCTCGACCTTCGTCGACACCGAATTCCTGCCGCAGCTGAAAGGGCTCGCCACCTGCACCCGCGGCGCGCTCTGCCGGGATCCCGAAGCCGATCGCATGACCTTCGTCGACACGCATCAGGCGGCGTTCGCCGATCACGGCTTCTGCGCTCATTCGGGCAACGATCCCGAATTCGACCGCACCTGCTTTGCCGAGAACGGCCAGAGCTTCAATCCCGACATCGTGACGGCGGCGAGCCAGCCGATGCTGTGCGGGCGCGGCGCTTCGGAATACCGCGCCTATCTGCCGCGCGCACGCTGGATCCGCGACGCCAACGACAGCTATTTTGCCGCGATGACCTATCCGCAAGGATTGCCGGCCGCGAGCCAGCCGACGGACATCCATGACGCGACCTGGGGCGTGCTCTCCGCCGTCTATGGCGGCGCCGTGCATCCAAGCGCCGAGGGCCACGCTGCGATGGCGGACGCCGCACTGCCCGCCGCGAGCGCCGTGCTCGGCCTCGACGCCGCTCCGCCGGATGTGACGCGCGGATTTCTGCCGCAGCTGCTACCAAGCGCGCGGCAGTAGCGACGCTGCCGCCACACGCACGCTGTCATCGCCCCGACTTGATCGGGCGATCCAGTGCTCCGTGACAGCCGTGATTGAATCGAGAGGTTGCGGCGTACTGGATTCCCCGCCTTCGCGGGGAATGACAGCGGAGTGCGTGGAGAGCGCGTTTGCAATTTCCACGTAACGTTCCCTCTCCCTGCCGTTCCATCAATCCAAAAACGGCATCGATCGATACTGCCTTGAACTTGGACACTTTGCCGCGCGCGCCTCTAGGAGTCGCCTTGAGGAAATGTTCGAGTTCTAAGGAGGCGCGTGATGAGCGCAGTGGTGTCCGCAGCGGACGTGAAGAGGTCTCGCGTCAGGCTGTTCATCGTGACCATGTTGTTCCTGGTCACCACCGTCAACTATGCCGACCGCGCCACGCTGTCGATTGCAGGCCCCGCGCTCTCCAAGGAGCTGCACCTCGATCCCGTCGCCATGGGTTACATCTTCTCGGCGTTCGGCTGGTCCTATGTGATCGCGCAGGTGCCGGGCGGCTGGCTGCTCGACCGCTACGGCTCGCGTCTCGTCTATGCCTTCAGCATTATCGTCTGGTCGATCTTCACGATGATGCAGGGCTGGGTCGGCTTCTTCAGCGCCGGCACCGCCGTCCTCGTGCTGTTCGCACTTCGCTTCCTGGTCGGCATCGCCGAAGCGCCCTCCTTCCCCGCTAACGCCCGCATCGTCGCCGCCTGGTTTCCGGGCAATGAGCGCGGCACCGCATCCGCATTCTTCAACTCGGGACAGTATTTCGCGACGGTGATTTTCGCGCCGCTGATGGGTTGGATCGCGCACGCCTATGGCTGGCGCTTCGTGTTCTTCGTGATGGGCGCGCTCGGCATCGTCATGGGCCTGGTCTGGATCAAGAGCATCTATGGCCCGAAGGAGCACCCTTCGATCAACGACGCCGAGTTCGACTACATCAAGGAAGGCGGCGCGCTGGTCGATCTCGACGCGCCCAAGGACGATCTGCTGCGCGAGCGTGCCCCCGGGGCCGGCTCCGGCTGGGACCACATCCGCCAGTTGCTCTCCAACCGCATGATGCTCGGCGTCTATCTCGGCCAGTACTGCATCAACACGCTGACCTATTTCTTCCTGACGTGGTTTCCGGTCTACCTCGTCAAGGAGCGCGGCCTGTCGATCCTGCAAGCCGGCTTCGTCGCGACGCTGCCTGCGCTGTGCGGCTTCATCGGCGGCGTGCTCGGCGGCATCATCTCCGACGCCATCTTGCGCAGGACGGGCTCGCTGACCATGGCGCGCAAGATGCCGATCGTCGGCGGCATGCTGCTGTCGATGTCGATCATCGCCTGCAACTATGTCGACGGACAGGCGCTCGTGGTCGGCTTCATGGCGCTCGCCTTCTTCGGCAAGGGCATCGGCGCGCTCGGCTGGGCGGTCGTCTCCGACACCTCGCCGAAGGAAGCCGGCGGCGTCTCCGGTGGCCTGTTCAACACCTTCGGCAATCTCTCCTCGATCACCACGCCGATCGTGATCGGCTACATCCTGGCCGCGACCGGCTCGTTCAACGGCGCACTGGTGTTCGTCGGCCTCAACGCGCTGGTGGCGGCGTTCGCCTATCTCGTGGTCGTCGGCAAGATCGAGCGGGTGACGCTCAAAAGTTCCTCCTGAGGGCTCCATGGGAGCTTGACCAGGCAACTCAACGGCGGCTTCCCAGCCGCCGTCTTTGTTTTGGGGGTGATCGATGCTAGAAGTGCCGGGGAAACGCCTTATCCATCTAAGGCATGTATCGATGTTCGACCTCAACCAGCTCCGCTGTTTCGTCACGGTGGCGGAGGAACTGCATTTCGGCCGCGCCGCCGCGCGGCTGAACATGACGCAGCCGCCACTGTCCCGGCAGATCCAGGTGCTCGAGCACATCATCGATGCGCCGCTTCTGGAGCGCACCAGCCGCTCGGTGCGCCTGACGCCTGCGGGGCGCAGCTTCCTGCCGGAGGCACGGCGCATCCTCAAGCTTGCGGAAAGCGCCTCGCAAGTCGCCCGCCGCATCGCGCTCGGCAAGACCGGCTCGCTGAAGATCGGCTTCACGGCCGCCGCGGCTTACGGCTTCCTGCCTGAGCTCGTCGCCGCCTGCCGCGCCAAGCTGCCGGAGGTGGACTTCTCACTGAAGGAGATGGTGTCGGGCGACCAGTTCGAGGCGCTGACCTCGGGCCAGATCGACGCCGGCCTGCTCAGGCCGCCGATCGCGCGGCCCGAGCTTGCCAGCCGCCGCGTCGTCGCCGAGCCCCTGCTCGCGGCGATCCCGAAGAAGCATCCGTTGGCGAATGCGGAGACCATCACCATCAAGGATTTCGACGACCAGCCCTTCGTGATGTATTCGCCCTATGAGAGCCGCTACTTCCACGATCTGCTGGTGGCGCTGTTCACCCGCGCCGACGTGCTGCCGCGCTATGTCCAGCATCTCAGCCAGATCCACTCGATCCTCGCCATGGTGCGTGCCGGCCTTGGCCTCGCCATCGTGCCGGCGGCGGCGGCAAGCCTGAAGATCGCCGACGTGCGGCTGCGGCCGCTGAAGCTGCGTACCCGCGTTCCCGTCGAGCTCTTCATGGTCTGGCGCCGCGACGACGAGAATCCGTTACTCTCGGCCCTCGTCAAAATCGCTGGTGAATTGTCCTCGGTGGAGGTGGCGGAGGATTGATACTCAATCTGCATCAGTCGATATAGGCTTTGGCTTGGACGCGCATCGAACGGTCTCCTAAACACCGGCGCATGGACGCGCAGGCTTGCGTCCTCCACAACACGCAAGAAGGGAGCCGCGCCCATGAGCAAGATGACCCCGCAGGAAATGGCCCAGAAGATCGGATCGGGCCTCCTGTCCTTCCCCGTCACGCCGTTCAGGGCTGACTACTCCTTCGACGAGGCGACCTACCGCGCCAACATGGATTGGCTGTGCGGCTATGACGTCGCCGGCCTGTTCGCCGCCGGCGGCACCGGCGAGTTCTTCTCGCTGACGCCGACCGAGGTTCCGCAAATCGTCAAGATCGCCGTCGAGGAGACCAAGGGCCGCGTGCCCGTGCTCGCCGGCACCGGCTACGGCACCGCGATCGCCCGCGAGATCGCCGTTGGTGCCGAGAAGGCCGGCGCCGATGGCCTGCTGCTGCTGCCGCCCTATCTGACCCATTCCGAGCAGGAGGGCCTCGCCGCCCATGTCGAGGCGGTCTGCGCCGCCGTGAAGATCGGCGTGATCGTCTACAACCGCGACAACGCCATCCTCCAGCCCGACACGCTCGCGCGTCTCGCCGAGCGCTGCCCGAACCTCGTCGGCTACAAGGACGGCATCGGCGACATCGAGCTGATGACCCGCGTCTACACCAAGCTCGGCGACCGCCTGACCTATATCGGCGGCCTGCCGACCGCGGAGACCTTCGCGCTGCCTTATCTCGACATGGGCGTGACGACCTATTCCTCGGCCGTGTTCAACTTCGTGCCGGAATTCGCCACCAACTTCTACGCCGCCGTGCGCAAGCGCGACCATGAGACGATCCATGCCGGCCTGAAGAACTTCATCCTGCCGCTGATCGCGATCCGCAACCGCAAGAAGGGCTATGCGGTCTCGATCATCAAGGCCGGCATGAAAGTGATCGGCCGCGATTCCGGTCCGGTCCGTCCGCCGCTCACCGATCTCACCGAGCAGGAGATGGCGGAACTGACCGCGCTGGTGAAGAATCTGCCCGCCATCCGTTCGACACAACAGGCGGCAGAATAACGGACGACAACAGGAGGAGCGTGCGATGGCCCAGATTGAGATCTCTGGCGCACCGGTCGTCACGGCGATGCAGGTGATCCCGGTCGCGGGCCGCGACAGCATGCTCCTCAATTTGAGCGGCGCGCATGCGCCGTTCTTCACCCGCAACATCGTCATCCTCACCGACAATTCCGGTCACACCGGCGTCGGTGAGGTGCCGGGCGGACAAAAGATCTGGCAGACGCTGCAGGACGCCCGCGATCTCGTGATCGGCAAGACCGTCGGCGCGATGAACAACATCCTCGCCGATATCCGCACCGCCTTCGCCGACCGTGATGCCGGCGGCCGCGGCAAGCAGACGTTTGACCTGCGCGTCATGATCCACGCGGTCACGGCGATCGAATCCGCGCTGCTCGATTTGCTCGGCCAACATCTCAACCTGCCGGTCGCGGCGCTGCTCGGCGAAGGCCAGCAGCGCAAGAGCGTCGAGACGCTCGGCTATCTCTTCTTCGTTGGAGACCGCCGTAAATCCAAGCTCGACTATGTCAACGGCGAGACCGGCAAGGCCGAGTGGTTCAACCTCCGCCATCAGGAGGCGATGACGCCCGAGACCGTAGTGCGGCTCGCGGAAGCCACCCACGACCATTACGGCTTCGCCGATTTCAAGCTCAAGGGCGGCGTGCTCCGCGGCGAGCAGGAGATCGAGGCCGTCACCGCGATTGCCAAGCGCTTCCCCAACGCGCGCGTGACGCTCGACCCAAACGGCGCCTGGTCGCTCGACGAAGCGATCGGCCTCTGCAAGGACATGCATGGCATCCTCGCTTATGCCGAGGACCCCTGCGGCGCCGAGGCCGGCTTCTCCGGCCGGGAGATCATGGCCGAGTTCCGCCGCGCCACGGGCTTGGCGACCGCGACCAACATGATCGCCACCGACTGGCGGCAGCTTTCCCATGCGCTGCGTCTCGGTGCGGTGGACATTCCGCTCGCCGATCCCCATTTCTGGACCATGCAAGGCTCGGTCCGCGTCGCCCAGACCTGCCGCGACAACGGCCTGACCTGGGGCTCGCACTCCAACAACCATTTCGACATTTCGCTGGCCATGTTCACCCATGTCGGCGCCGCTGCACCCGGCAAGGTGACCGCGATCGACACCCACTGGATCTGGCAGGACGGCCAGGCGCTCACCAAGGAGCCGCTTCAGATCAAGGGCGGCAAGATTGCCGTTCCCGATAGGCCGGGCCTGGGTATCGAAATCGACAGGGCGGCCGTCGACGCCGCGCATGACCTCTACAAGCAGCATGGACTTGGCGCCCGTGATGACGCTATTGCCATGCAGGACCTGATCCCCGGCTGGACCTTCGACGACAAGCGTCCCTGCCTCGTGCGCTAAGAAACTTCAGGCATGATCCCGGAAAAGTGGACACCGGTTTTCCGATAGGATCATGCCCCTTGAACAAGGAGGAATACATGACGGCAATCCTGAAGAACTTCATCGGCGGCGAATGGGTCGACGGCTCCGGCGTCACCAGGAACATCAACCCCTCCAACACCAACGACCTCGTCGGTGAATATGCCAAGGCCGACAAGGCGCAGACCGAGAAGGCGATCGCCGCCGCCAAGGCCGCCTTCCCCACCTGGGCGCGCTCGACGCCGCAGGAGCGCTATGACGCGCTGAACAAGGTTTCTCTCGAAATCCTCGCCCGCAAGGAAGAGCTTGGCCGCCTGCTCGCCCGCGAGGAAGGCAAGACGCTGCCGGAAGGCATCGGCGAGGTCGCCCGCGCCGGCCAGATCTTCGCGTTCTTCGCCGGTGAAGCGCTGCGCCTGATCGGCGAGAAAGGCGCCTCGGTGCGTCCCGGCCTCGACGTCGAGCTCACCCGTGAGCCGGTGGGCGTTGTCGGCATGATCACGCCCTGGAATTTCCCGATCGCAATCCCCGCTTGGAAGATCGCGCCCGCGCTTTGCTACGGCAACACCGTGGTGTTCAAGCCGGCTGAGCTGGTGCCCGGCTCTGGCCATGCGCTCGCCGAGATCATCACCCGCTCCGGCATCCCCGCCGGCGTGTTCAACCTCGTGGTCGGCTCCGGCTCCGTGGTCGGCCAGACCTTGCTCGACCACCCGGATGTGGCGGCGATCTCCTTCACCGGTTCGGTGCAGACCGGCCGCAAGATCGCGCAGGCCTGCGTGCTGTCGAACCCGATGAAGAAATTCCAGCTCGAGATGGGCGGCAAGAATCCGCTGGTCGTGCTCGACGACGCCGACCTCAAGACCGCCGTCGAGGTCGCCGTCAACGGCGCCTATTTCTCCACCGGCCAGCGCTGCACCGCCTCGTCGCGCCTGATCGTTACCGAAGGCATCCATGACCGCTTCGTCGCGGCGATGGCCGAACGCCTGAAGGGCCTGTCGGTGGACGACGCACTCAAGGCCGGCGTGCATATCGGCCCGGTGGTCGACCAGAGCCAGCTCGACCAGGACCTGCGCTACATCAAGATCGGCCAGGACGAGGGCGCCAAGCTCGCCTGGGGCGGCGAGTTGCTCAAGCGCGAGACGCCCGGCCACTACCTCCAGCCGGCGCTGTTCACCGAAGCCAACAACAACATGCGCATCGCCCGTGAAGAGATCTTCGGCCCGGTCGCCGCCGTCATCCGTGCGAAGAATTACGACGAGGCGCTGGCGATCTCCAACGACACCGAGTTCGGCCTCGCCTCCGGCATCTGCACCACCAGCCTGAAATACGCCTCGCACTACAAGCGCAACAGCGAGTCCGGCATGGTGATGGTCAATCTGCCGACTGCTGGCGTGGACTATCACGTGCCGTTCGGCGGCCGGAAGGGTTCGAGCTACGGCGCCCGCGAGCAGGGCTCCTATGCCCGCGAGTTCTACACTGCGGTGAAGACTGCCTATACCAATCCGGGTTGATAGGCCGATATCGTAGATATCGTAGGGTGGGCAAAGCGAAGCGTGCCCACCGCTTATGTTCGGTGTGAAGCATGGTGGGCACGGCGCGTTGCGCCTTTGCCCACCCTACGATTCAGTCTCTGAGGCAAGAGCAGATGGACCAGTCAGTCGCAGCGAAAGAGCAGCCCCGCTACATCAAGCTCAACGAGCGCGACAATGTCGCGATCGTCGTCAATGATTTCGGGCTTCCCGCCGGCTCCCGCTTTGCCTGCGGGCTGACGCTGCGCACCTTCGTGCCGCAGGGGCACAAGACGGCGCTGGTCGACATCGCACAAGACGCGCCGATCGTCCGCTATGGCGAGGTGATCGGCTACGCGCTGTCGCCGATCCTGGCCGGCGAATGGGTGGACGAAGCCCGCATTCGCATGCCGGAGGCCCCTGCCCTCGACAAGCTCGAAATCTCGACCGCCGTCCCGGCGCCGCTGCCGCCGCTCGAAGGATTCACCTTCGAGGGCTATCGCAATCCCGACGGCTCGGTCGGCACCAAGAACATCCTCGGCATCTCCTCCTCCGTGCAATGCGTCAAGGGCACGATGGAGTATGCGGTGAAGCGCATCCGCGCCGAGCTCTTGCCGAAGTACCCGAATGTCGACGACGTCGTGCCGCTGACGCACGCCTATGGCTGCGGCGTCGCCATCACCGCGCCCGACGCTGTGGTGCCGATCCGCACGCTGCAGAACATCGCGCTCAACCCGAATTTTGGCGGCGAGATTTTGGTCATCGGCCTCGGCTGCGAGAAGCTCGCGCCTGAGCGGCTGGTACCGGAAGGCGTCAGCGATGCCATCGTGCGCATGCAGGACGAAGCCTTCGACGGCTTTGGTGCCATCGTCGATGCCATCATGACTCAGGCCGAGGCACGGCTGAAGGTGCTCAACACCCGCAAGCGCGAGACCTGCCCGGCCTCCGATCTCGTCATCGGCCTGCAATGCGGCGGCAGCGACGCCTTCTCCGGCGTCACCGCGAACCCCGCCGTCGGCTTCGCCGCGGACCTCCTTGTGCGCGCCGGTGCCACCGTGATGTTCTCGGAAGTCACCGAGGTGCGCGACGCCATCCAGCTCCTGACGCGGCGCGCGATCAACGAAGACGTCGGCCGCGCGCTGGTGCGCGAGATGGCCTGGTACGATTCCTATCTCGCCCGCGGCGGCGCCGACCGCAGCGCCAACACCACGCCCGGCAACAAGAAGGGCGGCCTTGCCAACATCGTCGAGAAATCGCTGGGCTCGATCGTCAAGTCCGGATCGTCTGCCATCACCGGCGTGCTATCGCCCGGCGAGAAGGCGACGCAGAAGGGCATGCTGTTCGCGGCGACACCCGCGTCCGACTTCATCTGCGGCACGCTCCAGCTCGCTTCCGGCATGACGCTGCAAGTCTTCACCACCGGCCGCGGCACGCCCTACGGCCTTGCGGCCGCGCCCGTGATCAAGGTCGCCACCCGCAGCGAGCTCGCCCGCCGCTGGAAGGACCTGATCGACTTCGACGCCGGCCGCATCGCCACCGGCGAGAAGACCATCGAGGAAACCGGCTGGGACCTGTTCCGCCTGATCCTTGACGTCGCCAGCGGCCGCACAAAACCGTGGTCGGACCGCTGGGGCATCCACAACGACCTCACGCTGTTCAATCCGGCGCCGGTGACCTGAGGCTGGCGAGCCGGCCTCACTGACTGTCGATCAGGTGCATGTCGCCCAGCGTGACAGGCAGGCTGCGCGTGATCAGGTCCGCAATCGCCGCGCGCAACCGTTCGTCTCTGCCGCGCCCGGCTGCGGCACGACGATGAGCCTGCGCTTTCCCGCGGCCGCCGCCCCGGTCAAATCTCCCCAGCTTGATCTGCAAGAGCGTTAGGCAGGGTGCATCGGCGGTTCCGCGAAACCGTCCGGAAACATTGCCGCGAAAAACTTCGTCCGCGTTTCGTCCCTTCGCGTCAAGCAATCAATATCTGCCCCGAAGGCAATGCGAATGTTCGCACACGAGCGAACCTGGCCCGGCATCGACGCGACCAAACCTCCGATTGACATCTTCCACGGAGATTTTCCAATGCGTGTTCTCGCGATGATTGCCTTTGCCGGCGCCATGATTGCAAGCTCGGCCGGTGCCTTTGCCAGCGAGCTTCCCTCTTACGAAGTGACCTCGTTTCCAATCTCGGCGACGCAAGTGCAGGTGCTCGGCGGCGCCGGCGTCGAGGAGCAGTCGGCAAGCCCTGCGATGATCGTCGCCGGCATGCCTGCCTCACCCGCGCAGGTTTCAGTGCTGACCCCGCGCGTCAAGCGGCTCGCGAGCGCGGGTTCGGAAAACCAGGCGCACTAAGCTTCGCTTTGTCATTCCGGGTTCGGCGCCCAGCGCCGACCGGAATGACACGCGGGTCTACGTCATGCTGCCCGGCATGAAGCAGCGCACGCGCGGATGGCCATCGATATAGTGCTTCCACACCATGGTGCGGCCGATCTTGTTAGGCACAGTGATCACCGCACCGTCGGGCACCACGACCCATTCGTCGTCGATGCGGACGCGGTAACGGCCGCGATCGGACTCCCAGTCGACGTCGGCAATGACGTAGCCGTCGGCGTCGGAGCAGCACTGTCCGAATTCGCTGTGCAGGCTTTCGAACCAGGGTTTTAACGGCGAGTTGGCATAGCGCCCGTCGTCGCGCGCCAGCGCCGATGTCGCCAAGAGCGCTGTCAGGGCCAGCAATGGCGGCGCACACAATCTTACAAGTCGCATATCGTCTCCGCGGTCGACATGATCGCCGCGGGGGGACAACGCGCGCCGACCGCCTTCCGCGGCTCGGCGAAAGGCGTGAAGGCAGCGACTCGTTCCCCCAGCAGCTTTGCGGATAGCTATGCAAATCCGGCGCCAGCTTGCATTCCGGGCAACTACTGGAGCGGGCCCGCGGCGCGTTCGTCTTTCGGCGGATATGGCCGCCGCCGACTTTCCGTCTTCCCCGCCAGTACGAGGAATGATGATGTGTGGAGCTACTGCCGACCAGGCGGCACAGTGCGCGAGGGACGCCCTTACTGCTTGGGCGCCGGCGCCATCATCGCGCCGCCCTTTTTCGTCGCGGGTGCCGCCGGCTTCGTGGCAGCGGCCTGCGCAGGGAGATATTTTGCCACGATGGCAGGATCGACCTGGGCCATGTAGGCATCCGGCAGGCGCGTCCAGGTCTCGTCCTTGCCGAGCAACGCGATGCCGAGATAGCCGCGCAGCGTCAGGGTCTGGCCATCAGGACTGACCTTCATGTTGGCCTTCCAGATCTGACCGTCGCGCGGATTGAGCACGTTGCCGCCTTCGTACTTCAAGCCTTCGCGCTTCATGTTGCGGACGAAGGAGATGCCGAGCACCGGCGCGTTCTTGCGATCGTCGGTGCACTTGGAGCAAACCTCGTTCGGATCGTCGCTTGGCCGCGGGAAGGTTTTTGCGATCACGCCTTCAAAGATGCCGTTGTGGTCGACGAAGAGGAACCATCCGACTGTCTTGCCGTCTTCGACCTTCTGCCAGAGGCCCGCCGCCGTAGGCTCGGCGGTCTGCGCCGCAGACCGTGTCACCGCAAGAAGCGACAACGTGAGCGCGAGGAAGGGAAGCAGCCGAGAGCTGGACAGGAAATTCCGCATTAGATCACCTTGCTATTCCACGACTGGAATGGCCGCAGACTACGGCGATTTCGCGAATGGTTCCAGCACCAGAAACATGGGGCATCGCCTCCTGCTCAGCACCGTCAGTTGACACCGAGCTTCTTTTGCAGGCTGGAGGATGAGGTCGTGTACTGGAACACCAGCCGCTTCTCCGGATAGACGTAGCGATGGGCTTTTTGCGACATCAGCGCGCCCTCGTGGAAGCCGCACAGGATCAGCTTGATCTTGCCGGGATAGGTGTTGATGTCACCGATGGCGAAGATGCCTGATACGTTGGTCTCGAACGCCGACGTCTCGACCGGCACCAGATTGTTCTCCAGCGCAATGCCCCAGTTCGCGACCGGGCCGAGCTTCATGGTCAGGCCGAAGAACGGCAGCATGGTGTCGCAGGCAATTTCGGTCATGGCGTTGTCGTTGCCCTTGATGGTGGCGCCGGAGAGCTTGCCATCAGCGCCCGAGAGCGCCGTGACCTGCCCGAGCCTCAGATCCATCTTGCCGCCCGCGACCAGCGCGCGCATCTGCTCGACGCTGTGGGGCGCGGCGCGAAACTCGTCGCGCCGATGCAGCAGCGTGATGCGCTTGGCAATCGGATGCAGATTGAGCGTCCAGTCCAGCGCGGAATCGCCGCCGCCGACGATCAGCACGTTCTTGTCGCGGAACGTCTCCATCTTGCGCACGGCGTAGTGCACCGAAGTGCCTTCGTAGGCCTCGATCCCCGGCACCGGCGGGCGCTTGGGCTGGAACGAGCCGCCACCGGCCGCGATCACCACCACCTTGCATTCGAACACCTTGCCGGCGTCGGTGGTACAGCGAAAGGCGGGATCGCCGATCTTCTCCACGGTCTCGATCATCTCGCCGAGATGGAAGGTCGGATGAAACGGCTTGATCTGCTCCATCAGCGCGTCGGTCAGCCCCTGGCCCGAGACCTGCGGAATGCCGGGAATGTCGTAAATCGGCTTTTCCGGATAGAGCTCGGCGCACTGGCCGCCGACCTTGTCGAGGATGTCGACGAAATGCGCCTTCATGTCGAGAAGGCCGAGCTCGAAGGCGGCGAACAGACCGCAGGGGCCGGCGCCAATAATCAGCACATCGGTTTTGATCACGTCGCTCATGTCGTCTCTTTATCGGTCGTTATCGGTTGGACGGCGCCCTTTGGGCCGAGGTGACCCTGCCTGTCTAGCCAACGGGGATGGAACAGGGAAGGCATAAAAGCGGAGCACCCGGCCGCCGCACCCACTTGCCGGGTCAAAATAACTGGGTTGTAACGAGGAAGGATATGACGGAGATCAATCGGTGAACGCACCAAGCCGCCTCGATACGACGCCGCGCCTGGAAGACTACCCCTATCGCCTCAGCGACAACGTTCGCTTCGGCGATCTCGATCCCAACCAGCACGTCAACAACGCCGTCTACGCCACCTATTTCGAGACCGGCCGTGTCACGCTGATGAAGCTGCCGGAATATGGGCTGACGCCGCCGGGTCTTGCCTGGATCATGGTGCGGCTCGACATCCATTTCCGCGCCGAGCTGCACTGGCCGAACACGATCGAGCTCGGCCTCGGCGTGGTGAAGCTCGGACGAACCTCGGTGACCTTCGAGCAGGTCGTATTCTCGCAAGGAAAGTGCATCGCGTCGGCGAATTCGGTCGGTGTGATGATCGACGAAGCCTCGCGGCGGCCGACGCCGCTCACTGCGGAAGTGATCGCAAAGCTACGACCTTGGCACAAACGCGGCATCGAGGTCGCGCCGCGCGCCTAATCGATGATCCGGACCCGAAGGGCCGCGCTAGCTGCAAAGCGTGCAGCGGTTTTCCGGAAAGATCATGCCCTATTGAAGGGAAGATCAGGCCTGGCGTTCCGGCGTCCCGACGACGAGCCCGTCGAGGTCGTCGGAGACCTTGATCTGGCAGGACAGCCGCGAGTTCGGGCGCACGTCGAAGCCGAAGTCGAGCATGTCCTCTTCCATCGGCGTCGGGCTGCCGACCTTCTCGCGCCAGGCTTCGTCGACATAGACATGGCAGGTCGCGCAGGCACAGGCGCCGCCGCATTCGGCCTCGATGCCGGGAATGCTGTTGCGGATGGCGGCTTCCATCACGGTTGCGCCGTTCTCGATTTCCACCGTGCGGGTTTCGCCCTTGTGGTCGACAAAGTGAATCTTGGCCATGTGTGCTCGTGCTGCCGCGGTGCTTGGAATGAAGGAGGGGTCCCGGCTGTCCTATAACGGGTCGGTCCGCCCGGCGCCATAGCGTTTTCGCGCGACGTGAATCCCGCTTCGCGGCAAGAAAACGCGTCAAAACAAAAGAGTAGAACCTGGTTCTGACAGTCCGCGCTTAAGGCTTCAGCATCGCCTCGATGGCGGTGCGGGCCTCGGTTACCGCCTCTTTCAAGGCAGCAAGGGCGTGGGGCCGGCCATGGCCGGTCCGGATCGCGGTCTCCAGGCTGGCTGCGGCATCGGCCACCGCAAAGGCGCCGATCCCGCGAGCCGAACCCTTGAGCTTGTGGGCAAGTGCGCCGGCCTCTGCCGGCAGCGCCGTCATCGCCGCAATCAGGCGGGCCGCCTGCTCGGCGAACATCGCCAGTACTTCCCGTTCCAGCTGGGCATCGCCGAGCGTCATGCGCGAGAGGTGATCGAGGTCGAGCGGGCTATCGATGGGTGCAAGCGGGGGCGAGGGCATCCAGTCCATCCGTTGCAGTTCAGGTGTCATGACCCAGGCCCCGGCATCGCGCGATGGTCCCGCCGGTCCGGCGGTCAGGTTCCTCCCACCCAAGCATGAAAATGGTTACCGAAATGTTTGGGCTGTTTGACGCAGATCCGCCGGTTTGTTGACTAAAAGTTGCCGCAATCGGCCAAGTCCGGTGGAGAATTGCATTTATTGCTAAGGCGTTACGGCCCGATCCTGTTAACGATGATTAAGATTGTCTTAATCGCGGGCATTTCATTCGAGACGCTCTGCCAATAGGATGTTGCAGAAATTGGCGGACAAGCCGTCCGGGTGGGGACGGCTCGGAGATCCGCGCAAGCGGCATGATCCGGTCTGTGGGCTTGCGTAACGCGCAGGGCTCGCGGGGGGACGCGTACAAGTAACGAGGGCTCGGACTGACATGGCGAACACTCCGAAAAAGGTCAAAGACCCCACAGAAGTTGCGCTTTCTGCGATCCAGGAAGCCCTGAACATCAGTGACACCGCTGCGGATACGAGCCGCAACGCCGCGATGCGCAACGAAACGCCGCCTCCGGTGGCGCCGCCCGCGCCGCCGAGCTTCGACGAGCCGAGCTTCGAGCCGCGCCCCGCCGCCAACGAACGAGCGACCGCGTTCGACCCGATCGAGGAGCCGCGCACCTCGCGCCGCGCCGCCAACGACGACCGCGAGACCATCGGCCAGCTGCTTCAGGCGCTTCAGAAGAGCCGCCCTGCCCGCAGCGTCTACACCTTCGCCACCATCTTCGCCGGCGTCTGGCTCGCCGCCTGCGCCGCGCTGACGTTCGGTTTCCTGCCCTCGATCCAGGCCGCCATGGGCCAGAGCGGCGGCGTGCTCGTCATTGCCGGCCTGATCGCGATGTTCTTCGCGCCCATCATGCTGTTCTACTTCCTGGCGAGCCTCGTCTGGCGCGGCCAGGAAATGCGCATGATCGCGCAGGCGATGGCGCAGGTCGCGATCCGCTTCTCCGAGCCGGAAGGCTCGGCCTCCGATTCCATGGTCACCGTCGGCCAGGCCATCCGCCGCGAGGTCGCGGCGATGGGCGACGGCATCGAGCGCGCGATTGCGCGCGCCGGCGAGCTCGAGACGCTGGTCGCCAACGAGGTCGCGGCGCTCGAGCGCGCCTATTCCGACAACGAGGTGCGCATCCGCGCCCTGCTCCAGGACATCGCGCATCAGCGCGACAATCTGGTCGGCCAGGCCGAGCAGGTCCGCAGCGCCATCTCCGGGGTGCAGATCGACCTGCGCCACGACATCGCGCTGATCTCGGACGCGATTGCCTCGCGCGTCGACGAGGTGGCCAAGTCCATCACCGGCGCGCTGGAAGAGCGCGGCGCGCACATCACCAGCGCCTTGAGTAACGCCGGCGACAACATGATCCTGGCGCTCGGCGAGCGCGGCGGTGACCTGCTCGACCGCCTCGAGGAGGCCAGCAACGAGACTACGCGCGCCGTGCTCGACGCCAGCGAGCGGCTGACCACCAGCCTCAACTTCAAGACCGGCCACGTCCACGACGAGTTCGTCGACCTCGCCGACCGCGTCCATGAGATGTTGAACGAGCGCATCGACCGCATCACCGGCGAGTTCGAGCAGCGCTCCGCCGCGATCGTCGACGGCATCTCGGAGCGCACCGAGCAGGTGCACGATTCCCTGAAGAATTCGTCGGATTCGCTGCTGCTCGAGCTCGAGCTGCGTTCCAACGACATCTCCGCCAAGATCGACGACGCCGGCAACCGGCTCGCCGGCCAGATCATGACGAGCGGCGACAAGGCGAGCGAGGCGCTCGACGCCACTGTCAACACCCTGGTCGCCAAGGTCGTCAGCCAGACCGAGACCGCGCACGATTCGCTGTCGCTCCAGATGAGCGCCTTCGACGAGCTCGTGAGGAACCAGGGCACCGAGCTGGTCGAGAAGTTCGCCCGCGACTCCGGCACGCTGGGCGCGCTGATTACGCGCCATATCTCCGAGTTCGACCGCACCGTGAAGACTTTCGGCGGCGAGATCGTCGAGCGCATGGGCCAGCGCACGCAGGACATCGCCGAGACGCTGAAGACCTATGTCGACAATTTCGACACCCGCTTCACGTCCAATGGCGGCGCGATCACGGCCGTGCTCGACCAGCGCCTCGTGCAATTCGAGACCACGATCGGCGAACGCGTCAGCAACTTCGACGCCTCCTTGAACGGCAAGTTCGCCAGCCTGGACGGTACGATCGAAGGCCACATCAGAACCTTCGACGAACAGCTCATCGGCCGCGTCGCCGAGCTCGAACAGTCGTTCGACAGCCGCGCCAGGTCCATGACCGAAACCATCGACGGACGCATCAATACATTGGCGATGTCGCTGAGCGACGGTGCCGCGCAGGCGATCCAGTCGATCGATGGCCGCCTCACCCATCTCACGACGTCGCTGACCGGCGGCGCATCGCAGGCCATCGAAAAGATCGATACGCGGCTCAACCACCTCACCACCTCGCTGACCGAGGGCGCATCGCGGGCCATCGAAACGATCGACACGCGCCTCAACCACCTCACCACCTCACTGACCGACGGCGCATCGCAGACCCTCCAGTCGATCGACACGAGGCTGACGCACCTCACGACGACGCTGACCGGCGGCGCGTCGCAGGCGCTCGAGTCCATCGACTCCCGCCTCACCTACCTGACCACGGCGGTGACGAACGGCGCCTCGCAGGCCGTGCAGTCGATCGACACGCGCCTCACACTGCTGACCTCGACCCTCACCGATGGCACAGCGCAGGCGATCGAGGCGGTCGACCGCCGCATCACCGGCGTCACCGAGATCATGGACGGCCGCAGCACGCATCTGGCCGACACGGTCACGGCGCGCTTCCAGGAGATCCACCAGGCCATCGAGACAAAGGTCGGTTCGGTCGCTAACGACATCGACGTGCGCGTGGCGCAGTTCGAGGACCTACTCGGCTCGCGCGTCGAGGCCGTCGCCGGCCGCATCGAGAGCAGCGGACGCCAGGCCAGCGAGGACATGATGTCCCGCGCCGAGATGATCTCGACCGCGATCCGCTCGCATGTCGAAGATGCCGAGCGCTCGCTCACCAACCTCGTCGTCAACACCAGCGAGACCATCCAGACCGGCGCGCGCGCCGCTCAGCAGTCGCTGCTGACGGTCTCCTCCGACGTCAATGCCCAGCTCAAGATGACCTCCACCGAGGTCGAGCGTGCGCTGACCGCGGTCGGCACCGGTGCTGCGAATTCGATCCTGACCAGCGCCCGCGAGGCGCAGTCGACCCTGGTCGCCGCGTCGGGCGAGGCGTCGAACCAGCTCAAGGGACTCGCTGCCGACGTCGAACGCACGCTGTCCGCGGCGGGCTCGGCCACCGCGGCCTCGATCCTGGCCGGCGCCCGCGAAGTGCAGACCACACTCGTCACCGCCTCTTCGGATGCGACCAACCACGTCAAGACGCTCACCGCCGACGTGCAGCGCTCGCTATCGCTGGCCGGCACCAGCACGGCGGAGTCGATCGTCGCCGGCGCCCGCGATGCACAAGGCGCGCTGATCGCGGCTTCGACCGAGACCGCCAACCAGATCAAGGCGCTGTCTTCCGACGTGCAGCGCTCGCTTTCGATGGCGGGCACCTCGACCGCCGAGACCATCATGAGCGGCGCCCGCGAGGCCCAGAGCACGCTGGTCACGGCATCCTCGGATGCGGCGAGCCAGGTCAAGTCGCTTGCGGCCGAAGTGCATCGTTCGCTCTCGCAGGTCGGCGTGTCGACCGCCGAGACGATCACCACCAGCGCCCGCGACGCCCAGAGCACCCTGCTCGCTGTCTCGGCCGAGCAGACCAGCCAGGTCCGTTCGCTCGCGGCCGAGATGCAGCGCGCGCTGGCGACCGCCGGCGGCGCCACCATCGAGGCGCTCACCGGCGGTATCCGCGAGGCCCAGGGCACGCTGATCTCCGCCTCGACCGACGCGGCGAGCCAGATCAAGTCGCTGACCACGGACATCGAGCGCACGCTGACCGCGGTCGGCGCCGACACCGCCTCGACGATCCTCAACAGCGCACGTGAGGCGCAGACCTCGCTGACCTCGACCTCGGCGGACGCCGCGAGCCAGATCCGCACAATCTCGACCGAGATCGAGCGTACGCTGAGCGCAGCCACCGCGAATGCGACCAACGACATCCAGACCAGCGCGCTCAACGCCCAGAACGCGCTGATATCTGCCTCCAACGAGGCGAGCTCGCGGGTCAAGTCGAGTTCGGCCGATGTCGAGCGCTCGGTGCTCGCCGCCAGCAGCAGCTTCGGCCAGGCCATGACCGGCAAGACCGACGAGATCGTCACCTATGTGCAGCAACAGGCCGACCGTCTGTCGAACATGATCGACGCCAAGCGCGGCGCTCTGGTCGACGCGATCGGCTCCAAGACTAGCCAGCTCACGCTTGACATCGACCGCGTCACCTCCGACGCGCTGAAGTCGATCGAGACGCGCGGCCAGGCCTTCTCGCAGACCATGATGGGCAACGGCTCGGAAGTCGCCCGCGCCATCAATACGGCGAGCGAGATCGCCACCGGCGCGGTCGGCAAGTCGCTCAAGGACCTCGAGCAGGCCTCGCGCTCGGCGATCGACCAGTCGCGCCAGGTCTCGATCGCGGCCGTCACTGAGATGCAGGAGACCAGCAAGATCCTGCGCACCGACACGGTGGCGCTGTTCGAGCGGCTGCGCGAAGGCAACATCCTGCTCCAGGAGGTGTTGACCGGTGCGCACGACAACCTCAACTCGCTCGAGCGGGCGCTGGTAACGCGCGTCGCCGACTTCGTCTCCGCGATGAACGACGTCACCTCGCGCAACGGCGCTGCGACGCAGAACCTGGAAGACCAGCTCAACGTCTTCAACAGCAAGACCACGAAGGCGCTCCAGGATCTCGGCGAGCTGTCGACCCAGTTCGACAAGCACGGCAAGGCGCTCGTCGAGGCCGCGCAGGTCGTCGAGCAGAGCAACAAGAACACCACCGCCTCGCTCGCCGAGCGCAAGCAGGCGCTGGAATCGCTCGTCACCACGATCGACCTGCGCACGGCCGATCTCGACCAGCGCCTGTCGCGCTTCACCGGCCTGCTCGATGAATCGCTGGCCGCAGCCGAAGAGCGTGCCCGCGACATCGCCCGCGTCGTCGCCGAGACCGCCGGCGCAGGCTCGGCCGCGATCACCCGCCAGTTCGAGGCGGTGCGCGCGGCGTCCGAAGAGGAGCACCGGCAGACCATCGAAGCCATGCATGACATCTACCGCCAGACCACCGACGAGGCGGATGTGATGTTCAAGCAGTCGACCGAGAAGTTCTCGAACCTCGTCGCCAGCATGAAGCAGATGGCGCTCGACATGCACAACGAGCTCGAGGCCACCCGCAACGAGCTGCGCCGCGGCGTGCTCGAGATGCCGCAGGAGGCCGCCGAGAGCACTGCGCAGATGCGCAAGGTGATCGTCGACCAGATCGAGGCTCTCGCCGAACTCAACCGCATCGTGGCCCAGCATGGCCGCGGTCTCGACGTCACGACGACGAACCGCGCCAGCGTGCAGCGCCAGGAAGAGCCGTCGGTGCTGGCAGCCGTCGGCGGCCGCACCACCGAGACCCGCATGCGCGACACCGGCAGCGCCTCGACGCTGCCGCCGCCGGACCTCGGCATGCCGGCTGCGCGCCGCACCGAAGCGCCGCCGGTCGCGCCTGCCGGCAACGACCAGGGCCGCGACGGCTGGCTGTCGGACCTGCTCAACCGCGCCGACACCGGTCCTGCCGCTCCGAACGGCCGTGAGGCTCCGCGCGGCCGCGCGGCACCCGCGCCGCAGCCGCAGGCGCCGCAGGGTGGTGGCAATCCGCTGGAATCGCTGTCGCTCGACATCGGCCGGCTGATGGACCGCAACCTCGCCGCCGAGATGTGGGACCGCTACCAGCGCGGCGAGAACAAGGCCTTCACCAAGCGCCTCTACACGCCCGCCGGCCAGAAGGCCTTCGACGAGGTCGCCCGCAAGTATCGCGCCGACCGCAACTTCAAGGGTACGGTCGACCGCTATGTCGCCGAGTTCGAACGCCTGCTCGACGAAGTCGCCCGCGACGGCCGCGGCCCGCAGGAGCTGCGCAGCCACCTGATCTCGGAGACGGGATTGGTCTACACGCTGCTGGCCCACGCGGCGGGACGGCTGGGATAAGCAGCAGGTGTCTCGCAAGACAGCACGATGAAAACGGAGGCCTCGCGGCCTCCGTTTTGTTTTGCCGCAGGGTCAAGTCGCGCTGGACTGACCGAATGACAGTCGCTCGGCCAGGACCGCAGCCTGGGTGCGCGAGCCGACGCCGAGCTTGCGCAGGATCGTCGAGACGTGGCCCTTCACCGTCTGCTCGGCGATGTCGAGCTCACCCGCGATCTGCTTGTTGAGCTTGCCTTCGACGATCATCGCGAGAATGCGCAGCTGCTGCGCCGACAACGAGGCCATTCGCGCAGCAAGCTCGATATCGGCGCTCTGGATCGAGCCGCGCCCGCCGACATTGGGCGGCATCCATATCTCGCCGGCGAGGATCTTCGTGATCGCATCCGCCATCTCGGGCAGGCTGAGCGATTTCGGGATGTAGCCGGACGCGCCGTAGGCGATAGCGCGGCGGATCGTGGCGGCATCCTGACGCGCGGAGATGATCGCCACCGGCACCGTCGGGAATTGCGCCGACAGGATGAACAGCGCGGCAAATCCCTGGATACCCGGCATGGTCAGATCCCAGAGGATCAGGTCGATCTCGTCGGACTGGGCCGTCAGCACGCCGGTCGCCTCGTCAAGCGACTGGCAGGCGATGATGTCGAGATCCGGCAGCACGCTCGACAGCGTGCTGCGCAACGCGGCCTGTACCAGCGGATGATCGTCGCCGATCAGGATGCGCATTGTCAGGGGATCTCCTGTTTCGTCCCGAACTGCCGGCTGAGGACTTCGCCGCCGAGGAAGCGCCGCAGAGCCGCCGGCTTGACCGGCTTCGACAGGATCTCGCAACCGCGCGCCCTCGCCTCCTTGCGCACCGCCTCGCTGCGATCGCCGGTGACGACCAGCGCGCGGACCTCGCCGCTCGACTTCTGCCTGAGATCGTCGAGAAAGTCCAAGCCGCTGCGGCCGCCATCGAGATGGTAATCGAGCAGCACGATGTCGGGTGGGCTGGCTGTGGCCGCAGCCATCGCCTCGGCGGCATTCGCCGCGACCAGCACGCGATGTCCCCAGGCGCCGAGCAGCGCCGTCAGACCCTGAAGGATCGTCGCATCATTGTCGAGGCACAGGATCGTCAGCGGCCGTTCCGCCGCCACGGGCGCTGAACTCGCAGGATTGCGCTGAAGGGGCCTGCCCGTTCCGCGCGCAAGCGGCACCGTGACGGCGAAGCACGAACCATGTCCCGGGCGCGAATGGACGTCGATGGCATGGTCCAGCAGCCGCGATACACGATCGACGATGGCGAGCCCCAGCCCCAATCCCTTCTCCGACCCGGGCGCGAGGCGCTGGAACTCCTCGAAGATGCGCTTCTGGTCAGAAGCTGCGATTCCGACGCCGGTATCCCAGACCTCGATGCGCAGCGCGTCACCGCGCCGCCGGCAACCAAGCAGGATGCGTCCCTTGGGCGTGTAGCGGAGTGCGTTCGACAGCAGGTTCTGCAAGATGCGACGCAGCAGATGCGGATCGCTGCGCACTGCGAGGCGGCAATCCACGACGTCGAGGTCGAGCCCACGCTCGCGCGCCATCGCCGAGAACTCGAGGTTCAACTGCACGAAGAGATCCGCGATCGGAAAATCGAAAACCTCGGCGCGAACGGCGCGGGCATCATAGGAGGAGATGTCGAGCAGCCTGTCGAGCACGTGCTCGGTCGAGCGCAGCGCGGTAATCGCGCTGCTCGCCAAGGTACGCTCCTTGTCGGCATCACCAGCTCGCGACGAAGCATGCAGGCTCTCGTCGAGCGCGGACAGGAACAGACGGGCCGCATTCAATGGTTGCAGCAGATCGTGGCTGGCCGCCGCCAGGAAGCGGGTCTTGCCGAGATTGGCCTGCTCTGCGTCCGCCTTCGCCAGCTCGAGCGCCTCGGTCCGCTCACGGACACGCAGCTCGAGCCCCTCATTGGCGCGTCGTAAGGCTTCCGCGGCGCGATGACGTTCGGTAACGTCGGTATAGGTCGAAACGTAACCACCCTCGGCAACGCGATCATAGACGATCTCGAGCACCGTGCCGTCCGGCCGCTTGCGCTCATACAGATAGGGCCAGCTCTGCGTGGCGACGTCACGATTGACCAGGAGCGCGGCAAATTCGGACGCGGCATATTCGCCGCGCTCGACGTTGAAGGCAATGAGATCCGCCAGTGGAAGACCGACGCGAACGAAATCCGGCGGCAGGTCCAGGAGCGCGATGAAACGGCCGTTCCAGGCCGTGATGTTGAAATCCGCATCGAACGCACAAATGCCCTGCGGCACGCTCTCCAGCGTGCTCTGCAAAAGGCTGCGGTTGAACCGCAACGCCTCGGAGGCTTCATCGAGCATCGCCATCGCCGCGCGCCGCGACAGCGAGTGCCCTTCCAGCGACGCGGCGATGACCACGCGCGCCGATGCCGCACCAATCGCGCCGGCAAGCAGATTCTCGGTGAATCGGATCGAGTCGAGATCGACGAAGCCTGACGGATCGAGGCGCGGCCCGCTGCCGGCGATGCGCGCAGCGAGATAGCTGTCGAAGGCCGCGGCGCCCCGCACGGGCCCGACAAAGCGCAAGGCCAGCGCCCGGAGATCATCGAGGCGGACCACCACGCGCGAAGACAGCCTTGGGGTATTTTCGCGGACGACGCCATCGGCAAACGCCGCGGCCTGGTTGCGCTCGACGGTCGACTGCCGGCCCAGCGCCGAGACCATCAGGAAGCAGACGAGGTTGGCGCCGAGGCTCCAGAGTGTGGCATGCGAGATCGGATCGATCCCTTCGAGACCCAGCAGCGCGTTCGGCTTGAGCCAGGCGAGCTGCCACGGGCCGTGGCGGACGATCTCCTCGATCGCGGGCCAGAGCGGCGCGGCCGAAGGGAGCAGCAGCGCATAGGCCCAGATCAAGAAGCCGATGGCGATCCCGATCGAGGCGCCGGCTTTGTTGGCACGCGGCCAGAACAGCCCTCCGACGAACGCCGGACCGAATTGCGCGACCGCGACGAACGACAGGAGTCCGATCACGGTGAGCGGATAGGACTGGTTGACCAGGCGGTGCATCAGATAGGCGAGCAGCAGGATACCGAGGATCGAGAGCCGGCGCACCGTCACCAGCACCGAGGTCATCGGCCGGCTCTGCGCACGCAGGCCAAAGACGCGCGAGCGCAGCAGCAGCGGCATGATGACGTCGTTGCAGAGCATGGTGCTGAGGGCGACGGACGTCATGATCACCATGCCGGTGGCGGCCGACAGCCCGCCCAGGAAGGCGATCAGGCTGACGGTGCTCGCGTCCGCCGCGATCGGCAGCGAGATGACGTAGGTGTCGGGGTCCATCATCGCGCCGAACCTGGCAAGCCCGGCCGCGGCGATCGGCAGGATCAGCAGGCTGAACAGCGCAAGATAGCTCGGATAGAGCCATGCCGCAGTGCGCGTATGGCTAGGTGCCTCGTTCTCGACGACGGCGACATGGAATGCCTGCGGCAGGCACAGGAAGGCGATCGCCGAGATGATGATCGTCGCAGGCCACACCGGTTGCGTCGGATCGAAGCTCAGGATGCCCGCCAGTTGCGGCTCCGATTGAAATTGCGACAGCAGAGCGGCCGGCCCGCCGGATAGTCCGAACAGCACGAACAGGGCGACGATCAGGAATGCGAGCAGCTTGACGACGCTCTCGAAGGCGATCGCGAGCATCAGGCCGCGATGATGCTCGCTGGCATGGACGTGCCGGACGCCGAACACGATCGCGAACAGCGCCATCGACGCGGCGACGCCGAATGCGGAATCCTGCCAGAACCGCAGCGCTTCGCCGCCGGCACGCTCGGGCTGGAGGATCAGGTAGTCAAAACTCTTGCCGACGGCCTTGAGTTGGAGCGCGATATAGGGAAGCACCCCAAGCAGCGATGCGAGCGTCACGAAGGCCGCGAGCACCTGGCTCTTGCCGTAGCGCGCGGCGATGAAGTCCGAAATCGAGGTGACGTTTTGCGCCTTCGCGATCGCAATCACCTTTGACAGGACTCTCTGGCCGAACAGCAGCACCAGGGTCGGGCCGATATAGATCGTGGCAAAGTCCAGCCCGCTGGTCGCGGCCCGCCCGACCGATCCGTAGAAGCTCCAGGAGGTGTTGTAGACCGCAAGCGTGAGGCAATAGCTGATCGCGGCCGCCCAGGAGTTTGGCGACACCAGCGGCCCACCGGCGCTCCGTCGGTCGCCCCACCAGGCCACCAGGAACAGCGTGGTCACATAGCCGGCAGCGACCGCAAGAACGAACCACGCCTGCAAGACATCCTCACCCGAGACCGTCTGATCCGCCGGCGACGAGCGGGGCCAGATCGCGGGCGGATACTATAGCGTTTTCAATCGCATGGAAGGCTATTCATTCCGGAAAAGGCCGGCGGCCGGAGCATCCCCGGCCGCCGCTGGCGGATCAAATCAGGCCGCCTCGCGGGACAGCCGCTCCTGCGGCGCGCGCTTGAGCACGAGGTTGACCACGACGGCAACCACGATGTTGAGCGCGAGCGCCAGGAGGCCGGTGTAGAGAGCAACCGGGCCCATGCCGAAATCGATGGTGTGGAGCGGCTTCAGCCCGTCCGACCAGGCGAGCCACGATCCGCCCGCAAGGCCGACGGCCCAGCCAGCCAGGAGCGCCGTGCTCGAGAACCAGTTCAGATAGAGGCCGAACACCAGCGCCGGCAGGGTCTGCAGGATCCAGAGGCCCCCGAGCAGCTGGAGGTCGAGCGCGAACTGCGTCGGCATCAAGAGGATGGCGAGCAGCGCGCCGACCTTCACCAGCATGGAGGTGATCTTGGCGACCTTCGCCTCACCCGCCGGCGTCACCTTCGGATCGACCCACACTTTCCAGAAGTTGCGGGTGAACAGATTGGCGGCGCCAATGCTCATGACCGCGGCCGGCACCAGCGCGCCGATCGCGATCGCGGCGAAGGCGAAGCCCGCGAACCAGCTCGGGAACAGGGTCTTGAACAGCTCAGGCACGACGTCGTTGTTGCTCGCGAGCTTGAGCCCCGCCGCATGGCCCATGTAGCCCAGCAGCGCGAGCAGGCCGAGCAGCAGCGTGTAGGCCGGAAGCAGCATCGCATTCTTGCGAATGGTGTTGCCACCCGAGGACGCGAAAATGCCGGTCAGCGTGTGCGGATACATGAAGGCCGCGAGCGCGGAGCCCAGCGCCAGCGAGGCATAAGGCACGATCTGTGCCGGCGACAGCAGGATCCCGCCCGAACCCTTGGCAGCGAATGCCGCATCCGCCGCGGTGAAGATCGCGCCGTAACCGCCAAGCTTGGACGGCACGATCGCGATCGCGGCGATCACCACGATGTAGATCATGATGTCCTTGACGAAGGCGATCAGCGCCGGTGCGCGCAGCCCCGACGAATAGGTGTAGAGCGCCAGCACCAGGAAGGCGAGAACGAGCGGTATCTCGCCGTGCAGGCCGAGCGCCTTGATGGCCACCTCCATGCCGATGAGCTGGAGCGCGATGTAGGGCATCGTCGCCAGCACGCCGGTGGCCGCGACCGCGAGCTCGAGCCCGCGCGATCCGTAGGCCCCGCGCACCACGTCGCCCGCCGTGACATAGCCGCGCTCCTTGGCGACCTTCCACAACACCGGCATCACCGCGAACACGAAGGGATAGACGATGATGGTGTAGGGAAGCGCGAAGAAGCCGTAGGCGCCGACCGCATAGACCAATGCAGGCACGGCGATCACGGTGTAGGCGGTGTAGAAGTCGCCGCCGACCAGAAACCAGGTGATCCAGGTGCCGAACTTGCGGCCGCCGAGGCCCCACTCGTCGAGATGGGCGAGCGTCTCCGGCTTGCGCCATCGCGAGGCGACGAAGCCCATGCCGGTGACGAGGATGAAGAGCGCAAGGAATACGGCGAACGCCGCGCTATCGACATTAGCCAGCACGACGCAACCTCCTGTAGACGATATAGGTGAGGAGCGAGGTCAGCGGCACCCAGGCGAGCTGGTACCAGTAGAAGAACGGAAAGCCGAACAGATGCGGCTCCCGGATATTGTAGAACGGCACGATCATCAGGCCGATGAACGGCAACAACAGCAACAGACGTATCACGCTCTCCTCCCCTATGAGTGAAGTCGACGCGCCTTTTCGTGGACGCGACTTGAGCGCGATATAACTGACAATGACGGCCAGCCCCTCCCCCTACGTTGGCTCGGCCAGACCCCCATACTTTCGTATCGGCGACTTCGGATCGCTTGCGTTCCGACCTATTTCAGGATATATTTCCAGAGATAAGAGCGCGAGAATTCCAGTGGCCGACACAGCGCAAAAGAGAGCACTGCGAAATTACCGGGCCAGGCTGACCAAGCGCGGCATGGCGCGGTTCGAGGTGCTCGGGCTCGATACCGACCGCGAATTGATCCGCTCAATCGCCAAGCAGCTTGCCGAGGATGGGACCGAGGCCGAACGAATCCGATCTACATTGCGTCAAACGATGACAGCGGAACCCGCCAAGAAGGGCGGCATCCTTGCCGCGCTGCGACGCTCACCGCTCGTCGGGACAGACCTCGATGTCACGCGCGCGCGCGTAACGGGTCGCAAGGTTGACCTGTGACACGGTACCTCCTCGACACCAACATCATCAGCCATGTCACGAAACCGAGTCCGTCGCCGGTACTCCTGGCGTGGCTGGCAGACCAGAACGATGACGATCTGTTCGTCTCTTCCCTGACGATCGGAGAAATCCTGCGAGGCATCCTGGAAAAGCCGGCGGGACGAAAGCGAAATGCACTTGAAACCTGGTTCGCCGGACCTGAAGGACCACCATTGCTTTTCGCAGGTCGCGTGCTGGCTTTCGACGAGCAAGCAAGCCTGATCTGGGCGCGCCTCATGGCGCGTGGCACCGCCACCGGCAGGCCGCGGAGTGCGCTCGATATGATTATCGCCGCCGTGGCCGAGGCCAATGACTGCGTTGTTGCGACGGACAACGAAAAGGACTTCGCAGGATTTAAATTCGTCAATCCGCTGCGCAATCGCGAGGCGCGCTAGCCGCTGTCCGCACGATGCCTGGCTAGAGTCGTTGCAAGTATTGGAAAGACCCGGCTCCCAACCTCGTCAACAATCCTGTTCGATCGCGCTTCGCCTACTCGGCGCCTACAAAGATGGGTACATCGAGATTACGTATCCGACGGTGTACGCCTACTCACTCCAGGAGCTCTCGCCAGATGCGCCATCGCACGGTGATTGGCGCTACGACGAGTTTCGTATCTCGGATCGCGGTCAGTTGATTCACGAGATTGAGTGGGCCTACCGCGCCCAATGCAAAGCGTTCGTATGGGTGATCGAAGCCGATGATATCGACTTCCGATGGATACCGATGCAGGGGGCCAACGGAAACTAGGAGGTCGGAACCTACTGCCTGCGGCGCTCGTTCGACGCCGCCGGCTTCGGCGGCTCGGGCGGCGGGGCTGCTTGCGATGAGTTGCTGGCGCCGAACAGGACGCGGGTCGGGTTGCGGTCGAAATTGTTCACGGCGCGGCTGATGTCGCCGAGGGTGCGGCGGCCGTCGCTCATCAGCGCGCCGGAGCGCTTGTCGAAGTCCTCGGCCAGTTCGCGGATCGACTTGACTGCCTGGAACAGCTCGCCGCCGTCCTTGCCGCCGGCGAGCGTGTTGAGGCCGAGCATGAGACTGTCGGCCTTGAGCATGACACCGTCGACCTTGGCCATCATGCCGTCGATCTTCTCGGAGTTGCGGGCGAGCGAGTTGGTGAAGGTCTCCAGATTCTTCAGCGAGTTCTTCACCGATTCCTGATTGTCGGCGACGATCTTGTTGATGTTCTGCAGCGTGCCGCGGATCGCCTCGGTGACGTCCTGGAGCTTGTTGGGGTCCGCCGTCAGCGTCGGGATGCCATCCTGGTCGAGCGGCGGTGCGGCCGCGGCCTCGTCGCCGCCCTTGAGCGAGATTGCGGCGACCCCCGTGAGGCCCTGGAATTCGAGGCCGACTAGCGTGTCCTTGCGGATCGGGGCGTTGTTCTCGATCATGGCGAGTGCGACAACCCGCCGCGGGTTGTCCAGCTTCACCGAGACCACCTCACCCACCCTGATACCGTTGAAGTTGACGCTGCCGCCGTTGCGCAGGCCCGCCGCCGGGCCCTCGAACACGACGCGTAGGGGGGTGCGCTGCTTGGTGGTGTGCAGCGATTGAAACCACAGCACGAAGCCTAGCGCGGCGGCGATCACCGCCAGTGTGAACGACCCGATCAATACGTAATTCGCCCGCGTTTCCATCAGGTGCTCCGGCTAATCAACCCAGCTCTTAACCCATGACCGCGCGGGCGCGCTTGCCATGGAAATACTGCCTCAGCCAGGGATGCTGCGAGGCCTGCATGTCGGCGATCGACCCTGCCGCAATGATCTTACCGTTCCCTAAAACGGCGATACGGTCACATGCTGTGTAAAGGCTGTCGAGGTCGTGGGTTACCATGAAAACGGTCAGCCCCAAAGTGCGCTGGAGCGTCCGGACCAGCTCGTCGAAATCGCCGGCGCCGATCGGGTCGAGACCCGAGGTCGGCTCGTCCAGGAAGACGAGATCCGGATCGAGCGACAGTGCGCGGGCGAGCGCCACGCGCTTGATCATGCCGCCGGAGAGCTCGGACGGGAAGCGCTCGGCAACTTCCGGCTTGAGACCGACCATGGTCAGCTTGGCCATGGTGATCTCGTCCATCAGTCGCTGCGAGACGCGAAGATATTCGCGCATCGGAAACTGGATGTTCTGCCTCACGGTCAGCGAGGAGAACAACGCGCCCTGCTGAAACAGCACGCCCCAGCGCCGCTCCACATTTCGCCGCTGCGACGTGCTGGAGGAATCGAGGTCGACGCCGAACACTTCGATGGAGCCTGCGACCTTCGGCACGAGGCCGATGATGGTGCGCGTCAGCACCGATTTGCCGGCGCCGGATGGGCCGACAAAGCCGAGGATCTCGCCGCGCTTGACGTCGAGGTTGAGCCCGTCGAGCACGCGCGTCGCGCCGAACTGCACGGTGATGTCGCGGACGCGGATGATGGGATTTTGGATCTCGCCTGCCATCGTCACATCCCGATCGAGGCGAAGAAGATGGCGAACACGCCGTCCATCACGATGACGAAGAAGATGCCCTTCACCACCGACGCCGTGGTGTGCTGTCCCAGCGATTCCGCGCTGCCCTGCACGGCGAGTCCTTCAACGCAGGCGACGATGCCGATCACGGCGGCCATCACCGGCGCCTTGACAATGCCGACGATGAAATGATCGATCGAGATGGCGTCGCGCAGCCGCAACAGGAAGGCCTCCGGCTCGACGCCGCCATAAAGCCAGGCGACGAGACCGCCGCCATAGAGCGCGGCCATCGCGCCGAGGAAAGCGAGGATCGGCAGCGCAATCACGAGCGCCATCATGCGCGGAAGCACCAGGACCTCGATCGGGTCGAATCCCATGGTGCGCAGCGCGTCGATCTCCTCGCGCATCTTCATCGAGCCGAGCTCGGCGGTGTAGGCGCTGCCCGAACGGCCCGCCACCATGATCGCGACCAAGAGCACACCGATCTCGCGCAGCACCAGCACGCCGAGCATGTCGACAACGAAGATATCGGCGCCGAACCTGCGAAAATGAAAGATGCCCTGCTGCGCGATGATGCAGCCGATCAGGAAGGTGATCAGCACGATGATCGGCACTGCGCGCCAGCAGACCTGCTCCATGTGGTGCACGGTCGAGGTCAGGCGGAGCGAGCGCGGATGGATCAAGACGCGAAAGCCTGCCGCGAGCACCGCGCCGAGCATGTCGACGAGGCCCGCCACGGTGCCGGCAACGCCGGCCACGGTCCGGCCGATCTGCTCCAGCATGCCGGTGATGGTGATCGGGCTGCTGTCGATCACGGGGGTCGCCCGCACCCGCCGCACCTCGTCGACGAGGCTGGAATAATTGGCGGAGAGCCCGGCGATCTGCGCCTCGACGGCGCCTTGCGTCAGGCTGCGGCGCAGCCGCTCGATCAGCCAGGCGCCGAAGGTGTCGAGCTTGGCGACCTCGGAGACGTCGATGAAGATGCTTTGGGGGCCGCCGGCGAGCTTCTCGGCGTCCGCCACCATCCGCTCCAGGACCGGCGCGAAGCTCGCGGTCCAGGTTCCGGTGGCGCAGAGTGCCAGCGCATTGCCCTTGGCAATCCGCTCCAGCTTCGGATCGCCACTCAAGATGTCCGCTCCCGTGCCGAGGCGCAGGAAACGGATAGAATCGGATGGTTGCGCACGCGCCCTTACCTAGAGAAGGTATCCCCAACTGCCCATTGTTAGTTGCTACAGGTAACTAGCAGGTTCAGATTTCGCCAGAGTTCAAAATGACTTCCATGAAATTTGCCTCCCTGGCGGCGCGAATCGAGCGCTTCCCCATCGCCGGCAGCTTTACCATCAGCCGGGGAGCCAAGACCGAGGCCGTGACGGTCGTGGCGGAGATCAGCCAGGCCGGCCTGACCGGCCGCGGCGAGTGCGTGCCCTATCCTCGCTATGGCGAGACGCCAGAGGCGACGCTGGCCGCCATCGAGGCCATGCAGGACGCGGTGGCCGGTGGGCTGACCCGACAGGCCCTCCAGGCCGCCATGCCGCCCGGTGCGGCCCGTAACGCGCTGGATTGCGCCCTGATCGACCTCGAGGCCAAGGCTGGTGGCCTGCGGGCCTGGAACCTGCTGAGCCGCCCGACGCCCCGCGAACGCACCACCGCCTACACCATCTCGCTGGGCACACCCGAGGCCATGGCCGCGGCAACCGCCAAGGCCGCACACCGTCCGCTGCTCAAGGTCAAGCTCGGCGGCGAAGGCGATGGGATGCGGATCGCGGCGGTGCGCAAGGCCGCTCCCAACTCCGAGCTGATCGTCGATGCCAACGAGGCCTGGACCGAGGCCAATCTGGAGCACAATCTTGCCGCCTGCGCCGCCGCCGGCGTCACCCTGGTGGAGCAGCCGCTGCCATCAGGCAAGGACGAGGCGCTGGCGCGGATCAAGCGGCCGCTCGCGGTCTGCGCCGACGAGAGCGTGCACGACCGCTCGTCGCTCGCGCCGCTGCGCGCACGCTACGACGCCGTGAACATCAAGCTCGACAAGACCGGCGGCCTCACCGAGGCGCTGGCCATGGCCGATGCCGCGCAGGCGCTCGGCTTCGAGATCATGATCGGCTGCATGGTCGCGACCTCGCTGTCGATGGCGCCTGCGATGCTGGTGACGCCGCAGGCGCGCTTCGTCGATCTCGACGGCCCGCTGCTGCTGGCGCGCGATCGCGATCACGGCCTGCGTTACGACGAAAGCCTGGTCTATCCGCCGGACGCCTCGCTGTGGGGATGAGCCTGGAGCTGATGCCGCGCTGACCAGATCACGAGCGCACCGGCAGCGGCCATCGCCGCCATGACGTAGTGCAGGCCGTCGCCGATGAGGGCGTAGATCGCGCCTGACGCGATCGAGGTCGTTGCGCCCAATAGACCGTTGCACGCGGCGTAGTAGCCCTGCCCCCGCGCGATCTGATGCGGCGGTACGCGCTGCACCAGGAGATTCATGGTGCCGACGATGGTCATGCCGAAGCTGAGACCATGGCCGAGCTGCACGATCGCGAGCAGCGCCAGCGGCGGCTCGTTGGCGGTGACGATCCAGCGCACCACGGCGCTTAGCCCCCCGATCGCCATCATCGTGGACGGATGCAGCGAGAAGCGCGGCGACAGCGCGAACACGACGATCTCGGCGATCACGCCCAGCGTCCACAGCCCCGCGATCGTCAGCCCACTGATGCCATGGAGCTGCCAGTTGATGGCCGAGAAGGTGTAATAGGCGACGTGGCTGCCCTGGATCAGCGCCGCCGAGGCGATGATGGCCCAGAAGCCGGCATCGCGCAGCAGCGCCTTGCCGGCATGCGTCTCGGTGGTCTTGCGCCTGACATCGTCGAGCGGCTGAAGCAGCAGACTGGCGAGAACCGCAACGACGGCCCATGCGACGATAACCCAGATCAGGTCGCGTGGCGCGATGCTGTCGACGAGATAGCCGCAGGCGAGCGAGCCGGCGGCAAACGCCGCCGAGCCCCACAGCCGCAACGGCCCGTAATCGAGCCCATAGCGGGCAACGCCGCGCAGCGCATAGGCATCGGTCAGCGGCGTCGTCGGCGTCCACATCACGCAGGTCAGCGCATAAACCAGGAACAGCGCCAGCGGCTGCTGCTGCAAGCCGACCGCGGTAAAGCCGATCGCCGTCGCCAGCACCGACACCATCATGGCGGTGCGAATGGCCTGTCGCTTTTCGGCAAAGGCGGTCACTTGCGGCAGCGTGGTGAAGCGCGTGATCGCCGGCAGCGCGTTGATGAGCCCGATCCAGGCCGCGTCGATGCCGATCGCCTTCAGCCAAACCGGGAAGAACGGCAGATGCGTGCCCGCGACCGCGAACACAGCCGAATAGAACAGGGCAAGACCCACGGCGAATCGCCGCTTCTTCGCTGCCGCGATGGGGATTTGTGATTCGGACTGCATCAAACCAATTGCGATTCGGTCGATATCGTGGTGATCGTTACAGTAACGCGCGGTGATTTGCGCGACGAGTTTGTCATGGCCAACGAAGCATTCGCCCTCTCGCCCATGTCTGCCCGCGCGGCCGAGCCGAACGAGCAGGATTACGACGCGATCCGCGAAGCCTTCATGGAGACCGCGCGCGGCCGCTGGTTCCTCGGCGAATACGCCAAGCGCAACCGCAACGCCGACACGCGCATGGTGCTCGATGCGGTCGCGAAGATCGAAGAAACCCTTGCAGCACAGCGACAACCCGTCGTCGAGGACCGCCTGCCCGAGGCGCTGATCGAGATCCGACGCGCCATCCGCGAGGCCGAGACGATCGCAATCGCGGCGTTCGATCCCGCGGCGATCGAGGCGAGCCTCGCGCCGATTCCGCGCGGGGTGCGCATCATCAAGGAGATCTCCTGGCGCTGGCGCGAGATCGGCGCCGACGGGCGAATCTGCGACCTCATTGATTCGCAGCTCGCTTCGATCGAGGCGGCCTGCGGACAGATTTCGACCATCGACCCCCGTGTCGAGCTCAAGGCGGCCTTCGATCTACTGAAGGATCGGGTCGAGCAGCTTGACGGCGGCGCAACGCCGCAGGCCGCGCCGGCTCCCAGGCAGGAGGCACCGTCATCCGCGGCAGAAGCGCCGCATTCGGAGGTCGCGCTTGGCGCGACGGCGAGCGAAGCCCCCGTGGCTTTTACGGAGACGTCGCAGGACATCGCCGCCGCTCCCGAGGTTGAAGCAGCTGGCATCACTGATACTTCCGCCGTTGCCGAGCAGGCAATCGCGCCCGAGATCGTCGCCGAAAGTCAGGCAGCAGTTGAAGAAGCTGCACTTGAAGAAGCGGCGCATGAAGACGTCGCTTTTGAAGAGCCCGCCGCCCTCGTGGAGGCGAGCGACGAGTTCGCACGCGACGCCGCCGCGGAAGCCGAAGACGAAGCCATCCTCGAGGCCATCGCGCTAGAGATGGCCGCGCCCGATCCGGAGTTCGACGAGATCATCGAGCCGGTGGAGATGGAAGCGGTCGCTCCGGAGCCGACGGCTGCGGAGGTCGCAGCTCCCCTTGCAGCGGAGCCGCCGGAGCCGATCGCGCCAGAGCCGGTCGTCGCAGCGGTCGCGGAAGAGCCCGCCGCGGACGCGCCGATCGCGATGGACTCGCTCGCGCGCCTCACCGACGCCATTGCGGAAGCCGCTGCCGAAGTGATGGAGCAGCCGGCCCCGGCCATGGCGACCACGGCAACATTCGCCGCGGCACCGAGCGCGACGCTGCCGATGCCCTCGCCCTTATCCACGTCCTTGCCCGAGCCCTCGCTCGGCGCCACCATCCTCGCCAGCGGCATTCTGCAAAAGTCTCGCGCCGCCGCCAACGACCCGCTCGCGCCGATCCGCCGCATGACCCAGGCCGAGAAGATCGCGTTCTTCTCGTGAGAGAGCGCGCGCTCTCGCCACATCGTCATTGCGAGCGAAGCGAATCAATCCGGAATCCCTCCGCGGTAAAAGTCTGGATTGCTTCGCTACGCTCACAATGACGGGCTAGCCGCGCCCCCTCGTCACCCGCAATTCCAGACCGGCCCGATCGGCGTCCGCGTCCAGCATGGACCGAAACTGCCGCCATTGTAGCGGCCGCCGCCGAAGCCGGGGCGGCCGAAATAGTGCCACTCGCCATCCCAACGGTAATACTGAGGGACCGGATCGATGTACCAGTGGCGCCGGTCGGCGCGCGACAGGCGACGCATCGCGTCCTTCTGCTTGTAGAGCGGAATGCTGTTGCTGAGCGGCTGGCGATAGCCTGGCAGGAAGCCGTAGCCGCGCCAGACCGGCTTGGGACGCTTCTGGACGGGCTCGGCGGGCGCGACTGCGGGCAGCAGAGACAGGATGACAGCAACGAATAGACACATAAGGCGCGACATGAATCGACAATAGTCGATCGACTGCGCGGAGGCCATCCTCCCATTCGATCCCCAACCATAGCGGGTTCTAAGCGTGATTCAGATCACGCAACTTACCATCGTGATAGGGATCACGGACGCCGGACTTGAACGCGCCCAGGCTTGCTCGCAACCAATCTCGCATCGAGATGAGTGGCAAAGGAGCACGCCATGTTCCGCCTAAAGCCTTTCCTGATGACGGCTAGCCTCTTGGGAAGCCTGTTCGGCTTCACCTGCGGGCCCGTTTCCGCGCAAGTCGCCCCGGCCCAGCCGGCTCCCACCGCGCTGCAAGGCCCGGAGCAGCGGGTGGCGCTGGTGATCGGCAATGCGAACTACCAGAACGCGCCGCAACTTGCGAACCCCGACGATGACGCGCAATCGATGGCGCAATTCCTGAACTCGGCAGGCTTCGAGGTGGTCGCCGCGACTGACCTGACCCAGAACGACATGCTGCGCGTGGTGCAGGACTTTTCCGCCAAGGTCGCTTCGCGCGGTCCGAACACGGTGGCCATGGTCTATTACGCCGGTCACGGCGTGCAGCTCGCCGGCGAGAATTATCTCGTACCCGTCGACGCCAAGGTGTCGAGCCCGACCGAGCTGGTCAACAACTCGGTGCGCCTGGTCGATGTGATGTCGACGCTGGAGACGATCCCGAGCCGCATGCGCATCGTCATCCTCGATGCCTGCCGCAACAACCCGTTCCCCCAAGTCAACGACGCCGGCCGCGGCCTAGCCATCGTCGATGCGCCGAACGGCTCGATCGTCGGCTACTCGACCGCGCCGGGCGCCGAAGCGCTCGACGGCACCAGCGGCCACAGCCCCTACACGCAAGCCTTCCTCAACGTCGCACGCGAGCCCAATGTGCCGATCGAGCAGCTGTTCAAGCGCGTACGCCTGCAGGTGAACCAGACCACCAGCGGTGCGCAGATTCCGTGGGAGAGCTCGTCGTTGACGAGCGACTTCACCTTCTTCGGCGACACCGCCGTTGCCGCCAACCGCGCGCCGGTGAAAGCGCCGGTGGTGCAGATGGCCTCCAACCTGCCGAGCCGCTCGACCCGCCAGGCCTATGATTACGTCGTGTCCGAGGGACGGCCGGAATATTATCAGGAGTTCATCCAGATGTACCCGCACGATCCGCTGTGCGACCACATCCGCTGGCTGCTCAACAATCTCCTGGTCTCGCAGGCCTGGCACAAGGCCGTGCTCGCGAACTCGCCGCTCGGCTACAAGAGCTTCTATGACAGCTACAGCAACAGCCCCTATGCGCAAGTCGCGCTGAAACTGCAGGCGCAGCCGAAGCAGATCCCGTTGATGCAAGCGACCAAGTTCCTGGCGCCACAGAACATCGCCCCGACGCTGAAGATCGGCAATCTCGGCCAGCCCAAATACATGCCGCTGATGCAGCAGGGCAATGGCGGCGCGCAAGTGAACGGCAATCTGCCGGTCGTGCAGAAGCCGATCGACGGCAACGTCATCGGCAAGCTCGGCAATGGTGGCCAGATCATCAACCTGTCCTCAGGCAACAACCAGCCGAACGGCACGCCGTCGCAGACCCCGGGCAAGATCGTCACCCTGCCCGCGCCGACCAACACGAGCAACAACACTGGCGGCACCGGCAAGATCGTGACGCTGCCGGTGACCAACACCAAGCCGAATGCCGGCAACGCCAACGGCAAGCCGGGCAAGATCGTGAGCATGCCGGTGAATGTCGGCAAGGATGGCTCGAATGTCGATGTGAAGCCCGTTCAGACCCAGAACCAGCCGATCCGCATCAACAACGGCAACACCGGTATCGTGAAGCTCAACAACAATCCGGTGAACAAGGTGCAGGTGCAGAATAACGTGCAGACCAATCGTCCGCAGCTCAACACGATGCCGAACCGCATGGTCAACAGCAGCAACAACTTCCGGCAGTCGATGAACCAGGCGCCGAGCACGGGCGGCGGCAACAATCGCCGGAGCTTCATGCACTGATCGCGCAAGAAGCGCACACGACAAGGGGGCGGAGCGGCAACGCTCTGCCCCTTTCTTCATGTCAGCTCTGAACATTGTCATTCCGAGATGCGCCGAGAGGCGCAGGCCCGGAATCCATCGTGCAGCAGGGTCGGTGGGGAAATGGATTCCGGGTTCGCGCTCGCGCGCGCCCCGGAATGACGCCTAAGCCACCAGCTCGGCGAACAACTCCGCATCGACATTGCCGCCGGAGAGCACGATGACGACGTTCTTGCCGACGACGTCGAGACGTCCCGCGAGCAGCGCGGCAAGGCCGACGGCGCCGCCCGGCTCCACTACGAGCTTCAGCTCGCGATAGGCGAACGCCACGGCCGCACCGACTTCGGCATCCGATGCGGTGACGCCGCGCGCAAGCAGCTTGCTGTTGATCGCAAAGGTCATCTCGCCGGGCATCAGGGCCATCAGCGCATCGCAGATGGTGCGGCCCGCCGGCGGATGCGGCTCACGATGGCCGGCGGTCAGCGAAATGCCGTGATCGTCGAACGCCTCGGGCTCGGCGACCACGATCTCGGCTAGCGGATAGCGCGCTTTCACCGCCGTGGCGACGCCCGCGATCAGACCGCCGCCGGAGGCCGGCGCCACCACGATATCGGGGGCAAGGCCGAGGCCCGCCATGTCCTCGGCGATCTCGCGGCCGGCGGTGCCCTGCCCCGCAATCACGAAGGGATCGTCATACGGCTTGACCAGCGTCGCGCCGCGCTTCTCGGCGACGCCGCGCGAGATCGCCTCGCGGTCGTCGCGATCGCGATCGTACAGCACGACCTCTGCGCCGTAGGATTTGGTGCGCTCGCGCTTGGACAGCGGCGCATCCGCCGGCATCACGATCGTCGCCTGCATGTCGAGGATTTTTGCCGCGGCCGCCACGCCCTGGGCGTGGTTGCCCGAGGAGAACGCGACGACGCCGCCGGCGCGCTTGTCCTGCGGAATCGAGAACACTTTGTTGAAGGCGCCGCGGAACTTGAAGGAGCCGGTGCGCTGGAGCATTTCCGGCTTCAGGAAGACCTTTGCGCCGACGCGCTCGTTGAGCACGGGAAAAGACAACAGCGGGGTGCGGATGGCGTAAGGCGCGATCACGCGCGCTGCGGCGTCGATGTCGGCGGGGCCGACCGGAAGGAGCTGTTCGGTCATGGCCGACTTTATCGCGGCCGACGAGCCGCGGGCAAGACACCTCCCCGCGAGGATTTTCCCCGTCAGGCGACGAAGCGTGGCTGTTCCGCCCTGTTCCGGCCGGGCAGTACCGCGCCGCCCGCCTCGATGCTAGCCACGAAAGCCCTGGCCGAAGCCTCCCAGGTGTAATTGGCGGCGAACGCGACGCAGTCCTGCCGGGAGATGTCGAGCGCGGCGAAACAGGCGCTGCGCAGATCGTGATCGAGAACGCCGACCGGCGCATTGCCGATCACGTCGCGGGGACCCTTCACCGGGAAGGCCGCCACCGGCAGGCCGCTCGCGAGCGCTTCCAGTAGGACCAGGCCGAACGTGTCGGTCTTGCTCGGGAACACGAAGACGTCGGCCGCAGCATAGATTTCCGCCAGCGCCTCGCCGTGCTTCTCGCCAAGGAAGATCGCATCGGGATAGGCCTCTTCGAGCGAGGCGCGCGCCGGACCGTGACCGGACGATCACCTTGGTACCGGGCAGATCGAGATCGAGAAAGGCCTTGAGATTCTTCTCCACCGCAACCCGGCCGACCGACAGGAACACCGGCGCCGGCAGACAGAGGTCGATCGCGCGCGGGTGGAACAAATCGGTGTCGACGCCGCGCGGCCACAGCACGACATTGTCGAAGCCGCGATCGCCGAGCTCGCGGGCGAGCGCAGGCGTTGCCGCCATCACGGCACGGCTGGGCGCATGGAAGCGGCGCAGCGCGCGCCAGATCAGCGAGCCCGGCACCGGCACGCGGGCACGGACATATTCGGGAAAGCGGGTGTGGAAGCTGGTCGTGAACGGCAGCTTACGCTGGCGGCAATAGCGGCGGACCATCAGGCCGATCGGCCCCTCCGTCGCAATGTGGATGCTGTCCGGGCGCGCCTCCTCGATCAGCTTTGCAATTCGCGCCGGACGCGGCATCGCGAGGCGCACGTCGCGATAGCTCGGCATCGCGAAGGTGCGGAACGATTGCGGCGTCAGGAACGTGAACGCGACGCCGAGCCCCTCGGCGGCGTCAGCAAGCTTGGTCAGCGTCCGAACCACACCGTTGACTTGCGGGTGCCAGGCGTCGGTCGCGACCAGGATGCGCATCAGGCAGCTCTCATCAGGCAGCTCTTGCAGCGACCTGCGGGACTTGTGCGGGCTTCTGCAAATGATCCGCCCAGGTGATGATCTCGAAATGGCCGTCGTCGTGCTCGACGAGGGCCGTGCAGCTCTCGACCCAGTCGCCGCAATTCATGTAACGGATGCCGGCCTCGTCGCGGATCACGGCATAGTGTATGTGGCCGCAGATCACGCCGTCGGCCTCATGGCGCCGCGCCTCGGCGGCGAGCGCCTGCTCGAACGCGCCGATATAGTTCACGGCATTCTTGACCTTCTGCTTGGCCCATTGCGACAGCGACCAATAGGGCACGCCGAAAAGGCGGCGGAAGAAATTGACCAAGCGATTCATCTGGATCGCGAAGTCGTAGGCCTTGTCGCCGAGATGGGCGAGCCAGCGCGCGTTCTGCACCACGAGGTCGAAGATGTCGCCGTGGATGACGAGATAGCGCTTGCCGTCCACGCCGGTATGGACGGTGTTCTCGACCACATCGATGCCGCCGAAATGCGTGCCGTAATAATTGCGCAGGAACTCGTCGTGATTGCCGGGAATGTAGATGATTTTGGCGCCCTTGCGCGCCTTGCGCAGCAGCTTCTGGACCAGGTCGTTGTGCGATTGCGGCCAGTGCCAGCTCGATTTCAGCGCCCAGCCGTCGACGATGTCGCCGACGAGATAGATGGTGTCGGCATCGTGGTAGCGCAGAAAGTCGAGCAGAAGGTCGGCTTGAGAACCGCGGGCTCCGAGATGGACGTCGGAGATGAACAACGTGCGAAAGCGCCGCTCCGGGCTTTCATCACTCACATCGTAGCTTCCCATGCGCCAGCCTGTAACAATGTCCCGTGACAGGGGGATGACCGATTGAACCTTCGAGGCACCTTCAAATACGAATCACGCCTTGCCTCGCCCTCCCCGCGAATATCAGTCGCATGCGACAATCAGGCGACATGGCGCCGCAGCGCCCCCCCGCAAGACCAGATTGCCGCTGGAACCCACGAGGCAAGTGCGCTCCCTCTCCCGCTTGCGGGAGAGGGTTGGGGTGAGGGTGCCTCCTCAAGCGATGACCCCGAGTGGAGAGAGCCCTCACCCGCGCCTTTCGGCGCGACCTCTCCCGCAAGCGGGAGAGGTCGCGCGAGCCCGCGTCAGTAAAACTTGTGGAAATGATGGATCGGCCCGTGGCCATGCCCGACGCTGAAGCGGTCGGCGGCTCCGATCGCGGCGCTGATCCAGGCTTTGGCATTGCGCACCGCTTGCTCGAGATCCTCGCCCCTGGCAAGCCCCGCCGCGACGGCCGAGGACAGCGAGCAGCCGGTGCCATGGGTGTTCTTGGTGGCGAGGCGCGGCGCAGCGAGCGCGATGGTGCTGTCGGCATCGACCAGATAGTCGATGCTCTCGGCGCCCTCGCCGTGCCCGCCCTTGACCAGGACTGCGCGGCAGCCGAGCGCCAGCACGCGGCGCCCCTGGCTTTCGATCTCGGCCTCGCTTTCCGCCACGGGCTCCTCGAGCAGCGCAGCGGCCTCGGGCAGGTTCGGCGTGATCACCGAGGCCAGCGGTATCAGTCTCGTGCGCAACGCTGCGACGGCCTCGGAAGCCAGCAGCCGGTCGCCTGATGTTGCCACCATCACGGGATCGAGCACCACGTGCCGGGGCGCCCAGCGCGACAGCGCCGCCGCGATCGCCTCGATGCTGGCGGCCTGGGCCACCATGCCGATCTTCACCGCGCCGACATCGAGATCGGAAAACACCGCATCGATCTGTGCGGTGACGAACTCCGCCGGCACCGCGTGAATGCCGGTGACGCCGCGCGTGTTCTGCGCCGTCAGCGCCGTGATGGCGGAGGCGCCATAGACGCCGAGCGCGGCAAAAGTCTTCAGGTCCGCCTGGATGCCGGCGCCGCCGCTCGAATCGGAGCCGGCGATGGTGAGTGCGACCGGGGTCGTCATCGCGGGATGCATGTGCTGGAGGACACCGCCATGGCCTGTCCTAGCGCGACCGTGGAACAGCAGCAAGCGCCACGGCCCGCCGCCATGATTCGCGGCGGCCCGTCGCGCCCGCAACCGGCGCGGCATGCCCCCGCAATCGTGCCGGCCTGAAAAATCGAGCCTCGCCATAGCCTTGATAACCTGCCCTTGGCGTCCACACCGATGAGTGAGACGTTAGGTGGTAGAATCGTCCAGCGACACCATTCGCGCGAGCCGCCCCCGGCTCGCACGTCTTCCCGGGGTGGAATTATGTGGGCCTATTTTGAACGTCTCCTCGACTCCTCGATGCTGTCGCCGCACGGCATTTGCCTGTTGTGGGAACCCGAACTGATCTGGCTCCATGTCGTTTCCGACGCCTGCATCGCCGCCGCTTATTTTTCGATCCCGTTCGCGCTCGCGATCCTCGTCACCAAGCGGCGCGACCTCAAATTCGGTTGGGTCTACTGGGCATTCGCGATCTTCATCATGGCGTGCGGCCTGACCCATGTGCTGTCGATCTACACGCTTTGGGTCCCGATCTATGGCATCGAAGGCCTCGTGAAGGCGACCACAGCGGTCGCGTCCGTGGTGACCGCCGCTGCGCTCTGGCCGCTGCTGCCGAAGATCCTGACGATTCCCTCTCCGTTCGAGCTGCGGCAGGTCCAGGCCGCGCTCGAAGAGGAGGAAATCAAGAGCCGGGACGCGACGCTCCTGCTCCAGCAGGTCGGGGAAGCCCAGCGCGCGATGCGCGACAGCATGGCGCGCCTCACCGCAATCGTCGAGACCGCGGTCGACGGGGTCATCCTGTTCGATGCGCAGGATCGAATCCTGTTGTTCAATCCGGCCTGCGAGCGCTTGTTCGGCTACCGGGCTGACGAGGTGATGGGCCGGCACATCGGCATGCTGATGCCCGAGGCAGCTGCTGCGTCCGACAGCCGCACGGGGCATTTCGCGACCGGCGGCGAGGCCATCGGCCTGCGCAAGGATGAATCGACCTTTCCGATGGACCTGTCGGTGGGCCAGGCGCGGCAGGACGGCGAATTGATCTTCGTCGGCATCATCCATGACCTCACCACGCGCAAGTTGACCGAGCAGCAGCTCCAGCAGGCGCAGAAGATGGAGACGGTCGGCCAGCTCTCCGGCGGCATCGCGCACGATTTCAACAATCTCTTGACCGTCATCATCGGCAACGCCGAGCACCTCAGCGAGCAGCTCAAGGCGAGGCCCGACCTCAAGCGGTTTGCCGACGACATCTGCCAATCGGGCGAACGGGGCGCCGAGCTGACGCAGCGCCTGCTCGCGTTCAGCCGCCGCCAGTTGCTCCAGCCTCAGATGATCGATTGCCGCGGCCTGCTCGATTCCATGTTCAAGCTGCTCAAGCGCACCTTGCGCGAAAATGTCGAGATCAGGACGAGCTCCGGGCCCGGCACGATCATGGCCTTTGCAGACCGCACCCAGCTCGAATCCGCGGTGCTGAACCTTGCGCTCAACGCACAGGATGCCATGCCGTCAGGAGGACATCTGGCGCTGAGCACGGAGCTGGTTGCGATCGACGACGACTATCGTGTCCTTCACCCGGAAGTCGCATCCGGCACTTACGCGTTGATCTCGGTCACCGACGACGGCGAAGGCATGACGCCTGATGTCACCGCGCGCGCCTTCGAGCCGTTCTTCACCACCAAGGAGGTCGGCAAGGGCTCCGGCCTCGGCCTCAGCATGGTCTATGGCTTTGCCAAGCAATCCAATGGCCATGTCTCGATCTACAGCGAGGCAGGCCTTGGGACGACGGTCCGGATCTACCTGCCGCGCGCTGATGCAGGGCAAACACAGGCCGACCTCGTGGACGGCGAGGACACAGCACCCAGAGGCTACGAGACCATTCTGATCGCCGAGGACGATCCGTTCGTCCGCTCCTCCGCGATTCGCAGGGTGGAAGCTCTCGGATACCGCGTCGTCGCAGCGGTCAACGGCAAGGAGGCCCTGCAGCAGCTGCGCACCGACCCCAGTATCGACATGCTGTTCACCGACATCGTGATGCCCGGCGGCATGAGCGGTTGGGAGCTCGCCGATCAGGCGCGGCGGATTCGCCCGGGCCTGCCGGTCCTGTTCACCTCGGGCTACGCGCTGGAGACCCTGGTGGAGCAGGGCCGCGCGCATGCGCAGGCGATCGTGCTGACCAAGCCCTATCGCAAGGTCGAGCTCGCGCAGCGGCTCAGGGATGCGTTCGCCGCGGCGGCCGTCGCCTCCTGAGCGCTGGGCCGGCATCTGGCGGCCGGCAAGCTCGCTTGCTAAATTCGGCCCGTTTTGGCCTATTAGCCGGCCAGATGTGCTTTCGGAGTGACCGCGATGGTTCCCTTTTTCGTCCAGATCAAATGCAAGCTCGGCCAGTCCTATGTGGTCGCCAATGCGCTCGCCGAAGCCGAAATCGCCTCCGAGATCTACTCCACCGCCGGCCAATACGACCTCCTGGTGAAGTTCTACGTCGACAAGGACACCGACATCGGCCACTTCGTGAACGAGAAGGTGCAGGTGCTGCCGGGCATCCAGGACACCCTCACCATCATCACGTTCAAGGCGTTCGGCACGAGCTAGCGCTGCGTCGGTAGTGCGGGATGAGTTTGGTTAGACGATGCTTCGCATCGCCAGGCGCAATCCGACCCCTCCCCGTTGGGGAGAGGTGAACCCCGGACATCCGATCGAGCTACACTAGCTGCCCTGCTTGCGCTTGGGCGGCGTCGGCCCGTCCACCGGCGGCAGCGATTTGACGTAGTCCGCCATCGCCGCGAGATCCGCATCCGGCAATTGCGAGGTGTTCTTGATCACGCGCGTCATCGCGCCGCCGGCGCTGTCGCCATCGGGCAATTCGCCGGTCTTGAGGAAATAGGCAATATCCTTCGCGCTCCAGTCACCGAGACGCTTCTGGGTGATGTTGGGGACCCACCCCTCGCCTTCCGGATTGGGCCCGCCGGCAAACCGCTCACCGGAGATGATGCCGCCAAGCGCGTTGCGCGGGCTGTGGCATTCGGCGCAATGGCCGAAGCTGTTCACGAGATAGGCGCCGCGATTGAATTCCGGCGACTTCGCGGCGTCGGCGACGAAGGGCTTGTCGTCCAGAAATAAGAACTTCCAGATACCGATGTTGCGCCGGATGTCGAACGGAAAGCCGACGTCGTGGTCACGCACTTTGCCTGCAACCGCTGGCAGCGTTTTCAGATACGCAAAGAGATCGAGCACGTCCTCGCGCCTGGCGTGCTGATAGGAGGTGTAGGGAAACGCCGGAAAGTAATGCTGCCCGGACGGCGAGACCCCGTGCATCACCGCATTGACGAAATCGGCATCCGTCCATTTGCCGATGCCGTCGGCCGGATCGGGCGAGATGTTCGGCGCGTAGAACGTTCCGAACGGCGACTTGATCGCGACGCCGCCACCAAGCCTGAGACGATCGGGCTGATTGGGAACGGCGTGGCAGGACGCGCAGCCGCCGGCGTTGAACATCACCTCGCCATTGGCAAGATCAGGCGCATGGGGCGGCGGCGTGGTGCTCACAGCCGCCACCACCGGCGCGCTGAGCCACCAATAGATGCCCGTAGCGGCGATCGCGACGAGCAGCGCCACGAAAATTGTTCGTTGCAACATGCTGATCCATTCATTCGTTGCGGCGAACCTATGACCGATCTCCGTGCGGCTCCAACCACAAAGAATTTAGCCCGCCCTGGCCGGAAACGGGAATAAACTGAAATGCCGACTGTTGAAAGTTAGCCAGCCCGAACGGGTTTTGCAGGGAGAATGTCATGAACAAGACCGTCATCGCCATGTGCGCGCTCGGTGCCGTCGCTTTTGCAGGCCCGGCCTGCGCCGAAAAGCTGAAAGCAACGCTCGACGCCAAGTCCGAGGTGCCCGCAACGACCAGCAGCGGCAGCGGAACGGCCGACCTGAACTACGATGCAGCCAGCAAGAAATTGTCCTGGACTGTCAACTATTCCGGGCTCTCTGGCCCTGCCACCGCGGCTCATTTCCATGGCCCGGCCGAGGCGGGCAAGAACGCCGGCGTTGCGGTCGCGATCCCGAATGCGGCCTCAAGCCCGGTCAAGGGCGAAGCGACGCTCACCGACGCGCAGGCGGCCGATCTGCTCGGCGGCAAGTACTACATCAACATCCACACGGCGGCGAACCCGGGCGGCGAGATTCGCGGCCAGGTGACGAAGTAAGCGCAAACGCTGCTTCGTCGCGGAAGGGCCGGACCCAGGAGGGCGTCCGGCCTTTTCGATTCTCGCCACGCTCAAGTTGCGTTCAGCGCCTGCGCGAGGTCGGCGATCAGGTCCGACGGATTTTCGATTCCGATCGACAGCCGGATCGTGGAATCGAGGACGCCGATCTTCCGGCGGATGTCGGCGGGAACACCGGAATGGGTCATCGTCGCCGGCAGGCTGGCCAGCGATTCCGTTCCGCCGAGGCTCACGGCGAGCTTGAAGATCTGAAGCGCGTTGAGAAATTTGACCGCGGCTTCCTTACCGCCGACGATGTCGAAGGAGAAGGTGGAGCCCGCGCCTGAGCACTGCTGTGCGAACACCCGTCCGGCCGGGGAAGCTTCCTCGTGGTGACCGAGATAGTGGACTTTCGCCACCTTGGGGTGATCACGCAAATAGTCCGCGACGAGACGCGCATTCGCATCGGCCTTTTCCATGCGCAGGCTCAGCGTCTCCAGCGACCGGTTGATCATCCAGCAGGAATGCGGATCGAGCTGGGTGCCGATGGCGCCGCGCAGCGCCTTGATACCCTTCATGAGCGCCTTCGAGCCGAGCGCGGCGCCCGCGATCAGGTCGGAGTGACCGCCGACATATTTCGTGAGCGAGTACAAGGAAATATCTGCGCCGTGCTCGATCGGCCGCTGAAACACCGGTCCGAGCAGCGTATTGTCGCAGGCGATGATCGGTGTGTGTCCCTGAGCCTTTCCGATGACTTCGGCGACACGGCGCATCATCGCGATGTCGACCAGCCCGTTGGTCGGGTTGGCGGGAGTTTCGATCAGGATCATCGACACCCGGCCCTTGCGCATGGCTTCCTCCGCGGCCTGCTTGACTGCCGCCTCGTCGATGCCGTCGGCAAAACCGACGGCGCCGATCGAAAGACGCGCAAGCGTATTCGTCAGCAGGGTTTCCGTCCCGCCATAGAGCGGCTGGGAGTGCAGAATGACGTCGCCGGGGCGAACGAAAGCCAGGATCGTGGTTGCGATGGCCGCCATGCCGGACGAGAACAGGGCGCAACTCTCGGTGCGCTCGTAGATCGATAGCCGATCCTCGACGATCTCGCTGTTGGGATGATTGAAGCGCGAATAGACCAGGCCCGCGCCCATCCCTTCCGGCGGCTCGCGCCGGCCGGCGACGTAGTCGAAGAAGTCCTGGCCGTCATCGGCCGTCTTGAACACGAAGGTCGAGGTCAGGAACACCGGCGGTTTGATGGCGCCTTCCGACAGTTGCGGGTCATAGCCATAGGTCAGCATCAAGGTTTCCGGATGCAGCATATGGTTGCCGATGTGGGTCTTCGACGGGAACGGTTTTGCCATGGCCTATCTCGCTGTTGATTCAGTTCCTCGCCGGGCGTTGGAACTCCTGTCATGAGGCAGTCAGGCGCGAGATGCGCCAGCATCCAACAGCTCACATCAATGCCGCGGCGGCTGAAGCAAAGATAACCACTCTCACGGCGGTCCGTCAGGCCTTGCGGAGGAATTTCCTGCCGAGCTGCGCTGCGACTCGCGGCCCATGGTCGCGCAAAAAGGCGGCTGCTTTCGCAACCGCCCTTTCGTGAGTCCTAGTGGTCTTATTATTTCAACTTCACCCGATACGTCTCGTGGCAGTCGGTGCAGCGATCGTTGATCGCCGTATAGGCCGCTTTCAGGCTCGCGACATTGGTGATCTTGCCTTTGACGTCGGCGATCGCCTTCTGCACCGGAGGGATCTTGGAGTCGAAATCGGCCTTGTTCTGCCAGACCTTTTGCGAGGCGCCGTAGGTCGCGTTCACCACGTCCTGCTTGGGATTGACCTCGAAGGTCTTGGCGATCTTGGCGACATCCGCTTCCATGCTGGCGATGGCCTGATCGACCGCTTTCTGGTCATAGGGGATGTCGCCCTTGGTCATCTTCTGGATGATGCCATACTGATTCTTGGCGATCGAGCGCATCAGATTGTCCTGCTGAACGGCGATCTCCTGCTGCGCCATCACGGCGCCCACACCCAGCAGCAGGGTACCCGCGACAATCATCGTTCGTCTCATCGGCTTGTGTCTCCGAGGCGGTTGGGGGAATTCGGCCATCATGAATAGAACCCCGCGCAGGGCGTTTATTCCCGCGCGGAGGTTCTGGGCCTAGAGACTGTGACGGCGGTGATGCTCGTTGATCGCGATCCACACCCGCTCGGGCGTTGCCGGCATGTCGATGTGGTCGATCTTGTATTCGCGCCAGAGCGCATCGACGATGGCGTTGACGACGGCCGGACAGGAGCCGATCGCGCCGGCCTCGCCCGCCCCCTTCACGCCCAGCGGATTGGTCTTGCAGGGGACGTTGTTGGTCTCGAACACGAAGGCCGGCCCGTCCGTCGCGCGCGGCAGCGCGTAGTCCATGTAGGTCGCGGTGATGAGCTGGCCGTCGCTCGCGCCATAGACCACCTGCTCCATCAAGGCCTGGCCGATGCCCTGCATGGCGCCGCCATGCACCTGCCCCGCCAGCAGCAGCGGATTGAGCGTCTTGCCGAAATCATCGACGATCACATAGTTGACGATCTTGATGATGCCGGTGGCCGGATCGAGCTCGACCTCCGCCAGATGCGTGCCGTTGGGATAGGTGCCGTCGGCGCTGGCGAAGGTGGCGCTGCCGTTGAGCTTCGACGAATCGGCGCCGGGCCGCTTGGCGAGGTCGGCAAAGGAGATCGAGCGGTCGGTGCCGGCGATCCGGATCACGCCGTCGGTGATCTCGAGGTCGCCCGCGCTCGCTTCCAGCGCCTGCGCTGCGAACTCCTTCAGCTTCTTGCCGAGATCGCCCGCAGCACGCTCCACGCAGACGCCGCCAGTGGGAATCGAGGCCGAACCGCCGGTGCCGAGACCCGTCGCAATCTCGTCGGTGTCGCCCTGGTGGATATGCACACGCTCCGGCGGCAGGCCGAACTGTTCGGCGACGATCTGCGCATAGGCGGTCTGATGACCCTGCCCGCTCGATTGCGTGCCGATCAGGACGGTGACGTCGCCATTGGGATCGAGGCGGACGTTGGCCGTCTCCTCACCCATCACGCCGCAAATCTCGACATAGCTCGCAAGGCCGATGCCGCGGATCAACCCCTGCTTCTTGGCCGCCTTGGCGCGCTTTCCAAACTCCTTCCATTCCGCGATCTCCATCGCACGCTTCAGATGCGCGGCGAAGTCGCCGGAATCGTAGACCTTGCCGGTCGCGGTCTTATAAGGCAGCGCCTTCGGCGAAATGAAATTCTTCCGACGGATGGTATCCGGCGTCATCTCGAGTTTGCGCGCGCAGGCGTCCACGAGGCGTTCGATGACGTAGGCTGCCTCCGGCCGCCCGGCACCGCGATAGGCGTCGACCGGCACGCTGTGGGTGAAGATGGTGCGCACCCGGCAATGGAAGGCTTGGATGTCGTAGAGGCCCGGCAGCATGCCGGCGCCGCCGTGCGGGATGTAGGGCCCGAAGGTCGACAGATACGCGCCCATGTCGCCCATCAGGTCGCAATCCATCGCGAGGAACTTGCCGTCCTCGGCCAGCGCCATCTTGGCGGTGGTGACGTTGTCGCGGCCCTGCGCGTCGCCCATGAAATGCTCGGAGCGATCGGCCGCCCACTTTACCGCCTTCTTCAGCTGTCGCGCCGCGACCGCCATCAGGGCGTATTCCCGGTACGGAAACAGCTTTGTGCCGAAACCGCCGCCGACGTCGGGGCAGATCACCCGCATCTTGTCGGTGGGGATGTGGAGCACGTTCTGGCAGAGGATGTCGCGCAGGCGATGGCTGCCCTGGCTGCCGACGGTCAGCGTCAGATGGTCGCGCTTGGTGTCGTATTCGCAGACGGCCGCGCGCGTCTCCATGAAGCTCGCGACCACGCGCGGATTGACGATGGAGATTTCGGCGACCGCATGCGCCTTGGCGAAGGCGGCTTCGGTCGCTTGCTTGTCGCCGATCGAGACGTCGAACAGCACGTTGCCTGGCTTGTCCGGCCAGACCTGCGGGGCCCCGGGCTTCACGGCGTTGACGACGCCGGTCACCGCCGGCAGCGGGCTCCATTTGACGTCGATTGCCTCGATCGCGTCACGGGCCTGATCGATGGTCTCGGCGACGACGAAGGCGACGGCATCGCCGACATGACGCACCTCATCCTTGGCGAGGATCGGGTATGGCGGGCCGGTGAAGGGATCAGTCTCGAGGTTGAACAGGCACGGCAGATTGCCGAGATCCTTGACGTCCTCGGCAGTCAGGATCAGCGCGACGCCGGGTAAGCCGCGGGCACGGCTCACATCGATGGTGTATTTGGCATGCGCGTGCGGCGAGCGCAGCATCAAGCAGCGGAGCGCGGCCTGCGGCGTGTAATCGTCGGTATAGCGGCCCTTGCCGCGGATGAGTGCGTCATCCTCCTTGCGCAGCACGCTTTGGCCAACGCCGAATTTGATGGGAGCCGCCATTTTGTCTTCCCGTTCTCATGGTTGTTTTGGCGGCATATTGCCGTGGAAAAACTTGCAAGGCAAACGGGTTTAGACATGCAGCGTCCGCGAAAGTTGTTCGCTGCCCTCGCCTGTCGGAGCCGGATTGGCGCGAAAGGTCGCAGCTCGGTCATCTCCCTGTGAAGATCGGTCCGCTTATTGGCATGATAGTTGCCGAACTAACCCGCAGCCACTCCTATGAACAAGCAGCCGTGGCGACTGCCGCTTGTTCGCAAATCGTGTGTCCGCTTCTGACGGTTGATCACTTACATCACGCCAAGGCGCCATAGGTGAGTCGCGCTATCTCTCACCGTATCGATAGCTCGTTGAGGTGTGATGTAGTCGATCTCAGCGCGCGTCAAGCCGATGTCCATCAGCTCCCTGTCACTGAGCTCCTGCAAAGTGACCCGTAAGCCCTGGCGCTGGCGCCGCCGCTGAAACGCTCGCCAACACTGCTTGAGCAGGCCTAAGACGCTTTGCGCCGAACTGGCCGCTGGTCCAGCAGTATCCTTTTCCAGTGCAATGGGAAGGTCGAGGCGGAGCGCCCCGGCATCGCGCTCGGCCTCGGATATGATGATCGTCTGATGGGGTGGCATCGGATGCTCCTGCTGTTGGGCCGGCAGGGAGCGTGGCCAAAGAAAAGGCCCCGTCCGATGCCGGCGGGGCCTGGTGGAAAAGATGTCGTCGTCGAATTCCTAGCGCGCGACTCCTCCCATGGCCCAGCCGAAGCGGGTCATGTGCATGAAGTTGACGGTGCGCACGGATTTGATCATGAGGCGCTCGTACCACAACGATCGTGTAAAATCAAGGGATGCGCCGCTGTCGGTTGCATCCTAGACGCGAGCCCTTCGCTCCGCATTCGTCTCTGAAAATTCGCCTGGCCGCATCGCCAAGAAGAGCACCAGCAGCAGATTGGTTTTGCTTCCCCGGCGCACACCCAGATGCAGTGCTTTGGCGAATGTCATGGCGAGCTAACGCTCTTCCGAGTATTTCCGCGTCTTGCCACTTATTGGAGGACTTGCCACGCGGGTTTCGTTCGGCAAGACTGCTCGCATTTCAAGTACTTGTTTTGAAGGGGTGTCCTCATGCCCGAAACATTGGAAAGTCTATTGTGGTGTGCCGCACTGGCGACGTGGCTGATGCTTTTCTTCGGAATCACTGCCGAGCGCTTGAAGCCTCTCTCAAAACTCCTCAGCCATCTGCTCGAGGTTACGTTCAGGCTGAGGGCGAAGTGACGCAATAGTGGGCTTAAGGCAGTGGCCTTAAGGCGCGGCTTGGCAGCTGCCAAACTGGCAGGGCTGCGCGTAGCCTGATGACGCAAGGGCGAACGAACCCAAAGCGCGCACATCGTGCGGCCGCACTCTCTCAGCTCTGCGAGGGAGCGACGATGCTTGCGCCTCCAGGCAGTTCAGGAAAATTATTGGCTATTGACGCTGAGAAACGAACAACGCTGCTAGCCTGCCAGCCTCCGATCGAGCGACAACCGTCCCCCTCCGGTGACCAAGATCAACAGAGCGCCTCCCAGGATCGAAATGTTTTTCAGGAAATTATTGTACTGTCCAATCTGTTGCGCACCGGCGGGATATTCCCAGTAACGATGTGCGATTGCAGTAGCCGCGACTACAAATAGCAAAACCAAAATTGCGCAGTAGCGCGTTCCAATGCCGAGTATCAAACAAACCGATATCAGTATTTCCAGCAGGACGGTTATTGCCGTGAACAGCTGGGGCATTGGAAGGTTCAGCGACCGAAAATAGCCCACTGAGCCGCTGAAATTCGTAAGTGCTCCGTAGGCGCTTCCAACGAAGACCCATGCAAGCAGGATGCGGCCGATCAGGATCAGCAGGTCGGCATTGCTGGTGGCGAACTTATCAATTTGAGAGGTGGGCCAGGGGGAGCGGAATGTCATGGTCACTGCCTCATCGCTTTGTTGCCTGAGGACGGCACCTGAATATGCAAAGATCGTATCATGATCGGCGAACCGCATGAAAGGCCCCGGCGGGGGCACCGCACGACGCGGTGACGGCGGGGTAACGCCTAGCCTCGCACCAGCGAGATCAGCCAGTTGCGGCCGAACAGGATGAGGATCGCGAGCGCATAGACGATCGCGCCCCCGATGGCCAAGAGGGCCAGCGTCACTTCGTCCCGGAAGGCCTGCATGGAGGCCAAAATGGCCGCGCTGAAGTGCGCAATCAGCCAGAAGGCGGCAGACAGGATCAATCCGGTCAGCAGGAATTTGGCGAGCGACATCAGCCAGCCGCGGTCCGGCACGAGAAAGCCTCGCCGCACTGCGAAGAAGAGCACCAGCAAGAGGTTGGTCCAGACACCAACGGCTGTTGCGAGCGCGAGGCCGATCTGGGCGAGCGATCCCATTAACGCGACTTTCAGGGCGACGTTGACCGCGATGCCGGTCAGCGATGCCCGGACCGGCGTTGCCGTATCCTTGCGCGCATAGAAAGTCGCGACCGCGCTGCGGATCAGCACGAAGGGGATCAGGCCGATGGCATAGGCGGCGAGCGTTGCACCTGCCGCGGCCGCATCGGCCTTCGAGAACGCGCCGCGGGCGAACAGCGCGCGCATGATCGCCTCGGGCACGGTGATGAAGGCCGCCACGAACGGCACCGAGAACAGCAACGTGAAATCGAAGGCACGGCGTTGCGCCTTCATCGCACCGTCGTGGTCGTTGGCGGTGATCCGCCGCGACATTTCCGGCAACAGCACGGTGCCGATGGCGATGCCGATCACGCCGATCGGGAGCTGGTTGAGGCGGTCGGCGTAATAGAGCGCCGACAGCGCACCGGCAGGCAGGAACGTCGCAATGATGGTATCAGCGAACAGCGCGACCTGTGTCCCCATTGAGCCCAGCGTCGCAGGCCCTAACGCCTTGAAGAAGCCGCGGACGTCTTCATCGAGCCTCAAGGGCGCAAAGCGCGGCAGGCCGCCATGACGCCCCAGATCGCCGGCGAGCAGGAAATATTGCAGGAAGCCGGAGATCAGCACGCCCCAGGCCGCGGCGTGGCCGGCGGTTGGAAACCAGACGGCCAGCGCCAGCGTCATCATCATCGCGACGTTGAGGAAGATCGAGGCGGCCGCGGCGCTGGCGAAGCGCTGCATCACGTTGAGCATGCCGCCATAGAGCGTCACCAGCGTGATCAGCAGCAGATAAGGAAAGGTGATTCGCGTGAGCTCGATCGCGAGCTTGCGTTGCTCGGCGTCCTCGGAAAAGCCTGGCGCCAAAATGCTCATGGCCTGCGGCATGAACAGCCAGGCGACGATCAGCAGCACGATTTGCGAGGCCAGCAGCAGCGTGAAGATGCGATCGGCGAACAGGCTTGCCGCTCCCTCCCCCTTCTCGCCATGGACATGCGCATAGGCCGGCACCCAGGCCGCGTTGAAGGCGCCCTCGGCGAAGATCGCGCGGAAATGATTGGGCAGCCGCAGCGCCACGAAGAAGGCGTCGGCCACCGGGCCGGCGCCGAGAATCGCCGCAAGCATGATGTCTCGGGCAAATCCCGTCACCCGCGAGAGCAGCGTATATCCGCCAACCGTGAAGATGCGTCCGAGCATGCGTCACTTGTAGAGCATCGCGCGATTAGGTCTAGGTGCACGCCGCGACGAAGGTGCGCCCCCTCCCCCGCTTGCGGGGAGGGTTGGGGAGAGGGCTGCTTCCATAAAAAAGGCTCCCCAAGAGGAGAGAGCCCTCACCCGCGCCTTCGGCGCGACCTCTCTCGCAAGCGGGAGAGGTTAACCTCAAGCCAGCACCGCGCAATCAGCTTGAAAGCGCGCCGTACACGGCGGCGATGACCCGCTCCTGGTCGGCTTCGGTCAAATAAGCGTGCATCGGCAGGCTGATGACGTCCTCCGACAGGCTCTCGCAAGCAGGCAAGCCGCCGTCTGCGACCGGATATTGCTTGTAGGCGGTCTGCTGATGCATCGACTTGCCGTAATAGATCGCGGTCGGCACGCCCTGCGCCTTCAGCGCGGCGGCAAAGCCGTCGCGGTCGGTACCTTCAGGCAAGCGGATGGTGTACTGCGCCCAGACCGATGTGTTGCCGGGCGACAGACGCGGCACGGTGACGACGTTGGACAGGCCACGCGCGTAGCGTTCCGCGACCTTGTTGCGGGCGGCGATCTCGTCGTCAAAGATCTTCAGCTTCTCGAGCAGGATTGCGGCCTGCATGGTGTCGAGCGGCCGGTCAGGCCGAGGCGAACGTTGTCGTATTTGTCGACGCCCTGCCCGTGCACGCGGATGCTGCGCAGCGTGGCCGCGAGCTCGTCGTCGTCGGTGAAGATCGCGCCGCCGTCGCCGAAGCAGCCGAGCGGTTTAGCAGGAAAGAAGCTGGTCGCGGTGGCGTGCCCGAGCGTGCCGAGCTTGCGACCTTTGTAGCTCGCGCCAAAGCCTTGCGCGGCGTCGTCGAGCACGAACAGGCCCTCGTCCCTGGCGATCTCGGCGATGGCGTCGTGATCGGCGGGCTGGCCGAAGAGGTCGACTGGAATGACCGCGACAGGCTTGAGCCCGGCCTTGCGGGCGATCGCGATGCCGCGCTTCAGCGACTCCGGGCTCATGTTGAAGGTGGTCTCGTCCACGTCGACATAGACTGGCGTCGCGCCGGTCCGCGCCACTGGCGACGCCGTGGCGATGAAGGTGAAGGACGGACACAGCACGGCATCGCCAGGCCCGACATTCTTCGCCATCATCACCATCAGGATCGCATCGGTGCCGCTGGCGCAGCCGATGACGTGCTTGGCGCCGCTGTAGGCCGCAAGCTGCTTCTCCAGCTCGAAGACCTCAGGGCCGTTGACGAACTGGCAATGGTCGAGAACCCGCTTCACGGCCGCATCGAGCGAGGCGCCGAGCCGGCGGCGCTGCGCACCGACATCGATGAAGGGAATGGGATCGGAACGCAGATGCTGGTTCATGGCACTTTGCTGATTTTCTCGCGAAGTTTGAGAAGCCGACATGGAAAGGGATCAGCCGGCGACTCGGCGCGGGCCCTTGCGGGCGGGCGCCGCCGCGGCGGGCCGCGACGGCGTCTCCAGGCACTGCGTGGCGATCTCGAGACTGGCGACGCCCTCATCGCCGGTCACCGCCGGCGTCTCGCCGTTAGCCACGGCCTTCAAGAACGCAATCAGTTCGGCGCGCAGCGGCTCGTCATGGCCGACGGGCAGATGCCGCATCGAATAGCTGCCATCAGGCTTGAAGCCGAAGCATTCGGTGACCTGGCGCGTCAACAGATCGCCCATCACGTATTTGTCGCGCGTCGCGACCGTGACGCTGCGCGCCTTGAACGGCGTCAGCCAGTTGGTGTTGATATGGGCGAGCACGCCGTTGGCGGTGCGGAACTGCAACAGCGCGATGTCCTCGCGCTCGGCAACCGCGCTCGACAATTGCGGCTGCACCTCGACGATGTCGGATTCGGTGAACCAGCGGATCAGATCGATGTCGTGCACGGCGAGGTCGATGACGACGCCGACATTGGACATGCGCGGCGGGAACGGGCCGACGCGGGTGATCGCGATCGACAGGATGTCCTCGCCCGCGATCGCCTGCTTGACCGCGGCGACCGCCGGATTGAAACGCTCGACATGACCGATCATCAGCGTAACGCCGGCCTTTCGCGCGGCGGCGACGATCTCGCGGCCCTCTTCGACCGTGGATGCGATCGGCTTCTCGACCAGGACGTGGATGTTCTTGGCGATGCAGGCGAGCGCGACCTCGTGATGCAGATGGGTGGGCGCCGCGATGGTGACGGCATCGACGCCCTCGGCGAAGAGCTGGTCGAGCGTCTCAAAACCCTGGCAGCTCGCAAGCTCGGTGGTACGGGTCCGGTGCGTCGGCGAAGGATCGACGATGCCGACCAGGCTGACGCCGGGAAGACCCGCGAGCACGCGCGCGTGGTTGCTGCCCATCACGCCCGCGCCAATGACGCCGACGCGCAGGCCGGCCTTGGCCGGTGCAGATCCTTTGGAACTCATCTGCTGGAACCCCGATTCAACCCAAATCCCGGCGCCGCTTCTAGCACGGGCGCCACATTTGTGGCGAATGACGCGCTAGCGGTCCGGACACGATTTGATTCAAAAAGTTACACGTTCCCCGGGCCTTAAGCGGGAAGCGATACCGTTCTTTCGGCCCGGGTCGCGTGATTCGGAGTTTGCTGGTTACGACCTTTGATAGTCGTCTTCAATCCGGATGATGTCGTCTTCCCCGAGATAGCTTCCAGTCTGGACCTCGATCAGCTCCAGCATGATTTTACCGGGGTTCTCCATCCGGTGAACGGCGCCCATCGGAATGTAGACCGACTCGTTCTCATGCACCGCTTTCACGGTGTCGTTGACAGTCACCTGTGCCGTGCCTCGCACCACGATCCAGTGCTCGGCACGATGGTGATGCTTCTGCAGCGATAGCCGGCCGCCCGGCTTCACCACGATGCGCTTGACCTGATGCCGCTCGCCATTGTCGACGGACTGATAGCTGCCCCAGGGCCGGTGCACTTTAAGATGCTCCTCGGTGACCTTCGGCGCCACCGCCTTGAGCTTGGTCACGAGGCGCTTCAGACCGTTGGCATCCTTCTGGCGCGAGACCAGCACCGCGTCCGCAGTCGCGACCACCACGAGATCGTCGACGCCTTCGAGCGCGACCAGCGCGGAATCGGTGGTGACGTTGCAGTTGCGGGAGTCTTCGAACACGGCGGTGCCGTGCGCGGCGTTGCCCAGCGCGTCCTTCGCCGAGAGCTCCCACACCGCGTGCCAGGAGCCGACGTCGGACCAGCCGCACGACACCGGCACGACGGCGGCGCGCGAGGTCTTTTCCATCACCGCATAGTCGATCGAGATCGCCTTCGCCGCGCCGAACGCCTGAGGCTCCAGCGTGACGAAGCCGAGATCGCGGCCGGCGTTGGTGACGGCGCTCGTGACAGCCTCGATGCTCGCCGCATCCACCCTGCGATACTCGTCGAGCAGCACGGCGGCCGGGAACATGAAGTTGCCGCTGTTCCAGAGATAGCCGGAATTGACGTAGTCCGATGCCTTCACGGCATCCGGCTTCTCGACGAAGCGCGCGACCGCGAGCACCTCGCCAGTGATCACCTCGCCCGGATTGATATAGCCGTATTCGGTCGCCGGCCGCTCCGGCTTGACGCCGAAGGTGACGATGCGCCCGGCATTCGCGGCCGCAAGGCCTTCGCGGCACGCGGCAACGAAGGCAGCATTGTCCCGCACCACGTGGTCGGCGGCGAGCGCGAGCACGATCGCTTCATTGGCGCGGTTCTGCGCGAACACCGCGCCCGCGGCGATCGCAGGTCCGGAATCGCGCCGCATCGGCTCGAGGATCACATCGGCCTCGATCCCGATCTCGGCGAGCTGCTCCAGCACCATGAAGCGATACGCCGCATTGGTGATAACCATCGGCCGATCGAACAGCGCGGGATCGGAGACGCGTAGCAGCGTGTCCTGGAAAGTCGAGCGGGTGCCGAACAGCGGCAGGAATTGCTTGGGCCGCACCTCGCGCGAAGCCGGCCACAGCCGCGTGCCGGCACCGCCGCACATGATCAGGGGGATTATGCGTTTGTCCATCGTCATCTCAAACCTTGAAATAGTCCCGATACCAGGTGACAAAGTTACGGACCCCATGCTCGATCGGCGTTGACGGCGCAAAGCCGGTGTCGCGCATCAGGTCCTCGACATCCGCGAACGTTTCCAGCACATCTCCCGGCTGCATCGGCAGCAATTCTTTGATCGCCGTCCGGCCCAGTTCCCGCTCCAGAAGACCGACGACGTGCATCAGTTCCTCCGGATGGTGATTGCCGACGTTGTAGAGCTTTGACGGCGCATTTGCGGCAGCCGGATCGTCCGCAGGCACAAGATCGATCAGCTTGGATACTACACGCGTCACGTCATCAATATAGGTGAAGTCGCGGCGCATCCTGCCATGGTTAAAAAGCCGGATCGGCCTGCCCGCCATGATGGCATCTACAAAGAGGAACATGGCCATATCAGGCCGTCCCCACGGGCCGTAAATGGTAAAGAAGCGCAGGCCCGTGACCGGCAGCCGGTAGAGATGGCTGTAGGACTGCGCCATCAATTCATTCGCCTTCTTGGTCGCGGCGTAGAAGCTCACGGGATGGTCGGTGCGATCCTGCACGGCAAATGGCATTTTTGTATTGGCGCCATAAACGGAGGATGACGAGGCGTAGACGAGGTGACGACAGCCATTGTTGCGGCAGCCTTCGAGCACGTTGAGAAAGCCCTGGAGATTGGAATCGGCGTAGGCGTGCGGCTGCTCGATCGAGTAGCGCACGCCCGCCTGGGCCGCGAGATGCACGACCTTGGCAAATTGATGTCGCGCAAATAGCGCTGCGATCGTTTCGCGGTCGGCGAGATCGGCCTCGACGAAGGAGAAGCCGGACTCGGTCTTGAGCAGTGCAAGGCGTGCTCGCTTCAGCGCGGGATCGTAATAGCTGTTGAGATTGTCGAGCCCGACGACGGACCGGCCTTCGGCCAGGAGCTGCCGGGCGACGTGAAAGCCGATGAAGCCGGCAGCGCCCGTGACCAAAATCGCCTGATCCGTCATCCTGTTCCCCAGAGATCCCTTGCCCGCAGAACCTGTTTAGCCGCCGCATCGTGGAGGCCGCAATAGGCCTGCCGCTCCTCATGAGGGCCCTTCAAGACGCCACTGCACGGCTTACACGCGGCTGACTACACACGCCTATTGCAAGATTGGCGCCAAGACCATACCAAAGCTGCCGAATTCGGCGCCTCGCGTCGGGTTGCCTCCAATCTTCGCAAACCCTGTTCAAGCGGGCGAGATGCGCCGAATCCTGCTTTCTGCGTCCAAGATCCTGATTTCCGCGGCGCTGCTCTATCTGGCGCTGCGCAAGGTGGACTTGTCCGAACTGTTCTCGCGCTTCACGGTGACCAGCCTGTTCTGGATCGGCGTGGCGATCGCGGTCACGTTCCTGCAAATCTTCGTCGGCGTGCTGCGCTGGCGCGAGATCAGCGCCGAATGCGGCGCGCCGCTCGAGCTCAGCCGGGCCATGCGCTACAACGTGATCGGCGCCTTCTTCAACCAGACCCTACCGTCGGCGATCGGCGGCGATGCGGTCCGGCTGTGGCTGGTCGCGCGTGCCGGTGCCGGCTGGCGCGCGGCGACCTACTCGATCTTCGTCGATCGCGCGATCGGCTTGATTGCGCTCGCGGTTCTCATCGTCGCGAGCCTGCCCTGGAGCTACACCCTCATCACCGATCCGAACGGGCGCTCGGCGCTGCTGCTCCTCGACTTCGCGGCGCTGGCGGGCGGCCTCGGCTTTCTGGCCTTCGGCGCCTTGAAATGGCGCTGGCTGAAGACCTGGTGGGCCACGCATCACATCCACGCCTGTGCCGTGGTCGCCAATCGCGTGATCTTCAACCGCAGCCGCGGACCGATCGTCGCGATCCTGTCGATTCTCGTTCACGTGCTCGCCGTCGTCATCGCCTGGTGCGTGGTGCAGTCGATCGCGGCACCGATCAGCTTCGGTCAGATCTTCCTGCTCGTCCCGCCGGTGATGCTGATCACCATGATGCCGATCTCGATCGCGGGCTGGGGCGTGCGTGAAGCCACGATGGGCCTCGCGTTCGGCTTCGCCGGACTCGCCGCAAACGAGGGCGTCAACGTCTCGCTGCTGTTCGGCGCGGTGTTCTTCATCGTCGGGGCGATCGGCGGCCTGGTCTGGATCCTCAGCGCGGAGAAAGCCGCGCAAGGATCGGCGCCGATCGGGGTGCCCGAGTGAGCCCGCCCGCCGACGCCCTCGCCGCCATGCCATCGCTGCTTGCCGTCGCAATCGCCGCGCTGATGTCGGCGCTCATCACCTGGACCAGCCGTCCCCTGCTCCAGCGCTACGCACTGGCGCGGCCGAACGCGCGGTCCTCGCATCGCATCCCGACCCCGCAGGGTGCGGGCATCGCCGTGATCGCCGCGACGCTGATCGTCGCCTCGCTCTTTGCGATTGTCGCGAACGTCGCGATACCGCCGGCGCTGGTTGGTGCGACGGTCTTGATCGCGCTGGTCGGATTTGCCGACGACATCGTGTCGCTGCCGGTGCTGTTGCGGCTGGTGCTGCAGGCGGCAGCCGTCGGCGCCGTGGTATTCACTGCGCCTGAGACTGCGCGCATCGTTCCGGCGCTGCCGCTTGCACTGGAGCGCGGTCTCATCCTGCTCGCGGGAGTCTGGTTCGTGAACCTCGTCAACTTCATGGACGGGCTCGACCTGATGACGGCAGCGGAAGTGGTGCCGGTCACCGCGGCGCTGCTGCTGCTGGGATGGCTCGGCGAGCTGCCGTGGCCGGCCGCGCTGATCGCGACGGCGCTGTGCGGCGCCATGCTCGGCTTCGCGCCGTTCAACCGCCCGGTCGCAAAAGTCTTCCTGGGCGATGTCGGCAGCCTGCCGATCGGCCTTTTGCTCGGCTGGTGCCTGCTGGAGCTCGCCTTTCGCGGGCAGCCGGCCGCGGCGCTGCTGTTGCCCGCCTACTATCTCGCCGATTCCACCATCACGCTGTTTCGACGAATCGCGCGGCGCGAGCCGTTCTGGTCGGCGCACCGCTCGCATTTCTACCAGCGCGCCACCGACAACGGCTTCACGGTGCCGCAGGTGATCGGCGAGGTCTTCCTGCTCAACCTCGTGCTCGCCGGGCTTGCCATCCTCACCATCCGCGCCGCCGCGGTGGCGATCACCGTGGTCGCGCTTGTTGCCGGCGCGCTCGCGGTCGCATTCGTGCTGCGCCGCTTCTCCCGGCCTCAGGGCTCCTGATCCGACACTGCCAGGCGCAAGCCCTCCTCGAGGGTGACCTGCGGCTGCCAGCCGGTTGCGATCGCCTTCGAGATGTCGAGCTCGAGCGAGCCGATCAGGCCGTCTTGCATATCCTGACGGCCCATGACGCGGAGGGCCGCACTGAGCAGCTTTGGCGGTATGCCGAACAGCCGGGCGCTCTTGCCGGAGGCTCTCGCCAGACACGCGATGAATTCAGGCGTCGAAACCCGCTCGCGATCGGCCAGCAGGAAGATCTCGAAATTGCTCGCCGGGTCGGAATGGACGAGCCGGTGCAGGATGAACGACGACAGGTTCTGCACGGAAAGAAAGTTGCGGCGGTTGCGGATCGCCGCAAAGGGCAGCGGCAGTCCCCGCCTGACCGCGCGCGTCAGCAGCGCGAAATTGCCCTTGGCGCCCGCGCCATAGATCAGAGGCGGCCTGATCACCGAGATTTTCATGTCGCTGTCGCGCGCCAGCGTCCTCAAGCCTGCCTCGGCCTCAGCCTTGGATGTGCCATAGAGGCCGCGCGGCGTCGGGACATCGCTCTCGCTGAACGGCGCACGGCCGTCATTGCTGCGGCCGTGAACGAGAACGGTGCTGATGAAGATGAACTGGCGCACGCCGGCCATCGCTGCGGAGCGCACCAAATGCAGTGTGCCGTCGACATTGACGTCGCGGTAGAGCTGGACCGCGTGCTCCTCGTTCTTGTAATGCACGCGCGCGGCGAGATGGACGACGGCGTCGACGCCTTCGAGTGCGGCCTGCCAGTCGGTTTCCGGGCCGATCGATTTGATCACGACCTCGTCGTCGGTGCCTTCCGGGCTGCGCACCGCGCGCCGGACCGACCATCCCGCCCGCGTCAGCGCAGGCACGATATGGCGGCCAAGGAAGCCGCTCGCCCCCGTCACCAGCGCGACCGGCTTTATCTCGCTCATCATTGCCCCGCCGGAACAGCGTTGCGCAACAATCCGTCGACCAGAGCGGCACAGGCGACGACGATCTTGCCTCGAGGCTGCATGGTCAGGCCGCGGTCGACCCGAATTCGGGGACCGCATCCTTCAGGATGGTCCTGATGGTGGCGCGATCGTCGCGCGCGATCGCCTGCTCGAGCGCCGCAATCCATTTGCGCAGCGTCTGCATCGGCGGCTCGTTCGGCTGCGCGGCCATGATGCCGGGGACGCCGATCTCGCGGGTCGGCTCCTCGGAGGCAAACAGGATCTCGTGCAGGCGCTCGCCCGGCCGCATGCCCGTGAACACGATATCGATGTCGTAGCCCGGCTGAAGCCCGGAGAGCCGGATCATGCGCTCGGCGAGATCGACGATCTTCACCGGCTGGCCCATGTTGAGCACGTAGACCGAGACGTCCGAATGCTGCGCTCCGAGCGCGTGGGTCGCCGCCGTGATGACGAGATCGCAGGCCTCGCGGATGGTCATGAAATAGCGGACCATGTCGGGATGCGTCACGGTCACGGGGCCGCCAGCCTCGATCTGGGCCTTGAATTTCGGCACCACCGAGCCGTTCGAGGCCAGCACATTGCCGAACCGGACCGATATCAGCCGCATTGGCGGCTTGGCACCGCCGCTCGCTGCCGCAAGATCACGGTCGAGCGCCTGGCAGTACATCTCGGCGAAACGCTTGGTCAGGCCGAGCATCGACACCGGCTCGATCGCCTTGTCGGTCGAGATCATCACCATGGCTTCCGCGCCGGCGGCGAGCGCTGCGTCGGCTACATTCATGGAGCCGAAAATGTTGGTCTTGACGCCCTCGCTCCAGTCGCGCTCGAGAATCGGCACGTGCTTGAGCGCCGCGGCATGGAAGACCATGTCCGGCTTGAACTCCGCCATCAGGCGCATGATGCGCTCGCGGTCGCGAATGTCGGCGATCCGCCCTTCAATCTGGGCCGCCGCATGCGCGGCGAGCGCTTCGGTGACCGCGTAGAGCGCCGGCTCGGAATTTTCCACGATCAGAAGACGCGCGGCGCCGAAGGCGACGACGCGCTCGCAGATCTCGGAGCCGATCGAGCCGCCGCCGCCGGTGACGATCACCGCCTTGCCCCTGATCAGGGTTTCGAGGCGCAGATAGTCGATCTTCTCGCTCGGCCGCAGCAGGAGGTCTTCGACCGCGACAGCCGTAAGCCGCGGCGTGTCGCCACTCTCGAGCGAGGGCATGCGGTTGACGATCACACCCAACTTGCGCGCCCGCATCAGGATCGATTCCGGATGCGCGTCCGGCTCGAACGCCGACGGCGTCATCACGAGGCGGGCGATCGGCTTGTTACGCTTGGCGAAATCCGCGATGACGTCCTCGAAATCGTCGATGCCGCCCAGCACCGGCAGATTGCGGATAAACTGGCCCCGATCCGCAAGTGACGGCGACAATGCGCCAACCGGCCAGATGCGCTTGATCGCTCCGCTTTCGATGCCGCGCAGCAGCACCTCCGCATCCGCGGCGCGGCCGATCAGCAGCGTCGGCGCGGCATCATCGGACCTCGCATGACGCCGCACCCGCGTATAGCGGAAATAGCGATAAGCCATGCGCAGCGCGCTGAGGAAGGCAATCTCCAGGAACCAGTAGAGGACGATCGTCACCTTGCCGAGGAAGAAGGCGCCGCGAACGTTGGGGGCGACGAAGATGTAGTCGAGCACGAGCAGGGCAACCGTCAGCACGGTCGCCGCGCGAATGATGTTCAGCGCGTCCGGCAGCGAGATGAAGCGCCATTTCGTCGTGGTCAGGTTCAAGACGAAGAACACGACCACGCTGAAGGCAAGAAAATAGGGCAGAATCTGGAACAGCAGCGGCAAGCGTTCGAAGAAGCCTTCGCCACCCTCGAATCGCAGATAGAAGGCGGCGAAAAGCGCCGCCGTGGTCGCCAGTAAGTCGTGGAGCGCGATCAGGAAATTGCGCAAAGTGAGATGCGAAAGACGCGTCATCCGCCGACCGATGAAAACCCAGTTAGATGCAACCTGCCCGCGCTGATAACCCATCTCGGCAGGACATGCCAGAGAAGGCTTACGAGGTGAGGCTCGCCAGTCGAGGCCTGCCAGCGGCTAGGGCCCTTCAGGAACCGTCCTCTTCCGGCTTCGCCTCGCCCCATTGGGCCCGGATCACCATGCCGCCGGCAACGCCGACGCCGATGACGTACATCCAGCCCTCGTGAAAGTCGAACAGGTGGGAATTGAACAGAGAGGTGAAGACGTTCTGCACCACCACCAGGAGTCCGATCCAGTTGGCGAACCCGTCGCCGCGAAACAACAGCAGGTGCAGGATCCAGATCGCGAAGAGAACGGCGATACCGATGGCGCCCCATTGCACGGCGACGTTCAGCGTCTGGTTATGCGGATTACCGATCACTTCGGCGGACGCCTGGTACTGGCCACTGGGTGTCGCGACCCGCTCGAACAATCCGCGCGTCGAGCCCGTGCCGTGCCCCACGACCGGTGCCTCCGCGAAGAAGCCGAGCGATTTCCGCCAGAATTCGAGCCTCAGGCCCAGAGAGGTCGGCTCGCCCCTTTCCACATAGAGCGTATAGTCGTCGGTAAACCTCTCAGCGGTCTGGCGCAAATGTGGCGAGACCTGCCAGGCGAGAACGACGCCGGCGATCAGCACGGCGGCGACGATCGCAATGCTGCGCCATTTGAGATGAAGCAGCGCGAACACGCCGAACATGATCGGAATGGTGACGAGCGCCGTGCGCGATACCACCACGAAGGCCATGTTGACGAAGAAGCTCAGCGCTAGCGCCGTGAGCAGCCCGGCGAGCCAGTAACGCTTCTCACGCAGCAGCATCACGATCGGATAGGCGAGCGCGACCGCACAAAGCGTGAATTCCTGGCTCTGGTCGATGTAGTTCTTGACGAAGATGCCGCGTTCGGGCGCATCGGTCTTGAGCGCGAGGTTGGGATAGAAGGCGACTAGCCACGACATCACCGACAACAGCGCACAGGACACCAAGAAGGCAACGAGCACCCAATGCCCGCGCTGCGAGCGCTCGAAATGGTAGAGCAGGACGGGCAGCACGAGCAGCTTGACGGTCGGATTGACCGCATACAGGCGCGCGCCCCAGGTCGCATCCGACCATAGCGTCCCGAGTAGCGCGAGAACGACCAGTGCGATCGGCGCCGCGCAGATCGGACGCTTCAGCGATTGCAGGAACGCGCGGAGGTCGAGGAACGGCACCATGCAGAGCAGCATCAGGGCGTTGAAGATCCCCGCAAGCGAGGTCGACCATGGCAGCGAAGCCGCGGTCAGCACCGCGAAAATGTCAACCGTCTCGCGCCAGGCCGTCGGGCTGCGCAGGCGCCGCCCGAGCATCTGGCCCGCCGTCTCGCGGGCGAGCGCCGTCACTTGTTCCCTCCCCGCGCGCGATGCACCAGCGCCGTGGTGCTGAAGCCCTGAAGGATATCGACCAGCACGACCGTCCCGCCTGCGGCCTCGACGACCTCGTGGCCGACGACCTGCTCGCGGGAATAGTCGCCGCCCTTGACCAGCACGCCGGGCTTGATCTTGGTGATCAGGTCGATCGGCGTGTCCTCCTCGAAGATGACGACGAGATCGACGGCCTCCAGCGCAGCGAGCACCTCGGCACGCGCGCGCTCGTCCTGGACAGGGCGATCGGCGCCCTTCAGCCGCCGCACCGAGGCGTCGCTGTTGAGACCCACGATCAGGCGGTCACAGGCGGCGCGCGCCGCGGTCAGCACCTTGACGTGGCCAGGATGGAGGATGTCGAAGCAGCCATTGGTGAAGCCGACGCGCTGGCCTTGTCTCTTCCATTCGGCGAGTTGCGCGTCCAGCACGCCTGGCTCGAGCACGATCTTCTCCTCGGCGGCGAGATAGGCGTGCGGCAGGATCTTTCGCCGCAGCTCGGCCGCGCTCACGGTGGCGGTGCCCTGCTTGCCGACGGCGACGGCGGCGGCGGCATTGGCCATGCGCAGCGCCGCGTCCCAGTCCGCGCCCGTTGCGAGCGACACCGCAAGCGCGGCGGCGACGGTGTCGCCGGCGCCGGAGACGTCGCGCACCTTCACCGGGAAAGCCGGAACATGGACGGCCTCGCCGCTGCGCGGCACCAGCGTCATGCCGTGCTCGCCCAGCGTGACGAGGATCGCCTCGCAATCGGCGAGCCGCATCACGTCCTCGCTGGCATCGACGATGCTCTGCGTGGTGTCGGCGCGGCTCCGCGTCGCTTCCGAAAATTCCTTGCGGTTGGGCGTGAGCAGCGTCGCGCCGCGATAGATCGCCCAGTTCAGGCTCTTGGGATCGACGATGACGGGCTTGCCGAGCGTTCGCGCGGCGTCGATGGTGTGGCGGATCACGCGTGCGGTCAGCACGCCCTTGGCGTAGTCGGACAGCAGCACGATGTCGGCGCGCGCGATCTGCGGCAGGATCGCCTCGATCAGCTTCGTCTCGGTGGCATCGGAGGCAGGCCCCGCCTGCTCCCAATCCGCACGCAGCATGTGCGTGGAAAAATGCTCGGAGACGAAGCGGACTTTTCGCGTGGTCGGGCGCGAGGAGTCGCTCACCAGAACGCTGTCGATGCCGGCGTACTCCGCCAGCGCGGAGGCGAGCCGCCTGCCCGCATCGTCCTCGCCGACGAGGCCGACGAAGATGCAGCGCGCGCCGAGGGAGGCGATATTGCGCGCGACGTTGCCGGCGCCGCCGATATGGATCTCGCTGCGCTGTGCCGAGATCACCGGCGCGGGCGCTTCCGGCGAGATCCGCGACACCTCGCCATAGACGAACTCGTCCAGCATGATGTCGCCGATGCACAGCACCGTGCGGCCGCTGATGGCTTGTGCGAGGGCATCGAAATCGGGAATGGGTGTCGGCATGATCGAGGGCGCCTCAGCGGAAGCGGTCGGGCCGGTCGAGATAATCCCCGACATAGGCCTTGACCGCGTCTTCGAGCGTCGTGAAGCCACCGTTGTAGCCGGCGCGGTGGAGACGATCGACCTTGCTCTGGGTGAAGTATTGATAGCTGCCCCGGATCGCCTCGGGCATGTCGATGTATTCGATATTGGGCCTTTTGCCGAGCGCGGCATAGGCTGCCAGCATCAGGTCCTTGAAGCTGCGTGCCTTGCCGGTCCCGACATTGAACAGGCCGGAGACCGACGGCGTCGCCAGCAGCCACATGAGGACGCGCACGACGTCGTCGACATAGATGAAATCGCGGCGCTGGTCGCCGTCTTCGATGCCTTCACGATGCGACTTGAACAGCTGCACGACGCGGCCCGCTTTCACGTCGTCGAAGCGGCGCGCCAGCACGCTCATCATCGAGCCCTTGTGGTATTCGTTGGGGCCGAACACGTTGAAGAATTTCAGGCCCGCCCATTGCGGCGGCAGCCGATCGCCGTTCGCGACGCGCAGGGCAACAGTGAGGTCGAACAGGTGCTTGCTCCAGCCGTACAGATTCATCGGCCGTAGTTTTTTCAGCGCCGGCAGCGAGGCGTCGTCGTCAAAGCCGTCCGCACCATCGCCATAGGTCGCCGCCGACGAGGCATAGATGAACGGCACCACATTCGCCGTGCACCAGTCCAAGAGGCGCATCGACAGGCGGAAATTGGTCTCGATCACGAGATCGCCGTCGGTGGCGGTGGTCTCGGAAATCGCCCCGAGATGGATCATGGCGTCGAGCTTGCGGCCCTCCAGCCAGTCGATCAGTTCGGCCGGCGGGACGATATCCACAAGCTGCCGCTTGGCGAGGTTGCGCCATTTGCCGTCAGCGCCGAGGAGATCGCAGACCACGACGTCGCTGCGGCCGGCCTCGTTGAGCGCGGCGACGACATTCGATCCGATAAAACCGGCCCCGCCGGTCACCAGCAACATTCCACCTACCTGCCCGATTTTCTGAAGGCCCGGTCCTGCCGTAGCGCATGATCCGCCAAAGTGTAAGCGGTTTTGGGATCGGTCCTCAGCCGGCTTTACCTGCCGGCCCGGAGCGGCTAACCGAACGGCCCATAGCTCGCCTTCGGCCCTATTAACAAATGAATATAGATTCGCAACTTAGTGGACATGCAGACCGGGACGACACAAGTCCGATCCTGATCATTCCCTACATGTGGATCGGCGATTTCGTCCGGAATCACACTGTCGTGAGGGTCCTGAAGCAGCGCTGGCCCAACCGGCCGGTCGATCTCCTGTCCACCTCCCTGTGCGCCCCGCTGGTCGATTACATGCCCGGCGTGCGCGCTGGCGTCGTCTGGGACCTGCCGCGTGGCCGGCTCGCAGTTGGCCGCCAGCTCAGCCTGGCAAAACTCCTGCGCGAGCGGAACTACGGCACCGCCCTGGTGCTGCCCCGGACCTGGAAGGCGGCCATCGCGCCCGCGCTGGCGGGCATTCCTGAACGGGTCGGCTTCGTCGGCGAGTTCCGGTTCGGCCTGATCAACCACTGGCGCTGGGGCGAGAAAAAATTGCCCCGCTTCATCGACAAGAACGCCGCCCTCGCCCAACCCGACGGCGCGCCGCTGCCTCCGGAATGGCCGGTGCCGCAATTGCGCGTCCCCGCCGAGGAGATCGTCCGCTGGCGGCAAGCCAATGGCCTCAGCGCCGGCGCGGCCGTGGCGCTGGCCCCCGGCTCGGTCGGCGTGTCAAAGCGCTGGACCTACTATCCCGAGGCCGCCCGATTGCTGGTCGAGCGCGGCCTGGAGGTCTGGGTGGTCGGCGGCCCCGCGGAAAAGGGCCTCGCCCAGGAGATCGTCGCTGCCGGCGGCGCGGGGGTGCAGGACCTCACCGGCAGCGATTTGCGCAACGGCGTGCTGGCCATAGCCGCCGCCGGCGTCGCGATCTCTAACGATTCCGGCCTGATGCATATCGCAGCCGCCCTGGGCACGCCCACCATGGGCATCTTCGGCCCGACCAGCCCCTACCTCTGGGCCCCCCTCAACGGCCTCGCCGCGACCGTCGTGCAGGACAGGAGCGTGCTGTCATGTCAGCCCTGCCAAAGCACGATCTGCAAGATGAACGATCACCGCTGCATGCGCGACATCGCGGCGAGCGAGGTGGTGGCGATTGCGCAGCGGGTGCTGGGTGAGACGGGGGCAAGGGCGACGACGTGAGTGGCGCGGGCGCCGATGATGACATCCTGCCAGTGTTTTGCCCGACAAGTCAACGGCGATTCGAAAAATCCGCAAGAAAAACAAGCTCACCGCCAAACCGTTGATTTCATTGTCCCCGGCTACGGTGCATGGGGTTGTTTTCGCACTTTTTGTTTGCACCCACGAAAGCAACGCTCAGAGCAGCGGGCGATAGACCTCGCCGATCCGCGCCGCCTCCGCATCCAGGCTGAAGCGTTCGAGCACCCTTGCCCGCCCGCGCGCGCCCATCGCGGTCGCGGCGTCCACATCACGCATCAGCGGCTCCAGCCCGGCGACCAGCGCATCCACATCGCCCGGCGGCATCAGCACGCCGGTCACGCCATCTTCGACCACGAGTTCGGCCGCACCGGCGCGTGCGGCGACGAGGGCGCTGCCGGCCGCCATCGCCTCGATCAGCGTCAGGCCAAAACCTTCGTTGCGCGAGGTGAAAGCGTAGATCGTCAATCGCTGATACCAGCGCTGCACCTCGCCGATCGGCAATTCGCCGGTGATGACGATGCGCGATTGCAGGCCGGCGGCCGCGATGCGCTGTTTCAGGTCGTTGGCAAAGGGCGTCTGCTCGGGCGTGACCTGGCCGACGATCACAGCGGTGAAATCAGGATGCCGCGGCAACAGCCGGCACATCGCATCGACAAACACGTCGGTGCCCTTCTGGGCGCGCACACGGCCGAAGCAGCCGATCGCGTAGCGGCCCGGCAGCGCCGCTTCCGCGAAGGCAGCGGCGCGATCTGTCGGCGGTGCGTAGACGTCGGTGTCGACGCCATGCGGAATCACCGTCGCCTTCACTTTGAGGAATGATGCCGAAATCTCGCTCGTTGCGATGATCGCGTCCATGCGCCGGATCAGCCAGCGCGTGATCCAGCTGTGATGCCGCTGCGCCGCCGAGGTGAACACGAGCTTCAAGGGCCAGCCCAGCGCGCGCAACGCGACGCCGGCGATCATCTCGTTGTTGCGGCGCGCATGCCAGACCAGCGGCGTCTTGCGACGCCATAGTTTCAGGAAATCCGCACGACTCAGGTGCGCAATCCCGTCCGGCGCATCGGAGCCGAACCACGCCGCGCGATACAGTTTCGCCAGCCGCGGCGCGACCATCCGATTGGTCGCGGTGACCCCGGAATAACGCCTGTGCAGATTTGGCACGATCACTTCGAGATCGCCGGGGAAATTCGCCACGTCATGCTCCGTTTAGCAGGTCCCCTATACGCAACATTAAGCATAGTGACCAGTTCAGCCGCGCCGATACCCCCTCTTCACCACGCCAGCGCTAGTTTTGCGCGTTGATCGAAGACGGGTGAGATCATGACTGTGCTTGTCACCGGCGGCACCGGCTATATCGGAAGTCACACGGTCCTGGCGCTGGCCGAAGCCGGCGAGGACGTCGTCGTGATCGACGATCTCTCCACAGGTTTCTCCACCTATCTGCCGGAAGGCGTGCCGCTGTTCATTGGCGATGCCGGCGACGAGAACCTGCTCGAAGGCGTGATCGCGCAACACGACATCGAGAGCATCATCCATTTCGCGGGCTCGGTCGTCGTGCCGGATTCGATGCGCGATCCGCTCGGCTACTATCGCAACAACTTCACGACCGCGCGCAATCTGCTCAACGTCGCGGTCAAGCGCGGCATCGGCCGCTTCATCTTCTCCTCGACCGCCGCCGTCTACGGCAATCCGGACCAGGTGCCGGTGCCCGAGCACGCGCCGACGCGGCCGCTGTCGCCTTACGGCTCGTCGAAGCTGATGACGGAGATCATGCTGCACGACGTCGCCGCCGCCTACGGCATGCAATATGTGACCTTGCGCTACTTCAACGTCGCCGGCGCCGATCCGCAGGCGCGCATCGGCCTTGCCACCGTCGGCGCCACGCATCTGCTCAAGATCGCGGTGGAAGCTGCCACCGGTCAGCGCGCCAAGATCGACGTGTTCGGCACCGACTATCCGACCCCGGACGGAAGCTGCATCCGCGACTTCATCCACGTCACGGACCTCTCGCAGGCGCATCGCTCCGCGCTGGCGTACTTGCGCAATGGCGGCACCTCGACGACGCTCAATTGCGGCTATGGCCGCGGCTATTCGGTGCTGGAGACAATCGATGCGGTGCGCCGGGTTTCGGGCCGCAGCTTCGCCGTGCAATACGCCCCGCGCCGGCCCGGCGACATCATGAGCATGGTCGCCGACACCAGCCGCATCCGCGGCTTGCTCGACTGGAAGCCGCAATACGAGGACCTCGAGACCATCGCCGCGCATGCGCTGGCCTGGGAGGACAGGCTGTTCCGCGAGCGCCATGGCGAGCTTCGCCACGCCGTCTCGGCCTAGAATCATCCCGAGCGCAAGCCCTTAATTGGGCTTGAAAAACCCCGCTTGAGCGGGCACAGAGGCCCATCGATCCCTGACGCGCGGGCAGGCTTTGTCCTGCGCCGTCAATGGACACCGGATGGCCCAGTTTCCAAAGAAAATCACCGACGATCCCTATGCGGCAGCGGTCCTGATTCGCCGCCTGGTCATGGAACAAGGGGTCGTCTACTGGCGTCGCTACCTCGTCGCCTTTGCGCTGATGGCGCTCGCCGCAGGCTCAACCGCATGCGCGACCTATGTGCTCGGCCAGGTCATCAACCAGGCCTATGTCGACAAGAACATCCCGGGCATCGCGATGTTCTCGGGCATCACGGTGGTGCTGCTGTTCATCAAGGGTGTGGCGACCTACGGCCACATGGTGATCCTGACCAAGATCAGTAACGCGATCCTCGCGACCAACCAGCGCCAGCTGTTCGCCAAGCTGATGCGCGAGAGCGTCGGCTTTTTCTCCGAGCGGCATTCGTCGGAATTTTTGGCGCGGCTGACCGCCGGCGCCAAGTCCATCACCGACGTGCTCAACATGCTGGTCAACGCGATCGGGCGCGACCTGTTGATGCTGCTCGCGATGATCGGTGTGATGGCGTGGCAGGACCCGCTGATGTCGTTCATCGGCCTTGTCGCAGTGCCGCCGGCGATGCTCGTGCTGCGCAAGCTGGTCAAGCGCATCAAGGGCCTTGCGCATAACCAGTTCACCGGCACCGCCGACATCCTGGAGACGATGCAGGAATCGCTGCAAGGCATCCGCACCGTCAAGGCGTTCACGCTCGAAGATACCATGCAGAACCGCATCGACGAGAACATCGCGGTCGTCGAGCGCAACGCCAACAAGATGGCCCGCGTCGCCAACCGCTCCAATCCGCTGATGGAGATGCTCGGGGGCTTCGCCGTCGCCGGCTGCCTGATGTACGGCGGCTACGCCGTGGTCGCGCTCAATGCGACGCCCGGCGCGTTCTTCTCCTTCATGACTGCGTTCCTGATGGCGACCGAGCCGGCCAAGCGGCTGGCGCGGCTCAACATCGACCTCAACAGCCAGCTGGTCGGCGCGCGCATGCTGCTCGAGGTCGTCGACAGCCCCGCGAGCGAGCAGTCCGACGACGACAAGCCGGCGCTGAAGCTGTCAGATGCCCGCATCGAGCTGCACGATGTCAGCTTCTCCTATCGCTCAGGCGAGACCGTGCTCAACCGCATGAGCTTCGTTGCCGAGCCCGGCAAGGTCACCGCCCTGGTCGGCCCGTCCGGCGGCGGCAAGTCGACCGTGCTGGCGCTGCTCTTGCGCTTCTACGAGGTGACGCAAGGAGAGATCGTGATCGACGGGCAGTCGATCAACTCGGTCTCGCGCAAATCGCTGCGGGCGCAGACCGCCTATGTCGGCCAGGACGTCTATCTGTTCCGCGACACCATCCGCAACAACATCGCCTTCGGCCGGCCGGGCGCGACCGAACAGGAAATCATCGAGGCGGCGAAGGCGGCCTGCGCGCATGATTTCATCATGGGCTTCCCGCTCGGCTACGACACGCCGGTCGGCGAGCACGGCACGCAGCTCTCTGGCGGCCAGCGCCAGCGCATCGCGGTGGCGCGCGCGCTGATCAAGAACGCGCCGATCATCCTCCTGGACGAAGCCACCGCCGCGCTCGATTCGGAGTCCGAGCGTCAGGTGCAGGAGGCGATCGAGCATCTCTGCCAGAACCGCACCACCATCGTGATCGCGCACCGCCTGCACACCATCATGCACGCAGATAGCATCCTGGTGGTCGAGGGCGGCGAGATCGTCGAGCAGGGCCGGCATGACGAGCTCTTGCGCCGCTCCGGCCGTTACGCCTCGTTCTTCCGCCTGCAACATCACGATGTCGGTGCACTGGCGCCGATCAGCGCAACCGCATAGAGTTCCTTATCAACCTCAAGAGCCGCGAGACCGCTTCATGAACGCCGCCTCCTACGTCATTCCGCTTCCGCCCCAGGCATCGCTTCCCGTCGTCGGGGAAAGCGGCCGCTATCCGGTGCGCCGCATCTGGTGCGTCGGACGCAATTATCTCGAGCACATCCGCGAGATGGGCAATGACGAGCGCGCCCCGCCGTTCTTCTTCGCCAAGCACGCCGACATGCTGGTGCCGGATGGCGCCACCATTCCCTATCCGCCGCTGACCAAGGATCTGCATCACGAGGTCGAGCTGGTCGTCGCGATGAAGAGCGGCGGGCTGAACATCCCCGCCGACAAGGCGCTCGACCACGTCTACGGTTACGCCGTCGGCATCGACCTCACCCGCCGCGATCTCCAGATCGCCTCGCGCAAGAAGGAGCGTCCCTGGGAGATCGGCAAGTCGTTCGACGGCTCCGCCCCCTGCTCCGCGGTGCAGCCGGCCTCGAAGATCGGCCATCCCTCGAAGGGCAAGATCTGGCTCACCGTCAACGGCAAGGAAGCGCAGCAGGGCGACCTCACCGAGCTGATCTGGAACGTGCCGGAGATCATCTGGCAGCTCTCGCAGCAGGTGAAGCTCGCCGCCGGCGACATCATCATGACGGGCACGCCGGCCGGCGTCTCGCAGCTCCAGGTGGGCGACAAGCTCGAATGCGGCGTCGACGGCGTCGGCACGCTGAAGGTGAGCATCGGCCAGCCGGAATAGGCTGAGCTCGAGATCACAGACAGGCCAAGCCCCGGACGTCACGTCCGGGGCTTTTTTGCGGCCTCAAGTTCGCCGCTCATGCGCGCCCACCGCGTTGATATCCTTCCCGGTGTAATCGGTCATCATCGCGGTTGCGGCCAGCGTCATGACAGCGCAAATCGCGATGTAGATCGCGATCGCGGTCGCCGAATGGAACGTGCCGAACAGCCAGGTTGCGATCAGCGGCGCCGGGCCGCCGGCGATCACGGATGCGAGTTGATAGCCGAGCGAGGATCCGCTGTAGCGCAGGCGTCCGGTAAAACTCTCGGCGATCAAGGCGGCTTGCGGCCCGTACTGCATGTCGTGCGGAATCAGCGACAGGATGATCGCAAGGAAGATGATGGTTGGTGATCCGGTGTTGAGCAGCGCGAAATAGACGAAGCCGAAGATGCCCGTCACGGCAGCGCCGATCATGTACATGTTCTTGCGGCCGATCTGATCGGAGATATGTCCGCACAGCGGGATCGAGACAAACGACAGCACCGAGGCCGAGAGCACCGCGGTCAGCAGGAAGTCGCGCGAAACGTGCAGGGTGCCGATGCCATAGGAGAAGACGAAGGCGGTGAAGATGTAGAACGGCGCCTGCTCCGACATGCGCGCGAAGGCCGACAGCAGGATCTCCTTCGGGTATTCCCGGATCACCGTCAGCATCGGCGTGCGGTCGACCTGACGTTCGGCCACGAGCTTTGAGAACACCGGCGTTTCGAGAATGCCGAGCCGGATATAAAGCCCGACGCCGACCAGGATGATGCTGAGCGCGAACGGAATGCGCCAGCCCCACGCCAGGAACTGATCGCCCGCCATCTGGCTGAACGCCAGCACGGCGAGATTTGCGAGGAACAGGCCGCAGGGCACGCCGAATTGCGGCCATGACGCGATCAATCCTCGGGATCGGTCGCTGCGGGCCCATTCCATCGACATCAGCACCGAGCCGCCCCACTCGCCGCCAACGCCGACGCCCTGAATGAATCGCAGCACGGTCAGGATCACGGCGCCCCAGATGCCGATGCTCGCATAGGTCGGCACCACGGCCACTGCGGCGGTCGCCAGTCCCATCAAAAGCAGCGTCGCGATCAGCGTCGATTTACGTCCGATGCGGTCGCCATAGTGTCCAAAGATTGCCGCGCCGATCGGGCGCGCGACGAAGCCGACTGCGTAGATCGCAAACGCCTCCAGCGTGCCAACCCAGGGATCGGACTGCGGAAAGAACAGCTTTGCGAAAACCAGACCGGTGACGGTGCTGTAGAGGAAGAAATCATACCATTCGATCGCGGTCCCTACCGTGGACGCGATCACCGCGCGACGAAGCTGGCGCTGATGCTCGGATTCAGTAAGTCGGGTGGCATCAAGGTCGAGTGTTGCCATGGGAGCGTTTCCCTCGAACAGCCCCCCGGTTGCGCATCTTTCACCGGTTATTCGTTGAGGAAAAAACGAGATCAGGTTCCAAGGGTTCCGGCCGAACTGGAACGAGAGTGTAAAACTTTAGTCGGCCAATAAAGCCGGCGGCGCACGCTGCCGGATGGGTTGGCTCTACCAGGCCTTTACCGGCCGATTGGCGTGGCTCGCCTGAGGCACTCCGCGGTTGAGCGACATGTGGGAATGCACACACAGCCAGCCGTCGGCGGTCTTGGAGAACACCATCGTCGCCCGCCCGGGGCGTGGAAACGCGCTGCCATCGGAATGATAGCCCGTGCTCGTCCACGGCGCGATCACGGTCACCATCGTGCCGTCGGACGATGCCAGGATCGAGGTCTGATCGAGCACGAAACGAAAATCGGTCGTCTTCGGCCAGACGTTGTCCCATTGCGTCGCGACCCATTGATCGAGGCCGGGGATGACATCGTTATGCGTGCCGAAGGCGAGCACATCCGGATGGAAGAGCGGCCGCGCCGAGGCATAGTCGACCTCGCGGACATAGCCCGCGAAGGTGTCCAGCCACTGGCGGAAGAACCGCACGATCTCCGTATTCGCGACCGGCAAGGGGCTCATCGCGAGGCGTCGATTCACCGCAACGCCGACAGCACGATGAGGCCGAGGACGAGCGCCGTCAGCGAATATTTCAGCGTGTAGTAGACGTTGCGGTTCCACTCCTTGACCTTGCGGCTGCCGAGATGGATCTCGTAGAGCTTGCCGAACACCTTGTTGAGCACGCCAACATTCTCGCCGTCGACGTTCTGGGTCGCCGACGCCTTGACGATGTGATGGCTGACCCAGCGGTTGATCGCGGTCATGAAGCCGAACTTCATCGGGCGCTCGACGTCGCAGAACAGGATGATGCGGTTGACGTCGGTCGCATTCTCGGCGCTGTGGATGAAGGTCTCGTCGAACATGAAGGCTTCGCCGTCGCGCCAGACGCATTCGACGCCGTCGACGAGAATCCGGCATTTGTTCGAGTTCGGCGTAACGAGGCCGAGGTGATAGCGCAGCGAACCCGCGAAGGGATCGCGATGGGCGCCTAGCTTGCCGCCCGGCGGCAGCATCGCGAACATCGCGCCGTGCACGCTCGGGATCGAGTTCAGCAGCTCCACCGTCTTCGGGCAGAGCGTGCGCGCCGAAGGCAGGAAGTCATCGTACCATTTCAGGTAAAACCGCTTCCAGCCGCTCTTGAAGAAGGAATAGAAGCCCCAGTCGTTGTTCTTGGCTGCGGCGCGGATAAAACCTTCGTCGAACAGGCGCACCGCTTCGTCGCGGATGGTCTCCCAGTTCTCGCTCAGCGGCTTCAGCTCGGGAAACTGATCGACCGAGATCACCGGCTTGTTGGGCACGGCCGAGCCAGCATACATCAGCACGTTGTAGGGTGCGAGGTAGGTCGAGTGATCGCCGAGCTGGCGCGCGAAGCGCAGCCGCTGCTTGCCGCGGAAGTGAACGTAAATCGTCGAGGCCGCCAGCACATAAAGAATGACAAGTTGCGGCGCAAAAAGCTGTTTCAGCATTTCCCCAATCCCAAGTGACCCAGCCGGTGTGTCGTGTAGCCCGACGGGGCCCGAGCGGCAAGATATTCACCGCCGGGTTGCAATCACGCTGGGGAGAGCCCTCGAGCGGAACTTGGGGCCGAAACCGCCCAAATCAGGCCCGCGACAGCGCCTGGAGGCCCTTGAACGTCAGCCGCTTGGGATCGGTGACGCCGGCGAGGTAGAGACGGCGGATGAAGGCGATGACGGCGTCGCGGTCGCAGTCGGTCAGCGCGACGACGGCGTCGACCGCGATTCTCTGGGCTTCCATTGGGCTCACCTCGGCCTTGCGAGTCACCCCGGCCGAGACAGGCTAGGACCCATCCGTTAATCCGGCGTTAACCGTTGGGCAGGATGGCCGATTCAGACGAGCGGCCGAATACGCAAACAACATTGGCGGGCGGGCTGCCCCGCCCCGGCCTCGGCGATATCCTGATTCCGATGCGCGCTAGTCGGCGCCGGACGTTCTCGCATTGCGTGTCAATGATTTCAGCAATTCGGCCTGCTGTCGCACCAACTCACACTGCTTTCGCGCATGTGAGCTCGACAACTCGACCCACTGCGAGAGCGTTCTCACGCGGCTCAACTCGCGCGTATACTGCAGCGTCGCGCCTGCATTCACTTTCATCAATTCGAGCACGACAGCGTGGCACTCAGCGGCAGCTCCGTCCAGGACGTCGCTTTCCTGACTGGCAATATCCTTCGTATATTCGAACGCAGTATGCACGCCTAACTTCATTGCCTCGAGGGCATGCGTCTGCATCTCTTTGGCGATCTCCACGGCGAGAGCGGAGGTGTTGCTGGCACTTTGGAATTGCGTCGAACCCAGCTCCACCTTCGTAAACGAGCACGTCGCGACGTTGTCGATTGCCGCGGGAACGGTCGTCTCCGCAGGCACCTTTCGAGCAGGCTTCTTTCGAGCAGCCCTGGCTGCCCGCTCGCTCCGGAGTCCATCGCCCCGTGGGACGGCGACCGGATCCGGCGGCGTCTCCAGGAAGCTCTCGTCGATTGTGCGGCTCACCGCCGCAGTCAGATCCACCAGCGACCGACGTTTGGCGCGTGCGCCATCAGCAGGCTGTCTCGACCGCGCCTTGCCCATGATGATTCGACTCCGCGAAGATGTGCTCCGAAATCCAGCGCCACAGCCCAACGATCTCGTCCGAGGCTTTTCCGTCCGGCGCAAACTCGGTGACGCCCAAGCCTACCCCGAGCGCATCCTGATGGTCGTTGCGCTGTCCAATAAAGGGAAGCGCAAGCACCCCAAGCGAGTTGAGCGACGTGGCAGCTTCACTCAGCCGGCACCCCCGTGTGGGCGTCTGATTGAGAATGAAGGCAAACCGGCGGTTACCCCTACGAATGGCCAACAGCGTAGGGATGGCAGCTTCGATATCGGCCGGGCTCGGACGCGCCGGAATGAGACAGAGGTCGGCATTGGTGATGGCGCGCAGCGCCAGTGCGTTGTTCGTGGCGGCCGTGTCGATGATTGCGAGCCCAATCCCTTCGGCCTGGAGCCGAGATAGCACCGGCTCGATCTCTGCCGGATCCGCAACGCACTCGACACGAGGATAGGAATTCTCGCGACGCTCTTTCCATTTCGAGATGGTGCCCTGCGCGTCCGCCTCAATGAGAGCAACGCGCTCTTCGCATTCCATCGCGGCCACGGCAAGCCCGACAGCCAGCGTACTCTTACCGCTTCCACCTTTCTGCGTGACCAGAGCAAGCACGTGCACGTCCCGCGCTCCCATCAATGCCAGCGACGCGGAACTCAGGCGCTGTCGGAAGTAAATTGCATGCAACGCAACAATACTACTTCAAGTCGCGGTTCGCCTCAAGCGGTCGACGGGTTCCTCCGGCAACATACGGAGATCAGGAATATTGCATCACGCCGTCGTCGATCCGGCCGAAGCGCAAGGAGACGATGTCGAGCGCGTAGTTCTGATAGAGGCGCCACGGCCGCTTCGAGCCCTGCTTCGGCATCTTGGCGATCGAGCGCTGCACATAACCCGAGGTGAAATCGAGCGAGGGCTGCGCGGTGATCGTGGCATCGTCATTGTGCGGCATGCACTGACGGAAATTATGCCGGTCCATGTAGTTGATGAGCCGGCAGACATATTCGCAGGTGAGATCGCATTTCAGCGTCCACGACGCGTTTGTGTAGCCGAAGGCTGACGCCATGTTCGGCACGTCGGCATACATCATGCCCTTGTAGGTCAGCGTGTTGGCGAAATCGACGGCGCGGCCATCGACGCTGATCTCGAGCCCGCCGACGACCTGGAGTACCAAGCCCGTCGCCGTCACGATGATGTCGGCCGCAAGCTCGCTGCCGTCCTTCAGGCGAATACCGTCGCGCGTAAACGTGTCGATCTCGCTCGTGACGACCGCGGCGCGCTGCTCGCGGATCGCCTTGAAGAGATCGCCGTCGGGAACGAGGCACAGCCGCTGGTCCCAGGGATTGTAGCGCGGCGTGAAATGGGTCGCGACGTCGTAGTCGGGGCCGAGTGCCATCTGCACGCCCCTAAGGATGAGATCCCTCACCTTCGCCGGCCGGCGCCGGCTGAGCTGGAAGAAGAACATTCCCCACATCACATTGCGCCAGCGGATCAGGTGATAAGCAAGCCTCGTCGGCAAATTGCGGCGCAGCTTGTTGGCGACGGGATCCTGAGCGGGGCGCGACACCACGTAGGTCGGCGAGCGCTGCAGCATGGTGACCTGCGCCGCTTTCTTGGCGAGCTCCGGCACCAGGGTCACTGCGGTCGCGCCCGAGCCGATCACCACGACGCGCTTGCCCGAATAGTCGATGTCCTCAGTCCATTTCTGCGGATGCACGATGCGGCCCTGGAAATCCGCCGTCCCCTTGAACTCCGGCGTGTAGCCCGCCTCGTATTTGTAATAGCCCGAGCACATGAACAGGAAATTGCAGGTGAAGCGCACGAGCTCGGGTGCGCCCTCGCCCGCGATGCGCTCGGCCTCCACGGTCCAACGCGCCTCCGGCGTCGACCACGATGCGCGCTTGACCCGATGACGGAAGCGGATGTGCTGCTCGATGCCGTTCTCGGCGGCCGTCTCGCGCACATAGTTCAGGATCTGCGGCCCGTCGGCGATCGCCTTCGGGTCGGTCCACGGCTTGAACGAATAGCCGAGCGTGAACATGTCGCTGTCGGAGCGGATGCCGGGATAGCGGAACAGGTCCCAGGTGCCGCCGATGCAATCGCGGCCCTCCAGGATGACGTAGCTCTTGCCCGGGCACTTCGTCTGCAAATGATAGCCCGCGCCGATGCCGGACAGGCCGGCACCGACGATGAGGACGTCGAAATGTTCGCTGTCACGCGCTCCCATAGATTGATTAGCGCTCGATCCGAGCAAAAATCAACCACCAAACCGATACACGTGACCTCCAGCACTCGTTCATGAACCGGAATCAAGCCACAGTTCGCAAGTGCGGCACGCTCGGCTGGATGCTCGGCTGCGCGCTCATATTATCCGCCAACCGGGCGCGGAACGTTGGATAGCGCAATGCTTCGAGCGGCGAAAGCTTCGCCAGGTCGTAAAGCGGGGTACGCAGCCAGGATTCCCTTTCCTGCCGCCCCTTCGGCACAAAGTCCGGCAGCTTCCTGAGGGACAATCCGTCCCACAGCTCCCGCCGCCGATATAACAGTGCAGAGACAGCAAAGACGCCAGCCATCACAGCCCACATCAGACTTGCGAGCAACGCGTTTGGCCATTGCAAATGAACTGCGTTCGAAAGGGTCTTATAGTTCTGAAAAGCTGCGAATGCGGGCTTCAGATTCGAGATCTGCATTTGTAGCCCATACAGATTGGACATGACCTCGCCCTTCTCTATGGTCGACAACAGCCCACCGAGCTCGCAACCTGGGTTGAAGAGCCGTCGCCCTCCACCCAGGTCGCCCATGGTATCGCACTCCGCCACGATCGTAGACAGCGCTTCAGGCTGATAGTTACCCGTCGCGATACTCGATCTCACATTCTGCAGCTCGGCTTCCAAATTTCGGATGGATGCCTGTGATACCGAAGTGCGGAACCAGCTGTCTTCGTCCCTCTTGTCCTGATTTACCTTGTCGATGTTGTTAAGGCTGATCAGCGCCGATTCGACGTATTGTAGCGGCGTGCTGCTGATGACTGTATAATCCGACGGCCAGTACAGCACGAATGCGAATACGAACGCGATGATCGAATAGCTGCCACCTGCATAAAGTGTTGTCCTGAACAGTTCGAATGGATTTCTACTACATCCCACAGTAGCGGCGACCGCCTCACCCGTCGGAGGTGAACTTGCAGCCCAGCGCATCAACAGTTGAAAAAGCAGGGTCGACGGAAGCGCCATACCGAACGCCATCAGGAGCATCGCATAGAACCGGCCGCTTCCGCCCTGGTGAACAGCAAATGTGACCAACACCGAGATGAGCGTGACGGCGATCGTGTTGATGATCGCGCAACGAATGACGACATCCGAACTGTACTTCCAGTCGCCGCTGGCTAGCCGCTTCTCCCGCCAGCGGGTAACGAAGAATGCAGTGAGCAGGAAGACGAAAAAGGCCAACGTGAGGTGCCATTTCTGCTGGGCCGACTCGTCATGGAACTGCATCGATCTGATTTTCAGCGCGATCAGGAAAACAGACGCCACGCCACCGAGATAGAACGCCAGATGAAAAATGAAAGTCGCAGGCGAACGTGGCGCCGGCGTGCTTACATTGAGTTTAAGCGACCTCAGCTTGGCATTGACGGCGGTTTCGTTCTCACAGGCGCGCCACAAGATCGATGCCAGGAACACTGCGAGCGCATTCTTGAACGCGTCGATCTTCCGCGCAGCATCTTCGCCGGGGTCACCACGATCAAGCTCCTTGGCCAGGGCATCACGTTGATCGCGAACGAACCCAAAAGCACGCTCGTTCTCCGGTTGCCTCATCACCGGCTTGAACTGATCGTCCCGATCTCGCAACAGCTCCAACCGCGAATAGAGAAACTTGGCGCGAAGCCAATTTTGCCTGGAGCCTTCCTGATTGTCTTCGATCAGAGCCTGCGTCGCCGGGGAGAATTCTCCTGCGGCGCGCAGCTCTTCGTCGGCCAGAGGAAAGCTACCGTCGAGCGCGACCGCGAGGTTCGTCACCGCATAAGGGATGTAGGCCGCCTCATGGGCGATGGATCGGAGCCAACCCTCCATCCGGCCGAGATATTTGTCGTCGTCGCGGCTCCCGATCAAAGTGATGATCGATGTCGCCGCAAGTGGCCAAACCGAATTGTCGATCTTGCCGTCGGAGCCGCCAGGAATGTAGGACAGAATTGGTGCAATCGCGGTCGGGCCAATCGCGAGCAAAATGAAGTAGAAGCCCAACATTAAGGCAACGTAGATTGCCAAACCCTTCATATATCTCGAATGCGAAGTCAACGATTCCGGCGCAAGCTCGATGAATTCGCCGATTGTCGTTTTAGCGTAGGTGGGAACCTTGTAATGATCGACCGAGAAAACAACGACCACAAGGACGCCGAACAGGAATGATGCAATCTGCGGACCCGTAATCTGCTGAATGATAGGAGGAAGATACTGCGTCCACATACAGAAGGTGGAGAGAACAGAAGCTGGGCATTCCGTCATCGTGACCTCCCATCGAAATAACTTCCGACTACGTCAGCGGCTCCGCAAAACATCTCGGATTGGAAATGAAACGATCCTCGGGTATTTGCCGCGCCCAATGGATCATCTTACGGAAAGCCTCCGCCGCGGGCTGCACGGAGAATCTGCAAAACTGCGTCTCGGCAGAATCGAGCCCCCCGTTTTCCTGCATCTTGTTGGATGGGGCGCCGCCGCCGCACACCGCGAAGTATCGGCACCGCGCGCGACACAGGTCCACGCCCTGCCGAATCTCTGCCTGAGTTCGGGCGACGAGGGCACTGGTGAAGATCCGATCGAAGTCGTCGATCAGAATATTCCCGAAATTGAAATTGCGATGCGCCTGTGAGCGCACCTCCATGAACTCCGGCGAGAACGTCGTCACATCGCCGTTTGCAGCGACGACCAGGACGTCCCAGGCGTCGATCTGCTCGTTGCGCAATTGCCCGCCGGCCAGAATCGAGGCGATCCGCTCGACTTCTTTGATGTGCAGCGGGAAGCCCTGGAGATAGGCGCGCTTCATCAGACCGAAAAGGAACCCGGTGATGGCATCGGTGTAGTCTCCGGCATCGAACGAACTCGTCGCATGACGTCCCTCGGACTCATCAATCGAAAACGATACGTGAGAGATGTCGTTATCGCGATAGAACTCGAAATATGCGTCGACTGCCTGAAGCGACAGCGGATGCAGGACCGTGACGACGTTGGGATGTATCCGCGCCTGTTGCAGCTCTCGCAATGCTTGCATCGCCAGAGCCCAGGTCCCCTTGCCGTTTCGCGTCTTCCTGCGCGCATCGTGAAACTCTCGCGGACCGTCGATCGAGAGTCCGATCTGCGTACCGGTCTCTCGGGCAAACTCGATCCAGTCCCGTCCGAGGCCAATCCCGTTTGATTGCAGCGAGAAGTTGGTCGCCCCTGGCGCCGTCTTCCGCAGCTCGGTGTAGGCGCTTCGATACCAAGCAATGGGCACTGTCGTCGGCTCGCCGGCATGCCAAATAATCGTCGGCGCGGCGTCGCGGGCGATCCTGGGAAAAATCTTGTCGCGGATCGCAGAGACGACCTTTGCACCCATCACGGTACGGTCGTCGCGGTGGCGCAGATAGCAATAGTCGCAGTCGATGTTACAGAACGGCGTTGGCTGAAGTACAATGAGAGCCGGGCGCCACATCGTTCAACACCTTCGCCAGACCCCGCTAAAACAATTGGCGAAATTGAACCACTGCGACAGCTGGATCCGCCGCGGACCCGAACCGCCTTCGTCTTGCTTCACATCGGCAGATGCCGCTTCAAGCGCACCTGCGAGGCTGCCGGATTGGAAGAACGCAGCAGGATCAGAGTCGATTGGAGTTGCAGCATTGGTGGGGTTGGCCGCCACCAGAACAAAAGCCAAAGGCCATGCGTCTCTGAAATACGCCATAGTACCCTCCAGCAATGAACGAAATCGCAATGCGAATATTCACTCCCAAAGATTGCAATAACACCGCAGCTATCGAACAGGATGTGATGCAGTTCACTAGATGGCAAAAACCGCGCCGGACAGCCTGTCCAGCGCGGCAAAAGTAGGACAAACGTCCTGACGCAATCAGTACCGATAATGATCCGACTTGTACGGGCCTTCCTGCTTCACGCCAATATAGTCGGCTTGGTCCTTGCGCAGTTCGGTGAGCTTGACGCCGATCTTGGCGAGGTGCAGGCGGGCGACCTTCTCGTCGAGGGTCTTGGGCAGCACGTAGACCTTCTTCTCGTACTTGCCGTTCTTGTTGTTGGCGAACAGCTCGATCTGCGCCAGCGTCTGGTTGGTGAAGGACGCCGACATCACGAAGGACGGATGGCCCATGGCGTTGCCGAGGTTCACGAGGCGGCCTTCCGACAGCATGATGATGCGGTGCTTGTCGGGGAATTCGATCTCGTCGACTTGCGGCTTGATGTTGGTCCACTTCAAATTGCGCAGAGCTGCGATCTGGATCTCGTTGTCGAAGTGGCCGATGTTGCAGACGATGGCGCGATCCTTCATCGCGCGCATGTGCTCGATGGTGATGATGTCCTTGTTGCCGGTCGCGGTGACGAAGATGTCGGCGCGGGGCGCGGCGTCTTCCATGGTCACGACCTCATAGCCTTCCATCGCGGCCTGGAGCGCGCAGATCGGATCGACTTCGGAGACCATGACGCGGCACCCGGCCTGGCGCAGCGAAGCGGCCGAGCCCTTGCCGACGTCGCCAAAGCCGGCGACCATCGCAACCTTGCCCGACAGCATCACGTCGGTGCCGCGGCGGATGCCGTCGACCAGCGATTCACGGCAGCCATAGAGGTTGTCGAACTTCGACTTGGTGACGCTGTCGTTGACGTTGATTGCCGGGAACAGGAGCGTGCCCTTGTTGGCCATCTCGTAGAGACGATGCACGCCTGTCGTCGTCTCTTCCGAGACGCCCTTGATGTTCTTGGCGATCTCGCCGAAGTAGCCCTTCGGCTTCTCCTTCAACAGGCGCTTGACCAGCGCGTAGAAGATCTCCTCTTCCTCCGAGCCCGGCTTGTCGAGGAAGGCAGTGTCGCCGTTCTCGGCACGGACACCGGCATGCACCAGCATGGTGGCATCGCCGCCGTCATCGAGGATCATGTTTGGCGTGCCGCCGCCATGCCAGTCGAACAGTTTTGCGGTGTAGTCCCAATATTCAGTCAGCGTCTCGCCCTTGACGGCGAAGACGGGAATGCCGGCGGCCGCGATCGCAGCCGCGGCGTGATCCTGCGTCGAATAGATGTTGCAGGAGACCCAGCGGATGTCGGCGCCGAGAGCGGCCAGCGTCTCGATCAGCACCGCGGTCTGGATCGTCATATGCAGCGAGCCGGCGATGCGCGCGCCCTTGAGCGGCTGCTTCGGGCCGTACTCCTCGCGGGTGGCCATCAGGCCGGGCATCTCGGTCTCGGCGAGCGAGATCTCCTTGCGGCCGAAATCGGCGAGCGAAATGTCCTTGACGATGTAATCGGTGAAGCCGGGCTTCGCGTTCATTGCGAGTATCCTGTTGTTGAACTCGTCATTCCGGGTCGCCCAAAAGAGGCGAACCCGGAATCTCGATGTGATGGATAAGGATCCCGGGTTCGCGCGTGTACCGCGCGCGCCCCGGGATGACGCGTAAAACTAGAGCGCGCGCTTGAGCGGCTCGACGAGGTCGGTCTTCTCCCAGGAGAAGCCGCCCTCATTGTCCGGCGTGCGGCCGAAATGGCCGTAGGCCGAGGTGCGCGCGTAGATCGGGCGGTTGAGGTCGAGATGCGTGCGGATGCCGCGTGGCGTGAGATCCATCGCCTTGGCGACGGCCTTCTCGAGCTGGTCCTCCGACACCTTACCGGTGCCGTGGGTGTCGATGTAGATCGACAGCGGCCGCGCGACGCCGATGGCGTAAGCCAGCTGGAGCGTGCAGCGATCGGCGAGACCGGCGGCAACGACGTTCTTGGCGACGTAGCGCGCGGCATAGGCCGCCGAACGGTCGACCTTGGTCGGATCCTTGCCGGAGAACGCGCCGCCACCATGCGGGGCCGCGCCGCCATAAGTGTCGACAATGATCTTGCGGCCGGTCAGGCCGGAGTCGCCGTCGGGGCCTCCGATGTAGAACTTGCCGGTCGGGTTGATGTGCCAGATCGTCTTCGGCGTGATCCAGTCCTTCGGCAGCGCCTCGCGCACATAGGGCTCGACGATGTCGCGCACCTGCTTGGAGGTGAGGTCCTCGATCAGATGCTGATGCGACACCACGATCTCGCGCACGCCGACCGGCTTGCCGTTCTCGTACTGCACGGTGACCTGGCTCTTGGAATCCGGGCCCAGCACCTTCTCGCGGCCGGAGTGGCGCGCTTCGGAGATGAGGCGGAGGATCTTGTGGGCGTAGAAGATCGGCGCCGGCATCAGATCAGGCGTCTCGTTGGTGGCGTAGCCGAACATGATGCCCTGGTCGCCCGCGCCTTCTTCCTTGACCTCGCCCGGCTGCAGCGCATCGACGCCCTGGGCGATGTCGGCCGACTGCGGATGCAGCAGGATCTCGACGTCGCAGGTCTTCCAGTGGAAGCCTTCCTGCTCGTAGCCGATGTCCTTGATCGCGCCGCGGACGACGCTTTCGATCTGCTCGTTGGTCACTGATTTCGGACCGCGGGTCTCACCAGCGATCACCACCTTGTTGGTGGTCGCCAGCGTCTCGCAGGCGGCGCGGATGGCCCAGGGATCGATGCCCGCCTTCGGCCCTTCACGATAGAACAGGTCGACGATCTCATCGGAGATCCGGTCACAGACCTTGTCCGGATGGCCTTCGGACACGGACTCGCTGGTGAAGAGATAGGATGCGCGCATCAGTAACCCCTTGTTCCGCCATTAGCCGGCGGGCGTTTGCGATGTTTACTTTTGATGATGTCAATCACGCCGACGCGAGATGACGTAGGATTCGTCGAGAAACCAGAGCCCATTGTACTTTCGCAGCACGTCCCTGGCGGCATCCAGAGTGCGGCCGTTTTGAGTCATTTCTGTCAACCGGTCGTCCTCAATCTGAGCGACATACACCGCCGCATTCCACGCTGCAAAGGCCGTCGAGGTACCGATGGTGCCGGTGACCTCGTTGGGCAGCGCTTCCATATCATACCTGAAGATCGAACGGTTATCCGCGTAAGCATTAAAATTTAAGTCGCGGCCCACCGATCCAAGTTCATACTTAACTGCACGCAGTAGCTCATGACGGCTGACTGAGAAAGGATTTTCTCCAGGCCAGATCGCCTGGATCATTTCCATGCCCGGATCCTGGCCGTGGGAGTGGATTCCGATCAGCCTGCCGCCAGGCCGGAGCGCCCGCGCCAAGGGTGCAATGATCCGCTTGGCCCGGAAATTGACCGAGGACAGCGCCCGGTAGGGCTGCGATGCGATGACGAGGTCGAAATTGGCCTCGGTCTGGCCCGGCCGCGGGATGGTCGAATCCAAGAGAAACCTGTGGTCCTCGCGATAGAGCACGAGGACGACGGGCCGCTCGTAGAGCGGCATGGCCGTGCGTGGGCTGATCGCGGCGCGCCAGTTCTGCTCCAAGAACGGCCGCAGTTCCGCGATCTGCTGCTCGAACTCGCCCGATGAAGCGCCGCGCAGCGGCACCTCATGCCAGACGGTGGCCGCCGCCGCCGCAGGCGATGCCGGCGTCAGCCAGGGCGCCTCCGCGTAGAACATGTTGGTGAAGACGAACACCGACGCCGGATGCTCGAAAATGCGATCCGGCACCTTCTCCAGCGTCAGGCGCAGGTCCTCGAGACTGAGCTCCTTACCGGCGACATAGAACGGCATGTTGGGAAAGCGCTGGTGCGTTGCGCGCAGCACCCGCGCCAGCACTGTGCCGTCGCCCACGCCCGCGTCGAACAGGCGTAGCGCCGGCGGGCGCGGATGGATGGAGCTTAGCTCCAAGGCGACCCTGTCTGCGATCACCCGCTTCTCGCTGCAGGTGTGGACGAACAGCAGGTATTTCTGGCGGTTCTCGAAGAAGCGGAAATTGCCGCGCGGGTCGCGCTTTTCTGGCGGCACCTGAAGTCCCCGTGGCGGCGGCACGCCGCCGGCCATCGATGCGGCCATATAGGCCTGGATCCGCTCGAGCGTGTCGATGGTGATGCGCTTTCCTTCGCGCAGGCGATGCACCAGCTTCCCATCGTTCACCGCGCGCCGACCGAAGGTCGATTCCGCCATGCCCGCCTTGCGGCAGAACTCGGTGATCTGGCTCAGGATTTCGTCGTTTTTCATCGGTGGGACGCGGTGGGCAGACGGATTGGGTGCTGCGTCCTAGCAAATTCTGCCCACTCAGGGAATAGCGGATTGAGGCGCCTCGATTGGCCGCGCGCCAGGGCGGGAACCAGTGAACCCCTGCGCCCCGCGGGGCAACAAACAAGCGCCTCTCCTCTCACGAGATATCGCCATGCGTCGCCTGCTCGTCGCGCTCTGCCTGCTCATCGTCGCGCCGTGGTCCGGCCCCGCCTTCGCCCAGGCCCGCAATCAGCTCGGCCCGCTCTGCACCACCGAGACCACGCCCGCGGACCAGATGGTCGACGCCTGCACTAGGATCATCGCGCTGAAAGTGTTCAGGGGCGAGCAGCTCGCAACGGTCTACTTCTGGCGTGCGGTCGGGTGGAACAAGAAGGGCGAGTACGCCAAGGTCATCACTGATGCCACGGAAGCGATCCGGCTCCAGCCGAGCCAGGCGGTCTACAACTTGCGGGGATCGGCCTATTACGACAAGGGCGAGTACGAGATCGCGATCGCGGATTTCGACGAGGCGCTGAAGCTCGGCCCGCCCAGCGGCATCATCTTCCACAATCGCGGCAATGCCTGGCGCGGCAAGCGCGACTATGCCAAGGCCATTGCCGATTACGACATGTCGATCAAGGCCGATCCGAAATCGGCGTTCTCGTTCCAGAACCGCGGCATCTCGAAAGAGGCGCTCGGCGATCTCGACGGCGCGCTCGCGGACATCAATCAGGCGATCCGGCTCGATCCGACGCTGCCGCAGCCGCTGATCAACCGCACCGCGATCTGGCGCGCCAAGGGTGATCTCGATCGCGCCATCGCCGATGGCAGCGAAGCGATCCGGCTCGCCAAGGAAAGGCCGCCGGTTAACATCATGACGCCGCCCAACAGCGTGCTGATCTCCGGCTACATCCATCGCGCGCTCGCCTATGAGGCCAAGGGCGACTATGCGCATGCGAAGGACGACTACAAGGCGACGCTGGCGATCGTGGCTTCGGACGCCGGCAGCAAGGCCAACCAGGCCACCGCGAAGGTGCGGCTGTCGCTGCTGACGGACGCGAGCGCGCCGATCCCGCGCGATGCGCCGTCACCGACGACGCAGCCGACGTCCACCCCCGCTCCGCAGCAGGCGGGGCCGGCGCCGACGCCCTCGCCCGCACCGGTCGCCCCCGGCAAGCGCATGGCGCTGGTGATTGGCAATGGCGCCTATGCACATGTCAAGGCGCTGCCCAATCCACCCAACGATGCGCGCGCCATCGCCAAGAGCCTGCGCGACATCGGCTTCACTGTGTCCGAGGGCATCGACCTCGACCGCGCCGCGATGCAGAAGGTGACGCGCGATTTCTTGCGCGAGGCAGCGCGGGCGCAGGTCGCGATGGTCTACTATGCCGGCCATGGTGTGCAGGTCGACGGCCGCAACTATCTCATTCCCGTCGACGTCGCGCTCAAGCCGGGCGCCAACATGACGGAGGCGATGATCGAGACTGATACGATCATGGCCGGCCTCGACGACCAGGTCCGCACCAACATCCTGATCTTCGACGCCTGCCGCAACAATCCGATGGCGCAGCAGGTCGCATCCGTCGGCGGCAATCGCGGCATCGACGGTGCCTCGGGCCTCGCAGCTCCAACGAACCTGGGCACCGGCGCGACGTTGGGAGCCGGCACGCTGATCGCCTACGCGACCGCGCCGGGCCAGGTCGCGCTCGACGGCGACGGCGCGAACTCGCCGTTCTCCGCCGCGTTGTCGCGCCACATCGGCACCCCCGGGCTGGAGGTGCAGCAGATGCTGACACGGGTCCGGGCCGAGGTGGTCTCGACCACGAAGAACAAGCAGGTGCCGTGGTCGAATTCGTCGCTGCTGGGCGAGGTCTATCTGGCAGAGAAGTGAGGGCGGGCGAGGCCGTGGTGCTGGCTATGACGCGAAGACCGCGCGTCAAGTTCGGTGTCGTCCCGGCGAAGGCCGGGACCCATAACCACCGAATGCAATTCGGCGAAGACTTGGCATTAGCAAGCTCGCGCTACAACGTGAACTCGGCGTATGGGTCCCGGCCTTCGCCGGGACGACACCGATAGAGTGGCGCGAGCTTTCCGCGCCAGCCCGGACATACCGCTTACTTGCCCCACACTTCCTTCGCGATCTCCACGGCAAGGCTGAGCTTGGCCCACTGCTCTTCCTCAGAGAGGATGTTGCCCTCTTCCGTCGAAGCGAAGCCGCATTGCGGCGACAGCGCGAGCTGCTCCAGCGGGGCGAACTTGGCGGCTTCCTCCAGGCGGCGCTTGATGTCGTCCTTCTTCTCGAGCTCGCCGAACTTCGAGGTGATGACGCCGACCACGACGACCTTGTTGCCCTTGGGCAGGAAGCGCAGCGGCTCGAAGCCGCCGGCGCGATCGCTGTCGTATTCGAGGAAATAGCCGTCGTAATTGGTGCCGGCGAGCAGAGTCTCGGCGACCGGCTCGTAGCCGCCCGAGGAGATCCAGGTCGAGCGGAAATTGCCGCGGCAGACGTGGGTCGTCACCACCATGTCGGCAGGCTTCTCCGCCAGCGCGTAGTTGATGATGCGGGCATAGATCTGCTGGAGGCCTTCGGGATTGTCGCCGCGCTCGCGCGCCTTCTGGAGTTCGTCCTGCGAGCAGAGATAGGCCCAGACGGTGTCGTCGAACTGGAGATAGCGGCAGCCCGCGTCGTAGAACGCCTTCACGGCCTTGCGATAGGTCTTGCCGAGGTCCTCGTAGAAGGCGTCGAGATCGGGATAGACGTCCTTGGAGATCGACTTGCGGCCGCCGCGGAAATGCAGCACCGCCGGCGACGGGATCGTCATCTTGGCGGTGACGTGGGCCTGATCGGCATACTTCTTCAGGAAGCGGAAGTGATCCAGCATCGGATGGTGGTCGGGGAAGTCGAGCTTGCCGATCACGCGCACTGCGTCGTGCCGCGTCTGCACGCCCGCGAACTGGATGCCGGTGTCGGGATGGAACAGCTCGCAGCCGGTGAGCTTGGCCAGGAAGTCGAAATGCCACCAGGAGCGACGGAATTCGCCGTCGGTCGCAAGCTTCAGCCCGATCGAGGCCTGCTTGTGCACGACCTTCTCGATCTCCATGTCCTCGATCTTGCGCAGATCGTCGGCCGAGATCTCGCCCTTCTCCAGACGGCTGCGGGCTTCCTTGATCTTGGCGGGACGCAGAAGGCTGCCGACCTCGTCGGCGCGGAAGGGGGCTTTGGTTCGCTGCATTGTTATCTCTCCCGAACTTTCAGTGGCGCAAGTTGTACTCCCTCTCCCCGCCTGCGGGGAGAGGCGAAGATCAGTGGGCGGCCGCTCCGGCGACGCCGAGGTGGCGCTCCAGAACGGATGGGTCGGCCTTCAGCGCGGCGCTCGGGGCGTCGTGGACGATCGTTCCGCGCTCCAATATCACAACGCGGTCGGCCAGCCCCAGAATCTTTTGGGCATTCTGCTCGACGATGATCGAGCAGATGCCGCCCGCCCGGGTGATGGTGCCGATCGCCTTGAGCAGCTCCTCGACGATGATGGGGGCGAGGCCCTCGGTCGGCTCGTCCAGCAGCAGGACTTTCGGATTGAGTGTCAGCGCGCGGCCGATCGCCAGCATCTGTTGCTCGCCACCGGAGAGCTGGTTGCCAAAATTGCTCCGCCGCTCCTTCAGCCGCGGGAACATCTCGTAGACCTTCTCGACCGTCCACGGGCCGGGCTGCGCCACCGCGGTCATGTTCTCCTCGACCGTCAGCGAGCGGAAGATGTTGCGCTCCTGCGGCACCCAGCCGATGCCGGCGCGCGCGCGCTGGTCAGGCCGGAGCGAGGTGACATCCGCGCCGGCAAGCGCGACCGAACCCGAGAAACGGCGGGTGACACCGACGATGGAATTGATCAGCGTGGTCTTGCCGGTGCCGTTGCGGCCGAGCAGCGCCAGCACCTGCCCCTCGGCGAGGCGCAGCGACATATTGGGCAGCACCACCGCTTCGCCGTAGCCGGCGCGAAGGGAGTCGATCGCGAGCAGGTCAGACATTGACCGCCTCCTCGCCGAGATAGACCGCCTTGACCTGCGGATCGCGCGCGACTTGTTCGGGCGGCCCCTCGGTGAGCAGCGCGCCCGAGACCAGCACCGAGATGCGGTCGGCAAAGGAGAAGACGAGGTCCATGTCGTGCTCGATGAGGAGCACGGTGACGTCGCGCGGCAGTGCGCTGACGACCGCGAGAATGTCATGGCGCTCGCTCTCCGGCACGCCGGCGGCGGGCTCGTCGAGCAGCAGCACGCGGGGCTTGGCCGCGATCGCCACCGCGATCTCGAGCAGACGCTGCTTGCCGTAAGGCAGCGTCACGGTCTGCTCGTTCATGACGTCGAGCAGGTGGAAGCGCGTCAGCAGATCGGCGACCTCACCGTTGACGTCGCCGCGCGTCCCCATCCGCCGCCACCAGTCGCCGCCATGGCCGAGGCGCTCGGAGACGGCAAGGCCGATGGTCTCGAGCGGGGTCAGGTCCGGGTAGAGCTGGTTGATCTGGAACGTGCGCGACAGGCCGCGCAGCACGCGCTTGTGCACGGGCAGATCCGTGATGTCCTGGCCTTCGAGCAGGATGCGGCCCGAGTTCGGCTTGAGAACGCCGGTGAGCTGGTTGATGACCGTGGTTTTGCCAGCGCCGTTCGGGCCGATCAGAGCATGGCGGGCGCCCTGCTCGATCTTCAAGGACAGGTCACGCGTAACGCGCAGGCCGCCGAACTGCTTTTCGAGATTCTTCGTTTCGAGCGCGATGGTCATGCGTCGCTCTCCGGCACGGCGACGACGGCCTTGCGTCCAGCCACCTGCCTGATGATCAGGTTCGGCACATAGAGCACCCAGCGATGCAGGCGCTGGCGGCCGACCAGCACGATCACGACGAGCACGAGGCCGATCCAGAACTGCCAGTATTGCGGGGTGATGGTGGAGAACAATTCCTGGAGCATGCGGAACACCACCGCGCCGATCAGCCCGCCATAGAGATAGCCGGTGCCGCCGATGACCAGCACCAGCATCAGATCGGCGGAGCGCTCGAACGCGAACACATCGAGCGAAGCGATCGCGGTTGTCTGGGTGAACAGCGCCCCCGCAATGCCGGCATAGAACGCCGCCAGCGTGTAGATCGCGATCAGGCGGCGAGTGACCGGGATGCCGATGGCGGCGGCCCGCAGCGGATTGTTCTTGATCGCACGCAGCGACAGGCCGAACGGCGAATGCACGACGCGGCGGGCGAGCAGGAAGAGGAGGAACAGCACGGCCAGCGAGTAGAAGAAGCCGGCTTTACCGAACATGTCGAACGGGATCTCGCCGAAGATCGGCTGCATCTCGATGCCTTGCAGGCCGTCGGTGCCACCGGTGATGTTGGAGAAGCGTTCGGCAAGCGCTTCCAGCAGCAGGGCGATGCCGAGCGTCACCATCAGCCGGGTCAGATCGACGCCGCGGATCACCAGGAAGCTGGTGGCAAAGCCGAGCACCATCGCGGCAAGGCCGGCAACGATCAGCGCCAGCACGGGCTCTTTGATGATGCCGTGCAGCGCAAGAAGTCCCGCCGCATAGGCGCCGACACCGAAGAAGGCGGCATGGCCGAGCGAGACGATGCCGGCATAACCGAGGATGAGATCGAGCGACATCGTGAACAGCGCCAGCCGCAGGATGTCGGTCATGATCAGATAGCGCGTGGGAAAGGCGAAGCCGCAGGCCAGCACGATGAGCCAGAAGGCGACTTCGCCATAGTGCCAGCGCGCCTGGCGCTGGGCGTGATGACCGACGTCGGAGGAAGCGCTCATCGGCAGACTCAACGCGTGGCCGTGCGGCCGAACAGGCCGTTCGGGCGCCAGATCAGGATCACGATCATCATGGTGTAGATCACGAAGGGGCCCATCTTCGGCACGTAATATTTTCCGGCGACGTCGCCGATGCCGAGCAGGAGCGAGGCCAGGAACGGCCCGGTGATCGAGGACGAACCGCCGACTGTGACCACGATCAGGAAGTAGATCATGAATTTCAGCGGAAAATACGGATCGAGGCCCAGGATCTCGGCGCTCAGCGCGCCGCCGAGGCCGGCGAGCCCGCAGCCAAAAGCGAACGTGAAGGCGAACACTTGCGGCACGTTGATGCCGAGGCCGCTCGCGGCGCGGGGATCATCGACGGCGGCGCGCAGGCGGCTGCCGAAGCGCGTCTTGGCCAGCACCATCTGCAGGCCGATGGTGAGCAGGCCGCAGATCACGATGATCATCAGCCGGTAGCGGCCGATGCCGACGCCGAACACGTCGAACTGGCCCTGGAGCGCGGCGGGCAAATTGATGAAGACGCGCGAAGAGCCCTGGATGTAATCGACCGCCGCCACCGACATGAAAGTCAGGCCGATCGTGAACAGCACCTGGTCGAGATGGCTGCGCGCATAGAGGTGGCGGTAGAGCGTGCGTTCGAGCGCAATGCCGATCGCGGCTGCGGAGACGAAGGCGAGCGGCAGCGCGGCGAAGAACGGCCAGCCCATCCGGTTGACCAGCACCATGCAGACATAGCCCCCGGCCATGGCGAAGGCGCCATGGGCGAGATTGACGAAGTTCATCAGGCCGAGCGTGACCGCGAGCCCGCAGGCGAGCACGAACAGCAGCATGCCGTAGGCAACGCCATCGAACAGGTTGGTGAGGATTGCGGTCATCGATGACAGGTCGTTGTCGAGAATATGAGGTCTAGCGGAGTAGGCTGCTGTGCTCCCTCTCCCGCTTGCGGGAGAGGGCTGGGGAGAGGGTATCTCCGTAACGAGACAATCCCCGTATTGAGAGAGCCCTCACCCGGCGCTTCGCGCCGACCTCTCCCGCAAGCGGGAGAGGTGTGGAAAAGAGCGCGTCACTTCTTGGTCTTGCCGAGATCCTTGACGGCCTCGAAGGTCGCGAACTCGACATTGTAGAGCTCGCCGTCGACCTTCTCGACCTTGCGGATGTAGATGTTCTGCACGATGTCGCGGGTCTCGGGGTCGATCGAGATCGGGCCGCGCGGGCTCTCCCACTTCTGGCCCTTCATCGCCTCGATCAGCTTGTCGCCGTTGGTGTCGCCACCGGTCTTCTTCAGCGCTTCGTAGATCAGGTGCATGCCGTCATAGCCGCTCACGGCCATGAAGCCCGGACGGTTGCCGAACGCTTTCTTGTAAGCGGCAACGAAGTCCTTGTTCATCTGCGAGGGATGCGCCGCGGAGTAGAGATGCGCGGTGACCGTGCCGAGCACGGCGTCACCCATGTTGTTGAGCAAATCGTCATCGGTGACATCGCCGGGTCCGATCACCTTGATGCCGGCCTTGTCGAGGCCGCGCTCGGCATATTGCTTCATGAAGTTGCCGCCCTGCCCCGCAGGCACGAACACGAAGATCGCATCGGGCTTGGCGTCCTTCATGCGCTGCAGGAACGGTGCGAAATCAGGGTTTTGCAAGGGCACCTTGACCTCTTCGACCACTTCGCCGCCACCGGCGGTGAAGTGCTGCTTGAAGAAGTTGAGCGCGTCATTGCCCGGCGCGTAGTCCGAGGTCAGCGTCGCCACCTTCTTGATGCCGTTCTTCACCGCCCAGTCGCCGATGATGGTGGAGGACTGCGCCAGGGTGAAGCTGGTGCGCACGATATAGGGCGAACGCTCGGTGATGATGGAGGTGCCGGCCGCCATGACCACTTCCGGGATCTTGGCTTGCGTTGCGAGCGGCGCGGCCGCGAGCGCGGCGGGCGTCACGCCGAAGCCGGCGATGAAGTTGACCTTGTCGTTGACGATCAACTCTTGCGCGGCGGTCTTGGTCTTGTCGGGAATCGCGGCATCGTCCTTGAGGATGATCTCGATCTTCTTGCCGGCGACGGTGTCGCCCTTCTGCTGCATGTAGAGCTTGATCGCGTTCTCGATCTGCTTGCCGGTCGAGGCCTGGCCGCCGGTCATCGGCAGAATCAGGCCGACCTTGACGGCGTCATCGGCCTTGGCCGGAGCAATGGCAGCAAGGCCCGAGATGGCAGCCACCGCGGCGGCCCAAGAAAATGGTTTGCGTACGAACATCAGATCTCCCTCCCCTTAATTCCTGACTTTTGTGCCCTGAACCGAGTGCCCGGTCCTTGCCGCGCTTTAACTCGCGGACAAGCCATGCCGTGCGGCCACATGGCGTCCTCTGCAACCCCGTTGTCAATCGGACGCTGGGCGACCATTCGGCGCAAGCGCGCGGTCCCGTCGACGACAGCAGGGAGATTTGTACGATTGTACAAATAAAGTGGTCTTGTCAACGAAAAAGCCCTTCGTTGCTCAAGCCAGTTTGCCGCGAATTTGATGCGGCACTCTAAGAGGGCGCCACGGCAGCGTGATGGAGAATTCCGCCTCTCATTTGCAGAATTCGAACATCCCCGAATGCTTTTGCCGTTGAACCCTCCTAGCTTGTGAATACGCTATGTATACCATACCAGCTAGGATGGCCCTCAAGGGCAAAGTAAAACCTATTATAATACCTTCGTGTATACAAAAGAATCCGTCTTCGAATAGGCCAATTTTGCTTATTGAGGACTACAGTCCGCCGCTCGCGCCCGTTCGGCGTCCCATCACACGTGCCCGATCGGGCACGAACTAGAAGATGCTCATGCGTTTCCGTTCGCTTTCGATCGCTGCCGTCGTCGCTCTGCTGGCTTCGAACCTTGCAGGCTGCGGCACGGTCAACGAAAAGCTCTCCGCCGGCATGGGCGACTACGTCCCGCAATGGGCCGGTGGCCTGCCGGCCGACGCCCCGCCACGACCGGGCACGCCGCAATACGACGCCTACATGAAGGAGCGCGAACGCAAGCGGCTGCTGCCCGCGGCTGATCGCGAGAAGGAAGAGCAGGCCCAGAAGGGCGTGACGGGGACAACGTCGGGCAACGCGGTGCGTTAAGATTGTGCGCCCCTCTCCCCGCACGCGGCAGGGCAATCGTATACGGCGCTTTGCGCGACCTAAGCGCGCGCCTCGTCCTTCGAGACGACCGCTTCACGGTCTCCTCAGGATGAGGCTAAGCAGCATCGGCGCTTATTGAAACGAGTGCCACGCACCTGATCCTCATCCTGAGGGCCCGCCAACGGCGGGCGTCTCGAAGGATGGCCACAGGCGAAATTGGTCCCATGTGCGATTGCCCTGCCGCACGCGGGGAGAGGTGAACAATTCAATCCACGAACACCACGGTCTTGCGGCCGTTGAGGATGACGCGGTCGTTGAGATGGTAGCGGATCGCGCGGGCGAGCACGCGGCGCTCGATGTCGCGGCCCTTGCGGACCAGATCCTCCGGCGTATCGCGATGGCTGATGCGCTCGACGTCCTGGTCGATGATCGGGCCCTCGTCGAGATCGCGCGTGACATAATGCGCGGTGGCGCCGATCAGCTTGACGCCGCGCTCATGGGCCTGGTGATACGGCTTTGCGCCCTTGAAGCCCGGCAGAAACGAGTGATGGATGTTGATGCAGCGCCCCGACAGTTTTGCCGACAGATCGTCCGACAGGATCTGCATGTAGCGGGCGAGCACGACGAGATCGGTGCCCGTGCTGGCGACGAGGTCGAGGATCTGCGCCTCCTGCTCGCGCTTGGTCTCCTTGGTCACAGGCAGGTGATGGAACGGGATGCCGCCGAAATCGAGCCCGGCATAAACCTCGCGCGGATGGTTGGAGACGATCGCGGTGGGGATCATCGGCAATTCGCCGGTGCGCCAGCGATAGAGGATGTCGACCAGGCAGTGGTCGGACTTCGACACCAGCAGCATCACCTTGCGATGCGCGGCGCGGTCGCGCATCTGCCACTCCATGCCGAAACGTTCGGCGATTGCCGCAAAGCCGGTCTGGAGCGCCGACAGTTCCACGGCAAGATCAGCCGCGGTGAATACCACGCGCATGAAGAACTTCTTGGTCTCGACGTCGTCGAACTGCTGGGCGTCGAGAATGTTCTGCCCGTTGTGGGCCAGGAACGTCGACACCGCCGAGACGATGCCGGGGCGATCCGGACAGGATAGGGTCAGGACATATTGATGATAGGGCATGGCTCTTGATGAAGGTTTGGGCAAATGAAGCGGAACGACCCGCGATTTGCGCCCCGCTCTAGCACTGACCCACTCTTGCGCCAATCCCGGACGCAGAGTCAGGATGAACGTACCATTGCGATTTTGACCGGAGAACGCCCATGGCCGACCGCTTGAACGGCACCCGCATCCTGATCCTGGAAACGCGTGAGGAGGCGCAGTTTGCGAAGCTTCTGGCCGAGCAAGGCGCCGAGGTCGTGCAGTGCCCGATGTTCACCATCCAAGACGCGCCGGACCCGGCGCCGGTCGAGGCCTGGATCCGCCGCGCCATCGACAAGCCGTTCGACGACCTCGTGTTGATGACCGGCGAAGGCCTGCGGCGGATCATGAAGCTCGCCGTCGCTCGTGGGCTCGATCAGGCTCTCGTGGCAGCGCTTGCCAAATCGCGAAAATTCGCCCGCGGCCCGAAGCCTGGCAAGGCGCTGCGCGAGGTTGGCCTCGATGCGCAGCAGACCACGGAGAAGCCGACCACCGAGGGCGTGATCGAGATGCTGGGCAGGCTCGACCTGAAGGGCCGCCGTCTCGGTCTGCAGCTCTATCCGGACAAGGACCACAGCGCGCTGACCGGCGCGCTCGCCGCGCAAGGCGCCGAGGTCGATACCGTGCTGCCCTATGTCTACGATTCCAAGGCGGCAGATGCCAACATCGTCGCCGCGATCGACGAAATGGCCGAGGGGCGGATCGATTCCATCGCGCTGACCAATCTCGGCCAGGTCCGCCGACTGTTCGAGGCCGCGAAGGCGCACGGCAGCGAGGCACGCCTTCGCGCTGGGCTCGAACGGACGCTGATTGCTTCAGTCGGCCCGGCGGTCTCGGGCGAGCTCGCCGCGCACGGATTGCGCACTGACGTCTCGCCGGTGGAAGATCATTATTTCATGCGCCCACTGATCTCGGCGATGGCTGCGGCGTTCGCCGAGAAACGATCGAGGGTGGCGGACTAACCGCCAAGATGCCTAAAGCGCGATGAGATTAGGATGAATCGTCATCGCGCTTTAGGTTATTGTTTGAGCATGATCTTTCGGAAAACCGCTGCGCACTTTTCCGGATCATGCTTTAGCCTGCCACCTGCGAGGCGGCCGACATCAGCTCCTGTGGGCTCGGCGCTCCGAACATGCGCTGGCCGCCGCCGGGAACCTCGGTGAACGTCCAGCGCACGATCCCTTCCCGGTCGAGCAGGAACTGACCAAACAGCTGCCCCGTGCCTGTTGCCGCCATACGCTGGTCGGCTTCGGTCATCTCGTAACCGTCCTTCTTGTTGAGGTACTCCGCGGCTGCCGGCCGGTTCATCGGGCTGGGCAACTCGCCGGGCATATCCACTTGCATGCTCATGACCGCGTCCATGCCCACCTTGCGTGGCCACTCGGTTTCGTTCTCCGTGAACTCGATATTGGGCAGGCCGAATGCGCGGTGCGAGACCCGATCGGGGTCGGACGCGGCGAGCAGATTGGGCAATGGATGATAGCGGAAATAGAGCCGCGCCCGGTCGATCGGCGTGTTGACGACCGTGAGACTTTCGATCCCCTTCCCGCGCAGCGCGCCATCAAGCTGCGCCTGCGCCGCGATATGGCGCCGGCAGAACGGGCAGTGCAGGCCACGAAACAGGCCCACCAGTATTGGACTATGCCCGCGATAATCCTCGAGCGCGATCTTTCCTTCGCGTGTGATGGCGTCCAGGACGATGTTCGGTGCACGATCGCCCGGCTGAAGTGTTCCATCTACATGACGGTCTGACATGGTTGAACTCCCTCACAATGGCTAGTCAAGGAACGGCAGTACGATCAGCCCTGCGGGATCGAGCCCGTGCCGGGCGCAGACATCATGGGCCAGCGCGAAATACCGCTCGGCCTCGGGCATGTCGCCTCGATCAAGATTCAGCGTCGCAAGACCATCATAGCATGGAAACAGCTGCTGCGGCTCGCCGGTCTCGCTCGCCACCTCGATGGCCTCGTTGTAGCAGCGCGCGGCCATGTCGGGGTGGAAGTGGCATTGATGGATCTGCCCGAGCACGATCAAGGGTACCGGGAGATGCTCGCGCTGATCGAGCGCGCGGTCGATCTCGATCGCCTTTTCGGCAGCCGGCACCCCCTCCTCGGTACATCTGTCCGTGAAGGTGCAGCAAGCGACGGCAAGGTTGGCCAGAAGGCGCGCCTGGAAGCCGAGATCGCCGATACGATTCGCGACATCGAGGCCGCGCCGGCAAACCGCCATGGCTTGCGCCGGGTCGACGATCGTGTAGAGCACGCCAAGGTTGGTGTAGCCGCGGCACGCCACGTTGAGGAGGCCGGCGGCCTCGGCTGCCGCGACACTTTGCTCCACCTCCTTCACCGCCTCCTGGTGTCGCCCAAGCCGCGCCAGCGCAACCGCCTTGGTGTTGAGCGCCTCCGCAATGGCGCGCGCCGCCTCGAGACCCGCTTGCTCGTCCGCGTTCGCCGGCACCGACCGCGCGTAGCCGAGCGCTTCGTCCGCCCACCGCGCGGCGGCGACGTGATCGCCCACGCGAAACGCAAGACGGCCGCGCTCTTGCTGGAGATGAGCCCACTCCAAGAGATGTGCCCACTCGATCGGCGCGTCGGTCCCGCCGAGCCGTTCTGCCGCCTCGGCATAGCGCTCCTCTGCCCTGATGCGCTTGCCGGCGTCCCATAGCAATCGGCCGAGCTTGCGAAGAATGCGCGCCTCGCCGATACGGTCCCCGGCCGTGCGGTGCCCCTCCAGCGCGCTCTGATAGTGCTCCTCGGCCGTGCTTCGCCGGCCAACCGCGCGACTGAGGTCCGCGACGCGCTCGTACAGGATCAGGCGTTCCGGCTCCTGTTCGCCGGCGGTCGACAGCACGGCAAGGGATTGCTGGTAGAAGCGGATGGCATCGTCGTTGGCATAGCTCGCGCGTGCGCGATCGCCGGCCGCGCGCAGATAACGCGCGCCCGTTGGCTTGCTCGCGCTCAGGCTGAAATGGTGTCCGAGCTGGATGAGGTCTTCGAGCCGCTCCGGCTCGTTGCCATAGAGCCGCTCCAGCGCGGCACCAATGCGTCCATGGAGCTCGACCCGACGCTGCAAGAGCAGGTTCTGATAGATCACGTCCTGAAGCATGGTCTGCGTGAAGCGATAGGTCCGCAGCGTCATCGAGCTCGAGCCCGCGACCTCCTCGACGAGCTCGGCGTCGCACAGAAGTTCGAGCCCTGCTTCGACTCTTGCCGGCTCGGTTGCCGCCGCAACGAGAACAGCCGCATCAAAGCGCGGACCGATCACCGCTGCCTCCTGGGCCACGTGGCGCACCTGATGCGGCAACCGGTCGAGGCGCGCCAGCAACAACGCCTGAATGCTTGCTGGAATGTCGGCGGCGGCTTCGTCCGATTTCATCCGCCACTGCGCGCCGTCACGCTCCAGGGCCCCGCCTTCGATGAGGCCACGGATGATCTCCTCGAGGAAAAGCGGATTTCCGCCCGCGCGATCGAGGATTCGGCTGAACAAATGTCCCGGCGGTTCCCGCCAACCGTGACTGAAATACGCCGCGAGCAGCCTTCGTCCGTCAGCATCGCCAAGCGGAGGCAGCCGAATGGTCGTGTGACTGATCCTGCTCGAACCGAACTGATCCACCAGCGCTGGCCGATGTGTAAACAGCAGCATCAGCCGCGTCCGCTCCAGCCGGTCCATCAAGAACCGCAACGCTTCAAGCGACACCGCGTCGGCCCAATGCAGATCCTCGACGATGATCAGAAGCGGCGACAAGGCGAGGCGGCGTTCGAAGACGGTACGGATCGCGAAAAAGATCTGCCGCCGGAGCTGTTCCGGTTCGACGTGCCTGAGCACGGCGTTGGGATCACCAAGGCCAAGAACGTGCAGGTAGAGAGGCATCAGGCGATCGGCCTCCTCGGCCGCGAGGCCGAGCTCCGATAGCGCTTCCGCAACTTTCGTCTCTGCTTCCGCGGCGCCCGCCTTCTGTGCAATGCCATAGGCGCTACGCAGCACGGCGGCGAGTGCTCCGTAGGACTGTTCGCCGAGCGGCGAGCAGACCGCCCGTCGGATCGCCACGCCTGCGAAGCGATCCTCATCGCGGATGCGGGCGACGAATTCGTTCACCAGCCGCGTTTTCCCAATGCCCGCTTCGCCAACCAGCCGCACCAGTTGAGCCGCGCCGCCGCATGCGCGATCAAGGCTGCCGATCACGCGCGCAAGCTCGGCGTCGCGCCCGATCAGTGGTGCATCGAGGCCCAACGTGTCGAGGCCGCGTGCCGCGCGGGGCGTATCGAACGGTCCCTTCAGACGATGAACCAGAACGCTGCCCATCTTGCCCTTGAGCGAGATCTCGCCCAGCGAGTCATAGGAGAACGCATGCCGCGTCAGACGGTGGGTCAACGGCCCGACCAGCACCTCGTCCGGAGACGCCATCGACTGCAATCGTTGCGCCGTATTCACGGTATCGCCGGTCACCGAATAGGATTTGGCAACGCCCACGCCTAACCCACCCGCGACGACGTGGCCGGTGTTGATGCCGACATGGAGCTGCAACGGTGAACCGGCATAGGCCCTCGCGCGCTCGCTGAGGCGCGCCGTCCGGCTGATCATGTCGAGGGCAGCGCGGACCGCCCGCTCGGGGTCGTCCTCGTGCGCAGTCGGCGCACCAAACAGCGCGAGCAGCGCATCGCCGATGAACTTGTCCACGAAGCCGCCAAAGCTCTGCACCGCGGCCGTCAACTCCTCGAACAACTGGTTCTGAAGCGTCTGCATGACCTCTGGGTCGAGCCGCTCGCTCATCGCAGTGAAGCCGCTGAGATCGGCAAACAGCACGGTGATGGTGCGGCGGTTTGCTTCGCTATCGACATTGTCCGGTTGCGGTCGAAATGCGTGTTGAGCCGTCTGCAGGGGCGGTGGCGAGGACGATCTGATTGGGAGTGTCGCCGGGCTCGTCTGCGCCGATGTCTGTCCGGCGTCGTTGGTGGCCCCGCTGATGAGGGAGCCGCATTTCGGGCAATAGACAAAATCCGGTGCACATGGAAAGCCGCAGCCGGGGCACGCGTTCGGCTGCTTCGTGCCGCACTTCGGGCAGAAGGCAAAGCCGCTCTGAACCTCGAAACCACAACCCGAGCAGTTCATGGCTCAAGACCTCGCGGAAGCCGCGATGGCGCAATCTGCTGGCCCCTACCGAATGGGTCCCAGGATGCAGACCAGAATGGGCTCTGCGCGCCGGAAGAGCAAGCGGCGGTAGCCTACCTCTCAGTATGGGCGACGAAGCATGCTGCGGCCGCACTGGCGGACCGTACGTCGTCGGCAAAGCATGGTGGCATGCGGTAGCGTCAATTGACAGGGCCATCGCCGGGGCTACCCTTCCAAACAGAAGAACAAATAAAAGAAGGCAGGGAATCGCCGTGAAACCCGTCATCGCATCTTGAGCGCATCCGCACGACCTTCCGCGCTCGCGCCATTCCGCATCCGCAACTATCGCTTCCAGTGGCCGTCCGACCTGCTCACCTCCTGGGCGTTCGAGGTCGAGACGCTGGTGCTCGGCTGGTACATCCTGGTCGAGACCGGCTCGGTGCTGCTGCTCACCGTGCTTGCATCACTCCAGTTCGTCGGGACCCTGGTCGCGCCGGTATTCGGTATGATCGGCGACCGCATGGGTCATCGCGACCTGCTGGTCGCGATGCGTCTTGCCTACACGGTGCTCTCGTCGACCATCATGGTTCTGGCGTTGACCGGTCATTTGTCGCCGCTGAGCGTCATGATCATCGTCGCGATCATGGGCCTGATTCGCCCCTCCGATCTCGGCGTCCGGGGGGCGCTGCTTGCCGAGATCATGCCGGCGGAGCAACTCGTCGGCGCCATCAGCGTTGCGCGCACCACCCAGGACAGCGCCCGCATCGCCGGAGCATTGACGGGCGCCGGCCTGTTCGCCGTCCTCGGCATTGGCCTCGTGTATGTGGCGATCGCCTGTCTCTACCTCGTGGCCGTGCTGCTCATGCTCTGCCTGACCCGGCCGAAAAGGACCCTCACCACGAGCGATCTCCCGGCCAACAGCCACGCCATTTCCCGACTATTTGGCGACCTCAAGGAGGGGATCGTCTACGCCTGGAACGGCCCGGGAATGCGCGCGGCGCTGTGCGTCGCCTTCCTGGCCAATCTCACCGCATTTCCTTTCACCGGAGGATTGCTGCCCTACATCGCGCGGGAGATCTTTCAGACCGACCAGACCGGCCTCGGCCATCTCTCGGCGAGCTTCGCCGTCGGCTCGCTGACCGGCTCCATCACGCTGAGCCTGGTCGGCGGATTGCGCATTGCCCGGCTCCTGATCGGCGCGACGCTGGCCTGGTACGCCATGCTGCTGGTGTTCGTCGAGATCAGGACCATGCCGGTGGCGATGGCCTGCCTCGTCCTCGCCGGTATTGCGCAGAGCATGTCGATGATCTCGGCAGCCGTGATCCTGATGCGGACGGCCAGCGCACATCTGCGCGGTCGCGTCATGGGCGTCCGCATGATGGTGATCTACGGCCTGCCACTCGGACTGCTCGCGGCCGGCAGCCTGATCGATGTCATCGGCTACTCCGCGACGGGATCGCTTTATGCCGCCGCAGGCATCATCGCGATGCTGGCGATCGCGATCCGCTGGCGCGCCGACCTCTGGCCGGTGCACGCCCCCGCCAATGCGCGCTAATCCCCGTAACTGCGCAGCCGCTCGATAGCGAGGATGGTGACGCCGCCATATTCCAGCCGCAGCAGCCCCTCTTTCTCCAGCCGGTTCAACGCGCGGTTGGCGTTCTGGCGGGACATGCCGGAGAGCGCGCCGATCTCCTCCTGGGTGATCTCCAGATGCGCGGTCGATTCGGGATAGAGGATCGGGTTGAACAGCGAGGCGATGCTGCGGGCAAGGCGGGCGGTGGCGTCAAGCGTGCGGTTGACCTCGAGCATGCCGATGAACTGGCCAAGCCGCTCGTTGAGCTGGCGGACCAGGAAGCGGTTGAAGCCGACGCTGTTCTCGAACAGCCACATGAAGGCGCTGCGTTCCATCAGCGCGACCCGGCTGTCGCGCAGCGCGACCACGTCATAGCGTCGCGGCTCGTTCTTGAGCACGCTGCCTTCGCCGAACCAGGCGCCTGCCGTCAGCCCGGCAAGACTGGTCTCCTTGCCGTCGCGCGACACGCCGCCCATCCGGGCGAGGCCAAAGACCATACCGGCCCAATAGTCGAAGGTATCGCCGCGCATGAACACGGTCTCGCCGGTGCCGTAGGACCGCTCGCTGACTCCGGCGCGTGCGACCTCGATCTCGGCCTCCGTGAGTTCGCGCGACCAGGCGGCGATGCGCTTCAGATGATCCTCTGAAATCATGATGGAGAGGCCAGCCGCATCGTTTCGTCACTCCGCGCTTCTGTTGCACTGCAACACGATCACCTCGGCGGCCATCCGACGAAAGATGGACGCCGCACCCGCCCGAAAAACTTTGTCACCGAATTGTCAGGCCGAAGACATTTCAAAATAGCGCTTTCCCGTATTGAGAGCCACCTTGGGCGATGCGGCTTTTGATCCCTGATGGGAACGAAGGCGGCGCGGGGTCCGGTCGAGACCAATGGCTGCATGGCCTCACCGGGACGACCGTACTAGGATCGTTCGAAAACAACGGATGAAGAGCGCCACTGAATGCGCCATCACCGGGAGGGATTTGTTTGTGGCTAGTCTCGAAGTGCGCGGCGTGTCCTTGCGATTCGGTGGCGTCCGTGCGCTGACCGATGTCAGCTTCGCCATCAGGGAAGGCGAGCTGTTCTCGATCATCGGCCCCAACGGCGCCGGCAAGACCTCGATCGTGAACTGTATTTCCGGTCGCTACAAGCCGACCGAAGGCCAGCTCTTCTACCAGGGCCGCGACATCACCGGTTTGACGCCGACTGCCCGCGCCTCGCTCGGCATCGGCCGCACCTTCCAGAATCTGGCGCTGTTCCACCACATGAGCGTGCTCGACAACATCATGGTCGGCCGCCATCACCTGCTGAAGAACAATTTCCTTACGGGTTCGCTGTACTGGCTCACCGGCGCGCGCAAGGAGGAGCTCGAGCACCGCCGCAAGGTCGAGGAGATCATCGACTTCCTCGATCTCCAATCGGTGCGAAAAGCCACCGCCGGCACCCTCTCCTATGGCCTGCGCAAGCGCGTGGAGCTCGCCCGCGCCATGGCGCTGGAGCCGCGCCTCATCCTCCTCGACGAGCCGATGGCCGGCATGAACTTCGAGGAGAAGGAAGACATGGCCCGCTACATCGTCGATCTCAACGAGGAGTTCGGGATGACGGTGGTGATGATCGAGCACGACATGGGCGTGGTGATGGACATCTCCCACCGCGTCATGGTGCTGGATTTCGGCAAGAAGATCGCCGAAGGCGATCCCGCGGCGGTCCTCGCCGATCCCCACGTCAAGCGCGCCTACCTTGGTGAGGAAGACGAGGTGCTGGTCGATCCGGACGACGCCCCGCCGGCACAGGAGAGCGCGGCATGATGGATTACGCAGGACGCGTCGCGCAGGCCGACACCTATCCCAAGATGCTCCGGCTCAACGCGAAGGAGCATGGCAACGAGATCGCGCTGCGCGAGAAGGATCTCGGGCTCTGGCGCCTGTTCACCTGGAACGATTACCAGACGCGGGTGCGCGACTTCGCGCTCGGGCTCGTCGAGCTCGGCCTCGGCCGCGGCGACGTCATCGGCATCATCGGCGACAACCGGCCGGACTGGGTCGCGGCGGAAGTCGCGACCCATGCCGTTGGCGGGCTGAGCCTTGGGCTCTATCGCGACGTGCTGGACGAGGAGGCCGCCTATCTCCTGACCTATGGCGAGGCACGGCTCGTCTTCGCCGAGGACGAGGAGCAGGTCGACAAGCTGCTCGCGCTTGCCGAGCGCGTGCCGAAGTTGAAGCACATCATCTATTCCGATCCGCGCGGCATGCGGAAATATGACGATCCCAGGCTGATGTCGGCGGAAAAATTCGCCGAGTTCGGCCGCACGCGCGCCGCTCGGGAGCCGGAGCTTTACGACCGGCTCGTGAATGCAACCAAGGGCGAGGACGTCGCGATCCTCTGCACGACGTCGGGCACCACCTCACACCCGAAGCTCGCGATGCTCGCCGCCGGCCGCGTGCTCGGCCATTGCGCGACCTATCTCGCCTTCGACCCGAAGGGACCTGACGACGAATACGTCTCCGTGCTGCCGTTGCCCTGGATCATGGAACAGGTCTACGTACTCGGCAAAGGCCTGTTGTCCCGGATGAAGATCAACTTCGTCGAAGAGCCCGACACCATGATGAACGATCTGCGCGAGATCGCGCCGACGTTCGTGCTGTTCGCGCCACGCGTCTGGGAATCGATCGCCGCCGATGTCCGCGCCAAGGTGATGGACGCTACGCCGTTGAAGCAGCGCCTGTTCGACGTCGGAATGAAATCGGGTCTGGCCGCACTCGCGCAGGGCAAGTGCTCGGGTTTTGCCGATGCGATCCTGTTCCGCGCGCTGCGCGACCGGCTCGGTTTCACCCGCCTGCGCTCGGCGGCGACCGGCGGCGCGGCGCTCGGCCCTGATACCTTCAAGTTCTTCCAGGCGATGGGCGTGCCGCTGCGCACGCTCTACGGTCAGACCGAGCTGTTAGGGGCCTATACGCTGCATCCCGAGGGCAAGGTCGATCCTGACACGACAGGCGTACCGATGGCCGACAGCGTCGAGATCCGGATCGACAATGCCGACGTCCACGGCGTTGGCGAGATCGTGGTGCGGCACCCCAACATGTTCCTCGGCTATTACAAGAACCCCGAGGCCAGCGTCGCTGACATCAAGGATGGCTGGATGTGTTCCGGCGATGCCGGCTATTTCAACGAGAACAGGCAGCTCGTCGTCATCGACCGCATCAAGGATCTCGCCGAGACCTCGCGCGGCGAGCGCTTCTCGCCGCAGTTCATCGAGAACAAGCTGAAGTTCTCGCCCTATATCGCGGAGGCCGTGGTGCTGGGCGCCGGCCGCGACGCGCTCGCCGCCATGATCTGCATCCGCTACTCCATCATCTCGAAATGGGCGGAGAAGAACCGACTCTCGTTCACGACCTACAGCGACCTCGCCTCGCGGCCTGAGGTCTACGCGCTGCTTCAGAAGGAGGTCGAGACCGTCAACGCCACGCTGCCGCCTGCCCAGCGCATCTCACGCTTCCTGCTGCTCTACAAGGAGCTGGATGCCGACGACGGCGAGCTCACCCGCACCCGCAAGGTGCGCCGCGGGGTCATCAACGAGAAATACGCAGGGATCATCGACGCCATCTACCGCGGCGATGCCGACATCCCCGTCGACACCGTGATCCGCTTCCAGGACGGCACCACGCAGCGCGTGCGCACGACGTTGCGCGTGGTGGATCTGGGCGCGCATGGGCACATGGCGGAGGCTGCGGAGTGAGCTCGCTTCCGACCCAGCGCGCGATGCCAACCGATGCGCCCTCTCCCCTTGTGGGAGAGGGCATCTCCGCAGCCAACCACACCCTCACTCGGGTGAGGGATCCTCTCTCCACACCGTTGCTGCCGAGACGACCCCTCACCCGTCTTCGCTTCGCGAAGCCACCCTCTCCCACAAGGGGAGGGGGGAAGAGCGCGCCGGATTTGTCAGCGAGCATATCTGCATGAACACCGCCTTCCTCTTCCAGCTCCTGGTAAACGGCCTCGTGGTCGGCACGCTCTATGGCGTGGTCGCGATGTCGTTCGTGCTGATCTACAAGGCGACGCAGGTCGTCAATTTCGCGCAGGGCGAGCTGCTGCTGGTCGGCGCATGGGTATGCTGGGCGCTGCTGGCAAAATACCAGGTGCCGTTCTGGATCGGCATGCCGATCACGCTGGTGTTCATGTTCGTGTTCGGTATCGCGGTCCAGGTCCTGATCCTGCGGCCGATGATCGGCGAGCCCATCATCTCGGTCATCATGGTGACGATCGGCCTCTCCACCGTGCTCCAGGCGACGCTGAAATGGATGTTCGGCGTCAATCCGCAGCCGTTCCCGCGCGTGTTCGAGAGCCAATCGGTCAGCCTGTTCGGCCTCCAGATCCAGACCGTCTACGTCATGAGCCTCGTGGTGTCGGTCGCGATGATGATCGGCATGGCATGGTTCTTCCGCGCCTCCAAATATGGCCTTGCGATGCGGGCCACCGCATTCAACCAGCAGGTCGCGCAGTCGCTCGGCATTTCCGTGAAAAGCGTGTTCGCGATGGCCTGGGCGATCTCAGCGACGGTGTCGGCCGTCGCGGGCGTCGTCGTTGCAGTCGTGAACGGCGTATCCTCGGGCCTTGCGGCCTACGGCATAAAAGTGTTTCCGGCGGCGATCCTCGGCGGGCTCGATTCCGTCGGCGGCGCCGTGCTCGGCGGCATCATCATCGGGCTACTCGAAAACGTCGCGCAATATGTCGACAGCGAGTACCTGCACTGGGGCAATCTCTACGAGATCGCGCCGTTCTACGTCCTCATCATCGTGCTGATGATCAAGCCCTACGGCCTGTTCGGCACCCACGACATCGAGCGGATCTGACCCATGGCCGGCCCTGCCCTCATCCCCGCTGGTGATTTCCGCACCACTTACGCCGCGGACACCACGATCTTCCCGACCACGACCAGCCGCAATTTTGCGATCGCCGGCGTGCTGCTGCTGTGCCTCGCACCGCAATTCTTCAGCGGCTACTGGCTCAGCATTTTGATCCAGATCGGCATCTTCTCGATCGCGGCGTTGGGCCTCAATATCCTGGTCGGCTTCACCGGCCAGATCTCGATCGGCCACGCCGCGTTCTTCCTGCTCGGCGCCTTCACCTCGGCCTATATCTCCAACAACGCGCCGATTCCGGTGTTCTTCGCAATCCCGCTCGCCGGCATCGTCACCGCGCTGGTCGGGCTGATCTTCGGCATTCCGGCGGCGCGGCTGAAGGGGCTCTATCTCGTCATCGCGACGCTGGCCGCGCAATACATCCTGCTCGACTTCTTCTCGCGCGCCGAATGGTTCTCGGGCGGATCGGTGCCGGCGAGCGCCGAGCCGTTCTCGATCTTCGGCTACACGCTGCGCGGCGACAGGCAGTATTTCTACGTCGTGCTGGCCTATGTGCTGGCGAGCTACATCCTCGTCACCAATCTGATGCGCACGCGGGACGGCCGCGCGCTGGTGGCGATCCGCGACCATTATCTCTCCGCGGAGATCATGGGCATCAACCTCACCAAGTACCGCACGCTTTCGTTCGGGCTCGCCGCGTTCTTCGCCGGCATCGCCGGTGCGCTCTATGCGCATTACCAGCTCGTGGTCTCCCAGGAAGGATTCGGCATCGAGCGCTCGATCCTGTTCCTGGCCATGATCATTATCGGCGGCACCGGCTCGATCATGGGCACGCTAATGGGAACCGCCTTCGTGGTGCTGTTGCCGGAATCGATGGAATTCCTCAGCCTGCATTTGAAGGGCGGCGCGATCGACAAGGCGCTCTCGCTCAACACCAACATCACCTTCCTGCGCGAGATCGCGATCGGGGTGATCATCATCGCGTTCCTGATGTTCGAGCCCGATGGGCTCGCGCATCGCTGGCGGCAGATCAAGGCTTATTGGAAACTCTACCCGTTCTCGCATTGAGCGCGGAAACTTCACTTAAACAATAACAGGAGGAACCGACCCCATGACGATGAAGTCCCTTTTGAGCACCGCATCACTCGCGCTTGCGATCGCCGCATTCTCGGCAAGCGCGCAGGCGCAGATCGCGCTCGGACATCTTGCCGATTATTCCGGCGGCACCTCCGACGTCGGCACGCCCTATGGACAGGCCGTCGCCGATACCTTCGCCTGGGTCAACAAGAACGGCGGCGTCGGTGGCAAGCAGCTCAACGTCGACACCAACGACTATGGCTATCAGGTGCCGCGGGCGATCGCGCTCTACAAGAAGTGGTCGGCGCCGGACTCGAAGGTCGCTGCGATCATGGGCTGGGGCACCGCGGACACCGAGGCACTGACCGGCTTCCTCGCGCAGGACAAGATTCCCGACATGTCCGGCTCCTATGCCGCCGCGCTGACCGATCCCGAAGGCGTCAGCGGCAAGGCAAAGCCTGCTCCTTACAATTTCTTCTATGGCCCGAGCTATTCGGATTCGCTGCGCGCGATGCTGATGTGGGCGGCCGAGGACTGGAAGGCCAAGGGCAAGTCCGGCAAGCCGAAATTCGTGCACATGGGCGCCAACCATCCCTATCCGAACGCGCCGAAGGCCGCCGGCGAAGCCATGGCACAGGAGCTCGGCTTCGAGGTGCTGCCGCCGCTGGTGTTCGCGCTCGCGCCGGGTGACTACAGCGCACAGTGCCTCAGCCTGAAATCTTCGGGCGCCAACTACGCCTATCTCGGCAACACCGCGGCCTCCAACATCTCGGTGATGAAGGCCTGCAAGACCGCGGGCGTCGAGGTCCAGTTCCTCGGCAATGTTTGGGGCATGGACGAGAACGCCGCCAAGACCGCGGGCGATGCTGCGAACGGCGTGATCTTCCCGCTGCGCACCGCTGTGAGCTGGGGCGGCGATGCGCCCGGCATGAAGACTCTGATGGAGATCTCCAAGATGTCCGATCCCACCGGCAAGGTCTATCGCCCCGTGCACTACGTCGCGGCCGTCTGCTCGGCGCTGTACATGAAAGAAGCGCTCGATTGGGCCGCCAAGAACGGCGGCGCCACCGGGGAGAACGTCGCCAAGGGCTTCTACCAGAAGAAGAACTGGGTGCCGGCCGGGATGGACGGCGTCTGCAATCCCTCGACCTGGACCGACAAGGACCACCGCGGCACGCTGAAGGTCGACCTTTATCGCACCAAGGTCTCAGGTGCGACCGACGGCGACCTCAACGACCTCATGGCCAAGGGCACGATCAAGCTCGAGAAGGTCAAGACCGTCGAACTGCCGCGCAAGCCGGAATTGCTGGGGTGGTGAGCCCCCGCATTCGCTCCCCACACAACTGTCATCCCCCCTTGTGCGCAACGCGCACTGGAGCGGGGGATCCAGTACGCCGCGCCCTCTCGGGGAACGTGTTCGGCGACTCTGGAATACTGGGTCACCCGCCTTCGCGGGTGACGACAGCGGAGAAGACTGCATGACCCAGACCGCCGAAGCAACGCGCCCCAACCCCAGCATCGTGCCCGCCCCGCCCCTCCTCAGCGTGCGCAACATCGAGGTCGTCTATGACGACGTTATCCTGGTGCTGCGCGGGCTCAGCCTCGATGTGCCCAAGGGCGCGATCGTGGCGCTGTTAGGCGCCAACGGCGCCGGGAAGTCGACGACGCTGAAGGCGATCTCGGGCCTACTCAAGACCGAGGACGGCGAGGTCACGCGTGGCGAGATCCTGTTCGAGGGCGACCGCATCAACGGCATCGATCCCGACAAGATCGTGCGCCGCGGCATCTTCCAGGTGATGGAGGGCCGGCGCATCGTCGCCGACATGACCTCGCTGGAGAACCTCAGGCTCGGCGCCTTCACGCGCAGGGACCGCGAGGTCGATGCCGACCTCGACATGGTCTTCAACTACTTCCCGCGCCTGAAGGAACGCACCGGCCTTGCCGGTTATCTCTCCGGCGGCGAACAGCAGATGCTGGCGATCGGCCGCGCGCTGATGGCGCGTCCGAAGATGATCTTGATGGACGAGCCGTCCATGGGGCTGTCGCCGCTGCTGGTGAAGGAGGTGTTCTCGATCATCCAGAAGATCAACCGCGACCTCGGCGTCACCATCCTGCTGGTCGAGCAGAACGCGCGCGCCGCACTCTCGGTGGCGAGCCACGGCTACATCATGGAACAAGGCAAGGTCGTGCTCGATGGCACCGCGGACGAATTGCGCGACAACGAGGACGTCAAGGAATTCTACCTCGGCGGCGCCGGCGACCAGCGCAAAAGCTTCAAGAACCTCAAGAGCTTCAAGCGGCGCAAGCGCTGGCTGTGATCCGCAACGAGCCTAGCCCAGCACCTGTTCCGCTTCCGTGACTGCGCAGAGAACATGATAGAACGACGACGCAGGAATGGTGTCGATCAGCGATTTGCCGTCGCGGTCGAACTGATCGTACCAGCCGCCTTTCACGGGATGGCTGAGATAATGCCGTTCGAGCCTCGCCAGCGCTGCGCGCGCTTCACCCGCCGCACCCGCCTCGCCGGACTCGGCTTGCGCGATCCACGCCTTCGCGATCTCAGTCTGCGGCCACAGCCGACGCGTGCTGCGGCGGATGTTGCCGGCGTCATCGCCCACGTCGATCAGGCAGCCCGTAGCCTCGTCGCAGTAGCGCAGCGAGGTCGCCAGCAGTTCGGCACGCCGCTGCCCTGTCGGGCATCCCGTGATGCGCTCGAAACCCTTCAGAAGCCAGACCCATTCCGCCTGGTGACCCGGCTCGACGCTGATCGGCTCGATCTTCGACCAGTCTTCCTCGAAATACTCGCCGAGCACGCACTTCCGCTTGTCATAGAGATTGGCGAGGAACAGCGCAAAGAACTCGCCGGCGCGGTTCTGGAACGACAGATCGTGGGTGGCGTCGAAGCACGCGATCATTGCCTCGAACAGATGCATGTGCGGGTTCTGTCGGCGCGGCAGCGAGACCGGAAGGCCTTCGTGCACGCCACCATGCGGCGAGCGCAGATGGCCGTCGAGGAAGGCAAGCAGCGCGTCCATCTCGGCGCGGACCTGCGCATCCTGGTCGAGCGCGTAGACCGTCGCGAGGGCAAACAGGATGAAGGCGTGATCGTACGCATCGCGCCGCGCATCCAGCACCGCCCCCTCCGGCGTCAGCCGGTGCACATAGCCGGGCCGGCCGTCGGGCGCCTTCGCTTTGGCCAGCAGATGCTCCAACCCCTTCAGCGCGATGGCGCGCCCCTCCGGATACCAGCCCATCTGTGCGGCCTTGGCGTAGCAGTAGATCTGGCGCGCCTGCACGAACACGCGCCGCGGCGCGGCCACGTCCGCCCTGCCGTCACGGTGCAGCCGGTCGATGAAACCGCCCGTGGCGTGATCCCAGCCGACGGTCGACCACAGCGGCAGCGCCTCCTCGATCATGCGGCGTTTCAGGCGCGCGGCGACGTCCGTCGCCTCGTTCGCCGCAATAATTCCTTCGTCCGCCATCGCGTCCCCTTCAAGCCTCGCCAATGGCCGTCTGATACCGATGCCAGCGGCGGCGTGCAACGGACCATGCCAACTCCGAAAGATCAGCCATGACCGCCCATTATGACGCCCTCGAGACGCGCGACCAGGGCGCGCGGGAGGCCGAGCTATTTTCCCGGCTGCCGGAGGTCCTGCGCGGCGCGATGGCCGCTCCAGCTTATGCCGAGCGGCTGAGGGGCCTCGACCCCGCCTCAGTGCGGTCTAGAGAGGCGCTGGCGAGCCTGCCGGTGCTGCGCAAATCGGAACTGCCGGCGCTGCACAAGGCTTCCACGCCCTTTGGCGGCTTCGTGGCGGCCGCGCCGGGGTCGTTCGCCCGCCTCTTCACCTCCCCTGGGCCCATTTTCGAGCCGGAGGGACGCCAGGCCGACCCCTGGCGCGGCGCACGGGCGCTGTTCGCAGCCGGGTTCCGCCCCGACGACATCGTGCTCAACACCTTCAGCTACCACCTTACCCCGGGCGGCTTCATCTTCGATGCATCGGCACGCGCGCTCGGTTGCGCCGTGATCCCGGCGGGTCCCGGCAATACCGAACAACAGTTCGAGCTGATCGAGGCTTACCGGCCGGTCGGCTACAGCGGCACGCCGGATTTCCTGAAGATCCTGCTCGATGCCGCGGCAAGCGCCGGCCGTGACGTCTCCTCGATCAAGCGCGCCCTGGTCTCGGGCGCGGCGTTTCCGCCCTCGCTCCAGGCCGAGATCAAGGCGCGCGGCATCGACGCCTACCAGGCGTTCGGCACCGCCGATCTCGGCCTGATCGCCTTCGAGACCGAAGCCCGCGAAGGCATGGTCGTGAACGAGGACTTGATCCTGGAGATCGTCAAGCCCGGCACCGGGGATCCGGTTGCGCCGGGCGATGTCGGCGAGATCGTCGTCACCTCGCTCGACCCGCACCATCCCTGGATCCGGCTCGCGCTCGGCGACCTCACCGCGACCCTGCCGGGCGTCAGCCTGTGCGGACGCACCAACATGCGCATCAAGGGCTGGATGGGCCGCGCCGACCAGACCACCAAGGTCAAGGGTATGTTCGTCCGGCCCGAGCAGGTCGCCGAGATCGGCAAGCGCCATTCCGAGCTCGGACGACTACGTCTCGTCGTCACGCGCCAGGGCGAGACCGATGCAATGACGCTGAAAGCGGAAACGACGGCTGCGAGTGACACGTTGCGCGAGGAGATCGCCGCCACCTTGCGTGCCGTGACGAAGCTCGGCGGCAACGTCGAGCTGGTCAGCCCCGGCGTGCTGCCGAACGACGGCAAGGTGATCGCGGACGAACGGTAAATTGTCTGAACACACCCTATGAACCACTGTTTTGCCCGACGACGCAAAGTTTAATTTCGGTTTTTTCGATGCGCCGCTGCGCGTCGCCGGCCGCTCGATGCCTCGTATAGTCGCTCCCCGCCGAAGTGCCGATCCAAGTAGCTTGGTCGGCTATCTCAGACTAGAATCGGGCCGGTGAGGAACCTCATCGGCGGGCCGGGATCGACGCAGGTTCGGCCGCACCATCGCGTAGAGTAGGAAAAGACCGATGGTGATGACCACCGCCAGCAGGGGAAAAATGTAGTTCATGCAGCGTCCAAGTCTTCGAACTAAATGCTAGCAGTGATGCATATGCTGTCCAATCGGGATGCTATTCTCCGGCTTGAGCCCGAACTGTTGAATTCCTGCTTCGCAGCTTGAGGTCTTCTCCGTTGTTCCGCTTCATGCGTTTGAGCCCTCGCCGCTGCCGCGACAGGGCAGCCTTCTCATAGCGTTCCAAGCTCTGCAGAAGCCTCATTTGTTTTTTTCAGCGCCCTCGATCACAGCTAAGATCAGACCTAGCCGAGGAGCTCGCAGGCGATCCTGTCGATTCCTGGCTTGAGCCAGATCTTGAAGCGCGATCTCCATACCCACGCCTTTTTGAACTCCTCCGCAAACACTGCATCGAACCCGGCGAAACCAGAACCATCGGAATCGTCCAACGAGATAAACGATGCCGATAAGCGTTGCGGCTCGATATTGCTTTGCCAGCACTTGTTTGCGGGCCGGTACTCTTCGCTGCGTTTGCACGACTGGCTTCGATTTGTCGCTTTGACGCCAACTTCCCTCCTTGATCTCGCTAGCTAGCAATCGACCGATCCGTCGACCGTGAATCGACGCCATCAATCCTCTGTTCCCGCAACTCCGCGATGCGACAGTAATTGATGAGGATCGTGGGACCAAACCGTCAACAGCGGGGCGATGAAGGTATGGAGGTTAGACCCATCAAACAGATAGGCCGCGATGCCGGCCGCCTGCGCTGCAGCAAGGTCGCTCTGCTTATCCCCGATCATGAAGCTAGCATCGATATCCACCGGGTATCGCTCAAGCAGAGCTCTAATCATCCCCGGCTGCGGCTTGCGACAGTTGCAGACGACACGGTATCGCTCGATCAGTCCATCGGGGTGGTGTGGGCAGAACTCGAACGCATCGATATGCGCACCACCAATAGCAAGCTCACGCGACATCCATTCGTGCAAATTGCGAACATGCCGCTCCTCGTAAAAGCCCCTCGCAATCCCTGATTGGTTCGTTACGACAAACGCAAAATACCCAACGTCATTGACTGCCTTTACGGCTTGTTGGGCTCCTTCCACCCACCGGACCTTGTCCGGATCAAAAGCATAGCCGTCGTCCTCATTGAGGACGCCATCACGATCAAAGAAAACTGCTGGACGCTTCAAAGCCCACTTACCCACGTTCGGAGGAATACTGCTGATCTTCCGACAATCACTGCTACATTTCAACAAGTCGCGCGGTTGGACAGGATCCTTCTCTGCGCCGCGCCTCTTGCATCCAGCTGTTTGCTGTTGAAGCGTAAATTGGCTTCGTTTTGTCGCTTTGATGCTGGTCCGCCTCCCGTTGTCCTTGCCCTAAGCGCGTGAGAACAAGAGCCATTCCTGCCGCTAAGACGAGCAATAAGATTGCTGCAGAAAAGACTGGCATTCCGGTGCGATTGGAGCGTTACTGAGTCGGCCGAGCGCCAACGCCGACCATAGCGCCGGTATCTCGCCTCGCGGACGCGGGGCTTCGGGCAGTGCGGCATTTAAAGCCGCTTGTTCTTGCGTAGGAGATACCGGTGACTACCGTTCAAACGAATGGCGCAGACGCGCCAAATCATATCATCAGGTTCAACCCGAACGACCGCCGCCATTTCATCCGCGGTTCAGACGCCCGCATCATCATGGGGGATGATCAAGAGAGCTTGATCCGCCTTTGGCGCGAAAAACGCGGCGAAGCGGAGCCGCAGGATCTCTCAGACAATTTGATCGTTCAGCTCGGCACCATGACGGAGGTCTTGAACCGCGCCTGGTACCAGCGCGCAAGCGGTCACAGGGTCAAGGACATCCAGAAGCGTGTTCGCCATCCCGTGCACAGATGGATGGCCGCAACGCTGGATGGGACCATCGAGCAGACCGGCGTCCTCTTCGAAGCCAAATTCATGCTGCCTTGGGCCTTCACGGAGGAGGCGGCGGCCGAGAAGCATATGGCTCAGCTGCAGCACGATATGTGGGTCATCGCCGCCCGCAATGGGTGCTCTCGATCATCACCGGGGGCGGCAAATGGGTCGAGATCAAGATCCACGCCGACCCGCTCTACCAGCATCTCCTCCTCGCTGCCGAGAAGAAGTTCTGGCTCTGCGTCCAGAGCGGCGAGCCGCCCGTTCTGTTCAACATCGAGACGCCCCGCCCAAAGGCTGGAGGCCGTTAAAGTCGTCGATATGTCCACCTCCAACCAATGGGCCGAACTGGCAGCTACCTATCTGCGAACCCGAGACGCGCACGGGCAGCATGAGGCAGCGAAGGCCGACTTGAAGAAACTCATGCCGGAAGACGCCAAGGAAGCGACCGGGCACGGGATCAAAGCCAAGCGCTCCAAGTCCGGCGCGGTCAGCTTTGAGGCCGAGGCGACGGAGGGACCCCATGCATCAATCCAGTGAGCGCATCGGGACCATCGCGGGAGCCCTCGCCCGGGCCAAGGCCGAATTGACGAATCCCGAGAAGACCCTGACCGCCGTGATCCGGTCGCCATTCCCGCGGGAGGAAGATCGAACCTTCCGCTACGCGTCGTTGGTCTCCGGCCTCGACATCGTCCGCAAGACGCTAAGCCAGCAGGAAATCGCCACCATCCAGACCACCCGGATCGAGCAGATCACCGGCCAGATCCATCTGACCACCCTGCTTGCCCACCCTCCGGAGAATGGATTTCCTCGGATCTACCGGTCTGTGCCTCGAAGGACGTCGAAGCGCCGCACCGGATGGGGGCAGCGCTGACCTATGCCCGCCGTTATGCCCTATTCGCCCTCGTTGGAATTGCCGGGGGGGAAGACGATTTGGATGCGCCTGATGTCATGGCGGGGCCTCCGGCGGCCCGCGAGCCTCAGAGCCCGCCGGGGCCGAAAGGAAAGCCGCCTGGGGGCGTCCTGAACCGGCCCCCAGTGTGTCGCCCGAACGCTCCGCCGAGCTCCTGGACCGGCTCTTGGGCGAGCTAGCCTTACAGGAGGGCGGCGACGGACTGCTCGCCTTGGGCAAAGATCAGCCTTCCTCTCAAGAACACCTTTGTCGAGGCGGGGCAGACCAGCAGCCTATGTCAGCGGCCGCACGGTCTCAACCCTGGGAACATCCTTCAGAAACATCCGGCGACGTTCACGCGCACTCCAGGCTGCAATCTTCCGCGATGTTGATCCGCAATCCGCGATTGAATGTCTGCTCGTTATCGACATCGCTGAGTTATCTTGGGAAATCCAGCGCTATCGGGTACTGCGTCACCGGCTACTAACGACGTACCGCCAGAAGGCAATCGAGATAATCCTCCGCCGCATTGATGTGGCAGGCAACTCTCCCGAATTGCGAAGAGTTGCCGAATTCTACACCGTTCAGAATGCATCAGCTGGACCCGAACGCCGCAGCTGACATCGACGCCCGTCTTCAAGCCTACGGGTTCGACCAACACGCCGTCAGCATGGAAGCTTATGTTCAGGCACGGGAGGTCCCTCTCATTGTTCGAATCACTACTCAGTGGGGCGCAGCTGCGGCGGTTGTCCCTATTGAAAGAGTTCAACGCGTTTCGCGAAAACAACAACGTTGAGGCCACCTTCGCAACGCGGCCTCGTTCCTCGAGAAAGACCGCGCTGGCAGGTCACCAAGGAACGTAGAGGGCGACGAACAATGCTGTTGCAATTAGAAAGATTAACCAGAGTAAGCTCTTGACGGATACACGAAGATACCATCCGCCCTGGTCTGAAATTCCTTCGGAAACCATTGGAATTGCACTTGAAGATGCCCTTTTCATCCACCCCACCGCGTTGGCTGCTCGCCTTGGCCGCCTAGCCATTCCGACGATCGCGCTGGCCTCAAGAGCAAGCCTATATTGTTCTGCTCGTATTGCCCGTGCTGCTCTACCATTTCGAACGCTCGCAGCGCGGGCTTGGTCAACATGGCCTTCGTCGTGGTCTCCCGCACCGCGTTGGTCACCGTGCCAATCATGATAGGTATGTTTGGTTTGCTTCATTTAAGGTGGCGCAGCATCGCTATCATCTCCGTCTCGCTGCTCGCCTTAGCCGTTATCGCTTGGCACGTCTCACCGCAACTGCGCAAGACGGCCGATACCTTTTCGCAGGATTACCAGCTCTATATGGAGAAGAGCGTACCAACATCCATGGGAGAGCGTCTAGAATATTGGCGTTATGCCGTCCAGTTTTTCAGGCAGGCTCCACTAAAGGGACATGGTACCGGCTCCTCGCAGGGACTATTCGAGAGGGCCTCGAAAGAGCCCTCATGGGTTCCAGGTGTCAGGATGTTTCCGAACCCGCATAACCAGACGCTGCATGTGGCTGTGCAATGGGGCATAATGGGCATCGTCGTTCTATACGCGATCTGGATACTACATCTGCTGCTGTTTCGTGGTGACGGACTAGCCTACTGGATCGGTCTGCTGGTGGTAGTACAGAACATCTTCACCTCGTTATTTAACTCCCATCTCTTCGATTTCCACGAGGGCTGGATGTACGTCATTGGAGTGGGTGTTGCCGGGGGCATTGTGAACCGCGCGCAACAGAAGGCGACGAAAGTGGGGGAAGCTCGTTCTGAATTATCGCCGCGTGGCGACTCTGGCGTAGACCGCTCATAAGTGCGATCGGCTTGAATCTAACAAGAAATTATCCGTCGGCGGACGAATGTCATTGCTCACTTCGCTAAGGCAGCGCGAAATCCCCAGCCCCTTTATGTTGCTTCGAAATGCGAATCTGAGCTGCGTCCTGATGTAGCCGCGCCAGTTGGCATGATCGTCAATGCGGCCCTTCCTCGAGCCCGCGCGCCCCACGGCCGACGTCGAGGATCTGCTGCATACCCGTACTCGGTCTCGCGGTGGCGCTCCCTGGGGCGGTCAAAAAACACGGCGGGCTTCATCTTGCAAATGCCGTTGAGGTCCAGCCTCTAGATCTGACTGGCGCAAAAAACCGCGGACACGCGGCTGAGGCATTGCGTGGCGCATCTCAGATGGCGCCGGAGAAAGTATCAATCAAAATCACGCATCTCGTCCGGGCTGCCGTCCCTGAAGCGCTCCAGGGCAAGTCTTTTCTAGGCTACACTTTCTCTAGCACAGCGAGAATGCGAAATCCGGCATTCCTTCGCACAAACTTCGGCATCACCGACTCAACCGTCAACAACGGATCCAACAATTTCGGCGGCATCAGACACCACTCTTTGAAGCCTCCGCTGAGGGGATACGCAAACAAGCTCAGCCAATCCACCTCAACGACGCGAAATGTTTCGATCTCTGCTTCGAGCCGCTTCCGCGCCTGGTCTGTTGCGAACAATAGCGTGGGAATGGCCTGATTTGCGTCGAAAGGGTCTCTGAGGGGGTCGTGACTCACTGCGGCGAACGGATCGACCTTCAGATCAACCGGTTCCTCGTGAAGGTAGTGATAAAACGGGTAAGCCACCATGGTCATGGCCGGTTCGATCATCGCCAACCGGCCGCCACGTTGAAGAACTCGACCTGCCTCCCTCAAGAACTCGATTGGACGCTCCAGGTGATGAAGTACGTCGATCATCACCACACCGGAAAAGCATTCGTTCGCGAACGGGAGAGAATGCGCATCCCCCACGACATCTATGCCGGGAAACCCCAGGATGTCGGTCGAAACGACGTCGCTTCTGATCTCTTTTATGTGTGCCGTACCACTTCCCACCTCGAGCAGTCTTCCTTGGGGACAGAACTCCAGCAATCTGCGGTGATAATCGCGGTATATTCGTCGGATGGTCTCTTTGCGCGCCCAAACGCCTCTATGGCCAACCTGTCGCTGATCAAGTCCTTCACGCAGTGCACCCATAGCAGGACTCAAATAGCCTTCAGTTTGCGATAGGCGAACCATACCATTTTGAACAACAGCCAGCCGTCTCCGAAACGCGATATCTGGGTCTCACCAAAAGTACGCGCCCTATACTTGATCGGCACCTCGATGATCTTCAGATTGTGCTTCGCTGCACCGAAGATGAGGTCGAAATCTCCGAACGGGTCGAACTCTCCGAAATAAGATCTATTCCGGGCCAGCTCTTCATAATCGCTGCGCAGCAATGCCTTTGTACCACACAGGGTATCGGTTAGACGGGTATTGACCAGAAACGTGAACAACCACGCGAACAAGCGATTTGCCAACAAGTTGAGCGGACGCATCGCTTCGTCTTCCATTGGATAAACAAGGCGCGTCCCGTTCACGAACTCGGCCTTTCCGCTCTCGATGGCGAAGTAGTATTTTGGCAGATCCTCTGGAGGCATGGTCAGGTCGGCGTCCAGAATCATGAGGACATCGCAACTGGCGGCCGCGAATCCCTTTCGTACCGCGTCGCCCTTGCCCTTCCCGTCCTGCTTGAAGACCTTGATGTCCCACTGATCCTTGTAAGCATCTCGCACTCTCAGGCACTCTTCATAGGTGCCATCCGTCGAGTTGCCCTCTACGAAGATCAGTTCCTGATGGAGGCCGAATTTCGGCATTCTGCAAACGGCATTCTCGACATTCCCCTTCTCGTTCCGGCAAGGGATTACGATACTTGCCGATAAGGATCGATCCGAGTCTCGCCTGATCGGCCGCCCAACGACGTAAGTGCGAAGGCAGAGGGCACGAATAAAGGGAAGCGGCGCGATAAACCGGTTAACAAAGGTGCCGAACCCGAGCAAACTGCGGGGCAGCAATTGTTTCCGCTCGAGCTTCAGGACCTCGAAATCTGCAAGATCCATCATGTTGATGAAGTCGGCGCCGGAGAGATAATTGATGTCCGGTTGACGACTCTTGAGCCTGAAAAGCTCCCCAAGCTTCAGAATCGGCTCCCACAGCGGCGAGTAGTAAGCAATCACGAGACGGGTGGACGGCAAGCACACGCGATGCAGCGCACGCATCGTACCGTCTATATCCTCCAGCATCCCGATCGTATCCGCGATCAGTATGTAGTCGAACGTCCCCTCGAGCTTCTCAAAAGCGCCGGGTTGCTCGACGTCCTCGCAAAAAAAAATGAGATGTGGATGACGCTCTTTCGCTTTGGCGATCATGGTCGGACTGAAATCGATCCCGACACCATGAGACGGCTCCAGCGCATTCAGAAGATCGCCCCGGCCGCACCCTACTTCCAGTACTCTCTTGCCCGACGGAATCAGGAACTGCACGAAGCTACGGTCGCTTTCGTAGTAAGCGGAATTTAGCTTCCGCCAGTCCTCCTGGTCATCAGCTGTGCTTTCGACGTGCTGGAGCAGCTCCCGTTTCCGATTCGAAAGCAGCCCATGCTGAGTGGAGCTTCTGTTCGATTGCCGCATCATGATCCGGTGCTTGTCAATGCTCGGTTAGTTCGGTCGCGCAACAACATTGATGCTTCCATTCGTCGGAATCATCCGACTCAATCCCTCAGCCGTGGATGGGAGCACCTCAAAAGATCGCTCATCGTGAAATAGGTAGCCATTCGGCACGAAAAAGGACACCAGCTCGTCCAACGAAGAGCCACGTTCGTTCAAGACGTGGGGGGCAAGCTCCATTACAAAGACTGGTCGCGGCCCCCTCAAGGTCTCGCGCGCGCCACGAAGCACGTCGCATTCGAACCCATCAACATCGAGCTTTATGAGATTTACGACGCGATCGCCAATCTCGCTGTGCAAGCCATCCACGCTCACGGCATTTGCGTGCGAGGCGGTCATTTTGCGTCCCAGGTGCCTCGCGTGCAGTTGGTCACCAGATTCGAGGGGCCAGCTTGAGTAGATCTCCTCCGGAACGCTGCTTCCTGTGTCGCAGGTCACGAACGACTGCGACGCCTTGATTCTGGGCGCGAGCGTCGGATTGAGCTCAATGTTCCGGCTCAATTTGCCATACGCAAAGTCCGTCGGCTCGAATGCCAGAACGCGTCCTTCGGGGCCAACGAGCTTTGCGAGATGGAGAGTGTGCGCCCCAATGTTTGCGCCAATGTCCAGAACCACACTCGAAGGAACCACGAGCCGGTCTAGCGCTCGACGCGTATTTCTTTCGAAATAATCGTTAAGGTAGATCGCCAGGTCAATTCCTTCGGACAAATCCAGCTCGTAGACAATGCCGTTCCGCGAGACAACGACCGTATCTTTCAGCCCCAACGCCGATCGCATCGATCGCACGAGCTTGTAAATCTTGCGAGCGATCGCAATTTTCTGCGCTGTGTTCATTGCCCCTGCACCTGCGTCTGCACCTCGCTTTTGGGGAGGTCTACCTCCTCGCAAGTGCGCCGGATCAACAATATGTTGAGCCGGCCGACTTTGCATAGATCCGTGGCGCGTTCCCTGAACACGGCGGAATCTCGATTCAAAGGATAGCTGCTGACAACTGCCGCGCACGCGTCAGGTCCTACGAATTCGTTGAAATCAACCATCGCACCCGGCCTGAAGACCTTCTGCTCGAAATATTCGTAATTTGGGAACATTCCGCCAAATGCTTCTTTGAGCGCGGCATCAAAAAAGGCAACCTGATCGTCCAGCCGAGCTCCGTACAGAAACCCGAACACGATCGGATAGTTATACATGCCGACGCTGTAAGACGGCGCAAGAAAGCAAGCCGCCTGCAATTTGGCCAGTCCCGAAACCACCCGTCTTTCGTCCGCGTTCTGCGACAGCGCTCCTTTATACCACCCCCAGGCCTGCTCCGCGGGACCGGCAACACAGCCCAGGATGAGGACGGCTGCGCAGAGCCGCCAGGCGACGAATCCAAATTTCGAAGAGATGGGAGCACGGGTGAAGGCCAAGGCCACCATGAAGGGCACCATGGCCAGCCCGGGAACAAGATAGTATGCGGTATACTGCTTCGCGATCATCGCGATTGAACCGCACAGAACGACGGTCACAGCGAGCAAGATTCGGAAAGCTCCCTGGTCGGACCGGCGGAAGGTGAACGCGACGACAAATGAGATGAATGCCGCCGATATCTGGATGCCATAATCCCGGGCAAGATTGGTCAAAGCGACAGCGGCGGCGTCGAAATCCAGGAAGCCGGGAAGACCGGAGCCGTACGGCCCTCTGTGCCTCACGATGTCCTTCATATAGGTACCGAAGACCGCGAGTTCGGAGTGGAGCGGCCAAACCAGCAACGTCAGACTCAGCAACACACAGATCCAATAGGTCGTCTGCGCCCGGGAACGGAGTCCGGCAGCTATCGGATAGAGGAGCAGAAAGGGTGCGAACAAGACCTTCGTCGACAAGCCGATGCCCACGAGCACGCCGGCAGCAACATCAAAGCGACGGCGAGTGAATTCGCCGCGGACCGCCGAATAAGTCACCGCAACGAGCACGATGCCGATCGCGATCAGAAGCGACTCTGGCATTATGCGGCCGCCATATGTCAATGCGGCGGCCGTTGCAAAAAGTCCGAGCTGGAGCGCAATCCCGGAACCGCGATCCCTTGTCCCGCGCAGGACGATCAATCCTGCACCGATCGTGGCGGCAGCTACCGCGAGAACCAAGGACAGCCGGATGATTTGAGCGAGCTCATCGAAATGCAGTAGTGCTTGTGCGCCCAGCCATCCCGGATAGAGGGCGGCTTTGGCGATTGCGAGAACAGCCGCGCCGAAATATATGATGCCAATTCCGGGGTGCAGCACGAAATGGAGGTTGTTGCCCGCCAGCAGATTGACGCAAGCGATGTAATATGCAGCGTCCGGATCGACGAACTCTCCAAAAGAGCCCTTCAGCGAGACCGTCTTGACACTTTCGAAAAAGACGTAAATCGCCGGAACGACGAACAGCGGCCCAATGGATCGAGCACGGTTCAAGGCTTTCTGCACAGAAACTCGCTATTGCCGCAATCGACGGTCTTCCCGATAATACTGCCTGGTGGGAAGCAGCACAATTTTAAGTTATCTGTCTGGCACAGGATTGATGCTGTCCAAACCCGAGGTCTCAAAAAATGGAAATCCTAGATGGCATCAGCGATACCCATCTCGTATCGATAACCGGCATCCTTTCACGGGGGGCGAGCGGTGCCGGCCTGCGCCCGGGGGGCTCCTCCTCGGCTCGCCGAGGTGGATCGGCAATCCGGCATGTGCGCCGATCGAACGCACTTCCTGAATGTTCGCCCCGCCCCGTGCTTGGCGAGAAGGGGATTTGAAGGCAGTTGAGTCCGCTGGCTTAACCGGCTATGCCGGTCCGGAGCGATTTCCGAGACATCCGCCAAAGAACTGTCCGGCAACGGGAAAAAGCAGAGGCTGTCCGATCGGCGTTGGGGAACCAGCGCCCACGTGATCGTAGCCGCTTTTCCTCCTGATCGTGACGCCACACGCTTCGGTCCAGTGGATTTTCTCCAACTGCTGGGCTATCCAGCTTGAGTTTCGCAACCTGCCCTCGGCGGTCCAACGTGTTCGGAGCCAGATGAATACCGTTAGTAATGATCGTGGAAGACGCATTGCTCTCATCACGGGCGTAACCGGCCAGGATGGCGCCTACCTTGCCGAGTACCTGCTGTCGCTCGGCTATGTCGTGCACGGCATCAAGCGCCGCTCGTCCTCGTTCAACACCGTGCGCGTCGATCATCTCTATCAGGACCCGCATGTCGGCGACGTGCCGTTCCAGATGCACTACGGCGACATGACGGATTCGACCAATCTGATCCGCCTGGTCCAGCAGATCCGGCCGACCGAGATCTACAATCTCGCCGCCCAGAGCCACGTCGCCGTCAGTTTCGAGAGCCCAGAATACACTGCCAATGCCGACGCGATCGGCGTGCTCCGTTTGTTGGAGGCGATTCGCATTCTCGGCATGGAGAAGGAAACGCGGTTCTATCAGGCCTCGACCTCCGAGCTTTACGGTCTCGTCCAGGAGATCCCGCAAAAGGAGACCACGCCATTCTATCCGCGCTCGCCCTATGGTGTGGCGAAACTCTATGGTTACTGGATCACGGTGAATTATCGCGAGGCCTACGGCATGTTCGCGAGCAACGGCATCCTTTTCAATCACGAGAGCCCGATCCGCGGCGAGACTTTCGTCACCCGCAAGATCACGCGCGGCGTGGCTCGCATCGAGGTCGGGCTCGAACAGATTCTTTATCTCGGCAATCTGTCGGCCAAGCGCGACTGGGGCCATGCTCGCGACTATATCGAGGGCATGCACAAGATTCTCCAGGCGGAGAAGCCCGACGATTTCGTGCTCGCCACCGGGGAGACGCGTTCGGTGCGGGAGATGGTGGAGTTGGCGTTCTCGCAGGTCGGCCGCCGTGTCGAATGGCGTGGCTCCGGGATTGACGAGACCGGCGTCGATGCCAAGAGCGGCAAGACCGTGGTGCGCGTGGACCCGACCTATTTCCGCCCCACCGAGGTCGACCTGCTAGTCGGTGATGCCAGCAAAGCACGCGCGGCGCTCGGCTGGACGCCGAAGCGGACGTTTGCGCAGCTCGTCGAGGAGATGGTGGCGAGCGATCTGGCGGAGGCAAAGCGGGACATGGCTGGTGGTAAACGTACCGTTTAAGCTGGCAGGCGAGACCATCCACGTCGCGGGCCATCGCGGCATGGTCGGCAGCGCGCTGGTGCGCCGCCTGGCCCGGGAAGACGTGAAGCTCGTCACGGCCGATCGTCGCGAGGTCGATCTCTGCAACCAGGCTGCCGTGTTCGGCTGGTTCGCGAAGATGCGGCCTCGAGTCGTATTTCTTGCTGCCGCCAAGGTCGGCGGCATCGTTGCCAACGATACGCTACGCGCCGAGTTCAGCTACGACAACATCGCGATCGCAGCCAATGTGATACATGCGGCGCATCTGAACGTCTTGAAGAAGCTGATGTTTCTGGGCTCGTCCTGCATCTATCCGAAGCTCGCCGAGCAGCCCTTGCGCGAGGATTCGATGCTCAGCGGCCCACTGGAGCCGACCAACGAGCCCTACGCGATTGCCAAGATCGCCGGCATCAAGATGGCGAAGGTCTATCGCAGCCAGTATGGATGCGACTTCATCAGCGTGATGCCGACCAATCTATACGGTCCAAGGGACAACTATCATTCCCAATTCAGCCACGTCGTCGCTGCCCTGATCCGCCGCTTTCACGAGGCGAAGATCTCCGGCGCGAAAAGCGTCATCGTCTGGGGCACCGGCACGCCCCGTCGGGAGTTCCTCTACGTCGACGACATGGCCGATGCCTGCATGCACCTGATGAAGACCTATTCGAGCGCGGCGCTGATCAACATCGGCACCGGCGAGGATATCACCATCGGCAAATTCGCGCGCGTCGTCGCCGGGGTGGTCGGCTATCACGGCGAGATCAAGTTCGACGCCTCCCGGCCCGATGGGACGCCGCGCAAGCTGCTGGACGTGAGCCGCCTCGCGAACCTCGGCTGGCGCGCGCAGACATCGCTCGAAGATGGAATTGGTCGCGCCTATGCGGCGTCCTTGACGGAGCAACGAGCCGACGCGCCCTTAGCGTCCCGAAATTGAACGGCGAAGATCAATCGACACATGGAAAAGCCCGCGAAGCTGGTCATCGCAGCACAATTCTATCCGCCGGATACGAGCACAACGGCAGTTTATGTCGGAAGGATTGCCGACACACTAGCCGTCGACCATCAGGCGGTCGTCATCTCGGCAACACCCGGTTCAGGCGGCGTAAACCCTCCGGGCAAACCAGCTGTCGTCGAGATAGGGACCTGGAATCCGAGTGGCACCGCTCTCGTGCAGCGCTCCGTGGCGATCTGCCTGCTTGCGGCGCGGATGTTCTTCTCCGTTCTCAAGCGCGCAGGTCCGAAAGATATCGTGCTCTGCGTTACGACCCCCTTCACTCTGCCCTATACCGTTCTCCTCGCAGCCAAGCTGAAGAAAGCTGCCACCGTGCTCCTCATCTACGACCTCTATCCCGAGGTTCTTGAAGCGGCCGGCATCGTGCAGTCCAAGTCTTTTCCGGCCCGGCTAATTCACGCCGCAAATACTCAGTTGTTCAGGCGCCTGGATGCCATCATCGTCATTGGACGGGACGTCCCTCCCCTTATCCAGAAGTATCGAGGTGTCGATGCCGGCAAGATCCACTACATCCCCAATTGGGCGCTGATTCCAATCGGATATCGCCAGATTGATCCCGCCAACCAATTTCGCGCGCCTCATGCGTCGCGCCTCATCGTCGGCTTATCCGGCAATCTCGGCTTCACACACGATCCTGCGACCGTATTTGAGGCGGCAAGATTGCTGCGCGACGACGAAAATATCCACTTCATCCTGTCCGGATGGGGCGTGGGTTGGAAGGACCTGAACGATCTGTTCGCGAAGGACAGACTCGAGAACGTTACCATTCTGAGCCCGGTCGCCGAGAATGAACTCGTCGAATTCCTGTCCGCCGCTGATCTCTGGATCATTCCCTATCGCCGCAATGTGGCCGGCGCTTCGATCCCTAGCCGCCTCTACAACATCCTCGCTGTGGGCCGGCCCGTGATCATGGCCTCCGAACCAAACTCGGAGGGAGCTCTCGTGCTCAATGAAGAGACAATCGGATGGGTCGTTCCGCCGGAAAGCCCGGCAGAGCTTGCCCGCACGATCCGCGAGGCCGCCAGAGACCGCCAGTCGACAACAGACAAGGGCCTTCGTGCAGCCGAAGTTGCCCGAAAATACTCCGAGGAAGTCGCGCTTGCTCGCTATCGTCGCGTCGTGAGCAGCGTCAGGCGGGCTTAACCGAAGCAGAAGCACACGGGCCGTAAAGGTGCCGACAGGATGGTCGGCGCGCCTACTCGACGGCTCGGGAAGGCGCAGAATCCTTCGCAGCTGCGCGCTTGATGGCATCCGTAAAATCTTCTGCGAACTTGGCAACTCGGGTTTCGACGGAAGATCCCAACTGCCTCACACGGAGCGGCTCATCCCTGGAGACGGTTTCTGCAAGATACCCCGCAAGAGCCGCGGCATCTTCAACGTTGAAGTAGAGCGCCGCGCCACCCGTCTGCTCGCGGTGTACCGCCAGATCCGAAACGATCATGGGCACTTCGAACGATTTCGCTTCTTCCACCGTCGTGCTCCAGCCTTCGAAGCGCGAGGGATTCATGAGGGCCGTGCAAGACCGGAGCAGCGCATAAACATGTTCAAGAGGAAGCATCCCGAGGTATCGGAAATTCTCCTTGAGCCCGCGTTCCTCAACTTCCCGCATGATCGCTTTGAAATACTCGGGTGGCTCGTCGGGACTACCTGATACCGCCACGACGGCCTTTATCCCCCGGTTCGCCAAAAGTGCCAGTGCATCGAGAACCAACTGATGATTCTTGTGTCGCCAGAACTGATTGGGCAAATAGAAGTATTGCTCGGGCAGATCGTAGAGGCGGATGACCTCGTGCGGGTTCGCCGCGAGAAGATCATCCGTCGGGCGGCTGGCGAATCTGACAACCGACATCTGGTTTCTAGCACGCGGATAGAAGCGCCGACAGTCGTCGAGGGCGCTTTGGCTGCTTAGGACGACGGAGCGTCCCGACGCGAGTTGCGCGCGGAAACCAATCTCGCGACGCCACCATGCCGCTCTCGAAAAGAGATGAGGAAGACTCCTGTGCTGCAGGTCCGGAAACCAGGCCACAGCGGGGAGTGGAAGCCGCCAGCCAAAGAAGCGCGCGTGCTCAAACACGACGTCAACGTTCGCCGATCGGAAGGCGGCCACGGCGGCGAAATCGATCCCTGCAAGGAGGGCGTTCGGCACGCCCGAATGATTGCGTTCGAAAGCCCTGTCCTTCACAACCCTGACGCCCGGGATTGCCGCAAAGCTCGCCAGTTCATCGTTGTCATCGGACAACCCCGCAAACATCACGGGCTCCAATTCCCCGGGACGAAATCTATCCAGCGAAGTAAGCAGGTTCCGGAGGTAGTTGAATCCGCCGGCATGGAGACGGCGCGGAATGAACGTGAATGCAACTCTCAGGGACGCCCGGCTCAACGGAATTGCTCCTTGAACCAAGCCACGTACTCGGCAACGCCGGCATCGTACGGAATATTCCACTCGAAGGGCAGGGCGTTCAATCGTGCAGGATCAGCGACCAGGCTGAAGGGGTCACCAGTCCGGACCGAGCCTGAAAAGGCGACCGAAATTCCCTCATCCCAACTGTCCGCAACGGTTTGCGCGATATCTGCAACAGTGGTCGCAACGCCCGATCCGCCGTTCAGGATGTCAACTGGCTGCACGGGAGAGTTGCTGCCAACATACGCCAGCAGCCGCGCCACATCACGTACTTCGGTCCAATCGCGCCTCTCTCTGCCCGTTCCTCCAAGAGTCAACGAACGCGCACCGTCACGCAGGCGCACGCAAAGGTCCCATAGGAGCTGCTTGCGCAAGTTCGCTCCGTAGACAGAAAACAGCCGCACGATCGTGCTGCGCAACCCAAACGTAGTCGCGTAGCTGCGGCAAAGGTTCTCGATCATCAGCTTGTGCTCTCCATACGGAGATACCGGCTGCGTCGCGGCACTTTCCGAAATTGGGCCCTCGTATGCGGCGCCGTAGACTGCCGCACTAGAAACGACCACGAGCCGGCATCCCGGTGCGGTGGTTCGCAGCCAATCCAACAGGCGCGCGGTCGTCGCCACCGTGCGCGAAAAGTCTTCGTATGGCTGGATGATAGACAATCCCACCGAGGATCCGCCGGCCAAATGAAATACTACCGTTGGCATACCGGTGCGCGCAGCCAATGCATGAAGATTTGCAGCTTCGATCTCGCCATTGAGCCAATGGCGTATACCGAGGTTTTGCTTGTCGGGCTCCCCAATCGCACCATGGCCTACGCCAGATACGGCATGGCCGGCATCAGCGAGTGATCTGGCGAGATACCGTCCAATAAAGCCATTCGCGCCGGTGACCCAAATAGTCATACCGCCGCCTTCTGCGCGATGAACGAATAGAGGCGTCCCGGCCGATGATCAAAACGTTCTGCAACCGACAGCATCATACGAAAAAGCCGATCGCATCTCAGGATCGTTTGCCATACCGACCGGAGCGGAAGCACTCGAGAGAGCCTTTCGACGATTGCTTCGCGAAACGCGTCGGCCGTATATGGGAAGAGATTGATCGGGCTCCGGAGCGGCGTGAGAATGGTCGTATCGCAAAAGCCGGCTCCGCTTAGAGCGTCGACGTAGCGACTTAACAAGAAGGCATGCTCGCCTCCGTAGAGATGATGCAGCGGATGCTGCCTCAAGAAAGTGTCGAGATCGGATTCCCGGCTGATGACGTGCTCCCGTACGGCAACGAAAACTCCTCCCGGCTTGAGAACCCGATGCATCTCCTTGCAGGCCACATTCAGATCCCGGGTGTGATGCAGTACCGCTCGGGCAAAAACCACATCGAAAGAGGCATCATCAAACGGCAGGCGCTCCGAGAATTCCTCGACGACTTCGATAGAAAGCCCGCTTCGACAAGCCAGATCGCGTATGGCTCCTGCGCCGACGACGCGACCTGGATCGGGCTCCAATGCAACGACGCCGAATCCCTCCCGTGCGAGGGCATAACTGGCAATACCCCGTCCGGCCCCGACTTCCAGCGCGGTTCCGCCTCGGCCCTTCAAATACGAGGAAATGTGTCGCCACTCCTCGCTCGAACGATAACGTTCGGCCGCCTCGAGCAGAGGGTCGTCATAATAAGCGTCAAGGACCAGCTGCCGGCGATCGGGCTGGTCCCGCAGCCACAGCACGGCCTCCTCCCAAGATGAAAACTTTTGATCGACGCTCATGGCATTCTCGGGTTCAGAAGATCAACGTTGGCTCTACGCCACAAGGCGCAGGCAAGCAATTGCCCTCGAAGACGCTGCACGGTCATCACCTTTTCCGGTTCCGCTATGCACGTCGAACGGAACGGCATGTGCGACTTCAGCAGCCAAAGCTCGACGCCAGCCTTTGGCCGAATAACCGAAATATTCAATGCTGTGCGCGCTCGGCGCATACGCCTCGACGATCTGCTCTACCATCGCACCATCAAAAACCTGATACCACCCCAGATTGCGCCGCTCTCCATACGGAAACGAAATGTAGCACACTCCTCCCGGTTTGATGATGCGGCGGAACTCCCGCGCCGCGGCGATAAAACCCCTTTCATCGCGTTCATCGCGCTCGCGGTCCGCCGTGTAGAGCAGCGTGTTGTCGAGCCCCACATGCTCAATCGTGGAAATGCAGACGATCGTGTCAAAGGCTCCGTCCTTGAAATAGCTGTCACGCAGGTCGCCAAAGACGTAAGAAATCCCATCGTGCCAGAAACAATGCTTCTCGGGCGCGAGGGTCATGATTGTGAGGTCGCTTCCCTTCAGGGGCGCTCGATTGAGAAGATAGTCGTGATTAAAGATCGAGCCAGCGTCGAGCAGCCGGCCGACCGTCCCTGCTCGGCGAAGGTGACCAAACACCCAGGCATATTCAACGACCCGCTCGTCCAGAGCCATTCCGAAGAGCGGCGGAAGCTCTTTACCCACGCTCACCGCACCAGTCTCGAGTGCGACTTCGATCGCGCGTTGCTTCGTCGTATGATAACCGACCGTCCAAGGCCGGGAGCCCCGTAGCCGATAGAGCGGAGTGGCCGCTGCATCTACGGCGCGCTTAATTCGGTAAACCAGAGGATGAAGATGCATTGGTTCACATATTTGATAGGAGTTCGTTGAATCGCTGCCACTGCATTGATTTGTTGTACAGCCTGTTTACAGCTTCTCGGCCGCGCTCCGCGATTTTCGAGCGCGTTTCTCCGTCGGAGATGTAGGTATGAGCCAAAGTTCTGGCCTCCTCCGGTGTCCGATATGTTACGATTGTAGTGTCGTCCTGCATCCCATCCGGGTATTGGCCTTCATCCGACAGTAGCAGCGCACCACATCCCATTGCCTCAAAGCAGCGCATATTTCCTCTGTCGTTTCCCGCCATATCAATGGCTCCGTTGAGCACGATTTTCGCTTGCCCCAGGAGTTCGTAAGCCTGCCTGCCCCAGACCGGGGCGCGAGCAACGGCAACGATCGCCGGTGGCCGACGGTATTTGTCGAGATATCTGATAAGTCCCGCCGGAAAAGCTTCTGCGAGCCGGGTCGAACGAGATGCATCCAGACAGTAGATAATCTTCCGTTCACTTGACAACTGGGCAACTTCTTCCAAAACCTTAGCACGCGCCTTATGGTGACGGGAATAGCTGCCGAAAAACAGCACGTCGATGGGACGATCGCGATAGCCATACTCCCCCATCACACGGTCCACCGCAGGATAGAAATATTCGGCGCGGCAGCCCTTGTTCCGCCAGTCGGCTAATATCGTCGGGAAGTTGCAGACGACGAGATCGTACTGGCTCAGGTCGGCATTACCGGATGGGGCAGCACGCCAACAGACGGTCCTTTTCACACAGCCCGGCAGCCTTTGGACAAACGCGCTGCCGTAACGCATCGGATCGAGATTATAGAAGACTTCCGCCCTGTGGTGCTCGATCTGCGCGAGCAATATTTGCTCAAGATCTCGAGTCGCTAGCCCTTGTTCCGAGGCCCACAATGATTGCAGGCGCGGCTCGTCTCCCAAGGCGCAAAATGCGTCCGACTGCTGCGTTTCAATGGGCTCGAGAATGTGCGGGGCTCCATAGCGATGCTCTAGAAAGAGCCTAATACCTTCTTCAAACGACCGCGGAGATACAAACCGACGAAATACGTTCGAGTACGCCGGACCGAGCCCGATATTCTGGAATAACCGCATTCTTCAACTCCCATCAGCGTTCATCCGCCGAGAGCTCCCGCACGATGGCAGCCGGGTTGCCAGCCGCGATACAGTAGGCAGGGACGTCGCTTGTAACGACGGCTCCCGCCCCCACGATCGCACCCCGTCCTATCGTTACACCCCGCAGAACGAAGGATCCCGCCCCAACCCAGACATCATCCTCAATTCTGACCGGCTTCTCGCCAAGGTTGAGCTCACGTGGATGGCCCGCTTGCGCGATCATCTTGAATTGGCTGTGACGGGCCGCTGCATGAATGGGATGGGTAAGATTGTCGAATATGTTAACCGAATGCGCGATCAGCACTCTGTCGCCTATGGCAATTTCCGCCGCGGACCAAATGCGGGAGTGCTCGCCGACGTAACACCATTGTCCGAGCCGTATCCTTCCCCCATGCGCGAATGTGAGAAGCTCGCCCTGGATTATGCTGCCTTGGCCTATGGTAATGAGCGAACTGTCGCCCGCAATGTTGCGTACGCGCGCTTTACCGGTCAGCCGAGCTCCACGATCGAGCTCGCATGTTGCACGCTTCAGGATACGCTGAGCCCAGTAATCCAGATTCATTTGCTGAACCGCTTTAAGATTGAGCTAGCCCAATTCCCCTTTTGCCATGCGTCGCGGCGCGACACTTGCGACCTGCGAACGCCCCTCCAGGAGGTGCTGCAACTTCAGGATCGCGACCGCTATCAAAGGCGCGGTCACCAGGCCGCCTGAGAGAAAGGCTGCCGGAAGCGCGGAGATCGTCAAATTGTAAGCTCCGATGAACGCACTCCCGAGGACTGCAAGAGAAACGACGGTCTTGCCTCGCGCCAAAAAGACTATGTCAATAGCCCTACAGATTGCTCCAGCCAAGCTGCTGAACAAAATCACCCCGACATACGAGAAATCTACCCAAGCATCAGCAATAAACATGCCGGTCACGCTTGATCCGCCGGCGCCATGCCAAAGCCTTAGTACCTCAAAGTATGAAGGCGCATATTCCATCCCCAAAAGAAACGCGAGAGGCCGGATATTTGCTCCCCAGCTGTGCGGCATGCGGTGGGGAAATGTTGCAAAGAACTCCAACACCGCCTCGTTCGAGTTATCGAATATTCGATAGTAAAGAAAGCCAAAAGCGTCCAAGCCCTGAGTCTCGGGGACTGCCACGCGAATGATCGGATAGAACACGAGGCTGACAATGACAAGACCTGCAAATCCAACTCTCCATGTGACATCGTTCCGGCGAGCTAGGTACGCCACTAGAAGAAGCTGAATTATGAAGAGCGCGGCCGGCGCTTTGCTGAGCGTCTCGAGCTTGCCGACGAGTGTTAGCGCGACCAGCACCACAGTCGCGATAAGGAGTGGCCACCATCTCTGGATCCAAGCCGAAAACCCACCCCACACAATTAACATGGGAGCGATCGAAGCGAGAAGGACTCGATAAGAGTAGCTTTGGCTGCCTCCAAATTGTTGCCTGTAAGCAATCTTTTCAAGCTCGTCACCGGCGACGGCTAGATAGCCTTTGATGACGGATAAATGATGCTCTTTGAGAGAGACAATCGCCATGAACGCCGCTGTCAACGTAATGACCGTCAGAAGCAGCCAGGGCCGGCGCCTTCCTGATTCAAGGCGCTGGTCTTTCCAAGCGCTCAGACCGAGACAAAGCTGCTTGGCTCCTGCCGGCATTAAGCGATCCATAGCTTCAATGCCGATGATAATACAAAGAAACATCAATGCGATCGACACATTCAGCGAGACAACTACCGATTCAAAGTTTGCCTCGTGAGCAATACGCTCGTAAATAATCGATCCGCCTCCCCGAAAAAGCATATAGACGAGATACGCTGGTCCATGGACCAGCAGCAAGAACGCGAGCAAAAACGAGCTCGTAGTGAGATGCAACCTCAGGCGATAAACTAGATAGAGAGCTGCGCTATACATTGATAGCGCGGCAAGAACGTAAGTGGCTGATACTATCATGAGCGCACCTTCAAAATTTTGCGCAACAGGCCGTTTGCTCGGTAAAGAGCTTGGCTGTTGGCGTAATCCTCGTGAGCGACTGGGGGCAGCCCAATAAAGCGATCTAGATCCGCCACTGATATTCCGAGCTTTTTGGCAACGAACCGCTTGTCGCGGGCGGCCTGCTCCGGGGTTGTTAAGGGTTGCTCAAGTTCCTCAAGAGCTCGAGCGCGCGCCATTTGTCCGGCGACTATGAGTGCCGAGCAGTGTAGCCGTCGTTTGTCGAAGCCGTAGCGCGCCGGCAGGTAAATCTCCTGATAAAACTTAGTAAATCGACTTTCTTGGTGTTTGGCTCCGTAGTCGACAAAACCGTACGTTGCAACTAGCTCGCGCTTTGCATCTTCTTTGTCATAAGGAAGATAGTTGAGTGGTTTGAATATTTCGATGCTTTTGCGAATTCGCGACATCCAAAGATATTGGATCGGCCCGAGCGTGGGGAAAGTCGGAAGCGAACCTACGCCGTGCGCGCGATGGATGGCGCGCAGGTTACGTGCATCCATTGCGGGGTAACCGGCTCCCGGAACATGGACGCTCTCGCCACTAAAATTAACACCACTAAAGAAGTACCTTTGACCGAACCTCTTTGATAGGCGGTACAATGTAGAAAAAAAGGCATGATCCTGCGGAGCGTCCTGATTGACTACCGAAGCCTTCAAATAAGCCAGCTGAAGGTCCTTCATCTCCTGCCACTCAACGACATGTGTGTACAGGTCAATATCAAGTTTCCGGACGAGCAGTTCGATGTTGCGGACTGCAGCCTCAGTGTTCCAGCCTCCATCCACGTGAACCGCTAGAATACGGAGATCGAATTGACTCTTTAGAAAATGGGCCAGATAAGCGCTGTCCACACCTCCACTTAAGCCGATCATCACGTCATAAGGTCTAACTGCCATTTCTCGCTTGATGCTTTCGACTTTTTCTTTGAGTCTCCTCCGCCCGTCATTCGTGGGCCACCATTCATATGGTTTGCGCTTCAAAGCCTCTTGGCAACAAACACACTGGCCCTGCTCATCAAAAGTTACGCCGGGATTTCGGTTGTCCATCACGCAGAACGAACAGACTTGATACTTTCGGCTAGTCTGCAGCATTAGGCCTCTCCCCGCACGCTCGTGCGCATGCGCTCCAGTTCTTGACCAGCGGGATAGGTTAGTAGGACTGCTCGAAGACGACCAAGAAAGACGAAGCTGCTCCCTGATGCCACCGCACTGGCGCCCGCAGCGAGGCCTTCCGCCAAATGTCGCACATTCCCTGCTCCACCAAGTGCTACCAATGGGACCTCGATTGCCTGCGCAACTTCAGAGATCATGTCCAGATCATAACCAGCGCGTGTACCATCGCGGTCTAAACTTTGCAGTAAGATCTCGCCTGCGCCGGCAGCCTCCGCCCTTCTTGCCCGTGTGACAGGATCGGAATCTGTAACCTTGCGGCCGCGATCCGTTACGACCCGCAGGTCCGTATTCACGCGCTTGTAGTCAATACAAACTGTCACGGCTTGAGATCCGAAACTGTCAGCAATACCCCGTATGATGCAATCATCACTACCGGCGCGACCGAGCACAACTTTCTCTACGCCGGCTGCAAATATGGGCGTTGCGTCCGCCACTGACCTGACTCCACCACCATAGCTCAGTGGCATGAAGCATTCGCTAGCCAACTCCCTAATGAAGCCAACGTCAGGCTGGCGACCGTCGACCGTGGCATCGATGTCGAGTACGCAGATCTCGTCCACTTCTTTTTCATTAAAGATCCGAACGACGTTGAATGGATCGCCTACGTAAACCTCGTCTCGAAAGCCGCGGGTTTTTACCAGACGGCATCTACTATCAAGCAGCAGAACAGGAATGACTCGCGGTCTCATTTCGAGGTTCTCTCGACAAAGTTCCTTAGTAGCCGCATGCCGAACCGATGGCTTTTTTCGGGATGAAATTGAACGCCGTAAATATTCTCGCGCTGCACCGCGCAAGCCACCGGCCCATCGAACTCATATGTAGCAGCCACATCGTCGTGGTCGTCACATTGCATCCGATAGCTGTGAGAGAAGTAGTATCGGTTCTCATCGCCTTTATTGAATAGCTTAGCCCGTGGCGTAGCTTCGACATCGGCCCAGCCCATGAACGGCACCTTGAGCTTAAGCGTGGGATCGGGACACATCCTTACGGCATCAGCTGGAATCCAACCAAGTCCGGAGGAAGTTCCCTCCTCACTTCGGCGGCCAAGTAGCTGCATTCCGAGACATACTCCCAAGAATGGTACTTTCAGCCCGAAAGCAGCTTTCTCTAGCGTGTGAATGAGGCGCGATTCCCTCAGCATTTGCATCGCGGCATCGAATGCGCCAACCCCCGGCAGTACCAGGTGGCTCGCCTGAAGAATGGCCTGAGGCTGGTCAGTTATCCAAGCTTCGTAACCAATGAATTCGAACATATTGACAAGAGCACCCGGATTTCCGACTCCGTAATTGACAATCGTGATGTTCATATCGCACTCCTTGCCTTCCACAGGACGGTAGCGGTCATGAGACCTGCTGCGGTCACGCCCATCCCAAGCAATTGTATCCTGTCAAGAAAGCTGCCTAGAACACTTAACGTAAGATAGATGATTGCCCCCAGTATGCTTGCAGCGGAAATGGCCGCTGCTAAGCCTAATCGCGGCCAGCCCGCCGCCTGATAGCAGACCGCGAGGAAGGCGAGATAGCTCAACGTCAGCATTGTGGCTTGCATCGCGATAGCCTCGGCCAGCGAACGTCCCGCCGCAAGTACGAGGCAAAGACCTCCGACGGAACTAATACCGGCGACAGCCTCGAGTTTTAGATTGAGGTCTTGGCGGCCAATTACATCGAGCAACCGATCCATCCAGTTGGTTGCCATGAAGAAAGCAGCAGGGACAGAAAGCATACCAGCGAACCAACCGGCTCCATTCCACTGACGTCCAAGAACAATAACAAAGAGGTCGTCTCCCCCGAATGCGAGAAGGGCAATCCAGGGGCTGCTTGCTATGAGCAGCCCCCTTACGATTTGATCGACAGCTTGAACTTGCGCGGCAAGACCGTAGGTAGCTGCCCGGTGAAAGAAGACCGGCCTCAAAGCAGCGCTAGTAAGCGCTGAGGGAAGATGCGTCAGTCTCCACGATTGGCTATACAGGCCGACCAAAGCCGCGGAACAGAAACTGCCGACAATGAAGACGGGCACGCGCTCACGCACCAAAGACATCACTGTAAATGGCAATGAAAACTGCACGAAGCGTCGGTTGCGGAGTAATGCCGCCAGCATTTCTTTCCGGTCAATCGAGCAGATAGGCCGGTCCGCGCACCGCCGAATGCCTTGAGCATAAAAGAGCGTAGCTACGGCCTGTCCGGCGAGACTGCCTATGACCAGCCAGACGCCATTGCCGCTCAGACCACCGCCGAGCTGGACGAGATTGGCTACGGTTGCGTTGAGCAAGAGGCCAATCGATAGATGTGCAAAAGCACCGTCGCGCATCAACCAGGCTTGGAGCACAACACCCAATCCCACCAGCGATAGCCATGCCCAACCTAGGACCGTAAACATCGGTCCGATGCCGAATTGCGCAAGCGCCCTGACGGATATGCCGGCAAAGACGCCAACGACGACAGACATGAGGCAAACAACACTGATGCTTGCCATGAGAAGATGGCTCGCTGCTTCAACATTCCGCTCAAGCATTAGGCCAAGATCGAAGCGGAACGAGAGTAGCGATCCCCCTGTTATTGCCACCGCCTGGATAGCCGCCCAAACGCCGAAATCGTCCGGCGTGTAAAGCCTGAATAGCAGTGGAATAAGAGCAATGGCAAAGACCTGAGACGCGAACGGCCCAACTCCAGACGCGATCAGGCTTCTGCCTAGGCGATCAGAGGTTTTATGACCGGCTAAATGCATGGATCAGATCGATCACAGCAGCCTGCTGACCAGAAGTGATTTCGGCAAACATTGGAAGCGAAAGAATGCGGCTCTGATGACTGTGCGCGTTCGGAAACTGATCGGGCCGCGCACCAAAACGTTGATAGGCTTCGAGGAAGGGCAACGCGGTCGGGTAGTTTACAGCCGTCTGCACGCCGTATGACTTCAGGTATGCTGCCAACTCGTCGCGACGAGGATGCTGTACGGTGTACAAGTGATAGACGTGCTCTCTTCCGGCCGCGACATATGGGACTGCAAGATCCTTGAGCTGATTGAGACCTGTGTCATAGATTCGTGCAGCCGCTTGGCGTGCCTTTGTCCACCTCGAGAGATGGCGGAGCTTGACTGAAAGAATCGCTGCCTGCAGCCCATCCAACCTGCTGTTGATGCCCTCTACACTATGCTGATGCTTCACGAGTCCACCGTGACGTGCTAGCATGGTTATGCGCTCGGCAAGGACCGAGTCATTGGTTACGACGGCGCCCGCATCGCCCATCGCACCAAGATTCTTGCCGGGATAGAACGAATAGCTCGCGGCCGTTCCGAACGTCCCGACCATCTGTCCTTTGTACCGCGCCAAATGCGCCTGGGCGCAGTCTTCAATCACCCACAATCCGTACCTCTTCGCGATAGCCATGATCGCATCCATGTCGGCCGGCTGCCCGTAGAGATGCACGGGGATGATGCCGACGGTGCGCGGAGTAATTGCGGCCTCAATTGCGGCGGGATCGATCGTAAAGGTCTCACGGTCAGTGTCGCAGAACACGACCTGAGCGCCCGCATGCGTGACCATAGCAGAGGTCGATATCCAAGAATGCGCGGTAGTGATGACCTCGTCGCCCGCCCTTACCTTGAGCGCGGTCATCGCAAGGTAGAGCGCGTCGGTGCCGTTAGCACAGGATACGCAGTGCTTGACGCTTGCCGCCGCCGCAAACTCGCGTTCGAAGGCATCGACATATGGTCCACGGATGAACGCGCTGTCGCGAATGACCGCGGCGATCGCACCGTCGATCTCGTCCTTAATCGACTGGTACTGGAGCCCGAGATCCGCATAAGGCACCGGCATGATGCTATTCCTTAGTTCTTGCTCTTGAGGAGGCGAGCGGGATTTCCGGCATAGATGCCGGGCTTGGCGATGTCTTTCGTGACCACTGAGCCTGCTCCGATCACGACGTCGTCGGCAATTGAGACCGGCATGATGGTCGCATTCGATCCGATCGAGACTCGGTTACCGATCTTCGTTGCGCGCCACAATTCGCGGCGCCCCCGCGCCGGTCCACCGGTCGAAAACGTGTCATTGATGAACATCACGCCATGGCCGATAAAGCAATCTTCCCCGATCGAGACCAGCTCGCAGACGAAGGCATGCGACTGCACTCGGGTGCGCGCACCGACGACGACGCCTGACTGGATCTCCGTAAAAGGACCGACGAAGCAGTCATCGGCGATGTCGCAGCTGTAAAGGTTGCAGGGCTCGACGAGCTTGACGCGTTGACCGAACTTGACGTCGCGGATGCCCGCCTGGTGCACCTGCGGCTTGCCGCTCACGAAAGCACTCCGAGCTTGCTCCGCCGCGGCTGAAAGCGAAGCGCGACTTCCTGTCCCGTCTCGATCGACTCGTAAAGCGCTGAGATTAGCTCGAGGCTCTTGCGGCCTTCTAACCCATCGACCAGCGCGGCGCTTTGGTGCAATAGGCAATCGAGGACGTGCTGGTAATAGGCCTGATGACCGAAGCCGTACACGTTGGGCGGATTGACCGAAAACTTCTCAACGACAACCTGATCGCTCGGCAGCGCATCGACGAACTGCCAATGTCTGATCTGGTTGACGGCGAAGCCCGCGATCTCAACGGCGCCCTTTTCGCCGAGTATCGAAAGAGAGCCTTCGAGGTCCCGGGGTCGCACCGCGGTGGAAGCCTCGATAACTCCCAACGCGCCGTTCCGGAACTTCAGCGTTGCTACCGCCGTATCTTCGGTCTCAACCTTGACCAGAGCGGTCGTTGCCCGAGCATGAACGCTCACCACGTCTCCGAAGAACCATTCGAGCATGTCGATGTGGTGACTGGCTTGGTTCGTGAGCACGCCCCCGTCGTAGGCCCACGTGCCGCGCCATGCATCCTGATCATAATAGGCCTGATCTCGGCACCATCGAACTCGAACGGTGCCGAGAACAAGGCGCCCAAATCGGCCCGCTTCCAGTGCTTCACGGGCCTTTACCACCGGAACATTGAAACGATTCTGCTTGACCACGAAAAGCTTCACGCCCGCCACATCGCAGGCTTGAATCATGGCATCGGCATCTTCGAGACGTAACGCCATCGGCTTTTCGACCACAACGTGCTTTCCCGCCTTGGCCGCTGCTATGGCATGCGAGGCGTGTAACCCGCTCGGTGTTAGAACGGAAACAACATCCACGTCTGCCCGCGCAAGAAGCTCCGCAACGTTGTAGCAAGCTGGCACATGGTACCGAGCCGCAACTTCATTTGCGCGTTCCGGCAACTCATCGCAAACGGCTGCAAGAGTCGCTCCTTGGATATGCCCCCCGCCTAGCAGATCCGCATGACGCTTGGCTATGCGCCCACAGCCAAGCAGGCCAAATCTAATCATGCCGCATTTATCCTAGTTTTCTCAGATGGATAGATTGGCCACCCCAAGGCCAAAATGATGCGTTGTTGTTCTAGCAGCATCCATTCGGCTATAGCAAGGGAACTATGGTTCAACCAAAGATGGTCGCAATGCCCGACACGTACCGTCGGCGGGAGGATGATATGATGCATGGCCAACTACCCACCCGTCGCGCTGTGCTTGGCGGCGGCCTAATCAGTCTGGCGGTTTGGCTAGCCTCCTACCGACCAACTTCGGATCCATCCTGGACCCAGGCCACTGCGAGCGCTCCTTGGTCCCGCAGGGACAGCGCAGGGTTCGTTGTTCACGATGACCGAATTTGGCTCGTTGGCGGCACTGCTGATGACCAGAAGACCGGCCTCACGGACTGCTGGAGTTCGTTGGACGGTCTGACTTGGACAAAGGAACTCGAACAGGCTCCATGGACGCCGACAGTCCAGTCAATGGTTGTTTCATTCTCGGGACGGCTCTGGCGAATGGGCGGCTTCATTCACAGTGGAAACACCTTCGTTCCAGCGGGTGAGATTTGGTTCTCCCAGGATGGAAGGGGTTGGACCCGTGCTACAGCACAGGCACAGTGGCCCGCGCGCGGTGGAGGCGCCCTTGTTGCATTCGAAGGACGACTATGGCTGCTTGGTGGTGCTCAAAGCCTGAGAAGCGAGGGAGGCCGGCAGGCTCTTAACGACGTTTGGTTCAGCAAGGACGGGATCACCTGGACTCAAGCCCTTCAGGACGCGCCCTGGCAGCCTCGAGCTTTTCATAACGCGCTCGCTCACGACGGACAGCTCTGGATCTTGGGTGGCGGACGCTGGGGCAATGACCCCACCTTCCTCAACGACGTGTGGTGTAGCAGCGACGGGACTACCTGGGAAAGGAGGACAACGGCAGCAGAATGGCCCGGCCGACTCTGGGCGTCTAGCGCGTCGTTTCGCGGTCGCCTGTGGACGATGGGAGGTTTGGTTCGACGAGATGGTTCAAACGATATTTGGTACTCTGAAGATGGAAGGACTTGGTATCCGTACCTCGCAAGGAAAGTATGGAGCCAGCGCCTCGCACACTCAGCACTCTGCCATTCAGATAGGCTTTGGATTCTCGCCGGATCGAACTATGACTACTTCAATGACGTTTGGTCTCTTGCCTTGGCAGCAGACTGGGGTGGACCAGGCAGGCTCAATAAGATCTTTCGCTTCCTTCGAGCATAGCAACAGCAAGGCACAGAGCGATCCAACGTGCGACATCAAATGCATGCATCATTAATAGACGATACGCACACGCCGTTGCGCAACCCAGAATTGGCACCGCTCTCCGATATTCGAATTTCCGAAATCGATGGACTTCGAGGCGTTGCAGTATTGCTAGTATTGATGTGGCATTTTGTTGGGGCGGTAATCTCCCCCACGCTGGGGGCTGCGGCCAAAGCAATGGGCGCGATCCTGATTTTTGGTCGCACGGGGGTCGATCTATTTTTCGTTCTTTCTGGGTTCCTAATAATAGGAATCCTCGTAGATCGCCGAAATTGCAATAATTACTTCATCGTCTTCTTCGCGCGGCGCGCGTTGCGAATACTGCCGCCATACTCGCTGCTACTAATTGCTTTTTGGGCGCTTTCCGCTCTCGTCTCAGATAACTACTATTTTGGGACGCAGATCCCGTGGTGGAGTTATGCGACGTTCACCCAGAACTGGTACATCATCAAATTGAATAGCTGGGGACCGGCCGCATCATCAGTCACATGGTCTGTCGCAATCGAGGAACAATTCTATCTCGTTTTCCCGATAATCGTGTATCTGACCCCTACTCGTTTCATCATTCCACTCTTGCTCTCCATAGGTCTTTGCTCAATCGTGGCGAGAGCAAGCTGTTTCATGCTATTGCCTCAAAATCCCTATGCACCTTACGTTGCGACATGCCTGCGTCTGGACGGTCTATGCGCTGGAGGTCTTCTCGCCGTAATACGTCGCGATGCCAAAGTCTGGCAGAAACTGAGCGCCCTTCGCTTAATGATTTTGAAAGCCACTGTGTTCTTCATTGCCCTTGTGCCGATATTCCTGGTTGCGCTCCAACGAAGTCCGGCGGCGACAATGTTTTTCTGGGGGCACACCTATTTGACAATCTTGTACTCACTCGTGCTGACAGCAGTGCTACAAACTCCAGGAGCGAGGATCACCGGCGCCTTGCGATCCAAACCGCTAAGGCAACTTGGTTCGATATCATACACGACTTATCTCTTTCATCCCCTGTTTATCGGCTTAGCTTTTATCGCAGCGGGGAAAAGGGAAGAGCTGGGGTCTTTTTCAGACGCGGCTCTGCTCGCAGCAGCCATGCTGGCCACGCTCTTATTGTCCGCTGCTTCGTACCGATTCGTGGAAAGAAACCTAGTAGCGTTCGGCCACAAGCTTTCGTATTCGCCGAGCCGCTGCAGCGTGGTTACGCGCGTTGTGCCGGCCCCTAAAGCTCGATGAGGTTAGGTAAATTCATCAACGCCCATGATCCTTTCGGAAAACCGCTGCGCAGTTTCCGGATGCGCTTCAGCGACGGGCTCCGTCGCGAAGCAGTGCAGGTACCCACAACCTCTCAACATGCACAAAAACCATTCCACGGGAATCCGACACTGAAAACCGCTTTTTGGGCAACAGTTCTTGTACAAAGGTCAGTATTCGTACACGTGAGAAGTTCGAAGCCCCCGCTTGGCCCGATTGTCATATGCGTCCGAAGCTTATCGGATGATGAAATCAGTCCAGTGCAAATCCGCGACATGGATGCTAGGTAGGTCACCGTGCTCGACTTGCGCATGGGTGATTGAAAACGGGACTGGATCGTGTCGTGCGCCACCGCTCCACGCTTGTGCGATGTCAATCAGATTCGCCCCACCTTTCCCATCCCCTACTGCCGTCCCTGCAGCGGCCGCCAAGCTATCGAAGTTGAAATTGTGAGATGATGCAAAAACCGCGGGCGCCGTACCAGCCGGGACGCCAATGACGCCATCCCCATTCAGATCCTGATGAAAGCTCGGCTCGAAAGTTTCAAGCGCCGAACTAGTCCCGGGCACAATGCCCGTTGGATTGCCGAGATAATTGCCAGCGCTATCCGTGTTCCAGATCGTGAAATAGCTAGTACCAGGCTGCTTGAAGGCGATCTCATATCCAGTGGACGTTTGCTCCGCGCCAATCAAACTCCACGGATTAAACTGACCTGTTACGACCGCCGCGCCGTGATACATGAGTTCCGGACCCGAACCGCCAGCAGTTGGATTCAGGTAGTAGTTGCTTCCGATCTGCACCAAGCTTGTTGAACCAAACGCTTCGATGACGGTGGTCGGAATTCCAAGGACGCCGTCTCCGTTCAAATCCTGATGAAAGCTAGCCTCAAGACTTTCAAGAGTAGAACTCGTGCCAAGCACGATGCCAGTCGGGTTGCCCAGGTAATTTCCAAAGCTGTCCGTGTTCCAGATGGTAAAATAGTCAGTGCCGGGCTGCTTGAAGGCGATCTCATATCCAGTGGACGTCTGCTCCGCGCCAATCAAACTCCACGGATTAAACTGACCTGTTACGACCGCCGCGCCGTGATACATGAGTTCCGGACCCGAACCGCCAGCAGTTGGATTCAGGTAGTAGTTGCTTCCGATCTGCACCAAGCTTGTTGAACCAAACGCTTCGATGACGGTGGTCGGAATTCCAAGGACGCCGTCTCCGTTCAAATCCTGATGAAAGCTAGCCTCAAGACTTTCAAGAGCAGAACTTGTGCCAAGCACGATGCCAGTCGGGTTGCCCAGGTAATTTCCAAAGCTGTCCGTGTTCCAGATGGTAAAATAGTCAGTGCCGGGCTGCTTGAAGGCGATCTCATAACCCGTTGCGGTCTGCTCCGCACCGATCAGCGTCCAGGGGCTGAATTGACCCGCAACGACTGCTGAACCTCCATACTTGAGTTGGGGTCCCGTCCCCCCACCGACCGGATTGAGGAAATAATTGGCGCCTTGTTGCGTCAGCGTCGTCGTTCCCATTGCTTCGATCACGATTGGGCCAATCAGACTGATCAAGGCCGCACTCGTCACCGTGCCATCTGCAAACTGGAAACTCTCCACGCCCGTTACCGTATCAGTCCCGTCGGGCGAACCGGAGCGCTGATCGACGAGCGTAAAGGTCTGCGTCGCCGAATTGTACGAAACGGCGTAGTTGGACTGGTTGCCCGAAAACAGCGCGATGTCGGTGCCCGAACCGCCGATTATGGTGTCGTTGCCGCCGCCGCCGGTGAGCGTATCGTTGCCCGAGCCGCCGTTCAGCGTGTTGGCGATGGCGTTGCCGAGGATGGTGTCGTTGCCGGATCCGCCGATGGCGTTGTCGATATAGGAACGCGCGTCACCGTTATAGAGATAGGCGTTGTAGACGTTGCCGGATGCGTAATGGCCATCGCCGAGATAGGCCAGTTGAATGGAGGAGAATACCGACGACGCGCCGGGGTTGAGGTTGATGCTCAGGTTCGTCGTGTAGGCCGACAGGTCGTAAGTATCGACGCCGCCGCCGTCCCAGACCGTCTCGTAGATTCGATTGGCCGAGCCGCCGACGCCACCGCCGGGCGCGGGCTGCCCTACGCCATTGATGAACTCCTGCCCCGTGGTCGGATTCCAGGTGTAGACCGTGTTGCTGCTCTGGGTCGTGAAGTTCGCACCGTACATCGTCTGCAGCGCGAGGATATCGTTGGCCATATAGGTCTGCGGATATCCGTAGGCCTCATTGGTGTATCCGCTCGTGGTCGAAGCGCCGACATAGCTGCGATAGCTCATGACGGTATATTCGCTGTCGTCGTGCGCGGTCGGCACTGCGACGTTGGCCGGCCCACCGGTCTCCTGGCTGTGCTTGAGGCCTATGGCGTGGCCAAGCTCGTGAAGCGCGGTCACGAAGTAATAATTGCCGAGCTTGGCCAGCGAGTAATTGTATTGAGTCCCGAACCAGACGTCGCCGCCGGAGGCATAGTTGCCGGGATAGTACGCGTAGGAGGTCGGGTTGGCCGACGGCGACTGCGCGATCATGATGTCGGCGCCGTTCGTGCCTGCGTACTGGATGTTGGCGTTGGTGTAGCCGTTGATCAATCCGATGGCGTAGTTGATCGCCGTCTGCATCTGGGTCGGCGCCGAGGCGAAGCCCGACGTGGTCGGCTCGCTGCTGCCGCCGGTGTACGGATTGGCGTAGTCGCTGGACGAATCCGGGAAACTATAGGAGATCGCGCCCGACCATTTGTAGCCCGACAGCAGACCATCGATATCGGCGTTGTTGGTCTTGGTGACCGTAACCGCGGTTGCCAAAGCGAATCTCCGAAGCAGGAGGCCCCATCCAATTCGAGGCGTTAACAGATTAGTCTAGCTAGAGAGTTAAGCGTTTGGTTTAAATGGGGCGAGAGTGCCCGGACCTCTGCCATAATGCGGTGTTAGCTATGAAATCCCGTAGTGATACGGGAAACAAAGGCAAGAGCTCTCGGTTCCCGCCCTCACGTAATTTGCAGGGTTTCATGAAACGACGTTCACTCGCGGCCGGCCTGTTTGGCGCCCTCGCGGCGCTCGCCGGATTCGATCACACGCCCTTCGAAGGACTGCCCGTCATGGTGGAGAAGGCCAATGCGGATGACAGCGGCAAGGCGGGACGCTCGCCCACCATGCCAATGGCCCGGGATCCTGCCGTTGCGGTGGCCGAGGAATACGAAGCGGCCCGCCGGAAGGGAACGCGGGAGGCCTTTGAGCTCTTCATTGCCCGCCACGGCGATGACCCGCTGGCTGAGAAGGCGCGCGCGGAACTGAAGCGCCTGTCGCGCTGATTCCTTCACGGAGCGCGGCAAACCGCGCCAGCCATTGCATTTCGACAGGTGGCATCCGCGCCGGCCCAGACTTGTCGCAGGGCCTTTCGGCACTATGGTGGGCCCGCGCAATCTGTCCCGGAGCCTTTCACGATGCCCTTTCCGCATGCCTCGGAAGCCCTGTCGCGCTTCACCGTGCTCGATCTGACCCGGGTCCGCTCCGGGCCGACCTGCGTGCGGCAGCTCGCGGATTGGGGCGCCAATGTCATCAAGATCGATGCGCTGACCGAGGACGCTGGGGGCGAGCAGCCGGGCGGACCCAGGCGGGGTTCCGACTTCCAGAATTTGCACCGCAACAAGCGGGCCATAACGCTCAACTTGAAAGACGAGCGCGGGCTCGCCGTGTTCAAGCGCCTTGCCGCCAGGGCCGACGTCGTGGTCGAGAATTTCCGCCCCGACGTGAAGAAGAAGCTCGGCATCGACTATGAGAGCCTCGCCGCGATCAACCCGCGCATCGTCTATGGCAGCATCTCCGGCTTCGGCCAGGACGGCCCCTATCACAAGCGCCCGGGCTTCGATCAGATCGCGCAGGGCATGGGCGGGCTGATGTCGATCACCGGCGCGCCGGGCGAAGGACCGATGCGGGTCGGCATTCCCGTCGCCGACCTCACGGCGGGCCTGTTCTGCGCCATGGGCATTCTCACCGCGCTGCTCGAGCGCGAGGTCTCCGGCAAGGGCCAGTGGGTGCAGACCTCGCTGCTCCAGGCCCAGATCTTCATGCTCGATTTCCAAGCCGCGCGCTGGCTGATGGAGAAGGAGGTGGCCAAGCAGGCCGGCAACAACCACCCGACCAGCATCCCGACCGGCGTGTTCAAGACCTCGGACGGCTATATCAACATCGCCACCACGGGCGGACGGATCTGGGAGCGCTGCGCCCAGGCGATCGGCGCGCCGGAGCTCTTTGGCCATCCCGACTACGCGACGGCCCCTGCCCGCTCCAAGAACCGCGACGCGCTCAACGCCGAGATCGAGAAGCGCACCGTGACGAAGTCGACCGAGACCTGGGTCCGTGAGCTCAACGAGGCCGGCGTGCCCTGCGGGCCGATCTATGCCATCGACCAGATGTTCGAGGACGCGCAGGTCAAGCATCTCGGCATCGCGCAGGACGTGCCGAACGACCAGGACCGTCACATCCGCCTGGTCGGCCAGCCCGTGACGCTGTCGCGCACGCCGAGCAAGATGGTGGCGCGGCCGCCGGAATTCGGGGAGCAGACCGACGAGGTTCTGAAGGAGTTTGGCTTCGGCGCCGCCGAGATTGCCAAGCTCAGGGACGCCAAAGTGGTGTGAGCCAGATCAGAAACGACCATGTCCGGCAAGATTGCCGGGCATCGAGGCGAGTTCGCGCTGCGCAGCTCAGTATTTTGCAACGACCGGCGTTGGCGTGAACGCATAGTTGAAGCCGGCACGCAGAATATGATCGTGGAAGCTGACGTCCGCCTGGTTAGCGGTTCCGACGAAGTAAGTCTTACTGCCGAAATCCATGTAAAGGTATTCGAGCTTCGCCGACCAATTCCGGGTGAACTTGCGTTCCACGCCCGCGCCCACCGTCCAGCCGACTCGGGTATCGGTGCTGCTCACCCCCGCACCGATCGGAAAGTTGAATGCGCCGAGCGGAGTCGTGCCGCCGAGACCCGGCCCGAAGACTTGAATTCCGAGAGCGGTCGCGGACGAATACTTGAACTCGCCAACAGCGAGACCGCCGGTCGCATACCAGAGAGTCTGCGGATCCGACAGGACGCCGACTCGTCCGCGGAACGTCGCGAACCACTGCAGGTCGTAGGACAGATTTGCAGTGAGCGTCGCAATGGAGTTGAAGTCATTGCCGATTGGGAGGCCGATGATATTCGAACCGTAACGCGCGCTCGTCGTGGTCACCGTCCGCGACGACCGCTCGCCGGTCGCCTGAATGTCACCCTCGAGGCCAACGACCCATTTGGGATCGACCTGCCAGTTGTAGCCCAGCTGACCGCCGGCCAGCCAACCATCGACATTCTGACCAAACGAGCCGAATTGTACGGCCGGGAATGGCAGCGCGATCGGCGCCACGGTCGTGTTCGCTCGGCCCCAGCTGTACCCAGCGTTCAATCCGGCATAAAAGCCTGTCCAACTCCAGACCGGATCGACGACGAGCGCCTTCACGTAGGGCTTGGACGCCAGATCAGCGGCCAGTGCGCTGTTCGCGACCAGCGACGCTGCCACAATTCCCATCACAACCCGCTTCATTGCAATTCCCTCGTGAAAAATAAAAAGTTCCACGAGGAACATACGCGCCAAGGCCCGGCCTAGACTGTCGCGCAATGGCAACATTTGGAAACAATGACTAGGCGCCCGGATAGGACTATCGCGACATAATAAGGCACTGATCTAATTCATTTCTCATGGTGTCGCCGTTCTGCCCCGCTGCCTCCAACCGACACGGCCCAGCAAACCATCGATCAAGGGCCAAAACAGCAGCACGATCGCCAGCGTCGTGATCGAGCCGACCAGGCCGTTCGACCAGAACACCTTGAGGTCGCCAGCGGAGCCGATCATGGACAGGCGGAAGGCATCCTCGGCGCGGTTGCCGAGCACGAGCGCCAGCGTGAACGGCGCCAGGGGAATGCCGATCTTCTTGAAGACGTAGCCGACGATTCCGAAGCCGAGCATCAGCCAGATGTCGAACATCGCGTTCTGGATCGCATAGGCACCGATCGCGCAGGACACCACGATCATCGGCGCCACCGCCGCAAACGGCACGCGCAGGATCGAGGCGAAGATCGGCACCGTCGTCAGCACCAGCGCGAGACCGACGACGTTGCCGAGATACATCGAGGCGATCAGGCCCCAGACGAAATCCTTGTGCTCGACGAACAGCAGCGGCCCCGGATTGAGCCCCCATACCATCAGGCCGCCGAGAAGGATCGCCGCGGTGCCGGAGCCGGGAATGCCGAGCGCCAGCATCGGCAGCAGCGCCGAGGTGCCGGACGCATGCGCCGCCGTCTCGGGCGCGAACACGCCCTCGATGCGGCCCTTGCCGAAGCTCTCGGGCTCCTTGGCAAAGCGCTTGGCCAGATTGTAGCCCATGAAGGATGCCGCGATCGCGCCGCCCGGGGTGATGCCGAGCCAGCAGCCGATGAAGGACGAGCGTAGCAGCGTCACCCAATATTTCGGCAGGTCCTTCCAGACGCTGAGCACGACGCGCAGCGAGATGCTCGCCGCATGTCCGCGCAGCGCCAGGCGCTCCTCCATCGTCAGCAATATCTCGCTGATGCCGAACAGGCCGATCACCGCGACCAGGAAGTTGATACCGCGCAAAAGCTCGGCCGAGCCGAAGGTCATGCGCAACTGGCCTGACACCGTGTCCATGCCGATGCCGGCGAGCAGGAGCCCCAGCGACATCGAGATGACGGTCTTGTGCTTGGCCTCGCGGCCGAGGCCGACAAAGGAGCAGAAGGTCAATAGATACACCGCGAAGAACTCGGGCGGGCCGAATTTCAGGGCAAAGGACGAGATCATCGGCGCGAGGAAGGTGATCAGCATCACCGCGACCAGCGAGCCGATGAAGGAGGACGTGAACGCCGCGGTCAGCGCCTCCGCCGCCTTGCCTTGCTGCGCCATCGGATAGCCGTCGAACGTGGTCGCGACCGACCAGGCCTCGCCGGGTATGTTGAACAGGATCGAGGTGATCGCACCGCCGAACAGCGCGCCCCAATAGATGCAGGACAGCATCACGATCGCCGAGGTCGGGTCCATCGTGAAGGTGAGCGGCAACAGGATCGCAACGCCGTTGGGGCCGCCGAGCCCCGGCAGCACGCCGACGAAGATGCCGAGCACCAGCCCGACCATCATCAGCACGAGCGTCTTCCACGTCAGCAGGACCGCGAAGCCGTGAAGCAGGAGACCAAACGCTTCCATCGCGATCCGTCCTAGCGCCCGAGGGCCGCTTCGAGCGGCCCTTTCGGCATGATGACGTCAAAGGCGATGTCGAAGGTGACGAACATGATCGCCGTGAACACGAAAGCGGTGAGCAGCGACCTCCACAGCGCGATCTTGCCGACGAGGCGCATGAAGCCCGAGATCAGGAGGAAGCTTGCGACATAGAGGCCGAGGAACTGGGTCACCAGGCAGAACAGCAGCGTCGGCACGAACACCGCCATCACGCGGCGCGCTTGCGCCCGCGTGACGAAGGTCTCGCGCGCCGCGCGGTGCGCGAGGAGCGCCACGATCAGGCCGTAGAGGCTGCCGCCGCCGAGAATGACGCAGAGATAGAACGGGAAATAGCCGGGCTCTGGCCCCGTCGCATCCCAGGACGCACCGGTGCGCCAATTGTCGTAGCCGAACGTGACGGCAAGGGCCAGCAGCAGGAGGCAGACGACGATCTCGATCATGCCGGAAGACACGACGGAGGGAGAGTCGTCCTCGGGCGCGGTCGGATCGTCGACGACGATTTCAAGATCGGTTTGGGACATTACCTGTCAGGGACGGAGTGCGTTCAATTCCCCCTCTCCCCGCTTGCGGGGAGAGGGTCGGGGTGAGGGGAGTCTCCGCGAGGCCGGTGAGAGTTGGACTCCCGGAGAGTCCCTCTCACCCGGATCGCATCTTCGATGCAATCCGACCTCTCTCCGCAAGCGGGACGAGGTGACGAGCAGCTACTTCGCGACGAATCCGGCTTCCGTCATCAGCGACTTGTTGATGGCGTCGTCCTCCTCGAGGAATTGCACCATGTCCTTGCCGGTGAGGAAGATCGGCTTCAACGCCTGCTTCTCCATGTAGTCCTTGTACTCGGCGGTCTGTGTCACCTTCTGGAAGAGATCGACGTAGAACGCCTGCTGCTCCGGCGTGACTTTGCCGGGCAGGAACATCGCGCGCAGCATCAGGTACTGGACGTCGACGCCCTCCTCCTTGCAGGTCGGGATGTCGGCCCAGGACTGCGTCTCCGTCACCTTGCTGGTGTAGGCGATGCGTTCCTTGTCGAACACGCAGAGCGGACGGACCTGGCCCGCGCGCCAGACTTCGAGATTTTCGGATGGGTTGTTGACGTTGGCTTCGGTGTGGTTGCCGACCAGCTGGGTCGCGGCCTCGCCGCCGGACTTGTACGGCAGATAGGAGAATTTCGCGCCGGTCTTCTGCTCCAGGAAAACGGTCAGCACGTGATCCTCTCGTTTGGAGCCGGTGCCACCCATCTTGAACGGCGAGCTCGCCGCCTTCGCCGCCGCGACGAACTCCTTCACCGTCTTGGGCCCTGCGCTGTTGTCCCACAGCACGAACTGGTCGAGCGCGATCACCGAGACCGGGGTCAGCTCGCGCCAGTTGAACGGGATCTTCGCCGACAGCGGCAGCATGTAGATCAGCGAATAGGCGATCAGCACCTTGTTCGGATCGCCCTCGCTGGACTTCATGTACATCAGCGCTTCCGCACCCGATGCGCCGCCCTTGAGCGAGACGACCATCGGCTGCTTCATCAGATTGTTCTTCTGGATCGCGGCCTGCATCATCCGCGCCATCTGGTCGGAGGCGCCACCTGCGCCCGCCGCCACCACGATCTCGACGGGCTTTGCCGGTTCCCAGCCGGCGAAGGCCGGCGTGCTCAACAACAGCGCCGTCGCAGCGCCGACGGCTTTTACTGGAATTCGCACGAGTTTCATCCCCTGATGTTTTTTTGAGTTGTAGTGCGGAAAATTCTATCCGCGCATTGTGCGGACTAATACTGACGAGTTCAAGCAGACGGGCAATTCAGCGCATATGACTTTCGACTGACGAAGCCGAGAGCTCATGAGACTTTACCTGCCCTTCCAGTTCGGCGTGCGCTTGTTGAGGAAGGCGTCCATGCCCTCGCGGAAATCCTCGCTCATATAGGCCTTCAGGATCAGGTCCTCGCCCTCTTCGCGCGACAGCGTGCGGCGGATACGGCGCACCGCTTCCTTGGTCGCCTCCAGCGTCAGCGGCGCGTGGCTGGCGACGAGCTTTGCGGTCTCGTCGGCGCGGCGCTGCAACGTCTCGACGTCGGGTACGACCTCGTTGAGCAGGCCGAGCGCGAGCGCTTCCGGCGCCTCGACCAGGCGCGCCCTGAAGATCAGATCCTTGGTGCGGGCGGGACCAACCAGCGCGACGACCCGGCTGATATTCGACATCGACAGGCAGTTGCCGAGCGTGCGCGCGATCGGAAAGCCCATCCGCGTCGTCTCGGTGCCGATGCGGAGGTCGCAGCAAGCCGCGATGCCGGCGCCCCCGCCGGTGCAGGCGCCGGCGATGGCCGCGATCACCGGCACGCGGCACTGCTCGAGCGTGCCGAGCACGCGGTCGATGCGGGCTTCGTAGTCGAGCGCGTCCTGCGCGGACTTGAAGGCGCGGAACTGCGAGATGTCGGTGCCGGAGGCGAACGCCTTGTCGCCGGCGCCGGTCAGGATCAGCGCCTTGATCGAGCGATCGGCGTTGATCTCCTGGCAGATCTCCGCCATGCGGTCATACATGGCGAAGGTCATTGCGTTGCGCGCTTGCGGGCGATTGAAGGTGATCCGCGCGATGCCGTCCTGGACGGAGTACAGCAGGTCTTCGTTGGCAGTCGGTGCGTTCATCGCGCGCTCACTTCTTCTTAGAGTTAGTTCAAGCCACCTGGGCCTTCGCCATCGGCATCACATCGCGTCCCTTCAGGACGTCCATGGCCGCCAACACGCCGCCACTCCGGTGCGGGATCTTTGCAAGATCGAGGCCCATCTCGACGCCGGCGAGCGTGCCCATCAGCATCAGATCGTTGAAATGGCCGATATGGCCGATGCGGAACACCTTGCCCTTGACCTTGTTCAGGCCGGTGCCGAGCGACATGTCGAAGTTGTCCAGCACCACCTTGCGGAAGGCGTCGGCGTCGTGTCCATCAGGCACGCGCACGCCGGTCAGCGCCGGCGAATGCGCGGCCGGATCGGTGCACTGCGTCTCCAGGCCCCAGACCTTGACCGCGGCACGTGTCGCCGCGCTGTGGCGCTTGTGTCGGGACCAGACGTTCTCCAGCCCCTCCTCTTCCAGCATCTTGACCGCTTCGCGCAGGCCGTAGAGCAGGTTGGTCGCGGGCGTATAAGGGAAGGTGCCGAGCTTGTTGAAGCTGATGACTTCCTGCCAGTCCCAGTAGGAGCGCATGCCGGCATTGGCCTTGGCAACGCTGAGCGCCTTCTCCGAGACGGCGTTGAAGCCGAGACCCGGCGGCAGCATCAAGCCCTTCTGCGAGCCGGCGACCGAGACGTCGATGCCCCAGGCATCGTGCTCGTATTCCATCGAGCCGAGGCCGGAGATGGTGTCGACCATCAGCAGCGCCGGATGCTTGACGCGGTCGAGCAGCTTGCGCACGTCGAGCGGCGGCGTCACGCAGCCGGTCGAGGTCTCGTTGTGGACGACGCAGACCGCCTTGATCGCGTGCTGCTTGTCGGCGGCAAGGCGCTTCTCGATCTTGGCGAGGTCGGCGCCATGGCGCCAGTCGCTCGGGATGAAGTCGACGTCGAGCTTGAACTTGTCGGCGATGCCGCGCCAGAGCACGGCGAACTGGCCGGTCTCGCACATCAAAACCTTGTCGCCGGGTGCGAACACGTTGACCATCGCCGCTTCCCAGGCGCCGGTGCCGGACGAGGGGAAGATGATCACGGGCTGCTTGGTGCGGAACACCCGCTGCATCGAGGCGAGGACGGCAAAACCGAGCTCGGCGAACTCCGGACCGCGATGGTCCAGCGTCGGCATGTCCATCGCCCGCAGCACCCGGTCGGGCACATTGGTCGGTCCTGGAATCTGTAAGAAATGCCTTCCAGTATGCACGGTCATCGGCGTCCTTCCCGGTCTAGCCTTGGTTTGGTGGGCGCCGAATAGCACCATTTGACCGCCTTGTCCCCTCCTCCAAGAGGGCCCGTCCGTGCATAACGGGCCGGCCTGCCCTCGGCTGCCGTCCCCTTCCATCGCGCCCAACCTTACGTGCCGACGACCTTCAGATGCGGCGATGCATTGCCCGGCAGGCGCTGCTCCAACAGCTTCATCGCGACATCGACGCCGCCGGCGCGATGCGGTACGCCCGCGACCGACAGGCCCATCTCGACGCCGGTGAGCGCGCCGAGCAGCGTCAGCGCGTTGCATTCGCCGAGATGGCCGATGCGGAAGACCTTTCCGGCGACCTTCGACAGGCCCGAGCCGAGCGACATGTTGTAATTGTCGAGCACCACTTTCCGGAACTGGTCGGCGTCATGCCCCGGCGGCATCAGCACCGCCGTGAGCACCGGCGAGAACTCGGCCGGCTCCTGGCAGAGAATCTCGAGGCCCCAATGGTTGACCGCAGCGCGCGTCGCGGCAGCGAGCCGCTGATGCCTTGCAAAGACGTTGTCGAGGCCCTCTTCCAGCAGCATCGCGATCGCCTCGCGCAGGCCGTAGAGCAGATTGGTCGCCGGCGTATAGGGGAAGAAGCCTTTTGCGTTGGGCTTGAGCATCTCCTCCCAGTCGAAATAGGAGCGCGGCATCCGGTTGGTCTTCGATGCGGCGCGGGCCTTGTCCGAGATTGCGTTGAAGCCGAGTCCGGGCGGCAGCATGAACCCCTTCTGCGAGCAGCTGACGCTGACGTCGACCTTCCATTCGTCGTGGCGGTAATCGACCGAGCCGAGCGAGGAGATGGTATCGACCATCAAGAGCGCCGGATGCGAGGCGCGATCGATCGCGGCGCGGATCTCGGCGATGCGGCTGGTCGCACCGGTCGAGGTCTCGTTGTGCACGACCATGACGGCCTTGATCGCGTGCGCGGTGTCATCAGTGAGCCCGGCCCCGATCACGGCCGGATCGGCGCCGCGGCGCCAGTCGCCCGGAACGAAATCGACCTCGATGCCGAAGCGCCCGGCCATCTGCCGCCACAGCGTGGCGAAATGGCCGGTCTCGACCATCAGCACCTTGTCGCCCGGCGACAGCGTGTTGACGATCGCGGCCTCCCAGGCGCCGGTCCCCGACGAGGGGAAGATCGCGACGGGAGCTTTGGTCTGGAAAATCTTCTGGCTGCCTTCCAGCACGGTCCGGCCGAGATCGGCGAATTCCGCGCTGCGGTGGTCGATGACCGGCATGTCCATGGCGCGCAGAACGCGCTCGGGGACCGGGCTCGGGCCCGGAATCTGGAGGAAATGGCGTCCCTGATGCATAAAAACCTCCCTCTCGGTGGGATTCTGGCCGGCTCTTTCGGCTATTTTGCATTCATTTTTTGTCCTTTCAATCGAAATTTGGTATTCGATTGCGGCCGTCGACGCGATCGAATGAGCAAATTACTGTGCTGCAAATGAAATCCACGATTCCCGCCACCGGGGTTCCGATTGCCCCGCCCGCCACAAATGGCGGCGACCGGCAGGAGGTCTCGCTTCATGGCGAGATCCTGCTGCGGCTGCGCGACTACGTGGTCGAAGGTAACATTCCGGAAGGTGGGCGCGTTCCCGAACGGCAGCTCTGCGAAATGCTCGGCATTTCGCGAACGCCCCTGCGCGAAGCCTTGAAGGTGCTCGCCGCCGAGGGGCTGATCGAACTTCTGCCCAACCGCGGCGCGCGGGTGCGCCAGCTCAGCCAGCGCGACCTCGAGGAGCTGTTCGACGTGATGGCGGGACTGGAGAGTTTGGCCGGGCGCCTCGCCTGCGAAGCCATTACCGACGCGGAAATCACCGCGATCGAGCAGCTGCATTACGAGATGTACGGCCACTACCTGCATCGCGACATGCATGGTTATTTCCAGGCCAACCAGCGCATCCATGAAAGCATCGTCGCGGCCGCGCGCAACGAGACGCTGAAGACGGCTTACGCCAACTTCGCCGGCCGGATCCGCCGCGTCCGCTACTCCGCCAATTTCGCCCGCAAGCGGCAGCGCTGGGCGGAGGCCATGCGCGAGCACGAGGCCATTCTCGATGCGCTGCGCCGCCGGGCCGCGAGCGAACTCAGCGACATCTTGTTCCAGCACCTGCGCAACAAGCGGGCGGCTGCGATTGAGCACCTGACCGAGCCCCAAGAGGACGCGCCGGTCTCGTCCTGAGGGCGGAAGGCTTGCTCATTTTGAATTCACAATATAATCGAACGCGAAACATAGTGAATAACTCAGTAAGGCTGGACCACCTCGCTGGATCGGTCCGGGATCAGGGATGACAAACGCCTCTTCGCTCGAACGGCGGTTGCGCGCGGAAATGACCGGGGACGTCCTGTTCGACGGTTTTAGCCGCGGTCGCTACGCCACCGACGCCTCGTTCTATCAGATCGTGCCGGCCGGCGTGGTCGTGCCCAAGAGCATGAACGAGGCCTTGCTGTCGCTCGCCATCGCCCGCGACGAGGGGCTGAAGGTCACCCCGCGCGGCGGCGGCACCTCGCAATGCGGCCAGACCGTCAATGACGGGCTCGTGGTCGATCTCTCAAAACACCTGAACCGGATCCTGTCGCTCGACGTCTATGGCCGGACGTGCGTGGTCGAGCCCGGCATCGTGCTGGACGACCTCAACCGCCAGCTCAGGAAGCACGGCCTGTGGTTTCCGGTCGACGTCTCCACGGCCTCGCGCGCCACCATCGGCGGCATGGCCGGCAACAATTCCTGCGGCGGCCGTAGCTTGCGCTACGGCACCATGCGCGACAACACGCTGTCGATGGAGGCATCGCTCGCCGACGGCACGCTGAGCCGCTTCGGCGAGGTCTCCCGCGATCTCTCCGATGTTGAGGCCGGCGACAGCACCCGCGCCCTCTTCCGCGACATGCTCGATCTCGGCACGCGCGAGGCCGACGAGATCGCCGCGCGCTTTCCAAAAGTGCAGCGCCGCGTCGGCGGCTACAATCTCGATGCGCTGGTGCCGCGCAATGCGCCCAACAACATGGCGCATCTCCTGGTCGGCTCGGAAGGCACGCTCGCCTTCACCACCAAGGTCGAGCTGAAGCTGTGGCCAGTGATCCGCAACAAGGCGCTCGGCGTCTGCCATTTCGGCAGCTTCTATGAGGCGATGGACGCGGCGCAGCATCTGGTCAAGCTCAAGCCGATTGCCGTCGAGCTGGTCGACCGCACCATGATCGCGCTCGGCCGCGACATCGCGATGTTTCGCCCGATCATCTCCGCCGCGATCAAGGGCGATCCAGACGCCGTGCTGGTGGTCGAGTTCGCCGAAGAAGACCAGACCGACAATCTGGCGCGTCTGAAGCAGCTCAGCCAGCTCATGGGCGATCTCGGCTTCGGCTGGACCAACGACAAGCGCAAATGGGGCGGCGTGGTCGAGATCACTGAGCCGGCGCTTCAGAGCGGCATCGCCGATTTCCGCGCCGCCGGCCTCAACGTCATGATGTCGATGAAGCAGGAGGGCAAGCCCGTCTCCTTCGTCGAGGACTGCGCCGTGCCGCTGCCGCACCTCGCCAACTACACCGCGCGGCTAAATGAGGTGTTTGCCAAGCACGGCACCAGCGGCACCATGTATGCGCATGCATCCGAAGGCTGCCTGCACGTGCGGCCGGTGTTGAACCTCAAGCTGGAGAAGGACGTGAAGGCGATGCGCGCCATCGCCGAAGAGGCGTTTGCGCTGGTGCGCGAGTACAAGGGCTCGCACTCCGGCGAGCATGGCGACGGCCTGGTGCGCTCCGAATTCCACGAAACCATGTTCGGTGAACGCCTCGTCGCCGACTTCAAGGAAGTGAAGCAGCGCTTCGATCCCGACGGCGTTCTCAATCCCGGCAAGATCGTCGATCCGCCCAGGATGGACGACCGTTCGCTGTTCCGTTACCGGCCCGGCTATCGCGTCACCGAGCTGAAGACCAGGCTCGACTGGTCCGCTTATCCCGGCGCCGGCGGCGGCTTCCAGGGCGCAGTCGAGATGTGCAACAACAACGGCGCTTGCCGCAAGCTCGAGGGCGGCGTGATGTGCCCGTCCTACCGCGCGACGCGCAACGAGAAGGATGTCACGCGCGGCCGTGCCAACACGCTGCGGCTCGCGATCTCCGGCCAGCTCGGTCCTGACGCGCTCTCCTCCGACGAGATGATGGAGACGCTGAAACTCTGCGTCTCCTGCAAGGCATGCCGCCACGAGTGCCCGACCGGCGTCGACATGGCCAAGATGAAGATCGAAGTGCTGGCCGCGCGCGCAGAGTCCCATGGCCTCACCTTGTGCGACCGCCTGGTCGGCTATCTCCCGCGCTACGCCGGCCTTGCCTCGCGCTTCGCGCCGCTGGCGAATTTGCGCAACCGCAGCCCGCTGTTGCGAAAGCTGTTCGAGCGCATTGCCGGCATCAGCGCGCGCCGTGCCCTGCCCGCGTTCCGCAACGATGTCTTCGTGCCGCCGGCCGCAAGCGTGGGACCGGAGAGTGGCCGCGAGGTCGTTCTCTTCGCTGACACTTTCAACCGCATCTATGAGCGCGAAAATCTCGACGCCGCGCTGCGCGTGCTCGCGGCCGGCGGCTATCGCGTCCATCTGCCGAAGCCGTCGAGCGGCAGCCGCCCGCCCTGCTGCGGCCGCACCTTTCTCTCGGCCGGCCTCGTCGACGAGGCCAGGGCCGAGCTCGATCGTCTCGTGGCCACCTTCGCACCCTTCGCCGCGCGCGGCGTGCCGATCATAGGTCTCGAGCCGAGCTGCCTCTTGACGCTGCGCGACGAGCTCGCCTCGCTGCGCAAGGACAACGATGCCAAGGCGGTCGGTGCCCACGCGCTGACGTTCGAGGAATTCCTGGTGCGCGAGGCCGAGGCCGGCCGGCTGCAATTGTCGCTCGCTACCGTCGCCGGCAAAGCCATTGTGCACGGCCATTGCCATCAAAAATCCTTCGGCGCGTTCAAGCCGGTCGAGCAGGTGCTGCGCCTCGTCCCTGGCCTTGAGGTCGAGACCATCGAGTCGAGCTGCTGCGGCATGGCCGGCGCCTTCGGCTATGGCGCCGACACCTACGATGCCTCAATCGAGATGGCCGAGCTGTCGCTGCTGCCCGCCGTGCGGCGCGCGGACCAGACGACACTGGTCGTTGCCGATGGCACCTCCTGCCGGCACCAGATCCACGACGGCACCGAACGCGAGGCCCTTCACGTCGCGCGCGTGCTGGCGATGAGTCTCGATCGCGCCGAAACCAATTCCGCTTCTCCAGCTGCAAAGGAAACCAGCCATGGCTGACCTCACGCTCGATACCGCTCGCAAGATCCTCGACGCCGCCTTCGCGAAGGCCGGCGAGCTCAAGCTGAAGCCGCTGGTCGTCACCATCCTGGACACGCGCGGCGTGCTCAAGCTCGCAGCCGCGCAGGACGGCACCAGCCTGATGCGCGCCGAGATCGCGCACGGCAAGGCCTATGGCGCACTTGCGATGGGCATGGGCTCGCGCGCTCTATTCCAGCGCGCGCAGGAGCAGGCCTTTTTCATCGACGCCGTGAACACCATCGCCAAGGGCGCGCTGGTGCCGGTCCCCGGCGGCGTGCTGATCATGGATGGCACGACGCTGCTCGGCGCCGTCGGCGTCTCCGGTGACACCTCCGACAATGACGAGGCCTGCGCGGTCGGGGGCATCCAGGCTGCGGGATTAAAGGCCAATGCGGGGTAGGATTCGTCCGAGTTCGGAGGGAAGCGCCATGAGTTTCCGGACGATTTCACGCGCGGAAATCCAGCGCGCGTTGAGGTCAATGCCTCGCGTATCAGGCGTGGACGGACCAATTCAAGTGCAAGGGCCCGATGGCGCGATCGTCGAATTTCCGGCCGGCACCTCGCACGAGGAGATGACAACGGCGCTTCGAAAGCATTACGGAGTGCCTGCGCAATCACCATTGCCGCCGCTTCCGCCCGGCTACAAACTGGATCCGCCCGCTGCGGTCCCGCGACTACCGACGGCCTTCAAGTTGGACGTCCGGTGGCCGCGCCAGAATTGCCGCAGGCAGCCGCCGCGCCGGCGCAGCCGAAGCTCGTGCCGGTGGATCACGACCCGTTTGCACCGCCCGTCGCGCCGGCCATCCCCAGCTTGGGCGCGCAGAACGCCGCACGGGAAGGGCGTCTTTACGTCACCCCTGAAGCGCCGAAACCGATCGAGCGCCCTGTTTAGGTCCTGCCGAGCAGCGTCGGCGGCGCGGTGCGCGACTTCCAGGTCGGTGCCCAAGGCGTCGGCAAGGGGCTCACTGACATCGTCACCGGCCCGTTCGACCTTGTGGCCGGCGCCCAGAACGCCGCCGTCGGCGGCATCAACAAGCTGCTCGGCACGAACATCCCGATGGCCACGCCGGCGTCCAAGCTGGTTGAGAAGGCGGTCGACGCCACGGGCATCCCGGTCATCGACCCCGCCACGATGTCGCGCAGCGAGAAGCTCGCCTACGACGTCAACCGGTTCGGCACGCACGCCATCGGCACCGGCGCCATGCTGGCGCAGCGCGCGCCAAGCGTCGCAGCCGCGGCAAGCCGGTCTGAGACGGTCCCAGAGCGAGTCTTGGACCACATGGCGCGGCCATACACCGAAGCCCCCGCCCGTACTCTCGTTGGCGATACGATCGGTGGAGCGGGCGCCGGCGTCGCAGTCAATGCGTCGGACAACTACGTTCCTGACGACGCAAGCGTCTTCGGCCGGTACGTCGGACATGGCCTAAAGGACGCCGCGAATCTAATCGCTCCACTGGTCGGTGCTTCCGGCGCCAACACATTGCAGGCCGGCGTCGAAGGCCTCGCTGGCATGATCCGTAACCTCGCATCCAAGACATTTGCATCTGCGCCGGCGCCGATCCCGCTCAATCCGACCACTAAGGCACCATACAGCAACGCCGACGTAGACCGAGCCGCGGCGAGGTTTCAGTCAACTGCGACAGGCTCTCCACAAGCTTTGGCCCAAGACATCCGCGAAAACGCAGAGGCTCTCGCGGTCCCAGGCGAGGGCGGATCGGCGCTTCAGGCATCTGCGATGCCGACGTCCGGATTGCTCTCGCGCGATTCGGCCTAATTGCTGCCGAGCAGGGCGCTCGTCTCAAATCATCGCCGGCCTTCGTGAAGCGGGATCAGAACGTGATGGGACAAACGACCCGAATTTTGAAGCGGGCATACGCCCTGCACGATCTCGTGAAAATGATTCAAGAGCTCGAGGATCTGCGAGAGAAGGTCCGGCTCGCCGAGGCCGCCAGAGTGCTGCATTAACCGAAACGGTTTACCAGAGGGCCTACTTTGTGCTCGCCCTCCGCTTAGCTCAGTTGCAGCGTCGAACCGAATCTACTTTGATGAACGCGAACTCTGGAGGAGGCATGATGCGTGTTCGGCTGAGTGTTTATGCGACCGCCATCTTGATCTTAAGCAGTGCGGCCTCAGTTCTCCAGTGTTTGCATTGAGCGGCGTGCCAAAGGGGACGACAACCCTGCAATTTCACATGATTGATCTTCAGGTCCCCAGCTACAATCACGGTGGGGGAACGGTACCTTACAAAGGGCAGTCTACGATAGCTTGTGGCGCATTGAACAATTATTCGCCCCCAAGCCCGCCGAGCGGCAGCCATTCTTATCAAATTACTGCCACGGCATTTGGCGCCGCCAATTCGAATCTCGGCTCAGCGACCTTCACACGCGAATTTCCAGAGAAGAAGTGACTTGAACGCGAGGCCTGAGTTTGCAGCTGCTTCCTTGCGTCCCCCTCGGGTCGCGGAATGTCCCGAAATCGGTTTGGGGCCGTGCAGGAAGATGACGAGCACCCGAGCGACGCACCACTAGCCGGTTAATTATTCGGGCCGCATGGAACGCATCCTTCGTAAGAGGCGCCTGGCATCAGCGCATCCTTCAGCGGCAAGCCCCTGCGCAGATGCCTCATGACAAGATTGGGTTTCTCAAGACCTCGCCGCTCTGTCGCCTTGCGGCCTTTCCAAGCAACGCCCATTGCACCCTCCTCGAAGCGCAGAATTGCGCAACCGAAGGGTGCGCCTGAGTCGCGGCGGGTCAAAGACCCTAGGGTGGCAATCCACCGCTTGTTGCAGCGCTTTCCCTTGCGCGCCCTCCGGTTGCGTAATAAAAGCTCAAACTGGGGAACGCAAAAAGGTTCCGCGTAGCAGCTTTTCTGATCTTGCCGTCCTTCGCTCTGAACATCGCGACTGTCGTTTTGGTCGGCGGCTCTCTCATTGAGGCTCAAAAACAAACCGAGCAGCAGAGCGAATTTCTTAGTGGGGCAACTGCATTCACGATGTCTGCGGCAGAAGCGATGCGGCAGGAACAGACTGCGCTCATGACCTCTACCGCACGAGCAATGCGGCAGGAGCAGGCAGATGCAAACGCCGAGATAAGACAGAAAATAAGCGAGTATCTCAGCAAACTTGCAAATAGAACCGAGGCCGTGGCACTACCGCCGAATCGCTAGAACGGCCCGCATAGATCGGCCGTGCGAGCCTGCTTGACCCGTGTTGCGGCATGACGTGTGGAACCAGTTCACCGCTACGATCGTTTTCTAGCGTGATTGCTGCAGGAGGAACGGCCGTGAAGCGATGTTTCTTGGTGTTCGCCGCTGTGGTGGCCCTGAGCGCGGGCGAGATAACCACTGCGAACGCCCTCGACTTTGATATCGGTCCAGGCGGCGTTTACGTCGGACCACACCGGCATCGGGGCTACTACTACGACCGCGACCGCTATTACGGCTCCTATAACCGATACGGCGGCGACAGTTGCGAGATGTGGCAGCACGAATGTGCCCGTTCTTACGGGGGCGGGTACATGTATGAACGCTGCATGTCCCGGCCAGCAGCGGTCATGGCTTGCGGACGCTAGTATCAGGCGCTGGTCTGCAACGTCGCAGCACACTGCCGAGGCACTCCCGAATCGCTAGAACGGCGATCCGCTCGCGTGCATGGCGTTGTAGACGAGCGTCGCCAACGTCGCCTGTCCCGTGTCGCTGAAATGCGTGTTTTCCACCAGCCGGCCGGTCGCTCCAATGGAGTCCGCGTTGACACCGGCGAAGATGTGCATGTTGTCGACGACCGCCGCCTGCGCAATAGCTCGCCCATTCGTCCATCATGCGCCGGCGCTTCTTCCGCATGTCGCCGCGGCGATAGGCTGCCTCAACCTTGTCGGACACCGTGTGCGCCAGGGCCATTTCGGACATCTCGTTCGGGCAGCCGGTCTGCTCGGTGGACCAGTCCTTGAAGGTCGACCGGAAGCCGTGCAGCACGGCGTCTCTGTGGAGCTTGGAATCCGAGCGCGGCCGCCCCTGCTCGCCAACGGGCCCCGAAAGCGTCTCCAAACCCGCCTCGATGGCTGCGATGTCCTGGTCGACTGGGCGATCGACGAGCGGTCGTCGAAGCCCGTCCTTGAGTTCGAGCCTACCGCCAAGCCCCGTGCCGACCGCCCCTCCGGCCTCCGCCTTGCTGCGGCGCACCGAAAGCCTGCGCCGCGCTGGACACGTAGGTGCCTAGCGGTACCCAGCGGCCGACTTAGACCTTTTGACTGAGGACCGCGGATCTCCCGCGCGGAAACGGCGCTTGTCCTCGCGCGTGGGTTGCGCTTGCATAGCCCCTTTCGACGGGGGCATTTCAACATGCGCGTTTTGGTGATTGTGGCGGCCTGCGCCACGGTGGCTGGCTGCATGACAGCCGGCGAGACTGTTTCGTTCAAGGCGTCTAATCCGCAGCAACAAGCTCTCATGCGGGATGGGCAGCCTGCCCTTGTCTCTCGACAGAAAAGCTCTTTGTGCTCGTTCGACCGGCATCCCCGTCAGCTATCCGCGCCCCCGTCGCCATCATCTGCGAAAAGCTCCAGAGGACCGAAGACGAGCTTCGAAGGCGGCTCGGCCTCCCCATGAAGTGGTTTAAGACAAGCACCGCGTAGGAAGCTATACGGGCTAGTAGCGCCTACGCTCAGACCGTAGGTCGAGATATTTTATCACCGCGAACGTGGCGCACACCGCCAAGACGCAGATACAGCCCGTAATCAATAACCCCGCGCATACCTGATCAGTATTCTTACGGCATCAGGGAGGCAATTCACAATGATAACAGCGGAACGCTGAGTTGATCGAGGCTCAAGGAAGCCGAAAACGGCCACCTTCAACAGGTGGGCCAAGGGAGTAGAGACTGTGTGGCTATCCCTTTTCGCCAGCTTGAAGTTGCCGCACTGGCTGATGATCGCAGGGGCCCTCCTAGTAGCGATCGGCTGCATTGGCGTCCTCGTCAACGGAAGGAAGATAGAGGAAGTTGATCCCTCTCCCGACGAACGGATCAATCCTCCACACCAGCAGATGCCGCCTTTGCCGAGGCTTCTCAACTCCGAAAGAAAACGCCGTCAGCGCGACGATAGCGGGACGGTATAAAAGCCAAGCCCACCAGAGTGTCACCATTCTCGGGGGCGGCACTGCCGAGACGGTGAAGGCACATAGGCCGGGAGTTCTGTAAATCGAGGCCGAAGCGCAACACCAAGCTGGCGTCTTGCCGATCTGTCCCGGTTCCTATTGCGCTCGCCTTGCGGTTGCTTGAAGACTCAAGCACCTTAGCGGGGTGGGGAGGTCAAGACCTTGATTGAAAAGCACTGGTTTCGACTCACTGTCCTTCTGATGATCCCATCATTCGGGATGAACGCAGCTACGCTGGTTATAGTCGGAGGCTTCCTCGTCGATCTCAAGAAACGAGACGATCTGGATCCGCGCCGCTTTGATACTCAGATTTCCGACCTCATGATTTCGATAGCCAGGAAGATGCGGCAGGAACAGGCAGATTCAAATGCCGAGTTGAGACGTACGATAAGTGAATATCTCGAGAGACTTCCAAAGAAAATCGAGGCCGAGGCCCGGCCCATTCGTTAACCGCAGGTGTGCATGAGCGAGCGCGGAGAGGCCCGCCAGAGCGAACCCGGTGGGCGAGGATCCGAGTCGTGATTCGTTCGCCGTGATTTTGGACTAAAAAAGAGTCAGATCAGCGCGTTAGACCGCGATTCCACCGGCACTCGCCAGATCAGGCGTACCCATCGAGTTGCCAGCTCTGCGATCTCACCTGCTCAAGCAGCCCCTCCATGTCGCCGATGCCTGATTCGGCGGGATCATTTTCAAGGTCTCGCGCGCTGCCGGCGGCCCAATTGGATTGGTCGCCCGACCAATTGCGGCCATCTACGCCATAGCAGCTAGGGTGCCGCTCGACGCTACCAAGCGACGGCTCATAATCGCTGGTATCCGCTCCCTCGTCCTCGCAGTCTTCCTCGCCGCCGCCGCCCTCGCACTGGGCGCCTTCGTCCTCGCACGCATCCTCAAGTTCGGTCATCACCTAGGGGTCGGACGCGTCCAGGAAGGCGATAAGCCGCTCGATTTCGGCCGATGCCTCTTTCCTGAGTCTGGCGAAGCGCTAGAGCGACGTTTGCCGCTCCCGCTGTTGGATAGCCAGCCCGCTCAAAATCGCACGGGTGGAGTCCCTATTAAGTTCTCTGACGTTTTCCATGGTGGTGCTCACTGGTTTCCGGCTTTCGACAGCCGCGCCCCGTGTCGGACGGGGCAGCCGGGGGGTCGAAACCAGCCAGTGAGACTGGTCGGACGCTTTTAGGCTTTCGCCCTGGACAGCACAGTCCGCCCCCGGCCACTTGCCCTCGGAATCCGAATAGGCAATAAGGTTCAGGTCGGAGCCGCACCGCCAAGTGCGTCCGTTCCGATATCGGAATACCGATATCGAATTCAGCCGTCACCGCTCGACGCCAATCGAGTGGACATGCATGACCAAGCATGAAGCGGCTTATCACTGGTCCGGGTTTCGACACCCACGGACATGCTGAACCGATTTGCGTTAAAAATCCATCCCCCTTTTGGGAAGACTCCGACTCTCGCCCTGAGGTAGAAGGCCGTGGCTGGAGCCTAGAGGAGTGCAAAATCATGTCGAATATCGAAAGCAAATCAATTTCGAACCGGACGATCCTGATCGCTCTCCTGATATTCAATATGGTTGGAATTGGTCTCTCGGAGATCCAGCGTAGGCAGCTCGGCAATCAGAGCACGGAGGCTGTGCTCGAGCTGCAGGCAATCGAGCGTAAAAGGATCGCAGACGCGGCGGCGGATTGGGAACGAACCTACAAGCTTCTTGCTCAGATCAATCAGCGAGTGAACAACGTCGAAATCGCGCTCCAGTCTGGTCCACTCGCCGGTGAAGTCAGGGATATCTATGAGCGGCTCAAGGCTGTCCAAACCAAGGTGGAGGCGACGACAGTCGCAAAATAAGACCCTGCAATCCAATCGAATCATAAATCCGATCGAGATTTTCAAACCCATCACCGCCCGTGCGCGAAATTGCGCTGCGGAAGGGCGCGCCCGAGTCGAGGCGGGTCAAAGGATGAATGGTGTCAATCCACCGCTAGTCTCGCTTGCGCTCATCCTGCGGTTGCGGAGCCGTATTTGCCACAAGGAGGGCGCATGATGGCATTTGCAGCGTTTGGCGGCGAAAACGGGCGGCCGCTCCACATTAACCCCGCATTGGTGACGCATGTCATTGAGCTCAATGACCGGTTATGCACCGTCTTTTTAGGCGGGCAGCACGCGGTGAATATTCCTCTGCCGGTCCACGTGGTTGTCGCGGATCTGGAGAAGGCGGCTGAGGTTAGCCGCTAGCGAGTTTATGCATTTATAGCGAATTTCTACTATAATCGGCTAACTTTCCTATGGATCCCGTTAGAAACCCGTACGCTCCAGGCGCGGGGACCCCGCCACCTGAGCTTGCCGGCCGCTCCGAGCTTATCGATGAAGCGACGGTAGCCCTTCGACGCACGCAGGTGGGCCTTGTGAGTGCGAGCCGAAGATAGGTCTAACGGGAAGCTCTCTCGCGCGCAGCATTCAGGTCTGCTTTTATGCCTGAGATTGCTGCATCAACCGGCTGTCGACTTGGGGGCGGTTCATTGAGGTCTCGCGCCCACGGTGCCCCTGATCGAACTGTCGAACCGGAAGTGACCCGATCAGAGCTCACGCAAGCAGAGACAAGTAGGCCAGGAAGGCCGACCAATACCGCCCGCGTTATCGCCTGGATGCCCATACTCGCCTAACCGAGATGCCTCCGAATCGATCCTCCAGATCATCGCCATGAAACGATTTTCCCTGCGCCGCGAAGTCGGGCTGAAACAAAGGAGGCACAGCCTCCTCTCTTCCAGCGGATGTCCCAGAAGGGGAACTACCTTTATGATCAGCCCAACGTGGACTCGCAAAGCACGTAAGCTCGTTATTGTAAATTTGCTGATCGGCGCGGCCGCTCTATTTGGATTGGCGGCTCACGAGCCAGTCTCAAGTGCTGCCCTCGGTAGTGAATGGCGATGCAGCAGAGCAGCATTTGTCCTAACAACGTGTCATCACGTAGCTGACGAAGTTGCGACGCAAAAAATGGCCGCTCTCGATTTGCCGGCAAGCCATCTGCTCGTTGTCCAAGCCTAAATCCGAGACTGAGCGAACGCGGGACCGAAGCCCTGCGACCTCGGTTCATCCGGTCGAAACGCGACGAGGCGATAGAGGCCGCAGTCTGGGCTCCAGCGGGGCTCACTCCTCACCGCCTCAGCCGGCGGGCGTGCGCCGCCAGCCGCTACCGGTTGCGGGGCCGCTCGATAGACGCCTCCGGGGCCGACAAGTCCGAGGCATTATCCTGTCAGCGGAGGATCGTACTGACGGCGGGTCTCAGGTCGACTAGGACAACTTTATGCCAGTGTACTCACGTCCCTTCTCAGAGACAAAATTCCGAATAGCTCTGCGGCATGATGGAGTGCTGCGACGCTTCATTTCCTATCGGTGTCAAACGCCATCCGGAACTGCCCCCTTTGCGTCATGAAGAACTGCCCCCACCCTCGGGTTCATGATGTCGGTTGAAGGTTGGCTCCGCCGCTGACGGGACGGAGGGAGGCGGAGCCGACCGGAGGGCCGTCAGCGGCGGGCGGCTTGATGAGGCCGCTCTTTCGCTTGGCGCGGAGCCGGTAGCTGTCGCCGCGGATGGTCAGCACGTGGCTGTGGTGCAGTAGACGGTCGAGGATCGCGGTTGCGACCACCGGATCGGCGAACACGGTGCCCCATTCGGCAACGCTGCGGTTCGACGTGATCAGCATATAGCGCCGGTTTCGTAGCGGCGGCTGACCAGCTGGAAGAACAGATGCGCCGCGTCGGGCTCCAGCGGCAGGTAGCCGAGTTCGTCGACGATCAGCAGCTTTGGCTTCGCCAGCGCGAGCAGTTTTTCGTCCAGGCGCCGCTCGCCATGCGCCTTGGCGAGGCCGGCGACCAGTGTCGTCGCCGTGATGAACTGCACCGTGTAACCGGCCAGGATCGCCTCTCGCCCGAGCGCGATCGACAAGTGCGTCTTCCCGACGCCCGGCGGGCCGAGCAGCAGCACGTTCTCGCCGTTGGCAATCCAGCGTGACGCGGCCAGGTCGCGGATCTGCTTCGGATCGATCGACGGCTGCGCCTCGAAGTCGAAGCCCGCAAGCTCCTTCACGGCCGGGAAGTGTGCGAGTTTCAGCGCCATCTCGATGCGGCGATGATCCTTGCGCTCGATCTCGCGCTCGCACAGCAGGATCAGCGTCTCACGCGCCGACAGGTTGGCGCGCGCCGCTTCGTCGAGCAGGTTGTCGAGCTGGTCGCGGATGCCGGAGAGCTGCAATCGCGCCAGCATGGCCTCGAGCCGATCGATTGGTGCCTCGGTAGCCTTCTTTGTGCGCGCCATCAGAAGCTCCCTCCGATCGCTGCTTCGTATTCGGCAAGAGGACGCAATAGCGAGGGCGGTGGAGACGACCCCGGCACCGTTGCTGCCGCAATCTCCGATCGGCAGACCGCGCCATTGCGACCGGCAAAACCGTCGAGGTGGGTGGAATCGACGATCCGCAGCCGGCGACCTTGCGATTGCTTGTGGACCGCAACCTCGCGCATGCCGTGGCGGATGCGCACCTCGCCGGCCGCAACTGTCACCGCCACGCGCTCGCCAATCAGCCGCCACGGCACCGAGTAGCTGTTCGTGTCGATCTCGACGGCACAATCGTTGCCGACGACGCGGGCCAGTTCGCGCAACGATCCGAACGACGGCTGCCCGCCGAGCGGCTTCAACCGGTGTGCCTCGTCACGCGCAAAGCGAACCATCGGCGCCTCGCCGGTCGTGGCGTGGATCCGCACGTTCGCCACCTCACGCTCCCACGCGGCGAGGTGCGCCTCGAATGCCTCCCAGCTCGCGAAGGAATGCCCCGCGATCGCGTTCTTCTTCACGTAGCCGACACCATTCTCCGTCTTGCCCTTCGTGCGCGCCCGATACGGCGCGCAGGCGCGAGGACGGAAGCCCCAATGCTTCGCAAACGCGATCAGCTTGTCGTTAAACTGAACCGACCGGCTCACCGCGTCGTGGCGCACCACGAGCGCGCGTGGATTGTCCATCAGCACTTCCTCCGGCACGCCGCCGAAGGTCGTAAACGCGCTCTCGAGCCCCGCAAACCAGTGCTCCTGCTTCTCAGCCCGGAACGCACGCACATGCAGCCGTCGCGAATGCCCAAGCGTCGCCACGAACACGAACGCTTTGATCTTTACCCCGCCGATCTCGACCAGACGCTCGCCAAAATCGATCTGCAGCTGCCGGCCAGGGGGCGTCTCGAACCGCGTCGTCGCCAGCGCCTCGGCCTTCAGCGCCTGGCGATAGGGCTGCACGGCGCGTTGCAGCGTTCGCCGGCTGACCGCCACACTTCTTTCGGCCAACTCCTGGCGCACCACATCCGCGTTGCCGCGATGCCGAATGAGCCTCTCGCGCAGCCAACCCTCAAGGCCATCAAGCCGTTTCGGCCGCTCAGGCGATTTGAACCGCTTCACGCCGCCGGCCGCCACGTAGTCCTTTACCGTGTGATGGCTGCAGCCCAGCTCGCGCGCAATCCGCTTCAGACCCCACCCGCACGCCCTCAGGCGCAACATCTCCGCCACGTCATCCGGCGTCTTCATCACCTGCCCCCGTGGATCAATCCACGATGAGCCTTCCGTGATTCGTTCCTCTCTCATTCGCTCTCTCCTCGGCTATCCAAGGAGGGGGCAATTCCTCATGACGCCGAGGGGGCAGTTTTCCATGGCGCGCGACACTATCGGGTTGCGATACGCAGCGACGGATCGCTTTATCTCCTTTTCGACAGGAAGGCAAAACAGACGACTGGAGCTGGACCGCGGGGCCAGAGGGCAATTCGAACAAGACATTGTCGACAGAGCAAACCAGGGGTTTCCGCCTGAGCTACCATACAACAGGCATGCTAAACCCTCATGGGCTAGACGGAGAGCCGACCTACTTTGAACCGCTATTCGGGATAACGAAGCTCCACGCACTTGTCGCGCTTTCGATTCCGTCTGCCGATCGACTAGACATCTACGATTCCAAGGAGGCACCTCAGCGCATCATCGACGTGCCGAATTCCACGAGACTCGACTTTTGCCTTGCAGTGGCTCCTGCAAATTATGACGATCCAAATTTTACAATTCTGGCCGACAATTTTGGCGGCATGTTCTCTCTCAGCTGCAGCGCGAGAATATACAAGGACTGATCACCGCCATTGCTGAGCATTTTCTTTTTGTGCGGCCCGCTGTTGGACATCACGAAACACAGCAAATTCGAAAAGATGAGGCATTCATCAGGTTTCACCAGACCATTCACGGCCAACGAGACTTGATTATCTATGGTTCGAATGGAGAAGGCACCTACCTGATGATCTTCTCCGTACCCATGAGAAGCGCCCCTGTAGCAACGATCACTCCGCAGCTTCCCAATGGGACCGCGGAGATAATCGAAGCCACGAATGCTTGGCTCAAATATCGGATCAGACAGGGAAACAGGATCGTCAAAGAACCTACCATGATCGATGGGATCCTCAACGCCCGCATGTAAGCAAGGGAAGAGGTAAGGGAATGAATCATTCCACACTCAAGCTACGCCCCCAGCGCGGTCACCTGCTGCATAATCCGTTGGTTCCGCGCGATCAAGACTCTCAGTTGTTCGCCGATCGGCAGAAGTTGCTCGGCGACGAGCTACTAGATCAATTGACCCCAAATCATTAAGTGCTGAGTGAGATAAGCCCAATCAGCTGAGCGCCGCATTTAGGAGCCATCATGTTGCAAAAACTGTCTGCCGCGGTAGCCTGGGCTGCTCTTGCATTCATCACCTACGCTAGTCTTTCTCCAATCCGTGATAGGCCGCAACTGAACAACGTTGCTGATTTAGAGCATCTCGCCGCTTTTGCGGTTTTAGGCTTCGCATTCTGCCTCGCGTACCGTCATAGAATGACATTCGTATGCAGCATCGTGCTTGGTAGCGCAGTCGTGCTCGAGTTTTTGCAAACGCTGACGCCAGATCGTCACGGAAAATTACTGGACGCCTCCGAAAAGATCATTGGCGGCTTGATAGGGATATTCCTGGCCAGTTTAGCTTTGCGCGCAATGAAGCGTGCTGGATGCGCGCCTTCCATCCTTAACAGTCGGTCCGATCACTGAAGCCACGAAGCGGAGCCTAAAACTCCGGGACGGTGCAGGTCACAAGGGCGGCGGTGGTGCTCGACGGCGATGCCCACCGTACCACCTCGCCGGTGTCACGTTCCTTGGTACGGGAGAGGTCCAATGTTCGATCCCTTGTGCGCCCACCATCAAAACCCCTAAATGCCCTAAACATCCGAGATCAAAAATCCAGTGATCTCGGAACTCGGACGATTGCTCGACCACCTCCGGTGAGAATGATCAGATGCATCGCGAGCCATAACGTATCCATTCGGCGTAGGCCGCAGGGTTACCACTTGAGCAGTCCAGGGTTCTCTTTGTAGAACCTGATCAGCCCGATGAGGTTTTCGATTCCGAAGTCGGTGAACGCCTGGACGCAGTCTTCTCCGACTCCATAGACCCAGATGACGCCCTCCTCGATTTCCATTTCGTTGGCGAGTCCCACAGCCAATCTTCGTCTTCGCCGAGGTCCTTTGCGACCTTGGTGATGGTGGTGACGTGATGAACCTTGTTGACGTGCGTGGTCATGCCGCTCGAGCGGAGAACGCTGATACCGGCGTCCAATTCCAGGGCAGAAGCCCATCCAGCCGATGAGCTGGGTGGGCGGCGATGCGGGCAAGGATATCCGTGAGCCAGGCCTGCGGATCTGCTCTCATCTCAGGAGCCCGAGAGACCGATGCGCGGCCGATCCTAAGATCCTTCGCGACGTCCGAGGCGGCCATGCCTTGCGCACGCAACTCTGAACTTTCGGTTCCGACGCAGGCCTTACCCGCCGCCTTATATCGCTGCCCAAAAGAGCAAAACCCCCAGCGGTTTCCCGCCGGGGGCCTTGGAGGTCAGATAGTCAGACTGGAATTACCAGTTGCGCTGAGCGCGGAGCAGCAGCGTGAAGCTGTCCTGGTCCTTCAGCTCATAGACCGCCGTCGGCTTGGCAACGGTAGCAGCCGGTGTAACACCGATCACGCCGGCATACTTCTGATCCAGACGCGTCCAGTTGAAGTCGGCCGAGAACGTCAGGTTCTTCACCGGGGTCCAGCGAGTGATCACACCCACCTGGCCGATGTTGAAGTCAGGGTTACACGAGGTAACGCTTGCTACCGCGAGGAAGCCGGCGAAGCCGCCACCGCCGCAAAGGAAGTTCTTGGCAAGCGATCCGAACGATGCATGCGCGTAGGCACCATAGAGAGCGGTGTTCCAGTACGGATCCCAGTTATGGGTGTACGCACCACGGAAGCCCCAGGTCTTCACAGATTCCTGGCTGGAACCGGGGACGAACACCGTGTCGGGCGCATTGGCGAAGCCGATGCTCTGGTACGCGATGCCCGAACCGCCATACATGGAGTACGAGCTACCCGCGAGGTTCTGGAAGTTATAGCGGGTCGCGCCATCCGTGTAGACGCCCTGGATGTTGATCGTGTCACCCGCACCGGTCGGGATGTTCTTGATCGACAGAGCGAGCTGAACCGCCCAGCCCCACTTGTCGTCGGGGTGGCCAGTGGTCTCGTCCGCGCCATAGTAGGCAACGTGGTTGTCATGCGCAGCAACCGATGCCTGGAACAGACCCCAGGCCTGGTCGACACGGACCATAGCGACGAGGTTCGGCGAACGCGAACCGCCGATGGCGTTCGAGCCGTAGGAACCCCCAACGACGCCGGCAGCAGTGATGCCAAACAGGTTGAGGTTGCCGGCCTGATAGTAGGCCGTCGCGTCTTCCGCCGAGAACGCCGCCGTCACGCCCTGACCGAAGTCAGCGGTGTAGGTGAACTGGTTGACGCCAGTGACCGTGCCGCTGCCGCCGACGAGGCTGTCGATGTTGTTGCCGGGATAGTTGGTCCAGGGCGCGTCGAACTGCGACACGGCCTTACCCATCGTGAAGCCAGCGAACTGGATGAAGGCGTAGTACACGCCGAGCGAACCGCCCGAGGTGCCGCCGTCCGTCGGATTGATGGTGGTGTTCCCAGCCGTCGTGAAGGTAGCGGCGGTCGTGCCCGTGGCCGAGCCGGTGCCGACGTAGCCGGCGGTGGTCCAGGAGAACGTCGCATCGAAGAAGGTGCGGACGACGCCGTATTCGGTGGCGGTACGCGTGTCGATGTTGAGATCTTCACGAGCGCGCGCGGTGTAGTAGTTGCTCAGGCGGTTGTGCGCACCGGCTGGAGCGCCGTTCGCAATGCCGTAGACGCTGTTGGTGCCCAGCGCGACTTCGGCGCGCAGGTAGCCACCCAGCTTGATGCAGGTGTCAGTGCCGGGGATGTAGTAGAATCCTGCACCGTACAGGGAGCAGATCTTCACGTATTCGACCGCCTTGGCCTTCACGGGCAGATCGGCTGCCTGCGCTCCGCCCACGGCGATCAGACCCGCCGCTGAGCCGAGCAAAAGGCTCTTAACCAACTTCATGTTAAACCTCCAAGTTGCTCTTCAGGGAAGGTCACTGACCGGACGGCCAATTCCCCAACCCCCTCTAAATCACCGCTTTCGGCTCCTTCGCGTCTTCGGACACACCCGCATGAACGCGAGGGACTTAAGCGAATGACCTAAACGGGACGACCTTGGGATGCCCCCCTCCGTCGCTGAGCCACCATGATGGAAGCCACTTGCACACACAACAAAAGAACGCTCCGAAGCGGGCCTATGAAACGTGTTTTCCGATGGGTGTTGCACAAAAATCACGCGAGCTTGCAACCCTTGAAGACCGTATGCCGCTGAAGTTGCATGGAAAATTCTTCTTCACGGTCCCGTGACACCGCGAGCATGTGAAAACCGCAGCGCCGGCGGGCGCCCCCATTCTTCAAGTGTACGAGCATCGAAAAGCTCAGTTGAGTCGCTTAGAAGAAGAATCACGGAGAGTGTACGGGCAGGACCGGAAGCCAATGACTAGCGCCAGAAAGAAGATTTCGGCCGCCCCAAGCTGGTTAGGTCTGAGTGAGGACCGCCAAAGTTTCTTGTTCATTCCCGAGCGAGCAGAGGTCGTGAGACGGATATTCGAGCTGGCTATCGGGGGAATGGGAAGTTACGCAATCGCGAATTACCTCGATGAGAGAAAGATCCCGCCCTTTACCCAGTCAGACAGCTGGGATCACACGACGATCGACTACATGCTGCGGAACCGCGCGACGTATGGAGAATACCAGCCGAAGAGCTTTGCAGGTGGTCACACGAAGGGAATCCCTCAGGGCCCGCCGGTGAATGACTACTATCCAGCCGTCATTGACAAACAAACGTTCGAGCGCGCACAGACCGCGCGGCGACAAAATCTTGCAAGCCGCGGCCGCAAAGGAAGCGATCTTGCGAACATCTTCGCAGGTCTCACCACATGCGGCTATTGCGGCAATGAAGTTGTGCTCCACCGGGTTGCAAATCTTCAAGTCTTGGCATGCGAGAAAGTGCTTGATGGGAACGGTTGCAGTCGCACCGCTTGGACGTACCGAGACTTCGAAGTCACGGTCTTCGCATTCCTGACACACCCTGCTTTGCTCGAGCGACTGCAAGGTGAGCGAAGAAACAAGTTGCTCACGCTCGTGGACAAAGTCGCTGATCTATTAAATAAGCAGGAGCAGCATTACGCGACGCGAGTCGAGATCGCCCTCTTGCTAAAGCAGATTGTCACGCAACTCGTCCTTCACAGCGCTGGTGCGATCGAATCTCCGCGACTACCTTCTGCTCAGATTAGCAAGGACGTTAGGGGACGTTTTCTTGAGATCCGTCTTTGGGACGGGCGCCTCGACAAATATCGTTCGGTGCTTTGATGCTTTGACCTGGCCCGGCTGCCGCATGCCGTCAAGCCATAGCGCGTCGCCACCGCATCGAGATCAAGGTCCGCGATGACTACGAGCCCCTTATAGTTAGAGGTAAGAGCCAACGATCGCAATGCGCTAGACCAAGCAGCGGTCATTTGCTTCCAACGATCTCCGCGCAATTTCAACACGCTCCTCGCGCCCGCTTCAGTCGCCCCCCAGAGTCTGGGTGTGCTGGGGTGGCGCTTGCCCTTCCTATGTACCAAGGCATAGCGGCTTGCCTCCGAGCCATTCTGGCGAATCTATCTGCCATGGGCACCAGGTCGCGAGAGGTCATATGGGGCGGCCGTATCATGGGCGCGAAGATCCACGCTCAGGGAGCCCGCGAGCGTGCCAAGATCCGCAAGGCTGATCGGGCAGAAGCTGAGGCGCGGTCCGTCCGCATGGAAGGCTACGGCGACCCTGCCCAAACCAAACTTCACCCGCAATTGCTCAATGCCTTAATGGCGCACTTAGCTGGCTGAGGCCGAGTGCGTTCGGTGTAAGACGAGTGCTAGCTAGTCTACCGCTTGAGGCGATCCGAGAACCTCGGGAACGCCGCTCTGGAAGCTGGAAGCCTCCTTCAAGTACCGATCATGCCGCATCACCCGATACGCGCCGCCTGCTCGCATGATCAGGCTAACCGAGACAAGGCAGATCACGCCCTATAAGTGGCTCCATCCTAGCGAGGAGCCTTAGAGCGACCATGACCAAGTTTGCCGCTGAACGTCCTTACGCCGATCCCGAGATCGCAGCGCGGAAGCTTGTCCAGTTGGCGGCCAGTATCGAACCGGTTCAGGACGCCCGCATTCACATGGAAAAGATCAACCCCGCATTCCTCCATACGCTGAAGGCCAACGACAATGAGTTCGGGGCCGGCATCAGGTACGCGGTCGACCAGGGTTGGCTCAAACTGCACGAGAGCGAAACTTACGTCCGGCTGGCAGGAAAGGATTTGCTTCCGGAGTAGATCACATCGGCCCCAGCCTGGAGGTTTTTGCGGATCGAAAAACGAGCTGGGACCAGGCGGTCTGCCGTCTGGTCGGCAAACGCAGCTTCATCCCAAAAAATCATCCGGGGCTTGTTCGTTGGAGGCACATCCGGACCGGCCTTTCATTCCCGGAGAGCCATGTCCGGTCTGTAATCGAACGGAAGCTCGGCCATCCGGAGCACGTCCCGGAGATTTCAGCCCGCTCCACTCTCGTACGCACCAGCATGAAGTGCAGCTTTACACCTTCGATCTTCTTGCCATGGGCGGGATCGATCTGGGGTCCTTCCCCTCGACATGCGCAAGGCCAACCTAGAACAGCTATTGGCTCAGCGGACGGACGGTATCACCGCGGCGACATTCGAGCGCGGCGACATCGGGCGCGGCCTCTTTCGCGCCGTCTGCCGCATGGGTTTGGAGGGTCTCGTTTCCAAGCACCGCGATCGGCCGTACCGCGGCGGCCGGCAGAAACACTGGATCAAAGTAAAGGTCCTGACGCATCCGGCCGCGGGGCGCGAGCTCTGACGATGTGGATATCCCTGCAAGATGGCCCCGGCCGTGCTCGGGGTCCGACGCTATCCTGCGGTCGGCTGCAATTCCGTTACTTATGCAAATCGATCATCGCGGATTGACGAAGCTTAGACTTGCCGCGTCGTTTGCCGATGCTCGCTGTTGGTTGCCAGCGTCCCGCATCAGCATGGGAGGCGCTCGCCGAAGCTGGAGCCTCTTCCAAGCCACTTGACCAGGCTCGAATTGGGCTTGGTGTGCCTCGGCCGACGCCACGGCTGGATCGCGCGCTATCTTTGCGACAAGGGCAAATACGTCGTGCCAAAGTTCGGCCATCCGGCAAATCTTGGGCCGACAGAAAACGCCACCGTCGGGCCCGCAATGAAAATCCGTCAGAGCTTGAATAGTGCGACCGGAATATGTGTATTCAATGTGAGCCAGTAGATGAAGCGTGGCGTGGCTTGCCTTGCTTGCTTCGAGCGAGGCCGCAGAATTTATGGGCGCGAGGTCGGCATCGCGCGCCCCGGCAAAGGCGCTCCCGCACACGCGGTGGGTCGCTTTGACCAAATCGTTTGTCGGATACCACCGCTCACGCCTCGAACATGCCTCAGCGAAGCCGCGCAAGGCCTAGCGACAGTAACGTTCCGCCTCCTGAGCTCACGCAAGAGATTGCCGAGATCGTTGCAGGTTTCCGCGTGCGGCAGCAGAGCCGGCAGGCAGGTGTTGGTGTCATTCTGAACGTACTCTGCGTAGAATGTGCGCGTATTACATAGTTCCCGCATCTCGCCCGCCGCTATGTTTGCTGGACGAGAGAATGCAATGCCTTAACTGCGGCCTCTCGGTCCTCCACAGGGACAAACAGGATGACCGAATGCGGCGACAACACGTACTTGTCGGGGACAATCCCTTGATGTCCGAGAACCTGCAGTGCTCTGAACGGCAATTCTGATGAAACGCCGCCGAAGCAGGTGATACTCACCGAGCTTGAAGCCTCGCGTTGCTTGCGCAGGTCCTTGCTTTGCTCCAGCGTGCGCAACAGCGCATCGAGCCACACTGAATCACAGGCCACGGTCATACTGGTTTTTCCCATGGTGAAGCTCGAGGCGAGGAGTTGTGGCCAGGACAGACCGTTTTCCTTGAGATGCTGTGCCAATTTCTCGAACCCCTGATTGAGATCCTTGGAATCGATTTCCACGTGCTCAATGCGAGCCATCGAGTTGACGGCTAGAACCTTTCCATTCTCCATGCCTGCAACCTCTTTCGTCACTTGCGTGCCGAGTTCAACGCCACCCCACTGCTTGAGAATCAGAGGCACATCCTGACTTTGCGCCAGCTCCACGCTACGAAAATGCAGGATTTTTGCACCCCAGAAGCACATTTCAGAAAGGGATGCGAAGTTCACTCGCCGCAGCGGCTTTGCATCCGGCACGATTTGCGGATCGGCAGAACAAATTCCATCGACCTCTTTGATGATTTCACAGCGCTCCGCCTTCAGCGCCGCAGCCATTGCAACGGCAGTGGTGTCGCTGCCGCCTCGGCCGAGCGTGGTGATTTCCCTGGTCGCCGGGTTCACGCCCTGAAATCCTGCCAGCACCACAACGCGCCCCCGATCGAGTTCCTCACGCACGCGAATTGGGCGTACATCCAGAATGCGTGCCGAGGAATGAGAGTCGTCGGTCAACACACCGGCCTGGCTGCCGGTGAAGCTGATCGCGGGCACTCCGAGATCGGAAAGCGCCATGCTCACCAGGGACATGCTGATGCGCTCACCAGTCGTCAGCAGCATGTCGAGTTCACGGCGATTGGGACCAGGGCTCACCTGATAAGCCATCTGGATCAATTGGTCGGTGGTCGTGCCCATCGCGGAGACGATCGCCACGACACGATGACCACGGCCGTGCAGGTCGGCGAGACTGCGCGCAACCGCGCGAATCTTCGCCGGCGTTTCAAGACAGACACCGCCATATTTCTGCACGATGATGGGATGGTTGCGCATCTAACCTCGGTGAGAAACCTAGCTCGCCTCGCCCGAGCCGGCACCAGCTATCCATGTTCCGACGACTTCGAAGTTCGGATTAAAGGCGACAAAATCCGCGCGGTAGCCGGGCGCGATCCGTCCAAGCTCGGACTCAAGGCCTAGAAATGCCGCGGGCGTCCGGGAAGCCATAATGAGGGCGTCGACAAGGGGGATTCCGATCAGCGCAACGGCGTTACGCACCGCCTCGATCATGGTGAGATGAGCGCCCGCGAGTGTGCCATCGGGGCCAGTCAGGCGATTTTCGTGCAAAGCGACCTGCTTTTCTTGCAGCAAGAATTGCCGATCGTTCGTGCCCACCAATGGCATGGCGTCGGTGACTAGCATCAATCGATCGCGTCCCTTGCAGCGGGAGGCAACACGCAAACCGGCGCGGTCAACATGGATGCCGTCGCAGATAATCCCCGCAAAGAGCCGATCATCCGTTAGCGCGGCGCCCACCAAGCCTGGCTCCCGGGCGTTCAACTGCGACATGGCGTTGAACAGATGGGTCACCCCCGAGATACCGCGATCGACCGCCAGCCCGATTTCGGCTGCGGTGGCGTCGCTGTGGCCGGCCGCGATACGCAATCCGGCGCCCATCAATTCATCGATTATGGACGCGGGCACGCATTCCGGGGCCAAGGTCACAATGGAGCGGCCGCGGTGCCCGAAACTTTTGATCGCGGCGAGATCGCGCCGATCGGGCACGCGTATCTCGGCTTCCGGATGAATACCCTTGCGAGACCTGTTGAGGGCCGGCCCTTCCAGATGAAAACCGAGCACGCCGGGAATCGTCAGACAAGCCTCGGCGACTGCGGCCAACCGCTCGAGGACCTCGATGCGGTCGGTAATGAGGGTCGGCAAGCAGCCTGTGGTTCCTGCCTTCCGGTGCGCTGCGACGATGCGTCGAACGCCCGCCTCCGTTGGCTGATCGTTGAGAAGAACACCCCCTCCTCCATTCACCTGGATGTCGATGAATCCAGGCGCAAGGATCGCTTCTGCCGGAAGGTGGATTGAGGCGCGTCCGACCGCCTCGCCGAAGGTGATGCTTTCAATCCGCCCCTGCGTGATCCTGACCGACCCCGGCCCGCGCATCTCGGCACCATCAAAGATCTGCTGCGCGGCAAGAGAGACGGAAGACCCAGCGTGGCCCATCAGTATTGATCCAACAATAGCAGTCACGGGCTCGTGAGGTGAGTCCCGTCCCCTTCAGGATCTTATATGTACCAGGAGCCTCGGGGACCCGGAGCAGACCCCTTGCGTTAAATTTCCATGGGAACAAAAGGTACCACGTATCTCGGCATTGATGGCGGTGGAACCCGTTGCCGTGCCCGGATCGAGGACGAAAACGGCAGACTGCTCGGCGAAGCCAGCTCGGGATCTGCCACGACGCGGATTGGCGTCGAAAAGGCCTGGCGTTCCATCATTGAAGCGACCGAAGCGGCGGCCGCACAGTCCGGCCTGACGCAAGAAGATTTCGCGCGGATGCACGCCGGAATTGGCCTTGCCGGACTTGGCCGCCGGGACGCGGAAGCGGCGCTCAAGAACATCGCGCATCCCTTTGCGTCCGTCATCTTCATCAGCGACGGCCTCGCGGCCTGTCTCGGCGCCCACAGCGGCGCGGATGGGGCCATCGTGGTCGCCGGCACAGGCTCGGCGGGTGTCGGCCTGCTCGACGGCCGCGAAATCCGTCTCGCCGGCTACGGCTTTCCCGTCTCGGACGAAGGTAGCGGCGCCGACATAGGCTTGCAGGTTGTTCGACTGGCACTGCGGGCCGCGGATCGCCGCGGCGAGCTGACCCCATTGCTTTCAGAGGTGCTGGGCGCATTCGATCATGATCCTTATCAAGCGGTGGCCTGGTCTGAAGAAGCCAGGGCCCCGGACTACGCAACGTTCGCGCCGATCGTGATGCGGCACGCCAATCAGGGCGATCCGGTCGGCCGTCGCATCGTCGAACGCGCGGCTGATGCAATTGGCGATCTGCTCGATCTGTTCTTGGCGAGAGGAATTGACCGGCTCTCGCTGGTGGGCGGGCTCGCGGATCCCATTACGCCATGGCTGACCCCTGATCTGCGCGCTCGCCTGAGGCGTCCTGACGCCGACGCCGTGGCTGGCGCCTTGCTGGTGGCGCGAGGACGGCTTGACCTGCCCAAGAGAGAAACTGAGCATGAACAGGCTTCGAAGTTCCGCGTTTGATGGCGCTTGGATCAACAATATGGCTACGGAAGAAGTCGATCCCCGTTTTGCTGACCTTGATGCTTGGCCGCTGACGTCAGCGATGGAAGCGATGTGGGAGGGCCAGCTTGCGGCAGTCGCCGCGATCGGCCATGCCCTTCCCGCGATCACCGCGGCGACTGAAGCGGCCAAGGTGGCGCTGGGCGATCGCGGTCGCATCGTGTATGTCGGCGCCGGCACCTCAGGCCGCGTAGCGGTGCAGGACGGCGCCGAGCTGACGCCGACCTTCGCCTGGCCCCGCGAGCGCGTCCGCTTCATCGTCGCCGGCGGAGACAGCGCCTTCATCACCAGCATCGAGGGCGCTGAGGATGCTGTCGATGATGCGGTCACGCAGATTAATGCCGCGCGGCTCACGCCGCGCGACGTGGTGATTGCGGTAGCCGCCAGCGGGACAACGCCATTCACAGTCGCGGCACTGCAGCAGGCAGGCTCATTCGGTGCAGTGACGATCGGTGTCGCCAACAATCGCGGCACCGCACTGCTGGAGTCGGCAAAATTTCCGATCTTGATCGAGACCGGCCGCGAGCTGATCGCCGGTTCCACGCGGATGAAGGCCGGCACCGCACAGAAGGTCGTTCTTAACCTGATCTCCTCGGGAATCATGCTGCGCCTTGGCGGGGTGTATCGCGGCATGATGGTGAACATGCCGCCGACCAATGCCAAGCTGAAGCGGCGCGCGGAGGCCATGGTCGCACAAATCGCGCACTGCGATCCGTTGCGCGCCGCGCGATCGCTTGAGCAGGCCGAGGGAGACATCAAGACGGCTGCCCTTCTGGCGTTGGGTGTCGATAGGGTTGATGCTGAGACCGTTCTCAAAAACTGTGACGGCAACCTTCGGAGCGTATTTGCCGAGCTCGCCAGGAATCGTGACCAGCATCCCACCCGAGCGGCGCGTAATCGAGGCGGAGCGGTTGACCCGTGACGACATCCGCGATGGCAAGCGAAATCGGAGAAAGCGCGGATGTTGTTGCCAACATCGTTCGCAGTCGCCCCGCCGTGCGCGACATCACACAGCGAATTAGGATCGGCTCCGCCCCCCTGTGCGTCGTGTGCGGCCGGGGAAGCTCTGGGCATGCCGGGGTTTTCTTGAGATACCTTGTCGAGACGCGGCTTCGCCTTCCTGTTTCAGCCAGCGCTCCTTCGGTGATCACGGCATTTCGCACGCCTTTGATGCTGCGCCATGCGCTGTTCATCGTGATCTCGCAATCCGGGCGCAGCCCGGATCTCGTCGCAGCGACCAGGTCGGCGCGCGCCGCGGGCGCCCGCACCATCGCCATCATCAATGCGACGTCGTCGCCGGTGGCTGACGAAGCGGAGTTCGTCGTTCCGATCGAAGCCGGCCAGGAGCATTCCGTAGCTGCGACCAAGACCGTGATCGGCTCGATGGCTGCCAGTGCCGGACTCGTTGCCGAGCTGGCCGAAGATCAGGCGCTGCGGTCGGCTCTCGAGAGGCTACCCGAGCGCCTGCATCGCGCGCTGGCGCTCGACTGGTCTGAGATTGCCGCTGATCTCGCCAAGGCGTCAGCCGTGTTTGTGGCGGCGCGGGGCCTTGGCCTGGGCTCGGCGAAGGAGATCGCGCTCAAACTTTCGGAAATCCTGCGCCTGCCTTCGATTGGTCTAAGCGCCGCAGAGCTGCAGCATGGGCCGCGCGCCGCGCTATCGTCGCGCACGCCGGTTGTTATGATGCGCCTCATGGATGAAACGGCGGTCACGGTGGACGCGCTGGCAGCAGAAATGCGCAAGCAAAAGATCGCGCTGCATCTCTGCGGCGGACCATATGGGTCGCTGCCTTGGTTGGCGGAGGATGACTCCGCGACTGACCCGATCACCATGCTCGTTCCGGCATATCGGATGATCGAGCAGACGGCGCGCGTCTGCGGGTTTGACCCGGATCATCCCCCTCGCCTGAGCAAGATAACCGAGACGTTCTGACAGCTGACTGATTGCTGACTGGCGACCGAAAGCTTGGCCCCGGCAATGAAGCGCAGCGGGCAACGGAACGCCGGTCCGCAACGCCGAAGCAATCATGTACTCTACAACCGCAGTCGCCAAAGGAATGAATGGCGTGTCACGCGAGTACTTTGAATTCGTTCGACAGCAGATCGAGAGGACCATGGACCGCATGAATGAACCCTGGCGCTGTCGAACTCCTCACGATTTGGCGGCCGTGCAGACTGATCTGATGCGCGACACGATCAGTAGCGCCTCGGATGCCAGCCGCCGGATCGCGGACATGTCTCTGAAGATGGCTGACGATGTCGGAAACCATATAACCCAGAGTATCAAACGCATGCGGCAGGCTGCCTAGCGCGCTGGCATAACATGGCGTTGTGCGCGGCTGGGTCTCAGCCGCTCACATCTCCTACGTCTGTGCCTGCTGGACAAGTGAACGCAATACCTGCGGTTTCGCGGCTCTTCCCCGGGACAACCCGCATGCCCAGAGATGCTCGATGCCGACGAAGGAATTTTGGAGGCTATGGTTCAGATGAGCTCATCCAGCTTGGCCGCTTTCTACGAATCTTATTTCGGAAACCCCATACACAAAGGTCACCTGAGCCGGAGCCCCGGGCCAGGACGGCATACGCTTCTTGCTAAATTAACGCGAATGCGCGCGAACCGCTGTGCGCCTGCGAATTTGGAGCGTTGCTCAAACGATCGGTTGGAGACATCCGACGGGGATTTCAGAACTCCCATGAGCTACATCAATTCCGAGGTATTCGATAAGCGCCGAGACCTCTTCTAAGGTGGTATCTCCATCACTTTAGTAACGGGCCTGGACTTTCCTTCGGATACAACGATATCGGGTGGCGTCCACCAGACGTACCTGGCCGCCCGCGAAATCAACCGCAGCTTCCTCCTAGTAAAAACCGTGATCTCCTTGGGCGCCTTGCTATCAAAGCCCATACAGACTGGGCGCGCGCGTGAATGACGCGCTGGGCGGTACGCGGTGGCGCGCCGGCGAGCGGTTTCCTCCTCTCGATGTGATAGTCAGAGATCTCCTCAAGATTGGAAATGCCGGCATCCGCATTGGTGCGATCATGCGCCGCATGGGCCGAAATCCCCCGGGACGACGGTGACAATCAGCATTGCCCCCGCATTGGCTTCCGCCGACCGCCGTGGGAAACGTGGCTCGGAGATGCGACCGACGGCTGGAGATCGGCGGAAGGCGGGGCGGCGAGCTTTTTTCTCGGCGCCCGTTACGTGCTATGAAAAAGAACAGTTTCCCGGACAGTTTGGAACGCTTGTTGGACGTCTGATGTTCGCCGACATCGCCGCGTCGGAATTCCCTAAACAAGTGTTCCAGTCTCCCTCAACAAGTGTTCCATGAACCCTCCGGCCGCCCACCAAAGAGAGGTCGACTTTCCTTCCCCTGGGCCAGACTGCGCAATCCTCGAAAGCACCGCCGAGAACGATCCGCATGTCAGCTAGGCCGAGTTACCCTGAGACTTTCGGACGCGGATAGTCAAAGACTTTGACTTTGGCGGCTCCCCCCCGGTCTGCCAAACAACAGGAACAACTGTTAGGCGGACTAACATGGAGGAAACTACGAAAACCAACGTAGTTTCAGGTAGATGCCGAGAAGCGACGCAAAGCCAAGGAACAGATGTTGGCAATTGGAATGCTGCCGGGACGTGGACGCAACAGATGTTGGGCGGGACCGAAACAGATGTTAGACGACGTCGAACAGATGTTAGGCGTTTTGTGACGCTAGTTCGCTACGTATCTCGCAGGCACAATACCCTCATAATACTAGCATCACACGGTGCGATCGGAATTTCGCGAGTCAATCCAGGCACTTGCGAGGGCTCGACTTGTCCCTCAAAGGTCGTGCGAGACGCGCTGGGGATGGGTGCTTGCCGTATTCCACGGGAATCGATCACTCGGAGTTATCTGGTTTCGATGGCTCCCTTCAATAGAGTACCGATCCGGGCTCACGCGGTATACCGTCCGCCCTATAGATTAGAGCTACTCGGCGGGATTGAAGGACAGTAGGTGCGGATATACGGCGAGACACTTGATGCAACAGCCGCCAGGTCGTGTCGCCCCGAACGTCCATCTGCACCCGCAAGTGGATAACGCACTCCCGGTCCGGGTTGAACATCCTGACGTCGCCGTCGTGGAGCACGTGCAGCACGTGGTTGGGTGGCCCTCGATCGGGGATCGCAACCGTCATCGCTCCACCATCCTGCTCACTCTATCCACGGCGCATTGCGCTCCAGCAGACAGCCGGCCTGCCGCAGAGCGGTTTTGATCTCGTCCCGTGCCAGCGACGGGTACTTCGCACGCACGATCTCGTCGACCGATGTGTCGGCCAGCATGGTGAAGACCGGCCCCGGCGGCACGCGCGCACCCCGGAAGACCGGATCGCCGCTCATCACGCCGGGGTGCCGCACGATAACGGGCTCGTGCGCCGAGAGGTTGCCGGCGATGGTGTCGATGACGGCGATGCGGGCGAGGAACTCGAGGGTGGATTCGTCGGCCTTGCTCTGGCCGCCCCTGATCCGGCGCATCATTCCCGGCGAGACGAGATGAACCCCGCATCCAAGGATATCGGCCATCGCCGCCTTGGCGGCGAACATCTCGGCGGGATTTCCGCGAATGACGAGGAGCAATTCGCCATCGCAGATCTGGGCATCGAGCAATCTCATGACACTACCTCGCACATACTATTGTCCGGATGGTCGTCGGCTTGGCGACGCTGGCCGCGACGGCGCCATCTGGGAAGCCAATGCGGCGTCGCAGGCGCCGCCATGCTGGTACCCCGGGGTAGCCTTCCATGGGCCCGTTGACGAGGCCGATGTTTGCCGACTGGCCATACTCAATTCCTTGATGCCCGCAGATCGCGCTCACGCAGGATGGCCTCCACCATACGGCGCAGCCGCCGCACCGAGCCGCCGCGCCAGTATTGCGAGATCGCCGCGCGCTCCGCGCCGTCCAGCGGCGACATCCAGGCCGCATCGAGACCACGCTCCCGTGCGAGGTCGGCCAGCACAGCCGGAAGCAGCGCGTCGAGGTCGTCGGCAGACGGTATTGGGAACGTCACCACGCGAAACCTGTCGCGAATCGGCGAGGGCAGCGGCTCGATGCTGTTGGCCGTCGCAACGTAGGAGACCTGCGAGAGATCGAGGGTGGTCTGAAGTGCGGGATCGGGATATCGGGCGCTTGTCTCGGGCTCGAGAAAGCTCAACAAACAATCCCACAAACGGCCATAGTCGGACCGCGTGCCCGCCTTTTCCAATTCGTCGATCAGCACGAGCGGGTCTCCAATCTTGCCTCGCGCAATTGCGAGAAAGGGATGGCAGGGTTCGGCCGAATACCAGCGCCGGTCGGTCCCGCCGAACATCGCGCCATCGGCGCGCGCGGCGTCCTCCCGCCAAACGCTGACGCCGAGGGTCTCGCCGAGGCGCCGGGCGAACCGGCTCTTGCCGCCGCCGGGATCGCCGACCAATAGCAGCGGCCGCAGGCGGACCGTCGCACGGCCGACCAGATCGGCCAGCGCGAAGTCGATCACATTCATCGCATAGGGAAACTCGAACGTCAGCGCGTTGCGGACCCCGTGCAGCGGCGGCACCTCGATCAGCGGCAGGGGCGTGTTGATGGCGTGCTTGAGTGGTCCCAGGATATCTTTCAGCTTGGGGTTCTTTATCTCGCTCTCGTACAGACGCGCGACCATGACGTGACGCTCGGGAATGGCTTCCCCGTCGGTGGCCGGCGGCATCGGCCGGGCGGCCGTGTTCTCCTTCTCCTTTTCCCGCGCCTCGGCCTCCTGCTGTCTCCGGTGTCCTTCCTCCAGCTTCCTCCGGACCGCCGCCTTCGCGGCAGTGACACGGTGCTCCGCCATGCGGGCTCCAAGATAGGCCGCATTCGTCGCCGCCGACGCGCTTCTGGACAGCATGCTGGTGCAGGCCGGTAGCGCTGCCCAGCCGAAGGTGAACCGCTCAAGCTCGCAGCAGAGTTCCTGCTCCAGATGCCTGGCGCTCACATGAAGGGCGTGGACCAACGCCTTGCCGACCCTTTGGTGCTCCTCGAAATGGTCAGAACCGTGCGGCGTCGGCAGCGACAGCAGCCGGACGCAATCGGCCAGGCTCCGCAGGTTCGGCTCATCCTGAGCGACCGCACGATGATCGAGTTCGGCGGCGAGCGCCAGCCCGGCGTCAAGCGTGCGCGCGAACGCCCAGGCGACACTGTGCGGCAGCTGCGGGCACAGCTCATGGATCTCTGCAATCAACCGCTCCACGACGTGCTCGCTCCCATCGACGCTCAGTAGGGCATAGCGCAGGAGGCGCGGCAGGCCTTTCAACCGCTCGTCACAGTCGGCGGAATCCGCCGCCGCGCCTGTCGAGACGGCGTCTTCCACGACAGCCGGAAGATCGCCTGTCTCATCCTCAGAGCTCATGCGTGCTCCGCTTGCACGCAGAGCCGGACAAGCGTGGTCGGGCTCAGCGGCTGGGTGATGAGATCAAGACAGACGAGATTGGCGCAGGCGAGCGCCATCACCGCCACCGCGGCATCACCTTCTCCGTCCAAGGACTTCAGGAGCTGGCCGAGCGCCATCGGCCCCTCCTCGAGCAGGACTTGCTGGATGCGCAGGCGCAACCCGACCGGAACTGTCACGCCGCTATACGCCCAGACCAGGTTCGCGTTGGAACGGCGCGGCTCGCGGCCTAGCTCTTCGGCCGTCAGAACACGCGGCTCGAGCTCGAGCTCTTCCAGCGCGATTAGCACGAGGCCTCCCTCGTCGAGGTCGACGATGCGTCGCGCCGGCACGATGTCGAGGACATAACGACCATCCTCGTGCTGGAGGACGACGGCATCGAGCGCGACCTGCACGGAGGCAACCTGGGCGCTGGCGATGTAATCGATGGATCGCACCTGCGGATCGAGCGACGCCTGAATCAGTGCATTGCGGAGTGCCGGGTGTCGCACAGGGATCGCGGTCGTGGTCTTGGCCGAGATAAAGGAGTCGTTGGGGCTCTGGGCGTCTGTCGTGTCACACATACTTTTGCACCTTGTTTTACCGTCATGGAAAGGACGTAAGCACGTCCGCCTGCGTCCGGTGGTCTTCCGAATCCGTCATGGCATCTCGCTGCCCCTTCAGATCTCGATAGTCAGTTTTGGATCGAAGCTCCGGTTGTCCCAGGCGCGCTGCTGCGGCAGCCAGGGTCCGTAGCCTTTTGCGTTTGACACCACGCGCGTTGCGCCGATCACGGTGTCGTCGGACTCGTGGGTATGGCCGTAGATCCAGAGGTCAGCGGGCTTCAGCGCGCCGTATCCGTCATTGGCCGCCGGGCGCATGAGAGCGGTCAGGTCGCTGCGATAGGCGGCGCTGAGGATCTCGTCCGGCCTCGGGGGATCGGACGGCAGCGATGTAGCGCCGGGATGAGGGGCATGATGGGAGATCACGACAAGCCTGCCCGGACGGGGCCCGCGCATCTGCGATTCGAAGAATGCACGAGCCTGCTGGTGCCGGATCAGCGCGTGCGGCGGTCGGAACCGCCTGGCATAGCCACCGATCCGGATCTTCCGGAAATCGTTCATGCGCTCGCCCGCAAGAAACATGGCGCGATTCGCGTCGCCGAACAGATCGAAATCCGTCCACGTTGTTGCACCGGCGAAAATGACATTGCTGATCCGGACGCAGTCGTGCTGCAGCACATGAATGTTCGTGCCGGCAGCCGCCGCTCTCGCCTTCTCGACCGTCCGATCGATATCGGCGCCGTAGAATTCGTGATTGCCGGGCACGTAGATCACCGGCCGATCGGGGACGCGTTCGAGCAGCCACCTCACCCCCCGCTCCATGCGCGGGATCAGATCGCCGGCGACCACCAGGATGTCGAACCGCGGCCGCGCATCGGGAGCCGGCAGGTCCCAGCCGCGCGTTAGTTCCACATGCAGATCCGACACAACCCATAGACGCACGTCAGTCCTCATCATTGTCGGGGTCATCGAGAGGCTCGGCATCGAGCAGCGCCGCCACGAGCTCTTCCGGCAGCTCATCGATGCCAAGCGCGAACACGACGTCCGCCGCTCCGCAGAGCGGACATTCATGGCGGTGCGGCTCGTAATCGCACGCGCCCTCGCGCTCACAGGCCGCGCACCGGAATCGAGCCATCCTATCGCTCCATTCCGCGCGCAGGCGGGGTCCCCCCTCCGGGGGCAGGCGAAGCTAGGCCCCTGCGGCCGACGGATGTTCTCGCTCCGGCCATGGCCTGCCCTTCTGGCAATGCCCATGGTGTGTTCGGAAAGCAGCGTGTTGAAGGCGTCAGCATGCTGCAGCGACCGATCTCTCCAGGCCGCAGATGTCACAGGTCCAGCTCGCGCGCTGGAGTGCGAGGCTGATGGCTTCTTCGATCTTCGCGCGGCTCTCGCCCGAGACCTCGCCCTCCCACTTGATCCAGAGCAGGCCCAGTTTGGTGCCGATGCGGGCGAACTTGAAGGTCTCATTGTGCGCCAATGCGGCTTCAATTCTCCGGCAAAGCTGGTCGAGAACATCGTGCCACCCTGCCTCGCAGGATGGATAGCCGAACGACGCTTGAGGCTTGGACTGGATGATCGCGAACAGCTTCGGATGAGCCTGCATGAGATCGATGCGCCAATCCGCTGTGACAGCTGTCTCAGGCCTCCTCGTTTCTCGAACTGCCGGGTCCTCGTCAGCGAAACGGTCGGCCACCCGGTCGTAGCGCCGCGCCACAATCCGGTAGCCGTCCGCCATCGAGACACGGACAAGGTGGACGTTCTCCCGTCCAGACGGGGTAGGAATCAGCTCACCTTGGACGTGGGCGGCGCAACGGATCATGTAGACACTGCCGACAAAGCAAAGCTGCCCCTCCGCACCGCACGACTCGCAGGTGCAGGTGGAGCGTGCCTTGGCAAGGGCAATCGCCTCGTGCAGCCTGGCAGCGGTCTGCGGCGTCACGTCGCCGCGCCAGTAGACTCGCAGGGTGCCGGATTTCTTGTCGACCTGGATGATCCGGATCGTCTCGCCCTGCTGCAGCGCCGCTTGCATGCGCGCGCAGACGCGCTCCAGCAGATCGCGCCAGCCATCGGCGACGTCCGGCAAGGTCCGCACCGGCGGCGGATCGCTGGCCGGGTGAAATAAATCCGGATAGGCCAGCACGAGCTCGCCCCGCCAATCCCTCTCCTCACGCGCCATCACACTCCCTCGCCACAGTCATTGCGGGCAGGAACGAACCATAAACATTGGCCTATGTCAATGTTCATCTTTATCGCTATGAGAATAGGACATGTACATATCTAGCAAGTTACCTATGGCCATTTGGCTGAACGCGACCTACATTCGGCCCGGATTCAAGGATTCGCCTACCGGAGAATCCTTGCCCCTCATCACCCACGGAGAGCCCATGGCCGAGCAAGGAAAACCCGCAAAAGCAGGCAAGACGGCGGTCCCGCAGCCAAGACGCAACTTCTTCGCAACCCTCGACGCCGAGCTGATCAAATCGATCAAGCGCGTCGCTCTCGAGGACGACACCAGTGCCTCGGAGATTCTTGAGGAGGCTGCGAGAGACTGGCTCGAACGGCGGAAGAAGGCGCCAAAGCGCTAGCCCGAGGCGCCAAAGCGCTAGCCTGGTTGGGGGTCGACAGCCCCTTGCAACGACGTCGACCGCCCTGGGGGGCGTCCTGTGCGCAGGATACACCTGCGCCAGGCTCCGCATGCTTCCGCACGGTGGGTCCGACGGTCAGCATGTTGGTTTTGGGGATGGAAGACGGCAGAAAGCTCATGCTCAGCCTTCCCTGCCCGGGCGCAGGGCATCGAAGGCCCGCAGCGTCTTCAGCAAGGCTGTCTCGGCCGGGGTGAAGCCGCCGCACCGGGTCGAGCGGCCGAAGCGAAATGCGAACCAGGAGGCGCACAGCTGATCTGCTTTTTGGGCATCGTGCTCGGCGCGATCTATCACGTGAGCGAGCACGAGGGCGCACCTGGGCTCACCTGCGAGCGCGAGGGCAAGCAGCGCGGTCATCGCAATGTCGACCTTGATGCCGCCGAGCTTTCTGATCGGCATCAAGGAGCGCACCAGCGCGATGGCCGCTTCGGCATCCCCTTGCAGCGCCGGCTCGACCTCGGCGCCTTCGATCAGCCTTGCGACCTCCTCGAGCGCGGACCGGACCGCGAGGTACTCCGCCGCCCGAAAGGCGTCGGCCGGCATCGACCGCCACCACCTGAGGGGCGAGATCTCGACGAGCGCACGGACGATCGGCGATGAGGCATCAAGCATGCGACCGTCACGGCCCGCGCGCGGATGCGTCGCCGCCCGGACGGCTCGGTGCTCCTGATCGGCGCGCCGCCTTCACCATGATGGCCGGGAAGATGGGCCTCGCCGTCTTGCCGGGGCTGGTGCCCCGGCATCGTCGTGGAATTGGACATCTGGCCGCTCCCCTACTCCGCGCGCGCGATCGGCCCGGGAGTGCGCGGGCGCACCCACTTGGTGCCGGCCACGTGCGCTCCCGCGACGAACTTGGCCGCAACCGCGGCAGAAAAGAAGTGCCAGTCGACCTGGAAGCGCAGGCGATCCTTGATGCCGGCGATCGGCACCACGACACCCATGGCGAGGAGATCTGCGCGGAGCTTTTTGATGTTCTGCCTGAGGCTCGGGGTCTCGACGTTGCGCACCTCCGAGCCGGACCGGACCACGAACCCTTCGCGATCGTGGTGGCCGCGCGCCCAGATGCCGCAATAGTCGAATTCGAGCTCGCCTTCGGCTGGCGACGCCATCGGCAAGCCGATCTCGACGACCTCGTTCACATCCTGGTTGTCATCGGATTCGACTTCCGCGGGCAGCTCGCCCACAACCTTGGCGTTGAAGATCCGGCAACCGGCATCGAACAGCAAGCGACGGCCATCGGCCACCAGCCGCTCAATCGCTGCGGCCTGTTCGACCCGGCAAGGAAGGCCCCGCGGCTCAACGGTGTTGGCCAAGGTGACCGGACCCGCCTGTTTGGCGAGTTCGTTCAGACGGTGTGCGAGGCGGAGCCGCGCCGACCATGGCAGTGTATGCGGCTCCTGCGCGTGGAGCAGGTAGGCCTCCGCGCCACAGACTTTGGCGGGGTCCGTGGCGTGCTCGGCGACGCACCTGACCGCGCGGTTGCTCTCCCCGATATAGGCTTCGTTTCGCCCGACAATGACGTAGCACGCGGACCACAGATTACAGGTCGCCGCCAGGCTCCCGGCCATCGCCAGGGGAAAGGCGGTGACGGCGAGCCGGCCGGCCGGATCGTGGATCTGGCGATAGCCTTCGACGCCGCCGAACGGGCGATAGATCGTGTGGGTGCAGGGCTGCACCATCGGGATGGTCTCGTTGGGAAATTTCATGGATCGATCTCTCTGTCCTCTGGGAGATCGCGAGGTCGACTTCGGACCGGCTGACGCACCACGGGACGTCCTGCCAAACATCGCAGGGCGCAGGCGTCATCGCAGCTTGCGTGACATGATCCGCAGAGATCGCGGCCGCCAGGATTGGCGTCCCCGACCCGCGGGATTGCCAACGCAATGCAACGGACCGGCACCGATTCATGCGACGCCGTCGCGCCGCATGACGTCGGGCCTGGCGATCCGTGCCTAGCTGATGGTGATGGTAATGGCGAGGAGGGACATGCCGTCCGCCGTGGATCCGACACCGGGCACTAAAGCGCAACCGCCGGTCACATCGGACCGGACACAGTGCATCGGAAAGGACGGAAGAAGGATCGCCGAATCGGCGATATAGTGGCACTTAGCCATGGCTGACTCCTCAGTAGTCGGTTTTGGTCAGGCCGTCGTTGGTGTCGCAACCACCGGCGGCGGCCGCCTCGCAGGGATCCGCGAGGGTAAGCTCCAATATGCACTTGTTCTCGGAATATTCCAGCCGAGCAGAGCGCTCGTTCAATACGCATGGTTAACGACAGCCCCTTGAGACAGGCCGGTTTTCTGCATGCCGAGCATGAGCTGATGCACGAGCGCAAGACCGCAGTGTCGGAGCGTCAGGAACGCGGCGCTTGGTAGTCGGACTCCTCCGTCTCTTCCGCCTGATCGACGGCGGGAATTTCGGCAGGCCACTGCGGGATCGGCTGGGGACGCCTCGTCGGCTGCTGAAGCTTCGCGTTCCTAGGCGAAACGGCACCCTCACGCCGAAGCCCGAACGATTGCCGCGTCTTCCGACGCAGGAACTCGTCAAGCTCCTCGTGAATTTGCCGCTCCCGCCTGAAACCGACCTCGAGTGCAAGCGCATCGCGCGCCGACCTGCTTGGATCGGGTTTGACCTTCCAGGAATCGTCCTGCGGGAGCATTTCGAGGCCTTCGAAGGGTTCGGACGACGAACCGGCGGTTCGCCTCGCATCGGCACCAGCGGCCCCGCGTGGGCTGTCGTTGCCCGACGTCGCCATGGGCGCAACCGCTGAAGCCAGGCCGGCGACCTCGTTCGGCCGGAGCGGAGCGGTGCTCGGCGCCCTCAGGTCTGCGGGCGATCGAGGAGGGTTGGAGATCACGCCCACTCTGGGCGGCCGGCGAGCCTCACTGCGATCTCCAGACGTTCGAGCGGTCGCCTCGGAAGAGAAAGCAGCGGTTCGCCTCACATCATCCCAACCGGCGGCCACGCGCTTCTCATTGTCCGACGTTGCGATCGGCGCGATAACGGATGCCGGCTCGGCGACATTGCTCCACCCGGCCGGGGCGGTGTTCGGCACCACCAGGTTTGCCGGCGATTGAGGATCGCAGCCCGCATCCACCTGCAGAGCAGCATCGAGCGCCTCCGCCGCCCGCGCGGCAACCTTGTTCGCCTCAGAGTTCGCGAAGAACCCTGCAGCGATCCCGAGCGGATCGTGGTGCGCAATGTCGGCCTTCATCTCGCTGTAGGACGCCCGCGCAATGAGATCACGGGCTCCGGCCGAGGGAGCTCGATTGATCATGAACACGCCCTCGGCGGCGCCAGCGATCGCGATCAGATCGGCAAGGCGTGCACCTCCCTCGACCACCAGGCCCGGCCATTCGAGCCGGCGCGCAAACCGCGCGACGATTGCAGCATCTTCCGAGCTGCCGATGTCTGCGATCGTGAAGGCCCGACCGTCGAAGGCAACAGCCGTCCCGCTCAGCGCCAACGCCGGCGAGCCCGATGCCACCTCCAGCTCATAACCGGCCTTCTGCGCGGCATCCGCAAACCGCCTCAGGAGTTCGGCAGCCTCCTCATCATCGTCACGGTAATACGTGGCTGCGTTCGTTACCCTTACACTCGCAACCACCGGCCCCGGGGCATGCTTCGCCGCCATGCGATCTCCCTTCGGCTGGCGGCTCGCCTTCAGCTGCTCGATCGCCTCGACATGCCTACCTTCATTGTACATTCTCCACAGCACCCGCGTCAGCCGCAACTCCGGAGCGCCAGCTCCTCTCACATCATTGCGGCGCGGATCGACGTAGGCTTCTACGCCGAGGATCGCACAGCCCAACGTGAGCCTCGCCGCGACGAGGGCCCGTATGTACCTGCAGCCATCGCGCCGGAACAGCGCGTTCCAAGTTCGCACCTTCAGACCGAAACCGCCCTGCTTCAGCTCACGTTGCGAGAGCCAGGCGTGAGCGTGCGGATTGGGCTCACCGTCGCTCGCGTGCACGCACTCGACATCGAGCCGCACCGCCATCCCGAGCTCGACGAAGGGCAACAGCGCAAACGCCGCAAGCGGCAGCAGCAGCTCACGGGCGACCCCGCGCGGTAATGCAAAATCGAGAACTCTGCCTTCTTGTGCGTTCCGCCGCGTCTCCCCGGAAATGACGGCCTTGGAAAAATTCTTCCACTCCGCCAACTCCTCCGGTGCCCCCATCGGCAGCAGCACGCTTCCTCCGACGTGATAAGGGGCATAGCACCGGTAGTCGACGTGCCGGAAACGATCGTCTGCGGTCGAGCAAGTCTGGTAAGCGAACCGCGCCGCAGCGGTATCACCCTTGCTGGTCTGAATGACGCGGGTGTGGATAGAGCAATGCGACACGTTGATCTCGAAACGTATAATGGACGACGCGCCAACATCGCATCCGTCTCCTGCAAGTCGGAAATTGCACCCAATTCCCGCTGAGGGCCGCTCTATTCATCACTTGAGATCTGCTCCCGCCCTACGCGGGGGTCCGTGGAGCTGAGGCGACAGCTGGTTTTTGGGGCTCGTTCGCGCGCGCCCGCCAAGATCTAGCCAGAACCATCGCAAGACATTGAATCAACATAGCAAATTCCGATCGCACCGTATTATGCCCTCATAATACCCTCATAATACCCGCATAATGCCAGTGCGATCGGACGTTGAATGCCGAGGGAATCGCCGCCAGCGGAAAGCCAGCCGCGACTAACCGGTCTCAATTCGCGCGTCCGCACTCGAGGAGCTGACAGCTTCTGCCGGCGTGCACGGCCCACTTCGCATCGGCCGGTCGATGCATCGGGCGACTTCTCCCGTGTCTGGTCATCTTGTGCGGATGGCTGGTCGAGCTCCATCACCCTGCGGGCGAACTCATAGCATCAAACGCTGCTGCACTTTATCGGACCGCAAGCTGGTCGGAGGAGGATATGCTGGCTAAGTGCCCGACATGGTGTTGCGGAGGATCGAGACGAGCGGGCCGATCGAGGCGAGCACCGTCGACGCGCCTCGCACGAAGCCGCCATCGCTCAGCAGTGATCCAGATCGAATTCGCGCAACGCTCGCACTGAGCGGAATAATAGGAGTTGCTCCTCAAGCTTCTAAAAAGTCAGCATATTTTCGGATCCAATCGCGCAACACCCGAACCGAGAGAACGGCCCCGTCGAAACGACTTTCGGACGACAGAGCAGGTCGTTTGGAAGGTGCTTTCACTAATTCCCCTCCCAAAAAACTTCGCCGCAAAGGGCAGTAAATCGTGAAATGCTGCCCATCAGTTCGGAGCCCCCTGGAGCATCCGGACTGACCGGGCTTTCATTTAAAGTATATCCCAGCCGCGATCGGCGGCGACCGTTACTCCCAGTTCTGCACAACTCCACCATCGGAACGAAAGCTAAGCCATGGCCGGTGCGACAGCAGCCTGGGGTCCAGCACTTATTTTCCCGACCACAACGGCTTGCGCTTCTCGCTGAACGCTTTCAGGCCTTCCTTGGCGTCCTCGGTCATGGCCAGCAGCGCGATCTGGCTTTCGGTGTAGGCGATGCTCTGGTCGAATGACATCGAGGCGATGGCGCGCATGGCGTATTTGCCGCGGCGGATCGCGGTCGGCGATTTGTCGACGATGCGGCCGATCAACCAGTCGACCTTGGCATCTAACTCGGCGGCCGGCACCACGTAGTTGAGGAGGCCCGCGGCCTGCGCCGCCTTGGCGTCGAACGGTTCGCCCGTGAGCGCCCATTCGTTGACGAGCCGCGGCGGCGCGATGCGCTGCAGCAGGCTCAGCACCTGCATCGGGAACACGCCGACCTTCACCTCCGGCAGACCGAAGATGACGTGATCGGCAGCGACCGCCATATCTGTCATGCAGAGCAGGCCCATGCCGCCGGCCATGCAGACGCCGCCGATCCGCGCGATCGCCGGCTTGGTTGCGTTCTGCGACAAGCGCAGCAGATCGGCATAGTCGACATTGGGCTTGGAATGATCCATGGCGAACGCTGCGCCCGAATTCTGCAGGTCCGCGCCCGCGCAGAATGCCTTGTCGCCCGCACCTGTCAGCACGATGACACGGACATCCTTGTCCTCATGCGCGTCGCGATAGGCTTTGCTGATGCCGGCGATGACCTCACCGTTCAGTGCGTTGCGCTTTTCCGGACGGTTGATGGTGATCCAGCACGCCTGCCCGCGCTTCTCGGTGATGATTGCTGTGGTGTCGGTCATGGGACGCTCGCTCCGTCGCTTCGCGCCTCCATTTGCGGCAGCTCCGGCGCAAGGTGCAAGCACAAACTACGGCGCGGCGGCGCTTCAGCGGCTCGACGCAAATTTGCAGGCGAACAAGGCGGAGTGCCGTCAGGCCACGACCGCCCTCCTGATCCAGACCTTGTTGTCGTGGAATGCGGCGCCGCCGATCGGCGCGACGGTTTCGGCGCCCGTCAGCATGTTGATGCCGCGGCCGCCGATATGGTTCTTGTTGGGATGGACGGACTCCGCGATCAGGACGCCGCGCCGCACGCCCTCGAACAGCCTCGCCACCAACGTGGTCTCGCCGCGAGTATTGCCCATTGTCACTGCGTCGCCATCGGCAATGTCGAGCGCGGCGGCATCCAGGGGATGGATCATCACGCTCGCCTTGCCCTCGCGCGCCTGCGAGGACGGCGTTTCGTTGAAGGTGGTGTTGAGAAAGCTGCGCGACGGACTGGTCGCAAGCCGGAACGGATGGGCCTGGTCGGACTGCTCGATCACGGCCCAATGGTCCGGCAAGGACGGCATCTTGTCGACATCGCCCATCGTCACGCCGAACGGCGGATGTGCCCAATCGGCCCTGAAGTGGAATTTCCCGTCGGCATGGGCGAAGCCGTCGAGATAGTGCGAGGTGCGGAAATCCGGCTGCAGGTCGCGCCAGATATCAGCTTCAAGGCCGGCGATGTCGCCGTGATTGCTGAGCCTCAAGGTCGCATCGATCAATTCGCGGGGCGTCATCTCAAAACCCGGATGCTTGGCGCCAAGCCGCGGCGCTAGCGCCTGCAACACCTCGTGGTTGGAGCGGCATTCGCCGGGCGGGTCGATCAGCTTTGGCCCAACCGAGATGTGCTGGTGGCCACCGCCGTAGTAGAGATCGTCATGTTCCATGAACATGGTCGCCGGGAGCACGATGTCAGCCATCTCGGCGGTCTCGGTCATGAACTGCTCGTGCACCACGACGAACAGATCCTCGCGCGCAAAGCCCTTCCGGACCAACGCCTGCTCCGGCGCCACCGTCATCGGATTGGTGTTCTGGATCAGCATCGCCTTGACCGGGCCCCTACCCTGCAGGGCTTCGGCATCGCCGGTGAGGATGCGGCCGATCTGCGACTGGTCGAGCGCGCGCGTGGTCTTGTCGATCGCGTCGTGGCCTTCGATGATGGATTCGTTGAAATGCCACAGCGCGTAATTGTTGAAGAAGGCGCCGCCGCCTTCATATTGCCAGGCGCCGGTCACTGCGGGAATGCAATTTGCCGCGTGCATCTGCGTGGCACCATTGCGGCTGCGCGTAAAGCCGTAGCCGAAGCGGAAGAAGGTGCGCTTGGTCTCGCCAACCGCTTTCGCGAAGGCCTCGATCTCCGACACCGGCAGGCCACAAATGGCGGACGCCCATTGCGGTGTGCGCGTCTTCAGATGCTCCTCGAGTTCATCAGGGCAATCGGTGTATTTGTCCATATAGGCGCGGTCGGCATAGCCGCCGCGGAACAGGACATGCATCACGCCGCAGGCGAACGCGCCATCGGTGCCGGGCCGCAGGATGATCTTGATGTCAGCCTGCTTCATGGTCTCGTTGTCGTAGATGTCGACGGCAGCGATCTTCGCGCCGCGCTCCTTGCGCGCGCGCGAGGCGTGCGTCATCACGTTGACCTGGGTGTTGACAGGGTTTGTGCCCCAGATCACGACGAGGTCGGACAGCGCCATCTCGCGCGGATCGACGCCGGCGATCCTGCCGGTGCCGATCGCAAAGCCGATGCGCGCGACATTGGCGCAGATCGTCTGATAGAAGCGCGAATATTTCTTCACATGGGTGAGGCGGTTGAGGCCGTCGCGCATCACCAGGCCCATTGTGCCGGCGTAGTAATAGGGCCAGATCGATTCCGCGCCGAACTCGCGCTCGGCTTGATTGAAGCGATCGGCAATCTCGTCCAGCGCCTCGTCCCAGGAGATCCGCGCGAATTGCCCGGAGCCCTTCGGCCCAATGCGGCGCATCGGAAACGTCACCCGCTCGGGGTGATGGATGCGCTCGGCGTAACGGGCGACCTTGGCGCAGACGACGCCGGCCGTATAGGTCTGCTGCTTCGAACCGCGCACGCGGCCGATGCTGCGGCCTTCAATCACCTCGACATCGAGGGCGCAGGCCGAGGGGCAATCATGCGGACAGGTCGAATGGCGGATTTCGATTTTGGCGTGCTGGTTCATGGCCAATTTCGTAACACCAAAATACCTGTCAGCCGAGGGCATTTATCCGGCAATGCCCATGCGATTTGCTCAGATCACGTGCGCGGCCGGTTCCTGCCGCGACTGCGAAGAGCGGCGCAGCCACACCGATACCGTCCCGATATTCCCGGCACGATCGGCCTTGTCAGCCGTCGACAGTCCACATCCCCTGCCGCTACAGTGCCGGCCAACAAGAACGACGTCAGGGAGGTGGGCATGAAAGCCCGAAGATTTATGCTGGTGGTCGCCGTCGGCCTGCTCGGCGCCTTCTCCGCAGCCCCCTCCTTGGCACAGGATTATCCCACCCGCGCAGTCCGGATCGTGGTGCCCTTTGGCGCCGGCGGCCCTGCGGACGTCGCGGCCCGGCTGATCGGCAACGTGCTCCAGGAGAGCTTTGGCCAGCCCTTCGTGATCGAGAACCGCACCGGCGCGGGCGGCGTCATTGGCACGGTCGAAGCGGCGAAGTCGCCACCCGACGGCTACACGCTGCTGATGATGTCCAACACCCAGACCGCGAATGAATCGCTGCTGACACCCGACAAGCGCAAATACGAGCTGATGCGCGACCTCGCGCCGATCGCGCCGGTGAACTATTCCGATCTCGTCATCGTGGTGAACCCGCAAGTCGCAGCGAAGACGCTGCAAGAGTTCATCGCGCTCGCCAAGGCGCAGCCGGGCAAATTGAACTACGCCTCCTCCGGCCAGGGCACGCCCTATCACATGGCCGGCGAGCTGTTCAAAGCCATGGCCGGCGTCGAGATCGTCCACGTGCCCTATCGCAACAGCGGCGAGGCGCGCAGCGGCGTGATCGGTGGACAGGTGCAGATGATGATCGACGCGGTACCGGCAATGGCGCCGAACATCGGCGAGAACCAGGTGCGCGCGCTCGCCACCACCGGCAAGCAGCGCTCGGCCGTGCTGCCGAACGTGCCGACCGCGATCGAGGCCGGAGTGCCAGGCTATGAGGCGACGATCTGGCTAGGCCTGATGGCTCCCGCGGGTACGCCGAAGCCCGTCATCGACAAGCTCAATGCGGCCGTCAACGCAATGGTGAAGCGGCCCGACATCGTCAAGCTCTGGACAGAACAGGGCGCCGTGCCCATGTCGATGACGCCGGAACAGTTCGAAAAATTCCTGCGCGGCGACATCGAGAAATGGGCCGACGTCGTCAAGAAGTTCGACAAGTCGTGAGGCCTTAGCGCGAGAATGCCTGCCATTCAATTCCAGCTCAACGACGCAGCCACCGCTGTGGATGCCGATCCGGACCAGACGCTGCTCGACGTGCTGCGCAGCCGGCTCGGTGTCACCGGTACGCATTTCGGCTGCGGCGCCGGTGAGTGCGGCGCCTGTTACGTCATGGTCGACGGCCGCGCGATGTCTTCATGCGACATGCCGATGTGGTCGGTTGCGGGCAAGGACGTCGTCACGGTGGAGGGCCTTGGCACAACGGAGAAGCCCCACCCGCTGCAACGCGCCTTTATCTCCGAACAGGCGATGCAATGCGGCTATTGCGTCTCGGGGATCCTGATCAGTGCGGCAGCCCTGCTGAAGCGCAATCCGTCGCCGACGGAGGCCGACGTCAGAGCCGCGCTGGACCGCAATCTGTGCCGCTGCGGATCGCACAACCGCATGGTCCGCGCCGTGCTGCGGGCAGCATCGGAGATGGCGACGTCATGAATGTGCCGTCCCCTGCCCCGAAGCTACCGGTTAGCCTCGTAGCCAATCCAAGACTGTCGTCCTGGGTGCGGTTCACCGGCGAAGGCCGTGTGGCGATCTCGCCTGGCAAGGTCGAGATCGGCCAGGGCATCGTCACGGCGCTGGCGCAAATTGCAGCGGACGAGCTCGATGTCGATATCGTCAGGGTCGAGATGATCCGCGCCTCGACGGCGAGGAGCCCGAATGAAGGCGTCACCTCGGGCAGCCTGTCGATTCAGCAATCCGGCCGCGCGCTGCGCCAGGCCTGTGCCGAGGTGCGCCGGCGCTTTCTCACTGCTGCATCGGAGCGTCTCGGCGTCGATGCGGCGCTGCTCGGCATCGATGACGGCACGATCTCGGGTCCCGGCAATGTCAGGACCAGCTATTGGGAGCTGGCTGGCGAGGTTTCGCTTGATCACGACGCCACCGCGGGCGCGACAGCGAAGAGCGCTACGAAGCGCGCCCTCGCCGGACATTCGGTCCAGCGCGTCGACATTCCCGACAAGGTGTTCGCGCGGCCGCGCTTCATCCACGACTATGCGCTGCCGGGCCTTTTGCACGGACGCGTGCTGCGGCCGGACGTCTCGGGCGCAAAAATGATTGCACTCGACGAAACGGCTGCACGCGCTGTCCCTGGCCTCGTCGCGATCGTCCGCGACGGCGGTTTTGCCGGCGTCGTTGCCGATGGCGTGGCCGCGGCGGAAGCCGCGGTGAAAGCCCTGGGCAAGAGCGCGACATGGTCGGCCGGCGATCCGCTGCCCGATGAAGACCATCTCGCGGGCTTTCTGAAGAACCAGCCGGTCGAGACCACCGTCATCGACACCAGGACGGCAGCGACAAACAAGCCGATCCAAACCCTGCGCCGGCAATACACCCGCCCCTACATCGCACACGGCTCGATCGCGCCATCCTGCGCCATGGCGCAATGGGAGGGCGATCGCGTCCATGTCTGGACCCACAGCCAGGGTGTCTATTTGCTGCGTGCGGATCTCGCGATCGTGCTGAAGCTGCCGGCCGAGAATATCGTCGTCGAGCACATGGAGGGCGCGGGCTGTTACGGGCACAATGCGGCCGACGACGTCGCGCTCGATGCCGTGCTGCTGGCAAAGGCGGCCGGTGGCCGTCCGGTGCGGGTGCAATGGTCGCGCCACGACGAGATGACCCACGCACCATTCGGCGCGGCCATGGCCATCGAGATCGAGGCCGATCTCGATGGCGACAACGAGATCACCGGCTGGCGCCACGCGATCTGGAGCAATGGCCACGCGGCGCGGCCGGGGCGCGCGGCACAGCCGGCGCTGCTTGCCGCGACCGAGATCGCAAACCCCTACCCGCGCATGATCTCGTCCAACCCGCCGGCCGCGAATGGCGGCGGCGCTGATCGCAACGCCGTTCCACTCTATGACCTCCCGGCCCGGACGATCACGAGCCACCGGCTGCTAACGATGCCGGTGCGGACCTCAGCGCTGCGGACCCTCGGCGCGCAAGGCAACGTGTTCGCCATCGAGTCCCTGCTCGACGAGATCGCCGCCCTGCGCGGCGAGGACCCGATCGCATTCCGCTTGCGTCATCTGCGCGACGAGCGCGCCAAGGACGTCATCCGCGCCGCAGCGCGACGTGCCGCGTGGAAGCCGCAGAAGCGAACCGGCATCGGTCACGGCGTCGGATTTGCGCGCTACAAGAACATGGGAGCCTATTGCGCCGCGATTGCCGAGATCGAAGGCACCGACGACATCCGCGTGAAGCGGCTGACGCTTGCTGTCGATGTCGGCGAGGCCATCAATCCCGACGGTGTCATCAACCAGATCGAAGGCGGCGCGATCCAGGCGACGAGCTGGGTGCTGAAGGAGCGTGTCCGCTTCGATCGGACGCGCATCAATTCGACCTCCTGGACCGACTATCCGATCCTGAGGTTCAGCGAGGTGCCGGCGGTGGATGTCGAGATCATCCAGCGGCCGGAGATCGAGCCGGTCGGCGCCGGTGAGGCCGCGCACGGCCCGGTAACGGCAGCGATCGCCAATGCGGTTTACGATTGCCTCGGCGTGCGCGTGCGCGACCTGCCGATCACGCGCGACAGGATCATTGCAGCGGCGGAGCTTGCATCGTGACGACACTGAACATTTTGAGCGGTGGCGCAGCGCAGGGGCTGGTGCGCGGCCTTACCGACGCCTTCAAGGCGCAGACCGGCCTCAGTATCGACGGCGAGTTCGGCGCGGTCGGGTTCATGGCCGACAAGCTGCGAGCGGGAACGCCGGCCGATCTCGTGATCCTGACGCAAGCGCTTCTTGCAAAGCTTGCCGAGGAGAAGCTTGTCACCGCCTCCTCGATCGCCGATGTCGGCCGCGTCGAGACCGCGCTGGCGGTTCGGAGCCGCGATCCCAAGGTGACGGTGAAGAGCGAGGCCGATTTGCGCGAGGTCTTGCGCAGCGCCGATGCGATCTACGTTCCGGACACCAAGGCCTCGACCGCGGGACAGCACGTCGCCAAAGTGCTGGATCAGCTCGGCATCGCCTATGAGGTCGCCTCACGCCTCAAGATCTTTCCGAACGGCGCAACCGCGATGCGGGAGCTTGCGGCATCCACCGCGCAAAGACCGATCGGCTGCACGCAGGCGACCGAAATCATCGCGACCGACGGCATCGCGCTGTCAGGGTCGCTGCCGCCCGGCTGCGAACTCGTGACGATGTACACGGCCGGCGTGACCGCGCGGGCCGCACATCCAAGAGAGGCGGCCGCGTTGATCGCGCTGCTGACCAGCGCAGACCGGAAGGAGCTGCGCCAACGCGCAGGCTTCACCGGCTAAACGGGATGAGATGAGGCTCGATAGCTGCGATGGCGGAGGTAGGCTCCCTCTCCCGCTTGCGGGAGAGGGTTGGGGAGAGGGTGCTTCCGCAATGGACAATCCACTCGAGGAGAGAACCCTCACCCGGCGCTTCGCCGTAGCCGAGGCTTTGCCTCGGCGTCCCTTGAAAGGACGGCCACCGATGGTGGCCTATGCCTCTCCCGCAAGCGGGAGAGGTGAACGAGCCCGCGGCAACCGATCCACCTAAAGGCCATTCGGCTCCAGAAGCCGCCCCTATTTGTGCAGCTGGGTGAGGCCGGTCGGCGGGCCATCGACGGCAGTCCAGCCGCCATCGACGAACAGCGTGCTGCCGCTGACATAGCTCGCGGCGTCCGAAGCGAGATAGGCGACAGCGGTGGCGACCTCGTCGGCGCTGCTCCAGCGATTGAACACGGTGTGCCCGGCGTAGAGATTGTAGATATCGGGGCGCTGCTTGAACGGGCCGGTCAGCGCCGTCTCGGCGATGCTCGGCGCGATCGCATTGACGCGCACGCCGGCGTGGCCCACCTCGGAGGCAAAGCCCTTCACCAAAAGGCTGATCGCCGCCTTGGTCGAGCCGTAGACGCCGAGGCCCGGCTCGATGGTGACCGCGCGCACCGAGGAGCAGACGATGATGCTGCCGCCCTTCTGCTCGACCATGATGCGGCCAAAAGCCTGGAAGAACCAGACCGTGCCCTTGACGTTAAGGTTCAGGACGCGATCGAGATCCTCCTCGGTGTAGTCGAGGATGGTCTTGCGGATGTTGAGCCCGGGCGTCGTCACAGCGATGTCGAGCCGCGGAAACTTCTGCATCACGGTTTTGGCCAGCGCGTTGACGTCCGCAGCGCTTGCGGCGTCGCAGCTAGCCGCTTCCGCCCAGCCACCCTTGTCGCGAATGCCGGCGGCGGTCGCTTCCGCGGCGTCGAGCGCGCGATCGGCGCAGACGATGCGGGCACCGAGCCCGGCCAGCGCCTCGGCCGACGACTTGCCGATGCCGGATGCGGCGCCGAGGACGACTGCGGTCTTGCCGGTGAGATCGAAGAGCTTGCGATAGTCCGTCACTGATGGCTTCTCCCTGGTGCTACTAGCCCTTGTAGCCCATCAGCAGGCGCGGCAGCCACAGCGAGAATGCAGGGACGTAGGTCACGAACATCAGTGCTGCGATCAGCGCGGCATAGAACGGCAGGATGGTGCGCATCACGGCGCCGACCGAGATGCCGCCGATGGCGCAGCCCACGAATTGCGTCGTTCCGACCGGCGGCGTGTTCAGCCCTAGGGCGCAATTGATCAGCATCAGCATGCCGAACTGCACTGGATCCATGCCCGCCTTCATCGCGATCGGCAGGAAGATCGGGGTGCAGATCAGGATGGTCGCGGCCATGTCCATGAACGTGCCGAGCACGAACAGGATGACGTTGATGAGCAGGAAGATCATCCAGGGCTGCGTGGAGACCTTGCTCATCATCTCGCCGGCAAGATCGGCCACCTCGTAAAGCCCCATCAGGTACTGGAACATGGTGGAGACGCCGATCAGCAGCAGAACCACGCCCGTCGTCTTCACCGCCTTGGAGGCGGCGCGCAGGAAATTGCCCCAGGTCATGGTGCGGTAGATGAAGAAGGTCAGCAGGATCGTGTAGGTGACCGCGACGGCTGCGGATTCGGTTGCCGTGAAGACGCCGGACAGGATGCCGGCCAGGATGATGCCGACGATCAGAAGGCCGGGCAGCGCGGCCGCAAGCGAGCGGAAGACCTCGGCCCAGCCCGGAAACTTGCCCGCCGGATAGCCGCGCTTCACCGCGACCGCGTAAGCCGCGACCAGCATGCAGACCATCAGCACCAGTGCCGGTAAGAGGCCGGCGGCGATCAGCGCGCCGATCGAGACCTTGCCGCCGGCGGCCAGGGCATAGATGATCATGTTGTGGCTGGTCGGCATCAAGGCTCCGACCAGCGAGGCATGGGTGGTGACGTTGACGGCGTAGTCGGTGTCGAAACCCTCTTTCTTCATCATCGGGATCATCACCGCGCCCATCGCCGATACGTCGGCGACGGGCGAGCCGGAGACGCCGCCGAACAGGGTGCAGGCGACCACGTTCGACATGCCGAGCCCGCCGCGGATGTGCCCGACGAGATTCTTGGCGAGCTGTACGATCTTGTCGGCGACGCCGCCATGCAGCATCAGCTCACCACTGAAGACGAAGAACGGGATGGCGAGGAACGAGAAGATGTTCATCCCCGACATCATCTGCTGGAAGATGACGGCGACCGGCAAGCCTTCATAAAGGATGGTGCAGATCGCCGAGAGGCCGATCGCGAACGCGACCGGGACGCCGAGGATCAGGAAGCCGAAGAAGGTGGCGCCGAGGATGATCAGTTCCATGAGGGGACGACCTCTTCGCCGCGCAAGAGAGCAATGATGTGCTCGATTGAAAAAGAGATGATCAGGATGCCGGAGGCGATCAGCGGCACGTAGCGGATCACCTCAGGCAGACCGAGATTGGGGATCTTCACCGTTCCGACCGACGCCCCGAGGATCCAGCCATTGTAGGCCATCGCAATGCCGAACACGGCCACCAGGACGTGGATCACGAGCTCGATCTTCTCCCGCATGTGATCCGGAAGCATCACCAAGAGACTGTCCATGCCGATATGTCCGGCATCGCGCACGCCGACGGCGGCGCCGATCAAGGTGACATACAGGATCAGAACCAGCGCAAGGTTCTCCGTCCAGGTCGGGCTGGAATTGAGCACGTAACGTCCGAACACCTGGTAGAACACGATGACGACGATGACGAGGAGGCCGGCCACGGACAGATACATGCCCGCGCGCGCGACGGGAGCATTGATCCGCGACAGCAATCCGGTGGACGGGCGACCAGTGACCGCCTCGTGCTCGTGGCTTGCGACGTGTGGGTCTGTCATCCCGCGCCTCCCTCGCGAGGGTCCGGTGCCGCAACTGGGCGACTCCGGACCCGACACTCCTTTGTTTACTTCGTGTCCTGGATGCGCTTGACGAGGCTCTGGAGCTTCTCGTCACCGGCGAACTTCGTGTACACCGGCTTCATCGCGTCGACGAACTCCGCCTTGTTGGCGATGGTCACGACCTGAACGCCGGCGGCCTCGACGGTCTTGCGGGCGGCCTGCTCGCGCTCATCCCAGAGCTTGCGCATGACGGGCACCGATTCCTTGGCCGCCTTGCGGATCATGGCCTGATCCTCCTTGCTCAGCGTGTCCCAGACCTTCTTCGACATCACGAGAACTTCCGGCGCCAGCGAGTGCTCGGTGACGTTGTAGAACTTGGCGGCCTCGAAATGGCGCGAGGACTCGTAGGACGGCCAGTTGTTCTCGGCAGCGTCCACGAGGCCGGTCTTGAGCGCGGTATAGACCTCGCCATAGGGCATCGGCGTCGGGTTGGCCCCGAGGCTCTGGATCATGCCGACCCACAGGTCGGATTGCTGGACGCGGATCTTCAGGCCCTTGAGGTCTGCGAGTGACTTGACCGGTGCCTTGACGGTGTAGATGGACCGGGCGCCGCTGTCGTAATAGGCAAGGCCGACCAATCCCGCGGGCTCCATCGCCGCCAGGATCTCATCGCCGATGGGACCGTCGAGGACGGTGCGCATGTGCTGCGTATCCCGGAAGACGAAAGGCAGGCACAACGCGATGGTTTCCGGCACGAAGTTGTTCAGCGGCGATGCGTTGATCCGCATCATGTCGAGCGCGCCGATCTTGAGCTGCTCGATGGTGTCCTTCTCGGATCCCAGGGCTCCGTTGGGAAACACCTTCACGCCGAGCTTGCCGCCGCTCGCCGCCGCGAGCTGCTTGCCCATGAACTTGACGGCCTCGACGGTCGGATAATCGGCGGGGTGGACGTCGGCGGAGCGGAAATCGCGCGCTGTCGCCAGGGGCGCTGAGACCGCCAGTGCAACGGCTGTGATGATACCGGTGAGTGTCTTCATCTGGGCTTTCCTCCTGGTCGACTGGGTTGATTATGTCGTTGTCGGGCCGGCTGCAGGCCGCCTTGGGTCGCCCCACTTCCGGTGTGAAGTCAAGCGCCAATGTCGTCCCTAGGGCGGGCGGCATTCTGAGTCCAAGCCAAATCCAGCATTGATCAATGCAAGAGTTGCATCGATCAATTTCCGGCGCAATTCGCATTAGGGTGGGGTACGGCGGCTGGCTCGACGTCGCCGGCACGTGACTTGACGCCACCTACGAAGCCCCCTCAACATGTTCGAAACAGCGGACCATCTCGAGGGAATGCCCATGCCGCGGAAGCTGATCGATATCTCAGTGCCGCTCCGAAACGACGTGACGGCCGATCCGCCCGGCAACCATCCGACGATCCAATATATCGATCACCAGCAGGGCCTGCCGCGCATGCTGCAGTTCTTCGACGGCCTCAAGGCTCAGGATCTGCCGGACGGCCAGGGCTGGGCCGTCGAACAGGTCTCGCTGTCGACCCACAACGGGACGCATCTCGATGCGCCCTGGCACTTCCATCCGACCATGAACCGCGGCGAACGGTCATGGACGATCGACGAGGTGCCGCTGGAATGGTGCTTTCAACCCGGCGTGAAGCTCGACTTCCGGCATCTGCCCGACGGCTACGTGGCGAGCGCCGACGATGTCGAGAAGGAGCTGAAACGGATCGGACACACGCTGTCGCCGCTGGAGATCGTCGTCGTCAACACCAGCGCCGGCGCGAAATTCGGCCAAGCCGACTACGTCAATTCCGGCTGCGGCATGGGCTATGAAGCCACCATGTACCTGCTCGAACGCGGCGTCCGCCTGACCGGTACCGATGGCTGGAGCTGGGACGCGCCGTTTGTCTACACCGCGAAGAGATACGCCGAAACAAGGGATGCCAGCCTGATCTGGGAAGGCCACAAGGCAGGACGGCACATCGGCTATTGCCATCTCGAGAAGCTGCACAATCTCGATCAATTGCCCTCGAGCGGGTTCACGATCTCATGCTTTCCGGTCAAGATCGAACGCGCCTCCGCGGGCTGGACCCGCGCGGTCGCCATCGTCGATGGCTAGATGCTCAATGATGTAGAGCCCGCTCTCAATCACCGGAGAGGCCGCTCTCGGCGAGTTCGCGCAGTGCATCGGTATCCAGCACGACGATGGCGCCGTGCTCGAGACGAACCCAGTTGCGGCCGGCCCAGGCGCGCAATTGCTTGTTGATGCTCTCGCGCGTCATCCCCACCATCTCGCTGATCTCCTGCTGGGTGATGGCGAGCGTGCCGCTGCCGGAGTCGAGCTTGCGCTCCTCGGTAAGACCGAGCAGCGCGCTGGCGAGCCGGCCCGGCAGGTTCTGGAGGATCACCTGCTCGACCTGCTGGCTGGTCCAGCGCAGGCGCGCGCAGAGCAGCTCGATGAATTTCATCGCCAGCGCCGGCTGGCTCTTCACGAATGGCAGGAAGTCCCGGCGATCGATGATGTAGAGCTCGCAATTGGTGTTCGCGGTGGCATCGGCCGACCTGGGGGCGCCGTCGAGCACCGCGATCTCGCCAAAAATTTCTCCGGGACCGATCAGATTGAGAATGGCATTCCGCCCATCCGGCGACGAAGAGGAGATCTTCACCGTCCCAGTGACCACCGCGAATAGATTGTTACCGGGATCGCCCTTGGCGGCGATCGTCGCGCCACGCTTCACGGTGGTGTGCTTGGCATAGCGGCAGAGTTGATCGAGCGCCTCCGGCTCCAGATCCGCGAAGATCGGGTGCTTGCGCAGTACCGATAGTTTGTTGCCCGCTGACTGTCGGGGGTCGCCGGTCTTGTCCTGAGGCACGCCACTGGGCTCCTAAGACTGCGAGGCATTGGGTTCCTGCCTAGTCAACGTTATCAGGCTTTTCAACCGGAAAGCACGGGCGCTGTTTTAGGCAAATGCCGCGAAAACGCCGTGGTTAGGCGGAAGGCAACATCCGAAGGATGTGCCACTACATTTGGAACGATGCAGAGTTGCAGATTGCGCAAGTCGTGATTGCGTTGAGGCGCTGCCGCACGGCCAGAGCGCTGCACGAGCGTCGGCGGTCGGCGCGTCAGATCGGACGACGATCTCAGGAGCTTCAGCGCTTGGAATCCGGGTCGAGCCGGCCTGCACTGGTCTGCCGGTCCGCCCAAGCCAAGGCTGCGGCCAAAGCGACGAAGATCGCGACGACGACGACAGTCACCAGCAACGCGTCAGCGGGCATCATGCTTCTCCCGGATTGTCTGAGGCATTATTTTGCGGCGGATGGCCGGCGTCATTGATCGGGATCAAAAATCCGCGAGCGTTGCGGACAGAATGTCAGGCCGCGGCCAGGGCCTCGACGCGCGCGGGGTCGCGCAGGCTGATACCGCCATGAAGGATCTCGATTGCGCCGTGACGCTCCAGCTTGGTGAAGGTGCGGCTGACGGTTTCGATGGTCAGGCCGAGATAGTCGGCGATGTCCTGCCGGCTCATCGGAAGCGGAACGGTGTCCAACGATCCCCCGAGCGCCAACAGACGCTGGCGCCAGCCGAGCAGAAACGTTGCGACCCTCTCGTCCGCCGAGCGCCGGCCGAGCAGGACCATGTGGTCGCGCGCTTGGCTCAGCTCGCGAATGGCCAGCTCGTTGATCCGCCTGAGCAGCTGCGGCCGGCTCTCGATGAAACGGCCGAAAGGTGCTTTGGCGAACTGGCACACGGTCACAGCGCCGATCGCATCGGCCGAAAAATTGTGGCGGCCGGAAAGGTTCATCCCCAGGAAATCGCCCGGCAGGGCAAAGCCCACGATCTGCCGCCGACCGTCGGGCAGCAGCTTGTACAGCCGCATGACGCCTTCGAGCACGTTGTAGAACGAGGTCGTGATGTCCTCTTCGGAAAACACGGTCTCGCCTGAGCCAAAATGGACACGGCGCCCCAGATGCTCGAATTCGCTGAGCTCGGCTGCATCCAGCGACGAGCAAACCGCCGATGCGCGTACGGCACAATCGCTGCAGAAATGCCCGTTCGGCTCAATCGTGACCACGGAAGGCTTCATCCACCGCTCCAAGCGTCGGCCCCGCTCTGCCCCCAGGCCGAGTTGCCACGCACCTGCATTTTACTGCGCTGTGACAAAGCCGATTGACTCAGATCAATTTTGGCCGGGGTCCCCGCCTTATTCTGTCCTTCCAGAGTTCGACGGGGATCACTTTCCATGCTGCAAAGCGCGCTGCGTCACGGCCTGATTGGGCTGCTCCTGATCACGCCTGCGCTAGCCGCAACGACTGCCGAGCAGCGCGGCAAGGCCTTTGCACGGGCAAATTGCGCTCGCTGCCATGCGATCGACCGTGTCTCCGAGAGTCCGCTCAAGAGCGCGCCAGCGCTGCGCACCCTGCATCGGCGTTATCCGATCGAGACCCTTGGTGAGGCACTGGCCGAAGGCATCTACACCGGCCATGCCGACATGCCCGCCTTCGAGCTCAATCCGGACCAGATCCACGACCTCCTGTCCTACCTGAAGACCCTGGAATAGCAGGCATCACACCGCCTGCACGGTCCAGCCGATCAGCTCCTTTGCGATCCGGGCAAAGGCGGCATCGAACGCTGCGACTGAAGCGGCCGGCTCGACCTTGTCGAGCTTCTCGCTGGTCTCGACGAGGCGCGAGGCAATCACCTTGCCGTTCTTGTCGACGATCCGCGCCGACAGTCCGATCTCGGCCCTCGCCTCACCGTCCGTCGCGATCCGAAAGCGCCTGATGTCGATCAGGAGCTGGTAGTCCGCCTGACCGAGATCGGTCGTGCGTAGCGGCGCGTGGGCAATGTCGTAATTCTCGAAACTGTCGATCAGGCGCGCCTGCACCAGTTTTGGAATGCTGTCGGCCCAGAGGAAATCGGCAAAGCCCGGATTGTCCCCGACCGGCGAGAACAGCATGCGCTGGGTCTGGAGCATCGCGACCGCGGTCGGCTCGGGAATGGCCAGTGACGCAGACAGCGTCTTGCCGGCCGGCCCCAGATTCTTCGGCGTGCGCAGGTCATAGGTGACCTTCTGCGCGGGCGCTCCGCCACCGGTCATCTTCTCGAGGCCCGCCAGAATGCCGTCGATCTTGCCGGTGTTGCGCGCGAGCCCGTCGGAGAACGTCTTCAAATTGGCGATGGTGTCCTTTAGCGGGCCGGAATTGTCCTCCAGCACGGTGTCGACCTTCCGCAGCGCATCGCGCGCCGCCTGCGTCATGCTCTGGCCTGCGCCGGCCTCGGCGATCAAGGTCAGCGGCTCGCCGGACTTGGCGTCGGACTTGGCATCGGACATAGGGCCCGACTTGGCGCCCGACCTGGCGACGAGCATGCCGCCCTCCAGCGTCACCACCGGCACGCCGGTCAAGCCCTGGAAATCGAGTCCGACCTTGGTGTCGGCACGCACTGGCGTTGCCGCGGCCACCGAGATCGTCGCATTGACGAAGCGCGGGTTATCCGGCGCGAGCCCGAGCTCGGTCACCTCACCGACGCGGATGCCGTTGAACAGCACGCCGGCGCCGACCAGCAGGCCGGGCACCGGTCCCTGGAATTGCACGTGGTAGTTCGTGCGCGGCCCGATGCCGCCGGTGTTGTTCAGCCAATAGACGAAGCCGAACACCGCAACGATCGCAGCCAGCACGAAGGTGCCGATCAGCACGTAAGGAGCGCGGGTTTCCATGTGTCATCTCATTTCGTGTTGCAGCATCTGCGAGCGCTTGCCGTGGAAATAGGCCCGCACCCAGGGATGCTCGGATTGCAGCAGTTCGCGCATCGGGCCGATCGCCACGATCCTGCCGTCGGCCAGGGCGGCCACGCGGTCGCAGACCGTGGTCAGGCTCGCAAGGTCGTGGGTGACCATGAACACAGTGAGGCCCAGGGTCTTTTGCAGCGTCTTGATCAGCGCGTCGAAATCGCCGGCGGCGATCGGGTCGAGGCCGGAGGTCGGCTCGTCCAGGAACAGGATCGGCGGATCGAGCGCGAGCGCGCGCGCCAGCGCCACGCGCTTGGTCATGCCGCCCGACAGCTCCGCCGGAAATTTGTCCGCATCCTGCGCCCGCAGCCCGACCATCTCGAGCTTGGCAATCGCGATCTCGTCCATCAGCTCCTGCGACAGGGCGAGATTTTCCCGCAGCGGAAACTCGACGTTTTGTCTCACCGTCAGCGATGAGAACAGCGCGCCTTGCTGAAAAAGGATGCCCCAAGTCGTGGCCGTACCTTGAGCGCCGCCGCCGACTGGCTGTCCCATGACTTCGATGCTGCCGCTTCGGCGCGGGATGAGGCCGATGATAGTGCGCATCAGCACCGACTTGCCGCCGCCGGACGCCCCGACCAGCCCGAGTATCTCACCGCGGCGGACGTCGAGCGACAGATGGTCGAGCACGGTCTGGCGGCCGAAGCCGACCACGAGGTCGCGGACGCGGATCGCGAACTCCTGCTGTGAGTCCTCCATCGTCACATTCCAATCGAAGCGAAGAAGATCGCGAACAGGCCGTCGAGCACGATCACCAGGAAGATCGACTTCACCACCGATGTCGTGGTCTGCCGTCCCAGCGATTCGGCGCTGCCTTTCACGCGCAATCCTTCGCTACAGGCGACGATCCCGATCACCAGCGCCATGAACGGCGCCTTCAGGATCCCCACCTCGAAATGAGTGATGGAAATGGCGTCATGCAGCCGTGCGATATAGATCGCCGGTCCCATGTCGCCGTAGAACTGTGCGACCAGCCCGCCGCCATAGAGCGCGGCAATCGATCCGACGAAGGCGAGGATCGGCAGCGCGATGACGAGCGCCGCAACGCGCGGCAGGATCAGGACGTCGACGGGGTCGAGCCCCATGGTCGAGAGCGCGTCGATCTCCTCGCGCATCTTCATCGAGCCGAGCTCGGCGGTATAGGCGCTTCCCGACCGTCCGGCGACCATGATGGCCACGATCAGCACGCCGAGCTCGCGCAGCACCAGGATGCCGACCATGTCGACGGTGTAGGACTCCGCGCCGAACCTGCGGAAATGGAAGAATCCCTGCTGGGCGATGATGGCGCCGATCAGGAAGGTGATCAGCACGATGATGGGAATCGCCTGCCATCCGATGCGGTAAAGCTGATAGACCAGCGAGGTCAGCCGCAGCGATCGTGGCCGGCGCAGCACGCCGATCACGGCCATGAATAGCGCGCCGAGCATTTGCAGAAAGATCGTGACGTCTTCCCGCGCAGCAATCGTGGCCTTGCCGAGATCGCCGAGCCTGAGCAGGAGGGGATTTGACGTGGCTATGGGTGTCGGCGCGTCGCGGTTGACCTGGCGCACCTCGTCCATCAGCCCACTGAATTGATCGGCGACACCGACGAATTCAGCCGATCTGCCGGATGATGCAGCCCGGCGCGACAGCTTCTCCAGGACCCAGGCGCCGAGCGTGTCGAGCGCGCTGACGCCCGACATGTCCAGGGTCACGGCTCTGGATCGATCGACGTCCGCCCCGACCGACCGGGACAGCGATTCGAGCATCACCACATTCGCTGCGGTCCACGGCCCTTCCGGGCGCAATTTCAGCACATCGCCGGATGGCGTCGCCAGCAACAGCGGTTCGGGGTTCACGCTTCCACCTCATCGGGACGATTGGCGCCCATTCAGCCGGGATTTCTAGGCCAGCATGTGGCGGCCGGGTTGACCTGTCTCAAGACCAGGGCAACACCGCACCTCCTTGACGCATATCAAGTACGGTTGCGCCCGAGGATCCTAGATTCGCTGGCGATCAATGGGGGTATCAAGCCATGTTCGACAGCGACAAGATGAGCGACGAACTGCGAGCGCTGAAGGTTGACGTCACGCGCCTTTTGAGCACCGCCGGCGAGGAGATCTACGACAGTTCGAAAGATCGGGCCGAGGCGCTGGCCGATCAGATCAGGGCTGCGCTCACCGAGCTTGGCGAGACCGTCGACGAAGAGCAGGAGCAGCTTCAGGGCCTCATTGCGGAGCGGCCGATCACATCGCTCGCCTCCGTCTTCGCGCTCGGCGTGATGGTCGGCTTCATGCTGAGGAGGCACTAGGTGAATACCGAGAATGTCGTCAAACATCTGCGCGTGCTGTGGCGCACCGATCGGATCATCGCGGACATCAGGCTGCGCCATCTGTTGATGGGGCTTGGCCTTCGCGCCTTCGCGGCGCTGATCGCGGCCTTCGGACTCCTGATGCTGGAGCTCTCGGCCTATTTCGCGCTGGTGCAGATCTGGAGTGCGGTTGCCGCCGCCGCCATCCTCGGCGCCGTCAACTTCGCCATCGCGGCCGCTCTGTTCATGGTCGCCGGCCGCGCTCCGTCAGGGCGTGACATCGAACTTGCGAACGAAATTCATGACGCATCCATCGAAGCCCTTCAGCTCGAGGCGCGCGCGCTCCAGGTCCAGGTGTCAGGCGCCGTGCATCATCCGCTCAGCACCGTCGTGCCGGTGCTGGTGCCGCTAATTGCGATCATCGTCAAGAATTTGCGAACGACGGCCAGGAAATCCACCGCAACGTCGGCTGAAGCGCACTCTTAAAGCACGCGCTCAGAGCTTCAGCCTGACGTCGCAGATATCAGGCTCGGCGGGATCCGGCTTGACCTCGAAGCCGAGCTGCCGGCACATCTCGAGCATCACTATGTTCTCCTGGAGCACGTCGCCCGATATGGTCTTCAACCCTTCCGACTTCGCGTAGTCGATGATCAGCTGCATCAGGGCCCATCCGAGTCCCCTGCCCTTGAGATCGGACCGCAGCAGAATGGCATATTCGCCGCTCTCGTAGATCGAATCCGAATGGAGCCGGACGACGCCGACCATCTCGCCGGTCTCCTGGTCGAATGCGATGAAGGCCATCGCGCGTGCATAATCGAGCTGGGTCAGGCGCGCGATGAACTCGTGGGTGAACTCCTTCATCGGCGCGAAGAAGCGCAGGCGGAGGTCTTGCGGCGTGACGTGACGAAGGAATTCGTGGATGGTCGGCTCGTCCTCGGGGCGCATGGGCCGCACGAAGATCCGCCAGTCGTCCTTGAGCTTGAGGCGGCGCTCCCATTGTGACGGATAGGCCCGAACGGCGAAATTGGCCGGGCCGGAGCCGGCGAACTTTCGCTGCGGCGGCCCCACGGCGACGCGGGCATCGACCGCGGTCACGCCGATTTCGTCCGCGAGCAGCGGGTTGATGTCGAATTCGCGGATTTCAGGAATGTCAGCGGCCATCTGCGCCAGCTTGACCAGCACCATAGCGACGGCATCCGGCTTCACTGCCGGCACGTCCCGGTAGGCGCGAAGCAGCCGTGACACGCGCGTGCGGTCGATCAGGTCGCGGGCGAGCTGCAGGTCGAGCGGCGGCAGCGCAAGCGCCTTGTCATTGATGATCTCCACGGCCGTCCCGCCCCGGCCGAACACGACGACGGTGCCGAAGGTGGGATCATCGGCAAGACCGAGGATCAGCTCGCGCGCCTTCGCCTTGACCACCATCGCTTGCACGATGACACCGCCGATGCGGGCTTCGGGTCGCAGCTTCCTCGCCCGGTCGAGAATATCGGTGGCCGCCGCGCGCACCGCATCCGGCGTGGTCAGATTGAGGACGACGCCGCCGACATCTGATTTGTGGACGATGTCACGCGACATGATCTTCAGCACGACGGTGGCGCCTTTCGCGAACATGTCGTTCGCATAGGCCACCGCCTGCTCGACATCGGTTGCGGCATAGGTCGGCACCATCGCAATGTCGTAGGCTTCGAGCAGGTGCTTGATCTCGACGGGCTCGAGCCATTGACGGCCGTCTGCGATCGCGGCAGTGACGATCTGCCTCGCCGCCTTGGCGTCCGGCACGAACGTATCGGGCATCGCCGGCGGAACCTGGCTCAGCTCCTCCACCACTTCGCGGTGCCGGACCAGATGCATGAAGCCGCGCACGGCATCATCCTCGGTCGGGTAGTTCGGAATGCCCGCGCCGGAGAGCGTCTGAATGATGTTCTGGTCGGCTCCGACCCAGGCGGCAAGGACGGGCTTTGCCCAGCGGCGGTGCTGCTCGCGATATTTGCCGACGAGCTCCGTCACGGTCGTGGCGATGTCGGCCGCCGAGGCGATCGCCGTCTGCACGTTGAGGACAAGCACGGCGTCATTGTCGGGATCGGCGAGCAGCACCTCCAGCGCTGCTGCGTAGCGCGAGGCGTCGGCGTCACCTACGATGTCGACGGGATTTGCACCGGACCAGGTCGGCGGCAGCACGTCATCGAGTTTCTTACGCGCGTCCGCCGAGATCGATGCCGGAATACCGCCAAGCTCGACCAATCGATCGATGGCAAGGACGCCGATGCCACCGCCATTGGTCAGGATGGCGAGCCGCTTTCCCGCCGGCGATTCGACGCGGCCGAGCGTCTCGGCGCAATCGAACAGCTCGCGCAGATCGGAGACCCGGAGCACGCCCGCGCGGCGGAACGCGGCGTCATAGACGGCGTCGGCGCCGGCAAGCGCCCCGGTATGCGTGGCCGCGGCCTTCGCCCCCTGCGCCATCCGGCCCGACTTCACCACGACGACCGGCTTCACGCGCGCGGCGGCGCGCGCCGCCGACATGAACTTGCGAGCGTCCTTGATCGCCTCGATATAGAGCAGGATGGCGCGGGTCTTGTGATCCAACGCGAAATAGTCGAGCAGGTCGGCAAGGTCGACGTCGGTCTGATCGCCGATCGAGACGATGCCTGAGAAGCCGACGCCGCGCTGCGCCGCCCAATCGACCATGCCGGCCGCGATCGCGCCCGATTGCGAGATCAGCGCGAGATTGCCCGCGCCTGGCATATGCGCGGCGAAGCTGGCATTGAGGCTCACTGCGGGCATCATGATGCCGAGACAGTTCGGGCCGATCAGCCGCATGCCGTATTTGCGGGCCGCGGCGATTGCAGCCTCGTGCAGGGATCCCGGTCCGTGGCCGAGCCCGGCCGTGACGATCAGCGCGCCCGCCGAGCCGCGCCGTCCGGCCTGGTCGATGATGCCGGGAACTTCCCGCGCCGGCGCGGTGATGACCACGAGTTCTGGGACGAAGTCCAACCTGTCCAGACTCTTCACCGCGGCGATGCCGCCGATCTCGCTATGGCGCAGATTGACCAGCCCAAACTGCCCCTTGAATTCAGCGCTGCGGATGTTCTCCAGGACGGCGCGTCCCACCGAGACCGGGCGGGCACTCGCGCCGACCAGCGCGACCGAACGCGGTGACAGCAGATTCTTCAGGCGGTAGGTGGACATGAAAGCAAATGCGCCCGGTCGCTGGCGGTTCCGAGGATGGAAATCAGGCTGAAAACTGCGTGCCTAGTGCGAGATCATAACCCAGCACGGTGGCTGGCCAATGACGGTCTTTGTCACACCGCCCCAAACGATCTCGTTGAGGCGCGAATGATGATAAGCGCCCATCACGATCGTATCGATGGCATGGGAATTCGCCCAGCTTCCGAGCACTTTGCCGATCGAACTGCCCCCGCATTTCGCCGTTTCGAACGAGGCGTGAACACCGTGTTCCCAGAGGTGGTCGACGAGAGCCGTTCCGGATTGCACGATCGCGTCGGTCTTCTCGTCCGCCACAGTCACCACGCGGACCGAGGCGGCCGCCTGAAGGACTGGCAGCGCATCGCCGACCGCACGCGCCGCACGCGCGGAGTGATCCCACGCGATCATGACGTTCTCGAACTCCGGTCGCAGCTCATCGACATGCTGTTCCGGGCAGAGCAGGAGCGGCCGCCCAGATTCGAACAGGAACGTCTCGATGATGTGTTCCGTTCGGCTGTCGTGCGGCTTCACCGGGAGCAACGTAAGATCGCTGAAGCGCCCATGTTCGGCCAGGATCGAGGCGATCTGGTCTGCGGGCACCTTGGCCGATCGGCCGTGGGCGCGAATGTCGGCGCGGGACGATGCATCTGTGAAGGCATTCAGGAGCAGTTGCATATCGCCGGTCCCAAGCGACCCTGTTTCCTCGGCCGCAGCGGGATCGTCCGGCAGCAGCACTTTCGGCCGCACGAAAACATCTTCCTGGAGCGCAAGTGCGGTGATCCTGGCGCCGAGGTCCGCGGCGACAGCCACGCATTTCTCGATCGCGGCCAGAAGCGGCCGGCGCGGCTGGCCGACAAGCGGCAGAAAGACGTCCTTGATGGCCATCGGGATTCTCCTTGGCCGTCAGCATAGCCCGGCCTTCATCGGGACGCTTGATCCTCGTCAAGCCCGGGGAACTCCGTCCTGTCGGTTGGCGACGGCCCGTTGACCAACATCAAGGACTGGCCGCTCGGCCATTCTATGAATAAGTCAGTCCGAGCGGTTCGCCCGGGAGAGGTTCATGCGTGCAATGGTGTTGCCAGCCTCACGAGCGCAGCTCCGGATGGAGGAGCGGCCCGATCCTATCCCCGGCGAAGGCCAGATCCGGGTGAAGGTCAGCGCCTGCGGCGTATGCCGCACCGATCTTCACGTCGTCGATGCCGAGCTGCCCGATATTCGCTATCCGATCGTGCCTGGTCACGAGATCGTCGGCCGGGTCGATCTCGTGGGTCCGAATGTTGCAACGCATGCACCCGGCGATCGGGTTGGCATTCCCTGGCTTGGTTTTACCTGCGGCAAGTGTCGGTTCTGCCGGGACGGCATGGAAAACCTGTGTGAGGCGCCCCTCTTCACCGGCTACACGCGCGACGGCGGCTACGCAACGCACACGATCGCTGACGCGCGCTACGCGTTTCCACTCGGCGAAAACGGCAATGACGTGGAGATTGCTCCTCTGCTGTGCGCAGGGCTGATCGGCTGGCGCTCGCTGGTAATGGCCGGCTCCGCCAGCAAGCTCGGCCTCTATGGTTTTGGCGCGGCCGGCCACATCATCGCGCAAGTTGCGGTCTGGCAGGGACGATCCGTCTATGCATTCACGCGGCGTGGCGATGCCGCTGCGCAAGGCCTTGCACGTCGTATCGGCGCCGTCTGGGCAGGGGCCTCTGACGAAACGCCGGACGAGCCGCTCGACGCCGCCATCATCTACGCGCCAGCTGGCGAACTCGTCCCGGCCGCGCTGCGCGCCGTACGCAAGGGCGGCCGCGTCGTGTGCGCCGGAATCCACATGTCGGACATTCCAAGCTTTCCATATGAGCTGCTCTGGGAGGAACGGCAGCTGGTCTCGGTAGCCAATCTGACCCGGCAGGATGGCCTCGATTTTCTCAGGATCGTCCCGCAAGCTGGCATACGCACCGAGACCACAGCATTTCCGCTCGATCAGGCCAACGAAGTTCTGAGCATGCTGCGGAATGGCCAGATTCTCGGCGCGGCCGTGCTGACGCCCTGACGGTGACGCAGATGCCAAAGTCGATCAGAGATGAGACGGAGGCCCAGAACCGGATATTCCAGTTCCTGACTGGACGTCCTGGCGTGAGACGGATCGATACCCACGCGGCTTCGGTGTTTCTCGACGGCGACCGCGCGCTGAAGATCAAGCGGGCTGTGCAGTTTCCGTTCCTCGACTATTCGACGCTCGATAAGCGCAAGGCGGCCTGCGAGGAGGAGATCAGGATCAACCGGCCGCTGGCGCCGCAGATCTATCATCGCGTCGTGGCGATCACGGAGGAGCCGGATGGGTCGGTGAAGATCGACGGGCCCGGCCGGCCGATCGAGTATGCGGTCGACATGTCGCGCTTCGACGAAAGCCAGACGCTGGATCATCTGGCCAAGGCCGGCCCGCTCGATGAGAATCTGGCTTCGGCTGCCGCCGACGCGATCGTGGCTTCGCATGCGGCGGCGGGCCGCTCCGACGGCAGGGCGTGGATTTCCTCCATCCCCGGCCTGATCGATGGCAACTGCAATGGCCTGGGAAAAGGCAATCATTTCGACGCTGAAGAAATCGCGCTGCTCGGCAGAGCCTCGCATGCGATGTTTCTGCGCCTCCGCACCTTGCTCGAAGAGCGCGGCCAGCAGGGTTTTGTGCGGCGCTGCCACGGCGACCTGCATCTTGCGAACATCGCTTTGATCGGCGGGCGGCCAATCCTGTTCGACGCCATCGAGTTCGATGCCCAGATGGCAACTGTCGACGTGCTCTACGATCTCGCATTCACATTAATGGACTTATTGCACCACGATCAACCGCTCGCGGCCAACATCGTCCTGAACCGATATCTTGCTGCGACGCCAGCCGACAATCTCGACGCGCTCTCGGTGCTGCCGCTGTTCATGTCGATCCGGGCGGCGATCCGCGCTCAGGTGGCGCTGGCACGGCTAAAGCCGCCGCGTTCTGATGATGCCGGCATCCTTGACGACGCACGGCGCTATTTCGGCCTCGCCCGGATGCTGATCCATCCTCCCGCTCCGCGTCTGATTGCGGTCGGGGGACTGTCCGGCACCGGCAAGACGGTTTTGGCGCGCGCGCTCGCACCGGTCGTCGCGCCACAGCCGGGGGCGATCGTGCTGCGCAGCGACATCGTCCGCAAGCAAATATTCGGGATCAAGGACACGCAGCGGCTGCCGCCATTCGCATACACGCCAGAGGTCACGGCCCGCGTTTACGGGACATTGGCTCGTTACGCCCGGCGCGTGCTGGCGCAAGGCCATTCGGCGATCATCGACGGTGTATTCGCCGCCGAGGGCGAACGAGACGCGATCGCCGCACTGGCGCGCGAGCGCAACGTCCCGCTGAACGGCCTGTTCCTCGTCGCCGATCTCGCGACCCGGCAGGCGCGAATCGGAAGCCGCCGGGGAGATGCATCCGACGCCACGCAAGAGGTTGCCGCGCAGCAGGAGCGCTATAATATCGGTCATGTCGGTTGGGCGACCATTGATGCATCCGGGACACAGGAGCAGACGCTCCAGAGCTGCCGGGACGCAATCGCTGAGGGCAAATAAGGCAATCTGATTGACGCGGGCAAGGATGGCGCGACCCAGCACGACCTCGACGGCCGCCCGCGCAATGCCGGCAGCGCGGCGCAATGCCCTGCCCGGCCGCCTCAGCCCCGGCATGGCCTGCGACACGGCGTTCCGGATCATCGCGCGCCGTCATCTCGATGCCGTCCTCGCCCAGCACGACGGCACCTGCCGCGGCGATCCCGACGCCCTGCACCAGATCCGGATCGCGCTGACGCATCTGCGCACCGCCATCCGCTTCTTCGCGCCGATGGTCGACGACGCGCTGCGGCCGAATGTCTGGGCCGAGCTGAAATGGCTCAACAGCCAGCTCGGCATGGTGCGGGACCTCGACGTGGCGATCGAGCGGGTTGTCGCCGAAAGTGGCAACGAGCTCGCCGTGATCGCCGAACTCCAGCACTGGGACGAGAAGCGCGCCGAGAGCCACCGCCTGCTGGCACGCGCGCTGCAATCCGCCCGCTACCGCCGCCTGGTCGAGCAGACCTCGGCTTGGATCGAGAGCGGCCCCTGGTCGACCCGGCGCAGCAAGGAAGCCATCAGATTGCGTCGCTGCTCGCTCGCCGACCACGCGACAGCGCGATTGACCGAGTGGGAGACGACACTGCTCAAGAAGGCCCGGAAGCTGAGCAAGCTCGACGTCGAGAAACGGCACAAGCTGCGGCTGCTCAATAAGCGGATGACCTATTCGGTCGAATCGCTGACGGATCTGTTCGCCGACGGATCAGCGACGAAGCAGAAGTCCATCCTCAAGCAATTGCGCAAGGCGCAAAGATCTCTCGGGCAATTGAACGACGATGCGCGAGGGCAAACGCTGGCGGCGTCGTTGCACGGTGTCGGCTTCCAGGCCGGCACTCGCTTCCTCGACCGCAAACGGGAAAAGAAGCTGTTGCGAACCGCCGCGGCGGCTTACCGCAAACTGGACAAGGCCAAGCCCTTCCGCTCCTCGGACCTCGCGCCAAATGCAGAGCCTGAGGACTAGGTGCGGACGTAGTCTCCCGGCGCTTCGGGCAGGCCTGAAGGGGCATCGCCAAGCCCGATCTGCGGCGGATCACAGGGCCCCCCGGAGCGCGCCGCCAGCCATCCGGCCCATTCCGGCCACCAGGAGCCCTCAACTCGCGGAGCCAGCTTCAGCCACTCATCTGCACCGACATAGGGCGCGTCCGCAGCCTTGGTCATGACCTGATAGCTGTGCCCAGGGTCATCAGGCGGAGCGACGACACCGGCATTGTGGCCGCCGCTGGTCAACAGGAACGTCACGTCGGCATCGACCTGATAGTGAATCTTGTAGACCGACCGCCACGGCGCCACGTGATCGGCCAGCGTGCCGACCACGAACATCGGCGCATGGATGTCCGAGAGCGAGATGCTCCTGCCTTCGACGCGATAGCGGCCTTCGGCCAGCTCATTCTTGAGAAACAGTTGGCGCAAATACTCCGAGTGCATGCGATAAGGCAGCCGGGTCGCATCGGCATTCCAAGCCATCAGGTCGCTTGGCGGACTGCTTTCGCCCATCAGATAGTCATGCGAGAGCCGCGACCAGATTAACTCGTTGGAGCGCAGCAGCTGGAACGCACCGGCCATCTGCGTCGTATCGAGATAACCACGCTGCCACATTATGTCTTCGAGGAAGGCGACCTGGCTCTCGTTGATGAAGAGCGTCAGCTCGCCGGCCTCGGTGAAATCGGTCTGGGCGGCAAGGAGCGTGATTGTGCCGAGCCGCCTGTCGCCGTCGCGCGCCATTGCGGCAGCGGCAATGGACAGCAACGTTCCGCCCAGACAATAGCCCAGCGCATGGGTCTTCCGACCCGGCATGATCCGGCCGATCGTGTCCAGCGCGGCCATGACGCCCAGCCTGCGATAGTCATCGAAGGCGACATCGCGGTCGTTGGCATCCGGATTGCGCCAGGAGATCGCGAATACAGTGAAGCCTTGAGCGGTCAGATACTTGACCAGCGAATTCTGCGGCGACAGATCGAGGATGTAGTATTTCATGATCCAGGCCGGCACGATCAGGATCGGCTCGGGCCGCACTTGCGCAGTCGTCGGATAGTACTGGATCAGCTCGATCAGCTCGTTGCGATAGACGACCTTGCCAGGCGAAGCCGCCACTGTCTTGCCGACGACAAATTGCGGGTCGCCCGCCGGTTTCGATATCGAAAGCAGACGCATCAGATCGCTGCACCAGTTCTGCCAGCCGAAGACGAAATTTTCCCCGCCGCTCTGGAATGCCTTCTCCAGCACCTGCGGATTGGTCGCCGCGAAATTCGACGGCGCCAGCATGTCGAGCATCTGACGAACCGAGAACTCGACGATGGCCTCATTTGCATGCGACACGCCGCGCACGCCGATGGTGGCATCGTGCCACCAGCGCTCTGCGAGCAGAAACGCCTGCGCTAGCAGATTGAACGGCGGGACCTCCCATTGTGGTTGCCTGAAGCGACGATCGCGTCCCTGCGGCTGAATGACGGACCAGGGCTTTTGCGACGTCGCATGCACGACAGCTTCCAGCAGCCGGCCGGTGTCGCGAAGAACGTTGCTGGAAATCTCCATCTGGCGCTGCGGGGCTGCGGCGAGATGCGAGCTCCAATCGAGCCAGGCGAGCGACAAGGCCGTCGGCGAAATCCCGCCCGTGAACCGTGCCAGCATGGCATGAAACGCGCGGTCGAGAGGATACGGGGGTGATGCAGGCGGGAGATCTGCGGCGACCGGCTTGCCTGCGGGTTTTTCGGGGCCTGCCGCGGCGGCTCGAGGGTCGGCAACGGGATTGACGAGAGCATGCGCCACCGGCTCGTCGGCCCGTGGAAGTATCTGGACGACGTTCATGGCTGAATGTTCCCTGCGGGCTTCTGGTCTCGAGGCAGGATATGGCGATGCTTCGGATGCGCGTTGAGCTGCATCAAATCCGGCCCAGATCACAATCGCTGAACCAGGACCAAGCGGCCTCGTCCGCTTGACCTGGGTCAAACCGCATCTCGACGTCCCCGCTAGGTTTTGCGCATCGACATTCGACGAGCCAGCGGAGTTCTTCATGCGCGCCCACCAGATCATGACCCGGTCGGTCATTTCGGTTACTCCTGACACCAGCATCGTCGAGGCGGTGAACATCATGCTGAAGCGGCATGTCAGCGGTCTCACGGTCGTCGACGATACCGGCAAGCTGGTCGGCGTCGTCTCGGAAGGAGATTTCATCCGCCGCAGCGAAATTGGCACCGGACGCAAGCGGGGGCGCTGGCTGAGGTTCATCCTCGGTGCCGGCAAATCGGCCAGCGACTTCGTCCACGAGCATGGCCGCAAGGTCTCGGAGGTGATGACAGCCTCGGTCGTGACCATCACCGAGGACACCGCGCTCGCGGAGATCGTCGATCTCATGGAACGGAACAACGTGAAGCGGCTGCCGGTGGTGCGCGGCGACAAGGTGGTCGGAATCGTGTCCCGCGCCAATTTGATACAGGCGGTGGCGGGGCTCGCTCGCGAAGTGCCAGATCCGACGGCGGACGACGATCACATTCGCAGCCGCATCATCGACACCATGGAGAAGAACGACTGGTGCCCGTTCGGGCTGAACGTCATCGTCCGTGACGGCATCGTTCACCTCAGTGGCGTCATCACCGAAGAACGCGCACGGCAGGCGGCCATCGTCGCGGCGGAGAACGTCGAAGGCGTGAAGACGGTGCACGACCATCTTTGCTGGGTCGACACCATGTCGGGCGTCTATCTGAACTCGCCCGAGGACGACGAGCTCGCCAAGGCGAGCTGATCAAGCCGAGCTGATCGCGGCAAAGCTCAGCGAGGAATGACGGCGGTGGCCTCGATTTCGACGCGCGCCGCCTTCTCGACGAGCCGGACCACCTGGACCAGCGCCATCGCAGGATAGTGCGCTCCGAAGACGTCGCGGTAGACCCTGCCCAGCTCCTTCAGATTGGCCAGGTACTCGTCCATGTCGACGACATACCAGGTCAGACGCACGAGGTGTTCGGGCCGGGCGCCCGCTTCGGCCAGGATTTCGGCGATGTTGCTCAGGGTCTGGCGCACCTGCGCGACGAAGCCGTCCGCGAGACGCTCTTCGGCATCCCAGCCGATCACTCCGCCGGTGACGACGATCCGCCCATCGGCAGCCATGCCGTTGGCATACCCCTTCGGCATTGGCCAGCCGGACGGCTGGAGGATTTGCGCGCGGGAGCGGGTTTCGTGCTCGGCTGCAGTCGGCAGCACCGCGAGCTGCGGGCCTTTTGGCGTCGTCACGGACAATTCTCTATCCTTCTCTCATTCCGCAGCGACGCCTGAGGAGTCGCTGCAGCCTGCGCCAGCTGACGCAGGGCAAAACGCTTCAACTTGCCAGTCTCGGTCTTCGGCAATTGCGTCACGAATTCGATCGCGCGCGGATATTTGTACGGCGCGATCTCGCGTTTGACATGTTCCTGCAACTCGGCCACGAGCTGCGCGTCGGGCGTCACACCGGGCGCGGCGACGACATAGGCCTTCACGATCATGCCGCGTGCCTCGTCCGGCGCACCGACGACCCCGCATTCGACGACGGACGGATGCGTGAGCAGCGCTGCCTCGACATCCGTGCCTGCGATATTGTAGCCGGCCGAGACGATCATGTCGTCGGAGCGCGACTGGTACCAGAAATAGCCGTCGCTATCCATCAGATAGGTGTCACCGGTGATGTTCCAGCCGTTCTGGACGTATTTCCGTTGCCGCTCGTCGGCGAGATAACGGCAGCCGGTCGGCCCACGTACCGCCAGTCGGCCCATCGTGCCCGGCGGCACGTCGTTGCCGGCATCGTCGACGATCTTGGCCTCATAGCCCGGCACCGGCTTGCCGGTCGCGCCGGGGCGAATCTCCTCCTCGGTCGCGCTGATGAAGATGTGCAGCAGTTCGGTCGAACCGATGCCATCCATCAGCTTGATGCCGGTGGCCTTCAGCCATGCCTCGAATGTCGGCTTGGGCAGCGTCTCGCCCGCGGAGACGCATTTGCGAAGCGAGGAGATGTCACGGCCCGCGAGCTTGCCGAGCATGGCCCGGTATGCGGTTGGTGCGGTGAAGCAGACCGTGGTCTTGTACTGCTCGATCGCATTCAGAATGTCGTCCGGCGTCGTCTTCTCCAGCACCACGAAGGAGGCGCCAATATGCATCGGAAACAACACACCGCCGAAGCCGAAGGTGAAGGCGAGCGGTGCCGAGCCGATGAAGCGATCCTTCTGCTCGGCGCGCAAGATATTGCGCGCGTAGCCGTCGCAGACCGCCAGCATGTCCCGGTGGAAATGCATGGTGCCCTTGGGATCGCCTGTCGTGCCCGACGTGAAGGCGATCAGGCAGACGTCGTCGGACGCGGTATCGACAGCCCTGAACTCCGGGCTCGCATCCGCGATCAGCGCTTCGAGCGAATCGGGGGCGCCATTGCCCCAATAGACCACGTGCTTGAAGGCGGGTGCCGCGGCTTTCGCCTTCTCCATCTCCTCGGAGAGCTTTCCGTCACACAGCGCGAGCGTGATCTCCGCCTTCTGGATCGGATAGGACAGCTCCTTGGCACGCAGCAGCGGCATGGTCGCCACGACGATGCCGCCGGCCTTGATGACTGCGAGATAGGTCGCGACCATCATCGGATTGTTGGCCGAGCGCAGCAGCACGCGCCCGCCGGTCACAAGACCCAGCTTGCCGACCAGCACATTGGCGATGCGGTTCACCAGGGCTTGCAGCTCGCGATAGGTGTAGCTGACCGCAGGACTGATGACGCAAGGCGCATCGCCGTGGCCTTGCTCGACCCAGCGATCGAGGAAATAGCTGACGCAGTTCAATCGCGTTGGGTAGCGCAGCTCCGGCCGCGTGAAGATGAATTCGGGCCAGAGCTCGCGCGGCGGCAGATGTTGCCGCGCGAACGTATCGACATGGGCCGTCGCAGTATTGCCGTCACACGAGCCCGACCCTTGAACCTTGGCGGCGTTGGCCATCGCACGCTCCTTTCAGCATGGATTGCACCCGGCAGCACGATCTGGAAAACATTTTAGGCTTAAAACAATTTGGCGCAATAGCGGATTTTGGGCATTCCTTGCTTTTTCCTGCGGCAAATGGGGTCGGCGGCCCGCCCCGCCCGCCTGCTTACGGCCGGCGGCGCGCGGCCGATTTCTGCGCCGACGCCTTGGTCCTGGCCAGGAGCCGCATCAATTCGCGCACATCCTTCGGCGTCAGATCGGCGAAGAGGTCGGCAATCCAGGTTTCGTGTTCCGCAGCCATCCTGCGAAACTCGGCACGCCCGAGCTTTGTGAGGCGGATCACCTGGACGCGGCGGTCGGTCTCCGAGGTGCGCCGGTCGAGATGACCGGATTCCACCAGCCGCTCGACGAGGCCGGTGACGTTGCCGTTCGACACCATCATGCGCTTGGAGACATCGGATAGCGTCATGCCGTCCGGCGCCTTGTCGAGCTGCGCCATCAGGTCAAACCGGGGCAAAGTGACGTCGAACCGCTGCCGCAGCCGGCCGCGGACTTCCCCTTCGATGAGGGTCGTGCAGGTCAACAGCCGCAGCCACAGCCGAAGCTCTTCGGCATGATCCTCCGGCGTTTCGACGGCCTTGGTCTCGGAATCGAGCATGTTGATGCAGTCACTCACGGCCGGCATTGGCGCCGGCACGGATTTCCTAACGTTTTGAGCTTCAATTAAATCGGGGCCGGCTGCAAGTCCAAAGCTGCAACAATCGACCGCACGTCAATTTCTTTAGGCTTCAAATAATTGGCGCGCAGCTTGCATGCGCCGCTGCCCACAGGATGCGACGCCTCGAGCTCGGCTTGCCGCGGCGGCCATCATCGGCATAAGCTTGGATTGGAGTACGCGGCTTGCAGCGCAAGCCGATCGTCACGAGGGACAGATCATGAAGACGCAAATGACCTTGGCCGCAGCCGCTATGCTGCTCGGCACCGCGATGAGCCCTGCCCTCGCCCAGGAGAAAATCAAGCTGGGTGTGGTCGTGACCCTGTCGGGGCCAGCCGCCGCGCTGGGCCAGCAAGTCCGCGACGGCTTTGCGCTCGCAGTGAAGGATCTCGGCGGCAAAATGGGCGGCCGCGATGTCGAGGTGATCGTCGCAGATGACGAATTGAAGCCGGATGCGGCGGTGACGAAGGTCAAGGGCTTGCTCGAGCGCGACAAGGTCGACTTCGTGGTCGGCCCGATCTTCTCCAACATCCTCCAGGCGATCCACCGGCCCATCACAGAATCGAAAACCTTCCTGATCAGCCCCAATGCCGGCCCGTCGACGTTTGCCGGCAAGGACTGCAACCCGTTCTTCTATGTGACCTCCTACCAGAACGATCAGGTGCACGAGATCCTCGGCAAGGTCGCGCAGGATCGCGGCTATAAGCGCATGTATCTGATGGTCCCGAATTATCAAGCCGGCAAGGATTCGGTGGCGGGCTTCAAGCTCGACTACAAGGGCGAGATCGTCGAGGAATCCTACATGCCGCTGAACACGCTTGACTTCCAGCCGGAGCTTTCCAAGATCTCGTCGCAGAAGCCCGATGCGCTGTTCACGTTCATGCCGGGCGGCCTCGGCGTCAATCTCGTCAAGCAATACCGGCAGGCAGGACTGGCCGACAGCATTCCGGTGCTTTCGGCGTTCACGGTGGATGAATCGACCTTGCCGGCGCAGCAGGACGCGGCCGTCGGCATGTTCGGCGGCGCGAACTGGGCGCCCAATCTGGATAATCCGCAGAACAAGAAGTTCGTTGCCGCCTATGAGGCCGCCTATAACAGCGTGCCCGGCACCTACGCCTTCCAGGCCTATGACGCCGCGATGCTGATCGACAGCGCGGTCACGGCGGTCAAGGGCGATCTCTCCAACAAGGACGCCGTCGCCGCCGCTTTGAAGAAAGCCGACTTCACCTCGCTGCGCGGCGCCTTCAAGTTCAACACCAACGGCTATCCGATCCAGAATTTCTACCTGACCAAGGTCGCCAAGCGTCCGGACGGCAAGTTCCAGACCGAGATCGTGCAGAAGGTCTTCGAGAATTACGGCGACCGCTATGCCAAGGACTGCAAGGCGGCGAACTAAGGCCGTGTATCGCGTTACGGGAGGACCGCAATGAAGAGCGAAATCACCGGCATCACCCGGGCCAATGAGGGCATCCAGGGCATCTCCTGGAACATCCTCGGCCAGACCTATGTGCCGAAAAGCTACGCCGAGAACAGTTTCTCCTGGCATGCGACACTGCCGCCGGGCACGTTCGTGCCGCCGCATATTCACCCTGACCAGGATGAGTATCTCTACATGCTGGAAGGCAAGCTCGATTTCATGCTCGGCAATTCCGAGGCGCAGGCGACCGCGGGCGACCTGATCCGCCTCGGCATGGGCGTGCCGCACGGCATCTTCAATAAGTCGGAGCAGACCGCAAAGGTGCTGTTCTGGGTTTCGCCGAGCCGCAAGCTGTTCGACCTGTTCTGGGGCCTTCACAACATGAAGGAGCAGAAGCCCGAGGACGTGGTGGCGATGGCCGCCGAGTTCAACATCCACTTCCTGCCGCCGCCGCCCGGCAGCTAGCTAAAGTGGGATGAAGTTAGGCTCGTTCGGTGGCTGGGGCTCCACCTCTCCCAGCGGGGAAAAGGTGATCTGAGTTCCGGGCTAGCGCCGATTCCCCCAATCTCATCCCGCTCTACCGCCGATTTCAGCGCGCACCGCCGCAAGTCCCGGCACTGCGGCAAAGCCTGCCTTGGTGGCATAGCCGCGCACGATGGCTTCGCGCTGGGAATAGCTCAGGACGTTGTCGACATTGTCGAAGCCATCAGGCGCGAGCTGCTCGACGGCGTCGATGACGCCTTCGGGGCCACCGCGCCGGTTGGAGCGGACGATCTCGGCCGTCATCGGCAGACGCTTCTTCTCGTATTCGAGCAGCGCCTGACGCGGGTGCTCGGCGCGCACCAGCACGTCGGCAAGGCAGCGCGCATCGAGGATCGCCTGCGAGGCGCCATTGGAGCCGACCGGATACATCGGATGCGCGGCATCGCCGAGCAGCGTGACGCGCCCGGACGACCAATAGGGCAAGGGATCGCGGTCGCAGGTCGGATATTCGTAGAATTCGGGCGTCGCCGAGATCAGGCTCTTCACGTCGATATAGGGCACCGAGAAGCGCGCGACATGCGGCATCAGCTCCTCGCGGCGGCCCGGCCGCGACCAATCTTCTTTCCGCGGTGGAGGTGCATTGCCTTCGCCCACTTTGACCAGCACCGCCCAATTGGTCAGACGGCTCGCCGGACTCGATCCTTCCGCGATCGGATAGATCACCACCTTGGCGTTGAGACCGCCGGCCACGATCATCGATTTGCCGGTGAGGAATAGCGGCCAATCGCGGGCGCCGCGCCACAGCATCAGGCCATTCCAGCACGGCGGCCCCTCGTTCGGGAACAGTGTCTCGCGGACGCGCGAATGGATGCCGTCGGCGCCGATCAGGATATCGCCGCGCGCGGTGTGGACATGCGCGCCGACGCGATCGAAGAAATAGGCCGTGACGCCGCCCTCGTCCTGCGTGAACGCACCCAGCCGGCAGCCGGTGTGAATCGCTTGCTGCCCGAGCCGTTCCTCGACGGCGCGATGGATGACGCCCTGAAGGCGCCCACGATGGATCGAGAATTGCGGCACGTCGTGGCCGGCGTCGATGCCGCGAGCTTCGCGCCAGACCTCCTGGCCGTGGCGATTGAGGTAATAGAGCTGATCAGTGCGGATCGCGACCTCGTCGAGCTTCTGCAACAGGCCAAGCCCGGCCAACTCGCGCATGGCATGCGGCAGCGTGTTGATCCCGACGCCGAGCTCGCGAATGGTGTCGGCCTGCTCGAAGATCTCACAATCCAGGCCGCGCGAGCGCAACATCAATGCCGTGGTGAGACCACCGATACCGCCACCGACGATAATCGCCTTCATCGCCCTTACTCCACTCGAAACACAGGCAATGGGTTAAGGTCGCACGGGCGGTCACTCCGCCGCAAGCGGCTTTGTCGCCTCCGCCTTCAGCTCGGCCCGGGTCTTGGGCTTAGCCTTAATTCTCAGCTCCTCGAAGTCCTGCCGGTCGCGGACGCTGTTGCGGAAAATCTGATCCTTTCCGGGCAGATATTGCGGCGGGCAGAAAGCGTCGTTTGCCCCATACCAAGCCGCCGCCTTCATGGTGAAGAACGGGTCGACAAGATGCGGACGGCCGAGCGCGACGAGATCCGCCCGGCCGGCGGCCAAGATGGTGTTGGCCTGGTCCGCCGTCGTGATGTTGCCGACGCACATGGTGGCCACCCGCGCCTCGTTGCGGACCTGGTCGGAGAACGGCGTCTGGAACATGCGGCCGTACACCGGCTGCGCATCGCGCACGGTCTGCCCGGTCGAGACGTCGACGAGATCGACACCCGCCTCGGCAAAGGCGCGCGCGACGGCGACGGCGTCATCGCCGGTGATGCCGCCCTCCGCCCAATCAGTCGCAGAGATACGCACCGACATCGGCTTGTGCGACGGCCACACCGCCCGCAATGCCTCGAAGATCTCGAGCGGAAACCGCAGCCGGTCTTCGAGCGAGCCGCCATAATCGTCGGTGCGGGTGTTGGTGAGCGGCGAGATGAAGCTCGCGAGCAGATAGCCGTGGGCGCAGTGCAATTCGAGCATGTCGAAGCCGCAGCGCTCGCCGCGCTCGGCCGCCGCGACGAAAGCGTCCCTCACCGCGTTCATGCCGGCGCGATCGAGCTCGCGCGGCACCTGGCTATCGGGGAAATAGGGCAGCGGCGATGCCGAGAAGACCTCCCAACCGCCCTGCTCCAGCGGCCGGTCCATGCCGTCCCACATCAATTTGGTCGCGCCCTTGCGGCCGGCGTGGCCCAGTTGCAGGCAGATTTTCGCGGCCGAATTGCCGTGGACGAAATCCACGATGCGTCGCCACGCGGCTTCCTGCTCGTCGGTCCAGAGACCGGCGCAGCCGGGCGTGATCCGGGCATCGCGGCTGACGCAGGCCATCTCGGTGAAGATCAGCCCGGCGCCGCCGATCGCACGCGAGCCGTAATGCACCAGGTGGAAGTCTGTCGGCACACCCTCCCGCGCCGAATACATGCACATCGGCGACATCACCGCGCGATTGGCCAGCTCCATCTCGCGCAAGCGGAACGGCTGGAACAGCGGCACCATCGGCCGGTCGGTGTCGACATCGAAGCCGCTGCTGCGCACCTGCTTGGCGAACGACTTGTCGACCTCGGCCACGAAATCCGGCGCGCGGAGCTTGAGATTGTCGTAGGTGATCGCCTTCGAGCGCGTCATCACGCCGAAGGCGAACTGCACGGGGTCAAAATCCCAGAAGCGGTCGACATGCTCGAACCAGACCAGCGAGACGTCGGCGGCATGCTGCGTCTTCTCGACCTCCTCGCGGCGGCCGTTCTCATAGACCTTCAGTGCCGCCGCGATGCTGGGCGCCTTCTCCATCGCTTCGGCCAGCGCGATGGCGTCCTCCATCGCAAGCTTGGTGCCCGAGCCGATCGAGAAATGCGCGCTCGCCTTGGCATCGCCAAGCAGGACCATGTTGTCCTTGACCCAGCGCTTGCTGCGGATCATGGGGAAGTTGCGCCACATCGAGCGGTTGGTCAGCAGCTTGTGCCCATCGAGGAACCAGCCGAAGATGTCCGCCATCCGCGCGGCGGACTGAGCCTCGTCCAGCCCCGTCAGCCCCGCCCGCGCGAACGTCTCGGGATCGGTCTCGAAGATCCAGGTCGAATGCCCGGCCTCATACTGATAGGCATGGGCGATGAAGGGCCCCCACTCGGTTTCCTGGAAGATGAAAGTGAAGGCATCGAGCGGCCTCGTTGAGCCCATCCAGGCGAACTTGTTGGAGCGGACGTCGACCTCGGGCTGGAAATGATCGATATATTTCTCGCGGAAGCGGCTGTTGATACCGTCCGCAAGCAGGACGAGGTCGGCGTCGGCGAAGCGGGATTCGTCGTCGATATCCACTTCGAAATGCAGGGAGACGCCCAGCTCGCGTGCCCGCTCCTGAAGGATCAGCAGCAGCTTCTGCCGTGAGCAGCCGCAAAAGCCGTTGCCGCCGACCCGGTGCACCGTGCCGCGGAAATGCACGGCAATGTCGTCCCAATAGGCGAATTCCTGAGTGATGCGGCGGTAGCTCGGAAGATCGTGCCTCTCGAAATTGTCCAGCGTGGCGTCCGAGAACACCACGCCGAAGCCGAACGTGTCATCGGCCCGATTGCGCTCATAGACGGTGACTTCGGCGCCGGGACGCTGCTTCTTGAGCAGGATCGCAGCGTAGAGACCCGCAGGTCCGCCACCGATGATCGCGACTTTCATGGGAGCCTCGCCAATTCACCTGGTCACGAAAACTATTTTAAGCCTAAAATAATTTTGCGCAAGTCCCCCGTTGCTGGTCTGCCCCTAAAGGTGATCGTCCTAGTCGCCCCTGAAAACCGGCTTGACCTTGTTGGCGAACGCCTCGAAGGCGCGCTCGAAATCCGCCGTCGTCATGCACAGCGCCTGGGCAACGGCCTCGGCCTCGATCGCCTCCTCTACCGACATCGCCCATTCCATCGCCAGCATCCGCTTGGTCATGGTGTTGGCGAAGGTCGGTCCTTCCGCGACTTGCTTGGCCAGCAATTGCGCTTGGGGCAGCACCTGCTCGGGCGTGACGAGGCGGCTGAAGAAGCCCCAGCGCTCGCCCTCCTCCGCGGTCATGAACCGGCCGGTGTAGAGCAGTTCGGAGGCGCGTGACTGACCGATGATCCGCGGCAGGATCGCACAGGCGCCCATGTCGCAGCCGGCAAGGCCAACCTTGTTGAACAGGAACGCCACCTTTGTGCCACTCGCCGCGAGGCGCATATCCGACGCCATGGCGATGATCGCCCCGGCGCCGGCGCAAATGCCCTCGACCGCAGCCACGATCGGCTGCGGGCAGGCCCGCATCGCCTTGACAAGGTCTCCGGTCATGCGTGTGAAGGCGGTCAGCCCCTTGGTATCCATCTTCACGAGCGGGCCGATGATCTCGAACACGTCGCCGCCAGACGAGAAATTGCCGCCGGCGCCGGTGACGACGATGGATTTGACCGCATCATCGAACGCGCAGGCGCGGAAGAAATCAGTCAGTTCCCGGTAGCTTTCGAAGGTGAGCGGATTCTTTCGGTCGGGGCGATTGAGCGTAACCGTCGCGACACCGTCGACCACGGCCAGCAGGAAGTGCTGCGGCGAGTAATCTGCAAGCGGTATGGTGACGGGATTGGCTGGTCTGCTCATGCTATCTCCTTAGCTTCCTTGTTCCGCGCCTGCGCCACACACACGCTAGATTTCACCACCGGCAACCGCGATCGCCTGTCCGGTGATCGCGCCAGCGCCCTCACCGCACAGCCACAGCACGGCATCGGCCACCTCTTGAGGCGTGATCAGTCTTCCTTGCGGATTATGTTTCGCGAGTTCGGCGATCGCCTGCTCGCGGGTTCGGCCGGTCTTCGTCATGATGTTTTCGATGCTGCCGGCGACCAGATCGGTGTCGGTGAAGCCGGGACACACTGCATTCACCGTCACATTGCTTCCGGCCATCTCGAGAGCGAGCGAACGCACGAGGCCGACCACGGCGTGCTTGGCCGCAGCGTAGGCGCTGACATAGGCATAGCCCTTGAGCCCGGCCGTGGACGCAACTGCGACAATGCGGCCATAGGGACGGTCTTTCATGCCCGGCAACACAGCGCGGATGGCATGGACCACGCCCATGAAATTGACATCCATCATGCGGCCGAAGAGGGCGCTGTCCGATTTCGCGAATGGCGCCGATTCAGCGCTGCCTGCGTTGGCAATCAGGATGTCGATCGGCTTGCGCGCACTCGCCTCAAGGACGGCCGCCTTCAACGACGCTTCATCAGCGACGTCGGCAACGGCCGCGAAATGCGCGGCGCCTGCGTTGACGGCCTCTGCAAGAGGCGCTGCATTCCGACCGAGCACCGTCACGGTCGCGCCAGCACCGACAAGCGAAGCCGCGATGGCGCGGCCGATGCCGCGACCACCACCGGTCACCAGCGCGTGCGGCGAATGCGGCAATCCGGACATGCGCTTGCTCCTGAGATCCTGATCGTTCCTTCGATATATTTTAACCTTCAAATTTTTGCAACGAAAGCGCCGATCGACAGCAGGAACGGCCGCATGGGCGACCGGCCCGAAAATTGCTTTAAGTATAAAATTATCCCTTCCCATCGCCCGCGAGCCTGTTAGCATCACAGAGCCAAGCAAAAGGATTGTCGCGTGTCGCAGCCTGCGCCAATGATAACAAAGGACGGACGCTTCGCCTACGAAGCCGCGGGCGATCCGGGCGCGACACCTTTGATTTTCCTGCACGGCATTGGCGGCGCGGCGCGAGCCTGGCCGCACCAGCTTGCCACATTCGGCAACCGCTTCCGCGCGATCGCATGGGATATGCCGGGTTATGGCGGATCGGCGCCGCTGGCCAGTGTCAGCATTGCTGCCTTGGCCGATGCGCTCCAGCAATTCATCGAGCAGCTCGGCGCAAGCAGGCCCATTCTGGTCGGCCATTCGATCGGCGGCATGATCGTCCAGAAATGGCTGGTGCAGTCGCCGAAACTGGCGCGCGCAGTCGTCCTGGCGCAGACCAGTCCGGCCTTCGGCAAGGCCGACGGCGATTGGCAGAGATCCTTCATCGCGGCGCGGCTCGGGCCGCTCGACCGCGGGGAGACAATGACGTCGCTGGCGCCTTCGCTGGTGAAGGAGCTGGTCGGCGACGATCCTGATCCAAAGGGGATGGAGCTCGCCCGCGAATGCATGGCAGGCGTGCCCGAGGCCAGCTATCGCGCCATGATGCTGGCTCTCATCGGCTTCGATCAGCGCAGCACGCTCGGGGATATTTCCGTCCCGACGCTGCTGCTGTCCGGCTCCAAGGACAACAACGCGCCCGCACCGATGATGGCGAAGACGGCGACGTTTATTCCGGGCGCCGAATATGTCGAGCTCGCTGGCGTGGGCCATCTCGCCAATCTCGAACGCCCCGATGTCTTCAACGAAGCGCTCGGCCGGTTCCTGAACTCTCTCGCGACCAAAGCGTAAGGTGACTGCGCCATGACCATGCAAGTCGGTAAGAATATCGGCGCAAGCGACAAGGCCGTGCTCGATGCGCCGATCTTCGATCCCGTCGCATACCGCCTGGGTGACGAGCAGGCCGGCATCATTGCGCGCGCCCGCGAGATCGGCCAGAGCGTGTTCGCCGGCCGCGCCGCGACCTACGATCGCGAGGCGACCTTCCCGACCGAGAATTATCGCGATCTGCACCGCACCGGCCTGCTCGGCATTGCCATCCCCAAGAAGCACGGCGGCCTCGGCGCGAACTACCAGACCTATGCCTTGGCGGCGGCCGAGATCGGCCGCTATTGCGGCGCGACGGCGCTGACCTGGAACATGCATGTGTGCTCGACGCTGTGGTCGGGCCCGCTGGCCGATGATCTCGACATGGACGCGGACACCCGCGCCGCGCACGAACGACGGCGCGCGGTGCACTACAGGCGCATCGTCGAGGACGGCGCGATCTACTCGCAGCCCTTCTCCGAAGGCGGCGCGGCGGCTGCGGGCGGTGTCGCTTTCGGCACGGAAGCAAGACCGGTCGAGGGCGGCTGGATCGTCAACGGCAAGAAGATCTTTGCATCGCTCTCCGGTCATGCCGACTATTACGGCGTGCTCTGCACCGAGATCGAGGAAGGCGGCAAGGCATCGCGCCGCAATACACTTTATCTGGCCATCCCCGCCAAATCGGAAGGCGTCTCGGTCGTCGGCGACTGGGATCCACTCGGCATGCGCGGCACCGTCTCGCGGACGCTGCTGTTCAAGGACGTGTTCGTGCCGGAGGATTCCGCGCTGATGCCGCGCGGCGTCTATTTCCAGGCCGCGATGCGCTGGCCGCACATGTTCCTGACGCTGTCGCCGACCTATATGGGCCTCGCGCAAGCCGCTTACGATTTCACCGTGCGTTATTTGCGCGGCGAGGTGCCGGGCATGCCGCCGGTCAAGCGCCGGATGTACCCGACCAAGCAGATCGCGGTCGCGCAGATGCAAATCAAGCTCGAGCAGATCAAGGCGATCTGGTTCCAGGCTGTGACCGAAGCCCGCGCCAATCCGAGCAAGGAACAGGTTCTGCGCGCCTACGCCGCACAATATTCGGTAATGGAGGGCGCCAATGAGCTCGCCGCGCTCGCGATCCGCACCTGCGGCGGTCAGGCCATGCTGCGGTCGCTGCCGCTGGAGCGGATCTATCGCGACAGCCGCTGCGGCTCGCTGATGCTGCCCTGGACCGCCGAGCTCTGCCTCGACCGGATCGGACGCGAGGCGCTGTACGAGGCCGGCGAGACGGACGACTGACGGTGGACCTCTGTAGCCTGATCGACCGCAACGCGGCGTTCGCGCCAGACAAGACGGCCATTGCCTTCGAAGGCGAACGGCTGAGCTATGCCGCATTCGCCGCACGCATCGAACGGACCGCAACCGCCTTGAAGCAAGAACTCGGCGTCGGTCGCGGCGATCGGATCGCGATCCTGAGCCTGAACCGGCCGGACTACCTCGTTCTGCTCTACGCTTGTGCGCGACTCGGGGCGATGCTGGTGCCGCTGAACTGGCGACTGGCGGTCGCCGAGCAGCTGTTCATTCTGAGTGATGCCGGCGCCAAGGTCCTGGTGCTCGAGCAGGCATTTGAGGGAGTGCTTGCCGAGCTTGGGCGGACTGCGCCGGGGACATCTGTCGTCGGCCTCGACTTCACGCCGCCTGGCGGCACGACGTTCGAAGGTCTGCTGGCCCGCAGCCAGGGCAGCGGCCGCAACCCGCACACCGATCTCTCCTGCCCGCTCCTCATCGTCTACACGTCAGGAACGACAGGACGGCCGAAGGGCGCGGTGCTGCGGCAAGAGGCGCTGTTCTGGAACGGCGTCATGAGCCAGCACATGCACAACATGACGTCGGACGATCATGTGCTGACCGTGTTGCCGCTCTTCCATGTCGGCGGCCTCAATATCCAGACCACGCCCGCGCTGCAGTTGGGCGCAACCGTCACGATCCACGCCCGCTTCATACCGGATACGGCGCTCGCGGCGATCGAACGCGAGCGGCCGACGCTGACCGTGATGGTGCCGGCGATCATCCAGGCCGTGAGCGAGCATCCCGCCTGGGCGACGGCTGATCTCTCGTCACTCAAGGCCGTCGCCACGGGCTCGACCATCGTGCCGCCGCACCTGATCGACCGCTTCGTCGCGCGCGGCGTTCCCGTGCTTCAGGTCTATGGCTCGACGGAAACCTGCCCCATCGCAATCTACACCCGCCTCGGCGGCGATCTGTCGCGTGTGGGATCGACTGGACTCGCCGGCTTGTGTTGTGAGGCAAAAGTGGTCGATCAGGCCGGTGCCGAGGTGCCGGCTGGCACACCGGGCGAAATCGCGGTGCGTGGCGCCAACGTGTTTTTCGAATATTGGGGCAATGCGGACGCCACGCGCGATGCACTGCAGGACGGCTGGTATCGCACCGGAGATATCGGCCTGTGCGACGCGGACGGCTATTTCTGGGTGCGCGACCGCAAGAAGAACCTGATCATTTCCGGGGGCGAGAATGTCTACCCAGCGGAAGTCGAGCGCGTCCTGCTCGAACATCCCGACGTCAGCGAATGCGCCGTGATCGGCCGGCCGGACCCGCGCTGGGGCGAAGTCCCCATCGCTTATGTGATCCGGCGATCCGGCTCGCATCTCGAAGCGGAGGAGCTCAGAACGCACATCCAGGCGCAGCTCGCGCGATTCAAAGTTCCACGCGATATCGTCTTCGTCACCGACTTGCCTCGCACGGCGCTGGGCAAGGTGCAGCATTTCCTGCTGAAGCAGTTCGATGCGCAATCGCGCGCGCAAGGAGAAACATCTTGAAGATTGCGGTTCTGGGTGGGGGAAACGGCTCTTTCGCGGCCGCGGGCGATTTTGCGCTGTCGGGGCATGAGGTCCGGCTCTGGCGTCGCGATGCGGATCAGGTCGCAGCGCATCGCGCTGCCGGCTCGCGCATCCTGGTCAAGGACCATAACGGCCGCCACGAAGTGAAGCTCGCGCTGATCACGGCCGACATCGCCGAATCCGTCAACGGCGTCGAGTTGATCCTCTGCCCCGCGCCGGCCTTCGCACAGCCGGGCATTGCCGGTCTGCTCGCCCCGCATCTGCGGGACGGCCAGGTCGTTTTTCTACCGCCGGCGACATTCGGCTCGATGATCTTCGCCCAAGCGGCCCGAGATGCGGGCAACCATGCCAAGGCCAGCTTTGCCGAGACCGGAACCTTGCCCTGGCTGACCCGCAAGCATGGACCGTTCGAGGTCGCGATCACCATCCGCGCCAAGCGACTGCCGGTCGGCGTGTTCCCGCTCGATCAGGCCGCGCATGCGCTCGAAGTCATTGGACGCGCTTTCCCGGGTGCGATCGAACCGTGCGGAGATGCGCTGTCCGGCGCGCTGATGAATGCAGGGCCCATCATCCATCCGCCGTTGATCGTGATGAACGCCGGCCCGATCGAACATTTCGAGCGCTGGGACATTCACAAGGAAGGCACGCAAGCCGCGATCCGCCGGGTCACCGACGCGCTCGACGCGGAACGCATCGCGGTGCGCGAGGCGCTCGGTTACGGCGCGCCGCATTTCCCGCTCGCTCATCACTACGCGAAGGAAGGCGAGATCTGGATGTATGGCCGTGGCTCGCACGACCGACTGACCGATTCCGGCGACTGGCGCGAACGGATCGTGCTGACCGAGCACCGCTACATGCGCGAGGATCTGCGGCTCGGACTGTCTTTGCTGGTCTCCGTCGCCGGCCTGGCTGGCGTGGCCACACCGCTGGCCAAAGCGTTCCTGGCGATCGGCGGCGCGGTCTGTGGCGAGGATTTTGCGCGAGGGGGCCGAACGCTCGAGACGCTGGGCCTCGGCGATCTCAGAAAAGCTGAATTGCAGACGCTGCTTCGCAATGGATTCTGATCGATGACCAATCGCGTCAACATTGCCTGTCTGGGGGCCGGCCGCATGGGACGCGGTATCGCCGTCGCATTCGCCTATGCGGGGCACAGGGTCACGATGATCGACATCAAGGCGCGCTCCGCGGACGATTTCGCCAAGCTGGAGACGGACGCGCTCGGCGAGGTCAGGAAGACCTTTGCCAGCCTGTCGAAGCTGGGACTACTGACCGAGGCGGACGTCGATCCGCTCATCGCGCGGGTCTCGGTGGCGGCCGCCGGCGAAAGCGGTGCAGCGCTGTCCGAGGCCGCTATGGTCTTCGAGGGCGTTCCTGAGGTCGTCGAGCTCAAGCGGGAGGTGCTGGCGGCCGCCTCAAGGCAAGTCGGCCCGGACACGATCATTGCATCGACGACGTCGACCATCCTCGTCGACGATCTCTCCGTCGCGATCGTGAACCCTCGCCGCTTCCTCAACGCGCATTGGCTCAACCCGGCCTATCTGATCCCGCTGGTCGAGGTTTCGCCTGGCAAGGCCACCGATCCCGCCATCATCGACGAGGTCAAAGCGCGGCTTGAGGGCATTGGCAAAGTACCGGTGGTCTGTGCGGCTACGCCCGGCTTCATCGTCCCGCGCATCCAGGCGCTGGCGATGAACGAGGCTGCTCGTATGGTCGAGGAGGGTGTTGCCAGCGCGGAAGAAATCGACAAGGCGATCCGCTACGGCTTCGGCTTCCGCTACGCCGTGCTCGGCCTGCTCGAATTCATCGACTGGGGCGGCGGCGACATCCTTTACTACGCGAGCCGCTATCTCGAGGGCGCACTCGGCAGCGACCGCTATCGGGCGCCAGAGGTGATTTCGCGCAACATGAGCGAGGGACGAATCGGCCTGCGGACGGGCGCCGGCTTCCTCGACTATTCCGGCCTCGATGTCGATGCCTATCGAGTGGAGCGACTCAAGGCTATGGTCGACCTGCTCCGCCACTTTGGCCTGGCGCGGCCGCCGGTGGTCGATCGCGGCTAGCCGAACACGTCCTGGAGCACACCTTCGCGGACGACGGCAATGCCATCGAGTTCGATGGTGGTTCCCATCATTGGCAGATCGAAATGACCCGCCGTGTAGCGGCCTGCGAACTCGTTCGCACCGGTCGAGAACAGGAAATTGCCGGACACAGCGCGAAGCTCCGTGCCGTTGGTATCGCGCTGGTCGTACATCGAGAGCGCCTCGTACCGCGCGCCGGGGTTCATGCCAAAACCGACATGCGAGACCGCATAGGCTTCCCGATCGCCCCAGGCGGCGAGATAGCTGCGCATCATCGCGGCATCCGTACCTTCGCCTTCCAGCTCGATGACATAATCGTCCTTCAGCGTCATCTTCACCGGCGACGTCAGATAACGCTTGAAGGTCAGGTTGATGTCGCCCGGCGCCATCACCAACGTACCGTTGATGGTCCCGCTCTTGGGAAAGCTGACGACGATTCCGCCGGGCCAATGTGCCAGAGTACCGGGTTTGTCGGTCCAGCCCCACACGCCAACCGTGGAGGCTCCGACCATGTCGATGTCGAGCGCCGTTCCCGCCTTCGAGGTGACGCGCATCCGCTTAGTTCCCCGCAGCATTTTTGCCGCGGCACGAACACGCTTCTCGAGCGCGGGATCTGGCACCATCCGCTCCAGCGCCTCGGGATGCTCGTTCGAAATCACCAGAATGCGCGCGCCGGCTTTGAGAATTTCCGGTGTCTCCACTGCGTGCATCAGGCCCTCGATGGTGCAATCCACCACGAACCCGGCCTGCTGAAGCGCGCTGATCACCGGCCCCAGCCGCTGGATCGCCTCGCTCGCCCCGGTCGAGCGAACCGGAACGACATTCCGGTTACGCGGTGTCGGCATCACCACATGAAACGGCCGCGCTCCCATCCGCAGCAGCGCGAGCTCCGCCAGATGCACGTTCAACGCGCGCGACTGGGTTTCCGAGAGGATTGCCGCGGTATCGCCGGCCTTGACGGCGCATCGCTCAAAGATCTCGCAAAATGCGTCGATCCATTTTGCCTCGATGCGATCAGCCAGCATGGTTCACTCCCTGTCTTCAGAATTCTTATTTGTCTGTTACGCTTCGGGGAAGCCCCGGAGCAGATACGATCGGACGGCCCCCAGCAAGCCGTTCAGGATCAAACCCAGCAGCGAGATCGTGATCAAGGGGACGAACATGTCCACGGCCTGAAAGGTTCGGGCCGCCGTCACGAGCGCATGACCCAGTCCATCCGTCGAGGTGATCATCTCGGCCAGAAACACCACGATGCAGGAGATGACAAGACCGATCCGGCAACCGGTCAGGATCGACGGCATCGCCGCCGGCAGCACGACCTTGAGGAGGATTTCATAGCGCGGCGTTCCCGCCGCCATGGCCGACCAGATCAGCTTCTGCTCCACGGTCGACGCGCCGTAGTAGGTGGACAACAGAATTGGGAAGAGAGCATCGGCAGCCACCAATGTGATCTTCGACCCGTGGCCGAAGCCGAGCAGCAGCAGCAATGCTGGATAGAGGGCGACCTTGGGCAACGGCGCCAATACGCGTACGATCGGCCGAACCACGGCGTTGATCGCGGGATTGGCGGCGGCAGCGATGCCGATACTGACACCCAGCACGACCGCAATCGCGAACCCGGCAAACAGCCGGACCAGGGTGGCCGCGATCTCCTGCTGAAACGTCCACGTCACGAGTTGCTGGAACAACCGGCTGAAGACGTAGCCTGGAGGCGGCAGCAAAATCGCGGGTGCGAAGCCGAATGACACCAAGCCTTGCCACAACGCGACAACCAGCACGATCGGGGCAATGCCAAGAACGACGTTTGGGGCGAGAAGGCGCGACATCATGAGAAGCTCAGCGGCATGTCGAACTGAGGCTCGGACCAGCGCACAAGGCGGGCACGAACCCTTTCGAAAATCGCGTCGAGGCAGATTCCCATTGCCCCCACGATGATGATCATCGCAAAGACGGTGTCATATTGGCCCATGTCGAGTGCGTTGAACAGGATGTTCCCGGCGCCGGACTGACGGGCGATCATCTCGCTTGTGACCATCGTGATCAGCGCCAGCACCAATCCGGTGCGGCAGCCGGTCAGAATTTCCGGCAGTGCCGCGGGCAACACGATGCGCACCAGGCGTTGCGCCGGAGAAAGCCCCATCGCGGCGCCTGACCACAGCATCTTCTCTTCCACAGCCTTTGCGCCTTCGAAGCTGTGATAAATCACTGGCAGGCTGACGCCGAGGAAGATCACCAACGTCTTCGTGATGTCGCCAACGCCCAGCCACAGCATGATGATCGGCATCAACGCCGCCTTCGGCACCGGATAGATCACCATCAGAAGCGGATTGAAGAAGGCTGCGACTGCGCGGCTACGTCCCATTAGGAGACCAAGTGGAATCGAAACAAGCACGGCCGCGCCAAACCCGATCGCCATGCGGCGGAGCGAGGCCAGAATGTTGATCAGTGATTCCTTATCGCCAAGAATATCCGGGATCGCACGGATCGCTTCGATCGCCGTTGGAAAGCTGTCATTCTTCAGCGCGAGTGACGCGACCTGCCACACCGCCAGCAATCCGATACAGGCGAGCACCGGGGCAGCGCGCTTGACTATGGTAGCTGACGACATCATGCGGGCGCGCCGGCTGCGTCGCTCTCATCGAACATGCGCTCGATATCGACGACGTACTTCTGGTACCGTGGATCGAGCAACAGCTCGTTGCGACGGCGCGGCCGCGGCAGATCAATGTCGATGACCTGCCGGATGCGGCCGGGCGATTTCGACATCATCACGACCTTGTCGGAGAGGAAGACAGCCTCGTCGACCGAGTGGGTGACGAACAACACCGTCTTGCGATCACGCTCCCAGATGTTCAAGAGATCGTTCTGCAAGCGGGTCCGGGTATGCGCGTCGAGCGCACCGAACGGCTCGTCCATCAACAGGACTTCGGGATGGTAGGCGAGCGTTCGCGCCAGCGCGACGCGCTGCTTCATGCCGCCCGACAGCTCCTTGGGATAGAAGTTCTCGTAGCCCTTGAGGCCGACCATTTCGATCAAGGCCCGGCTCTGCGCTTCAGCCTCGGCGGCGCGCACGCCCTGCTGGCGCGGGCCGTAGATCACGTTGCCGAGCACGGTCTTCCAGGGGAATAATGCGAATTCCTGGAATACTGGTCCGCGATCCGGTCCCGGCCCCCTGATGGCCTGCCCCTTCATCTTTGCCGCGCCGCTGGTCGGGCTGACAAAGCCCCCGACGATGTAAAGCAGTGTCGACTTGCCACAACCGGAGGGACCGAGGATTGAGACAAATGCGCCCTCGTCAATCGTGAGCGAGATGTTCGATAACGCCACATGATCCTTGCGCGCCGAGGTTTGAAAAACCTGCGAGACGCGGTCGATCTGAATGATCGCAGAAGCCCGGTTTTGTGACATCACCGGATTCACCCATTCACTCGATCTCGAAGGCACTGCCGTCATCCCGTCGCTCGCCTCACTTGCGCCTAAACATTACTCGACGAACCTGCCGAACGTTCAGCTTCAGCGGCACGAGCTTAGCAAGAAACCTGCCAGACAGAGGTCGTTTTCGCACCCGACGGTGCGTCATTCGAACCAGGGCCATTCCGCCGGCCCTTCATGCGTGACAGCTCCACCGGGTGCCTGGCCAACCAATCGCGCATATTTCGCCAGCGCGCCGGCACGATGACGCGGCGGCCGAGGCTTCCAATCACGCCGGCGTGCCGCAAGTTCCTGCTCATCGACCAGCAAATCCATCCGCCGGTTTGCGGCATCAATCCGGATCCTGTCGCCGTCACGAACAAGCGCCACTGGACCGCCAACAAACGCCTCAGGAGAGACGTAGCCGATGCACACGCCGCGGGTCGCGCCAGAAAACCGTCCGTCGGTGACGAGGGCTACTTTCTCGCCCATGCCTTGCCCGTAGATCAGTGCGGTGACCCCAAGCATCTCGCGCATGCCGGGGCCGCCGACTGGCCCTTCATTGCGGATCACCAGCACCTCGCCCGCCTTGTAGCTGCGGTCACGAACCGCTTTGACGCAAGCCTCCTCGTCTTCAAAAACGCGCGCGACTCCCTCGAAGAACAGGCTCTTCAATCCCGCAACCTTGATCACTGCGCCGTCGGGACAAAGATTGCCTTTCAGCACCGCCACGCCGCCATCGGGCATGATCGGCGCGCGGGCCGCGTAAACGACCTCACCATCGGGCGCGTTAGCCGCACCATATTCTTCGGCAAGCGTGCGGCCCGTGATGGTGATGCAGCTGCCATCGATATGCCCGCTCTGGATCAATTCGCGGATCACCACGGCGGCGCCGCCGATATCGTAGACATCCTTCGCCGTGTATTTGCCACCGGGCCGCAGATTTCCGATCAGCGGGGTCCTGGCAAAAACCTCTCCGACGTCATCGATGGTGAACGCGATACCCGTCTCGTTCGCGATCGCCGGCAGATGCAGAGCGGCATTGGTCGAGCCGCCCGTCGCAGCGACAATCGCGGCGCCATTCTCCAGGGACTTTCGCGTCACGATGTCGCGCGGCAGCGGCCCGCCGCGTTCCAGCATCTCCATGATCAACCGGCCGGCTCGTCGCGAGATCTGCGCGCGTTCGGCGTAGACACCGGGCACCATCGAGACATTGGGGATGGTGAGGCCCATCGCCTCCGACACCATCCCCATGGTATTCGCAGTGAACTGGCCGGCGCACGCACCGATCGTCGGCAGGCAGGCGCGCTCGATCCGCTCGAGCGTGGCGCCGTCGATCTCGCCGGTCATGAAGCTGCCGACGGCCTCATAGGAGTCGAGCACCGTCAGGGTCCGCCCGTCCACGCGGCCGGGCAGCGAGCTGCCGCCGTAGATGAAAATGGATGGCACGTTGCAGCGAACCATGCCCATCATCACGCCGGGAAGCGTCTTGTCGCACCCGCCATATCCGATCAGGGCATCGTAAGCCAGACCATGGACGACCGCTTCGATGGAGTCGGCGATCAGCTCGCGCGAAAACAGGGAGAACTTCATCCCCTCATGATTCATGCTGATGCCGTCGGAAACCGACACGGTCGAGAACTCCCGCGGCGTGCCACCGGCCTCCTCGATTCCGGTCTTGGCCGCGGCGACCTGAAAGTCGTGGGTCATATTGCAGGGCGTCTGCTCGCCCTTCATGCTGACGACGCCGACCATCGGCTTGGCGATCGCGGCGTCGTCGAGACCCATTGCGCGCATGAACGCACGATGCGGGGCTCGATCGAGACCGTCTGTGGTGACCCGTGATCGCAACTTCTTCATACTTGCATCTTCTTCATGCTGCGTTCCGGATGATCCGGGACGCCACGATCCCCTCCTCGGACAATTCGCTCGCTTATTGCAGCGGAGCGACGATGGTCGGATGCTTGAACTGTGAGACATCCAGTTTTGGCAGCATTCCTGTCTCTGCATAGATGTCCAGCATCTTCTGGATCGCGGGGAAATTCGGCGCCGCACCTGGATCGCGACCGAAATCATTGTCCTTGAGCAGATAGGTCTCGAGCACTGGAACGGGCGCTTTCAGCACCTCGGACACGACCTTCAGGGTCTCTTCGCGGTTTGCCAGCACCTTCTTCATGCCCGACGTGATGTCGCGGACATAGGCCTTGACCAGTTCCGGGTTCTTGTCGACGAAATCGGCACGGCAGGCTTCCAGGATGTGCACGATGTTCGGCATCGCCTGCGACAGCGAGAACAGTTTTCGGGTGCCACCCTTTGCCTCTGCGCGCGCGGCAAACGGCTGGTTCATGTTGACCGCATCGACGCGGCCCTGCCGGAGCGCGTCTTCGGAGACGGCAAAGCCGACCTCGACCAGCTTGATATCCTTGGCCGGATCGACGCCATTCTGCTTCAGGAGCAGGTTGAATGGCCCCTGCGTGCCGCCGCCGATCACGGAAATGCCGACCGTCTTGCCCTTGAGATCGGCGATCGTCTTGATCGGCGAGTTATCCATGACAGCCCAATAGACGGAGAAGCCGCCGGGCTTCTCGAAGACGTGCTGCGCCACGATATAGGCCTTGAGATTGCCGCCGACCACGCCATTGGCGAGCGACAGCGGCGCCTGTGTCGCGCAATCCAGCGCCCCAGCTGCAAGTGCCTGCGTCATCGGCGCGGTGCCCTGAAACTGGGTCCATTCGATGTTGTAGGCCTTGCCGAGGTTGGGAAACTCAGCCGGGCGGCGCATCATCCAGTACTTGGATTCTTCGGCCGGGATCGTCCAGCCGACGCGGATGGTCTGCTGCGCCCGCAACGGGCCTGAGCCCACGATCACGGCCGCAACCGCGCTCAATGCCAGGATCCACCTCGAAACGGTTCGCATCTTGCCCACTCCGCTGCTCCGGCGCCGATGGGCGCCACCCAACCCGACCGGTCCAAATGTTTCATGGTTCAAACAATCAGGCAAGCCATGCATGCTCACCGGTGCAACCGGGCGATGCGCTATGTAAAGGTAAGGCGGCGATGCTGCGGCGTTGCGCTGCGACAGAAGGAGGCAACCTATGGCTGATGCGAGCAGGACAAACCCGCAAGAGGTCGAAAGGCTCGGCTATATCGGCCTTGGGCTCATGGGCGCACCGATGACCCGGCGTCTGCTCAGGGCTGGCCATCAAGTCACCATCTGGAACCGATCGCAGGACAAGATGGCTCCGCTCGTCGAGGCCGGCGCAAGCCGCGCAGCCACATCCCGCGACGTGATGGCGAGCTCGGACATCGTCTTCATGTGCGTGACAGATGCCGCCGCCGTCGAAGAGGTGATCTTCGGGCACGAAGGTCTTTCATCGGCCCCCGGCGCCGGCAAACTTGTCGTCGACTTCTCGTCGATTCATCCTGACGCCGCACGAAGCCTTGCAACGCGACTGAAAGACGCGAACGGTACCGGCTGGATCGATGCGCCAGTGTCCGGGGGCACGAAGGGCGCTGAGGAAGGCACCCTTGCGATCATGGCTGGCGGAGAAGCGGCCGATATCGAGAGGGTGCGGCCCTATGCGCTGGCCATGGCGCGCAGGTTCACTCACATGGGCCCGATCGGCGCCGGCCAGACCACGAAGCTATGCAATCAGGTGATCGTCGGATGCGCGATGGCCGTCCTCGCCGAAGCAACGCGCCTTGCCGTGAACGCCGGAATTGACGCGAACCGATTGCCCGAGGCGCTCGCCGGCGGCTTCGCGGATTCCATCCCACTCCAGCTTTTCGTGCCGCGGATGGTTCAGGGAATTCACACCCCGCCGCTCGGGCACATCGCCACAATGCTCAAGGATCTCGATACGGTCGCCGATGTCGCACAGGCGACGTCGACGCCGGTGCCGATGGCCTCGCTTGCGGGGCAACTTTTCAGGCTGGCCAAGTCAGCGCGAGGCGCGGAAGCGGACGCGCTGGAGATCTACAAGCTTTCAGCGTCTGAGCGTCAAGCTATCTAGGATGGCAGTGCGTTACGGCGCCTTGTTGCGCTCATCGTCGGCCAGAAAGCGACCAAACGTCCCGTGCGCGAAGAGCAGCGGCTCCTTCACATTGTAGGTATAAGCCTCGACTGCGCCGAGAAAGATCACGTGGTCGCCGCCATAGTAGCGATTGACGGAGCGGCACTGGAAATTGGCGACGCTGTCTGCCAGCACCGGCGCACCGCCAAGCCCCGGCGCCCAATCGACGCCGGTGAACTTGTCGTCGGACGGTTTTGCGAATTTGTTCGCGAGTGCCTGTTGCGAAACGCCAAGCACGTTGACCGTGAAATGACTAGCGTTCTGGAATACGGTCAGACTGGAGGAATAGACAACGAGGCTCCACAGAACTAGCGGAGGATTCAGCGAGACCGAGGCGAACGAATTGCAGGTTAGGCCATAGGGCTTCCCGTCAGCAGCCGCGGCCGTGATGATCGTCACGCCCGTTGCGTAGGTGCCGAGCGCGTTGCGGAAATCGCGAGGATCGATCGACGAGCTGTCGCTCGCGAATTCGTTGGCTGGATCGGGAACGGCCGGCTGCTTCGGCAGATCATTCATCGGCCGGCCTCACAGCGTGAGATTCTCGGACGGCAGGCCCAGCGCCACGCGTCCATAATTGGTCCCGGCCGCGTCGAAATTGAACGCGAGATGCGAGTTGATCGCGTGCGCATCGCGGAACTGCCGCTGCAGCACCCCGGTCGTGAACAGGCCGCGCGCTCCACTCGCGGCAAACAGCATGGAAACCGCCTCGGTGCACAGATTCACCGAAAAGGCTCCATCACGCCGATATCTGGTTTTGGTCGCCATATCAGGAATACGACCGCACCGAGCGTTCTCCATAGCATCCAGGCAGGCCGAGCGCATGATCAGGCGTGCCGCGTCGATCTTCGCCGAGGCCTCCGCGATCTTGATTTGCGTGCTTTGAAAGTCGCTCAGCTTGGCACGGTTGTAGGTCGAGATGCGATGACGCGCGACCTCGGCATAATCGTCGAGGCACGCCTGCGCGTTTCCCAGCGCGACGCCGGAGAGGACGTAAGGAAACAGTGAGAACACAGGGAGCGCATACAGCGGATTCGGATTGACCTTGCTTCCCGGCGTTGGGCCCCCGGCGAGATCGCCGACGGCGACCGTCATGTAATCAGGCACAAAGGCGTCCCTGACCTCCACGTCGCAAGATCCCGTCCCACGCAATCCCGCGACATTCCAAGTATCGAGGACATTATAGTCGCCTTTCGGCAGCAAAAAGATTCGATACGCGATGCCGTCGGCTTCGTCGTCGGAGTAAACAACGCTTGCAAGCATATTCCATTCGCAGGAGGCGACGCCCGAGGAGAACGGCCAGCTACCATGCAGCCGATATCCACCCGCGACCCTCGTGGCGCGTCCGGCCGGAAAAATGAATGAGGACGCAATTAACACGTCTGGATCGCCGTCCCAGACCAGATCCTGCGCCTTCTGCTCGAACATGCCGAGCATCCAATGATGGCTCGCCAAATTGGCTAGGTTCCAAGCCACCGAGGCATCCGCCGATCCGAGCAGCTCGGCGCAGTCGATCAGGGCGACATAGTCAAGCTCCGCGCCGCCAATCCGTCTCGGTTGGAGCATCCGGAACAGGCCGGCGTCGTGAAGATCCTTTTCAGTCTCCGGCGGAAGATGCCGTAGCTCCTCCGTCCGCGCCGCCCGCTCTCGCAGCCTTGGGAGGAGCGCCCGGGCCTTCGCGATCATTGCCGCATAGGCGCGTTCACCGGCTTCCAGTCCAGCGGGCTCGCTCATGCTCGGCTCTCGACCAGGCGCCATTCGTATCCCTCGCTTTCACACAGTTATGCGGCGGGACCTTCGCCAAATCAAGTCGAGGCCGCACTCGCAGTGCGCTCGCGCGGTACCTCGGCCGGACGAAAAAGCAGGATCGCTCGCGCGAGCATCGCAAAGCGGCGATCCGCGGGCATCGCCATACCTGCCCGGAGGCGGCCAACGGCCTAGCTCAAATCGGTCGAAGGCTTGGCCGATCCAAAGGCACCCTTTTCGGCGAACTCCGCGATGCGACGTTCGTCGTAGCCGAGCGTATCGTGCAAGACTTGTTTCGTATGTTCACCCAGCAGCGGAGCAGCCACGGGATCAATGGCCCCAGTCAGGCTCATCGCAATTGGCGGCTCGATGTTGGGGACCCATTCTGCTGTACGATGCGGAATCCGGCTCAAGCGATGGCGCTCGCGCGCTTCCGGCGCATTGAACCCCTCCTCCACCGTCCGGAGATAGCCGACCGGGATATTGGCCAGCTTCATCTTTGCCATCCAGTTCTCGAGGGTATCGCTTGCAAAGACCTCGGCGATAGCTGCCCGCAGGAGCTCCCTGTTCTCGGAGCGCGCTTTCCGCGTCGCAAATTGCGGATCGATAATCAGATCGGGCCGGTTGAGCACCTCGACCACGAGCCGGCGATAGAGCCGGTCGTTGGCGCAAGCCATGTAGAGCGGCCCATCGGAAGCTTCGTAGACGCCCACGGTGGGAGATCCGCTCGGCGAATTGCCAAACCGGCCAGGGTTCTCGCCGTTGATCAGATAGGCCATGCCGTAGAAACCGGTCATCCCCATCGCAATGTCGAACAGAGCGACCTCGACATGCTGCCCGCGACCGAGCCGGTCCCGCGCCAGTAATGCCAGCAGGATGGCGTTGCAGGCAGACATTCCCGTGGCCATATCTACGATCGGCGGACCGGTACGGACCGCCGGGCCGTCGGCAAACCCGTTGAGCGACATGAAGCCACTTTCCGCCTGCGTGATGGGATCGAAGCCTGGACGCGCAGCGAACGGTCCGGTGCGCCCATAGGCGGAGATCGAGCAATAGACCAGCCGTGGATTTAGCGAAGCGACAGATTCATAATCGAGGCCGAATTTCTTCATGACCCCGCTGGAAAAATTTTCGACGACAACGTCTGCCTTGCGGATCAAGTCGAGCGCGATCTCGCGAGCCTCCGGCACGGTAAGGTCGAGCACGATGCCGCGCTTGTTGCGGTTCAGGCTGAGATAGGCGGCACTCTCTCCACCGATTTCGGCGTGCTCATAGGCTCGTGTGTCGTCGCCGCCGTCAGGGTTTTCAATCTTGATGACTTGCGCGCCGAAATCAGCAAGCGTCTGTGTGCAGGCCGGCCCAGCGACGACACGCGTAAAATCGACGACCAGCAGACCATCGAGTGCAGTTGGCCCTCCCCTCGCCCGCGACGCACGTTCCGGCAACTGAGGCTTGGTAGGCATTGATAGCGCTCCTTTACATCGGCTTATCGCCGCCGAATTTCCTGCAAGACGAACTTAAAGCCCGGCGCCACCGACTTCGCAAGTGTTTCACCTGTATCGCCTGAAAACGCAACAAAGCCCAGCAGCCATCGGGCTGCTGGGCCTCTCAACATCCGCGCATGTAGTAGGCTGCGCCACATCTCTTACGGGCCATTCGATGTTGCAGGCCGCGTTCCGCATCACGGGAAACGCCGCTCACCGCTCATCTCAGCCACTTTTGCCAGTAAAGCGTATGCGACCGGGCCCAAGGCACCTCGGGCTCAACCTCGATCCGTCGTACGGCGACGTCGTCGCCGAGGAATCCTCACTTACCCAGCACGACCTGGACGCCTAAGAAGACGGCCCCCATCAAGCCGGTGGCGATGACCGTGATGACAGCCTTCAACGTATACCGCTGCGCCTGGTCCACGCTTTTCCGCCATCGCCGCAGGTGTTGGAAGTCTGCCCTGAGCTCTTTCCGATCGTCATCCTCGATTCCAAAAGAAGCCAGCGACGACGCCACTGCCTTCGATACGATCGCATCGATGCTTTCTTGCTGGAGTCTGTGCTGCTCAGCCAGCGTCTCGGCTACAATGGCCTTGATTTCCTCGTCCACCATCTTCACCGCTTGATGATCCTTGCAGCGTTCTCGAAGCCGCGTTTGACGAAGCAGGGGACCACGAGATTGGCCGTGATTCCTGCCAGAGCATCCGTGGATGCCAAAGCCGAGGACCTTGTCCCAGACCAGGAGTTTTGCGAGATGTAGTGCCGCGCGATAGACCATCAGCTTGTCCGGCTTTTACGAGTGCCCGATCTCGGCTCCTGGAGATCGCAGCGGCGTGAGCAAGGAGCGCAGCGCCGCGCGGGCCAGCACGTTCGCGCGTCCAAGGCCGGCTAGGGTACGGACGGGCGGCACGCTGATCGGCGCTTCCTGAACACATGCCAAGCGAGCGCGTCGCCATAATGTGTGGGCCACCATCCGATTCTGGATCGAGAACTAAAAACCCACGGCGGATAATTTCCACGCGGGTGAACCAAATTGGTCTCAAGATGTCATCCTACCGGTGTGTTTTGCCTGACGTTTCAAACGAACAAATTCACGTAGCGTGCGTTTGGCGATCAGGAGGACCGGTTGATGACAGTTAAGATGACGCTACAAAAGACATCGCGAAATCTGCCGGGACCCAAGCCACGCATCGACACGGCGCGCGACACGCAAGAGTCGATTATTGAAGACGCTGGCGAGACAGAGGACAGCGGTCGCGACCTCGTGCACGGCGACGGCGGAACCATCGACCTCCCCACGAAATCCAGCGATTTGTCGAAGGACGATTAGGGGCACCGGCGGCGCGCGTTCGGATGATGCCATGCGGCCGAGGTTTTGCCCGTCGTGTCAAACGTCTGAAAATGCGACCAGAGCTTGCTAGGAACCTACCTGACGAGAGGCGCGTTTAGTCCTTCGTTGGAAGGAACTTTCGTTCGATGAGTCACACTGTCCTGGTTGTTGACGACGACCCCGCCGTCCTCGACGTGATCGTCGGCATGCTGGAGGATCTTGGCTGCCAGGTGATCAGTGCCCAAAACGGTCCGAATGCGCTCGATCAGCTCAACGAGAACCAGGACATCTCCATCCTGATCACGGACATCAATATGCCGGACATGGATGGCCATGAACTGGCCGAGTTGGCCAAACGGGTCCGCCCCGAGTTGAAGGTGCTTCAGCTGTCCGGTCGCGAACCCCGGCGCGGTGGCCTTCCGATGATCAGGAAGCCGTTCTCGTTTGAGGAACTCGCCGACATCATGCAGCGAACCGCCGGCATTTTCTGACGATTATGTCCAAAAGAAAACCCGCAGCGGATTGCTCCGGCGCGGGCTGAACCAAACTCTTTCGATGATGCCATTCTGCCAGTGTTTTGCCCGACGTGTCAAACACCGTCGAGGGCAAGACGACGAAACCCCTCCTCTCAGCTAGATATGTGGTGCGCGAGGGGCTTGCTTCAAGTCCCCGTCCCTGCCGTAGAACTCGTGGCCCAGCCGACACATCGAGGGGTCACGCCATGCCTGTATTGCTTCCCAGTCCCGTTCACACCGGCATGTGCATCGCGCCGGCGCGTGGACCGCCGCCATGACCGATCATGCCGTGGTGATCGCCGGCGCTGGCCCAACTGGTCCGATGCTGGCTGCGGAGCTCGCGCTCGCCAATGTCGACGTCGTTGTGGTCGAGCGGCGCGCGAACCAGGAGCTGGTCGAGACGCGCGCCGGCGGATTGCACGCCCGCACCCTCGAGATCCTCGATCAGCGCGGCGTCGCCGATCGCCGCCGCTGGCGCCACAGCATTGCTGCCCCAGGCTGGTCAAGCCGCATTGCAAAGCGCGCCATTCTTTCCTGTGTCAGAGCTGCAAGGTCTACTCAGGATCTCGCGGTTTCGAATCGCTCTTGTCGTCTCAGCTTTGGTCTATGGCAGCCATGCTGTGCACAATGCGTTTGCTGTGATCAGGTGGAGACAAGCCGACATTAGCACTTCCGCGATTAGCTTCCTTTGGTCCGAGGCGGTACTTGCTGAAGTGTTGGTGTTCATGCTCGCCGGTCCAGAACTCCTCGATCGGCTTGGGGTGCGTAGTGCGGCCGTTTTGGCGGCGATGGCGGGAGCCATTCGCTGGTCTGTAGCCGGCGTAACCACCTCGGTGTTGCTGCTCTCAATAATACAGCCGTTACACGGGTTGACATTCGCTTTGCTTCACCTCGCTTGCATGCGGATGATGAGAACCTTGGTCGCACCAAGTGTTGCCGCAACTGCACAAGCTCTTTATGCATTTGGCTCGGGCGTGGTCACGGCTGCACTCACCTTCGCGTCTGGTGCACTCTACGTCTCGTGGGCCGGGGGCCGCGTTCTTTCCCATGGCAGCCCTCTGCGCCGCAGCGCTCCCATTCGCCTGGTTTGGCTTCGCCAACGGGAGAGATTGATCCGTCGGTCGTGCGAGCGCAGACAGGACTTACGAATGCCGCCTACTTCCCCTGGCTGCTCCCCGCTTCTCGCGGATCGCCGGTGAAATGCATGCGGCGTCCGGTCCGTTACAGCTGCGTCTTCACGACCTCGTCGACGTCCGGCACCGCCGCTGCCGGGAACGAGCGGCAAGATGTCGCGTTGCATCGCCGTGCGCGGATCGACGCCCGATCCCTTGTTGGCGCGCGCCGATGCCGCCCTCCTCGAAGCCGAACGGCTTCGGCTCGCCTTCATAAGGGAGCGCGCGCTCGCCCAGGCCTTTTGCGCGTATGCCTGGCAAATCCGCGCGCTGCAAACCGGCCTGCTGCCGACAGTCGCGATCGCGCCGACGGTCAGCGCTCGTCCTCCGGCGAAGAGCTGGGCTCGCGGGGGAAGGGCTCATGTGTCCTACGGCCCAGAAACGTGTCCGGCACCGGCTGCTTCAGGATCTCGCACGATCGCGCGACGAGGTCGCGAATGTATGCACTCTGCCTCGCGATAGCGGCAGCCTCGTCGTGAATGCGGCGCGTATGATTGTCATTATCTGGCACGGCCGTGCTCCCTTGCTTTGCAGGCGGGAGCGCGCTCGGTCTCTCAGCCACCGACGCCTACGGACAGAGCCTTGGCCGGTGATGGCGGTCAACGACCTGAGGCTGCCTTTGTTCAAAACTGGACATTACAAATTGCCTGCACTCAAGATGAGTAAATGGCACAAACCACTGAACTTGCACTCGAAAATTAGCTCGCGCAGCATATCAAAAGATACAGACTCTCCGCAGCTGCAGGCGTAGGGTTAACCTATCACCGCAAGGCTCGTGGCATTTATCGGTGATGAGAACGCCTGATTGCGCTCCCGCCCTACTTCGAAACAAGGGAGATGCGCCATGCGAACGCGGCGACGCTTCAAACAAAGCAAGACACTTTCCGAACGGCTCGCAGACGAGGCCGCGCGCTGTCGCGAGGAAGCCCGCGCGCTGGCGCCGGGGCGCCGCCGCGAACTGCTGCTGCGCAAGGCGCGGCAGGACGAGACCGCCATGCAGATCGATGCCTGGCTGCATTCGCCCGGCCTGAGGACCCCGACATGACCGATCACTGCCATCAATATCGCGCTTACCTCGTCGGCGATGACGGCGTCTTCCGCTCCGCCGAGGCGTTCGAGGCGGCGTCCGACGCCTCCGCCCTCACATTCGCACGGCAGTTCACCCGCCACGGCAAGGTCGAAGTCTGGCAACTCGGCCGCAAGATCGCCGTGCTGGAGCCCGATCAGCCGCTGCCGACCGCGCACACGCGTCAATGATCGCGCGCGTGCGATCGCGTCGTGTAACTCTCGATGGCGAACGAGAACGTCACCTGCATCACAGGACCGTCGGAGTCGCGAACGTCGATCGCCATCGTCTGCCTGTTGCCTGTCAGGGGCGCGGAGAGCACGGCATCGCGCGCCATGTCGGCCAGCGACCTGGCGGCTTCGGCCTGAACGGCGCGAGTGTTGGCCAGTTCCAGCCCTTCCTCGTCGAGCGCTAGACCCTTCTCGTCGCGAAGGTCGAAATAGTATCGGGGCATCTTCGCAATCCTTTGCCTTGATAGACCCGGGGCGGGCAAAGGTTGCTCGGCGGAACGAAGAAAATCGATTGAATCGACGGGTGGTTCCGGGCGCGAGGGCCCGTCAACCCTCGGCGCCCACGCGCTCCTCCGCCAGCTTGCGTGCAATGTAGGCGTCCACCGTCTCCGCGAACGAGCGCTGCACGCCGACCGCGGCCCCGTGCTGGTCGCGTGCGTCGCGCTGAAGCTCGCACAGGCCGCGTCCGCGCGCGCCAGCCGGCGTGATGGCAAGATACTGATCGATGGCATTCTCGGCGAGCGGGATCGCCTGGGGGTCTCCCCTCGCGATCAAAAGACGCAGGAGGCTCTGGCAGTCGGCCAAACCCGACATGGGTTTCGCGCCTCACCCGCGCGAGGATTTCGGCTTCGGCTTCCTGACCGGCTGAGTGTGGGTGCCGAACAGCGCCAAAAGCAACGCGACTTCTTCCTTCGAACCGATTTGGATCATGATTTTCTCCTTTTCGATCCGTTGGTCGAGGCCCGCGGCTGAGGAGTTCAGGACAATCGGGTTTCAGGACTGTTTCAGCGGTGTTTCGTGAGCGGGCTTCACATCGTCTCCCGCCTGCTTGTGTGCACAATGGGGCGCTGATCCCCGCGAAACGGTGCTGCGGCACTTCGCATCGTCGAACCGACCAACCAATCCGAATCTGACTTGTTTGTCGCCGGCGCATTCACTCGCAGGAGACAAAAACATGTCACGTCTAACTCTGCTGGCGGCAACCTTGTTGCTGCTCGCATCTGCGCCTGCGCGCGCCCAGTCGCAGCCCCTGGCAAAGCGGGCCGGGAAACAAGCCGTCAACAGCTCCGATCAGAACGCCGGTCGCGGGCCGCAACAGCCTCGCTGACGGACAGGCGAAGTCGCGGATCGAGGGCGCGGGATATTCCAATGTTTCCGGCCTGCAGAAGGACAATGAAGGCGTCTGGCGTGGGAAGGCCGACAAGGCCGGCACCAAGACCGATGTCAGCGTTGACTTCCAAGGCAACGTGAACCCCGCGAAATAAGGAGCAAACAGCATGACGATCACCGTCTCTGGTCTCTACGACAATTATTCCGATGCCGAGCGGGCCGTCATCCGGCTCGAGAGCGCCGGCGTGCCGCACTCCGATATCAGCATCGTCGCGAACAATTCCGACAATTGGTGCGGCTCGTCGCGCGGCAAGGTCGACCGTGACCGCGACGGCCTCGACGATCGCGCTGAAGGCGCCGGCACAGGTGCCGGTGTCGGCGCCGGCCTCGGCGGTGCGGCAGGCCTTCTCGCCGGCCTCGGCCTGCTCGCCATTCCCAGTCTCGGACCGGTCGTGGCTGCGGGATGGCTCGCCTCCACGGCTGCCGGCGCGGCCGCGGGCGGCATCGTCGGCGCGCTCCCCCAACGGCGTCTCCAGGGAAGACGCCTCGCGCTACGCGGAGGGCGTTCGCCGCGGCGGCACGCTCGTGATTTCGCTTCGGCGAGCTACTTCTCTCCCCGACTCTTGTTTTTAGGCTCATGTACGTGATGAACCGTCTTAGGTGAGCGTCAGGTGCGACGTAAATGGTGCAAGGTTATTTCCGGCGGGCAATTGAGGCGCACGGGAACGACGCTCGAGCCCGCACCAACGGAAGTATAGCCGGTCATATCGCCGTATTGCCAAGGCCCCGCCCCCATCCGTCTTGGCAGCACCGCCTCGAGCTTGATTGGAATGGATCCGGGGAGACAAATCTGACCGCCGTGGGTGTGTCCGCTCAGCATGAGATCAAAATTGGCATGGGCAGCCTGGCGATAAACCTCCGGTGTGTGAGACAACAAGATCGAGAATTGACCGCGGGGTATCGAGAGAGCGGCTTTTTCGATGTTATCCACTCTGTAGAAATGTGCATCGTCGATTCCCGCCAGATAGATCCGTTGGTCCCTACGAACGATTGTTTCGCATTCATTGAGCAGCACGCGAATGCCCATGGCTTCGAGCCCCGGAACCATCTGAATCGTATCGTGGTTGCCGAGCACCGCGTAGATTGGCTGTTTCAGATGATTTCCCAATCGCGCGACACCATCCAGCGCGGGCTGGAAGGGCCCAAAAGTCCGACCCCGATAATCGCCAGTCAGGACACACACATTGTACTGCATGCTGCTAACGAGCTCGATGAGTCTGTTCATGGCAACTTCATTCATATCCACGTGAAGGTCGCTAATGTGGAGAATGGTGAAGCCCTCAAAGAGGGGCGGTAATTTCTCGAACCTCAAGTCATTCCGCCTGACAAGAATGCGTTCTGCATTCTGGCGTGCACGCCAATAAAGTCCCGTTGCCCGCAGAACATTTCGAATGATCCACTCGGCCCAGGATGAGTTTTCGAGGTGAAAGAATGTGAGGCCCTGGCCAAACACCTGAGCTTCATGATCTCGCTCAATTCCCAATCGCTGGCGGGCGTGGAGCGGCCCGAGGCGGATCTCGAGTTTGCGCAGAATCTCGTCGTCCACCAGCTAGCCCCCTTGATCGGCCTTCAGGTAGATATAGCGTATTCCGATGAGGCCAGAATCAGCCCGACCCTGGCGGATGCAACTATAAGCTAAGCTGAAGAAATGCAACTTGTGCATATTCTGCAATTGTTGGTTTTAATGACGTTGGCGAACGGCACACCGATCGTTGCGAAGAAGATTTTTGGCTCGCGTTTTTCCTTTCCGCTGGATGCCGGCACCACATTTTTTGATGGCCGGCCGTTGTTTGGGCCATCGAAGACCATCCGCGGTATCTTGATTTCATTCCTCGTCACGACAGCAAGCGCTCCTCTTATCGGTCTGGATCTGACGATTGGTGCAATCGTAGCGGTTGCGGCTATGGCGGGCGATTTGTTCTCCAGCTTCGTGAAGCGCCGCCTAAACTCTCCGCCCAGCAGCCAGGCACTCGGGCTCGACCAGATTCCCGAATCCGTATTTCCGATGCTGGCATGCCGCGGCGCACTTTCATTGACGATCGCAGACGTCGCGCTTGGCGTCGGGATCTTTTTTATTGGCGCGGTAATTCTGTCTCGTTTTCTATTCCGGGTCCACCTGCGCGACGAACCATATTAGCCCGCCGTTAGCCCGAACGGAGGCAGTGCAGGGTGATTTCTGGTGGACAGTTGAGGCGAACAGGAACGACGCTCGATCCAGCACCGACAGAGGTGTAGCCGGCCATGTCATGATACCGCCAAGCTCCTGCCCCCATCTGTCGAGGCAATACTGCATCAAGTATGATCGGAATAGATCCTGGCAGACAGATCTGCCCGCCGTGCGTATGCCCGCTCAGCAACAAGTTAAAACCGGCATGAGCCGCCGGATGATAGACCTCCGGTGTGTGTGACAGTAAGATGGAGAACTCGCCAAACGGTATCTGCAACGCAGCCTTTTCGATATCGTCGGCCTTGAAGCAATGAGCGTCATCGATTCCGGCTAGGTAGATTTGCTGATCGCCGCGCACGATCACCTCGCTCTCGTTAAGCAGTATATGTATTCCCATGGCTTCCAGCCCCGGAACCATTTGGATGGTATCGTGGTCGCCTAGAACCCCATAAACGGGCTCCTTTAGATGAGCTCGCACTCGTGCAACGCCGTTCAAGGTAGCCTCAAACGGTCCAAGATTCTTCCCCCGATAGTCCCCGGTTAGGACACATAGATCGTAGCGCATGTCACCGACGAGTTCGATAAGGCGCTGCATGGCAGCTTCATTCATATCCACGTGCATGTCGCTGAGGTGGAGTATGGTGAAGCCGTCGAAAAGCTGTGGCAGCTCCTTGAACACAACATCATTCCGTTTGACGAGAATACTTTCTGTATTTCGGCGTCCGCGCCAGTAGAGACCAGTCAGCTTGAGTGCATTTCGGACGACAGAGTGGACCGGATACCAGTTCTCTATGTGAAAGGAGAGAAGGCCGTGGCCGAAGATCTGCGCCTCATGAACCGTCTCGATAGCCAATCGCTGTCTCGCATGGAGCGGTCCGAGGCGCCCCTCCAATTTGTGTAGGATATCTTCGTCCATGGAACGAATTCCTCCGCATCGGCTCAACCTTCCAAGGGAGCACCAGGGCTTGCCAACTCTTCAGGATATTCCTTTCGGCTGGCTGCTTGGCAGCACAAAATCCAGGAAGATCTTCCGGCTTTTTCTTATAAACCTGCTGAACGTGGCTCGCCGCACCTGCGTCCCAGGCCGGTGGCTTTTTGTATTTAATTCCTGAATTTTGCGCGGGTTTGCCTTGGCTGCATCCCATGGTAGGCATCTATCAAAGCGCACCGCCACCGCCACCGCCCAAAACCTTCGAAAGATAGCCAAGCTGATCCCGATGCCCACCCCGAGCCTCGCATAGGTCGGTAGAGCAGTTCGGCGACGTTGCGACGGAGCTACTACAACGAAATACTGCCGGCCTTTTTCAACAGAATCGGTCAAATTCGGCAAAACTCAAGGTGAGCATCGTAGGTCTGGTTTCGGGCGGATAGCGTCCCAACGCCGGCGCGAATGAGTCAATGCCCTAAGCCGCGTCGGGACAAATTGGCACCCCCGTCAAACTTTATCTAAATCCAGCACATCGGATTTGGCGGAATGAAAGCTCTTCGCGCCATGCTGGGACATGTCGCTTTGCTCCCGTTGCGAAGGACGCAATCGGGACAGATTCGGAGAGACCACCGATGTATTACGTCGCCGCTGCATTGCTGGGGCTGTCGGGACTGTTCTACTCCGCGGGCCGTCACGAGCTCGGCCAGTTCGGCGCAGACGTGTGCCGCTATGGCAGCGCGTTCTGCGACAATCCGGTGCTCGTCTTCGCGGGCGCAGCGCTGGCCGCGGCCTGGGGCATGTTCGTCAGCATCAAATAGCACCCGGCCACGACTTGGCTTCCGGACCTGCGAGCAGGCCAAGCGAACACAAGAAATCGCACCGCAACAGAAAGCCCGCGGCCGGGGCGGCGCGGGCATCGGCTATTTCTGCGATGATGGCACTCTATACCTGTTTTGCCCGACGGGTCAAAGAGAAATTCGCATTATCAGAATCAAATCCTCATGGGCCCCGCTGCGGGAACTTTCCGGCTACAATCTGGCTTAATCGTTGACTTCGAAATTACGGAAGGCTCCCCTGTCGACCCGATCAAAACACCGCCCCGCCAAGCATGGCAGCGCCGACGCCTCGACCAAGTCCGTGCCGGTCCTGCTGAAAAGGCTGGGGCCGGGTCTGATCACCGGGGCGGCCGACGACGATCCGTCGGGCATCGCCACCTATTCGCAGGCCGGCGCGCAATTCGGCTACGGGCTGCTGTGGACGGTGTTTCTGACCACGCCGTTCATGATCGCGATTCAACTCGTCAGCGCCCGGATCGGCCGGGTCACCGGCAAGGGGCTCGCCGCCAACGTCATGCAGCTGGCGCCGCGTTGGGCGGTGCTCGCGCTCGTGTCCATGCTCGTCGTCGCCAACACGTTCAACATCGCGGCCGATATCGCCGCGATGGCGGAGGCGCTGGCGCTCGTGATCGGCGGGCTCCAGCACGAACACGCGCTGATCTTCGCGGCCGGCTCGACCCTGCTCGAGGTCTTCCTGCCCTATCGCCGCTATTCGCCGGTGCTGAAATTCCTCACGCTGGCGCTGTTTGCCTATGTCGCCACCGCCTTCACCGTGCAGATCCCGTGGAGCACGGCGCTGCTCGCCGCGGTGTGGCCCAAGGCGAATGTCAGCGCCGACTATTTTCTGATGGTCGTCGCCGTGCTCGGCACCACCATCAGCCCTTATTTATTCTTCTGGCAGGCCTCGCAGGAGGTCGAGGAGATGAACCAGGGCAAGCACGACAGGCCACTGCGCGATCTGCCGAGCGGCGGCGATCCCGTGCTCGCGCGCATCCGGGCCGACACCATCTCCGGCATGCTGCTGTCCAACGGCATCGCCTTCTTCATCATCCTGACCACCGCAGCGGTGCTGAATGCCAACGGCGTGACCAAGATCCATTCGGCGACGGAGGCCGCCGAAGCGCTGCGGCCGCTCGCCGGCGACTTCACCTTCGCGCTGTTCGCGCTCGGCATCATCGGCACGGGCCTCTTGGCGATCCCGGTGCTGGCGGGCTCGGCGGCTTACGGCGTCGCCGAGATCTTCGGCTGGCGCGCCACGCTGGAGGCGAAGCCCGAGAAGGCGGTCGGCTTCTATACGATCATCGCGGCCGCAACCATCATCGGTTTCGGCCTCGGCTTCACCGGGATCGACTCGATACACATGCTGGTGTGGAGCGCGGTGCTCAACGGCATCGTCGCCGTCCCGATCATGGCGATGATGATGCTGATCGTCTCGAGCAGTACGATCATGGGCCGCTTCAAGGCCCGCTCATGGCTGATCGCGCTGGGCTGGCTCGGCACCGCACTGATGGCTCTGGCCGTCCTCGCCCTGCTCGGCTCGTCCGTGATCGGCTGATGAGAGGGACGAAGGAGAACCGGAAGAGCGCGAGATCAACGTCGATAAGGCTACGGTGTCACGGGATTGACGGTCGACGACGTCTTCGGCCCCGGCCGTGCCGGCTCGACCGGCGACTTCGGTTCGGTCGGAAGCACGGCAGCGCCCGCAGCGCGCGCAGCTTCCCCGGTGGTCGCGTACATCGCGATATGGGCCGGCTGGGTCTTGGCGCGGCTCCAAGGGCCGTGGTCGACGATCAGCATCGCTGCAATCGTCACGCCCGCCACGATCAGCGCGATCACTCCGGGATGACGAAGCGCCGTAGAGATGGAATCCGCGAAACGATCAGCCGTCATCACCAAAAGGGTCCGCAATTATCCTATCGCAGGTTAATTCAATTGCGTCCCCCCTAGTTCCCGCCCTGGCTCCGGGAAGTTCCCGGCCAAGGCGGGGAACATACGCTCCTTTTCGGTTCAAACCGGTTTCACTCGCCCGGCGCGATGGCATTGCTCGGCGTCGGCCGGTCGGTGATCTGCTGACCGAACAGGCTACCAATCAGTTCGACCGCGGTACGCGCGGTCCGGCCGCGCTCGTCGAGGAACGGATTGAGCTCGACAATGTCCACCGACCCCACCAGCCCTGAATCGTGCAGCAGCTCCATGATCAGATGCGCCTCGCGATAGGTCGCGCCACCGGGCACCGTGGTGCCTACTCCCGGAGCCACGCACGGGTCGAGAAAATCGACGTCGAAGCTGACATGCAGCACGCCATCGCTCGCCTTCACGCGCTCGATGACGCGCCGGATCAGCACGGCGACGCCGAACTCGTCGATCTGGCGCATGTCGATGACCCTGATCCGGCGCGCGCGCATCAACTCCTTTTCGAGCTTGTCAACCGAACGCGCGCCGAACAGATTGAGCCTATCGGGGTCGATCGAGGCGCGCGGATCATCGCCCAATAATCCATCGAGGCCAGGCTCCCCGCACAGGAACGCGGCCGACATGCCGTGCATATTGGCCGTGATCGTCGTTTCCGGCGTGTTGTAATCGGTATGGGCATCGAGCCAGAGCACGAACAGTTCGCGGCCGCGCTCCTTCCAATGACGCGCCATCGCATTGACCGACCCCATGGACAGCGTGTGGTCGCCGCCGAGGAAGATCGGCAGTGCGCCGGTTTTCGCGATCTCATAGCCTCTGTGACTCAGCACGCGCGTCCAGCGCTGGATCTCGCGGTAGTGATTGGCTTTCTCGGGCGGCTTGTCGGCGAGGTCCCGGACCTCGGCCACGGAAAGATCGCCGTAGTCGACGACCTCAAAATCGAGGCTCTCGAGCAGTGTCGCAAGGCCCGCGGTGCGGAGCGCAGCAGGGCCCATCAAGGTACCGCGCTGCGAAGCTCCCATGTCGATGGGAGCGCCGAGCAAGGCGATCCGCCGGGTTCGATCCGTCACGGTCCGATCGGTCACGGCAATCTCCTGACGTCAGCAAGGATACCGTCAGCCTAACAGAGATTCGCACCCGTCGTTTCCCGGGGAGGTCCGCTGTGGGCATATCATCCCGGAACAAAATCCCGCGCGCCGAATTGCCTATCCAAGGCCGGCACCCGCCGTAAACGTAAACCACGGCGCCTGTCGCGGATAGCCAAAGGTCGTCAGACCCGCTGTTCAAAACGAGCGCTCGCGCGGATAGCCAAAGGTGCCGGCCTCCATCATCGGGTCTGGAGATCGCGCGCTTGAGCACCGAGATACCGCAATCCAATCCCCAACCTGGCGTGGCCGAACGCGCCGTCGATGCAGCGACGGATGTATCCCGCACGATCGGAGAAGTCGCCGGAGGCCTGCATGCAGCGGTCGACCGTCTTACCTCTGCGATCGAGGAAGCGCGAAAGCCGGGCCGGCCGCTCTCGACGGTTGCGGCGATTACGCGCGAAGCGCCGCTCACCAGCCTGTTCGTTGCTTTCCTGTTCGGCGTCGCGGTGGCGCGCCGGCGCTGACGACCTTACCGGATACGCACCCCCTCTAGGCGGCGCTGACGATGGCGCGCTCGATCGTGAGGAATTGCCGTTCGAACGCCTCGGAAGGCATAGGGCGGCCGAAGAAGTAGCCCTGCCCTTCCGCGCATCCCATGCTGATCAGGAAGTCGGCCGTGGCGCGGTTCTCGATGCCCTCAGCTACGACCGTGAGCCCAAGCTGCCTGCTGAGACCGATGGTGGAGCCGACGATCGCGGCATCGTCGGAATCGGTGAGCAGGTCGAGCACGAACGATCTATCGATCTTGAGCCCATCGAGCGGAAATTTCTTCAAATAGCTCAGGCTCGCATAGCCGGTGCCGAAATCGTCGAACAGGACGCGGACACCGAGCTCCTGAATCCGCTTGAACATGTCGAGGACGCGGGCCTCGTCGTGTAACAGGATGTCCTCGGTGACCTCGAGCTCGAGCAGCGAGGGTGTCAGCCCCGTCGCATCGAGCAATTCGGCAACCGAATGCGCGAGGTCACCGGAATCAAGCTGGGACGGCGACAGGTTGATCGCCACGCGGACCTCGTTGCCGGATATTTCCCAGGCGCGCGCCTGACGACAGGCGGTCTCCATCACCCAGTTCGCGATCCGCTCGGACAGGGCCGACGTGTTGACCACCGGCATGAACTCCGCAGGCGAGACGTAGCCGCGCACGGGGTGCCGCCAACGGATGAGCGCTTCGGCTCCAACCAGGCTGCCGTCGACCAGACGAACCTGGGGCTGGTAGAACAGCTCGAACTCGCCGCGATCCGCGGCAAGCGCCAATTCGCTCTCGAGCGTCAGCCGGTTCTCCAGCTCCTGCCTGATCGCACTCTCGAAGATCACGTGGCTGCCGCGCCGCGTCAGCTTCGCCTTCGTAAGTGCGAGGTGGCCGTTACCGAGGAGATCATCGGCGTTGCGCCCGCCGTCGGGATGGACGGCCACGCCGATGCTGATTCTGACCCGGTGCTGCCTTGCGCCCGTTGCGAGCGGCGTTTCGAACGCGCGCGCGATTCGCTCGGCGAATTCGGCAATCGGCTCGCTCGCGTCCGCGCAATCCAGCGCGATGGCATATTCGTCGCCACTGAGGCGCGCGACGATCGCCCCGGCGCCGGCATCGGCCGTCAGGCGCTCGGCGACCGCCCGCAGCACGCGGTCGCCCGCGGCATGCCCGAACATGTCGTTGACTTGCTGGAAGCCGTCGAGCCCGAGCACGAGCAGTGCGACATTGGAAGACCGATGCTCTGCCTCGGTGATCAGACTGGCGAGCGACGCATGTAGCATGTTGCGGTTGGCAAGCCCTGTCAGCGCATCATGTTCGGCGAGATACCTGACGCGCTCGGCCTCGCGCTTGCGCACCGAGATGTCGCGCAGGATCGCTCCATACTGGAAGCCGTCCGTTCCCTGCCAGCCGGAGAAGCTCGCCTCGACCGGGAATGTCTCGCCGTTCTTGCGTCGCCCTTCGAACTCTACGACGACGGCGCCACCGGGAACCAGGAGCGACTGGCGCGCGGCATCGTGCATGGACGGCCTTGCGTCACCGTCCGCCGGTACGGCACACAGCGTTTCGAATGGGCGACCGATCATCTCGGCCGGCATGTAGCCAAAAATCGCGCTGGCGCCGGGATTCCAAACCGTAATCCGATGATCCTCATCGGTGCAGACGAGACCATCGCCCAGCGACATCGCGATGCGATGGAAGCGGCTCTCGGCGATGCGACCCAGGAGACTGCGGAAATCGATCTCGTCCAGCGCGATCGCCGTTAGATAAGCGATGATCGCGATGTGGAACAGCGACGTATCGATGACGAAGGGCCATCTCGCCTGCACGAGGGTCGCGACCAGTTCGATGGCAGCGCCGGCTGCGATCAGGATTGCGACGCGAAGTCCCGGTGCGACGCGGCGCCACGAAGTGATCATCAAGAGGCAGATCAGGCCGAGGCCGAGCATCATGCCGGCATCTGAGGTCCAGCGCAGCATCCGGTTCTGGAGGATCGATTCTGCCGCGAGCGCCTGAAGGACGGGTCCAGAGACGATGCGGCCATTCGGAACGCTGAACCGGTCGCCCAGTTCGAGCGCCGTCGCACCAACAATGATCTTCTTGCCTCTCACCTTATCCAGGGTCGCGGCATCGCCGCGCAGCACGTCGACATAGGAGACACTTGGGATGGAAGCCGCCCGAATACTAAAATCGATCAGGAAGGGCGGCCGCCGATTGGCGTCCTGCCCAGCCAGCACGACGGCCATCGACGGCATCAAGGCGTCACCGAGCTTCTCGCCGAATGGATAACGGCGCACGAGCCCGTCGGATTCGACCGCGACATTGACGACGGCCGGCCAAGACTGGTTGCTGAACGGCTTCAGGGGATGATTGATGTGAGCCGCACCGCCATTCGGCGCCGGCTGCTTGAAGGATGGCAGGACCGTCGAGCCGCCGACGTCCCGAAGCGCCTTGACGAAAGCCTTGTCAGAGGCCGGATCCGACGGCGTGCTGAAATCGACGTCGAAGGCCACATCCTGCACGCCGGCAGCTTCAAGCCTATGCAGAAGCTCCGCGTGCAGCCGGCGAGGCCAGGGCCACACCCCGATCTGGTCGATCGAGGGCGCGTCGATGGCCACGACGACGACATTGCCGCTGGCAGCACGCGATTGCCAAGCGAACCGCAGGTCGGTGAGCGCATTGCGGAGCGCGCCATGCCACCCCGTGGACAGCACGACCGCAAGCGCGATCACAACCAGAATATGCGGCCGATAGCGTTTCACCCAATCCTCCCCCGCGCCCGCTTCAACCGGCGAGCCCCCTCATCCCCTAGGAAATCGCCTTAGTGTCTGTTGTAGCCGTGGCCGTTGCTGCCGTTACCGCCGCCACGCCCATCGCCGTTGTTGCCCCTGCCGTTACCGGTGGCGCCATTGTTGCCGTTGCCATTATTGTTGCTGCCATTACCGGAATTGCCGTTGCCACCGGAGTTTCCGTCATTAACTGCCGCTGCGGCTATCGCTGCGCTTGCGGCCGACGAGGCACTGCTGCCAGCCGTTACGGCACCGCTAGTCGTTGCCGCGGTTTGGGATGCTTGCGTGCTGGCCTTGCCATCGCTCCAGACCGTCTCGGTACTTGTGCTGGCATTCGCGCTGCGCACCTGTCCGGGGGCAACGGCGCTATGGGCAAGCCCGCGCGTGACCTTTTGGAAATTCAGTTTGACCTCACCGAGCGAGTTCGAGATGCGCACGACGCCGGCCTTGGGGGCGTGCCCGCCAGTCGCCTGATGCGACCGCATCGGCGAACCGACCATCTTGATCCCCTTGTCGATCGGACCGAGCGCATGGATCGCATGACCATTCGCGGCATTGTGCGGTGCGGACAGTCCCGATTTCGGCACGGGAATGCGCTCGATGGTGGAGGCGCGGGGCTTACCCTGCTCGATCGGATTGAACGCCCCCGCACCGCTCAGGCCGAGACCAGGCTTGCCATGTTCGAAGACGGTGGCCACTTGCCCCGGCATGACCTGCGCGATCTGTCCCGTCTTGAAGTCGGAAACTTCAACTTGGCCGCGGAGCACGCTGACCTTGGTGCTGCCCGCCCCCACCGTGACGCTGAACTGCGTTCCCTTGACGACGGCGGCGAGGTAAGGCGTCTCGACCTCGAAATGCTTGACGTTGCGCTTCTCGACCTCGAGCAGGATCGAACCCGCCTGCTGGATGATGGTGGTCGAGAGTCCCTCCTTCTTCTCGGCAGGCAAGCCGACGACCGAGTTGGGAGAGATCAGGATCGTTTCCTCGCCGCGGACGAGTAGCACGCGGCCGTTGCGGCCGGTGCGAATGGTGTCGCCAGGCTTGAGCGCTTCCTCCTGATTCAGCGACACCTGCTGCGCGCCGTTGGTGGCGACCCAGACCTCGCCGGTGGCCTTGCTGACCGACCAGACGCCATTCTCCGCGCCGGATGCACCGGATGGCGTTCCAAGGATCAGCGCTGCCAGCAAGGCGCGCCACACTCCAACTCCACCGAACATGACAATCCTCAGTCCGCGTTACAGCCAGACGTGAGGCCTATCCGAAATCACTCAAGAGAAAATTAGCGCGAAGTGGCGAGCCACGAAGCCGCATTAACCAATCATTGACCATGAAAAACTATGGAAAATCATGCAGCTAACGAACCCTTACCGCCTTATTGGCAAATCCCCGTCAAACTACGGAGACACGTTCGCTGCGCGTATTGAGAAGCGACACTTCCTTACGACATCGGTACTGCTGGCAACGATTTTTACGGGAATTCCGCAGTCCTTCGCGCAGCAGGCGAACCAGCCAGGCTTTAATCCACGCCAGCCCGAGAAGTACTTTGAAAACCAAACCGAGCGGGAAACGCTGAACCGCCCCCCGGTCAGACTACCGATGGTCGGCCAGCCCAACACCGGCGGTGATACCAAGCCGCAATTCGTGCTGCGCGGAATCGACGTCGTCGGCGCCCACGCCGTCTCCCGCGACCGCATCGCTACAGCCTATCAATCCCATCTTGGAAAGAAGGTCTCGCAGGCGGATCTCGCCGCGATCGCCGGCGCGATCAGCGATCTCTATCGCGAAGCCGGATTCCACTTGAGCCGCGCGATCGTGCCACCGCAGGATATCGCCGACGGCCGCGTCCGGATCCAGGTGATCGAAGGCGCCATCGTGCAGGCCGAGCTGAAAGGCGACGGCGCCGAACAGTTCGGCGTAAGGTCGATGCTCGGGCCGGTTCTGGCCGAGCAGCCATCGCGCCTGGCAACGCTCGAACGCCAGCTGTTCCTCATCAACGGCAGGCCGGGCGTCCGGATCACCGACACCGCGCTGGAAGAGATTGGCGGAGCGACCGGCCGCTTCCGCCTGATCGTCTATTTGAAGACCTGGCACGTCTTCTCGTCGTTCGGCATGGACAATCTCGGATCTTCCTCGGTCGGTCCGTGGCAGACCTACGCGACCGGCGCGTTCAACTCCTATCTCACGCCCGGCGACACGCTCGCGGTCAATCTGTCGACCATTGCCAATGATCCGCGCGAGCTCGGTTTCGCGCGGATGTCCTATGACGCACCGGTCCGTGTCGATGGCGTGCGCCTTGGCGCTTCGATCCTGTACAGCGCAGTCCGGCCTGGCGATGCTCGTCGTCTCGACAGCGACATCACCACCACCGAGGCGTTCGAGCTGCGTGCCGGCGTCGTCCCATTGCAGTCGCTGTCCTCCTCGCTGACCCTGACTGCAGCGACGACCTTCAGCAATGTATCCGAGCACGACCTCTATGGCCCCTGGTACAACGACCACATCAGGACGGCGAGCCTGACTGCCGACTACAGGCTCCAGGATCGCTTCGGCGGCGCCAATTTCGCTACGCTGAGCTACCGGCAGGGCCTCGACATCTTCGGCGCTTCGCATTTGGACGACGATCTGTTGTCGCGCGTCGGCGCGTCATCGAACTTCTCGGTGCTGAACCTCTGGTTCACACGCTATCAGACGCTCAACGACGCCTGGTCACTCAAGCTCTCGGCAGCGAGCCAGACGGCATCGCGGCCATTGTTCACCTCGCAGCAATTCTATCTCGGCGGCGCGGCATTCGGCCGGGGCTATGGCGCGGCCGAGATCAGTGGCGACAACGGTCTTGCCGGCTCGCTCGAACTGCGCTTCGACCAAAAGCTCAATTTTCGCTACTGGACCGGCTATCAATTCTACGCCTTCGGCGACGCTGGCGCGGTCTGGAACGACGGTTACCGCCTGAGCGACGGCCTCGCGCTGACCTCGGCCGGGGCGGGCGTGCGGTTCTTCCTGCCAGACGATCTCCAGGCCGATCTCGGCGTAGCCGTTCCCTTGAGCTACAGGGCGCCGGACAACGAGCGCCGCAGCCCGCGCTTCCTGCTCACACTGTCGAGCGCGCTCCGGCTCTGCCCTGAACGAGGCAAGGCCGGCTGTCTCTAGCCCTTGCGCTTCGCCCCACAGACCTGCATGCGGCGCTTTTGCGGCTTGCTCACAGACTTGCCTAAATTTAATCCCGTAACTTGCTCACGATCGCTCGATCCGCGAGTTCCCAATGACCATGTTCAGCCAAAGGTGGTTTGAGACGAAGCCATGAAGAGGGTGTTTGCAATCCTGGCGTTTCTCTGCGTCCTCGCCGTCGGCCAGTATTTCATCGTCAGCCGGTTCGCGATCCACCACGAGACTTTGAGCATGTTCGACGCCTCGCGCCAGCGGCCGATCTCGGTCGACATTGCGGTGCGGCGTGACTATGAGACCAAGGCCAATCTCGGCCTCTGGAAGCTCCCGCTCGCCATCATCAGCAACGGCAACACCGTCAGGGCGACCGAATATTCCTTCCTGGCCAACGTGCTCGCCGCACGCGGCTATCTGGTTGCCAGCATCCAGCAAGATCTTCCGAGCGATCCACCGCTGATGACCCATGCTGGCCAGCAATATGTCGGCCGGCGTGAAGTCTACATTCGCTGCGAGGCCAATATTCTGTTCGTGCTGGGCGAGTTGAAGAGGCGGCGGGAGAACGCCGACTACGACCACATCACCCTCGTCGGCCATTCCAACGGGGGCGATGTCTCGATGTATGTCGCCCATCAGCACCCGGAGCTGGTATCGAAGGTGATCACGCTCGACAATCTGCGGGTGCCCTTCGTGCTCAGCGATAATATGAAGATCCTGTCGTTCCGCTCGAAGGATCCGCATTTCGTGACCGATCCGGGTGTGCTGCCGACGCCGGAAGAGGCCAGGGCGCGCGGCATCGACATCGTCCATACTGGCGCACAGCACACCGAGATGAGCGATCGCGGTCCCGACGCGGTCAAGGAGAAGATCCAGGCGACGCTCGACCGCTTCCTGCGTGACAGCGCCAGCAGCGCGCTCGCGCCGGCCGATACGAAGAGCCCGATGATTATGAACCCTGGCGACTATTAGCTGGAAACCCTTTGCGGCAGATCAAGGCAGCTCCGAGCCGGCCACGATAGGAAGAGCCTCGCCATCTCGGAGAGGCACGTGTCGCACTATACCGAAAGTCTTGATACGAAGAGCTTTGATACGAAGAGCCTTGGGTTGCCCGCGGCAAGGACGCCGGCGTTCGTACGGCACTTTTATCGTTCGACCCGCAGGCTGCTGCGGTCGATCATCGCCCGCATCGATCTCTCGCAATTTCCGGGATCGTGTTGCGGGTGAGCGCGTCGGCCGCAAGCGAATGCATGAAGGTTGCCCGATGCACCGATGTTTGAGACGAATTTGCCTGTTGCTTGCCAGCGCCACCGCGGGCTTCGGCATGTCGCCTGCTCTCGCCGCCGATGCCGAGCACGGCGCCGATCTCGCCAAGCGCTGGTGCGCGAGTTGCCACGTGGTGGCGAGCGGCCAGACGCAGGCTAGCGCCGACGTCCCCTCCTTCGCATCCGTTGCGCGCCGGCCGGACTTCAGTCCGGAGCGGCTCGCTTTCTTCCTGCTCGACCCGCACCCGAAGATGCCGAACTTTCCCTTGAGCCGGACCGAAGCTGGCGACATCGCGGCCTATATCGGATCGCTGCGCCAATAGAGCCCCCCGGTCAATCGCGAGCCTAAAAACTGCAAATCCCTGCCGGAAGACCGACAGGGATCAGCAGAAAGGATGATGGACGGCGAATGGGGATCCATTCGGTGGCCCATCATGGACCTGCACCAGGATCAGAATGCGCATCTCGCTGCCGCGCAAGATCAATTTGTGGGCATGCCGCACGGCACCGACAGAATCAGGACTTGTCCTTGCCCGGTTGCATGAAACTGCCGGTCATCTGGCGCATGTGGTCCCCGGCGCTGGTGAATTGACTGCGCAGGAAATCGGACTGAATTCGCATTGCTTCCTGAAGGTCTGTGGCGTGAACGAGCTTGCGCGCGTGCTCGAACGCCGACTTCATGTTCTGTTCGGTGAAAGCGAGCGCCTGCTTCGACACGTCCGTCCCCGCGCCCGGGACGGACGACATCGATTTGGTGGCGGCTTCGAAAAACATGCCGAATGCTTTTTCCGCCTGGTCAATCGTCTTTTCGGCCAAGTCGCGCAGTTCGGCCGGAACTTCGAGTTTCGGTTCGATCATGGTCGCATTCCTCCCTTTTTCTGACTGAATACCACACTTGCCGGATCGCCTTCCAGCGGCCAGCCCCCGAGCAAAGGTTGCCCGGTGGGCCGGATCTGGGAGGAAACGAGGGACGAGGTGTTGGCCGGCGCGGCCAGACTCAGGACAGGGGGTGTTCGGGAAGAGTTTCTTCGGTGGCGAGGTCTTCGACGAGCTTGATGACCTCGAAACGCTGCCGAGCCTCGAGCTTCAGGAACGCACGGAGCAAGCGTAGGCTTTCGACGGTGCCGCTCGCAGGCGCGCCAAGCTTGAGGTGCAGTTCAGCCGCGAAATTGAGGTTTTTCATCCCTCACCTATGACAAGCATCAGCCTTCAGTTCTTGCGTCGAAGTCGCACTCGAGGAGCGACGCCGCAACCCAATACAATGGCGACAATCAGCTCTCGGCCGGCGGGTCCCGGCAGACTAGCAGGCCGAACTTCCTTAGCCGAACGGATGGGGCCCAACCGAGCAGGTTGCAATTATGCCAAGAAACAACCGATCCGGCAAGCCCAACGGCCGGCGTAGCGATGCTTCGTCCGCATCGCGCCACGGCAATTCCGGATAACAGGAATATCGACCGCCGTCACCCACCTGCGTCAAGAAGCGGCATCAATCACGCATACAGCCGAGATCGCTGTCAATCGGCACTGCGTTTCGCCTTGTTTCCGATGTGAACAGACATTTGCGGAGACGAACTGGCGCCTCGGCAGCATATACACGTAATTGTTGAGTAGCGTCCCAGCGGTTGTATCGACAGCGACATGAACGCTCGTCTTCAATCCTCCGATTGGGGCGCCGGTGAAGTCGACCAACGCGGCAAGCGCCTTGGGATCGGCCGCCCTCCTCATCGGAATGCGTCCCGCTGGCACTTTTCCCTGCGAGCCTCATCGGTCCCGATATGTTTTCCGCGTGTGAACCGTTGTTTAGGAGCGAACGACAAAGCGGTTGCGGAACGGCCACGCGGACGACGGCGCCATGGCTGATAGACTCATGATTTGGGCGCGTGTCACCACCAAAGGACGACGGCATGCTTTCTCGCTGCGATCTGATCAATGGCGCCGCGGTCGCGCTTCTTACCCTCTCGATACAAGGCGCATGGGCGCAGGAGACCAGGATGAACCTGTTCAAGATCGTCACCATCAAGGACGAAATCATCGTCGGATTGTCGGCGGAGGAGCTTCAGGCGCTCGGCGGAAATGATGCGAGCGCGCTTGCGCATGCGCTGGCGCAAAAAGGCGATCTCACCGTCTGGCAGTACAACGTGCACCGCGGCCCGAACGGCGAATTGCAGCAGGCGCCGACCGCCAAGATCGGGCTCTTGGCCAACGCCTCTCTCCGTGTCGAGCCGTATTCCACGCCTTACCAGATCGTACCGCATCCGTAAGCAGCAGACGGCATGCCCGCGGGCGTGCCGTCGTCATTTGCGCTGCTCTGCCCGTGGTGTCCCCGCTTCCATCGCAAAACCGTAGATCAGCGCCAGCCGGTCCAGGCATTCACGAAAACGCCGCGCAAAATAGTCGTTCCAGCGTTGTGTACGAACGGCGCGCCGCTGCCCGATCTGATCCATGGTCAAGCCCAGCACGAGCACGTCGTGCACCAGTGCTGCGCCGTCGGTGCCGAGTTCGCGTTCGACTCGGTTCAGCCGCAACACCGCCTGGCGCTGGCTTTCGGTGACCGGCTCGCGCGCGCGCGCGCCATCGACATATTCGCGGGTCGGATCCATCGCCTGAGGTCCCCGCTCCGCTCTCTCCCAATCGCTCTGGAAGGCGCGCCCGCCGCGATATTGTGCTTCGTCGATTTGATGGTGCGCGTGAAGCCGGCCGAGCGGGTCACTGCGGACGGACCGGACGGCCACGATCTTCTCGCCGGGATCGAGCGCCAGCGGATTGTCGACCTCGACCTCCGCCACCTCGGCATTGAACGGCACGTCGCGGGACCGCCGGTCGTAGATTCCAGCCAATTTGTAAGATTTATTGCGTCGGGCACGTGCCACTCGGATAACTCCTTGCAAAGTTGGCGATTGCAAAATCGATAGTCGAACGGGGTGGCCGCCTCCTCAGCCGGCCGAGACCAGCCGCAACACAACGGGACCGACGACACGGGCGGACGCAGCCCCGGATAGCCGCGTCAGACCTGCATGCGGCGCGCAATAGCTGGAGCCGGGCTGACGCGGATGGCCGCAGAACGTGATCTCCTCCCCGTCCTTGTCGCCGCCATAGGGATAGCGACAGTCGCCTCGCGCGAGTTCGAGCAGCGGGATCAGGCGTGGCTGGACGCCGACACAGCGCAACTTCACGCGCGCTGCGGGTTTCATCGCGGATTTTGGCGGCAGGTTCAGGCTCGGTAATGCCGGACGGCACGGCGAAGGCAGACGGGCCTTGCCCGGCAAAGAGGGCACGATCGGCGGGCTTGTCATCCGCGCCAATGCGACGAGTCCCAGCCGCTTGGCGCGGCCAGCCACCGCGTTGCGCGTGTAAGCCATTCCAAACCTTGCGTTAATCTCCATTGCGATTGCTGCGTAAGACATTCCTTTGAGAAAATAGTCGCGAAGCGCGTCGGAGTGCTCCGACGGCCAATGGCCCGGTTCCATGCTGTTGTCCTGTGATGCGCCTGCTTCGATCGTAGATCGGGTGGCGGAAGGCACATTCCGGTATTCCGAATCGAAAGTCAAGCGATAATTCTGATATTCATAATTGCATCAATTCCGAATTTCGGATTATAAGAGGCAAGACGGAGCGCAATCGAGGGAATCACCATGTTGGACGTTGCAATGATCGAGCGGGGCCTGGAAAAGACGGGCAAGAGCAAGGGCGGCCTGGCGGCGGCCATGGGCGTGCGGCCTGGCGCGGTCTCGGAGATTCTCGGCGGCGAGCGCCTGGTGAAGGCCTCGGAAATCATTCCGATCATGGAATATCTCGAGCTAAACCTCGCGCCGATCATGGGCCGCGTCGGAGCCGGCGCCGTGATCGAGCCCGATTATGAACAGGTTCCGCCGGAGGGGCTCGGCGACATCACACTGCCTTTCCCGATCATGGAAGAGACGGTCGCCTTCGAGATCGTAGGCGACTCCATGCTGCCCAAGTACGAGAACGGCGACGTGATCGTGGTCTACAAGGACCAGCGCCATCCGCTGTCGAGCTTCTACGGCGAAGAGGCCGTGGTACGGCTCAAGACCGGCGAGCGCTATTTGAAGACCATCGAGCGCGGGAAAAGCCCGTCCGTCGTCAATCTCACCAGCTTCAACGCCAAGCCGATCGTCGGCGTGAAGCTCGACTGGGTCGGAGAGATCTGCCTTTCCATGCCCAAGGGACAGCTCGAGCGGCTGCGGGCCAAGTCGGCCCGCCCCCGCAAGAAGGGCAAATAGGACCTGATTTACGATTTTTGGAAGTCGCCCTTGACTAACTTCTGATTTTCGGAAATACTCTGCCGCACCTCCCGACTCAGGAGGGCGGCAGGTTCATTCCATGCAATACTTCGTCGTGATGATCGACTATGGGCGGCGCGGCCGCGAGGCGGTCGTCGATCCCGAAATCACAAGGCGCGAGGTCATCTCGCGCATCATTTCGGGCGAATACCAGAACGTCTCGTTCATCCACGAAATCGCGGAGAATTCGGTCGAGGACGTGACCGAGGCCATCCTGGCCGAGGCTGCGCTGCCCCAGATCCCGCCTGAAGATATCGACCTCCAGGCAAAGCGCCTCGATCACGCCCGCGACCTGCGCAAGCACGAGCGGGCGTGACGGAAGCCGGCAGCCTCTGCCCCACCGTCTCGGGTGAATATCACACCATGAGCACGGTCGATCCCGTGGTCTTGCGCGCCGCGAGATCGGCATGCGCCTTGGCGGCGTCCTTCAGTGGATAGGTTTGGTGCACCTCGATCTTGACTGCGCCGGACTTGACGACGTCGAACAGATCGCCTGCCATCGCGACCAGGCTTTCACGCTTGGCGGCATAAGTGAACAGCGTCGGCCGCGTGACGTAGAGCGAGCCCTTCTGGGCCAACAGGCCGAGATTGAGCGGCTCCACCGCGCCGGAGGACTGGCCGAACAGCGCGACGACGCCGAGCGGCGCGAGGCAGTCCAGCGATTTCAGGAACGTGTCCTTGCCGACGGAATCATAGACGACCGGCACCTTCTTGCCGCCGGTGATTTCGTCGACACGCTTCACGAAATCCTCGCGCGTGTAGATGATGACATGGTCGCAGCCATGCGCCTTGGCAAGCTTTGCCTTCTCGTCGTTGCTGACGGTGCCGATCACGGTCGCGCCGAGATGCTTGGCCCACTGGCTCAGGATCAGACCGACGCCGCCGGCTGCGGCGTGGAGCAGGATGGTGTCGCCGGCCTTCACCCGATAGGTCTGCCGGATCAGATACTGCGTCGTCAGTCCCTTTAGCATCATCGCCGCCGCGGTCCTGTCATCGACGCCGTCAGGCAGCTTCAACAAGCGGTCGGCGGGAATCAGCCGGGCCTCGGAATAGGCGCCGAGCGGTGAGGCGCCATAGGCGACACGATCGCCCGGCTTCAGATCGGTGACCCCTGGGCCGACCTCCTCGACAACGCCGGCCGCCTCGCTGCCGAGCCCGCTCGGCAGTTGCGCCGGATACAGGCCGGAGCGGTTGTAGATATCGACGAAATTGAGACCGACGGCGGTGTGGCGGATGCGCGCCTCGCCCGGTCCGGGCTTGCCGACGCTGACCTCCTCCCAGACCAGGACTTCCGGGCCGCCGGTCTTGTGAAAGCGAATGGCATGCGTCATGGGCGTTACTCCCTTATCGTTGCAGTGAAGTTCAGAGCACCTGATCGTCCCGTGAAATAGGCATTTGGTCCGGCCGTTACAGTACAGACACGTAACAAGAATGTCACAACGGGCAACAAACGCCCGCCGTTCCGTCTCTGTTCGGAAGAGTTGATGACGGGCCTGGGGCGAGTGGCAGTAGCCTTCACGCGGGGTTTGGTAGTCGCCTGCGAAGGAGAGCCGAGATGCCAGCTTATGTTCAGCATCATCAGGATGTCGAAATCGCGCCAGTGAATTGCCCCACCTGCATGGGGTTCCTGCCGATGTATGTGCGCGAGGTCGAACCGCATTGGAGTCTTGCCAAGATCGACTTTGTCTATGAATGCGCCGATTGCGGCGCCGAGGTCAGACAAACCATCCGCAAGCCGGAGCAGCTGCGGCACTGATCGCGGGGCCCGAGCACCGATCAACTATTTGCGTTAAGCGGAAAAAACGCCGTTCGCGCGGGTCTGATGTCTCCCAAACGAGGCTTGTTCTTTGCCCGGAACGCAGGCAGAACAAGCCTCAAGCAAGACCTTTGGGAGCGCCCTTTCGTGGCTGATCAGAAGGCCTCGACCTCGATCGAGGCAGTGCAGAGCGGCCTCGCCGCGCAAGGCTATATCGCGAGCCGGCAGATCGCGACCGCCGTTTATCTGTCGCAACAGATCGAGAAGCCGATCCTGGTCGAAGGCCCCGCGGGCGTCGGCAAGACCGAGCTTGCCAAGGCGATTGCCGCCTGGCGCGGCATGAAGATGATCCGCCTGCAATGCTATGAAGGCCTCGACGAGGCCAAGGCGCTCTACGAGTGGAAATATGCCAAGCAGCTTCTCTATACCCAGATCCTGAAGGACAAGCTCGGCGAAGTCCTGGGCGGTGCGCAGACGCTGCATGCCGCGCTCGACCAGCTGCACGATTTCGGCGACGTGTTCTTCTCCAAGGAATTCGTCGAGCCGCGCCCTCTGCTCCAGGCGCTGGAGCAGCCGGGCGGCTGCGTGCTCCTGATCGACGAGATCGACAAGTCGGACGCGGAGTTCGAATCGCTGCTGCTGGAGATCCTGTCCGACTTCCAGGTCACCATCCCCGAGCTCGGCACCGTCTCCGCGATCACGCCGCCGACCGTGATCCTCACCTCCAACAGCGAGCGCGATCTTGGCGATGCCCTGAAGCGGCGCTGCCTGCATCTGCACATCGGCTTCCCCGAGCAGCGGCTGGAGGAGCGCATCGTCGAGAGCCGCGTGCCCGGCATCTCGCAGACGCTGCGCCGGCAGATGGTCGGCTTCATCCACGAGATCCGCTCATTGGATCTGAAAAAGCTGCCTTCGGTCAGCGAGAGCATCGACTGGGCACGCGTGCTGGTGCTGCTCCAGGCTTCGGAGCTCGACACCGAGATCGTCAAGGACACGCTCAACGTGCTCCTGAAATACGAAGCCGACATCGAGGCAGCAGTGCCGCAAGTTACGACCTTCATTGCCAAGGCGGCACGGTCCAACGTCTTCGGTTGACGCCGATGCGCGAGAACCTCCATCGTTTCTTTCGGGCGGCGCGCGGCGCCGGCGTTCATGTCTCGCCCGCCGAAAGCATCGATGCGATGCGCGCGGTCAAGCAGGTCGGTTTCTCCGACCGCGCCATCTTGCGCGACGCCCTGCTGCTAACGCTCGCCAAGTCGCAGGACGAAAAACTCGCACTCGGCGACTGTTTCGACCTCTTCTTCAGCCAGCCGGAACCGCGGCAGGATCAGCCCGAGGCCGGCAGCGACGACGCTTCGCAGGACTCAGATCAGTCGTCCGCATCGGACGCGGCCGGCGAAGCCGGTGAAGGTCAGCCTCCCAAGGAACTCGGCCCTCTTGCGCAGATGCTGCTATCGCAGGATCGCAATGCGATCGCAGCGGCGATCGCCAGTGCCTCCGGTGCTGCCTCGCTGTCCGACATCCGCTATTCCACCCAGCGCGGCATCTTCTCCAGCCGCATCCTCGACGCCATGGGCCTCCAGCGCCTGCGAGACGATCTGGACCAACTGACCGCGACCAACCCGTCCCTGGCCGAGCGTCTGCGCGCCGCGCTCGATGCCCTGCGCGAAGCGGTGCGCGACGCGGTCTCGCAGGGGCTCGCGCTCTACGCCCGCGAGGAGGCCGAAAACCTTCGCAACGAGATTCTGCGCAACGCGCCGCTCGCGCGCATCGAGCGGCGGCAGGTCGCCGAGATGCGCGCTCTCATCCGCCAGATCGCCCGCCGGCTGCGCGAGCGCTACTCGAAGCCGCGCAAGCGCCAGCGCCGCGGCCATCTCGACGTTCGCCGCACGCTCCGCCGCAACGCAGCCTGGGGCGGCGTACCGTTCCTCACCGCATGGAAGCGCAAGCATCGTGACCGACCCAAGATCGTGGCGCTCTGCGACGTCTCCGGCTCGGTCGCTCAGGTCTCCGACTTCTTCCTGCTGCTGATCCACTCGCTGCACGAGGTGGTCGATGACGTCCGCTCGTTTGCCTTCTCCTCGCATCTGATCGAGGTCAGCGAGATCCTGGAGAACAACTCGCCGGAAGAGGCGATGGCCGAGATCATGTCCAAGGTCGGCTTCGGCTCGTCCGACTATGGCTCCTCGCTGGTCGATTTCGAGAAAGAGTTCATGAGCACGCTGACGCCGCAGACCACGGTGATCGTGCTCGGCGATGCCCGCAGCAACAATCTCGACCCGCGCGCCGACATTCTGCGCCGCATCTCTGAACGGTCGAAGCGACTGGTCTGGCTCAATCCGGAAGGACGGCTCGCCTGGGGCTTTGGCGATTCCGAGATGCCGCGCTATGCGACCTTTTGCGGCGTCGTACGCCAATGCGCCACCGCGCAGCAACTAGAGCGCGCGGTATCCGATATCGTGGCCAGTTATCAATAAGCGGCGATCGCACCCGCCTCTATCGTCAGGCGGCGGTGAGTTCGGCGTGAGCGAGATTGCACTCGCGAAAGTGATGCGCGATTTCGTCGACAGCGCGCTGCTTCCACTCTTCCGCCTGCGCGAGCCAGAAAACGCGGCGCTCGAAATCGAGCGCAGCGCGCTCTCGGCACAGCGATTCCTGACGGCGAATTTCGACCAGCCTATTCATGCACTCCACTCCCTGCCTGTGAAGCCATTCACCGCGAACGAGGCTAACAGAGTCCCGAACGCTCCGTCTCATTGTTTCTGTGTTTCTGTGCATATTGCGGCGCGAAATGGGACAGCAGCACTTCCCGTGCAGCGCGGCAATTCGCAGCGCAATATCAAGCAGACATCATCAATAAGTGATCGAGGTCCGGAACGATATTCGCGGCGGAGCGATCTTAACTCTTGTGGCGCAACGAAGTGCGGCAATTTGTGAAGAGACGTTCTAAACAACACACCGAATTCCCGACTCATTGTCGTCGCATGGTTTTCATGCAGCGTCGCTAACAGAGGCGCGCGAACGGTACTATCGCTTGAGGCAACATGAGCAACGACGTCGACTTCGATCTTTCACCGGACCAATGGGAAGCGCTACGCACACTTCGCAATCCGGCATCGAACGGCCTCTCGAAGGCCTACCTTCTCGAAAGTCTCGTCAAGCTCGGCCTCGTTGTCGTCAATGATGGCTTGCCTGAGATGACGCCCACCGGACGCAAGGTGCTGGTGCGCGGATCATGCCGGCTGCTGGATCTCGTGGCTTAATGCGAACGATGGGCCGCACTCGCCCGATCATCAAGTCTTGCCTAAATCGGATTAGATGACCCTGGCAGCAAAACTGCTCGAGGGTGGCCCCCGCCGACTGGTTAACCGACTTGCGGATCAGTCATCCCACCGGAGGAGCGATGTTCCATATGCCCTCCTCCAGACAGAGAGGAAGCGGGGAAACCAGGAATGAGCCACGGCGCCCTTATAGGCCCAGGTGCGATATTTCAGACCCTGCTCCGAGATCAGTTCCTGATAGCCGCCATGGACCTCGGTTGCAGCCCGAATGTCATTCAATATTCCCTGGGCGCAGGCCCGGTAGGTGCCGCTCCCCGAGAATTCGTCGAAGTCCAGCATGCGATCCGCAAACTCGACGTTGAACGTCGGCCAGGATGAGCGTCCCTGGTAGGCGGGAGCCGCGATCTTGTGGATCATCTTGGTCCGCGGATTATCCGCCGACACCAGGAAGTGGAACGTGCTGGGGATGCGGAAGCGCGGCTCCGCAATGATCAAATCCGCCGTGGCCGCGAACAGGGCGCGCTCGCTTTCCTCGTTCAGGTCCCAGAAGCCGCGATGCACGCTGACGAAATCCAGCGCAACCGAGGACGCTGGCGTAGCCGCCGGGCCGTCCAGGGAATGTCTGATGTAGCCGTCGTTGCCGAACAGCCGGAGCAGGTCTCTCTTGTGCTGCGCAAGGTCGCGCCCGAGCAACCGTTTCAGCTCGTTCTCGTCGACGATTCCGAGCTGCACGCCCCACACGAACGTCGTGTAGACGCAGGCATTGGTCACGAAGCGCCGGCGTTCCGCACGCGTGTCGGTTGCCGCAGAGCGCGGGGCGCGGGCATCGCACAGCAAATATCTGGTGCCGTCAGCCTCGAACGGCTCCAGCTCGCTTGCGAGCTGCAGGATCGCCCCCTTCAGGTCGGCGCCATATTCGGCCAGCAGTAGGCGGCCGGCATGCGCGCATTGCGACATTGCCAGAAAGGACGACGCCCTGTCTTCGGCGGACATCATCTGCTGGAGACCGGCAAGGATACCGAGCAGCGTATCCGAAGGACGCGAGAAATAGTTCACGCCGAGATACCGACCGCGTCCCGCCGGCACGATGGTCGTGGTGACGACGCCAGCGCGAACCGCCTCAAGCAGCAGACGCACGCTCTTTTCGAGCAGACGGGCCCGTCGCACTGCGTCCTGCGAATCCATGATGGTTTCAGGATCGAGAACGTCGGGATAGAACCAGGCGAAATCGCGCGGATAGTACGCGGAAGCGTGCGGCGCCCCCGTGACGAGGAATGCCTCGGTCACCGAAAAGGCGCTGTCCATCGCGTGCCGGTAAAGGTCCGCAATGGCAGTGAACGGATGATGCGATTGCCGCAGGAATCGATCGCCGAGAAAATTCACCGCCTGAAGCGCGTTGGCAACGAAGGTCGCCGTCAGCCCCTGATAGAACCGGCTTTCGCGATGGCGCGGAAAAGAAATGTCGCTGTTCATCTGTCTCGTCGAATTGTGCCTCGTGGTCCCGGCGGAAGGCCGTCACTATTTTAGGCGTGTCTGATTCGTGTCTCTATCCCGTGACTTGCGGGCTCAACTCACCTTCCCGCGGCCTGAAATTCTCGATCACCCGCAGCAGCACCCGCGCGCCGGTGTCGGCATCGGCGAGCTCGACATGCTCATCAGGATGATGGCTGATCCCGCCGCGGCAGCGGACGAAGATCATGCCGACATCGGCAATGTCGATCATCGCCATGCCGTCGTGCCCTGCCCCGCTCGGCAGCTCGAACACGGAAAAACCTTCCGCTCCGATCGCCTGAGCGATCTGCTCCTTGAGCCAGGGCGCACAGGGGGCAGTGCGGTTCTCGTGCGTGAGGTCGAGCTGAAGCACCAATTGCCGGCGCTTGGCGATCGCCTCGACCTGGCGGACGATGTCGGCGACTGCACGCTTGCGATGCATGTCGGTTGGCGCGCGCACGTCGATGGTGAAGGACACCTCGCCCGGGATGACGTTGGTCGCGCCGGGCCATGCCTGGATGTATCCGACGGTGCCGACCAGCCCGCCCTCGTCGGTCCGGCAAAACTGCTCGATCGCGCCGATGCATTCGGCGGCGCCGGCAAGTGCGTCGCGCCGAAGCGCCATCGGCACCGTGCCGGCATGCCCCGCCATGCCGGTCAGCCGCGGGGCAAGCCGTGTCGCGCCCGCAATCGCGGTGACAATGCCGACAGGCAGGTTCTGTGCTTCGAGCACCGGCCCCTGCTCGATGTGCAGCTCGAGATAGGCAAGCAGCTCGCCTCGCGGCCGCGCAGCCGCGCCGATATGATCGGGATCGAGGCCGAATCTGATGAGCGCATCGCGCATCGACACGCCGTCACGGTCGCGCGTGTTCAGGACGCTCTCGTCGAATGTGCCGGCCACCGCACGGCTACCGAGGAGCGTCGAGGCGAAACGTACTCCCTCTTCATCGGCAAAGCCGACGACCTCGATCGCGAACGGCAGGCGCTTGCCGCGGCGATTGAGGTCTGCGACGCAGGCTATCGCGGTGATCACGCCGAGCGGCCCGTCCCATTTGCCGGCATCTCGCACCGTGTCGTAGTGCGAGCCGAGCATCAGACAGGGCGCACCCGGGCGCTCGCCTTCGTAGCGGCCACAGACATTGCCGATCGCATCGAGATGCGCGCTCATGCCGGCCTCGCGCATCCAACCCAAGATGAGGTCCGCAGCCTCGCGCAGCTCCTTGCTGAGATAGATGCGGGTGAGCTTGCCAACCTCTTCCGATATCGCGGCGAGCTCGTTGATGCGGCGCACGATCTCTTTGCCGAGCGATGTCGTTTGAACGGCGTTCCCAGCAACCATCTCGGCGGGCTTTCCATCTCTCGCGGACCGCTGCTGCGGCGGTCCTGATGACGATCGAGACAAGTTCGGCGCCAGCGAAAATCACGGATCCGGCGCCGTCCAATCCGCACGTGGTTAGCATGAATGCGAGTGGCCGGCCGACCGTCCCGCTCCGTCATACACACGCGCGAACCGGTTAAAGCTGCTTAACTCCATTGCATACAATTGGGAGTTACTGCCCATAAATTAATCTGTCGATCCCCTGACCAGGATTCGGGCAGCGCGCAAGCTCCATTATTTTCAATAGCTTACACTCAAATGAAAGCTCCGCAGCCTGTGGCACGAAGCTTGCGACACTTGTTCCAAGCTCCGCCAGACCGGCGGTAGCCGCGAGATTGAGGCGGGGCATCCGCCAAGGGGAGCAAGCAATGGATTTTGGCAGGATTTCACGACGGCATTTGTTGCAAGGCAGCGCGGCCCTGACCCTCGGTGCCGCGGCTGGCGTCCGCCCGGCCTTCGCAGCCGAGACGACCATCGGCTTCATCTATGTCGGCTCGCGTGACGACTACGGCTATAACCAAGCGCATGCGCAGGGCGCAGCGGCGCTGAAGAAGATTCCCGGCCTCAAGGTCGTCGAGGAAGAGAAGGTGCCGGAGACCGACGCGGTCGAGAAGACGATCGAGTCCATGATCAATCTCGACGGCGCCAGCCTGCTCTTCCCGACATCGTTCGGCTACTACAATTACTACAATCCGCACATGGTCAAGATGGCCAACAAGTACCCGAAGCTGCGCTTCGAGCATTGCGGTGGCTTGTGGAGCGACAAGGATCCGAAGAACGCCGGCAGCTATTTCGGCTATATCGACGAAGCTCAATACATCTCAGGCATCGTCGCCGGCTACACCTCCAAGAGCGGCAAGCTCGGCTTCGTTGCGGCCAAGCCCATCCCGCAGGTGCTGCGCAACATCAACGCTTTCACGCTCGGGGCCAGGCTCGCCAATCCGAAGGCGACCACGCAGGTCATCTTCACCGGTGACTGGTCGATGCCGGTCAAGGAAGCCGAAGCCACCAACAGCCTGATCGACCAGGGCGTTGACGTGCTCACCTGCCACGTCGACGGCCCCAAGACCATGGTCGAGAACGCGGCGCGCCGCGGCGCCTTCGTCTGCGGCTATCACACCAACCAGTCGCCGCTCGCGCCGAAGGCGTATCTCACCGGCGCGGAGTGGAATTGGGAAGCGCTCTATCCGAAGTTCGTGAAGATGATCGCCGCCGGCGAGAGCATCCCGAACTTCTATCGCGGCGGCCTCAAGGAGGAGATCGTCAAGACCTCGCCCTATGGCGAAGCGGTTTCGGCAGAGGCCCGCAAGCACGCAGACGACGTCAAGGCCAAATTCCTCTCGGCTGACGGCTACGCCATCTTCAAGGGCGGACTGGTCGACAACAAGGGCAAGACGGTGATCGCGGCCGGCACCGATCGCGGTCAGAAGGATCCCGAGCTGGAGAAGATGGACTATCTCGTCGAAGGCGTGATCGGAGCGACTTCGTGACGACGGAAGCGGCGGATTCTGTCGAGGCGGTCGGGACAATAGCCCCGGCCGCCGATTACGGCTTTCTCCAACGGCACGGCGGCACGATCGAATATGTCCTGATCCCGGGCGCGGCGCTCGTCGGCGCGCTCGTGGTGTTCGGCATCTTCGTCGCGATGTTCGGCAAGAATCCGCTCGACCTTTATTTCTACATGTACTACGGCGCGTTCGGCACCTGGTTCTCCTGGCAAAACACCCTGACGCGCGCGGCGCCGCTGATCCTCACCGCACTATGCACCGCGTTGCCCGCGCAACTCGGCATGGTCATCATCGGCGGCGAAGGCGCGCTCCTGATCGGCGCACTCTCGGCAACCAGCGCCGCATTGGCGCTTCAAGGCATGCCGCCGCTCGCCGTACAAATTACCATGGTCATCGCCGGCGTGATCGGCGGAGGCTTGTGGGTCATGCTGCCGGGCGGCTTGCGACAGTATCGCGGCGTCAACGAGACCATATCGAGCCTGCTGCTCGTCTACATAGCGCTTGCAATCCTCAACCATCTCGTCGAAGGCGCGATGCGCGATCCCGCGAGCCTCAACAAGCCCTCGACGCGCGAGATCGGCGCCGCCAACATGATCGGCACCATTCCGGGCACCGACGTGCATTGGGGCCTCTTGTTCGGTCTGATCGCCGCCATCGCCGCCTACGTCCTGATCTATCACACCGTGTTCGGCTTCGCCGCGCGGGTTGCCGGCGGCAACATCCGCGCCGCGAAAATCGTCGGCCTCGGCGTCAACAAGCTGATCCTGACCATCTGCTTTCTCGCCGGCGGCGCCGCGGGCCTTGCCGGCATGGTCGAGGTCGCCGCCGTGCAGGGACGCACCAATGCCAATCTTGCTGCCGGCTACGGCTTCACCGGCATTCTCGTTGCCTTCCTCGCGCGGCAAAATCCGCTCGCCATCATTCCCGTCGCGATCCTGCTCGGCGGCATCAGCGCCAGCGGCGGCCTGCTGCAACGGCGCCTCGGATTGCCCGATGCATCCGTGCTGGTGCTCCAGGGCATCATCTTCGTCTTCGTGCTGGCCAGCGATGCGCTCTACGGCCGCATCGGATTCCTGAAAGGCAAGTCCTGATGGCAGACGGATCGATCGGACTCTGGACCGTCCCGCTCGCCGTGCTCGGCGGCGCCATTCGCGTTTCCACGCCGTTCCTGTTCGTGAGCCTGGGGGAATGCATCACCGAGCGCTCCGGCCGCATCAATCTCGGCCTCGAAGGCACGCTGGTGATGGGCGCGATGAGCGCCTATGGCATCTCCTACCTTTCAGGCTCTCCTTGGCTGGGCGTGTTCGCAGCTGGCATCACCGGCGCACTGCTGGGCGCGCTGCACGCTGGCATCTGTTCGCTGCCGCGCGTCAACGACGTCGCCGTCGGCATTGCGTTGATGCTGTTCGGTACCGGCCTTGCCTTCTATCTCGGCAAGCCGCTGATCGAGCCCACTGCGCCGCGGCTGCCGGCGATTGATTTCGGCTGGTGGAGCGACGTCCCGCAGGTCCGCGCCGCGCTGCGCGTCAACGTGCTCTTCCTGATCGGCGTTGCACTCGCACCGATCCTGTACTGGGCCTTCCGCACCACGCGCTGGGGCTTGCTCATCCGAACCGCTGGCGAGAGCTCGGATGCCGCGCGCGCGATGGGCCACTCGGTGCTGCTGATCCGCCTGCGCGCCACCATGGTCGGCGGCTTCCTCGCCGGCATCGGCGGCTCGTTCCTGTCGCTGTTCTATCCCGGCAGCTGGAATGAAGGATTGTCCTCGGGCCAGGGCATCACGGCGGTGGCGCTCGTGATCTTCGCGCGCTGGGATCCCCTGCTCTGCCTATGGGCCTCGCTCGCCTTCGGCGGCGCCGCGGCGCTGGGGCCGGCGCTGCAATCGGTTGGCGTCACCTCCGGGTATCACCTTTTCAATGCCGCGCCATACATCCTGACGCTGGGGATCATGATTATCACCTGCTCGCCCAAACGCACGCTGACCGGAGCCCCGGCGGAATTGTCGATCACACGCTAGAGAGCAAGATCATGCCCGAGCGCCACATCAAGTCCGAGCCCTATGCCTGGCCCTATAACGGCGACCTCCGCCCCGAAAACACCGCGCTCATCATCATCGACATGCAGACCGACTTCTGCGGCATCGGCGGCTATGTCGACAAGATGGGCTACGACCTCTCGCTGACACGGGCACCGATCGAGCCGATCAGGAAGCTGCTCGCAATGATGCGAAGCCAAGGCTTCCATATCATCCATACCCGTGAAGGCCACCGCCCCGATCTCTCCGATCTTCCCGCCAACAAGCGCTGGCGCTCGCGCCAGATCGGCGCCGGCATCGGCGATCCCGGCCCCTGCGGCCGCATCCTGGTGCGCGGCGAGCCCGGCTGGGACATCATCCCGGAGCTGGCGCCGCTGCCGGGCGAGCCGATCATCGACAAGCCGGGCAAGGGCTCGTTCTGCGCCACCGACCTGGAGCTGATCCTGCGGGTGCGCGGCATCGAGAACATCGTGCTCACGGGCATCACCACCGACGTCTGCGTTCACACCACCATGCGCGAGGCCAACGACCGTGGGTTCGAATGCGTACTGCTGCACGATTGCTGTGGCGCGACCGACAAGAGCAACCACGACCACGCGCTGAAGATGATCAAGATGCAGGGCGGCGTGTTCGGCGCGGTCTCGACGTCGGACGCCTTCATCGGAGCGATTTCGTGATCATCGGTGAAACGCCACCGCCCTCCGGCGCCTTCGGCGTCGATGCCGTCGCCATGACCATGCGCTTCGGCGATTTCCTGGCGCTGGACAATGTCGAGCTGAAGGTGCGGCCGGGCTCGTTCCACGCGCTGCTCGGCGAGAACGGCGCCGGCAAATCGACCCTCGTCAAATGCATCATGGGCTATTACCACGCCACCGAGGGCGACATCCTCGTCGGCGGGCGCGAGCAGGCGATCGGCAATCCGAAGGACGCCCATGCGCTCGGGCTCGGCATGGTCTACCAGCATTTTACGCTGGTGCCGGCGATGACGGTCGCGGAAAACCTCGTGCTGGCCCGCGACGATGTGCCGGCGGTGGTGAACTGGCCGAAGGAGATGAAGGAGCTCGAGGCGTTTCTGAGCCGCATGCCCTTCAAGGTGCCGCTCGGCGCCAAAGTCTCGGACATCTCTGCCGGCGAACGCCAAAAGTGCGAGATCCTCAAGCAGCTCTACCTGAAGCGTCGCTTCCTGATCCTGGACGAGCCGACCTCGGTGCTGACGCCGGCGGAAGCCGACGAGGTGCTCGGCATGCTCCGCGGCCTGGTCGTCAGGGGTGAGCTGACGATCCTGATGATCACGCACAAGTTCCGCGAGGTCATGGCGTTCGCCGACGACGTCACGATCCTGCGCCGCGGCAAGCTGGCGGGTCATGGCAAGGTGGCTGAGCTCACGCCGGACGCGATGGCTCGCACCATGATCGGCGCCGAGGAGTTGACGGTGCAGCCGCCGCGCACCGGTAAGGCTGGCCAAGCCAGGCTCGAGCTGCAAAAGCTCCGTGCGCTCGACGATGCCGGCGCAGTCGCCGTGCATGACGTTTCGCTCACTGTCCGGGCCGGCGAGATCGTCGGCATCGCCGGTGTCTCCGGCAACGGCCAGCGCCAGCTGGTCGAGGTGCTGGCCGGCCAGCGCGAGGCCGAAAGCGGCGAGATCCGTGTTGCCGGCGATCCCTACCGCGCCAGCCGCGAGGAGATGCGGCGCCACAAGATGTCGCTCCTGCCCGAGGAGCCATTGAAGAACGCCTGCGTCGGCGGCATGAGCGTCGCCGACAACATCGCCTTCCGCGAATTCGACCGTGCGCCCTTCGCCCGTGGCGGCTGGTGGCTCAATCGCGGCGCCTTTCGAGACGATGCCAGGACGAAGATCGCGCAATACAAGATCAAGACCCGCACGCCGGATACGCCGATCTCGGCACTGTCCGGCGGCAACGTGCAACGCGCCGTGCTCGCCCGCGAACTTGCCGGCGACGTCGAGGTGCTGATCGCGGCCAATCCCTGTTTCGGCCTCGACTTCGCAGCGGTGGCGCAGATCCACGCCGAGATCATGGCCGCCCGCAACCGCGGCGCCGCCGTGCTGCTCGTCAGCGAGGATCTCGACGAATTGCTCGAACTGTCCGATCGGCTGGTGGTGATGTTCCACGGCGAATTCGTGTATGAAGCACGGACCAGCGAGGCCGACCTCACCGTGGTGGGCCGGCACATGGCGGGGCACTGACCAGGGAGCAGCGATGAGCGGCGCATCCGAGCGGGACGAGTACTTCCTGCGTCTGTCCTTCGCGATCGCCCGCCGCTCCCTGACCCATGGCAATCACCCTTTCGGCTGCATCGTCGTCGATGCGGATAGCAACGTGCTGATCGAGACCGAGAACGGCTACATGCCGGATCACGACGGCACCGCGCATGCCGAGCGCCTCGCGGCCACGCAGGCCTGCCGCACGCTCAGTCGCGAAGTGCTGGCGACGGCGACGCTCTATTCCTCCGCCGAGCCCTGCGCGATGTGCGCCGGCGCGATCTACTGGGCCGGCATCGGCCGCGTGGTTTACGGTCTCAGCGAGCACCGCCTGCGCGGCGTTACCGGCAACCATCCGGAGAATCCAACGCTCGACCTGCCCTGCCGCGAGGTCTTTGCCAGCGGGCAGCGGCCGACCGAGGTGATCGGGCCGTTGCTGGAGGATGAGGCCGAGGCGCTGCACGAGGGCGCGTGGACGAAGTAGCAGCACATCCAAAAGGAGATGACGCCGCGGAGGTTTGACGCGGCGCCATCGTCACCTGCAGTACCGTAGCAACCATTAAACGCCGAGGAGTTTTTCAGTCCACGGCGTTCCGCGTTGCACGACGGTGTTGGCATAGATGAGCAGCTTGCGCGCGCATGCGATGAGAGCGGCATTGTGAGCCTTTCCGGCCGCAGTCAGGCGGGCATAGAGGGCCATGACGGCCTTATTCCAGCGGAAGGCCGCAGGCAGGGCTGCCGCAAACAGAGAGCGACGCAGGCGAGCGCGGCCGCCGGCGATACGGCGTTGGCCCTTGTACTGCCCGCTATCGTTGTCGAAGGGAGCCAGCCCGGCAAGGGCTGCGACTTCCTCCCGGCTGACACGGCCGAGTTCAGGCATGCGGACCAGGAGGGCCAGTGCCGTGCGCTCACCGATCCCGGGAATGCTCATCACGAGGTCAAGGCGGACAGCGAGATCGTGGTGAGCGCGTAGTTGCTTGGCGATGTGACGGATTTGGGAGAGCCGCCTTGCCTTCAACCGGGCAATGTCATCCAGCACGATGCGGCGTAGCCCAGGCTTATCGAGATGCTCGAGCCGGGTCTTGAAGCGCTTGATGTCGTCCTCGATCTGCTCGAGGAAGGTGAGCTGCTCGGCGAGCTCCGCCAAGCGCGGATCCGGCGCACTCCTCACCTCTTCGAGCGATGCCGCGCAGGCCGCAATCAGCGCGGCATCCAGCGTATCGTTCTTGGCGCGACGCAATCGGGAGCGGCCGAACGCCTTGACCTGGATCGGCTGCAGCACCAGCACGATGACGCCGGCCGCACGCAAATGCTCCACTACCCCACGCTCGTAACCGCCGGTCGCTTCGATCCCGACTCGCTTGACGCCAGCTTTGGTCAGCAGTTGCACCAGCTTCCGCCAACCGGGAAGGTCGTTGGCGACCTCCCAACCCTCGTCTCGACCATGAACTACAATGTCGAGCTTCGCCTTGGACGTATCGATTCCCGCTGTCGTCGTGCTAGTCTGTGCCATCTTCGTCGACCCTGCCTTGTGAAGCGAACCTGATTGTTCCGGCAACCATCCGGGTCCGATGAAGGTGCTGGCGCGATCCTGCTACGGGGCAGCCACAAACTGCTCAGGGTGGGCGCGATCCGATCGCCAGCGGCCTGCCGCGGGTTGCAGCCGCGGCAGGCCATTCCTCACGGAACACGCCGACAATATCTGATTGCGCTATTACAAGGGTGGGCAAAGGCGCGCATGCGCCGTGCCCACCATCGGAGTGCTACAGAAGCAGAAGCGGTGGGCACGCTTCGCTTTGCCCACCCTGCGACTACCGAGCGTTAGAACTTCACGGTGATACCGGAATAGAGCGAGGACTCGGTGCAGGAGCCGGTGCTGACCGTCCGGCCACCGACGGCCGTGGTACAGCCGACGGCAAGGTTGTGATCGAGGCCGAACTTGTTCTGCCAGTAGCGGTAGGCCACCCAGACGTCCACGAAGTGGGAGTACTTGTCACCCCAGGCCGCCTTCGAGGCGTCGAAGGTCAGACGGATGGGTTCCGAGTTCAACTCGACCGCCGTGTTGTAGACGCCATTCGCCGGGCTGTAGGGAAGCGGCTCGGTGTCGGTGCCCTTCTTGCCGTACCAGCCAGCGCGGCCGCTGATCGAGAAGTACTGCATGTTCGGCGGCAGGAAGCCGAGGTCCATGTAGTAATTGACTTCGACAGCCCAGGTTGGCTTGAACGACGTGTTGCCGTCCGCGAGACACGTCACTCCGGGAACGCCCGGACCGAACAGCCCGCACTGGCTGAAGGAATTGTGGTTGGCGAACTCCCAATAGACCAGCGGCGCGACGTTGATGTAGCCCTTGTAGGGCAGGTCGAACGCGAACTGCAGGCCGCCGACGACGTCGCGCTTGGCGGCGCCGAAATACCTGTTCTCGGTATTGGCATCCATGCCGACTTCAAACGAGATGTTGTGCAGCGGCCCCGCGGTGAAAGCCTTGGTGTTGAAGAGCTCGTTCCAGCCGAAGGTCGAGCGGAACAGGCCGTAGATTTCGGTCGCTCCGGCGCAGGATGCCGGCGCGCCGAAGATCGTGCCCGCGTTGGTGCAGGGTCCCGCCGGGTCATTGTGATCCGACTTGAACATGGAGATGGTGAAGAAGTTCGTGCCGTATGCCCAGAGGTCGAAATGGGTAAACGAATAGACCTGCTTGGTGGTCTTGCTGTTGATCGATCCATCCGGCCGGAATGACCACGCGCCCGGCTGCGAGGCGTTGAAGATGTACGAGAACGTGACGCGGTTATCGATGACCAGGAAGAACGGAAGGTCCGGCGCCTTCTTGACCGCCTTGACCGGCAGATCCGCCGCTTGAGCCAGGCCACCGGTGGCCAGCGTAGCAAGTGACAGCGCCGCTGCTGCCATTGCCGTGTAACGAAACGACATCCTGAATACCCCCAAGTTTGGACACGTAAAAATGAACGTCCCCTGGGTGCGACACTTGCGCCGATCTTCCGGAGTGAGAAGCCTCAACTTTTCACACGGCGTGCCGCTTGTTGCGGCAGCATGTGACGAGTCATCGAGGAGATTGCAGAGTGCCCGCACGTAGTGAGCACGAGAGGCAAGGGATCGCTATTGCCGAACATTCCCGATTGTTTTTATTCGGATTTTCTGATCGCGCCCCGATGCGAGGCCGAGTTGGAGCAGCCGTCGCGACCGCTGCGCTGCAAGCGCTGGACGGACCGACGCATCATTGCTCAACATGGCATCAAGCCTGCACAGCGGGTTCCGATTTGGTTTGAACCGTCACAAATTTGCAACAGGCGCGGCTCGAAGCGCGATAGCTTCCGCTGTCCATGTTTGCGCTCGAAAGCGCGGAACGACTCAACCGGCACCGCTGCACCTGCCGCAGCATTGAGCAAGGGATGACGCTTTTTCACATCTTACGCGGCGGCTCAAACTAGCCCACAATTGAGGCACTTCATCCATGCCAGCGCATCACCGAATGTTAGATCAGACGCCTAACGGCCTGCATTCCGGCGAGCCCCCTCTGCTTCAGGCGATCGGGCTCACCAAGCGCTATGGTGATTTCCTCGCCAACGATGCCATCGACATCGAGATCCAGCCGAGGGAAATCCACGCGCTGCTCGGCGAGAACGGCGCCGGCAAGTCAACGCTGGTCAAGGCGATCTACGGATTGATCCAGCCCAGCGCCGGCGAGATTCGCTGGCAGGGCGAACGACTAGTGCTGTCCGGTCCCTCGGACGCGCGCAGGTGCGGCATCGGCATGGTGTTCCAGCATTTCTCGCTGTTCGACAATCTCACCGTCGCCGAGAACGTCGCGCTCGGCCTCGACGGGAAGGAATCGTTCAAGGACATGTCGGCACGGCTGGAGCGGGTCTCGAAGACCTACGGACTGCCGCTCGATCCCCGACGCGAGGTCTGGCAATTGTCGGTCGGCGAGCGCCAACGCATCGAGATCGTCCGCGCGCTGATGCAGGATCCGAAATTCCTGATCCTGGACGAACCCACCGCAGTGCTGACGCCTCAGGAAGCCGACCAGCTTTTCATCGTGCTGGAGCGGCTCAAGGCCGAAGGCCGCGCCATCCTCTACATAAGCCACAAGCTCGAGGAAGTGAAGCGGCTCTGCGACACCGCAACGATCCTGCGCGGCGGCAGGAAGGTCGAAACCTGCAATCCCCGGCGCGAGACCGCCGCCTCGCTCGCGCGCATGATGGTCGGGGCTGAGATCAAGGAAGTGAAGGCCGCATCCGGCCGCAAGACCACCGTGCCGCGTCTCGTCGTCAACGATCTCTCGCTCTCTCCAAGCGAAGCGCATGGCGTACGTCTCGAGCACATTTCGTTCGAGCTGAAGGGCGGCGAGATCTTGGGCATCGCCGGCGTCGCCGGCAACGGCCAGGACGAGCTGTTCGCCGCACTCTCCGGCGAGCGCCTGTCGAAGGACCCCGGCACCGTCGTGATCGAGGGCATCGCCGCCGGCCACCTCTCGATCACGCAGCGGCGCAAGCTCGGCGCCGCCTTCGTGCCCGAGGAGCGTCTCGGCCACGGCACCGCGCCGCGCATGAAGCTGTCGGAGAACGCGCTGCTCACCGGGCATGCCGCCAGCGGCATGGTCCGCCACGGCTTCATCGACACCGCGGCAACGCTGAAGACGGTCGACCGCGCGACCGAAACGTTTGACGTCCGCAAGGCCAGACGCGATCCGGAAGCAGCATCCCTCTCCGGCGGCAATCTGCAGAAATTCATCGTCGGCCGCGAGATCCTGCGCAACCCGGCGGTGCTGGTGGTCAGCCAGCCGACCTGGGGCGTCGACGCCGGCGCAGCCGCCGTGATCCGCCAGGCGCTGCTTGATCTCGCAGCCGCTGGCGCCGCCGTGCTCGTGACCAGCCAGGATCTCGACGAGCTCACGGAGATCGCCGACCGCATCGCCGTGATGTTTCACGGCCGGCTGTCGGCTCCGCTCGCCGCCAGCGAAGCGAGCCGCGAAAAGCTCGGCCTTCTCATGGGCGGCAGCAGCCTGGAGAAGGAGGTCACGCATGCAGTTGGTGCTTGAGAAGCGCGCCGAAAGCTCCAACACGATCGCGCTGATCTCGCCACTGATCGCGATCGGCCTCACGATCGTGACCATGGTCATTCTGTTCGCGATCCTCGGCAAGAATCCGCTGCTCGCTTTGCATGCCTATTTCATCGCGCCCCTCACCGACGGCTATTCGCTCCAGGAGATCGCGGTGAAGGCCACGCCGCTGGTGATGATCGCGATCGGGCTGTCGCTCTGCTATCTCGCCAATGCCTGGAACATCGGCGCCGAGGGACAATTCCTGATCGGCGCCGTCGCCGGAAGCTGGATTGCGGTGAAGACGCAGGGCACCGATGCCGGCGGCTGGGTGCTGCCGGCCATGCTCGTGCTCGCCGCGGCCGCAGGCGCGCTCTATGCACTCGTCCCCGCGATCTGCAAGGTGAAGTTCGGCGCCAGTGAAATCCTGACCAGCCTGATGCTGGTCTATGTCGCCGACCTCTTCCTCGACTATCTGGTGCGCGGCCCCTGGCGCGATCCGCACGGCTTCAACTTCCCAACCACAGCGGAGTTCGATCCGGTGGCAACGGTGCCGCTGCTGATCGAGGGCGGCCGGCTGCACCTCGGCTCGATCATCTCCCTGCTCGTGGTCGCTGCAGCCGCGATCCTGCTCGGGCGCACCATCAAGGGCTTTGAGATCCGCGTCGTCGGTGCAGCCCCCCGTGCCGCGCGGTTCGGTGGCTTCAATGCCGACCAGCTAATCATCCTGACCTTCGCCGTCTCCGGTGCGCTGGCGGGCCTCGCCGGCATCATCGAGGTCGCCGGTCCAGTTGGGCATCTCCAGCCCGGCATCTCGCCTGGTTACGGCTTTACCGCGATCATTGTGGCCTTCCTTGGCCGACTGAACCCGCTTGGAATATTAATTGCAGGCCTTTTCCTCGCACTGACCTTTATCGGCGGCGAGCAGGCACAGATCGCGATGAAGATCCCGTTGGACGTCACCAAGGTCTTTCAGGGCATTTTGTTGTTCTACGTGCTCGCCTGCGATTCCCTCATCCTCTACCGCTTCAAGCTGACCTTCCCGAACCGACAGGTGACCCGTGGAGCTGGTTGAGGCCATCATTCTCGCGGTACTCGCCGCATCGACGCCGCTACTGATCGCGGCGACCGGCGAGCTCGTGACCGAGCGTTCCGGCGTGCTCAATCTTGGCGTCGAAGGCATGATGATCGTCGGCGCGGCCTGCGGCTTTGCCGGCGCCTGGCTGACCGGCTCGATCTTCATTGGTGCGCTGTTCGGCATCGTCGCGGGCACGCTGATGTCACTGGTCTTCGCGCTGATGACGCTCGGGCTCGCCGTCAACCAAGTCGCAACGGGTCTCGCGCTGACCATTCTCGGCATCGGGCTCTCCGGCCTGATCGGGGCCGGCTTCGTCGGCGAGCGCATTACGCCAGCGGTGCACCTCACCATTTCCGGCCTCACGGATGTCCCCCTGATCGGCCGGGTGCTGTTCGGCGAGGACGCCTTTGTCTATTTTTCGGTCGCGCTCATCGTTGGCGTCTGGTGGTTCCTGTACCGCACGCGCGCGGGATTGATCCTGCGCGCCTGCGGCGACAATCACGTTTCCGCGCATGCACTCGGCTATCCCGTGCTGCGCATCCGCACCTTCGCCGTGATGTTCGGCGGCGCCTGCGCAGGGCTTGCGGGCGCTTATCTGCCGCTCGCCTATACGCCGTTCTTCATTCCCGGCATGACCGCAGGCCGCGGCTGGATCGCGCTGGCGCTGGTCGTGTTCTCGTCCTGGCGGCCGGGCCGGCTCGTCATTGGCGCTTACCTCTTCGGCGCGGTGACGATCCTGCAACTGCATGCGCAGGGCTGGGGCGTCGGCATCCCCTCGCAGTTCATGTCGGCGCTGCCGTACCTCGCAACCGTCATCGTCCTGGTCCTGCTCTCCCGCGCGCGCACTGGCGGCTCGACCGCGCCGGCCGCGCTCGGCACCGTGTTCGTGCCTGACCGCTGAGTTTCGTTTCCGCAGCGTGCGCGATGGGGCGCGCGCGTTGCGGATCGTGGCTTTCCCCTGATGTTTGGAGATTGATGATGAGGAAATCACTTCTTGCGCTGGCTGCCGGGCTTTTGCTTGCCGGGAGCGTCGGTGCAGCCTCCGCCGCCGACAAGCTCAAGGTCGGCTTCATCTATCTGGGTCCGATCGGAGATCTCGGCTGGACCTATCAGCACGATCTCGCGCGGCAGGCGCTGGTGAAGGAATTGGGCGACAAGATCGAGACCACCTATCTCGAGAACGTGCCCGAAGGTCCCGACGCCGAACGCTCCATCGAGCAGCTCGTCCGTGCCGGCAACAAGCTGATCTTCACGACCTCCTTCGGCTACATGGATCCGACGCTGAAGGTCGCCAAGAAGTATCCGAACGTGCATTTCGAACACGCGACCGGCTACAAGCGCAACCCGAACATGTCGACCTATTCGGCCAAATGGTATCAGGGCCGCTACATTCAAGGCCTGATCGCGGCCAAGATGTCGAAGTCGGGCGTGCTCGGCTATATCGGCTCGTTCCCGATTCCGGAGGTCGTCTCCGGCATCAACGCGACGATGCTGGCGGCGCAGACCATCAACCCCAACATCAAGGTCAAGATCATCTGGGCCAATACCTGGTTCGACCCGGGCAAGGAGGCCGACGCCGCCAAGGCGCTGATCGACCAGGGAGCCGACGTGATCATGCAGCACACGGATTCGCCGGCGGCGATGCAGATCGCCAGCGAACGCGGCAAGCTCGCCTTCGGCCAGGACTCAGAGATGATCAAGTTCGGACCCAAGACCCAGCTGACCTCGATCCTTGACACCTGGGGCCCCTACTACATCGAGCGCGTCAAGGCCGAGCTCGCCGGCACCTGGAAGTCGGAGGACACCTGGGGCGGCCTCGACAGCCACATGTTCGCGATGGCGCCCTATACCAACATGCCTGACGACGTGAAGAAAATGGCCGAGGATGCCCAGGCCGCGATCACAGCAGGCAAGCTGCATCCGTTCAAATGCCCGATCGTTGGGCAGGACGGCAAGCCGGTCGAGTGCAAGGGCGGCGATCATCTCGACGACGGCCAGATCCTCGGCATGAATTTCTACGTGAAGGGCATCGACGACAAGCTTCCGGGCAAGTAGCACGCTTCTTGCTTTGACCAGATCACCTGCTCCTCCCGGAGGAGGTTCGGAGGGGGTGGCCAGAAGCACCCGGCACTTGTGGCTGCCCCCTCTTTTATCCCAGCTGCATGCTCCGCGCCGCCGAACTGTGGCGGCGGATGAGGTCCGCGACATCGAGGCCCGGGATCGTGCCGTCGACCACGGCCCATTTTCCTGCCACCATGACGCGGTCGGCCCGATGCGCGCCGCACAGCACCAGCGCAGCCAGCGGATCGCCATGGCCGGAGAAGCGCAGCTCGTCGAGCTTGAATAGCGCGAGATCGGCGGCCTTGCCGACGGCGATCTCGCCGAGCTCGGGCCGACCGACGCACGCCGCCGAGCCTCTGGTGACCCAGCGCAGAGCGTCCTTGTGGCTGACCTTCGTCACGCCGTAGCGGGCTCGTTGCAGCAGGAAGGCGGCACGCACTTCTTGCATCAGGTTCGAGCCGTCGTTGGAGGCCGAGCCGTCGACCCCAATGCCGATGCCGACGCCGGCCTCCTCCATCTCGCACACCGGGCAACAGCCGGAGGCCAGCAGCTGGTTGCTGCACGCGCAATGGCTGATGGTCGTCCTGGCCTTGCCGAGCCGCTTCATCTCCTCGGCGTTGAAGAAGATTCCGTGAGCGAGCCAGGTCCGCGCATTGAGCCAACCACATTGTTCGAGATAGTCGAGCGGGCGGCAGCCATACATCTGCTCGCAAAACTTGTTCTCGTCCTCGGTCTCGGCGAGATGGGTGTGCAGGCGCACGTCGAGCTTTTCGGCGAGTTCGGCGGTGGCGCGCATCAGCGAGGTCGTCACGGAGAAGGGCGAGCACGGCGCCAGCGCAATCTGCACCATCGCATCTGCGCCGCGCTGGTGATGCTTGGCGACCACGCGCGCGCTGTCGGCGAGGATAGTGTCCTCGTCCTGCACGACGCTGTCGGGCGGCAGGCCGCCGTCGCGTTGCGACAGGTTCATCGAGCCGCGCGTCAGCAGCACGCGCATACCGAACCGCTTTGCCACTGCCACTTCGATATCCACGGCGTCCTCGAGTCCTGCCGGGAAGACGTAGTGATGATCGGTCGTCGTCGTGCAGCCTGACAGCAGCAGCTCGGACATCGCCACGGTGACGCCGAGTTCCAGCGCCTCCGACGTCAGCTTCGCCCACACCGGATAGAGCGCCTGGAGCCAGGGAAACAGCTCGCGATCCATCGCCGCCGGCAGGGCCCGCGTCAGCGTCTGGTAGAAGTGATGATGGGTGTTGATCAGACCAGGCAGCACGACGTCGTCGCCCGCGTCGAACACCACGACATCGGCCGTCGCAGGCGCGCCGCCGGCCGGCACCAGCTCGACGATCCGGCCATCCTTCACGACGACCCCGCGCTCGGCCCCGTCGGCGAGGATGGCCAGGGGATCCCTGATCCAGATCGGACTTTCGTCGGTCATGGTCCTGCTTCTCCTCAGATCCGCTTACGGCAGGCCTGCAAGGCGGAGGCCGGTCCGATCACGTTCTTGGCTGCGACTTGTTGTTGCGACTTGGCTCCGGTCTTGCAAGACTTTCTCTTGTCCGATTCACCCGGCGGAAGCGTTGGCGCAGCCATGGATTTGAATACCATCACAGCAGTCGCCCATCCGCAAACACGCGCGCAGCTTCCTGCCTGGACGACAGGTGATGCTTGGCTCGCGGGCGGCACCTGGCTGTTCTCGGAGCCGCAAGCGCATCTGCGGCGGCTGATCGATCTCACCGACCTGAAATGGCCGGCGCTGACGGTCACCGAGAGCCATCTCAGCATCGCCGCCACCTGCACCATCGCAGAGCTCGACGGTCTCGCCTGCCCGCCCGACTGGCTCGCGGCACCGCTGATCGGCCAGTGCTGTCGGGCCTTCCTTGCTTCGTTCAAGATCTGGAAGACGGCAACGGTCGGCGGCAATCTCTGCATGTCGCTGCCGGCGGGACCAATGATCTCGCTCACCTCGGCGCTCGACGGCGTCTGCACCATCTGGAAGGCCGGCGGCGGTGAACAGAGGATCTCCGTCGCCGACTTCGTCACCGGCAACCAGCGCAACCGCCTGACGCCAGGCGACCTGATCCGGCAGATCGATATCCCGATTGCCGCATTGAGGCGCCGCACCGCCTTTCGCCAGATCTCGCTGGCGCCTGTCGGCCGCTCGGCGGCGCTGCTCATCGGTAGTCTCGATCCGGACGGCACGCTGACGTTAACGGTTACCGCATCGACGGTGCGGCCGATCCAGCTGACCTTTCGCAAGGCCCCGGACGCGAGCGCGCTCCGCGATGTGATCGCGCAGCAGATCACGGACGACCTGTACCATACCGACATCCATGGCAAGCCACTCTGGCGCAAGCACATGACGCTGCGGCTCGCCGAGGAGATCCGCGGCGAGCTCCTGGGCGGAGCGCCATCATGAGCTTCGAGATCAACGGCAAGGCATTTTCGCAAGAGCCGCGCGCCGGCCAGTGCTTGCGCACTTTCCTGCGCGAGCTCGGCCATTTCGGCGTGAAGAAGGGTTGCGATGCCGGCGATTGCGGCGCCTGCACCGTGCTGCTGGATGGCGAGCCGGTCCATAGCTGCCTGATCCCGGCGTTCCGCGCCGAGGGGCGCAGCGTCACCACGATCGAAGGTCTCGGTGGGGACCACGGCGCCCATCCGATGCAGCAGGCCTTCCTCGATGCGCAAGGCTTTCAATGCGGCTTCTGCACCGCCGGCATGATCCTGACCTGCGCCTCGCTGAACCAGGCGCAGCGCACCGATCTCGGCACGGCAATGAAGGGCAATATCTGCCGCTGCACCGGTTATCGTTCGATCGAGGACGCGATTCTCGGCAACACCAATGTCGAGGCGAGCGTCGAGGCTGGCGCCGCATTCGGCCGCAGCCTGCCCGCCCCCGCAGGTCCCGACATCGTGCGCGGCAGGGCGCGTTACACCTTCGATACCGCCATCGACGGACTGCTGCACATCAAGCTGCTCCGTTCGCCGCACGCTCACGCCAGGATCGTGGCGATCGACAAATCGGAAGCCCTTCACGTCGCCGGCGTCCACGCCGTGCTGACGCATGAGGATGCGTCGCCGGTCCTGATGTCGACCGCGCGGCATGAGAAGGAGTGGATGGATCCCGAGGACACCCGCATCCTCGATGACGTCGTCCGCTTCATCGGCCAGAAGGTTGCCGCCGTCGTCGCCGAAAGCGAGGCTGCCGCTGAGGAGGCGTGCCGCCGGCTGAAGGTCAGCTACGAAATCCTGCCCGCGCTGATCGATCCGGAGCAGGCGATGGCCCCGGGCGCGCCCGTTATTCATCCTGATCGCACCATCGCGAACCGGGTCACTGATGCTCAGCGCAACCTCGTCGCGGAGACGCATGGCGAATTCGGCGACGTCGCGGCTGCGCTCGCCACCTCTGCCGTCACCTACGAGGGCACCTTCCACAGTCACCGTGTGCAGCATGCCGCCCTGGAGACCCATGGCGGCCTCGCCTGGCTCGATGAGGCCGGCGTGCTCAATGTCCGCACCTCGACGCAGGTCCCGTTCCTGACCAGGCGCGCGTTGTCCGATATCTTCAAGCTTCCTATGGACAAGGTCCGCGTGTTCTGCGAGCGCGTCGGCGGCGGCTTTGGTGGTAAACAGGAGATGTTCGTCGAGGACATTCTGGTGCTTGCCGCGCTCAAGACGGGGCGGCCGGTGAAGCTGGAGCTGACCCGCGAGGAGCAGTTCATCGCGACCTCGACGCGCCACCCAATGCGGGTCCACATCAAGACCGGCGCGGATGCCGACGGCAAGCTCACAGCGCTCCAGCTCGACGTGCTCTCCAACACCGGCGCCTACGGCAATCACGCTGGGCCCGTGATGTTCCACGCGCTGGCTGAGTCCATCAGCGTCTATAATTGCCCGAACAAGCGGGTCGACGGCGCCGCCGTCTACACCAACACGGTGCCGGCGGGGGCGTTTCGCGGCTATGGCCTGCCGCAGGCGCTGATCGCGGTGGAGGCCGCGATCGACGAGCTGGCGAAGCAGCTCGGCATCAGCCCCTACGAGATGCGCCGGCGCAACATCGTCAGGCTAGGCGATCCCATGCTGTCGCCGCCACCGTCCGAATTTCACGACGTCGACTATGGCTCCTACGGGCTCGACCAGTGCCTCGACCTTGTCGAGCGCGCGATGCAGGCCGATGGCCCGCAGCCCGAGCTGCCGCCGGAATGGCTGATCGGCGACGGCATCGCGCTGACCATGATCGACACGGCGCCGCCGGCGGGCCACCTCGCCGACGCCATGATCGTGCTGCGCGATGACGGCGGGTTCGATCTCACCGTCGGCACCGCCGAGTTCGGCAACGGCACCAGCACCGTGCACCGGCAGATCGCGGCGACGACGCTGGCGACCACCGTCGATAGGATCCACCTGCGCCAGTCCGACACCGCCCATGGCGGCCACGACACCGGCGCCTATGGCAGCGCGGGCATGTTCGTCGCAGGCAAGGCGACGCACGCGGCTGCCCTTCAGCTCGCGACCGAGCTGAAGCTGGCGGCCGCGGACGCCTGGCTGTGCGATGCCGCGAGCTGCGCGCTCAAGGACGAGGCCGTCGTCAGCGGCGTGCGCCGCATGTCCTTTGTGGAGCTGGCAAGGCTCGCGTGCGACCGCGGGCAGCCATTCGCAGGCACTGGCAATTCCACCGGCACGCCGCGCTCGGTCGGCTTCAACGTGCAGGGCTTTCGCGTCGCCGTGAACAAGGGCACCGGCGAGCTCAGGATTCTCAGGAGCGTGCAGGCGGCGGACGCCGGCGTCGTCGCCAATCCCATGCAATGCCGCGGGCAGGTCGAAGGCGGCGTCGCGCAGGCACTCGGCGCCGCGCTCTACGAGGAGATGGTGATCGACGCAGACGGCCGGGTCACCAACCCGAAGTTCCGCGACTACCACCTGCCCTCCTTCGCCGACGTGCCCCGCACCGAGGTGTTCTTCGCCGAGACGTCCGACACGATCGGACCGCTGGGCGCGAAGTCGATGAGCGAGAGTCCGTACAATCCGGTCGCAGCCGCGCTCGGCAACGCCATTGCCGATGCCACCGGCATCCGCTTCACCGCGCCGCCTTTCAAGCCGGACCGGTTGTTTCCGGCGCTGCTCGACAAGTTCGGTGATTAACTGCCGCGATAGGTCGAATAGCTCCATGGCGTGACCAGGAGCGGCACGTGATAGTGCCCCTCCGGCTCGCTGATCGCGAAACGCAGCGGGATCTCGTCGAGGAACGGCGGGTCGGATAACGGCACGTTACGCTCGGCGTAATATCTGGCAACGCTGAACCTGAGCTCGTAGCGGCCGATCGGCAAGGGGCGACCGCCGATCAGCGGTGGATCGGTGCGGCCGTCCGCGTTGGTGACAGTGCGCGCAATGACGCGGCTCTCGCCGAGGCGCGCGAGCTCGACCAGCTCAACCGGGATGCCCTGCGCAGGCTTGCCCGTGTGATTGTCGAGCACATGCGTCGACAGCCGGCCGTGCACCTTCAGCTTGTCGTCGGCAATGATGAGTTGATCGAGCCGCAGCGCGGAGATGCGGCCGATCTCCTCGATCGCGCGCCTTATCTCGGTCTTGACGATGTTGAGCAGCCGCGTCTCGAAGTCACGCAGGATGGAATCCCTGGTGTGACGGCGCACGCAGACGATATAGGGGAAGCCGAATTTGTCGCGATAGGCGGTGTTGACGCGCTCGAACGCGGCGTATTCGGCGTCCGACAGCCGGTCGAGGCCGGCGCTGTTCTGCTCGTCGGTCGACTCTGCCGTCAGCCCTGCCGCACGCTGGGTCTTGTTGGCGAGATCGGGATGCGCTCGGATTAATGTCAGCTGCACGTCCGGTTCGGCGCTCTGGATCGCCGCCATCAGCGCAGCATGCAACTGGTTGATGCCGTTGAACGGCCGTTTCCCGGCGAGCTGCTCGGCGATCCACGGTGAATATTCGACGACGTTGGCGAGCGCCGCGACGAAATCGGTTTTGCTTGCAGCGTTGAGATCGGCCAGCGAGATCTGCGACATCGCTCTCTCACCCGATCTCGAATGCATCGGCCGCAAGGTGCGCGTGCTTGTCGTGCCAGTGCTGTGCGATTTGCAATCGCGTCGGCACCCAGACGCGCTCGTGCTTGCCGATGTAATCCAGGAAGCGCATCAGCCCCGCGGCGCGGCCGGGCCGGCCGGCGAGGCGACAGTGCAGCCCCACCGACATCATCTTCGGCGCGGTCTGCCCTTCCGCATAGAGCACGTCGAAGGCGTCCTTCAGATAGGTGAAGAACTGCTCGCCTTCGGCGAACCCCTGCGGGTTGATGAAGCGCATGTCGTTGGCGTCTAACGTATAGGGAATGATGAGCTGCTTGCCGCCTGCGCCCTTCACCCAATAGGGCAGATCGTCCGCATAGGAATCGCAGAGATAGAGGAAGCCGCCCTCCTCCATCAACAGACGGTTGGTGTTGATCGAGGAGCGTCCGGTATACCAGCCGAGCGGCCGCGATCCGGTCGCCGCGGTATGGACGCGGATCGCTTCCGCGATCTCGGCGCGCTCCTGCGCCTCGGTCATGTCCTTGTGCTCGATCCATTTCAGGCTGTGGCTGGCGATATCCCAGCCCGCCTCCTTCATCGCCGCGACGATCTCGGGGTTGCGCTTCAGCGCGGTCGCGACACCGAACACGGTGGTCGGCCAGTTGCGCTCGCCGAACATCCGCCACAACCGCCAGAAGCCGGCGCGCGAGCCATATTCGAACATCGATTCGACATTGGCATGGCGCTGGCCCGGCCACGGCTGCGCGCCGAGCACATCGGACAGGAAGGCTTCCGAGGCGCGGTCGCCGTGCAAAATGTTGTTCTCGCCACCTTCCTCGAAATTGACGACGAACTGCACCGCGACCCGCGCATTGCCGGGCCACTCGGGATGCGGCGGGTTGCGGCCGTAGCCGCGAAGATCGCGCGGGTAACTTGTGTCACTCACTCAGACTTCCTCGAAGCGGATCGGCAGGGCGCCCTTCCACAACACGCTCTTGCCCAGCGCCGCCAGATTCTCCAGGCCCGAGGTCAGCGTGATGAAATGGTTGCCGGCGAGCTGGCCCATCTTGCTCGCGAAGTGCACGCCGCCATAGGCGAGCAGGATCTCGGTCTCGCTGATGCCGCCAGGATAGAGGATGATCTGGCCGGGCGCGGGATAGCTCGTATGGTTCTCGTAGCCGACGCCGAAATCGAGGTCGCCGAGCGGCATCCACACCCCCTCGCCGCTCCAGCGCACATGGATGATGTGGCTTTCGAACGGCAGCGCCTTGCGGAATGCGGCGACGGTCTTGGGTGCCAGCTGCTCCTCGAAGCGAGCATCGAAGGTGAAATCGCCGGCGCGGATAACGAGTTTGCTCATCTCATCTCTCTGGGTCGGGGGCGATGGGCCCCACGGTGGATTCCTCGGCAAAGAGCATTCCATCGGGCTTCGCGCAAGGGGCGCGGCCCTCACCTGCGGTCGTAGGACCAGCCGAAAATGCCGCTCCGCCGGACCTCCGGCTCCGGCTCCGCGGTCGCCGTCGGAGGCACCTCCTTCAGTTCTGCCTGCGCCGGCGGGGACGGCGCCGGCAGGGTCTGGCATTTCATGGAGTAGACCAGCTTGCCGTCCGCGGTACGCCCGATCGGGGCACAGGGGTCGGGATGCGCCGCCGTGGTCTTCGGCGTCATCTTCACTTGCGCCGCCGCCGGCGAGGCGATCAACAGCAGGACCAGCAGATATCTCGACATCATTGTCGCCTGGAAACTCAATTGGCCCCATTGAACCGGATTGCAGCGGTCAAGTCCATCGGCGCCGCGGGCGCGATTGCCGAATATTTAGCCGGCATGCGCCTAACACTCTGGGCGGAGGCCAAGACGAATTCGGGGAGCGCAACTGCTTCAACGCCGTCATTGCGAGCGTAGCGAAGCAATCCAGAGTCTTTCCGCGGCAAGATTCTGGATTGCTTCGTCGCAAGGGCTCCTCGCAATGACGGAGCAAGGGTCGCCGTCGTCGTCCTCCAATTCGCTGTCATTCCCCGCGAAGGCGGGGAATCCAGTACGCCGTGGCCTCTCGGCTCAATCACGACTGTCTCTGGAATACTGGATCGCCCGGTCGAGCCGGGCGATGATGGTGACCCAAATGGCCCGTCTGAGGCCTGTCCGCTAACCAGATCCCATGCGCGCTGATATCCATGATGGCCCGGAGCACTGCGCTCCAAGCCGAGGCCGGATACATTGATGCAAGACCGCATCTACCGGATCGTCGAAATCTTCTTGCACCGCACGGCCGGACCATACATGTGGTCAAAGGCCGCCCTCGGCAGCTCCATGACGCTATTCCGCTTAGCCGCCGGTAGCAGACAGTACGAACCCAAGAGCGGAAGTCAGCCACGGGCAACTAGGCGACATAGGAATTGCTAGACGAGGTGAGGCCGCCAACTGAGGCGGCATTAATTCATCTTGCGGCGGGCCTCATCTTGGTCTTGAACGGAGCGGATTTGCTCCGCGCCTTGCGCCAGCGCCTCATAATTCGCGGCTACCCTGTGCAGCGCTCTTTTGGCTTCTGAGCTCTCGCAGTTGTCCGCCTTGGCGCGAAACTCTTCCGCTCGCATCCGCCAGTATTTAGGTGGGTGCATCCGTTCAATTCCCATGAGCATACCTTCCGCCGGACCTTACAGATCAAGCTGCCTGATTGTATGAGCAGCTATCTCCTGGGGATTGCGAGTGCCGTCGCGGCCGATCTCGATGATCTTGCGAGCCACGATTTCGCAAATCGGATCGTTGCGATCGACCAGATGCAGCTCCTTGAGGGCTAAATTGAACGCGTGCCTAAGTGTTTCGGAGTGTTCCGATCTTATGGCGCGCCTTTCGAGTAAGCGGTCTAGCGGCATCGCTCGCCTCGGGTTGATCATTTCAAAGCCTGCGCTCTATGCCCATGCGAGATCAAGAAAACAGTTGTTAGTTCAATCCGTTGTTGGGGGCTTCGGCGATTTTGGCAATTTGCCCGTTAAACTATGTTAGTGCGATTAATTAGCCAAAATAGTAATCGACTTATTTGAAGACTTTTGCGCATTAGGAGTGATGCGGATGGGTGAACTCAGCAGAGCCGAACGCCTCCAAATAATGCTGTCGCAAACGGAACTCCGCGCCGTAGATACGTGGCGTTTCAAGAAGCGGATGCCGAGCAGAGCGTCGGCACTACGGGAATTGCTCAAGCGGGGCCTTGCTGCCGAAGGATTTTTGGAAGCCGATGAAGGGCAGAAGTCCAAGGATTTCTCCGTTGTCGATTGAGCGCGATTTAGTGCGACGGACTATCAGACGCAAAGACTGCTCAGGGTCAAAATGCGAAGAAACCAGGCTGCGCACTTCAAGGCCGTTACGGCCCACTGAACCGATCTCATGAGCGTGCAGCCACATCGCTAACGGAGCCGCGCTGGCGCTCGTATCAGTCCAAGCTTCTATGAGCAGCTTGGCGGTCCCGGTTGCGGGCTATCCCATTGATAAACAGATCGACGGGCAAGCTGATCAGCGAGGTCGGGCAAAGATCGACTTCCGGGACCTAAGCGGCCGCGTTTGCTCTCCGCCCCAGTAAACGGGATACGGGCCGTTTACCGGCGTTTACGCACACCGACAGCACACAGGCGGCCATCCTAGCGAACCAAAGCCGAAAAACATCCGGGGGAAATATCCTCAAGGCAGGCGGTCGCGCGTCCCTGCTCGGTTCCCTCGCACCGGGAGGACCCGATGGAGTTAGGCACCAAACCTTCGCCCGCGAGTTACCTGGCATCACCGGCCGAGGCTCTGCCCGTAGGCGTCGGTGGCTGAGAGACCGATTGCGCTCCCGCCTGCACAACAAGGGAGCGCGCCATGCCGGAAAACGGCAAAATCACTCGCACTCGAAATTTGACCTCCGAAATCGCGGATGCGAACGCTTCTATGCGCGAGACCGTGCAAAGATCACGCGAAATCCTCAAAGAGCCGCCGCCAGATACCTTCTTGGGACGTAAAACGCACGAACCGTTCCCCATCGAGAAGGAGTAAGGCCGATGGCGATGTGGGGCGGCGGCCTAACTCGCTTGGCGATCCCAAGGTTAGCAACCTTCGCCCGCGCGGACGCGTTGCTCAACATCACCGGTCAAGGCTGACTTTCCGCAGGCGTCCGGTGGCTGAACGAGCGACCGCGCTCCCGCCTGCTTACGAGGGAGCAATTGCCATGCTGAGACGACTTCGTTTCAAGAACACTACTTTGGAAGAAGAAATGCTCGTGGAGGAAGCGCAGCGACTGCGGGAAGAGGTCCAAGGCATTTCGCCCGGCTTTGTGAGAGCGCGATTCATCGTCAAGCTCGACGAGCTAAGTCCGCTTCTCACGTGAGAGAATGGCTGGCCTCGCCGGGTCTACAGCCTTCGAAGTAAGAACTAGGCCTCCCCAAGTTGGCGGTCTTCTCATTCCATCTGATCGAGATCGCCTTTTCCTCTGAATAGCTTGTCGGCTCGGTGTTCTTCCGGATTTGAAAGTCGCGACTTTCACGAGTTCAAATTTTGCTGCGTGGGTTTGAACCTCGCGATGCCCTGGTCACCATGCCAAAGTTCGATCGGTTCGCGATCAGCCAATTGCTTTGCTCTCTTTCGTCGTCGTCGGTGTTTTTTTGGTTCTGACAATTATCGTCTTGATTGCCGTTGGCGCTTGGGAGGCAGCGGATAAAGACTGCTTTCAAGCCGCTCGGGAGGCAACAATGAACACGCCCGAATGCTATAGTACCGTAATGGTCGCTTGCGGCTCGTCCCTGACCATTGTCGTTTTGATGGCTCTCGGGGTTTGGTAGGCGCACAGGCGCGGCGCGTGCATGTGGCAAATCATAACCCGGCTACGCTGGCTGCTCTCGGGCGCGTCGATGCCCGACAGGCAAATGCGGGAGTCACGAATTTCAAGTGTATCCTTAGTCCCGCAGAGGCGCCGAGACGATCCGCTGGCATGGAAGGCACTTGTAGACCCGCACAGCCTGCCGATCCCCGATTGCGCGCAAAGCTCCGACCGGCACCATTTCGCGGGTGCAATTCTCGCAGGCGAGAGGTGGCAGGACGTTGCTGTCGGCTCGGTTCATAGCGACTAAGCGCATAACCCGAAGCCAGGACCGGCGAACACTTGGGAAAAATACGGATGCAGAAGCCGCCGTTGTCGCTTCGGCTGTTGAAGGGAAACCAGAGGCCGGGCCCAGCTGGCCTCAAGCGTCGCTTTTGACCCATCTGAGACATTGCACCCTTCGAACTATCCGCGCGTTCGGCCTCGGAAAGTTCCGCACGGCACGGTGCACCTATGATGCGATTTAGATCGCCACCTGGGCGCCGATCTCCACAACGCGCTCGGTCGGTATCCGGAAATAGTTGGTTGCGTCGCTGGCTCCCGATGCGAGAGCAATGAACAGTCGATCTTGCCAGCGCGGCATGTCCGACCTGGAGGCGATCCTAAGCGAGCGTCGCGACAGATAGAACGACGTCGACATGATCTCGAACTGCCATCCCGCCTTGCGCGCGATGGCAAGTGCCTGGGGGATATTGGGTACATCCATGAATCCGAACCGCAGCACGACTCGGAGAAATCTGTTCCCAAGAGGCTCAATGCGAACGCGCTCCTCCGGCGAAACATGCGGTCTCTGGTCATATTCGACCGTCAACACGACATTCCGGTCGTGCAGCACCTTGTTGTGCTTGAGATTGTGCATAAGCGCAGTTGGTGCATGCTTCGGATCGCCGGTGAGAAAGACAGCGGTACCTGGCGCACGAGGCGGCGGCGAGCGTTCCAGCATCTTCACCAGCGTGGCCAACGGAGTTTGCAGCTTCGCGGTCTTTGCCGCCAGAACCGCCGTACCGCGACGCCAAGTGTACATGACCGTCACCATCGCGGTCCCGAGCATCAAGGGCATCCAGCCGCCTTCCATGACCTTCAGCAGGTTGGCGCCAAGGAAGGTGAGATCCAACACCAGGAAGGGTGCAACCAGTGCCGCGGCCGCCACGGACGACCAGTTCCATACCTTCCAGATCACGATAAAGGCGAGCATCGCCGTCACGACCATGGTGCCGGTGACGGCGATGCCGTAAGCGGAGGCCAGGGCGTTCGACGAGCGAAACATGAAGACCAGCACCAGAACGCCGACCAGCAGGAATCCGTTGACGCGCGGCATGTAGATCTGACCGACGAGGGCCTCGGACGTGTGTCTGATCTCCAAGCGCGGCAGCAGGCCCAATTGAATGGCCTGTTGGGTCACGGAATAGGCGCCAGTAATGACTGCCTGACTCGCGATGACGGTCGCAGCGGTGGCGAGCACCACCATCGGTATCAGGACCCATTGGGGATAAAGCAGAAAAAACGGATTCTCGATCGCGGCCGGGTTGGCCAGGATCAGGGCTCCCTGGCCGAAATAGTTGATCGTCAGTGCCGGCAGGGCCACAAACAGCCATGCAGTCCGGATCGGCCCGCGACCGAAATGGCCGAGATCGGCATAGAGCGCCTCTGAGCCTGTTACCACCAGGAACACGGCGCCCAACGTCAGCAGCCCGACGATGCCGTGCTCGAGCAGGAAGCGCACGCCATGAAGCGGATTGAACGCGAGCAGCACCGACGGATTCTGTGCGATGTGCCAGAGTCCCGCCAGCGTGAGCGCGATGAACCACACCAGCGTGATCGGGCCGAAGAAGGCGGCAACCCGCGCCGTTCCGCGGGACTGCACCGAAAACAGCCCGAGCAGAATCGCGGCCGTCATCGGGACCACATACGGTTCAAACGCCGGCGTGATGATCTTGATGCCCTCGATAGCCGATAGCACCGAGAGCGAGGGGGTGATGATCGCGTCGCCATAGAACAGGCCGCCGCTGATGATGCCTAACAGGACGATCCCCGGTGCTCGCCGGCCCATGGCCCTGTTGGCGAGCGCCATTAAGGCGAGCGTCCCGCCCTCACCATTGTTGTCGGCACGCAGCAGAATGACGACGTACTTCAAAGTGACAACTAAGAGCAGCGCCCAGACGATGAGCGAGAGGATTCCGAGCACCGCCTCGAAGTTCGCCGGATTTCCAGGGCCGACCGCCGCCAGCACGGATTCCTTTACCGCATAAAGCGGACTCGTTCCGATATCGCCATAGACGACGCCGATGGCGCCGAGAGTCAGCCCCCAGAAGCTGGCATGCCGCTGACCATCGACAGCTTGCGCGTCTTGACTCCCGGCTCCCGTTTGATCGGCCGCTTTTGTCGACATGTTTTTTCACGTCCCTCTGTTCTCAATGGTCCGGGATCGGCCGAACCAATGCACGGGCGTGCATCCGATTCACCGGAAGTTATCGCAGCAGAATGGATCTGCCGCGATGGGACGGACGTGCGGCACGGACGGCAAGCTAACACGTTGAGCTGCAGCAAGAAGCCGCTTCGCCTCGATCAAGGAGAGCAGGATCGCGACCGCCCCCGATTCATGCCGCTCTTCGGCCGGCTCATCGAACTCGATCGGAACATCGGGATGACGAGACAGCGAACAGACCCACTCGCCGCCGTCATAAACCAATCGGCGAAGGCGCCACATCGGCAGCTCCAACTCGATCAGGGCGAGCGCTGCGTCCGTCCAAGCCTCGGCGAGAATCAGGCGATCGAAAGCCGCGGCCTTGCCGGCTCTAACCAGATTCGGGACGCGCGTGCAGGTATCCGCAATAACCTTGGCGATCAGGTCGGGCGTGAGTTTCCGTGCGCCGCGAAGTTCATCGGCCATCCGCTCAAAACACCGGGTGTCACCGCTTTCGGTTGGCAACGCACGCTCCATCGTCGATGGCCGAATGCGACCGCGCCTGTAAGATGGGCGCAAGTGACATAGAGAAGCGAGAGTTGTCGGAGGGGCAGAATATAGGATTCCTATAGGAATGGCCGCCGTCGATATAAAGGAACTTAAGACCACTTCACGGGAGGGGGCCAAGTGATCGCTTGGGCGGGCACCAGCCAATGCGCGGCTTCGGGCACGATTTCGACAGTAAATCGTAGCGACCGCATGGGAGCATAGTTTACAATCCGTCTGCCGAACTCAGCAGTGCGCGAAGGCGCGGGTAGTTGCATGAGCACCGGGGCTCTCAAGGTTCTGATCGTCGATGACGAGCCACTAATCCGACACCTACTCAGAATGGGTTTGGTCACGCAGGGCTATGAGGTCCTTGATGCTCCAGATGGAAAGACCGCCCTCCAACTGCTCTCGCACAATCCTGACATGATCATACTCGATCTCGGGTTGCCCGACACGGAAGGCCTCGATCTACTTTGTATGCTCCGCGCACAAGACGAGCATGTCGCAATAATCGTACTGTCAAGTCGCGATGACGAAACCCGCAACGTCGGGGCGTTGGATTGCGGCGCCGATGACTACGTTACGGAGCCTTTTGAGATGAATGAACTGCTCGCGCGGATGCGCGCAGTTCTTCGCTACCGACTACAAGTCCATAGTGATTGTCCATTGTTCCGGGTCGGCGATCTCTCGATTGATCCCGTCCGCCGCATAGTGAGGGTGCATGATCGCGAGGTTAAGCTTTCTCCGAAGGAGTATGACCTCCTGCGACTGCTGGTGCAGCACGCCGGCAAGGTGCTGACGCAAAAGTTTCTGATCGAAAAGCTTTGGGATCAGAACACGGATGCACAGCTCCTTCGGGTCTATGTTCGCCAGCTCAGACAGAAAATCGAAAACGAACCGGACCGGCCTGAATACATCCTGACCGAAACCGGCATCGGCTATCGTTTCCGTGGGCCCGATTGAAGGGCAGTTCATTGATTTCACAATTAAATTAAGTGAGGCCGAGAGCGACTGCGACGCATCTCGGGGCGCTCAGGCCGCACCTCCGAATCACGAACTCCGCCGCCTCTGTGGAGGTTGAATTGTCGCCATCGCGATGTATAACAGCATCCGGGTGCTCGCTGCATTGGCAGCGACAGGTCAAGCGATGGTCGGGCCGCCACGCGGACAGTGCGCGCCCCATGTACGATAGCCCGTCATTCGACGACCTTCCAAAAGTCCAGCGGCTCGCGGAACAGGCCCTCAGCACCTTTCATCGATTTCTGCATGTCGAGGCGGTAAGCGGCGCCGTGCTTCTCGTTGCAGCCGCCGCCGCACTGATCTGGGCCAACTCTCCAGCCGCTCCTAGCTATCGCGCCTTTTGGAACGTTCCGCTGGCAATCGGAATCGGGGAGCACGTCTTTTCCCGGTCGCTACATTTCTGGGTCAACGACGCGCTGATGACAGTCTTCTTCCTCGTCGTGGGCATGGAGATTCGGCGGGAAGTTCATGAAGGCGCATTGAGCCGACTCGACCAGGCCGTTCTGCCGCTGGTTGCTGCGGCTGGCGGCGTCGTTGTTCCGGCGCTCATCTATTTGAGCCTCAACAACGATCCAACTCGGGGGCACGGCTGGGCCGTGCCGACCGCGACAGACATCGCCTTTGCCGTGGGAGTGCTCGCGCTGCTCGGACGAAAGACCCCGGTCAATGTGCGAGTCTTTCTGCTCGCTCTGGCGATCATCGACGACATCATTGCGGTCCTGATCATCGCTGTATTCTACACCGAAAGTCTGCAACTTGGTGGCTTCATCGTCGCGGCGATTGGCGTACTTGCGGTCTTGGGATTTCAGCGTATTGGGATCGGTGCTGCGCTGCCTTATGTTGTGCCCGGTTCTTTGGTTTGGATCGGATTCTTTGTAGCCGGAGTCCATCCAACGCTTGCTGGTGTGGTTCTCGGGCTGATGACTCCGGCGCGCGCCATACCGATGCGGGAGCCTCCACTGGAGGTAGCGTCGCGGGTTCTCAGGCAATTGAGGACCAGCGATGTGATGAGAGCAAGCGATCCGCATTTGTTACAGCAGCCGCTGCGGGACCTTCGCGTCGCCCACCGCGAAATTTTGCCGCCCGTCTCGCGGGTGCAGATGACACTGCATCCTTGGGTAGCTTACGGAGTGATGCCGATCTTCGCGCTGGCGAACGCCGGCGTCAGCCTAGCGGGCGCTGATCTCTCTGGTGGGAGCCATCTGGTGATGATGGGCACTGCACTTGCCTTGGTCGCTGGAAAGCCGCTTGGCGTCGTCGGCGCGACTTGGGTCGCGGTACGACTAGGCAGGTGTCGCCTTGCTCCTGGAGTTTCGTGGGGTGGCGTCTGCCTGGTCGGGCTGCTGGCTGGCATCGGCTTTACCATGTCGATCTTCATCTCGATGCTCGCCTTCTCCGATGAGGGATTACTGAGAGCGGCGAAACTGGGGGTGCTCTTTGGGTCGCTTGTCGCCGCCACACTCGGCCTTGGCTGGGGCATCACTTACGTTCGACGTCAATGAAAGCGACTCTAATGTCATTCAAAGCTCCGCACGTATCGTTCCTATCATTCGCCGTTGAGGTTCGACCCTCCGGGATTACCCAAGTGATGATCGTCGAAACTGGCTTGCACCTGAATCCGAAGCATCCCTCGTACACTAAATCCGCCGTGGAAACTCTTATTTCGGCCGCGCAAGAATATGTTAGCGCCAACATAGAGGGTTCTGCCGCCATTCGGCTTGTCTCGACCCAAAGCGGCGAAATCTGACTGTCTGTTCTCGTTGTTTGACCGCAGCCGACGTCGGCCGGTAGTCGTCGAGGCAAATCGATAACCGCCCGCAGGCTCGTTGCCATTTCCTGTTCAAGTTCTCTGCTTTAGCAAAGAGGAGGAGCCGATCATGAATAGTCTCTGGACGGGAATTACGATGCTCACGATTGGAGCAATCCTCATCATTGTCGGTCGGCCGAATAGGGAGGGCGAGCATCCTTGGTTCTTGCGCTTCGAAGCAGCCCTCGTTCTCTATCCGCCCATCGTTCTGACTTTTCTTGCGCTCGGAGCTGTGGCTCTGATTTCGGGCTTGCTGAGCAAGTAGTTTTTCCCTCCGGACACAGCGCGTGCTACGTTTTTCATCCCGCCGTACATACAAAAGTACAGGGCGCAATGATTAGGAATCGTAACGAAGCCACGCAGACAATCCAACCCGCAGGGCCGGTTGCGCAGGAGCCGTGACTTCGGCTTGTCCCCCCAAGCCGAACAAGGCTGAGGATGTTGGCTATCGACGGGAGACTGGACGCGGGGCCGCGCTTGCCTCGACGGAGCTTTTGAGCCAAAGCGAGACGCTTGAAAGTGCCATCGCAGTAATGACCAACAGTAGTTCGCGTTTTTTCATCGTAAGACTCGGGGTGTCAGGTGGAAAATCTACGGAGCTGCGAGCGGGACAACAATCTAGATCTGCGCGATCTTCGCTATTTCATTCATTCTCGCAACGAGTTCCTCTGTGTCATTTCCCTTTCCCGGAGTGGCCCAACGATCTGTCCGGTCGAGTACATGACGACAGAGATCAGTGCACTCGTGAAGTAAACGATCGCCGCGAGAACCATATCGATCACCGTTCTGCTAGAGGCCAGCATCACGAAGCATACGACAAGCGCAACGATACTAACGACGATCGTAAATGCGTCACCTGAACGCGCAGCGTAAATGAATGGCGCGATGGCAGTGAGGAATAGACACACAGCGATGGCGATTCCAGCTATCACCGATCCGCCTGTGGCCATTGATGGAGCGACCTGCTTCACGATGGCTTCGATGTCAGGCTTCGGAATGTCTCCCGTGTAGACGAGATAGCAATATCCGCCGACAAGTAGAACGATCAGAGCAAACGAAGCGAACTTCACGGCGAAGCGGACGTATTCCATCAAGGCCCCCGGGTAAAGCGCCGATTTTCGTCAGACCCCAGCCGGTCCTTGCGCAATGTCGATCACATGCCGATCAGCGCCAACAGTAATGACAACGGTGTAAGTCTTCGGTCCTCCGCCATCGCTGGCGACTGGCGGCGCCAGATGCAATTGCCCGCCGTACCATTCACCGGGCATGAGCGTGTTGTCCTTGATGACCGACTGCTCAAGGATCGCCATATTGCGCTGCCCAGCTTCAACCGTGGAAGCGATCATCGCCTCATTCTGCGCGCTCGCATTGTCTTTGCGACCGGCTACGGTCCCGAGGTGTTGCCGATCTTCGTGCCGTGCGGTAGTTAGAAAAACCCGTCACGAGCCCGTGATCGCAGCGGCTGGCGACAGCGTTTTGACCAGGCTCGCCTCAGGCGCGGCTAGATATTGGAAGCGGGACTTGATGCCGGTTCCGAAGATTTCGAAGGATTCCTCGAAAGCATACCGTTTGCATTCGCCAGAACCTTCGATGGAGGGCCTTCCGCACAAACCCGGCCATTTTCGATAGAAACCACGTGGTCTGCATCGAGCACGGACTCGATGCGATGCGTAATGAGCAATAAGGTTCGGCCCTTCAACTGCAGCTGAATCGCACGTCGAACGTTTTCCTCCAGGGTTCGATCGAGCGCGCTCATCGCTTCGTCGAGGATGAGAAACTTTGGATTGCGCACAATCGCACGTGCAAGACCAAGTCGCTGACGCTGACCGCCCGAGAAGCGCAGGCCATGCTGCCCTATCCAGGTGTCGTATTTATCCGGTAAGGCCTCGACGACCTCCGAAATGCCCGCGACCCGCAGCGCCTGCCGAACCTCTTCCTCGGAGGCGTCGTTCTTGGCCATCCGAACGTTCTCGATCACCGTGCCTTCGACTAGGTCGACATCCTGGCCCGCAATCGCGAGCATGCCGAGCCAATCGGTTCGACGAACGTCTTCGATGGATCGCCCATCAACCCGTATGATACCCGCGTTGGCCGAATAGAGTAGCAACAATAGATTTACGATCGTGGTCTTGCCCGCTCCACTGGCTCCAATGAGCGCAGTGGTCTTCCCCGCGGGAATGTCAAACGAAGCATCCAAAAGAGCGGGCTCCGTGCCGGCATCATAGCGGAACGTCACGTTGCGAAATGAAATGCCGTTCTCCAGTTTAGCCACGGCCACGTGCCCGGCCTTCGGGTACTCCTTGTCATCTGTCGACAGCATGTGTCTGATGGACCGCAGCTGCGGCTCGATCTGCGCCATATACAGCAGGTTCCCTTCCAGATCTCGCATATGCGGCTGCAATCGATAGAGCAATGCGACCGCGGTCAAGCTTGTCGCGAAGCCAATTCCCCACATATCAGCGAACGCGATGACGAGAAACAGCACGACAAGATACCCCACCTCCGTCAGGGGCGAGACCAGGGCGGACAGACGCGCAAGGCGCAGCGCGACCTGTCGGGCCTGCGTCGAAGCCTGCTCGAAGCGCTTCTGGTGAATCTCCTCCTGGCCATACGCGCGGATCGTGCGCATACCCTGGATTGTCATCAGCATATGCTCACCCAGCTTTTGATGAACCAGCTTGACGCCGGCACCCAACTGCTGCATCGGCAACGAAAGATGGCGCAATCCCGCCGATATGATCATCGAGGCCGCGACGGCGACGACCGTTACCTTGATCGAGAGCGCCAACAGAAATGACGCGAAGAGAAAAACCGAACACGAACTCACGATAATGCGGGTAAGACTGGCGTATGCCCCGGAGATCACCCATGTCTCGGTTCCCAACACCTCCATGAGATATGCTTCGTCATGGCGTTGGCAGAACGAATACGAAGTTGACAGATACTGCAGATGAACGCGGTTGCGCGCGACTTCATTGATCTTCTCTCCAACACGCGTACTGATCAATGTGTTGATGAAGGAAAGAGCACCGCGAGCAATGATGAGAAGGAGCAGCACGACAGCAGTTTCGGTCGAGCTGTGAAACCAGTTCGCCGCATATCGGAGCGCTTCGCCCAGGAGGCCACTGGTCGACGTTGCTAGCTCCACCTGCCCCATGGCGAAATAGAAGAACAGGAGCACAAGGGTAATCCCGACCGTCTCCGCCAATGATGTAGCAAAGCCAAGGACAATCAGCGCGGGCGTCACCCAACCGGGCAGCGGAGCAAGCTTGAGCAGCTTGAACAGTTCGACCAATGCAGCGCGGCGAGCAGCTCTCGGTCTTTGTATGTTGTTCGCGCGCTCTGTCATAGCGATTGACTTGGATCGCCGATGGCAAACAACGAAGCCGGGGGTCGAACCACCCTGCGACGCTGATGACGCCATTTCCACCGGATTTCCGAGACGGTATCCCGCGGCACATCGTGCACGGCGACCCTGAGCGCGAGCAAGGGGTTCCGTCTGAAAAGGTGCCCAAAGATTGAAGCGAAGTACCACAACTGACCGCCCGTCAGAGCTCTGCGAAGCAGCCAACGCGCATAGTTTCTGAAGCCCAGGTCGAGGAGAGCCCTGCGCTCAGGGTGCCGCGTCATGATCTCATCCGCGACGAGCATCCATGACCGGAACATCCGCGTCTTGTTGCTTGACATGTTGTTCGGGAGGTAACGATAGCCGATCTGGTACTCCGGCACGACCGCGAAGTGGTACGCCTCCGCGACACGGCAATAGAACAGCAGATCCTCGCAGCCTTCTGCCCCCGATGTCCTGAGTCCGCTCTCGAAACCTTTTGCAGCTATGAGGGCTTCCCGGCGGACCAGCGCCGAGCTGCCGTTGCCAATGAAATTACCCTGACAGAGATAGTCCAGCACCTCGCCCGCATGAAAGACGGGATCGGACCTGGCAGTTACGCGACTATCGGCATCGATCCAGTCATACCAGCTGTAGACAAGACCAGTCCGCTCTCCTGCATCAAGCAAGGCTTGAAGCTGTTGCTCAATCTTGCAGGGCGTCCAGAGATCATCGGCATCAATGAACGCGACGAAGTCCGCGCGCGCCACCTGCCAGCCCGCATTCCGGGCGGCCGCCACCCCCGCGTTATGCTGTTCTATGATGGTTATTCGAGAATCCTCGGCCAAATGTCGTTGGACGACCGCAATCGTATTGTCGGTGGAGCCGTCGTCCACGACTATGATTTCCAGCTCCCGATGCGACTGAGATCTGACGCTGCGAAGCGTCTCGTCGATCGTTGCATCGGCGTTGTAGGCCGGAATAACCACACTGACGAGGAGCGCACCGGTGCTCATTGATACTGCTCCAAGCAGCGCGCGAATGTGTCCAGCGTAAAATCGCCCCTGACCTCAATTCGCGGCAGGTCTAACAAATTGTCTCTGAGGGTGGCGGCCCGGCTGACCGTGTTGAACAGGGTCTTGTAGCCGCATTCGGCTGCGAGAATTCCAAGCCGCTGATCGGTAGAGCCAAACGGCGCGGCAAGCGACGTTATGGGTCGCCCAAGCCATCGCTCCAATTGCGCACGAGATCGCGTCAGTTCCTCGGCGAGATTCCAGGTCGCAAGTTCCTCGCTGCGCGGGTGGCTCGCCAAATGGCTACCAAAGGATACGCCCTCGGCGGCAAGCCCGGCAATCCTGACCGCATCGAGCAGCGGAGCGGGCTCTCCGAACGGAGCATCCCACTCCGCCCGCTTTCCCACCAAGTCGGTCGCAACGAACACCTCTGCTGAGAAATCGTTTGCCTGCAGGATCGGCCATGCATGCTCGGCAAAATCCTCGTACCCATCGTCGAAGGTGATCAGCACCGGCCTGCCGACGAACGGATGATTGCTTGCCACGAACCAGGCGAGCTGATCCGAATTGATCGCGTGGTAGCCATTTCGGCGCAGCCACAGCATCTGTTGCCCGAACGCATTCGGAGACAAGCGGTACCGCGCCAGTTCGCCTGGTCCTCCTGCCGCAATTCGGTGGTACATCAGGACCGGAACGTGCGCGCGTCTTTCGGATTGCGCGACGTCAAACCTGCGCGCCACGGCCCCACCCCACACGATGCATCGCGCAACGTCGATCTCAATCGGCGCGTCGATAGCCGCGCATGTCACCTGTGTGTCAGGGGACGCTTCACCCGGAAGTAACCGCCTGAACCGATCGATACGGTACAGCTCTGTCTCGATCGATGTCTCCAGGGCGAGTCCGGGTACGCCCTGGAGAATTCGCGTGATCGTCTCCGCCCCATACGGACTCTCCCAGTCGAGCCCCGTTCGCGACATGTTGTCCTTCAACACAAAGGCATGGGCCGCCACAAGGTGACCGCCAGGACGCAGCGCCTGCACCAGCCGCTTCGCGACCGACTCTAGTTCGGCCTCATCATTAAGGTAGTAAAGGACCTCGGAGCAGACGATCAGATCGATGTCCTGCGGGAGCGGATCGGCGGACAAATCCAGTTGAGAGAATTCGATATTCTGATGCCCATTGCATCGGACTCGAGCACGATCGAGCGCCTTGGTCGAAATATCGGCGGCCCTGAGGCGCTTGACCCTGGGTGCCAATTGCCGCGTGAAATGTCCCTCCGCACACGCAAGCTCAAGCGCGTGATCCACTGGTTGGTCCGGAAGGAGCTCGAGCTGCCGTTTATACTTTTCCTGTTCATACGGCGAACCATAGTTCCAGGGATCCTCCTGCTCGAAGAAACCCTCCCAAAATTGCTTGCGTGCGGTGTCTCGAGGCTTTTCGGCACATCGCTTACGTCTGCCGGAATCGGGGATACCTGAAATGGCCAGCGGCCGCGCCTCACGCGAGGCCCGCGTGGCCAACTCGCGCAGGCGCCCCCGATGAGTATCTCGGCCGTCTCGCATGAAAGATCGAACCCGTTCGGTCCGCTTGTGGAGTGCGATTTTCGCCCGAACCAGCCTTCCGATCTGGTCTTTGACCTGCAAATGAACGAGGCCATGGGCGGCCAGGGCAATCCAGAAGCGGCTGTCGACAGTGCCGAGGGCACCAATATCGAGCAGCGTCAGGATGCGAGGCCCGTCACAGAGATAGACGTACAATCGATCAACAGTCCCGATCGGCCTAATGGTGCCGATACGGCGAAGGTCAACGCGCGTGCCGAACGTCAACGTGAGGACCCTGGGCGCCGAAAGGTCGTCATAGTCGAGCACTTTCCGCTCAAAGCGGTATTGGCACTTTCGCCCTGCCGCCGGGTCGTTCCATGCGCGACCGATCGCTGAAATGAGGTTGGTTACGCCCTCCCCGTATTGCGGCCACCGTTCCGCCAGCTTGGCGGGCACCGTTCTTGCCCCGACCGTCACGGCATCGAGCAGAACAGCGGCAATGAAGTCCGCCGTTGTCTCGGTCTTTGGAATGTCGCTGAGCGTTTCCAGCGATGGATCGCTGGCGTTCCCCCGGCCGCATTCAAATCCGGCACACCAGAGCGCGAAATACGCATACGCCGTCGCGGCGCTGCCATATGCAGTTGATGCTCCAGACCGATGTGCAGGTGCCGGCTCGCTGACGCGCTTATCGCTGGAAAATCCGCGCGCAATGACCACCCGCGCATCGGCCAGCATCCGTTTGACGTCTTGTGTCAGTGAACGGTCGCTTGTTCGATAATAGCTCAATTTCTCATCGACATGGATCCACCTGCCGCCGCAGCGAGCGATCCGTTGCCATAGGTCCCAATCTTCGCACGTGCGGAGACTGGTCTCAAAGCCACCGACCTTTGCGAGCGCGCCCTTTAGGACGAGCACGCCATGGATGAACGTGGCACACGTGCGGGCGAACCGTTCAAATGCGTTGTCCTGGATGGCCGGATCGCGGCGAACGGGAGTTTCGCTGCCGTCAGGCATAACCCGGCAACAGTTGCAATAGGCGGCCACCGCCGCGGGATCGCGATCCAGCGCAGCATTCATCCGCGCAAGGAAGGATCGATCAATCCAATCGTCACTGTCCAGGAACAGTATTCGTTCGCCGCGCGCGCTTGCAATTCCCTTGTTGCGGGCACCGGACGCGCCTGCTCCGCCGGACTGCAGAATCCGAAAGCGGGAATCCCGCGCCACATATTCAGCAACGATCGCGGCCGTGGCATCGATCGAACCGTCATCCACGACAAGCGCCTCCCAGTCGGCGGCGCTCTGCGCGAGCACGCTGTCAAGCGTTTCAGCAATGGTCCCTGCAGCATCGCGGGCGGCGATCACGACGGACGTACGCGGATGGGCTGTCATCTGCGAAACCTTCGACGATGATAGAACAGCAATCCGGCGAGATACCCCGTCATCTCCTCTTTGAGGAAGCGGTCGCCAATGCTCCTTCCTTCTATTGCTTTCCGGAGCAACCGATAGAGATACCAACGCGGCTTGTGATAGTAGGCCAGACGCCGGTTCGCTGAGATTCCGGTTCTTTCATACTGCACCAAAAGTGCGGCCGCATGACCGCGCATGTAGTGATAGATCTGGCTGGCCAGTCCATCCATTGTCCTGCGGTGAAAGTGGAATGCGACTGACGCCGGATTGTAACGACACGTGTAGCCGCCCGCGAGCAATCGATACCAATACTCCGAGTCGCCCGAGCAGCCGGCCTGACCGACGTCCAGGCGCTCATCAAAGAGCCCGACGGCCTGAAACACCTCGCGCCGGAACGCCATGCTCGCTCCGGCGCCGATGTCCCACGCGGGAAGGACCTGGCCGCGATGAGATCGGAAGGCTGCGCTGTCGTAATCCTGTTCGCGATAGCCCTTGCCAAATCCCCAATACGTCTCGAAGTGCCGTTGCGCCTCAGTCGCGAGCTCGGCGGGAAGCACAAGCCCAGTCACCGCACCGATTTCGGGAGAATCAAACGCACATGTCAGTTGCTCCAGCCAGCGCGGGTGAAGCAGCACATCGTCGTCCGTATAGGCGACAATTTCTCCGGTCGCCTGGAGCGCGCCGGCATTGCGTGCAATATCCAGACCGGGTCGCTCCTCGCGAATATAGGTTGCTGCCGCGGCCAACGCGACATCCCGTGTCCGCCGATCGCGCGATGCATTGTCCACCACAATGATTTCTCGGGGAGGATGGGTCTGCCGCGGCAACGACGACAAGCATTTTTTCAGCTCCTCTGGACGGTCGCGCGTGCAGATCACCACGCTCGCCGAGAGCCTCTCTTTCCTCGGGGTTCGCAGTTTGGCGTCGACCGCTGACAGAAAGGCGTCGTTGATATGATCGATCCTGGCGTCCGTTATCTGGCCCTCATGCATCAGCACATGGCCGACCGGCTGGTCGGCGCGCCAGAACACCGTCATGCCATCGCTCAACGTCGTTTCCGCAACATCGGACGCCGACCTCACGGAGACGTGCGTCACGCCTCTTCCCAATCCAATTCCTGCGAATGGGGTATCGATCATCGTCGTGCGAAATATGCCGGCGGATTGCTATCGCTCCACCTGAGTGCAGTCTCGATAATGAAATCGATTTCTGATTGCCGCGGGCTCCAACCGAGCTCCCGCTTGGCTTTGGCAAAGGAGGCGACGAGCGTGGGCGGGTCCCCTGAGCGGCGTGGGCCGCGGCGGACGACCGGGTCGTTTCCGGAGACACGCTTCACGGCCTCCACTAGTTCGAGCACACTCGTGCCAACCCCCGTACCGAGATTGAAAACATGAGTACCGCCTCGAGCCACCAGCATGTCACCTGCGAGAAGGTGCGCCTGCGCCAGGTCGTTAACGTGGATATAGTCCCTGATTGCACTGCCATCCGGCGTCGGAAAGTCCGTTCCCAGAATAGTGAAAGGCCGATCGGGTCGGCGCACCGCTTCGATCGCCAGCGGAATGGCATGCGTCTCCGGTTCATGGCGCTCACCGATCTCGCCGTCAGGATCACAGCCCGCCGCGTTGAAATAGCGCAGCGAAACCGACGACATCTCGTACGCGCGACCAAAGTCCTCCAGCATGCGCTCAATGATCATTTTGGACCATCCATAGGGATTAATCGGCGCCTGCGGATGTGTTTCGTCTATCGGGGTGTGCTTGGGAACTCCGTAACTGGCACACGTGCTGGAAAAGAGCACGCGCGAACAGCCGGCCGCTCGCATTGCCTCCAGGAGGGCAAGCGTTCCTCTCGTGTTATTATCGTAATAGATGGCGGGATCAGCCACGGATTCGCCGACATAAGCCAGCGCCGCAAAGTGCGCGACGAGGTCTGGCTTATAGGTGTCCAGCACTGCGCGCACGCCGGCTGAATTGCGAATATCGCACTCGACCAACGGTCCCCAGCGCACCGCATCGCGCCAGCCCCGAGAAAGATTGTCGAGCGTCACGACGTTCCAACCCGCCGTCGCAAACGCCTTGCAGCAATGCGAGCCGACGTAGCCGGCACCGCCGGTGACCAGAACGGTCTTGTTCATCTCGCCGCACCCGCACCGCGCGCAATCATCAACGTCTCGAAAAACGCAATGGTCTTGTCCAGGCCATCTCGCAAAGGAACAGTTGGAGCCCATCTCAACGTATCTCGTGCCATCTTGATGTTAGGCTGGCGCTGCCTTGGGTCATCGATCGGAAGCGGCTTGAAGTTGATCTCGGATCTGGACCCTGTGAGTTCGATTACCAGCGCGGCCAGCTCCACCATCGTGATCTCGGCAGGGTTTCCGATATTCATCGGACCGACAACGCCGTCGCTCGTATTCATAAGCCTGACGAGACCGTCAATCATGTCGTCAACGTAGCAAAATGAGCGCGTCTGCTTGCCATCGCCGTAAATCGTAATCGGCTGATTGGTGAGCGCCTGCACAATGAAGTTCGAAACGACGCGTCCGTCGTAGGGCCGCATTCGCGGACCATAGGTGTTGAAAATGCGAGCAACTTTTATCGAAAGGTTATGTTGGCGCCGATAGTCGAAAAACAGTGTTTCAGCGCAACGCTTCCCCTCGTCGTAGCACGAGCGCGGCCCGATTGGATTAACCCTGCCCCAATAGGTCTCATCCTGTGGATGAGTCTCGGGATCGCCGTAGACTTCCGAGGTCGATGCCTGGAGAATCTTTGCCCGTATTCTCTTCGCCAGTCCAAGCATGTTGATCGAGCCGTGCACGCTCGTCTTGGTCGTTTGAACGGGATCGTGCTGATAGTAAATCGGACTGGCAGGGCACGCCAGATTGAATATCTCATCGACTTCCACATAGAGGGGAAACGTAATGTCGTGCCGGATGATTTCGAGCTGAGGTGAACCCAACAGCGCACCTAGGTTTTCTTTCACGCCAGTGTAGAAATTATCGACACACAGAACTTCGCTCCCCGCGCCAATCAGCTGTTCGCATAAGTGCGAACCCAGGAAGCCAGCGCCGCCCGTTACCAGAATCCGCTTCCTTCGCGCAAACAATGATTTACCTCCTAACGCAATACACGGTCTCCACAAATGCGGTTTCAGATACTCCCACACTTGTTTGACTTCCAACCAACGATCTATCGTCGGCATGAAACTCTGCTGTCTGTAATAATGTAAGTTATTCCGATGCTCGGCTGTCGTTACTTTCGAACGACGGCAGCCATCTCTAAGACCGCCGTAATATTAACCTTGTTGCCGACGATGGCCGTTTTGTGTCGAATGAGCGCCGCCTTGGCCTGCATCGGCGACATGACTAGTCACGCTTCAAGAATTTGAACAGTGGCGCACCAGCACAACAGACGTTGATCTTATAGCGGATTGAAGCGATAGGTTGAAACGAGGTGCAACATGGATCTGCGCCACGCACGGTCGGACGGCCGATTCCAACATCGACGGTGACGATCACGGTAAATACGATGAACGACGCGCCGGTTGCGGCTGACAACAGTTTTACTACTGCAGAGGATACTCGTTCGCCAGCGGCAACGTGTTGGCCAACGACAGCGGCGTTGAAATCAGCTTGTTGAGGGCTGCGATGGTTTCCGGACCTTCACGGGCAGGAAGCTTCATGCTGAATGCCGATGCTTCGTTCAGCAGCACGCCAGTAAACCTCAACGGCACCGAGTCGTCGCCTGCAAAGCTAACGACGGGGTGGCAGATTCCGGCATTGCGACTGTCTCGATCGATACCGCCGCGGTCGATGGACGTGGCACAGGCAGAGATCGGCGACAGCCTTTCTTGCTACTTACGTCGTTCGGATTAAAAGGGCGGCAATCAGGCAGACATGCCGGTCGAGCAACCCACAGCATTCCAGCTTGTTGTCAACCTCCGTCTGCCAAAGCGCTGCGCGTAACAATTCCGGAGCCGAGGTCGTGAACAGGTACCGCCTGCATGACCGGCTGCGTCTTCTCAGGCGGGTTTCGAAGGGAGTCCATCGTACATGGAATCGTCTTTGCTTGGCAGCGCAGGGGTCAAGTATTCATGAGAAATGTTTGTAAGCTCAAACAAACAAAGGTAGCTTCTCACCGTCGGAGTTCGGATTCCTGGAAGACCCAAAGCACGAGTGAGCGGCTAGGGCTTCAACGCCGCCCCAACCTCAACTTTAAGATCGGTAAACCAGACGCGTGTAGGGAGGCGCACCTCTCCATGTCGGGACCATTCGACCCGGGTCAGATTGTCCTCCACGGCAAGCAAGATCGCGCTCTTCATCAGTGGCGCCAATCTGTATGCCATCATCGAGCTCGCGGTCGGACAGATCGATGAGATGATCCTGTTCTCCGGCGACGGCGATTTTCGACCTATGGTTGCTGCGGTGCAGCGGCGCGGCGTCCGCGTCGCGGTGGTCTCGACCATCGCCACCAACCGCCGTTGGTCGCCGATGAACTGCGCCGTCAGCCAGACGTGTTTATCGATCTAGCGGAGCTGCAGGCGAAGGTCGGTCGCGATCCGTCCGAGCGTCGATTGCACGCGAACGCGGCGAGGCGCGTGGGCAGCAGCGCCAGACCCTACCGCGCGGCGATGATGATGAATGCGATCGCTGAATGTCGCGTCAGCGTCTTGGAGGCTCCAGCTGTCTGGCCGGCTCCCGCACCCCGAGAAGGAACGCGGGGCCGCCTGATGTCCGGTTCGCGAACTTGCTCGATATGAGCGTCGCCATCGTGGAGACGCAGCTTACTCAAGATCGACCCGAGCGATTGCAAGCTATGTCCATGCCAACTCTCATCTGGAAACAGGCCCGGACCTGAAAATTCACCTCCACTCCCTTCGGTCAGCACCGCTGCTCGGCGCCCGCGAAAGGGGGGCTTCCAAAATCTTCGAGGCGACGGGCGTGCGCACGCCGATCTCGCACCGCGAAACGCTCTCGCAGACCTCATCGAGGACCGCATGCAAAAGCGCCGTGTTCGGCGCGTCGAACAAGAGGTACCCCTACTTCGGAGCCGGAGGCTTGGGCATCGCCGACAACAACGAATCTTGAGCTTGCCACCCTCAGTCACGTAGGTCGCCGTCCAGACGCCTCCTGTTTCGAGGGGCGCACCAATTTGATTCTTGCCCGTGAGACGGTAGCCGGATGTCGGTGACAGCACGAATAGATGGGATGCAAGCGTTCACATCTACCGCGTCGAGATCAATCCGCGAGGTGTCGCAACTATCCAGCGGTTGCCCCAACGCACGACAGAATCAACTCGTCCGATGCCGGGGACCACGTCGCCCCGTGCTGCCATTCGAATTCCATCGGGCCCTTCGAGCACCGCCGTTCCGCCGCGAACATCAAGGACTGCCCAACCCACAATAGTCGTTGGTCTTGTCTCGGGGACCGACAAGAGCGGCCCCGCAGGCTCGAGTGAGCCGGTCACAGACATGTCCGCCTCGACAACCGAAGAAGCTGGGTTCGATGCTTCCGCCGATTGCGCCCCACTCGACGCTTTGGCCAGAGGCTTCGGAGCAAGGTTCGCGCTGACTGTGGAGGGCTGACCTAAACCGGGCGGCGTTCGCGAGCCTGATGCTGATACTATCTTTCGGACGCTTTCGGCCTTACCACCTGACTTTGTGTCCGGCATACGGCGCGAAGCTGTTTCTATGTGAGCAATTGGATTGAGAACCGAGATAGTTGCGGGACCATACCAAGCCCCAGCCCATCCCAATCCAAAGCCTCCAGCCAATGCGACTGCGACGAGCCAAATGGTGCGTTTTGGATGGCCGCTTGGCGCCAATAGCGCCAGGACCTCATCTCGATTGGAGGTCGAGAAATTTGATTGGTCGAGAGTGACGAGCCACTTCGCGACCTCGCCACCGCCCTGATCCGCGACCTTCTTGATCATTTCCAAGGTATTGGCATGGTGCAATTGCATGCTCGGGTCCCTTGTGGTCCCCAATGATCATGCCGGGAACTAAACCAACCCTTAACGGCCGATGCACCTCAGCACGAATAAGACAGCAGTAGATCGCGCAAGAAACCAAAGGCGTGATCTCTGCTGGTCGCCCGGGAGCTCGACCACATGACGGCGGGACTGCCTTTTGCAACCGCGAGCTGCTGGACCGGACTTGCATTCGGGCCCGGATCTCACGTCAGAAGCACAATGAATCCATCGCCCCGCCAGATTTGAGCCGCATGGCCGCCTATGTCGGTGCGAAGGGTCATGCCGGGCGGGGCGCAACATCGGGAGTCTTCGATGTCCGGTTTGCGATTTTGCTTTGCTGGTTAGGTTTTTGTTGGAACTCTTTCGTCGGCGCCTGCATCCTCCAATCCTCTTGCGGATATCTTCAATACTGCTGCGCCCCAACCTGCGGTACCTCCGCCGCACGCGGAATGCTTGGGACGTCCCGGCAACTCGCCCCCGCAACTTCTCCGGCCTCGATGGCATCCTGGTCGCTCCTCGCGGCGACGTTACAGCGACTTACGCCGCTTTCCACAGCCCCGAAAAACTGCTTGCAGAAAGGACCACACGGTTTTGCCGTACGCACGGCTCGATGGCGCCACAGGGTTCGACGGCGTTGTGCACGTTGCCATCGAAATGCTGGGGCGACGAACCTGACAGCGCCGTCCGTCCGCACGAAACTTTAGGACTCACGGAGAGCAATCCGCTTGCCCTTAGCCTCGCGCCCGACGCTGCCGCGTCCACCGCAAGCCCGACTCTACGATCATCACGATATATGATCGCCCCTCAACGGTGAGCCGGGATGGGCGATACATACGACGAATCCGAATTTCGGTAAAGCTGAATATTTTTGCGAGCTGGAATTGACTAAGGGGCGACACAGCAAAAAGGGGCGGTGCAAAAGCACCACCCCTTTTTGGGCGAAAATGACCGCTTAAGACGAAAACGACCGCTTAATATGGCTGATAATAGTAGCGCGGGCCGCCGTAATAAGGACCGCCGCCGTAATAGCCGGGGCCGCCGTAGTAAGGACCTGGGCCATAATAATAGCGGTTCTCATAGTACTCGCGGCGCTGGCTCTCGGCGATCGCGCCTCCGATCAGACCGGCCGCCATGCCCATGAAGGCGAGACCTGCGGCGTTTGGCCCGCGTCGATAGTAATGGCGGCGACGGGCAGCGCTGAAATCAGTGACGTCAGAGGAGCCCTGCCCTGCCGCGACACCCTTTGCGGACACCGTCTTGGCCGTTGCTGAGGATGCCGCTGCCGAGGGCGATACGGGGGCTGCGACCATTGCGAGGCTTGCGAACGCGGCCAGGACCATGTTGCGGCGGGCTGCGGAAATCATCGGCCCTTCACTCATTTTGACCTTCCTCTATTCTCGCCTCTGTTCTCGCCAAAGCGACATAAGCAACGACACGTAACTCGCAAACCACTGAAATGGTTTCGTGATCGCGGCGATCTGCCAAGCCTTGAACGATTGTAAACCGAACGATCAGATCGAGCTTGAACCATCCAACCTGAGCGGATAATGAACGGCCGCGCCGTTTTTCGGTCGCCGTAAGCGTGTCACGTGAACCAACGCATCAACCGACGCCGTCGGAATCGATGCCATTTTCGAAGGTTCACCGTGATCGACGCGTCCTTTTCCTCGAAAGAAATCAGATGATTGCGGTTCGTAAACTGCCGGCGCGCTATGCGCCGATCGTGATGCCATTCGTGCTGTCGATCCTCATGACGGCGGTGGTGTCGGTCATTTCGACGCTGCGAAGCCTCGGCGCAACGCCGGCGTTCCTGGCCCGGCGCCTGGGGGCTGTCATGGCTCGTCGCTTTCCCGACGCTGCTCATGGTGCTACCGCTGGTCCGCCGGATCGTGGCCTGCCTCGTCGCCGCCCCACCTCAACCAGGCCAATAGCCGGAGCGCCCCTACGACAGCGCCCCCAGCACGCCGCGCGTCGCCTTGTCGATCTCCTCGACATAGCGGCGGCGCGCGAAGTTCTCGGTGAGGAAGCCGACCACCTTGCGGCTGTCGGTGGAATCGACCACCGCCAGCATCTCGGCTTCGGCCTCGTCGAACACCGCCATCGCCGACTTCACGTTCATTTCCGGGATCAGCACGATGTCGATCAGGCGGGCGAGCTCGATCACCTGGATTTCGTCGGCGATGGTGTCGAGATCGCTGGAGAACAGGTCGGGCAGCAGGACGAGGCCGACATATTCGTCCGCATTATTGACGATGACGATACCGGGCCGCGACCCCAGCGCGAATTCGCGGCGCACGGCCGCGATCGTCGTGGTCGACGGTACCTTGCCGACGTCCGAGCGCATCAGCCGCTCGACGGTGAGATTGCGCAGCCAGCCGACGTCGTTGGCGCTGCGGATGGTCTCGCCGCGCAGGTGCAGGCGCCAGGTCGAGAAGGAGTGGCCGAACATGAAGCGGACGCAGATCGAGGTGACGATGCAACCGGCCAGCACCACGGCGGTGACGTCGACATTGCGCGTCATCTCGAGCACGAGGAACGACATGGTCAAGGGGCCGCCGACGATGGCGACGCCGAGCGTCGCCATGCCGGTCAGCATCGCGACCAGCGGATCGATCACGAAGTTCGGGCTGATCAAGAGCAGCAGCGCGGCAAAGAACTTTCCGATCAGGCTGCCGACGAACAGCGAGGCGAAGAACAGGCCGCCACGGAAGCCCGAGGCGAGCGAGACCAGGCAGGCCGTCACCTTCAGGGCGATGATCAGCGCGATCAAGCCGATCGTCATGTCGTGAAAGAGATCGAGCACCATGGCGCCGTGGCCGGCGGCCAGCACCTGCGGCGTGACAATCGCGAAGCCGCCGACGATGAGACCGCCGATCACCGGACGCAGCCAGACCGGCATCCAGGCGAACAGGCGCTCGAACGTCGGCGAGGAGCGCATCACGGCGATGCCGACGCCGCTGGTGACGAGGGCGAGCCCGATCAGGGCCAGGTACTGCTCGACACCGACGGCGCTGACCTTCGGTATCTCCAGCGAGTACGGCGCGCCGCCCAGCCATTGCGCGGTGAGAGCGCCGGCGAGCGAGGCCGCCAGGATCGGGGCGGCACTGCCGACCGAATAGACGCCGACGATCAGCTCGCAGGCGTAGAAGGCGCCGGTGATCGGCGCGCCGAACGCCGCCGCGATCGCGGCGGCAGCGCCGCAGCCGACCATCAGGCGCATATCGTTGCGGCGGAGATTGAAGAACTTGCCGAGCAGCGCGGCGATACCCGAGCCGATCTGGGTATAGCCGGCTTCGAGGCCGACCGAAGCGCCGCAGCCGTTGGAGATCAAGGTCTGGCTCGACACCACCAGGCTGTCGCGCATCGAGAGATTGCCGCCGCGCAGCGCGTTGGCCTCGATCGGGTCGACCGCGTTCGAGATCTTCATGCGCCGCCGCGACCATTCCATGATGCCGAGCGAAAGCCCGCCGAGCGCCGGCGCAATCAGCGCCGCCCAGGGACTGACGCTCGCATTGGACGAGAGGCGAACATCGATGGGGATGCCGTAGATCACGACGTGCGCGATCTGGGCGATCTCGGCCATCAGCGTCACGATCGCGCCCGCCAGCGTGCCGATCACGAGCGCAAGCGGGATCAGGTAGAACTCGTTGCTGCGCAGCAGGGCACGCAGCCGAACCATGGTGCGGTTCGTTCTCTTGCTATCGATCAGATGTCTGATTCGAACGAACACCTTCTGCCCGCCCTACCCTTCCGACAGGCCGTAGCCGGCCATGCGGACGCTGATATTGCCAGAGGTGCCCTGGTAGATGCCGAGCGCATTCATGCGGCGGCAGGCGTCGATGATGGCCTGTCTCTTGTCGAGCTCGTCCGCTGTCATCGACATCTCTCTTCTTCTCGGCTTCTTGGCGATGAACGTCAGAGGGGAAGTACGGCAAAGCAATGTCGCAGTGCAAGCGAAAGCGACCTGATCGGGCGCCATCTTGCCGACGGATCCGCGGCTTCTCGAAATGAACCGTAAAATCAATAAATTAGCAAATGGTCGCACTTCTACGACAGGCTCGCCCGAACGGCTGCAATGCCGTTGATGACGAACTGCACCGAATAGGCGGCGAGCAGCATGCCCAGCACGCGCGAGAGCACGGCATTTCCGGTGCGCCCGAGAGTGCGGGCGATCAGGCTCGCGGAGACGAAGCACAGCATGCAGAGCAGGCAGACTGAGAGCACCACGGCGATGATGATCACGAGCCTCGCCCCATAACCGGCATCGCCCGCCAGCAGCAGCAGCGTGGTCGCGATCGCGCCTGGGCCGGCCATCATGGGAATGGCGAGCGGAAACACCGCGACATCTGAGGCATGCTCGGATGTCGCCTTGTCGGCCTCCCGGGCCTCGCGATGCGGACGGTCACCGAAGATCATCTGGTACGAGACACCGAATAGCAGCAGCCCGCCGGCAATCTGGAAGGCGGGAATGCCGATCCCGAGCTGGCGGAGCAGGCCGTTTCCGACCAGCGCGATCACGACCAGGATCGAGGCAGCGATCAGCGGCGCCCGCAACGCGACCGTTCGCTTGATCTTGTCGGGCATGCCGGCGGTGGCGGCCAGAAAGGCCGGCGCAAGGCCGACGGGATCGACCACCAGCAGCAGCGTCACGAAGGCCGACAGGGCGAAATCGATCATGTCTCGGGGGGCTCCGCGGAAGGAACGATGGCAGGCGGACTGACTTAGCCCGGCAGAACCATTTTGGAAATCACTGGAGACGATCAATGAGCGACAGTGGAATCGGAATGCTGCTCGGCCATCTCTCGGCCAACCTGCTCTGGCTCTGGTTCATTGGAGCCTTCCTGCTCGGTGCGGTCCTCGTCTACGGCGTGATGAAGGCCGGACGCCTGCGGCGCAGCGAACGCGCGCAGCTCGACCGTAACACCAATGCCCGGCAACGGCAGGAGGACCCCTACAAGCATCCAACCTGAGAGATCGCCGTGAGCGCCGGTTGCAGTTTGGAACTTTCGTTTTTCGAAGGGCTTTGATCGCCTGAGGATTGAGGGAGGCGACGCCTTCGATGTGACCTCAAGAGGAGGACGTATGGCTAAACGAGCGAAGAAACGCACAACCAAGAAGACCGCCGCGCGCCGACCGCGTCAGGCGCCGAAGATGCTCAGCGACCTGTTCCTGGAGACGCTGAAGGACATCTATTTCGCGGAGAACAAGATCATCAAGACGCTGCCGAAGATGGCCAAGGCTGCGCATTCGAAGGATCTTGCGGCGGCCTTCAACAAGCATCTGCGCGAGACCCAGGGCCAGGTCAAACGTCTCGACCAGGTCTTCAAGATGCTGGGCAAGCCCGCACGTGGCAAGACTTGCGAGGCCATCAACGGCATTACCGACGAGGGCGCCGAGATCATGAAGGAATTCAAGAACGCGCCTGCCCTCGACGCCGGTCTGCTCGCGGCGGCGCAAGCCGTGGAGCACTACGAAATCTCCCGCTACGGCACGCTGCGGACCTGGGCCGAGGAGCTCGGCATGCAGGATGCGGCGAGGCTGCTCCAGGAGACGTTGGACGAGGAAGAGGCGACCGACCACACGCTGACCGAGCTAGCGACGTCCGTGATCAACCTCGAAGCGGAAGACGAGTACCGCGCGGCGGCCTAAGCCGCACGCGCGCAAGGAAAGACGCCGCGGTCCGGGCCGCGGCGTTTGCCTGTTCGGGATCACACGATGGCGCATGGCACGCCCGCGTCGTCGGGCTGGATTTCCGCGGAACCCGCCCCATATGCAGCCTTTCCCACCGCCGAGTCTGCATCATGCAACCCAAAAATCCCCTCGACTGGATGCTGTCCGAAGCCCTGGACTCGCTGACCCGCGCCGAACGGCTGCGCCAGCAGTTCGGCCGCCAGGAAGCCTGCTGGGAGCCGCCGATCGACGTGCTCGAAACCGAGCATGAGCTCCTGATCCTGGTCGCGCTTCCCGGCGTCAATCCGGACAATGTCGAGACGGTGATCCATGACGGCGCGCTCGTCATCTCCGGCCAGCGCACCCTTCCGCCGGAGCTTCGCAACGCCCGCATCCACCGGCTCGAGCTACCGCAGGGCCGCTTCGAGCGGCGCATCGCGCTCCCCCTTGGCCGCTACGCCATCAGCCGCTTCGTGATGGACGGCTGCGTTGCGCTGCGCCTCGCCAAATCCTGAGGTCGATCATGGCCACCGAACAGATGAATAACGCCCAGACCAATTCCCAAAACAATTCCGACGTGAAGGTCCCCGAAGACGCGCTGATCGTGATCCCCGTGCGCGAGATGGTGCTGTTCCCCGGCGCGATCGCGCCGATTTCGATCGGCCGGGCAAAGTCCATCGCCGCCGCACAGCAGGCGCTGCGCGAGCAGCGGCCGGTCGGCATCGTGCTGCAACGCAGCCCCGAGATCGAGGAGCCCGGTCCGGACGACCTCTACCGGGTCGCGACCATCGCCAATATCGTGCGCTACATCACCGCGCCCGACGGCACTCACCACATCGTCTGCCAGGGCGTGCAGCGCGCGCGCATCCTCGACTTCCTGCCCGGTACGCCTTTCCCGGCTGCCCGCATCCAGCAGATCCCCGAGCCGACCACGACCTCGCCCGAGATCGAGGCGCGCGCGCTGAACCTGCAGCGCCTGGCCATCGAGGCGATCGAGCTGCTGCCGCAGGCCCCGCCCGAGCTGGCAGCGATGTTCCAGGGCACCAGCGCGCCCGGCGCGCTGGCGGACCTGGCGACCTCGTTCATGGACATCAAGCCGCAGGACAAGCAGGAGGTGCTGGAGACCATCGACCTCGCCTTGCGCGTCGAGAAGGTGTCGAAGCACCTGGCCGAACGGCTGGAGGTGCTGCGCATCAGCAACGAAATCGGCCAGAAGACCCGCGCCAGTTTCGACGAGCGGCAGCGCGAGGCGATCCTGCGCGAGCAGATGGCGACGATCCAGCGCCAGCTCGGCGAAGGCGACGGCAAGGCGGCCGAGGTCGCCGAGCTGACGGCTGCCATCGCCAAGGCCAACATGCCGCCCGAGGCGGATGCGCACGCCAAGAAGGAGCTGCGCCGCTACGAGCGCATGCCGGAGGCCGCCGGCGAAGCCGGCATGGTCCGCACCTATCTCGACTGGCTGATCGAGCTGCCCTGGGCGCTGCCCGCGGAGAAGCCGATCGACATCAAGGAGGCGCGCCGCATCCTCGATGCCGACCATTTCGGCCTGGAGAAGATCAAGAGCCGGATCATCGAATATCTGGCGGTGCGCAAGCTCGCCCCGCAGGGCAAGGCGCCGATCCTATGCTTCGTCGGCCCTCCCGGCGTTGGCAAGACCTCGCTCGGCCAATCCATCGCACGCGCGATGGATCGTCCCTTCGTACGCGTCAGCCTCGGCGGCGTGCATGACGAGGCGGAGATCCGCGGCCACCGGCGCACCTATATCGGCGCGCTGCCCGGCAACATCATCCAGGGCATCAAGAAGGCGGGCGCCCGCAACTGCGTGATGATGCTGGACGAGATCGACAAGATGGGCCGCGGTGTGCAGGGCGATCCTTCCGCCGCGATGCTGGAGGTGCTCGACCCCGAGCAGAACGGGACCTTCCGGGACAATTACCTGGGCGTGCCCTTCGACCTGTCGCGCGTGGTATTCATTGCGACCGCCAACATGCTGGACCAGATCCCGGGTCCGCTGCTCGACCGCATGGAGCTGATCAGCCTCGCCGGCTACACCGAGGAGGAGAAGCTGGAGATCGCACGACGCTACCTGGTGCGGCGCCAGCTGGAGGCCAACGGCCTCTCGGCCGAACAGGCCGAGATCGAGCCGGAGGCCCTGAAGCTGATCGTCAAGGGCTACACCCGCGAGGCCGGCGTGCGTAACCTCGAGCGCGAGATCGGCAAGGTGTTCCGGCATGCCGCGGTGCAGGTCGCCGAGGGCACGACCGCAAAGGTCGTGGTGGGCCCGAAAGACATCGCCATCGTGCTCGGCCAGCCGCGCTTCGAGGGCGAGATCGCGCTGCGCACCAGCGTTCCCGGCGTCGCCACCGGTCTCGCCTGGACGCCGGTCGGCGGCGACATCCTGTTCATCGAGGCGACGCGCGTCCCCGGCAAGGGCGGGCTGATCCTGACCGGTCAGCTCGGCGACGTCATGCGCGAGAGCGTGCAAGCTGCGCTGACGCTGGTGAAGAGCCGAGCCACCCAGCTCGGCATCGATCCGCAGCTGTTCGAGAAGAGCGACATCCACGTTCACGTTCCCGCGGGAGCGACCCCGAAGGACGGGCCGAGCGCGGGCGTTGCGATGTTCACGGCGCTGACGTCGCTACTCACCAATCGCACGGTGCGCAGCGACACCGCGATGACCGGCGAGATCTCGCTGCGCGGCCTGGTGCTGCCGGTCGGCGGCATCAAGGAGAAGGTGGTGGCTGCGGCCGCTGCCGGATTGAAGCGGGTGATGCTGCCGGCGCGCAACAAGCGGGATTACGACGACATCCCGAAGAGCGCGCGGGACAACCTCGAATTCATCTGGCTGGAACGCGTGGACGAAGCCATCGCCGCGGCGCTCGAGCCGGCTGATGCCAAGGTCGAGGCGGCGGAGTGAATGCGATGAGCGGATTGCTGGAAAGAGCGAAGCGATCACGGAAAACGCAGCGGCTGCGCCAGCTGCTCGATCGCGCCATCGATCGGGTTCGCGATGCGCTGGCGGCGCCAGGACCGCGGCTTCAGCCGGTCCCGGTCCGGGTGAAGTGCCGCAAGGGTTAAGCCCTCCGTCTCGAGCCCTCGCGGCAGCCCCAAATAAAAGGCCCCCTCCTACCCGAGGGGGCCTTTGCGTTGTCAGGCCACGGCGTCCTTGGCAGCCTTGACCGGGCGGGCGCGGACGATCTTCCGGGCCGGCTTGGCCTTGAACATCATCTCTTCACCCGTGAACGGGTTGGTGCCCTTGCGCGCCTTGGTGGCGGGCTTCTTGATGACCACGAACTTGGCGAAGCCCGGCACCAGGAACAGGCCGTTCTTCTTGAGCTCCTTGTGACCGACGTCGGTCAGCGTCTCCATGACGCTCTTGACGTCACGCTTGGAAAGCTCGGTGGCGGTCGCAATCTTTTCGATCAGCTGCGATTTGGACATTTGGGTTGGCATCGTGTCTCCTCTGATTCGTTGCCGGTTGCATATTAGACCAAGCGGCGAAGGCCTATAGCCTTCTGCACAGTTTTATCGCGATTTTACGGGCTTTTTTGGCCCTCCGTGACAAAAAACCCTGCATTTTAGCTGCTTCCGGAGCGAAAGGAGCCTCAGGCAGCGGTTTTTGCCTTGTTTCAAAGGCCCGCAAGCCACCTTGCTAAAGCTGATTCGATGCTTTCGACAAGCGACGACCGGCCTCTTTGGCGGAGGCCGGTCGCGATTCACCCTGAAAAATAAGGGCTAGATTGTTGTGTTGCCGCCATCGCAGTTGCTCTCCCTCTCCCCATTCTTACGGGGAGCGGGTTGGGGTGAGGGGCTGCTTCCGCGCTCAAGGTGATAGTCGGACGCACGGAGAGCCCCCCTCGCCCGGATTGCATCTGACGATGCAATCCGACCTCTCCCCGCAAGCGGGGAGAGGTGAGAGAGTGTGAAGCTAGATGCGCTCGATGATGACCGCCGGCGCCATGCCGCCGGCCGCGCACATGGTGACGAGACCGCGCTTGAGGTCGCGCCGTTCGAGCTCGTCGAGCACGGTGCCGATCAGGATCGCGCCGGTCGCGCCGATGGGATGGCCGAGCGCGATCGAGCCGCCATTGACGTTGACCTTGGCGCGGTCGAGCTCGAGATCACGGATGTATTTTTCCGCAACCACAGCAAAGGCCTCGTTGATCTCGAACAGGTCGATGTCGTCGACGGTCAGCCCCGCCTTCGCCAGCACCTTGCGCGTCGCCGGTACCGGCGCGTTCAGCATCAGGGTCGGCGAGTCCCCCATGTTGGCCATCGCCACCACGCGGGCGCGCGGCTTGAGGCCATGCGCCTTGGCGTAAGCCGGCGATGCCAGCAGGATCGCGGCGGCGCCGTCGACGACGCCGGACGAGTTGCCGGCGTGGTGCACGAAGTCGATCTTCAGGTCCGGATATTTTTGCAGGATCAGGCCGCGATAGGTCGTGCCCTTGTCATCGAGCGCATAGTCGGCGATGGCGGGGAACGCCGGCTTCAGGTTGCTGAGGCCCTCCATCGTGGTCTGCGGGCGCGGATATTCTTCATGGTCGAGCGCAAGGCTGCCGTCCTCGCGGTGGACGGGGACGAGGCTCTTCTTGAAGTGACCATTTGCCATCGCATGCGCGGCACGTTTCTGGCTTTCGAGGCCGAGCGCGTCGACATCCTGCCGCGTGATGCCTTCCAGCGTCGCGATCGCGTCCGCACAGACGCCCTGATGCGACTGCGGGTGCCGCGCGCGCAGGCGCAGATTGCCGCTATCCATCATCATCGGACCGCCGCCACGGCGTCCCTCCATCGACATCATCTCGCAGCCGCCGGCGATGACGAGGTCTTCCGCGCCCGCCATGATCGAGCTTGCGGCCATGCTGACGCTGGTGATGCCGGAGCCGCAGAAGCGGTCGAGCGTCACGGCACTCGCGCGCACGTCATAGCCGGCATCGAGCGCCGACATCCGGCCGAGATCGCCGCTTTGCGTTGCGACCTGCGCGCTGCAGCCCCAGACGATGTCGTCGACATCGGCGGTGTCGATGCCGGTGCGGTCGGCGAGCGCGCGCAGCACGGTTGCGCCGAGCTGCTGCGGATGAATCCCCGAGAGCGCTCCCTTGCCGGCCTTGCCGAATGCCGCGTGGGGTGCGGCAGGCATCGATGATCAGCGCGTCAACCATTGGCGTTGTCCTCTTGTTGATGGGTGTTGAGAGGCGTTGTGAATCAGGGGGACAGGTGAGTCAATGCGTGGTGGCTCGTCCAGCCTCTCCCCGCGTGCGGGGAGAGGCTGGATTTTACGCGCAGCGGAAAATCCAGGTGAGGGGGAGCTTCAGCAAGGACGGTGGCAGATGGACTCGCGGAGAGTCCCCCTCACCCGGAATTGGCTGTCGCAAATTCCGGGCCTCTCCCCGCAGGCGGGCAGAGGCGAAGAGATCACACCCCCGCCGCGTTGGTCGCGATCACGTTGCGATAGAAGCTGGCGCTGAGCTTTGGGGTGCGGACCTGGGTGTCGAAATTGACGTGGTAGAGGCCGAAGCGCTTGTTCAGCCCGTACACCCATTCGAAATTATCCATCAGGCTCCAGAGGAAGTAGCCGCGCACCGGCACGCCCTCACTGGTGGCACGCTGGAGTTGGGCGAGATAGTTGCGCAGATACATAATGCGGTCGGTGTCGTAGATCTTGCCGTCGGGCCTCACGACGTCGTCGCCGGAGGTGCCGTTCTCGCTGATATAGATCGCGTCCGTCTTCCAGATCTTGGCAGCCAGCTTTGGCACCCAATAGATCGTCTCGGGTCCGACGCGCAGCCAGTCCGAATTCATGTGCGGGAACGATTTCGGGATCGGCAGCGGCATGAAGCCGGCACCCTGGTCGGAAGCCACCACGTAGTTCTGCGGCGCGTAGATGTTGAGGCCGAGGAAATCAACCGGCGAGGAGATGATCTTCAGCTCCGCATCGGTGTATTTCGGCGCGTTGGGCCCGGCGAACTTCAGGAAGGCGTCGGTATACTGCCCGGTCATGATGACGTTGAGATAGCCGCCATTCATCTCGCGTAGCGCGATCTCAGCGGCGCGGACGTTCTCCGGCGTGTCGATCGCGGGCGCGCAGGCATCGATGTTCTCGGCCGGTCCCACCCTGGTGCCGTGGCGGCCATGGGCGCGCACGGCCTGCACCGCGAGCCCGTGCGCGAGCGCGCTGTTGTGCCTGATCTGGTTGAGCTCGGCCTGCGGCAGCGTCAGGCCCGGCGCGTCGATGCCAATGCCGTAACCGAAATAAACGAAGCGGCCGCTCTCGTTCAGCGTGAACACGTTCTTGACCCGATCGGTCAGATGCGCGGCGACATAGGCCGCGTAGTCGCCGAAGATCTTGCAGGTCTCGGTCGAGCGCCAGCCGCCGAAGCGATCCTGGAGCGATTGCGGCAGGTCCCAATGATAGAGCGTCAGCCACGGCTCGATGCCGTTCCTGAGGAGCTCGTCGACGAGCCGGTTGTAGAAGTCGAGCCCTTTCGGGTTCGGCTTGCCATCGCCATCCGGAAACACCCGCGGCCAGGCGACCGAAAAGCGGTAGGCCTTGCAGCCGAGCTCCTTGATGAGCGCGATATCCTCCTTGTAGCGGCGATAATGCTCATTGGCGCGGTCGCCGGTAGTGCCGTCCTCGATCTTGCCGGGGATGCGCACGAACTTGTCCCAGATCGAAGCCCCTCGCCCATCCTCGTTGACCGCGCCCTCGACCTGATAAGACGAGGTCGCCGTGCCCCAGACAAAACCCGCCGGAAAGCCGGTGCCGGCGCGCGGCGGCGGTGCCGGGTTGACCTCGACGGCCCCAACGGGATTTGCCATTCCGGCTGCGGACAGCCCCGCGATTTTCGCGAATTGGCGACGCGAGACCTTGTCCGACATTGATGCTGCCTCCTGGGATGGTTTGGGCGAGACGCCCGAGCTTCGTCGCGGACGCTCAGGCATTATGTCCGGCTTCGACGTCCTGGAAAGTCGGCAAGCCGGGGCCGCCTCCCCATAGTTAACTCATTCAACGCCTTTTCCGCAGCGCAATTAATCTAAGCTTCAGGTCTCGCCTATAGGCTGCACTCAGAAAAAACAGTCCCTTTTTGGTTGCGAGAATGCCTCCGTCGTCAATTCCCGGCAATCCGCGGCGGGCCGCGCAAGGTCGTGAAAAGTGGTCCACGTTCCTTGACACGCTCAATTCGCCCAACGTGCGGCTCCTCGCGGGCGGGCTGCTGATACCAAACCTAATCTCGCTCGCAACGATGGCTTCATTGGTCGATATCGGCTTGCCGCCGCGGACCATCGCCATCGCTCTCTATGCCAGCATTGCCATCCTGGCGCGGCGTATTCCCTTCATGCTCACGGTCGCGCTGTTTCTTGCCGTGCTCACCTTCGACATTGTGCAAACGTTGTCTCTCATGTTCGGCATCGGGCTGAGTGACCTAATGGCAGCTGTCGACCACGCGAGGCGCATCAATTTCTTCGCCTCACCGCTTTATTTCGCTTTGATCGTCACACTCGTCATGACCACGGGCCTAAGCCTGGCATGCTTAAGGCCGCGCGCCATGCTTATAAATGCGAACATACCGGTTCTCTTCTTCTTGGCACAGGCGTTCGGCGTGATGGACTATGTCAGCAACGCGTCGCCACACTACCATTTCGGCTCCACGATGGGACGCAACGAGCCGATCCAATCCGCTGCGGAGGTGTCGGGTTTTAGGCAGGCAGCAGGGGCCGACGGAAACAACGTCGTCCTGGTGATCGTCGAGAGCTTGGGCTACCTGAAGGACCAGAACGCCCGAACGCGCATAGCAGAACCCCTGTATGATCAAAGTCTGACCAGGGACTACACCATCACCTCCGGAAAAACGGTCTATTTCGGTTCGACGACATCGGGCGAGATGCGGGAACTATGTAATACGCGCACATTCTACACAGAGTACGTTCAGCACGACACCAACACCTGCCTGCCGGATCTGCTGGCCGCTCGAGGGTATAGCAACATCGCCGTCCACGGCTTCGCTGGAGGTATGTTCGAGCGTGAGCAGTGGTATCCGACAATCGGCTTCGACCAGGAACTCTTCCGCGACGAGCTGGTCAGAACGACCAACCGCGTATGCGGCAGTGCCTTCGCCGGCGCGTGCGATGCGGATCTTGCGCCCGTGATTTCCGCGGCCTCCCGCGAAGCGGGAAAGCAAGGCAAGCCACGCTTCATCTATTGGCTCACATTGAATACCCATATTCCGGTCGCGCCTGGTCAAGCTCTGACGGATTTTCATTGCGAGACCGACGGCGGCGTCTTCGGTCGACCCAAGGTTTGCAGGATGGCCGAACTTTGGCACGACGTATTTGCCGTCGTCGCAAAGATAGCTCGCGACCCAGCCGTGGCGCCGGCCGACATCCTGGTGGTCGGCGACCATGCCCCGCCGTTCTGGTCGAGACATGACCGCGCCCAATTCGAGCCCGGTCAAGTGGCTTGGTACAGGCTCCAGCCCCGGCGAGCGTCTCCTCTGCCGATGCGGGACGCCCGCAACCAACAGCGAGCATCGACAGACGACGCGGATAGCAGTCGAAGTGCGCAATGACCGAGCAGTGGTATTGCGCATGTCTGTCGCTCTCGTCCTCGAAGATCTGTATAGTGGCTTCACGCCCTCAAGGCTGTCCCTCTGCCGTTTGCCGCTATCAACCCGGGTATCGGAGGCCAGCGCGATGCCTCTCCTCGCTCAGCGCGAGCGCTTCGGCAATTTCGGCAGCTTGTCGGGATTGAACGCCGGCATCTGCTCGGTTCGTTCAGGTGCCGGTGGCTGCTTTTCGGTCAGGATGAGCGTGCCCTGGAGGATCATTCCCGGGACTTGTACGGCGGTCGCCGTGTAGGTCGCGATCCTGCCGGGGCAGTTTCCTTCGATGGTCAGCGTCAGCTCATCATCGTTGCCGAACACCGTTGCGCGTCCATCGGTATGACGCTTCGTCGATACCGTGGCGGTGAAGCGATCTCCATCGACCTGACAGGAGCCATGATACGTCATCAGGCTGTCGCGGCCCCAGATCTGTCCGTCTGCGACATGGACGATGCCGGTACCCTGGTCGAGCGGCGTCTTGTACCAAGCCGCGTAGGTGCCGTCCTTCAGCATGGGAGCCGTCTCCCCTGGTATTCCTAAGGCGGATAGTCCGCATCATTAGCGCTAAGAAAGCGTTAATCGCGCGGCCCGTGCCAATCCGGTCTGTCCTTGCGCAGCTCGGCTTCAAGCTCCTCGATGATGCTGTGAAGCAGACACGCGGCGAGCGGATCTGTCACCTCCCGCTCCAGGCGCCTGTAACGCGCGATCTGGAATTCCTGCTCTTTCAACTGGTGCTCTGTCATCAGACGGGCCCTCCGACGAACCGACGCAGAGACGGCCGGGGAGTTTCGTTAAAATTTTCGGATCATTTTCTATGGTTTCTGATCGGTTAAAGGTCTTTCCTTCCCTCCTGTTGTGGGAGAGGGAACGGAGCGCGCCCGACGAAATATCCGTAGCGCAATTCGTCACACTCAAAACGTCACCCGCATGCCCGCATAGAACGCCCTTGGCCGTGCCGGGCTGAGCGAGCGCGGGTCGGTGAACTCTGCGCCGCCATTGGTGAAGTTGGGCAAGGCTTCGCGGTCGAAGAACTGGCCGTAGGTCGCGTAACGCTTATCGAAGACGTTGTCGACGCGGCCGTAGAGCTGGACGTTCTTCGTGACCTGATAGGAGGTGTGGAGATTGAACACCGTGTAGGACGGTAGCTTCGCGAACTGGTTCGACTCGTCGCCGACCAGATACTGGCTGGAGACGAACAGCGCGTTGCCGCCAACCTTCCAGACGTCGGTCACGGCGTAGTCGACGCCGATCTTGACGCGATGGCGCGGGATTGCGGGGATCTGGTTGCCGGGCGAGACCTGGATGGTCTCGGTGACGGGATCCCTGAACGGGCTCTCCGAGCCGAGTTCCAGCGGATCAAGGAAGCGCGCGTCGAGGAAGGCGTAGCTCGCCTGAAACTGGAGCGTGGGAGACTTGATGTTGACTTCGGCTTCGAACCCCTGCCGGCGCGTCCGGCCGACATTGGAAAAATAGCCGAAGCCGGTGCGCCCGACGGCGGGTACCGCAACAATGTCGTCATAGTTGGTGGCGCGGAAGCCGCCGATCTTCCAGCCGAGCGTGCCGATGTTCAGCTCCTTGGTGCCGCGCAGGCCCGCTTCTACTGTCTTGGACACGACCTGCTTCAGCGGCGGGTCGGAGACGAGAAACGCCGCAAGCAGGCAGGGACGGGCTGGATCGGCACAACCGAGCTCGAGCGGCGTCGGCACGCGGTTGGCCTCGGAATAGCCGGCATAGGCGGTCAACTCGGGCGTGATCTTGTAGGTGCCGCCAACCACCGGATTGAACCGGGTGAAAGTGTGGTCGCCGTTGAGGTCGGTCCCGAGCTGATCTTCCAGCGTGATGCGCGCCACGTTGAAACGGCCGCCGCCGGTGATGGCGAAGGCGTCCGTGACGTTGAACGTATCCATCGCGTAGATGCCGTTATACTGGTTGACGGTCCGCAGCGAGACCGGACCGGCAACCGGGTCCGGCGTGCCGGTCGCTCCCAAGAAGACGCCGCTGCCGCTGACGACGTAGTTTTCTCCGATCGAGCCGATCTCGGCGGTCGCAGTATAGCGCGTGACACTGGCGTCATAGGTTGCGCCCATCACGAAGCGGTTGTCGTGGCCGAACAGTTGATCGGTGTTGGTGGCCTGTCCCGACACGCCGAGGGTGGTCGACCTTATCGTGCTCCGGTCGATCTCGCCAAGGATGGTTCCCGAGGCAAAGGGATTGGCGAGCTGAAGACCGTTCGTGCCGTTCGCCGGCGTCGTATCGTCGCCGAAGCACAGCAGCCCTGCAATGGCACATTCCTGCACATCGGTCGGATTGCCATCGACGAGCTTCTGCTCGTAGCGGCGCACATGGGCGGTGCCTTCGAGCGTCCAGGTCGGCGTCGCATCGACCTTGCCGGTGAGGTTGAGATAGCCGACGCGATTGCTCGTGGTCTGCGGTGTGGTGTAGGTCGCGCCCCAATATTTGTCGAGCAGCTCGGCCGGAACGGTGGCGCTGGCGCCGAAATCGTTCTTGGCGACGCCCATGTTGGCGTGGAATTCACTGTCGCCGGCCTTGTAGCCGACATCGCCGTAGAAGCGCCGCACGTCCGATCGGGAGAAATTGCGGAAACCGTTGTCGTGCAGGCCTTCGAGCGCGGCATAGACGCCAAAATTCTTGTCGACCTGCTTGCCCCATTGTGCTGAGCCCTGGATGCGACCGAACGAGCCGCCCATGACATCGAGCTCCGCACCCTGATAGGTGAAACCGTCCTTCATTTGCAGGTTGATGGCGCCGCCCAGCGCGTTGAGGCCGAAGGCGGGATTGTTGGTCACCAGCGTCACCGACCTGATCGCGGCGGTTGGGATCAGGTCCCAATTGACGGCGTCGGAGAAGGCTTCGTTGATGCGGACGCCGTTTTGGTACACGGCGAAGCCTTGCGGCGTGCCGGTCACGGGCGATGCGACGAAACCGCGGAATTCGACATCGGGCTGAAATGGATTGCCGGTGACTTCGCTGATATTGACGCCGGCGATGTTGTCGCGCAGCGCATCGGTGACGTTGAGCGAACCGGTGCGCCTGATCTGGCTGGCATCGACGGCATTGATCGCCGACGGGACCTTGTCGACATCGAGACCCCGGCCGGTGCCCGGCGCGGTCGGATAGACGTAAATGCGTGTCCTGGGGCTCGCGGACGACGGCGCCCCGACGCGCGCGACCGGTCGCGACGGCGCAGTGCGCTTCGCCGTCGATGGCGGTGGTGCGGTCACCTCGACCGGCGGCAGGTTCTGAACGTTGGTCTCATCGTCCTGCGCCGCCCCGGCAGGGCCTGCAAAGACCAAACCCGATATCAGCCCCGTCGACACCGAGGCCATCAACAAACGACGCTTGAACGAAAGACCCTTGCCCATCCCCGCCTTCCCATCCGTGACCACCGGCTGTTTTGATTTTCGCCGTTTGGTCGAGACAAGTGTAATCAGCGGCAGTGGGTGCGCCAGCCACAAAAGGTCGGGAGAAATCCGCACCCGTTTTCCCGACCAAATCGGGAATTCTTCCCGATGATCTCGGGCGTGATCAGGCCGCCGCCGTCGGAATCAACGCCTCGACGGTCAAACCGCTCTCGCCGGAGACGACATTGAGCGTGCCGCCCAGCGCCAGGATCCGCTCGCGCATGCCGACAAGGCCGAAACCGAGCTTCTGACCCGGCTCCATGCCGCGGCCATTGTCGCTGACCCTCACCCGGGCGCAGACGCGGCCATCGCGCGTCGCCAGCACCGCCGGTTCAATGATGACGTTGACCGAGGTCGCGCCGGCATGGCGGAACACGTTGGTGAGCGCCTCCTGCACGATGCGGTAGATGGTGAGGTCGGCGGTCTCGCCGGTCGCGTCCAGCGCGGGCGAAATCGAGGTCTCGATCGTGACCTCGGGATGCGACTCCCGCCATAGCCGCGACAGCGATTCGAGCGCCTGGCGCAGGCCAAGCTCGGCGAGGCCGACGGGCCGCAGTCGCTCCAGCACGCGGCGGGTGAACTGCTGGAGCGCATTGATCTGCTCCAGCAAGGCGCTGCCGTGCTTGCGGACGGCCTCCGCACTCGGCGCACGTCCGTCCGCCAGCTTCGCCAGCGCGCTGGCATGGGCGCGCAGCGAGAACAGATACGGCCCGAACTCGTCATGCAGCTCGCGCGCGATCTCCTTGCGCTCGACGTCCTGGAGCGACACCGCACGCTCGGCAAGGCGCCGCTTGTCCTCGACCGCCTCGCCGAGCGCTGCTGCGAGATGATTGAGCTTGCCGCAGATCGCGGCGAGCTCGGGCGCGCCGCCCGGCGTGACCCGCGCGTCATAATGCCCGCCCTCGATCTCGGCCATCGTCTCGGCCAACGACTGGAGCGGCACCAGCGCCCGGCCGACCACATTCATCATCACCAGGAACAGCACGACCGCGATGACCGAGCCGACCTCGAGCTGGGTCACGATGCTGTCCCAGATTTCGGCCATTTCGTCGTTCGGATGCGAGGTGATCACGAGCGAGCCGGGCTTGCCATGGATCGAGACGGGCACGCTAACCGCGTTCTGCTCGGGATGAACCAGGCTGACGAACCAGGCCGGCGGCCCGCGCGTGTCGGCGTCGACATCAGGCCGGGGCGGCGTCAGCGGATTTCCGCCGGCATCCCGTAGCGCGATGCTGACATGGCGCAGACGGCTGAGATCGCGCGCAATCTGGTTCAATCTCGCATCCGGATCGGGCGCCTCGTTGAGATCGGCAACGATCATCTCGATGAACTCGCGCGCGAGCCGGATCACGCTCTGGTCCTCGGCCTGCACGCGCGGCCCCGCCTCCGCAACCTGGCGGCCGATATTGACGGCGAGCCCGAGTGCCAGCAGCAGCGCCAGCAACAGGTTGATGCGCCCGCGCAAAGATAGGTTTTGCCACATTGGTATCGCTCGTGCCCCGCGAAGGTTTTGCCCGCGCCTGTCCGATGACGTTGACAGAGGCGAAGCGGCGGATATCTAATCGGAAGCGTACAGCAATCCCGGCCGGGTTGCATGAGGCGACATAAGACGCGCGCGTCTTGCCTAGTCGGCTTCATGCGGCGCAGAACAGGCCGCGGCTGTCGCGGGGAACGCCTATGCGCATTCTGATCGTCGACGATCATCCCATCGTCGCCTCCGGCTGCCGTGCCGTGCTGGCCGACGAGGGCGAGATCGAGATCTTGGAGGCCGCCGACGCCGAAGACGGCGAGTGCGTCTTCATCGTCGAGCGCCCCGACCTCTGCATCATCGACATCAACCTACCGACCGTCTCCGGCTTCGAGCTCGCGCGCCGCATCCTCGAGCGCGCGCCCGAGGCCCGCATCATCATGTTCAGCATGAACGACGATCCGGCCTTCGCCGCGCGCGCGATCGAATGCGGCGCCAAGGGCTACGTCTCCAAGACCGGCGACCCCGACGATCTCGTCGAGGCGATCCGCGCTGTCGGAAGCGGCGGCACCTATCTGCCGAGCGCGATCGCGCGCAGCATTGCCTTTGCGGGACCGACGCTGGCGCAAAGCCCGCTGTCGAAGCTGAACGCGCGCGAGATGGAGATCCTGCGGCTGCTCAGCGCCGGAAAAAGCCTGTCCGAGATCGCCTGGCTGGTGCAATCGTCCTACAAGACGGTGGCCAACACCTCCTCGATCATGCGACAGAAGCTCGGGGTGAAGACCTCGGTCGAGCTGGTGCGGCTGGCGATCGACAGCGGCGTTGCCTGACATCGCCACAAATTTCGGTCACACAAGCGTTGCAATCTTGATGTGGTGAGATGCCACGGAGCTTTTGGGCATGACGATTCAGACTGTCTCGACGAACAAATCCTATGGCGGCGTGCAGGGCGTATACCGCCATGCGAGCCAGGCGACCGGAACCGACATGGTGTTCTCGGTCTATGTCCCCCCGCATGCGGACGGCGCCAAGCTGCCCGTGGTCTGGTACCTCTCCGGGCTCACCTGCACGCATGCCAACGTCACCGAGAAGGGCGAATTCCGCAAAGCCTGCGCCGAACTCGGCCTGATCTTCGTCGCGCCCGACACCTCACCGCGCGGGCCCGACGTGCCTGGTGATGCCAACAACGCCTATGATTTCGGCCTCGGCGCCGGCTTCTACGTCGACGCGACGCAAGAGCCGTTTGCACGCAACTATCGCATGTGGAGCTACGTCACCGACGAGCTGCCGAAGCTGGTGGCGGAGAATTTTCCGGTCGACGCCAAGCGACAATCGGTGATGGGCCATTCGATGGGCGGCCACGGCGCGCTGACGGTGGCGCTGCGCAATCCGCACCGCTACCGCGCGGCAAGCGCCTTCGCTCCGATCGTGGCGCCCTCGCTCGTCCCCTGGGGCATCAAGGCGCTGACCGGTTATCTCGGGCCTAACAAGGACACCTGGCGCAGCCACGACACGGTGGCGCTGATCGAGGACGGCGCGAAATTCTCCGGCTTCCTGGTCGACGTCGGTGAGGCCGATAATTTCCTGAAAGAGCAGCTCAAGCCGGAGTTGCTCGAAGCCGCTTGCACCAAGGCGAGCATCCCGCTGACGCTGCGGCGCCAGGCGGGCTACGACCACAGCTACTATTTCATCTCGACCTTCATGAGCGATCACCTGCACTGGCATGCGGAGAGATTGAAGGGGTGAGCTTTCTCCTCTCCCTCTCTCCGTTCTTACGGGGAGAGGGTTGGGGTGAGGGGCCGCCTCCGCGAAAACGGTAACAGTTGGAGCCGCGGAGACTCCCCCTCACCCGGAATTCCGGCCTCTCCCCGCAAGCGGGGAGAGGCGAAGACCTCATGCCCGCCCGTAATTCGGGGCCAGCAAGCGGTTGCGGATCAGATAGCTCATCGTTCGCGTCCAGGATTCATCGCTGTTGCCGCGCATGTCGGCGCTGGCGACCGTGATCATGGTGCCGGTCTTCACGTCGCGCAGATAGATGTTCAGGTTGATGATCAGGTTCGAGACCTTCTGCACGAGCCCGGTGATCTCCAGCTCGGCGCCGAGCTGCCCGGCCAGCTTGAGGTCGCAGCCGCCGCAAGCCTGTAAGTTCGCGTGACGGGCGGCATCCCTGATTGGGGCGATGTCGAGCACCTGGAACCTGCCTGAATCAGCCAGCTCCTTGCGCAGCTGCTCGCTGATGCGCTCCAGGCGCGCCAGCTCGGGCCTTGAGCCGTAGAACTCGCCAGGCAGGCTGGTGTCGATCAGCTCGAAATCGAACACCGCCAGTTTCGGCGGGTCGGCGAGCGCGACCGATCCGGTCAATAGCAAAGCGGCGAGACATATCAGCGCTCGCACGATCGTGATTCCAGCCCCCATACGCGCGAGGACGAAATGCGGGGTTGCATGCCCTGACAAATTGGTCATGCTTTAGCAGAGACAATTCTCCAACGGCGGTCAAGCCGGAGAGATCGTCCGGAGGAAACATGATCCGATGGTTGGTCGGCCTGATCGGCTTGGGTGTAGCCGCGACGAGCGCGCTCGCGGCGGATCCTGTTACGATCGGCGTCGGCTATCTCGGCGTCGCCGGCACCAGATCGACGCTGTCGCTGGTCGAGCAGCCCGCGGAGAATGACGGCTTCGCCGGCGCCCGTCTCGCCATCGAAGACAACAACACCACCGGAAAATTCCTGGGCCAGCGCTTTACGCTGGAGGAGCGCCGCATCAAGGAAGGTGAGGATCCGGTCCAGGCCGCGACCGCGCTCGCCGAGAAGAACGGATTCGTCATCGCCGACCTGCCAGCCGATGCGCTGCTGAAAGTCTCGGATGCGCTGCGGGAGCGCGGCACGCTGCTGTTCAACGTCGGCGCAATCGACGAGCGGCTGCGCGAGGCCGATTGCCGCGCCAATGTCATCCACACCGCGCCGACGCGCGCGATGCTGGCGGATGCGCTCGGGCAATATCTGGTGTGGAAGCAGTGGAAACGCTGGCTGCTCGTGGTCGGCTCGCATGACGAGGACAAGCTGTTCGCCGATGCGCTCCGGCGCACCGCGACGCGGTTCGGCGCCAAGATCGTGCAGGAGCGCACCTTCGAGGACAAAGGCGGCGCGCGCCGGACTGACTCCGGCGTGACGCTGATCCAGCGCCAGATGCCGGTGTTCACGCAGCAGGCCCCGGCGTACGACGTGCTCGTTGTCGCCGACGAGAGCGAGGTGTTCGGCGCGTATCTGCCCTATCGCACCTGGGATCCCCGTCCCGTCGCGGGCTCGGCCGGCCTCGTGCCGCGCAGCTGGGATGCCGCGCAGGACCAGTGGGGCGCGATCCAGATGCAGAACCGCTTCGTCAAGCTGAATTCGCGGCGCATGACCGCGCTCGACATGCAGGCCTGGACCGCGGTGCGCATGATTGGGGAAGCCACCTCGCGCACCAATTCCGGCGATATCAAGAAAGTCACCGACTTCATCAAGGGCCCGGATTTCTCGGTCGCCGCCTTCAAGGGGACGCGGCTCACCTTACGCGACTGGAATCTCCAATTGCGCCAGCCGATCCTGCTGGTCGACGGCCGCATGGTGGTAACGGTGTCGCCACAGGAGGGATTCCTGCACCAGGTCTCCGAGCTCGACACGCTTGGCTATGACCGCCCGGAGAGCAAATGCAAGTTGAAATGAGAACGCAGATGTTGCGCATGTGGCGTGTGGGGCTCTTGTCCGGACTGGCGCTGGCGGCAGCGCCCGCGCATGCGTTCATAGCCTATGTCTCGAACGAGAAGAGCAACACGGTGTCGGTAATCGATACCGACAGCTGGACTGTGACCAAGACCATCAAGGTCGGCCAGCGCCCGCGCGGCATCGATTTCACCCGCGACGGTAAGTTCGTGATGGTCGCGGTCGGCGACGACGACACCATCCAGGTGATCGACGCCAAGACGCAAACCGTGGTGGACAGCCTGCCCTCCGGCCCCGACCCTGAATTGTTCGCCCAGGATGCCGCCGGAAAGGTCCTCTACGTCGCCAACGAGAACGACAACACGGTGACCGTGATCGACCTCGAGAAGCGCGCCCGGCTCAGCGACATCCAGGTCGGCGTCGAGCCCGAGGGCATGACCATCAGCCCCGACGGCAAGACGCTGATCAACACGTCCGAGACGACCAACATGGCGCATTTCATCGACACATCCTCGCGCCAGATCGTTGCCAACGTGCTGGTCGATGCGCGGCCGCGCTTTGCCGAGTTCAAGCATGACAGTTCGGAACTGTGGGTGTCCTCGGAGATCGGCGGCACCGTCTCGATCATCGATCCCGGGAAGCACGAGGTGATCGGCAAGGTCACCTTCGAGATTCCCGGCCTGCGGAAAGAGGCGATCCAGCCGGTCGGTATCGGCATGACCAAGGACGACAAGACCGCCTTCATCGCGCTCGGCCCCGCCAACCGCATCGCCGTGGTCGACGTCGCGACGCGCAAGGTGACGAAATATCTGCTGGTCGGGCAGCGGGTCTGGCACATGGCGTTCACGCCGGATGAAAAATACCTGCTCACCACCAACGGCGTGTCGAACGATGTGTCCGTCATCGACGTCGCCGCGCAAAAAGTGATCAAGACCATTCAAGTGGGCGAACTGCCCTGGGGCGTCGCGATCGCGCCATGACCAGCCCTGCCCCCATCGCCGAACCGCGCGAGACCTCGAGGCCGGAAGCGGCCGCGGTGCCGGCGCTGTCGATCGACGGCGTCAGCCATTCTTACGGGCCGCGACGGGCGCTGACCGACGTCTCCTTCAACGTGCAGCCGGCGAGCTTCACCGCGCTGCTCGGCCTCAACGGCGCCGGCAAGAGCACGCTGTTCTCGCTGATCACGCGCCTGTTCGGCATCCAGGCCGGGCGCATCGGCATCTTCGGTCACGACATCAGCAAGAGCCCCGGCGAGGCGCTGCGGCTGCTCGGTGTCGTGTTCCAGCCGCGCACGCTCGATCTCGACCTCTCGCTGACGCAGAACCTGCTCTATCACGCCGCGCTACACGGCATCAGCCGGCGTGAGGCGGCCGCACGTAGCGCCGAGCTGCTCGGGCGCATCGGGCTCGAAGAGCGCGCCGGCAGCAAGGTGCGCGATCTCTCGGGCGGGCAGATGCGGCGACTGGAGATCGCACGGGCGCTATTGCACCGGCCGCGGCTGCTGTTGCTGGACGAGCCGACCGTCGGCCTCGACGTCAAGGCGCGCGCCGACATCATCGGCCATGTCCGCCAGCTCGTGACCGAGCAAGGCATCGGCGTGCTCTGGGCCACGCACCTGTTCGACGAGATCATGCCCGGCGACGATCTCGTCGTGCTGCACCAGGGCAAGGTGCTGGCGCAGGGCCCGATGAGCCGCGTCGTCACGGAAGCCGGCGCGCAGGACGTCAACACCGCCTTCATGCGCCTGACCGGCGCGCAAACCATGCCGGGAGGCGGCGCATGAGCAGCATCACCACCCGCGAAGCGCCGCGCGGCTTCTCGTTCGCCGAGTACATGACTTGCCTCACCGGCATCGTCTGGCGCGAGGGCCTGCGCTTCCTGCATCAGCGCGAGCGCTTCGTCTCGGCTTTGGTGCGGCCCCTGGTGTGGCTGTTCATCTTCGCCGCCGGCTTCCGCCAGGTGCTCGGCATTTCCATCATCCCGCCCTACGAGACCTACATCCTCTACGAGGTCTATATCGCGCCCGGCTTGATGGCGATGATCCAGCTCTTCAACGGCATGCAGTCCTCGCTCTCAATGGTCTATGACCGCGAGATGGGCAATATGCGCACGCTGCTGGTCAGCCCGCTGCCACGCGGGTTCCTGCTGTTCTGCAAGCTGCTCGCGGGCACCGCGGTGTCGCTGCTCCAGGTCTATGCGTTCCTCTTGATCGCCTGGTTCTGGGACATCACCCCGCCTCCATCGGGTTATCTCACCGTGCTGCCGGCGTTGATCCTGTCCGGGCTGATGCTGGGCTCGCTCGGCATGCTGATCTCCTCCGGCATCAAGCAGCTGGAAAACTTCGCCGGCGTCATGAATTTTGTCATTTTCCCGATGTTCTTCGCCTCCTCCGCGCTTTATCCGCTCTGGCGGGTCCAGGAGGGCAGCCCTTATCTGTATTACCTCTGCGAGGCCAATCCGTTCACTCATGCGGTCGAGCTGATACGATTTGCGCTGTACGGACAGATCAACTGGGTCTCGCTGGCGGTGGTCGCGATCTGCACAATCGTCTTCATGATCGGTGCGATTTTCGCCTATGATCCGTCGCGCGGGCTGGCGCGACGCGGGCCTGCGGGAGGCGAAGGATGAAGGTTCTGATCCTGGCTGCCATGGCAATTGCGCTGTCGAGCACGGCCGCGCGCGCGGCCGATTCGCGCTATCCGGACTGGCCCTGCACCCAGGCCAAGGTGCCGGAGATTTCGCTGGCGGCTGTCTGGGCCGGCCCGCCGCTCGACGACGTCCAGAACAAATGGAAGGACGATGCCAAGATCAGCGCGCTGGTCGCAAAGCTGTCGGCGCGCAAGACGCCGCTCGACGAGGCCGAGAAGTCGGTGAGGGAGTTTCTGGCCGCCTCCGCGTCCGACAAGACGGCGAATGCCAAGCTGCTGTTCGCCGGCCTGTTCGACACGCTCAATGCCCAGCGCTCCCAGGTCATGAACGGGCTCGAACGCGTCAGCCGCAAGCAGCGCGAGGCCGCCGACAAGATCCGTGAGGAGACGCTGGCGCTCCAGGCGCTCCAGGGCGCAACGCCGCGCGACGATGCCAAGGTCGAGGCGCTCAGCAACGAACTGATCTGGAAGACCCGCATTTTCGAGGATCGTCACAAAGTGGTGCGATTCGTCTGCGAGGTTCCGACCACGATCGACCAGCGCCTGTTCGCGCTCGGGCGCGTGATCCAGCAGGAAATGGAATAGCGTCAGGCTCGCTGACGGCTCACCAAAGTTCCCGTGATATCAGCGCGATCGTTAACCTTTCGCCGCGCTATCTGGCGGAACCAAATCGCTCCAGGATGTCTTGTCGAAGTCAATCCAAGACATCCAATCCAGGACATCGGGAGGCCTCGATGGGAACAACAAGATTCATCTTCGCGGGCGCTGCGGTCATCACCATGCTCGCATCCAGCGCTTTTGCCGACGACATGACCGGAATGGTCACGCGGATCGATCGGCTCAATGGCACGATCTCGATCCAGCAGACGCAGAAAGGCACGGTCGGCGCCAGCTCAGGCAACGCCGGCGCGCTCCAGGAGTACAAGGCGAAGGACGCCGCAATGCTGGACGCCGTCCATGCCGGCGACAGGGTGAGTTATGCAGCCACCGAGACGAACGGCACCGGCACGCTGACGAAGTTGGAGAAGCAGAAGCCGTAGCACTGGTCCAGATCGTCATTGCGAGCGAAGCGAAGCAATCCAGAGTTCCTCCGCGGAATGATTCTGGATTGCTTCGCTGAGCCTGTCATCGGGCCGCGCTTCGCGCGGACCCGTTGGCTCGCAATGACGAAGGGGGAGCGCTGTGTCTATTGCTGACAGCGTGATCGCGGAGGCTCCCCCCACTCCAACCCGACCCTCTCCCCGCAAGCGGGGCGAGAGAGCGCACCTCGGCCAATCGTTACTGCTCCGGGCGCGGCTCGGGCTGCGCTTCCTCGGTCGGGAGTTTTGCGCTCTCCCAGCCGTCGGTGCCGTCAGGGTACCAGGCGATGTTGGAATAGCCGTACGCCAGCGCGCGCTTGGCGGCGTTCCAGGACATCCAGCAATCGGCAAGGCAATAGATCACGAGCAGCACAGCCTTGTCGCCGTGCGATGCAAGCGCAAGGCCGCGTTGCAGATAATCGTCCATGGCGGGCGGCAACGCGCCGTAGCCGGTGTCCGGCAGCCACAGGCTGCCCGGAATATTCTTGCGCGGCGCATCGCGCCACACGGTGCCGGCGGGAAGGTTCTTCGGTTTCGGCGGCCGCGGCATCACGTCGACGAAGGCGCCGCTCCTCGCGCGCCAGATCGCCTCGGCCTCCGCCGTCGTCAGCACGCGCGCGCCGGCGAGCGTTGCCGGCACCGGCGCGCGGTAATTGTCGGTGCGATATCCCTCGGGCTCGAACGGCTCCTGCTGCTGCGCCAATGCCGGCCCTGCCAGAACAGCGGCGAGCAGCGCAACGGCAAGATGCCGCTTCATGGCGTCTTCTTGACCGTCTCCGCGCCGAGCGGCCGGTCGCTCTCGTCGAGCAGCGGGACGCCGAAGTCGAGCAGGATCTTGTTGATCTCGCCCTGGTTCTCCTGGATCAGCTTGTTCAGCTGCCGCTTCCAGTTCTGGTCGGCGGGGCGCACGCCCATGCCGATGCGATAGACCAGCTTCGGCCCGGTGGTTTCCTTCACCAGTGGCGTAACGTGGAGCGAAGAGCCGGCCTTCTTCGCATAGTAGCCAGCCATCGGGCCCCACAGCACGCCGGCGTCGATCTTGCCGGCGGCGAGGTCGTCGATCATGGCCTGCGCCGAACTGTCGAAGCGGGTGTCGATCATCAGCGGATAGGGCTTTGCATCGCCCATCAGACCGGCGATCGCCATGTTGGTCGCCGGCGGCGTGCCGGCGACGATGCCGACATGCTTGCCCTTCAGGCGCGTGTCCTCCAGCGTATCGACGTCCTCGAGCCCGCTGCCGGCCTTGGCGACCAGCGCATAGGTCGTGCGGTAATAGGGATTGGTGCCCTGCACGAGGTCGTCGCCCTGGGGGAAGCCCATGATGACGTCGCAGCGATGCGCACCCAGCGTCATGCGCACGAAGCCGGTGGCCTGCGGGAAGAACACGTAGTCGAGCTTCTTCTGGAGCTTGTCCGCCAAGAACTCGGCGAGCTTGTTCTCGAACCCCTCGCCTTTCTCGTTGGAGAACGGCAGATTGCGCGGGTCGGCGCAGACGCGCAGCACCTTCGGGTCCACCAATTCGAAGGAGAGGTCGCCGGTGTCGTTGGTCTGCGCGATCGCAGCATCGCCGAACACGCAGGATGCCATCAGGACCCACAGTGAAAACAACCAGCGACGATGTCGTCCGGCCTCCGTCATCGCGCTTCCTCCTCGTTTTGTTTGAATGTTATCCATGCAACGCATGACGCGCCAAGTTTTGCCAACTTGGTGTTGGCTTGCTTTGCTGCAGCGCAATGCAGCAAACCCTCTGAACTGAGGCGGAAAAGTGTCTTACGTCGCTTCAATGATCGCAGCCTTGTCCCTGCTGGGGATCGTCACGCTAGCACGCGCCGAGGCATCCGAATTGCCTGTGAGCGAAGTCGCGCCGGGAATCTTCGTACACTCCGGGACCATCGCCCTGATGACCCGCGCGAACGAGGGCGACATCGCCAATGTCGGCTTCATCGTGGGCGATGATGCGGTGGCTGTGATCGATACCGGCGGAAGCTACCGCGAAGGCGAGGCGCTGCTGGCCGCCGTGCGGGCGAAGACGCCCAAGCCGATCCGCTACGTCATCAACACCCACGGTCATCCCGATCATGTTTTCGGCAATGCCGCGTTCGCCGCCGGAACCACCACCTTCGTCGGCCATAGCAAGCTTCCGCAGGCGCTCGCGGCGCGTGGGCCTTTCTATCTCGACAATTTCCGCCGCATCATGGGCAGTGAGCTGATTGATCCCGTGAAGATCATTGCTCCTACCCTGCTCGTTTCGGACACGACGACCCTCGATCTCGGGTCGCGCCGACTGATCTTGCGCGCCTGGCCGGCCGGGCACAGCGACGCAGATTTGACCGTGTTCGATGAGACGAGCAAAACCCTGTTCGCGGGCGATCTCGTCTTTCTCCGCCACATTCCGGTCATGGACGGCAGCATCCGCGGCTGGCTCGCCACGTTGAAGGGATTGGAGGCCATTCCGGCGCTGCGCGTCGTTCCCGGTCACGGTCCCGTGAGCGACTGGCCTGCCGCACTGACCGATGAGCGACGTTACCTGTCGACGCTGCTGTCCGACGTCCGCGCTCTGATCAAGAAGGGCGAGCTGATCCGAACCGCCGCCGACAAGGCCGCCGCGTCGGAAAGGCCGCGCTGGGAGTTGTTCGAGGAGTACAATGCCCGCAACGCAACCGCAGCATTCTCGGAAATTGAATGGGAGTAGCGGGCACGCTACGATAGGCAAAACGCCCGCAGGACCGTAACCATGATGGCATGCACTCGCCGCCTGACCTTGACCGCCGTACTGCTCGGCATCGCCTTCGTCGTGCCGGCGCAGGCGGAAGAGGCCTATGATCCCTGGCCGGGCCTGGTGCAGGACATCTTCAATAGCCGTCCGATGAACGACGGCAGCAATGTGATCGGCATCGAGATGCCCTATCGCGCCGAGGACGCCGCCATCGTGCCGGTGACGTTGCGCAGCAAGCTATCGCCCGGCGATGCGCGCCGCATCCGTTCGATCACGCTGGTGATCGACCGCAACCCGGCGCCGATGGCCGCGAAGTTCGAACTCGGGCCGGATGCCAATGTCACGGAGATCTCGACGCGCGTGCGCGTCAACAACTACACCGACGTGCATGCGGTGGCCGAGCTCAGCGACGGCCAGCTCTATGTCTCGAAGGTCTATGTAAAGGCCTCCGGCGGCTGCTCGGCGCCGGCGGGCAAGAACATCGAGGAAGCCAGGAACCGGCTCGGCCAGATGCGCTACCGGCAATTCGCACGCGAGGATGCGCCGGCGAGCCGCGTGCGCGAGGCGCAGATCATGATCGGCCATCCCAACAATTCCGGCCTGCAGATGGATCAGGTCACGCAGCTCTATATCCCGGCCTTCTTCATCAACCAGCTCAAGCTGACGCAGGACGACAGCCCCGTGCTGTCGATGGAAGGCGGTATCTCGATCTCGGAAGATCCCAATCTGCGCTTCACCTATGTCTCCAACGGCGCCAAGCGCTTTCGCGCCGAGGCAAAGGACACCGATGGGCACGTGTTCCGCAATGAGTGGGACGTGGAGAAGCCGGGGACGTGAAGATTTCTTACCCTCTTCCCCTGTGGGAGAGGGTGCCTGGCGAAGCGAGGCGGGTGAGGGGTCTCTCTCCGCGAACGCAACTCTCAACGTCTGAGCAAGAGGAGAGATACCCCTCATCCGGCGCTTCGCGCCACCTTCTCCCACAAGGGGAGAAGGATGACACCGTCTGTGCCGCGATAGCTAAAAACACCTCACCTCGGCTTCCGCCTGCGCGCGCCTCAAATCATTCACCGCCGAGTTCGCCTGCTCCGAGGTGCGGAACTGGACGCCGAGATTACCGCGCACCTGGGACATGCTGAGCGCGGTCTCCGCGGTGACGTAGCGCGCATAGGGCACGATCGAGGCGACCACGTCGATCGAGCAGGAACATTGCTCGATCGTAGACCGCGCCTCGCCATTGGCCTTCATGCAGCCATAGACGTACTCGGCGCGCGCCGACGTCGGATAATCATTGGCATCCTCGGCCTGCGCCGCGCATGTGGTCGCCGCCAATACCGCCATTGCGGCGACAATCGGTCGTAGCCGTCCCGCCAGTTTCATGCGCATCCTCCCGATGGTTGCGACCAAAGCTATGCTATGCGTATTGTCCTGAAAAGCACTCCGTCAGAGGAAACGGCTCACAAGGTGATGAGAGCACTCGGTGCGATAAAGGTACTTGGTCGAACATTGGCGCTCGCGGTGGCGCTGGCGTTGATGCTAGCCGCACCCGGCCGCGCCGCGGAGACCATCCGCCTTGCGGTGCAGAAAACCGGAACATTCTCCTGGGAGCTGGCGGCGATCCGCGCGAACGGTCTGGACAAGCAGGCCGATTTGTCGCTGGAGGTCAGTGAGCTCGCGAGCACGGAAGCCGGCAAGATCGCGATGCGCGCAGGCAGCGCCGACATCATCCTGTCGGACTGGCTGTGGGTATCGCGCGAGCGCGCGCTCGGCGCCAAGCTCACCTTCTATCCCTATTCCAGCGCGCTCGGCGCGGTGATGGTGCCGGCGGCTTCGCCAATCAAGACGCTCGCGGACCTCAGGGGACGCAAGCTCGCCGTCGCCGGCGGAGCGATCGACAAGAGCTGGCTGATGCTCCAGGCCCGGATGAAGCAGGACGGCATCGACCTGAAGTCTGCGGCGACCATCGTCTATGGCGCCCCGCCCCTGATCGCCGCCAAGGCGCTCGACGGTGAAATGGATGCGAGCCTCAACTTCTGGAATTTCTGCGCGCAGCTCGAGGCCAAGGGCTTTCGCCGCCTCGCCGGCATCGAGGACATCCTGCCAAAACTCGGTGCCAAGGGCGCGGTCGCCGCGGTCGGATATGTCTTCGATGAGAACTGGGCGGCAAGCCATCGTGACGCCGTGGCGCGCTTCATCGCTATGACCCGGAAGGCCAAAGAGCTGCTGGTGACCTCGGACGCGGCCTGGGACAAGATCGCACCGCTTACCGGCACCACCGATCCGGCCATGCTCAAGACCTATCGCGACCGCTATCGTGAAGGCATCCCGCGGCGGAGCATCGCCGACGAGGAGGCGGATGCGCGCGTGCTCTACCGCGTGCTCGCCGAGATCGGTGGCCGCGACCTTGTCGGGCCAGCGGCCGAGCTCGATCCCGGCACCTTCTATCACGCGGTCCCCGGAGACTGAGGTGCTGCGTCTTCTCTCGTTTGTCCTGTTTCTCGCAATCTGGTGGATCGCCGCGCTGTTCGCCGGCGGCGAAAAGCTGCCCTCCCCGCCCGCCGTGCTCCAGGTCATGATCGCGGAGGCCGCGAGCGGCGCGTTGTTCCTGCATCTCGGCGCCACGCTGGCGCGCGTCACCCTCGCCTTCGTGCTGGCGATGTCGCTCGGCAGCGCCATCGGCTATCTGATGGGACGGGTGAAGCTTGCCGACCGGCTCGGCGATCCCTGGCTGATCCTGCTGCTCAATTTACCCGCCTTGGTCGTGATCGTGCTGGCCTATATCTGGGCTGGCCTCACCGAGGCCGCCGCGATCGCGGCAATCGCCATCAACAAGCTGCCGACCGCCATCGTCACCTTGCGCGAGGGCGCGCGCGCGCTCGACCGCTCGCTCGACGAGATGGCGAGCGTATTCGCGATGCCACGCTGGCGTGCCTTCCGCCACGTCGTGCTGCCGCAGCTTGCGCCCTATATCGCAGCCTCTGCGCGCTCCGGATTGTCGCTGGTATGGAAGATCGTGCTGGTCGCCGAGCTGTTGGGCCGTCCGAACGGCGTCGGCTTCGAGATCGGTGTCGCCTTCCAGCTGTTCGACACGCCGCGGCTGCTCGCCTATTCGCTGACCTTCGCAGCAGTCGTGCTCGTCATCGAAACCTTGCTGGTGCAGCCGTTCGAAGCCCGCGCAACACGGTGGCGCCCCCGTGCGGCTTGAGGTCGAGATCACAGGCAAGACGTTCAAAAGTGCCGCCGGCGGAACGCACGAGGTGCTGGCGCCGGTCAAGTTCACGCTTGAATCCGGCGAGGTCGGTGTGCTGATCGGCCCCTCCGGCTGCGGCAAGAGCACGATGCTGCGCATCATCCTGGGGCTCGATCATGAGTTTCAGGGGCGGATCGCGCGGCCACCGCAGGCGCGGATCGGCATGGTATTCCAGGAGCCGCGGCTGCTGCCGTGGCGTTCGGTCGAGCAGAATGTGCGGCTCGCTGCACCCGATGTCACCGATGCCAGGCTGTCGGAGCTGTTCAAAATCCTGGAGCTGGAGGCACATCGCAGCCATTTCCCCGGCGAATTGTCGCTGGGGCTTGCCCGGCGCGTCGCGCTGGCCCGCGCCTTCGCCGTCGAGCCGGATATTTTGGTGCTTGACGAACCGCTGGCATCGCTCGATGACGCTCTCGCTGGACGCCTGCGGGATGAGATTGCGACGCTCGTCGCGAGCCGCCCAGTGATGACGCTTTTGGTGACACACAGCCTGGACGATGCAGTGCACCTGGGCGATCGGCTGTTCTTCCTGTCGCCCCGGCCAACGCGGATCGTGGCAGAGGTACCTATCGACATCCCGCGCGACACTCGCGGCGAAGCCGAGATTGCGGCGATCAAGGCCGGCCTCGCCCAACGAACTCAAGGCGACCGCGCCGAGCGAGATATCTCATAGCCGGTCGCTTGGCGGATGTGCTAGATAGGCTGGCAGCGGAGTTGATGATGACGCGGACGGTCGCCCTCTCAACGCTTGCAATGCTTGGTCTTGCACTCGTCACGATGACGGCGGGCGCGCAGGACATGATGCGTGACGTCGACCTCACCTCCCCCGCGATGGTCTCGGCCGAAATGACCAGGCCAGAGGTTGAAGCCGTGCTGGCCAAAGCGAGCGCCGCGCAGCCTGCCGATTTCACCGGCAAACGCCTGTCGGGCCTCGATCTCTCGGGGCTGGACCTGTCCAACGCGGTTCTCCGCGCTGCGCGGCTCAACAAGACAATACTCCGAGACGCCAAGCTCGACCGTGCAATCCTCGATCAGGCATGGCTGCTGGATGCGGATCTTACCGGCGCAAGCCTGAAGGGCGCCAATCTGTTCGCGTCGCAAATGGCCCGCGCGCGTCTCGACGGCGCGAACCTGTCGGGAGCACGCATCGCTGCCGATCTCACCGGCGCAAGCATGGTCGGCGCCTCGATCGCGGACGCGAAGCTTGGCGCCGACATGCGCAACCAGTCGATGGGGCTGATGCGCGCGGTGCTCAGATCCGCCAACCTGGAACGGCTGAACGCGCGCAACGCCGATTTGTCGCGCGTCGACCTCCAATTCGCGGCCCTCAGGGGCGCCGACCTGAGCGGCGCATCACTGAAAAACGCCGAACTCGGCGGAGCCGATCTGACTGATGCCATCGTCATCGACGCCGATTTCGACGGCGCCGATCTCGTGTCGGCGAAGCTGATCGCACCGAACGGCCTTGACCGCGCTAAAAATTTCGACAAGGCAAAGAACCGCGAGCGCCTGATCAGGGAATGACGGCCCGCCTTTGGGAGGACTGGCTGATGCGTTGGGTTCTAGCTTTGATCGCGTTGTTGACGCTTGCCGGCGAAGCCGCCGCGCAGGCCAAGGGCAAGGGCATCCGGCTCTGGAATCTGACGACTGAGACGATCTCCGGCTTCCAGCTCGCTCCCGCCGGCAGGACCGACTGGGGTCCGAACCAATGCTTGAACGACAAGGACAAGGAGGTCGACCACGACGAGCGGCTGCGCATCACCGGCGTCGAGCCGGGCCATTACGACGCCAGGGTGAGCTATCCCAATGGCCGGCAGTGCATCGTCCGCGGCATCGAGATCAGGGCCGACGCGGTGTTCTCAATCGCCGATAAGGATTTGAAGGATTGCACCAAGTAGCGCCGCCGCTCACGCCTTGTCATGCGTGTGCGGATATTCGCAGCGCCACCGCACCGCCTGCCACTTCGGATGTTCGCCGACCCATTGCGCGATATAGGGCGGCGCGGCCATCGCGCATTGCCGCGGCGACCCGGAATAGTTGAACACCAGATGCTGCTCCTCGCAGGTCGCAGGCGAGAGCACCGCACACACAGTCACCACCAGGTCAATCGGGTTCATGCCGGGGTCCTGTCGCAAGAGGCGATGGAGATTAGCACGAAAGGATACGTTCCAAGGAGCGGGAAGTTTCAAACCGGGGCTGAAATTGGAGTGTTTTCCTTACCTTGCGCACTTGCGCCCTAAAAGTTGACCCCGAACACAACCCTCGCCTGGTGGCGCTCGAAATTGACGAGGTCGAGATTGGCGGATGACCCGGCCGGACGTCCCCAGGCCTGCATGCTCCAGCTCAAGGTCAGGCGCGAGCGCTCGGAGAGCTGGAAGTAAGCGGTGGGGCCGACGAATAGGGCCTGGCCCGAAAACTCGCCGAGGCCGATGCCTTCGTATTGCCGGAAGTAGCGCATCTCCCCGCCGAGGAGCACATTGGGCCGCACGCGCACCATGCCGGCGAACGCCGCCCCGATCGTCGAGCTCTTCTGGGAGAGTCCCGCCACCTCGAAGCGCGCCCATTCCGGCTGGTAGATCAGATTGAGCGCAGCGATGGCGAAGTTTGGCACGAGCTCGCGGTCGAAGGCGAGCGTGAAATCGGTGCCGTACATCCGTCCCTTCGCGCCGCTGGTCTCGTCGATCCGGTCGCCATGGAGCTCGGCAGCGACAGTCAGGCCGAACGGCGCGTGCTCGCGATCGAGCAGGCGATAGCGCAGGTCGAGCGAGGCGCCCTGGAAGTTGAACTGGCGGCGATCGTCGATGTCGGGGACGCCGGTGATGTCGTGCAGGCTGGCGATCCCGCCGACCTCGATGCGGAAGTTCGGCAGCGGCACCACCTCGATCTCGACCTCCTGCGCGAGCGCGCGATAGGTCCTACCGCCCTTACCGAATCGCCCCGTCGTCTCGCTCTGGAATTCGCGCTCGCCGACAGTGCCGACATCGGTGCCGATCATGAAGCCGAAGATGTGCTCGGTATCGAAGCCCTCCTCGGCGCACGCATAAGCCGGTGCCAGCACGCCCACGCACGCAATCATCAGCCAAAATTTGCGAGCTTCGCCGCGCATCCCGTGCCCTGAAGACGCCCTCCGCTTTAATGCGGCAGCAGCGCTGACCTGGCGTCATCGTAACACACCGCCGCGGAGCATGGTCGAGATTTTGATGCGGAGAGCAGTGAAGCGCTGCCCGTGTGTGGCTTTGCATCAATGGCAAAGCGCGTCAACCAAAACGCGTGACACACAACGGCGGACGAGGATCCGACACTGCCACGGCTTCGACGGCGTTTGCCATCGAAGCCGCGGCAGGTCGTTAGTCTTACTTGCGCGAAGCGCAGGCGTACATGTTGATTTCCATGCCGACCGGCACTTCCACGATCTTCGGAGCTTTCCAAGCCATTCGGGGTCTCCCAAGGTATTGAGCGCGACATCGCGCGGGGCAAAACCTAGGGCTCGGTCCCCTATAGTTCAAGCGCCGATTCGAATGCCGAACGCGTCTGTGTCGATTCTTCGCGGCCGCATTTCTCTCTCGGGCAAAGCCAGTTCCCTCTTGGTCAAGCACGGACCTGGAGGACATCACCTTGCGCAACACACCGTGCCTCGAATCGGCACGACCAGCGCCGCGTCGTCAGCAGTCCTTGTCGGCCATTGCCGGGTTCGGCTTGGCACCTTCGGCCTGCTGAGCCGCCGTCGGTTCACTCTGCATCTGCCGCTGCGCATCCTCGGATGAAGCCGGCGTTTCGCCACTCGCACGATTCATCGTGCTGGTCGGCGGATGCTGACTGGTGTCGCTCGCCGAACTCGATGGATGGGATTGCGCCGAGCCCACGGTGACCGGGCCAGACCCGGCATCCTTGTCAGTGGCTGTACTGCCGGTTTTGCAGGGGCCTGCGACGGCGACACCGGCGCTCAACGTCAGGATCGCGCAGGCAGCGAGAACGGATCGTTTGGTGTTCATCTGCATGATCTCCTCTCCTCCCCGCGCGCAGCCCCAACGCCAGGCAGGCCATTTCGAGGAGAACAGGCCCGGCAGCCCGATGTTCCGAGTGTCGGAGCGGAATTAATCGCAATGCCGTGCCACGTCCGTTCCAGGGGTACGCGCTCAGCGCAGCAGCCGCAGCAGCGCGCGGCCGGCCCGCGCGTTCAGCTCTTTTGCATCGAGCGTGCCGTCCTTGTCAGGATTGGCCGCGTTGAAGCGCTGCTCCACTACCGACAGGTATTCGTCGAGCGTAAGCGTCCCGTCACGATCGGGATCGGCGGCGGCGAGCTCTTTCGCCGACAACCGCCCGCGCAACTCGCGTGCATCGAGCGTGCCGTCGTGATCGCGGTCGAGCTTGGCGAACAATGCGCTGGCCGCCTTCTTCACCTCGGCGAGATCGAGCGTGCCGTCATTATCTGTATCGAACATCTTGACCGCGTTGCCGGATGCCGCGAGAGCCGGACCGGACAGCAATGCAATCGTGAGCGCAAACGCAATTGAGCGACGTGACCTCATCGAAACCTCCTGAGAACTCGATTCGAGCGGATCCGACATAAATCCCACGAATGTGCCCTGCTTCAAATCGGAAACTGCAACCTGCGCGCGCTACAACTCGCGGAACTCCGCCGCGCCAAGCTGGCCGCTTCCGTCGGACCGCTTCGCGTCGCGGAATTTCTCCAGCGTCTGCGCACAAGTGAGAACGGGTTGTCAGGTTTCCGTCAGGTGACTGGCCTCTGACGTTCAACAGGTTGGCGTCGCACTCGCGACTTTCGTATTGACGCGTTTTGCATTCGGGCGGAGTGTTGTTCCTGCAGCGTCAAAAGACGCGCATATTGGGAGGAACGGATGAAACGCTTTGCGATGGCCGCGAGCCTCGTCATGCTTGCATCGACTTGTGCAAGCGCGCAGACCACCGAGCAACTGGTCAAGGGCGCGACCGATACATCGAACGTTCTCAATTACGGGATGGGCTACAATCTCCAGCGTTTCTCGCCGCTGAACCAGATCAACAAGGACACCGTCAAGAACCTCGTCCCGGTCTGGAACTACTCGTTCAACGACGATCGCAGCGAGGAATCGCAGCCGCTGGTGTACCAGGGCGTGATCTACGTGACCTCGCACAATGCGACCATGGCGGTGGACGCCAAGACCGGCAAGCAGATCTGGAAAACCAAGGTCGAGTATCCCGCCGAGACGCCGCGCATCGTCTGCTGCGGCATCATCAATCGCGGCGCCGCGCTCTACGACGGCAAGGTGTTCCGCACCACGCTGGACGCCAACGTGATCGCGCTGGACGCCAAGACCGGCAAGGAGCTTTGGCGGCAGAAGGCCGCCGACATCAAGGAAGGCTATTCGATGACGGTGGCCCCGCTGGTCGCCGACGGCGTCGTTATCACCGGAATCTCCGGCGCCGAATTCGGCACCCGGGGCTTCATCGACGGCTGGGATCCGGCGACGGGCAAGCACCTCTGGCGCACCCACTCGATCCCCTCACCGGACGAGCCCGGCGGCGACACCTGGAAGGGCGATACCTGGAAGCTCGGCGGCGGCTCGACCTGGATCACCGGGTCCTACGATCCCGAGCTGAATACGGTCTACTGGGGCATCGGCAATCCCGGCCCGTTCAACTCAGCGGTGCGCCCCGGCGACAATCTCTACACCTGCTCCGTGCTGGCGATGGATCCCAAGACCGGCAAGATCAAGTGGCACTACCAGTTCTCGCCGAACAATCCGTTCGATTATGACAGCGTGGCCGAGATGGTGCTCGCCGACATGAACGTCGAGGGCAAGCCGACCAAGGTGCTGATGGACGCCAACCGCAACGGCTTCTTCTACGTGCTCGATCGCACCAACGGCAAGCTGCTCGCGGCCAACCCGTACGTGAAGGTCAACTGGGCGACCGGCATCGACATGAAGACCGGACGCCCGATCGAGACCGACGTTTCGAAGGACGCGCGCGAGGGCAAGAAGGTGACCGTCTATCCGTCGATCCTCGGCGGCAAGAACTGGGAGCCGATGTCGTTCAATCCGCAGACCGGCCTGGCCTATGCCAACACGCTCGCCTTCGGCGGCAGGTACAAGACCGAGCCCGTGACCTTCAAGCAGGGTGAATGGTATCTCGGCATGGACCTGACCGACCTCTGGGAGTACGGAGACGGCCCGCGCGGCCATCTCAAGGCGATCGATCCCTTGACCGGCAAGGCGAAGTGGGAGGCCCCCGCCGACATCCCGCGCTTCTCCGGCGTGCTGTCGACCGCAGGCGGCGTCGTGTTCACGGGCGCGCTGACCGGCGAGTTCGAGGCCTTCGATGCCGACAGCGGCAAGAAGCTCTGGCAGTTCCAGACCGGCTCCGGCATCGAGGGACAGCCGGTCACCTGGCAGCAGGATGGCGTGCAGTATGTCGCCGTGACGAGCGGCTATGGCGGCGTCTACTCGCTGTTCTCCGGCGACGAGCGGCTGGCCAAGGTGCCGCCCGGCGGCTCGCTGTGGGTCTTTGCAGTCAAGCAGTGACCACAGGCACGATGCTGAAGGAGATATCTCACAAGACGGCGGCGATCTTCGCCGCCGTCGCGGTGCTGACGGTCGCGTTTGTGGCGACCGTTCGTGCCGCGGACGACGCAACCGGCAATCCTCTGCAGGCACAGATCGATCACGGCAAATCGACCTATGCCGAAAAGTGCTCGCACTGCCACGGCCCCAACCTGATGAACTCCGGCACCATCACGCCGGACCTGCGCGCGATCCCGGACGACAAGACGCGCTTCGTCACCACGGTGAAGAACGGCAAGAACAACAAGATGCCGCCCTGGGGCGACATCCTCAACGACGACCAGATCGGGGACCTCTGGGCCTTCATCTCCAGCCGGAGGAAGCCTTGAGGCGTTGGCTCGCCGCGTGGAGCGTTGCGGCGATCCTCGCGGCGGCGCCTACGGTTGCGCACGCGGCGGATGACCCGCTGAGGATCTGTCTTGATGAAGGCCGGCCGCCGCTCTCGGTGCATCAAAAGGGCAAGCCGGATGCGGGCTTCGACGTGCTGCTGGCGCAGGCGGTCGCCGAGCGCCTGCGACGGCCGCTGACGATCCAGTGGTTCGAGAGCAAGCTCGATGAGGATTCCAGCCCACAGCTCGAGGCCAATGCGCTGCTCTCGGACGGACGCTGCGCGCTGGTCGGCGGCTACGCGCTGACGCTGGATTCGCTCGTCAAGCCCGGCATGAAAACGGCGCGCCTGCCGGATTTCGCCGGCGCCACGCGCGAGGACCGGCGGCGCCGCGTCGCGCTCGGCGTGCTCGCGCCGAGCCAGCCTTACGTCTATTCGCCGATGACGGTGGTGCTCGGGCCGAAGGCGAAGGGCCGCAAGATCGGCGACATCGGCGATCTCGCCGGCCTTCGCCTCGTCATCGAAAGCGGCTCGCTCGGCGATGCCATCCTGATGACCTTCGACAAGGGCCGCCTGATCGACAACATCACCCATCTCGTGCCCGGCCGCGACGACCTCCTCGGCGCGCTCCAACGCGGCGACCATGACGCGACGCTGATCGATCTTGCGCGCTTCGATGCCCATCGCGCCGCGCACCCCGATACGGCGATCACCGCGTCCGCCTACTATTATCCGATCGGTGCCAATCGCGGCTATGTCGGGCTTGCCAGCGATCCCGCGCTGATCGAGGCCGTCAACGCGGCGCTTGGCCAGCTTGCCGCCGAAGGCAAGATCGCCGAATTCGGCAAGCAGGCCGGCCTCACCTATCTGCCGCCGCGCGAGCCTGCGATCCTCGGCGATGTCTGGATGAAGATCATTCAGCGGTGAGAGTTCGTCGCGAAGAGCGATGGCACGCGGGCGTATCCATCAACTCCGCCGTCATTCCCCGCCACCGGGTCTCGCCTTCGGCGAGCCCGATGACAGGCTCCGGCGGGGAATCCAGTACGCTCGCACAACATTGTCGGCGACCGGCCGCAGCGCGACGAGCCTAAAGCGAAATGGGATTAGGACGAGTCGTCGTCGCGCTTGAGGTTATTGTTTGAGCATGATCTTTTCGGAAAACCGCTGCACACTTTTCCGGATCATGCTCTAATGCTCGTTCGAGCTCGCGGTGCCCTGCTGCGCCTTGTGGATCGAGGACGGCACCACGCCGAAATATTTCCGGAACACGCGGCTGAAATGCGATGAGCTGGAGAAGCCCCAGGAGAACGCGACGTCGGTGATGGTCTTGCCGGCGTGGGCCTCGAGCTCCTGGCGGCAGTTCTGCAGGCGCGCCTGCCAGATGTAGTCGCTCACCGTCGTGCCGCGCTCCGAGAACAGCATGTGCAGATAGCGTTTGGAGCAGCCGAGCTCGGTCGAGATCTGATCGATGCACAGATCCGGATCGCGCAGATGCTCGCGGATGAAGAACTGCGCGCGCACATACATCGCTTCCGGTCCGACACGGTCGAACATCGTGTCGGCCTCGCGCAGCGGCAGCAGCAAGAGGTCGATCAGCGAATCGGCCACGCCGACCGCGCTGTTCGCCGACAGCTTCGCCGCCTCGTCGAAGGTGGCGTGGACGAAATCATGGGCGATCCGCCCCGTCCCGGTCTTCGCCGACAACTTGCACGCCGGCATCCGCTGCGAGGGAAAGCCGCGGTCGCGCAGCAGCGCCTTCGGCACGATCACCACGTCGTGGCGGGTGAAGGCGGGGCTGATGATCGAATGCGGGCAGGAGACGTCATAGGCGATGATGTCGCCAGGGTTGAGTTCGATGTGGCGGCCCTCTTGTTCGAAATAGGACACGCCGTAGGTCTGGAAGTGAATCTTGATGTACGGATGTTCGTTGGCCTTGGCGCGCGCCATCGTGTGCGCGATGCGGTGCTGGCTGACCTCGATCTGGCAGAGCTTCAGGCGCGAAACGGTGGTGTAGTCGATGCGACCTTCGAGCGAGGAGGCCTCCAGCGGATCGACGTCGAAATAGCCGCACAGGCTCGTCAGCCCATCGATCCAGCTCTGGATCTGCCGCTTCGGCGTCAGCCCGGTCGTCGAGAGCGTGTGAATTGTGTCGGACATTGATCCAGCCACTGGTTTGATCCGGAGATTCGACGCGAATCGCGACCAGCGCTGCTGGAGCCCTCAGCCGTGATTGCGTGACGTTTACCTCAAACTTAGGCGATCTTTTGGAACTTGCGCCTCCGTTCCATTGCCACCTTTGAAACTTAATCCTCCGCCTTAGTTGCAGCGCCGTCAAGGGGAACATAGGCGCGGACCGCCGCGCAAGCCGGCGCGGAAACCGCTGAATTCGCTACTGCAAAATCAAAATCTTCGCGCCCGTGCGCTGTCGAGCAAACCGGCTTCTCTCTTGGGCAAGTTTCCCGTTGACGAAGTCGTTAGGGATTGCGGCAGGAACAACAAGAACGGGCCGCTCCTGCACACACGGACCCGTGGCTCTCATCAGGAGGAGGAAACAGCACAGCATCGTTTCTGGTCTCGATCGTGACCGCCCTGCACGAGCAGACGCCGGACGAGAAGCCCGGTGATTAAGCAATGCTTCGGAAACAATAAACGACCAACGGAGGAATTAACTATGCGCAAGGTGCTACTGGCGACCTATCTTGGCTCCGCGGCGGCTCTCGCCGTCGGCAGCGCCTCAGCCAATGACGAGCTGATCAAGATGTCGCAGAACCCGAAAGACTGGGTAATGCCGGCGGGCGATTACGCCAATACCCGCTATTCCAAGCTGAACCAGATCAATGCACAGAACGTCGGCAAGCTCCAGGTCGCCTGGACCTTCTCGACCGGCGTGCTGCGTGGTCACGAAGGCGGCCCGCTCATCATCGGCAACGTGATGTACGTCCACACGCCGTTCCCGAACAAGGTCTACGCTCTTGACCTTTCCAACGAGAACAAGATCATCTGGAAGTACGAGCCGAAGCAGGATCCGAACGTCATCCCGGTGATGTGCTGCGACACGGTCAACCGCGGCCTGTCTTACGGCGACGGCAAGATCATCCTGCATCAGGCCGACACCAACCTCGTCGCGCTCGACGCCAAGACCGGCCAGGTGGCCTGGTCGGCGACCAACGGCAATCCTGCGAAGGGCGAGACCGGTACGTCGGCCGCGCTGGTCGTCAAGGACAAGGTCCTGGTCGGCATCTCCGGCGGTGAATTCGGCGTGCAGTGCCACGTCACCGCTTACGATCTCAAGAGCGGCAAGCAGGTCTGGCGCGCCTATTCCGAAGGTCCGGATGATCAGATCAAGCTCGATCCGGCCAAGACGACGTCGCTCGGCAAGCCGGTCGGACCTGACTCCAGCTTGAAGACCTGGCAGGGCGATCAGTGGAAGATCGGCGGCGGCTGCACCTGGGGCTGGATCTCCTACGATCCCGCTCTGAACATGGTCTATTACGGGTCGGGCAATCCCTCGACCTGGAATCCGAAGCAACGTCCCGGTGATAACAAATGGTCGATGACCATTTTCGCGCGCGACGCGGACACCGGCATGGCCAAGTGGGTCTACCAGATGACGCCCCATGACGAGTGGGACTATGACGGCGTCAACGAGATGATCCTCACGGATCAGCAGATCAATGGGCAGCCTCGCAAGCTCCTGACCCATTTCGACCGCAACGGTCTCGCCTACACCCTGGACCGTGAGAACGGCGAACTGCTGGTTGCCGAAAAGTACGATCCGAAGGTGAACTGGACCTCCGGCGTCGACATGAACAAGAGCTCTCCGACCTATGGCCGCCCGAAGGTGCTCGACGCAGCTTCGACCGACAAGGCGGGAGAGGACGTCAACGTGAAGGGCATCTGCCCGGCCGCGCTCGGCACCAAGGACGAGCAGCCGGCAGCCTACTCGCCGGACACGCAGCTGTTCTACGTTCCGACCAACCACGTCTGCATGGACTACGAACCGTTCAAGGTGAGCTACACCGCGGGCCAGCCCTATGTGGGTGCGACGCTCTCGATGTATCCGCCGCAGGGTGAAAGCCACATGGGCAACTTCATCGCCTGGGACGGCAAGACCGGCAAGATCGTCTGGTCGAACAAGGAGCAGTTCTCGGTCTGGTCGGGTGCGCTCGCAACCGCCGGCGGCGTGGTGTTCTACGGCACGCTCGAAGGCTACCTGAAGGCAGTCGATGCCAAGTCTGGCAAGGAGCTCTACAAGTTCAAGACTCCCTCCGGCATCATCGGCAACGTCACCACCTATGAGAACAATGGCAAGCAGTACGTTGCCGTGCTCTCCGGCGTGGGTGGCTGGGCCGGCATCGGTCTGGCAGCAGGTCTGACCGATCCGACCGCCGGTCTCGGCGCCGTCGGTGGCTACGCGGCCCTCAGCAACTACACGGCGCTCGGCGGTACGCTGACCGTGTTCTCGCTGCCGAACTAGGCCCCGCTCAGCATCGCTCCGGCGCGTGGATCAACTCCACGCGCCGGCTCGTCTCCACCGAACGCCTTCGAGGAAAATCTCTTGCGTAAAATCTGCTCTGCCATTGCTGTGATAATCTTCGTTGCGTCCGGAGGAGTTGCGGTCGCGGACAGTCCGGGAGACCCGACCGCGGTGAAGAAGGAAGACGACGGGAAGTGGCTCGATAAGGAAGGAAACCCGACCTACAAGATTTCGGCCGACGGCACCGTGGACTGGTTCACCTATTCCGGATACCGCCGCTATCACTCAGACTGCCATGTGTGCCATGGCCCCGACGGCATGGGATCGACCTACGCACCGGCGCTGAAGGATTCCGTCAAATCGATGAGCTATGGCGACTTTATCGGCGTGATCGCCTCCGGTCGCAAGAACATCTCGACCGCGCAGGAGAACGTCATGCCGGCCTTCGGCGACAACCCGAACGTCGCCTGCTACATGGACGATCTCTACGTCTATCTGCGCGCCCGCTCCACCGACGCGTGGGGCCGGCAGCGTCCCTCCAAGAAGGAGGAGAAGACAGAAGCCTACACCAAGGCGGAAGACGCCTGCATGGGCAAGAAATGAACGTTGCCAGGATCGCCGCGACGACGTCCTGGCGTCCTACGAAGATTTGAGGAGTTTACGATGAAGACACGTGCAGCCGTTGCTTTCGAAGCCAAGAAGCCGCTCGAGATCGTCGAGGTCGACCTGGAAGGACCGAAGGCCGGCGAAGTCCTGGTCGAGATCAAGGCCACGGGCATCTGCCATACCGACGCCTATACGCTCGACGGTTTCGACAGCGAAGGAATCTTCCCGTCGATCCTGGGCCATGAGGGCGCCGGCATCATCCGCGAGATCGGTCCCGGCGTGACCTCGGTGAAACCGGGCGACCACGTCATTCCGCTCTACACGCCGGAATGCCGGCAGTGCAAAAGCTGCCTCAGCCAGAAGACCAACCTCTGCACCGCGATCCGCGCGACGCAGGGCAAAGGCGTGATGCCCGACGGCACCAGCCGCTTCTCCTACAAGGGCAAGCCGATCTACCATTACATGGGCTGCTCGACCTTCTCGAACTTCACCGTGCTGCCGGAGATCGCTGTCGCCAAGATCCGCGAGGACGCGCCGTTCGACAAGAGCTGCTACATCGGCTGCGGCGTGACCACCGGCGTCGGCGCCGTCGTCAACACTGCGAAGGTCGAGCCGGGCTCCAACGTTGTCGTGTTCGGCCTCGGCGGTATCGGCCTCAACGTGATCCAGGGCGCCAAGATGGCCGGCGCCGACAAGATCGTCGGTGTCGACATCAACGATTCCAAGGAAGATTGGGGCCGCCGCTTCGGCATGACCCACTTCGTCAACCCGAAGAAGGTCACCGGCGACGTCGTCCAGCACCTCGTCGGCCTCACCGACGGTGGCGCCGATTACACCTTCGACTGCACCGGCAACACCACGGTGATGCGCCAGGCACTGGAAGCCTGCCATCGCGGCTGGGGCACCTCGATCATCATCGGCGTCGCCGAAGCCGGCAAGGAAATCGCCACACGGCCGTTCCAGCTCGTTACGGGACGCAATTGGCGCGGCACGGCATTCGGCGGCGCGCGCGGCCGCACCGACGTGCCAAAGATCGTCGACTGGTACATGAACGGAAAGATCCAGATCGATCCGATGATCACCCACACGCTCAAGCTCGAAGAGATCAACAAAGGTTTTGACCTCATGCACGAGGGCAAATCCATCCGTTCCGTCGTCGTGTTCTAGGTCACAGCCATCACACCCAGGAGGATCGACCCATGACTGTTGCACTCCATCCATCGATCGACAATGGCATCAAACAAGGCAGCGGCAACTTCGCCGGCGGCACGCTGGTCTGCAAATGCAAGGACCATCCGGTGAAGGTCGGCATCAAGGGCGACGTCGCGCACAACCACGCCTGCGGCTGCACCAAGTGCTGGAAGCCGCCGGGCGCGACCTTCTCGGTCGTCGCCGTGGTGCCGCGCCAGAACGTCACCGTGCTCGAGAACGGCGACAAGCTCCAGATCGTCGATCCCTCCGCGGTGATCCAGCGCTATGCCTGCAAGGCCTGCGGCACGCACATGTACGGCCGCATCGAGAACAAGGGCCATCCGTTCTACGGGCTCGACTTCATCCATCCCGAGTTGTTCCAGGAGCAGGGCTCGCAGGCGCCGCAATTCGCTGCCTTCGTCTCCTCTGTGATCGAATCGGGCGTGAAGCCGGAGCAAATGGCGGGCATCCGTGCGCGACTGAAGGAGATCGGGCTGGAGCCCTATGACTGCCTGTCGCCGGCGCTGATGGACGCGATCGCGACCCACGTGGCGAAATCCAAGGCCGCCTAAGAAGGCCGCCCGAGCGAGGGCCGCCGAGCCCTCTCAAGCCCTATCGGTTCGCTGGTGCCGACCAGCGCCAGCGAACCGGATCGGTCCCATACGGGACCATCGCGGCGATGCCGCGCTTCTGCACCACGCGTATGTGAGGGCCATCAGCTCCTCAGTCCTGGTCTCTGAATGACTGCGCAGGGCCGCAGGCTTCTTGCTTGAAGTTCGCGGTGCTTGCGTTCTCCCTCCCTCGACTGAGGCATCCTGCTTCGTCCGTGCAGTCTTTCCTGGCGGACGAAGCTTTTTTTGGTTGCGCCCGTCTCATAAGTAGCGCGGCATCAAGCCGCGCCCTGCTTTTGACAAACCATCGATGCAATCTCTCCGGGTGAGAACACTCGGCTGTGAACGCCGGTCCGACGCGATCTCTGCTACGGTCGCGCCGTCACGATGCCGCGCGAAATGCAAACAATTAAGAACAAAACGGGAGGTATCGAGCACATCCGGACATTGCGATTTGTATTCCTGCCGCCCGCCGGGATCTGCCCGCGCAGGATAATGCGGCCGGAATGCGGCGACACGACGCAACCGGCATCCGCCCGGTCGGCGTCGTTAGTTTTGAATTGAACAGGCTTATGAAGAGCGAGGGACGATCATGATCAAGGTGAAGATCAACGGCCAGGAACAGAGCTGGGACGGCGACCCGGATCTCCCGCTACTCTGGTTCCTGCGTGACGAGGCCGGACTGACCGGCACCAAATTCGGCTGCGGCCAGGCCCTGTGCGGCGCCTGCACCGTCATCGTCGACAAGCAGGCCGTCCGCGCTTGCATCACGTCCGTGAACGACGTTGCCGGACGCGAGGTCACGACGATCGAGGGACTGCACCCCACCGGCGATCACCCGGTGCAGAAGGCCTGGCGCGAGCTCAACGTGCCTCAATGCGGCTTCTGCCAAGCCGGCCAGATCATGCAGGGCGCAGCACTCTTGATGGATAACCCAAAGCCCTCGCACGACCAGATCCGCGAGGCGATGTCCGGCAACATCTGCCGCTGCGGCTGCTACCAGCGCATCGAGAACGCCGTCCATCTCGCATCGACTGGAGTGTGACATGAATTTCATCGACAATCCCCGCAAGCTTCGCGGCTTCGAAAAGCACATCAGGGTCGAGAAAGTCTCGCGCCGGAGCATCCTGAAGGGGCTCGGCGTCACCGGCGGCTTCGTGCTTGCAGCACCCGTGATGTCGCGCCAGGCATTCGCCTATGAAACAGGCGCGGGAAAGATGCCGCACGGCGTCGTGGTCGATCCGCGGGTGTTCGTTTCCGTCGCGCCGGATGGCATCGTCACCATCGTTGGACACCGTTCGGAAATGGGCACCGGCGTGCGCACCAGCCTGCCGCTGATCGTGGCCGAGGAGATGGAGGCCGACTGGTCCAGAGTCAAGGTGCAGCAGGCCCATGGCGACGAGGTCAAGTTTGGCAACCAGGACACCGACGGCTCGCGCAGCACGCGGCACTATCTGATGCCGATGCGCCAGATCGGCGCCTCCGCCCGCACCATGCTCGAGCAGGCCGCGGCCAAGCGCTGGGGCGTGCCGGCGACCGAGGTCAAGGCCGTCAATCACGAGATCGTCCACAGCGCCAGCGGACGCAAGCTCGGCTTCGGCGAGCTCGCCGCCGATGCCGCCAAGGAATCGGTGCCTGCTATCGAAGGCCTCAAGCTGAAGAACCCCAAGGACTTCCGCTATCTCACCAAGGGCCAGATCGGCATCGTCGATCTCCACGACATCACCACCGGCAAGGCGCGCTACGGCGCCGACGTGCGACTGCCCGGCATGAAATATGCCGTGATCGCCCGTCCGCCGGTGACCGGCGGCAAGCTGGTCAAGTTCGAACCGGACGACGCACTGAAGATTCCTGGCGTCGAGAAGGTGATGCAGGTGCGCGGCTGGCCATGGCCGTCGAAATTCCAGCCGCTCGGTGGCGTCGCCGTCATCGCGCGCAACACCGGTGCGGCGATCAAGGGCCGCGACGCGCTCAAGCTCGTGTGGGACGACGGCCCCAACGGCAAGTACGACTCCGTCGCCTACCGCAAGGAGCTCGAGGAGGCCTCGCGCAAGCCCGGCCTCGTCCTGCGTCAGGAGGGCGATGCGGACGCCGCCTTGAAGAGCGCCGACAAGGTCATTGTCGGCGAGTACTACATCCCCCATCTCGCCCATGTCAGCATGGAGCCGCCGGTGGCGGTCGCCGACGTCAAGGGCGACAAGGCGGAGATTTGGGCGCCGGTGCAGAGCCCCGGCGGCACCCGCGAGGACGTCGCCAAGACGCTCGGCATTCCTGAAGGCAACGTCACCGTCAACGTCACACTGCTCGGCGGCGGGTTCGGACGCAAATCGAAATGCGACTTCGCGCTCGAAGCGGCGCTGCTCTCCAAGGAGCTCGGCGCGCCGGTCAAGGTGCAGTGGACGCGCGAGGACGACATCCATAACGGCTTCCTGCACACCGTCTCGGTCGAACGGATCGAGGCGGGCCTCGACAAGAGCGGCAAGGTGATCGCCTGGCGCCACCGCAGCGTGGCGCCCAGCATCGCCTCGACGTTTGCCGCCGGCACCGTGCACCAGGCGCCGTTCGAGATCGGCATGGGACTCGTCGACATGCCGTTCGAGATCGCCAACATCTCCTGCGAAAATCCGGAGGCGGCCGCACATACCCGCATCGGCTGGTTCCGGTCGGTCTCGAACATCCCGCGTGCCTTCGCGGTGCAATCGATGGTCGGTGAGATCGCGCAGGCGACCGGCCGCGACCAGAAGGAGACCCTGCTCGCGCTGATCGGCAGCCCGCGGATCGTCAAGCCCGCAGTGAAGGATCTGTGGAACTATGGCGAGCCCCAGGACAGCTACCCGATCGACACCGCGCGCCTGCGCAAGCTGGTCGAGCTGGTCGCCGAGAAGGGCGAATGGGGCCGTCAGGTCCCGAAGGGCCACGGCCTCGGCATCGCCGTGCACCGCAGCTTCGTCAGCTACATCGCGACCATCGTCGAGGTCGCGGTCGACGATAAGGGCAAGCTGACCGTGCCAAGGGTCGACACGGCGATCGACTGCGGCACCTTTGTCAACCCCGAGCGCATTGCCTCGCAGATCGAGGGCGCGGCGATCATGGGGCTCAGCATCGCCAAATATGGCGAGATCACCTTCAAGGACGGCAAGGTGCAGCAGAAGAATTTTGACGACTTCCAGGTCGTCAGGATCGATGAATCTCCTGTGGTGACCAACGTCTACATCGTGCCGCCCGGACCTGACACGCCGCCGAGCGGCGTCGGCGAGCCCGGCGTTCCGCCGTTCGCGCCGGCGCTGATCAATGCGATCTTCGCGGCGACGGGAAAGCGTATTCGCTCGCTTCCGATCGGCAAGCAATTGGAAGCGTGAGCCGGAACACAAGCGGCCTCGGGCCGTTTGCATCGATCTGACAGGAGCGGATCGATGACCAACATCTCAAAGGCGCTCGCAGTCTCGCTGTCGGGCGCCTTTCTTTTGACGACCGCCGGTGCGTTCGCCCAGAGCAACACCGCCCCGCCAACCACGGCGACGCGCCCCACCGCGCCGGACCAGAACTCCCTGCCCAACGCAAACGCCCCGCCCGCTTCGACCAGCCAGACCACCGGGCAACGCAACCCTGATCCGAAGGTTCGGGAGATGAACCAGAAGCAAAAGGATAAGGTCGAGCGCCAGGGCAAGTAGCGCTCCGAGTTTGGTGCACTGATGTTGCCACGCCGTCATGGCCGGGCTGGTCCCGCCATCCACGAACTTTGTCTCAACACGAAGAACGTGGATGCCCGGGACAAGCCCGGGCATGACGAGATCACGCAGCAAGGGCGTCATCACTTTAGCAAAAATGCGGCGGACGTTGCCGTCCGCCGCATTCGCCACCCCCCCGGCTGCTCCGCTTCTTCGATCCGCCCGCGGAGCTATTTCTTCAGCGCGAACACCCAGATGACGCCGCCCTGCGGGACGTTGGCTTCGATGCCAATGTTGTTGGTCGCAAGTGCATCCTGGATGCGCTGTGCGTCCACACCCCATCCCGACTGGATCGCGATGTACTGCGTGCCGTCGATCTCATAGGACACCGGCATGCCCATGATGCCGGAGTTGGTCTTCTGCTCCCACAACAATTCGCCGGTCTTGGCGTTGAAGGCGCGGAAGTTGCGGTCGTTTGTGCCGCCGACGAAGACGAGATCGCCTGCGGTCGCCGTCACCGATCCGAACAGCTGCGACTTCGGGAAGTTGTGCTGCCAGACCTTCTTGCCCGTCGCGGGATCCCAGGCCTGCAGCTCGCCGAAATGATCCGCGCCGGGCTTCGCCTTGAGGCCGATATCTTCCGGCTTGGTGCCGAGCCAGAGTTCGCCGGGCTTCAGCGCGACTTTCTCGCCGGTGAACCCACCGCAGAAATTCTCGTTGGCGGGCACGTAGACGAGGCCGGTCCTCTGGCTGTAGGCCGCCGACGGCCAATCCTTGCCGCCCCAGAGCGAGGGACAGAACTCCACGCGCTTGCCGATCACCGGCTTGTGCGCGGGATCGACGATCGGCTTGCCGCTCTCCGGTTCGATGCCCTTCCAGACGTCCGTGGAGACGAACGGCCAGCCGGCGACATAGTTGATCTTGGTCGGCGTGCGCTCGAGCACCCAGAAGATGGCGTCGCGTCCCGGATGGACGAGACTCTTGATGTTGCGGCCGTCACGCTGCAGGTCGATCAGCATCGGCGCATCGACCTCATCCCAGTCCCAGGAATCGTTCTGGTGGTACTGATGATGGGTCTTGATCTTGCCGGTGTTGGGATCGAGCGCGAGCACCGAGGAGGTGTAGAGATTGTCGCCGGGATGGGTTTCGCCGGGCCATGGCGCGGCGTTGCCGACACCCCAGTAGATCGTCTTGGTCTCCTTGTCGTAATTGCCGGTCATCCAGGCCGAGCCGCCGCCGTTCTTCCAGTCCTCGCCGTGCCAGGTGTCGTGACCGGGCTCGCCTTCACCGGGGATGGTGAAGGTCCGCCACAGCTCCTTGCCGTCCTTGGCATCATAGGCGGCGACGTAGCCGCGCACGCCGAATTCGCCGCCGGAGCCGCCGACAATGACCTTGCCGTCGACGATCAGCGGCATCAGGGTCATGTACTGGCCCTTCTTGTAGTCCTGCACCTTGGTGTCCCACACCACCTTGCCGGTCTTGGCGTCGAGCGCGACGACGTGGTCGTCGGTGGTGGCGAGATAGAGCTTGTCCTCCCACAGGCCGACGCCGCGGCTGGTCGGATGCAGCTGGAACAGATCGTCGGGGAGCTGCCGCTTGTAGCGCCAGTATTCGTCGCCGGTCTTCGCGTTCAGCGCGATCACCTGCCCCATCGGGGTCGCCACGAACATTACGCCGTTGTTGACGATCGGCGGCGCCTCGTGGCCTTCGACGACGCCCGTAGCGAAGGTCCAAGCCGGCGTGAGGTTTTTCACGTTCGAGGCGTTGATCTGGTCGAGCGGACTGTAGCCTTGCCCGTCATACGTGCGTCGGTAGAGCATCCAGTTGCCGGGTTCCGGATTTTCCAGCCGTTGCGTGGTGACCGGAGAATAATTCTCGATCGGGCCTGATATGGCGGCAGTCGAGGCAAGACACGTGAAGGCGACGAAGCCGGACAGTAACCATTGCTTCCTGGACATGGACGTTCCCCTTTTCATCCGTTTGAATTCTTGTTGTGAATTCTTGTCGTTCGTCCCGTCCGCCCATCGGCGGATGCGGCCTCTCGTGACGCGGGCACGGCCCGCACCGTCCGTCATCCTGGCTGCGCGCCACCTACCTTTCCGATGAAATTGCCGGCGACGCTGAGCGAACCGTCAGCGAGTGCCAGCGGCAGCGCCGCAAGCCGTCGCGGCGCCGGCCCGAACACGACCTGCGCGCCCGCGCGGGGATCGTATTCGGAATTGTGGCACATGCACTTGAACACCTCCTTGTCGCCGACATCGCTCTTCACCCAGGCGGTGACGGGACAGCCCGCGTGCGAGCAGATCGCCGAATATGCGATGATGCCGTCGACGGCGCGCGCGCGGGTCTTCTCGTCGAGCTCGGCGGGATCGAGCTTGATGATCAGGATCTCGTTGAGACGCGAGGCGCTGCGCACCACAGACGTGTTGGGATCCTTCGGCCAGGCATGGACCGGCGGTCCGCCGGCCGGCACATCGGCCGCAGTGATGAGTTTCCCCTCCTTGTCGCCTTCGGAGAAGACCAGCACGTCACCCTTTTGCGGCCGTTCGTCGGAGCCGGGCGGATCTTCACCCGCGCGCGCCGGCGGCGAACAGCCGAGGCAAGCGGTGCTCGCAAGCGCGCCGAGCAGCAGCGTTCGCCGCGTCTGCTCGATGCCCGCGTCGACTTCGGGGTCCGTGGAATTCTCGGGGGATGCAGAATTGGTAGTGAACGATGAGCGTGACATGCACGCTAGCAGGCGCTGGAACTCTGCCGAAAACAAGGCGAAGAGTTGGCGCCGCAGTGCATCAATATGGCTTTGCTCGCTTTGATTGAGCGAGAGTGAACGCATTCAAGCGCGTTTTCGCAATTTCAACGTCATGCCGCGCGATTGGCATGATGATTTTGCAGATCAGGCCGATGCTGTTGGAATTGGTGCACCGCGATCTCAGTCGCAACGCAAAAGCGAAGCAAAGGAGCTGCGTATTTTGCAGGCAGGCCGCTCGTCGTCAGGACCGGAGCACATGACGCGGAGACGCGATACGGCCCGCGACTGTCGCCGACGCCATTTCGAAACTGTCGGCGATGCGCCGTGCCTTGTCGATGAAGAGCGCGGCCGCCGCCGGCGGGCAGACCTCGCGCGCAGTCTGCTCGAACAGGTCGAGCCAGCGATCGAAATGATCACCAACCAGGCTCAGCGGCAGATGCGCCCGCATCGGAGAGCCATGATAGCGGCCACTCATCAGGACGACCGACGACCAAAAATCCTTGAGCTCGGCGAGATGCTCATCCCAGTTCTGGACGATCGCAAAGACCGGACCGAGCCGTGCGTCCTCGCGCACGCGTCCGTAGAAGCGGGTGACGAGTTCCCCGATCATTTCCTCGGTGATCCCGGTGCGCTCGATCGCATCCTGGGTCAGCAGGTTCCGCCGCGCCGCCGCCGCCTCGCGTTCGGCTTTCAGTCGATCCGACATGTCCTTCGTTATCCGTTCCGATGTTCCCGCGAGCCGCCCCATTCGACATTGTCGGGCCAATTGCGCGCGGCTTCTTTGTCGCAGCGCAAATTGCGGGATCTGGCGGCGGACGCTGAGTGCCGCCGCCAGATGCCTTCATCAGGCGCTATAGATGTAGAAGCCCTGCCCGGTCTTGCGGCCGAGATGGCCGGCATCGACCATTTCCTTGAGCAAGGGGGCCGGGCGGTATTTGGGGTCGTTGAAGCCTTTGTAAAAGACCTCCATCACCGAAAGCATGGTGTCGAGGCCGACGAGATCGGCCAGCGCCAGGGGCCCGATCGGATGGTTGCAGCCGAGCTTCATGCCGGCGTCGATCTCTTCCGCTGTCGCAATGCCTTCCTGGAGCGCGAAGATCGCTTCGTTGATCATCGGACAGAGGATGCGGTTGACGGCGAAGCCCGGGCTGTTCTTGGCCGTGATCGCCACCTTGCCGACGCGCTCGGCGAAATCCAGCGCCTTGGCGTGGGTGTCGTTGGAGGTCTGCAGGCCGCGGATGAGTTCGAGCAGCGCCATCACCGGCACGGGGTTGAAGAAGTGCATGCCGATGAACCGGTCGGGACGATCGGTCGCCGCGGCGAGCTTGGTGATCGAGATCGAGGAGGTGTTGGTCGCGACCAGCGTGCGCGGCGACAGCGTCGCGCAAAGATCCTTCAGGATCTTGACTTTGAGCTCCTCGTTCTCGGTCGCCGCCTCGATGACGAGGTCGCAATCCGACAGCTTCGACCGGTCGGTTGTGCCGGTGATGCGCTTGAGCGTCGCCTCACGATCGGCAGCCGACATCTTGTCCTTCTTGACCAGCCGATCGAGGCTGCCGCCGACGGTCGAAAGTCCGCGGTTCACTGCAGCATCGGAAATATCGACCATCACGACCGAAAGCCCCGCCGCCGCGCAGACCTGCGCGATGCCGTTCCCCATGGTCCCTGCCCCGATGATGCCAACGGTTTGGATCATTGCGTCACATCCTTCATTCTTGGGGGCTAGGACGGCCCAGCCCCGTTGTTCCTGCACCAGGGTCTAGCACCCCCAGCGGGCGGGTGCGACCTGATCGTGCCCCTTCCATAAAGCATCCGAGGCGGGAATAAAGCGCCAAGCGCTGAACGGCGGCGACCGACCGTCAAATCGAGATTGGGCTAGACCCAGCACAATCCCGATTGACAGCCGCGCGTTATTTCCATAATCGTTGAAATATGGAAACGAACCATGCCGTCGCGGCGCTCGCCGCGCTTGCACAGGACAACCGTCTCGAGGTCTTCCGCCTGCTGGTGCAGGTCGGCCCCAACGGCATGACTGCCGGCGCGGTCGCCGAAACGCTGGATCTCGCCCCCAACACGCTGACCTTCCATTTCGACCGGCTGCGGACGGCCGGACTCGTGACCGTCCGGCGCGAGGGACGCTCGATGATCTATGCGGCGCGGTTCGAGACCATGAACGCGCTCGTCGGTTTCCTGACCGAGAACTGCTGCGGCGGCGTGTCGTGCGCTCCGGCCTCGCCTTCGAAACCCGCGCGAAAGCGCAGCAAAGTGCCAGCCTGAAAGGACCGACCATGAAGCGCCTGCACGTTCACGTGTCCGTCGAGGATCTCTCCCACTCGATCGGGTTCTACTCGGCCTTGTTCGCCAGCGAGCCCTCGGTCGTGAAATCCGACTATGCCAAATGGATGCTGGAAGACCCTCGCGTGAATTTTGCGATCTCGACGCGTGGCCGCGCGGCCGGCCTTGACCATCTCGGCATCCAGGTCGAGACCGGCGAGGAACTCCAGGAAGTCTACGCGCGACTGCGCCAGGCCGGCGGCAACGTGGTCGAGCAAGGGCAGACCACCTGCTGCTATGCCAAGTCGGAAAAATCCTGGATAGACGATCCGGCCGGCATCGCCTGGGAAACCTTCTACACCACGGGCGAGAGCACCGATTACGGCGACGGCAGCGGCGAGAACCGGGCGCGGGTCGCTCACGCAAAGCAGGAGCAGCAATCGGCCTGCTGCGCGCCGCAGGCAGCACCCACGCCGTCGCAGGCGTGCTGCTGAGCACGAGGACTCCACCATGGATGCGATCATCTATCACAATCCCGATTGCGGCACCTCGCGCAACACGCTGGCGATGATCCGGAACGCCGGCATCGAGCCGCACGTGATCGAATATCTAAAGACGCCGCCATCGCGGGCGCTGTTGCAGCAGCTCATCGCGCGCATGGGAATTTCGGTGCGCGACGCCGTTCGCGAGAAGGCGGCGCCCTATGCGGAGCTCGGGCTCGACAACGCGACACTGACCGACGATCAGCTGCTCGACGCCATGATGGCGCATCCAATCCTGATCAACAGGCCGATCGTGGTGACGCCAAACGGCGTCAGGCTCTGCCGTCCCTCCGAACGGGTGCTCGATCTGCTGCCGGCGCAACAGGGCGAATTCGTCAAGGAAGACGGCGAGCGCGTCTGGCTCGATAGCGGCGCCTGATGCCGGGCCTGGGACAGCGTGCCTTCGCCGAATCGCTTGGGACGGCGTTCCTGCTCGCCGCCGTCGTCGGCTCGGGGATCATGGCGCAAAAGCTCGCCGGCGGAAACGTCGCGCTGGCACTGCTGTGCAATACGATTGCCACGGGCGCAATCCTCGTCGTGCTGATCCTGTTGCTCGCTCCGATCTCGGGAGCGCATTTCAATCCAGCGGTGACGCTGGCCCTGGCTTTGCGCGGCGAAACGTCATGGACGGACGCCGCGATCTATCTTGTCGCTCAGTTAGCCGGTGGCATCGCCGGGGTTGAGATCGCACATCTGATGTTCGAGCTTCCAATCCTCCAGCGTTCGCTCACGGAACGCGCCGGCGCCGGACAATGGCTGGCCGAGGCCGTGGCGACCTTTGGCCTGCTGTCGACGATCCTTGGCGTCCGGTATCGGACACCCGCCGCGGTTCCTTACGCCGTCGGCCTCTATATTACTTCGGCTTATTGGTTCACGTCATCCACGTCGTTCGCCAATCCTGCGGTCACCATCGCCCGCGCGCTGTCTGATACGTTCGCGGGTATCGCCCCGCGGGACGTGCCAGGCTTCATCGCCGCTCAATTCGTCGGGGCAGTTCTTGCCGTTGTGCTGGCGCGCTGGCTTTGGAGCCGAGCCTCTGTAAAGGCGAACGCCGCCCAGATCGCGTCGGGAAAGCCTGCATAACGCAGCACTTGACGGTTATTTTCCGCTAAATCGCCTGTCCAAATCGTCTCGCCCGAGTATTCTTTCGATGTCAAAAAGACTCGCAGAGACCAACCCGTGATGCGATTGCGCGACATCGACGATCCCGAGGCATCCTGCCCGACGCGGAAGCGCCCGGCCGGATGAACGATTTCGCACGATCCACCGGTGCCGCCTTCACGCTGATCGGCGAAGCCGACGCCGAACTGCTCGGCATCGTCGCCTTGTCGGTGCGGGTCAGCCTGACCGCGAGCATCGTCGCGCTGCTGATCGGTGCACCATTCGGGGCCCTGCTTGCGATCACGCGCTTCCGCGGACGGCAAATCATCATCATCCTGACCAATGCCTTGCTCGGCCTGCCGCCGGTCGTGGTCGGGCTCGCGCTCTACCTCCTGCTGTCGCGGTCCGGTCCGCTCGGGGCGGGAGGACTATTGTTCACACCGACGGCCATGGTGATCGCGCAGACGCTGCTCGCGACGCCGATCGTGGTGGCGCTGGTGCACCGTCCGGCCAGCCTGCTGTGGGCGGAGTATGGCGATCTGGCGCGGATCGACGGACTGTCCACCCTGCGCAGCATGGCACTGCTGTTCGCGCTGGGACGGACCTCGCTGTTGACGGCCTTTCTCGCGGCTTTCGGCCGCGCCATCGCGGAAGTCGGCGCCATCATCATCGTCGGCGGCAACATCCGCGGCTTTACGCGCACGATGACAACCGCGATCGCGCTGGAGACCAGCAAGGGCGACCTGCCGCTGGCGCTGGGGCTCGGGCTGATCCTGCTCGCGCTCAGCGTCGCGGTGTCGACCATTGCGTTCCTGCTAGTGGGACGCGTTGGGGAAAAATAGCTGCTCGCCGCCCACCTTGTAGCCTGCGATCGCATCCTGCCCCTTCGATGAGATGAGCCAGTCGATGAAAGCCTGTCCGTCCTTCGCCTTGACGTTCGGATGCTTTGCCGGATTCACCAGCATGACGCCATACTGGTTGAACAGCCGCTTGTCGCCCTCGGTCAGGATGGCAAGTTCGCCCCTGTTCTTGAACGAGAGCCAGGTGCCGCGGTCCGACAGAAGATAGGCATTCGACGACGAGGCCATATTCAGCGCCGGTCCCATGCCCTGGCCGATCTCCCGATACCAGCCGTCCTTGCCCGCTGCGATATCGACACCCGCTTCCTTCCACAATCGCAGCTCGGCCGCGTGGGTGCCGGATTTGTCGCCGCGCGAGATGAACGGCGCTTTCGCAGCCGCAATCTTGCGCAGCGCATCAGTGACCTCCTTGCCGCCGGCGATTTTCGCGGGATCGCTCTTGGGACCGACGATGACGAAGTCGTTGTACATGACGTCGAAGCGCTTGACGCCCTGGCCTTCGGACATGAACTTGTCCTCGGCAGCCCTATCATGAACGAACACCACGTCGGCATCGCCGCGCCGCCCGATGTCAAGCGCCTGGCCGGTGCCGACGGCAACGACCTTCACCTCGATGCCCTCGGTCTTCGAGAACAGCGGCAGCAGATAACCGAAGAGCCCCGACTGTTCCGTCGACGTCGTCGAGGCCACGGTGATGGTGCGATCCTGCGCGAACGCGAGGGTGGACCAGAGCAGAAGCGCTCCGATGGCAGCAATCCTTCTCATACGTCCTCCCTAAACGAATGATGAGGGGCCTGAATAGCCGCTGGCGATGAAAACGGGAACCCCGACTTCGGCCGCAAAGAGTTGAAGCGGTGGTGATAGATCGGCAGGAACGTCGTTGGTGGAGGCGGATTGTCCGGGATGCAAAGTCAAGGAGAATCCAATGAAGAAGATCATTCTGGCATCCGCGTGCATCATGGCCCTGGCGACCGGTAGCGCCTTCGCGCAGACACAACCTGCTCCAGGCGCATCCAGTCAGGGCGAGGTTGGTCCCTCATCGCGGGGGCCCGCGACCAAAGGCATGACGACGGGCCGCGCATCGAACATGCAGAACGAGGCCAGCGACAGCAAGGGCGCACAGTCGCCATCCGCAGGTGGCACCAATACGAATAACATGGGCAACCAGGCCGGCGGCGGCGCGGGTTCTGGCGGCGGTGCCGGCTCCGGCGGGAAATAGCGCGAGAGATGACGTTGCAGCTGCGCGCAGCTTGAAGATTTCTGGGGGCTCGCTGCCAAGCGCGAGCCCCCGCTCATGTCGATCGCTAACCACCGCTATTCGCACGTTTGGCGTCCGCTTCGGAATTTGCTCTTGTTAGCTGGGCTGGCGCCAGACGATCGCGCCAACGCGCACAATGGTACGCGGATGTTCTGCAATTGGTCCCACCTAGATTGACATCGGTGTGACGGCCGGGGCAGTTTTTCACATTGCTGACGAATCAGCGATTGCCTCACGCCGAGTACCTCTTGGACAACTCCCAGTGCTTTCGAGACTGATATCGTTGCTGCGCCGCATCCCTGCGGTGAAATGGGCGTTCACCCGGCTCCGGCCCCTGCCGCACAGCGGCAGTGTCGACGTCGCACCGAGTGCCGCAAGCGACTCACCCGCCGTCACCTCCGACATTGCAGAAGCAGCTCCGTCTCTCGACACCGGTCTCAGCACCGCTCCGCGCTGCAGCGATGCCCAGATCGCGGTCGCGACTCCGGTCGCAGGGAATGATACTGTCATCGCGGAAAGCCCATCTGCGGCGCCAATCGATGTCGACGCCGGCGACCACCCGACCCTGGAGATGCCGGTAGACGTCGAACCGGTCGTCGTCGAAAAGGTTGCGCTCTCGTCGGCCGAGAGCGAGCCGGTTGATGTTCCTGAAGTCATCAGCAACGATCCGCCGGCAGAACTCTCGGCGAACCCTGAACCCGCCGTCGTGGAAGAGACAGCGGTCGCAACCGCCGCCGTCGAGGTCGAGCCGGTCGATATTCCTGCGCCCCTCATCAGCAGCAATCCAACTTGCGAACTCCAGGCCAACGTCGGACCCATCGCGGAGGAGGCGCCGGTCGCGGCCGCCGACGTCGCGATTGCCTCGGTTGACGCACCCGTTCTCATCGTCCACGATGACACCTCCACCGACCTCCCAGGGGATGTTGAGCTGGCCGTCGCAGACGACTCGCGTGTCGCGCTTGCCGAGAGCGAAGTCTCGGCGGAGGATATTGCCGAGAGCGGCATCGACAGGGCTCCGTCTCCCAGTGTCGTCGTAGAGATCGAGCCCGGCTTCGCTGGCGATTCCGCGCTTGTCGCAACGATCGTCGCAGCGGACGCTTCCACCAACACACCGAGCGTCGTCACCGATGTCGCGCCGGAGCCGATCCTCGAGTCTCCCGCTGCGAAGACACCCAGCACGCGGAAGCCTCGGCCAAAGGTCGCAGAGCCTACCGACCGCGCCGCGCTGATCCGGCAGCGCTGGGCCGAGACCGGGATCAGGATGTGGAATCCGCGCCTGCACGGCACCGGCGACGCCACGCTCAACATCCAGGGCAGTGTCGGACTGCTGCCGCCGGCGCCCGGCGAGACGATGCCGCGCTACGACAAGCTGGAATTCAGGATGCTCGGCGGGCAGATCGTCTGCGAGGGCGTCATCGTCGAGGCGCCCGCGCATGCGAGCCAGCGCAGTTTCACCCGGCTCGCCGAGCCTGGGAAACACGACCGCGCCCGCGAGCCGGTGCGGGAGCGCCAGGCCGCCCTCGCCTGATCCTTTCTTCTGCGGCCACCGGTGCGATGTGCTAGGTTGATGTCCCGACATGGGAGATCGCATATGCGCGCAAGGTCATTGTCTCTGATCCTGATCGCCGCCTTCTGCATCTCGCAGCCCGCTCTGGCCGCGGACAAACGGCCACGTCATGCGGCTGCTCCTGCCACCGATCCGGCCGCGCCCTACAAGGCCGATCGGCTCTCTTCCTCACGCGGCGAGACAATCCTCAACACGCCCGGCCAGACCACCGTGCTGACGCGGCAGGTCCTCGACGCATGAACGCGACGAGCCTCCGGGACGCCATGCGCTCGACCGCCGGCGTGACGATCGGGCGCTAGGCGTCTCGCACCGCTTTCGGCCGACCCGCGTTGTTCCCACGCGGCACATCGATATTTCCAGGCACGAAGCAGTTGCCCGCAACGCCAGCCACGATGTAACTTGCGCATCCTGAAGGCGATGGGCTGCGGCATTTCGCTGGATGATTTCGGCACCGGCTATTCCTCACTGAGCCACGTGCACCGGCTGCCGCTCGACAAGATCAAGGTCGACCGCAGCTTCGTCGCCGACATCAACGACAATCCCGTGAGCTACAAGATCATCAAGTCGCTCACGGGCCTGTGCGACGACATGGAGATCGCCTGTGTTGCCGAGGGCGTCGAGACTCGTGCTCAGCTCGACACCCTGCGCCGCCTGGGGTGTGACTTCATCCAGGGCTATTATTTCGCAAAGCCCATGCCGGCCGACGCGATCGGCGACTATCTCGCCAAGGAACAGCTGCGCCTCGACGGCGCCGACGCCAAGGTCGTGGCCTGAGGCGCGGCTACTTCGCTAAGCTCGGCAGATCGAGACCCTTGTCACGGGCGCAGTCGATCGCAATGTCATAACCCGCGTCGGCATGGCGCATCACGCCGCTGGCGGGATCGTTCCAGAGCACGCGTTCGATGCGTTTTGCGGCTTCCGGCGTGCCATCGGCGACGATCACCATGCCGGCGTGCTGCGAATAGCCGATGCCGACGCCACCGCCATGGTGTAGCGAGACCCAGGTCGCACCGCTGGCGCAATTGAGCAGCGCGTTGAGCAAGGGCCAGTCGGATACCGCGTCCGATCCGTCCTTCATCGCCTCGGTCTCGCGGTTGGGGCTTGCCACCGAGCCGCTGTCGAGATGATCGCGGCCGATGACGATCGGCGCTTTCAATTCGCCGCGCGCCACCATCTCGTTGAAGGCAAGGCCCAGGCGATGGCGATCACCAAGGCCGACCCAGCAGATCCGCGCCGGCAGGCCCTGGAACTTGATGCGCGCCTTGGCCATGTCGAGCCAATTGTGCAGATGCTTGTCGTCAGGCATCAGCTCCTTGACCTTGGCGTCGGTCTTGAAGATGTCCTCGGGATCGCCCGAGAGCGCGGCCCAGCGGAACGGCCCGACGCCGCGGCAGAACAGCGGACGAATATAGGCCGGAACGAAGCCCGGGAAATCGAAGGCGTTCTTCAGGCCCATATCCTGCGCCATCTGGCGGATGTTGTTGCCGTAGTCGAGCGTCGGAATGCCCTGCGCGTGGAAATCCAGCATGGCCTTCACGTGCTCGACCATCGACGTCTTCGAGGCACGCTCGACCGACTTCGGGTCGGATGCGCGCTTGGCTTCCCATTCGGCCAGCGTCCAGCCCTTGGGCAGATAACCGTTGATCGGATCGTGCGCGCTGGTCTGGTCGGTGACGACGTCGGGCTTCACGCCGCGGCGCACCAGCTCCGGGAAGATCTCGGCGGCATTGCCGAGCAGGCCGACCGAGACCGCCTTCTTCGTCTTCGCGGCCTCTTCCATGATGGCGAGCGCTTCGTCGAGGGTTGCGGCCTGCCGATCGAGATAGCCGGTGCGTAAGCGCATCTCGATGCGGCTCGGCTGGCATTCGACCGCGAGCATCGAAGCACCGGCCATGGTCGCAGCCAGCGGCTGCGCGCCGCCCATGCCGCCGAGGCCGGCGGTGAGAATCCATTTGCCGGCGAGGCTGCCGCCATAATGGCGACGACCGACCTCGACGAAGGTTTCGTAGGTGCCCTGCACGATGCCCTGGCTGCCGATATAGATCCAGGAGCCTGCAGTCATCTGGCCGTACATCATCAGGCCTTTCCGATCGAGCTCGTTGAAATGATCGAGCGTCGCCCAGTGCGGCACGATGTTGGAGTTCGCGATCAAGACACGCGGCGCGTCGGCATGGGTGCGGAAGACACCGACCGGTTTTCCGGATTGGATCAGCAAGGTCTGGTCGTTTTCGAGCTTGCGTAAGGCCGCCGTGATCCGGTCGAAGCTCTCCCAGTCGCGCGCGGCGCGGCCGATGCCGCCATAGACGACGAGCTCGCTCGGCCGCTCCGCCACATCGGGATCGAGATTGTTCATCAGCATGCGCAAGGGCGCTTCCGTCAGCCAGCTCTTGGCGCTGATCTCGCTGCCGCGGGGCGCGCGGATGGTACGGTCATTGTCCAGTCGGCGGTTCATGCGGACCTCTTAGTCAAGTCTCGGAAACGGATCGGATGGAAGTGCGGTGATCGCGATCGCCGGCAGCGCGTCGGCCTCGATCAGTTCAGCTGCCTTGGCGAGATCGCCGGCCATGTAGCGGTCGGCACCGAGTGCTGGCACTTGCTCACGAAGCGCGGCAATGACGGCAACGAGCGGCGCGCTGGTCGCATGCGGCGCGCGCAGTGTGATGCCTTGGGCGGCGACCAGAAGCTCGATGCCGAGTATGGCAGCAAGATTGTCGGCCATGTCGGACAGGCGTCGCGCGGCATGCGCGGCCATCGAGACGTGATCTTCCTGGTTCGCACTGGTCGGGGTCGAATCGATCGAGCAGGCGAGCGCGCGCTGCTTGTTCTCGGCATAGAGCGCGGCCGCCGTGACCTCGGCGATCATGAAGCCGGAATTGATGCCGGGGTCGGGCGTCAGGAACGGCGGCAAGCCGAAATTGAGCGCGGGGTCGACCAGCGTCGCGATGCGCCGCTCGCTGATCGCGCCGATCTCCGATAGCGCCAGCGCAATCGCGTCGGCGGCAAAGGCCACCGGCTCGGCGTGGAAATTGCCGCCGGAGACGATCTCGCCCGTCTCGACCAGCACCAGCGGATTGTCGGTGACGGCGTTGGCCTCGATGATCAGCGTGCGCGCTGCCTGCGTGATCAGGTCGAGCGCCGCGCCCGTGACCTGCGGCTGGCAACGCAGGCAATAGGGGTCCTGCACGCGCTCGTCGCCTTCGAGATGCGACAGGCGGATGTCGCTGCCGTCGAGCAGCGCCGTCAATGTCGCCGCCGCGGCGATCTGCCCGGCATGACCGCGTAGCGCCTGGATTTCAGGGCGGAACGGCGCTGTCGAGGCCATCGCGGCATCCACCGACAATGCGCCGGTCACGAGCGCTGCGCGGGCCAGGCGAAACGCACGCAGCACGCCGGAGATCGCGTAGGCCGTCGACAATTGCGTGCCGTTGATCAGCGCGAGGCCCTCTTTGGGGCCAAGCGTCAGCGGCGCGAGACCGGCGGCCTTTAGTGCCTCGGCGCCAGATACGGTTTTCCCGTCAATGATGGCCTGCCCCTCGCCGATCATCACTGCCGTCATATGCGCGAGCGGTGCAAGATCGCCGGAGGCGCCCACGGAGCCCTGCTGCGGCACCAGCGGATAGACACCCCGCGCCAGCATTGCCTGCAGTTGCTCGATTACCTCGCAGCGCACGCCAGAGGCGCCGCGCCCGAGCGAGACGATCTTCAGCGCCATCATCAGCCGCACGATCGGTTCCGGTGTCGCCGGGCCGACGCCGCAGCAGTGCGAGACAATCAGGTTGCGCTGGAGCAGCGCAGTCTGGTCCGGCGGAATGCGCTTCGACGCAAGCTTCCCGAAGCCGGTGTTGATGCCATAGACTGGGACATCCGCGCGCGCGGCTCTTGCGACGATCTCCGCCGCGGCTTCGACGCGGGGCCAGAATGAGGGATCGAGCACGACGGGCGCACCATCGAGCACGCAGGCGAGATCATCGAGACTGACCGTCCCCGGTCTGACGACGATCGCTGTGTCCTGCTCCGTCACTGCCCCCTCCATATCCGCTCGTGCAGCGGATTGAAGCCGATGCGGTAGACCAACTCGGCCGGCCGCTCGATGTCCCAGATCGCGAGGTCGCACCATTTGCCGGCCTCTAACGTGCCGGTCTCATCCAGCACATCAAGCGCCCGCGCCCCCTCGCGCGTCACGCCGGCAAGGCATTCGGCCACCGTCATCCGGAACAGGGTCGCCCCCATGTTCACCGTGAGCAGCAGCGAGGTCAGCGGCGAGCTGCCGGGATTGCAGTCGGTCGCCAGCGCCATGTGCACGCCAAGCCTGCGAAACGTCTCGACCGGCGGCTTTTGCGTCTCTCGGATGAAGTAGAAGGCGCCGGGCAGCAGCACCGCCACCGTTCCGGCCTTCGCCATCGCGACGGCGCCGGCTTCGTCGGTGTGCTCGAGATGATCGGCCGAGAGCGCCGAGAATTTCGCGGCAAGCGCGGCACCGCCGAGATTCGAGAGCTGGTCGGCATGAAGCTTGACTGGAAGTCCAAGCCCCCTCGCCGTCTCGAACACCCGCGCGGTCTGCTCGGCGGAGAACGCGATTCCCTCCATGAAGGCATCGACGGCGTCGGCAAGGCCTGCCTTAGCGACCGCGGGCAGCATCTCCTTGCACACGAGATCGATGTAACGATCCTTGTTGCCCTCCGCCTCCGGCGGCAGTGCATGCGCGCCGAGGAAGGAGGTGCGGATCGCAACCGGCCGATGGCCACTGAGGCTGCGCGCGGCGGCAAGCTGACGCATCTCGGTTTCGGCATCGAGGCCGTAGCCGGACTTGATCTCGACCGTGGTTGCGCCCTCCGCGATCAACGCATCGAGCCGCGGCAGCGCGCCTGCGACGAGCTCGGTCTCGCTCGCCTTCCGCGTCGCAGCCACCGTCGAGACGATGCCGCCGCCGGCGCGCGCGATCTCCTCGTAGCTCGCTCCCTTCAGGCGCAGCTCGAACTCGTGCGCGCGGTTGCCCCCATAGACCAGATGGGTATGGCAATCGACGAGGCCGGGCGTGATCCAGCGTCCCTCGCAATCGATCCTCTCGGGCGCATCAGCATCCGACGGAAAATCGGTCTGCGCATCCGCATAGACGATACGGCCGCCGCGCGCGGCGATTACGCCCCGCTCGATCTCGCCAAGGTCAGGACGGTCAGCCCGCATCGTGGCGAGCCGGGCATTGTGCCAGATCCGGTCGAAGTGCTCTGCCATGCAACGGCCCCTTCGTGGGATGCTTGACTTATATGTCTAGACATATAATCGTGGGGCGGTTCTGTCCAGCCGGCGTGTAATCATGACCCGACTGCATTTCGCCTCCGCGCTCCTGCCCTCGGGCTGGGCCAATGACGTGCAGGTGGTCATCACCGCCGGCGCGATCGCGGCGGTGACGCCGAATGTGGCGCCGGCCGCCGGCGACGAGCGCCACGCAATCGCGCTTCCGGGATTGGCGAGCCTGCACAGCCACGCGTTCCAGCGCGGCATGGCGGGCCTCGCCGAGTTGCGCGGCGGCAGCACCGATACCTTCTGGACCTGGCGCGAGACGATGTATCGCTTCGCGCTGGCGATGACGCCGGATGACGTTACAGCCGTCGCGACGCTGCTCTATGTCGAGATGTTGGAGCAGGGTTTTACCCGCGTCGGCGAATTCCACTATCTTCATTATGATCGCGACGGCTCGCCCTACGCTGATCTCGGCGAGATGGCCGCGCGCATCGCACAGGCTGCCGAAGCGTCAGGCATTGGCCTGACACTGCTGCCAAGTTTTTATGCGCATGGCTCCTTCGGCGGCGCAGCGCCGCATGCCGGCCAGCGCCGCTTCATCTGCTCGGTCGATCAGTTCGCCGCTCTGATGGCCGCATCACGCAAGGCCATCGCAACATTGCCGGGCGCCAATATCGGCATCGCGCCGCACAGCTTGCGCGCGGTGACGCCGGACGAACTCGCCGCGATCATTCCGCTGGCCGATGGCGGGCCGGTGCACATTCATGCCGCCGAACAGGTGAAGGAAGTCGAGGATTGCCTGGCATGGTCGAGCCGGCGGCCGGTGCAATGGCTGCTGGAGCACGCGCCCATCGATCAACGCTGGTGCCTCATCCACGCCACCCATACGACGGATGAGGAAGTCACCGCATTCGCCAAGACCGGCGCGGTCGCGGGTCTCTGCCCCATCACGGAAGCGAGCCTCGGCGACGGCATCTTTCCGGCGCGCGAATTTCTCGCCGCCGGCGGCGCGTTCGGCGTGGGCACCGATTCCAACGTGCTGATCGGCGTCGCCGACGAGTTGCGCCAGCTCGAATACGGTCAGCGTCTGAAGCATCGTCAGCGTAACGTGCTCTCCAGCGGTGCGGGGCGCTCGACCGGACGCACGCTGTTCGATCATGCGCTTGCAGGCGGCGCGCAAGCGCTGGCGCAGCCGACAGTCGGCCTCGCGCCGGGTGCGCGCGCTGATATCGTCACGCTCGACACGGCACATCCGTCGCTGGCGGGGCGCGCACGCGACGCCATCATCGACGGCTGGATCTTCGCGGCCGGCGGCGGCGCGATCGATTGCGTTTGGGCCGGCGGCGCCAAGGTCGTCGAGAATGGCCGGCACAAGCTGCGCCAAGCCGCACGCGAGCGCTTCAACGCCTCCATCCGGAGGCTCGTCGCATGAGCCTCGCGACCGGTGCGACCGACAAGCCGACGCTCTATAAGCGAATCCGCGCCGATATCGAAAAGCGCATTTTGACCGGCGAATGGCCGCCCGGACATCGCATCCCCTTCGAGCACGAGCTGGTCGCGCGTTACGGCTGCTCGCGCATGACGGTGAACAAGGCGCTGTCGGAGCTGGCGCAAGCCGACCTGATCGAGCGGCGGCGGCGCGCCGGCTCCTTCGTGCGCCGGCCGCAGCACCAGTCCGCCGTGCTCAAGATCGCCGACATCCGCGCCGAAATCATCGCGCTCGGCCGCGCTTACGGCTACGAGCTGATCGGCCGCAAGCTGCGCACGGCGACCGCCGCCGACCGCGACCGCCTGGGCGTCAAGAAGGCCGGCAAGGTGGTCGCGATCGCCTGCCGGCACAGCGCCGACAACGTGCCCTTCGCCGTCGAGGACAGGCTGATCGATCTGTCGTCCGTGCCGAATGCTGCGACCGCGGATTTCTCGCGCGAGCCGCCCGGCTCGTGGCTGCTCCATCATGTGCCATGGACGGAGGCCGAGCATACCATCAGCGCTATCGTTGCGGATGATCGCGCGGCGAAGGCGCTCGACATCGCAATCGGCGCGCCCTGCCTCGTGATCGACCGCTATACCTGGCGCAGCGCGCGCACGATCACCGCGGTGCGCCTGCTCTATCCCGGTGACTCTCACCGCCTTGTCGCCCGATTCAAGGGAGGCTGAGAGAACAATGTCGGCACAGTTCGTGCAATGCTTCGGGCAACGGTCCAAATGGACCGACAAGGATCAACAGGACGTCAATCCATCGATCGGCAAGAGGACGACAATCATGCGTAGTTCGAAAGTATTTGTGACAATCATTGCCCTCGCGACCGCCACTCCGGTGCTCGCCGACGACGTCAAGGTCGGCATCGGCATCTCCGGATGGACCGGCTTCGCGCCGCTGACGCTGGCGAAGGAGGCCGGCATCTTCAAGAAGAACGGCCTCGACGTCACCATCAAGAAGATCCCGCAGAAGGACCGTCACCTCGCGATCGCCTCCGGCGACGTCCAGTGCGCGGCAACCACCGTCGAGACATGGATCTCATGGAACGCCAACGGCGTTGCGACCAAGCAGATCTTCCAGCTCGACAAGAGCTACGGCGCCGACGGCATGGCCGTGCGCAACGACCTGGCTTCGATCAAGGATCTGAAGGGCAAGACCGTCGCCGCCTCCGCGCCCGGCACCTCGCCCTATTTCGCGCTGGCCTGGATGCTCAAGAAGAACGGTCTGTCGGTGAAGGACGTCACCGTCGTCAACCTCGAGCCGGCTGCGGCTGCGCAGGCCTTCGTCTCCGGCCAGAACGATGCCGCGATGACGTATGAACCGTATCTTTCGACGGTTCGTGCCGCGCCCGACAAGGGCAAGATCATCGCAACCACGCTCGACTACCCGATGGTCATGGACACATTCGGCTGCACGCCGAAGTTCCTCACCGAGAACCCGAAGGCCGCCAAGGCACTTGCCGACAGCTATTTCGCGGCGCTCGACATGATCGCCAAGGATCAGGCCAAGGCCTACGAGATCATGGGCGCCGACGTGAAGCAGTCCGGCGAGCAGTTCGGCAACTCGGCGAAATATCTGCGTTGGCAGGACAAGGCGGCGAACCAGAAGTTCTTCGCCGGCGATTTCCTGACCTTCAACAAGGAGGCCGCCGAGCTCCTACTCGAGATCGGCATCATCAAGACCGCGCCGAAGGTCGAAGACCTCTTCGACGCGAGCTACATCAAGTAACTTCTGCAAGTGGCCGGTTCCGCCAAGAGGCGGAGCCGGCACATGATCGACTATTCGGATAGACAGTTTGATGCGTCCCCTGGATCCCGTGACATCGAAGCAACGCATGGCGTACGGCCTTGCATTCTTCATGCTGTTCGTTGCCCTCTGGTCCTGGGCGACGCTCGGCGGCCATGTGTCGAAGACATTCCTCGCAAACCCGCTGACCATGCTGCAGGAAGGTTACGACCTGCTGACGAAGCAGGGCTTCGTCTACGACATCGGCCTGACGATCTGGCGCGTCGTCGGCGGCTTTGCCCTCGCGGCAATCATCGCTGTGCCGCTCGGCGTGCTGATGGGTGCATACAAGCCGGTCGAAGCTTTCCTCGAACCGTTCGTCTCCTTCGCGCGCTATCTGCCTGCGTCCGCCTTTATTCCGCTCCTGATCCTCTGGGCCGGCATCGGCGAATTGCAGAAACTGCTCGTCATCTTCATCGGATCGGTGTTCCAGGTCATCCTGATGGTTGCCGTGAACGTCGGCGCGACCCGGCGTGATCTGGTGGAGGCGGCCTATACACTCGGAGCCAGCGACCGCGGCATCATCCGCCGCGTGCTGCTGCCCTCCTCCGCGCCGGAGATCGCAGAAATTTTGCGGCTGGTGCTCGGCTGGGCCTGGACCTATGTCATCGTCGCCGAGCTGATCGGCTCGTCCTCGGGCATCGGCCACATGATCACCGACAGCCAGGCGCTGCTCAACACCGGCCAGATCATCTTCGGCATCATCGTGATCGGACTGATCGGCCTCCTGTCGGACTTCATGTTCAAGGCGTTCAACGCCTGGCTGTTTCCGTGGAGGCTCGCATGACGATCCTCAAGATCGAGCAGGTCTCGCGCACCTTTCCCGCGCGCCATGGCAATGCGCCGACCAGGGCGCTGGAGCCGACCGATCTCGTCATCGGCAACAACGACTTCGTCACCATCCTCGGCCCGTCCGGCTGCGGCAAGTCCACGCTGCTCCGTATCGTCGCCGGCCTCGATCGCCCCACCAGCGGACGTGTCACGCTCGATGGGCGCGAAGTGACCGGCCCGGGCGCCGATCGCGGCATGGTGTTCCAGTCCTACACCCTGTTTCCCTGGCTGACCGTACGCGAGAACATCGCCTTCGGCCTGCGCGAGCGCGGCGTGTCGCAAGACGAGCGGAACAGGATCGCCGATGCTTTCATCCGCCAGGTCGGACTGTCCGGCTTCGAGAACCACTGGCCCAAGCAGCTCTCCGGCGGCATGCAGCAGCGCACGGCGATCGCCCGCGCGCTCGCCAACGATCCGAAAATCCTGCTGCTCGACGAGCCCTTCGGCGCGCTGGACAACCAGACCCGCGCCTTGATGCAGGAGATGCTGCTCGGGATCTGGGAGCGCGACCAGAAGACCGTGCTGTTCGTGACCCACGACATCGAGGAGGCGATCTTCCTCGGCAGCCGCGTCATCGTCATGAGCGCGCGCCCCGGCCGCATCAAGGCCGAGATCCATGTGGACCTGCCGCATCCGCGTTCCTACAAGATCAAGACCACGCCGGAATTCGTCCAGCTCAAGGAGCGGCTGGTCGAGGAGATCCGCACCGAGGCGCTGAAAGTTGCCGAACATGCCTGACACCCCGCCCCGCGCCGACGGGAAGCGCGTCCTCGCCGACCTCAACGCGCTGCGCGCCATCGGCGCCTACAAGACCGGCGTGCACAAGCCGACCTTCTCCGAGCCGCACAAGCAATCGCTGGACTGGTTGGTGCGGAAGCTGCCCGACGCCGGCCTCTCCGCCACGATCGACGGCATTGGCAATGTCTTCGGTACCAGCGCAAAGCCGGGACCGAAGCTGCTGGCGGGATCGCATCTGGAAAGCCAGAATTACGCCGGCTGGCTCGACGGTCCGCTCGGCGTCGTCTATGCGCTCGAAGCCGCGCGCGTCCTCAATGCCGATCCCTCGTTCAAGGGCGCGGTCGAGGTCGCCGCTTGGTGCGACGAGGAAGGACATTTCGGGCACTTTCTCGGCTCGCGCTCCTATGTCGGCCAAGTGACCGAGGCCGACATCGATGCTGCCCGCGACCGCACCAGCGGCCGCACCATGCGCGATGCACTCGCCGAGATGGGGCTCTCGGGGCGCCCGCGCATCACCGTCCCGCCAAGCCGGCACGTCGGGTATCTGGAGGCGCATATCGAACAGGGCGACACGCTTGAAAGCGGCCGCCTCGCGATCGGCGTCGTGACCTCGATCGTTGGCATCTGGCAATACCGGATCAATTTCGTCGGCGAGCAGAACCACGCCGGCACCACCCGCATGGCCGTGCGAAAGGATGCCGGCCTGGCGCTGGCCAAATTCTGTGTCGCGATCGACGAACGTTTTCCCGATGCCTGCGGACCGCGCACGGTATGGACCACCGGTCGCATCACGCTCGATCCCGGCGCACCGAGCATCATTCCGGGTGGAGCAGAAATGCTGTTCCAGATCCGCGACGACGACCCGGCGGTCATCGCGCGGCTCGAGCAGTTGCTGCGGACCATGGCCGACGAGGTCAACGCGAAGGGGCCCTGCAGCGTCGCCGTGGAGAAACTGCGCACCGGGGCGCCGGCCATGATGAATGCCGGCTTCCAGGATGCCATCGAAGCGGCGAGCAAGGCCCTGGCTGGCGGTCGATCCGTCCGCATGCCCAGCGGCGCCGGCCACGATGCGCAGATGCTGGCAACGATCATGCCCGCGGCGATGCTGTTCGTGCCGTCGATCGGCGGCATCAGCCATCACTGGACCGAGAACACCGCCGATGCCGACATCGCCACCGGCGCGCAGGTGTTTGTCGACGCCTGCCGCCGCATCCTCGGCGGCTGAGCATACGGGCCGTCGCTGGCCGATCGATCGGGCATCGATCGTGGCGGGATCGGGCAAATCGTGCCCGCTTCGGGAAAGACTCATGACCCGAAGCGTGCCTAGAAGCGGGGCTCGCACACGCGAGAGGTCCGCCTTGTCAGAGAGCCCGAACGGCGTCGCAACACCCGCCTCCATCGTCGATGCCCTGAAGGCGGTCGCCGGCAATCCGCCGAAAGTGCGTGCGAGCTTCGCGAAGGGCCGGTGTGTTCGCGGCACCTACACCCCGTCGGACCGGGCGGGGGACGTCACGAGATCGCGGAGCTTCACGAGGCCATCGCGCGTGCTGGCACGCTTCTCGGTGGGCGGCGGCAATCCTGACGTGGCTGATACCAACAACCGCGTGCTGCGCGGCTTCAGCTTCAGACTCGGCGACGAGGATCATCGATCCGACATCCTCACGGAAAGCGCTCCCGTGCATTTTGCAAGGACGCCCGAGCAGATGCTGGCCTTCCTCGAGGTGCGCAGCCCCGGACCGGACGGCAGGCCGGATGAGGCGAAGGTCGCGGCTTTCTCGGCGGCCAACCCCGAAACGCTCAATCAGGCGAACTATGTCGCCGCCCGCCGGCTGGCCGGGAGTTTTGCCGGCACGACCTATTGGGGTGTGCACGCCTTTCCGGCGACCAGCGCGCGAGGCGAGACGCGCTTCATCAAGTTCAAGGTCGCCCCGGTCGGCGACGACATGACGCTGACCGAGCAGGAAGCCGAGACGAAGCCGGCCGACTTCCTGCACGACGACCTGAACACGCGGATCGCCACCGGCGATGTCCGCTTCAACGTGATGGCGCTGCTCGACCGTCCCGGCGACCCCGTCATGGACGTGACCATACGATGGCCGGACGAGGACAGCCGCGAAGAAGTGCGCCTGGGTACGATCGTGATCACGGGGTTCGAACCGAACCAGGCTTGCGACGCCTCCATCTTCAATCCGGCCAATCTCGCCGATGGCATCGGGCACCCGCCGGATGAGATCTTTGCGGCGCGGCGCACCGCCTACGCCATTTCACTGGCGAAACGCCGTTGAGGGCACTGGCGCCCCAGATCAGCGGGGTCACGTCCCGGCGCGCGAGGCGCCGAGCGCCTCGCGGCGCCACACGGCCGGGCTGACGCCGACAATCGATGAAAACACGCGCGTGAAGTGACTCTGGTTGGCGAACCCGGCGGAGATCGCGATCTCCGTCAGCGGCAGGTCGCGAACGGTCATCAACTGCTTGGCGGCCTTCACCCGCTGATGAAGCAGCCATTGGTGCGGCGGCAGGCCGACGGAGATTCGAAATGCGCGGGAGAAATGGCTGACCGAGAGGTCGAGCTCGGTCGCGATCTTCTGTAGCGAGAGCTTGCCGCCGAGGTCGGATTCCAGCCTCTCGCAGGCACGTTTCGCCTGCCACGGAGCGAGCCCGCCGCGGGTGGGTCCGGCCGTACGCCGGAGCCCGCCATAAGTCTGGGCGACATGGGCAGTCAGCCCAAGCATCATGTGGTCGATGAAAAGCTGGTTGGCCTCATCCGGCCTGCGCAGGCCTTGCTGCAGCGACGCGCCGATGTGGCGGATGATTCCGTCGTCATGGCCAACGCCGATCTGACAGTCGAGTTCGTCGATCCGCGACCCATTGCACTGCTCGGAGATGCTATCGAGTGCCGATCGCGGAATGTAGAAAAACAACGAGTGGAACGGCTTGTCGATCACATAGCGCGGATCGCGCTTGAGATCGTAGAGATAGGTCGTACCGGCGTGGACGTCCGCCTTCATGATACACTTGCCGCGCTCCCAGAGCTCGCAATCCGGGTAGTCGTGAAGCTTCAGGCTGACGAGAAAGGCGTCTTCGGCGGTCAGCGAACCGGACAGGCCGGGCACCGGGTGATCATTCCGGGTTTCGGTGACCGCGAGCTCGGCGCTGCGCAGCGAGCGCGTGATCAGGGCCGGCGGCGCCTGCTTCAGACGCAGGAACTGCCCGAGCCTCTGTCCATAGGCGCCTGCCTGCGTCATCGGATTAGCCTTTCTGTGGAGGTCCGAGTGCAGGCCACAGTGTCCTGCAATTCCGGGCGCGCATTATCCAACATCCGGAGGCGACTGTCCACGTGCGCACGAGGCGCGTTTCACACGTTTTCACAAACGCACGATCAAATGGCGAACGTGCGTCACGCGACACGAGAATCGCGGTGCCGGCGCCGCATCGCTAGAACGACGTGCCGCCGCCGAACCTGAACTCCTGGACGACGTCGTATTTGCCCCTGGTGATCGGCACGGCATAGTCGAAGCGCAGCGGCCCGAACGGCGAGGCCCAGATCAGGCCGACGCCAACCGACGATCGCAACACATTGCCGTCATCATATTGCAGCCCGCATGTCGGACAGGCCGCCGTGTTGACTTCGCCGGTGGCCGTCCATGACGTCGGCCCCTGATAGCCCCAGAGCGAGCCGGCATCGGCGTAGATCGCGCCCTTCAGGCCAACCTCCTTGGGCAGGAACCAGAACGGCATCTGCAACTCCATCGACGCGCCCCAGTATTTCGTGCCGCCGAGCGCATCGCCGCTCGCGCCCAGGCTCCAGTAAGTGATGTCGCGCGGACCGATGCCGTTCGAAGCGAATCCGCGTACAAGGTTCGGTCCCATCTGGAAATGGTCAAGCATGCGCAGATCCTGCTCGCCGATCTTGTTGAGGATGCCGCCCTGAAGGTGGATCACGCTGACGATCTCGGACACGAGTGGCGTGTAATACTTCGTGTCAATCGCTGTCTTCAGGTAAGTCACATCGCCGCCCACCCCGGCGAAATCCTGCCGGAAGTCGACGAGCAACCCGTCGGTGGGGTTCTTGGTGTTGTCGAGCGTATTGTAGTTCAAGGTGTAGCCGAGCGCCGACGTCCAGGTCGCGCCGTTCGCCAGCTCTTTCCGGACCGGCAAGCTCGATTCGCCGTCGCCGTAGCAGCCGTATCCATAAACGCCGGAGTCCGTGGAATTGGTCGGGTCGACGCCGCCCAGAACGTTTTTGATGTAGGCCGGCGTCGGGTTGAAGGCCAGTGACGTGTTCGATGCGTTGTTGTTACAATTATTGTACGCGCTGGAGAGCGTAATGCTCTGCTGATAGAGCGAGTAGCGGAGCTGGAGTGAGAGGTCCTCGCGCAACGCAAAGCCCAGGCGCGGAGAGAAGCCCAGCGTCGTCACGCCATAGCTCGTATAGCTGTTCGACAATTGCTGGCGCCAATAAGTGTCGAATCCGAGCGCCAGCCTGTAGTCGAGCAGGTAAGGCTCGACGAAGGACAGAGATATACCACGCGAGTACTGGCCATAGCTGACGGACGCCTTGGCGTAGAGTCCCTTGCCGAGCAGGTTACGCTCGGAGACCGAAACCTCGGCCAGTGCGCCATCCGTCGTGGAGTAACCGCCCGAGATCGAGAAATCGCCGGTCGATTTCTCTTCCATGTCGACGATCAGGATCACACGGTCGCTGGGGGAGCCGGGCTCGGTGACGATCTTGACGCTCTTGAAGTAGTCCAGGTTCTTCAGTCGCCGCTCGGCGCGGTCGACCAACGCGCGGTTGTAGGCGTCTCCCTCGGAGAGGTCGAATTCGCGGCGGATTACGTAGTCGCGCGTGCGAGTATTGCCGCGCAAATTGATGCGCTCGATATAGATGCGCGGTCCCTCGTCGACGTTGAACACGACCGAGACCGTATGCGCCTCGAAATTGCGGTCGCCGCCGGGGCGGACCACGGCGAAGGCATAACCGCGGCGAGAGGCCTCGATCTGCATCTCCTCGGTCGACTTCTCGACCGATTCGACGTTGTAGAGCGAGCCGACATTGACGCGCGAATAGGTGCGCAGCGAGCCCGCATCGAAATTGGGAATGCTGGAGCGGAAATTCACCGCTCCGACCCGATATTGCTGTCCTTCCTCGATCTTGAAGGTGACGAGAAAGCCCTTCTTCCCCGGATCGTATTCGGTGAGCGCGGCCACGACCTGGACGTCGGCGAAACCATTCTTGAGATAGAAGCGACGGATCAGGTCGCGGTCGGCTTCGACGCGATCGGGGTCGTAGACGTCGTTGCTGCCGAGGAAGCTGAGCAGATTGCTCTCATGCGTCTTGATGACATCGCGCAGGCGTGAGGCCGAGAAGGTGCTATTGCCGATGAACTCGACCGATTTGACCGAAGTCTTGACGCCCTCCTCGACCGTGAAGATCAAGTCGACGCGATTGTTCGGCTGCTCGATGATTTCAGGCGTGACGCGCACGTCGTAACGGCCAGACCGGCGATATATCTCGGCGATTCGCAGCGTGTCAGATTGCACCAGCGACCGCGAGAAGGTGCCGCGCGGCTTGGACTGGATCTCGGCCGAGAGTTGCTCGTCCTTGATCTTCTTGTTGCCCTCGAAGGCGACACGACCGATCACGGCGTTTTCGACCACCGACACCACGATGCGGCCCCCGGCCCGGCTGATCTTCACGTCCTGAAACAGGCCGGTCCCGATCAGCGCCTTGAGGCCCTCGTCGACCGCCGATTGATCGAAACGCCCCCCGGGCCCCGGCCTGAAGTAGGAGCGGACCGTCTCGGCCTCTACGCGACGGTTGCCTTCGACGACGATCGTCTCCACCACTTGCGCGGCCGCCGGCCGCGGCAACAGCGCAAGCGGCAGTGAGCTTGCAATCGACACGCCACTCGCCGCCGCAACGACCAGCCAGGCCCGCAAAAACGACATTCCACACCTCAACAGTACCTCGCCTGCTCTGAAACGAGACGGCTGTGGCCGCGGTGTGGCTTTGAGATTGCTGTAGTGTTTCCGGTCGTTGAATTTGATTGGTTGATCGGTGGCGTGAATGTGGAGGCCACGACAAGCGCGCGGGCTGTCAATGGCAACCGACCGGCGTCGAAGCTGCCGCGCAGGCGGCTTGCCCTTGCTCACGTTCAGCAACATCGCGCAACGCCCGGATTCTTTACAGGCCCTTAAGCCGGTGCGAGAGGCGGCGACATCAGGAACTTGCAGGGGTGTTTGCCGATGAACGCGATTGCCATGACCAGAGCGGTGCTGGTCGCCGTCCTCGCTTCGACCTTCACCGCACATGCCGCCGCCACCGGCAAGCGCGACCAATCGCGAACGGCACAAAATGTCGTTTATGAGTATGGCCCGCACGGTCCCAATCGTTCCTATCAGTCCGGTCCGCATACGCGGCTCTATGTCAGCAAGCGGTCCTGGCTGGATGGCGGGACCGAGGTGCTCCCCGGCGAGCGCAAGTTCAGCGACTATGCCTTGCCGCCGGGCGCCTCGTTCGCACGCGAGAACAACAACCGGCCGCTCGACCGCCAGCCGCTGAGTCCTGATTCGGATTTGGGTGGATTTGCGCAGAGAATACCGATTTCGTGGTGATGGGACACTCTCGTGTCCGTCCGGGGAACGAGCGCGCAGTGGGGCGCTCGCTTCTCAACATCGTCATTGCGAGCGCAGCGACTTGTCCGCCGAAGCCTTGGCGTAGGCGGAAGCAATCCAAAATCTCTCCGCGGAAAGACTCTGGATTGCTTCGTCGCAAGGGCTCCTCGCAATGACGGAGCAAGGGGCACCGCCGTCGTCCTCCAACTCACGCCGGTCGAGCCGGGCGATGACAGCGAGTGTGTGGTTAGCGCTCGCCCCAATCTCGTCATTGCGAGCGCAGCGAGGTAATCCAGCCCCCCTCCGCGGCAAGATTCTGGATTGCTTCGTCGCAAGAGCTCCTCGCAATGACGGAGCAAGGGGCGCCGCCGTCGTCCTCCAACTGCCACTGTCATTCCCCGCGAAGGCGGGGAATCCAGTACGCCGCGGCCTCTCGGTTCAATCACTGCCGTCTCTGGATACTGGATCGCCCGGTCAAGTGTTCAGCCCGGGGACATGACCGACGGGTGTTCGGGGACATAGCCGACACTTTCTCCGCTCGCCAAGTCGATGATAGCGATTTGGTGGGCGGCAAAGAAGATCCCGTATTGCGCATCGTTTGCCGAGGGGCGGATGGCGAGGCGCTCGCCACGGAAGGCCTGTGGCACTTTCCACAGACGTCCCTTGAAGCTGACATAGGCCTTGGTCGTGGAGACGCGGCGCACGATCTCATGGCTGTCGTATTCGACCTGTGGCAATCGATCGGGCATTGGTCGCTGGCTGGGCCGATATCGACTGGCCGGGACCTGTTGTCCGAGCGCCTCGTGTGGCCGTTCGAAGTTGTAGACTTCCCGCCAGGCGTCGAAGGCACGCTGCGTCTCTGCGAGATCGCGGAACTGTCGCAGTGCGAACACCTCAGCCGCGAGGGTGCGGTGGAATCGTTCATTCTTGCCGCGGCTTTGCGGGTGATATGGGCGGCTGCGGATGACGGCGACGCCAAGCTTGAGCAGCCACACCGAGAACCGTGTCCATCGCTCGCCGGAAGGATCACCCCAGGGCGAACCATTGTCGACGAAGAAGGCCTCCGGGAGCCCGTAGTGGCGAAAGGTCTTCTCCAGGCGGCTGCGCACGGTATCTGTGCGTTGATCGGCACAGGCCTGCAGACACAGATCATAGCGGGAGTGGTCATCCACCACCGTCAGAGGATGGCACTGGGTATCATTGCCGAGCCGAACCCAGCCTTTGAAGTCCATCTGCCACAACAGATTGGGGGCCGGCATCTCGAAACGCTGGCTTGCCATCGGGCCGCCGATCGGAGGCTTGATGCGGCCAGACCGACGCAAGATCTGATGAACTGTTGAGACTGCTGGCGAACGCAAACCATTGCGCTCCAGGCAGTGAGCTATCTTGCGAGCTCCCCATGCCGGATGGGCATCGCGCACCGCGAGAATACGTGCCTCGAGCTCGCAATCGGTCTGTCCCGGGCTCGCATGCGGTCGGCGCGAGCGGTCGTTGACATTCTGATCCGCTTGCCATCGTGCAAGCCACTTGTAGCCCGTGTCGGGATGGATATTGAACCGCCGGCAGAGCTCCCGCCGGTTCGCTCCCTCCTGCATCGCAAGCCGCACGAACTCCCGCCGCTGATCCATCACCGACACCTCTCGCCAGGGCATGGACTTGGCCTCCTTTACCGCCAAATCCCTGCACTATGATGTGTCGGCTATGTCCCCGAACACCCGTCGGTCATGTCCCCGGGCTGAACACTTGACCGGGCGATGACAGCGCGTGGTTGGTCGCAGACACGCCTTCGCATTCTCGCGGCGCGTTTCGCCCGAGCTTTGCTTGATCTCTCCACCCTCCAAAGCCAAGAGGGCGCAGGGAAGGCCGGGTGCCGGCTGGCACCCACGGTCCGCTGTGCGAAGGCACACGCAGAAAAACTGCACAGCGGCATACAGGTGAAGCCGAACACACGGCCTTCCCTGCGCAGTGATCGGACGGCTTATGCCGCGCTCTCCCGGGAGCCGAGTTCGTTCTGGCCTCCCTCACCCCAGCGAAAGTCGCCGGCACCGCGCCGGTTGACACGAATGCCGCATCCGCCAGGGCTTGACCGTAGCAACGACGGCCAGGACCACACGGTTTTGCCGTACGCACGGTTCGCTATTCGCCGCAGTCTTTCCAACCCTGTCGACGGGGCCGGAAACTTGCTGGCGAGACGAACCTGACAGCGCCGTTCGTCCGCACGAAGCCTCGGGCTCACGGAGAGCAATCCGCCCTGCCCGCACACCTCGCACACGACGCTGCCGCGTCCACCGCAAGCCCGACTCACGATCATCACGACACATGATCGCCCCTCAAGGGGTAAGCCGGGTTGGGCCAACACATACGCCAATTCCGAATTTCGGTAAAGTGGAATATTTTTGCAAGCGCGGCTTGACACCGATGCGTGTCGGAATGGCGCGCGGTGTTTTGCCCGACGGGCAGTCTCGCCCGGCGCCGAGATGTCGGGCAACATCTGTTCATATCCAGCAACCGCCTGTCGAGCGCCAGCCGCGGCCTGGTCTCGCTTCGCCCGGCCCGTCCGCGAGCCATCAGAACCTCTTCCACGGAACGATGGCGTCCGCTTACAGCTTTCGAGCGCTGCCTGCGACAATTCGGGCAAGCCTCGGACATAAAGGCGCGGCAATTCTGGGGCCTCTGGAGCATCCCACCCTTGCCTGCTTCCCCGGAGTTCCCATGCATTCTGCCGACCGGCCGGCGACGCGCCTTGCGACTCGGCTCGCCTTCCTCGTCGCGGGCTTCGGCATCGCGTGCTGGGCGCCGCTGGTGCCGTTCGCGAAGACGCGCCTCGGCGTCGACGACGGCATCCTCGGATTGCTCCTGCTTAGCCTCGGCATCGGCTCGGTCCTCGCCATGCTTCTGACCGGCGTCCTGAGTGCGCGCTACGGCAGCAGGCCGATCATCATTGCGGGCGGGCTCGGTCTTGCCCTGGTCCTGCCGCTGCTCGCGATCGCGAGCTCGCCCGCAGCGCTGGCGCTGGCGCTCTTTGCGTTCGGCGCCGCGCTCGGCTCGATCGACGTCGCCATGAACATCCATGCGGTGGAGGTGGAGCGCGCCGCGAAGCGCCCGCTGATGTCGGGCTTCCACGCTTTGTTCAGCATCGGCGGCTTCGCCGGGTCCGCGCTGATGACGGCACTGCTCTCGCTGCAACTCGGCGCGCTCACTTGCACGCTGATCTGCTCTATCCTGATGCTGATCGCGATGTTTGTAACCTGGCCGCGCCTGCTCCGTTCGGCGCAGGTTCAGGAGGGTCCGCTGTTCGTGCTGCCGCACGGATCGGTGCTCCTGCTCGCGCTGCTCGGCGCCATCACCTTCCTCGTCGAAGGTGCGATGCTCGATTGGGGAGCGCTGCTCGTCATCGGCGCGGGCCTCGTCTCGGAGGCGCAAGGCGGCGCCGGCTATATCGTGTTCTCGATCGCGATGACGGTGGGGCGGCTCGGCGGCGACGCCGTCGTCGCGCGCATCGGCGACCGCACGACGCTGTTGTGGGGAAGCCTCATTGCCATCGCGGGCTTCGTGGTTCTGCTCACGGCTCCGATCGCGGCGGTGGCCATAGCCGGTTTCCTGCTCATCGGCCTCGGCGCATCGAATCTGGTGCCGGTGCTGTTCCGCCGGGCGGCCAAGCAGACCGCCATGCCCACGGGCCTCGCCGTCGCGGCGATCACGACCGCCGGCTATGCCGGCATCCTCATCGGTCCCGCCGGCGTCGGCTTCGTTGCTCGCGTCAGTGGGCTGCCAACGGCGTTCTGGCTGCTGGCCGCGCTGATGGGTCTCGTCACGCTATCGGCAGGCGTCGTCACGAAGGAGCAACGCCGGACATCGCGCGTCAGCGCGTGAGCGGCCTCACAACTGATTGAGCCCGATCGATTTGATCACGGGCGCCAGGCTTGCCGTTGTCGCCTCGACGATGCGCTGGAATTTTTCGGGGCTTGAATCGGCGTCCGGCTCCATGCCTTGCGCGCGATAATTCGCGAGCAGCGTCGCATCGGCCATGGCCAACCGCGTAGCCTGGGCGATCCGATCGATGATCGCATCATCGGTACGCTTGGGCGCGAACAGCCCGAACCAGCCCTCATATCTGAGATCCGGCATGCCGGATTGGACCGCCGTCGGGATATCAGGCGCGCCGCTCAGCCGCCTTTCGGTGGTGACCGCAAGCAGCCGGATCTTGCCGGCCTGGCTCAGCTGCTGCAACTGGACCGACATGACGGCAATGACGAGCGAGATCTGGCCGCTGACGAGATCATTGGTCGCCTGCGCGATGCCCCGATAGGGCACGTGGACGATATCGAGCGCGCCGGCCTGCTGCTTGAAGGATTCGCCGACCAAATGATTTCCCGTCGCGACGCCCGGCGTCCCGTAGGACAGCTTTCCCGGATTGTCCTTCGCATAGGCGATCAACTCGCGCAGATTGGCCGCGGGCAATGAAGGATGGACCGCGAAAACCAGCGCGCTGTTGATCAGGCGGTAGATGGCGCGGAAATCGCCGACGGAATAGCCGGGATTTGCCGAGGTCAAGGGAATGATGACCTGCGTGCTGCCGTTTCCGAGCAGCAGCGAATAGCCATCGGGCTCCTCGCGCGCGACCGCGGCAGTCCCGATCGCGCCGCCTGCGCCGCCGATATAGTCGACGAAGGCCGGCCCGAGCAGCGTTGACATCTTGTCGACCCATGGGCGCCCGATCTGGTCACCCGATCCGCCAGCCCCGTAGGGGATCACCAGTCGAATGGGACGGGACGGATAGTCGGCGGCTTGTCCGCTGCGTGGGATGGTCGCCAGCGCCGCTGCGCCTGATAGCGCAGAGACGAACCGTCGCCGCGAGAAGGAAGGCATGTTCGAATTCCGGAAGCGGTAGTTACTGTCGAGGCGGGACCGGCTCCCCGTCATCCCATCGCAGCAATCGGCGACCGCCGTCAATGCTCCGGTCCGATCGAGCGGCAGCATCACCGCCGTGGCATGCTGGTCTAACCCATTCCTTTTCAAGAATTATTTCAATCAGCCGAGGCCGACCCAAGCCATCTGCGCAGGTCTGCCAGCCATGCGGCTTTCGGCCAGTTTACTCGGCGCCTCGTTCTGCTAGACCAGAACGAAATACCTTTTGACTCCCGCGAGGGGGCAATGGCGCGTGCCAGCACATAGTAACCAAGATTCAGCCATTTCATTTGGGCCATTTCGGCTGTTTCCCAAGTCCCGGCTCTTGGAGAAGGAGGGCGCGCCGCTTCACGTCGGCGGCCGCGCGCTCGACATTCTGATCTTCCTGGCCGAGCGTCCCGGTGAAGTCATCGACAAGCGCGAGCTGGTCAAGCGCATCTGGGCCGACGTCAATGTCGACGAAGGCAGCCTGCGCTTTCATGTCGCAGCACTGCGCAAGGTGCTCGGCGATACCGGCAAGTCGGCCCGTTATGTCGTCAATGTACCCGGCCGCGGCTATTGCTTCGTCGCCTCGTTCGCGCAAGCGCCGCCGCAGGTCGCCCCACCCTCCGCCGAAACCGCGCTTCCTCGCTCCCTGCCCGCTCAGCTTGCGAAGATGATCGGACGAGAGGAAGTCATCGAGAAGATCTCCAATGGACTTTCGCTCCATCGCTTCATGACCGTGGTCGGCCCGGGCGGCATCGGCAAGACCGCCGTCGCCGTCACCGTCGGGCATCGCCGATCCCAGGATTTCGGTGGGCGCGTCTTCTTTGTCGACTTCAGTCCGTTGCGGGACGCCAGCCACATCGCGACCACCATTGCTTCGGCGCTCGGCCTGACCATCAGCTCGGAGGATCCGACGCCGGCCCTGCTGACATTTCTGAAGACCGGCCCGGCCCTGCTGATCTTCGACAGTTGCGAGCACGTGCTGGATGCGCTGGCGCCGCTGGTCGAGCACATCGTTCGCGAAGCACCGCAGCTTCGCGTTCTCGCGACCAGCCGCGAGTCGTTCCGCAGCGAAGGCGAGCGGATATTCAGGCTCTTCCCGCTGGATTGTCCGCCGGAGCGCGAGGACCTTGATGTCGCCGATGTCCTTGCCTACCCTGCCGCTCAACTCTTCGTCGAGCGCATCGCGCAGAGCTCGGGTCCGTTCCAGCTCAGCGCCGAAGAGGCCCCGCTCGTCGCCAGCATCTGCCGGCGCCTCGACGGCATTGCGCTGGCGATCGAGCTCGCGGCAGGCCGCGTCAATGCCTATGGCATCGCCGGCACCGCATCCCTGCTCGACAGCCGCTTCTCGCTGCAATGGCGGGGACGCCGCACCGCCGTGCCGCGACACCAGACCCTCGCCGCCGCGCTCGACTGGAGCTACGATCTGCTGCCCGCGGCGGAGAGCGCCACCTTGCGACGGCTGTCCATCTTCGCCGGGCCGTTTGCACCGGAGGCGGCTGCCGCGGTCGCGGCCGGCGACGGCCTCAGCGAAGCGGAGACGCTGGAGGCGATCGACAGCCTGGTCACCAAATCGCTGATCTCGCCGTCCGGTTCGCGAACGCTGCGCTATCGCCTGCTCGACACCACGCGCACCTATGCGCTCGCGAAGCTGCACGAGCTCGGCGAAAACAGGCAGTTCGCGCGGCGCCATGCGGAGCATTTTCGCGATTTCTTCGAGCGCGCCGAGGCCGACACGACAACGCCGCTGCCCGAATGGCTGAACATCTACGGCGCAGAGCTGGACAATGTGCGCACGGCGCTGGACTGGGCCTTCGCGCCCGACGGCGACGCTGCACTGGGAATCGCCCTGACCGCAGTTGCGGTCTCACTGTGGGTGCGCCTTTCCTTGTTCGCCGAATGCCGCGAGCGCACCAGAACGGCCCTCGCCGCGCTCGGCGACGCCGGCGACAACGACCGTGTCCGCATGCAGCTGCTGTCGGCGCTCGGCTGGTCGCTGATGTATGGCGAAGGCCGCGCGCGCGAGGCGCGCCCGATCCTGGAGACGACCCTCGAGCTGTCGGACAGGCTCGATGACAAGGATTTCCGGCTGCGCGCGCTCTGGGGTTTGTGCATCGACCAGTTCAACAACGGGCAGTTCGGCAAGGCCCGCGCGCTTGCCGAGCGCTTTGCCGACGCGGCAGCGAACTCACCCGACAAGACCGATGTCATGCTGGGCGACCGGCTGATGGCCGTCGCGCTGCACTATCTCGGCGACCAGGACGAGGCGCGCGTGCGCATCGATCGGGTCAACATGTCGCTGCATGTGCTGGCGGAGAAGCCGAAAATCTTCCCGCTCGACCTCAGGATATCGACGCAATATTTCCGCGCCCGCATCCTGTGGCTGCAAGGCCTGGCCGATCAGGCCCAGGCACTCGCCGCCAGGAACATCGAGGAAGGCCGCGCCAACGGTCACGCCCTGACCTTCTGCAGCGTGCTGGGACAAGCCGCCTGCCCGATCACCTTCTGGGCCGGCGATTTTGACGCCGCGGAGCGCCACGGCACCGAGTTGCTCGAGCACACCGAGCGCCATGCGATCCGGCTGTGGGGCTTGTGGGCAAAGGCCTTCAACGCAGCGGTCATTGCCAAGCGAGGCGACGTCGCGACGGGCCTGCCGCTGCTGCGCGAAGAGCTCAATCGCGCCGGCGATGCGCGCTTCCTGCCGCGATTTCTTCCCTTGCTCGGCGAACTCGCGGCGGCCTTCCTGGAGACCGACCAGATCGACCGCGGCCTCGACGTGATCGATGACGTCCTGACCCGTTGCAACGACCGGCAGGAGCTCTGGTATCTGCCAGAACTGACCCGCATCAAGGCAGAATTGATGCTCAGGAGCGCGCGTCACTCGGCGGATGCCGAAGCACGCTTGCGCGGGGCCATGGATATGGCCGTTGCGCAAGGCGCTCGCTTCTGGGCGCTGCGCTGCGCGATCAGTCTCGCGCGATTCATGTTCAGGGCTGGCCGAAGCGCAGAAGCACTGGCGGTTCTCGACCCCGTCTGCGGGAGGTTCGCCGAGGGCGCAGACATCGCCGATATGCGCACTGCCCGCGATCTGATCGCGCAATTGCGCGCCTGACCGCGCGCGCTGACGCCGCGACGGCCTGGAGCACGATCAGTTCTGATTGAATCAGAACCGAAGCTCTAGATTCTTGTTTGACGCGTTTTCTTCACGCGAACCGGTATCCACTTCGCTCGAAAACGCTCTAGCCTCCGGCAGCAGCCGCACGCTGCGGCAGCTTCCAGCCCGGCCGGATGAAGTGGCAGGTGTAGCCGTCCGGATAGCGTTCGAGATAATCCTGATGCTCGGGCTCGGCTTCCCAGAACTCGCCGGCCGGCGCGATCTCGGTCACCACCTTGCCGGGCCACAGGCCCGACGCCTCGACGTCCGCGATCGTGTCCTCGGCAATCCGCTTCTGCGCCTCGCTGGTATAGAAGATCGCCGAGCGATAGCTCGTGCCCCGATCATTGCCTTGGCGATTGAGCGTGGTGGGATCGTGGATCTGGAAGAAGAACTCCAGCATGGTCCGGAAGCTGGTCTTTGCGGGATCGAACATGATCTCGATCGCTTCGGCGTGGCCCTCGTGATTGCGGTAAGTGGCATTCTTCACCTGACCGCCGGTGTAGCCGACGCGTGTGGAGACCACGCCGGGCTGCTTGCGGATCAGATCCTGCATGCCCCAGAAGCAGCCTCCGGCCAAAACTGCGCGCTCTGTCGTCATCTGTCCGCTCCCAATTGATCGCTCTGTCCGTTCTGCGCCTGTCGTATCATATGCTTTCGGCGGCCTGGCCGAAAGACAAGCATTGCCTGTATGTGTCCACCCGGTTCTCTCGTGGGCCCAAAGCTTCGACCGCTTCAGTTTCCCGACCAGAACCGGATGGACACGAGTTGAAAGCTCGCCGCTAGCCCAGCTTGGCGTCGAGCGTGATCGCGGCGTTGAGCACCTTGGACACCGGACAGTTCTTCTCGGCCTCGCCGGCGAGGCGCGCGAAACCTGCTTCATCTAGGTTCGGCACCTTCGCGCGCAAGGTGAGCGCTGACTTGCTGATCTTGAAGCCTTTGCCTTCGGGTTCGAGCGTGACGGCTGCCTCGGTCGAGAGCTCCTCCGGCGTGAAGCCTGCCATTTGAAGGCCGAAGGCCAACGCCATCGTAAAACAGCCGGCATGGGCCGCCGCGATCAACTCCTCGGGATTGGTCCCCTTCTCGTTCTCGAAGCGGGTCTTGAACGAATAGGGCGTCTCAGCGAGCACACCGGATTCGCTTGAGAGATGGCCCGTGCCATCACGACCAGTGCCCTTCCATACTGCTTTTGCCTTGCGGATCATCCTGGTTCTCCTTGTTTGTTTGTGGATCGTTCAGCCCGGTCCCGGCGCCCCGCGCCGGTGGAAGACGGCGGTGGCCTCGTGCCTGCCGCCTCTCCAACCGGTCACGCGGCGCCGAGGTTCCGTTCGATTTGTCCGATGATTGGCGCAAGATGGAAGATTGCCTTCAACTCAGGACGGCAGCGGTAGACCGGCTTGCTCGCGCACGATGTAATCGGCGTACCAATCCGCCCAATTCTCGTCGTGTCCGCCGATCCGCGTCTCGTGCTCACCATGCGCGACCGATGCACGGCGCAACGCCGCCGCCAGATCGCGCTGCGAGGCGAACGTCGTGCCGTCTGCCGTGATGCGACCGGGCAATCGTGTCGTGACTTCCTGAAACAGCCAGCCATTGCCGTCGGGATCACTGAATGAGGCAAACGAGCTGTAGCTGCCGCGCTCCGGGTCAGCACCGCTGACCCGGACGCTGCCAAACAGATACGGCTCGTCCGGACCGGCGTGAACATCGCCGGCACCGTGGAAGGGTTCGCTGACCGCGATGCCGCGGTCGAGCAGATCTTGTCGTGCAGCCTCCAGATCGGAGACGATCAGATACAGGCCGCGCACCGAACCGGGCGCTGCGGCGGTAACGTTCCTGCCGAAAATCACCGAACAAGCCGAGCCCGGCGGCGTGAACTGGATCACGCGCCACTCGCTGCTCGACGCGAAGTCGGCGTCCAGTCGCCAGCCGAGGCGCGCGTAGAACGCCTTGGCGCGGTCGACATCGGAGACGGGGATGACGACGACTTCGAGCTTCAGGTCAAGGTTACGCGATGTCGAAGGCTTAGTCGCGACGTCACGGTCGATTTCGATAGTGGCCATGATAACCTCCCCGTTGGAGTAGGATTTAATCCGAAGGCCATACTGAATGCATCGCTCGGGTTTTGCCCGTTAGACGTTGCAAGATTCTGTTATGATCGGCGGCATCGCAATCTGGCGGCGGACACTGCGACCTCGACGGTCAAGCATGCTGACGAATTGTCGCAGTCATCGTCGTAAATCGCTCGCCTTTAAGCAAAATTTGTGACGGCTATTGCCCGTGCATTCGGTGATCGCCACGCGATTTCGCCATTTTCGGCCAGTTTACTGGACGTCTCGTTCTGATAGATCAACGTGCAGACATCAGCCTTTTTCAGCGGACCGTTGCTCGTGCCGGACACTAACGACCAGGATTCGGCCATTGCTTTCGGGCCGTTCCGGCTGTTTCCCAAGTCGCGGCTGATTGAGAAGGATGGCGCGCCGCTTCACCTCGGTGGCCGCGCGCTCGACATCCTCATCTTTCTCGCCGAGCGCGCCGGCGAGGTCGTGGACAAACGGGAGCTGATGCGGCGCGTCTGGGCCGACGTGAATGTCGACGAAGGCAGCCTGCGCTTCCACATCACGAATCTGCGCAAAGCCTTGGGCGATGCCGGCGAAGGCTCCCGCTACGTCGTCAACGTCCCCGGACGTGGCTATTGCTTCGCGGCCCCGCTGCTCCGGACAGCACCATTCGAGGACCGCACCAGCCTGCCTGCCGCTTCGCCCCACGCGCTTCCCTCGCCGCTTGCGAGGATGATCGGGCGCGACGATGCGGTCGAGAAGATCTCCGCAGAGCTGGCTCAGCACCGCTTCGTCACCATCGTCGGCCCCGGCGGGATCGGCAAGACCTCGGTTGCGCTCGCCGTCGCGCACCGCGAGCTCTGGGCCTTCGACGGTCGGGTGAGCTTCGTCGATTTCGGTGCGCTGACGGATGCCCGCCTCGTGCCCGGAACGATCGCGGCCGCACTCGGCCTGACCGTCAACTCCGACGATCCCATGCCGGGCCTGCTGACGTTCCTGCGCAGCCAGCGGATGCTGCTGGTGTTCGACAGTTGCGAGCATCTCCTCGATGAGCTCGCCCCTCTGGCCGAACGCATCGTCCAGGAGGCGCCAGAGCTGCACATTCTCGCCACCAGCCGCGAATCCTTTCGCACCGAAGGCGAGCGCGTCCACCGGCTGTTTCCACTGGATTGCCCGCCGCAGCGCGACGGCCTCAGCATCGCCGACATCCTTGCCTATCCCGCAAGCCAACTCTTCGTGGAACGCATTGCCGAGAGCCTGAGCGAGTTCGAGCTCAGCGAGGAGGATGCCCCGCTCGTCGCCGAGATCTGCCGGCGTCTCGACGGCATTGCGCTTGCGATCGAGCTCGCCGCCGGACGTGTGAACGCCTATGGCATTGCCGGGACCGCCTCGCTGCTGGACAGCCGCTTCTCGCTGTTGTGGCGAGGACGACGCACTGCGATTCCGCGACACCAGACCCTGAGCGCGGCACTCGCCTGGAGTTACGATCTGCTGCCGCCGGCCGAAAGCGCGACACTGCGCGGATTGTCGGTGTTCGTCGGCCCGTTCACGCTGGAAGCCGCAATTGCTGTCGCGTCCAGCCAGGGCATCAGCGAGTCCGAAGCTGTCGAGACGATCTCGAACCTGCTCTCCAAATCGCTGATTGCAACGTCGCCCGCGGAGCGGCGGCTGCGCTATCGCCTGCTCGACACGACACGCGCCTTCGTCGCGGACAAGCTCGTCGAGAACGGAGAAGCGGCCCGCGCTGCGCGCGCCCATGCCGAATATTTCCGCGATGTCCTGCGCGACATTGCTGTCAAATCAGCGGGCATGCAGAGCGCCGGCGGCTTCCTTCCTTATGCCGACTACCTGCCCAATGTCAGGGCCGCGCTGACCTGGAGCTTTTCGGATGGCGGCGACCGGACAATCGGCGTGGATCTGGCGGCCTCGGCAGCCCAGTTCTTCCTCGAGCTGACATTGCTGACGGAATGCTACCGTTGGACCCGGCAGGCGCTGGCCTCGCTCACGGATTCGATCGACAGCCGCCAGGAGATGACGTTGCAGGCCGCGCTCGGCGTCTCCGTGATGTTCACGCAGGGCAATACGGAAGCGGTCCGGGCGGCGTTCACGCGCAGTCTCCAGCTTGCAGGGGAGCTGGAGGATTTGCACTGGCAGCTCTGGCTGCTGCGCGGATTGCACATCTATCTCACCAGGGTTGGAGATTTTCACGGCGCGCTCGGCACGGGCGAACAGGGCGAAAGCGTTGCGCGCAGGCTGAACGATCCCGCCGCCGCGCTGAACGTGGAATGGATGCTGGGCGTTGCGCATCATCTGATCGGCAATCAGGACAAGGCCGTGCAGTTTTGCCAGAGCGCGATGATGCATAATCCCGGCTCGCAGCGGCTGAACATCGGGCATCTCGGTTATGACGACCGCATCGTGGCGCTGGTGGCACTGGCGCGCGGGCTTTGGCTCACCGGCCGGCCCGATCGTGCAATTGAGGCGGCCAGGTACACCGTTCGCGAGGCCGAGCTGCTGGAGCAGCCGCTGACCCTCGGTATTTCCTTGATCTGGACGATCTACGTGTTCCTCTGGGTCGGGGATTGGGCCAATGCCGAAATCCTGATCGAGCGGCTGATCGAACATTCCGCGCGTCACTTCCTCGGCCCCTATCATGCGGTCGGCATCGGCCAGAAAGGCGAGCTGCTGCTGCGCCGCGGCGACGTCGCCGCCGGCATGGAGCATCTTCGGCGCAGCCAGGCCACGCTGTACGCCACGCGGCACCGGATCATGACGACGGTGTTTGCGACCGCGCTCGCGGAGGGGCTGCTGGCCCAGAACCAGCCCGACGAGGCCCTGCGGACCATCGATGAGGCCATCGCGGAAATCCCCGATCATGGCGAGTCCTTCGACATGCCGGAGATGCTCAGGGTCAAGGGCGACATCCTCGTACGGTCTGGCAACATTGCGGAGGCCGAGAGCGTCTTGCGCAGATCGCTCGATCTGTCGCGGCGCCAATGCGCGGTCGGCTGGGAACTCCGCGGCGCGATCAGCCTTGTCCGCATCTGGGAGCGCACCGGCAAGGCCGCCGACGCGCGCGACCTGCTCACCCCACTCGTCGCGCAGTATCAGGAGGGCCTCCAGACCCGCGATCTGGTTGCCGCAAGAGGCCTCCTTGCCGCCCTGAATTGAGAGCATCTTCAACGAGATACCGCCATCCCGCGCGCTCGCAAGTCCTAACAACTTCTAACACGCCAAGCCGCACACGCCCCGCCATGGTGGAGGCACTTCACGGTGGATATAGCGGGACATGGCGCTTCTTGACGACGTAATCGATGCCAATGGCGGTATGGCCCGTTGGAACAGCTTGAAGGGGTTCACGCTCCACCTCTCCGTCGGCGGGACGCTGTTCTCCAGCGCTGGACACGCCCGGGAATTCAAGGACGTGACCGCAGAAGGCTCGACCCGGACCCAATCGATCCGCTTCACCGGCATCACGGGAGGCGAACATTCCGGGTCGTTTCAACCGGACGCGATCACAATCGAGAGCCTGGATGGTGAGGTCCTGCGGACCTGGCGCAACCCGAGCTTCGCGTCTGCCGAGGCTGGCTCTCCTGCGCTCGCGGACGAACTGCACCTCGTCTTCTTCTGCGGCGTCGCGATCTGGAATTATCTGACGACTCCATTCCTGCTCGCCGACCCCGATGTCGTGGTGGAAGAGCTGACGCCGTGGCGCGAGAACACCCAGACCTGGCGGCGGCTGCGGGCGCAATTCCCCTCGCGCCTGGTCACGCTCGCTTCCGAGCAGATGTTCTATTTCGACGAGAGCGCTCTGCAACGGCGGACGGATCACGATCTCTTCGGGATGAAGGTCGCACATTCCTCCTGGGCCCATGACAGTTTCGGCGGCATCGTGGTGCCGACGCTTCGACGGGCGCAGACGCTGCAGTCCGACGGAACCGTGATCGCCAAGCCTGTGCTGATGGACGTCGAGATCTTCGACGCCGTCTTCGAGTAGCGGCGCATGCGCGCGCAAACGACGTCACGTGCTCGAACCTGCGCCGACGACGTCAACCGATGCGACGAATTGGGACGTTCATAGAGCCTCCTGCGGCGAGCTGTCACAGCGCTCGCACTCACACAACAACTAACAACTCCTAATCACCACTAACGGGCGTCCTGGCGCGCACGCGCGTACTCTCGGACCATAGCGAACTTGCGCATCGCAAGCCGCCGATGAGACGAGAGAGAACGAACGATGTTCACCGACATGCAGGCACACGCCTGGGCCGATCTTCGAGCCGTCAACCGGAAGCGCGAGGCTCCGCAGACGACACAGGCATTCGCCCGGGAAAGCCGATGGCGTCAGATCGACCGCGGCGCGGAGACGTCCAGCGAGGACATCACGATCTCGCGATGGGAAGACTCCCGTGGCGCTTCGTCGCACGAAACTACGACGCCCGAGGATCGCTATTTCGTCGGCATTGCCCTGAAGACCACGCGCGCAAGACTGAGCCGGGACCGTCAGATCGTTTTCGACGGCACCATGCCCGCAGGCACGCTCTATGTCACCGCACCGTCGAAGCCTCTCCGCGCGCAGTTCCAGTCGCCATGCGCTTTCCTGCACTTTCATATCTCCACGGATCATTTTCCAGCGCAATTCCCCGCGACCCAAGGACTGAATGACCTCGTCCTGTTGCGCGACCCGCTCGCTGCAGAGCTTGCCAAGGCGCTGATCGAACGTGGTCACGCCGCGGACCACCAGTTCATGCGCTGCCTCGGCCAGACTCTTGCGATGCATCTCGCCCGGTTGGAGCCGCCGCGCGTCAGGGTCAATGCCTTGCCGAAATGGCGGCTGCGGCGGATCGAACAATACATCGCCGATCATTTCGACCGCTGCATCAGCCTGGCCGAGCTCGCCCATGTCGCCGGCTTGTCCAGAATGCACTTTGCGGCCCAATTCCGCGCCGCGACCGGTTACCGCCCCCGCGAATATCTTCTCAATCACCGGATCGAACGTGCGAAGGCGCTGCTCACGACCACCGAGCGGCCCTTGGCGGAGATCGCGCTTGCCGTCGGCTTCAGCACGCAGGCGCATTTTTCCACCGTCTTCAAGCGCATCAGCGGCCAGTCTCCGGCACGCTGGCGCCTCGCCAGCAAGGGTGAGCGAGCTGAGGCAGAAGCGCCTCCGCAGCGGCGTGCTGCTCGGGAGAGGGACTGGATCGCCAGCGTGGCCGCGTAGCGACGCGCACGCGGTCTCTACTTCATCATTGCGAGATGCCGTAGCCCGGATGGAGCGAAAGCGTAATCCGGGAAGGTGCCGATGAAGAGAGCGGTCCCGGATTGCGCTACGCTCCATCCGGGCTACGATAAAAGCCCTACACCGGATCGAACGCCCGGATCGGGGGCAGATTGCCCGTGAACTTCTCCACCTCGACCGTCGTCAACTGCCCCGTGCAGCCCTGCGCCAGGGATGAGGTGCCGACGTCGCGGGTGAGCACGTTCGGATTGCCGTGAACGCAGAGCGGCGCGTCGTCCTCGGGATCCATCGGGTCATACCAGGCTCCGGTCGGAAGCTGCACGACGCCGGGCGCGATGCCGTCGGTGACGTGGACGGCGGCAAGGCAGGCGCCGCGGTCGTTGAACAGGCGGATGATGTCGCCATCCTTGATGCTGCGTGCGGCCGCATCGCGCGGGTTCATGCGCGCGACCTCGCGGCCGCGATGTTTTGCGGCAAGCGAATGGCCACCGAAATCGAGCTGACTGTGCAGGCGCGTCACCGGCTGGTTGGCGACGAGGAAGCACGGTGCTCCAGGCCTCGGCATATCGGACTTGTCGAGCCAGACCGGATGGCCCGGACAATCCGCATCGCCATGGCCCGCGATCTTCGCCGAGAAAATCTCGATGCGGCCGCTCGGCGTCGGCAGGGCGTGACCTGCGGGATCCTCACGGAAGCGGCGCAGCCGGCCGCCGTCATCGGGCTGCTGCGGCACGACCAGGCTGCCACGCTGCCAGAATTCGTCGAAGCTGGGCGCCTCCACGCCACGCTTGGCGAGCGAGGCGCGGGTGGGCTCATACAGATGTTCGAGCCACTCCCGAGAGGTGCGGCCTTCCGTGAAGGGTTCGCGCGCGCCGAGACGTTCGGCGAGATCGGCGAAGATATCATAGTCGTCGCGCGCGAGCCCAAACGGCTCGGCGATCCGGTGCATCGCGACCATCAAGGGGTCGTTGGTGGAATAGCCGATGTCCTCGCGCTCCAGCGTCATCGTTGCGGGCAGCACGATGTCGGCGTGCCGGGCCGTCGCGGTCCAGCCGAGCTCGTGCACGACCAGCGTGTCGACTTTCGCGAACGCCTTGCGCAGGCGGTTGATGTCCTGGTGATGATGGAAGGGATTGCCGCCGGCCCAGTAGACGAGGCGAATGTCCGGATAGGTGCGTGTCTCGCCATTGTAGCGATAGGTGCTTCCAGGGTTGAGCAGCATGTCGGCGATGCGCGCCACCGGAATGAAATCGGCAACGCCGTTGCGGCCCTGCCCCAGCGTCGGACCCGGCACGTCGTTGACGCGGCGGCCGTAATAGCCGATCGCACCCAGCGAATAAGCATAGCCTCCACCGGAAAGACCGACCTGGCCGAGCGCTGCCGCCAATACCAGGCCCATCCACACCGGCTGCTCACCATGCTCGGCGCGCTGGAGCGAATGCGAGACGGTGATCAGCGCCCTTTTCCCGGCGAGCCGGCGCGCCAGCGCGCGGATCGTGTCCGCGTCGACGCCTGAGATCGCGGCGGCCCATCCGGCATGCTTTGCTTGCCCATCGCTCTCGCCGGTGAGATAGCGCAGGAAGACGGGCCAGCCTTCCGTGTAGCGATCGAGGAAGGCCTGGTCGTGCAGACCTTCGCTCACCAGCGTGTGGACGATGCCGAGCATCAGCGCGGTGTCGGTGCCGGGCACGCAGCTCATCCATTCGGCGCCAGCTTCGACCGGCAGATCGTCGCGCAGCGGGCTGACCAGGACGAACTCGCAGCCGCGCCGGCGCGCCGCCGCCATGGCACCGCGCTCGACATGCTTGCTGATAGAGCCGCCGGCGACCATGGAGTTCTTCAGCGCCATGCCACCGAACGCCAGCACGATCTCGGTATCCGCCGCGATCTGCTCCCAGGTGACGTTGCGCTTGGTGATGTCCTCGTATCCGCAGAGGATCTGGGGCAGCAACACCGAGGACGCGCCGGAGGAGTAGGTGTTGACCGAACGCACATAGCCGCCCATCGCGATGTTGAGGAAGCGATGCACCTGGCTCTGGGCGTGATGAAATCGGCCCGCGCTCGACCAGCCATAGGAACCGCCGAACACAGCGCCGGGGCCGCGCGTGTCGCGGATGCGCGCCAGTTCGTCCCCGAGCAGATAGAGCGCCTTCTCCCAGCTCACGGAGACGAATTCGTCGCGGCCGCGGCGATGGTCCGGGCCGGGACCGCGCTCGAGCCAGCCGCGGCGGATCGTCGGCTGGGCGATGCGCGCCTGGTGGCGCAGCGCGCCGGGGAAATTGTCGATGATGCCGTTCGGATCGGGATCCCCCGCATAGGCCCTGACCTCGAGTGCGGCCGCGCCTTGGCGCGCCGAGAACACGCCCCAATGCGACGTGTGCGGCTTGAAGCCGTCGGACAGGTCGAGGCCGGGGTCGGGAAAGCCAATCGTATCGTCCATCGCCTGATCCTTGTTCCAGTACGTGGTGGCAGTATACCGATCCACACTGTGATGTCATCGAGATCAGAGCTGACGTCTACGCTGGGCTCCCGTGCACTCTGTTGCACCCGACGCCGCCGAATAGCGAGGTCAAGACTCACGCCGATGTCGACGGTGCCGCTCGGTACGTCACAGGGCCTCGTATTGGTGGTACAGATGTGCGATACGCCTCCCCTTCCTCACCAGCAACATCGGTCTCATCATGATCAAGCGCATCTTGCCTTACGAAGGTCTGCTCCACGAAGTGGTCGAGCATAATGGCGTGCTTTACATCGGCGGAATTGTCCCTGAAGACACGAGCCTCGACATGTCGGGCCAGGCAAACGACGTCCTCCGGCAGCTGGCGCAGCTGCTGAAGACCCTCGGATCCGATTTGGCCAACGTCTTGCAGGTGACCATCTACATGACGGATCTCAAGGAGAAGGCCGCGTTCAACGCCGCCTGGAAGGCGCACTTTGCAGAAGCTCATCTGCCGGCGCGCGCCGCAATCGGCGTGGCCGATCTCGGTCCGGGCGTCAAGCTCGAGATGACCGCCATCGCTGCGCGACACTAGTGGCGCCACGGCATCCTTGTACCGGTCTTAACTTTTTGCGCCGACATCAATGTTAACGAGCGACTTTCATTGCGCGAAGGGAATGCCCTGATACGCTCTGCGCATATCAACCGCAGCGTGTTCAAGATGATCAGATACTCATCCTACGGCACGACGAATTCTTCAAAGCAATCGCCGACGCTCGATACTGACGATCCGCTTCGTGCCGCATATTGCGAACTGTTAGAGCTGCGTCGGCGCGTCAGGGCCGCTGAAGCGGCCATGATGACGCGAGCTAGTGATCGCAGCCGCAAGCCGACCGCGAGCCGAGCCCAGAACTGGCTGAAGCAGTCTGGATGACCCCCGCTCAATGACGGGTCTGCGGCAGCTTCCAGCCCAGAACCTTGCTCGCGACGAGCGTGCGCAGCACCTGCGCCGTGCCGCCGCCGATCGTGAACATGCGGACGTCGCGCGCCATGCGCTCGAGCGGGAAGTCGCGCGAATAGCCGCGGGCCCCAAACATCTGAAGTGCATCGTTGACGATCTTGATCGCCGCCTCGGACGCGAAGATCTTCGCCTGCGCCGCGAGGGTCGGATCGGGAAATGCGCTGCCGCCCGGGCCTCGCGACGCGGCGGCCGCATGCAGCATCAAGCGCGATGCGGTGAGCTGCGTCTGCATGTCGGCGAGCATCCATTGCAGCCCCTGGAATTCGCCGATCGGGCGCCCGAACTGCTCGCGCGTCTTGACCCATTCGATGGCGTGCTCCAGCGCACCCGCAGCGATTCCCATCGCGACAGTGCCTGCGCCGACACGCTGACTGTTGTAGGCATTGATGAGGTCGGCAAAGCCGCGCTTGAAGCCCGACGGAGGCAGCAGCACCATGTCCGGCGTGATCTCCAGATCCTCGAACACGAGCTCGCCCTCGGGCATGCCGCACAGTCCCATCGTCGTTTCGCGCTTGCCGATACGCAGCCCTTCGGCCTCGCCGCGCACTGCCAGGAAGCCGCCGACGCCGAGCTCCTCACCGCTCTCATCGAAGACCCGCGCGAAGATCAGGTGCAGGCGCGACACGCCGGCGCCGGTGATCCAATGCTTGCTGCCGTTGAGCACGTAGCGATTGCCGCGCTTGTCGGCCCGGGTCTTCATGCCGCTCGCGTCGCTACCCGCCTCGGGCTCGGTAATGCAGATGGCCGGCTTATCGCCCGCCAGGACGAGATCGGCAGCGCGCCTGCGCTGTGCATCGGTGCCGTAGGCCATGACGGTGGAGATCGCGCCCATATTGGCCTCGACGACGATACGCGCCGAGACCGTGCACGCGCGCGCCATCTCCTCGATCACCAGCACCGTGTCGAGGAAGCTCTGGCCCTGCCCGCCATATTCCTTTGGGATGGTCATGCCCATGAAGCGCTCGGCTTTCAGTGCCTCGACAACGTCGAAGGGATATTCGCGCGATTGATCGATCTCGGCGCCGCGCTTGCGCAGCAGCCCATTCGAGAAGGCGGCGGCTCTTTCCTTCAAAGCCAATTGCCCGGATGACAGCTCCATGGCGTCGCTCCTTCTCTCAGCGGCCCATGGTATAGAATTCGGCATTCGGACGCATGCTCGTCACGTTCGCGAGCCGGTTCGACAGGCCGAAAAAGGCCGAGATCGCCGCGATGTCCCAGATGTCCTCTTCGGTGAATCCGTGCGCCGTCAGCGTGGCGAAGTCGCTTTCAGACGTCTTGTGCGCCTCGGTCGAGACCCGAACGGCGAAATCCAGCATCGCCTTCTGACGATCGGTGATGTCGGCCTTGCGGTAGTTGACGGCGACCTGATCGGCAATCAGCGGGTCCTTGGCGCGAATCCGCAAGATCGCGCCATGCGCCACTACGCAATACTGGCACTGATTGAGGTTGCTGGTCGCAACGACGATCATCTCGCGCTCGGCCTTGGTCAGATTGCCGGGCTTGTCCATCAGCGCGTCGTGATAGGCAAAGAATGCACGAAACTCCTCCGGCCGGTGCGCGAGCACGAGAAAGACATTCGGAATGAAGCCGGACTTCTCCTGCACAGCCAGGATGCGGCTACGGATATCGTCCGGCATATCGGCGAGATCGGGAACAGGGAAGCGACTGACGGCGCGTGTTTCGGTCATGAGCTTGGCTCCTCGTTGAAGATTGGCATGACAATCATCGCCCCTCACCTTTCGCCCGGATCATCGCAAGAAAGCGTTCGGCGAAGACGTCGAGCGCATCCGGGCGCCGTTCGAGCTTGGCGCGCAACACCGCGCCCTCCCAGCCCATCCAGAAGAACTGCGCGAGATCCTCGCAGTCGAGCTCGCTGGACATCTCGCCCGCCTCTTGCGCCGACCGCAGGCAGCGGGACGTCCGCGCTTCCCAATCTCGGAACACAGCAGCGAGGCGCTTCCGGAACGGCTCGGGCAGAACACCCATCTCCTGTCCGAGATTGCCGACGAGGCAGCCGCGCCGGTAGCGATGTCTCGCCATGCCCGAGCGAGCATCCGCGATGAAATCACGCAGACGGTCGAGCGGAGCACGCTCGGTGTCGTCGAACCATCGGTCCAGCTTGCGCGCGAAATAGTCGGCATAGGCGTCGATCAGTGCGAGACCGAAGGACTCCTTGCTGTCGAAGTAATGGTAGAATGAACCTTTTGGTACCTCCGCGGCGTCCAGGATCTCCTCGACGCCCACGGCACTGAAGCCCTTCTCGGTCAGGATCGCAACGCCGGTGCGCAGCAGCCGTGCGCGCGGCGCGTCTGGCCGTGTCTGGTCCTTGGGCGGACGGCCACGGCGACGCGGTTCGGCTGACGGCAAAATCGCTCTCATGGCGATTTATTAGACCGATCGTCTTGCAAAATCAATCCCGCGTCGTCATCGAGGCCCGGCGTCTGTCGATGAGCCCTCAACGACGTGCGGGTCGCCCCGCATTTCACGGCATTTGGCAGACGTCCGGATGCAGCAAGGGAGCGTCCTTCAGCCAGACGTTCGCGCCGTCCGCACCGCAGACGGCGCGCAGAGGCTGTCCGGCGGGCAAGCGGACCCAGCCTTGCGGGAGCAGCGTCTGATCACCAATCGACAGGCTCCCGGCGAGAACGAGCATTTCGAGCCCGCGTGCATTCTCGACCGTGACGGAACTGCCAGGCATCCAGCTCTCGAAACGCACGTTCTCAAATCCATCGTCGAACAGTTCGAGCGCGCTCGCCGCCCCCGATCGCGGCTCGCGCTGACGACCTTCCGCGGGCCGTCGTACGATCTGGTCGCGATCGCCATCCCGGAACTGCCAAAGGCGCACGAAGATCGTGCAGCCAGCCTCCGATGCGGGAACGTGCGAGGTCCCGGGCGGATTGCGGAAGTAGCTGCCCGCGGGGTAATCGCCATGCTCGTCCTGAAAGACGCCATCGAGAACGACGATCTCTTCGCCGCCGCCATGCGTATGGCGCGGAAACGCGCTGTGCGGCGCGTATCGCACGATCGAGGTGGCGCGCGCGACCTCGTCGCCGATGCGGAACAGCATGCGCCGGTCGACACCGGCCGCCGGGCTTTGGATCCACGGCAGCTGCCCGGCCTGAACGATCACCGGAACTGTCAGGTTGTCATTGATGCGCATGGCTCTTCTCCCTCATGGTCAACACCATTATGAAATTAGCCTGGCCGGACCGCATCCGTGCGACGGCCTCCGCGGCGCGCTCCAGCATATCACGACGCCGCATCGCCGCGGCGCGCTCGTGGTGATGCCAGCGCCAGCGCGGCGACGGCCAGGAACAGAGGCGGAAACGAGACCCACAGGACCGTATTCCAACCGTAGGCGGAGAGCAGCCCACCCGACAGGAACGAGCCGAAGGTCATCGTGCCGAACACGATGAAGTCGTTCAGCGACTGCACGCGCGCCTTCTCCTCCGGGCGATGACACTCCAGGACCATCGCGGAAGCTCCGACGAAGCCAAAATTCCAGCCGACGCCGAGCAGGATCAGCGTCGCCCAGAAGTGCCCGACCTGAATACCGAACAGACCGATGGCCGAAGAGGCGGCGGTGAGCAGCAGCCCGGTCGCCACCACTCTCGAAGCGCCGAACCGGGTGATCAACCTGCCGGTCCAGAAGCTCGGTCCATACATGGCGATCACATGCCATTGCAGACCAAGATTGGCAGCCTCCTGCGACAGATTGCAGAACTTCATCGCGAGCGGTGCCGCCGTCATCAGGAAGTTCATCAGCAGATAAGAGACGACTCCGCAGACCACCGCCGCAATGAAACGCGGCTGGCGCGCGATCACGGAAAGAGGACGGCCTCTGCCCCTGTCGGCCGCGATCGGCATCGGCAGACGGACCCCGGCGAGAACCGATAAGGAGATCGCAGCGACCGCGCCTTGTGCCAGATAGGTGGCCGCGAAGAGATGGGGCGGCCACAGACCCATCGTATACGTGACGAGTTGCGGCCCGATCACGCCGGCAAAGACACCGCCTGCCATCACCGCCGACAGCGCGCGCGGCCGCCGCTCCGGCGCCGCGCAATCGGCGGCCGCGAAGCGAAAGGACAGCACCACCGCGGCGTAGACACCGCCGAGAAACGTCGCCGCACAGAACAGGCCGAATGAGGCGTATAGAATCGCGAGCGATCCGATCAGGCCGGAGAGGACACCGCAGCCGGTGCCGATCATGAAGGTCGCGCGTCGCCCGTAACGTTGCGCGATCGCTCCGGCGGGCAAGGTGCAGGCGGCCATCCCGACCACGAAGATCGAGATCGGAAGAGTTGCCAGCGCCTTGGTGGGCGCCAGCATGTCACCGATCACTGCGCCGGTGGCGTAGGCGATCGTCGAATTCGCGCCGGCCAATGCCTGCGCGACGGCGAGCCTTGCGACATTGCTGCGCTCAAAACGGAACGCGGGCGGAGCCTCCACCCGCCCTTGCACGGCAACTTCTGACATTCAGACCTCGATTTGGCCGCGCCAGCGCGCATCGCGCTGCGACGGACGGCGGTGGAGGCGGCGATCGAGCAGATCGCGTGCCTTGGCGGAATCGCCGCTTCGCATGAAAGCGAGCAACAACATGTCTTCGATGATTTCCCTCTGGGCGCCGCTGCCGCCGACCCGCGCGACGTCTGCGGCCACCGGCTCGAGAATCCGCATGCATTCGGCGTAGTCGGTGTTCGCGAACGCGAGCGCGGCCCGGCCGATGGCTGGCACGACGGGACCAGCCGGCAGCACGCCGTCCGCGACACGTTGCGCATTCGCCTTGATGCGGTCGACGGCAGCGGCGTGTTTTCCGGTCGCGGCGGCCAACAAGGCCGTGTGCAGTTCGACGAATGCGAGACCGGGAGTCGGATAGCGGGATCCGGCGTAGCTCTCGACCTCCTCCCACATGCCGGACGGCACCTCGTGGCCATACGCCTGAAGTCTCCACAACAAGGAGACCGTGTCGCTCAAGACATTGATCGGCAGACCGAGCGAGGCCGAAGGTCGAACGAATTTGCAATAGATCGCCAGGGCGTGTTGCGGATCGTCGCGCTCCAGTGCCGAGAGCGCCGCGTGCCAGGCCAGATGACCGTGAAGCATCCCTGCCCGATCATACTCAGGCAACCAGCCTTCGAGCAGCGTTTCGGCTTCGTCCTTGGCGCCCTGCTCGAACATCGCATGCGCGACCGCATGCGCGGCGTTCGCGTTGGCGCGGCGCCGTTCGAGACCACGTTGCGCGAGGTCGCGACCTCTCGAGACCGATCCGTTCTCGGCATGTGACCAGCCGCGATAGGTCAGGAACCACCAGTCGTCCGCGTCGTAGCGACCCGCCACGCGTTCGCAGAGATCCACGCGCGCCTGGTCGTGACCGATCATCCCCGAGAACGCGAACAGGCCGAACGCGCCGAGCGGCAGAGAGAGGATCAGGACGTCGCGCGGCCACGCGTCCAGATGCGCGAGCGCGCTCTCCAACGCCTTGGCGGACTGGCCGGTCACCGCGAGCGCGAGGACCGCAACATGACTGATCTCACGCGGCGAGCCGTTTCGCGCGACAATCTCCTGCGCAGTCGCGATCCTTGCGCGCGCTTCCGCGGGCTCGGCCTTGATCGCGTGCAGACGTGCGAGGGCGGCGTGCGCCAGCGCGAAATGTGGATCGAGTTCCGCGGCCTGCCGCAGCGTGTCATCCGCGCCCGGCCACGCCGACAGAAGCAGATCGATGCCGATCCGATATTGACCGGCCGCTTGCGGTGAATCTGTCGAAATCGGCAGGCCCCGGCTGTCGCACTCGGCCATGCTCCGTTCCTGATACGAGGGACGAGACGGGTCCGGCCAACAAAGTCGGTGGTGTGGCCGGCCTTGAACCGGAGCGCTAGCAGAGCGAAAAGCGGCTGTCTTTCGACGTTTTGCCAATTTATATAGAATATCGGCCAATCGGAAACGACATGACCTGGACCCCACTATCGGCTCCGCCGGATGCCTTGCCGCCGCGCCCCATCACCATGCGCGCCCAGTCGATCCCGGCGCGGCACGAATTCCCGGAGCACGCGCACGACTGGCACCAAGTGGTCTACGCCATCGACGGCGTGCTGATGGTGACCGCGGAGAATCGTTCCTTCGTCATCTCGCCCGAACAGGCCGTCTGGCTGCCGCGCGGCGTTCGCCATCGGGTGGGCTCCCTTCTCGGCGCCGAGTTTCGCAGCCTGTGGATTGCCGTCGACGCCGGGAGCAATCTGCCATCGGCTCCGACAGTGCTCGCCGTCTCTCCCCTGCTGAAGGCGTTGATCGTGGAGGCAGCAGCCATCGAAGGAAGCCAGGATACCGACGGCTACCCCGATCGTGTCGCGACACTCATTCTCGATCAGCTCGGCAGGGCCCGCGCGCTGACGGCGGGATTGCCGTGGCCGCGCGGCGAACGCCTGCTGCGCCTTTGCGAAGCGCTCTACGTCGATCCAGCCGATTCCCGAAGTTCGGATGATTGGGCCAAGGCGCTCGGCATGTCGTCACGTACGCTGACGCGCCAGTTCGAAGCGGAAATGGGTTCGAGCCTGCGATCATGGCGGCGACGGGTGCGGCTGCTGCGCGCCATCGAGCTGTTGAGCAGCGGCACGGGAGTCACGGAGACCGCGCTGCAACTGGGCTACGGATCCGCATCCGCGTTCGTCTACGCATTCCGGACAGAAATGGGATCCAGTCCGCACGCCTACATGCGAAGAGCGACTGGCGAGCGGCGTGCCGCCGACATTCGCTGATAAGGATCTGAAGCGGAGAGTTCCGGCGAAGCAGTTTCCTCGGAACCATCGAAGCCGAGCTCGGTTGGGGGCAGATTGGGTTGGGGCCCTCCGCAACAACAACAAGTCGCGGTGCTCAGGGATATCCTCGTCTCTCAACAAGATGGACCCGCTCAATGAGACGCTTGCTCAGATTCCTGCCTGTGCTGGGAGCAACATTCATTCTGATGGTCACCGGCGCACTGGCACAGGAGACTCCATCCCCTCTTGCCTCGCGCACTGGCCTGCCGGCCAACTTCGAACGAATCTTCACGCACGGCTTTGCCGAAGCCAATGGAGTTCGACTGCACTATGTCATCGGCGGTCCGGCCCATGGCGACCTGATCGTTCTGCTGCACGGCTGGCCGCAGACCTGGTACACGTGGCGGAATGTCATGCCTGCGCTCGCGGGCGCGGGGTACCGTGTCGTTGCGGTGGACTATCGCGGCGCTGGCGAGTCGGAGAAGCCGCAGGGCGGCTACGACAAGGCGACGATGGCTGCCGACATTCGCGCACTGGTCCGCGAACTGGGCGGAAGCCATGTCAACCTCGTCGGACGCGACATCGGCGTGATGGTCGCCTATGCCTATGCCGCGCAATGGCCGGATGAGGTCGTCAAGCTCGCGATGCTAGACGTTCCCGTGCCGGCCACGCGGATCTGGGATGAAGCCAAGCACAAGCCGGACCCCGAGCTCTGGCATTTCGGCCTGCATCAGCAGCGCGATATCGCTGAGCTCCTCGTGAGCGGTCACGAGCAAGCCTACATCTCGGATTTCTACAAGAAGAGGCTCGCAGCGCCTGTTGCGGACGAAGACATCGCGGTCTATGCGCGTGCCTATGCGGCTCCCGGAGGCCTTCGCGCGGGGTTTGAGCTCTATCGGGCTTTTCCCGAGGATGAACGGCGCTTCAAGCAATTCATGCAGAAGAAGCTCCCGATGCCCGTCCTCGCCTTGGCCGGCGAGAAGAGCAACGGCTGGGCCGAAACGGACATGGCGAAGGAGCTCGCCACGAATGTGCGTGGAGATGTTGCACCACGCACCGGGCATTGGTTGCCGGATGAGAATCCGACCTATGTCTCTCAACATCTCCTGGCATTCTTCGCTGGCGGCACGACCGGCAGCACGGCGCGGACACCCTGAATAGAGTGACGAATGGCTACGGCGAGAGGCAACGCTAAAGCGCGATGAGATTGGGATGAATCGTCATCGCGCTTTAGGTTATTGTTTTAGCATGATCTTTTCGGAAAACCAGCCTCTACCTCGACGTTCCGCTCTTGCTTCCGGTCGCGTCGGATCGTCGATCCGCGGCAAGGCCAAGCACCATGTCCGAGAACCGCTCACCCTGGACCAGAACATGATCGTGAAGTCGCGTTGCCGCGAGTTGCTCATCGCCGGCGCGGATCGCTTCGAGAATCCCGGCGTGCTCCTGGAGCGATTGCAGCAGGCGGTTGCGCGCACGTAGCTGGATACGGCGATAGGCGCTCAGCCGCTTGTGCAGAGCAAAGGCTTGATCAGCGAGAAAACTGTTGCGGCTCGCGCGGTAGATCGCTTCGTGAAAATTGCGGTTGTCGGCGTAGTACTGCTCGCTGTCGCCTTCGCGCGCGGCTATCTCGCACGCGCGATGAGCAGTCTCCATTGCCGCATCGTTCTCCGGGGTCAGCCGACGTGCCGCCAGGCGTCCGCAGGCGCTTTCGATCTCCGCCATCGTTTCGAACATCTCGAACAGCCTGGTCGGTGACGGGACGCTGACGATCGCGCCGCGGCGCGGGCGGACATCGATGAAGCCCTCGGCGCCGAGCTGGAGCAGCGCCTCCCGGATAGGGGTGCGCGACACCCCGAATCGCTCCGCCAGCGAGGCCTCGTCCAGGCGATCACCCGGCAGGAATTCTCCTGCAATCACAGCGTCTTCGATCGACTGCTTAAGTCTGAAGGCCTGGCTCATTGCATACACCTGATCCCACAATTCCATACCATATACTTGACAAAACGAACAGCATGCAGTTCATATGAGAATTGTATGCAATATTACGAATAAAAAATGCAATTCAGCGACGGGAGGTATGGAATGAGGATTTCAAGACGCCAAGCCCTGGCCTTGGGAATCGCAGCCCCGGCGCTGCTCCCGTTCGGGGAAGCGCGCGCGGCCACGACCCTGAAGATCTCGCACCAATTTCCGGGTGGCACGGCGACCGAGGGCGATTTTCGCGACCGGCTCTGCTGGCGTTTCGCGGCCCTGATCCAGGAGCGCAGCAAGGGCGCGATGACCGCCGAGATCTATCCGGGCTCGTCGCTGATGAAGACCAACGCGCAGGTCTCGGCGATGCGCAAAGGCGCGCTCGACATGAGCCTCATTCCGATCTCCTACGCCGGCGGCGATCTTCCCGAACTGAACATCGGCCTGATGCCGAGCCTCGTCACCGGTTACGACGAAGGCCTCGGCTGGAAGAACAAGCCGATCGGCCAGGAGTTCAGCAAGTTTCTCGCCGCCAAGGGCCTCGTCATCATCACCTGGATCTGGCAGGCCGGCGGCGTCGCCAGCCGTGCGCGACCGCTGGTCGAGGTCGCGGATGCCAAGGGCATGAAGATCCGCGGCGGCTCGCGCGAGATGGATCTCGTGCTCCAGGCCGCCGGCGCCTCGGTGCTGTCGCTCCCTTCCAATGAACTCTATGCGGCAATGCAGACCGGCGCCTGCGATGCCGCCCTCACCTCCTCCACCAGCCTGACCTCGTTCCGACTGGAAGAGCTCGCCAAGCATCTGACGACCGGCCGCGCCAAGAGCTACTGGTTCATGCTCGAGCCGCTCGTGATGTCGAAGGCGGTGTTCGATCGGCTTTCGAGCGAGGAGCGCGACATCATCGTCTCGGTCGGCGCCGAGCTGGAAGCGTTCGGCCGCACCGCGGCGATGGAAGACGACGTCCGCGTGGCCAAGGTCTACCAGGCCGCCGGCGCGACCGTGCATGATCTCGACGACAAGACGGTTCAGGCGTGGCGGGAGCTTGCGCGCGACACCGCCTGGAAGGATTACGCCAACAAGAACGAGAACTGCGCCCGCCTGATCAAGCTCGCCATGGAGGCCGGATCATGAGCGCGCACGGCGTCGATCTCGGCCACTCCGTCGTCATGACGGCAGCGCGACCCGGCTCCACGGTGGGACGGATGAATCGCGCGATGACCCTGCTCAACAGGACGATCGTCGTCCTCTGCTCGATCGCACTCATCGTCGCGAGCACGATCCTGAGCTACAGCGTGGCCGCGCGCTATTTCTTCAACGCGGCGACCTATTGGCAGGACGAGGCCGCGGTGTTCCTGCTGGTCGGCGCCACGTTCCTGTCGACCGCGTTCGTACAAGCCGGACGCGGCCACATCGGCATCGAGGCTCTCACCGGCTATCTGTCGAAGCGCGGCAATGCGATCCGCATGCTCGTGGTCGACACCGTGAGCCTGCTGTTCTGCTGCTTCTTCGCCTGGAAATCCTGGACGCTATTCCACGAGGCATGGGTCGACGGACAGGTGTCCGGATCGACCTGGGCCCCGCCGCTGTGGATTCCCTACAGCATGATGTCACTCGGGATGACGCTGATGACGGTGCAGATCGCGCTTCAGCTCGCCTCGCGCGTCGACGGATGGAGGAGCAAATGAGCACGTTTGCCGTCGGACTGATGTATGGCGGGGCCACGCTCGCCGTGATGGCCTCGGGCATGCCGATCGCGCTGGCGCTCGGTGCCGTCGCCGTCATCTTCATGTATTTCTTCATGCCCGCCGCATCGCTCGATACGGTGACGCAGAACGTCTACGAGGAGATGGCTTCGATCACGCTGCTGGCGATCCCACTCTTCATCCTGAAGGGCGCCGCGATCGGCAAGTCGAAGGCGGGACAGGATCTTTACAGCGCGTTGCACGTCTGGATGGGCCGCATCCCCGGCGGGCTCGGCATCGCCAATGTCTTTGCCTGCGCGCTATTCGCTGCGATGGCCGGATCATCTCCGGCGACGTGCTCGGCCATCGGTTCGGCCGGCATTCCCGAAATGCGCAAGCGCGGCTATTCCGGCGGCTTTGCTGCGGGCGTCATCGCAGCCGGCGGCACGCTGGGCATCCTGCTGCCGCCCTCGATCACCATGATCCTGTACGCGGTCGCGGCGGAGCAGTCGCTCGGTCGTCTCTTCCTCGCCGGCATCGGCCCGGGCCTTCTCCTGGTGCTGCTGTTTGCGACGTATGCGGTGTTGAGATTCAAGTCCGAATACGCCGCGGCAGAGCGCGCTTATGCCGCGGACCCTGCGCAGCATCCGATCCTTTCGAATGAGCGCTTCACCATGGCGATGCGGTTCGGTGCGCTGCCGCGCGTGCTCCCGTTCGTCGTGCTGCTCAGCGGCGTCATGATCGCACTCTATGGCGGCTATGCGACGCCGTCGGAAACCGCAGGCCTCGGCGGCATCCTGGCGCTGGTCCTGATCGCCTCGATCTATGGCGTGTGGCGCCCGCGGGATCTCGGCCCGATCCTGGAATCGACGCTGAAGGAATCGACCATGCTGATGCTGATCATCGGCATGTCGCTGCTCTACTCCTACGTGATGAGCTATCTCCACATCAGTCAGGCGGCGGCGCAGGCGATCGTCGCGATGCAGCTGTCGCGCTGGGTGCTATTGGCAGCGATCCTGGTGCTGGTGGTCGTACTCGGCTTCTTCCTGCCACCGGTTTCGATCATCCTGATGACTGCGCCGATCATCCTGCCGCCGCTCAAGGACGCAGGCTTCGACCTGATCTGGTTCGGCGTGGTGATGACGATCGTGATGGAGATGGGCCTCATTCATCCGCCGGTTGGACTCAACATCTTCGTCATCAGGAACATCGCGCCGGACATCCCGTTGCGGGACGTGATCTGGGGGACGCTGCCCTTCGTGCTCCTGATGGCGTTCGCGGTCGTCCTGCTTTGCCTGGCGCCCTCGATCTCCACCTGGCTGCCCAACCTGGTGATGGGCGCCCCGTCGCGTTAACCGAGGAGGCATGAACGATGCTGAACGACACGAGATCCGGACGCATCACGGCGCCCGAGTTCCTGCAAGGGCTCATCGATACCTTGACGCAACGTGGTCGCGCGGTTCTGGGCATCAAGCCGGATCGTGAGCCAGGCGAGGATCGCGATCTCGCCCTTCTGGGTGAAGCGCTGCTCTCCAGGCGCGGCGAAGCCTCCGGCGTTGCGATCGCGCAATCGCTGCTTGCGGCTTTCGAGCAGGCCGGCGAGCCGCAGCGGCTGAAATTCCTCGCCTCGCTCGCCGACCGGTTCGGGCCCGACCGTCGCGCGATCGAGCTCGCGATCGCGGCCTACCAACGCAAGGAGGGCGCCGACGGCAGCAAGCTCGAGGCGCTCCATGCCGCCGCCGAGCCGCGCCGGCAGGAGTTGATCCGGCGCCTCAATCTGGCGCCCGGCGGGACTTCGTCGCTGGTTCGCATGCGGGAGGTGCTGCTCTCGCTGCTGCGCGAGCATCCCGAGCTCCAGCCGGTCGACGACGATTTCGCCCATCTGTTCTCGTCCTGGTTCAACAGGGGCTTCCTCGTGCTGCGGCCGATCGATTGGACGACGTCCGCCAACATCCTCGAGAAGATCATCAAGTATGAGGCCGTCCATGCCATCCAGGACTGGGAGGACTTACGCAACCGGCTCCAGCCGCCGGATCGCCGCTGCTACGCGTTCTTTCATCCGCAGCTCGTCGACGAGCCGCTGATCTTCGTCGAGATCGCGCTCACCAAGGAGATTCCCGGCGCGATCGGCCCATTGCTCGACAAATCGCGCCAGGCGATTGCCGCGCGTGAGGCGACAACTGCCGTGTTCTACTCGATCTCGAATACGCAGAAGGGCCTGGCCGGCGTCTCGTTCGGCAATTTCCTGATCAAGCAGGTGGTGCAGGACCTCGCCCGCGAGCTGCCGAACCTGAAAACCTTCGTCACGCTGTCGCCCGCTCCCGGCTTTGCCGGCTGGGTGCGACGCGAGCTCAAGACAGAGGCCTCCGGCGCGATCGATGAGGAGACGCGACGCGCGCTGGCCGCGCTCGATGACGGCGGCAACATCGCGCAGGCGAAAGAGGCCATCACCGCGCTTGCGGCCTACTACTTCCTGAAGGCGAAGCTGCCGTCAGGCAAGCCGGTCGATCCGGTCGCCCGCTTCCATCTCGGCAACGGCGCGCGCCTGGAGCGGCTGAATTTCCTGGGGGATGCTTCGGCCAAGGGCATGAAGCAGTCCTACGGGCTGATGGTGAACTATCTTTACGCGCTCGAGCACATCGAGGCGAACCACGAAGCGTTTGCGGAAGCCGGCACGGTGGTGGCGTCCGACAAGGTGAAGAAGGCGCTCCGCGCGAAATTGTCATCGCGCGACCTCGTTCCGAGTCCCCAATCCAACTCTCAACGGAAGATCTCGTCATGACCTGGAACCTGTACGACCGCCTGCTTGCCTCTGCGGAGTCCGATCAGTCCATTTGCATTGAGAAGGAGGACGGCGCGACGTTGAGCTACGCCGAACTCGCCGCCCTTAGCGGCAGATTTGCGAACTTCCTCGCCAGGATTGGCATCGGCCCGGACCACCGTGTCGCTGCCAAGGTCGAGAAATCCGTCGAGGCCATCGCCCTCTATCTCGCAACGCTCCGCTCCGGTGCCGTCTATCTGCCGCTGAACACCGCCTATACACCGGCCGAAACCGAGTACTTTGTCCGCGACGCGCAGCCGACATTGATCGTGTGCGATCCGAAGGAAGAAGCCGACCTGCGCACCATTGCTGCCAAAGCAGGCGGCCGGGTCGAGACGCTCGATCACCACGGCAGGGGCTCGCTCGCCGATGCCGCGGCGGACTTCCCGATTGCATTCGACACCGTGGCCAGGGGGAATGACGACCTCGCCGCCATTCTCTACACCTCCGGCACGACCGGCCGCTCGAAGGGCGCTATGCTGACGCACGGCAATTTGGCCTCGAACGCCCTGACGCTGGTTGAAGAGTGGCGCTATTCCAGCAAGGACGTGCTGATCCACGCGCTGCCGATCTACCACGTTCACGGGCTCTTCGTGGCCTGCAACGTCACGTTCGCCGCGCGCGGGCGCATCCTGTTCATGCAAAAATTCGACACCGAGCGCATTCTGGCGACGATGGCGCGCAGCACCGTGCTGATGGGCGTGCCGACCTTCTATGTACGCCTGCTCGAGAGCCCGAACCTGAACGAGCGCACGACCGCCAACATGAGGCTGTTCGTCGCCGGCTCGGCGCCGCTCCTTGCCGAGACTCACCGCGCCTGGCAGGCGAGGACCGGACACGCGATCCTGGAGCGCTACGGCATGACGGAGACCGGAATGATCGCCTCCAATCCCTACGACGGCCAGCGCATTCCGGGCTCCGTGGGTCGCCCCCTGCCCGCGGTCGAAGTTCGGATCGCCGATCCCGAAAGCGGTGTGGCGCTGCCCGCGGACGAAGTCGGCATGATCGAAGTGAAGGGGCCGAACGTGTTTGCGGGCTACTGGAACATGCCGGACAAGACCGCCGCCGAATTCCGCAGCGACGGCTTCTTCATCACCGGCGACCTCGGCAAGCTCGATGCAAATGGCTATCTGCACATCGTCGGCCGCGGCAAGGATCTCATCATCACCGGCGGCTTCAACGTCTATCCGAAGGAGATCGAGACGGAGATCGACGCCATCCCGGGGGTCTCCGAAAGTGCCGTCGTCGGCGTGCCGCATGTCGATTTCGGCGAGGGCGTCACGGCTGCCGTCGTCCGGTCGCCGGGCTCGTCCGTGGACGAACGCACCATTCTCGCAGCGCTGTCCGGACGGCTGGCGAAATTCAAGCAGCCTAAGGGCATCATCTTCGTCGAGACGCTTCCGCGCAACACCATGGGCAAGGTACAGAAAAACCTATTGCGGGAGCGCTTTGCAGAGCTCTATTCGGCCAAGGCCGGCCAGGGGAGTTGATACGGAAGGCTTGAACGGTCCGCTCCGCAGAGGGAGCGCACCGGGGCGAGCGCCTCTCGGGTCATTGATGGCTCTGGGAGCTTCCACCCCTGCGTTTCGCCCGAACGGCGTGAAAGCGCGCGTTCGTCTGCGGCTTGATGAACAGGGCTGCGACGCTCGGATGATGCTTGCGGATTTCTCTTTCGAGCGAGATCACGCATTGCTCGATATCGTCGGCGCGCTTCTCGTCGGTGAACTCGACGCTGAGGGCGGCGACAATCTCGTCCGGGGATAGTTGGACCGTCAGGAGCCCATTGGCCTGCAGCACCCCCGGCGAGCGCCGGGCGATCTCGAGGATCGACCGCGCAAGCTCAGGGTGCGCGGGCTCACCGATCAGCAGACTCTTGCTCTCGCGGGCGAGCCCGACGGACGTGATCCCCAGCAGAATCCCTATCAGGATCGAGCCGACGCCGTCCCACACCGGTTGCTCCAGCCACACCGCCGCCGCCGTGGCCGCTGCCGCAATGACAATGCCGACCAGCGCCGCACTGTCCTCGAGCAGCACCATGAATGCAGGCGGATCCTTGCTGCGGACAAAGGCCCGATAGTAGCCGAACCGCGCCGCGTCGAAACGGAAACGTCGCAGGGCGACCAGCCACGAGGCGCCCTCGAACAGGAACGACAGCCCGAGCACGACGAAGCTGACGATGGGATCCTCGATCCGCTCAGGCGCGGCAACATGCACGACCCCCTGATAGAGCGAGACGCCCGAACCGAGCGCAAAGATCACCAGGGCGACGATGAAGCTCCAGAAATACAGCTCGCGGCCGTAGCCGAGTGGATGGGATTCGTCCGCTGGGCGGCTGGCACGACGGTAGCCATAGAGCAGCAGCATCTCGTTGGAGGTGTCGACCACCGAGTGTACGGCCTCGCTCGTCATCGCCGAGCTTCCCGTCCAGATGGCGGCGCCGATCTTGGTGACCGCGACGAGCACGTTGCCGGCAAGTGCGGCATAGACCGTGGTCTTCGATGATGATGCAGCGGCCATGTTTACCAAGACCAGTCCTCCTCTGCGGTCGGCGGGCCGTTACGCACAGAAGGTCAGCGCCATCACAGCAGACACCGTCTACGGCGTGCCGCGAGAGTTGGTGCACTCTCGCGCTACGATTTCGCCGTGCCGGGCTCGGCCAGCTTCCGATGCTGCTTGGCCAGCATCTCGTTCGGCGTGATGGTGGCGACCGTCGCCTGGATCTTGTTCTTCAGCCCGGTGACGATGTCGGCCTCACCGCGCAGCATTGCATCGAAGCCGGCCTTGGCGACCTCGTAGGCGCCATCCTTCTGCTCGGTGCCAACCTTCGTGTCCATCATGTCGGCGCGGCGGAAGAATTCGGTGTCAGTGGCGCCAGGCATCAGGCAAGTGACGGTGACGCCGCTATCGCGCAGCTCTTCGCGCAGAGCGAAGGAGAACGAGTCGAGAAAAGCTTTGGAGGCGTTGTACACCGCCTCGAAGCTGCCGGGCATGAAGCCGGCGATCGAGCCCGTGATGAGAATGCGCCCGGAGTTGCGTCGCAGCATCGCATTGCCGGCGCGATGGATCAGGTAGAGCGTGCCGGTGATGTTGGTATCGATGACGTGCCTGATGCGCTGGAAGTCTTGGTCGAGGAAGGCCCTGCCAAGGCCTATGCCGGCATTGGCCAGCAGCGCGTCGATCGGACGGTCGGCGACCGCGGCGCAGAGCTTGTCGACGCCCTCAATGGTGGCGAGATCGGTCTCGACCGGCTCCACGCTGCCGCCGAACCTACGGAGGTCGACGGCCACCCCCTCGATCGCGGCCTCGTCCGCGGCGATGACAAGATTGAAACCTGCTTGGGCGCAGCACCTGGCAAGTTCCAGGCCGATACCGGTTGAGGCGCCGGTGACGACGGCGAATTGATTGGCGGCCATAGGGCGTATCCTCGCGGGTTGGGATGATGATGCCCAATCGCTCGACCGGCCAGCTGTTCCTATTCCCGCACGGGTCCGGTGCAGTGCGAAGAATTTGCGCGTTGCATAGCAACCATCGTTCATGCCTGAACTTAGATGCCACATGATTGATGGCGGAGGACCGAGATCAAGGCGCTGGTTTGGCATGGCAAGGCGGACATCCGGTGCGACACCGTCACCGACCCGGAAATCCAGGACCCGCGCGACGCCATCATCAAGCTCACGAGCTGCGCCATCGCTGTCCGTTTCCAGAGCTTTATCGAGAGGCCACCTGCAACGAGGTGAAATCGAGGCAATGACCAAATCCCGTGACGAACGCGCGTGGTGGCAATCCGCGGTCATCTATGAAATCGCGCCGATCTCGTTCCAGGATTCCAATGGCGACGGCAAAGGCGACCTCGCCGGCTTGATGTCGCGGCTAGACTATCTGAAATGGCTCGGCATCGATGCGGTGTGGCTCACGCCGATCTACCGCAGTCCCTTTCGCGATCTCGGCTATGATATCTCCGATTATTGTTCAATCGACCCGGGCTTCGGCACGCTCGACGAATTCGATCGCCTCGTCAGCGCCCTGCACGCGGAAGGGATCCGGCTCATTCTCGACCTCGTCCCCAATCACACTGCCGACGACCACGCCTGGTTCGTCGAGAGCAGCAGTTCGCGCCACAGCGCAAAGTCCGATTGGTACATCTGGGCCGATCCGGCCGAGAATGGCGGACCGCCGAACAACTGGCTGAGTCGTTTCGGCGGCAGCGCCTGGGAGTGGTGTGACGCGCGGCGGCAATATTACTACCACTCCTTCCTGGTCGAGCAGCCTGACCTGAACTGGCGCAATCCGGACGTAAGGGCTGCGATCGCCGACGTCATGCACTTCTGGCTCGACCGCGGCGTCGACGGCTTTCGCGTCGATGCCAGCGCCGTGCTGATCAAGGACGATCTGTTGCGCGACAATCCACCAAACCCGCAAGCCAAGGACAAGCCGCCGCCGCAACGCCATACGTCCGTGTTTACCGACGACCGTCCGGAGACGATGTCGTGCATCGAATTCATCCGTGAGGTGATCGATGGCTATCCGGACCGGCTATTGTGCGGCGAAGTTCAGGGCAAGACCGACCGGATCGGGCACTTCTACGGCAACGATCGACCGCGCCTGCACCTGCCGCTGAATTTCGCGCTGCTGGACTCGCAATGGGACGCGCTGTCGTTACAGGCGACCATCGATGCCTATCTCAACGCCATTCCCAAGGACGCTTGGCCGGTATGGGTGATCGGCGGGCACGACAAGCAACGGATCGCGAGCAAGATCGGTGCGGCGCAGATGCGCGTGCTCGCGATGCTGTTGATGACTCTGCGGGGAACGCCGTTTTTCTTCATGGGCGACGAGATCGGCCGTAAACGTGTCCCCATTCCAGCCGATCGCATACGCGATCCCTTCGAGAAGCTCGTGCCGGGATATGAACTTTGCCGCGATCCCGAGCGCGCGCCGATGCGCTGGGATGACAGCGAGAGCGGTGGATTCACCACAGGCAGCCCATGGCTACCGCTGGGGCCGGGCGATGCGCCCAACGTGGCGCAGCAGAGACGGGACGAACATTCCATCCTGGCGTTGTTTCGCGCGCTGATCGCGCTGCGGCGCGAGCATGCCTGTCTTCGCGAAGGCAGCCACGCGCCGCTGCGATCGCAAAACGACGTCCTCGTCTTCAAGCGCGTGACAAATACAGGCGAAGTGCTGGTCGCCCTCAACATCGCCGCCGAGCCGCGGAGATGGCACTGGCACGGCCGTGGCCGACTGCTGATGTCAACACATCTGGACCGGCCGCGCGAGCCATTGCCGGACGCATCGATCCTGCTTCGGGGCAACGAAGGCGTGATCATCGAGCTCGCGCGGCGATGATCGGAGGAACCATCGGCGCGCCAAGGAGTCTGACCCACGCCTCCGGCAACTGCCCCCTGCTGTCGGACGCACTTTGGACGAAACCGCAGGCCCCGGCGCTTATTCCCCCGTTTGGCGCCGGGGCAGCGGCGTGAGCTTGGAGGCTACCATGGGCAAGGTGAAAGGTCTTAAGCGGCGGATCGCCGGCAAGGCGAAACAGGCCGTCGGCGAGATCGTCGGGGATCAGGAACTCCACGAGGACGGCAAGGCCGAGGCGGAGCGCGGCCGCGAGGAACAGGGCCAGCCGAGCGAACTCAATCCGCTGAAGAAGCTCCATCAGCTGACGTGAACGCGCCGTCGCAGCCGGCGCTTTAGCAATCAGATGAAGCAGATGACCGGCGTTCTCCTGGGTCTTGCAACCGCTTTGGAGGGATGCATTTCGCGCTTGGCAAGCCCTACGAGGTGCCAATCCGCTCGCCGTCGCTTCATGCGACCTTCAGGGCAGCGGTGCTGTCGGCATCCAGGAATCCCGTAAGCCTGCCCCTGATCAGTCGCTCGGCGTCCGCCATGATGCGGTCGACCAGTTCCTTCACGGTCGGAATGTCGCGGATGAGTCCGACGACCATGCCGCAGCTCCAAGCGCCCGCGTCCATATCGCCGTCGATCATCACCTTCGGATAGACGCCCGCCACCTGGTCATGGATGTCGTCGATCTTGAGGCTTTTACCTTTCTCTCGCTCGATCTCGAGCAAATCTTCGACGCCCTTGTTGTTGAGGACCCGCTCGGTGTTGCGGAGCGCGCGCATGACGAGCCGGGTATCGAGCTCCGAGGCCTGGACCAGCGCATTCTTGACGTTCTCATGCACCGGAGCCTCCTTGGTGGCGATGAAGCGGGTGCCCATGTTCATGCCGGCGGCCCCCATCGCCAGCGCTGCAACCAGGCTGCGCGCATCTGCCATGCCGCCGGAAGCAACAAACGGGATCTTCAGTTCCTCGGCCGCACGCGGCAACAGGATCATGTTTGGCATGTCATCCTCGCCCGGATGGCCGCCGCATTCAAAACCGTCGACGCTGACTGCATCGCAGCCGATCTGCTCGGCCTTCAGCGAATGACGGACGGAGGTGCATTTGTGGATCACCTTGATGCCGCCTGCCTTCAGGGCCGGCATGTATTGTTCGGGGCTGCGCCCGGCTGTTTCGACGATCTTGACGCCACCCTCTCTGATCGCTGCGATGTACTCCGGATAGGGCGGCGCGCTGAAGGTGGGCAGAAAGGTCAGGTTCACCCCGATTGGCTTATCCGTCATGTCGCGGCAGCGCGCTATCTCCTTGGCCAGCAGTTCCGGCGTCCGTTGCGTCAGGCCCGTGATGATCCCCAGGCCGCCGGCATTCGATACCGCGGCGGCGAGTTCGGCGAACCCCACATAGTGCATGCCGCCCTGGATGATCGGATGCTCGATGCCGAACAGTTCAGTGATCGCTGTCTTCACGAATGACCTCCCGCGTTTCCGCTCAGTGGATGATTTCAAACAGTCCCGCCGCGCCCATGCCACCACCGATGCACATGGTCACCACACCGTATTTCGCCTTGCGCCGCCGCCCCTCGATCAGGAGGTGACCGGTGAGCCGCGCCCCTGTCATGCCGTAGGGATGGCCGATCGCAATCGAGCCGCCATTGACGTTGAGCTTGTCAGGGTCAATGCCGAGCTTGTCGCGGCAATAGATCACCTGGACCGCGTAGGCCTCGTTCAGCTCCCAGAGATCGATGTCGTCGATCTTCAGGCCATGGCGCTTGAGCAGCCGCGGGATCGCGGCGACCGGACCAACGCCCATCTCGTCGGGTTCGACGCCGACAGCGACGAAGCCGCGGAAGATGCCGAGCGGCTTGAGGCCCTTCCTGGCTGCAATCTTATCGCTCATGATCACACAGGCCGAAGCACCGTCGGAAAGCTGGCTGGCGTTGCCCGCGCTGATCGTCTTGCCCTCGAACACCGGCTTGATCCTGGCCAGGCCCTCGGCGGTCGTTTCCGGGCGCGGGCCTTCGTCCTTTGCCAGCGTCACCTGCTCGTAGGTGACCTCCTTCGTGTCCTTGTTGACGAGCGCCATTCTGGTCGTGAATGGCACGATCTCGTCGTTGAAGCGGCCGGCCTGCATGGCAGCGCCGACGCGGCGTTGGCATTCGAGACTGTATTCGTCCTGCTTGTCGCGACCGATCTTGTAGCGTTCGGCGACGACCTCGGCGGTCTCGAGCATCGACATGTACATTTCAGGCTTCATCGCCATCAATTCATCGTCGACGGCATGAAACCGGTTCATGTGGTCGTTCTGCACGAGGCTGATCGACTCGATGCCCCCGCCGATCGCGACCTCGACCCCATCCGATATCACCGAGCGCGCGGCAACGGCGATGGCCTGCAGGCCGGAGGCACATTGGCGGTCGATGGTGGTGCCAGCCACGGTGACCGGCAGGCCAGCGCGGATCGCGCCCTTGCGCGCGACGTTCATCACCATAGTGCCTTGCTGCATCGCGCAGCCCATCACCACGTCTTCCACCTCGCCCGGCTCGATGCCTGCGCGCTTCACGGCTTCGCCCATCACGTGCCCGGCCATGGTCGGGCCGTCCGAGTTGTTGAGCGCGCCGCGATAGGCCTTGCCGACGGCCGTCCTCGCGGTGGAAACGATGACTGCTTCAGTCGTCATGCTGGCCTCTTCTCTTTACGCGGCCGCGTCCAGCTGCGCGTAGCGCAGCAGGTGGAACGCGGGATCTCCGAACTGGATGTTGATGGAGGAGATTCGCTTGAAATAGTGTCCGACGTTGAGCTCGTCGGTCATTCCCATGCCGCCATGAAGCTGCACCGCCTGGTCGGCGACGAACTTGCCGGCATAACCAATCTTCGACTTGGCGCCCGAGGCGAGCCGCGGAAGTCCCGCACCGCCCGTCGAGAGGCTGAGGTTGAGATGCTGCATCAGGGAGAGCGCCTCCTGATGCGCGATGAACATTTCGACCATCCGATGTTGCAGCACCTGGAAGGAGCCAATGGTGGCGCCGAACTGCTTGCGGGTCTTGGAATATTCCAGTGTGGCGGAATTCAGCTCGCCGATGGCGCCGACGGCCTCCGCGCAGAGGGCGCCGATGGCACGCTCGCGGCAAGCCTCCAGCGCGGCGACGCCCTCGCCTTCCCTGCCCAGCAATTGCGCGTGGACCTCACGCAGGTCGACCTCGGCGGCCCGGCGCCCGTCGATCGTCTTGAAGCTCCGAAGATCGACGCCGACGGCGCGGCGATCGACCACGAACAGGCTGACGCCGCCGCCGTCGCGATCGTCGCCAGAGGTCCGTGCCGAGACGATCAGATGATCCGCCCAGGGCGCGGCGATCACCATGGTCTTCTGACCGCTCAGAACGTAGTCGCTCCCCTCACGCCGCGCCCTGGTCGCGACGTTAGCGAAATCGAACCGGGATGCCTTCTCCGTCCAGGCCAGCGCCCAGATCTTGCTGCCGTCGATGATGCCGGGAATGAAGCTCTGCTTCTGCTCGGACGTGCCCGCCTGCTCGATCAGGCCCCCGGCCAGCACGACCGTCTCGACGAAAGGCTCGACGACGAGGTGCCGGCCGAACTCCTGCATGATGATCATGGTCGACAGCGCGCCGCCGCCGAGACCGCCAGCGTCCTCGGAGAACGGCGCAGCGAGCAGGCCGAGCTCCGCGAAGGCCTCCCACTGCTTCCGGCTGAAGCCCTGCTCGCTCGCCACGATCTTTCGGCGCGTGTCGAAATCGTATTGATCGCGCAGCAGACGCTGGACGCTGGATCGCAGCATGTCCTGCTCTTCCGTGAACTGGATGTCCATCCGATCCTCCCGATGCGCCGCGCCTAAAGGCCGAGCACTGCTTTGGCGATGATGTTGCGCTGGATCTCGTTCGATCCGCCGTAGATGCTGAGCTTGCGCGCGTTCAGGTATTTCTCCGACGCGGTATGTCCGTAGTCGGGGCCCGGCATGAAATGGTTGGCGCGGGCCGGATGCTCGCGGATCGCAAGGCCGTAATTGCCCATCGCGCGGTGAGTAAGTTCGGTGATGTTCTGGAAGATCTCGGTGCCGCGGATCTTGAACAGCGACGCCGCCGGCCCCGGGTCGATGCCGCGCGCCATCTGGGCGACGACGCGCAGTTCGGTCGCCTCCAGAGCCAGCACATCGAGCTCAATGCGGGCAATGTCCCGCAGAAACTCGAGATGTGCCGGATCGTCCGCCGGTATCTCGGCCTTCACGATCTGCTTCAGCTTCCCGATGTAACGGGTCGACCGGCCGATGCCCGCCATGCTGGTCCGCTCGTTGCCGAGCAGGAACTTGGCATAAGTCCAGCCCTTGTTCTCCTCGCCGACAAGGTTCTCCACGGGCACGCGGACGTTCTCGAGGAAGACGTCGTTGACTTCATGGCTGCCGTCGATCGTGATGATCGGCCGCACGGTGACGCCGGGCGACCTCATGTCGATCAGCAGGAAGGAGATGCCGGATTGCGGCTTCGCGCTCGGATCCGTCCGCACCAGGCAGAAAATCCAGTCGGCGTGCTGCGCCAGCGTGGTCCAGGTCTTGTGCCCGTTGACGATGTAGTGGTCACCCTCGCGCACCGCCTTCGTTCTGACGGTCGCGAGGTCCGAGCCGGAGCCCGGCTCCGAATAGCCTTGGCACCACCAATCTTCGCCGGATAGGATCCGCGGCAGAAACTTCTTCTTCTGCGCCTCGTTGCCGAACGTGTAGATCACCGGCCCGACCATGGTCACGCTGAACGCGAGCGGCGGCAGCGTTCCGGCCCGAGAGGTTTCCTGCTCAAAAATGAAGCGTTGCGTGATCGACCAGCCCGGACCGCCGTACTCCTTGGGCCAGAGCGGCGCGATCCAGCCCTTCTTGTAGAGAATTCGATGCCAGAGCAGCGATTGCTCCTTGGTCAAATCGGTCTCGGGATTTGGAACGCGCATTTCCTGCGGATAGTTTTCCGCAATGAATGTACGAACCTCATCACGAAAGGCAGCATCCTCGCTGGAAAAATTGAGCTCCATCGCAACAGTCTCCGCTACCACTTCTCACCGAAGGGGCGGATCTCGAGCTCGAAGGTCCAGGCGCTGCGCGGCTGCTGATACAGCAGCCAATAGGATTCCGCGACGGACGACGGCGGCATCAACAGATCAGGATTATCGAGGGCGTTCGGACCGAGCGCCTCGATCCGTCGTTGGCGCACCCATTCGGTGTCGACCCCAGAGTCGATGATGAGATGCGCCACGTGAATGTTCTTCGGCCCCAGCTCGCGCGCCGCGGCCTGGGCAACGGCCCGCAGACCGAACTTGGCACTGGCGAAGGCTGCATAGCCAATTCCGCCGCGCAGGCTCGCAGTTGCACCGGTGAAGAAGATGTTGCCTTTGCCGCGAGGCAGCATCAGCCGCGCCGCTTCGCGGCCAGCGAGAAAGCCGGAATAGCAGGCCATCTCCCAGACCTTGCGGAAGACGCGCTCGGTCGTTTCCAGAATCGGGAAATTGACGTTGGCACCGATGTTGAAAATGCAGACCTCGAGCGGCGCGTGCTTGTCGGCGTCTCCCAGGAAGGAGATGATCTCCTCCTCCTTGCGCGCATCGAGCGAACGCGCGTGAATCTCGCCGCCGGCCGCCTCGATCTCCTTGACGAGCGGCTCGAGCTTGGCGCCGTTCCGGCGCCCGGCAAACACCGTGAAGCCCTCCGAGGCAAACTTCTTTGCGATCTCGCCGCCGATATAGTCGCCGGCACCGATCACGGCCACGGTTGCGTTCCTCTTTTGCAAGGGTCGTCTCCCGGTTAAATTAGACCTGTTGAAGCTGTTCTGCCGTGCCGGAGCGTCCAGCCCACTGCGCTGTTTGCGCACCGTGATCACCCGGTCGCCCGCGATATCGGCCGTGCCTGAAAAATCCCGCCACTGCCAACCTCCCGAAACGACGAGCCCGGCTTGGCCGAGGCCTATTCGAATTGGAGTTAACGTTCTTTTTTAGAACTAGTCAATCGCTAAATCGCCGTCTGGCAACTTATCGGCAGAGTGGCAGAGTAGCTGTCGCTTTGCACGGCCTTGCAGAACGTCGTTTACAACGCTGCGGCGAACGGCTAGCTATAAGTATCAAATAAGAACTTATAGAGAGAAGTGATCATGGTGGAAGGTCCGGGCGTGGCAATCCTGGTGGGCGCGGGCGATGCGATCGGGGCCGCCGTCGCCCGGCGCTTTGCCAAAGGCGGATACACGGTTTGCATCTGCCGGCGCGACGCAACCAAATCCCAGGGGCTCGTGGACGAGCTGACGGCTGCCGGCTGTCGTATCCACGCCTTCAGTGTCGATGCGCGGCAAGAGGCCGAGGTGCAGAAGCTCTTTTCCGACGTTGAACGCGATATCGGACCGATCGAGGTCTGCCTTTTCAATGCCGGATCGAACGTCAACAAGCCGCTCGTGGACACCACGGAGAAGCTCTTCTTCAAGGCCTGGGAGCTGGCCTGCTACGCCGGATTCCTCGTGGGCCGCGAAGCCGCGCGCGTCATGCTGCCGCGCGGTCGCGGCACCATTTTCTTTACCGGGGCGACCGCCAGCCTTCGCGGCGGCCAGGGCTTTGCCGCGTTTTCATCGGCAAAATTCGGCCTGCGCGCGGTGGCCCAGGCCATGGCGCGCGAGCTTGGGCCGAAGAATATCCATGTCGTCCATCTCATCATCGATGCCGGCGTCGATAGCGAAGCCATCCACCAGCGCATGAAAGCGGCAAAGGGGATCGAGGCAAGCGCGATCCCGCCGGACAGCCTGACGAAGACCTCCTCTATCGCAGAAGCCTATTGGTTCACGCATCAGCAGAGCCGCGACGGCTGGACCCATGAACTCGATCTTCGTCCGTCGATGGAGAAGTGGTGATGAACGCGACACCCGACCTCACGCTGTGGGGCGCCGGCACAAGCCGCACCATTCGTGCACACTGGGCAATGCACGAACTTGGCCTATCCTATAAGGTCAAGCCGATCGGACCACGGACGGGCGAAACCAAAACCGCTGAATACACCAGGCTCAATCCCCGCCAGAAGATCCCGCTGTTGCAGGACGGCGACTTCTGCATCGGCGAGAGCGCCGCGATCGTTGCCTATTTGTCGCGCATGTATTCCACGCCGGAACGCTCGCTGATTCCGGAGGCCACCCGCGACCATGCCGCGTGGCTCGAATGGTGCTTCTTTGTCGTGGCCGAGCTCGATTCCACCAGCCTTTACGTGATGCGCCGCCACCGGGCGGATGCGCTGGGACACATCTATGGCGTCGCACCTGAAGTCGTCGCTCAAGCCGCGGAGTACTTTCGCAGCCAGTTGCGCCACGTTGAAGTCGCCTTGGCTGACGGCCGGCCGTTTCTCATGGGCGGACGCTTCAGCAGCGCAGATATCCTGCTCACGACGTGCCTCGACTGGGCCATCGCTTACGGCGTCGGCATTTGCGAGAATGCGATGCCCTACCTCGAACGTATCCAGCGACGGGAGGCCTATCAGCGAGCGGTCGCAGCGAACGTTGCGGCAGCCCCCATCGCGGCGGTGCCGGCAAAGCTCTAAGCGATCGCTGGCAGCGCTAACGCTTCTGCCTTACACGGCCACGCGCAGGGCGCGCTCGGCGATCATCTTGTCGATGGCGCCGTCGTCGTATCCGAGATCGCGCAGCACCTCGCGCGAATGCTCGCCGACCCGGGGGGCCGGCCCGCCGATCGCGGCCTGGTTGATCTCGAAGCGGGCTGCCGGCTTCGGCTGCCGGACACGGCCGACCTTCGGCTGATCGAGTTCGGCGATGATGCCGCGCGCCACCACCTGTTCATTGTGAATGATCTCACTCCGGCGCAGGATTGGCGCGCAGGGCACGTCCGCGGCGTCGAGACGCTCCAGCCACTCGGCTGTCGTATGCTGGCTGATGTATTCCGCCATCTTGTTGATCCGCGCTGTGGCATTGACCGAGCGCGCCGCCGGGGTCGCGAACCGAGGATCCTTGACAAGCTCGGGATCGCCGGAGGCGCGGCAAAAGCCCTGCCATTCGGAGTCGGAGATGGTGCCGGCGGTGATGTAGCCGTCGCTGGTCTTGAACACCAGGTCCGGCCGATCATTCGGATCGACAGTGGCGGCCTCGGCGCCGACCACCGTGTACTGCATCATGCCTTCAGGCCAGAGGTAGGAGATCATCGCATCCAGCATTGCCACCTGGATGTGGTCGCCCTGCCCCGTCTTCTCACGCGCATAAAGCGCCGCCGCCACCGCCTGAGCGGTGAACACCGCGGTGGTCTTGTCACATACGATGGTGCGGATCATCTGCGGACGGTTCGTGACCGGCTGCGACTGGATATCGGCGAAGCCGGACAATCCCTGAACGATCGGATCATAGACGCGCTTCTTTACATACGGGCCGGTTTCGCCGACCCCGCTGATGGAGACGTAGATCAGGCGCGGATGGCGCTGGCGCAATTCGTCGACGCCGAGGCCGAGACGTTCCATGGTGCCTGGCCGAAAATTCTGCACCAGGACATCGGCCTGCGCGACCAGCCGGGTGAGCACCTCGCGCCCCAACACACTTTTGACGTCGATCGACAGCGAGCGCTTGCCGCGGTTTGAAGAGATGAATAGCGCGGAGAACTCGCCCTCCTTGTCGATAGTGGCGCGGCTGCGGCGGGTAATGTCGCCGCCGATCGGCTCGATCTTCAGCACGTCGGCGCCCTGATCCGCCAGAAACATGGTCGCGAACGGGCCCGACACCACGCCGGTCAAATCGAGCACTCGAACGCCATGAAGTGGGCCGGGCATGGGCATTCTCCCTGAATTTACGTTTGCTTTGGGTCCGAGAGCGGCTTCGCCACTCAGCCCGGACAGTCGGCGTCGTCAGGCCGTCTTGGGAACAGGTTGCCTGGTCTGCTCGACGATCGATTCCTCGACGTCACGGATCTGATCCTTGCCGAAGAACATTTCCTTTCCGACGAAAAAGGTCGGAGAGCCGAATGCTCCCCGGTTGACGGCGTCGTTGGTCAGATCAATCAGCCTCTTCTTGACGTCATCCTGCTGCGCACGCGCCAACAGCCGATCGACATCGATACCCGAGGAGACAAACGCGCGACGGAAGATTTCGAGGTCGTCCATTTTCTTCGGCTCTTCCCACATATGATGATAGGCGGCGCGGAAATAGGGCTCGAACATGCCCTCGAACTGGGCGGCGACAGCACCGCGCATCAGCATCAGCGTGTTGACCGGAAAGAAGGGATTTTGGCGAAATTTCGTGATGTTGTGACGTCGGATAAACCGCTGGGTCTCCAGCGCCTGATATTCCGGCTTGTTCTTGATGCCGCGAAGCGAATCGAACGGCGACATGTTGCCGGTCGCCTTGTAGATGCCGCCAAGCAGAACCGGGATGTACGCGAATTTCACGCCGGTCCGCTGCTCAATGCCGGGGATGGCCACTTCCGCCAGGTAAGCGTTCGGGCTACCGAAATCGAACTGGAATTCAACCTTCAGGGTCATCTCGGCTTCTCCGGGAGAGCGAATGGCGGTCACTGGCGCTCCGATCGCCAGCGCGACTTTCGGCAACCATACAGTTCTAAAATAGAACTGTCAAATGCACCTACAATCCGCTGATTCGGCCTACCAGGAGGGGTATTGTTTGGAATCAAGTACCTATCTAGAATGCAAGAATTCGTGCCGGCCTCCGTGACGATTGGAGACAGCCTATGCTGGACGATTGGAGTGGGTGAATGAAGTGGAAAGAACTCGAGGAAGAGCCATGTTCGATGGCCCGAACCATCGGCGTGATCGGCGATCGCTGGACTCTTCTGATCCTGCGTGAATGCTTCCTGCGCACGCGCCGCTTCGAGGGATTTCAGTCGGCGCTCGGAATCACACGACACTTGCTCGCCGAACGGCTGAAAAAGCTGGTTCGGCAGGGCATCCTGCGCCGTATTCCCTACCAGGAATCCCCGAAGCGCCACGAATATATCCTGACCCAGAAGGGGCTCGACCTCTATCCGATCATGATGGCGATCGTGCATTGGGGCGATACCCACATGGTCGACGAGCGCGGCCGACCGTTGCTGCACCAGCACCGCAAGTGCGGAAAGGACTTCGATCCGGTCATGGTGTGCTCTGAATGCGGCGAGCCGCTGTCAGCCAAGGAGGTTCATACTCACCCTGGACCAGGTGCCCGCGGCACCCCGGCGACGGCGGCGCCGGAGATCCGGAAGACAAAGACGCGCTCACGCGCCGCTTGAGATGGCTGCCCAGGGAATGCTGCTCGAGGGACCGCGGATCGGATAGCAACACGAGGAAGCGCATGCGGGCGCCGTCAGGCCGACACGCGATGTCGCTCAACTCGCCCTTACACTCGGACCACATCGCGGCCCGGTTCGTTGGTGTAGAGACGCTCAACCTGTTCGGAGCGAACTTTCAGCACTGCGCGTTGGTTGACGTAGGCCTTGTCCGTGATCTCTCCGGCAGCCATTGATGGCGGATCCTTCAGCAGAGAGAAGGAACAAACTCTTTCGCTGCTTCCGACGGTCTCGTTATATTCCTGAAAACGATCTCTAAGAAATTGAATCACAAAGGGATCGCAGGTCAGATCTGCGGCTGGACTCTTTGAAACTCGCGCTGCCTCGGTCGGGTTCAACCAGCAGAGCAGCGCGCACGCCTCGCGATTTTCGCCCGCAACGACGATGTCGAGCAAGACGCCGCGCGTCGCGGCCAGGATTGCCGCGCGCATGCCTCCGATCGAGACCCAGGTGCCATTCGCAAGCTTGAAGTTCTCGGAAATTCTTCCCGTAAAGCGCAGCCCAAGCTCCGGCTTCCCTGGATCCAGAAACGAGACAGTGTCGCCGATGCGGTAGAATCCTTCCTCATCGAAGGCCCTTTCCGTCAAATCCGGCCTTTCGAGATAGCCGGGCGTGACGTTAGGGCCCTTGACCCTGGCCTCGTAGGTATCGGAGACCGGGATGAGCTTGAGCTGCAGCCCCGGCGCGGGAAGACCGATCTCCCCGGGCTGATCCGTTGCCCAATGCGTCGAGCTGATTGTCGGCGCCGTTTCGGTCGTGCCATAGCCCGACATGACAGGAATTCGTCGGCCGGTGGCCGCGAATGTCAATCGATAGAGTTTTTCCAGAGTGCCCTGTGAAATTGCGGCGCCGGCATAACTCAATCGGTCCATCCGCTTGAACACGGTGGCGCCAAGGTCGAGGTCGTTGTCGATCGCATCACATAAGAGGTTATAGCCGGCAGGCACGTTGAACATGGCGGTTGGTGAAATCTCCCTGAGATTGGCGACCGTCTTGTGAAAGAGCTCCGGCAGCGGCCGGCCATCATCGATATAGAGCGTCCCGCCATTCTTCAGGATGCCATGAAGGATGACATTGCTACCCATCGTATGGTGCCAGGGCAGCCATTCGACCTGCACCGGCACGGCCGGAGGTGACACGAGCAGGCTGCCCATTTGCAGGGAGCTTGCCATCATGCGATGGGTGTTGAGCACCCCTTTGGGGAAGCCGGTCGAACCGGACGTGAAGAGAATCTTTGCGACGGCGTCGCAAGGCACCTCACGTGATGCGCGCTCGAATCCCTCGCTCCCGGTTCGAGCCGCCAGAGCCTGAAAAGGCACCGTATCCGGCGCGCCATCGACGCTGATCCAGGTCGCGGCCGCCAATTCGGGAATGACGCGGCCGGCGGAAAAGTCGCGTCCGCTTTGAACGAACACGAAGCTCGGGCGCAGCACTTCCGCGATGTCCTTGAGACGTGCGAGGCCCCCCGGCATCAGCGTGTAGTTTGGCGATATCGGCGCCAGAACGACCCCGATCGACATCGCCGCAAACGAGATTACGGCGTTCTCGATGGAGTTTCCGGAAAGGACCGCAAGCTTGTCGGCAGGCTTAGCGCCCATATCGATCAAGCTTTGGCCGACCGCCTGAACCTGCGACCATGCCTCACCATAGGTGATCTCGTCCCACCCTCCCTTCGCATTGCGTTGCGCAAGGAAAACCCGATCCGGAACGGCATTGGCCCAGCGCGGCAGACAATCGGTGATGCGCCAGTCGCACGGCGTCCATTCAAGTGGCGAGCTCAAGATAAGCGTGCCGTCGGTTCGACGCTCGATGGAAACCTCGCGTGGTGCAAACGTCAGTGCCGTCGTCGACATCGAAATGATCTCCCGAATTGCTGAAAGGGCGACCGCAGGCGATGCAGTCTCTTGCCCAGCGGCCTGCCGGCGCAGAGCAAGCTCGGACGCAACTGATGTCGCGTCCGTCACTCTGGCTGGGGCGAAATCATTCGGACCTGGCGTCCAACACCTCGCCGAACCCTTCCCAGGTCGATCCGGTCCATCGCTGCAAACGCATCTGCGTCCAGATCATGTTCTCGGATTCGCTGGTGTTCACCTTGATTCCGGGCAGCGCGGTCGGGACGACGAAATCCCTGAGGTTCTTGGCCTGCGCCAGAATGTTCTTGCGGGACAGGTCATTGCCGCATTGCTTCAGGATCTGCTCGAGCAGGATGCCTTGCTGATAGCCGGTCAGGTAGCTGCCGTTGGTGATATCGACGCCGGACAAGTACTTGTCGAGAAACACCCGATAGGCCCGCATGGCGGGATCGTCTTTCCATGTCGGATCCACGACGTCCTTGTTGATCGTCCCGACGATCACACCGACTGATTTGTCGAGGCCAGCCGGCGCGAGCGTGCCTCCGACCGAACCGGACGGAAAGTTGATGATCACGGTCGCTTTCCAGCCGATCACAGAAGCTTGCCGGATCGCCTGCGCTGCGAATTTCGGCGTTCCCGCGATCATCAGGGCGTCGGCACCGGAGCTTTTCAGGGTTGTGATCTGCGAATCGACGGTTGGCTCCGTGACCTCATAGGACGCGCTGACGACCTTTCGGTCGTAGTCCTTGCCGAGAAAGCTCTTGAAGGCATTGACGTAATCTTTGCCGAGATCGTCGTTCTGATAGAGGATCGCGTATTTGGCGTTCGGCAGTGTCCTGGTCAGATATTTGGCGTAGATTTTTCCTTCGGTGTCGTAGCTGACAAGGCCTGTCGTGGTCAGCGGATGATTGGCGACGTCGGTGAACTTGGACGAGCCGCTGATGATTGCGATGCTGGGCACCGCTTTCGCCCTCAGGTATTTTGCTGTGGCTGAAAGGCCGGGCGTGCCGAGCTGGCCGAACATGAACGCCACTTCATCGCTCTCGACGAGCTTGCGGACGTGCTCCACCGCTTTCGGAGGACTGTAGGCGTCATCATAGGCGATGTAGTTGATCTTGCGGCCATTGATGCCGCCTCGGTCATTCACCGATTGAATGTAGGCGATGAGGCCCTTGCCCACGAGACCGATCGATGACGCAGGTCCGCTGAACGGAAACACCCCGCCAATCTTGATCTCGGTCGCGGTAACTCCCGGCTCATCGGCTGCGAACGCTGGGCTGCTCAAAAGCAAAGCCAGAGCCGCAAGACTCTTCCATTGCGCCAACATGACCCGTCCTCCCTGATGCGCACCCATCCGGGCACGTCATTGTGTTTTGCGGCATCACCCGACCGCCCGCCGGCACTGGCAAGCGAATTGCGCGCCGCGCCGTCCAAGCGTGGTTGGCCAGCGCGGCGGGCCCTGCGGCCGTTCAGCTCGGGCCGTCTTGCCGCAAAATCTACAGTTCTTTTTTTGAACTCGTCAAGCGGTTTTGATGATCATCGCTTTGGGGCGGAGCGCGCATGCTGCGTTCGGTGAGATGTGCCAATCTCCGCGCAAAATAGACTAGCTACTCCCTGTAAGCGAAGCGCCTTCAATCGGAATGCCGCGCGGGGAAGCCGAGCGCCCCGTCGCCTTGATCGTCAGTTCTATTATTGTACTTATTTGGGCGCGCTTGCGATCTTGCCGCGCGACTCTATCGGGCCCCTCGCGTCTGACAACGCCAGGTATCGCGGGGCGCAGTCATGGGAGAGCGAACAATCACGCTCCTGCTGAAGCCAGCTCTCCCATGTCAGATCATCGTGCCCCGCATGAAGCAGCGGACCCGCGGATGACCGTCGATATAGTATTTCCAGACCATGGTCCGCCCAGTCTTGTTTGGCCGTGTGACCACGGCGCCGTCCGGCACCATCACCCATTCGCCATCGATGCGCACACGGTAGTGGCCGTGGTCGGATTCCCAATCGATATCGGCGACAAAATATCCATCAGCGTCCGAGCAACATGATCCGAAATCGCTGGACAGGCTCTCGAACCATTCACTTCAGCGGTGAATTGGCGTAGCGGCCATCGTCACGCGCCGGCGCAGACGTCGCCTGCATGATGAGGGCCAGTGACCACACGATGCGCTTCATGGCGGGTAGCCCTGGTTTCTAGCCGTGTACACATCGACCTATCGCAAGACGACGTCGTAAATGACCAACGGTTCCTGCGCCACCCGTGATCAAGACTGGAGATTCCATGTCTTCCTCCTCCGGCCGCGCCCGGCGCGCCGAGCGAACGCGCTGAGAGTCCGATCGTCAAAATAGGGGCATATCAACCTGCAGGAAGCGTCAGCGCGCAACGCTCTCTCGCGCGCTGCGGTCCTGCAACTAGCGACAACAAATAGGAGCCGTGTGATATGTTGGACGCTGAGAGGGGTATTGATGCCGAGAGCAGCAGCAAAAGCATCCAATCTGGTCGATGACCCGGCGCGCTGTAACTGCAATCAAGTCCGCCGCGCAGCCAGACGTCTCTGCCGGTACTATGACCTCGCGCTAACCTCAAGCGGGCTCAAATCGACGCAATACAGTTTGTTGGGTTATCTCGTAACGTCAGGGCCGATGACCATGGCCCAGCTCGCCAGGCTGATGTCCATGGATCGTGCGACCACGGGGCATAACCTGAGGCCACTCGTGCGTGACGGCTTCGTCGAGATTTCAGTCGGCAAGAATGACCGACGGGAGCGTATCGTTACGATCACAAGGCAGGGTCACAAGACGCATGGGCGAGCTCTGGCTGCATGGCGGCGCGCGCAGACAGCCTTTGAAGAGGCCATGGGCGAACAGGAAGCCGCCGATCTGCGCGATTTGATGAAGCGGATCGTTGACCTCCCTCTCCCTCGCGCTGAGTAGATCATACGATTCAATTCGGCGCTCTCGTCATTGCACCAATGTTGGTCCGGGTCACAACATTCTTGAGGGAATTAGTTCGACCCCGAATAATCTCAGAGCGCGCTTGCAGTCCGCACCTTGCGCGTCACTGATCGCGGCCGACGTACTTGTTCGGAGAGTGGTCGCTGGCACAACCCTCTTTCGGCTCCCGCGTAGGCTTGGTGAGCACAAGGTTGATGCGATCAATGCCGCGGTGGCCCTGCCGGACGCCACTGGAGCCGCGACAGGATCTCGGCCGCAGGGGGCGGCTGTCCGGCCAGCGCATGCATGCCCATCCATCACTGGAACCATATCTGAGGTGGCCGGTTGGCTTGCTGTTGAGCTGTCACTCTGCAGAGCAGCTCGGCACGACCGGCACGAGTCCCAGCGCCGGTTATCCGTCGGGGGTGAATCCCGTGATGGACCACGCGACCAGAGTTGGTAATCGTTTGTTAGCAGCGTTGCCGCCGGCGGATTTTGCTTTGCTTGCACCTCATTTGCGGAAAGTCGCGCTCGAGCGCGACGCCGTACTGGTCCGATCAGGCGACCGGATCGAACACCTTCACTTCCCCTGCGGCGGCGCGATCGCCTTTATCGTGGACTTGCCGAACGGGCAGACGGCCGCCACGGGGGTGATCGGTCATGAGGGTGCCGTCGGTCTGACGTCGGCGCTTGGCGCATCCCGCTCACCCGTGACGGCGGTCGTCCGCGTCCCAGGGTCAGTGCTGCAGATTCCGGCGGCGCAATTTATGCCGGCTCTGCGTCGCAGCCCTGCGATCACATCCATGGTGCAGATTTTCGCGAGATCGCTGTTGACGCAATTCCAGCACGTCGCGGCTTGCAATGCCCTCCACTCCGTCGAGGCCCGGATGGCGCGCTGGCTGCTTCACATTCACGACCGAGCGGATGGCGGCAATCTCCTCCCTTTGACGCAAGAGACCATGTCGGAGTTACTGGGGGTCCGCCGCACCACCGTCACGCACGTCGTGAGCGCGTTGCGCGCGTCAAGAGCGTTGAAATCGAACCGGCGCGGTCAGCTCGAGATTGATCGGCCGCGGCTCGAAGCCGTGGCTTGCGAGTGCTACAAGGTGATGAGCCGCAGGATCGATCGGATCGTTTCGCAGGGCGCAGCCGAGGTTCTTCACGCCACACCGGCGCGAGCCTGCCAGCCGACCGGTAACCGACTATCCAAGGCAGGCTCATAGACCCAGGCCTCCCTCGCGAACCACTCGTGTGTGGCCGCGCAGATCCGGCAATAGGTGCGCGAGAAGAATACTGCGCTGCAACGGAATCTTTCGCGATCGGTCTCGATCCCCGTCGAAATGGCGCTCCCCGTTTCCGGGCACTTAATCATTACGATACCCATCTTGATTTCCTGCAATCTATTGCCGGCTCTGAGCACGCTCGCCCGCCATCGGCTGGATCGCGCCTCTCCTTGTCGGGGAGAGGCTTGTCCAGCCGATCCGCGCGGCCTGTAGCCTCGATTCAGACGGTCTTATGCGACGGTCCTTTGCAATACCCGGTTGAAGCCAGTCTTGATGGGCTCGGTCGTATCGATCGCGACTTTCTGCGCGAGCGCCCAAAGCTCCCGGTTCTGTACGGAAGCGGCTTCGAAAGCCTCGCGGCTTTGGGCGGTCGAAAGATGTACGATATCCAGCAGCGATCTGGTCTCAGCGAGCCGGGAAAAAAATTCCAGGGTGGCACTGGTATTGTTTTTGGAGATCTCGATCACCCTGGCGCCGTAGTCGATGGTTCCCTTGACGTTCATAGAACAGGCTTCACGGAGAACGTCGCTGATCTCCTCGGAAGTGGATTTCATGCTCTCAATATTTTTCCTGGCCTGCGCGGCGCCCTGCTCGGCAAAGCCGCGGAAGAGTTCCTGAAAATTTAAAAGCGGCAACTCGAACCTTAGCTTGGCTCCGTTCGCGTTCTCAGTCACCGGATCGGCATGCGCTTCGACTTTCACATTGGCATCATTCACGAGCATTCATCCTTTCAAGCGAAACTAGGTGATGGATTGAAGACCCCCAACGGCTCCCGGCACGTGCTGCGCCGGAAGACCAGTGCCCTGTTCTCGGCGTGGTGGGGATGCGGCTGCGGATGAACCGCTCCCCCACCGAGGCCAACTATGATCGATTAAGGTCGAACCATCCGTTCGCTTTCGGACACTCGTTGCAAGAATTCGACGGATTGCGATCAGGCGGCGCAGGGATGAAATTTAAATCTGCCAGGTTGCAACGACCGCCTGCTTGCCTTCTGAGCTCGCTCGCTTTCCCAGGTCAGCCCGGTTGCGCAGGTTGCGCTGACGGCGCTCTGCCCGATCTACCCGGCCTCTGAGACTCTCAAGTTCTGCGAGTTCGGAGGCAAGCGCTTCGAGACGCTGGCGAAGAACGGCAGCAGGGTCGTCCGCTTGAGCGCGGATAGGCATGGCAGGTCTCCTGCTCGATAGACCAAGCTGCATGCACTAATGCTCAGGTCCCGTTGCAGTCGAAACTCGAGTGGCGGGTCGCTCGCAATCGGGATTGCGTCTCCGCGCCTCGTCATCTTCATCTGCACAATCGACGCCGCCAGCTGCGATCGGGCTTTCGGAACTCCCACCGGTCGCGAACGGCCCTTTACCAGCGGCTCCCCCTCCACCGGATCCGCCACCGCCGGAGGTCCCTCCGGCACTTGATGACGCACCACGGCGACCGCCAGATGCTCCGCCACCTCCGGGTGCCCCACCACCACCGCCACCGCCTGATGCTCCACCTCCACCACCTCCAGGTGACCCGCTACCAGAAGCTCTCGACCCTGCTCCGGACGGACGATCGTCGTCGAAGAATGACCGGCCCCCGTCGTCATCTCGGGTTACACCGGTCTTTCCGCCCGAACGTGCGATCGCGGTCGAGGTCAGGGAGGTCGACAGAAGCAGCGTCATGACGGGGGGTGTTACGGCAGCGAATCTTCCGCAGGTTTTGAGGAATGCCCGCCGATCATCGTCTTCAGTGCAGTCACGGGACACAATGCGCTCTCCTCGAGTTAAATATTTATTTCCTCCTATTATATATTAAATATGAATTCAACCAAGACTTTTGTTTGAAAATGGGCAACTGTTAAGCGTGGGTCGAGCCGGCAGCTCTCGCCATTTTCCGCAGCCTCTTGAACTTGCGGCTCTCCGCGGCGGCGGCCGTCGAATTTCGGGCTTGCAAATTGAGGATTTAATGTATTTATTTCTAATTTGTATTAATCGAGCGACCACCAAGACACCGCAGGATTTGCCATGCCACTGCAGTTTCATCGATCCCTTGAGCGCATGGAGATATGGAGCGCGAGCTGCGATGGCTTCTCGTTCGTGATCAGCTTCGAAAGCCCCACGGGTCCGGGCTTTCACGGACGTTCCGGCTACCTGGCGAGTTGGCGACCGCTCTACCAGAACAATGGCGCGATCAAGATCAGCGGCTCACCCTTCCGAACGCTGGCCGAGGCCGAGGGGGCCTGCCGCAACATGGCTGAGCATCTTGGCTGCGACAACCGACCTCCCCCACTTAACGTAATGAACGACGCATCTCGGACAGGATGCCCGAAAACAATCGACGATTGTTCGCAGGTCTCTGAGGGAGCCGCCGGCTTCGGCATCAAACTCCCTCTTTAGTGCTGCTGGGGCCGGCAGGCCGCGGGTAAAATCGTCCTGTCCTGCTTGCGTGCACCGGCCCCGTTGCACCCCCGCGACAGCAAAGGCCTACACCGATGGTGCAGCGAGGTTAACGGCAACAATATCCAATCAAGTGCGATTTGCAGCTAACGCGAACGTTCCGGAAGGACACCGTTGCACTTGGCGTCCTCGTCATCTCGAACCACCGGATCCGGCTGGAGCAGCGGAGGGGGCGAACTCACGCGGAGCTGCATGCTGCTCGTTTTGCGAAATCGCCAATGCCGCGAGAACTGTACGATTGCTGATATCCAGCTTCTGGAAGATGTGGTGAAGGTGGACCTTGATCGTACCGTCGGCAATGTTCAGGCGGCGCCCAATCTCCTTGTTCGACAACCCCTCCGATACGAGCCTCATGATCTGCCGCTCCCGGTCGGTCAGTTGTGTCAGGGACTTCTCCTCACCTGCGCGAGGCGCCTCACTGATCTCCCCCCCAGGGCCCGTCGACCCCGACGCAAGTCCTTGGTTCTGTGCAACTTTCCGCAGAGTCGCGACCAGCATCTCCGGCTTGGCATACTTCGTGAGAACGACGCACGCGCCGTCCGCGGCCAGCCTTTGCAACTCGCGATCGCCGGCCTTACCGGCGAAGAAAATGACCCGGGCTCCTCGTCCAGCGGTGTTTGCCAGAGCAAGAAGATCCGGTCGGCTGACGTCGGGCATTGCGTTATCGACCAGCACAATGTCCGGCACGAGGAGTCGGATCGCCTCGATGCAGCTCGCAGCATCGTCGCAGGAGGCCACGATCGCAAAATCGTGCTGCGTCGCAAGGACGCTGCTGATGCCCTGCAAAACGATCGGGTGCCGATCCGCGATGACGACTCTGATGCGGCGCATGCTTCCCTTGCCTATCGCTAACAACTTCGCATGCAGCCGTTTAATCCACCATTCCCTCTATAGAGACGCGCAGGAGGCATAACCAATCCGTTCTGCCAAAACGTCGCAGTGCCAACTTCGCCAGCCACGTATCGGCAACGCTTGATGGCCGCATCAACGTAACTCGCTTAGAGAATGCGTGCAGTACCGTAAGAATGCGGGTCTCCTCAAGGAAATCCGAAACCGCATATTCATCGACTAAACCGCGATTTCTACTGCAATTATGGGTTGTAATTACATGAAAATCCTCCCACAGAATGTATTGATGCAGTAATTTGGCCGCTTCGTCAGTGTTGGTTAACATCATCTAACTCGTCACCGGCCACTTATTACGAACGATATATAGGGACATTCAGGATTCAAATCTAACATTCAACAAAGTTTCACCGGAGCGAGGCAATCTGAAAAGACTCGGCTCCTCAGGGAGCCCAGAAAGAGGAGGCACAAAAAAGTAATACTATTCATTAAGATAATGCGAGGACTGGTCATCAAGCGCGACAACGGCTGGAATCATTCCGATCTCAGTCGTGTGCCAGCCGCGAGGCTCAAATGAGGGGCACGAATTTATTTCCAACCATTGATCAGGGATCTCGAACGATAACTGTACTGCTTCAGTAGTAGCACCGATGAAAACCTTGTCAGCAAAGTTGGGGCGGCTTTTCGTCAACCCACAACTTCCAATCTGCAGTCACGGGCTCATCGCTGGTCATGAGTAGGTGGTCACATGTATTCTTCGGCTATTTTGCGTCAAACGCATGAGGCGCTAATCGTTCAATTCACCGAATTGCAGAATTTACGTAGTCGCGTGTTGATGGCCGAGCAGCGCTTGCTTGGTCCAATGCGAAGGGTCCGTCGGCGGAGAGCGGCCGAGAGGCGGCCGGTCGGTCGGAGGCACGGACCCGGCCGGTAGCGTCAAGAAGAACCGCGTTGCACACTGGGCTGCGCGCGAGCCGATCGTGCTTGCCCGACCCGGGTTCGACCTGATAAGTCCCCCTCCTATTTCAAATCGGAAGTAGTGGGGACGGCTTCCATGGAGAAGGACGACTGGGCATCCGCGACCACGGCCGAGCTGTGGCGGCTTTACGATGAGGTGACGACTGTTCTTAGTCGGAGAATGATCGCGGAAAAAGCCAAGCTCGAAGAACGGCTTCGCAGGATTGAGGGAACTGCCGGGGCCCCGAACGCGGAGCGTGTGCGCCGTCCCTACCCCCCAGTGCTGCCAAAGTACCGGAACCCGAAGGACCCATCCGAAACCTGGTCCGGTCGCGGTAAGCAGCCTCGATGGCTGAAAGCGCAGCTTCGAGCCGGCAAGAAGCTGACCGATCTACTCATCAACCGCCCATCCGGACAAAGCCGCCGCCGGACCGGCTGAGCACCACGGCCGTATCCCAACTCCGCGCGCCGCGACGATGCCCTTTTGCCGCGGTCCGCTTCCTCCGCGATTGGGGCCGTCCTTGCCGCCAGGCCGCGGCGGCGACCCATTGACCGCAATGCCAAACTGCACCGGACCGGCAACGACGGCCATGGTGGGCCGACTCGCGGATCTCGCCGCTGCCGGTCCACTGATGAGCAGTAAGCCCGATCCACGGGAGCGCGGCACCAAGGGAAAGGAAATGGCGATCCGCATCGCGCTCGCCCGGTAACGATTACGCCCCTTTCCCGTCGATCGTCGCCCACAGCTGATGACTGCTCGGCATTTGTACGCGAAGCCAACGATAGGGGACTCGCGACCAGAGCTTGATCTCTGGGGCGAGATTGTCGAGCACGAGATCGCCGCTCCGGGTGCGGACGAGCAGCACCAAATGATGTTCTCCGGAGCTGACGATGACCTCGCTCAGCAGCAAGGCCCGCGCCGGCCAGCCACGCCGAAGCAGTTCGTGACGTTTGCTTACAGCGTAGTCGTTGCAGTCCCCGCGATCGGGATTGACGCTCCACGCCTCCCCCGCCAAGCCGAGGTCGTTGGGCAGCGGCACAATGGCCAGATTGACCGCGCGGTTGACCTCCAAGAGATCCGCCCACCGCTCCTCGGTCAGCCGGACCGGTCCGCCCCGGAAGCCTCGCCGCGAGCGGCATTCGGCCTCATAGCGCAGGCAGAACATCGTGTACGTCAAAGGCGGGAGCGTGGGCCGTCCGAGTTCGATGCGCCCTAGTGGTGCTTGAGAAGTCATGGGCATCGTCAGGCGTCCTGCGCCCGCCCATGGAGTACCTCCGGCCATCATGGCGACCGCTACAACCAAGACGGAGCCGGAGACTCGATACACCTGCCGATCCCCTTGCGAACACCACTGAGGCTCGGATCCAGCCGCAGCGAGGCCACGGCCAGAACCGCGCGATTAATTGCCCTATTTAAATGTATTAAATTTTATCTAATTATCAACCAAAATAACGACGAGATTAAATAATCCAGCTTCGGACGAAAAAAGCTGGGCCTGCCAGTGGACAAACAGGTTCAAATGCACGTCGGCTGCTTCTTTCCGAGAGCGCTGCTGCCCTTCGGTTATGCCGTCTGTCAGCGACGGTGGCGTTCGTGTCGCGAGCGTCGCGCTGTTATCGCACGGACGGCGCCGAAGGGGCTCCTCCGGCTGGGCTCCAACTTCGTCCCCTCATAGTTCAGGCACACTCGTAGCGGTGACTTTGCGCGCCAAGCGAATGGTCGCGATGAGCAGACATATTTTTTGCAACAAGCAAACGCCGCACTCGGTCCGCGGTTATGCGCCGGATTTTGTGTGCAGGGCGGGGACGCGAAATCGCCAGCACCATTGCTTCTCGCGCAGGACACCACCTGACAGAGCCTGCGATGGATCCTTGGAATCGGGGGTCGATCCGAACGGGACGTTCAAGTCCAGCTATGCCGAATGTTGGTCGCGTTGTTCGTCAAGCTAGCCGATTTGAACCCACTGACCGATCATGACGGCTGCACCTTTTCAATCGCCTCCGGCAATCTACCGGCGGTCTCTTGATCAGCGGGTAGTGCGCTCGCGACAGCCGCAGGGCGTGCGCGACTGATCTCCCAAGGCCACAAATCGACTGGCTCGCCCGTTCCCGAAATAGAAATTTTTGCGCGTAGGGCGGGGGCGAGCCGCTCCAGAATGAGGTGCCGCTCCAAACGAATCTCGCGTTCGAGGGCGTCCGAATAGATCGGGAGCGCGTGGATTGTCTCGCGAGGGATTCTGCACGACACGTGCCCAATTGGGGTCGCTGCCCCGACCACGATGGCCTTGCCATCCCACTCGACCTCGCCGACGAACTCGATGTCTCCGATATAACTCAGCGTCATATTAAATTCCAGATTTAATAATTCCCGCCATCGATTTACACTATTAAATAAAACAATTAATACAAGCGAAATTTTTCTTCAGAGACTAAATGAACCGCACTTCGGCACCACAGAATCAACCGATTCAGGCTCTCGCGATGATCGACCCACTCTATTTTTGAAAGGATGATGGCGCGTCACCAGCCATCACGGCCGGATTGTCACCCTCCAACACGAATTCGACTTTGCAGCGAACTCCCCCAGGCAGCGCCAAACGCGGGTTCGGCAAGGCCAGACGCACCCCGAACGTTCCGCTGGCAGCGTCGAGGACGCGGTCGACAACGGTGACAGAGGCAATATAGACGCCCCCGATGGGCAGCTCCGGTCGCACCTTGGCTCTGCTGTCGGCACGGATTTGACCAAAATATGCGGTGGGCACGAATACTTCGACCCTCAGCGGATCAATCTGTGCGAGGGTGAGGACTGGGCTCTGGTCATTTCGATATTCCCCCGGAACGAGAAGCCGCTCGACCACCACGCCGTCGATCGGGCTACGCAGCGCGCGTTGATTCAGAACCTCTTCGGCGTGCGCGACTTCCAAGCGAGCAAGCTCCTTGTTGAGTTGCGCCTCCTTGAGCTGCTGTTCGGCAACCTGCACCTCCGCTTCGGCTTCCTGGAGTGAAGCGAGTGGGCTGACGGACCTTGTATGAAGCTCTTGCAGACGCTCGTGTTTTTGACGTAGGAACTGCGCGCGGGCTTCGGCTGACCTCACGGGGGCATCATTGGTCGCGCGGGCCCGTGCGAGCGCCAGCGTTGCGGCCTCGACTCCATCTTCGATCTTGCCAATGATTTGGCCCTGCCGAACGATGTCGCCGCGATCAACATCGAGGCGCGCGATCATGCCGACTGCCGGGCTCGCCAGCTTGACGGTTTGTTGCGGCTCGATCACGCAATTGAATTCTCGGTCCCCCGCCGAGATTTCTGGGGTCTCTGCCCTTGCACCGGAACTGGCAAGCAAGATCCCCGCCGGCAGGGACAAGCACAACAGGCCGTAGTTCATCCGCTGAGCTCTGCGGACAATTCCCTCAATTGAACGCATCATGCGAGTTCCCACCGAATTCCGCTTCCGCCTTCAGGCTTATTGCATATAATATTAATTGGAATTAATAAACTTAAAATGGTATAAATGGAAAAATAATATAACCAATGGATTGGCGCAAGATGGCGGCCCCCCTCCGACAGCACCACCAAGTCATTGGTCGGTGCTTTTTCTGGACAGCACATGTCTGAGCCCGACTTGACAGCAGGCGGGGGTCCCGCCCCACAATTGCGGAGGGTCCCCGCAGACACGGCGACGTCGCCGCACTGGCAAGGATTGCTGAACGCAGGAAACGAAGCGACATTTGTTTCGGCCTGGTTGGCGCTGCAATGCAGCCGTATTGCCGGCGTGTTAGCGGGCCTGTTGCTCATGCGGCGGGTTGATTCCACTGCGCCGTCATTATCAGTAACGTGGCCGCCTCGGGATGTGGACACCAGCGATCTCAAACGCCTGGCCGAAACCGCCTACGCAGAGCGCCGCTTGGTCGTTGCTCCCGGTCGCGTCGGTCCTGATTCCAGGCCGGCGCAACCTGTGGCCCTGATAGTCGCCCTGCCGCTGGGCACTGCGAACGAGCCGATTGCGGCTGTGGCCATCGCATTGACGACGACGGCCGCCAAGCCCCTAGTCACCCCGGCCGTCGTCGCTGAGCAATTGCGCTGGGGCGCGGGCTGGCTCGAGGCATTGCCCTGGGCCAGGCACACTAAGGATCTCTCGTCTGACGTAACGCGAGCCGCATCGTGCCTCGACCTCCTCGTCACAGTGAACGCGCAGCCGCGGTTGAGCGGTATGGCAATCGCGGTGGTCAATGAGCTGGCAACCCGACTGCGGTGCGAGCGCGCATCGCTGGGCATTATCGGTCGGAATGGCACAATCCGCCTGCGCGCGGTTTCGTTCTCGGCCAGCTTCAAACGCGAGAGCCGCCTCGTCAATGCGATCGAGAACGCAATGGAAGAGGCGATCGAGCAGCGTGGCTGCGTCGCTTATCCGCCATTGCCGAGGATGGGACGTGTCGTGACCATCGCCCATCGGGCACTGACGGAGGAAGCAAAAGCGTCCGGCTCGTCGACGATGTCAGCTGTACTGGTCGGCCCCCATGGAGAACCGACCGGCGCTCTCACCTTCGAACGTCACCGCGCCGAGCCCTTTACGGACGACGCGCTGAAGTTGGTGGAAGGGATCGCGGCGCTGCTGGGACCTCAGATTGGATTGCAGCTGCGGGCGAACCGGCTCTTGGGCGGACGTGTGGTTGACGGTATCGGTGACGGATGCGCGGCACTGTTCGGCGCACGGCGGCCGACCCTCAAGCTCTGCGTCGGCGGTGTCATGGTGCTTGCGCTGACCCTGGTCTTTGCGAAAGGCGAGCACCGCGTCACCGCGAAATCGGTGCTTGAGGCCGAAGTGCAGCGCGCAGCTGTGGCTCCGTTCGACGGATTTGTTCGAGCGGCCCCGGCACGGGCTGGCGACACGGTGCGGCAGGGCGACCTTCTCGCCCAGCTTGAGGACCGGGATTTCGTGCTCGATCGGTTGAAGTGGCGAGCCGAACTCGACAAGCTGCTTCAGCGCGATCGCGAGGCGCTCGCCAAGCACAATCGCAACGGCCTCGTGGTGCTGGAACCGCAGATCCGGCAGGCGGAGGCGCAGTTGGCACTCGCCGAAGAGAAGCTCGCCCGCACCCGGATCCTCGCTCCATTCGACGGTGTCGTCGTCTCCGGCGACCTGAGCCAGATGCTCGGCTCCCCCGTGGAGAAGGGAAAGACGCTGTTCGAGGTGGCGCCACTCAATTCCTATCGCTTGATCGTTCAGGTCGACGAACGTGACGTTCGCTTCGTGGCGGTCGGGCAAAGCGGCACCGTCGCGCTCGCAGGCAGGCCCGGCGAACCGGTGCCAATGACCCTGAGCAAGATCACGCCGGTTACGCTCGCCGAGGAAGGACGCAATGCTTTTCGGATCGAGGCCCGCCTCTCGGAAGCGGGCCTTGCATTGCGTCCCGGGATGGAAGGCGTTGCAAAGATCAATTCCGGACGACGCTCGCTTGCGTGGATCTGGATGCATCCTGTCATCGATTGGCTGCGCCTCGCCGCGTGGAAGTACCTGCCGTGAGAGGGGCGATATGACCACAGCCCCGTTTCTAAGCTCTTCCTGGTATCGCGTCGCGCAACGCAGGCCGAAGCTTCGCGACCACACCTCCGTCTACCGACATCGGTATCGGGGCTGCATTTGGTACGTCGTGCAGGATCACGCGACCGGCCGCATGCACCGCTTGTCGCCTGCCGGCTACATGATCGTGGCCGCGATGGACGGCGTGCGAACGGTTGACCAGATCTGGCATGAGGTCGGATCCGCTCTTGCAGAGGAGGCGCCGAGCCAGACCGACGCCATCCAATTGTTGGCCGAACTCAGCGCTTTCGACCTGTTACAAACCGAAGTGACTCCGGATGCAAGCGCGCTGGTCGCGCGTGCGGCGAAAGCCAAACGATCCAGGTGGCTCGGCAACGTGCTCTACCCCCTGGCCCTGCGGATTCCGCTTTGGCATCCGATCAGGTTTTTCGAGCGTACGCGGCCGCTTGCCGAATGGTTATTCGGTTTGCCGGGTGCCGTGCTGTGGCTACTGGTGGTGTTGCCGGCGCCTCTACTCGCGGCACAACACTGGCAGGAACTAACAGCCGACGCCTCCGACCGAATCTTAGCCGCCGACAACCTTCTGTCGCTCGCGCTGGTGTATCTCCTGCTCAAGACGTTGCATGAATTTGGACATGGATTTGCGGTCACGGCGTTCGGGGGAACAGTACCCGAATTCGGAATCATGATCCTAGTGTTCGCCCCGTTGCCCTATGTCGACGCTTCTGCCGCATCGGCATTCCGCAGCAAGTGGAGGCGCGCTCTTGTCGGCGCGGCCGGAATGATTGTCGAAGTGTTCTTCGCTGCGCTCGCGCTCTACGTATGGCTTACCGTAGAGGCTGGACTTGTCCGCGCGCTCGCATTCGACGCGCTGGCCGTGGCCGGTGTCTCGACCCTGGTATACAACGGCAATCCACTCCTGCGATATGACGGCTACTACATTCTCGCGGATCTGCTGGAAATCCCGAACCTGGCGCTGCGTGCTACCCGGTACTGGACCTACCTTGTCAATCGCTACGCGTTTCGCGCGGATGGATCGAAGGATTTCGTAGCCACGACTGGCGAACGAATCTGGTTCGTTCTTTACGCACCGGCTGCTTTCCTTTACCGCCAGGTCGTGATGCTCGCGATCGCCGTGTTCGTCGCCTCGCAGTATCTCGCCCTCGGCGTCTCGATCGCGGTCTGGAGCCTGCTGACAGGTGTTGCGCTTCCGATCGGCAAGGCACTGTGGTTCGTGCTCGCGAGCCCGAGCCTTCACCGCAATCGCGCCCGCGTCGTGACGGCGACCTTCGGCACGATCCTGACCACCGGGTTGATGCTTTTCCTAATTCCGATCCCTTCTTACACCACGACGGAAGGCGTCGTCTGGTTGCCGGAGAATGCAATCGTGCGCGCGAGAACCGACGGCTTCGCGCGCGCACTTCTGGTCCAACCAGGCATGAACGTCACAGCCGGAGAAGCGCTGGTCGAAAGCGAGGAATCAACACTCCAGGCCGAACTCTCAATTCTCCGCGCACGCGTCGCCGAACTCGAGACGAGGCTTGCCACCGAGCGCTTTACCGACCGCGCGAGCGCGGAGATCACCACAATGGAATTGGGGCAGGCACGCGCCGAGCTCGCGACCGCGACCGATCGCGCCGCGCGCCTCATCGTGCACAGCCGCAGCGATGGCACCTTTGCCGTTATGAAACCACAGGATCTGCCTGGACGCTTCCTGCGCGAAGGGCAACAGATCGGCTACGTACTTACTCCCGGTTCACGCATCGTTCGCGCACCAATCCGTCAGGACGACATCGACCTCGTTCGCCATCGGCTGCAGAGCGCCGAAGTTAAACTCGCAGAGCGCCCTGACGAGACGTTGCCCGTTGAGTCCATTCGCGAAATACCGGCAGGCCGTGACGTCCTCCCCAGCAGGGCTTTGGGCGGCGCCGGCGGCGGCGCTTTCTCCGTCGATCCTGGCGATCCCGAAGGCGTAAAGACGCTGCAACGCGTCTTCCAAATTGATCTTGTGCTGCCCGAAAATGCACCGGCAGCCACCGCGTTCGGCGGTCACGCTTACATCCGCTTCAACTTCAACTGGGAGCCGCCGGGCCAGCAGATCTGGCGCCGTCTACGACAATTATTGCTGTCTCAGCTGCAGGTCTGAGGGCATCCGTATGCTCAAGCGCAAACGAAGCTTCGCCAGTTTGACCTCGGTGGCGGTGGACGCACCCTATGCAGAGCAAGCCGCTCGCCGAGAGATTGCACTCGATGCTACCCTGCTCGACGCTTGGGGCCGGGTCTTGCCCTTCCTGCAGCCGGTCCTCGCGCGCGACCGCCTCGGCCGCTTTGTCCGGTTGGTCGGTGATCTGGAACCGCAGTTCGCTGTCCTGACGAACCGACGTTTGCGCGAAACCGCGGAGGAGCTGCGCGCATCATTGCTGTCAACTCCCCCCTACTCGCATCAAATGGCGCGTTCGTTCGCGCTTGTGCGCGAGGCGGCGCGTCGTCACATCGGGATGCGTCTCTTTCCGGTACAATTGCTCGGCGGCGCCGCCATGATGGGAGGCGCGGTCGCCGAAATGGAAACCGGTGAAGGCAAGACTTTGACGGCGCTGCTGCCGGCGATCACCGCCGCACTCATGGGACGTCCGGTTCATATCATCACGGTCAACGATTATCTCGCGCGCCGCGACGCCGATCAGCTCGCACCTATCTACAATGCGCTCGATCTTACGGTCGGGCTCGTCGCGCACGGGCAGTCGCGGCAAGAGCGGCAAAGAGCCTACGCAAGTGACGTCACCTATTGTACCAACAAGGAGCTTGTGTTCGACTATCTCCGCGATCGGCTCGCGCTCGGCTCCCGCCGTGCCCGTTCTCGGCTTTCTCTCGACACAATATTCAACAGCAGACTTGCTAGCCACCATCTATCACCGCTCTTGCGCGGTCTGCATTTCGCGATCGTGGACGAAGCTGACAGCATCCTGATCGATGAGGCCCGCGTGCCATTGATCCTCTCCGGAACGCAAGAAGGGCCCGAGAACGCCGGGGGCCTATACGAGACCGCACTTGATCTCGCTCGACGCCTGGTGCCCGGCGACGACTTTCATGTGCGCGCAAACGAGAAGTCGGTGCGGCTGACCACCCGCGGCGAGAGCCGGATCGCTCAGCTCGCTGCGGGCCTACCAGGGCTATGGGCAATCCGGCGCGCGCGCGAAGAACTCGCGCAGCATGGGCTTGCCGCCCTTCATCTCTACCGACGCGACGTTCAGTATATCGTCGCCGATGGCAAGGTGCAGATCGTCGACGAGTATACCGGGCGCATCATGCCGGACCGTTCGTGGGAAGGCGGCATTCACCAGCTCATCGAAGCCAAAGAACATTGCACCATCACGGAGCGACGCACGACCCTTGCGCAAATAACCTATCAGCGCTTCTTCCGCCGCTACATGCATCTTTGCGGCATGTCCGGGACGGCGGTCGAGCCGGCAGGGGAACTGTACGGCACCTATGGCCTCCGCGTCGTACGCATCCCAACAAACCGGCCATTGCGACGAACGAATGCCGGCACACGCTTGTTTCCGACGGCCAACCTCAAATGGGACGCCGTGGTCGATTCAGTTCACGACATCGTTCGCAAAGGTCGCGCCGTGCTCGTCGGGACCCGCTCGGTTGAAGCATCTGAACAAATTTCGCAGTTGCTTGGCAGATCGGGACTCGAGGCCGTGGTTCTTAACGCGCGACAGGACCACGCAGAAGCCGAGATCATTGCGGGCGCGGGTCAACCGGGCCGCATTACCGTCGCTACCAACATGGCCGGCCGCGGCACCGACATACAACTTCATCCTGCGGTCCGGAGCCGAGGCGGCTTGCATGTCATCCTGACCGAATATCACGAGTCCCGCCGCATCGACCGCCAACTCTTTGGGCGCGCCGGCCGCCAGGGTGATCCCGGTACCTACGAAACGATCGTCGCGCTCGATGATGAGCTCTTCAGACGCTTCATGAACCCGAAGCTTCTTCGGTTGCTAGGCAAGCGATCGAAACGGACACACCCAATTCAAGGAGCATTAGGACGCGCATTACGCAGCTATGGCCAACACGCGGCCGAGCGCCTTCACGGGCGAGCCAGACGGGCCGCCCTCGCTGAAGATCTTCGTGTCAATAGAATTCTCAGCTTCGCCGGGAACGAATGACGGTTCCTTACTCACCAAATATTATTATATCTCTATATAAAAAGTTTTATAAATATATGGCGAGGCGGGCGCATTATGGTACTATTTAACTTGCATTAAATATCAATTATTTATCCAGCGCGATTTCGGGTTGTGGCATTCGGAGACAACGATGTCGGGTTCCTGGGGCATTTTCGGCCATCTGGCGCGACGGATTGTTCACGGCAGCGCGAGGAGCGATCGCAAGACGATCGTCGATGGCAAACGCGATGCTAGCCATTCGCCGCTGATCTTCGAGACGCTCGAACCGCGCCTGCTGCTTGCCGCAGACCCGCTCGGCATCACGGCCGGCTACGCCTTCAACGAGGCCTCGGGCACCACGACGGCAGATGCGTCGGGTCACGGTATCGTCGGCACGCTCACGAACGGTCCGACTTTCACAACCGGACGATACGGCAATGCGGTCGCACTCGATGGCGTGAATGACTTCGTCAATCTCGGCAATCCGACTGCGCTGCAATTCACGGGCAGCATGACGGTCGGTGCGTGGGTTTACGTCAGTGCGTTCCCCTCCGATGATGCTGCGGTCGTGTCCAAGCGCAGCTCGAGCGAGTCCGGATATCAGCTCGATATCACCGCCGATACCGGTCCCCGCACCATCGGATTCAAGCTCACCAACAGTGCCGGCCAGCCGATGTTCCGCTATGGCGCGACGCCGCTGCAACTCAACACGTGGTACCACATCGCCGGCGTCTACGACGCTGCGAACCAGACCATCGACGTGTACCTCAATGGCACGCTCGACAACGGTCAGTTGGTCGGCACCGTCACGAATTCCCAGCAGAATTCGACAGCCAATGTGAACATCGGCCGCCGGGCCGGCAGCATCGGTTACGAATTCCCCGGCCGTATCGATGACGTGCGCATCGCCGACCACGCGCTCACTCAGGCGCAGATCCAGTCCGACATGGCAACGCCTCTCGCCGGAACGGCGGACACGACGCCTCCAACCGTGTCCCTCACGCCTCCGGCCCCGATCGTATCCGGAACGGTGAGTCTTGCAGCGAGCGCGTCGGACAATGTTGGCGTTATCGGCGTCAAGTTCCTGCTGGACGGCAACACCCTGATCGGTACGGAGGATACCACCTCGCCGTACGGTGTCTCATGGACCACGACCACGGCATCGAACGGCTCTCATGCGCTGACGGCGCAGGCACGCGATGCTGCCAATAACATAACTACTTCGACGCCGGTCAACGTCACGGTCGACAATCAAGCGCCCACCGGTACGGTGACGATCAACGGCGGTGCCGCGGCGACCAACAGTACCTCGGTCACGCTTACGCTCACTGCGACCGATGCCGTCACTTCCGTCAAGCAGATGCGCTTCTCCAATAGCGGGAGTTCGTATTCGGCGGCGGAAGCCTTCGCCCCGACCAAGGCCTGGACGTTGTCAAATGCAACGGGCACCAAGACGGTCTATGTCCAGTTCATGGACGCCGCGGGCAACTGGTCGGCGGCGGCGACCGATACCATCGTGCTTGACACGACCGCACCAACGATCTCCGGGCAGACAGCAACGAACATTACCGGCAGCACCGCACGAGTCACGTGGACGACCAATGAGGCCGCGACTTCGCGGGTCGAGTATGGGCTGACGACCAGTTACGGATCGTCGACGACGCTTGATGCGACCCTGGTGACGGCACACAGCGTTGCGCTAACCGGTCTTGCTCCCAACACCACTTACAATTACCGCGTCCGCTCGATCGACGCCGCCGGGAACGAAAGGATCGGCTCAAACGCCACCTTCACGACGACCGCCACCCAGGACACCACGCCGCCATCGACTCCTACGGGCCTGGTGGCGACCGCGGCTTCAACAACGCAGATCAATCTTTCGTGGAACGCCTCGACCGACAACGTTGCGGTCACCGGCTATCAGGTCTTCCGCAATGGTGCGCAAGTCGGCACCCCGACGACGACCACGTTCAGCGATACCGGCCTGTCGCCGGGCACATCCTACACTTATACCGTGCGGGCGAAGGACGCGGCGGCAAACCTCTCTGGACAATCCGCACCGGCCAGCGCCACAACGCTGACGCCCGACACGACATTACCCACGGCCACGATCACAGGGCCGACGGGATCTGCGACCGTTTCAGGGACGATCACGATCAGTGCCAATGCGTCCGACAATGCTGGGGTGGCTGGCGTGACCTTCCTGGTGGACAATATCGCGGTCGGCGGGGGCGAAGACCTGACATCACCCTACAGCGTCAGCTGGGACACGACGACGGTCGCGAATGGCGTCCACACGATCACGGCGCGCGCACGGGATACCTCCGGAAACACCGGCGATTCGCTGCCCGTCAGCATCACGGTGTCAAACACTCAAACACCGGGTCTGGTTGCTGCCTATTCCTTCGATGAAGGATCCGGAACGACTGCGGGCGATTCCTCAGGGCAGTCGAACCTAGCGACACTCAACAACGGCGTTGCCTGGGTGGCCGGCAAGCATGGCCAGGCCGCGAGCTTTGACGGAGTGAATGACTACATTTCTATTCCAAACTCTGCTTCAACCAACATCTCCGGTAGTGCCCTTACATTGTCGATGTGGATCAATCCCCAACCGCTCGCGAGCGGCGATTCCGTCGTTATCGGGAAGTTCTGGAATACGACTATGTCGTCGCCCTACTACCAGTATGGGCTGGAACTGCACGGCGGCAATCAGACCGATTTCTATATTGGAACATCCAGTGGCGCGCGCGTCGCCGCCTCAGGAACCACTTTGCCATTCAACCAGTGGTCCTACCTCGCCATCACTTTCGATGGTGCGCAGGTCAAGACCTATGTCAACGGAACCCTCGTCAACACGCAGGCGCTGTCAGCAACTATCACGGCGCGCGGCAATCCCATGCGCATCGGAGCGGATGCGTCGACCGCGCAATTCTACAAGGGAGCGCTCGACGATCTGCGCATCTACAACCGCGTGCTGACGTCGGCGCAAGTGCAATCGGACATGACGACGCCGGTCGGCAACCCGACGGCCGGATCACCGCAGGTCTTGATAGATTCCCCAATCAATGGGGCGCAAGTTAGCGGCATTGTCAATGTGACCGCAGATGCAACCGACGATACCGGCATCGCCAATGTGCAGTTCTATATCGACAACGTGGCAACCGGCTTCCCCGATACGACCGATCCTTACGCGCTTGCATGGGACACGCGTACGGCAAGTAACGGCGCGCACACTATCACGGCGATGGCGACCGACATAGACGGCCATACGACACTGTCAGCACCGATAACCGTTAATGTCGCGAACAGCAGCTTCTTCCAGAACGAAATCCTGGCGACGGGATTCAATCTGCCGACCGCGATCAAATTCCTTCCCGACGGCCGCATGCTCGTGGTGGAACTTGCGGGTACAATCAAGATATTGCCGCCGCCCTATACCACGCCCGATCCAACGCCTTTCCTGCAACTCACCAACATCGGCTCGGCGGGCGTACAGCAAGGCATCTATGACATTGCACTCGATCCCAACTTCAACACCAATCACTACTATTACATCTTCTATACGCTGGGGACGCCGAACGTGGATCGCTTCTCGCGCTTCACGGCGAACGCGACGCTGACGGGTACCGTGCCTGGTAGCGAGTTCGTCATCTATCAGGATACGGAAATTGCCAATGCCGAACACCACGGCGGGGCGATTAACTTCAGCAACGACGGCAAGATCCTGCTCACGACCGGGGAGCATTTCCAGGCTGGCGAAGCGCAGGACCTCACGAAGCCGCGCGGCAAGATCCTGCGATACAACATGGACGGCACCGTTCCCACCGACAACCCGTTCTACGACGGCAACGGACCGAACTACGATGCAGTATGGGCGCTTGGTCTGCGCAATCCCTTCCGCGCCTACTACGACGCGCCCACCGGGCGGCTGATCATCGGCGATGTCGGCGGGAACGTCTACTCAACGGCAATTGAAGAAATCGACATCGGAGCGAAGGGTGCCAATTACGGCTGGCCAAACGTGGAAGCGCCGGACGGAAATCCTGCCTACACGGCACCTGCTTACTATTATCCGCATAATGGCCGCGACGCGGCAGTCGTCGCCGGGTTTGTCTATCACGGCACGCAATTCCCAAGCAGCTATCAGGGCAGCTTCTTTTTCGCGGATTACACTCAGAACTGGATCAAGCGCATGACGTTTGACGCCAACGGAAACGTCACCGGCGTCTTCAACTTCGAGCCACCCGACGGCTCGGTAGATGGCCCCTACGGCGACATTGTCTACTTGACCGAAGGCCCCGATGGCGCGCTTTACTATGTCGACCTCGGCTATTCCGATATCAGCGGCACATTCGGCGTAAGCAAAATCCGCCGCATCGAGTTCATTGAATCGGATCTGCCACCTGTAGCGATGGCTTCCGCATCACCAACGAAAGGACCCAGCCCGCTCACCGTCAACTTCTCCAGCAGCGGTTCATCTGATCCGGAAGGAAAGCCTCTCACCTATTCGTGGAACTTCGGTGACGGCGTGACTTCGACCGCGGCCAACCCGTCGCACACATATACGGTCGCTGGCCCGTATCAGGCCCGGCTGACGGTCTCCGACGGAGTCAATTCCACGCTATCGACCCCGATCGCAATCAGCGTCGGCAATAGTCCCGTTGTCAGCCTCCTTGCGCCAACCGATGGCGCGACCTTCAGGGCGGGCGACGTGATCACATTCAGCGGCACCGCGACCGATGCCGAAGATGGTACACTCCCCGCAAGTGCTTATACCTGGAATATCGACTTCCTCCATGAAGGCCATGTTCATCCCGGGACTCCCATCACCGGCGTGACGAGCGGCACGTTCACGATTCCGACCAGCGGTCACGACTTCAGCGGATACACGCGGTATCGAATAACGCTGACCGTAACCGATTCCAGCGGGCTGCAATCGAGCCAATCGGTCACCATCTTCCCCGACAAGGTCAATCTAAACTTCGCCACGGCTCCGAGCGGACTCACGCTGTATCTGGATGGCATCGCACACGCGACACCTTTCACTTACGATACGCTCATCGGCTTCAATCACGAAATCGAAGCCCGCAACACGACGGTCGGAACGACCACCTACAACTTCGCCTCGTGGTCGGATGGCGGCACTCAGGACCACATTATCGTCGTTCCCGTTGGCGGTGCCACCTACACTGCCACGTACAATGCAGTCACGGCGCCGGCACCATTGGCATTCGTCCAGGCGAATTCCGCCACCCCGCAAACCAACCAGACCCAGGTATCGGTCTCCTACACGAACGCGCAGACGACAGGGAATACGAACATCCTCGTGATCGGATGGAATAACACCACGTCGAACATCACGTCCGTCACGGACTCGGCCGGCAATGTCTATCAGCTCGCCGTTCCGACAGCGCGAGGCACCGGCATCAGCCAGGCCATCTACTACGCCCCGAACATCAAGCAAGCCGCCGCCGGCGCAAACACCGTGACAGTGGCCTTCGACACTGCGGCTCAATACGTGGACATTCGCGCTTTGGAGTACAGCGGTCTCGCTCTCATCAATCCCTTTGATGTCGGCACCTCGGCGTCGGGCACCAACAGTTCAGCCAGCACCGGGGCCGTTACAACCTCCACCGCCCATGAGCTCATTATTGGTGCCGGAACGACTACGGGTGGGTTTACTGCGGCAGGCAGCGGCTTTACCACGCGTGTCATTACAACGCCCGACCTTGATATTGCCGAGGACCGGTTCGTAACCGCGACGGGTAGCTACAGTGCGACCGCATCTCTCCAGGGCTCTGCGGCATGGGTGATGCAGGTCGCGACCTTCAAAGCGCTGGCCTAAAATGAACGCGGACCTAAGCAACGGAGCCGAGAATGGTTCATGTGGCGGCGGCATCGCGGCTGAACCATCGGCGCCAGGTCGTGTCAAAGGGACCTCCAACGCATGTCTTCGGCCAATCGACGCAACGAGATCCGGGTCGACGACGGCGACCGGCATCCGGCTCGTGCTACTGCACTCACCCTCCCCAGCGACAGAACCGACGAGCCGGCTGCCCAAGCGGAGATATCTTGGAACGTTCTCGATTATGCTCCTGCTGAAGTTCGAACTTCTCACCGCTAAGTTTAATTGACACGAGGCCCTATATTGTGACCGCTCTGGATGGACCGATTGTTCGTAGCTCCGCGTCGCAATTATCGAAGGAGCTAACGCGCGGTGAATTCTTTGCGGGACTATTCGCGCTGGCTTGCGCCAGTGGCCTCGCATCCCGCGTCATTCAATCGATCCACAGGTTTGGATTGATGGATGCGCTTCTCGGCACCTTCGAGATCAGTGTAATAGTCTGGATATCGTGTGCCGCCGGCGTCTCGCTCGTTCTTAAAGATCGAACGATTGGGATTCGATCTTCAGAGCTCGTCCTGGGAGCGACCGTTGTGCTGCTCGCCGTTCTACCAATAGCCCCCGTCAGCTGGCTGGCGGTAACTGCGCTCAGCCTGTACATCATCAACACAGCCGATGTCTCATCGTCGCGGCGTGGCGCTCTCATATTGCTGGCTACCGCCGTACCCATGTTTTGGAGCCGCCTGCTCTTTCAGTTTTTTGCCGAACCGATATTGCGGATCGATGCATCGCTCGTTGGCTGGATATTACGGACGCATCGGAGCGGGGACATCGTCGAATTTGCCGATGCTTCCGGCGTTCTGGTCATTCTGCCGGCGTGTTCTTCGCTCGCAAACGTGTCGCTTGCAATTCTGTGCTGGGTTACCCTGAGCCAGTTAGTCAGCCACAAGAAATCTGCTTACGATCTATGCTGGTCTCTGATGGCCTGTTTTTCAGTCATCGCGGTAAATGTCACCCGTATAAGCTTTATGGGATTGAGCCAATGGCACTACTCTAAGTTCCATAGTCCCTGGGGCGACGCGGTCGCGAACACCACCATTCTGGGCCTGATGATCGGCTTCTGCATGCTGGGGGTGAGGCGTGAGCTCTTCCCGCGCATTTAGGTTGTGCATCGCGGCCACGCTTTTCTTGGCCATTGGATGGAAGATTGCCATACCATTCGAGAATCCAAACTATTTAAAGGAGGATCTTGTCAGATTCCTCGAACGAAATCGCTTCGACGTCGTGGTGACCGATGAAATTGCGACTGACACACCGATCATCCGAGCTACGCGAGCGTCATGCCAACTGCAGGTCGCAAAGCTTACTCCCGATGGATCAAACCGAAATCTCATTCGACATTTTGCAACAGGCATGGATCGCTCCTTCGTCGTGCTTCGCGGCGAAGTGTACGCGGCACAACCAATAGCTTGGACCGTGCTGCACTATCTATGGTCCAGACTTCTTCGCGAGCTTGGATTGATTAGGCAGATCACTCCCGTTCTCGACGTGGCGGAAAGCTCGTCCTGCAATGCGGAGCTGCTTCCATGGGCCGAACTCCAAGATCGTCCGCCTGCACGTCAAAATTTCCGATAATCGCGGCAACCGCGGGCTCAGATGCCTGGTTCTAGAAAAGCGCGCGGCGTCGTCTGGTCGCAGGCAATTTTCACTTTTATACCTAAGATTGATATTGACAGACTATTTAATTGGTGGTTTTTAATTTAATCAAATGGCGCCATTTAATCTAGCCGGATTACAACAGCAGTCGAAAGGAATAAAATATGACGTTACCTGGATGGGTCCTTGCGATTTTTCTTGCAATGGCCGCAGCGGTGCCGGCCGGCGTCTATTTCACGGCTACTCTGTTCTTTCCTCCCGACCAATCGTACACTTACGTCGGTCAAGGGACAGCTCAGGGTGCACCGGGGCCCCTCGCGGGCGCAGGGATATCCTTCGCCGCAGTCGCCTATGGCGCCTACTGGATGCTCAAGCGTCGTCGGCGCAAACCGGACTAGACGCCGCGTGATCGTCTCCGCACGGCGCTCGCCCACCATCAAACAATTCAGCTCGCGGTCCATGCGCGAGCTGTGCCGCAAATAATCAAAGTAATTCGCTAGTCTTGTCCTCTGGGATGGTTTCCACTGCCGTATTTCCGTTGGGGCGCGACACTGAGGCCAATCGCAAAATATCAAGCAAGGTTTTTTCTGTGCTGATGAGAACGATCTCCGCCGCCAAGTCCTTCCCGCTAACTTATTCGGACGAGCTAGAAGTCCGGCGCGTGCTGGTGGATCTCCGCCATGGCCAGTCATAGCACTGCGCTGCTCAGCCTCTGTGAGTGTCTACGTGGCGCGATACCGCAGCGTCCAGACTGGCTGTGTCTCATCGGATTAGCTAACGAAACGCTGACGACTCCCGCGCTGATCGATTTCGTCGATCGATTCGATCAAAGTTTGCCGGAAGACGTTCGTTCCTATGTGCGCGATATTTATCAGCGCAATCAGATCCGCAACGATCGCCTGACTGCTCAAATCGCGGAAGCAGTTGCCGCACTCAATGAGTGTGGGGTGACGCCCACGTTGCTGAAAGGAGCGGCAACGCTCGCGACGGCCCCGCGTAGACGGCGCGGGACCAAGATTATGGCCGACCTTGACCTTATGGTTGAGCCGGATCAGGTCCGGACGGCGATCGAGGCGCTGTCCGACATCGGCTATGCCATCGACTCTCAAACTCCCGTCGACAGTGAGGAATGGAGAACGGACCTCAAACGGTCGCAGGACGTTGGAATGATCGACCTCCACCGAAGCTTGCCTGGCCCAGCGTACTTCTACAGCTCCTCGGGTCACGTGTTAGACCACTGTCAACTGACCTCAATTGGTCCAGGCTCCGCCTATGTGCCGACACCAACTTACCAAGCGCTTTTGTTGACTATCCATGATCAATTTCAGGACTACGACTATTGGGTCGGCGGAATTGACTTGAGGCATCTCGTTGATTTGCGAAGCTTGACTGATTCTCGGGACGGCATTCATTGGGACCTATTGGCTTCTTTGGCGCCGAGCAGGCTGGCGAGAAATGCGCTCGAAAGTCAGCTCGTCGCGTTGGCCGAGTTGCTGGGCGTGGACGTCCCTTTGTCCATGTGCAGCCGGTTCATTCCCCGTCTGCAGTTCAAGCGACGGCTGGTCCAAGCTCGCTTCCCGATCGCCCGTTGGCCGCTCCTGGCAGCGACTGTTCTCGACTATCGGAATTACCGTCGGGGAGTAGGTGCGGAATACCGTAGAGCGAGTCGATCTGGCAACGCGACTTGGACCCTGCCCCGCCCAGAAACCCTTTGGCATATCCTGGAAATGACCGCCAATCATCGCATCGGGAAAATCTAGCAGGACCGGCGTGAGGACGCGCGGGCGCGGAACAGCGTTGCGCACTCGTTGGTGAGGCGATTCCCGCACAAGAAATGCTATCGAACCGTCTCACCATTGACGAGGAAGCGTTGTTGCCGATGAGTTTCCTCCCGACGATACTGAAGGGTGTTACCGCTCCTTGAATGCACGCTCCGCCTGATCGTGCAGCGGCTTGAGCAGGTAGGACAGCGCGGTCCGACCGGCCGTCTTGATGAAGACCTCCACCGGCATGCCGGGCAGCAGCTTGGCCGATCCGAGTTTCGCCAGCTCTTCGGGCTTCAGCAGGACGCGCCCCGTGTAGTAACTCGTGCCGGCACGCTGATCCTGCGTAATGTCTGCCGAGACCATGCTGACCTCCCCGTCGATTTCGGGTGTGGTCTTCTGGTTGAACGCCGCGAAGCGCATCGTCGCGGTCTGCCCCACATAGACCTGGTCGATATCGCGCGGTGCGATCTTGACCTCGATTGCAAGCGAATCCGCGTCAGGTACGATCAGCATGATTTGCTCGCCGGGAGAGATCACCCCCCCGACCGTGTGGACGCTGAGCTCGTGGACGCGGCCGGACTGCGGTGCCCTGATATCGACCCGATTCAATTGATCGACCGCCGCAGTCTTGCGCTCGCCCAGCTCGGACAGTTTCGAGCGCGTTTCGATCAGGTCCTTACCGACCTCCGTTCGCAGGTCCTGGTCGATCTGAATGATCTGGAGTCCGATTTCGGAGATCTTGCCCTTTGACTGAGCGATCATGCCAGCCAGCTGACTGCGCTCACCTTCGAGGCGGGCAGCGTCGCGCTCCAGGGAATTGAGCCGCGTGATCGGCACCAGATTTTTCTGCCAAAGGCTGCGCACGCCTTCCAGCTCCTGGCGAATAAAATCGACTTCCTTCTGCTTGGCCTCGGTCTGCCCCGTATAGCCCTTGATCTCGTTTTCCAGCTGCGCGCTTTTCTCCAGCAGCTGCGCCTTTTGGCCGCTCCTCGCCTGGCGACGTAGGTCAAACAGCTTCCGCTCAGCGGTGACTACTCGGCTCGCCTCGGAGTTGTTCTCCTTGGCCCGGTCGAGCAACAGCTTGGGAAACTTAAGCTCCTCGGCGCTATCGCGCTCGGCCTCGAGACGAGCCTGCCGCGCGAGCAGCTCATCGATGCTGTTCGTAACAATGGTCGCATTTGCGAGCGTCTGAGTCTCGTCGAGGCGGATCAAAACGTCGCCTGCATTGACCCGGTCGCCCTGCCGCACGCGCAACTCTCCCACGATCCCGCCGGTGGCGTGCTGGACCTTCTTCACGCTCGAATCCACTACGACCACGCCTTGGGCGATCACCGCGCCCGACAATTGGGTCGTTGTCGCCCAGCCGCCGACCCCAAAGGTCACCAGAGCGAACATGATCATTCCGACGATCATGTAACGCTGGATGGATTGCAGCGCCGGCACTACCTGACCACTCATCGGCCTCCTCCTTGAGCTTCCGCGACGACCTTAAGAGGCACCGGATTTCGCAACACTTTCCTAAGAACCTCCTCTCTCTTGCCGAAGGACTGAACCCTGCCTTCCCCGAGGCACAAGACATGGTCCACACCTTCAAGCGCCTTCGGACGATGCGCGACGACGACGACAATCCCACCGCGGCGGCGCACGTTCAGGATCGCCTCGGTCAGCGCCTCCTCGCCCTCCGCGTCGAGATTGGAGGAGGGCTCATCGAGCACGACCAGGAAGGGTTTGCCGTAGAAGGCGCGTGCGAGACCGATGCGCTGCCGCTGCCCAGCGGACAGGGCCAGTCCCCCTTCGCCGATTTTCGTGCTGTAGCCGTCCGGAAGCGAAAGGATCAGATCGTGCGCGCCCGCGGCATGCGCGGCCTCCAGAACAACGGCGGCCGTCGCCTGCGGATCGAACCGTGCAATGTTCATCGCAATGCTGCCGTCGAACAATTCGACGTCCTGAGGCAGATAACCGATGTGCTTGCCCAGGGCGTCCGAAGACCAGTGATCGAGCGCGGCGTTGTCGAGCCGGATCCTGCCTCGCATGCTCGGCCATACACCCACCAGCGCACGTGCCAGCGTTGATTTGCCGGATCCGCTCGGCCCAATGATTCCAACGGCCTGTCCGCTCCGCAGTTGGAACGACACTTCGCTGATGGTGGGCCTCTCCGAGTTCGGCGCGCCGATATAGAGATGCTCGACGGTGAGAGTCTCAGCAGGAGGAGGCAATGCCAACCGCTCCTCCTCGCAGGGCAGAAGCTTCAGCAGACGATCGAGCCGTTGCCCCGATTGCCGCGCGGCGACGAATCCTTTCCAATTCGCAATGGCCATTTCGACGGGCGCCAGTGCCCGCGCGGTGAGGATCGATCCGGCAATGATGATGCCGGCCGTCGATTCCTGGTTGATGACGAGGACGGCGCCAACGGCAAGAACCAGCGATTGCAGGATCGCTCGAAAAAGCTTGGACACACCACCAAGTCCGTTCGCGACATCGCTGGCCCGCTCATGGGCCGCAAGATACTTCGCGTTCACATCCTGCCAACGCAAGGCCGCCTGTTGCCGCATGCCCATGGCCTGCAGAACTTCGGCGTTTCGCCGCCCCTCGAGCGCCAGTGCGGTTCGCGAAACGGCGAGGCGCGAGGTCGCCTTTGCCGGGCCTCGCGTGCGTGTTTCCGTGAGCATCGTAATCCCGACCAGCACCAGCGCGCCGGCCAGCGCAGTGACGCCAATCCAGAAGTGAAAGAGGAAGCAGACGCCGAGATAGATCGGCATCCAGGGCAGATCGAACAGCGCCGTCGGCCCTCCGCTCGACAGGAAGCTGCGGACCTGATCAAGGTCCCGTACCGGCTGCAAGCCGTCGCCATCGGCTCTGGTCCTCAAGGGTAGGCGAACAAGCGCGTCGAATATGCGAACGCCGAGCCTTTCATCGAAATACCGGCCGACCCGGGCGCTGATCCTGCTCCTGACGAGGTCGAGCCCGCCCTGAAACAGGTAAAGCACCGTGGCCAGAACCATCAAGGCGATCAGCGTCGGTATGCTGCGCCCGGGCAGCACCCGATCGTAGACCTGCAGCATGAAAAACGAGCCGGTGAGCATGAGGAGATTGCTCATCCCGCTGAAGGCCGCGAGAGCCCAGAATATCCGGCGGCAGGACCGCAGGAAAGCCGACAGCTCCGACTGCGACTCATCATAGTCGCTAGCCGGCCGCGGGAGACCGGAGAACAGTCGTCGCCGCAAGATTTCGACGAGGCGCTTCGCCCAGGCGATCGGCCCTTGCGTCCGCAGTTCGGCATCTTCCGCCCACTGTCGTGCGACGGCCCCAATTCTCGTCAAACGCGAAAGTTGGATCCGATAACGGCTGGCTGGCAGGGGGATTACCCCCCACCGTTCAAAGTTTGTCATGACTCCCGCCCTTGAAAACGTGCCTTATGTGACGATCCCCAAGAAGATCACCAAGGCAGACCTGAGTTTGATTTCCCTGTCGTCGAACTACTGTTACGCGAAGTAGAAGTCAGCTCGATTTTGCGCACCGAGCCTGGGCAACTTGAGCGTGTCGCCTGCCGGTACCAGCGTGACGTGATGGCCATCCCGCCATTTAATCTGCTCTCCCAGTTTCTTCGACACGTACTCCACTACGAAGTCGTTCGCAGAGCGCGATGTCGTGGCGATCTGTATCCACCACTTCGTGGTTAATCAGCTTGGCCTCACGTGCCGGTCGCCATGGGCTTTTTTGGGACCAGATGGGGGCCGGGCTGAGGTTTTTTTAACCAGCGCGTCAACTCACAGCACTGAAATAATCGCGTGATTCTTCTTATTAAAACCGTCGCGAATTTCTCTGATGTCATGCCAGACAGCGAGACTCAACACGCTTGTATTGCGGCACGGCCCCAGCCCACAGAAATCGTTTGCTTAAACGCCCGGCGAGCCCACCTGAGTACGAGGCTGACTCCTTACACCATATTTAATTCTATTTATTTCCACGTACCTGCGATCTTTCTTAATGCGATGGGAGTCGAGCAAGACCGGAGCGAAGAAAGTGTAGCGACACGAGGCGCTCGGTTGCTTGTCGCGACCGGTCCGAGAATGACCATTGCACGAAGCGGCACCGGCTAAAGTCGCGCGTATCAATCCTGTCCGGGGGCTGCATCCTGCGAACGCCGCGAAGCCGCTCAGGCGCAGATCAATAGAGGTAGCCAGAATAAAAAGAAGGCGGGGGACCATCCCCCGCCTTCCATGATCTGCACCGCAGATTGGTCGCTACACCCTGTCGCTGAACGCGTGACTACGCGAAATGGAAGTCATGGCTGTTCAACTTGTCGAGCTGCGTGTTCTTCAGCGTGAGCGTGTCGCTCCCCGTCGCGATGACGACGTCGTGACCCGACTGGGCCGCGTGGGAGAGAACGCTCGCAAAGCTGTCGAACACGCCCTTGCTGAACTCGATCGTGTCGTGGGCAGGTCCGCGGGCAGCGAAGTCCTTGATGACGTCGTGGCCGAAGTTCGACGCAAACTCGAAGCTATCCGCCCCCCGTTTGCCGACCATGATGTCATTGCCCGTGGTGCCGGTCAGCGTATTGCTGCGGCCCGTGCCGATGATCGCCTCGCCCGAGCTGGTCCCGACCACGTGGCCGGTCGTATCGACCTGCTCCGCGGTAAAGGCGTGGGTCTTGCCCGACAGATCGGAGGTGTGGAAGCTCCACTTGCCGTTGTCGCCCGCCGTGACCGAACCGACCGAGGTCGTGCCGTCAAACAGCTTGATCTGGCTGTTGGGATCGGCAGTGCCCTTGATCGTCGCGGTATGATCCCAGTGCGGACGCACGTTGGTGACTTCCACCGTCGAGGTGCCGTTGCCGCCGTGCGAGCCAATTGGCGGATCGATCGGCTGCGACAACGCGCTGGTGTTGCCGGCTGCGTCGGTGGCCGAGGCGACGAACGTGTGAGATCCGGTTTTGAGGCCAGAGGTCGTCACGCTGAAATGTCCATCGGCGCCTGTCGCCCCCGTGCCAAGCAGGGTCGTCCCCTCGTAGACCTTGATCGTGCTGCCCGCCTCAGCCGTTCCGGTCACCGTCGCACGATGATGACTGGTCACATCGCTGAGCAGAACCGGAGCATCGGGGGCAGCAGCATCCACCGTGACATCCAGCACAGTCGATGCCTTGCTGGTGACGCCAGAGACGGTGTCCGTCGCAGTGAGGCTATGCTTGCCATCGGGCAACGCGACAGTCGTGTAGTGCCAGGCTCCATTGGCGTCCGCTGTAGCGGTGCCGAGTTGGGTCGTGCCGTCGAACACTTTGACCGTGCTGTTGGCAGCCGCAGTCCCCGCCAAGGTCAGGGTCTTGTCGTTGGTGATGTGATCACCGGCGACACCGCTATCCGTCGAGAAAGAGGCGATTTTCGGCGCGGCCGGCGCTGTGGAGGTGCCCGACGTGCCCGAGCCGGAGGTGCCTGTACCCGAGGTGCCAGTACCGGACGTACCAGTACCCGAGGTACCTGAACCGGACGTGCCTGTACCCGAGGTGCCTGAACCGGACGTGCCCGTACCCGAGGTACCCGAACCGGACGTGCCCGAGCCGGTGGAGCCCGACGATCCAGAACCAATGACCGGATCCACGACCGTCGACGCAGCACTGACGTTGCCCGCAACGTCAGTGGCCTTCGCCGTCAGCGCATGTGAACCGGCCGACAACGCAGACGTCGTGACGCTCCAAGCGCCGCTCGAGTTGGTTGTCGCCGTCCCGACCTGCGTCGTTCCGTCATACACCTTGATCGCGCTGTTCGCTTCGGCAGTCCCCGTCACCACCACCTGATTGGCAGAGTTGACGGTGTCGCTCGCGATCGTCGGCGCAGCTGGTGCCTTCGTGTCGACGGTGACAGCCACCGCAGCCGAGGCCGCGCTGGTCTGGCCCGACGAGTTGGTCGCGGTCGCAGTGAGCGTATGCTTGGCGTCGGTCAGGACCTTCGTAATGTAATCCCAGCTGCCGGTCGAAGTCGCAGTCGTCGAACCGATCTGGGTCGAACCGTCGTAGATTTTCACCGTGCTGCCGGCAGCGGCGGATCCCTTCAGCTCGACGGTGTTGTCGTTCGTCACGCCATCACCGGCGACGCCACTGTCGGTGGAGTATGAGGCAATAGTGGGCGCTGCCGGAGCCGTAGTGGGCGTCGGTGCAGCCGGGGCGCTCGTTGTCGGTGTCGATGTGCCCGTTGGAGGTGTCCCACTCTGATCAAAGTAGGCTCCGGCGGTCATATTGACGTTGTTCGACTGTGTGACCGTCCCATTGTATGGGCCGCCGCTGGAACCGTTGTAGTTGCCGACGTACTCCCAGCCGCCGCCGCCGCCATTGGCGCTGCCGATATTGGTCGTATCGAAGTAGTTGTTCTGAATGGTCGCAGTTCCAATCAGTCGCGATGTATCAAGAATGATGCCGTAATTGACGTAGGCATCGTTCTTGGCAATGAACGTGTTGTTGTTGAACGATTCATGCTGCACGCCGCCGGCGTCAGAACCGCTATTCGCCGAAAAGGCGCTTATGCCCTGTGTGCGGCCGTCCGAGATAGGGGCCGTCTGCACGAACGTGTTGAAATTCACTTCGAAGTCGGCGGTGTTCTTGCCAGGGAGATTATAGGTCTGGATCCAGTCTCCATGCGCTCCCTGCTCGTAGCCCAACCCGGCATCCTTGATCACGTTGTACTGGACGATCCAAGTCTCGCCGCCGACATCGGAGCTCATGACGAGGTTCTGGCCCCAGGCATTTTGGATCATGTTGTATTGGATCGTGGTGGTGCCCGCACCGTCCGCAGCAATCAACATCTGCGAGCTCGAGCCCGCGCCATCAATCAGGTTATTCTGGATGGTTACATTGCTGGCGTTCTGGCTGACGTAGATTGGCGTGTTGCCATTGCTACCGACGACAAACTTGCTGTTCTCGATCGTGATGTTCGATCCGCCATTGACGGATACACCCCAGCCGCCGTCGAGCGAGAAGTCATAGCCACTGAGCGTGACGTTGCTTCCACTGACATTGATGATGTGATTGGCCTGGTCGACCGACACACCAGCCATGGAAATGGTCGAAGGGTTGCTCAGGGTCGTCCCACTTGAATATCCGACAGCGTAGTCGACGCCCGCCACACTCCAGGTCGGTCGGGCTGCGTAGCCGTCCAATAGCGTTGGCAGTTGCGGTGTATTGGTCGGCGCAGTGGCCAGACCGTCGTTCAGAGCCATCAGGCTTTTCTCCAGTTTAGCTGTTTCGAGACAGTTTGTTCTTCACGCACGCGCTCAACGTCATATGCAGGATCCACCCCAAACGCGAAATCACGTGCCGCACGAAGGCTTGCTTCGATGGTCGATCACCGGGGACTTTTTTAGGACAACATCGGGGCTCCGCTAAGGTAATTTAAGCTGCGCATCGCCAAAGTTGCCACTGCGATTGCCACAAATGCTGATCGTGTCCACAGGATTAAATAACCAAAGCGATAATCAAAGAAGCGCGCCAGCTCCTTTTTTCAAAGGCGCGCTCAACGATTATTATTACTTGCTGGATAATACTGCGATTCCACTTCATGCCCTTAATCGCACGAGTCTGAACCAATTACCTGAGCGGATTATTATCGAATTGCACCAACGGCTGTGGCCGCCGCGTTTGGAGAACGAACGTCAACGTGGCGCATCCGAAAATCGGCCGCGATGCATCAACATCGAACCCGCATTATCGAATTGGTCAGCGTCGCCATTTGCGCGCGGTTCGTGCTAGTCGCGGCATCGTCTCGATCCGGCGGAAATCGTCTCGCCGATTCGGCGCGGCGGGACGGATCACTATTCTGCGGTGCGCTGCCAATCACTCGATTGGCGACCGCGATTCCGCAATGCATGCATTCGTTCGCATGGTGGCCGACGAAGAGGTCCGGTGCAGCCCGCCGAACCGTGGGGACGATCGAGGTCGTGGAGCCCAGAATTCACCCTCGATCCACGATTGGGGCTGCATTGATCCAGCTGGCCATGACGCTGGCGCGCCCCCCTTCCAGCATTCAACGGATGCGCGCGTCCTTCGCGCGCCACGTACGTAAGTCACGAACACCGATACTGGTTTCCTCGACCGGTGAAGGCGATTGGATCGCGCGCCCGCCGGCCTTCGTTATGTCGGAAAAATACAACGCCGTTCGGATAGATCCGATCCTATGCAGCGCTCGCGCGCTCCTGCCTCTCGCAGGAAAGCTGCACACACATTGCGCCTGGCTCAGCGCGATGGGTCTAGGGACGGATTTGATCGGTGCCCGACGAGGAAATCTGTGGGCCAGTCTGAGGAATCCCAGCGAGCGCTAAGTCAACCACCTGGCCAACGCTATTCTTCACGGTTGCGCCATTGAGGTTGATCGCCGTCGCCAACAATGGTGCGTTCTGGCCGGAGGCAACCGCGTAGCTAAAGATCAGACCGCTGGCACCGGATCCGCCTGTATAGGTCGCGACGCCGCCATCGCTGAGGGTGAGGGTCGGAGCTTTATCTGAGACCGTCACCTTGACTGGCGCACTGAACTCGAGCGTCAGATTAACTGTGCTACCGGTGCCGGCGCTCCCGCCCGATCGAGAGGCAACCACTTCTCTGATCGAGGTACCGCGCTGGTTGAAGTATGATCCCGTCGTCATATTGACGTTGTTCGACTGAGTAACCACCCCACGGTATGGACCGCCGTTGGCACCGTTGTAGTTGCCGACATACTGCCAACCGCCGCCGCCGCCATTGGCGCTACCGATATTTGTCGTATCGAAGCTATTGTTTCGAATGGTGGCAGATCCAATCAGTCGCGTGGTGTCCAGGATGATGCCATAGTTGACGTAGGCACCGTTCCTGGCAATGAACGTGTTGTTGTTGAACGACTCGGTCTGCACTCCGCCCGCATCAGAACCGTTGTTCGCTGAGAAGGCGCTTATGCCCTGTGTGCGACCGGCAGAGATGGGCGCCGTCTGCACGAACGTGTTGAAATTCACTTCAAGGTCGGCAGTATTCTTGCCCGGGAGATTATAGGTCTGGATCCAGTCTCCATGCGCTCCCTGGCTGAAGCCTAATCCGGCATCCTTGATCACGTTATACTGGACGATCCAAGTCTCGCCGCCGACATCCGAACTCATGACGACGTTTTGGCCCCACGCATTTTGGATCATGTTATATTGGATGATAGTGGTGCCCGTACCATTCACGCCAACCAAGATCTGCGCCGAGGAGCCCGCGCCATCAATCAGGTTATTCCTGATGGTTACATTGCTGGCGTTCTGGCTAACGTAAATTGGCGTCTTGCCATTACGACCGACCACAAACTTGCTGTTCTCGATCGTGACGTTCGATCCGCCATTGACGGATACTCCCCAGCCGCCATCAAGCGAGAAGTCATAGCCACTGAGCGTGACATTGCTTCCGGTGATATTAATGATGTGATTGACCTGGTCGACCGACACATCAGCCATGGAAATGGTCGACGGGTTGCTGAGGGTCGTTCCACTTGCATATCCGACAGCGTAGTCGACGCCCGCCACACTCCAGGTCGGTCGGGCCGCGTAGCCATCCAATAACGTTGGCAATTGCGGCGTGTTGGCAGGTGCGTTGGCCGCCCCATCGCTAGGACTTACGACCGCACCGCGGGGCGGTTTCGCGAGACGCGGCGCTTTCGCAACTTCCGCGAGACTCAACGAGACGAGCGACATCCAAATCACGGCAATCGCAATGAAGCGACGGCTATATTCCGGCATGGTGATACCCCTACGCAGGGGGCGGCTGATGGACGCTGGCGCGTGGCACCCGCAGCCCCCGACAGGCCACCCGCACTGCAGTTTCGACATCGAATTCCTGAGCATCGCAATGTGGGACGGGCGCCGGCATGGCGGAAGATACATGCTCGAACATGCCGTCCGGCACGCTCCCATTGCGCATTTCATATATATCAATATAATTCTATTTAATGCAAAGACGCAAAATTATATAATTAATATCCACTAATCGGTCCGGTGAAGCCGGGTCGGTAAGATCTCCACGAACTCCGGCTTTAATCGCCCGATCTCGGTTCAACTATTAGCAGACATTCGCCACAAATGACCCCAACACATCCGCCCAAACCTTCGATTTCAGTCATTGTGCCGCACCTGGATCAACCGGAGGGCCTTGCCGCATGCCTTGCCTCCCTACAGGCGCAGACTTTGGATCGCGCGCTCTTCGAGGTCATCGTCGTCGACAACGGCTCAGCCTGTAGGCCTGAAGCAGTCGTTGCCCGGTATCGGGGTGTTCGCCTGTTGTACGAATTGGAGCCCGGACCTGGTCCGGCTCGAAACCTCGGTGTAAGACACGCCGCCGGCAAGATTTATTGCTTTATCGATGCCGATTGCCGAGCTCACCCAGAGTGGCTTTCTGCAGCCCTAAACGCCCTGAATGCTCTCCCGCCGAACAGTATTCTAGGCGGAGACGTGCAGATTTGGCGTAAAGATCCCCAAAGATGGGGGGCGGTAGAAGCATTCGAAAGCATCTTCGGATATCGTCAAAAATTGCACGTGGAGTATTACGGCTTTTCCGGCAGCGGCAATCTCGCTGTACGCGCCGAGGATTTCCACAGAGTGGGTCCGTTTGGGGGCATTGCCGTAGCCGAAGACAAGGATTGGGGAGCCCGGGCGCGCGCTTGCGGCTTCGCGTTTAAGTACATTCCGCAAATGATCGTGTTTCATCCGGCACGCCCGTCGCTTGGTCAGTTGTGCATTCAATGGGACCGCCTGATTCAACACACACTTTCTGCAGCTCGCGGGAGAAGGCATTGGAAACTTCTTTGGGTCGCCCGTGCGGCTGCAGTTTTCGGCTCGCCCATCGTTGACATAGCTCAGGTTCTAAGATCCGACCGAATTGATGGGCTTCCAGCTCGGCTTGGGGCTTCGGGAATACTTATTGTTATCCGCTCTTATCGAGCATGGAGGATGCTCACTCTTCTGCGATCGACCAACCGGGGAATTGTCTGGAATCGCAGCACCCCGGTAGGCGCCGGTAAGGAATAGGGTTGTGGGATGCTCATGATCTCTGTCCACCTTCCCTTGGGCGTGTCTCCAGGACATTTCCGTCGACGCATTTCTAGCTTAGACGTGGAGAACTTATGCGCGTGACGTTCGTGCTGCCCCATGCGGGCCTTTCCGGCGGCATTCGGGTGCTTTCGATCTACGCTGAACGGCTGCACCGGCGCGGACATGAGGTAACGGTCATCTCACAACCGCGAGCAAAGAGATCCCTCTTAGGGAAGATGAAGTCGCTTGCGCGCGGCACTGGATGGCCGACGGAACCGGGGCGCGAACCTTCCTTTTTTGACGATTGTGCGGTGCCACACCGCGTGCTCGAGTCAGCGAGGCCGGTCGTGGATGATGATGTGCCGGATGCTGACGTGGTATTGGCCACGTACTGGAAAACCGCGCCATGGGTGACGGCACTGTCGCCCCGGAAAGGGGCAAAAGCAATTCTGCTGCAGGGATACGAAACTTCGCCGGGCCATTGGGAGCGGGCGATCGATGCGGCTTGGCGACTACCCTTGCATAAGATCGCGGTATCGAAATGGTTGGTGGATCTCGCGCGGGATCGGTTTGACGATTTGAACGTGCACCTAATTCCCAATAGCGTTGATACTGGACAATTCCATGCATCGCCACGGGGTAAGCGCGACAGGCCTACAGTAGGGATGCTTTATTCGACTCTACACCTGCGAGGAGTCGATGTGAGCCTGGCTGCGCTCGAGAAAGTCAAAAGACAGATGGGCGATCTGCGCGTGGTGGCGTTCGGAGCGGAGCCGGTTTCGGCACGACTCCCTTTGCCGGCCTGGGCGGAGTTTCATTATCTCCCGGCCCAGAGTGAGCTTCGGCTGCTCTATGGCCAATGCGATGTGTGGCTGTGCGGCAGCCGGCGCGAAGGATTTCACCTTCCGATGCTCGAGGCCATGGCATGCAGATGTCCGGTGGTTTCGACACACATGGGTGGAGCGCCGGACATTGTGGAGGACGGCATCAACGGTTTTCTGGTCGAGGTCGAAAACCCGACGAAGCTTGCTGAGCGGTTAGGAGAGGTATTGAGGCTAACTGACGCGAAATGGCGAGGCATGTCGGACGCCGCATTCAGGACGGCCAACCGCTACACTTGGGACGACGCAACTGATCTGTTGGAGGCCGCCTTCTTTGACATGACCGGCGATACTGCGCGTCCCTGCCAAACACCCCGGTTAGCGAGCGGGAAGATGGCCAAGTGGCCGCGGGCGCTGGACGCGATTTAAGCAGATTTTGACCGACGCCTTGAACGAGACGCGCTTCACGTCGCTGGCAGCCGCGAGTCGCGAGCTCCTTTCACGGCGCTGAACAAGCGCTCAAGTCAGGTGCAGCTGTCGGCCCATTGGAAAACTGAAGCCCCGGGCGCGAACTGCGAGTTCTGCTCGCCATATTTCTCTCGACTGGTACTCGGCCAAGGAGGCCCTGATTCCGACGCACAGATTCAAGAATAGCCATGTTGCATCCCAAAAATGAACCGTCAGCCCAATTAGGGCGGTTGCTACGATAGCCAAGGTGAGCCCCGTTTGCGGATGGCCCGTGCCGATGGCGGGTGCGCCTTTCAGCAGTGGCGAGAACATCGTCATCAGCAACAGGATCACTGCCGGCAGACCGTACCGGAGTGCCTCAAGCAGCCAAAGAGAATCCACGCTCTTGAGGTAGATCAGCGCATCTCCTGGCTCGCCGAGAGACACGACACCGTGCCCGACAAAGGGAGATTGATCAATCAAGGGCAGCGCAAAGTTCCAGGTACCCAGCCGAAAAAATCCTGTTTGGGAATCCAGCGTAAAGTGCGTCAAGATCCATGCGATCGGATGATTGGAAATCAGGAATATGCCTCCCAAGAAGAGGGCAATCACGGTGATCAGAACCTTCCATCTCCAAACGTACCCCTTCATGATGCGGTCGTAACAAGATACGGCCGTGACTATCGCCAAGCCAAACATAGGTCCTGATGACAGCGACAAGGCACATCCGAAATAGCAGAGGCTGACATACACGAAGCGACTGATGCCCCGCTCCGCATAGAGAAAAATCGCGGCGGCAGCGACACAGAATGTTCCATAGTGTTCTGCTCCCTCAAATACCGAGGATGCGCGCACCCATCCGAAACGCCCGGCCACGAAGTTTGGTACGCCGAAGCTATCCAGTGTCACGTAGCGACCGAGCAGGACGTCAAATACCGCAAGCACAATGATCGTGACCGTGATCGGTCTGAGCGCCCGGACGAACGTTTCAAAATTCGACGGGCCGAAAACGAAGGCGCGACCGACCATGTAGGCACCGATGAATTCGAGCGCTTCCGCGCCGACATAGGGCCTGAATCCATTGTTAAAGGCTGTCGATGCAACCATCCAGATCGCGGCAGCAATTGCAAAATAATCTGATGCAATTCTGTTTCGGCCACGCGAGAACAACATTACAAGCGCAGGAATCAAGAGCAGGATTACGGCGACACGGCCCGGCGTAACATTGATGTCTCCAAGCGAAATCAGGATTGGCGGAAAAAGGACTCCAATCAACGCGAACCATATAATGAAAGCATGCTGTCGTTCAGCGTCATCGAGAGTCCCCCTCGATATACTCCGACCGTAGATGCCACTGAGGTTAGCCGGGCGGGCGGCCACGCCTATTGCCATGAACTATGCCCCCTGGCGCAAAGATGAACCATCAACGATTTCGTAGTTGCACTTCACGGATCTCGGCCCACCTCGTCCTCACGGGTGAGGCTGTTCCGTTCCGATAAATGTCCGGATCGTGTCGATGAGGTGCGGTGATGCCTGTGCGCCAAGCCGCTCAGCCGCGCCAACGATTCCGAGACGATCCAAACTATCAACCAACTCTCTCTCGTTGAGAGCGACCATGATCCGACCTTGCTCAGCGAAGCGCTTTGCGGTTGCGACCTGATGGTCATTCCGGTGCTCACCTAAATCTGCGCGGCGAGGCATGACCAGGATCTTCTTTCCCAATTCGAGAGCCGTGATGATCGAGCCCATCCCGGCATGTCCCACCACAAGGCTCGCCGCTTCTACGCGTCTCCTGAACTCAGTAGGATCAATAAACGGTTCGGCATGAATATGTTCAGCGTGATAGCTTGATGGACCGGTCTGGGCGAAGACATCCGCCCTTCCACGCAAGCCAGCCCATTGGTCGACCGTCCGGACCAAACGGTCAAATTGTCCCTGGGTCCCTACCGTCACAAAGATCATAGCACCGAGCCTTCGTAATGTGGGCCTTCCGGTCGCGCCAAATGGGGCCACTGAGTCAGCCAGAGGTCGGCCGAATGGCCGATTCTAAATCCGGACATTGAAAGATGCTCGACATTGGCGATGCTATCGAGCCAGATGGTTCGCGCGCCCATCATTCGTCCGAGCCGAAGCGCCAAGTATCCTGGCGCAGCCCCCGTAGACACAACGATATCGGGCCTCTCATGCCAAATGATGCTGGTGAGGCTTTTCGCAGTCTTTAGAAGTTTGAACTTGGTCCAGCGGTTCGCATCGTTGACCACGTAGAATTTGTGACCGGGCACTTGCGCACGATAGGACTCGTGGACGGTGACGAAAATAACCTCGCAACCTTCGAAGGCATCTCTGATGCGCAACAGCTGCACCCAGTGTCCTCCGCCCGAGGCGACCGCCAACAGCTTCGGTCGACAGCCGCGCCCCGGGGCGTGCATTCGGCGGTGTTGCAATATCAAGCTCTGAAGCATGAACAGGCTCCCTCGATCCGCGAATTCGGAATTTCTGGGCGCACCTAAAAATCTACTGCGGCCTTAATTCAAATAATGTATATTAAATCGCCGCGCCGGGTCAAATTAAATATTTAATTATTTAACTGTGGCCGAATGCTAGAAAGGCAGAGATAGTGTCATCGGTGAATTTGCTTGGGCTCTTGCCAGCCCGAGCTGCACTTCAGACAGGGAGCCGTTCCAATTAGGACGACGCGACGGATCGGTTGAAGGCTGCTCTTTGCGACGTGACCCGCGATGCTTCGCGTCCCAGCTGAGCAGCCCGTTTGTCCGCTTAGGAGGAACTATGCATCTGGCAATTCAAGCCCCTAGAAAGAAGCGCGCCTTGGTGCTCGCTGGCGCATTGGGCATGCGGGAAAGACTGGTTGGCTTGCGCCTATGGTTCCTGCGCAAGATCGTCAAGATGGATATCCACCCGACCGTCAAGATATCCCTGCGGGCCAACTTGGACCTGACGAATCCGAGTGGCGTACACATCGATGCTGGGACCTATGTCGCCTTCCATGCCGTTGTCCTCACACACGACATGTCCCGCTTGGTCATGACTGACACCTATATCGGCAAGAACTGCTTTATTGGCGCTTATTCGATCGTTCTGCCGGGCGTTCGAATCGGAGACGAGTGTGTCGTCGGTAGCGGCTCGGTGGTAACCACCGATGTCCCTTCGCACTCCGTTGTCGCAGGAAATCCAGCAAGAATAATTCATTCTGGAATTCGGACGGGCAAATGGGGCATTCGCGAAGACATTTTCACAAGGGCCAAGGCTGCGGAGACAGCGGCTCAGACTGAACTGGCGCCGGTCCGCTAGCCAATGAGGTTCTCGCAGCTCGTTATGACATTTCTTGCATGCTGCCTCGCTACCGATTGCGGCGGCTTGGCTGCGGCTAGCGCCGAACAGAAGCCCATGAGGGTGGCGGCACTCGGAACCAGTCTCACTCACAGTGGCGGCTGGCTCACCCCGCTTGAAAGGCATTTGGCCAGATGTCTCCAGCGGTCGATCAACCTTCTTGATTTTGGTCGCGACGGCGCAACGTCTGAATGGGGAGTTGCGATTCTGGATGAAGTCATTCTTGCGCAGCCGGACATCGTCTTAATCGAGTTTGCTGTAAACGATGCAGCGCTGTTCAAAGGGATGTCACTCAAACAAAGTCGAGAAAACGTCAGAAACATTGTGCGGACCATCAGAGCCGCCCAGCCTCACGTGAAGATTTTTCTCATGACAATGAACCCCTCTTCTGGCCTGCGCGGCAGCATTCGACCCCGGCTAAACGCCTACTACGATGACTACAAGCTCCTCGCCGATGAATTGGGCACAGGATACATAGACAATTTTAGTGCATGGAACACTCTCACGAAGCAAGAGCTCAGAGAGCGCATTCCAGACGGTTTGCATCCGATACCAGAATCGGCTTGTCGCATTTTGGTGCCCGCCATTGCAGGCGCGATTGGCGGTACAGAATGTGTTGCGACGACGATGAACGAGTAGCGGCGGATCGGACAATCTTAACTTCGTGCCTAGACTCGCAGAATAGGGTACACTGATGTGTGGAATTTTCGGATGGGTGTTGGCCGGATCTCGACGACAGGATTACAACACGCTCGTATCGATAACGGATTTGATGGCACATCGTGGCCCTGATGGCTCCGGATATTGGCTTGGCGACAGCGCCAACATGCGGCATCAAGTAGGACTTGGCCATCGGCGCCTCTCGATCATTGACATACAGGGCGGCACTCAGCCGATGTGGAGCGCCGATCAGAAGATCGTCATCGTCTTCAATGGCGAGATCTACAATTTCATCGAGCTCCGCAAGGAGCTTGCTGAACTTGGCCATCAATTTCGGACGTCCTCTGATACAGAAGTGATCATTGAGGCGTATCGGGCGTGGGGTCCGGGGGCGGTTGCTCGTTTCCGCGGTATGTTCGCGTTCTTGCTTTGGGACATGAATGAGCAACGCTTGCTTGTCGGCCGGGACCAGTTCGGAAAAAAGCCCCTCTTCATTTCTGAGATGCCTGGCGCTTGGATCTTCAGCTCCGAGATCGAGCCGATTATGCAATTTCCCGGAATCGATCGAAGTTTGGATCACGATGCCTTCCAGGACTACCTCCTGAATCGCTATGTTCCCGGCCCATCCACTTTGTTTCAAGCCGTGACGAAGCTGTCGGCTGGTTGTTACGCGCTCTGGCAAGATGGACGATTCTCGATAACCCGCTATTACGTCCCGCCATTTGCAACGACGATTCCCGACGTCACGGATTTCGACGACGCGATCGAAATGTTCAGAGAGACGCTCGATGAATCCGTGCGAATTCGAATGCGCAGCGATGCACCCTTTGGCGCGTTCCTGTCAGGCGGCTTGGACTCATCGGCCATCGTCAGCATAATGGCTCGCCAGACCTCCGACAAGGTGCGCACTTTTTCCGTTGGCTTCCGTGAGTCACAATACTCCGAGCTCGGCTTCGCACGGATGATCGCTCAGCGCTTCGATACTGATCATCATGAAGTCGTGGTTGAACCAGACATGTTCATGGAACAATGGCCTACGGCCGTGGTGCGGAGAGGCGCACCTGTCTCTGAACCTGCAGACATCCCCATCCTTATCTTGTCGAAGCTGGCCTCTCGTACGGTGAAGATGGTGCTGACAGGTGAGGGCTCCGACGAGCTCATGGGCGGCTACCCAAAACATCGCGCTGAGCGTTGGATCGAATTGTATCACCGCATCATGCCGTCAACCCTGCATGATAGTGTGATAGGACCCGCGGTGCGAGCCCTGCCATACACGATGCGAAGAGCGAAGATCGTTGGGATGGCTGCCGGCGAGCGAGATCTGGCCAACCGAATGAGAGTGTGGTTTGGCGGCGTCACGGCCGAAGATCGAAATGCCCTGCTTGGCCAGCTGATATCGCCGGAGCCGCGCGAGCCGTATCCATTCTCCATAAGAACCGGGTCCCCTGTCCGCCGTACGCTCTTTTTTGATCAGACGTCCTGGCTACCGGACAATCTGCTGGAGCGCGGAGATCGGATGATGATGGCGGGATCCATCGAAGGCCGAATGCCGTATATGGACACCAAGCTGGCGGCGCTGGTCTCACGCTTTCCCGACAGCTTCCTTGTTGGCAACATCAAGGGCAAGCTCATCTTGCGAGCCGCCATGGATAAGACGATACCCAAAGACATCCTTCTTCGTAAGAAGGTTGGTTTCCGTATACCGGTCGACGAGTGGTTCCGCGGCCCCTATCGGGACTTCCTCCGCGACATGCTGACAAGCAATGCCTCGCAAATCAGTCGCATCTGTAACAGCGCGGTCATAAGTGAGCTCATGAATACTCACCTTGAGGGGCGCGCAAACAACGAGAAAGTACTTTGGTCTTTGGTAAACCTGGAGCTGTTCCTGCGAACCTTCAAGCCAACGGGCATTAGAGATATTCGGACCAAGGCCGCTTGATCGCGCCTCTGGTCAGCGAGCCCACTGCGAACATCCAGGATTTGCCACGAAGCCGTTCAGCCCCCGTGCCTTGCGGTCTCGGAATTTGCCGCGCAAGCAGCGGTTACCGCTCCCTCTGTCCAGCCACTCGCCCAGCGCCAGCGGTTTCCCCACACCCTGTACCACTCACTCGCATTCTGACGATAGTTCGCCTTCCGGAAGATGGCAGCCGCCCCAGCATATGCCAGCCATCGTGTTAAGGGCATCAGCAGATACAACTTTCTCCCGATCATTCGGGAAAGGAAGGACCAATGTCGGTCCATCAGCGTCACGCGACCGGCCAGCATTTGAATTCGAAACTCACTCTTCTGAGGGTATGAAGCGCCCCCGTAATGCACGATTGTCGCTGTCGGTGTTATCCTTGGGCGCGCCCCAAGTTTCCGTGCTCTCAGGCACAAATCCGCCTCCTCCGCATACATGAAGAATACCGGATCGAACCCGTCAAGCGTTTGCCAAAGAGCTCGATCAATCAGGAAGAAGCAGCCTGAGACTATGTCGACCGGCCGCACTGAATCCCGTTTCCAACGCGGATAGGATTCCGGATTGAAGAACATGCTACTCTTAATTGTGTTCAATCCCACAGCCCAGCAGAAGACGCTCCATACAGACGCATCCTTCCAGCATGATGCCGGATTTAGGGATCCGTCGGCAAAGACGGTGCGCCCTCCCCAAATGCGAGCTTCCGGAGCGTTGACGGCAAATTCGTTCAGACGATCGATGGCGTGGTCCAGCACCACTGTATCGGGATTGATGAGCAATAGCCGGCGCCCCGTTGCGCTCTTCGCTGCGATATTGTTGGCTTTCCCAAAACCGACATTCTGTATGGAAGTGATGACTTTGACCGTCGGAAATTGCGCTCGGATCGCTTCAGAGGAGCCGTCTGTGGACGCGCTGTCCAACACGATCAACTCATATTGCACACGAGTCGTCTGTTCCAATATGGATTTGATACATTCAATAGTCATCTCACGTGTATTGTGCGTTACAACAATGATACTAAGGTCCATCTGGGAGCTCCGGCAGAGATACAACGTCTTCTCAGATCAAGGCGACATAACAGCACGGTGCTGTTGTGCAGCCGCGCGCGTCAGCACTTCGGCATAGCGCTCGAGCCAGTGCTGGGGAGAGAACTGCTGCCAGGCTTCGATTTGCAACTCCTCACGCCTGCTCTTCCAGTGGTCGCGACCCGCCACAATCTTGCGCATCGCTTCGACCAGCGCCGTGTGGTTGACCTGTGGACGAAACCGCTCGTGCCCCATGCTGTGCCAATCCATGGTCTCTGGGTCACCCAGGGGATTGCCGACGACGAACCCGTAACGGCCATCTTCTCCCATCTGTTCGCGAGCTCCGGCCACCTCGCTGATAACCACCGGTAATCCCGCGCAAAGCGCCTCCATCGCTGCTAGTGGAAATCCGGCCTCGAAGTAGGCATCGAGCACGAAGGCGTCCGCCGCCGCCAGCAGTGTAGACACGTCAGGGCACGGTCCGTGCAAATGGATCTGACCCGCGCAAGGCAATCCATCGCGCAGCCTCCTGATCTGTTCAAAATACATTCGGTCGGCTACATCTCCCGCGAGGAGGAGATGCACGTTGGGGAACGCGCGTGCCACGTCGACGAATGCAGTGACAAGGCCGAAAGTGTTCTTCTGAAGGGCGTATCTCGCCGTCGAGACAAAGAGGAATTCGTCGCGCAAGCCGAGCCATTCCCGAGATATGGCTCTATGCCGGTGACCAATGTGGCGATCGTCAACGCCATTGGGGATCGTGACGACGCGATCTGGCGGGTATTGAGGGTTAGCCCTCAGATACTGCCGCCGGAGCTGCTCACTGACGGCGACAAATCCACTGATTTGCTGGCCCCGTAGCCGCTCCTTCGGCCAGCTGTCTTCGTCAAAGAAACTGTGCGCACCGTGCAGGGTCTCGATGGTCGGGATTCCGGCATGGGCTGCAGCGGACACGAACCAGCCAGGCGGGGAGTGCATGCTGATGACGTCTGGACAGTTAATCTCGAGCCATTGCGAAACGTCACGCTGGGAAAGGTCGACAATTTCGAGGCCGTCCACGCGAAGCGAAGCTGCCGGTCGTTTCTCCGAGCGGGCCACACCGGTGTGCACGACTATTGTATCAAGACCGTGTGCTGGTAGTCCTCTCGCCAGGAACAACGCGACAATTTCCGATCCTCCGAGTTCGAGTGTCCCCACTACAACCACACACCGTGGCCGAGGACGGCCGGGAAGCGGATGATCGCACATCGCACGAAAATTCTCAGACGGCGATATGGGGGCCTCACAGGGTACTCGATCGCTCTCCTCGCGCTTGCACGGCGGCGGCGCGTGCGGCCACTCGTCCGTTCTACCGGACACCCTTGGCGCGATCGTCCCCGCGAGCTTGTCGCGCAGGAGTCGACGAACAGGCTTCGGGAAAAGCCATCTCGAACGCTGGCCCCAGAGATAGGTCTTGAGCGCGAGCTCTCGGATTCGCTCCGACACTGCTCTCATCCTGAACCCGCCTCCCTCGCTCTGTCCCGAATTTTCTGACGCCGCTGCCCGACGTCGATATCCTTTAGATGCTGCTCGCGTGCGGCTTGTCGAAGTGAGGCTTGGTGACGAATGGGCATTGCAGTCCGATATCTCAACGACACGTTATGATGACACGCTTCGCGCGCCTGATCTGGGTCGAATAATCCCACGAAGCCCGTAGTACAGCGTTGGCGAAGCGCGACGAAGGTACTCGCGGAGGACGATGTAGAAGAATATCAGGTCTCTGCGACCGCTCATCAAGAACGTCCGCACAGTTCGCCAGCGAAACGCATCCTGGTCCAGGTTCAGCTGATTAAGGAGCTCAAAGGTCGTCATTTCTCTCACGCCTCGAAGAATTCGTTTCCGGCATGAGGGCGAGACGGCCGCAAGCGCCCGCACCGTCTCGTGATCCTGGCGGAGGTGTCTCATGTACGCTCGTCCTGACTGTATAATCTCCCGAGACGTCGAGCGACTGCCACAACTCTCTGGGTGCTTCCGGCAATAAAACGTGGCCTCGCGACCAAACCCCACGCGACCCGTGATAGCGCACTGAAGGAACAGAAGATTATCAATGTTGCGGCCATTGCCGCGGAGCCGTTGATAGCCGCCAAAGCGCCGAATGACGTCTGTTCGCATCAAGACTGTTGTGGGATTGGAGAGAATTTGAGGATCTCTAGACTCTAGCCAATCGCAGACGAAGGTCGGACCGTCGTAGATTTCCCAATCGGGCTTCGCAAACTCCCTAACCGTCGCCCCTACTTCGTTGATCAAAACGTTCGACGGCACTACCGCGTTCACGTCGGGGTGACGCGTTGCAACTCTGACGAGATCCGAAACGAAGCCGGTGTTAATGCGGTCATCGTCATTCAGAAGAACAAAATACTCGCCGCGTGCTGCGCGGACACACTGCGTAAAGTGTTCGTGGGCGGGCACCGTGGTCTCGTTGCGTCGGAGGCGGACCCGGGGGTCCGCATTAACGAGCTCCTGCGTCACCACGGAAGTTTCGTCGTTCGAGCCGTTGTCGGACACCAGTATATCGATATTGGCGTAGTCTTGCGCCAGCACACTCGCCAGAATCTCTGGAAGGTACTTTGGCCGATTAAGCGTTGTGACGGCGAGCGTGACCAGCGGCTTCATTCGCAACGATCCTCTCTGTCCCATCGCGTTCAGAAGAACTACCAATTGCTCGGCTGCTACTTAACACGGGGTGATGGCTCGCTATTTCGGGAATACGCTCAAGCCAAGCCTCGCGGCACCAAGCATAGATGCTTCTCGGACAAAACATTCGACAATCGCTATAGCGCGATTGACACCAGACGTTCTCGAGAATCACCGCAGGTGTCTTTAGCGATTTCATGGCCCCAGTCTTTTCGTCGATAAACCGGGTCACCCTGGTCTTTACGCGATATTTTCCTCCGCAGAAGGGCACAAGCTCGGCGTCGAAGGATAGCCCGCGATTGGTGTTTGAGGAGCTCACCAAGGTCGCGCGTATCTCTTCATACGACTTCATTCTGACGAGGTCGCCGGGCTGCAGATTGAGGTCGCTGCATGGAGCCATTTGGCCAACCGGGAGAGTTCCAACTCGTTTTGGGAAGGGGATGCCGCCCCAGAGCCCCTGGAACCAATCATAAAATACGCGTGCTGGCCGACCCAGCTTCCGCTTTTTAGCCAACAGGATGTGCCAGAAAAAGAGATAGATGACGCCGCGCGTCATGCGCCCCAATGACGTGTTGCCCGACGTGTAATCCTCGACATACTGGCGGACGTCCCACCACGCGAGCGGCTGCGTAAAACGGGGCAATTGGGTCGCCTGACAAGTATATCTTGGCTGTCCTTCTACATCTGCGCCGCGCGTTCCCTTCCAAACTTCCTGTTCAGAGCAAGCCGCTTCCGCGGCGCGTTCCGGCAATGGGCGCGCTTCGACATGCTCCGAGGTGCTCGGTATGCTGGCCGATTCGCCGACGGGCTTCAGCCACGCCTCCTTCCAGAACAAAAGGCAGGCTGCCTGGCAGCCTCCATACGCCTTGCCATCACAACGCGTGTCGAGATGAACTGAGCTGGAAATGCGCCGGCCTGCGACCGGGTTCACTGTGTCGCAGGCTTTGTGCGCGCGCTTATAGACTCTGAGACGCTGGCCACAATATTCGAACATCTGCGGCATGAACGGCATTTCATCTAGCCGGCCATTTTTGTCCAGAGTTCGCAATATTTCTTCCCTGCTGCGAACCTCTACCCAATCACCTGCCCGCAATGTGGTCATATGGCTGATCCCTCGACGTCGACGTTCCAATCTTTGAAGTATCACTTCCGCAACATCACGATAGACCCTAAGGGCTTCCTTCAAGCGAGGTGGGCCTTCTCATCGCCGCAAGTAGCTCAACGTAAAACGCTCTCTGTCCCATAACCAGCAAGAGCATCGAGTAATATACACCGACCATGATACAACCGCTGAATAGGAGTCTAAAAAACGGATATCCCTGCTTCGCAAAGTAAAGCTGAGCAAGCAGCGCCGCGCCTCCTGCCACAATGCCCGAGACAAGCGGACGTCCTGTCGTTGAAAGCAGATCCCATGGCGATATCGTCGTGCCGTGGAGGCACCACACAATGTGAGGCATCAGCCACAAAGTCATGACGGCGGAATAAGCGAACGCAACCCCGCTGGGACCATAAGGCAATCCAACGAGATAGCCGGTAATGACAAGCGGCGCCAGAACCAGCGCAGTCGCCAGACTTCGTCCCTGACGTCCAGTGGAAAAAAGCAGCCACCCAAGCGGATTGATCATCCCGTATACGAGAAGGGTCGGGCTCAGCAGTCGGAAAACGATCGCAGCTTCTTCCCACTTCGCTCCGAGGACAACAAGAACAATGTCATCGCTGAATAGAGCACAGAAAATGGTAATGGGAATAGTAAACGAGGCCATCAGAGAATAGCCTTTCAGAAAGTAGCTTCTCCAACGAACAGGATCCTGCTGAAGACGCGACAATGCGGAGAACGCCAATCCTCCGATCGCGGCGTTAAAGTTCTCATTTGGGATGGAAATCAGCTGGTACGCTCTCCCATATATGCCGAGAGCATCTGCACCCCAAAAGCGACCAAGAAGCACCTTCTCGAAATTGTAGCCGACATAAACAACCAAACCATTCAAGGTCATGGTCCCGCCAAAGCGCAGCATGGTGCCTGTGCCCACGCCCTGGCGAGGCCGCCCGGGAACCCACGCAGCCGTCAACCACAGGCACACGGTGCCGATCGCCGTAGACACAAGTGTCATGCCGACCAGCGACCAATAGCTAAAGCCCGCAAAGGCCATTGCGATCCCAACCACGATGCCTGCCGCTTGCGACAACGTTTCAATGGTCGTCAACGCCACGTATCGCAGCTCGCGCTGAAGGAGCGCGTAGTGCTGCACGCCGGCTGCGTTCAAGAGGAATACTGACGCTAGCGCGATGGTCACCCAGAAGAGCCGGGGCTCGTGGTAGAATGCAACGAGTACTGGCGCGGACAGCATGCATAAAAGCGCCAGCAATATGCCTATGCCTATGTTGATCCAGAATAAGGTCGACACCTGTGCGTCGGTGACGGTTTCCTTCTGAACGGTGGCTGACGAAAGGCCTGCAGACGCGAACAATCCATACACACCCGTGACTGCCGTAACCATCGCCAGCAAACCAAAGTCATCTGGATTAAGCAGGCGGGCCAGAATTGCTATCGAGGCGAGGCGAAGAGGAAAACTTGCGGCCTGACCAAGGAGCCGCGCAAGGCCGCCGCGAACCGTTCGCGCTTTCAAGTCGTTCACAGCAACAACCCAACTATATAGCGATAGAGCTGTCTTCTCGCGTCTCTATCCAATTTCACAACGTGCCACCCTTCACTCTCATCAAGACACATACGAGGCTGCACCAGGATCAAACCGCCCAGAGGCGCGTTACAGCTCGAGAGCCAACTTGCGGGCGACAAATGCCTCCGCGTAGCGTTCCGGAGCACGGCACTCCATGCCCCGGAGACGCGCCAAGCCGCGGAACGTCTCTTCGTCGAACCATTGCTTGGATCGTTGGCTTCCGAAATGCGCCTTCAGTAGATCGATCTTGCGCTGCAGGGTCCTCGCCGAGACCGGCACATAGACATTGGGATTGCCCAGATCTCCATCCCATTTCGGGATCTCGTATTCGAGGATGCTGTGATCGCGAAACGTATTCCATGTCAGCCGACACACTTCGCGATGATCTTGGTGAAGGTCGTCCCTCCGATGCGTCAGGATCAGATCGGGATTAACCCGACTCTTCAGTTCCTCGAACCAGGACTTGATCCGCTCGCCCTGCTCCGGAAAAAATCCATCGCGAAACGGCATCGTTTCAATCACCGCACTGGCTGCTTGAACCAGGAAGTTCTTCGCAGATTCGCGCGCCTCCCGCTCCCTTTCACCGGGCGCACTCAGCACGCACCAGTGCACATCGACATGCGCACCGCGGCTCAACAAGCCGAGTATCGTCGCACCGGCACCTATTTCGATGTCATCCGAGTGCGCACCGAGACAGAGGATCGAGAGACGCTCTCCGGGCGCGGCAAGTTGAAATGCCTTCATGAAGCCGCCTGCGTCCGCACTTCCGAGATAATCTTCCAGGGCATTTCGCCCCGCTCAATCATCTCCTCAAGAACCTGCCGGTCCCGCAGAGTATCCATCGCGCGCCAGAACCCCTCGTACTTGTAGGCCATGAGCTTTCCGGCCTCGATCAGGCGATTGAACGGTTCGAGCACAAGCTCCTCGCCCTCACGGATGTAGTCGAAGATCTCCTTCCGGAAGATGAAGTAGCCCCCGTTGATCCAGATCTCGGACTGCTGACTGGAGCGGAAACGCTTGACGGTGTCTCCACCGTTGAATTCAGCGAGGTGAAAATTGAACGGAGGATGCACGGCAACGAAACATCCGACCATTCCACTGTTCTTGAACCGCTCTACTATTTCGGGCAACGGCGCGTCGGTCAGGCCATCGCTGTAGTTTGCGAGAAAGACCTCCTCGTTCTCAACGAGGGAGCGCACCGCCATCAAGCGCTGACCGATGTTTCGCCAAATGCCGGTGTCAACCAGCGAAACCTGCCAATCCGGCGGCTGCTCGCCGATGACCTCAACCTTCCTGCCGAAGTTGGAAACAACGCAATCGCTGTGAGCCCAGCGATCCGAGTTGAGGAAATACTCCTTGATCACATTGGCCTTGTAGCCCAGGCACAGTATGAAATCACGATGACCATACTGACTATAGTATTGCATAACATGCCACAGCATCGGGTGCTGGCCGACGGGTACCATCGGCTTCGGAATGCTTTCAGAATATTCTCGGATGCGGGTCCCGAGCCCCCCACAGAACAGCACAACTTTCATGGCCAGCGCTTCCCATGTTTCTGCCGACCGTTTCGGTCGCTACAGATCGTCAAGAGCGGATCCTACAAATTTAAATACATAACTCTCGATAATTGAATAGCCGCATTTTATATGGCGACACCAATTAATCAATATTTTTTGAAAACTATTTTGAAATTTCGCTCTTAAGCATTATCATCATTGGAATTTAGGCACATTTTAATACCGATCGGGTAATTATGGAGGAAGTGGAGTGATTATAACCGAAACCAAGCTTAAAGGAGCCTGTATTATCGATATTGAACGTCGCGAGGATTCGCGCGGCTTTTTTGCGAGAGCCTTTTGCCAGAACGAGTTTAGGACCCTCGGGCTCAATCCGGTCATCGCGCAGGCGAATATCGCGTCAAATATCCGGCGGGGAACCCTGCGCGGCATGCACTTTCAGTTTCCGCCGGCGTCGGAGACGAAACTCGTTCGTTGCACGCGTGGCGCCATCCTCGACATCATCGTCGACCTGCGTCCCGAAAGCCCGACTTATCTGCAACATGTCGCTGTCGAACTGAACGAGAGCAACCAGCGGGCGCTCTACGTGCCGGAACGTTTTGCTCACGGTTATCAGACTCTCGTCGACAACACCGATACCAGTTACCAGGTGGGCGAGTTCTATACCCCCGAGGCGGAGAGCGGGCTGATGTATAACGATCCCCGGCTTGGACTGACGTGGCCGCTTCCCGTTTCCGCGATCTCGGAGAAGGATCAGAAATTTCGCTTACTCAGCGAGGTCGAATCCGAACTGAAAGGGCGGATGGAACTCGCCGGCGTCGAAGGTTGATGCCGACGGCGCGCTGCTCGCAGCCCCTGACTGCCCCCTCCCAACTGAAAGCATCCAAGATGATACTCGTCGACCACGCACTGCAAGCTCGTCACGCAGCAGGAAAGCCAATCCGTGTCGGCCTTCTCGGCGCGGGCTTCATGGCTCAGGGACTTACGAATCAAATAAATAACAGTGTTCCCGGAATGCGGGTCGTTGCCATATACAGCCGAAAGCCCCAGCGCGGGCGTGACGTGTTCGGCTATTCCGGCCAGACCGACGTCGTTGTCGTGGACAGCCAAGGGCGGCTCGACAAAGCCATTGCCGCCGGCGTTCCGGCGGTTACCGAGGACGCATTCCTGCTCGCCAAATCGGATCTGGTTGACGTGATCGTCGACGTGACCGGATCGGTTGAGCTCGGCGCCCAAGTCGCGCTGGAAGCCTTCAAGCACCAGAAAACCGTCGTCCTCATGAACGCGGAGATTGATGCAACTATCGGGCCGATCTTGCAGGTCTATGCAAAGAAGTACGGCGGCGCCCTGTCCGCATGCGATGGCGACGAACCGGGCGTGCAAATGAACCTGGTTCGATGGGTAAAGGGGCTTGGCTTGATCCCGCGCGTTGTCGGTAACATCAAGGGACTTCAGGACCCGTATCGCAACCCCACCACGCAGAAGGGATTTGCCGAACAATGGGGACAGAATCCAGCGATGGTCACCAGCTTCGCCGACGGATCCAAGATCAGCTTCGAGCAAACGATCGTGGCCAATGCTACCGGCTTCAAGGTAAGATCACGCGGCATGTCGCGCGGGCTGGAGTATCGCGGCGACGTCATGAAGATCGGCTCGCTCTACGACATCGACGAGGTCCGCGCCCTCGGCGGAATCATCGACTATCTCGTCGGCACACCGCTGACCAAGGTCTACGTGCTCGCCGAGCACACCGATCCAAAACAGCAGAAGTATTTGAGCTTGTACAAAATGGGCGAAGGCCCCCTGTATTCGTTCTTCACCCCATATCATCTCGTCCATTTCGAAGTGCCGAACTCGATAGCCCGTGCGTTCCTCCTCAAAGATTTGGTCGCCCCTCCGATCGCCGGTCCGGTTGTCGAGGTCTGTGCTGTCGCCAAGCGCGATTTGAAGGCGGGCGAGGTCCTCGATGACTATGGAATGTACATGACCTATGGCGAAGCCGTGAACTCCGAGGAAATGAGCCAAATGCAGTACCTTCCCGAAGGTCTCGTCGAGGGTTGCAAGTTGCGGCACGCAGTCAAAAAGGATGCAGTCCTGACCTATGCGGATGTCGATCTACCGCCGGGTCGCCTGGCCGACAAGCTGCGGGCAGAACAATACAAGCACTTCAATGGACACACTTGGCTTGAGCAACGGATCGCCCGGCATGCCTCGTTCGCTCTCACGGCGTGAAGGGCTGGATGATGACCGCGTTTGCCGCGCCATGGCGCAGGCTTGCGTCCGCATCGCGAGGAGGCCGCTCGCCCGCCCTACTCGTTGATCCTGAGCGACAGGATCTTCGCATGAATGTTCATCGAGAAGCCACACCCGACGCAATCGGCGGCTGCATCCAAGCCGCGGCGCGTCGTCCCATCTTGATCCCCGACAGTTCAATGTATCGATACGTGAGTTCTGAAACGATTATCGTGGCGGGTATGCTCAGGCATGAAAGCAGCAACATCTCAGGAGGAGCCCCGGAGTAGCTGAAGACGAGCCAAACGATTGCTGAGATGACGGGGTAGTGACAGAGAAAGATCGAGTAAGAGCGCGAACCAAAATATTGCGCCACGGGATTTGTCAATGCGCAGGAGTATATGTTCCCAGCAAGCCCCCGCCGTTCTTGGCACTTCTGTGGAAGACCAAAAAATACAATAAACCAGATCAGGAACGGTCGCAGTTCACCGCCCAACGGAAAAAGGATGACCGCCAGAGCCGCGGCAGGAACGAGCCAATTATGACCTTGCACATACGGGTAGGTCAATCGGCTCACAATTCCCACCACGAAGTAGCTAGTTGCGAGCGGCAGCGCTCCGGGCTGAACAGTGCCGACGAGACTCTTGAACCACAATTCACAAACCGCAACTGCAATGGCGAACAACAGGATGAACAGTTCATTTCGGATGATGCAGATTATCAGCGGCGCAACAACATAGAACTGCCATTCCAGCGAAATGCTCCAGGCCGGCATGTTGAATGCGTACTCCGAATACGGCAACGCTGCATTGGGAATGGCACCGTGTAGCATCGTGAGATGCGCGAAGAGATGTGACCAGAAGTGCTTATGATTGCTTGCGGCGACACCATTCACAACTTTTGCGAACTCGGAATCGTTAAAACCAGGAGCGGCTAGTGAAATGGCAAGCAGATCGTTGGTGAAGAAACCAAAAAAGCAGGTGGCCACAAACAACGGAAACAGTCGGGCAAAACGCTGGATGAGATAGACTGGATATGGCTCCGCCTTTTCGACAACAATGTGCGTGATCACGAAGCCGCTGACGACAAGGAAGATCAGAACGGCAGATAAGCCCAGCGATCTGACATGCGATCCCAGTGCTCCCATATTGAAGCCCGAACAATATGCGAGGTGCGCCAAGACCACGGTCCACGCCAGCCAGCCTCGCAGTCCCTCGATCGCTCGAATTTTTTTCAGCGCGGCGCCCTTTCCCTATTTCGGTGGAATCGAAAAGGATGGCACTTGTCGCTATGAATGTTATTTTCATTTGTCGGTATTTTGACGCAGGGTCATTAACAAATCTAAATTTCTCGGCTTTGGCTCAAAATAAGGTGACAATTATCGCGGCACCTCCCAACGCCAGAGCGCTGCTCGGCTTATAGTCCTAGTGAAGCTTGGCTGGCCGCTACGCGAGAGCTTCCGCTATTTGGCGATTTTCAAGCGAATGCGACTTAGCAATGCCTTACCCGCGACATTGTCGGCAAATTGGCCGATGACGCCCTCTGCACGACGATCGCCAAAGCGTCGTGCAGAGCCGAAGCAACGCCCCGAATCTAGCCGGTCAGCGCGGGCCTGCGCCAACCACGGGGCGCAACAGCAGTATACCCGCGCGCTAGCTTCCTGCTCACCCAGCTTTCGTCTACGGTGAGCTGAGCATTCAAGACACCGCTGCGAGCTGCAGTCTCGTGCGGCGCAAGTCGCTACTAAGAATTCTCTCCGCCAGCAGCTTCCGAATATGGCCGATGCGTTGATATTGCGGCCCCTCGAACTCCTCCAAAGTCAACTTTGACGAACGATAGACCCTGTAGAGCTGTTCGGCGCCCATCCGAGCATCCCAGCGCGGCTGGAACCCTGGCAACTTGCGGCGGATCTTTTCGAAGCTCACTCGGTAGGACCGCTCATCTGGACTCGCATCCTCCGCAAACTCCACCGTAGAATTCGGCACCACACTCGCGACGATCTCGGCTAGATCCCGAATTCGATAATTGTGAGCAGTCTGACCGACATTGAATGCCTCATTGAAAACGGATTCGGCAGGCGCCTCCAATGCGGCTATGAAGGCTCGAGAAATATCCTCGATGTGGACGATCGGCCGCCAGGGCGAGCCATCCGATTTCAGGTGAATTCTTCCTGTCGTAAACGCCCATGCAACAAGATTATTCAGGACAATATCGAAGCGCAGTCGCGGTGAGACTCCGTACGCTGTCGCTGGCCTCAGATACACCGGACAAAACCCGTCGCCGGCCAACGCCGAAATATCACGTTCGGAGGCTACCTTGGATTCTCCGTAGGCCGTTACCGGATTGAGCGCGGCGGTCTCATCGATCATTTCCTCGCCGGCTTTTCCATAGTTGCTGCAGGATGAGGCGAACACGAAACGACGTACGCCGGCATATTTCGCAATCTCGGCCATGCGAACGCTTGCGCGATGATTGATCTGGTCAGTCAGTTCAGGCCTCAGATTACCGAGCGGATCGTTGGAGAGCGCGGCTAGATGCAGCACGGCGTCGAAGCCAACGAGATCTGCAACCTCCGCGTCTCTGACGTCCTTCCAAATCGTCGGGACCTCGAGAATGCTACCGCCGGCAGCGTATGTACACCGGGAGTAGATGTCGCTGTCCATTCCAGCCACCTCGTGGCCGGCGCCGACCAGCATTGGCGTCAAGACCGTGCCGATGTAGCCAAGATGACCTGTTACAAGAACTCGCATTGCCATTCTCCATCGCACTCAATTTTATGAATGAAATCCTGCCCGGCTTCGGTGTTTCGGCTTGCGCCCGGTCAAGCGCCGGCCCTCCTATCGGGAAGACCGCCTCGAGCACGCAAAGTGCAGTGCCAGGATGGCTGCGCGCACGGCTTCTTCGCGGGATGTTGTGGCACAGCAAGGGGACTCATGAAACCAGAGCCTGCCGTTGCCGCGCGGTCGCAAGTCCACGTTCGGAGCGCCACCACTTCACAAACTCGGTCAGTCCGAGTTCGAGCGGCACCGTGGCTTGGAAGCCTAGCAGACGTTCCATTTTTCCTGTCGACGCCACGCGGCGCGGTACAGGATTGATCGAGTGCTCGGGCGCGATTTGCGGGAGCACACCGTCATGGCCCATAACGGAAGCCAAGGCCGAAGCGAGCTGCACCAGGCTTGTTTCGATGCCGCTCCCCACGTTGAACACCTCGTCGCTGACCTTTGCCCTCGCCGCAAGGATGGTTGCGCGTGCTGCGTCACGGACATGCACTAAGTCCAAGGTCTGCTGGTCGTGCCCAACTATCACCGGCGGCGTTCCAGCCTCCACCTCCTCCATCCAGCGGATCAACATCTCGGCGTATCGACTGTTCACGTCCATTCGGCTGCCATACACGTCAAAATATCTCAAAGCGATATAGTCGAGACCATGCATATCGTTATAAGCGCGGAGCAGGCCTTCATTGCAGACCTTCGCTGTTCCACCGACGGTACGGTTTCCATACGGGTTCTGATGCTCCGTCGTCGGAAATTCCTCCGCCGCGCCGTACACCGAAGCGGAAGACGCGGCGATGAACTTCTCGACGTCATACCTGACGCAAAGTTCAAGCAGCTCGAAGGTACCGTTCACCATGACCTCCATGGCAAGACGCGGTTCGGCCATGCAATGGGCGCTGCATGGTGCAGCGTGGTGAAAGATAATGTTGGCTCCTTTTACAAGCGCTTCCACCAACTTGGTGTCGCGCAAATCGCCGCGGACCAATCGCACGGGTCCTCGATTAAGCGACTTCCTAAGATTCTCCGGTCGGCCGGTCGTCATATTGTCGAGCGCGACGATCTCGACGCAACCTTCGTCGCACAACAAATCTACGATATGCGAACCGATGAATCCGGCGCCTCCGGTAACGAGAACGCGTTTGCCCTTGAGATCCATCCTGACCGCTCTCCTGGTTCTAGGCTAATCGGCCATATCGAGGCATTTTGTCCTGAAATGCCCAGTTGCTTTGGAATATTCGCGTCTCTCGTGTCGCGACCTTTCTCACTTCGGCGGCAACAATGCCCGGTTGCTCCGGCAGCAGCTCGGGATAAATGGGAAGCGATAGAAACTCACGCGCAAGCCTCTCACTTACAGGCAGATCGCCGACGCGATATCCAAGTTCTAGGTAGCTCGGTTGTAAATGGACCGGAACGGGGTAATGAATGCCAACGCCGATCCCCGCGCGGCCCAGCATGGCAAGAGCCTGATCGCGATGCAGAAGCCTAAGGGCGTAGATATGATAGACATGCCGGCTGTGGCTGGGTGGCCGCGGACGGGTAAGTGCCAAACTGGACAATTCCCGATCGTACTGTGCTGCGATCGATCGACGTGCCTCGGTCCAGGCTTCGATGTGCTCGATCTTTACGTTTAGTACTGCTGCCTGAACTTCGTCTATTCGATCTTCGCATCTTGCGAAAACATGACTGCGGTCCTCCTGCGTTCGATCGAGGAGCAAGGACACGCGTCGCGCAAGTTTCGGCTGATCGGTAACAACTGCTCCGGCCTCGCCATGGGCCCCGAGATTCTTGTCGGGATAGAAGCTGAAGCAGCCAAAATCTCCGATCGAGCCGGCACGCCTGCTCTTGTACACAGCACCATGCGCCTGCGCAGCGTCCTCGATTACAAAGAGACCATGGCGGCGGGCAATCGACATGATTGGATCCATGTCCGCCATGAGCCCATGCAGATGGGCCGGCAGGATCGCCCTCGTCTTGTTCGTAATCGCAGCCTCGATCAGAGCAGGGTTCATCGTCCAGGTAACTGGATCAACGTCCACAAAGACAGGTGTTGCACCGCAGCTGATAATGGCGGCCGTCGCCGCAACGAAATTCATCGAGACCGTGATCACCTCATTGCCCGGCCCCACTCCAGCAGCCAGCAATGCGAGACGGAGCGCTAATGCGCCACTGTTAACGGCGCTGCAGCAAGCGACGTTGCAGTAATCCGCGAAGCGCTTCTCGAAAGCGCGCGCTTCACGTCTCCATGTAGACCGTTCGTCGCGAATGGCACGCGCGATCGCAGCGTCGATGTGCGATCCAACCGTCCGAGTTTGTGCTTTCAAGTCCAAGAAGGGTATCAAATCGGCTACCATGCTCGTCATCGAATAACCCAAACCAATTTAATCTCATTATTCAATTTAAATCAAATCATAAGTGGAAAAAATATAATCGCAATTAACGAGACGCTGACCTGCATGTTTTTTGAGCTGCGCCGCACGAGCCGGATTAAATGGCCCGAAAGCTGACCATTGGAAGTTGTCCTATCGGGTCCATATGGGCAGCGCAAAGTTTGCCGATCCCAATCTGCGGACGGCTCCGACACGATCGATTGGTTTTATCGAAGGAAATGCGAGACTTCGTTCAGATACTTGCCGTAGCCGCTTTTCTCCAAAGGCCTTGCCAGCGTGGCGACTTGATCGCGATCGATGAAACCCTGCCTCAGGGCGATTTCTTCCAGACAGGCAACCTTCATCCCCTGTCGCTTTTCGAGCGTCTGCACGAACATCGCCGCATCGATCAGCGATTCCACCGTGCCTGTATCGAGCCAGGCGAAACCGCGCCCCATCCGCTCAACATGGAGCGCTCTAGCCGAAAGATAGCGCATCTGCAGATCCGTGATCTCGAGTTCGCCGCGCGACGACGGCTCGACGCGTCGTGCGTAGCGTACGACGTTGTTGTCGAAGAAATAGAGACCCGTGATCGCCCAGTTCGAGCTCGGCTGCTTGGGCTTTTCCTCAATTCGTAGCGGACGGTCCGCCTCGTCAAATGTAACGACGCCATACCTCTCCGGATCCCGCACGTGGTAGGCGAAAACGGTAGCACCTTCCTCACGCTCGGCAGCCCTTGCGAGCAAGTCGCTCAGGCCGTCGCCGAAGAAGATGTTATCTCCAAGCACCATCGCAACGCGATCGCTGCCGATGAAGTCGGCGCCAACAATGAACGCATCCGCAAGACCGGCGGGTCGCGGCTGCTCCGCGTAACTGAGTCGAATTCCCCATTGACTGCCGTCCCCTAGCAAGCGCTCGAACTGACACCGATCTGAAGGCGTGGTTATGATGAGAATCTCGCGCACGCCTGCCAGCATCAGCGTCGACAATGGATAGTAGATCATCGGCTTGTCATAGATCGGCAGTAGCTGCTTGCTGACCGCTCTCGTGATTGGATACAGTCGAGTTCCGCTGCCGCCAGCCAGCACAATTCCTTTCAGCATCGATTCCACCTTCCGCGAGTTGGTCGAGACAGGTTTCGAGAGAACAAGGCCATAACGGCAATCGAATGCCTAAGACGCGCTCGGCCTTGGATGAATCGAGGCGCGAATTCCGTGGTCTTCGCGCGGCGGTCCGGTACTGTTCGCTCGTAATCGCCTCAAGCTGCGGCACTCGGATTCCGCGATGAGCGAGCAAGGCGAAAATCGCTTGAGCAAACCCATGCCAAGTCGTCTCACCTTGTCCGGCAAGATGAAAGATGCCGGCCATGGTTCTACGATCGTGGGTTAGCAGCCGTCCCGAGAGCTGAAGGATCGCCGACGCAAGGTCGAGCGCGGATGTTGGATTTCCGAATTGATCCTGAACGACTCTGACGCTCGGTTGCGCTTCACAGAGCCGCAGCATCGTCCGAACAAAGTTGTTGCCATGGGGACTATATAGCCATGAAGTGCGAATTACCGTTGCCAGGGGGTGAGCGGCTAGAACGGCCGTTTCGCCAGCCAGTTTCGACGCGCCGTACACATTCAATGGCGCAGGAACATCGCTTTCCTCGTAAGCATCCAGCTTTGTGCCGTCAAAGACATAGTCGGTTGAGATGTGGATGAACGGTATATTCATTTGCCATGCGAGATCGGCCAACGCGGCCGCTGCATCGCGATTAACGCTGAATGCCCTTGCTATCTCCGATTCTGCTAAGTCCACCGCCGTGTAAGCGGCAGCATTGATGATTAGGGATGGTGCGAGCGGATCGATCGCTCGGCGGAGTTCCCCATGGGCCTCCAGATTGAATTCGCTGCGTCCAAGGGCGATCACGGGCATGCTGTGCAGCGCCGCGAGGTCACGAAGACACGTTGCCAACTGACCGTTGCGACCAGCAATCAAAATAGGCCTTTCCGTCATCTGCAGCCTCAATGTTGTGTAGCGAAGAGACCCAGACGCGAGCCGTCATAGACCCCGCTGCGGGCATGCTCCCACCACGCGCGACTCTTGAGATACCATGCGACGGTTTCGGCCAGCCCCTGCTCGAACGTCCTTGTGGGCTGCCAGCCGAGCTCTCGGTGAGCTTTCGATGCGTCGATCGCGTAGCGGACATCGTGTCCGGGACGATCCGGCACGAAAGTAATCATCGATCGTCTCGTTGCGGGACCGGGATAAAGTCTGTCGACGACGTCGCAGATCTGGGTGACCACGTCGAGGTTGGAACGTTCGCTATCGCCGCCGAAATTGTACTTCTCGCCGGGCTTGCCTTCCAACAGAAGCGCGATCAAACCTGCCGCATGATCTTCAACATGCAGCCAGTCGCGGACGTTTCGGCCGTTGCCATACACCGGCAGCGGCTTGCGTTCGATCGCATTGAGAATCGTCAAAGGGATGAGTTTTTCTGGAAATTGAAACGGCCCATAATTGTTCGAGCAGTTTGACACAATGACCGGTAGGCCATAGGTCTTGAACCACGCAAGCGCGAGATGATCCGAGGCTGCCTTGCTCGCCGAATATGGCGAGCTCGGCCGGTAAGGCGTTTCCTCCCGGAAGTAATCAGCGGGTCCGAGTGAACCGTAAACCTCGTCTGTCGAGACGTGAACGAAACGAAACCGCTTTCGTCGTGGTACCGAGAGACCCTCATAATATTTTCTGGCTGCTTCCAACAACGTGTAGGTGCCCACGATATTCGTGGCAATGAAAGCCGCCGAGCCGGTGATCGAGCGATCGACGTGACTCTCGGCCGCGAGGTGAATGATCGCATCAGGCTGGTAGCTGCTGAACACGAAATCCATGGCCTCGCGGTCGCAGATATCCTGCTGTTCGAACAAATACGACTGCAGCCCCTGGATGGGCGCTAACGAGGTTAAGTTGGCCGCATAAGTCAGCTTATCGACATTGATCACTACGGCGCCCCTCTGCAGCACCAAGCTACGGCACACCGCAGAGCCGATAAATCCCGCTCCCCCAGTCACCAAAACGCGCATCTGACCGCTCTCCGTCACTCGAAAACGGCCGTAAGCTGGTCCAGCTTGGGCAGGGATCTGTCCTTTGGCGACACTTGGGCGTCGGCTGTTGTCACCGGCCACTCGATCGCCAGTGCCGGATCGGCCCAATAGAGCCCTCCGTCATGGCTCGGAGCGTAGACTTGGTCGACCTTGTAGAACACGACGGTCTCAGGTTGCAGCGTGCAGAAACCGTGCGCAAAGCCTTTCGGGACAAGCAGTTGCTCCCCCGTTTGGCTATCCAGCTTGACAGCTACATGCTTTCCGAAGGTCGCCGACGAACGGCGAAGATCGACCACGACATCGAGAATCGCGCCGCTTAGCACTCGTATGAGCTTGGCCTGGGCGAACGGCGGTCGCTGGAAGTGCAAGCCCCGGACTGTCCCGACTTTATCTGAGCTGGATTGATTGTCCTGAACGAAATCGACGAGAATCCCTCGCTCTGCGAACGCCGATCGTCGGAACGTCTCACAGAAGTAACCCCGGGCGTCGGATACTCGATCCGTTTGAATCATCTTAATATCCGGGATCCCTAATGACCGTACTTCCAGCATAGAAACGTCCTCCGGTACGTGGTGCTCGGTCCTGCCAGAAGGCCTCGAGCCGGACTCGCAGCGCCTCGCCATGCCAGCAAAAGCGCGGCCCATTCAAGCGTTCGACCGTCGTTGAATAATGGGCGAGATCCGACAAGCTTTCACCTTCACCATGGGTCCCGCCGAGCTATCCTTTAACCACCAGAATTCACATCTCATTTAATTTCAATCGCCGGCTACCGCCCTGGGACGCCCGCGGCGGTCAAATCGCAAGGAATTGCCTCCCGCAACAATGGTCCAATTAATACTCGAATAACATTTAATTTGGCAATCATATTTTTTTGCGGTATATTCAATTAATAAATCATATACCAACGCTCGCATGCGGGCGGCCAATTCGACATGCTCCCGATCCAGACAGGTACCCGATGCTCCAGAGCAATCTTCTACAGACCGACAGAACGCGCTTGCCTCTGGGTGAGCAGACCCAGTCGAGCCCAATCAACGGCGGGGGAATCGGCGATCTCGTCAAGTTCGCGGTCGGCTTTGTAAGACGTCGATATCTTATGATCGTCGTCAGCGCGGCTCTCGCATTCGCTGCCGCGATGCTCTACCTGCGGTTCGCTCCTCCCACCTATACAGCGCAAGTACAAATCCTACTGTCCAATCCTCGAGCGCAATTCGTTCAGCAACAGTCGCTCGTTCCGGAGCCCGTCGTCGACGCGGCCCAGATCGAAACGCAACTACAGATGATAAGGTCGCGCGGAATTGCAGCGGCGGTCATAACGCAGCTGGAACTCGCCAACGATCCGGACTTTACCGGTTCACGGTGGTCCTTTAGCTCGCTACTGCATCGCATTCGAAACCCCGGCCAGCAGCCGGCGCGCGCTTCGAAGGCTGATACGCCCAACGAAGGCGCGATCGACGCGTTGTTGGATAGGCTCTCCGCGTACAGGATCGGATTTAGCAAGATCATCGAGATCAGCTACAGTTCGAGCAACGCGGAACGCGCGGCGGAGATCGCTAACGCCGTGGCTAATGCGTACATTAACGACCAGATGAATGCGAAATTCGAGGCCACGCGAACGGCTGCCAGTTGGTTGCAGGAACGCCTCCATAACCTCAATGAGCAAGCACTGACGGCCGAACGCGCCGTGAGCGCATATAAGTCTCAGAACAACATCGTCTCGACTGGCGGAAAATCGATTGACGAACAGCCCGTCAACGATCTCAACGCCCGATTGGTAGCCGCCCGAACCCAGACCTCCGATGCACAGGTCAAGTTCAACCGCTTCGAAGCGGCCCTGCGCGCCAATGCAGCTGGCTCATCCTCCATCAGCGCCCCTGACGCGGCGAGCGCCGATGTCCTCCAGAGTTCGATTATCAATACGCTTCGGCAGCAATATCTCGAGTTGTCACGTCGCGAGGCCGATTGGTCAGCTCGGTTCGGCCGCGACCATTTGGCGGTTGTCAACCTGCGGACTCGGATACGTGACATTCGCACATCGATCCTCGAAGAGGTCAAGAGGCTCGCCGAAACCAGCAAAAACGAATTGGAAGCCGCTCAGCAGCGCCAGCAGGAACTCGAGAAACAACTTGCTCGAGCCGTCTCGCAATCGCGCCTGACCAACTCCGCAGAACTAACGATTCGGGAGCTGGAGAGCCGAGCGAAGAGTCTACGCGCCATGCATGAGGCGTTTCTGCAGCACTCCATGGGGGCGACTCAGCAGGAGACATTTCCGATTTCGGAAACACGGGTGATCTTTCCCGCCTCCCCGCCAGAGCGCAAAAGCAAGCCGAAGGCAAAGTTGGTGCTGGGCTTCGGCCTAGCCGCCGGACTCGCACTCGGGATCGGCTTGGCTCTTCTGAGAGATATTGTGGACAGAGTTTTTCGTACCTCTTCACAGATAGAGGCCGCACTGGAGCTACCGTGCTTATCGCTGGTCCCCTTGCTGTCATCTCCGAAAGCGCAGAAGTCGACCGTCCGATCCCAGCAAGTGGATGAAGATCTGCGATCACGCACGATGTCAAACCTGCCGACGCTCCACCGAGCCGTCATCGGCATGCCCCTCTCCCGCTTCACGGAAGCCATCCGTTCGATCAAGCTTGCTATAGACCACACCCCCGCGAAGGCCTCCAACCAGGTGATCGGAATCACGTCGGCTCTGCCAAATGAGGGCAAGACGACAATTGCAGCCTCTCTGGCTCACCTCATCGCACATAGCGGCAAGCGGGCCATTGTAGTCGATTGCGACCTTAGAAACCCCTCACTTTCTGCTGCTATGGCTCCAAATGCCTCTTTCGGCTTACTCGAGGTCGTAAACGGCAAGCGCTCCCTCGAAGAAGCACTCTGGCACGATCCCAGAACCAATCTCGCATTCTTGCCCGCCGTCCGCCGTGGGCCCCTGCTTCACACGAGCGAGATCCTTTCTGCCGAAAACATAAGCAAGCTATTCGATCGTTTGCGGCAGACCTATGACTACGTCATTGTGGACTTCCCTCCGCTCTCGCCTCTGGTGGATGTGCGCGTCACCGCACCGTTGATCGACTGCTACGTTCTCGTTGTCGAATGGGGACGGACGAAAATCGATGTGGTTCAGCATGCCCTGCATACTGCGCCGACCATCTGCGATTCCTTGATCGGCGTGGTCCTTAACAAGACTGATATAAGGGCAATGGCACGGTACGACGCTAACCGAAGTGATTATTACGATGACAGCCACTACGTTAGATATGGCTTGTCAGACTCTTAGGATGATTTTCTCTGACATACGTCGGACCTAACGATGGAGACAGCGCCTTCTGCAACACGCTCTCCGATTTAAGCGGGTCAGAGTCAGAGATGGTGTAAAATGATTGTCCAGTCTACAATGCTCGCTGTGCCTGCGGCCATTGCTGCGGCCGAGAACCTGAGAGCTTCAGGTGTGCTATCGGGCATTCTTGCGGCAGCTATACTGGCCGTCGGACTCTTCTCCACCTCATCGACCCTCGCCTGCTTCGCGAAGCTTCTGCGGCCCCTGTTCATTCTGGCTCTCGCCGCACCCGTGCTTTGGATCGTCTTGCAGTTGATTCCGATCCCGCTCCGCGGCCTCGGAAATCAGATCTGGGCGACAGCGTCGGCAGCCCTAGACCAACCTCTCGCAGAGAGGTTCTCGGTCGATGTACGCGAGACGATACTGGCGCTTTCACATTACAACCTTGTCATCGCTGCGGCCCTCGTCACCGCACTCGTTACTCTGGACAAACATCGGGCGGCGCAGGTCCTCTATGTCCTCGTATCGATCACCGCCGTCAGCGGCATATTTTCGATATGGAGAAACAACAACCTGAGTGGCTCCTGGCCCGCCGAACAAGTTTGGATCGGCTCGACCGCGGCGGCCCTTGGTGTCCTTCTCTCCACTGCAATGGCTATCCGTGCGGTCGATCAGTTGCGGCGACCTAGACGGTCCCCTCGCTCGCCGACCGGACCGCTCGCCATTCTTAGCTGCGCAATTCTATCATTGATCGTCTCCGTTGCAGCGATCGCGCTTTGTAGCGGTTCGACCGCGCTGATTGCCGTTCTGCTTGGAGTGACAACCATCCTCACTGTCGTCGCTATTCGCAAATGGTTCTTTGGCCTGTGGGGCAGTGCCGGCGTTCTCGCGGCCGCCACCATGTTGTTCGTCGCCGCCTTCACTTTCGTTCCGATCAATCGAAATGCCGACCTGACGATTGCCTTGTCGACACAAACTCAGGCCGCAACCGAGCGGATGCTACAGGACACTCACCCGATCGGAACCGGCGCAGGCACGTTTGTTGCGCTTCTGCCGATTTATGGCGACGTAGGCATGCTCGCAATGCGCGAACGGCCGACCGCTGCCGCCGCGGTCGCGGTCGAGATGGGACGTACGTTCCTCTGCGGCCTGTTGATAGTCGCCGTCATCAGCGCCTGCATCTTGTTCGGGCGCGCGCTGTCTCGCAATCACGCTTACTTATACCCGGCGGTCGGCGCAGGCGCTTCCGTATCGTTGACAATACTGGCGTTTGCCGAAAATAGTCTTTTCGATTTATGGGCATCACTGTTGGTGGCGGCAGTTTACGGCCTGGCTTTTGCTCAGAGCCTGTCCGGTACAGCCCGCGACGTGGAGTCCATCGAGTTGCGGCAGCTCACGCAGGAAGCCAGCGACCGAACCAAGGCAGCACGACGAATTCCTTCAACCACCTTCGCTTCCCCATGGCCTCTAACACGCGTTGCTCTGACAGTGATCGGATTGCTGTTAGCTGCGCAAGCAGCTTGGATGGTCTCACAAAGCTGGCCTTTTGGTGATCGCCTCGCAGTTACAGCGGTTGCCGGTTCGAACGAAGCCTGGGCCTCAGCGCTCCAATCCACGCGCGAGAATGCCGCAGCGATCTCAGGATTCACTGCAGCTATGCGCATTAAGTCTGACAAGTCTACGGACCCGCAGAACACCGGGCGGTCCGCGGACTTAAATGCTTTTTCCGCGGTGCTGGAATACTCACCCCTTCGAGGCGACGTTTGGCTCATGCTTGCGGCGCTCTCAAAGCAGCACGCGGCGGCCTATGACACGGCAAGCTTACTTAAGATGTCCTACTATACTGCTCCAAACGCGCTGGATCTTATTCCACTACGGCTTTCCGTCGCTCTCGGCACTGATGCTGCGATCAAGGAGCCTGAGCTTCGAGATCTTATCCGACGCGACCTTAAAGTTGCCATGACCGGCCGGGCCGCACTCCGGCCAGCCATTGCCACCGCATACCAGTCGGCATCAGCAGACGGCAGGGCCTTTGCCGAGAGCTCGATTTCGGAGCTCGATCCAGGTTACGTTCAGAAGTTGCGCTCGCGAGGCCCATAGCCGTTTTTCAGCAGGATGCCCCGATCGCACCCAGATCGGCCCTGACTAATATCGCGACGCGTTTAACGGACCCGATTAAATTTATCGAATCCGCGACGAATTCAGGTTGATTAATATATTTAAATTTATAGTATATTAATTATTAACCGCCTGCGTTCCTTGTTGGTTAGCCATGAATTTTATCAACCGGCATATCGGCGACCATGAGAGCGACCTAACTCTCGTCAGCTCACAATCGTCCATTACTGATGAAGGCAAATGGCCCGTCCGGTACGACTCGGTCGAACTTGTAACGATCTGCGCCGATATAGCGACCATTCTCTTCGCCGGCTTCCTGTCCGCGCTTCTTTCACCCGCCAGCCCGGCACCAGCTGGCCTAGCCCAGACATGCGCCTACGCGGCAGCAGCATCAGTATCTTTTGTCTACATTCTGAAAGGCAGGGGACTGTATCGGCCGACCGAACTCCTCGTACTCCGAAGCCAAGTTCGCGCCATTTGCCTCACGTGGATCTTGTTGCATGTCCTGGTCGCCGCTGTGGAGATGCTCGATGACAATCCACAGTTCTTCCGAGGTACCGGCCTCCTGTTTGCGGCACTCGGCCTGGCATCTTTGATTACGCAACGGTGCGTTGCCAGGATACTACTGATAAGATGCTTCAGTGGCAGGAGGTTCGCTCGGACGAATCTCGTCCTGATCACCGATCAGCCGCCCTCGGCTTATGCTGGCCTGTCGGAGACTCTCGCGGTCCTCGGCTATCGCGTTAAGGGCCGCTTTGGTTTGCCCGCGATGGGCTCGGACCCTGGTTCCAGAAAACGGCTCAGCTCCCGCGTGATCGAACATATTCGTAATTCCGAGGTCGATAAAATCGTGCTGGAGGCCAATCCCGAACGATGGGCCGACCTTCGTGCCTTCATCTCCGACCTGAGGGTGCTACCTTTCCCTATCGTGTTCGTCCCGGTTGGCGCTGCATCCGAACTGCTTCGACATCCGACGAGGAGCTTGGGAAGTACCGCTTGCGTAGAGATCCAGCCCGGCCCCCTCACTGCAATCGAGCGCGCCAGCAAGCGAATAGTTGATATTATCGGTGCGGGACTTGCTTTGACAGTCTTTGCACCATTGCTCGCGATAGCTGCGGTCGCGATCAGACTAGATTCTCCCGGTCCCATCCTCTTCAAGCAACAAAGATGCGGCTTCAATGGCCGAGTATTTTCGATCCGAAAGTTTCGGACGATGCATGTGCTCGAGAATGGACCAGTCGTCGTTCAGGCAACGCCTTTTGACCCGCGCATCACCAGGGTCGGCAGATGGCTACGCCGAACGAGCTTCGACGAGCTGCCGCAGTTGTTGAATGTCCTCGACGGCAGCATGTCTCTGGTAGGCCCACGCCCCCATGCCGTGGCCCACGACGGACAGTTCGACAAGCTCGTCCGGAAATACGCCTTCCGGCGCCGCGTGAGACCCGGATTGACCGGATGGGCTCAAATCCATGGCTGCCGTGGACCAACGCCTACAGCGACCATGGTTGAGAGACGTGTGGAGTATGATCTCTGGTACATCGACAATTGGAGTCTTCGGCTTGATCTCGAGATCCTGCTTCGGACTCCTCTTGAGGTTTTGCGGGGTCGCAATGCCTGTTGAGTTGCATTGCTCTTGGCGGCCGCCCGGCAAATCCCTTTTCAGCCGCGCGAGAGCGGATGATGCGATCGGATCAAATCACGCCCGTTGCCGGACCCTCGAATTTGTTTCGCCCAAACGGAACTCCTCGATTTTGCGGCCCGACTTTATAGCTGCAACCAGCCATCGTGGCCGCTTTCCCCGACCCGACCAGGTTTCGGACGTCTGAGGATTGCGGTATTTCGGGAGCACTCGCGGATATTTGCGTCTGGGCTTTCCGGTAGGCGAAATTTCGGGTCCCGTCGAGGAATTGGCAAAAGTGCCCATACCGCCCCCGAGCACCGCCAGCCGTTTCTCTAGTTCCTGCTTTTCAGCCTTAATCCGGGCTGATAAAATTCCGCTGATTTCCTCATGAAGCGACCAAAGATCGTCGAGGGACATTGCTTCTAGTTCAAGCTTCTTAGTCGTCATGCGAGCATCCTGTAGTTGCGCCCATTTGATACCGCCCCGGTTGATTAATCAAGTCCGAGTGTCAGCTTTCCATAAAAAATGTATGGAACCGAACCGAAATTCGCGTTCCACTTAACTAAGTAATCGGCGCTAATCAAGGCAGAAAAATAAGCTATCCGCAGAATTTAATGCGGGGAATCGACTTCGTGTCGTCATACGTGGAGCGCGCCCCAGGCAAGCGGCGTTTCCAAAAATGAAGGAATGAATTAGACGGGTCGCAACGCTAATCTGCCACGCCGCACTCTCGGCGAATGTGCGCGGCGGGCGAGGCGGCCGTTCCCCCTTCTGGGGAAACTTTTTATGATGCGCCCTTCCGTCAGCTGCAACTGGAAGCGAATGGCCTCGATGTCGCTGAGCGCGCGCCGGCGAAGCTCAATTTGCTCCTTCAGAGCCCGGACGTCCGTCAATGCAGCCGAGGGGACGATAAACCGGCTGATCGAACTCTCGAGACGTCTGAGAGGGTAATCGACAATATCCATTTTGCTCTTGTGCCTACCGCCACTTTTTGCTCACTCGTCGAGCCAATTAATAAAATAATCCTCGCAATAATTATTAAATAATATACTATTTATTTATTGTTGCGTCAATTGAAGCGCTGACTTTGGTCCATCGTTTCATTCGCCGCTCGAACAACGATACTCGAAGGGTGAGGATGATGGATCAGGGGTCAGGCAAACGGTGACGAGAATGCTGCATCGGCAAGATCTCGAAGCCATGGATTTTGAGGAACTTTGGCTCCTCCACGAGGAGCTAACGAAGATACTTGCCGAAAAGATCACGGCCGAGAAGCGGGAACTCGAAAAACGCCTTGCGCAGCTCAACCAGCCGGAGCAGTTGGCCGCAGCTGAAAGCGGTGCTGGCGAAACGGGAACGGGCCAGCCGCCGCGCCGCAAATACCCGAAGGTCGTGCCGAAATACTTCAATCCACTCCAGCCGACGGAGACTTGGTCGGGACGCGGTAAACAGCCTCGCTGGCTGGTTGCGGCGCTCCAATCAGGTCACACGCTCGAAGAGTTCAGAATTCGCGAGAGCGACGAATCGTCTGATCGGAATGCTGGTGGTCGAGGACATTCCTAGCTCCGCGCAACTGCACAGACTTAGGCTGCCTGAAACGTTTCGGCCCCTGCGGATTCCGGAAGCCATATGCCGACCTGGTTAGGTTCCGGACCGCAGCTGATGGAAAACCGTTCCGTGCATGAAACCTGCCGCCAATCCCTCGAAAGCGCTCGTCTGACCGTCGCTGGCTTTAGACCTTTCCCACACGAACCGCGGTGGCCGTCCTCAACAAAAACTGTAAGGTGGCCGCTCTTGGCATGGACCACAATCCAGGCCGGTGCAGCTGGTTTGCGGATAGCGGGTGACCGCCTCCCTCCGGTAATTTCTGAGGTCCAGGAACGTCATTGCGAGGAAGGGCACACGTGTGGCCGGGAAGCGATTGTCGCATGAACTGCAGACGAGGAATCAGTCGAGAGCGCATCGAGTACGGGACTTCGACCCCGAGCAGCACAGCGAGAGCGAGCAACTGGGTTTCGACCGCGTTCTTCATCAATTCGCCTGAAACATGAGAAGCAAGCTCCTTCCAGTCCAGGCCCTCGACGGAATTGTTCAGGTCGCGCAACTCAACAAGATGCCGCAGATCGAGGTCGCCAAGCCAATAACCTTAGTCTTGGAACTGATCATGAATGATCAACATGAGCGCTCGGTAGGTTGGGGTTGGGATATATACGCTTGCCCGACCCAGCAGCGCAGGGACACAATGATTTAGCGCATGTCCGGAGCTATGGTAGAGGTACGCTGGGCCGGGAGCGGCCCCCCTGCAGATCGATAGTTCCGACATCGCGCGACCGGTTCAGGTCGACGTGCCATCTCTCGCCTTCGGGAGGAGCCTGGTGACGTATTCCATAGCCAATCGCGCCTAGCGCGGCGACTGCACGTTCAGTTTCGTCCGGCATGACCATAATATCCAGATCGCACATCAGCCGAACGCCTCGTCGCTCCTTGGGCGTGGTAGCCAGTGTCGCTGCCCCCTCGAGCAACACCGGCGTAACTCCCTGGCCGTTCATCGCAACGACTGCTTCTTCCAATTGACCTGCCAACCGATCGTTGCGCAGCGAATTTCGCCGATGGATCTGGCGGATATAGGTGCAGACGTCTTCCGGCAACTCCGGTTCGAATTGGTCAACGAAGTCGATAAGCGCCGGCGTCGTCAACGTCTGATTTGCGAGCCCGATTACGGACGTCCAATCTACATCGACGGGCGGCATGCCTCGCAAGCAATTGCAAAGGCTCGTCAGTGCCGCACTATGCCTTGCCATTGCACAAGTCCATCAGCAGCCCCCGAGCCTCCGCCGACTCGGAATAGGTAAGTTGGAACGATCGCGCGCCCGCAACAATACGCTTCAAAGCGAAAAAGCCGGCCTGTGACAGTCTCCCGTCCGCGGCAAATGCACCGTCAATGAGCCGCTTCATCGAACCAAGCTGATCCAACGGGGTCAGCTCGACGGGGCCGCTTGCAACCCGGTTCAGAAAGACGATCCAGCTTGCGGAAAGGCATCCGTTGTGCGCATCCGGTATTGGCAAATACCGCACCTGAGCGCCATCGGGCCGGCAATGCGTCGCGTCGTTCCAATCGCCATATAGTCGCGACAGCACCTCCCACGACCCCTCCTTGAGGGTGAGGGCAAATGGGATTCCACAGATCGTTCCGTCAGCCCCGATCAGCGCAACATCATCACCGGCATACTGAAATCCAGCGTTCACCAGCCGCAGTGTAAGAGTCGATTTTCCGGCTCCCGGTTGGCCGCACAGCAGCAAGCCCATACCGCGCTTCGCGAGAGAAGCGGCGTGGAGCGCGAAAACCCAACGATCGCTTCGGATAAGTCGCGCGGTGATGTGAGCTTTGATTGTTGGTGCCAGGGCACCGGCCTCACACCTGTGGACCCTGGCCTCATTCCCACGGAAGAATACCTGATCGTCCAGCGCCATTGCCTCGATCACGATATCGTCTTCGCCGCCGCCGTCGTCCAGAGCGCAAAATAGCGAAATCAACTGCTGCAGGAGGTCCCAGTTTGCGGCCCGGACACTGATCCTGCGCCGCCCCAGATCCGCTGAGAAGGTACAATTGGCCGGCATTCGCCAGTCGATGTCGAGCAACGCTCGATCGATCCAGATGTTCATGGCCTGCCGCGTGAACTGGCGCGCTGCGTGCTCATCAATGCCTAGCCGGCCGAGTTCCCGATGGACGTCTTCCAAAGAAGCGCCCTGTGCCAACTTACACCAAATGAATGCCCCCACCTGGTCCAGCTCATAGAGCTTTTGACTTGTCTCGCTGAAAAGCACTGATCGACCGTCCAGCAGCGCGAAGACTGCACCCACGGCCGGTCTCAATGCGATCTCTACCGATGATTTTTCCAGCACGGCTCCAACCAATATGAACGATATCTGTCTCGCCGTGGTCTCGACGCGGCGGCGCCAACTTCCTGAGATGCATTATTCACCGCGATCAAACGAACTGTTGTTGCCCGGAAACTTCAGCCAGACCCCTACGCGATGCAAATCCTCATCCGGCGCGGGTGCACGTCCCCGGCTGCGCTTTGTTTCAAAAGACTATGTGACCCCAATCATGCCGCCAGCTGACTGCCCTCGCCCGCCGCAGGTGGAGGAATATTCAACACTTGTTCTTCGAGAAAGCTCGTCCGTGCGATCAGCCGGTGAGCTTCCAGCAAATACCGGTAAACTTCTCGAGCAGCGCTCCGCTCTCTTAGAACGCGCTCCTTTTCGCCGATGCTCGCTAATTCCTCGCGCATTTGGGCCAATTGTTGCGCAGCCGAGGCGGAATCGTGCTTATGAATTGATTCCCACATCGTCACCTCCGACCGAAAAAATCTGAAGAAATCAGCTTACGCCATTGGCGGCAATTAACAACGCAATTTATATCTTTACCATATAATAAAATTTGTTTCAGCTTCGAACCGGACGCGACCCTTCAAAGACAAAGAAGCACATTGCATCGAAGTGATAGAGGGAAACGGAAGCCGTCGAGCAAGCGGGCTCGGCGCTGTTGAGCCTGACGCCCTCAATGCCTTGCTTCCCGCGTGAACGACGACACAAAATAAATCTGAACAAGAGTCGCAAATCAGACCGACAGCGCCGAATTCAGTTTGCACATTAAAATCCGACAACGAATATTTGCCTGGTAGACGAGCGTGGGAGCGAAGCCAGTGATCGAGTTAGCCGATTGGCCCATCACGGACGACATGATCATTTTCGTCGCAAGACACAATTCCGCATCCGCTCAGCTAGGCCAGTTTTCAACGGCGCCCAAGGAGTTCTCGGGCGCGGCCGCATAATCGATACTCACGCGCTGCCGAGCCAAATTCCGGCAGCATCCAGGGAATCGCTAAAGCAGCGATCCGGCCGGTTGGAGAAGCACCGTCACGAGCACGCCGCCCTTTGCTCGAACAAATGACCCCCAGTGCGCGATGCCCCCCAAGTAACCCGCACTGATGACGACGCACTCCAGCCGGCCGGTCCTCTTCGCTTCAACAATGAATAAATTTCCAAGGGAGGCTCACATGGGTATGGTCATGGTCAAATGCCCGCAAACTGGTCGTGTGATTCCAACTGGTATCAAGTCCGACCGTGAGACCTTCCTGCGGAGCGTTGTGTTTTATGGCAATACTCATTGCCCGGACTGTCGTGCCAATCACAACTGGTTCGCTCGCGAGGCCTGGGTCGAGGAGCCGGCCGTCCGGCCCGTGGAAATGTTCGGTGCCGCGCGTTGTGCCGACGCGTAGCGTATTTCGACACGGACGCAGAGCCGAACTAAGTGGCATCCCGCCAATTCGGGCGGACGGTCTCATCTCGCACCACGCTTGCTGAATTCAGCCGGAGCGGCGTTGCCGCCGGCATGCACCGGCTCAACTGGGAGCCGGGCTTCACGAGATTCTTGACCATCGAGCGCTCAGTCCTCACCCGCGTCATGTCGCATGCATTCATCAATGCTCTTATATTGTAGAAGGTTCTTGAAGAGACGTTCGAAATATTTCGACGCATTGTCATAAAGCGAACTGACGATCTGACGATCCCTCGGCTAGGCGTCACGCTGGCACGTCATCCAAAGCTCAAGGTTCCCGTCGCTGATCCAGCAAAGACGTGTTTGGGGGTACTGTAGTGAGTAGTGGGGTTTGCAGCCGCTTGGCCGTTCTGCGACACACGGCCATCGCACTCGCTAGCATGCTTGCTCAATTGGAGAGGCTTCGAGAGAAAGTACGAAGGGCGGAAGCGCGAAGCTCCGGAGAAAGACGGAGATCGGGCTCGGCGTCGCGGATGCGACGGCCCCGGTCTGGGACGAGTTAACGCACGCGGCTCCAATCCTAGCGAGGGCTTCCAAGTGGCTTTGCTCGACCGAGCCACGCGAGCGCCGGCGACGCACCGCCACTGATCATGTGCTCCACCTGAGTTGGACTTATCCTCTCTGATGTCTGCCTAGCTCGTTCTATTAAGGCGTCGCTTCAACTGAGTCCGGCAGTTGCGCACTCGAGAGGCGATTCGAAAGCAAAGCGTAAGTTGCTTGCCTCCGAATCGTATCGCCTTGAAAGTTAAAATTGATTATTCGGCATAATAATAATTGCTCCTACGCAAAACGGAAAATAAGGTGGGGAAAACTAATGGGAGGTGTGGATGGAGACCGTACGCCGCTTGCGCGCGATGGCGTTGCTGTGCCGACAGACTTCTGCGCATTATCCTGATCGAAGCTGGAAGCTTCTCGCCGAGGCTGAGTTCTGGGAGCACTTGGCTAATGACACCCTTCGTCAGCATGTCGAACAATGCACGGCCGGCTCCTCGCTCCCGCCAATCGGAGATAATCCGAATACCAAGATCGAGCGCGCCCATCACTGCGTAGTGCTCCGCTGATCTCTACGTTGCCGGCATCTTCCCGCTTTGCTGCTTTCGACACCCGGCTCCGCCGGCTCTTGAGCGCTGCAAATGCTCAAAGAGTCGCTCGAGCATGAGAGAGCCCTGGCCCGACGAGCGGCAGTTGCCGTGTTATCTGCTAGGCTAACGGCTAGCGGCGCAATTGTGTGCGGCGGCAGCGAGCCAAGCCTGTTGGCTGTCGCCGTCAAGGCTTTTGGCGGAGCACCTGCCTTTGATCGTCCTATAAAATGTGAACGAAGGTGAGCCAGGCCGCAACTGCGAGACAAACTGCAAGGCCGGTATAAGGCAGAGCTAGCCTCATCGGAATCTCCATCGAAAAGAGGTCAGTGAGAATTGACGCTCGTTGCGACGCTCGTATCCATGACGAGCCTGAGGTTGTTCCTTTTTGTGGGCCGGCCGTTCTGCTGCCTGCTTCTCACTTCGGCCTCTGCCAGGTTGACAAGCCTGCGTAGCCGCTGGATCTCCAGCATTATATCTTTCAGCTTTTGGCCTTCCGAAGAAACACGCTGGAGACGCGCGCTATAAGCATCCATTGGCCCCTCACAATATATAATAACAACATGACCTTACCAATTAATATCGCCATATTAGCCTCATTTTGTGGTTGTGGAAATAACCTATTTCTCACTGCGCGGACAGCAGATCTTTGTCAAAAATGTCCCTGAACGTGCCCCTGGGACGGCCGCGGAACAGATGGTTTTGGATCGAAGGCTCGCGGGTGCTCCCATCGCCAGCCTCGCGATACCTTCGCAGATAACGGGTTGGTGAACGAAATCATTTACCGCCTCCCTCAAAGCAGTCCGGAAACCGTACGGGTCTAGCTTCCTCTCTGCTGCCGAGGGAGTTTCAAAATGATCATGCTCAAAGCAATTGCAGTTGTTCTTGGCGCCGAGTTGCTCGTGTCGATGTATTCGGGTGACCTCGGCGCCGATGTAGTTCTCGCGATCGTCGCTTGTCTTCTATAAAGCGAGGCTCTCAATCACAGTCGCGATCGTGAGCGCCTTTGGCCAGTGTCCGGATGGGGAAAACGGCGGATGGGTCAGATCGTCTGTATTTTCCGAATCGCGCCTCTGTGCTCGTTCTCGCTGTTAGTTTCAGATCTTGCGGGTACACACGCGTGAGCCATTTCCTCTCCATGCTTCTGCTTGCCCTCGCACTGACCCTGACCTTGTGCTTCGGGGTGGCAGCCTGGCGCCTGTCGGCCGGCAAAGACGTCGATATCGCCACAACGATCCGGCATCAGGAGTACGGCTGGAGAACTAGGCCCGACAACTGAAGGTCGTTGCGTTCGCCCTCAGTAGGCCACCGCTGAGCGAACTTGAAACTTGGATTGTTTCCGTGCTCGCACGTCTATGGGCGCTACGGAATTCCCGGCCTGAGACGATCGCCGCAAATATGAAAGCCAGCACGCATGCGGCGGCCAACGACCAAAGGGCAATTGCGATCTGCTTCTGCATGGCCAGCGGCAATCGAGGAGATAGCCTCGCCTCTTTTCCAGTTAGGTTCAAAGTCTGGGCGATAAAGCCCGGTGACGCTCAGTGTTCACCAGCTTCTAAAGAATCTTGTCTTCGCAACTTGTCCAGCGCCTGGGGCACGCTCAATCTAATACTTCTCAGGCGAGTACTCGGAGAAACGGCTCCTGCATCCTGGGGCTTAAGCGGGATGCTGGAGTCGTCTCTTCCGAGGTCCTTGTGCGTCCGTCCGGCACAATTGGCTTATGATAACCAAAATTAAATGTTTATTCTATATTAATTTTGGCTTTATTGCACATTTAATTGTTTAATTTTTGCCGCCCCCATTCGGATTCGGCGATTTTCATGTCGACCACGCTACGGTGCGAAACTTCCGACGAGCGCGGCGCCGTTGTCCAGCGCCGATCTAAGCCGATCTTGCAGCCTTCGGCAGATCAATGCTCTGACTGACGGCCGATCAGGGATTTCGTGTGGAGCAGTCCCAAACGCTTTTCAAGTTCGTCCTTCTTGGCAATGAGCCTCGCGGCAAGAATAGCTTCGACGACGCTGTGGAGGTCCCACAGTTCATCAATGGACATGTCCTTGAACTGCTCCAGATTCATCATTTTCCCGAATCATGTTCCACATAAGCTGGGCCTATGCCGTGCGAGGTGGCAACTAACCGCGAGTTGGCGCGGAGTGGATATCTGTGAATTCCGCCTCTTACGGTGCCAACTCAGGCTTTGGCTGCTGGGAGGGGAATGACGACGGCTGACATGGAAAAGTCGCGCGGCAGATGCGCCAGAAGGTCGACGCCGAGTCGGAGTTGTTCACGCTGGACCACCACCATCGGATGGGCGCCGCGAAGGCGTAGATCTGGTCCTTGCTGTCGGCCGCGACGGAGGCGACGCCGGTGAGCTGCCGGCCGTCCGGCAGCTTCGCCCAATTGACACGATGGAGATATCCGCTCACAGACCGAAGGGATAAGTATCCGCGGCGGCTCCCGATACCGGGGCCTCTAGCGGCGTCACAGCGTGCGTCTCTTCGAACCAGACCATGGCATCGAACTGGTCCGGCAGTGCTGCCTCAAAATAGTGACTGAACAGCTCGGTCTCCGGCCGGTAGACCACGCCGATGGCTCGTTCCAGGCGCGGTCCGGTCAGTGCTTCCCGCAGGCCGCGTCGGGTGCCCGGTCGGAGGTCAGTCAGGGAGCGCGCAACGCCGGTGTGCCGAAACAGATACTCGTAGGAATCCTCACGCGCCGGCCGCACTGATTTGATCTCCATCGCCCCGCCCCAGTCGCTGGCAGCGGCAACGGTCCCGCGATCGGTTCCGAAACCGATCAGGGCCGCGTCTTCGCCATGAGCGTTGCGCACGAGCTCTCCAATGTTGAACTCGCCCGCCCAGCCCATGGCGGTGGCCGACGCATTACCGACATGGGAGTTGTGCGCCCACACCACCGCCTTGGCGCCGCACCCACGCCGCTGCATCACATATTGCAGCGTGTCGAACATGTGCCGATCACGCAAATTCCAGGACTCCGTCGAGCCACGGTACATGATGCGATAGTAACGCTCCGCCGCGCGTACGATGCGTGCATTCTGCGTCGCATTGAAGAATGCCTCCCCTTCCCCTGCACCATCGGCAAGCCGCTTCTCCAGGAGCTCGCGCAACTGCTCGGCAACGGCATTCTCGCAATCGTCGCGACCGGCGAGAACGGCGGCCCCGTAGGCGGCCGGATCGGACTGCCAGGGAGTGAGACAGCCGTAGCGTTGCCGCGCCGCGCGGGCGCGTTCAGGATCGACCTTCTCAAGATAATCGATCACAGCGGCGATGGACCGACCGAGACTGTAAACGTCGAGCCCGCGGAACTCGACCCGCTTGTCCGGTGCACTCGCTTGATTATGCACATGCAGATAATTGGCGAATTCGCGCACCTCGACGTTGCGCCACATCCAGGTCGGAAAGCGCTGGAATGGGAGTTCGGCATCGGGCGCGGCGGGTAACTGACGGACGTGACGGTCGATCGCGGCTGCGTCGGGCCAGTCGGCCTCGACCGCCACGACGTTGAAGCCGTGCCGCTCGATCAAGTGCCGCGTGATGGTCGCGCGCGCTTGATAAAATTCCGACGTGCCGTGGGTGGATTCGCCCAGCAACACGATCTTGGAGTCGGCGAAGCGCGCGAAGAAGGCGCCGAATTCATCTCGCTCCGGCGGGGGCAAGTGCTCGCCGGCATCGCGCAGCCGGGAGATGAGTTCGCGATTGAACTCATGGCGAACTCGCTCGGCTTCGCGTGAGAGGGCCATGGGAATTCCCTCCATTGGGTGGCTGGTCACCTCGTCGATGTGGATGCCTACCGCAGGCGAAGACGACGGCGAGCCGCTCGGTCCAGCGAAACTCGGGCCGCGATGGACTGTTCCCAACGGTCCAGGGAAACCTTTGCGCCGACCTTTTGTTGGGAATACGACGGTCCGCGTGGTCATGTCGGAAGGGGCTGGCTTTTGCTTGAAGACGCCCAAGCTGCAGCGCAGATCATGACCAAGCTTCTTGCGACGTTCTGCCGTCCTCGATCGCGACAAGCCGCTGGCAGGGCCGTGGCCCTCGACATTTGGACGTTCGCCCGCGCCAGCATCCTGGTGGCAAGCTTCGAAGCGCGGCCGGCGAAACAGGTGCCACACACAATGGGAACACGAATGAAAATCGAAATAGCGTTTCGAGCACTGACCTTGCGTTACCATCGAGCATCGGCCAATTGCGGCGCAGCCGTGGCGGCGCTAGCGACAATCAGCGCGGCCGTTGCCCAGCAGATCTCCACCCACCAAGGCTCCAATCCCGCAGTCAGCTCTGAGGGCGCGATTCACTTAATTCGAGATGCCGCACCGCCCAATGGACCAAATAGCCTTGCCGACGTCGCTGAGAGAGTTCAACCCGCTGTTATCGGCGTCATCTCTCGATCTGCCGGATCCAAGGAACTGATGCCGTTCGACGATGTACCCGACGAGGACGCTCCCGAAGACCAACCCGGCAAGGGATCTCCTGGACCGAATGGCCTGGACCCGAGAAATGGCTCGAATGCGCGCCAATCGATCGCGATGGGATCAGGATTTTTCATCTCACCGGACGGTTACGCCGTGACCAACAGCCACGTCGTGAGAGACAACGACACCGCTGCGATCCTCACGAGCGACAAGAAGACCTACCCAGCAAAGGTGGTAGGACGGGATTCGCTCAGCGACCTTGCCTTGATCAAGGTCGACGGACGAACGGACTTTGGCTACGTGAATATGGCGGAACAATCGCCACGCGTCGGCGACTGGGTACTCACCGTTGGCAATCCATTCGGCCTTGGAGGTACGGTCACGGCGGGGATTGTCTCGGCTCGCGAACGCGAAATCGAAAATGGTCCGAGCGAGGGTTTCATTCAGATCGATGCACCGATCAACAGCGGAGATTCCGGCGGACCAAGCCTTAACACCAACGGCGAGGTCATCGGTGTGAACAGCATGATCTTTTCGCTGTCCGGTGGATGGTCCGGGGTTGCCTTCGCGATCCCTGCCGACACCGTCCGATCAGTGATCCCCCAATTGAGGGAAAAGGGCACCGTAACGCGGGGGTCGATGGGTGCCGAAGTCCAATCAGTGACTCCCGAGATTGCCGATAGTCTCGGTGCCGACAACCTTCATGGTGCGATCATCGCCAACGTTCAACAGAATGGTCCCGCGGCGAAGGCCGGTTTGCGAAGCGGCGACGTCGTTACGTCCGTGGACGGACAGTCGATCAAGAGCGCCACTGAATTGACGAAGAAAGTTCACGCAATGGCGCCCGGCTCTACAATTCAGCTCGCGATGGTTCGCGGCGGGAACCACAGCTCATTGAACGTGACCTTGGGTCAGCTCCCGCATGAGCCTCAGCAGTCCCAGTCGGGCAAGTGAAGTAGTCCAACATCGTGTCTTCGGAGGCGAAAGACTTACCTCGTTGGCAGATCATGCGACGAGGAACCGGCTGCGGCAGTCGAGGTTCACTACGAATGTCGCGTCGAGCATCATAGCCACTCAGCGTATTCCAAACGGAACGAGCTTACGCGCATGAAATCGGCGGCCCATCCGAGGGGTTTACCCAATGAGCATGAGGCGCAAAGAACTAACATTTTCCTCCAACGGCGATACATGCGCATCCTGGCTATACCCGGCCGCCGTTGACGAGGGTGCAAGGCCAATCATCGTGATGGCTCACGGACTGACCGGTACACGCCGAGACAGTCTCGGCGCGTTCGCGGACCGGTTCGCGGCCGCAGGTATTGCGGCGCTCGTCTTTGATTACCGCGGCTTTGGCGACAGCACGGGTGAGCCGGACCTATACGAACCTTCTCGTCAATTGGACGACTAGCGTGCTGCCATCGCATTTGCCCGTTCTCTGCCCGGTGTCGATCCCGAACGCGTGGCGACGCTCGGCTCCTCATCCGGCGGGGGTCACGCGCTTGCCGCGGCAGCGGTGGATCGCAAGATAGCCGCGGCCATCAGTCAGGTCCCGATGCTCGACAGAGAAACCCAAGCCTACGTCAGGCCTCAGCACGTCCTCGAGGAGATAAAGGCAGCGGCGGCCGAAGAGCGCTATTTGCCTGCCGTTGGTCAGCCCAATGAGGCGGCGCCGATTTACGCGCCGGGAGCCGAGGTCGGCTGGCATCGTGTCGTTGCAATCGGCGACGAATCCCGATGGCGGTACCGCGTCTCGGCGGCGTGGCTGCTGGGTCCACCATATAGGCCGATCCAACACAGCGCCTCGCTTCATTGCCCCTGGCTGGTTTGCGTCGCCGCAGACAATCAGGTTGCCAAGCCGGGGCCTGCAATCGAGGCGGCGCGCGGGGCCCCGAAAGGTGAGCTCCGCATTTATCCGGGCATCGATCATTTCGATATTTACGATGGGCCGCCTCACGCGGCGGTGGTCGCTGACGAGGTCGAATTTCTTCAACGCCACCTTCTGGGCCGGAACCTGAGCGGAAAGACCTACGCCGGTGCGGGGTTTTCGCGGATCGGTCTACCGGAACGGCAGAAACCTTTGCCTTGACCTGTCGTTGGGCAGAAGACGGCAATCCCTTGTTCAGGAGAACGCCTATGCAAGTCCAGCAGATCATGCAGCGAAACGTAGCAATCGCAGATCCCAACGTGACGGTTCGAGACATCGCACGCCGGATGCGCGCCGACAACATTGGTTCATTGCCGGTCGGCGAGCATGATCGTCTGATCGGGATGGTGACGGACCGTGACATCGTCATGCGCGGCGTCGCAACCGATCGTGCGCCCGCGAATATCGCAGTGCGCGAGGTCATGTCGGAGGGAATCAGCTACTGCTTCGAAGATGATGACGCCCAAGCTGCCGCGCAAATCATGGCAAAGCACCAGGTGAGGCGGCTTCCTGTCCTCAATCGCGACAAGCGGCTGGTCGGAGTGGTCGCACCTGCCGATCTCGGCCGCTGCGAAATTGGCGCCGCACGGGATGCTCTGCAAGGTATCTCGGAGGCGACCGACCAGGAACGTCGCCAGATGCACAGCAACTAGCAAATCAGGAGGCCGCAATGGCATTCAGTTTGACGAGCCCTGCGTTCCGCGATGGCGAGCGCATACCGGCCAGATATACTGCGGATGGCGAGAACTTCTCCCCGCCGCTGCAATGGTCAGATCCACCGCCGGGCACCAAGAGCTTCGCACTCGTCGTCGAAGATCCGGATGCACCGTCGGGTACTTTCCGCCATTGGGGGCTCTATAACATCATGGGCGAGCGTACCGTCCTGCCGGAAGGTATTGGCGGCGGTAGGGCGAAAACGGAGGACATCGGCAAAAACATCGGCAAGGGTGTCAACGATTTCGGCGAGCCAAACTATCAAGGACCTGCGCCGCCCAGAGGTCATGGGACGCATCACTATCATTTCAAGCTTGCGGCGCTTGACGTTGAAGCGCTCTCGCAAGCACCCAAGCTCGCGGTCGGCGATATCTGGAAGGCGGCCCAGACGCACCTGCTCGGACAGGCCGAGCTCGTCGGCACCTACAGCCGCTGAGCCTTGGCCAGTCTCACGCCAATGCAGGAACATTAAAAATAGCCGCCGTCCGGAACGTCCACGGAAGTCATCGGTTGGTAACCTAGTGAGCGATCGATGGAATGGCGAGGCCAGAGCGACAGCTACGGATAGACCAAACCAAAGATTCGTTCACAAGCCCCGTCAGGTTACTTCGGTAACCGGCGGGGTCTTTTTTGATCGGCGGCTCCCGGACGAAATGCAGCGACCAAAGCGACGTTCCGATCAGGCCGCAAGAGCGGCGGAGTTGACTTCGCTCTTCGCAAGCGCATTCGCCAGACTGTTCCTCCGGCTGAGCTGCCAAAAACATTTGAGCTCGAAGTCGACGAAGACGGAGGAGAATTAGGAACACCGAGACGGAGCAGCGCTTGCAGCATCGGGCAGGGCTTGCGAGGCGATATCGCCATGAACTATCTCGAAAACGTTCCCTTCGACAATGTCCAGGACCATCTCGGTGACCGTGGCTACTTCGTGGCTCCGCTCGACGACCTCATCACATGGGCGCGATCGGGTTCTCTGATGTGGATGACATTTGGGCTTGCGTGCTGTGCGATCGAGCAGATGCAGGTGTCGATGCCGCGGTACGACATTGAACGATTTGGTGCCGCTCCGCGCGCATCGCCAAGGCAGTCTGACGTCATGATCGTCTCGGGCACCCTCTGCAACAAAATGGCGCCAGCCCTGCGCAAAGTCTATGACCAGATGCCGGAGCCGCGCTACGTCATCTCAATGGGATCGTGCGCCAACGGGGGCGGCTACTATCACTATTCGTACTCGGTCGTGCGCGGCTGCGACCGTATCGTGCCCGTTGACATCTATGTGCCCGGCTGCCCTCCGACGGCTGAAGCCCTGCTCTACGGACTCGTGCTCCTTCAGAAGAAGATTCGGCGAACCGGAACGATCGAGCGATGACTCGACGAGTTTTGGACCGAACCGGATGAGTCCGGCACGCCACTTCAGCAGGCGCGTCCGCACATGAAAATATTCCTTGCAGCCTCCATCTAGCCCCACGCCGGAAGGATAGCTCGCGAGATGCGTTCGAGGCACAGCACAACCAAATGTGAATCGCTGAATGTCTGTTCCCTTGCGAACCATCCTGGAGTGGTGGTGTTGGCGGAGAAGATCCCGAAAGGCGGAGCCAAATCATGAAGCATGCCACACGGATTTATCGCCTCGACCATTCGAAGCGCGGGGATGCCGAACAGCTCGCTCGCATGCACGAAATGGCCAGGTAAGCCGCCGAGGTGCTGCGTCGACCCATCCCGGACACATTTCTGGGCCGCCGAACGTTCGAACCATTCCCGAAGGAAGAGAAACGCGCTTGACGCGTGGAAACACTCTGGCGTCGTGCATCGCCTCAGGAGCTCGCTGACCCATTTTGGAGCCACCGACCAGCCCGAATTGCAGGATCGAGATCAGGTGGTAGTCAAGATTGGTTTGACGGACAGCCGGTCGCAATGATCGTCCATTGCTCCACGGGCAGCTTGACGCCGGGTTGGCATGGCCCCTCAGAACGTTGCGAAGAGCCGCAGGCTTCACATCTTCGACTCTGGCTGAGCCTTTTTGGAACGTATCCGCGGACGCTCCATTGCCTTCGCAAACCAGCGATGGAGTGATCCCATGAGCGCCACAGGTCTCGATGTATTCGACAGAACGATCCACCTGACGAACGTCTGGCTGGATGAGATCATGACGACACTGCCGCGCGACAGACAATTGGCGTGGCACGCCTTGGGGGCGGTACTACGGACCGTGCGTGATCGCGTTCCGCTCAACCTCGCCGTTCACCTTGGGGCGCAACTACCGCTTTTGGTGCGCGGCAGCTATTTCGAACAATGGCGTCCGAGCGACACGCCACAGACCTGGAGGTCGGTGGATGAATTTATTGCGCTCGTATCGGCACAGATGAAGTCGGTGAAACCGGTCGATACCGTCGAAGCGGCGCGTGCAGTGTTCCGCGTGCTAAGTCACCATGTCGATCCCAATCAGATAGAGAAGGTGCGACACTCGCTGCCCGAGGAGATCCGATCATTGTGGCCGACGCAAAGGTCGTCAGCAGCCTGAACGAGGAAACTCCCGCCACCTCCCCTGCGCTCCACTCGATTGCGGAGAGCAGCATGTGCGTCGCATCGTAGGAATTGAGTGCGTAGTTGCCGATCGGCCCATAGTGTTGCTGATAGCGATCGGCGACGCTTTGCGAACCGTGAATTCGTCCGATCTCGGACGTCGCGGTCAGCACCAGGACGCCCTCTCCACCAGCACACGCATCGCCGGCCGGTACCAGGAAAAACTTCGCTCTAGCACCAATCGGTTTCGATTTGCCTGCAGAGAGAGGCGGGTCCTGCTGAATACGACGGTCGCGGTTTTCTGAGGCGTTGGCTGGCCAGCACGATCGAGATACGCACTCCGACGTGAACATCAGCCGGCTTCTGTGCGCTTCGGTTCCAGGTCAATGGGTGTTGGCCGCGCTCATCGTTGAAACAGCGAAGCTGGTCTCGACAGGATCGGGACCCTGCATGGCAAGCCATCGCCTGACCGACCAACCAAAGTACGCTGAACCACACTGCTCCAAAGAGGCGTCCAGCCTAACCGCCGTTCCAACCGAAGGCCGCGATCAGCATGCATGCCTATCGCCAACGCGGGCACGATGCCCAGGGCGCTCCTGAGCACCAAGGGGTGGAGCGTCGTCTGGCGGAGCCGCCCGCGATCGGCGTGCCGACCATCATGCTTCAGGGGGCCGAGGACCGGGACAATCTTCCGATCTCCGAGAACAAAGAGTAATATTTCACCAGCCGTTATGAGCGGCACTTGCTTCCTGGTGTCGGTCACTTCGTCCCTAGCGAAGCACCGAAGGCGTTCGTGGATGCGATCCAGATCATCGTCTACGGAAGCAGCACCGCCTAGGAGACACCATCCTCGATAACGGAGCACGAGCCCTTTCGAAGAAGCATCAGCTTGGGCGCCACTGCCGTTCCGCCACTATAAACACCGGTACAGAGGCGAGCTGCATCGCGATCGAGAACGTGATCAATCCGGCTCGCGAGTTTTCGTACAGCAGGCCGGTCGCGATACTGCCGAGGAGCCACCCAACGCCGTAGCCCGCATAGTACAGCCCGAACGCGAAGTTTCGCTTTCCTTCGGGAAGCACCTCGGCAACGATCGCCTTGAGCAGCGTGTCCTGAATCGCATAGCCGGAGCCCCAGAGCAGCATGCCGAACAGCACCAGCCAGAAGCCACCCAAAAACACGAAGGGCGAGAACGCGGCCGAGATGCACACCGCGACGATCACGATGGGAAGCCCGATGCGATCGTAGATCTTTCCGAAAGCCAAGTTCGCAAGAACGCCGAATGCCGTCGAGATCGCAAGCATCACGGGAATCCACTGCTCGGAGGCAATCCTCGCCTTGGATAGATGGTAGGATATCAGCTCGAAGCTCATCAACCCGGACGCAAACAGCGCGCCGGCCAGCATGTACAGCCAATAGGCCTTGGAGAAGTCCTTAGCCGGTGCCGTGCGGCCCTGTTCCAGATGCGACGGTGTCGGGAAGTTCACCCGGGCGACCACCAGCGCGATGAGCGCCGCCGCGGCCGAGATCGTCAGGAAGGCGTAACCCGTCCTGAAATCCCCCTTCAGCAGGAGCACCAGCGCAACGATGAGCGGCCCCAAGGTCGCGCCGATCTCGTCGAGCGCGGTGTTCAGCGCGTAGACCCAGCCTTTGCCGAGCTCACCCGTCGTGTAGGAGAGCATGGCTTCGATCGTCGGCTTCCGCAGCGCCCGCCCTATCCGCTCGGCGAGAACGAGAGCGGCGGCCAACTGCCAGCTCCCGGCGAGGGCCATTGCCGGCACCGCGAAGAGGTTGATCACGTAGCCGACGAAGGTGATCAGCCAATAGCGGCCGGTGCGGTCCGCTGCGTAGCCGGCGGGCAGACGCAAGGCATAGCCGAGAAACTCACCCAGCCCCGCCGTGACGCTGACGACGGCCGCACTCGCGCCCAGCGTCGCCATGAAGGGCCCGTTAATGCTGGCGCCGCCTTCGTAGGTGATATCTCCGAACAGGTTGACAATACCCGTCGTCATCACGAAGAGAAACGCGGGCGAGCTGCCACCAGCCTTTCGGGACTGCGCCATCCGCTACTCTCCGCCCGATCTCGGCACCTAGCGGGCCAAAACGAAGAAGAATGCCGCCAGCACCAGGGCACCGATAAGCCCGGCCAAGAAGATCGCTCTTCTCGCCGGCGTGCGAAGAATGATCTCTCCGCCCCTTGCCTTCTCTGCCGGATAGGGTTCCTTGGGCGGAGGGGGCGGCTCTGCTGGGCCTTCACGAACCATACCAAAACAACGCCCAGGCGAGACTTTGTTCCAGAACGGCACCCTCAATCTACGACCGTCGACGGGTCAGGATGAACTCTTGGATCAGAAACGTTTATTCCGGGGGAAGAGCGTCCCATCTCTCGCGGCCGGCGCGTGAATGCATCACGCCGGAATACGGCAGGCTGCTTGGTCAGACTTGCCGAGCGCCTTCAGGATAAAGCGAATCTGGCCGCGCATGTCTGCCTCCGTGTCTCCGCGCTGATGAACACAGTGCCCGGTCAGTATCGGATGGAAGAATGGCATGAACGCCAACCTGACCGCTCGTGCGGCTTCCGCGACATCTTCAACCTGGAATTCGCCGGATTCGATGCCCTCGCGTATGATCGCCTCCACGATCGCTACCATCCGCTCAATATGCGCTTTGGCGATCGCCCAGTTCTCCCGCGTGGCAGTAGCAATCAGGTCATGCATGTACCTTTCCTTGACCAGCGTCATCTTGGTTTGGCCGTGAATGGCGGTCAGGAGTTGGTCGAGTTTCTCCGTGGCCGGCTCGTTCGTGCGGGCGATCGCAAAGGCAATTTCGGCGATCTCGTTCACAAGCCGGCCGCAGATGGATTCGTTGATCGCATTCCTGGAGGGAAAGAAACACACAATTTCGCTACTTATCGGCTGGCGGAGCGGGTGCGGACCTGGCGCTGCATCGAAATGCGGTGAGCGCGGCCCTCGAACAGCGTCACGCCGGCGTTCGCAAGCTCTGGCACGAAATACTCGGAAGCATCGGCATCCACGCACCCCGAATCGAATGATTGGAAGCCTTGATGCAGATCAAGGGAGAGCAATCGTCGAGCTCCAACATCAGCGCATTGCCGCCCTTCCGCCCATCGTCGGCCGACCGGGAGTTTCAATCATGAAGGCCGTTTCCGTCGAAGAAGCCGTTGCGATGATTCCGGCGGGCGCCAGCGTCATGGTTGGCGGATTTATGGGCGTCGGCACTCCGGAGCGGCTGCTCGACGAAGTCGTTCGCCAGAGGAAGGCAGGCCTGACTTTGATCTCGAACGACGCGGCGACGCCCGGCAAGGGCGTCGGCAAGCTGTTCGATCAGGCCCTGGTGTCGAAGTTGACGGCAACGCATATCGGCCTCAATCCGAAGGCGCAGCAGCAGATGCTCGCCAATCAGATCGCCGTCGATCTCGTGCCGCAAGGTACGTTCGTCGAGCGCATCCGCGCCGGCGGATGCGGTCTCGGCGGCGTGCTGACGCCGACCGGCGTTGGAACGCTGGTGGCCGAAGGCAAGCGTCAGATCGAAGTCGACGGCAAGCCATTCCTGCTGGAGACGGCGCTGCGGGCGCAATTCGCACTGGTGCACGCCTTCCTCGCCGATTACCTCGGCAACCTCGCCTATGCGCTCACCTCGCGCAATTTCAACCCGGTCATGGCGATGGCGGCCGACACCGTCATCGTGACGGCCGAGCATATCGTCCCGGTCGGCGTGATTGCGCCTGACCACGTCGTCACCCCCGCGCCGCTCGTCGATTATCTCATCACCAACGGGTGACATCATGGATCCACAGATCATCATCGCCCGGCGCGTCGCTAAGGAACTGAAGAGCGGCAATCTCGTCAATCTCGGCATCGGCATCCCGACCCTGGTGGCCAACTACGTGCCGTCCGATCTGAAGGTCTTCTTCCAGTCCGAGAACGGGCTGATCGGCACCGGGCCGATCCCCGAGCAGGGCATGGCGCATCCGACACTCACGGATGCCGGCGGGCGGCCGATCAGCGCGCTGCCGGGCGCTTCCACCTTCGACAGCGCCATGTCGTTCGGACTGATCCGTGGTGGCCACGTCGATGTCACGGTGCTCGGCGGCCTTCAGGTCGATGCACACGGCCATCTGGCCAATTGGATGATCCCTGGCAAGATGGTGCCGGGCATGGGCGGCGCAATGGACCTCGTCAGCGGTGCCAAACGCGTGATCGTCGCCATGCAGCACGCGGCGAAGGGCAAGTCGAAGATCGTGGCAAAATGCTCCTTGCCGCTGACCTCGGCGCGTCCTGTGAATTTGGTTGTGACCGACATGGCCGTGATTGGTTTCCCCGATGGCAAGGCCACGTTGCTCGAAACCGCGCCCGGCATGAGCGTCGGCGAGGTCTTGGCGCTAACGGAGGCCGAGCTCGCCATCCCCGACAGTGCTCCGGAAATGAGACTCTGAGCAGGTTAACCCATGCGAATATTCAGCGACTTCGATGAGATCAAATCTGCCGTCGGCTCCGAGATCGGTGCCAGCGACTGGATCGAGATCACGCAGGACCGCATCAACCAATTCGCCGAGGCGACCTGCGACGAGCAATGGATCCATGTCGACCAGGAGCGCGCGAAGCAAGAGATGCCCGGCGGCAAGACCATCGCCCACGGCCTACTGTCACTGGCACTGGCCCCACTCTTCATCCGCTCGGTCATCGGCCTGAAGGGCCTGCGCAACACGCTCAACTACGGCGCCGACCGGATCAGGTATCTTGCGCCGGTGCCGGCGGGCTCGAAACTGCGCGGCCGCGTCACGATTGCCGAAGCCGAGGACGTGCCGCCGGACGGGCTGCGCGTCAACTATCACCTCGTGATCGAGATCGAGCACGGCAAGAAGCCCGCTTGCGTCGCCGAGTTGATCGCGTTGCACTATCGCTGAATCAAAAAAGTCGAAAAACAACCCCATGCACAGTAGCCATGAGGTTGACGGCATTACGATTTCTTATTTTACGAAATAGGTTGACCCGTCGGGCAACACAGTGGCAATATGCCATCGTCAGCCCATGGCCCAGACTGCCAGCCCGGCTTGGCAACGCGGCGGCGCGATCAATCGATGATGTGATAGCCGCCATCGATATAGAGCACACCACCGGTGATCAGCTTGGCGCCGTCGAGCGCCAGGAACGCTGTGGCATTGCCGACATCATCGATGCTGACGAGGCTGCGCGAGGGAGCTTTCGACTGCGCTTTGTCCATCAGCTCGTCGAATTCGGGAATGCCCGATGCTGCGCGCGTGGCGAGCGGTCCCGGCGAGATCGCGTGGACCCGGATGCCTTTCGGGCCTAATTCGGCGGCAGCGTAACGGACGGAGGCCTCGAGGGCTGCCTTCGCGACGCCCATGATGTTGTAGTTCTCCACCACCATCTGACTGCCGTAATAGGTCATGGTGAACATCGTGCCGCCGTTCTTCATCAAGGGTTCGGCAAGATGTGCCATTCGCAGGAATGACCAGCAGGAGACGTCCATGGTCTTCAGGAAGCCGTCACGGCCGACATCGACGACGCGGCCGTGCAGCGCCTCCTTCGGCGAGAATGCGATGGAATGAAGCAGGAAATCGAGCTGCCCCCACTCCGATTTGATCCGCTCGAACACCGCTTCAATCTGGCCTTCAACCATGACGTCGAGCGGCAGGAAGATCGGCGCCGCCAGTGCCTGCGCCAGCGGCTCGACGTGCTTCTTGGCGCGGTCGTTCAGGTAAGTGACCGCGAGATCGGCGCCGAGTGCGCGAAACGCCCTGGCGCAGCCCCAGGCGATCGACTGGTCGTTGGCGATGCCGACGACGAGACCTTTCTTCCCCTTCAGGGCGACTTTGCTGTCCGGATATACTGGAATCATGACACCCTCTCATGTCTGGGGTTGGGCGATTGGCCGTTCATCAGCAGCGACAACGTATGCTGCGCGATCATCAGCTCCTCGTCAGTCGGGATGACGTAGACCGGGAGACGACTGTTCTTCGTCGATATCAGCCGTGCGTGGCGGGCATTCGCGGTTGCATCAAGCGCGGCGCCGAGCCAGCCGAGGTGTGCCGCAACGCGGGCCCGAATGCCGCTCGAGTTCTCCCCGATGCCGGCGGTAAAGACGAACGCGTCAACACCTTGCAGCGCAGCGGCGAGCATCCCGGCGTTGAGGCCAATGCGATAGACGAAATAATCGACTGCCAGCTTTGCTTGCGGATCGGTGCTTGCCTCCAGTTCGCGCATGTCGTTGCTGACGCCGGACAGACCTTTCAATCCGCAATCGCGATAGAGGAAATCCTGCACTTTCGAGGCAGTCATGCCCTTCTCGGACATTAGATACAGCACGACGCCCGGATCGAGCTGGCCGGGGCGCGTGCCCATCGGCAGCCCGTCAAGCGCGGTGAATCCCATGGTGCTCTCGACGCTTTGTCCGCCCATCATGGCGCACATCGATGCGCCGCTGCCGAGATGGGCGACGATCACGCGCCGTTCTGCGATCTCCGGTGCAGTCTGGGGTAGCGTTCTGGATATGTATTCATAGGAAAGCCCGTGGAAGCCATAACGCCGCACGCCTTCGGCATGGAGCTGGTGCGGAATGGCGTAATGATCGGCCAGCGGGCCGTGCGTGCGGTGAAACGCGGTATCGAAGCAGGCGACCTGCGGCACGGTCGGGAAATTGGCCAGGATCGAGCGGATCGGCGCCAGATTGTGTGGCTGGTGCAGCGGCGCCAGGGCGACGAAGCGCTCCAGCCGCGCCACCACGCCATGATCGACCAGAACCGGCCGATCATAGTCCGGTCCACCGTGCACCACGCGATGCCCGACCGCCATGGGATGGATACGAACTTCGTTCTGCAGCCATTCGCCCGCCACGTTCATCGCCGCCGGAACGTCCGGAATGGCCTCGATCGGATAGGCCCGGTCGGCCATGGGATCGCTGCCCGCACCGCTCGCCCGCAGGCGCGGGCGGCTGCCGATGCCGTCCACCTGCCCCTTGATCAACCGGCGAAGCGTGCCTTCCCCCTCGATCACGAAGACCTGGAACTTGACGCTCGACGAGCCGGCGTTGACGACGAGGATGCTGTCCATGGCGGTCACGCCGCAATCGTCGGCGCCTTCTGGCGCCGGGCGTGAGCATAAAGTGCCGCGACCGCGCAGGACGCCATCCGTGCCCGCGGACTGTCCGCACGCGAGGTCAGGACGACTGGCACGCGCGCGCCGAGCACAATGCCGGCGCCGTCGGCCTTGGCGAAATAGGCGAGATTCTTAGCGAGCATATTGCCCGATTCAAGGTCAGGCACGACCAGGATCTGCGCCCGACCGGCGACCTCGGATTTGATGCCCTTGATCCGCGCGGACTCCAGGTCGATCGCATTGTCGAACGCCAGCGGTCCGTCGAGCACGCCGCCGGTGATCTGTCCGCGGTCCGCCATCTTGCAGAGCGCCGCAGCCTCGATCGTGGATGGAATTTTCGATGTGACCGTTTCGACCGCAGAGAGGATGGCGACCCGCGGCGACTGGCCGAAGCCGGCCTGGTTGTAGAGGTCGATCGCATTCTGGATGATGTCCCGCTTGGCATCCAGATCGGGAAAGATGTTGATGGCGGCGTCAGTGACAAAGATAGTCTCGGTGTAGGCCGGCACGTCCATGACGAAAACGTGGCTTATACGTCGATCCGTCCGCAAACCTCCGGCCTTCGCGGTGACGGCCCGCATTAACTCGTCGGTGTGCAGGCTGCCCTTCATCAGCAGTTCGCCGCGGGCGGAATGGATCAATTCGACGCCCTTCGCCGCGGCATCGTCGCTGTGAGCGGCATCGACGATCTCAAAGCCGGAAATGTCCAGTGCGAACCTGGCGGCCGTATCCCTGATCTTCCGTTCCGGCCCGACCAACAGGGGCCGGATGATGCCGGCCGCCGCGCTGTCGACGGCGCCCCGCAACGATGTCTCGTCGCAGGGATGCACGACGACGGTCGGCGCCGGCGGGATCGCCTTGGCCGCGGCGATCAGGCGATCATACTTGCTGGGAGAGTGCGTGGCCGTCGCATCTAGTGACATGATGTCGCTCCGATCTTTGCAACTCGCGCTACGAGGCCTTCGCTTTCGGATCGAAAGGGGCAACGTTCGACGCCTTTTCGGCATCTTCCATTGTGTCGATGCCAAACAAGCCGGCGACCTGCCGCAGGCGGATTGCGCGCTCGCCCGTGATATCCTCGCTGGCCGAAAGCACCTGCTCGATCGCCTCGAAAGCCCCGCGGCGACGATTCATGTCGTCAGGCAGCAGCTTCGGAATAGCGCCGAGCGCCCCGTCACGGTCGAGCAGCAGCATGAAGAACTGCTCCCGCACCAGCATTTTGAATTCGGCAAGGCTCATGCGTGCGCCACCATGTTTGCGGCGAATCTGGCGCAGAGCCTCGATACTTCGTTCGTCGACCATCCCCCGCGCCGAGCCGACATAGAGCAAGGCGCGCAGCGCCGCTTCACGAAGGCCGCCCTCGCCGATCCGCGACTTCAGATCGTCGATGCGCTTTTCGAGCATGGCGCGATGCTCGACGGACATTTCACGCTGCCGGGATGGCACGGAAGTGGGATCAATTCCGACCGCGGCCTGCAGCGCCGGCGACCCATAGACGCTGAGGAAGATCGCTTCGCTGAGCGCCTCCTGTGAATCGCGCCAGCTGTCTAGGGCATGCACGATCTGCTTCGACATCTGCTCCTGGAACGCCAGGAATGGATTGTCCTTCGCGACCGGCTTGCGCTCCTCGACGGCCTTCTCGGCCAACGATTTCACTATCGCCATATAGGGATTCCGGCTGCTGAAGAGCTCGTATTGCAGCCGCAGCGGGTGCATGTTGTGGGCCCATTCGGCCATCTGGGGCGTCACCATGGCCTTGATCCATGGCTGAAGAAATTTCCGGTAGGCCGCCAGATTGATCTCCGAGACGCGTTTGGCCGTGGCAAAGCGCCGCTCGTCCTCGGGAGAATTACTGCCCATGGCACGGATATCATCGAGGGTCCGCGCCTCGCAGCGCATTACCCACTGTCCGACCACCAGATCCGAACTCGCGGTGTCCTCGCCTTTCGCCTCGAAGGTGGCTTCATAAAGCCCAGGTGGAAGAACGTCGATCAGGTCGATGTTGCTGGAAAACTCCGCATGTTCCTTCTTGGCAACGCCACCGGAGACGAAAATACCGAGATGACCGATGCTCTTGTGCACGGTGTAGACGATGGTCTGCCCATAGGCCCTGATCTCGTCGACGTCGGCGTAGCAATCCAAGATCCAATGCAGCGCCTGTTGCGGTGGCGTGATGTTGTCGCCCTCCGAGCAGAACACCACGATCGGCGACCTGATGTTGCGGAGATCGACCTTGCGGCCGTCGGACAATTCGATGTTGCCTGCCGCAAGATTGTTGCCGACGAACAGCTCGTCGACGATGAACTGGATCTCCTCGGCGTTCAGATTGACGTGGCCGCCCCACCAACGCTCGAATTCGAGATAACGATCTGCCTCGGTGTCGACCTTCGAATAGACGTTGTACTGCTTGGTCCACAGCGTGTTTGACGGGTTCTGGCTCTCAAAATTCTGCACCAGCCAGGCGCCGTCGAATTTGCCGGCGCCGAGATCGCTGGTGAGCGCCGTGAGCCAACTCCCGCCCAAGAGGCCTCCGGAGTAGCGCATTGGATATTTTCCGCGCACGCCGGCCCAATAGCTGAGCGGCGCGCCGGCGATGATCAGCGGCCCGAACAGTTCAGGACGCAGCGAGGCCAGGATCATGACGGCCCATCCGGCCTGGCAATTGCCGATCACACAGGGCTTGCCGTCGGCATCCGGGTGAAGGTTTATGACCTTTTCGATGAATATGGCTTCTGCACGCGCGATACGCTCAATGGTCTGACCGGGCATCGGATCCGGCAGAAATCCGATGAAATAGCAGGGATGGCCTGCTTTCATTGCCACGCCGATCTCGCTGTCCGCCTTGAAGCCGCCGATGCCGGGGCCGTGGCCCGCGCGCGGATCGACCACAATGAAAGGCCGACGGTTCATGTCGATCTCGACATTGTCCGGCGGAACGATGCGCACCAGCGCGTAATTGACCGGCTCGACGAGTTTGCGGCCGTCCATGATCAGTTCGGCCGCATATTGGAGAACATGCGGCGCGGTTTGCGCGAGGTGTTCCCTGTACTGATCACCGCGCCGGCGCATGATATCCAGGAATAGGACACTGCGTTGTCCCGCATCGACCAAGTATTCGATCGCCGAGGCGAACAGCCCCGACATTGGACCGCCCGGAATTTGCACCTTGTCTATTGACATGTTTCGACCTCTTTGTCGGGTTCGACAATTGACGGCGCCGGGCAAGGACGAACGTTGATCTAGGTCAAGATGATCTGCACGCTCGAAGGACTCTTATCCTGCAATCGAGTTCATGAGACGCGGCTCACTTGACGAGCTGATTTCGCCCGGACGATATCGGCATGTCACAAATCGCAAGTTACAGCGCGCAAGCCGTACTGAAGGACGGAACTCCGGTCCAGATCCGCGCGCTTCGAGCGAGCGACGAGGCGGATATGCTCGCTGCCATCGAGCGCACTGGGCCGAGCTCGCTCCAGAGCCGGTTCTTCGTCATGAAGCGATACTTCTCGGAGAAGGAACGCGCCTTCTTCATGGACGTGGATTTCAGCAATCACGTTGCGCTGGCCGCCCTCGTCGAAGAACAGGGTCGTCTCACCATCATCGGCGGCGGGCGATATGTCGTCACAGATCCCGGACGGGCCGAGATGGCCTTCGTCGTGGTGGATGCCTGGCAAGGCCGCGGGATCGGCTCTCTGCTGCTGCGGCACCTCATCGACATCGCGCAAGAGCATGGGATGCAAGAGCTTACGGCCGAGGTTCTGTCCGACAACGCGCCCATGCGCAGCGTGTTCGCGAAGTCAGGCTTCAAGCCTGCGAGAAGCGATGATCCGAGGACAGTACGCCTGACTCTCACTCTTGGGTCCGCACGCCCGGCTTGAGCTTCATCTCAAGGCGATCGTGATCTGACTGATATTGGCCGCTAGCTCGAGTCCCGCCTTCGGGCCTTGCAGCACCATCGTCACGCCCTTTTCGTTGCGGAGGTGAACGCCGCTGACGCCGCCGACCAGCGCAAAACCGCCACCGACGGAGCTATAGGTGCCGGCGAAGTCACTGATCTCGCGGATGCCTGAGGCCCAGCCGTCGAGACGGCCGACCGTGGCGCCGACCGTGACGCCGAAACTCAGGCCGCTGATCTTGAACGGATAGGTCTTACCGCGGTAGGTCAGCACGCCGTTGCCGGCGCCACCGCCGACCAGGAGGCCCGCCTTGACGATCTTGACTCTGACATGACCGGCCGCTTGCGCGAAGGACGGCGTCGCCGGCATGGTTAGCCCGACTGCCAGCAGCAGGAGCGCGATCAGGCGAAATGCGCGCCGGCGCCATTCACGGTTTTTGGGCATCGACCTTCTTCCAGGTCTCGTCGGGATCGAACAGCGCGGTCCGCTCGGCAATGAAGGCCGTGCGCTTGCCGAGATCCTTCTGGTAAACGGTGCCGGCATGGTTGACCAGAAAGGTCATCACGCCCGAATTGCCGTACTCCGCAGGCCAGGCGATCAAGGCGAAGCCGCCGATCATCTTGCCCTTGACGACGTAGTTGAGCGCGCCGCCGGGTGCATCCCGCCCCTGTCCCTTGAGGATGCGAAAGTAATAGCCGTGATAGGGCTCGGGTCCGACATCGCCCGCGCGATACCCCTCCTTCGAGGCTTCGGCCGCCAGCGCGCCGAGCGGGCTCGGGTCGCTGTCGTCGCGCCAGAACAGGCCGTCCTTCTTGCCGGGCGAGGAGACGATGCGCTGCGCATAGACGCCGGCGCCCTCGCCGCGGTCCTTGTCGGCATATTCGTTCTGCGCGTCGACAAAGGCGAGCGCGGTCTGGATTGCGTCGAGCTCGTTGCGGCCGATGCGACGGCGCAGCACCTCGATCCGTCCCTCGTCGGTGTCGAACTCCCAGCCGGTCCTGGTGTTGACCAGCGGAATCGGGAACGGGAAATCGTCCGGCCCTAGCATCAGGGTCGCAGTCTTGTTGCCCTCGGCCTTGATGCCGTGCTTGGCGTCATACATCGACGAGAAGCGCTGGCGGATGTCATTGTCGGCGATCTCGTCGCCGGAGGCGACGATGTCTTCGGCAGCGCGCCCAAGCACCTTCAGAATGTCGCTTGGTCCGCTCTTGACCGCGGCCGCAAGCGCAGCCGCCGCGTCCTCCGGCGTCTTATAGGATTGCTGTGCCTGTGACGCAGAGCCAAGCAGAGCCAGCGCCATGATGCCCGGCAGCACCGCGCGGCGGAAGGATTTCAGGCCCGTCATGGCGTCACCTCCACGGGAATCTTCGCGCCGCCGGCGAGCCATTCAGCATAGCTGCGGAATGTCAGCCCGAGTTTTTCGTAATGGACACGTAGATATCCATCGCTGCCACGGGTCACAGCGGCAGGCATCACCTGCTCGACCTCCTGCGCCATCACGCCGACATAAGCCTTGTCGCTGCCGATGTAGCTGAAGCGATAGTAGCCGAGGCCGTTTGAGAGCTGACCGAGCAGGACAACGTCGTGCTTCAGCGCGATATCGGAGCGCCGGCCGCCGCCACCGCCGCGGAAGCCGCCTCCTCCGCCTCCACCACGGAAACCGCCTCCACCATGCATGGCCATTCCGCCACCACCGCCCCGCCCAGCAAAGCCACCGCCGCCGCCACCGCGCGGCATGCTTGCCATACTCGAACGCCCGCGCGCCGATGCCGCGGCCGCCGATCGGGCCGACGAAACGTTCATTGCCCCGCCGCGGTTGCCACCACCGCCACGGTTGGCGGCAGCACCGCCGCCGGCACGGTTCGCAGCCTTGGCGCGATCGCCGCTGCCCTTGTTTGCGCCCTTGGCCCGGTCGCCGCCGCCCTTGGCATGATCCGCGGCCCCAGCGCGATCGCCACCGCCGGGCCGATCGCCGCGGTTGCCCGCACGGTCACCTGCGCGATCACCCGGACCGCCACGATCACCGGCACGGTCGCCCGCCCGATCTCCCGCACCTTGATTCGGTCGCAGCACCTGATTGCCGTCACGACCGCGGAAATCCATCCGGTCCGACGCGCCAGCCTTCAAATTGTTGTTGCCGAAGCGCTGCTGAACATTGGTGTTGTTGTAGCGAACGCCCTGGCGATGCGCCGGATTGTGCTGCCAGCCGTTGCCGATGTTGGTGGTGCGATGGTTGACATAGACGTTGCGATTGCCCCAGTTGCAGCCGCCGCCCCAGTAATTGCCCCAGCGTCCGATCGCCCAAGCGGTGCCGAAGGCGATTCCGGCGGCAACCATGCCGGCGCCGATATAGGACGGATAGCCCCAATAGTACGGCGGATACTCCGCATAGGGCCAGGTGCCGTAGACCGTCGCCGGATCGTAATACGGCACGTACATCGCCGAAGGATCGGCCTGCTGGATCACGACAACCTGCTTGCCTTCCTGGGCCTGGACACTGACCTTCTGCTGCTTGGTCGTGACCAGCTTCTTGTTGTCATAGGCCTTGGTGCGCAGGCGCTGAATCGCGTCCATCACATCGGGTTGCTGGGCGAGAAAGGCGTCGCCGAGTTTCTTCGTCCAGTCGAGCTGGTCGCTCATCATGGTCAACACGTCGGCGGTACTGGTCAGCGCCTTGACGCTGTCGTCCCAGCCCTGCTTGTCCACCTCCGTCTTGAGCGCATCACCCCTGAGCTGCTTGCGCTCCTTGAGCCAGCGATCGGCTTGCACCACCTCCAGCGGATAAGTTGAGGCCGCCAGCACATTGGCCAGGAGCTCGTCGGGATAGAGCGCGATCGGCGCAACCAAGGCTTCAAGCTGCTCGGGCTTCAAGAGCTCGGCAGTCGCCGCAGGCGGGCTCGCTGGTTGCGCCTGCGGATTTGGGGCTGCAGGTATAGTTGTGGTCTGCGCCGTTGCAGCGACCGCAGTCGCCATTAGGAGCGCAAGCGCCATCAGGGTCGTGCCGCAGCGAAACATCACATCCTCCCTCAGACTTCCAACGTGGGAAGATCAAGCCGGAGCGCAGGCGTTTGTTGATCGAGATCAACGAAACGAGTTCGTCGCGGCTGCTGCAGCGCGAGGACGCACGATCATGCACCCCAGATTTTAAGCCAGGACGACTTTCCCCCACCGATCCAAAGGCATGATCATCAAAATACCGCCTGTCAGCGGGTGATCGGAAGCCGGATCGTGAACAGGGCTCCGCCGGCGCGCTGGTTCGCCGCGACAATTGCGCCGTGGTGGGCCTCGATGATGGTTCGGGCGATCGCGAGTCCCATGCCCATGCCTTGCGGCTTGGTCGTGAAGAATGGATCGAAGACGTTTGCGAGATCGGAGGCGGCTATTCCGGGTCCCGTATCGGTGATCCTGATCTCGGCTTGATTGCCGGCACGGAGGGTTGAAACGCTGACCTCGCGCTTTCCGGTGTCCGCATCGGAGATCGCATCCATCGCGTTGATGATCAGGTTGAGAACAACCTGCTGAAGCTGGACCGGATCTCCCTTGACGTGCAGATCGGCAAGCAGAGGCATATAGATCAGCGTAATCCGGCGTCCGTCGGCGACGGCCTTCACAAGGCCGATCGCTTCGCGGACCGTATCGTTGAGCTCGATGTCCTTGACCTCAAACGGCGTCTTTCTCAGAACGCTGCGCAGCCTGCGGATCACCTCGCTTGCACGTTGATCGTCACGCCTGATGTCGGCAAGAATCTGACGAATCTCGTTGATGTCCGGCGAAGTGGCCTTGAGCATGAGCTCCGCCGTCTCGGCATTAGTCAGGATAGAGCCGAGCGGCTGGTTCAATTCATGGGCAATCGAGGTCGTGAGCTCGCCGACAGTCGAATAGCGATTGACGTGGGCCAGCTCGGTAAGCCGCTGGCGCGATTCCACTTCGGCGACGCGGCGGCGGCGACGCTCATGCAGCAACCCGCTGATGAGACCTGCCTGTACCAGGAATACCGCCGCGATCATCAACATCTGCCAACGATAGCGCACCCAGATGTTCGGCTCGCGAAACAGGATCTCGCTGCCGGGAGGCAAACGACTCTCGCTGATGCCCCAGCGCTGCAATTCCCGCCAATCATATCTCGGCGCAGCGAAGCCGATCGGCTCATAATGGATGCTCGCTGGTTTCGCGCCGCCGAGAACGCCGAGCGCGGCGGTGACGGTCCTCGAACTCGTGTCCGCAATCAAATGCATCGGCCCACCGACCGTGCTGTTACCGAAGAACGGCTCCTGGTAGGAGAAGATCGGAGCATTCGCGACTGCGTGCAGGCTGCGCAAGGCGATGTCGCTCTCGTGGACGACCCCAGCCGCATCGACCGACATCAGGCCCCAAAACAGCACAGTGTGCGGCGGGAGTTTTGATGCGCGTTTCAGTATTTCCTCGAATGATAAATCCGAATACCAGACGAGCTCTACCCGCTCGCCGAAAGATTTCAGCTCCCGCTTCACCTCCTCTAGCCAAAACTTCTCGAGCGGCGAGGCACCGATGACGACCGCAACCGACCTGGTGTCCGGCAGAACCTGAAGGATGTTGTCGAATGCCGCCACGAAATCGTTCCGGATCGCCACGACGACATCGTTGTCGCCGAGATCGGCGCGATTGATCAGTCGATGCTCGACTGCCGAGAGAATCAACGGCGTATGGGGGAACAGTCTGTCGCGGTATTTCTGCGCAAACCGGGCGGCAGGCGCGCCGATGCTCAACACGATGTCGGGCATCGCCCCCTGGTACAGCGAGTGCAGATACTCGACGAAAGGCGCCTCGGGACCAGGATTGTTGAAGCGCGCGGTGAGCAGCGCGTGCTCCTGGATATCGAGCGGCCAGGGCGATTGCCGCTCCAGTTCGGCCTTGATGTCACGCGCATACTCACTCCACGGCCGAAACTCGCGGCCGAAGGAATGCAACACCAGCACGCGCTTGAGCTCGCCGCGCAGACTTCGCTCGACGGCCTCGGCGCGTTTGGGCGACAGGCACACGGCGACGAGCAGGCCGAGACAGAGTAACGCGGCCACGAGCCGCGGCCTTACCCCGTTAATGGTCGCGCCCCCGCTCATGCTACACCCTCGCAGCTTCCGGCAGCTGCTTTCCAGGCAATTTTAGCGGGGATTGCACCGCACGGACAGCCCCGAGGCGGGCCTCAGCACCGTGTGACGACCCGCCCATAAGCGTCCACGACCTGCGCGCAGGAGGGCGCATAATAGGCCCCGGCGGCTCCCGCCGCGGCGCCAACTGCAACCGCCCGGCGCGTCGTTCGACGCGCGACGCCGGCATAGCTCATGGGCGTGAGGGGGCGTCCCACCCTCGCCTGCGCCTCCGAAAGGAAGCCGCTCTCGTCGATACGCGGCGCACCGTTCCAGGACAGTCCGGCGGCAAAGGCGACCATTGCGGCCGCGCCGATCAAGGCTTTCCGCAGCATGATCATTTCTTGGCTCCTGTCGGTGTGCCCGGAGGAAGTTCGTCGAAATCCGCCATCGCGACCGAGTTGATGTCGACCTTGGTGGCGCCGGCTGGCGCCTTGAATACAAACGTATCCTCGGCAAAGGCGTCGGTCTTCCAGTCTCTGGTCCGCAGCGTGTATTGCGGTGCGCCCGTGACCGTCTTGCTGGTGATCACGTATTTGCGCGGCGCCGGCTTTGCACCCGTTTCGATCCAGATCTGCCAGTCCGTGTCGGGCGTGCGAAATGCGAGATGCTCGCATTCGACGCCGTCGATCACGCCCTGCCCGACATGCTTGCCGTCGGCGGCCGTGGCCATCAGCTCTTCGAATGCGTTGGTGAGCAGCAAATCGGTACCGGGCATGCCGAGTCCGGAATGGGTCTGCATCTCAGTGATCATCTGATCCACCGTGCCTGCCATCTCGGCCTGCATATAGGATTTGGCGTCGTTGCCGTAGAGCGAGACGGTCTTGCCGTCATAGACCAGCTCGACATCGGCATAGCCGCCGGTGCGCCTGACGCGCAGCTTGTCGGGCCGGCCCAGCTTGAACTGGCCGGAGCTTGCGAACTGGATCTTCTGGAGCTCGGGGGTGATGATCTCGATATCGCTATCGAATGAAGCGGACAGTGTCGTCTGGCTGCCGAGATAGTCCGTCATCGACTTGAGGATCTTGGCCGGGTCATCCGCACGTGCCGGCGAGGTCGCAGCAAGCAGCAACGCTGCGCCGGTAGCGAACAATGTCCTTCTAAAGCTTGTTGTTGGTCTCATTGCGAGTCCTCCTAGAATGAGGGACATTGAGATGCGCCGGCCGCCGGTTTGTTTGACATGAGTCAAGGCCGGCACAACTTGTCGCTAAGGCGCCGGGCAACGGTGATAGCGAATCTCCATGTCCTCCATGCCCGGGAACAGCCGGATGAGGCTGTTTGCATCCAGCTCTTTCAGGCTGAATTGAACGCTGGAGAGCATCATGTCGGTCGCGCAGGCCGCAACCAGGTTGACGGTCGGACCGTCGTCCTTCCGCGCCTTGATCCGGCAGCGGGCGAACTTGCCGATGATCTGTTCGCCATCGACAATGAAGCCGCCGCCATAAACATCGGACATGTCGGTGAAGCCGAGCTGCATCCCCTTGCGCGCGAACACCTTGGGGCAATTGTCGGAATCGGTCACCCATGCACCGTTGAGGTCGAGAGCAACGGCACGGCCACCCATGACAAGCAGCGGGACCAGCAGCGCCGTGCCGAGCGCGACCACCTTCCGTGAACACATATCGTCATTCCTTCCTGGGCCGTTCAATGACCGCTCAGCACAAGTGTCTGGATCGGCAGCAACAGCGCCTGGATACGCAGCAGCAGCGCGTGTACGAGGCCGACGCCGTCCACGACGTGCAGCGCGATCTTCCGGCTGGTCGGAGTGTCCTTGGCCGAGATTTCCTCGTGATTGCTGGTGTAGGCATTGACGATGCAGCTGCTGCCGGGTGTGACCCCATCCAGGCCGCCTTTGTAAAGCGGCTCCAGAAACACCAGGATGGTGCCGGGACGGACGGCGTTCTGTGGATCGATCAGCTGTTCGCCGGATCGGAACTGTCCGGCAGCAATGTAGTCCTGCACCGTCGTGATCACCATCGGGATGATCACCCATGGCTTCGAGATGCAGGTTGCTTCCGCCACCATGCCTTCCTTCATCACCTGCGCCTCGATCTGGCCGAAACCGGCCTGAAGCGCCTTGCGGCCAGCACCTTCGGGAACGAGAACGCCGGCGGGGCGCATCAGCTGATTGACGACGTCGCCGGGGCGAACCAGGAACTGCTCGACTCGCCCATCGACGCCGGCGCGCACGAGGGTCTTGTCGAGATCGACCTGGGCCTGGTCGAGCGCGGCCTCCGCACTGGCCTTCTGTGCCGGCAGCAGGGTGGTGACCTGCAAGGATGCCGATTGCTTCGCGGCCGTCGCGGCATCGATGCCGGACTGGCGCTGGTCAACCAGCACCTGGAGCTTGTCGATATCACGCTGCGGGACGATGCCGGGATTGCGACGCTGGAGTTCGCTCTTGACCTCGAGCTCGTCCTTGGCCTGCTGATAACTAGCCTTCGCCTCTCCGATCTGCGCCTCGGCCTTGACCACATCGGCCTGCGCCGTCTGCATGGCCGCGTCGACCTCAGCGACCTTTCGCTTCGCCGTCTCATAGGCGGCCTGCTGCTTCGAGGCGTCCAGCGTGAACAGCACATCGCCCTTCTTCACCGGCGCAGTGAAGCCGACCTTGACCTCCGCCACGCGACCCGAACCTTCGGGCAGGATCGGCACGGTGCGGAAATAGAGCGTCGCCGACGACGTGGACGGATGGAAATAGAAGATCATCGTGATCAGCGACACCGTCAGCATCAGGCAGGCGGTGATGCCCCAGCGCAGCTCGTACCAGACCGAGAAGAAGGTGATCTCCTTGCCAAAACGCTTGCCCTGGGCGTAGCGACGGTAGAGGTAGTCCGGCAGGATCGTGACGAGCGAGCAGATCAGCAGCTCAAGCATGGCTCGGCTCCTTCTCCTTGGCGGGCCCCGGCTTTCCTGCTGGAGGCGGCGTAGCCGCAGCGTCTGTCGGGATTTCCTCGCCATTGCCGGCCGGCGTCGCCTCTGCAATCTTCTCGACCGACCCGGCAATGCTACGCAGCGGTGTGCCGAAATCGGGAAGATCGATCAACGCCAGCAGGAGCCCCGCAATCCAGAAGATATGCATATGCGTAAACAGCGAGATCAGGCCGAGCACTGCAACGAACTCGAATTGCAATTTTTGCGATTTGTGCGCCATCCGCTCCGGCAGGCTGTGCAGCTTCCAATAGAGCGTGCCGACCCAGAGCACCGTCCCGATCAGAAATATGCCCATCACCACCATCAGCGTATCGGTCCCGCTGCCCGGCGCGAGATAGAATGGCAGATGGTGCGGGGCAATCGGATGAAGCTGGTCGCTCAAACGTCTCTCCCGGTCAAATGCGCATGTGTGCCACTGTGCTCAGACAGGCTTTCGGTTTGCTTGATTTGAATCAAGGGAACGCCCTCCGCCGGACTTAGCGTTCCCCGGATGCTGATTGGATAACCATCAGGAGCCGCAGCCATGCCCGGCCTCGACGATCTCATCCCCAACGCCGCCCAGATTCGAAAGGAAGCCGCCCTCAAGGAGGCTGAGAAGGCCGACGAATATGTCCGCCTCGCAGCCGCTGCCGAGGCCGAGAAGCGCGCGCTGATCGAGCGCTTGCGCAAGCCCTCCGGCAAGACCGAGGAGGAGAAGATCAAGCTCGCCTCGACCATCATCCAGCGTGCGGTGCGAAATGGCCTGACGGAGGTGCTGGTCTATCGTTTCCCCAACTCCCTCTGCACCGACAAGGGACGCGCTATCAACCAGATGGAGAAGGGCTGGGAGAACACCCTGACCGGCATCCCCAAAGAGATCTTCCAGCTCTGGACCGATTATCTGAAACCGCGCGGCTATCGCATCTCCTATCAGATCATCGAGTTCCCTGGCGGTGTGCCCGGCGACATCGGCGTGACCATCTCCTGGGACGATTGACGAGCAACAGGAAGGATCGGCATGGCCAAGGACGTATCTGCGGAGCGGATGAAGCGTAAGGACTACGAGAAGGAGCTTGAAAAGCTCCAGGTCGAGCTGTGCCACCTCCAGGATTATGTGCGGGAGAACAAGCTGCGGGTCATCGTACTGTTCGAAGGCCGGGACGCCGCCGGCAAGGGCGGGACGATCAAGGCGATCACCGAGAAGGTCAGCCCGCGCGTGTTCCGCGTCGTTGCCCTGCCGGCGCCGTCCGACCGCGAGAAGACGCAACTCTTCTTCCAGCGCTACATGGAGAGATTTCCGGCCGGCGGCGAGATCGTGATCTTCGACCGAAGCTGGTACAATCGCGCGGGCGTGGAATACGTCATGGGCTTCTGCACCCCCGCCGAGCACGAGCGCTTCCTCACGCTGTGCCCGCAGATGGAGAAATATGTCATCGATGGCGGCATCATCCTGATCAAGATCTGGCTCGAAGTGGGCATGGACGAGCAGGAACGCCGCTTCCATGCGCGCATCGACGACCCCGTGCGGCAATGGAAGCTGAGCCCGATGGATCTGGAGTCCTACCGGCGCTGGTACGACTATTCGCGAGCTCGCGATCTGATGCTCAAGCAGACCAGCACGAAGGAAGCGCCGTGGTACATCATCCGCTCCGATGACAAGCGAAAGGCACGGCTGAACTGCATCGCGCATCTCCTCGGCGCGATCCCCTACAAGCGCATCAATAAGGACAAGATCAAGCTGCCGAAGCGCTCCGAGAAGGGACGCTACAACGACCAGGCCAGCCTAAAGGGAATGAATTTCGTCGCCGAGCGATATTGAAACGCGAACGGGCTGCGGTGGCGCAGCCCGTCGCCTGTTCGGATCACTTCAAGCGGATTGTGACGCCGCCGACGGCCGCCGATACTTCCGCGCCGACCCGCGGGCCGCTGAGCTGGAGGATCACGCCATTGCTGTTCTGCAACTGAACGGCACCGGCGCCTGCGGCGACTGCCCCACCCGCTCCCCCCACGGCATAAGAGCCTTCGATGGATGCCGGCCCCTTCAGATTGAGGGCTCGGCCGACGAACTTCGTGGTCGACGCTCCGACCGTCAAGCCGACGCTCATGCCGGACACGGTGAAGGGATATTTCTTGCCCCGGTATAGCAGGACACCTTCGCCGCCCCCGACGCCGACGATAAATCCGCCCTTGGTGAACACGACGGCAACCTGGCCCGTGTCTGCACGCGACGGCGTGCTAAATCCGGTAGCGGCTGCGATCGATGCAATCAGGACGGCGCCGATAGTAACTTTCCTCATGACGTTTCTTTCCTCTCTTGTAGTCATTGCGCCAGGATCATCGCGAAGTAGCCGAAGATGGTGAGGAGGATGCCCGAGACGGCATAGCCGACCGGGAATCCGATCCAGGGCACGGAACTCTGGATCTCGACTGCGGCCTCGCGGCACGGGCCCGAATGCGACCGCGCGCCGGCAACGCCGCCCATCAACACGGCCGGATTGATCTTGAAGACGTGGAAGCCGATCGCCCAGACGATGAACGGCGGGATCGTGCAGGCAATGAAGCCGACGATGAAGATCTTCAGGGCGACCGCACCGGTGAGCTGTGCCAAGAGGCCCGCGCCGGCATTGACGCCGACGATGGCGACGAAGACGACGAGGCCGAGATCCTCGAGCACGTTGCGCGCCGCATTCGGCGTGTTGCCGAAGAAGCGCAGACGCGACACGATCGAGGACACGATCACGCCTGACAGAAGCAGGCCACCTGCGTTGCCAAGCCCGACCTTGGCCCCGAACGCGGGGAATTCGATCATGCCGATCAGGAAGCCGAGGATCATGCCGACAGACAGAGTCAGCAGGTCTGTCGACGTGTTGGCGCGCGCGATTCGGCCCCACATCTCGCCGAGCTCGTTGACCGCGGACTTCAAGCCGACCACGGAGACGATATCCATTCGCTCCAGCTTGGTCTTGAGACCCGCCGGGATCTGCACGCCGCCGCGCTCGACCTTGGTCACCTGCAACTGGCCGGCGATCGCCGTGTCGCGGAAGGATTCGAAGGTGCGCCCCACCATCTCCTTGTTGGTGACGAGGATATCCGCCTGGTCCATGGGAACGCCGAGCGTCTTGGCGTCTGCGACCTCCGGACCAATCAGACCCATCTTCTCGGTGAGATGCTCGGTCGCGCCACCGAGCGCGACGATGTCGCCCTTTTGTAGGACAAGGTCGGCATCGGCGCCTTGCGGCTCGCCGTTACGTCCCACATTGACGATCCGGTACTCCGGATTGACCGAGCGGAATTTTGCGATGCTCACCCCGACCGTCGCTGGATTCTCCAGCCGGTAGGCTCGCAGGCCGAACTGCCGATAGCCGGTCAGGCCCCCGCCTTCGAGATCCTTGACGCCGAACTCCTGCTCATACCGCCTCGCGGCAGCCTTGGCGTCGACGCCCCACCAGCGCGGCAGATATTTGCAGATCAGGATGATGCCAACGGTGCCCCAGATGTAAGTGATGCCGTAGGACAGCGCGATCATGCCGGACGCTTCCTCGGGCTTCATGCCCTCGGGCAGCTTGACGACACCTGAGGTCACCGCCTGCTCGGCCGAACCGATCGCCGCCGACATGGTCTGCGACCCCGCCAGCATGCCGCCGGCCGCGCCGGGCGGCAACGCGAAGAGCTTCGCACCAAGCACGACCAGGGTCAGGCCCAGAATGCTGGACACGACCGCGAGGAACAGGAACTTGACGCCATCTCCCCTCAGGCTGTTGATGAAGGACGGACCGACGCGCAAGCCCACGCCGTACATGAAGAGGTAATAGAACAGGCTCTTGGCGAAATTGTTCAGCTCGAGCTTCACGCCATAACTGGAGGCCCAGACCGAGATGCCTGCGCCCACCACAATGGCACCGGCGACCATGCCGAGGCCATAACCCTTGATGCTGGCCCGGCCGATATAGACGGCGAGACCGACGACGAAGAACAGCAGCAGATACGGATACTGCTGCAAAAACTGGAAAAAGCCCTGCATGTTCGTCCCCTCCAAGCCTATGAGGCAGCCTTGAGCTTGGGCGATGCGGCCGGCTTCGGCCGGCCGAGTTTCGCCAGAGCTTCTGTGCGCACGAGCTTCAGCCCTTCCTTGGCGTCGTAGCCATGGATCTCCTTCACATCGAGCTTGCGCATGAAGTCGATGGTCTCCTGGGTGATGACCTGGCCCGGCACCATGATTGGGAAGCCCGGCGGATAGGGGATCACGAAGTTCGCCGAGACGAGTTCGGGGCCGGCCTTCAGCCGCCGGTCGATCTCGGGATCGTTGAGGCGGATGTGCTCGCAACCCGCTACGTCATAGGCCGCGTAGAAGCCGGAGCGGATGTCGCCTTCGTTGGTCTTGGCGCCGGCATCGCCGCGGAAGCTCGGGTGGAAATGCGAGAAATTCGGCAAGTCCGGCACGTCAGTCATCAGGCTCTTGACCCGCGCCTCGAACGTCTTGCGCGCATTGGCGCCGCCTTGCGCCAGCCCGCGATCGACTTCGCCCGCGATCTCAGCGAGCACGCGCACGAGATGTGCGACGTCGCTGCGGGTGTTGTTGATGTTGGATTGGACCAGGACCGAGTTGCGCGAGGTCTTGTTGACCTGGATGTTGTACTCGTTGGCGAGGATGCCCTTGAACTGGGTGCCGTCATAGCCGGCCATGCCGCACACCAGCGTCATGCGGGTCGGGTCGAGGCAGAACTCGTCGTCGTCGAGGCTCTTCAGCGCAGTGACCCAGTTCACGCCTGGCGCGAGATAGTCAGTAAAACCGCTCTGACGGTATTGCGCGGGCACCATGACATCGGCGCCGAGAATGCGGAAATATTTCGAGATCAGCGGATTGTTGTTGACCGCCTGGCGTACCGCGAGCGCGATCTCCATCGCATTGGCGACGAGCCCATAACCTTCAAGCTCCATCTGCCGCCGCGAGATATCGAGGCTGGCGATGAGCTGCTGGTTCGGGCTGGTGGAGGCGTGGGTGAACACGGCCTCCTTGAATTGCTGCTCGACCGTGTGGAATTCGATGTCCTTGACCGAGAGCATGGAGCCCTGCCGGATCGCCGACATCGACTTGTGGGTCGAGTTAGTCTGGTAGACGCGCAGGCGGATCTGCCGGGGGTCGGGGATAAGCCGAGTCTTGAGCAGAACCTCTTCGGACGGATTCTTGCCGAGCTCGGCTTGCTGCTTTTCATAGGCAGCGACCGACTTCGGATCGCGCATCCACGCCTCGATCTCGTTGGCGGCGCCCATGGCGGTGCGCCGGCGCAGGAACGGCGAGAAGCGCGCAAAGCCGAACCAGGCCTCGTCCCATAGGAAGATCAGGTCCGGCTTGATGGCGAGACATTCCTCCATCACCCGGCGGGTGTTGTAGATGTGGCCATCGAAGGTGCAATTGGTGAGATCGATCATCTTGACGCGGTCCAGCCGGCCGTCAGCCTTGGCGCTCAAAAGCGCCTGCTTGATCGTCTTTAGCGGAACCGCGCCATACATCGAATATTCCGTCATCGGGAAGGCTTCGACATAGAGCGGCTGAGCGCCGGCCAGCACCATGCCGTAATGGTGCGACTTGTGGCAGTTGCGGTCGACGATCGCGATGTCGCCGGGCGCGAGCAGCGCCTGCACCGCCATCTTGTTGGAGGTCGAGGTGCCGTTGGTGACGAAGAAGACGCGGTCGGCGCCGAGCGCACGAGCGGCCTTCTCCTGCGCCTTCTTGATGTTGCCGGTCGGCTCGAGCATGCTGTCGAGGCCGCCCGTGGTGGCGCTGCTCTCGGCCAAAAACAGGTTCGGGCCGTAGAACTCGCCCATGTCGCGGATCCAGTCGGATTTGAAGATCGACTTGCCGCGGGCGATCGGCAGCGCGTGGAACGTCCCGATCGGGCGCTGCGCGTACTTCTTGAGATTGTCGAAGAATGGAGTGTCGTAGCGATCCTGGATGCCTTCGAGGATCGACAGATGCAGCTCCAAAAGCTCTTCCACGGAATAGAAGATGCGGCGGACGACGTCGGCCTCAGGATTGCCGGCGAGCTCCTCGACGTCGCGGTTCGAGATCATGTAGAGATCGAGCTCGGGTCGGACGCGCTTGATGATCTGGGCGAGCCGCAGCGCGGAGGCGTCGGCCTCGTCATTGAGACCGGCCGCGGCCGTGATCGAGCGGAGCACGGGGGCATCGTGCCGCGAGCGCAGGGCGAAGCCTTCGTTGATGATGACGGCGCCAATGTTGGGATTGAGCATCGTCGCGCAGAAGGCATCCTCCAGGCTCCCGACGATGACCGGCTCATAGATGAAGCCATCGACGGGACGCCGCAGCTTGCGCCATTCGGCGGCGAGCGCCGGCCATTGGCTGGGTGACACGCCGGTGACGATCAGGGTCTCGAAATAGGGCCTGCGTGCGGTGTGCGCGCCGAAGCTCGGCGGCACCAGTTCGGGCGCATCGCCAGTGCCGTCGTCCTTCACGCTCCAGTCGCCGGCATGCTGGCGGAAGGATCGCGTCGCCAGTGCCTGGCTGATCCGGCTCGCAAGCGCCAACGAGGTTGCCCCGTCGCCCGCAGCCGCGGCCTCCCGCAGCGCCGCCATCAATTGCAGACCGGGATAGCCGTGAAACTCCTCCGTGACCGATAGCTCGGCCAGCGCCGCGTCGTAGACCGCGCGATTGCCGACCCGGGCCCAGGTCTTGGCGGCCTCGACCAGATCACGCCAGTCGTCCGCCCGCGCTCCGGGGCCGGAAAAGAACTGGTCGATGCGCTTGTGCGCGGCCTTGGGCTCTTTGGACATCTGTCTCTCCCGATCCTTGAGGGCGAAGGTGATGCGGGATCGTGAGTGCGGCGCCGGTCGCTCCATTGATCCAAGTCAACGGTCGGTTGCATTGTGACAGCCAATGCCATGCCGTTCGCAACGCAATAGGAAGGCGTCAGGCCGTTCGTGGCGCGGTGCTCGCCTGATCATCGCTCAGCAGGCTATCGAGCGACCGCAGCCACTGGCCGCTGTCGGTCTTGGCCGCGAGTCCTTCGGCGCGCAGGAGGTCGCGGAGCTGCGCATGAGCGCCGACAATGCAGAAGGTCACCCTGCGTGATGCAAGTTCGTCATGGAGATCGTGAAGCATGCGCGCGCCTGCCAGATCGATATAGGGCGACGCCGACAGGTCGCAGGCCACCAGCCGGACGCCCGGCGACCCCCGGAGGGCGATCAGGACGGTTTCCAGAATCGTCTCGGCATTGATGTAGAGCAGCGACGCTTCGGGCCGGAAGGCGATTATTCCAACCAGCGGCTCGACGCCCTCATGCCTCGCACTGTCCGAATACCGGCCGCTGCCGGGCAAGCGTCCGAGGAATGCGACGTTTGGCCGCGAGGCCCGCGCCAGCAGCAGGAAGATCGACGCGACCGATGCCAGCAGAATGCCCTGGAGGATGCCGAGCAGCAGCACGGAGATCAGGGCAATCGCCGCGGCGTAGAAATCGATCCGACTGACCCGCCACATTCGTAGCAGTGCACGAACATCGACCAGCCTGTAGACGGCGGCGAAGACGATCGCCGCAAGCACCGCCTTGGGGAGATTGGTCAGCAGCCCCGTGAAGAACAACAGGCATAGCCCGAGCGCCACCGAGCAGATCACCAGCGCCAACGGTGTCCGCGCGCCGGCACTGTCGTTGACGGCCGATTGCGACAGGCCGCCGGCGACGGGATAGCCATGGCCTAAGGCAGCGGCGAGGTTCGCCGCGCCCAATCCCAGGAACTCCTGACGGACATCGAGCGGATAGCCGTGCTTGGCAGCAAAGCTGCGGGCTGCCGATACGCCTTCGATATAGGCCAGCAGCACGCAACCTGCCGCCAGCGGAAACAGATCGTCGAACTCCAGCAGGCCGAATGTCGGGATTCCGAGCGCCGGCAGCCCTTCCGGTATCTTCCCGGTGACGGGCACACCGAGGGCCGGGAGGCCCAGAAGGGTTGCCAGAATGATCGCAAGCGCAACGATGGTGATGCCGACGGGCTTGCCCGGCAAAAGCCGCTCGCCAAGCAGGAGCAACAAGAGCGCGACGGCGCCGATGGCGAGCACAAGCGGATCGATGCCGCCGAGCTGACCGCCCAGCTTGATGGCGCGATCGAAGAAATTGTGGCCGCCACCGGCAACACCGAGCAGGCTCGGCAATTGGCTCATGATGATGGTGAGCCCGGCACCGGCCTTGAAGCCGACCAGAATGCTGTCGCTGACGAGGCGGACCAAAACACTGAGCTTGAACAGCCAGGCGATGAAGCACAGCACGGCCACCGCAAAAGCTGCAAGGCTCGCGATCTGGGCATAACGCAGTGCATCGCCGCCGGCCAGCGCGCCGACGGTGGCGGCTATCATCAGGGAGATCGCCGAGGTCGGGCCGATCGCAAGCTGCCGCGATGACCCCAGCAACGCGTAGCCGATGCCGCCGAGCATGTAGCCGTAGACGCCGACCTGCGGCGGCAAGCCGGCGAGCGCGGCATAGGCGAGCGAGACCGGGATGGCGTAAGCGGCGAGCGTGATGCCGGCGATCGCGTCGGATGGCAGCCATTCGCGCTTGTAAGCGCCAAGCCAGCCGGCCGGCGGAAAGAACCGGGTCCAGGCCAGTTGGAGGCTAGTATTCATCGCAAGACCTCGCGATGCGGCGCTTCGCAACGCAACAGGACAATCAGCAACGCCACCACGGGAATGCCGAGCGCGAGGTTGGGAATGGTCTTGGTGGCGTAGGCACCGACTGCGGCGCCTAACCCGAACACAGCACATAATGCGAAGAAGATGCCCGACCGGCGCAGCGCCCCGACTGGCGCCCCCCTGCATGCGGCAGCAAAGATGGTCTCGATCCCCTGGCGCATGTTGCCGGTGATCATCACGGTGCTGCAGGCCGTGCCCTCGACCCTTGTGAAAGCCGCGGCCTGCATTGCCGCCACGACCGAGATTCCGAGTGTGCCTGCGAGATCCGGCAAGCGGTTATGCAGGATTCCGATCGCAACCAGAAGCAGTATCTCTACCAGCGTGCTGATGGCGCTGGCTCGTTCGCCGGCGATGCGGCGCAACCATGCAGCTATCACAACTCCCACCGAAAAGGCCAAAATCGGCGGCACGAAGTGAAAGGCCTTCGCCCAATCGCCGGCGGTCGCATAGACCCAAAGAAGAATCACATTGGCTGTCTGGGCATTCGCCATCACGCCGTGAATGATCCAGGTATAGGCATCGATATAGCCGCCGGCGAAGGCGAGCAGCAGGACGATCTCGACCGTTTCATCGCGGCGGATCGCGCCGGCGGCGACGTACAGGGTGCTCATGTCGGCAATACGGGCTGTCGCAAACATTTCATGAGGTCATAGGCATCGCCTCGTCTTTGCCGAGGCTTGATCTGGATCAAGCAATGTCCCCCGCACCGCCAACCAAATCGCACCAAAGCGCCGGGGGAATGCGACCATGGAAACCGTCAGGTGGATCATCACCACCGCACCGGAGATATTCCTGCTGCTGGCGATTGCGGTGGGCACCATCCTCGGCCGCATCAAGGTTCGTGGTTTCTCGATCGGCACCACCGCTTGCATCTTGATCGTCGCCGTCTTGATCGGACAGCTCGGCAGCTTCACGTTCCCACCGATCCTGCGGGCGATCCTGTTCAGCCTCTTCGTCTTCACGATCGGCTACCGGTCGGGACCGGAATTCTTTGCCTCGCTGAGTGTGCGGACGCTAGCGCAGGTCGTGCTGGCGCTGGTGATCGGCGCGACGGGCCTCATGCTCGTGCTCATGTTCGCTCATGCGTTCAAGCTCGACACCGGAACGGCCGCAGGCCTCACCGCGGGCGCGCTGACGCAATCCTCGGTGATCGGCACGGCATCGGGCGCACTGGCGCAGCTCGGCCTCTCCGCCGATGTGTTGAAGCAGCAGGAGGCCAACATCGCGGCTGGCTACGCCGTAACCTACGTGCTCGGCTACATCCTGACGCTGCTGTTCGTTCCCTTCGTCGCGCCGCGGCTGATGCGGATCGATTTGAAGGCGGAAGCGAAAAAGCTCGAGGCTGAGCTTGCCGGCGGTGCGCCAGCGAAGACGGACAATCTGTCCTATCGCAAATTCCAGGCCCGCGCCTATCGCATCTCGGCCGCGGCGGGCCGCACGGTCGAAGCCATCGAGGCGGAGATCGGCAGCCGCACCGTCGTGGAGCGGATCGTGCGCCGCGGCGCCGATATTGCGCCGCACCGCAATACCGCTCTCGAGAACGGCGACGACATCGTCCTGACCGGCCCGACTGCGGCCATCGTCGCGGCAAAGCCCGTCATCGGCGAGGAAATCGATGCGGACGAGCTCTTGCGCAGCCTGCCAGGCAACGTGATCGACGTGCTCGTGGAGAACCGCAGGCTGCACGGCCGCTCGATCAAGGAGGTGGCCGATATCGTCGGCGACAGCGCACGCGGCGTTTTCCTGCGCGCCCTCACGAGGATGGGGCGTGAAGTGCCGCTCGGGCCCGAAACGCGCGTCTATCTCGGCGATCTCATGACGCTGGTCGGCAGCACCGGCAATATCGCACGGGCGACGGCTCAGGTCGGTCACGCGCTGAACGCGAGCGACCGGACCGATATCGCTTTCCTTGCCGCCGGCATCGCCGTCGGTCTCTTGGCCGGGCTTGCCAGCTTCAAGATCGGCGCGGTCGCGCTGACGCTTGGTGGCGGCGGCGGCGCGCTGATCGCTGGTCTCGTCTGCGGCTGGCTGCGCTCGCGCAAGCCGACCATGGGCGCGCTACCGCCGGCGGCGCAGCAGACTTTGAGCGACATCGGCCTTGGCGGCTTCATCGCGGCGGTCGGGCTCGGCAACGGTCTTGCCGCCTGGTCTGCGATCCAGGCCCATGGCCTGCTGCTGGTCGGCATGGGCATCGTCGTCACGCTGATCCCGATGACGGTCGGAACGCTCGTTGCCTATTACCTGCTGCGCATGAACCCGGTCGTGACCTGCGGCGCGCTGGCCGGCGCCATGACGGTCGATGCCGCCGTCACCGGTGCCTGCGACGTCGCCGAGAGTCAGACGCCGGTGCTCGGCGTCGCCGTGCCCTACGCGGTCGGCAATGTCGTGCTGACGGTGCTCGGTCCGATCGTGGTCGCCGCGACGTTTTCGGGATGAGGGAGGTCGCGATGCATCGCATGCCTGCATTGCTCCAGGCTCTTGCGACCACCCTCCTCGTCCTTCTCGTCGTCGCATCGCCCGTGCGCGCCGAGGACGAGGTCCGCATCCAGGAAGAAGTCTGGGCACTCCCGCTGCCGCTGCCGATGTTCGCCTATCTGGTGCGCCCGGTCGGCGACGGCCCCTTCCCGCTGGTGATCATGAACCATGGCGTCTCGCTCAGCCCGACCGATCGCAGCTTCTTTCCTTTGGTGGAATTCCGTGATGCCGCCAAATGGTTCGCCAAGCGCGGCTATCTGGTGGTGGCGCCGGTCGGCACCGGCTATGGCGCAGCCGCCATCGACATTCCCGAGCGCGCACTGTTTGGCCCGTTCTTCTCGAAGGTCGGTAAGTGCACCAATCCCAATTTCCACGATGCGGGCCTAGCGGTCGCGCAGGTCGATCTCTGGATCATCGACTATTTGGCCGCCGAGAAGCGGATCATCCCGAAGGACGTGATCGTGGTCGGTCAATCCGCCGGCGGCTGGGCTTCGATCGCCTTGTCGAGCGTGAACCCGCCGCAGGTGAAGGCGATCATCACCTTCGCCGCAGGCCGCGGCGGCCGGGTCGGCGGCAAGCCCAACAACAATTGCGCGCCCGACAAGCTGGTCGAGGCCACCGCGGATTTCGGCCGCACCTCGCGCGTGCCGATGCTGTGGATCTACATCGAGAACGACACGTTCTTCGGACCCGATCTGTCCAAGCGCATGCATGCCGCCTTCACCGCCGCCGGCGGTCGGGCCGAATATCATCTGATGCCGCCGTTCGGCAATGAAGGGCATTTCTTCATCGGCTCGCCAGAAGCGATCCCACTCTGGTCACCCCTGGTTACGAAGTTCCTCGATGCGCAGAAATGAGCTCATATCCCGGAGACGCGACGATGCCCCGCCCTCTTGATTGTCTCTCCGGCCTTTTGATGGTTGCAGCCGTCGGAGCCGCCACAGGCTCAGGCGTCGCCGCGCCGAAGGCCGCGCAAGCCGACAAGCCCGCCGAGGTCGCAACGCGCGGCCAGCGCGAAGCAAAGGACATCAGCTATGGCGCCTGGCAGAAACTCTGCTTCAAGGCCGGCGGTGCGCCGATGCTGTGCCGGACTTCGATAACAGGCAAATTCCCGACCGGTCAGACGGCCGTGCGCATCGACCTGATCGAGCGCGAGGACGCTTCCACAGCCCGGCTGCAGTTGTTCGTGCCTGTCGGCATGTACCTGCAACAAGCCCCCAAATTGACGGTCGACCACGGCACTCCCTTCCGCGTGCCCTATACCTGGTGTGTCACCAACCTCTGCATCGCAGCCGACGTGGCGTCGCCAAAGTCCCTCAAGGAGATGGCATCAGGCAAGGCGCTGACGCTCGAGCTCGTCGATTCGAACCTCCTGGCCCTCACGACCTCGGTTCCGCTGGCTCAGTTCGCGTCCGTGCGCAACGGTGCGCCGGCGAAGACGCTGGAGCAATATGTCGAGGAGTGAGCGCTCGCGGCCTATGCGGCAGCGGCGCGCATCACCGACTCGATTAGCGATTCTGCGGAAAATGGCTTTGTCAGATAAGCGAAGCAGCCCGACGCGATAGCCGCGGTACGGTTCGCGGGGCAATCATTACCGGTTACATAGATCACCGGCACGATGACGCCGTTCTCAGCCAGTCTGCGACGCACGTCGATGCCTGACTTTGCGCCAAGATTGATGTCGAGGATGATGCAAATCGCGGTGCAGAACTTGCCATGATCGAGCAAGGCACCCGCGGTGTCGAACAGCGTAGTGTCGAACCCGTGTCGGCGCAGAAGTCTGTCCATGCTGGCACGCATGGACGGATCGTCATCGACGACGAAAACGGACTCGCGTAGGGGCAAGGCGATTGCCTTTCCGGGAAACGGCGGTGGGATACTGGATACAATTGCGCCGCGTTTACGAGCGGACATTGCACTATTGCATACGGCTCGCCGTGCACTGTCAACACGCCTCAGCATTGTCCTTTGGGGCATCACAGCGGGGAGAACCGTACCGCTGCGACGATGCGGCTAATGGTCGTTCGAATCGAGTATTCCGAGCCGCTCTGCGATCGAAACGAGTTCCGCCAGCGAATGAACCTGCATCTTCCCCATCACCTGGTGACGGTGCGCTTTCACTGTGCGTTCGGCGGTTCCGAGTTCATGCGCGATCTGCTTGTTGATTCGGCCGCGCACAATGAGATCAAACACCTGTCGCTCGCGCTGCGTCAGCGTGGCCAGATGACCACGAAAAGCATCAAGCCTGCTGCGCTGGGTGCGCGCCGTTTGCTGACTGGCCAACGCGCGCTCGATCGCATCGAGCAACTGCTCGGAGGATATCGGTTTGGTCAGGAAGTCTTCCGCACCCGCCTTGATCGCGCGCACGGTGGTTGGCGTGTCGGCATGGCCGGTCAGGAAGATAATGGGCAGCACGGAACCGGACGCGATCAACCGGGCCTGCAGGTCGGGACCGCTCAGCCCCGGGATCCGTACGTCGAGCAGGATACACCCCACCTGCTCGTCATCGGGCGCCGAATCCAGCAGTTCCAGCGCTGAGGCATAGGTCGCGACCTCATATCCCGCGAGCTTCAGCCTGCGCTCGATCGCGGTCCGAAAGGACTCGTCGTCGTCAACAACGTGAACGAGGCCTGGCACTTTCTTACCTCTCGCTCAATTTAATGAGGACGGCTCGACGTCCCTCTTATTCTTCAAAGTCACATCTTCGCGTTTGGAAGTCGGAATATCCGCTTCGCAATATGTCGCATCTCCACCGCGGCAAACTTCTCATCCTGCGCAGCAATCGCCAGTGCTGTCCTTTGGTACAATGAACCTTGGGACAATGGATTGAACTACCACCTTGGTCGAAAATCAACTGCGGCGGGAGTGGGGTAGCGCGGCGCATTTCCGGCTGAGAATATTTCATCCGATTGACCAATCCGGCGACAAGCTGAGGAGTTGGCCCATGTTCGTTCGCATCACAACGGATTCGACCCTGCGTCCCAATACCCTCCGCGACCTTGGCATGACAAATCATTCAAATGCGCTGGTCAATTTAAGCGAGTTCTCCTACCGAAAGGGATCTGAGATCTATGGCGAGAAAGAGCCGGCCGAGTATGTTTACCAGGTCAAGTCCGGAGCGGTACGAAGTTATAAGCTGCTGTCGGATGGCCGCAGGCAGATCGGCGCATTTCACCTCGTTGGCGACATCTTCGGGCTCGAGAATGGCAGCGAGCACCGGTTCACGACGGAAGCGATCATCGACACCACGGTACGCCTGATCAGACGGCAAAGCCTTGAAACCGTGGCCGAGAGCGATGTCATGGTGACCAGAAACCTGCTCAGCATGACGACAGATAACCTCCAGCATGCGGAAGACCACATGCTGCTTCTCGGCCGCAAGACCTCCCTGGAGCGGGTCGCGGCGTTCCTGCTTGAAATGGACAAGCGCCTGACGGCCGCCGGCGTCATGGCACTTCCGATGTCGCGGCGCGATATCGCCGACTATCTCGGCCTGACGCTGGAGACTGTTTCGCGCGCTCTGTCGCGACTCCATGAGCTTGGCGTTCTCGGCTTCGTCGGCAACACTCAGCGTCAGATCGTGCTGCTCGACCGGCACCAGCTCGCCAGTCTCGATCTGCAGCCCTGAACCGGCGGAGTGCTGGTCCACAATCCACGACCATCAAGATGGGTCCACGCGACTGCGTTGGGTCCGTGGTAAACTTGTGCCGGTCGCTTCCGTCAGCCCGAGATGTTCGAGTGTCTTGCGCAGGACTTCGAACAGAATGGCGGCGGACCAGCCGAACAGAAGAACACCATTCATGGCGGTCAACGGGCCGATCAGCCGCCAGTCGCGCACCGGCGTGATGTCGCCGTAGCCCAGCGTGGTGTAGTTGACGAAAGCAAAGTAGAGCAAGTCCGTGTCGGCGGCAGCGGCCTGGACGACATTGTAGGTCGCGGCCCACATCAGGATTTCGAGCATGTGGGCGATTTTCAACACGACGGCGGCCGCGATCATGACGCCCATGAGATGCAACCTCGGCCGATTGGTATGACGCAGGCCCGCACTGCGGGCGATGGCGACCGCGACCACCGTCACCAGCGCGTGGAGCCCGATATTGATCACACTGACCAGGATGCCGACAAGGAATTGTAGCATCATAGCGTCGAACCCGACCTCAATTCGGCAGACCCAATGCGTTATGATCGACGACGAGAATCGTATCTATGGTGACCATGCTCGCGCCTATCGACGAAGGGGACGATTGATCTAGGTCAACGGCGCGTCGACGGCTTCCGTTGCGGCAACGGCAGCCTGGTCCACCGGAATCGGCGTAGCCCGGTCGATCCCGATCCATGCAGCCGCCAATTCCCAAGCAACCGACAGGATGATCGGCCCGATGAACAGGCCGATGATCCCATGCGCGAGCGTACCACCGATGACCCCGATCAGGATCACGAGCGTCGGCGTCGTCAGGCCTCGCCCCATGAGAAGCGGCTTCAGGACGTTATCAAGAAGACCGACGGCAACGAGATAGACCGTCAAGAGCAGGGCTACGGTCACGTCCTTGTCCATCCATATCCAAACAACCACGGGAAGAAGCACGATAGCCGCGCCGATCTGAACGATCGATAGCAAGAGCACGATGATTGCGAGCAGCCCTGCGCTTGGGAGGCCAGCGAGCTTGAAACCGATGCCCGCCAGCAGGGCCTGCACGATGGCGACACCGATGACACCCTGTGAGACCGCGCGTATGGTGGCCCCGGCGAGCTCCAGGAAGTGCTCGCTCTGGTCGGGCACGATGCGCAACAGGAAGCCCCGGAGCGCGGCAACAAGCTGCGCCCCGTACGGAAGCAGGAAACCGGCAACGACCACCGACAGCAGGAATTGGAGCATTCCGATGCCGGCGTCGCCCGCAAACGACAACATCGTCCCGGCGAGCGGTTTCAAATACGGCGCCACCTCGCGCAACGCAGCACGGATATTCGTGTAGGCCTCATCCCAGAACGCGTAGAGCTGCGGACCGATCAAGGGCCAATCCCTGATCTGCTCTGGCGCCGCCTGAAGCACGAGATCCCCGCTGCCGATCTGGCCCGCAAGGTCCCGGAGCCCTTCAACCGCACTCAGGCCCAGCCAGGCGGCGGGACCGATGACGATGCCTAGCGTGACGAGGGTGAGAACGGCCGAGGCGATCCGGGGACGATCGCCGAGGCGTTGGGCGAGCCAGGCAAAAACCGGGTAGAACGCCACCGCCAGCACCGCGCTCCAAGTCAGGATCGGCACGAACGGTCGGATGATCAGAAATGTCCATAGGATCAGCAGGCCGAGCAGCGCCAGCCGGATCACAAGCTGGACAACATCGTCGGTGGACAGAAGTTGGCGAAGTGTCTTCAAGGCTTTGTGCCGGATCTCAGAGGCCAGACAGCTTATAGCTTGAAGACCGCGGGGGCCGGAGACTTGATCCAGATCAAGCGAGCGGTTCCGACCACTACGCCCTCCGCCGACGCCGGCGCAGACTACCAAACATCCGCAGCGATCGGCGTGAGACGTTGGCGCATCACGACGGACTCATAAGATGCTATCCCTTCTTCTCATCAAGCAGCTTGGCCACACGACGCAAGCCGAGCAGATAACCCTGGGTCCCGAAGCCTGCGATGACTCCATCAGCTCGTTTGGAGACAAACGAGTGGTGGCGGAATTCCTCGCGTTTGTGCACGTTGGAAATGTGCACCTCGATCACTGTCCCCTCGAACGTGTTTAGAGCATCCAGGATGGCGACCGACGTATGGGTGAAAGCCGCAGGATTCATCACGATACCGGCAGCCGTCTCGCGCGCCTCGTGGATCCACTCGATCAGCTCGTATTCCCTGTTGGATTGATGAAAGCGAATCTCCAGGCCGAGCTCCTTGGCTAGCGCTCGACAATCCCGTTCCACATCCGCGAGCGTCTCGTGGCCATAGATGTGGGGCTGGCGCTTGCCGAGCAAATTGAGATTTGGCCCGTTGAGGACGTAGACAAGATGACTCATGGAAGTACTCCGTTCAGTGATGGGCGAGGATCTCACCAAGGAACTGCCTGGTGCGGGTATGCTGTGGATTGCGGAAGAAAGCGCCGGGCTCGCCTGCTTCGATGATCTGGCCTTCAGCCATGAAGATGACCCGGTCGGCAACCTGGCGGGCAAAGCCCATCTCGTGGGTGACGCAAATCATGGTCATGCCGTCGTTGGCGAGGCCGATCATCGTATCGAGCACCTCCTTGACCATTTCGGGATCGAGAGCCGAGGTCGGCTCGTCAAACAGCATCACCTTGGGCTGCATGCAGAGCGCACGCGCAATCGCGACGCGCTGTTGCTGACCGCCCGAGAGCTGAGCCGGATACTTCTCAGCCTGGTCACCGATGCGCACGCGCTCGAGGTATTTTCGCGCGGTCGCTTCCGCCTCGGTCTTGCCGATGCGGCGCGCGCGAATGGGCGCGAGCATGCAGTTCTGCAAGACCGTCATATGCGGAAAAAGGTTGAAGCTCTGAAAGACCATGCCGACGTCCTGACGTACGACATCGATTGCCTTGATGCTGTCGTCAAGCCGATGACCGTTCACTACGATACTGCCCTGCTGGATCGCCTCGAGGCGGTTGATGCAGCGGATCAGCGTCGACTTGCCTGAGCCGGACGGACCGCAGAGCACGATCTTCTCGCCCTTGCGCACGGTGAGATCGACGTTGCGGAGAGCTTGGTACCCGCCGTACCACTTCTGCACGCCCTTCATTTCGATCAGGATCTGGTCCTGCATGGATTCGGCCTCCAACATCGACAGCGGCCAACGCGCGCAGCGCGTCGGCCGCTTAACGGTATTTACTGGGCTGTGAACGGAACGCCGGGGACCGAGTCAGGGAAGGTCGGCACGGGCGCCTTCATCCATTTGGCGTAGAAGCCGGCCAACTTGCCGTTCGACTTGATCTGGTCGATGAACTTGTTGGCGGTCTCGTTCCACTCTTTGTCTCCCAGGCGGGTGCAGGCTCCGTTGTACAGCGCGGTGAAGTGAAGCTTGGGCTCGAACCCAAGTTCCGGCTTTGCGGCGTTCAGACGCTGCGGGTAGAAGCTGTTTGCGCCGACGGCCTGCACCTGACCCGAGAGCAGCGCCTGGATCGTGGCCGCATCATCATCAAATCTGCGGATTTCGGTGCCCGCTGGAGCACTATTGGTGACCTGGGTGTCCTGCGTGGAGGACCTCGGAACGCCTATAACGTACTTGCCCATATCGGCATTGCTGCTGATCGGCGTTGCCTGGGCAGCGACAAGCGTGATCTCATTGGCGACATAAGGCTTGGAATACTGCACCGCCTTTGCACGCTCGGGCAGCATCGCCATGGTTGCGAACAGAATATCTACGCGGCCTGTGGTCAGCGCCGGAATACGATTGGCCACCGCCAGCGGGACGAACTCGGCCTTCACGCCAAGATATTCAGCGAAGGCGCGCCCCATATCGGCATCGATGCCATCCTGCTTTCCTGAGCTATCGACATAGCCCCAAGGAGGATTGTCGCCCTGGATGCCGATGACGACGATGCCCTTCTTCTTCACGTCTTCCAGAGTGCCCGCATGCGCTTTACCTGCGACGGCGACGGTCCCCAGTATCAGCAGCGCGGCGCCGAGCTGGCGACGATTGATCGAAAATAGCATCTGATGTTTCCTCCTCGTGATGGCTCTGTTTGATTGGGCAAGTGCGCCGTTCCTACCTTTGACTGGCCAGGGCGAGCCTGGCCTCCATCCGGCTGCCCCACCATGAGAGTGGCCAGCAGAGGATGAAATACATCGCGCCGACCACGCCGAAGACGAGCAACGGCTGGAAGGTCTGGTTCGATACGATTTGACCGGCGCGGGCGAGTTCGATGAAGCCGACGATGGCGGCGAGCGAAGTGCCTTTGATGAGCTGCACGAGATAGCCGATGGTCGCCGGCAGCGAGATACGGATCGCCTGCGGCAGCACGATGTCGCGCATGCGGGACGAATAATGCAGTCCAAGCGCCATTGCCGCCTCGGTCTGGCCGCGCGGCACGGCCTGTATCGCTCCGCGCCAAATCTCACCAAGGAAGGCGGAGGCATTCACGGTGAAGCCGATCGCCACCGCGACGAAGGCGTCGAGCTTCAGCCCGGTTAGCGCCAATCCGTAATACACGACGAAAAGCTGCAGCAGCAGCGGAGTGCCCTGGAATATCCCGATGTAAATGCGGATGACCCATTCCACGCCCTTATGACCACAGGTGCGCAGCAATGCGACAGCCAGCCCCGCCGTGCAGCCGCCCGCAAACGCGACCAGCGTCAACAGCATCGTCCATTGCAGCCCACGCATCAGGAAACCGAACTCAGGGAGGCCAAAATGCGGTGCCATGATCTCCCCCTCAGCGTGTCGGATATGAGAAGAAGCGGTGAGAGATGACCGCGAAGCCCAGCATCAACAGCCAGGAGATCGCGAGGTAGAGGAAAGTGACGAAGAAGTAGACCTCGAAGCTGCGGAATGTGTCGCTTTCGATGCGCTGCGCAACCGACGTCAATTCGTAAGCCGATACGGCCGAACAGATCGACGAGGTCAGCGTCAGCATGATGAACTGACCCGTGAGCGAGGGGTAGATCGCGCGAAGCGCTGGCTTGAGCACAACGAACCGGAATACCTGCCCTTTGTGCAGTCCGAGCGCGTAGCCGGCTTCTACCTGTCCCTTATGAATGGACTGCACCCCGCCGCGGATGATCTCGATGGCGTAGGCGCCGCCATTGACACCGAGTGCGATGACGGCGGTAGCTGTCGGATTGAGCTTCAATCCGACGAGCGGCAGGGCGAAGAACAGAAAGAAGATCTGCACCAGGAAAGGCGTATTGCGCACGGTCTCGACGAAGCCGATCACGAGAGCACGCAACCACGCCGCCTTCGAATCGCGTGCCGCGACGCCGGCGACACCGATCACCATTGCGAGCGTCATGCCGGCAAGCGCCAGGCCCAACGTACCCACGCACCCCCACAGCAGCGCGGGCATCGCATGCCAAACCACCGAGAAATCGAGCGTGTAGCCCATCTTGCGTTTCCTCTCGGGCGTTGTACGTGCCGCTCGCCCATCGGCCGGGTGTCACCCTCCCCGGGATGCAAAAGTGGCGAAGAAGACGTCTGGATCAGGTGAGATGCCCGTGAACAGGCGGAATGCCTCGGTGCCCTGGAAAATCGCCATGCCACCACCATCGACGGTGCGGCAGCCGAGGGCACGCGCCGCGCGCAGCAGTGCGGTTTCGAGCGGGAAGTAGACGATCTCGGCGACCCACAGATCGGGACGCAGCAGGGCCGTCGGCAGCGGCGTGCCCGGATACTTGTCCATGCCGATCGGCGTCGCGTTGACAATTCCGTCTGCAGCAGCGACGGCCGCCGCGACATCATGACCGGCCCTCAAGTGCCCCTCTACAAATCGGGGGGACAAGCTATCCACCAAACTCTGCGCCTTGGCCACGTCGACGTCGATGATGGTTAGTTCCCGCACGCCCAGCTTCATGAGCGCGAAAGCGACCGCCGAGCCTGCGCCGCCCGCGCCGAATTGGACGACGCGACCGAGCGATGCACCTTGCATGTTGCGGCGAAAGTTCTCGGCGAAGCCGAACCAGTCCGTGTTGTGGCCGGTCATTCGGCCATTCCTGATGACCACGGTGTTCACGGCGCCAAGCGCCTCTGCGTCAGGCGAAAGCTCATCCAGGAGTGGAAGGATCGCCTGCTTGCAGGGATGGGTCACGTTCAACCCGTCAAAGCCCATCCGCCTTGCGGCCGTGAGCAACTCCGGCAACGCCTCCACACCGAGCTTCAACTCTGTCAGATCGATCTTCTTGTAGATATAGCGGATGCCAGCGGCGTCTGCGGCCGCTTCGTGCATAGGCGGGGTGCGGGACGCAGCGATGCCACTGCCGATCAGGCCGACGAGAAAGCTGGACTTCGGATGCATGCTCGGCATCGCCCGTCAGCTCAATGGGACGGTCAGTTCGACGATGACCCGAGCCGTGCTCGGTCGAACGCCGCGCCACCAGGAAAAAGCTTCGGCCGCCTGCTCGACCAGCATGCCGACGCCGTCGGCCAGCTTGGCTACGCCTTCGGCGCGGGCCGCTTGCAGAAAGGGCGTCAGCCCTTTGCCATAGGCGAGTTCGTACGCCAGCGCCGCACCGCGGAAGACATTGCCTGGAAGCGGCGGCATTTCACCCCGCAGGCTGGCCGACGTCGCGTTGACGACGACGTCATAGCCCTCGGCAAGATCGGCCAGTTCAGCATAGCCGCTGACGATCAGCGGACCACAGCCGGCAAACTCTTCGGCCAATGCGACCGCTTTCGACAGCGTTCGGTTGACCAGAACCAGCTCGGACGGCTCCTGGCGCAGGAACGGCAGCAGCGCGCCACGCGCTGCTCCTCCAGCGCCGAGCATTAGGACGCGCCGGCCGGCCATTTTGACGCCGAGATTGACGGTGATGTCACGCACCAGGCCGATCCCGTCGAAATTCTCGGCAATGATCCGATCGCCGTCGAATTTCAGGCAGTTTGCGGCGCCTGCTCGTTTGGCGCTCTCTGAAAGCTCATTTGCGTAGGCGAATGCATCGAGCTTGAACGGGGCAGTGATGTTCAGCCCCTTGGCGCCCTCCGTCCGGAATTGATCAACCCGCTCGCTGAAGCCATCGATTGGTCCCTCGATCGCCTCATAGACAAGGTCCTGTCCCGTCATTTCGGCGAAAGTGCCATGGATGAGGGGTGATTTGCTGAAGCCGATCGGATTGCCAATCACCGCATAACGATCGCTCATGACTTACTCCTGCACTGCAGTTTCGTTGTAGAGAACACCGTCTCGCACCATCGCGTCGATGGTTTGGGCCGACAGTCCCAGCGACTCTGCAATGCGGCGATTGTCCTGGCCGAGCAGTGGTGCCGGAGTGCGCACCGTGATGTCGCAGCTGGAGAAGCGGAAGGGCAGGTTCGGCAACGTCACCCTGCCGAGAACAGGATGCTCCTGCTCGACCAGCATGCCACGCGCGTGAATCTGCGGATCCCTCACGACCTCTTCGATGGTCTGCACAGGAGCGGACGGCACACCTGCTTGCTCGAGTGCGGCAAGACAGGCATCCCGAGACGGCTGCGACAGCGTCCAGTTGCGCACAATTTCCATCGCCTCGGCATAGTGGGCGTTCCGCGCGGCAGGCGTGGTGAAGCGTTCATCGGATGACAACCTGCTTCCTCCGATCAGCGCCGCCAATCGTCGCCACGCATCATCGACTTGCGCAGCGATGACAAGATTGCCGTCCTTGGCCGGAAAGACCCCGTAAACGGTCGAGTCCGGCTGTCCGCTACCGGTCTGCTTCGGCAGGTCGGTACCGCCGGAGAGGAAGTAACGCTGAACCGCATAGTCGTGCATCGAGACCATGCAGTCGTACAGCGCCAGATCGATATGCTGGCCGCGGCCGGACGACGCGCGGCCGACCAGCGCTGCATTGATGGCAGCCACACCGTGAATGCCGGTATACATGTCGGCCAGTGGCATCCGCAGCAGCGGCGGCGCTTCACCGGGGGAGCCCAGTTGCGCCAGAGCGCCCGACATCGCCTCTGCGATCAGGCCGAAGCCCGGACGGTCGGCATAGGGACCGGTGTGGCCATAGGCGGAGACCGAGCAGTAGATCAGTCCGGGATTCCGCGTCGACAGCGCCTTGTAACCGAGCCCGAGGCGCTCGAGTGCGCCGGGGCGGTAGTTCTCGATGAAGACGTCGGCTGTGTCCACCAGCTTCATCATCATGTCGAGACCACGCGTGTCGCGCAGATCGATACACAATCCCTGCTTCCCCATGTTCTGCTGCAGGAAGTAGCCGGATTGTCCGTCCTTGAAATACCCATGGGCTCGGCCCGCATCGCCTTGCCTAGGACGCTCCACCTTTATGACTTCCGCGCCCATCGCGGCGAGGCAACGGCCCATGAACGGGCCGGCCAGGAAATGGCTGTAGTCGATGACGCGAATGCCTTTGAGCGGCAGATCTTGTGCCGTCATGCCTGCTCTCCTGCGGCGTTGGTCTTCGGGCGCATCGGAATCATCAGTCGATGCTCACCGAGCTGCACCACGTCGCCGCGCTGATTGATCAGCTCTGACGGCAGCACCACGATGCCCCATCCATCACGCTTCGTGGCGCGCATTGAACCGACGCGGAACTTCACGTGCACGGTGTCACCGAGCTTGATCGGTAGCTTGAAATCCCACGTCCAGCCCAGCGACATTCCCGGGAGGAAACGGTAGTCGGCACGGGTCTTCAAACCGTCGGCCAGCGACAGACCGAACAGCCCGTGCGCGACGCGCGTGCCGAATGGCGTGGTTTTGGCGTATTCCTCGTCGACATGGACCGGCGTGAAATCACCCGTCAGTTCGGCATAGGCATTCACCATCGCTTCGGTGACCGTCACCGAGGGGGTGATGCATTCGTCACCGACTCTGGCATCGTCCCAGTAGCGCTCACCGGTCATGTCGCGTCTTCCTCTAACTCTAGGCACGGGGATTGATCGCCAGGGCGGCTTCCACGGCGCCTGCACTGGCTTGCAAGATTTCGACGTTGAGCCCGCCCGGTAGCTCGAGCCAGTTCGGCCCGGCAGGCAACGCCTTGGCGCCCCACGCGGCCGCACGGGCGAGCACACCTTCGTAATCGTCGACCATGATGCCGAGATGGGCGAGACGCCCCTCTGGTCCCACGAAGTTCGGATCTTCGATGAGTTGCACGCTTCCGAGCACCCACACCTGACGTGGGCGCGCGCCATCGGCGGGTTGCTCGTCGCGAATGGCAAGACCAAGCACCTCACGAAAGAAGTCGACGTGACGATCAACGTCAGGCACACGGATGGCGACGTGTTCGACATAGGCACGGGGCGGCGACATCGTCTCAGGACCTTCCAGGATAGTCGCTGCGGGCGTATTCGATGCCCTTGACTAACGCGACGAGGGTGGAATTTACGGGAGTTGGGACGTTGAGCCTGGAACCCCAACGCACGACGGAGCCGTGGATGTAGTCGACCTCGGTCAGGTTGCCGGACTGCAAACTCTGCAACATCGACGTCTTGAACTCGGGCGGTAGACCAGCGGATGCCATCGTCCAAGCGCGTCGCGGATCGGTGATCGAGATCTTCACGCCGGCCGCCTGCGCGACCGCGATGCCCTCTGAGATCGCGGCCAGCGCGCAATCTTCCAGGATCGGCAGCGAATAGAGACCGCCATACGTCAGCCCGGTAACGGCGGTAATTCCTCCTCCGGCGACATTGATGAACAACTTGTCCCACATCGTGCCCAAGATGTTGTCGCTGAGCAGCGTGAGAATGCCGGCACGATTGAATGTCTCGGAAATTCGCTGAGCGCGTTCCGTCAGGCGTCCATCGAGCTCGCCGATGATGGTTTCCTTGCCGATGACCCCGGAGCGGACATGACCGGGGCCGAGCAGCACGCCGCCTACGTAGGTTTTGCCTGCCACGACCCGGTCACGACCGACTTCCTCAGAAAGGATGTCCTCATGACCAAGACCGTTTTGAAGCGACATCACGACCGTCTGCGGTCCGATGATCGGCGCTGCCGCCCGGATCGCATCCCGCGTGTGATAGGACTTGACAAGGACGATGACGAGGTCCGCCACGATGCCGACCTGGGTCGCGGAGGTACAGGCAGAGACCTTCACAACGGTCTCGGCGTCACCTTCGAGCATCCGGAGACCACTGGCATTGATCGCGTCGACATGAGCCTGAAACGGATCGATCAACCAAACCTCGGCACCGCCGCGTGCCAGCGTGCCGCCGATGGTCGAGCCCAGGGCTCCTGCTCCGATAAAGCAGATCCTCATCCGAACGCTTCTCCCTCGCCCATTTTGGCGTTGGAAGCGTGGTAGCAGGCTGCCCGGTATTTGGATATGCTATGATCCTTATATCCATTATTGCAGAATGCAATGAAGCACCGGGACCTCTCCGAGACGAACCTGCTGGAGCCGCGCCTGCTCCGGCTCTTCGATGCATTGTTCACCACGGGTAGCGTGACCAAGGCAGCCGAGAAGCTCGGTCAAAGCCAGCCGACCATTTCGATCTGGCTGGCGCGCCTGCGAAAGGAACTGGACGATCCGCTCTTTATCCGGTCGGCGGAGGGAATGCTGCCGACCCCACGCGCCGAGGCCCTCATCGGCACGGCCAGACAGGCGTTGGAGATGCTGCGTCGTCTGGCGGAGCTTCGCCCCGAGTTTGATCCGGCGACTGCAAAGCGCCGCTTCGTCATCTGCATGACGGATGCGAGCCACATCACGCTGCTTCCGGCCATCCTCGCCCACGTTCGCCGCGTTGCTCCGGGCATCCGCATCGAGGCGGCGCAGATCGGCGGCGATACCCCACGAATGCTGCAGTCTGGCGAAGCCGATCTGGCGCTCGGCTACATCTCGGACCTCGACGCTGGGCACTTCCAACAGGCACTCTTTCCGCAGGATTGGGTCTGCTTGGCGAACGCAAAACATGCCCGGATCCGCGACCGCATCACCGCAAAGGATTTCAGGCGTGAGGCGCACGTCCTCATTCGCTCCGGCACCGGACATCAGTTGCTCGCGGCCGCGCTACAGGAGCAGCGGATAGTCCTTGACGTTGCGCTTGAGCTGCCGGGCTTTTTGGGGTTACCCGCAATCGTCGGAACGACTGACCTGATCGCCACCCTTCCAAGGCACATCGGCGAAACGTTGGCTCACTATTACGGACTGCGCGTGCTCGACTGCCCGCTGGAGATCGTCGGCTTTACGGTGAAGCAATATTGGCACGCCCGCTTCCATCACGACCCGGCAAGCCAATGGCTGCGTGACGTGTGCGGTGAGCTCTTTCAACAGCAGGAAGTGCGGGGTCTACATCGTTCCGGCCGGCCAAAGAAACGAAGGCCACGCGATTTGCCGTCGTAGTCGACCGTTTAAACGTTCGGTTTGCGCAAAAAAGGCTGCCGATGTCATGTATCCGGCCCTCGAAGCCTCGGTTGGTCAGGGCGGCAAGGCAGCCCTCCACCGCCTTTGCAGCCGACCAATGCGCTACGCAGAATAGGATTTTCCCCTGTCGGAATGGAGCGCAGCTTCAATATCGCAACGCAACATAAATCTGGACGCTCGAGTTTAGCCGTCAACGCCGCAATCGGTTATTGGCAGGCGGCCCCCTCAATGACCCACCGCCCGGACGGTCACGACAATCTCGGCCCGGCAAAACCGGGACTTGTAGGACTTTCGAACCGTTGTAATGTTGGAACGTGCGGCATTCGCATGGCTGCTTCCCATAAAGGGCGCGGCGTCACCATAAGCAGGCGCGAACCAACGCGTCGGTTTTTGGGATCGAGAGCGACATGGCCGATGGCGGATCGTTTGATACGTTCCCCAAGTTGCTTCTGCGAAATGCGACGCAGTTCGGCACGCGTCCGGCGTTTCGACACAAGGATCTTGGCATTTGGCAGACGTGGACGTGGGCCCAGGTTGCTGCGATCGTCCGGGCTTACGCCGCGGGCTTGCATCGACTTGGACTGCAGCCAGGAGACAAGATCGCGGTAGTGGGTTCCAACCGACCGAAGCTCTACTGGACCATGATGGCAGCGCAGGCGCTGCAAGCGATTCCGGTTCCGGTTTACTCGGACGCAGTGGCTGAAGAGCTTGCCTTTGTTCTCGCGCACGCTGAGGCGAGCTTTGTTGCAGCACAGGATCAGGAGCAAGTGGACAAGGTCTTGTCCGTATGCGAGCGAGTGCCGCATCTTCAAAAGATTCTCTATGACGAGTCGCGCGGCCTTGATGGCTACGCGGACAGCCGGCTGATCGCAATCCACGATGTCATCGAGGACGGTCGCGCAGCGCTTACGGCGGATCCGGCGCTCTGTGGACAGATCGATGAATTCGTCCGGCAGGGTGATGGTTCTGACATCGCGGTCATCCTCTACACCTCGGGAACGACCGGCGCGTCGAAGGGCGTCATGCTGTCGACGCGAGGCTGCATTGACGCCGCGTCGGACACCACCAGGTTCGACGGACTGGCCGACCACGACGTGGTGTTCGCATATCTGCCGCTGGCCTGGGTGGGCGATCATTACCTCAACTATGTGCAAGGCCTTGTCGCTGGCTTCTGCATGGCATGTCCCGAGAGTAGTGAAACGATCGAGCAGGATCGGCGCGAGATCGGACCGACCTTCTATTTCGCGCCGCCGCGTGGTTTCGAGGCCATGCTGACGCGCCTGATGATCCGCATGGAGGACGCTGCGCCTGTCAAGCGTCGAATGTTCAACTACTTTCTCGACGTGGCGCGCCGGTATGGCGAGAGGGTGTTGACCGGAAAACAGGTGCCGCTGCGGGGCCGGTTGCTCTATGCACTCGGGCGCTTGCTGGTCTACGAACCTCTCAAGAATGTTCTCGGCCTGTCCCGGGTGCGTGTCGCGTACACTGCAGGCGAAGCCATCGGTCCGGACTTGTTCGCGTTCTACCGCTCGATCGGACTAAATCTGAAGCAGCTCTACGGCCAGACCGAAGCCTTCCTGTACGTGACGTGCCAGCCTGATGGCGAGATCTACCCCGATACGGTTGGTCCGGCGGCCCCGAACGTCGACATCCGCATTGCGCAATCGGGCGAAGTGCAATTTCGCTCGCCCGGCATGTTCGTCGGATATTTCAAGGATCAAGCAAAGACCGCGGAAACCATGACATTCGACGGTTACGTCAAGACCGGCGATGCGGGCTTTTTCGACGAGAAGACCGGACATCTAAAGATCATCGATCGGGCGAAGGACGTCGGCTGGCTGGCTGACGGCACGATGGTTGCGCCGAAGTACCTTGAGAACAAACTGAAGTTTTTTCCCAATATCAAGGAAGCGATCACTTTCGGCGACTCGAGAGAGTTTGTTTGCGCCATGATCAACATCGACCCGGTCGCTGTCGCGAATTGGGCGGAGCGCAACAATATCGCCTATGGCTCCTATCAGGAGCTTGCCGGGCATCCGCTGGTCTATGACATGGTAGCGAAAGACGTTGCCGCGGTGAACCACTCTCTCGTCAAGGAAAGGGTGCTGGCGGGCGCTCAAATTCGTCGCTTTCTCATTTTGCACAAGGAACTCGACGCAGATGACGGCGAATTGACCCGCACGCAGAAGGTGCGTCGCCGGTTCATTGCCGAGCGCTATGCGCCACTGGTCACCGCACTCTACGACGGCTCGCATGAGGCCGACATTTCCACTGAAGTCACCTTTGAGGATGGCCGCAAGGGCACTATCGCGGCTCGTGTCAAGATCCGCGACATGCAGGCCACGGGTTCGGCGGAATCTTTGGGGAAGGCAGCATGAGAGCGCCGGACACGAACGAGATCCTGCTTCAAGTCGAGGGCGTAGCCCTGGCCTTCGGCGGCGTCAGGGCGCTGAGGGACGTTTCGTTCAACGTGAGAAAAGGCGAAATTCGGGCCATCATCGGCCCCAACGGCGCCGGCAAGACCTCGATGCTCAACGTCATCAACGGTTTCTATCACCCTGATCGTGGCGCCATCACCTTCAAGGGGCGCACCCGGGCCAGGATGCAGCCTTTCGAGGCCGCCCGCGGCGGCATCGCGCGCACCTTCCAGAACGTCGCCCTGTTCAAGGGAATGAGCGCGCTCGACAACATCATGGCTGGCCGCACGCTGAAGGTGCGCCGGGGCCTCTTATGGCAGATGCTGCGTTACGGCCCTGCTCTGGCAGAGGAAGTCGAGCATCGGCACCGGGTCGAGGAGATTATCGACTTCCTGGAGATCGAATCGATCCGCAAGGTGCCTGTCGGGCGCTTGCCATACGGCTTGCAGAAGCGCGTCGAGCTTGGTCGCGCTCTCGCCATGGAGCCCGACCTTCTTCTCCTCGACGAGCCCATGGCAGGGATGAATCTCGAGGAGAAGGAGGACATGTCGCGGTTCATTATCGATGTGAACAGCCATTACGGCACAACGATCGTGCTGATCGAGCACGACATGGCTGTGGTCATGGATCTATCGGATCGCGTGGCGGTGCTCGATCATGGCGTAAAGATCGCCGACGGCACCCCGGACGAGATGAGGGAGAACCAGGCCGTCATCGACGCCTATCTTGGCGTCGCACACTGAGGTGCGTTCGTGATCGCATTGGGTCAGTTTCTCGAGGTCCTGATCGGCGGATTGATGTCCGGCGTGCTCTATTCGCTGGTAGCCCTCGGCTTCGTGCTGATTTTCAAGGCATCCGGCGTTTTTAATTTTGCTCAGGGTGCAATGGTATTGCTCGCGGGATTGGCGCTGGTTCGCTCGCTCGATCTCCTCGTGGCCAACGGCTTCCCGCTTTGGGTTGCGATCGTTCTCGGCATCGGCTTTGCCGCCGTGATCATGGCGACAACGGCTTGGCTGATCGAGCGGTTCGTGATCGGACCCCTCATCAACCAGGACGCCCTCACGCTGTTCATGTCCACCATCGGCGTGACATTCGTTCTCGAGGGCGCGGCGGAAATGATCTTCGGATCGGATGTTTATCCGTTGCGGCTATTCCCGACGGACGCCTGGTTCGTGTTTGAGGGCCTCTTCCCGGGTGGAATTCTGATCAACAAGCTGGACGTCTGGGGTGCGTTGATCGCAGGCATCCTGGTCGCCGGCCTCGCGATCTTCTTTCAGCGTACCAAGACCGGTCGCGCACTCAGGGCTGTGGCCGATGACCATTTGGCCGCGCACTCGGTTGGGATTCCAATCAGTTGGATCTGGTTCGTGGTCTGGCTCGTTGCCGGTCTCGTTGCGCTGGTTGCAGCGACCGTGTGGGGCACCAAGCTTGGTGTGCAATTTTCCATCACCTTTCTCGCGCTGAAGGCTCTGCCGGTCCTGATCATCGGGGGCCTCACCTCCATTCCGGGAGCCATCGCCGGCGGGCTCATTGTCGGGGCGGGTGAGAAACTTGCAGAGGTGTACCTCGGGCCATCTATCGGCGGCGGTATCGAATATTGGTTTGGCTATGTGCTGGCGTTAACAGTGTTGCTTGTGCGGCCGCAGGGCCTGTTCGGCGAGCGGATCATCGAGCGTATCTGAGACAGGAGCTAGCTTTGCTTTATCGTGAGGTCGGCCAATTCAAGACAACCTACGCAGAGGATATGGCGATCTTCCCGATCCGTCAGGACCGCATTGCGGTCGCGATCTTGCTCGGCATCGCTTTCATTGGGGTGCCGGTGCTGGCCAGCTTCCATATCTGGCCGTTTGGTAGCGAGTATCTGCTGTGGGCGATTCTGCTGCCCTTCCTGATCCTCGCACTCGCTGCCATCGGCACAAACATTCTCGTCGGCTATTGCGGCCAAATCTCGCTCGGCAGCGGTGCGTTCATGGCCATTGGCGCCTATTCCGCCTACAAGCTGGCGACAGGCGTTCATGTCCCGCTCACCTCGCATGGCTTCGCGATTTCGATCCCGCCTTTGCCCGTATTGGTATCCATTCTGCTTGGCGGGTTCATGGCGGCGGGTGTCGGAATCCTGTTCGGGATTCCCAGTCTGCGGATCAAGGGCCTCTATCTTGCGGTTGCAACGCTCGCGGCGCAGTTCTTCTTCGACTGGGTATTCCTGCGGGTGCCGTGGTTCACCAACTACGCCCCGTCAGGGTCGGTCAATGCGCCGGAACTGAATTTCTTCGGTGTGGTCGTTCGCACGCCGATCGAACGCTATCTGCTGTGCCTGATCTTCGTCACGGTGATCGCGGTCTTGGCGAAGAATCTCGTCCGCGGCAACCTTGGCCGGCAATGGATGGCAATTCGCGATATGGATATCGCTGCCGAGCTGATCGGCATCCGGCCACTCTATGCAAAGCTCACCGCCTTCGCGGTCTCTTCATTTATCATCGGCGTGGCGGGCGCACTTTGGGCGTTCGTCTACCTTGGCTCATGGGAGCCGCTCGCGTTCTCGATCGACCGTTCGCTCGAGCTCTTGTTCATGGTGATAATTGGTGGGCTAGGATCCATCATGGGCCCGTTCGTCGGGGCGGCGTTTATCCTCATTGTGCCGATCATGCTGAACGTCCTTCCAACCCAGCTCGGCGTGCCGCTGTCGACGGAAACGATCACTCACCTGCAGTTCATTATCTTTGGGTCGTTGATCTGCTATCTTCTCATCAAAGAACCCCATGGGTTCGCCCGGCTGATATCAATCGGCAAGGAGAAGCTCAGACTTTGGCCGTTTCCCTATTGAAGTTGCGATCGCGCCTCGAGCGGATGGCGGCTGTTGACAAAGGAGGAAGGAAACAATCCCCCGAACGGAAAAAGAGGGGCTCAAAGGAGGAGAATATCAACATGGCAAGTATTGCACGCAATGTACTGATCCTGGCGGCCGCGTTGTCGGGCGCGGTTGCACCGGCCGCAGCGCAAGACGAGCAGTTCATCCCAATTCTGTCCTACCGGACCGGACCGTACGCTGTGAACGGAGCGCCCTACGCAAACGGCGTTGTGGACTATTATAACCTGATCAATGAGCGTGACGGCGGTATCAACGGCGTCAAGATTCTGACCGAAGAATGCGAGACGAGTTACGCGACCGACAAGGGCGTTGAGTGCTACGAGCGCCTCAAGGGCAAGGGACCGACCGGCGCGGCCTTCATCAACCCGCTATCGACCGGGATCACCTTTGCCCTCACCGAGAAGACCGCGACCGACAAAATCCCGATCATCACTATGGGGTACGGCCGTGCCGATTCCAAGAACGGCGCGGTGTTCGCCTACAACTTCCCATTGCTCGGCACTTACTGGTCGGCGGCGGATATCGCGATCCAGCATGTTGCCAAGGAACTCGGTGGCTTCGACAAGCTGAAAGGCAGGAAGATTTCGCTGCTGTATCACGACAGCCCCTATGGCAAGGAGCCGATTCCGATGCTGCAGGTGCTGGCGCAGAAGTACGGCTTTGCGTTCACCTCGATCCCGGTCACGCACCCCGGTGTCGAGCAGAAGTCGCAATGGCTGGCGATCCGCCAGAATCGACCGGACTATGTCCTGGTCTGGGGCTGGGGCGTCATGAACAGCACGGCAATTAAGGAAGCGGCGGCCGTTGCGTATCCGCGCGAGAAGATGATCGGTGTTTGGTGGTCGGGCGCAGAGCCCGACGTGACGCCGGCAGGCGATCAGGCCACAGGTTACAAATCACTGATGCTTCAGCATGGTGCTGGCAGGTTTCCCGTCCATGCTGACATAGAGAAATACGTCTACGCGAAAGGCAAAGGTTCAACGGAATCTGGCAAGGTCGGCGAAGTTCTCTACAACCGTGGCATGGTCAACGCCATGCTCGGCGTGGAGGCGATCCGGAAGGCGCAGGAAAAGTTCGGCAAGAAACCGCTGACGGGCGAGCAGGTCCGTTGGGGGCTGGAGAACCTCATCCTCACCGATGCACGCATCAAGGAACTCGGATTTGAGGGGATGTTGAAGCCGGTCAGCATTTCCTGCTCCGATCACGAGGGTGCGCGCTACGGGCGCGTTCAGCAGTGGGATGGCAAGGCCTGGAAAGTAATCTCCGACTGGTACACGGCAGACGAATCGCTCATCGAACCGCTCGTCGCCGATGTGTCCGCGAAGTATGCCGCGGAGAAGAAGATCCAGCCGCGCGACTGCGCGAAAGAAACTTGAACCAGTCTGGCTGATCCGGGAGGCAGGTTTGCCTGCTCCCGGATCCCCGAAGGTGCAACTGTTTGGAGGTCTGCCGTGTCAACCCCCAAGGTCGCTCCGGCGACGGAAGCGGCAGCTCTGGTTCTGTCGGTCAACAATATCGAGGTTGTCTACGATCACGTCATCCTCGTGCTAAAAGGCGTATCGCTGGAGGTCCCGCGGGGCGCCATTGTCGCGCTTCTCGGTGCCAATGGTGCCGGTAAGACCACGACCCTGAAGGCGATCTCGAATCTGCTGCATGCAGAGCGCGGCGAAGTCACCAAGGGGTCGATTCTGTTCGACGGCGTCGAGGTGAAGTCCCTGTCGCCGAGCGATCTGGTGCAGCGCGGTTGCATCCAGGTGATGGAGGGGCGACGTGCCTTCCCTCACCTCACGATAGAAGAGAATCTTCTGACTGGCGCCTTCACGCGCAGGGACGGCAAGTCGGCGATCACGCAGGACCTTGAGCGGGTCTATGCCTATTTCCCCCGCCTCAGAGAGCGACGTGATTCCACCGCCGGTTATACGTCAGGCGGTGAACAGCAGATGTGCGTGATCGGGCGCGCGCTGATGTCGTGCCCGAAGATGATCCTGCTCGACGAACCTTCGATGGGCCTTGCGCCGCAGATCGTGGAGGAGATCTTCGAGATCGTGAAGGATCTCAACGTCAAGGAAGGTGTTTCCTTTCTTCTCGCCGAGCAGAACACCAATATGGCGCTCAAATACGCGAGCCACGGCTATATCCTCGAAAATGGCCGCGTGGTGATGGACGGCGAGGCACGGGCGCTCGCAGCAAATGAGGACGTCAAGGAATTCTACCTTGGCGTTGCCGGTGATAGGCGAAAATCATTCCGCGACGTGAAGCACTACAAGCGTCGCAAGCGCTGGCTCGGATGACGCAGAGCGATCGGCTCCGCTCGTCGGGAATGTATGCAACCCAGCGTCCGGGCTTGCACTGCTGCTGTGAGTAGTCTGAACATTTATCTTAACGGCGATCCCAGCCCAGAGCCGTTGACGCTGCACGCCTTGCGTCTGCTTTCATCGGCTGCCGCGATCCGCACCTGCACATCCTTCGGCTTTGCCAGATAGGGGGACGACGTGACAAGGACATCGGCTCCGGTAGCGGCATAGGCCGCGGCATTTGCTGCATTGACTCCACCTGCGGCAGCAATGATCGGACGGGCCCGCGTATAGGCTACGGATGCCATGCGCTTGACCAATGCGGCGACATCAGCCGGTGAGAATTTCTCGGTCTGAATCACGTCGAAACCTGCCACCGCCGCGGCAAGTGCGGCGTCGGCGGTCTTCACCTCGATCACGAGCTTCTTCTCCGGCGCCGCCCGGCGCAATCGCTCAACCGCCTGAAACAGCGGCAGCTCGCCGAGAAAGGCGCGGTGCTCGGGAAATACCAGCACCGTCTCCGAAAGGCCGAGCCGGTGCATCACGGCGCCGCCCGCCTTCACGGCTGCCACTGCAAAGCGCTTGGTCCCGGGTACATTCTTGCGCGTGCAGGCCACCGGGATCTGCGGTGCGACCGCTCTCGCCGCATCGACGATGGCGCGGGTCTCGCTGGCAACGCCGGACCAGATCTCGATCAGAGTCTGCGCCACCTTCCAGCTCCGCAACAGCGCGGCGGCCGGGCCTCGCGCTTGTAGGATTTGTGCGCCCTCTTGAAGCGCCGCACCGGATGCGGCAAAGAGCTCCACCTCGCATCCCGCAAGCGCGATGAGCGCCGCCGCATCCTCGGCGAGCGCCAACACCATTGGTGAGCGCGCCGCAAACTGCATGACGCCGATGGCCGCACCGATTCCGAGCGCATCCGTCGTGAGGTCGCCGTAAGGCACGTCGTCCTCCAGCAGGCGCTCGAGCTCGGCGCGGGATGCCACCGTTGCCATGTCGTGTCCCTTCGTTGATGTCGGCTTGCCGACGGGCTGTGTCGGAAACTCGACAAGAGCGATCGGTCCCGCCGCCGCAAGACCAGGAAATCACCCGATTTGACGTCATTCCTGCAAGGCGCGCACCAGACTGCGCCTTCACATCCGGCACGCCAATTGCTGAGACGATTGCGGCCGGCGCCTCGCAGCAATCGGGTTGCTTGGAAGCAATTGCCGCTGCTGGAGTTCGTCATGAAACTACTTCGCCCGATCGCCGTCATCGCGAGCCTGCTGCTCGGATGCGCACCAACGCAGGCTGCACAGACCAATGTTGCCGTGGCCGCCAACTTCACCGATGCCGCCAAGGAGATCGCCGCCCTCTTCAAGCATAAGACGCTGAGCTTCGGGGCGAGCGGGCAATTCTACACGCAAATCACGCAGGGCGCGCCATTCCAGGTCTTCCTGTCGGCCGACGATTCACGGCCGAAGAAACTCGTCGAGGACGGCCTTGCGGCTGCCGAGAACCGCTTCACCTATGCGATCGGCAAGCTCGTGCTCTGGAGCAAGTCACCTGGAATCGTGACGGGCGAGGAGACGTTGAAGGCCGCGTCCTTCGCAAAACTCTCGATCTGCAACCCGGCTGCCGCGCCCTACGGTCTCGCCGCTGTGGAAACCATGAAGTCGCTGAAGCTCTACGATGCGCTGAAGCCGAAGCTGGTGGAAGGCGCAACCATCACCCAGGCTTACCAGTTCGTCGAGACCGGGAACGCCGAGGTCGGCTTCGTCGCGCTGTCGCAACTCACCGGCAGCGAGGCCGGTTCGCGCTGGGTGGTGCCGCAGGCACTCTATAATCCGATCCGCCAGGACGCGGTGCTGCTGAAGAGCGGCGCCGGAAACGAGGCCGCCGGTGCGTTCATCGCCTTCCTCAGGGGCCCCGAGGCTCGCTCCATCATCGAGAAATACGGTTACGTGCTGGACGGGCAGAGCTGACGCGCATGGAGATCTGGTCGGAGGAGATCCGCCAATCGGTCCTGCTGACGATCGAGCTCGCCGCGATCTCGACCGTGATCCTGCTGGTGCTGGCGACGCCGCTCGCCTGGTGGCTGGCGCACGCCAAGGGGTGGTGGACCGAGATCATCGCGAGCGTAATCGCGCTGCCGCTGGTGCTGCCGCCGACCGTGCTCGGCTTCTATCTCCTGGTGCTGCTCGGCCCGGACGGACCGGGCGGATGGATCGCGCATTTGTGGGGCGGGCGCACGCTCGCCTTCACCTTCGAGGGCTTGGTCATCGGCTCGGTGGCGTATTCGATGCCCTTCGTGGTGCAGCCGATCCGCAACGCCTTCACTGCCGTGGGCGAGCGGCCGCTCGAGGTCGCCGCCACCCTGCGCGCCTCGCCCTTGCGCACGTTCTGGACCGTCGCGGTGCCACTGGCGCGGCCAGGATTCCTGACCGGCGCTGTGCTCGGCTTCGCGCACACCGTCGGCGAATTCGGCCTCGTGCTGATGATCGGCGGCAACATTCCCGGGCGCACCAAGGTGCTGTCCGTCGCGATCTTCGACTATGTCGAGACCTCACGCTGGCGCGAGGCGAGCATGCTCGCGGGCGTCATGGTGATCTTCGCCTTCGCGGTGATCCTGACCATGACGCTGGTCGACAAGCGCGCTGCGAGGGCTGCGGCATGAGAATGGCCGAACCCGGCCGGATCAACGCGGCCTTTCGCGGCAGGCTCGGTAATTTCATACTCGATGCCGAGCTCAGCCTGCCCGCCAGCGGTGTCACCGCGATCTTCGGACCGTCCGGCTGCGGCAAGACCACGGTGGCGCGCTGCATCGCTGGCCTGCAGCGCATGCCCGACGGTTTTTGCGCTGTGGACGGAGAGGTCTGGCAGGACGGTTCGTCGTTTCGGCCCGTGCACCAGCGGCCAATCGGCTACGTGTTCCAGGAAGCGAGCCTGTTTCCGCATCTGTCGGTGCGCGGCAATCTCCTGTTCGGCGCGCCGAAGGCCGCGGGCGCGCAGATCGTATTCGACGAGGTCGTGGAGCTGCTCGGCGTGGCCGCGCTGCTCCACCGCTCGCCGCACCGACTTTCCGGCGGAGAGCGGCAGCGCGTCGCGATCGGCCGCGCGCTGCTGTCGCAGCCAAAGCTCCTGCTGATGGACGAGCCCCTGGCCGCGCTCGACCGCACCACCAGGAACGAGATCTTGCCGTTCCTCGAGCGTGTGCACGAACGGCTGTCGCTGCCGGTATTCTATATCAGCCATGACATGAGCGAGATTGAGCGCTTTGCCGATCATCTGGTGCTGATGGAGCAAGGCCGCGTCGTTGGCTCCGGCCCGCTGCATACCCTCCATCCGATACCGCTGGCCGGGAGCCGCGATCGGCATGGCGATTGCTCGCCACGACGGAAGAGCGTAGGAAAACGGACGAGGATGACTTCCACGCCGATCGACTTCCACGACATCGACCCGAACCGCGTCGCCGCAATACTTTACCGCTCGCAGGACGACGTCGATACCTTGCTCGCCGACTTCGCCGAGACGCTGGCGCGATCGGGCGAACGGATCGGTGGCGTCGTCCAGCGCAACCTCAAGGACGGCGCCGGCTGCCAGGTCGGCATGCAGGCGATCGACCTCATGACCGGCCACGAGATTTCGATCTGCCAGCCGCTCGGCTCGGGCGCAATGGCCTGCAAGCTCGACGCCGCGGGACTGGCCGAGGCGGCAGTTGCGGTCACCCGCGCGATCGCGGCGGACGTCGACCTCGTCGTGATCAACAAATTCTCCAAGCAGGAGGCCGCCGGCGAAGGTCTGCGCGACGAGCTCGCCGACGCCATCGCCGCCGGTATCCCCGTGCTCACGGCCGTGCCCGAAAAATGCCTCGACGCCTGGAACGATTTTACCGGCGGTATCGGCACCAGCCTCTTGTGTGAACGAGGTGCGATCGAGGGCTGGTGGCAGGACCTGTCATCGCGCATCAAGCGGGCTCGGGCGGCGCGGCTGCCCGCCGATGCGCCCGCGGCGCTACTTGCCGATCATCACGTCGGATGACTTGATCACGGCCGAGACGGCATCGCCCACCTTCAGGGCGAGATCGTCCACGGCCTCGTTGGTGATCGCGGAAAATACGACCAGGCCCGGGGCGAGCTCGATCTTCACATGGGCCGTCGTCGTTCCCTTCGTGACGGCGACGATCCGTCCCGGGAGAATGTTGCGGGCGCTGAGCTTCATGGGTCAGCCGAACTTGAACAGCACGCCGTAACCACCGCGCGGATAGCTCCACTCGATGTCGCCGCTCTCCTCGCAGATCACGCGGCAGGTGCCGCACTCGATGCAGCCGTCGACGGTGATCTCGACCTGGCCCTTGTCGTTGAGCTCGTAGCAGCGCGCGGGACAAGCCTTCAGCATCGTCAGCAGTTCAGGCGATGGTGTGGTGTGGGGCCGCACCTTGATGTGGGCGCGCCCGGCATCGACCAGATAACGGTTGTAGAACAGCTTGTCCTCGACACGTACGGATGGCTCGATCGACATGGTTTGGGTCTCCATCGCTAGTGTTGCGTTTCCTTGTCTCACCGCCAGGCGCGCGCGAGGCGGAAGGCGTCGCCGAACAGCCCGCTCCAGGAGCGCGCCTTGATGAACGATTTGAACGTCGTCTTCTCCTTCTCGACCTTTGGCGTACCGTCGACGCGCAGGAAATTCTGCATCGCCCTGGAGACGAGCTCCGGATAGGTCAGGAAGAAGTTCTGCGACTGGGTGTGCATCAGCGCAGGCATGTCCTTGTACTTCTTCAGGTCCTTGATGACGAAGGACTGGTCCAACATGGTCTTGTAGAGTGACAGGTTCTCCGCCGTCATCGGATCCTCGCGCGACTTGACCTGGAAGATCGCCTCCGCCGCGATCCGGCCCGATGTCATCGCAAGATTCGAGCCCTCGCGATGGATGGCGTTGTTGAGCTGGGCGGCGTCGCCGACCACGACCCAGCCTTCGCCGTAGAGCTGCGGGATCGCCTTGAAGCCGCCCTCGGGGATGAGGTGCGCGGCATATTCCTTCACCTCGGAGCCCTCGATCAGCGGGGCGACCGAGGGGTGCCGCTTGAAGCGATCGAGCAAGCCATACGGCGTCTCGCCGGTGCGCTGGAAGTCTGCGACGAGGCAGCCGATGCCGAGCGAGATGCCTGCTTGAGGGGGATGGGATGAACTTCACGATCACACCGGCGGCGCAGAAATTCATGCGCATGATGCCGGTCGTGTGCCAACCTTGGCGCCGCTAGTAAAAGAGGTGACGCCCGCGGTGGTCAACGTCTCGGTGCAAGGGAAAATCCGTGAGAACAATCCGCTCTATCATGATCCCTTCTTTCGTGAGTTCTTCGACGTTCCGAAGCAGTTCGAGAAGGAAATCAACGCAACCGGTTTCGGGGTGATCGTAGATGCGCAGAAGGGTTACGTCCTCACCGCAAACCACGTGGTCGCGCAAGCCTCGCTAGTACAGATCAAGACAAAGGACGGAAGGAAGTTTGCTGCGAAGCTGGTGGGGCGCGACGCCCCCACAGATGTGGCACTCCTGCACATCAAGGATCCGATCAATCTTAAGGCGATCAAGCTTGGCGACAGCGATGCGCTCGAGGTCGGCGACTTTGTGATTGCCGTCGGCAATCCCTTCGGTATTGGCCAGACCGTCACGTCAGGACTTGTGAGTGCGTTGGGTCGAACGGGCCTCGTCAAGCAAGGCTATGAGGATTTCATTCAGACCGACGCGGCTATCAATCCTGGCAATTCGGGTGGAGGCTTGATCAACCTGAAAGGCGAGTTGATCGGCATCAATACAGCGATCATATCGCCGGGGGGCGGCAATATCGGGATCGGCTTTGCTGTGCCCATCAACATGGCCAAGAAAGTCATGGATCAGCTGATTGCAACCGGCCACGTCGGGCGGGGCCGTATCGGCGTGGCCCTTGAGGATCTCGATGCCTCACTCCGGTCACCTCGAGGGCGCCAGAATCAAGGAGGTCAGCGCTGGCTCTCCCGCCGAGCGAGCGGGCCTCCGCAAAGGCGACATCATCCTGAAAGCCAACAACGTCCCGATCCGGAGCGCGACTCAGATGCGCAACTTGATCGGGCTCACGCCAGTTGGCCAACAGGTGCATCTGATCGTCGAGCGCGACCACGCGCGCGAAAGCGTGAGGGTTGAGGTTGTTCCGCTCGCGGAGAAAAAGCCTAGCTGAGAGCAGCCGACCTCACGTGCGTGCACTTCGGAGGCCCTCGAAGTCTCGGAACGCAAAATTCTGGCACTCGCATCCCTAGGCTGGCAGGTAGGCTCAAGGCAGTTTCTGGGACCACACCTATGAATGTTTTCACCGGAAGCGCGTTTGAGCTTCGGAGACGCCAAAGTCCCGAAGGGGGATGTCTTCTGTCATCCTGGCGGTTGAAGACGAGGCGCTGTTGCAGACCATTGTTCATGACGCGCTGGAGGAGGGAGGATTCGACGTCGTCATTTCTGCCTCTGCCGATTAAGCTCTTAACTTTATTCCACTCCAGAGTCGCAAAGTACTCGGCCCTGGTGAGTGATGTTAACCTCAAAGTCGCCAAGAATGGCTGGGACCTGGCGCGCCAAGTTAGAGAGATCGATCCAGCTTTTCCTGTCGTCTACATTACGGGAGCTGCAGCCGATGAATGGGGCTCTCAGGGCGTGCCCAACAGCATCCTCTTGGAAAAGCCTTTTGCACCCGCGCAACTGGTCACAGCTGTTTCCCAGCTCCTCAACAGCGGTGGTACGACAACGTAGCTGACCTTGTGTGTAGCCATTTGCGCCGGGCTCCTGTTGGCACAATCGCCTAGACCTAGTCCAACCGGTGCTTCCATGGCGGCGTGCTTTAGCAGCTCCCCAACACGCGCGTTTGTTTGGTCTGACGCCGAGAAGGATGAGACGCCAGTGTATGCGGTTCAGTTCGATCTTTGCGGCGACGACGAGCGGGTCGGGAAAGCGGGAGCGCCTGTCCGCGTTCTTGTGGCGAAGACTGCGATGCCGTCTCCTCGCTGGGCAATGAGTGCTACGCAGCAATGAACGGCAGTGCCGCCGCCACGCTCCCGATGTTAGCGAGCATGACCCTCAGGACGGTCTCTGTGAGCATGGTGAAGATCTCCGATCGCCAATGTCGACTATTTTCGCTGACAATGCGGCGGGACGGGAAGAGCTCGCAACCCGTGCGCGCACTGCGTCCCTCAGCCGCTGAAAGGCACGTTGCTCGACCTGCCGGATCCGCTCGCGCGAGACGCGGAACTGCCGCGCCAGCTCGTCCAGCGTCTTCGGCTGGTCCGCGAGCATCCGCGCTTCCAGGATTGCCCGCTCGCGCGCCGACAGCGCCTCAAGTGCCTCCGAGAGAGCGGCCTCTCGTCGCCCGTAATCATCCGCGTCGATCAGCAGGCGTTCGGGATCAGGTGAAGAATCGACCAGCCGGTCTTGCCATTCCTCTGTGGTCTCCTCATCGCTGATGGGAACATTGAGCGAGATATCGCCGCGTAGCCGCCGATCCATTTCGATCACCTCCGGCGGAGTAACCTTCAGCTGCTCCGCGACATAGTTCACCTGATCGGCGCGCAGGTCCGTTTCCTCGAATGCGGATATTCTGCTCCTGAGCCTGCGAAGATTGAAGAACAGTTTCTTTTGGGCGGCTGTCGTACCCACCTTCACAAGGGACCATGACCTCAAGACATACTCCTGGACGGAGGCCTTGATCCACCACATGGCATAGGTCGCCAGCCGAAAGCCCCTCTCCGGCTCAAAACGTTTGACGGCCTGCATCAAGCCAAGATTCGCTTCCGACACCAGATCGGCAATCGGCAGCCCATAACGGCGATACTTCATCGCGATCTTGGCTGCCAGCCGAAGGTGACTCGTCACAAGACGGTATGCGGCCTCGCGGTCGCCGTGCTCACGCCAGCGCCTCGCGTAGGTGACCTCTTCGGACACTGTAAGAAGCGGAAACTTCTGAATCTCGACGAGGTAGCGAGAGACTCCACCTTGTGAAGTCACGAATGGGAGTGTCGCGATAGTCGCCATGACGATCGCTCCCTTCTTCCGAAGTTTACACGCGCAAGCTTATCGCGAGCTGATCGACGTCTTGGCGGCGACCTTGCTCACCAGGGATCTAAGCTTGCTGCGCCACTGCGGAAGACGCTTCTTCAGATAGGCCCCAGCGCTGTCGATAAGGCGGGCAAAGCGCCGCCTGGAAAAAAGACGGCCCGACCGCCTCTCGAGCGCAGTGAGGAGATGATTGAAGGCCCAGCTAAACTGCCGGAAAAAGGTGGAGATGCGTCTCATATCCAAATCCTCCAAGAGCAAGATGGGTACGAGGGATGCCGTCGCTGCGTCCATGGACCCCTTCAGGCGTCGGATCGCAGGTGAGGCGCTGCGGAAAACTACAATATGGGAAAATTGTTCCAGTGCTTAGCAAGGCTTCAAGATCGAAGCAGACCGCACAACGGAGCCGCCGCCGCGAGGGCTTTGCGGCACCCGGGGATCGCGGACGAACACCACCTCCGCCTTCTGGTCGAACGGCCCCACCAGATCGCGCTTCGCAGCTGTCATGGCAACCAAGGTCAGTGCCCGGACTGCGGATCCCGATGCTCGATCGTCTGTCGCAACGAGAGGTCGCGTCGATTAGGTTTCAGGCCGATGCCCGAGGTCGAGCGCGGCGATTTCGCTATCGATCAAGAAACCCCTTGAAAGACAGGACCTCACTTCTAACTGGATGGCTGCAGGCGCGGCGCGCCGCCCTGTACCGGGCGCCTTTTCAGGGCCCGGCCACCTGGGGCGCCGGACACGGTGTCCGCAGCGCTCGTAACCATGTTGCTCGAAGGGAGGATGTGGCTATGACCACCTTTGATGTTGCTCCGCTTTGGCGATCGACAGTTGGATTCGATCACCTCCTCAACCTCATCGAGAATTCCGTCCGATGGACGAACGGCGACAATTATCCGCCCTACAACATCGAACGGGCCGGTGAGGACCACTATCAAATCTTGCTGGCGCTGGCTGGCTTCACGCCCGAAGAGGTCAGCATCACCGCAGAGCAGAACGTGCTGACGGTTGAAGGCCGAAAAACCGAAAAGGGCGCGCATCAGTACCTCTATCAGGGGATCTCTGCACGTCCGTTCCGGCACGTCTTCAACCTCGCGGACTACGTGCAGGTGAAGGGCGCCTCGTTCGAGAACGGCATGCTCAAGATCGACCTTGTGCGTGAAGCGGAGGCGATGAAACCACGCCAGATTGCCATCAACACTGGTAGCGACAGCCAACAGCTTGAGCACAGGCAGGCGGCCTGAAGGTCTGCTGCCGATTGGGCATCGTCTCGCGGCGCGGTGACGCCGCGACAGCGGGAATTTGCCAGTTACCGGATACAAGGAGGAAACCATGGCTATGACTGATCTCATTCCCTGGGGCCGCGGCCGCAACCTTCCCGCCCAACGCGGCGGAGATGCGGGCCCGTTTTTGGCCCTGCATCGCGAAATGAATCGTCTGTTCGACGACGTCTTTCGGGGCTTCGACCTTGCCCCCTTTGGCGATCACTTGCTTGAGCGGTCGATCGGCTGGCCCAACATCGAGGTCAGCGAAACCGACAAGGACGTGAAGGTCGCAGCGGAATTGCCCGGCCTCGAGGAGAAAGACGTTGAGGTCGAGCTCGCCAACGGCATTCTGTCGATCAAAGGCGAGAAGAAGACCGAAACAGAAGACAAGGATCGACGATTCAGCGAGCGCTACTACGGTCGCTTCGAACGGCGCATTCCAATCGAGAATGTGGATCAGGACAAGGTGTCCGCCGCGTTCAAGAACGGTGTGCTGACCGTGACCATGCCGAAGCTGCCGGAGGCACAGTCGAAAGTGAGGCGCATCCGCATCAACGACAAGTAAGCGTCAAGGCGGGAGCGGACGTCGCTTCCGCCCCAAGGGTTGGATAACGACTGCTCGGCTCTGAGGGGGCGGCAGGGCTTGCGAAAGTGATTTGACCGTGGACAAGAAACGTCGATCCAGCTTTGCCGGCGCGGCGGAGCTAGTTACACATGCCGAGGCGGCCAGCAGATACCTCAAAGAATTGAGCACGGCTTGCTCGAATGGCGACAAAGCGGCAGCACGAGCGGCGCTCCGCCGAGCAATCAGCGAGCTGGAGACGGCACGCGCCATGTTACGGACTGGTCTCGACTGACACGGCTGCGCCTCACCTTCCAAATGGAGCAAATTGTTTGTTGGAACGTTGACGGCGGGGCTGCTCGTCCTTGCCGAATCCCCGGCCCAACCACAGCACGCACACCTGCACATCATTTCGCAACGTTGAAGATCCTAAAACAATGGTTTGGAATCAGTTTGTCGGCATTACCATGCTGCTGTATGCGCTGACGAACCCGGTCGGAGCCATTCCGATTTTTCTGGCGATGACGCGCAAGGTCGAAAGAGTAAAGATACATCGCATCATCTTTCTGGCTTCAGTCGCTGTCGCGGTCTTCTTCATGGGAGCGGCGCTGCTCGGCAAGCAGATTTTGAATTTCTTCAATGTCGGACTCGATGACTTCCGCATTGCAGGCGGCCTTCTGGCTTTGATGATCGCCTTCGAGATGTTTCAGGCTCAGTATGGAAGATTTATTCAAGTGGCTGACGAAACGGCCCGCGAGGAAGTGGATATTCATGGGCTCGCAATCACGCCCTTTGCTTTTCCGCTGCTTGTGGGTCCAGCCGAGCTGAGTATCATGATCACTCTTCCAACGACAATCCGGGATGGCTTCCCAAAGCACTGCTTGCGGTTGCATCGGTGCTCGCAACGTTCCTGATTGGACTGACCCTGTGGATGGCCACAGCGATCGAGCGGTTCTTGGGCAGAACCGGCATCAACGTCATGACGCGCGTTATGGCGCTTATCGTCGCCGCGATCGGCGTGAACTTCATCATGACTGGTATCAAGAGCGAATTGCCGGGGTTGGCGAGCCAACAGAGTCGCGTCTCAAGCGAACCCGTCTCCACTCGGAATCTGACGATGACGGTCCGCAATTGGCCTGCAGACAGCGCGCATGCGCTAAACTTTTTTATGTAAAATCAATATCTTAGACAGATAACAGCAATCGCTTGCGCCGATTGGCACTCGCCTCTTGACAGTGCCACCCATCGTCCCAAATCAAAGTCTCGAGGGGCGACCATGACCCTTCGTCGCCCCGTCAACGATGAGCAAGGGGTTGCAAACATGATCATGGGATTTGCCGATCCGTTCGACACACTACTCGAACTACAACGCTCTCTTGAAGCAACTTTAGCCAGCGACTGGCTGCAAGACCTCACCACTAGTCGGGGCCCATTCCCACCGATCAACGTTTTCCAACAGGGCGAGGATATTCTGGCCATCATCGAGTTGCCCGGTGTCAGCAAGAGCGACCTGCAAATCGAGGCCAAGGAAAACTCTATTCGCATCTTTGGGAAAAAGACGGTCGACTATCCCGAGGAGGCGAGCCTGCATCGACGCGAGCGCGCATTTGGTCAGTTCGACCGAACGCTGTCCGTCCCCGTGCAGATCGAGCCGGATGGCATCAAGGCCGAATATCGGGACGGCATCTTGGCGCTATTCCTGCCGCGCGCGGAAAGCGACAAGCCGCGCAGCATCAAGATCACCTGAATCGCAATCTCGCGCTGCGCGTTTATCCCTTACGGAAGATTGGCGTAGCGCAGTAGCCTTGAGGAGATACGATCATGGCTTCAAAAAGGGAACTGCAGGTAGCCCAAAAGCGTGAATTGGAGAAGAAGGAGGAGAGCACCATCCCCGCGCGGCTATTTGTGCCGAACGCGGACATCTATGAAACCAAGGATGGCCTCAACGTGATTCTCGAAATGCCAGGGGTCGACAAGGATAGCGTCGACGTTCGAGTGGAGGACGACGTGCTCAAGGTCGACGGAAAGCTCGACTTCTCCAAGTACCGAGGCCTCCAGCCGCTGTACACTGAGTACAATGTAGGCCACTTTTCGCGGAGCTTCCGGCTATTCGGCAAGATCGATCAGAGCAAGATCGCAGCCGAGCTCAAGGACGGCGTGCTGTCGCTCATGCTGCCGTTGGCAGAGAAAGCCAAGCCGCGAGCCATTCAGGTCAACTGAAGCGACGGTAGGCCCAGGTGGTGTGGGCTAAGTGGATAGCTCAGCCCTATCGACGTCAATATCGGCGATCGTGTGTGTTCGGCAAGTAGTCGGAAATTGAGATCAAGTTCGATGGCGTCGAATACCTGGTCATGAAGCGCACACAGGATGTCGGCGTGCTGACCAGGTTCGGCCGAAACAAGAGGCGACCAGTCGCAGAGGCGCTCTTGAAGTCGCGAGGCAAGCTATTTCGGGAGGAACGATCATGAGTGCAAAGGAGGTACGGTTTTCGACTGACGCCCGAGACAAAATGCTTCGCGGCGTCGACATTCTAGCCAATGCCGTCAAAGTGACGCTGGGACCGAAGGGTCGCAACGTCGTGCTTGAAAAGAGCTTTGGTGCGCCTCGCATCACAAAGGATGGCGTGACCGTTGCGAAGGAAATCGAACTCGAGGACAAGTTCGAGAATATGGGAGCGCAGATGGTCCGCGAGGTCGCCTCGAAGACCTCCGACCAGGCAGGTGATGGAACGACGACTGCTACCGTTCTCGCACATGCAATTGTCCGCGAGGGAGCGAAGGCGGTTGCAGCGGGCATGAACCCGATGGATCTCAAGCGTGGCATTGATCTCGCGGTCGATGCGGTCGTCGATGAACTCAAGAGGAATACGAAAAAGCTGACTTCAAATGACGAAATTGCGCAGATCGCGACGATTTCTGCCAATGGTGACAAGGAAATTGGACGCTTTCTGGCCGATGCAATGAAAAAGGTCGGCAACGAGGGAGTGATCACGGTCGAGGAAGCCAAGTCACTCGAGACCGAACTGGAGGTCGTGGAAGGCATGCAGTTCGACCGCGGCTACATCTCGCCCTATTTTGTTACCAATGCGGAAAAGATGCGGGTTGAGCTAGACGATCCATATATCTTTATCCATGAAAAGAAGCTCTCCGCGTTGCAGCCGATGCTGCCCCTGCTGGAATCAGTCGTGCAGAGCGGCAAGCCCCTGCTTGTGATCGCCGAAGACGTGGAAGGTGAGGCGCTTGCCACGCTTGTCGTAAACAGACTGCGGGCAGGATTAAAGGTCGCCGCTGTCAAGGCGCCCGGATTCGGTGACCGCCGCAAAGCCATGCTGCAGGATATTGCGATCCTTACCGGCGGCAATTTCATTTCCGAGGAGCTCGGCACGAAACTTGAGAGCGTCACGCTCAATATGCTGGGACGCGCCAAAAAGGTCACGATCGACAAGGATAACACGACCATCGTCAGCGGTACCGGCAAGAAGTCAGAGATCGAGGCGCGCGTCAAACAGATCAGAACCGAAATCGAAGAGACCACTTCGGACTATGATCGGGAAAAGCTGCAGGAACGACTGGCAAAGCTTGCCGGCGGGGTCGCCGTCATCCGGGTCGGCGGCGCAACCGAGGTGGAGGTCAAGGAACGAAAAGACCGTGTAGATGACGCCATGCATGCGACGCGCGCGGCCGTTGAAGAAGGTATTCTTCCAGGCGGCGGAGTGGCGCTGCTGCGGGCCACGGCTGCGCTGGCGAAAGTCAGGCCCGCAAATGACGATCAACGCCACGGCCTGGAAAGCGTCAAGCGGGCGCTCACGTGGCCGGCGCGGCAGATCGCGGAGAATGCGGGAGAAGATGGATCGATCGTGGTCGGAAAGGTGCTCGAGGGCAAGGAGTACGCCTGGGGGTTCGATGCACAGACGGCAGAATACGGTAACCTGTTCGCGAAAGGGATCATCGATCCGACCAAGGTCGTAAGATCCGCGCTGCAGGACGCAGCTTCAATCGCCGGGCTGTTGATCACGACAGAGGCCATGGTCGCCGAAGCGCCCAAGAAGCAGAATGGAGCCGGCCAAACCGTCCCCGCCGGTCCCGGCGCAATGGACTTCTAAAGGACGAACAACGTGCGGACAAAGGGCCGGTCGTCGGCCTCTTCCCCCGCATACCATTGGTGGCCACTACAAACGTCACGGCAATGGTTCTTGCCCACCGCGACTTCAGCACATCAATGTCGGCCCGTTTTCGAAGGATCGGATCCAAGGAGAACATCGGGTGTGGAACAAACTCGCGACGACCCGCATCGCGGCGTTCCTTACACGAAAGCAGGAACTGCACAGCCGGCTGAAGGAATTTCCGGGCCCGAAGGAGCGGGATGAAATCGAGCTTCTACTCGACAAGATTGATGCCGAACTGAACGCAGTGGACAGTCCTGATCGGCTGTGAGCCCTCTTCGGAAGCCCGAGTGCACACGAACGGCGGCGTTCGCTCAGTCGCCTCGGAAAATTGGCGCTTTGTCGCTGGAGCCATTCCTCTCTCCACTCTCATCGCAACACGAGCGACACAATGAAAACGCCAAGTGCGACGCACATTCAACCCAAACCAAGAAGCAGCTCTGGCAAGGAAATCAGCATTGATCCAACGCTACGAGGGGTACGTCACATGCGCCACAACGTGAGCGCAATTCAGGAAATGCCTCAATAGAGCGTGAGGGACATGGGACCGACGGGAGATAGCTCTCTACTCGGCACGTAAAAGAATGCCGTGCCCGAGGGACACGGCAAGTTTCAGGGAGGGTGAACCGGAAGACTCCCGGTGCATACGTGAGGCGTGGCCTCGGCCGATCGTCCGCCGGTGCGCGATCGGAAAAAGTCAACGGCCATTCGCGGCCGCGGTCACCATTTCAACGCGGCCGTGCGCACGGGATGGTCCCAGAGCGCCGCGGTCTCGCTATCGAGCACGCTCACGGTGAGCGAGCACCCGGCCATGTCCAGCGAGGTGACGAAGCTGCCGACCAGCGAGCGAGCAATGCGCAAGCCGCGCTTTTCGAGCAGCCGGCGCGCCGCGTTGTACATCAGATAGAGCTCGATCGTCGGCGTTCCGCCAAATCCGTTGACGAGCAAGAGGGCTTCGGCCCCGTCGCGCGCGTTGAGATCCTGCGCGATGGCCGTCGTCATCTCGTCCGCGATCGCGTCGGCCCGCTCCAGTTTGACCCGGCGACGTCCGGGCTCACCGTGAATGCCGACACCAACCTCCATCTCGTCCTCGCCGAGCGAGAAGGTCGGCGTGCCTGCGGCAGGCACCGTGCAGCTCGTAAGCGCCACCCCCATCGAGCGCGTGCGCGCGTTGACGCGCTCGCCCAGCGCAACGCAGCCCTCGAGCTCGGCGCCCTTCTCGGCCGCCGCGCCGACGATCTTCTCGACGATCAATGTGCCCGCCACGCCTCGGCGCCCGATGGTGTGTGTCGAGTTCTCGACCGCGACGTCGTCGTCGGTCACGATGGTAGCAGTGCGACCTTCGGCGATCTCGGCGGCCATCTCGAAATTCATGCGGTCGCCTGCATAGTTCTTCACGATGAACAGCACGCCGGCTTCACCGGCAACCGCCTGGGCGGCCTCGACGATCTGGTCTGGCGTCGGCGACGTGAAGACCTGTCCCGGACAGGCGGCGTCGAGCATGCCATAGCCGACGAAGCCCGCATGCAACGGCTCATGCCCGCTGCCGCCACCCGAAACGAGTGCGACCTTCTTTGGGTTCAGCTCACGGCGCCGCACGAATTTCCGCTCCGGCCCGAGCGCGACGAGATCGGCATGCGCACCCGCAAGCCCGTCGAGGCTCTCTGCGAGCACGGCGTCGACCGAATTGATGAACTTCTTCATTGTATCCTCCCCGTTTCCTCCCTGGCCTCACGCTATTTTTCCCGCATGATGGCAATCAAGCGCCGCGCAAATTCCTGGAGCAGCGCATCGAGTTCGGCGTTCCGCTTGGCGCTGCCGAGATCCGGCAAATGCAGCGTCAAGGTCCGCTCGTGCGATCCCTCCGTCAGCCGGCCGATCCGGCGCGGATGGGCGCGCGCATAGGCACGAAGGAAGGCGGCCTTCGCCTGCGGCGGGAAGTGGCAGACATCGAAGATCGTATTGAGGTGCTGCACGGGTATCGGCACCGGATAGGCGGGGTTGCTGATCTGGCTGACGAAGCTGCGGTTCTTCCCGATGGCATGCGCCAGACGCAGCCGCATGCCCGACGGGCGGCTCTCCAGCACTTCCTTGAAGATGCGCTTGTAGACCGCAACAGCGCCGGCCTCTGCCGGTTCATCAATCGCCGTGTCAGCCAAGCCCGCCTCCGTTGCTCAGCCGGTCGATCGTCCGCTTGATCTGTGCGAGGGCCGATGCATTCACGGACAGCTCCCGCAAGCCGCAATTCAACAATGCGGGCAGGCAGCGCGGGTCGCTCGCCATGTCGCCGCACAGGCTGACGCTGATGCCGGCGCGCCGCCCGTGCTCCGCGGTCCGTGTGATCAGTTCGAGCAAGGCCGGATGTAGTGGATCCATCAAGGGGGCGAGAGCTCCATTGGAACGATCGCAGGCAAGGACATATTGCGCGAGATCGTTCGAGCCGATCGAGAAGAAGGAAGCCTTGAAGCTCGCAATCGCCAGGGCCGCCGCCGGGACTTCGACCATGATTCCCAGCTCCGGGAGCATCGCGTCAATGCCGTCCACCTGCAAGCGCTGCACGATTTCGGAGAACAGCTTGCGTCCTGCTTCGAGCTCGTCCGCCGATGTGACCATCGGAAACATGACCTTGAGGTTTCCGCGCACGGCGGCACGCGCGAGCGCGCGAAGTTGAACGGTAAAGACGTCGGGCCGGGCCAGGCAAAGCCGCAAGCCGCGAACCCCCAGGAAGGGATTGGCTTCGCCGTCCAGCGTGAAGCCGGGCACCGGCTTGTCGCCACCCGCGTCAAAGGTGCGAATGGTGACCGGACGCCGGTCGGCCCAACGCAACACCGCATCGTAGGCTGCGAACTGGGCCTCCTCGTCGGGCAGGCGGCCCCGCTCGGTGAGCAGAAATTCGGTGCGCATCAGGCCGATGCCATCTGCATATTGTGCGTCGGCGTGATCGAGATCGTCGACGCGCTGGATATTGATGAACAGCTTGATCCGCTCGCCGCGCCACGAAGCCGTCGGCCGCCGCAGAATTGCGCGCGCAGACGCTCTGCTCTTGCGATGGTTCTCGCGCCGCTTCTCGAACAGCCGGACCTGCTCCGCATTGGGATCGAGCTCGAGCGTCGCACTTTCGCCGTCGAGCAGCGCCGTGGCTCCGATCTCCGGAACGGCGCCGAGTTGCACGACCATGGGGATCCCCCGTGCCCGCGCCAGCATGGCGACGTGGCTCGTGGGGCTGCCGCGCAGGAGCGCCAGACCGCCGCCGCCGGACCAGTCGATCTCAAGGAATCGCGAGGGCGGCAGATCGTCGGCGCAGACGACGGCGCCGCTCGGAATTTTCAGGACATGCCCTTCGCCTCCCCGCAGAATGTTGATCACGCGGTCACGCAGGTCAGCGAGATCCGACGAGCGCGCCTTCAGATATTCGTCCTCTGCCGAATTGTAATCGGCAATCTGCTCATCGAGCGCCGAACGCCACGTGACGTCCGCAGAACTCCCCTCCCCGATCGACGCGAAGATCGCTTCGATGAAATCTTCATCCTCCAGCAATGCGACCTGGAATTCGAGAATTTGCGCGGCTTCGCCTCCGGCGATCGTGGCAAGCTCCGCAATCTGCCCGCTCGCCACGTCTATCGCACTGCGCAGCGCGAGCGCCTCTTCGACCAAGGTACCGGCGATGCGCTCGCCGTTCGTGCCGGCATCGACACGGACGAACGGGCCATGGGCAAAGCCGATCGAGGCGGTTCTGCCGCGGTAGGCCAGTCCTGTCGCGCCTCCCTGCATGCTACGGAGCTCCGTCAGGAAAATCAGTTGCGATCAGGTCGACGAGCGCCGCGACGGCGGCCTCGGCGTCACTGCCGGATGCCTTGATCTCGATCGTGCTGCCATGCGCCGCACGCATGGCCATGATCTTGGCCACACTCTTGGCATTGATCCACTCGGCCGCCCCCGCCACCCGAACGAAAATCTGTGCCTCGAACTTCTTGGCAAGCTTTGTGAGCTTGACCGCCGGGCGTGCATGCATGCCCACCGCGTGCACTAGCCGTACATTGCCGATGAATGTCTGTCCGTCCGCTCTGTCCAGCATGCTCATTTTCCATCATCGCTTCGCCGACGCCTCAGTCGGCAGAGAGTTCCTCGGCCACGGCCTTCACCTGGGCCAGTGAGCTGCCGCCCGCCGCCTCGGTCGCCGCCATCACGGCGCCCTCGACGATCGGCGCGTTGCATACGACAACGAGCTCGCGCCGTGCGGGCTCCAGCATTTCGACCGCCATTTCGCTGTTGGTCTCTGCGCCGCCGAGATCGACGAGGATCGCGACGCCCTTCGCCGACCAGGCATCGTTGATGGCGTCGATGATCAGGGAGACGCTCGTGCCTAACCCGCCGTCGGGATTGCCGCCGCAGAAGGCCACCTTGACCTCGCTGCCGACCATCTGCCGCACCATGTCGGCGGTGCCCTTGGCGATATCCTTCGAATGCGAGACGATCACGATACCCACGGTGTCGGTCATTGCTGTCCCTCCAGGCTTGCGCAGACCGCCTGCACGAGTATGCAGCTCGAACGTGCGCCGGGATCGACATGTCCGACGCTGCGCGGCCCGAGGAACGACGCTCGCCCCTTGGTGGCCTGCATCGGTGCGGTCCGCTCGACTGCTTCGGCAGCAGTGGCTCGGACCCGCGCGATCAGATCCGGCTGGCCGGCCGCCGTCCTCAACGTTTCCAGGACGGGAACGAGCACGTCGAGCATTGTCTTCTCGCCGGCCTGCGAGCGCCCCCGCGCGCTCACCGCATTCACGCCGCTGCCAAAGACGTCCGCGAGATCGTCCGGCAGGTGCTTGTCGTCCGAAAGTGCTTCGCCCGCGGCAAGAAAGAAACTGCCGTAAAGTGGCCCGGAGGCGCCTCCGACGGTCATCACCAGCGTCTTGCCGATCATCTTCAGCGCCTCGTTCAGCGGCTGCGCCGAAATGGCATCGAGCTTGCCGAGCACGGCCTCAAAGCCGCGCTTCATGTTCGTTCCATGGTCACCGTCGCCGATCGCTTGATCCAGGGTCGTGAGTTCCGGCGCGCTCGCGATGACCCGCTCTGCGGCCACCTTGACCAGCGACTTGAATGTCTCGGGTTGCAGCGACATCGAACGGATCCTCTAGTGAACCATCGCAGGGATGCGTTGCCCAGCGCGATCGAAACAGAGCGGATGCAGCAGGTGTAGTTCGACCTCCTGGCCGGACTGAAGCGGCCGGCGCGGATCCGCAAGCGTCACCAGCATCTCGCCCTTGTAGTCCAGGTGAACGTGATTCTGCTCGCCGAGGTGCTCGACGCGGTGCACGCGGCCGACCATTCGTCCGCCATTGCGCGCGGCAATTTGCAGATGCTCGGTTCGGATACCAACGGTCTCCGTCCCCGGCGGCACCGGCACGTCTGACAACAGACGGGCCGGAAGGAAGTTGATCTGAGGCGTGCCGAGACGCGAGGCGACATAGCTCGAGGAAGGACTTTCATAGATCTCCCGCGGCGTACCGCACTGAAGGAGCTGGCCGTCCCTGATCACGCCGATCCGGGACGCCATCGTCATGGCCTCGACCTGATCGTGGGTCACGTACAGAATGGTCGCGCCAAGCTCGAGCTGGATCCGCTTGAGCTCAAGACGAAGCTCCGCACGCAGCTTCGCATCTAGAGATGAGAGCGGCTCGTCCATCAGATAGATCGAGGGATCGCGAACCAGCGCGCGGCCGATCGCCACCCGCTGCATTTCGCCGCCGGACAGACGGGTTGCACGGTTGTTCAGCTTGCTTGCGATGTGCAACAGCTCCGCAGTCCGTTCGACGCGCTTGCGGATGATCGGCTCCGGCACGCGCCGTGCGGGAGAGCGCAACGGAAACGCCAGATTGTCATAGACCGTGAGGTGCGGATACAGCGAATATTGCTGGAAGACGAAGGCGATATCGCGTGATCCCGGCGGATCACGCGTCACGTCGCGGCCGTCGATCATGACCGAGCCCGCGTCGGGGGTCTCGAGCCCTGTGATCAGCCGCAACGTCGTGGTTTTGCCCGCGCCGCTCGGCCCGAGCAGGACCAGGAACTCTCCATCGTTCACCGCCAGCGAGAGCTCGCGGACCGCCTCGGCCGCGCCGAAACGCTTGCTAATGTTGCGCAACGCGACGTCAGTCATGGCGCACCCTCCCCTCATTGGCGGTTCGAACAGCGAGGCCGCTGGCGATATCGAACAGCGCCAGCCGCCCGGAGTGGAATTCAAGACCCACCGTCTCGCCGATCCGCACCGACGCGCTGGAGGGCAACCGCGCCGCGAGGCGTCCGTGCGGCGTGTCGACGGTGACGATCTGCGTGGTGCCGAGATATTCGGCACCGAACACCTCGCCGCGGACGGGAGCCTCGTCGGCAAAGCGGATGTGCTCAGGACGTATCCCGAGCGCCAGCGGTGCGCTCGCACGATCCTCGCGGATCTCCGGGACTTCGACGCTGACGCTATGAAAGGTGACAGCCCGATCCCCCGACCGCAAGCCGCTTTCAAACCGCAGGAAATTCATCGGCGGCGAGCCGATGAAATCGGCCACGAACATGCTGGCGGGCCGGTCATAGACCTCTTGCGGCGAGCCGATCTGCTCGACCCGTCCCTTGTTCATGACCGCGATCTGATCCGCCATCGACATCGCTTCGAGCTGGTCGTGCGTCACGTAAACAGTGGTCGCACCGATGCGCTCGTGCAGGTCGCGAAGCTCGCCGCACATCAGATGCCGAAACTCGGCATCGAGCGCCCCGAGCGGCTCGTCCATCAGGAAGGCCTTCGGCCGCCTGACCATGGCGCGCCCAAGCGCGACCCGCTGCCGGTCGCCACCCGACAGCTTTGACGTCTTGCTCGACAGGAGATGCTCGATCCGCAGGAGCCGCGCTGTCTCCTGCACGCGCTCGCGAACGTCGCGCCGGCCCATGCCCTGGCACTTCAGGGGAAAGCCGATATTGTCGGCAACATTCATGTGCGGATAGAGCGCGAAAAGCTGGAAGACGAAGGCGATGTCGCGGGCCGCGGCACGGCGGAACGTCACGTCCTCGCCGTCGAGCAGGATCTTGCCCTCGGTCGGCAGCTCGAGGCCCGCAATCATGCGCAGCGTGGTCGTCTTGCCGCAACCGGAGGGCCCAAGCATCGCGAAAAAGGTGCCATCATCGATGGTGAAGTTCGAGCCTTGCACGGCCGTGAACTGATCGAACGACTTGCGCAGGTTTTCGACGCGGATTTGTGCCATGTCTGCCGCCCTATTCCGGAAAATGGCTTACGATGACGTATCCGACCGTACCGGCGAGGATCGTCACGAAGGAATAGCTGTACAGATCGATCGACCAGGGCTGCACCAGCATGATGATGCCGCCCGCGATCAGGGTCATCGCGCCCGTCTCCCAAGGCCCGCGTCGGAGCCAGCGAGACACTCCCCTTTTGGCGACCGCAGAACCGCTCATTTGCGCACAGCTCCGAAGGTGATGCCGCGCAACAGGTGTTTGCGCAACAACACGGTGAACAGGACGATCGGGACGACGAACAGCGTGGTCGCGGCAGCCACCGCTGGCCAATCCTGCCCGCCCTCGCCGATGATGAAGGGGATGAATGGCGGCATGGTCTGCGCTTCGCCGCTCGTCAGGAGAACCGCGAAGGCGTATTCGTTCCACGAGAAGATCAGACAGAAGATCGCGGTTGCTGCAATTCCCGTGACGGCCTGCGGCAATACCACCTTGCACAGGGCCTGGAGTCGCGTGTAGCCGTCGACGAGAGCGGCCTCCTCATACTCGCGCGGGATCTCGTCGATGAACCCCTTGAGCAGCCAGACCGCGAGCGAGACGTTCACGGCGGTGTAGAGCAGGATCATTCCGAGCCTGGTGTCCGTCAGATTGAGCTGGCGGTACATCAGATAGATCGGGATCGCGACCGCGACTGGCGGCATCATTCGCGTCGAGAGGATGAAGAACAGGAGGTCGTCAGCCAGGGGAATGCGAAAGCGCGAAAAAGCGTAGGCCGCGAGCGTGCCCAGAAACACGGCCAGGAACGTCGAGCCAAACCCGATGATCAGCGAGTTCACGAAGCGCGGCACGACCTTCGATGGTCCGGCAATGACCATGTCCCGCTGGCGCACGAGCTTGTCGTACCACGTCTCCGGCGGCGGCAGCTTGGCGATGAAGTCCGGCGTCTGGCGGGTGCGCACGGTGAAAAGGTTCACATAGCCTTCGAGGGTCGGCTCGAAGAGCACCTTGGGCGGATAGGCGATGGCGTCGCTCTGCGACTTGAATGCGGTGGCGACGATCCAGAGTAGCGGCAGGATCGTGATCACGGCATAGAGAATGACGAAGCCACCGGCCACGGCCTTCGAACGCGGCGAGGCTTCGACTATGGAATGAGCGGTGGACTTGGCCGGGACGGATTTGGCGAGTGCAGCGGTCATCGTTGCTTCACCTTGTTGAGCGCTTTGACGTAGATGTTGGCGGCACCGAACACGGTCACGAACAGGATGATGGCGAGCGCGGATGAATAGCCGGTGCGCCACTTCTCGAATGCGGCACGCTTCAGCGTGATCGACACAAGCTCGGTAGTCGACCCCGGCCCTCCCGATGTCAGGAGGTTCACCATGTCGAACATCTTGAAGTTCTCGATCGCACGAAACAGCACCGCGAGCATCAGGAACGGCACTGTCATCGGCAGCGTGATCGACCAGAACTGCCGCCAGGCCGAGGCGCGATCAACTTCGGCCGCCTCATAGATGTAGTCGGGAATGGAGCGAAGCCCGGCGAGGCAGATCAGCATGACATAGGGCGCCCACATCCAGGTATCGACGAGCACGATGGTCCAGGGTGCGAGTGAGACCTGGCCGGTCATGCTGAACGAGCTCGGCGGCACACCGGTGAACATACTGATCAGGTAGTTGAACGGCCCGATTTGCGGCTGCAGGAGTAGTGTCCAGAAGTTGCCGACGACCGCAGGCGACAGCATCATCGGCAGCAGGATGATCGTGGTCCAGCAGCTGTGACCACGAAACTGACGGTTGATCAGGAGCGCCAAGCCGAAGCCGATGATCACCTGCAACGCCACCGACCAGATCACGAATTGCGCCGTGGTCTGGAGCCGGATCCAGACGTCCTCGTCCGTGAGGATGTCGCTGAAATTGTCGAGCCCGACAAACCGCAGCGGCAAGTACGACATGCTGAGGTTGAGGCTGGTGAAGGACAGCCGGATCATCCACGCCAGTGGAAAGATGTTGATCGCCAGCAATAGCGCGATCGTCGGCGCAACGAACAGCCAGGCGATGGTCCGGTCCGACAGGCCGCGGACGCGCCGCGTGGCACGAGATTTGGCGGGCTCGCTCACGCCGGGGATGATAGCATCATCGGGTTGAAGGATCGTCGTCATCTTGTCCATCGGCTGGCTGGTTCGGTTTCCCCGAGGCACATCCCCGGGGAAACCAGTTCGGTTGACGCGAATACCGCGCCTATTGCGACGCGACCTGCTTACCCTGCTCCTTGAAAACCTTGGTCCAATCCTTGACCAGGAGATCGAGCGCCTGCTGCGCCGTGCCCTTGTCGGCAACGACGTAGTCATGCACTCGCTTCTGCATGTCGAGCAGCAGTTGCGCGTAGGACGGCTCGGCCCAGAAGTCCTTGACAATGCCCATCGATTCCAGGAATTGCGGCGCGAATGCTGCGCTCTTCGGGAAGTCGGGCGCGTCGACCACCGCCTTCAGCGCCGAATAGCCGCCGAGCTGCCACCACTTCTGCTGCACGGCGGGCTGCGCGAACCACTTGATGTAGGCCAGCGCGTCGTCCTTGCGATCGGAGGTCGCTACGACCGAGATGCCCTGTCCGCCGAGCTGGGTGAAGTGTCCGTTCGGGCCGGCCGGATTGACGAAGAAGCCGATCTTGTCGCCGCCGACATTAGGATCCTTGTAGAGGCCCGGGAAGAAGGCGAACCAGTTCATCTGCATCGCCACCTGGCCGGACTTGAAGGCATCGAGCCCTTCCTGCATGTAGGCGTTGGTCATGCCGGGCGCGGTGCAGCACTTGTAGAGCTCCTTGTAGAATTCAAGCCCCTTGGCCGCCTCGGCCGAATTGACGATGCCCTGCATCTGGTACGGCTTCTTCGGGTTGTCGTAAGCGAAGCCGTAATTGTAGAGGACGTTGGTCACGCCCATGGTGATGCCTTCGGAGCCGCGTTCGGTGAAGATGTAGGCGCCGTAGACCTTCTTGCCGTCGATCTCGCGGCCCTGGAAGAACTCCGCGACCTGCTTCAGCTCGTCGTAGGTCTTCGGCGGCGCCAGGTCGCGGCCGTACTTGGCCTTGAATCCCGATTGAATGTCAGGCCGCGAGAACCAATCCTTGCGATAGGTCCAGCCCACCGCATCGGCCATAGCCGGCAGCGCCCAATAGTTCGGCGAGTTCTTCGGCCACTGCGAATAGCCGACCACCGTCGCCGGGACGAAGTCGTCCATCGATATCTTCTCCTTGTCGAAGAAATCGTTGAGCTTGACGTACCATTTGTTCTCGGCAGCCCCGCCGATCCACTGGCTGTCGCCGATGATCAGGTCACAGAGCTTGCCGTGGGAGTTGAGCTCATTGAGGAAGCGATCGGCATAGCTCGTCCATGGGACGAACTCGTACTTCATCTCGATGCCGGATTGCTTGGCGAAGTCCTTGCCGAGCTCGACCAGCGCGTTGGCCGGATCCCAGGCCGCCCAGCACAGCGTGAGCTGCTTGCCCTGAGCTGCGGCTTCGCCCCCACCAAATATTCCCAGCAGCGCCGTCCCGAGGACCGTGGTTGCCGCCGAGCTTCTTAGCCAATTGAATGTCCGCATATCCGTTTCCTCTCTCGTTGAAGCATCTAACCCGCTCGGCGCTCCCTGCCGGAACGACGCCAAGACCCTGAAACCGAGTTTGAGGAGCGATGAGTGGAGAACGAGACGGACCATTTCCGGAAACGGGTCCGGAAGGCTTGGGCTCCTCCACACATCGGCTCGATGCGCGATGTTTAGTTTCTTGTGGAACTAAACGTATTACTAAATTTTGGAGATCGTCAAGCCGGTTTGTCGCGAGCCTGGCGAAAAGATCTGCCACGTTCGCGCGCGCAAGCGAGATGCACGCAGTGCAGCAAAATGCTTGGATTTTGTCGGAAGCTTCGATTGCCGATCTGGCGCCGCGGAGCAATCCAGCCCGCCTGGATAACCGGCGAGCCAGAAGCTGGCCAACGCCAAGCATGTTTAGCAAATGGATTTACTGAACGTTCAACGAAGCGATTGAGAGCGTGAGCAGTCTCCTCATCCGCCGAAGTCTGCCATTGCCGCGGACCACACCTGTTTCGCCCCAAAAACAACCTCGCCAAAGCGCAGCTAACGCGATCTCGAACTCAAGCAATGGGTGCAGCAAAATCAGCGAAGGCGATCGATATCCCGTCGCTCACCATGTTCCGGTTGCAGATTCGAGTCCCGACGAGCCCACCAGCAAACACCGACCTTGTGCAGCCAATGCAAATTCGCGCCAGCGCGCCAACCGGTACCGTCAGGCGCGCAAGATCGCGGAACATCGTAGTTTGGCGTAGAAATCGCAGGTTTTGGTAGGGAGGGTCCGCCCCCACCCCGCACAGCAACAGCTGTTTGTTCTTAAGTTCGACCAGCGGGGCTGCACGGAGCGGGATGAGAGGGTGGTGCCTCACGTTTCCAGCAACTGATGCTGATCGTCAGCACTCACCTATCTCCCCTGCACTGGGAAACAATGGGCGTGCTCTTCCGCCGACCAGAGGCAGCCCAATCTCATTTCACGAGGTCTGCTGACATTGGCTGTGACGAGATTTTTCTTGATCTCTTGGTGCACACGTCGTGCACACGCCGCCTTCTAAGCAATTGAAGAACTTGAACTCTCGCTCCAATCCATCATGGGCCAATTTGAGCAACCTCCAGCCAAACGACGCAAGCTAGAGCATGCCGCCAGGCTCCTCCCAATGCGGCGAGAAAGACACCGAGCGAGAACGCCAAGATGAGGGTCCGGTTGATATCGATGCCAATTGACTACGCCATCTCGCGGTCGCTGGTGACCGCCGGGATCAGGCGCCCAAGCCGGACATGGTTGATCAGGAGCCGCAGGCCGATGACGACGAGGATGGCCATCCCGACAAGCAGAATCTGGTAGCTTGGATTCATGACGCCATCAATGCTCGACGTGCAAAGCAATCGTATCGGTGCATCTTCGTAGAACGATTGCAAGCAGATCAGGCGCTCGAAGTCCTCCAGAAGGCGGCGAAGTCGTTCGTCTGTAAGGCGAACCGTTGTGCGCGGTGCCCCGCGCATAGGGCTTGTGCTACGAAACGATATCTGTGGTTCCGATGTCCAGATCCAATGCTGCCGCCGTTGTCCTCAATTGACATAGGCTTTGCCTTTCGGCACGCTTTGCGCCCACGGAAATGGTGAATGATTTACAGACCCGGCGACGTCGGCACGCAAACGCAGCGTGCAAACGACCGTTTGGTGCCCTATTCGAAGCCGCGTCGGCGCACCCGCTAAAGTTGATAGATGACTCTTTCGAGAAAAACTATCGGCCAGCCTGATCAGCCGATGGGGCGTGATCCGTTCCACACCGCCGCTCATCGGCCGGTGGAGCGTCACCTCCCCGAGAACCAAAAGCCGGAGCCACGCGCCGAGCAAACCAACAAAGCACCTATAGTTCATCCGGCCCAGGAGGCCTCTGCTGCGTCATCCGCACATTTCGGTTCTGTACGAGGTGTGTCCGCCAGTGTGACCGCCTATACAGATTGGATGAAGCGAGGACGCCAAATTTGGCACGAGCATTTGCAGCGCGGTCAACTACCCGAGGAGCCCACAGGGTCGATGGGAAACATCGAGCGCTGGTTGCTCGGATTGCTGAGCATTGTTGTTCTCGTGAGCTGCGTTTGCGCGACGATTGTCTTCACGCAGGTCAAGTCGCTCAAAGTAGAGATCGCCACGCTGCAACGCGAGATCATCGCGCTCAAGCTCCGCGTAGCCAGGCTTGATCAGATCGCAACCGCCAACGAGGCACGTGAGAAGCCAAGCAGTGAACCGCCTAAGCCGCCGCCAGAGACCCGGCCTGATCAGGCTTCGCTCATCCTGTCGCGCGAAGAGATTCAGCTGATCCGCGACTATATCAAGCCTGCCCCGGTCGCGGGGTCCGTGACTGAGTCGATCAAGGTCGGCGATCCCGTCTCGGGAGAAACCATCCCCTTCCCTTCTCCGATCACGGAGAAGGTGCGGAAACTGCTTGGCGCGAGATTTACCATTCGCAATGGCGTCATTGTCATTACGCGAAATGGGAGCCACTACGCTGATGCTGTGATCGGGTCCAATTGACGAGCGGCGGCCCAACGCCCCCTGCAACGACTGTGAAGCATATAGAATGGCGCGCAAGGTTCGATAACCGATCTGCAGTTTCAAGGGCGAGCGCCAAAGCCCGCCTGCAATAGCCTTGCAGGTAGTTATTCGACTTATGGCTGGTTGTTCGGCGGCCGTTCAATGAACCGTCGGCTGCCGTTCAGTAGCTCAAGGTTATTGGCGATAACCGGGTTGCCTGGATCGAGCGAATAGGCCTTCTCAAATTTCCGCCGCGCCGCACTTAGATTGCCACGCAGCATGTACGAATATCCCTGATCATTCAGGACTTGCACGGTTTCGCCTCCCAGCTGGATCGCCTGGGCATAGGCCTGGTCAGCCAGATCAAAACGACGTATCCGATCATAGCTCGCAGCCAACCCGATCCAAGCGGTCACGTCCTTGGGCGATTTCTCGACGCCGTCCTTGAAATAGCGCTGGGCAATCCCGTAATTGCCGCGGTTGAAATGCTCCAAGCCCAGCCGTACCGGTTCGTCCGAGGGATAATATTTGACGTCGGTCGGCTCCTGCACGGGATCCCCGCCAGGCGGCTCGACGGGAGCCACGACGGCGGCCTCCCTTAGTGTCTGGTCACAGGCTGCAAGGCCTGGTGCCAGCCAGCAACAGGTCAGCAATACAATGGCACGTCGCATAACTCTTGTCCCCCGCCCGGCCTAGCGGACTCACTGCAGCTTTGGCCAGTAGCGTCGCAAAGTTCACTTATCAAACGCCGTTACCTAGCCCCTGCCGGCGCGCCAACCGGTACCGATACTCCAGCAGTCGATCCAGCCCCCAATCCGGTTACGTTGACATTCTGGGTCACGGGAGGCTTCTGGCCCATTTGTTTCGTCGGATCGCCCATGTCGGGAAGCTGATCCACCGGCTGTTGCGTGTTGCCGTAACGCGAAACGGCTGCCCCCACGCGCCGCGCATCGTACGCGATCCTGCGATCACCGACGTTGCGCGGCCATGGATGGATTGTGTGGGTAGCGGCGTTAACCTCTTTGGCGTTGCCGGCGCTCATCGTGATGGTGTCAGAACGCTGGAAGTAGCGGTCGACCTCGTCGTGACCGGCTAGCCCGTAACATCCCCCAAGCAGGAGCGGTGCGAACAGAGCCAAATATCTGATGGTCATCTCTCGCTTCCTCTAGTTCAGCGTTTTCACGACCGGCTGCTCGACAGCAGCGGCCGGAGCTACAACGGGCGCCCTGACTTCAGGAGCGATGATGTGCCCGTACGCCCCCTTCACGTCGCCGCCGGAATTGACGTAGTCATTGTAACGCTTGCGGACTTCCATCTGGCCATTGAGGAAGAAATCGACATCATTGGCTGGAAGGCGGGAATCGAGCGGAGACGCCAGCTGCTGGCCTGGTGCAGCCGGTGCGACCAGGTGCGGCGTCACGATGATGACCAGATCTGTTTCCTCCTGCTGGTACGACTTGCTGCTGAACAAGGCTCCAAGCACGGGCACCGACCCGATCCATGGTAATTGCGAAACGTCTTGGCGATTGCGGGTCTGCAGCAGGCCGGCGATTGCAAAACTCTGGCCGTCGCGCAGTTCGACCGTCGTGCGCGCATCGCGGCGGGTCAATGCCGGAACGGTCGTCCCCTGAATCGTCACCGCATTGGCGAAATCAAGCTCGCTGACCGACGGTTCAACCCGAAGGTTGATCACGCCCCGCGAGAGGACGGTGGGGACGAAGGCCAGTTCGACACCGAATTTCTTGTAGTCGATCGTAACAGTGGGAAAACCGTTCGTCGTCGTGTTTGGTATCGGCACTGGAAATTCACCGCCGGCCAGAAAGCGAGCGGCATCGCCGGAAAGCGTGGTCAGGTTTGGCTCGGCCAACCTGCGAGCCAATCCCTTGGTTTCCAGCGCCGAGATCAATAAGTCCACCGAGCCGCCATTGCTGGTTCGGATGATGCTGGTCAACAAGCTTCCGAACGGGGCCGGAGCTATGCCGCCTGCGGTCCCCAAGAGCGTTCCTGCGGTTCCGAGTATAGGAAGACTGCCGGTAGGCGAAGCACCAACAGGCGTGCCGCCAGTATTACCAATGGGGTTTGGGACCGTATTGATACCACCGATCGGCCGTCGCCCCGTCGCGGCAGTTGCACCACCACGCCCCGTGTTCCCGACATTGGTCCCATTGGCATTTGCCGCGTACAGGTTCACGCCGAGGTCGCGGCCGGCGTCCCGGGTGACCTCGAGAAAGCGCACCTCCAGCATCACCTGCTGCGGCGCCGCGACGCTCATCGCGTTGACGACGACACCGCCTTTCGCAACTGTGCTGGTGGCGATGGCCATAGCCCGCTCAGCCGCGACCGCGTCGTTGGCGGTTCCGCTGAGCACCACCTGTCCCTCGGAGGCCGAGACGCGAATGCCCTGCATGCCGGTGCTGGACCGGATGTTCTGCTGCAGATTCCCGGTGTCGATCACAACCTCGATGTCGAGGATTCCGATCTGCTTCATCGACGAGTCAAACAGGATGACGTTGGTGGTACCGGTCTGCTTGCCCTGGATGTAGATCATGTGATCGCTCAGGGACTTCACGTCGATGATGTCGGACGAGCCCGCGACGATGGTCGAAAACGCCGTGTCGACCTTGAAGGTGCGTGACTTGTTGACGACCACCCTGACCCGCTGGACGTCGCTCATTTCGCTGACGATCACGCCGCCGGAGGAGCCCCGCCGGTCTGCAGCCGCCGCGAGGTCTGCGGACCCAAGCAAGGCGAGCGCCGCGCCAAAACTCATCACGCTGAAGGCGAGAAGCCCCCCTACCGCCTTATCCGAAACGCGACCGCCACCCATTCGAGTCCCCCCGCCGCGATCCGCGGCATCCCCGCAAATCCACGTGCTCGACGTCCCTCAACAGTTCCCCTCTGCGCACCACGTCGCAGAGCTTACAATCTGTCCCACTACAATTCGTTACTTCATGTTTCCAAGATCATCGCCCTTCATCCTGCCTCCTTGCAACAAGAGACACTTACCGCACAGCCACAAGCTGCAAAGAAAACTTTCCAATGTTGCCAGCGAGCATCATTTTCTCTGCCGCCCTGTCCAGAACTATCCTGCAGCACAACCACCTTGCGCGAGGTTCCGTCGTCGCCCCGCCATCGAACGGGTCGACTCGCAGTCTTGAGATGCGCTTGGCCAGGCGCGAATTGCTCTGACGCAGTTCGATGCCAAGCGTTTGGCCAGTTCCACCGGCGCCGACGCGAAGCGGCGCCCGTCAATATGCGTCAGGTATATTGCCATATTCAGGCTGCGGCAGGGTGGCACTTGCCATGGCATGTCTTGGCTTCGCGTCCGGCATCATCGCCATCGCCAGGGGGGCGGGTGTTCATCGGCCGATGCTCGGGGGTGCGCTAGAAGGGAATTTGCGTGGACGCGCTCGGCGCATTGAGTGCTGTGCCCCATATCGGCATCAGCATGGCGAAGCCGGCTTGAGAAGCTGTAACAGTCAAATTGTTGCCGCTGGACGCCACACTCAGCGTCGGCGTGAGACCGCCGAAATACAGGAACGGCGCCGCGTTCTGCTTAGCGCTGGTGGACATGGGATCGCCGGTGCAGCCGGCCGGCGACTGAGGCGGGCTCTGAAGCAAGTCAGGCGTATAGCAGTTGATCATGACCGCCCGGGCGCCGGCGCTCGCGAGCGTCCGCAAAGACTGCATCGTGATGGCATAGCGTCCGAGATCGAAGATGGCGAAGATCAACATGAAAAGCGGCACGAAGACGAGGACGAATTCGAACGCCGCGATACCCCGCTGATCGAGCTTTCTCATCACTGCACCAAGCGGACAACTTGGGTGTAAGGGACGGTGACCGGATTACATCCATCCGTGCTCAAGAAGCCGCCACCGCCCATGGTGAGTGTTTTGGCGATCACTTGTGAACAGGTCGTATTAGAACTTTGTGTCGCTCCGTTCCACGTAACGTCGACGTGCGGGAAATACATCGCACCACCCAATTTCACGTTACCACCATTGATGGTGACCTGATTACTGCTCTTGCTCGGTGCCTGATCATCAATCAGAACGCCGTTCAGATCAGAAGAGAAGGTGTTGCTGTAAGGGGCGGACAGCTCAACGCTGGCGCCGCCAGAGATCGAAATGCTCGAATCCCCGAGCAATACAAGGGTTACGCCTAAACCCGTGCCCGCCGGTGGCCAACGTGTACAGCCACTGCAGGTGATGGTTCCGCCATTAAATTTTATTGTCCCATTGTAGAAGAAGTACGTGCCCGGAGTAAAATCTACCGTGTTCCCAGTCGTGCACGTTAGGTTGCGGTACAGGTTAGTGCTGCTTGGCGGGGTATTGGGCCTCAACGTACCACTGCAGGCCAAATCGTTTGGCCTCCCGCTCGAGGTCAAGCTGTTGAACGTTTCGCTGTCCAATTTGCTAAGTGGATTGTTTGCGTACGGCATAAAATAGTTGTGCGTGACGCCGGGATCGGCGCAGGTGCTGGCTGGACTACAGCCAGTTGCACCCAAGACGGCCCATCCCGAACCGGTGAAAGAGGCAGTGCTGGCAAATTGAACACTGGCATCCGACATTATCGGGCAACCCGTTCCGTTGTTGCTGACGTTGCCGGCAATTTTAAGCGCCCCTCCGCCGCCGCTCGGATCAGGCCCAAGCGCCAAGGCGCACACCTTGCTCGGCAATTCAACCAGAGCGATGGCTTGGGCGGGGATGTTGACGGTCGTCAAACCCAGCACTCCCGACAAGTAGGCCGGCTGTTGCTGGCTGACCCTGGCGCGAACGGCGTTACCGCCTCCTGCGGGCGGCGTTGTGAACGCACCAGCACTGTAGCTGCCGATATCGATCTGCACGGCCCGCGAGATTCCTGTCGGAAGGCTGGTCGCACAATTGGTGCCCGGATAGGCCGTGTCGCCGGAGTTGCAGAACCCGTTCTGTGCCGCGAATTCCTTTGCGTGATAGTCCACTGATGTATCGCAGAGCACACCAGCATTCGCGCATGCAAGCCGCAAGGCGCCCGAATAGGCCGCCGCGTCGGCGGCATTCTGCGCCTGTTGCCTTGTGACGTACCACGATCCAGCCTCAGCCCCGATCGCGACCACGCCGATGAGGGGGACGAGCGCGATGACTGTTGCGAATGCGGCGGAGCCTCGTCTGGAACGGAGCAGACTACGCATGGAAACACCTACTGGAAGCGTTCAGAGTAAGGCAGCGTGTAGGTACAACCGCTGGGACACAGCACCGACGTCAACACAATCGGGGCCAAAGTGACAGTTGTCGAAAACGTAAAGTACTTTGGAGTCGAACCAAGATTGCCGGAGTTGCAGGCAGTGCTTCCGCACATGACCTGGATGTTGCCGATCGTATGCCCTGCGACTGTTGTCTGCAGCGTTGACACCCAGGTCCCCGGGTTCGCCGGGTCGGGCGGATTCTTGTATTGGATATATTGCCCGAAGGAGCGCAACGCGGTCCACGCGGAGATAAAGCGGAAGCCCGCGGCGGCTACGTCGGCGAGCGGCATCAGCAGGAACGACACCAAGAATATGTAGACGAACACTGTCTCAAACGCGACGGCGCCGCGCTGATCTGCGATGAAGGACTCCCTACGGCACGCGCGCCTGACTTGACCGATACCTACGACTTCCGATCGCGGAGCCCGAGCCTTGGCGATTTGAACCATGTCCATGACAATCCGGCCACGCATAGCCGCTCACCAAACATACGGGATCACGCGCCAACGTGATGCTTCGTAGCTGGAATATTCAGGGCAATTGCGCCGAAGCAGATCTTCTTCGTAAAGAATCCGGCATGCCTGGATGCCCATATGCAGGACCAGTACCATCACTGTAACCGGTGTCAGATATTGCAGCACGACGCCCACGACCACGATCTCTTCTGCGACATAGAGTGGGTGCTTGATCCATCGATACGGACCGGTCTGCACTACCGAACGCGCCTGCGGCACCAAACTGAACGACCGACCTAGATGTCGGATGGTGACAAGCATCATGATCGTGCCGACCAGCACGCAAGCTGTCGATGCCAGGTTTGGCAGCGTTTCGTCGGTTTTGCCCAGGAAGCTGATCGTCCATGGTAAATAGCTCCCGACGAACGCAGCTATTCTCGGAAGTAGGCCGTCTGCATGCGCCTTTGCTGGAGAGCGAGTGATGATCAACAGCGCCAGGAGCATGTAGAAAATGGCAAGGCAAAAACCCGACAGAAGCGATGGCCAGGGATCGGCAAGCGATGCCCCAATCTTGATGGCTACGCAAAGCGCCAGCAATAAGAACCACATGCTGCCGAACAGTCGCATGATCCGATCGTGCGAATAGTTTTTCGAAAGGGCGATTGTGCTCATGGCTACTTACCGAAGCTTGCGAACGAACGCACGAGGTGCAAAACGGGGCTTCCTCCCATGATGACAAACATGGCTGGAAGCAGGAAAAGCACCATAGGAATGGTCAGCTTGGCGCCCAATTTGTGTGCTCTTTCCTCGAGCTTGGTAATACGTTCTCGCCGCAGGTCGACCGCTATACTGCGTAGTGCTTGGCTCAAGGGCGTTCCGTATTGCAGGCTCTGGCTGATCATGGTGCCGAACCGGCGAAGCCCCTCTGAGGTATTTGCCAAATTCTCGAATGCGTCGATGCGATTTGGCAATATCCGGAGATCATCAAGGAGACGGTGCAATACCCAAGCCATGGCAGGATTGGTCTGCTTCATTTCTTCCGCTACACGTCCCAGCGCGCTCTCCATGCCCATTCCCGCTTCGCTGCACACGACCAGCAAGTCGATCATGTCCGGCGCGCCCAGCCGAATGGCTGCATCAAAACGGCGCTTCAGCACAGTCAGAATCAATCGTGGCCCCATAATTCCGATCACGACGCCCACCAGCGTGAAGACCAGCACGTCGGCAGGTCCCCTTCCCGAGAGTTGCGCAAGAAGCAGCGCAATCACCGGGAACAAGAACATGCTGACGACCTTGACGCCGATCCAGATCGGCAAGCTTCGATGATGATTGAAACCAGACGAGTGAAGGATCGTTCGCAGTTCTTCCAAATTCTCCTCGGCGTAGAAGCGCCGATACCGCACGCCGAGCCATGAAAACCAGCTGGTCACGTCTTGGAAGGTCGCTGACCGGTAAGGGATACCCATCACGGCGTTTGACACCCGCGTATCCATCGCGCGGACGTGCATTTCGCGGATGATCAACAGGCAGGCCGCAGTTCCAGCTGCTACTGCGAGGGCCACCAGACTGAGACCAAACGTCATAGTTCTGTTTCCCGTCTGACCATCCAGCTTATCACTAGGTGTCCGATAAGCACCGAGGCTATTGCGTAAGCCAGAAGCTTGTTTCCCATCGGATCAGAGAACAACAGATCGACATTTTGCGGATTGGCGGCGTAGAGCAACGCTCCGGCAATCAGGGGCGAGACCGTAAGTGCCCGCGAGGAGAAAATCACCTCTCCTGCCAGTGCCTTGGCGCGAGCAGCTAGCGCAACACGCTGACTTACTGTGTCGCCTAGCGTCTGCAAGGTTTCACCCAAGCTGCCGCCTGACTTCAATTGGACTGCAAGTGTCACCGCGAACATCGCATACTCTGCCACCTGCGTTCGCCGATAGATGGCTTCGACGGCTTCCTCCGGCGGTCTACCCAGATTCACTTCGCTGCATACGATGGCAAACTGTCCAGCCGTTGGTTGCGGCATCTCGCGCGCGATGGTACGAAATGCTTCGTGCACCGGAAGACCCGATCGAACCGTACTTGTTACCAGCTGGATCGCGTCAGGCAGCTGTCGAAAAAGTTGACCGGCGAAGCGACGTTGCTGCCATCCAAACAAACCGCGTACGACCACTATTGCGGCAATTGCAGCCGCGACAGACACGTAGAGAATGGAAAATCCCAGCAGGCTATTGGCGTAGAAGATTGCGGCTACCGTGATGGCGGAGGCCAGTAGCACATACGCCGGATGCCAGACGTGAACCATCTCGGGCCTGTAGTTCGCCAGGTGGTGGAGAAGCAGAGACCGGGACCCGGTCTCCGACCGGCGAATGGACGGAAGGCTAGCCGGATGTGAAGGTGGTAAAGCTACCGCCAGCCGGCGATGCATGCGTCGTTCTCGGGCGTCGAGCGACAACGAACCGACTGCTGCGCAGATCGCGAGCACCAGAACAGCGACGATCACGAACTCAGGTATCATATTTGCCTCATGACCTCGGCCCAAGCGCGATCAAGGCCGAAATAGACAAGACGGCTTTTGAATTTCGGGACTGCAAGGGTAGACTTGTAAGTGCCCGATATCCGCCCATGCTCATCCTCCTCCTGGTACTCGAAGGCTGCGATGTCATTGGTGGTGACCACATCCCCTTCCAGCCCCATCACCTCGGTGATCTGGATAATGCGACGTTGTCCATCGCGCATGCGTTCGACTTGCACGATGAGATCCAGCGCAGCGACGATCTGAGCTCGAATGGCCCGCGACGGCAGATTGACCTGTCCCATCTGCACCATGTTCTCGATGCGGGTCAGGGCATCGCGGGCACTATTGGCATGGACCGTGGAGATCGAACCATCATGGCCCGTGTTCATCGCCTGCAGCATGTCAAACGCTTCTGCGCCGCGCACCTCGCCCACGACGATCCGGTCAGGACGCATGCGCAGGGCATTCCACAACAGATCGCGTTGTGTCACCTGCCCAGTGCCTTCAAGGCTGGGAGGCCGGGTCTCCAGGCTAATCACGTGCGGCTGCTGAAGCTGCAACTCTGCCGCATCCTCGATGGTGACGACGCGTTCACTGTGATCAATGAACTGGCTCATGGCATTGAGCAGCGTGGTCTTGCCGGAGCCGGTGCCGCCGGAGACCAGAACATTGAGCCGAGACCGAGCGGCAATCTCCAGCAATTGTCCGATGGCTGCGGTCATTGAGCCGTTTTCGACCATTCCGGCGATGTCCAAACGGCGGCTTGGAAATTTTCGGATCGAAATACAGGGGCTGTGGATCGCTAGCGGCGGAAAAATGATGTTGACCCGGCTGCCGTCGGGCAAGCGGCAATCCACCATCGGACTGGATTCGTCAACGCGTCGCCCAACCTGACCGGCGATTTTCTGCGCCACCGACGCAATGTGATCATTGTCGCGGAATCGCACCGCGATCCGTTCCAGCCTGCCAGCTCGTTCCACGTAAACGTTACTCGGTCCATTGATCATGATGTCGTTGATCGATTGATCGAGCAGAAGCGGACGCAGCGGCCCGTAGCCGGTCATGTCGTCCGCAATCTCGTCAGCCAGCTGAAGCTGCTCGCGACCTGACAGTTCGAGCCGTTCCTCATTGGCGATTCCATGAATGATTTCCTCGATCTGCCGGCGAAGGACATCGCGCGAAACAGTCGCGGCCACCGACGGCTCAATCTGCTCAATGACCCGTTCGCGGAGCGATGCTGACATCAGGGGCCGCTGAGGCAATGGCTCGTGCCTGGGCGCAGTTGCAGGTAAGCTCGGCGTCGACGCGGGCCGTGGCGTCGATGCAGGCAAACGAGCTGGCGTGTCGTCGTCGCGCCGACCAAAGGTCTTCATAATCCGAGCAGCCTCCTCAGCCGTCCCTTCCGCTCGGCGCCGAGCCCTGTAATCTCCCTTACAATCGGGGCGAGGTGACGTCGCAGTCCCGATACGTGCTTCAGCGCTGGAATTCCGAGATTGACCGCCTGGGTCATCCCCTTGCCGAGATCGGGTACCACCATGTCTGGTTCTGCGCCCAAAGCCTTGACAATCGCAGCCCTGGGAAGGCCGCCGGGGCGATTGGCGCGGTTGAGCAAAGTAAAGACCCGATCTTTGCCAGCGATGTTCGTGACAGCGGTGCGCAGTGCGTGGGCATTGCGAAGTCCGGTTATCTCGGCTTCCAGCAGCACCAGCACGTGACGAGAATGAGTGATCACCGGATGGATAGATGGCGGAAACGGGACCGGTACATCGACAACGATGTAATTGAACCGTTGGCGGAGCAGACCCAGCACGTGTCTCACGCCCGCTTCAGTGATGTCGAGCTGCGCATCCAGCTCCTCATCGGCGGAGATCAGGCAAACCCGTTCATTGACCTCAATTGCCGCGCGCTCCAGGAACAGTGTGTCCGCCCGCATGGGATTTTCCAGAGCGATGCGCAGCCCTGGTCCGGGCTGAACACCCAGCATCACGGCCGTCTCGCCGGCTTGCAGGTGAAGGTCGAGCAGCGCGACCTTGGCCTTGGTGGTCTCGGCCAGCTGCAGCGCGAGATTGATTGCGATACTCGTTGCGCCGGCACCGCCCTGCGCACCGCAGATCGAGATCACATGTCCGCCCCGATCAATCGAACCGGCCGTCACGTCGCCAAGCAGCTTCGGACGCAGCTGGTCCAGCACCATGTCCCGCGTGAGCGGCCTGGGCAGGTACTCGGTCAAGCCGAGTTCCATAAGCTCGCGGTAGAAGGTGATCTCCCTGTTCTCACCGATCAGAGCCACCCGGACATCGGGTGGGCAGACGCCGGCCAGCCTCTCCAGTTCGGCAAATGGATCATCGATTCCACTGATGTCCGTCACCAACGCGAATAGTTCGGTGTCGGTTTCGAGCATCCGTATGGCATTACGGATCGTGCCACGCTTGATCAATATGTTACTGCCTTCGAGGCCCTTGCGCAGAGCCGCAGCACTAAGCTCATCATTTACAAAACAGACGATCCGGTTGCGCGCTACGACAAATGTGGCTTCTTCAGGCGAACTGACGACTGCAATGTTAGCGCTCATCAACGTTTCTCCAGCAACTTGCCTGCCTGAACCACCATCGTCGTACCCCGGCGGGAAACTTCCGACCCATCGCAGTTGACCATCGTGTCGCCGTCGCCTGAATCCTGTTTCCTGACCGAGTATTGCTTGACCTGACCGCCAGCATGAACGACCACCGCCGCGGTGCGGCCGGCAATTGCATTCTGCCGAGCAATTTCCGGCGACACATCGCAGCTGGACATGGCGCCAGTGTCCGCCGTATCCCACTGCTCGACTGCTGCCCGTACGGCCAGAGAGAGCGTTCCGAGCTGCCTTGCGACAGTGATCTTTTTGACCTGGTCTGGCGCAAGCTCCAACGACACTGTTTGCGCTTGCTTGCCGGCCACCGAGCTTATGGTTCGCCCGCCTTGCACAATCTCCTGGTCAATCGCAATGACTCGAACGTTGCCTAGGACGGTTTCACTCAGGGCCCGACGCGCGGGTTCTGCCTTTTCGAACACCTGGGTCAATAAGACATCAACATAATCACCCGGCCTGATGAGCCCCGAGACGCCAGACTCCTCGTCCACCTTGATGCTGATTGCACGGCTATCCGGTGCCAAGACGCTGGCCAGGAAACCCCGATCCCGCGGCCGCAATACGTCCTGCAAGGTGATCGGACTGCCGGCGTCGACGAACTTGCGAACCAGAGAGCCGGGAAGTCCGACCTTGGAGTCTGGCGTTTCAAGAATCGCCCCTGCTGGAAGACGTTCAGGCGGCACCGAGCGTACTGCGAAATCTTCTTCGCGGGCCAATGTACCTTTCGACAGCGGACGTGCCGCAACAAAATAGCCGACGGTCGAAGGAGGCGCCGGCGCCGGCTCCGCGACCGCCACCGGAACCTGCTTCGGCAGGTTCATGTTGTAGCCAATCAGCCCGAACGCAGCGGTTGCGAGCAATAGCACCAGGATAATTGAGAGACGCAACGCGGATGACATGTCACAATCCTTTGCTCAAGATGGCCCAGATGCCACCGCACGCTATGGCCACGCCGTAAGGGAGCGGCGCGTGTCGCACGTGGCGCCAGCGCTCGATCGTGTAGACTCGGCGTGCGAGCGACGATCCGACTGGCGCCAGCTTCGGATATGGCAGGACGCGCATCATCAGATGCACCAGGGCCAGCACGCCGCCGGCCAACGAGGTTACGGTCACCAACTGCATCAACGCTGTCGGCGGCAGACCAATGGCCAAAGCTACCAGCAATTTGACGTCGCCCCCGCCAATCCACCTCCGCTGGAAAATCATGAAAAGCAACAAGAACAGGATCGTCGCGGCAGTCAGCGATTCGATCAGTTGCATCGGGCTAGCAAGTTGCCCAGCAATCCCGAGGAGCGCCAGCACCAGACAGACGTCATTTCTGATCAAGCGGGTCGCGACATCGAGCGTTGCGACGTACAGCAACAACAAGATTTCCAGTATTGAGACTATGTAAACCCAGCCCATAGGAATGCATGCCTCAAAGAGGTGGTAGGCACACTAAAATCAAGGGAGCCCATTCAGGAGGGGGACACGTTCCAATGCCCCCCTCTGGCGTCAGTTGGTAGAATCAAACTGCCGCAGTGAAAGCGGTGGTGATGGCGGTAATCCCGCCTGTCAGCGCCGTCCCGATCGCACCACCAGCCCCAACACCGAACACCGCCGACACTGCGCCAATGATACAAACCGCGACGATGATGTACTCGAACGACACCACGCCATCCTGGTCCGTCCGCAGACGCTTCAACGCTTCCCTGGTCTCGACGTAATACTTCAACATAGGAGAAACCCCTTCTTTCAACATGGATTTGTAGACACCTCGGCAACTTTTAGCGGCTGCGGCTTTTAAATCTCAGCCGCCACCGATAAACTCTTCATTAAATATCCACTCCAGTCAATATTTAAAATAAAATTGTCCTTAAATTAACCAATTTGAATTTTGTCGCCAAAGCGAGTCATCGTTGGATCGCGCCCAGGACGAACAGAAATCCCAGTGATACGAATATGATAGCTACCCCCTCCCCTCCGGTCAGACTGTTGGCAGAGAGCCGGAAGCGTTCTCCGGAATAATACGGGGCACGTCCGAGAGATAATAATCGGAATATTGGAGAAAGACCGCCTGTTGTGCGGCGGCATTTAATTTGCGTGCCACGCCGATGTGTCAGGCTCCCACAATCGCGAGGACGCTGCGAGGAAGTACTCGGCCGGCACGCCTGGAGCAGTTTCGCAAGGACGATCGACGTGCAAGGGCGCGAAGCGGTACACCTACCCACGAGGCTCAGGCGCGATCCTTCTGAAGGCACCCTGATCGCTGCGTTGCAGCCACATGATTTCGCCAATTGTACTAGGGTGACGCAATCATCGATTCGAGCTCGCGCATCGATATCCGCACCGTGAGCCAGCAGAAGCTCGACTACCTCGTCATCATCCCGCGCTTACGGCATAGTGCAGCAGTGTCCAGTCGTTCAATCCGCGTTGCTGCACGTCAGCACCGCCCGCGCCACATCAAACTTAGTCCGCTCGAAGCGGCCCACTCGAACGGATGTAGCCGATGTAACGGCTGCCACCCGAAGCGCTATATCTGGCCCACTTGCGGCACGAATTTGCGGAAGGCGCCGTCGCGCCGGATCGCGAGGCGGCCGTTCTCGACGCCGATGTCGAACCTGCCACCGGTCATGGTGAACTGAAGCAACGAGGCGCGCGTGCAGCAGAAGTCGGAAACCCCGAAGGGACGAAAGTCGCCCAAACTCAAGCGGATGGGCCTGCATGAGCGCGCCGCCGCGCGGATGCGGACGATGATCATTCGCGGCGAGTTGCCGCCGGGATCGCAGACCCAGGAGACCAAACTGTCGAAGGAGCTGGGCGTGTCGCGCACGCCGCTGCGCGAGGCAATGAAGGTGCTCGCGGCTGAAGGCTTGATCGAGCTCCGCCCCAACCGCAGCCCGCGCATCGCCGACATCGCGGTTGACGGCATCTCGGAGTTGTTCGAGGCGCTCGCTGGCATCGAGCGGATTGCCGCCGAGCTGGCGGCGGAGCACGCCACCGAGCGCGACCTCGCCCGCCTGCGCACGCTGCAGACACGGATGGAAGGTCATCACCGCAGCGGCAAGCTCGATGAATATTTTGCGATCAACGGCGAGATCCACAACACCATCGTCCGCATGGCCCGCAACACGCCGCTGCGCGAGGCGCACGAGACGCTGATCTCGCGCGCCGAACGTGCGCGTTATCTCGCGCTCGGCGCCGACAGGCGCTGGAGCAATTCGGTCGACGAGCACGCCGATATCCTGGCCGCCCTCGAGGCGCGCGACGGCGAAGCCGCCGGCCGCCTGCTCGGCGCCCACGTCGCGTGGACCGGCACGGCGCTGCTCGAAGTCCTCGCCGCCTCTCAGGCCAAGCGGACGGCGGCGTAATCATGAAGCTGCTGCTGCTCAACCCCAACACCAGCACCGCAGTCACCGAGCTGATGCTGGGTGTCGGGCAGCGCGCGGCCTTATCAGGCACCGAGCTGATCCCCTGCACCGCGACGCGCGGCGTGCCCTATATCGCGACACGTACCGAGGCCCAGATCGGCGGCGCCATCGCGCTGGAGATGCTGGCCGAGCAGCACATGCATGTGGATGCCGCGATCATCGCGGCGTTCGGCGATCCCGGCCTGTTCGCCGCGCGCGAGACCTTCGACATTCCCGTGGTCGGCATGGCGGAGGCGGCGATGCTGACCGCCTGCATGGCCGGACGCCGTTTTGCCATCGTCACCTTCGCGCAAGCCTTGGGCCCCTGGTACGAGGAATGCGTCCGCGCGCACGGGCTCTGGAAGCGCTGCGCCGGCATCCGCATGCTCGACACGCCGTTCCAGGCGATCTCGGAGGTCGGCACCGAGAAGGAGGATGTGCTGGTCGACCTCGCCCGGCGCGCCATTGTCGAGGACGACGCCGACGTGCTGATCTTTGCCGGCGCCCCGCTCTCGGGCCTCGCCGAGCGCGTCGCCGACCGGATTCCGGTCCCCGTGGTCGATCAGGTCATCGCCGCGGCGAACTCTTTGCGATTGCGATCACGCAGACCAAGAAAGACGCACAGCACTATCGCCGGCTCGCGGCTTCAGGTGACGAGGCCTTCGAATCCGTCCGCTGCGTGTTCGAAGTGCTGAGCGAGCGTGAACAAGAACGCGCACGGGGGATCGAAGAGGCCTGCATCGACGCCATTGGACGCGCGCCGACTGAGTTCGATCTCCGCTGGATCCCGATGGACCTGGTCCCCGCGGAAGAGCTTTCCGATCTCAAGAACTCGCTGCTTTCGACCGCCTGTGGCGCATGGGCCCTCGCCGTCCGACACCGCGACCGTGCTTTCATCTTCTGGACTTATGTTGCGGCGCTCGCGAAAACCGGAATCGTACGCACGGCCGCCGAGAGCATGGCCCGCGAGGCGCTGCGCGACGGCAATCTGCTTCGCCGCGAACGCCGCCTGGCATGGCGGACTGAGCGAAGAGAAGCCCTTGCGCCAGACGCGCCGGCCGCCACCGAGCTATCCTGGGCAGCGCTGCTTGAAAGCCTTCTTCTCCGGGACATCTATCGGTGGTCGGAGGATGCGCCCGCTTCGCAGCGACGACACCTCCTGTCCATGATCGGAATTGGCTCACCGACTCCGGTCCCCGGAACACTCGACATACGGCTGCACGCCGAATCCTACGATGAGATCAAGCGTCGCGCGCTTCGTCACGCAGAGCAATTGACGTCGATTTATCTGGACGAAGCCGACAAGGCCGTCGACCAGTCCCGGCTGGAACTGGCCCAATAGCTCGCGGCACGCTCTATCGCCCGGCTGGCAGACCTTCGGACGATCGCATCCCTGACCGGATGATGGACAGCGAACGTCCCCGACGTTTGCGCAGCGACAAAGACATGGTCGCGATTCCGGCCAATGTCACGTTCATGAAACAACAGCAGCTCGTCGATCACCCGCGTAAAGAAAAGACGATTGATGTCCGCGCGATTCCGCGGCCGGCGCGTCATCCGTTGATTTTCGGTACGTTCAATCGGTTGGACTCGGGAGTGTCCTTCTGTGTGGTGAGTGACCACGACCCGCGTCCGTTGCACTACCTATTCGGTGTCAGGCACCCTGGCGCCTTCACTTGGGACTATGTCGAGAGAGGCCCCGACGTCTGGCGTGTCTGCGTCGGCCGTACCGCCCACGCTGAATGAGTCACTACATCCTGGATGGACACGAACCCGAGCGCGCGGACCCGGTCGCGTGGCAGCTTTGACTCGGCGGATCGCATCCGTCGCAAGGACACCGGTCAGTCCAAGTATTGTCGTCTCGACCATCTTCGTGGATCTGGCTGACGTAGCCTCCGTCGATGCCCGACGCGTGCGTTACCCCCCATGGACCGAAGCTGAACTTGGTCACCGAGAGGTCTGTTGGTTCAAAGCCAGCTCATCTGGTTTGTCGCGGAAGAAAGCGATTGACGATGATCGTGTCACGCGCCTCCCCGATCTGTAGATGGAAGGCCTGAGAAAACCATTCGAGAGAGCGCGTCACGCTTGATGGCGACCGTCCTACGTTAGCTCATTGTGGAATCTTTTGTATCTCCCGGTGCACACGTCGCGCACACGTCACCCTCTAACTGACTGAAAAGCCTGAACTCTCATTCCAATCCATCGTGGGCAAAATTTGGAGCTAACTAGCACCAGTTAGGATCAAGAGTGGTCCTTTTGCGCCACAAGAGGACTCCCCCGGACAAGCGGCCCTGCAGTACCTAGCGTTCGCAAATAAGTACGCAGATGGCGGAAGGGGTGTCTGTCAATCCACCTAGAAATCGTATGTATTTTCGTCTGCGCGGCCAGCAATTCTACGGTTCCGGCTAGGGCGCCGATGTGCCTCACGACCGTAGGTTTTGAGCAGCTACCCCGCCGTCGCCAAGCACCCTGCTGCCCGCCGTCAGTTCCAGGCAAGGCCGCGCAAAGACTCTGAGGGGCCAATAGAGATCGAATCCATGTTAAGCCTTCCGAGAGGCACCACCGAAATTGCTGTTTATCCCTTGCATCGCTGCGCCAGCGCGTTTGACGGCCGGCCGACAGATGCTATTGAAGACGGCACATGGGCAGAGCGGACATGAGCAAGACGGACACACGCGCGCTGGAACGGCAGGCCAAGGACGTGGCCGCCCTGATGCGCACGCTCGCAAGCGAGCACCGGCTGCTGATCGTCTGTAAGCTGGTCGAATATGGCGAGGCCAGCGCCGGCACGCTCGCCGAGGAGGTCGGTCTCTCCGCCTCGGCGCTGTCGCAACATCTGGCCAAGCTGAAGGCGGAGCGCGTCGTCGCGACGCGCCGCGACAGCCAGACCATCTGGTACCGCATCGCCGACCGGCGGGTCGAAGAGCTGTTTTCGACCCTGCACCGGCTGTTCTGCAGCCCTCGCAAACGCTGAGCTCAGCTGCGCTTCTGCCTCGCTTCAGAGGATTCCACCCACCAGAAGAACAGCGCGGCGCCGACCGCGAGTGCTGCGAACCAGGCGATGTCCGGAATGTGCGTGACATCGGGAAGGCGGACCTTGCCCAGCGCCCAGACGTTGAGGACATGCGCCTTCAGCCAGTCGAAGCTCAGCGCGTAGAAGATGGCGCCGGCGACCATGCCGAGCGCGCCGACCAGAGCATGGACGCTGCCGGTAGCAATGGCGCCGAGCGCCGTTCCCGGACAATAGCCGTAGACCACCATGCCGACGCCGAACAAGGCGGCGCCGAGCGCGACCGCCAGCATGTTGGCATCCTTCACATAGTACTTGGTATTGCCGGTATCGACGAGCAGCAGCACGCCGATGCCGCCGACCACTATCGCGGTGCCCATCACCTTCAGCACGGTGAAGTCGCGCAAACGAAACTGATTCTCGATCACGTTGCAGTTGGTCACCTTGCCCCGCTGCAGCAGGAAGCCGAAGGCTGCGCCCATCACGAGCGGTCCGAGGATCGTCATCATTGCGGTCATCTCGATTCTCCCCTTCAGCGCTTGCGGAACATGAGTGCGGAGATGCCGAGCCCGGTGCCGAACATCACCGCCAGGAACAGCCAGCTCGACACCGCGAGCTGCAAGCCGCCGGAGATGCCGTGTCCGCTGGTGCAGCCGCCAGCAAGCCGCGCGCCGGCCCGCATTGGAGAAAATCCTGTTCAAAAATTGTAATTTAGAAAAGTCTAAAATATCAGGCGCCGGGCGAACCCACCACTTGCTGCGCTTGCGGCATGCCGGCCCGGTCGACCAGGAGATCGGTGAGCCCTGCCCCCAGCCACATGCAGGCGGTGAGCGCGAACACCGAAGCCCCGGTCACGCCGGCGCCGACCGCGCAGCCGCCGGCGAGCATCGCGCCGAAACCCATCAGCACCGCGCCAAGCAAGTAGCGGCGCATGCCGAGTCCGTCGGAAAACCCCTCGAGCTTCAACTCGCCTGCGGCCGCCGCGGCGATGAACGAGCCGAGGAACACGCCGGGGATGATGCCGAGGTCGAAGCCGAGCCTGATCTGCGAACTGTTCAGGACCAGCATCAGCACTTCGGCTGACGGCCCGCTGAAAGTGAGGCTCTTCAGCGTCACCGGCGCGAAGGAGGCCTGCGAGAGCTGGTAGGTGAAGAGCCAGCCGGCGACGACGGCAGCACCGGTTGCGAGCGCGGACAAGATCAGCCGGCGCGGCAAATGGCTGCGAAAGGCGAAGGCGAGCCCCGCGATCAGCCAGAGGCCGCCAAAGGCGAGCTTCTCGGGCAGGCCTGCGCCGAATACCGCCATGATGTCGCGCGACGGCCCACCGTCGACCAGCCAAAGATTGGTGACCCATTCGCGCGCGGGCGACAGCAGGCCGCGATAGGAGGCTTGTGCCGTCACCGCAAACACGAGGCCCGACAGCAGCGCCCGGAGATTGCCGTTGGCCGAGAGCACCAGCAGCCGGCTGGCGCAGCCCCGCGCCAAGATCATGCCGCAGCCGAACATCACGCCGCCGACCAGCGCGCCGGAGATGCTGCCCTGCTGGGCGAGCTGGCGCGCCTCGGAAACGTCGAGCAGGTGGAGGGCGACAAAGCCTTGCGTGCCCACCAGCGCGGCGGCGAAGGTCAGCAGCCACACCGCAAGGCGCGGCCCGCCCTCGCCGCGCGAGAATTCGACCGCCGCGGCGCGCAGACAGAAGCGGCTGTGCTGGGCGAAGAATCCGAAGAGGCCACCGACCAGGAGGTCGCCCAGCCATGACAGCGGGTCTTCTCCCAGGAGATCGATCAATGTCGTCAGCACGACCGCCTCAGCGTTCCCTAGAGGTGCCAATCTATCGCTCGCCGCGGCCGGGCCATATGAGCCAAATCAAGGCTCGCGATAGCGGTCATGGCCGCAGATAGGCATATCCCTGCCGTTGCAGCTCGGCGAGCCGCACCACGCCGCCCTTCTCCGCCACCACGAAACCCGGCGTGAGGTCGTCGAGCTTGACGCCCTGAGCCTTCATGGTGTTGGCGCAAGCGTCGAATCCGACGCCGGCGTTGGTGAGCTTCTTCATCATGTCGATGGTGTGATCTTCGGCGGCGAGCGCATGGAAGGCGCGTAGCGCCGGCCCGTGCACGACCAGCCTGATATCGGCCTTGCCCGGCCCGCCGACGCCATCGACATGGTTCTGGAGATTGCCCAGCACGAAGATGACACGGTCGGCATCGGCGAGATGATAGACCACGCGCTGCCGCGCATTCGCTTCCGTCGCAGCCGTCGCTTCGCGCACGGCGAAGATGCCAAATAGTCCGGCAAGGCTTGCGCGAAGGATGGATCGACGCTGCATGGTCCCTCCTATCGTGTCTGCTTGATGAATTCGGCGATCCGGTCCGCCACGTCTTCCGCGAACAGGTCGCGGAAGAAATGATCGGCGTCCTCGATCTTGTCGAGTTGCACCCTGCCGCCGCTCGAATCGGCAAGCGGCGCGAAGGACGCTATCACATCGGGCACTACGGTATCCTTGGTCGCGGCGAACACCAGCACCGGCAGCTTCATGCGCGCCACGAGCGCCGCGGTGTCCTGGGCCGCATCGGCAGCATAGAAGGATGAAAAGGCCCGCGCGGTGACCACGGCGTTGCGGCAGTAGATGAAGCCCGGCGCATCCATCCATTCCCCACCGCGTCCCGCGGCGACAGCCTTCGTCGCTTTCTCCAGAAGCGGCTCGAGCGGCTTGCCATAGGTCTGGACATAGGAAGCGCGCAAGCTCGCTTCGGCTCCCGCGGTCGTCGGTGCCAACAGCACCGCGCCCGCGACGGGAGGTGTTTCGTTCGCCGCCAGATAGCGCGCGACCTGATTGCCGCCGCGCGAATGACCGAGCGTGAAGACGAACCGGGACATGCTCTTCGCCTTCGCGACCCAGGCGCCGATCTCCGCAACCGCGTCCTCGGCGACATAATCATGCCGCGTGGCGCAGTCGTACATGCCTTTGCGGCGATCGAGCCCGAGCGACAGCGTATGCGCGAGCGAGGCGATGCCGCGCTGCTCAAGCGCTTTCGCGACGCCCTGAATGATCTCCATGTCCTTGTGAGCGAGCGTGCCGTGCGTCATCACGACGAGCGGCGTGTCTGACGCCATCGAGGTCGGCGTGTGCAGCGTCGCGAGCGTTGTACGGCCGTTGATGGACAGTTCGAGCTCCTGCTCGGCAGCGCCGACGGGCTGCGCGAGAGCGAGCAAGACGACCAATCCCATAAACCATCGCATGGGCGGCTCTCTCCTCAGGGACGGACGATCGTCCAGTTGTTTTCCGCAAGATCCATCAACGCGGCAACCCCGACCTGAGTAACGCTGACGCCCTCGATCAGCGGCGGCCGCTTGTCCTCCTTCGCCGCCAGCGTCTCCAGCGTGTTCCCGCAGGCGACGAAGCTCACATTGGGCATCGATTTCAGGAAGTTCACAAGGCGCTCCTTCACCGGCGAGCGGTCGTCGAGCAGCATGTCGAGGCCGCCATTGAAGGCCACCACTACGATCTCGACGTCTTCGCCCTGCCCGGAATAATGCCGCGACACGTTCGCGGCAACATCGAGCACGGCGCGCATCTTGACGGGGTCGTCGTCGCTGATCTGCAGCGCGAGCCTGTGCGGCTCGGCCGCGCGGGTCGGGACGGCGAGACCTGTCACGATGAAAGCGGCAGCGACCAGCCCGCGAAGCAATCCGCGGCGGCTCGCCTGCCCGCGGCTCACTCCACGCCCCGCGACTTCTTGTCCTTGCTGTCCTCCGGCGTCACGTCGATCGCGGCGGCACGCGCGGTAATCTTCACCGGCGCGATGCAATCCTTCATGCAGGGGTCCTTCTGCCAGAACGATTTTTCGCTCGTGGCGCGATCGTCCATCACGAATCCCTGCTCGTTCGGCATCTTGATCGTGGCGAGGTTTTTGTTGGTCAGCTCGAAATTCTGGTCGGTGACGACGTCGTTCAGGTAGAGGACATAGGCGACCAGCGCATAGTATTCATCGACCGATAGTGACTCAGTATTACCATAGGGCATGGCGTGACGGACGTAGTCGAACACGGTCGAGGCGTAGGGCCAGTAGGAGCCCACGGTCTTGACCGGATTGTCTGACGTCAGCGAACCCTTGCCACCGGCCAGCACCGGCCAGCGGCCATTGCCCTCGCCGAACTCGCCGTGGCAGGTCGAGCAATTGTCCATGAACAGCTTTTCACCTTGGGCGACCGTGCCCTTGCCCTCCGGCAGGCCCTGCCCGTCTGGCCGCACGTCGATATCCCAGCCGCGGATCTCGTCCGCAGTCGGCGCACGACCGATATGGTAGTGCGGACCGGCCTTCGCGTCGGTCTTCTGTTGTGCGAGCGCCGGCGCGCCCAGCGCAAGGATGAGCAGCGCCGCTGCGATGAACTTAGGCGACTTCGACATTCTCGACCTCACCGCTGGCCTGCACGTACCAGGTCTGGATGCCATTGTTGTGATAGATGGAGTTGACGCCACGAATCTTGCGCAGCTCGGCCTTGCTCGGCTGCACGTATCCTGTCTCGTCCTGGACCCGCGATTGTAGCAGCAGCGGCTCGCCGTTCCAGTCGAACTCGTAGTAGAAGCGCGTCAGCGCCTTATCGAGCACCGGCCCGTCGAGCCGCGCCGGTCGCCAGTTGCGTCCACCGTCGAGCGACACGTCTACGCGCTTGACCTTGCCATTGCCGCTCCAGGCGAGACCCGACACGATGGTAAAACCCTTGCCGTGCTTGATCGGCGCCTGCGGGCTCGGGCTCGTGATCACCGATTTTGCGTCCATCGACCAGGTAAAGCGGCGCGCCTTGCCGTTCGGAAGAAGGTCTGTGTACTTCGAGGTCTCCTCGCGGGTGTGCCAGGGCTGATCGCCCACCTTGATGCGGCGCAGCCACTTGACCCAGAGATTGCCCTGCCAGCCCGGCACCACGAGCCGCATCGGGTAGCCCTGCTCGGGATAGAGCGCCTCGCCGTTCATCTTGTAGGCGATGATGCAGTCGTCGAGCGCCTTCTCGATCGGCAGGCTGCGATCCATCGCAGCCGCATCGGCGCCCTCGACCAGCAGCCACTTGCCGTTGGTCTTGACGCCGGCTTCTTCCAGCAGGGTACGCAGCGACACGCCGGTGTACTGCACGCAGTGAATCATGCCGTGGGTGAACTGGCATCCATTGAGCTGCGCGCCGCGCCACTCCATGCCGGAATTCGCCGCGCACTCCATGAAGTGGATGCGGTTGACGCGCGGATAGCGCTTCAGCTCTTCCAGCGTGAGAATGAGCGGACGTTCGACGAGCCCATGGATCATCAGGCGATGATCTGCGGGATCGATCTCGGCGATGCCGCCGTGATGCCGCTCGAAACAGAGGCCGTTCGGAGTGATGATACCTTCGAGCTCGTGCAACGGCGTGAAGCTCACCGAGGACTCGCGCGAGGCGGTCAGCCATTCGACGTCGCGCCGGACGACGTCCTTCTCGAATTTCGACGGCTTGCCGTAGGGACGCACGGCGACGCCCTCACCGAGTGCCTTTGTCCATTCCGGCACGTTGGGCGGCTGGTTCGCTGGATTGCCGCCGCCGGCGAGAGCGGGCTTGGCGAGCACCGATGCCGCAACACCGGCGCCAGCGGCCAGGAAACTGCGTCGGGATTGCCGGGGACTGTCCATCTTCGACATCGCTTCTTACGCTCCAGTGACTTTGACAGCTCGGTTGGGTTCGAGGCGAACCGTCTTCTGTCGGGTCAGATAATTGCCGATGACCTCCCAGATTGGCGGTCCCTCGGTTCCTTCATTGACGCTGGCCCAGCCGGCGACCTGATATTCCCTGGCGGGATCGATCGGCGCACCGGTCTTGGCGAGCTGCATGTCCGAGATGCGGCTGCCCTGCGGCTTCGCGATATCGATCGCGTAGGACAACCCGCCGATCCGCACCATGTCGCCGCCCTGCTGATAATAGGGATCGACGTTGAAGAGATTGTCGGCAACGTCCTCGATGATTTCCTTCAGGCGCGAGCCCGTCATGCCCATGCGGTAGACCGCGGGATAAGTGATCGCGGTCGCGTTGGTCACGTCCTCGAAGGTGATGTCCTGTCCGGGCAGCACGCTGGTGCCCCAGCGAAAGCCGGGCGAGAGCGCGATCTCGGCGTCGCGCTCCTGCAGCAGGGCCTGGCAGATCAGATCGTCGAATGTGCCGTTGAAATTGCCGCGTCGGTAGAGCAACGTCTCGGTCTTGCCGAGCACCTTGGATAGGTCGGACGCGAAGGGCTTGCGCACCTCGGTGATCTTCGCCGCCATCTCGGCGTCCGCAGCGATCACATCGGAGAACAGCGGAATGAGCTTGTAGCGGTAAGCCTTGACCTCGCCGTCGCGGACGTCGAGATCGAGCCGCGACACGAACTTGCCGGACGAGCCCGACGCAATCAGCAGCGTCTTGCCGACCTTCACCGCCTCGGGCAGCGCGTCGTGGGTATGTCCGGTCAGGATGACGTCGATGCCCTTGACGCGGCTGGCAAGCTTACGGTCGACGTCGAAGCCATTGTGAGAAAGCAGGACCACGAGCTGCGCCCCGCCCTTGCGCGCCTTGTCGACCTGCGCCTGCACATCCTCCTCGCGCACGCCGAACGACCAGTTCGGAATCATCCAGCGTGGATTGGCGACGGGCGTATACGGGAAGGCCTGGCCCAGCACCGCGATCTTGACCCCGCCACGCTCGATCATGGTCGAGGGTTCGAAGGCGGCCTCGTTCCATTCGGTGTCACGGATGTTGAGGCCGAGGAACGGGAAGCCGAGCCCCTCGATCGCCTGCTTGACGCGTTCGGTGCCGTAGGTGAACTCCCAATGCCCGGTCATGGCGTCCGGCTTGAGCAGCGCCATGCAGTCGATCATGTCCTGGCCGCGCGTCTTCAAGGACGTCCACGACCCCTGCCAGGTATCGCCGCCGTCGAGCAGCGCGACCTTGTCGCCGCGCTCGGCGCGGATGGCCTTGATCACGGTCGCGGCACGATCGAGCCCGCCGATCCGGCCATAGCTCTTGGCCAGCGCCTCGAAATCCTCTGACGTCAGGGCATAGGCCGCGGACGAACCGGGCGCGATGCCGAAGCGGCTGAGAAATTCCTTGCCGGTGACGTGCGGCGGAAGGCCCTTGGCCTCGCCGACGCCGAGATTGGTCGAGGGTTCCCGGAAATAGAGCGGCATGAGCTGGCCGTGGATGTCGGTCACATGCACCAGCGTGACATTGCCGAGCGGCTCGAACGCCAGCAATTCGTTCTGGGTCAGACGCTGCTGGGCGACCGCCCGGGTCAGGCCGGTGCCGATACCGGTCGAGAGTGCCGCCGTTGCCGCAGCAACCTGAATGAACTCGCGGCGAGAAATCATGCGCAATGCTCCTGCATGCTCATCGTTTCAGTTGCGCACCGACGGCGTCTCGACCGGCAGCCCGATGCCGCGCCAGGCGACGTAAAGCTCGAGCGCGAGGAACTCGTCCGACAGCGGCTTGAACGGCTCGGCGCGCACGTCGAACATGCAGCCTTCGAAGCGCTCATGCAGCGGCACTAGGCGCTGGTCGCGCAGCCGATAGGTCGGAAAGCCGTTGGTCTGGCCCTGGCTCAGGAAATCGGCGCGCATGAACTTGCCGTTGTTGCGCTCGTGGCAGGATTCGCAGGCGAGATCGAGCTGACCGTAGCGCGTGTAGTAGATCTGCTTGCCGCGCTCGAACCAGGGCGACATCGGCCCATCGGTCTTCACCGTGACCGGCATGCCGTGCGACTGGTAGCGCACGAAGGTGGTCATGTCGGTCAGTTCCCGGGATTTGAATGTCCAGGGCTCCGCCTTCATGTGCTCGCTGCGGCAGATGTTGATGCGCTGCTCGAGATTGACCGGCTTCTTCTGCCTGTCGTCCCATTTCGGCATGGCGGCGCCGACGCCCTTCATGCTGGTCTCGGCCTCGCCGTGGAAGCTCATGCAGGACTTGCCCTCGCTGCCCTCGACCTTCTTCCAGGCGTCCGCCGCACGCTCCACGGCCAGGAAGCCCGGATTTTCGAGATCGTCGTCCTGCAGCGCGCGGGTCTCCTTGCTGCGAAACTCGTAGCCAGAGATGATGGTCTTGAAGACGTGGCCGGGCGGCGCCGGGATGCCCTTGCGCTCGGCCTCCTCTGCGAAGGCGACCGTCGCGATCGATGCGGCGGCCACGATCGCAGCGGCTATCCCAATAGATCGTGGCGCCATCCGAGCCTCCCCTCAATGCGCGATGCGCATCATGCCTTGAGCGCGATCTTCTCTTCGGCGGTGATCACGGTGCCGTCGTCGTCGGTCCAGGAGAACTTGAACGTTCCGGCTTCATCCACCTTGGCGTCGAACTGGATGTAGGGATTGGCCGAGATCGCCGGCTCCAGCGCGCATGCGAACACCGGCTTGCCGTTGAACTCACAGGCGAACTTGTTGATGATCTTGCGCGGAATGGTTTGGCCCTGCGCGTCCTTGCGCTGGCCCGATTCCATGACGTGCGAAACCAGGGTCTTGATCTGGATGACCTCGCCCTTGGCCGCCTCCTTCGGAAGCTTGATACGTGGTTTGTCTGCCATCTTCTCTCTCCTGAGCCCTTAGCCGCCGCAGCCGCCGATGGTGACCTTCACGGTCTTCTGCTCCGTGAACAGCGAACCGTCGCTCATCTTCGCAATCGCAACCACATTCTGCGTGGTCGCGAGCCGGATCCGGATCGAGGCCTCCGCCTTGCCCGACATCGGCGTGAAGGACAGCGTCGCGACGCCCGCATTCGGGTTGCCGTCCGCGATGATCATGACGTCCTTGACGTAGGACTCCACCGTCATCGGGCTCTCGATGTTGATCGACAGCGGCACGGTGTTGCCGTTCTCCGCGATCTCCGGCAGGTCGAGCGAGACCTTGCCCTTGGCGGGTTGCTTGCCGCCGGTGAACTTCTCGATCCACTTCGCCGCGTCGTTCGTGACTTCGGCATCGGCCGCCATGGGCATCAGGGTCAGCATGACGAAGCCGCCCCCGAGCGCAAATGCCTGCCGTCGATTGATGGCCTTCATTCCTGATCCTCCTCGCCGTCAGTTCAGCGTCTTGAGAAAAGCGATGACGTCCTCGACCTGCGCGGCCGTCAAAATGGATTTGCCGACGAACTCCGGGCGCACCCGGCTCAAGCCCTCGTTCTTGAAGAACGCCGGCATGACCGTGTCGGTGAAGATGCGCTTGGGGTCGGCGACGATGAGGCGCAATTGCGCCTCGGTGTAGCGGCCAGCCACGCCGTCGAGCGACGGACCGAACTCGCCGTGAAATTCCTCGGATTTCAGGCTGGTGACCTGATGGCAGGCCAGACAGTTGCCGAGCGTGCGCGTCAAAAACACTTTCTTGCCGGCCTCGGCATTGCCGGGTGTGCCGGTCAGGGACTTCGGCAGGGAATCGTTGACGACATCGAGCTTGATCGGCGTCTTCGCGGGCTCCTGGGCGGAAGCGCCGACAGCCGACAGACACAGTGCAAACGCAGCCACAAGCGAGCGCCGCATGTTCCCTACCCTTATGACGGGGTGACGCCCGTCTTCGATCGCGATGGACTCACGATCCATCAAATTCAATTATGATGATATGTTCATATAAACGACGCCGTCAAGCGAAATTCGCGAGCCGCTCTCGGCTAGCCGTTTGCGGCGAGAAAATCCCGGAACGATCCGCGCTCATAGGCTCGCTCCCGCACGAAGCGAAACATCGAAAGGAAGGCGGCGGCTTGAGATAGCCCGGCGCCCGCGCAACCTCCCGCGCCATCGGCTCTTTTGCTTCGATACCGGCCGACGTCGGCGGGAAGAACTGAAACGTCGGGGTGAACCTGATCCCGTATTTCTGAGCGAGGTCCTTCTCGGACAATTCCTGGCCGTCGACATCCGTAACCTTACGGGAGCCGATCAGATTGAGCTGCAACACCTCGAAATTGTCGCGGATGTATTTGGTGATGTCGGCATCGGCAAAGTTCACCAGATGCGTCTCGCGGCAATAGGGACAGCCGCGCAGCTCCCACATGATGGCGAGGCGCTTGCCGCCGGCGGCGGCGCTGTCGAGGTCCTCGCGCAGATCGAGGAAGCTCTGCAGGAACCAGGGCTCGTGATAGATCCCGTCTTCTCCAAGCGCAGGCTCAGCCGCCGCCGCGCCGCGGCTCGCGGCAAGAGCCGCGCCCGACGCCAGGGCAAGAAGGCCGCGCCGTGTCGGCGCTCGAAGCATCATCATGGATTTGTGCTTTGGAAGATCTTGCGCGTCGGTCATTTTCATTATGATATTCAAATACACGAATGTGAGAGGATTTCCGATCTTGCGCTGCATCATCGTCCTGTTGGCCTGGCTGGCCTCGTACGCGCTCGCCCTTGGCGCCGAGGGCAACGGGCACCTTTGGATTTCTCATCGGCGGTCGCGCCGATCATGGCCAATCTGCGCACCGCAGCGAGCTACGCCCGCACCGGGAATATCGCGCTGGCACAGATGGAGACCGATGAGGCGGCGATGACGTGGAAGCGGCTTCAGGTCAACATCGCGGCCGGCGCCCTGCCCGCTTACGCCCCAGCCGCGCCGGCGGAATTTCTGACCAAAGGCGGCGAACGGGTCGTGCAGGTAACGCGCGCGCTCGATGGCGGGGATCATGTCGCCGCCGGTCTCGAATTGCTCGCGCTTCGTCAGTCCTATCATGAGCTCAGACGTCGTTCGGGCCTCTACGATCTCGGCGACTGCGTCTTCGAGCTCGCGCCGGCCATGGAGAAGCTGCGCGTGGCGGCTATTCGGTATGGCGAAGAGCCCGCGCCGGCGAACGCCGAGGCGACCGTCGCCGCCGCAAGCGCGTTCCGCGATCGCCTGCAGCGCTGCAACGAGTGGGCAAGTCCCGACATCGCCGAAAAGAGCGAGTTCCGCCGCCTCATCGATGGCGCGGTCGCAAGCAGCGGCGAGATTGCGCATGCGGCGATGGCCGGCGACGGGCCGCTCGTGCATCGGTACCTGATCGAGCTGGCGTCCTACGCTCAGCTGTTCGATTTAGCCGATGCTGGTGAGCCCCGGGAAGCGCTCCAGCAGCCATTCCGAGACCGCCGGCATCAGGCCGGTCAGGAACATCAGTCCGGTCGCAACCAGAAAGACGCCCATCGTCTTCTCGACCAGACCAAGATGCCGGCGCGCACGGCCAAGCAGCGCGATGAAATGACCGGTGAAGGCGGCCGCGATCAGGAAGGGAATGCCGGTCCCGACCGAGTAGGCCAGAAGCAGCAACGCGCCTCGTCCCGTGGCCTCTTCCGAACCCGCCATCAGCAGGACCGCGGCGAGAATGGGGCCTGCGCAAGGCGTCCAGCCGAACGCGAATGCCAGCCCCATCACGAAGGCGCCTGCGACGCCAGCCGGCCGGTTCTCCACCTGCACGGTCGCGCTGCGATAGAGCAGCGGAATCCGGACGACGCCCAGGAAATGCAGACCCATCACAATGATCAGGCCGCCGGCAACCATGCCGAGGGTCGACAGATGCGCGGAGACGAAGCGGCCCGCGATCGATGCGGTCGAGCCGAGTGCGACGAAGACCAGCGAAAAGCCGGCGACGAAGGCCAGGGCGGAGATCAGGATCCGCGGCCGCAGATTCGGCCTGTCGCCGGACAGGTCCGTGACCGACACGCCGGTCATATAACAGAGGAAGGGCGGGACCAGGGGCAGAATGCAGGGCGACAGAAACGACAACAGGCCCGCGACGAAGGCCGCACCCAGCGTGACGTCCAAAGTCATGTCGCCTCATCCCTAGCACATATACGAATTTAATGATATAAAGCCTCGAGGAAGTCCAGAGGCTCGTGCCCCCTCATGAACCGAATCATCGCCTTGCTCGCCGTCACCGTCGCGCTCGCGCTGGCTTCGGCGGCATCGCGCGCGGCCGAACTCGTCATGTTCGAGCGCCCCGGCTGTGTGTGGTGCGCGCGCTTCAACGCCGAGATCGCGCCGATCTACGCCAAGACCGAGGAAAGCCAGGCCGCCCCGCTGCGCCGGGTCGACCTGAACAGCCCCCTGCCCGCCGATCTCGCCGGAATCGATCCCGGCGCCTTCACGCCGACCTTCGTCGTGGTAAAAGAAGGCCGTGAGATCGGGCGCATTCGCGGCTATCCGGGGGATGCCTTCTTCTTCGGCCTCTTGGACCGGATCCTGTCCAGCACAGGATCGGAACCGGGACGCTCGTGACTGCAGATGTTAGGGATGTGACCCCAGGGGAATTTGACGCGATGCCATTGCCAAAGCTGAAGGAGATTGAAGGCTCGGCCGAGCTCGAGCAGATGATCGAGAAGGCGCGCGAGGCGAGCGACATGCTGAAAGCGCTGTCGCACGAGTCGCGGTTGCTGCTGCTCTGCATCCTCGCCGAGGGCGAGAAGTCGGTGACCGAGCTCGAGCAATTCCTGGGCGAGCGGCAGTCGACCGTCTCCCAGCAGCTCGCGCGGCTGAGACTCGACCGACTGGTGACGACCCGCCGCGACGGCAAGGCTATCTACTACAGCCTCGCCAACGAGGACGTCCGCAAGATTCTCACTGCCGTCTACGACGTGTTCTGCGAGCCGGTGCGGCGCCGCCGCCGGTAATTTTCCGCACTGGATTTTCGCACTCCTCCGGCGCAGACTGCCAAGAGGCAGAACGAACATCATGCGGGAGGAATGCTGAGCCCTTCGACCATAGCGTTTGCATGCGGGCTTGCCGCAGGAGCCGTGCTCGGCGTTGCGGGCCGCGCGGGCCGTTTCTGCACGCTCGCGATGCTGGAGGATGCGTTCTTCGGATCGGACTATCGCCGGCTTAAATCCTTTGTGCTCGCTGCAGCGGTCGCCCTGCTCGCAACGCAGGCGCTCGCCGAGCTCGGCATCGTCGACCTGTCGCGCTCGATTTACTTGACATCGTCGATCGGACTTGGCGGCGCGATCATTGGCGGGCTGATGTTCGGCGTCGGCATGGCGCTGGTCGGCACCTGCGGTTTCGGCACGCTGGTGCGCGTTGGCGGCGGCGATCTGCGCGCCATCGTGGTCTTTCTCGTGCTCGGCCTGTCGGCGCTCGCCACCATGCGCGGCATCACAGGCATGCTGCGTGTGGCATTGATCGAACCGTTATCGCTGCGTCTTCCCGAAGGCAGCAACCAGACGCTGACATCTCTGCTCGGCGCAGGCGGCACGGCGCGCGCGGTCCTCGTCGTGGCGATTGCCGCCGCGCTCGCCGTCGGGGCGCTCGCGGATGGCAAGCTGATCCAGTCGCCGCGGCTGCTCGCCTCCGGCTTCGCCGTCGGCGCCACAATCGCATTCGGCTGGTTCGCGACAGGATGGCTTGCGGACGACGAGTTCGATCCCGTGCGCGTCTCCTCGCTGAGCTTTGTCGCTCCCCTCGGCGATAGCATCCTCTACGTCGCCACCTTCTCCGGCGCGCGGCTGAACTTCGGCATCGGCTCGGTCGCCGGCGTCATCGCCGGCGCCTTTGCCGCGGCATTGCTCGCGCGCGGCTTCCGCTGGGAAGCCTGCGACGACGCGCGCGAATTGAAGCGTCACATGACCGGCGCGCTGCTGATGGGCATCGGAGGGGTCATGTCGATGGGATGCACCATCGGCCAGGGACTGACCGCGTTCTCGACGCTTGCCGTCTCGGCGCCGATTACCATGCTGGCGATTGCCTGCGGAGCTCGACTCGGGCTCGAATTCACAATGACCGGCGAATGGTTGCCTGCAGTGCGCAAGCTATTCGGCGTCTCGACGTACTAAAAGACCGCCGCTTTTACACATGTGGCCTGATCCGAAGCGCCTTTGCCAAGACGCAGTCGGCTTTCGACGGCTTCATCCCTTGTCCAGGCCAACTCAATTCGCATCAGTGGGCTTTCGACCGCAACCGTCCGAAGTGCAACATCGCCGCAGATCATAGACTGGCGCACAGATTCATGGCGGAGAGAGCGGTCAAACCCACGATTTTCGATCATTACGCGTCGAACAGCTGAGACTGCAAGCAAGCACTCGCCGGCCTGCTGCGCCGGCCTGCTGCCCTCGGAAATCCAGATTTGCACATGCGCCACAAGCCTGCTCACGTTGGCTGTGGTGAGATTTTTCTTGATCTCCCGGTGCACACGGCGGGCACACGCCGCCCTCTAACCCATTGAGAATTCTGAACTCTCGCTCCAATCCATCATTGGACGAGGTTCAGCGCCCCCCTTCTGGCCGTGATCTGTGCCGAGTTAAGCAGTGACGCGGCCCATCGCATCGTAACGCGCAAATTGATCGCTATTCGCAAGAGAGGACCGTTTGAAAAATCCACTCCTCAAACGGTTTTACCGGCTAAGTCATTGATTTGGTGGGCGCACCAGGGCTCGAACCTGGGACCCGCTGATTAAGAGACACGATACGATCATTGATTTTACAAGAGATTTTTTCCAACCGGGCCAAAATCCGACCATTAGAGATCAATGGCTTAGAGCGAAATATCCAACCGCCGAGGGCACCTCACGGTTTGGGGACACACGATAAGAGATTGTCGGGGGCCCGCGTCCCTGGCCCGCTGCATCGCAAAGCGCACTAACGCCGACGCCTATTTCTTGCCGAGAGCAGCCTTATTCGGAATGTGACATCCTGATGGCCAGCCAAGGACTGCTGTTCGTGCGCGAGCCATCGCGGCCTAAGCGTGCGCACTTTTCGACCGCCTCCTTTGGCACAAATACATCCAGGCGGTGTCGCTCCGCGCTTCCGTAGCTGATATCCCGAGGCTGGTACCTCGCGGTTACGTCGTGACTTCTAAGGGGGCGCGAAATGGTTACGGCTGCAATGCTGGATGGCTTTGCGAAGGTGGCGCGACAGCGCGCTGGGCAAGGGAGACAGCAGCAAAGCGTGAGTTTGATGAAACGTCAGGACAACCGACGCGCCATCAGCAGCCCGCACGGCCGTTGCTGACATGAGCGGACACTGTGGATGGCCGTAGCAATCGAGCGCTTCTTGGGTAGAACCGGCATCAACGTCATGACCCGCGTTATGGCGCTTATCGTCGCGCGATCGCCGTGAATTTCATCCTGATAGGCATCAGGAGCGAATTGCCGGGATTAGCGGGTCAATAAAAGCGTGTCCCGAACGAGTGCTTCCCTATTCGAAACCTGACGAGCACGGGGCTGCAATGGCCTGCGGCTGGTCTCCACCCACGGCCTGCCCCAAGAGCGATTTTTGATTGCAAAATCAATCACTTGTATGGAGGTCGGGTAACAGCTTGCGCCTATTAGCACTCACCTCTTGACAGTGCCACAAGTCGTCCCAAATCAATTCGTCGAGGGGCGACCATGATCCCTTCTCGCCCCGCCAACAACTACATGGGGTTGCAAACATGGTCATGGGATTTGCTGATCCGTTCGATACGCTTCTCGACCTACAACGCTCTCTTGAAGCAACCTTGGCAAGCGACTGGCTGCAAGACCTCACCACCAGCCGCGGGCCATTCCCACCGATCAACGTCTTCCAGCAGGGCGATGACCTCTTAGCCATCATCGAATTGCCCGGTGTGAGTAAGAGCGACCTGCAAATTCAGGCCAAGGAAAACTCCATCCGCATCTTCGGGAGGAAGGCTGTCGATTATCCTGAAGAGTCGAGCCTGCATCGACGCGAGCGCGTTTCTGGCGAGTTTGATCGAACGCTGTCGGTCCCCGTGCAGATCGAGCCGGATGGCATCAAGGCCGAATATCGGGATGGCATCTTGGCAGTATTCCTGCCGCGTGCGGAAAGCGACAAGCCACGCACTATCAAGATCACCTGAACCACAATCTATCGCCAGCCGTTCGTCCCCATGGGCGGAGGGCCGGCGCAGCTGAGCAGCTTTGAGGAGAGACGATCATGGCTTCTAAAAAGGAACTGCAGGTCGCCCAGAAGCGCGAGTTGGAGAAGAAGGAGGAGACTACTATCCCAGCGCGGATATTCGTGCCGAACGCGGACATCTACGAGACCAAGGACGGGCTCAACGTCGTTCTCGAAATGCCGGGAGTCGACAAGAATAGCGTGGACGTTCGAGTGGAGGACGACGTGCTCAAGGTCGACGGAAAGCTCGACTTCTCTAAGTACAAGGGTCTACAGCCGGTGTACACCGAGTACAATATCGGCCACTTTTCGCGAACCTTCCGGCTTTTCGGCAAGATCGACCAGAGCAAGATCGCGGCCGAGCTCAAGGACGGCGTGCTGTCGCTCATGTTGCCGCTGGCAGAGAAAGCCAAGCCGCGAGCCATTCAGGTCAACTGAAGTGGGCGGTTGGCCCGGCTGACCGGGACCAAGCTCGAAAGCTCCGCCCCATCAATATCAATGTTATCAATGTCGACGATCGTCGTGTTGCCGGCAATAGTTCAGGAGATCAAGCTCGAGGACGTCGAATACCTGATCATGAAGGAGACAGGTATTCTTGGCATTCTGACCAAGACTTCGGCTGAGTGTAAAGTTGCCTAGTCGCAGGCGCGCCTCTTGAGGTCGCGCTGGCAAGCATTTTTCGGGAGGAACGATCATGAGCGCAAAGGAGGTCCGATTCTCGACTGACGCGCGAGACAAAATGTTCAATGGCATCGAGGTTCTAGCCAATGCCGTCAAAGTGACGCTAGGGCCGAAGGGTCGCAACGTTGTGCTTGAAAAGAGTTTTGGTGCGCCTCGCATCACCAAGGACGGCGTAACGGTTGCGAAGGAAATCGAACTCGAGGACAAGTTCGAAAACATGGGGGCGCAGATGGTCCGCGAGGTCGCCTCGAGGACCTCCGACCAGGCAGGCGATGGCACGACTACTGCTACCGTTCTCGCACATGCAATCGTCCGGGAAGGTGCCAAGGCAGTCGCTGCGGGCATGAATCCCATGGATCTTAAGCGCGGTATTGACCTGGCGGTCGATGCTGTCGTCAATGAACTCAAGAAAAACTCGAAGAAGCTTACTTCAAATGACGAAATAGCGCAGATTGCAACGATCTCTGCTAATGGCGACAATGAAATCGGACGCTTCCTGGCCGATGCAATGAAAAAGGTTGGCAACGAGGGGGTGATCACGGTCGAGGAAGCCAAGTCACTCGAGACCGAACTTGAGGTCGTCGAAGGCATGCAGTTCGACCGCGGCTACATCTCGCCCTATTTTGTCACCAATGCGGAAAAGATGCGGGTTGAGCTAGACGATCCGTATATCTTCATCCACGAAAAGAAGCTCTCAGCGTTGCAGCCGATGCTGCCCCTGCTGGAAGCGGTCGTGCAGAGTGGAAAGCCCCTGCTTATGATCGCCGAAGACGTAGAAGGTGAGGCGCTTGCCGCGCTTGTCGTGAACAGGCTGCGGGCTGGATTAAAGGTCGCCGCTGTCAAGGCGCCCGGGTTTGGTGAGCGGCGTAAAGCCATGTTGCAGGACATTGCGATCCTTACTGGCGGCAATTTCATTTCCGAGGAACTCGGCACGAAGCTTGAAAATGTCACGCTCGCCATGCTGGGACGCGCCAAGAAGGTCACGATCGACAAGGATAACACGACCATCGTCAGCGGGGCCGGCAAAAAGTCGGAGATCGAAGCGCGCATTAAGCAGATCAGAACCGAAATCGAAGAGACGACCTCGGATTATGATCGGGAGAAGCTGCAGGAACGGCTGGCAAAGCTTGCCGGCGGGGTCGCCGTCATCCGGGTCGGCGGCGCAACCGAGGTGGAGGTCAAGGAACGAAAAGACCGTGTAGATGACGCCATGCATGCGACGCGCGCGGCCGTTGAAGAAGGTATTCTTCCAGGCGGCGGAGTGGCGCTGCTGCGGGCCACGGCTGCGCTGGCGAAAGTCAGGCCCGCAAATGACGATCAGCGCCACGGCCTGGAAAGCGTCAAGCGGGCGCTCACGTGGCCGGCGCGGCAGATCGCCGAGAATGCGGGAGAAGATGGATCGATCGTGGTCGGAAAGGTGCTCGAGGGCAAGGACTACGCCTGGGGGTTCGATGCACAGACGGCAGAATACGGTAACCTGTTCGCGAAAGGGATCATCGATCCGACCAAGGTCGTAAGATCCGCGCTGCAGGACGCAGCTTCAATCGCCGGCCTGTTGATCACGACAGAGGCCATGGTCGCCGAAGCGCCCAAGAAGAATGGAGCCGGCCAAACCGTCCCCTCCGGTCCCGGCGCAATGGACTTCTGAGGGCACAACGGCGTGCGGGTAAAGGGCCGTCCCTCGGCTTTTTTCGCCGCGGGCGAGGAGTGGCCATAGCTACAGAAACGGTCATGGCAATCGTTTTGCCAACGGTCTGCTGCCGTTCGTGGTCGCCTAGGTGGGCGCCCAAGGCTCCGAAAGTCGACCATGCTAGAAAACGGAACGAAGATGGCATTTGCGATGAGATCGACGCGGGATGCAACTCGTCCAAATTGCCCCGCGTAGGTCAAGTCGGCAACCTACCGATGTCCGGCGTCTTCCCGAACTACCGGGCGCCCGTGATCATAATGCCGAAGCCGGAGCTGAGATAGCGCTGAACTGTCACACACGCTTCATTCGTCTGGAGGGCGCCGTGGCCTTACCTTCGCCGCCGACTTCGAGGTTCGGCTTGTGACAGCTTCAAACACCGCAATACGGCGATCGAGTTGCCATAGCTCGACATCGTTGACATCAACTAGCTGCTCAGCACGTTCTCGTGCTTCCTGCTCGTCGGCACATTGCAAATGGGCCACGCTTATAACGTGGTGGTACTGGTCCAAAAGGTAAGCTCGGTAGTGCGCCATGCCCACGACTCCAAGGCCCGCGTTTATCGGATCGTCACCTCAACCCTTCAATAAGCGCCCTCCAGCCGAGCGCATCGTCCGCCGTTCGGGACGCGCGTTCATATTGCCGACAAACGAGGCGACCGCGTTCTTAAGATCACCTCGGTCGAGATGATCGAACGCCCGTTGCTTGCATCGCTCGATATACTTGTCGCGCGTCATCTCAATTAACAGGGAACGTTCCATTTCGCCTCCCCACCGATGAGTTACTTCCAATAGTGGAGTTGGAACCGAGCGGATTTGGCCTGTCGGTTCGAAAAGCGACAAACAGACGCTCTTTGGTCGCAAGTGTGGGAATTAGGATACAGACGCACGTCGCGGGCGCTCGCAGCACGAAGTCCAAGCCGATCCCCGGTCCGCACCTCGTCTATGGTTTCCTGACGACAAACGCCGAATGCCGTCGTCGAGCCGATCCATCCAACGCGATGCCGGTGATCCTGGCGACCGATGAGGACCGCGATGTCTGGATACGCGCGCCGTGGGGTGAGGCCAAGGCGCTGCAACGGCCGTTGCCGGATGATGTGCTCAAGATCGTGATGCGCGGGGCGGAGAAGGAAGATCGGACGGTAGCCTAAAAATACTCGGTCGCCGCGATCCCTCCGCTCGCGACAGGTCCTTTCGCATGGCTATCTGCGCACAACTGCCACGATGGCAAGTTGGCATCTGAAACAAAAAGTGAAAAAAAGAGCGGGGATATTCCCCAAAGCTGACTTGATTTCTCCATTCGCTAGCTTTCTCAGCGCATTTTATCGATGAGTAAGCAGCGATGACTGATCAGCAATTAGCCCTGCAAGCGATTAGCGAAGCGCAACTCATATTGGAAGAATACCTTCGGCCCTGTCCTAAGGATAATGCGCATATCCTTGAAAAGTTGTTGGAAGTTCTCGAACGCCCCGCCTTGCTCGTTGCTGTAAGTCGATTGCAGCAACACGGCAATTGAGCGCGCCCATGAGCAAACCGCTTCAATCGTTTGCTTTAACCGTTTGCATTGCTGCGCTCTCGTCGCTCGAAATGACAAGCGTGCATGCTAAGCAACAATGCGCCGCTGCAATCCCGACAAATCCGCAAGGTCAGTGGTGGTCCTATCGTCTCATCGACGGACGAAAATGCTGGTACGCGGGCAAGCCCATGCTTTCGAAATCACTGCTGGAGTGGCCTACAGAGGTCTCCTCCGAACCCGGTTCTCGCGGAGAAGCTAAAGGCATTGTCATAGCTAGCAAGCCCGGCAATCCATTAGATGCACGAGCGTTGGCATTGAAAGACTTTGACACTTTTGAAGAGCGATGGCGTGAAAGGATCTCAAGTCCAAAGGGGGCCGCGCAACTGACCGATACTCATGACTAAGCGATCCTGCATCGCGCTCATCGTCGGCGAGGAATTTCGACCGTCTGTTCGCGGTCGTGCGCTTGGCTACGTCACGCAATCACGCGCCCCGAGTTCGCCGAAAACAACGTCTCTACGCAAATTGTGTGCAGCGGCCGTCAAGTGGAAGCCTACGATCAGACCTAGCCGCCTTAAGGTCAGGAGAGCAACGGGGTCACACAGCTCGATAGAAAGTCCGGCTCCCAAGATCGCAAAGGTGCGTTGCTCCTCCGCGTTGAGATCAGCCCAGGAGATGCTTTCCATCACGCACCGTAAAATTATCCCGGTATCTCAAAACCCAAACGCGTGCCTGATTTGCCGTAGCATAGTCATGGCCGCGTCGGTGTACCGACCGTTGGTTAGGTATTGATCCAGCTGCGCCGTGCTGACCAGCGCCACAACTGCCACCGTGAAGCCCTTAAACATTGGGCCTCTCCTTCAAGAGACCGCCAACCGAGCGTGTCGAAGTATTAAACTGCCTTCGAAATATGCTGCCACATATGGTGGTGACCTAATATGTAAATGGTGACAGTGACTAGTAACCAGTTCCTTAACGGGCGCGATGTCGCCATGCGAGCGCCATGGGATGAGGCGAAGACGCTGCAACGGCCGTTGCCCAATGAACGCGCTCAAGTCGTGATCTCCGAAGGAAGATCGAGCGGTAGCACAAGGTTCTGAGCACCTGTCCCGGTGTCCTTCGGCCCCATATTCGACGTATGCAACTCACCGATATCCACGACCAAGCAATTCAAGCCCGCATGGCGCTAATCGTCGGCGCGAGACGGTTCGACCGCCTGTTCGCAGGCGCGCGCTTCGACGAAGTCGATGGTGATATCCTCTTCGTCTACGCGAAAGACGAGGACACCGCAGCACAGATAGAAGATGAATTCGCGCTGCACATATCGATCATTGCCTCAAAGATACTGGAGCGCGAGATCAACATCGTCGCCGCAAGAAAATCGAGATGTTGTTCGCGCACCTCAAGCGCATTCTCAAGCTCGACCGTTTGCGTTTACGAGGTCCAAACGGCGCGCGCGACGAGTTCATCCTCGCAGCCACCGCCCAAAACCTTCGAAAGATGGCCAAGCTGATCCCGATGCCTACCCCGAGGCTCGCATAGGGTCGGTCGAGCAGTTCGGCCACGTCGCGACGGAGCTATTACAACGAATACTACCGGCCTTTTTCAACAGAATCGGCCACAAACGGACTTTGAGCTTAGTCGCTAGCAGTCGCGAAGGGGCCGACCGGTTCGGCGTCACTCTCAGCAGACACCAAGAACTCATCTAGGAGGTGCCGCTTGATCCTAATCGGTTCACGCTCCCCTTGCGAAGCGAGCCAGAGAACGCGCTCGGCCACTTCCACGGCAGATCGCTGCTGCTGACGAGTGAACGACGGGCTGGAAAGAACGTCGTCTAGAACGTTGCGGAGCATATGTACTGTTGCCGTGTCGTATGCCATGCGCCAAATATCCCGGCCGTCGAAACAAAATGCGCCGTAGCGATGGCGCAAGGGCAAAGGAAGTGAAGCGTCGCCGGGCTCGAAATAAGCGTCGCGGCAGCGCCTATTCTCTAACTGAGCGCTGAAATCCCAGTTGCCCTGAATTATGCAATGGTCATGCCACAGGTTTGTGACGCGGTTCTCGCTGGCGTGCCGCCATGCTACAGTCGAGCGGCGACCGGAAGCCCCGATCGCAAACTCCCGCCGCATCTTTTTCTCTTCTTCGTAGTATGGCACGTTAGCGGGCATTTGGTCCCCCAAATGCCTAACAAAAATAAAGAATTACCGCTGAACATCCCAGCCGGTTGTTGCGGCTTGGCTACATCAATCTGCAGGCGAACGGGATAGTCTTGATTCCTCACGTGGGCGTCGTGCCTTTTTTGAATTTTCTTACTGGGGAGATTTCTCGTAATGAAAAAGCTTCTGATTGCCGCGGCTGGGATGATGGCCGTGGGTCTATCCGTCCCCGCGTCGGCGGCTGATTTGGCGGCGCGTCCGTACACCAAGGCGCCGCCCCCGATTGTCGCTCCAATCTATGACTGGACTGGCTTTTACATCGGCGCCAACGGCGGATGGGGCCAAAGCCGCGGTTGCGTGGATTTCGTCACGCTCGCAGGAACAGTCGCGGGTGGTTGCGCTTCTCGCTCCGGCGGCCTTGTCGGCGGACAGATCGGGTATCGCTGGCAAACCAATCAGTTCGTGTTCGGATTGGAAGCGCAGGGCGATTGGGCCGACATCAAGAACACGCGCGTCAGCCTGATCGATCCGCTGCTTTCGACCACAGGAAAAACCGACGGTATTGGTCTCTTCACGGCCCAACTCGGTTGGGCGTGGAACGCCTCACTGCTCTATGTGAAGGGTGGTGCCGCCGTGACCCACAATCGTCTTGATGTCTTCAACAACCTCACCGGAGTCGGTCTGGACTCGGCAAGTCACACGCGCTGGGGCGGCGCCTTGGGCGTCGGCTGGGAGTATGGCTTCGCGCCGAACTGGTCGGTCGGTGTTGAATACGACCATCTCTGGATGGGGAATGACACCCGCACCTTCGTGGGTGCAGGCGTGGTCACGCCCGGTGGCATCACCCTCCTTGGCGAGCGATTCAGCCAGGATGTGGACATGGTCACCGTCCGGTTGAACTATCGCTTCGGCGGCTACGGCGCTCCGGTCGCAGCCAGATACTAATCGCTTCAGTCTGCGCAAACCAAAGCCCCGGCGAGCCGGGGCTTTTTTTTGGTTATGGCGATTGCTGCATTTGCGATGTCTGAGTTGGTTCACTCGCGTCATTTTTGGCCCGTTTTTGGCCCGTTTGCCGGATGTCTGCTTCTCCCCTGACAGCGGCGGAATAGCAGATATCCACCAACCGCTGCTTCGGGCCGATTTTGTTGCAAAAGTCGGCTGTAACCGACTGATGTCTTTCGGCCATTCGGTAAGCCGACCGGCTTTGGTCCGCCGACCCTGACGCTCTCAACGCAACTCCTACGCTACGCAATGCACAGGGCATGAGCGGGTGGTGGTCGCGCAACGAACGACGCGAGGCGCCTCAGATTTTGAGCGATGGCAGCCAGAACAAACTCGTCCTGGGCGCCCCGTGGGCCACGAAGCCGAAGCCGGCCAAGCTTCAGGATGCGCTTCAAGTGTGCAAACTGCATCTCGATCTTCTTGCGCTGACGTCGCGACGTCTCGAAACCCTCGGTGCCAGCGAACGACCGGGCGACGTCCCGGGCGTGCTCATGTATGTCGCGCGGGATCTTGCGCGATGGTTCTTTTGGACAGCACTGCGGTTTAAGCGGGCATGCGTCGCAGTCGAGCTTGCTCGCACGATACAGAAGCGTTTTGCCCTCGTGCACGGTGCCACTTGTCCCGAGCCGCTTTCCGCCCGGGCAGTGGTAGACGTCGCTGGTCGGATCATATCGAAAGTCGCTGCGTGAGAAGGTACCGTCATCTCGCTTCGACTTGTCGAACACGGGGATATGTGGCGCGATGCCCTTCTCCTCGACCAGCCAGTTCAGCATCGGAGCAGCCCCATAAGCGGTATCCCCGACAAGCCGCTCCGGCTTGAGACCAAAGCGCTCCTCTGTTCGTTCGATCATTGTCCTCGCCGCTCCGACCTCGGCCTGGCGAATAGAGCGGGACGCCTCAACATCAACGATGACGCCGAACTTCACGTCGATGAGATAATTGTCGGAGTAAGCGAAGAATGCTGGTCCCTTGTGAGCTCCGGTCCACTGGGCCGCGGGATCGGACAGCGAGATGAACTTCGGGACAACGTCGCTGGCCGCGCCCCACGCCGTATCGTCGAGGGTTGCCAGATACTCCTTCACCGCGCGGCTTGACCTCGCCGGATCGCGATCCCTGCGCCAATCCTGACCCGCGATCGAGCGCTGCTTGTTGGCATCTGCCTGGATCAGGCTCGCGTCTACCGCAAAACCTTCGCCACCAACCAGACCGGCAACAATGCACGCCTCGACAATACGTTCGAATACGCGACGAACGATATCTCCCTCGCGGAAGCGCTCATTGCGGGCCCGCGAGAAGGCCGAATGATCCGGGATAGCATCCTCGATACCGAGCTTGCAGAACCATCGATAGGCGAGGTTCACCTGCACTTCACGGCAGAGCAGCCGCTCCGAGCGAATCGCGAAGACATACCCCACGATCAGCATCCGGATCATCAGCTCCGGATCGATCGACGGGCGCCCCATCGACGAATAATGAGGAGCAAGTTCGCTGCGAAGCCAAGACAGATCGAGAGCAGCGTCGATCTTCCGCACTAGATGATCTTCGGGAACCGCGTCGCTGAGATGAAACTCGTAGAACAGTTGACCTTGGTCACTCTTCAGACGGCCCATCATGGATCGAGGGGATGTCCCGATCGCTGTTGAACTAGGTCGGGCCGACGTCGCCGGACTGAATGTTACGCGGCCCTCGTGACGTGGGCAACGGGGTTGATCGTCATGCGATTGTGGCGAGCTTGAAGAGCCGCACGCAGAACCGACAATTGCTTATGCGCCTTCAATCGTCGGAAGCCCTTGTTGGCCTCGATCATGCCGGCCGCAACCCATCGCAAGGCCATACCGGCATCTCGCCAGCGTTTGACGTTGCGCGTGACGCGGCGAATGGTGCCCATCATGTTCTCGGCGATGTTGGTACAGGCGAGCGATCGACGAAGCTCCTTCGGCAACTTCAACCGGACGACAGTCAGGATTTCGTCGAGGCCTTCGAGGATGCTGGCCGCTACGCCGGGCCATTGCTGGTCGAGTCGACGCGCGAGATTGCGGATCAATTTTTCAGCCTTGTCGGCGTCATCGAGCTCCCAGGCCTGGCGCAGCACCCGACGGGTGGCCGCATGATGCTCTTTCGGCAGGCGTTCCATGATGTTGCGCGCCTTGTGGATCTGGCAGCGCTGGATCGCAGCGGCCGAACCGAAGGTGCGGCGGATCGCCTTCGACAACGCCTTCGCGCCGTCGGCGATAAACAGTCTTGGCACTGTCGGGTCGAGCGTAAGCGTAGCGCCGAGGCCCTTTGGATTGTTTGTGCGGAGTCTTGAGAGCACCGTTAGAAGAGTCATCTTCTGGAAGGGTGCTCACAATGGACGACCATTCTGACGACATAAGACGACCGTTGTCACCGCGTATTGAAGTGTTCGCTGGCGCAGGTCGAAAGCGCTGGCCGGATGATTTGAAGGCACAGATTGCCGCGGAAAGCCTCGAGCCGGGGGCGGTTGTCACAGACGTCGCCCGTCGCCATGGCTGCCGGCCCCAGCAGGTGCATGACTGGCGGCACCGGGCGCGTTTGGGCCAGTTGGTGCTGCCAGCTTCGGCGGAGACGCTGTCGTTCGTGCCGGTGGTGTCGGAATCGGCGCTACCAGCGGCCGCAGAGCCTACCGGGTCGCCGGAAGCAGCCATTGTGACGGTTGAGCTCCAGGGAGCACGCGTGGAGGTGCGGGGGGCGCCTGGCCTTGCTGTGTTGAGTGATGTGTTCTTGGCGCTTCGACGGACACGTTCATGCTGACGCCGCCTGCGAACCTTACGATTTACGTGGCGACGCAACCTGTGGACTTCAGAAAAGGTGCGGAGGGCTTGGCGCTTTTGGCGAGGGAGACGCTGGGCCATGATCCGATGAAGGGCGTGGCGGTGGTGTTCCGCGCGAAGCGCGCCGATCGGGTGAAGATTGTCGTCTGGGATGGCAGCGGCCTTGTGATGTATTGGAAGCGGCTCGATAGCAACGGCTTCAAATGGCCTCCCATCGTGGCCGGCGTGATGCGGATGAATGCCGCGCAGTTGTCGGCGCTTCTGGCCGGCATGGATTGGACGCGGATGCACGCGCCTCGGATCCCGCAGCCGAAAGCGCTTGCGTAAAGATACAAATCTCGCTGCATCGGGGCGCGAAGCATGGCAGACTCGGGCCAATGAGTGATTTGCCTGATGAGCTGCCGAGTGATCCAGCTGAGTTGCGTGTCTTTGCCGCGGCTCTGCTGGATCGCTGCGCCAGGCTCGAGCGGTTGCTCAAGCTTGCAAAAGATGCGCAGTTCGGTCGGTCCTCGGAAAAGCTGGACGCTGATCAGCTGCAGCTTGTTCTGGAGGACATCGAAGAGGCCGTCGCGGCCCTCGAAGCAGCCGAGGATCGCGGCAATCCCAGAACCTGCGAGAAGAGGACGGCCGAGCGCAAAGCCAACCGTGGTCAGCTGCCGGAGCATTTGCCGCGCATCATCGAGACCCTGATGCCCGCTGCAACCTGCTGTCCGTCCTGCAAAGGCGATCTCTTTGAGATCGGTCACGATGAGAGCCAGAGGTTGGACGTCGTACCGGCGCAGTATCGCGTGATCGTCACCCGCCGGCCCAAACTGGCCTGCCGCGCCTGTCACGGTGTCATACTCCAGCATGCTGCTCCCGAGCGACTGATCAGGGGAGGATTGCCCACCGAGCGGCTGGTCGCGCATGTGATCGACGCGAAGTATCATTGGCATTTGCCGCTTTATCGCCAGGCGCAGATGCTGGAGACCCACGGAATAGCGCTGGACCGTTCCACGCTCGCCTTCTGGGTCGGCTACGCCGCCCAGGAATTGAAGCCCTTGTGGCATCGTCTGCGCCAGCTTCTGCTGGCCTCCTCGAAGCTCTGTGTCGATGAGACCCCGGCGCCGGTGCTGGATCCGGGGCGCGGCAGGACAAAAACCGGCTACTTCTGGGCGCTGTCACGCGACGACAGGCCTTGGGCCGGACCTGATCCGCCTGGGGTGGTCTATGCCTATGCACCGGGCCGCGGCGCCGTTCATGGCTTGCGGCTGCTTGAGGGCTATCGCGGCATCATCCACTGCGACGGCTATCAGGCTTACAAGACCATGACCCGAGAGACGCGTGCGGACGCCCTGTCCGGGACGCTCGCCTTCTGCTGGTCGCATCTGCGGCGCCAGTTTGTGAAGATCGAGCGGGAGGCTGCGCCGGCGCCAGCTCCGGTTGCCCGCGAGGCGCTCGCGCGCATTGCCCAGCTCTACGCGGTCGAGAAGGCACTGCGCGGCCGCTCTGCTTCCGAGCGCTGCGCCGGCCGACAAGCGCATGCCCGGCCTCTGGCTACAGCCTTGAAGCAGTGGTTTGAGGCCAAGCTTGATCACCTTGCGGGGAAGAGCGACACGGCGAAGGCTTTGCGTTATGCGCTACGCCATTGGAACGGCCTGACGCTCTACCTTGATGACGGGCGCATCGAGATGGACACGAATGCGGTCGAGCGTGCGATGCGGCCGATCAAGCTCAACGCCAAGAACTCCCTTTTTGCCGGTTGCGACGAAGGTGCCGAGAATTGGGCATTGCTGGCTTCGCTCATTGAGACCTGTAAGCTCAATGGCGTCAGTGCCGAGCACTGGCTCGCTGACGTTCTCGCCAAGCTCGTCAATGGTTGGCCTGCGGCGCGACTGGACGAACTGCTTCCCTGGGCGTCGACCTATACGATGCATACACACGATCCGAGGCTGGCGGCATGAGCCTGAACACGACCGCGGTCCGGATCAAGGTGACCCTCAAGGATGTGAAGCCGGAGGTGATGCGTCGCCTTGTCGTACCCGTCACCCTGCGCCTTGATCGGTTGCATCTGACGCTTCAGGAGGCATTCGGCTGGACGAACAGTCACCTCTTCGAGTTCTTCGCTGGTGAGGTCCGTTGGGGGATTCCTGATCCCCACAACGATTACGGCCACCAGCCCATGGATGCCCGCCAAGCGCGGCTTTGCGATATCGTTCGCGAGACCGGCGCCAAGACGATCCACTATCTCTATGACTTCGGCGACAGCTGGGACCATGTGATCAAGCTCGAAAAATGGTTCGAGAACACCACGACGGAGGGGCTTCCCTTCCTGCTCGAGGCCGCCGGCCGTTGTCCTCCGGAAGACGTCGGCGGTGCGCCAGGCTATGCCGAATACCTCGCCGCCATCAGCGACCCCGGCCATCCCGAGCACGAAACACATGCGCCTCTGGGGCCCGGAGCGGTTCGATCCCAACGTCGTCGACCGGAAGGCGCTCGAAGCCGCCGTCAACGCGTTGTCCGACACATGGATACCGCGGCGACGCGCCACGCGAACAAAATAGGCGTCAAGCGTCATTCAAAAGGGCTGCAGAGCTACGCTTACGGTCGAGCCCGCGCGAGATCAGGTTGTCCAGCAGGGCCTGCACCGTCGCGGCATTCTCGGTCGCCCCTTCCACCAGAGCCAGCGGATGCTTGTTGCCTTCGCCGTCAACCCCGATCGCGGCGACCAGCACGAGATCGTCGCCGAGATGCAGCCCGTCGATTTGGACCACCAGAAGGTCGAGCGCGGACAGATCGGCAGCCATGAAGTCGGCCAGCCGCGCCGCCGACAGCGCTACGAACCTCCGCGAGGCCGCCGACTTCGAAACCCCCGATCCGGGCGGTGCCGGCACGTCACCCTCGGGCAGCCGGACAGCGCGGCCGAACCGGCGCGTCGACACATTGATCAGCATCAGGTTCATCGCCCAGCGACCGAGCCAATCCTCCGCCGCCGCCGTTTCCCAGCTCGGGATCGTGACCTCGCGGCCGTCCACGCCCCGGACCCGCGGGCGCTCGACCTCGATCTTGCCGCCGTGGAAGCCGATCCGTCCCCGCGTTCGGCCCCAACGGTGCGCCCGCCGTGCCGCGTCGCGACCGTGGCGCGGCCCGCAGGCCGCCGTGACATCCGCCTCCATCATCGTGCCGAGCGCCTCGATCCCTGCCGCAAGGCAGAACCGATCGAAGCTCGCCCGCACTTCTGCAAGCGCTTCGTCCACAGCCCCGGTCGCCGGCGAACCAGCCGGTGTGATATCTCTCGTCATGGCGTTGCTCTCCTTTGTGGAATCAGCACCCCGAGCCTACCGGCTCAAGGTGGGCAACGCCGACCTCTTCAGAAATTCAACAGAACCCGGGACATCCCCTGGATCGACCTCGTCGCGATTCGCGTCAGCACAACGGAATCACGCTTGCCGGCTCGTCTCAACCGACTTTTGCAACAAAATCGGCCAGAAGCAAACCTCAGGGACCAAAATGAAAGGGGCTGGCAACTGAGGCGGCCTTACTGCTTTGTCTGGGGCTGATCGGCCTCTAAGCGGTCATCAGCCAGCATTTCGAGCTGATGTGATAAAGCGCTAAGACTGTGCGAGATGTTCCTTAAGAGGCTTGCCCTTCTAGGCGACGCCCCGGCTTTATTCGCTTCATGGCGATATTGCATCGCCATTTCGCGGCATTCGGTCGGATTCAGCATGGCTGCTTCCCCCTCAATTTGAGATCAGCTTACTTCCAAACCCGAATTGGGACACTCACAAATTAAACTTAGGACAGGGGCTTAAATACGGACAGTACCAAATACGGGGCATAGGAACAAACCATGCCGACAGCACAAATTGAGAACCGCCGGCAGGTCCGCTGTGGGTCGATCATAAGCGGCCGTCGAAGCGAGCGCGGCCACACGTCTGCTCTACCGACGATAACCGACATCACGACGGGATTATCGTGGTTCGATTAAGGGCCAACAACGCTCTACCGCCTTGCAGCATGCATTATTCCATTACCTCGTCGGCGTTGGCGATCAATGTAGGAGGCACGGTCACACCGAGCGCGTTGGCAGTTCTTAGGTTGATGAGCAGCTCAAATCTGGTCGGTTGCTCCACGGGTAATTCGGCGGGCTTTTCACCCTTCAAAATCCGATCAACGTAAACCGCCGCACGGCGGGCCATCGCCCGCTGGTCAACTCCGTAGGAGATAAGACCGCCAGCCTCAAGAAGCTCTCTTACGTAGCCGCAGCTCGGCAAATTACGCGCAAGTGCGAGATCCGCGATCACTTTCCTGGCCTGAAAGATCAAGCTTTCGCCGTTAGCGACCACCCCTTACATGCCTGCCTTTACCATCGCGTCAAATTCGGGCTCGAAATCGCCGAGCGCGCGGACCTCGAAACCTTGGGTATCAACGCCGAGCTTTATCCCTGCCTCGGTCGCCTCCTGAACATAGAGGCTCGATATTTTGACGTTTGGATTAATGAGCAAGCCAACACGCGTAACCGTCGGGACAATCTCCTTAAGATACTGCAACCGCTTCGCACTGAGCTGGACAGAAAAATTCGACAATCCCGTAACATTCCCACCGGGTCGTGCAAAGTTTTCGATCAGGCCGGCTCCGATAGGGTCAGAACCGAACAGGAAGACTATTGGAATTGTTTTGGTCGCCTTCTTTAAGTGCGGCGCAGCCGCCCCGGCACCAACCAATACATCACACTTTAAAGATACGAGTTCGGCTGCCATCCTGGCGAAAACCTCGGGTACTTCATCCAGGAAAGCGATGTTCTAGCGTTATGTTCTGTCCGTCGACATAGCCCTGCTTCCTGAAACCCTCAACCAGTGACTGATAGTATGGAGTTTCTTCTTCGATGTTGGCGGCATGCCAGAGGACGCCAATTTTGGGGATGCGATGCGGCCGTTGCGCGCGCGTTAGGCGTGGCCACATCGCAGCCGTGCTGCGGAGTAATGTGATGAATTCGCGTCGTCTCATGTGCTGCTCCAGCCAGAGACTGCTCGCGAGTATAGCAGCTTTTGGGCCTTGTCTGTACCGCGCTGCAGCGCAATGAGCGCGGCAATGTCAGCTCAGGTTCACGAGCAGTAATGCTCTGAGCGTAAGATTTCCGCTTGGCCGTCAGAAGCTGACATCTACGCCTTATGAGCACACCTACTACCCATGCCGACGCTCGGGGTCGATTTCGATTTCTCGCAGATCAAGCAGCGCGCCATGGACCTCGGCGCGACCGCTGATCAAATTCCCTACATCATGGCGACCACGCTCAACATGGCCGCCGATAACACCCGGTCCTATCTGATCGAGACGACGTGGCCGTCGTCAGTCACCGTCCGCAATCGTTCGTTCATGAATGCTGCGCTGACCACCAAGGGCTCGCGCGCGACTAAGGGCGATCTGACGGTTGAGATTTACGACAAGCTCGGTCGGGCGAACCTGTCCCTGCATGCCAAGGGCGGCACGCGCCGGGCGAAGGGCGGCAACCTTTCGATTCCGTCATCGGTCAACGTACAGCAGACGAGCGGCGGCGCCGTGCGGACGCAGCAGCAGCCCAAGAACTTGCGGAACAGCTTCTAGCGGGGGCGCTTCATCTTCCAACGCCAGGGCCGATCGACCCGCAAGGCGAAGGGCCGCATCAAGCTGATGTATTCGCTGCGGCCATCGGTCCCGATCCGGCAAGACGTGCCGTTCTACAAGGACTTCGCCGAGCTAATGCGGCAAGAGATGACGCTAAACCTCGCAATCGCGGTCATCCGGGCGATGTCGAGCCGGCGCCGCTAACACGGGGGGTGCCATGGCAGGCAAGCCGAAAGAGGACGAGCGCGAGGATCGGCGCCAAGCGGACAAGCCGCCGGCGGATCATTCCGAACAGCCGCAGACGGCGGCGAAAGATCCCGCGCCCGGCATCCCGCCCTTCAAGGAATAGGCCGTGCTGATACAGCGCGTTGCGCGGGACCGGGCGGTCAACCGACTCGATCCCGAGTACCTCGCGCAATGGCGCGCTACTATTGCAACATCGTCGAGCGATATGTCGCTGGCGCGATGTCATGTCCGACGCCCAAAATGCGCTGGTCTCCCTCGGCTACCGGGACCAAGCACTCAAAATCGAACTGCTTGAATTGGACAAGGCCCGCGCCGGCAATGGCATGGCTGACGATCGTCATCGATGCACCGCAGTCACCACTGGCATTCGGCACTTGACGCGCCCGATGGCAATCAGCATTGCCGTTGATTTAGATCAAGCTTGGATGCATCCGATCTAAGAGGATTTGGCAGGGAGCAAAGTTGCGGGCTGTCCAATCTATCGGGGGAACGACAGCATGAAATGCTGGGCGGGGTTGTTGATCGTCATCCTCTTAGTATTCTGCCCTCCCGCCAACGGTGCCGCCGTGCGGATCACAGATGACCCCGGCGGACGAATAGGTAAATACATCTACAAGTATGAACGCCTCCGCGCTTCGGGCCAGAATGTGATCATCGATGGTTTCTGCGCGTCGGCTTGCACCATTGTGCTTGCAACCATCCCAACGGACAGGATTTGCGTGACTTCGCGAGCCGAGCTAGCGTTCCACGCCGCGTGGGATATTGGTCCGCGCGGACGGCCTGTTACTAACTTCGGCGCGACCCGAATGGTCTATTTGATGTACCCTTCGCCGGTGCGCCGCTGGATTGCCCAGCGCGGCGGCTTAACGCCTCGCACCATATTTCTGCGCGGAAATCCACTACAGGCTATGTATCGCTCATGCCCATCCTGAGCCCGCGAGGAAGAAGAACCAACGGGCGGCGGCCCCAAGGCTCGCCGTCCGCGCTGGATCGATTTAGTCAGTACCTATATCCATAAGGATACTGACCCGGGCAAACGTAGTTGCCGGAGGCGTTGTAGTAGCAGTTGCTGTTGTAGTTGTTGTAGTAGCCGTAGGCTCCGGCTGCAGCGGCGGCCCCAACTGCGGCTGCACCATAGCCCCAACCCGGGCGATAGTAGCCGCCACCGTAGCCCGGATAACCCGCGATCGGACGACCCGGACGGCCAGCGATCGGACGACCCGGATAACCGGGACGACCCGCTATTGGATGCGAAGGCCGAGGACCACCGGCCACGCGGTAGCCGCGACCACCATGGATGCGTCCGGTATGAACGGCACCGCCCCGGACGTGGGCGGCCCGCATGCCGCCGCCATGGAAGCTACCAGCGCGCATCCCGCCGCCGTGAAATCCTCCTCCACCGCGAAAGCCGCCACCTCCACCACGGCGAGCAAATGCGTCATCGGGAACAAGGCTTGCGGCAATAAGAACGATTGCTGCGAGAGCGGCGAGTGCATACCGAAGCATGATACTCCTCCCTCCTATTTGGATTGTTGAACGGTGAGTTCCGCGAAGCGCTGGCTGGTCCGAACAAGCTCGCGAAGAGAAGCCGTTCAGCAGCGTTATGCGCTCTTGCATGAAAGATTTGACGTAGATCAACAGCAGCGACAATCATTTGGTCTGCGGTCAAGTTCCCAAAAGGAGAACGACCATGAGTGATCTAGTCGTGATCGCGTTTCCCACCGAAGCAAAGGCGGAAGAAGTTCGCCAGAAACTTCTGGCAATGCAGAAAGAGTACCTGATTGAGCTTGGTGATGCGGTAGTCGCGGTGAAGGACGCTCAAGGTCACGTCAAACTTAACCAGCTCATCAACACCACCGCCGCGGGGGCAGTTTCGGGCACGTTCTGGGGAGCGCTTATTGGCTTGATCTTTTTGATGCCGCTGGCGGGCGCTGCCCTCGGTGCGGCGTCCGGCACTCTTGGCGGATATTTGACCGATATTGGCCTTGAGGACAAATGGATGAAGGAAACCGCTGCCGCCATTCAGCCCGGAACCGCTGCCCTCTTCGTGCTGGTTCGCAAGGTGACGGCCGACAAAGTGCTTGAAGGTCTCAAGGGTGAAGGCGGCACGGTGTTGAAGACGTCGCTCGACCATACGAAAGAGGCGGCTCTCCAAGCCGCTCTGGCAGGCGTTCAGGCAAGTGTGCCTTCTCCGTCCTCCTGAGTGGAAGTTCTCTGCGGCTCGGCACCATCTGCTCGCGAGGATCATGCGAAATGCTTACGTCACCTGCTGAAACCTAGCCATCAATGCCAAGTTGTGACCACCGATCGTCGAAATTGACTGCATAGGCTGCTCCTTCGAATCGTGGGAGCCTCAAAAACGGCGCTCATACCTTGGCACTCTCGTGCCGGTGGAGGAGCCGTCCACGCATCAGAAGCTGACCTATCGCCATCTGACAGATTTTTCAGCAAGCGCCGGTGGAGAGTTGCGGCATTGGGCTGCCTAGCGGCCCATTCCAGATTATGTTCGCCATTGATCTTCACCCAGTACGTACGGGTAGGCTCATCGTTGTTCGGCTAAGGCCCAAAATGCGACATCAGCCAGGTGGGCATCCCGTCTGATCTGTCATACAATCGCATCCACGTTGGGTTGTGTGGAGCATGGTGCAGGAGCGGCCAAAACGGGTCGAGCGCAGATTGTCGGCGATATTGGCCGCCGATGTGGCTGGCTATTCGCGGCTCATGCACAATGACGAAGAGGCCACGCACGTTGAACTGACCGCGCTCGTGACGGACGCTGTCGTGCCGGCAATTGTCGAACACGGCGGACGTATCGTGAAGAATACTGGCGACGGGTTCTTGGCGGAGTTTACAAGTTCAGTTGAGGCAGTCCGAGCTGCTGTGCAGTTTCAGACCCGGATCAAGCAACTTACCATCAACGAGGATGAAGAGCGGCGAATTGCTTTCCGCGTCGGCATCAATGTTGGCGACGTAATCGTTGAGCCCCATGACATATTTGGAGATGGAGTTAACATCGCGGCGAGGCTTGAGGGCATCGCAGACCCTGGCGGCATCTGCATCTCGTCTTCTGCCTACGATCAAGTTTGGGTGAGTAATGTCGCCAATGGGTCTTGGCCGTATAAAAAAAGCCTAACAGGACCATCAGTCTTGAAGCCAAAACTGGTCCGGTCTCAGGCCGCGATCGCGGCGATCAGCGGCCTGATCCCGAGGATATTCATTGCTCGGGTCAGATTGTAGGCCAGAACCGAGAGGGCCATCTCGGCGGCTACCTTTGGGAGGGTTTTGGTCAGGAAGTGCGTTGCTCCCATGCGTGCCTTCATCGTGCCGAACGGGTGCTCGACAGTCTCGCGACGAAGGCGCATAGCGAGCGGGTTCGCATCGAGCCGCTGCTGCACGGCGTCGAGCAGATCCTCGTGCTCCCATCGCGTGATCCGTCGCTCTGACCCGGGCGTACACTGGGGTCGCATCCCCGATCAGGTCACCGTCGAACACCTGCACGCGATGGTTCTCGCGATCGGCGACATAGACCCAGCCATCGGCGTCGGCGACGATATTGTGCACGATGTTGAACTGGCCGGGATCGGTGCCCGGCTCGCCCCAGCTCTGGATCAGCTTGCCGTCGGGCGTGAACTTGTGCACGCGGGCGTTGCCGTAGCCGTCAGAGACGTAGATCTCGCCCTTCGGCGACAACGCCGTGTGGGTGCAGCGATGGAAGGGATCGCCGCTCATGAACGGCGCCGGCTTTGCGGGGACGCCGATCGTCAGCAGCACCTTGCCGTCGGTGGTGCATTTGCGCACGGTGTGGTCGCCGTCGTCGGTGCAGTAAAGATTGTCGTCTGCATCGATGTGTAGGCCGTGGGCACGAGAGAACAGCCCCTCACCCCAGCTGCGCAGGAAATTTCCGTAACGGTCGAACACCACCATCGGATGGGCGCCGCGGTTGAAGACGTAGATGCGGCTTGCTGTCGACAGCGACGGAGGCGACGTCGGTGAGCTGCCAGCCATCCGGCAATTTCGCCCAGTTGTCGACGACGCGGTAGCGATGCTCACCCGCGCCGAGAATGGCTGCCACTGGTTTTCCTGCTGTTGCGCGCCCGCGGCGCGTGATCGCTCAGGCGAAGGTGCAGCCCTTGGATTCCAGCACCTTGCCGATGCCGGACAGTTCGAGGATGTCACCGCCGGCCTTGAGAGCCTTCATCACGCCGGCTTCCTTGTCCTCGCGCGCCGCCGACTTGGCGCAGACGTCAGCGATGTTCTCCTTCGGCACGATCACGACGCCGTCGTCATCGGCGCTGACGATGTCGCCGGGGCGGACGGCGATGCCGCCGATGACGATCGGCTGATTGATAGTGCCGAGGGTCTCCTTGACGGTGCCCTTCATGCACAGGCCGTAGGAGAAGACGTTGAAGCCGGTGTCACGCACCGCAAGGCCGTCGCGAACGCCGGCATCCGTGACCAGGCCGACGATGCCCTTGGCGACGCAGGCCGTCGCCAGCACCTCGCCGAAGCCGCCCTGCTCGGGATGATCGCCCGCGCTGACCACGAGCACGTCGCCCGGCTTGGCCAGCGAGATCGCCGTGATCAGCATCATGTTGTCGCCGGGATGGCAGCTCACCGTCAGCGCCGGTCCGCAGGCGCGCATGCCGGAATAGATCGGCTTGATGCGGGAGGTCAGCGCGCCCGATCGCCCCTGCGCCTCGTGCAAGGTGGACGGGGGAAACGTCTTGGCGCGCTCGACAAGCTCGGCGGCGGGCCGATCGAATGTCCTGATTACATGCACCATGAAAACCTCCTTACGACCGCGATCTCCGTTACACCTCCATAACCAACCGCCTTGAGGCGGCAAATTCAGAATTTAGGATTGCCGCATCGTGTTTCGTTATGGCTCGTCCTTTGGCCCGTCCAGCGGCGACGTTGGGCCAGCCGCGGCGCTCGCAGCCGAGCCGAGCTGGGCATCGAACGGCCCCCAGGTCTTGACGATGATCTCGAGCAAGATCTTGTAGACGGAGAATGCGGCGTCGGACAACGGGGCGCTATCGGAGATGCATAGCGACATCTGCTGCGAGGCCGACGGCGCGTTGATCCGCCGAATGCAGAGTTCGTCGAGGTTCGGCAACTCCTTTGCGATCGACATGGGCAGCACGGCCGCCCCCACTCCGCCTGCAATCGCCGAAGAGAGGGTCGATTGGGAATGGATCTCGGCGACGATGCGCGGGCGGAGCCCGACCTCGGCGCAGACCCGCTCGACCGTCTGCCGCAGGAAGGATTCCCGGTATGGCAGAAGCAGGTCGAATTGCGCGACCTCCGCCGCCGAAACGTCCTCCAGAGGCATCTGCTCAGGATACATGCTGCGGGGCGCGACGAGATAGAAGTACTCGCGCATCAGCGGCTTGTAATCGAGACCGGTCACCGGGCGTTCGCCGTAGAGGACGGCCATATCCATGCTCCCCTTCAGCATCATCTCGCTGAGCATGACCCCGGAGCTGTCGTAGATGTGCGGCACGATGCCGGGATAGCGTTCGCGTATCTGCGTGAGCAGCGGGGTCGCCAGCAATGCCGCCGAGCTGAGCGGGGCCAGACCGATCGTGACGTTGCCGGTCAGCTCCGGCTTGTTGTCCAGAATGGTGCGCCTCGCCTCTTCGATCTGCCGCTGGATCGACTTGGCATAGCGGTAGAGAATTCGGCCGGCCTCGGTAGGCTTGACCCCGCGGGCGCTGCGGTCGAGCAGCTTGCACTTGAAATCCGCCTCCAGGCTTGCAATGTGCTGGCTCAGGGCCGGCTGTGCGACATTCAGCACCTTCGCCGCGCTCGTCATGCTGCCGAGATCCACGACCTTGATGAAGGCCTCCAAACGTTTCGTATCCAATACGGCGTCTCCGGATGTCCAGTCAGGGAGCAGTGCAGCAGCAATAGGCTGAAGCTATGGGATCAGAAGGAATTGTTCTTACCACCGGGAACCTGAGGGGCCTATAGCTAGTGCTGAACTCGTCCGCCGCGCGCGTTGCAGCCGACGCCACCCGCGGCTTGGACGATAGCAGAGGAGCCCTCGCGGATGGGATTTTCGGACTATCGTACGGCCCTGGTGACGGGCGCATCCTCCGGAATAGGGGCTGCGACGGTTCGCCGCCTGAGTGCGGAAGGGCTCGAAGTCTACGCCGCGGCCCGCGACGCCACTCGCCTGAGCGCCCTGTCGGCAGAGACCGGTTGCCGTCCCTGCGCCGTCGACATCAGCGACCTCGACGCGCTTGCGGCCTTGGCGAAATCGGCCGAGTTCGATGTTCTGGTCAACAACGCCGGCCAGTCTCGGCGCGGCAACATCCTGAACACCACGCCCGAGGATGTCGACGCCCTGATCGACGTCAATTTGCGGGCGGTCCTGCATCTGACGAGGCTGGTCGTGCCCGGCATGGCGCAACGCGACCGCGGCCACGTCGTCAACATCTCCTCGATCGCCGGCCACTACGCGTTCGGCGGCGGCAACACCGTGTATCACGCCACGAAGGCAGGCATTCACTCGCTCTCGCAGCAACTGCGTGTCGACCTCTACGGGACCAGGGTTCGCGTCACCGAGATATCGCCGGCGCGGGTCGAGACCGAGGTTTTCGGCCGGCTGCTCGGTGACCTCGCCAAAGCCAAGCGCCGCTTCTTCGACGACTATGATTCACTTCAGCCCGAGGACATCGCCAATTCGATCGCGTTCGCGGTTGGATCGCCGGCGCGCATGAATGTCGCCTTCATGGAAGTCCTGCCGACCCAGCAGGTCGTCGGCGGCCTCAATTTTGCAAAGAGCAGGCCGCCTGCGGAGTGAAGCATGAACGCACCGAATGCGGCGGGCCGTCAACGCAGAGCGTGACTGTGGACCTCTCCAAGATCGAACAGCTCGTGGATCTCGTTGCCCGCTCCTCGATCGCGGAGCTGGACCTGACGCAGGACGGCACCCGCATCCGCATCCTCAAGCGCGCGTCTGCAGGAGCACCTGCGGGCCCGGCTCAGCCTGCAAACCACATCGAGGTCGAGGCCCCTGCTCTCGATCATCAGAACAGCCCTGCTGCCGAGGCTGTTACCGACATCGTCGTGCCCGCGCCGATGCATGGCATCTTCTACCGGGCTGCGGCGCCGGACGAGCCGCCGCTGGTCGAGGTCGGCGCGCGGATCGAGGCCGGGCAGAAGATCTGCATCATCGAGGCGATGAAGACCTTCATCGACATCGCGGCCGAGGCACCCGGCGTGGTGCTTGCGGTCCTCGCAGAGAACGGTGAGGAGATCGCGGCGGGGCAGGCCCTGTTCCGGATCGGTCCTGCGGGTTCATCCTGATGTTCGACAAGGTCCTGATCGCCAACCGCGGTGAGATCGCGCTTCGTATCCAGCGCGCCTGTCGGGCGATGGGGCTCAAGACGGTCGTCATTCATTCGGAAGCGGACCGCGACGCGCGCTACGTCGCGCTCGCCGATGAGGCACTCTGCATCGGGCCGGCGCCGGCGAGCAGCACCTATCTCAACATTGCGGCGATCCTGCTCGCAGCCGAGGTCAGCGGCGCCCAGGCGATCCACCCGGGTTACGGATTTCTCTCGGAAAGCGCGGACTTCGCCGAACGCGTCGCGCGCGCCGGTCTCACTTTCATCGGCCCGCCTGCGGACTGTATCCGCACCATGGGGGACAAGGTCGCGGCCAAGCGCGCAATGCGGCTGGCAGGCGTGCCCTGCGTGCCCGGGCCGGACAGCGCCCTGCCGGATGATCCGGCCGAGGTGCGCGCGATCGCGCAGGACATCGGATACCCCGTCATCATCAAGGCCGCCGGCGGCGGCGGCGGACGCGGCATGCGGATCGTGCGTAGCGAAGGCGCGCTGGACGAGGCGCTGGCGTTGACCCGAGCGGAAGCCAGCAAGGCCTTCAAGAACGCTGCGGTCTATATCGAGAAATTCCTCGAAAAGCCGCGCCATATCGAGATCCAGGTGTTGTGCGATCAGCACGACAACTATCTGTGGCTCGGCGACCGCGACTGCTCGCTCCAGCGCAGGAACCAGAAAGTGGTCGAGGAAGCCCCCGCGCCCGGCATCGACCGCGCACTGATCGAGCAGGTAGGCGCGAGCTGCGTCGAAGCCTGCCGGCGGATCGGCTATCGCAGTGCCGGCACCTTCGAATTCCTGTACGAGGACGGGCAATTCTTCTTCATCGAGATGAACACGCGCGTCCAGGTGGAGCATCCCGTCACCGAGATGACGACGGGGATCGACATCGTCAAGGCGCAGATCCGCATCGCGCAAGGCGAGCCCTTGGGCATCGCGCAAGGCGACATCGCACGTGTCGGCCATGCCGTCGAATTCCGCATCAATGCGGAAGATCCCGCCACTTTCGCGCCCTCGCCCGGCACGGTGACGCGCTGGGACGTTCCCGGCGGCATCGGCATCCGTGTCGATTCGCATATCACCGCCGGCACCACCGTTCCCCGACACTATGACTCGCTGATCGGCAAGCTGATCGCCCACGGCGGCACCCGCGAGGAAGCTCTGGCGCGTGCGCGCGTCGCCCTGTCTGAGCTGCGCGCCGAAGGCATCCGAACCAATGTGCCGTTGCATCAGGCGATCCTCGCCGATCCCGCATTCTGCCGCGGCGGCTGCGACATCCACCATCTCGAGCACTGGATGAATGCGAAGGTAGCCGCGCCATGACGACGCCGGACCGGCCGCGGATCAGCCTGCTCGGGACATCGGCCCTTCTGTTCGAGGCGCCCGGCGCATTCGACCTGTCGCACCAGCGGCGCATCTGGGCGCTGGCGGCCACTGCATCGAAATGGCCGGGAATCCGCGAGGCCGTTCCCGGCATCACCAATTTGATGCTGACTTTCGAGACCTTTCCTCGCGAGCTCGACACCCTGATCGCCGCTCTCAACGACGGTTGGGACGCGGCGGACAGCCTCGCAATCGGCGGCCGCGAGATCAGGCTGTCTGTCACCTATGGCGGCGAGATCGGATCGAAGCTCCAATCCGTCGCCGATCATTGCGGCCTGTCCGTCGACGACGTGGTCTCGATCCATGCCGCCCCGCTTTACACCGTGTTCGCGCTCGGCAGTCATCCCGGCTATTGCTATCTCGGCGGCATGGACCCGCGCATCACCATGCCGCGCCGGCAGACGCCGCTGCAACGCTCCGCGGGCGGCTCGGTCTCGATTGGCGGATCGCAGACCGGCGTCTCCGCATCACCCGGGCCGAGCGGCTGGCACGCGATCGGGCATACGAGCTGGACCTTCTTCGATCCATCCTGGCCGACGCCTGCCGCGCTCGCTCCGGGCGATACGATCCGGTTCGAGATCGAACGGGTGATCCGGTGATCGAGATCCTGTCAGTCACGGGGCCTGCCAGCGTCCAGGATCTCGGCCGCTTCGACCAATATCGCTTCGGGGTTGGCACATCGGGTGCAATGGACGATGTCGCCCTGCGCGCCGGCAACATCCTTCTCGGCAATGACGAGAACGCCGCCGGCATCGAAATCCCGATACTGCCGTTCAAGCTTCGTTTCGACGGGGACATGGCCTTTGCGCTCACGGGCGCCGGTGTCGAGGCCGAGATCGCGGGAGGCGTGATTCCGCCATGGTGGCGCTCGCATGCCCGTGCCGGCGATATCTTGACGGTCAAGGGAATGCCCCGCGGTGCACGACTCTATCTGACCGTTGGCGGTGGCATTGACGTGCCCATGATGCTGGGCTCGCGCAGCACGCAGTTTCGCGGCGAGTTCGGCGGCTGGCACGGACGATCGCTCCAGGTGGGCGACATCCTACCCTGCGCCGCGTCGACTTCGACCAACGGCGAGCTCGGGGTCGAGCCGGCCGAGATCACGCTGGCGCGGCCGAACACCGCCGGAGACGAGACCATCGTCAGGGTCGTGATCGCCGGCGAATATGATGGGTTCGACGCCGCCACGCAGGCGCTGTTCTGGTCCAGCAGCTGGAAGATCACGCCGCAGAGCAACCGTTACGGCTACCGCCTGCAGGGGCCCGCCGTGACGTCGAAGGCGCCGATCGAGAAGCGCTCGCACGGCATCGTCCCCGGCGTCATCCAGATTCCGCCGAACGGACAGCCGATCATCCAGATGCGCGACGCGCAGACCTCCGGCGGCTACCCGAAGATCGCAACCGTGATCGGCGCCGATCTGTTGCGCGTCGGGCAGGCGCGGCTCGGCAGCAAGCTGCGATTCGAACAGACCGCTTATTCAGATGCGCTGGCAGCCGAAGCCGAGATGTCGGCCTATCTCGATCGGCTCAGGACCAACGTGCGCCTTGTCGAGGAGACCAGGACATGCCGATAGAGCTGACCGACATCGCGCGTCTGGCGCAGATCCTCGAAACGTCCGGCGTCGACACGATCGAGATCGAGGAGCCCGGCCAGTCCTTAAAACTCGTCGTCGACACGAGCCCGCGAACGGCTGCGTCACCGACGCTTGCCGCTCCCGCCGAGGACCATTCCGTCATCGCCAAAGCCGACGTCGCGGGGCATTTCCTTGCGGCTCATCCCTGGCGGGACAAGCCGTTCGTCGCACCGGGCCAGCGCATCGAGGCCGGCGCGATCGTCGGCCTCGTCAAGATCGGGCTCCTGTACGCGCCCATCACGGCGCCGGCCGCCGGCACCGTCGGTGCCGTGATCGCGGAGACCGGCGCAACGGTCGGCTACGGCACATCGGTTGTGCGCATCCACCCGCTCAGTTGAGCAGCACGGTCGCGGGCGTGACTTCGCCGCCGCCCTGCTCGATCACGCGGCGCACCGTGCCGGCGAGGTCGACTGATCCGGGCGTATCGCTGTGGATCAGGATCGAGCGCGCCTCGACCTTGATCGACTTGCCCTCGATCGTCTGCACAGTGCCGCTGTCGAGGAAGCGCTTGACTCGCTCGGCCACCGCCTCGGTCGAGGTGATGACGGAGTTGGGAAGCTTGCGGGACACCAGGTGGCCGTGCTCGTCATAGGCGCGGTCAGCCAGGAACAGCGTGAGGATGCGCAGGCCCACCTTGCGCGCGGCGCGCACGATCTCGGCGTCCGGCTGCGAGAACACGATGAAATCGCGATTGATGGTTGCAATCGCGCGGGCGACGACATCGGCCATGTCGGGGTCGGCATTGACCATGTTGCCCATCGCGGCGTGGAAGCTGACGTGGGTCACGCGATGGCCCGCATTGGCCGCGATCGCCTGCAAGGCGCCGATCTGATAGACCATGTGCTTCTCGAGCTCGGCGGCGTCCATCTGGATCACGCGGCGGCCAAATCCGAGAAGGTCCGGCAGCCCCGGATGGGCGCCGACCTCGACGCCTTTCTGCTTCGCCAGCCGAACCATGCGATCCATGATGATGGGATCACCGGCGTGGAAACCGCACGCCACGTTGGCGGACGAGACGATGCCCATCAGCGCCTCGTCGTCGCAGATGCGATAATTGCCGAAACCTTCGCCCATGTCCGAATTGATGCCGATTTTCATGTTCGTACCCTGCTCTTGTTATTGTTGACGTCCACTTTTATTTGAGCATGATCTTTTCGGAAAACCGCTTCACACTTTTCCGGATCATGCTCTAAAGCGCTCGATAGAGATCCGCTGTCGCACGCAACTTCGCGAGATAGTCGTTGACGGGAGCCATGGCTGCGACCGCGTCCTGGTAGCTAACCTCACTGAAGGCGATGAACGATCCCGGCGGCGCCTGGCCGAGGCGCCAGAGATCGGCCTGGATCACGGCCGCCATCTTCGGATAGCCACCCGCCGTATTGGCATCGCTCATCTGGATGATCGGCTCGCCGGCCGGCGGCACCTGCACGACGCCGGCCACCACACCGTGCGAGCGCATCTCGACCGGCGCGTCCAATGTCAGCTTGCCGCCGATGAGACGATAGCCGCCCCGATCGCTCCGGGCGCTGATCTTCCATCGCGTCGTCCAGAAACTCGCCTGCATCGCCTCGGAGAACAGGTCGTACTCGCCGGCCCGCATCACGCGTATCCGCAGCACGCGGTCATCCGCTGAAGCTATGCCCGCGATCGCGACATCCGGCGGCGCCACGCCGAAATCGAAGCGCCCGTCGCTGCTGCTCGGCGAATTCCCGATCGGCACGACGTCGCCCGCCTGCAAGGTGCGGCCCTCGAGCCCGCCGAAGCCGCCGCGCAGATGCGTGCTGCGCGAGCCCAGCACGCGCGGAACGTCGATGCCGCCGCCGAACGTCATGTAGACTCGCGCGCCACGCCGCGGCGCGGTGATCGCGAGAACATCGCCCGCCTTCGCACGCGTGCACCACCACGGCCGAACGGCCGATCCGGCCAGCGTCGCGTCGTGATCGGCGCCGGTGAGCGCGAATGCGGTGTCGGCCGAAAAGCGCAGGCGGAACGGAAAGGTCTGGATCTCGATGCCGGCCGCATTGTCGTCATTGCCGAGCAGCGCATTGCCGGCGGCGAGTGCGACGGGATCCATGGCACCCGACGTGCTCACGCCGAAACGGCGCGCACCATGACGGCCCAGGTCCTGGATGGTGTTGAAGGCGGGGCTGGTCAGGATCTCGATCACAGCTCGATCCGATCGATCCTGAATTTGACACGGTCGCCCGGAAGCATGAGCGAGGGCTGTTCGGAGCTCGGATCGAACATGGCGACAGAGGCCCAGCCGATCGCGTTCCATCCGTTCGGGCTTGTCAGCACCGCGACGCCTGTCTGCATCCCACCGATGGTCACCGAGCCCGCCCGCATGTTGAGCGACGGTACCGATTTACGCGGCATGTGAATGCGCGGATCGAGGCCGTGGAGATAGCCGAACCCCGGCGAGCTCGCGACCGCACAGACGGTGTATTCGCCTTCGCTGTGAATCCTGATGACATCGCGCTCGGATAGTCCGGCGCGCTTTGCAACCGCTGGCAAATCGAAGCCGAGTTCGCCGCCATAGACCACGGGAATCTCGATGAGCTTGCCGTCGGCCTTGCGGCCCGGCAAACGATGCCACAGCTCGACGATCGCAGCGCCGAGCATACCGATATCCGCCGGCGGCTGCTCGAAGACGAGCATCACATTGGTGACGCCAATGACGGCCTCCTGGACATTGGGCCAGGTCGAGACGGCATCTGCAAGGGCCCAGATTCGTCCCTGCTGCAGCAGGTCGAAGTCACCCGGCGCCTCGACCAGCATCGCAAGCGTGCCGATCAGGCTGATCTTCGGGCTTTTCTCGATCGTGCCGACAAAGGGAGCGTTTGGCTGATTAATCGACAAAAGGGCCTCGCTGGTCGAACGCCCGTGGCGCTGCCACTCCTAAAGCGCGATGAGATTTAGATGAAACGTCATCGCGCTCTAGGTTGTTGTTTATGCATGATCTTTCGGAAAACCGCTTGGCACTTTTCCGGATCATGCTTTAGATCTAGCCAAGCGTCGCAGGCCGATCCAAGACGATGTTCGTCTGCGGGTATAAGGGATGTCGATTGCCGCAGGACCTCGCGCTCGCCTCCGATTTCAGTGACGCGCGATGACGTGATTGCTGGGTGACTCCCACCGCGCCACGACCTCCTCGCCCACCGCGTATCGGAGTCCGGCTTGCTGCGACTGGTTCTGCTCGAACACGATGATCTGGCCGCCACTCGGCGTCTTGAGATAGTAGTGACTGACGAAGCCGCGATAGATGGCCTGATCGACACGCGCCGTCACGCTGTTGGCGCGTTGCGCCGCCGGGCTCTGGCCGGCTCGCTCGACGATGATCGCTTCGGGCCTGATCGAAACCATCACGTCGCTGGCCGACGACGGGATCTGATCGACCTGAAGGCTGAGTTCGGGCGAGACACGAATGACGGCTCCGCTGCCGTTTCGCTGCTCGATGGGCCCCTGAAACAGATTTGACGCACCGATAAACTGCGCGACGAATTTCGAGGCCGGACGCTGGTAGATTTCCGTCGCGGAGCCGACCTGCTCGAGCTTGCCATCGCGCATGACCACGATCTTGTCGGCCATGGTCAGGGCTTCGTCCTGGTCGTGGGTCACCATGACGGTGGTCAAACCGAGTCTGCGCTGAAGCGCGCGCAATTCGACCTGCATGCTCTCGCGAAGCCCCTTGTCGAGCGCCCCGAGCGGCTCGTCGAGGAGCAGCATGGCGGGCTCGATCACCAGGGCTCGCCCCAATGCGACACGCTGCTGCTGGCCACCGGAGAGCTGCGCCGGATAGCGCTTCCCGAAATTGGAGAGCTGGACGAGGCTGAGCGCCTCGGCCACTTTCCTTGTGGCATCGGCCTTGGATATGCCGCGCATCTCGAGGCCAAAGGCGATGTTCTCCTCGACGGTCAGATGAGGAAACAGCGCGTAGTTCTGGAACAGCATTCCGACATTGCGGCGATGTACGGGAACGTCGGTCATCCTCTTGTCGTTCACGAAGACGTCGCCGGATGTCGGACGGATCAGCCCCGCGATCATGCGCAGGCAGGTCGTCTTGCCGCATCCGCTCGGACCGAGCAGCGCGACCATATGGCCGGGCTCGATCGTGAGCGAGACGTCGTCGACCGCAACGGTGCGGTTATATTCCTTGCTGAGGCGGTCAAGCCTGACTTCGGAAGACCTCATGGCAGCCTGTCCTAGCTCGTGAACACCTGATTATAGCGCTCCAGCCACGGACCGCGGCGCGGAACGATGAACTTCCAGTCCGGCGTGAACAGTCCGAGATCGGTTGCCTTGGTGTCGGGATAGGCCAGGAACTTGGCCGTCTCGGGCTTGAAGTCGATGCCGCCAACCGACGGCGCGCTGAGCGTCTGCTCGGACAGCATCTTGGCGACCGAAGGCTCCAGAATGCGGTTGATCAGGGCACAGGCGAGCTCCGGCTCGGGCGCATTCTTGACCAGCGTCATGCTGTTGATGCCGGTGAACGCACCTTCCTTGGGGAAGGTCATGTCGATCGGCATCCCCTTGGCCGTGTGCGGATAGATCGCCTTCGAATATTCGATGCCGCCGATCGTCGCCTGGCCCTGGGCCACCTGAAGCACCTGCGCCTCGCTGTCGTAGATCGTCAAGACGTTGGGCTTGAGGGTCGCGAGCTTGTCCCAGCCGCTGTCGACCAGGTATTGCGCCTCCTTCAGCGGCTTGCCGGTCACGAGCGCCGTCGCCACGATGAGCATCAGCACGCTCTGGGTGTTCTTGGGCGTGTTGAGCAGGATCTGCTTGCGATACTTGGCGTCGAAGATCTGCTCATAGCTCTCGAGCGGCTTCGTCACCTGCGGATTGATGAACATGGCCGCGCTGGAGATCGAGAAGCCGACGCCATAGCCGTCCTCGAAGAGATAGCGCGGATAGACCTTCGCAAGGTTCGGAATCTTGGCCGCATCGAGCTTGTCGATCAGCTCCTCCTGCTTGGCCTGGGGGATGCCGACGTCGTCCATCATCATCATGCTGAAGCGCGGCGTATCGCGGGTCGCGCGGAGAGCGGCGATGTTCGACAGTGTTGCGCCTTCGATCGTGAAGACGCGGCATTTGAACTCGGCCTCGAACTTGGGAATGACCTCCTTCTGGATCAGCTTGCCCAGCGCGGAGTTGTAGACGCCGACATGCAGTTGCTTGGCGTCCTGCGCCCACGACCGGCTGATGATCGTCGGGAAGGCAACCGCGGATGCACCGGCCTTAATGAGAGTCCTACGTGTCAGCTTCATGGGTCCAATCTCCATCTAACCAATGCACATCAGGCAGCCAGCGCGCGGCGAAGGCCGACCAGTTTCTCCAGTAGCAGCACGCCGACCATCGCCATCAGGATGATGATCGTCGACATCGCCGGCACGGAAGGGTCGAAGACGTTGACCAGTTGCCGCATCAGGACGAGCGGCACGGGCGAGTATTCGGAGTTCGCCAGCCACATCGTGACGGGGTAATTGTCGAAGGACACCATGAAGGCGAACAGTCCGCCGGCGGCGACGCCCGAGGCGATCTGCGGCAGCGTAACGCGCCAGAAGGTGGTCAGCCGGTTCGCGCCGAGGGTGCGCGCGGCATCCTCAAGGTTCTCATCCACGAGCTGGAGGCTGGTGACGACGGTGCGGATGACATAGGGCGACGTCACGACCACATGGCCGATCAGGAGGTTGAGCCGCGCATCCTGCGAACCGAGCTTCGTCAGGACCTGAAGCAGCGCCAGGCCCGTGACCAGCGCCGGGAAAATCAGCGGTGACAGCAGGAACCCCTTGATCGCAGCCAGACCGAAGGAATTGCCGCGCACCAGCGCAAAGGACGCCGGCACGCCGAGCAAGAGTGAGCCCGCGGTCGTGCCGAGCGCGAGCAGAATGCTCAGCCGCATCGCCTCGAGGAAGTCGCGGTCCTGCAGAACTTTGGCGTACCATTTCAGCGTGAAGCCCTGCGGCGGGAACGTCACGAAATAGGAATCGGAGACCGACGCCGCAATGACGAGGAGAAGCGGCGCCAGGATGAACAGCATCATGCCGGCGGTGATGGTGTAGAGAATAAAGGCGCCGAGGCCGGAGAACCGCTCGTCCATCACTCGGGCCTCCTGAGACGCCGGCCTTCCAGAAGCCACATCGAGACGCCGTTCACCGCAAGGACGAGGCCAACGAGAACGACGGCGATAGCAGCCCCGAACGGCCAGTCGTAGACGACGAAGATCTGCTGCTCGATCAGGTTGCCCAGCATGACCGCCGAGGCGCCGCCCAGGATCGCCGGAATGACGAAGGAGCCGGCGGTGAGCGAAAAGACCAGGGTAAAGCCCGCGACGAAGCCCGGCATGCTCAGCGGCAGCGTCACGCGGAGGAACACCTTCCACCATGGCGCGCCCAGCATCCGGGCGGCATCTTCGAGGTTGGGATCGATCTTGCCGAGCGCCGAGGCCAGCGGCAGAACCATCATCGGGAAGAACACGTGCAGCGATCCGATGACGACGGCAGCCTCGGTGTAGAGGACAGATATCGGCGCATCGACGATGTGCAGCGACATCAGGATCCAGTTCAGCATTCCCTTCGGACCGTTCTGAAGCACCAATTGCCAGCCGTATCCACGAACGACGACGCTGACGATCAGGGGCGCAATGACGATCAGAGTAATGATGCGCGTGACCATCGGACGGCTCTTGACCATCACCAGCGCGACCGGATAGGCGAGTACCGTCGCAAGCAGCGAGGTGATGATGCTGATCCGCAGGGTCGTCCAGAGCACACGCGCATAGAGCTCGACGTTGACCAGACGGGCGTAGTGCGCAAGCGTGAATGGACGGCCGATGATGCCGCGGCTGTCCTGGGTCTGGATGCTCGAGAGCAGCAGCCCCAGCGCCGGATAGAAGAAGAAGTACGTCAGGAATGCCAGCATCGGGACGGCGAGAAGCCCGACCGGCAGAGCCAGGCGCCACCTCAATGCCCGCCGGGATGCCGGTGGAGCTTGAATACCCAAGACTGCCACCGCATCGTCGCTGGTGGTCATCGCTGGCCGTCCTCGACTGCGCGATACCAAGGCAATACCCCTCTTTGCACAAAGCTTATGCGTCGACATCCTACAGGACCAAGAACATCTTCGTTTAGGGGCATCAGGAAGGATTATGACAATTGGTGCGGCATCCTGCTCCGATCTTGGTCGACGAATGCCGCTGGTTGCATCTTTCGTTCTCCGCCGAGGGCCAAGCCTCCTGACATATCGACGTTCGGTCAGCGCAGGCTTTCGCAGAAGCTCGCGATACGCCGGCAGCCTTCCTTCAGCGACTCGGTATCGGTCGCGTAGGAAATGCGGAAGTACGGGCTCATGCCGTAGGCGCCGCCCGGCACGGCCGCGACATGCTGCTCTTCCAGCAGAGCCGAGATGAAGTCGGCATCGGTTTCCAGCCGCCGACCGCCCTTCGTGGTCTTGCCGATGCAGCCGGCGATGTTCGGAAACACGTAGAAGGCGCCCTGCGGCTTGTGGCAGGTGATGCCCGGAATCTGATTGAGGAGCTTGACCACCAGATCGCGCCGGTCGCGATAGATGTCGGCGCGCTCCTGCAGGTAGTCCTGCGGTCCGTCCAGCACCGCGACGGCCGCTGCCTGGCTCACCGTGCAGATTCCGCCGGTCGCCTGACCGTGGACATTGTTCATCGCCGCAATCAGGTCCTTGGGACCGCCGCAATAGCCGACCCGCCACCCGGTCATGGCGTAGGCCTTGGACGCGCCGTTCACGGTCACGACGCGATCCTTCAGCTTCGGCTCGACCTCCGCGATGGTGCAGAACTCGAAACCGTCATAGGTGAGATGTTCATAGATGTCGTCGGTGAGTATCCAGACGTTGGGGTGCTTCAGCATGACATCGGCGATCGCGCGCATCTCCTCGCGCGTACAGGCAGCGCCCGTCGGATTGTTGGGAAAATTCAGGATCAGCCACTTCGTCCGGGACGTGATCGCCGCATCCAGGTCCGCCGGACGAAGCTTGAACTGGTTGTTCTCCGGGCAAGGCACCGCGATGGGCGTCGCCTCCGCCAGAAGAACGATGTCCGGATAGGTGATCCAGCCCGGCGCCGGAATGACGACCTCGTCGCCGGGATTGCAGGTCGCAAACAGCGCGTTGAAGATGATCTGCTTGCCGCCATTGGCGATCAGGATCTCGTCGAGGGCGTAGTCGAGATTGTTATCGCGCTTGAACTTGCGCTGGACCGCAGTCCGCAGCGCAAGAGTCCCCGGCTGCGCAGGATACTTGGTATCGCCTGCGAGGGCGGCGCGATGTGCGGCCTCGATCGCATGCGGCGGCGTCGGAAAATCGGGCTCGCCGGACGACAGGCCCACGATCTTGACGCCCGCATCCCGCAACTCGCGCGCCTTGTCCGTCATCGCCGCCGAGGCCGACACCTTCACGGTCTTGAGGCGGTTTGCGAGTTCAGGCATTGTCAGCTCCACTTCTCATGTCTTTCAAACGTGCGGCGTCGGATCGGCTCGCAAATCGCAGTTCGCCGACGACCTGGAATGTTGGTAAAATCTCGATCGTCGCGACGTTCATCCGCGCCGGCGATCCGACCGCGAACGCAATGGCATCCGCGATGTCCTCGGACTGGAGCGTCTCGAAGCCGCCGACGAAGCGGGCATCCGGATTGTCGGCGGCGTTCTGGTTCTGGAAGATGCTCGTCGCCACGCGCCCGGGCGAAACTTCGGTGACGCGAACGCAGGTGCCGCAGAGATCGATTCGCAATTGCTGCGACAGCGAATGAACGCCGGCCTTCGTCGCGTGATAGGCCACGGATGAGTTGAACGTCGTGGCGTTCTCGCCGAAGGCATAGTGGCCAGCGATCGACGAGACATTGACCACGTGGCCACGGCGGCGCCGCGCCATACTGGGTGCGATCAGCCGCGTCAGATGCAGGATCGCCCGTAGATTGACGTCCACCAGCGTGTCGACATCGTCAGGCGCGGTATCCAGGATGGTGCCGCGCCGCGACTGGCCGGCATTGTTGACGAGAACATCGAATTCGGCCGAGCTTGCAAGGCGCTTCAAGGCGTCGAGATCGTTCACATCGACCGCACAGGCGCGACATCCGGTCTTAGCTGACAGGCTGGTCAACCAGCGAATATCGCGCGCCAATGCATGAACCTCGAGCCCCTCGGCGCGAAGGCGACGAACCGTCGCAGCCCCGATACCGGAGGACGCGCCCGTCACCAACGCCGTTCGGTAGTCCGAAAATCCCATCCGCAAGGCTCGCTTGCCGTCAGCCAGAGCGGCGGAAAGTTACGTGCAGGGATTGATGCACGCATATAGCGGATTTGTTCTGCCCTCATAAGGACATCCAATATCCCCGGCCGGAAGTCGTCGGGCGCGCGAGCCATAAGCACACCCGATGCAGGCAGAGTGAATTTCTCTTACTCGTCCTCGCGCGTATCGCCTTACATTTTGCGGTGCTCTTCTCACCCATAGGAGACGGACTAGGATGTTGGAAGTCGGCAATCGGATCGTCATGGTCTCCGGGGCTTCGCGCGGCATCGGGCGCGCGGTCGTCGACCGGCTGCTGACGTCGGGCTTCCGCGTGTCGGCGGGGCTTCGGGACCCGAGCCGTCTCGCCGAGAGCGAGAGGCTCATGACGCACCGCTATGACGCCGAAGACGCCAAGAGCCCGATCTCCTGGGTCAATGCAACGGTCGCGCGGTGGGGCGGCGTCGACGCCATCGTCAATGCGGCCGGCATCAATCCGAAGGTCCGCGTCTCCGACGAAGGCGAGAACGAGCTGGACGAAATGTGGCGCGTGAACGTCAAGGGTCCTCTGCGCCTCGTCAGGGCGACCCTGCCTCATCTGGCCGTCTGCGGCCATGGGCGGGTCATCAACCTGGGATCGCTTGCGGGCAAGCGCGTGGGCAGCAATGTCGGCTACGCCATGACCAAGTTCGCCGTGGTCGCGCTTACCCACGGCATTCGCCGCGAGGGGCGCGCGGCGGGTATCCGGGCGACGGTGATCTGCCCCGGCTACGTCGCCACCGACATGACGCTGAACGACGACGAGATTCCCCGCCACGAGATGAGCCAGCCGGGCGACATCGCCCGCCTGGTGGAAACTGCGCTCATGATGCCGAACAATGCGTCGGTCTCCGAGATGCTCGTGCACTGCCAGTTCGAGCCGATGCTATAGGACCCGGCCGGAACCGATACCTTACGACAGAGGCCGGCCCGAACGGCAACGCGCCGCGGATGCGGCCCCACTTTCGGGCCTGCCCAGATTGGCCGACGCAGGATTTTTCTTGATCTGCCGGTGCACACGTCGTGCGCACCTCGCCAGCTAATCGAGAACTTGAATTTTCGGTCCAGCCCATCATTGGACAAGCCGCCGCGCCCGTGGCTTGCCATTCGCCGACAGCCAGTCAGGCCTCACTACACAACGAACTGCCGAGGTGTCGCGCGACGCCCCTCTTTATCGGGCGCTTATTCAACGATTTCAACGCGCGTTTGGAAAAAGCACAGAATTGCGCCTCAGCAATATCAATAGGTTGGCGGTTGTTTCCAAATGAAGAGGGCCCGGAGACGGGCGCAGGTTTAGCAGCGACGGCACCGTTCGAGAGCAACCCATCAGCGATAGGCGATTTCGCCAGGTAGGTTCAAATCCGGGACACGCAACATCCGATTATTGCGATTGGTCGAACAAGAAATCCCCCGGCTTGTTGCATGAAAGATTCTCTGCGTCCCGAATGCAAGTAGCAATCGAGTTTGCGCTGTTTGACGTCCTGTTGCGCGGTTTGTCGGATTTCAGTGGTCAATCGGCGGTTAGACTGAGGTGGGGGCGTCTTGGCCGAGTAGCGGATTTCTACTCCGCGGGTTGCAGGTTCGAGTCCTGCCGGGATCGCCAATGTTTCCAATAAGTTAGCTGGTCGTAACGTCGCCAAATTGTGTTGCGCCTGTTGCGCAAAATTCCCCAATACTTCCAACGATTCCCCACAACTCCCGGCTACTCGGCGCGACACAGGGCGCGACACGGCCTGTGAATAGGTCGGATAGCTCTGAAGTGCCGTCCAGCGTGCGCGCAAGGTGTGCAACGATCGGTCGTTGATTCGCGATTTGGAGATTGAGAGTGGCCGCCCCCGTTGCATTCATCTCTTATTGCTGGACCTCCCCAGCACACGAACAGTGGGTGATTGAATTGGCGACGGAGCTGGTGCGCAACGGCGTCGACGTCCGACTCGACAAGTGGGATCTCCGCGAGGGCCAAGACGCGCACGCGTATATGGAGTCGATGGTGACCGATCCAAAGGTTACCAAGGTGATCGTTGTCTCCGACCAAAAGTACGCGGAGAAGGCCGATAAGAGGGCTGGCGGCGTCGGCGCTGAATCGCAGATCATGTCGGCTGAACTCTATAACAATACCGATCAAACGAAGTTTGTCGCCGTAATACCAGAGGTCGACGGGAATGGAGAGCCGTACTTGCCGCGGTTCTTCACCTCCCGCATCTATATTCCGATGACGGAAGCACTTTACGCCACCAATTTCGAACAATTGCTCCGATGGCTCTACGATAAGCCTCTCTACACAAAGCCAGCTCTAGGCAGTATGCCTGAGTTCTTAAAGGAAGATCGCCCCCTCAGTCCGACGAGAGGGAAAGCAAAGCGAGCAATCGAAAGTGGCGCCATTGCAATTGATGCTCGATCTGCGTTGACCCAAAGCGCCTCGCTCGAAAGCTACCTCGAGTCTTTCGTGGTCATTTTCGAAGATTTTCGCGCCGATCCCAAATCCTCGGATTTTCCGCAGGCGGTTCTCGACAACATCGAGAGATTCCTACCCTATCGAAATGAATTCGTTGAGGTCATAACGGCCGCCACATCCAATCGCACGCCTGAACTGGCTCAGTCACTCCAACGTTTCTTCGAACGCGCGATTCCCTTCATGTTCCGACCCGAAACAGTCAGCAGTTGGAGCGGTTGGGACTTCGATAATTTCAAGTTCATTGTCCACGAGCTATTTTTATACTCTGTCGCCACGCTCCTAAAGTTTGAACGGTTCGATGTGCTCTCTGAGCTGATTGAATTGCGCTTTTTTGCTCGCCTCGACGATTATCCATCGACCCAAATGCTTCCTTACACAGTAATTTGGCAACCGATGGAGTCGCTTCGCCCTAAACAACAAGAGCTGCGAAGAGCCTCCCTCCGCGCCGATCTGATGGAGCAGCGCAGCCATGTCAGCGGTGTGCCATTCTCGCTGCTGATGGCGGCCGACTTCGTGCTTTTCCTAAGATCTGTCTCGTTTGACGTCCCCAATGATCATTGGTATCCGGAGACGCTTCTGTACACTACATTCCGCTTCCGCCCGCCATTTGAAATCTTCGCTCGATCGGAATCGAAGGCATATTTTGCCAAATTGGCGCCTGTTATCGGCGTTGATAACCGAGAGCAACTTGCGGAACTCGCAAACTCCTTCACCGTGAATGGCGAGACCGGGCGTTGGCTTCCCCGCTGGAGTTACCGCACCCTCAGCATCTCTCAGCTCGCAAATATTGAGAAAGTCGGGACACGATCCTAGCTCGAATGAAGCCCTGCTCTGTCAGCTATCAAATCCGCAGCTCCGTTATGATCGTGATGTTCTGCAGCCCGCTCAGCTCGGTTAGCGCCCACACCAGCGCGTCAACACGATCCGGCGAATAGGCGTTCGCCTACAGCCTGATGATCTCACGGCGGTTGATGACTGGATAGCGCGGCAAGAAAAAGCTCCTACCCGCCCGGAGGCTATTCGGACGCTGATGCGACAGGCGCTGAAGGCGAAGCCGAAGGGTTGATCTTGTGAGTGGATGGCTCATCGGGGCTGTAATTGGCGCTATTACTGGCTTCCTCGTCGGTGGCGTCGGAATAGCCGTTCGCGCTAGTGCTATTGGTGCGCCGTCTTGGGCCGTCGCGGTGATTTTCGCCGCTTTGGGCGCAATCACTGGCAACTACATCGGAAAGATGATTTCGCGCCGCAAGAGATGAGATCTGCCCCATCCGCTGCATGGGAGTCATGGCCTCGCGCGAAAGTAGAGTTGCCCGCTCCCGCTCGCTCGATCTATGGTGGCACTTGGGTCTGGGGGACGAATATGGGTCAATTTGGAAATGATGGCGCTCTGCGCAGTGCTGAGCAGCGCTGCCGCGCCGCACTCTTAACCACCACGCTCGCTCTCGCTCCTGTTTCCTCCGTATTCGCGACCGGAGTCGATTTTGGTAGCGGCAACTACATGCTGCAACATTGTGAACACTACATATTCAAGAGCGGTCAATTCGACGTTTGGGACGGTGAGTGCGGGGGCACGATCGCAACACTCACTTTCCTCGCTAGTGCGCTGCCCGAAGGGTTCAAAACCTGCCCTCCTAAAGGCTACACTAAAGAGCAGGCAGCCAGAGTTGTCGTTACTTTCATGCGAAACAACCCGCAGCTTCTCAATGAACCATTTCGAATCTTGGCGATGACCGCTCTCAGTCAGGCATGGCCCTGCAAACCATAGATTTGAACGAGGGTCAGCGGCGTACTAGTCGCGCCAATGAGGGTACGGATGAACTGGCGACGCGGTCTTTTTCGGATCTGGTTGATACTCAGCAGCCTCTGGCTAGCAGCTTGTGCAGCCATCGTGATTATAGATGCGCGTCTGTTTGAACCGAGTAAGACCTATGAGGTCGAAGGTCGGTCCAAAGAGAAATACGAAATCACCGCGCCGGCTTATGCCACCGAGGCCCAGGTGGTTGCATTCGCTAAGGAGCATGAAGGAAGCGATTGCACGTCGAGCACAGGACCTTGGTGCAGTTATCCGTTAAAGCTTCAGATGCCCGGGAGGCCGATCGAATGGGCCTTGATCTACGTCGGCATTGGCGTGCCTGCGGTCCTACTGTTGATTGGCTCAGGTTTTTATTGGGCGTTTGCCGGATTTAAGTCCAGCTCCTGAGTCGGGCGGTAAAGAGATCGGTGTGCGGTATCCACAACTAAAGATTGGTGCACGCCCGTGCACCTACGGCTTGCGCTCTCGCCTTGGTTGCGATTGAGTCACAGTTTGAATTGGGGGAGACGCGCGGCAGATGAAAGGTTGGCTAGCTGCCCTGTTTGTAATCGTTGCGATGATCATCGGAGCGCAGTTTATATCAATATTTGTCGTCCAGCCGATCGGAGCGCTTCCCGAAGGCCGAACCGTCATTTTACTTCGCAAACCTTGGACCGGCCAAAAGGGGCTCGCCTTTATCGATAGCCCGGATGCATTCTGCGAGCGGAATAGTGGAGGCGTCACACTCCTCTGCCGAGGTGTCACGGCAGGCGCTATAGCGAAGAATGCGACCATTCTCGCTCGGCTTCCCTATTCTGCAACTCTCTATGGAATCAGCACGGGCGGCAAAAAGTATGATCGATGAACGTCTGCAACCCGCCGCGCGGAGCTTTCGACGCGTGGTTCATCCGCTATAGGCATCACGAAATGAAGATCGCGATCCTATCTGCCGCGGATGTTGCTGGGTGGTACACCGCGACACTAATGGAGCGCGGGCACGAGGTCACCATTGGTCCGTTCGGCCACGTGCCTACGGCAGTGACCAGCATGATTGAGGACGGTGTAGAAGGCGTCCTCATCTTGACTGACACCGATGATAATTTTGATGAGATTGCTGCGCGCTTTACCAGAGCAACTGGCCGCCCTGTGTGGCGCAATCTGACTGAAATCCCGCGGTGATTGGTATGCACAAGAAAGCCGACGCCGAGCAAAAGATCCGGCATCTTGCGTTGGAGTGGATGCACGAAACGAATTATCGTCCCCGGCCCGGCCATTACCCTAGCTTTGGCGCTTTCAAAACATGGCTCGAAAGCAAGCACTACAGCCACTACCTTCGATTTCAATCACGTATTGATCCCCGGTACGAGGCCGAGGGATGGTTTGAAGCAGAAATCCGCGACTACTGGCGTAGCATGCGCTCACGCGGTGTCGAGCCGTAAACACCCATCACTAAATGGGCCGCCAACGTGTCTGCGCTTCCGCGATTCTCTTGGAGAGATCCATTCTTGTCGCGTAATATTTAGAAACGGACTGCACGAAGTCCTTTCCGTTCGCAGGTCCAGATAGCCCTTCCGCCGACTTCTGCAGTTGTACAAGCGCGTCGGCGAAAGCTTCTACCTCCTTGGTGACATCAGGAAAGCGTTCGCGAAGACGCTCAGCCGCTGCAAATGAGTCCTGCACGGAAGCTTTTAAATTTTTAAGGTCGTCCGGAGTAGTCGTGTTTTTGCCGAGCGCTTTATCAGCAAATTTTTGCAGAATTGAACTCATATCGTGCTCAGCTTTTTCGCTGGCCTCGATCTGCTTGTTTATGGCTTCGCGATTAGCGGCACGATGACTGGCGTAGTCGCTCCCCAGCCCGCCGATGAGCAGACCAACAGCTCCGGTCAGTGCGGCTTTCCAATTCTCTTTCGCGAATTGTCTGAGTGCGTTGAACATTGTTACTAGTCTCGTTTTACAGTAGCGGGGCTCTTTAAACCGGTTCGGCGAGCTACCTCTCTTGCTTTGTCACAGGCTGCAGGCCACTCGTCCAAACCGAGCAACTGAATTTGCCTGAACGCCTGTCGTTCAACTTCGGCTGTACAGGTGTCGGCGGCCGAAGCTTTAGAATTTCGCAGAACGATGTTGCCTCTCTCAATCTCTTGGACCGCAGCCGGTCCGATCTCGACCGCAATGACGAGCAACGCCGACGCGACCAGTGGAGTGATCTTTCGCCCGATAAGAGAAATGAACCCGGGCGAATTGATATTGGTCTGGAGCTGAGCGGTGTACTCGCCGGAATCAATGAAGGCGGCATCCACAAAACCCTTAACGTCAGCATCTCGGTCTTGGGCCACGGCACGGGTATTAGCCGCGGTAAAGTTGAAGAAAGCCTGAAGCAAGGCATCGTCAAATGTATCGAAGTCGGCACTGGTAACTTCGAACCTGCCAGAATAGAGGTCGTCAATCGAGTAGTTGCCATAGGCCAGCTTGTAGAACTGACCACGTAGCGAGCGCTCGACGATGAACGCTGCGTTCGGCTTCTGCAGCGCGTCCAAGATGGCGAACGGCAGATCGGTTTTTGGAATCCGAGCAAGCCAACGGACTGACCGGGCGGGTAAGTCCTCGTTGCCAAACAACCTCGGAACCTTTTCGGTATCATACCGGGTGCCGGCATGACGCACCTCTCCGATCAGGGCCTCTTCCATATACGCCTTGGGTGGCACTATGACGAGATCGCCGCGGCGGATTTTTTCGTAGTACGTGCGAACCAGCCCTTCGAGCTGTGCGGCACTGTTACCGCCGGCCTCCGGCGAATAGTTGCTGAGATCGCGCGAAGGACGATCGTCTGACGGTTGGCCCCGGTTATACCAAGCCCGAAACGCTCGCGACCGATTGACGCGTCGGCGCAATTCTTGGTCATCCAGAGGGACGCCTGGCTCCAGCTTAAGCCCAGGGAGCTCAAGGATTAAACTGCTATTCTCCCTAAACTCGCGATATAAACGGTAGCCCTTCCCCGGCCGCGCAACGAAGACGTTGTGTTCTTCCCCGAGAACACGCGCATTCAAATCAATTTCAATCATTATGCCCCCAGCACCGTACGAGCGTACGGCACAACTAGGGGTTATCTATCCCGAAGCGGGGTTGATTCCAATGGGTCCTCAACACCCGGATAGGTCCGAAACGGTACTATATTAGCCTGTCCTCCTCACCTCCACCACTTCCTGCCGCCTCATCTCCCGCCGCCACGCCGCCCAATCTTCTACCGGTTCAGGCCGGATAGCCGCGCCAGCGTGGTCATTTGAATACTGGTGCACAACGCGCTGGGTAATTCCCTTGGCGTCGATAGAAGTAAGCAGAATCTTGCCTCCTACCCAGTGCGCGCTCTCAATCTGTTCCTGCCGTGCGACCTCTGTGATGTGCAGTTAAATCCACCTCTGGCACGTAGTCGTCATTCCGACGAAGCTTGAAGCCGCATCGCTCCACAAGCTCCGGGTTCAATGGCGTGCCGGAGATCGTCGTCTGCTCAACCAGCCGCGAGCGTTCTGCCTTGGTAGCGAACGAGTTGGCCAAGATCTGTTCAACTCGCGACGATTGGTCGGTCCACAAATCCATCGAATATGCGGCCGGACGGTTTTGCTTTTCGTGCCAGCCGATAATGTAGAATGCCGAAAACGCATCACCGTTCCGATGCTTCGACGTACTGGCACTGCGGCTTTGATTGCTGTGGCCAGCCTGTCGGCCTCCTGAGCGATAGCGGATGCGAGTTGACGTTTTAGCCTGAAAGGAAGTTCACTGATCTGCTTTTGAAAGTCGTCGTTCGGCAATTGGCCTCCGTTCAGTAAGTAGCCTGGCTTACGGTCCCACGTTCCAGAATTAACCCGGGCCGTACCCATCAAGCTTAACGATGGAATTTCGCGCGAGCGCCGGTTGTAGCCGCTAGGCTGCAAATATGGCGAAACGCAACCGTCAAAAAAGCAAGCCGGCACTGGCGCCGTTCGACCCGGAGATAGCGGCTCGATGGGCAGAGATCCTGCGGCTGCGCGAGCAAATCAAGAAGGCGCTCGCGAAGCGCAAAAAGAAGATCAGACCGCACTGACGAAGCCAGCGCTAATGTAACGCCGTGCTCGCGATGCCGTAGAGCGCGTCACGGCGTCACCTTAGTGATTCCAGATTGACGGCCCGAAATACATTCGAGCAAAAGTGAGGGTTACAGCTTCTTTTGCTGTAATATCGCCGGTGCTGAAATTGATGAACCCGTGCAGATATTGCCAGTTTCCGGAGCCCGAATCCCAAGCCAGCAACTCTGTTCCCTGCGTGTGCGACCCTGGAAGATGATAGGCATGAACGGTTCCTATCACAGTGCTCGCAGCCAGTGTGCTAGGCGACGTTTTTTGAATGTAACCTGACCCAAGCACAGCCGTACCATTGACCTGTGTGCCCATGTCTTCAACGGTGCCGGGCAGCGTCCAACCTGACGCCGGAGTGATGTTCAACTTGCGACATGCTGCATACTCAAAATCGGATTGGAAAATGCAGTCAGCAACAAAGCTCCAAATCGCGATGCTGAAATCGTCGGCTGCGTGCACCTTGTCCGTTGCGTTCAACCATCCGGTCAACAGATTGAAGCGTGCTTCGCGAACTGCGCGTAGCTGTCGATGAACATAATGCCGTAATCTCGGCATGCTTCTTTGGCGCCGACCGCGAACAATTCACGCCACAATTCGTTCCGCGCTCCTGTGTCGTCATAGGCGGTGTTCGGCATCACGTAGACAACGGAAGTCTGATTACCGGTCCATGTTCCCCGCAGCAGTGCGAACCCAGCCCGCAAATCTGTAATCGACTGCGAAACACTGACCGGAGATCCGCCCGTGTAAGGGTCGTTCATCCCGTAGTTGAGAACATACAGCTTCGGAATATTACCGCCCGTGTAGGTCGAGAGATCGGACGGAAGGTGGGTGTTTTTCCAGTCAGCAATAGTTGTACCTGACACACCGCTGTTTGTGACCGACGCACGTTTGAGCCCCTTGCGTAACGCGACCGCCTTCAGGACAACATCCGGCGCCGTTACCGCCGAGCTAGATAAACCAGTGCCGACCACCGTGCTGTCGCCGCGCAAAATCACATTTGCAGTTGCCCCTCCACCGGATCGCCACGAGTTCAGATAGGCACCGAGATATTCACGACCGAAGAAATTGCGCGATAAATCGGTGTAGCTAGCAATCCGCGACGAGCCGTTGTAAAGGTCGGTTGGGGCAAGATTCCGAACGGAATCCGCTTTGTCTGAGATATCCGACAGATTGTTCGCGCTTGACAGATCGCCCGCGCCAGGCTGGCCAACAATGTTGAGATTCCAGTCCGCCAGCGTGCCGCTGCCGTTGGTCTTATCGACCGTAATCGTCAGCGTCGTGCCGCTATAGGTCGCGAGACCTTCCATCCAATTCGACGTGTTCGCGGCGGAGCTGGCACGCACGCGTGCGCCGTTCTGGTAGGCGAGGCCCGATTGCGTGGTGAACGCCTTCGAACCCGTGCCGATCGTGAGCGACGTGGTCGAGGTGCCACCGTAGCCTGCGCCGGTCGGCCCGGTCGCACCCGTGTCACCTTTGCTCGCCAGCAACTGCCAATAGGTGGTGTTCGGCGGCGTGTGATTGGTGTGGTCGAGCACGCAAGCGTAGCTCGAACCGCTGAGCGTCACGACGTCGCCGACAGAATAGGCCGTGCCGCTATCTCACGCGCCCTTGAGTTGAAATGCCTTGAAGATGCCGAGATAGGTCCAAACGCCACCTGACTTGACCCACGTTTTGCCGGTCGTCGGCTGGAAAGCATACTGCCCGTCGTTGCCGAGAGAAGGATCCGGCACTGATAGGCAGGCCCGACGAAAACAAAGAAGCCGCTAGTGTCCATTGCACTAACAAGCTGGTCAACCAACCGAGCAGAGGTCTCACCGACAATGCGCTGCTGGGACACCTTCCAAATCGTGTACGTCGCGCCGCTCAGCGTTGCGCCAGGCCATGGCGTAATGACCAAATGCGTGTCATCCGTCACATCCGTGATAGGCACGCAGTAGTGCCCGCTTTGAAACAGGTCGCCCGGCTTGACGTTACCGGTCATATTCCATAGAGGCCCAGTGCCGGTAACAGCAGTGCTGTCGGCCGCAACCGAGGCCGTTCCGGTCGAATAGCTAGAAAGCGCGGTCAATGTGAAAGTTTCCTCGCTTCCCTAAGAGCGAGAGCTTCCTCGATTGGAAGCCACTTACCATCGATCTTCCACCAGACTTTTCTGGTCGAGGGTTGAAATGCGAGCCAGCCTTTTGCGTCCGGTGGCGGTTCGGTGAGTTCGGGCGGAATCCGGCTGGCGTTCACGACGTGATCGACCGTAGTCACGAGAGCACTTCTCCGACTTTGTCATGCCAGCTGTGAATGATGCGCGTGGCAATGCCGTCAGCGGCGATTGTCGTCAATTGAGCAAAGCCGCCGACCCAACACGGAGTCCGACCGTTCCTATAATCTCGGCTGGCGATGTCACGCTGCATTCAGCGCTGCGATTGCGTGTGCTTCCAGGGTTGCCGGCGCAGTGGTCAATGCCGCTTGGATCTCCTGTTCATTCTCTTCGGTGTTGCACGGGCACGGATTGAACCCGCGCGGCATATCAATCACCTGCCAAGGATCGAGATGCTCGCCACCGGCCTGCACCGTAGTAATCCGGAAACCGGAGGGGCCATGCTGTTCCGAGATTCCCGCGACTGACACCTCGAATGGACTCGCTGCGCCCACTGCCGCCATCCGGTCATTCAGCTCCAAAAGCGTGGGACCGACCGCCTGCTTGAATTCGTCAAATCCGCTTGCGGTCATTGTCGATAGAGTGAGACCGACCGCTTGGAAAACAACAAACTGCTCGGCGCGGATCGTCGCTGCAGCTCTGAACTGCGGCAACAGGACAGCCTTTGCAAATTGCAGTAATCGTTTGATCTACCGTATTCCAGACTAGTGCCTCTGAAACGAGATGCGCACCATCGGAGGCGACGATGGGTTAGCTGCAGACACCATAAAGTTCCTCAAATTGAAAATTGACAATCCGTACTGCACTGACCGGGAGCGCTCCGCCAACAGCTATCCCCGCTCCTATGAGCGTTCCTGCGAAGCCTGGCAGCGAAAGCGCTGACGCAATGGATCCGCCCAACGGACCCGCGAACGCTGAGACCGCAATCAAGGCCGTCAGAGCGATGATTTGTTCGGCCGTGTTATTGCCTCCGCCAAGCGGATAGGACACGAACCGCACATTATCATTCGCGGCGATGCGTCGCCGCGACCAACTCTTGCGCAGCACCGCCTCGCCATTGATCTCAAGGACCGTCGGCAAGCCCTTCTTGAACTGCCAGCCATACTGCCGGTCTCGCCAGGCCCAGCCCGTGCGGCGCAGGAACGCCGTGACAGTCTCGCGAGGCCGCGGCTCGGCGCGCGCGACCTCAAGCCCAGGCATGACGAGATGCAGCACAGGTTGTGCGCGTGCGCGTGCGGCGTCCGTCAATCGAGCAAGTCATCCCTCACCTCCTCTGGCGCCCACGACACCTTGCTCGCATCAGCCGGCGTCGCACCCATGCTTCCCAAGCACAATCGCAGCAGCGAAAGCGCCTTGGTGCCGACCTCCTCACCTGACCGCAAGCGAGCACGCACGGTGCAGGCAATTTCCAGCAAGGCGCGATGGCTGTGGTTCAACCACGGCAGTTCGCCAGCGAATTCTCGCCACGCTGCGGCCTGTGGCTCGGTTAGCCACTTGGGTGGATCGCCGATTGCGTCGGCTGTCGGCTCATTGCGCTTAAAACGGCCAGCATTGATTAGATGCCGGCCCTCAACGCGCGCCTTGGCCGATGGCGTTCGTGATCGTGGCATTTTTTTACCCTGGGGGTCTGAATTGCAGATGCGTGAATTTTGGGGGGCCGCCGGTAGCTAGCTGCGGGGCCGGAAGGATCCGACCCAGCCCTCCCCGTTACGACCTTAGCCGGCGCTAATCGTCTCGACGGCAAGCCTATCGCCGCCAACCTCCCGGTAGACTTTTGTCGTGTAGCTGCCCATAGGCCCTCACCAAGTCCGTAGAACATCAGTTACGCGGCCGTCATCATTGATGACGATCTCAGCGCGATCTCCACCGTACAGTTGGAATGGACCCTTCCACTCGGGATGACGCTGCGCCGCGCCGAGGTTGCGTGCATGAACCTGCACGATCTTGCCACTGTCCAATTCGGCGATGCCGCGATGCCCGTGGCGATCCCACGAGTGCACGGTGTCATTGATCGTTTTCATTTTGTTGGAATCCCCCGAAGCTTCATCGCCATTTCAGCCCGCCTGTAGGCTACAGATTTCGGCACCCGTATCCTCCATAAATGGTGTGTTGCGATTGTTCGGGGAAATAAAAAGCTGCTTGGCGGCCTGAAAAAGAGGTGCGCCGGGATCGAACCGGCGCAGAAGTTTTGCACGTCACGTCAGCCACAAAACGTGGCCTCATATCTCTGGCAGCGCCAACGTTGATTAGCGCAAACAGCTACGCAGCCAAAAGGTCGGCCAGTTTTCGCGCGGCGCGGACTACCGCCTGTTTGCCGATTCCCTCATAGGTGCGTTTACTACTACCCGGGCCGGCAACCAGGTGGCCGATTTCGGCGGCCGTACTGTCATCAAGGACCGCGTCCAATACGTCGGCGTGCTTTCCCATCTTAGTCCTAAGTCGGCTCTCGTCGATGTTTCGCACCATGACGTCCTCGACCGTCTGGGTATTCACTTGGGCCGGGGAAGCCTTGGCTTTACGCGGTCGACGGAACCGTTCGATGTGCATGGCCGCGCTGTACGGGGAAGTTTCTTTTCGAAGGTCGGATCCCTTTTCGCCTCCTGATCCTCCTCGTACATCGCGATGAGGTCTTCGGCGCTCATCGTCTCCATCAGGGTTTCGACGATCGTGCCTTCAGGCAACGCCGGTTTGTTGACAGGACGCGCTGGCTCAGCGTGGTTGTCGTTATCGGCAATGAGTGCCTTGCCGGTGAGTTCGGACTATGCGTTGATGTCTTGGAGCGTGATGGTATCGCCAGCCCTGTGGAGGGTTGGAATAAGTTGGGAGCGGTTCACAGTGGGATATTTCTCGTAACGTGACCTTCTGGCCGTTGTCCGGCTCGTGGTGTGGCCAAAGGCGCGGCTGCACACATTTTGAAAATATTTTGAAAACTTGCGGGATGACGCGCGCGAGGGCGGCACTGGTAGCTAACGGCGAAGATGTCAGGGTGTGCGGACACCCCGGATCTAGACTAGCTGCTCGGTGCTTACGGGAGCAAACGTGTCGCCAACTACCATGAAGGGCTTGCCGTGCAACTCGGCCGAGTCATAGACCTCATCCAAACCGCAAGCGCCGCACAGGCGCGTCAAGTGGCCCTGACCTTCTTCTTGCTGTTCTTGGTTATTTCCGCCCTCGGTCATGATCGCAATGTTACCTTGATCTGTGACGAGGGCTAACCAGGTATCCTCCCCCGCTTCTGCATGGCGCTAGCCACGATCATCAGTGGAATATCGCGCGGCACATCAATTTCGATGGTAGATCTTCGGATTCTACGCCACCTTTCGGCCGCCTCGTCTGGATACTCATCGGACGTTGGCGGTTCAGCCTTCGATTTTACGCTGCGGTCAGCCTCGTCATATTTTTCGGCGGCCAGCCATTTTTCCAACGGCATGCGACGCTGGCCTGGCTTTGCACTTGCGGCCCACGCGGCGGCGCGGCTTGCGATGTGGTCGACGTCGGGGCTGGCGATCGTTTCAAATGCCTGCCTGCTGGACTGCTTATTGCCGTAGCGGCCATAAGCCTTCCAGATGCGCTCAAAGCTCTTTCCCGCCACGGCCGGCGCCTCAGCGTCCGGCCCGCTGGCGGATACTGATTTACTTATACCGTCAGCCGGACTGTAAGCCGGTGACGGTAAGTAGGATTCACTATCAAAAGTGCATGAGGTTGGGTGCAAACCTCCTGCAAAATCGACAGAGGCACCTCCTGCACTTTCGCCAGTAGCAAATTCACCAGAGGTGTTTTCACCTCCCGCAAAATCGACAGAGGTGGGGCACGGCTTTGCTGTCGCCCAGGAAGGCACGTATTCAGTCGTCCGGCCACTGACGACGCGCCTCGTCACGAAGCCCCAGTCCGCCAACTCACGGCAGGTCTTGACGACGGTCCTGTCATTCATGCGGGTGGCGCGCTTGATGTAATTGATGCTGGCACGACCATTTCCAAAATCACGCCTGAATGCCTGGACGATGACCAGCATCGCGCTCACGTGCCGCGGCTTCGTTCGCGGGTCATATTGAACGCGAAAGACCACTGGCTGAGGAGGCTTGCCGGCTCAGTCTTTCGCTCTGGTTCCGCTGCCCTCAGCCAACGCGCAGCGCTCCGTCCACCGCAGCCTTCACTTCCAGCAGCCATTCTTTCGGCATTTCGGCAACCGGCACCCTACGCCAATCCGGCGCATCGTCACGGCCGTGATAGGTCTTGATGGTGATGTCGCGACCACCGGTGTAATAGACGTCGTCGATGTAGCTGCCATCCCGAAAAACCATCTGTGCCTCCTGCTTTAGATCCCCATGCCAACTAGTGCGATCGGCAAGGCATCCCACTAAATGGCCGGCACTTCCCCTTTCGTTCTTTTCAGCAACCTAAGAGCGATTTATTTGGTTGTGCGGTTGTGTTTTGGATCCACGGAACGCCCCGCCGCCACCCTAGCCCGGTTAGGCAATCACTAAATTTCTCTATGGAAAGCAATGGCTGGAAAACTGCCTAACCTAGGCGGCAAGCTATTGGGATGATTGAATTCAATCAGTCCTGCCGGGATCGCCAGCCTTTTACCTGACAATTCAGAATCTTGCGCGCGTATCGGCTCCGTTCTTGGAGCCGTTTCGTGTTGCGCGGCGTTCTCTGTCGCTTGCGGCAATTTCAACGCGATACGCGGCATTCCCAACTGCTCCACGCAACACGGGCGCAACACGCCCTTTCGCCTTCTGTTCACGACATGGGGGAAGCAATGAGTGCTGTCGATATCGTCGGCTGGATCTTGCTGGCCGTTACGCTGGCGGTCACGTTGTGCATCGACAACAAGCCTCGCACATAGGCGTTGTCCACACCCACCACGGGCAGTAGCTCGGGGGATGTCCCGGGTTCTGTTGAATTTCTGAAGAGGTCGGCGTTGCCCACCTTGAGCCGGTAGGCTCGGGGTGCTGATTCCACAAAGGAGAGCAACGCCATGACGAGAGATATCACACCGGCTGGTTCGCCGGCGACCGGGGCTGTGGACGAAGCGCTTGCAGAAGTGCGGGCGAGCTTCGATCGGTTCTGCCTTGCGGCAGGGATCGAGGCGCTCGGCACGATGATGGAGGCGGATGTCACGGCGGCCTGCGGGCCGCGCCACGGTCGCGACGCGGCACGGCGGGCGCGCCGTTGGGGCCGAACGCGGGGACGGATCGGCTTCCACGGCGGCAAGATCGAGGTCGAGCGCCCGCGGGTCCGGGGCGTGGACGGCCGCGAGGTCACGATCCCGAGCTGGGAAACGGCGGCGGCGGAGGATTGGCTCGGTCGCTGGGCGATGAACCTGATGCTGATCAATGTGTCGACGCGCCGGTTCGGCCGCGCTGTCCGGCTGCCCGAGGGTGACGTGCCGGCACCGCCCGGATCGGGGGTTTCGAAGTCGGCGGCCTCGCGGAGGTTCGTAGCGCTGTCGGCGGCGCGGCTGGCCGACTTCATGGCTGCCGATCTGTCCGCGCTCGACCTTCTGGTGGTCCAAATCGACGGGCTGCATCTCGGCGACGATCTCGTGCTGGTCGCCGCGATCGGGGTTGACGGCGAAGGCAACAAGCATCCGCTGGCTCTGGTGGAAGGGGCGACCGAGAATGCCGCGACGGTGCAGGCCCTGCTGGACAACCTGATCTCGCGCGGGCTCGACCCGACAGTGCCAAGACTGTTTATCGCCGACGGCGCGAAGGCGTTGTCGAAGGCGATCCGCCGCACCTTCGGTTCGGCCGCTGCGATCCAGCGCTGCCAGATCCACAAGGCGCGCAACATCATGGAACGCCTGCCGAAAGAGCATCATGCGGCCACCCGTCGGGTGCTGCGCCAGGCCTGGGAGCTCGATGACGCCGACAAGGCTGAAAAATTGATCCGCAATCTCGCGCGTCGACTCGACCAGCAATGGCCCGGCGTAGCGGCCAGCATCCTCGAAGGCCTCGACGAAATCCTGACTGTCGTCCGGTTGAAGTTGCCGAAGGAGCTTCGTCGATCGCTCGCCTGTACCAACATCGCCGAGAACATGATGGGCACCATTCGCCGCGTCACGCGCAACGTCAAACGCTGGCGAGATGCCGGTATGGCCTTGCGATGGGTTGCGGCCGGCATGATCGAGGCCAACAAGGGCTTCCGACGATTGAAGGCGCATAAGCAATTGTCGGTTCTGCGTGCGGCTCTTCAAGCTCGCCACAATCGCATGACGATCAACCCCGTTGCCCACGTCACGAGGGCCGCGTAACATTCAGTCCGGCGACGTCGGCCCGACCTAGTTCAACAGCGATCGGGACATCCCCGTAGCTCGCGCGCATTCCGAGCCGCTAGGAATCGATAATTTGCGAGGGACTTACGATGCCGCTTTGATGGCGGCGGCATGCCTCGTTCTGCTCGACGCCATATCACTGCCCACGTTGGCGGCCGACCCGTGAAGATCACCTTTGGCGCGATGCGCGCGATGGGGCTGCGCGGCGTCCTGGTCTACTGTCATTGCGGCCATCACGTTGCTCTGAGCGCCGATCGCTGGCCAGACGATGTTCGCTTGTCTGATATCGAGCCGCGCTTCGTGTGCGGCGGATGCGGCAGCCGCGGAGCTGAGGTCAGGCCCGATTTTGCCAGCGGCCGACCTCCGCAATTTGCAATGTCGAACGCCCGTTAGCGCTGCGTCGATTTCCCCGATGAAGGCCCGCAGAGGCGCCATGCCCAGGGACGGCAGCTAACCGATGATGGGGCGTCTTCGAAGCCAGAATCGCGCTAAGGCTGGTTCATGAAACTCACCGCCGAACGTCCCTTCACCTACCCTGAAGCCGCGGCCCGTAAGCTGGTCGAGCTCGTCCATTGAGCTGGTGCAGGACGGCCGCATCCATATCGAGAAGATCAACGCGCCGTTCCTGTACACGCTCAAGGCCAGCGGGAGGGAGTTCGGCGCAGGGATCAAGTGCGCGGTCGATCGCGGCTGGCTCGAGCTGCACGAGAGCGGGACTTACGTGCGATTGCTGAGCCGAGGCGAGATCGACTGAGCAGACAAATCGGCCCCGTGCCACCTGGAGGTCCGCACCGAATCCGCAGCACAGGGCGAGAGGTCCGCTGCTCAGGCCAGCCCCGAGGCAGACGCCTCTATCATGCGCGCCGCCGACCGCCTCTGCACTCAGACAAAGGTGGATTGAGACGGCGAGGCGCGAGGCGGAACCAAGAACTAACCTAAATTAATCTGTCGGTTTGCAGCGGGAGGCGTCCCCATGCCGGACGACGAGATGGATTTTGTTGCCAGGTTGGTCACTGCCAAGATCGAGCGCGTCAAAGCCGGGACGGAACGCGCCCGAGAGCAACTACAGGAGTCGTATCAACGGCTCGCCCTTTCGGAAAAAGTGCTCCAAATTCCCATCCCCAAGGTCTGGCATCCCGAGCCGCCGGACGATGGATGAACTGCCCGGGTTCGGTGTTAGCGTCAGAGCCATGACCAAGATGATTCTGATAATGACGGCGGCCGGCGGTTCGCTGGTCGGATCAATAGTCGTCCTGTTCGAGATCATGGCCGCGCGCGAGCGTAAGCGCCTGAAAAGCAAAATTACCTCAGTCGAGCGGCCCCCTTCATCCTAATTTCAACAACCCTAAAGACGGCCCCGGCCGGGGGCCGCTCGAGGGCGAGGCCGGGGCCGCTGGAGGAAGCTGGGCCCTCGGGCTAGCAAGGGCCAAGCGAAACGAGGCTACTCATCGCTCATCGCGGTGTCTGTACGCCTCAGCACTGTTCCCCGCAGGAACTTCAGCAGATTGGTAAAATCCGTGGCGGGCTCCTAACCGCGGCCATTGTGCTGAGGTGGCTGCTTTCAATCACCAAGTAGCTTTGTTTCCCGCCGCAAGTTTTCCGTTTTGTGTATCGACACTTTCGCAGTCCAAATTGCCATTGGAGACGTTTTATGCCCAAGGAGAATTGCCTGATTGTTCGTGCTGCCGGGAAACAACTTGATCTGTTACGGGGCGAAGCTTCCCGCATCGCGAAAGAAGCTAACGTCGGTTGGTGGACCGACCGCGCGGAGATCGGCACCAAGTTCTGTTTTGAAGATCCTAAATCAAAAGAGTCGTTTGCGCTCACTTGCGACAGCCTCGGCATCGCCTGCCAGGACGGCTAGTGCATTGAAAAACCCGCCGACCGGGGAGCCGGCGGGTTCTCAATGCCCATGCGTACCGCGGTACTCGTCACCAATCCGCGATGCCTTAACTATACTGATCACCTGTTGACGTTGAGTTACCTCGCCCAGCGTGAACCGGCGGCCCTAGCGCTCTAGCCCATCGTCGTGTGCGTCCATCCTGCGCTTCTCGCGCATGGGAAAACTCCGCTTGTTGGGGAATGCTGCGGATCAACTGCCCGCAGTCCCCAAAGTTCCTGTAGGAGAGTGTCGACAGCTCGCGGCGCCAGAGCCCGACGGTGGCGCGGAAACGCCGCAAAACGGGGCCCGAAGGGCTGCCGGCAAGTGTCGGGAAGCGAACCGAGAGCGGATCGAGACTCGATTTGGTCTACGGGGCGTTTGGCCATACGAGGGAACGGCTGTTGGAAACTTACACGTTGGTCGTTGACGGCATCGCGATCCTCGCCTTCGCAGCGATGGTCGCTAGACAGCGAACGCGTCGGCGCGCCCGAGGCCGAAGGCCGTCCGGCTGACGCAACTGCCAGACCAGCTGGGGCCGACTCGGAGAAGCTGATCGAGGGTGAGCCGCCGGCTCTTCCAGCCAGTATCGCCGGCGGCCCGATTGCTGGCCTTGCAATTCTGGCGACAAGCGTCAGACGGCAAGCATCACTGATGCTGCAAATCGCATGCCAAGTTGCAATGACGCACTGAAATTAATGACGCACTGAATTTAAGGTAACGGCTCAAGGTTAAGCCGCTGGAGCTAGCCGCCAGAGGTACATTAGCAACGCGCACGGCGGTAACTTGCTGGCGCTCGGATATCCCAGCGGCGCGCGCGGCTTCAGCTTGCGTTGGAGCAGAACTGACGGTGCCGACAGTTTTGGTTCTGTCGCCGCCTCGGCTATGGAATTGCTTCTGGCGCTCGCGAAGGCAGACCAGCATCCAGTATAGCCCAAAAGCTCTATCCCGCTACAGATGTGCGACACGTTCACCACGCGCGCGTTGCGCTGTTAACGATCCGTAGACTTTCGACTCAGCCGCGAAATCATCGATACGTCGACCGCAAAGCTCTTGGCGAGCTGCATGCGCAGGTCGATTACTTCTTTCGCGCGCTCGTCGGCGACCTGCATAGCGCGGCGCTTGGCATCGCGCAGACGAACGATCTCGGCTTTTGCCTCGCGTAGCATCGCGGCCGTGCGCTCGATCTCGCGTGCTGCCTCGAGGCAGAGCGGGGATCGCGCGGATTGCAATCGTTGCACCAAATCGATCATGGGTCGGCCCTCCCTTATTCGGCAAGGCAGCCGTCAACGGTGTTGATGAGAACGCAGGCAGCGCGGGCGGAAGCCTCATCATCTGGTCATTCATCGGCGGGTAATTTCCGGATGTTGGCTGGGTCGGCCCTGGCCCAATCCGGCTCGCCATCCTCACTGGCCGGGGCGAGTACGACGTCGGCATGGCAATGATGATGGTCGGTCAGGATGTCGTATATGCCGAAAGTAAGGTCGCGGGTGTCGTTCGTCTGAAGTTGGTCCGCGTCTGCAGGTTTAGGAAGCGAGACGTTCATGCTGCGACAGTCCTGCGACAGTAAGGATGGCGATCTTATTGGCGATGTCGTGGTTGAACGCACAGGTGCGGCCACGCTCATTGTCAGGACCAAAGGCGCCGTACGAACCGTCCGAGGCCCGCGATACTCGCACGCCGTAAATCTTGATGCCCTCTGCCGTCTCGACATCGACGTGCGCAATAGCGGCCGGACCCGCTCTTGCGGGGCGTAGTCCAATAATTCTCATATCAATCCTTGTGATTGCTATGTAGGCAGCAGGCCTATCAAAAAAACGACCGGAACAATGAACGGCGCACCTAAGAAGGATGCGGCTCAAGCCTGACGTCCCACTGAGGCTTGGGCTTCGGAGACTGCTGCTGCGGCGGCTTTCTCTTTGTGGTGGAAGACCGAACCTGCATCACTTCACCTCCAAATTGGTTTGCTCACCAATAGTGAGGCTAGCGGGGCCGGACACTAAAATGCCGCCCCTAGAGAACGGCCCACATTTGTTCTATTCAGCAACCTAAGAGCGATTTATCTGGTTGTACGGTTGTGTTGGGTCGAACTGACCGCCCCGTTTGCCGGCGCTAAGGTTAGGCAATCGCCAGATTTTCCTACGGGAAACAAATGGCAATAAAATTGCCTAACCTTGCCGTTAAGCTACTGAAGTCTTGGAAACGGCTAATCCTGCCGGGATCGCTAGCGCCCAAATTCGGGCTTGAAATCATTGCAGAAAACGCGCCTCAGTTACCCACTCTTTAGAACCTCTGTTCCGGTGGGTAACAAACCGGCTTCGAGCCCTCGCTTATACGAAGTCGGAGCGTCATCCCGCCGGCTGACATTGACGATGAAGCCCGCCGGCACGCCGATGATGGCGCCGAGCGGCCGTAGCCGAAGGCGCTGAGTGCGCCGGCCATCACCGCGCCGTACAAGACGCTCATACCTGAGCAGAGAGCCGCGATACCGATCAGGGTCTGATCGTTTTTCTTTTCGATCCGGTGTAGGCGCTGCTCTCTTGAGCTTTGCCTATAAAGCCCGGCTGGCTCAGCGCGACCCGCAGTGCGGACAGGCAATGGCTAAAAACGAGATACTACCGCCGCAATCGTAGCACTCGATCAGTTCCCGTTGTGCGCGTCGGTTCGTGATGTGCCGCTTGTAGCCGCCTCGCTGTTGCTGCGCCATACGTTCTGCGGTGACTGCTCCGGGCAAGCAACGGCGCGATTTAGCCGATATGCTCGAGGAAGCCCCGCGCCGGATTCCAAATCGGTTGGACGGTTGGCGGTCTCGCACATAGACGCCGACAATGAGGCCTGGCGCCCGCTGAACAGCCAGAGATCTAGCGCTTCCGCTACTGGGCGGAAGCGAGGCCCGGCAATGGAGGCGAATCCAACCGGACCTCGCAGCCGCTTGATCCCGGAGGGGATCGGGACGCAGGATCGCATAGAAAGCGTGCCGTTTTCCGTCCTAGTTGCAGATCATTTCGCCGGAAAGCGCACATTCGGGGTCCGCCAGATTCGCGACGGTGCCTAAAGACCTTCTGGTCGGCGATGGCGCTAACTTTTGCCGCCGCTCGCCGGGCAGCTGCATTATCGGATCTCTCTAGAGGTTATGTCGCAGTCGCCTCCGCTCTGCTCGCGCCTGGGTTTGTTAACCCTCGGCTGATCAAGCAGAAAGACGGCACAAGGTGGCCCATCGGCGCCGATTATCGCACTGGTTGCGATGTTAAAAGCCCCTCCATGAGCGCGTGTCGGTCGCCGAGCGGGCCGAGCGCGACATCACGAAAGATCGGAACCACTGGCGCGATGGCGGCAACAGGCTCGAGGCATTGCGTGCTCGAGCTTAGCGTCGACTGATAACCACCGACACGGCCTCGACGAAGAGAAGATCATGCCCGAGCAAATGAGCGCCGAGCTTTACCGCAAACTGCAGGAACTATCGCGCCATAACGCGGTCGCCCGCGCGCTTGTCTTCTTGTGGAACTCCGGCACGCTGACCTACGAGGACTGGTCGACGAAGGCGATCTCTCTGCTCATTGATCAGAACGAAACGCTCTCAGCGATCGCTGTGGATGCGGAGAAGCGCGCCTGCCGCCTGCCCAAAACCCCGCCGGTAGCCTCGCCCACGCGTTGAGAGAACCCGTCCCGTGCCAGACCCCCCAAGACCGAAACACCGCACTCGCGGCCCGCACTGCGGCTTGTCAGCGGCGCGAAACAGGAGCCGGCTGCGCTGCCCCGCCGCCGGCCGCGATGCCGAAAATGAGAAGATGCTTTGCTTCTACTTCAACCGGCGCGTGACCGACGACGAGATGAGGTACCTTCACGCGGTCATGCGGCAGGCGGCGGCCTAACCGCCGATCATCGACGGCCAGCCCGGCAAGCAAACGACCGAAGTCTCGGAACAGGCGGGCGGCGGCAGTGCTGCGGCGCTACCTGCTTATGCGCGAGATTGACGGTCACTATGAAAAATCCCGCCCTCAGGTCTCGTTCACACGGTGCGAGCTGATGAACGGGTCAATTACGAGAGCATCGATTTGGCTCTGCCGAAGCGCATCGACCATAGCGGTGGCGTTCTCTTCCACCACCTGAGCTCGCCCCCGCGTTTCGCGCCGCGAGAATAACCTCCATATACTGGCCGCTGTCCAGCCACAGCCGCCCACGGATATTCCAGCACGAATTGGACCGTATTCATCTCGGCGCGATGGCTCGCGCGACTACTGCCATTGGCGAACATCCCAGCCACCGCCGTAGTGTCCAGATGTAGCCCAACAATTCGCGGGGTGGCAGGCTTAGGACCAGGTCCTTGAGTTCCCCCGAAAACCTTACATGTCGGCGCGGCTTACGCGATGGGAGCACGAGTATCTGATCAAGGTTGCGCAGCATCACCTTGATGCAAACCCACACGCCATGCGTCAGCGTCGCGAAACAGTCGAGCATCCGTTAGGCACCATGAAGGCCCGCATGGGAGCGACACACTTCCTGAACAAAACGCTTGCGAAAGCGGCGGAAATGGCGCTCTCCGTCCTGGCCTACAATCTGACACGGGTCATGAACATCGTGGGATCAAGCCGCTGATGGCTGCGATCGCGGCCTGACACCAAGCCGGTCATGGCTTCCGCTCGACTGCCTAGGGACCGCGTTTTTACACGACCAAGACCCTGACCGGACATGAGGCCTCTTCCTTGAGGCTACTGTAGGCTCGCGCGTGTGCTAGAGCTGAAGTCCTCCCAGTTCAGAACGGATAGCGCTGAGCCCGGAGAGGTGCCGCGATGCAGCAGATTCCGAACTGGCTTCAGAAGCTTGGTCTCGGGCAATACGCGCAACGCTTGCCGAGAATGACATCACCTTTGATATTTTGCCTGATCTGAGCGATCAAGACCATGAAAAGATTGGCGTCGCGTCGCTAGGTCATCGCCATCAGCTACTGCGCGCGGTCGCCGAACTAAAGGGTGCACCACAGCTTAGCCCAGTGACGGCAGCTCCCGTCCCACCGCGCGACGTTGCTGAGCGCCGACAAGTCGCAGTGATGTTCTCGGACCTCGTCGGTTCGACAGCGCTTTCCGCGCGCATCGACCTCCGAGGATTTGCGTGAAGTAATTTCGGCCTATCGGAAATTATCGCGGAGGCCGTGCAGCGCTTCGGCGGCTCCGTGGCGAAGTGCATGCGACGGGGTCTTGATCTACTTTGGCTATCCGCAAGAGCATGAAGACGATGCAGGGAGGGCGGTTCGCGCGGGGCTGGCTCCGGATGAGGTGGGGCAGAGGTAAGGAGGACAACATGCCGAAGGGATATTGGGTTGCCCGCGTCGATGTCATTAAGCCGGAAGGTACCAGGCCTACGGCGTCGCCCCCCCCAGGAGGTGCTTCGCAAATACGGCGCGAAATTTCTGGTGCGCGGCGGCACATTCGAGGCGGTGGAAGGCAAGGCGCGCGTCCGCGACATAGTGCTTGAGTTCAAGGACTATGCGACCGCGCTCGCCTGCTACCGGTCGCCCGAATATGCCAAGGCGAAGGCATTGCGCGCGGGCGCCGTAGACATCGACATCATCGTAACCGAAGGCTACGACGGACCGCAGCCGACGGACTGATCGCCTCTCCCGCGCGCCCTTTCGGCGTTGGCCCACGCCGAGGGGCGCCAGCCATGGATCGAGCGCGCCCGTGCCAATCTCGTTGCCTCGTTTGCCAGCGGAGTCGCGAAAGATGAGGCGGCGGTACGGGCGGCAATCACTTCACCCTGGTCCAACAGCCAGACTGAAGGTCAGATCACGCGCCTCAAGCTCGTCCGACGTCAAATGTACGGCCGCGGCAAAATAGATCTGCTTCAGGCTAGGCTAATCGGTGCACAATAGTCGGCGCTGCACCAAACTTGCGTCGGAGCCAAATTTGCAAGCCGATTGACACCTTAGATCAGCTAGATAGTCATTTGGGGCGGCATCAAAACCGCGAATTGAGCGAAGTCTTGCCCGTTCACGACGAGCTTTCGTCGAAACGTCAGTTTTCAATGAAGATCGCAACTTCTGATTTATAATCGAACCTGCCGTGAGAATAGCTGCGACACGAAGCCATTCGTACGCCAACTCGGTTATACCGTGTTGGGTTTGCGACACCGGCGCGGACACGCTCGCTGGAGCGGCAGAACACGCCAGAGCCTGCCGGCAGCCGTTCTTCAAGGAAAATCAGAAGCCAAGCGCGCTTTGAATGCCGATGGCACGGCCGTTGCTATTGGAGGAGACGATAGTCAGCGAAGGCGCGACGCGCATTCAGACAGGACGGGAAAACCATGCTCGCAGCGTCTCTAAAACGGACCCTGTACAGAGCACCGAGCGTGCGACAGCTACCGTACTCGCCGAATAGGGCGATCCATTGATCGGATGGGACGACGATCAGGCAAAGCGCGCGCTAGCGAACTGGAGAGTTGAAATGACTGCACCCCTAGCCGTATCGCCGCGGCGCCAAACGTCCGATGTAGACGCAATGATTGCTGACCTCCGGTCGTGCGAACACCCGCACGATGTGGAAGTGTGCGGTATGCTGTTGCACATTCTCCCTGGCGTTCTGTCGCCACGCCTGAGTCACGCTCCCGACGCCTTGATATCGAAGTGGCACATCCAATCTGGAGCGACAATATTGGATCTAGGATGCGGATCAGGCGTGCTGGGGCTGGCGGCACTCCGCGCCGGGGCAGAACGCCTGGTGGCTCTAGACATTAATCCGCAAGCCGTTCTCACCACAAAGACAAACATCGAGCGGTTAGGTTATTCCGATCACGCAGAAGTGCGCCTCAGTGACATTTATTCTGCGCTACAGCCTAAAGAAAAGTTCGACCTTATTCTGTTTGCCGCCCCGTACTGGAACCGAAAAGCAAAGGACGACCTGGAGCGCTCTTGCTTTGACGAAGGTCACAGCGCCATGGCCTCAGCTCTGGGGGGAGCGCATAATTGGCTCAAGGCTGATGGCCTAATGTATGTCGTCTTTTCTGATCAGGGAGATATTGGGCGCGTGCTGAACATGATCGATGACAGTAAGCTGCGCGTTAGAAACATGCATATTTTCCGACCATCGATTGAAGGTGGGCACATTCGCATCATCTGGGAGCTCACGGTTCGGTGAAGCCTCTTCTGCCGTCACTTAAGGGAGGCCGGTCGATCGGATTGAATGATCTCATGACAACCCGACAGTTGTCCAACCGCCTCGAGATCAATCTCGATGATTCCAGCCCTTGCACGCTGCGCAGGCGGTGAAGACGCCAGTTGTGGTGCGCCGCTCGAGATCGGAGCCACTACGGGTGTGATCTCGACGGAAATAAGAGCAGGCGCAGCATCTCCGCCCAGTCGCCGCTGCCGCGCTTGTCGACGCCAGGTGAACAGCAGGCTATGAGCCACCCCGTGCCGGCGTGCCACCCCGCAGATCGTCTCGCCGGGCTGCAAGGTCTCTTGGACAAGGCGGACCTTCTCGTCGTAACTCCATCGCCGCCGACGCTCGGCGCCCAACACATTGACCTGCATTCCCGACGTGACCTTAAAGCTAGGAACGAACTCCAACGAACTTGATAATCGCGTACGCGAGAAGCAGCGACTCGCACGCGAAGAAGCGGAGCGATCATCGCGGCACGGCCGCTTGGCAAGCTTGGCAAGGGATATTGTCGCCACAGGAAACCCGGAAATCCATCCCGTCACGCTTACATCAGCGATCACACGCCATGTCGCATCAGGGTTAAACGGGTCGACCCGTGGCGGAAAAAAAAGAACGGCCTCCGCTTCAACCAACCAACCGGCACTGCCCGAAGTGCCAAGGCGCCGCCGCCAAGGGCTGGCTTGCCGACCGCGAAGCCGAGTTGTTGCCCGTGCCGTACTACCACACGCTGCCGGCGGCCATCGCCGACATCGCCTACCCCCTACGTTAGGCTGATGCCGCCGGGCGAAGATCTGCCCAGGTAGGAACTGGGGGACCGGCTGGTCATTGTCATTAGCTGGCTCGCCGCCCGAGCCGGCGGAGCGGCCCCGGTCATATCCCCCTCACCCCTACGAGCCGGGGCCGTCTCTCCGACCATCAGCTTTGAGCCGGAACTTAGCAACCGTACCAGTCGTTGGAGGCGAGCCTATGGAGCTAACTTCATGACCGAGCGCCGCCGCATAACGCAAACCCGATCTCTTGATGAAAGAATGGCCGAACAGGCGCTGAAGCTTAAACAGCAGGCCAGTCGGTTGCCTGCCGGGAAAGAACGGGACGAGTTGCTTAAGCGAGCCAGGATCGCGGAAGCCGGCTCCTTCATCAACACGTGGATTAGCTCGCCCGGCCTAGAGCCGCCAGACTGATCGCCAAGCCCCGGAGGGGTCCGCCGCAAGATGCACTAGGGGAAGCAAATCGCGCAATCGGAAGAGCTGCTCAGGCAGCCCTTGCCGCATGTCTGGCCCCCTGAGCCGCCATCCGAAGATCAAATGTAAAAGGAACGCTCCAGCCTCTCGCGGAAGGAGGGCACGCAAGACTCGTCATTGAACTGGCCTTAAGGGCGCTCGTTCCTAACAGGATGGCGTCTCGCCGTGCCACGAGCACGACGAGACACAAGCCTCGCAATGTCTGTGTCGATAAGATCGATGCAGAAGCTCGAACGTGAGCCGCAGATAGTCCGCAGGCGGTTTCGGCTTGTAAGAAGCCGCCGCTGCATCTGCTGCCGTTAGCTGGCATGATACATCAGTCGCTTGCGCATCTGGACGACGACAGCAAGTACGGCTTCGACATCATCGGCCGAGCCGCCGCTCAACCTTCTTGCGGCTGCTGCCCACCTTCTTGACCGCCTTCTTCACTGCGGAAGCCGAGCGGCGCGTCTTTTTGCTTCGTAGCGAACCTCGTAATCCTGTTCGCCCGCCACCCGCGCCCGGTCCTGCTTGCGGCCGCGCGTGGTCTGCTTTTTCGACTTTGCCATGCTAGTTCCTCCATGTTGGCACCGCGGCAACGCCAGGAGGAATTCGCGGGTTCCGATTCGCCTTCGGCCCGACCGTTACCTATCTTGGACTCCGGTCAGTGGAGTAACTCCGCAAACCGTGTTCGATTATCTTGCGCGCGGATTGCTGGCAGGTCGCCACTTGGCCAAAGGCCAACCATGGCAGATCGAGCTCTCGGACGAACAAATCAGCCAGCTTCGCAAGCGGATACGACGCACCAACCGTTCGAAGAAGGAGGCGTCATGAAGTCATCGGCTCGCCGAACAAGAGTATTCCTATTCTTGAGCGGATCGTGTCTCATCTCACAATAACGGGTTCGCATCATTTGAAGGAGCCCTCGGGGCGCGGTCCAACTTACATGTCGTCCGACGTGCAAAACGTGGACCCTAGTTGAATCAGAAGTTCTTGGTCGTTGATGGATGCTGACACCATTGACGGAAGTAAGCGATTCAATGGCCAAGCCAGACGGCGAATCCTTGAGAGCGTCCTCGCCGCTTTCAGCGCGCGCCCACGACGGTTGAACCGGAAGGAGCTGGCGCTCGTTGGCTCTAGCGTTGCCGTGCGAACCAACCGTCAGAGTAGTAGCTTCAGAATATGGAAAAGACACAGCAGCGAAACGTGTAGTGGCAAGCTGCAACAAGTTGAGTTGTCGTATCAAGTCTCAGCCGAGTCTATGTGAGCAAGTTGTCGCTCTACAATCTCGCCAAATTGTAAGGCTCCTTGCGCCATGTCGTGTTCACGACATGGCGACAGCGGCCCTTTGGACAGGATAAGCGTTGGTCCTGCTATATCCAGGTAGCGCGCACCCTGGCGCAGGCCATGGCAGATGGCCCAGCCTTTGCTTCATTGCATTTCGGACGGTGTGCGGCTGCCTGCCGCCACAGTCGGTGCATATATACGGAACGAAAGGCGTTACCATGAGCGATCGGAGTTCGGTCACCGCCAACACGAAAGAGATCGCCGCCGGTGCCTTCCCGACGACACGGACTACGCTGGTCGAAGATAGAACGAGGGATAACACTACTCCTAACCAATACGGTCCTCACGAGGGCGGCGTCCTTGCTCAGGCCAGGTGGGATCGACCAGCCAGCTTTGCGCTTCAGAATGGGCTCGAGGTTGTGGTGATACCGGATCATCGGACGCCCGTCGTAACTCAGATGATCTGGTATAAGGTCGGCTCGGCGGACGAGCCACCCGGAAAATCGGGGCTGGCGCATTTCCTTGAACATCTGATGTTCAAGGGCACATCGAAACATCCGCCGGGTGAATTTTCCCAGGCCGTGCTCCGCGTCGGCGGCTACCGAAATGCTTTCACCGGCACCGACTATACAGGCTATTTCCAGCATGTTCCGCGCGAGCATCTCGGCAAGATGCTGGAATTTGAGGCCGACCGCATGACCAATCTCATTCTTAAAGATGAGGACGTGCTATCCGAGCGCGACGTCGTGCTCGAGGAATTAAATATGGCCGTCGCCAACGAGCCAAGTGCGCGGCTCGAGGAGCAGATGATGGCGGCGCTTTACCTCAACCACCCCTACGGCCGCCTCATTATCGGCTGGCGGCAGGAGATCGAAAAGCTTGGCCGTGAAGACGCGCTCGGCTTCTACAAGCGGTTCTATGCACCAAACAACGCTATCCTAGTCATCGCCGGTGACGTAGATGCGGGCGCGATCCGCCCGCTGGTGGAGACGAGTTTTGGCGGCATCCCCCCTCAACCACGGATCCCGGCGGAACGCTTGCGACCTCAGGAACCGCCTCCGGCCGCGCCGCGCACCGTGACGCTGGCCGATCCCCGCGTTGAACAGCCAGTCCTGCACCGCTACTATCTGGTGCCGTCGGCGCGCACTGCGGTCGCGGGCGAGAGTCCGGTGCTTGACGTGCTCGCGCAATTGATGGGTGGTGGCATCAACTCATATCTCTATCGCGCGTTGGTGATCGACAAGAAGCTCGCGAGTAGTGCCTCGGCGAGCTACGAGCCCGCCGCGCTTGATTCGTCGCTACTCACAATTTCTGTTACACCAGAACCCGGCATCGAGTTCGGGCAGATTGAATACGCCATCGACGGCGTAATTGCCCGCATTGCGCAGCACCCTGCGCGCACAGAAGATATCGAGCTGGTCAAGACGCGGCTGCTCGCTCAAGCAATCTATGCCCAGGACGACCAAGCAAAACTTGCGGCCTGGTACGGCCGCCGGCTCACGACAGGACTGACCATCGACGAGATCCGAGGCTGGCCGGACAGCATCTGCGAAGTCAGTGCCGCGCAGGTGCTCGCGGCCGCGCGCAAATGGCTCGACAAAAAGCGCTCGGTGACAGGCCATCTCGTCAAGGAACCCACCCAAAGACACGCGGAGAGGCGATAATGGTCCAGTCTTGCACACGACGTGACGTCCTCCTCGCCGGGGCGTCGGCTTCAATCGCAATACTCGCATCACCAAGTCTGCTTGCTGCCACCAGCACGCTTGCCGCGGCCAAGATCAAACGCCTGGTCTCGCCTTGCGGTATAAAGGCAACGTTGGTGCAGGATGCGACTGTCCCGCTGATCGCCGTGGAATATGCCTTCGGCGGCGGCGCGACGCAGGATCCCGCCGAGAAACCCGGTGTTGGGCACATGGTGGCTAGCCTGCTCGACGAAGGCTCCGGCGATCTTGACTCCAAGACGTTTCATGAGCGGCTCGATGGCCGCGCCATTGAGTTGAGCTTTGCATCGCATCGCGACTACTTCCGCGGTAGCTTGCGCATGCTTAAGGACAGCAAGGAGGAAGCCTTTGACCTCTTACGGATGGCGCTAACCTCACCACGTTTCGACCCGGCCGATGTCGAACGAATTCGTGCCGGCGTGCTTGCGAAGCTTCGACATGACTCGACCAATCCGGCATCGCTCGCAAATCGCAAATTCTTCGAGGTGGCCTTCAAGGATCATCCTTATGCTCGGCAGGCCAAAGGCACCCTCGAGAGCGTGCCGAAGATCGACGTAGCAGATCTCAAGGGCTATCTCCGAAGCGTAATCGCAAAAGACACACTCAAGATAGCGGTGGTCGGCGACATCGATCCAGAGGTCCTCTGCAAATTGCTCGACATGACTTTTGGGGGCCTGCCGGCCAGCTCGAATTCGACGCCGGTTGCGGACGTGGTCCCAGCAAAGCCGCCGCAGCGCATCTTCATTCCGCTCGATGTGCCTCAGACGTTTGTGACGTTCGGCGGTCCCGGCGTCCGGCGCACCGAACCGGATTTCATGGCAGCCTGTGTCGTCAACCACATCCTTGGCGGCGGCGGTTTGACCTCGCGGCTCTTCCGCGAAGTCCGCGAGAAGCGCGGGTTGGCCTATTTCGTCAGCGAGCAGCTGGTCTGGATGGATCATTCAGCCGTGTTCGTCGGCGATAGCGGCACGCGGGCTGACCGCGCCGGCGGGACAGTCGAAGAGATCGAGAGGCAGGTCCGCTACCTTGCCGAGAAAGGACCGACCCAGCAGGAACTCGATGATGCAAAGTCTTACCTGAAGGGCTCGCAGATACTAGCTCTCAACACAACATCGAAGCTTGCGCGAACGCTGTTGCGGCATCAGCTTGATAAGCTGCCGATCGACTATCTCGAAAAACACGACGCCGTCGTCGATGCGGTAACGTTGGAGGATGCCAAGAGAGCAGCGGCGCGCCTGTGGGGCGGCGGTTTGCTCACCGTTCTCGTCGGTCGTTCCCCAGTGCCATGACTACACCCGGTCAAGGGCCGAATTGGACATCAGACCACAATACACGGGAAACCCAATTGTCTTGTAGATAGTGGGCTCCAGGCCCGAAGCGAGGACCGGCAGGGTGTCCTAGATATGAGAGCAATGCGGCTTGGCTCGGCGCTTGGTCAGCTTTCCCAAAGTTAGACCTGCGAACATGGCAGTCGAGAAATTGCGCGGCTGATCTGCGGCTGCGTCGAACGCAAACATCGGTAACCTGAGATAGTGCACATTCATAACAGGCTCGCGAGGACAACGTTCGCGTACGGCAGTACATCGCAGCCCGGGCAGCAAGACGAACTTGGAGCAACAAGCCAATGCGGGTCCGTCCCATGCAGGTATCACCGGCGAAGTGGAGGGCCGCACGATCGTGTAAACCTGCCACCTGACATGAACATCGTCATCCTTTCGAACGCGGCTCGCCGGTCGACTCCAATAAACCCGGGCGCGGTGGACTTGGCGACCTGAATGAGCGGAGAGCTCCGTCAAAAATCGCAAAACAAAACGCTTCGGCGAGTTGCTGCGTTGTCGGTTTCCGTTTCGCTACGCGCAGATGCGCGGGATCGTGAATGGGCCGGTTGGCCTTACGGCGGGCATGCGAATCCTTACACTCGACCGAACAGCGCTGTGCGTGTTCGGAGTCGAGCACCTTCGCTGCCACGTCTCTCGGACCACCGCCGAGGTCGTGGACGTCGAAGGGCGAAGGAGCTGTATCAGTCGACGTTTCTGAAACGACGTCAATCGCCGCCATCATCAGGCGCGCGGCTATCGTCGCCGATGGCGGTCTGGCGCGAACGGATGCAGGCGCGAAGACTGCCGACATGGTGGACAACGCTGACGCGTTGACCACATGCCACAGCAACTGCAGCAGACAGAGTCTCTGGCAGTGATAGACAGGGATCAGGAGCGGTCAGTTTCCAAGTAACAAACCGGTTCAAGCGGTCCCGCTTCGCGGATCGGGGCACCGTGTCCTATGTCAGGCGAATTGTTCAGTCGTAATCCGGACTCCGCTCTGGGAAACACTCTTCACTATACTGCAAAGGGACGCTGTGGGAGCTGAGGGGCATGGAGCCCAACTGTCATTAATGATTCAGGCATAACGCTCGCGGAGCGGTACCCATCCAGAGTCTCAGCAGCATTCTCTTGCGCGACGCTGAGAGGGATCGCGCATCCATGCGTGGGACGGAAGTATCGTTAAACTGCATCGCTTATCTTGTTCACCCGTTTCGTTCAAGGGTGCCTCGAGCGCGGTGATGCTGTCGAGTATGAGCTCAAGCGCCGGCGGTTGGCCGCAGATCATGCCCTGCATGGTCCTGTAGCAGGAGCGCAGTTTTCTCGTCAACGCGTCATGCGGCGCGATCTTGAACGAGCAAGGTCACTCCCAGCGGTCCCAAGATCGCCATGAGCCATCGAAGGACATCCGCGCGATTGTCCCAAAAGGTGCGTTCGGGATCGATGGCGCGCACAGCTGCAGGGGTTAAGCGCAGCCTCGCATTTGCCCTGTTATTGCGCGCAGCGAAGCAATCGCTCCCGCGTGCCGAGATCAACTTGTTTCATTGATGGATCGGTGACGATGTGATCGGAGCGCACTATAGCGACGTTCAATCAACATGCTCATTCTTACCTTCTCTAAAGGGCACGCCCGGAAAATTCAGCACCAGAATGTGTTCGGAGATGTTTTTCCCGTCGCGAGGCGCTCGGCAGACGAAAGATTGAATTCACAGCTCGAAGTGCTTGTCGATCACGCCCCGAACAAATTGGCTCGCAACCTGAAAACCAGTCTGAAAGACGCGCATTTTTTCGACGCAAAAAAGAACCCGCATCCAACAAGCTGAAAAGCTCATCCCGAATTAGAGCCACGCCTCTTCCATGGCCGGAAGCGCCTTCGCCCAATCTCCAGCCTCCATCGCTAGCATAACTTTGACGAAAGCGGCTCAATCACCGTCTTCTTGCGCGCGCCATTCGCGCATTGCGCGCTCGTTTTCGGCGATCCGCTCTGTTTCGGCGGCTTTAGCTTCATCGCTGGTCCGCCAACTGCCGATCAGAATTTTCGGCAAAACGTCTTCGAGACGTGTCGGATCACCAACAAAGGCGATGCGGCCGTCACGGTCGACGACGAACGAGGTGGGAATCCCAACAGAAAAGCTGGGATCTAGCCAGAGCTTGTCCATTTCACCTGTGGAGTCGAACCCTATCCGGTAATTGAGATTCGGCACCTTTTCGGTCAACCAGGCTCCAAATTATTTCGAGCCCCGTCCGCTGTTTGAGCCCGTTCGTGAGCTGCGATTCCGAGCACCTCAATTCCGCTATTTATATATTTTTCTTGCAAATGCACCAGACCGGGCAGCGCCGCCACACACGGTGGGCACCAAGTTGCCCAGAATTCGACGACGTACATGGTTCCGGGCTGGAGGCTCGCGAGGGGATGGCCACGCAGCCAATTCTCCACTTTGATTGGGGGAGATGATGATTCTAAGCCGAGCAGCATATTACTCTCCAAAACCTGATGCCCGACCTCCGGCAATTTTTTGTGCTAGCTGATCTCTGATCGCTGGCGCGACCGGCTTGTCGCATACGGACTTCCCAGCGAGATCCGCGGCAAATGCGGGTGCCGTCGCGCTAGCGCGACGGCACTCCAAGTCACAAGCGGAAGTGTTCCATCTCATGAGCGGGGTACATCGGTTCAAGGAAGGAGCATCGGTGTCTCGCATCTGTGCGCCTCAGCACTCGTTCGCTATTTGCTGCAGTCTAACAGCAAGGTCTGTGCCACTTAGTCTGCACGCACTAAGGGCCTGATCACGAAATGCAAAGCTCGACGGTAACACGCCGGAACCAATTTGAACCCCATGGCTTTGCGCCGCCGTCTCGATCCCATTGAAGCCGCCGTAACCGACGAGCCGCTCGGCTATGACGTCGTTCTGATCTGTCCAGCCTGGACCCGGATCAGATGGCTAGATCCCCAACTGCGCTTCTGCGGTACGATTCCCACTCAGATGTAACGCGGAATCGTGATTGGTGTTGGACGCAATCTACAAATGAAAGTGCAACATGTGATTCTGTTCGATTGCTTAGCCAAAGCCGTGCTGGTGCTGCCGGCTCTACGCCGTGGTGAGCACTTGGAGGCCGGTGTAGGGCCATGGGATGCCTTGCAAAGCGCTCTTGATGCCGCTCTGCACCGAGTTCGGAGCCTTGTTGAGCACGCTGACGGTCTTGTGCGACCAGCAGCGCTGCCGCCGCGTGGCGAGAAAGACTTCGTCCATGACCTTCCAGAAGCCAAGTGCGCCATCGCCGACCTCCAGTTCAGGCGCGACATGCAACCCGCGAATGTCGATCAGAAGTTCGCGCGCCAACTCTGGGCGCTCGCGCGCACGCCGACCTGGAAGCCGATCAACTCCTTCTTTCCCTCGCGCGTCGCGCCGATCAAAAACCGTATGCATTCGCTGTGGTCCTCCATCGGAGGCCTGCAACAAAACGCGGTCCGCTCAGACGCAGAATAGCGCCGCGCCGACAGATCGCGCTTCTGCTAGCGCTCGTACTCGCCCCGCCATTGCGCCTTCAGGCCTGAGACCACCGATCGCAGCAGGATGGGCACATCCTCGCCGAGCAGCGCCAAGAGTGCTTCCTGGAAATCGCCCGCCGAGATGCCGCGCGATAGAACAAAGCCGTGCCGCACCACCCCGCCACTTCAGCTTCAGCTCTGCCGTCGTCTCCAGAAACGCCTACAGCTCGATCTCGACGGCCCCAGCGAGCAGCTGGCGGGCTCCGTTCCGCAGAATCTCTGTCACTGGATCGTCAACCTCTGACGGCGGACGGGAGGCGAGGATTTTAGTCTCGTTCATGGAGTATCGCTCTCCTTGAGAGGTTCTGGCAGGCTCAACACCCGCCTCGATACACCGCTTCTCTCAATCGGTCATCGCCAACCTCCCCGCATAGCTCGTCGGGTGAGGCCAGGGTAACGCAGGCGGCACTATTCGAGAAGGAGATCGGGATGGAGACGATATGGATGGAGATGGGAATGAGATGGGAATGGAGATGGAGACCCCATCGGGTTGATCGGTGTCGGTAGCTGATCGGTTAAAACCTTCTGGAAATTCTCATTCGCCGCCTCAAAGGCCGCCCTGAGCCAAAGCAGCTTCCCACGCCAGCCCTCAAAGCAGCGGAAGAAGCTGACGGTAGCATACACCCATCGCAAAAAGCCGTGGCACAACTACCCGAACCGGTTGCCGCCTCACGGGACTTAGCGGTCAGACTCGGATCGCAGCGCGACTTGGCGCCGTTCGGTTGCGGTGGAGCGGCGCTGTCGCTGCCGCGCCCGCACTACCACTTGAAGTTGGCGGCGGCGCTTGCACTCCTGCAGCAAGCCAATCGACGCGCCTCTCACCTCTTGCGGGACCGTGACAATGTCAAGCAGGTCGTCCAAGACTGCCCGTTTTAGAAAATCGATTGTCATCGAACGGGCAACGAAGGCGAATCCTGGCGCATCGTTCCGCGTTTCCTCGAGCAGCGCTTGCTGATTGCCGAGCAGGCGCAAGTAATTCGTTCTGCCCCGTTCCATGAAAGGCAAAAAATTCGCGTGATAAACAATCTGGCCGGCGTCGGTATCTTCAAAGTAGACACGGACCTGCATGTAGTGCCGTCCGTCTCGAACTTCGCCCTCAAGAGAGACTGTCACAGCGCGGCGCGTACAGGGACCCTTGTCACACACAGAGGCGGTTTTCTGAGCAAGCGCCAAAATCTTGAGCTTGGCTCCAGCTGCCGGAAGCTGAGTCAGCGGCCTGAATGCGGCAGGCGTTGCGCTGCTGACGTCGACTTCGGACGAATATATCGAAGTTCTATCGTCAACGCGTATTGCGGGCATCCAACCACAGCGCGCACAAGAACGTAAGCGGAGTTCTGCTGCTGCTGAAGCTGCATCTCTGGGATTTCGCGATGAGCGATGGCAGCCCCTTTCATCGGCAATCCATAGACCAACTATCCGCTTTCCAAGGACTCTCTACCACGGTGGACAACGAGGGCATCCGTCGCATCGGACCGACGGCAGCGCGCGCACGCCGCCGCCTCCCGCGCGTTCAGGCCGGCGCACGTTAGCCTCCTCCCGCAGCGTCGCTGCGGTAGCGGCTGGTCGAGGTCTGGTAGTACTGCGCGCGGATGGCCGCCATGGCCTCGATCAACGGTCCCCAGGGCGCGGGAAAGCGTTCTTCCGCTATCACCCGATCCAGCATGCGCGTATGGCCGGCCAGCTCGTCGTTGAGGAACTCCACCACAGGCATAGCCGGATATCGCTGCAGCAGCAGGATCGCCGCGTTGTCGGCCTCACCGGCCGACCTGTCCATGGCGTGTCCATGCAGATCGTTCTGCAGGCGCCCTATCGCGGAGATGAGCCGCAGGACCTGGCGAAACGCCGGACGCGCGCGCAAGGTCGCCATGTCCAGTCCCCACAGCAGCGACAGGCAACAGAACACGTTCGCGTATGCGATCGAATCGATGCCGTTGTGCAGGTACTCGGCGTAGGACCAACGTCCCGCCCCTGCCGCCTGCGCGTGTCCGGCGCGCAGCGCCGCGCAGTAGCACCGGGTATCGTCGAGAAGCTGAGCATAATCGCGACGATCGTAGGCGAGCGCGGCCAGCGAAGCGCGCAGCACAGCGCAGCCCTCGAATCCGGGGAGCGCGCACGGCACGCCCTGCCCCAGTGCCTGCTCCACCGCGGCGAGCTGCTCCGGCGCGATCAGGCCAAGGTCGTTGCAATCGTCGAGCCAGAACAGCAGCGCCAGTTCGCGATAGAACGCCACGGTCAGCGTTTCGTCCTGCGGATCGCGGCCGGTGCGGGCGCTGATGTCGTGCAGGCTCGGGTGGATGCGCTGCAGGATGTACTGGCCGCCCCTGACCGCTTCCACGGCGTGCTCATCGGCGAACCCGGTCAGGGAACGCCCCCACTCCAGCACCTGCTGCAGCGCGCGTTCGGTCTGAATCATGGCGCCGCTCCTGTTCCCTCGGCCAGGACGCGCCGCCCCCAACCAAGCGCCAGCCACAACCCGGCGAGTTCGGCCACGCGCACGACCCGGGTGGGGCAATACAGTTCCTTGCCGATCCACAGCGGAGTCTGCGGCAATGCATGTGCCGCATGGCGGGCGAGCATCCACTCGAGCGCACGCGCCACCGCCTGCGCAATGCGCCGCCGCCCTGTCGGCTCTTCGCTCCCGTCCATCACGTGCAACGCGAACAGCGCATAGGCAGTTTCCTCGAGTGTGGACGCGCGACCGGCGCCCCAGCCGCCGTCGTCGCGCTGCGCCTGCAGCAGCGCCGCCAGCGCGCGCTCGTCGCGCCACCGAGGCTTGCCTTGCGCCAGCGCTGCGACCGCATGCGCGGTGGGATACAGCCACGAAACGTGCCACTTTTCGTTGTCCCAGAGACCGTGCGGGTTGCGATTGGCCTCGACGTAGGCGCTGGTGCCGACGGCGGGCTTTCCCAACAGTCGCAACGCATGCAGGGCATGGATGTTGGTCGACACCGAGGGATTGCGCTCGCCGGGGAAGGTGACGAACAGCTCGCCGATTTCGAAATGGCGCAACGCATCGACCGCCGGGTCGCGGCCTGCAAGGCGCAGGACGCACAACGCAACGGCGGTGTCGTCCGCATCTGCCGCGAATTGCACGGCCGGGCCCAGACCGCGCACGCCCAGGCGGGCGTCGAGCTGCGCGACGATCACGCGTACCGCCCCGGCGAGCGCGGGATGCGCGAACAGACCGGCCAGATGCAAGGTGTACAGCGACCAGCATGGCTCGAACACATTGATCGGCCAGACGTTGGGAACGACACCTTCGATGCCGCTGCGCGTCGCTCGCGATGCCGCCTGCAGATACGCGTCGGCGCGCCCGACCTGCGGCGTGCTTCCCTGTGTCACGGCGTGCGCACGCCACGCGGCGGTGGCCGCCGGACTGATGCCGATGCTGCCGTCATCATCTGGCCATGCGGTGGTCGGCGACGTCCCCCAGGCTTCCCAGGAGTGCAGCAACGGATGGCCGCTCGGCAACCTCGCCGCGGCCCCCAGCTTGACCCGCGCTTGCCGCAACGGCAACAGCGCCGGGTGGCGCGGAAACGCCACGCCGCCCGGCAAGGATGCAGCCTCGTCGCAAAACCGCGGCAGGATCAGCTCTGCGCCGATCGGTGCGTCGTTCGGCACCGCATGCGCATAGGGATCGGGCTGGCGCTGGAGGAACCGCGTTGCAGCCTGGACAGCGTCGGCAGCGCCGGGAAGAGAGTCGACACGCTGCAATGCCAGCAACGCCGCCCATGTCGGCGCATGACGGAACAGCGGGAAGTCCGCGCTTCCCCATCCGCCATCGGCCTGTTGCTGCGCGATGAGCCACGCGTATGCGTCCTGCCGACCGGTGACGTTGCCGTGGAACTGCAGAGCTCGCGCCGTGTCGTAGACGGATGGACCGACGCTGCCGCCATCGCGCATCTCGCTCAGCAGGTGGCGCAATTCGGAAAGGATCTGTTCAGCCAGCGCGTTCACGCGGGATGTTCCTTCTGCAGACGGTTGACGGGAACCAGGATCGGGCAGACGCCGCGCACGTCGCCGCAGGCCCGTCGCGGCCGTGCTGGGCAACCGCTGCGATCGGCGCCGCGGACTCGGACACAGTGCAGCATGCACCGCTGCCGCCGGCCGATCGCAGCGGCACAGGGGCGACTCCATGCGGACGGGCGCGCTCATGCGCATGGCGCGTGCTTGAACAGATACGCGTTGGCCCGCTGCAGGATCTGCGCCAACCGTTCCGCACGCGGCCCCAACGGGGCGACGGCCTCCCCGGCGTCGCGCAACAGATCCGGCACGAACTGGCGCGCTGCCTGCAGCCCCATGATCGACGCGCAAGTCGGCTTCCGCGCCGCCGCGTCCTTGCCCGGGGTCTTGCCCAGCGTCGCGGTATCCGCTGTCGCGTCGAGAATGTCGTCGATCACCTGCAACGCCAGGCCGAAACAGGCGCTGTAGCGATCGAGAGCACAGTACAGCGCAGCGTGCGCGGCATCCTCCGCGATGGCGCATAGCGCGCCCATGCGAACGGATGCGCGAACGAGCGCTCCGCACTTCATCCGGTGCATCACCAGGATCCTGTCCAGCTCGACGTGCTTTCCAACCAGCGACAGATCCATGGCCTGCCCGCCCGCAGCACCCTCGACGGACACCGCCTGCGCCAGTTCGCGCACGAGCGCGATACGGTTGTCGCCCGGCGCATCCAGGCTCGCCAGTGTCAGGAAGGCGTGCGCCTGCAGCGCATCGCCGACCAGGATCGCGGTGGCTTCGCCGAACTTGACGTGCACGGTCGGAAGGCCGCGGCGAAGCACGTCGTCGTCCATCGCGGGCAGATCGTCGTGGACCAACGTACAGGCGTGCATCATCTCGATGGCGGCAGCGACGTCATCGAGCATGTGCGCCGGCGTGTCGGCCAGCGCGCCGGCAGCCAAACAGAGCAACGCGCGCGTGCGCTTGCCGCCATGCAAGGTGGCGTAGCGCATCGCCGCCATCAGCTCGGTCTCACCGTCGTCTTCGGCGCAGAGAAGACGCGCCAGCGCCTGTTCGACCCGCTTTGCGCCGTCCTGCATCCAGATCTCGGGCAGCAGCCTGCCGGGTGCGCCGCGCGCCTGCGCACCCAATCCGCCGTCCGCGGAAACGCCAGCTCGGTCGTCGTGTGGCGTGGAACCGGTCTGCATGTTGTTCATGTCCTTGTACCTGCCAGGAGACGGCCACGGCGAGCGGCGAGCCGCCGCGGTGTTGCCGGCCTCACACCGAGCGCGTGCGCCGAGTGCAGCAATGCCGCGCGTCGCCGGCGCCGCTGCCTCACCACACGGGGCATGCGATGCCAGCTCATGAGAATCCGATGCGGATAGTCATGGACGGATGTGCGGTCGGGTAATAGCGCCGGCCTTTTTCGACGCCGCTCAGCAACCGCGGCCGCACCCCGGCCTCGTGCATGGTCAGCGCCAAGGCGATACAGAACTGCACCAGTTCCAGCCATGCCAGGTGGTAGCCCATGCAGACGTGTGGGCCGGTACCGAACTGCAGCATGTCCACCGGCCGGATTGGCTCGGTGCGTTGCAGCCACCGCGCCAGCCGAAACTGATCAGGCGCCTCGTGCAGCAGCGCCGAGGTCGAGAAATGCAGCAGCGGGATGCACAGATCGGTGCCCGTAGGAATGCGCCGTTGGCCGAGTCGCAATTCACGCAGTGCGCGACGCACTAGGAGCGGCGTCGCCGGATGCACGCGCAGCGTCTCGCGGAACAGCGCCTCGGCGACCGGACACTGCGCCAGGTCCGCGTGCCGGGTCGGCACCGCGCCTACGCGTTGCGCCTCCTCGACCAGGGCGTCCCACAGCCCAGGCTGCCGCGCTAGCTCGATCACCATCCAGGCCATCGTCGAGGCGGTGGTGTCGTGACCACCAAGCAGCAGCAAGCGGATATTGGCGACCAGGACGTCATCGGAAAGCGCATCGTCGCTGCGATCGAAGGCGCTCACCATGTCGTTGATCAACCCGGTGCGCGAGGCATGTTCGCGCGCGGCGCGGACGAACTCGCGCAACCGCGCATCGATCCAGTCGCGGGCGGCGCGGCCGCGCCGCAAGGGCAGTCCGGGCAGGTCGACCGGGGGCGCGACGACCAACTGCAGCAGTTGCCGGTACTTGCGATGCCATCCCGGCAGGTCCTGCGCGGGGATTCCCATGAGACTGAAGATGAGCTTGAGCATCAGATCGCCGGTTTCGCGCAGGATGGTGACGTCGCCCCGGTCGCGCCACCTCTGCACGCGCGCCCGGATGACGGGCGCGAACAGCTCGCCGATGCCGGCCTGGGTCAGCCCCTTGGGCAGAAGCGCCGCCTGGATCGCATCGCGCGCCTGCCGGTGCGCGATGCCGTCCTGGGCGACCAACGTTCCGCCAAACAATTCGGGCGAGATGTCTTCGATCAGCGCCGAGGACACGTCCTTGTGCCGGAGCAGTGCGAGAGCATCCGGATCCAGACTGGTCATCAGGTGTCCGGCAGGGCCGAAATCCAGCCAGAAGTGGCTGCCCAGCGTCCGTTCCGCGTGCCGCAGCAGGCGCGGCAGGTCGCAGACGATGGCGGGAAGATGCCCGACCAAGGGAAAAGCGCCGGGCACGACCGGGATGTCGTGCCGCAGCCGATGCCGACGGTTCAGCGGGTTGAGCAGCATGTCCATCAGCAGCGCGGCGCCGCGTCCGCTTCGGCGGTCTCGCCGGCAAGCCGCGCGGCGCGGCTGTTGCCACCGTCGGCGTATGTCGGCACATGCGCCAGCATGCCGCCGTCGATGCACACGACCTGGCCGGTGATGAACGCAGCATCGTCGGAGAGCAGGAACGCCACCAGCGCGGCCACGTCGTCGGGGCGGCCGACGCGCGGCAGGAGCTGATGTCGGCGCAGATGGGTTTGCATGCACGCGTCCAGCTTGGCGAGGAGACGCTCGGTCATGATCAGACCGGGCGCAACCGCATTGCAGCGGATCTGCGCATGACCGTACTGGGTGGCGAGCGAGGCCGACAGCATGTTCATCGCCGCCTTCGACGCGGCGTAGGATGTCAGCGCGGTGTCACCGCTGAGCCCCTGGCACGACGACATGTTGACGATCGCGCCACCGCCGCGGGCGATCATCCGTGGGATGGCCTGCCGGCAGCAGAGCAGCGTGCCACGCAGATTGGTCGCCATGGTCTGATCCCAGACCGCCAGGTCCAGCTCGAGGATCGCGCGGTCGCGCGGGGTCAGATGCATGGCGCTCGCATTGTTCACCAGCAGGTCGACCCCACCGAAGTGCCGCTCCGCCGTCGCGAACAGCGCTGCCACCGCCTGCGCATCGGCGATGTCGATCGCCAGGGCGAGCGCGTGGCCCGCTTCGGCCGCGATCTGCGCGGTGCAGGCGATAGCCGCCGAGCCATCAATGTCGGCCACCACCACTCTGCCGCCCTCGCGCGCGATGGCAAGGGTGCATGCCTTGCCGATGCCGGCGCCGGCGCCGGTCACCACGGCCACTTTGCCTTCAAACCGTCCCATCGTGTCATCCTAGATTGTGTTGGTCTTTCGCGGCATGCCGCTCGGCCTCCGCTGGAGAAGGCGCAGGGTCGGCGCTGGCGCGCTCGCCATCGCCAGCGTCGCTTTCGATGACCCGAATGGCGGCGACCGGGCACTGGCTCGCCGCGAGCCGCACAGCGGCGTGCAGCGCCTGCGGGACCGTCGCCACGCACACTTCGGCCACGCCGTCCGGTTCGCGCTGGCGAAAGGTGCCTGGCAGCGTCAGCACGCACTGCCCGCTGGTTCCGCACAGATCCTGGTCGACCACGACGCGCATCTCAGCTCCCTTGCGCATGCAGCCGCATCGGCAGCGCGCGGAACGTCCGAAGGAACGCCGAGGGCTCCCGGGTCGGCTGCTCGGCCAATGCCAGCGTGGGGAAGCGGGCCTGGATCCGCGGCAGGCTCTCGGCCAACTGCACCCGAGCCAATTGCGCACCGAGGCAGAAGTGAATGCCGTGGCCGAAGCTCAGCATGATCTTCCCGTCGGTCGACATGCCAGGATCGCTGCCGTAGAACCGCGCGGGATCGAAGCGATCGGGATCGGCGAAGGCGTCCGGGTCGCGATTGCCGGACGCGATCAGCACGCGCACGTCCGCGTTCTTCGGGATCACCACGCCGCCCAGTTCGATGTCGCGCTGGGCGATACGCGGGATGGAGCTGAACATGGCGGGCGCGTCGCAGCGCAGGACTTCTTCGACGAATGCCCTCACCCCCGCGGCGTCCTTCTGCAGCCAGTGCCGCTGTTCGGGATACGTCAGCATCGCGAGGACGGCATGGTCGATGCTCGCAGCAGTGGTGGTGAAGCCGCCCAGCAGCATGCCCCAAAGCATGCTGATCAACTCCGCATCCGACAGCCTGTCGGCATCATCGTCATGTGCGCCGACCAGCATCGACACGATGTCGTGGCGGGGATTGGTGCGCTTGCACTGTATGAGGTCGCCGAAGTAGGCCTGCAGTCTGGCGCTGGCCGCGTCCGCCGCGGCGAGCTGGGAATCGCTGGCGTGCGGGCTCAGGCCTTCCAGAATGGCGCCGATGCCGGCGGCGAGCCTGAACATGTCGTCCTGGGGCATGCCGAACAGTTCGGCAAAGACCAGCATGGGCAAGGCCAGCGCGAATTCCCGATGAAGGTCCACCGCCTCCCCGCGCTCCAGCGCGGGCGCCATGCCGTCCAGGCGCGCTGCGACGATGCGCGCGATGCTCGGCCGCAGGTTGTCGATCTGGCGCATGGTGAAATCGCGCGAGATCAGCCGGCGCAGACGCGTATGCGTCGGTGGGTCCTTCATCGCAAGCGTGGACGCCAGCAGATTGAGCGACAGGCTTCTCGCCGCACGCGGGAAATAGCGCGCCAGTTCGCCGGGCGCCGGTCCCCGAAAAGCATCGCCCGTGGCCTTGAGAGCCCAGTAGATGTCGGCGTGTCGGCTCAACAGAAAGAGGCCTGACGCCGCGCGATGCACCGGATCGTGCTCGCGCAACCACCGCATGAACGGATACGGGTCGTGAATCCACGCCGGCGACGCCAGTTCGGCGAAGGCGTCCCGGCATGCTGTTTCTTGCACGTCCATCCTGGTTACCTGTTGGCTGGCTGATCTGACCGGTGCGCGGCAGGCACGCCGGCAAATCGCGGAGACGATCGCGATCCCCCAGCGGCGTCCGCACATCACCAGAGCACCGGGAACTCCTCGAACCCGCCAGTGATGATCTCCTTGCGCAACTTCAGTTCTTCGGGCGCTACGGCCAAGCGCAGCTCGGGAAAGCGCTGGAAGATCGAACCGAACACCGCCTTGAGTTCTAGCCTGGCCAGCGCGCCGCCGATGCAGGAGTGCGGCCCGTAGGAGAACGCCAGGTGCGGCTTTTCCTGGCGTCCGATGTCGAAGATTTCCGGGTCGACGAAATGGCGCGTATCGAACGACGTCGCCGGCAGGCCGACCAGCACCTTGCTTTCCGGGGGAATATGCACGCCCGCGATGGTCACGTCGGTCCTCGGATAGCGCATGATGCCGTCCCAGCCCGCGCCCGGCGGGTACATACGCAGGATTTCCTCCACCGCCTTGTCCACCAGGGATGGATCGCGGACCAGGCGTTCGCGCTGTTGCGGATGGCGGAACATGGCCAGCAGGCCGAATTCGATCTGCGCGACGGTGCTCTCGTGGCCCGCCACCAGCATGCCCGCCGCCAGGCCGATCGCCTCTTCCTCGGTCGCCTTGCCCTGGTCAACCGCCGCGAGCAGATCCGTTAGCAGGTTGTCGCCCGGATCCTGGCGCTTGTCCCGCATCTTGCCGCGAATGTAGGCGCGCAGTTCTTCCCAAGCCAGGCGCGACGCGCTGCGCGGGCCGCTTTCATGCTGGTGCGTCATCACCTCGTCGGACAGCCCGGCGAAAAAGGCGTGATCCTCGTAGAGCACGCCCATCAGCGCGCTGATGACCATGGCCGGAAGGGGAAATGAGAGGTGGCGCCGCAGGTCGGCGGGCTGAGGCTGGGCCGCGAACGTCTCGAACAACTGCGCGGCGATCGCCTCGACCTGCTGGGCGAGCAGCTTCACCCTGTGGTTGGTGAAGGACGGCGCCACGATCGTGCGTAACCGGGCATGCTCGTCCCCCTCGTGCGAGACCAGCCAGCCCGGCGAACCGAGAATCACCGAATCCGGGGTGAATGCCGCCGGCGGCATTCCCGCGGGCCGGAACGCCGCATCAGACAGCACCGCCTTGGCCTCGTCGTAGCCTGTCACCCACCAGCCTTCGTGCCCGGACGGGAAGCGCACGCGGTGGATCGGACCGTTGGCGCGTAGCACCAACATCTCGGGCGAGGGCTCGATGTGATCGACGCGCCACATCGGCAGCGTCGGCAAGGGTTGTTCGGACATGGTGGCACTTCAGTCTCTACGCGATGGAAGGGCGGAAGGTGACCGGCGGGCGCTGCGGGCAGCGAATGACGTAAGACGGCATGTAGACGACGTCCTCCGCGGCGATGATCAGCCCTAGATCCTCCAGTCGCACGAACAGCGCGGGGAAGGCGCATCGCAATTGGAGGCGCGCCAGCGCAGCGCCCAAGCAGAAATGCGGCCCTTGGCCAATCGACAGGTGCGGGTTGTGGCGGGTGACATCGAACCTGTCGGCATCGCCATAGATCGACTGACCAAAGGGATTGGTGAAGGAGGTTCGACCGTACCTGTCCGCCAATATAGCCTGTGGACCAGTCCCACACCGCCGGTGGCAGTTTCACTCCTGGCTCAAGGTTCGCCGCTTTGGTTGCACCGCTCGCGACGGCCCAATTGTTGCGGCCCCCAAAAGAAGCACTCTAGATCGCATCCAACACTTGCCTGCATTTTCTCGGTCAACAACCGAGCGCCAAGTCACTGCCACAGCAAACCGTCGGAGGGGACCAGACGCGAACGCGGCGGTCCGTCCCGAAGACCATAGCAGTGCGATTGGCGACGATGCCATGAGCAGAGCAAATCGCGTGCCGAAGTGAATTCGCAGGGTCAGCAGACACTTCGTAGCGGCGCGTACTGTCAGGTTTCTGGCATTGAGTCTTAATGTCGACAACCGGCCCAGCAAGTGCCCGACAAAGGCCTGCTCTCGCGCTTACTGTGCGGGGCAGCCCTTGCGCGATATTTCAAGCATGCGGACTGGCTGCAGCAAGTGTGTTTCGCCGGAAACAACTCCGATGTCGAAGTAGGTATCCGGAAAACGAAGCCCGCCTCTCCTCGCGGTAGCCGTTGCGCTGCGCCATTTCGCCAGCTGGGTGAATGCGGATCATCCACAATCTCTGTACCGGGTAGACCGCATAGCGACGGTCGACCGCTATCCGCGTGGGCCGACCGGGTTGAACTTGAGGTTCGAGCCTTTGCCGGTGGCCGAGCTCGTTCTTGGCGGTTTCGAAGCTGTCCTCGATAGCCCAGCGATGGCCTTCCACCGACACCAGCTTCTGCATGGACGAGCCCTTGGGGACACCATGTGGAGAAGAAGGCCAAGCTGGCGTCACTAACGTATCAGAAGGCTCCGCGTCCATTCTCCGGCAAGGTCGACGTTGTATTCACCAGCGTCGAGATCGGCCAACTCAAGATAGGCTCAGTCGTGCCAGCGCGGACCTTTGGTCCCTTCGCCGGACGCCGAGCGGTGCCAGGCCTTCTTGGGAAGGCTCTGCGCGATCGCGGAGGCGGTGCCGGCGACAGGCTGCTTGCCCCAGGAACGGAACACGTGATTGGAAGCCCCCAAGAACATAGCCTTTTCCCGCCTTGCGCAGCAGGGTTTCGATCTCACCTGTGCCATACACGCTTTCCGCCGCCACGAACGAGAACGGCACCTTTGCGGCGATCGCGCGAGCGACCATTCGACGCGCGATCTTGGGCTTCATCGCAAAGCCCACATCGCTCGGGACATGCGCGGCTTTCAGGCGAGCGGGGTCGTCCGTCCATTCCTTTGGCAGATAGAGCGCCCGGACTCGTTGTTGCCGGTCGTCTTGAAGGTGCCGATGGCCGCCATGGTAGTTCTCCTTGATCTCTGTTTTCCGACCCCGCACCTTGCGGCCTCGATGGTGATCGACAGGCCGGAGGCGATCGAGGCGCCCCCCGCGGGGGCTCGACAGCAAAGGAGTAACTTTCTTGCTTCGCGAGGAATGACGGCGCAGCCGGCAGGGGATGAACGTTGTCACGCCGGGCGATGCGGCGGATTTCCTTGGTCGACAAGCGGATCAAGAACGATGCTTCGGTCGAGGCCGCGGTCGCGTTTTTTTGAGCGATGGTCCAGTGTTGGCTCGATGACGGATGTCGGCCGTCATGGCGAAGGCCAGCATGACGAGTGAGACATGGCGATGCCAGCCATGCCAGGGCGGCTTTCGTTGTGGTCAAGGCTGTTGCGCCATAGGCGATCGAGGCTTCCGGCTTTCGGCCAGATCCATCCGTCGAAGAGGCCGTTCGCGCGCTCGATCCGAAACAGAGCTGACTTCAACGAGAACCTGGCGATCCTCGTGTCCCGCAAAGACTGGCAAGCGAATTAAACGGAGACCGGATCTCGGCCGCGTGGCTACGACGGATCAAAACCTCCGCGACCGCACTCGAGCAATACGCCCGCCAACTCGAGTCGGCCGTACTTGTGATCCGCCGCTATTCGGTCGATCGCTCACGACATTCGCCACGTATCTGCCTCACTGCGGTCGAGCCGCGGCGCTTGCACTGCCCTGAATGTCACCTTCAAAAGACGATGACGGCGTGCGCTCCGGCAGCGTGATCACGTCAACCTCACGCGACGTGACGTTATCAGCCATCGGCCAAGCCTTGCCCGGCTGGTCCGGGCGCGGTCAGTCGCCGGCCTCTGCATGGACAAATCCGTCCACAGCATGGCGTCTCAGATAATCTAGCCGCCTGGCGAGCGATCACCGTGCGAAGCAGGCAATTTCCTGTGGCCTGCGCCACGTACGCATCCTGTCAGAATACAAGCGCGCTTCATGTCTGAAACCCGCCTCCAACTGTCTTCGAAAGCCACATTGCGCCAAAGGACGCGAGCGTGCCCCTTCTACAGTGCTGGCCCAAATCCTGCACCGCTCTCCGCGTCAGGGCGGCGGCAGCAAGATGGGAGTCGTGTTTGGGCCTCGATCTGTCAATCGACAATATGGTTGCCGCACCGGAGGTCGCCTGTCTGCACCTCGCTGGGGGAACGGAAGACGCTCCTGCTTGCCACGGCCTCGCGCGGCTGACGGTTGCTTGCTCATCCTGAAGAGAGGCGTCAATACATGGTCGATGAATTGGATCTGCGAACCTTCACGCCACATCCGCAACGCGACGCCGTGCTCGGCGAAGTGCACGCGCGCCCTTTCACGCGCCTTGTTTCGCCATTCAGCGTGATCCACTTGGCTTTTCTTGCGCAGGGTGAGGCGGCCACAAGCGATCGCTGCCGTTTTATCGATTTTTGCCTCGAGCGCAATCTTCCGCCACCTGAGCAATCGGCGAAACTTCATCAAATTGTCATCGGGCCCGCTACGCTACGCTGGGAGCAGCATTCGGAATTCACAACATTCACCTGGATCTGGAGTAACACAAATGGTTCTGCCGCAGACCGATTTGACAAAGTTGATGGTACCGTCCGATCGCTGATCCGCGCGTTGCGTCAGACCGGACAGTTGCTGGTCGCGATCAGGCTAGAAGTGGAGCAGGACCCCTCGCCGACCAGGCGCGCCGAACAGGTTTTTGACAAGAACAGCCTGGCCATGGTTGCCACAAAGAGTGGCGCAGGCGTTGCCGCCTCAGACTTCCGCGTAGACGAAAAAGGCTTTACGAAAATCCTCGTCTGCGACCTCGGATTGACGTCGCACGATCTCGGAGCGCTGGTACAACGGCTCCTGGAGATCGAGACCTACCGTCCACTGGCGCTGCTTGGCCTGTCGGCGGCCCTTGAGCTTGCACCTTCCGTTGATCGCATCGACCGCCGTCTTGTTGAGGCGCTCGAAAAAATGCAAAGCGGTGAGGGGCTGCAGTTCAACAACCATCTGCTTGCCGAGCTGACGGCGCTGGCCGCCTCCTTCGAAAAAGGCGCGACCGGCAGCCTGTTTCGCTTCGGCGCCAGCAGGGCCTACAACGAGCTAGTCCAATCGCGACTGTCCATCATTGAAGGAAACGATGTCTCGGGTTATCCAACCTGGTCGTCGTTTCTGGCGCGCCGCATGGCGCCCGCAATGCGAACCTGCGCGACCCTAGAGGATCGTCAGGCGGCTCTGTCGGTCAAGCTCGCGCGTGCCGCCGATCTGTTGCGAACCCGTGTCGACGTCGAAATCGAACGACAACATCGTGACCTGTTGCAGGCTATCAACGAGCGCGCGAGACAGCAACTTCGGCTGCAGTGCACGGTCGAAGGATTATCAGTCGGGGCGATAGGATATTATGTGGTCAGCTTGTTTAGCTATCTTGCCAAGGGCGCGCATGACGTCGGACTGCGAGTAGAGCCCTCGTTCCTGACCGCAGCCTTCGTGCCGATCGCAGTCGGCGTGATCTGGCTGGTGAGTTACAATGTCCGAAAGAGACACCTCAAGCACGACAACGCGCCCTCGGTTGCTTGCGACTGAAGCTCCTTAAGGGAATCAGTGCGTCCATCCTGCGAAGCTCGCATGGTCGTGGTGCGACGCTGCCGCAAGATCGCGGCCGGCTCCTGCGCAAGGTAATGCCCCGCCCGGACTAACCGGGCGAGGCATTTTTGGATTGGGTCAGTCGCCGTTGCGACGGCTGGGGCGGGACCAGATCAGGCTGAAGCCCTCACCTTTCTCGTCGGCGAAGAGGTTGGCGAAGATCGGAGCGGTGAAGGTCGGATCGTCGAGCTTGAGACTAGTCGCGGCCCTCGTTGGATTGCTTGGTCGAGGCGGCCCCGATCTCCACACGGCCGACATAGATGCGGTGGCTGGGGGCGTTGTCGCCCGAGCGGCTGGTCTCGGGGACGATATGGACGTTCCTCGCCTGCAGCGAGAGGGTGGCGATTTCGCCGTTGAACTCGTTGTTGCCGGTCTTCTTGAAGGTGACGATGGTCGCCATGGAAGTTCTCCTTGATCTCTGTTTTCCGAGCCCGCACCTTGCGGCCTCGATGGTGATCGACAGGCCGGAGGCGATCGACAGCGCACCCCGCAGGGGCTCGACAGCAAAGGAGTAACTTTCTTGTTCGCGAGGAATGACGGCGCAGCCGGCAGGGGATGAAAGTTGTGTCGCCCCTGTTGCGCCATAGGCGATCGAGGCTTCTTAGCCGGCCTTCGGCCAGATCCACCCATCGAGGAGGCCGCTTCGTGCGCTCGATCCGAAACAGAGCCGTCATGGCGCCGCCGGCAGGAGTCGTACCTCGCAGCCCGTTGCAGCCGGCGCTTGGGACATCGTTGTCTTTACCAGCCGTTGGCTGAGCTGCTAAGGTGCATTGCGACTTGGGATGATTGAGTGAGGCGCCATGACGGAATTCACGGGGCGTAACCTGCATCTGGTGAAGAAGGCGCTCCGCATTGCGCTGGTAGCGATCGAGCGGCAGCCGGGGCTTTGAGAGCAGCTCGCGAAGGGCGCCCGCGTCGAACATCTGCTCCGCCAGAAGCTTCTTCAGCTTCGCATCCTTCTATTGCGCCTTTAACCCCTTGGCCTCAGAGACATCCATGCCGCCGAATTTGGCCTTCCAATTATAGATCGTCGTCTGGGAAATCCCATGCTTGCGAGCCAGGTCAGCCGTCTTCGCGCCAACCTCATGCTCCTTCAATACCGCGATAATCTGCTCTTCTGTGAACCTTGCTCGCTTCATCTGTCCGTCCTTCTTCGGGCCGGACTCTAACTCCTTCTGGAGGAAGTTGCATTGTCATATGCAAGTCGCACAAGATGAACGTCATCAAGAGTCCCGGCGATCAAGCGTTCCGCTAAGTATGCGACGTAAATCCAAGAATAGTTGGCAGCGTAATGCTGCCCACATTAGTTCGTTGTCGTTGGTGTCGCTAAAGCAACAAATTCCAATTTTTGGATTGCTGCGGAGAACACCCTTAGTCCACCCCCTGGTGTCGATAAACTTCGGAACGTCTGGTTGGAAGAATCCTACCATCGGATCGTTCAAACGCCGACGTTCGGACAACCATAGATGCTGCTCCGTAATAGCAGAGATTTCGCGTTTTATGGTCTCGTCTTTTATCGAACGGTACCGAAATAACGCCCGCGGCAATACCGGGAGATCAAGTTGAGCCATTGGAGAACTTTCGCCAATCCAAGTTCATGTTTAATTACGCGCGCATTGGAAGTGAATCAATTTGGCACGGTTCGATTCAGCCCCCAATTTAGGTAGTTTGATGCGGCACGAGGCGGCATTCTAAATCTCTCCATCGGAAATGGGACAGTCCTGCAATGACCGGCGGAAACATCGGCTCGCGCACCGCGCCGGCGAGCGTCGCGCCTCCAAAGCCTATGAGCCCGTCGGAGCGGCTCGACGCGATTGACGTGCTGCGGGGCTTGGCCCTGTTCGGCGTGCTCGCCATGAACATCGTGATCGCATTTCGGGTCTCCGTCTTCGCGCCGCTCTTGCCTAACGCGGAGCCGAGGGGGCCGCTCGATGGGGCGGTGGCGGCTGGACTGACGGTCGCCGTCGGCTCCAAGGCGCTTGCGCTGTTCTCGCTTCTGTTCGGCGTCGGCCTCGCCATCCAATTCGAGCGTCTTGCTGGCAATGCACGGCGCATGATCTTGCTCGTGCGTAGGCTGCTGGTGTTGCTGGCGATTGGCCTGGTGCATCTCTATTTGATCTGGAACGGCGACATTCTCGTCGAATATGCGCTGGCGGGCTTCGTGGTGCTGCCCTTCCTCGGCGGCGCGCGGTGGCTTATGGCGGGTGCAGCCCTGCTGCTCCTGGGGCTCTACTTGACGATTCCGATGCTACCGCCGATCGTGCCGCTGCCGGGTGCAGCCGAGATGGCCGCTCTTGCCGCGGACGCGACGCGTGCGTACGGCACGGGCGGATTTTTCGATGTGCTCGAATTCCGGATCCGCGAGGTGCCGGCGATTTTTCCGTCGCACGTCATAGGCTTTCCGCGCACTGTCGCGCTCTTCCTGGTCGGCGCCTTCGCGTGGCGCAGCGGAGTTTTGCGTCGTCCTTCGGCGAACCGGCGCCTGCTGTTCGTCGTCGCAACCTTTGGCATTCTTCTCGGCGGCGGATTGAGTCTCGCGACAGCAGGACAAGAGCTCTTCGATTGGCCGTCGCTCGGGCGCGCGCGTTTTTCGGTGGAAGAGCTGGGGGCGGTCGTGTTGGCCCTGGGTTATGCGGCCGCAGTCATCGCCGCTGTGAACCTCTCGGGCGGGCAGAGGATGCTGGGCTGGGCGGCGCCGCTTGGCCGCATGGCGTTCACCAACTATCTGGCGCAATCTGTGATCTGCGGTTGGATCTTCTACGGCTATGGTCTAGGCCAATTTGGCCGCCTCGGCGTGGCCGCGACACTGGCGATCGGCATTTTCGTGTATCTCGCGCAGGTGGTGTTCAGCGCGTGGTGGCTGCGCCGCTATCGGTTCGGTCCTGTCGAGTGGCTCTGGCGCTCGTGCATGTATGGGGTACCGCAGCCGATGCGGGCAACGGTCAATTTAGCCATCATGCGCGCGCGACGATAGCAGATTGATGCGGGCCCAAGGTACCCAAGCTGTGTTCTGCTTCGAGCGGAAGCCGCCCAAGCGGGTACGGCTGGCTTTGGTCCGTGGCTGAACTTAGCTTATGTCGTCCCGTGTCTGCTTTGTTTTCGGGTCAGTCACCTTCGGAAAAGCGGGCTTTGACCTTTTGCGCGCTTGCGGAGGTTTGCGCAGTTGGGGCGACGAGCAACCCGTACGAGCGCTGAAAGGGTCTTGTGGCGGATGAAGTCGCCTGAAAAGAAGCGAGGGCCCGAGCCCTCGCAGTCAGGGAGGAAAGGAGATACAGACAACTCGATGGCACTGCTATGACATTGTCGGCATGACGAACTCGGCACCGGCTCGTATTCCGGTTGGCCAGCGGCTGGTGACCGTCTTCATTCGGGTGTTGAAGCGAACGCCTTCCGGGCCGTGCATGTGGTGGTCGCCGAAAATCGACGCCTTCCATCCACCGAAAGAGTGAAAGGCCATCGGTACCGGGATTGGAACGTTGATGCCGACCATTCCGACTTTGATCTGATGGGCGAACTCACGCGCAGAATCGCCATCACGTGTGAAGATGGAAGTGCCATTGCCGAATTCGTGTTCATTGATCATGCGCGCGGCTGTCGCGTAGTCCGGCGCTCGAACGACTGACAACACGGGTCCGAAGATCTCTTCCTTGTAGATCTTCATGTTCGGCTTGACATGATCGAAAAGGGTTCCGCCCACGAAGAAACCATTCTCGTAGCCCTGCATCCTGAACTTGCGTCCGTCAACTAGCAACTTTGCGCCCTCGGCGACGCCGGTATCGATGTAGCTCCGGACCTTCTGCAGGTGCTGTTTCGTGACAAGAGGTCCCATCTCCGCCTCGCGGTCGGTGCCGGGCCCGACCTTCAAGGCGCGAACATTGGGTTCGAGCGCGGAGATCAGCTTGTCCGCGGTCCCCTCGCCGACCGGCACGGCAACCGAGATCGCCATGCAGCGTTCGCCGGCGGAGCCGTAGGCGGCGCCCATCAACGCATCTACCGCCTGATCCAGGTCGGCATCGGGCATCACGATCATGTGGTTCTTGGCTCCGCCGAGCGCTTGGCAGCGTTTCCCGTTATTCGCGGCGGTCGAATAGATGTACTGCGCGATCGGCGTGGAGCCCACGAAGCTGATCGCCGCAATATCTGGGTGATGCAGCAGCGCATCGACAGCCTCCTTGTCGCCTTGCACCACGTTGAACACGCCGTCCGGCAAACCTGCTTCCTTCAACCACTCCGCCATGACGAGCGACGCCGAAGGGTCGCGCTCAGAAGGCTTCAGAATGAACGCATTTCCGCAGGCGAGGGCGACCGGAAACATCCACATCGGAACCATGACCGGGAAATTGAAGGGCGTGATTCCGGCGACCACGCCGAGCGGCTGGCGCGTAGAATAGCTGTCGACGCGGGTACCGACATTCTCGGTGAGTTCGCCCTTGAGGAGCTGCGGAGCGGCCGTGGCAAACTCGATCACCTCCATTCCGCGCTGAACTTCCCCGAGCGCGTCGGAGTGAACCTTGCCATGCTCGGAGACGATCACGTCCGCAAGCTGACCTGCGCGATCCTCAAGGATTCGCAGAAATCGATTGAGCACGCGTGCACGCCGTAGAGGCGTCGTGTCGGCCCACCCCTGCGCTGCCCTGCTGGCGGCGGACACCGCGTCCGCCACCACCGCCCCGTTGGCGGCCACAACACGGCCCGTCTGCTCGCCCGTTGCCGGGTTGAAGACCGGCAAGCTGCGTTCGGTGCCCCCCGAGACCTGCTTGCCATTGATGAAATGATTGATCTGCGTGACCACGAACGTCTCCTTTTTGTTTCTGATCAGACCCGCGCCCTCAAGTCAGGCCGCTTTCATTCCCGCCATGTATTTGCCGATCACGCGCTTATCGGCGCCCGCGGCTGACACTTCATGGACGATGCGACCCGCGCTCATGACGAGGACCCTGTCGACCAAGCCAAGCAACTCGTCGAGATCCTCCGAGATGAGCAGCACTGCGGCTCCGCCGTTCCGGGCCTCGAGGATCCGACGGTACGTTTCTTCGCACGCAACGAAATCAAGACCGAACGTCGGATTCGACGCGACCAGCAATCGAACGTCCTGCGTGAGCTCTCGCGCCAGCACAGCGCGTTGAACATTGCCACCGGATAGCGCGTTCATGCTTGCGTTCAGGCCAGGGGCCTTGACACGAAATTGTGCGACCAGCCTCTCGGCCTGCTCGGCGAGAGCGCCGTAGTTCATTGCGATACCACGGCAGAGCGGCACCCGATCGAAATTACGCAGGGCAAGGTTCTCGGCCAGCGACATGCGATCGATGCAGGCGTTCTTCAGGGGCTCTTGCGGCAGTCCATAGACGCCGAGGCGAGCGATTTCCTGTCGCGTACCGTTGAACGATGAGCCGGACACGGTCATCGTACCGCGGCGATCCCGTTGCCCCATCAGGGCCTCGACCAACTCCAACTGTCCATTTCCGGATACCCCAGCAATCCCGACAATCTCGCCTGCCCGCACCTCGAGCGAGAGATCTTTCACGGCGGGAAGGCCATTGTCGCCGTTCACGCGGAGGTCGCTGATGGAGAGGATAATATCGGACTTCGGCGGTGATTTCGGCGCGTGCTGCACCATCTTGCTGACGGGCTCTCCGATCATAGCTTCTGCCAGAGCGTCATCAGTCAAATCGGCAACGGCGCCCGTTCTCACCGACGCGCCTCGACGCAACACCGTCACGTCGTCCGCGAATCGGCGCACTTCATGGAACTTATGACTAATCAGGATAGCGCTGAGTTCGCCCGTCCGCGTCAGGCTGCGAACATAGCCGAGCACTTCATCGGCTTCTGCCGGCGTCAGCACCGACGTCGGCTCGTCCAGGACGAGCAGCTTGCGCCCCAGATAGAGCTGCTTGACGATCTCGGCCTTCTGCTTCTCGCCCGCGGAGAGCTGCGAGACGCGCACGTCGAGCGGCACTTGAAACGGAAGCTTCTTGGTGACTTCGCCTAGCCGCCTCAGCTCGCTTTGCCAGTTGATATAGGCCGGCAATCTCGCACCGCTGACGACGAGATTCTGCGCCACCGTCATCGACGGCACGAGAGTAAAATGCTGATACACCATGCCAATACCGAGCGCGTCGGCGTCCCTCGGCGAGCTCAGCCGATGCTCGCGCCCATCCACCTGGATGTGGCCCTCGTCCGGATGGTAAAAGCCAACCAGGCATTTGACCACCGTGCTCTTCCCAGCGCCGTTCTCCCCGAGCAGCGCGTGGACGGTGCCCGAGCGGATCAGCAGCGATACGTTGTTCAGGGCGAGGTTTGCCCCGAAACGCTTCGTCATGTTCTTGAGCTCGACTTGCGGAACGCTCATCGGACTATCCTCCGAGGATGAATGCTCGTCACGGCGCTTCTCACCGGTGCAGCTTGAGCTCGCCCGGCGCATCGGCGAACGGAGCCGCCCGCGACGTCGACGCCACCATGATCGCCAGCGTCAGAATGTAGGGAGCCGCATTGAACAGGTAGTAGTAGCCGGTCACGCCAATGCCCTGGAGCGCAGGACCAAGAGCGCCCGCCCCGCCGAACAGCAGCGATGCGCCCAGCGCGTTGATCGAACGCCAGCGCGCGAAGATGACGAGCGCGACGGCCATGATACCTTGACCACTCGACAGGCCTTCGCTCCAGCTCCCCGGATACGAAAGCGACAGAAAGCTGCCGCCGATGCCCGCGAGAAAGCCGCCCGCCATGGTCGCTATGATGCGCACCCGCAATACGGGAAACCCAAGCGCGCGTGCCGCATCCTCGCTGTCTCCCACCGTGCGCAGCATCAGCCCCCAGCCGGTCCTGTTCAGGAAGATATAGACCGCAAAAGCCAATGCAATTCCGACGAAGAACAGTGCGTTGACGTCCAGCGCAGCTCGCACCTGCGGTACGCTCGACCAGAATCCGAGTGCGATCGAGGGAAGCGGCGGCGCCTTGGGCTCGATCAAGGGTTTGCCCAGGAAGAACGCGAGGCCCGTACCCAGCACGATCAGGCTGATTCCGATCGCGGTGTCGTTGACGCGCTTCACACTGCACAGCAGGCCATGCAGGAGCCCGAAGGCCATTCCAGCGAGTCCCGCGGAAAGCACGCCGAGCCAGGGCGAGCCGGAGAGGTAGGAGATCGCGTATCCGGCCATGGCGCCGAGCATTAGCGTACCTTCGAGGCCTAGATTGATACGGCCCGATTTCTCGGTGATCAGCTCACCGATGCTCACGAAAATGAAGGGTGTCGACACACGGATCGCCCCACCCAGGATCGCGAGCGGCAGCGCAAGCCAGCCGATTGATGTACCGTCCATGCCTTTACCTCCGCGTCGTTTCTCGGAGTTGTTGCGCAATTGCATCCGCGACGAGGACGCAGACGAAGATCAGGCCCTGAAACACTAGCATTGTCGCATCGGGAAGTCCGAGACGTCGTTGCAACAGGCTGGCGCTTGCCTGCATGCCGCCGATCAACAGCGCGACAGCGACAATCGCAAGCGGCTGATGTCGCGCCAGGAATGCGACGAGGATGCCGCTATAGCCGTAGCCCACGATGAGTGAGGAGTTGGCCGTCCCCTGCACAGCCGCCACCTCGATGGCGCCGGCGATGCCCGCCATACCGCCTGCTACCACCGAGGCACCGATGATCCAGCGATTTACGGCAAGGCCAATCATCCTCGCGACCCGGGCACTTCCGCCGACCACCCGCAGCGCAAAGCCCCACCGCGTGTAGCCCAGCACGACGTGGGCGATGATGGCCAGCGAGAGGCTAACGGCAAGCCCCGCGTGAACGCCGACACCGGGCATCACGGGCAGCATGTAAGACGGTTCAACCGGGTGGGTCGATGGCTTATCGAGACTTGCAGGATCCCGGAGCAGGCCTTCCGTCAGATGATGAAAGATCGCGATTCCGATATAGGACAGCAGCAGACTGGAGATCGTTTCGTTGACGCCGCGGTATTGACGGAGCACACCCGCCAGACCGAACCAGAGCCCTCCGATCAAGGCCCCAGCCACCAACATGAGGAGTTGCATGGGAAGCGCGTGCGCTCCCGCGAACGGCAGCGTCACAACGGCACCTGCGAGCCCGCCGAGCACCAAGGCCCCCTCGCCGCCGATAATCACCAGCCCTGCTTGTGCGGGGATCGCAACGGCGAGCCCCACGAGGACCAAAGGAGCTGCGCGCGACAAGGTATCCTGCCAGGCGAAGCTGCTGCCGAAGCCACCCTGGACGATCAGACCGAACACCGTGGCGGGATTCTGTCCGTACAAGGCCACGAACGCCGCAAAGATGGCCGACGCGAGCAGTACCGCCAGGACAGGCAAGGCCACACTGAGTTGGGCTGCGTTTCCCAGCGGGTTCGAAGGCACGGATTCGATTCCGGAGATCGAAGACAAGAGCGCCTCCTAGACTTGGCCGATGATGCCTTCGACGAGATAATTGATGCCGTCGAGCGCACGGTCGTTGCTGCTCTGCATGACGCCGGCAGGGATGACGACGTTGCCCTTGTTGTCCTTGAGCGGTCCGCTGTAGATCACGCGCGTGCCGCCGATGAGGTCTGCCCGCGCCGTCTCGGCCGCTGCGCGCGCCTCAGGTGTAACGAGTTTTCCGAACGGACTGTTCGTGACGAAATGATCGCCAAGGCCGGCACGGAGATAGTGCTCGGGCTTCTTGCCGCCACGTACGCTGCCGGCATAGACGAGATACGGCGTAATCCAGTTCCACTCGGCCCCCGTGAGATAGCCGTTGGGAGCCACATCGGCCTGACTCGAGTGGTAGCCGCATGACATGACGCCGCGCTTCTCCGCCGTCTCGATCACGACCTTCGGGCTATCGACCTGGGCGGCGATGACGTCTGCCCCCTGGTCGACCAACGTGTTCGTCGCTTCCGCCTCACGCACAGGAAGCACCCAGTCGCCAGTGAAGATGACCTGAACCTGAATGGCCGGATCGACCGAGCGCGCGCCAATCGCGAACGCGTTGATGCTGCGCAGAAGATTGGGTGTCGGCTTCGCCGCGACGAGGCCGAGCTTCTTGCTCTTCGTCATGTGGCCGGCCACGATTCCCGAAATGTACTGCGCCTCGAAGATGTACGCGTAGAACGTGCCGATGTTCTCGGGCATGCCCGCCGCCCACACGCCGCCGGTGTGAGCGAAGGTGACATCCGGATACTTGGCCGCCATCTCTAGGACGTGCGGCTTGAAGTAGCCAAAGGACGTCGCCAGGATGAGTTGCGCGCCATCCTGACGGATCATGCCCTCCATGCTGCGCTGGGCCGCGATCGTTTCCGGAACGCGCTCCTCCTCGATCACCTTGATGCCGGGCAGCTTCTTCAGCGCCGCGGCGGCCTGCGCATGGGACTGGTTGAAGCCGTAATCCTGCTTGGAGCCGGAGTAGAGAACTCCGATGGTGAGCGGCGTCTCCGCACGGGCAACGGTACCCTTGAGAACGAATGGTGCGGAGCCGGCAGCGGCCAGCATCTGGAGCAGCGAGCGACGGTCGACAGGCTTCAAAGTCATGTTCCTCTCCGTTGAAGATTGCAATCAGCACGTCACGACGAAATTCGTTCGGCAGCAGACAGCAGGCCGGGCGCACCACATGCGATGAGATCGGCTTCCAGCTCCCGTCTTTCAGCAGCGGACAGCGGCGTGACCGGCGAGCGCACGGCGCCGCCGGCAAGGCCGATCAGATCGCACCAGTGTTTGACTGCCGCGTTCGGCATGTGACCGCGCTTCAGCGGGTCCATGATCCACTTGTTGAAGATGATCCGTTGCGGCGCGAGTGAAGCGCAGATCCGTGCTGCTTCTTCCGTCCGTCCGGCCGCCAACAGAGCCACGTAGTCCGCGATCGGGCGAAACTCGCTGCGTTGATAGAGGTAGGGTTCAGGGTCGGCATAGAGGATCGACTGACCCTCGGCCTGCATGTTGGCGAAGAAGTTCTCTTCCAGCGGGTCCGACACCAGCACGCCGTTTCGCGCAGCCTGGCGAAGCGCCGCGTTCTCGGCTGCATTGCCTGTCGTCTTCAGGAGCTTGAGATTTGGTAGCGAGCAGAGCTGCGTGAAAACGCCGGGATCCAACGGGCTGCCCGCGGCGTTTCGCGCGTTGAAGATGACGATCGGCATCTCCAAGCGGACACAGACGTGGTGCAGATACGCGAACTGCTGCGCAGGCGATCGCGGCCCCGAGGTTGGGACCATCAGCACGGCGTGGCTGACGCCAAGCCGACGTGCGTGCTCGCCGAGATCGATGGTTTCCTCAACCGAGGGACCCGAGATCACCACGGAAATCCCAAGGTGCCCCCCCGCCTCGTCCGCAATGACCTCGATGACACGCTTTCTCTCCTGCAGCGTGAGCGACCAAACTTCGCCGATCAGCCCATTGCAGAACACCCCTGCCAATCCGGTCGCGATGTAGTGACGGACGTTCCGGCGGACTCCGGCCTCGTCGATGGCACCGGAGGCATCGAAGGGCGTGTGAATGGCCGCCCAAATTTCCGGGATGTTCTGCCCGATTGCCATGCTCGCTCCCTTTCATCCGACCGGTCTATTATATTTATCATGATAAACCGGATTTGCATGAATATGCCTATTGTGGGAGAAGTGTCAATCGACGAGTCGGCTCTTTCCTTGGGCCCGCCTAGTTCGCCCAGGAACCGACCTTGGAACCTATTGATAGCTTTGGAGAATTCGGGAATGTCGGTCGAATTGGAAAAATCGTCGCGGGGCCGGCTGAAAATTCAAAAGCGGGCCGACCTCGTAACCGAAGAGATCAAGCAGCTGATCACGCAGAAGAACCTTCGTCCGGGCGACAAGCTTCCGATGGAGAAGGAGCTGCAGCGGCTGTTTTCGGTGAGCAAGAGCACGATCCGCGAGGCGCTCAAGTCGCTCGAGGTGCAGGGGCTGATCACTATCAGCACCGGCCCGACCGGCGGGGCGACGATCATGGAGGTGCCGCTCGAGCGCACCTTTCAGTTGTTGCAGAACTACCTGTTCTTCAAAGAGGTCAGCATGGAGGACATCTATGCGGCGCGACGATTGCTGGAGCCGGAATTGGCTGCCGGCTCGGTGCCATTTCTGTCGGACGAGCAGCTCGACGCGCTGGAGCAGAACATTCAGACGTGCCAGCCGGCCTCGCAGGAGCCCTCTCTTCTGGTACGTCAACGCCAGGCCGATCTCGACTTTCACGACATCCTGGCTGCTGCAAACCCCAATCCCTTCCTGCGCTTCGCATGCGAGCTGATCAACGAGATGCTGCGTCGGCTGGTGGTCTTCAGCACCCAGACGCCTCCGGAAGAGCACACGAGATTCGGATGCGCCAACGTCAAGATTCACACAGAGATCGCCAAGGCCGCACGCGCGCGCGACAGCGAGCGGGTGCGTGCGCTCATGAAGGCGCACATGGAGGAAGCTTCAGAATACGTGAAGCGGTTGGATGGCCGACTCGATGGTCGACTGATCCTCGATTCGGAAATGGCACCGCGCCCGCGACCGCTGTCGTGAAGCGCAGCCCCTCTTCCTCCACGATTACACCGGCACCACCCTGCGCGAGTCCGCCAAGCTTGTCTCCAGCCTGATCCGAGCAACCGCATGATCGACTCGTCTTGCTTCCCAGAGACCGCAGCAGATAGGTGACTGAGATTCACCGATGCTTGCAAAGTTCTCATTTGTCGGCCCGCCGCCGAATGCTTCCATTACGCGAGTGACCGCACGCTCGCATGACGACTTGTCGGCGACGTCGCACGGCACCCCAATATGCTCTGTACCAAAACTGCTCGCTGCCCCCGCTGCAGCTGCGGCATCGATATCGAGAATGGCAACCCGCGCGCCCTCAGTAGCGAACCGGCGCGCCGTGGCAAGAGCGATGCCGCGCGGCGAGGCCGCGGCCGAAATGATGGCCGCCTTACCCCTGATTCATCAGTTCCTCCCACTAATTGTTTTTTTCCTTGGCAAGACCAATGAACAGCGGACGCGCAACAGACAAACGCACAGTTGTCACGGATCGATGAATCTGGTTCACTTATGGAATGCTGTCGAATGTCCCGATATCGGCAATTCGCGCCTTTGAAGCCGCCGCTCGCACGGGATCATTCCGCGATGCGGCGAATGAGCTTCACCTGACGCCGAGTGCCGTCAGTCATGCGATCCGCAAGCTGGAGGACACGCTTCGCACCGTTTTGTTCGAGCGCAGCGCGCGATCGGTGCGGCTCACGCCGGCCGGCGAAAATCTGATGCGACACACGGGAGCCGCATTTGATCAGCTTCGCCGTGGCCTCGAGGAAGTCGCCGCGCGCGGACCACAATTGGTGCGCGTCCATTCGGCACCCAGTTTTGCTGCGCAGTGGCTTGCACCACGGCTTGCACAGTTTCTCGCCGCTTATCCGAAGCTCGACTACGCTCGCTTCAGCAACGATGATTTTGATATCGACATCGTTTACGGTCCGCCGCGCGCGGAGGGCGTGGAGGTTATTCCTCTCCCGGAGGAAACGGTCACCCCGCTCTGCTCGCCTGCCCTCGCGAAATCGATCAGGAAGCCTGCCGATCTCCTCGATCAGACGCTGATCCGCTCCGACGTGAAGCAGGTTCAGTGGCACCAATGGTTCACCGCCAACGGATTGGAGGCCCCTGCACTCCACGGCATGAGGTTCGATCGCAGCTTTCTCGCGATCGCGACAGCCGCGGAGGGTTTGGGAGTAGCGCTGGAATCAACGCTTCTGGCCGAACGCGAATTGGCGAGCGGGCGACTGGTTGCGCCGCTGGCAGGACGCGCCAACGATATCCGCTACCTCGGCCATCGCCTGATCTACCCGCGCGCCAGCCGACAGAGATCTGCGGTACGAGCCTTTGCAGATTGGCTCGTGGCGCAACTCGGTGGCGAGACCGCAAGTTCCTCGCACTAAGATCCAAATCTGGCCGAGCATCGCCGACGCGCTTGAGGACATCGGAGAGATCGACGCCGCACAGGCGATGCGCCGATGTGGCTGTTATGTGATCGTGGATCGTTACGAGCGCGGCACCGTCTTTCGCGCCATGAAGGAGTGCAACCACCTGGTCTGCCCGACGGCTCAACGCCGCCGGGCCGCCAAGCTGGTCGAGGAGAAGGGCGCCGCGATCGAGGGTACATCCGCTAGAACCCTGGCTCACGGCCCTTGATGGGCACCCTCACGACCCGGGCTGTGCCGGCATACGACCTCTGCGTCGCGGTCAACCAGATCCTCGAAGCCTACCGTAAATTGATGCGCACGGTTGCGATAAGGCGGGCCTTACTTGCCTGGCTGCGCTCGCTCGAAATCAGCCGCAACGGACAGACGGGTCTTTTCATGGTGCACCTGCACTGCATCTTTATCGTCGGCCCCAGCTACTCAATATCTCTCCTTTGAAAAGCTGTGCGCGGCTTGGAAGGCGAGCCTCGCGCCGACTACGACCCGATGGTCCGCATCGAGAAGATGCGCGGCGGCTTCGCGCCGCTGACCGTCACGGGTCGCAAGTCGCTGCAGGAAGCCCTCAAGTACTGCTTCAAGCCGGGTGCGATCTTCTACACGAAGGTCGGCGGAAGCCCCGCCATCGTGGGTGCTCACACCCGCGAGCTGTTCGACCCCAACGATGGCAAAGGTTTGCGGTGGCTGCCCGACAACGAATCACAAGCGATTCATCCGATTCAAGATTTTTCGATCGGAATCGCGGTCGAACCAAGCATTTGTGGGTAATTGAAAGTCACCGGACGCGTACGCACGCCGAGGCGCTCTTTCAGGAGGTCTCGCTGGATATGGCGCCGCACTGGCAGCCGACGGGGCAAACTAGCTTGGACCGGTGATACGGCGGTTACGCGACTGAGGCTCTGGCGTAGACAAAGGCGGCGATGACCAAACGCCCACACATCACCTCTATTGGCCTGGGCGATATTAGACCTGGCCTTGCGTTCGCATCGCGCGTTTCTTGGGGTGAACGCGCAGCATTGCTTCGTTCTATCAGATATGTCGCTGGAAAGCGGCGAGATGTCGGGCGTCCACGATCGGCACCGATAGGTTAGCGCGCAAGCTGCCATCATGGCCGGTTAGCTGAATTCGGCGATCGATTACAGGCACAGGTCAGTACGCAATGTACAGAACTGTGCCCCGCACGCGGTGATAGAGGACACGGGAGGTCAGCCCGGCGCCCTGCCCCGCCTTCGCCACCGCTAAATAATGAGTTCGGCCACCTATGCCGCCGGGCGCGGCGAACTTCAAGAATTTATCTTTTCTCAAATGTTTGCCGCGACCTTCCAGCACTGGCCAGCAACGTTAGAGCCAGTCCTGCGGGGGTCCGAGATGAGGACATATCTGAGCTCGTATGTCTCGAAGCTATTCGCGGGGGATCTGGCGGCTTTCGGCGGCCCTGCGACAGATGAAGCGGTCGCAGGGTACATTCGCGCGGAGCAGATCTCCCTCGTGCTCGGCTATTCCCTAGGCATAATGCTTGCCAACGCCTGCAATGCGACGGTGCTTGCAATTTCCCTCTGGCACTCTCCCAACAGAAACTATGCCCTGATCTGGGCAGCTGCCGTGGTTTGCGGCGCGTTATCGATAGGCCTGAAGGCGCGTTTATCACGACGGATTACGAAGCCGCAGTTCGTCTCCCGACAGGCCATGCATCGGCTGGTGCGCAATGCGCTCGTTCTTGGAACGGCCTGGGCGGTCGTTCCGGTAGCTTTCTTCGCCGACGCCTCGAATGGCGGCCAACTCGTGATCACATGTCTTTGCTCCGGGATGCTCGCCGGCGGAGCGTTCGTCTTCGCTACGATTCCGGTGGCGGCGGTTGCATTCACGGCTCCGATTTTTGTGGGTACGGCAATCTGCCTCGGCAGAAATGGCGATTTCGTCTATCTGCTCGTCGCTATTCTCGTTGTGGCCTATGGCTTCGTGCTTCTGCGCGGCGTTTTCGCCCATTCTTTCGAATTCACGAAACGCACCATTGCTCAATTGGAAGCCGAACGGAGGGTCCGGCGGGATCCCCTTACCCACTTGCCGAACCGTTTCGCCTTCAACGAAAGCCTCGAAGCCGCCCTCAACCGGTTGGCTCGCTCGGGAGAGGAATTCGCGGTTTTTCTGCTTGATCTCGATCGCTTTAAGGAAGTGAACGACAAATTCGGCCATCCCGCAGGAGATGAGTTCCTCGTTCAGGCCGCGGCGAGACTGCAAAGATGCGCGCGTGAGACCGATACTGTCGCGCGGATCGGCGGGGACGAGTTTGCGCTGATCGTGACCAATCTGGACAAAGTCCAAGACGCGTTGGAAATCGCCGAGCGCTTCGTCGGCGCTTTCGGCGAACCATTCCTGATCGAAAGATGCGAGATCGCGGGCGCGACGAGCGTCGGGATCGTGTTGGCCCCGCGCGACGGCAATACGTCTCATGAGCTCCTGAAAAATGTCGACCTTGCGCTCTATCGCGCCAAAAAAGCGGGGCCCGGAACGGTTCGCTTCTTTGAGGTCAGCGACGACAAATCAGCGCGCGATCGCAGGGCGCTGCAACGGGATCTGGAGGAGGCGATCGGGAAAGACCAGCTTTTTCTCGTCTACCAACCGTTCTTTGATATTCGCGAAAACCGAGTAACCGGCTTTGAGGCCTTGCTGCGCTGGCAACACCCTGTCCGGGGAGTCATTTCGCCGGCTGAGTTCATTCCAATTGCCGAGGAAACCGGCTTGATCCACCCGATCGGTGAGTGGGTGGTCCGACGCGCCTGCTCAACGCTGTCGAACTGGCCCTCTGATCTCAGGGTCGCCGTGAATTTCTCTGCAGCTCAATTCCATAACACCAGCATCCTGCAAACAATCGTGCAGGCCCTGACACAGGCCAGAGTTGCCCCTAGCCGCCTTGAAATCGAAATAACGGAGTCGATGCTGATCTCAAAGTACGGGCCGGCATCATCGATCCTGAGTTCACTCCTGCAACTGGGGGTGACGGTGGCGCTCGACGATTTCGGAACGGGATTTTCGTCGCTGACCTATTTGTTAAAATTGCCTTACACCCGCATCAAAATCGATCAGTCCTTTATACGCGACATGCTGACACGGCCGGATAGCGCGGCGATCGTAAAATCAATAATCACGCTAGCGCAGGATCTGCACATTGGCGTGGTCGCGGAAGGCGTCGAGACCACCGAGCAGCTAGAGTGTTTGCGCCAAACCAGCTGTGATGAAGTCCAAGGATATCTCATCGGTCGGCCGGTATCAGCCGACCGCATCTTCGCCCTGCTCGACCAAAATAAGCAATGGTCGACGCCTGCCGCTTGAAACGCCTTGGGCAAACCGACAGACCATCATGCCGCGCGACGCCGATGCGGCGCCGGCATTGCTAGCCGAATAATCCCAGGATAGGAATGTGACCAACTTCCGATATCATCCAACTGCACCAAGTTCGTCACATCGTCTTGTTGTTCAGCGTCAAGCGTAAGGCTGATATCGATCAACTAGGTCGAAGGTCTATCGGCAGGTACATCGGAGGCGCGAAGCCGCCGTTCCGCAGCAGCAGGGCATTCCGCAAATAACGAACCACTTCACGATGATAATTTGCGCGTCACTTTGCGTACGAATAGCCGTATCAACGTCTTCGACCAGCTTCAACCGCTGGCGTTCCGTGACTTCTCAACCTCGTCGAGCAGACTAAGCCGCACGTGGACTCGCTGCCCGAGCCGCAGCGCACCGAGATCGCTGCGCCCCTGGAGGACGAGATCGGGACAGGCAATCTCATCGCATCAGACCGTGATTATGAAGATGATAGGAACTCTGCCATCTTAGAAACCTATCTCGACCTTAGCTTCCGCTGTTCCACGTCGATCCAGCGCCACAGCCGCAGCGACATCCACAGCTGGCCGAAATCTCCGACGAGACCCAACAAGCTCCGCGGAAAATGAACGGAGCCCGCTCAACGAGGACCTAGCATTTAGGAGCGCGATGCGTGCGACGGTCAAAATGGCCATCTGAACCAGAGGCCAGAAGGGCCGGCGACGTCTGGCTGACCTTCAGGTTCGGCAAATAAGCCCTGCCGCGACAATCGTTTCGTGCTCTATAAGCGCCTACCGCGACTATTCGCCGAGCTCGCCTGGCGCGCGGCGACGGTCGCCATCAACGCCTATTGTACGATCTCGACCGCATCGAGCTTCTGCTCCTCGACCACCGCGGTCTAAGCCGATCGACGTCGGCGCCCCTTGCGCGGCAGTTCGGGTCCATTGATGGTCTTCCGTTCACGCACAGCTGACAGCACAACGCTGCCGCGAGCCGACTGCCTCAAATGAGCTTCTAGATCTGGATCGTTGACATCAATTGCCCACCACGTTCCGTCCAAGCATATCAAGGGTGAAGAGACGAGAGTTTTATCTCCCTTGCCAGAACGCACGTCGTTAAGCTCAACTTTCACGATTTCCGCTCCCCACCCAATTCAGATTTAGTGTCGGCAACCTATCCCGAATGGCTCCAGGTTTAGTTGGAAGAAAATGAACACTTTTAGACATTTCCTCGGCAATTGCCTGGGGCGCGGGGTCAGGCAAGGGGGTGTTTTGGCTCGGCTGTTCGGCAATCGGACGCCGCCATTTTCGCGAAAATTAACCAAGAATTGTTTCTGTTACCCCTTACACTTCCTTAAGACTTAAAGCTAAGCGAGACCAACTTTTGCTAGTGGCTCGCGAGCAATAGTCGCGCGGCAAATGCTGACGCTATCTTTCCAATTCATGGAACGCATGATGAGCGATCTTACTGACAGCACCCGCCATCCGCAGAACCCAATTGCCATTCCCGGCTTACGGAAGGATGACGTTGTTCGCGGAATATACTGCATGATCGCCGCGAGCGTGATGTTCGCACTATCGAGCGCACTATCGAAATGGCAAGCCGCTCTCTATCCAGTTGGCGAAGTTATGTTCTTTCGCTCCGTTTCTGCCTTTGTTCTCTGCGCCGCATTGATCCTCCCGGCAACGGGCATGTCAGTCTTTAAGACTCGGCGGCCCCGCGCCCACCTTGCGCGCGGGCTGTCGCAGTCGATCTCGCAGACGTTCACTGTCATCGCCGTTAGTCTGATGCCGCTTGCAGGAGCAATCGCAATCAATTTTTCTGCATCCTTGTGGGCGGCCTTGCTGTCGTTTATCTGGCTTAAGGAGCGTGCCGGAATCGCGCGTTGGAGCGCGCTGGTAACTGGATTCCTCGGGGTCCTCGTTGTGGTAAATCCAGGTGCAGATTCGTTGCAGATTGGCGCATTATTTGCGCTGGCAAACGCGGTTATGTATGGCAGCGTCACGGTTGCCGTTCGCGGAATGACCGCAACTGAGTCTGCAAAAACGCTGTTGATGTGGCAGATGCTTACGGTAACCTTCTTTCACTCCCTCTTACTGCTGTTTGGATTCCGGATGCCGGCGCCGGTTGACGCAATCATGTTGATCTTGAGCGGTCTTACAAACGCCGCGGCACAATACTTTTGGACGCAAGCGCTCCACCTAGCCCCCGCCGCCGCCGTCTCGCCGTTCTATTACCTGACGCTCGTCTGGGCACTTGCAATCGGATTTTTCGTTTGGGGCGACGTACCGACGCTTTGGCTCCTGATCGGGTCCGGCATTGTTGTTGCGTCGGGCCTATTCCTGCTCGTGCACGAGTCTCGGCGACCAACCAAGAAGCCGATCTCCGGTGAACAAACTGGAGAATACGGTCTTCAGAAAGTCGCTGGCTAAGTTGGTCCCAAACTCTAGGCGACAAATTTGCGCCCGGGCGACCATTTGGCAATCATTTCAGGAACTTTCGCTATTGGAACAGGCGGACTGAACAGATAGCCTTGCCCTTCGTCGCAATCGAGCGCCGCGAGAAATTCGTACTGTCCGACGGTTTCGATGCCTTCTGCCAACGTCGTCATTCCCAGAGCGCGAGCAATACTCACCACGGCTTGCACAATCACAACGTGCTCGGTGCCTTCGGCAAGGTCAGAAACAAACGACCTATCTATCTTGATTTTGTCGAATGGGAAGCTGCGCAGATAACTGAGAGAGGAATACCCGGTACCGAAATCGTCCAGCGAAATACGGACGCCGAGTTGCTTCAACTGACGCAGGGTAGATAGGGTGGATTCATTATTGGTCATGAATACTCCCTCGGTAATTTCAAGCTCAAGGCGATGCGGCTGAAGTCCGGTTTCCGCCAGCGCGTGTCTCACGACCTCGGAGAGATTGGAAGCTGCAAACTGAATCGGAGAAAGATTGACCGCTATCGTAAGGTCGTTCGGCCAGTGCGCGGCGCAGCGGCACGCCTCTCTCAGCGCCCATTCGCCAAGAGGTTGGATGAGTCCAGTATCCTCCGCTACCGCGATGAATGTTGCCGGCGGTACCATGCCATTGACCGGATGGCGCCATCGCGCCAGGGCTTCGAATCCGGTTATGGTGTTGCTCCGCATATTGAGGATGGGCTGATAATATAATTCCATCTCATTTTGCTCGATCGCCTCGCGCAGATCCATCTCAAGTCGCCTTCGTTCCCGAAGCTCCCTGTTCATTGCAGCATGATAGAATCTATAGCTGCCCCGACCTTGGGCTTTGACTGCGTATAGTGCCAGATCGGCGGCAATCAGAAGGTCGTCGCAATTTGCTCCATCGCACGGTCCAATGGCGATACCGATACTGATTCCAGAACGGATTCGGTGGCCGCCAATCTCAAAGGGCTTCTGTGCTGCCTCGATCATGCTATTCGCCAGGGCCTCGAGCGCTGGTCGAGATTCAACCGTCGGCACAACAACTGCGAATTCATCGCCGCCGAGGCGTGCCAGCACTTCATTTGCAGCGAGCGTACTCTTTAAGCGCCGGGTCATCTCCTGCAGAAGCAAGTCACCGATCTGATGGCCAAGCGTATCGTTGATAGCTTTAAAACGATCAAGATCAAGAAACAGGAAGGCGAATTCCGCCGCTGGCTGTCCGTTGTCTACTGCCGATGGCTGCCGGCGGCTCATCTGGTCGAGCATGGAGCGGAACATCCGCCGGTTTGGGAGACCGGTGAGTGAATCCTCGGAACTAAGGCGGACTGCATCTGCTTCAGCGCGCGATCTTTTTGTGACGTCAGTGAAGGTTTGAACGAATCCACCATCGGGGAGACTTTCCCTACGAATCTCGATGATTGATCCATCCGGCATCGTTCGTTCGCTAACGCCGAGTTCTCCTGCGACAAGATCTGCCAAGATCCGAACAGACGCCGCGTTCAATCTGCCCGTCGGTGTCTCGTATTCGGCGAGCTGATCGACTCTTGGCGGGTTCTGTATGAACTCCACGGGCAAATCGAGCAACTCGCCGCAGCGACGATTAATAATCGGAATCTGCTGGTCATAGGTAACCAGCATAATTCCCTGGTTCATATACTCGAGCGTAAGGTCAAGCTGATTCGCCTTTTGCCTTGCCTTCGCATCTATTCGTAGAAGCTGCTCAAGAGCAATGAGAACCAGCAAAGTAAGTACAGTGCCCACCAACGAATTCAACTTGAGCGCGTTCCGAGAGCTTTCCATGATCTGGCTTTTGCTCAAGCTAACGCTGACCCACAATGGATATCCCTTGACCTTGCGGACAGTAATGAAACGCGTTTCGTTGTTGGCGGGATCAACGTTTTCAAATGTAGTTTCGACCCCGGCTCGCATTTGGTCGAGCAGTTGTGTTCCGCTAAGATCGTCTCCAAGTGCGTAACCGACCGCGCTCCCGCCACTCGAACGAACCACGCCATCACTTCCGATCAGGGCGATTGCCGCCGCCGATCCAAAATTGATATTGTTGTAGAATTTCGTCAAATGGTCCGGATTGAGCGAGGCCACGACGACGCCGCCGAACGTCTGATCACTATTCACGAAGCGCCGCGTGAATTGCACGGACCATTTTCCGCTGGCACGGCCAACCACCGGCTTGCTGATAAAAAGCTGATCCGCGATGCTGTTCAGATGAAATCTAAAGTGCTCGCGATCGCTCAGATCAAGGGCAGGCGCGGGTTGAGGACCGCTGTTCGACGCGCGCATAATTCCCTTGTCGTCAATAATGGCGACTTGGACGATGATGTCGCTCAGCACGTCGGTCGTGTTGGCAATAGCGCTAAAACTAACCGAATTTTTCCGGGTCTCAATGCTCCGTCGCAGGTATAAGAGCGCCTTATCAATTTCTCCGATTGATCGAAGAACATTCTCTTCGAATACCAGCGCAAAGTTATGGGCGTCCCGATGCGCCTCTCTTTCGTCCCCTCGAACATCGCCGAAGTATTTTACAGCAACTCCTGCCCACACCATGGTGATGATCACCAAGCCGAAAATTGCCGAGCTCCGACGCTCAGCAATCAGCTTTGGCAACTCTAGGATTTGTAAATTCATGCCGAGAACAGGCCCCCTATCGGCCGGGCTTACTCGTCGGATATTTCGGGCGACTTAACTTCATTGATCGGCCGCCGGTGCGTGGATGGTTAACCTTAATAGATGGGTCACTGCTCTTCCGAGTTGACGTTGAGAAAAATAACCGATTATTAACCCCGCGATAAAAAGATCTTCTTTCGGAGTTCATATGTCGGGTTGCGATACGGTTGGTTCGAAAGAAGACCCATTAACCAACACTGAAATAACGGCTTGTCCGAAACCGTTTGGCAACAAAGCTGTTGACGGAGGATTTGAAGGACCGATCGAAGTTGCGGTGCCTGTCCCTCCTCGAGCCAAGGAGATCGCGCCAGAAAAGGTCCTGCAAGCCTTTAATACCTGGGCTTTTAAGCGTGAGCAGCCTGATAACGCTGTTGGAATGTTGCAGAGCATTTCCAAATCAATGGCGCTCAGAAATCCCGTTCCGTTTGTGCTCTATTGGGGTAAAGGTCCGCGGTCCAACATCGACAAGCCGGACTTCGAATGCCTGAACTATTTGGCTGCCTTCACCCGCCGAATCAATAAAACATACGCGCCCGGGGCAGCACTAAGATTGATTTTCACCGATACCCACGCGGAATTGAACGGACATTCATCACAGGACATACGCCAATATTTTAATGAGGTTGCGGATGGCGCCCGCGAACACGGTTTCGAGAGCTGTTGGTTGGGCGACCTCACAAAGGCCGCGGAAGCGGATAACACAAGTCCTTTTATCGACGAGATCGTACCGGAGCCGACCTTCCAGCGGCTGCTTGCCAGCGCGATGAAATGGTATCGTGGGAATGGAAGTTGTGAAGAAGGCGCAATAGAATATTACCGGATGAACATGGTCGAAAAACGTGCGGTCGAACGTGTATTTCCCGACTCAATTTTCATCACCTTCAACGGAAGCGAATTTCGAGGGCTTTTTCCCCAAAGGCTTCCAATCTTTTACATGTATTCGCTTCGCAAAGGGATCAGCATCAAACCTTGGTTCCTGTTCCCAGATACGGCCTCCTGCGAACAGCGAGCAAGTTAGTCTCGCGTACCCGTCACTACAGTTTGTTGAGCCAGTCCCCGGCTGGACACCCCTCTAAATGCACCTCTCGTAAAGGGTGTGTGAACGAGGCTGCCTGGACGTTTAGCGCAATGGCGCACCCATGGGGCCATGCCAGCTTTCGCAGCTTTGGTTGGCGGTTGCATGGAGATTGGCGCCCCTCGAAGAAGAGCGCGAACTTGTTTGGGGCTGACATTCGGGCACGAACCTGAATCGGATCTAAGTGGCGGCGGACGATTGTTAGGCAGCAGAGAGTGTTGCCGCCCGAACGATTTCCCAACCACGATCACGCTCGGTCAAAGTCTTCAGCAACTCGCGGCGATCTGGTTTCGGTCATCCTGCAGTCTGCCATGCGGCAATCATCAGAGACGCAAGAACAAGCAACAGGATAGCATAGAGCAGAAGTTGAGAGATCAAGTCACCATCGCGTTCGAACATTGCATCTCCCATTTGCCCCTGTTCGGGCTGCGCCGGCACACCGACTCTGCCAGCGCTTTGGGCGCCCTTGCTCCGACAACATTGTACGCAACGAACGAACAATCTCCTTTCTTACCTGAGCAAGTCGTCTCGGCTTCGCATTGGGGCGTTTCGTTTAATCGATTAATGCAACGAGGCGCACATTCGCGCCCAAATCCTGCATTTGGCCAGCTTTTCTAGCGTATTTAAGCAGCTCCAGCCGAGGACGATGACGACGGCTAGGTTTACTGAGGGTACTGCCTCTAAGCTAGCGCGACTTCGAAGGGCGTCGACCTCCTCGTCCCGAAACCTCGGCCTCCAGGTCCAACATGTACCGCGCCTCACGAATTTGCGACGCGACCAAAGCGCGGTGGCTTAGAGCCATCGCGACGAACGGTGCGCTGATCGGGGTCGCGACAACCGAGTTGGGCGTCGGCGCTGTCGCTCGCTACCAGACGGCGGTGACGTCGGACGGAGGCGGATTACAGCTCAATGGCACAAAACATTGCGCGACCGGCACCCTGTACGCCGATCACGTGATCGTAGCGGCTGACCAGAGCGGCAAGCGGATCGCCGCCCGAGAGGACATCCGCGATAGCGATATCGTCTATGTGGCGAATTCGTCGCTTCGGGCTGTGTTTAGAGCTTACGTCGTCTCTTAGCTTTTCCTCCGCGGCCGCAATCTCATCTGCAGCGCAGCCTGTGCTGACATCCCGGCCGTTGTCTCTGATAATCCAGGTTGCCGGTTGAGTGATCTTTTCGGTCTTGTTTCGGCGGGCAGCCTTGAGCTGAAGTCGGGCTCCCTTGCTTCTTCGCGGCATAGCTCTCGCATCCGTTCGATATGAGCCAGGGTTGTGAATTCCTTGCCGGCAATCTTCTCGATAACCAGTCGATTACGATCGCGCTCACGACGCAAACCCGCGACCGTCATTCCTCCCAAAGGAAATGCGATCTTCACGGCATCGGCAAGGCGAAGTGGGATATCAGGTGTAATTTCAGGTTGCGTTCGAGTTGGCATCGACACCGAAGGCGTGGCTGTTAAAGCCGAAATAACGAGTATGCAGCCTATTGCGATGTCGTCTCGCCCCGGCGCTGGCGTGAGGCTAGTGACGATTGGGCATGCCCCGTTTGCAGTCGAGAAAAACGGGCGCTCATTCGAAAATCAGGTAGTGGAAAATGGGCGGGCGGGTCGGGACGTGAGATATCGATGCTTCCAATAGGCATCCCAGGCTAATCCGATGGCTTGGTTCGACTGTGCACGGCGCGCGACCTCTTCCCAATCCACTTCATGCGATAGATGCGCCGTCGCGGCTTGAATGCACGAGCGCAAGTCATCCAGGTTTAAGTAAATGTCGGTCAAATCCCGACGCCTGGCACACGCACATTTGCGACATAGAGAATCTGAGAGGGATCATTCAGGCTCACGCAATCCTCCTTAATGGCATGGACGAACTCTTTCCGTCGGCTGTCCACCTCATCCGGTGGTTTCTCCAGGAGGATGCGCGTTTCGCCGCGGAGGAAGCGCGTCGCAAAGCCGAATATCATGCGCGGAAAGCAAACTGAAATTAGCGCGAACCTTCGTCATATCTTCCGGGTCTTCGCAAAGCAAGGCGGCGAGGCGCGCGGGCTTGAAGAAGCAGCCGAAGAGCTGATGTTTGTTGCAGAGATTGACGAAAAATCCGAGGGGAGCTGGTCGAACCCATTGAGGAAACGGATGCGATCGCCATAAAGCATCGGCGCCGAAACTCTGCCCGGGTTCTCGCACGCCTTCATCATGAAAGGATCACAATCGGTGCAGATCTGTTCGGATTGCGCCGACATCGTCCCGCAAATCAAGTCGCGGCGGCGGAAACAATATCTCGCTGGACGACGCCGACCTACAGCGGTACCGCACCGATCCTGACGGCTTTGCTGCCGAGCAGTTTGGTCTGTCGAAAATCGAATACATCGAATGGGTAGAGCTGGACGGTACGCCTCTTTGCTCGCATCGGACGAAAGGGGGCGACCTTTGTCGCAATGCAACGAGCCGCTCGCAACAATTGGGCTCCGCCTGGAAGGGAGCCCATCGAAATTCCAATGCTCCTCTCACCGAGCCTGAGTCTACATGATGCGCCCGCATGCTTAGGGTGATAAGGGGCTCATCATTGACCGCGAGTAGCCGATTATTCGGCAATTCGCGCGGCGCGCGCGGTCATCCTGGACCCTGCTTCGATCCTGCGCGCGCACTGCCTATTCCGCCAAATTATCCGGTGCGAAACTACAGGTGCATTTCAGCCCGAACCGGCTTCCGAGCGTGTTTTCCAGGTCAGCTGGGCGATCGCCTGACTACTGCTGACAGCCAATCGCCACACCAGCAAGCGGAAGAGAGAGCAAAAATAGCCGGCAATACGTGTCAGTCGTCTTTGTTTTCGATCAAGGGCATCTCCAAAGCAGGTATTTCCTGCAGTGCGCGCCCTGCTATGCCTTGAAGGTCGCCATACATTCCGACCGTCGAGTCGATGACACCTTGAATCTGCGCTTCACGCTTAGCCCAAAGACGCATGGTCGTCTTCCGTTCGCGATTTAGGTCCTCTTGCATTTCAGAGAACCGCTCAACGATGGCTTCGACGCGATGGCGGAACCGGGGGCCAGTCAGATACTGGTACACGAGCTCCGTTTTGGTTTGCTGCCCATCCTGAGACAATCGCGCCGCTGCGAGCTCGATCAAGGATTGACGTAGTACAGCGGCCACGGGGAGCACGAACCGAGGATGCGCAACCCAAATGCCCTCCATCAATTCGAAGCTCTCAACTCCCTTCGGCAAGACCTCGGATATGAGTAGCGCCAGCTCCGCCTTCGCGGATCGCCGATCTCCGCGCAGCTTTGGCAGCCAGGAATCACTCCAATTCTTGGTCCGTTTTGTCTCCCATAAAATTGCGCCGCAGGCCTGCCCCATTGGGCCGACTACGCGCTGTAACAAGTCACCGCCGAACTCGCCTTTAGCGACGGGCTCGAGCACATCAAGCGGAAATCGCCCTCCTAAGAGAGCCTCTAGCTGCAATTCGAGGACCTCGCCCTGCAACTGTTGAGACCCCTGCTCGGCTCTGCGCCTTAACTCCTCAATCTGCCGCTGCATCGACAGGATCTGTTCTTCCTTCTCAGACACCTTCAACCGAAGACCCTCTTCGGCGTCTTTTTTGGCTTGCTCGCGAATAGCGCCAAGTGCTTCCTGAACACGCTTCTCGACTGAGAGCTCTAGTTCGCGCTTGGCGTCGTCAAGCTGGCGCTGCTTGCGCAACAACTCGACCTGAGCGGCCTGCGCTTCGGCTAACCTTGTATCTCGTTGGGCGAGCACATCTTTGAGCTCTGCTATTTCCTTTGCCTGAGCTTCAATATCCATTGTCAAAGCCAGTTTGGCCTTGCGCGCTTCGTCCTGCACAATCGCTTGGCGCTGGATCTGCAGCTTTTCTGCAACCAAGCTGTCGACGCTTTCCTGCGCCTGCTTGACCGCTGCCTGTTCGGCGCGAAGTTCCGTCTCGCGCTTAGACAGCGCGGCGTCCTTGTCGGCAATTTTCTGCTCATACTCACGTCTCGTTGCTGCGATCAGAGGCGCGGCGAGCGATTCGGTGAGCTTGATTTCAGTACGACAGTTGGGACAGTTTATCGTGGCATCGAGAGTCATGCGCGCTCGGACGGATAGTTATCCCTAATGTTGGCATTAAAGTAGACGCCATGAGAATTCGCCGCCATCAGCCGCTCGTATTCAAATGCTGGGACATTGTAGTAGCGATACACGCCGCCCTTGAACTCGACCTCAAGGGTCGAACTATCTTCATCATAGCCCACCGAAATCAGATTGGTCGAATTTATAGGTTGACGTTCCATTATCTACTTTCCTTTTCTTCCATTCTTCCATTTTGGATTCTGCGCGCGCCAGGGACCGCTGAGATTCACGTAGTCTTCTTTTACTCTCGGCTTGGCCCAGGCCTGCGCAACTCGCGGATCTTCGCTGCTTGGCCTCGCATCTTCAGGCGGCAATGTTATGCGGCAACGAATTGGTAGCTTCGCCGCCTCTCCGGCAATGATGCCTTCACCGGTGCGCAGAACTGGGAGGCTATCCATAAGGCCGCTGAGGCTATCAGGCAGGGCGGATTGAACTTTGTTGCGATCGCCTGTGTTGGAGAGCCGTAGCGCAATAAAGGTCCCACATTGGGAAAGGATGGTATCGTCGATTTCTGACGGCCGTTGACTGACAATCATGGCGCCGACACCAAACTTGCGTCCCTCCTTGACGATACGCTGAACCATCGCCTTCGCGGGACCATCAGCATCCTTGCCCAGATATCGGTGCGCCTCCTCCATGACGACGAGTAAAGGTCGCTGACGGCCGCCTTCAGGCGTTTCTCGTCCCCAAAACAGCGCTTCATACAGAATGTTGAGAATGCCGCCCGCAAGATGATGGAGGACACCGCTTGGTATGCCCGAGAGGTCAAGAATGCTGATAGGCTTCTCCGCTCCAAGCCAGCTTTCCAGTAACTCCGGCAGGTCCTTCTTTGCCTCGTCGCTAAGAGCTGGCTCCCAGTCTCCGGGATGAAGCATGAAGTCGTACTGACGATCGAGCAATCTCGATTTCATTTGATCGAGCTGCCGCCGAATTGAGAGGACACCTGTTTTGTTGGCGAAGGGCGTCGTATTACCTGGACCCGGCAAGGGATAGATCGGAGCGGTCAGCTTCTCTGCGTCACCAGCCTTCTGAATTGCAGAATTGACTTGCGTGTTCTCCTTCCACGTCTTTATTTCCGGATCTATCAGATCAAACCACAGCTGCTTCAAACTGAACGGAACCGGCGTGTCGAACGTAAGCGAGTTGACGTCGATGCCGTCAAACTTTCCATCCTTGGCCAGTTGCAGTTTCTTTGCAAAGATCTTGTCTGTAATGGCGGTAAAGGCAGGGTCACTGAGCTTTCCCATCATAAAAGCCAGCAATTCAGTCGTGTCTGTGGCCCAGTACGGAATGAGCAACGGTTTTTCGTCGTCAGACGGGGAGACACGAAAGACCTGCGCGATGTTTTTCAGCGCAGTCGCATACTCCCCATGAATATCGAGGAGCAGAATGCGCGTGCTTGGAAAGCCGCTCTTGCCGCTCGGCGAATTGACGATGGCACGCAGAAGACTCGCGATTGTTGTCGATTTTCCGGAGCCGGTCGACCCAAGCACGGCGCTGTGTCGGGTCACCAGACGATCTAAGTCGATGCGAACTGGGATGCTCTCAGCTCCTGCGAGCCTACCGATGATGACTTGGCCCATTTCGGCCGTACCATAGATCTTCGCGAGATCGTCCTCGGTGACAAGATGCACCTCATCGTTGATCGCCGGGTACTGGCTGATACCGCGTTCGAAAGCTGTATCGACAATCTCTCCCACGAGCTGGATCGTCGTCCATCGTTCTCCGCGCGAGTTCAGGTTCTGCGCGGCCTCGGGTGTCGCGGTCGCACCGACCTCTGCGATGATGCCGTAGAGATCATGGTAGCCTTGCGGGATCCGAACGAAACTACCGACTTGGCCAACGCGATAGCTGCGTCCACCAATGATGGCTATGCCGGATGCCACGCCCTCGAACTGACGGACGCTGATGGTCGCGCCCGAGACCGCGCCAACATGCCCTAGTAGGGTTGGTGCAATCATGCAGTCGCTCCGCTCGCTATTGCCGGAGCAGCAGCGCTGCCAGATGCGATTGAAGCTGGCGTGGCAGTGAGAGCTTGCATCGAACGTGATGCTGCGAAGAACCGGCCGAAGGCCTCGATTGCGCCCAACGTAAAGCGAGCCGGCTCACCTGAGGCCGGAGCCGACCAATAGGTTGCTCTAATCGGTCCCCAGTCTTTGCTGGGAAGTTCGGTCGAGACCTGCCAAGGCCCCTCGATGCCGTTTACCACCGCCTTGTCGGGGGCATAGACGCTCAGATTGGGACGGCGCCTTGCCAGGTCGCAGGCGGCAACCTCATCGGCAAGGGACTTATACTGAAAGGCGAAGACGCTTGCCGATGGATTGGCCGCCAGACCTTCATCTATACGAGCTGATACATGCGCATCCGCGTAGGAAAACCCAATTGAAATGAGGAGAGTGTCGGGGGTCGCCAAGAAAGCGCGCAAACGGTCAAACAACGCTGCATAAGGTGCTTTTTGAGTCTGGTCGTACTTGAGATGCTCCGGAAAGACCAAATGGGTCGCCGCGTTACTGCCGGTTCGGATCACTTCGTCCTTGCCGCTCGCCTTCCAGCCGAGAGAACCATGCAGCTTCCAAAGTCTTGTCCACCGCGGCGGAAGGTCATTCCCGGCGACAGATACGGGATCGAAAAACGGCTCTCGTCCACCCGTAAACCCGTCGAAATAAGGGGCACGAACAGCCTCAAAGGCCTCCTCGAAAAGCAGATCGTAGTTCGTGGTGAATATCTCAACAGGATGATCACGAGAGATCCCCGTGATCCAGTTGACGAGGTCGCTGTAAGCGCTGCCCTTGGTCGGAAGCCTGACATTCACGATCTTTCCGATCTCGGCGCAGATGTCCTCTCCAAAGGCTTTGAAGCCGTCACCATCGAGGCCATGTATCTTTGACTTTCCGATGACTTTGCTAAGAGAGCGGATTCGCGACAGAATCGTTTCAATGTCACGCTTGTCCAACTCAGCCTTGAGTGAGCTAATTTGGCTGCAATATTTGGGCGTCAGCGTATCAAGAACGAGCTTCGTGAGCCCTTCGACGGCAGGAATGAGAGGATAGCTGCCGTCATCCTTAGCGGTGCCCGCCCCTGCGCCCGCACCGACTAACAGGCCGATGCGTTTTCTTCCCTGCGCGACAATAGTCCGCAACGCGGCCATGTATTGGTCAGGATTATGTATGCTGATGCTCAAAGCGGCTCCCCGTCGCACAATTTGCACGAGTATTCTATTTCAGAGCTACTGATATCACACAACAGATTTTAAGCTGATGACGTGTGGAGAATCTCTCGCGAAAAAGTGCGATAATTCCTCCACGACTGGCTACAGGCCTTGTTGCGGCGAGTAGCACACATAGACCTCGTCGAGGATTGCCGGTGCACACCGGCTGCCTTCTCCACCAATCGCAGCACGACTGAGAACTTGGGCCTCAGATTAATAAAGGGCCGCCGGTCTGAGACCGGCAGCCAAGTCAAGGGAGGAAACGCCCATGTGGGCAGCGGTAGCGAGACCACCGCAAGGTACCGCCGACAGGTCGGCGGATCTCGAAAGATCAAAGCTGGACGAGCCATCTTCGCAGCACATGTAGTTCAACCGACGCTGCATGAGAAGAAGAAGTTATGTACGAAACGCACAAAACTGCGCAAGGCGGAGGCCGACGTTCCGTTGCTTTTGGACGCTGATGATTTTCTGCTGTCCTTCGCATAGAAGCGCCCTACCACTGTACAGGAAAATAAGCATTTTCCGGTGACACGACGTGCTTGGCCAGATCGAGCCCGATGGTAATAACCTGTTTCACGGAACGGTCCCTCCTTTGTGGCGTTCGAACAACGACCACATTCTAGCACTTTGATGCTGTTGGAGCGGGCCGTTCCACCACATCAAGTTTTATCCAGTCCTGAGCTGGCTCTGGCTGGTGGATTTACCCGAATGCGCGGTGGTAGCGACGGGTGCTGGTGCGGAGCCATCGGCATAGCGCAGCGCTAGATCCCGTCGCGGGTAGCAGGTGAAGGCGAACTCCGATGGTGTTTTCCATCCGAGTTGCGAGTGGGGTCCGTCTCGTTGTAGTCGGCCCGCCAATGTCCGAGTTCGACCCGGGCCTGGGGCAGAAAAGTGAACAGCGTCTCGTTTGCAGATTCCGACGAAGTCGCCCGGGTGTACCGATATGAAGTCGCCCACCGATTCCGAGACGATGTCGCCCACCTTTCCGATTTGATCTCGCCCAGTGGCGAGGCGTTCTGGCCGCTTGGTTTTCTGACATCGGTCAAGCTGCGTGGTCAATCTGGAATCGCAACTTTGAACCTGTTTTCTTCGTCTGCTTTTGCTGTGGGCATGTGGGCAACGCGATTGCGTTGTCCAAGCGCAGCGGCATGTCCACAGTGCCACGGGCTCAGGTCTTTCGAGCGGATGAGGGTGTTCGGCGAAGGCTCTCGCCGGTGAGGTCGAGACGGTGGGCGTTGTGGACGAGGCGATCGAGCACGGCGTCGGCGTAAGTCGGGTCCCCAATCAGCACGTGCCATGTGTCCACGGGGAGTTGGCTCGTGACGAGGGTGGAACGTCGGCCATAACGATCCTCCAGAATCTCCAGAAGATCGTGGCGGGCGCCGGCATCGAGCGGGGCTAGGCCCCAGTCATCGAGGATCAGCAGATCGACGCGGCCAAGGGCGCGCAACAGGCGTGGATGTCGGCCGTCACCGCGGGCGAGCGCCAGTTCGTCGAACAGACGCGGGACGCGCTGGTAGAGTACGGAGCGATTGTCGCGACAGGCCTTGTGGCCGAGCGCCGAGGCGAGCCAGCTCTTGCCGACGCCGGCAGGGCCGCAGATCAGGAGATTGACGTGGTCGTCGATCCAGCGGCCCTCGACGAGGCTGGCGAACAGCGGGCGGTCCAGACCGCGCGGAGTGCGGTAGTCCACGTCCTCCACGCACGCCTGCTGGCGCAGCTTGGCGTAGCGCAAGCGGGTGGCGAGCCGCTTGTCGTGGCGCAGCGAGGCTTCACGTTCGAGCAGCAGCGCAAGCCATTCGGCATGACCAAGACCGTTGGCTTCGCCGGTGGCTTCGATGTCGGCGAAGGCCTTGGCCATGCCGTGGAGGCCGAGGGCGTTGAGGCGATCGAAGGTCGGATGAGTGAGCAAGGGATGGTCTCCTAATTGTAGTAGCGCGGTCCGCGGATGTTGGCATGCAGGATCGGCGCGTCGTCCGCGGAACGCTGGTGAGCAGGACGCCGATCGAGATTGTTGGCGAGGATCGACTTGACCGAGCCATAGGTGCGCGCGCCGATGTCGATCGCCCGCGCAGCCGCGGCGTCCAGCCGTTCGCGCCCATAGGAGACGGCGAGCCTGAGGATGCCGAGGCAGGCTCGGAAGCCTTGCTCGGGGTGCGAGCGCTCGTCGAGAATGAGGTCGCACAGGGCGCGGGTCGCCGGCCCGATCGCGGCGGCATCTTGGCGGATGCGTGCGATGGTCCAGCCGGCGTAGCGCCGATGGCTGGAGGCCATGTGCTCCGGCACGGTGGTGTGCTTGTGATTGCCGCTCATGCGCTGATGCGCGGCGATCCGCTCACCCTTGTGGAAGATCTCGACGGTGCGGGCCGTGAACCGCACCTCGACCTCGGCGCGGGCGAAGCGATGGGGGACGCTATAGTAATGCTTCTCCACCTCGACGTGGTAATCGAGGCTGACCCGGCGGATCCGCCACTCGGCGAGCACATAGGGGGACACCGGCATTGGCTTGAGCGCCGGCCGGTCGACCTCCTCGAGCAACCGGCGGCGTGTCACGCCGAGCCGCCGGATCGGCCGTTCCTCGTTCAGCCTGATGAGCAGTTCGCCAATCGCCGCATTGACCTCGGCGAGGCTGTAGAAGGTGCGATGACGCAGGCGGCCGAGCAGCCAGCGCTCGACGATGAGGACCGCCTGCTCGACCTTGGCCTTGTCGCGCGGCTTGCGCGGCCGCGCCGGCAAGATGGCGGTGCCGTAATGAGCCGCCATCTCCGCATAGGTACGATTGATCTGCGGGTCGTACAGGCTCGCCTTGATGACCGCGACCTTGGTGTTGTCCGGCACCAGCAGCGCCGGGACGCCGCCGATCGCCGCGAAGGCGCCAACATGGGCGCTGATCCAGTCGGCGAGCCCCTGCGTCCACGTCGCCTGCGCGTAGGTGAAGCTCGATGCACCGAGCACGGCGACGAAGACCTGCGCCGTTCTGCGCTCACCGGTCAGGCGGTCAACCACCACCGGCACGCCGTCGCCGGCATAGTCGACGAACAGCTTGTCGCCGGCCGCGTGGGCCTGGCGCATCGTCACCGACAGGCGGCCCTCCCAGGTGCGGTAGAGCTCACAGAAGCGCGAGTACCGGTATCCACCGGGCTCGGCGGCGATGTACTCCTCCCACAGGATCGACAGCGTCACGTGCTTGCGCTTGAGCTCGCGGTGCACGGACGCCCAGTCGGGCTCGGCGATGCGGCGGTGACCCTGCCGGTTGCCATTGCCGGTCTTGGCGAACAGGCGGGCTTCCAGGGCCGCGTCCGTGAGCTCGTCGGGCAACGGCCAGGTCAGGCCCGTAGCCTCGAACCGCCGGATCGTCAGCCGTACCGTCGAGGGCGCAGCTCCTACCCGTCGCGCAATCTCGCGGCTCGGCAGCCCGGCCGCCTTCATCCTGATCACATCGCGCACACGGCGCATCGCAAGCCTCTCCGTCGGCATCCAGGGTCCCCCTTCGCAAAGCTGAAAGGGTTGACCCTATGGGAGCCAGAAGAGGCCTCGTCACCCGGGCGACATCATCCCGGAATGGTGGGCGACATCATCTCGGAATGGGTGGGCGACTTCAAATCGGAATGGTGGGCGAGATCATCTCGGAATCCTGGGCGACATCGAGCGGAATCCGCACTCGTTCAACAATTCCTATCAGAGACGGCCATTGAAGCTTTCGATGAAGGCATTCTGCGTCGGCTTGCCGGGTGCGATGTAATGCCAGGCGACGCGGCTCTGATCGGCCCATCTCAGGGTGGCGTCGCTGGTCAGCTCGGTGCCGTTGTCGCTGACCACCATTTTGGGCTTGCCGCGCTCGATCATCAGCTGGTCCAACCCTCGAGCCACCCGGGAGCCAGACAGCGAGGTGTCGGCCACCGACGCCAGGCACTCGCGCGTGCACTCGTCGACCATGGTCAGGATGCGGAAGCGGCGGCCATCGGTACGCTGATCCGAGACGAAGTCGAGCGACCAGCGGTCATTCGGCGCTATCGGCACCGCCATCGGCCCCCTTGGTCCCGAGCGCCCGCTTGCGGCCACCACGGGAAGGACCGCCAGCCTCTCTTCCCGATAGAGTCGGAACAGCTTCTTACGATTGACCAGATAGCCCTCCCGCTTGAGCAGAACATGCAGGCGCCGATAGGCGAGAAGCTGAGATCAAAGGAAGCGTCTCAAGCTGATCCAAGGTGAGGCACACATTCCATACTCAAACGTCGGGCCTAGTCGGGGCCAATGGGCTGCAGTAATGCTCACAAGCAACGTGAGAGGACCTGCATCCTCAAAATCCAAAACCGAGCTGCCGCGACTGTGCTGAATTGAGCTTCACGCCTTCGATCAATTGTCGAAGATCCTCCCTCGCCTTGACTGATCTGAAGAGACGGTAGGCGGCGACACGATCGGCATCCTCGTAGTATCGCCCGACCAGTTGCATCGCTTCCTCAATCAGAGGCGAGCACGCATCATAGTTGGACAAATCCAACTGCCGCTTTCTGACCATTAGCCCCACGCAGTAAAGGACGTATAGACATTCCGAACTCCATGAGGCCTGTGTCGGGACGTCATTCAGCGACCGGCGGCTCTCTTCGACAGTTTCAAGGCTGGTCCCCAACGTTTTCTGCGCGAAGCAGCAACTCGAATAGCAAACTTCGTCACGCTCCCGCCCCAGGCCACGCTCCGTGAGGGTTTCCGAAGGGCGTTGAATCAGCCATCGTTCATTCGCGCCATGCCAGACACCGGAACGTGTCTCATTGGCGATGCTTGGTCTCACAAGGACTCGGTCACCGCCCAGGGAATTACGGATGCCTTTCTTGATGCCGATTTGCTGGCAGAGCTCATTATTGCACGTCCGCACGTGGACGCCCGCTTTGAGCAGGAGCTCAAGCTCCAGTGGGCTCAGCGCACGGCATTATATGCGGGTGAAGTCGAGCGAGCACATAGGCTTGCTGGATTTCTGCCTGCAACCCCACCGCAGATCGAAGAGTTGCAGACGATCGCCAGAAATCCCATACTGAGTTCGAAATTTCTCGGGCTCCACGCCAAGACCTATTTCGAGAAGGACTTCCTCAAAGACCTGACAGCTTGATGCCAACCGTGCTGCGACGAAGATGTCGCGGCACGTCGTTGAGATGAACCATCTTGCGGAAGCGCCTCTTCCATCCCTTAGATAATTGGCGCTAGCGAGCAATGCGCGGGTGCTCTCCGGGTTGGTCGTCGACCCGAAGGTTCATGATAGAGGCCGATGGCGAACACGGATTGGCATCCCCAAACTGCACCACGTTCTGGACTGCGACCGATAATTGGAGTGAAAAGTCGAGAGGCTTCGGCGGAGGTGCGCTGGTGATGGGATTGCAGCTTGCATCCACGCCTCCAAACGGCTGATTACCCTTCAGGTCTCTGAACCAGAGCATCTTCTGAGCGTCCGTTGTACAGGCGTTCGAAAATGTAATGGGCGCCGACGGCAATTGGGCGGTGCTGTGACAGCTCAAGCACCCCGAAATCGGATTGTCGACCGGCCCGTTCGCGCGCCCCGCCCATCCCAAATGGGAGGCTGCGTAAGCAGGCGCCTGGTCCGAGATCGTGGTTTCGGTCAGCTTCTTGCCTGCTTGCTGATCAGCGGGTGTGAAGCCGAAGTCATTTCCCCATGAAAGGCCTACGGGCCGGAGCCTCCGCCACGGGGACGTATCAGTTGCATTGCTGTCAAAAGCAAAAGTCCCGAAGACCCACCCGGTTGGCGAGCGACTATCCACTGCGGCGACGTCCATCTGCATGAGGCGCACGGTTTGGGGGCCGGCTGCTGTTCGGATCGTCCACTGCGGAGCACCCGACAAGACGTCAGAACCCTGGAAGTCATTCGCGGTAACGTCGCTGAACAAGATCTTGAAGGTCATTGCCCCTTGGGGGAATTGAGCCTTTGCCAGATCGGGCGAGGCGCCGCCCAAGACCTGTCCGATCGTGACGGCACCTGCTGCATTGTAGAAGCCGACCGCATAATTGTGAATGGTCACTCCCGGCTTGAGACCGAGCTCCGGTCCGGTCACAGAACGTTCTGACGTCAAGCCGCGCATCGGCTCTCGTGCACGCGGTCCAAAATTCATCAGCGGCATGTGAAACCAAGGCCGAACATTATTGGCTTCCGGCTTGAAGTCGGCATCGATCATGCCATCAAATGCATAGTCTCGCAGAGCATAGAGGTAAGCATTGGCGCCCGTCACTCCGTCCTTGAAGTCGATATTCGACCACGGCGCGTCGTTCGCCGGGACAGCCGTAGGGTACGATTGGGACAGTTTGAACCACGGACCAGCGCTCGGTACCATCGCTGATGGCGTGACGAAGTCTGGGAAGACCCCGGTGCATTGCGCAATGAAAGGTGCCGGCTCAGGAGCCGGAACGCCCTTCCCTGTCACCGACAGGCAAGTCGATCCGGGAGCACAACCGCTTGCGGCATGCCCATGTGTCGGAGCAAGGCATGTCATCGTGGTCGCAAAAAGGACGTTGCGAAATATACTTCCTAAATGTTGAGTAACGCGCATGAGCCTCTTTCCTCTATGACGCATCATTTTATTCCGATACAATTACAGCGCGAATCTGCCTTTGCAAGCCCGAATCGATTCAGCGGTCAGCTTTCGGTCAGAGCTTGGGAGTAGGCCTGACCTTTAAAGGGAGGATGACGACCGCGTTCTGTACGAAACGTACGGCGCCTCTCCTTTTCCTCTTTGCGGCAAGCGCGCATGCGCAGACTGCAACGTCATCTGCTTATTTGACGGTAGATGGACAAGTGACGACGCCACTGTCCTTCTCTGAACCCGATTTTCAGGCACTTCCTCACACATCGATCACCGTCGCGGATTCGGCCGGGAAAAATACGACCTATTCAGGAGTTGACCTGGCTGCCCTTTTGAACAAAGCAGGGGTGCCGCTCAAGCAAGATCTGAAAGGTGCCAACGTCGCAAAATATCTCCACGTTCAAGGCGCTGACGGTTTCGTCGCGATTATTTCTCTTCCCGAGTTTGATAACGGCACGTTCCTGGTGGCAGATGCGCAAGATGGCTCCCCATCGCCGAGCGGGGCCGGTCCTCTCCAGATCATTTCACCTCAAGAAGGTCGTCGTAGCCGCTGGGTCAAACAACTCAACTTGCTGCGGATCATCAAATCTTCACCGCAATAGCCGCACCAGCGTAAGCGCTAGTCACTGGCGTTCAATCCGAGCGGGGCTTTTGCAAAGCCCAAACAGACCAATTGCCGTAATCAAGTCGTGCTGCGGGCCGGGTACGTCACGAAAGGGCGTGCTGAGCACGTCATGGATGATGAACTCGTTGACCTTCTCTCGCACGCACGCCGAGCGATGGTGGTCACGCCCGAACCTTGCTAGCACTTGCTGGTAGCAGGGAGGGATATCGTCCGATAGAATGAAGTCGTGAAGCACCTTGAGTGCTTCGGCGCACTTGTCGCAGCAATCGATGCTCGTTCTGACATTTGCGGGAATAGCCAATCTAACAAACTGCCGACATACGGCCGAATACAAATAGGTCCGCGAGCGAGAATCGGTCGAACAGTGCGGCTTTCTAATCCGCTATGGGCAAATGCTGATATAGATTGAGCACCCGATGCCCGAGCCGAATGAACTCACGTGCAGGTCAGCAGATCAGGTCCTCGGGCTAGGCCAACAGCGGACGGATATCATCGATTATTTGCCGGATCGCGAGCTCATGATGATGCCGTCGGCGAGAAAACGCGTGCTCCCGAATGCGCGCGTCGTTCGCGGCTCCGCCGCCTAGCTTGCCGACATGTCCGCCCCCTTCCGAAGGCTAAACGCGAGCGGGAAGGTCTCGGCCGAAAGAGACTCGAGCGCGGCCTGCTCTTCGGTGAGGCGTCTTTCGATGAACTGACGTTCGACATCCGACAGGTTCGACTTCAGCAGGCCACGATAGCGGTGGATGTTGTTGCGGTGAGCACGAATGCGGGCCAAATATTCATCGAGCATCCTGGACGCTCCTGAGGTCGTCGCAATCTCTATGAAGAGATATTCAGGCGAGCATGTCGTCCATCAACGCGCCGCCGGTCATCGGATATCGGAAGCAGTTCGGCAGGCGGATAAGGACCATGACAGTTCGTGATATCATTCCTTCGCCCAGCCTCGCATTTCCACTGCGACGATCTGCAGCATTTTTGGCTCGCCATACGCCGTTTTTCTGCTCGGTTAGTCCCTCAAACAGAGCTGGACGCTTGTCGGTGCAGATGATGGCCAGGAAGACCCCGCCGGACGCCATGGCCAAGGAAGACCAGGCCATGGACGTCTACACGAAATGCTTCGCCAGGGAAGCGCCGAGCCAGACCTGGTTCGCCGCGGCGGCCCGAGGCCAGCGTCAGCAGCGAAGTGAAATAGAAGAACACCTCCCAGGCGCTCTTCTCGCTGACGATGTCGGCGAATTCGATCACTCCCGTGCCCGGCGCAAGGAATAGTCGGTCACGCCCCCAGCGCCGGACGCTTGTCGCTAACAAGCTCGCCCTTCAGTATTCGCTCCCGACGAGCTGAACATCATTTGCCGATGTGCTATACGCATCTTCGTTGAGAACAGCTTTGTTTGAGAGTTTCGATGTCTCTTTCGATTGGATTGATTGTGGACGGCTATGTGAAACTAAACGACCGCAGCGCGCTGGAGACGCTTCTGGCGCATCGGCGGGAGCTACTGCAGCAGGCGACGCGACGGCGCGCGCGAACCTGGATAGCAGGCCAGGATCTTCAGCACTCTGACTTGGAAATTCCTCAACGACAAGCCATGTCTTAGATCTATCGCCACATCGTTGGTGCTCTGGAAAGAGCTTCCTGACCGATCTGTTTAAGCAGATGGGGGCGCGTCTCACCTCTGGTGGCGGCCTCCAGGATTTTGGAGGCAACGTAGGCGCGGACGCCGGCGTCATACGGTGAGACGCTCTCGCAAACCTCATCCAGGATCGTGCGCAGGAGCGCGGTCGTGGCACCTTCCAGCATTGGGAGATCTCCCTCATCCCATCGAGGAAGATAATGGGCATTTGCTGGACCGCAACGCAAGTACATCAGATCGTAAGAGCCTCCGCGACTGGCGACCAGGACAGGACTACATTGTCGATCAACCGAGTCGAGCCGACGAACGCTGCGACACAGAGCACCGCCGGATAGCGCAGAGGGCTCTCGGCAATCCTGAGGGTCCCAGTGTCGACAAGCTCAAGGTACTGCAGTCGATCGACCCTTTCCAAATGCTTTCTTGCAAGCGCAATCAGCGTTGCCGCGTCGCGCTCCCCTGAGGCAAACTCCTGCGCTGCGGCGAACAAGCCACGGCTGATCGCAAGGCTACGACCACGTTCTTCCGGGCTGAGATAACGGTTGCGACTGCTCATTGCCAGCCCATCTGGCTCCCGCACGGTTGGCACAGTGACAATCTCGATCGGAAGATTCAGATCAACGGTCATGCGGCGTATCACAGCGCATTGCTGAAAATCCTTCTGTCCAAAGTACGCGACGTCCGGCTGCACCATGTTGAATAGCTTGCAGACGACAGTCGCTACACCACGAAAATGTCCAGGCCTGAAAGCTCCGCACAGCGTTTTTGCGAGTTCGCCCGGCTCGACAAAGCTCTCAAATTGAGCCGGATAGATCTCCTCTGCACTCGGCGCAAAGATGATGAAGACCCCGGCACTGCGGCACAACGCTTCATCGCGCGCGAAGTCGCGAGGGTACCTGCTGAGATCCTCATTTGGGCCGAACTGAGTGGGGTTGACGAAGATGCTAACGACAGTGACGTCGCAGTGTCCCCGGCTAGCCGAGATCAGGGCCAGGTGGCCGTCGTGCAAGTATCCCATCGTCGGAACGAATCCGATGCGCTTATCGGCATTGCGAACGTCTGCAAGGGCGCGACGCAGCTCAGCGACCTTCGTAATGACTTGCATTTCTTACCTTGAGGTTGAGTTGGAGGGCACCCAGTTGGCTACGGCATGCCGAAGCTGATCAGGAAGCCGATAGCACTCCTCTGAGCCGGGGAATGCACCTTTGTGGATATCGGCAGCCCAGCGCGACAGCGCCTCCTGGAACAGCTGGAATCCATTGGCATATGCACGAACGAACTTGGGGCGATGACCTTCGGTTAGCCCCAAGACATCATGAAACACGAGCACTTGGCCCGAGCAATCACGTCCTGCTCCGATCCCGATGGTCGGTATCGTGAGAAATTCGGTCGCTCGCGCCGCGAGCTCGGCAGGAATACCCTCCAAGACCAGCGCGAAGCAGCCGGCTTCCTGCAGACGGTGCGCGTCATCGAGCAGCCGCAAGGCGGTATCCGTTGTCCGTCCCTGCACCTTGAATCCACCCATGACGTTGACGCTCTGCGGGGTCAGACCGAGATGTCCCATCACAGGAATTTCGCAATCGACCAAGGCGCGTACCATCTCGATGCGTTTGGCACCACCCTCGAGTTTCACAGCATCGGCGCCACGCTGCAGAAAACCTCCTGCATTGCGAATCGTATCCTCAGAACCGACATGAAAGCTCAGAAAGGGCATGTCGGCCACAAGCAGCGCATGAGGCCTCGTGCGCGCAACAGCCTCCAGGTGATGATTCATCATGGCCACGCTGACGGGCAGTGTGTTGTCGAATCCCAGGCAGACGTTTCCAACGCTATCGCCGACCAGGATGATATCAACAATGGGATCCGCGATGCGCGCCGCAACCGCATCGTAGGCGGTGGTCATCACGACACGCCGTCCTTCATCCTTCCACTGCTGCAGTGCCGGAATCGTGACACGCTCTAGAGGCTGCTCTGAACTGTGGCTCATATTGAATCCGCTCCCCACACACCGTCGGCGCTTCCTAGAGAACGCGGGAGAAGCCTGTCAATGGCATGGAGGATGGAGATCCCAGTTCTCTAGAACTGGAGAACAGCGCAAAAACAGTCCAATGGTCGCGCAACCATGAGGCAAGACCTTCCTCATCGCGATCTCACCGCCCGATGGCTCGTCTTCCGTGCAGTTTCAGCGGCTATGCCAGCCGCGACCTCAATCGAGGAGTGGCGCTCGCGACGAGCCATCATCTGCACGCGTTTCTGGGCCGATTGCAGTCTCTCCAAACGGTGACGGCTCGACCGGAGCGAGCTGCAGATGCACGCAGTGGGGACTTCGTCTTTAGGGCACATCTGCGTGTCGCCCCTAGGGGTACTCGTTAGACTCCTGCTTCGGCGCTGGCGCACCGAGCAAAGCAAACGGATGGCAGGCCAGGAACGTCCAAAGGTGACAGGCCGCTGTAAGCGCAGCGAGAGGCGCAGTCGAGTAGATGTCGTCGCGAAGGCGCTCAGACCGAGCCAGCCTGCTGGCCCTGTAGGCCCTGAAGTCGATTAGTTTTGCCGATGTTTCTGTCACTTGATTTCCACGCGCTCTAGAGGGCACTCGAATTCTCTGACCAGGGCCGTACCGGCACAACTCAGTCCATTCCTAAGCCGCTCGCCGCCGTCGAAGCCATCTCTGATCGGCCTCCCGCCGCTCCTTGAAGCGGTTGACGCATTTCTTGGAGCAAAGGGCCGTTCGCCAGCAGTAATGGCGGATCAGCCCAAACTTTCCGCCGCATATCGCGCAGCATGTGGCTGAATGGTCGAGGGAATTACGGAAGCCAATGTGCATTCTCGCCTCCTATCACACATTTACTTGGGAAGCCCCGCTGCCCTCTGACCACAGCGCCACGCGCGCACCAAAGGTGTGCGATCGCCCGGCGGGCCGTCTCCCTGGTTCTTGCAGCCATCAAGAGCCTTGACTGTGATGTGCGGCTGCCTCGCGAAGCAGTACTTTCCGCAGAAAGCCTCGCCGAGAATTTGCTCAAGATAATGGATTTCTCTATCGCGATTAACGCAATTCGCCCGACATTTCGGCCAAATGCTGCGCCTTTCATGGCTAGCCCGCAGGATTTCTGCGGCAGTTGGGATCCCGGAGCGCTTAAGTGCTTAGCACGATCCGCCTGCGAGCTTGGGGTGCTGCATTCTCGTTGCACTATCAAGCGGCAGCAATATGGACACTTTCGCCTTGCAGGACACTGCAGACGATTGCACAGTTCTCGTGCATCTCACATCAGCAAGTCAGCAGCGTCGCGGATGGCAGTATAGATTTCATCAAGGTCGGCCGCCGTAACGCAGTAAGGCGGCATCACGTAGATGGTGTTACCGAGTGGGCGTAACAGCAGATTCCGCGCTTGGAAGAAAGCCAAAAGCCTGGGACCGATGTCCGCCAGATAGCCGGCATCGTTCGTGTTGAGTTCAAGCGCTGTGACTGTTCCTGTGCGTCGGACGTTTGCGAACCGTGAATCGGCGCGGAATGGCGCGAGCGCCTGTTCTTGCATCCTGGCCAAGGATGCCAGCCGCCCGCGATATTCCTGATCCTGCCATAGGTCCAGATTAGCCTTGGCGGCGGCACAGGCCACTGGATTGGCCGTATATGAGCTCGAATGAAAAAACGTACGCGTGCGATCTTCAGAATAATGCGCATCGAAAATATCGGCACGACAGAGTGTGACGGCGAGCGGCAGGGCCCCACCCGTGAGGCCTTTCGAATAGCAGGCAATATCGGGCGTGACATCGGCCTGCTCACACGCAAACAAGGTACCCGTCCGGCCCCAGCCGGTCATGACCTCGTCCGCAATGAGCAGGACGTCGAAGGCTTCGCAGATCCGCTTCATCTCTCTTAGCACCGAGGGAGAATACATCAGCATTCCACCGGCACCCAATATCAGGGGCTCAACGATAAAGGCTGCTGGATGTTCGTTTCGACACGCGTTTTCAAGCGCATCGAGCGCTCTTTGCTCACGATCTCTTGCCGGGAACGGAATCGAGGTGACCTCGAACATCAGCGCCCCGTAGGCCGCATTGAAGACGCCTCGGCTACCTACCGACATCGCCCCGATCGTGTCGCCATGGTACGAGTGCTGCATCACCACAATTTGGGTTCGCTGTCTTCCGGTATTGCGCCAGTAGCCGAGCGCCATTTTCAGCGCGACTTCGACGCTGGTTGACCCGCTATCGGAGAAGAACACATGCTCGAGCGCCGGGGAGGTGACCTTCAATAGTTCCGTCGCAACTTGCTCAGCCGGGTCGTGAGTGTATCCGGCGAAGATGACCTGGTTGAGCTTGCCTGCCTGTTCTCGGATCGCGTTCACGATGCATGGATGGCAATGGCCGTGCGTCACGACCCACCAGGAGGAGATTGCATCGATAAGGCGTCGGCCATCTTCGGTGTAGAGATAAGCCCCCTCTCCTCGCAGCACCTTCGTCATGTCCCGCTGTAGAGCATGCTGCGTGAACGGGTGCCAGATCGGCGACCTCTTGGCCATCTTCATAGGTTCAGGAAATCGCCACTAACAAAGGAGTCTTTGAAAGCGGCCTGCAGCCTATCGTCCGTGAGGGGAACCAGCCACGGGAGCCGCCCCAACCAGCGCACTCTCCCGATCTCGCAAATCGCGCTTTCAGTTTCGGAGTTTCTTTCGCCAATGAACGCAATTCCAAGGATTCGAATCTGACGCTTCCGCAGAGCCTCTATGGAGAGCAGGGAGTGATTGATTGTGCCTAGTCCCGTCCTTGCGCAAAGCACGACGGGAAGCTGCCAGCGCTCGAAGATGTCGATGTAAAGAGTGCGCGCTGTCAGCGGCACCATGAGCCCGCCGGCGCCCTCGATCACGAGTTGCCGCTCGCCGCTGTCCGGCAGTCGAAGCGTCTCAGTATCGATGCGAACACCGTCGATCTCCGCGGAGTAATGGGGCGACGCAGGCGTCCGAAGTCGATAGAGCTCCGGGACAATCCGATCGGACGAGAGGCCACCGAGGCGGCGGATGCACTCGGAGTCGGTCTCTCGTTCGAGTCCAGCCTGGACCGGCTTCCAGTAATTCGCGCCGAGAAGGTTGGCGAGCCCCGCGGAAAATACCGTTTTACCGACCCCGGTATCCGTACCAGTCACGACGATCCGCTTATTCCTCAAAACGAGCCCCTCGTCACCTCAACCAGCGCATCGAGCATTGCGCGCACGTCCGCTTCCCCAACATTGAGTGTCAACGAAATTCGCAAGCGGGCGGTGCCTGCAGGGACGGTTGGCGGCCGAATTCCGCGGATATCGAAGCCGCGCGCCTGCAGAGCAGCGGCAAGTCGCATTGCATGAGCATTGTCACCTACGATGTACGGCACGATCTGAGAGGTCGATGGTGTGCGCAAACCAAGCGAGGTGATCTGCCGATGCGCGAACGCAACGAGTTTGGCCAGCCGTTGCTGCCGCTCCGGCTCTTTCTGCAGGGTGAGGAGTGCCTCTCGAACCGCAACGGCCATCAATGGTGACGGTGCGGTGGCAAAAATAAACGGACGGCAGCGGTTGACCATGAAATCGCGCAAGATGCCGGAGGCCGTAACAAGTGCACCCGCCGCACCGAGCGCTTTGCCGCAGGTATGAACGACGATGAGATTTTCGCGCCTGTCATAAGGGGCCGTGAGCCCTCGTCCCTGATGCCCGTAAGCGCCTGTGGCATGAGCCTCATCCACGATCAGAAACGCGTCTTGGCGATCGGCGATTGCCACCAGCTCTTCGAGGGGAGCGAAGTCGCCATCCATACTGTAGAGACTTTCGGCCACAATCCAGACGCCGCCCGCCCCACCTTTGTTTCGCCAGTCGCGAATTGCGTCTTCGACTGACTGGGGATCATTGTGCGCGTGAATTCGACACTCTGCGCGGCCGGCCCGCGCCCCCTCGTGAATACTGGCGTGCACGAGCGAATCGAGAACGAGCAGATCACCGCGCTGCGGCAGCGTTGTCAGGAGGGCAAAATTTGCGATGTAGCCGCCTCCAAAGAAAAGCGCTGCCTCCGCGCCAAAGAACTGAGCCGCTTCCGTTTCGAGCCGTTCATGCTCCTCGCAATTGCCGCGCAGAAGCCGCGACCCGCCGGCTCCAACCGGAGTGCCCGCCTCGAGCGCGGCGACCATCGCCTTTTTGATGCGCGAGGCGCTCCCGAGCGCCAGATAGTCGTTCGACGCGAAATCGATCCCCACGCGCGGCTTGAGGCAGCGCAGCCGTTTATCTTCGTTCAAGGCATTCAACGCTGCGACGTAGGGACCAAGTCTAGGTGTTTGGATTGACCGCATTCATCACTCCGAGGATCGCATCAAATCACGCAAAAGATGCGTTGGCCGTGTAAGAAGGTAGGATGGCCCGCTAGGTTCAACTTGCCAGCATGCGATTGTCTCGGTCCACACGCACAATGCGTGGCTTGAATATCTTTGCTTCGGCCTCGTCGAATGAGGCATATGCAACGATAATGATCTTGTCTCCGGGCATCGCCAGTCGGGCGGCCGCACCGTTCAGGCTTATCGTGCCAGACATCGGCGGTGCCTCGATCACGTAGGTGGCAAAGCGCGTCCCTGTTTCGACATTGTAGATTTCGACGCGCTCGTTGATCACCATTCCTGCTGCGTCCAGGAGCGTACGATCTATCGAGATCGAGCCTTCGTAGTGCAGATCAGCTTCGGTCACTGAGGCGCGATGGATTTTGCCCTTCATCAAAGTTATCTGCATTTCTCACCTAGGCTGGATTGTAGGGGCAACATATTGCGCGCACTGCTTCCGTCAGGCGAGCCTGGACGTGATGCCGAGCCGGGCCAGCAGATCCGCGTCGCGATCAACTTTCGGGTTTTTGGTGGTCAAGAGCACGTCGCCGACGAAGATTGAATTTGCGCCGGCCAAGAAGCAAAGCGCCTGCAATTCATCGGTCATGTATTGCCGCCCGGCGGACAAGCGAACCACACTCCTCGGCATCATGATCCGCGCGGTCGCCAGCAGCCGGACCAGCGCGATCGGATCGGGAGGCTCCGCGGTGTCTTCCACCGGCACGCCCTCGATCTTGTTCCACAGGTTGATCGGCACGCTTTCGGGATGGTTGGGAAGATTGGCGAGCAGCACGAGCATACCTAGGCGGTCCTCGACGCGCTCGCCCATGCCGATAATCCCGCCGCAGCAGATCTTGATGCCGGCATCGCGCACATGCGCCAGCGTATCGATGCGGTCCTGCAGCCTGCGGGTGGTGATGATCTTGCTGTAAAACTCTGGCGATGTGTCGACGTTGTGATTGTAGAAGTCAAGGCCGGCCTCGGCGAGGCGCGCGGCCTGCTTCGGTGTCAGCATGCCGAGCGTGACGCACGTTTCCATGCCGAGTCCTTTTACCGCGTTGACCATGTCGCAGACGGAATCAAGATCGCGATCTTTTGGCGTGCGCCAGGCCGCGGCCATGCAGAAGCGCGTGGCGCCGGCATCCTTCGCGCGCTGCGCGGTCGCAACCACATCGGCGCAGCGCATCAGACGGGTGGCTTTCAGGCCGGTCTCGTAATGCGCGCTTTGCGAGCAGTAGCCGCAGTCTTCCGGACAGCCGCCGGTCTTGATGCTGAGCAGGCTCGCAGTTTCGACGTGGTTTGGATCGAAGTTCTTGCGATGAGCGCGCTGGGCCTGAAGCATCAGGTCGGCAAAAGGAAGGTCGTAGAGCGCCTTAGCCTCTTCGACGTTCCAATGACAACGAATCTGCGCCCCGTTGCCTGTTTCCTTCTGGACTTGCGCAGCAGCATCCATAACCCAATCCCGCTCAATTGTAGATAATCGCGTCAATTATCTATAGTCATTGCTCTCGAAGAGATGCTAATCGAGCTACCTCGCAAATGCACCGGTTATTGCGGTAGATAATCTATGATCACTACTGACAACATGACGACGGTCGCGCGCATCGCGGACTCAATTGCTGAGCGCATTATCAGCGGCGCCTTAGAGCCAGGCGCGCCACTCCGTCAGGATCACGTGGCACGAGAATTCAATTCCAGCCACGTCCCCGTGCGCGAGGCCTTTCGGCAGCTGCAGGCACAACATCTTGTTGTCGCTGTGCCGCGTCGCGGTGTTCGGGTTGCCCCGCTCGATACCCGTTCAGTGAAGGAGATCGCCGAAATGCGCGCCGCGCTCGAAGTGGTGGCATTGCGCCATTCGGGGCCAAGGCTCACAACAGCTCATTTGGCTCAGATCGAGCTCGCCCTGATCGAAGGAGACAATGCAAAGACGATCGAGGAATTTGAGACGGCCAACCGCGCCTTTCACCAAGCCTTGGTCGCGCCGTGCGGAATGCCGCGTCTGCTCGCGAGCCTCGATGGACTGCAGCTTGCCAATTCTCGATTGGTGTTCGCGATGGCGCGATCGGTGGGCTGGCGACCGCGCTCCAATCAAGATCACCGCCTGATTCTGCAAGCCCTGCGAACGCGCAACGTCGACCAAGCCTGTAACCTGCTCACGCGGCACATTCAAACCATTGAGCGCCTTGCCCTTCCGGCGTCCTGAGCAAGTCTGGCAAGCTTCATTGCGGATCGCCGACGATCGCAAGCGACGATCATGCTGCAAGCGACTAGCCTCATTGCAACGCGCTCCATTCCCAGATAGTTATGGCACCCGCTAGCGACATCTCCACGGACGGCCATGATTCGTCACATCGTCTTCTTCAGCGCCAAGGACGAGGCGCATATCGACCTTATCATCGAAGGTCTTTCGCTTCTCACCACGATACCACATGCGCGCCGGCTTGAGGTTGCCCGCAACCGCAAGACCGATCAGCTCGGCAACGATATCGACATCGTGGTCTATGGTGAGTTCGACAGCGAGGCGAAGCTCGCAGCGTACAAAGCGGACGATCTCTACCAGGAGTCGATTAAACGGGTCCGACCGCTCCGCGAGCTGCGGTTCGCGGCCGACTACGATGTATCAATAGATACCCCTCTCGCCTCCACGGCAGGATGATCCAGGTGCTGTCGCAGCAAAAAGTCCACCGCCGGGTTAACTTGGCAATGGGCCTCAAGTTTCGGCCCATCGCAGGCAAGCGTCGTTCTCATCGGGTGGGGCAACAGATGGAACGGCACTTTCACGACGTCAGCCGCCGGTGACCGATAACCCGATGTACGTTCGCGAGTTGCAGTGGGTTGAACCTGTTACAGCGATGCGACGTCTTGGGCATCGATCGCATCTCACGTTTCTCGATAGCGTAGCAAGGCACGAGCTGCTTGGGCGCTACTCATATCTAACGTGCGACCCGTTCAGCACCTATAGGGTCGCGAACGGCCAAGTAAGTTGGAACGGACTGACTCTCGAGGCCGATCCATGGAAGGTCCTTCGCACGCTACTCGCGAAGTACCCGCAAGAGCATCGTCCCGATCTCCCGCCGTTCCAGGGAGGAGCGGCAGGCTACCTTGCCTACGACATGAACAGGACATTGGAGCGATTGTCTGCGCCGGCAATTGCCGGTCTGGGTTTGCCCCAATCCATCCTGCATTTCTATGATGTGGTCATCAGCTTCGACCACCGGGATAACAAATGCTGGATCGTCTCGACCGGATGGCCGGAGCAGGATCGCGTGCGACGGAGCGAACGAGCGCGTCGTCGAGCCGACGAGTTTGCAGCATTGCTTGCCGGCCCAACGGCGCCACAGAAGGGTTGTCCCAGCAGAGCGGGCGCATGGCGCTCGAACTTCAGCCGCGAGGGCTACATTGCGGCGGTACAACGCGTGATCGACTTGATCCTGGCGGGTGACGTGTTCCAGACGAATATCGCGCAGCGTTTCAGCACCCGCCTGTCGATCTCGTTTGATCCACTCGCCTTCTATTGCCAGTTACGATCATTGAATCCAGCGCCTTTTGCGGCCCTGCTGCGATGGGGAAAGCTGACCATCGCATCAAGTTCGCCGGAACGATTCCTGAAGCTTGAGGGGCGACAAGTCGAGACACGACCTATCAAGGGCACGATCGCGCGTTCTCCTGATTTCAAGGAAGACCACCGCCGTGCGGCTGTTCTCCTCGCTTCCGAAAAGGATCATGCCGAGAACACGATGATTGTCGACCTTTTGCGCAACGATCTGTCACGCGTTTGCACTGCGCATTCGGTCGAGGTTCCGGCCCTGTGCAATCTCGAGTCCTATGCCTCAGTGCACCATCTCGTGTCGATCGTTACGGGGACACTTGCCGGAGATGAAGATGCCGTTAGCCTGCTGCGCGCTTGCTTTCCCGGCGGCTCCATCACGGGAGCGCCAAAGCTGCGGTCGATGGAAATTATTGCAGAAATCGAGCGCATAGCGCGAGAGGTCTATTGTGGGGCGATCGGCTTCATCGGCTTCAACGGGCACATGGACACAAGTATTGCGATCCGCACTGTCACGATCGACGGCGACCTGGCTGTGTTTCATGCCGGCAGCGGTATAACGGCCCTGTCGGAGCCCGAGGCCGAATACGAGGAAACGCTCGCCAAGGCAGAGCGAATCTTTGATGCCTTTAATTCTGAACCAGCTGGTGCATTTTGATTGTCATCATCGATAATTACGATTCCTTCGTGTTCAACATTGCCCGCTATTTCCACAAGCTCAGTGAAGCAACGGAAGTGATCCGAAACGACGCTATCAGCATCAGCGAGCTCGTTGGTCTCAACCCGCGCGCGGTGGTCATATCGCCCGGCCCCTGCACTCCAAGTGAGGCAGGAATATCGACAACAGTGGTTCGCGAACTTTCAGGACGCGTACCAATTCTCGGCATCTGCCTTGGACATCAGTGTATTGGGAGCGTTTTCGGAGGACGAGTGGCGCGTGCGCATCGGCCCATGCACGGTCGGCGCTCGCACGTTGCGCATGACGGCCGAGGGTTATTCAAGGGGCTGCCAACCCCGCTTGACGTCGGACGCTACCATTCTCTTATCGTCGAGCTTGATCAGTCATGTGCGCAGAACCTCATAGTGACAGCGCGTTCGGAGGAAGGCGAGATCATGGCCCTCACGCACGGCTATTATCCCACCTATGGGGTCCAGTTTCATCCCGAGTCGATACTTACCTCACAGGGGCACGTCCTGCTTATGAACTTCTTGCGACTCACAGAGGAATTCAGAAACCACGCGGAGCAATGAGAGGGTCGGCCTGCCGGTCAAGATGGTGGACCGTCGGTTTCCGACGTCGTTGGAAGGCGCATCGTCATGTGGCAGGCATTTTGTGGTAATCAGGATCATCTGCAACCGCCGGGCCCCCATACGTAGAAAACCCTACCAGCGCCCCTGTCCGGCTGCGTACCGTCTTGCGTGAGGTCTCGCAGGGATCCTAGCGCCCAAAGGTCGAGCGCGGGATCTAAATGAAAGCAAATGCGAGCAGGCTAGAGCAAAGCAGCGCAAGCCCAGCGGCGGTCAGCGCCAACAGGCTGCCGGACACAATGTCATGATTGCGCATGAACCGTCCTTCATGGCGCCCGAAAGCAGCACGATGGGCTGGCTGCCTTCGCGGTGAGTAGCCAATCACCGGATTACTACTCAAATTCGCTGCACTATTCCTGCGGCCTGCAAGGGAAAATGCATTTTTTGAGCGAATCGTCCCGCTGTTCGGCGGCTACCGGCGAGAACGAACGAGTATCATAATTTGTGAGGTGTTTGCTGGCCAATAGGCTGTGTGCGTGGGATGCCCGTAAGAGCCGCTCCTCCTCCAAGGCACGGGATGTGAGCCGTTTCATAATTGCGATATATCGTTTCGCGTAATCTTTGTTGCATGCGCGTTTTCCTAATCCTCCTCGCGACTTTTACGATCATGTTGGCGGCACGTGACCAGCATCAAAATGGCTTCGTGCCACGCCCGACGGCATCCATGCCCCCGGTCGACGTGCCGTAACCCAAGCACCTGCCTCTGTCCGCAATGACTTGACGCACTTCATCAATATTAGGCACCACTCAGACTCAGCTTGCGATCTGCCCCCCTGCCGTAGGCAGCACATCTTCCTCCCTAGCGCGGGGACAGCTACGTCATTCTTTCACTGCGGAACTGGCGTAGCCGCACTAAAGTCCGGGCGCACACTCAAGCTCAAGGAGCCGATCGGCACACTTCGCTGGCCACCATCTCAAACTGGTCGGACGACCATAAATTCACGCGCGCCGCGCGAAGCGCGTACTAGTCAGCACCGATCTACGCCAGACTCGTCGTAGCCCGCGGCGGCTAAGCCATCGTCAGGTCGCGCTGCCCCCATTGATGCTGCGCCTCGCGTCCTGCGTGGCTCCGCGGCTCGGCTACAGCGTCGCGCATCACGGGCCTCTTCGGCTCGTCCTCTGAGCATAATCGAGTTTGCCTTCCCTCTTGAAGAAGCCGAGCACGTCTTCATTGATGCGAATGGAAATGGTGTTGTTCGTTGCTAGAATTACCTAGCATCGCAAACGCAATCGCGGTTGCTGCCACAGAGCAGCTAACAGCAGACCTCCTCAGCGTCCCAAGATCCTCACTTAGCGAGTAAGCACATTTGCTCTGTATGACGTCCAACATCAGCGGCACAGATAGCCGCAGTAGCCCCGCCGGCATCGGCCAGAGAGAATGAGGTTCAGAACTGTCGAAGAGCTCAAGCTAAATGATCTCGAAGTATCTTTGACGTTCAAAGTCGGTGACCCGATGTTGAACGGCTTCCCACTCCCAACGGCGCGAGCAAGAAAACGCTTCAACAAACCTTTCTCCGAAGACATCACTGGCCGCTGCAGACTGTGCAAACCGAGATGTTGCCTCTGATAGGCTTTGAGGCAGCCTCGCGGACGAACGACACATTTCCACGCTTGCATCACCGACGATCGAAGCTGGTAGTGCCGGACCTGTCTCGACGCCCAATATTCCCGAACCAATCGCACATGCGAGCGCGAGATATGGGTTCACGTCTGCGCCAGGCAGCCTATACTCCAGGCGATGGGCAGATGGCTCTCCCGGAATGGCGCGAACCGCGCAGGAGCGGTTGTCAACTCCCCAGCTTGGACAGATTGGTGCCCAGGAGCCAGGTACCAATCTCTTGTAGCTGTTGAAGTTCGGCGCAGCGAGCACACAGAACTCATTCATGTATTCTAGTTGTCCGGCGATGAATTGCCTCATAAGATCGGAGACGTTGCCGAACGCATCACCGTCGTAGAACACATTTTGACTATCCGAGGACATCGAGATGTGAATATGACCGGACTGGCCGGGCCATTTCTCGGAAACCTTGGCCATGAATGTAGCCATCATGCCTCGCGTTTGCGCCCAGGCTTTTATCATCGACTTGAATATGGTTGCTCGATCGGCAGCTTCCAGCGCATCACAATGACGAACTGACGCTTCGACCACGCCAGGTCCCGTTTCAAAGTGTAGTCCGCTGAGAGGTATTCTAGCCTTCTCACAAAGCGCCAAGATCTCATCGAACAGCTCATGTTGTGCGACAGAGCGCGCAATCGAGTAGCCGAACGGGCCGCGCGTTAAAGGAGCCCATTCGCTGAACGGCTTGTCTTCAATCGTGTCTGCGTTCTCCTTAAACAGCATAAATTCAAACTCGAACCCGGCAGTGCAGTCGTATCCGTGGTCAGCAGCCCTTCGCAGGACCTTACGCAGAACACCGCGCGGACAGATGTTCTCATGTGCGCCCGCGAACTCCGCGAGATAGAGATATTGATCGCCGAGATGAGACACCGAACGGCCGGTGCCTGACAGAATACGCAGGTCAGCATCTCCGAACGCCGATAGCGGCTTTGGCGTGAAACTGGCCGGAATGACCCGGTCCGTACAATCCCACGCCAGCACCGCTTCAGAGAACTTGATAACTTTATCTTCACCCGAGAGATCTTCACCTAAGACGTGTTTGCCTCGCAGAACGCCATCGAAGTCGCTTACGCCGACCATCGCCGCGCGGGCTGGATTCGCCCCGGTCAACCTGGGATCAGTTGGCATCAGTCACGATCCTGCATCACTAAATCGAACACCTGGTCCATCCGCATTGCTCGCAACTTGCGATAGTCGTTCTCAAGCTGAGTCAAGTCGCTATTCACGAGATAAACGATGCCTGGTGTCGACGCCAAGTCGATCGTGGGAACTAGCTCTTGACCAATCGGAACGAATGCAATGGCATCCGCGAAGCTCGGGAGCTGGCGGATTGCTTCGAGTCCCGGGTAACCGGCAACGACACCGCCCATATCTGAGATCAGCGAGACGCAAAGTGCGTGAGCCTGCCTCTCGTAGGGACCGCGCAGCCGCATATATTCACCAAAGCCCTTGGGATCTGCGTAGCGCCAGGCTGTCAGGGTCATATGGTTGTGCCCCAACGCCATCGTTCGTGCTTTTGCCGACATGGTCCCTTGAAGCCTCGCTCCGAAGTCCACCAGAACCGGTCCCCGATGATCGACGATGATCTCAGCATGAGCCGGCCCGTCGACGATCTGTAGTGCCTGCAACGCACGCACCAAGTAGTCGGACAGTTCCTGAACGATTGGTTCGCTGCCGCCCAACAATCTCTCAAGTGAGCAGACCGATGATGCCCTCTCAATCGGAACCGTGTCATAGGTCCAGGCCTCCGTAACGAAGGCTTCCCCGTCGATCGAGACGGCATTTACGGTATATTGCTGGCCGTTTATTTTTTCTTGCCCAAGGGCAAAACGATTCAACGCTCCGACACGGTTCGTCTTCCCGACAATTGCGCTCACAGCCCGCTGAATATCAGCATCTGTCGAGCAAAAGAACACATCCTCGGTACCCGTACTGTTCAGCGGCTTGATCACGATCTGATCGAACTTCGCTTCACGCTTCCAGCTCGCGATCTCTACAGGACTGTCGGACACGACTTGTCTGATCGATCGCACGCCTGCAAAGGTCAGCGCGCAAGACAATCGCGCTTTGTCACGCCGAGCAGCGGATAGCGCAGTCCCATTTGATGGTAAGCCAAGCCGCTCCGACAGAGAATCGGCGAGTTCAACTCCGGTCTCGCAGCCCGCGATAACGAACTCCAATTCCCGGCCATGGAGAGCCTGAAGATGATAATCAACGATGTCGTCATATCCCATGCGCTCGCTGGGGCGAATGACTTCATCATAAAGATCCGCATTGAAATGCGATTGGAATATGGGCGGAATCTGTGCAGCCGACATCACATGCACCGTTCCAATTCCATAGCGCTTGAATTCTTCCGGTAGGTATCGGCCGGTAGAGTATGCGTCTACGATTACACAATTCCGTTCTTTCATGCGGATCTCCGATACTGCAAGTAGATGTTTCCGACAGCGACAGCCGTAATGAGAGCATTTCCTATGAACGTATGTAACGAAGGCACGATGCGAGAATCGAAGTACTGGAACAGGAAGGTGATGATAGGGGCGGTGGACAGGACCATGTTGACGGTGAAGGGCTCTACTCGGCGAATGCCCTGCTGGATCAAGAGCAAAGGAACAATGATCGTCGACAGCCCAATTGCCGCGATCGCAAACCAATGCTGCGAGATCTCACGCACGATAGATGAATGATCGACCAGTCCCAGCAGCAAGAGAATCGTTCCATAAAAGCGATGCGCCAGGACTTGTCGGCCAGAAAACCCAAGGTCGAACAGCAGTTTGACAAGTATATTTGTAAGGGCCAGCGATAGGCCGGCCACGATTGCCAAGACGATGCCAAAGGACGATCGAGCCCCCCACTCCACGCCTGCGTTGCCGCTGGCCGAGATCCAAATCATGTAACTTCCGATCGTTGCGATCGTAACGCTCACGACAATATCGGATGCTGGAGGGGCACCCTGGCGCCTGATCAGTGCGTTTAACCACACTGTTGCGGTAGGCCCCAGCGCCACCATGAACGCGACCACGATCGCAGGTTCAGCGTATTTCAGTCCGATAAATAGGCCGATCCAGTTGATTGCTGTCACGACATTGAGCGCGACGAAGACCAGGAGCGACCCTTTTGCCACCGTTGCCTCGCCTCCCTCGTGGCAAGCCAGGAGATTGAACATCAGACAAACCACAGCGAAGGACAGCAGGAGCGCGACGAACACATCCGCTTGCTGAAAATACGACGCCGCATAAACCTCGCCTGCCGCGCTCACGACGACATAAAGCGCCACAAATAGAACTCCTAGAGCGAAGCGATTCGCCAATCGCCCAGTCTTCCTGTTCCCGCGAGGCGGCGCACGGCCCTCGCAGGACCGGACGCGTGCGTCGGCTCCGAGGGAGTGTCCTTTCGACGTGCACGGACCGCGTTTGGTTTGAAATGTCACAACCCGCCTCTAGTTCTTCTTAGTTCGGTAGTACCCAACACACGCCTCTCCAAATGCCTTGAATAGTTGCTTGCTGAGGAGATCGGTTGAGACGTGCCATTCGGGGTGCCATTGCACACCGATTTGGAGGGTCGGGGCGCCAATAACCGAAGCCGCCTCGACCAAACCGTCAGGCGCCCACGCCTCCCGCCTCAGCGCCGGGGCAAGCACCTCGATGCCTTGATTGTGCAGCGAGTTGACTTGCGCTTCGATCGTCCGCGCGATTGGAAAGAGCGCGCCATCGGAACATATCCTGACGCTGTGCGCGGCGTCGTACTGACGGTCTCTTGGACGATCTGGCTTCTCGGCATGCATCGCGCCACTTTCCGGCCTCCACTCCGCAAGCGATGAGCGGAGCGTGCCGCCGAAATAGACGTTGAGTTCCTGAAGCCCGCGGCAGATGCCCAGAATAGGCATTCCGAGCGCGATGGCGCTCTCTATGGCTACGGCAGAGAGCCTGTCCCGCGGACGGTCAAGGATCCCAACATCAACGTCCTGCCGATCAGCCTCCATCAAGGACGCAGGCGCTCTCATGACGGCGGGGTCGATGTTCGACTCATCACCTGTCAACACCAAGCCGTCTAGCCGGCTCATGATCGCCGGGGCGACCTCCTCGCTCGCATCTTCGGCGTCGACCGTCGGCAATATGACGCAAGCCAATCCCGCATGACGATTGAGTGCCTGCAAGTACTTGCGCCGCAACCAGTCGCGATGCACACCATCGACCAGAAGACGATTCGAAGTGACGCCGACCACGGCTCGGGTGCTCTCTGGCCGTAGCAACGTCACGCGACCTGCCCTCGCGCGCGAACCTCGGCAACGGACTGCTCATACAAGCGTCGATTTCGCTCTTTTAACTGAGCTATGACGCTAGGTTGACCTTGAGGTCCCTTTACAAAGAGCCCACCCCAGGTCGCGGCAACCTTCGCATAGTTCGGATCCTGCATTCGGATTTTCTGCGCTTTGCGCAACAGCCAAAACGGGATACCGGGCGAAAGGTGATGCTCAAGGTGGTACTCATCCAGATTCTGTCCGAGGATGGCCCGCTCGAGGAAACTTCCTTTCCGATTCCTGGTGAGATAGACGTTCTGCGTCTCGGTTTCGCACATAGGTGAGTGCTCAGCGAGCTCGATAAACCAGCCGAGGACCTGAAACGTGGTGAGATAGGGCACGATCCAAAACAGGACGACGATATGCAGCAGCCCAAGAGCATATGACCCGGCCAGGATACTGATCCAGAAGAGATAGAATCCATACTTGTCGATAAGTATGCCTGAGCGGCTCTGATCCTCGGCATCTGTGATCGAAAACCGATTGGTCCAAAGATACTTCAGATACGCGACTGTCGCGCCGCCGAAGATCGGCTTCCAGATCATGTTGAAAGCGTACCGCTCCGGAGGCTGCACGTCGTAAACGCCGCTGGCCAGGAAGAACTTCAGGTCGGGATCCTTGTCCGGGTCCCCGAGATAGGGATGATGCAAATAGACGTGCGAGATCCGGTAGGCCCAGTGGCGCTGGAACAGGGGATAGGAAGCGAACAGAATGCCGAGGACGTAGTTCCACGTCGTGTTCTTCGCGAGCGTCCGATGAGCCGCATCATGCGCGATGGTTGTCAATCCGCGCTGATAGGCGCCAATCAGAAGGACGGCCAGCGGGTAGAGCCACCATGAGACCGACACAGTTGCGAGCGTACACGCGGTGATGACAGCGTAATCTTTGGCAATATAAGCCGCTCCCGTTATGTTGTCGGGCCTCAGCTCGGAGAGCTGCCTATTGATTTCTCGGCTGAATTGAACGGCCTCATAGCGTGATGACCTCAATTTCCAAGCGTCTGCTTGATTCATGAGAACCTCCTCCTGATCGCCTTGCAGGTTGTCAGATTGCGGAAAGCGCCTTGTCCAGATCGCGCAGGATGTCGTTGACATCTTCGATGCCGACGCAAAGGCGGATCGAGCCGCCAAATATGCCGGCGGCTTCGCGCTTTTCCCGCGGGACGGTGGTGTGGGTCGTCGAGACGGGATGGGTCACGAGCGTGCGGGCATCGCCTACATTCGAAACGTGATACATCAAGTCGACGTTCTGGATGAACTTGCGCCCGGCTTGTTCGTCCTCCACTTCGAACATGACCATCGCCCCGTGTCCGTATGCAGCATTTAGTGTCTGTTCAACGGTTTCCCGATCGGCGCCTTCAAAGAGCCCCGGGTAGAAGACACGGCGCACTTTTGGATGCTCCTTGAGAACGTCAGCCACGATCCTGGCATTCGCGCAGTGCTGCTTCATGCGAAGTGGCAGCGTTTCAAGACCTTGGATCAGTTGAAAGCTCGCAAACGGCGCAATCGCCGCGCCGGTATCGCGCAACCAGGTCATGCGAGCCTTGAGAAGAAACTCGCTCTTTCCAAGATCGTCGACATCGCGCACCGCATTATGCCAAACGATTCCGCCATGCGCATCGTCGGGACGGTTGAACAAGGGAAAGCGAGAGGCTCCCCGGTAGCTAAACTCGCCGTTGTCAACGATCAGTCCACCGAGCGTCGTGCCGTGGCCGCATATATATTTCGTTGCGGAGTACGTCGTAATAGCGGCGCCAAGATCTGACGGCCGGCATACCAGTGGCGTCGTCGTATTGTCCACGACCAAGGGCACGCCGTACTTTCGGCCGATCTCCGCCAGCTGTTTGACGGGGAGCGGAATCAGACAGGGATTCGAAATTACCTCTCCGAACAGGCATATCGTGCGATCATCAATGGCACGTTCGAACGTCTCGGGCCTTCGAGGATCCGCTGTCCTCACGCTGATCCCAAGGCGCTTTAGTGTGTTGTGGAGCAGGTTCCAGGTATTGCCATACAGATACGGAGAGGCGACGACATTGTCCCCTACCTCGCCACTTGACAGGTTGACGATAGCAAGGAACGTCGCCGCTTGACCTGACGCAACGGCGAGCGAGTCGCTTCCCGTATCGACGGCAGCGTAGCGCTTTTCCAGCGCGCGGGTGGTCGGATTGATGATCCTGGTGTAGGTGAACCCATCGGCCTTGACGTTGTAGACGTCAGCAATGTGGTTTAGATCGCCATCGAGTTCATAAGCCGTATTCTGGTAAATTGGCACTGCGACGGCTTTCGTCACCGGGTCGCGTCGATAGCCCGCATGCAGAACAGCAGTCTCGGCGGAAAACGGCAGCCGCGGGTCCTCAGCCGCTCGAGCTGGCATTTTTACGCGAGCCCCGCATGCCTCTTGGCCCGACATCGGCCTTGCTGACCGAGCCTGACCGGACCGGAAATATGTACGAAAAGCGCACCCCAACTGCTCGATCCAGCTGGATTGGATTTCCCCAATGCAACCAACGCGAAAACTCCGCGTCGCAAGATGGAGCTTCGAGTAGACGTAAAGGTTATGGGCCGCCAAGTGGCGATACAGCCCATCGAATCCTGCCTGGTCCACGATTCCGGACGGTGCACTGAACGCGACGCAGACCGGCGACTGCAAGTCCGCGGACAGCAGCGGAGACACCACTCCTTCGAGTTCTTTGACGATATCGTCCCGGACCTTCTCGTACCTGCAGCGCCTGGCATCGATGCCCTCCTCGTGCAGAATCTTCAGGGCCTTTGTTGTTGCCTGAACTATGTGGGTTGGAGGGGTCGATCGCCATTCACCGGTGCGCTCGAGCGAGAGCCATTGATCTCTCACGTCGAGCACAAAAGACCTCGGTTCTTGAACCGCGTTCTCCAGCAGCTCGCGAGACGCGATGACAAACGCTACTCCCGGCGGCCCTTCTATGCACTTGTTGCTCGACGTGACCAGGACGTCAGGTCCACGCTGGCTCAGGTCGATATTAAGGGCGCCGAAAGAACTCATCCCATCGATGATGGTCTTTACGCCACGTCGCCTTGCCACCTCCACGATCGCGTCCAGCGGATTGACGATTCCGGTTGTCGTCTCACAATGCACGAAACATAGGTGCGTAACGCCAGGATTTTGGCTCAGATGCTCGCCAATTTCTTGAGGATCCAAAGGATCGGTCGCTCGCTTGACAAGCTTCAGTGCTTCGACGCCCCACAGCCGCAAAATTTGCAAAATGCGCTCGCCATAGATGCCGTTTATGCAAACGAGCGGCCTGTGGGCTCGGGACACAAATGAAGAGAGAGCGGCTTCCATCGCAAAGGAGCCACCTCCCTGAATAGGCACCACCGAATAGTCATCAGCATTTCCTAGCAAGTTGAGCATCAGCCGCCTCATGCAGGCGGTCACTTCCTTGAACTCGCAATCGCGCGATGCGAGATCAAGCTGCATCTGGCTCCTGACCGCCAGCGATAACGACAATGGACCAGGCGTCAGCAAAGAGCGCTGTCTTGTCAAGACCATTCCTCCTCAAGTTGTATTGGTCAATGGATCTGGAGTACGTCCAACCTACCAGGGAGCCCCTGTGGCGAGCGTCGATTTCCTGGGTTCAACAGCTTCGGGTCAAACGCCATTGATCGCGGGCGCGTTTCTGGTCGCTGTCGAAAACCGTCGGATGACAACCTCCATATCTCATCCCAGATGCAGAACGATCCTTCACAAAGCTCCTCACTGACACCATTCAGACCTCCCAGAAATTGGCTTTGCCACCGCGCTCTCGAACGCAATTGGCGCCGACGCGCTCTCTCATCCAGCCATCACGCATGCGCAGGCTTGAGCGCGGTCGCCTTCTTGCGTCACGAAGCGTCAGGTGGGCCGACCGACTTACGTGTGAACCTGCGCCATTCAGGCAAACTTGACGTTAGGAAAAACGATTCAGTCCGATCATCGCCCCCGGATGCAGATCAAGGCATGGCACACTTGATGATCGTCGTTGGCAGCGGGAGTCTGATGCGTGGGGCTCGTCACTTGATGCATTCGCACTCCGTCGCGCGTTGAAGGGTTTGGGACGCTGATGACTGTCGTTGTCCATTTCGAGATCGTACAACTTGACGTTAGGGGCGTTTCAACCCTCTCCGGGGATTTTCTCGCGTGAATTTTTCACGACCTACTCCCATCTGGCGGCGACAAGCCGACGCAGGCAGCAGAATGCGGAGATTCACAGCGAGAGAATCATTTGAGAGTTCGACATCAGGACCGTCGGCATTACGCCTGCGAGCGCGCTACCTGCAGGTAAGTGATGGCCCAATCTTCCCCTTCACGTACGATTGCTCGCCAACCGCAGATGGCGCCGAGCTTCTCCCCCGTGCCGGCGAGATCCTCCTGGATGCTGGTGCCCAGAAACTGCACGCCCTCGTCGCACATGACTGCCGCTATCACGTCGTTGCGCTTGAATGGAGCGGCCTCGGCAGGCTGTGGTCGAGTCCGGCTTGAAGGCAATTGAGCGATCTTGGATCGCTGGCCGCTTAGCAACGATCAGTTCGACACCTTTCGGCGAGTCGTCGTGAAGCAGAACATGTCGTCCTGCTTTGCTAGGACTACGTCGAGCCGACTCCAGATGAGTGGCACCTGTCCCTCTCTGAAAGCGATCGCTAGGCTGGCAGCATGTCTCGGTTCTGCGCGCCGCTTGCGGCGAAACGTCTCACGGATCAATCATCGCCGTGGTGAGCGTGCCGTTGTGGACGGCTGGTCCAAAGCCTGAGCCCCAAGGTGAGCCGGAGTTCTATCGCGTCGCGGCACTCAAGGAGCGCAGGTACCTCGGCCGTGAGGCGCTCTGGTTCGACGGATCGCACCTCCGAGCCGTTCTGCTCGCGCTGGCTCCTCTGCAGCGCTCCTGCTCGTTGATGGCGAACTCTCGTTCGACGCGGTCTACCGCGCGGTCGAACAGGTTGACGGTTGACCAGAGCAGATCATCGCGCTTGTCGCTTGCCATGGATGAGCTCCCTTGCCTTTTGGGCCGCGCCCCACGGCCGCTTTTTGTGGCAATCAACGACGGCAGGCGGAACGGAGCAGAACCCGAAGCGCGGCGGAGGTCCTAGCGCAGCGCGGGATGGCTAAGGTTCGCGGCTGCTTTGTCTCGCAATGCGAAGGCGCGGGGCGTAGGCAGGCCGTGCCGCCGACGAGCTGCGGGCCAAAAGGAAGCAGGTTTCCCGAAAGCTGGCATGGCCGCGACATCAGGGAGTCTAGCCGACTGCTACGTTCAGATTGGTCAATATACTGAAGCAAGCGCCCGCTCGCCGGATGCGGCCAGGCTCGGAAAACCGAGGCCCCCTCATACTGCGCCAGAGATCGAAGCCGGCCGAGACGCTGCCGGGCTCGGTTTTAACGGGAGCTCGGCGTGTCGCTAGCCGCACGCGCAGCAAGACGCGCCAAGCGAAAAACTCAACTTGCTGGAAGTCGGACTTCCTCTCTGGCCTTTGTCATCGCGTCGTAGATTCTGATCTGGAGCATGGGACGGCGTTTCTTGAGCTCCTCCGCTCCCGCCCATGCTCCATCTCTGCTCGCGTACTCGGTTTTGAATTGGCCATCCACTTCGAGCACATAACCGGAAGCGGGCAGTCGACGAGTGGGTGCGACCATTTTGTTCTTTTAGAGCCAAAAGTTCGATCGCAGCCCGCCTGAGCTGAATCACCTTGGCCGAGCCAGCAGGATAATGTGCGAATCGATGGTGCTACACGAGGGACATCTAACTACCAAGAATTGAGCGCGCCATCAAGACATCCACTACCGCTTCCGCTGAATGCTCTAGGGTCTGTTCCATGGTCCTGAGATGAACCTCCGGTGTTGTTGGTGCTTCGTAGCACGAATCGATCCCGGTGAAGTTCTTGATCTTGCCGGATTTCACCTTTGAATACAGGCCTTTTGGGTCTCGCCGCGCGCATTCCTCGATCGGCGTATCGACAAAGACTTCTATGAACTCTTCCTTGCCAACCAGGCTGCGCACCCTGTCCCGTTCGGCCCTAGTGGGCGAGATAAACGAGCAGATCACGATCAAGCCGCTGTCCGCCATCAACTTGGCAACTTCGCCGACACGCCGGATGTTCTCCACGCGGTCCGTCTCCGAGAAGCCGAGGTCCGCGTTCAATCCGTGCCGAAGGTTGTCTCCATCCAGCAGCATGGTATGCCGCGACATCGCAAACAGCTTTTGATCAACGAGGTTGGCAATCGTCGACTTTCCCGCGCCAGACAGGCCAGTGAACCAGATGACGCAAGGCTTCTGATTCTTGAGCGCGGCGCGCTCCCTCCTGTCCACGGATAGCGCTTGCCTAGCAATATTGGTGGCCCGCCGCAGCGGAAAGGCAATCATGCCGGCCCCGACCGTACGATTCGTGTAACGATCGATGACGATAAATGATCCGGTCTTTCGATTGACGTCGTAAGGATCGAATACTGCGGGCACTGCGGTCGCAACATCGCAGAAGGCGATCTCGTTGAGGGAAAGCGTCCCGGCGGCCAGATGCTCACTAGTGTTGACGTCGATCCGATGCCTAATTGCGGTAATGCTGCCGGACATCGTCTGCGATCCAATCCGCAGGACGTAATTGCGTCCGGGAGCGAGCGGCTCCTCGTCCATCCAGATCACATAAGCGGCAAACTGGTCGGCGACCTTCGGTCGGTCGTCCGGTCGCGACAGAATATCGCCACGACCGATATCGATTTCGTCTTCCAGTGTAATGGTAACCGCATCCCCTGCTTCGGTGCCGACAAGGTCGCCATCGTGGGTCACGATCCGCTTGATGCGCGTGGTCCGTCCCGACGCAGCGGCAACGACTTCGTCTCCTGCCGAGATCCTCCCGGAAGCCACCGACCCGGCGTAGCCCCGAAAATCCGGGTTTGGCCGGTTCACCCATTGGACCGGAAAGCGGAAAGCCTGGCTTGCGGTGCCGGACTGGATGTCAATGCTCTCCAAATGCTCGAGCAAGCACGGACCATGATACCAGTTGGCATGGGCGGAGCGGTCCACGACGTTGTCGCCGTAGCGGGCCGAGATCGGGATCGGAACGATCGAGGTGAAGCTGAGACCGCCGGCAAAGGCCAGATAGTCACGGGCGATCCGATCGAAGCACTCCTTGTTGTATGCGACCAGATCGATCTTGTTCACTGCCAGCACGACATGACGAATACCGAGCAGCGAACAGATAAAGGAGTGGCGGCGGGTCTGAACCATCACGCCTTTGCGGGCATCGATCAGGATGATGGCGAGCTGAGCATGCGAGGCGCCGGTAGCCATATTACGGGTATACTGCTCGTGGCCGGGAGTGTCGGCCACCATGAAGGAGCGCCGCGGCGTCGTGAAGAAGCGGTAGGCGACGTCGATCGTGATGCCCTGCTCCCGTTCGGCCTCCAGCCCGTCCACGAGCAGCGCGAAGTCGATGTCATTCCCGGTGCTACCGTGCTTGACGCTGTCGCGTTCCAGCACCGTGAGCTGATCGTGGTAGATCATCTTGCTGTCGTGCAGTAATCGGCCGATCAGCGTCGATTTGCCGTCGTCCACCGAGCCACATGTGATGAACCGCAGCTGATCCTTTGTCCTGGCCGGGACCAGTTCCGTTGTCGGCTTTGTAAGCATCAAAAGTAGCCTTCCCGCTTCTTCTTCTCCATTGAAGCGGCTTCATCGGTATCAATTAGGCGTCCCTGGCGCTCCGACACAGTCGTAGTCTGCATTTCTGCGACGATGTCTTCGATCGTGGTCGCATCGGATTCAATGGCCCCGCTCAAAGGATAACATCCAAGCGTGCGGAAGCGGATCATCCGCATGTCCGGCGTCTCGTCGCAGTTAAGCGGCAATCGCTGGTCGTCGACCATGATCGTCGCACCATTTCGACGCACTATCGGTCTTTGTTTTGCGAAGTAGAGCGGAACGACCGGAATCTTCTCGAGCATGATGTATTCCCACACCTCGAGCTCGGTCCAGTTTGACATCGCAAACACGCGCATGGTTTCGCCCCGGCGGATCCGTGTGTTGAACAGGCTCCAGAGCTCCGGCCGCTGGTTACGGGGGTCCCATACGTGTCCGGCCGAACGGAAGGAGAGTATCCGTTCTTTTGCGCGACTCTTTTCCTCATCGCGCCGCGCTCCGCCAAAGGCTGCATCAAATCCGTGGAGGTCGAGCGCCTGCTTCAGCGCGTCGGTCTTCATCACCTGGGTATGGAGCGCGGAGCCGGAATCGATCGGATTGATCCCGCGCGCGATGCCCTCCTTGTTGACATGGACGATCAGGTCGAGGCCGAGCCGCCTGGCTGTCGCGTCCCGGAAGCTGATCATCTCGCGGAACTTCCAGGTTGTATCGACGTGAAGCAGGGGAAAAGGCAATTTCGCCGGATAGAACGCCTTGATCGCAATGTGCAGCATCACGCTTGAGTCTTTTCCGATCGAGTAAAGCATGACCGGCCTTTTGAACTCGGCGACCACATCACGCATGATTTCAATCGATTCAGCTTCGAGGCGGCGCAGATGTTTCGGCAGCATATGTCTTCTTTCGATGCAAGATCTCTGTTCTTCGCCGTTCTATGGCTCCAGCCTAGAGTGGGAATATCCGCGCGGAAGCGGCTGGCCAAGACGCATGGCTCGTCCATGAGCTCAAGCCCCGTTCGACAGCAGACTTGCAGACGCGGGAGCATATCGCATTCCGCCGCTGGTGCGGCCGGCGCCTGCGTCACACCTGATTGGGAGATCAGCTCGTGCGGGTTAAGGATCTTGGCTAAATCAGCCAGCGTGTTTTGATCGCCAGCATTCAGATCCCCTAGGGGATATTGAGGATCTGATGAAGCCGCGCGACCTCGCCTCGCAACATCTCGATGGCCGCGTCGCGGTTGCGAATGGCATCCAGCCCCGTAGCTCGATCAGCTTCTGACGCCAACAGCGCCTGTTGCAACTGGGCAGCCGTCGTGTGGACCGACTCTCCAGCGTGAGATGGGCCGGATAATGCTCCCGCCTTGGTACTTCGCAAATCCCACCAGGTTCGGAAAATCTGACGATAAAGTTCGGTTACCTCGCCTCCCCTATCCAGGACTCCGGCTTGCTGTGCATGCAGCAGTTCCTGCTCATATCCGAGTTCCAGCAAAAGCTCGGCGCCCACCAGATCGGTCACGGTTTGCATCTCTTCGACGCTTAATTGAGATTGCCATGCCTTGACAGAGCTTTGGTCGACGGCGTTTCGTTCCAGGATTTTTCGGTCTCCGAAGCTGCTCGATCGAAGATAATCTGCTTGTCTCATCCCCGACGATTCGACGACCGCTGGATCACAGCCGAGCCCCGTCAACAGACGCCCGGTTTCCTCGTCCGGATTTGTCACGAGCAGTTCGTATTGCACGAGCTGTGTCTGCGGACGAGTGCGGTGCGCGGCGAGCTTGGGAAGGCCCAGAACCAAATCGGCGAGTGAAGTTATGACGGCGTCGGGCAGACGGAGCATGAGATCGGCGAGAGCGGACACGCTGACCGAATGCGAGCTTTCTGCCCGCAGTGGGATGCCCCACGTCGATTTCAGTGAAGCGGCGATGGCATAGGGATTGCGCATCAGAAGTATGTGTGGCGCTTCTGGATAGACAGATTCAAGAAACCCAAGCGCCGACCAATAGCGTGGTGTCTTGTCTAGGATGATGCGCTTGCCCGCTTTTGCCAGATACTGATCATATGCTGCATCGGCAAAAGCGCGGCTGGCGATCGTGCGATCTATCCGCTCCAGGAACTCGGCGGTCGCGGCCTCAATCAGTGAGCTACCCGCCGGATGGCGCTGATCCACCCTGCCAAATGCTTCAAGCGCCAGCATCAACCAGGGTTCAGGCGGAGCCAAAATGTCTGGATGGTGCTGGAGCAAATGCGCCAGGAGTGTCGTCCCGGATCGTGGAAGACCGAGAAGAAAGCACACCGCAGGCGAACGGCCAAAACGTCCGCTCATCGTTCAGACCCTCGTGCTTGAAAGGCGAACCCTGTTGGCGCTCGCTCGATTGAGCGAAACAAAACCACCCGCAAAGCGCTAAAACGACAAGAATTTTGTCTGCCACTCATGACTTGAGAACCGATTAGTTCGATCGATCGGCGGGGTTACAGAAGGATAACTGCAATCGCCGCCTCGATTGCTCTACAGTTGAAACGAAGTCAAGCGCCAGCTCAATTGCACGAAGATTGATTGCGGATATGGGAAGGTTGGAGCGAACTATACGGACGTTTGCCGAAGAACGCTCGCGGCACATGGAAGGTTAATACGTTTAGTCACAAGCTGCCTGTTGCTGGGGCACTGAAGACATAAATGCGACATGCACCTCGCTGATGATCGGCATACACCAAACAAGTTCGGCAAAAGAGCGGACAGCTCGGCGGGTGCGGCAAAGAAGCAGACCATGTCGTGGACATCTCACTTGGCAAGGTGCAGCAATCTTGTCAGCGCGTATCGCTGCCGTTGGTCCGCCAAGACACACTGAGCCATGGCTCCGGCCGGCCTGTTGTTCGCAAGCCCATCCGCCCGAACTGTACCAATGATTTGATTTACCTGCTCTTGCAGCGTTGTCCCTCTTTCTAATTCGCGCGAAGTAGATTGGTATGAGCTGCTGCCGGTTTGATGGACACCGAGTTAAGCGCGCCAGAACAGTGTCCTCGCGACCGCTGGCGCGGGTGGCGGGACTTACTGCGAGTGATCCCGGCGTGAGCTGAAGATGCTCATCGCCAGCCATCGAATCGACTTCAGCTGGATCCGTTCGGGTCGCGCCTCGCCGTTACAGTTGCCATCGTGCCTCTCGGCAGTGACCCGCTGCTCTTCTTCGCACATTCAATGGCGCCGAGCGCCCTGCTAGACAATTTCCAGCCGGCAAATCTTCGAGACAGAGCTATGGCTATGACTAAGTCTTCACTCGCGATCATACATCGCAAGCGGCCTTCGTGGTCGAAACCGCCTTCCAAGACACTGCATCAAAGATGAGGAGGCGCTGGAGCCCGTTCCGCGACATTGAAAGGCCATCCAGCACGTGCGTGAAACACTCTCTCAGCGCGGATCGGCAAAGCTAATTTGCGACAAAATTTCTCTGGCCATAGAGGGCGGCCCGCGAGCCGCCCTACAGTAGCCAGCGTTGCTCAAAATTACCGCTGATGTCCGAGTCCGATTCCGAGATTTAAGGCCTTCTGGCGCAGCGCGCCGACGCTGCGTTTGGTCATTTTTGCTATTTTTATGACCGGGGTCCGAGCCTTCGAATGGACTTTGAGCTCTTTGATATCTGCCTTCGTCCACTCGCGCCGCTTAACGCGTTTCTTGGTTGCTTTTCTCACGATGAATGCTCCTTTTGAGACGAGCGGCTTGTAACATAGTTTTTTCGGAGGGACGATCGTAAAAAAGAGGCAATCATAGGAACTCGCGCCAGGGTATAAGCTCGGTCATGTTTTCACGCGGCGTTGGCGGGCTTCGTTACAATTGAATGCAGCCCCCAAACGACGCCTTTCTATTCGAAGCTATGCACGTAGACTAACATGTTCTGGAATGAGCAAGCCAAGCGCGATGAACCTGAACAGCTCCAACTCGGGGAGGTTCGTGATTCGTATTACGCCTAGAGCGATCAAACATCGAGACCCCTGTGAGACATCGTTGGGTCTCATACTATGGTCGCCTTATGACGATTGGCGCGCTGTGTTATCTAGACGCCAGAGCTCCCTCGGGGCTGCGCGCGAATATAGGGTCTGTACCTAATTAGCGAACTCTGATTCCTTTGCACCGAGTTGATTTCGGCGCTGGGCACTTCGATGCGCAAAGGGCTGTTCTGGCACAACGACAAGCAGTGCGCTCAAAGCCGCATCTGCCCACGAGCCAGACTGGCCCGGCGCGCGATGACGATCGACGCATCATCAGCGGTATCATTCACATGCTTCAGTGCGGCGCACGCTGGCGCGATTGCCCGCCCGACTATGGTGCGTACACGACGATCTACAATCGTTTCAATCGCTGGGCCAAGCGCGGACATTGGCAGGCGATCTTTGAAGCACTCGCCCGCTGCGGCAACAGCGCCCTTTCCGTATCCGGGCGGGGCTTCGTTCATTTCGTTTGATCCTTATGAGGCTGGCGTGACGTTTTGCGGAATCGCCACGGCATGAGATCTTCGATCCTGTTATGGGGATGCGGTTCAAGTACTTTGAGGGCCTGCTGCAAGATAGATAAAAGCGTTTTGCGTCCGAAAGCCGATATGAGAACTAGGAGAGTATATCTTTGGAGGAGGGCGCGGAGCTCGCGCCGGGACTGCCGTTTTTGAGAGGATACTGACAAAGTTGGTGGGATTGTCGTGCTTGAAACCAAGTTCAGGTGCTTCTCGGCCTCGGGCGACTGGAGATTCCATCTGCTTTGATTGGCCCGCCTCTTGCAGAGTTCAGGCGAGTCGCAGACGCCGATCTCCCATGTGACTCTTTGAGACCAACTCCAGCCCTTCGAAGCTTCCGTCCAGTTCGCAAGACTTGGTCGGCTGACCCAGTCCAGGACATGCCCCTAAATAAGTCGCTCCTCCTCGCCGCATCACTCTCCATCACTTGCTTGTTCTCCTCGGCGTTTCCCCATACCTTAGTGGCCAGCGTGCCGGCAGGTGATCCTTTTCTTTGGCTTGAGAAGAGGAAGGCGCCGCGCGCATTGACGTGGGCTCGCAACGAGACCCGTAAGACACGAATGACCCTACAATCGGATTGGCGCTATGAGCGCTTCCACCAGGACGCGCTCATCATCACGAAGGCCCGAGACGACATCCCGAAGGTTTCGTTGGGATGGCGCGGCCTGGACAATTTCACCCAAGACGAGAAGCACGTGCGCGGCATCTGGCGTCGTACCACGCTTGATAGCTACCGCACCGAGGAGCCGCAATGGGAAACTATTCTGGACGTGGACGCGTTAGCTGCGAAGGAGAAGAAGAATTGGGTTTTTAACGACGGAGACACCATATGCCTACCGCCCGAAGAGCGGCTGTGCTTGGTCAAACTTTTCGATGGCGGAAAGGAAGCTGCATTTGTACGCGAATTTGACCAAGATACGAAGGCCTTCGTCAAAACCGGCTTCAATCTCCCTGAGGGAAAGCAGCACGTCGACTGGATAGACCGCGACACTATTCTGGTTGCGCGAGATTGGGGCAAAGGGACCATGACACGTGCCGGTCATCCCTTCGTCTTGAAGGAGGTCAAGCGCTCTCAGCCGCTCGCGCAAGCACGCGAGGTCTTTCGCGGCGAACGGACCGATTATAGGGTTGAGCCATTCGTGGTGCGAGACAGTGAGGGCGCGGTCCATGCGACCGGCGCCATACGATACACTAGCCGCTACGAGTGGGAGTATATACTCCTGGGACTCAAGGGGCCAATCAAGCTCAGTCTGCCCAAACGCGCGGAGATCGGCGGCATCGCCGGTGGCCGCCTGCTCATTAAACTTGATGAAGACCTCGATGAAGATTGGGCGCCGTTCGGTGGCGCCGGCTTCAGGGCCGGCTCGATAATCTCGTATGATTTGGCGGAATGGAAGCGGGATCCGCTGCACGCCAGGCCCTCGCTTGTCTTTCAGACCGGGCCTCGACAGGAACTCAGCGGCTTCCTCAGCAGCAAGAACTTGTTGATACTCGCAGTCCTCGACAATCTTCAGGGCAAGGCATTCGCCTACAGGTACGACCGCGGCACTTGGGGGGTCACGTCGATCCCACTTCCAGAGAATGCGAATGTCAGCCTGTTAACCGCTTCCGATACTTCCGATCGAGTAGTGTTCACCGTCTCCAACTACCTTAAGCCGACGTCACTCTGGTACTTTGACGCCGAAACCGAACACCTTGAGTCCTTGAAGGTGGCGCGTGAAAGCTTCAACGCGTCTAGACATGTCGTTGAGCAACTCGAGGCGACCTCGCGCGACGGAACGCGTATTCCTTACTTTTTGGTACGGCCCCGCAACGCCAGTCTCAACGGTTCAATTCCTACTCTTCTCTATGGCTATGGCGGCTTTGGGCATCCCCTCCTGCCGTCCTATGATGGGGTCATGGGACGACTCTGGCTCGAACAGGGCAACGCATATGTCGTAGCGAGCTTGCGCGGCGGCGGCGGGCTAGGGCCGCACTGGCACGAGGCTGCCCAGGGAGCATCGAAGCAGCGCACATGGGAGGACTTCATCGCAGTTGCGGAGGACCTGATCAGGCGGAAGGTCACAAGCCCGCGGCGGCTGGGAGTGGTCGGCGCTAGCCAAGGAGGCTTGCTGGTGGCAACCGCGCTGACCCGGCGCCCCGATCTCTTCAATGCAGCGATCGCGAAGGTACCGTTGTTCGACATGCTTCGGTTCACCAAGCTGACATTGGGCGCGCCCTGGAGGGGTGAATATGGCGATCCCGCCATTCCCGACCAACGCAAATGGATCCAGCGTTACTCGCCTTATCAGAAGCTGGTGCCAGGCAGAACCTATCCGGCTCCGTTCATTCTCAGCGCGACTAACGACGACGTCGTGCATCCAGCGCACGGCCGCAAGGCAGCCGCGAGGCTGCGTGCGCTTGGCCAACCGTATTTCTACTATGAGGATTTCAAGGGCGGACATGGGCCTGCCACTCTTGTCGAAAATGCTCGCCAGGAGGCGCTCGTGTACGTCTATGCACATCGGCGGCTTGTCGATGATGGGTGAAGTGGAGCACGATCAGGGCGTCAGTACGTTACCTTCACCAACGCTGACTAACATCAGCTCGTGCAGCCCTCGTCAGCCTTGAGAACCTCTCAGTGGAGGTAAAGTGGCAGTCGGCTGGAGAACTTTCGATATTCAGGCAGCGCGCTGCAAGGGAAGTCGCTAATTAGGCACAGACCCCGCACGCTGAGGCCCGCTGCGGCAAGGACTGCGTGACTTTGTCCATCGACTCCACCACGATCAAAGCGCATCGCTCGGCGAGCGGCGAAAAAGGGGGGAGCGCGAACAGGCGATTGGCCGCTCGCGCCTTGGGCGGACCACGAAAATCCACGCGCTGAGCGACCCTGATTGTGGATCTTGCGCATTCCATCTCACTCCAGGGCAAGCCGCAGATATTACTGCAGGGCCGGCCCTCTTGGAACCCGCGCCGCCGATGTCTACCCTCATTGGCGACAAAGGCTACGACGGCGACGACTTTCGTGCCGAAATCGTCAATCGCGGCGCAAAGCCCGTCATTCCAAATCCAACAGGGTAACCCTCCACAGCTTCAGCAAGCGTGCCTACAAAAGGCGCAACGTTATCGAGCGCTGTTTCTGCCGTCTCAAGGATTTCAGGCGTGTCGCGACTCGATACGACAAAACTCGCCAGGAATTTCTTTGCTACCGTCCACCTCGCCGCCATCACAGCCCATTGGATCAATTGAGTCTGAACCCTAGATCGGTCTCGTGTTCGTCGTCGGGCTCGGCGCCTCGGGAGCAATGTGTAGCCGAATGAATAGCTTTCACTTCTTTTGAAGAAGAACAGAGAACGGAAAGGCGTCGTGGTTTCAGCGTCCGCGATGATTTCTTAGAGAGAGGCGGCCGACGTGAAGATCACGGGCCACGCTTCAGCTTTGATCGCGCGCTCTTCGTCGAATTCGCTTTCGGTGTGCTGTGTCCATATTTCGCGTAGAGAGACCGCGGACCCTTGATGGTCCTCGACTTGAGGATCCGGGTGAGGTCCACGCGTGTCACATCCGGAATGGCAACAGATTGCGCTCGATCTTCCCCATGCAGCCCGCGCAATTGATGCCCTCCACCCCAGTCTCAAGATCATCATGCCCAATTTCGGGGATAACATGTTTGCTGAAAAGCAGTACGACAATGCGATGATGAGGCCATATCAATGGCTTCGTAAGAAGCCAGACTCAACGTCAGAACGCCAGAGGCGGTCAGAGCGCTGAAGGACCAGGCAAAGTCCCTCGCCAGGCGACGTCGTCAACCAATACGCAGGTTCTCGGCACTGATTTTGCCTGAACGATCGACCTTCATCTCACAACTGACCCGGGCGCCTTCCGCACGATTGGCGCAGCCAGCAGCCTTCTCGACCGCGCTGATGTGCACAAAGACGTCAGCTTCTCCTCCTCAGGTTGAATGAAGCCATATCCATTGGTCGCGTTGAACCACTTTCACAGTACCCATTGCTGCATCATCTCCAAACTGAATTTGCACGAATCTAACGGAGTAAGTCGCCATCAACAAGGATTGAGTGGTAAGCCGTCACGCCATAGCCCTTTCCGCGGGCTCAATCGCTTGCCGGGGAGCGCTTTCTGCGCGCGCTCGTTCGCGGCTGCGACGATACGAGAGGCGGCTGCTCATCTTCAGGCTCTTGCGCGATCTCCCGCTCAACCTGACCTCGCATAGCGCTTCGATCGAGCTGTTCGAGCGTCTCAAGAGACTTCCTTCCCTCCTCGGTGATAATCCAGCACCCGGCCTCTCGCTCGATCAGCCTTTGGCCGAAAATATCGAGTTGGGGCGCGCGGCTCGCGATGCGCTTCATACGCGCCGGCCACTCTGGGCCGCTCCTATAATAGATGGCCAAATGCTGTTTAACGATTTCGATGCTCGCCCGTCCGTGCGGCTGGCCGGCAAGTATCTTCAGTATGGACAGCTGAAAACTCACGCGCGCACGCAATCGACTCAACGAAAAGCTTCATAATACTCGTCCTGAGGAAAAGCGCAGCGCCATGCGCCCCTTTTCAAAAGAACCTTGCTCCTTAAGACTAATGAAGCAGGACACCCACCTGCCGTCGACGCGGTAAGCAAGGTTCTCGACGGCATCGGCGACATCCTGCCCAGATTGTTTCGAAGAATGGGTCAACGCGCGTTGGCTACGTGTGTGATGAGGTCTCAACTGCCGCCTTGGACCGATTTGAGATCAAACTACGTCGGTGGTAACCGCGCTGTTGCACATCTTGGCGAATGAGATCGCTCACTGAACGGACCGCCCGCTTCTTTCGCTTCCAATTGCCGTCCAATCCAGCGGGAATCGCAAAGCCTCGCGGAACGACCAAAAGATCGTGTCTTCCGTTCAAATAAATATCGAACATGCCGTCCCTCGTTCGACACAAGCGTAGATCGCCGGTCCATCTATTTGGTGACATCGAAGCAACAGTGGCGCTTTAAGACTCTACGCGAGTTTTCTCCGGATTTCGCCCGCACCTGAGCGTGCATACCGCAAAGCGTCACGATACCCAAACATGATCGGATTTACACTTTTGACTAAGCCACGCAGGATGACGGGCCAGCCGGCCTTTTGTCAACCCATCGAAAGGCGACTTCCTTGTCGACGTCGAGCTAGCTCAAATGGAGCCTTAGGCCTCGGTTTCGGGCAACACGAGTGTCATCGAGAGCGGCGAGACTCGTTTTCCCCCTGAACGAAAACGCTGAGCGATCCTCGGGATCACCTTAGCTAGGAAAGCTAGCTTCCAACGCAATCCCGCTTTTCCTTCACGTGCTCCGCGATCGTGGAGAACACAGGAGCTTCGCACGCCTTATTGTCGCTAGCAGATCCTCTTATGGAGGCGTCGTTCTCAGCAAAGTAATACGCCTTGCAAGCAACCGCGGGGTCTGCGGTTGGCGCGTCGCTAACGGGCCGGTGAACCGAATTGTCCTTTGTACAGATTGAACGAGACGGAGGCCCGAGCTGTGATGCGAGGATCTTTTGCGGTTCGGACGGATTTGATTGAGCATTGTCTGCCGTGGCAACCTTCCTTTGTTCTGAGTTTATCCCTTAGTGCACGATAAAATCGTACTCGGGAACTCCCGTTCCGATGTATGTGAGGACCGTCGCGGGCACGATGGTGCCGCCGGACGCGAACGTGTTCACGTTCAACTTACCGCCCACTGGTCGTGGAACACAGACATGGCGTTCATACCCACAACGCGAGATACGCCAGTCATAAAAGTGGTACGCTCCTCGGTCCAACTTGCAGGCTTACGTCTGACCATTGGCCGACATGAGCTCAATACGGATCAGTCTTCGTCACATCGACGCGACAATGACCATCCGCATCTTTAAGAATATTGGCGTCCTTGTCACGAATATACGCGCGAGCAGGTGGAGCGCACTCACCGTTTGTATTGAGGGTGTGGATGCAATACGCCTCGCGTGAGACTGCATTTCCTTGTCATCCAGCGGCCAGATCGCCATCAGCAAGCCGAATTTGGTCGGACCGAGATGTCTCCGCCGGCGGTAGTCGCACGGCCGTTCATAGTGGCGATTGAGGATGATGGCGGCGACCAGACTGGCGGCGAAAGCCAGCAATGCGCAGAAGGTAAACGAAGGATCGTGTCCCATCGCTCCGGCAAAGAAGCAAACGTAGGCAGAAACAGCGAATACAGACATAAGGCCTGCTTCACCCACGTCGTGGATTTCGAGGCGGCGATGGGCTTTCCTGTGATGGCCTTCTTTGAAAGTGGGCTTGCTCAGGAGCCAAGATCTTCGGCGAGGAACTGATTGAACGCGATCAATCGCGAAAGCGCAGCGGGAGGATATCTCACGACCGAGCTCGCAGAGTCTGTGCGTTTGGGCAGCCTGTGAGCGGAGTTGCATGGTTTTGCCTCTCGACGTCGGCGGCGCAGCGGGTCTTGGCCTGACACAGGCCGCACACCCGCTGCAGATCTTGCAATACGTCTCCATAGCGGGCCGCAAGCGTAATGTGGGAAAAACCGGGACGTGCGAGACGCTTGCTTAAGAGTTCAGGAGAGCCCGGTCTTTGCGCGCCATGCTCGAAAGGGGATGTGGACAGATTGAGTTCACGTGCGATCGCATTCAATTCCTGCGGGCTCAAGTAAGCTGGTTCGGGTGTGCGGACAGACTCGCTCGTAACCGGCTGAGCAGATTCCTAAACCGTCAAGCGACATTGATATGTGCAGATTGCCAAGCATGTCTACCCTTCGAAACAGCCATAGCTGCCTAGGCAGACTTGTTTTTGACATGCATCAAATAAGACCGATTTGTAAGAGCCAATCCTTCGATGCGGATGGCCCTGCCGGTACGACGCTTGACGGAGCGCTGCACCGAGCCAATTGAACGGCAGGCCGGCAAGCCGTCCAGTGAGGTCCGCTTAGGTATCGTGAGACAACAGGGGCCTGCCGGATTGACGACAGCATCACGAATTGTTCTCTCGAATCGATGGTCGAAACGAAATTGTCCGGGATCGCGATCCCACAATTCAATTGGCAGACTTCCTCGGCCAAACTCAAGCTAACCACCCCATGCCGGCGGCAATGCAGGCGGGGTTCGAAGTTCTATCACATCGGCGAAGACTGTCCAATCGCGGACGCTCTTTTGCTTGCAGAAATCGGTCTCCGCCTGCTGTGCAGCAGCACTCAGCGAGGCAGCATCGACCTTGAACGCTGCCTGACAGGCGCGATGCTCGTGGCCCGTATCGTCACAAACTGTCTTAATGAACCGAACGTCAAATGAAGGCATGACACCCTCCTCCTTGCTTACCCGCCATTCTGCCATTCGCGCCACAAGAGTATTTGATCTGTCTCAAGCAGCATCCCCAAGAGGTTGTCCGCTCCGCCGCCGAGATGTGATCAAGACTTGGACGACGCGGCGCGAGCGCTCCTGTTGTCCCGCAGATCCCGCAATCGCTATCTGTCCAGCTTGGCGGATTTCACTCTGCTTTGAAACGGCCGAGGGACAGCGTCTTCTTGTCTGCTCATGCTCTCGACCGACATGAGTCGATGATCGAGGAATGTCCCGAACAGACGCTTGAGAGCAGCATGCGCCGGTCACGCCGAGACTGCCGACTATTGATCTCTATCGATCCCATACTCGATCGCTGGCAATATGGAACCTCGAGACGCCGCGAACTTTACATGCGATATTTGGTGGTCTCACGACGCATTGCCGCAAACATCGGTCATTAGCCCAATCACCGCCAGCGCCATTTCTGACGCGCCGACGGCCGGGGGCTATCGACGGCGAGACCTACGCGCACGTGACCGTGGGCCAATGAGGCGAACCGGCCGATCTCGCTCCTGACAGTCCAGCCTGCCGCCGCGACAGCAAAGCCGATGATCAGGCTTGTCGCAGCCAACGTTTCGATAAGCCCAAAGTTCAGGATTTCAGCGCCAAAGCATATGGATCAGCGTGGACAAGCTACCGACAATGCGAGGCGAGCGATCAATTGATCTTTTGCTTGCTGGCTATCGCAGCATTGAGGACAAATGCTGTTGTGGCCCATCGGCTTGCAGTGCGCCTCAAATCAACCCGGCTACACGCTGGAGTGTTGCGGACGAACGCGGAGGCCCTGGCGGATCGGCCGAGTTGGTACATGTCGCCTGCCAACGCGGGCCTGTCCGGCTCGCAGCGGCCGCTCGAGCTCGGCCATTCTGGACGCGCATCAGCACTTTTTGACCTGTATCAATGCTGCGGCGGCCGCCTACCGACATAAGTGATCTTCCCGTCCAAGGTCAGACAACACATGGCAGACAGAAAGACTTGGCACCCCATCATCTTTTCATGTCCAGATACCGGCGACCGAGTTCAAGGACTGCTGCCGGAAGCACCCGAGCCGCGTGCCGATGACCTGCACCCGATAACCTGCGCCGCTTGCGATGGCGTCCACTTCATCGACCTGCGGACCGGCGCGATGATCGGCGCCGAGCGCAGCTAGGCCCATCAGAATGGCGTCAAGCGAAGTCCGGCGTCTTCCCATTCTCGCTTGGGAATGCCGCCCCGCTCGCAAGGGCGCGGCTGACGTCATCACAACCCAACGCCCACGCTGACGCTGTGGGACAAGGAGATTTGTCACCAACGGAGGATGTTTCGACATGATGGACCACGGCGACATTCGTCCCGCCGCGAGCCAGATTGCGGGAGCGGCAGTCCAGTTTAACTTCTGCAGAACGGCGATGAACACCAACCGCCGAGAGCTTGAGCTGATCCAGATCGACTCGATCGAAGCCCGGGAGTCGTTTCGCAGCGCTATTTCGGTTGGCGAGCGGATCATGTCCCGGCACGGAAGGTTCAACGGCGCCACGTCCGATAAAATCCTGGCCGCGGCTGAGGCGATCGAGACCACGGGCCGCTTGGATAATACTGGGCTGAGCCTGTTCGCGCCGCGGCCAAGCGATCTCGTCCGTAGTGTTCAGAAGGTTGCCTGAATTTGTCAGCCCGCAGCGATGAACTCCGTCCAGGATCTAATGGCGACCTGACCTGGGAGCGGCTCGAAACGGCGCCGCCCTTTGATCGGGATCTGGAGATTGCCGTGATTGAGGGTAATACCATTCACCGGGTGGTCTTTCCTTGCCGCCGGATCTTCGGCGGCTGGATCAAGGCCAAGACCGGAGAGCACGTCGCCGTGCAGCCGACGCACTGGCGCATCTGGCCCAGTAGCGGCGGCCATCCTGCACAATAGATTCGCGTCAGTTGAGGCCCGGACTGCCTCCGATGGCCTCTCGTGGGAAACAATGTAGAGTCGATCGAATGAGAGGGCCTGCCCGGAAACATGTCGGACCACATCTGGTACCGCTATGGCACTGCCGCGGCAGCCGCCACGCCGGCTCTCGTGCTGCGCCCGGTGCTATATCTGTATCTTCAAGACCGCACGTTCACGATCATCTACCTTCCGGTCGTCGTTTTGCCGCTTTCGCCGCGGCCGCGGACTGGCGAAGTTCGCTGCCCTGCTCTGCCTCGTCATCAGCGTTGGCCTTTCTTGCGAAAGGCCTCATCACCGATTCCGCAAACATGATCGATATCGCGGAATTCGCGGTACTTGGTCCCCTCCTTGGCTTCATGGGCAATCGGCTGCGGCGGGAATCAGAGCAGGCGCGGTATAGGCTAGCCCATCTGCAGTTAATCCTGGACATCGTGCCGGAAGCCATGATCGTGCTTGACGAGAAGGGCGTCATTCGCTCGTTCAGCGGCGCGACAGTACGTTTATTAAGTTGGTCTCCTCACGAAGTGGTTGGAACGAATGCATCGAGGTTGATGCCGGAGCCCTACCGCGCCGAGCACGACCGCTACATCGAACGTTATCTAACCAACCGCGAGCGACACATCATCGGAATCGGCCGCATCGTGGTCGTCGAACGGAGCGACCGCTCGACCTTTCCGACGGAGCTTGCCGTCGGTGAGGCCAAAGTGGGCGGCGAACGGTTCTTCGGTTTCATCCGAAACCTCACTGAACGGCGGACGCAGAAACGGCCCTTGCAAGAGCTGCAATCTGAACTCGTGCATAGGTCGCGGCTGACCGCCATGGGTGAGATGGCATCCTCTATTGCCCATGAGATTAACCGGCCGCTCTCCGCAATTGCAAACTACATGCGCGGCACAAAGGCTCTGCTGGCGCCCGACAGGCCGGACGCCAACCGCACTGCTGATGCACAACACGCCGCCCGACAGGCTCTGGGCGTCAACTTTATCATCAAGCGCCTGCGGGAATTCGTTGCCGAGGGCGAGATGGAGCACGCTGTGGAGAATCCGCTCACGCTCCTTGAAGAGGCTGTGGCTCTGGTCCTAGTCGGCCCCAAGGAGCAAGCCGTACGCGTGGCTATCCGCAGCGGCCGCGATCGCCATCAATGATCGTCGCCAAGATCCAGATCCAGCAGGTCGCGCTGAACCTGATACGCAATGCAATCGAGGCCATAGCTTCCTGCCCGCGCCGCGAATTGACTGTCCAAGTTGCCAAGGCTGACATGTTTACCGTTGCTGATAAGAGCCTCGGCATCAGCCCTGATATCGCCGACCGCCTGTCCCTTTGTCACGACCAAGGAGCATGGCATGGGCGTGGGGCTATCAATTTGCCGGACGATCATCAGTCACAAGGCGGCCACATCGTCGCGCAAGCGACCCCAGGCGGCGGCGCGATCTTTCAGTTCACCGCGCCAGTTGCGGAGCTTAGTGAAGAGACATGATGGGGCGGCGCATTCTTGTGATCGACGATGACGCCGCGATGCGGGACTCGCTCGCGTTTCTGCTTGATGTTAACGGTTTCTACGTAGCAACCTATGAGACGGCGACCGCGTTTCTCAATGACGTCGCGAGCGGTCCGGTTGACTGCATTGTGTCAGACATCCGCATGCCAGGCATGAGCGGTCTCGAACTGGTCCGCAAAGTGAAAGCCGATCGCGTCGACTGCCCCGTGGTCCTGATAACTGGTCATGGCGACGTATCGCTCGCAGTCGAAGCGATGAAAGCGGGTGCGATCGACTTCATCGAGAAGCCGTTCGAGGAGGAGGTGCTATTGCGTGCGATCAATAGTGCTTTGGAAGCGCGGCCGACAAAGCCAGCCGATGACGCAGCGAAACTGCAGGCGGAAGTCCGCCTAGCGGGCCTCTCGTCGCGCGAGCGTGACGTCCTGCAGGGACTATTAGCCGGCAAGATTAACAAGGTGATCGCCCATGATCTCGGCATCAGTCCCCGGACGGTCGAGGTTTACCGTGCGAACCTCATGGCCAAGACCAATGTCCGCAGCATGTCCGAGTTGATGCGGATCGCCATTACCGCGGGACTCTAGCAGCTGCGCAAATGGCGCGAATGGCTTATTCATGCATTCAAGCTACATCGATCAGGATACCGTCAATATCCGCCTCGTCACCTCCGCGGCCGACTGATGGTGACGAGGATCAGAGTCAAGGCGCCGGAACAAGACTTCCTACGGAGAGCCGAAATGGCTGGAGCTCTTCACGGGTGCGGCCGTGCGTTCCGACTTTCCATGGACGCGCCCGACGAAGCCAGGATGCAGCTTTCTAATCCGATTTGAGCACGTTGGAGCAACCAAGGGACCGCGTGCCCCAGTCAAGATGCCCTCCTCACGGGACTTACGTGTAAATACTTAGGGGCCTCTACCTAGGGAAAACATCCAAGTTTCCCGGCCCGTCAGGAGCAGCCAATCTTCGTCCCATCGACGTACGCAACACAGGCTCCGCCATGCACGCCCAGGCCGCCGGTGCAACCTCATGGTCGTGGACCGTTTGCCATGATTGCGACACCGATGCGGTTCACTCGCAATAGCGAGATCTACAGCGAAGACGCGGCAGCGCAATACCTCTTTCACATGGTGTCGGGCGCTGTGCGAACCTATGAGATTCTGGACGACGAATGTCGTATCTGCCTGGTGACATTTTCGGCTTCGAGGCCGGAGAAACCCATATCTCTTCGGCCGAGGCGATTTGTGAGACACAGCTGCTGATGGTTAAGCGTATCGCCATTATTGCTCGCGCCAGTCACGAGAGGGAGCTAACACAGCAGCTGTTGAACGTGATGGCGCTCGAGCTCCGCCGCCTTCAGGAACATATGATGCTCCTGATCAGCAGCGCTGAAGACCGCGTCGTCGCCTTCCTGCTCGATATGTTTCGCCGCGCTACGAAGAACGCTGCCATCGAACTGCCCATGTCACGGCAGGATGTTGCCGATTATCTTGGTTTGACGATCAAACGGTGTCGCGCACCTTTACCCAACTTGAGCAGAATGGCGTGGTCGCCCTGCCGACCTCACGCCGAGTCGAGCTGCGTAACGACAGACTGCCCAGGAGCGTTGTGCAACACTCGGCTAAGTTAATTTACGCCATCTCGAATTGAAGCGCGCTACTTTTTGCTTCGAATAGCGCGGACAAATAGCAGCGCAGCGAAGCACACCGCATTCGGCTTTGGCGATCTGGCAAACGGCAGAAAAGCTTCCAGCCTACATTGTACCTTCAGGAGCACCGCAATGATCATCGATCTTTTGCTTCGAGAGCATCGTAATATTGATCTGCTTCTGGCCGCTCTTCAACGCGAATTGGAGGTTTTTGAGACAGGGATCCGTCCCGACTATGAGGTCATTCGCGCGATTATCAGCTATTTCGAGGTTTACCCGGAGCTGTACCATCATCCGCAGGAAGACTTGATTTTTTCCAAGCTCAAGTCTCGCGATCCGGAGGTAGCTGCAATCGTCGGCGATCTCGCGCTGGAACACCAGGAGGTCGTCGATCGTTTGCATCACTTCGCGCAAGCTATTGATGCCATCCTCGCGGATCGTGAACTCCTTCGGCAAAACGTCGGCAATATCGTACGCGACTTTATAGTACGCGAGCGGCACCACATGATGTGGGAAGAACGAGATTTCTTTCCCGCCGCCCTGAAGGCTCTCTCGGCTCAGGATTGGACCGAAATCGCTTCCGCCCTCACCGATCATGGAGATCCGCTATTCAGCGAGACAGCGGCAGCGACTTCCGATGCGCTAAGAGCGCATATTCTGCAATTGGAGCAAGAAGCTGAGGCCGAACGGAGCTCGGTCGCGTTTTCGTGACCGCCGGTGCAAGGCATGGCCGAGCTTTCCCGAGCTCTGGTTCCGGCACGTTCCACAATGTAACCGTCGCAGGTTTGGCAGTTGCGCAGTGATATCGCGCGAAAAGGAGGGCTCTCATGTCCGCCGACCGATAAGGGCGGACGATTGCGGTCGCGCGGGTGCGGCGAAACACTCCCACTCCTTGAACCCCTCCGGCACGCTCTGGATCATCCGACCGCAGCCGGTTCGACTCACTGCACGCCAACTGCGAGGCACTGCCACGCCCGGGCACGTTCAGCGCGAACAGCAAGGCGCTGCCCGTCGATCGCCATGACCAGTTCTGGCGTCATTGGATTATAACGAGCTATGGGGCTTCGCATCGTAAAGGATGCTCATTCCTGGCGCGAGACCGCTTCATCGCGATCCAAAATACGATGTATGCGGCGGACAGCATGTCCTACCAATTTCGCTTTGGAGCAGCCATAGCATCCGCAAAACAGATATTTTGAGGCAGCGCAAAGCTTATCCGGTTCGTGTCCGATAATCCGACCCAGAAAGCAAGAAAGGCATCCGAATGCGAGCGGACCTGGCACAATCCTACGGCAGCATCGCCTACCGCGCTACACCAGTGATCCGACGTCCCCGCATTTGTCAGCGTCAGTTTGCGAGTTGGACTATCAAGCGTGGCTCAAGTCCTTGGGCGGCCAGAAGTCCGCATCGATCTACGTGCACGTGCCATTTTGTCGAAGTATGTGCTGGTACTTTGGCTGCCACACGTCTGTCACCAAGCGCGACGAGCCGATCGCGATCTATGCGGCTGGACTGCGCACTGAAGCGTACCTCGTTGCAGAGGCCTTCGGCCAACTGATACCGGACGATTTTCCAATCGAAGTGCAGAGGGAAGAGCTCAAGAACAAAAGGGGCGAGGCGGTCGCCTCTGCCGAGACGGAAGAGCTTGCGGGGGAGATCGCTGAGTGGCTTAACGAGCAGGCTAAGATCGTTGGTCGGCTTAGAAAGCCGGCGTGGCCGAGTCTTTGACTGCGGTGAAGTGATGCAGAACGCGCAGAAGTACATCAACATCGCCGCTCTAATCGCGCTCGCTGGTTGGTTTGGTCTCTGTTTCAAGATGGGCTGGTACCGATGAAATGGCTTGTGCCCGGCGTAGACCACATCGGCCCCAGCCCGAAGGCCTTTCGGTCGAAACGAACTGGGACCGAGCGGCCTGCCGCTGTCTGGCCGGCAAATATCCTCCAAAGAATCCCGTCACCGCTCTCTCAAAGCTTGGCATAAATCGGGGGAACCAACGACTGCCTTAAGCAGGATCCAAATCGTAGCGACCGCTCATGCATTGGCTACGCTTGCGAGATCCTTGGAGCCGGGTTTTTGGAACATAGAGTTTGCGGTTGGTGCCCGTCCGGTGCGGCAACCGCCCGGCATCACTGCCCCTCGTTGCTGTCAGCAACAGTTGCCAACGTGATCATGAGCGACAAACCTTGGTGTAGATTTCTAATCTCGAGCTATATCGCTCGCATACCACGGCATAGTTGAGCTAGGCTGAGCTTGTGCTTCAACTGGGCTCAGATTTTCGGCGAATGTCCTCGCCGTGATCGAACCGGCGGCTGTCCTCCCTCCGCCGATGGAAGTCCGTGCGATGCGTCAGCGTCGCTCCTCCCAGACTTTACTTCCGCCCGGCCCGCTAAGCGGGGCCGGGCATTTTTTTCGTGTTCCCAAGCCTCCATCGAGATTATCGAGAGCGCAAGTGATCCACAAGCGGATCAGCTTTGTCGAGAAGAGACCCAAGCCCAGGATCAACGGCCTCGCGGATCGGATGCAGCGCGCAGTTCGCGGGCGGCAGCAACCATGTTGACAAGCGCCGGCCGAACCTCCTCCCATTTGCGCGTCTTCAGGCCGCAGTCCGGATTGACCCAGAGCTGCGAGTCCTGCAGCCGTGTCCGAGCCAACGCTATCAGCTTCTTCATTTCGCCCGTCTCGGGAACGCGTGGAGAGTGGATGTCGTACACGCCCGGCCCGATCTGATTTGGATATTCGCAGTTCCTGAACGCCTCGAGTAGTTCCATTTTCGAGCGCGACGTCTCGATCGAGATGACATCTGCATCCATTGCAGCGATCGCACCGATGATGTCGTTGAACTCGGAGTAGCACATATGCGTATGAATTTGCGTTTGATCGGCGACGCCCGATGAGCAGATGCGGAAGCAATCCCCGGCCCAATCGAGATAATCCGTCCACTCCGATCGGCGCAACGGCATTCCTTCGCGGAGTGCAGCTTCGTCGATCTGGATCATGGTCGCACCAGCATTCTCGAGATCGCGGACTTCGTCTCGGATCGCCAGCGCAATCTGGCGGCAGACCTCGCTTCTGGGAATATCATCACGAACAAAGGACCAGTTCAAGATCGTCACCGGTCCGGTCAACATCGCCTTCATCGGCTTCCCGGTTAGCGATTGCGCGTAGCGCCACCAGTCCACGGTGATCGGCTTCGGCCGCAAGACATCGCCAAACAGGATCGGTGGCCTGACGCAGCGCGAGCCGTAGGATTGCACCCATCCGTTTCTGGTAAATGCGAAGCCGGCGAGTTGCTCGCCGAAGTACTGCACCATGTCATTGCGCTCAAATTCGCCATGCACGAGGACATCAAGACCGATGTCCTCCTGCCAACGTACGGCGCGCGCGGTCTCCTCCTTGAGGAACCTGTCGTATTGCTCGTCGCTCATCGCGCCTCGCGCATGCGCCGCACGGGCATTCCGGACCTCTGTGGTCTGTGGAAACGATCCGATCGTCGTGGTAGGAAAAGCCGGTAGTCCGAAACGATTGCGTTGGATCTCGGCACGACGGGCAAATGGGCTGGCGCGCCGGCGCATGGTTTGGTCGATCGCTCTCATCCGGACAGCGACATTGGCATCATGGATTTTTGGCGAAGTCCGGCGGACAGTCGCGGCACATTCCGACTCGGCAAGAGCTTGCGCAACATTCTGGTCGCCTGCGAGTGCCCGCGCCAGGATCGCAAGCTCACGCATCTTCTGAACCGAGAAAGCAAGCCAGCTCTTGACGTCGGAAGCGAGCCCCGTCTCGAGTTCAACATCGACCGGCACATGAAGCAGCGAGCAGGATGGCGCGATCTGTACACGATCCTTGCCGAGTTTCGCAATCGCGGGTTCCAGCCGCTGGCGGAGCGACGACAAATTCGACCGCCATACATTTCGGCCGTCGACGACACCGAGCGACATGACGAGATCACTTCGGCCGCCAGCAATGATCTCATCCAATAACTCTGGCGCTCGAACCAGATCGAGGTGCAGTCCGGCAACTGGCAAGCTCAAGGCGGTGTTCAGATTGTCGCCGAGGTCGCCGAAATAGCTGGCAACCATGATCTTGATGGCGGGCTCCTCCTTGGCGAGCCGGTCATAGGCATGTAGCAAAGATTTTCGCGCCCCCTCATCCAGATCAAGAGCCAGGCAGGGCTCGTCGAACTGGACCCAATTTGCTCCGCGTTTGGCCAATTCCTGCAGAACCTCGATATAGGCCGGTATCAGTTGATCCAATAGTGAGAGTGGCTGGAAGGCAGGATCGGCACTCTTGCCGAGCTTTAGGAACGTGACCGGCCCGATCAGGACAGGGCGGGTCTGAAAACCAAGCGCCTTGGCTTCCTCATACTCCTCGATCGGCTTGCGAGAGCACAGTCTGAAAGTCTGTCCCCTGTGAAACTCGGGGACCATGTAGTGGTAGTTAGTGTCGAACCACTTGGTCATCTCCTGCGCGGGTGCGCCAAATGCGCGCGGTCCGTGACCGCAACTCGCACCCTGGTCGTCGCATTGTGAACCGCGGGCCATGGCGAAGTACGTCTTGAGCGATACGGATTCGGCTTTCGAAGCGTAGATATCCGGGATGGCGCCAACCATGACACTTGTGTCGAGCACCTGATCATACAGCGAGAAATCGTTCGATGGAATGACCGTGACGCCGATGGATTTCTGACGAGCCCAGTTCGCGGCACGCAGGCCGGCTGCGTCCTCGAGCAACTGCTGTTCGCTGCTTTTTCCGGCCCAGTAACTTTCAAGAGCGAGTTTGAGCTCGCGCCTTGGACCGATGCGTGGCGTTCCGAGCGTGGCAACCGGAAGGGAGAGAAGAGACATAGCGTTAACCCCATGTTGGGGGCAAAGGCCATGGCGGACGCAGGCAGGGGAAGTCGCGCGTGCGACGGCTGCTTGGCGCACCACCGGGACACCCCGCCCGTGGACGAATATATTGTCGGGGCAGGTCTCCTGGCTCGCGGGTCATCGCTGCTGTCCGGCCTTCCCGAAGCTGCGCAGGCTTCAGTGACATCGTTGGACAGCGGCTCGCCGCTCACAGTTGCGGGGGCAGCGCCGGCATTTTCACCGGCTTCCCTCTTAGCTCCGGATCAAATGGAAGCCGGAGAACCTCGACGACTTGGATTATCGGCAAGAGAATTCTGCCGTCAACCTATCAGATTATGTCTCAAGCTGATGCTGCGACATCTGCTACGCGAATGACTGTGCAGCTCTATCGTCGACCACGATGTAAAAGCGCTCTCCATCAGCGATATCGGATGATCATCGGAGCTGCCTGCGCGTGGGGCCGTACGCCAGATCGGTGGAACGGACGAATGCGGCTTGCGCGGTCGGGACTGCTGCCTTGAGTAGAACGCATTTGATGCGAGTCCCGGCTTACCAGCGGTTCTTCGAGCACGTCCGCCATCCAGCCGCCTTCTCGACCAACGGGATCCGTGTTGAATAGGCCCAAGACACCTGGCGAAAGCCAGCAACATACCTGGCGAGCACGTTGATTTGCGGCGCCAGCCATACTCCAAATGCTCGGCGGTGAAGATCGGCTCGCGTCGTTGGCCATTGAGTGCAAAGCGCAGCTGGCTGAGGCTGCTCTCGATTTCCGGAGCGCCGCATATTGCGAAACGAGCGCCAAACGCGCCGTGGCCCCTTGGCCGCAAGAAGGCATGGCAGAGATAGAAAAGCCCACATTCCGGCAACGATACCGAACCAAACGGTTCAATGGCGGCAAACGTGCTCCCAATTCCCGTCAGGAACTTGGCAGTCAGCGTTGCCCTGCGTCGCCGAATATCCGGTGCGTGACGATGATGCATAAGCCGCGATGGATAGGCTGAATGAAACCATCGAAACGTGCGTAAGTCGGAAAGTCGACAAAGAGGACACAAAGTCGGTGCGAATTGCCGTCTATTACCTGGCACGAACAATGCAAGTCCTCGGGATGCCCAGACTTCTCCTGCTGGGCGTGTCCAGCACAGCAAATTGGGGCTGTCGCTGGCAACTGAAGTTAGCGGCGCGTGACATAGAAGGGAGCGCCTGCTCGCGCGGGTCATCAGCGGGCACCCCGTCGCGTCGCCGCTAACTTCTTGCGCTCGCGCATAATCGTTGCCCGCTTCGAAATGACGTGTGGATGAAAACCGGATAGGCCGACGGTTATGAAGAGAATGTCTGGAAGACGCGCGCTATGGTTTTGTCTCGGTCGATTGCTGATCTGCCTTGCCGGGCTGGCTGTCACGAGCAACAGTGTTCGCGCCGACGACAGCACCCTTATTGAAAGAGTCAAGTCAACGTGGCGAGCGCAAAACGGTGAAACGATAGAACACATTATCTCCAACGTCTCCAAGGTGGCACACTTCGTCCCTGGAACGTGGGGCGTCGCTGAAGAAGTTGACCGAAATGAATATGTTTTCGTTTCGTGGACCAGGCACCGGGACAATAAATCAGACGAACAGTACGTTATCACCTGGAAGATCGCGCTCGACGGGACGATTGAACTTGCGTCGACCTATGCAAAGCCGATGGAATTGGGCTGGCGCGCCCTGGCGCTCTCGTTGATCGTCAGTGAAGTCACGGATGGCGAAAAGGACGCAAATCTTCGCTTTCTTCATGATCCGGCCAACTTCAACTTTGTGACGACCGCGCAAGGCCAGCTCGGCAATCTTCTGCGGCGGGGCCGCTGCACTATCGTTGAACCTGTTGGAGTGGACTACTTGCCGAAACGGAATGATAAGCCTACCGAGAAAGGTGGCCTGTGGCGCGTTCTGCTTTTGGTGAACTGTAATATCCCAGGGCCCCGCTTTTTTACCCACAACGGGGTCATCACTTTCGAGAAGAGCGAAGGACAAGATTGGGAGCCGCAATCCTTCTTTGCTCAGCGCATCGCGACCTTTCCTCCTGGCTCCTGGTTCGATCGCATAGAGCCAAAGGAACGGGAAGAGTTAGAGGGGCGCGAAAAGCCTGAGTAAATGGTCGCCCAGAGCAAGATCGCGCCGCCGCTCCTTGAGCGCCGCACGCCTCAGAGTAACCGCAAGACATATCCGCTCTAAAGTCGCGGTGTTTACGCCTTCGCAACAGTCGCGAGTCTTTCCCGCAGCCTTCAGCCCATCATCGGCAAGGTCGGGGCAGCACATTGCGCTCGGCTCTTTCCGCGAGGAGTCGAGCTCAGCGGCGCGTGCCAACTTGCGAGAGCCGGTTTGGCCCACGGCGCAACCGCGCAGTGAGAGGACACCAAATATGCGAGTGGATCAGCTCTCCATGTCATTCTTCACGGGATCAGCCTGGAGATGCCTCGGCTCAAGCCGATCCGGCGTGCGCGCCGCGCATCGCGCGACTGACTGGCACCCCGCAGGACCGTGAACCTAGCGATGCCGATACGGCACGCGGGACCGAGGCTGCGACGAACTCTGTTAAGAGGGTACCAGGGAAGGGGGCAGTGTTAGGGACGCCGGCATACTCCCTGACCGAGGGCCATTTTCCGAGTGCCCCCCGCGAGGAGCCACGGAGCCGTGCGCGAGGCATCGAGGACAGAACTGAGTCGGCTCTAGATTGCCTCGCGCGCATTCGTCTGTGCGTCATAGATCCGGATTTGAAGCATGGGAAAAATGCTTCTTTAGTTCCGCTCCATCTGCTCCTGGCGCTCGAAGGATACCGAGACACGCACACTGGAAGAAATCGCTTGAATCTCACCCTGCGTCAGGTCGTAGGTTGGAAATCACGAACAAGCTTTCATAAAGCACACGTCGAACGATGCCGGCCAATAACCGATATGGCGCGGTCAAGCAATCGAATGTGCCGGCGCCGGATCGTGCGTGAACATGGACCAAGAGCGAAAGGTTATTGTCGGGATGAAACACCGCGTAATGGTGGTCGCATTGCTCGCTGTCACCACATCTCCGGTCTGTGCAGCGAAACTCAGCGGCGCTCCGCGCATCGTCGACGGCAATACGATCGAGATCGAGCAAACCAAGATTCGGCTCTCAGGCATCGAAGCTCCTGAGACTGATCAGATTTGCCTCGACGCCCACGGCGGCAAATGGGCTTGCGGCGTAGCTGCTCGCGACGAGCTTATCAAGCATTCGAACGGGCGAACGTGGGATTGTCATACTACAGGAGTTGATGAGTACGGGAGGTCACTCGGCAGTTGCTTCATCGAAGGCGAGGATGTGAAGGCCTGGATGGTACGCTCGGGTTGGGCACTATCATCGGGCCCATCTAACCATGCCTACGCTATCTACGAGTTGGTGGCGAGTACAGCCTATGCGGGGCTGTGGTCGGGGGCGTTCATCGCGCCTTGGGACTGGCGTCGCCGCAACAAGTGGACGATCATCGTCGGCGCGAGCTTGATTCCGATCGACGCTCGGGAACTCCTGCTCGGACCCGCTCTGCTATCGGACCCGCCCTCGCCCGAGTGTCTGATAAAAGGCACCCTGGACCACAACGGCGAGCGCATTTATCACTTGCCCGGGCAACTCAGTTACGGACAAATCGACATGGCGAAGAAGCCCGGTGAACGCTGGCTCTGCAGCGAAGCGGAAGCCGCGGCCACCGGGTGGCGTAAAGCCGCGCGATGAGGTAAGACGCATTGTCCTATCCAATCAAGATCGCGCCTTCACGCCGCTCGCTGTTGCTGTTCGCTTTTTCGGCGGTTTGCCTGCGGCTTAGCAACAACATTGTCGATGCGAAGGAAACAAAAGCGCCGCCCAAGCCAGATAACCTGATCTCGCCGGATGCTGCGCTGAAGCGGCTGATGGAAGGGAACGATCGCTATGTCCAAGGCGCATCACGAGGCGACGATTTCAAACGCGAGCGCCAGGTTTTAGTCGATGGGCAAAATCCATATGCGGCGGTGCTGAGCTGCGCCGATTCACGTGTGGCGCCTGAACTTGTCTTCGACAGCGGACTTGGTGATCTGTTTGTCTGCCGCCTCGCCGGCAACTTCGCCAACGATGACACGCTCGCCAGTATGGAATATGCGGTCGCCGTGCTGAACACGCCATTGATCCTGGTACTTGGCCACGATCATTGCGGTGCGGTAGACGCCACGATCAAGTCGCTCCACGACGGTAAGCCGCCGCCGGGTCACATTTCATCCCTCGTCGCTGCGCTTGCGCCTGCGGTAAAAGGATCTCGTCAGCAAACCGGCGACACGTTCGCCGATGCGACCCGGCAAAATGTAATCGATAATGTCAACAAACTCAAATCGACGGGACCGATTCTGAACGCGGCAGTTGAGCAGAACAGACTGAAGGTGGTCGGGGGCCTGTATCGGCTCGACACCGGCAGGGTCGATCTGCTGAGCTGACGCTGGCGCCTTCACGCACCCGGCTGATCGTTTGCTGCCTCACACATGGCTTCGGTCGAGTTCCGCGTAATTGGCTCGGCCATCGGCTGCATCAAATGCACCGAATGCAATCCGCTCCACAATTGTCATAGCTTCGGGAAGACCCTTTGGTATGCGCGGCCTCTTAATTCTCCTTCTATTCTACGTACTCATGTTGGCAACGCGAGGCCAGCACCAAGAAACACTCATACCGCGGCCGACAGCATTCATGCCTCCACGTTGATGCGCCAGGCCAACAGAGGTGGTTCAAGCGGCAGATTGCGGTGCCAGGCATGCTTGGCCTGAGCTTTCGGCCTCCAAAACACGCGAGAACACCGGGCGATCCGGTAAGCCACCTATGGTCCTGCTTATGATCTCACCCGGCTCAGCCAGGGCCGAAGATCACATATAGCGGGATTACGACCACGGCGACTGCCCAGCCAACCGATGTAAAGAAAAATGCTACTCGCGCGTCGGCATCGGACGGTCCCTCCTGCACCTGCCATTTGGGAGACCGCCAGTGTCGGAAAAGCAGCCTCGTTGTATCTGTCTTGGGCCTGTAGCTTGGATCAGCATAAACAGAAACCTGTCGCGCGTACGACAACTGCGACCACCGGTTTGAGTCGCGTTTGTTGAACGCCTGCCGTCTGACGTCTCCGCTTCTGACCAACAGTTCACCGACAGTCGCGACAACGGCAAATTGCGCTGCTGGCAATGTCAGGGAGCGGGCCTGAAACTCCACTAGGCAAGCCGAGTCCCACTGGTCCGCGGTCGAGGTCCACTTCAGTCGTTCTGCTCCGGCCGTGTTCGGTTGATGACGTCTTGTGCCTGGAACCAGACACGGGGGCGCGAGCATCCTGCTGGCGCGGCACGGTCCATGTGATCTCGCTCGATTCAGACAAGGCCGGCAGACCATGTTTGATGGCACGTCGATTGCTGGGAGATGGAAGAGGAGCCGCAGGCTTGGGCGACCTCGCAGCAACTCAGGAATTCACAACGTGGGCCGAGGCGGCCCGGCCCCAAGTGTAACAAATTGTCCGTTGGAGAAGACATGACACGAGATGCGCTGCCGTCGACCGTCGGAGATATAGTGCAGCAGAGCCGGAGCGATCTCGCCGCTGCATATGGACTGCTTTGCCTATTCAGCTTCAATGACAACATCGACAGCGATATCTCGCTCAGCCTTGCCGGCTGCCCTCAAGACCTTTTCTTTGAGCCAACCCGTTCGGGATGCGGGTTGGAGCGGCAACCGCCTGCAATCTCATCACAGTCGATATCAACTGCGACAGTTTCGACGATCTCCTCCGGCTGGGTATCACTCGGCCGGCTTCGCCCTGCGCGCGCATTCCATATCAATGACGCGCGGCGTCGATCGGCTCAAGACAACGAGGACAGTTTATGAATGCTCCACCAGAGAAGATCACTCCAGACCCCGACGCCACGGCTGCGACTTGGGATAATCTGTCGCCGCTACTGGCCGATATCCGCGCGCGTCGAAACGAGTTCGCCCGCGCGCAGAAGATTCCAGACGAGATCATCGAGGGCTTCAAGCGCGTTGGCGTCTATCGGGCTATGGCCGCCAGGCGATTCGGCGGCGAGGAGCGAACGCCCGCCGATTTTTGTCGCCTGATCGAGCGCATTTCCGAAGCCGACGGCTCCGCCGGTTGGGTCGCCAGCTTCGGCGATGGGGCTCGCTACCTCGCTGCTCTTCCGGACGACACGCTTCGCAAGGTATACGCGAATGGACCTGACGTGGTGTTGGCAGGTGCGGTTTTCCCGCTCCAGCCCGCAAGGCGAAGCGCCGACGGATTTGTCGTGAACGGCGTGTGGCCATTCGCCAGCGGCTCACCAGGCGCGGATCTGATAGGCGTTGGCATCACTGTGGAAGACGATCCGACCGGTGGCCTTGCGCGTGTAGCCGTGATGCCGGCCGAGAAGGTGACAATCCGCCCCAATTGGGACGTCATCGGCCTGCAAGGCACCGGCAGCCACGACGTCGTTGTCAACGATGTCATTGTGCCGGAGGAATGGACCTTGATCCGCGGAGGCCCGCCGACACTTGACGGGCCGATCTATCGTTATCCGTCCGTGGCTTTCGCTGCGCAGGTGCATGCGATTGTCGGCATCGGTATTGCGCGCTCCGCGCTAGACGAGGTGATCGCCATGGCCGGAAGCCGCGCCTCGATCACTGGAGCGCCCGTGATGGCAGAGCGCGGCTATATCCAGCTGGAGGTGGCCAGAGCGGAAGCCACGCTGCGTTCCGCCCGTTCCTTCTTCTATGAGGCCACCGATGAGCTGTGGAAGGAAGCGCTCAAGGGTGCGGTAATCCCGAGCACGACGACGCTGATGCGACTCGCCGCGACGAACGCCGCGCGGCAGAGCGCTGAGGTCTGCAAGATTGCGAGCGGTCTCGCGGGAACTGCGTCGCTCAATACCACCAGCAATTTGGCGCGCGCCATGTGCGACAGCTTCGTGATTGCCCAGCACGCAGCTTTAAACGAGGGAACGCTCCAGAGCGCCGGCTGCCTCCTGCTCGGAAGTGCAGCACAGCCGGGCTTTCCATGAAGTGGTCCATCCACGAGCAATACCGCGCCCCGCAGCAACGGACTGCCGGACCCGCGTCATGATGCGGTCTGCCGCTGGAGGACCAGGCGGCCTGCCAGCCTTGTTTAAAGGACAAGAGAGCCTTGAGCTCAGCCGCCTCTCGAAAGCACCACTGCATATCCGTGGAGCATCCCTTCTCAGTCGCAACATAGCGAGCCCTCTCATAAGCCTCTACGCCCCTGCCCTGATCATTATCGTGTCGCGCACGATCCACTTGCATTTCAGCGCAACGGCTCGCAGTTCAACTCACGAACCTTGCAGGCAATCGTCACTGAAAGAGACGAGCGACGTCCGCCCGCCATGTCGGTACAGGGACAGACACGCCCTTTTCAAGCACCATGGCAGCAAGACGGGACCGTCAATTGGAACACATTGACCTATCCGGCGCGATCATGCCCGCACCTCGCAAATGTTGCTTCCTTCGCGGTTGGGCCGCGCTTACCCTAACAGGTTCAAAGAATCATGATCACCGTAGATAGGCACTAGCCAGCTTCTCGAAAGCCAAGCTTGGTAGCTGTCGGCGCCACAGGGATTTCAAGGTCCATCGTATCTCCACCCGCGCTTACCGTCGCTCATCGATCGTCTTCCAATGCGGCGTGCAGCGCCGCCGCTGCTTCCGCGCGGTAGGCGCCGCGAAGTTTCGCGCAAGCCGCCCATGCTTTCCCCGGCGCCGGATCCCGAACGATAGCGGCGACTTCGTTCGATCTGAAGTCGACGAACTCGGTCCTCGATCGCGACACACAGCGGTGCATCATCGACTATGGCTACCGCCAGCAGGGGGCGATGATGATTGAAGGCGCGCGGGCGCTCGGCATTCCGGGGGCACCATTCACGCTGCTTTGGGTCGAGAGCAAGCGTCCCCACTGCGTCCGCGCGCAGACGCGCAAGGACGAGCATTTGGCGCGCGGCCTCCCCTGAATGAACTCGCCGCGAACACGTTCTGGCAATGCTTTCAGACCGGCGTCTGGCCTGGCCCGGGCGACGATAGCGCCGACGCCGAGTATGTCGATTTGCTCGACTGGTATCGCCAGTCAGTTGAGACTTGAACTTTATGCGGATCAGCTCAAAAGGCCTTGAATCGGACGTAACGTCACGTTGTACCATTTTGAAGTAGCTGACGAGGTTGCTCGGCAAGCCGGACCGGCCCGCTGTTTGCTGATATCGGTGAGACGAAGATGCCAATGCGGTCGATGTGTGTACAGCAGAGGGCGACGCAGGTGCGACAATCGCCGCCTGCGGGATCGCTCGAACGGGCTCCGAGTGCTCGCATGCGAACAACAAGATACTTCTTCCAAGCCCCAGGGGGATGCTGGCGATCATTGATCATTTCTTAATTAGAATTTGCGGTGAACGTTTTGCCGCAAATAACCGTCGGCAGCTCTCCCTCTGTCGACGACTGACTTCCGCCCGGCCATCGCAATGAGGCCGGGCTTTTTTTTACCACCAATGAACGACAGTTTGGAGTGTACTGGCCCTGTGGCGGATGAAGGCTTGGGGAGACAGAGACAAACGTAAGCCATCAATCAGGAGGATAGTTCGTCACATGCTGAAATCGATCGATCCGATCCTTACGCCCGACCTGCTCTGGCTGTTCGCCTGCATGGCCATGGGGACTGCCGCTACCCGCATTGCCGCGGCGCCCCTCCTCGCATCGCCTGATCCAGCTGCCGGGCATGAGCCATGCAGAGGACCGTCCGCGCTGTCATGATGCTCTATCCGCTCGACGATTACGATCCCGATCTCGTGTGCGCGATGATGCCGGTCGACGACCCCGAATGTGTGACCGAAGTGCTGCTGGCAGAGATCGAGCGCTGGTCGGCCGTTCATCAGTCCCGGCAAGCTCTCGTGGCCGGATTTCTATCGCGCGGCGGCCTCGAGCTTCGGCGTCGTGCAGGTGGGGACAGCAGTGGATATGGGTGCTTTCTGATCAGGAAGGGCGTCATCAGCTAGAGAGATTCTGCGCAAGATTGCGCAGAACTATGCACCCGAATTTGAATTGCCTCTGCGCAACCGACCGACTATCGTCGATCCATGTCTCGCCTTCTGTGTCTATCTGTTTCTATCATCATGTCGCTGCTGCCGGTCGTCGCGCACGCTGCGCCAATTCAAAAGCGATCTAAGCCGGTCTGGCAGGGATATGGCTTTCTGCCTGGCTATCGGCAGCCGCTGAGCAACAGCATTCCGCTCTACAAACAGAAGGACGCGATGCGTCGGCTCTCGCGCGCCGACCGGCGCCACTGGTATATTGACCCGGTTCCTCAGTATTACGGTTGGGATGGCGAGTGGCACTATTTCGGCGACCCCGGCTTCCGCGGCGGCCGCTACAATGGCGGCAGTTTCGGGCCGTGCTGGACGCGGACGCCGATCGGGCCGATCTGGAATTGCGGGTGATCGGACGGCGCGGCTAGGGGAAACTCCGGACAACCTCGATGTGGCGAACAGTTCGGCATTGAAGGCATCGAGGTCTTCGGCGGGAATCCAGTACTCCAGATGTGAGCGACCGCCAGCCTCTTGCACGTCGTACTTCGCGGGGAAGTCACGCGATCTCAAAGCGCATCACCAAGGCCGAGCCTCGCTGGGAGATTTCAGTGGTGCGCGACCTTGATGGCCTAGTCTCCGGTTAGCACGGGATACAAGGTCGGCCGCCAAGCGCCGCGGCAAAGCGCGCATGCCGCGTGGATCAGTTCTTTCGGACCGACGGGATGACAGAGGGTCGGTGGGGACATGGTTGTCTGGTCGGGCTCTGGTCTCTACATACACTGACGCGTTGCTCGCTGCACCACCGCAACAACGTAAGCGCTTACCCGAAAACCCTATTGATGCTGGGCTGACGTTTTGCGGAATCTGCGTGACATAAGGGTCGTCGATTCCGCTTTGGCGATGGCTAGCGTTGATCGCCTCGAGTTCTTGGACGATGTAGGCGAGGGGGTTCAAGTCTTGAGCTTGCAGGTGGCAACGATCGACCGAATGAAAGCCCAATTTTGACTTCAACCTCATGATTGGCCAAGAGCCATTTTTTGGTCAAACAGATCGGCCGGACCGCGCTTTCAATCGGATTGGTGTCGAGCTCGAGACGCCCGTGACCGAGAAAGCGCGTCAGTCCCAGCCAATGATTGAGCGCGTAACGGATGTCCTCGGCGAGCGTCGAGCCGCTCGAGATCATCGACAGCTGCTTCTCGAACCATGGCTTCAACGCAGCCACGATGGTCAGCGAATGCGCCCTGCGCGCAGACAGCCAGACGTCCGGCGATGGGTCGTGGACGGTGGCTTCCATCGTGTAAACCGGCGCGATCTGCCGTACCGCAACCTCGGCGACCGGCGACTTGCTGTTGCAAAGCGCGAATCCGCCCATCTCAAGGAGCTACGAGAACTGATGCAATTGCTTTGGCATTTGTTCGAAGCAGTACACCAGCTTCCCAGAGGGCCAGACCATACAGCAGCCGTTCAGACGATTAAACGCTTCGAGCGCCGGCTGGCACCGTTGGTTCAAGCATCTGAAACGGCTCGGGCTGCTGACCGCGAAGTCGTCGGTCGTGGCGGCTAGCTAAATAAGTGATTGCCAGAAACCCATCACCCGCCCGACGCGGATGTCGAGCGTGGGGTCTGCAATGGAGAAACCGGAGTCCCCGTCCGGCTACCGATATCCCCTCGCCTAAATCAGCAGTTGTGCAGCTTTGGGTCGCATAGAGCGCGCTGGTCAGGTCTGCCAGCGATGAATGAGGCGCTCGATATGAGTAGAACTAGAAGCGCGTATTTTTGAGCAATACATCACCTTCCACTGCGCGTGGATAGTGGGCCGCCACTTCAAATGATGGTAACAGGTCCAGAATGGCTTGCAGGGACAACTGCCCTTCGTAGAGCTCGCGGTCGCTATATTCCGTGTAGATGAAGCGCGTGTTGCTCAAGGTCCGCACGCCGCCGGCGATAACATCGGCTTCGGCTCCCTGGACATCCATCCAGATGAAATCGACCGTGTTCAGCTTGGCTTCGCTGCACCAGTCGTCCAGCCGCCGCGTTTCAACCGAGACAGGGCGATCGAACCGAACCCAATCATACTCGGTAAGATGATTCTTCGGGCGGCGTATTGAGCCGGAGAGGTCCCATTCCTTCGCATCACCATCTGCATTGCTTGGATGGAAGTCGATCATCCCGTTTCGATCACTGATGGCGATTTCAAGCAGCTTCACCCTATTGAGGGATGGGCCCAGTTTCTTCTTGAAGCGCGCGATCGCTCTGGGGTCCGGCTCAAAGCAGTAGAGCTGAGCTTGCGGGCACAGGTTGAGAAACTGTTGCGTATCGGTCCCGTCATTGCAGCCAATATCCAGGATGACGGGATTCGGCTTCTGAAGAAGTGAGACGATGTACTGGTGTACTTCTACAGACGACACAGGTTCTTTTTCCATTGGGCGCGGGGATCGGGTGAATTTCGACTTCGAAGCCGCAATCACACGCCGGACGCGCCGGCACAACGTATATCAAGGTATACAATTCATATGTCCGTCAGTCCTCTTGATCCATGACGGCTATTTGGATGCCATCGACATCAAAAGGGAAGCCTGTCGGACCGAGAGGTGCAGCGACTGCCGTCGGCAGATGCGCCCTCTATGAGCCAAATCGTCGCCTGCGGTTCTTTTTCGGGGCTGCCGAAAGATCGGCTTCGCTCGACTGTCACCTGTCGGCTATTCTCCCTGGCGTGCCGGGCAGAGTGATCTCTCGTGCGCAGCAATAGCCAATGCGACATCGAGCGCGGCAAACAGCGTGGTTGTACCATACCGCACATAGCTGTGCGTGCGACGTTCCGGTATGCCAGGCATCATCGGCAAGACCGGTTGCTCGCGATCGAGTGCCTGGATCTGACTTTTCTCATCGACGCTGAGGACAATGGGCTCGGTTCGGTGGGGACAGGTAAAGCCCGACAATATCGCGCACCTTATCAACGAATAGCGGATCGCTCGGCAGTTTAAATGTCTGAATGCGGTGCGGCTGCAAGCCGAACACCGTCCACGTTCGGCGGATCGTGGTGTGAGAAAAGCTAGTTTCCGCAGCCATCGAGCGGATCGACCAGTGCGTCGCGTCGGGCGACGTCCTACGCATTGTCCGCTCGATTACCTCAGCAACCTGATCGTCGTCGATGGTTCGATGGCGGCCAGGGCGGGCTTCGTCAAGCAGGCCATCACAGCGATCCTTCAAGAATCGGTGGCGCCACTTGCCAACGGTGTGTTCATGGATGCCAAGTTCGGCAGCCACAGACTTGCTTGGCAGACCATCTGCACACCGCAGGATCGCGCGGCACCGCTCAGATGGCGATCGGGCTACACGATGACGACGAACTTGCCTCTCCAAGTACGCCCGCTCCTGCGGAGTCAGCACCAACGGCGCGATCGGCCGGCCTCTCACACCTGCATTCGCCACAAGCGCTCTCCTATCTAGAGATTCGAGCAATCAACTAATGCGACGAATTTGCGTTCCAGATGACTAGATGCTGCCGTCAGACGAAGCAATCATGTTCAGCCCGGCCGCCCTCGTCGAAACACGCGGCGCTTCGATCGGTGTAACGGCCGCCCGTTCAATGTTGAGGAACGATGGGCTCAATCCGGGCGTTTCGACGAGGCAATGTCATTTTCGCAACAGCTTGGCGGGCTGTGTACCTGAAGGCGTTTGCTTCCAGACAAAGACACGCGCAGGACAGGCAGCGATTCAGCAGAACTGCAGGGATGGATCGTTCAGCTCATTTGGCCTGACTCTTGCTATGATTGGGCTGGTCACAATGTGCCTATCTCGAACTTGTTCAAACGCTCAGGAGACCTGTATGACTTTCCGTCCGCTTCACGACCGCGTCGTGGTCAAGCGCATCGAGGCCGATGAGAAAACCGCTGGTGGCATCATCATTCCCGACACTGCCAAAGAAAAGCCCTCGCAAGGCGAAGTCATTGCAGTTGGTCCGGGCGGCCGCGATGAGACCGGCAAGCTGATTCCGATCGACATTGAGGTCGGCGACCGCGTGCTGTTCGGCAAGTGGTCCGGCACCGAGGTCAAGATCGACGGGCAGGACCTATTGATCATGAAGGAGAGCGACATCATGGGCGTTCTCACCGATGTGTTTTCCAATAAGAAAGCCGCGTAACCCAGCGCTCGCACAGCTCACTCCCTGACGAGCGCCCACCGGGCGCGCTGAAGGATGAGAGAATAAGGACTGAGGGAATTCTTTATGACAGCCAAAGACGTCAAATTCGGAGTAGACGCGCGGGATCGCATGCTGCGCGGCGTCGACATCCTCGCCAATGCCGTGCAGGTCACGCTCGGTCCGAAGGGCCGCAACGTGGTGCTCGACAAGTCGTTCGGCGCACCTCGCATCACCAAGGACGGCGTTGCCGTCGCCAAGGACATCGAACTCGACGACAAGTTCGAGAACATGGGCGCCCAGATGGTGCGCGAAGTGGCTTCGAAGGCGGCGGATGCTGCCGGCGACGGCACCACCACCGCGACCGTGCTAGCCGCCGCGATCGTCCGTGAAGGCGCCAAGTCGGTTGCCGCCGGTATGAACCCAATGGACCTGAAGCGGGGGATCGACCTCGCGGTCGAGGCCGTGGTGGCAGACCTCCGGAAGAACTCGAAGAAGGTCACTTCGAATGAGGAGATCGCCCAGGTCGGCACCATTTCGGCCAACGGCGATGCCGAGATCGGCAAATTTCTTGCCGACGCCGTCAAGAAGGTCGGCAACGAAGGCGTGATCACGGTCGAGGAGGCCAAGTCGCTCGAGACCGAGCTCGACGTCGTCGAGGGCATGCAGTTCGACCGCGGCTACATCTCGCCCTACTTCGTCACCAACGCCGAGAAGATGCGCGTTGAGATGGACGACGCCTACATCCTCATCAACGAGAAGAAGCTCTCCTCGCTGAACGAGCTGCTGCCGCTGCTCGAGGCCGTGGTGCAGAGTGGCAAGCCGCTGGTCATCGTCGCCGAGGACGTCGAAGGCGAAGCCCTCGCGACCCTGGTCGTGAACCGCCTGCGCGGCGGGCTGAAGGTCGCGGCCGTCAAGGCTCCGGGCTTCGGCGATCGCCGCAAGGCCATGCTGCAGGACATCGCGATCCTGACCGGCGGCCAGGCGATCTCGGAAGATCTCGGCATCAAGCTCGAGAACGTCACGCTCAACATGCTCGGTCGCGCCAAGAAGGTGATGATCGACAAGGAGAATACCACGATCGTCAACGGCGCCGGCAAGAAGGCCGACATCGACGCTCGCGTGGCCCAGATCAAGGCGCAGATCGAGGAGACCACCTCGGACTACGACCGTGAGAAGCTCCAGGAGCGTCAGGCCAAGCTCGCCGGCGGCGTCGCGGTGATCCGCGTCGGCGGTGCGACCGAGGTCGAAGTAAAGGAGCGCAAGGATCGCGTGGATGACGCGATGCACGCGACCCGCGCGGCCATCGAAGAAGGCATCCTGCCGGGCGGCGGCGTCGCCCTGCTCCGTGCCTCCGAGCAGCTCAAGGGCCTGCGCACCAAGAACGACGACCAGAAGACCGGCGTCGAGATCGTGCGCAAGGCGCTCTCCTGGCCGGCCCGCCAGATCGCGATCAACGCCGGTGAAGACGGTTCGATTGTGGTCGGCAAAGTCCTCGACAACGAGCAGTACTCTTATGGCTTCGATGCGCAGACAGGCGAGTACAGCAACCTTGTCTCCAAGGGCATCATTGACCCGACCAAGGTTGTGCGCATCGCGGTCCAGAACGCCTCCTCGGTGGCGGCGCTGCTGATCACGACGGAAGCGATGGTTGCCGAGCTGCCGAAGAAGGCCGCGGCTGGTCCAGCAATGCCTCCGGGCGCCGGCATGGGCGGTATGGACTTCTGATCCACCCGCTCAAAGTGTCGATGACATGCAAAACCCTGGCAGGAATGCCCAGGGTTTTTTGCTTCAGGATGCAACGTAGCGTACGCCGCCCCCAAAGGCCCGCCCCATCGGCCTATCCAGATGAGCGGCGGTAGAGCCCAGGCCTGATTTGCTTGTGACTTTTCTTCGGGCGGCGACAGGTCATCGGCCAAGGTAAAACGGGCTCAGCACTGCGATGGAACCGGGCCTGTCACTATTTGACTCTCACGAAGCTTGCCTCTGCTCATCCGAGTGTTCGAACCCTTCGTCTGGGGCAATCCGGTGCCGCTCTACCCGCTTTCGACCTTCTTGCCTACTTTCCTGTCCTGACGCGTAGTCCCAAGCGCCCAAATGCCCTTTCCTGGAGTTTCGCACTTACATCTCATGGCTACAGGGCTTGTTTGAAATCCTCAGCGAGAATGCTCCTTGTCAAAAACCACAAGGTATCCCGCGGAAGTGCCATGATGAATGTACGCTTCATTTTGTCCTCGCGGACGGGCTCCGCTTCGCCTACGGGCCCCCTCAACTCCGCCGCAGCGTTCTACCATGGATATCTGTTCCGCGGTTTGGACCGCCCAGGAATGGAGTTTTACGACTCTGAACACGTTGGCGGGCTTGTTACGCTGACGTGGTTTTGCAGCAAAATCGGCCGTCTGTTGCCGATTGCCGCCCAGGGGCGTTCTTCATTGTGGTATTTGCGCCAAGTCTCCACCTTTCCTGGGCGTCTGCAAGGCTGAGGAAGCAATCGGTGTTGAGGCATTCGGCCCTGAAGCGACCGTCGAACACCTCGCATCGGCGTTTGGCTTGCCGGGTTGCGAGAAGTCCAGCGTGACGCCGCGCTGGTTAGGCCGCAGGTCAAGGTTTGCGCGACAATCACTCAATAGATGCGGATCGGCTTCATGGAGCTCTCTCCGTGCAAACGGCACGAATCTTGATTCGTTTCTCGCACAGCAGCAGCCACCTTGTAACTGTCATCAGCCCCAGGCCACCCGAGAAGGACATGAGGAAAGCCAAAGTTCTGATCGACCGCGACTTCACCATTGGTTACACCGACCCGCGTCTTTTTGGTGCTTTCATCGAACATCTGGGCCGATGCGTCTATGGCGGCATCTACGAGCCCAGCCATCGGACCGCAGACGAGAGGGGTTTTCGGAAGGACGTGCTGGCGCTGGTGAAGGAGCTCGGCCCGACCCTCGTTCGATATCCTGGCGGCAATTTTGTCTCGGGGTACAATTGGGAGGACGGCGTTGGGCCACTGGAGACGAGGCCGGCGCGCCTCGACTTGGCCTGGTTCAGCACCGAGCCGAACAGCTTCGGCACCAATGAATTCATTGACTGGTGCAGGGCCGCCGATGTCGCGCCGATGATGGCCGTCAATCTGGGGACTCGCAGCGGTGATGCCGCTCGCAATCTGGTCGAATACTGCAACCATCCCGGAGGAACTGCGTGGTCGGAGCTCCGCCGCAAGCACGGCTGGCAGACGCCGCATGGGATCAAGCTGTGGTGCCTCGGCAACGAGATGGACGGGCCCTGGCAGATAGAACAAAAGAGCGCCGCCGCTTACGGGGCAGCTGCAAGAGAGGCGGCCAAGATGATGCGGCGGGTGGATCATAGCATCGAGCTTGCGGTGTGCGGTTCATCGTTGCGCAACATGCCTAGTTTTGGCCAATGGGAAGAAACGGTCCTCGAACATACCTTCGATTACGTCGACTACATTTCAATCCATACTTATCTCGAGAATTACAGTCAGGACACTGCATCGTTTCTCGCGAGCACCGACCTGATGGACAGCTTCATCGATGAGGTCGTCGTCCTAGCTGATGCGGTTGCGGCCAAGCGGCGCTCCAAAAAGCGTCTCATGCTGAGCTTCGACGAATGGAACGTCTGGTATCGAACGCGCAGCGAGGCTGCCCCGGCAGACCGCTGGCCAGTGGCACCACCCATCCTTGAGGAAATCTATACGATGGAGGACGCGCTCGCCTTCGGCGGCGCCTGCATTTCCCTGCTGAATCACGCCGATCGGGTGAGAGTTGCCTGCCTGGCGCAACTCGTGAACGTCATCGCGCCGATCATGACCAGGACGGGCGGAGGTGCGTGGCGGCAAACCATCTTCTTTCCTTTTGCGCATATGAGCCACTTTGGCCGCGGCAGGATTTTGCGCGCGCAAGTCGAGTCGGAGGCCTACTATGCGTCATACAACAATCCTGACGGTAGACCGGCCGTGCCTGACGTGCCGTATCTCAAGATAGCGGCAGTCGCCGAACAAGGCGGCGGCTTGTCGCTCTTTCTGCTCAACCGTGATCTGAAGCAGGAGATGGAGGTGAGCGTCGAGGCCAGAAGCTTCGGTCCCCTGACAGTTCACAAGCGTTTCGAGCTCCGGCACGATGATCTGATGGCGGCAAATACCGAGAATACGCCGGATAAGGTCAAGCCGACGCCGTTGCAAAGCGTGGCCTTTGACCGCGGGAGGTTGCGGGCGAGGCTCAAGCCGGCGTCTTGGAATGTGATCTACCTGGCGGCAGACTGAGAAGATGAAGCGCCCGCCAAAGGCAGCGCCAAAGGATAAATCACCATCGTGGTTTAAGGTTCTTGCTTGAGCACGACTTCCGCGAAAGCTATTAGGCCGAGAGCGTGAGCACATCGCAAAAGCTGTGGCCGCTGCCGGTCGTACCAGGGCCGATGATCGCGGCCAACGGCATGGTGATGGGTGGTAGCCCCTGCCGGGATCAGCACGTCCGCCCCAGCCGGCGCCTCACTCGGCCCAGCCTTACCTGCATGGTGTACGACCAAATTTCAGGCCGCCGTATTCCGCCGCTGCACCACGTCATACCATGATCGTCGGTCCCTGCCCGAAGCAATCGGCCCGTTCGAGAGCGACCCGCCCCCGCGTGAGCGAGGTCGCAGCGTTTATCTAGGTCCACGCCACTCTCGTCGACACCGCTCCAGCCGTGGATGATCTTGGCAGGCCGAAGCACGTACATTTACGAGCCATCTGCCTTGCCATCTCCCGGCGCAAGCATGACGTGGCACCCCATCGCGAATTTCAGCGCTGCGGAGGACGTCCTGCTGAAACTTAGGGTGGTCATCGAGGCCACTCTTGAAAACGGATGCGCAGTGGTGTCCGCGAGCATAAGCTGAACCGCACAAATGACGATCATGGGTCCTGCACCAAGGAGCCAGCCCAGCGATCGAACCGCGGTGTCGGTTCACATCGAACTGCCTTCCTGCCTTGACCATTGTCCGACATCACCGTTCGAAGTCCCGGGTGCCCGTCGCGAGAGATCAAGTTCGGCGGCCGTGAACACGATGCGAGCGATCTGCTTGCAGTCTTGAGCGACAGATCATTCGCTTCGTTGGTGCTGCGTGTATGTCCGCGCTATGCCGAGCAGCCACGGAGTGGCGGTGAACATGATTTGAATGCCATATGTCAGGTATGCCTCGCTATGCTGGCGATCGGTGCACGACGGATCTCTCCCCAGGAGGCTCTCTTTGGGACGAAACACCGATCGACAACGCTGAGTGAGTCTTGAGGAGAATGGAAGGTCACTGAAACGAGCGTGCCCTCTGGTAGGTCATATCGACAAGGCGCATCTTGATGGGAGCCCGCGCGGCGGCCGCAATAAATCCGGGTCCCGGACAACGTGCTTATACTGCGCTTGCGTCCACACTATACCAACGTGTGGCCGAGCTAGCCACGGGGATGAATTGGCGCGAAGCGCGGCCGGGATCATTGTGGGCCTTATGGCTATGAACACTCATGTTTACGCTCAATTCAGGGAGCCGCAGGAACGCACAGCTCAAGGCCGTGCAGATGCACTATACTCCGGTTTGATCGCTGACCTCAGTCAGCTGAATTTCGCAGACGCGGATGACCGCCGAGCATTCCCGCCGACCCTACACAGCATATTGGCAAGGCATGGACTCTTCGGGCTCACCACACCAGGAGAGCACGGCGGATTAGCTCTTCCCTTGCAAGAGGCCATCGAACTCATCTCCGCCACTGCATCCTTCGATGTCTCCGCTGCCTCGACCCTCGTCATCCATAACTTCCTGGCATTGCCCTGCATCGAAGCGGCACCGCACATCCCCGAACAAAAGCATATCATTTGGGGTGCAACACGCGGCGATCTCTGCGCTTTCGCGTTGACGGAGCCTGGAGCTGGCTCTGCCCCGAGGCATATAGAGGCTTCGGCTCTCATGCACGAAGATAAAGTTCGTATCTCTGGCCGCAAGATCTGGATCGGCCTCGCTGACTGGGCTCGCTGGATCGTTTGCTTTGCGCGCGCGTCTGGTCCCGATGCGAAAGGTCGGCTGGTTGGTGTACTCGTTGACAGGCAGGCTCCAGGCCTAAAGGTCACGCACGAGCATCGCACACTCGGTCTACGTGGCATTATTCAGAATACTCTGGAGTTTCAGGATGTCGAGGTGCCGCGTGCTTACGTGCTCTCTCGCGATCAAGACGGGTGGGGCGCGGCGGCGTCTAGTATGAACCGCGGCCGAATCGGTGTGGCTGCTATGGGTCTTGGAGCGCTTGAGCGCGCTATCCAGCTCGCAGCCTCTTATGCAAGCCATCGTCGACTCGGTAAAATGCGCATGATCGAGAACAGCTACATCGAGCAGTTATTTGGGCAGATGGTGCTGCGGCGGGAAGTAGTAAAGGCGATGCTGGCTGCATCCTGCCGACTTGTTTCGGCGCAGGGCGCGCCCAACGTCCACCTTGCATCGGCAACGAAGGTTTTGTCCTCTGAGTGGTGCGGCCTTGTCGCTGATCAATGCGTCCAGCTGTTAGGTGGCCGTGGTTACGATGAGGGAACGCCTTTAGCCAAAATCTATCGAGACGCTCGCATCCTCCGCATCTTCGAAGGTCCGACCGAGGCGCTCCTATCACATCTCGGCCGCTGCCTCCTCTCTAAAGCTACGCGTGACGAGATAGCCGATCTCTTTCGGTCAGTTGGTGCGGCATCAGTCCATGCTGCTGCAATTGAGGAACTCTCTGCGCTCAATGAGACAGACGGTGCCGTGCTGATCTATGCGGGTTGGCTCACCACACTGGGACTGGCACAGGCTGTCATGTCTGCTGGTTGCTTCTCTGGCTCAGATTGCGCCGGAGCAGCCGCTGACCTGGTCAGTTCCGAACTAGCAACTCTCCGTACTCGCGCGCCGGCACGGCAATCTTTCGAAGGCCGCAATCTGGCGAGTCGGACTCTAACCACCTTCCTTCAAGACGCGGCTTGTTCCATTCGCTCACCCGTCCTCACAGATGACTACCTCAAATTGGTGCAGTATGTCTGACATCTAGCGGATGCCGGACCTCTTTCGGCGCGGTCCGCGCGACGACGCAGCTTTGGAAAGCCGAGGCCTCCCTGAGCACCGCCACCTCTGAATCCGGCAGCCTCTGCTATGAGGCCCTAACCCAAGCTAGCTCCCCGGGCAGCGCGTGGCCGCAGCAAAGGCTTGCGCGTTCAGGAGGAGCCGGCACCGCCTCCTCGACCGGCTGCGGCTCGACAACGGTGGGCCGCCTCGGCGTCCTGCAAGCCGACTCCAGCCCGGCTGATCGAGGGCGGGTCGAGCTCGCCTTCCGCTGGATGCACATGCGGCGCAACTTCTACGAACTCGCGACAGCCGGCGCCGCTCCAATCGCGAGCGAAACGCTGAAGCACGTGCCGCATTCTACGCGATCGAGAACGAGATCCGCGGCCGCAGCGCGGAGGAGCATCGCCTCGTGCGGCAAGCCGACCACTGTCCGATATCTTCGAGGTATGGCTGCGCGCCAAGCTGGCTCTTATCAGCCAGAAGATCAAGCTCGCCGAGGTCATCCCCTACGCCCTCGCGCTGGCAAGCTTAACGCGCTTCATCGATAACGACCGCATCGAGCTCGACAACAATACGGTCGTCAGTCGCAAGAACGCGCTGTTTGCCGGATCCGACGGGGGCGCCCAACATTGGGCCGTCCTCGCAACCTTCGTCGAGACTTGCAAGTCAACGACGTCGATCCACTCGCCTATCTCACGAACGTCCCGACAAGGATCGTCAACGGGCATCCAAACCGCGAGATCGACCAGCTACTGCCGTGGGCCTACCGAGTTCAAGCCTTCAAAGCCGTGGCCTGAGAACGACGCTCTGATGTCCACTGTCAAGGATTAGAACGCAGACCATCGTCCGATCGTCGATCGGCGGTTCATAGAGATGGTCGTGCATAGGTAGAGGCGGAACCGTAGGACGTCGGTGATCAAGCTCTGATGCGCGGATTGGCTACCGCATTCCCGATTGTGCGTCCGAGGTCTGCTCCTATCTTACTGCGGGCGTCGGCGCTCTTGCCGGCCACAAAGCGTCTGACGGGCATTTCCTCTGCCGTGGTCCCGCCTCCGCCCATGCACGATGATGAGAAGTACGCCCAATCAGGCTGTCGTTCTGCCTCAATGTGCGCTCCGTCTTTAAGGGCGCCAACTCGGGTGGGTTCCAGATACAGAGCACCGACCCACACCGGCCGCTTTTCGTTGGGTGAATCGCGTCGGGTTCGTCAGCTTTCGGAAAGCTAGTGCGCGTACAACTCCGTTGAAGCTAGCGGCGCGTGGTAGGGACAGCGCTTGCCCCGTGTATGCGTGGGGCTTTTGGGGCGCCGAGTCACGTCTCTGCTAACTTCAATCAGTAGTGCGGGCGTGGCAGGGACAGCGTCTGATCCATTCCAGCCCGACCAGCGCCGAGTCGCGCCCGCGCTGCTTCCGGTGTGAGACTGGGATCATATCCAAGCCACCGGGCGACGTCTTCCAGATCAAGCTCAATAGCCACCTTACGCCCGCACCGCGGCGAGGGGCTACGGGCCGTAAATTCAGAATGTCACCCCGCATTATTCGGGAAGTAAACTGGCAAATGACCTTGTAGTCCAGCTGGTGGCAAAGCTGGACCAATTCCAAAGAGTTATGGATCAGGCTGGCGACATCGCTGCCGGTCTGCTTGAACCGTGAGGCTTAGAACGAACACAGTGCATAGCCTTATCACTGTCCTTCGGGGTTTTGAGGTCTTCGCCAGAGCCGGACGTCAGCGGAAGTGCAGGGACGAGTACAAGGCGCGGATTGTTGCGGAGCTCGTAGCGAGCGTCGACTCGGTTTGTTCGATAGTGCGACGGCATGCATTGGCGCCGCAGCAGCTGTTTGGCTGGTGACGTCGGTACAAAAGAGGGCGGCGATGATTCCGAAGCAGACGAACTACAGCTTTGCCGGCTGTGGTGAATGCCTGGTGCCCGCTCTTTAGCCCTGAGCGCAAAGGGGCGCGTAAGGCATCGAAACCCACGCGAGGAGCTTAACCTTCTTTCAGGCAAGCTCTAATGGGTCGTCGGTCCCGCTTGAATGCAAGCGCAGATCATTCAGACTTTGACGCGCGATGGCACATCAACCTGAGTGATCGGCAGCCTCTATCTCTGAACATTCGACCCCGCTGCACTGCTTTCGAGAGTTTCCGTCGACCGTACCGCTCCAACATTTGAAGGGCCGCGGTGAGCTCCGGCATCACGTCGGGCGCACGTTGAGAGCGGCAGAATCCGTGTTCCCGGCCGTGGTGCTGCACTGTCGGAGGCGATGCGGCTGTCCGGTATCGATCACGAAAGGATCCGCGCCTGGGATCGGCAAGGTCCGTCGGAACCTCCGAAACACTCACGTCATCCTTTGTGTGACGACCGTCGATATATCAAGTCCGTTCGGCGGGTTGCTGTAACGGTCGGCAAGACTTTTGAACAAGTCACCCATCTGATCCGACCGAACAGTAAATTCTCCATAGTTAGGATCAAAGAGGGTCGTCATTCCATTCGATGTCGACGTTGCGATCATGTGGGCGCCACCTGCGGCGAAACGCAAGCTGACCAAGTAGATCGATGGATCGTGGGTGACCTCGTTCACGATCTTGTCAATGCGCGAAGATGTACCAAACCTATATGGCGTTTGTTCGGCGGACGGCTCTAGGCCGGCTTCGCGTAAAATCGTGCTTCTTGCCTGAGGATTGTGAGAACCTTCCGCCGTCTTGAGGTCTTCATACCGCTGCTGCAGCCCTGCCGCCGAGCTGTGAGTCTCAGTACCCGGGCGCAGCGCCCTCATCCGGGATGAAGGGCTGCTTGGGAGATTGCGGATCCACTCCGCTGCCAATCCAACGCAGATGCCGTTGACATTGGCCTCGGGCAATTCAGCAGTCCTGTAATCGAACAGAGGAGGGATCGGCCTTGCTGGAGAGGATGGAGTTGAGCTGGAGGACAGAGAGGATATGCTGAGATCTGAGGTGCTTGGACTGTAAATGTTTGCATCGGAGGTCTGTGGCTTGCTGCAGCAGAGCCCCATTTTGTCGGGCAATTCCCCAGGTGGCAAGCTCTCCCGTCGAGCGAGATCCGTCAGTGTTTGTGCAAATTCGCTGCTGTCTGCCGGCTGACTCGGTTCGTTAGTTTGATTGAGGCGTGTGAATAGGCCACTAACTCGATTATACATGGCGGTTCGCCTGCCTCTTCAGCGTACGTTTCCTCAGAGCGAGGGCGGGCTGCTTACGCCCTGCCTGCGAATGCTATTGCGGCAAGCTGACGACGAGCTGACAACCAAATAGGCTTGGAGAAGCTACGGCCCCAGTTGGCTATTTGGTGACTCGACCGTCTCTGCTCATCAGCACCGCTCCAGATGGGTAGTAGCCGACGAGCTACCGGCTCTTGCAAAGCGACCGGTAGGCCTAGCTCGAGCAATTCCGGATGCAGTCAGGGTGACACCGACCCCGGCTCGTGGCCTAGGCGGCGCCTGGACAGCGCCTTTCAAACTTGAATTCGGCCGTCGCTTTGGCTTCGATCTCGCCATTTCGCGTTATGCCGTTCGATCGGCACATGCTTTTCGTTCCAAAGAGTGCGCAACCGCTTCGTCGGATCGTCCAGTGATTGCCTTGTGACCGGTCGCCGGCCCGGTGAGACGTCGTTGTTGCTGCCGAACCGACGTTCAGCACGGATCCGCAAACACTGATTTGAATGCCGTCAAGACGCCAACTCCAATTCGTTCCTTCGACAATGATTGATCCCAAGTGTATACGAGACCTCTCTTGAACCGGATCAGTGCACTGTCTGCAGCTCCTCTGAAAGCAGTGCACAGTGCAACAGGTGACCGGTCCTGACGTTTATCCGCTTGTGACGCCTCATTCCGGCGGCGCCGAACCGGTGCTTCTGCACCCGCTCGGCCTCATCTTCCGCTCGGATATCGTTAACTCAGCTCATCATGCTGTCGCGCTCATCTGGGCAAACAACATTGCCGCTTCTGATGGCCCTAACCCAACGATGCCTACAAAGCTCGGCGGCGGCATTGGGATGTCCCGATGAGTGGGTCTCCACAGGTGCAGGCAATATCGGCTGTTATTGACATACTGCGAATGTGGTGGATGCAACTGCATGACGCACTCCTCTTCATCCCAGAACAGGTCTTTGACAAAGCACATCTCTTCCCAATTCGGACAGCGCCGCGGCGTCGAGACAGCGACATTCTCCCAGCCAGGACGGACTAATCCACTTATCTTGAGTTCACACCCGCAAGGACCCTGCAAAAAGAACAGGCCGCAAGGACCGGATCCAGGAAAGGTAGCGAACTGGCCGTATTGCACGCGGCCGGCCTCCAGCTTCTCTATGATTCGCGCTCGCACGCCCCCTCCTTTGCCTCTCGGATGGCCTTAAAGTCGACGTAGATGACGTTGTCTCGCAACTCATCAACCGGCTCGGTCCTCGGCCCAGCGCTCCTATACCAGTCTTCAGCGAACCATTCGAGAAAGCCGCAGATGTCCATCATCACTCGTTCTCCTCTTCTTAGCCTTTTAACGCCCGCATTGTGGCCGACTAGCGCTCTCAAGGGCCGCTGCTTGTCTGACTACGAGCCGTGCACGATTTGCGCGACGGCGACTCAGCCCGCAGATTGCACCTTCCCGCTCTTGGTGGTCCGACGGGCTCGCTCACCGGACAACTCCATCATCAAGCCCCTCTCCTGCGAGGCATCTTGCTTGCCAGCCAGTACTGGCCGCACATCGGCTAACAGAGCGAGCGCATCAGCAGCGGTAATATCTACGATCGAACTTTCGCGCTTCAAGCAAGCGTTCCGGGCCGTGCCGATTCATGTCTTATGACGACCTGCTTGAGCACATGAAATCGGCGGCTCGTGGCCCGTCACCTCGTCTTCAATGAATCGATCGTCATCATGTCATGCTCCCTATAATGGCCTTTGACCTCTACATTCCATGATGCCCCGCAAAACCAGTGGCGGCACCAGGTGACGCTGCGCGGCGATCTTGATGCTTTGTGAGGTCGTACTTGATCATTTGCAAGCCTTCTCGCCGAGTCTGAAACAGTGCCAATGCGCCATCTATGTGACCGCGATTGAGTCGCATGAGGTCAAATCGAACGGGCTCCCACCAGAGCCGCGGAGCCCTGGCATGAACTGTCTTCGAGCTGATAACATCGAGCGGATCGACTGCCTGTAAGCTAGCGATCAGAAACAATGATTGGTCGATTCTCATTGACTGCAACTGCGACCGTCGGCCGACCTTCGTCACTACGATGCAACTCCTAACGCATTGTTTCTGGTATGGCGCTCGCGACGCGCTCACCCTTTTGCTGCTGATGCGGGTGTTCTCTTTCAGACGTCGACGTCGCGAATCCGACCACGGGCAGCGACGCCGTGTCGTCAACGCCGACAGACGCGCTTTTTTTTGCATCAAGGCGGTACCGGCACTTCTCCGTCGTGGCACGTAGATTGCTGTGGTGACGGAACGCGACCTCCCTGTACCGACGATGCGCAAGCATATCATCGGCCGGATGCTCGCCGCGCAACAAACAAGAATTCTGATACTCGCGCTCTGAAAGAGGACTGCGAACTTATGAGTGATACGAGGCATGCAAAGCCTGGCATTTTTCCGTGGACCGGCGCGGCGCGTGATGAAATGACACATTGGCGCGCACCAAAACACCCAACGATCAAGCATTACAGCGCCGATTGTCGCTCCTGGCAGGCGCAGAGGAGGTGGAACGTGGGGCTTCTGGCCGTACTCCTCATAAATGCGCTGCTTTGGGCCGCTATCTGCTGGATCATCGCAGCTTTCTTTTGAAGTAATCTCTCGCGGATGGCAAAGGCACGAGGGGCTTTCCGACGCCTCTCGCATGCCGCGGCCGCAACGTATGCGCACCATCAATCGGGACGTGGAGACCTCTTTCACAGAAACCGAGGCGCCGGCGGCATCTCGCGCCGGCGCGACCCCACGGTCGATGTAAAATGTCCTGTTCTGATTGATGCGATCCAGCTTTGGCGGTCGCTTGCCACGATCTCATCGATTACCTTCTGCGGCAGGCGCATCCGGAAGCGCTCGTCGCTCCCTTCGCTCCAGCCGGCGCCCACGGTAATGTCCGGCACGCCCTCATCGTGGAACAGAGAGACGATGCCGTGCCGCATCTGCACAAACGATTGCAGAAGATCGACGACGTTGGCCAGCGTGACTTCTAGCCGGTAGGGTGCGGTGAGTACTTTCGATATTTCGAAGATCACGATAATCGCGCTCTCGTGCAATGGCACATTAGGGACCGCGTCGTCCGTCTCGGAGTTTGCATTAGGCTTTTCTCGCTCGGAAGCGATATGTAGCATCACGACGTCTCTGTTGTTATGACCATCCTCCCTTTCATCCTGTTCGGATTTGCGAATGTTGTGTTGCATGTCATCCTCGATCTCGCCCCATTTTTGGATGATGCAAGAGATAACTTCATATTATGGCACGATGGTAAAATTTAGGATTTTGGCTCCAGTGCAATGCAGAGGAACGCTCCACGTTTTGCGGCCCAATGTCGCGTTCGCGACAGCTTGGCTGCTTCCCCACATCATGCGCGTTTGCTTTCGGACAGAAGCAAGAGCTGGTGCACAAGCCGATCTTCGAGTCGCGCATGTACGGCACTGCCGCTCGAGTGGCATTCCAGGCGAAACATTGATCACAATCCTTAGTATCCCGCGCCTTTGTGAAGGTGACGCGAGCAGCAACGGTACGAACCGCACCTTGCCGCCTTGGGTCAAGCTACGGCTACCGCCATTTGCTTTGCGGCGGAGCTGCCCGGCTGGCGGGTCTCATCGCGATCGCTCAATCGAGCAGCGGCGGCCGAGTGGAAATAGCGATTGACCCTCGCATGAACGGCCACTTTACAGTTCCAGGCCATACGGTTTGAGCACCTCGCGCGTCACCGCACCCCTGATGTCGCGGGCGATGTCGCTGCGGATCTGGGATCCGAGCTCCCGCTCGGCATCGGGGTCGCCTGTCAGGCCGTGCTCGGCGAGAGCTCGGTCCAGGCGAGTTTGAAACTCCTCGCCCATCGCATGGACGAGTTGCTGCTCCAGTTCGGGCCTGATGCGCACCAGCACCGTTTCCCAAGGCTGCCAACGCGTTAGCAGATAGTTCCGGAATCCCGTCGCCTCTTGGTCCCGCACCGACATCGCGGCCCTGGCAACATCGTCTTCTGTCACGTGAGAGATGTTCAAGAAGCGCATGTCAGGGGCAACGTGCCGCAGCTCCAGGGGCTCGCGCAGTTGGGTCTGATAGGCAAGATAGACCTCGATCTCGTCGATGTCGGCGTCCGGGTCGGTGTCCGTGTCGGTGTCGCTATCGGCGTCCGCGCCGGCCTCGATATCGGCGTCCGCGTTAGCGGCGCGGAGCGAGTTGACCGTCTCGCGCGCGATCCCGTCCAGCGCCTGCAAGCGGAACATCACACGGCCGTGTTGGAGCAGTTCGTCGAGCCGCCCGTCATAGGCTCCGTTTTCTATATCAGCGTTCAGGCGTGCGGTCTGCATGCCGTTCCAAGTCAAAGTGATGCGATCCTCGCAGCTCGCGGTCGCTTCGCTGGCCAGCGTGAAAAATTGCTCACGCAGTCGCGGGCTTGCCGCCGCCTGCCGCAGATCTTCCGCGACCCTCAGCCGGAACGCGTCATTACCATAGTTCACCGTGCCCCGCAGCCTGTCGAGGAATCGTGCGTAGTCCTGGGCTCCCTGCTCATGGGCAAAACCTCGCCAGGCAGCCACCGTCTCCGGATCGTTCTCAAGCCAGTCCGCGACAACTTCATGCAACGGCCGCGGCTCGATTGCCACCGCTCCTTCGGCCATAGGCAAAAAGATCTGCGGGCCGGCATAGTCCCCGGCTTGCATGGCTGTCAGCAGATTGGTCTGCAACAACTCGGGCAGTGGATTATTCTCCAGATCAACGCTGGAGCCGCGACCCATCTGCGTCAGCAGGGTCTGGGGCACGCTGGTCAGCTGATTGTTGCTCGCGCCGAGCCATAGCAGGGCTGCGGGCACTGGGTCGGGCAGCCCGGTCAGCTGGTTGTTGATGGCGCTGAACCATTCGAGCTGCGCCGGGAGGGGCTCGGGCAGATTGGTCAGCTGATTGTGATCGACGTTCAGGCGCTGGAGCCCAGCTGGAAGGTCGGGCAGATCGGTCAGCCGGTTGCGGCTCGCGTCGAGCTCCTGAAGCGTTGCCGGAAGAGTATCGGGCAGACTGATCAGCTGATTGTTGTCGACCCTCAAGCGCCGGAGCCCGAGCGGCAGGTCTGCGGGCAGGCTGGTCAGCCCGTTGCCGACGGCGTAGAGCCGCCGAAGCCCGGCCGGAAGGTCGGGCAAGCTGGTCAGCCGATTGTTGCTCGCGTTGAGCCGCTGCAGATCGGCTGGCAGCTCGGGCAGGCTGGTCAGCTGATTGTTCTCGACATTCAGCCGCCGGAGCTCGGGCGGGAGGGGGACGGACAAGGCGGTCAGGGAGAGGGACGACAGATCGAGCGGCTCATCGACGTCGCCCGTCTGCCCCCAAGCCCGCGCTCGACTTGCGGCCTCTTGCCGATTCCCGCCTCCGCCCTGCCCCTCTTCGGCAGCCCGGCCCGCCAGGACCTGGTCCTGCGACGAGGCGGGATCAGCAGCGGACGCGTCTGCCTCCGTGAGGGCTTCGGCCCACTGAGCCGCAGCCGAGGACCCCGGTTGGGAGGTTTCGGATTCGGAAGTCTCGGCAGGAGTGCCAGCGCCAAGCTGAGCCCGTTCTGTATTCATCGATGTCTTCTCTTCTCAGCTAAATAAAAGGAACGCACCGAGCGGCGCTTCTCGAATCCGGTAGCTCTCACCGACGATGAATCACTGACTAATGACGATGCAGGCGATCACAGAGCGCGGTTGCCACCAGAACCGACAAACACGCTGCGCTATTCGCCCACAGGTGTTGCGGCCAGACGTACTGTGTCCGGACGGAATCTGCGGTTATCGAGAGGCTATTTTGTTAGAACAATCCATCCCATTCTCGTCCAGCAGATTAAGCTATCTCTCAGTCCGGCTAGACAGTACCCATGCTATAAGACTTAGCTGTCGATAAACTGACGAGTCTCGGAAGACTCATAATGCGCTGATGGAAACCAACCTGCAGCGTCAGTAGTCCGCTGAAGAAGAACTGGCCAAGGCCAACAGGCCCTCAAGCTAGGCAAGCTGGTTCTGAAGGCGCGCCGGCGTATCACTTCGGACGCGTGCGGCACGATCTTGCGCTTGAATAGTACGGCACAACGCAGCTAGGACTATGTATGTAAGGCGCATGCTCCCTGCCTGTGCCTGGTCCGGGGCCATGCTTATCGGCTGACGCAGATCTTCATCCGCCGCGAGGGTCAAGCCCGCGCGCCTTGCGGGGTGCGGCGCCCGTCTGGCTTTGCCCTTTCGGTCGCAAGCAAGTCCGAGTGGCTCGCCACTGAAGCGAGAGACGATAATGAGCAAGGAACGCTTTATTCACCAGTACCTCACCGAGGGCATCGAGATCCGCGATTTACGTCGGTGCTGGATTAGTGGTCAGACGCCGTGGCATCGCCAGCAGTGGCGGGACTCCCCTTCGACTAGACGAACGCTTCTCGTCGTAACTCCAGCGGGGCATTCGGCGCCTGATACCTTGCAGCATTCGCGATTAAGATCACATCCTCAGAAACACGACCGAACTTTTTAGACCATCGAGACCCCGAACGCATGATACAGACTCATTCAGCGCGTGGATGCATTCCATCAAAACAATCGATTTTGAAGAAAACGGACAGCTCACAGACTTGATTCCAGTGCACACCTCGCGCGACTACCTGGAAATCCGTCCCTCCGACGAACGCAAAGGAAACATTGAGGCATGCCGCAGATATCTCGAATTGGCGAAACTGATATGCCATTGCAGCCGCAACGAAGTGCCAAACACTGACCTTTAACAGCTCGACATGTCCCCGCGCGCACGTCATCCGGGCTTCCGCATTAACGCGACGCATTGACTGCAAATTGAGATCTAGGATTCCGCATTTTCGTGATATGGAAATTAGCTTTCGAGAAGCTGACTAACCAAGTAGATCTGAAGGAGCGTTGGGCAGGCCGCCTGCTCCGCCTTCACCTACGTGTCGCGATCTGGAGCGCGCCACAGGAGCGTCAGGATGCCTCGCCCTACGGTGCCCCTCGACGTCCCTTCCAGGCACTGACTTGCTTGCTCAGCGACATCTGCGCGGGCCATAGGGTCGGGTAGCGATCAACAGGCTGGGGGCCTTTTTGATGATCCGCAGCGACGCTTTACAGCTCTTCCTCAGGCCACGTATCGTCCTCGTTTTTGCGCATCTGCCACACGTGGGCACGCCGAGCCAGCCTGTCGTATTCCTCGGCAATTTTAAGCAGCCTGTCTTTGGCTTTTCCGTCAGCGAGCGCTTCCGCTTTCTTTCGCGTTGCTTCCGCACGGCCTCGCCAGTGGTCGGGCTGGTAGAGTTTACTTTTCGGATTCATGCCGAGAGCATGCAATTGGCAGATCAAAGAAATGCGACACCGGCGCTCCGTATAATCACGTAACAGCGACGCTCGTGGCCTCGGTTGCCGAAGCGGACGGTCGCCATGCACAGCCGAAACACCAAAGTGCGCCTTGCAGCCAAGGCTCGTACGAAGAATGCACAGCCCCGACATCCTCAGACGATGGGATGCACAAGGGGCTTGAATCGGACCTAGCGTTAGATTGTACGATCCTGGACAAGTGGGAACCACGTCCGACAATCCAGCGGTCCGGACACGTCATGAGAATTGCGAATGTTTCAAAGATCTAAACTCACCTGGCGCGACTCGATTAGGACGATAAGATCCTCCAGGCGCATCCTTGTCCGCGCTTCGTCGGAGCTGTTCCTGTCGCGGCTGGACGAAATCGCACGTTTCGAGATCTGCACGGCAGGCGCTTCCATCACCGTAGCCTCACCGGAACGGACGCAAGACGGAGGCTCCGCCCTAGATACGCCACCCAACGAACACAGGCGCGACTACACCAAACACAGTCTCGGCCCGCGCCATCATGGTTCGCTCTGAACGATCGAATGCATCATCAACCGTGGCTTGAGCGCACCTGGCTTTTGTCTGATCTCTCTGCCTCGCGATAGTTGGCCCGGGCCCTTCAACCCGTCGCCGGCTACGGCGTCATTAGTCGCTTAGCGGATAGGCTCACCCAGAATACCTAAGCACATGTCCGCCCAAGCAATGCCTCGCGACATCCAAGCATGAACAACCGCACAATCACCGGAAGCTCCGAAATGATCACTTGCTGGGCCAGCTCAGCCGCGAGCGCTTCGCCTCTTCGCGGGGCTCCGCCAGCACGGCAGGTTTCGCTTCTGTCATGCCGGACAGATGACCAGCACCGTACAGCCAGACCGCAAAAGTGGAAGAACGAGCTTGCCGGCACCGCACTTAAGCAGCTCCGGCCTGCCTCGCGGTTGACAGGTCATGTTGGCGCTTCGCGCAGGAAGAAAAATATCGCAGCCTCACCGACTTGAAGGGATATCATGACTCAAACTCAACAAACTCAGCTGCCTTCGCGCCTCAAACTCTACTACTGCGCCATCGCTGTTGCCGTGGCAGTGACGGCTGCAATGCCCGGGCTTGTCAAGGCGCGCGATCAAGCGCCGACCGCAGAAGAGAAAGAGGCTTGCATGGAGGACGTGTTCCGCCTTTGTAGCAGCCACATACCAGATCGCACCGCTATCACTGCCTGCCTCAGATCCAAGCAAGCGAGCCTCAGTCAGCAATGTCGCTACGTGATCTTCGTGCGAGACACTACCAAGAAAAGCAGCGACTCGAAGTGAAGATGTGGCGGCCGGTTCGTTTGCCTCATCCACAGAAGTGGTCCAAGCTTGACCTGCAGGACGGTCACCCGAGGTCAGGTGACGAGCATGGCCGCCTACAATTGACCGACGCTCTGGTTCAATCGCGCTTGTCCGGATAGGCGAATGCATAAATTACCTTTCGATACCGTTCTGATCGCCAATAGGGGTGAGATAGCCGCACGTATCATCAAAACCTTGAACAAGCTTGGGCTTCGTTCTGCCATTGCCTACCATGACGTTGACGCGGGAACCCCGGCCGTCTCAATGGCCGACCTGGCTGTTCCGATTAGCGGCCGCACGCCAATCGCAAGCTATTTGGACATCGCGCAGATCATCGCTGCCGCCCACAAGGCGAACGCCGGCGCGATACATCCGGGTTATGGAATGCTTTCCGAGAATGCGGAATTCGCCAGCACAGTGATAAAGGCCGGTATTGCGTTCATCGGACCCGCTCCAGAAACCATCGAACTAATGGGCGATAAGATTCGCGCCCGTAATTTCGTTCAGCGCAACGGCTTTCCAGTGGCACCCTGCGCCATCGAGGAAGATGATCCGGCCACATTCGTTTCAAGAGCGCGGGCTATTGGAGTTCCTTTGCTCGTGAAGCCATCAGGGGGCGGTGGCGGCAAGGGAATGCGGATTGTACGGGACCTTGCTACGTTGGAGGCAGCCATTGAGCAGGCGCGCAGCGAAGCGCGTCGCTACTTTGGAGATGGCCGACTTTATGTTGAACGATATATCGAAAGCCCGCGACATATTGAAGTACAGGTGCTCGGTGACTCCTTCGGTAACCTGGTCCATCTCTTCGAGCGCGAATGTTCGGTGCAGCGCCGTTTCCAGAAGATCATCGAGGAAACGCCCTCGCCAGCTCTATCACCAGAATTGCGGACCCGGATTTGCGAAGCCGCCGTCGGCATCGCCCGTGCAGCGAATTATCAGAATGCAGGAACGGTCGAGTTCATTTTCAGCGGCGGAGAGTTCTACTTTCTGGAAATGAATACACGTCTTCAGGTCGAACATCCGGTGACCGAGATGATCACCGGCGTCGATCTGATCGCCGAACAAGTCTATGCGGCAGCGGGCCGAAAACTTGCACTTTCGCAGTCCGACATTGTTTCAAATGGGCATGCAATCGAGCTCAGGCTTTGCGCGGAGGCTCCCGGACGCGGATACGTCCCGACCACCGGCAAAGTACTTCTTCTCGAGTATCCGGATGGCGTACGAATCGACAGCGGCATCATGCAAGGCCAGCACATCACGGCGGCATTCGATCCCATGCTCGCCAAGATCATCGTGCATTCACCGAGCCGCATAGAGGCTGCTCTCAAAGCCCATCGCGCCGTTCGCGAACTGGTTCTACTCGGGTGCGAGACCAACGCGAGCTTGCTCGCCCGGATTCTTTGCGACGAGGCATTTCTTGGCGGTCAGTTCCATACGGGATACCTAGAAGAAAATCCACATCTCGCAACCGGCAACTTTGCTGCCGAAATGTCTGCGTTCCTGGCATCTGCGGCTCTCCTGACAAGACCGGTCCGCGAGTCGGCCGACGCCGTGCCTGAGCTTCACGCGGCGCTCGGTAGTTGGAGAAATTGACGTGTATCACTCATTCGAGGTCGACGGCGTATATCATGAATTGTGGCTTTCACCCAACCAGCAAGACTACCGGCTCCATCTCCGAGACCAGGTCATTGCCCCTGTCGCGTTCACTCGCTGCAATGACAGTAGCGGCATCTTGACCATTGCGGGCCAGAGCGAACCGATCAGGTTCGCCATCGAGGGGGAGCTAATTCACCTTCACATCCGCGGCAGGACGCGCATTTTGCGCTACAATGACCCGTTGCGAGCGTGCGCATCCGGCAATAACGAGACTCACGCTCTGGTGGCCCGGGCGCCGATGCCTGGCTTTGTTGTTGCGATCACGGTTTCGTCCGGTCAATCGGTCTCGTCGGGAATGGCACTGATGCTGATTGAAAGCATGAAGCTGGAAACGATCATACGATCACCACAGGATGGCATCGTCCATCGAATTCACGTCAAGGAAGGTGAGAGCTTCGAGCACGACGCTGTGCTGGTCACGCTCTCTAAAGAAGGGCGCTGAAATGCAGCGGATCGGTTCCGTGGCGAACGTGAACTCGCAGGAATTTCGTCGCAACGACCTGCACAACAGACAACTTGCCGCCGAATTGAAGGAGCGCCAACGCGTTGCCCGCTTCCACAGGCCTGCGCGGGACTTCGAGCGGCTGCGTCGGCAGAATAAACTGTTTGTTCGTGAGCGGCTCGCGGCCTTGCTCGATCCGGAAACTCCGTTCCTAGAGCTTTCGACACTGGCGGCTAACAAGGCATACGACGGCGAGGTGCCCGGCGCCGCCCAGGTTGTCGGCATCGGCATTGTGGCGGGGCGAGAGGTTATTGTTCATGCCGACGATGCCAGCGTGAAGAGCGGCGCATGGTATCCACTCTCGGTCAAGAAGATCGTGCGGACATTGGATATAGCCATCGAAAACCGTCTGCCTGTGGTTCACCTGTGCGACTGCGCCGGCGGATTCCTGCCTTTGCAGGCGGAATTCTTTGCTGATCGCTACCATGCCGGTCGAATTCTCCGCAATCAATCCGTTCTCTCGAAGATGGGGGTGCCGCAGGTCGCCATCGTCATGGGCCACTGCACCGCCGCAGGGGCCTACGTCCCAGCGCTTAGTGAATACAACATTATCGTCGAAGGTACTGGAGCGATTTTTCTCGGCGGCCCTCCGGTCGTGAAGGCTGCCACCGGCGAACAAGTGTCCGCCGACGAACTTGGCGGCGCCCTCATGCATACCAGCGTGTCGGGCACCTGTGACTACTTCGCACACTCCGAACTCCATGCGATTGCGATTGCCCGCGACGTCGTTGCTCGCTTCCACCGACCGGCGAAGACCTCGATCGATCGAGTGGCCCCCGAGCCGCCAGCCTATAGTGCGTCCGAACTCTACGGTATCCTTCCAAAGGACGCGCGCGCGGAGTTCGACATGCGAGAGATCATCGCTCGTCTGGTCGATGGCAGCCGATTTCAAGAATACCAGGCGCGCTTTGCGACATCACTCGTGTGCGGCTTTGCCCGGCTTCACGGATATCAAATCGGGATCCTTGCCAATAATGGCGTGCTGTTCGGCGATAGCGCGCAAAAGGGGGCTCATTTCATTCAACTGTGCGACAAGAACCGGACGCCCCTGCTCTTCCTGCAGAACGTAACGGGCTTTATGGTTGGCCGCGAATATGAACGGCGCGGGGTCACCAAGGACGGCGCTAAGTTGATCATGGCGGTGTCCGGAGCGTCCGTGCCGAAGTTTACGGTCATTTGTAACAGCTCGCACGGCGCAGGAACTTACGCTATGTCGGGACGCGCGTTTGATCCTCGATTCGTGTTCAGCTGGCCAAATTCTCAGATATCTGCGATGGGCGCCGAGCAGGCGGCCGGAGTTCTCACCCACGTCAAGGCGAGACAATTGGCTCGCGCCGGAGGGCGCCTCTCGGAGCAGGAATTGGCAGCCATTCGAGCACCAATTCTTGAAGAATATCGCGAGCGGTCAAGTGCCTATTATGCGACCTCAGAAATCTGGGACGACGGCATCCTTGATCCCGTCGATACCAGAACTGCCCTCGCAATCGCATTGAGCGCTTCGCTCAATGCTCCGATCGATGCGCCGCAGTATAGCGTATTCCGACTGTAAGGCAGGACCGAACACGGGTGGCTCACCGCCTCATGCGGGCGGATCAACGCGTCGATTGCTCTATGAAGGCTGTCCTGCGCACCTTCATTTGCAATCAGTTGGGGTTAATTTGTAGAGCCAGCTGAGATCGGCTCGATCTACCCAGCACCGATGGCGTCAAAGCAGGTAGAGGAAGCCGCTTCAATGCTGCACGCCGGCGGCGCCGGAATGCTGATCCGGCCGGAACACCGCGTAACGAGGCCGCTGCGGACGGGGCAAGCGGGCGCGAAACAGTGCTCGTCGGTCGTGGCGTCAAGCAACTAGAGTGTTCCAACTGGTCGACGATCTCCTCTCGACGCCGCTACGAAATAGAGCGCTTGACCCTCACGTAGCGTCAGGTTGTAGCCTTGCCAACGGCGCCCACACTCAACCGACTGCCGCCGCAAGCGTCAATGAGGCCATGCCGGGTGCGGATGGGTCGGGCAGCTGTATCAAGGCAACCGGGCCAGGTCTCTTCAACGATGCCTCGTTAAACGGAAGAGCCCTAGGTTTGGACAAGGAACGTGTAAAGTTCGATGGAAGAGCTTAGATCGATCATCGGCAAAGTTGCCACCGGCGCCACTCTGACGCGCGAGGAAACTGCGTCAGCCTTCGACAGCATGATGTCGGGTTACGCGACTCCCTCACAAATCGGCGGCTTGTTGATGGGGATGCGCGTCCGAGGCGAGACGATCGAAGAAGTCACCGGCGCCGCCTCCGCGATGCGGAATAGAATGCCGCGGGTCGAGGCGGCATGCGACCCCGTCGGTATCGGTGGCACGAGCGACACCCTTATGTATTCGGTCAACGTGTCGACGTGTGCTTCCTTCATCGTCGCCGGGGCCGGCATTCCTGTCGCCAAGCATGCAAACCGGGCTGCGTCTTCGGGTTCACCCGCTGCAGACGTGTTGGCGCGCCTCGGCGTTAAGGTCGATCTCAAGCCTGAGGTCATTGCACGTTGTATGCAGGAAGCCGACATCGGCTTCATGTTTGCGTCAGCCTATTATCCGGCGATGCAGCGCGTCGGCCAGATCCGGAGCGCACTTGGAGCCTACACGATGTTTAATCTGATCGAGCCTCTGTCCAATCCGGCTAGGGTCAAACGGCAGATCGTTGGAGTATTCTCGTCCGAATGGGTCCAGCCTCTCGCGTACGTCTTGAAGAACCTCGGTGCCGAATCGGTATGGGTTGTTCATGGCTCGGACGGGCTCGGCGAAATAACTCTCACCGGCCCAACATTTGTTGCTGCGCTTGAGGCGGGTATAGTCCGCACCTTCGAAGTGACGCCGGAAGAAGCCGGGCTCCCCCGCTGCCGCAACGACGCGCTGGAGAGCAGCGATGCCGAGGCTAATGCCGTTGCTCTGCAAAATGTGCTTGATGGCGAACCAGGTCGATTTCGCGATGCCGCGCTTTTGAACGCGGCGGCGACATTGGTCGTGGCCGGGCGGGCCTCGACCCTGCAAGAAGGCGTATCACTTGGACAAGAATCACTTGATGGCGGCGCCGCAGCCGCTCGACTGAAGCGCCTGATCGCGGTTTCGAACGCGTGACAGCCGAGCTGGCCGATGTTCCGGTTTTCCGACCAAGACTGCAGCTCACGAGCGCGAAAGTATTGCAGCCGCGAATGCGCGTCACTTCTGCGGGATTTCAAGGAGCGTGCGCCGCCTGCGCTCGCCCTGATCAAAGCAAGTCGCGCTGAGCACGCGGCCCGAGAGCCAACTTTTTTATCGACGAGAGCCTGTTGCGGCCCGGGTTGCCAAGGTGAGGACGTGCTGCGCGCTGAAGGAGAGAATCGATGATGTCCTGGCAGGAGGTTGAAACACTCGGATCAATTGCAGTGACAGAACACATCATTCGGAAGTTCCGGGAATTGATCGATACAGATAGCTCGATCCCACCGGAGCTGCGGGGGGCGCTGCACGCGACGCTCGATGAGCATCTTCTCGAGGCAAAAAGACGTATTCTCTTAAAGCATTAAGTGCGCCGATGCCGTCTACATGCGGAGAAACTCTGGCAGGCGCGCGCCGGTACCGCAATCGGCATCAATCCCCTCCGCACGGCCGGTCCAGCGAGGTTCCAGCCGAGCTGGTGGGATCGCGACCACAACTCCATGTGCATTGGCGCGTCGGCGGCCGCTCAGCGTGGTTTCCTGCTTGAGGAGGGTCCTATTGAACTCGTGGCGGTGGCAATTCTCAGTTGTGCCGCTGCAATCACCGATCCGGCGTAACGCGGCGCGATACTGCAGGTCCGTCTGGCCATGATTGTACCAGAGGACATCGAAGTCATACCCGATCTCGATCTGAGCTTGCTCGTCACGTAATTCCGACACCAGGGTACCTCATTACAGGCCGCCCAATACGGATCAAAGTCGGAATCGGGTACAACTCCAGAAGATCATGAGCCACCAGTTTGAAATGCCGTCTATCAACCGGCAGAGTTCCGTCAGGCCTTGGCCGCGTCGAGACGCGTGGGGGTCACCTTGTCAAGACAACGCGATTTGCGCGGATCTCGCAGGAAGGTCCTGATCAGAATAATTGCAGCTCACCAGAACGCCAACTCCAATTCGGCCTCCTTGGGGCTGCATAATCGCGTCGTAAACTACCAGCTTTGGTAGCTCAGTTAAAATCGACAGGCACGTATATCGTTGCCGCAGCAAGATCGAATCCAGAGGCACGCCTGGGTCACAACGGTTGGCGACTCTCTAGATCTTCGGACTCGATTCTGATGTGAGTACATGGGTGATGTCATTGATCTTGCAGCAGCGATGACAATCGAATTCAAAGGCGTTAGACAACTATGTCCAGCAACGCGTTCGAAATCGCCCCGATTCTCGAGGGCATTCGCCGCTGGGTCGTGATCGAATCTCCGACGGAGCGTCCGGATCAGATCAACAAACTGGCTGATGTCGTTGCCGCAGGCTATCGCGACCTGCCGGCCAGCGTCGAGCGCGTTGCGGGGCGTGACGGCTGCGGCGATCATTTGCTCACCCGCTCTTCTTGGGGGCAGGGCGTACCGGGCATTCTGGTCTTGAGCCATCTCGACACCGTTCATCCGATGGGATCCATCGAACGGCTACCATTCAAGATCGACGGCGACAGTGCGTTCGGCCCCGGTATCTACGACATGAAGGGCGGCGCCTACCTCGCCTATCACGCCTTCCGGCAGATCTGCGCCGATGACGCACGCCCGCCGCTCGGCATCACCCAGCTCTACGTCTCGGACGAAGAGATCGGCAGCCCAACCTCGCGCGCGCTAATCGAGGCCGAGGGCCGCAAGGCCAAATACGTGCTGGTGACCGAGCCAGCGTGCGACGGCGGCAAGGTCGTCACCGCGCGCAAGGGCGTTGCGCGCTTCGACGTATTCATCAAGGGCGCGCCTGCGCATGCCGGCACGCGCCCCGAGGACGGCCGCAGCGCGATTCGGGAACTCGGCCATGTGATCCAGACGCTGGAGGCGATGAACGATCTCACGCGCGGTATCACCGTCAATGTAGGCGTCGTCCGCGGCGGCACCAGGTCAAACGTGATCGCGGAACTGGCCTATGCGCAGGTCGACATGCGCGTGCCGACCATGGCCCATGCCGACGAGCTGGTGCCGAAGATTCTCGGCATCAGCCCGCGCACCGAGGGCGTCAGGGTGAAGGTATTAGGCGAATTGAACCGTCAGCCATATGAGAAGACCAGCGCCGGCGCGGCGCTTTACGCACACGCCAAAAAGCTTGCTGCCGAGCTTGGATTCGAGCTGCTCGACGCGTTCAGCGGCGGCGGCTCCGATAGCAATTTCACCGCGCCGCATACCGCGACGCTTGACGGCCTTGGCGTCGATGGCAAGGGCGCGCATACGCATTATGAGCAACTCTACATCTCATCGATTGAACCTCGCGCGCGGCTGCTGTACCGCCTCTATCAGACGCTGCGATAATGCCGGCACCAGTCGAAGTCAGTGCCCGCGACGTGCGTCGGATGACGGCCGCCGCCACATTCGCGGGATCGCTTCTCGAACGCCGCTACAGGCTGCGCCCCTATCAGGCCGACCTCATCGAAAACTATCGGTCGACCGCATTTGGCATCGCACGGTCGGCGCCAGATAGAAGTGACTGAGCTATTCAATGACGGGGCAGCGGACTTTAGGCGCGCAATCGGCTGCAAGGGCAGCGAACACCTGGTCGCGGAAGGGCGAGCGTTCCGACAATGGGCTCATCGGCAGCGACCCTGATCTCAATGGGAAACGAACTTTCTTGACTCAAATCGCAGCACTGAATGCTTGCGACAGCACACCGGCCGGCGGTCCTTTTCCGGCAGCCTGAGAGCTTGGCCATGTTGTCACAGGCTGCCAAAAAGGGCTTGAACCTGACGTAACGTTAAATTGTACGGTCTTGAGGTTGGCACCTATCTTGGTTTGCCGCCGGGATTGTGAAGGATTGAGAATGTCTCAGCTGGTCAGATTCACGCTCCGATGGTCGGTCATGATCCTCATCCCCGATGGCGGGTCCGTCGGTAGGGCTATGCAGCGAGCGCCGGTCGCGGCGCTACCGCTCGCACGTAGCTTTGAATGGTTCGGCATTCCGGGACCGAGACTATGTAGCTGTCCTGGGCCGGGCCACCAGAGAGCCGCTGAGATCAGAATTGATCGACCTAGACCCCCATCCGAAGCCCCGGCGGGGGGGCGCAGCTTCCTGAATCTGAACCAAACCCCTCCTCTGGCGCGACACCGCGCCAAAATCAGTTGGCCGAACCGGCTTTCCGCTCTGTTCAAACTGCTTTCCCGTGGCTGGCAAGGCATTTCCAGCGCGCAAAGGTGCGACAGACGGTGGGCCTGCGCAGGCTTTCAAAGAGCCTGAGCTGCAAATGCCGCTCCGCGAAACCACGCGGCATCGGAGATATTGCTTGGCATTCTGGAGCAGCAAGTTGAAAGAGCCCGACGGCGTCAAGAAGGTCCTGTTGATCGACCATATTGAAGGCCAATGCCGTTGCATCATCGGCTTCAAAGATGGAGATGCTAGATCGGCCTATATGTGCGGCGAGCCTATATATCAAAGACACGGCAAGAAACTGTCTTCGTGGTGTGCCTATCACTACCGACAGATGCACACGACCGCCGCCGAGCAGAACAGAGTGAGTGATCAATCGCCCGAGATATCTCAAGCAATATCCATTGTTCGCAACCCATGACATCCATTAAGAACCGGGCCCGGCCAAGGCCCTCTGATCATAGCCTGTACAAGGGCCAACCGAAGCAAGTGATCGGAGCCTCGCCAAGTAATTCCCGATTTCGGCTGAAGCGCATCGGGACAAACGTATCGTGCGGGCCTGAGGCGCATGGATAACAAGTTGGATCTCTGCACACTGATCGAGCGAAACGCTGCGTATACTCCCGGCAAAGCCGCGATCCATTTCGAAGGGCAGAGTCTCTGCTACGCAAGCCTCAATCGACGGATTGAGCGGATCGCTCGCGCCTTCAAGAGCCAGCTCGGCGTCCAGAGGGGAGACAGGATCGCGATCCTCAGCCTCAACAGGCCTGATTATCTGGCGCTGCTCTATGCCTGCGCGAGGCTCGGCGCAATCCTCGTACCATTGAATTGGCGCCTTGCGGCCGCCGAGCACCTTTTCATTTTGTCGGACTCCGGGGCAAAAGTGCTCGTTCTTGAGCAGTGCTTCGGCGCAGCTTTGCCTGTCCTGACGAAGCAAGTGCCCCATGCCTCTCTTGTCGGGTTGGACTTTACGCCTCTCGGCGGCAGCAAGTTGGACGATCTTCTGGACGGAGACTGTGGTGACGGACGCAATCCACGCGCGGAGCCGTCTTGCCCGCTTCTGATCGTCTATACTTCGGGCACCACAGGGCGACCAAAAGGCGCCGTTCTGCGTCAGGATGCGTTGCTGTGGAACGGCATCATGAGTCAGCACATGCATGACCTCACCTCGGCCGATCACACGCTGGCTGTTTTGCCGTTCTTCCACGTCGGTGGTTTGAACATCCAGACGACGCCGAGTTTGCATCACGGCGCGACGGTGACTATCCACACCCGCTTTACGGCGGAGACCATGCTTGATGCGTTCGAGCGTGACCGGCCGACCCTGGCGACTCTGGTCCCAGCCATGATGCAAGCCCTGACCAGCAATGGTCGATGGGAAAGCACCGACCTATCCTCGCTTAGAGCAATCTGTACCGGATCGACGATGGTGCCTCAGCACCTTGTCGAGCGCTTTGTCGCGCGCGGCGTACCAGTCCTGCAGGTTTACGGTTCGACGGAGACCTGCCCGATCGCTGTGTATACGAAGCTCGGCGGAAATCTCGTGCCTGAGGGCTCAAGCGGCCTGGCAGGTCTCTGCTGCGAAGCGGCGATCATCGATGATTCGGGCAGCAAGTTGCCGCCCGGTACCCCAGGCGAGATCGCAGTCCGTGGGCCCAACGTCTTCTGCGGATATTGGGACAATCAACAGGCAACGCGTGAGGCTCTGAGCAATGGTTGGTATCGCACTGGGGACATTGGCCGCTGCGACGCAGACGGATATTTTTGGGTCCACGACCGCAAGAAAAACCTGATCATTTCAGGCGGAGAGAATATTTATCCGGCAGAAGTAGAGCGTGTGCTTACGGACCATCCGGATGTCGCGGAATGCGCCGTGGTCGGTCGACCCGATGCGCGCTGGGAAGAAGTACCGGTCGCTTACGTGATCAAGCGACCGGGGGCCCGCATCGAGGCCGAAACGCTGATAGCACATGTCCAGTCGCAGCTTGCCCGTTTTAAGGTGCCGCACGAAATCATTTTCATCCAAGAACTACCGAAGACCGCGCTGGGCAAGATTCAGCATTTTTTGCTGAAGGAAATCGCCGCGCGATCAGCCCGAAAGGAGCTATCAATTGAGATCGGCAGATTGGAGGTGAGCCGTGCTCTCCCACTACATCGCAGGTGACATTGAGACGGCGCAAAATCAAGCCTCACCACGGCGCCGCAAGTTCATCATTGTTGGCATGACGATCCCTGTCTGATCGCGTCCAGATGCCCGGAGGTCGCGATGCCGCGGATCCTAATCATGAATGCCGGTACGGCTCAAATGTCGGGCGCCAATCTGACACCAGCTCAACTTTCGCTGGCCGCCAACTCGGCATACCGTTCAGCATGGTTTGCCCAGGAGGGCGACCTGATAGTCTCCCCGGTAGTCATCCCGGCCGATCTGCTATCCTTCATTGGCGCGACACTCGACTTCGACGCATCGAGTCTTTTTCTGCTCGTACCTGAAGGCGGCCGCCAATCGCCGGTCCTTGATGACTGCACATTGCTGTCCAAGACTGTCGTTGAGCGGATCAACAGTCATATTCGTCAGAAATCAACCTGGCGATTGTATCCCTGCTACTCTACTGAAGGCGTCGCACGCCTGGCGGCCATGCTGGGCATAGCGCAGACGGGCGACGACTTCGCTCTGCAGCGAGGGCCTGATCTGTTGAACCGCAAGAGCCACTTCCGTCAATTGGCGACAAGCGTCGCACTTCCGCTGCCCAATGGATCTGTCACGACGGATTCAAACGAACTATTCAGGGCGGTCACTTTCCTCAGATCCGAGACCGGCAGAGTCATTGTAAAGCTGGACAATGGAGCCGGTGGAGTCGGAAATGTCATCCTGACCGGCAAGGAAAGCGATCCACTACCTGGGGCAAGAGATACCCGGCGAATTTCATGGCGGTCGTTTGATCCTGACGCGCTTTGGTCTGAGATGACAACAGCGTCTTGTAAGACGCTAGTCGTGGAATCGTACCACTTGGCGAGGTCTTTGTTCTATCTCGAGTATGACATCGAGGATGATGGTTCAATCGTTTTCATCAACAGTGGAAACATACGTCTTCGTAAAAGCACAGATCGATCCGAAAGAGCTCTGATCTGGACAGGACTTGAGCTTCCAAGCGATCTGAGGAACGAGCAATGGTTGAGCGCCCAGGCGCATGCCTACCGATTTGTGGCGCTTGCGCGAGACCTGGGATATCGCGGAATGGTCAACATTGACGCCATCTTCGCGAATGACGGACGGTTGCTGTTTAATGAAGCGAACGGCCGCTGGGGTGGCGGCTCGGTGTTACACAGTATTGCCGTCCGGCTGCTGGGCTTCGACTATTCCGGTTGCAAGGTTATTTTATCCGTGAGAAATGTTCGATCACGATCCCTCCGAGCAGCGCATGATCATTTCGGCAAGGAAGGATTTCTGTTCGACCGCACACGCAAGGAGGGCGTGATCCCGCTTGCCGCCGACGAACAGGCTGGCACGGTGGAGTGCCTTGTGATTGCGCGTGACAGGCCCGCGGCCCGCGATCTGCAGCACCGGCTACTGAGAATGGCTTGATTGAGATCCCATCGACCATATCTTGGACCGTTCAATTCATCCGAACTTGCCCCCGCTTTCGATCGCGCGCTTGAAACCCATACCTGAGGACGTGACGTGAATGTCTGCTTCGTCTCGCTCTAGCTCTGTCAGCCCCAATCGCGACTACCCTTAGGTCGCTCCTGAGTGCCTGCCGATCGGCGATGAAGTGCTCGGTGTGCAGTGGCTCATCGTCTGGCCGCTCGCCCTGCGACAATCGTCTAATCAGCGCTCGCTTCGCGTCTACCACAAAGACTCCGCAATCATGGCCGTTCTGCTGCCGGGCCATGCGGGCCGCTTGCAGGCGGGAGCCGAGACGTGCTGCGAGCTGTTCTGCAACGGTGCTGTTGTGAGACCCGGCGGAGCCATAGTGATAGGCAACGCGGGCGGCGGGCACGCGCCATCAACCCGCAGCGGCGACCACTCGGCGCCGCCGCCAGTAAGTAACACCACCATCGTTCACAGGCACGAACAGGGAGTCGGCGGTATCGTTGTCATCCTGATCACTGACGATCTGCCGGAAGGTCTGTGCGCGGTCGCTCTGGCTCCGGATTAAGCGCAGCGGCTGGGCTTGCGCGGGTTGAAGGAATCGGGTCTGGGTCCGGATCGTTCCTGTGCAACTCTTCTTCCACGAGCGCGTAGTCGGCCGGGCGTCTGCCGACGGGGAAACCGACAAGTTCTCTTGCGGGCCGGCGCGGCCCGACTGCTGGAGCCCCCGGCGAGTTGAGGTAAAGTCCCTCGTTCTCACTTTCAAAATGCATACTTAGGACTCGGCTGATGCAGGACGATCGAGCAAAATACTGCGCGCGATCCGGGGCTTCAGATGAGGCTTCTCTTCTAATTGACCCTGCAAAGCCCCAGTTGGCGCACATGCCGTCCCAAATCACCCTGAGCATTCAGCTGTTTTGCCAGGTGTGGTAGCTGTCGAGAACATGACGACAACAAGGGCTTCCTTCGCGCAGCGCAAGTACACCATCGCGTACGCGCCGACACGCCTGCGGTTCGAGGCAACGACGATGAATTGTCACAACTATCCTGAGCAACCTTTGCTCGGATTACGCGTGGTGGCCTTTACAGGGATCAAAGCCAGCCGTGGCTTCCGACCAGCACTGTGGCAGCCTTCGCGAGGGACAGTCTGACCACAACATGGCCGAGCTGAGCAACCTCTCCCGAGAGCTCACCCGTTACGCAAGTCATTCGAAAGCCATTTCAGCCACCTCAATCAAAGGCCCCCGGTAGAGCTTTCGATGATTCGGCGGTTCGCGCCGCTGCGCTTTGAACAGAAGTAGACCAGCGATCGGCGCTCCCCGGTCAGCACAGGCTTCACCTCATGCCGGAGCTTACATGTGGTGACAAGCACCGCACCGAGTGGCGGTCGGAATACCTGCTGCTCGTACCCGCTTGGATACACCACGAACTCACCCCCCTCGAAGTCTCTCGCGAGCTGCACAATCACCGAGTACTCGAAATCCGGGTCGCTCGCAGCATCCAGATGGATGCCAACAAATGAACCAGGAGGCATCCGATGCATCTGGCATCGGCGAATCACGTAATCTGACGTGGCTCCCAAGATCTTTTTTAGCGCGAAGCTGCGGTCTTTCCTTTCAAGTAGTTCCATGATCTGCCCTGGAGCTGCACCACTCACGTTCCTAGGAGCGCGGCCGGGCGGGTCTACCCTCACCCGTTTGACAAAGACATTGTGCGAGTCGCCGGCATCTCCCTCCCGCACTTCTTCTTCGGGAATCTCAGCCTGCAGCTGATCGATCTTGGCCAAGTCGGCTTGGGTGAACAATATCTGGGGGTCGATCACGACCGTCCCCTTCACCAACAGCTCTATGCGGTACTTTGTCAGAGCTTCTTCTGAAAGCAGACGGGATCTATCACTCATTGCTCGCACCATTCGAATTCACTCCAACGTTTTGATCTTCGACGCAGCACTCCAGGTCCTGGTGCATCGAGCGGAATGCTTGCTCCCAATGCTCGCCATCGAACTCGCTTATTCTTATGCCTTCGATGGTTCTTTTATCCAGGCACCGAATATTTACGCTGAATCCGGAGGGATTCGATCGCGGCCTATAGAATGGCTTTACGCCACACAGCCGGCAAAACGTGTGCCGAGCGATATTCTTGTTGAATTGGTACGCGGTGAGGAATTCTTCGCCGCACTCAATGCCGAGCTTATCCCCAGGTACGAGCAAGTGCAGAAATCCAGACATTTGGCAGATTGAGCAATTGCATCGAACTGCAGAGAGCTCTCGCGGCGCTCGGACATAGAACTTGACAGAACCACAATGACAACGGCCATGGTGTTCGATCTCCGATTGACCATCTCTCCCAAGTGAGACAATTCGGAGCAGATCGCAGCACCACTGTAAGCTAAGCCGATAGGCTCGATCGAATTCATCCAAAAACCGACCATTACGGTTCGCCGGGACAAGTTCGCCAATCAGCCGGCTTGTCATTTCTCCGTGATACCTCTCCGCGGGATCTTCTCCGCCGACGTGGCTGCGGAAGTAATCAAGATCGTCAGACCGCGCCTTAAAGGTTTTGACCAGAGTGGTCCATAGCGACTGGATCATGTCCGCAGCATGTAGCTCAAAAGCGACCATGTAGGCGCAACGCACTAAGGGGTCTTTCGATGACAATCCGGCATAGAGAGAATGCAGGTAACGCTTCGTCGTGGCGCTGTAGTTGGGCCGTATTGCTCTGCCGAGTAGTCGCGAAGCATCCTTTCTCAACATGTTTGAGTGGAAGTTTTCAGTCACCAGAATATCGGGTAGCGCCGCCTTGCCGCCCTGGAGAACGCGGCCATAACCACCCGTCTCATCCCAACAGATGAAATTTGCGACCACGCTGGTCAGTTCAATATCCTTCGCAAGATCTCGATTGTGATGCATTGCATCGAAGATGAGATCCCTTTGCGCCCCTGCCTGCAGGTACGGAAACGCCTGTGACATAGCCAGGTATTCAGGCAGCAGGCTCGCGACCTGGCCTTCGGACATCTCTGCAGCGAAGGGGTGCGGGCCGAACAGGGCTCGCGCTTGCTCAGTCAAATACTCGCAGCATATCTGCGGAGGCTGATCGGGTGTAAATCGAGACGCTTGAGATGTCATTTGAGCCGTGGCGATGAGGAGAGGAGCGGTCCTTGACGAAGCAACTTCGTGTCCGGGCCAACTATTGGCCGCCGCGAGATCGGCGAGTTCGTTGGTTCGATGGGTCTATGATCGCGTTCACCATCCGGGCGACATTCTTCGTGACCACTTCGCGGTGGCAGACAGCGGCATCTCAGTCCTGCTCACGTGCATCGAAGGGAACGCCTTCATTAATTCAGCGCCGGCGATCCAGCCGGATTCCGGTCCACGAGCAGTCCGGTGCCGCGAATGCCCGGCACGGCCAACATTCGCTCGCAGAGTCATGGTGAGATATTGCGCCGCGCATGCCATCGGGACGTTAACGTCACATGCCCGATTGGCGTGTCCGGGCGCTTCCAGCTTTCGCGATCTGTCGTGAATGGATCAAGCCTCCGCGGTTGCTGCTCCTGCCGTTTCATCGAACTGCTGTGAGCTTGGTACAGCATTGCAAGAACCAATCCGCATCTACCGGGCTGTTGAGGCCTTGCCGCAAGCTGCGCGAAATGCCGGCTGCTGGCCAGCACGAGCGTCTCAACGAGACCGCAGTTTTTCGCGTTCGCGAGCACCGCCACCACCACGCTGTGTTCTTGCACACTTACAGCAATCACCGTGCCAACGCGTGCACTCACTCCTTAACATTCTGAATACGTTCACAAAGTGCTCGCGACCGACTCCTCATTGCAAGTGTATTGAACCTGACAGCCCATGCACCGCCGTCAGAAACCAAACACTGAGTAGCCAGCCGCCGCTCACAATGCGTATAGGGCTGTTGAATTGCGGAGATCGGTCCAAAGGTGCCACATAGGTGGGCTTCGCGCCCTGAACTGCGCGCTTTGGACCTGCAAGCGGCATCGCGCTAGCAGAGCGATCCCTGTTGACGATCGTTGCCAGGACGTTCCAGATCAAGCGTCACGGACAAGGGCCGCAAGATCGGTTTCGAGCTTCGGCTGATGCTTGAAAATAGCGTCTATCAACGCCTGTGCCGGTTGCTCGGCGGCCTCAACCAGCGCCGCCTTCTCAGCCCGCGCAGAGGGAGCGAACACTCGCTTGACGACGGTCGGCGAGCCCTTGAGGCCACATTTGGAGACGTCTTCGACGCCGGCATCGTGCGCGCTCCATTTCACGATTTGGGCACGCGCGGCACGCAAGGCATCCGCCATCGCGCCGCGCCGAATCTGATTCGTTGCCTCCAGCATGGTGATGAGACAGGGCAGCCTGGTGCGCAGCACCTGGACACCACCTTCGGAGCGTCGTTCCGCTTCAATTGTATGGGCGGCGAGATCTAAGGATCTGACCTTGGCAACGTAGGTTAGCTGCAGTACCCCGAGCCGCTTTGCGATGCCGGGCCCAACCTGCGCCGTATCGCCGTCGATAGTCTGCTTTCCCGTGAAGATGAGGTTTGTCGGGCCGTATTCCTTACCAATTTTTCGGATGGCTGTTGCAAGTGCATATGTTGTGGCCAGGGTGTCGGAGCCCGCAAAGCAGCGATCGGTGAGTAGTACGGCGCGATCGGCGCCATAAGTCAGCGCTTTTCGCAAGGAATCTTCCGCCGATGGCGGTCCCATTGTAAGCACGGTAATTTCGCCTCCAAACCGATCGCGTAGCTCCAGCGCGGCCTCGAGTGCGAAGAGGTCATATGGGTTGATGATGGTCGGCACTCCCTGACGCATGATTGTATTGGTCACCGGGTGAACGCGGATCTGCGCCGAGTCCGGAACCTGTTTGATGCAGACGACATTGTGCACGGTTTTGCTCCAAAAGTTGCGACAGCTGCGAAGAGAACAGCAAGTGTTGTACCATCGGCGCCCTTTTGGAATCGGCTTGCACAGAGGTTTAGTCCGGTGATGCCGCCCCTCTAGCCCGCCCTTCCTGACGAACGAATCCCGACACACGTCGGGGCTGCGACAGCGCTGTTCCGCAGGACGCGCCAGCTGAGTGATGCCAGGACAGCTTGCGACAGATTACCGCCCCTAATCACGAGGCATGAAAGCTCGTTAGATGTCGAACAACGGACGGTTCGCGCTTGCCTGGCCCGCAGGTGAGGCTCTGTATGTCACGGCGCGCAAGTCCATCTCTCACCGAACCAGGTTAGCCCGCCCTGCAACAGCAGGCTCGCAAGCCTCGTGGCCAAGTCGGCGCCGAGGCGGACCCATGATTGCCCACCGAAGATCGTCCTCATTCGGCTCAAGTGTGACAGGAGCAGTTCCCGCCAATTTTGGTCGTTCAGAACCGCTTTATCTCGATGCCGTATTTCCTCAGCGCGTAGCCGATCTGGCGCGGCGTTAGTCCGAGCAGGCGCGCTGCCTTTGCCTGCACCCAGCCAGATTTTTCCATGGCCGCAATGACCCGTTCGCGATCGGCCATCTTCGCGCCACTTACGAGCACTGTGCCGGGAGGCGCCAATGGGGGCAGTTCGCCGCCCATGGTCGGGACAGGCGGGGTCGCTTCAGCTGGCGGAATGATGGACGTTGCAGGCACCGGCGGCATGAGTGCCGGCCGGTCTGTCCTCTCGTCCGATGTACTTTTCCACAGCATCGCGGAAAGACACTGGCCATGGCAGCATGCAAAATCACTTCTCACGATCGATGATCCGGTGCACAGCGTCGCGGTCCGCTCGATGCAGTTTTCGAGTTCGCGGACATTTCCCGGAAAGCCGCAGTTCATCAGTACATCGATCGCACTCGCCTCCAAGGTTAGCGTACGGCCGTTCTCGTTGTTGAAATTTCTGAGAAACTCGCTGGCAAGCAGCGGAATATCACTGCGTCTTTCGCGCAGTGGCGGCAACAGCAACGGAACTACGCTGATGCGATAGTAGAGGTCCGCGCGGAACTCGCTCCTTGCCACGGCCTCTTCAAGGTTCCTGTTGGTCGCAGCTATGACTCGAACGTCGACCTTAATAGTCTGGTTGCTGCCGACGCGCTCGAACTCCTGCTCTTGCAGGACGCGCAGCAACTTTGCCTGGAATGGAGCTGAGATCTCGCCGATCTCGTCAAGAAATAGCGTTCCTTTGTCAGCAAGTTCGAAGCGTCCCTTGCGCGAGCTGAACGCACCGGTAAAGGCACCTTTCTCATGGCCAAATAATTCCGATTCCAGCACGGTCTCAGGAAGCGCCGCGCAATTCAGCTTAACGAACGGCCGCTTGGCGCGGGAGGACGATTCGTGAATGGCCTTGGCTACGAGTTCCTTGCCGGTACCGGATTCGCCACGCAGCAGAACCGTGCTGTTCGATTTAGCTACAACCGCAATCTTCTCGAGAAGCCCGCGCAGCGCCGGGCTGTCGCCAATGATCCCATGGACGTTCAGCTTCTTGCGCTCCCGAGGGGGCTGCCTGAGCTCAAATATCTGCTTTTGTAGACGGTCTTTCTCCGCCATCAGCCGTTCGCGATCGCACGCGAACAAGCGATGCAACTTCACTGTTTGTCCCACCAGGTTGGCGATCATGGCGAGCAGCCGCGCATCGTAATCGAGCCGGAGGCTTGAGCTATCGTCCCGGACACGGTCGATCGTCAGCGTACCCACGACCTTCGGATCAATGCGGATCGGAACCCCGATGAACGACACTGGCATACTATCGGAGGCGCCGAGCACTTCCCGGTCGGCAGCGCTGAATGCCGGCTCGGCGGCCACGTTCTCGGCGACAAGAGGTCTATCTGTCGCGACGATCTGGTCGATTGCCTTCCGCGGCAGGCGCATCCGGTAAAGTTCGTCGCTACCTTCGCTCCAGCCGGCGCCCACTGTAATGTCCGGCATGCCGTCATCATCGAGCAGTGAGACGATGCCGTGTCGCATCTGCACAAACGATTGCAGAAGACCGACAACGTTTGCCAACGTGACTTCGAGCGGACAAGGGGCGGCGAGTATTTTCGATATTTCGAAGATGCCGGTCAGCGCGCTCTCACGCAACGGCTCGTCCGAGAGCTTACGCTCCGGCTCAGGTTGCGAGACAGGTCTTTCGCGTGAGGAAGGGATATCCAGCATGAAGCGGTCTCCGTTGTCTTGATCATCCTCCCTGGTACCTTGTTCGGGTTGGCGACCTTCGTTTTGCATGTCACTCTCGATCTAGCGCCAAGTGTGATCTAGCGCCAAGTGTTGACGAGATGACATAGAACCGTGACACCTTTTCATGGCACGACGGTAAACTTACAGTGTGCCTTCATTTCATTTTTTGCGGATCGTAGCGCGTCGTCAGCGGAGAACATAAGTTCCGCTGCTACGGCTCAAGTCAGCTGCGTCGCCAAGGCTGGCCCATTCAAAGATGTTGCCCACCATTGATCGGCACCTCGGCCCCCGTGACATAGCTCGCCGCGTCCGAGCACAGGAAGAAGATGACCTTGGCCACTTCGTCCGGGGTTCCCACTCTGCGCAGCGGGATACTTGGCACGACACGCGCTTCTGTGTCGGGCGACAACATGTCCGTCCTGATTTCGCCGGGCGCGATCGCATTCACGCGAACGCCATGCGGCGCATAATCATGCGCCATTTCGCGTGTGAGGCTCGCAAGCGCAGCTTTCGAGGTCGCATATGCGCTGCCGGCAAACGGGTGCACCCGCGAGCCCGCGATCGAAGTCACATTCACGATCGATCCTGACGCGGCTCTTAGCTCGTCAAACAAACCCTGCGCCAGCAGGATCGGGGCCACCAGATTGAGATGGAACACCCTCATCCAGGTCTCGGTTGATGTCGTCAACGATGTCATCCGATCGCCGGTGGGCGTTTTCGGCGAGACACCGGCATTATTCACCAGCGCGTGCAAGGGTGCACCGGCCAAGCGTTTCTTGACCTCGGTGATCGCGCGCGGCAGCATTCGATGATCGCTGAGGTCGACCTGGACATGATCCTCGTATCCTGCCTCCCAGGGGCAGCGCTCGCCGTCGAACGGTTGGCGCGCGCAAGAAATGATGCGCCAGCCCGCCTCCGAGAACAGCTTGGCAGTGGCATGACCAATTCCGCGCGATGCCCCGGTCAGCAACAAGGTCTTCTGTTTTCCGCGATGAACAGGGGCTTTATCGTCGTGAAAGAGGCAACCCAAGTGCGGTTCGGGCAGCGGCCCTCTGATCAGATCGTCATTTGGCAGATCGAGACCCACGCCCGCCTCCTCTCCTGTTGCGCAAGCGTACGCGTAGCAGGATTTGCGCCGCTGCGATGCACGGAAATCCGCTCCGTTTTGCGTCCTAATGTCGCGCGCGCGAAATGCTTGGCGGGTTCAAGACACGGTGCGTGTGCTTTGTGACAGCGATGGTGCGTCACCCACGTCATGTCGCGAGCACATTCGCCCTGCGTCAAGACAAGGCGACAAGCAGCGCTCTCTTGCTGATCGCACAACCGGAAGAGCCTGAGGATGGCCAGCGGATTAGGATAGCGGCGGCGGTCAGTAACCGCGCCAACCCAAAAACTGACGTTACTGCTTCGTACGTTAGATTCGTCGGCAACTGATGCTGACTTCATCGCGGCCTGCTCTGCTGTGTCCAGCAGTGGCACTTCCCCGCGGATTGATTGCGGACCACGACCTGGCGGACTGATTAAGCCCAAAATAGTCGATATCGAGAGGGCCCGTCCGCACCAACGAGTGCCCGACCGCCACGAGGAACTCGCTGGCTGAATGGAGAACCTTTGGATATCTTCATCCGCGATCGACCACCGGTTAGCTTCGACTTGCGGTCCGTCCGAGGCGAAGACGAAGGCGTTTCCACCTGTTTAGCGCGGCGGCAGCACGTTAAGGCCATTGTTGTCGACGTCGAGCTTTAGCGGAAGGCATTCGGCCGCCGCATCCTTCTGTTCTCCGGTGGAAGTTCGCGGCAGAGCATCACTTTTGGCAGACAATTGCCGTCCCGAAAAAAACTGCCAGTACTGCTGGATGCAAAGAGCGGCAATCAGATCGATCAGGCGGGCTACGACTTTCATGAAACCACGAGCTCTTGCGAGGTTTCTTCAATCATGATCAATCGGCTCGGATCATTCAAATCGAATTCGATAACGCGTGGGGCAAAGAGACGCGCATAGCGCGTGAAGGCGCTCGTCGGGGGAAAACGGATCACGGTGTCGCAGCGCGCAAGGAGATACATTTCGATAAGGGCGGAAAAGCCGCCCTCGGCTCCGAGCGCGGCGCTATGCAATGGGCCGGCCTGAGGCGCCTGGAACCGTTTGGGGATCGTGAAAACATCGGGAAATATAGTCGAAACCTTCTCAAGCACGAGCGCGCTGTCTGTGCACAGGAAAGCCCTCACGGGTTTCGCGTGGGGTAAACCCCTGGCCTTCTCAATGGCATTACAGACCTGTCGCAAGGCGCGCTCCGGGTCTGCCCAGTAGGGAGCATGCCCCATAATGTCCTCGCCGTTGCCATGCCGGACATGAATGCCGATTACGCTGTACGGCTCAAAGCGCTCGCGGTAGATGGCATCAATTCGAGCCTGAATTTCTGGGCGTGGCTTGATGCTCCGAAAGATTTCTCGCTCGGCCTCCTGATCGCAGCGCCACATCAGGCACGCGTCACACACGACCGTGTTAGCGTCACTATCTTGCTGACTTTGGAACAGTTGATCGAGTTCGTCGCGTTCCCGGAAAATCTGCTCGTCCGGGCGATAGACGCAATCGATGGATGGCTTGTTCCACCATGCCGGGAAGAACGGTCCCGGAAATGAACACTGATTGATCTCGTCGTCGCAAATCACCCGCACGCCAGCGATGTCTTGCACCGGTTCAAAGAAGACTGGAAAGGCATTGGTGAATGGCTCATTGAGGTAACAAGATCCCCGCCAATCAATGGCCAGCGTCCGTCCTGTCAGCTTTGCAAAACGCCAGGCTGCCGCCAGTGACCACAGGCAGTCGCCGAACCCCGTACGTCGCCGAGAAACTACGAACCGATCATTCCTCGACTCTCTAAGCATCTGCATTGCCTCTTCCCGGGCTCCTGGTTGGACAAGAGACGTCATTGCGGACATCTCACGTATCGTCGCGTCCGACATCATGGTCGGAAATCGCGGTGCCGGCGAGCTGCGTCGGTAGAACTTCATAGCAACGCTATCCTGATGTGAGCGGGTTCTCTCGACGATTTCGCCTTTTCTTCTATTCAGTAACGTTTCGTCGACATACGTGATTTCAATCGGATGTATATTGCGCCCTCCTCTACGCCGGATGCCCTGCCCCCGTACATGCAGGCATATACATGCTCATCACCTCGGTTATGCTTGGCCTTGCACTCCATTACAGTCGCAAGCCGCGCGCGGCGGATGCAACCGAACGCCCCGCAGCTCCCACACGAGCCGCAACTCCTTCACGACATCTTCACGCTTGGCCTGGCCCAGCATGGTTGCTTCGAGAAGCCGACCGAGCGACGCCTCGCCCTCGATCCGCATCAAGATCTCGAAAAGCTCGTGTGAGATACGCATACTGTCGCGGCCGGAATGTCCCGTGCGGATCTCGCAGACCGTTTCCTGACGGTCTGGCGCCGTGTGGGAGCGAACACGATGAAGGGATGCATACGGCGGCAATGAAATGCCCAGTGCGCTCCAATCCTGCAGTGTTGCTGACCGCTTCCGGACGAGGAAAGGTCCAACAACAAGTCCGTCCAGGTCAGTCGTCAAGAACGTGGTGATCGCATCTGAAACGGACTCCACGATCGGCTCGGCATTGTTGTTAAATGACGTATTTAAAAGAACCGGGATGCCGGTTCGCTTTTTGAACGCATTAATTACATCCCAATAGGTGGGGTTTGTCTTGCGCGATACTGTCTGCAGCCGAGCGGTCCCATCAACGTGCGTGATCGCACCGAGCACGTCACACTTGGCTTCACGCACACGAACCACGAAGTTCATGAAGGGGAGCTGCCGCGTGCCGTCGGGAAGCTCAAAGAACTCGCTCGCATCCTCCTCCAGTACAGATGGCGCAAACGGACGATAGCCCTCACGCTTCTTGACCATCGCGTTGATACGATCCTTGTTTTCCGCAGGCCGCGGGTCCGCAAGAATGCTGCGGTTACCAAGCGCACGTGGGCCGAACTCAGACCGGCCCTGAACCCAGCCGATTACAGCGCCATTTGCCATCCAGTCTGCCGCACTGGATGCTATGTCATCACTTCGTTGAATGTCGAGGTGGCCTGACCATGCGTTGAGCTCATGCTTAATGGTTTGCTCGTTCCCGAGATCGGGCCCCCAATAAACGTCCGGCAGTCGCTCGCGCGGCGCTGGCCTGCCCAGCTCGTTGGACATCATCAATGCAGCGCCGAGTGCGCAACCGGCGTCGTGCGCCGCGGGTTGGACAAAGATGTCGTCAAATAGCCCGGAATAAAGCAGCTTACCGTTCAGCGTACAATTATGGGCTACACCCCCAGCCAGGCACAAGCGCGTCATGCCCGTCGCTTCGCGATAGTGCCGCAGGATGTGGAACACGATCCGCTCCAGCGCTTCCTGCAGCGAAGCGCTGACATCTCGATGCTGTTGGGTGAATGGCATTCCTTTTCGCCGAACATCGATGTTGCGGACCAGGGCCGGACCGATTCGATCCAGGTGAACGCGATAGCCACCGTTGTCCAACAATTCGTAGAATTGCGCGAAGAGTTCGCGATAGGGAGTGGGATCACCGTATGGGGCAAGTCCCATTACTTTGTACTCGTCGAACAACCCGTAGCCGAGATATCGAATCGTCTCGAGATAGAACAGCCCCAGGGAGTTATGTTCGGGGAAGCTTGCAAGTTGCGCAATTTCGGTGCCAGATCCCACCGCCAATAAGCCCGAGAGAAAATCGCCACCGCCGTCGATCGTAAAAACGAGACTTTGCTCGAACCCGGACATGGCAAACGCGCTCACGGCATGCGCCTCGTGGTGATTCACGAAGGAAAGCCGAGACGGATCGATCTCGGCGCCGAACTCCCGTGCCAGCAGCTGCCGCAGCAACAGTTTGGCGTCCAACGGAACGGGATGAGAAACAGAAAGACGCTCGAGCATGGTATTGCAGTAGGCTTCGCTCGCGTAGAACGCGATGCGGTCGATCTCGCCGAGCGAGACCCCTGCGGTGGAAAGGCAGTATTGGATCGAATTGCTCGGGAACTTGTTGGAGTGCTTGACGCGATTGAGGCGCTCCTCTTCGACAGCAGCGATCACGCGGCCATCCTGCACAAGAACCGCAGCGCCATCGTGAAGAAATGTATTCGGCAGCTCCGGCGAGCTTTCATAGATTCGGTCAAGACCGCCACTCACTCCCAGGCACAACATCTCATTCTCCATTCGATGATGACGGGAAGGCCAACTGCCGTTCCATCTATCTAATCTGTACAGTCACGCTCCGTCGGCTGCGCGGGCCAGACAGCACAACCAGGATCTTCCAAAGTCCGTCTCGGCGCCTAGCGACAGGCGCTCAGAAAATAGGTGCTGGCGTCCGCACCAATCGACTGAACAGGCGGCCGTAGACCTGGCTCGATCGCGGCCGTCTTAAGGCCATTCAGCAACTGCTGTGACAGACCAGGTCTTCCCGAGCTACCGCAGAAAGCATCGTGACCCTGCATCGATTTGACTTTTTCCGTTATCGCTCAACTCACGTCACCGCAGCAGGCGGCGCCGAAATAGCGCTGTCGACACGAAAAAGGGCAATACCGCGTAAACGCAAAGCGCACCGACGTGGAGGGCAACACTGTCGGCGCCGCGCTCAAGCATCGCCGGGCGAATAAGGTCGACCGAATGTGCGAGCGGCAACAAGCCGGCGAAGTGCTGAAATGAGCCGGGCAGTTGGCTCATCGGAAAGACCGCACCACACAGAAACACCATAGGAGTGAGGATAAGTGTCTGGTAAAATACGAAGTAATCGTAACTTGGGGCAAGAGATATGACGACCATCGCCAGGCTGGCGAAGACAAGGCCAGTAAGGGCGATTGTTGGCATCGCATACAGAATGGATGGCCAGGATGCATAACCCAGCGTGGCAGCGACGATCCCGATCGTTGTTCCCGCCAGAACGGACTTACTGGCCGCCCACACCAGTTCGCCCAGAACGATATCGCCGAGCGTGAGCTGAGTAGAGAGGATCGCTTCCCAGGTGCGCTTGGCATCCATGCGCGCAAAGGCTGCATACATGGTTTCAAAGGTCGCAGACGTCATGGCGCTGGTCGCGACCATGCCCGCCGCCAGAAACGCGATGTACGACGTCCCCTCAACGCGCCCCACGATCAGCCCAAGGCCAAAGCCGAGGCCAAGCAGATTGGTTATAGGATCTGCGAGGTTGCCGAGAATCGATGCAAGTGCGGCTTTCTTCCATGCTAGAAAGTTCCGACGCCATACCGCGATCCAGTTGTACGCGTTAGCGGGCATTACCGCCGCATAGCTTTCACCCATCGCTCACTTCTCCATCTCGCGCCCGGTGAGCCGCAAAAACACGTCTTCGAGATTCGGCGGGCGCTGCAGAATACGAAGGCCCGCTCGCCCTAGCAGTTTCACGCGTACCTGCTCCGGATATGGCGCATAACAAAAGAGAGTCTCTCCACTCACTTCGATGTGCCGCGCATACGGCCTGACCAGCTCGCAGAGCTGATGTGGATCCCCCCCATAGATTTCAATGACGTTGCAGCCAATATACTCATCGATCAGAGCGTCTGGCTTGCCTTCGGCGATCTTGCGTCCATGCTCGAGGACACACAGCCGATCGCACAGGCGTTCGGCCTCTTCCATGAAGTGAGTGGTCAAGAGAATCGTCTTGCCCCGCCCAAGCAGAACTCGCAGACGTTCCCAAATCAGATGACGGGCGTGCGGATCCAAACCAGTCGTCGGCTCGTCCATGACGAGCAGATGCGGGTCATTGATTAGCGCCCGCGCCAGCGTCAGCCGCCGTTTCATGCCACCGGACAGCTCGGCAACGCGCGTGTCCGCCTTGCTTTCGAGGCGTGCAAACTCGAGCAGCGAGGGGGCGACCGCCTCGATCTTGCGAGCGCTCATGCCGAAATAGCGGCCAAACACCAGCAGATTCTCTCGTACGGTGAACTCGAGTTCAAGATTATCGAACTGCGGCACCACGCCGATACGCACACGTGCGACACGAGCGCGTGCAGGCACAGGCTCATTGAGGACCGTAATCTTTCCTCCGTCCGGCGAAATCATGCCGAGAAGCATACGCGCAATCGTACTCTTGCCAGCTCCATTTGGCCCAAGCAGGCCGAAGCATTCTCCGTGCGCAACCGAGAACGACAGTTCATTGACGATGATCTTGTCGCCAAATGACTTTTTCACGCCGGCAAGGTCGATCGCTACCGTGGACATGTTCATCCTAGGCTGACAGAAGTCGTTCCGCAGACGATGGCTTCTTAACGACCGTTTTGGTCCAGAGCAGGCCGTCGCACCATACATGCTCGACACGCCCCCATTGGCAGGCCGCCGCAGCATCCGGGAAGAATCCCCGTCCGTGGAGGTTGGCGCTCGTGTTGCAGAGCAGTGGAATGCCCGTGAGTTGCTCAAATTCCACGAGAAGCGCGGCGATTTTGTGCGGAGAGTTGCGGGAGATTGTCTGCAGCCGCGCCGAGCCGTCAAGATGGACCACAGCGGGGACCTTGTCGCGCCAATTCGCCCGGGTCTGGTGATCGAACAGCATGTAGGGATCTGGCGTACCTGGGCTGAAGATCTCCGGCGCCCGATCCTCCAGACAGATCGGCGCCACCGGTCGGAAGTGCTCGCGACGCTTGATGTCGTTGAGATGATCCTTCATTGCCGGGGAGGTCGGGCTCGCAAGAATGCTTCTGCCGCCCAACGCCCGCGGCCCAAGCTCGGCGCGCCCGGAAAGGAAGATGATCGGCTTGTTGTCGGCTAGAATCGCCGCAAGTTCACGCAGACTGCACGGCGCGGCTTCCCAGTCCGACGGAAGTTCGCTGTCCCGCAGGGACGGACCACTGTAGACTGACCATTCCAACGGCCCGAAGCCATTTTGCGCCGCCATCGCGCCGCAAGCAGCGCCGATTGCCGAGCCGCTGTCATTTGGAAATGGCGGCACCCAGACATCATCGAACAATCCCGTCGCACGAAGCGCGCTGTTCCACTTGATATTGAGACCGCAACCTCCGGCGACACATAGATTTCGCGCTCCCGGAAGCGACGAGTGCCGCAGCAGAATCATCGCGATTTCCTTGACAAGGAGACGTTCCAGGAACACATGAAACGACGCAAGGACGTCCTCCGCTCGCTTGGCCGTCAGGCGCACTGCGCTTGCCTCGAAGAAATCGTGCATAGCTGCAAGAGAGGATTCCGCATTGTTTATGTCCGCGCGGTAGCGACGAGCCTGCTCCGTGTCGGCTGCGAAGCGCTTTTCGTAGAGCTCCTGAAACACTGTCACGATGCTTTCGTCGACAGCGCCAAGCGCGATGTAAGCCATCAGCTTGCCGGCGATGCCCAAATCCCAACTGGAGCGGTTCGGCTGCCGGTAAGGCCCGAAGTGAAGGCCCGCGGCAGCATAGGCATGGCCGATCATCGGAAACAGGGATCCAATGAGCCGTGCCCCACCAGGTTCGACATAGTAAAGACGTGGAAAGATGCAGCCGTCCCATACCAGACAGAACGCGGGTTTTCCCGCGCTGGCAAAGGGACTCGTGCAATATGCTGAAGCGACGTGGCCCGTGACGTGCGGGTAGCTCTTATATGGAAACACCTTGCCGCCGAGGATCAGGCCAAAGCCGTCGACGGAATCAAGAAGGCCCTCAGCATGGCGCTCGACATATGGCGCCCCTTTCAGCGCGATCGGCACAGCTCCACTGAGGACCTGGAACTGCGACTCGATCTCCCCATCCCAGCCGTCGATGACGAACTGATCGATATCTCGCGGATCCAGGCCATGCTCCGCCAAGGCGAGCACGACTGCCTCGAGATTCTCGACGGATTGATAGCGTGGACTGTTGTCGCGCTTCTCTTGCTCGGTGCAAAAGAGAAGCCGCCCGTCCTCGACGACAGCAATTGCGCCGTCATGTGTTAACTTGATGCCGCAGATGCGCATATGATCCCCTATCCTAGTGACCGACGTTTGATTGTTCTGACGAGTGACTCTGCTTCCGGAACCGGACGATCAAGCAGTCTTCGTTGAGCGACCCGGTATGGCAGTGCAGACGCTCGACCTCCGATAGACTCTCGTCGAAGAGAGCGATCACCGTCTCGGCACCAGCAGCATGACCCCAGCGTTGACACGTAGCATCACGTGCCGACCCGAAAATCAGAGCCCCATTTGGCGCAAGCATACTCACCAGGTTGCGGATAGCCGCATGCATCTCGACAATGTCCTTGAGGTAGTAAAGAACCTCAGCCACGACGATCAAATCGAACTGTTCAGTGGTCGAGAACCGCTGAATGTCGCAGGTCACCCACGTGATATGTGACCACTTCCTGGTCCGTAGTCGCGCTCGCTCGATCGCCTGCGGCATGACATCGACAACGGTGAGCCGTTCGCATAGCGGAGCCAGCATGTCCGTGAATGCACCGGCTGCACATCCTACTTCGAGGGCATGCGCAACATCTCCGTTGCAACGCGACATCCGGAGCATCTGCGCGTACCGCTCCCGCTCGAACGCACTACTGTAGAGGCGCCATGGATCGTCGACAGCCAACTCTCGCTCTAATAGCTGACGGTTTTTGTCCAGGGTCATGAGCCAACCACCTATTTGTAGGCAGTCGAACGATCGCGAGCGCAAACACTCTCAGTCGCCGCAAGGCTTGATGGACGGTGTGAAAACTCCGCCTTACAAATTGTGCCAGATATTCCCCCTATACTTGCAGGACCTCGTCCAGCGCTCGGGTGCAGGATGACAGGCTGCTTTTCCCCTACGGTCGGCACATTGGCGACCTTGCGCGATAGCCAATCGCTGTTGCCCAATGTGCAAAGCGCATAGGCCTTCAAAGGCAGTAAGAGAAAGATATTGATCGGTGTATGGAGCGAGAAGCCGAGAAACCGCACTTCGCGAGCACGAACGGCTGCCACACTACACCGCACCATCGTCATCGCTGCAATCGTCAATCCCGTCCACCAGGGTACGGAGCCGCCTATTACGAGCTGCGCGAGCGCAGCCAGTGATGAAAGGGCGAGAAGCAACGGGCCGAGATTTTGCCCGATAACGTCTAGCGTCAGATAGCCATCGAGCCCTGGCAGCAGACGTAATGCAAGAAACGTGTCCCGAAAGGTACTGCGCGCCCAGCGGAGTTGCTGACGCAGATATGGCCCAAGGCTGTCCGGGACGACTGTTGCTGCGATCGCATCCGGGACATATTCGGTTCGAAACCCCGCCTTGAGCATGAGGATCGTTAGATGGCGATCCTCGCCGAAATCGCTTGGCTTCCCGCGAAAGAATTGCGTTTCATATTGATCAAGCAGCAAAGCGAGCGCTGAGCGACGATACATAGCACATGGGCCGCAGCAGCACATGACCGCACCGAAACGAGCCTGAGCCGCGCGCTCTTCGTTGCACGCCAACCAGTATTCCATATCGATCAGCCTGGTCAGCCACGTTTCGCTGCGATTGCTCGCTATCAGCTGCCCCATGGCCGCACCGATTTCCGGGTCATGCATCTTCAATACAAGCTTCGTGACGACGTCAGCAGCAAGTATCGTATCCGAGTCGACGTTGAGCACCAGGTCCCCGGATGAGCCGCGTATTGCAGCGATCTGCGCCTTGCGCTTTCCAACGTTGTTTGCCAGCAAGATGATGCTGAATCTCGGATCATTCGCATAGATTTTGTGTACAGGGGCGACAACGTCGCGATTTGCAGATCCGTCGTCGACCACATAGACCTGTAGCTTTCCGGCGTAGTCTTGGCTCGCAAGCGACTCCAGACATTCGGCGAGCGTGTTTGGATCCTCGTTAAAGCACGGCACGATGACGTCTACACTCGGAAGGACGACCTCCGATTGTCCCGGGCTGTCCTGCAGCGATGAGCTATTCGCCGGCTGGGCATAAAGCGCTTGCGCGCTCTTGTAGATAGTCGAGAGCAGCGCATAAGACGAAACGGCGACAGCACTGGTTGTAGCGAGCAGGTCCATAAGGTGTCAGTTCTTGTTCAGTGAAGTTGAGGGAGCGCACGGATTACAAACCCGCGCTGTTGTAATGCCGGAATCAGATATGACAGCGCCATCACGGTCTGATCACGCAGTGTGGCGTCAGTGCACAGTCTCTCTTCATCGGGAGGATATCCGTCGTGCAGCAGCACAATTGCACCCGGTCGAACGCTCGCCAGCACTGAATTCACAATTCTATCGACCCCGGGGCGGGACCAATCTCTCGGATCGACCGACCAGTGCACAGCGGTGAGACCAGCGCTCGCTGATATAGCGAGCACCTCTTCTGTCCATATGCCGTAAGGTGCTCGCATGTGCCTGGGCGAAGCCTGCGGGCACGCCGAACGGATCGCCTCGCTCGCCGTCAGCACTTCATCGTGTACCTCCGCAGGTGCGCATCTGGATAGATCCGGATGCGTCATCGTGTGGTTCGCAACCTCGTGCCCTTCCGCGATCATTCGTCGAATAAGTTCAGGTTGTTCGGCCGCGTACGTGCCGATCACGAAGAACGTTGCCGGAGTCCCATGTTGCACGAGCACATCGAGCACCTCTGGCGTACAAAATGGATTTGGCCCATCGTCAAAGGTCAAATAGACAGGCCGACTTCCGCTCACGTCAGCGTAGTCGCAACGCACAGCAGATCGAGGGATAAGCTCGTTCACAGCTCAGGCCCGTTCCGATCGATGATCGTCCCGGCCGGCCACTCGCTCATCGAGCGTCCAACCGGGAAACCCACCACGATCACGTCTTCGATACGGGTCGGCGACAAATTGGGATAGACATCCGGATGCGTGGAGCGGACGCGAATGCCAGACATGAGGGTGGCGAGCCCCTGCCTTTCGACCAGTCGAGTCATATGTTTCTGAAGCGCAGGCCGAACCGTACCAAAGCCGAATGGAACGCCGAGCTCATGCAGTATCGGATACGTCACGCGCATTGCGTGGCTGATTCCCAGCCCTTCAAGATCCGGACGCACCGCATATAACCCCAGTTCGGCCACGAGGAGATCGACCCCACCAATCTTGATGAAGCGGCGTAGTAGCCCGAGGTGAGCAGCTACCCCGCGCGCGTCGTAACCAATCACGCGGAGCTCAGGTCTTGCACCGGCCCAACTTCGGTTGCCCTCAAATGGCTGCGCATTGAACGCACCGGTCGGCCCGTAACTCTTGCGGAAGAACTCGGCGAGCTCGGCATGATCGGCGAGCTGCAGTTCGTTTTCCCAGCGACGGGTCCACTGCACTCGAGCGCGCGCAGAAGGAGCTTCCGCAGTCGGGGATACGGCAATGTTCATGGCGGGCTTCCTCGCGCCAGTGGAATTAAAAGCGGAGATGGTCACGTGAACTCGCTACTCGGCGAACCGCTGATCAATACTGAACTGCGCTGCCATGCCCCGTCGGAGCTCGGCACCCCTCGCTTGCATCGCGCCGTGCGCCTTCGCGCGCGACGAAGCGATCGCACAGTTCGCGCTCGTCATCAGACCAATGCCCCGCGCGAGATATGCCGGAAGATGCCGACGAGGCGATTGGACTACCGAGAACCTGTCTGCACCATGGAGCTTTTCCGTCTCGTCCAGCATCGCTGTCGACGTTTTGACGTCTGAGCGCAGGCTATCGATGCGAGGAGCCTCATCGATGGCGTATCGGAGTGGCATCAGATCAAACTGGTTCTTATGCATCTTCGACACGCCCTGAATGCGGTGGACAGTGCGAGCCATTTGGAGGGTCGCCGGAACTACTTGGCATCCGCAATCTGCGGCTGCCGCTATGTCGCGACCCTAGAATGAGGTTGAACGCGCTCTCAAGTGTACGCGGGTAAACCTCCGATATGGAAACGGATGGAATACGCATACGAACGTTTATCGGGATCCGCTTAGCGCCCGATCGAGCGCGCTTCGCACCGAGACGAAGAGGGGCGGCTCGCACCGCACGCCCAAAACCGCCCTCGCAACGGATGCGGCGGGTGCTCGCACGTCCAGGAGTTTTTCTCTGAGCCCGCGAACGACCAGCAGCCATCGTGATATGCCTGATTACTTTTCCAAACTGATGTTTGCTATCCAACATCCCGCAATTTGGTAAAATCGATTGTTTCGATAGAACACATCCACACGATGGATAGACTCACAACATGCGGTTCAAGGGACTTGATCTAAATCTTCTCGTTGCGCTCGATGCTCTGATGACGGAGCGCAACCTCACGGCGGCGGCGCGCAAGATCAATCTGAGCCAGCCAGCTATGAGCGCGGCGATCGCGCGGCTGCGCACCTATTTCCGCGATGAACTATTTACCATGAGAGGTCGCGAGCTCGTCCCGACACCTGGCGCGGAGGCGCTTGCAGGTCCGACTCGCGAGGCCCTGCTGCACATCCAACTCTCGATCATATCACGGGACGCGTTCGACCCGACTCAGTCGAGCCGACGCTTCAGGGTCATTCTCTCCGATTTCATGACCATCGTCTTCTTTCGGAGAATCGTGGACCGTATTGCACACGAAGCCCCCGCGGTACGCTTCGAATTGCTGCCATTTTCCGATGAACCCGATGAGCTGCTCCGCCGGGGCGAGGTTGACTTTCTCATTCTGCCGGAATTGTTCATGTCGAGCGCGCACCCCAAGGCGACGCTGTTTGACGAGACCCTGGTGTGCGTGGGATGCCGCGCGAACAAGCAGCTATCGCGGCAGCTTACGTTCGAGAAATACATTTCGATGGGGCACGTTACGGCTAAGTTCGGACGGGCGCTGAGACCAAACCTAGAAGAATGGTTTTTGCTTGAGCACGGCCTCAAGAGACGCATTGAGGTCGTTGTGCAGGGCTTTAGCCTGATTCCGCCTATATTGTTGGACACGGGCCGTATCGGCACGATGCCATTACGGCTCGCCAGGCACTTTGAAAAGCAAATGCCATTGCGGATCGTCGAACCACCGCTCCCCCTACCAACATTCACCGAGGCTGTGCAGTGGCCTGCGTTCCACAATACCGACCCAGCGAGCATTTGGATGAGGCGGATATTGCTGGAGGAGGCATCCAACATGGTATCTGGGCGTCAGGAGCCTCCAACTCGCAGGCGCTGCTAGGCTCACCACAAGCCCTCTCGGCCCGTTCCAGAAACGCTATTAAGCCCTTCAATGTGCTCGGCGGCTTTATCATTTCAACGTCTCGGGGGCGAAGCTGCTAGAGGCCGCAGGGAGGCGGCGATCGGTTGCGACGACTTGCCGGGTAGTGAGTGTGGTGATCTCGCTGGTGCGGTTTGATGCGCTTGCACTGCAAACAGGTGACGCCCGGCAATATCGCGCACACTTCTTCCAGTACAATAATGTTTGGCTTGCGCAATAAAATCGCTTGAACCCCACACTGCGTCAGGTTGTAGGCTGGCCGCCGTGACTAACGTTGCGCTACGCATCCCGTCGACGGGCGCTTTGGCGAACTCACGGCGCTGGCCGGACACTGTGGTTTGATCTGCCATTAACGAACTGATCAGGTCCTGTTGCGTGGCTCGCCGGAAGTGGCGAGAACCGATCCGCTTCGGGAATCCTGGTGGTTTCGGGCCGCTGGTGGTCCGCCTAGGGCCTTGCTCGCCATTCTTGCGATCCTTTCGCGAGCGTCTTCTCGCGATCGCACAATGGAACCGATGTCCATTCGGGCGACGCAATAAGGCCGCTTCAGACGCAGCCGTCGCCGCTCGTTGTATGCACCGCAAGGATGGTTTGTGCTGGATAAGAAGACATGCGTTTCAAAGGTTTGGATCTAAATCTTCTCGTCGCGCTGGATGCTCTAATGACTGAGCGCAACCTCACCGCGGCGGCACGCAAGATTAACCTTAGTCAGCCGGCCATGAGCGCAGCCGTTGCCCGGCTGCGCACCTATTTCCGTGATGAGCTGTTTGCGATGAGGGGGCGGGAACTTGTCCCGACGTCACGCGCCGAAGGACTCGCGGCTCCTGTTCGCGAGGCTATAACGCACATTGAGCTCTCCATTATCGCGCGGGACGTGTTCGACCCGGCTCAATCGAATCGGCGATTCAGGATCGGCCTTTCTGATTTTATAACAGTCGTATTCTTCCGAAATGTCGTGGAGCGCGCCGCGCGAGAAGCACCCGCCGTCAGCTTCGAACTGGTGCCGCTCACAGATCAGCAAGATGAGCTTCTCCGCCGCGGCGAAGTCGATTTTGTTATCCTGCCGGAATTATTCATGTCCAACGCGCACCCCAGGGCGGCCCTGTTCGAGGAGAGACTCGTCTGCGTAGGCTGCTGCACCAATAGCCAACTACTACGGCGGCTTACACTGGATCGGTATATGTCGATGGGCCACGTTGCGGTTAAGCTCACAGGTGCGCGCAAGATCCCGGTCGAGGAATCCTTTTTACTCGATTTCGGCCTCAATCGGCGCATCGACATTCTCGTGCAGAGCTTCAGCATGATCCCGCCGCTGCTGGCAGGCACGAACCGCATAGGAACGATGCCATTAAGGCTCGTAAAGCATTTCCAAAGAACGATGCCCCTTCGGATTGCCGAGCTTCCGCAGCCATTCCCCGCCTTCACCGAGGCGGTCCAATGGCCTGTGCTTCACAACAGCGACCCAGAAAGCCTCTGGATGCGAGAGATATTGTTGCAGGAGGCTACCCGCATGGCAACTGCACAAGAGTTCTCGATCATCTGCACTTCGGAACGAGCGGATACTGCCGAGGATTTCTCACGATCTATCTCGCCGTTGCCGTAAGGACGTTCGCAGAGTCTGCGAACCTCATATCCCAACGAATGTCTCAATGCACACAATTTAGGCTCGCCTCGCTTGAACTCATTGTCGCTGGATAAAGATCGCCGCAGCGGACGGCTATGTGTAGCTCTTTCGCACGTTGGCACTAGGCTCGACGTGCGAGCGACGGCTGGGCTGTTGGCCTGGTTTTAGAGACAGGGACGTACGTCCCAACCCGGCCGCCGGGCGCACCTGCCTCGATACAGCAGGATCGACACGGGGCTGTGTCGTCGTCACCTCTCCGAATCAGTAGTGGCTCCCGATGAGCGGAGACGGTTCGACTTCCTCGGAGTCGTACCACCACGCACAGTGAGCGTGGTGGTCATCGATCATGCATATGGACCACGAATCTCTTGCGCTGTCGAAGCAAGCATTGTGCACGCGTGTTGCCCTGCCGCATCGCCATGGAGTACATCGCATCTTCGTCGCTCTGCGCCGCGGGTCTGACTTCTTTTGGCCCTACCGCAGCCAAACGTCTTGACGACGTGCGCTGCCCTGACGCAATGACAAACAAGGAGCTGAACGTTGGAGCAATGCAGCGGGGTGTTCTATCCAGAAGAGCTTTCCGTCCTGGGAAGCCTTTATGATGGCGCGGTCACCGCGCTACCCGCATCGATGCGAAATCCGGAAAATCGCACAGCAATCGCCAAACTCATCCTGGAGCGTACAGCGGCTGGCGAGGCTCAACTGGCATGCCTGACGAACTTGTTGATCACCATTTCCCCTCAGGGTTGATCCCCCGCCATTCTGAGGATAGTCACCACTCTCGCGCTGGAATGGAAGACGATCCAGCTAGAGCTTTGAAATAGCTTGAATCATACGTGACGTCAGGTTGTAGGCTTTGAAATTGAGCAACATGAGCAAAGCTACACCACGAAGGCGTCGATGGCGCATTGGCGAACTTGCAGAGGCGACCGGAGTAACGGTACGCACGCTGCATCATTATGAACACACGGGACTCCTAGCAGCCTCAGAGCGTACTGATGGCGGCCACCGGATGTACGACCGCGAAAGCGTTCAACGGGTTCACCAGATTCGGGCGCTACGTGAGCTTGGCTTCTCCCTTGTCGAGATCCGTAAAGCTATGGAGGGCACGACCTCACTCACCGACCTGCTGCGCAAACATCTAGAGCGGATAGAACTTCAAGTCGCTCGAGCAACTCTGTTGCGAGATCGTTTGCGCAACATGACCATCGACAGTGCGATCCAGGTAAGTGTGGATGAGCTGCCTGCGACCCTGAATGCCATGTCGCGGGTCGAGACGCGTAGTCAGACATCCCGATGCACCTGCAAGCTAGCTGCAGATCGCGAGGAGCGGTGGCGGCGGATCCGCGACGAGCTGCGTGATTGTATGGATCGCGGCGAGCATCCTTGCGGCGAGCGGGCAAAGGCTGTCGCAGTTGCCGCACGCCTGCTGATCAGCGAAATCGCCGGGGCCGATTCACGCGTTTCGATGATCCTGAAGGTACTTGCACGATTAAGCGCCCCCCGTAGTCTGGCTGGTTGGGATCCCTGCCTCATGCAATATCTCGATCTCGCCCTTGGCGGGTTGGAGGATCAGCCGTACTGACGTCCTCATGGCCGGCTCCGCGCACGATTGCCAATCGGCCTTGGCAAGCTGAAAACGCGATGGCGCTTGGCTGATCGGCGGCTCTGATGCGGGCCGACAGTTTTACGGATTCGACCGGACAGATCGTCATGGCCTTTCCGATCCGCGCTCCCTGACGCCTTGATCGAGACTCTCTTCAAACGGGGCTTGAACCGCACGTAACGTCAAATTGTAGGTTCTACCGTAGCCGCAATCTGGCCGACCTAACGCACGCTTCGCTTGACAGGCGGCCTCGACCTGCAGGCACGCCGGATCACAGCTGCTGGCGTTTCACTTCAGGTGAGCATTGGGAGCTCTATAATGTTAAATGGGCGTTACGCTTCTGCTGCCAGTGCAGCGCTTCTCTTCTGCGCCCTCGCCTCGGCTGCGCGCGGCTCCGAGGTCAATATTGCCGTGGCTGGTCCAATGAGCGGAAGCAGCGCGGCGTTCGGCTTGCAAATGCGCGATGGTGCGGCTGCGGCGGTCGAGGCGTTGAACGCTTCGGGACTACTTCCCGACACCAGGGTGAGTTTGAGTGTCGCCGACGACGCCTGCGACCCGAAGCAAGCTGTCGCAGTCGCGAACAAGCTCACAACAGAGCGGGTCCGGTTGGTCATTGGCCATTTTTGTTCCTCTTCGTCGATCCCGGCCTCCGACATCTATGCCGAAGCAGGCATCGTTCAGGTCTCCCCTGGCTCGACAAATCCTCAGCTAACAGAACGAGGCCTTCAGACCGTCTTTCGGATCTGCGGCCGCGACGACCAACAGGGCACCGCTGCCGCTGAGTACATTCACAGGAACTACCCTAACGACAAGATCGCAGTGTTCGACGACAAGAGCACCGCAGGCAAGGGTATCGCCGACGTGGTTGAGGCACAGCTTCAGAGGTTCGGTGAACGAGTCATTCGGCAAAGCTACGTAGCCGGCGAAAAGGATTTCAGAGCGCTGGTCTCAAAAATGAAGAAGGATGGGGTGCGCGTCGTCTATATCGGCGGCTATCATACCGAAATCGGCTTGTTTGTACGCCAGGCATCAGAAGCAGGAGCTGGCCTCATCGTCATGGCGAACGATCCGTTGATGACCTCTGAATTCTGGGCCATTACCAGCAGCGCTGGAAATGGCACGTTGTTTACCTTCATGCCGGACCCCGCCAGGAATGCCAATGCGGCCGGCGTGGTAGCCGGACTCAAAGCTTCCAACCTGTCCGCTGAAGGCTACACGCTTTACGCCTATGCCGCCGTGCAAGCATGGGCAGAGGCGGTGAACCGGAGCGGCTCCCTCAATGCTGCGCGCGTCGCTAGCGCACTTCGTTCACGGGCGATCGATACCGTGATTGGGCCAGTCCGGTTCGATACAAAGGGAGACAATGCGGCTCCTGGTTTTCTGGTTTACCGCTGGCGCGACGGCCGTGTTGAAACTGTCGAGCAGAACTGATTGGCGTCAACGCCGCCTGCCCAAACCCAAAGTGACACGATGATGAGACGCCCTCAAGACGTTGGAGCAGCGATACTCGCAAGCTCTCTTATCCTTGCAGCTTTCGTAGCGTTCGTCGCGTTCGCTGCAGCCCTCGCAGAGCTACCCGATGTCGACCTGAAGGAGACGCTGCGTCCGATCATAGACAAATAGTAGCCGTGCCGAGCTGATCCTGCTCGCAGGCAAGGACCTCTGAAGCGGCCATCTACAATTGTGCCAGGTTCGGCGGCATGGACGTTTCTGCGGCCAAGCGGTTGACAGGCCCAGGAAGAGGAGAACGGGAAGCTAACGATGCTCCTGGTCGAGCACATGCTCGGTGTGGAGGCGCCTTCTATCAAAGTAACGGCCGGACCGCCATCTGCGCATTCTCATGACCCAATCACATCGTGCAAGCTCAGATCCACGCACCCAAAGAGAAACGCCCGAAGCCGTCAAATGAGGAATGACACCTCTTTGAGCGCGACGGCATGAAGTAACCAGGACCCGCTACCTGGCCCATAATCGGAGATTGATCGAGTGAAGAGTGGCCTTCCTTCAAGACTAACGTGCGGCATTTTCGACCATTTGGATGACGACGGCCGAGATGCCGCACGACAATATGAAGATCGTCTCAAGCTGGCGGAGGTCTGCGATTCTCTCGGCTTCTACGCTTATCACCTGGCCGAACACCACTGCACACCTCATGGCAGAGGGCCCTCGCCGAACCTGTTCCTATCAAGCGTCGCGCAGCGCACCCGGCAATTGCGCTTTGGTCCGCTCGTCCTGTTGCTCAACCTTTATCACCCATTGCGCGCATTTGAAGAGATCTGCATGCTTGACCAGTTGAGCGGCGGCAGGCTCGAGCTCGGGATCGGCCGCGGCTCCCAGCCGATTGAATGGGGCTATTTCGGCATCAGTGCAGAAACCGCACCAGGCCGTTATACTGAAGCCACCGAAATCCTGAATATTGCACTGAAGGGACATACGCTATCCTATCAGGGACACCACTTTGAGCTGAGCGAAGTACCCTTAACCTTGAGGCCTCATCAACGTCCATATCCGCCGACCTGGATCGCAAGCAATCGGGCCGAGTCGGCGCAGTGGGCCGCTGCAAATGGCGCCAATCTGGCGTGCATAGGCCCCGCCTCTGTTGTCCGGAAAGTTACGGATGCCTACCGCTCCCATCGAGCCCACAATACAACTGCACACGGCCGCGAGCCATTTCTCGGGCTGGCCCGCATGGTCGTGATTGCGAAGTCTGACCAGGACGCACATGCGGCCGCCAAAACTGCGTATGGACGATGGCTGGAGAGCTTCAAGTTTCTTTACGACCTGAATGCCATTCCGACGCCGCCCGCCCTACCGCTGACCTTCGATGCAGCACTTGAGAGCGAATTGTGCGTCGTTGGAACGCCAGCTTTCGTCCGACAGCTCCTTCTTCACCAGATGGAAGAGGCAGGTGCCAACTACTTGCTTTGCCAGCTTGCATTTGGAAACCTTCCGCTGGAGATTTCCCTGTACACGGCAACCGCCATCAAAGCTGAAATTCTCGATAGCTTTGGAGGCTAATGTCATCATATGCTTGGCATTGAGGCGTGCGCCCTGAGGTTGTCCGAAGCTGGTTGCGATTTTGGTTGTCGTTTGCCCTGGGCGCGAAGGCGATCGTCAGCCTCAATGGCAGCGATCAATCAATTTTTCTGACCGCGCGTCTTCTTACTTCGGCACATGAAACTCTGCTTCGAAGGGAATTCTTCGTTGCGAGCGCGCTTTACGCAATGAACTTTGTCGGCATGGGCGGAACGGGCGGTGCCGTCTACGTCGGCAACGGCAAGATTGTCGGGATGGGCGTTGGAAACTTTCGCTATAGTGGCACCTACATCGAGCAAGCGGTCGCATAAAGGGGACTGTCAACCTATATGCGCCAACCGCCGGTACGCTTATAACCGGCGCTCAAGTACCGGCAGACAGCAGATGGAGCCTGACGCTCGATTGGCCTGCCAACTTCCCAGATCGGAAGCCACAGGCGCTCATGGCTGAGGATCGTCCGGCACACGTTATACTGAAGAAAATCGCCGATCTCTGACCGCCTGGCGGTCCTATTTGGGAGCGAGCTTTTGCTTCGGAGCCTGTGCCATCCGTTTCATCAACTCATCCCCAGCCGAACGCTCTTCGTCCGCTTAGATCTCGCGGGCCTTTCAATGAAGGTCCGCGATTGCTCAGGGTCATCCTGCATCTGCGGCGGGCCGGAGCTGGTGGATAGTCGCCGTCGAGGTTCCATGGCCTTTTCTTCGGCTTGCGGGGATCGAGGAGTTTTTGGAGCTTCGCGACATCTGAAGTCCAATTTAAAGGTATTCGCCAAACGGTCACCGCTGCGACCTTTTTGTCTTCTCAACCCGGGGCGGTCATCAACGAATCAGCAGGCTCGCCTGAAAGCCTTAAGCTCACTGAACCAAGTCGGCGGGAAAAACAAACTAAGCCGCTTTTCGATGTAGGCGATGAGATTACTCGCGTTGCGCTATCCACAAACTGGATGCAGGCCATCAACACTTTCGATTTTACCAACTTCAGCCAAATACCCCATAAGTCGATCGCCGGTTTCCGCAAAGCACATTTCACGAATGTCGTGTGACAATGGATCTTTTTTGCTTTCAGCATGGTCAAGCTTCTCGTGGCTGCATCCCCAACGCCCGCCCTCAATCTTTGAAATCGACGCACGTGCGGCGCAAATGCGATCGGATGGCCAATCGCAACATCTTGCGCGCAATCTATCGCGCTGTCGCCTCCCCCTTTCCCATCATGCTAAAGGCGTCCAAGAAGATCGGCTGTCACGCACAATGCTTGGCCAGGGCAAATGCGAGCGCTGCATAGAATTCGGTCCGGCGAACTGCCCTCTGCAGCGGTGCGGGCTGGACTTGTTGCCCTGCGGGCAGCGTCGACAATCCGCCGCCGCGGCGGCCTGCAAACAAAGCAGTGCAGTCAGCTATCTGACTACCCTAAGTACAAGACACATATCCTCCAGCCGGGACGAGGCCCCGATGTCGATCCGTGTGATAAGACCGGCCTCGCGATCTTACCCACCCCCGCTAAGCCGTGTGATCGTGGATTCTCACTCTGCTCGCGTGCTCAGCCTTCGTCGGCGGGCGGCGCCCACAGCGCGTCCTACAGACTGACGCCGCCCCATGTCATTCTATGCGCCGCCGACCTTCGACCATATCCAGACGCGGTTATGCCTCGTCAGCAGTCCTTACATCACCATCAGGACCAATGGTGGCCGTGCGCGATCTGCCGATCTTGGATCTCAGCACGCGCAGCTCCCAGGAGCCCATCCGCACGTTCAGCGTGCCAGGCATCTCCAGTCAACGACCGCAAAGAGAAGCCACAGACGTATGTAGCGGATGTTGGTTCTGAGTTGCTTGGCATGGGCTGGGACATCATTGTCTGGCGTGATGAGGAGTCCGGTTCTGGACCAGCTAACGGCGCATCTTCAGCAACAGCTTCATCCAGCGCCAAGCGCTCTGTATGGCACTCTGCCTGGCGAGCCCTTTGGTTACGTCCGGATCACTGTGCCACGCGGCGAGGAATCCAGCAGCAGTTCGGGCGGCCGCTTCTCGACTTGCGGTCATCAGCGGGGTCCCCGCTTGCCCCATGCGCTGGACCGTCTCGACGGTCCAATCAAATGACGGGCCATCTACAACGCTGTTCGCAGCGAACTATACCATCGATTCCGTCTTTGCAGCAGTCCTTACGCGGCACCCTGCCCCCCTCTCTCTTCGGCGACCGTTCGTGGGCACCTTGCCTGAAGCAGCAGCCATTGGTTCTAGCGCCGCGTCTGCCGTCTTGCGAACGGGGAAGCACGACACAACCTACTCAGCCTGGCCTTGCATTTAACTGCTCTGGAGCAACACCGTGGAACTTGACCCTGCCAATTCACGCATACAGGACCTCGAGGATCGCATCGACCTGCAACTTGACATCGTGGCCGCCCTCATACGCGAAGAAGGCAACGAGCTCGAAGCGATCCGACTGCTTAACGCACTCACAAACCAAATGATTACGGCAGAACTGGAGCTCGGCCAGCTCGGCGATACGAGAACCGGTGGCCGTGCCGGCGACCGGCGAACGGCGCGATTGTCGCGCGACCGTGGCGTTTACCACCCAGAAGACCTTCAGGTTTTGGGACGCCTTCTCGACCAGGCAGTGGCGGCATTACCGGCAGCGCTTCGAACTCCCGCCAACCAAATGAAGATCGCCAAGCTAATTCTGGCACGTGCAGCAGCGGAGTGAGATTCCGTTTGGCTTTTCCTGGCGCTTGACGGCGCGCTTATTGAACGTTTATCGCTGGGCTGACAGCCGTGCCGTACGCACCGGGGATCGAAGGCTTGGGATTTATGGGCTCACCGTCCCCTAAGCGCGCCGCTTCCGCTGGATTTTCCATATCGCAACTGCTCGCCACCACATTCGAAAACAGGCGCGCCCTATTATCCCAGCTCGCGCCGGAGATGACACGGTTACATTCGATCCAGCTAATTTAGGGGACAGGGATTACCAAGTTTCCGTTCGGCGGCTCACAACATCAAATCAGTTTTCTGGCGGCGCGAAGTGCGCAATTCTTGTTCAAATTCCGACAGCGGCACAAAGCCCGTCGGGTTCAAAACACTGGTCGCCGTGAACCGCCATTGAGCTATTCATGCGCAATTAGCCGCTTAATGCGCGCAGACGATGCTGGCACGGACGTTGCTACTAGGTGCAGCAGTACTGAACGTGCTGAGCGCACCCAGACGCGAGACGAGCGATGCTCTCCTTCCTTGAACCGATGTGGCCCGCTTGTGAGAGGAAGAGCTTGTTGCTTGTGACTTTGTGTGTCGTCGCGCTTGGCGCGGCGACACCGACATTCGCTGCGGATCTCGCTCGGCAGCCCGTATACACCAAGGCACCACCCCTCGCGGTCGCGGTCGCGATCGGAGATCAGCTAGCACAAAACGTCGCCCAGCCTCTGACAATAACTTTGGAGAGTAACATGGCGCTGGGCTTAGAATCCCCAGCTCCCCCGATCAGGGTGGAGAACTGGCTGCGTGGTCAGCCCCTCACGAGCTTTCAGCCCGGGAAAGTGTACATCGTCGAATTTTGGGCAACTTGGTGCGCACCGTGCGTGGCGGCGCTGTCCGATCTGGTACAGCTGCAAGAGAAATACAGAGATAGCGGAGTTGAGGTCCTCGCAATAGCAGCTCGTGAGCGCGCTCAAACAGCGGAAGAGGCCCGAAGCAAGTTGGACGCATGGTTGACCGAAAAGTTGCCGAATCTCAACTATCGGGTCGGGTTCGACCACACACGCGAAATGGACAAGCTTTGGATGGATTCCAGCTTTTCTGTTGGGATTCCCACCTCGTTCGTCGTCGACCGTGATGGCCACATCGCCTTTATCGGTTCCCCGACGCAACTCGAAGACGTTTTGCCGAAGATTCTGACCGGCAGCTGGCGCATCAGCGATGAAGCGAAAGCCGCCGATGCAGCGCGGATCGCCGAGGGCCAACGCACAATGCCGATCTTCGCCAAACTGACGCCGGCGGTGAAGGCGCAGGATTGGGCGAAGGCGCTTTCGGTGGTCGAAGAAGCCGTCGCTGTTTTGCCGGATGACATGTACTTCCGCGTGCTCCATGCGGATCTGTTGCTTCACAAAATGCATGACTTGCAGGCCGGCCTGCCGGTGATGCGCCAATTGGTTCGTGACGCGATCAACAAAAAATCCGCGCCGTGGATGGCCGGGGCGATGCGCCAACTCTTTGATCCGGCGAATGACAACTCTCATTTGCCGCAGGCCGAGCGCTTTGCGATGGGCAAGGAGTTATCCGAACACATTCTAGCAGTAAATCCTCCGCAACGCGACGAGGCCCCGAAGTTCCTGTCCTATCCGGCGATCGCTCAGTACTATTACGAGAGCGGCAACAAGGACCGCGCGATCGAGTTGATCGAGGTGACGCTGAAGTCGCTGGACGACCCCGCACCTATCCCGGACAAACTGAAACAGCACGTTATGTCGGTATTGGTCCAAACGCTGGCCAACTACAAGGGTCAGAAGGCTTGCTATGCGTCTCTTTGTGCGACTCCGCAAGCCGAAGTCTCGCAAAGTACCAAAGCGCAAGCGCCGGAGGAGAGAAAATGAAAGAGGGTAACGATCTGAGCTGCTCACTGGTTAATTCGTCAAATTGTCCGGTGGGCCATCGGCAATTAACGATCAGCGAGCTCGGCGGTGGATCGTTTGTGGCACGTTGGAGGTTCGGATTGCTATGACCCCCATCCGGATCGACGCGGAGGTGATCTTCCAGATGAAGTCGCGCCGCGATCCCGCAACGCAAAGTCTCTGGCGGTCATATGCTGAACACTTCCTTCATCAAAATGCGATTATGCGTACAGCCATGGCCGATGCCGGAGCTAGGCGGACATCCCCACGCTTCTGCACACGGGCAAAGATGAGTGACGCCGATCCCGCCTACCTGGCTCACACCAGGTCGGATCGCGCAAGGCTGGCCGATGTCTCAGATCGATGCTCTCAGCCCGAGGAGCTCGCAAAGCGTGAGGCGCTTCGGCTAAGCGCTTACGCTAAGAGTGGGTGAAATGGGTAGAAGATTTCGGCCGCAGCCCCCAGACTCCGGGCATTTATCGCATCCCTCGGACGGCGCGCCAAGCATTGGGCACATCGGGTCTGGATCGAGCGGTTTTTACACCGCGTGCGCCACAAACCCCTAGCGCCATGACAAGTCAAGATGACAAACGACCCGCCGCAATCGGCTTGGTTCTCCCGTTTGCGTTGGAGCACTGGCTGAAGCAGCCAGTCCGTGCCACGATTATCCTCGTCGGCTTCCTGGGGGCGACGATCGCCGACCTGTTCATGCCGGTGTATTCCGGGCGTCTGGTGGACGCATTGACGTCGGTCCCCTCCGACCAAGCGGCGCGACATGCGGCACTGAGTGCGTTCGCTGGTACCCTCGCGCTTGGTCTGCTCTCGATTATATTGCGGTTTACGGGCTTGCAGGCGATCGTGCCGTTCACGCTGAAGACCATGTCAGATGTGGCCCGTGGGGCCTTCATGCGCGTGCAGCGCTTCTCAACCGACTGGCACGCTAACTCGTTCGCCGGCTCGACCGTGCGCAAGATCACCCGCGGCATGTGGGCGCTCGACCAGCTTAATCATACGATCCTAATGGCATTGTTGCCGTCGCTCGTGATGCTCGTGGGCTCGACGATCCTGCTCGGCCTGCATTGGCCCGAGCTCGGCGCCGTGCTCGGGCTCGGCGCAGTGATCTATGTCGCCATGACGACGGCATTCACGATCGGCTACATCGCGCCGGCGGCGCGCGTCTCCAACGCTTGGGACAGCAAAGTCAGCGGCACGCTAGCGGACGCGCTCACTTGCAATACTGTGGTGAAATCCTTCGGTGCTGAGGCGCGTGAGGATGCGCGGCTTGACCGTGTCGTCAGACGCTGGCGGGCGCGGGTGCAGCGCACTTGGCTGCGGTCCAACGGCACGAGCACGGTGCAGCTTGTGATGCTCTTGTGCTTTCGTGCTTCGGTGATCGGCGGCGCCATCCTGCTGTGGATAGCGGGGCGCACCTCTCCGGGCGATGTCACCTATGTGTTGACAAGCTATTACATCATCCACGCCTATTTGCGTGACGTCGGGATGCACATCAACAATCTGCAGCGCTCGGTGAACGACATGGAGGAACTGGTTACCATCTATGGCGAGCCGATCGGCATTGTCGATGCCCCCGACGCCAAACCGATCGACATTCACGGTGGGACGATCACGTTCGAGGACGTCACCTTCCTCTATGACAGCGATCGCGTGCCGCTCTACGACGGATTGTCGATCAACATCCGCGCCGGAGAGCGGATCGGTCTGGTCGGCCGCTCCGGCTCTGGCAAGACCACGTTCGTCAAGCTGCTTCAGCGGCTCTACGACGTCTCCGGCGGCCGGATCCTGATCGATGGCCAGGACGTTGCGAAAGCCACGCAGCAGTCGCTGCGCAGCCAGATCGCGATCGTGGAGCAGGAGCCGATCCTGTTTCACCGCTCGCTGGCTGAAAACATCGCCTATGGCCGACCCGGCGCCAGCATGGCGGCGATCAAGCAGGCGGCGAGGCTCGCCAATGCGCATGACTTCATCATACGATCGCCGAAGGGCTACGGCACACTGGTGGGTGAGCGCGGCGTAAATCTGTCGGGCGGCGAGCGGCAGCGCGTTGCACTGGCGCGCGCGTTCCTTGCCGATGCGCCAGTGTTGATCCTGGACGAGGCGACGTCGAGCCTGGATTCGGAATCGGAAGCGCTGATCCAAGAGGCGATGGAACGGCTGATGAAGGACCGCACCTCGATCGTAATCGCGCACCGCCTGTCGACGGTGCGCGGCCTCGACCGCATCCTGGTGTTCGACCGCGGCGAGATCGTCGAGCAGGGTACGCATCCGGCGCTGATCGTGCAACCCGGCGGCATCTATCGCAGTCTGTTCGAGCGGCAGGCCGTCGAGTTCGGTCCGCTCTCGGCGGAAGGCCGGCCTAAAACATGGCTGGCCGCATCTCCGTAGGCCTAGTGCTATTTGGCCGTGCTGGAGGGACATGAGCATGGCCTGATAGTCCCACATCCTTTTTGCAATCTGGTGACGGAGGCGCGCGTGAGCGTTGATGCAAAGGCGCATGAAGAGTTCTTCCGGACGTGGCTCGCAGATATGGTTGAGCCGGGCCGGCTGTTCGGCTTAAACGAGGTCCGCGGCGACGGTAGCGGGATCACGGAGGCACGGCGGACGCTGCCGCAGGATGCGCGGGTGCGCGGCCAGGCGCGGCGGCTTGGTGTGACCCTGGCGAGCCTCTGCCACCTCGTGTGGGGAAGGTGGTGGCGCGCAGCAGCGGCCGTGAGCAGGTGATGTTCGGCACGGTGCTGTTCGGCCATGCATGGCGGCGCCGATGCCGCCGCACGATGGGCCTGTTCATCAACACCATGCCGCTGCGGCTCGATCTTGACCGCACCGCCGTCGAGGCAAGCCTGCACATCACATATGCCCGCCTGCCCGAGCTGCTCGCGCATGAGCATGCCTCACTGGCACTAGGAGTTCTTCAGTCAAGCTCTCATCTGATTTCTGCCCAGGCGTAGGGGACCGTAACGACTTCCGCCCAACGTGGTCAGAACAGGTAAGTGGGGCCGCTAAAGCAGGCGACCAGTTCGGACTGGCGATCAGCACGGCCATCGGCTGGATGCAGCGTGTTGAGGAGAACGGCAGCGTTGAGCCTGGCCAGATGGTCGGTCACAAGCCGAAGGCGGTTTCGGGAGACCAACGCGGTTTGGCTGTCCCAGCGGATCAAGGACAGCGATTTCACCATACGAGGGCTCGTTGTCGAGCTTGCCGGACGCGGCCTGAAGGTCGACTACCATTCGGTGTGGGACTTCGTGCATGCCGAGAAGCTCAGCTTCAAAAAAAGCGTGGCGGCTGGCGAACGCGAGGTCGCGCGGCGGCGAGCCCAGTGGACAAAATATCAAGGTCGCGTCGAATCTGAGCGGCTGGTCTTCATCGACGAGACCTGGACCAGGACTGACATGGCTTCCTTGAGCGGATGGGCGCCGCGCGGGCACAGACTTCACGCCAAGGTTCCCCACGGCCGTTGGAAGACCATGACCTTTTGGCGGCCCTGCGCCATGACCGGATCGACGCGCCATGGTTCATCGAAGGGCCGATCGGTGGCGTGAGCTTTCGCACCTACGTCGAGAAGGTTCTTCTGCCCGTCCTTCGACCGGGCGATTTCGTTGTCTTGGATAATCTCGGCAGTCACAGGAGCTGCCGCGCGAACCGTCGACGCGGTCTGCGCGGCAATTGGCCAAGCACTCGATGCCTTCACTCCCGAGGAATGCGCCAACTACCTCAAAAATGCAGGCTATCGAACCTAACCTAATGCCATCATGCTTTTAGAGCTTGATGTTCCTCAAACACCTGATAGCTATCGCGTCTTATATGATCTGCCACCCACCCCAAGGGCTGATAGCGTGGAAGCGCAACCCAACACATGCGTGCGAGACATCGCACGACTATCGGCGCTTGTGATCCCTCAATGCGTTCGCTCTCGTTGCGGCATTGTATCCTACAAACCCGCAACGACGGCACCCCACATTCCTTTGCCGGACGATAACGAATTCGGTAGGGGAGCATCGCAATCGCGCTGCATCTCGCTGCCCTTCTCTAGTGCGATCACCTGGAGCAAACACCGCACGGAGAGCAGGATGCCATGCGCAGGGTCGAACAACAGGACGACGGGCCGCGGACACATGTCAGAAAGCAAACAAGCAGCGTTCGGAACACGCCACACGATTCCAAAAACGACATGACAAGCAGTGTTGCGATTAGAACGCTTCTGGGCTTGTGACTGCGAAAGGAGCTGAACGGTCCATTTTCATCATGTTCAGCTTTAGTCGTGATTGGCATGGCGCCCGATCTTCCGATTGCAGGAAGAAGAGCCACAAATGTTGACCGATGCCAAGCAACAAGAGCACTGCGGCAACGAAGCGCGCGAACGACGCGTGCTCGTTTCAAGCGTTTCATAAATATTCGAATTGCGTTTAGCAGTATGACGTTCGGTCATCGGAACTTCAACAAACATCTATAAGCTTCATGGAAGCGCCGAGAGCAGCTCGATAGCAAGCGGGCTGCGGCCCTAATGTCTTACTTGCTGGGACAAACCACAGACTCTCGGTTAGCTGTTGGCAAGGTACTTCCTTGTATCAGGACGTCGAGGAGTGTTTAGATGGATCAGTTCTTATCCGAGCAAATGCAGGTGCCAGATGCTATCGTGAGCGTTGCATTTGATAAGGCTTGGCGCTTTGTCGAGAAGGATCCGTTGCTGGCGCATAATCTCGAGACGGTCCTTCATAGCCGGTTGCGAACTTTGCTTGAGTGTTCGATAAGGAACGGCGAACGGAATACTCTGAATTTGGCAAACGAGGCGATACGCAATTTGCGGGCGGAACTGGCGCCGCCGACCGAGCAATAAGGCGCTTGATCTCTACTGGCAGATGGGTTCGGCTTCGTTAGGGCTCTTGGGGACCTTATGCGGCAGGACAACGACCGCGTCAGAGCGTAGTCGAGCTAACCTTCCCTCCGCTCACGTTCTGCCCCGCTGAAGACGAGCACGTTCGCGACGACTGTTATCTGTGCAGCTCTTCTGGCGACCTAGACTAATAAGCTGGAACTCAAAGGCGGCGAGACGGGCAGCCGTCATTCGCTGGCGTCAGGAAAAGGCATACCGTTTTCTCTCCTGACCTTGGGCTCGGCACGAGCTCGCGCAACTTCAAGCAAGAGCCTCGTCAAGCGCAGCCGCCTTCTTGACGTCCCTCGATCGAGGTAGAGATTGAGGAACATCGCACTACACTTGTACTAGGTCCGGAGCCAAAGCGATCGAGGCCTGTGATCGATCACCACCGCATCGCTTACGATCGCTAGCGGCAGCATGACCGTCCTGCCGGAAGGATGAGCCTGAGCGCCCGATACGCGTCCTCGACCAGCGGTCTTCATTTGCCGAACTCTGTGGACAACGAGCATACACGGGGCGTGTTGGCGGAGTCTGGTTTTGGAGCTAGTTGGCGGCAGAGGAGCCAAACACCTCGCGGCATTGCGTGACATCCCAGGCCATCATGAACGGATCGCATTCAAAGAAGGACCTGCGCCAAGTGACCACTGTCAGGCCGCAGCATTTCGGTCGAGGCTGCGCAGGGCAAGTTGCGCACTTCACAATCTGACGCGGCGTGCGATTGGACCTATTTCTTTCGAACACATGTTGTGCCGCAGTTACAGCAATTCGCGATCATATTGTTAAACGCACGCCGCCGGGGGTAGCGAAAGGAACGACACTCGAATGAAGAATTTTCTGATTCTGACCGCATGCATCGGCGCACTCAGCGCGGCCGCTCCCGCATTCGGCACGGACCTCTCCGGGCAGCCCGTCAAGATCAAGGCGCCCCCGCTGCCGGTCGCAGCCCCGATTATCGATTGGTCCGGCTACTATATCGGTGTCAATGGCGGCTGGGGCACGAGCCACAATTGCTGGGATTTCAATGGCGTCACTGCCGAGGGTTGCCATGATTCGGCTGGCGGCACCATTGGCGGCCAGATTGGCTATCGTTGGCACATCTTCCAAATGGTCTACGGCATCGAAGGCCAGGGCAACTGGGCCGACTTCAACGGCTCCAATGTCAGCACCGCCTTCCCAGCAACCACCATTGGCACCAAGACAGATGCGTTTGGTCTGCTCACTGGCCATATCGGCTACGCCTTCAATGCTGTGCTGCTTTACGCCAAGGGCGGTGCTGCCGTGACCAGCAACACCTATTACGTCAACTCGGTGGCTACTGGCACCGAGATTGCCAAAAACAATGATGTGCGTTGGGGTGGCGCGCTGGGCGTCGGTGCCGAAGTCAGCATCACGCCGAACTGGTCGACTGGCGTCGAGTATACCCACTTATTCATGCAGCGCAGCAACGTAAGCTTCCCAGCGGCCCTTGGCGCCGATCGCGTCCACCAGGACATCGATCTCATCACTGCACGGCTCAATTACAAGTTTGGCCCGGCGTTTGCCAAATAGCGATCTCCACGCGATTGCTTGAATCGGGAGCCCCGACGACGGTCGGGGCTCTTTCTTCAGATGCTCATCTCCCTCGCATCCCTGCCGCACTTCCGAAGCGCCGGGCCCGAGCTCGGCTAAGTCTGGGTCACCGGCTGGATGGAACGACTGCGCCTGACTCCAACGCTGGCGGACCAGGTCAGTCGATTCGACACGTCGTCGAGGGTTATGGAGCTCCACAACCTCAGGCCGCGTGAGGTTTGAGATCGCTTGTCTCGATTACCTGCGATTTGGCCAAAAGTGCCATGCTGAACTCGCCAGAAGCTGCAAGCAAAAATTTGGCAGTTGGAGCTCGTCCCGTTCGACTGATAAATTCAAAGACCATCGAGGCGAATAGCCATAGCAACCGCTTGAATCCGGCTGGTCGCACCCAGCTTTCGCATCGCATTCTTGATATGAAAATTGACTGTATTCAGGCTGATTCCCAGGATCATCCCAACTTCCCATGACGATTTCCCCTCGGCCACCCACCGCATGCAACTGACCTCCCGCTGCGATAGTGCAACTTTTCGGTCGCAATCATTATTGGAGGGACGAGCGATCTCGCCAGAGGCGCTGTGAAAGAGGGAGGCCAGCGCCTTGAGATGACCGATGCGGCCCTGAGGATCAGCATCGTCGGACGGAGATGCAAACGACACCACTGATACCCGCCCCGACGGACCGAACAATGGTACGCTCATACCATGCTTCAGGCCCGCCTCTCTCGCCTCGTCCAGTACGCGTCTCTCGTCTGGTTGAAGTTGATGGCGGTCGGCGAGTTGATCCCACAAAAACGGCCGCGTATGCATCGGCGTCCGCCGCACCACCGGATCGATAGTATGGTACTTGCGTTTGAAGTACCGGTCGCACCAGTCTGGCGGCCACTTCACAGCCACAGTCGGAGGTGGATACTCCGGCAGCCGAAGCGGCTCGACGAAATTGAGAGCGCCGTAAGCGACTTCACTGAATCCTTCTTCGGTGGCACGGCTTACAAGGAGCTCAAACAGCGCTCTGAGCGAATTCGTCCGGTTCGCGCATTCCGTGAAGCTAAAGAGATCCATGATGGGACGCCGATCAGGCTCCCTGTCGCTGTGTTCGATTGCGCTTGTTTCAGGCGGAGCCAAAATCCGTTCCATGACCTGAACTCTTGGGTTTGTGCTTTGTGAATTCTGAGCGCTCGCACGCTGCGTCAGACCGTTCCCGAAGTCGTTGCTTTGCGGCCGGCTGTGCCGGCATGATCGTCCCGTCAAACAGCCGAGATGCCGCCACCATCCCTGGTCCGGGCTGAACGGCACGCCGCAATCGAAGCGCCCTTGCACATGCAAAGTGATCGGTCGAGCTCGCCGATGACGCACTGGCCAAATCGGGGATCACCGCGCCCTCATCCGTGTTGATGGTCTGTGCCATCGATGCCGACCAAGCTGAACCGCCTTGCTGATGCCGGCGGTGATAAAAGGTCCGAGGTCCCCGGGGTCCTGTCCTAACGACGCTTCGCTTTCTCTCAAGGCCGAGCACGAGGAGTTCCTGGGCACTGAACCGCGCGATACAGGGAAGGTAGAGGACGCCGATGCGCTTGGCGGTGCGTGACTCGACCCGCGCGTGGTCGGTATCGATTCTCTGCTTGCCGACGAAGACAACAGGAGCGTCATTTTTCTTCCCAACCTTGCGAACTGCCATCGCTAACCGTTGGCTGATCCTCCGCCCTATGACGGCGTCGGGGAGGCGTCGATGAGCAACACTGAACGGCCGAAGCCGAAGCCATACTCCTCCCATGATTGCCTGGCGTCTCAGCGGGGCCGTCCGGCAGATACGGCGCAAATGAATCGCGACATCAAAAGCGCACTGTGAGATAAGGGATCGCGAGACCTGCTTGATGCGGAGGACACTTTGCATGCGCATCTCCAGAGGGAGAGACCCCGCACGAACCAGCAAGTGTCGTACCAACTTTGATTTCGCGAAAATCAACCGTCAGGACAAGGTTCGTAAGGAGGATGGTTGGTTCCCCAGTAAGTGCATGAAGCAATCCTGACATCGGGAGGAAACGCGACAGGGCCATTTGCGCGAGCCGCGGCACGAGATGACCTAGCCGAAGAAAGGGTGCAGCTCCCTCGGCGGCAGCCTCGAGTCTATGGACTTCTAACCGTCGGCGCCCAAACGCAGCCCTCTCGCAGCCAGTCAAGTACCAACCTTGGCAATTGAGGATGACGGTGACACATGGCAATCGTCAAGGAACTTGAGCTGACTGTACCTTGGGCCGCGCGGATCCCCGAATAAGCGCTCGGAATCGGCTCCCAAGCGGAACGACAATTGCGCCGGCACCTTACGCTCGGATCATGATGCGGTTGGTGCAACCAAGGCGAAGAACTTCGCCAAGATCGGTGAAGTATGGTTTCTCTGCTCTTCGCAATCGTCTCACTGCTCTATTCGACTGTTGGCCAAGCGGGTGGCACCGCATTCGTCTCGCTAATGGCTTTTTCTGGTATGCCATCGACAGAGATGCGCCCGACGGCGCTTGCTCTCAACATTGTTGTCGCGACTTATTCTACGTGGCTCTTCAAGCGCATCAGAGTCGTAGACTGGATAATCCTGCGTCCGCTTCTGCTTTCATCGATGCCAACGGCGCTTGCCGGTGGCTTTATTGTGCTCGGGGAACACATTTACAAGACACTGACGGGGATCGTCCTTCTTCTGGCGAGCGCCGTGATGATCATGCGGCGCGGACGAGCCGCCGATCGCGTTTGCGAAACACCGCTCCGGGCAAGCGTGAGTATTGGTGCGGTCCTCGGCCTGGTCTCCGGCCTGACCGGCGTGGGCGGCGGAGTGTTCCTGGCCCCGACGCTCATCGCACTGAATTGGGCATCACCTAAGCAGAGCGCCGCGCTATCACCCCCTTTTATCCTGGCTAATTCCGCAGTCGCCTTCGTCGGAGCTCTTTTCACCGGCCAATTTCCGTCCTCGGATTTGGCGCTTTACGCAATCTCCGCGCTTGGGGGTGCCGTCGCAGGATCGGTGATAGGCCTGAGATGGTTGAGCCAGACAGCTATCAGGTTCATCCTCGTGGCGGTTCTGGTCGTTGCCGGCATCCAATTGGTTCGCGCTTGAAAGGTCTCGAGCCCCACTTTTTGGGGTTGGGAAGGCCCAACGCGGTCAGATCGAGATGCAACACGATGCAAGCCGCGACTCAGTCGATTCCGAGCGCCTTACCCAACTCTGCAAGCCGCCATGGAGCAGCACGTCTCCTACCGGATAAGCGGTATGGTCGAGCGACGATGGGGCGCACCACCTCGCAGAGCGCTGATCGTCATGAGCCCGGCGGTCAGTACCAGGTCGCATCCGGTTCGCGCTTCCCCATGGGCGGGTGGGTCAACGTCGAGCGGGGAGTACGAGCAGGATGAGGTGTACGCCGATCTCGTCTATCCTGTGCGAGGCAGCTTCAATCCAGCGCGCAGTAGCTGCAGGACCAAGAGCCCCTGATGGACGGCATAGGGACGATCGGGCAGATCGATCCAGAGGCGCATTTTCCTCAAGAGCGATAGGGGCCATGAGATCTACTTCAATTGTATCCGTATCCTAGAAGGCCGCGCCAATCTCGGATCGCGCGTCGACTATACGTCGAGGAGCTCGGTGAAGACGGTCTGAAGGCTTGGTAATCCAAGTTCTGCGCAAGTCAGTTAAGTCTGTCCTTGCGGCGCGCTGGTCATGGAGAACCTCAGGGAAGATGATGTGCTGAGTGCGGATTCCGCTCGATGTCGCCCAGCGTTCCGAGATGATCTCGCCCACCATTCCGATTTGAAGTCGCCCACCCGTTCCGAGATGATGTCGCCCACCATTCCGGGATGATGTCGCCCGGGTGACGAGGCCTCTTCTGGCTCCCATAGGGTCAACCCTTTCGGCTTTGCGAAGGGGACCCTGGATGCCGACGGAGAGGCTTGCGATGCGCCGTGTGCGCGATGTGATCAGGATGAAGGCGGCTGGGCTGCCGAGCCGCGAGATTGCGCGGCGGATGGGCGCGGCGCCCTCGACAGTGCGGTTGACCATCCGGCGGTTCGAGGCCGCAGGCCTGAGCTGGCCGTTGCCCGACGAACTCACGGACGCGGCCCTGGAGGCCCGCCTGTTCGCCAAGACCGGCAACAGCAACCGGCAGGGTCACCGCCGCATCGTCGAGCCCGACTGGGCGGCGGTGCACCGCGAGCTCAAGCGCAAGCACGTGACGCTGTCGATCCTGTGGGAGGAGTACATTGCCGCCGAGCCCAGCGGATACCGGTACTCGCGCTTCTGCGAGCTCTACCGCGCCTGGGAGGGTCGCCTGTCGGTGACGATGCGCCAGGCGCACGCGGCCGGCGACAAATTGTTCGTCGACTACGCGGGCGATGGCGTGCCGGTGGTGGTCGACCGCCTCACCGGCGAGCGGAGGACGGCGCAGGTCTTCGTCGCCGTGCTCGGCGCCTCGAACTTCACCTATGCGCAGGCGACGTGGACGCAGGGGCTTGCCGACTGGATCAGCGCCCACGTCGGCACCTTGGCGGCGATCGACGGCGTGCCGGCGCTGTTGGTGCCTGACAACACCAAGGTCGCGGTCATCAAGGCGAGCCTCTACGACCCGCAGATCAATCGCACCTATGCGGAGATGGCGGCGCATTACGGCACGGCCGTCTTGCCGGCGCGACCACGCAAGCCGCGCGACAAGGCCAAGGTCGAGCAGGCTGTCCTCATCGTCGAGCGCTGGCTGCTCGGCCGCCTGCGCCATCGCATCTTCTACAGCCTCGCCGAGGTCAACGCGGCGATTGGCGAGTTGCTCATCAGGCTCAATGAGGAGCGGCCGATCCGGCGGCTCGGCGTGACGCGCCGCCAGCTGCTCGAGGAGATCGACCGGCCGGCGCTCAAGCCATTGCCGACAAGCCCATACGTGCTCGCCGAGTGGCGGATCCGCCGCGTCAGCCTTGATTACCACGTCGAGGTGGAGAAGCATTACTACAGCGTGCCACATCGCTTCGCGCGTACCGAGGTGGAGGTGCGGTTCACCGCCCGCACCGTCGAGATCTTCCACAAGGGCGAGCGGATCGCCGCGCATCAGCGCATGAGTGGCAATCACAAGCACACCACCGTGCCGGAGCACATGGCCTCCAGCCATCGGCGCTACGCCGGCTGGACCATCGCGCGCATCCGCCAGGACGCTGCCGCGATCGGGCCGGCGACCAGCGCGTTGTGCGACCTCATTCTCGACGAGCGCTCGCACCCCGAGCAAGGCTTCCGCGCCTGCCTCGGCATCCTCAGGCTTGCCGCCTCCTATGGGCGCGAACGGCTGGACGCCGCGGCTGCGCGGGCGATCGACATCGGTGCGCGCACCTATGGCTCGGTCAAGTCGATCCTCGCCAACAACCTCGATCGGCGTCCCGCTCATCAGCGCTCCGCGGACGATGCGCCGATCCTGCATGCCAACATCCGCGGACCGCGCTACTACAATTAGGAGACCATCCCTTGCTCACCCATCCGACCCTCGACCGCCTCAACGCCCTCGGCCTCCACGGGATGGCCAAGGCCTTCGCCGATATCGAAGCCACCGGCGAGGCTGGCAGCCTCGGGCACGCCGAATGGCTTGCGCTGCTGCTCGAACGTGAAGCCTCGCTGCGGCACGACAAGCGGCTCGCCACCCGCCTGCGCTACGCGAAGCTGCGTCAGCAGGCGTGCGTCGAGGACATTGACTACCGCACCCCGCGCGGCCTCGACCGCCCGCTGTTCGCCAAGCTTGTCGAGGATCGCTGGATCGACGACCATGCCAACCTGCTGATCTGTGGCCCGGCCGGCGTCGGCAAGAGCTGGCTCGCCTCGGCGCTCGGCCACAAGGCCTGCCGCGACAATCGCTCCGTGCTCTACCAACGTGTTCCGCGGCTGTTCGATGACCTCGCTCTCGCGCGCGGCGACGGCCGCCATCCACGCCTATTGCGCAGCCTCGGCCGTGTCGATCTGCTGATCCTCGATGATTGGGGGCTCGAGCCGCTCGATGCCGGTGCCCGTCACGACCTCCTGGAAATCCTCGAAGATCGCTACGGTCACCGTTCCACCATCGTCACCAGCCAGCTCCCCGTGGACCAGTGGCATGTGCTCATTGGAGATCCCACCTATGCCGACGCCGTCCTCGATCGCCTCGTCCACAACGCCCATCGGCTCGACCTCACCGGCGAGAGCCTGCGCCGAACCCGGCAGTCCGCCCGAAAGGCCTGAGACCGTGACGCTGTGGACATGCCGCTGCGCTTGGACAACGCCAAGGCGTTGCCCACATGCCCACAGCAACCGCAACAGAAACACAACAGGTTCAAGCCGCGATTCCAGTTGACCGCGCGGCTGGCCTAATGCCAGAGAACCTAGGCAGCCAGAACGCCTCGTCCCCGGGCGAGATCAAATCGGAAAGGTGGGCGACATCGTCTCGGAATCCCCGGGCGACTTCATATCGGTACACCCGGGCGACTACGTCGGAATCCGCATGCTGAGCGCCAGCAGGTCGCAATCAGCTCGAAAAGGGCCGGAGGCGCGGCAATTAGCCCCGCCGCCACGAAACCCCAAAATGTCGCGCATGTCCCCTTGTGAAATCAGCCGCGCCAGAAAGTCATCCTTTCACCGCCCCCTCGACGCGTTCGACGCCTTCGCGGAGTTGCACATGGGGATTGCTGACGCATGGTGGGGCGACGAAATCGTTCCTCGACCCTATCTCCATCCTAAAACACGCTGAGACCTTCTGACGCGGTATCGCTGAACGCTGCTGACTATCTCGAGCAGGTGACAGACTTAAGCAGTTCGGAGGTGTGAAGTATCGATTGTTTCATTAGCGAACTGAAGGCCATGATCGCCATAGATCGTGTCACCCTCTTCCGGGTAGTCGTCACCCGATGGCTGGCTGGCGGCGAGCCGGGCATTTCAATTATGACGTCTCGTGCTGCGCCTAGTTCGAAGTTATCAAGCTGTTTGGCGGGAACCATCCTCGCTGCCTTGATATCCTGAAGCAGAGAAACGTATCTCAGATAGTGTCGCATGTGAGGTGTCTGGCGGGCTCGCATTCGCTATAAGCAGGACCTGAAAGTTGTTGCGAGCTGCATTGGAGCGGGAACGAGACGCCGAGCCAAGGCGCCCCGACGCACTTTGCCGGGTTGAAAGTGCGCCGGGCCCGCCCCAACATCATCAGTACATCCGTGATGATGCTGGCGGCAATGAGCCAAGCAGCGTGGCGGAATTGAGGCTCATGCTTTTTATACTTGAAATTCAAATATGTTTTAGTGAGCTGCTCCAAAGCACTTGAATCGCACGTAGCGTCACGTTGTACGATCGCGCACTTGGCGCTCTTCATCTAGCAAGCAACTTATTTTCCGTGACACGCCGGAAGGAGGCGTCCGATTCGTGGCATCTGGCGGAGAGGTCTGCGCATATCGAAGCTAAGCGGCGAGACGCCACTCGCCTACCCAGCAAGCCATCGTCCATGCTTTCGCGCGCTAGGATTCTCAAAGGATGCTACCGGCTGAACGACCGATCGAACCGTCGAGCTGCTGGACGACGTCCGCGCCCAGCTCTCCTTAACCGATCGTGTCCGTAGGAAACGGCTGCGAAGCGGCGCTTCGAGCTCGCGCACTTCGCCCTGGGATTGCTGCGAGCCTGCTCCGCCTTACTGGGCCATCGACTAAATCGTTTAATCCTTCCGCAAGCGCGTGGGTTCGTCAGCTTCCTGCCTGGTTTTGGCCTGGATGTCGCCGATTGGGACCTGTACGCGCTGTTGGATGATCAGATTGAGTTCACGTTTATCTTCATCAAGGGCACGTTGTTTGCGGATCAGCTCGGCTTGAGCCTGCTGCACCTTGGCAAGCTTGGCATTGTTGGACTCCAAGTTTTGACGAAGCTCGGCCGCTTCGGCAGTTTGTGTCATCAGCTCGGCCGCCGCAGCGTCTCGAGCCTTTTTCGCTTCCATGGCGACGAGCTGGCCGCGCTCGGTAGCTAACCGCTCTGGTCCTCGATCTGGTGGCGCTGCGTGGCCCTCGCTCCTGGCCCAAGGCCCCGGCCTTGCAACGTCGGCATTTTGACCGCCAATTTTTCCTGAAAGCGTGCTCATACGAGAAGTTCATTCTACCCACAAGCATCCAGATAATGGCCAACGAGCGGCTCTCACGCGCACTCTCAGTCCGGCCCCTAAGCCGCGTTGGCAGTGACATCGACAGCGGGACCAGATCTCAGGAACAGTTAGGCGCGTTTGACATAACGCAAAGACACAAGAGAGAGCATCGGTCAGCTTTATGCTCTTTGAGCATGGGAAACTTAAGCCTTGCAGACCTCGCTCCTGAACAAGTATTGCGATGCTCGCCTGCCTTGGTACACCATCTACCCAACCGTACCGGATTTCTCCGCGGTGTTCGGTGCCAAGTCTTGTGAGACATGGTTGAGGCGGCTGCCGCCGGACGAACCCGTATCGCTCTACGTCCACGTTCCGTTCTGCCGCTCGATCTGCTGGTATTGCGGCTTCCCTACGAGCCTCACTCGCAGCGAGCGACCGATCCGCAATTACTTGGCGGCAATGCATGAGGAGATACGCTTGGTCGCAGAGCAAGCGCCGCGCGCTCTGCCGGTGAGTGACGTGCATTTCGGCGGCGGGACGCCGACTACCATTGCGCCAACCGATTTCCTGGCCTTGATCGAACGCCTGCGCCGCTGCTTCGCGTTCAGCAAATCAGCTACCATCGCCATAGAGATCGACCCGCGTACGATCACGGCCGAGATGGTCGAAACGTTACAAGCGGCCGGGGTCAACCGCGCGAGCATCGGCGTGCAAAGCTTTGATCCCTTGGTTCAAAGGTCGGTCAACCGTGTGCAGAGCGAGGTGCAGACGGCTTCTGTCGTCGAAAGTCTTCGCCAACATGGGATAAGCCGCATCAATTTCGACCTTCTCTTCGGACTGCCGCATCAGACGGTGCGGTCCTGCGTGGACTCCGCGCGGACGGCTCTGGCCATGCGGCCAGACCGGTTTGCGGTTTTTGGCTATGCTCACGTCCCCTCCTATATGAAACGTCAGCTCCAGATCGATGAGGCGGCGCTGCCGGACAATGTCGCCCGCGCTGAGCAAGCCGCGGCCATTGCGGATACACTGGTGTCTGCCGGCTACCACCAGATCGGGCTCGACCATTTCGCCCTGCCCAACGACGAGCTCGCGCTGGCGCAGAAAGCCGGTGAGCTCCGCCGGAACTCCCTGGGTTATTCGGCTGATACCTGCAAAACCGTGATTGGCTTAGGTCCGTCAGCCATCGGCCGTCTGCGTGACGGTTACGTCCAGAACGAGATCGCAACCGCTTCCTATCACCAACACATTCAGGCCGGTCGTCTGGCAACCTCAAAAGGCTACCGTCTCTCCGCCGAAGATCGCCTCCGCGCCGCAATTATCGAGCGCCTGATGTGCGATTTGCAGGCCGACGTACCAGCGATCTGTGCTGCTCACGGATTTGATCCGATTCCTCTTCTCGATTCGGCCGACCGCCTGGCAATGCTTGCCGAAGACGGGATAGTGGACGTTGAAGAGGGATTCATTCGGGTCAAGCAGGAGCACCGGTTTGTCATTCGTGCTGTTGCTGCCGCATTCGACACTTATCTCGACCGTACCCCCTATTAACTAAGTCACGCGTGTGAGCAGATTCCAAACATCTAAGCTCTTCGCGAGGCAGCGATCCGAAGAAGCGCCTCGGGCAAACAGGCCGGATTTCGAGGATGCAGCGGCGGTGTGATGACACGACCTTTCAGATATGGCCTCAAACCGGCGAGGGCTGACTAAAAGGAAGCTGATTTAAAGGAGAGGCGCAGCGGATTCCGCCAGGCCACGCCTCGATCACGCGGAAAGGGCTCTGCCCCACCTCCCCGGAGTGCTCCGATGATGGTGACGGCCTCAGCGACATGCCGCTGGAGACGGCGGCGCCCGCGCAAGCTTCGGGTATTTTACGGCAGGAGGCAGCTTTGCGAAGTTACGGTCCACCTCATCGAGCGCAGTTGGAGACTCGACCACGCCTGCAGCGACGTGAGACCTCAAGGCTCGGCTGTGCTCGGTCCTGCGATGAGTGGCGCGCCTCCGATGGAAACAGGTCCCTGTGGTTTGGACCGCCCGAGGCGTTTGCTGGCGACGCTTGAAACAGCCCGGGCTGGCGACAAAGGAGGCACGGAAGCAGCAGAAGGGACAGGCGTTAAACTCTGCAGCGAATCGATCCGCGAGGTCAGCACGGTGATCTGATCCAGGATCGCTTTGAGGACATCCTGCTGGGCATCGATCCGGCGGTTGAGTTCTGCGATCTCATCGCCAGCTTTCTGCTGTGCCCACTTTATCTCGGACAGGGATGCCCTGTCCTCCGGTGACAGGCTCATCGTTGAAGCGACTTGCCTGCTTTCCGGCGTCTCGACGAGCTCTTCAAGGTTAGCCCAAAACCAGGCGCCAGCAGCACACGAGCCGACGAGGACCAGCGGGAGCACCAAAACCGGGAGCATCCGTCTTGACGGCCGGTGCAAGAGCCGCCGCAAGTCTGAAGCGGCCGCTTGATCAATCAAGTCCATTTTCCCTCGCCCAACATCCCCATTTCAGTAGGCTTATTTCGTCCACGCGACAGCCTGCGATGCTCATGCGCTCCAGGAGCTGCCAGCGTCGACAATAATCAATCTTGGCGACCTTCCTGATCGGCTGCCCCTGCTCCTATGAAGCGCTCCTTCTTGAGCAACGCAACGCGACAATTTGCGCGCGTTCTCCATGATAGCGTCACCGGCGAGCAATGGTTCTCGTCTTCGTCGGCGATGGCGCAGCATTTTCTCATCATTCAGAAGAACCTTGCAGATTTTCTTACCCTTGCCGTTGCACGAATGCGCACCGTCCACTGATTCCTGCAATGCGTTCGATGGAGCCCGCCTCACGCCTTGCCGAGACCAGCAACTTCATTCGGAACGCGCCACGTAAGCGCCACGGCTGAGCGGCCGAGCTGCAATGGCCGATTGGACCTGCGACGAATGCACCTGGTCAACTACCAAGTCCGGCAGGTTGTTCGAGGTGACGGGCACGTGGCAAGCGTGACCAACGAACGCCGTGCACGTCAAGGATTCGGATGAAAGACAGATTTTGCCGCGCGAACACTGATGGAGCCAGCAACTGCTGGCCGATACCCACCAAAGCTGCTCGATGGCTCATTCCTCCGTGTTCCTGGGCCACCACGTTATACGTTGTGATGTGGTTGCCGGGCGCGCAAATTCAAAGGCTCTTCGGCCTTCGAGCCTGGCGATTGTCTCGTCTTTCGGTGATCACGATACCAATGAAGCGCTTCCTGAAGCTAGGCTTCTTGCCCGGCGAGCCTTGCTTTCTGGTAGCTGCCGTTTCGTCGAGAAAGCCACCTTCGATGCAGATGCGCGGCACCGCCAGAATCGCCTGACTCACAGTGAGCAAGGTGGACATTCGCAATGTCATGGTGGCGACGACAGTCATGGTGGCCACGACAGCGAGACTCCGCGCGCTCGTCGTGGGCATTTTGCCGAGCCAGCGCTCGCCGCAGGCTCTCGGCGCAGCGGCGTCATGCACAAGCAAAGTTTCGGACCCGGTCATCATCGCGTCCCGAGCTGAGAGGTTCGGGAAGTCTGAGTGGTTCTCTTAGGATACATCGAGTTCTGGGTCGTCCCCCTCGCCTCGGACGCGAAAACGCAGGGAGCTCACTCTGGGCCAATCAGGCCGCGGTTCAATCTATTCATGGACGACAGGGACCGGAAGTGCGCCATGCGTGATTGCTTTCTTGCGAGGACCTCGCCTCGGACATACTCCGCTACGGCAGCACTTACTTTCAATTTTAGACCAAGTGGAAAGCAACGTGGGCTTCTTATCGCACTTTCGCTAGCGGCTAGTCTGGTCGGCAGTTCCGTACTGGCACAAACCGCGAGCGGGCTTGATCCTAGTAGCCGCCCTGTGGATCAGGCCAGCAAAAGACGAAAGGCTTCCGATCGGGCCGCAAAGCTCCCGATCGACCTCGTCCGTCAGACAGTCCGCCCTCCTGCCCCGGCGCCAGCAGCAGGTCCCGGTGTGCCTTTCGAAAGGCGCGGCAATGCGGACAGGGCTGCTCAGGCGAGAATACAAAAGACGATCGATCCCTTTGCGAGGTACGACAATCTGCGTGAAAAAGGGTTGTGGCTCCCCATCCCTGGTCCTGCAGATACGATTGATCAGGACAAGGGGGGCGTTAGATCTGCGCTGGCGGACGTCGGCATCGGCTATATCGGGTGGACACATAACTCCTTTGCAAGCAACCAGCTACCGCATGCAGGCAGAAGCACTATCGCAAACCAGCTCTATATGGGCCAGAATCCGACCTTCGCGTCGGCAAACTTCATGATCATCACCTACGATCTCAGCCGGTTTGGCATTGCCGACGGACAGATTGTCGTAGGAGCCGAGCAGCAATACTGGACGTGGGATCGCCCAGGGCCAGATCGAGTGGGAATCAATACGCTCGCCTACTACCAGACTTTCTTCGACAGGACACTAGAACTCAAACTTGGCTACCTCAGAAACCAAAATGAATTCACCGGCACATTGTTCGGAGGGATTACAGGATCGAACATGTCTGCCTTGTTCCAGGCAGGGATGAGCACCAATGCCGCGCCCACGCCGGCGGTCAACTTGAAGTACAATTTCGACGATCGCTTGTACAACAAGGTCTCCGTCCAGCGCTCAATCAGTCCAGATGGTCCCTATGCCCAGATAACGGAGAATCCCACTGGCCTGAACTGGAGCACGGCCAATGCAGGCATCCTTCTCGTTGAAGAAGCCGGCTACAAGAGCAAGGCTGCTCCCGGCGTACCCGACACATGGCTGCGGGCGGGCGTTGGTTTTAACAGTAGCCGCTACACGAATTTGGCGGATCCCAAGCAACAAAGGGAGAGCGGGAATAATTTTCAGTACATCGCTGCGGACCGGCAGCTCTGGCAGAGTGACGCCCCTGGGTCGCCGTCTCGCGGCATCTATAGCGGCTTCTCCGTCATGGGAGCTCCACCTGACCTCAATAGGATCAGCCGGTATTACGAGCTTCGTCTTTATGCAAAGGGGCATTTCGATGGCCGCCCCACTGATCTGATTGCTCTCGTTGCCAGCAACACGAGCTGGAGCAAATTGGCAGTGGACGCTGCTCTGGCTAAAGGCCAGCTTGCGCACCGCGAGACCACAGCAATCACGGGAACATATACCGCGCATCTCGCTCCGGGGATATATGCAAGCGTCGGACTGTCATACATTCATAACCCGACAAGCATCACACACACACCTCAAACGGAACACGCGCTCAATCTGTTGGCGTCTACGTTGATATTCTTCTGATCAGCGCAAGCGCCGTTCTGCTCGCACCTTCTCGTGGCGCATGGGACCGGAGCTACGCGACCTCTTTGAAGGGATCGGCCGCATTTGCGCTAGACGAGCCGTTAGGTCGGATGTGATGGGACGTCAGCCGGAAGAGATTATGGAAAGGATCTAGTTAGTTCTCCAGTGAGGATCGGGCGGATTGTCGGGGAGAGGCTGGTCTCGAGCCGTCATTTCCGAGGTTGGCCAGCGCGAATAACTCCCCCTAGGAGCCATGGCCAAGTCAGGTTCTCGAAAGCTTGCCCGACTACGGAGACCGGTTCAGGTGATCCTGGAGGTGAGGTTAGCGTGGACCCGCGAAATTTTGACCGATTTAATATACCAGCTTGGTCGCAGCTGCAGCACGCCGTCTCGGAAGAGCTGCAGACGAGCCAGGCCGGGCAAGATGGCCTTGAGCAGCACTTGGCCGCGGCAAGGCAGACCGATCCCGCTCCCGTCGGCGGTGGGGCCCCTATCCCCATCTATCTACAGAAGACCGCGACCTTATCGACAGCGCGATTGCTCAATACGCGGCTCAGAAAACCCACAACCGAACACGGCCGCGGCGCCTTTCACCTTCGTCGGGAATACCGCGATGTGATTGCCCTACCCGCGCCCATCGTTGAGGCCAACTGTCTGGTTGGCGCCCCATTTCTTGGCGAGGGCCGATCCGCCCCACATGTCGCAGGGGTTGTTGTACCGAGTAGACGCGGGTTCTCTCATGGGCAGGTCCTTCCACCATGCGTTGATCGATTAGGCGTTGAGGCGGGAGATAGCCGTGGACGAAACTAGCCTTCGTGACTTTGACGGACCGATGTCGCCTCAAACTTGGCGATCATGGCAAGCCTGGACCGACCATAAAGACTCAGAACCCCAACCCGAAAAGGTTCCCTCTTCGTTGTGGCCGCTTGCTCTTGTGATTTGGTTTCTGTTGGGATTCGTGGCTTTGGCGAGCTGGGTCCGGACTTAGCGCCTTAAATGATCCGGATCAGCCCGTTCGCAAGGATAGTTGACGGAATTCTTCCAGTGGGCGCGCCGTCACATCGCTCCCCTGGAGCGAAGTAAGCCTCGCAGCCCATTCGATCCAAGACTAACAAGCCGCAATCATCACCCTGTTCGGTTCGTGAATCGATTCGTCGGCAATCGGCCGGCGGAGTGCCGTCAAGGATCGCGCGGTCAGTTGGCATAGCGCATCGTCAGGTCGCGTGAGATATTCAAGCCTTCCTCGATGTAGCGGCTGATCGCAACTCTGGCTGCGGGCGTGCAGGTCCGATAGGTCAGCGCGAAGCCTTGGTAGCCGCGGTTAACGCCTGCGACCATGCGCGCGCGGCGGTGGCCGGAGGGGGTTTCGACGTCGATCAGCTCCTGCATCTCGTTGCGCCATTTGGCGCCTCCGTTGGAGCCGCAGATGTCGTGCAGATAGTGCAGGGCTCCGAGGACCTCGGACAGCCGCTGCAGCTCGCCATCGAACAGTACAGCCGCATCCTGCGCCCGGGCGGGCGTCGCAAGGTATGCCGATATCAAGTCCACAACGGCGACTATGGCGCGACAATCAGGATGAGAGCGCGTATTGCCTCATGTATCGATGCTCCCGGGCCGGATCGGTTGCCTCATTTATTTTGCTCCTGGCTTGGGTTGAGGAGGAGGCCGGGTGCGGAGATGGCCGGGGTTTCGGAGCGCCCGGCCTCCTCCGCTGGCAGCCGGTACATCATTGCGTTGTCGTGACCTCTGACCTTGGCGGCATTTTCTCCGTAGGAGCGAACAGCAGCGCATTCGCTTGCTCGCTGCGCCAGGATTTAAGCCGCCGTTGAAGCGTTCGAAGAAGCTTGTTCGGGTAGGCTCCAGGATATTCCACCTGTAGGCGGGAGAGCAGTTCGCTGCCAGTCCGCCAGGGCTCGGCTTCAAACCATTTTCGCAAATCTGGCGTTGCGCAAATGAGCGGGTCGGGACGACGCCGGCCTCTTTTCGCCTTCACGATTGGCCGATCCGTCGGTCGCATGGCTCCGTCCTTCCAGGCCGTTCGCAGGCTTGCCAGGAAGCGATCAGTCGATTGCGATGCCGCAGCAGGATGGGCGATTGGTTGGGTATCCGCGAGGGCCGCGAGGCGCTCCTGCGCGTCGCGGATGTCGCGCAACAACGCGACTGGATCAAGAGCGGCATAGATTTCTTGGAGATGGTGGCGGACTGCGTCAGGCGTGCGGGCGTCGGCGGCCAGGCGCTGGTGGGGTGTTTCCGGCGCGCTGTATGTCTTGCGCACACGAGCACCGTCGCGCTGCTTGGCTATCAGCTTGAACGAGGGTTGGAAGAAGTTTACGAACAGCCGCGCTGCTCGATAGAGTTCTGCCAGCAGCTCGGCCGCTTCCAGGCCTTCGAACCGACGATAGCCGACCATCCTGCGCCCGACCGCGCCGTTCTTCTGCTCAACGAACGCTTGGTCATTCTTCCGGTAGGGACGACAACGCGTGAAGACAATGTTGGCTGCCTCGCAATAGCCTTTCAGCGTCTCGTTCATGAACACCGTATCATTGTCAGTGTCGAGGCCGAGCAGCGCAAAAGGCAAATGTTTGCGCAATTCCGTCAGCACCGTGCTCAACAGCGTCTGTTCACGCACGATCAGGGGAGCGCACTCTGTCCAGCCGGTAGCAATGTCCGTGAGCACGAGGGTCTGGATAAAGCTGCCGCGCGCAGATGGTCCGCTATGCGCTACAAGGTCAGCCTCGACGAATCCTGGCGCCGGATCGTTCCAATCCGCCGACGTCCGTATTGGAATACTGCGACGCAGAGAATGCGCTGTGTGCCGCCGGCGCTTGCGACCCAATTTTTCTCGGATCGGCACCAATACGCGGTCAATCGTCGCAGCGCTCATCGCCAAAAGCTTGGCGCGGATCTCGGGGGCAAGGTCGAGGTGGCCATGCCGTTCCATCGCCTCAATCAGCGCAGGCATTAACGCCTTCAGCCGCTTCCCGCAGATCCGGTCTGACGCTTCCCAAAGGAGCACGAGCGCGTTGTGTTCTGCCTCATTATAGATCCGACGTCGCGGCCGCCGGCCTGGGCATGCGTCTTCCTGGCCTCGAAGTAGTCGCATCGCATGCTTGCGATGAAACCCAGTGATGTCGACGAACTCGTCTAATATTCGTGCCTTCTTCGCGCGACCCGAATGCCGATAACGCACGCCTGCCGCCGCCGTCAGTTCCTTCCGCGTTGCCATGCTCAGCCGCCCCATCTGCGCCCCCGCTCGTCCCCGATCCAGGGGAGCAATCTATGTGAGGCAACGGCTCAGCATCCGGTAACAATTAAGGCGAGGCAATGCGGAGTCTCACCCTGGAGGAGACTGCCCTGAATTTAGAGCCGAGTCCTCTGGATCGACGGGGAGTGGCGACAATATGGATGGATCATCAAGCAATCGCCGAAGCTCCCCAGGAGAGAACTGCTCTACATTGAAAGTAAGCTCTTCTGGATCGGCGAAGAACGACGGGGCGGCGTGATCGTCCCGTCGGCCGTGAAGCTCGTCCTGCAAATCCTTTTCCAGTCGCTGAAGCTCCTCTAAAGGGACGGAGACTGGCGACAGGATGGGTTGATGATCCAGATGATCCAGTACTCGCCGAAGCTCTGGATCGAACGCGACGTGCTCTTGGACGAAAGCCGACGGGGCGGGTTGATCATTCTGTCCTTCCTGAAGCTCCGCTAGTTGCGCGGAGTCATCATCAAAGAGTCGCGAAAGCTCCCCTGGAGAGAACTGGTCTACATTGAAAGTAAACTCTTCTGGATCGACGGAGAACGACTGGGCAGGGTGATCGTCCCTTCGGACGTCAAGCTCGTCATGCACATCGTTTTCCAGTCGCTGAAGCTGCTCTGAAGAGACGGAAACTGGCGGCGGGATGGATTGATTATCCAGCACTTGCCGAAGCTCCTCCTGAGAAATCTGCTCTGGATCGAACTCGACATGCCCTTGGACGATGGGGCGGGTTGATCATCCCGCAGTCCCCGAATCTCTTCGGGCCGACTAGCTTGCTGCAACGCGCTGTGCTGCGCAATGGCATGGCCGAGGCGCCTCGGCTCCATCAGTAGCGCGCTTTCGGGATGAATGGGAGCCGCGTCCGCGGGGTGAAGATTGGGCCTAGTGAAGGGGAGTACGATCGTGCCTGTCAACCGGAAGGTCCGGAGATGGTTTATTGCCCGAAGGAGTCCGTCGGGATTACGCTTTCCGATGAACCCGGACACATCACCGCTCAACGACTCACTGTCGAGCTGAGCAACAAGGCTTGGCTTGTCTTTTGCGAAGAGCCAACGGCTAAAGCTACGAAGAGGACTTGCATATTGGCAGGCGGAGTCTCTTGGCAACCCCGCCTTGATGAAGGCCTCCTGGAGCCCCGAGATATCGCGAGCATCGTCGAAATAAAGAGGCCGCATGTCCGACCCTGTCACAACTCCCCTCGATTGAGCCGGCCGCAGCGCGGAGGACGCGCTAAGCTGCGCAGCGGCGATGTCGAGGCGCCTAGTCCCGGCCTTGATGAGGGCCTCCTCAAGCCCCGGAACAACGGGAGCATCCTCGGAAGAAAGAGGCCGCATGTCCTGTCCTCTCACAATCCTCGTCGACTGAGCCGGCTGCAGCGCCGACGATGCGCTGTGCTGCGCAACGGGCTTGTCGAGGCGCCTCGGTTCCATCCGTACTGCGCTTTCGGAATGGATGGGGGCCACGTTCTGGGGGGCAGGATTGAGCGTGGCGCGACCGCTCCTTGGGCGTACGACGACTTTGACTTCGCCCGTCGACCGAAAGGTGCGGAGATGGTCTAATGCTGCAAGGAGTCTCGTGGGATTGCCTTTTCCGACGAACTCGCGTACGTCACCGCCATCGCTCAGCGACTTACTGTCCATCCGAGCAACAATGCTCGGTCTGCGTTTTTCGAAGAGCCAACGGCAATAGCTAAGAAGAGCGCTTACATGATGCTTCGCCCCGCGGGCGGACATCCCGCCCTTGATAAGGGCCTCCTCAAGCCTCAAGAGTTCGTGAGCATCTTCGGAATAAACAGGTCGCTCCCCCCGATACCCTCGTACCACGATCCCAGTTGATTGAGCCGGCGGCAGCGCCGAGACTGCTGGCATTGCTTCATTACCTCGTCCTGAATTGGCGACGTCCCTCAGCTGCCGCTCAATCGCAATCCCTTGCAGATTCTCTAGGGTCCTCGGCCTCTTCGCTGCTCTCAACTCATCTGTGTCATGCTCATCGTTGATGAGGACCTTCTCGCTTGGCAGGAGGCTGCTCCTAGCAAGTGCACCCATCGGCTCGTCTGGGGACTGCTGGCTGTCGCTAGACACATTGGCGGAGAGGCTACGGCGTGGCCCCCTGTCAGGCATCGCGTTATCGGCTTGGCGCGCCTCGTGTAATTGCTGCTCAAAGTCCTCTTGCCCGGATCGGTCCGGTTGATGCTCTTGCGAGACCTGTACCTGCGGGCCGGCAGTTACATTGAATGAGTCGAAATTGTGCGAGTCCATGCTAGCCTCACGCCATGAAATCAATTGAGCTGGTCCTACTATGGACAAGCTTTCGAGAAGCTGACGAGGCCGTCGCCACATCCGTAAAAGCGAGACTGCGTCGCGGCTCTGGCTTCTTGGGTTTCAGGCCCCCCGTTGTCGCGGCTATCCGCTTCTCTTGGTGGTCAGCCGCGACGGCTCTTTTAGTTTGTACCATCGCTTCATTGCAGCCTCTCTTTGCTGCTCCATTCAGGTGAAAAGCTCCCACCTCTTTCGGCGTGATCTTCGCGTAGCTGCCGCTCTCGTGCATCCAGCCGCGTTCGAAGCTTGGATCGGACAGTGCATTAGTCCGCTGTCCCTTGCATCGGGTGGGGTTGCCAACCCAGACGAGTCTGCGTTCTCCGGGCCCTAGTCTGACTGAGTGTGCGCCGGGAGGCCGGCAAGGAATAAATGGTGAGAGTCCATTACGATGAAGGAATAGCGCCCACATCGGCCCCGAGCCGTGTGGCAGCGTCCGTGAGGGCGCCGGCGAAGCGCCGGCACCCTGGGAAACAACTCCGAGCCTCTGAACTGCTGCTGCGAACTCGTCGAGAAGGACGTCTTCTTCAGTGAGGATTCGGATAGGCGCGAACGCGCTGGCGTCCCTCGCTTTCCATCAACTCGCCCTTGTAAGGCACTCCGCGGATCTTGAAATAGGCCGGGCGCCCAACTTCGGGCATCATGCGCTGATCTTCCAGGACGCGGACAAGGTAGGGCGGCAGGAATCGCTCCCGGTGTTCCCATCCGCCCCGAATCAAATACCCAAGATCGATTGCACCTTCGTCGGGTCGCGCGGCCCTGACGATCTGCGGGGGACGATGGAAGGGCCGGGATGGGCCAGCTTCGTTTATCCCGCCAACGCGCGGGTGATGGATCAGGCGAACATTCCTGCGGCCTCCCGGTCCAAGCGTCGCCGAATAGCGCTCCCCATTGATCGCAAACTGACTTGGCCCGAACTGGTTTGGCAGCAGATTGATATTGCCCAGTACATCGATCAACACGTCTGAAGCCGCCTGGGAGCCGTGGCGCCAGTCGGCGCCAACGATCGCTCCAATATCCCGCAGTTCCGAAGCCGCCCCCGGCGGTCCTGCGAACGACGAAGCGGCTGCGAATTCAGGTGCTGGCGCAGAGCGCGCATCGTCACGCAAGTCGTGGGGTGTGGGTGGATTCAGATCAACGAAGGAGTCGAGACCGCCGTAGATGTTTGACGATCGGGGTCTCACCGACGACGGCGATGCGGGTTCTTGCATCTGTTGCCCAAGCCAGGCCCAGGCTCCCTGGCTCGGGGTGGCCGGCGTAGCAGGAAGCTCGAGCGGCGGATGAGCTTGCGCGGCCCAGTGCGGCGCTGCCACTGGTGAGGCGGGTTCGTGGATTTGCTCGCCAAGCCAATCCCAGGCTGCAGCGCTCGGCGTCGCCGGGGTTGCGGGAAGCTGTTGCGACGGACCGGCCTGCCAAGCGCTGGGCGGCGCTAACATCGATGTGGTGGGCCCGTGGATCTGCTCGCCAAGCCAATCCAAGGCTGCCGCGCTCGGCGTCGCCGGGGTTGCGGGAAGCTGTTGCGACGGACCGGCCTGCCAATCGCTGAGCGGCGCTGGCATCGATGTGGTGGGCCCGTGGATCTGCTCGCCAAGCCAATCCCACGCTCCCGCGCTCGGGGTAGCTGGCGTTGCGGGAGGCTCCTGCAGTGAGTGCGGCTGTCGAGCAGCTTCCCAAGAAGGCTGGCCCGGATTCTCAGGAGGCCGCAATCCAAGCGCCCTGTTCGCCTCCAGGATTTGCTCGTATTGGCCGAGTTTGACCAGATCAGAGTTGATCTTGCTATCGTTGGTTTCGCGCCTGTACTTCTCGACATCCTGGACAAAGGCGGGGGTGGAAAGTCGGCCGGCCATCGGTGGCCTATCATGCGTCTGCAGCCACTCACTCAGCCTAGACATGCGGCGAGCTTGCCTGTCGATCGTCTCCGGCTCGATCCTGTGTGTCGCCTTTTCCGCCGCCGCCCACATGCCGATGAGGGTTGCGTCCGCGCCGTGAGGAGCCAGTCGGCGGAGATCAGGCGCCAGGACGTTTCCGGCACCGACTTCACGGAGCTTCTTCAAGGCCGCTTTGATACGCCTGCCGCGGTCGTTTGCGTAGGTGTCGACATCCTCATCGAGCTCAGCTTCCAGCTGGTGGTTTTCCACCTCCGGATCGTCCTGCTGCGCGTTTTCCAATTCTCGGCGAATTCGATCCGCAATTGAGGGCCTGCCGGCCGCACTGAGGCGCGCGCTCAGATGGCGCAAATCGGCTGCCGCATTCTTGATCGTGCCGTCGCTGAGGTTACCCGTCGCTTTGTTTCTGAAATCTTTTATCAGCACCTCGTCCGCCTCAGGGACAGGCCCCCCGCGCGTCCGGCCCGGCTGCCTAGCATAGTCAATGCGAAAATTCGTGGAAAAGGAGTCCCCCTGTCCCGCGTCGCGCGAGGACTTTTCGCTGCTGCCACCGCCAAAAGCCTTGCCAAGCCCCGACTTAAAGCGTGACCACAATCCGCGTGTTTTGCCGCTCCTGACCTCAACGGCGGGCTCTGCGTCCAGAAAGCTGTAGCGCGCGCCGCTGAACGAATCATCCCGCAAACTGGACTGCGGCACTTGCGCCGAGGCTGGAGGCTGAAAGCGGGGAATGTCTACGCTCCGGCGCGAATCGCCGAGCGCACTCTCCCTGAAAGCGGGGCGCGGCGGCACCCGCATCGAGCCGCCGAAATCGTCCCGCCGGATCGCCCGCCCACTTCCCGCGGAAGCCTGATCAGGCGAAGCTGACCTCGCTTCATCAGACGAATCGAGATGCAAATCCTCCATCCGCTGCTGAAAGTCGCCTTGCTCGCTTGGGTCGCCCGACCGCTGCCCCGCCCGCCCCTGCAGGGCGGCGTACTCCCGCATCCAGGCTCCCGAATCGAGGAATGGGTCAATCGGATCCATCCTGCTCTCCTTTATGGTGGTACAGATCCTGCCGCAATCCGTGCAGCCAGGATTACGGCTAGGTAGCAACTCGTTCAGCGATGATCAGATTCCGGATTTTGCAGCCGCAAGCTTTCGACAAGCTGACGAGTTCAGCATATTGCTGCGCGCGAGACCGGCCTCGCAACGGCACCCGCCTGACGACAGAACGGGTCGCTCCAATTCTGTCGCACCTCTTCGCGGCCCCCTGTTTAAGCCGACGAAATTTCGTCGACTCAACAATGGACCGTCTGTCGATCGTGCGCCGAAGCCTCATAGTTCGAGGCCACGCTCTGCGAGCACACTGTGCATGACCTCGCGTTTGATCTCGCTAGCGATCTCGTTTCGGACCTCGGCTCCGAGCACCCGCTCGGCATCCGGATCGCCTAGCAGACCATGCTCGGCTAGTCGCTGATCCAAGCGGGTTTGAAACTCCTCGCCCATGGCTTCGACGAGCCGGTCTTGCATCGCTGCATGTTCGTCCGGAGCGATGCGCCTCAGCACGGTCTCCCAGGGTTGCCAGCGGCTTGCCATGTAGTCGGTGAACTGGCTTGCTTCCCGCTTCCGGACCAGGTCGAGCGCCTCCGTCGCATCATCCTCGCTTACGTGAGAGACCGCCAAGAATCGCATGTCAGGGGCGACATGACTGAGCTCCAGCGGCTCGCGCAGCCGATGTTGATAGGCCAGGTAGACTTCGACGTCGTCTACGTTCGGGTTGCCGCCGGCGAGCGAGTTGACCCTGTCGCGCGCAATCTCGTCCAACGCCTCCAAGCGGAAGGCGACACGGCCGCGCTGGATCAGATCGCCAAGGCGATCGTCATAGACGCCGCCCTCGACGTCAGCGTTGAGGCGCGCGGTCTGCATGCCGTTCCAGTGCAAAGTAACACGATCCTCGCAGCTCGCGTTAGCTTCGGAAGCCTGTGTGAAAAACTGCTCGCGCAATCTCGGATTGGCCGCCGCCTGCCGCAGATCATCAGCTACTGTCTGCCGAAACTCGCCATTGCCGTAGTTCACAGTGCCTCGTAGCCTCTCCAGGAACTGTGCGTAGACTTGGGCGCCGGGCTCATCGGCAAAGTGCTGCCATTCGGCCAGCGCGGCCGGGTCGTCTGCGAGCCAGTGTGCGGCAGCCTCATGCAGGGATTGCTGCGCAAGCTGCGGTGGCGCTTCAGCCGCCGCCAGATGAGCGAGGACGTCCTCCGGCAGCGCGTTATCGCCCAACTCGAGGCTCTCCAGATGCGGGTAGTAGAGGCTATTATTCGGTACAAGAGCATCTTGAAGACCTTCAGGCAGGCTGGTCAGCCGGTTACCGCTGACATTGAGTGATTGCAGCGTGCTCGGAAGAGGGTCGGGGAGGTTGGCCAATTGATTGCCACTGACATTGAGGTCAATGAGCCACGAGGGGAGGAACTCGGGGAGGTGGGTCAGCTGATTGCCACTGACCGCAAGCGAGGTGAGCCCGCTCGGGAGAGCGTCCGGCAGGCTGGTTAGCCGGTTATCGTTTGCGTTCAGGATCTCGAGCCCGGCCGGAAGGTTTGCCGGCAGACCGGTCAAGCTGTTGTCAGCGACCTCCAGCTCAGAGAGGGTCGCCGGAAGATCGTCCGGCAAACTGGTCAAGCGATTATGGCTAATGCGAAGATGCTGGAGACCGGGTGGGAACATAGCGGGCAGGCTGCTGAGCTCGTTGTGCCTGGCGCGCAGTTCCAGCAACCTTGGCGGCAGGGCGGCGGGCAGAGCGGTCAGCGAGAGCGAGGACAAATCGAGCGAGTGCGAGCCTGTGTTATCCGAATTCCTGATTCGTCTGCGCCCCTGTCGCCTATTCTCGGCTTCGCCCTGCCCCTCTTCGGCAACCCAATTGTCCAGGATCTGCGCGCGCGCGGAGGCTGGGGTCCGACACCCCGTCAAGGTTTCGACCAAATTCGCCAGCGCACGATTGAAGCCGCCGAGGTAGCTTTCCTGGTCCGCGTCTTCAGAATGCGCCGAGGAAGAACCTGCACTCCACTGTGCCTGTCCCGTGTTCATCAATTTCTCCATCGTCAGAACAAGAATACCCCCGCTTCTCAAGCTCGCGAAGCAGGTGGTTGCGCAGCGCAATGATCATTCGACCGCCGGTGCACGTGCTCTGCGGCCCGCCCGACTTAAGTGGGGTACAGGTTCAAACGAGCGCGACCGCGGCAAATGGATCGATACTGCGCGAGCTTGCTGCCTTTCGTTGACCAGATAAGTCCGGTAGGACAGTCAACGGGGTAGTAGCGTAACGTGCTGCCGTTAGCAGTTGTACCTGTCGATCAGCTGACGGAGTGTCGCTGCAGAACCTCAGAGTTGCTCAGTTTGCCACTGATGAGCGAAGCCATCCAGCTTGCGGGTGAACCGGTCAAGTTTCGGAAAGACCAGCTCGACACCGACTGCCTAGGCATCTGAGAGGGCGCCGTGAACTTGGCCGTACGGACCGCCTGCCGCCCTTCGTGTCCAGCTACTCGGCCGAAAAGGCTCCGCTGGCTTACGTTGAGATAAAGCACCATCACGGCTCTGGGGCTCTATACTGAAGCCGCTGCCGCCTTGGTATCCGCACAAACGTGTAGGCTGGAGATAACTACCCTCGGCCGAGATCGAGTCACTGTTCCAAAACCGTTGTACCGACAGTCATGCCGGCTTCGATGCCATCGTTGCCACCTTACGGTGATATATTGGCTATATATTTTAGCGGCAAAGAAAGCGGCAAAAATGGACGTATCAGCAATGGAGCCCCTCCTGCCTGAAGACCGGCAGGAACTCGAAGATTTGGCAACCGACCTGGTGGCCAAAGCCAATACGTTGGCCGGACGCCTGCACCCGGTTATGCGGGCGTCGGTAGGCGACCTGGTGCGTTCAATGAACTGCTATTACTCAAACCTTATCGAGGGCCACAACACACTGCCTATCGACATTGATAGGGCACTCAACGACGACTTGGCCAAAGAGCCCGAGCGTCGCAATCTTCAATTGGAAGCGCGCGCGCATATCGAAGTGCAGCGCATGATCGATCGCAGCGAAGCCACCTCACCCGCGCTGTCCGTCGACTTCATTATCTGGACGCACAAAAACTTCTGCGAACGCTTGCCGGAAGAGCTGCTGGTCGTTGACCATCCGACCACCAAAGAGAAGATCAAAATTGTTCCAGGCGAACTTCGGAAGGACCACGTCAAAGTAGGATTCCACATACCGCCTGCCACCGGCAGACCTTCACACCTTCCTAAAGCGATTTGCCGAAGGCTACTCCGCGAAGCACCTTTCGAGACTACGCAAGATTATCGGCGTTGCCGCGTCCCACCATCGCTTGGCCTGGATACACCCGTTTCTGGACGACAACGGCCGCGTGACGCGGCTGTTCTCACACGCACTCTTACGGGAGTTGGATGTCGGCTCTGAACTTTGGGCCGTTTCGCGAGGGCTGGCGCGAAGGGTCGCCGACTACAAAGGCAACTTGCAAGCGGCTGACGAACCGCGTCGCGGCGATCTCGACGGCCGCGGTAATCTCACCATGGCCGGGCTCATTGGCTTCTGCACATTCTTTCTGACGACGTGTGTCGATCAAATCGACTTTATGGCCGGGCTTCTAGAGCCAGAAGAACTGCTAAGGCGAATGGAGATCTGGACCGAAGAGGAGACCCGCGCAAAACGGCTGCCAAAGGGTTCGTGGCCCTTATTACGTGAAGCGGTGATGGCCGGTGAATACGCGCGCGGCAGCGCCCCTGCGCTCACAGGATACGAAGAACGCCAGGTCCGAACGGTCCTCAACGCCCTTATTGAAAAGGGCTACTTGGTTTCACGAACCACGCGTTCACCTGTGAAACTGGGCTTCCCGACTGCGGTGGTCGATCGATGGTTTCCTAGACTTTACCAGCCGGCCGGCTGATTTTGCGGCGAATCCAGAAGTGATCATCGCCAAATGCCGTTTCTCAAGTATCGCAACTTACCAAGCATCGTCTGGAAACCAAAAAAGTTTTCGATGTGCCGATCGAAGGCCCGCCGAATATGCCGCACATGGGTGGGACGATAGCGGCTCTGAGCTTTGGCATGCAGGCGAAGGAAGCCAAGGTAAATCGGCGCCAGGTTACGCTCCAGGCGATAGAACGCGGAGATCGCCTCTTCGCTGGCCCATCTCCGTGTACTACGGCATTGCGAACTGTGTACGCGTACTGAACATCCTCAAGATTTTCATTGCGCGACTGCAATCGCCCCAACCGCCTGCAAATGCGCACCGTCGGGCGAGCCCTTGGGACTTGTCCTCGCGCGCCAGGACGGCAAGCGCCTCCAGCGCCGCCACTAGACGAACAAGACGAATCCGATCATGTGGCTCGCTAAACGCCTCTGCGATAAGTGTGTTGGCGTAGCGTAGGCGTTCGAGGACGGGCGACGACGGATCATCTCCCGACACCATCCACATCGCCAAGCTTGCGAGTAAGATTGGCGTCCGGGCCGAAGTCATCATCAAATAGGTCGGCCCAGCAGTCATCAAGATGACTCGCCCATGGTCCTTTTGAGAGACTGAAGTTCGGCGAGCCGGCCTTGTCGAAATAAACTTTAACCTGCGAGGTCTCCCAAACGAATCCGTCCCAACACGGACATCGTCCATATGATAGTAACCAAACTTTATGCGAATAAGATTGAGCATGTAGCCACATCCCGCGCCGCCTTCCAGGCCATCTCGTATTCATGCCCATGCACCTGTACGGGCATAAAGTGGTCATACCGCGCTGGATAGGACCTCGGCCACCGCTTTCGTGGAGAGGGACCGTTACCGCGGTCCCTCTTTGTCACCCTCGCCTAGCTAGAATGGCGCCCGAAAAAAAATACGAAAGGGTCTCGGTCGCGGAGCGCCAACTAGCGTCCAGAGGTTGTCATCTGAAAGCCACAAATACTCGGCTCCGAGCTAGGCACCTGAAGCTCGTTGCACTACGCAGCCGCTCGTCGGAGCCAGGGCCGCTCTTCCTAAATCGGCGGATCGAGGATTGAGGCCGCATACATTCCGTCCCAAGCTGAGAGCTTTTGCAGAGCAAGCGGGCGTCAAACGGGTTGTTACGCCCCAATGTTACGCCACACAGCGGCCACCCTGCTGATTGAGAGCGGCGTAGGTATCCGAATGGTTCAACGTCTTCTCGGACATTCGAGCATAGCAACAACCGAGATTTACATTCACGTTTCCGACGAAGCATCACGGCGAACCCTTGAACGAGCAAATGTCATAGGTACGCTTGCGTCGTGATCACTTTTCTGCCTCCGTGATACGCTCGGCTGATTGGCTGGCTGGGGCCGTCGCCGCATGGACCGTGAGAAGAACCTCGTTCCCTGATATCACGATGAAATACCGCTAGATGATCGAGAACGTTATTATCGAGGCCGACAACATCGTCATCCTACATTTCGACATCACGGATACAGAAATGCAGTTCACGAGATTCTTGCGGACCCGAAAAGCCGAGTGGCGACATCAAACACTGCCCCGATCCCGGTCGTAGTACGCGTCAGATTAAAACGGCTTTCCTATTTGAAGCGGGCTGGATCGGCCCGGATATGCCGCGGGCGAAGGAGAGCCTTAACGAGCTCTTCTGAACGTGCGCCAATGCCCGAACGCCGCCACACCGCACTCCGCCGGCAGTTTGGTTACTGCACACGACTGTCCATCACTTCCGCTCTCCTCCCGTCATTCCATCCGAGGATCGCCACGAATCCCTTCGCCGTGAGCTTTGCTTTATGTTCCATCGAGATGGTTCCGTTGGCAGCCAATCTGTGGCACCTTCGAAGAATACTCTCAGCGACCATTTCGCGGCTTCGCCATCTGTCAGTTGATGCGAGTGAGGCTCGCGACCTGAGGGGTTGGCCCCGAAACCGAAGGATCTATATTCGGCATAATAGCTCGTGCTCAAATTTCTGGTCTCGCCAGGAGCCCATTCGCGCCAGCCTTCTGCAATGACCTTTGCATCTATCTTTGTCGACAGGAAGACCACTGTGGCGTAGGGGCGCCAGGGGCGGCCAAGTGCGATATAGCGCGCAGCAGTGTCGGCACTTAGCCTGCAATGATCAAAAACATAGCCGCTGTCCTCATCCGGCGCTGCCTTGCTCTGAGCGGTATAGATGACCGCTTGATTGGCAATGCCGTGCCACTCACATTGCCGGAACCAGGCCTTGGCGTTGCCAAATATAAAATCGACATGCCCTTCGATGTAGCAGTTCGAGAAGTATTGTCGTGACATTCTGCCGTTTGGTCCCTTGCCTGCAAACAGCGTGTCCTGGGCGCCGAGGAGGCGGACGCGCGTAACGACGTCCCTGTCTCCGGTAACGGACAGCGCTACCGCCTGCGAGGGTGGATTGGCCGGATTGAGGGCGTAGTCGTTCTGGATGGTCAGATTCTCGAGCCGGATGTCATCGCCAGCGGCCTCGAGCGTCGCCGAATGGGCGGTTCCTCCTACATTAATCGCGCCGTCCCCATACACAATGACCGTATCCTCCGGCTTCCTGCCAGTCCCTTCGATATGAATACCGGGTTTGGAGATTTTGACCTTCTCGCGATAGATGCCCGGCGCGATCAGGACAATTCCGCCTTCCGCCGGCAACGCGTCGATGGCTTGCTGCACGGAGTGATAGTCTGCATTTCCGGCATGCGACACCAATAGTGGCTGAGCGTACGCTGCCGAGATGCAGAAACATCCGGCCAGACGCGCAGACGGCACGACAATTCGCATGTGATCTCACTCTTCATTGAGTTCGGGGCACGCTCGACGCAGTCGATATGAGGTACCGCCGCGGGATAGCCGCCGTGCATGGTCAAACACATTTTCCTCGCCAAACCAGAACCTGGACGGAACTCTCGCAATTCCGGCCCTGCAAACCCGGCGGCCGCCTGCAACGAAGTACCGGACAGGAGGCTGACGTTCTGCAACACCAGCGATTTAGGCCCGCCGATGCCAAACTCACCACCCGGGTTCGGCGCCGGGTGTCGTGCTTACCGATTGCCGTCGTGGAATGCCCTGGCACATGCCTCCGATCCGCGCGGCAGCGGTTCTGTAGCTCGTCCCGGCGGCGGCGGCGATACGTCAGAGTGATTTGCGGTCACCTTCGCGTGTTCGAGTTGCCAAGTCGCGGAATTGGCAAATCGGACATCCTCGAGTGTCACGTCAAGGGCATGCCGCTCGTCTACGCCGCGTATCAGCAGCACACCATTGTCGCCACGCACATGGCGCAGAACGATCTGCCGATAGACCGGAATCCTCGTGCCTTGTGCGCGCGGATCATATTTTGCGTCGAACGCCACCGGCCACCGGTTGCCTCTCAGACACACGTTCTCATAAGTCACGCGCTCGACCAAGCCGCCTCGACTGACATCGCTCTTGATGCGCAGGCCAGATGTCGTGCCGTCCAGCGTCAGATTACGTACCAGTATGTCGCTAGCCCCGGAATTCACCTCGCTGCCGATCGACATGCCGTGCCCCCAACCGAAATAATTATCAATGATGGAGATATGGCTGCTTGAGCCATTGTCGCCGGCTTTGATTGCGACGTTGTCGTCTCCCGTGCGGATCAAGCTGTGGGTGATGGTCACATCCTGACTGGCGCCGGGGTCGATGCCGTCGGTATTGCGCGCATCCGCCGGTGAATCGATGGTGAGGCCCCAGAAAGTGGCACCTTCGACCCGGTTCATCGCGACATGGAAATTGGGCGCATTGCGCAAGGTGACACCAGAGAACGTGATGTCCTGCGCATGATCGATCTGGATCAAGCGCGGGGCGTTCTGGTTGCCGCCCTCGGCTTGCGCGCGGCGGGCCAGCTGCCACCAGGTTTCGGCGCCGCCGCCCATAATTGCGCCGCCCTGACCATCGATGATGCCATCCCCGTAGATGCCGCCGCCACGCGTTCCGGAAAAGCTGATGAATGGCCGGCAACCGTCGCCCTTACCCATGATGCGACCACACTGTCCACGGCCCTTGTCGTAAGCAGCTGGTTCGGGGATGGCGATCAGCGCCGCACCACGTCCGATCCATAAGGTCACGCCCGATTTCATCTCGAGTGGACCTGAGTGAAACTCGCCGCGCCCGAGATAAACTGCAGCGCCAGCGGGGCAATGCTGAATGGCATCCTGTAGGGTAACTGTATCGTTCTTGCCGGAAGGCACAGGGCGATCGCAGACCGTATGAGGTGCAACAGGTTCGGCGATAGTCCGGCGGTCTTGCGCTTTTGCGGCGGGGCAGACAACCATGGAGGCGAGTATGGACAATAGGGCCCAGTTGCGAAAACGCTTTGTCATCGACCTCCTCGTGCTTTGTCACGCGTATCCTTGCCGCGTCCCTTTTCTGGTATTGAGCGCTGGCTCGATCGAGCCGCCGCGCGCGTCACCGGCCCGCGCAAGATGACATTTATAAGACGCAGCAGACGTCTGGACCTTGCGATCGCGCAGCAGCACCTTGCCTGTGCGCGAAAAAGACGAAGCGTTCTGCGATAGTTCGAAAATCCAACAGCTTCGTAACGTCAGCATGCTCACACTGATTAAGCCCCGCAAACCTGTCCCGATTTCGGCTTTTTTGCATCTACAATTGCGCGTGAATCTACGCCGGCCTCTCGTTCAGGATCGGTGGGTTAGTGAGTATTCGGCCAAGCTTTCGAGAAGCTGACGAGGCTACGGCCGGCACGGGATCGCATTCGCATCCGATATCCTCTTCCTGGCGACTCCCGAATCTAGATGACTGCCGTTACCGCCCTGTTCCGGATCGCATTGTGATCGCTTGCGGGACATAGTCAGCCAGTTCTCGTCATCATCCATGCGATGCCGGATGAGGCATGGTCGGCTTCCGCGGTCAGCACCGCCCTTGCCCCACGGCCATAGCGGACCATCGTGGTCATTGAACGCACCCGCTCGACGCGATGAGATCGACCGCTTGCCGCTTGTAGTCGTCCGTAGACGACCGACGTTGACGTCTTTCCATCCGACACGTCCTGGCTCCTCGAGCCTACTACAGGTGTCCATCAATTCGGAGGAGGCTCAACCAACGAAAGACAAGCGTCATGGACGAAGTCGCGCTGCAAAGGGCAGAGAAGCAAACAAACCACATCATCCTTGGTGGCAAAGTCTTACCGCCGCGGGAAGCGCGGCCGGTACCATTGCTCCGCAACGATCGAAATGAAGCAGTACCGCTCCGCCACGGAGAAGGACGACCTCCGGCAGGCCGAGGAAGTCGCCGAGGAGTGGTATCTCAAGTTGCGCGAGATGGTGAGGAAGCGGTGACCTGGAAAAGGTCACCGCTCGCAAGAAGGAGAAAACCTTCCTGGCGGCTGCTGAGAAGTTTCTGGAAGCGTTTCCTGTGCTGACGGAAGGTCAGCGCAACGCCATCTATGTCAAAGGCCACGAGCGTCGAGCGCGCAAGTACCTCATCCCCTTCTTCGGAAAGAAGGGCGTGTCCGAGATCACGGGTGTCCTTGTGAACGAGTATCGCATAAGCCGCATCGAGCAGGCCAAAGAGCAGCGGGGAAAGCCAACTGCCCGCGCGACAATGCATCAGCAGATCGTATGCCTTCGGCAGATCCTGAAAACGGCCCTACGCCATCAATGGCTCACGGCACTTCCTGATCTTTCAGAGCCTTATCGCAAGAACGGAAAAATCTCCATCGGGCCTGGTTCTCGCGGGATGAATATCGCCGGCTCTATCAGGCGACCGGGCGGAGGGCCCGGAAGCCCAAGAGCAGCAGGTGGAAGTGGTGGGGCGAGCAGTTGCACGACCTCATTCTCGTCATGAGCAATACCGGGCTGCGGCCGGACGAGGCCAGGCGCCTCCAATACCGCGATGTCGATGTAACGGTAGCCTTTGATGAAGGCACGCGGGAGACCATCCTTGAAATCGAAGTGCGCGGAAAGCGCGGCTACGGTCCTTGCAAGAGCACGCAGAACGCGGTGCCAGTCTTTGAGCGCCTGAAAAAGCGCAACAAGCCGCAGCCAACCGATCTCATTTTCCCGAAGTACCATCACGAGATGTTCACCCGCATCCTGCAGGAAGAAGGTCTCAAGTTTGATCGGGAGGGACAGCCCCGCACGCTCTACAGCCTGCGGCACACCTACATCTGCTTCCGCCTGATGGAAGGTGCCGACATCTATATGCTGGCCAAGAACTGACGAACCAGCGTTGAGATGATCGAGAAGTACTACGCCGCCCACCTGAAGGACGTGCTGGACGCCAGCGCCATCAACGTCCGCAAGAAGAAGTCGCCGAAGAAGGAAGTGGCAGAAATCCGCCGTGGCGAGCTGGAAACCCTCCGCTAAGCTGCTCAATACGTGTGCGGAATCAGTTGTATTCTCTTTGCCGAAACGGCGTTTGCGCCGTATAGATGGGCCGATGCGGGCGTGGCGGAACTGGTAGACGCATCGGACTTAAGCCATTGAGTGCCCCGGGGGAAACCCTGTGTGCAGAACTGCTCAAAGTCGGGGAAACCTTAACTGGCAATCCCGAGCCAAGCCCCGCCAGGGGGAAGGCGTAGAGACTAGACGGGCAGCACCTACAGCGGAGATCGCCAAGGTGAAGGGATAGTCCAGACCACGAACGCCGGAAGTGCGGCGGCGAAAGCCGAAGTGGTATGAAAATCCGTGGGGCCGCAAGGCCTGTGCCGGTTCGAGTCCGGCCGCCCGCACCAACGCGTTCCGATGAAAGAGCGATTTGAAGGAGAGCAGAACCGTCCTCAGCTCGTTGCGTCGCTCCGCCGCCAAGATTTCGCAGGCGGTCAGCTTGACATCGCCAAGGTTCTGGCTGACGCGGGAGAACTTATCGAATTTAGCCCGGGCGAGATTATCATCGTCCAACATGCTGTTGATAATGATATTTATCTGCTTGTGGCCGGCACCGTGGCCGTCGTCGTGAATGGCGCGCAGGTCGCCATTCGGTCAGCCGGGCAACACATTGGCGAGATGGCAGCCATTGAGGCATCACTCCCGCGCTCGGCAACGGTGACTGTCCTTGAGAATGCGGTGGCACTCAAATTGACCAGCGCGGCGTTCATGGGGATTGGCGAGAAGTTTCCCAGCCTGAGGCTGCCAATTGCCCAGGAGCTGTCCAAGCGGCTGAATCACCGCAACAAGACGATCTATCTCCCGAACCAAGCCCCCAAGCTCTTTGTCATGTCCTCATCCGAGGGCGCTCAAAATTGCGCACGCACTTCGCACCGGACTGGAGAAAGAGGTATTCAGTACAGTTTGGGATGATGCCGTCTTTTTTTCGCGGGCGGCTAATGCACCAGCATATTGCCGTTGAGCATGTCGCCGACCTTCATCTCCGCGAAGAAGCCCGCCAACTTGCGGGTCATAAGCAGTCGGAGCGTACGAGTTCGCAGCGTTTGACCGAAAGATACCTCATGCGCCGAAGGCACCCTCTCCGCTTTGCCTTCGGGGGGATTTTCCGTGAAAAGCAAGCGATGCGCGCTTAACAGCAGCATCGCGCCGGTGACATCGCTGGTCCAGTTGTCAGGGCGGTATTCGAGACAGAGCTCACCACCGGGACCGAACTGGTGGTTTGACCACAAAGTGGTTTGCTCGCCCCGCGGATAGACTGAAGGGGGTGTGTGGGGGAAATGCGCGGGATATCTGAGAAAAACCTGATAGGTGCGCGTTCCGATCGTGATGCCGGCATCGAAAATCAATCTCTTGGCGTCGTCCGTCCGCCATCCAAGCGGCGAGAGCAATCCGCGCTCGCAGCTAGGGCGTCAAGCCCTAGCCGTTCGCTCTTGAAACGGGCGAGATCGGAAAGATACCACCACATCAAGCAAAGCCGCCCGGCGTAGCCGGTCTGCTGTGCTCCGTTGTGCGCAGCACGAGCGGACCTGAAATGATGTACAACCGGCAGTGGGCAGCGCTGGTTTGATGCTCGCAAGCTGAATGATTTTGCCGCCCTTGCGCGCGTAGCGGGTATATTTAGAACATAAGAGGAACCATTGGAATATGCTTCGGAGAAATATAGGCGGTTTTCCCCGGATTTCGGGCTGCAGAGATTAGATGTGTTTCTCGTCAAAAAATGACGAGAATCGGCTTGTGTTCATGATGAGATTGAGTCTTATAATCTCTGCAAAGAATGATGAGATTATGATCTATATTCACGAGCTGGGGGAGTGGCCGACCTTCCGCTGGAACTTGCAGCAAATTGCCGATCGTTTGGCATCTGTGCGCCACAAACAGGGACGCCTACTCGGGCGGATGGAGCGCCTAGGGTTCCCCCTCAAAGCCGAGGCAACTCTCCAGACCCTCACGGAAGAGGTGGTGAAGTCCAGTGAGATCGAGGGCGAGGTTCTGAATCGCGACCAAGTCCGGTCATCCATTGCTCGCCGACTTGGCATGGACATCGGCGCCCTCCCTCCGGCGGATCGCCATGTGGAAGGCGTTGTGGAAATGATCCTCGATGCCACTGAACACTACGCTGCCGAACTCACAGCCGAGCGTCTCTTCGGATGGCACGCCGCGCTCTTTCCCACTGGGCGAAGCGGTATGAGGAAAATAGTTGTCGGCGCGTGGCGTACTGCTGAAACAGGTCCGATGCAGGTCGTCTCCGGCCCCATTGGACGCGAGCGTGTCCACTATGAAGCGCCGCCCGCCGATCGTCTCGACAAGGAAATGCAGACATTCCTTGATTGGTTCAACGGCAACGCCAGCAGCATCGACCCTGTTTTGAAAGCTGCGCTTGCGCACCTCTGGTTTGTAACCATCCATCCCTTCGAGGATGGCAACGGCCGCATAGCACGCGCCATCGCCGACCTCGCTCTCGCCAGATCGGAGCAGAGCGCGCAGAGGTTCTACAGCATGTCCGCTCAAATCCGCCGTGAGAGGAATGAGTACTACGCCATCCTAGAGAGAACCCAGAGGGGTAGTCTTGACATCACCGACTGGCTAACGTGGTTCCTCGACTGCCTGGATCGCGCCTTCGATGGCGCGGACATCATTCTCGGCAACATTCTCCGCAAGGCGGACTTCTGGGACCTTCACGCAGCACGGCAACTTAATGAGCGTCAGCGGCTGGTGCTCAATCGCCTCTTCGACGGATTCGAAGGAAAACTTACGTCGTCGAAATGGGCGAAACTTACGAAAGTCTCCCAGGCTACCGCCGCGAGGGACATCAACGAACTCGTCGGCCACGGCATCCTCAAGAAGGACGCTGCCGGCGGCCGGAGTACAAGCTACTCGCTTATAGATTTGAAAACCTGATAGTTGACCATGAAAGACGATCAAGAAGATGCATTTGAGAAGACTCTCTCAACGCAACTCAACCGCAATATCGACTTCCTTAAATTCGCGGAGACGAAGAATGCCGCGCTGCTTACGTTTTCCTCGGCTTGGATCATGGCTCTATCAATCTACTGACCGGCCAAAGCACCCTTCCGCTCGGTTATAACGTCGCCTTCGTAGCCCTTCCGCTTTTTGCGCTTGCCGGACTTATTTGTATTCTTTCATTCGTTCCGCAGGTTTTGGCGCGCTCCGTATACTGATCGATGGCAACCTGGGATGGTTTCAATGTGCATGCGGCACCACCCCTCATGGCACGAAAGCCGCCTCGCCTCATTCAAGGCTTTGAGGAATTCCGGAGGATTCTGTATGTCCGTGAATTAGACCGGCCGTTGCCCCGTCATGCGCGCTCCTTTTGTGGAGGTTCGAGGCGGCGCTTGGCGACGCGGACACGCGACGGTGTCGGTGTCCGACGAGGAATGAAGAGGCTGTGGACGAGGATGATCGACTGCTCCAGTATCGCCAGAACGGGATAGCTCCATACATAGCCGGATTGCCGGTCATAGCATGACGAAGAAGCCGGAAGACAAGTTTAGCGAACGAGAAGCCCAACAGCGCTTCGAGGCTGCACTACTTGGCGCGCTCAAGACGCCGCATGAGCCGCTGAAGGAAAAGCCGAAGGTAAAGAAAAAGAGAGCCAAGAAAAAGCCCGGAGGGTGATCCGGGCTTTTGCGCTTTAGGCGACTTTGGCTACTTTTGGTTCTGCGTGTAGATGTATTCCTAAAGATCCAAGCACCTTGAGGACGGTCCCGAATTCTGGGCGCCCCTCGGAGCTAAGCGCCTTATAGAGGTGCTCGCGGGAGAGTCCTGCGTCTTTAGCAATGGCAGTCATTCCGCGAGCGCGAGCAACGGTGCCAATGGCATCAGTGATAAACGCTGGGTCATTGGTTTCGAATGCTTCGCTGAGATAGGCCGCGATTGCTTCTGGACTATCTAGATACTCTGCTGCATCAAATGGTCGGGTTTTGGCCATTGCTCACTCCTCCAACTCACTCGCGATCTTCTTTGCGTTGGCGATGTCTTTGTCTTGTGAGTCTTTGTCGCCACCGCAAAGAAGCAGGATCAACTCTTCACCGCGCTGGGTGAAATAAACTCGGTATCCCGCACCATGGTGGATGCGAAGTTCGCTTATTCCTTCCCCGACCGGCTTGACGTCTCCCGCGTTGCCCTTGGCCATTCTATCGACCCTAACTAAGACCTTGGCCTTAGCCACCGCATCGCGTAAACCACTGAGCCAACTGGAGAATTGCTCCGTTTCTCTTATCGCCGGCATGTGTAAGTTATAAGATACACCAGCCGTTTTGTCAATACGAAAGTGAAGTCCCGGTTCCTATCGCGTTGGCCGGTGTTTCACGAATTTTTGCCTCGGACTAGGCTGTTTCGCCCCGCCATCGCAGGAAGCGCCGGCCCGGCCGCGACAGGTCGCGCTTAGTGAGATTGACGATACGTCAGACGCTTGCCGGCCGCGCCCTTGACGGCAAGGTCTGCACGTTCCCCGTCCTCGACGCCGGTGGTGGAGCGATTTGAATAGCGGAAGTCGAATTCCGCGAAGCGGTGCAGTGCTTCTCAGCGCAATGCTGATAAACGCCCTTCATGCCGCACTTGAAGATCGAATAGTAGCCTTCGACCGTGTTGGTGGTGATGTCGCCGCGAGCGTACTTCCTTTGCAGAGCTAGGGATCGCCGTCGAGCCGCGTGCCGATCATGCGCAATACCTGGCGCATTGGCTGAAGGTCCTGAAGGCTGACAAGCGGGCCATCTTTACGGCTGCGTCAAGGCTGGTGAGGCCCTATCCTTCCTGCGGGGTAGGCAGCGCCACCGTCGAGCATAGCCCAAAGCTCTTGCTCCGGGGCCGCCGCTTGGGCAAGGTCAACCCCAGGTAGTTTGGTCGATTGCTTGCTTTCGATTCTTCCGCTGCGAGCGAGCGACACGTTGCATTGCATCATCTTTTTCTAATCACCGGTTTGACATGTCTGAAGCACACGAACAAGCCATTCAGGCGGAAAAAGACCCGGCCAATTTGGACAAGGAAAGGCCGGTCAAAGGCGGAGTGGCGGCGAAAAGCGATGCGATTAAGTCCGCAATCGAGGTAGTGAACGAATTCGGAAAGCTGCTGCTCATCATGGTTGTGCTCGGTTACCTCAGGGCGGCGGTGGAGTGCTATGCCTCAGGGTGGCTCGAAAGTGCCAACAAGCTAGGATTCTTGGGCTGGAGCATCGAGCGGCAGGCTTCCGCGGAGCGAGCCGTTGCGGAAATCCTCAAAGACAAGCCCACGCTTACCGATGCGAAATTTGCGGAGGGCGCAATTGAGCGCGCCGCACGCAACGCGCCGGCCATCGTGGGCTCGCGCATTCTGTGGGTATCTGGTTTTTCTGATTTAGAACGCCAGCTGGCTTATAGGTTTGCGCTGGACGGCGTGTCAAAACATCGCCGGTGGTACAACGAAGAATACTTTTTTGGAACTGCGATAATCGACCAATTCACCGAGCCTTTCGAAGCGAAGAGTTTTTACCCGCGAGCCAGTCTGTAACCCCAAGCGACCATGCCACAGTGATCCTAGGCGACCAACTTTGAGGCGGCACCATAGACCATCCGTGCGAGGACTTAGCCGGCGAGACAGGGCTTACGCTTCGCGGCTGAGCTGAAAGGGACGGCCGCGTCGAAGGTCGACGACATGACTATCCACCACCTGCGGGTTAACCACAGCCGGGGTGAAATAATAGGTTGCGCATAACTTCTGGGGGGTGGATTGGCGAAAAAAAATCGCAATGGAGATAGGTCTCAAAAGGCAATTCCGATCACGATTTCACTTTCGGCTCGGGACCTCGAGGCTCTTCAGGACTTAAGAATCGAGGACGGCCAACATCGTTCGTCCGTTATCCGCGAAGCTATAGATGCATTGCGAGAGAAGCGTAGATATACAGCGAAACGGGTGATCGAGAGGTCGGCTTTACCACCTAAGTCGGAGCCGCTTAGAGAGGCGATCGTCGAAAGGCGGCTGCGTAGCCCATCTGTTTTGGAGGAAGAAGTCCGACCCAGGGTTACAACAAATTGACCCTGGCACTCTCAGCGCTTTTGAGACCCTGGCAATACAAAGCGGTCAATCGAAGGCAGAGTTGTTACGTGGACTAATTCACGATGTTGTTGACCCGGAGGGGCCAGCCCCCGTTCGTCGTGATGTTGTGACGCGTAAGAAGCAAGTTATCTTCTTTTCTAAGCTCTTCATTGCCGCATTAGAAGAAGCGATCGAGTATGATCCGCAGCGCCACCACAATCAACCGCCGCCGCCACTGCGTTTAGACGACGCGGATTATCTTGCGGAAATTCGGACGCTCATTACGGAATTAAAGCGTCTCAACGATAATCTCGAAGAGGCGTCACAGGCAGTATCAAAGCGGAAACCTCAACGGACGCCAGCGAAGAGGAAGGCGGCGGAAAACTCCGCCATCGAAGTATCAAAACACGTCAATACTTTCCTGAACAAGTATGCTTCAGCGCTTGGGACAGGCGCAGCCGTGCTAACCATCGGTACTGCTGGGGCGCTATTGCATCAACTCGGCGTGCCATTCGATTTCATTGCCAAGGCTGTGCGCCGCTGTCTCGGGCCACACACGTAGCAACGGCACGTACGTTCAGCCTTACACGGCGACCAATCCGAATGGCACCCAAAGAGACAACTACGGGACCAGTGGCAACTACAACCCGAACAACGGCCACTTGGGCACACGAACGCCGCGCTATTGACGAGCAACGAACAATGGCGAAATCAACTCGAAACACTGGAAAACCGTGGACTCCGCAGGACGTGAAGCAGCTCAAGGAACTGGCCAAGGGTAACACGCCTACGCGAGTTATTGGCGTGAAGCTCGGCAGGTCAGAAGCTGCCATTTACGGCATCCGAAGGCATATCTCTCAGCCCAACAAATCAGAGCCCATACAATCGCCGGAAGTAGTCCGATAGCTGAGTGGGAATATGGGGGCTATGGATGGGGGACTGCACAATCTGCGGCAAGCCGGGAGGCTTTCTGCGATCAAAGCATGCCGATTGCGAAGCCGGCCTGACGGAGACCCATGAGAGCAGCGATGCGCCGTTAGGCTTCGAAAGTTCAGTTTTCGGAGCTGTTAGTGCGAAAATGGGCCGTCCGTACGAATTGGAAGCGAGCCGGATAACCGCTGTGGTCGAGAATGTCCAAGCGCTCAAACGCGAAGGCAATCTCGAAGAGGCAATCCAAGTCCTTTTGCCGCAGCTCGACCTCTGGGAAAAAGACGCCCAGGCGGGCCTTGGTGGCGTGGCGCCTTGGTATTATGAGCAAGCTGCTATCATCTATCGGAAGCTGAAGCGATTTGATGATGAAATCGCTGTCTTGGAGCGCTTCGCATCGCAGCCCCATGCGCCCGGCGCATCCCCGCCCGAGCTTTTGCAGCGGCTGGAAAAAGCAAAATGGAAGGCCGGAAGACGGGACGGCATTGACGCACCCAAGCCCGTTTTCGAGAAGAAGGTCCCGGTAGGCGCTTCTCCTGCGTCCTCGCCCAAATCACCACCGACCAGACTGGCAGCCAATCAGAAGCCAATTCGGGACTTCATTGCACTGGATGTCGAAACCGCGAATGCAGACCTGGCAAGTATTTGCTCGATCGGGCTCGCTCACTTTCGTGCTGGTGAGTTGTTCAAGACTCTGACCATCTTGGTCGATCCCGAAGATCATTTCGATCCCACAAACATTTCGATTCACGGAATTGCGCCCGAGGATGTCGCGGGCCGCCCGAATATGGCTCGTGTGTTCCCGGTGATCGCAAGCTCATTGAGCGATGTCCTTGTGGTTCATCACAGCCACTTTGATAAAACGGCACTTGCACGTGCAGCCTTGAAGTATGGCACCGGGCCTCTGCCTTGTATGTGGCTCGATACACTTCGAGTAGCGCGGCGAGCGTGGCCTGATCTTTCCTTGGACGGAGGCGGATATGGTCTCGCGAGGCTGGCAAACGAATTTGCCATTGATTTCGAACATCACGACGCGGCGGAAGACGCCAAGGCGGCCGGCTATCTCATGCTGCGGGCTATGCAGGACACGGGGCTGGATCTCGTCCAATGGATAGATCGCGTTGAGCGGCCGATCCAAGAAGACCAAGGAAGGGTTGCGCGGGGCGGTGCGGCGTCGGGGCCGTTAGTTGGAGAGGTCATCGCCTTCACGGGGAAGCTCGATATCCGGCGAGAAGAAGCAGCGCGACTTGCCTCAGAGGCAGGATGCGAGGTGTCGGACACAGTCAATCATCGCCTCACAATCTTGGTTGTCGGAGATCAAGACTTGCGACTCACCAAGGGCCAAGAAAGAAGTGCTAAACATCGAAAGGCGGAAGGCCTGATTGCCAAGGGTGCCACGCTACGTATTGTGGGAGAAGCGGACTTCATGCAACTAGTGGGCAATACCAGGTTCTAATCGTCTGCAACCTTCGTCCAATTCCCGCGTGAGTCTTGCATATCACGATGGGTCCGTTGCGTGTCCCAGTCGAGACATAGGCGGATGTCTCCGGAAGGATTGAAGGTGCAGAATTCCTTTCTCAATATTTTATCGTTGATGTCTCGCGTCACTTTTATCATCGCGTCAACGCCATCCATCTTGAATAGCACCGCGTTTATGCAGATTTTGATCTCTGGTTGACATGTTCTTCCGCTCCGAGCATTCCCCCCATTTTGCTGTGCGGACAACGTAACAACCTTATCGACAAAACTCTCCCAAGACAGCTTGGCAGTCGAAGTTCTTGGAACCAGATCAAGCGGTTCACTAGGACGGCTTTGTTGAGGAGTTTGTCTCGCCTGTTGACCACTCTCCATGCCGGGGCTTAGCGAGCTATCCAGCGGTGTTTGTGCCGGCTTGCCCATCATGGTCACCCCCATTGACTGCAACTCTTGTGGACTGAGCCACACCATGTCGCTCGGCGGAGTGACCACCATGCGTCCGATTATTGCGGACGGAACACCTAGCTCTTTGGCAATTTTAGCCATCGATATGGTAGCAGCGTTGGATGACAGCGTTTCGCGGCCGGACTCATCGGAGGCGCCGTGTATGCCGATTTGAGCGCCATAAGTTGCAAACTTCGTCGCCCCCGCTGCAAACATGAGGAAACACGCTGATGCGCACGTCGCGTTTCGTCCGACATTCGTGGACATCTTGCCGAACCGGATTGCATCAGCGAGCTTGACGCCCTCTAACAGATTTCCTCCCTCTGAGTTCAATCGAATGTTCGCGACGAATTTACCGGCGTCGTTGGCTTGCTTCACTATCGCAGTGAATGCGCTCGTGTCGCCCGGAGTGATCTCACCCGAGATAGTGATGGTAATCCGGCCGTCCTTAGTTGAAGAGGCTTTCAGGTCGGCCGCAGGGGATGGGCAAGCCGCAATGACGGCGCAAATCAGCCCATAGAAAATAGCCCCAAGCTTGCTGCGACCAGCCAAAGCTCACCCCCCAAAAAGTAGCGAATTCTTCCGCAACCACTTGCAGTATGCAAGAAGTTTTCCACTAATGGACGGTGGCAAAGGGGCAGGAATGGTGTGCAGCCCAAATGGTTTGCTGCCGCGCCGGTCGCGCTTTTGATTTACGAATTTTAAGGGGAAGCAATCGTGGTGGCCGAACCTAGAGGCAATGACGGCGGAGAGCAATATTTTGGCATTCGAGGCTGGCTCGTTATTCCGGCAATCCTCCATCCACTCTTGGGTGCGGGTTACTCGTTATATGGAGCAGCAAGTGCCTTCGAGTCATACTCGGAGGGGCTGCCCTTAGACGGACGAGTATTTATCCTTTCTATCTCGCTGGGCGCTGTCGCGTTGGGAATTGCTTGGCTTGCTGCCCTATATTACGCATGGTCACTCAGTCCGATATTTCCCAAGTTCTATATCTGGCTGACGCTTATTTCAGTTTTCTTTCCGATTGCGGCGCTTCTATATTCGAGCGCTCGATATGACACGAGAGCCTCTCCACAAGACTACAAAGACGTCGTTCAATCCATTGTAATCGCGTGCATCTGGATACCTTACATGCTGGTGTCCAAGCGGGTGAAAGTCACCTTCGCGATGGCACCTCTAAGACGAAGCGCGGTCGGGATCGCGCAGCAAGTGGACCTTTCGCCACCGCCCCGAGCCATAATGGGAGGTTTTTGGTATCTCGCGAAGGGCGGTCACCTTCGCAGCCGCTTGCCTTCGACGAATTAATGGAGGAAGTGCTGCGGCAGCCGGACCCGCTGCGGAGCTACGTGTGGCACACTAGCTTTAGTGACTGGCAACGAGCCGAAAACGTGAGAGATATTGCGAACTACGTTGCAGCGTCTTTTCTTTCACGGTCTGCTAGCTATCCCGCCGTGCCGCCACCGATTCCTGTTACGTCCAAGGATGCGAAGCAAGCTGGCGAAAGTAAGTGGCCCGGATGGGCAGTGCTTGTCGCAGTGATCGTCGGAATGGGAATAGTTCGACAATTCAACACGACAACGAAGCCGGAGCCGACGATTGATCCCGCTGCGCCAATCTCCGGAAAAACCCGCGAATCCTTTGTGAAGACTGGTCTCGACTCTTGCGTTAAAAAACAGGAGAGCGACCCCGAAACTAAGGCGGCCTCGTTCTCACGCGAGATCTTGGCTGCTTATTGCACCTGTTATATCGACGCACTTGCTCAAACCATCACGAACGGCGACTTGCAACGCGCGACGCCAGAGACATTTCTTGAGTCTGACGTGATGAAGAGAAGGATGGAACAATCGTCTTCAGCTTGTCTGAAGGATATGCAAAAGAAAATGTTGGGAGGATGAGCGCGACATATTCGTTCTTCGATTCGAGCGGCGACGGCTATAGTGCGTCTTCCACTGCGTCACCCCGCAGCTGAACTCGACCCTCAGCGTGAAAGAGATAGAGATCGCGGGCTCTGCGGAATAGCGAGAGCACAACTTTAGCGTAGACCAATTCGTTTCCGTCGCAGAGACTGAGGACTCCGCTCGGATCGGCTATGTTGAGCGCTTTTGCGAGCTTGTCTGACTGCTCCTTTAAAGATTCGGCGAGTCTCTTGCTCAAGCGCACGCCCCGTTCGGCGGCCAAGAGATTTTGTCCTTTGAGATTTGCACGAAGTGACTTGTAAATTTCCCTGGTCTCGAAAAAGGATGTTTCGAACTTGTCGAAGAGATTCTTAATGTCGAGGAAGATTTCTTTCTTGCCCTCAAGTTCGATGGTGCCGGGCGAGGCGTAGCTAATTTTCCGCACGTCTAAGGGATTATACAGTCCGACACGTTCGAAAATATTGTCGTAGAATCCGACGTAACTTCCTCCGCCCTGCCAAAAGTAACTGGAGATCGTGTTCTTTACATACCCGAGGTCAACTTGCTTGATCTCACCGTCGCGGATCTGACCCACCACAAAAAGAAAAGCATAGATGTCCGATATCTTGCTGTAGAAGCGCGAGAAGTCAGAAGCCTCCCACTTGCCGTCAATGGCGAAGGTCTGGCGAGCTTGATCCATCGTCGTCGAGACCGGATGGGAGTGATCTCTGGCGAAGAAGCCCGGCTCGGGATAATTGCTGTCGTCCGCGATCTCCGCGTCTGAAGCAGCAATCAGGTCGACCCGACCATCCTCAAGTTCTTGCCAATCAAAAAAGTAATAGCGGCCGTAATCGGCAAACTTAAACACGTAGTTTAAGTCGATTCGGTCAGCCAAATATTTTCGAAGTGTCGCGGGCTTTATCTCGCAAGCGAAGAAAGCGTATGTCAGGTCTTCCCGTTCAGTTGCGACGGCGAGCATGTCGAAGCTTCGGCTTGACTTAAGCAAGACGACTTGTGGTCCGTCGTAGTAGACCAGGGTTTGCTCGAGCCGCGCAAATCGTGCACCCCGGCTCTTGGCTCGCTTAGCGGTCGTGGCCATAGCCTATGCCAACTTTTCTATCGATTGTATCGCGCTGAGCGGATTGAACGCTTTGAAAAGCCAGAGATCGATGTGGTTCGAATGCTGGCTGACTTTCGCTCGTCCGGCTGTTGGCCCGAGGTTTAGAAAGGCGACGTGCTTGCGAGACCTAATTCTAGGGAGTTTTCTCAACTGCTGAGCGCGGTTCACCTTTTCATCGACTTTGAACACTGAGCATGAGGCATGGCAGCATTCGTCAGTGTCGCCACGCCGCTCCAGTCCTAACGAAGCCTGCGATAGAAAGTCATCCATGGTCGGCTTCGCGCTTTTTACCAACCGTAGAACAATCAAGGACGGCATCTTAGGCGTATTGTGGGGCGGGCAATTGTGGGGCAATTCTTCAAAAAATTCGCTCGGCATGCGTATGGTCGCCCCCGGTATCCTTTATTGCACGCCCTCGTAGAAACCGAAGCGTGTTGCCCGCTTTTAATGCCCATTGGTCCCACGAGCAACGGCTCTGATGACTTGCGGTAAATGCAGGCCGTAACGGTCTCTGTGTAACAACGCTGGCGCTCGCGGCAAAATTCGGCTGACCGGCAAGGGCAGACCTGAGGCAGCAACAATTTGAAGTGACTGCAAATTGAAGATGCTACCAGCAGGGGCGGCAGACCTCCCCTCATCGGCCACAAAGCAGTACGTTCTATCCTTGAAAGGCCCGCCATATTGTTCTTAGTCCTAGGACAAAGGACGGAAGCGAATTTGTATGAAAAGTCAAGACCTTGTTGTATTGCTGAAGCTCGTGAGCCTTGAGCAGGCCAAAAATAAGGGCGATGCGCATCCTGGGGAGGCTGCGTATCACGATGACCCTTACTCAGTACGCAGCCTGGAATCAGCCCTTGGTATCAGCAAGACAGAGGTCAATGCCTCGATCAACCGGAGCCTTTCGTCGGGACTTGCGGTCAAAGATCGGGAATCCGGCCACGCAAAGCCTAACCGCCGCAATCTCCATAATTTTGTGGTGCACGGATTGAAGTTCGTTTTTCCGGCTAAACCGGGTGCGATGACCCGGGGCATCCCCACCGCCTTTGCCGCCGCCCCGCTTAAAAATCTTCTTATCAGCGCAGGAGAGTACATTTATGTCTGGCCGTACGCAAACGGCAAAGACATGGGGCAGGCGGTAGAACCGCTGTACAAAAGCGTACCCCAGGCCATTCAAAAAGACGATCGTCTGTATGAATATCTGGCCCTTATCGATGGTGTCAGGCTTGGAAATCAAAGGGAGGCTGGGTTCGCGGCCGAGCGTCTATCGGAAAGGCTTCTCAGAAAATGACCACTGTTAAAGGCCAATTGCTTCAAATGTTGCAAACGGTCGCGCAATCTTTGGGAGATGAACTGCGCGAGCGGCACCTGGCAGGAATCGATCGTGTGATCTCGATGCCTACGCCGGCGTTGTCTTTGAAAGCGAATGCCAACTTCCTCGGGTGACTTGCGTAAGAGCTGTGGGGTTTCATCTAGCGAAGCATCGATGCCTTGCTCGAAGCGGTTCAATGCATTCTTCGACAAGCCTGCCTTTTTTAGCCAGCTCGTCCTGATTCCAACCTAGCCAGGCACGCGCCGCTCACACTTGGCCGGGACTAACGATGGGCTCGGCGTTAGCATAGGCTTCGCCTCTCTAATTATTGCCGACGTGACGCTCGCCCGCGCGTCACGCGTTAGCCTTCGATGCGCTGCCGCGAGAGCTTGAGATCGCGTGCAGCTCCGGACATGGCGGTCAGCGTGAAGCGCAAGGCGTCGGCTCCAACTCGTCCACCAGTTCCAGAGGGTCCATAACGTTCCCCTCGGACTTCGACATCTTGGCGCCGCTTGCATCTTGTACTAGGGCGTTGATGAACACTCGCCTGAACGGAACCTTGCCCGTTAGCTGCAGGCCTGCATCATCATCCGAGCGACCCGGAAAGGTATGATATCGAAACCTGTGATGAGGGTGTTCGTCGAATAGAAGCGCTCAAAATCGCCTGTCTTTTCGGGCCAGCCAAGGGTCGAGAACCGGCCACAGCGCCGAGGAAAACCAAGTATCGAGCACGTCCTCGTCTTGAGTGAGCGGCTCGTCATGGCCATAGTGCGCGCGAGCCTGAGCTTTGGCTTCTTCGGTCTCCTGGACGAAGATGGCGCCATCCGGACCGAACCAAGCCGGGATGCGATGACCCCACGAGAGCTGGCGCGAGATGGTCCAAGCACTGCGTTTTAGAGCGTTTGTTGTCCATGTTTTCGATAGTGGCGAATACATGAATAGCCGCTTTGTGAGGAAGCGGTATCTCAAGCTGGTCCGCCAACTGGTTAACGCCGACATAAGCGCGAAGCGATATACCTTTGCGCGCGAGCAGCTGATGGCGTGGTGCGAGGACAACCACGTGGATTATCTGTTCAGGTTCGCCCGCAACACGCGGCTGCTCGCCATGATCGCGGACGAACTGACGGCGGCCCGGGCTACGGCCGAGAAGACCGATCAACCCGCACGCCGCTTCAAGGACTTTCAGTGGAGCTTCAAAATGAACGCCTTCTGGGCGCCCGAAAACTTCGAGCCTTCATCGTTCTTCGCTCCTCCCGGCCGGGGAAATCGCGAAAAACTCTAACCAAAAATGGTCCAGTTCGCCGGCGGCCTCAGATCACGTCGGTGAGCTATTTAAGGCTCTTGATAACGAGCGTGCCAGGACTTTGCGGTTTTCTGGAGTGTTCATCATCGTCGCGTGATTGCCTGGAATCGGTGTGGTATCAATGGCCGCTGCACTCAAAACCCTGTCCCAGCCTCGCATCGGGGAGCTCATCTCTGGAGCTATTGAGCTCTTGTCTAGTCGTGCGCGACAACTTACGGAAGAATCCGTCGCGTAAAACTGATGTACCTCAATTGGCAGCGACGGAGCCCGATATAGCTGCAGCGCCCTTTGAAACTGCTCAATTCTCTCGTACATCAAAGCAGCATTGTGATCCGGAGGTACAGCTCCTATTTGATGAGCCTTCTCAAGTAGTTGAGCAATTGAACTGTGCTGACCTGCCACTGCATTTTCATCCAGCGGCAGTTAGAGTCTCGGGGTTTTGTACGCCAAGTGGCGCGGATGGAGCAACGGACGATCGGCGGAGCTGGTCGGGGTTGCGCAGCCGATCGTCCGTTGCGGTGAGGTGGGCGGCGTAGGCCGCGGGGGTCAGGTATTTCAGCGACGAGTGGGGACGCTGGAGATTGTAGTCGGCGACCCAGTTGGCGATCTTGGCGCGGGCGTCATCGAGATCGAAGAACAGGGTCTCGTTGAGTAGCTCATCGCGCATCCGGCCATTGAAACTCTCGACGAAGCCGTTCTGCATCGGCTTTCCCGGCGTAATGAAGTGCCAATCGACGGCTGCGTCCTTGCACCAAGCGAGCATGGCGTTGCAGGTGAATTCGGTGCCATGGTCGGACACGATCATTCCTGGCTTGCCGCGTCGCTGGACGATTGCCGTCAGTTCGCGGGCCACGCGCCGCCCCGAGATCGACGTCTCCGGAATGGCGCCCAGGCATTCCTTGGTGACGTCGTCGACGATGTTGAGGATGCGGAAGCGTCGGCCATTGGCGAACTGGTCGTGGACGAAGTCCAGCGACCAGCGCGCGTTCGGCCTCGCCTCGACCAGGATCGGGGCACGGGTCCCCACGGCCTTGCGGCGAGCCCGCCGTTTGCGGACGGTGAGCCCTTCCTCGCGGTAAAGCCGGTAGATCCGGTTGATCCCCGATGGCTCGCCCTCCCGCCGTAGCAAGACGAACAACCGGCGATAGCCGAAACGCCGCCGCTCGTTGGCGAGGTCGCGCAATCGGCCACGCAGAACTGCGTCCGGCGGGCGGCTGGAGCGATAGCGGATCATCTTCCGATCCGCCCCCACAATCGAGCAGGCCCGCCGTTCCGACAGGCTCATGACGGCCTGCAGATGCGCGATCGCAGCGCGCTTGGCGGCGGGCCCTACCATTTTTTTGAAAGGAGCTCGCGAAGTGCGGCCGCATCGAGCATCTGCTCGGCCAGAAGCTTCTTCAGCTTCCCGTTCTCCTCTTCCAAGGCCCTCAGCCGCTTCGCTTCGGAAACGTCCATGCCGCCGAATTTGGCCTTCCAATTGTAGATCGTCGCCTCGGAAACACCGTGCTTGCGAGCCAGGTCGGCTGTCTTCGCCCCAGCCTCATGCTCCTTCAATACCGCGATAATCTGCTCTTCCGTGAACCTTGCTCGCTTCATCTGTCCGTCCTTCTTCGGGCCGGACTCTAGCTCCTTCTGGAGGAAATACGCAGTGGCAGGTCACCGATTGCCCCATGGGGCCGTTCTTCATTGTAGTATCTGCGCCAAGTCTCCACTTTTTGCTGGGCGTCCGCAAGAGACAGGAACCAGTGGGCGTTGAGGCATTCGGCCCTGAAGCGGCCGTTGAAGGCCTCAATGAACGCGTTGTCGGTTGGCTTACCGTGCCGCGAGAAGTCCAGGGTGACACCGCGCTGGTAGGCCCAGAGGTCAAGATCGCGGGACACGAACTCGCTGCCTTGATCGACGCGGATCGTTGCCGGGAATCCCACTTCCTTGCAGGCCCTTTCCAGCACCTCCACGACATCGGTGCCGCGGAAGGTAAACCGTGGCGCCAGCGCCGGCGAGAAGCGGGAGAAGGTATCGACAATCGTGAGCACGCGCAGCTTGTGTCCGGTCGCCAACTGGTCATGGACGAAGTCCATCGCCCAGGTCTCGTTCGATCGCGTCGCCGGCCTGCGATCATCGCGCAGCTTGGCCTTGACCCGACGCTTCGGCGTTTTGTTGCGTAATTGCAGGCCCAATTCGCGATAGATGCGCCGCGTCTTGTTCCGGCCATGGCGCCAGCCTTCACGACGCAGCAGGACGTGAACATGACGATAACCGTAGCGAATACGAACATGGCAGATCTCCTTGATCTTCTGTTCGAGGGCAGCCTGACCGGGGCGACGGGATTCGTAGTGGTAGGTCGACCGATCGAACTCGAGGGCTTCGCAAGCCTTGCGGATCGAGACCTGCCACTCGCCACAGACCTCGTCGACCAGCTTGCGCTTCCAGCCAGGCTTGATAGCTTTCGGCGGATCACGTCCTGCAGCATCTCCATGTCGAGGCTGAGATCGGCGACCGACTTCTTCAGCTTGCCGTTCTCCTCCTCGAGCTGCTTCAGCCGGCGGATCTCGGTCGGCAGCAGACCGTCATACTTCTTCTTCCAGTTGAAATAGGTCGCCTGGCTGATCCCGGCCTTGCGGCAGATCTTCGCCAGGTCCGTGACCAAACCTGTCGCCGTCAACGTGCGCGGCGGCAGCTTTCAGCGGTCCCATGATCGAGACGAAAATGCCACGGCAGAATCCGGGTTAACAGGATCATCGACACTTCGCGATTTGGGCGGTCGTGCGTTACGTATTGAATTGTTTGCCGCAGAGTTGCGCTGGCGTTCATCGATCGACGATGAGACCGCTCGACACTCAAGCCTCCGCTCCAGATCCGCCAATCCTGCCTTACATTCGGCGACAACCGATTGGGCGCGAAGCAGCTTGACCTTGAGCTCGTCCTGTTGTCTGAGTATTTTCTCAAGATCCCAATCGTTCTGCATTAGCTCATTGACCATCTGCAAGCACCGATGCAAGGCCGGCACTTAAGCTTCAAGAATGCAGGCTCCGCATGTCGCAGATGCCCCACCCTGAGCCATGCGCTAAAGCGATGCCAAACGATCGTCCTGAGGACGCCTTTACGCTGGCGCTCTTGTTGAGGACCACCATTCGTTGCGAGCCCCTTACAAGACGATCGGGTTCTGCCCGGCAAACCGGAGCGCGATCCGAAGATGGCAGAGTTCGCGACGCAGGCGCACGGTTTGGAAAGCGCATTAGGAGACCTCTGCCATCGATCAAGCGGGCAAGTTTCATCTGAATACTTCGACCGGATGCTGAAGGAGCATCATAGTCACAGGTGGTTTCGTCACATCTTCAAGCAACCGGCATGCCAATGCCGGTTGAGCGTTTTTATGAAGAAACGATGTCGGTTTTCTCGCAGCACGTAGTTGCAGGCGGTGTTGTTGTCGCGCTTGAAACAAACGACGTCTTGAACGAGACAGCCAAAGCCGCAACCACGAGCGTCCGCGCATTTTCTAATGAAACTCTGGCAGGACTGGATCGAGTTCTTCCTGCTCGAGCGTCTTGGCTCCATCTTTCGCCAGGTACGCCGCCAGAGCCGCGATACCGGAGTCCGCTGGACATCGAGCGGGGGCCGATTTTTTGAACGGCACTTGTCCCAAACGCTCGGCAACTGCGACGCTCATGAGGTGGGGACGGATCGGTCGATCGACGGCGCGCTCGATGGTGTGGAAGATCCAGGTGCCGTCCGGATCGATGTCCGACCAATGAAAGATCGGCGTCTGTTCGGATACCAATCCTGCGATTGTCCGCAGCGCCTGCTGGGTGGCAAGCGAGGGGTACCCGCCGACATACATGGTCGTGCCTAATCGGCCGGGGTCCGCCTCGGCGATGTGCCGGTTGAAGCTTGCGAAGTTTTCAATGGTTAGAACGTAGGCCGGCGGCTCCCGGAACCGGACGCGATCTGCTTCCTTGGGAGTGATTCCGAGATAATGCGGAGATATCCTGGAAAGATCGGCTCCGTCGAGGTCGATCTTGCCCGCGATCAGCAGGGGCGGCGCGAAGCGCTCCAGCCCGATCGCTCGCAGTGCCTCGCGGGGGCGGGCGCCAGGCGGAAAGTCCATTATGCCGCTCAAAAGCCGGACCACGGCCCCCTCGATGCGCTCGAGTATCTTGCTGTGCCCCACCGTACGTCGCGAGAAAGTTTTGTAGTCGACGTCCAGATGTTTGTTATCGAGGATCGCCTGGGCGAGAACGAATGCGTGGCGCAGCGTGTCGACGTCGGACGAACCGAATCCGTGCCACGTCTTACCCCGCGCCCACACCTCTGCGATTTGAGAGCCGCTGTTCTTCAGGGACTCGTGCAGCGCCACTCCGGCTACAAGCCGGACGGCGGCATGCTCCGCGATGCGTGAGGCCGGGGTGCGGCCGAGATATCGGTATAAGATCTCCGCCGAGGCCAGCCGCACATGTGCCACTTGGTCTCGGCTGGCGCCGCGCCCCCAGCGGATGGAGACCGCGCCGGCACTTTCGGCTTCCCTGATCTGTTTCAGGAAGGCGTCCGCCGCGACGACTGATGGGAAGGCGGGGTAGTCCGGGTGGGCGATCGGGCTTGCGGCCCCGGCCTCGAAGCGGTTGAGCAGGTCGTTCAGCAGGCCGATCGCATCCGTGAAACGCCGAGCCATGGCTACTCGGCGGCCAGACGGGTGGCGAGCTCATCTTCGGACATCAGGTCGGGATCGATAGCCATGAGTTCGCGCTTGGCCTTGTCTTTCAGTTCCACCACGGTGGCCCTGGACTGCTCGCCGATGCGGTCCACCTCCACGATGGTGTCCATGTGCTCGAGCACGGCGACCCGCTTCTCGAACGGCGCCGCGATCACGAACTGCAGGCCAAGGTTCTTGTAGAAGCTCATCATCTGCCGCTGGTTCTTGCCGTCCATCTTGGAGAAGGCCTCGTCGAACATGGCGAGCGCGAAACCGGCGGGCTTGCCGGCACGACGCTCCGCGCTGCCGTAGACGGCGGCCAGCGAAGCGCCGATGGCAACGTAGATAGGCACCTCCTGTTCGGCGCCAGACCCGGTGCCGCGCCGCTGCTCCCAGCGGGTCGAGCGGCCGGTGGCGACATCCTCCATGTGGATCTCGAAGGTGTAGAAGTTGCGGTAGTCCTCGAACTGGGTGAAATCCTTGTCGGGGTCCTCGAGCAGCGCCTCGAGTGCGACGATCGTATCCTTGTGCGGGAAGTCATCGGGCACGTCGCCCCGGAACAGCATGTCGAGCGCCTCCGGAGAGGTTTTGGCGATCTCGATGATCTTCAGGATGGGCTGGAATTCCACCAACTGGGTGCGGTGGAATGAGTATCGCTCGTTATGGAAAGGATGTGCGTAGAGGCTACGGTTCAACGATTGCAGCTCCCGCTCCATCTTTCCGATCCGGGCCGTGAGGGCGTTGATGAACTCGCCGCGCAGCAGGGTGGAGGCCTTCTCCGCCGCTTCCCTCGCCTGCCGTTCGTACTGGCGCAGCTCGTTGGATTCGATATCCGAGATGAGCTGCTCCATCCACGGCTTCACCTCCCGCAGCGGCTCGCTTTCCGCGCCGACTTGCGAGCTCATCCCGAACTGGTCGAAGTAATCGTAAAGAAGCTCGCGGACCCGTCGCTCGATCCGGGCGCGCTCGTTGTCGGACGCGTTCGCATCCTTCAAGGCCTTCTCGGCGATGGCCCGGTGTTTCTCCGCGGAGCCCTTTTGGGCTGCGGCATCGAGGCGGTCGCGGTAGACGGCCCTGCCTTTCGCGGTGGAGTAGAGTGGGACGAACTTGCGGTATATCGACCGGGCGACCCTGAGGTTGAGTTCGGAGCCGGGCACGTTCTCGCCCTCTCCGAGCCTCCTCTCCGCCGACCTGACCTCGCCGTCATGCTCGCCGAACGCCTTCTGCTGCGTCTTTCTCTCCTCCAGCCTCTTCTCCTTCAGCTTCTGCTGCGCCCTCTTTTTGTCGCGAAGCCCGCCGTCCCCCGCGCCGTCGAGGGCATCGAGCCTGGCCTGAGCTTCAGCGACCTCAGTCTGCGCGGCCGCGAAAGCGGCCGCGCAAGCCCCCAGGTCATTACGTTCCTCGCAGATGTTCTTCAGAGCAGCAAAAGCCTGCTCCGCGGCATGGACCTCCTTCCCCTTGTCGGTCAGGATCCGACCCAGTTCCTCGGCCTGATCCTGCAGTGAGCGCAGGGCGTTCGCCTGGGCCGCCTTTCCAATCTTGTGCTGCGAGGCTTCGATCCAGCGATGGGTCCTTACGAGTCCGTCGTCGTAGAGGCCATCCTTCATGATAGCCCGGCCGGGCCTGTTGAACTGGTCGAGCGTGTCCGCGAGACGGACCGTGCCGTAGCGGCGCATGATGAAGGCCATCGCGTCCGGATCCTGGCTCCGGAAGATGGAGGGAAAAGTGCCGCGCTCCGGCTTGGCCCTGAACTGCTCGAGCTTATTTAGGCTCACTAGCGATGCATGGCGAAACTCGCGGCGACCTTCCTTGAAGATTGCCGTGGCGGCGCTGATATCCGCTCTGTCCACGAACACGGCTTCCCGGTCGCGGCCGAGGAGCGCCTCGGCGGCTCCTACCCACTCGGGTTCGGCGACGTCGATGATGTCGCAGAGTACGCGCGGGACCATTCCCCTCTGCCGCAGCCTGCGGCAGAGGAGTTCAGTGTCGTCGCCGAGATAGGCGCGCGCCCCTCCGGCGGCGTGCTGTCGGATCCGTTCGAGCACCTCGTCGCGCCGGCCTCGGAGCCCGGATAGCTCCGCGATGATCGTTTGACGCGCTTCGTCGATCTTCGGCAGCCATTTGGCGCCGCTTGCCGCGAAGGACTTCTCGGCCGCGGAGAGCTCGTCGGAGACGCCGGCGATGTCGGCCCCGGAGATGGCGGTCAGAAGACGCTCAAGCGCAGGAACGAAGTCCTCGAAACCGTCCGCGCACATCGCGCGTAGCGGCTCCAGGCGACGGATGTTCTCCATGCGAGTCTTGAAGTCCGCCGAGGCGCGGTGCGCCGCCTGCCCGGCCACATCGGCGGTCTGCTGCAGGGACTTTCTGCCGGTCTTGGCGTCGTGCTCGGCGATCGCGGCCGTGAGGCGTTCGATCTCCTGATCGATGGCGTCGACGTCGTGGTCGATGAATTCGAGTTCTTTTGCTGCGGCGTCCCTGCGCGCCATCTCGGTACGCCGCTTAGTCTTGAAGTCCAGGTTTGTCGCGCGCGCCGCGAGCCAAATCGCGCGTTTTGCGATCCACTCCTCCCTGAACTTGGTCTCGAGCGCTTCTTCAAGGGTGCCGAGGACGCCCCGAAGCGCCCTCAGGGCTTCGAGCCTGAGGCGCATTTTCCGGATGGTCTCGCTGATGTTGCGGTATGTCTGGATCGACTCGCGCAGCTCCTTGATGCCGATCGGACTGTCCTCGAGGATGTAGTTCCGCACGAACTGCGTCGCCGTCTGGTTGTGGTCGAGCGTCATCGCGTTGACGATTGATTTCTGCAGGGCGCTGGCGTTCTGCTCGCCATAGGGCGAATGCGGCAGAAGATGGCGCATGTACTCACGGACGAAGTCGCTCGCCCGGTCGCGATGATTGACGAACTTGCCTTCCCCGACCGCCGCGACGATCCGGGCGCGCACGTCCTCCCACTGCGCCGGGAATTGCGACTTTCCTCGCTGCTCGATGAAGTCCTTGGAGCTCAAAACGGTCCCGACGGCGACGAACAGTGCCAGCACGGTCTCCCTGCTGTCGGACTTGCGCGCCTCAAGCGCCATGCCGATCGTGACCGGCGGTCGATCGCCTTCCTTGTCTTCGAATCCTAGCGAGATGTAGGTGCGTGCCTCGTCGCGCCGGCGCTGGTCTTCGCCGAGCGTCCCAAGGCAGTAGTCGACGACGCTGCGCTTCGAGCCGCTGCGCGATTTTCCGCTGTCACCGGCGACCGCGTTCAGGCGCAAGAACCGCCGGCTGCCGCCGGTGAGGACGACCTGTGCCATGTCGAGGATTGTCGATTTGCCGGACCGGTTCTCGCCCAGGACCCCGACGTGTCCCCTCACGTCGATGTCGGCGACGTCGAACAGGTGCCAGTTCACCATCGTCAGGTGTCGTAGCTCCATCATGCCTCGTCTCCTGCAGGCTGCGGAAACCGCGCCTCCTCGCTACGGACGTAGCGCTCAAGCCGTTGGAGGGCATCGCCGCCACTGATCAGCTTAATCATCGGGCGGATCCTGATCTCGCAGTCCTGCTGCTCGTCGTCAAAATCACCGATCTCGACCAAACTGCGTTGGGCGGCCTCGCGCAGGATGTCCCGGAAGCGGGCGGGCGAGATCGCGCCTCCGCCGCCGTGTTGCGCCATCTCGCGGTAGCGGTCGAACAGGTCGTTCAAGGTGGCGACAACGACGGCCCGGTCCTCGACCGCTCCGACGTTCACCTCCTGCTGCCAGTACGCCGCCAGCACCAGCATGACGATGGTTTCGTCGAGCTTCATCCGGGGCAGCGGCACGTCCTCGTCCATGGCGAGAATGCCGGCCCACTGCGCTTCAGGATCGCGATGAACGCGGTATCCGCAACTATCGAAGAAGCCGTCGACCACGTCGCGGAAGCGGCCATCCATGATCGTGTTGCAGACTGTCCCGGTCCGGGGATCTCCTGCGAACACGAACTGCCGCCGCAGCAGGAAGTGCAGCGCTTTGCGGAGGTCGGCTGCCTTTTCCGCGCCGAACGAGCGCTCGATGTTTTCGAATTCACTGAGCATGAGCTGGCCTCGCCTTCCGGAGTACGCCGGATCGCTTGACCACGAAGTTCGCACACCGAAGCCATTCGCTGTCGTGTGGTGGCGTGTCGGGGCACGGTTCGAGTTCGAAGCCGGCCGCGACCTGCGCCGGAACCTCACCGGTCAGGGCGTAGCGGCGGGCGCAATCGAAGGCGAGGAAGTCGTCCACGGTGCCGATTTCCATGAAGCGGGCTTCCCTGGTCGCGAATGGCGGCACCTGGCCCTCGAGGAATCGTCTGACATCCTCGGGGCGGGGCGCGATGCGAGCGATGTACTCGAGGCGGAGCTTCTTGCGCAGTTCGTACAGCGGATCCGACGGCGGCTCGGAGAGCTCCCTTGCTTCGACGGGACGGCGCGGCTGCCTGGCCGGCGCCTGATGGTGCTCCGACCAGGGGGACCGCAACGGCTCGATGCTCCATTCGATTGCAGCCTTCTGGTGTCTGCCGTCGCGCAGTAGGGCATCCAGGCGCCGCACCAGGTCGCCGGCCCGGCCGACGAGTCCCTGCCCGCCCCGCTCGGCGTACTTAATGGTGTTGCGGACCCGGGCTTCGAGCTGCCTACGGAAGGCTTCGATCCTATCGAACATCTCCCCGATCTGATCGAAGATGCTTTCGATGGCCAGCAGGTCGTCGGCCGCGGCCATTCGACCGTCCTCGATGTCGGCTGCCATGCTGGAAGCTGTGTACTCCTCGGCGAGGACCTGCATGGTTTCCGGGGTGTAGGAGATCCTCCGCGCGAGATCGACAATGGCGTCGCGGAAGCGGTACGGATGGTTGACGGTGAGGATGGACTCGAAATCCTTCAACAGGAGCTGGTCGACGAACTCCTCGAAAAAGGCTTCCAGCCGGGTAGCGACTGTTTTCGACTCCATGACGGTTCGTCGGACGCGCTTCAGATCGGCCAGAATGGCCCGCAGGCTCTTAGTGAACTGGTCGGCCTGATTGCGCGCCTCGCGGACGGCGAGCGCGGCTTCGCGCTGCTTGCGGTCGGTGATCTCGGGCCTCAGTTTTTCGACGGCCTCCAGGTTGAGGCGGATTTGCACGATCAAGCCGCCGAATCGCTGCGAGAGATCCTTGTTGAGGCTCGCGAACCGCTGGATCACGAGCAGCGGTCCCATAGCCATGTCCACGGTAACCCGAAGCCCGTATTCCTCCTCTTCAAGCCATCCCCAGGCGAGCAGCCGGGCGTACAATTGTCGCGCAAGCCCGAGCGCCTTGTCGCCCTTCTCGGAAGCGAGCGCGACGTCGGCCTTCCGGATCCGGCGGCGTCCCGCGGAGATCATTTCCGGCAGGATGCCCAAATCATCGCCCTCGTTCCAGAGGGTGGGGTTGGCGCGCATGACGTCGTAGATGGCATGGACGACCTGCTGCGGGGTCGGGAACGAAGGCGCGCCTGAAAAGAAGCGTTCGTGTAGATCGAGCAGACACGCCGCATACAGGTGCTTGTGATCGCGCGAAAAAGCTAGAAACGCGTCGTCATGCAAATGGCGAAACAAGGTCAATGACGCGGCTCCTGGGCCCGACTTCATCCTGAGTTGGCGACGCTAAACGCATGATGTGCCGGACAGCATTGTTATTGAGAGTGGGTCTTGAAAATACAACCGGAAGATCAGTTCTTAGTATGTTCTAATATAGCTTTCCAGCTCAGTCGCTGTCGAGACTCCCAGAGTCTGATCGGAGCCTAGGAGTTCGGTCTTAAGATCCGGAACAATCCGGGCCTCAAGTCATTGAATTCATTGTTGTTACCATTATAGCAAAATGGATACAAATTTGCTACCATTTTGGCAGGATGGACACAAAAAACATTGTTACCACTTCGCCAAAATGGTAACAAGCACCTATGAAGCAGTTTTCCAACATCGACCAAGTCATGTTCTCCAACCTGGTTCAGAAGGCGACCGACGCGGATTTCGACGAGAACTTCCCGGAAAACGGGACCTTTCTCAAACAGAAGCGAGCCAACCGCGAATACTATTACTACAAGGCCTACAAGCCCTCCGGTGGCGAGGGACCGACGAAGACGACTCTCAAATATGTCGGTCCGGCCGATGATCCCGAGATTGCCAAACGCGCGGAAGCTTTCCAGCGCACCAAGATTGGCTATCGCGCGCGACGCGAGCTGGCAGCGAAGTTGAGGCGGGCCGGCTACCCTGCTCCTCCCCACATGGAAGGTCTCGTCGTCAACGAACTCGCGCGCGCGGGACTCTTCCGGCTTCGCGCCACGCTCGTCGGTTCGATGGCCTATCAGACATACAGCGGCGTACTCGGCGTCAAGCTGCCCGACGAGCTCGTGACGACCGAGGATCCGGACATCGCGAAATTCTACGGCATCTCGATCTCGATCGATGAAAGCATGCCCGACATCGAAGAGATCCTGAAAAAGGTGGATCCGACATTTGCGCCCTCATTCTCCCCCGATGAAACCAAGCTGTTCAGCGGTTTTGCCAATGCCACCGGCTTCAAGGTCGAATTCCTTACACCAAACCGTGGCGACGAGGACTACTCCTCTAGACTGACGCAGATGCCTTCATTGGGACCGTCTGTAGGGGCGCAGGTGTTGCGGTTCGAAGACTACCTGATCCATGAGCCCATCCGCTCTGTGGTCTTGCACGACGCCGGAGTGCCGGTCCTTGTACCGGCCCCGGAGCGCTACGCCGTCCACAAACTGATCATCGCGACCAAACGGAATGTGTTCTTTGCGGATAAGGCCAAAAAGGACATCAACCAGGCTGGCGCGCTCATTCAAGCATTCAATGCCGTCAAACGTAGCAGCGACCTAGGCTTTGGGTGGATCGAAGCGTGGGAACGCGGAGCCAGATGGCGACGACGGCTTGGTGTTGGCGCCCTGCGTCTTTCGGACGACACTTTCGACATGCTCGCGAAGGGCGTAGCCGAAGCGGCCAAACTCGACGGCAAGGCGGCAGAGGAGTACGGGCTTACGGGAGGCAAGGAAGGTCTTCTGGCGCGCGTTTCAATTGCGAAGCCGACGGCGTCGCCAACGCCGTGATGCCAATTCGACATGTCGACGAGGCTCTCTCGCCCATCATCGGCGACGGGCGCGCCGGTGCTGCTGCTGATCATCGGCGGCGTCGGCATGCCGAATCATGTGTTGGCTCGCTGATCATCTCGCTGCCGATGCAGCTGACCATGCCGGTGATGTGCATCATGCCGTTCGATCAGCTCGGTCTTGCCGCCGACGCGCTCAAGGCTCAGCACGAAGTAGAGCTGGATCGGAACGTGCTGGCCTGATTGATGGCCGGTCTGCTTCTTGTCCTCGACCGTGACCGGTTTTTCGATGACGAACGGACTGACGGGCTTGTCGGGGCCACCGCCATGACCTCCGCCCTGGCCCGGATTGCCGCCCGGGTGTCTTTTTCAAAGTCGCTTCGGCGCGGCCAGCCCCTTGACCCAGGTCTCGTCCATCCTGCGCGAAGATCCCAATCTCAACGAGGACGCCGCTGCGGCGTTGGACGACCTGATCAAGGCGACGTACGCCCGACTGGCAGATACGAGCAGGGGCCCGTGATGGTTTTTTAATAATTTCAATAAGGCGTGGGGAAATCGCGGGGCTTCATACGCAATGGCGTATTAAAGCATAAATATACGCGAGGCGTATAATTGGCTGATATTCGCGGTCGCGTATATTGACGATATATACGCATTCGCGTATGGTAACCTATGGATACGATAGTCCGCACCCCCCAACAAGTTGGCGCCGGGATCAGGCGCTACCGGCGCCAGAAGAAACTCACCCAGGCCGGCCTCGGTGAGAAGATGCATGCGCGTCAAGCGACGGTCTCGAAGCTGGAAGCCGGTGTACCTGCAACGCAGCTGCGCACCTTGATGGATGCGCTGGCCGCGCTCGACCTCGAGTTGGTCATCCGGCCGCGCAGCAAATTGACGGCTGAAGCGATTGAGGATCTGTTCTGATGGCGCGTCGTCCTGCCCGCGCGCCGCTCAACGTCTATCTCAACGCACGGCTGGTCGGGCGGCTGCGGCGCGAGAGCAGCGGCGCAATCGATTTCCAGTATGACAAGCAGTGGCTCGCGTGGGAAAATGCCATCCCCGTTTCGGTGTCGCTGCCATTGCGGGAGGATCGTTATATCGGCGATCCCGTCGTCGCTGTTTTTGACAATCTTCTGCCCGATAATGACGACATCCGCCGACGCGTCGCCGAACGCGCGCATGCTGATGGCGCCGACGCTTACAGCCTGCTCTCCGCAATCGGCCGCGATTGCATCGGCGCGCTGCAATTCCTTCCCGACGGTGCCGCACCCGGGGGCGCCGGCGCCATTGATGGCCGCGCCGCTAGCGATCAGGAGATCGCCGCCATTCTCGGCAAGCTTGCCAGCAATCCGCTCGGCATCGGCGCCGACCAGGAATTCCGCATTTCTCTCGCGGGCGCGCAGGAAAAGACAGCGCTGCTTTACTGGAAAGACAAGTGGCACGTGCCTCATGGCACGACCGCAACTACGCACATTATCAAGCCGCAGATCGGGAAGTTGCCGAACGGAATCGATCTGACCGGCAGCGTTGAAAACGAGCATCTGTGCCTTGAGCTGGTTGCGGCACTCGGCTTGCCTGTTGCCAAATCAAGCATCATCGATTTCGCCGGGCGCCGCGTGCTCGCAGTTGAGCGGTTCGATCGCATCTGGACGCGCGACGGCCGCCTGTTGCGGCTGCCGCAGGAAGACTGCTGCCAGGCGCTGTCCGTTCCACCCGCGCGCAAGTATGAATCCGACGGCGGACCTGGCATCCGCAAAATCTCGGATTTCCTCAAGGGCAGCGATACGCCTGAGGACGACCAGGTCATTTTCTTCAAGGCGCAGATCGTGTTCTGGCTGCTCGCCGCCACCGATGGCCATGCGAAGAATTTTAGCATTCATTTGGCGCCGGGCGGACGTTTTCATCTGGCCCCGCTTTACGACATCATTTCGACCCAACCGAGCTTGGACGCTGGACAGACCAGCCAAGACCAAATGAAGCTGGCCATGGCGATCGGCAGCAACCGGCATTACGTCGTCCACACGGTTCTCGGCCGACATTTCGTGCAGACTGCGAAAAGCTGCGGTCTGCCCGACAAAACAGTCAAGGTTGTCATCCAGCAGCTCGGCGATACAGCCGCAAAAGCCATAGATCAGGTGCTGAATGCGCTTCCAAAAGGATTTCCAGAGAAGATGGCCATATCGATTGCTGATGGCGCTAAGCGCCGTGTGAATTCGCTGGCTGTTCTCAAGAGTAGTGAATGATCGCCGGTTTGCGCAAGCTGCCAGCCGGCTGCGATGACCTCCGTGAACGGTGGCAGGAAGACCGGATCGACCAATCCAAACCTGGATGCTGCCTACCAGAAGAGCAGCAGCGCGATCAGCAACAGGGAGCGTTGCCCGAAAGCAGCCAACCAGCGGCTCAAGAAACGGGCCCGGTTCTCGAACGGCGATTGCCGCTCTCCTTCAACGGCGAGCGGCCCGCGCCGTCCGTATGCAAGCTCCAACAGCGACTGCGTTTCCAAACTAACCATGAGCGACGTCCTTCACTTCACGCTCGACGCGCTGAGGCGGCCCGTCAACTGCCCCGAGCCTCTTCCGCTCACGCCGACGTCATGGAGTGAAGGGCTTAAGACCTATCGCCAGCGAAACACAAACTTCAGTTCGATGCGCTTCCGCCATTCCGTAGACGCGCACATCAGGAGGGTTCGATCGACCGCAATCCGCGTCACGTGACCGACACCGACTATTTCGCCAGCCGCTTCAAGCTGGTGATCGACAGGTCGAGCGAGATGACAAGGGGATATATTCTATCTTTCGAGAACGCAGAGGCGAAGAACGGGGGTGCCGCGCAATCTGCGAAAATCTGCGATTGCCTTGTCGGGACGCCTAAGGAGCGGATGTGAACTTTAGACGCCCGCGCCGCAGTATATCTACGGCATCGGCTGGGAAGCATCGCAATGTCGGTACCCCTGTGGTCCACTGAACGTAAGGTCATATGTCCGCCGCTGCATGGTCCATATCTTCCGACACCGCCTTGCTGGCGAGCTTCTCCGGTCCGGCGCGACTTTGTCAGAGATCGGCCAGCTCCGAAGCGAGAGCCATGACGTAAGCGGCATCTTTGACGAAGATAGAAGTCCAAAGACTCGCACATTGACCCTGCCGCCGCTGGTACGCATCCAATGACCATTGCGCGATTCGCAACGCGAGCGGGTCAAGCGTTTGGAGACAAGGATTTGGAGACAACTACCAGCATGAGGCGCGGCGGGTTGCCGAGTTCGTCTCCTTGATGGCGAAGAAGACCACGACCATCAGCACGAAGCTCGCCGTAGCCTGGCGCTCTGCCACTCGATCGGCACGCATCATGGCCTTGCGATTAACGCCGTTTGCGGTTTCGCATGCCACGTCGCGAATATCGTGCCGGGAGCAGACATCTTGCTATCCTGCGCGCCGCGCCAAGCTACATAGCGATGCGGAAGATCGGGGCGCTATTAGGGTGAAATCCTTGTCGTCGTCTTCGAGCAGCGCCTCGAGTGCGATGATCGTATCCTTGTGCGGAAAATCGTCGGGCACGTCCCCCCCGAAACCTTGAGCGCAGATGTGCAGCCACGTTTTCCGGCGGTGAGGCAGGCGGGCTCGGCTTTCTCGCCACATGCGTCTATTCCTAGGGCGATGGGGCTGCTGCGCCTTCCGGCGCTGGCTCCGCTTGCTTCAGGCGCTCTAGGTAGCCGCGTGCGCGCGAAATCACCGCCTCGACCACTATGTCCAGGACAGGATCGCCGCCGGCAGGCATGGCTTCGACCTCGGCCTTGGCCGCCATTGCATGGTGCGTCACGGCCTGAGCAATCTCGGAGACGCGCCGGATCGTCTGCGCTGGAGAGAGCTTGCAGTCGGTGGCGAAGCGCTCCCAGTGGTTGCGTCCGAGCTGGTCAGCCTGCTTCTGCCCGCCGATCTTCTGCGCCATGTTGCGGGTGATCTTCGGATATGGCGCCGCACAGACGATGTCGTAGCCTGGCGCCATGGCGGCGCCGCGCGCCGATAGCATCAGCGAGTAATTTTTGGCGTGAGAATCCGTGTTCCAAACCATCGGATTGAAGATTGCAAGATCGACGAAGCGGGCGGTCTCCTGAGCTGTCATGTGGCGCTGGGTCACGCCAACCATGTCGGCCAATGATGGTCCTTTTAGGCCTCTATCGTTGTTCTGGTACTTGGCAGCTGGCGGTCGGCCCAGGGCTTGGCAAAAGTCCTCCTGATGCAGCCGCCGCCACCTCTTGCGCTCATGACGGCGGTCATAGCGCTCAACCAGCAGGTAGGTACGTTCGCCTGCCGTCGCGGTCGTCACCTTCGGCGTCGGGATGCCGATCATGCGCGCGAGCGTCAGGCAGAATGCCTCGTTCTGGACGGCGCCAGGCAAGCGCTCGCCATCCGGCTTGATGATGTGGGTCGATGGCGCGCCGTCGATCGGTATATACAGGGTGTCGCCATCCAGAGCGACGGCGAGCTTCGTCTGCACACCGGCAAGCGACATCGACACGCCATCTTCGCCGACGAGGAAGGGCTTGTGGGGTAGCTCATTGAGGATGCGCTCGAGGGAGGCCTTGTCGGGAATCTCTCGCCATTTGCCGGCGATCAGCCCGGTGCCAGGCTGTCCGACGGAGAGCGCGCCGGCGGTGTCGCGGCCCATCTCGGCAAGAAGACCGATGACATCGGCCGGCGACTTGCCGAGCATATGACCTACGGTCCCGAGAGTTGCGTTCTCCGGCAGCAGATTTGCCGCCCATGGCAGAATTACCGAGGCATCGTGCGATGCCCGCGAGAGCGGCATGGTGAGCGACACAGGGAAGGCGCCGGTCAGCCCGCGCCAGGATTCGGCATAGGTGAAGCCTGACGCTTCGTCGGCGGCCGTGATCCAGCCGACCTCTCGCGTCTCAAAGTAGACCGGAAGACGGTCCATGAGGCTCCTCCTCGTCGCTGTCGGGAATGTCCGGTGCCTCGGAAGTGTTCGCGCGGCGTGCTTGGGCATCCTTGAGAACATCCTCGATGCGCAGCCCGAGCACGTTTGCCACGTGCAGGCTGCGCCCGAGCTGACAGGTGCTTTTTCCGGCCTCGAGGTCGACGATGAAGCGCTTTCCTGTCCCGCTCACCATGGCCAGCTCGTCCTGCCGGAGGCCCTGGCGTTTGCGTTCTTTCTGGATGAGGCGACCGAATGCTGCCGCGAACTCGGCGGCTTGGCGGGCGACACCGGTCTCGCCAGGAGCCTCGTTTCCGCCCGAGGGGGGAGTGCCGTTTGAAGGCGTGTTCATAGCTCTCTCGTCGTAAGTTACCGAACGGGAACTTTATGGGTTGAAACAACATAAGTCCAGAAAAAAGTTACCGATCAGGAACTTTTCGTACCGTTCCGATGGAAGAATGATAAAAGTTACCGGGCGGGAACATTTACCTCACGCCAAGCGCTGAGCGGCCCAGAAAGTTACCGATCGGGAATTCTGCTCCCGAGCAACTGGGGTTCATTGAAAAGGAGGTCGGGACCACCGGCGGGAAAATCCGCGCTAATTTCCGTCGAGCGAAGCGTGTTCCTTAGCGTCGGCTCAGTGTCGAGTGGCGCTGCCGACCCCACAACGATCTCGGCGATCTTGTGGGCGGCAGCAGCTCATCGTGATCGGGACGCCGGTTTGATCTTGCCACAAGTTGACAATTGCCCTTCTTGCGCTACCGCGCTGCCCGCCATGGCTAGGTGCAGCGGCGTTGGGACCCCGGCTAAGGCCGAGGTCGGCATTACCGAGGACAAGATCAAGTGTCGATCGGCGAGGCGATCATCGCCGCGCGTTTATGGAGACGGCACCAACTGACAGCTTACCCTCAGCGAAATCCGCTGCCGCTGTGGCGTGCAGCCTCGCCGAATCGAACACCGGTAATTCTGAATGTTCCGGGCCGATGAGAAGGCCAATCTCCGTGCAGCCGAGGATAACGGCGTCCGCGCCCCGTGTACGACCGCGCGCGATCATGTCGATAACTTCCTGGCGCGACAGATCAGAAACAGTGCCGCAGCACAGCTCATCGAAGATGACATTGTGGATCCGGCTCCGCTCGCCCTCCCCCGGTATGACAGGTGAAAGGCCGAAGCGCTGCCGCAGGCGATCACAATAGAACGGCTGCTCCATCGTATAGCGCGTCGCAAGCAACAGTGGTCGCTTGAAGGAAGCAGCCAGAAGAGCCGCAGCGGTCACATCGACGATGTGGATGAGCGGCACACTCAGCTCGGCAGCAACAATGTCGGCAATCACATGCATCGTATTGGTGCAGATCAGGATGCAGCTGGCGCCGGCGTCGACCAACTGCCGGGCTATTCTCGTTAAATAAGCCGCGGCTTGCTTCCAATCTCCTGCCTTCTGAAGGGTGACGATATAGCCGAAGTCAACCGAGCGCAGCAAGATGTCTGCCGAGGCGAGACCGCCGCGGCGCTGACGGACGATTTCATTGATTTCCTTGTAATAGATGGCCGTGCTTTCCCAGCTCATCCCTCCGATCAGCCCAATCGTCCGCTGCACATTGAGATCTCCACTTCATGCGAAGGTGGCACAATTTACCGCGCCTTCGGCGGCAAATCTCGCGTTGTTTCGCGCAATCGCTCTGGAAAGTGCAAATCAAGGGCCTTATCTCTGCGATAGCAAAAATTCTTCTCACCCGAGCTCGGAAGCCGGAGTCGATTCGGCAAGCGCTGTGACGGGAATTGTTGTGTCGAGCTGCAACTTGTCCAGAATCTTCAGGTCGCGATCGTCCAACGTCATGTCCTTTGTGTGCCCAAGGTTCAAGAGCTGCGATCGAGAATCTTCCCCTATTTCACCCCTCTTTGCGTAAGCGGCGGCTCAAGCTTTTGCGGGTTCTACAGCATGAGAGCAGCGATCTTAGACGTCGTCCGCTGTGCGATCCGTTCGAGAGTTTGTGTGAGCCATGCATGCGGATTGAGCCGAAGAAATGGATGATGGCCAGCGAGCAATTCCGACTTATCACCCTTCTTTTTGTTGTTTGCTCCGTTGCCTGCGCTTTGACGCTCCCGGAAACCCGTCTTGCGGAGTTGCACAAAGAGTCCCATAGCAAGCCTTCTCACTCTTGTAGTTGGCCAGCGCTTCGACCAACGTCGACGTGACGTCCTGTTTCAGTTCGTCGGGGATAGGCTCAGGACCGCCTAGCGAGTTCAACGCCACTTCGACCAATTCGATTGCGCGATCCTTGTTGCCGCTCTCATAATAATACTGAGCGACCGCCCCATAGGACAGGTACTTGAAGCTACCGTCCCCTTGCGGAGGATTCAGCGCAAGAATGTGTTCGGACAACTCTTTGCCCATCGCGAGGCGCTCGGCAGACGGGAAGTGGGAGTTGTCATTCGCCGGATCAAAGAATTGGCGCAGCGCCCCTTCCATCCACATCTCATCGTTTTTGTCGATCGCGTCGCGAGCGAATTGCCTCATACCCGGCAAGCCCGTCTGCAAGTTGCGCAGTTTGTGAAGCAACAGATCCGCATGGAGCACGCGGAAGTTGAGGTCGTCCGGCATCACCGCGACGGCCTCTTCGGCCGCCGAAACTGCCTTTGCCCAATCCTCCGCCTTCATCGCCGGAGAAAGCTTGGCGAGAACCGGCTCAGTCAACGCCCGCTTACGCTTCATTTCGCGCATTTCGCGTCGTCCGCTGTCGACCCGCTCTGTATCGGCGGCTTTAGCTTCATCGCTGGTCCGCCAGCTGCCGTTAAGAAGTTTCGGCAAGACGTCATCGAGCTGCATCGGAGGACCGATAAAGGCGATGTGGCCGTCACGGTCAACGACGAACGAGGTGGGAATCCCGACAGAAAAGCTGGAGTCCATCCAAAGCTTGCGCATTTCGCCTGTAGAGTCGAACCCGATCCGATAATTCAGGCTTGAGAACTTGTCGGCCAACCACGCGTCCAACCTTGTTCGGGCCTCGTCCGCCGTTGGGGCTTGTTCGTAAGCTGCGACGCCGAGCAGCTCAAGTCCGCTGTCTTTGTATTTCTCTTGCAGCTGTACTAGATGAGGCATCACTGCCGCACATGGCCCGCACCAAGTTGCCCAAAATTCGACGATGTACACCTTCCCGGGCTGGAAGCTCGTGAGGGGCTCGCCGCGCAGCCAGTTCTCCACCTTGATCGGAGGAGCTGGGGACTCCATGCGCAGCACCATGTTGCTCTCCAAAACTATTACTCGTTGCGTGACTTTGTGCGCTAGCCTGTCTCTCTCAGAAACGGAGCACCCGGGTTCAAGAGAAGGAGAGCATCACTCGTTTTGCGTATCTGGTGTGCGCGCAGCCCTCACTCCGTGTTTCTGCATCCCAATAGCAACAGGCGTGCCATCTCGGTCAGCACGCATCAAGCGCCTGATTACTCTTTGAAAACTCCAAGGCGCCCCAAACGCAGCCGGTGTTTTGAACCTGACGGACTTTGTCCCGTGTCAGAAGTTGGACACGAAATCCTTGTGGGTGAGCACTTGGTTATGCGAGCCGATCCGGCAAGATCTCGTGTCTAGGACTGCCGCCGCCCTAACCATCATTTAGCAATCGCAGATAGGATCGATTTCGAAAGGGAGGCGCGCTCCCGCTCCGGGGTGACCAGCACAAGCATTTGAATAGGTCTTCCCACCGCCTTCGGCGAGACGATTGAGGCGTCGGCTTCGATGATGACCTCTGAGCTGAGCCTCTTCAGTCGTCCTTGACAGGGCGGTAGCAGAAAGCCCGGCCATTTCGCCGAGCACCTCGGAAGTTAGGCGGTTGTTCTTTTGTACAATCTCAAGGATGTGGGCGTCTACGCGATCGGATCGCATGATCAGCTCCCGCCTGATGTGAATTCCGCCGCGAAATTCCTGTGCGATGCAGGAAATCGTCCAAACCTCAGGAAAGTGCGCCGCAAATAGGTTCAGGACAAGAGTTTGCTGAATGAAGATAACGGGCGCAGGGAAATCAAAGCCATGGCAACCACCATGCTTTTAGACCCGCTGGAAATCCCTGCGGAAGGACTTCACGGAAGCCCTCCTGAGGCACTACTCCATCGGGCAGCGCAAGGCCGCGGTTTCCATCAGCAAGACCACCAGCGACTGCCCGCTACTATCTGTTCTTTTGGAGGACGGGCAGAGGCTTCACCTCACCGTCACGAGGGCCCGGTCATAATCGTCTTTCCACGATGGCATTAATCTCCGGTGCCGTTTTCTTCGACATGGCCGGCATCTATGCACCGCCGGCCAGAATGCGTGCCTGGCTGATGCCGCGGCCGCGAGCAGGACCGCGCTCGCGTCGCTGGGCGCTGTCCGGTAATCACCTCGACGGGAGGATGGGAATCACCTTCCTGCCTGGCATCAAGCATGGCATTTGCCATCGTTGCACCTCCGCCGATCTGCTCATGCCAAGCTGTAGCGCTGGCGAAACTCGCAATGGCGAGGTGGGGCCTCATGCCGGTTACGGCCAACAGGTGATCTCGAATGAAAGACGCAGATTAAGTGAGGCGGCTTTATTTGCGAGGCGGCTCTGGTTGTCGCGAAGGTTCTTTCACCCGGGCGGGGGCGGTCGGCCGCAATGGCTCAGGTGCACGGCTTGGATCCAGCACACGGCCAAGCTCATGCCTCGACCGGAGGTCCTGTAAGCTCGATTCCAGTGAGGGTTCTTCAGCCATGCGCCGAGTGTCCGAAGAAGCGAGGCCCGGCAATGGAGGCTAAAACCAACCGGACCTCGCAGCCGCCAATCCCGCGGGGGAATCGATGGAGCTGAAGAATCGCATAGCAAGCTGATATGGGCCTTACGTTCCCACAACGCGCGGTTTGGAAAGAGCACTCAATCCAGCTTCAATGATGGAGATGTCCTGATTGATCTGAGCTATTGTTGCCTTGCAGTCGAAACCCGTCCTGGCCTTCAAATCCAACGCCAACCGACGTCGATGCATCATTAGATCCTCAAGGGACTGACGGTCCTTCAATCGAATAAAGCCCTCTACAATCAACTCCATCGCATGTGACATAACACGACTCACTAAAATGTCTGAAAACAGAGAGACATCATAGATCTGCTTGCTCCTTCGTCAACGCTTGGACGCACCAAAGCGATAAAAGCGTTGATAGCACCCGCATCCAAATTCGTTGCAGTACATCTCTAAAGTATATTGCCGGTGTCGTTGTACGTAACGTTCCAATCTGTGGCCGGAGCAACACGCTCGGGCGGTAAATGAACTGCTGGTACATTCCGTACTTTTTCTGACGACGCGCCGCGCTTGATTTGGATTTTAATGGCTGGCGAGACAGGCACGGGGAGACTCTTCGTTCGCGCTCACTTGGTCGGAAGAGGTGCGATATGAATCATGACGATAAGGGAAATCGCCATGAAGTATCGGTGATGACGGACGAACAGCACGAGCTGGAACACTGCAAGCAAGAGATTGCTCGTCTCAAACAGCTGGTTGTGCGCCTTTCTGCAATTGTGTTGCGCAACGTCGTAAGAGATGGCGAGAACCGAAAGGAACGCGCGTGAGTCTCTGGCCGCCCACCGAACGCCAGCCACGGAGGGAGACGAACGTTGCGTCGTAGCGCTGTTCTTGGCAGCGCGGCTCCCTCCGGGGGGCAGGGAGCAGCCCTGTCCTTATCTCCATAAGGGCGGGGCTCGGCGCTCGTCACATGGCACCCTGCCGAAGCGAGAACGCGGAGGAGCGCGATGATGAATGGTATCGCCCTTCTCGACGACGCTTTCCGGCGCATTCCGCGGCGGCCACGTCATGAATGACAATCGGAGTCGCAGAGCTACCCGCGTGCGTAAAGGCCGAAGCCCTGCGTCACGTAGCGGATTTCTCCGGATTTACGGAGGAGAACGATCCGTACGGTGAGCACGACTTCGGAAGCTTCGACTTGGTAGGTCGGATTCCGCCGTCCCATTGCAGACATTGCGGAGATCGTCGAAGCCTATCGCTTGACCGGCGAAATCGATTATCTGCTCCGCCTGGTAGTGCCAGGCGTAGAGGTCTATGACGCGATCTACAGAAGCTGATCAGTCAGCTCGTTCATTAGCATGGAAGTGCTGACGTTTACGACCGCGGTACCGTTGACCTATTTTAGGGTGCGCCTTCCGGTGGCTCGGGGCAAAGCCGCCTGGATGCATAAGTGTATTCCAGAGCCAGCCGGCGTGCACGTTCGATGAGATTTGCGGCAGTGCTGTGCCCCCCATCGATGTTCTCAAAGTAAAAATAAGATTGGCCGAGTGCAGCGAGCTTCGCGGCGGCCTTACGGCCGTGCGCAGGATGCACGCGGTCGTCCTTGGTGGAGGTAAAAATGAAAGGCTCCGGGTAGGTCTTGCCCGGTACCAGCATTTGGTACGGCGAGTAGGTTTCGATCCACTCTCGTTGTTCGGGAATGGCCGGGTCGCCATACTCGGCGGTCCAGGACGCGCCCGCGCCCAAGTAGGTGAATCGAATCATGTCGAACAGCGGCGCCCCTATGATCGCCGCGTTGAAAAGCTCGGGGCGCTGGGTTATTGCGGCACCGACCAGCAGGCCCCCTTGGCTGGCGCCGATCACGCCGAGCCGGCGCGGACTTGTGACTTTCCGACGGATCAGATCGTCGGCGACCGCGATAAAATCATCCCACGTCTTTTGCTTCGTTGCCCCCTGGCCAGCCCGGTGCCATGGTGGACCGAACTCGCCGCCTCCCCGCAGGTTGGCAACAACATACGCATTCCCCTGCTCGAGCCAAAGCCGACCCAGAGATCCCTCGTATGAAGGGAGACGCGGAACCTGAAACCCGCCATAACCATAGAGAAGCGTCGGGGTCGACCCATCAAATCTTGCGCTCCTGGGCCGCACCAGAGAGTACGGAATCCGCGTCCCATCGCGCGAAGTCGCCTCGAGCTGCTCCACGACATGCTTCGATGCGTCGAACATCGCAGGTGCCGTCTTCAAGAGCTCGAGCCGTTTGCTTTTGGCATCAAAGTACCAAAGCGATGTTGGCGTGAGATAGTTAGAGACGGTAAACGTCATTTCATCGTTTTGCGCGGAAGTGGCTGATAGGCTTACGGTCGCATTCTTCGGCAGCGGGACTGGTGTGGCATGCCATGCACCTTGATCGTACCTGTAGACGAACGCTTTGCTTTGAAGGTTGTCAAGAATGGTCAGGACCAGGAAATTCCTGGTGGTGCCAAATCCGCTGAGTGCCTGCCGGCAGTTGGGCTGGAAAACGACAGAGGGTTTGGCACGCAGCGGATCCTGCTTCCATTCGGCCAAATCATACGAGATCATTGAGCCGGCCTTGAAGCCGGTATCGCCGGAGCGGATCCAGTCTTCGTCCAGTTTCACAAGCAGCCGGCCACTCGCGATGCCGACGATCAAGGCCTTCTTCGGCAGATCGAGCTCGATCGGCCCGGCGGGCCCGAACAGCACATACTGCCGCTCGAAGAAGTTGATTTGACGGACCACGCCGGTTACATCCATCCGCCCTGCACCAAGCACAAACGGCAAGGTCTTGAAGTCGGTGTGCTGGCCGCGAAAGACTTCGCGCGCCTGATCGAGCGGCTGAGCGCGCTTGAGCTCCTTCAACACGAAAGGGAAGCCGGCCTCGGTCGTGGTCCCCTCGCCCCAATCACGTGCAACAAGGACGGTGTCACGATCAATCCAGCTGACGTTCTGCTTGCCCTCGGGCAGTTGGAATCCACCTGCAACAAAGCTTTTGGCTTCGCTGTCGAACTCGCGTATGGACACGGCGTCCTTGCCACCGTCGGAGAGTTTGACGAGGCAGCGCCGCTCAAGGCAGCTGCGACCCTTGTAGACCCAGTTCTTGTTCTCGGCGAGAGCGAGCGCGTCAATGTCCAGGATGGTCTCCCATCGGGGATCCTGGCCGCGGTAGCTCTCAAGCGTAGTGCGCCGCCAGATGCCGCGCACATGGCTCTCGTCTTGCCAGAAGTTTTCAAGTCCTTGCCGTTTCAGCGAAACGGACGGAATCCGGTCTTTTGCCTGGAGGATCGTCAGCGCGTCCCGGTAAAAGCGATCGTAGCGGGGATCCGATTGCAGCAAGCCGAGCGTCTTTTCGTTCTCGGCCTGTGCCCAGGCCAATGCGCGCGGCCCCTCGACCTCCTCGAGCCAGAGGAACGGATCGTCCACTGGGGTCGCACCAGACTGCCCGTGGAGCAGCGCGACTGTAAGACATATCATCGAGCGCAACGCGGCGCGCATAAGGGACTTTTTCATTTGGCTTATCCTCGGACCAGGCACGCAGGCAGAGCCCGCAAGTTCTTGCGAGTGGGCGAACGTAGCGAAATTCGTGTTGCGACCGTGCACGCGCTGTGTCGCGCCGCCCGCAGCTCGATCTGTGCAAGCAGCATGCCGCCGACAAACAGCACGTTTCCGCCGCATCGTGCCGCATCGCCATGCCAGCTTCCCGACAATGGCTCTGAAGCTGACAATCAGGTGTCCGCCAGGTAGCGTTTCGGCGTCAGACAGCCTCGTCTGCCCTCTGAGGCCGCCGGTTCGACGGGAATGCTATCGCGGCGCGGCTGCTTCTCGCTTACGTGCGGACATGAGGCGTGAGCTCTTAGCCGCCTGAGCGTTGGCGGCGTGACTTGCGGGCGGGCATCGTTGCGACAAGGAAGAGCGCGTTGAGCAGTGGCCAAATCGCCGCCAGGCGAAGGCTGTGTTCATGGCAAACCTGCCAACGACTTGCCATGAACGATAAAGGGGGTATCAACCACAGAGCTCTGTCGAGCGAGAAAGTTATTGTGGTGCCGCAGTGAAGCTGGCCGGATCGATGGGATGCGGAACACCGTCTGACATACAGGACGAGAACCTGCCCGTCGCCGCAAGTGCCTGACATGCCCAGCCCAATCGTGCTCATCGACATCGTCGTCAGTGGCATTCTACATTCGAACACCTGAACGTTGCCTTTCCAAATGGTGACCGGACTAATGGCATCGGGGGTAGCGAGAAAGCGGCCCTGGTTGTCGATGATCGCTCCAGCGAGCTGAGCCATTTCGTGGATCAGCATGCCTCGTTGCACAACACGAGGATTGACGTGTCAGCAGGCGCTTGCCCCGCGCCCGACGAGTCCGGCCCAACCGTCGGCCCCCGCGGCATTCAGGAAAACCCGGGCCGCATGCCCGCCGATCTACTGCTATGGCGTTGGTACCGCGGCAAATTGTGCCGTAGCCGGCAGCGGCCCGGAGGATGCCATCGATGAACAGGGACGCCGGGGCTGAATTGTCAATGCGGATTCAGTCCAGCAGTATGAGCGCGGCCTGGAGTGAGCTGCTTCGTCACAACAAAGACGGCCCGCTCAAGCAGGTTGGCTGGCAGTGCCGCCGGTAAGCTTTTCGTGGAGCTTGCTCAGCAATTCATCCGCGCTCTTATTGATCTTCCGGTCGGTCGGTTCAACGCTGAGATGGGCCATTTGATAGACAGCAGCGCGCTCGCGCATCATCTCCTTGATCGCCTCCTTCGCATCGCCGGTTTGCAGCAGCGGGCGCGTTCTATCCCTAGCCAGGCGTTTAGTGATCGTGTCCAGATCGGTATTGATCCAGATCGAGACTCCCTTCTCGCGGATACAGTCGCGGATCTTCTCGCTCATGAAGGCGCCGCCGCCCGTTGCCAGCACGAGCCGCCAGTGCGTTGCGGCTAGGGACGCGCCCGACGCCGCGCTCGAGCAACGAAAGGATCGCACTCTCCTCCATATCTCTGAAATACTGCTCGCCATGGTCCTTGAAAATCTGGTTAATGTCTTTGCCTGCTCTGGTCGCGATCTCCTTGTCGGAATCGATAAACTCAAGGCCCAACAGCCTGGAGAGCTTGCTGCCAATTGAGGACTTCCCTGCGCCCATCATGCCGACGAGCACGATCGGCTTCTCGCCCAGCTCCGATCCGCGGAGCGACGGCTAGACTTGTCGCGCTGGCCGTTCTTTGAGCCTGCGAGCCGAGAGCATCGCGAAACATAAACTTCGCCGAAAAGATACTCAGATCCGGCGTGTTCGGCCAGCCGCTTCATGCGCTCGGTCCAGTCATGGCCGCTGTTCATCAGGATCTCGCGGTGCGTCGGACTTCGGCAACGGAAGCCCGCCCGGCAGGCTGGCCGGCCAGCACATTCAGGACGTCAGCTGGAAGGAGATTTGCCGTGTCTCCGATCGGCTGTGTATGTGTGCAGTTCCCCGTGCAGTGGATCAAGGTCAGGGGTGCATCGTCAACACCATGGCGCCGTTAACCTCAACTATATTGGCTCACCCCAAGCGCCGGCGCGTAGCAGAAATAGACCTGCAGGCTCAGCGCAGCAGGCCAGTATGGTCCATAACGGACGAACCCGGTTGTGCGAGCACTTTCATGAGCTACATGCATCACGTCTGGACAGGGGAGCACCAGCCCGGCGGCTTGCACTTCCCGGCGCTTTGATCACGAGCGTACGGTCCGGACGGTTCGTGGCCGGCTGGCAGGAATATCTTGCCACGTCAACACTGCGATCGGGCTCGCAACTCCTGTAACTCTGACGGCAGCGATCGGTCGACGGCCTCAGGAGATCAAGGCTGTCATGCGGTTTGCGAGAAAGCCTCGGGGCAGGAAGAGATCGTCGAAAGGCCAAACGCCCGGCGCGCCGTGACAAGGCATCGCCGGACAGGTGCGAGAACACGCTTTGCAGTGAGCAGTTTCTGGAGGCGAGTCGGATCAGCCAACCCGGAGATCCTCAGCTGACATCTTGCCCGAACGCCCGGCCTTGAGCTGATAACTTACCCGTGCCCCCTCTTCGAGGGTGGTGTAACCGGCCTTTTCGACGGCACTGATGTGCACGAAGACATCGGAACTACCGTCCTCAGGCCTGATGAACCCATAACCTTTGGTCGAATTGAACCACTTCACAATACCCATTGTCACGGCGGCATCTCCATAGTGAACCGTTGTGATCTAGCGAAGAGTCTCCCGGCCATCAAGACGGGCGGCAAGAGACGCCCGGCGTCGCTGCGCTGGTCACGTGCTCATTTTTGTCGCGTGGCTCTTGCAGGCTCTTGAAGAAGCAGCCAGTCGGCGGGAGATAAAAGGAATGTTGTCGCCGCCTTCGAGGCATATCTTACCTTCGAGCGAGCCATCGGCGAGCTGTTCTGCCCAACCACGGCCTTTTGCGGGCTCCATCTCGTCGTTGCCATCCCATGTGAACTCGACGGCATCGCCTTCGCAGCGGCCATGTATTGCTCCCGTGAGGCAATCCAGAGCGAATTCGCCACCGTCGTTTGTGAACAGGATGTAAGAGCCCGCCCCAGCCATGCCGTGATCGGGCGTTTCCACGACGCGCCATTTGCCCCGCACGCTCATAGCTGCACCGCCAGCAGCTTGGGCAGGCGGATCAGATTGTAGGCGGCAAGCGCCAACGTAAAGACGGCGTCCACACGCTCGCGCCCTCGCAGCTTTACCTTGGCCAGACCGGCGGAACTCTTGATCCATCCGAACACTTCCTCAATCCGCTTGCGGCAGCGTTGGCTGATCTCGTAGCCGGCATGGCGGGTGGAGCGGGCATCGACCGCCGTCTTGCGCGGGACGCCGGTCTTGCTGAGGTGTCCGTCGATTGCGATGTGCGGCGTCACCGATCGTTCTCTCAAGTCGTGCACGAACTGCGTAACGTCATAAGCCTTGTCCGCGCCGAGCGTGACCCGCCGGCCTCTGGGATGGCAATTATCAATCAACGCCAGCGCTGTCTCTCGTTCGGCCGTACCGGTGGCCTGGCTGACAATGCCGCCGACCGCCAAACCATGGCGATTTTCCATCAGAGCATGCCCCATGTAGCAGAGCTTGGCCGGCTGCCCATCGCCCTTCTTGTACAGCCGAGCCTCCGGATCGGTGGTGCTTTGGTGCGTCTTGTTTGAACGCTTCTCCTTGTGGAAGCTGCGCTCAGCGTTACGTCCCGGCCCCCCACTGTCGTTGTCGCCTCCATCCCTTCTGCGGAAGCTCTTGATCGAAGCCCACGCCTCGATCAGCGTGCCGTCCACCGAGAAGTGGTCGCTCGAAATAGCCGCTTCACTTTCGGCTGAGCCATTACCGCCGAAAGGAACTTAGCGGCGATCTCACCCTCTAACAGCCGGTCGCGGTTCTTGGAAAAGGTCGAGTGATTCCACACCTGATCGTCCACTCCCAGACCAGCAGACCAGCGGAATAACAGGTCGAACTCCAGCCGTTCCATCAATTGTCGTTCCGAGCGGATGCCGTAGAAGGCCTGCAGCAAAATCGCCCGGAGCAGCCGTTCAGGTGCAATCGAGGGCCGGCCAAAGTCCGTGTAAAGCCCTGCAAATGCCTTCGAAAGATCGTCCAGCGCAGCGTTCACGATTGCCCGGATCGTCCGTAGCGGATGATCCCGGCGAACCCGCGCTTCAAGGTCTACGTAACTGAACAGCGATCCAGACCGCTCGTCCGATCCCCGCATCCCGGCCTTCCGATTCAATCATCGAGAGAATCACGTCCAATTCCATTCCGCCAGAGACTTCTTCAACAGCCCGCTAGCTGCCGCCCTCAAGACACTCGCAGGGCTGCGCTGTTCGCCCTTGGATGTCAGCCGTACGCCGGGCCATGTCGGACGAACAGGGGTCTGCCGAGACAATCCTCAAGAAGCGCGTCTTTTATCGGCTTGGATCAACCCGTCCACCGAATTTACTCAGAACAAAGCCGCCTCCATGCATAGGTGTATTCAAGGGCCAGCCGACGCGCATGTTCCATGAGATTGGCCGCGGCGCTGTGTCCTCCATCGATGTTCTCGTAGTAGAAGTAAGGCTGGCCCAGCGCGGCGAGCCTCGCGGCAGCCTTGCGGCCGTGCGCAGGATGCACGCGGTCGTCCTTGGTGGAGGTAAGAATTAAGGGAACGGGATAGGTCTTGCCCGCCACCAGCTTCTGGTAGGGCGAGTAGCCTTCGATCCACGCACGCTGCTCGGCAATGGCGGGGTCACCGTACTCGCCGATCCAGGAGGCGCCCGCGCCCAGTTTGGTGTATCGAAGCATGTCAAACAGCGGCACCTGGATGATCGCCGCGTTGAAGAGCTCGGGACGCTGGGTGATTGCGGTGCCAACGAGCAGGCCGCCCTGGCTGCCGCCGATCGCGCCTAGCCGGCGCGGACTGGTGATCTTCCGGCGGATCAGGTCCTCGGCAACGGCAATGAAATCATCCCATGTCGTCTGCTTCGTTGCCGCCCGGGCCGCTTGATGCCATTGGGGGCCAAACTCGCCGCCCCCGCGCAGGTTCGCAACGACATAGGCATTGCCCTGTTCGAGCCATAGCCGCCCCACCGGTCCCAGATAAGAGGGCAGAAGCGGAACCTGGAACCCGCCATAGCCTTGGAGAAGCGTCGGGATCGTGCCGTCAAACCTTGCGTTCTTGGGCCGCACCAGAAAATAGGGAATTGACGTGCCATCACGCGAAGTGGCCTCGAGTTGCTCCACGACATGGTTGGACGCATCGAAGGCAGACGGTGTCGTCTTCAATTCCTCAAGCCTTTTGCTTTCGGCATCAAAATACCAGATTGACGTTGGTCTGAGATAGCTCGAGACGGCGAACATGGCCTGGTCCGCTTCATCGGAGGTGGCTGACAGACTGACATTTGTATGTTCCGGCAGCGGGATCGGCGTCGCCGACCAAGCTCCCTGATCGTACTTATAAACGAACGCTTGACTCTGAACGTTCTCAAGGATCGTCAGGATCAACAAATTCTTTGTGGCGCTTAAGCCGCTCAAGGCCTGGCGGGGCCTAGGTTGAAAGACAAGCGAGGCTTTGGCGCGCAGCGGATCCTGTTTCCATTCGGACAGGTCATACGAAATCAGCGATCCGGCGGCGAAGCTGATATCGCCGGGCGGTGTCCATTCCTCGTCAAGCTCCACAAGCAGGCGGCCGCACGCGAGCCCGACGATCGTGGCCTTCTTCGGCAGATTGAGCTTGACGGGCCCGTCCGGGCGGAAGACCACATGCTCGTACTCGAAGGAGTTGATCACGCGGGTCGCGCCGGTCGCATGAATATGAGCTTCGCTGTCACGAAGCACGAAGGGGTGCGTCTGAACGTCGGTGGGCTCGCCACGAAAGATCTCGCGAGCCTCACTGAGCGGTTGAGCGCGTTTGAGCTCCTTCACCACAAAGGGGTAGCCGGCTTGCGTCAAAGTCCCCTCGCCCCAGTCCCGTGCAACAAGGAGTGTGTCGCCATCGACCCAGCTGACGTGCTGCTTGCCCTCTGGAAGATAAAAGCCGTCCGCAACGAAGGTCTTGGCGTCGCGGTCGAACTCTCGTATGGACGCGGCGTCCTTGCCGCCATCGGAAAGACTAATCAGGCAGAGGCGCTCTTCAGGCGGAAGGCAGCTGCGGCGTTTATAGACCCAATTCCTGTTCTCGGCGACAGCGAGCGCGTCGATATCGAGGATGGTCTCCCATCGCGGGTCCTGGCTGCGATAGCTCTCAAGCGTGGTGCGCCGCCAGATGCCGCGCACCTGGTGATCATCTTGCCAAAAATTTTCCAGTCCGTGCCGTCCCAACGAAACGTACGCGATCCGATCCTTGGCCTGCAGGATCCTGAGCGCCTGTTCGTAGAAGCGCCGATAGCGGGGGTCTGACTGGAGCACGCCGAGGGTCTTGTCATTCTCGGCGCGTGCCCAGGCCAACGCGCCCGGCCCTTCGATCTCCTCGAGCCAAAGGAACGGATCATCAGCTGCGGCCGCATTCGTCGGCGCCTGCGAAACGGTCACGGCGGTGAAAGAGGCAATCGAGAGCAATGCGGCAGAGAGGAGTGACGTTTTCATGGGTTTGCTCCGCATGAGGATGTCCGCGCTCACAGGCTTCGCGCGTCAAGCGCAAGCGGCGCAAGACAAGCAGCGATCGCGAAACGTACATAGATGGTTTGCGCCAGCTGGCGGCCCATTAACTGCAAGCTGCGTGCCGGCTAAAGACTCGCGTATTTCAGTCGCTCAAGGCCGCACGGCCATGTCCGCCTGCCGACATTGGTTGCGAAGCTGACATCGACTGCGTGCCGGCCGGACACCCAGTCAGACAGCCAGCAGTTTCGACATGAACGGGACAGCGATGCACCTGCCGGCCAGCGTAACGCTTGCCTCCTGAGAGCTTGCTCCCGGCTGAGCGTTACCGGTCCGACCTGTCCACCGGCGTCATCACGACAAAAAAAAGCGCGTTGATCAGGAGCCAGGTCGCGATCAGGCTAAGGGCGGTGTGCATCGCGACCTCCAGATCGTTCACTGCAAGCGTTTGCCGGGCTGGACGAGCTCCGTCGCGGTATTCGCACAGAGGTTCACCAGTGGGATATAGTCGTTTGCCTGCGGGCTGCTGGTTGGGAGCACGGCATGCGGCTGGCCGATCAGCGAGAGCTCAGGTGGTGTCGTCAGTGTCTTTGCCCTTATGGCGGAGCAGGTCACGATAGCCGCCTCGCATGAGGCGCAATCCCTGCTTGACCAGACGAATGGTCCGGCTGCGCAGATCGTGTGTCTTCCAGCTTCGATCGGGAATCCGTGGCTTGCCAAAGAGGCCCTGCGCGATGTTGCGATAGCTGTTGCCCTCGAGCCACGCATCCACCGCACGCAAGGCGAGGATGTGCCGATGCCGGGCTCCGATCGACGGAGCAAGAGGCGGCCGTCCAACGGGACGCCGTTCGAGCGCCAGCCAAAATCGATGTGCAGCCTGCAGGCGAAGGTCGAAATTCCGGTCGAGCGGCAGGTCGACGAAAACGAATGATCCGCCCGGCGGAAGTTCTCTTAGCCAAAGCCGATGCTTCGCTCCTCCGAGCGGCACGATGGCATGCCATCCATCGGGCGCTTGACGAAGCTCGCTGCCTGCCAGGTCGGCGAAATCAAGCTCGTACGGATTGGACGCGGTCGAGCCGATCGCCGTGCAGACGGTCAGCACGGTCGACAGCGCCTCAGGCGACCAGAATACAGCCTGTTTGTCGAACGTCTGGTTCGGATCAGCTGCGAAACGTCAGCCCCCACTTCCGTCGGAAGTGATCCGTCGCACCTGAACGTTTGCTCCCTAGCAGGGCTCTGAAGGCTTTTTGATACTCGTGATCGCGGCGCAGCCACTCCCAGGCTATGTCGGCCGGTTCTGCTTTCCTGACATTGTGGTATGCGCTCTCTGATCTCCACTCTGCACCTGACATCGCACGACTTCCCCGCATGTTTGAATGCATAGGTAAGGAACTGAAATTTGCGACGATTTGTGGCTGCGCTTCTTCTATGATTCAATGTTTGATACACTTACCCGATGGAACGATCTACTTTTGCGATTGAACGGACTCGCGTCCGCTTCAGATACCATCACGCCTTGCTTTTAGGTATCGCGGGCGGCAGGCCACGATAGCCCTGATGCACTGTCCCCTGGGGGCGCGCTCAACGGATCTGGGCGACGCCTGCGAAATGGTCGAATACAACGAAGTGAGACCCCGCAGGACAATGGGATGATGGGACGCCGATGTCCTTTCACCAGCCTCGACCAACCGTGGAGGGCCCAGATTACGCCCGAGACTCGCCCCTGGTCCGATTAGGTTTTGGTGAGTGACAAGAGGTCCATAAAGATAGCGCAATAGCCGTGGGCGCAAGGCGCTAGCGCTAAATTCGGTGCTGCTGGCTGCGTACCCTCAGCCGGGCGATGTTGCGCCTCCATCCGCTCTGCAGCTTGGACCGCTTCAGCGGCATGCTCGGTCGCGGTGACCAGCGCGCACGTGGCTTGTTCGTAGTACGATTGCAGTGTCCGGAGCAGAACCTCCAAAGTGAGTTGCTTGTCGATCAGCTTCCCGCTGAGTTGGCGAACGAGATCATCAAGCGCATCATAGGCGACGACCACTGCGCAAGCGTCGGCTTCGGTGGGCACAATTTCAGCCACCGCCGGCGCGAGGCGAGCAACGAGCCAATCGAGCGCTCCGATCCGGGCACGCTCCTGCGTGATCGGCGGAAATAGCCCCTCCCAATGTGCGTCCACCATCTGGCGCAAGAGGGCAAGGCCGACGGCAAGACCCTCATATCCCTCGATCTTAAACAAACCATAGCTCGCCCAGCAGGCGACCAGAATGTCCTTTGACTGCCTCGACAGGATATCGAGCGATCGCGTAGTGACTTTGCCCCAATCAACCCGTGACGGGTAGTCAAACTCTACCCGCCGAACCTCGGCTTCGAGGCGCTTGAATTCGGCGCCGTCGCGTATGTGAGCGCCGGCAGGTGCAGGGCCAGGCACAGCCGTAGCGCCGCGGCGCGACCGCGCCGCGATGTCGGCGCGAACCATAATCCAGTAATCGATCACGCCGACAAAGCCACACGGGCTCCCCAGTTGCCATGCGTCGCGTCCTTCGAACGGTCGTGCCCGCACGGGACAAGACATTGCGAACCGATGATCTGGTGAGCCATCGCTTCCGCTCCCTGCACAGGCGCTATTCCCTGACAGCCTCAATCAAGGTCTGTGCCAATCGCGATGGTTTGTTTCTTAGCAGCTCTGCTTGATCGCTATGTCAGGGATCCGACAGCACGTCGCGCAGCCGACATGAGACTCTGGGCCCTCAGATCCGCTCAATCATTGGGCGGTGCTCCAGGACGCGGGAACTGCGCGGCGGGAGGCCGCAGCCGACGATCATGCTGTCGCTGCTGCGATTAGAGCACACGCTGGTAAACACTAGGGGGCGCCAATCAACTCGGGCTGGTGCGTGCCTCCGCCCCCTCGTTCGGAACGCTTGACAATCCGACGGTCGGGACTGCGACAAGCCCGCCCGTGGCGCTCACGCAGAGCCGCAACCGGCGGCGAGAAATTGCAAGGCTCAAAGCAATATCAGAAACGATCGACCATCTGATCATCATCCAGGCTTGGTCAGAGTTACCGCACATTTGGAGCGAGCCTCAGCAATTCGAGCTCCGAGTCAACTGCCAGTTCTCGTGATTGATCGACATGACAGATACATGTCACCGTTCACTAATGAACGTCGGCCGGTCAGACGCACAAGGAATCGGCATGCCCCCTCCCTCGCCAAATGTCCTGGCCAAGGCCTCCATTCAATCCATCGGCTCACACGTCGAACTGATGCGCGCTGAGGTCTGCTGCAACAGCGAACTTTCCTTTCTGATGGAAGCGCATGACGGCCTCTCCGCCGCGATCGCCCAGCGCGCAGGTTTCAAGGGCCTCTGGGCATCGGGTCTGTCGATAGCCTCCTCTCTGGGTTACCGCGACGCCAACGAAGCATCCTGGAGCCAACTTGTCGATAGCGTCGAGCGGATCGTGGATTCGAGCCAGTTGCCGGTCCTGGTCGACGGGGACGGCGGCTTCGGCAACTTCAATAACGCTCGCCTGCTCGCGCGCAAACTCCGTCAGCGTGGCGCCGCCGGATTAGCGCTGGAAGACAGCTGCTTTCCGAAGATGAACTCGTTCGTTGGCGATCGACATCCCCTCGCCGACACCGGCGAATTCGCCGGCCGTTTGCGCGCGGTGAAGGACACGGTTGCCGACGACCTCGTTCTGGTGGCCCGCATTGAGGCGCTGATCGCCGGGCACGGAATGGACGAAGCAATTTCGCGCGCTCACGCTTACGCCGATGCGGGAGCGGACGCGATCCTCATTCACTCGCGACGGAGCGCCGCGGACGAGATCCATGCGTTCACGTGCGCCTGGCAGAACAGGCTGCCGGTGGTGATCGTTCCAACGAAGTACTATCGGACGCCTATCTCTGCCTATCGCAAAGATCGCATTTCCACGGTGATCTGGGCCAACCACTCCCTGCGAGCTGCAGTATCCGCAATGCGACAAGTCTGCGGTCGCATCTTCGCCGAGGAGACCACTGCAAACATCGAGCCCAATATCGCGCCGCTCGACGAGCTGTTCGACCTACTCGAGTACAACGAACTCGCGACTGCGGAAGCCCGATATCTGCAACCCGACGACCTCGACCATTAGCTTCACATTGATGTGCCAACCTCACTCCTCAGCCTTGCGCGACCTGTTCGACGACGCAGACGCGCTCTTGTATGCGCGTCATGATCGGATCTTCGCGGGAGCTGTTGAAACGTGATCCACGACAAACGAAGAGCTCGAGAGCTCCGACGTCTAGCTGCCTAGCCAGCGCCATTGAGCTTCCGGATCGAAGAAGCGCCAAGCTTATCGAACTTCTTGACTTCTTGTAACCAAGGACGCGATGTCTATCGACGATAAACGACCTCAAACGGTGAGTAGCGCTCCGGCGAAGGCCATCATTCTCGCCGCCGGTGTCGGCTCTCGCCTGCGACCGCTGACGGATTTGCGGCCGAAGCCGCTGGTCGAGGTCAACGGCACGTCCATCCTCCACAATGCCCTGCGCAACTTGGAGGCCGTCGGGGTCAAAGAGGTGACGATCGTCGTCGGTTATCGCAAGGACGCTATTCAATACGCGTGCGGTCGACGCTTCGGTGCGCTCGAGATCGATTATGTGGAATCGCCGATCTTTGACCGCACCGGCAGCGCCTACTCCGTTTGGCTGGCGCGCGAGGCGCTGCTCTCCGGAGACTGCTTTCTCCTGGAGGGCGACGTCTTCTTCGAGGAGGATGCGCTGCGCTATCTGATGATCAGCCAAGCCCCCGACGTGGCTGCAATCGCTCCCTTCGATGAATCGATGGAAGGGTCGGCGGTTTTGTTGTCGGATTGCGGCTTCATCTCGGAGTTCCGAATGAAGCAAACCGGCGAAAACTTGGTCGGGAATGGGCCAACTCTTTTCAAAACGATGAATCTGTTACGACTCTCGGCGCCGACCCTCCAGGCGACGATTGTTCCGGCCTTGGACGAGATCATCGGGTCCGGAGCGACCCAGGCGTACACAGAGGAGCTGCTTTCTTATCTCGTCGAACTGCGGGGCCTGCAGCTTGCGGCGGTGCGATGCGATGGCCTCAGGTGGTATGAGATCGACACGACCGACGATCTGCAGGTTGCAGAGCGTATTTTCGGAATATCGGGAGGCCGAGGCTTGCCCGGCAGAAGGTGAAAGTCCGATGCTCAAATATCTTTGGGATCCAGCGAACGTCATCACGACCGTCGGTCTTCTTTTTTCCTCCGCGAGTTTGTTTCTCGCTCTTTCCGAGCGCCTCGAGCTTTCCGTAGCCGCCGCGCTCTGGGCCGTTCTGTCGGATCACCTGGACGGGGTCGTGGCAGGTCGCACGAAAGATCGCGACCCAGACGTTGCGAAAATGGGAAAGAGCCTCGACGGGTTCGCAGACATTGTCTACGGGGCCGTTTTGCCCGCGGTCATCGTGATACAACTCAGCCAGCTCTCGCTTCTTGCCCTTGCGACCGCGACAGCGTTACTGGTAGCCGGGGCAGTCAGGCTCAGCTACTTTGCCAATTTCGGCAGGTCGTCCGATGGGCGCTTCCTGGGGCTCCCCTTGTCTTACGATGTGCCGCTGCTGGCGCTCTTATTCCTTGTCCAGCCTCTCATTCCCGCCGAAGCATTTTCCGGTGTCGTCAACACCTGCTTCTTGCTTCTGGCCGTCGCTCACGTGGCGTCCATTCGCGTGCCATCACCGAATGCGGCGGCGTACGCGACGATCAGCGTCTTCGCCGTCGCATCCTCGGCAGCTTTAGCCAGTCGTTCCTTTGAATAGCCTGAACACTGAGCAGACAGACCGACTCGGCCAGGGCACCAACGCGGAGCAGGTGTTTATTGAGCAAGAGCAGGCGCCGGGTCGGTCCTTCAAGACCGGGGCGGCGCGCAATGAACCCCGCTTATGTAGTTGACAACGAAGGGTCCCATGACGAGCACCGCCCAAGTCGACGTGAATCCCAAGTCCGACGACGACTCTGACCTCGTCAATCGCTTCCCAGGCGGCTATTGGAAGCATGACATCAAAGACTTCGTCCTTCTGGTCAATCCCTACTTTCCGCCGCGATCGTTCCTTGACGAACTCAAAGACGCTTTGCCGAGGCTGATTGCCTGCTATCCCTCCCCTCACGGGCAGATGGTCGAGCTCGTTGCCGACGTCGTGAAAATCCCGGCACACAATCTCGCTGTTTGCAATGGCGTGGCTGAGCTGCTCCCCGTCCTCCTTGGTCGAATGGGCATGAAGATCGCGGTCCCGGTCCCATCCTTCAATCCCTATGAAACGACTGCCCTGCCGGGACGCTTGTACCGTTTTATTCTTCCGCCGCCCGATTTCGAACTCGACGTGCGCCATTACGCGGCTTTCGCGCGAGCGAATGAAGTGAGCGGTGTGGTGGTGATATCGCCGAACAATCCTACCTCGCGAATGGTTCGATGCGAGGATCTGCTGTGTCTCGCTTCGGCGCTCCGAGATCGACAACAACTCCTGCTACTCGACGAGTCGTTCATCGAATTCAGCGAGGCCGGACACAGCGCGAGTCTTGAAACTCATCTCTTCGAATTTCCCAACGTGATCATTCTGAAAAGCCTGGGCAAGATTTACGGAACGTGCGGTTTGCGGATCGGATACGCGGCATCTGCGAATAGACAACTGATCAATCAAATTAGAGCGGCTCTGCCCCCTTGGAACGTCAATACGTGTGCCGAGTTCTTTCTGAGCAAGCTTCCGCACCTTACGCACGAGGCAAATGAGTCTTGGGCGAGGGTGCGCAGCGATAGGGAGAGACTATACAAAAATTTGCTCGGCATCGACGGGATGAGAGTTCTCAAGCCCGATGCAAATTTCGTATTTTGCGAACTGCCATCTCGTTGGCCGGACGGGGATGTGATCGCGTCGAAACTTCTGAAGGATAGACGCATTTTGATCCGGCACAACGGCGGCAAAACCCTTCAAAATGGCAAACGGTTCTTGCGTATTGCAAGCCGTACTGCCGAAGACAATCAGCTCTTGGTCGCAGCGCTAAAAGGAATCTGCACGTGGTAAAATCGGCCTCTATTCGGCGGAGATGGAGCAGTGCTCATGGAAGAGCAAGGAGCGGTCGGGCCGCCTGTAGCTCGATGCGGATCTGCTGAAGGAGAGCGAGAACCATGCGCCCAAGCTTGCGATGCTCTTTCCCCCGAGATTGAAGTGCCCCCATGGACAGCCGTATCCCCGCCCGAGCGAAGGGCGCCGAAAAGGGCGTTCGTCGTCGCGAGAGGTTGTTAGCCTTCGATCGTAGCGGTTTGGAATTAAGACCGGCTATCGATAACGATCAGACTAGACAAGGCCCGTGAGAATCGCGGACCGAATACCTCGCTCTATTCTTGATTCCTTCGACGCTCAAACATTTGCTTATGGGAGGGCAGCTCTTCATAGAACATCGGAGGCATCGAGATACACGGCCGCACCCACCCGCACGCGACGGAGGCGCTGCCGGTATGCGCCATCGCGTGTTTCGTGGACGGCCTCGGTCATTCCAGGCAACTCCTTTGCGCCCTCGCTAAAGACCTCAGCAAGGGTACGGCCGGTCATGGTAGATGGCGGAGAGATGCCAAGCAGACCGAGCACCGTCGGCGCAAGGTCGCAAATACTCGAGGGGACTTGCGAGACGAAGCCCCCCTTGATCAGCGGTCCCGCCAAGATGCCGAGCGACGACATCTCCTTGGCATGCAATCCGCCATGCACGCCGACGCCAATCGGCCAGCTTGCACTCCAGCTGCGGCCACAAAGACCAAATGAATCTGGACCGTCGTCGGCCCGGAACGAAAACAGGATGTCCGCCGAACGAGCATGATCGGTGAAGACAAGCTGGCGGGCGAAGCTGCCTGGTGCGATGCCATCGACCTCGCCGCGACCGGCTGTGAAAATCGGTCCGCACCATGGCCGCCTGCTCATCGCTGCGACGACCTGGCGGATAAGAAGGTCTGAAGGCTCGGCCAGGTAAATTGCTCCGACCTGCCCTGGCATGACGATAGCGTCGATCCCTGGCGCCGTTGCGGGGCCGCAGCGCAGTCCGGCCGCCTCGAGTGTCTCGATAAGATCGGCCCGCGCGTGGACCGTCACGTGGCCATGATCGGACATGGCGATCAGATGCACCCCTTCGGATTCGCCTTCGCTTTCCCACCAATCCAGCACTCGACCGAACTGCCGGTCGACAAAGCCGATCGCCTCCAGCGTCTTCGGCGCGCCGACACCGTGATCGTGCGACGAAATATCTGGCTCGCCGAAGGAGAGGATCGCGACGTCAGGGCGAAGTTGGGGCCAGATCACGTCCAGGAAAGCGGAGGTTAGAAAGGATTGAGCGGGCAGATCCGGTGTGCCCGACGGGGGCGGCGCAGGCGTCGGTCCGAGCAGGGCCTCGACCCGCTCGAGCATTTCGGTCGAGGACGCGACTTGAGGGAAGTGGCCCGAGAGCGTCACTTGGCCAAGCTTTCGAGCCTTATGGTTCAGCAGGCGGGTTGCACCGGCCGAGTTCGACGCAAGAACTGACAACGTCTTGTCGTTCGCCTGAAGAATCTCGCCGAGCGAGGGCACGCCGAGCAAATGACCGCCGCTCGCGGCATCAAGATCCTCGATCGTGTGCGCCTCACCCGTATCGACATGCCGTGGCGTAGGGGATAGTCGGTCGAAATACTCGTTCCCGACGATGCCGTGGCGATCTGGCGTCGTTCCCGTGACGAGGCTTGTCAGGGCGATTCGTGTCTCGCTGGGATAGACCGTGCGCTGCTGCGCCAACATCGCGCCCCGGTGCTGAAGCCTTACAAGGTTCGGTGTCAATGACGAATTGACGAGATCGGGCCTAAGCCCATCAAACAGCACAATGAGAACCCGATTTCGGGTCGATCGATCGGACACGATGCAAGCCTTGCTAGCTGGGACGCAGCGGGAAGTGGTCGTGTTTTCCGCCAGATTGAGGCACTGTCCTGCACCGGCGAACCACATGTCGACTGGTTGCCGCGCCGGCCATAAAACGGCCAGGATCGTGGTGAGCGCGAGCCACTCTCATCAGCCAATGCTACGCCGGCCTGATCGACGGCTGATCGAATACGACATTCAGCGCCATCTCGTGCTCCGTCGTGGAGTGCGCAGATTGCAGGTTCGCACATGTATCGAAATCGGTTTGCTCTGACTAAGCATGATCGCACCGACGTCTTGATCGTGCCGCGGGCCGCTGAGCCCCATAACATGCGCTCCAGAGCAGAAGGACGAGGCTGAAAGCTCGCGAATTATGAATAAAGCACGCCGAAGTTACTCGCCCTTAAACAGGCTAGCCAATTTGATCATCGCTTTTTTTGAATCTTCGATCGAAATTTGCGTTGTTGCGTCGGGCACGGATCTCCTTGAAGGTGCACGTCGTTGACGGCGACCGATGCGCGGCAATTTCCATCCAATGTAAAGTTCGCCCAGCCGCTCATGAAACCGAAATCTTCAACGGTGGCAGCAAGCGCGCGTTGCCAGGTACTGAAACCGCAGGACCAGCAACGCCGCATAGACGCTCGTCCCGCTTGACAAGCCAATCCAGATGCCAACGGCGCCAAGTCCGATCTTCAGACCAAGAAGGTAGCTGAGCGAAAGGCCGATCAGCCACCAAGCGATAGCGGCGAACAGAAGTGGCATCCGCGTGTCCTTAAGTCCGCGCAGGCTCCCTGTCGCAACGCACGGCGCGGCATCGGTGACAAAGAGGATTGCGCCGACCAGGAGAAGCCTTGCGGTAAGGCTGATCGTCGCATTCGCATCATCGGCCGATCCAACGAGAAACAGCTCGGCGATCTCGAAACGGGCGGCGATCACCGCAAGCGTCAGCGTCGCGGCGATGGCGATACCGACCAGCATTGCGGCCAGATTTGCCCGGTTGATGCCGGCAGGGTCGTTGCGACCGACCGCATGGCCGACGCGCACCGCCGCTGCCATGCCGACGCCGAAATAGATCATGTACAGGATCGCGGCGACCTGAACCGCGATCTGATGAGCGGCGAGCGCGTTCGTGCTGATCACGCCTGCCAGAAGCGACGTGGCCCAAAATAGCCCCGACTCGATCAAGGATGCGATTGAGATCGGGTATCCGGTCGCGATCAGCTGCCGCAGGACAGGCCAATCGAAGCGCCATAGATGCGCAAAAACGTGGTAGTCACGAAACGGCTGACGCTTTGCAGCGAAATAGGCACTTGCCAAAAACGTGCCGCAGTTGACCAGCGCGGTCGAAAGACCGGCCCCGAATATCCCGAACTGGGGCAGTCCAAACTTTCCATAAGTGAGCGTCTAAACCAGCAGTGCGTTGAGCGGGATGGCCGCCATCGTAATCCAGAATACCGGCTGCGGCCGATTGACGGAGCCCATGAAACCGCGGATGGCCAGAAACCACAGCGCGGGCGCTGCGCCCCACGCCAATCCGCACAGATACTGCTGGGCGAGCCGCGCCACGCCCGGGTCCTGACCAAGAGCAAGCAGTATTCGCTCTCCCTGCAGCGCACTCGCCATGATCGGAACGGAAAGGATCATCGCCGTCCATAGGCCCATGCGCAGCGCCCGTCGTACTATACTTAGATTATTAGCCCCAAACGCCTGCGCCGCCAGAGGCGCTATGGCTGACATTAGGCCCGCGCCAAGCGTGAGGCTGATTAGATAGAACCGGCCCGCAAGGGCGGCTGCGGCCAGCGCCTCAGCGCTGATCCGTCCGACGAAAGCGATATCAGTCGTCATCATCGCGATCTGCCCGACCTGCGTCAGCACCATCGGCAAGGCAAGTTTCGCTGTTTCGGCGAGCTCTTTGGCGAATTGACGGTGGGCCTCACCTCTCGTCGGATGGTGCCGAGAAGCCGATACCAGCTTTGTTTTGGTCAACTTGTACATGGAAATCGAGCAGCCCTGCTTGTGTCGCCAAACGAACGACCGCGTTTTCCCGCAAGACATCTCGTCCCGCCTGAATTCGGCAGGCCTCTTTGTGATGCGAACTGACGCGCAGCCTTGGTGCGCGTGCACGTCACAGAAGCTGATCGCGCAATCGGCTTGGACCTACCTGGGCCTGCCAGCGCGTTCGATCTTTTCAGCGCAGCTCTGAGCGCAAGGAATCTGCGCGCAATGGCTGGCATCTTCGATTGGGCAACTGGACCATACGGCGATCTGAAGAATGATTGCCATGCGGCCATCGCTGCGATCCTTCTAGCGCGGCTTCCCTGTTCAAGGTTTGTGCCAAGCGAGAGGGCTTGATGAAGGAGGTTCGCTCAAATCGGACGTGTCGCGGCTCCGACAACGTCCGAAGGCCGACATGATATCAGCTCCTCTTGATGTGCACCGTCATCTCGGGCTAATCAACGGAAGGGCCGCGCTTGTCGATAGTGACGGCTTAGAGAGATCGTTCGCCTGGAGGTACCCTGGCTCAGCGCCGACTGGAGCAGATCAAGGAGGAAAGCGCGTTCCCACGTTGACGGGCCACGTCGCCTTGAACCGAGGCTTGTCGCCTTGACTTGTGCGGCGCCGCCACTCGGAGTTGGAGAGCTAGGCTATCGGCGCAAGGTGCAGCCGATTATCACTGCGCCGCGTCCGATGCCTGAAAAGAAGCTTTTGCCGCTTGTCTTCAATCCTTCATCGCACCGCGCAACACGCTCGAGAGTCGTTGAGGCCGTTAGCTTTAAAGACCGCGTGTCGAATCCAGAACGGAAAAGGCCCCCGACGGGCACGTCGGAGGCCTCCTTGGAGGTTGACCTGGATTCATAGAGCCGGCTTGTTTTTCTTCTTTCGCCGGCTTCGATCTCACCAGTTGCGCTGAGCTCGGAGGAGCAGGGTCAGCGTGCTCTGGTCTTTCAACTCGTAGACAGCAGCCGGTTTGGCGATCGCCGACTGGGTTGGCAACGTAACCGTGCTCCCGCTCGCGTATTTTTGGTCAAGCATGGTGTAGGCCAAGTCAACGGAAAAAGTCAGGTTCTTGAGTGGTGTCCACCGCGTGACGACGCCAACAACCCCATAGTTGAAGTCGGGATTGCAGCCGGAAAGACCGCTTGAAAGCGACAGGTTCGCGATGAACGCGCCGCAGATATACCCTTTGGCCGTTCTTGAATACCGAACGGCGGCCCACCCGCCGTAGAAACCCGTATTCCAGCGTGGATCCCAGTTATGCGTGTAACCGCCATGGAACCCGTAGGTCGTTGTCAGCTCTTGGCCGGCGCCCGCAACGAACACGGAGTCGGATAGGCCGGCCAAGCCGACGCTCTGATAGGCGGCCGTCAACCCGCTACCGCCATACATGGCGTAAGTAGTCGGCATCAGGTCGTTGAAATTGTAGCGAGTCGCACCAGTCGTGTAGGCGCCGGACAAATTGATGGTGTCGCCGACGCCAGTCGGAATGTTCTTTAGAGACAAGGCCAACTGAGCAGCCCAGCCCCACTTGTCACCAGGATGGCCGGTCGTCTCGTCGATGCCATAAAGAGCCGCATGGTTGTCATGTGCAGCAAGTGAGGCCTGGAAGAGACTCCAGCTCTGATCGACGCGAGTCATCACGATGAGATCCGGCGAGCGCGAACCGCCGATGTCATTGACGCCGTACGCTCCTGTGGCAAGACCGGCGGCCGTCGCACCGCTTATGTTCCAGATGTTGGTGGTGCCATAGGCAACTTGATCCTGGGCGGAAAAGGAAGCCGTAATTCCTTGGCCGAAATCAGCGGTATAGGTTACCTGGTTCACGCCGGTCACCCAGCCGCCGCCGCCGGGTAGATCATCAAACTCGTTCGCCGGATAATTGGTCCAAGGTGCGGAAAATTGAGAGACGGCTTTACCCACGGTAAAGCCAGCGAACTGGATGAACGCCGAATAGACACCGAGCGATCCTTGTGCGATCGCGCCAGTGCCCTGTCCTCCGGGCACAGCTGCCGTATAGGTCGTTGCACCGCCGGCATCGCCTGCACCTGCGCCAGCATAGCCGCCCGAAGTCCAGCTGAAGACGCCTTGGAAGAAAGTGCGGACCACGCCATACTCGGTTTTAGTGCGCGTGTCGACACTCAAGCTTTCACGAGAGCGCCAGGTGTAGGAGTTGCTCAAGCGGTTCCGCGCCCCTGCCACGCCATTGGCAGCAGGATCAAAATCGCTGTTACTGTTTGCGATCAAGTCGACGCGTAGATAACCACCCAACTTGATGCAATTGTCCGTGCCAGGGACATAATAGAAGCCGGCGCCATACAGCGCGCAAGCCCTCACATATTCGATCGGCTTGGCTTTGACGGGAAGGTCCGCAGCTTTTGCCGCACCCGATGCGATCAAGCCTGTCGCTGATATCAGTAGAACCCACTTGATCATTCGAAATAACTCCGAACTCATCTTTAGGAATGTCATTGCCTCTATCCTTCGGGTCAGAACCTGTGCGGGCGAGGCAGTAACGTCGGGGCGCAAACATCCAGTGACAGACATCAAATAATGCGATGGGGCGCTTCCGATTTGATGATGGACTGGATCCAAACCGCGATCGAACTCTCACCGTTGGACCAATCACGAGCCGCCGCAGCGAGATGATCCATCAAATCGTCGTTTGCCCGTGTTATCGATCGCGCTTAGCAATGAGTGGCAGCGCATTCTCAAATCGTTCTTGTGACGCAACACCGTTCAGAGATTTCTGGCGGGCAGCTGCACCACGATGCATTTGCGGTCAAAGCAAGTCTAGCTTCGCGGCGCGCTCGCCGTCACGGCGAAAGGATCGGTCTGCTCGAACTAGATCGCGTTTGCGCCATGCCTCGATTGGCTGGAGGACTGGCGCTGAGTTCCCTGCTGGGCTCATCCGCAGTGAAACGTCCCAGTGAGCGGCAGAGAGCCAATCATCGCTCAGGCGACCGCTAGCATCAGCCGCGCGATCGACTTCGTTCGTGTACCCAGGCAAGAGCGCCAGCCCTTTCTCTGGCCAGCCGCTTGCGCCCACCGCAAAGCGTGGGTGAGGCAGTTCTGAATCGGATCACAGGCGACGACGATCTTTTCGCACTGACGCGGACGATCGCTCGCTTTGCCACGGGCTGATTGGCACGGTCGCGCAGACCTCAAGACAATGTTTTGTCGATCCGGTCGCGCAGCCAATCGCCGAGGAGCGACATCGATAATGTCGTGAGCGAAATGACGAGCGAGGGAAGGACGAGTATCCAAGGCGCCCGCGCCAGATAGTCACGACCGTAGCCGACCATATTGCCGAGGGACGTAAGCGGCGGCTGCACGCCAAGGCCTAGAAAGCTGAGACCGCTTTCGAGCAGGATGATGTCCGGAAAGGCGAGCGTCATGGTCACTATCAGGGTCGACGCGATGTTCGGCAGGATGTGTCGCAAATAGACGCGCCATGGTCCGGCGCCAAGTTGGCGTACCGCGATCACATAGACTTGCGCATTCGAGCTCATGGCGAGCGCGCGCGTGATGCGGGCGTAGCGTTCCCAGCCGTGGAGGCCGACGAGCGCCACGAAGAGGAACAGAGAATTTCCGAAGAACGCGAGAACGGCGAGCGCCAGAATGAGAAATGGCATGCTTGCCTGGAAATCGACGCATGCGAGGATGACCTGTTCGACATAGCCGCGGAAATGAGCGGCGAGCACGCCAAGCGTGGTCCCGAGGGCGGCCCCGATCAGCGTAGCTTCGAAGGCGATGAGAAGGCTCACGCGGATCGACATGACGAGACGCGCCAGCACGTCGCGGCCGAGCTCATCCGAACCGAAGGGATGCGCGAAGCTCCCGCCGAATCCGAGCGGTGGAGCGAGACGATGACGAAGGTCGAGGGTTGCATAATCATAAGGAGCGATTCGATCAGCCAAGAGTACGACGGCAAGCATGAGGGCGAGCCAGACGACTGCCGCTCCGATCGCGCGATTGCGCCACCGCTTGCCCCTCCTCGAAGACGGCAGGACCCGTTCTGCGGAAACGTGGGACAATTATGCGCCTCCGGCCGAAGGTGAATCGCGCAGGCGCGGATCGAGGACGCCATAGAGCAAATCGACAGTGACGTTGGTGGTGATCATGGCGGCCGCCACCACGAGCATGATGCACTGGACGACGGCCAGATCCCGGCTTGCGACCGACACGATGAGCAGGCTGCCAATGCCTGGCCATGAAAAGACGCTTTCGACGAGCACGGTTCCTGCGACAAGGTTACCAACCATGAAACCTATGATGGTCAACAGGGCTATGGCGGCGTTCGGCAAGGCGTGCCCCGTCACGACGCTTCGCCATGGCACCCCCTTCGCGCTGCCGGTCCGGATATAGGGCTGCCCAAGCACCTCAAGCATGGCGCTGCGGGTGAAGCGAGCCAGAACGGCCGCGCCAGAAAGACCGAGCGTAAGGACGGGCAGCACCATGTGGGGCCAACTGCCGGCACCACCCGAAGGAAACCAGGGGAGCTCGACGGCGAAGACCAGGACGAGAACGAGGCCGAGCACGAAAGACGGCACGGTGAACCCAAGAACCGCCACCGTCATCACCATTCGGTCCGCCAGACTATCGCGTTTCAGGGCTGCGTAGATGCCGGCGGGGATGCCGAGGCAAAGATTCAGGACGAGAGCAGGCATCGTCAGCATCAGCGTGACAGGAATGCGCTCGGCAACGACCGTGATGGCGGCCCGCCCGTCACGCATTGATTGGCCGAGATCTCCGTGGGCGACGGCACCCAGATATCTGACGTATTGGACCCAGAGCGACGCATCGAGGCCCCATGATTTTCGGAAAGCCTCGACCGCCGCGGCGGGGGTCTCGGGCGATAAAAGCGCCCGGGCGGGATCGCCAGAGGCTCGCAGCACCACGAACGCGAATGTGACCACCATCGTGATGGTGAGCACCGCGCGCACCAAGCGGACCGCGATGAAGCGAGCCATCACCCCTCGCCTCCGCGCTCGGCACCATCGCCGACGAGATGGCAGGCGACGCGGCGCCCGTCAGGGACGGATCTGAGCTCTGGCGCGAACCGCACGCAGACCGGGCGGGTGGCAGGACAGCGGGGATGGAATGCGCAGCCGCTCGGCCGCGCAGCCGGATTGGGCGGATCTCCCTGAAGGATCGTGCGTTCGCGATGGCGTCCGGGCGTCGGCACCGCGGAAACGAGTGCTCGCGAATAGGGGTGCAAAGGATCCAGCAGAACCGCGTCGGACAAGCCTTCTTCGACGATGGCACCGAGATACATGACGGCAATACGGTCGCAGATCTGCCGGACCACGCGCAGATCATGGCTGATAAAGATCATCGCCATGCGGCGACGCTCCTGAAGGTCATGTAAGAGGTTGATGACTTGCGCCTGAATGGAGACATCGAGAGCCGATATGGGTTCATCGCAAACGAGGAGATCTGGATCGGTCGCGAGCGCACGGGCCAACACGGCTCTTTGGCGCTGGCCGCCTGAAAGCTCATGCGGAAAGCGCTTGATGTGGTCGCTCCCGAGCCCGACATCGGCGAGAAGCGCATCGACCCGATCCTCACGCTCGGACTCGCTGCCGAGGCGATGAATGTCGAGCGGTTCGGCGATCTGCGCCCCTATCGTCGACCGAGGATCGAGCGCGCCTAGCGGATCCTGAAAGACCATTTGGATTCGCATCCTGAGACGCCGCCATGGAGCATGGCCAATGGGAGGTAAAGCTTCGCCGTCGAAGCTGACCACGCCAGAGTCAGGCCGTTCCAAGCCGATCAGGAGCCGGCCCGCCGTGGACTTACCGCAGCCAGATTCGCCAACTAGTCCGAGCGTTTCGCCGCGAGCCAAGGCCAGAGAGAGCTCATTGATGGCGTATACCTTCGCTGGCCGTTGGAACAGGCCCTCTCGCAATTGATAGTGGCGGACGAGCCTGTCGGCTTGGAGAAGCGGTGGAGTGGTCCTCCTCATGCGGCCACGATCTCGCCCGCAGAGGGTTCCCCGACGGCACGCAAACAGGCAGCCCTATGTCGGACCTCGCCACGGAGCGGAGCGAGCTCGGTCACCCATTCACCGCAGCGTTCGATCCGCAGATCACAGCGGGGAGCGAACGGGCAGCCTGGCGGCAACTCGGCCGCGTTTGGAACGACACCACGAATGGCCGGCAAACGGCTCCGTGGTGCCTCCAGGTCGGGAAGCGCCGCGAGAAGACCTCGCGTATAGGGATGAACAGGCTGATCAAAGAGACGGTGGGCGGGCAGCTCCTCGACGATGTGCCCCGCGTAAAGGACCAGGATGCGTTCGCACATCTCGCCGACGACGCCAAGATCGTGCGAGATCAGGACTAGCGCCATGCCTGTTTCCCGCTGGATCTGCTGCAGAAGGTCAAGGATCTGCGCTTGAATGGTGACATCCAACGCGGTGGTAGGCTCATCAGCGATCAAGACGTCAGGCTCCCCCGCAAGTGCCATGGCGATCATGACCCGCTGGCTCTGCCCACCGGAGAACTCGTGCGGATAGGCTTTGAGCCGGCGCGCCGCGTCTGGAACGCCAACCTGGTCCAGCAGACGCCGCGCTTCGGCCAACGCGCTGTGCCGGTCCATGCCGCGATGGAGCCGCAGGGCTTCGACGATCTGATCGCCTACCGTGTGTACCGGGTTGAGCGCGCTCGCCGGATCCTGAAAGATCATCGCGATTCGACCGCCGCGCACCTTGTCGAGGCGGGAGGCCGAAGCATGGAGGAGCTCCTCGCCGGCCAAACATACGCTGCCCGTTATCCGGGCGCGCCGCGTCAAAAGTCCCAGCGCCGCAAGCCACGTCACGGACTTGCCGCAACCGCTTTCGCCAACCATGCCGAGCGACTCGCCGCGGGCGAGCGTGAGATCGATTCCCCGCAGCATTGGCACATCGTCGAACGCCACACGAAGATCGGTGATCTCGAGAACCGGCTCTATTTGAGGTCTCTGTGCTTGGCGTATCATCGCGGCCCCTTCGGTTCACTGCGAGCGGCATCCTCCCGGCCCCGGGGATGGAACAACGCGATCGCATCGCTGACCGCGCCGAGAAACTCCGCGGCAGCTCGTGTACCGGTCGCAAGGGCCCCTACCCGCAGACCGACTCCACGAAGCGTGCGTCCATGCGCCGGACTTTGTCGGCGTCGCTCAGCCCGATGGCGAGAGCCCTCGCCAGGCTGCATCGCGCCGATAGCTGCATGCGATTCGGATTGTCTCGCACTCGCGCTGATCTCACGCGACGGCACCGCAGTTCCAGCGGCCAGCGCCTTGGCCTCGCTGCCCGTCATGAAGGGATCTGACACCTGCCGCTGCCCTTTCAGATCGACGGCAACGGTCGGAACTGCGCCGCTACATATGCGCCGCGGCTTCCCCGCCCCGGGAAGAGCGCAGTCGTCGCGTCGGATCGCCCGCGCAAACAGGGTCGCAGGATTGCCGGCAGCGATCGTGGTGCCTTGCGAAATGATCACGACGCTACTCGGTTAAGGCAGGCCGCCAAGCTGGGGTTGCCATCGCAGGATCGCAGATTTGAGCGGCCGATCATGACGATCAGGTCCGGATCAGGGCTTTGTTGCGCGGCCCGAAATCGAGATCGAGCGTCAGCCCTGGCAACCACGGCACGTCGCGGCGCTTGCCGTAGAACTGTCCCGACACGTGCAGGATAACGCAAGGTGGATCGACCTCGTTGATGATCTCGAGCATGCGACGGATGATCGATCGCCGCTGATCGGGCTGGACGGTATCCTGAAGCTTCGCGCCCAGGGAGAAATATTCCTCGTTGTGCCAGACCCCGATCGACTTTGGCAGCGAGCCGCTGGGACCGTATTCACGCCAGGGATGACCGAGATGATCGAGAAAGAGCGCTGTGTTGGAGGTATCGAATATGGCCCGCACCGGCTGACCCTGAACTTGCGCGAAATTTTCCATCATCTGGATTTTGACGTTCAGGCCGACAGCACGCCACATCTCGATCATGATCTGCGCGGTGGAGACTTGATTTGGATAGTAGTTGTTGAGCAGACGATACGTGATCTGCTCTCCATTGTAGCGCGCCGCCGCGAGCAGCTCCTTGGCTTTGTCGGGGTCATAGGCAAGCGCCGGGAAGTCTTGGATATAGCTTTCGCCATAGCTCGGCAGCTGGTAGCCGTTCGGGATCGGAAGCCGATTCTCCCATAGACTCTCCACGATCAGCCTGCGATCGAGCGCGAGGCTGATGGCGCGGCGAACGCGTACATCCTTCAGGACCGGATCGGTCTGATCGAGGACGAGCGAGCGGATATTCTGCACGGCGCCACCAACGACTTCCAGATCGGCGCGCTTCTTTATGCCCTCGAACTGATCCGGCGGAATGTCGGTGATGATATCGAGCTCGCCGGCGAGTAGGCCGTTCACGCGCGCGGAGAGTTCGGAAAGGATCCGATACTCGATGCCTTCGAATGCCGGTCGTCCACCCCAATAGGCATTGTGCGCGGCCAAAGTGACATGGATGTCGAGCTTGTGATCCACCAGCTTGTACGGCCCGCTTCCGACAGGAGTGGTCATCCAGCGCTCCCACGAGCCCGCGGCCGTGAAGGCGCGCTTGCTGACGATCTCCGATCCCCAGGCCGCGAGCCGCTGCTCGAGGAGCGCATCGCCGCCCTTCGCATGCACGACGACGGTGTAGGGATCAACGATCTCGATCTTCTCGAGGCGGTCGAGCGACTGCAAGGCCTCTGACATTCCGCTGCGCCCAGGTCCCAGCAGATGGTCGGGACCCAAGCTGAAGGCCACGTCTTCGGCGGTCAGCGGAGCTCCGTCATGGAAGGTTACGTCCCTGCGCAAAGCAATCGCAGCGACTGCGCATCGATCCGTTCCCACCTCTCGGCCAAACAGGGCCGCAACGTCATGTCCCTGCCGTGATCGACGGTGATAAGCGTATCGAAAAGCTGTGGCATGATCCGGCGAATGGCAGTGTCGGTGGCGATGACTGGGTCGAATGCGCGAGGAAATCCGGACATGCCGACCGTTAGCCGACGACGCGGCAGCTTCCTGAAATCGTTCTCGACAGCCCCAAGGCCCGTGCTGGCCAACATGCTGGCGGAAAGAGCGCCGGTGAGTGCTTGTCGTCGCGTCAGATCGTAACGGATCATCACTGCCTCGGAATTCAACTTCAGTTTGGATCAAGGATGTTACTGCCGTGACTTCGAGATCGGCATGAGTCTGGTCTAGGCAAATCTGAATGTGCGCGACCTTAGAAACCCGAACTGCTACGGCGAAATGACGTTGATCGAATAAGTCGATGCAAACTTTCGAATATGCGATGGACTATGGGTCTCCGAGGGATGCGGGTGTTGGGAAGCAGAAGTTCCGCACCGGTCCGAAGCCTACAGGGAAGCTGGGGCCGACCCGATCGGTCCGCTCGCAATCTTGCGAAATCGAGAGCCGTCCGCGCGCTTGGACCGGATCGGCGCGGTTCTTTGACCTTGCCGAAAAACGCTTACCCCATCCCAGTGCCAAGCTCGTCGGGACAAGCGCGATGTATGCGCAGAGTGATCTGGGACAATTACGGTATCCGCGATCACGCCTCGGCCATGCAGAGGACTTCGTGGCAAATCATTGCCGACCGTGCTGTCCAGAACGTCCACGAGGACATCCAGCCATGGAGGGGATCTTCAGACTTAAAAATTCTTACCATCCAACGGCTAAGATGAATTCTCCCGACAAATCATTATGTTAGGCGATTGACGGAGCCCCCGAACCCTTAGCACGATGTTAGCACGAACGTTTCTTTTACCACGCTCAGCGTGTGTCGGCCGCGAGCTGATGAAAGACAAGCGTCATGTGCGTCGTCGCGCTGCAAAGGGCTGGACGGGAGCGGGCAGATTTCAATAGCGCTCGCCTACAGCAGAACGCAGGAAGCTTCGGACTCGCCGCGGAAACGCAGAAATACATCGCACGTCTGAAGACCCGGCGTGCCTACTACGCCGCGTGCATCCGCGACTCTGAACCGCTTGGAGGCAGGAGCGGCGGATCGCGCCTCGGCCTCGTGGGCACACCCTTCACGCCCGTCAGCGAGCCACAAATCCACTGGCTCATCACGGAGCTTGACCGTTGTTCTTCGAGCTGCTCGGTTCAACCAGCTCGTTCGCCAGACGGTCAAACCGCTTCCGATGCTGGCGCCAGGATCTCACGCACCTTCACATAGGAGGTCGTTTGCGCCCGCGATGACACGGGGCCAAATAGCAAGTCGATGGTATCTTGGAGCGCAGCAACTTATCGTGGACCCGAGATTGCGAGCGTTCAAGACGTTGACTTATAATCTCTGAAGATATTAGGCCCTCTGGGAGTGGGGCCACAAGCAAGTTCAAACGTGAGTTCATTGACGGGAGGAGATCATGAGGCACAAGGCTTTGATGTACGCTGTTCTGAGCTTCCTAGTCACTTTGCTACCCAGCCACGCTCTCGCAGCCGGCCCAACGAAGTACGCGATCCTAACCCAGGGCACGTCATGCTCTCTGGATATATCGGAGGTATCGATCAAGTCCTTTCGACTGCTTGCTCCCGTCGACCAGATACACAAGCTCGCGGGCAAGGGCATCATCAACGTTCATGTCTGCGAGTGCTACCTGATGGCAGGTAATCTGCAAAAGTGCGTGCACGACGCCATAAGGAAAGCCGAGACCCCTCAATCTCTGACAAAGGAACAGGCAGACCTTCTCGGCGGGAAGATGTTCTTGGTCCTTCCCGACAGGGACGAATTCGTCGCCCTTTACCTGGCCTTGCAGTCAGAGTCGTCCGCTGCGGCTTTTGAGCTTGCCTCCCGGCTGCTCCAGCAGGCTGCCGTAGCGCCGTCGCCAGATGCTCCGCCCCCACCTACACCACCTCCACCGCGCGAGCCCGCAAAGAACGCCGATCCCGAGGGGGCAAAGCGCCATCGAAGCTGTGAAGTCGAGCCACAGATTTGCGTGAAGCCGAAGAAGTCCGAGGGGAAGGAATCCAAATCATCGGAAGGCCCGGATCTAGTGGCTGAATACGAACTAAAATGCGAGGGGTTCCCCCCGATCATCGTTTCCACCGAAGGAAAGGCTGGCTTTAAGGTCGGCCCGCTGGAGGTCTCTGTTTCAAAGCCCTAGTTGCAGATCACAGTCGCGCCGGGCTGTCGCGGGAACGGCATCATTGGTCAATGCCGGCCAACCATCGTACCTTTTCCACCAGCGCCAATGCCGCCACGCGCGATAGTTGATCTTTGAGGCGAGCACCGGATAGCGGCGATACAATAGGCGCGCAGGTACCCTACTCCGCGCTCGAGCGGCTCAAGGCTTCCCAAGGCAGCCGCCTCTTCGAGCAGCAGGAGTACCTTGTACTTGGGGCTCGGTAGCTGCTTTGACGCGCGTTAAGGCGTTAATGACGCAACCCACCAGGACGCGCAGGAAGCCGGCGTAAACCGTGAGTTTCTTCTCGTCGACTATCAGGTAGATGGTGGAGACTTCGCTCACCAGCTCGGGGAGCTGGAAGGTGGAGGCGGTGCTGATCTCGCCGGGATTGCCGGGACCAGCGGCGGGTGGCCTCCGCGCTGGACAGCATGCTGCGATGTTCCTCGCTACCTCGCATCGCGAGGAAACTGCCAGCCAGTTCTCGGCCGCGGGCGCGCCCGCGCTGGCGATGGTGCGTAGGCAGCTCCCTGAGGTTCTCCGGCGGTCGCTCGAGAGCGTACGCAATTGCACCATGGTGCGCAGGTGCGGCTCAAACCGCACCAGGTCCAGGATGAGGCAGGTCAGCAGGCCTTCGGCCTTGAATATCCATGAAGTCAAGGCTGCTGAAGCTCGCTTCCTTTGAACGCTGCGCGTGTTCCACCTGAGCCAGCGAAATCTTACACGAATTCAGCCGCTTGATCGAGGCTCGGCGCTGTCCTGATCTTGCGGACAGTCCAAGTTATCGAGAGGAACGTGGGCTGCTCGACCGTCGTCATGTAATTGCGTCCCCTTCGCGGCGCCTCCTCGGAAAGCCGTCCACGATCATGAAATCGCAAACTGGACCGTACGTATCGTACTAAAGACCGCCGATCTTGCGCTCAAAATGCCGTTGATCAGCAGTAATCCGACAACGTACATCGATTAATGTGATGAAGCATTCCCTTTTGGCAAAGCCTGACGCGTTACTAGCGGACATTCAAGGCTCTACCGGAGCAGAACATGCCTGCCGAGCACGATGACGTGCCCCTCAATGCAATCAGGGTGTTCGTGACCATCGCGCGAGAAGGCAGCGTAACACGCGCAGCTCGCGTCTTGGGAGCGACACAGAGCTCGGTCAGCCGCTATCTCTCGGTATTGCAGGATTACTTTGGTACGGACCTCGTGGAAAGGAAAGGCCGGCGCAGCGAACTGACGGAATTCGGACGGCTGTTTGTCAACACCGTAGCCGAACCGCTTGATACGGTGTGTTTTACCGCAAAGAGGATGCGGCGCCGCAATCGACCGGACGCCAATCGGATCGTGGTCCGCACGTCGCTTTCCACTTTCGCGTACTCCTTTCTTATTCCAAATCTCCAGGCGTTCTCTGCCGAGATGGGCGGCGTAATCGTCGACGTGATCAGTTCATTGTCGCCGCCGACGTCCTCCGACGATTTCGACATCTTGATTACTCGTGATCTTTCCGTCATTGAACCAGCCGATGATTGGGAGATTTACAATGAGACACTCGTATGTGTCGGATCTCCAAATCATGTCGCGGGAAAAACACTCTCGATTGTTCGCTCGATGCCGGTTCTCAACATCACGTCCCGACCCGACGTATTGCCCACATGGCTGAGGGCGATGAACTTGGCCTCGAAGGATATAAAGTCGGGAGCGCGATATGATCACAATTATCTTGCGCTGCCGGCCGTCATAACGGGAAAATGCCTGTTGGTGGCGCCTGAAATCATCGTCAGCGATCTCGTGCGCGGGGGTATCCTGAACGTGATACCAGGATCGCGAACTCCCAGCGGCATGCAGTATCGGGCCTATGCGGTCGACCGCAGCGCTAATCCCGAAATCGCTCGCGCCTTTTGCCGATGGGTAGCACGGCTCTGTAAGAAGGCAGCAATCCCGGAGGCGGCCTGATATCGTTTGGACCATGTCGGAACCTGGTCATCGGATCCAGTGATCCAGTGTAGACCACGGTAGCTCAAACGACAGCGACAGCTTCCAAGGTGAATCCGAAATAGCACAAGCTGGTGGCACTGCTCGCGTCCGACTAAAATGCATCTTCTTCGCGGCAACGCTGCTAACCTCATTCAGGGCACCTTCGAAGGGAACCTTGCGGCCTCCACGACATTTCCTGCCAGAACATCGATTGACCGGCATCGAATGGTCTTGGCCGCGAAGCTTCCTATCCGGTCCGCTTTTTACTTATTGAGGTAAGCGCCGGCCAGTTGAGCACCGTGTTCTCACGTACGAGCTTCAACCAACGGATTTGGCAGCGACCGCGATGCACGCCGCGGCAGCTTTGGCCGGACCATCCGGTTTTTGCAGTCGACTCGCTGACAGCGCTTCGCGATCACGCTTGCCCGCGATCTGGATGGATACATCCGAGCAACTTTCGCGCAGTCGGCGCCCGCACGCCGGCATCAAGCATCAGCCAACATTATCGGATGTTTCTCGTCAGGAGGCGAGAGCATTGGATATTACCCGGACCAAAACGAGCAATGACAGGGTCGCGGGGCGTGCTCAGCATGCTCTCTCGAATGCGCGATCGACGTAGTTTCCGTTCACAACGCGCATGCGACGTCACTTTGTCTGGTATATCGAGGTGCAGTATACCGAGCAACCGGCATCCTCTCCCGCATGGACTTGCGGGAGACATTCGCCACCAATTTGCGCCGTCTGCGCAATGCCAGGAGATGGTCGCAAGACGAGCTTGCCTTGGAAGCAAAGATAAGTCGGAGCTATTTGAGCCAGCTTGAAAAAGGCGAGTACTACGTCAGCATAAAGATCATAGGCCGCCTTGCTGACAAGCTCGACGTCGAGCCGGCTGAATTCTTGAAGCGGCCCACAAAGAGAGGTCGCTAGATGGACCCAGCCCAACACATGTCGTACTCCCAATCCATTTTCTTGGTCTCCGTAGCCTTTGCTAGTTCAGGTCTGCCCATCATAACGGGCCTTGCTGAGAACGGGGCTCGAAAGCAGGAGCGGCCCGGTTTCGTGGGAATGGTCGCGAAGACCTTGATGGCGATATCGAAAGCGACCGCGGGCGGGGGCGACACCAGCATCTGCCGAGCCATCGTTTGACAGGGATCGCGTTGGCTTGAAGCCAGTCGCGAAAGACAAAGACCGGTAGATGAGCCCGTCAGGATCAGCATCTGAGCAATTGCGCGCTATCCGGAGGACGAGGGAGCACGCTTTCCGGCGCGCTCCGTCTCGTGCGGCTCGATCTCGGCGTGATACAAACTGCAAACCGCGAATGCCGCATCGAAACCACGGCGATCGGCCGCCAGCTAAAGCCGCCCAAAGAGCGCGACCGTGATATCGGCCGACCGATGCGTCGTTCGGCGATTGCTGTCAGAGGGAGGCCGCGATATGTGCATCGACAGGTCCGCTAGACAGCGCCGTAGCCTTGATCGTCGGGTGAAGGCGCAATGTATTGCCGCCTCGTTCAGGCCGGCCGGAGCAGCACAGCAGGCTCGGGCCGTGAATTGCGCCTAAGCACAACCCAATGTCGGGCAGCCCGCCCGTCAAGAACTCAGGAGGTGTCGTCGTTGTCTTTTGCCTTGTGACGAAGCAAGTGGCGATAACCGCCCCGCATGAGAAGCAGCCCCTTCTGAACCAGACGAATGGTCCGGCTGCGCAGATCGTGTGTTTTCCAGCCTCGATCCGGGATGCGAGCTTTGCCAAACAGGCCTTCCGCGATTTTGCGATAGCTATTCCCTTCCAGCCATCCATCCAGCGCACGCAGAGCGAGGACGAGGCGAAGACGGGCTTGAGGCGATAGAGCAAGAGGGGGCGGCCCGAGAGGGCGCTGCTCGAGCGCCAGCAAAAATCGATCTGCTGCCTGCAAGCGGATGTCGAACTCGCGGTCGAGCGGTAGGTCGACTGTAGCCAATGAGACGCTCGACGGAAGCTCCTTAAACCAAAGGCGATGCTGCACACCTCCGAGCAGGACGATGCCATGCCATCCATCTGGTGCATGCCGAAGATTCCCGCCTGCCAGTGTGGCGAAATCAAGCTCATATGATCCGGAGTTCGCCGAACAGATGGCCGTGCGAACGGCTAGCACGGTCGACAGCGTCTCAGGCGCCCAGAAAACGGCTTGCTTGTCGAACGCCTTTTTCGGATCGGCTGCAAAACGTCAGCCCCCACTTTCGTCGAAAGTCATCGCTCGCCGCGCTGGATAGTTCGCTTCCGGCCAGAGCCGTGAAGGCCTTCTGATAGTCGTGGTCGCGGCGAAGCCACTCCCAGGCTATGTCGGCAGTTTCTGCTTGTCTGACTTCACGGTATGCGCCTTCTGATCTCCAATCGGCACCCGGCATCACGCTCATTTCCCCGCATGTTTCGATGCGCACGCATTGCAGACCGACAATTGTGACGGTTTCTAGTCGTGCGCGTGCAGGTCTCCGCTACTGATGCGCTTTCGCGATGGAATGATCTGCTTGTGCGATGGGAAAGAAGGTCGCGTCGGCTTCACCCTTCACTCTTCGCTTTTGGGCCACCCCCGGCGCAAGAGATCACGATAGCCGTGACGCGCAGCCCACTTGGCGCGAGCCAGATGACTTTCGAACGCACGGCGTGCGCGATTCGGATCAACGGTCGGATCGAAGCCAAGAACAATGCGCGCGACTTCGCGCCAATCAGCATTGTCAGCTTCGGCATCGAGAAGGCGCATATAAGTGACGGCGTGCTGCTCGTCGTACGACGTGAGCTCGGGCGCACTCGGCGCCAGATCTGCAATCATGGAATCGGGTGGCACGCCTGGAACTCCTACGAAACCGAAAAACCTTGATAAATCCGCGCGATGGTAGCGGTATTCACGGCATCTTGGCACCAGCCGGATTGTCGCGGCTTGCGGAAACCTTTCCTGCAGATCGTCGATCGGAGGCTGCTATCGGACATCCTGGCGGTGCCGGCCCGCCGTTTGCCTCGATCACGATGGCTCCGTTTGGGCCGGTGTAAGCGCCTGTTGCCAACCAGCTGGCATTGACGCTTGTGGTCTGGCGGACGCCCCCGTTCCGTGCTCGCCGGCCGACGATCTGGCTGGTCGGTCCAGCCGGCGGTAAGAACTTCGTTCTCGGCTTCGAACGCCACGAGACCAATTCGACCGCCACGAAAGCCGCAGCAAGGTCGGTTGTCCTTCCATGTGGCGCCCACCAAACAGATAGCGGCCGTTCGCGGCGCGCACGGGCCCGGGATCTGGACCGATATGCAGCACGGTCCGAGCAAGCTCTTCCCCGGCCGACGCCGGTGGTTTTCCGGATCGAGAACTCGGCAATACGTCAGGGGTTCGTCATAGACCATGGGCATCGAATTAACCGGAGCAGCATCAATGACGACAGGATCGGGTGGTGGTCTGCATAGTCCTGCGAACGGACGGGAGACCGATGCGGTTTCCATGACAGCGTGCATGAGCGGCACTTTGTGAAGTATATCGGGGTGTGATATATCGAGCAAGCGTTCGTCCTTTCCCGCATGGATTTGTGGGAGACATTCGCCGGCAATTTGCGTGGTATGCGCAATGTGAGGGGATCGTCCCAAGACGAACTTGCCTATGAGGCTTGGATCAGCCGGAGTTATCTGAGCAAGCTCAAAAGGGCGCGTACTGCGTCAGCATCAAAATCATAGGTCGCCTTGCCGATAAGCTCGACGTTGGGCTGCTGAGCTCCCGAAAGGGCCCTAAAACAGGGCGCTAAGCTAGATCAATCCCAATACAGGTCTTGCTCTCAATCCATTGGCTCTGGCTATCGTAGCCCTTCAATGCTGGTTTCCGAGGTGATTTCCGCCGGATAATCTTGCGCAGCAGATTGAGCAGTTTTGGTTCTCAGTACGCATGGGATGACGTTTTGTGAAATATATCGAGGGTGCAGTATCTCGAACAAATCGCTTCCTGGCCCGCGTGCATTTGCGGGAGACATTCGTCACTAGTTTGGGCCGTCTGCGCAACGCGAGGAGATGGTCCCAAATCGAACCTAGCTTTAAGGCCGAGATCAGCAGGAGCTATTTGAGCAACCTTGAAAAGGTACGTAACGTCGGCATCAAAATCATAGGTCGCCTTGCCGATACGTTCCCCGTTGCGCCTGCTGAGTTCCTGAAACGGCACGCAACACAGCCGCCACGTAGGCACGTCGCAATACGCGTCTTACTCTTACACGATTTCTTCTCGACATCGAATGGCTCTACAGCTCACGAAGTACAACGGTGTGATTGCCCGATCAGAAGGTCTGTCAAGCTCAAGGCCGCCCTCGTGCAGGACATGATAGCCGCTGGTCTCCAGATGATGAGCGATCTTGTTGGCATCTTTGGCGCGTTTTCAACCTTGTTCCAGCCGCGCGCCAAATTCGTCCGAACCGTACGAACGAGCTGCTTCCCGGGCCGGGCATTGTCCCTGCGTCTGGTTCGCGCTAAGTGGCAATCCTGAACTGATAGTCAATGAGCGCTACAGCGAGCCTGTACTGCAATGGCGCACGAGCATTTTCCCTGCCATGCAGCGCCGTCGGCGGGATATTGAAGGCCGCGCGCGGAATCTCCATCCGGAGCCGGACCTCGCCCGCTGCGCGCATAAGGCAGCAAGTGTCTTCGTCCGCCGAGCTGCCGTCCGACGAGCTGAGATTTCGATGACGGCGGCCAGACGCGCGCCGTGCCGGCTGCGGTATGGACGCACCATGAGAGATCGGCTGCGAGGTGACGCGTTCAGGTCAAAGACAGTGGTCGGATTTCCGAGACGCCGTGCCCGCGAGATACCTTCATTAAAGGCGACACGTCGTCGGGCTGATCACACGCCGGAAATAATGAGAACGCGTTCCCAGAACTTCACTAATGCCCGCGCCATCTGGTGCCATCGCGGGTTTAATTAGAACATCGCGAAGCGAATTCGTCAAATCGAGAGCGACGTGGAGATCGACTCAATGTTGGTCCTATTCGTATTCACGAGGTAGATACACTGAGCGTTTACGCCATCGTTCTTCAACTGGTGCCGCAGTTCGGCATGATGTCCGGCGTCGCCCCCAAAGCTTCCAGAATTAATTGGCACTTCGCCCCGGCGGATTGCGCTGACGCCGAAGCGCACCGCAGCCGGCCGACGCGATAGGCCGCCATGGAGCGGCGAATACCCTTTGGCGGAGATCAACGGAACCCGTGCATGCCGGGCTCATTCGCCATGAAGCGCAAATCTGATTCGAGCCGTACTGGGAATCGCAGCCGATTGGCGACCATAATCATCGCGCTTGGTGCGCAGGGGGGTAAACAGCTTGGACACCACGGAAGATAAAATCGAGGCGGCTGAGCCGCCCAGTCCGTCGCCGCCGCCATTCGTTCTTCGATGTTCTGGAGAAGGAGGAAGGCCTCGGTGGCGTCGGGTCTCCGCAAGGCTGTACTTGAAGAGGGCGTGCTCCACGAACCCGCCATACGAGCCGCCCTGTTTCCGGATGCGACATGATCCGGATCGAGACAATATATATTAAGGAATTTCGCGTCATTCGTGACCTGACCCTCGAGTTCAAGGGCCAGAACTTCGCTGCATGCGGACCGAATGGGACCGGCAAGAGCGGCGTTGTCGACGCGATCGAGTTCGCTCTGACCGGCAACATTTCTCGCCTCGCCGGCGCCGGGACCGGGGGCCTTTCTGTCAAAGCGCAGGGCCCGCACGTCGACCGTCGCAACAAGCCAGAGGCTGCATCCATGACAGTCCACGTCACTATCCCCGGGCTGGGCAACATGAAGGTCCGGATACGGCGATCCCTGAAATCGGCGAGCGCGCCGGAAATCACGCCTGCTGACAAGGATGTCGTCGCGACGTTCGAGAGGATCAATCTACCCTGAATTCGTGCTCTCACGCCGCGAACTGATCCGCTATGTCCTCTCCGAGCCAGGGCAGCGAAGGAGGTACAGTCGTCTCGACGACGTTGAGAAGCTCCGCGCCGTCCTGCAGAAGATCGCCAACCCCTCAACCAAGGAGCTTGCTGGCCTCGAACGAGAAGGACGCAATCACGAATCTTCTTGCAGCGCTCGACACTGCCCAGCTCACCAGGAAGTCGGTCCTCGATGCGGTCAATCCGCATCGTGCAATTCTTGGGCTGGGCCCCTCTGCCGGAGCTCGACGCCAACACGTCGCTGAAAGATGGGCTGACCGCGACCACCACAGGGGGCCAGGGCGCGTGCCGAAGACACAAGCCAATGCCGACCTTGGCTGGCTGAGGGAAGCACTCCAGGCGCTCAAGGCCGACGCGTTCAAACAGGCCTGCTCGACCGCCCATACCAATGCGGCCGAACTCGGCAAGGAGACAGCCTCACCAGCCTGTCGCGCGAAGCGCTTCTGCAGTCGCCACTGGACCTCTACGATGGAACGGCTTGCCCGGTCTGCGACAGGCCATTCGAGCCCGATGTCTTCAAGGATCAACTCGCTGCAACGCTCACCCACCTCGACGATGTGAGCAGGCGCCGAGCCGCCCTCGAAGCGGAGCTGAAGCCGATCCTCCGACCGTCTTCATGCCGCCGGCACCGCGCTGAACATCATGATCGATTATGCGAGCCTGTTATCGCCCAGGATCAACGCCTCCGAACTGACGAAACTCAGGACCGTTCTACGTGGCCGATACGAGCAGCTTCAGAAGCTTTTGCCGCGCGGGGACACGCTCGCGGTTCTCGCGGCCGTTCACATGGTCCCCGATCTGGAGCCGACGACTATGGGACTGTGACGACCGCTGCGCTCGAAAGGATCTACAACGAGTTTGAGGCGGCCCTCGCGACTTACGCAGTATGGGCCGGCGGATCACGATCACACCATGCGCGCGGTCGGGTGAGCGATGCGGCCGATCAAGCTCAATGCCAAGAACGGACTGTTCGCTCGACGAGGGCGCCGGGAATCGGGCGTTGCTGGCTTCGCTGATGAAGACGTGCAACCTTAATGGCGTGAATGCCGAGTACTGGCTTCCGGATGTTCACACATAGCTTATCAATGGCTGGCCCACGTACGGCACAACTGGACGAGTTGCTCCCCTAGGGATCGACTCACACTTGCATGGACAATAGGCTGGCGACGTTTGCGGTGGATCGACCGAAGCGCGCATACTCCGCGCCGACCTCGTGGTTAGGTTACGATCCAGCCGCAGGCCTCGAGGTGCGTGCATGCATATCCGATCCATGCCGGCCAAGCGCACAGCTGCGCCGCGTTCATCCGCATCATGCCGTCAATAACATCGCCATTTGTAGCCGCCCGCCTCCAATACATCACAAGGCCAATGCCATGCCAGACAACACTCTTCACCCGGTCGGCACGCTTCGCACGGAACACCACTGCTACGCCTTTCATCGGATCTTGGTCTAGCCTCTGATTCGAGAGCTATCAGCATGAGCGTGTCCGGCGCACCGCCATAAACACGTCGACTGAGCACGGTAATGCCACGAGTTGCCGGCACAGCTACCCGTCGACGCAATGCTCAAAGGCAACAGCACCTGCTCCGGCGGTACAGATGGCTCCGCAGCCGCCGGTCTCGAAAACTCCGACACAAGCGGCGCGAAGGATAGTGTATCCGCCGATGCCGGCAGCCCTACTTGACCCAAACGCGCATACCGCCAGCCGTGTACCTGCTGTGCACGGCAGCCAAGACGGCGCGCGACATCTGCCACAATCGCGCCTCGCAGAACCCTTTCGGCGACGATCTCTGCTTCGGTTCATCCGGCCAGGGCTTTCGACCCAAGCATCCGCGGCGCAGAACCTTTTCGAAACGTTCGGCCGAGATGCGGTACTATCTCATCCTTGTTGGTTCTGTCGTCGGGACGCCACCAATGATGGACATACTCTCAAACGTTGCTAAGTATGGGCATACCCTCCCTGGCAACGAGCCGACCGCCAGCAAAGCAGATGCAGCGAAACAGCTCGCGTGACGGTGCTTTGTGAATTCTTTTGCTGCGGCTACCGATGCCAGGCTGGCGCAGGCAGCAAGGGATCTGCGGCAACAACCCTTACGTGCCAAAGACAATGCATTTGGTGAACTATGCTGGGCTGACATGACCTGATCTGTTGTATCGCCACAAAACTGTACTCGTCGACATAAACAAGACTTCCTCGTGGGGCACCATCTACATTATCTGGTAGGGTATTGATGGTTCTGAAAATGGTACTGGTGCGGCAGCCTAAGAACAACGGTACGTATCCCCGAAGCGTAATTGTACGAACCATGTGCATAGGTGCGAGGCGGGCCAACATCTTAATCGCTTGCCAAAAGAGTTCAGGTGCTCTCTAGGTCCAGGGCCGGCGGGGCAACGAAGTCGCCAGGGCTCATCTGGTTTCACCAGCTGTCCTGTACAACTGTCGCACTCATGCTTTAGAGAATCGTGGCGCACAGCGCCCTTCCAGATAGAGGGGCTGCCAGCTCACGAGTGAGCGGAGCGGTTTCTTCGCCATGGAGAATTCTGTGTCCGCTCCTGCAAGAGAGGCTCATCATGAAGGCATTGCGTCCCGTCAGCATAGATCACTTCAGAGAACTCGCGAGCGATCAGCTACCAAAATTCATCTCGGAGTACATTGATACGGGCGGCGGCGGCGGTCTCAGTCAACGGCGCAACTTAGCGGCGTTCGATCGCTATACGTTTGTTCCACGTAGTCTGATCAAGGTCACGCCTGTCGTCACTGAGCGGACGATCTTCGGCCGAAAGTATTCTCTTCCATTCGGCATCTCTGCCATGGGTAACATTGGCTTTGTGCACCGGCATGCGGAGCACATCCTTGCCGAGACCGCGCGCGACGCGAATATTCCCTTCATCCTATCCGGGCTGGCAAATGCCTCCGTCGAGGAGATCGTTCGGCTGGCTCCAGATCACGTTTGGTACCAGTACTATATGCCGAACGATGAGAAGGTCGCTCTTGATCTGATCAGCCGGGCACGCGACGCCGACGTCCCCGTCATGGTCGTGACAGTCGATTTGCCGGTGTCGCCGCGTGGGTCCGACCGCCGCGGCGTGTCGCTGTCCAATGGACTGGACTGGACCATGTGGAGGACCATTCTGTCGGACGTTATCTCGCATCCGCGATGGACGTTTGGCCTTTTGAGAGCGCGGAATATCCCACGATTGGAAGGTTGGGTGCGTTATGGCCCGGAAAAAAGTAACAGCCTTGACCTGAGAAAGTACGTTAACAGCATCTGGCCGTTGGATCTATGTTGGTCGGATTTAGAATGGATAAGGCGTGAGTGGCCCGGCAAGCTCGTCATCAAAGGCTTGTTGCATCCGGACGATATAGTGCGCGCTTTCAGCATCGGCGCGGAAGCCGTCACCGTCTCCAATCACGGCGGCAACAAGCTCGACTGCATTCCCCCCTCTATTGATATGCTTGCGATGGCTAAACGCCAACTTGCCCCTGACGCAACAGTTTTTCTTGATAGCGGTATAAGGAAAGGCTCTGACATTTTAGCGGCGATAGCGCTAGGCTCGGAGTTTTGTTTTATCGGCCGAGCGGCGCTCTATGGGCTGGCCGCGGACGGTGCGCGCGGTGCGCGCCGGATCATCGAAATATTGGGCTCCGAGATCAAGTACGCCATGGCAATGGTCGGCATAAGCAACACCGATCAGCTGTCACGGGTCATGTTGTTGCAGGACGGGCGGCAAATCCAGGACGCGTACTCAGCCAGCCTCTCGTGCTTGGGGCTGTAGGTCGACCAGCTGGGAACAGAAGAGACACTATGGCGCCCACCTAGATCCGCTGAAGACGCATTCGGCTCTGTCCAAGACCTTACGCGCAAGAGCAGGCGTTGCGAGCGCGCAGGCTGCTCTGCCCCGTTCGATCGCCGCTGACGCGATGACCTGTACGGTTGAACTTGCCGAGCTTTTTGATATCGATGTGAATCAGCTCGCCGCGATATTCGCGCTCATAGCGCCGCACCGGCTCGTCTGGTTCCAAGTCGCGCAACCGGTTCAATCACAGCCGCCGTAGCATACGGCTCCTGCCTCTGGTCATGGCGCGGGCCGTGGATTGGGATGCGGTCTGTGTCGCCCGACGTAACGCTTGGCTCGGAACCGATCCCAATTCATCCGAGAGCGCTGGCTGCGTCGGCGAAACGAGCACAGCCATGAGGCTGGCCTGGACGGAACATGCCGACCGGTTTTAGGTTCCTAGTAATCGCGTGGCAGTTCAGATAACTCTTCACCACGCCCGGAGCTTGGCACTGGTCTCAGCGATGGGCGCGTGGCGGCGTTTCATTAGGCCGTGTCGTATCGCCCTCGACCTCGCCCGAGTGCGGGAAGCGATTGTCCCGTGCCGGATTGTGAAGTGCGGATCCATCCGGGTCACAGCACAGATCTGCGTGAACCCGAGGAAGTCGAACGTCTCAGGGCGGCGTTGCCCCCGGTTGCGGCGCTCGGCCGCATACTGTCCAAATTCCAGAATCCGCGTCTTCTCCTCATTCAGCGAGAGACCAAACTTCGCCATCCGCTCTTGCAGCTTGATAAGCGTGGGGCCTCGGAATTTGTTTCGAATCTCGCCACGCTGTCGTCCGCATCTCGAGGGCTTTGCGAAAGCCGAGCAAATCGCCGAAGGCAGGCGCTGGTAGCGCGGCGCAGTTGGGTGGCTTGGGTGGGTGAACCATGAGGGCAGGGCGCCTCGTTAGGTTAGGCGACGTGGGGGGCCGTCCGATCCCGTCGCTGGAGACGCGGCGAGCAGGAAAGCCGCGGCACTGCGCACAGACCCAATAGCGGGCACCAAGGCCATAGACGCGCTTGAACAATGCGAACAACGGCTCGATCGGCGCACGTCGAACGAGATAACCGTGTTGCGACGCATCGCCCATTGTCCCAAACGAAACCAGCGCTTATGACTTCGCTTAACGCCGTCACGACCATCCGTCTTCTTCAGATGCACGCGCCGCGCGATGGCGCCGTAGCCTTTGTCGGCATAGACCGTTGCCTCGTCGCCTCGTCTCATGCATAAGCCCAGTTAAGGCAGTTTCAAGAGCGAGGTATCGGACGGCCTGCCCTTAGCAAGGAGGGCGTGAACCGCGCCAGCTTGTTACCGCACCCTTGCCTCAACGTTCGAAGTGGATTGAGGGAGTGCCCCCGATACTGCGGTCTTCGTGTTCAGCCATGTCCCGTTGTAGACGCTCAATGTCCGTAACAACACGCGACGGCGAACTGTCCTCGCTCGCGGCACTGAAGAGATACTTAGGTCTCTTAGCGAGAGGCCGCTGTTTTGGTGGCACATCAATTGCTTGGACCGCAGAATGAGCGACTAATCTGCGCTAGGATCGCGGACGCGCTATGCCAGTCGAGGAATCTAAATGAGACTTGCTCGATTCACCACAACTAAGACCATTGACAACAGCCTCCAGCTTTGCCGCCGGCATCGGCAAATTGAGAATCGTCATCTGAGTTGGTTGGCGCTTAAGACCTCCGATCTCGATTTCCAATTCGCCCTAATTGTCCCCGAGCAAGTTCGAACCAGATTGTAGGTGGGAACCGATATGTGTCGTCTAACACCCGCATGCGGCCGGGCCGTAGACCAGCAGGAGATCAACTGGAGCTCGCTCTCCCTTGCGAACACACGATTGCCTCACCTGGAGCCGGAAGAGGATGAGCAGAAGTTGGACGAGGCTCGACCTGGATTCGGTCGAATTCAGGGACTGGTTGGCTCTACCTCACAACTCGGAGGCGACGCGTACATTTCTCGAAGAAAATCGTGCGCCTGGTCGCCTAAAGCGTTCCTCGGCGACGCTTCGCAACCACGCCCGATGCCCGTATCCTTCGCGACATGCCAAACAGTTTGAGCTGTCATCACAATGTCGGGAAAAAATGAAGGAGTCCAAATAATCTGCGCAAGGCATTCCAACACGCAGGAACTCAGGACGGACCGCTCACACTGTGTACGCGAAGGAAGGGAGTTCGGCCTCGCGAAGTTGCGGCACTTATTCGACTTACCGCACGTTTCCCAAATTCTAAGATGGATATCGAAGTATGACCGCACTGCCCCAAGTCGGAACAAACTGGAGCGACCTTAAAGCACGCTTATGTAAAATGAAGCAGGAGGACTACGCGTGGAGGGACGGACGGCTTCCAGTTTATATCTATCACTACACGGAGGAACTCTTGCGGGTCTCACAAGAGGCCTACATGGAGTTCTTCACCGAGAATGCACTTGGCCGTACAGCGTTTCCGAGCGTCGCCAAGCTCGAGACGGAAGTCATCGAAATGGGTATCGGACTCTTTGGTGGAGGCCCCTGGGCTGGAGGGACGTTCACCAGCGGTGGGACTGAAAGCATCTTTCTCGCAATTAAGACCGTCAGAGACTGGGCACGAAAGGAAAAAGGAATTGATCGTCCCAAGATCGTGATGCCCACTTCCGGACATGCCGCTGCCGACAAGGCTGCCCACTATCTAGGGATGGACGTCGTTCGCGTGCCGCTGCGATCCGACTTCCGCGCGGACATCGACTTGCTCGAAGCCGCGATCGACGAACGCACCTGTATGATTTACGCCTCCGCGCCTGGATATCCACACGGCGTGATTGACCCCATTGAGGAGATTGGAGCGCTCGCTCAGAAGCATGGCTTGTGGCTTCACGTCGACGCGTGCCTGGGAGGATTTCTAGCGCCCTTTGCGCGGGAAATCGGCTATCCTATTCCAGCCTTCGACTTGTCGGTCCGCGGCGTCTGCAGCTTGTCCGCCGATATCCACAAGTACGGATTTGCGGCGAAGGGCGCGTCCTTGTTGATCTTGGCAGATCGCGAGCATCAGAAGTATCAGCGCTTTGAGTTCAGCAATTGGCAGCGCGGCACTTACGTAACAAATACTTTCCAGGGTAGTCGAGCGGCCGGACCCATCGCGTCAGCATGGGCGGTCATGAATACGCTTGGGCATGCCGGCTATCGCGAGATAGCACGTGTGATTATGGGCGCCAGGGAGCGGCTTATAGCGGGCATAGAAGCGATCAAAGGGCTCCGGGTGATCCGGCCCAGCGATCTGTGCATATTGGTGTACGACTCGATCGATCCGAACGTCGATATCTATGTCGTCGCAGATCGCATGGGTGAGAATGGGTGGTACGTTGGTAAGTCGATCACGCCGAAGGCAATTCATATTGCTCTCAGTCCTGTAGTTGCCCCCGCACTCGATGACTACTTGGCCGACCTGGCTGCGTGCGTCGAGCGTTTGCGCAGCACGAACTAGATCCAGACAGCCGCTCTCCACGCTTGTCGAGAAGATGGACATTTGATAGGCAACGCATCCCGCGCGCGGGCATTCCGTTAAGGTTCTCGCTGGCTACGGCTTCAAAGCAAAGGCACCGCGCCCCGCTGAGCCTTTAGGCCCAAAAAGCGGGTGCGCGAGCCTCGCAGAGGCCCGGCGCCTGGAGCATTTTTCGATTTGAATGAATCGGCACGATTCCGAAGATGGTTCAAGTCAAGCCATATGCCGGCATAGGAGTAGCGCCTTTTCAGCGGAAAATCGCGCTCAAAAGGACGGCACACGCCGGCGAACAATCGCGCGCCGATGTGAATGTGGCGTAAGCCCCGTTCTCAGCGCACGGCTTTGAATGCTTGAGCGCGGTAAGCCCAGGGCAGTAGCTAGTCGATGTCGCGGTTGGACGGCCGTTGACGATCTTGGTCAGCAAGTCGATGAGATAGGCGAGCGGATCGATGTCGTTGAGCTTGCAAGTCTCGACCTGCGACGCGACGACGGCCCAATGTTTGGTACCGCCGTCTCCGGCAAACAGTGCGTTCTTGCGACTGAGCTTGATGCCACGGATCAATCATTCGACGGTATTATTGTCAACTTCGAGGCGGCCGTCATCGATGAAGCGGGTCAGCCCCTGCCAGCGCGAGAGGGCATAGCGGATGGCCTCGGCGAGCTTGATCTTCTGGCTCACGAGAGCCAGCTTGGCGCGCAGCCATACCTCGAACGCATCCGCCAGGGCCGGCTTTTCTGCTGCCGCGAGGCGCCGCTCCTCCGCGCCGCGGCCGCGGATCTCCCTCGATCGCGTAGAATGCGGCGATGTGCTTCAGCGCCTCGCTCGCGATCAGAGCCGCCCGCGGTGGCGAGTTCGTAGAAGTTGCATCGCGTACCCAGCAGAAGGTGAGCTCGACCTCGCCACCCTCGCCAAGCTTTCGGTAGGCGTTGTAGCCGATGGAGTGGACGCCTCCCGACGGCATCGAATGCGCCAAGTGTGGGAGTTTTAACCGAGCAGGAGGGCATCCGTGGACGAGGTTGGCATCATTGGTTTGGATTTGGCCAAGAACGTATTACAGCTCCACGGCGCTGGGCAGGACCGCACCCGTAAGAAGCTCGACCGCAGCAGATTGCTCGAGTTTTACGCCAGGTTGCTAAGGTGCGAGGTTGCAATGAGGCTTGCGCCAGCGCCCATTATTGGGCACGGGCGATAAGTAATTCGGCCACAATGTCCGGCTGAGCCATCCCTCATACGAGAAGCTGTTCGCTAAACGTCAGAAGAACGATGCAGCGGATGCGGAAGCAATCGCCGAAGCCGCGTCTCAACCAACAATGCGCTTTGTCGGCGTTGCGCCGAGAACCGTGACGATTTCGGGATGTTGTGTCAGACATTTGTGTTCGCTATCATGACCACCCTCTGAATCGAAGATTGCCCTGCACGACAGGGGCTCACACACTCGTAGACTTCCAAGCCTCTAAAAATTCCGCAAAGGCGATTTTGGAGCAGTGACCCGCTGCCACGGGTTGCAGATTTGGCAACACTGCCTCGCGCGCTCGTAACGTGTTCCCCATACAGCGCTCTGCCAACGAGGAGATCAGCGGATTCTCATTCATAAGCTCTGCAGTAGGACCACAACCTATTGACAGATGAGGACTGTCACCCGCTTTTGCGAGAAACCAGATGTTAACCTGATCCTAGAGTTGACCGCGCGATCGCAAAAGCAACCTTCAGGTCCACGCGCCGTAGCTTCGGGCGACGGCGGCGATGGGCAGCCCGAGCGTGCGCAAGGCCCATCTGAACTGCGAGTAGCGGTGCATTCCGCGAATGCACCGACGTGGCGTTCGTGTAAGCACAACTTGAGTATCTCCGCGCGAAGCTGTTCAGGATTCACTTGCCAGTTGGTTACAAGGTCTAGACGTGCGAACATCGACCAATTTGGTAGGTGGTCGACGCCGACTATGTGCAGTCAAGATAGATCCGGATGGCTGCCGAGCATCTTTTCGGTGCTCGCAGGGTGCAGGTGAGGACTCCGATCGGCAGGCTGCGTCGAGTCGAGTGCATTGGGTAGGAGCTGCAGGCCGCTCAGCAATGTAGGCGTGTTCGAACGGACGAGCGATCGTGCTGCGTACATGTATCCGCAGCGCCCGACGATCAGGTCGCAATGTTGGGACAGGCGGTCAACGGCCTTCGCGATGCCAGCGAGAGCGGTTGGCGTTCCATCGAGAATCGCCTGACCAAAGGCGCCAGGCGCAGTGGCAAATGCGTTGGGACGGGCCAGAACCCAGGGTGAGTAAAAGGTTGGTCCGGCGGCGGGACGACATTGAACGTCGGGCAAGTCCGCCGTGTCGTTGGCGCCCTCGTATGGTAGTAGCGCCCTCCTTTGGGTATAGGAAGCATCGCGGCTGTAAGGCGTAAACGGACAACTCCGTTTACATAACCTCGGAACGAGTAGCCTATCAATGTAGGCAGTGTAGGCCCTGAAAGTTTGATGCCGCTCCTCCATTCCGAACGTCTCACTCCGGCTCCAGGCTCATCGTTTCTCATGATCAATCTGTTGTATCGCAAGCTCCGGAACCACTACCGATTATGCGGTAATGCCGGCTGCGCCCTGCGAAGCTGTTGGAACGGAACGGCGCAATTTAGATGAGCGCTGATCTCTCGCTCATAAGCGGGGACGTCAGGAAATGGCGTGAAGATGGACGTGCTGCTATGTGCTCGCGCCTGAATTCTGTCCCGTTCAGCTCCCTTAACGGAGTACGAACAGTGTTCGACACGTGACCGAGGCGCAACTACTGAACGAGTTTGGTCGCTTGGCTCTATCCACGCGCAATCGACAGTTCGATTACGCGCTTAAGGCAAAAGAGCACCATGCGATGGCGACTGGCACGACAGGCTGCCATTCACTGTCAGGTTGACAACAATAACGTCATGCTCGTTAGATCACGACTGACATACGAGGGAACTCCGCCGATCGCCCGTTAGGAACGACCAATCAACGGAATCAAGCTTCATTAATACGCAGTAACAAGATCGTCACGTCCAAAATCCAATCGAGATCTCTTCCGATCTCGTTCGACGCTAGGTCCAGTTCTACCTTCCAAATCAAGGCGATCATCGAGTGAGGTTTGCGCGACACCTCTAACCCATCCCGGCTGTGAGCGTTGAAAGAGGCTTGCGTCACGTCCACTTGTACGAGGTAATAGGTAATATCCGACTTCTGATCGTGCACTAGTCTCCCGCTTTAGACGGGGCCGAATGATCCGTTTGTTGTCGAACGCTTGAGTTCCCACTTGCATTCGCGCTGGCATCGCAATTGCAGCACGCTCGGTAAAGGCTACGACTCAACAACTTGAACGCTCACCTTGTCTCATGAGCTCGTCGACTGCGAAGCCATACAGGAGAAGCTTTGAAGATGCCGTGTGGGATGCTCCTGCCGCTGGTCGCCCGAGGCGTAATAGAGTGCACTCGGGGGGTCCGTCGGCCGAATGGCCGATCGTCGCGAACGTAGGTCCAAGCTTGGCCAGGATCGGCATCGTGGTGTCACCGCCCTGGAGCCGCTTGGCGGCGGGGACATGGTGCTAAATCGGCCCATACATCCCCTGTAAGGCAGCCGCGCAGGCGCCTACCTGATCGGGCAGTATTGACAGGCTCAGATCGATACCCTCCCGTCAGCCGGGATGGAGGTTAGGTGCAGCGTATGTCGGTACGGCAGCATCTGTGAACTTCATCGCGACTTTCAGGAAGCGCTTTTGCACTGGAACAGGCTAGCCAGCTATATCTGACGAGAAGACAATGAATGCTTCCTACCGTAGCTCTGTCGCGCAGCGTTTTAAACCGGTCAATTACTCAAGTGCGAAGCACGTCATCAACTTTAGCTACGGATCTCCCGATCCGGCAACGTTTGCAGAACTTGTCTGGCCGGAGGCGTTTGACAAAAATACCGGCGTTGCCGCCGCGGACTTGACGCAGTATACGGATGTGGCAGGTCTGCCGGAGCTCGTTACCAGGCTCGCACTACGGTATAACGTGCGGCATGACCAAGTTATCATTACAGCGGGGGCTTCACAGGCTATACAACTACTTGGCGATGCTTGGATCAATCCCGGTGATGTCGTACTCACGGAGGATCCGTCCTACTTGGGCGCGCTGCGCACGTTCTCTGTAATGGGTGCAACCGTCCTGCAGCTACGCATGAGCGCAGAAGGCGTCGATCTGAACGAGCTCAAAGCGACGTTGCATAGCAACTCCCGCGTAAAACTCTACTATACGTCACCAGCATTTCATAACCCAACTGGACGCGAATTGTCGCGCACCCATATGGCCGAGGTAGCTGCACTCTTAGCGGATCGCGGTTTACCGTTGGTCCAGGACCTTGTCTATGCAGAGCTTCCCTACAAAGATGCAGTGGACTGGTTGGCACCAGCCGACAACGTGATTAATATCCATAGCATATCCAACATTGCTGGGCCCGGGTTACGAGTAGGCTGGGTGCTTGCAGAAGCTGATATCATCGCTAAGCTTGTGAGGCTTAAATGCGACGGCGGCGTAAGCCCTATTGTAAGCAACATCGTCTTAGGATTGATTCAATCTGGCGCTCTTGACGCGCACATTGCGCGTCTGCGCCAGCACTATCGCGCCAAGCGAGATACCATGCACACACTGTTGCAGTGTAGCCGCTTCTGCGAGCCAGGGTACGTTGTACCAACTGGCGGATTTTCGTTCTGGGTACGGCTGGCGGCCTGCACTGACATTCTGACTTTCATTGAGGCTGCACGCTGCGAGCACGACGTGCACCTTATACACGGCTGCAATTATGGCCCAAGATGCGAAGATCATGTACGCCTGTGCTTCAGCTATCTTCCGACAGCTTCAATTGAGCAGGGGCTGGTGAGACTGAATGACTTGCATGCGAAGCTCCACTCGCACACTGGCAGGCGTACTCCAAAACTCGAAGATCTAGACAACGACATAGGTGCGTTTTCTGTTTAGCGGGTCTCAGAGTATTGCCATCCCTTGGGGCTCGGGCTCGGATGGCAAACTGGATTTTTGTCAGGGGTTGAGTTTACCTTCCAAGCATCCTGAACAGACATCCAAGGCATGGCTCGCGCCGAGTGGCCGTAACCGTTTTGGAGCCACCGGGATGCCTTACCGGTAGGTCGAGTCGCCGACCCGTCTGATAAAGGGCGGCCTCTCGGAATCAAACTGCGGTACCAATAAAAGCCTCCGGTTGTGCCCACCGCCCAACCGGCTTTCAATTACCCATAACTTTGACCACTTGGGCTGATCCGCAGATCGGCGAAAACTTGAATCGAAAGAATCACTTGTGATTCCTTTCTGAGCACCTGATTCGCGAGGGGTGCTCTATGGGGCTGACATTAAGGGATCGATCGGCAAAAGGCTGTTTGCCGTCCTTGGAAGGTGAATGTTGGATTGATGAGAGAGTAGTGGATGCGAGTTTAGGGACGCGCGGCTCGGCGACAGATTCCGCAAACTGCTCACGCAGATTGGAAGCGCCGTGGGACAAAGCATTCCGCTCGTCTGCCAGGATTGGGCGAATACCAAGGCAGCCTACCGCTTCTTCTCTAACGACCGGGTCAGCGAAGTAGACATTCTGGCCGGACATTTCCGATCGACACGTGACCGTGCCGCCGCCACTGAAGGTCTGGTTCTTGTGCTGCACGATACAACCGAGTTCAGCTATCAACGCGAGAAGTCAGAAGCGATCGGCATCACCAAGAGCATAAACAGTGGATGGGATAAGGCAGGTCGCCTCAGATCGCACCCGGTTTGCGGCATCCTGATGCATTCGAGCCTCGCGGTTACAATCGAGGGGGTGCCGCTGGGGTTGGCGGCCGTTAAGTTCTGGACCCGGAAGAAATTCAAGGGGACGGCAGCGCTTAAAAAGAAGATCAATCCGACCCGGATTCCCATCGAGAAGAAGGAAAGCGTCCGGTGGTTGGAAAATCTCAAGCAGTCTACGCAACTGTTGGATCATCCGGGACGATGCATCCATATCGGTGATCGCGAGAGTGACATTTACGAGCTCTTCTGCGCAGCACAGGAGATCGGAACTCATTTCCTGATCAGGACCTGCGTCGACCGCTTGGCTGGAGACGGGGATCACACGATCGCCGACGAAATGGACGAGGTCGCCGTCAAAGGGCTCCATCGCATCGAAGTCAGAGACAGCAACGGCGATCCCGACCAGGCCATTCTTGAGATCAGGTATCGCGAGATTCGCGTCCTACCGCCGATCGGAAAGCAGAAGCGCTATCCCGCTCTGACCCTGACGGTGATCCATGCCGAAGAGCGCGGGACGCCGAAAAACAGAAAGAAGATCGATTGGAAGCTGCTCACCGACCTGCCTGTTGGTTCCCGCACCGACGCCGTTGAGAAGCTGGAATGGTATACTTTGAGATGGAAGATTGAGGTGTTCCACAAGATCCTCAAATCGGGCTGCAAAGCTGAGGAGTCGAAGCTCAGGACCGCCCAGCGTCTGACCAATCTGATCTCGCTCTTTTTGCATCCTGAGTTGGCGGGTCTTCTGGATGACGATGCTCAACCGTTCCGCCCCAGACGCGCCGCCAACCCTCGCGTTGACTGCGACTGAAATCGGCGTGCTCGATCGCCTCGTGAACGACAAACCAAAAAACAAGCCAGAAAACGCTCTCGCACTATCTGATCAAGATCGCCCGGCTCGGCGGTTATCTCGCCCGCGCCAGCGATCCGCCGCCCGGCAATACCGTTATGTGGCGCGGGCTGTCACGCCTCACCGACATCGCGCTGGGCGCCATGGTCGGAGAGAATTTGTGGGTAATTGAAAGCCCAGCCGGACGGTTACGGTACGCATACGACGGAGACCGCCTGATTGACGCATGCGCGCGGGGCCGGGTAGTGCTATGATAGCGTTGCGTGAAGGTTAGGCAGCTTGCTGATCGGTGGGCTTGTCGGCTTGGCGCAGGAGCTTCCATTCCCAAGGCAGCAGTTCGTGCAAACGGCGGGAAGATCGGCGATCTGGGCGAGGACGTCGGCGAGCCAGGCTTTGGGGTCGACATCGTTAAGACGACAGGTCGTGATCATCGTCAGCATGATGGCAGCGCGGTCGGCGCCGCGTAGGCTGCCGGCGAAGGTCCAGTTGCGCCTTCCCAAGGCGCGCAAGGCTCTTTCTGCGGCGTTGTTGCTGAGGCAGATCCTGCCATCGTCGAGGAAGCGGGCAAAGTCGGCCCAGCGCCTGAGCATGTAATTCATGGGCTTCAGGACCCGGAGGAGCGCGAGAGGGTTTCTCGCTCGCGGAGCAGCCAGTCGTGCATGTCGTCGAGCAGCGGCTTGCTTCTCTGCTGGCGCACGGCACGCCGCTCGTCGGCGCTGCGGCCGTTAATGGCGCGCTCGATCTCGAACAACACATCGAGGCGTCTGACCGACTCCAGTGCGATCGGGGAGACCGGTTTGCCCTTGCGACCTTCCCTGGCATTCTTCTCGATGTCGGCCAGGTCGAAGAAGCCCCGCCGCGCATGGGCGAAGCAGAATGCCGGCGTGATCGGCATCGCTTTCTTTGCGGGCTGGCTGTATCTGGCGGCCGTCATGGATCTCTTCAGTCGAAAGATCGTCGGCTGGGCCATGCGGGATGCAAGTCGAACTCGCATCCGCGGCCGTCGGCCGAAAGAGGCGTAATAGACCGCTGCCGGCGGCGCAGGCCCACCGTAGGGCCGGTCATCCCGCACATAGGTCCAGATCCGGACGGTCTGATCTTCCCCCGAAAAAGTGGACGGGTTTAAGCGGCTTTTAGCTCCATCTCGATCGGGGCGATATATCCGATCGCGGAATGGAGCCGGGTGCGGTTGTAGAAGCCCTCGATGAAGGCGAAGATATCGCGCTGGGCCTCGGCGCGGGTCTGGTAGTCGCGATCGATGAGCCGCAAGGCCGATTGCTACGACAATGCCCCGATGGAGAGCTTCTTCCATACCCTGAAGACCGAGCTCGTTCACCATCCTGCAAGCCGATTGCTATAGCGGCTTCGAGCCGTTGTTCCACCCTCCGGGCTCAATGAGCCTACTACAGGTGTCCACTCATTCGGAGGAGGTTCAGTCGTGCACTTGCCCTTCGCCAGGATGCGGATGGTGGGGGGAGTAGGCCGGAGGGATTTCACCTCCAGCCTCTCGCAGAACCGGGCGTGAGGCTCTCGCCTCACCCGGCTCCCATCAGGCAAGCTTGCCGCCAGCGCCGAGTTGCCAATGCACAAAGAACCTGCGGTTCTCAGGCGCGATCTTCTCCAGGAAGAGACGCGCGCGTCACAAGCGGTGATGGAAGCGCTTGTACTTTCGCTTCAACCAGATAGCCAACGTCTGGTTGATGTAGCGCGCCAAAGGATAGAGCGCTGAACGCGTATATCGCCCGTAATAAGCGATCCACCCCCTAACCATCGGGTTTAGCTCGCGGGCAATATCGTCCAAAGTCACCTCGGTTCGCTTGCGAAGTTTCAAGCCTGGGATCGTCGCTCGCATGGCATTCAGCGCTGCTTTGCTGACCGCCGGAGTGAACCCGCAGAACATCCTCTGCGAACGCGGCCCCAGGACCGATCGCGGCCGAAGCAATAACCGAGAAAGTCAAACATAACCGTCTCAGTCTTGCCCGGCCGTCGGTCGTCCTTGCAGTAGACGATCCTCGTCTTCGTAGGATGCAGTTCCAGGCAGCACTCCGCCAGCCGAGCCTGGAGCGCTTCGCGAGCGCTTTGCGCCTCCATCTCATTCCGACAATGTACCAACCCGTCATCTGCATACCGACACCACCTGAGATCGGGGAACATCCGTGCCATCCAGAGATCAAATGCATAGTGCATCAAGACGTTGGCGAGGATCGGGCTCACCACGCCCCCTGTGGAGTACCGCGGCTTCGCTCGATTATCGTTCCATCCTCTTGCACCATCGGCGCTGTCAGCCATCTTTCAATGTAGAGCAGCGCCCATGCGCACGTCACATGTTTCCGGACGGCCCGCAGCAGAAGCTCGTGGTCGATATTGTCGAACAGTCCCTTGATGTCGAACTCCAGAACCCATCGAGAGCCGATTTACCGGGTCTGTAGCCGTAAGAATCCGCCAGAAAGATTGCCTCGAGAGCCGGCCCAATTAGTTGTTTGACAACCGTCTGTGCCACGCGGTCTGCCACAGTGGGCACCCCGAGGATCCTTTGGCCCCCACTCTTGTTTGGAATGGAGACGGCGCGAACAGGCGGCGGGAAGTAAGCGCCTGAGCTCATTCGATTCCAAATCTTGTAGAGATTGCTCTTCAAGTCGGACTCGAACTGCTCAATCGTCACTCCGTCGACCCCGACCGCGACCACCATTGGATCGCACCTGCAGATATGCTTCGTACACCTCTCTCTTGTCGATGTTGAACGGTTTGCTCGGCTGGTTCACCGTCGTCCTCCTGTTGTCAGTTGCGGCGGTGGCCAGCCCTCCTGATCCGATCCCTTTGCTACGGCCCCGTTAAGAGCCTTCGTCGCTAATACGGATCGGTCCGTCCCAGTGCTCCGCGTCGGTAATCTCGCCTCGCGGTCTTCTCCGCTTGTGCTTCTCCCTTTCGATCGGAGCGACTGGTTCCTGCAGTTCCGCGGCAGCGCCTGCATCCGATTCACGCCTCCTCAACGCCGGTCGCCGCCCGCCCGGTCATCAGGCTTCCGGCGGGCTCATCCCAGAGGGACGACACACCTCTGGTTTTGACGACGATTTCCACGTTCCGACGGTTCATCGGCTGGTTCATTTTCATTCGTCTCTCGGACGCCTATCCGTTCGGGTATTCCCGACCGTTGGCTTCAACGCTCACGACCGCGCCTGCTAAGCGAAGCCGCTTGAAGTGATTTGGGACCTACTCCTGAAAGTCGATCCCGAGGGCCTACCGTCATCGCTGCCACAGCTTGTGCGCACAGATTTTCAGATCATCTCGATCATCCTTTCCGTGTGCTTCTGCAGCACACGGTCATCGCCGTACAGCCGCTCGGCGGCGAGGACATCGCGCTCAATCAGCCCATAGATCGGCTGTAAGGCAGCCGCGCAGGCGCCGACCTGATCGGCCAGTGTCGACAGGCTCAGATCGATGCCCTCCCGGGCGTAGCGCTCCCTCTGCCGGTTCAAGTGCTGATGCTGGCCGAACTTCTCGAACAAGATCATGGCCAAGAGGTTAGGTCCGGCAAAAGCCGCGCGGCGTCACGTGGAAGGGGGCCGGCGGCTGGTTGATCGTCTCACAGTCCCGGCATGAGAACTTCTCGCGCACCGTCTGGATCACCTTCCACTGCCGGGGAATGACCTCCAGCGTCTCGGTAATATCTTTTCCCAGCTTTGATAGCTTCGATGAGCCGCAGCAAGGGCAGCTCTGCGGTGCGGCGACTACGACACGCTCGCGCGGCGAATGGTCGGGGAACGGTTTGCGCGACGGACGCTTGCGCTGGAAGGATTGTACCATCTGCGCCTTGGCTGCCACCCTCTCAGCCGCCAACTCGTCTTCGGTTGCGGTTGCTTCCAGCTCTTCGAGCTCAAGCTCCATCTGCTCCAAGAGCCGTGCCTTGCGCTCCGAGCGGCTGCCGTAAATCTGGCGAGGCAGCTTCTCGATCTCGAGCTTGAGGTAACTGGTCAGTGCCTCGGCCGCCTTCGCATTGGCAGCTTCCGCTTTCGCGCTCGCCGCAACCGCCTCCGCTTCCAGGCGCGCCGCGCGCTCCGCGAGGATCATCGCGTGCGCGGCGGCAAGATCGGTGGGAAGCGATTCAGATGTGGTCACGATGGTGATGGAATCACATCCATCACGATCCGCAAGTTCAAAGCCTCATCCAACCGATGTCGGCCGGCACGTCTCTTGTGGGTGCTGCCAGTCGATCCCGGACAAGAGATAACCGAGCTGTGCCGACGAGATCGTCACCACACCCTCGGCCAGGCTCGACCAGATGAAGCGCCCCCGCTTCAGCCTTTTGTGAACACGCTGGCGCCCTGGCCGGCATGCCAGATCACCTTCAGCAGACCGCGGAAGCAAAACAGGTGGCCGCCAGTAGGTCCGCAAGATCTCCTGAACCTGCAATGCCAGCGACGGACTAAGCGGCACAAATTATCCGTCCATTGTAATTCAGCCATTTCGGCTATCTCATCGTGTGTAGCGCGGCCCCGACCCATCCTGTTAGACGATCTTGGTGGTCAATGCGCCGGTAGCTGCGTCCCGGCGGTTCGTCTTCACGCCATCGACCAGCTTCCTCGGAATCGGCGTGGCGCAACCACTATGCATTCGTGACTGGGCGACCGGATCAAGCGATAGAGGCCATAACCAGTCTGACTGGCTTCGTCGCAGAAACGTACGTGATGAATCGACTGGCGATTGACTCAATAACTGCCGCAGGCTTGTCGCCCCCGTGTGGGCCTCAAGCGAACCTGTTCTTCGCCACCAGCTTCGACAATCGCGATAACATTGCTCAGCTTCGCGGAACGTCGAGTCGGATAAATGCTTCCCCTACAATCCGCCACGGCCCGTCCTCCCATGAAGATCGGCGCGGACTGACCGAGCAAACCTTCGCAGGCGCAGTGCAGAGCGAGCCACCTCATCGGCAGAGACGGAAATACAAGCTTGCACTCGACCGCAAAGCGCGTCGTTACGTCGCGTTCGAGATCATTTGCGCCCGCAAGTCGCCCTACCAGCGCGGACGCGTTTGAGCATCGTGGTCCACGCCTATTTGGTTTGCGACGCATGTCAACATCTCGACACGTGTTTGCAATGATTGCATCTGCACGTTGGTGTCCTCTCAAATACTTGTGTCGGCGAAGCGGCCGCATGCGGCGGCACGCAAATTGCTTTGACACGTCGTGCTGACAGAGCTGTCTGGCGATAGGCTAATTCGAGGCGGATTCCATGACTTCAATCGAGAACAGGGCACGCGACAGGTTAGGCAACGAGAGGCGGCTACGGTGCGCGCTCGTCTCAAGCCGACTAGATTTGAGGCATTATCTTGGCGCAGAAATTTCGCGCATTACCGAGCAGGTCGATATAGTCGATCAGGATCAGAATCGTGACGCCGATGTTCGCCTCGCGCTGGCTTGGCATCCGCATGATGATTCGTTTTCCCGTTACCCCAATTTGCAGGTGGTGTGTTCCATTGGCGCTGGCGTCGACAATATCGTCGGATGTCGGAGCCTCAAGCCTGAGGTAGACGTGGTGCGGGTCGTTGATCCCGAACAGGCGCGTATGATGTCCGGCTTTGTCGCCTGGCACGTGATTGGTCACCAGCGCGGCTTTATCAAGTATCGCGAGCAACAGCGCGACCGTGTTTGGCGGCCGCGTCCGCAACGCAGCGCCGACAGCGTGGCAGTCGGTATTCTGGGCCATGGTCAAATCGGTCGCAAAGTCGCGGCTGATCTCGCTCATCTCGGGTTTTCCGTAATGTGCTGGAGCCGGACACTCAAGCCCCCGTCCGATATAGGACGGAACTATCACGGGTCTACCGGACTCGCCGCTATGCTCGAAAACACCGAGGTCCTGGTCAACACCCTGCCCCTGACGCACGAGACTCGCGACATTCTCGACCAGCGCGTTTTCGCGAACATGAAACGCGGCGGTTACCTGGTCCAGATCGGCCGCGGTGAACACCTCGTCGAAGCCGACTTGCTTGCGGCTCTCAATAGCGGCCAATTGGCGGGCGCGGCACTCGACGTGTTCGCATCCGAACCATTGCCGACCAGCCATCCGTTCTGGCAGAATCCCAGAATAACCATCACGCCACACGACTCAAGCGACGTCAGTATACGCGCGGTCGCAAACACAGTGTTAGCAACCGCCGAGGCCATCCTCGCCGGCCGCCGGCCGCGACATGCCATTGACCGCACTCGGGGCTACTAATATAGCGGAGCCGCTTCAATGAATGGCATCCGACTTTCGCGCCTCATCATCTGGCATAGCTTCCGCCGGCATCTAGCCCATTCGTCCTGAGTCGCCCCCTTATTCCTTTGGTCGATTGGTCCAAGCTAAACGAATGGACCCGATACCCTCTTGAACAGCCGGTCGGCGCTCTTGACTGTCCTTCCGCTACATGCGGCCATGACGCGAGCGCGCCCCGCTGGCGATCCCGCTCGCAGTCTGACCACTGCCTCGACTTTCGAAAAGCGATCGTCATTGACATCGTCCTCGTCAACGTACGCCCATAAGCAAGCCGGCTTGATCAGAACTCCGTGTCCATCAAACGGCTCTAGTCATCTGGAACGCAAATTCGTCGCATTAGTTATTGCTCGAATCTCTAGAGAGGAGAGCGCTTGTGGCGAATGCAGGTGTGAGAGGCCGGCCGATCGCGCCGTTGGTGCTGAGTCCGCAGGAGCGGGCGTACTTGGAGAGGCAAGTTCGTCGGCATCGTGTAGCCCGATCGCTATCTGAGCGGTGGCGCGCGATCCTACGGTGTGCAGATGGTCTGCCAAGCAAGTCTGTGGCTGCCGAACTTGGCATCCATGAACACACCGTTGGCAAGTGGCGCCGCCGATTCTTGAAGGATCGCTGTGATGGCCTGCTTGACGAAGCCCGCCCTGGCCGCCCTCGAACCATCGACGACGATCAGGTTGCTGAGGTAATCGAGCGGACATTGCGTACGACGCCGCCCGACGCGACGCACTGGTCGATCCGCTCGATGGCCGCGGAAACTGGCTTTTCTCACACCACGATCCGCCGAATGTGGACGGCGTTCGGCTTGCAGCCGCACCGCAGCCAAACATTTAAACTGTCGAGCGATCCGCTATTCGTCGATAAGGTGCGCGATATTGTCGGGCTTTACCTGTCCCCACCGAACCGAGCCGTTGTCCTCAGTGTCGATGAGAAAAGCCAGATCCAGGCACTCGATCGCGAGCAGCCGGTCTTGCCGATGATGCCTGGGGTGCCGGAACGTCGCACGCACAGCTATGTGCGGCATGGTACGACCACGCTGTTTGCCGCGCTCGATGTCGCTTCCGGCTTTGTCATTGGCAAATGCTACAAGCGCCATCGGACGGTCGAGTTCTTGAAGTTCCTCAAAGAGATCGACGCTCAAATCCCTGAGGGGCTCGCTGTCCATATCGTCATGGACATGTGTGGACGCCCCCGTTGGTGCAAGAAGAATCTTTCGAAGAGCACGGAGCGTGGTCGGGTGCTGACATGTGTCCGGCCTTTTGCTGCGGCTGTCATATGCCGCTGGCCCGTATGGGAGTTCGCGGAACGGGTCCAATTCAACCTCGCGTGCTCGAGGCGCGTATCCATGATCTGGTTTTCCCGATCCCGTCTCGTTGACCGTTGCGCCATACTCTCCGGTTGACCTTCTCACACTCTCACGGTCCCTGCCGCGGAGCTACTTCGCCGCAGCCGGAACCCGATAAGTTCCGCCTCTCGCCAACAATGCCCAGACGATGCGCGCCGTCTTGTTGGCGAGGGCGACAATCACCAGCATGGGCGGCTTGCGGGCAAGCATGCGCGCAAGCCAAGGATTTGCTGTCGAGCCTTTGCGCATTGCCCAGCGCACGGCCGCGCTCGCGCCAATGATCAGTAGTCGGCGCAGGGTTCGTTCGCCCATGCGGGATGTCTCGCCGAGCTTCTGCTTTCCGCCGGTGGAGCGCTGCAGCGGGGTGAGCCCCAGCCACGCCGCAAAGTCGCGTCCCCTCTTGAAGGCCTGGGCCGTCGGTGCCAGGGCAACGAGCGCCGTGCCGTGATCGGCCCGATTCCTGGGATTGTCATCAGCCGCTTCGCTTCGACATCCTCCTTGGCGCGTCGGGCAAGCTCTCGGTCGAGCAGCGCCACCCTCTCGTCCAGTGATCGCAACTGCTCGGCGAGTAGCCGCAGGATCGGTCTGGCCAACTCAGGAATGTCGGTGTCATGGTCGTCGATCGCGGACATAAGTTTGGCAACATGGGAGGGGCCTTGCGCAACCACCATCCCAAATTCGGCCAGATGGCCGCGGATCGCATTGATGGTTTGGGTGCGCTGACGCACCAGGAGATCGCGGGCGCGAAACACAACGGCCGCCGCCTGCTGCTCTTCGCTCTTTACCGCCACGAAACGCATCGTCGGCCGCTGGACAGCTTCGCAGATCGCTTCCGCATCGGCGGCATCATTCTTCTGCCGTTTCACGAAAGGCTTTACATAGTCAGGCGCAATGAGTCGCACCGCATGCCCCAATTTCCCGATCTCGCGCGCCCAGTAATGGCTGCTGGCGCAGGCTTCCATGGCGACCGTGCAAATCGGCTGCGCGGCAAGAAATTTGAGCACCTGGTCCCGGCGCAGCTTCTTGCGGAAAAGCACGGTTCCTGATGCATCCGCGCCGTGCATCTGGAACACATTCTTCGCCAGATCCAACCCGATTATGCTAACTTCCGACATGGACGCCTCCGTTCAAGTGATGGTCAACGACACCACTTTGGCACAGCGATGCCGTGAGGGGGCGTCCACCCCATCAACTACGCTACTCACAAGACACCCAAGATCAAAGCGTGGCTCGCTCGCCGACCGCACTATCATGTCCACTTCACGCCGACTTACGCGTCATGGATCAATCAGATCGAGCGCTGGTTCGCTGAACTCACCAGAAAGCAGATCCAGCGAGGTGTTCACACCTCCGTCAGGCAGCTCGAGGCCGACATCCGTACCTTCATCGAACTGCACAACAACAACCCGAAGCCCTTCAAATGGACCAAGTCCGCAGACCAGATCTTGGCTTCCATCAAACGCTTCTGCCACAAAGCCCAGCAGACTTTATGTGGCGAACTTTAGATTCACGTGACTAGATTTATGGTTGAGCGAACACGTCCGACGAGACGAGAAGCTAGACACCTCCCACCTGAAATGGCAGGGGCTGCTTCTTTTCACTTGTTGTAATCTGCGCCACTTCGAGGATGGCTGCCATGCTTGGGACTCCTCAGTGTGAAGGGCAACGTTAAAGATGCCAGGACGTCGAGCCCCTTGCGTTGATTTGTTCCGACGAATTCGGCTCTTGCAAACTCGATCGCGATTATTTGAGGCATTCCACAAAGATCACAAAGGCTCGGACGGTGCGACAGATCAGCCGCTAGAGGCTCACTCGTAACGAACCCGCATGTTCAAAAACTTACAACACGGTTGGGCTACAACATGATCAATGATGACCCCCGCATCTCCGCTAAAGTAGCCGCTCAGGTGCGAAAGCACTGGTTCCGACAAGTCACGCACCCCAAAACCGCTGAAGACCATCAATCAGTTGCCGACGGCAAGCGGAAACAACAACTCCTCTTCATTCTGAGTTTGCTAAGTTATGCGGAGGCCGAAATAGCAGAGCTAAACCTTGAAACATCTGCGGTGCTTTTGGAAGCCGCGATCGCCGACATTTTTCAACATCTGGAGTAGAGCACGAGCGGTTGCGGCTTTTCTGAAGGAGATGCGCCTTCAGCGGCCCGACCGCTTGGCTTGCAAGATGTATGGATCGCTCCTCGAGCAGGACAGGGGAGCGCATGCGCTCTTTGGTCTCACCATTGAGCTGAGGGCGGCTCTTCGGTTCGCGAAAACGTCAAAAGAATGCTCGTCCTGCGCCGAGGGAATGACTTATCTGGGACATCTTCGAGAAAGTCTTCCGAGTATCCAAACCTAGCCACCGTGGGCACACTTTGTTCTGCCCTAGTTGAGACTTCCTAACGCTCCAGATTCGACAGCAGCGCTGCTCGACCATTCGTCTCATAGAAAACATCCAGCTCGCCTTCTTTCAATACTCGGCTGTGTCACCATCGGTGTGCGGCGTTTGCATCTTCTGATGTGACGAAGGTTTTGAACCTCTTCAGGTTGGACATCACAACAGGAATCCACTGCCTCCAAGCAATAACTCGGTCGATATCGATCCCGACGAGAAGGATCGTCGCGCTGACGACGCCCACACGATCTGCCGAGCCGGATACCGGACTCCAACGCAGCCGGCTCAGTTCTGTGTTTGCCCGCAATCGGATGCCTCGCTGACGACTGACATAAGTGGCTCATTCAGTTAGCGCCAAATCATCTTTATGCACGACAACGTCGAGGCACCCCCAACCTAGTGGCTCTCCCGCATCGATCCTGGACCGCCGCATGATACAGCGTAGTTCTTCGCTTGAATAGATTGAAAGACCGCGACCGGCTTCGTTGCCGCAGGTGTTTCTTATGACAATCGCATCACCACGAGAAAAGTCGCCATCGCATGATCTCACTTCTGGAACATAAAGATTCCTGCCTAAGCGCAACTCCCTCGCCGCAGCATTGTCAACAACAAGGGCGCCGAATGGCCTTAACGTGGTCGCGATCCGCGTCTTGCGCGCCGCGCGCGCTGCGGTGGAGGGATGAAACCAAGTACATGGACAACCGGCATCGATAGCCGAGAGGGGACGCGCATCGCGGCCATCTGCAATAATCATGGTACATCCGGAAGCCAGGGCGGCCCGGGCGGCGGCAATTTTGCTTGCCATCCCACCGGAGCTGTAACCAGGCCGTGCGCCACTGGCCATCCGCTCGATTTCCGCGGTTACATCATGTACATCGCTTATCAAAGTGGCGTTCGATGTTTGATGCGGATCTGCCGTGTAAAGACCAGCCACGTTGGACAGCAGCACCACCGTATCGCCTCCAATCAATTGCGCTGCACGGGCCGCAAGGCGATCATTATCACCGAAACTCGCTGCCTTTCTCGCTATAGCATCGTTTTCGTTGACCACGGGGACCGCTTGCAAAGTCAGAAGCCTGATCAAGGTTGCGCGGAGGCCAGCCATACGCTGTTTCTCTGTCGCATCGTCCAGGGTAAGCAGAACCTGCGCCACGGTTAACCCATGTCGGGCATATGTTTCTCTGTAAGCTTTAGCAAGTTGAATTTGCCCGACCGCAGCGGCAGCTTGCCAATCCGCTCTCCGCAGTCGTTCCTGGTGTAGATCAAGAGCGTATCTTCCAACAGCAACGGCGCCGGACGAAACCACAGCGACGTCCTGGCCGCGCCCACGAAGTCGCGCGATATCTTCGGCTAGCAATTCAAGCCATGACTCTCGAATTTTGCCAGTCGCTTGGTCGACGACGAGAGCCGAACCAATCTTCACGATGATGCGCCGTGCCGACACAAGCTTCTTTGAAGCCGGCTCGAACACATCATCTGTCTCTCGCTTCATTGATCCTTCCAACTCCTTTGGGCGAATAAATCGCCTAATGTTCTCTTTTGTCATGCTTTACCCCCGTATAGGTTGTATTAAGCCAAGGATGGGCAGCGTCATAGTCGGGCTTATCGCCAATGACGCTCTAGCTTCGGTGACTATCGCCTTCTTCATGGTGGCAGAGCTCGTTGGTTCCTAACGAACTCCTGTACACCATTTCCGTCGCCATCTTGCCCTACCGACATGAGGCCATAGTAGATTTCCTGCATTCGCCAATGGGCGAGCTACCGTAGCCCTACTAGAGACCGCAGCTTGCGTATTAGCGCTTTCTTCAACCTTTAGGGTTTCAGCAGCTTAATCCGACGTCGCAGGGCAGCGAAGCGAACTCCCGCGCATGCTCGGAACGCATAACATCGGTTAGCCATCCCGATGACATCCGTTCGTAAAGGCGTCGATCATTCAACGGCAAGCTCGTGGTATTGCCCCCATTGACCGGCGACGCCGGTCGGTAGTTGAAGTGATTGAGCCGCCGTCCGGGCGGTCGGGAAGCAGAATGATCCGGACATTGTTACGCTTGACGGTCTTCACGCGGACTTCAGCCGCGCTTGCAGCGGCGCGAGGCAGGTGTTCGAGATTAACGCGGCAGCGATCTCACGGGCACGAGTGGCAGCGAAGACTGCGCCATTGTCGGCCAACAATTTGCGTGATGCGCGGATGTCGCCAACTCGCCGCTCGACCAGTGCACCATGAGATCCCTGGTCATTCCGCCCGCGATCCGAGCTGCCATGGCCGCCCCACTGATGATCTCACGCGAATATAGCTATCCCGGGCAAGCGCGCCTTGAGCTACTGCTGGTTTGATGGACACCCGGTTAAGCTGATCCCACCTTGCGCTCGAACTCTACCGGGCTGAGATAGCTGATGGTTGATGCCTGCGGGTCGTGAAAATAGTTTGATGTAGTCGAACACATCAGCGCGTGCCTCGTCTCTGGTTTGATAGATCTTGTTGACCGTCCGCTCCCTCTTGTGCGGGGAGAAGAAGCTCTCCATCGCCGCGTCGCCCTAGCCGTTGCCGGAGCGGCTCATACTGCAAACGATGTCGTGGATTCGTTGCCCCGCCTTCGACGACAAATATTCCAGCAATAGATGTATTATTCATTTGACTATTCTCATTATAGATGTATGGATACAATCCATCGGTCGAAAGATGGACCGCTATCAGAGAGTATTGTTGCAACCAGCGGCTTGCCGCGCTCCTTCGGAACGATGTGATATGCGAAGCCCATGATGAAGCACGGAGAGCGGTCACGTCGTTGAGAAGCGGAGGGCAATGCTCCTGATCAATACGATGAAAGCCGCGTCCCGATCAATCTGGATCGAATTGGGTTAGCTTCCCTCTGCCCAAGCTGCACCGCGCTGGACGCTAATCGATGTTCGTCGCACAGCTGGAGGGGCGCGGATCCGCTATTCCGGGCAAGCGTGCTTCGGACTTCGCATATCGCTATAGGCATCCTGACGGAAAACGAGACGAGCTTCATCGGTTGCCGGGCGCTGATCGATTTTGAGCTTCCATCGAGGTGCACATGAGCGGAGTCAATCAATACAACAGTCGATCACAAACAGACAATGTCCAGACGGTCGCAAAGGATCTTTACCAGATTGGAGAAATTCCGCCATTGGGTCACATCCCGAGACACATGTATGCCTGGGTTATACGCCGGGAGCGGCACGGAGATCCAGAGATTGCAATGCAAGTGGAGGTAGTCGATACTCCTGCCGTAGGCCCGAAAGACGCCCTTATTATGACTATGGCGGCTGGGGTAGGCTACAACGGCATTTGGGCGTCTCTCGGGCAGCCAGTCTCCCCATTTGACATTCATCGGCATTCTCATCACATCGCCGGGTCCGATGCGGCGGGAGTTGTTTGGGCTCTCGGAGATCGCGTAACGAAATGGAAGGTGGGAGATGAGGTGGTGCTTCACTGCCATCAGGACGACGGCGACGGCATAGAGTGCAATGGAGGCGATCCCATGTTGTCGCCCTCTCAGAGAATTTGGGGTTATGAAACGCCTGACGGATCCTTCGCACAATTCGCACGTGTTCGATCGAACCAGTTGTTACCCCGGCCGACACACCTTAGCTGGGAGGAGAGCGCCTGCTATGCAGGCACACTGGGCACCGCATTTAGGATGTTGTTCGGCCACCCGCCACACGTCATACACCCAAATCAAAACGTTCTAGTGTGGGGAGCTGCGGGCGGGCTCGGCTCGATGGCAGTCCAGCTCGTAACGATAACTGGAGCCAACGCGATCGGGATCGTTTCTGATGAATCGAAGCGCGAATACGTGATGTCCTTAGGGGCCAAAGGCGTGATAAATCGTAGAGAGTTCGACTGCTGGGGTCGACATCCCGATGTCGAAGAAGCTTCTATGTACAGCGATTACATGAAGGAAGTTCGTCGTTTTGGGAAAGCCATTTGGGAGATTACAGGAAAGGGTAACGACGTAGACATCGTCTTCGAACATCCCGGAGAAGTAACATTTCCAGTCAGCTGTTACGTCGTGAAGCGAGGCGGAATGGTCGTCTTCTGCGGAGGAACCTCCGGCTATAACCTTACCATGGATGCGCGCTTTGTCTGGATGCGACAAAAGAGAGTCCAGGGGAGCCACTTCGCGAATCCATATCAATTGTGGCAAGCGAATCGACTTGTCCTTGAACGGCGTATTGACCCATGTCTTTCCGAAGTATTCACATGGGCCGAAATCCCGCGCGCGCACAAAAAAATGTGGAAGAACCGGCACCCACCGGGCAACATGGCGGTTCTTGTACAAGCCACCGCGGAGCAGCCTGTTGGGGGCAGCGGCTGAACTGGGAAGCATGCGTTTCGACGGGGACATACCGTCATCCGATTTGCGGCAGAATTAGTCGTCCGGTAACAAGCTGGATTGTCTGCGGCTGAAGGTGCGAAGGCGCGCCTGAGGACGATCAGGCCCCTGGGCCTCTGGCGCGCGCTCCGCAATTGGCGGCGGACGAGGGAGATCTGACGTCGCGCTGCGCGGCATTGGTATGGCACCGGCGCGTAACAATGCGCGCATTGCACAGAACGGCTCGAGAGTGCCCAGGGTCGCATCAAACAAGCGCTGGAGGATGCGCTGTTTCTCTACCGCATGAACTACAAACTCACGAGCAAACTCGATTGTCCGGCGTTCTGACCTAGAGAGGGGAGTTGGGCATCCCACGTGCACATAGCAAGCGACATGGGTTTTTCTTCAAATGAGTGTCCACAGCCATTGCCCATTTCTCCTAATAGATGTATTCTCAGTCAGTCTTGAATTTGGAGAGCAAGACGGCGAGCGAACCCGCGGGCTTCGCACATGCAAGACGATGAATCGGAGACACGATGGCCATTCTAGAAACGGAAGCTCGGGGCACGGTTCTGGTCGCCCAATTCAATCACGCCAGCGCTCAAAATCCAATGAGTCTAGAACTTGAAAATGCCATTCGTTCTGCGTGCCGAGAGACCGAGAATAATCCTGCAATTCGGGCCTTGGTATTAACTGGAGGAAAAGACCGATCATTTTGCGCTGGCGCTGATTTTAATGAGGTGGCGCAGCTTTCCGGACGCGAGGCAGTGGAAGCGGCTGTTGACAGATGGATCGATTTTTACTCCATGATACTTGGGATCACGAAACCGACTATTGCTGCCATCGGAGGTTACGCGATAGGTGTCGGTTTCCAGGTAGCGTTGTCGTGCGATTGGCGTGTCGGATCGCCTGGAACGAAGCTACTAATGTGGGAATTGAAACACGGCATCGCCTGTCCTATCGGCGGCTACATGCTTGAGAGGACCATTGGTCGAGCGGCCATGTCCAATATTATTTTTGGTTGCGAGGCCGTTCCCGTTTCGTGGGCGCTGGAGCACAAATTGCTTCACGAAGTGGTCGATTCGAGGCTTCTTGTGGAGAAGGCTATTTTGCGAGCCCAGATACTCGCTGGATTTCCGGAAGTCACTTTCCGGCGAACGAAGGAGTTGGTCAACCAGGGCATGGTCGCTGGATTGCACGAGATCGCGCTGGGCGCGAAGGAAGCACATGTCTCCGGCGTTGCGAGCAGCGCTGCCCAACCACACTTCAAGCGCGTACTCAAGGGGTAACCGTCGCCTCCGCACACCATCTACATCTCTCACGTGAGTTGTACCACGTCTGTTGGCGCAGCGGAGAGAAGCTAGACCTATCTCTTTGCGCTCGGCTTTGCCAGCTTGGCGACCAGCGAAACAATGTCTGCTCGAGCGCCCTCATCTTTGATTTTTATAAAAGCCGTGACGAGCTCCAAAACTTGTTTTCCTAATATGCCTTTTTTCGTGCCAAGAATTGCAGAAATGTCAGAAAATTGCGATCCTCCTTGCGTTGCCGCGTGATTGTCGCAGTCGAAGAAATGTGAGATGGGCGTGTTCAGGGCTTTGGCTATTTCGTAAAGCCGACTGGCCGGGACTCTACTTGTGCCACTTTCGTGCTTCTGCAATTGCTGAAAAACTATGTCCAATCGACCCGCGAGTTCCTTTTGGCTCAAGCCGATACGCTTTCGCTGGCGTCGAATGCGCTCGCCAATTCTCGCATCAAGATCGTTCCACGTCACGATTTAAGCCCAGCCTTTTGTAGCACACCAATCATGTAACATCATCAAATAGTTAATTCAATCAGACAAGGGAGGGGCTGCGCTGGCTAATCAAAACGACATTTCGGGCCTGTTGTTTCCTCCTCATCACGAGGGAATTCGCTCGTAAGCATCGGGCGTGGGCCACACGCGGGTTAGTGCCACCGAATTTGCAGATCACGCCGCTTGCGCAGCAGTCGCTGCTGGGCCAGATGCGCTTGACGAGGCTCGCCGTGGCGATCGGGGAGTGGTAGGAACATCGCTGTTGGCGGGCGGCGCCACCAAACGGCCGATCGTCTTGGACGTAGACCCAGGCCCCGTATCGGTCTTGCCCTTGGCCAGCACCGGCACTTGGGCAGGCCATTTCACCTCCAGCCTCTCGCGGAATTGGGCGTGATACTCTCGTCCCACCCGCTTCCATCAGGCAAGCTTACCCCATCACGCGTTGCCATTGACGGCGTCCACCCAGCTCATCGACTGGACGAAAGCGCCACGGTCACGGCGCCTCGCTCTTCGCGGCACTCGACATTCCGGCGGGCAAGGTCATCGACAAATGCTATTCTCGCCACGGTGCCACAGAGTTCCGCAAGTTCCTCGAAGAAATCGAGGCCGCCGTCCCGCGCGCTCTCGATCTTCATCTCGTCATGCACAACTACGCCACGCACAAGGTCCCACTGATCCGCAACAGGCTCGCCGAACTGCCGCGCTGGCACCCGAGGCCTCGGTTGAATATTTCGAGACGCTTGGCTCTGCAGTGCAGCGGATCAGGCTGGAGGCTGGCCCGCTGTCGCAATCGCTCTATGCGGGGCTGAAAAGAGCAGGACTCGAGACTGTTCTGCTGGTCGCTGAACTGAGAGGTCCCGAGCCCCCCTCGCACAAGCAGTGTAGTGTAGGCCCACCTACCCGGCTGAGGCAGGCAAACAGTCTCACTTGAGGACGGCATCAGATGCACGATTGTAGAGTCCCAGCGCTGCCTCTCTCTAAGACTGCACGTCTGCAGCACCGACGACTATTACCGGACTCTTGGTGTACGATGAAGAAGGTCATCTCCATCATCACGCAAGGGAGAGCACGACCTAAGACATGACACTTAGGAGTCGCTTCTGCCGTAATTTAACGTGGTGCTGATCCAAATCAAATTGCCGCGCGAGGCAGGCTTTTGGCGATCGGCTTAGGCAGCGAACTCACCCCCGGTGATATCAATGGTCGCACCGGTGATGAAGCTGGCAACCGGCGAAGCGAGAAAGGCTGCGAGGTGGGCCACCTCTTCAGCCGTCCCGAATCGGCCGACCGGGATTCGGCTAAGAGCAGACCGGTTTATCGGGGCCTCGGGTGGCCCAGTGAGATCACTAAGAATTCGCCCAGGAGCGATACAATTGACCGTAATGCCGTATGAAGCGAGATCCCGCGAAGCAGCGCGAGTTAATCCAATGAGACCAGCTTTCGATGCGGCATAGTGCGGCCCCGCGATCAACGGCATGGTGCGGCCCGCAAGCGACCCGACATTGATGATGCGTCCATAGCCCTTTCTAATCATTGCTGGGGCCAAAAGTCGTATAAGGCTGAACGGTCCATTAAGATTGACATCGATCACCCGTGCCCACTCCTCGATCGACGTTTGCAAGAGCCAAGGTGCATCCTGCTTGGCACGCTTCGGCGAAATACCTGCATTGTTTACCAAAATCGCAATCTCCCCCCAACGGGCGCGTACGCGATCAATAAATCCCATCAATTCGCTTTGTTGCGTTATGTCGATGCTTTCTGCACAAATCTGGTCTTCCGAACTGTCAAGAATGTGAAGCGCTCGCTCAACGTGCTCTGATCTTGTTGCCACGAAAGCAACTTTATAGCCGTCAGCCAAGAAGCGTCGTACAATCTCGAGTCCAATTCCGCGCGCTCCTCCCGTCACGAAAGCAATGCCACTATGGCTTTGACATTTGGGCCGTCCCGGTTTCGACATGATCATCAAACGCGACGGGCGCGCCCACAGAATCGAAGAGGCACAGGAGCGCAAGGCTTAGAAGGACATATCATCGTAACCGTAGCCGATCAACCTGGTACCGAGCCACACGTGGAGTCACATCATGATGGCTGCCCCGAAGGAAGCGGGCGCTGCCCTTTAAAGGAGAGCCGGTGCCACGCGGGATTTGCTCATGTGTGGCCTAATTTTTGCCGGATGCAGTCACACAGCCGTTCGATGTCACGGACCTCGTGGTCGGCGGTAATGCAGACTCGAATCCCCGCCTTTCCTCGTGCAACGGTCGGGAAGAAGGTTACTGACGTATAGAAGCCCGCATTGAGAAGCTCCCTTGCGATTGTAATGGCGTTAGTTTCCGATCCAATCGCTATCATTCGGATCGGAAGTGAATTGCCTTGCTCCGCGGTCGTGACACGACGATCGAAGAGGTCGACGCGTTGTGCCAGCGTATTCTGCCGCTCACCGAGTTCTGGGGAGAGGTGAATCTTACACGAGCCAAGCGCCGCCCCCACCGAAGCCAGATTTGGGGCGACCGAAAACGCGTAGGGAATGGAGTAGCGACGAAACAAAGCCTCGTGAGTCGCCGTTCCGAACATCAACATGCCGCCCGATGCCCCGAATCCCTTCGCGAGCGAGGCTGCTATTATCGTGCGGTCGCCCAGCTCCTTCCGAAATTGAGAGCGCGCAAATCCTTCTCCTTGCCGTCCGAACACCGATATGCCGTGAGCATCGTCGATATATAGAAATAGACCATAACGTTCCTGGAGCTGGCACAATTCCTTAACTGGCGCATGCCCTCCCATCGAATATACACCATCGCATACATAGGCGACCACGGGCTCTTGGCGGCACAGGCGTTCGAGTGCATCTAAGTCGTTGTGTTCAATCGTCTCCACTCGCGTCTCGTCGGCAACCACTGGCTTGTGATAAGCGAGCGATATGTGTGCTATTCGGTCGAACACAACTACCGGCTTCTTTCCACCCGTCAATTGACCCGAGGCTAGGATGGGCATTGCACCCATATTGGCGAGCATGACAGTGGAAAAGGCGACCACGTGCGCGCAGAACATCTCGGAGAGGGTTGCTTCAAGGTCTGCCAAAAGATCGAAATTGAGCCGCGTTCGCGCACAGGACCAATGCAAAGACCGGTGCGCCTCAATCGCCTCGATCGCTCCAGCCACGACGATCGGATGATTGTCGAGCCCCAGATAGGAGCATCGAACAAAATCAACTATCTGCGGTCGACCGTCGGGCGGGCCTGCGCCCAGAGCGATGCCGCGTCCAGTTGTGGAGCGCCCCTGAACGCCCATCAGACCAGCCACGTGGGCAGCATCAAAATATGCCCTGCTCTCGTTGATCATATAGCCGGTGTTCCGAAAGTGCCCGGCCGGATGACAGCTGTGAGAGAGGGCCATCTCTTCTTGCATTTCACTTCTCCATTCTGTCCGAAGAATGCACGGGACTCGTCAGATGACTTAGCGCGAGAGCGAGGCTTGATTGGGATTGGGCCGCCTGAATATGTATACGGAAAGCTTGAGCTGCCCCCTGCTTGTTTAAACCACCGGCAACATGCCTTTGACAGCTACCAGATCGTATGGGACTAGCGCGTCGGGCCCCGGCCTCGCATCAGCGCCCCCTAGTCGGCAGTGCTACAGCTACATGGAGTGACCACCGACGGAGTTCTAGGTGGCCAGCGGTTAGGCCGGCTTTGGCTCAGACTAGCTACACGGGGCCCGGCCGTGCAAGGTGATCCGGCTTAATCGAGCTGTTTGCCAACGAGCGGGACGAGGACGCCCACATCCTTAGCAGCCGCGGGCATGTAAAGGATGTCTGCAGTCTCACTTGGCATGTGCTCTGGCACTCCATGACTCAACCGCATTACCCGTGACGAGTCACGAAAGCTCGCATTGACAAACGCCAACATCCCATTGCTCTACAGACTCATGCGCGGCGCCAGCCATCGACAAGATCGGCCAGGACCATCTTGCTTTGCCTCAGCAAACTTGCCCGACTGCTGTCTGAAGCAGTGTTGCGACGGTCGCCCAGGTTCGTCCGCCGCCATTGCTGCCCGCAAAAAGACCATTCTTTCTGGTGACTGTTTGTGTGCTGATGGCGCGTTAGACCACGTTGAACTCGAGCTCGACGCGGCCATGGGTCAGGAAGCGTTCGAAGATCGGCGCGAGACGGATCGATTCAGCCAGTTTTGATTTGCTGAAAATCTGCGGAAGATCTGCCGCCTGCGACGACAGCCGTGGAGCCTTGCTGGTGCGCGGCAACGCCTGCGCCGGTTCTTTAACCGCGCACGTTTTCTCGTCCTGCCAGAGCTTTGCCATCCGCCCGAGCGTCGTCGCTGCCACTTTGGAGCTCCCTGCAACATGCAGCTCGTAGAACTTGCGCCTGCTGTGTGACCAGCAGCCAGCCGATGTGACGCCATCATTCCCCGGCAAAGACCGTTCGGCCTTGTTGACCTCGCTGAAGATGCAGTGAATGGCGCTTCGACCACCTCCCGCGGCGGCATAGACGGCCCAATCTCGACCGGCACGAACGGCGCTATACTCGCTTCACGTGCTTGCAAAGCTCTTTGCGCCACCGGAACAGCTGGCTCACATGAAGGCCGGCCATGCGAGCCACCTCGGAAACATTGGCTCCGGGCTCAAGCGATGCTGCAACTAGCCCTTCCTTCTCATCCTACGACCACCGGCGCCGCCGCTCGACCGATGTGATCACCTCCGCCTCGAAACCGTCATAGCGCTTCTCCTAGGATTACCCCTAGGACCTGCAGCGATCGCGTTCGTCAAACAAGGCGGCCCTCAATGGAGGGATACGATGGATAAGTTCGAGCGCGAGCTGCTCATCGGGGCGATTGGCGCGCCGCGCCCCTTAATCACTAGCGGCCTCTCGTTCTAACCGAACGACAAGTTGGCGTTCACCCCTATGTCGGGAATTCAACAGGGCCGCCAATGGAAATAGCGGCTTCTTGCTGGGGAATGATTCTCCGACCGCAAGTGCCGGGGCAGCCATGTCCAATTAAAGCGCTGCCCTGTCGCGGGAGCTCGAAATCTGCCACTCCCGCTGACCAGTCGACTAGCTAGTGCTTCCGATGAGGTTTAGCGTCCAGAGTCTGCAATGTCTCCTCGCCGAGCAACAGACCCGCCCAAGCTTCTTCAGCTTACTATTCCCCTCCTCGAATTCTCTCAATCGGAACACCTGTGCCGCCCGTAGTCCATCATACTTCTTCCTTTGAAGTGACCGCTTGGCTGATCCGCACCTTGCGGCAGATCTCTGCGACAGGAACGTCATCACTCCCTTGCTTCAAGGTATATCGCATCAGGCATTAGCACGGTTTCAGGCCCTCATCGGTCTTGGCTTCTCCCGAAGGGATTAACTCTGGTCAAAAAATGGTCAAGTTGGCCGACTCCGGATTACGGGACCAAGGTTTGGCCGTAGATAGAACGATTTGATCGAGTGCACTTTGCGCCGCTACGACGGCAATCGTGCAGCCCAATACCTATGATCGAGTGTCAGTCTCTCAATTGACACTTAGTCTGGCGCACATACTAATCCTATGCGTTTTCTGGCAAGGCCTCACCGGTAAAGAACCGTCGGGGATTTTCCTCCAAGATTGAAACGATTTCCGTTTGGCGGACGCCGCGCGCGTGCAGCATTGGGATAAAGTCGGTGAACATGTAGCTGTACTCTTGCCAACGTCTCCGTGACTTCATGTCTTCGATTTTGGCGATCTCGTGGGAGGTTAGCGGACGCGACGGCTTGCCGAGGTAGCCGCAGAGGCGATCCATGCTCATCATGATCTGCGCACGAAACCCATCGCGTACGAGCTTAGCCACGTTGTCCGCACGAACGTCGTCACGCTGGGCGTGGTCCATCCCGATTTGATCAAACCCGATGTAAGAGCCACCGTCCACGACACGACGATGATAATCGTGATCAGGGTTGGTGCAGCAATGACCGATTAGACAGCGATGGGCTGCAACACCCCCGACCGAGAACAGCTGCTGCTGTTCCGGCGCAGCGCTACCACCTGTAGTGTGAGTGATGATCGAAACCCCCGTTGTTTTCTGCGCAATGCAGGCAGCGGCGAGGAACTTCTTCTCCTGATCGGTGATAATCGGCCCGTTGGTCGAGACCTTAAGGGCGCCGGCCTTCACACCAGTGTCGCCAATGCCGTGAGTGATCTCGCGGATGTAAAGTTCCGCGATTTCATCAATGGTGCGGGCGCGCCAATAGAACGGCAGTCCTCTTTCTTCGTAGTAAAATCCAGTGGTGCAAATGATCTGCATACCAGATCTATCAGAAACCTCCTTCATTAGGTTGACGTCGCGGCCAAGCTCGATTGGACAAGGATCGACAAAGGTGCGGACGTTATGCTCAGTACGCAGTTGCACTAACTTTCGGACGGCCTCCGCGATCAATTCTGCGCGATTGAACTTGGCGAGCGGATCGAACCTAGCGCCGGGAAAGGCGATGAACAGATGCTCATGCATCAGAGTGCGTCCGAGGCTCTCGACTGGGATTGAACCTGTTACAGTCTCAACCATCATGGGCGGGCGTCTCCGTAGGTCTGGCCATTGTCTGCAGTGTGGCTGTAAGCGTACCGAGTGCACCGGAGCGGCGCAGTAAGGATCGGTCTTTCAGACGGTGGGATTCCTGATTTAAAAGGCAACTCCTTGATCCTCCTGTCGTCCTCGTTTTTACTGATCAGGCGCTTGGTATTGTTGATCTCGAGACTGGCTTTGGTTGGTACGCAACTGAATACACTTGTAGGCCTCGAAATCGAGCAAAACACGCAACTCGCCGCGATCGGCATCTACGTGCAAGCCACGCCAACGCAACAGGCCGCCGCACTCGGCAGTCCGACTAACAATGCGTTCATCGACCCTCAAGCTCGCTTCCGGCGCGACGCGGGAACGTGCATTGGTTTCGGTCCCTTGCCAGCTGTAACCGGCTAAGGCGATGTCCGTGGTCAGGGTTTCGTTGGATGATCGCCGGTCCAGCGGCCTTGCGCCGTCGCCCACCGGCGCTTCGCGCAAGAGCATTCTGATCGCTGGCGAAGTCTCGGTCGGCAAGATCACAAGTTCAAATGTGCGCTTCTGATCGAAATCGGCGGAACCGCCGTTCGCATGGTCCATCGAGGGCGCGCTGGAGCTGAAGAGCGCGACGCTGTTCTTGGCTTGGCTCTCCGGCCAGATAAACACGGGCAACGTTGATAAGTTGAAAATCGATACGCCGCGGAGCTGATCGACCAACCGATCTCGACAAAGGTGCGCTATGCCCGAGACGTCCCGACTGGCGGGCCGCTTCAGAGCAGCAAAGCGGCGGTTGCCGGATTTCTGATAGGGTTTCGGCATCATTTGCGCGCGAGGACCAAGAGGCGCTGACCATCGGGTGTAAACGCGCCGCCTTCCTCCCCAAATGCTTCAACAGCATGGAATCCTAAGTTTCGCAGCATGCGAACATACTCAAAAAATCCATACTGCCTGTAAGAAAAACGCGTTCGTGTAACGGATCCATTGCGAACGAGTATCTTTTCGCAGTGCCGCCGGCCGGTTAGCGCATCGTTCTTCCATATATCGACTCTCAGATCATCGTTGCGCTGCACAAGTCGATAGATGGGCCACTCCTGGCGTAGCGAAGCAAAAGGATTGGTGCTATCGATTAAGAGACGCCCGCCGCGTCGAAGTGAAGAGGCGACTTCACAAAGAACTCTCTCGTTATCCGCGTCATCAAAAAATCCAAACGTCGTGTACCACAGGAAAGCCGCGTCAAATTGGTCTCGCCAAGGAAGAGAGCGCATGTCGCCAAGAACATACTCAACATCTACCCCGCTTTGAGCGGCACCCAATTCGGCTTTCTTTAGCAGAACCGGCGAAATATCGAAGCCAGCTACCCGCGCTCCTTTTTTTGCCAACCGGTTGGCAATCCGCCCATACCCGCATCCTAGATCAAGAACTGAGCTGCCCGGTGTAAGAGAAAGAAGGTCCCAAATCGCCCGTACTTGTCGATCGCTTGTCTCCGGTGGATGGAGGACTTCGTCAAAATGGGAGTAGTCATCGCTGAAGTATGACTCAAGCTCGGATAAGGAAAGAGGATTACTCATCTCGTCGGTCATGCTCTTGCCCCTCTCTTATTCGCGCGCGAGTGTCGGAAAGGATCTGCGTTTCGCGCGATGTATGTTTCGCCACGTCTCAACCTGCGGTCATGGTTTTGTTACCAGAGAGCACCAACCGGCGAACCTACTAGCCCTAGTAGCGACGGACTAAGCGGCCGGACCTGATGGCAGACTTAATCCAAACGAGTTTGGCGTATTGCGCCCACCGCTCGCGTTCGGCTCGCTCTGCGGGGACCGTCAGGCGCACTTGGTATGGGCACTCGTCGGCTTCGTGAGGCCGCTGGCGATCGAGAACGCGATGCGATCGGCCAGCCGGCGGTGCTTCAAGCATTTTGGGCTAAGACCTACTTTCAAGGGCTCTGGGAGACGAACTCGGCTTTCCAAGACAGCAAAAGGCGATAGGTCGAAGCCATGTTCCGGGAGAGAGAAGCCGGACTCATGGCTCCTTCAGTCCGCTTTGCCGGGGCGCAACGGCTGGCTGAGGTCCTGCGCTTGGATTGGCAACTTCTCGTGCAGCAGAAAACGACGGCGTTCTCGGCGAGACATAAAGCCCCAAGCCATCGCGCACCTTGGCCACGAAGTTTGGCTCCCTCAAAAGTTTGAAAGTCTCCCTCCGATGAGGCTGCAGAAGGCCCGCCGACGCGTTGCTTCGATACCGACAATCCGGCCTTATGCCCTGGAACTCCAATGTGTAGCGTCCTCTGGAAAGGCTCTCAAGCGTCTTCACGGCGTCGACGGGCGGCGTCAATCGTGCGTGGCGCCCCGGAACGCCGCTCGTCATGCAGCCCATCCATACGCCGCTCCACAACACGCCGACCCGATTTGCGGTCGGCGCCGTCTCAACATAAAGCTCTCGAGGCATTCTGCATGGACTTACCCGGGGCGATGTAGTGCTATGCGACACGGCCCTGATCCGCCCATATCGGGATAGCGAGAGCTCAACTACCAGCCCGAGTCACTCGCGGGTCATCGTCGACTACGATGGCGGTCACAGCCAGCTGATCCGAGACGAACTCGCGCGACCAGCGTTCGTTCGGCACCCAAGCCCCGATGGCGCGCTTGCAACCACCCGCGGCGAGGCAATGCATGCCTCTCTTCCAGGTAAAGCCGGATAATTCTCGCCCTGTACCCTCCCGCTTAGCGGGACATGAACCCTCGCGTGGCGCGGATCGCCCGCGCAGCAAAGTAGGGCCGGCCGTCGCTCTGCTCAACAACTTCGGAGCTTTTTGGGTCTCCGGCCGAGGCGGGCCTAGACAACAGAATAGCAGTGAGGGCCTGTGTATCGTGCCCGCCCTACTCACTTAAATGTTAATGGATTTCATCCTAAAGTAGCGAGCGTGAGCCACCTTTCCGCTCATGGGCAGGCGCAACTCCAAAGTGGCTCCTGTAGCTTCTTGAGAACTGCGTCGGTAAGGCGAAGCCGGTTGCAAGCGCAATTTCTCCGATCGATTTCGTTGTCTGGCGCAGCAGAACCCTGGCGCGTTCAAGGCGAGTCCGCCGGTAGTGCCGATGGATCGTCGTACCGAGATGGCGCGCAAACAGGCGCTCGAGCTGCCGCAGCGAAACGCCCGCGAGCTCGGAGAGTTCGCGCGGCGACAACGGCGTTTCGATCTCCTTTTCCATCCGCAGCAACGTCTGAACCAGTCTCGGATGATGTACGCCGAAGCGCTCCGTGGGCGACAGCCGCTGGGCAACTTCACCGCGTCGCACTTCTGTCTGAAGAAACCAATCGCTAACGGCCGATGCCAACGCCGCGCCGTGATCGATCCGGATCATGGCATGCATCATGTCGAGCGCTGCAATCCCACCGGCGCAAGTAAATCGATCGCGATCGATCTCGTACAGTGAGCGACTGAGATGCAGGAATGGAAACGTCTCGGTGAAGGCCGGGATGTGCTCCCAATGCACGGTGCATCGATAGCCCTCGAGCAGTCCGGCCCTCGCGAGAAGATAGGGTCCCGCCGAGACCCCGCCCAGTTGTACCCCGTGACGGGCCGCCTTTCGCAGGAATGCAAACGTCGGCGGGTGATCAAAAGTTTGGGGATTGCCGCCCGCACAAACCACGATCGCATCGAGCTGGCCAGCATTGCTGATGCTGGCGTCGGCCTGAATGCGAACGCCGTTCGAGGCGGCAATATCACTGCCGCGGATCGAGATGTGCCGCCAACGGTAGAGGTCCTTTCCGATCAGGACATTGGCGGCGCGCAACGGCTCGACTGCCGATGCATAGGACATCAGTGCAAAGCCTGGAATCAGCAAAAAACCGATCCGGCGCGCTCGCGGGATGTCGTTTATCGCAATCTTTTGGTCGTATTCTGTCATGTCGCACGATCAATAGCAGCGCATGCTTTCTTTCACAAGATTGGCTCGAAATGGCTCAGTTTCCCATGCGCTACTCGCTTTTCAATCTCGTCTGGCAGGCGCTCCACGGACATCGCGATTGGCAGCCAGTGTGGCGTGATGCGGCTCCCCGCACGCACTATGACATCGTCATCGTCGGTGGCGGCGGACATGGCCTCGCCACCGCCTATTATCTCGCCAAAGAGCACGGCATCAGAAATGTTGCGGTGCTCGAGAAGGCTTACATCGGCTCCGGCAATGCCGGGCGGAACACCACGATCATCCGTTCAAATTATCTCCTGCCCGGCAATGAGCCCTTCTACGAATGGTCACTGAAGCTGTGGGAAAGTCTTGAGCAGGACCTCAACTACAACGCGATGGTCAGCCAGCGGGGCGTGCTCAACCTCTATCACTCTGATGCCCAGCGCGATGCTTTCGCCCGGCGCGGCAATGCGATGATCCTCGCCGGCGCCGACGCGGAACTTCTCGATGCGGCCGCCGTGCAGCGGATGATTCCGATGCTCGATTTCGACAATGCGCGCTTTCCGATCAAGGGCGGCCTGTTGCAGCGACGAGGCGGAACTGCACGGCATGATGCGGTGGTTTGGGGCTACGCTCGCGGAGCCAGTGATCGCGGGGTCGATATCATCCAGAACTGCGAAGTCATTGGCTTCCTGCGAGAGGGCGGCCGAATCGTCGGGGTCGAGACGACCAGAGGCAGGATCGGCGCCACGAAGGTCGGGCTGGCCGTCGCTGGCAGTAGCTCGCGCGTCGCCGCCCTGGCGGATTTGCGACTGCCGATCGAGAGCCATGTGCTACAGGCCTTCGTCTCGGAGGCGATCAAGCCGTTCATTCCAGGCGTCGTCACCTTCGGTGCAGGTCATTTCTATATCAGTCAGTCCGACAAGGGCGGGCTGGTATTCGGCGGCGACATCGATGGCTACAACTCCTACGCCCAGCGCGGCAACCTGCCAACAGTCGAGGATGTCTGCGAGGGTGGCATGGCGTTGATGCCTGCAATCGGGCGGGTGCGCATGCTGCGCTCGTGGGGCGGGCTGGTCGACATGTCGATGGACGGCTCGCCGATCATGGACAAGACACCGGTCGACGGCCTCTATCTCAACGCTGGCTGGTGCTACGGCGGTTTCAAGGCGACGCCGGCTTCAGGTTGGTGCTTCGCGCATCTGCTCGCGCGCGACGAGCCGCACCCAGTCACGGCCGCTTACCGTCTCGATCGCTTCGAGACCGGCCATCTCATCGACGAAAAGGGCCATGGCGCCCAACCGAACCTGCATTGAGAACCGGCATGCGCATCGAATGTCCCTTCTGCGGCCCGCGCGACGTCAGCGAGTTCGGCTATTACGGCGATGCCAAGCGCCGCCCCGCGGCGTCCATGTCGGATGCATCGCGGCAAGTCTATGAAGCAGTCTATCTGCGCGACAATCCGGCCGGCCGCCATGAAGACCTTTGGTATCACTCCGGCGGATGCCGAAGCTGGCTGAAAGTGACCCGTGACACCCGCACGCATGAGGTTTTCGACGCGACGCTTGCCGCTGGAGAGACCTCATGAGTAGAGGAACTCCGCACATGAAACCTAATCGGCTTGCGAAAGGCGGCCTGATCGATCGCAGCAAGCCGTTGAGCTTCACCTTCGACGGCCAGCGCTATTATGGCTATTCGGGAGATACGCTCGCCTCCGCGTTGCTCGGCAACGGCGTCAAGCTCGTCGGCCGCTCGTTCAAGTATCATCGGCCGCGCGGCATCTTGACTGCGGGCAGCGAGGAACCGAACGCGCTCGTCGAGCTACGGAGCGGCGCGCGGCGCGAGCCGAACACGCGCGCGACGGTCGTCGAGCTGTTCGACGGTCTTGAAGCACAAAGCCAGAACCGTTGGCCTTCGCTGAAATTCGATGTCGGCGCGGTCAACTCTTTGCTCTCCCCGTTTTTCGCTGCCGGCTTCTACTACAAGACCTTCATGTGGCCCGCCGCTTTCTGGGAGAAGGTCTACGAGCCGGCGATCCGGCGCGCCGCCGGTCTCGGGCGCGCCAGCCAGGATGCCGATCCGGACACTTACGAAAAGCTGTATGCCTTCTGTGACGTTCTCGTCATCGGCGGCGGCGCGGCAGGGCTTGCCGCGGCATTGAGCGCGGGCCGATCGGGCGCGCGGGTCATCCTGTGCGACGAGGATTACGTCCTGGGCGGCCGGCTCAATGGAGATAACAGGGAAATCGGAGGTGAGAGTGGCGCCGCGTGGGCGCACCATGCGAGCCTATCCCTCGAGGCCATGTCGAACGTTCGCGTGCTGCGCCGGACGACCGTGTTTGGTGTTTACGACGGCGGAACCTACGGCGCGGTCGAGCGCGTCTGCGACCATCTTCCGGTCCCAGCGCCGCATCAACCCCGGCAGCGGCTTTGGAAGATCGTCGCCAAACGCGCAATTCTTGCCACTGGCGCAATCGAGCGGACCATCGTGTTCGGCGGCAACGACCGGCCCGGCGTGATGATGGCTTCGGCGATTCGTACCTATCTGAACCGGTTTGCCACTCCGGCTGGCCGCCGCGCCGCGATCTTCACAGGCTGCGATGACGCATGGACGACCGCTTTCGATCTGCTCGGCAGTGGAATTCCGGTGGAAGCCATTATCGACATGCGGACCGAGATCGACTCGCGCCTTACCGAGAAGGCGAACCGGTTAGGCGTCCGAACCTTGGCGGGCGCACAAGTTGTGAAGACGCGCGGAAGCCAGGATCTCAGGACCATCTCCGTTCGCACGGCGAATGGACAGACGAGTGATCTTGCCGTCGACTTGCTGGCGATGTCCGGCGGTTGGACTCCAAATCTCGCCCTGACCACACATCTCGGCGGCCGGCCGAGCTGGTCGGATACACTGGCGGGATTCGTCCCAAACACGCCTCCTCCCGGTATGGCCGTCGCCGGTGCTGCACAGGGATCCTTTGCGCTTGCGGACGCACTTCGCGAAGGCGATGGGGCTGGCGCCGCAGCAGCCGTCGCGACCGGATTGGCCGTGCAAGATCACCCGTTGCCAAAGACCGATGATGAAGCCATCGCCTCGAAGCCTTTCTGGTACGTCGCCGACAGCCGATCGAAGGCGTTCGTCGACTTCCAGAATGACGTGACGAGCGATGATATCGCGCTCGCCGCCCGCGAAGGCTTTCAGTCGGTGGAACTGCTGAAGCGATATACCACCCTTGGCATGGCCACCGACCAGGGCAAGACCTCGAACGTCAATGGTCATGCCTTGATGGCGCAAATCACCGGACGCCAGATGTCGCAAGTCGGCACAACCGTGTTCCGTCCGCCCTATACCCCAGTTGCGATCGGCGCACTCGCTGGTCATCATCGCGGTTCGGACTTCAAGCCGACCCGCCTCACTGCGGGCCATGGCTGGGCCGAAGAACGTGGCGCTACGTTCGTGGAGGCCGGCATGTGGCTGCGCGCGCAGTGGTTCGCTCAACCCGGCGAGACCCACTGGCTGACGACAGTGTCGCGCGAAGTCAGGGAGGTTCGCAGCAAGGTCGGCGTCTGCGACGTCTCCACTCTCGGCAAGATCGATGTCCAGGGCAATGATGCGGGTACGTTCCTGGATCGGGTCTACATCAATATGTTTTCGATGCTTCCGATCGGCAAGGTTCGCTATGGCCTGATGCTGCGCGAAGACGGCCTCGTTATGGACGACGGCACCGCAGCCCGCTTCGCGGCCGACCACTACGTCGTGTCGACCACGACCGCGAACGCGGCCAAGGTCATGCAACACCTCGAGCATGCACGCCAGGTGCTCTGGCCTGAGCTCGATGTTCAGCTCATGTCCGTCACCGAACAGTGGTCGCAATACTCGATCGCGGGGCCACATTCCCGACTGCTCCTGGCTCGGCTGCTCGGTGACGCCGCCGACGTGTCCGATGCCGCCCTTCCCTATCTCGGCTGTATCGAATTCCGCTGGCGCGAAGTTCCGGCTCGCCTGTTCCGTGTCTCCTTCTCCGGCGAACTTGCCTACGAGCTGGCGGTGCCGGCGCAATTCGGCGATGCCGCCATCCGTGCGATCATGGAGGCTGGCGGCGAGCTCGGCGTCGTACCCTACGGCACCGAAGCCCTGGGCGTGATGCGCATCGAGAAAGGTCACGTCGCGGGCAATGAGCTGAACGGCACAACCACGGCGACCGATCTTGGCCTCGGCCGGATGATGTCGCGCAAGAAAGACTTCATCGGCCGTACGCTCGCGACGCGTCCGGGCCTCGCCGATCCTGAGCGGCCGGCGCTGGTCGGCATCAAGCCGGTTGCCAAGTCCGCGCGATTGCATGCCGGCGCACATTTCCTGGCCGTCGGCGCGCAACCGAGCAGGGAGAACGACCAAGGTTATGTCACGTCCGTCGCCTTCTCGCCGATGCTCGAGCATTGGATCGGTCTCGGCCTGATCAAGAACGGCTCGGCGCGAATCGGCGAGGTCGTGCGCGCCTACGATCCGGTCCGCAACCGCGACACCGAAGTCGAAATCGTTTCTCCCATCTTTTTCGATCCCGAAGGAACACGTCTGCATGGCTGATCCTGCTCTATCTCCACGACCTGCCCTACCGGATATCGGCCGATCGCAACCCGGCGGTGGCGTCACCATTTGCGAATTGCGCGGACTTGGCTTGGCAACGATGCAGACCCGCAAGGGACAGCACGCGCTGCTGAGCGACCGTATCAAGCAGCATTTCCTTCTCGATCTGCCCATGAGCCCTGCGATCGTGCGCGCGGGCGAGATCGCTTTCGCGGGCATAGGCCCGAATTATTGGCTCGCCATGTGCGAAGGCGCAGGCCCGCGGTTTGGCACGTCGCTAAGACGGACCGTCGCGCCGCTCGCCTCCGTGTCGGATCAAAGCGGCGGCTATGCGGTTTTCCGTGTCGGCGGACCTGCGGTCAGGGATACCCTTGCCAAGGGGTTTCAGATCGACCTCCATCCGCGCGCATTCGAAATCGGAGCCGCAGCGATCACGATCGTCGCGCATATCGGCGCAACCGTCTGGCGATGCAAAGACAAAGCCGACGGCAGTGCGTGCTTTGAGATTGCCTTGTTCCGCAGTCTCGCCAAGAGCTTCTCAAGCTGGTTTTTGAGCAGCGCCGCCGAGTTTGGCTGCGAATGGCAGACCCAAGCCGCTCCATAGCCTGCAAATGCCCTATTGCAAGAGACTCCCATGCCTGACGACAGCTACATTCTGACCTTCTCTTGCCCCAACAAGCCCGGCATCGTCGCTACCGTCGCCAAGACGCTGTTCGAGACCGGCGGCAATATCCAGGAAGCGCACCAGCACGACGACATCGAGACCAACTTTTTCTTCGCCCGCATTCGCTTCAATTTCGTCGAAACTGACAACGCTGAAAGCTTCAGCAAGGCGTTCGCGATCCTCGCCGACGACTTGCAAATGAAGTGGACGATCCGTCCGCGCGCCGAGCGTCCACGGCTGCTCATCATGGTGTCGCGGTTCGACCATTGCCTGGCGGACCTGCTTTATAGATGGCGGATCGGCGAGCTCTCCGTCGATATCGCCGGTATCGTCTCCAACCATCCGATCGAGACCTTCGCGCATCACGATCTCAGCACCATTCCGTTCGATTATCTGCCGGTCACATCACAGACCAAATCTCAACAGGAAGCGGCCATCCTGGAGATCGTCAAGGAACGGAAAGTCGATCTCGTCGTCCTCGCCCGGTACATGCAGATCCTGTCCGACGAACTTTCGGCGAAGCTCGCCGGGCGCTGCATCAACATTCACCATTCCTTCCTTCCCGGCTTCAAGGGCGCAAAGCCGTACCACCAGGCGCACGGTCGCGGCGTCAAACTGATTGGCGCCACGGCCCACTATGTGACGCCCGATCTCGATGAAGGCCCGATCATCGAGCAGGATGTCGAGCGCGTGTCGCATCATGACCAGCCCGACGATCTCGTCCGCAAAGGCCGTGATATCGAGCGGCGGGTGCTATCGCGTGCCGTGTTCTGGCATATCGAAGGCCGCATCATCCTGAACGGCTCCAAGACCGTCGTTTTCAAGGACTGAGCCATGGCTGCGATCAATATCGACGGCAAGGCGATCGCCGAGCAGGAACGTCTGCGGACCGCAGCCGGAGTCGCGGAGCTGCAACAGCGCCGCGGCCGCGTGCCGGGACTAGCGGTCGTCCTCGTCGGCAATGATCCCGCGAGCGAGGTCTATGTTGCTTCCAAGGCCCGTCAGACCATCGCCACCGGAATGCGCTCGTTTGAACACCGCCTACCAACCGAAACATCGCAGGAGGCGCTGCTTTCTCTGATCCAGCGGTTGAACACCGACGACGAAGTCGACGGCATCCTGGTTCAGCTTCCGTTGCCGCCGCACATCGACACGGACATCGTCATCCGCTCGGTCGATCCGGCGAAGGATGTCGACGGTTTCCATCCCGAGAACGCCGGACGCTTGATGCGCGGGCTCACAAGTCTCGTCCCCTGCACGCCGCTGGGCTGTATGCTGCTGCTCCGCTCGGTGCAGAGGAAACCGGCCGGCCAGCATGCGGTGGTGGTCGGGCGTTCGAATATCGTCGGAAAGCCAATCGGTCAGCTCCTGCTGCAGGCCGATTGCACCGTGACGATGACGCATTCGCGCAGTCATGACTTGCCAGGCCTTTGCCGTCAGGCCGATATCCTGGTTGCGGCCGTCGGCAGACCGGAGATGGTTCGCGGCAGTTGGATCAAGCCCGGCGCAATCGTCATTGACGTCGGAATCAACCGTTTGCCGGCGGAAGGCGGAGGCAAGGGCCGATTGGTCGGGGACGTTGCCTTCGGAGAGGCGTGGGATGTGGCCCGCGCGATCACTCCGGTTCCCGGCGGAGTTGGTCCGATGACGATTGCCTGCCTGTTGCGAAACACGCTGCAGGCCGCAATGGCGCGGCGGGGCGGGAGCTGAAACGTCGAATGCGACGCAGACCGGTCATTTGCGTCGCGCTCCGAGATCCGAAAGACTATCTGTTGATGCTTGGCCAAGGGGAGGCGCAGTAAGCCTGCGCCTCCTCCGCTTGATGTGATGCCCGTCAGCAATCGAGTGTGGTTTCGCGTTCCCATGCCGTCAGATGACGGGAATACGAATTCCATTCATCGGTCTTGAGCTTGATGTAGCTCGGAACGAACGCGCCCAGCCGTTCCGAGAGCACCGGCGATGATCGCAGCGCTCGGATCGCATCAAGGAGATTCAGCGGCAGCTTCTTGCCGGCCACGACCGTATGACCTTCAGTGTACATGTTGATGTCGAGGCGTTTGCCGGGATCTCGCTCGTTGTCCATGCCGTCGAGTCCGGCGGCAAGCAAACCTGCCTGCAACAGGTAGGGATTCGCCGCCCCATCGGCTAGCCGGACCTCGAAGCGCCCCCCTTCGGGAATACGGATCAGATGGGTGCGGTTGTTTCCCGTATACGTCACCGAATTCGGCGCCCAGGTCGCCCCCGAGGTCGTGCGCGGCGCGTTGATGCGCTTGTAGGAGTTGACCGTCGGATTGAACAGGGCCGCAAGCGCATCGGCCGAGTGCATGATGCCGCCGAGGAACTGATAGCCGAGCTTTGAAACGCCGAGTTCGCCGGTTTCGTCCTCGAACAGATTGCGGCCATCGCGCCACACCGAGACGTGCGCGTGACAACCATTGCCGGTCAGGTCGACGAACGGCTTCGGCATGAAGGTCGCACGCAGCCCGTGCTTCTCCGCGATCGAACGCACCATGTATTTGAAGAACGCGTGGCGGTCCGCCGTCTTCAAGGCCGCATCGAAATCCCAGTTCATCTCAAACTGGCCGTTCGCGTCCTCGTGATCGTTCTGGTAGGGCTTCCAACCGAGCGACAACATGCAGTCGCAGATCTCGGCAATGACGTCGTATCGTCGCATCAGCGCCTGTTGGTCGTAGCAGGGCTTTGGCTGGCGATCGGCTTCATCGGAGATCCCGGTCCCATCGCGCGAGATCAGGAAGAACTCACACTCGACACCGGACTTCAGCTCATAACCCTTGGCGGCGGCATCGGCGATCAGCCGTTTCAGGAGATTGCGCGGCGCCTGCGCAACCGGCTTGCCGTTCATCCAGGGATCGGCGGCAAGCCAGCCGACTTCAGGTTTCCATGGCAACCGGATCAGGCTTGCCGGATCCGGCATCGCGAACATGTCGGGGTCGGCCGGCGTCATGTCGAACCATGTCGCAAAGCCGGCAAAGCCGGCCCCGCTCTTGACCATGCCGTCGATCGCGGCAGCCGGCACGAGCTTGGCGCGCTGCACGCCGAACAGGTCGGTATATGAGATCAGGAAATACTTGATGCCTCTCTCTTGCGCGGCAGCATGCAGACTGTTGGCCATGATTACCCCTTTGATGCTTCAACACCCCGGCATCGAAACTTGCAGTCCTCGGATCTCGCGCGTTGCGAGTCCGTTATTTTGTTATTCCCGGAATCCAGCTGGTCCCGGCGAGCGGCACGCCGGCCATAGCTGCGGCCTCGATCGTCAATGCGACGAGGTCTTCCGGCTCGAGATTGTGCAGATGGCTCTTGCCGCAGGCGCGCGCGATCGTCTGGGCTTCCAGCGTCAGCACCGAGAGATAGTTCGCCAACCGCCGGCCGGCCTTCACGGGATCGAGCCGCGCGGCAAGCACGGGGTCCTGAGTCGTGATGCCGGCGGGATCCAACCCCTCCTGCCAGTCGTCATAGGCACCGGCAACGGTGCCAAGCTTTTCGTACTCCGCCTGCAGGTGCGGATCGTTGTCACCGAGCGCGATCAGCGCGGCGGTGCCGATCGCGACCGCATCTGCGCCGAGCGCCAGCGCCTTCGCCACGTCGGCGCCGGTGCGAATGCCGCCGGAGACGATCAGCTGCAGCTTACGGTGCAAGCCCAGATCCTGCAGCGCCTGTACCGCGGGCCGAATTGCCGCAAGGATCGGGAGGCCGACATTCTCGATGAAGACTTCCTGGGTAGCAGCGGTGCCGCCCTGCATGCCATCAAGCACGATCACGTCCGCGCCGGATTTTACCGCAAGCGCAGTGTCGTAATAGGGCCGGCTGGCGCCGACCTTGACGTAGATCGGCTTTTCCCAATCTGTCAGCTCGCGCAGCTCCTCGATCTTGATCTCGAGATCGTCAGGCCCGGTCCAGTCCGGATGCCGGCAGGCCGAGCGTTGATCGATCCCCTCCGGCAAGGTGCGCATCTTGGCGACCCGCGGTGAAATCTTCTGACCCAGCAGCATGCCGCCACCGCCGGGTTTTGCGCCCTGCCCGATCACGATCTCGATCGCGTCGGCCTTTCTCAGGTCATCCGGGTTCATGCCATAACGCGACGGCAGATACTGATAGACCAGGATGGAGGAATGACCGCGCTCCTCGGGTGTCATTCCGCCATCACCGGTGGTGGTCGACGTTCCGACTGCCGAGGCGCCGCGTCCCAATGCTTCCTTAGCCGGGGCCGATAATGCACCAAAGCTCATCCCGGCGATGGTGACGGGTGTCTTCACTTTGATCGGCTTCTTGGCAAAGCGCGTTCCCAGCGTGACTTCGGTTCCGCATTTCTCCCGGTAACCTTCGAGCGGATATCGCGAGATGGAGGCCCCCAAAAACAGGAGATCATCGAAATGCGGGAGGGCACGCTTGGCGCCACCGCCGCGGATGTCGTAGATGCCGGTCGCGGCGGCGCGCTGAATTTCAGCAATCGACTGCTGGCTGAAAGTGGCGGAAAAACGAGGCGGCGTGCGATGAGGCGGCGGGACGGTCATCAGAAATCCTGCTCAGTAGGCGTCGACGTTGTCGACGTGGAAGTGATAGAGACGGCGCGCGGAGCCGAACAGCTTGAATTCATCGGGGCTCACCGCGTCGTTTAGATCCGCGCGTTTCAACAGTGACTTGAGAATGGATTTGTCTTCCTCCGACATCGCTTTCTCGATGCAGTCGGCACCGAGGCTCGCGATGCTGCCCCGGACGAACAACCGGGCTTCATAGATGGAGTCGCCGAGCGCATCGCCGGCATCACCGAGCACGACGAGATTGCCGGCCTGCGCCATGAACGCACTCATCGGCCCGATCGACCCTTTGACGACGATATCGATGCCTTTCATCGAGATGCCGCAACGCGCGGATGCGTTGCCGTCGATTACGAGCAGGCCACCACAGCCGGTCGCGCCGGCGGCCTGGCTGGCATCGCCCCTGACACGAACCTCGCCCGACATCATGTTCTCGGCGACGCCAACGCCGGCGTTGCCCGAGACGATGATCGTCGCCTGCTTGTTCATGCCGCCGCAGTAATAGCCGACATGTCCTTCGACATCGATCGTGACCGGCGCATCGACGCCGCAGGCGATCGCATGCTTGCCGCCGGGATTGGTCACAACCCAATGAGTTTCATTTGTGGAGGGCGGCAACGCGTGAAGGGCCGCATTCAGTTCGCGCAGCGGCGCCTTGGCGAGATCAAAGGTTGACATCAGACGCGCTCCCACGCGTAGACGGTTGCAGGCTTCGGTTCAAAAAGATTGGCTTTATCGACACCCGGCAACATCGCGAGCGCGCGATACTCCGAGCCAAAAGCCACGTAATCGTCGGTCTCGGCCATCACCGCCGGCTTGCAGGAAATCGGATCGCGCAACACCGCAAATCCGCTCTCCGTCCCCACGACGAAGGTATAGAAGCCGTCGAGATCGGCGAGGCTTTGCGTCAACGCTTCCTTGAGCGAAGCCCCCTCCCGGATTTTCCAGCTAAGATAACCTGCCGCGACCTCGGTATCATTTTCGGTTTCGAACGTCATGCCTTCGCGGCGCAGGACACGACGCACCCCGTTATGGTTCGACAGCGAGCCGTTGTGGACGAGGCATTGATCGAGTCCGGTCGAGAACGGATGTGCGCCGCGCGTGGTCACGGCTGATTCCGTCGCCATACGGGTATGGCCGATACCGTGGGTTCCTGTCATTCGCGTCAGCCCGAACCGCTGTGTGACCCGCTCCGGAAGGCCGACCTCCTTGTAAAGCTCCATTCGCTTCCCGGCCCCGACAAAACCGATATCCCCACCGATATCCCCGCGCGCGGCGATCCAGGCGCGCGCTTGCCGTTCCTTGCCGGCGGGAAGCGAAACCACTGCGTGGGTATCCCGGAACGTGGTGACCAGGTTTTCCCCGACCGCGCGCCCAAACTCTGCGATCGTTTCACGCAGCGCAGCGTCGTTCGGCCCGCTCACCGTCAGTTTCACGCACCCCGCTTGGCCGTCGCCATAGACGGCGAAGCCCGCGCTGTCAGGACCGCGATCACTCATCACAGCCAGCATGTCCGACAACATCGCCCCGAGCTCCGGCTCAAGCTTCGGCTGCTTCAGAAACAGCCCCACGATTCCACACATGACATCCTCCGCTACTGTGGTTCCCGCCCCCAATAATCCTAAAGAACATTTATTTCCTGTCAATAAACTTGGCGGGGTACAGCAAAGTCGGCCCGCCACAGCTTCCGAAACATTGTCGCGGCGGCACGATACGATCGTGTCGACGCGACGATCTTGAGCGTCGAAGCCTCCGCCGCGGATGGGCCTCGCCATGTAGCGCGAGGTCTAGGCCGATCTCCTCGTTTTCTGCTGACGCGCAGGCCGATTGTGAGGTCGATGAGCTCAAGGAGAACGAAGCTGATCACGCCGGACGAGACCAGCGTCATGCCGACGCCCTCGAGCTGAAGCAGGATCTGACCGGGATTGCCGTCGACCAGACCGGCCTTCCCCGTGCCGCCGATCGCGGCGATCGCGGACGTCGAGCGCATCGTCATAGCCAAATAGGTTTTTCAACCCCGACACACCCTCAATAGCACGCGACGCCGGTCGGAAAGCCGATGATCAAGGCACCGCCCACGCTGGCGAATCCGGCCGGCGCAATGGCGACGAGACCTGCGATCGCTCCCGACACAGCCCCAAGCAGCCTCGGCTTACCCCGCATCATTGCTTCGGCTAGGCCCAAGGCAACGATTGTCGCCGCCGTCGCACCGTGAGTGTTGATCATCGCCCCCTGGCCGAACCGCGGGCGGTCAGTGCGGATCCTGCATTGAAGCCGAACCAGCCCATCCACAATAGGGCGCCGCCGATCTTGGTCAGGAGCACCACAGCGTTAGGGCTGACGGAAAGCTTCGATCGAGCGGACCGAAGGAGAGATGAACTTGATTCGCGCTTTCGTTGCATGCCCTGTGGGGTGGTTTCCCTCCATTCTCAAGTACCCCAACACTCGTTCTGGCTACGAAACTTTATTTCTTAATAGGAAGATAGAGTTCAGCTCTTGACGCTCGCGGCGGTGAAGAGCGGGCCTTCGGACCCACCGCTATGGCGAGAATTTCAGGCAACAGAACACTCTTGCAGCAGAGAGCAGCACCGCGATGTGGGGAAATCATCGCGAGGGCTGCGATCGGCTAGCCGCGGGCTTCGCGCCGCAGTATAGAAGAGACCACAAGTTAACCCGTCGGAGATCTGCCGTAGCGGTGCTAAAGTGCCGGACTGCGCAGATCCAGCAAGGTCTTACCGTGGCCAAAGGCGCCATCAAGCGTTCCAAAACAAACGCATCGCGGCAAGAACCGGAGCTTCTAACCGGCTCGCTGGCGCCCAAGGAAGTAACACCCACTCTTGAATCAGAAATCGGAGCCGAAGTCCGTCGACTGAGGAAGGAACTCGATCTCAGGGTATCGGAGCTCGGGGCAGCAGCCGGCATTTCGGCCGGCATGATGTCCAAGATCGAGAATGGGTCGATCTCCCCCTCTCTCGCGACCTTGTCGGCGCTGGCAAAAGCCTTGAATGTACCGATCGGCCGTCTGTTCCGCGAAAGCGCCGAGCAGCGTGATTGCTCCTTCGTGAAGTCGGGTACCGGCGTCCGCATCGAGCGGCGCGGTACCAAGGCTGGGCACCTCTATGACTTGCTCGGCCATAGCATTGGCGGCGATATCGTTGTCGAGCCCTACCTAATCACACTCAAGGGTGACGCAGCTCCCTACACTGACTTCCGGCACGCCGGCGTGGAGTTCATCTACATGCTCACGGGCAAGGTACGCTACCGACACGCCGATCGTAGCTATCTGCTCGAACCCGGCGATGCGCTTTTTTTTGACTCGGCGGCTCGCCATGGACCGGAGGAGCTCATCAAGGCCCCGATGACATATCTCTCCATTATCATCTATCCTCGACGCGGCTAACGTCGCGATCGTCGAGCGCCATACAGCACCAGCGTCGGCAGCTTGATGGCTTCCCGGCAGTTCCAGAGATCCAGCGGCGGATAATACCAGGGTGACTTGAAACGTCTTTTCGACTGCAGCACCACACACGTTTTCGTTCGTCGTTCCAACGAAGGCTGTGCAGCATCAAATGACGCCAGTGCTTATCGGAGAGATATTAATAGGGCTCACGGACCCTGCGCTTCGCTCTCCTCGATCGTCGAGAACGAGGTTGGCATGGCGCTGTACTGGAAGCGTCGTTCTCAGGCCACAGCTTTGAGGGCATGACGCGGGAGGCTCAGGGCAGTAGCTGGTCGATGTCCGCGGTTTGGATGCCAGTTGACGATCCTGGTCAGGACGTCGGCGAGATAGGCGAGCGGATACATGAGCAAATATTCCTGAGCTAAGACTTAGTGTCGCCCGTTCGGCCTTCCGAGTTTGCCGCAGACGGCCTGACAGCTGATCAGGGATTAGGGGGTTCGACCACCCTGAAGCGCCCACCTCTCATCGCTGTAATGATCGGCCGCCCTTCCATGATTTCCAGTACTGCGTGCGCGCCCCTTTTTAGATACGCCAACCGCCGTGGATACGCTCAACGAGCCCCTCCGAAAATTTATCGAGATTCGGCACACGGCTGGCCAGTCTTTTGGTGCGCTCGGACCAGTCCCGACCTATTGTCGCTAAAATAGCCATATCGCGCTTGAGGTTCGACATCGGTGCGAACCCATCCGAATAGCTCACGAGGATCTTCAGCACTGTGACTTGGAGATCCACCTGATTGACAGACGCGCTACCGCCACATGGTAGGCGCTTGCGAAAGGGCTTCGCGACCGATCTTTTTTAGGATTTCGGGTTCCGTCTCACCCCGCGTGGCAGCTTCTAGGATCCTGGAGGCGACATGGGCGCGGGCGCCGGTGTCATAAGGGGACAGGCTCTGGCAGACCTCGTCGAAGATGGCACGCAGAAGCGCGGCGGTAGTGGCATCCAACATCGAAGATCTCCCATAATCGAATGCTGCGGATCTCGCATCGAAGAATCAAATGCATCAATGGCGAACTATAACGCCCCTCGCAGTCCGCGCAGAGGCGCCTCCAACGTCTCCGCTGGTGTTACGTCCGCAATGGAATGCATCGAGAAGCGGGAGTGATCAAATGCCCTCATACCAACTTCTTTCTCTATTCTCATGACGCCTCGGGAATAGACCGCCATCCTGAAGTTTAGATGCTCGCTGTTGCGACATCAATCGATACAAAGCTATGCACGATCCGATTCTGGTACGCTTTGACGGATTCGTCCGCCGAGTTCTCCCCGAGGCACATCGGATTGCGCGGGGCGAGCAACGCGAGGACTTCAAGCTGGAATGTCTCTGAAATTCGCCCGCTAGTGAGGTAGGGCGATCCGGGTTCGCACCTGGGCCACAAGGACGACCTATCGCTGCAACCTTTGACTTTCTAATCGGTACGGCCACGTGACGTTTGCCGACCGCACCTCTATTCTGTTGCCTTCACTGTGAAGCTTCATTTTCGTACGAAACGGATCAACTATTTTCTGTTCGTCGTCGGCCGCAATTGTGCCTAGTTCAACTTTCCGCTAGCCGTGAATACACCGGCGTTGCCATGCATACGGACAGCGAAATCCTGCTGATGCGAATTTTGCTATTGCGGGCAATGGATAGGAATAAATGCTGCGTTTCTATTTTAATCTTGAAGGAAACCAGAATGTCGAGGATCCTTTCGGGCTAGCATTCGAAAACGAGCTGCAAGCTTTCCGCGCGGCCCAACGTCTCGCAATCGACTTACTGAGTGCTCAACCTGCACTCCGAGGCACCACGTGGGTGGTCGTGACCCGCAGGGATCGCGATGAGGCCTACTATGTCAGCGTGTGACCGGGATCTTAAAGATAGTTCACTAGCCCAGTCTCGTGAGCGTCATAGGAGCAACTCCCGAACGGCCCGCAAGTCGGCATTCGCGGGTCGGGCGGCCTGTGTCTGCCGTCTCGTCAGGATCTACGACCTGTCCATCCCAACTCAAGTTGCTCTAAGCACCGACAGAACTATCGGCGGCCCTGTCGTTCTCGGCGCCGATGAAATCGCTAGCCTAAGCCACTTGAACCCTGGTTAGGAAACTGTCCAGTTCGTGTTTCAACCGAGAACTTTCCTCGGAGAGGCGTTCGGCCGACATAAGCACCTGGAGCGAAGCCGCTCCGGTTTCGTTCGCGCCGTCGGTCACTTTAAGGGCAGCGGCCGCTACGCCGGTCGTCCTGTCCGCCGCTCCCTGCACATTGAAGGCAATGCTCTTGCTTCTTGCCTCCTGCTGACCGATCGCGCCGACCACCGTACTCGCAATTCCCGAGATACGGCCGATGATAACGCCGATTTCGGCGACCGCACCAACTGACTCTGCCGTCGCCGTTTGGATCCGGCCAATGTGATCGCCGATCTCGACGGTGGCATGTGCGGCTTGGGCAGCGAGAGATTTCACTTCTTGCGCGACAACCGCGAAACCCTTGCCGAGATCTCCGGCACGGGCGGCTTCAATCGCGGCGTTCAGCGCAAGCAAATTGATCTGCCGGGCGACCGCTGCGATCACCTCGACCACGCTGCCGATCCGCTCCGCCGCAGCTGTCAAACTGGCCATACGCTGATCACTAAGTTCGACTTTGCAAACCGCTTGGCGCGCGATATTGGCAGCTTCTTCGACCCGCCGGCAGATGCTGGCCATTGCTTCCGCCATTTCGCCCGTCGCGGCCGCGACGTTTTGAACGTTTGAGGATGCTTCCTCTGACGAGGAAACGACCTCGACGGAGAGTTGCCGACTGTGATCGGCCGTGCAGGTGAGACCGCGTGCGGACGCTTCAAGTTCTGAGGAAGCGGATGAGACGCTGTCGATGATTTTGCCGACGGCGGCTTCGAACTCGCCGGCGAGTCGGGCGACATCGGCCCTACGTTGCTCGGCGGCGACATGATCCTGTTTAGCCTTCGCATCGAGCTCGGCTCGTGCCTTCTCGCAGGCTTTCAGTTTGAACATTTCGACCGCTTCGGCCATTTCGCCAAGTTCATCCTTTCGACCCAGGCCCGGTAGACTCACGTCGAACTGACCGTCGCCGAGCTGACGCATGGCTGTCGTCATCGAAACGACTGTTGTGGCGATACGGCGGCCGAAGAGTAACGCGAGCAAGCCCACGAGCACCGTGGCGAAGCCGATTACCCAAATCACATTTCGCCGAATTTCCTCGGCGCGCATTTGCGCAGCCTTCGAATGCCCGTCGGCGGCAGCCATGATCTGGTCCAGTGCCGGGCGGATGCGGCCATAGATCTGTCCGAGATCCTCGACCTGATCGCGCAGGGTCTCGTTCGTTACCAGGAACGATACAAAGCTCGACTTATATGCGCGGATCAGCTCGAGAATCTGGGATTTTGCCTCTGGAGGCAAATTGCTTTGAGCGAGGGTCGTTTCGAATTCCGCCTCTCGGTCGGCCAATTGATCGCCATACCTGTCATCTCCGCGCAAGATGAAGTCTTTCTCATGCCGGCGCATCATCAGCATCAAGATCGTAAGGCGCGCCTGGTTCAGCTCTGCAAGCCGTTGTTCGACGGTGTGCACGGCGTTGCGTAGCTTGCCCTGAAATCCGTCATCCTCGTTGAAGCCTAGGTTGCGCTGTGCCGAGACCACGTTCTGAAAACGTGTTGCATAGAGGTTGATCACCGGGCGAAGGGAGGTTGCTTGCTTCAGTGGATCGTTTTCGGGCAGCGACGCCACAAATGCTTCGACCTCGCTCAAATCCGCGAGCTGATGCTCATGATTCTCCGCATACTTCATTATTAGCGGTTCACTGGGCCTGCGGAGGAAGTCGCTTGCGATTTGACGCGACTCCAGGAAGCTTTGTGACAGAGAGGCGACGTGCGCCTTCAATTGGTTGCTGCCTGTTGAAGCGCTCTGCACCAGGCTAGCGTAGTTGAAGGCGGCGGCGCAGATCGTACCCGTAACAAGGACCCCAGAAATTCCGAGCAATGCGATTTGGTCGCGCAATCCAACGCGTGCTCTCAATTGTCCGCAAATCCTGGTCGCAGTCTGGCGCATCTTACCCCTCAAATGAGTTGCTGCCCGGGCGCCATCCTAGTTAGCGCGGCGGGTACTGTATTGAGCTAGCTGATCTGATCTGCTTCGTTTCGGGCCATGACGATGGACTCAGTAATTTGGATTGATTTCGAAATGCTGAACTCGCAACTGTACGTTTCGTACAGACCCTTCAATGGATCAACTACGCGCTCCTATTTCCCTGGCGTCGCCCTTGACTCGCACGCAACCGGCATGGCTCCATCACAATGAACTGGTGGAGCGATTATGCAAAGTGAAACTGCGACTCAGGACGACGCGGACGAAAAGAAGATCGCGGCGCGGCGTGCGCGCAAAGGGACTGAGCGCCCCTGGACCGCAGTTGAAAGGCACAAACTGCGAGGATTGATTGACCGAGGGCTACCGGCAAGCACGATTGCGCGAACTCTCAGGCGACCGCTGGCTTCGATAACTACGATGGCCGCCAGCCTGGGTTTGCTTTTGGATTGAGAATGAGCATCTGTATCCAGACGATCGCAGAACAACTGCAAGGCAAACGGAACTAACGAGCAATCTTCCGGTACTTCGACTGAAGGCTTGCCGCGCAAATCGACTCCGACGAGGCCGACTGCGTTAGCAATGCCGAGCGGTTACGGGACCTGATCGAACTGGACTCTATCCGAACCGACCGACGCGCGGATCGGCGACTTGATGAAGCGCTCCTCGCTATTTCGCATCTGGATTCGACAGAAGTTATTTCGTCGCCAAAGACGGTCGGCTGATACGTCTGTCATATCGCTCCGCGAGCTCCAGCAATCTTACTCTAATAAATGGGTCTGCCTTGTTCGCCAGGTCGCGAATGATCCAGCCCGGTCCTTTAAATACTGTTCGTGCACGAAAACACCCGCCCACCGTAAACCTGAATTTTCTAAGCGGCGTCAGTCGCCGAGGCTCCGCTGCCACTCCGGAGTAGGCAAGGACAATATCACGTTGTCGATCAACCGCGTTGAGCCGACGTAGGCGGCCGCGCAAAGTGCCGCTGGGCGCTGCAAGGGGCTCTCGGCCTGCCTGAGCGTGTGACTATCAACAAGCTCAAGGTACTGGAGTCGATCGACGCTGTTCAACTGCTGCTTGGCAATCGCAACCAGGTTTTCAACGTCCCGCTCTCCGGAACGAAACTTGTCCACTGCGGCGAACAGCCCACGGCTGATGGTACAGGCCCGTCGGCGCTCTTGGCTGTTGAGATACCGATTGCGACTGCTCATTGCGAGCCCGTCCGGTTCCCGAACGGTTGGTATGGTCACGATGTCGATCGGAAGGTTCAGATCAACGGTCATGCGGCGTATGACCGCGCATTGCTGAAAATCGGGGATGTCCCGGGTTCTGTTGAATTTCTGAAGAGGTCGGCGTTGCCCACCTTGAGCCGGTAGGCTCGGGGTGCTGATTCCACAAAGGAGAGCAACGCCATGACGAGAGATATCACACCGGCTGGTTCGCCGGCGACCGGGGCTGTGGACGAAGCGCTTGCAGAAGTGCGGGCGAGCTTCGATCGGTTCTGCCTTGCGGCAGGGATCGAGGCGCTCGGCACGATGATGGAGGCGGATGTCACGGCGGCCTGCGGGCCGCGCCACGGTCGCGACGCGGCACGGCGGGCGCACCGTTGGGGCCGAACGCGGGGACGGATCGGCTTCCACGGCGGCAAGATCGAGGTCGAGCGCCCGCGGGTCCGGGGCGTGGACGGCCGCGAGGTCACGATCCCGAGCTGGGAAACGGCGGCGGCGGAGGATTGGCTCGGTCGCTGGGCGATGAACCTGATGCTGATCAATGTGTCGACGCGCCGGTTCGGCCGCGCTGTCCGGCTGCCCGAGGGTGACGTGCCGGCACCGCCCGGATCGGGGGTTTCGAAGTCGGCGGCCTCGCGGAGGTTCGTAGCGCTGTCGGCGGCGCGGCTGGCCGACTTCATGGCTGCCGATCTGTCCGCGCTCGACCTTCTGGTGGTCCAAATCGACGGGCTGCATCTCGGCGACGATCTCGTGCTGGTCGCCGCGATCGGGGTTGACGGCGAAGGCAACAAGCATCCGCTGGCTCTGGTGGAAGGGGCGACCGAGAATGCCGCGACGGTGCAGGCCCTGCTGGACAACCTGATCTCGCGCGGGCTCGACCCGACAGTGCCAAGACTGTTTATCGCCGACGGCGCGAAGGCGTTGTCGAAGGCGATCCGCCGCACCTTCGGTTCGGCCGCTGCGATCCAGCGCTGCCAGATCCACAAGGCGCGCAACATCATGGAACGCCTGCCGAAAGAGCATCATGCGGCCACCCGTCGGGTGCTGCGCCAGGCCTGGGAGCTCGATGACGCCGACAAGGCTGAAAAATTGATCCGCAATCTCGCGCGTCGACTCGACCAGCAATGGCCCGGCGTAGCGGCCAGCATCCTCGAAGGCCTCGACGAAATCCTGACTGTCGTCCGGTTGAAGTTGCCGAAGGAGCTTCGTCGATCGCTCGCCTGTACCAACATCGCCGAGAACATGATGGGCACCATTCGCCGCGTCACGCGCAACGTCAAACGCTGGCGAGATGCCGGTATGGCCTTGCGATGGGTTGCGGCCGGCATGATCGAGGCCAACAAGGGCTTCCGACGATTGAAGGCGCATAAGCAATTGTCGGTTCTGCGTGCGGCTCTTCAAGCTCGCCACAATCGCATGACGATCAACCCCGTTGCCCACGTCACGAGGGCCGCGTAACATTCAGTCCGGCGACGTCGGCCCGACCTAGTTCAACAGCGATCGGGACATCCCCTGAAAATCCTTCTGTCCAAAGAACGCAAGGTCCGGTTGCACCATGTTGAAGAGCTTGCAGACGACGGTCGCGACACCGCGAAAATGTCCAGGCCGGAACGCGCCGCACAATCGCTTTGCGAGTTCGCCTGGTTCGACGAACGTCTCAAATGGTGCCGGATAGACCTCCTGCGTGTCTGGCGCGAAGACGATCGCGACTCCGGCATCGCGGCAAAGTTGTTCATCGCGGATAAAGTCCCGTGGATACGTACTGAGATCCTCATTCGGCCCAAACTGAGTGGGATTGACGAAGATGCTTACGACCGTGATATCGCTTCGCGCCCGGCTCGCCTCGACCAGTGCCAGATGGCCTTCGTGAAGGTATCCCATTGTGGGCACGAAGCCCACGCGTTTACCCGCCTTGCGAGCCTGCGCGAGAGTGTGGCGCAACCCGGCGACCGTGGTGATTGTTTGCATTTCAGGTTTGCATCAGGTTGAGGTGGAAGGCGTCCAGTTTGCGATCGCATCATTGAGCCCCTCGGGAAGTCGATAGGACTCTTCTGGCGCTGGAAAAGCACCATTACGGACATCGGCGGCCCAGCGCGCCAGCGCGTCCTGCAACATCTGGAAACCAGTTGAATAGGCACGAACGAATTTAGGGCGATGACCTTCGGTCAAGCCCAAGACGTCATGGAAGACGAGCACTTGTCCGGAGCAGCTGGCCCCCGCCCCGATCCCGATCGTCGGTATGTTCAGCGATTCAGTCGCTCGTGCAGCCAGTTCGGCCGGAATGCCTTCCAGAAAGAGAGCAAAGCAGCCGGCCTCCTGCAGACGCTGGGCATCATCGAGGAGGCGCAAGGCGTCATCGGCCTTTCGCCCCTGCACCTTGAATCCGCCCATGACATTGACGCTCTGGGGGGTGAGACCGAGATGACCCATGACAGGAATTTCGCAGTCGACCAATGCACGTATCATTTCGACCCGCTTGGCACCACCCTCGAGTTTGACAGCATCAGCGCCATGCTGGAGGAAGCCCCCGGCGTTGCGGATTGTCTCGTCTACACCGAGGTGAAAGCTGAGAAAGGGCATATCGGCCACAAGCAAGGCACGAGGCTTTGTGCGCGCAACAGCGTCCAAGTGATGGTTCATCATGGCCATGCTGACTGGCAGCGTGTTGTCGAATCCGAGGCACACGTTGCCCACGCTATCCCCGACCAGGATGATGTCAACGACAGGGTCGGCGATTCGTGACGTAACCGCGTCATAAGCGGTGGTCATTACGATTCGGCGCCCCTCCTGTCTCCAACGCTGTAGAACTGGAAGCGTGACACGTTCAACTGGCCGCTCCAAAATGTAACTCATCCTACCTCCCGATCGTCAGCGCCCGCATCCCTAGAGCTAGTGCTTCCTAGGGAAGCCGAGAGAACGCAGTCAATAGCGAGTGGAAGAAAGAAACTTACCTCTCCCCGATCGGAGGCAGACAAATTAAAACCACCAATGATTGCGCGATCATAAAATAGGAGATTCCAAGCTGCCCTTTCGCCGTACGAGAACTGGCCCTGCTCTGTCGAGCACATCCTAGCCAACCTACTTAAGGCGAGGAGGTCCCTCAGCCGCAGACGGCCCGCTGGCCCGCTGCGTTGTGTTGACCCACGCCCCCGCGACCGCCACCCCGACCTGAAACCAGCACGAAGCAGCTGTCAGCATGGCCGTAAGGCCAAGGGGACCAAGATTTTTGGCATCATGCGCCGAGTCCGCGCTCCATGTATGGAACGGGAAGGATGAGTGGTAGCGTCGATAGCAATCGTAACCACAATATCCCTTCCGCGTTGCCATATCTCGCACGTAACCCGGACCTAGCAACCGGGAACACTCGGCGCAGCTTCGGCCCGCGCGCGGAGTCCTTTGATTTACGAGTATGAATTTCATTGGCGGGTCCGTCGGGATGCTCCACTTGGTCCGAGACCTCGTTGCGGTCCCGTTTGGCCTGTTTTGTCGTTGTTGCGTATGGCCGTAATTCCAGCGAAGCTAAGGCACATACGATAGGACGTTCAGGCACTATATTCCATGCACTTCCCTTCAAACTTTGCCTGATGCTCGGTGGCATTTACGAAGCTGCTCGCAAGGCGAAGCCATCGATGGTCGGCTTCCCGGCGGGCATGAAAGCGGTAGACGCAATTCTTGGAGCAAAGGGCCGTTCGCCACCAGTAGTGGCGGATCAGCCCAAATTTTCCGCCGCACATGGCGCAGGATTTTACTGAACGGACGTGCGCACTATGAGAGCTGTTTTGCATTCTGGCCTCCTATCGCCATTATGTGGTTCGCCCCCTGCATTTTCCTCTGCGTAGCGCGTGGCCCGGCCGAACGCCTTGCGGAGATTTTGACTTTGATGGTCGCCTCCGCGGCGCAGTAGCGCCCGTCATCGCGCTATGTTCGTACTACTGGGCGGCGCGGTGATGCATGCTGAGAAGCACCACGCGATCTCGTTAAGGGATCGCGCCGATCATTACGTCCCAGCCGCTGCCTTTGTACTTAGTGTCGGTACTGACAGACCGAGCCAGCCGAGCTGGGTAAAGATATTTTCAGGCCGATAAAGGACCTGCACTGTCAAGCGCAGGTTAACCGAAGCCCTCTCGACGGGGCCAATACCAATCACGGGCAAATCTATATCAGATTGGAATTAATGACGCTGGAGCGTACCGCACTCCTCGATCTATGAGACCCGCGCACAGAGTTGCTGCTGTAATGAGCCGGGCGGCAGCAACGAAAAGAACTGGATGCGGGGTGGGCGCGCCAGAGCATTCCTTTAATCCAGTGCATTGGCCGCGTCACGGATGCCCGCATAGATTTCATCAAGATCTGCTGTGGTGATGCAATAAGGCGGCAATACATAGATCGTATTGCCGAGCGGCCGCAGAAGCAGATTTCGGTCTTTAAAAAAAGCTCTAAGCTGCGGACCGACGTCCGCGAGATAACCCGCATCGCTCGTCTTCAGATCGAGTGCTGTGATGGTGCCGGTCCGACGGACGTCTGCAAAACGCGGGTCGGCGCGGAATGGCTCAAGTGCCTGCTCCTGCATCGCCGCCACGGAGGTCACGCGCTGTCGATATTTGTGATCCTGCCAAAGATCCAGGTTCGCTTTTGCGGCGGCGCAGGCCAATGGATTGGCAGTATATGAGCTCGAATGAAAGAACGTGCGAGTACGGTCTTTCGAGTAGTGCGCATCAAAAATATCTGCCCGGCAGAGTGTCACTGCGAGTGGAAGCGCCCCTCCCGTGATTCCCTTCGAATAGCAAGCGATATCGGGTACGACATCCGCCTGCTCACAAGCGAACAATGTTCCGGTGCGGCCCCAGCCCGTCATGACCTCGTCAGCAATGAATAGCACATCGGAAGCCTCGCAGATACGCTTCATTTCTTTCAGTACCCAGGCCGGATACATCAGCATCCCACCTGCCCCTAATATCAGAGGCTCCACCATAAAGGCGGCTGGCATCTCGTTTCGACACACTGACTCCAGCGCATCAAGCGTCGTCTGTTCGTGCCCCCTGACAGGAAAAGGGATCGATGTCACATCGAATAGTAAAGGTCCGTACGCCGCATTGAAGACGCCCCGGGCGCCGACCGACATCGCCCCAACCGTGTCTCCATGATAGGAGTGCTGCATTACCACAATACGTATTCGCTGCTTGCCGATATTGTGCCAGCAGCCTAGTGCCATCTTTAGGGCCACTTCCACGCTTGTGGAGCCACTGTCTGAGAAGAAGACATGGTCGAGGCCACGCGGCACGAGTTTCAATAGCTGCGCCGCAACCTCCTCCGCCGGATCATGGGTATAGCCGGCGAAGATAATCTGGGTGAGCTTGGCTGCCTGTTCCTGAATTGCGCGCACAATGTGTGGATGGCAATGGCCATGTGTCACAACCCACCAGGATGAGATTGCATCTACGATACGGCGTCCGTCCGCAGTGAAGAGATAAGCACCCTCACCGTGCACAATCCTTGTCATCTCGCCTTGGAGCGCGTGTTGCGTGAACGGATGCCAAATCAACGAGTTTTTGTGCGCAATTACGGATTCAAGAAATGATTACGAACGAACGAGTTTTTGAACACCGTCTGCAGCGTGTTTGCCGTGAGTGGTAAAATCCACGGCAATCGCCCCAGCCAGCGTACTCGGCCGATCTCACAAATCACCTTCTCACTTTCTGGATTTCTTTCCCCCACAAACGCAATGCCAAGAACTCGAATCTGCCGCTTTCGCAAAGCCTCTATTGAGAGCAGCGAGTGATTGATCGTGCCGAGTTTCGTGCTTGCGCAAAGCACGACGGGAAGGCTCCATCGCTCAAAGATATCAATGTAGAGCACGCCCCGATTCAGCGGCACCATGAGCCCGCCCGCACCCTCGATTACGAGTGGCCAGTCCCGGCAATCCGGCAGATGAAACGACTCCACATTAATACGGACCCCGTCGATTTCAGCCGAATGATGTGGCGAGGCAGGAGTTCGAAGACGGTAGAGCTCCGGTATGACACGATCGGGCGCGAGGCCGCCCAGCCGTGCGGCAGCCTCGCTGTCTGTTTCTCCTTCGAGCCCGGCCTGAATCGGCTTCCAGTATTTCGCACCGAGAAGATGTGCAAGGCCCGCAGAAAAGACCGTCTTTCCAACCCCGGTATCGGTGCCGGTTACTACGATGCGCTGAGTCATCGCGACCAACCTCTCGTCTCCTCGGAGAGCGCGTCGAGCATCGCACACACATCACCTTCCCTAACGTTGAGCGTCAGTGAAATGCGCAAACGGGCCGTGCCGGCCGGCACAGTCGGCGGCCGGATCCCCCGAATATCGAAACCGCGAGCCTGCAGTCTCGATGCGAGCTGCATCGCGCGGGCGTTTTCGCCCACGATATAGGGCACGATCTGCGAGTTCGAGGGGCTGTGAAGACCGCGCGCACGGATCTCCCGGTGCGTAAACGCAACTATCGCCACCAGGTCTTCCAGTGGTGCAAAATCGCCATCCATGCTGTAGAGACTTTCGACGACGATCCAGATCCGACCGCCCTCACCCTTAGCGCGCCACTCTTGAATTGTGTCCTCAACGGACTGTGGATCATTATGTTTGCTGATCCGAAAGTCGGCCCGGCCGGCTCGCGCGCCTTCATGAATGCTTGCGTGCACAAGAGAATCGAGAACGAGCAGATCGCCCCGCTGCGGCAGCGTTGTGAGGACAGCAAAATTTGCAACATAACCGCCGCCAAAGAAGAGCGCCGTCTCCGCTCCGAAAAAGCGAGCCGCTTCCGCTTCGAGAACTTCGTGTTCCTCGCAATTGCCGCGTAGAAGCCGCGAGCCGCCGGCCCCGACTGGCGTGCCGGCTTCAAGCGCATCGGAGATCGCTTTTTTCATACGTGGCGCGCTCGCCAGCGCTAGATAGTCATTCGATGTAAAATCGATTCCGCCGGGCGGCTTTAGACCGCGGAGCCGATCGTCTTCTTTCAGGGCATGCAGGGCCGCGACATAATGGCCGACTCGATCCGCGTTGGTTGACTTCATTCTCACCCGCTGACTAGCAATCACATCAAAAGTGTTGATGACCGGAAGGCTTCACCGCCGGCCGGCTCGCTCTAAGTGGTCAAGATGCGATTTTCCCGGTCGACCAGCACCACTCGTGGCTGGAAGACCTTCGCCTCAGCCTCATCAAAAGAGGCATATGCAACAATAATGACCTTGTCCCCAGGCAGGGCGAGTCGCGCAGCCGCGCCGTTCAGGCTTATCGTGCCGGATCCCTTAGGTGCCTCGATCACGTAGGTCGCAAACCGCGCTCCAGTGTCCACGTTGTAAATTTCGACGCGCTCGTTAAGCAGGAATCCTGCCGCCTCCAACAGCGTACGATCAATCGAAACCGAGCCCTCATAGTGAAGATCGGCTTCGGTCACGGACGCGCGATGGATCTTGCCTTTCATCAGGGTAACTTGCATTCTTCACCTCAGTTGGAGTTTTGCGTGCGGCGTCGTTGTTGAGCTGCTCTACTTAAGCCTGATGCGATACCGAGCCGATCCAGCAAATTCGCGTCGCGATCGGCTTCCGGATTCTTGGTGGTCAACAACACATCCCCGATAAAGATTGAATTGGCGCCGGCCAAAAAGCACAGTGCCTGAAGTTCATCTGTCATGTATTGTCGCCCGGCGGACAACCGCACCACGCTCTTCGGCATCATGATCCGGGCAGTTGCGATCAAGCGTGCCAGCGCGATTGGGTCTGGTCGCTCTGCTGTCTCATTGACCGGCACTCCTTTGACCTCGTTCCACAGGTTGATCGGCACGCTTTCCGGATGGATGGGGAGATTGGCGAGCAACAAGAGCATGGCGATGCGGTCCTCGACGCGTTCACCCATGCCGACAATGCCGCCGCAGCAGACCTTGATGCCGGCCCGCCGCACATCTTCAAGGGTTTTGACCCGATCTTGCAGGGTGCGGGTAGTGATGATTTTCCCGTAGAACTCCGGCGAGGTGTCGACATTGTGGTTATAGAAGTCGAGCCCTGCCTCAAAGAGGCGGTCGGCCTGCTTAGCTGTCAGCATGCCGAGCGTGACGCAGGTTTGCATTCCAAGAGTTTTGACTGCGCTCACCATGTCACAGACCTGATCGAGATCGCGATCTTTTGGACTGCGCCAGGCTGCAGCCATGCAGAAACGAGTCGCGCCGGCATCCCTGGCGCGCTGCGCGGCGGCCACGACATCCGCGCACTTCATGAGACGCGTGACTTCCAAACCGGTGTCGTAGTGGGCGCTCTGCGAGCAATAGCCGCAGTCTTCCGGACAACCGCCTGTCTTGATGCTGAGTAGGCTGGCGATCTCGACGCGATTTGCATCGAAACTTTGGCGATGAACGCTCTGCGCCTGGAACAAGAGGTCGGCGAAGGGTTGCTCATAGATCGCTTCGGCGTCAGCTCGATTCCAGTCACGGCGAACCGGCCTGCCGCTGTCCGTTTCCTTTCGCTTCACGCCAGCACCAGCAACCATAAAGGGCCCCTCCCAATTCATAGATAATTTTGCAAATTATCTATAGTCATCACCCATGGGCTGATGCTATTTGAGCGCCTTCTCGAACGCATCCGTTTTTGTGGTAGATAATCTATGATCACCGATGGGAGCACGACTGTTGCGGCGCGTATTGCGGAGTCGGTCAGTGAGCGCATTATCAGCGGAGCGTTGCAGCCAGGCGCACCACTCCGCCAAGATCATGTCGCGCGAGAATTCAACTCCAGTCATGTTCCTGTGCGCGAGGCCTTTCGACGACTAGAAGCTCATCACCTTGTCGTCGCTGAGCCGCGTCGCGGAGTACGGGTTGCATTGCTTGACACAAAATCAATCAAGGAGATCGCCGAGATGCGGGCTGCGCTCGAGGTGGTCGCGCTTCGCAACTCGGCTCCGAAGCTCACATCCGCACATTTAGCACGGATCGAGCTCGCCTTGATTGAAGGAGACCCAGACCATCGAGGAATTTGAGAGGGCGAACCGTGCCTTTCACCAGGCGCTGGTTGCGCCTTGCGGGATGCCCCGCCTGCTCGCCAACCTCGACGGACTACAGCTTGCAAATTCGAGATTGGTGTTCGCAATGGCAAGGTCTGCCGGGTGACGTCCGCCAATCAGGATCACCGCCTGATTCTTCAAGCACTAAGGACACGCAACTTCGATCAGGCCTGCAACCTGCTTGCGCGCCATATCCAAACGATTGAGCGCCTTGCCGTTCCTGCCTCATGAAAAGGAAGACCATTTGATGAGTTCCCTGGTGGACTTCTCGATTCTAAGAGCGTCGAAGACCGGCGCTCCTGACGGCCAACGCGATATACGGCGGTACATTGCCGTGGGCTCGATCCCGAGATAATTGCGCAACCCAGTTCGATATCAATCCAGGTCCATCGATGATCCGTCACATTGTCTTCTTCACCGCCAAGGATAGGGCCCATATCGATCAAATGATTGAAGGCCTATCGGTTCTCACGACAATCCCACATGCACGCCGGCTCGAAATCGCTCGTAACCGCAAGACCGACCAGCTCCGCAATGACATTGACGTCGTGGTCTATGGCGAGTTCGACAATGAGACGGAACTCGCAGCCTACAAGGCGCATCATCTCTATCAGGAGTCGATCAGGCGGGTCCGACCACTCCGGGAGCTACGGTTCGCGGCCGACTATGATGTATCGACAGATGCGCATTCTGCGTAATGGAGAACGACTAGCCAACTTGACCGACGGATCCAATCCATTGCCTAGGACTAAGCTGACAATTGGCCTCGCGAGCTTGCGAAGCCCCGACAAGCGCCACCCTTGTTGGAATCGTGATCGCAATCGCTGCGAGTCTCATCGCGACCCGCCGACTACGACTGATAGCTGATGTACGTCCGCGAGTTACAGGGGATTGAGCCTGTCACAGCGATGCGAAGTCTGGCGCATCGACCTGACCTCACGTTTCTCGATAGTGCGGCTAGGCACGAGATGCTGGGTCGTTACTCGTATCTGACCTGCGATCCATTCGGGACTTATACCGTCATGGACGGACGAGCGAGTTGGAATGGAGAGCCAGTCAACGGCGACCCATGGGACGCGCTCCGTACAGTTCTAGCCAAGTATCCGCAAGAGCGTCGCCCCGGCCTCCCGCCGTTCCAAGGAGGCGCGGCCGGCTTTCTCGCTTACGATTTGAATACGACATTGGAGCGATTGCCGCTGTCTGCAACTGCCAGTCAGCGCGTGCCGCAATCCATTCTGCATTTCTACGACGTCATTGTCAGCTTCGATCATTTTCAGGACAGATGCTGGATTGTCTCCACCGGATGGCCGGAGCAGGATCCCGCACGCCGTAGCGAGCGCGCACGTCGTCGAGCCGATGAGTTTTCAGCCCTTCTCGCACGCCGAATGTCGCTGCCGAATGACTTTAGAGACATAATTAGCTCGTGGCATTCAAACTTCAGCCGTGATGGCTACATTGCGGCGGTACAGCGCGTGGTCGACCTGATCCTGGCTGGCGATATCTTCCAGGCAAATATTGCGCAGCGCTTCAGCGCCAAGCTACCCGCGTCATTTGATCCACTTGCCTTCTACTGCCGGCTGCGGTCAATGAACCCGGCGCCGTTTGCTGCCCTGCTGCGTCACGGCAAGCTGATCATTGCATCGAGCTCACCGGAGCGGTTCTTGAAGCTTGACGGACAACGAGTCGAAACGCGGCCGATCAAAGGAACGATTGCGCGTTCAGATGACCCCACGAAAGATCGGCTTCGCGCTGAATTCCTCCTTGCGTCCGAAAGGACCGCGCCGAGAACACGATGATCGTCGACCTCCTGCGCAACGATCTCTCGCGAGTTTGTACTCCAGAGTCTGTCGAGGTGCGCGCCCTGTGCAACCTCGAGTCATACGTTTCCGTGCACCACCTCGTGTCGATCGTTGAGGGGCGCCTCGCAGAAGACCAGGACGGTGTCAGCCTCCTTCGAGCTTGCTTCCCCGGCGGATCCATTACCGGGGCGCCTAAGGTTCGATCGATGGAAATTATCGCGGAGATCGAGCGTGTTGCGCGACAGATCTATTGCGGATCGATCGGCTTCATCGGCTTTAACGGATACATGGACACAAACATTGCGATCCGCACCGTGACGATCGACGACGATCAGGCTGTGTTTCATGCGGGAAGCGGAATAACCGCAATGTCGGATCCAGCGGCCGAATATGAGGAGACGCTCGCCAAGGCCCGGCGCATCTTTGATGCATTTTGTCCTGAGACATATGGTGCATCTTGATGGTCGTCATCGACCAATACGACTCCTTCGTGTCCAACTTTCGCTATTCCGACAGTTACCCGAAGAAACGGAGATGATAAGGAATTATGGGGTGAGGTCGCCGCAACGGCCATCCCGATGCTTAGCCTTTTCGTTTCCGAGCTGGAGCAGACCAGTAGACTCCCTCTTTGGCCAACTGCTCAAACTGAGCGGACACTCTCTTGACGCCCTCGGCGCCGCGTCTTTTGGCAATCAACGCTGCAATTACTTCGGCAATTGCGAGTGCCGGAATGGAAGACTGGTAGAAGCCGACTCCAATGTTTGGAGCCACGATCGTCTCGCGAGCCTGGCGAGCCACGGGGGCGACTGTGCTATCGGTAATCGCGATGACGGCTGCACCCCGGGAGGCTGCAATCTCCGTGCAGCGAACCGCATCACGAACATATGGCTCGAAGCTGATGACTAACGCTGCATCGCCTGCTCGAATTTCCGAGATTTCGTCCACGAACATGCCATAACGCCCTTCCACTAAAATGACGTTCGGCCGCAACAAGGACGTCACGTAAAAGAAAAAATAGCCAACGGCGTGATTATTTCGCTGACCGATCACATATATTTTCTTAGCCCCCTCAAGAACGTCTGCTACGCGACCTAGCGAGTCCAGAAATTCATCACTGAATAGACTCTCGGCCCCATTGAGAACTCCGCGTACGAGGCTTCGGATCTGATCGTTCCGCTCCTGCACTTTGCTCGAGATGGTCAGCGATTTTGCATTACGTGCGTATCGCTGGGGGCCGTTCCCGCTCGTGATGTCCTCCCGAAACTCCTCGCGCAATTCATTGAAGCCCGAAAAGCCGAGTTGGAGTGCAAGGCGCGTCAGAGCACCAGGACTGACCGCAGCATTATCCGCAATTTCGCGCATAGAGTACATGGCAACTTCTGCGGGAGCGGAGATGATGTATTTTGCCGCACGCTGGAGTTGGGGAGGAATGGAGTCGAAATGCTTCTCGACGAGCTCGCGGACTTTCTGAAGGGCCAAGATTTCGCGCCTTTTGCTTTATTGGTGTGGAGCCCACATACGGCCCGAGGCCACTTGCCAGACCTTAGACCTCAATGAGGCTCCCTTACCCGAGAGATATGTTGTTTTAACGTGACGCATTTGTATCAGTGAAAAAACTCGCGGGCTAGGCGCAATTTCTGAGTGCATCTCAGCAATCGCTCAGCTAGCAGGGCTACCTGTCGCGAGGATTGTAGCCTGCTCAAAGGAAGGCCTTTCCGAATTTTGGAAGCTCTATCGAGCAGCGGCAAGCTGGCAAGCTTTGACTACCGAATTGAAGATTCGCCAATCACTTTCGCCAGGCTGTCCATCGGAAGTGCCGCTTACCCTATCCCATGCATCGGCAATGACGGGGGAAATCCCGTCGCTGCGAAGACGGCATCCATCTGCTCCGCGATCTAGCCTTTGGTGACGGATAGCGTTACTGGATCGAGTGCGCCGCTCGTTTTGCTGCTTCCTGAATGATGTTCAGGCTTTCCGGTCTGGGGGCTTCGCCCATGACCGCGGTCTTCATGCGATCGCCGAGAATTTCGCGCGGCAGGCCGCCAATCGCTGCGAAGGCGACCGTGTAACAGCGCAGCACGCTCTAGACCCTATGTTCGCCCTCTGAGGTGACGGGCGGCCCGCCCCGCGGCAAGCTCCTATCGAGGGTTGCGCCGGATGGTCCGGCGCCGAGCCTCAAGCATGGGGAGCGGGCCTGATGAACGATAGCATTTTCGTGGGGCTGGATGTGCACAAGGCGACGATTTCGGTTGCGGTGGCCGAAGGGATGCGCGGCGGGGAAGTTCGTAACTTCGGGATCATCCCCAATCACGCGGATCAGATCGACAAGCTGGCGAAGAAGCTTGGCAAGGGTGACCGGCAGGTAAGTTTTTGCTACGAAGCCGGACCCTGCGGATATGGCCTGCATCGCCAACTGACGGGACTGGGGCACAATTGCATCGTGGTAGCCCCCTCGCTGATCCCAATGAAGGCCGGGGATCGGATAAAAACCGACCGGCGCGATGCGGCGATGCTGGCCAAGCTGCACCGGAGCGGCGAGCTGACAGCGGTGTGGGTTCCGGATGCGGCGCATGAGGCCATGCGCGACTTGGTGAGAGCCCGCGCCACAGCGATGCGTGTGCTCGGCAAGGCGCGGCAACATCTCCAAGGCTTCCTGCTGCGGCATGGGCGCATCTATGCCGGGAAGAAGGGGTGGACCCTGGCTTATCGTCGCTGGCTCACCACGGTGCGCTTCGATCACCCGGCAAGCCAAATCGTTCTGCAGGACTACATTCATGCCATGACCGACGCTGAGGCCCGTGTGGATTGCTTGACCAAGCGGATCGAAGAGCTGGCGCCACAATGGTCGATGACGCCATTCGTTGAGGCCGTGCAGGCCATGCGCGGCGTCGCCTTCATCGTTGCCGTGACGGTGGTTGCTGAGGTCGGCGACTTCTCCCGCTTCGACAATCCCCGCCAGTTGATGGCCTTTCTCGGTCTCGTGCCGTCGGAGCATTCGAGCGGCGCCACCATCCGACGCGGCGGCATCACCAAGGCTGGCAACGCTCTGGCCAGGCGGGCTCTGATCGAGGGGGCATGGACCTATCGCATGCAAGCCCGCGTCAGTCGCAAGCTCCATGACCGTAACGAGCGTCTGCCACAAGCTATCCGCGATATCGCCTGGAAGGCCCAGGTCAGGCTGTGCGCCCGCTATCGCCGCTTGTCGGCGAGCGGCAAACCTAAGGTGATCGTCACCACCGCCATTGCACGCGAGATGGTCGGCTTCCTGTGGGCGATCACTCGCCAAGTACAACTCGGGCCGGCCGCCTGAAGAGCGCTGCTCGACCATATCGGTGCCCAGGGCAGGAGGCAGGGCGCGGTGGGGAATCCTCGTGGCCTGTTATGAGCCGGCATCGCCGACGCTCGCCCCCTAGACCGAGGCAGCCCCAAGACGAAACCACGGTCATGCGGTACCCAACCCGCGCATGAGAGCTTGATCAACCGTCGTCTTTGGCTCTGCCTCCTACCGTGGGCACCTTCGAAGTCCAGCGTCCGGGCGCTCAGCCGGAAGCGGCTCCGCTTGATCGAGTCCCTTGACAGCAAACATGAGAACAGGCTGCTGAAGAAGTCTCGATTTCGTGTGATTTAGGTCGTTGTGCGGGGGCACGTCGAGATCGGAGGTCGGACAAACGAACCGGGGCGCTGTCGCCTTGTCTCAGGCGACGGCTGGAGCCAGTAGTTTTGGAATGCGGATCAGATTGTAGGCCGCGACCGCAAACGTGAACACGGCATTGGCCTTGGCAAGTCCTCGCACCTTGAACTGATCGAGCCCGGCCTGCGCCTTGATCCAGCCGAACACCTCCTCGATCCGCTTGCGCAAGATTTGGCTGATCCCGTAGCCGGCATGCCGGGTGGTGCGGCCATCGACCGCCGTCTTGCGGACCACGCCATGCTTGCTGACCGTGCCGTTGATCGCAACGTGCGGCGTCACCTCGCGCTCCCGCAAGTGTTGGACAAAGGAGGTCGCGTCGTAGGCCTTGTCCGCGCCCAGCGTGATGCGATGCATTTGCTTCCCCCTCCTGCCTTTCCGGCGATCGACCATGGTCAGGGCCGCTTCCCGTTCCGCCGTCCCGGTCGCGTGAGTCAGCGTCGCATCGACCGCAAGCCCGTTGCGGTTCTCCATCAGAACATGCCCCATGAAGCACAGCCGGCTCTCGCGGCCGGCTGCCTTGCGATAGAGCCGCGCGTCGGGATCGGTGGTTGAACTATGGGTCTCATTCGAACGCTGTTCCTTATGGAAGTTACGCTCGCCGTTGCGTCCCGACGCCGGAGGCTCGCCAGAGCCATCCTTCGGTCGGAAGCTCTTCATCGACGCCCAGGCATCGATCAGTGTCCCGTCGACCGAGAAGTGCTCGCTCGACAGTAGTTTCTTCACCTGTGGCAAGGCCAGCAGCGCCGCCAGGAACTCACGCGCCACCTCCGCCTCCAAAAGCCGATCGCGATTGTGGGTGAATACCGTCGCATGCCAAACCTCCGCGTCCATCGACAGCCCCACGAACCAGCGGAACAATAGGTTGTAGCTGATCTGCTCCACTAGCATTCGCTCAGAGCGCACCGAGAAGAAGGCTTGCAACAACGTCGCCCGCAGCAGCATCTCCGGCGCAATCGAGGGCCGACCCGTCGAGGAATAAAGCTTATCAAAACGCTTATTCAGCGAACCCAGCGCCTCATCCGCCAATCTCCGGATCGCCCGCAACGGGTGATCCGCCGGAATCCGCCCCTCCAGCCGAACATAGGCGAACAAACCTTCCGACCGATCGTCCCGTCCGCGCATGCAAATCACCCCGTGCCTTCCCCTCCACGGAATCACACGTCATTCCTGCCGTCGAGAACAGTTTTTCAGCAGCCTGCTAAAGATCCTGGTGAAGACCAACCGCTACCCCGATCAGGTGGGCGAGGCCGAGTAACAGCGAGAACAGCCAGAGGATTCGCCGCACGCCGGGCTCGACGAACTGGGCGAGGTAGGCCAGGCGGGGGTGGATCGATCTGACGCTCGCGCGCTGGTCGCGGCGCTAGATTGGCGTGGTCAGCCCCTTGGTGATATGCGTGCGCACGCCCGTCGATTATGAGTTGGCGGGCGATGGCGGATACCGAGACGCCATGGCAGTGAAGTTCCAGAATGATGACGAGTTCTGCGAGTTTGATCCCCCGCGAACGGGAGCAGCATCGGCGAATCGATCGGGGCGCCGGGCCTTTCGGGACATGTCCCGGAAGGCCGGCGCCACGAAGCCTCGGGAATTTTCATTCGAGGTTGTTTGGGAGTTTGCGTCCGGCACTCACACGCGTCTTTAGGAGAACTTCGGCGTCTATGGTGGACGCAAAGATGTGGCTGCACTTGAAGCGCGAGAAGTTCGACATCGCCTGCGCGCGACTGACGCAGGCAATAGAGCACAATCGGGGCAAACCGATCGGCACGATCCGACGACACGACCAAGCCTTCCGCTCGACCGCGTCAGCGGATCGGCCGAATGCGCTGTGGTTGTCGGACTTCACCTATGTCCCGACCAACACCTGGTTCGTCTATGTTGCGTTCGTGATCGAGCCTTCGCACGGTCGATCGTCGGCTGTCGCGTCAGGCGGGCGGCGCATGCGGGCTTGGTGCTCGTCGTGCTCCTGAACGCGCTGCATGATTGTCGGCCCGTTCATCTCAACGGTCTCGTTGAGTCACGCTTCCTTTTGGTTCATGACGAACGCCGGAATCTTGCGGGCATTATCGCCTGGTGATGTTGGGAAAGTCGCTTTGACTCTGAGCCCGATGCGGACATCCTCAGGCGTACATTCAATAATGTTCGTGAGCATCATAACGCCTTCGTCAAGCCGCACATAAGCGATAACGCGTGGTGGGCTCTCACGCCGGAGAACCGTGTATGAATAGATCTCGCCGACTCCCCCGGACTGCTTCCATTCCGTTTCAACACCGTGGCAAAACGGACAATGCGCACGAGGATAGTGATGGGATTTGTTGCAGCTGAGGCATGTTTTCAGCATCAGCCGGCCTTGTTCGGTGCCAACCCAATATGCTTCGGTTTCAGGATTGGACGGAGGCGCGGGTTGCATCGGTGCAAAATCCAAAGTCATTCCCTTTCCAAAATAACGGTTGCACTGCCATGCCTACTTGCAAGCCACCCCCCAGTGCCGTGAGCCAGTGCCAAGTCGCAGTTCTTCACCTGAACTACCGGATGGGCCTCGCCCCGGAGTTGGCGGACAGCTTCTAATATCTTTGTCATTCCGCCACGATTGGCCGGATGATTGTTGCATAGTCCGCCACCATCCGTATTCACAGGTAGCTTGCCTACGCCAGAGATAAGCTTTCCGTCCGCGACAAAGCTGCCTCCCCGACCCTTCTCGCAAAATCCAAGATCCTCCAGCTGAACAACGACGGTAATGGTAAAGCTGTCGTACAGAGAGGCGTACTTGATGTCCGCCGGTTTGACACCAGCTTCTGCGAATGCGGCAGCGCCCGAAGCTATTGCGCCCGAAGACGTGATGTCCGCGGTGCCCCCCCTCAGTCCGCGGATCGACTCGCCTGCTCCCCGCAACCTAATGCGCGGCTGCTGCAGCCTCCGCGCAATCTCTGGACTTACGACGACAAATGCACCGCCTCCGTCGCTCACAACGCAGCAATCCAGGCGGTGAAGAGGGTCCGCGATCATCGGCGAATCCAAGACCTCCTCAACCGTGACCACGTTTCGCAGCATCGCGTGAGGATTGTGCTGGGCATGATGCGAGGCTGCAACCTTCACCCAGGCCAAATCCCGGGGACTTGTCCCGTATTCATGCATATGCCTCATAGCCGACATGGCATACTGGTCGACCACGCCATAAGCATAGGGCAGCTCGAACGCCATTTCTGGCACATCCCATTGAGGTTGCGTATGTAGGCCTTTTCCACCGGTGCGAGGCTTTCCTGCAAGTGTGACCAAAGCAACGCTGCACTTTCCTGCAGCAATTGCTTGCGCGGCATGAGCCAGATGAATCATTGGCGCCGAGCCGCCCACGTCGGTGGAATCGTAATGACGGACATTAAGCCCGATATAGTCGACCAAAGAAAGTGGGCCCAAGCCAGGAGCATCGGAGTCGCAATAGAATGCGTCCACGTCCGCCAGAGTCAGGCCGGCATCGCTTACGGCCCCTTGAGCAATCTCGAAATAGAGTTGCGCCAAGGTCTTATCGGCTGCCTTACGCGTTGGGTGCTCATAAATCCCAGCGATATACGCATGTCTTGTCACAGGTATCTCACTCTCCGATGTTGCTCGATTATCTTACGTGCACACGCAGCGATAGGATTTGTGCGGTCCTAGCTTACAGCCCTCCGGCAAACAGCTACGCGCGCATTTTACGCGACCAGATCTTCTTGAGAGCTCAGGCCAAGAATCAATCACACCAAGTCGCCGATGCTTTTCGTCGCATGTGGCCTGGGCCTTGACAGGCAATTACCTGTCTCGCCCCAACGCGTAAAACATCAGCCGCCCTTGCTGTTTGCGCGCTCATGGAAGACACCCCAATTCATCGTATATCAAAGACGAAACAAATATGTCAAGTTGGTTGTAGTTGCACGTTTTGTTTTAATGGCTGGCGCGCCCCGGGTACCCTTAGCAAACAAGGTGGCACGAGGTCCGTAAGCTGGAGCGACGAATGGAACCCCGCGCCAGCGATGACAGTGACGCAGTTGGGCGCAGGCCGATTTTGGACGCCAGACGGAAAGCGCCGGACCGTTGAAGAGAGCCGGAAAAGACGGCCGTCGATCGTCGAGATCGCACGGTGTCAAGACGTCAACGCCAACCTCGCTTTCACGTGGCGCCGCAAAATGAGCGAAGAGCCGGTCGATCAGAACGTCGCGTGGCCGGTCCTTCCGCTGACGATTACAATGGGCGCGGTGCCGGACGAGCATGGGCTGGTCGGATGGAAATCGCTCTTGGGATGGGCGACATGTCGAGGCTGCGGCGCTGACGCGCGTTTGAAGGCGCTGGTACGTATGATCCCGATTCGGAGCGGCCTGAGGCAACACCGATATGGGGAGCGGCATGATCCGCCTGACAGGTCAGATTGCGCTGGATCTGGTTGACGCTTGCATCCAGGACCGAAACTTTCGGGGACGATCACCGCCTTCTCTTCTGGAGTTCATGATCGAGGCGATCAGGCTCCAGTGAATACCCTTAATGTGCCGGATGCGAACAATTTCGCTCTTCATTGGGGACGGGAATCCTCAACAAGCCTCCATTCGCAAATTCTTGCGCAGCGGCAGTTGACATATTTGTTTCGGAAGTACAATGTTTGATATGTTTGTTTCGCGACAGCAGCCTGCTTGGGTAAGGATGACAGGCGCGCGCGGTGCATGAGGTTACGCCATGTCAGCCACACGCGAGATGTGTTCGATGAGCGGTAAGGCGGGAGCACGGGGGCTCTCATCTCCGTCTGTGCTGTCGGAAGCAGTATTGCGGCGAAAGGCGGCGCCATGAAAGCGATCTCGGGCTACTGCGACGCTATCCGCCATAATGTGACGTTGTTTCCTGACAAGCTCGCAATACGAGACTTGACGACTGGGCGCGAGCTTACGTTCGCGGAACTTGACAGTCGCATTGAGCGACTTGCCAGCTTCCTTCAGGACCGCGGAATTGGGATGGGCGATCGCGTCGCCCTTCTCGCGCAGAATGGCAGCGAATTTTTCGAGATATTGCACGCCTGCAGCCGCCTTGGCGCTATTTCGGTCTTCCTAAACACGAGGTTGACCTCGACCGAACTGTCGTACATCGCCTCCGATTGTCAGCCCAAACTCCTAGTCTACGATAGAGTCGTAAGTGACACCGCCCGAGAACTGCTCGACCAGTGCAACATTCCCTACCATCTTGAAATTGTAGCGGGTGACCCGTCGAGCAGTTACGAGACGACGCTAGCCACCATGTCGGGTCGAGCGATCGACGCGCATGTCACACACGACGATCCCTGCTTTCTCATGTACACCTCTGGGACAACGGGCCATCCCAAGGGCGCGATCATCACCCATGGCATGCTTTTTTGGAACCTCGTAAACGTCAACTATCCGTGCCGTATCTCGCGTGACGCGGTCCAGCTTGTACTGCTGCCATTCTTCCACATAGGCGGGCTCAATTGTCACGCGCTTCCCATTCTGACTGCAGGTGGGACGGTTCTGCTGTGCAAGACTTTCGATGCCGGCGAGGCGCTGCGCATCGTCAATGATAGATCGTTCGGTGTGACGCACATTAACGGTGTCCCCTCTCAATTTCAGATGATGGTGCGGCACGAGGCGTTCACCAGGACGGATTTTTCTAGCCTGCGATTTGTTGGAATGGGTGGATCACCGTGTCCCGCGAGCGTGATCGACACCATGTTGGCGCGCGGGGTTCCTCTGTCTGAGGGATTCGGGATGACCGAGGCCAGCCCGCTCTGCGCGACGCTTAATTTTGAGAATGTGCAGCGGAAGCGAGGGTCGATCGGCAAGGCCCTGATGTGGACAAATCTGCGTATTGTCGATCCAGAGACCCGGCTCGACGTTGATCAGGGTTGCGTCGGTGAACTGTGGATCAGAGGTCCAAACGTGACTCCGGGATATTGGCGAAATCCGGCGGCAACCGACCGCGCCTTTTGTGACGGCTGGTTCAGGACCGGTGATGCGGCGCGCAAGGATGAAGAAGGCTTTCTCTACATCGTCGACCGGGTGAAGGACATGTACATTTCCGGAGGCGAGAATGTTTATCCTGCCGAGGTTGAGCGAGTAATCCTCTTGCATGAAGGTGTTGCTGACGCCGCCGTAATTGGCATACCCGACGAGAAATGGGGCGAATCGGGCCTTGCGGTCGTCGTGCCGAAGTTAAGCGCTGATCTCGACGCTATGTCTATCCAGCGGCATTGCCGCGCGAGGTTAGGTAAATTCAAAGTTCCCGTTCGCATCGAGTTCCTCGACAATCTGCCGCGAAACGCATCCGGTAAGGTGCTCAAGCGTCAGTTAAGAGAAATGTTTGCGGTCGCATTAAGTGGCTAAAAAAATCCTCAATAAATCGCCGGAGGAAACATAGTGGCTAGAATGAAATTTGACGGACCCGTGGTTTGCCTCGCCGCCACCTTCGCGTTTGCTGGCTTGCGCTGGCTGAGCCAAAGTATGGCCCCGGCACAAGTGATACCGAGATCCGCATCGGCAATACAGCCCCTTATTCTGGTCCTGCGTCCGCCTACGGTACCGGCGCTCGCGCGATGAAGGCTGTTTTCGATAGGGTGAATGCTGAGCAGGGCGGAGTGAATGGACGCAAGATCGTCTTACTGTCGCTCGACGATGCCTACAATCCTTCGCGTACGGTCGAACGAGTTCGCGAACTCGTCGAGAAAGAGGAAGTTTCGTTTATCGCATACCCGATAGGAACCGCGCAAAACGCTGCGATTCAGCGTTATCTCAATACGAAGAAGGTGCCGCAGATATTCGTAGGCTCTGGTGCAAATCAGTGGGGCGACTACAAACGATTTCCGTGGACCACCGCGGGTGTCATCCCCTCGTACGATTTGGAGGGATATGCTTATGGACAACACATAGGCAAGACGAACCCCGACGCCAAAATAGGTATCCTCTACCAAAGTGACGACCTGGGTAAGGATTATCTGAAGGGCTTCCTCGCCGGTCTGGGCGAAAAGGGTAAGGCTATGATCGTGGCCGAACTCCCGTATCAGATCACGGATCCGACGGTAGACAGCCAAGTCGTCAGCCTCAAAGGCTCGGGAGCCAATGTGGTCGCAATCTTCGCCTTGCCGAAAGCGACTGCTCAGACGATCCGTAAGATCGCCGAACTGGATTGGAAGCCCGTGCAGTACGTGGCGGGTGTCTCCAGTTCGGTCGGCTCCGTAATGAACCAAGCAGGCCTCGCGAATGCCCAAGGCGTGATCGCCGCTCTATATGCAAAGGATCCAACCGACCCTGCCGTACGTGAGACGCCAGCCTACAAGGATTATGAGAAGACGCTGGCCACCTACTACCCTGGCGGAAACCCGCAGGAAACGATTAACGTGAACGGTTACAATGCCGGTATGGCGGTCCTGAACATGCTCAGGCAGGCTGGGGACGACTTGACCCGCGACGGCATCATGAAGGCGGCCACAAGCCTTGAGTTCGAACTCCCGATGATGATCGAGGGCATTAAACTCTCGACCTCGCCTACAAACCACACTCTCATGTCGCAGATCCATTTGGGGCAGCTGGAAGGGCAACATTACAAACTGATTGGTGGCTTGGTCTCGCGTTGATAATCAGCAGCATTGAAGCGAAGCGCTTCGCATGCCGCCATGTCTCCAAATTTCGAGAGGTGATTGAGAACGTGATCTTTGTGGGCCATCGCAGCTCAGCGTCCATTCTGCCGCGCCTCCTTCCTTTTTTTGCGTTTCGGGCACTTTAACATTGACAGAGGCCTGACATGGATCTCAGTTTCACGCCTGAAGAAATCGCCTTCCGCGAGGAGGTGCGAACCTTGATCAAGCAGAACTTGCCCGCCGACATCAGGGACAGCTCGTCGGCGGCCTTCATTAGAGCAAGGACAACCTCATCCGCTGGACGCGCATTCTCAACAAGAAGGGCTGGGCGGTCCCGCACTGGCCGAAGGAATACGGCGTGACCGGCTGGACGCCCGTGCAGTAGTACATCCGGCTCGAGGAGCAGATGCTCGCGCACGCACCGCAGACGCTTGCCGTCGGCACCAGCATTGGCCTGGTCATCTACACCTCCGGCTCGGAGGAGCAAAAGAAGTACCTGCCCGCAATCGTCAATCTCGACAGCTGGCGGGGCCAGGGCGCTTTTTCCGAGCCCCGAGCCGGCTCCGACCTCGCGGGCCTCAAGACCACCGCCAAGAAGGACGGCGATTACTTCGTCATCCATGGCCAGAAGACCTGGACGACGCTCGGCCAGCACCGCGACATGATCTTCATGCTCGTGCGCACCAACCCGACGCCGAACAAGCAGCAAGGCATCTCTTTCCTGCTGATCGAACATGAAGTCCAAGAGCATCACTGTGCGCCCGATCCAGACGATCGACGACGGCGAGGTCAACGAAGTCTTCTTCCACGAGGTGAGCGTGCTGCATGGCTCCGACTTCAATCTCGACGAGGGTGGCGTCACGACGCTGCTCGGCGCCAAGGGCGCCGGAGACGACCACGCTGCGCGCTCTATGCGGCATTGTGAAGTGCGGTGGCCACATCCTGTTCGAAGGCAAAACATTCCTTGGACATTCGACCGAGGACGTAACGCGGATCGGCGTGGCGCACATTCCTGAGGGCCGCGGCACCTTTGCGCGCTTGACCGTGGAGGAGGACCTGCGGCTCGGGGCGATCAGTCTTGGGATACTCGGAACATCTCAAAGGACGTCGACATGTCTGCGAATGTGGCACCATCTGCGAGCACGCTGATCGCCGCCGTTCCTGGGACTTTGCGAGAATTGCGCTTCCTACCGCGACGATTCCAATATCGCCATGCGCAGCCAGTTGTCGGGATGGCGCTCACTTGCATCGGCCGAGCACGTCAGCCAGCCCTGTATTCGGTGATCTTCACGTGCGAACATCGACGATGTCGATCCCCCGCCTGGCTCACCGACGTGCTCGCTCGCCTCGCCGATCGTCCAGTTCAACAACTCGATGCCTTGTTGCCGCGGAACTGGAAGCCGGCGGAAGTCGCTGCACCAGCGTGGATCAAACCGAATGATTGCGACCCGCCTCACCTGCATGCTTCATCGGACGAACACTCATTCGAGGAATCCCACCCAACTCCAGGGGACAGCGGCGACACTATTGTGCCAACGATCTTCCACGGTTCATTTCTTAGCTGCTGAGGCGCGTGGCGTGCACCGCTGATACTGAACAGGCGTAACCGCGACACCATCGGCTCGAGCAATGAGGATGGGCTTTGCGAGCACGTCACCGGACGACTCGAAATCACCCACGCCGTAGGTCCTCGCCGTGCACCAGCATTCATAGACCCGTTTGCGCGACGAGTTTCCAACCCCGACGAGCTTCGCGGTGACGCGCAGGAAGTCGCCTTGATATGCCGGGGCGATGAATTCGACATTGTTCATGGCACGCATGAAACCGGCGTCGCCATCGAACATGTAGGCCAGCTTCGTTCCGGCCATACCGAACAGCTCGGTGATCGTCCCGAGCGACACCACCTGGTTCGTATAGTGGCTATCGACGCGGACTTCGACGCTGGCTTCGTACTTGCTGAATTCAATTTCACTCATGGTCAGTCCTCTCTTTACTCGGTGATATAGCCACGGCGTCGGTCAGCCTGACGTAGTTCTGCGCTGCGATCCTGCGGACGTCCCCATCCCCCGCCCCCAGGTGTGCGGAGGAGGGCACCGTCGCCCGGTCCAACCCGGAACCGATCGATTTTGGACAGGAACGGCGGCTTGATGCTGTGTCCGTTGGCATGGAAGCAGTGATCCGCAGGAAGACCGGGCTCGCCGCCATGGAGGCCATATGCGCCACGGGCACCGCGATCGCCGACGAGCGTTACAGTGGCCTCGCCGTCGAGCAGGCTGAACCCGACCTCAACCCCGAAGCCACCGCGATACTTGCCATCTCCCGCCGACCCCTCTCGAACGGCATAACGTTCGAACAGCAAGGGAACGGCTTGCTCCAAAACCTCGATTGAGCTATTTCGCGACGAGGAAACGAGTGTTGACCCGTTGGTGAGTCCGTCGCCGTCCGAATGCCCGCCGTACCCCCCTCCGAAGAAGAAGACGGTCGCATAGCGACCACGGGAAGGGGAGTTGCCACCGATACCGATATTGGTGCCGGTGCCGAAAGCACAGGCCGGAACCTTCTCCGGTATTGCCTGCGCCAACGCACCCATTACGACGCCGATCAGCCGTTGAGTCGTCTCAGTGGTACAGGCGGCGCAGGGGCTGTAGGGCTCCGGGTTGAGCATTGATCCCAACGGCACCTTCCATGTGAAAGGCGCGAAGCACCCCGAGTTGATCGGCACATCCCAGAAGACGTGATTCATTGCGATCATCAACCCGGTCACAGTGCAACTCAGCGGACTGTTGAACGGGCCACGACATGCAGGGGAGCTACCGGAGAGGTCGAACTCGATTTCCGAGCCCTTAACTGTTAGGACCAGATCGATGAGCTTCTCGCCCTCTTCAACGCCGTCATTGTCCATGATGTCAGAGAAGCGGTAGACACCGTCTGGGATTGTATCGATGTGGGCTCGCATTAGGGACTCTGAGCGAGCTTTCATCTCCCGGGTGGCAGCGATGATCGTCTCCTCGCCGTATTTGTCGAAGAGTTCGTCCAGGAGCTTCACGCCAATATCCAAAGCGTTTATCTGAGCCGCCATGTCACCATAGCGGTCTTCGCTAACGCGCATATTAAGAAGCATGACCTGCAACAGCTTCTCGTCGAGGCGCCCGGCCTCGTAGATTTTCACTGGAGGGAGCCGCAGCCCTTCCTGATAGATTTCAGTCGAAGCCGGCGTGAACCCGCCGGGCGCCATACCCCCGACGTCCGGCCAATGACCCGTATTGGCCAGAAACATGGCTATTTCGCCATTTCGGAAGTACGGACGGACGAACTTCACGTCCATTGTGTGCGTGCCGCCTTGATATGGGTCATTGATCACAAACACGTCGCCTGGCTGCATCGAAGAAGGCTTGTGTTGCGCCATTACCGCCTGGACGGTGTGCTGCATGACGGTGGTGAAGAGAAGGATGCCGGTGGCCCCCTGCACTATCACTTCGCCAGACTGGCCATCGTAAATACCGCTTGCCCTGTCCCATGCATCTGCAATGACGGGGGAAATCGCCGTCGCTGCAATGACGGCGTCCATCTGCTCCGCGATCTGGTCGAGCGAGCCCTTAATGACGGACAGCGTTACTGGATCGAGTGTGTTGCTCATTTTACCACTTCCAGAATGATGTTCAGGCTTTCATGGACGCGACCGCGGCACCCTCTCTCTACCAATGTGGTCGCGTCCGGTTGAACGAGGATGGCCGGACCTTCGACGGCGTAGCTGACCGGCAGGGAGAAGCGGTCATAGATCGACGCGTTAATCCGCTCGCCATTCAGGTAAATTGAGCGACTGCCAACGGGTGTGATCTGACCCGGCGCCGGCGCGCGCTTGGCCAATAGGCGGGATAGGCTAGGAGGATCGTCGGTCGACGAGGAAGTCAGGCGTGCATTGACCAGAAGAATGCCTGCCCGATCGAGCAGGCCCCCGAACCGCTCCCTGTAGGCAGCTTCGAAAGCTTGCCGCAAATCGCTCGGCGTGAGCGCCAACCCTTTGGGGAAGTAAACTTGGATCGTGTGTGTCTGGCCTCGATAGCACATGTCCGCGCCCCATTGATGAGTAACGCTGGACTCAGCCACGCCCTCGGCAAGAAGCAGCCGGCGTCCTTGCCGCTCATAATCCTCGTAGATAGTCGCGAGGCGGTCCGCCTCGAAGTCGTCGATATCCACGTTGACCGTTCGGACGAAGTCGTGCCGCAAACGGCCTAGGAGACACCCGAGTGCGGAAGTGATGCCAGGGAAATACGGAACGATGGCTCCGGCCATGCCAACCAGGCTCACCATGCTATTGACGAACATCGGTCCCGCCCCGCCAAACGCGAGGGCGTGATAGGCGCGCGGGTCGTGCCCCTGCTCCACAAGCCGACGGCGGATGTGTCCAGCGATTTTGTGCCGCGCCACCTGGAGAATAGCATCCGCGGCCTCGACGGTTCCGAGGCCCAGCGGCTTTCCTATCTTTTGCTCAATGGCCTTCTCGGCCAGCTCTGGCACCATGACGCGGCCGCGGTGCTGACCAATTGCGCGCTGTGGATCAAGGATGCCACACACGATCAATGCATCCGTGATCGTTGGCTGCGTCCCGCGTCCGTAGCAGGCCGGTCCAGGATCCGAACCGGCACTCTCTGGCCCGATCTGAAGCAAACCCGATCGATCGATCCAAGCAAGGCTGCCGCCGCCCGCACCCACGGCGTCAATAGCGAGCATTGGTGTTGCAAGCGGAATGCCGAATTCGAGTGCAGTGCTTTGCGTAAGCGGAGGTGTTCCCTTTCGGATCACGCAGATATCGAGGCTGGTCCCGCCGATATCCGCCGACACCACGTTCTGGACGCCACAGTCACGAGCGATCTCTACCGCCGCGGTTACGCCGCCCGCCGGCCCTGATAAAACGGTGTTCGCTGCCATCTTGGGTGCAACGTCGGCGCTCATCAGGCCGCCATTAGATTGAACGATTAGCAGGTCCTTGGAGTAGCCGCTCGCCTTCAGCTTTTCCGTCAGCGATCGAAAGTAACGCGAGAGCAGTGGCTGGACATATCCGCTAACCGCCGAAGTGCTCGTGCGTTCGAATTCGCGGATCGCGGGCAGGATATTGGAGGACAAAACAATGTAATCATTCGGCCAGACATCCCGGACAGCGTCGAAAGCTGCACGCTCGTTCGCGGGATTCGCATACGCGTTCAGCAGGGAAATAACGAGCACTTCGCAACCGCCATCGAGAAGCTCTCGCGCGACAGCGCGAACTTTCTCGGGGTCCAGCACTTTCAGCACCTCACCCGTTGAAAGAACACGTTCGTCGACCTCCCGACGATCGGGGCGGTCAATTAGAGGCGCGAAGGTCCCAGTTAGGCCAAACACCTTCGGACGATCACGCCGACGCAATTCCAGAACGTCCCGGAAACCCCGTGTTGTTATGAGGCCACAACGGGCTCCCTTCCGCTCGATCACGGCATTCGTGGCGACCGTCGTACCATGGATTACCAGATCGAGCTCGGCCGGTGACACATCAAGGTCTGCAATACCATTGAACATCCCTTCGGCTTGATTCTGCGCCGTGGTCGGGACCTTCGCGACTTTGACCTCTCCAGCTTGGTCGTCGATATAAATCAGGTCGGTATGGGTCCCGCCAATATCGACGCTTAGATAATGGGACATCTAGCAGTTTCCTCCTGCACGGTTTTCGCGCGCGGACCGCCCGAGGTAGGCTTCCACAACGGCTTCATTGACCCGGATTTCATTTGGTGTGCCAACGGCAATGGTCTTGCCGAAATTCATTGCGGTGATGTCGTCGCAAAGGCCCATCACGAAGGGCATGTCATGCTCGACGAGAAGGATCGTCACGCCGCCAGAGCGCAATTCACAAAGAAGATCGGCGATACGCGCGGTCTCAACCGGATTGATCCCAGCGGCGACTTCATCCAGTAGAAGGATCTTTGGCTCAAGCGCTAGCGCCCGTCCGATCTCCAGTTGGCGCCTATGACCATAGGAGAGATTGCGCGCCGGCGTATAAGCTTCGGCAGCGAGGCCGACTCTCTCCAGGATCGCAACCGAGTCCTCTTCGATGCGACGCTGTTCCTTCCGTTTTGAGCCAAGCCGGAACATCGAACCGAGGACGCCCACTCGCCCGTGGATGTAACGTCCAGCAATCACAGTCTCGAGGCTCGTAAAATCCTCAAAGAGCCGCGGTGTTTGAAACGTGCGCGCGATGCCTTTCCGCGCACGCGCATGTGACGTCAGGGTTTCAATGTTCTCGCCGTCGAGGCGGATCTGACCAGAATCTGCCCTGAACACGCCCGTAACCAGGTTGAATGCGGTCGTTTTTCCCGCGCCATTTGGACCGATTAGTCCGTGAATTGTTCCGGGTTTGACCCGCAGGCTCAAGCCATCTGCGGCCTTGATACCGCCGAAGCTTCGACGAACCTCGCTGAGTTCGAGAACGGGAGTCATCGTGCCTCCAACCTCTGGCGGCGGTGCTGATGGTCCATCCACGAAAGAAGCGAATAGCCCACCCCCGCAACGCCTTTCGGGAGCAGCATCATGAAAGCGACCAGCAGAACGCCGTACATCAGCATCTTATATTCAGCGAGATCCCGCATATACTCGGGGATTACTATGAGAATTGCCGCGCCCAGCACCGCGCCCGCCATGCTGCCATGCCCCCCGACTGTGATGATGATCAACAGCACGAGGGATTCATGCCAGCCGAAGTAATCCGGACTGACATATTGATATAGATGCGGGACTAAAGATCCGGCCCAGGCTGCGACCGTGCAACCGATGACGATCACCGCCATCTTGTAAGCCTCGACCGGCACGCCAATGGAACGAGCGGCGATCTCATTCTGACCAATGGCAGAAAACGCACGTCCTGCTCGACTATTCACCAAGCGTAGGAAGAGCACATAAGTGATTGTGACCATCATCGCAGCGATCGCGTAGAGGCGGCTCGGATCGTCGAAATTCACACCCAAGACGTCGAGTGGCGGAATTCCAGTCAATCCACCGTGGCCACCCGTGATCGCGGCTAGATTGTGCATCAACTGATAGGCGATGATCCCAAATCCGAAGGTTGCAATCTTGAAGTACACGCCAGAGAGCCGGATCAATTGTGCCATCAGGAGGCCGAAGATACCCCCGATGGCGGCCCCGCACGCGGAAGCCGCGATGTAAGAGAAGCCCGCACGAAGCTCTAACAGAGCCGTAGCATAGGCGCCGATGCCCAAAAAGGCAGCATGGCCAAGCGAAAGCTGCCCACCCAATCCGACCATGAGCTGAAGGCCGAGTGCCGATGTCGCGTAAATCGCAACGATGGTACCGAGATAGAAGGCAAAGCCGCCAATGCTGAACGGCAATCCCCATAGAATGGCCAAGATGATCAGGGCCGTTATCCATTGACGCCGGGATGCGGCATCGAGTGACAGGGTTGGATTTGGGCTCATCGAGCAACCCCCTTCCCAATCAGACCATTCGGCCGGAGCAAGAGCACGAGGATCATCACTGCGAACGCGACACTGTCCTGGTACTCGGGCGCGACGATGCGTCCGCCAACCGTTTCCACGATGCCGAGGCTGATCCCGCCGACAACCGCTCCCGGAATGCTGCCGAAGCCACCCATCACGGCTGCGGCAAACGCTTTGATCCCGACCGACCCCATGTCGAAGGAGACGAAGAAGATGGGCGCATAGAGAATTCCCGCCGCTGCGCCGATCGCCGATGCAATGCCAAAAGAAAGCGAGGATGCGATCGCAGGATTGATACCCATCAACCGTGCTGCGGACCGGTTCTCGGCCACAGCGCGCATCGCAAGCCCCGACCACGCCTTGGTGAAGAACCAATGCAGCAGGACGAGGAGCACGACCATTGAACCCATCGTGTAAAGGTACATTGTCGGCAACGGGAATCCGCTGACATGAATAATGCTGTGCGCGAGCGGGGTTTGATAGACGACAGGATCAGCGCCCCAAATGAGCCGAGCCCCATTACTTAAGATGATGCCAATACCGAGCGTCAGAAGAACGAGATAGATCTCGGATGCTCCCCGACGGATGGCCGGCCGGAAGGCAACTCGCTCAAGAACGGCGCCCAGAACGGCCGTCCCCATGCATCCTAGAATAACGACCAAAAGGAACGGTGCACCCGGAATGGCACTAAGCACTGAGTAGCCAAGAAAGGCGCCGACCATTGTGAACTCGGCCTGCGCGAAATTTACCAGTCCCATCGACTTGTAAATCATGCTGTAGCCGATGGCGACGAGCCCGTAAATACAGCCTATGGCCGCGCCGCCGATAAGTTCGGTTATGAAGGTCATGCACTGAGCCTCGAACGACCTAACTCTCAATCAACCAGCATTTCGAGGGCGATCTTCCCGTCTTTGAGTTGGACGATGGGGAGCGGACGTTTTACGTCACCTGTCTGCGTGATCGTGATATTCCCGGTAACGCCGGCGAAATCCTTTGTTTCGAACAGGGCATCGCGGACTGTGTCGCGGCTCAGCTTTCCCTTAGCCTTGGCGCGCTGAATGGCGTTTGCCAGTAGGTTGACGCCATCATAGCCCATGCCTTCATACTGGCTTGGTGGTTTGCCGTTGTTCTCGGTCCAGCTCGTAACAAACCGTCGCGCCTGCTCGCCCGTGATCGATCCGGGCAGGTAATAGACAGCGCCATAAGTACCCTCCGCAGCGGGGCCTGAGATCTCCGTGTATTGCGGGATGGCGACCGCCGTGTTGTTAAAGAACGGCTTCGTGACCCCCAGTTCGTTCATCTGCTTCACCAGCAGCGCTGTGTCTGTATAAAAGCCGCTGATCACGACGAATTCCGATCCAGAATCCTTGACAGCCGTCAGGAGTGGCTTGAATTCCTTTGTATTCGGATCGTAGTTCGTTTTGCTGAGGACTTTGATGCCCACCTGCTCGGATGCGCCAGCTATAGCGTTCTGCAGCGACTGCCCGTAACCGTCGTTTCGCCCCAGCATGTCGATGGACTTCGGCTGACGCTTCGTCTTGAGCCAAGTAGCAACGGCCCTCCCCCAGATATCAGTGTTCTGGCAGATGCGGACGAACCATTTGTTCTCGCCCGCTGTCAGCTCAGCCGCCTGTGCGAGTGTGGAGAGCACCGGAACCTTGAGATTTCGCGTCGCTTCAACGATGGCTTGCGTCTCAGCGCTCGTATGCCCACCGATGATCGCCAACACGTCGTCGCTCAAAACCATGCGCCGCGCCGCTTGGGCAGCTTGGGCTGGATTTGCCGCAGAATCGACGGGGATGAGAACAAGTTTATCTCCGCCCAACACGCCTGAGGCGTTGATTTCCTCAACGGCAAGGCGTGATGCCTTGAGTGGCTCGGTTCCGTAGACAGCCACGGGCCCAGACAGCGGACCGATAAATCCGATTTTTAAGTCTGCGGAGGACGCAGCGACAATTGACATGCATATCGATGCACCAACAATTCCAGAGGTTACAACCAAACCCCTCAACCATTCGACGCCCATGTTTCCTCTCCCTCATTGGTTACTTTTGGCTTATTCTTGTCATCCAAGATATGCAGACCGCACCGCTTCATTGCGCATAAGCTCATCTGCGGTCCCACTGAGTGCAATTCGCCCGCGTTCCATGACGTAGCCACGCTGGGATATTTCGAGCGCGGCATTGGCATTTTGCTCTACTAGAAGAATGCTGATCCCAGACGCCGCCAGTTTGGCGATGGTCCCGAAAACCAACTCCACCACGATTGGAGCAAGCCCCATTGAAGGCTCATCCAACAGCAGGACCGCTGGCTTTGACATCAGTGCGCGACCGATTGCCAACATCTGCTGCTCGCCACCAGATAGAGTCCCGCCTTGCTGATCGATGCGTTCCGCCAGCCGGGGGAACAGCGTGAAGACTTCGTCGAACTCACTCGCCCGGAAGGTCGACCGGCGAGAATAAGCGCCGATCCTGAGATTTTCAGCGACGGTAAGCGTCGGGAAAACTGAGCGCCCCTCTGGTACCGTTGCCAAGCCCATTCGTACGATCTGTTGCGCGGGCAAGCCGTCTATACGGCTCCCGTTCAGAATGATCTCCCCGCCGCGTGCCGCAATTTCTCCGGAGATGGCGCGGATTGTCGTTGTCTTGCCGGCCCCATTGCTTCCAAGCAGACAGATGATCTCGCCACGATGGACGCTCAAACTGACGTCACTCAGAACGTCGGATTTAAGATAGCCCGCCCGAAGCGCGCACAGGCGCAAGACTTCGGATTTTGATGGATGATTGACCATCAGGTGGTCACTCCTGGCGCCTCGCTGCCGCTGGCATTCGGCTGATGCCAGGAACCGTCCGTGCAGTCGTAGACGGGCGACGGCTGACTTTCCTGCGTCTTGAGAAGCAGATGCTTCGCGATCTTTCCCGAGGGAGTTTTCGGTATTTCACCCACGTATGCGACGTATCGCGGCAGCTTGAAGCGCGCGAGCAAGCCGCGGGCATACTCGAGGATCGCTTCAGGCGGAACGCTCTCGGGCGAGTACCCTTCTTTCAGCGCGATGAAGACTTTGACTTCCTCATCACGAATTGGATCCGGCTCCGGCACGGCCGCAGCCTCTAGAACTTGCGGCATCGCGCGCAGAACCGACTCAACCTCGTTGGCCGCGATATTCTCTCCAGCGCGGCGGATCATATCTTTCAACCGGCCGACCAAGTAGTAGTAACCCTCAGTGTCCCGACGAGCGAGATCCCCGGTCCGGAACCAACCATCCATGAAGGCAGCTCTCGTTGCCTCGGGGTTGTTGTAATAGCCAAGCAAGATCCCTGGTCCGCGGATCTGAAGTTCCCCCTCCTTACCGTCACCCAGCTCGTTGCCCTGACCATCGACGATGCGAGCCTCGCGAAAAGGGCTCGGTCGCCCGCAAGAACCACTGCCGACCATATGCGTGGCCTCCAGGGGCATGAACATGCCCGAGCCGATCTCAGTCATGCCGAAAGCTTCACGCGCCTTGAACCCGAACCGACGCTCTATGTCAGCATGCGTATCCTTGCTGAGACCGTAGACATTCACGCGGATGATTTCATTGTCGGCATCTTGCGGGGTTTCAGGCACCTTGTAGACGATCTCGGGAAACAGCGCGAAGTTGATCTTGTAATCCCTGAGCCATTTCAGAAAGCGGCTAGAGCTTTGCCTTCTTGCAACGTGCAAAGTCGCACGTTGGAAAAAGGCCATGAGCATCAACCACTGCGGATCCATATAAAAGAACGGAACGGAAGCCAGGATATTCCTGTATTCCACGCCATCACGCCGTGCGTTTACCTTTCCAGAGGTCACCCAATAGCGCTGCGTCAACATGCAGCCTTTCGGCATGCCGGTTGTGCCTGATGTGTACTGGATGTTCAGCACATCGTCGGGCGCAATTTCTGAGAGTGAGGGCAGCGCAACATCATCTTCTGCTGGGTCAAGCAGGTTCTCGAACGACATGCCGCGCTCAAGCGGACCATCATTTCCCACGACGATAATGCGCTGCCCCAAACGAGACTGCATGGACTGCGACATGCCGAAAACTGACGGCAGACACGAATAATGGGCGCATGCCCACTCAACGTCGGCGTTCGACCATACGAAATCCAACTCTCGACTGGTGTAATCGATGTTCGTGGGAATCATGGTGGCGCCAATGCGAGCGATCGCCAGCCATGTGATCGGGAATTCCGGCCCGTTCGGCAGCATCACGCCGATCTTTGTGTCGCGTTTCACGCCGACCCTCAGCAAGCCGCGCGCCACGGCGTCGACACGCGCGCGCAGCTCCGCATAGGTGAAGGATACCTTATCCTCGAAAAAGTTCAGGGCCACTCGATCAGGCGCGTCCAACGCGACCTCTTCAAGAATTTCAGGAACATTCCTGGGCAAGGGCTCCAACTCAATGGAGCGAATGCGCTCTTCCACCACGTCTACGCTCGGCGTGGAATTCGTCGTCATGGTTTCTCCGAGGCAGCAAAGGTCATTCGGCCGCCAAACAACAGCCGTCACGCACTAGCCCGCCCCTTAATCGGCGGCCAGCTATGATGATGGTGAAGCCATGAGAGGGTAATAAAACATTCGTGTCAACATATATTTTTTCAACCAATTTGTTTTATAATGCCCCCTGACGGATGGGCTCCTCTCGGCTGGAATTAGCGGGTGCGACAACCCCATTCCGAGGCTCATTAGCTTCCGACAGTGTGCGGACGCCGGACCGAGGACCCATTTTTCGGGGGCCGCCTCAAGCTCGACCTCATGCGGCGATACAAATCAGTTAACGAGTAGAAGATTGACTGGTTTGTGTTTTGGCCTATGGTCTCCCGCCGGGTGTTCGAGCGCGCCCCCCTTCTCATCTCTTTGGTCGCGCAGTCGAAGAGCACACCGAGGCGAAAAATCAGAAGCGAAAACCTGTGGGAGGAACGATGATATCTTCAGGTACGAATGCGAGAAGCTGGCTCTTCGGCCCTCTTGTGATGGTCGTTGGCCTGCTCCCTTTGGTTTCGGTCCGCGCGGCAGCCGCTGAACCATCCAAGCCAGCTCAGATCGTGATCAACGATTCGGGCGGCGAGATGCAGGCCAACATGCGGAAGATTTTCTATCAGGAGTTCGAAAAGCGCTACGGCATCCGCGTCCTCACAACTAGCCCGCCCGATCTTGGTCAGCTTCGCGCGATGGTCATTTCAGGAAACGTTTCGTGGACAATCACTGAGCTTACCGGGCAGGAAGCGATCGACGCCGAGAAAGCCGGACTGCTGGAGTCGCTCGACCTGAGCATCATTGATCTTTCGGCCTATCCGCACCATTTGCGGAAGCGGCGGGACGTGTTCCCCAAGTCGGTGTATTCCACGGTCATTTCCTACCGCACCGACAAATTCCGAGGCGAAAATCATCCGAAATCTTGGGCTGATTTCTTTGACGTCGAGAAGTTTCCTGGGATGCGTTCCATGCAGAACACGCCTGTCGAAAACTTGGAGTTCGCACTCCGTGCGGACGGCGTTGCTCCGGACAAGCTCTACCCACTCGACGTCGACCGGGCATTCAAAAAGCTGGATTCGATTAAGAAGCATGTCGCCGTCTGGTGGACTACCGGGGCACAATCTGGGCAGGCGCTCGTCGACGGTGAGGCCGTGATGGGGACGGCTTGGAACGGTCGTACGTGGGCCCTCATGAAGCAGGGCGCTCCGCTAGCGATCGAGTGGAATCAGGGCGCCATCAAGGAGTCCGCTTACGGCATTCCGAAGGGCACTCCCAATGCTTACTGGGGCCAAAAGTTCTTGGCCCTAGCCGCTGAGCCCCAGCCGCAAGGCGTCTATGCGGATGTTCTCGGATATCCCGGGCTCAATCCCGAGGCTTTCAAGTTCGTTGATCCGGCAGTCGCCCCCTTTATGCCGACTTACCCAGAGCACCTGTCGAAGCAGTTCTGGACAAATCTCGCCTGGTGGAGCGAGAACGGTAACGCCGTTAAGGAGCGGTGGTCGCGCTGGGTGCTGGAAAATTAAGATGCTTCAGCCTGCTGACGAGAAGGGCCTCTCCATCGAGAGCGTCGGGAAAACATTCGAATCGTTTAGTGTTCTTACGGACGTCAACCTTGACGTCCGGGAGGGCGAGCTCGTGACGTTGCTCGGTCCCAGCGGATCGGGAAAGACCACCCTTCTCAACATTATCGCGGGCTTCCAGTACGCGGATTCTGGCACAGTTCGGCTGGCGGGGCGGGACATCACTGCGGTCCCCCCCCCGCAAAACGAGACATTGGCATGGTCTTTCAGAACTATGCGTTGTTTCCGCACATGACTGTCGCCGAGAATGTCGCGTTTCCCCTGGAGATGCGCAACGCACCGCGAAACGAAGTCCTGAACCGCGTTACGGAAGCTTTGTCCCTCGTCGCGCTGGAGAAGCTCGCAGATCGCTTGCCGCGACAACTCTCGGGTGGGCAGCAGCAGCGCGTTGCGCTTGCCCGGGCCTTTGTGTTCCAGCCGAAGCTGCTTCTCCTCGATGAACCGCTGGGAGCGCTTGACCGCAAACTACGCGAGCAAATTCAGCTCGAAGTCAGGCGGCTGCAACAGCGGCTTGGGTTAACCGCGGTGTTCGTCACGCACGACCAGGAAGAGGCTCTGATCCTTTCAGACCGGATCGCAGTGATGAATCGAGGGCGGATCCAGCAAATCGGCACACCGACCGAAATTTACGCTAAGCCTTCCAATCGGTTCGTCGCCGACTTCATCGGCGAGTCTTGTCTATTCGAGGCTACCCCGGCTGAAGCGAACACAGCTCTGATCAACGGGAAGGTCCTCATAGCACACAGTGGCGCGCTCCAAGATTGGACGTCCGTCATGATCCGGCCCGAGCGAGTCCGTCTCGCTTCCGCGAACGACACTTTCGAAAATACCTTTGAAGGGTATGTCACGGAGTTGGTTTACCTCGGCGACTCCGTGCGGCTTCGCATCGACACGGATGACGAACTTTCGCTCCTGGCCCGGTGGCAGACAGGAGATATCAGCAGCGTGCCGGCAATGGGCGACCGAACGCGCATTGGGTTTCGACGCGAAGACGTTCAACTCGTCGGAGGCGAAACCTAATACCAGGCTCGACCACAAGGGTTTGGGCCGGGATCGGCGGGGCATCTCTGCCGGTCTTTTACGTCTCGTTGCTCTTCCTGCTGCCGGTGGCGACTTTCCTCGCGGGAGCGTTTCAAGACGTGCCAACCCATCTGGTACGCGCAGTCGGGGACCCTCTTTACACACGTGTGCTGATCGACACGCTGAAAATTGGCATCTATGTCACGGCCCTTTGTGTCGTGCTCGGCTACCCGCTCGCATACGCACTTACGATTATGCCGCCCGCCCTTGCTTGGCTCGGCTTCGCCTTCCTCCTGCTGCCCTTCTGGACCAGCCTGCTCGTCCGCACCTACGCCTGGATGGTGCTGCTCGGCCGAAACGGCGTGGTCAACAACATGCTCGTATCGCTGGGAGTCATCCAGTCGCCCCTGCCCTTTCTGAACAACATGTCTGGTGTCTTGATAGGCATGGTTCACGTCCTTCTGCCCTACATGGTGTTCCCGATCTATGACGTGATGAAGCGCATAGACATATCGCTAATCTCCGCCGCAGAAGGACTTGGTGCTCCCGGATGGAAGATATTTTGTCGTGTCTATTTCCCCCTGACGCTTCCGGGCGTGCTCGCCGGCTGCGTCCTCGTCTTCGTCCTCTCCATCGGGTTCTACATCACGCCGGCCCTATTAGGCGGCGGTCGTGTGGCGACCATGGCCCTCATGATCGAAAGGCAGATCCGCGAATTTCTTGATTGGGAGTTTGCTGCGGCCCTTTCGGTCGTACTCGTCATTTGCGCACTGGCAGTCTCGGTTGGGCTAAGTCGGCTTCTACGGGGCGAGGAGGTTCACCAGTGAGAGGCCGCAGCGCATCGCATCCCACCGGGCGCACCCTCCTTAACGGACTTCTTGCCGTCTGGTGCGGCGGCGTGTTGGTTTTCCTGATGGTGCCACTGTTGATCGTCTTTCCGATCTCGTTCAGCAGCGCCAACTATCTCCAATTCCCGCCACCTGGCTGGTCGCTTCGCTGGTATCGCGCCTACCTGACGGACTATGTCTGGATGGATGCAACGTGGCGCAGCATCAAAGTCGCTTTTTCGACCATGGTGCTAGCGACCATCCTGGGAACAATGCTCGCCCACAGCCTGGTACGTGGGAGTTTCCGCGGACGAGCAATCTTGGGGCAAATTGCCAATACCCCTCCGTTGGTACCGACGATCATCTATTCCGTTGCGATCTACAGCCTCTTCTCTGGAATGAAACTGATCGGGGAGTGGTGGGGGATCGTCCTAGCCCATACAGTCTTGGCGATTCCATACGTGACGATACTTGTCAGTGCGGCACTCAAGACGGTCGACCCCCGGCTCGAGCAGGCCGCGATCGGGCTCGGCGCCAGCCGGCTTACAGCGATCCGCCGCGTCATCCTGCCAATTATCCGGCCCGCTATCCTCTCGGCCATGCTCCTGTCATTCATCTCGTCATTCGACGAGCTTGTCGTCGCGATGTTCATAGGTGGAGTGAACATGACGCTGCCGAAGAAAATGTTCGACAACATCGTCAGCGAGATTGATCCGACGATCGCGGCAGTCTCCGTCATCCAGATCCTGCTCGTTTGCATCTGTCTTCTCTTGGCTAAGCGGTTCGGTATGCGGGGAGCGACCTTACCCGTGTAACCAGCGTGGTAGAGCTTGCGTGAATGTGCGAAGGATCGGCTCAAGGCCATCCCCTCCGCCAAAGCGGAGGCTTCATACAGAAGGTTATCCTGACACGGCTTCGGAGGGCAGGGCTATGGACCTGATCGACTTCCACGCCTTCAAAGCGACTACGCATTCTGCGCCGAGACGGAGCCGGAATTCGTGCTGCCGGTCAAGCAACAGGCCCTTCCAGAGTTTCGCCGCAAGGACGGGCTGTGCCGGCACACGCCACTACATCAGCATCCTGGCCTCGACGAACTGCTCGGTCTCGGCGGCGCGCTTCACGGCCGAGGAGGTGAAACCCTCGGGCCGTCTAGCCGATTATCCCAATGTCAACGGCGTAGATCGCGCTGACCGGCGGCAAAGGCAGCGGCATCCACGAGACGGCGAGAGCTGCGAGGCGCTGAAGCGCAACACCCGGGGCTATGCCTGCAACCCGATATCGCGGCGGTTCTGGTAGTCGGCCTCGGCTGCGAGGACTTCCAGATCAGCCGCATGACGATGCCTATGTCATCAGCGAAAGCGACGTATTCCGCACGCTGACTATCCAGGAGACCGGCGGACGAAGAAGGCGGCCGCTGCCTCGGAGCTGATGCTGCCTCTGCAACGGGGCGGTTCAGGCGGCTATTCCGGATTCACCTCCAATGCGGCGCTTGGCGCGACGATCGACATCCATGTCGAGCATGCGGCACGGCAACCTGTCCGCGGTCGGACTGCAACGCGCGATCGGGGAGAATCTCGTCGGCATCATCGAGTTGCGGATTCCGCTCGATGTCGCCCAGCATTCCGAGATGATCTCGCCCACCATTCCGATTTGAAGTCGCCCACTCGTTCCGAGATGATGTCGCCCACCATTCCGGGATGATGTCGCCCGGGTGACGAGACCTCTTCTGGCTCCCATAGGGTCAACCCTTTCGGCTTTGCGAAGGGGACCCTGGATGCCGACGGAGAGGCTTGCGATGCGCCGTGTGCGCTATGTGATCAGGATGAAGGCGGCTGGGCTGCCGAGCCGCGAGATTGCGCGGCGGATGGGCGCGGCGCCCTCGACAGTGCGGTTGACCATCCGGCGGTTCGAGGCCGCAGGCCTGAGCTGGCCGTTGCCCGACGAACTCACGGACGCGGCCCTGGAGGCCCGCCTGTTCGCCAAGACCGGCAACAGCAACCGGCAGGGTCACCGCCGCATCGTCGAGCCCGACTGGGCGGCGGTGCACCGCGAGCTCAAGCGCAAGCACGTGACGCTGTCGATCCTGTGGGAGGAGTACATTGCCGCCGAGCCCAGCGGATACCGGTACTCGCGCTTCTGCGAGCTCTACCGCGCCTGGGAGGGTCGCCTGTCGGTGACGATGCGCCAGGCGCACGCGGCCGGCGACAAATTGTTCGTCGACTACGCGGGCGACGGCGTGCCGGTGGTGGTCGACCGCCTCACCGGCGAGCGGAGGACGGCGCAGGTCTTCGTCGCCGTGCTCGGCGCCTCGAACTTCACCTATGCGCAGGCGACGTGGACGCAGGGGCTTGCCGACTGGATCAGCGCCCACGTCGGCACCTTGGCGGCGATCGACGGCGTGCCGGCGCTGTTGGTGCCTGGATTGTGGAGCACCTGCAGGATGCGCGCATGATTCGGCGGCGCCCACAGGAGGTCTCCCTTGTTTGGACCTGCGCGCAATCGACGTGGGAACAAAAGACCTTGCTCTCGGAAGAAGCGGACGGTCTGCATGGCACTTTCGGTCCGCTCGAAGGTGCCAAGGTCGAGCAGGCTGTCCTCATCGTCGAGCGCTGGCTGCTCGGCCGCCTACGCCATCGCATCTTCTACAGCCTCGCCGAGGTCAACGCGGCGATTGGCGAGTTGCTCATCAGGCTCAATGAGGAGCGGCCGATCCGGCGGCTCGGCGTGACGCGCCGCCAGCTGCTCGAGGAGATCGACCGGCCGGCGCTCAAGCCATTGCCGACAAGCCCATACGTGCTCGCCGAGTGGCGGATCCGCCGCGTCAGCCTTGATTACCACGTCGAGGTGGAGAAGCATTACTACAGCGTGCCACATCGCTTCGCGCGTACCGAGGTGGAGGTGCGGTTCACCGCCCGCACCGTAGAGATCTTCCACAAGGGCGAGCGGATCGCCGCGCATCAGCGCATGAGTGGCAATCACAAACACACCACCGTGCCGGAGCACATGGCCTCCAGCCATCGGCGCTACGCCGGCTGGACCATCGCGCGCATCCGCCAGGACGCTGCCGCGATCGGGCCGGCGACCAGCGCGTTGTGCGACCTCATTCTCGACGCTCGCACCCCGAGCAAGGCTTCCGCGCCTGCCTCGGCATCCTCAGGCTTGCCGCCTCCTATGGGCGCGAACGGCTGGACGCCGCGGCTGCGCGGGCGATCGACATCGGTGCGCGCACCTATGGCTCGGTCAAGTCGATCCTCGCCAACAACCTCGATCGGCGTCCCGCTCATCAGCGCTCCGCGGACGATGCGCCGATCCTGCATGCCAACATCCGCGGACCGCGCTACTACAATTAGGAGACCATCCCTTGCTCACCCATCCGACCCTCGACCGCCTCAACGCCCTCGGCCTCCACGGGATGGCCAAGGCCTTCGCCGATATCGAAGCCACCGGCGAGGCTGGCAGCCTCGGGCACGCCGAATGGCTTGCGCTGCTGCTCGAACGTGAAGCCTCGCTGCGGCACGACAAGCGGCTCGCCACCCGCCTGCGCTACGCGAAGCTGCGTCAGCAGGCGTGCGTCGAGGACATTGACTACCGCACCCCGCGCGGCCTCGACCGCCCGCTGTTCGCCAAGCTTGTCGAGGGTCGCTGGATCGACGACCATGCCAACCTGCTGATCTGTGGCCCGGCCGGCGTCGGCAAGAGCTGGCTCGCCTCGGCGCTCGGCCACAAGGCCTGCCGCGACAATCGCTCCGTGCTCTACCAACGTGTTCCGCGGCTGTTCGATGACGTCGCTCTCGCGCGCGGCGACGGCCGCCATCCACGCCTATTGCGCAGCCTCGGCCGTGTCGATCTGCTGATCCTCGATGATTGGGGGCTCGAGCCGCTCGATGCCGGTGCCCGTCACGACCTCCTGGAAATCCTCGAAGATCGCTACGGTCACCGTTCCACCATCGTCACCAGCCAGCTCCCCGTGGACCAGTGGCATGTGCTCATTGGAGATCCCACCTATGCCGACGCCGTACTCGATCGCCTCGTCCACAACGCCCATCGGCTCGACCTCACCGGCGAGAGCCTGCGCCGAACCCGGCAGTCCGCCCGAAAGGCCTGAGACCGTGACGCTGTGGACATGCCGCTGCGCTTGGACAACGCCAAGGCGTTGCCCACATGCCCACAGCAACCGCAACAGAAACACAACAGGTTCAAGCCGCGATTCCAGTTGACCGCGCGGCTGGCCTAATGCCAGAGAACCTAGGCAGCCAGAACGCCTCGTCCCCGGGCGAGATCAAATCGGAAAGGTGGGCGATATCGTCTCGGAATCCCCGGGCGACTTCATATCGGTACACCCGGGCGACTACGTCGGAATCCGCATCGAGTGGTTACATCCCCCTCGCCGGCAAACAAGGCGGGGAGCTTACCACCGTCCTAGAAGTCGCTTGGCGCCGCCGCCAAGGACGACAGCAAGACGCTCTCGGCGGCCCACCATTATGCCGAGACAGTGAACGAAAAGAGCTTCGTCTACATGGACAGGCCCGGCTACGCCTCGAGCGGGCGTGACGACGTCCGAGCAGCTCGGCTATCCCGCGAGAAGCGTGGCTTTGATTGATTAAAACGACCGCTGAGGCCGGTCCCCCAGTCTCGGTCGTGCAAAAGATCAGCAATGATCGGCGGCTGCATTGTAGGGTTAAGGGCCGTTTCTCTTGGTTCGGCGATCAAAATGATGATGATGCGAGAAGCTCACGGGGTCGCCAGGAGCGAGCGATCGGCTTCTTCTATGACAAAGCGATTCGTCTCAGGCGCGGCGCACTGCGCGTTTACGTCCGCCACGCGCTGCTTGGCGCGGTTTGTATCTTATGAGCTCGCTCTCGCTACGTCGCGCGATGGCCGGACGAGCCATCGGAACCCAGTTTTCGTGCTGCTGCAAGGAAGTAAATAGTGAATCAACAGCCACGCGCGTTAATCCAACATACTCATCTGATCTGCAAACAACTGACGTCCACCAATGGACTGGCGAGCCTTCCAGAGGTCGCCAGACAAACTCTCTCGATCCAGCTTCACCGCGCCGCCTAGCAAGCCGCTCTACGGCAAGTGCTACTCCAGACTCTGTCCTTAGAAACGTCTTTGTCATCCTGGCGCTATGCAGAATGCGCGGGGGAACGTAACCTCCGGCCCGGCAAAGAGCGAGCAGTTCATCGTAGAGACCTGGAGAAAAATGACGCTGAAACTGCACGAGCGGATAGGGACTCAGGTCAGAAAGATGCAGTTTTTCGAGTTTCGTAAGTGGATGGTCAGCAGCCATCACCACGCCAAGCGGCTGCCCGAGCGGAGCTGAGATCCGAAGCCCGCGCTTCGCAAAAGGATGCCGAAAAACACCTATATCGATCTCTCCGGCCGTCAACAAGGTTTGTTGCTCCGCTGTAGAGGCCTCAATAATATTTACTTGCATCTGCTCCTGCTGCAGGCGACTTACGACCTCCGACAGCACACTTCGCGACGTTTCAGGAGGCAGCGCAATTCGAAGCCGGCGTGATTGGCTCGGCGACATTGATCGCGCAACACGTACTGCGGCATCAAATGCTCGTACAGCATCGCGGGCCTTGGGCAGGAAGGTCTCGCCTGCCTGAGTCAAATTGACCTTTTTGCTGGTACGGTCAAAGAGTCTCAGACCCAGCTCTACTTCCAAATCGGCAATCCGCTTTGAGAGAGGCGGTTGGCTCATGTTCAGGTGACGCGCGGCCCTCGCAAAGCTGAGGGCTTCTGCAACTGCCACGAAATAACGGAAGTGCCTGATGTCCATTTTGTGACTATAAAGCTACAAAGATTTACCATCAAGGAGGTCCCTATCGGTAAACGATTCCATATTATCGGTGGACGGCCGAACGCTCCAAGGGCAGGCGCAGCTCGACGGATTAGACACGAACTCCTGTGCCGGTCTGCCGTCGCCAGGTGAGATGAAGAGCGACTTGGCGAGGCGCTTACGTAGTGCCTCCGGGCGTGCTTGTCACCGCGAGAACCTCATTCGCCGCGCGGTCGGGCGACTCGTCTTTCCATCGCACCGAGCCGAAAGGCCGCTCGAGCATACGGCGGACTCGCACTGGGTTGGGACCGATGTGGAAGCCGATAGCCTGCTGTTCCATCGCGCGCTCCGACTGGGTCGACCGATTGCGGTGGCGCAGGTATTCGAGCCAAGTCGGGCAGTGATAACGCTCAGTCCACAATTCAGGGTCGGCGATATCGCGCGCGATCGACCAGCCGTAGCCGCCGTTGCGTTTGCGAGACAGCTGCACTTCCTGCATAACATTGTGGAACGCCCGCGCGTTCACCTGCGCCACGCGATACTCGATCTCAACGACCAAGGGGCCGCTGCGCCCGGTCAACGCCAGCCGCACCTCAGGATCGGCCAGCATCTCGGCGTCCTGGCCGTGGGCATTGATGCGCGGCATACGCAACCATAGGCCGATAAGCGGCGAGGCTGCCATCAAGCCGGCCGAAACAAGGAGCGCCGTTTCGACGCCGGCCGCATCGGTCAAATGGCCCCAGCCCCAGCTGCCAACGGCAATTCCGCCCGATCCTGCAGCCTGGTATGCGGCGAGCGAGCGCCCCGCAACCCATCGCGGGGCCGATAGTTGCACCGCAATGTTGAGCAACGTCCCCGCCATGATCCAGCAGGCGCCCGCCAGGACCAGTGCGGCCGCGGTCAGGACCGGTTCATGGCTCAGCGCGACCGCGGCCGTGGCCCCGCCCATCGAAAGTGCGCAGGCGCGTATTGCAGCCTCGCCACTCATGCGCTTGCGTATCTCGTTGGTACTGATCGCGCCGATCACTGCGCCCAAACCAAAGGCCCCAAGCATGATCCCATAGGTCTGAGCCCCGCCTTGCAGGAGATCACGGGCGACCAGCGGCATGAGCGCAGTGATCGCACCGCCGACGCTGCCGATCACCATGGAGCGCGTCAGCACGACCTTTATGGATGGCGAGTTCGCGATGTAGCGCACGCCCGAGACCATCGCGCGTCCGAGCTTTTCGGGAGGTAGGCGCGAGGGCGTGGCGATACGTTTCCAAAGGAACAGGGCGAGAACCAGCGGAAGAAATAGCACCACATTTACAGCGAAAGCGGCCACCGCGCCGACGGTTGCAACAATGACGCCGCCGATGGTGGGGCCTACGCTGCGGGCTATATTGTAGCTGATCCCGTTCAGTGCGACCGCCGCAGGAAGTGTTTCGGACGGCACCTGCTCGCTCACCGATGATTGCCAGGCGGGCCCCATCAATGCCATGCCGCATCCGACGAGGAAACAGAGCAGCAGCAAGAGGTTCGGCGCAATCAGGCCGAACCAGGCGAGCGTCGTGAGCGCGGTAGCGCCGGTGAGCGCGATCGAAAGCGCGACGAGTGCGACGACACGGCGGTCGTACATGTCAGCAATTGCGCCGGCCGGCATCGACATCAGCATGATCGGCAGCATGAGCGCGGTCTGCACCAGGGCGACCTTATCGGCCGACGATGTCATCTGCGTCATTGTCCAAGCCGCGCCGACGCCTTGAATGAACATTCCGAGATTCGATAGTACGCTTGCGAGCCAGATGTGCCGGAAGGTGATGTGTCGGAGCGGTACGCTGATGCCGTCAGCGCTGGAGGCCTTGGGCTTGCGAGGATTGCTCATATCGGCTGACCGACTTTCTTTCATTTGCTTCCGGACCGGGTCAGTGAGGGCACAGCGAGCTACATACGACAGCAAGGTTCTTTGGCATCTCCTCGAACGCAACTCGCCCATCTACCCTCGTCATTGATGTCTTGTGTAGTCGTTGCCAGCTCTCTTCCGAACCCCAAAGCGCTGTGAACAGAGCTCGCTCGAATAGTTGGACGAGATGCCCATGACCATGTTGGCAACGACCTCTGCTGTGACCGCAGCTAATGTCAGGCCCAAATGCCCGTGACCACAGGAGACGAAAATAGAGCGATGCCCGGGGACCTGCTCGACGATTGGTAAGGAGTCAGGTGTGGTGGGGCGTTCCCCACTCCATACCTCAAACCCACGTCGGGGCCCGAGAATGGGGAGCAGCCTGCGCACGCGTTTCAGCGCCGATAAGAGTAGTCTGGGCTGCGCTTGGAAACCGGGCCAGCCAAAGTGACTGATGCCGGCGATTCGCGCTCCAAGTGGACTTGGCGTCAGGACAACGCCGAAACGTGGCAGCGCAGTCGGCCGACTGATGAAGCCAGGATCGACGTCCAGCTCGAGATGGTACCCTCTTTCGGAAGCAAGCGGAATCTGATGACCGCAGTCCGCCAGAAGTCGGTTTGCGTGCGCTCCGGTTGCGAGCACGACGAGCGGAGACAAGTAATTCTCTCGAGTGCCTCTGAGAACAATCTGTCCATCGCCTCTTGTTTCCAGCCGCTCGACCCGATCGCACCGTAAACGGCCGCCGCGCTGCGCGAACACGTCAGCGAGAGTGACCACAAATGCCGCGGGATCTGTGATATGAGCTGCGCCTTCGAAGAAGGTCGCGCCGCTCGCCAGCCCGGCCATTGCAGGCTCGATCTCCACCAGATCTGTGCCTGAAATTATTTGGGCAGCCGAGCCGAGCGACTTACGGATCGCGTTGAATCGGGTTGCTCCGTCAAGCTCGGAAGGAGCAAGGCTGACGGCGAGATACCCACATCGGTTGATGGGCGGCATCTCGGCGCCGAGGAGTAGCTCGTATGACTGAAGCGCGCTTTGACATAGTTCATGGAGCAGAGCCGTGTTACGTCGGACGATACTCGGGCTAGTCGCCTTGGCGAATTGGATAGCCCACGGCAAGAGGCGCGGGAATGAGGCCCAATCGAGGGCGGCGGGTGAACTCCGGTTCAAGAAGATCGCCGGAATGTCGGTCAATCGATACTGAGCGCCGAGTGGAAATGCACCTGTGGCGATTACGCCTGCATTGCCAAGGCTACAGCCCTGTGCGACCGGCTGGTGGTCCAACAGCACGACTTTCAATCCGCGCTGTTGGAGCGTCAATACCGCGGTCACGCCGACCACACCGGCGCCCACGACAAGGGCGTCGATGTTGTCTGACCTCATCCCCACCCCGGCTCGAGCGGAACGCCTAGGCCCTTGCGCCTTGCATTGCTGATCGCACGACCAGCCAGCGCGACGTCAAGGATGCCTAGTCCGGCGAGATTAAGAAGAATCCTTCTCGCATCTCGGGGAGGATGAAGGTGCCCCGACATCACACTGCCGACAACTCCAGCGATTCGATTCCACCCCACGCCGCCTTCACGAAAATCGCTGCGGCGCATCTTCACGCCCTCAATGTCATCGACGACGATCCATGCCTGAGAGACAAGTGCGAGGTCGACCTCGCGACGCGAACCCAGTGAGCAAACGATCGCATCATCTTTAAGCCATTCTGCCCTGACAAGGTCGGTCTCGACGGGAACCCCCGTAGCCGTGAAGATAACGTCAGCATCACGCACGGCGCTGCGAATATCCGAACTTGGGCAAAAACTTACGTCCCGCCGAAAAGCGGCGGCAGCGGCGTCACAGGCGTGCCGCGCCTCCGACTCGTCGAGAGATGCCACCGCGATACGATCGACCGGCTGCGTTATAGCCAAGTATTTGACCAATGCACGCCCGATGGCTCCGGCGCCAATCACAGCCGCATACTTCAAAGGACGTCTGCTGCATGCCGCCGCTGCCGCAACCGCCATGGCGGCGGTTCGATCAGACGTCAGCTGCGTGCCGTCCAGGACCCCTTCGAGCAAACCGGTTTCCGCGTTACATACCAGGATCGTGGCCGGGACTCGGGGCAAGCTCCTTGAGGGATTGCTGTCGGAGACCGTGAACCACTTGATGCCCGCTACAGAACTTGAGAGGACACACCCGGAGACGCTCCCCATGTGGAGATGGTTGGTACCGATGTCTACGCCAAAACCAGATTTGGGGCCGTTGACTACGCGCTCACTGTTTGAATCGCGAAGCGTCTGGCCCACGAGCTCATAGAGTTCTTGATCACCCAGGCAAGCCCGGACGCTGGACGCGTCCAGATAGATAGGCGCAGCTGCCGTCAGTTTTGGAGGATCAGCTGGCATCTGCACCTGCCTTTCCTCCGCTCCTGCTATCGAAGAACTGACTAATCTCTTTTTGAGGGTCGCCGGTGTTAAACGCCACGCGGTATGCTGCAATGGCCATCTGCATGGCATTACAGTAGCGTTCCTGATCAAACTGGCGGCTAGCCGCCTTGGAGAGCTTGTACGCCAAGCGCGGCTGGTTCGCGAGTCGCCGAGCGGCATCCAACGCAGCCTCGAGCACCTTCGCCGGCTTTACGATCTCATGGATAAAGCCAAGCTGCTTTGCTTCTTCGGCAACCATCAGGCGTCCCTGCAATGAGAGCTCTATCGCCCGGCTGCCGATTCGCTCCCACATCAACCAAGTGCCGAAGACGCTTGGCAGCCCGGATTTGACCTCCGTTTGGCCCACTCTTACCTTCGGATGGGCAACCACGTAGTCGCAGAATTGTGTAACCTGGAAGCCAGATCCAGCCGCTACGCCATTGAGTGCGGCAACGAGTGGTTTGCTGAACTGACGCACGGCATCATAGCACATCATTAGGCGCTCAAGCCGCGCCTTCATTTCGCCGCCGTCGGGCAGTTCTTCCATTTCGGCGAGGTCTTGGCCGGAGCAGAACGCTTTTTCTCCCGCGCCCGTGAGGATAACAGCGTCGATATCTGGATTTGCGTCCGCGAAGAGCAGTTGACGCGTCAGCTCATCGCGCAGTGGCTGGGTCCACGAGTTGTAGCTCTCCTGCCTGTTGATGGTGAGCACAAATATCCGATCTCGCATTTCCGAGAGCAAGTCCTCAGGTCTGTGCGCAAATTGTTGGCCTTCCGTCATCTGTCTACTCCGCAAACGGTTCGTGACGATCTGAACGCCCAAGCAGTCCAAAAAGTAGACCTCGATCGCTTTATTGCACGGGGACGAACACCAGACGCGCTAGTCACTGTTTTAAATGCGGGACAGGGGGCCTTGGAAACTTGTGGCATCGGCTTGCTTGAATCTAGTGATTGAGCACGGATTGTAGAAAAGCTCGCGTGCGCTCGGAGTCGGGATTTGTGAAGATCTTGTCGGGGGGACCCTGCTCGATGATGCGGCCGGCATCGAAGACGGCGATACGGTCGGAGATCTCGCGTGCGAAGCGCATCTCGTGAGTGACGATCAGAAGCGTCACGTTGCTTTCATGCGCGATACGTCGCACGACATCGAGAACTTCTCCCGCGAGCTCAGGGTCCAATGCGGAGGTGATCTCGTCAAGCAAGAGTATCTCAGGTTTTAAGATCAGGGCGCGAGCGATCGCGATGCGCTGCTGCTGACCTCCCGAAAGCTGGGCGGGGTAGGCATCGACTTTGCTTTCCAAGCCGACCATGCGGAGGTATTCGAGCGCGCTCTTTTCAGCCTGCTCTTTGGACTGCTTCAGCACGGTTGTGGGCGCAAGGATCAGGTTCTGTAGCACCGTCAGATGCGGGAACAGATTGAATTGCTGGAATACCATGCCGCACCTGCGGCGGAGTCGGGCCTCCTGTGAGCCTGAAAGCGGTTTGCCTGCCGCGTCAAGCACAATGCTTTCGCCGAAGAGGCGGATATCGCCCGAGGTAGGCTTCGCAAGAGTCATTGCCAGGCGAAGCACGGTCGTCTTTCCTGAACCGCTTGGACCAATCAACGTGACCTTCTCACCAGGGCGCACTTGCAGATCGAGATCGACTAATACTTGGTGAGCGCCGAAAGACTTCGAGACCTTCTCGAATTCGATAGCCCACCTAGCTTGTTGCGATTTGGTCGATCCATATCGTTCCGTCGCGCTTGGGGCTTCTGCAGCCGCGGGGGCGAAGAGTCCTGATCGGTGAGAGTCCGCAGTGCTAAGCATGCTTGTCCTTGAATTTCTTGACGAGGTGGAGGAACGGCAAGTTCATGCCAATATAGATGACGCCTGCTAGGGTGAAGGGCTCGAGATAGCGGAAGTGTTCAAGGGCCACGTCGTTAGCTTCACCCATCAAGACGGGGATTCCGATCGCAAACAGCACCGCAGTCTCCCTGAACATGCCGAGCACGTAGTTGAGTAGGGACGGGATCGACCGCCTGACCATCAATGGAACGAGTACGCGTTGCCATGTAACAAAGGAGCTCAGATTGAGCGCGACACACGCGTCACGCAGCTCGCCGGGGATTGTGATCAGGCTCCCTCGATAAACCTCGGAGGAGTATGCGGCATAGACAATGCCGAGCACGACGATGCCGATAGGTATTGCCGGAATAGTAATTCCGGCCTCGGGTAGGACATAAAAGGTAAAATACAGCAGCACCAGAGTCGGCACACCGCGGAAGAGCTCGAGCAAGAATCGCACGAATGCCCGCCCGACCGTGGTACTCAGGCTCTCCAGGATTGCAAGCAGCAGACCTCCGATTAGCGCGATCGTCGACCCGGCAAGCGTTATTAGGATTGTGTACCAGACGCCCAGCATAAGGGTCGGCAGGATCTTCAGGACAAAGCTCCAATCCCATGTCATTGGGCAACTCTCACAGTCGGATTCGCCGCGGCTTGAACCGATAGGCGGGCAGCTCGCAAAGCGCGATTCAACGGGAGCAGCTGTTCGAGCGCGCGAAAGGCTGCCCCGCAAAGAATGGTCAAGATCCAGTAAACGATCGCGAGCAGGCAAAAAACGGCAACCGTCTCGAATGTTTGGCCGCGAATGTAGTTCGCAACATAGAGCACGTCCTGTACGCCAATGAAGCTTACTATTGCGGTCCACTTCACCATGCTTCTCGCGAGACTCCCGAAAGCGGGCACAATCTGAGAGAGCGCCTGTGGCAAAACAACCTTCGTGAAGCTCTGAAATTTACTCAGTCCGAGTGCATGACACGCGTCAGTTTGTCCACGTTGAACGGCCTCGATGCCAGAACGGACGATCTCCGCACCGTAGGCCGCTCCATCGAGCACCAGCACGAGGATTGCCGCTGTCAGGGGACTGAGGCGCGGCATTCCAGGCAGCAGCGGCAATACATAGAAGACCCAGAACAGTAGAACCAGAGCCGAAGGGGCACGAACGAGTTCGATCACGAGCATCGCGCCCACTCGTATGGCCAGCGTCTCGGAGAGCCTTAGCGCACCAAGTATAAGCGCGCCTAATGCGGCACCTGGAATGATGCACAACGCGACCCACACGGTGACCCACAAGCCCTGCGCGAGAGCGGGCCAGTACTCCACAACAGCCTTCACTGCGGTCGCTCCTACTCGCAGCTTGGGTTGAAGTCGCTGGCTTTGGTATACTTGGTAATGAGTTGCACGATAACCTCTCCGTTTGGCACCTTGTACTTGTCATAGAGCTTCTGAAGCGTACCGTCTCTCACCAGCAAGTTAAGCTCCTTGTTGTACGCGTCCCGGAAGGCAACGTCTTCCTTACGGAAGACCATCCCCCCTGCGACCAGAGGCGCGTCTTTGTCGTGGACGAGATCGAGGCCCTTCTGTTCTGGATTGGGGATAGCGAATTGACCGACTATGAATGCGTCGGCCCGACCTCCAGTGACCGTCGCGATGCCCGCCTGAGTGTCAGGAACGTAGATGATCTGCTCGGGCTTGATCCCCCGTTTCAGGGCGAACTGTTCGTAGGGAGTTCCCTTTCCCACTGCTGCCAGCTTGGCATCGGTGTGCCGCGCGATATCCGCGACGCTCGTAAGATGTTTTGGATTGCCTGCGGACACAAACAGTCCCGCCGGGTTTGCGTAGGTCGGCGCTGAAAAGAGCACCACCTTGCAGTATGCGTCCGTGATGTTCCAGCCAGCGCCAATGTAGTCGAACTGCTTGACTTGCAGTCCGGGGATCATGGCGGCCCAATCCGTGAGCACCGGCGTAAGCGCCGGCAAGCCCATGTTTTTGAGCACCATGTTCTCCAGATCCGCCAAAGAACCCGATGCCTCGCCGCTCGGCGATACGATCACGTACGGTGGCAGTGATGCCAGCGCGACGGTGACTTTGCCGGCCTTGCGGATGGAGGCGAGCGTGTCCTCAGCGTGCGCAGCAATCGGAACCGAATAGCCGGCTAGTGTCACCAGCGCAACAAACCACGAGAGCTTTGATGCCCCTCGCATAAGGCCTCCTCCATTCAAAGTTCATCAATTCTGATTGATGCATCTTGTGCAAACCATCTTTCGCGAGGCCAATACCAATTTAGGTGGCATGTATACCAAACTGGAATTGATTAAGGCTTTCCGGACACGTCTATATGGTCACGTTTTGTCAGGCTGAATCGTCTCGGCTTCACCCGCTGGGGGCGTCTCGTTTGCCACACTGCCGGTTACTGAACCGAAAGTGGGAGGATTAGAACGGTTTATCCCTATTGAACGGCCCTTCTTTCGAACACACCGCTTTTCCTGCGGTCAATGATCCCACGACGCCCAGGCGGCTCTGCAGACGAAGGTTTTTTGGATGACCGCCTACCGGTTGTTCAGGCCTTGCGGACGGCATTCGCGCGAGCGCACGATCGGAGCGGCAGCTTACGAGAATCTCTCGAATATTGTATTGGGTCGCTGGGATGCCAATCGGAGGGGCTGAGTCCTCCGCTCCCAACTCTGCCGTGATCTGCAGTTTTACTACGTAGAGAAACCGTACGGCTCAGGGATTGAAATCTGATTCCTGTGCCACAATGTTCAGGGACAGAGCCCACGATGAGTTCCCCGTGCAAGAGCGTGTGGAACGATCGCGCTCGCCAATTGAGCGCTGGCGAAAAGGCTAGCCGCCGGAGTATCGGCTTGAACTAGGTAACCAGACTGCGGTCAATCCCTAAGGGGCCGCGGCTGCCTGACCTTGCCCCCTGGACTTAATCCAGATTGAAGTTCGCTCTGGCCCATATGAGGACCAGAGCATGAAGCGCAGCCGCTTTACGGAAGAGCAGATCATCGGGATTTTGAAGGAGCACGAAGCTGGCGTGTCGGTTGCCGATCTGTGCCGGAAGCACGGCGTCAGCGATGCCAGCATCTACAAATGGAAAGCCAAGTTTGGCGGGATGGAGGTCTCGGAGGCCAAGCGGCTGAGGACGCTGGAGGATGAGAACACGCGGCTGAAGCGGCTTTTGGCCGACGCCATGCTGGACAATGCTGCGTTAAAGGACCTCCTGGGAAAGAAGTGGTGACGCCCGCGGGGAAGCGGAAAGCTGTCGCCCATCTCATGGAGGCCCACGAGATGAGCGAACGGCGGGCGTGTAAAGCCATCGGCTGTTGCCGCATGACCATCAGATATCGGACGACCCGGGCGGATGACGCGGCCCTACGCCAACGCATGAGAGCGATTGCCGAGGTGCGCCGTCGCTTCGGCTATCGGCGCCTGCATGTTCTGCTCAGGCGGGAGGGCTATCTGGTCAACCACAAGAAACTGTTCCGGCTCTACCGGGAAGAGAGGCTCGCGGTCCGTCGCCGTGGTGGCCGCAAGCGGGCGCTCGGGACCAGGGCGCCGATGGTGGTGCCGATAGCGCCGAATGACCGCTGGTCGCTCGACTTCGTCTCGGACCAGCTCACCGATGGCCGCCGCTTCCGCATCCTGACCGTGGTCGACGAGTGCACGCGCGAATGCCTGGCGTTGGTGGCCGACACCTCGCTGTCGGGCTCCCGGGTGGCGCGGGAGCTGGACCGGCTGATCATCGAGCGCGGCAAGCCCAAAATGGTGGTCAGCGACAACGGCACCGAATTGACCAGCAACGCCATCCTGACATGGGCCGATCAGAGCCGCGTCGCCTGGCATTACATCGCCCCCCGGCAAGCCGACGCAGAATGCCTTCATCGAAAGCTTCAATGGCCGTCTCCGAGACGAATTGTTGAACGAGACGCTGTTCACGTCGCTGGCCCAGGCCCGCGTCGAACTCGGACATTGGCGGGCCGACTACAACGATACGCGACCTCACTCGCAACTCGGATGGAAAACACCATCGGAGTTTGCCTTCACCTGCAACCCGCGACGGGATCTGGCGCTGCGCTATGACGATGGCTCCGCACCAGCTCCCGTCGCTACCACCGCCCATTCGGGTAAATCCAACAGCCGGGGCGAACTCAGGACTGGATAAAACTTGGGGGCAAGGTCACGCTGTGCCGGCCCCTGGGCGGAAAAGGTGGGAATTACAGCTGTTTGAGCCGGTGTCTGAGCCGGCCCCAGATGCAGCAAAGAACTGGAGCGATCTTCCACGCCCGTCGCCGCACGCACGCGGTGAAGTTGCCGGGCTCTTTAGCACGTTGCTTCGGCAACAGCTGCGGCATGAATGATAGCACGGCTGACATTCTTAGACCGCGCATTGAGATACGGCTCAAGATCGGCACAAGAGGCCCGGCCGATCTTGGCAGCGAGCGTTCAGCTAGACGAGCTCGTAGAGCGCAGCCTGACGGGCAAGCTGTCAACTCGTCATGAACTGAACGCCCGCAATAATATCCACAGGTCTATGCGCCGAGCAAACTTCGGGCGACGGCGGCGATGTCCCAGATCGGCAGCCGGAGCGTGCGGGTAAGGTCCATCCGGAACTGCGGCATAGCGGTGCATTCCAAGACGAGCGAACCGATCTCCGCGAATGCGCCGTCGTGACGTTCCTGTAGGCACAATTCGAGTATTTCCGCCCGAAGCTGTTCAGGATTCACTTGCCAGTTGGTTACAAGGTCTGGACGTGCGAACATCGACCAGTTTGGTAGGTGGTCGACGCCGACTATGCGCAGTCGAGATAGATCCGGACGGCTGCCGAGCATTTTTTCGGTGCTTGCACGGTTGTAGGTGAGGACTCCGATCGGCAGGCGCGTCGAGTCGAGTGCATTGGGTAGGAGCTGCAGGCCGCTTAGCAATGTAGGCGTGTCCGAGCGGACGAGCGATCGTGCTGCGTACATGTATCCGCAGCCCCCGACGATCAGGTCGCAATGTTGGGACAGGCGGTCAACGGCCTTCGCGATGCCAGCGAGAGCGGTTGGCGTTCCATCAAGAATCGCCTGACCAAAGGCGCCAGGCGCAATGGCAAACGCGGTTGGGACGGGCCAGAAGTCAGGGTGAGTAAAATAGCAGGGCGGCTGGTCGGGCGGCGGGGTGACGTTGAATGGGTCAGGCAAGTCCGCGGTGTCGTTGGCACCCTCGTATGGTAGAAGGACGACCCCAAGTCGCGGGCCCGCAGCTTTTCTAGTCACGAATATATCTCCATTTACTTGCTTCAGGATTCATCAGTCGGGATCGATCAAACTTGGTAGGCGGCACAAAATGCGGGCGTCCCCCTTTACGCATTGAAAAGCGAAAGTAACCTTCCCTTCACTGTTGGACGAGTAGGCGATCAATGCAAGTCGCGAAAGAAGTAGCTGAGAGCCCGTGTCGCTGATACGTCACGCCAATGACAATTCCTCAAATTTGTTGCATTGCCGGCTCCAGCACCAATACCGATTTCGGCGCGATCAATACCAGTGCGGAATTGACGCGGGCGGCTTCCTACCTCGTATTTGGTCTTGCAGTGCGCCGGACGTAGCTCGCCCAAAGCTCGCATAGCTGATTGGTTCATTTGCCCTCCATTAGTATGGCAGCGATTTCGACAAGAGGAAGTGTCACGAGTGAATGATCTAATCCTTACGGGGGCGTTGCCACAGCAATCGACAGCGCGAGCACCAGCCTTTACACTCTGCTCGCATCCTCTTTGATCATGTCGGCGCCTTTCTCGGCCACCATGATGGTCGGCGCGTAGATGTTTCCAGAGGGCAGTGTCGGCATGATCGATGCATCGATTACGCGTAGTCCGGCAAGGCCGTGCACGCGAAGGCGATCGTCAACCACCGCTATCGAATCCTTGCCCATTTTGCAAGTTCCAACTGGGTGATACAGCGCAAGGCCGGCGCGACGCGAGTAGTCGAGCCATTCGTCGTAACTTTGCACCGCAGCGCCCGGAAGACTTTCGAAGGCAATGTATTTAGCGATGGCCGCATGCTGCATGATCTTGCGCACGATCTGCAAGCCGGCCACTGTGCAGTGGCGATCGGCGTCGGCTGAGAGGAAATTCGAGCGGATAGCGGGCTCAGAGCCAGGCTTCGGCGACTTGATGTGGATTGAGCCGCGCGACTCGGGCCGGCATTGGGAGACTATCACGGTCATGCCGGGCTGCTTTTCGAGGCGGCGCGTTCGCGCAGGGTCATAGCTTGCGGGCGCCATCAGGAATTGCACGTCTGGCGTTTCAAGTTCGGGGCGCGTCCGCACGAAGCCGAACACCTGGCCGGCCGACCAGGTCAGCACGCCGCTGCCATTCAAATAATATTGTGCGATCTCGCCCAAGAGCTTCACTCCGCGTGTCTGCTCGTTGAGTGTGATGGGCCGGTTCACTCGCCAGCTCATAAGCGGCGCGAAGTGATTGCCGTAATTCTCTCCTACGCCCTTCAGTTCATGCTGGACCTCAATGCCGAATCTTTTGACGATCTCGGGCTGCCCTATTCCCGAAAGCTCCAGCACCCCCGGCGACTGAACGGCGCCGCATGAGAGGATCACCTCCCGTCTGCAGCGTGCTTCGCGCGTCTCGCGGTGCAGGCTGTAGGCGACGCCGACTGCGCGCCGGCCTTGGAGCAGAATGCGGCTCACAAGCGCGTCTGTTTCGATACGCAGGTTTGGCCGGCTGCGCGCCGGATCCAGAAAAGCACGAGCGGCCGACCAGCGTCGAGCGTTCTTGATCGTTACTTGGAAGTAGCCGAAGCCTTCCTGCCGCCCATTGTTGTAATCCTCGTTGCGCGGAAAGCCGCTCGCTTCGGCTGCCTCGATTAGAGCATCACCAAGCACGTGGTGTTCGTCGATGTCTCGGACGACGAGGGGGCCGCCGCTGCCACGTGACAAATCGCCCCGCCCTTCATAGTGTTCGGATTTCTTGAAGTAAGGCAACACATCCTGGTAGGACCAGCCTTGATTGCCGAGCTGACTCCATGTGTCGTAATCGAGTGGCTGGCCGCGCACATAGAGCATGCCGTTGATCGAGCTACAGCCACCAAGGGTCCGACCACGCGGACAGGGGATGCGACGGTCGCCCATCCCCTGCCCGACCTCCATCTCAAAGTTCCAATTGAACTTTTTGTGGTTCAGGAGTTTGGTGTAGCCAGCGGGGATATCGATCCACATTGACCTGTCGGGTGGGCCCGCTTCGAGCAGCAGGACGTTTACGCGCGCATCCTCGCTCAGTCGGTTGGCGAGTACGCAGCCAGCCGAGCCGCCCCCGATAATGATGTAATCCCATGCCGACATAAGTTGAAATCCGCGTTCTCGTTAGTCCAACTGATCGTCCTTCGCTCGCTCGCAGGACCGACGTAGATGCCGCTAGGCTCGCGCCGACGGATCTGGCCGTCGCGGCTGAGATCGAAGGGGACTTGAGCGGGTGATTTGGGTAGCATACGCTGAGCAGGTCTGGAGCAGCTCCGAGGACATTCGGCAGGGAAGGTCCGCGCCTGAGTGGATCGGTCTAGTGATGGAGTCTTTCCTGGAGCTGATCTCAAAGCGCGGGCTCCACACAGCGGCGTTCGCGGTCGTTCGCGCTACTCGCAGCTTGGCACGATGTCACTGGCCTTCGTAAAGTTCGCGAGCAACTGCGCTTGCTCGTCTCCATTCGGAATCCCGTACTTCTGATAAAGCTTTTGAACTACGCCACTTCTGATCAAGGAGATCAGGTGCTTATTGAATTCGTCGCGGAAGCCTACGTCTTGCTTGCGGAATGCCGCGCCAGACCCGTCCACCGGGGACTGCTTGTCGACAACGACCTCAAGTCCCTTTTGCTCTGGATTGGTGATGCTAAATTGACCGAGTATGAACGCGTCCGCCCGACCGCCGATAACAGTCGAGGCGCCGGCCTGAATGTCCGAGACCTGCATGATTTGCTCGGACTTGACTCCTTGCTTGACCGCATAGGCCAGTTGGGCTGACGTTCCGATTGCGGAGAGTTTGATATCGGGACGTTGTGCGACGTCCGCAACGCTCATCAGATGCTTCGGATTTCCAGGCCGGACATACAGCCCTGTTCGGGCAGCGTAATAGGGCGTCGAAAGCAGCACGGCCTTGCAGCGCGCTTCCGTGATGTTGAAGCCGGCTCCAATATACTCGTACTGCTGAGCCTGCAATCCAGGGATCATGAACTCCCAACCTGTGAGCACTGGCGTAAGCGGCGGCAGTCCCATTTCCTCCAAGACCATGCTCTGCAAGTCAACGGAAGAGCCTGTTGCCTCGCCGGTCGGCGACACAATTATGTAAGGAGGGGCCGAGGACATGGCCACCTTGATTTTTCCGGCCTTACGGATGGAGCTAAGAATAGCGTCCTCCGCGTGAGCAGCCACAGGAAGCGAATGGGCTGTCACCGTGAGTAGCAGGATTAACAGAGAGAGCTTTGATGCAGCGCGCAAGAGATCTCCTCCATCAAGTTCTTTAACCAAAGTCTGTTGTTACTTTGAGAGCGAACAGGGCGCCAATACCAACTTCGAAAACACCGATATCAGAATGGAAACGATGATAGCGCAGGCTCCTCCAAACCGCCGGGGATGGTGTTTAATATAGAGCCGGATTACGGATGCCGGCGGAATATCACCTTAAGGACTGTTCGTTATTGCCGAGCGGAGCCTGCTCGCTCCTCGCGATACCGATCATTGGCGAACCAATTTTGACATAGGGTAGCGTTTTCCCTCCCGAGATCGCCGCCTAGAATAGCTGATGCGGCTGCGCGAACCACGACCGGGCAGTCTTCCCCCAAACAACTCAATCTGTGACACTACCAAGGGATTATCTCGCCATCGTAACTGATAAGGCGACCTGTGTTGTGCGAGCCAAGCGTCGCGATCACGTTGCGCATGCCCGACACGCTTTCTCCGACCTCGAGGTTCGCGGCGGTCGTTCCTATATCAGTCTTGACCCAGCCTGGATGCAGAGCCGCGATGAGGATGTTTCTTGGCGCTAAGTCGATGGCCAGGCTGCGCGTGATGCAATGGAGCGACGCTTTCGTGGCGCGATACAGATAGCTTCCGCCTCCCTCTTCGTTACACGCGATACTGCCTTGGCGGCTCCCAATATTCGCGATCTTGCTGCCAGGAGGAATGAGAGGAAGAAGAGCTTCCGTTATCTGAAGCGGCGCAATGACATTGACGTGAAACGCTGCCTGCCAATTGGAGTAATCCAGCTGCCCGAGCTGTTGAATGCCCGGATGATAAGCGGCATTGTTGATCAAGAGGTCGATCTGGTGCCCCTCGAGCGCGTGGGCTAAAGCGCGCACGTCGTGTTCGCTGCGAACGTCCAGCTGTACCAACTCGGCGCCCAATGCCCGCGCCTGGGCAGCCTCGTCGGGTCGCCGCGAAGCCGCGATGACGTGCCAACCAGCTTCGCGGTATTGGCGTGCGAACTCTAAGCCTAAGCCACGGTTGGTACCGGTCACAAGGACGGTCTGCATCGCATTCGCCTATTCGAAACTAGACAGCGGGAAACAATTCGGGGCAATGCCAGTTTGGCACTGCAAAACCCTTCTTGCTGATAACTTGGCCCATTTTACTGGGCCTTTTGAACCGGGTGAGCCGCACTCGGTTTGGTAGGGCCGTTCCGAGAGGCGCTACTCCCGATTGAAGCGGAACAGTGGTGCCGAGGCTCGGGCATTTCGAGCAAGCTTCTGTCCAATTCGCCGATGGTCTTGCAACCCGTTTGGGCCATTGCGACGTCGAGTTCGCGGCGCAAAATGCCGATCATTTGGCTCGCACCTGCCATGCCGCCTACAGCGGTGCCGTATAACAGAGTTCGGCCCAGCATGACGGCCCTGGCTCCCACCGCAAGGAGTTTGAGAATATCGCTGCCCCGCTGGATTCCGCTGTCTGCAATAACAGCGATTTTCCCACCGATGGCATCCACGATTTCCGCCAGCACCTCGATCGGTGCCACGGCGCTATCGAGGTTGCGTCCACCATGATTCGAGACGACGATGCCGTCGGCGCCCAGCTTGGCCGCGAGGATTGCGTCATCAGCACGAAGGATCCCCTTAAGGACAAGATTGCCCTTCCAGAGTTCGCGCAGCTGATGGATGTGATCCCAGCCGAAGTTGGGCTCGTAACGGAGGTTCTTAGTGCGGAATATACTGCTGCGATAGGCAGGTGGATAGTTGGCGAACGCCGGGACTTGGCCTGTGGCCAAATAGCGCGCTAACACGCCGAAGGCCCATCGCGGGTGGAGAGCAACGTCGCAAACGTTTCTTGCCGAAAAATTGAACGGCATACCGAAGCCGTTGCGGGTGTTGTATTCGCGGTTGGCAGCTACGGATCCGCTGTCAACTGTGACTACGAGCGTTCGCACGCCGTTGTCCCACGCCCGCTGAAGCAGGTCGCGCCAGAGCTCTTCCCGTTCCCAAAGATACAGCTGGAGCCAGATTGGACCGGTGCTCGCTGCGGCGATCTCCTCCACCGCGGTAATCGCCTCGGTCGCAGCACAAAACGGGATCCGGTACGAGGCGGCAGCTTTGGCCAGTTCGATTTCTCCTTGATACCACACGAGGCCCGCGAAGGCAGTCGGAGCGACGATGATTGGCGTGTCATGAGTTTCGCCGAAGAGAGAGACGGCTTGGCTGCGAACGCCGGAGCCCGTCAGGATCCGCGGCCTGACACGCACTTCATCGAGGGCCTGCCGATTGCGTAGCAGCGCAGTCTCGTCCTCGCTGCCCCTGTCGATGTATTCAAAGATACCGCGTGGCAGCCGGTGTTTAGCCAATCGCCGAAGTTCGTTATAGTTGAGGAAGTCGTTCACGTAGCTGAACTCCGGTACCGGACGTTGCGCGAGTTGAACGTGGTTCGACACGAGGATCTATTCATAGCAATTTTTGCTCCATCGGTCGTGGCAGCCGTTTCGATATCGTCGGCCGGCCAGCGCCATTTGCCGTTAACAACCGGTCGTAGCCGAAGCCATTCTGCTGTCGGTTGCTGTAGCCCTGCTTGCGCCGGACTCCTCAGGCTTCGGTGGCCTCGATCAAGGCATCGCACAGCACGCGGCGGTCCGGGGTGTCGCGAACATTGAGGCGCCTGCCCCCGCGCGAGCGATCGCCAGCGACCTCGCAGTGCTCCACTTTAGGGCAGCACGTCGCGATTGCCGAGCGCGGCCCAGCTGTCGCCATCGAGCGGCTGGCGGCGGCGATGCCGTCGATCGTGCTGCAGCCGCCCAGCTCGGGGCCGCTCGGAGCGAGGGAGCGACGACCATCGATACTCTCGTTGGGCTGCATCCGGACCTTCTAGTCCAACTGGGCCTGGTTGAGCAGCTTCGTGAAGCCCCCCGGGATGTCGATTCAGATTGACTTGTCGAGTGGCCCGCCTCGAGCACCAGCACCTTCACGTTCCTATCCTCACTCAGGCGATCGGTGAGCACGCATCCGGCCGAGCCGCTACCTACAACAGTGTAGTCGCACTCGGCCATGACGCGCGTTCTCTCGTTCATCCACTTGCAGCGGCGCCCAACAGTCACGACATGAGACAGTCGCTTTGCGCACAATCCGACGGCAAAGCCGAGCGCGTGGAGGCCTGCAACCAACCTGAATTCGCCGCGCACGCGTTTTCATACCCGGATCGGCTCGCCAATGACTGGAATCTCGCGAGACCCGAATCCCAAAGTCAGCAGGCGCGGTCCCTGCTCGGTTACAACGAACAAATCCTCGATATGATACATCGAGCCGTCGGCGTCGGAGACCATTGGCTCTATATTGAACACCATGCCCACTTCGAGCTTCGCCTTTTCGCCGGGCCGGATCATCGGGAATTCGTGATTTTCAACGCCAAAGCTGTGGCCGACGAACACCATTTTGAAATTGAGCCCGAGCTTTTCCGCCCTTTCCTTACAGAAGAAGTAAGGCTCCTCCGCCGCGATGCCGGGCCGAACCATATTGATGGTTGATGTGTGGAGATCCCACAGTTTTCCGTATGTCTCACGTTGCAAGAGCGTTGGCTCACCGGTCGAATAGGTGCGTGCAAAATCGCTACCCCAGGCACCATATTTGCCACCAACGTCAAGGCGAACGATCTCGCTCTTGAGGGGCACCCGTTCGGTCGGACGCGCATGATTGTAGGAGGTTCTAGGGCCGCTTGCGAAGATTAAGAAGGTAATTTCCTCGGCCCCCTTGCTAACGAGGCCATCCGTAATGCGATTGGCCATCATCCGCTCAGTCTCACCGAGCCTACTAGCGCTCATCGCCTCCAGCACGGCTCGATGCGTCTGCTTCGTGGTCCTCTCAAGAAGTTCGATTTCGCCCGGCAACTTGACCGCACGAATCGCAGCAATATTTTTGCTTGTGTCTATGAACTTAACATTTGGCATCCTGCTCGCAAGGCGCGCATGGGTTCCGGCTGGCAGATAGTTCAGATCAATACCAATCGTGCCGTGATCATTCCCGAGATCAATCAGGATATCTGCAAGTGCGTCGGCGGGATCATTCGCGTATTCAGTGTAGGTGCGAACGTCCTTGATCCAGCCCTCCTCAGCCGTCTGTTTTCGCTCGGTAGTCGCAACCAGCGCGACCGGCTCCCCAGCGGCTGGCAGGATCACAAATGCCTGGCGTCTCAGACGCGAGACTGACATTAGGCAGACACAGCTCGCGTAGATGAAGTTTTCCGGGCTTGTGGCGATGACTGCATCAATACCGAGCTTCCCCGCCAAGGCCTGAAGAGCTGACATATTAGGCCGCGGAGACATTGATTTGGGGGCAGCTTGGTTCATGAAGACTGGGCTCCTGGGAGTTCATAAGTATTGTGATGAAATGTGACGAACCGGCCCCGCAAGGGCCAATACCAAATCCGAAGGGTTCAATACCAAATTGGAATTATGGTGGCGTAGTACGCGGAAGGCGGCCGTACGAGACCGGCGCATCGTTGCCATCGATTCTGGTCGCCAAATGCAAGCGGCCAGCGGCCAAGTGTAACCTGGCGGGTCTGATCAGCGTCAACTTGCTCTGCTTAACGTCTGGGTTCTTTTAGCAGGTTAATGTTGAGATGCGGTAGTCCTTGAGTCAGGTCGTCGCGACGGCTGGATTTCGGCCGGTCTGAAACCACGTCGAACAATCGCTTGTTCGCATTTGCAGCAAGCCGGCCGATAGGAACTATCGCGATCTGAGCTCAAATGCTCAACCGTCGACCGAATCGCTCAGGTAAGGATAACGATAGTCTTTCGGCGGGACGAACGTCTCTTTGATACTTCTGGGCGACGTCCATCGGATTAGATTCCAGATGGACCCCGCTTTGTCATTGGTGCCAGACATTCTCGCTCCGCCGAAGGGTTGCTGGCCCACAACAGCACCGGTCGGTTTATCATTGATGTAGAAGTTTCCGGCCGCAAAGCGAAGTCCACTTGATGCCTGATCGATGATGCGGTGATCCGTCGAGAATATTGCGCCCGTGAGACCGTAGGCGCCCGACTGATCGATCCTCTCGAGAATATCTTCAAACTCGCCATCGCGGTAAACATAGGTCGTAACGATCGGTCCGAAGAATTCCTCACGCAGGAGCGGCGCTTCGAGATCGTCCGTTTCGATCAGGGTCGGCGCAATGAAGTACCCGTCCTTCTGGTCGCCATTTCCTCCCCTGAGAATCTTCGCGCCGGATGCCTTGGCTTCCTCGAAAACGCGCATGTGCTTTTGCCACGCTTTGTGATCGATCACCGCTCCCATAAAGTTGCTGAAATCAGACACATCGCCGACTCTGATGGTTGAAATTTCATCGCATAAGATAGTCTTCAGCGATGGCCACAAGGAAGCCGGCACAAACACCCGAGATGCGGCTGAGCACTTTTGTCCCTGATATTCATAACCGCCGCGAATGATCGCTGTAGCCAATGCTGAAAGGTCAGCGCTGCCGTGGGCGAGAATGAAGTTTTTCCCCCCGGTCTCGCCGACTAGCCGCGGATAGTTGCGATAATGACCGACATTCGATCCGACCTTTCGGATGACGCTATTAAAGACTTGTGTTGAGCCAGTGAAGTGAACGCCAGCAAGGCGATGATCGGCCAATGCAACCTCTGCAATCTCGGCGCCATCGCCATAGACGAGATTGATTACCCCATCTGGAAGCCCAGCCTCCCACAAGATCCGCATAATAAGTTGAGCGGCATACTTTGCGGTGCCTGCCGGCTTCCAGACAATGGTGTTGCCCATCAAGGCTGGTGCAGTCGGCAGGTTACCGGCGATCGCGGTGAAGTTAAACGGTGTGATCGCAAATACGAAGCCCTCCAGTGGGCGGTAATCGCTGCGGTTCCAAACGCCTGGAGGAGAGATCGGTTGATCTTCATACAGGCGCTTCATGAACTCGACGTTGAACCGCCAAAAGTCGATGAGCTCCGCGGCAGAGTCGATCTCGGCCTGATGAACTGTTTTGGATTGTCCGAGCATGGTCGATGCGTTAAGGCGATCGCGCCATGGTCCAGATAGCAGCTCGGCGGCTTTCAGGAAGATTGCGGCCCGTTTGGTCCAGGGCCATTTTGACCAGTCGTGCCATGCGCGCACGGCCGCATCGATGGCGGCTTTTACTTCCGTTGCGGAAGCCAGATGAGCATCCCCGAGGACATGCTCATGCCGGTGAGGCATGACCGCTGTCTCACGACGGCCAGTTCGCTGTTCGGCCCCGTTAATGATAAGCGGCAGCTCCACACGCTCCCGGCTCATTTGCGCGAGCGCGGCTTTTATCGCCGATCGCTCGGGACTAGTCGGTGCATATTCGCGCACAGGTTCGTTGCGCGGAAATGGTGGATGCGAGAGTGCAGCCTCTACAGAGGAATTCATATCTGTTCCCGTCAATCGAGAGTTGATTTGGGTGCCGGAGGTTCTGTTTGCTCTTGAGATCTGCGGGCACGGCGCAGCGCAAAGAAGTCGCGTATGACGGCTTGTGGTTCACCGCCGTTGAATGCCTCGACTTGCCCTTCAGCGGCGAGCTCCCACGCTCGCTCATACTCGGCCGAATTTGCGTGGCACAAGTATTGTTTGGTTATGCGAAACGCCTCCGCGGGCTTTCCGCCAAGCTCGCGTGCCACCGATAGCGCGGTTTCAAGAACGTCTTGCCGCTCCACCAGATGATGAATCAAACCGACGCGAAAGCACTCTGCCGCATCCATCATTCGCCCGGTAACAGCGAGCTCCACCGTGCGCGACCGGCCAAGGCTTTCCTTCATGAGCCAGGGGCCAAGGATACTCGGAATGCCGGAATTGACTTCCGGCTGTCCCATTTGCACGTCGGGGTGGGCGACAATGACGTCCATGAGAAGCGTAATCTGAAAGCCTGATCCAGCAGCGAGACCATTGAGCGCGCCCACCACCGGCTTTGGCATTTCACGGACTGTGTCATAAAAACGCTTAAACTGATTCATTGCCTCCCGGGTGGTCGCTTCGCTTCCGACCTTCTCCGATTCAGTCAAGTCCTGCCCCGCGCAAAAGGCTCTGTCTCCCGTTCCAGTGAACACGATCGCGCGCACATCTTCGCGCTCAGCCGCCGCGTTCAGAATATCGCAGATGTGCTGCCGCATCTTTCCGGTCCAGGCGTTGAGGCGATGTGGCCGGTTCAGCCGGATCACGAGAATATCCTGCAGAAGTTCAGTCTGTACTTCATCCGTCATTGGAAAACTGCCATTTGCTTCTCGGTCTTGCCCCCGCCGTTTACGAGACCATTCAGGCCGTTGGATTGTTCAATCCGAATTCCCCACGCGCCTGAGGGCGGTTGGGGCGTCGAATTCATGGATAAGGCCCAGCCGGAGATCACCGACAAGATCGAGGTATCGCGGAACTTTGCGACAGGCGAGCGTCGCCTCGCGCCATCGAATGAGATCGAGCTGAGCTGTTGCCCGAGCTTCGCGAATCTCATGACGCTGCCGTTGAACCGCAAAATGGCCCTTCTCCAGGGCGTCCCGGTAATTTTAGCAATGAGCTGATGAAGCCTAAGCATCCGATTCCATACGCCGGGCCAAGGGGCCCATCGAGAGGCGCCCCGACCTTTCCAAGTTGTCTCGCGATCGCCCGTGATCACGCCAATACCAATTTCGGAGCAACCAATACCAACTTGAAATTGATCAAACCGTTTGAGCGAAATGCTCAGCAATGCGGACAAAAGACAAGACCCGGCAAGAATGCGCAGGTTTCCTTCCCAGCTGCAACACTGTGCGGGGGGTGCCAGCGGTCAACCGGGCACGAATGTCAGAGCTAAACAGCAGTTGCGACGATTCCGAATTGTCAGTTCGCGCTGTACGTTACGTACGGAGCTGCATAGGGCAACGAGCGCACTCCGACTATGTCGGCCCCTTGATTCGTATGCAATCCTGTGCCTTAGCGCGTCATCTTGTGTCGATTGTTAACGGTCAGCTGGCATAAGACTAGAACGCGGTCAGCGCGTTTCGAGCCTGTGTTCTCGGAGGCTCCACTACCAGGGGCACCAAAGGTGCGATCGATGGAAATTATTACGGACGCCGAGCGTGTCGCACGAGAGGTCTATTGTGGGGCGATCGAGTTCGTCGGCTTCAACGGGTACATGAACACGAACGTTGTGATCCGCACTGTGACGCTCGACGATCGTTCGGCTGCGTTCCACGCAGGCGCCGGAATAACGGCGATGTCACAGCCAGAGGTCGAGCACGGGGAGACTCTCGGCAAGGCGCAACGGATGTTTGATGCATTTTGTGCTGAGACGTCCGGTGCATTTTGATTGTCATCATCGACAACTACGATTTTTTCGTCTTCAATATTGCGCGCTATTTCCGCAAGCTCGGCCAAGCGACGGAAGTAATCCGAAATGACGCGCTCGCCGTCGGAGATGTTGCGAACCTCAACCCACGCGCCGTGGTGATCTCTCCCGGTCCGGGCAGTCCGATCCAGGCGGGAATATCGACCGCTGCCGTACGCGAACTGTCAGGCCGCGTTCCAATTCTGGGCATCTGTCTCGGACATCAGTGTATTGGTGCGGTGTTCGGTGGACGCATAGCGCGGGCAGGTCAACCCATGCACGGCCGCTCCTCGTATGTAACGCATGAGGATCGGGGACTGTTCAAAGGGCTTCCGTCCCCGCTTTGCGTCGGACGCTACCATTCTCTTGTCGTTGAGCTTGATGATTCATCCGCGCCACATCTCAGGGTGACAGCGCGTTCGGACGAAAGCGAGATCATGGCCGTCGCACACCGCACTCACCCGACCTACGGCGTGCAGTTCCATCCAGAATCGGTACTTACCCGGCACGGGCCGGAGCTGCTGATGAACTTCTTGCGACTGTCAAAGATTCCGGCGCGTAGGGTCGAAGATCGTTCGCGCAGCAGCCGCCTAGCTCGCCAAGTGATCCCACGGGTTGCGGAGATCGCGCTCAGCGGCGACCAGCCTTCGCACAAAACGCGCGAGTGAAGTCCATCAGATACAGCTTCCAACAGCAGACCGCGCTTACGCGACAAGCAAGGCGCGGCCACGGCGGCGCGCGACGAGAAATTATGCTGCCGGCGTTGCGGTGGTCACCGGGCGATTCGCCGGGATGGTCGGGTTGCTGACACCAACCTGATTCGACGAACCACCGATCAGATGAGTCTCCCTCCTGTGAAGCTTTCAATTTCCCATAACTTTGACCACTCGGGCTGATCCGCAGATCGGCGAAAACTTGAATCGAAAGAATCACTTGTGATTCCTTTCTGAGCACCTGATTCGCGAGGGGTGCTCTATGGGGCTGACATTAAGGGATCGATCGGCAAAAGGCTATTTGCCGTCGTTGGAAGGTGAATGTTGGATTGATGAGAGAGTAGTGGATGCGAGTTTAGGGACGCGCGGCTCGGCGACAGATTCCGCAAACTGCTCACGCAGATTGGAAGCGCCGTGGGACAAAGCATTCCGCTCGTCTGCCAGGATTGGGCGAATACCAAGGCAGCCTACCGCTTCTTCTCTAACGACCGGGTCAGCGAAGTAGACATTCTGGCCGAACATTTCCGATCGACACGTGACCGTGCCGCCGCCACTGAAGGTCTGGTTCTTGTTCTGCACGATACAACCGAGTTCAGCTATCAACGCGAGAAGTCAGAAGCGATCGGCATCACCAAGAGCATAAACAGTGGATGGGATAAGGCAGGTCGCCTCAGATCGCACCCGGTTTGCGGCATCCTGATGCATTCGAGCCTCGCGGTTACAATCGAGGGGGTGCCGCTGGGGTTGGCGGCCGTTAAGTTCTGGACCCGGAAGAAATTCAAGGGGACGGCAGCGCTTAAAAAGAAGATCAATCCGACCCGGATTCCCATCGAGAAGAAGGAAAGCGTCCGGTGGTTGGAAAATCTCAAGCAGTCTACGCAACTGTTGGATCATCCGGGACGATGCATCCATATCGGTGATCGCGAGAGTGACATTTACGAGCTCTTCTGCGCAGCACAGGAGATCGGAACTCATTTCCTGATCAGGACCTGCGTCGACCGCTTGGCTGGAGACGGGGATCACACGATCGCCGACGAAATGGACGAGGTCGCCGTCAAAGGGCTCCATCGCATCGAAGTCAGAGACAGCAACGGCGATCCCGACCAGGCCATTCTTGAGATCAGGTATCGCGAGATTCGCGTCCTACCGCCGATCGGAAAGCAGAAGCGCTATCCCGCTCTGACCCTGACGGTGATCCATGCCGAAGAGCGCGGGACGCCGAAAAACAGAAAGAAGATCGATTGGAAGCTGCTCACCGACCTGCCTGTTAGTTCCCGCACCGACGCCGTTGAGAAGCTGGAATGGTACACTTTGAGATGGAAGATTGAGGTGTTCCACAAGATCCTCAAATCGGGCTGCAAAGCTGAGGAGTCGAAGCTCAGGACCGCCCAGCGTCTGACCAATCTGATCTCGCTCTTTTTGCATCCTGAGTTGGCGGGTCTTCTGGATGACGATGCTCAACCGTTCCGCCCCAGACGCGCCGCCAACCCTCGCGTTGACTGCGACTGAAATCGGCGTGCTCGATCGCCTCGTGAACGACAAACCAAAAAACAAGCCAGAAAACGCTCTCGCACTATCTGATCAAGATCGCCCGGCTCGGCGGTTATCTCGCCCGCGCCAGCGATCCGCCGCCCGGCAATACCGTTATGTGGCGCGGGCTGTCACGCCTCACCGACATCGCGCTGGGCGCCATGGTCGGAGGAGAATTTGTGGGTATTTGAAAGCCTCACCGGATGCTTACTCAGATGATGAACCTGCGGACGCTTGAAGAAGACCCCTGATGCGGATCTGCGGCCCGAGATGATTGGCTTTGCCGCTCAACGATTGATGGAGCTGGAGGTCGCCGGGCTGACCGGTGCGGCCTACGGCGAGAAGAACGTCCAGCGCCTTGCCCAGCGCAACGGCTACCGTGACCGGACCTGGGAAGCGCGCGCCGCTCGCGGAGCGTTCCGGCCTGGACATTTTCGGGGGTGTTGCGACCGTGGTGCTCAACATGAGATCGTTTGTCGGCCAGAAAGATTTCAGCAATGCGGGGTCGTACGTCGCATGGCAATTGACCTCAATTTTCTGATCGAGATCGTCACCGTGCCAACCGTTCGGCGAGTCGGACGGGCTCGCGATGAGCAGTTGCAACAGGTCTCTTTGCCGGATAGGACTCGCTGTTCTGTGCGCCTTTGCGTATCGTACGATCTGACAACGCGGAAAACGCTGCCGGTCTCGTATGAAGCAACCTCTCGCTCCTCTAGCGGGATGATTTACAATGTAACCACACGGTTGCCCCGCAAGCGCCTCCAAGAACAGGCCACTGGTGCAAAATGGCCGCACTACGGTTTCTTCTTACTCGCAGCTTGGAACGACGTCACTGGCCTTGTTCAGGTTGGCAAGAAGCCTGGCTTGGGTATTCCAATTAGGGAGGCCGTACTTCTCGTAAAGCTTGTCCATCGTGCCGTTTCTGATCAACGGGATGAGGCGCTCGTTGAATGCATCGCGGAAGCCTGCATTTTCTTTGCGGAACGTGAAGGCCGACGCATACACTGGTGACCGTTCGTCGACGACGGCCTCGAGGCCTTTTTGCTCTGGATTCGGGATGCTGAACTGACCGACTATATACGCATCCGCCCGTCCGCCGGTGACCGTCGCGACGCCCGCCTGAATGTCAGGAACGTAGATGATCTGCTCGGGCTTGACCCCTTGCTTTAGCGCGTACTGCTCGTAGGGTGAGCCCTTCCCAACTACCGCGAGCTTAATTTCGGAGCGGCGCGCAACATCTCCAGCGCCAGTCAGATGCTTGGGATTGCCGGCTAAGACAAACAGCGCGGCCTGGGTTGCGTAATAGGGCGCCGAAAACACCACTGTTTTGCATAATGCTTCCGTGATGTTCCAGCCCGCACCAATGTAGTCGAATTGCTTAACTTGCAGTCCCGGGATCATGGCGGCCCAATCCGTGAGCACCGGCGTAAGCGCTGGCAGACCCATGTTTTTGAGTACCATGTTCTGCAGATCGACCGAAGCGCCCGTGGCCTCGCCGCTCGGCGACATGATCATGAAAGGTGGAACTGACGTTAGCGCGACTGTGATTTTGCCATCTTTTCGCAGGGACGCGAGAAGTCGGTCCTCCGGTTGCGCTGACGTCGGAAACGAATAGCCGGCTAGTGTAAGCAGTAGAACGAAGAACGAGAGCTTTGGTGTCCCACACATGCGGCCTCCTCCATCAAAGTTCATCAATTTTAGTTACGGTTCCATTGTGGACGAGCAGTCTCCGACGCGGCCAATACCAATTCAGGCGAAACTCATTCCAAATTGGTATTGGCACGGTGTTCGGTGGACGCATGGCGCGCGCAAGTCAACCGATGCACGGCGCTACTCGTATGTAACGCATAATCCATTCAAGGGGCTTCCGTCCCACCTTTCGGACGCTACCATTCTATTGTCGTTGAACTTGATGAATCATGCGCGCCACATCTCACGGTGACAGCGCGTTCGGATGAAAGCGAGATCATGGCCCTCGCACACCGCTCTCACCCGCCCTACGACGTGCAGTTTCATCCAGAATTCGGTACTTACCGGGGACGGGCAGGAGCTGCGATGAACTTCTTGCGACTGGCAAAGATTTCCGGAGCGTGAGGGTCGCCGTTCGGGCAGGTAGAGCCGAGCTCGCTAAGTGATTCCACTTCTTGGATTGCGCAAATCGCGCTCAGCGGCGACCAGTCCTCCCACAGAACGCGCGAGGTGAGTCGCACGAGAGACACTCTCTCAATGGCATCCCGCGCTTACACGCCCAGCAAGGCCCGGGCGACGGCAGCGATGTCCCAGATCGGCAACCTCAACGCCGCTGCAAGCTAAGGCCTGAAGTGCGGCATAGCGGTGCACTCCAAGACGAGTGACCCGATGTCCTTAAAGGCTCCCGCGTGACGCTCGTGCAAGGCCACCTCGAGTAGCTCCGCCCCGAGCTGCGGCGAACTCACCCTTGGGTTGATAACAAAGTCTCTGTTATTGATGGCCGACCAGCTAGGTAGGTGGTCAACACCAATAATGCGTAGTCGAGAGCGATCTGAATGGCTGGCAAGCATCTTTTCCGTGCTCGCCTGGTTAAAGGTGAGTACTCCGACCGGCCGCCGGGTTGATTCGAGGGCGTTGGGCAGGAGCTGCAGGGCACTGAGCAATGTGGGCGTATCCGAGTGGAAGAACGATCGCGCTGCGTACATGTAGCCGCAGTTCCCGACGATCAGGTGGCAATGTGGCGCCAGCCGATCGACGGCCGCTGCGATGCCATTTAGGGCAGCCGGCGTACCTTCGAGCACATCCGCTCCGATAGCGCCGGCTGCGACGGCGAACGCGGTCGGAACGGGCCAAAAGTCGCGGCGCATGAAAAAGCCGGGGGTAAATTCGTATGCGCGGGCGCGTTGAACGGATCCGGCAGATGTGCTGTGTCAGGCGCGCCGTTGTATTGCAAATTGATAACGCCGAGACGCGTGCCCGGAGATTTTCTCGTCACAATCATAGCACATCCCTCGTTCGCCCGTTCATTGTTATTCCCAGACCGGCGCGACATCACTGCTGAGACGCTCATTGAATGCATCGCGGAAACCTAGCGGAATGCCGCGCCCGCTCCATTCATCGAGAATTGATTGTCAAGGAGGACCTAAAGGCCTCTCTCATTCGGATTGGGAATACTGAATTAACCGATCATGAATGCGTCCTACACGACCGTCGATCACGGTCGCGGCGCCGACCTGACGGTTGGGAATGATGATGATCTGCTCAGGCTTGACGCCCTGCGCCAGTGCATAGACGTGAGCGGATGATGACGCAATTGTCGCCAGCTTGATGTCGGGACGGTGCGCAACGCTCGGAAAATGCGTCGGATTTCTAGACGTATAGCCCGCTCCGGGTTGCGTAAGTAGGCGGCCGAAAACACCACCGCTTTGCAACGGGCTTCCGTGATGTTCATGCCAGCGCCCATGTAGTCGAACTGGCGCCTCTGCAGTCCGGGACTATGGTGGCCCAATCAATGAGTACCGCCGTAATGTCCGGCAGTCCCTTTGATCACCATTGCGTAAATCGACATAAGAATCCGTCGCTTCTCCGTCCACCGAAACGGACGGGGGCAGCGACGCCAGGGCCACCTTTAGCCGGGCGAAATTGCGTGTCGAGGCGAGATGGGAGTTTTCCGATTGCGCATACCTCGAAAACGAATATCTGGACAATGTGAGCCGCAGACTAACGACGCGAGCTTTAGTGCCCTACTCATAATATATCTGCCCAATTCAAAATTGTTTGGAAGGAATTTGAGCGCGCCGCTCCTCGAAAGGCAAATACCAATTTTCGGACGCATCAATTCGCGATGGGAATGTATGCTACCTGTGGCGCTGCTTCACCTACGAGAACTTGCAGACCCAGAACTATCCCGGTTGCGAGAAGGCGACAGCTCAATAAGCGTCAATGGCTACACGCGTTCGGCAGCCGGCCGGTAATGCCGTCCTATGCCTCGACCTCAAAGCATTGACTCGTAAATTGCTCACTTGAATGAACTGTCAACGTCAGAGAGCTTCCCGCACACCGATGAAGTTCCTTGCGAGGCTGCCTGGCATGATCTGGTAACAGCGCTTATCGCGGATGACCGGAAACGCCATGTCACCTCAGCATGCTTGCGCACGTCCTTCGCTGCGGTTGTATCTACTCGCAGCTTGGGTCGACGTCGCTGGCTTTGGTAAACTTGCTAATGAGCTGCAACATGATATCGGCGTGCGGTACCTCGTATTTCGCGAATAATTGTTGAGCCGTTCCGTCTTTCAACAGTAAGTTAAGTTCCTTGTTAAATGCGTCACGGAAAGCTACGTCCTCTTTGCGGAACGCCCAACCTGATGCAACCACGGGTGCGTCTTTGGGAACGACAATTTCGAGGCGTTGCTTTTCCGGATCGGTGATAGCGAATTGACTCGCTGTATACGCATCCGCCCGGCCGCCGCTGACCGTGGCGACGCCCGCCTGAATATCAGGAACATAGATGATCTGTTCCGGCTTGACCCCTTGCTTGAGGGCGTACTGTTCATAGGGCGAACCCTTCCCGATCACTGCCAGCTTGAGATCGAGTTGGCGCGCAATATCACCAGCGCTGGTCAGGTGTTTCGGATTTCCGGCTCGTACAAACAATGCCGCGTGAGCTGCGTAAACCGGCGTCGAGAAAATCGCCCCCTTGCAGTACAATTCCGTGATGTTAAAGCCCGCACCAATGAAGTCGAACCGCTTAACCTGCAGTCCCGGAATCATGGCGGCCCAGTCAGCGAGCACCGGTGTGAGCGCTGGCAGGCCTAATCTTTTGAGCACCATGTTCTGCAGATCAACAAAGGATCCTGTCACCTCGCCGCTCGGCGCTACAATCATGTAAGGTGGCGCCGATGCCAACGCGACGGTCACCTTGCCGGCCTTTCGGATGGAAGCGAGCGGATCGTCTGCTCGCGTTAGCGTTGGAAAGAACTGGCCGGCTAACGTAAGCAGCAGAACCAGGAACGAGAGCTTTGGTGTCCCACCCATAAGGCCCCTCCATTCTGACCATGGTTCCAGTGTGGGCGAACCATCGCTGCCCAGACCAATACCAATTTAGGAAGGAGTCATTCCAGATCGGAAATCATGACAGTGACCTGGGCGATGGCCCAAGACCATGTTCTTGGGCAGAGTTTTCAGCGCAGATGCGGTGCATACGTGCGGCGCTCGGCTCATCGAATATGGTGAGCCACGTGCTCTCGTAGCGCCTAAGCCCGAATGCCGCGCGGGACGAGACACTACTCAAGAATTTGAAGCGGAGCGTCGCTGCTTGGCGGGTCCTTGCGGGGCTACCAAATTACCAAGTCAGGGCACGAGGGCGGCGCTAAGCCTTCTGGAACACATGCGCGTAGCAGACAGCGCCGGTCCCGACCATGTGAGCCAAGCCGATCTTAGCGCTCTTGTGCTGGCCAGTGCCCGCCTCACCACGCAGTTGTATCGTGAGCTCAGCGATCTGACCGACGCCAGTCGGGCCAAGAGGATGGCCCATGGCGATCAAGCCACCCGAGGAACTGACGGCTATCTGTCCGCCGATATCAAACGCGCCTTCTTTGAGCAGGTGGATGGCTTTGCCCGGTTCGCAGACTCCTATCGCCTCGATATACTGCAGCTCTTCGATTGTGAACGCATCATGGACCTCGACAACATCTATGTTTTGCGGTCTTAGGCCGGCTTGTTGCAGCGCATCGGCAACTGTGTCCTTCGTAATCGCTACGTCGGCCGCGGAATGCAGCCCGGCGCGTTCGCTCGAAACAGCGGATGCCGCGACACGGACTGCGCGCGCACCGTCGATGCTAAGGCGCTTGATGGCATCCTCTGAAGCGATGATCACGGCCGCTGCGCCTTCGCTGACGGGACAGCACTGCAACGCCGTCAGGGTACCCGATACCGGTTTGCCGGCCAGTATCTCGACAAGCGTGCGCGCCTGCTGACGGTGGGCGTTGGGATTGAGTGAGCCGTTACGATGGTTCTTGACCGCGACCAGTGCAATGTCTTCGGGCTTCACCCCGTGTTGGTGGACGTATTCGTTGGTCAGCAACGCAAAATGGGTGAAAGGAACGATCGCGTCCTCGGCCAAATTGTCGATGCCAGTCTTAGTATAGGCACGCTGCACGACGCCGGGCTTGTCGACACCGACCACCAGCGATACATCGGCAATGCCAGCCGCCACCTCAATGCAAGCGTGCCGGAACGCAGCGGAGCCTGAGGCTGAGGCGTTTTCGATGTGCACAAGAGGCCGGCCGGTGGCACCGAGATGCTTTAGCATCGCCCGGCCCGCCGCCATGCCAAGACGACCAGTGCCAATGTAAGATGACTCAACATCCGGCCAAGCGATGCCGGCATCCACGAGAGACTGTCGGATCGCCTGCAGCCCAAGTGCCACATACGGCTTCTCACTTAGTGGTTGATATCGGTGCCAGCCGATTCCGACAACGTAGACACTCCGTAAGTCCTTTAAGAATTTGGCCATGTTGGTCAGGTGCGCTATTGCTCAGAAGCTGGGGTAAAACGCAGGTCGAGAAGAGCGCCGCTGCCGGCGGAGACCAGCATGCTTACCATGAGTCGCCCTGGAGTTTGGGTGGGCTCGTCTGCGCCGATCAGGAGGCTGCGGATCATCGGCCCATCGTCGAGCTTGATCGAACCAACCGTGTAGGGCACTTCTCGGGGTTCGGCATGGTCAGCCCGCGCAGGCGGATTGTGGATGTGCACCCTTGCTGATGCGAGCAACCTGCCGGAACCGCTCAGAGCGAGGGCTGCAAGGCATCGCCACGTTCTCCACATACCTCACAACCGTTGCAGCGGAAAAAACACGTAACCGCAGTGTGCGCACTTGCCACCCTTCAGCGATGGGTATTTCGGTGCAGACGTCGTGCCTTGCATGGCGTACAGGGTCGGCTTCAGAAATCTAGGCATTGTATCAGACTTCCTTTGTAGCGATTGAGCTCTCTGCGCTCCCGCGGATCGTTTGATGTGGGTTGCCACTTACCTGATCGCTGCGCGAGCAGCCGAGCAGTGAACTGATTGTCATTTCGAGAGCATTGCTGTCTCGGGGGAGACTGAAGGACCTCTTGAGTTCTTTTGGAGTCAGTTCTCGGCACAACGTCTTGGCAAGGTCTTCAGCCATTCACCTGCCGCGCGGCGTCTTTCCAGTACGGTGCCCTGAGTGCTTTCTTATCCACCTTGCCTAAGTTGGTCAGCGGCAAGGTCTCAACCAGCTCAACTGATTTCGGGGTCTTCACTGGGCCCTTCAACTCTTTAGTGAAAGCGATGAGTTCGTCGGAGGAGACATTTTGGCCTGGACGAAGTACGACAAAGGCTTTCACCGCCTCACCCCATTTCGCGTCCGGTATACCGATAACCGCTGCCGACGCGACGCTCGGGTGCTGCGTCAGGGCATTCTCGACTTCATTTGGATAGACGTTGAAGCCGCCCGAAATGATCATGTCCTTCTTGCGGTCCACGATGAAGAAGTATCCCTGTTGATCCTGGTAAGCGAGATCTCCGGTGTGTAGCCATCCGCCACGCAGGGTGTCTTCGGTCAGCTCCGGCTTTTTCCAATAGCCTGACATGACCAGTGGGCCGCGAAGGCCGATTTCGCCCACCTCGCCAGGGGATACGGGTTTGCAACTATCATCCAGCAGCTTGACATTGATGCCGGGATACGGCGTGCCGGCCGATTCCAGGCGCTTGTCGTCAGCCGTCAGGTGATCCTCCTGGCTCAGGAACAGAATGGTAGCAGGGGCCTCGGTCTGACCATAGCCCTGGAAGAACACTGGACCGAAAACACGTAGCGCTTCACGAAGCCGGGTCAGAGCATAAAAATTTGCTTCCGAGCCATCAGCACAGTACCTGACCGACGCCGCACAAGGCACCAACTGACAGATTCTGGCCGCAAGCTCGTGAGCAGGCTCATTCATGAGATAATAATGCGTACCCTTCGACGCCTGCTCCGCGATCGCTGATACGACCCTGGGATGCGCATGGCCCAGAACCATTGGTCCCGCGCCCATCAGGTAATCAGCGTAACGTCGTCCATCGGTCGACCAGATCCACGGTCCCTCACCTCGCGCGACGGTGAACGCCACCTCGTCGGGCGGACTGAATCGCCCAAGAGCGCCTCCAGTAAGATAGTTGCCTTTCATGAGCGTACGCATCGGGTCTGCTCTTCATTTCTTACTTGAGTTAATATCACGCGCGCAGCGAAACACCCCTTTGCGAACGTGCGAAAGCGCAGCACATTCGTTTCTCCTGGACCACCGCCGCGCACCTGAGATCAAATGCCGTAAGCATTCGAGACGGTTTGGCCTGATGGCCTCGATTTGTGAGCAGTTGCACCGATCTGGATCAAGCCGGCGCGAGTCCAAGCCGGTGAAAACTCCAAGATCGCCCCGCCATTCCCTTAGTCGCAGCTTGGTACAACATCACTGGCCTAGTTGAGCTTGGCGAGCAATCGGGCCACGGTATCCCCGTTAGGAATCTCGTACTTCTCGTAGAGCTTCTGGAGCCTGCCATTTCTGAGTAGCGGGATGAGGTGCTCGTTGAATGCATTGCGGAAACTTTTGTCTTCCTTTCGGAAAGCGATTGCCGAGCCAAACACTGGCGACTGTTCGTCCGCGACCACTTCGAGGCCTTGCTGCTCAGGATGTGTAATACTGAATTGACCGATGAAAAATGCGTCCGACCGACCGCCGCTAACCATTGCGACGCCAGCCTGAATGTCAGGGACGATCGTAATCTGCTCAGGCTTGCCCCCCTGCTTCAGGGCGTATCCCTGATAGCTGTCGAGGCCCGGCAGTGTTGCCGCCTTGATGTCGGGTCGACTCGGAACATGCGCGAGGGCTGTCAGATGCCTCGGATTTCCGGGCAGGACATATAGCCCCGTTTTGGTTGCATAATAGGGCGCCGAAAAGATCACTGCCTTGCAGCGAGCTTCCGTGATGTTGAGGCCTGCACCAACGTAGTCGAACTGGTGGGCCTGCAGACCGGGGATCATAAAGTCCCAACCTGTGAGCACTGGCGTAAGCGGCGGCAGTCCCATTTCCTTCAAGACCATATTCTGCAGGTCAACGGAAGAGCCCGTTGCCTCGCCGGTCGGCGACACGACAGTGTAAGGATGGGCCGAGGACAGGGCTACCTTGAGCTTGCCCGCATTGCGAATCGAAGTGATAAGAGGGTCCTGTGATTGGGCAAGCGTCGTAAACGAATAGCCGGCCAACGTGAGCAGCAAAACCAACAAAGAGAGTATTAGTGTTGTACGCGTAGTCTCTCCGCCATTCAAAATTCGTTCAACAATGTGAGCGCACCGCTGCCGCCCAGACAAATACCAATTTCAGACGTGTCCATGCCCGATAGGAATGAATGCTGGCGCTGACGGTGCCTACCAAGAGAACTCCAACGGGCGGGCGTTGCGATCGAGCTCTAAACAGCGCTCGGTCTAACCCGAAGAGCTAAATGGTCATTAATCCCCGGTGGCCGGCGCTGCCGCACTGAGGGTCGATCTCGCAGCTTCGGCCGAGGCTCTCCTGTAGTTGCGGAGGTCGGTTAAGGAACTGCGATTCCACGTCGACCGGCAGCGCAGCCGGTCCCTGAACTTAGAGGCAATGATGATGGGTTCGCCAACCTGTCCCTGATAGTCTTCAACCTGTCGACTTCGCGACCGAAGCGGCACCAAGCTAATTTTCTTCGTAACTCCGGATCGAGTACCGGTTCCAACCGAGCAGCAAGCGGTTATGCGGCTTAGCACCGGCTTGAGGCCGCTTCGCGCCGCAAGGAAGGCGTGTAGACACGCTGCTCAGCGGCCACGTGCGTGCTGGGCGGCTGATGGCTGAGCATGGGGCGGGTCATCGGAAGCCACTGCTCGTGCTGCTGGAGCGATTCCAGAATCACACTCATTGCCAGTTGCGTGACGGGACCCCATTCATGCGAGCGGCACGCCACAGAAGTCCACCAGTGGATCGGCGAGCCTTCGAGCGGCCTCCAGATAAGCTCACCTGATCCTGCCTGTCCGCTCCGCTTTAGCAGCCTCTGGGCGGCGAGAGTCACCGCTTGCTCGGTCATCAACAGAACGGCGGCAGTCATTTTAACGCCGTGCAGGAGTTTCGGTGGTACGTACCCTCCGATTCGGCAGAGCTCCAAAATCTCGTCGTGAAGGCCAGGTGCGTGGTCGCGCGGAAAATGGACGAACGGGTACGGCTGCAGGTCTGACAATCGCAAGATCTCTCGACATGCAAGCGGATGCTCGTTGTGAATTAGGACGCCTAGCGATTGGGCCAACGGAGCCGATACTTTTGATCCCCGCATATCGAACGGGTGGTGGAGGAGGCCAACGTCGATTTCCCCGGCGGAAAAAAGCCGCTGCTGCTCCGACGTGCTCGCTTCGGAAATCTCCACCTTTATGTGTTCACTATGGAGTTTACCGACCAAATGAAGCAGCGCGGTCCGTGACGTCTCAGGTGGCAGAGCGATGCGCAAACGCCTCGATTGGCTTGGCGACTCCGCGCGCACCACGTTTATTACGGAATCAAATGCCTGGACTGCCGCGCTGACCTCCGGCAACAAGCGTTGCCCCGCCGCAGTAAGGGTCACCTTTCTGCAGGAGCGGTCGAACAGGCGTATCCCGAGTTCTCGCTCCATGTCGGCGATTCGCTTTGACAGCGGCGGCTGGCTGATGTGCAGGTCTTGAGCTGCCTTCGCGAAGCTTAGTGCCTCAGCCACAGTAACGAAGTAACGAAGATGCCGGATGTCCATCTGTCATTCTCTATGGAGAGCGAACAAGTCACTGTTCCCGCGCAAGATGTCCTCGGACCAACTCGCTTGCTCGATTTCAACTGTCTGATGACGCACCATGGTGGTCTGATTGCGCATATGCGTCAGGCTGATGGTGCGCTCGTGACTTCGTTGGCATCGCTCGCGATAATCGCCGTGGCAACCTCATCTCAAAATCGACGGTCGCGACGCGCGTAGTTTCTGCGTAATTGCTTCGTTGATGCTGCGCCTGTCGCGCGCGATGGCGACACCGTATTCCCGTTGTGCTGCATCAACGCTCACAATGCCATCGCGCACGTCGCGCAATACCCTCGATGGGTCGCGTGTTTTTGGATCGCCATATCCGCCGCCACCCGGCGAGCGAGCGTGGTACGTCGCAGCCTCGTATCGTTCGACCCCGTATCTGGGTGGGTGCACGACTGTGCCGTCTGCCTGTGTGATTTCCATTTCTCCACCGGCCCCCGCTTTCCCGCCCGCAGCGCCGAGCCCTGATGGCGGCCCCACTCCTTCGCTGCAGAAGGCATAATCTGCCGGCGTGCAGATCTCGACCTCGTAGTCGCATCCTGCTCCGCCGCGAAAGCGGCCGGGCCCGGCGCTATCGCAGCGCAGCTCCTGGCGGCGAAAGCGTACCGGGTAAAGATGCTCGTACGTCTCGAGGTTTGGCAACGCCAGGCCGCCAAAGGGTAATAAGACCGCCGATGAGATGGAAACCGTCGCGGCCCTCGATCGCACCTCCGGCCGGCGCTGCCGGCCACTGGTACATGACGTAGCGCGCGCCGCCGGGGTGCAGACCGGTCGTGATGGAAGGTATTCCCTTCGACCAGACGGCCGAAGCGCGCTCGGGGAGAGCCTGTCCAAGCACGTTCCAAACAACTTGAACGATTTCATGTCCCACGAAATTCGTATTCATTGTCATTGGTGCGGGTGGACGCGCATTCACCAGCGTGCCTTCCGGTAGCCTGATCGAGACGCTGCGGAAGGCCCCTTCATTTTTGGGCAGGTCCGGTTCGAAGAACGAGGCCAGTGCCAATGAACACTGCCGATGTGGTATTGGCGATCGAACTGTTCTTGAAGCCCTTCACCTGAGGCGACGTTCCTGCGAAGTCGATGACCAGGCCTGTCTCACCTACTGTCAGCGTCACCACGATGCGGCCGTCGATCGGTTCAAAGCAATCGTTGTCGACTTTTTCCTCCGCTGTCCAGACGCCCTTGGCCAGCCGGGAAAAACTAGCCCGGAAGCGCCGGTCCGGTGATCCAGCACAGCTTCGAAGAACTCACCGGCTCGATGCGATCCTAGTTCCTCGAGAAGTAGCGCGAGGCGTTCCGCGCCGATCTGGGTCGATCCGATCATAGCGCGCAGATCGCCATCAAGGGCCTCGGGCAGTCGCGTATTGAGCAGCAGCAGGCGCCACAGATCCTCGCGCGTGCGTCCGCGATCGACAAGTTTCAGGACCGGCAGCCGGATGCCCTCCTGAAAAATCTCGGCGGCGGCCGAGTTGTAGGTGCCGGCGGCCCCGCCCCCAATGTCGGCCTGATGCGCCCGATTGCAGGCGAACGCAACCAGCTTGCCCGCCACAAACACGGGCCGAGCGATGACCAGTCGGGCAGGTGGTTGCCTCCTGCCGTATAAGGATCGTTGAGCAGGAACACGTCTTCCGGTGCGATCGCGTCCGCAAAGTCGCGCAAGATCGCGCGAACCGCGAACCCGCCTCCGCCGGTATGGATAGGAATGCCGTCGGCCTGGCTCATCACACGGCCGTGCGCGTCGGCACTGAAGCAGGAGAAGTCGTGGCTTTGGCTGGAAATTGGCGAGCGGGCGGTGCGCGTCATGACCCACCCCATCTGCTGCGAGATGTGATCCAGCCGGTTCTGCACCAGCGCAAGGGTAATAGGATCCAGAGCGAGAGTCATGCGATGCCTCCGATTTGGAGGAAGTCGTCAGCCTTATTGACTTCAGCAGGTCCTTCGGCGCGACTAGCAGGGTTCTCCTGCGCTCCTCCAAGCAAGAGCGGTCCTTGCAGTTTGCAGCCCGATCGAAGATCCACATCGTAGACTGAGAACTCCCGCCAAACGTGCCTCGGATCAAATCACAGTCGATTTTTTCGCTGAGCAGGTTTAGACGTGTGCCGTGGCTCTGTACTGAAAGGGGTGACCACTCGAGGCTACGGCGATGCCTGACCACCCTCTGCACCATGATGTCGAGGCGATCGCCCGACTGGATGTGCCGAAGCAGCCGCTGATGTTCCGCTTCGAAGACCCGACGTGCTGCTACTGCTTCGGAGCGGTTGACTTTCAAGGCAATGCGCACAGGCCATTGGGGCCCGTGATCGATCTCCCCGGCACACACATTTCGTGGTCAATCTATGAAAGCAACTTCCTTTGCGATGCCCGCACCCTGGCGCCAGGGACCGATGAATTATCGGCACGGCTTTTAATGACACCCCAAGGGAAAGATGCGACCACAATGACTAGGGATCGAAGTCGGCAAGTTCATGCGCCCGCGCGAGACTCCTTACTTCCTCGCGCTCCCAAATTATGCGGGGGAATGTCGAAAGATCTAATATGCTCGGCAATTGGGGAACGATCCCGCGCGGGCGAAGCAAGAGTCCAGTCCGACTAGTTGACGCTAGGGGGACCCGAATAATTAGAAGGTCCCAAATAACTCGGATCACTTGAGGGCCGGTTCGTTGACCGGTGCGATTGATTTAATAATATGTCGAGTGGCGCGACCAAGCCTTTGGATGTGTAATATGAACGTGAAGAGGCCGTCTACGAAAACCGATTATGTCTACGAAGCGGTCAAGAATGAAATCTTGGAAGGAAGACTTTCTCCAGGTACGCGATTGCGTCTGGCCGCACTCGCCTCTCGCTACAACGCGAGCATGCTCCCGGTCCGGGAAGCTCTGTACATGCTTCGGCGCGATGGGCTCGTAGTAAGTGAGAGCCATAAGGGCGCAACAGTCTCCGATGTGTCGATGAAGGAGCTGTACGACATAGTCGCAACTGGTAGTTACCTTCAAATCCTTGCAATGACCGAGGCTATTCCGTATCACACCGAAGATACAATCTCGATGCTGACAGAGCTCCACGAGAGGTTAAAGAAGACGAACGTCGGGAGCAAATATAGCCAGCTAAATGATGAATTCCATCCATTGCTCCGCGCGCCTTGCAAGAATGAATTTCTCAAGAACAAGATTTACGAGATTGCGACTCATTTCTTTAGACGTGGATCGAAATCTATCTTCGAGCTTCGGCCTGAACGGCGCGCTAGCTCCAATATTGGACATGAAGCGATGCTCGATGCCGTGAAAGCGAGATCAGCATCCAGGTTTCGGAAGGCGGCGACAGCTTATCGGGAGGGTGCGCTGAGCGCGTGGCAAGACGTCATCGATGAGGCTCAGGGCTGACTCTTTAACAAGTTCGCTTTCCCGCTCCAAAGGAGGGTACTGCATCGTGTCGACACGACCTCGCCGCAAGAGGCATCTGAATCATTCCTCTAGTTGTATTCATCGGCGCCGGCGGCCTTGCGGTGTAGTGCTCCATCATCCGATCAGGTCCAGTGCAGTGAGGTGGCGCGCTCGAAGCAGCTCTTTCCGGTCAGCTCTTCTCGCTATGGTTCGACGCGAACTCGCGATCGATCGAGCGCCCGGGTTGGACCAATCTCCTGCTTCAGATTGATGATCCGATCCGGTCTGACGTGAGCCGACTATTCTGAATAGGGCCAGCTCGCCTGCGATCATGTCCCGTACCTGTCTTCTTCGGAAGTTCCGGAGGTTCGACCGCTATTCGCGTTGACGACTGACTGCTTCAGATCGTCTGCCAATTCGCGCACGATAGCGCTGTGCGTATAATTTAGGAGGAGGTTCATCCCCACGGGATCGACGAGTTGGGAGATTTTCCAGCCCTTGTCCATCAAGTCTTGACGAATAGCGCGCATATCGGCGCCGTCAGCCGCGCCAATTCCGACAATGCCCGCCTTGGGCCTGCCAAGGATGCGCAGCCCGTCTATAGAGTTGATCTCGGAAACGAGTGCGCGACGCGCTTCTATGATCTTTTTCACTCGCTCACGGTAGCCCGTCCGCCCGAGAAAATTCATAACGGCCCATGCCGAAGCCACGGCGCCACCAGGCCGCGATCCGGCAATCGTCAGGGTCACGAATTCACCGGTCGGCCACGCATCGAAGAAGAAGCGCTGATATTGTTCCAAACGCTTGTCGGCCAATAACAGCAGCGACGCACCACGGCTTGTGTAGCCGTATTTATGCAGATCCGCCGAAATAGATCTGACACCCCCTACCGTGAAATCGAAAGCGGGAATGTCATCAAATTCCTTTGCGAACGGTAGGAAGAACCCGCCGACGCATGAATCGACATGCAGCCATAGCGCTTTCTCATTCGCGATCTGCGCAAGGTCCGCAATTGGGTCGACGCTACCCGTCGGGTAGGTCGGCGCCGATCCAACGATCATGATCGTATTCTCGTTGACATGCTGTCGCAGCGCCTCGACATCGGCGCTGAACTCAGAATTTGATCTCACGCGCACTGCTTTAAGCCCGAGGAGTTCGGTCGCCTTGTTGAAAGCTGGATGGGCGGTGTGGCTCATGAGGATTTCGGGCACCGTCTTGGTCGGACGCTCCGCCTCCGCCCAGTTCTTGGCCGCTCTTACCGCAAGGATAATGCTTTCGGTTCCCCCCGAGGTAACTGTTCCGAACGCATTCGCATCTGCCCCTAGAAGGTCCAACGCCATGCCGACCACGTCCGAGGACATCCGCACAAGACTGGGATAAAGCGCGTTGCCGTAAAGCAGATTGTCGCCGTGGAATTGAGCATAGGTGTCGCGGGCGAGCCGAAAGACGTCGTCACCGGCGTAGTAGGCAGCTTTCAAATTACGCGAATTATTCCAAACGAAGTCCTCGCGTCTTTGGTCATCCAAACGCGCGCGGATGTCCGCCTCGGACAGTCCGTGCTCTGCAAACCGCTGGTCTTCTGATCTAGCAAGGGTCAATTTCATGTTCCCGTATGTTGGTTAGGTCTTTGAATTGCAGTGGCCAGATGTTCTGCTTAACAAGTTAATGCAAACAGCAGAACTAACAACAAGGGCTTCGCATAAGGCCCCTGTCATTCGAAGTTCAATCAATTCTAAATTCACCAACACGCTGCCATTGCCGCCTTCGCAGACACGAATACCAAATGGGAGAAATTCCAGATTGGAATTGCATCCGATCAGCTTGGGCCACGTGTTGTGGAGCTCATTTAGACTAAAAGGACGCAATTTGGCGCGCTACCCGATCCGGGCACATCCTGGACCCGCCGTAAGCTTCTCTTCGAGAAGCGTCGCGCCGAGACTTGCACGAGTTCCACGAGGGGGTCCCCACGTGGATGATGGCCTGCGATCTGCTGAGGGTAACTGTCGGCCTGTCCGTGAATTAGTCCTTGCTCGATCGCATCGCCCTCTGATGCAGAACAGAGGCAACGGCAACGGTTCGCAGGATTTTTCGAGGCCTATTGCAAGCTTCCGAGGCGTCATGGCACCTCGGTTCAAGAGCTTGACAGATTCTTCGCAGCCGACGAATGAATGCAAATTGCGGAAGGCACCCGGGGACGAGTGAAGGTTCTTTAGACCCGGCACGGCAGCTAACCGGTCCGCTTTCGTCTTGTGTGAAGGAACCTCCGCGCCGCCATGAGCCCCTACCAATAGCAATCGGGCAGGTTACTTAAGCAGCGAAGGCGACAAGTGAAATTGTCCCGGCCACGGAGACGTTATGCACTCACCCTATGAGATCGAGGCTTCCCTTACAACTGTATCGGCTGGCCAATGATCGGGATCTCGCGAGGCGCGAACCCCATAGTCAATAAGCGTGTCCCCTGCTCGGTTACGACGAAAGGATCTTCAAGGTGATACATCGCGCCGTCGGAGTCGGTGACCATCGGCTCGATGTTGAATACCATGCCCGGTTCCAGCTTGGCTTTTTCGCCGGGCCGGATCATCGGGAATTCGTGAGATTCAATGCCGTAACCATGACCGACCCAGGCCATCTTGAAGTTCAGCCCCAGCTTTTCAGCCTGTTCCTTGCAGAAGAAAAAGGGGTCTTCCGCCCCCATACCTGGCCGAATCATGTTGATGGTCGATGCTTGGAGCTGCCAGAGCTTGCGGTAGGTGTTCCGTTGCAGCAGTGTGGGCTCTCCGGTTGAATAGGTCCGCGCGAAATCGCTGCCCCACGCGCCGTATCTGCCACCAACATCAAGGCGTATGATCTCGCTCTTCAATGGCACCCGATCAGCAGGGCGGGCGTGATTGAAAGACGATCGCGGGCCGCTCCCGAAAATCAGAAACCCGACTTCCTCAGCCCCATTGTTGACGATACCGTCACCGATTCGATTCGCCATGACTCGCTCAGTCTCGCCCAGTTTATTCGCGCTCATCGCATCCAGCACCGCTCGATGCGTTTGCTTCGCAGCCTGCTCTAGCAGCTCGATTTCACCCGGCAACTTGACTGCGCGAATTGCGGCAATGTTCTCGCTGGTGTCGATAAACTGAACATTGGGCAGCCTGCCCGCAAGTCGCGCATGCGTGGCGGCGGGCAGGTAATTGAGATCGATACCAATTGTGCCGTGGTCCTTCCCAATATCAACGAGCACGTCTGCGAGTGCGTCCGCCGGGTGATTTGCGAACTCCATGTAAGTGCGAATGTCCTTGATCCAGCTCTCCTCACTCATCTGCTTGCGCTCGGTGGTAGCAACGAGCGCCATGGGGTGCCCGGCTTCAGGCAGGACAACAAACGCCTGCCGTCTTAGATGCTTGACGCTCATAAGGCAGACGTTGGATACGTAAACGAAATTCTCAGGGGCTGTGGCGATAACTGCGTCGACGCCCAATTTGCCAGCCAGGTTCCGAAGAGCTGACGTGTCGGGCAGTGGAGATGTTGACTTCGTTTCCAAGACAAATTTGTCCATGGCCTTTGAGCTCCCCAGAGCTTATAAGTGGTGCAACGAATTGTGGACGAACCGGCCTGGCGAGACCAATACCAATTCTGGTGGAGGCAATATCAAGTTGGAATGGGCGGCAGTCGTCCGCCGGGAAGCTATCTTATAAGCGATTGCGGACCGGTGCGCCGCGGCGTCCGCACCTCCAAGCGCAGGATTTGCGCGCGATCACTCGGACCGACCCGCGCGCAATGTGTTGAATAGATTCGACCGCTTCCTCGGCCCCTTCGCGCCGGAGTCGCCAACAAGAGATGGTATTTGGCCGCAGCGACTGGACCTTGAATTGGGCATCCGAGGTCTTCCAGACTACTGAATGGGAAGGCCCCGATCGGAGTCAAGAAATCATCACTCGCTAACAACGGCGGACGAGCGCGCTGCGCCGCCACGTGTCAGCCAAGGATCAATTTGCTCATAGGATGCGCAACCCATCATACTCAAGAACGGCTCGCGTATTGCTTCCCCTGGCGGCACAGGGCTCCCATCCTCCCAGTATCGGCACGCCGCCATTCAACAAGAACCGCGATGCCCATCCCGGATGACGCAACAGATCCTAGATAACGGAAGGCCGTTGCCGCCAATCCTTTGGACCTCCCGAGTACCAGACGCCCGTACGCTGCGCCGATTCATTTCGATTGGGCACTGGAAAATCCACGGTGAGAACTAGGACTCGGACGCCGGCGTCGCGAGCACGGTTCACACCGTGTTGAGTCTTTCGGGACGTAGAGTTGAAACACGTGTAGTCGGGTGCCACGCGCGCAACACGCTCGACTGAACTGCCGGCCATCCGGGACAGCATGAAGGGGATATCTGCCTCGCGCGCAACCTCCGCCAAGATCTCGTCAGCGTTGGACCAAAAGACCCATGACGGCAGATATCCTGAAGGGAAGTGAATATCTCCTGCCAAACATCGTTCGCTCGGTGGAGACAGGTGTCACCTTGATCAGTGATCGCGCAAGCAACGTGAACTGCTGCCAACCATCGATGTTCCGGCGTAATCCAGCTCCATTTCCGCCGCCCGTTTCGACGAAGCTGGGTGACGAAGTCCGGCAAGTTCCGCAATGCCAGTTGGCGCATATCCTGCAGGTTGAGCGCGGAATTTCCATTGTCATGATGTAAACCAGAGTGGCTTGCGGGCGGACGACCCTTTGAATCTGGCTGTGCTTGCCGTGACCGGCCATCGGCGCCACGAAGCTCTCGACTGCGCCAGTTGCTGCGGCTGGTCGTGTGCATCATTTGCACCGTTTTGACCATTGGCCGTCAAGCACCTCGGCAGCTGCTTCGGGCATGTTCCAATAACCCTTTAAAGATCACGCTACCCCAGCTATCGAGTTCGCGCGTCCACCGCGAGATCGAGCTTGCCGATCACCGCGGGCACGCCTTCAGTCGTTGAACAATTGACTGGCGGTGGCCACGCCCGCCAAAGTCGACAGCGCGACGGTTCGTTTTTTGGTAAGTCATCTGCCCAGAAGGGAATCACTTGTAGAGCTGTCCCCCTCCCGGACCTTAGTAGGAGCGGTGATCAACGTTGCCAACCTCTTGCGTGCTGCGCACATGCTCGACGGCTTCAGCAAGATCGATCAAGTACTGATCGAGCGCAGGGGTCATCGCGGGATTGAGCACGACATGGATCGCCTTTGGCGTGGTCGATCTACCGACGAACCAGCCCTTCTTGCCCATGTGCTCCGCGACGGCATAGACGTCGACTCTCGGGTCGATCGAATCGTACATCAGGATGCACAGATCGCCGGGTTCAAGGACTCGAAGTCCCTTGATCTTCTGCACACCGGCGATCAGCCGCTTCTTCGTGTCCATAATCACTCGCGCGATCTCGCAATAGCCTTCATGGCCGAGCGCATTCATCACCGCCCAGGCCGACGCGATGGGGCCAGCCGCCCGGCTGCCCTGGAAGGTATGTGACAGGAATGAGCCGCGTGGCCAGTTACTGAATTCGAAGCGGTGGTACTTCTTGTTCTCAGCATTGGCCAGGAGAAACAAGGACGCGCCCTTCGCGGCGAAGCCATACTTGTGTAGGTCGGCGGACAAGCTGGTGACGCCGGGGACCGACAGGTCGAACGGCGGAATCGGGTTGCCGATTTCGCGCACAAAGGGCGCGAGAAATCCGCCGACACAAGCATCCACGTGCAGCCACAGGCGGTGCTTCTTTGCGAGCGCTCCAATCTCCTCGATGGGATCGATGACGCCATGCGGATACCCAGGAGCCGAGGCGTAGAGCATACATGTGCGCTCATCGATCGCTGCTTCGAGCGCCTTGATGTCGGCGCGGCGATCCGGTCGCAGCGGCGTGCGCACCGTCTCCATCCCGAGATAGCCAGCAGACTTATCCACGCTCACGTGTCCCGAATAAGCCATCACGATCTTTGGGCGCTCGATACCTTTCTCGGTTCGCGCCCACTCTCTTGCGGACTTCAACGCGAGAAAGATGCTCTCAGTTCCGCCGCTGGTGAACGTCCCTCCCGATTGTGGGCCACCGCCGAGAAGATCCAGTCCCATTTCGATGACTTCTTTCTCGAGCTGGGCGACGCTCGGAAATGCCGTGCTGCCCATCGCGTTCTCGTTGAAGAACTCCATGTAGGCCTCGTGCGAGATCCGCAGAAGCTCCTCGGTGTAGTAGTAGACATAGACGGGAAGGCGCCCTTCCTTCCATTTGGCGTCACCCTTCTTTAGGTCGCGCAGGTGAGCCTTGAGGTTATTCCAATCGGAACCGGTCTGGGGCAGTGTGGTCATGTTTCGTATTCCATGTTGAAAGTTCAATAGGACGCCGCACAACCTAGACGCTGCGGACCTGCTAAATCGTGGAGTTCGTCGATGCCGCATCCATCGTATGTGATGGCCATTTCGTGTTCTTGCTCCGTTACCTCGAGGCTCGCGGCTTTGTCGCGGTCATCACGTAACACGCTAGGATGAGACAAGTCATGCAGCAGCTCGGCGCAGTTGCGCGGTCCTGGCCTCTTCGATGCCGCATCCGTCTGCCGTAATAGCCACAGCGTATTCCCGCTCGGCCGCCGCGACGCTCACGACGCCGTCGCGTACGTCGCGCAAGACACTAGAAGCATCGCGCGTTCTGGGGTCGCCAAATCCGCCGCCACCCGGGGCAAGGGAATGGTAGGTCGTGAGCCCGTATTGTTCCACATTGCGATTCTCGGGGTGGAGTTTGGTGCCGTCGGCCAGCAAGAGCGTCGGCACGGTGGTTGCGCCCGGCTTGCCGCCTTCAACACCGAAGGAGGATGGTCGCCCCCCAGGGATTGCGCCGATCATGAAGGAATATTCCGCCGGAGTGAACAGTTCGACCTCGTAGTCGCACCCCGTTCCGCCGCGAAAGCGACCGGGACCGCCGCCGTCACAGCGGAACTCTTGGCGATTGAAGCGCACTGGATAGAACTGCTCGTAGTCCTCAAGATTGGGCAATGTGAGCCCGCCGAGCGTACAGAGACTGCCGATGATGTTGATGCCATCGCGGCCCTCAACGGCGCCGCTGGCCGCCGCCGCCGGAAAGTTATGCATGACGTAGCGGTCGCCGTTGGGGCGAACGCCCGACATGCGTGCCGATACCATTTTCGGCCAGCCGGCCGCAGCACGTTCAGGTAGCGCATGGCCCAACGTCTTCCAGATCGCGTGGATGATTTCGTGGGCCGGGTACACCGTGTTTGCGGTCATGGCCGCTGGCGGCAGCGCATTCACCAGCGTGCCCTCCGGCAAGCGGATCTCGACGCTGCGGAAGGCGCCCTCGTTCTTGGGCAGATCCGGTTCGAAAAACGCGGCCAGCGCCATGAACACCGCCGATGTGCTGTTAGCGACCGAGCTGTTCTTGAAGCCGCGCATCTGCGGCGATGTCCCGTTGAAGTCGACGATCAGACCAGACTCGCCGACTGTCAGCGTGAGCGCGACCACGCTGTCAACCGGCTGGAAGCAATCGTGATCCATGGGCTCTTCCACTTTCCAGGTGCCCTTGGGCAAGCGGGACACGGAGGCCTGAAAGCGGCGGTCGGCGTGGTCGAGCACGGCCTCGAAGAACTCCCCGGCGCGATTCGCCCCCACCTCCTCGACAAGCGCTGCGATGCGCTCCGCGCCAATGCGGGTCGAGCCGATCATGGCGCGCACATCGCCGTCGAGCCCCTCCGGAATGCGCGTATTTAGCAGCAGCAGGCGCCAGAGGTCCTCGCGCACGCAGCCTGCTTCGATCAGCTTCAGCACCGGCAGGCGGATGCCTTCGTGGAAGATCTCGGTGGCAGCCGAGTTATAAGTACCGGCCGCACCGCCACCGATGTCCACCTGATGCGAACGATTGCAGGCAAAGGCCACCAGCTTGCCCGTCACGAAGACAGGCCGAGCAATGACCCAATCGGGCAGATGATTACCGCCGGCGGTGTACGGATCGCTCAGCAAGAAGACGTCTTCCGGGGCGATCGCGTCCTTAAAGTCGCGCAGGATCGCGCGCACGGCAAAGCCGCCTCCGCCGGTGTGAATCGGGATGCCGTCGGCCTGGCTCATCACGATGCCGCGGGCATCGGCAATGAAGCACGAGAAATCGTGACTTTGGGTCAGGTGCGGAGATCTGGCGGTGCGCGTCATCACCCATCCCATCTGGTGCGAGATGTGATCGAGGCGGTTTTGCACAAGTGCGAGTGTAATGGGGTCCAAAGCGGGATTCATGCGGCAGCTCCAATATGGACCAGGAAGTCGTTGGTGGCGTTGACTTCTACAATGTCGCCCGGACCGACGAAGGCCGTGGTCGTACGCTCTTCGATCAAGAGCGGCCCCTGCAGCTTGCAGCCAGGACGAAGATCGTCGCCGTGGTAGACCGGGGTGTCCTGCCATCCCAGCGCCGGATCGATCCACACGGGACGTCTTTGTCGGGGCGCAGGAGGCTTTTGCTTGGACGTCCGAGCCGGCGGGAGTGACCAGTCCAGACTGCCACGCCCGACAGCACGCAAGGCCCTGATCTCGAGGCGACCGCCGGGCTGAATGTGCCCAAACAGGCGCTGATGTTCGGCTTCGAAGGACTGCCGTGCTGCCGCTTCATCGAAACGATTGCTCACCAGCGTGATCCGCACAGGCCATTGCTGACCCACATAGCGAAGATCGATCTCCCGCTGAATGGTGCTCTTCTCGGCGAAGCCCTGTCGCGCCAGGGCCTCGCGAGCACGGGATTCGAGTTGGGAAAAAGCCACTTCGAGTGCGGAGCGCTCAACCTCGTCGAGGTCGGCGACAAAGACCTTCATATAATCCTGCCGCACATCCGACTGCAGGGTACCCATGGCGCAGAAGGCGCCGGCGGCGCGCGGCAAGAGCGCCCGCTTGCATCCCAAGGCGCGCGCAACGGCAGCGCCATGCATGGGACCGGCGCCGCCTGCAGCAACCAAGGTGAAGTTGGCGGGGTTGTGCCCCCGCTCGATGCTGAGCCGTTCGACCGCATGCAACAGGTTCTGCTCCAAAAGGCGGATCACGCCGGCTGCCGCGTCTTCGACGGAACGGCCGAGCGGGCGCGCAAGCTTGGTCTCGATCGCGCGCTGCGCCAGGTCCAGGTTGAGCGTCACTGCGCCGCCCGCCAGCTTGCCTGCGCGCATTCGTCCCAGCACTAGTTGCGCATCCGTCACTGTAGGCTCCTCGCCTCCCAGTCCATAGGCGGCGGGCCCCGGCTGCGCACCGGCCCCCTTCGGGCCGACGTGCAACAGGCCGGCCGCATCGATCCAGGCGATGGTGCCGCCGCCGGCGCCGACGGTGTGGATCTCCACGGAGGGCGTGGTCAGGTGATAGCCGTCGATGACCAGATGGTCGCTGACGGGCACCTGACCTTTGGCCATCACCATGACGTCGCAACTCGTGCCGCCGATCTCCATAGAGATGAAGTTGGCCTGGTCCTGCGACTCGGCGCATCCCCGCAGCGCACCGACTGCCGCGGCCGGTCCGGACAGGACGAGCATCACCGGGCGATTGGCGACTTCAGTCACCGAGACGGCGCCGCCATTGCTCTGCAACATCAGGAGCGAGCGCGGCAGGCCAAGTTCGCGCAGGCGCTCGTCGAGGGCCTTGAGATAGCGGGTGACCTTGGGAGCGACATAGGCGTTCACCACGGCGGTCGAGCCGCGCTCGTACTCACCCATGGTCGGCATAATCTCGCTGGAGAGCGAGATCCAGTCGCTACCCCAGCTCTTTACCAGCGCCTCGCGGGCTTCGCGCTCATGCCGGCCGTCAAGAAAGCTGTTGAAGAGGCAAATCGCGACCGCTTCCACGCCTTCCTTCTTGAAAATATCGGCAGCCTTGGCCACATCCCCGGCGACCAGCGGCGCCACCTCGGCACCGTCGGCGGCAATCCGGCCTCGCACCGGCTGGCGCAGATAGCGTGGCACCAGGACCTGCGGCGGCGGCGCACGATGGTCCCATTGGTTCTCGCGAATGCCGCGGCGGATCTCCAGCGAATCCCGGAAGCCATAGGTGGTCAACATCCCAACCTGCGCGCCCTTCTTCTCCAGGATCGTGTTGGTGGCGACAGTCGAGCCGTGCACGAACAAAGCGCAGTCCCGCAGCAGCGCAGGAAGCGGCAGATCAAGTTCAGCGGCGGCAACCCTCAAAACACTGAGCACGCCCTCACTGGGATCCGCGGTGACGGATGGCGACTTGAAGATGCGCACCTGGCCTATTTCATCGCGCAACACCATGTCCGTGAACGTGCCGCCCACGTCAACGCCTATGCGCCAAGGGGCTACAATTGAGGAGGCGCTATCAGTCATTGCTGATCTTCTCTTTCGTTGACAATCGATGTCGGCAGGGGTGATTTCGGCTGACGCCGCCACGAGCGGCGACCAAATGGTCCGGTAGCCGTGGCGGAACTGGTCGGCGCGCCTCGCGCAGAGCTAGACACGGGTGAATTCTTCCTTGGTAGCGTAACGCTTTTGATCTTCTTTGCGCCAATCAGCATTGTTGCTCTGACCGCCTAAACGCCAATACCAATTTCGGCGCGATCGATACCGGATTGGAATTGCCGTGCAGGCACCCCGCAGCCCTGCTGGTTTTAATTAATTCAAGCCGAGAGCCCCAAACAGGCATATTTCAGTTCCGTGAACTCAAGAATTCCGTGATGAGACCCTTCGCGCGAGTTGCCACTCTCCTTCACGCCGCCGAACGGCGCGAGCTCGGTCGATATCAGACCGGTATTGATACCGACCATGCCGAAATCGAGGGCTTCGAGGACACGAAAGATGCGGTTGACATCCTTTGCATAGAAGTAGGCGGCGAGCCCGGCCGTTGTATTGTTGGCAAGCTGGATGACTTCGCTCTCCGCTCTAAAGCGAAGGACCGCAGCAATTGGGCCGAACGTTTCCTCGCTGGCCAGCAGCATATCGTTCGTTACATCGCGAACGACCGTAGGCTGAAAGAACGTCCCGCCCAGGGCGTGCCGCTCGCCACCAACTACAATCGAGGCACCCTTCGACAGGGCGTCTTTCAGATGCGTTTCCACTTTCGTGAGCGCCCGTTCGTTGATCAGCGGTCCCTGGTCGACGGTCGCTTCCAGGCCATCACCGACACGAAGGGCGGCAACTCTCGCAGACAATTTCCTCACATAGGCTTCGTGGATGCCTTCTTGAACGTAGATCCGATTGGCACAGACACAGGTCTGCCCCATATTACGAAATTTGGAAATGATGGTACCGTCAACCGCAGCATCGAGGTCGGCATCATCGAAGACGATGAAAGGCGCATTGCCGCCGAGCTCGAGGGCAACTTTCTTGACCGTCGCGGCTGCCTGACTCATAAGCAGCTTGCCGACTTCCGTGGATCCCGTGAAACCCACAAGCCGTACCGCTGGATGGGTCGTAAGAACGGATCCGATCGCTCTGGCGTCTCCGGTAATCACATTTAGGGTGCCGGCCGGGAATCCGGCACGATCTGCCAGCTCTGCAAGAGCGAGGGCTGTGAGCGGCGTCTCCGGCGCCGGCTTCACGACGACCGTGCAGCCGGCCGCGAGCGCTGGCGCGATCTTTCGGGTGATCATCGCTGCAGGAAAATTCCAGGGCGTGATTGCTGCCATGACGCCAATCGGACGGCGTTGTACCAGGATACGCGCGTCCGGACGGTGCGAGGGAAGAAGCTCACCAGCGACACGTTTGGCCTCTTCGGCATAAAACTCGATGTAAGCAGCCGCGGAATCGACTTCAGTCCGGGCCTCAGCCAGCGGCTTGCCCTGCTCGCTCGTGAGAATGACAGCAAGATCTTCGCGCGAGGCAACCACGAGCTCAAACCACCGCCGCAATACCGAGCTGCGCTCCTTGCAGGTTTTCGTAGCCCAGGCTGCCAGGGCCGCAGCGGCGGCATCGACCGATGCAATTGCTTCGGCAGAGCCAAGGTCGGGTACGGCTGCGATTTCTTGGCCGCTCGCCGGGTTTACGACAGCAGTGTCAGCAGTTCCGACGAAGCGTCCGTTGATATATGCCTGCAGCTTTAATAGGGAGCGGTCCGACAGCCGCTCGACCAGCGGTACTGGCTTGAGCATTCGATAATCCCGGTCAGCAACCAGTGGTGAGAGCGATTTCGAGCTTCGCGATCCCTTCCGTCAGGACGGCGTCCGGAATGGTCAAAGGCATTAGCAGCCGGATGATATTACCATGCACGCCGCAAGCGAGAAGGATCAGCCCATCTTCGAGCGCTGCCTGGATAACACGTCTTGTCGTGTCTGGATCGGGTTCGGCGCCCCCCCGCGCCTTCAGGACGTCAAACGCAACCATTGCTCCTGGACCGCGGATAAAGCCGAGGGGGACCGCATCGTTTCGCTTGCTGATGCCCTCCAGCTTGTCCTTCAGCAATGTCCCGATTCTGTTCGCTCGCTCGAGGAGTCCCTCGCTCGCAATCACATCCAGAACCGCAAGCGCGGCCGCGCACGCGATCGGGCTTCCGGCATAGGTCCCTCCTAGCCCGCCCGGCTCCGGAGCATCCATGATGTGCGACCGCCCAATCACTCCCGAAAGTGGAAAACCGCCTGCAAGTGATTTGGCTACTGTCAGGAGGTCAGGCTCCACGCCTGAATGTTCGACTGCAAACATCTTGCCGGTGCGCCCGAACCCGGTTTGCACCTCGTCCCCGATCAGCACGATCCCGTTGTCGTCGCAAATCCGCCGAAGCGCGTTGAGCAATTCGGTCGGCGCGGCATGGAATCCGCCTTCACCCTGAATAGGCTCGATGATTATCGCGGCGACGTTTGCAGGATCAACGTCCGCTCGAAAGAGTCCGTCGATAGCCCTGAGCGTATCGTTGACCGAGATGCCATACTGCGGGACGGGGAACGGCACGTGCCACACGCCTGATGGCATGGGGCCGAATTTCTTCTTGTAAGGAGCGATCTTTCCTGTAAGCGCACTCGCCATGAGGGTACGGCCATGAAAACCACCGGTGAACGCGATCACGTCAGTGCGCCCCGTATGGGCGCGCGCAATCTTCACGGCGTTTTCAACCGCTTCCGCCCCGGTTGAGAACAGGATGGTCTTGGCACCACCGCTGAAAGGCGCAAGCCTGTTCAGGCGTTCGCACAACTCGACGTATGGCTCGTAGGGGATGACCTGAAAGGCGGTGTGAGTATATGCTGCGAGTTGAGCCTGCACTGCAGCCACGACCGCCGGGTGGCGATGCCCCGTGTTTAGAACCGCTATCCCGCCGGCGAAGTCAATGAACCGCCTGCCATCGGCATCCCAGAGTTCCGAATTTTCGGCGCGGGCAGCAAAAACAGGAAATGCAGATGAAAGCCCCCGCGGAACTGCGGCCGTGCGGCGGGACTGAATCAGAGCGTTGTTGGACACCGGACGATCTCCTCCATGATGTCCCGAGTCGTACCGGACCTCCGCTCCTCGTCGGTATCGGTTTGATTGCAACGGAGTGGTCCACCAGAAGCACCACTGGATTTATGAACAGTCCCCGGTTAAATGGTCTTGCGGCGGTGCGACATTGAACAGGAAGGCCGCTGCCGGCCGAGACCGTGCAGTTGCCACGATCGCTGATCAATTGCTGACCTCGCTTGCTCTTCCATCGTCGCTCATTGTTTGTGGCCGTGCACGAGTTTCCATCGAGAATAAGAGTCTTGACATGAAGCCACGCGCGATCCCGACCCGCTCGATAAGGCTTTCGGACGATATTCTTTTTGAATCGCCCAAGCTGCCGCCGCTGGTAATGGTGCGGGCGTTCGAGGCAGCTGCCCGAACTGGCAGCATGAGAAAGGCGGCCGATGATATCGGCGTAACCCACACCGTCATAAGTCGTCACGTCCGCAACCTTGAATACTGGGCAGGTCGTAAACTTCTCGAGAAGGGACCGCGGGGTACGATACTCACACAGGAAGGCGCGATCTTCCACCGGGCTGTTTCCGAGGCCTTTCAGATCATTGCTGCCGCGGCGGTCGAGCTCCGCCCGCCTACGCGGAAGGGAATGTTGCGCATTTGGGCCATGCCCGGTCTGGCCACTCGCTGGCTCGCACCAAGACTCTCAGAGATTGAACGCACGCTGGCCGGAGCGGAGATCGTGCTCAGGGCAATTGACCGTTTGCCCGACTTTGCGAAGTCGGAAGCGGACGTCATGATCGGGTTCGGTTCCAGAGAGGAGCTACCTGCGGGCGCAAGGTGGCTGATCAGTCCGCGGATGTTTCCGGTTGCCAGCAAGGACTGGATCTCGGAATTCGGACAGCCGAAGGACCTGGCCGAGCTTTCGAAGCTACCATTGATCCACGAAGAGAGCCGTCATCAATGGACAACTTGGCTCAAGGCCGCCGGTGGCAAGCTGAAGCACCCGCTGAGGGGGCCTCTGCTCTGGGACGCTAACATGGCGATCGACGCCGCTCTCGCAGGTCAGGGAATAGTGCTGGCGTCCCGAGTAACTGTCGGTCACGAAATTAATGGTGGTAAGCTCGTTGAACTCTTGAGGACAGACGTGAGACTTAACGGCTATTACCTGCACATCAGACCAGGACGCTCCCGCGATCCTATGATCCAGAGATTGCGCGTCTGGCTGGAGAACGGCCTCCGCAACGAGGAGCAGCGACGCTAGTGTGGCTTCCGACACAAGGCAGAGCGATCGCTCTACGGAAACAACCCTCTGGTCTGCTTCGCCTCGAGCACAGTCTGAACTCCAAGCGCCATCGCCGCGGTTCTGTTCGAAACCTGATCCTTCTCGGCTCTTCTTACGACTTTCTCGAAAGACTCGTCGAGCTTTCTAAACAGACGCGAAAGAACCGCCTCACGATCCCAGAACAGGCGTTGAAGTCGCTGCACCCATTCGAAATAACTGACGACAACCCCGCCGGAGTTGCACAGGATATCCGGAATAACGAACACCTCCGAGCGGCGTCGGTCAAGGATCTGATCCGCATCAGGTGTCGTTGGACCATTTGCGCCCTCGGCGAGGATTCGGCATTTGGACGCAACCGGTCCATGAATCACGCGTTCGGTCGCTGCAGGAATGAGAACATCGCATTCCTGGAGCAGCATAAGTGCAGGATCGAACAGGAATTCACTGGAAAAGCCTTCCAGCTTACCAGTACGCCGCACATAGCGACGAGTCGGGCGACATCCAGCCCGCGTCTATCGAATACGACGCGCTATGATCCGACACGCCCACAATCCGTGCGCCCCGCCTGTCCAGCTCTTCGGCGGCTACCGATCCGACATTGCCAAATCCCTGTATGATGCACCTTGAACCTTTCATCTCCATCGCGAGGCGCTCCATCGCTCGGGCAATGAGATGCACCACCCCCAGACCGGTAGCTTCGCGTCGTCCCTCCGTCCCACCGGAAGAAACCGGTTTACCCGTAACGATCTCGCTGACCGTCTTGCCCTGATACATGGAATAGGTGTCCATGAACCAGGCCATGACCTGTTCGTTTGTCCCCATATCCGGCGCCATGACATCAATGTGCGGACCCACGAATGGAATCATCTCCTGCATGTAGCGTCGCGACAGCGCCTTGAGTTCGCGTCCGGAGAGCTTCGCAACGTCGACGGTGACGCCGCCCTTTGCGCCGCCCTAAGGCAAGCCGGCGAGCGCGCATTTGCAGCTCATCCAGATTGCCAGCGCAGCGACCTCTCCCATGTCAACCGTCGTAGCAAATCTGGTCCCACCTTTTTGTAGGTCCAAGAGTCAGATGGTGCTGCACTCTGAAACCCTGGAAAACGGCAGTCGTCCCGCTATCCAAGTTGACTGGACAGGCAATTGTGATGGCACGCTTCGGATAGAGAAGACGCGCACGAAGGCCCTCCGGAATCTCCAGATAATCGGCGATTGTCTCGAACTGGCGGCGGGCCATTTCGAAAACGGGTCCGGAGTAGGTATTCATTGTTGCATACCTCGTTGGGTGCACACTGCAGATGGGGAGATGGCTGATTCCATCTAGCGCCAGACGGCCAGCTTTTCAGCGGCACAGGCAAGTCTGTGCAGCACCCCGTGCAGCGTGCGTGCAGCTTGCGGTCACGAATGGCCTCGCGGACGTGAGAAGTGTAGCCACACAGTTGTCACCAGAGTGGCTTTGATTTCGCACCACTGACGTAGCGCGATTGGGCTACAAGCCTTTCTGACCTTCGGTTGGGGACTGCGGCCATCGTCGGCGCCGCGGAATCTTCCCAGGGCGTTTCCTCCCTTACTGCCGGAGCCTCACTTGAGGCTCCGGCCTTTTCTCGCCCGGAGAACCCGGACGGGCCAAAGGACCGGCGGCCCTAACGGTGAGTGATGCCGTTGTCCACAAAATCGCCCATTAACGTCAGGCTTCGACGAAAAAGAGAATCGGCGATGGCCGTCACGTGGTGGTCGTGCGTGCGGGCTTTGGCAAGTTGCATTTGAAGCTCAAGATTCGAGTGGTCCAACCCAAAATCGGGCGGTGCCGGAGTCCGTCAGTGGCCCAGTCCAAGTCGGGAGAAAACAGCAGACAAGCCGGTCTGCCAGCGGATCCTCAACGTTGTCGAACAGTGTGATCGGCGCTGTCAGCATGATCAAGGAGGAGGCCCCCATGCTCTCAATAATCAGAGTATGTCGGATTCATCGTCTCAGTCGTTAGGCGAATTGCCTCGCGCCTCCAATACCGATTTCGGAGAGGTAGAGTCGAGATGTGGCGCGGTGGCGGTAGGCTGAACATATCTGTTGGCCGCCTCTTTCGTCTGGCGGTGCCTTAGTGGTTCACCCTTGGCTCCGTTTCCACATCCCGCTCATCGAACCGGACAGGCAGATTTCCCGCATCCGGCTCTCGGACAAGACTTCAAGCCTTCGCCCACGGCATGTCGCGCCCAAGCGCGGTTAGGCGTACGAGCCCGAAGTACCCGTATAGGTGCGAGAGTGGATAAGTCCCGCCCCTGCGTCGCCTGACCTTGTGCTTGAAGCGCAACCACCGGCGCAACCGCGCAGCCGCGTAATTGTCGAGCGCCCGATACGCTTTGGTGACGGTGCCTACATTGAAGTAGTTCGCCCATCCGCGCAGCGTGCGGTTCAACTGGCCTACGAGCTCCGTGGTCTCTTGCCAAGTTCCTGATCGGGCGGTGAGCGCGTGAATGCTTTCGGTCACGCGTTTGATGCTCTTGCGCGATGGCCGGTAGCCCCGGCGCGCCTGGCCGGTTTTCGCTGAGTACATCCGCCCGAACGTGTAGCCCAGGAAGTCAAACTCTCCTTCCGGTACCTTGCAGATTCGTGTCTTCTCCTCGTTGACCATCAGCTTCAACCTTCCCATGATCATGCGCAGTTGTCGCAAGGCCTCTTCAGCTTTGCCCCGCCTGCACAGGATTACGAGATCGTCGGCATAGGTCACGATGCGAGAGCCGAGGCTTCGCTCCAGCCCGAGCATCTTCCATCCCAGCACAAACCGACGCATGTACAGGTTCGCCAGCAGTGGTGAGATGGGTGAGCCTTGCGGGATGCCTCGCCGCTTGTCCCGTGCCTCGGTCGTCCGTTTCTTCCTTCCTCGGTCGTCGGTTTCTTCCACGGGACATTCCAGCCACATCTTAATCAGATGCAGCACGCGCCGATCAACAATCCGGCGCGCTACCGACTTGAGAAGTTCGGCATGTGGAATGCTTCCGAAGTAGTCCGCGAGGTCGGCGTCCACGACTTCCGGATGGCCACGGAACAGCTGCGCTTCCACCTCGACCACCGCCTGCTGGGCGTTTCGCCCGGTGCGATAGGCATATTGCTCTGGTGGAAGATCGGCTTCAAAGATCGGCTGAAGCACCAGCATCGCTGCTGTCATGCAGAGCCGATCACGCAGGGTCGAGATGCCCAATGGCCTGAGTTTGCCATTGGCCTTCGGTATGTACACTCTTCTGATAGGGTCCGGTCGATACGTCTCCTGCCTGAGCGCAAGCGCCAGTTCGCCAAGCCACCGCTGCACCCCGTACGCCTCGAGGTCCGCGAAGTCCTGCCCATCTACACCCGGTGCGCCCTTGTTGGAGCGGCATTGAACATAGGCATGGGCCAAGATGTCTTCCCGGCTGACCTTGTCGTACAGAGCGTAAAAGCGGTAGCCAGCTTCTGCCTTCGCTTTCGCGTGTAACGCCGTCTGCAGTTTCTGAACACTCTTTGGAGTCGTTAGGTTGCCCAATCCCCAGGTCCCTCACTACGTCTTGCGTTCGTCTTGAACTGAGGTCCCTTCCCTCCGCCGGCGTTACCCGGCTTCAGCGGTACTACAAACCTCTCCGCCACCCCAAGGCGCCCGGCCTGTCCCTCGCGGGCGTCCGGTTGATCATCCCTGACCACGCCTTGGGGCCTCCCGTGTTGCGTACGCTTTCTTTGTGTACATGCCGTCGCCACTACCCCGGCACAGCGACTGGAGGTATTGCTTCGCTCACGTCGCCCCAGTCGTGTCAGCCTTCCCTGATATGGCCGTCAGGTCGGCCTGTGCATCGTCCTTTTCGAGGCTTGCTCAGCGTTCACTCGCGTTACGGCCTGCACACTCGCGCCGTCACCGTATATCGTGACAGCTATCCGAAGGCTTCAGCCACTTCGTCACCTCCATAGCTGCTCCGATTGCTTCCGGCTGGAGCGTTTCGCCGGGTGGGAATTGCACCCACTGGAAAGCGCCGCCTTCTCACGGCGCACGCCAATAGCCGAGCACTAGCAGGACGTGCCTCAATTACTCTTGGAGCGGTGGTCAGTGAACGCTTAACCACGTTGTCGTGAAGAGGCACACCCGGCCTTCATTGGCAAGCCGCGCTGCGGCGGGCGGAATGCAGTCCGGCCGACTTGCTGATGATTATGGCCTTGCGGCGATTCTGCCCCCGCATTCAGTTGGGCCGGCTCAAGTGGATGGCTCTATCGCCATCGCTTTTCCTCGCTATCGTAGGTGCCGGACAGCGGATCTCTGACGTCCATCAGCTCACGCTTAAGCACCTTGTTGCTGGAGTTGGTCCTCGGAAGCGCTGCGGTGAAGGCGACGTATCGCGGAATCTTGAAAGCGGCAAGATGCGCACGAGCATGATCGAGAATACGCTCTACAGGCAAGTCGTCGGGCGTGACGCCATGCTTTAGCTGCACGTGAATCTTGACCTCCTCGCCGCGTTTAAGGTCGCGAACGGGAACCGCCGCCACATCCTCAATCTCGGGAATCTCGCGAATGACGGCCTCCACCTCGCGAGCTGCGATGTTCTCGCCGGAGCGACGGATCATGTCCTTCGTCCGTCCGACCAGCCAATAAAACCCAAACTCGTCGCGGCGCATGAGATCGCCCGTTTTGAACCATTGGCCCTCGAACGATTGGGCATTTGCTTCTGGCCTGTTCCAGTAGCCCTTGAAGAGCCCGCGACCAGTTACCCAGAGCTCTCCAACTTGTCCGACTGGCGTCTCGCTACCGTCATCGTTGACCAACCTCAGAGCCCGAAATGGGGCGCGCATGCCGAACGGAGCCCCCTCGTGATCGATGTCGTTGGGCATCACTGTGCCCCATCCGATTTCTGTCATCCCATAATTATTCTGCCCGCGGACGCCGAACCGCTCGCGAAATCGGCGTATCGAGTCAGCACTCCAGCCGCCGTAATGCTGAACCTGCTTCAAGTCCATCAATGCATCGTCGGAGCTTTCAGGTTGGCGTGTGACCAGTTCGGGAAACGAACACCACTCGATGCGGTACTTTTTCAGCCAACCGATAAATCGCGACGAGCTCATTTGCGAAGCCAGGTAAACCGTGCCACCCTGGCGATACGACCTCAGAACCTGCCCTTGCGTCTCAGGGTAGAAGAAGGGCGACCAAGACAGATATCTCTCGTACGGCTGATAGTCCGTGTAGGCAAGCCCGTAGGATGACACGCCCCAGAAATCGTGCGTCTGCATGCAGCCTTTTGGAAAACCCGTCGTTCCGGAGGTGTATGCAATGTTGAGAAGATCATCCGCGCCGACATCCGCGTCTACCGGCGTCTCGTCGAAGCCCTTTACCAGTTTTTCGAGTGTAGTGCCCGCCCCCTGGGAAGGTACTCCTACTACAATCACTCGCTCTTTAGCGAGGTCTTGCGGCCAAGGCTTCATTGCGGAGAGAACGGACTGTACGGACTCGTCGACGACAGCGAATTTTGCCTGGGTGTCGCTCAGAACGTACTCGATCTCCCTCGGAGTATAGCGCATATTGATCGGAACCATGACCGCTCCCAACTTTGCGATCGCAAACCACAGGATCGGGAACTCGATGCGATTGGGGAGCATGATGCCGATACGATCGCCTTTGCGCACACCGAACGCGCGTAGTGCATGGGCATATTTGTTGGACCAGCGGTCCACTTCGGAGTAAGTCGCGCGCTTGCCTCGCTCGAAGTCGTCGACCGCAATCTTTGAGCCGTGGGTGCGCGCTCGCATTGAAACCAGTTGCCCGATAGTGATGGTCTCGTATGTGGACTCCAGCGTCTGGAGCCTACGAACGGCATTTTCAACGCGGTCCTTCATCTGGGCTCGTGTCAATTTCGTATGGATCATGTAAGATGCCTTTGGACTGAGAACAGATAAGTCGGCCGAGAGTGTCTCATCGGCCGCGATGATCTTGTGGAAGCCCTGGTTTGCGCGGGTGCGGGTAAGGGTGTGGTCGTTCGGCATCCTGGCGCTTATTGCGAGCGAGCAATGGCTGGCGACCCTGCCGCCTGCCGCCAACTGATCTTCGGCCGCGTAGTCGAAGGTATCGCCGAGTTCTTTCTCGATTTCTTCTGCTAGCGCCTGGCGGCGCTCAGCGTACCATTGAACTGAATTCGTCATGGCCTGACCAGCCGAGAACTCGATAACCGAGTTCCGCGTTTGGATGAAGTGCGGGTCGCCGTGTATGTGTTCGACTGAGGCCGGGATCTCATCGCAGTGAGTACCCCGATGAAACACCGTAACCCGGTATCCGCGCGCAATCAAACCATTGACAATATTGGGTCCCGTGGGGCCCGTCCCACCGATGACCAAGTCGCGGTTGGCGTCGTTCACGAGAAACCTCTCGGCTGGCGAGCTGTGCGCATGTAACCTTTCGATTTGTACGGGCGCTGCCCGGGAGCTATCGCAACCATATCTTGATCGTTAGGCGGACGACTTCGCCAGGCGCCAATACCAATTTCGGCGCTGTCAATACCAGAATGATATTGATGGGCTGAGAAGGAATCAGACTATCCGGTCACTTGATCGGTACGGGATCGAGTGACGCGTTCACTCAGACCTCTCTGGTGTTGCCTCGACGCTCCTAATGTCCCGCTGGACAATATTGGGCCCATCGTTGCTCGATCTTTCAGGGTCAGAGGGTTTACGGTCCGATTGACCACCTTCTCGTTTCATCGCAGGTTTGCTTGCTTGAGCCGTTAAAACGGCAGAAGATCGAACGGGACGTTCACGATCGAATCAGAAGGGCTACAGGAACAGATTACGTGGTCTCCTTTGCTCTGCAAAATCACTGACCATTTCGGCTTTTGGGAGAGTCGGCCTACGATGAGCCGACCTTGAACCACTGATACATTCGATCCGGGTTAATGGCATAAACCGGTGATAGGCGGCGACTGATCTCACTCGGAGAGCGTTCGCGCAGCTGCACTTTCCACAACTTGCCGGTCGATTTTCTGCCACTCGGCCCAGCCATGCGCGCCCACGGTTGCTCACCGTTGTCACCCCATAAGCGTAGATCCATAAGTGGCACGCGCACGCCGGCCAGGGTGCCCGCGGTACTTTTCGTTGTCGTCGGCATCACGTAGTTCGGCCCGGCGAATGAGCGGGTGCCAACAGGTGACGTCTCGGTCATGCCCACCCCTGCTCCATCCAACGCCCTCCTTGTCGAAAGCGCGAACCTGTTATTGCGTGCATTGCCTTCGGAACTTCCATCGACCTCGGCCGGCCGAACCTTCGGCTTGGGCAGCCTCAAAAGTTTGCATTAACGCCGTCCAGATCGGCACACCGACAGCAAGCGTAGGTGTTTCGACCTGCTTCAGATCGAGAAGATCATCGGCATGGAGGTGCGCCCAGGCACGATAGAGATGCCCCAGGCGTTGACGTGGAACATCGACGTAATAGGCGTCGCGATGTCCGTGCATTGCGATGCCCAGAAGCCGGCGAGACTCGCCACGAGCGTGTGCAGGACGGTCGAGCGATGCGAGTATACCACGCCTTTGGAACGGCCAGTTGGCCAGATGTGTAGCACATCGTAACGGGATCAGCTTCGTCGTGCGCCGAGGAGCGCCTCGTAGTCTTCGATGTCCGACGAAACCTCTGCGCCGAAAAGCGGAAACACAATCACCCGGCCGCGTGCTCGCAGAAACGGAGACCGGTACAGTCGCGGAGATCGAAGCTAGCGTACCAATCCTAGTCGAGGCACGCGAGATGACGGCACTTGATCCCGCGCACAAGGCTCAGGCGGACTCACGCGTGGATCGAACTCGCCGCTCGACTATACGCCGGCCAGCTACTTCGCCGCTCTTTCCGGCAGAGCGTCACCAGCGAAGAAGCGTCGCGGGTTGTCTTCCAGGATAGAGACGATGTCTGCTTAGCTGACACCACGGGCGTGCAGCATGGGTTAGAGTTAGTGAACATGTAGGTGTGCCTGATAAAGTCCCTCCGATCTCAGACGTTCGACCTTGGCGATCTGCTCGGCCGTGAGCGGGCAGGTGGACTTGCCGAGCCAACCGCAAATGCGATCCATGCTCATGATGACCTATGCACGATAGCCAGCGTGCACAAATTTTGCCAAGTTGTCCGCACGGACGTCGTCGCGCTGGTGATAGTCCATCCCGATTTGATCGAAGCCGATATAAGAGCCACCATCGACGACGCGGCGATGGTAAGCGTGGTCGGGATTTGTGCAGCAATGGCCAATCAGGCAGCGATTGGCCGCAACACCGCCGGCCGCGATTGGATGCCGAGACGAATTGGAGATTTGATGTTGTTGAATGCTGCGCTCTGAAGGCGCGTCTGATCGGGATGCGGGTTGGGTGGAAACGATGACTACTTCACGCATGGTGATATATCGCAGGTGACCGTTGCGCTTAGATTCGCGAACGATTCATCGTTTGGCCCAGTCGCCTATGCGCTCGCCGGTCGCCGCAAGCGATTCCAGAAGGCGGCTCGGAGTCCAGTAGCCGAACTGGTTTCCTCGTGTGCGGGCGTAATGATCGAGTGTGGTCTTGATTTCCGACAATCCGATTTGGTCGGCCATGAACATTGGGCCGCCTCGGTAATCGGGAAAACCGTATCCAGCGGTCCACACGACGTCTATATCGCCTGGCCGGTAAGCAATACCTTCGTCAAGGATACGAATGCCCTCGTTGATGAGGGGGTACATCAGCCGCTCGATGATCTCCTGGTCCGTGATGTCGTGGCGGCGAACGATTCCATGCTCGCGTGCCAGATTGGCGCAGACGTCGACGATCTTCGGGTCAGGCAGCGGAGTTCGGCCCTCGTAGCGGTAATAGCCAGCCTTGGTTTTTTGGCCGTAACGACCCAAATCGAACAGCTTCCGCACAACCACACGATAGCTCGGATCGGGCGGCAATTCGCCGGCTTCAAGGCGGCCATTGACGACCTTTGCGCCGATATCGACTCCGGACAGATCGGACATCCGGCAAGGCCCCATGACCATGCCCAATGATTGGATGGCGGAGTCTATCTGTTGTGGCTCTGCGCCCTCAAGCAATAGAAACTCCATCTCGCGGATGTACGGATCGAGCATTCGATTTCCGATGAAGCCGTAGCAAACGCCTGACACCACCGGAACCTTTCCGATCCGGCGCGCGAGGCGCATCGCTGTCGTCAGCACATCGGGAGCCGTCTTGGCTCCCCGGACGACTTCGAGCAGGCGCATCACGTTCGCCGGACTAAAGAAGTGCATTCCGACCACATCGGCCGGGCGGCCTGTTGCTTCTGCGAGGAGGTCTAAGTCGAGGGTCGAGGTGTTCGTCGCAATGATCGCTCCGGCCTTGCAGACTTGCCCCAGTCGCGCGCAGACGTCCTTTTTGATATTCAGATTCTCGAATACAGTTTCGATCACAAGATCGCAGCTCGCCAGCGAGAGATAATCCAATGACCCGTTCAGGAGGGCCATTCGCTTCTCGACCTGCTCCGTGCTCAGCTTCCCCTTGTTGGCGCTCGCCTCGTAATTGTTACGCACCACTGAAAGGCCGCGTTGAAGCGCTTCATCGGTGGTTTCGACCAGCACAACGGGGATGCCGACGTTCGCAAAATTCATCGCAATGCCGCCTCCCATCGTGCCGGCGCCCACAATGCCCACGGAATGCACTTCACGACCCCGAGCCTCGCGCGCCAAGCCGGGGATGCGCGCAGCAGCACGTTCGGCGAAGAACAGATGGCGCAGCGCTCGCGAGGTGCTGCTCAAGAGCAGCCGATTAAATTCGCGGGCTTCCACCTCTTCACCATCAGAGAATGGAAGAGTTACCGCCGCTTCAACTGCTCGCACGATTGCGCCGAGCGCAGGGTAACTCGGCTTCTTTGTGGCCTTGGCTGCCGCGTCCGCCAGAGTCTGCTTGGTTGCTGCATCGGCGGATATCTTCAAGGCGCTCGAGCGCCGCGTCGGTACGTTCGTCTTGGCCAGGCGTTCGGCTGCGGCAATTCCCAGCACAAGCGAATCGCCGGCCGCGATCTCGTCAAGAATGCCAGCGGCGAGCGCGTCCTGCGCAGAGATGAATCGACCAGTGAGGATGAGATCGAGTGCAAGCGGCACTCCCGCCAAGCGCGGAAGACGCTGGGTGCCTTGGGAGCCAGGAAGCAGGCCTAACTTGACCTCCGGCATGCCGAGAAGTGTATCAGGTAGAGCCAGCCGATGGTGACAGGCCATTGCCAATTCCAAGCCTCCACCAAGGACGGTACCATGTAAGCTCGAAACAACCGGGCGCGGGGCCGCATCCAACCGCGAAAGCAGCAAACTAAGTGCCCGAGCGTCGAAATCGGGCGCCTCGAAGTTACCGATGTCGCCACCCGCCGCGAAAGTGCGTCCTTCACAATGTAGGACGAGTGCCTTGGCGGCGGCATCGGCCTCGAAGGTGTCGAGCGCCTTACGTAACCCCGCGACAACCTCCGCCGAGATCGCATTGACGGGGGGATTCGAGATCAGCACTAGCCCGATGCCATTACGGTTGTCATAGCTGACGACGTTCAAGGACATTTTCTCACCTGGTCTACTGAACTACCGATCACTAACTGCCGCATGATCCGCGCTGGCAACGAATATGAATTAGGGCTCATAGCGAAGCCTTGAGCTCCACGCGCGCTTTCACGCTGGCCAATCTTCACACGGTTGGGCGCAAGGTCCTAAACGCGACTGATGACTACGGTCAAGATCGCCGCCTTCAGCTGGTTTGCGCTGCACGGTTGTGACCATGCCGATGGCACGGCGGCCTTTGGTGCGGTCTTTCTAGGGACATGCTGTTGCCGCAGCGTTCGAGAGGATAATACATGTGCTTACCGCATGGATGCAACGCAGAATCAAGAAGCAGCCCGCATTGAGTTCGCGCTGGCTTCGACGCCTCTCGATTCACTCATGGCCGTTCCTTTGGATCGAAGCCCAGCTTGAACAGCTCGTGTAAAGACAATCCTCCGGAAGCGCTCATGAACGTCGGTAGGATCGCCGTAATTGTCTGCGCGATCCAGCCTGCGTCCTAATGCACAAGGCGTAGGGCCGCCGCCGGCTCATCCGGAAAATCGCATCTTTCGCGTAGTACGAAGGTCCGATGGTTCACTTCTGTCGCCGCTCTGTGCGGAGAGACAAGGTGTACGACTATTCCAGCTCATGGATGACGCCGCCCAGATTTGAAAGCCGGCGCAGATGATGATCGGCATCGCCCAGCAGGGTATCTATCATGGTGACGTGCTTGAAATAGTGGCCAATCCGATACTCCATGGTCATGCCGACCCCTCCATGGAGTTGGATCGACTGCCGCCCGATCGCCCTCGCGGACTGGCCAATCTGAGCCTTCGCTGCTGAGATCGCTCGCTCGCGTTCTGTGGTTTTGCTTTCCCCGACCATCATCGTGGCATATATGGCCATGGAGCGTGATTGCTCCAATTCGATGAACATGTCGACCGCCCGGTGCTGCAGCACCTGGAATGAGCCGATGGTCGTGCCGAACTGCTTGCGGGTCTTCAGATATTCAACGGTGGTCGCCTGCATTTCAGCGAAACAGCCGATCGCTTCCGCGCAAAGGCCCGCAATCGCCTCGTCCGACACGCGGGCAATGACTGGGAAGCCGCCTGCCGGATCGCCAATGGCATTGGCGACATCGACACGCACATTGTCGAGCGTTACCTCGGCCGCACGCAGCCCATCCTGGGTCGAATAGCCGTGGCGCTTGAGCCCCGGCGCATTCGCATCTACCAGGAACAGACCGATTCCGTCCTTGTCCCGCGAAGCACCTGTAGTCCGCGCCGACACGATAATCTTGTCGGCCACGTCACCGTGAAGCACGAGCCCTTTACGACCATTCAGGATCCAAGCTTCCCCATCTCTCTTGGCCCACGTCTCGACGTCGAAAAGGTCGTAGCGCGACTGCAACTCGGAATATGCGAAGGCGAGCTTCATACGGCCTTCCGCTATCGCCGGGATCAGAGCGGATTTCTGCAATTCGTTTCCCGCATGCCGGAGAATGCCGCCGGCAAGGACCACGGTTGCGAGATAGGGCTCGAGGATCAGAGCTTTCCCGAACGCTTCCATAACGATCATCATCTCGACCGGGCCGCCGTCATAGCCGCCGTGTTCCTCAGAGAATGGCAGAGCGAGAAAGCCAAGCTCGGCATAGCGCTTCCACATCGTCTCGCTGAAGCGTGAATGCTCGGACTGATATTTGCGACGGTGTTCAAAGCTGTAATTCTCGAGCATTAGACGCTCGACGCTGTCCTTCAGGAGACGCTGCTCCTCTGAAAGTTCAAAGTCCATGCCTGGAATTCTCCTGAGAATAGGGATGGCGGCCGCCTTCTGGCGCTTCGCAAGTAGATCCTGCCCTGCTTTCCGAAGTTGATCTTGGGTCGTCAGAGGTCCAGGACCGCCTTGGCGATGATGTTTTTTTGGATCTCATCGGAGCCGCCATAAATCGAAACTTTTCGGGCATTAAAATATGCAGGTGCGATCGTTGGCGCCCAGTCAGGGCCAATCGACGGATCGTTGCGACGCTCGAGATCCGCCTCCGACCGATAAGGCAAGGCATAAGGGCCGACCACGTCCATCAGAAGCTCCGATGTCGCCTGCTGAATCTCGGCACCCCGTATCTTGAGGATCGAGCTCGCCGGGTCTTGCGAATCCTTCTGCCGTTTTGATTCATTGGCGAGCATGCGAAGCTGCGTAATCTCGAGCGCCTTTAGCCGGACTTCGACTGCGGCAACCTTCTCGCGAAACTCAGCTTGGTCGATCAGCCGCCCCCCGCCGAAACGCACCCGCGAGGCGAGGTCCTTGATGCGCCGAATGCGTTCCTTGGAAACGCCGACGCAGGCAATGTGGAAGCGCTCGTTGACGAGAAGGAATTTGGCGTAATCCCAGCCGCGGTTCTCCTCACCGACGAGGTTTTCGGTCGGCACTCGCACGTCGTCGAAGAAGACCTCGTTAACTTCGTGTCCCCCATCTATCATCTGAATTGGACGCACGGTTACGCCTGGCGCTTTCATATCGATCAGGATAAACGACATCCCGAGCTGCTTTTTCGCTTCAGGATCTGTCCTCACCAAACAAAAGATCCAGTCGGCACATTGCGCAAGCGTCGTCCAGGTCTTTTGTCCGTTGACGACGTAGTGGTCACCGTCGCGCACCGCGCGTGTTTTGAGGGAAGCAAGATCGGAGCCCGCCCCAGGCTCAGAAAAGCCCTGGCACCACCAGTCTTCCAGTGTGATGATGCGCGGCAAAAAGCGCTTTTTTTGGACGTCGCTACCGAAAGTATAAATGACGGGTCCCACCATGTTCACGCCGAAGGCGAGCGGCGCCGGTGCCGGCGTCAGGCTCATCTCCTCCGTAAAAATGTACTGCTTGATGGGCCCCCAACCTGTGCCGCCAAATTCGATCGGCCAGTGCGGCACGGCCCAACCTTTATCCGCGAGGATACGCGTCCAGCGTCTCATGTCGCATTTGTCGGGGTGCAGTCCGGCAACAAGCTTCTCGCGGATATCGACCGGAACCGCGGCGCGGAAGAAAGCTCTAACCTCGTCACGAAAAGCGAGTTCATCTTCAGTAAAATTCAGGTCCATCGTTGCTGCCCTATTTCAGAAGTCTCGGCCGGCCTGCGCTATCCACGCCTCCGCGCGCCTGGCTTGCCTTCGATGGGCGCCTTGCCCGAAAGTCACGCGCCCGAGATACCGCCGCGCCGCCCTCGGCGTTTAACCTTCGCGGCATCCAGACCGCGTTTGTCGTGGTGGTAGATGACGAGCATGGCAAGGCGTTTGTTAAAGGAACCGCCTGTGGCGACGCCAATACCAATTTTGGAGGGCTCAATATCCAATTGGAATTGATATGCGCTTTCGGTGTTCCACAAGATCCTCAAATCGGGCTGCAAAGCTGAGGAGTCGAAGCTCAGGACCGCCCAGCGTCTGACCAATCTGATCTCGCTCTTTTGCATCCTGCGTTGGCGGGTCTTCTGGATGACGATGCTCAACCGTTCCGCCCCAGACGCGCCGCCAACCCTCGCGACTCCGACTGAAATCGGCGTGCTCGATCGCCTCGTGAACGACAAACCAAAAACAAGCCAGAAAACGCTCTCGCACTATCTGATCAAGATTGCCCGGCTCGGCGGTTACCTCGCCCGCGCCGGCGATCCGCCGCCCGGCAATACGGTCATGTGGCGCGGGCTGCCACGCCTCACCGACATCGCGCTGGGCGCCATGGTCGGAGGAGAATTTGTGGGTAATTGAAAGTCGGTGAAGGCCGCCTGCCGAATGAGGCGTGTTGTTGAGAACTGTCCTTATCAGGTAATAGGTGCAGTCCCCAAGTCGAACGGCCTGAAGTAGTGGACAGGATACGGCGGCCTGGTCGAGGATGAGAAGCTCGGATCGTCCTGGAGAGCTTACAAACGCGGCGCCAAGTTGCAGCAACAGCGGGGCGGTAGGGCGTTTCGCGCTCATTGCTGCTGCGATGGCGACCATCGTTTCGGGCTGCGGCGAGGGATGCCGCCCATCAACCTGGCTTCGTACCGGCGATGGTGGTCGCGGAATCAGGGGCGACGCCGGTCCAGTCGCGCTTCGATCTTCCATCTCAAACCATACCATTCCAGCTTCTCAATGGCGTCGGTGCGGGAACCAACAGGCAGGTTGGTGATCAGCTTCCAATCGATCTTCTTTCTGTTTTTCGGCGTCCCGCGCTTTTCGGCATGGATCACCGTCAGGGTCAGAGCGGGATAGCGCTTCTGCTTTCCAATCGGCGGTAGGACGCGAATCTCGCGATACCTGATCTCAAGAATGGCCTGGTCGGGATCGCCGTTGCTGTCTCTGACTTCGATGCGATGGAGCCCTTTGACGGCGACCTCGTCCATTTCGTCGGCGATCGTGTGATCCCCGTCTCCAGCCAAGCGGTCGACGCAGGTCCTGATCAGGAAATGAGTTCCGATCTCCTGTGCTGCGCAGAAGAGCTCGTAAATGTCACTCTCGCGATCACCGATATGGATGCATCGTCCCGGATGATCCAACAGTTGCGTAGACTGCTTGAGATTTTCCAACCACCGGACGCTTTCCTTCTTCTCGATGGGAATCCGGGTCGGATTGATCTTCTTTTTAAGCGCTGCCGTCCCCTTGAATTTCTTCCGGGTCCAGAACTTAACGGCCGCCAACCCCAGCGGCACCCCCTCGATTGTAACCGCGAGGCTCGAATGCATCAGGATGCCGCAAACCGGGTGCGATCTGAGGCGACCTGGCCTTATCCCATCCACTGTTTATGCTCTTGGTGATGCCGATCGCTTCTGACTTCTCGCGTTGATAGCTGAACTCGGTTGTATCGTGCAGCACAAGAACCAGACCTTCAGTGGCGGCGGCACGGTCACGTGTCGATCGGAAATGTCCGGCCAGAATGTCCACTTCGCTGACCCGGTCGTTAGAGAAGAAGCGGTAGGCTGCCTTGGTATTCGCCCAATCCTGGCAGACGAGCGGAATGCTTTGTCCCATGGCGCTTCCAATCTGCGTGAGCAGTTTGCGGAATCTGTCGCCGAGCCCCGCGTCCCTAAACTCGCATCCACTACTCTCTCATCAATCCAACATTCACCTCCCAAGGACGGCAAACAGCCTTTTGCCGATCGATCCCTTAATGTCAGCCCCATAGAGCACCCCTCGCGAATCAGGTGCTCAGAAAGGAATCACAAGTGATTCTTTCGATTCAAGTTTTCGCCGATCAGCGGATCATCCCGGTGATCAAAGTTATGGGTAATTGAAAGCTTCACCGAACGGATACCGCGCCAGCGAAACTGGCGAAGGATAGTCGATGAAAGTTCGATACAGGAAAGGAATAGCGACCCACCTTGGTCCCGAATCATGCGGCGGCGTCCGTGAGGACGACTTCGAAGCGTCGATACGGGAAACTGCAGGCCAGCCATTGAGCCGCGAAATCGGAAGTCTGGAGCGCTGACGCTGTTATTCTAAGCCGGAGGCAACACTTCGGGCGGCGCATATCGCGAGCCGCTCAACCACGCGCTCAGAGACCCTGAGCATGCGGAGAACTCCTTCGTACAGGTACTGAGAGATCTCGTCGCCGCCCGGGGACGAACAGCGTTCGGGCAGGTTGGGAAAGGCGAATGCCATAAGCCCGGCGTTCGACGAGAACTCGAATGTCCGTATAGTACCAATGAACGACCTGAACAAAAGCGACGGGTCCACACCGGGGTCCGCGGGCAGCCAAGGGCAATAGCAGACATCTTCCCGCGCCCCCGACACAAAGCCGGACCAGCGGGTCGGCGAGGCTGGTCGCGATACGTGAACTGGCAAGACGGTATAGGAAGACACAGTTCCGGGTGTTGATGCATCACGTGACGCACGAATTGCTGACGGAAAGCTTCAGGCGACTGAAGCGCTCCGCGGAGCCCGGCGTCGACGGGGTGACGCGGCGCGACTATGAGGAAGGGCTCGACAGCGAATAGCAGCGCTTTGGGACGCGGCCCAATCAGGCCGCTACCAGGCACTCCCGTCTCGCTGAGTGTATATCCCTAACTTGAATGGCAAACTGACATCGCTCGGAATCGCTGCGCTGGGGATAAGATCGTCCAGCACGCGGTTACGACTGTCCTGAATGCAATGTACGAGGCGGACTTCCAGGGCTTTTCCTACGGATTCCGGGAGGGGCGAAGCCTGAAGAAAGCCTGGACGCACTCTGGATCGGCATCCATCAGGAAAGATGAACTGGATGCTCGATGCCGACATCCGCGAGCGATGCTTAGCGCGAGACGATACGGCCTAATCAAACCCGGCGCTCCGTTGCTCCAATAGGCGCCAGGCTCCGTCGCCGGTTGCAGCGGTACCTGTACTACCACGCGTTTCGCGGGAACTGAAATTGCTCGTTACGTTCCGCGCTGCCGGCCATGGCGCTACCTTGGCCGACGCAACTAGCGCTCCGCATGACCTGGGAGCGGTCCCAGCGTTACGTTGGGCGATACATTCCGAAAGTCCGCGCCTGTCATCCGCATCCCAATTGTACGTGTCGTGACGCGGCAGCTCCGCACGTATAAATCTTGGGCGTGGGGCGCTGGGGAACCAGCGTCCCTACGGCGACCAGCCCCACCCGGCGGCAGATTGAGCCTCTTACGACAAGATAACTGCCGCTCACGGCCAATCGCCTCTGATTTCTTAGGCCTCCGTTGCGCCTCACTCGCAGCTTGGCAGGAAGTCGCTCGCCTTTGCATACTTACCGAGTAGCCGGACCCTCGCATCGCCGTTCGCGACTCCGTACTTCTCGTACAGCTTTTGGATCGCGCCCTTTTTGATCAAGAGATTGAGCTGCTCATTGAATGCGTCGCGGAAACGTGCATTTTCCTTGCGAAATACCACGCCACCTGCGGTGATGGGCGATTGTTCGTCGACGACCTCTTCGACGCCTTTCTGCTCCGGATTCGGGATGCCGAATTGACCGACTAGAAACGCGTCTACCCGACCGCCGCGGACGCTCGCGACGCCAGCCTCATGGTCAGGAACGTCTAAGATTTGCTCGGGCTTGACTCCTCGACTAAGCGAGTAGCTGCGATATCCGCTCGATCGACCTATAATTGCAATCTTGATCTCGGGTCCGCGCGCGACGTCTGCTACAGTAGTCAGATGCTTGGGATTTCCTGGGAGGACATAAAGCGCCGCCTGCAATGCATAGAAAGGCGTCGAAAATATTACGGTTTTGCAGCTTTCCGCCGTGATGTCCCAACCGGCCCCAACGAAGTCGACGTGGCGGGCCTGCAATGACGGGATCATAGCAGCCCAATCCGTGAGCACCGGCGTAAGCGCTGGCAGGCCCATGCCCTCTAGAACCATGTTCTGCAGGTCAATCGAAGTACCCGTAGCCTCTCCGTTCGGCGACATTATCATATACGGGGGCAGCGCAATTACCGCCACCTTGGCTCCCCCGGCCCGGCGGATCGAGGCGAAAAGAGGGTCCTCCGCTTGTGCAAGCGTCGGAGACAAATGGCCGATAAATGCAATAAGCAGGATCAGCAACGAGAGTTTTGGTGTCACACGCATGGGGGTCTCGTCCCTTCAAATGTATCAATTTTGTTTGATCAATGTGATTCACGGCATCCGGCAACGCCAATACCAATTTTGGAAGTATCGATACCATTTTGGCATTGACTCGCCGCACCGTGATTTGAGGAGTACGGCTCAACCCGCCGGCGTGGCTTACGGTTATCCTCGCGCGGATCGTCGCACGGCCACGCGTCAACAAGGTCTGTCACGTCACCGCCATCACCGAGGCAGCGATGGACGCGGCGAAGTCGAACACTGGTTGCGAGACGTCGCCAATGAAATGGAAATCCAGGATGGAGCGATATGGGTCTATGGCGTTGGCGAAGACGGTGTCTATCCGTTCATCGACTCCGACGTCGAACGCCTCATCGAGCTCACCCAAGTTTAAAAGAAAATCCGGGGTTGCTTACCACTCCAGAAGTTACCGGTCTGTGGCACCTCGGCTCCATCTAAGGTGCCAGCTCGTAGCGATCTGGTAACTGTGTACGAAACGTAGCAACCGCGCTTCGGAGAGATGAGTTCCGACAAGTTGAATGCCGAGCGGCCTATCCTCTTCACTGAACCCGGCGGGAAAGGTCACGGTCGGATTGCCGCTTGCATTGAACGGGATAGTGAAACGAAATCCAGTCTCAGTCTCGATCATGTGTTCGAACTCTGACCACGTCAGCGACTGAAAACTACTGACTGGCATGATCAACGCATCGACTTCCCGCAGCGTCAAACGAAGCAGCCCTCTGAAACGATCACGCTGGATCACGGCTCCGGCATAGTCCAAGGAATTCACACCAAGGCCGGATTGAATGCTCTTTGCGAATCGCGGTCCGTAGCGATCGGCCAAGGCCGGATAAGTTCCGGCATGCACGCTGGCAATTTCTGCCTGTAGCGCCTTCGACAAATGCCGCATCATCGGTCTTGGGTCGGGGAAGGTGATCGGCTTGATCTCCGCTCCTAGGGACTCGAAAAAGCGCACCACATCTTCGAGAAGGTCGATGGTCTGGTTCTCGGCGCCGTCGCCATTGTAGTCACGATCAACGCCGATCCTGACACCTCGCAAGCATTCTATTCCGCCCAGGGCTCCCAGGTAGTTTGGGACCGGATCGAGTAGGCTGGTAGGATCTAAGGGATCATGTCCAGCAATGACGCCCATCGTTGCTGCCACGTCCGCAGCGGATCGCGCCATTGGCCCCAACGTGTCATAGGAAGGCGCGAGATCGAATATCCCATATCGGCTTACTCGCCCCCATGTCGGCTTGAGACCGGTCAATCCATTCTGGGCGCTTGGAAAGCGTATCGATCCTCCCGTATCAGAGCCAATAGCCGCGAAGCACAAACCAGCAGCCAACGCGACTCCACAGCCTGAGGACGACCCTCCAGGCCACAGATCATCCCGCCAAGGGTTCACAGGGTTGCCGTAAGTTGGATGATGATCCACGCCTGCGCCTTCGGCCAGATGTAGCTTACCTAGCAGCACTGCACCGGCATCACACAGGCGACGGACCACGGTCGCGTCTTCATTGGGCTTGAAATCCTTCTGGAACGACATGCCGTTCGTAGTCGCTATACCTTTGGTAAAGCAGAGATCCTTCAGTGCTATCGGTACCCCATGAAGGGGGCCGCGGCGGCGCCCCTGGCTAAGCTCTGCCTCAGCCTGGGCCGCCTGTCGAAGAGCAAGCTCCGGAGTAACCGTCAGGAAGCAGTTGAGCCGCGGATTAAGCCGGTCGATGCGTTCGAGCATGAACTCCGTCAGCGCAATGGGCGACACCTGTCCGGAATGAAGTTTCTTGGCCACGGCCAGCAGCGAATCGTAACACCAATCGTGAGCGCTCATTTTACCGCCTTCCTCATTGCCCGGTATTCATTCCTTGAAACGAGCCTCCACCTCTGATCACCAGCTGCTGTTCACGCAAACAATTCTGGAGTCGGCTACCAGCAACCATTTGCCAACGATGCTACCGCTCGCGGGCGGGAGTCAACGGAGCACGCCAACGGCCTGCAGCGCGTAGCCAATCTCTCCTTGGTAGCCCCATCGAACAAGATCTTTGTCCGTTGTGCAAAAGTCCTCGCCAGCCGGAGTGCATCAAAATTGTTCGCCGATTCGACGCTAAGTATCTCACCAACTCTGCATAGAGCTGGCAGATTTGTCAGCAAGTTCTTAATTCATCTACTATCGCGACATGCTCGCGGCTGGCGGGTAATCGAGATGAATTGCGCCGCAGTCTTTGCCGATATCAATTTGGATGCCTGCTGCATCAAGGCCGAGTTCGTCCGCGAGCTCCGAAGAGCCGACGTGTAGTCTGCGGGGGCATTGAGTTGGCTTCCAAGAACAATTCGCTCATGCTCAGCCCCTGCGAGCTTGAGACGGTTCGTAATGAATTGTGGCCGATGCGTCCTTGGCGACTCCAATACCAATTTCAGACGGATCAATGCCGAATTGGAATTGAGCGCGATTCTCGATAACGGGCGACCCGTACTCAGGAGCGTTATCAGCCGTTCCCAGCCCGGCAAACAGGCTATGCTATACAAACGCTGGCTCTGAACGCCGCGATTTCGATCCGGTGGAGCCAGGAGACCGCCTAATGGCTTGGGCCAAGTGCACCGGGCGTGAGGGGCCGGCGAACACGCGAGCCAGAACCGCCTGATGTCCGGCCGATAGCTCGGGTTGGCAATCGCAACTCTCACCGGGTTGATGCGCATTGACCTGCTAGCGAGTTTCATTCAGCAATAGTTAGAGTCTCGGAGTGTTCGGAGTTTCGGAGCAACGGGCGACGAATGGAGGTGGGAGTGGTTGCGAAGCCGATCATCCGTTGCGGAGAGGTGGGCGGCATAGGCCCGCGGGTAGTCGGAGGTGGTGCGGCGAAATGGCTTTGCCCGCGGGCTGCTCACGGTGTGGCGATTTCCAATAGTCTCGTCTGTGCGGAGGTGGCTCACCATGACCGAACCACAAGGCTTTACACGCTTCCAATGTTTGCAGACCTTGACGAGCGAGTGGTCATTCGCGCGCCGGAAAGCTCAATGCCGTTTTGGGCAACTGAATTGTTTCTTTGAGCCGGAGCCGTGTCGCATGGCACTACATCGCGCCGGGCAAGACCACGCAGAATGCCTTCATCGAGAGCTGCAACGGCCGGCTGCGGGATGAACCGTTGAAAGAGACGCTGTTCACGTCGCCGGTCTAGGCTCGCGTCGTGCTCGGATGATGGCGGGCCGATTGCAACGGCCCCCTCGGATGGAAGACGCCGTCCGAGTTTGCCTTGACCTGCCATCCGCGCCGGGATCGCTCGCTGAGCTATGCCGAGCGCTCCGCGCCAGCTCCCGTCGCTACCACCGCCTAACCGTGCAAATCCAACAGCCGGGGCGAACTCAGGACTGGATAAAACTTGGGGGAAAGTCAGAGCTAGTAAGAACCAGGACATTTGCACCCTCCATTTGCAAAAACGCTTTGCATCTGCAAATCAGCACCTTGTTCGAAGGATTAGCGTCTCGTTTGTTCCAGCGCGGCGGGCTCCTCTCGCGAATCCGTCCTCCCGCGCACGGTTGGCACCATAACGGTCTCGATCGACTGATTGAAATCAACTGTCCTGCGACGCACGTAGGTGGGCCGATTGGATTATTCGGGCGGCCAGCGCTGAGCAAGTCGGGCTTCTTTGTGTATCCGGTCGAGTCTCGACCAAGTTTTCGATGCCGAAATCGGTGAAGGCCCGAACGCCGTCTTCTCCGATCCCATAGACCTAGATGACACCGCCTCGATGATACCAGCCATTCTACAGTGGCGTTGCCCGCCATGAAGCGCGAATCGATCGTGGTGTACGGCAAGGTCGGCGCATTCTTGATATTGAAGCAGAGGGCCGCGAAATAGGATTCTGAATTGGGGTCTGGGACTCACCTCACCAGAGCAAATTGTCAATCGCCATCGCCACTTTGTGTCCTTTTGCCCTCGCAGAAATAACGTCGATCCGAGTAGTAAAAGGCCCCCGGCGGGCATGCCGGAGGCCTTCTTGGAGGTTAACTGAGATTATGAAGTGCTTGCCTTTTCTCCTTCGCTAGTTTGAGAAAAATCACCAGGTGCGTTGAGCTCGCAGCAGCAGGCTCAACGTATTCTGATCCTTCAGCTCGTAGGTTGCGCCCGGCTTGGCGATACCAGCTTGCGCCGGCAATACCACTGTGCTTCCGGACGCGTACTTCTGGTCGAGCATGCTGTAAGCCAGATCGGCCGAGAAGGTCAGATTCCTGACCGGGGTCCAGCGGGTGATCATCCCAACAACCGAGTAGTTAAAATCGGGATTGCATCCGGGAACGCCGCTCGAGAGCGCGAGGCCTGCAACGAAGGCGCCGCAAATGTAGCCCTTGGCCGTGTTGTTGTATCGCACAGCAGCCCACCCACCGTAGATCGAGGTGCTCCAGCGCGGATCCCAGTTGTGGTTGTAGGCACCATTGAAGCCATAAGTCGTGGTCAACTCCTGGCCAGCACCTGTCACGAAGATAGAGTCGGAAACACCAGCAAGGCCAACGCTCTGATAAGCACCGGCCAAACCGCTACCGCTGTACATCGCGAAGGCGGTTGCTGCATACGGCTGGAAGTTGTAACGACTCGCACCATTCGTATACACGCCCTGCACGTTGATCGAGTCACCCGCACCGGTCGGGATATTCTTGATCGACAAGGCCAGCTGTCCAGCCCAGCCCCACTTATCACCGGGGTAGCCGGTGAGTTCGGACGCACCGTAGTAGGCAGCATGGTTGTCGTGTGCGGCCACCGAGGCCTGGACAAGGCCCCAAGCCTGGTCGACACGGAGCATCGCGACCAGGTCGGGCGCTCGCGACCCACCGATGTCATTGGCACCGTAGGCGCCAGTGGCGAGACCCGCTGCAGTCGCGGCGCTCACGTTCCAGATATTAGTTGTGTAGCGCGTGACTTGATCCTCAGCCGAAAAGGAGGCCGAGATGCCCTGACCAAAGTCAGCAGTATATGCGAACTGGCTCACGGGTTCCCAACCGCCGCCACCCGGCAAGCCGTCGAAGTTGTTCCCCGGGTAATTGCTCCAGGGTGCCGAGAACTGGGACTGCGCTCTACCTAACGTGAAACCCGCGAACTGCATGAAAGCGTAGTAGACGCCCAGCGTGCCACCGGCGATGTTATCACCAGCGTAGGTGGTCCCGCCAGCACCGGTTGCGGTATAGCCACCGGACGTCCAGGAGAAGGTCGCATCGAAGAAGGTGCGGACGACGCCGTATTCAGTCGCGGTGCGCGTATCGATGTTGAGATCCTCACGAGAACGTGCAGTGTAGTAGTTGCTCAAGCGGTTGTTGGCTCCAGCCGCGCCGTTGACTCGCCCCGACGCGTAGACACCGTTGGTGTTCAAGGCTGTTTCCGCACGCACGTAGCCACCCAGCTTGATGCAGGTATCGGTCCCTGGGATGTAGTAGAAGCCGGCGCCGTAGAGCGAACAGATCTTCACGTACTCGATCGCCTTGGCCTTTACCGGCAGGTCGGCGGCCAGCGCTCCGCCTGAGGCGATCAACGTCGCCGCCGAAGCGAGCAACAGGCTCTTCACCATCTTCATAAAAGTCCTCCGAATTGTTTAATTTCAAAAGTGGCGGTCTCAACTTTACCAAGAGATCAACCACCATCGCCCCCAATCATTCTCGACTTGCAGGGCCCTCCTCAACGCCGACTGATAGATCAATCAGTGAACGTCGCGCTGCGGACCATTCCGCCCCTCGCATGATTATGTTGACAGATTGCGTTCGCGATCGGCGTCCAAACTTGGTGCGGAACGAACCAACTTGTGTGGACGCTGCGCAGGCGTGTCGCAATCGTTTCATAAAGGTACGATTCGTACGTGCGCCGATTCAGAACGGCGCGTTCTGTACATTTCGTCCCTTTCGACGACATCAACATGATCCTGCAGCTGACTGTCGCAAGTGTTCGCAGGCGCGTACGCGCACCGCCGACAGGACACGTGGGCGCGAAAGTGCAATGGAAGCATGTCTGAGGAAGAACTGGAGAAGTAAACGCGCAGCTCGCTTTGCTAGCACTACTTCGGCAGATTGTTGATTTATAGGATTCCCGAATCAATTTTTTAATGATTCATGGGTGGTCGGCTCTTGGAGGGCTGACCATGCCGGGATGGGAAGACGAACTCGAACGCTGGCTGATGCCGTTGTTGGACCGGCTGGGTCATAAGACGGGCAGCGAATGTATCCTCTGTATGTTGCGGGTTTGATCGGTCCTGGCGATCGCAAGAGCGTTCAGCCGATCGCGGAACGCCTTGCCACGAGCAACTACGATCAGTTGCACCATTTCATTGCGGACGGTGTCTGGGACGCGACGCCGCTGGAGACAGAGCTGCTCAACCAGGCGGAACACTTGACACTTCACTGCCCAAGAAAGGTGAGCGCTCGGTCGGTGTTGCGGCTCAATACGCGTCGGCTCTCGGTAAACCGCAAATTGCCAAACCCTGGTGTCTTTGACGCTTGCGCGCGGCGAAGTGCCAGTGATGGTCGCGTTACGTCTCTTTCTGCCTGACAGCTGGACAAGCGACATGCCTCGTTTGAAGCGCGCTCGCGTGCCAACCGAACACCGAACGCCACGATCCAAGCCGGAGATCGCTTTGGCCGAGATTGACCCCGCGATGGCAGCCAACATGCGCTTTGGATGTGTGCTGGCGGATGCAGGATACGGCCTCAGCGCACCGTTTCGACAAGGGCTAACAGAGCGCGCGCTGGCCTGGGCTGTCGGTATCCCTCGGCACCAGAAAGTGTATCCGGTCGATGTGAAGCTCATTTGGCCGATCACCAAAATCCGTGGCAAAAGACGAAAGCACCACGTGCCCGATATCTTATCGATTGCGGCACAACAAATGCTGGCGAGCGCCAAATGGCCAACCGTGTGTTGGCGTAGCGGGACGAAAGGTCGACTCAAAGCCCGATTTGCTGCTCTCCGTGTCCGCACCGCCGACGGCCCTCCGCAGCGGATATGGGATAAAGGTCAGCAGCATCTTCCCAGGCGACGAAGCCTGGCTCATTGGCGAGCAACGTGCCTCCGGGGAGAAGAAATACTATCTCGCTATCTTCCGGCGAGGACGGATCTGCGCACGCTGGCCGCCACCCCATCAAGGCACGGTGGATTTGTGAGCAAGCGCATCAACAGTTGAAGGAGGAGCTTGGACTTGATCACTTCGAAGGGCGATCATGGCAAGGTCTTCATCGCCACACGCTTATGACAATGATTTCCTAGGCCTTCCTGCAACATCGTCGCCTCGCATACGCGGGGCGAAAAATAAGAATCACCGGGCCTCCGCCTCAACCAACAATGCCCGCCGTACGTCACGCCATCATCGATCTCATCCTTCGGCCGTTCTCAGCAGTGCCCCCATATTGCCGAAAGCAAATCCTTGAAAAACAGCGGCGAAAATACGTTCTGCCAAAGTAGTGCTAGCCCGCAGACTCTTTTTGCGCAGTCAACTCTGGGGATGGATAAGCGTCAGAAATGACCTTGTAGCAACTGCACGCCCTTTGCTCGAGGCACTTGCGTTCATCGATCTGCAAGACGCCGCGCATCTTACGAATTAGGCCTTGTTCTTCGAATCGAATTAAGGTCTCCGTCACGCCAGCGCGACGCAATCCCAAGACGGATGAGAGATAGTCATGGGTCACTGGAAGCACATGCGCATCAACAGCATCACTCGCCAAGCAGAGCCAGGATGCGAGGCGCTTTTCGCGATCGTGCCAAACCCCGCACAATCCCGTCTGGGCACTATGCAAATATAGCGCTTGGACGTACTGCAGGAGATGATCCCGTATATCAAAGCGCTCGTCTATTGCACGACGGAGATCCTCGACACGGATTCGGTGAGCGCTGCCCGGAATCAGTACAACGGACTGGCGGGTGGTAAGATGCGCTCCCAATAGGACTGAAGCGCCAACAGCGCCCTGATATCCTATCACCGCCGTTTCGAGGATACTTCCAGCAGCGACAATCCTTAGCGAGATGAGACCTGACTCTACAAAATAGACGTAATCAACCTTCTTTTTCGGTTCGTGCAGAACCATACGTTCCCTCAGCACGATCGGCTCTAGGAGCCGCCTTATTGCCGCGAGATCTTGGAGGGAGAGGCCTGCCAGTATCGCATTCTTAACGAAGAGCCGCGTATTAGGACGTGCAGTATCAGGCCAATGACGCATCGGCTGCCTCCCCTGCATCTGGTCCGCCAAGGATCGTTGTCTCCAAAAATGGCTCCGACTCGAAAGTCTTCAAGGGCTCTTCCGGACGACTCGGCGCGTTCCATCCCTCCACCAGACGAGTATCGGAGACTGAACTTATCTTGAAAGATGGCACCGAATATCCCCACAGACCCCGAAGCTCACACTTCTCCTGAGAGGGTCTGCACCCTCACCAAGCGCGCTTGGCGGCCATTCAGTCGATGTCGAAGCTTTGTCGTTCGATTTCTGCGCGTCGGCTAATCACCACGTCAGGACCCCACCTGAGATGCTCAAACACAATGTTCAGAATCACAATCCAGCTCGCGCTGGCGGTGCCTATTCCGGATCAACGCCGTGGAACCGCAAGCCATGTAGCTTCCGCAACTACACGTAGATCCCCTTATCTAGTAGGCTCCAATTGTGATCAATCGCCCTCCCGTCATTCCAATACCAATTTCAGACTCGTCGATACCAGATCGGAATTGTACCTATTGGCCGCCGCTCGAAGCGGCACCATCGCTCTGAGCAGAAACAATCTAGACCCTATGTTCGCCCTCTGAGGTGACGGGCGGCCCGCCCCGCGGCAAGCTCCTATCGAGGGTTGCGCCGGATGGTCCGGCGCCGAGCCTCAAGCATGGGGAGCGGGCCTGATGAACGATAGCATTTTCGTGGGGCTGGATGTGCACAAGGCGACGATTTCGGTTGCGGTGGCCGAAGGGATGCGCGGCGGGGAAGTTCGTAACTTCGGGATCATCCCCAATCACGCGGATCAGATCGACAAGCTGGCGAAGAAGCTTGGCAAGGGTGACCGGCAGGTAAGTTTTTGCTACGAAGCCGGACCCTGCGGATATGGCCTGCATCGCCAACTGACGGGACTGGGGCACAATTGCATCGTGGTAGCCCCCTCGCTGATCCCAATGAAGGCCGGGGATCGGATAAAAACCGACCGGCGCGATGCGGCGATGCTGGCCAAGCTGCACCGGAGCGGCGAGCTGACAGCGGTGTGGGTTCCGGATGCGGCGCATGAGGCCATGCGCGACTTGGTGAGAGCCCGCGCCACAGCGATGCGTGTGCTCGGCAAGGCGCGGCAACATCTCCAAGGCTTCCTGCTGCGGCATGGGCGCATCTATGCCGGGAAGAAGGGGTGGACCCTGGCTTATCGTCGCTGGCTCACCACGGTGCGCTTCGATCACCCGGCAAGCCAAATCGTTCTGCAGGACTACATTCATGCCATGACCGACGCTGAGGCCCGTGTGGATTGCTTGACCAAGCGGATCGAAGAGCTGGCGCCACAATGGTCGATGACGCCATTCGTTGAGGCCGTGCAGGCCATGCGCGGCGTCGCCTTCATCGTTGCCGTGACGGTGGTTGCTGAGGTCGGCGACTTCTCCCGCTTCGACAATCCCCGCCAGTTGATGGCCTTTCTCGGTCTCGTGCCGTCGGAGCATTCGAGCGGCGCCACCATCCGACGCGGCGGCATCACCAAGGCTGGCAACGCTCTGGCCAGGCGGGCTCTGATCGAGGGGGCATGGACCTATCGCATGCAAGCCCGCGTCAGTCGCAAGCTCCATGACCGTAACGAGCGTCTGCCACAAGCTATCCGCGATTTCGAAGTCCAGCGTCCGGGCGCTCAGCCGGAAGCGGCTCCGCTTGATCGAGTCCCTTGACAGCAAACATGAGAGCAGGCCGTTGAAAAAGGTGCTCGCCGCCGACCAGCGACCGTGATTCATTGGCTCCGACGAGATTCGGAGATGATGCGTGCGCGGCGGCGACAATCGAACGGGCGAGCTGTTCAGCTACGTCGATCGGGAGGCGCGGGTGCGGCGTGACCATCCGCTGCGAGCGATCCGGACGATCGTGAACGAGGCGCTGTCGACGCTGGAGCGCGAGTTTGCCGCGCTCTATTCGCCGGGGCCGTCGATCCCGCCGGAGAAGCTGCTGCGGGCGATGCTGTTGCAGGCGTTTTAATTCGATCCGCTCGGAGCGGCTTTTGATGGAGCGGCTGGAATACGACCTGCTGTTCCGCTGGTTCGTCGGAATTGGCGTTGACGACGCAGCCTGGGATCATTCGGTGTTCTCGAAGAACCGCGACCGGTTGCTGGAAGGCGACATCGCTGCCAAGTTCCTGGCGGCGGTGCTGGCGCAGCCCAAGGTGAAGAAGTTGCTGTCGAGCGATCACTTCTCGGTCGATGGCACGCTGATCGAGGCCTGGGCCTCGATGAAGAGCGTGAAGCCGAAGGATGGCTCTGGCGAGCCGCCGGCGCAAGGCGGCGGGCGCAATGCCGAAGCGCACTTCCATGGCCAGAAACGCTCAAACGACACCCATGCTTCGACCACCGATCCGGATGCCAGTCTCTACCGCAAGGGAAAGGGCAAGGAGACGAAGCTGTGCTTCATCGGGCATGGGCTGATGGAGAACCGCCACGGCCTGCTGGTCGGCGCCTGCTTGACGCGGCCCGACGGGCATGCCGAACGGGTGGCCGCGCTGCACATGATCGAACCGCGTGCCGACCGGCCAACAGCGATCACGCTTGGCGCCGACAAAGCCTACGACGCAGAAGACTTCGTCAACGAGCTGCGCTCGATGAGCGTGACACCGCATGTTGCGCAAAACACCAGCGGCCGCAGCTCTGCGATCGACGGGCGAACGGCCCGGCACGGCACGGCACGGCGGCTATGCCATCAGTCAGCGCATCCGCAAGCGCATCGAGGAGGCATTCGGCTGGATCAAGACGGTCGCCGGGCAAGAGAAAACCCGATTCGGTGGCCGTGAACGCGTCGGATGGGCCTTTACCTTCGCTGCCGCCGCCTACGATCTGGTGCGGCTGCCCAAGCTGATCGCGGAGGCCGGCTGATGGCCAAGGTGCCCGGCTTCGCCAAGGCCTTTGCTGGCCGCTGGCGCATCGTCGAAATGGACAACTGCGACAGCGACTTCCTCGATCTCGTCGAACAGGCGCATCTCACCTTCAAGGGCAAGTCCGACGGTGAAATTGCCTTCGGTGCGCTGAAGAGCTTCCTCGATGTCCGCTACGGCGCGCGAGACGGTTCGGCTTGCGCGGAGTTCTCATGGGAAGGGCACGATGGGAACGACCCCGCCTGCGGTCGCGGATGGGCTATGATCGGCACTGCGGGCAGGCTCGTCGGCCATTTCTACATACACACTGGCGACGATTCAGCCTTCGTTTGCGAACGCGGCTGAGTTTCTTCAACAGCCTGCTCTCATGTTTGCTGTCAAGGGACTCGATCAAGCGGAGCCGCTTCCGGCTGAGCGCCCGGACGCTGGACTTCGAAGGTGCCCACGGTAGGAGGCAGAGCCAAAGACGACGGTTGATCAAGCTCTCATGCGCGGGTTGGGTACCGCATGACCGTGGTTTCGTCTTGGGGCTGCCTCGGTCTAGGGGGCGAGCGTCGGCGATGCCGGCTCATAACAGGCCACGAGGATTCCCCACCGCGCCCTGCCTCCTGCCCTGGGCACCGATATGGTCGAGCAGCGCTCTTCAGGCGGCCGGCCCGAGTTGTACTTGGCGAGTGATCGCCCACAGGAAGCCGACCATCTCGCGTGCAATGGCGGTGGTGACGATCACCTTAGGTTTGCCGCTCGCCGACAAGCGGCGATAGCGGGCGCACAGCCTGACCTGGGCCTTCCAGGCGATATCGCGGATAGCTTGTGGCAGACGCTCGTTACGGTCATGGAGCTTGCGACTGACGCGGGCTTGCATGCGATAGGTCCATGCCCCCTCGATCAGAGCCCGCCTGGCCAGAGCGTTGCCAGCCTTGGTGATGCCGCCGCGTCGGATGGTGGCGCCGCTCGAATGCTCCGACGGCACGAGACCGAGAAAGGCCATCAACTGGCGGGGATTGTCGAAGCGGGAGAAGTCGCCGACCTCAGCAACCACCGTCACGGCAACGATGAAGGCGACGCCGCGCATGGCCTGCACGGCCTCAACGAATGGCGTCATCGACCATTGTGGCGCCAGCTCTTCGATCCGCTTGGTCAAGCAATCCACACGGGCCTCAGCGTCGGTCATGGCATGAATGTAGTCCTGCAGAACGATTTGGCTTGCCGGGTGATCGAAGCGCACCGTGGTGAGCCAGCGACGATAAGCCAGGGTCCACCCCTTCTTCCCGGCATAGATGCGCCCATGCCGCAGCAGGAAGCCTTGGAGATGTTGCCGCGCCTTGCCGAGCACACGCATCGCTGTGGCGCGGGCTCTCACCAAGTCGCGCATGGCCTCATGCGCCGCATCCGGAACCCACACCGCTGTCAGCTCGCCGCTCCGGTGCAGCTTGGCCAGCATCGCCGCATCGCGCCGGTCGGTTTTTATCCGATCCCCGGCCTTCATTGGGATCAGCGAGGGGGCTACCACGATGCAATTGTGCCCCAGTCCCGTCAGTTGGCGATGCAGGCCATATCCGCAGGGTCCGGCTTCGTAGCAAAAACTTACCTGCCGGTCACCCTTGCCAAGCTTCTTCGCCAGCTTGTCGATCTGATCCGCGTGATTGGGGATGATCCCGAAGTTACGAACTTCCCCGCCGCGCATCCCTTCGGCCACCGCAACCGAAATCGTCGCCTTGTGCACATCCAGCCCCACGAAAATGCTATCGTTCATCAGGCCCGCTCCCCATGCTTGAGGCTCGGCGCCGGACCATCCGGCGCAACCCTCGATAGGAGCTTGCCGCGGGGCGGGCCGCCCGTCACCTCAGAGGGCGAACATAGGGTCTAGGATTCCAAAAATCGTCTGAGCGCGACGACTGTCAGGCTTCGTAAAAAAGGGAGCTGCGCGGATATTTACTTGGTCCACGCAAGGTAAGTGGACTGTGAAAACCTAATCAGTTCAAAGGATAAAAAGTTCGGCGGGTACGCGGTCTGTTGAGCGAGATTCGGGGCCTTGCCCCAAGACACAGAACGCTTGTCGCCCTCGCTGGCCAGGACTGGCGCGAGATCAAACTAGAAAAAAGCCGCGCGGAGGCCCCGCGGCAGGGACAGTGCGCCGACCTAACTGGAAGATTGATTCTAAGCGGCTGTCACTCATTGGCGGGGCGCGGTCAGATATTCTCGAGCAACGACGGCGTCGCGCTTCGGCGAACTGTCGCCGAGATAATCTCGGAGAGCCGCCTAGGGGACTTGGCGTGTGTTAGGGAGTTCAAAGCACTTACAGCCATGACGGTATTGATCAGAGCCCAATGCGGTGACTATTCTTCCCGAAAGAAGCGTGAGCGCTGCACATTGGTTTGTAGGTGTCCGTCACCCCCGAGGAGCTCAATCGAGTGCCCCGCCGAGCTCAACACCATCTCGCAGCAATCAATATCAAACTGGAATGCCGGGCGTGCTTCGTCAGTTTCTTAAAAATGCGCCGCGTGCAGCTCGATGGTTCTCATGCTCTCAACGGAGTTCTCAATAGTAAGGGAAACAGAGATCAACATGCTGCTAGCGGTCAGCAGCACAACGGCCTTAGGAAAGCGGCCGCGCTGAAACGCTCGAGAAATCCAGCACGGTTCGTAATCCTGCTTTCCCCTGAGTGAGCGGCTTCCCACTGAAACGCGGTACATCGGCACGAGCACAGGCTCATTTTTGATGGCATAGGCCGCGGGGTCAGGTATTTCAGCGACGAGTGAGGCCGCCGGATACTGTAGTAGGCGACCCACTTCGCGATCTTGGCGCGGGCGTCATCCAGATCGACGAACAGGGTCTCGTTGAGCAGTTCATCGCGGATCCGGCCATGAAGACTCTCGATGAAGGCGTTCCCGGCACGATAAAGTGCAAATCGATGACTGTGTCCTTGCTCCAGGCGAGCACGGCGTTGCAGGTGAACTCGGTGCCATGGTCAGACACGATCATTCCTGGCTTGCCGCGTCTCTTGACCATTGCCGTCGGTTCGCGGGCGACCCGCCGTCCTGAGATCGACGTCTCCGGAATGGCGCCCAGGCATTCGTTAGTGACGTCGACGCCGATGTTGGGAATGCAGAAGCGCCGGCCGTTGGCGAACTGGTCGTGGACGAAGTCCAGCGACCAACGCGCGTTGGCCTCGCCTCGACAGGATCGCGGCACGGGTCTCCACAGCTTTGCGGCGAGCCCGCCGCTTGCGGACGGTAAGCCCTAGATGATAAAGCCGATAGATCCGATTGATCCCCGAGGGCTCTCCCTCACATCGCAGTAAACCGAAGAGCCGGCGGCAGCCGAACCGCCGCCACTTGTTGGCGAGATCGCGCAACCGGCCGCGCAGAGCCGCGTCCTCAGGGCCGGCTGTGGTGATAACGGATGGTCTTCCGATCCGCTCGGACGATCGCGCCGGCCCCCCTTCCGACATGCTGTTGGAGGCCTGTAGATGCGCAACCGCAGCGCGCTTAGCGGCCGGCCCTCCCATTTTTGAAAGCAGCTCGCGAAGGGCGGCCGCGTCGAGCATCTGCTCCGCCAGAAGCTTCTTCAGCTTCGCGTTCGCCTATTCCAGCGCCTTTGACCGCTTGGCCTCAGACACATCCATGCCGCCGAATTTGGCGTTCCAATTGTAGATTGTCGCTTCGGACTCCGTGGCAGGTCAACGTCTGTCGGTGCTGCGCGAGGAAGGCGCGATCGCGCCGTTGGTGCTGCCGCCTCTCACCCTGCACGAACAGATCTTCAAGAAGTTCGATGTTACCTGCGATCCGAGCGCGGCGTGGCCCCCCCGAGGTCCATCGTCCGCCATCTGTGACGGCGCGACTATCTGGCCAAGTTCGGCCTGCGGGCTCGAGGTTGCGACGCTCATGCTCGATGATATCGACTGGGCGCCAGCGAGATGCTCGTTCGCGCCAAGAGCCGACAGCGGGCACGGATGCCGGATACCGCCAGACGTTGGCGTGCTATCGTTGCATATCTGCGCAATGGTCGCCCAAAGTTGTCGTGCCGACGTTTGTTCGTCCGCAAACTCGCGCCGCAGTAACCTCCGGTGAGGCTTTCAATTGCCCATAACTTTGACCACTCGAGCTGATCCGCTGATCGGCGAAATCTTGAATCGAAAGAATCACTTGTGATTCCTTTCTGAGCACCTGATTCGCGAGGGGTGCTCTATGGGGCTGATGACCTTGCCCCCTGGACTTAATCCAGATTGAAGTTCGCTCTGGCCCATATGAGGACCAGAGCATGAAGCGCAGCCGCTTTACGGAAGAGCAGATCATCGGGATTTTGAAGGAGCACGAAGCTGGCGTGTCGGTTGCCGATCTGTGCCGGAAGCACGGCGTCAGCGATGCCAGCATCTACAAATGGAAAGCCAAGTTTGGCGGGATGGAGGTCTCGGAGGCCAAGCGGCTGAGGACGCTGGAGGATGAGAACACGCGGCTGAAGCGGCTTTTGGCCGACGCCATGCTGGACAATGCTGCGTTAAAGGACCTCCTGGGAAAGAAGTGGTGACGCCCGCGGGGAAGCGGAAAGCTGTCGCCCATCTCATGGAGGCCCACGAGATGAGCGAACGGCGGGCGTGTAAAGCCATCGGCTGTTGCCGCATGACCATCAGATATCGGACGACCCGGGCGGATGACGCGGCCCTACGCCAACGCATGAGAGCGATTGCCGAGGTGCGCCGTCGCTTCGGCTATCGGCGCCTGCATGTTCTGCTCAGGCGGGAGGGCTATCTGGTCAACCACAAGAAACTGTTCCGGCTCTACCGGGAAGAGAGGCTCGCGGTCCGTCGCCGTGGTGGCCGCAAGCGGGCGCTCGGGACCAGTTAGCTCCGGTGATGGAAAAATGTACGATCACTTCCTATGGTATACGGTTGCGCGCCGAGGTTCGTGTCCTCAACCTTATCCTCGTCCCAAACTTCCACGTTCTTGAGCATGAGGCTTTGCGTCAACTCGTTGACCATCGCTGAGCCAGTGGCCCCTGCACCAACTACGGTGCAAAGACCATTGACCTTTGATGGGTCGAACACGTCTTTGATGCGTGTTACGTCCATCGATCAGTCCTCTTCGTCGTCGTCACTATAGCCGCCGCCTGCCTCTTGCGCTGCGACCAATTCCACCCAACCAGAACAAAGGTGTGTCTTGCTCGGCTTTTTCTCAGGACACTTCTTGAGGCCCGGATCACCCCGAGAATCGTCGCTGGTTGCTGTGTGCAGCTGCGCCGATGGTGGTGCCGATAGCGCCGAATGACCGCTGGTCGCTCGACTTCGTCTCGGACCAGCTCACCGATGGCCGCCGCTTCCGCATCCTGACCGTGGTCGACGAGTGCACGCGCGAATGCCTGGCGTTGGTGGCCGACACCTCGCTGTCGGGCTCCCGGGTGGCGCGGGAGCTGGACCGGCTGATCATCGAGCGCGGCAAGCCCAAAATGGTGGTCAGCGACAACGGCACCGAATTGACCAGCAACGCCATCCTGACATGGGCCGATCAGAGCCGCGTCGCCTGGCATTACATCGCCCCCGGCAAGCCGACGCAGAATGCCTTCATCGAAAGCTTCAATGGCCGTCTCCGAGACGAATTGTTGAACGAGACGCTGTTCACGTCGCTGGCCCAGGCCCGCGTCGAACTCGGACATTGGCGGGCCGACTACAACGATACGCGACCTCACTCGCAACTCGGATGGAAAACACCATCGGAGTTTGCCTTCACCTGCAACCCGCGACGGGATCTGGCGCTGCGCTATGACGATGGCTCCGCACCAGCTCCCGTCGCTACCACCGCCCATTCGGGTAAATCCAACAGCCGGGGCGAACTCAGGACTGGATAAAACTTGGGGGCAAGGTCACTGACATTAAGGGATCGATCGGCAAAAGGCTGTTTGCCGTCGTTGGGAGGTGAATGTTGGATTGATGAGAGAGTAGTGGATGCGAGTTTAGGGACGCGGGGCTCGGCGACAGATTCCGCAAACTGCTCACGCAGATTGGAAGCGCCATGGGACAAAGCATTCCGCTCGTCTGCCAGGATTGGGCGAATACCAAGGCAGCCTACCGCTTCTTCTCTAACGACCGGGTCAGCGAAGTGGACATTCTGGCCGGACATTTGTAAGCCTCCGGTGAAGGCCGCCTTCCCGGATAGCGCTCGAGCGTGAGATGGTTTGCTCATTAATTCGCAAGCAAATGAGCAAACGTGACGACGGTTACGGTTCTGTCCGGTCCTGAGCGGCGACGGCGGTGGACGAGTGCCGAGAAGCTTCGGATCGTGGAGGAGAGTCTGGCGCCGGGGGCTAGTGTTGTCGAGGTCGCTCGACGGCATGACGTTCACCGCAATTTGGTTACGGCTTGGCGACGGCAGGCGCGGACCGGCGTCCTCGCTTGCGGGCCCGAGCCAATACAGCGGCAGGATGACGAGGTCCGTTTTGCGGCAGTCTCCATTGCGCCAGACCGGCAACCGTTGAGGGCGCCCTCAGGAAGCTGCGGTGCGATCGAGATTGAGTTCGCGGCCGGGGCTCGGATGCGGATCACAGGCGCGGTTGACGCGACGACGCTGAGCGCAGTCGTGGCGGCGCTGGCTGATGGACGGCCACGATGATCCCGTTGCCTGCCGGCGTGCGGGTATGGCTGGCGACCGGCCATACCGACATGCGGAAGGGCTTTCCGTCGCTAGCCTTGCGGGTTCAGGAGATCTTGCATCGCGACCCGCTTGGCGGCCACCTGTTTTGCTTCCGCGGTCGCCGGGGCAATCTTTTGAAGGTCATCTGGCATGACGGCCAGGGCGCCTGTTTGTTCACGAAACGCCTGGAACGGGGGCGCTTCATCTGGCCGAGCTCGGCGGAGGGTGTGGTGACGATCTCGTCGGCGCAGCTCGGTTATCTCTTGTCCGGGATCGACTGGCGGCACCCACAAGAGACGTGGCGGCCGACATCGGTCGGATGAGGCTTTGAGCTTGCGGATCGTGATGGATGTGATTCCATCATCGTCGTGACCACATCTGAATCGCTCCCCACCGATCTTGCCGCCGCGCATGCGATGATCCTGGCGGAGCGCGCCGCTCGTCTTCAAGCGGAAGCGGTCGCGGCGAGCGCCAAAGCGGAAGCTGCCGACGCGAAGGCGGCCGAGGCCCTGATCAGTTACCTCAAGCTCGAGATCGAGAAGCTGCGTCGCCAGATTTATGGCAGCCGCTCGGAGCGCAAGGCACGGCTCCTGGAACAGATGGAGCTTGAACTCGAAGAGCTGGAAGCAACCGCAACCGAAGACGAGTTGGCGGCTGAGAGGGCGGCAGCCAAGGCGCAGACGGTACAATCCTTCCAGCGCAAGCGTCCGTCGCGCAAACCGTTCCCCGACCGTTTGCCGCGCGAGCGTGTCGTGGTCGCCGCACCGCAGAGCTGCCCTTGCTGCGGCTCATCGAAGCTATCAAAGCTGGGCGAAGATATCACCGAGACGCTGGAGGTCATTCCCCGGCAGTGGAAGGTGATCCAGACGGTGCGCGAGAAGTTCTCATGCCGGGACTGTGAGACGATCACCCAGCCGCCGGCCCCCTTCCACGTGACGCCGCGCGGCTTTGCCGGGCCCAACCTGCTGGCCATGATCCTGTTCGAGAAGTTCGGCCAGCATCAGCCCTTGAACCGGCAGAGCGAGCGCTACGCCCGGGAGGGCATCGATCTGAGCCTGTCGACACTGGCCGATCAGGTCGGCGCCTGCGCGGCTGCCTTACAGCCGATCTATGGGCTGATTGAGCGCCATGTCCTCGCCGCCGAGCGGCTGCACGGCGATGACACCACGGTGCCGATCCTGGCCAAGGGCCAGACAGTTAAGGGGCACATCTGGACCTACGTTCGCGACGATCGGCCATTCGGCGGACGGGCGCCCCCGGGTGCGCTCTATTACGCCTCGCGCGACCGGCGGCAGGAGCATCCCACACGGCATCTTCAAAGCTTCTCCGGTATCCTCCAGGCCGATGCCTATAGCGGCTACAACGAGCTGTATGACGCCGCGCGCACACAGGGACCGGTCACGCCTGCACTCTGTTGGGCCCACGCCAGGCGGCAGTTCTTCGAGCTGGCGGACGTCGCCGCCAATGCGAGGCGAGACAAGAATGCCGCGGCGATCTCGCCGATTGCCCTCGAGGCGGTCAAGCGCATCGATGCACTGTTCGATATTGAGCGCGGCATCAACGGCCAAGGCGCCGAACAGCGTCTACGGGTGCGCAAAGAGCAAAGCGCACCCCTGCTGGCGGTGCTGGAAGCGTGGCTGCGCGAGCAGCGTGCTCGGCTATCGAGCTCCTCATCGGTCGCCAAGCCAATCGACTACATGCTGCGCCGCTGGGATCGGTTCACTCGCTTCATCGATGAAGGGCGGATCTGCCTGACAAACAATGCGGCGGAGCGCGCGCTGCGCGGCTTTGCTCTCGGCCGCAAGTCCTGGCTGTTCGCCGGCTCGGAACGCGGCGCTGACCGCGCCGCCATCATGGCGACGTTGATCATGACGGCAAAGCTCAACGACATCGATCCGCAAGCCTGGCTGGCGGACATCTTGGCCCGCATCGCCAGCACCCCGCAAGGTCGGGTCAATGAGCTGCTGCCTTGGGAATGGAAGAATAGCCCCGTTCAGTCTGCAGCCTGATCGGGCCACCGCACCGCGCGATCATCCCGCGGCCCTCACCGGACGGTTACGGACATTTCCGATCGACACGTGACCGTGCCGCCGCCACTGAAGGTCTGGTTCTTGTGCTGCACGATACAACCGAGTTCAGCTATCAACGCGAGAAGTCAGAAGCGATCGGCATCACCAAACGGCATAAACAGTGGACGGGATAAGGCACACGGTTTGTGCCATCCTGATGCAGACCAGGACCCGGGCGACGGTCCGCCCTCATCAGCCGGGCCGGGGCCGGCGGTTGTATGACGCCGTCCTCGCAAGCCCGACAGGCGTATTTGGGACGCCGGGTCACGAGGATCCGGAACTGCGCCGGGACCAGGTCCAGCCGCTCGCTTCGGTCCTTGCCGATCCGGTGCAACTCGCCCCTGGCAGCAGGGACAGGTCTTGTGCTCGATGTCGAGGACGATCTCGATCCGCGGCAGGTACGCCGGCAAGGCACGGTTGCCGCGGCGCTTGCGAGCCCGCGCCTCACGGCCTTCAGGCGCACTCTCGTCCTGCGCCGTCTCGTTGTATGCTGCAACCTGCTCGACGTCTTCCAGGCCCAGCAACATCTGATCTTCCGGCAGCGTCTCTGCCCTCCGGCCAAACCGATGTCGCTGCAATTCCCTGATGATCTGACGCAGCCGTTCGCTCTCGCACCGCTCGGCAGCAGCATCGCTTTCAGCGTATCGAGATCGTCAGGCAGGGCGTCCTTCACAACCCAAATCAGAGCATATTCGTCGCCATCTGGCGACGCGTCCGACGCTCCTGATTCATTTCGCGGCAGCACTGTCAACAGCTATCCGGGCTGCGCTGGCGCCGGCGTCTCCCGTGCCTCGTGCACAAGCCGCCAATCGAGTCCTTCCAGCAGCGCCGACAATTGTGCCGCCGACAGGCGCATCACACCGTCCTCTATCTTCGGCCAGCGGAAGATCCCATCCTCGAGCCTGTTGGCGAACAGGCAAAGACTCGTTCCATCCCAGAACACCAGCTTGATTCGGTTTGCCCGCTTGGCCCGGAACACATAGACAACTCCCGAGTGCGGATCTGCACCCATGCTCTCGCGCACCAGGGTCGCAAGACCCTCCATGCCCTTGCGGAAGTCTACCGGAGATATGCTTCTCAATAAGCCCCCATTGCGAGCGACAGTTTCCGAGCCGCTGTGATTGCGGCGGGCACAAGTTTGTCCCGAGCAGCTTGAATGGTCATTCGACTACTAGGGACGGCAAGACAGAGGGCACCCAGCACTGCATCTGAACCATCGACAATCGCCACGCCCACCGAAATATCGCCCTTGAAGAATTGTGATTGCGATACGACGTACCCTTCTTTCGCGGCCTTTCCTATCAGTCCACGCATTTCCTTCGCACTGCTGATCGCCTCAGTCGTATGTTTCTGATACTTTGTAGCGCCAAAGATATAATCTCGCTCCTTTGCGGGAAGGCGAGCGACAATCGCCCTACCTGCGGCGCTATAGAGCGCTGGCATCCGAAAACCGATCTGGATGTTCATTGCAACTAGGTGCCGACTGGGAATTCGCGACACCAGCAGGACGTCGGTATCCTCTAGAACATTTAGATTGACAGTTTCCCCCGTCTTCTCATGCGCCTCGACCAGAAAGGGCTGCGCTCGCTCGATTAATCCATCACTGTAAGTATAAGCATAGGCGAACTCGAGCAGCCGAGGAGATAACGAATACTGTTCGGTATTTTCGTTCTTCCGCAGTAAGCCAAGCTGATGCAGAGTGTAGAGAAAACGCTGGGCTGCACTCCTGTCCAAACCCGTCAGTTTGGTAATTGCCGCGTGCGTCAGTTGCGGTCGTTCGCGGCTGAACGAATTAAGCACCGTAACGGCTTTCTCAATTGAGTTGACAAAAAGGGAATGGTCCCGGGCACCGGCTACCCACTGGCTACGAGCCTTAGGTGCCGCCCCTCTGACCCCTTTGCGATAATTTGAAGGTTGATGTGCGGACATTAGTGCAAAATTGCAGTGCCCCTAAGGAAAGTCAACTCTGGCCCGGCCATGAATATCTTTTTTGACCGATCACATTGAAGCTATCCCCGCGCGAAAATCGGCTTGTTGATTCCGTGCAGCGCAAAGCTAACGAGGCTTAGGATGTCAAATACGGGTTTACCCGTCCTTCGCTGAATTGCCCGCCCAAACGGCGGTAAGTTGTGACACTCGCAGACAAAAGCCTTGATATCGGGACAGCGCTGCAGCAACCGCTGCGAAGCACACGCTACACTATCTTCGATCCGTTGCAGATCCAGTCGGCCAACCCCATTCAAGTAAGGGTCTGCAAACTCCTTGTGGTGCTGTAATCCGAGCACCGCTATAGGGATGTCGTCGGAAACACCTGCCAGCTGAAGATAGCTCTCCGTCAGTGCTTCATCATTTGCGGTAATTATGCCGACCCGGCCTCGCACGAGACTGTGCACAAGCGGAATCTGCAGGAGAGACGAAGCTATAAATGGAATCCGCAGCTGTTCTGCAATCGCGCGTTGCAGAGGAATCAGAAATCCGCATGTGGTCGTGACAACGTTCGCGCCCCGTTCTTGAAGTTTAAGAGCCCCCTCCAAATAGGGGGCAAGCAGGGCCGTATTTGGCGCCGGCAGCACCACGTCGCTAGGGGTTAAACCGTGAGCAACATGTAAGATGGTCCGACAGGGGTATGAGTTGACACTGCCTGCATCTCCTGCCGGACGACGAAAAGACCTTTCCGGCAGGACAATGACGCCGACCGTAATCATAGCTATTCCTTCTGTTTACACAATTTACATTTGACGCCCACGGCGCATTTGATCCCCTATGGCGAAAGAGTAGTCCCACTGGAAAGAGCGACCTCACAGCCCCAGAGAATTTTTGACATTGTTGCTTCTAGCGAGTCCGTGGCGGCTTTCATGTCCCTCATATCGGTCTAGTCCTTTATTTCGAAGCAGAGGCCTTTCTGCCGCCGGGGAACATCGCCAGCATCACGTGCAGCGCAGCACGCCGCCATTTACGTTTACACCAGCTAGGCAGCGGAGGATATATCTCGCCCATGTCACCTCTGCTTGGTGCGCTCCTTGGCATCTTCCTTGATCATCTCGGCGCCCTTTTCGGCCACCATGATAGTGGGAGCATAGGTGTTGCCTGAGGGCACCGTCGGCATGATCGAGGCATCGATCACGCGCAAGGCGACAAGGCCGTGAACGTTTAATCTGTCGTCTACCACTGCCTTCGAATCGTGGCCCATCCGGCAAGTGCCAACAAAGTGGGAAAATCCTCCTCCAGTACGGAGCGCGTAGTCAAGCCATTCGTCATAGCTCTGTACCTTGTCGCCAGGCCGGATCTCAAAAGATATGTATTTAGTTATGGCAGGGTGTTGCACGATCTTGCGCGCGATCTGCATGCCGGCCACCGCGCAGTCGCGGTCGGCCTGCGCCGAAAGGAAGTTCGCCCGGATAGCGGGCTCGCTGCCGGACGCCGGTGATTTAATGTGGATGGAGCCCCGAGAATCGGGGCGACATTGGTATATCAAGACCGTCATGCCGGGGTTCGTGTCAAGGCGACCACACCGCGCTGGATCGTAGCTCCCGGGTGCCATAAAAAACTGCACGTCGGGAGTTGCCAAGTTGGGCAGCGTGCGCACGAAGCCGAAGACAGGACCCGGCGTGCGCGTGAGCAAACCCGTACCCCTGCCATAGTAGCGAGCGATCTCGCGCAGTAGCGAGAGCCCTCGCGCCTCATCGTTGTACGTGATCGGCTCCTTGACGCGCCAAACCAAGCTCTCAGCGAAGTGATTAACGTAGTTCTCTCCAACCCCTGTGAGTTCATGACGGACCTGGATTCCAAGCCTCTTGAGGAGCTCAGGCTGGCCAATCCCGGAACGCTCCAGCAACCCTGGCGACTGAAGCGCACCGCACGACACGATCACGTCCCGGCTGCAGCGCGCCTGTCGCTTCTCGTCCTGCATGATGTAGGCGACGCCAACCGCGCGCCGGCCCTCAAGCAGGACTTTGTCCACAAGTGCATCGGTTTCGATGCGCAGGTTTGACCGGCTTCGCGCTGGATCCAAGAAGGCCCGAACGGCTGACCACCGCCGACTGTTCCTAGTCGTCACCTGATAGTAGCCAAAGCCTTCCTGCCTTCCGTTGTTGTAGTCCTTGTTTCGCGGAAAGCCCCAGGCTTCAGCCGCATCGATAAAGGCGTCGCACAGCACATGGGGCTCCGTGATGTCGCACACATTAAGGAGGCCTTCTTTGCCGCGCGAATGGTCTCCATGTCCCTCGTAGTGCTCCGATCTTTTGAAGTATCGCAGCACCTCTTCATAGGACCAGCCACGATTGCCACGCTCGCTCCAGGTGTTGTAATCGAGTGGCTGACCGCGCACATAGAGCATGCCGTTGATCGAGCTGCCGCCGCCTAGCACGCGGCCGCTTGGGTGCGGCAGACGGCGGCCAGCAAGGCGGTCGTCGGCCTCCGCCTTATAGTTCCAGTTGAATTTCTTGTGGTTCATGAGCTTGGTGTACCCTGCGGGAATGTCGATCCACATTGACTTGTCCCGCGGCCCCGCCTCGAGCAGCAAAACTTTGGCGTTTGCATCCTCACTCAGGCGACTAGCGAGCACGCAGCCAGCCGCCCCACCACCGACGATGATGTAGTCCCACCCGCTCATAACGCGTCATCCGTCCTTCAACTTCATCCTTGATCAGAGCAGTTCACGACAAAGAGCGGCCACCGGTGAGCGAGCGAGGAGGCCGGGTAGCGCTTCCCGTTCACCGATGGCGAGCTTTCAGTCGGGCCGCCACTTCCTTTTATATCGCAATCGTTTCGCCAATGACCGGAATTTCGCGAGGAGCAAAACCCAAAGTCAGCAAGCGTGGGCCGTGGTCCGTTACGACAAACAGATCTTCAAGGTGATACATTGCACCATCGGAGTCTCTGACCATCGGCTCTATATTGAAAACCATACCCGCTTCCAGCTTTGTCTTTTCACCAGGCCGGATCATCGGGAATTCGTGATTCTCAATGCCGAAACTATGACCGACCCACACCATACCAAAATCCAGCCCGAGCTTCTCAGCCTGCTTCTCGCAGAAGAAGTAGGAGTCCTCCGCGGCCACGCCCGGTCTTATCTGGTTGATAATAGATGTGTGTAGATCCCACAGCTTTTGATATGTTTCGCGCTGCAGCAGCGAAGGTTCCCCGGTTGAATAGGTCCGCGCAAAGTCGCTCCCCCATGCACCGTACTTTCCGCCGACGTCCAATCGTATAATCTCGCCCGTCGAGGGCATTCGATCGGTAGGACGCGGATGATTGTGGGAGGTGCGATGGCCACTAGCGAAATACAAAAAGGCTATTTCCTCAGCTCCCTCTTTGAGGAGGCCATCAGCGACGCGATTGGCCATCACTCTCTCCGTATCACCCGGTCCACTACTGCTCATGGCCTCCAGCACGGCTCGGTGCGTCTGTTTAGCGGCCTTCTCAAGCAGCTCGATTTCAAATGGCAATTTGACTGCGCGAATTGCGGCGACGTGCTTACCGGTATCAATGAACTGGATGCCGGGCAGCCGGCTCACAAGACGCGCATACGTGGCCACCGGCATGTAATCGAGATCGAGACCAACTGTGCCGTTGTTCTTGCGGATACTTACGAGCACGTCTGCAAGGGAGTCCGCCGGATCATTCGCAAATTCGGTATAGGTACGAACGTCCTTGATCCAACTCTCCTCAAGTATCTGCCTTCGCTCCGTCGTAGCGACCAACGCAACCGGGTCTCCAGCTGCGGGTAAGATAACAAAGGCTTGACGCCTCAGTCTGGAGACTGACATTAGGCAGACGCAGCTCGTGTAGATGAAATTCCCGGGGCTCGTCGCTACGATTGCGTCAATACCGAGTTCACGCGGCAGGCGTAGAAGAGCTGAGATATTAGGCAGAGGAGCCATCGAATTGGGTTCCAAGAATACTTGCTAGGCTCTCTGTACGCGACACGCTTGAAAAGTTGGAGGAGAGCGGACGAGCTAGTGCGCAAGTTAACGACACGATAATGGTCAGTCATACGGACGGCTAAGCCATACCAAGCGCTAGGCGATCAACCCGAGCTGCGCTGCTCCTCCACTTTAGATGACCACTGAGCGAGGCGCCGCCCAAACACCTTACAGTTTTGATGAACGGGATATCATCGATTGCTGCTAGTGCTCTTTTTAAGGTATCGAGAAAACGCGCTCTGCATGTCGAGGAACTCAATAGATTCTTCGGCGTATTAGGTTTGACCGACGTCAAACTCACCACCTTGCCCAACGTCGACTGCGCTAGCCTCTTCATATAGCCTCCGAGTCCGAACGACCGTTCACTGGCGATTATCACGTCTTGTATTGCCCGCGCACCTACATCTTCTTGTGGGTCTCGATCCGCTGTCATTTGGCTGGCCTTTTTTGAGCAGCAGACCAGTCGCTTTTCCAGCCCGCTCGCTGTATCACACGCTAGGGTCTGTAGCTAATTAGCGAACCCTGATTCCTTCGCATCGAGTTGATTCGGCGGGGGGACTTCGAGCGCAAGCGGCTGTTCTGACTCAACGAGAAGCAGTGGTTCAGATAAACCCGCATCTGCCCACGAAGCAGACCAGCCCGACGCGCAAATGACGATCTACGCATCATCAGCGGTATCATTCACATGCTTCAGTGCAGCGCACGCTGGCGCGATTGCCCGCCCGACTGTGGTCCGTACGCGATGATCTACAATCAACGCTGCGCCAAGCGGAACATTGGCAGGCGATCTTTGAAGCACACGACCGCTCACTTTGTCCATCGAGTCCATCACGGTCAAAGCGCATCGCGCGGCGAGCGGCGGAAAAGGCGGCAGCATGAACAGGCGATCGGCCACGCGCGCGGTGGGCGAACCACGAAAGTCCACGCGCTGAGCGATCCTGACTGCGACCTTTGCGCATTTCATCTCACTCCAAGGCAAGCCGCAGGTATTACGGCAGGACCGGCCCTCTTGGAACTCGCGCCGCCGATGTCTACCCTCATTGACGACAAAGGCTAACGCGGATCGTTGCCGAGAACCCCACTTCCTTACAGCCCCTTTCCAGCATCGCCACGACGTCGCTGCTGCGGAAGGTGAACCGTGGCTGCAGCACCGGTAAGAAGCGGGAGAAGATATCAACGATCGTGAGCACGCGCAGCTTATACCCCGTCGCAAATGATCGTGGACAAACTCCATCGCCCGGGTCTCGTTCGACCGCGTCGCCGGCTTGCGGTCATCGCGCAACTTGGCCTTAACTCGACGCTTCGGCGTTTTGTTGCGCAATTGCAGGCCCAATTCGCAATAGATGCGACGGTCTTATTCTGGCCGTGGCGCCATCCCCCGCGGCGCAGCAAGACGTGGACACGCCGATAGCCGTAGCGAACGCGAAATGGCAGGTCTCCTTGATCCGATCTTCAAGAGCGGCCTGGGCGGAGCGACGGTACTTGTAATGGTAGGTCGAGCGGTCGAACTCGAGAGCGTCCCCTTCGGATCGAGACCTGCCATCCGCTGCGGACCTGGTCGACCAGCTTGCGCTTTCCGGACAGGCTTCATAGCTTTCGGCGGATCACGTCCTGCAGCATCTCCTTGTCGAGCGACAGGTCCGCCGCCAGCTTCTTCAGCTTGGCGTTCTCCTCCAACCCCCTCATGGCCTTTGATGAACGCCTTCTGGGCCTCCGTGTCCGCTCCTCCCAGCCGAGTGGATTCGGCAGCGAGAACTCTAGCTAAAATGGTCAAGTTTGCCGGCCCCAGATCAGTCTTCGCCTGACCTGGGTACAAGTAATGAGAACGTTCAAGATAATCCGAACTGGTGGATCTGGCGGAACGAAAGCAGGAAGCCCTTTTGCAGTTTGCAAACGTAGCTGATAATCTATTTCAATTTAAAGCTCCATCTGCCACTCTGATAAGAGGGGGCTGATTACGAGTGACTGTGCCGAAACGCTTTACGGTAACTACCCAGTAAATGCTTCTTACGAGAGCCAAAGAAGCCGCAGTACCGGATGGGCCTAGCACTTCCCGCGAGCAAAAAGCCAATAACCCTGCCCGTCAAAAAGGTCGCTTGCATTCTTCTTTTCAATCTACTGACGCAGCTCAGGCTCGGCGGTTCAACATGAACTCCAGAAATGATCGTGCGCGCTCGCATTCCCGATTCTAGAGACCTTATGGGCGAACCGTCCTAGGTGACGCGGCGCATCGATGACAGCAATGCGGTCGGAGACTTCGCTCGCCAAGCGTATGTCATGCATGACAAGCAGCAGCTCAACCCTGCTCGCGTGCGCTATATTGCGACGAAGTCAAACTCACCTGGCAAGTTCGGGGTCCAGCGCAGACGTGATCTCGCCAAGCAGGAGAATGTCAGGGTCCAAAATCAGCTCCCGCGCGATCGCGATGCGTTGTTGCTGGCCTCCAGGAAAGCCTCTGCGGGATACGGACGCCATTTTACTGTCCAAGCGAACCATCCGCAGGTTGAGGGCGTTATCAGCATGCTCTATGGACTTCTTCATGACTGTCCGCTAGGGCCAGGGTCTCTAACAATGTCAAACACGGACACAATTAAACTGCTAAAACACCCATCCGGACAGGCGGCGGATTCGCCCCTGTCCCGCCTTCGAGTATGGTTTCGCGGTCGTGCCCTCGCCGAAACTCCTGATGTCAACCCCTACTCCGCTTTTCAAGGGTCATCGCTAGACGCAGCGCAGTCGTCTTTCCTTCCGGGGCCAATCAGGGCTGATCTTTTCGCCGGAGCGCACCTGCACGTCGAGATCAAACCAGCACGCGGTGAGCGCTAAATGGATTTGGACATCTTCTCAAAATCGATTGCCCGCATCCACTGCTGCGATTGGGACCCGGATGCATCTGCTTCTATTCCGTTTGACGCTAGGGCGATCTGCAGAGTCAAGCTCCACAGTGCTAGACATGTATGTCCTTGACTCGGGAACGGAGATAAAGGAACGGCAAATTTATGTTCAAATAGATGAGGCCCCTATGGCAGCCGTTTCCCGAAACATGCCAAGCAAGGAGTGCTTGATCATCAATGGAACAAGCACGCGCCGCCATGTAGTATATGGCCCCAAATGGAGCGCCACAAATGCATCGCGTAGTTCGGGCGGATCGTGATCAGGCTGCTCGGTACACCCCTGAACAATATGCGGCGTAGACTACTCCAGCATACCAATCCAAACAGGTATCGCCGGAAGTGTAATCCTCCTGCGGTAGGCATAGAACACGAAATAATGCTTCACAACCTTCAGCACCCCCTGAAAGAGTTCGAGCCAAAAGTGCACAAGCTTGGCGCGAGCCCAGCACTCACGCTCTCACCGAGAGCAACCAGCAGTCCGACAATGAGTGCAATCGCCGAGCTCGCGTGACCAACGGTGTATCACAATCGTTCCCATACGCTCGGCAACATTCTCAGGACAAAGCTCCAGTCCCACCTCATCGGGCAGTTCCTGCAGTAGCGCCCCCCTTGCGATCTGCCTGGGCCGATTCGCGCGGAGCTCGCAGGGCACGGTTCAGCGGCAGAACCTGCTCAAGCGCGCTAAAAGCAGCGCCGCAAAGAATGTTCAGGATCCAATAAAGGACGACAAGGAGACCAAACACCGTGATCGCATCGTATGTTTGGACGCGGATATAGTTCGCAACGTACACCACATCTTGCACACCGACGAAGCTCACGATCGAGGTCCATTTGACCATGCTTCTCGTCAGGCTGCCGAAAGCTGGCACAATCTGCGAGAGAGCTAGTGGCAGAATTACTTTCATTAGACTCTGCAGCTCGGTCAGACCGAGAGCATGACACGCATCCTTTTGTCCGCGAGGCACGCCTTCAATGCCTGCGCGGACGATTTCGGCGCCGTACGCGGCTCCGTCGAGCGCCAGCACGAGGATCACCGCCGCGAGAGGGGATAGGCGTGGCATTCCTGGCAGGAGCGGCAGCGCATAGAAAACCCAGAATAGGAGCACCAGGGCGGAGGGGGCGCGAATGAGTTCGACTAGGAGTATCGAAGCAATTCGTATCGTAGGGATCTTGGAAACCCTCAGGGTGCCGAGGACCATAGCGCCGAGTGCGGCACCGACGAAAATCCAGATTGACACCCACGTGGTCACCCAGAAGCCCCGCGCCAGTGCAGGCCAGTACTCTACAATGGCGCTCATGATCATTGCCCTATTTGCAGCTTGGCACGAGGTCACCAGCCGTGGTGAATTTGGAGAGCATTTGAACCATCGCATCACCGTTCGTAATTCCGTACTTCTCGTAAAGGCTCTGCAGCGTTCCGTTCTTGATGAGTATATTGAGCTGATCATTAAATGAATTGCGGAAGGCGTCGTCTTCCTTTCGAAACACGAGAGCCGACCCAAATACTGGTGACTGTTTGTCGAGGACTACCTCGACGCCCTTCTGCTCCGGCTCCGGAATGCTGAGTTGACCAATGATAAAGGCATCCACCCGACCGCCGATGACTGCCGCGACGCCAGCTTGATTGTCTGGGACCGTCAGCATTTGGCTGGGCATAACTCCCTGCTCCTTTGCATAATTGTTGTAGGCTGATTCGCCCGCTAGTGCCGCAACCTTCATGTTGGGACGACGGGCGACGTCTGCCAGACCTGAGAGATGCTTCGGATTTCCGGGCAGGACGTAAAGCCCGGTCTGGCTCACGTAATACGGCCTCGAAAGCAATGCCGCTTTACAGCGTTCGTCCGTGATGTTGAGGCCAGCGCCAAGGTAGTCAAACTGGTGCGCCAGCAGCCCGGGGACCATGGCATCCCAGGAGGCGAGTATCGGCGTAAGCCCTGGCAGCCCCATTGCTTTGAGCGCCATGTTCTGCAGATCTATCGATGAACCCATCACGTCCCCGCTCGGCGATACGACGATGTAAGGGGGGAGCGAGGCCACCGCTACCTTAATGAGGCCTGCTTTGCGAATCGAGGTAACAACAGGGCTCTCCGACTGTGCAAACGTGGTGAATGAAGACTCAGTCAACATGAACAGCAGCACCGACGGCAAGAGCAGTAGAATCGCGCGCATGGAATCTATCTCCCATTTCCTCAATTGAGATCATTTCCAATTCAAATGCTAGGGAACGATTTTTTTGAAGATCATTCTCAATTGGACCGAATGTGCACAACCCACCAATTCTAGCAGCTTCTGCGCTCCTTCCGGTTCCACTACGTTGCTGGCTGGTGTTGATGCCATCGCCGCCGCGGCCACCGTTCTGACACCGCATGCCCGATGAACGTGGGACCGTCATCATCATGACCATTTGCGGTCAGCACCACTGGTCGTGCCAGCTTTGCGCTTCGCTGAGCTCAACAGCGACGTCCTGACTCGTCCGCCCCGCCCTTGAAACCAGGGAGGCCGCTCCCAGCTTTTTTCCGCCGTATCTTGTGCGTAGAAATTGCCGTTGCCCGTTTTGTCCCGCGAGGCTGGGCAAGAACTCGGCACTTGGGCGGGTTGATGTACGAATCTGTTGATGACGAATCGCAGATTTAAGACCGGCGAGAGCCGCGAGCAGGCCAGTTGTCGGACTGGACAAACCCGGTCCGAGGGATCGAGAGCTTCGTTCGGTCCCTCGCCCTTGCCAAACTAGGCCATGCGGATCGCCAGGCGTAAGATGTCGGCCAGCCGCCTTACGATGCGGCGGATCTGCGCCATCCCCTTTCCGACTGTCTTGCTTGGTACAATGCCCACAATCGCCGCGCGTTCGCCCTTGTACCGCCAAGAACCTGAGCCTCTTGATAGATCATGTAGCCTCTTGCTTGGAATGCCACCATGCGTGCCATTGGCGCCCACCGTCTCACAATCTTTCAGCAGCGATCGCACCCGCGCGTTCGGAACGAGAGCGTCGGCAGTGTGGCCCACTTCATCTGCTACGATAAAAAACCAACCGCGCGACGTCGATCCTGCCTTGATGTGCTTTCCAACGCATCCCTTGCGGGCAGCGTCGGGGCTATCCTGCTCGGCTGGTATAAGCATTTTGTTGAATCTGCGCCCCTCGGTGTGAACAAAAGTCCACACCGCCCGCATGTCTGTCTTGATCCCGCGTGCAGCCAGCTCCTGCGTCAGCTTGCGAACAACGCCCCCGACGAATGCGTTTGTGCAGTCGGCGTTGGCATCCAAGAGAACCCGGTTCATTTGGTCGCCGATCTTGCCACGGGACAGGCTTTGGGGATGTCCCGATCGCTGTTGAACTAGGTCGGGCCGACGTCGCCGGACTGAATGTTACGCGGCCCTCGTGACGTGGGCAACGGGGTTGATCGTCATGCGATTGTGGCGAGCTTGAAGAGCCGCACGCAGAACCGACAATTGCTTATGCGCCTTCAATCGTCGGAAGCCCTTGTTGGCCTCGATCATGCCGGCCGCAACCCATCGCAAGGCCATACCGGCATCTCGCCAGCGTTTGACGTTGCGCGTGACGCGGCGAATGGTGCCCATCATGTTCTCGGCGATGTTGGTACAGGCGAGCGATCGACGAAGCTCCTTCGGCAACTTCAACCGGACGACAGTCAGGATTTCGTCGAGGCCTTCGAGGATGCTGGCCGCTACGCCGGGCCATTGCTGGTCGAGTCGACGCGCGAGATTGCGGATCAATTTTTCAGCCTTGTCGGCGTCATCGAGCTCCCAGGCCTGGCGCAGCACCCGACGGGTGGCCGCATGATGCTCTTTCGGCAGGCGTTCCATGATGTTGCGCGCCTTGTGGATCTGGCAGCGCTGGATCGCAGCGGCCGAACCGAAGGTGCGGCGGATCGCCTTCGACAACGCCTTCGCGCCGTCGGCGATAAACAGTCTTGGCACTGTCGGGTCGAGCCCGCGCGAGATCAGGTTGTCCAGCAGGGCCTGCACCGTCGCGGCATTCTCGGTCGCCCCTTCCACCAGAGCCAGCGGATGCTTGTTGCCTTCGCCGTCAACCCCGATCGCGGCGACCAGCACGAGATCGTCGCCGAGATGCAGCCCGTCGATTTGGACCACCAGAAGGTCGAGCGCGGACAGATCGGCAGCCATGAAGTCGGCCAGCCGCGCCGCCGACAGCGCTACGAACCTCCGCGAGGCCGCCGACTTCGAAACCCCCGATCCGGGCGGTGCCGGCACGTCACCCTCGGGCAGCCGGACAGCGCGGCCGAACCGGCGCGTCGACACATTGATCAGCATCAGGTTCATCGCCCAGCGACCGAGCCAATCCTCCGCCGCCGCCGTTTCCCAGCTCGGGATCGTGACCTCGCGGCCGTCCACGCCCCGGACCCGCGGGCGCTCGACCTCGATCTTGCCGCCGTGGAAGCCGATCCGTCCCCGCGTTCGGCCCCAACGGTGCGCCCGCCGTGCCGCGTCGCGACCGTGGCGCGGCCCGCAGGCCGCCGTGACATCCGCCTCCATCATCGTGCCGAGCGCCTCGATCCCTGCCGCAAGGCAGAACCGATCGAAGCTCGCCCGCACTTCTGCAAGCGCTTCGTCCACAGCCCCGGTCGCCGGCGAACCAGCCGGTGTGATATCTCTCGTCATGGCGTTGCTCTCCTTTGTGGAATCAGCACCCCGAGCCTACCGGCTCAAGGTGGGCAACGCCGACCTCTTCAGAAATTCAACAGAACCCGGGACATCCCCCAGGCTTTCCCTATCCCGCCTTAGATTTTTCCACTTCGTCACACACAAGGGACTGATCTGGACCGCCTCCGCAAACTAAGGAACCATCTCGTCCGCGTGAGCTCCTGCCCAAGCCCGCTCCCGGATGTGTTCCGAATAGGGCTCCCGTCATCCATGCTGGCCTCCGTCCTCCGGCATGGAGGTTGAAGCAGAAACCGACCCCTCTGAATATTCCGATTCCACTCAAAAACAGCATGCGCGGAATTTCGGACTGAGTCCGATCGTAAAGTACGGCAAGCTTGTGCATTCAGCGCGAACGTCTCGCACATTGGTGACAGCTACGGTAGGCGGACGCGCGCGACGAACGAGGCGAGTAGCTGCCATACGATCTCGAAGCCGGCCCAAGGCCAATCGGCTGGGGCCGAACACCTCGACCACTCCACCAGCGAACATCCAGTGTCCTGGCCGAAGTTCGCAACACCGCGTGTTGTTTTGCAGGGGCATTGTAACGGCAGACAAACGCTGCCGTTCTACCCGCCATCTATAGATCAACGGCGTCTTGTGCGTGGCGTAATTATTCACAACCAGCTGAACGTGGGGTCCGGAGGATAGGCGCACTATCGGGGCAGCGAACAGAGATGTGGGGCCAGGCACTGTGCAATGGCGCATCGGCAGCATCGGCTGGTTGCGGTCCACCGCTTGGATTGCGAGTTCTCGTCCAACCAGAGAACAACTGCGTGCTCCCGCGGCGAGACGTAAAGTCATACGATCTCGCGCACCTTGTCACGTTTAGCCAACTCAGAGCTGGGAAGTCTCGATACGATGGACCTGCAGTCCAAAGGTCAAGCGAGGGTGCGTCGGCTACGCCATGCCTTGGAACTCCAATGAGTATTCCCTTTGAAAGGCTCTCAAGCGAAGATCACGACTTCTAGCAGGGTTAATGCTGCGTCGTACCGCGAAGGGCGGCTCATGCAGCCCATCCATAGGCCGCTCCAAAATGCCTAGGCTATTTGTCTACCATCGACTGGCAGCCCCAGCTTGGCCACCATTTCCTTGTTTTGACTTCCTTCCGGGCAGGCCAGCACGATCCGGGCCCTCATAGCCAGCGCCAGCGTCGTCTTCCGCCGCATGTCAGCGACGGTCAGTTTAGAGCGCTTATCATCGGTGTACAGAAATGCTAAAAAACCAATCAGGTCGCGCGGCGCCCCCGAGAATCTCGCCGGCAGGCGGGTCGGGCTCGTGCTTGGGCAAGAGCTCATTCGGGTCGCCGCGCAGGCACCCAAGCTGAATTGCTGGATCCCGCGGTCGTGCGGGCGCTCCCAAGTTCTGGAGAATCCGTCGATATGTGCGCAGCCTATCGGGCCGAGCCCCCGACTACAGGGAGGTCCACGCTCGACGAGAGATGGGGGACCAAGTGCGAGTGATGCCGCGGGCGCCAGCCCTCAAAGACGCCCGTCGTGCCATCATCAGGATGAGAGGGGACCAGAGAGCTTACCGGTCACTTTGGCATTTATTACCTGACGCCTTGCGGTACGCATCCACAGTCACCTCGGATTGCGTATCGTCCTGTCAAGGAACTTGCCTAACTGTGTGGTGGCTCTAGGTTCCTGGCAATGAAAAACTCTCGTCATCAACTGGAAGCGATTGACCTGTGAATTTGAATTGAAGCCTTGAAAACCTCTCGGCATACCGCCTCATCCCGGGAAACGCTCGCGTAGTTTCACCTTCCAAAACTTGCCAGTAGATGTTCGCGGTACGGCGTTGATAAACTCGTAGCGATCAGGCAATTGCCACTTCGCGAAGTTACGCGCGAGCAGATGTTGATCCAGCTCCTTTGTGCCTACCGGCTTGCCGCGCCTGAGCACGACACAGGCGAGCGGCCTCTCGTTCCATTTCTCGTCGGGGATGGCGATCACCGCAGCTTCGGCCACTGCAGGATGCTCCATTAGCACAGTCTCGAGGTCCGCCGAACTGATCCACTCGCCTCCGGATTTGATGAGGTCTTTGGTCCGGTCGGTGATACGCACGAAGCCGAGCGGGTCGACCGAGGCAACGTCTCCCGTGCGGAGCCAGCCGTCCCCGGTGAACTTGTCGTCGGTTACGGGTAGCTCATGGTAGGATCCCGTGATGAAGGGTCCCCGTACCTGGATCTCACCGACGCTCTTCCCGTCCCACGGCTGCTCGCCTTCCTCTCCCCAAAGTCGCAGATCCACAAGCGGCACGGGTACGCCGGCCATGGCAGCGCGCCGGTACTTCTCGTCGGCACCGGCGGCGCGCAATTCGGCCCGAACATACGATCTGGTGCAAACCGGTGAAGTCTCGGTCATGCCCCATCCTTGATCCAGCCACACGCCGCGCTCGTCGTAAGCGCGGATCAGAGACTCGGGCACCGCAGCGCCGCCTGTCATGGCGTGCATTGCCTTCGGCAACTTCCATCGGCCACGGTCAGGTGAGGCTTCGGATTGCGCCGCATCGAGTGTCTGCATTAACGTCATCCAGATCGTCGGCACACCGACGGCCAACGTGGGCGGTTCGATCTGCATCAGATCGAGAAGGTCATCGGCATGCAAATGCGGCCCAGGGAACACGAGCTTCGCACCCAGGTTCACTGCGCCGTAGGGAATTCCCCAGGCGTTTACGTGGAACATCGGCGTGATTGGCAACACGACGTCCGTGCTACACATAGCCCAGAAGTCGCCGAGGCTCGCCACAAGCGTGTGCAGGATTGTCGAACGGTGGGAATACACGACGCCTTTCGGGCGCCCTGTCGTGCCAGACGTGTAGCACATCGCGACTGGATCGGCTTCATCGTGCGCGGCGTATTCGAAACTGTCAGGATTCGCGCGTTGCAGCAGGACCTCGTAGTCTTGCAATTGGGTCGAGACCGCCGCGCCGGAGAATGGAAACACGATCACGTGTTCGAAGTGGTGCATGTGCGCGAATTGATGATACAAAGACAGCAGGACGTCATCGACGATCAGGAAGCGATCGTTGGCGTTGCCCGCGATCCAGCCGATCTCGGCGGGCGCCAGGCGCAGGTTGAGCGTGTGCATCACCCCGCCCGCCGCGGGGATGGCGAAGTAGCACTCCAGATGAGCATGGTGATTCCAGCACAGAGTCGCGACGCGGTCACCTTTGTCTAGACCAAGCCACCGCAGCGCCGACGCGAGCGAGCGCGTGCGTCGATAGAACTGGCCATAAGTGTGGCGGCGAAGGCTCTTGTCGGGCATGCGCGAGACGATCTCGTTTCCGGCGAAGATTTTTCCTGCGCGCTCCAGCAGGTGGTTGAGCGAGAGCGGCACATCCATCATGGTGCTTTGCAACATCTGTCTCCCTTCTGGTCAACGAAAGTGCGATGATCCGACAGGTTAGACACTATGCGCCCTGCGGAGCTGCCGGAACGACGCACCGGAGGCGAGAGTCCATGGCAATTTTCGGCGTAGGCACTCAGCCGAGGGAACTGGTAATATTGCAGACATGGTCTTAGCGTGGAAGAAGCAGGATCGCATTCCTGCTGATGATATGGTCGCGATCGATGCTCCCGCTACTATCTCCTTTCACAGTGTCGCTGGAGGTCCTGCCCTTCGAACCAACTAACCAGATCTTTGCATATCTTGCGCCTCAGGCGAGCTCGAACACGCCGGCCGCTACCATGCTTCCTCCGACGCACATTGCTACCATGACGCACTTCGCACCGCGGCGCTTGCCTTTGATGAGGGCATGGCCCGCCAATCGCGCTCCTGTCATGTTCCGCCATTGACATTGTAGATGGCGGGGTTGCTCCCGAGATGGTCCCGGCAGTAAAGAGCCTAGCAAGCAAAAGCCTTATGAGCTCCCACATCCCGTTATCATTAGTTTCGTGCCATGGTGCTTTAACAGCTTCGGAATTGCGTAGTGGAGGGAGCGCCCGAAGCTGAAGCAGCGGTAGTAACACCGGGGCTGCTGCTCTCGTCCAGACCAAGGCAACTGACTCTAGGGGGTAGCCGCACCTCCGTCTCCGCTTCGGACAAGAGACGACAGCCGCTCGTGAGGCGCTGCGTTATGATGACGCTAGAGCAGCGGATTTGCGTCACTTCAACTTGCACCCGTAGCATATCGCCGGCGAAGGCCATCGACTTCATCCTGAACGACAGTCGCGCGACGAAGGCTCGCGGTCCGGCCCAATTCATGACGGCACGCGCAAACAGTGCGCCGAAAGTCTGCCCGTCAATGACAACATTCGGTAACTTCATAGCACGGGAGAACTCATATCGTAGTGGACGCGGTGTCAGTCCCAGGTGGCGGCGCCATAGGCCATGAGGTCGACGCTCGCGAAAGTCTTCTCCAGGACTGGCAGCACCTCCCCTCCTGGACAATCGCGATGCTCTTGGTCGCTGATCATGCTTTTTCCATCGGCTGGTAGACGACGGTCTCGCAGTTGATAGCGACCGTTTTGCCCGCCGCATCTTTGTAGCGGGCGACCGAACTGACGAACAGCTGCGTGCCGCCACCCGAAGAAGCGCTCCACGATGTCTTTCAGCGTCCAGGTGACGGAGATGCGATCTTCGGGAAGGATCGGCCGCACAAATTCATAGTCGTTGCCGGCGCGGATCATGCGGCAGTCGGTGATGGGCAGGTTCCACTCGTAGCCGATGTAGCCGTTGGTCTCCGGTGGGAGTATTGGCAGGTCTCGCAGACAAGCCTTCGTGGCGCGATCACAGACGGATAGCCACCCTCCTGCGCGTAAGCTTCGTCGAGGTAGAGCGGGTTCTCGTCGCCCAGGGCAAGTGCGAAGTAGCGGATCAAGGCACGGCTGAGCTCCTCGCGCGCCGGATAGTGGACTTCGCGACCGATCCAAGCCTTAAGTTCGTCTGTCAGCAGCGCCATGGCTCATTCCGGAACGGCAAGGGCATCGACATCAATTTGCGTCCCAGGATGTAACAGGGCTTCGCTGATGAGGCCAGTCGAGGCGGGAAGCGGTTCCTGGAGCATCTTTGAGCGCAGGCTGCTGACCTCGCGATAGCGCTCAAGCGAAGCTGGCGTCACGTACTCGATTGTTTTGACCAGGTGACGCGGCTCGCCTCCGGCGGCCCGCACCAGCTGGAGGACGTGACCGTAGATGCATTCGGCCTGCGCGACGACGTCCCCTTTGTGCACGCCCGGCGGTGGGGTCTAGACCCTATGTTCGCCCTCTGAGGTGACGGGCGGCCCGCCCCGCGGCAAGCTCCTATCGAGGGTTGCGCCGGATGGTCCGGCGCCGAGCCTCAAGCATGGGGAGCGGGCCTGATGAACGATAGCATTTTCGTGGGGCTGGATGTGCACAAGGCGACGATTTCGGTTGCGGTGGCCGAAGGGATGCGCGGCGGGGAAGTTCGTAACTTCGGGATCATCCCCAATCACGCGGATCAGATCGACAAGCTGGCGAAGAAGCTTGGCAAGGGTGACCGGCAGGTAAGTTTTTGCTACGAAGCCGGACCCTGCGGATATGGCCTGCATCGCCAACTGACGGGACTGGGGCACAATTGCATCGTGGTAGCCCCCTCGCTGATCCCAATGAAGGCCGGGGATCGGATAAAAACCGACCGGCGCGATGCGGCGATGCTGGCCAAGCTGCACCGGAGCGGCGAGCTGACAGCGGTGTGGGTTCCGGATGCGGCGCATGAGGCCATGCGCGACTTGGTGAGAGCCCGCGCCACAGCGATGCGTGTGCTCGGCAAGGCGCGGCAACATCTCCAAGGCTTCCTGCTGCGGCATGGGCGCATCTATGCCGGGAAGAAGGGGTGGACCCTGGCTTATCGTCGCTGGCTCACCACGGTGCGCTTCGATCACCCGGCAAGCCAAATCGTTCTGCAGGACTACATTCATGCCATGACCGACGCTGAGGCCCGTGTGGATTGCTTGACCAAGCGGATCGAAGAGCTGGCGCCACAATGGTCGATGACGCCATTCGTTGAGGCCGTGCAGGCCATGCGCGGCGTCGCCTTCATCGTTGCCGTGACGGTGGTTGCTGAGGTCGGCGACTTCTCCCGCTTCGACAATCCCCGCCAGTTGATGGCCTTTCTCGGTCTCGTGCCGTCGGAGCATTCGAGCGGCGCCACCATCCGACGCGGCGGCATCACCAAGGCTGGCAACGCTCTGGCCAGGCGGGCTCTGATCGAGGGGGCATGGACCTATCGCATGCAAGCCCGCGTCAGTCGCAAGCTCCATGACCGTAACGAGCGTCTGCCACAAGCTATCCGCGATATCGCCTGGAAGGCCCAGGTCAGGCTGTGCGCCCGCTATCGCCGCTTGTCGGCGAGCGGCAAACCTAAGGTGATCGTCACCACCGCCATTGCACGCGAGATGGTCGGCTTCCTGTGGGCGATCACTCGCCAAGTACAACTCGGGCCGGCCGCCTGAAGAGCGCTGCTCGACCATATCGGTGCCCAGGGCAGGAGGCAGGGCGCGGTGGGGAATCCTCGTGGCCTGTTATGAGCCGGCATCGCCGACGCTCGCCCCCTAGACCGAGGCAGCCCCAAGACGAAACCACGGTCATGCGGTACCCAACCCGCGCATGAGAGCTTGATCAACCGTCGTCTTTGGCTCTGCCTCCTACCGTGGGCACCTTCGAAGTCCAGCGTCCGGGCGCTCAGCCGGAAGCGGCTCCGCTTGATCGAGTCCCTTGACAGCAAACATGAGAGCAGGCCGTTGAAAAAGGTGCTCGCCGCCGACCAGCGACGGTGATTCATTGGCTCCGACGAGATTGGAGATGATGCGTGCGCGGCGGCGACAATCGAACGGGCGAGCTGTTCAGCTACGTCGATCGGGAGGCGCGGGTGCGGCGTGACCATCCGCTGCGAGCGATCCGGACGATCGTGAACGAGGCGCTGTCGACGCTGGAGCGCGAGTTTGCCGCGCTCTATTCGCCGGGGCCGTCGATCCCGCCGGAGAAGCTGCTGCGGGCGATGCTGTTGCAGGCGTTTTAATTCGATCCGCTCGGAGCGGCTTTTGATGGAGCGGCTGGAATACGACCTGCTGTTCCGCTGGTTCGTCGGAATTGGCGTTGACGACGCAGCCTGGGATCATTCGGTGTTCTCGAAGAACCGCGACCGGTTGCTGGAAGGCGACATCGCTGCCAAGTTCCTGGCGGCGGTGCTGGCGCAGCCCAAGGTGAAGAAGTTGCTGTCGAGCGATCACTTCTCGGTCGATGGCACGCTGATCGAGGCCTGGGCCTCGATGAAGAGCGTGAAGCCGAAGGATGGCTCTGGCGAGCCGCCGGCGCAAGGCGGCGGGCGCAATGCCGAAGCGCACTTCCATGGCCAGAAACGCTCAAACGACACCCATGCTTCGACCACCGATCCGGATGCCAGTCTCTACCGCAAGGGAAAGGGCAAGGAGACGAAGCTGTGCTTCATCGGGCATGGGCTGATGGAGAACCGCCACGGCCTGCTGGTCGGCGCCTGCTTGACGCGGCCCGACGGGCATGCCGAACGGGTGGCCGCGCTGCACATGATCGAACCGCGTGCCGACCGGCCAACAGCGATCACGCTTGGCGCCGACAAAGCCTACGACGCAGAAGACTTCGTCAACGAGCTGCGCTCGATGAGCGTGACACCGCATGTTGCGCAAAACACCAGCGGCCGCAGCTCTGCGATCGACGGGCGAACGGCCCGGCACGGCACGGCACGGCGGCTATGCCATCAGTCAGCGCATCCGCAAGCGCATCGAGGAGGCATTCGGCTGGATCAAGACGGTCGCCGGGCAAGAGAAAACCCGATTCGGTGGCCGTGAACGCGTCGGATGGGCCTTTACCTTCGCTGCCGCCGCCTACGATCTGGTGCGGCTGCCCAAGCTGATCGCGGAGGCCGGCTGATGGCCAAGGTGCCCGGCTTCGCCAAGGCCTTTGCTGGCCGCTGGCGCATCGTCGAAATGGACAACTGCGACAGCGACTTCCTCGATCTCGTCGAACAGGCGCATCTCACCTTCAAGGGCAAGTCCGACGGTGAAATTGCCTTCGGTGCGCTGAAGAGCTTCCTCGATGTCCGCTACGGCGCGCGAGACGGTTCGGCTTGCGCGGAGTTCTCATGGGAAGGGCACGATGGGAACGACCCCGCCTGCGGTCGCGGATGGGCTATGATCGGCACTGCGGGCAGGCTCGTCGGCCACTTCTACATACACAATGGCGACGATTCCCGCAGAAATTCCCGTCTCGTCATTCCCATCTGCGCTTCACCTTCCCTCGGGCTAAGAATTGTCCTTGCATTAGGCGCCACCTACCCTGGCTTTTTAGTCTGTTAGTACACAGTTGGTCAGACACATACAGCTGCGCGGACATCGCCTTGACAAAGTTCTTCCGCACGGCGGCGCCAATGCTTGGCGCTTCTCCGCTTTGTGGAGCGAGGCTGTCCCGATTGCGACAGCTCGGAAACCATGCACCGAAAGACTGAAAGGCCAACGATCTTCGAAATCGACGATGCACACCTACATGACAGGATGCAGACGGATCTGGACCACACAATACTATCAGCGCTGGTAGGTTCGTTGCTGGGTTTTCTCAGCTAAGAAGGGAGACACGCATCACGCAAGCTAAGTTCAAGTCACTTAGTATTATCCACAAATCGCGCAATCTGAGAGAAGCGTTCTTGGTCAATGAGCCATTCCGGTCGTGGGACACGATACACCAGCTCGGCTGGAGATGAAATCATAACAACCCTGCGCAGAATAGCTGTCCCATAAAACCTGTATTTGAAACGGTCATAACCAAGGTCTCGGCTAGCTGGTCGGCAGGCCAAGCGGCTTTGCTCGCCTCGTGAACTAACCTCAAGAAGTTAGCGGCGCCCATGAGACGCGCAAAGTAGACGAAGAAGAAGAACGCTTCTAGGAGATTGGCGGAATGCCGGCGGTTTTTTCAGTCTTAGAGCAGGGGAAAATCGACGCCATTGTAGTGGGCGCAGGTATAATCGGGGTGACGACGGCCTTGGCGCTCCAACAGCACGGGCTGAAGGTCATGCTGCTGGACGGCGCACAATCTGTCGGACAGGGATGTAGCTTTGGCAACGCAGGCGTGATCGCATCAAGCGCATTTCCCTTCAGCGCTCATTATCGCATGGCCGACCTTCCAGCAATGTTTTTAAAGCCGAGTTCACCTGCCGCCCTCGATTGGGCCTCAGCTCCGCGCCTCCTGCCATGGGCTATCCAATATGCCAAGGCAACTCGACCGGACATTGTTCGGCGCGACACGGGCCTACTTCATGAACTCTGCAGGGACGCGCTGAAGTCGTACGAACAGCTACTTGGCGCTGATCTACCGCCCATCAATAGATGCGGCTACCTCATCGTGCATCATGCTCCTTCCGAACTTTACGTAGCAGCGCGTCTCAACTCAATTCGTGCGTCCCTAGGCGTGGACGTCCGAATAGTTGCTGGCCCAGATCTTGTCGAGCTGGAGCCTGCCGTCAGCAACGTAGCGGTCGGTGCTACTTTTTTCGACGGCGCGGTTCACGTCCAAGATCCAGCAGCATTCGTTACCAGTCTCGCGGACGTGTTCACGCAACGCGGCGGTCGCATCCGGTGCGATCGAGTCGAAGGCCTGGAAAGCGGGGGAAAAGGAAAGGTGAACGTCAGAGGTGCTCGCGCGCACTACTCGCCGGCGGCCGTGGTCCTCGCGGCCGGAGCGCACACAAACCAACTTCTGGCTGGGTGCGGTCATCGCATTCCGCTCGCTGCCGAAAGAGGGTACCATTTGGAGCTGGACATCGAGCCTGAATTTATCTTTCGGCCAATTGCACTACAAAACTTGGGCGTGATACTTGCGCCCAGTCAACTCGGAGCCCGAATTGTTGGCATCAGTCACTTCGGCTCGCCAGGTTTGCGAGCGCGGCCAGGACTGCTATCTTCGGGGCTACAACGTCTGCGCAGACTGTTTCCCATGCTCAGACCCCGGCCCGGGTTCGAGGTTTGGAGTGGAGAGCGTCCGACTACACCTGACTCCTTGCCGATCGTCGAGCGGGTCCCGGGACATCGCTCTATTTTCGTGTCCTGTGGTCACGGACACCTAGGACTGACGTTAGCTGCCGTTACAGCGCGGGTCACTGCCAACATAGTTACTGGCATTTCGTCCAACTATTCGAGCCAGCTCAGCTCAAGGCGCTTCGCTTGAAGTGAAAGAGGCCGTAAACGGTAACGCAAGACACATGACAGACCTTGCAAACAATGGCCGTGGCCGCACGCTCGAGGGTAACATTGTGGCTTAGACGACGAGAAGCGCAGCCGCTTTTCCGACAACCAGTACTCGGAGTTTCCGGAGAATCACTAGGCAGATATTTCGATCGTCGATCTATGCCGCAATGATTTGATTTAAGTGGAAAGCGAAGTTCGGCGGAATGCTGCGGGATCTTACGTACGCCGCACGCAACCCTCACGGGCCGCCACCTTCACATCGTCCCGAGCATCTCCCTTGATCACATCAGCTCTCTTCGCGGCAACCATGATCGTGGCCGCATAGGTGTTGGCTGATGGCACACTCGGCATGATTGAGGTGTTGATTACCCACAGACCGGATTGATGGCGGAGTGTTGCATGATCTTACGCGCGATCTGCATGCTGGCCACCGCTCAGTCGCGGTCGGCTTGTGTCGAGAGGAAATCCGGCCCGATAGAACCGATGAGTTGATATGAATTGATCGCGCGGCAGCCCGGCATCGGTCACGATGTACCGGTGCCGACCAGCGCAATGGCATTGAACGCCCCCTACGATTTTGAGGCATTCAGATGCCTCCGCGTTTGCACGCTTGAGCGCAACCTGCCACTCGAGCTAAGAGTCGATCTGCCGCACACTAAGAGCGCAAGCTGCATGCCTTTCTAAAAAGTCAGGCAAATTGACTCATTGCGCAGTCAGGGGTCCGAGGTGATTCTTAGGACTGCCGCAAGCCCCCAAGGACGTGCAAGCTGGCTTTGCGCACTATCGCACGAACTACAACCAAGGCCCATATCAGACCCTATCAGATGGACAGTTTAGTTATCCAGGCACGTAGCCAGCCTCAGGGGTTCAACGCAGACCGTAGAAATGACCGCGTGCGCGCGGATTCGGGATTGCGGAAGATCTTGTCCGGGGAACCATGTTCGATAATGCAGCCCGAATCGAAGACAGCAATGCAGTCGGAGACCTCACGTGCGAACCGCATCTCGTGCGTAACAATCAGCAGAGTCACCTTGCTCTCGTGCGCTATGTTGCGGACCACATCGAGAACTTCCCTGGCAAGTTCAGGGTCCAGCGCTGAGGTGATCTCGTCAAGGAGGAGTATCTCGGGATTCAGAATCAGCGCTCGCGCGATCGCGATGCGTTGTTGCTGGCCCCCAGAAAGCTGGGCAGGATACGCGTGCACTTTGCTGTCTAAGCCCACCATCCGGAGGTAATCAAGGGCGCTCTTCTCAGCATGTTCTCTGGAGTTCTTCAACACGGTCATTGGCGCCAAGACCAAGTTCTGCAGCACGGTCAGATGCGGAAACAAATTGAATTGCTGGAACACCATGCCGCACCGGCGGCGGATACGCTCCTCCTGCGCGCTCGAGATCGGTCTACCAGCCGCATCGAGGAGGATGCTCTCACCGAAAATCCTTATGTCGCCACTGGTAGGCTTATCGAGAGCCATCGCCAGACGTAATACCGTCGTCTTTCCTGAACCGCTCGGGCCAATCAGGCCAACCTTCTCGCCGGACCGCACTTTCAGGTCGAGATCGACCAGCGCGCGGTGAGCTCCGAAGGATTTAGAGACTTTTTCGAATTCGATAGCCCACATCGCCTGCTGCGATTGGGATGCGGATTCATCTGCCGCTACTCCGTCCGACGCTCCAGCGGTTATCAGCGCGAAGTGTTCTGCACTATTAGATTCCATATTGCTCGACATGTACGTCCTTGAATCGTGAAAGGAGATAAAGCAACGGCAGATTCATGCCAAAATAGATGAGACCTGCTAGGGTGAAGGGCTCAAGGTAGCGGAAGCTCTCGTAGCCGAGCACGTTGGCTTGGCCCATTAGTACCGGTACCCCAATCGCAAAAAGCACTGCCGTTTCCCGAAACATGCCGAGTACATAGTTGAGAAGGGCGGGGATGGAACGCTTGATCATCAAAGGAACAAGCACACGTTGCCATGTAGTATAGGGGCTTAAATGGAGCGCCACACACGCATCGCGCAGTTCAGGCGGGATCGTAATCAGACCGCCTCGGTACGCCTCTGAGCAATACGCGGCGTAGACAATGCCTAATACGCCAATTCCAATAGGTATTGCCGGAAGGGTAATTCCCACCTGCGGCAGGGCATAGAAGACAAAATACAGCATCACAAGGCTTGGCACACCCCGGAAAAGCTCGAGCCAAAAGCGCACCAAGCTCCGAGTAAGCCTGTTACTCGCACTCTCCAGGATAGCAATGAGCAATCCAACTGTGAGTGCAATCGCCGAGCTCGCGAGCGTCACCACCACGGTGTACCAAACTCCTTCCAAGAGGCTCGGCAGAATCTTCAGGACAAAGCCCCAGTCCCATGTCATGCGACGATTCCTGCACTGGCATCCGTTCCAAGAACGGCGTGGACCGAGAGGCGCGCGGCTCGCAACGTACGGTTCAGGGGCAGAACCCACTCACGCGCGCTAAAAGCGGCGCCGCAAAGAACGGTCAACACATCACCAGCCTTGGTGAGTTTCGCGGGCAGTTGGACCATATTAACTCCGTTCCTAATCCTGTACTTCTCTAGAGCTTCTGCAGCGTTCGCCGAGGTTGAGCTGATCCGAATGAATCGCGAAAGGCGCCGTCCTTCCTTTCGAGGTAAGACCCAAATACCGGTAATTGTTTGTGAACCACTATCTCGCCGCCTTTCTGCTCCGGATCACGGATGCTGAATTGACCAACGATTAACGCTTCCGCCCGACCGATGACCGTCGCAACGCCCGCCGAATGGACAGGAACGATCATCATTGGGCTGGGTTTTACCTCCCCTAACTAGTGTAGGCGGACTCACCCGGCGGCACCGCGACGTTGATATCGCGACGGGCGACATCTGCAAGGCTCGTAAGATGCTTCGGATTTGCGGCAGGAGGTATAGTCCGATTTGGCGTAAATAGGGCATCGAAAGCAACGCTACCTTACAGCGTTCTTCCGTGATGTGAGGCCGACGCCATCAAACTGTATGCCGGCCGTCCAGGCACCGAGGTGACAACAGGTCTCTCCGGTTCTGCAAGCGTTGGGAACGAATACCCGGCCAATATGAACAGCAGGACCAACAACAAGGACCTCGGTGCGAGGGCACAACGCCTACCTCGCCTTTCGATCAGGATCATTTTCTGCCTTCGATGCTAGCATATTCTCAAGGCATCATTCTCAATTGAAATGAACATGCACAACCCACCAATTCTGCCAGCAAGCATCTTCCTGATCCTTGGCATCGATGACACTCTTACGACTAGCGATTGCAGGCTTGTCGATTCTAAACCGCGCGGCTGACGAGTTTTAGCTGCGTGTCAGGAGGGGTAGGGGTTAGGTGTTGTGGATTCTAGCGATTCCCTTTTTGAGGCCAATCAGATCTAAGACTTCTTTTGGGAGGTGGCCTTAGGTGTGACGGATCGTTTGCTGCTGAGCGCGGCGGCCTGAAAGCGCATGGCGCCACCATTATAGGCCCGGCCTGCCCCGAAGGTTCGACCGGGCGCGGCAACGGATGTTCGTGGACGGGGTGCTTTGGATCGTTCGTACTTGCTCTCCTTGACGTGATCTTCCGGAGGCGTTTGGGACTGGAACAGCGTGTTCCGGCGCTTCGGTCGATGGAGCATCAAGGCTGTCTGGTGGCAGATCTTCGAGGCGATGTCCGACGATACGGACTTCGAATATCTGACCATCGTTTCCGCAATCGCCCGCGCGCATCAGCACGCCCCCGGGGCGAAAAAAGGGAGTCTGAAGATCAAGCTTGGGCGCTCGCGCGGTGGCTTGAGCACCAAGATACATATGGCCGTTCGCGGCTTGGACTTCCCGGTGCCCTTTGCACTCACCGTAGACCAAAAGGGCGATGCACGGCGGGGCGCCAAATTGTCGAGGGATTGCCTGCCGCGATCGCCGACGCCGCCCATGGCACCAACCAGCTGCGCCAAACCATTGCTCGCCCAAGGCGCACTCGCTGTCATGCCAATAAAGCTCGAACAATTCCGCAGCGTCGCAACCCGTTTCGAAAGACTAGCCGGCACTACCCTGCAGTCGCCACTCTCACAGAATCATTCCTATGGACGCGATAACTGGTCCACACAGCGTGGTCCGGGTCGGTTCGGTGCGGGAAGACGAGCGACTACTCTTGACTACCCGCCTTCTCTTTCAGTCCTAAGCTAGACGCCTTGCCGGCCGTCGCAATGGCTCGTACCTTTCATCCGACTATGCGGGCATCCGACCGATATCGGGCTCGTGACACTCCGCCTTCCCTGATCTCCTCGAAGAGCCGAGTTCCCGACGATATCGACTTCGTGGCTCATGTGCTCGAAGTGATAGACCCGGATAAACCCATCCTCGATCAACATTTCATCGAGATGTCGCACAGCCAATCGTCGTCTTTACGATAGCGTTCGCGCCTCGGTGAACGGTGGTGACATGATGGTGATGTGCATGGCCGCTCGGGCGGAGCTCGCTGATGTCAGCGTACAATTTCCAGTGAAGAAGCTCGTCGAGCCGACATGCCGGTAGGTGGCGATGCAAGCACGGACAATCGGCTTGCGGCTCGACGCCGCTATTTTGCTGTTTGTGCTGACTGTTGAACAGTGCGGAATGATTCTAGCCAGTTTTCGGTAGGCCTACTGACGCAGCGATCGTCGTCCTAGTTTCATTCGGCGTAGCCTAGCGTCTCACCACGTCTTAATGAAGGGCGAGTAGCGTGCTCATTTGGCTGAGGACCGATTTGACCATAAAGCCGATCACTTCGTTGGCAATCACGGTCGCAGGAGGCAGTTTACCACGGCAGCCTGGGCGGTGATGCGCGGCCGGCGGACGTCCGTCCGGGACCACCAGATAATCTGCACCGCCGCCAATACGCCAAACGGAATGATGTCCTGCAGCGCGCGAAAGGTGAGCCTACCTAGCGGCAGACTATATCTCCTTAAGGATGTTTCCGGCAAGATAGTTGCCACTCATCCTCCAAAATGCCTCTCGAAGCGCCGCTGTTCCTCGCTCGCAGCCTGGCAGGAAGTCGCTCGCCTTCTCATACTGCCGAGCAGCCGGACCCTCACATCGCCGTTCGCGACCCCGCCAGTTCCTACAGCAACTCGGGCAGTCCCAGGAATGATTGGCACTGGCAATCGCATCAGCGGAAACCGTTTTTCAGACGCGAACGGTATCACGTGGCGATCATCCGAACGAACATGTATCGGCAGATCAGTCCGCCGCGCTCCCACGGCTCATGACCCAGCCAAATTACATTCTTGCATGCGATCCAGCCGCAAGCCTCCGAGGAGAGACGCCTTGCGGTGGGACCTGATGGTTGAGAATTGTACGTTTGGACGTACGCATACGACGAAGGCCCCCTGGTTGCCGCGTACGCGCGGGCGTGGCGAGCTGTATGATAGCGTTGGGTGAAGGTCAGGCGGCTTGCTGATCGTCGGGCTTGCCGGCTTGGCACAGAAGCTTCCATTCCCAGGGAAGCAGTTCGTGCAAACGCGAAGCGGGAAGATCGGCGATCCGGGCGAGGACGTCGGCGAGGCAGGCTCAGGGGTCGACATCGTTAAGACGACAGGTCGTGATCATCGTCAGCATGATGGCAGCGCGGTCGGCGCCGCGTAGGCTGCCGGCGAAGGTCCAGTTGCGCCTTCCCAAGGCGCGCAACGCTCTTACGGCGGCGTTGTTGCTGAGGCAGATCCTGCCATCGTCGAGGAAGCGGGCAAAGTCGGCCCAGGGCCTGAGCATGTAATTCATGGGTTTCAGGACCTCGGAGGAGCGCGAGAGGGTTTCTCGCTCGCGCAGCAGCCAGTCGTGCATGTCATCGAGCAGCGGCTTACTTCTCTCCTGGCGCACGGCACGCCGCTCGTCGGCGCTGCGGCCGTTAATGGCGCGCTCGATCTCGAACAACACATCGAGGCGTCTGACAGCCTCCAGTGCGATCGGGGAGACCGGCTTGCCCTTGCGACCTTCCCTGGCATTCTTCTCGATGTCGGCCAGGTCGAAGAAGCCCCGCCGCGCATGGGCGAAGCAGAATGCCGGCGTGATCGGCATCGCTTTCTTTGCGGGTCGAACAACGGCTCGAAGCCGCTATAGCAATCGGCTTGCAGGATGCCGGCGAAGGCAGCCAGATGCTTCTGGGGATGCTCGCTCCGTCGGTCGCTCGAGGCGCAATAGACCGCCGCCGGCGGCGCTGGCCCACCATAGGGCCGGTCATCCCGCACATAGGTCCAGATCCGGCCGGTCGTGCACTTGCCCTTCCAAGATGCGGATGGTGGTGTCGTCGCCATAAGGCGCTCGGCTGCGAGTACATGACGCTCGATCAGCTGGAAGAGCGGCATGACGGCGAAGGTTCCGTGGCCGACCTGGTCGGCCAGCGTCTGCCGAGCCCCCCGCACGCGGGTATATGGCGAGCCACCTCACTTCCCAACCGCTGATGTCGAATGGATCGCGGGGACTCGACGGCGGTGGTCATGCTGGACCTGTTCATCGCGTTCCGAGCTGAGGGGCAGCCTCAGCGCCAGCGCTTCTCCTTACTGTCATAGGAGCCGGAAACCGGATCGCTGACGTTGACTAACTCACGTTTAGTAACTTTATTGCTTGAGGTGGTTCTCGGAAGTGCCGTAGTGAAAGCGATGTATCGGGGCACCTTGAATGCAGCGAGGCGAGTACGAGCATGCTCGAGAACTCGCTCCACCGGCAAATCGGCTGGAGTGAGACCTTCCTTCAGCTCCACGTAGATCTTGACCTCCTCGCCACACTCGTCATCGGGAACGGGCACTGCGGCCACATCGGCGATCTCAGGGATATCGCGTATGATGGCCTCCACCTCGTGCGCGGAGATGTTCTCGTCAGGCGCGCGCCGAATCATGTCCTTCTTGCGCCCCATGAACCAGTAAAAGCCCAGTTCGTCCCGACGCAAAAGATCACCCGTCTTGAACCATTCGCCTTCGAAGGCGGCAGCATTCGCTTCCGGTCTATTCCAGTACCCTTTGAAGATCGCACGTCCCTTCACCCACAGCTCGCCGACTTCGCCGGGCGGCGTGGGGCCACCATCCTCGTTTATCAATCGTAGCACTCGAAAAGGCGAGCGAATCCCGACCGAACCGGAGTCGTCCATCTCTTCGATGTCGGGCATCATAATACCGTACCCGATTTCGGTCATGCCGAACCCGCCCATGCTACGCACTCCACATTGCTTCCGGAATTTCCGTACCGTCTCAGGACTCCAGCTGTAGGGTTGTCCGACCTGCTTGAGGCTCGTGAACGACCGGACAGCCACCGCTGGACGGCGAGCTATCGACTCGGGAAAAAGACACGACTCGATGCCGTACTTCTCGATCCAGCTGATGAATTGTGAGGCGTTGGGTTGCTGAGCTAAGTACAGCGTGCCGCCTTGTCGATAAGCCTTCAGAAGATGCCCTCGCGCATTGCCATAGAAGAAAGGCGATGCAGAAAGATACCTGCTGTATGGCTGAAAGTCGCAGTTAGCCGCCGTGTACGAGGTAACGCTCAGATAGTCATGCGTCAACATGCAACCCTTCGGAAAGCCAGTCGTACCCGATGTGTAAGCGATGATCAGTAGGTCATCGGGTCGAACATCCTCGTCCACCGGCAGGTGCTCCACGCCCTCGACCAATTGGTCGAGAGTAGTAGCGCCCCAGGTGGAGGGTTGTCCGACAAGAATCACTCGCTCCTTGGCGAGGTCCTGAGGCCACGGATCCATCGCGGAGAACACTGCCCATGCCGACTCATCGACGATCGCGAATTTCGCCCGCGTGTCACTCATAACGTATTCGATCTCCCGCGGCGTATAGAGCATGTTGACCGGGACCATCACCGCACCGAGCTTTGCAAGCGCGAACCACAAGATCGGAAACTCGAGTCGATTGGGGAGTACCACGCCAACTCGATCGCCCTTGCGCACTCCGAATGCGCGCAACGCATGCGCGTATTTGTTGGAGCTGCAGTCCATCTCGGAGTAGGTCGCGCGTTCGCCACGCTCGAAGACGTCGAGAACCACCGTTGATGCGTGCGTTCGCGCACGCATTGAAACCAATTGCCCAACTGTGGTGCTTTCAAATGCGGATTCCAGCGCTTCGATCCTGCGCAAAGCATTTGCTACGCGGTCGTGTAGTTGGCTTCGTGAGGAGTTTGCACGGGCCATCGTAGGACTCCTTGGGAGTTCAGGGGAAGGACGAGTCAGCACGCAGGCGCAACTCTTGAGAGCCCGCTGCGACAGCAGAACCAGCACCGGCCTCGCGCCTGCCTTACTGGCACGCTTAAGGACGGCACGACCGCGAATCACGCGCGCCGGAACTTGTGTCAAGGCGCAACTGTTTGGGTGTCTCGCGCAAAGGACCGACTATGGCTGCCATTGCTCTTATCCTGTCGTTTATGAGGTTCTACACAGTCCTATCGTTTATGAGCTTCTGCACAAGCTACACAGCTAACAAGGATCAAGACACTACCTATTCTGATAAGGGACTATTGCATCGACTACCGGGATAAGCGGCGTTGGCGTGATATCAGCTCCCCAACGACGGCAGCGCTATGAGCGGCAGTGGGCTCGATGTGGACTGCGGCTTACAACTGATGATGTTGCCGGCCAGCCGACGAGCTGGCAACCGTACGACCTTTCTTTTACCGAGCATCAGTAATAGCATGGTTCGCCACTCGCGACTAGAAACCTACTTCCATGTTGGTCATGACGGAGGCTATTGCTTCACCGATATTGGCGCCTCAGCGTGGCTTGCCACATCTCGGCGAACGGAACCTCAATCTGTCTATGACCCAGTCAGCAACCTAAGGGGCGTCGTCACTCATGTCCCTCACGGATGAGGCCGCCGAGGGCGGTGAGTCGACGCAGGTGATGGTCGGCATCGCCGAACGTGAGTCGATCATGGTGACGCGATTGAATAGTGCCCGATGCGGTACTCCATCGTCATCCCGACCCCGCATGGAGCTGGATCGACTCACAGCCGATCGTCTTGCCGACTGGCCGATCTGCGCCTTCGCCGCTGACAGCGCCGGCTCCCGCGCTATCTGGTCATTTGCGCCCGCCATCATCGTGGCGTACATGGCCATCGAGCGCGATTGCTCCAGTTCGACGAACATGTCGACGGCCCGGTGCTGCAGTACCTGGAACGAGGCGGATCGTCGCGCCGAACTGCCTGCGGGTCTTGAAATAGGCAGGGGTGATCACCTGCATTTTCAGCGAAGCAGCCGATCGCTTCAGCGCAAAGGGCCACAACGGCCTCGTCTGCTACCCGAGCAATGACCGGAGAGGCACTCGCCGGATGGCCAATAACGTGGTCTGCTTCGGCACGCACGTTATCCATCGTGATCTCGGCTGCACGTAGCCTATCTTGGGTCTGATAGCCGCGGCGTAACGCCAGGTGCATTGCCTTTAATCAGGAAAAGCCCGACTCCGTCCTTATCGCGCGCTGTACCGGCCGTCCACGCCGACACGACGATCTTGTCGGCTGCCGCGCCGTGGAGCACGAGGCTTTTCATGTCGTTGAGTGTCCACCCGTCACCATCTTTCGTAAGCGTGGCGTTGAGGCCCTTGAGAATTTTTGTACTCAGTCCTGAGAGCACCGCTAGAAGAGTCATCTTCTGCAAGGGTGCTCACAATGGACGACCATTCGGACGACATAAGACGACCGTTGTCACCGCGTATCGAAGTGTACGCAGGCGCAGGTCGAAAGCGCTGGCCGGACGATTTGAAGGCACAGATTGCCTCGGAAAGCCTCGAGCCGGGGCGATTGTCACAGATGTCGCGCGTCGCCATGGGTGCCGGCCCCAGCAGGTGCACGACTGGCGGCGCCGGGCGCGTTTGGGCCAGTTGGTGCTGCCGGCTTCGGCGGACACGCTGTCGTTCGTACCGGTGGTGTCGGAATCGGCGCTACCGGCGGCCGCAGAGCCCACCGGGTCGCCGGAAGCAGCCGTAGTTACGGTTGAGCTCCAGGGTGCACGAGTGGAGGTGCGGGGGACGCCTGGCCTTGCTGTGTTGAGCGATGTGCTCCTGGCACTGCGACGGACACGTTCATGCTGACGATGCCCGCGAGCCTCATGATCTATGTGGCGACGCAACCTGTCGACTTCAGGAAGGGTGCGGAGGGCTTGGCGCTGCTGGCTAAGGAGACGCTGGGCCATGACCCGATGAAGGGCGTGGCGGTGGTGTTCCGTGCGAAGCGCGCCGATCGGGTGAAGATTGTCGTCTGGGATGGCAGCGGCCTTGTGATGTACTGGAAGCGGCTTGATGGCAGTAGCTTCAAATGGCCTCCCATCGTGGCCGGCGTGATGCGGATGAATGCGGCCCAGCTGTTAGCACTTCTGGCCGGCATGGATTGGACGCGCATGCACGCGCCTCGAATCCCGCAGCCAAAGGCGCTTGCGTAAAAAAACAAATCATCGCTGCATCGAGGCGCGAAGCATGGCAAGCTCGGGTCAATGAGTGATTTGCCCGATGAGCTGCCAAGCGATCCAGCCGAGTTGCGTGTCTTTGCCGCGGCTCTGCTGGATCGCTGCGCCAGGCTCGAGCGGTTGCTCAAGCTTGCGAAAGATGCGCAGTTCGGTCGGTCCTCGGAAAAGCTGGACGCTGATCAGCTACAGCTTGTTCTGGAGGACATCGAAGAAGCCGTCGCGGCTCTCGAAGCAACCGAGGATCGCGCCAATCCCAGAGTTTGCGAGAAGAGGACCGCCGCGCGCAGGGTCAATCGTGGCAAGCTGCCCGAGCATTTGCCGCGCATCATCGAAACCCTGATGCCCGCTGCAACCTGCTGCCCGTGCTGCGCAGGCGTCCTTTTTGAGATCGGTCACGATGAGAGCCAGAGGCTGGACGTCGTTCCGGCCCAGTATCGCGTCATCGTCACCCGCCGGGCCAAGCTGGCCTGCCGCGCCTGTCACGGCGTCGTCCTCCAGCACGCCGCGCCCGAGCGACTGATCAGGGGAGGATTGCCCACCGAGGCGCATGTGATCGACGCGAAGTATCATTGGCATTTGCCGCTTTACCGCCAGGCGCAGATGCTTGCGACGCACGGAATAGCGCTGGACCGTTCCACGCTCGCCTTCTGGGTCAGCTATGCCGCCCAGGAATTGAAGCCCCTATGGCATCGTCTGCGCGAGCTTCTGCTCACCTCCTCGAAGCTCTGTGTCGATGAGACCCCCGCACCGGTGTTGGATCCGGGACGCGGCAGGACCAAAACCGGCTACTTCTGGGCGCTCTCGCGCGATGACAGGCCCTGGGCCGGACCTGACCCACCTGGGGTGGTCTATGCCTATGCACCGGGCTACGGCGCCCTGACTTGCGCTTGCTCGAGGGCTATCGCGGCATCATCCACTGCGACGGCTATCAGGCTTACAAGACCATGACCCGAGAGACGCGTGCGGACGCCCTCTCCGGGACGCTCGCCTTCTGCTGGTCGCATCTGCGGCGCCAGTTTGTGAAGATCGAGCGGGAGGCTGCGCTGGCGCCAGCTCCGGTTGCCCGCGAGGCCCTCGAGCGCATCGCCCAGCTTTACGCGGTCGAGAAAGCGCTCCGCGGCCGAGCGGATACCGAGCGCCGTGCTGGCAGGCAGGCGCATGCCCGACTCTGGCTACAGCCTCGAAGCAGTGGTTTGAGGCCAAGCTTGATCACCTTGCGCAGAAGAGCGACACGGCGAAGGCTTTGCGCTATGCGCTGCGGCATTGGGAGGGGCTGACGCCCTACCTTGATGATGGTGGGCGCATCGAGATGGACACCAAGGCTGTCGAGCGTGCGACGCGGCTGATCAAGCTCAACGCCAAGAACTCTCTTTCTGCCGGTTGCGACGAAGGCGCCGAGAATTGGGCGTTGCTGGCTTCGCTCATTGAGACCTGTCTATGCCGCACTCGGCATAAGGCCGTTTATGCCGCCCGCCGAACTATGCCGAACGGATTTGGTCTGGCACGCCGTTGTCACGCTGGCACCGTCGATCGCGTGCAGGGCAGCCCCATTCCATTCGGCATAGTCTGGTCGTTCAGAGCGCCTCGAGGAAGGCGAGTAGGCGGTCGTTCGGCTGGAAGCGGGTTCGCTTGCCGCGCTCGTACGGCTTGAGCTTCGCCAGGGCAGCTTCCTTGAGGGCGAGGTGGGCGTGCAGGTACATCTGCGTCGTCTCGACCGATTCTTGACCGAGCCACAGCGCGATCACGGAGCAGTCGACGCCGGCTTGCAGCAGTTCCATCGCAGCGCTGTGCCTCAGCACGTGCGGTGACACGTTCTTGGCCTTCAAAGACGGGCAACTCTTGTGAGCGACACGAACATGCTTTCCCAGCAGGGACTGGACGCTGTCGGCACTGAGCCGGCCCCCATGCACGTTGGGGAACAACGCTGTTGCTCCTTTCCGCAACGGCTCCTTGAGCCATGCCTGGAGCGCACACCGAGCCAGCGTGGTCAGCGGAGTGGTCCGCTCCTTCCGCCCTTTACCGACGCATCGTACGTGTGCACCAGACCCGAGGTGGACGGCATCTCGGTCAAGGCCAGTCAGCTCTGAGAGGCGCAAGCCCGTCTGGGCTGCGACCAGCAGCAAGGTGTGATCGCGGCGACCAAGCCACGTCGTTCGATCGGGCGCGGCGAGAACCGCCTCGATCTCGGGGCGCGTCAGGAAGTGCACCTGTCGCTTGTCATGGCGCTTGCTCGGTATGGCGAGCACGCGCTGGATCAGCGCACTGTGTGCCGGTTCCTCGAAGGACACGAACCTGAAGAAGGATCTGATGGCGGTAAGACGCAGGTTACGCGTCTTCGCGCTGGCGCCGCGCTTTACCTCGAGATCGGTGAGGAACGCGCTTATGAACGTTGCATCCAGATCGGCGAGCGTCAGGGCCGATGGAGACTTCCGCAGCCGCTCCTGTGCGAACATGAACAGCAGCCGGAACGTGTCTCTGTAGGAGGCGATCGTGTTGCCGCTAACATTGCGCTGGCGCATGAGGCGCTCGGTGAAGAAGCGCTCGATCAACGTGGCGACGTTGCAGGCGGGCTTCATGGCGTCACCTCCCATCGCCGATCGAGACGCCGCGCCGCTTCTTCCATCAACTCGGGGCAGGCCGAGAGATACCAGTAGGTATCGCGCACGCAGGCGTGGCCGAGGTAAGTGGAGAGTACTGGGAGCTGTTGCTCGACGTCCTTGCCTTCGCGATACCAGTCGAGCAGCGTCCGGATGGCGAAGCGATGACGGAAGTCGTGCACGCGTGGCCCGGTACGATCACCTGGGCGCCGCAGCCCGATCTCTCTGGACAATCGCCAGAAGACGCGATGAACGTACTGGTGCAGCAATCGGCCTCCTTGTTCGGCAACGAAGAAGGTCGAGCCGCAGCGTGATCCGAGCAGCGCATCACGCCGCTGGGCGTAGTCGCGCAGCGCGGTTCTCGTCGTCGGATGCAATGGCACGAGCCGCGACTTGCCGAACTTGGTCAGCCGGACCGTCAGCACGCCGGCGTCGAGGTCGACGTCATCACGCTCCAGGCCCATCGCCTCGGATATACGCATGCCTGTCACCGCGATCAGCCCGAACAAGGTATGGTAGGTCCATCGGCGCAGCCCGTCCGCTGGCGGCAGAGCCAGCGCTGCCGTCAGCAGCGCATCGATCTCCGCGTCGCTGTAGACATATGGCTTGGCGCGCTTCCATCCGGGCAGCATGCCGACGGGCGACACCTCCGTTCTCGGATCAAAGTTGGCGACATGGCGCGCGAACCCGCGCACGTCGCTCAATCGCAGCGTCCAGGATGCATGACGATCGGGCGGCAGCGTTGCCCATTCCAGTGCCAGCTTCGTCGTGATGACCCTGGCTTTGCGCTTCTCCATGAAGGCGACGAAGTCGGCGAGCCGACGGGTCTGGTGCTCGTACTTGTATCCCAACCCCTTGCGCATGCTCAGGTACTTATCGAGTGCGGAGCGCAGATCAGTCATTGCACACCTCCCGGCCAGGGCAGGCTCAATGTTCTCAGCGCATCGATGTCGACCTTCGCGTAAATCCGGGTGGTGTCGTGGTTCTCGTGCCGCAGCAACTGTCCGATCTCCGACAAGGTCGCGCCAGATCGGAGAAGCTCGGTAGCGAGACTGTGTCGGAAGATATGGGCGCCGCGGTGGGCGCAACCTTCGATTCCAACGCGATCGAGAGCGACCTTGGCGATCATGGTGATCGCGCATCCGGAAGCAAAGCCGACGTGTGGTGCGAGTGTGCGGACGAACAGCCGTCGGCACGACGACTTTGGGCGGCCATTGCGCAGATATGCAACGATAGCCGCGCCAATGTCGGGCGGTATCGGCATTCGTGCACGCTGTCGGCCCTTGGCGCGAACGAGTATCTCGCTGGCGCGCCAGTCGATATCGTCGAGGGTGAGCGTCGCGACCTCGTCGGCCCGCAGGCCGAGCTTGGCCAGCAACAACAGAATGGCGTAGTCGCGCCGTCCCATCACCGTCTCTCGGTCGCAACCGTCGAGAGCCTTCCGCACCTGAGCGGCAGGCAGATAGGTCGGTAGAGTTGCGAGCTTCCATCGGCGCATCGATGGAACGCAATCCGCCAACGGGCGCGAGTTCAGCCCCCGATGGTGGAGGTAACGGAGAAAGGCACGCAACGACCAGCACATCGCCTTGCCTGTTCCTGGGCTCCAATCCTGGGCGTGGCGCTCAACGTAGCGGATCACGTCCTCTTGGCTGATCTTGCACACGGCGCCGGCGCCGCCGGAGCACACCTCGTGCAGGAACCTGCGGATGACTGGGAGATGGCGGACGATGGACCTCGGGGCCAAGCCGCGCTCTGATCGCAGGTAGGCATCGAACTCCTTGAAGATCCGTTCGTGCGGGGTGAGAGGCGGCAGCACCAACGGCGCGATCGCGCCTTCCTCGCGCAGCACCGACAGCCATCGCTTGAGCGCAGCTCGGTCACCGGGTTGGATAGACCGCCTCCCGCCTCGATGTCGGAGGTACCGCTCAACGACCTGCTCATCGAGATCGACCAGCTTGTAGCGACGGCCCGCGATCCAACTCAGGAGCCCGCCAACCACGTTAAGGCAACGCCACGTACCGCGCCGAACGAGCCTCTCTTCGACGAGACGAGCGGCGTAGCGCTCGACGAACTGTCCGTGCGGCCCGCTTCTGAGAAGCCGGTACAGCCGGCTTCTGCGCAAGTACTCTTCAACTTCCATCTTCCTGTTCTCCGCTGTTGAAAGCGGAGGCACAGAACGAACTATGCCGAACCGACCAAACGCCGGTCAGCGAGAAATCTGGGGAAAACGACCCGACTCGGCATAGTTCGGCGGGCGGCATAAACCTGTAAGCTCAATGGCGTCAGTGCCGAGCACTGGCTCGCTGACGTTCTCGCCAAGCTCGTCAATGGTTGGCCTGCGGCGCGACTGGACGAGCTGCTCCCTTTGGCGTCGATCTACACGATGCATGCACACGATCCGAGGCTGGCGGCATGAGCCTGAACACGACCGCGGTCCGGATCAAGGTGACCCTCAAGGACGTGAAACCGGAGGTGATGCGTCGCCTTGTCGTACCCGTCACCCTGCGCCTTGATCGGCTGCATCTGACGCTTCAGGAGGCATTCGGCTTGACGAACAGTCACCTTTTCGAGTTCTTCGCTGGTGAGGTCCATTGGGGGATTCCCGACACCGACAATGATTACGGCCACCAGCCCATGGATGCCAGCAAAGCGCGGCTTTGCGATATCGTTCGCGAGACCGGCGCCAAGACGATCCACTATCTCTATGACTTCGGCGACAGCTGGGGCCATGTGATCAAGCTCGAAAAATGGTTCGACAACACGACAACGGGGGGACTTCCCCTCTTGCTCGAGGCCACCGGCCGTTGTCCTCCGGAAGATGTCGGCGGTGCGTCAGGCTATGCCGAATACCTCGACGCCGTCAGCGACCCACCCATCCGGAGCACGAACAAAGGCGCCTCTGGGGCCCCGAGCAGTTCGATCCCACGTCGTCGACCGGAAGGCGCTCGAGGCCGCCGTCAACGCATTGTCGGAAATATGGAAGCCGCGTCGGCGCACCATACGCTCAAAATAGACGTCAAGCGCCAATCAAATGGGCCTCAGAGCTACGCTTACCATCTTTCTCCGCCCGCTCTCGACAACAGAGAGATCGTAGCGGGACTGCGGCTCGACACAGGCGAATGCGAGCTTCAAACGGCCTTCTGCGATCGCCGGGATCAGTCCAGCCATTTGCGCTTCGCTTGCGCCGTGTCGCAGAACGCCGCGCCCTGCCAAATGCCTCCATGACGATCATCGACTCGACCGCGGTCCTGCCGAACCCACCGTATTGCTCGGGAAAGGGCAGCGCCAGAAGCCCGAGCTCGGCATGGCGCGCCCACATCCTCTCGCTGAGGCCCGGGCCCTCGGCCTGGTACTTCCGTCGGTCGTCGTAACCGTAGCTGTCGAGCATCAGCCGCTCGACGCTTTCCTTCAGGAGCCGTTGCTCCTCGGAGAGATCAAAGTCCATGTCACGGATGCTCTTGAAAACAATGCTATCCCTGTGATCGTCGCTTCGCAGAGCGGCCGTTCCCGTGTTCGCGAACTGATGTGCGAGCGTCAGAGGCCGAGGGCCGCCCTTGCGATGATGTTCTTCTGGATCTCATCGGAACCGCCATAAATCGATACTTTTCGCGCATTGAAATAGGAGGGTGCGATCCGGCTCGTACGGCAGGGCATAAGGACCGACCACGTCCATCAGAAGCTCCGACGTCGCCTGCTGAATCTCCGCTCCCTTGATCTTGAGAATGGAGCTTGCCGGATCCTGTGTGCCATTTTGCCGTTTCGATTCGTTTGCGAGCACGCGAAGCTGTGTGATCTCGAGCGCCTTCAGCCGGATCTCGACTGCGGCGAGCTTTTCGCGGAAGTGGACCTGGTCGATCAGCCGCCCGCCTCCTGCACGAACGCGTGAGGCGAGGTCCTTGATGCGCCGGATGCGCTCCTTGGAAACGCCGACGGCGGCGATGTGGAAGCGCTCATTGCCGAGCAGATATTTCGCATAGTCCCAGCCACGGTTCTCGTCACCAAAAGATTCTCGGCCGGCACCCGCACGTCGCCAAAGAAGACTTCATTGACTTCGTCGCTGCCGTCAATCAGCTGGATCGGACGAACGGTGATACCAGGCGACTTCATATCGATCAGGAGGAATGAAATGCCCAGCTGCTTCTTCGCCTTCGGATCCGTCCTCACCAGGCAGAAAATCCAGTCCGCATATTGTGCGTGCGTTGTCCAGGTCTTCTGGCCGTTGATGACGTAGTGGTCGCCGTGTCGCACAGCCCGCGTCGTGAGCGAAGCGAGATCGGAGCCGGACCCGGGCTCGGAGAAGCCCTGGCACCACCAGTATTCCAGCGTGATCATGCGCGGCAGGAAGCGCTTTTTCTGGACATCGTTACCGAAAGTGTAGATGACCGGTCCCACCATGTTCATGCCGAAGGCGAGCGGGGCCGGCGCCGGAGTCTGGCTCATCTCTTCGGTAAAAATGTACTGCTTGACCGCGCTCCAGCCGGTGCCGCCATGTTCGACCGGCCAATGCGGCACGCCCCAGCCCTTGTCGGCAAGTATCGGCGTCCAGCGCACCAGATCGTCCTTGCTCGGGTGGGCGACAAGCTTTTCGCGAATATCAACCGGAACGGCGGCGCGGAAGAATGCCCGGACCGTCTTATGGAAAACCAGTTCGTCGGCAGTTAAATTCAGATCCATCGTTGCTGCCGCGTTAAAGGGTTTCTTAAAGATACCTGCAGCACCCATGCCGCCGCCGATTACATTCCGATCGGATACGTTGCAGCATCCAGACCTGCCTTGCCCTTGGCAGAGTTTTCGGTCGACATAGATATGGCGAGCCGAAATCGCTTCGATGTTGGCAGTTATCAGGAAGGGCCAAAAACGTGGTCACGACAAGATGATGCCTAGGGAATGGCGCCTGCGCCTTCGCTTGCGAACCCGACACTGATCTGCAGCCCGATCAACACAAGACGCGACGTGATTCTCTTGCTGAAACAGCCGCGTCAGATCGTGAACACCGCGCCTAGCTTGCCGAGCAATGACATTCTGAAGCGCGACGATCGAATGCTCTGTTCACCAAATCCCCCGCTTCTGAGCTCTCGTCCCGCGGTCCGATCGGCAGTCCGCCGTCGATGATCACCAGTCAGAAAGCCGGTCACCCACATCCCTTCAGCGCAAGCAGATTGTCCTTCCATATACCATCCGCGTGGGTTTGCAGAAATTTATTACCAGCAGCGCTGGTACGCACGCCGACCCAGGCTGCCGCCCCACCTTCCGCCGTGTAGAAGCGGTGCGAGCCCTCCTCGATGAACCGAACCACGTTCGGAACCGTATCCTTCCAACGCCCTAAGCTGTCCGGCCTGGGACCTCCCACATGCGTGATGTGCTCGTGTGGGCTGTTACGGTCCGGCTTATTGACACAATCAATCCTGTAGTCAGCCATTGCTTGTCCTCTTTCATAAACACCCGTCGGAAGCACGGGGCTAGTGATTTCCATGCGGTCACTGGACCGCAGTACTCCGGGCTGAATGGCGGGGGCTCGACCCTAAGCTGCAAACCGTTTCACGCCGCCGCCTGGACAGGCTGTCCCGCCCATCGAAATGCACAGCCGAGCATTGCTGCACTCCTGCCCAAAGCCTGAATCTCAATGAAAAGGCGGCAGAGCGCCTGACCCAGCCGCCCCGCTCGACCACTGCGCCGGACACGCAGCAGTGTCTCGATTCGGCGAGCATCGGCCCAGAACAGCTGAATGCGCCCAACCGGACAAAGAACCGGCACGCAGCAGCCGGACAGAGAAAGTCGTCATGGCGAGAGACATATCATCCGATGCATTCGCCAAGCTTTCGCTTGGACGGCCATTGATTTCGTGCCGCGCCGTCGTTCGATTCAGCCGACGCACATTTTGTCTGCATCTCAGCTAGTCGAGCTCGACGACCCGGCAAAGGGACAGGCTGCACGTAACGTACAGGCCCGTTTCTTGTCTCGTGATCTGTATCGTAAATGCACCGTTTTCGTCCGATACGCACCAACGCCAGATCCTGAACCCCTCCGGCGGCTTGTCTCCTCAAAAGGCGACGCGAGCCGAGGCATGTCAGTCACGCGCTGCACCGTTCCCCAGAAGCACTGGCCGTTGCTCTGCGCGAGTGGATTGTCGAGCGAGCCCGACTGATGCAGCGCCTGCTATCGCGCAAAGAGATGCGGTTCGGTTGGCGAGAATGCGTGCGGCAGCGTTAAGGCCTGCCTGTCTTGGCGGAGGCCTCATGGTCCAGTCCCATCGCGCCGGCGAACCGATTGCCGTGATCATCCAGGCATTCTCATAAGAGAGCAACAGCATCGAGCTGCCGGGCTCTGAAAAAGGTATCACGCGTACCGAGTAGTCAACGCGCACAAGTCAACATACGTAGCCACGAGCCAACGTCGCAAAGCAGATGCCGAATACCAGTCCCGCCATGATCCTCGGCATACCGCTCCACTATGATCGCCTCGCGCCGAGATCCCTAACAGGCGACCTTCGCGGTCAGCTTCCTCGCGCTAGTACGATCCAACTGCAATGTCATGAGGACGGGTATGTACGGCCGGGTCAACACGTAGAACGTTTTGGGATTAGAGACGTTCGGCAAAGTTGCTGCGCGAATATCATACAACGAACAGCCTGCAGAGCCGTTACCTCTTTTCCCGTCGAGGCTGTCATTCAGACGTCATAACCTGACCTGATTGGCGACCTCGGCGGCCCAACGTTGGATATTAGTTTCCCGCGAGCGAGGGGTCCAAGATCAACGGGACTTATGAAAGTCACACCTTTCGAACGCCTGGTGACTATTATCGCAGCTTGTTATCGCACTCTTGAAGAAACGGGGGGACTTACAGTGAACCCGCCAGCCACTTCATTGCTGCACGTTATCCTGTGTGAAGGATCGCATCGCCGGCGCGAACGCCAACTGCGGCGGATGGCATGCTCCCCACGTCTTTTCACTACCTGAGGAACACTCACTAGTTGGCTAAGTCTGACCTGGCCTCCCTCAACGCTTCCGCCAAAGACACTTCGAATATGTCAATGCCCTGTTTTAGCGTCTCCAGATCGATCGTGAGCGCAGGCAAGAACTTTATGACCTGATCAATGGGCCCGCATCGCTCGAGCATCAACCCCTTCTCGAAGGCCTTGCGGGTCGTCGCCTCCGCAATTTCGGCTCTTTGACAATCAAATCCAAATGCCATGCCTCGTCCTCGAACAGCAAAACCGCCTGCATGCCGGGATGCAATGGCCTCAAGCCGGCTCCGCACAATTTCCCCCATACGCTGCACTTCCTCCGCGAACGTTTTGCTGCGCCAATAACTGTTGATCGCCGCGGTAGCGGATACAAGCGCAAGGTTGTTTCCCCGGAACGTGCCCGTGTGTTCTCCTGGCCGCCACGCGTCGCGCTCCTCCTTGATCAACAACATCGATAGTGGCAGGCCGTACCCGCTGAGTGATTTCGACATGACGACAAGATCCGGCGAAAGCCCTGCGAACTCAAAGCTGAAGAACTCGCCCGTGCGGCCGCACCCCATCTGGACATCATCAACTATGAAGAGCGCACCAACATCTCTCGCTATGGCCTGAACCGATTGCAACCACTCCTTGCCAGCAACATTCATTCCCCCTTCTCCCTGCACAGTTTCGACGAGAATGGCAGCCGGAGCATCGATACCACTGCTCTCATCGAGCAACACCTTACGTAGGTAGTCTGCCGTATCAAGGGCATGTCCAAGATAGCCGTCATAGGGCATGAAAGTCGCGTCAGCCAAGGAGACGCCACTGGCCCTTCGATAGAAAAGATTGCCCGTCGCGGCCATCGCCCCCAGACTCATGCCATGATATCCACGCGTGAATGAAATGACATTCTTACGTCCCGTGATCTTGCGCGAAAGCTTTAGAGCCGCCTCGACGGCATTGGCACCTGTTGGTCCCGTGAACTGGAAACGGTAGCGCAAGCCCCGTTCGCGAAGTATGGCAGAATTAAAGGTCTCCATAAATTCGCGCTTCGCAGGAGTGGCCATGTCAAGCCCGTGAACGACGGCATCGGACGCCAGATACTCGGTGATGGCAGCCTTGATCAGGTGATTGTTGTGACCGTAATTCAGAGCCCCTGCACCGGAGAGAAAGTCAATGACCTTCCTGCCATCTTCTGTCAGCATGACGGATCCGCGCGCCCGGCTGAAAATGGCTGGTAGCGACAATGGGTATGAACGCACATTCGATTCCAGGGCTTCGAAAGCCCGCATGCCACATGGCTCGCCAGTCACTCGACCCAAGATCGCCTCCGCAAAAGGTTGTTCGTGACAAGCACGCCCCGCGGCTTTCGCGAGCTGCGGACATAGCGAGCCGAACGCGCGCACGTCTGGCAAGACTGATGTTACGCGAAGCGTGTGTCCCGGAACGGGGCCACTCAGATATCTGAACAGCGGGAACAACAAACCTGCCAGTACTGGTAGTTGCTGGTTCTTCAGAATGCTCAATGGTGTCCTGTCATATAGACGCGCGGAGTCCGCCCCGGAAAACTCCGGTTTCGGCGCCTGAATAACGAGTCTCCGAAATATGATATCTGGCGCCTTGAACGCGCAGCTGGTGGCAATCGTCAACGTGGAAGGTATTGAACGCCGCTTGTTGTTGTCCGTCTTCGAAAATCACAGGAATGAGACTGTCCGCGGCGGCCGGTCTGACGGTAACCTCTGTCTGAGGAGGGAAACCAGGCCTTGTTTGAAGGATCGGATTATTGGCCCTGAAGGACGCATCTGTTTGCGAGAATTTGGAAACGCAACACGACGAGTCCCGCTTAGATGGTGGTCCCGGTCGACAGGCCGATCCAGATACCAACAATGCCAAGTCCCATCTTCAAACCAAGCAGGTAACTGAGAGAGAAGCCAATCAGCCAGTAAGCAATCCCAATGAAGAGGAGCGGCACCCGCGTGTCTTTCAATCCACGCAGACTTCCCGTCGCAATGAGCTGCGCGGCATCCGTGATAGAAAAGCTCGCACCGATCAAAAGTAGTTTTGCAGCCAGTCCGATTGTCGTCTCGGCCTCGCCCTGCGATTCATCCAGGAACAATCCGGCAATCTCAAAACGCGCGGCGATCACGCCGAGCGCCAGTATCGCGGCGATCACGACACCAAGCAGAATCGGAGCCAGACCTGCGCGCTTGACGCCGGAAAGGTCGTGGCGGCCAACCGCGTGGCCGACGCGCACGGACGCCGCCATGCTGATACCGAAAGAAATCATGGACAGGATCATGGTCACCTGAAGAGCGATCTGATGAGCAGCGAGTGCGCTGGTACTGGTCAGGCCGGCCAGGAGCGCCGCTGCCGAGAACACCCCGACGCCCATCAACGAGGCCATCGAGATCGGAGCTCCAATCACAACCAGTTGCCGCATGACGGGCCAATCAAATTGCGAAAAATGTGCAAGTAGGTTGTAGTCACGGAAAGGACGACGCATTATCGCGAACCACAGAATGGCTAGGAACGTCACACAGTTCACCAAGGTGGTCGCGAGCCCGGCCCCGAACAACTCAAGACGGGGGAACCCGAGCTTCCCGTTTATCAGCAACCAGGCTAGAAGAGCATTGATGGGAATCGCCGCGAGCGTGATCCATAAGACGGGCTCCGGCCGGTTGACCGCGCCCATGAAACCGCGGAGAGCTAGAAAACCCAGGGTCGGCGTCACGCCCCAGGCCAGTCCGAACAGATATTGCTGGCCGAGCCGCGCCGTATCGGGCGCCTGGCCGAAGGCCAGCAGTATTGGTTCTGCGCGCGACGCAAGCGCCATGATCGGTAACGACAGCATCATCGCTGCCCATAATCCCATGCGTAGCGAGCGGCGTACCACGGCGAGATTATTTGCCCCAAACGCTTGTGCCGCCAATAGAGCAATTGGCGCCAGCAGACCCGAACCGAAGGTGAACGCAAGGACGTAGATTCTGCTGGCCAGCGCTGCCGCGGCGACCGCCTCCGCCCCGAGGTACCCGATGATCGCGAGATCCGTTGTCATCATGACGATCTGGGCGATCTGGGTCAGCCCCATCGGCAATGCCAGTTTTGCGGTCTCGCTGAGCTCGACGGCAACGTGGTGGCTCATCCGTCTTATCCGTAAAAGCGGCGAGGTCGATACCGGCTTTTTTTTCGGCTATCTTGTGCATGGAAACTATTGCTGCCCGGTTTACCTCGAGCGATACCCTTTCTCGAATTCGAAGGTTGCGACTTGCGATACAACCCCGCGAAGTGTTGAGGCAGATGGCGCGTCACGAGGTGCGCCAGAACCCGGACGTGCTGTTGAGCTTAGGTCAGGTGCATCTTCCAAGTGACGAGATATCTCCCTGCTGTTGCCCGGCGCTCATGCCATCGCATCGGCGCATGTCAGGCGCGAGGAATGAGGGTCGCACACTAGGCCAGTCGATCACCGGGATCGCGCCTTGAATCGGGTACGAACCGCGACCCGGAAGTGGGCGATCACGGCAACGGAATCTATGCGGCCACTAACCAGGACGAGAAAGCATTGCGCCGGTCGACTTACCAAGCGATGCGACGAAAACTGACGGGCAATATTCCTATGAACCATCACTTGAACTTCTTGGGCCGCGATGCCGAGTAGCATCTGGATGGCATATTCTCTTCAAAGCTCGTGCCAAATGCGCGAGCCTGAGTTGTCACGACTATTTGCGAGCGGACGTGTCGCGACCCCAACAACGTCGCCAATCCGACTGTCCCGATATTGCAGTGATCACTCGACGGTAGGTTCGGGAGTTCGTCCACTCCGCGCTGATCGTAGATTCTGCAATTGCCGACCAGCCATCCGTGGCGAGCCGATGGCACGGCGGCTGTCGAAAGATCGAGTACCAAAGAGATGTAATCTAACGCGATCGCACCAAGCTGCCGCAGTGCGAGCAGATTCGAAACCGGGGTCGACGGATGACGGCGTGGAGCATTCGCCATCGGCTTCCCCGGTTTTCTATTAGCCAAAATTTTTGGCCGATCGCCACGCCCAGCGTCATGCTAGGTAGTGTGAAACGCGATACTCGACTGCCGCACGGCTGCTATCCTGGATGCTGCCAAAGACATGAAAACTGATGCGCGCGCGCCACACCGGCTGTATCAGTATCACCTGTTTGCCCCCCCCATTTCGCCGGGTCGCATCGCCCTACCCCCTTAGGATCCGGGCTTGGGTTGCGCCGAGCGCTGAGCTCTCGCCAAAATGGTCCAGTGTGCCGGGCCGGCAGGAGGCGATGAGCTCTACAATTTCTTGGAGGAGAATGCGGGCCTCGGCTTGGCAAGAAGCTCGTCAAGACAGAAATCCATTGGAATGGACCTGCACTACGAGGCTGGCAGGAAGGGCCCTATGCCAAGAGATAGCCACCCTGCCAATGGAAGAAGGTTGCCAGCCTTGATGTATTGGGCTTTGCTTGCTCTCTCCGCCGTGACTACAGCAATCCTTTTCGCTCGGCTGCTTGGGCTCCACGTGCAATAGCTGATTGGGACAGCTCCATCTCCTTCCGCAGCCCTGAACCTTGGTACCGGTCCAAGCCTTAGACCAGCCGTGACTGCCGCACCCATGGCTCCTTCCGCAACTACTTTTGTGTGAACCCGATTGCTGACACGAGCCCCCTGACCGGATCAACCAATGTATGGAACACTAGAACTCGCACGCCCATTCCCGTCTAAGCTACCGCTCACGACGCGTGACATCACATCAATCAACTAGCCAAGCCTCCGGTCTAACGGGGTCGACTCCACCAGTCATTCTTCTCTGACCGAATTCGGATTGCGGCGCGGACTCGCACCCTGCAAGCGGTTCCGCCGGCTTGAAGGAACGACCTCTTTCAATGTGCATACGTCCCCAGCAGCGGACACTTGGTCGAGAACTGAATTGTCGGCTTTGCATCCGTCATAGTTCATTTCCAAGCGTCAAATCTGAAACGCGCTCGCGACTCTGCGGACTATTGATCTTGGTAGTTTCAGAGCTTGGCTAGCTCTGTAATCTGCCCAATGTCACTAACCAACATTGATGATGTTCTTCGAAGATCAAGCGTAGTGGAGCGTGATCTTCATGCGGGATAAGCCACGCTCTTAGAAAGGTCGTGACAATGGGGGAGGCGCAATGCCGAACATTCTAGTGACAGACATAGTTCCGCCTTCCATCGTAACGGCAATCGAGGGACGCCTTGACGATCCCGATGTTGTTATCACCAGCACCGGCGACAATCGTCCGCTTGCTGTGGCGTTGCAAGATCCCAAAACTCAACACGTCGTCGGAGGCGCGATCGGACTTTCGTCAGTCGGGTTGCTATTCCTGGATGCACTCTTTTTGCCAAAGCCATTCCGCGGAAAGGGCTTAGGAACGATGGTCTTGAAGGAATTTGAAAACGAAGGCCGACAACGTGGCTGCCGATGGGCTTTCCTCTACACCATCAGTCTTTCAGGTTTTTACTCTCGAAATGGATGGAAGGCTCTCGGGCGAACACCTTGCGACCGACCCGGAGCATTTCGGACTTTCATGACCAAGAGCTTGGAAGCATGTTCATAGGTCATCATCCATGTTCTCCACCAAACTGCCGACTGCTCGACTCGGAGCTCAAGCGCAGTCGGAGCGGGGGCAGCCCGCCTAACGAACGTCGCGGGGAAGACATTTCCTTTAAAGTTCAGTGTAGGCGCGACCTGCGGTTATATCTCAAATGTCCATCTCGTCACTGTTCTACGTCCACTTTTGGGCATCAAATCGTGCACGCCACGCCCCCTCGACAATGTGCCTATTTCATCAGATCAGCAATGCGCACGATATCCTCGAGCGGCTCGCGGATTGCTGGGCTGATTGCGTCTCCGTCGGCAGGGGTGTCGCGCGCTGCAGGGCCGACGGCGATGGTGATATCCGCATTTGATTCGTCCTCCGCGTAATCTGATCGAGTGATAGAGCGCGAGTACGAGCACATGAGAATAGCACGGCCTGGCTTTATTGAAGTCGCCTTTAGAGGTTCCCTCGCGGATACTCCGCTCGATGCCGAATTCAGCGTGCCGGCCAATGGAATAACGGCCATTTCAGGTTGCGGCAACACAATGGTCGCGCGCTGCATTGGCGGTCTCGAGCGTGTGCCAACTGGATTCTGTGCCTTGGATGGGGAGGTTTGGCAGGACGAAGACACTTTCCGCCCGCCGCGTCTGCGTCCCATAGGCCATATTTTCCAACGGCCGATCCTTTTTTCAGATCTATCTGTCAGGCGTAACTTACTTTACGGCGCACCAACATTCGAACCGAATCCGATAGAGCTTGATGCGGTAATTGAACTGCTCGATCTGGCGCCGCTGCTTGACCGTTCTCCCTCACTTATTTCCGACGCCGAGCGGCAGCGTATCGTCATTGGCAACGCGTTATTATCCCAGCCTCGACTACTTGTGATGGAGGAGCCGCTTGCCGGGCTCGATCGCTCTGGCAGGCGCGAGCTTCTGCCATTCCTAGAGCGATTGCATGAGAGACTCACGTTGCCAATAATCTATGTCAGCAATGACATGGCTGAGATAGAACGCCTGGCCGATCATCTAGTCATGATGAAACACGGCATGGTTACAGCGGTTGCGCCGTTGCATGTCCTGCAGAGCGACCTTGCGTTGCCGCTTGCCAGACGCCAAGAAGCCGCCGTCAGTCTTGATGCCGTCGTCAGCGGCTATGACGAGAGCTATGGACTGCTCGTCCTCGTCTTTAAGGGTGCGCGCCTGTTGATCCCAGGCAAGCCACTTGCACCGGGCACGCAGCAACGGCTTCGCATCGCGGCCTGCGACGTTAGCGTCTCGCGTGAGGACCCGCGCGGGAGCTCGATACTCAATGTGTTTCCGGCCCGCATCAAGGCCTCGGTGCCGTTCGGCGGCGCAGAGGTCACGTTACTCCTTGCACTCAAAACCAGTGGCTCCGACGCGCACTTTTTTTTATCGCGTGTTACGCGCCGTTCCTTTGATGTGCTGGAGCTCGAGAATGGAATGGACGTGTTTGCCCAAGTCACGGGCATCTCGCTCGTCCCGACTTCGGAAGGACTACTGCGAGAGCTGCCAACTTACACGAGAGAGGAAGGTCCTGCACCAAAAAGCAAGGGATGGTTGAGTCCATCAACATCTGAGGGCGGCATAGCCTTCTAAGATGAGCGGATAGATGAAATACGCCACCGTTCCCGCGTGGACGGCGTCCGGACGTGGCGGATCCAGTAGCCGGATCTCAGGCCGAACTTCAGTACTTAGATGAGAGCTGTGGTCCGGCCTACCAAGGCCGGCAGTATCGCTGAGGAATGCAGTGGCGGTAGACTCCGCGACCAGAACAGGACATGGCCCGTCTATCGCGATGGTGCGGCGAAACGCTCAAGCCCGACTCAATTCGATCGGCGCGGCTACCAATTGCGATTCATCCGAGCCTCCAAACAGAATTAGAATTCCGACAGTGAGTGGATACTGGCCTGTCTCGTATCCTTGGTCCGTCAGATGTGATCGAGGTCCCATCATTGTTGGCGGGCTCGCTCCGGCGTATCCAGGCGAGCTTCAGGTCCGCAATCCATCGCCCCTGCGGATACCGCTGCCGCAGGCGGATACCAGTGCTGAACGGGCGCCATCAATGGGCGCCTTCGATGGCGGCTCTCCAATGGCCGCCTTGCTACGCGCATTAGGAGTCCTGTGCTCGTGCAACGTCCCACTGCCGGCTGCAGCACGAAACGCACGTTCAAGGTGCGGCAAATACGTTGCCGGGCACGCACCCTCTCTGGTGGCTTCAGGGGTTTCCCTTCCAAGATTGAACGCAATGCATCGAATCGAAGATGCTGGGACAGAGCAGTGCAGACCGGAATGTCAAGGGATTAACCCGTCAGCTGTCGTTTCGGCGGCTACCATGAATATTGATATAGCGGCTTTCCAGGCGGGAGCCCGAGCGTCCCCCTCGCCTCCCGGCAGGCCCTATTCGAGATGAGGAGCTGAATCATGACCATCGCCGCACCGATCCGTTGCACCAACTACAGCCTCAACCCGGGTGACGAGCTGAACGACCTTCGCATGTCCGAGGGCGTGCGGCCATTGTACGAGCGCGTGCGCAAGTTCATCCGCGAAACCGTGGAACCGATTTCCGCCGAGCTCGAGAAGCTTTCCGAGGAGACAGCCGACCGCTGGAGCTTCACGCCGACGCAGCTCGAGATGATTGAAAAAGCGAAATCGAGGGCGAGGGCGGAGGGCTTGTGGAATTTCTTTCTGCCCAATGCACACACTGGCGAGGGAATGAAGAATCTCGACTTCGCGTACATCGCCGCCGAGCTTGGCAAGGACCTGCTTGCACCTGAGACCCTGAACTGCGCGGCGCCCGATACCGGCAACATGGAGGTGCTGGAGCGTGTCGGCACGCCGGAGCAGAAGGAGAAGTGGCTGAAGCCGCTGCTCAACGGCGAAATTCGGTCGGCTTATGCCATGACCGAGCCAGACGTGGCCTCATCGGACGCCAGGAACATCTCGACAAGCGCAAGGCTTGTCGGTGACGAGTGGGTGATCAACGGCGAGAAATACTTCATCTCCGGCGTAGGCGATCCGCGCTGCAAGATCATGATCGTGATGGCGAGGACCAACCAGGATGCACCGCCCAGCAGGCAGCATTCGCAGATTCTTGTGCCGAAGGACACGCCCGGCGTCGAGATCCTCGGACCCATGCACGTCTTCGGGCAGGACCACGCGCCGCGCGGCCACATGCACCTGCGCTTCAACAATGTCCGGGTACCGAAGGTAAATATCCTGCTCGAGGAGGGCCGCGGCTTCGAGATCTCGCAGATCCGCCTCGGTCCGGGCCGTATCCATCACTGCATGCGCGTCATCGGCAAGGCTGAGAAAGCACTCGACATGATGGTGCGCCGCGGGCTCACCCGCGAGGCCTTCGGCAGGAAGATTGCCCGTCTCGGCGGCAATCTGCAAATCATCGCGCAGGCCCGATGCGAAATCGAGGCCATGCGGCTGATGGTCCTGAAGGCCGCGAGGGCCATGGATGTGCTCGGCAACAAGGAGGCGCGTGTCTGGGTCAGCATGATCAAGGCCATGGTACCGGAGCGTGCCTCCCGAATTATCGATCAGGCGATCCAGATGCACGGCGCAACCGGCATTTCGAACTGGACGCCGCTCGCCGAGATGTACACGGATGTCCGCCAGTTGCGCATGACCGACGGTCCCGACGAAGTCCACTGGATGGTCGTGGGCCGGCACGAACTGAGCATGGAGTAAAGGACGACGCGCGGACGAATCTGACCTGCCACGCACGATTCTTTCGGGATGCTGTCTTGGCGGGCGCAAGGAAGCCGCCTCACTCAACGCCTGTCAGGCACCAGACCTGCCCTTTGTGGGCGAAGGGTGGTTCAGGTCAGCGCCTTTCGGCTTTAGCGGTATGAGAACGCGTTCGCGCGTCGGGAGCAAAGCTTCAAGAGCTCCAGGTCGACAAGAAAGCTCGCGAAGGTGAGCGGATGCGGCTTTACCGCTCTTGGAAAGGCATCCTGGACAGTTGAACGTCCGCATCCTGCACCTCGCGGAATTGGGCTTCCGCCACGCGTTCCTGCGTAATCAGATGCTTCACTCTGAAGCAGTCTGCTTAACGATGATTTGCCCGCCAGCGGTCCTTGCAGGTCGTATTCGCAAGCATCCCGTTGCCCTTTTGCGCAGGAAACGCCCTGTCGCCAATAAGCAGCGCATGAGGGAAATATAAAACCGCGCCGGTTGTTCGCTTCGATGCAGACCTGGGCAGTGCTCGCCCTCAAAGATATCTTTCTCAAACTCGTCGCGGCAAACCCCGCTGTGGCAGCACTAAGCTGTTGCGCCTTCGTCTTCGAGCACGAAGGTAAATACGGCGAGCGCGCCCGTACAATCGGGATCAATCAGCACCGACTACGAACCACCGGGCCGATCAGGCGGCATTTGCTCCGCGTGCCGTCCGCGCCCCGTTGTTGTACCAGACCGCGCGAAATGCCCGGTGCGCCGAATGCGAGTCGATGCACAGCTCGAAACGCTGGTCCGAAATTTCCGCTTCGCTCTGTGAACGTACGCAAACATCCGGGACCGAAATTGCCTCGGAATGCACGGGCCGGCCTGATGCGAATGCGTTCCCCACGTATAAAGCCCGCGATAGTGCGTACGGGCAAATGGCCATTAGCCGTTATGGGCCGAGACGAGGTTAGCGCGGGTCGGGGCGCGTTAGCGACCAGAACGTGGCCAGCGCACCGGCCGCCCCCAACCCTGCCCGGCCCTCGATCTTTGTGGGTCCTTGACAGCCCGCGTTCTGGAAACGAGCTTTTTCCTATTTGAAGGCTGAAGGATGACCGTTCCGTTCGCCAAACCGACGTAAAGCCCGACCGTCCCAAAGATGGAGGAGCCGCGCCCGTTCTCCGAATTCTGGATGGCGCGCGGCCTCGTCCTATTGGACGATCTGGTGATCACAAGGAAAGCGCGGATGTGATGGAGCGGGTCCTCTCGGCCCCAGCATCGATGCTCGCCGGACAGTCGCATTTTACGGCGGCTGGATGAGAAACGGGCGAAGCGACCGCGATACCGTCGAAATGTTTGGGGGCCAAGGTGTTCGAGGTGAACCCAGTCAAAGTGCGAATTTCGTGCCGGGATGGTCTAGAGAGCGAATGCGGCCCTACGTCGATTAGCGCGACGAACCCCCGGTGCTGCTGCTGGAGAGCCTTTCCCGGTAAGAGCGGGCACGGGAACGGTGCCTTGCTCAAGCTGGGCGACAATCGGGTCGCTCCCGCGCTGGCGAATGTAGTGACGGGATCGGGATGATGAAGTCATGGTCTGCCCTTTCTCAAAGGCCGCAGGGGATGTGCGGCCTCAAGTTAATCTGCCGGAGCGGAAGCGAGCCGTTTGTCGCAGGCTGGGCGGGAGCGCACCGGCGAAGCCGGCGCGGCGCTCCACGAGCAAAAAAAGGTCGTGAGGAAGCGGGCGGCTCCGGACAAGCCACGGCGCTCCGACAGATTAACTTTGAAGTCGCTCCATGAGGCCATGCCAGATGCACTTCCCCACAATCGCGCGACTGAAATATCGCACGGGATTTGATCGCGCTAACAGGCGGGGGTATCTTAAGGCAAAGCAAGCAATAGGAGACGCTCGATGGAGCACGAAGAATGTCCCTTTAAATGGGGAGACCGGGTCAGCCACAAGCTGTTCGGCTTTGCCACCGTGAACGGCGAGCCAACAGCCGTTAGTGGGACTGATGCCACGCTCCGCAGAACGGTGCCCAGGGGCTGGACTGTTCCGGTTGAGTGGGATGACAAGGGCCGGGCGCCCACTCGTATAGTCAGTGACCACCTCACCAAAATTTCCTCGCCCGATGCCAAGGGTGTTCAGTACTGGCACCACGAATGGCAAAAACGCGTGAACGTGCTCGCGGAACTGCGGCGCAAGACCGACGCGGCTATGAGCAAGAGCTTTCGCTCAACCCCATCGATAACCTGCGACGATCTGACCGAGTTGTTTGCCCAGGAGCAAACGGCATCGAAGGACCTGCTGGAATTCCTGCGCCAAGATGCTGACGGCGAGCACCAATAACTCAATCGCAAACGTCTAAGCCGTTGGAACTAAACCATGCTGCCCGCGACAGAGGAAGAAAAAGAATACGTGACTTCGTATCACCTGTCGCAATCGCCTGATGGCGCGACCGTTCACGTGAGTGACGGGCGTTGGTGGATCATCACCAACCCGATCAGTCCTCATTCGCAAGAGCGGTTTCCGTTTGCGGATCGGCAGGCATTCCGGCTCGGTGGCCGAGCGCGAAGACTACGATGACAACCCTTTAGTTTACGCGCATCGCGATCGAGCATGTACTACCGAAGGTGCCGCTCACGAGGCCAGAAAGAGCGCGTTCGTGGCCAAGCCCCGCCTGGACATGCGAGGTAACCACCTAGCTTGATGCAGGTATCTGTGCAAGAAATATAGTAGAAGCCGGTTGCATACAGGGAGCACGTCTTCACCTACTCGATCGCTTTGCCTTCACCGGAAGATCGGCGGCTTGCGCTCCAGCGCTGGCGAACATTGCCGCAGAACAAGACTCTTCGTCAGTTTCATTGATGGACCTCCAGGTTGCGAAAACATGCGCCCCGCTCCGTACGATCCGCCGTGCGCCCTCATTGCAACGGGTGCTTGACGGAACGAAACTCGGCCCGTCGCCGATGTCTGGCGAAAACGCTAACCTAATGTATCGAAATCGAGGTTTATCAATCTGGCCCCTCGCAGCTGCCAAACTCTGCGCGTAAGCCGGAACATTCGCAGTTTTTGTGCGATCAGGCCATTAAGTCTGAGCTCTACAGTGGCTGGTCGACTTTGGACTTTGCCGGCGGCATGTCCGCACGGTCGTTGTTTCAGAACGTCAGCTGTCCTGAATGGCGTGATCAATGGCGCAATGCGGACAGGTGCTGGGCAAAAGCTGGCGGAGGCAAGCTCATCTATGCCCCCCTCTCCTACGCGTTTTTCCCATCAGGAGATGGAACGCCGCGGTCTCACCAGCGGGTTGCCTGTTGCTCTCGAGAAGTACCCGCATCATCTTAAACGCACGCCAGTATTGGGCTGCGCGCCTGACGCGCAACCAACCTTCAGCGCGAGCCAATTGAAGGCGAAACGCCTCGTGAGAGCTCGCAGCGATCAGTTCGACGCTGGAATAGCTTCAGGCAATCGCCGATTCCCTCGAGAGCTCATCGAACACCTGCCGTATCGCCCCGTGCGCCAGTTCGACAATCTCGTCTATTTCGGCTTCGGAGACAACGAGAGGCGGAGCAAAACCAAGAATGTCGCCATGCGGCATCGCGCGCGCAATGAGCCCGCGATCACGTGCAGCTTTCGAGATGCGGGCACCGATCTTGAGCTGCGGATCAAATCGCCGTTTCGTATGGCGATCTGCAACGAACTCGATCGCGCCGAGCAAGCCGACGCCTCGCACTTCCCCGACATTCTCGAGCTGCGCGAACCGCTCTCTGAGTCTGTTCTGGAAATGCACGCCAACGATTCTGGCACGGTCGCTTAGTTGCTCCCTTTCGACGATATCAAGAACCGCGTTGGCGGCCGCGGCGGCAATCGGGTGGCCTGAATAGGTATATCCGTGCGAAAATGCCCCCACTCTGTCCGCACCTTCCTCCATGACGGCGTAAACCTTTTCACCGACGATGGCTGCCGAGAGCGGCACGTAGCCAGAGGTCAGGCCTTTGGCCACGGTCACGAGGTCAGGCTCGATTTCGTAAAGCGTGCTGCCGAAGTCCGCTCCAGTTCGCCCGAACCCACAAATCACCTCATCGGCGATCAGCAGCACGTCGTGACGACGAAGCACGGCCTGGATTTCGCGCCAGTAGGCCGCCGGCGGCGGGGTGATACCGCCCGTCCCCAGCACCGGCTCGCCGATGAAGGCGCCAACCGTTTCGGGCCCCTCCCGCAGGATCAGCTGCTCGAGCTCGGCAGCACGCCGGCGAGAGAAGGCCTCCTCGCTCTCGCCTTGCTCGGCGCCCCAATAATGGTGGGGTGCACCGGTATGCAGGATGCCCGGAAAGGGAAGGTCCATATGATCATGGTAGAACGACATTCCGGTCATCGAGCCGGAAACCACCGAACAGCCATGGTAGCCGCGGTTGCGAGAGATGATCTTTTTCTTCTTCGGCTTGCCACGCAGGTTGTTGTAGTACCAGACGAGCTTAGCCTGGGTTTCATTGGCGTCCGATCCTGACAAGCCGAAGAACACCTTGGCTGGCTTGCCCGGCGCCATTCGCGCGAGACGATCCGCTAGCCTTGCTAGTTCCTCAGTCGTGTGGGCGGCATATGTGTGGTAGTACGCCAGCTTATGAGCCTGCCGCGCGATGGCGTCAGCCACTTCGGTCCGGCCGTAGCCAATGTTTACGCAGTAGAGGCCGGCAAAGGCATCGATGTAGCTGCGTCCACCGGCATCTTCGATGCGGATGCCTTGACCGCCCGTGACGATCGTCGGATCACCGATCTTGCCTGTGGCGAATTCCTTGAGCTGGGTGAATGGATGCAGGACACTTGAGCGATCCCGTTCGGCGATGGTTTTCATATCGATCATTCCAGTTCTCCTAAGCCACCAGATCGCCGAAGCAGACGTATTTGAGTTCCATGTATTCCGCCAAACCGTGCCGCGAGCCCTCGCGGCCGAGGCCGGACTGCTTCCACCCGCCAAACGGAATCGGCGGCCCAGCGAACGAGGCCGTATTGATACCGAGCATGCCGCACTCGATCTGCTCGGAAAGGCGAAGCGCCCGACGCAGATCGTTCGTGTAGATGTACCCGGCCAGCCCCATTTCGTTGGCATTGGCTCGGGCCACGACCTCTTCTTCCGATTCGAACGGAAGTACGGCAGCTACTGGTCCAAACGTCTCCTCACGCGCAATCAGCATTTCTTCAGTGACATCGCCCAGCAATGTCGGCGGAACGAAGTTCGAACCCAGACTGGCACCTTGATGAGTAAAGAGAATGCGGGCGCCCTTTTTCACGGCATCATCGATCTGGGCCCTGCACTTGTTGGCGACCGACAACCTGGTCATTGGTCCAATGTCTGTTGCAGCTTCGAGACCATGACCGACTTTCAGTTTAGCCATCGCCGCAGCAAAAGCCTCGGCGAAGGCGGTGTAGATGCCTTGTTGAACATAGATGCGGTTGGCGGCCAGGCAGTCCTGGCCTGACGTAGCGAACTTCGCGGCCATCGCCCCGTTGACGGCCTTCTCGAGGTCAACGTCATCAAAGATGAGGAAAGGGGCATGCCCGCCCAGCTCCAGCGAGACCTTCTTGATCGTGTCGGCCGCCCCCTCGAGAAGCAGACGGCCGACCTCGGTAGAACCGGTGAATGAAAGGGTGCGTATCCTCGAATCGCGCAACAGCGGCGTCGACAGTTCGACCGGATGACCAATCACCACCTGAAACACGCCGCGCGGGATGCCGGCCTCTTCAGCCAGCCTGGCCACGGCAAGCGCAGAAAGCGGCGTCTCCGGCGCGGGCTTCACAATGGCTGGACAACCGGCCGCAAGAGCGGCCCCGGCCTTTCGAGTAATCATCGCGACAGGAAAATTCCACGGAGTAATCGCCGCCGCCACGCCGATTGGCTGCATTCGCACCTGAAGCAGGCTTCCTGCCTTGTGGCTCGGAATTGTCTCGCCGTATGCACGCTCGCCCTCTGCGGCAAACCAGTCGAGAAACCCAGCGCCGTATGCAATTTCCTGGCGCGCCTCCTGGAGTGGCTTGCCCTGCTCGCTCGTCACCAGGACGGCGAGCTCTTCCGAATGGTCGAGCATCAATGACGCCCAGGACCTGAGGAGCGCTCCACGCTTTGCTGGCAACAACCTTCGCCACGCAGCAAACGATCGATCAGCTGCCGCGATCGCGAGACTCATATCCGAAGCTGAGCAACGAGCCACATCCGCGATCTCTTCCCCGGTCGCCGGATCGACCACCACGTCCCTCTGGTCGCTCGCAACCCAGCGGCCATCGATCAGCGCGTCTCCTGCCAGAAAATCGCGACGACGCAGGTCCTGCAGGTAGCTGGCTGCAAGACCGAGCAAATTAGGGCTTTTGTGCCGGGTGGTTTCAAGGGCCATTCGACGGTCCGAATCGGACATGTTGTTGAAGTTTCCTGTGCATTCAGGATACTGGTGCAGCATGAGACTTTGCGTCGCATTTCCTGACGCTAGGATGATTTCCTGCATCGCGCAGGCATTTTGCGACGAAACTCACCTCAAGGCTGGAGACGACATGCAGTACGATCGGATAGACGCTCGAATCCTGGAGATCGTGCAGAAGAACAATCGTTTGACATCCGAGGTGATCGGCGAAATGGCGGGCCTTTCCGCGACCGCCTGTCAGCGACGACTGAAGAGGCTCCGTTCGGAAGGTATCATCGAGGCCGACGTCTCGATCGTTTCTGCGAAGGCGGTGGGAAGGCCCATTCAAATGCTCGTGCTGGTCAACCTGGAGCGGGAGCGTTCGGATATCATCGACAGGTTCAAGAAGGCGATCAAGTCGTCTGTTGACGTCGTCAATGGCTTCTACGTCACCGGCGAGGCCGACTTTGTCCTGTATGTCACCGCCCCTACCATGGAAGAGTATGAGCAGTTCACCCGGCGGTTCTTCTATGAGAACCCGGACATCAAGGGCTTCAAGACGATGGTCATCATGGACCGCGTCAAGGTAGGCTTTGCTGTTCCAATTGCGGCTCCGCGCGAGGATTGATGTAGCTGCCCCCTCTCGCGATCCGTGCATCGGGTGTTCTTCATCCGGTGCGTGCCGATCCCTGGACAAGCCGCAGACATTTGGACGCGACAACTCAGCTTGCCTTGACTTGTCGGTATGACCCGCGGAGATCAGTGACAAACCGGGCTGCGCCTCCAGCCTGACGAGATAGCAAGCGTGTACACGTGAGGAGTGCTCAGCTGGTCGTCATGCAGGACGCACTTCGTACGTTGCGTACGGATTAATGCCGTCGAAAATAATGCTGCCCGACCATCCGGAAATGTTCGGACGTCCGGAGCTATCAGGGAAGGCATATAACGTCACGCACCAATCGGCTGCGCGCAGGTGACGCCGCCACGAGGCAGTTTCGTCAAGAGTCGAAAGGCTGGAGCAGAACGTCTGCAGTGACTTTTTCAGTCGGCTGCCCCCTCCCCTGAGATCACGGACCCGGACGAAGAATAAGCCTCCGAAACAAGCTTGTAACAGCCACATGCCCTCCGTTCGAGATCGCTGCGTTCATCGATGCGCAAGACGCCGCGCATCTTGCGAATCAATCCCTGTTCTTCGAACCGGATCAGGGTTTCCGTTACGGTGGCGCGGCGCAATCCCAGGACAGACGAAAGGTACTCATGGGTAACTGGAAGTACATGAGTGCCAGCAGCGTTACTCGCCAGACATAGCCAGCTCGCAAGCCGCTCTTCGCGACGGTGCCGAACGGCGCATAATGCTGTCTGGGCGCAATGCAAGGCTAGCGCCTGAGCGTAGCGAAAAAGGCTTCCCCCGATTTCAGGACGCTCGTTCATCATTCGATGCAAGTCCTCGACACGAATTCTGTGCCCGCTTCCACGAAAGAGAACAACAGCTTCAACCGTCGAAAGATGTCCTCCCGTGAAGTACGAGGCACCGACCGCCCCCTGATATCCGATCACTGCAGTTTCAAGGATGCTTCCCGCTGCGACAATTCTTAGCGAGACGAGCCCTGACTCGACGAAGTAAACATACTCAGGAGGCTTTTTCCGCTCCTGCAGAACCATGCGCTCGTTGAGGACGACCGGCTCGAGGAACTTCGCTATTGCCGCGAGATCCTGAAGGGAGACTCTCGCCAGCACCGCATTTCTGACACAGGGGTACGTCCCGGGACCAGGCCGCTGAAGCAACCGGTGCGTGCTGCGCCCCGGCTTGAGAGCTGCATCTGCGGAGCGATCACGCACGTCGAGCCCGGCGGGCACGCGGTCAGCCATGGTACGTCCGTCTCCTGGCATCTCGATCCTTGCGAGCTAAGCTCGCCAAGTATCGCAATGTCTGAATCTTGATAATGCAAAGAGCCTCCCGTCGACACTCAAATCCCGCTTTTTGGGCGCTCTTTTCGACGGATTTCGACAAGCCGACCCTTTGCTGTATCTGGCTTGGAGCAGGCGCCGCCAACTTGCCTGGACGGAGGCAAAGCGTCTATTTGCGAAACCGGTTGTCGTGCACGCCAGGCTTGCCTGTGATGGTTTTGCCATTGAAGACAAGCTGTCTCGGGGGCATGTTCACCAGTTACTCTGCTTGTTTGATCCTGCTCTGGACCAGGCAAACGCCGTCTGCTGCCTCCCGAGCAAAGTCAGGCAGTGATCCTGTCGTTTTTGCCGCGTGGCACTCCGCTGATGAAGTGACTGCGCCGCAGCACGGAAGTCGAATGGGCGACTTGGACGCACGATCGGCAAACGATGATACCTACCTGTTGGTCTTCGTGACAAATGCCTCGCCCGCGACACGTCGACCGCGCACGTGCAAAGATCTCGGATACACCCGCGGCAATAACACCGAAGCGGATCTCCCGCCATAAACGGTGCACGCATGAACAAAAATTCTCAATCAAAGTCAAACTATTTTTTTTGTTTGACTATTTTTTTTCATAATCGATAGTGTCGGTGCGCATCCCATTCTCCGCCAATCAGCTTCTGCAGCCATCATGACCGTGCGTGAAACAATAAGGCGTGAAAGCGCCAATTTGACTGCCAGCGAGCGCAAGATTTCCAATGCCGTGCTCGCGGACTATCCATTCGGCGCTCTCCAGACCATCCAGGAGCTGGCCGAGCGTACAGGCGTCAGTGCGCCGTCGATCACACGCTTCGTCACCAAGATTGGCTTTGCCGGCTATCAGGAGTTTCAGCGCCAGTTGATAGCAGAATTGCGCGAAAGCCGACGCTCGCCCCTGGAGCTCAAGGCCACTGAAAAGCCGGGCAGCCGTCGTGCCTTTCTGGCCGACTACGCCCGGCGGGCTTCCGACCGGCTAAATGAGATGAGCGCCAGCGTTCCGCAGGAGCAGTTCGACCGGATCCTTGGGCTCATTGCCGATCCCGCCCGGGCAGTTTTCGTGCTTGGCGGGCGGGTCAGTGACAACATCGCCCGCTTCCTGTCGGTGCACCTCAAGCAGATTCGACCGAAGGTCTATCATCTTCCACCCAATCCCGAGCACTGGCCCGACCAGCTGCTGGCGATCCGCAGGCAGGATGTCCTCGTCCTGTTCGACTTTCGCCGCTATCAGCCCGACCTGCAGACGCTTGCCGACATCGTCGCAAGGGAATGCCGGCCGTCGATTGTGCTGATCACTGACAAGTGGATGTCGCCAATAGCCCGCCATAGCGACCATGTTGTTGCCCTGCCGATCGAAATTGAAACAGCGTGGGACACGCTCGTCTGCGCACTGACCCTCGTCGAGGCCTTGATCGTCAAGGTATCGGAATCGAACTGGTCGACGACGAAGAAACGGCTGGAGGCCTGGGACAGACTTCGTCTGGTGCCGCCGGGTCAGCCTTCGGAGGAAAAAGATGATCGCTGAGGAAATGCTGATCGCTTGCTGCACGGATCTTGCCGGCAAGGTTCGTGGCAAGGCGTTCCCCGCTTCGCAGCTCGACAAGCGGGCAAAGCGGGGCATTGGCTGGACGCCGACGAACGCCCAGATCACCTGTTTCGACACCATTGCGGAAAGCCCGTTTGGCTCGCTTGGTGATCTCGTCCTCATTCCCGATGAAGCTGCAAGGGTGCGCGTACAACTGAGCGAGGATTTGCCGGCGGAGCATTTCGCGCTGGGTGACATTCGTCACACTGATGGCAGGCCGTGGGAATTCTGCACCCGTTCGATCCTGAGGGGTGCTCTCGATCGCCTCGATCGAGTGACAGGCCTGACGCTGTTCGGGGCCTTCGAACACGAATTCCAGTTCCGGAATGATGCAGGTCGCATTGGGGAGGCCTACAGCGTTAACGGCTTCCGCATCGAGCGACGCCTGGCCGAAGCACTTGTGGCAGCGATGCGCGCCGCAGGGCTGGAGCCGGACACATTCATGAAAGAATTTGGCGCGGGGCAGTATGAAGTCACGATGGGACCGTCGCGGGGGATCGCCATAGCGGATCAGTCTGCGATACTGCGCGAGCTCGTCCGCCTGGTTGCCAACGCATTCGGGAAGGACGTCACATTCACCCCGATCAGGGACCCGGCCGGCGTGGGTAACGGCGTTCACATCCATCTCAGCTTCCTCGATGACGACAGGCCGGCAACGTGGGATCCAAACGGCAAACATGAGCTTTCCAGGACCGCAGGCCAATTTGTTGCTGGCATCCTCAAGTATCTTCCCGCGATCGTCGCGATTACAGCGCCGAGCGTCGTGTCCTACCTGCGGCTCACACCACATCGCTGGAGCGCGGCCTTCAATAACCTCGGCTTCCGCGACCGTGAGGCTTCAGTCCGGATCTGCCCCGTTTCTGACCTGAGTGATGTTTCCAAGGCAGCTCAATTCAATTTTGAATTTCGCGCTGCCGACGCCACGGCGAGCCCGCACCTGCAACTCGCCGCCATCGTACACGCTGGCGTCCAGGGCATTGAAGACGAACTGCCGACACCGGACGCAACCACCGAGGACCTCTCACTTCTCGATCCATCAGCTTTGGCGACACGTGGATACTGCCGCCTGCCCACATCGTTGCCCGAAGCGCTTGATCTCTTGCTGGCGAATCCCATGGTAACCGCGTGGTTTCCGGTCGGGTTCGCCGAGACATACGCAAAGCACAAGAAGGGAGAGATGGCGTTCGTGGAGGGAAAAACTCAACAGGAGATCTGTAGCTTGTATGAGCAAGTCTACTGAAGGACCAAAGGCTCCATCAGCAATCCGATCGGGGATTCCCGCATCAGCAATTTTTGGCACGGGAATGATAATTGGCAACGTTGTATGAGAGTAGCTGGAGCGGTCGTCTACTTGAAAGTTGCAGCCAGTGTAGGGCTCGCCGGCGACGCGTTCGCCCTCACGATTGAGCCCATTAAGAGATGATCGGGAGGACGCCAGGCCGAAGCACCACATGGCCTCCCGCGAGAGCGGCCCGTGCACGTCTGTTACCGCACGGCCAGTACACGGCGCATGACGGCCGAGAACTCTTCCAGGAATTTTCTGCACCTTGGCCATCGCGCTCCATCGCTCATTCGATCGAGCTGGCCATCGAGGGGCTGGTACGGCCGTCTTTCCAGTCCGAGCGGACATACCCTGATCAAGCCATGCATGGACATGATCTCGAAGGGTTAGCGCTGCCGCAGCTGAAAGGAGAGGAGCCGGGCCAAAGGCGAGCAGAACTGCCGCAACGATGGGAGCCGGGCGACCGCATTCTCGATACTGCGGCTTATCTGGAGCTCGCGCGGCACGCCGGTGCCTTCTGTTCGGAAACAGACCTTTGACCGTCAGGAATCTGACAAGTCGTTGCAAACGCGACAATTACCTCGACGTTTCGCAGCAGTCTTCGTCGACAGGATCTGGCCCAACTCATGCACGTGGGTAACTCAGGTCAATTCGTCATCGGGAGCGCCGCAGCCATTGAGCCTTTTCGCTGAAACCGGATCTACATTCGGGCCCTTGTCGATGCAGTCCTCTCCAGGCATCTGCGCTCGTGATGCGAGCCGAGTCTGCCAGATGCCGTGGAACGAACACTCCCTCTTCGCTTCGCAACGGCGATCGCCGGGTCCATGTCGTGTTGCGTCACGAGGGATGGCGGCAAGGGCAGACCAAAACAAGCGCGTTCTGCAGTTTCTGTCCGCAACTGCAGCAAAAGGACAAGCAGGGATGGCGTTAGGGCCAGGCTGCGCCACCGTAACAAGGTCGCGACGCGCCCCAACGAGACCGGGCGATGGACGTCGTCCTTGATCAGCTGGCGAGGCGGCGTTTTTCGGCAGGACCGCCGGCTCAATTGCGAGTCGCCCATGGGGGCCGCTCTTCAATTGGTATCTGCACCAATCCTCCATTTTTCCCGGCATCCGAATGTCGAGGCAAAGAGAGACATGGGGCGCATGGACGCCATCGGGCAGAACAGCAGCCCAAAACGATCGAGTGCCTGCTTCCGGGAAGCAACCGATATGCGGGCGAAAAAAAGCACGTAAGGAGAAGTGGTGCCCATGATGATTGAGACGGTTACGGGGGCGATCCCGGTCGAGAGCCTCGGACGCACCCTGATGCATGAGCACCTGTTCATCGCCTTTCCAGGCGCCTGGTTCGATCCGCTCGCCAGATTCAGCCGTGCGGACTTGATTGCGGAGGCTGTCCGGCGGCTGGTGCAACTGCGTACTGACCATGACGTACGTACTTTCGTCGACCCCTGTCCAATCGAGCTCGGCCGCGACGTCACCCTGATGAAAGAAGTTTCTGAAAAAGCCGGCATGCAGATCATTTGCACCACCGGATTCTACTACGAGGAAAGGGGGCTGCCGTTCTACTGGCGCGCCCGGACCGAAGATGAGATCGCGGAGCTCTATATCCGCGAGATCACCCATGGGATCGGCGAGACTGGCGTGAAGGCGGGCGCCCTCAAGGTCTCAACGAGCGCGCCGGCTGTCACCGATCAAGAGAAGAAATTCCTCGCCGCCGCCTGTATAGCACAGAGGGTGACGGGAGTGCCGATCATTACCCATACCACGGATGGGTGCGCGGGGCCCGAACAGCTGAAGCTGTTCGCGATCGGCGGCGTTGCCGCCCATCGATGCCTCATCGGTCATTCCTGCAGCAACGCCGATCACCTTTACCATCGACGGATCGTCGATCGTGGTTCTTACATCGGGTTCGATCAAATCGGGGCAAACCACTTCCAGCCTGACGAGGTTCGCGCCAGCAATGTGGCGAAGCTCGTGCGCGATGGCTTTCGCTCGCAGGTGATGTTGAGCATGGATCGCCTCTGCGGTTACCTTGGCAAGCCTTCGGCGCTCCGGCTGACTTCCGAGGAGATCGCCAGAATCGAAGAATTGAAGTCACGAAGGCTTTGGAAAGAGCACACCTACATGTTCACCGACTTCATCCCGATGCTACGTGCCCGCGGCGTCAGCAAAACGGATATCGTCTCAATCCTGGAGGACAATCCTCGACGTTTCTTTGCCGGTACGGTTTTGCCGGAAAGTGCTGAAAACTAGAGCGCGCACCACTTTGCATCAGGTGAGGACGGACCGTTATCGCCGGCACTTTTGGCTTGATGATTGCAGTGCAGCTGCACGAAGGCATCATTCCAATGGTTTCTGCTTACGGCCAACTGGTGGCCGATGTCGACGCCGGCAAATGGGTCGACGAGTCACCGCGCGTGGCAGGTCCCTGTTTGCAGTCAGCCTCACCTGGAGTTTGACAGCGCGGCCAGGCTTCCCTCGAACAGCAGATCAGCGACATCTCTCAGAATGGGGCTCGCCTCCCCACTGAGCGAACACCGCAGATCGCATCGTCCCCTTGATACAGAGCGTTCCAGCGCCGTGCAGTTCATGCCGGCGTCTGCAAGGCGCATCGGAAAACGATACTCACGCCGTGACCCTCCTGAGAACGCCCATGGACCCGAAAGTCAACCCGATTGACGTGGACTTCATTCCTGCTCAAAGCCGCGCTGACTACCATCGGCGGTCATTACTCAGGCTATGGCACAGGGCAATCCGACATCCTGGCACGCGCCATCAATTCCCGGCAGGGTTCGCGCAACCGACGTTGGCCAACATCGATCTGTCTTGGGAAACGGTGGGCGTGAGCGACGCTTACGATCACCTCCAGCATCTGCATTCGTCCGTTCCGCCGGAAGCCGGCCGATCATGCCCTGGCTCTGACGTTGTCCTTTTCACAGAAGGGTCGCCGAGGAAACCAAGGCCCCTCATCGGAACGCATGAAGAGATGTTGTACAATGCATGCTTCGATGGAAAGGCGTACCATCTTTCAGGCATCACCTGTGACGACAGGGTGCTCGTACTATCGCGGAGCGGGACATCTCAGGCGGATTATTGCAACCTGTACGCCTTGTCACGAACGGCGTGCACGATCATACCCGTCGAGGACTGCAAGAGAGGACGAGAGAATGTTGAAATCATGCGAGCGGTGTGGGCAACCGCAATCCTTGGATCTGTGAGCGCTCTCCTTCCACTGCTGTCGTACATGGAAGTTGGCGGTCTGGCTTACGACGGGATCAGGCACATTGTTCGAGGCCGCGAGCCCTTGTCCGGGCAGCTTCGATCGAGACTCGTGCAGCGATTCGGGGAAGATCTGTCGTTCCACTCGGTATTTGGGACACCAGATCACGGTGCGCTGGGCTTCCAATGCTCCTCGTGCGGCCCTGGCGAGTACCACCTTCATGAAGGCCTTGTCTACGCGGAGCTCAATCCGCGGAATGATGAGAGAGCGACAGAGCTCGTTATTTCGAACCTGCACCGCTCCCGCATGCCCGTTGTCCGGCTCCGGACCGGCGATTACGCCGAATGGGCTGATCCGGAGGGATGCTGTCCGTGCGGGCTGACCTCCAGAAAAATACGAATTCTGGAAAGGATCGGTGATCACGCGCCATAACTTGCTGCGTGCGCAGCTGATTGCAACTCCGACAAACCGTCTTGATGGTAGCGTCGATTCTGGTCGAGTGCTGCGGCAGCAGTCGTCACCATCGAGAGCATCGCACGCGTAAGCGTCGCCTGGAACTCCTTATTCCTGATCGTGAGCGCCTGTTGCCGGGCGCCGCAGGTCAGCAAGCCGCACCGACTTCCTCAATCAGCGCGTTCGTGTAGACCTGACGGCAATACCCCTCGGTCACTCGCAAACTGTTGTCATGCCGCTCCTGGCTGTAGGTGGCGCAGGCATCTGGCACGAGCGTCACGAGATAGCCAAGGTCGCAAGCGTCACGCACGGCAGATTCGACGCACTCGTCCGTAACGACGCCCGCCAAAACCAGCTGTTTGACGCCCAGATTGCGCAGCAAGTAATCGATGTTGGTGGATACGAAGACGCTCGAAGACGATTTCGGCAACACGATTTCGTCATCGCCAGGCGCAATCTCGTCAATGACTTTGGCATCCCATGAACCTCTTGGGACGTTGAAGCCCACGATCTTGTAGTTCAGACCACGATCACGACCATCCTTTGTGAGATTCTCGATCGTCGTATAAAGTACCTCCATGCCCGCCACACGGAACGCCGCTTGCAAGCGCTGCATGTTGGGAATGGCAACGCTTTTCAATCGATCAAAATAATAGCCGTACCTGCCGGCAATCTCGGCGCCCGGCACATCCTTGAACTCGCCGCCATCACGTCGAACGCAAAAGTTCTGTACGTCAATGAACAACAACGCCGATTCCGTCGGCTTGAGTGGCACCTCGCGTGTTGTCGGGCGTTCAGCCGTTGACATCTTTTTTTCTCGCACGTCGGTCAGCTGGGTTCGCGATCAAGTCCGCATCTGCGCTGTCCTCCCAGATCACCGACCAAGAAGTTAGCCGTTATACAGCAGGTGCGGCAACTTGCATGCTCAGCATCGTTGGTAAGACTAACGAAGGCTACGAGTTCTCTCATCCGAGACCTGCAATGCGAATGGTCCTGCCCTGGGCGCGAGGGCTGGTCAGAATTGACTTTTATGGATGCCGATGCGCCGCCGAAGGTCACGACGCCAGCAAGAGCCCGGCCTTCTCCGGGCTAACAACACGGCTCCTTAACTCGTCGCCGGTCAGCCAGATCAGCCAATCATCGTCGATGATTTCCTCTTCCACCAGCCGCAATATCGACCCGCCTCTCTCATGGTGCAGATATCCGTATTGTGAAATGACGCCCTTATCGATTATCCAGCGCGCGACCAGTCCACATATGAAGTCAGGAGCCCACATGGCAAAGGACACTCCGAATGCTATTGCTGCCATGATCCTGGACACCCCCTTTCCTCTATAGTCCTGTCGAACCCAGCCGTCGCCGTGATAAGCCACTTTACCGGACATCGTCTTCGCACTCGGTGCAACACAACTGCACACGTCCTGACGATGGGCATGTTTGGCCGGGTCTGCGTAGAACGCTTTTAGCGATTCGAGATGCTCTGCAAAGTTGCTGCGCGAAAGATCATAAAGTCGAACAGCCTGCAAAACCGCTACTTGGTTATTCTTGTCAACGCCGGCCATCCAGAAGCCCTCGCCTGATCTGATTGGCGAGCGGTCCGGTCGGAAATTGGGATATGTGGGCCCCTTCGTTGGAGTCGCCTGCGTAATCGAGATATACTCGTGAAAGTCGGCTCCCAACGAAAGCCTGATGCCTTTTTGGGCGGCAGCGGCGTCATAGCTGCGAATGAAGCGCGAGACGTCCAGCAGGTCCGCTACGTTCATCATTCTGCACCTCTCCATTGTAGTGCACCGAGCGCCTTAGGCTATTACAGCATTGACGAGGTTCGAGACACTATCAATTCTGGTAGAGAAGAACGGCGCGAACTTCGATGAAGTGGCATTCGCCAGTCAGCGGCGCCATCGCCCGATATGACAATCAGCGCGTAAAGTACTATCGAGATATCATCAATTTCGTGAAGATCAGCCTCTCGCTCTGTCACAATCTGATCCATCGCTCTGCGCGCGTATGGATCAGATTGTGCGAAAGGCCTGTTCGACCGCGACGATCTTCTGAGCATGTCTAATCGTCTTCGCCCGAGTGTCTGCGTCAGACACTTCACAGCAAAGTCGACGTTCTGGTTTGACATTTACAAAACGCTTGAGCGAAACTCGGGGGCGAGGTTGCATTCATCGCGCGTGACTAGGCTCCACGTGGCGATGCAAGCGGCTGGAGCAGACTATAATCGGGCTGGCCGGCCGTCCCTCTCGGGCCGCGAATTCGGCTTCCGGTAGAAATTCGGATGTGCCCTGGCAGCCCGCCCTGCTGTGACTGCGCAATCCGGGCGCAAAGGAGGGATAGACCGGGTCATTCGAAGCGAACCGGCAGGTCAATTCTCCTCGTGCTCAGGGGATGGCCGCGCTCGGTCATCCGCGGCGACGGTCACCGAATGCCCGAGCGCGAGGGGAACGGTTGTGCGGTCCCGGGGACGAAGCCCGGCCTGGTTCCGGCCGCAAGGGGCAGCGCGAAGCAGTTCCGAACGAGTTGAGAACCCACCAGGAGACGGGGACTGGCCGAACACCTAGGAGGCTCATTAACCTCTTGAAAACTAGCCGAAAAAATCCCATGTTACGAAAGGAACCTAACCTCGCAGGGCTATCAAAAAATTCCCTTGGAAGAACCAGGATGACCCTGTAGGGTTATGTGTGTGGGAAGTGATTTTGAGGTGAGAACGGCCTCCTCACGCGCCTCGCGGTTGCGAGGCAAAGTAGCCGAAAGGTGAAGAGATCCAGGTTGGCATCTGGCAAGCTCATTTCCCGAACTTCTAACGATCTGGGGCTCCGCCGAATGGCGGGGCCCTAGACGTTTGGGGCAACCGTTAGAAAACCCTTCTGCCGCCGGCTTTCGATTTTCTCGGCCTTCACCGGATAGAAGCTCAAGACGTGGTAGCGACCGTGCTCGTCCCGGTCGAGGTTGATCGCCACGAGAACCATGCTATCGGCCGCAACAACTCGGCTGATCAGCTCGATTCCAGGGTTCTTGTGATCATCCCCGATATAGAGCGGGTCGGTCACGATCCCCGATAGATATGGCAAGCAGAGTAGAAACTCCTTGGGATGACGACGCTCGGCGTGAACCTGAGCACCGACGCTGAAGACCACGTCTCCCGTCGCCAGTTCCATCTCTAAGGCTGCGTTGATCTTGGCGACGGGCAACGGCCCCAGAGAAAGCTCCTTCCGCTTCTCGCGCGTCGGCTTATTTCCGCGGTCCTCGAGCTTTACCTCCTGCTTCATACTGCGAAACGACGTCCATTCATTTCGGGGGCTGAGCGTGTTTCCCTGTTACGTCAGAAACACAATCACTCGTTTAAGCCGACGAGCCACCCTATTCCAACCTGCTCAGGAATCGAGTTGCATTTCCTCGACCAGAAAGCCGCGATCGCGATCATCGATCGAAAAGCCTGCTCAAGTGTTTCAGCCTACCTCACGCGTATCGCGTCCAAGGTCTATCAAATGCTGCCATCGCCTTCTGCGGAGGTAGCTCGGTCGCATGACTGACTCGCGCATCCTCTCAACGCAGGGACTTCTGCCGGAAGTCACTGCAGCGACTTAGGCTTTCGCGCCACGCGATGAACTATCCATCTCTAGCGTGCACGACAAGGAGAGAAGGGCGAACTCTCAAGCGGCTCTTTCACGATGCCAATGATCCTCCCGATCACTTCGAAATACCTGATCTACGGCCAGATTGCGTTCAGCACCTCAGCCAACCTTGCCCCCGCCTTGGCCAATTGCCGCCGCTTCACACCGTCAGCTCGGCGCAAATAGGCGTCTCGATCCGGGAAGGTAACGGTCCATTTGCTGCCGCTAGGCGCATAGCTCGCGCTTGAAAACATTTCTTGCGCAATGAGAAGCGTGTCCGTTGCCCAGCTCGCCGACCAGTTTTCAAGTCGGCCATGATCTGCCGGCACCCCCCTAGCCGTGGCAAGAAGCTCAGGGGTCGCTGCCTCACCGAGATCTCCGGGGATGTCGTCCCACTCTGCGTGGAAGTTCTTGCGATCATCAGTGATCAGGTTACCACCCGCCGTTTCCGTTGCCGGATCCACAGTGTGCGTCACGTCCGGGTCGACAACGTGACCAGCACTGTCCAGATAAACGGCTCCCAAGCAGCACGGCTATCGCAGCATTCGTCGCTGCAACCAGATCGTGGGCTTTCGGTCGAAGCGATCACGCTGCACGGCGACATCATCAAAATGATAGGTGTTGTGGCATCCGCGCTCCACGCCAGACGTCATATAGCTGCATTGTATCCAGTTGCGCGCGACGTAGTCTTCCATCCGTTGCTGCTCATCCGGCGTCCTGAAGGACGTGCACGACACTTCGTATTCCGGATGATTGGGGTCGATCGTGTAGGAAAAAGTACCGTCGGCTTTGCGCATGACGCTCTTTACGCAGTCAAGCCATGGGCCTGCAGTTTTCAAGTCGAACCCGAGGATCTGCGCGACATGCTGGTTGGCATTGTCGGTCAACAGCTGATCAGCGATTGATCCGACCACGCGATGACCCTTGTATCCCCAAGCAAACGAGGAAATTGGGTGCAGGACAGTCCAAAGCAGTGCAAGCAGGCAAAAGTACCTGCAGGCGGACGAGAGGGAGCTGAGCATGATGAACACTCACAATGCGAGCAAAGAAGCGGACGATGAGGAAAAGTACGTATCGGACAATAATTCTACTTGAACTGGTGCCATGGCTTTATAACTTGAGGCGGAGCACAGCACAATCTTGATGTCAGCAAAGCTGTTGCATCAGTCTAGCGCATCCGGGTGTTCGTGTTGTTGTTTCGACGACGAGAGGGGTGGGTACGCAGATTTTTTGCGGGGCCAGAATATGTCGAGGGTCTTTCGCGCAAATCGTTGAGTAAACGGTCCGTCGCACTTGGCACTGTTTGCTCAATTCGGTTTTGAATGTTGGGTTCGGCTCCGCCGACAAGCGGATCGGCCCTGCCGCTGTCTGCCGTCCAAATCCAGGCCACGAGCGCGAGCATTATCTGTACGCGTCCTTGATAGTTTCGCGAGTGTTGTTTCAAATTTTTGCAGGAGTCGATCATGCGCTGCACGTTCATATTACTGGGCTCAATTGCCGCACTGGCCGGTTACTCTACCGCCGCGATTGCTCAGGTCGACCCGAATCTACAGGTTCGCATCGAGAATTTGACGCCTCCCAAGGATCGTAAGCCAGACCTTCCGCAGACCGAAGTCGTAACGAAAACGAGGGTTCAGACCTACACGACGACGGAGACCGTTGCCGTGCCTCCTGCGGAGCGACGCCGTCGCCTTCAAAAGATCCTCGCCGAGAAGCAGCTGATGCTACCGGCGGACGCTGAGGCGGTTCAAAGGGCGTACGAAACGTACGGTATCAAGGACCGCGAAACCCGCAAAGTCCAGAAGAAGAAGGTGATTACTGAGCACGTCGTAACGACCAAGCCCCGAGAAACCACCGTCACGGCATCCGTTTCGACGCAGTCAGTGTTCGACAACAATGCGAGCAAGACCCCTATCCACGTGGGCGACACAGTTTTTGGCACCACGGGCCTACTTACCGTCAATATTCCTGTCGGTCTTGCCGATAGCTTCATCCTGCAGAGCGGCGTGAGCGACCAGCGTTATGCACGCTTGTTCACAAAGAACGTCGACATCCTGGTGAACAACGCCACTTACAACCAAGTTCTCGGTCTCGTCGTCCCCGGCAAGACGAGCGGCACGACGACGTCCGACGTAATGAGCTATTCGGTTGCCTCCAGCACCGTCTACGGGTCTGGATTTAGTCCCTACCAAGTGGAGCTTTTCACGCCTTCAGTCGCCTGGGCTCGCAACAATCAGAATCTGGCCGGGACAATCTGCGGTCCGAAAGGCCAGGAAGCTTTTTGCGTCGCGGGTACTTTCGTCGCAGAGGGCGAATTCACGTTCTCGGATATCGCCAGCCAGCAAAATTTCTCCTCCAGGCTGTCTGGGAGCGTGACTTGGCAAACGCCGGTAACTGGCCTGACCACGTCAGCCGGCGGCTACATTCAAGGGCGGCATTTCACAGATTTTCCCGGCGGTCGTGACGATCTTATCTTACAGGCGTCAGCTCGAGCAGACTGGACGCCAAACAGCTACGTCCAACTCAGCGGCGTCCTGCAGGGCACACAACAGTTTTCCACTGTGAAGATCCTGAGATGGAACGGCTTTGCAGTCTATCCGTACGTAAGGCTAAAGGTCACATTTTGAGAGGCTAAGAGGGGTTTGAGCATACATACAGTGGCTTCGCACTGCGGTCGAATAGCCGCCAAAGCCGCCTTACTGCTGCGCCACCCGTCGCCGGTTGTACGTCCGCAGCCAGCTCGCGGTGCCGGCGAATGGGGTCCCAATCCCCCAGCCCACGAAAACCGGACTTGTCCAGCAGTGCCAGCGGCCGGCTGAACAGCCTTGCCGGTGATTCGAGACCCCCTCGATGAGAGCAGACCGGTTGATCACCTTTACCAAGCCAAGCCCGACGGATTTATCACGGATCATCGACCCGGATTTGCCGATAGGACGGAGAACTAGCTGTCGGCCGCCACGGCCTCGAGGTCTGCCCTTACGCCGGCCCCTGCGGAAGGATTCTGCGAGTGACCGAGCACGAAACTTTCGCCCGCGGCGCGGCTAGAGCAAGCAACTCGGCCCGCGAGGGCAACGTTCCTGGCTGCCAGGAGAGGATTTGGTCGACCACTCCTTTAGCGCATTGAAATCATTTGCATTTTTCAGAGGATGTGTCCCATCTCCTTCGCCCGATTAAGCTCAGCGCTGTTCCTTGGCCAAAAGGATTCAGAAAAATTGGCTTCTCAACTGTAAAGTAACTTGTAAAGTGACAATCGAAGCGTCAACTAACGGTGGAACAGTGGAGCGGTGGCCGTGGGCAAGAAGATGGAAAATGCGCCGATCTATTTCGCGCTTGCTCAAGTCAGGTTCAACCCCTTGGCGGCTCTCGACACTTATATTCCTACTATCCAAGAGAGCTTGCGAAAGGCCGGCTATCCCGACTTTCAAAAGGTCCAGATAGCACATCTGGAGCTGGGAGCGGCTGTGCCGAAAACTGCGGTTGTTACGCGCTATCTGTTCGGGAACGCCCGGAAGACCTCAGCCTTCGTTCTCGACCAGTCTTGGCTAACCTTTCAAACAACTGACTACGACACTTTCGCTCCATTCCTAGCGGCTCTTCTTAGTGGTCTTCAGATTGTTCATAAGGAAGCCGTTCTAAGTTACTCCGAGAGGATTGGCATACGTGTATTGGACGCTGTGCTTCCTCGGTCCGGGGAGACCGTCTCCGAATATCTTCGCCCCTGTGTTTTAGGTCTAAGTAGCAGCTTTCCAGATCGGCAACTTGCCCATTCACTCTCTGAAACAAGAACGGTGAACGGTAATTCGACACTGGTAAGTAGATCGATCGTGATTAGCCAAAAAGAGGGAGGGCTGGCCTTCCCAGAAGACCTGCAGCCTCTCCAGTTGCAGCTGCCCGACCGCTTCTCGCATCAAATTTCCGGACAGTACGCCGTGATTGATACCGATAGCTGGACTGAAGAGCGTGACGATTTTGAGTTGAATCGGATAGAAAAAGCACTCGATTCGCTGCACACTGATATCGGGCGATCTTTTGAACAGACGGTAACACCCTATGCCCTCAGCGTTTGGGATTGAAAAAGTGGACCGCACGACTCCCAATCATTGGAATGGGAGCGTTTTGGTCCCTCTCGTAACCTTCTCGATGCTGCTAAGTGTCGGGACGGGCGGTGACTACACGCCAGCTTACCATGCGCTTCGCGAGAGCAAGAACATCTTTAGCAAGCCGCGCGACACCCAGCCCGAAGAGGTACCGGCGATCACCTCCGACATTGAGAACATTAGATCGACGCTAGACCTGTCGATGGCAGATTTAGCTCGATGCTTAGGAGTGTCTCGCCAAGCCTTATATAATTGGTTAGACGGCGGCGCCATCAAGCCTGAGAACCTGGCGAAAGTGATGGAGCTGAAGTCAGCATCGGACGTGATCGCGGCTGCAAATTTGCCAGAGCGCGCGCTCTTCCTCAGGCGCAAAATGGCCGGTGGCAAAACGCTTTTGGACGTAATTGCCGGGGGAGGCAGTGGAGTTGCAGCAGCGCACGCCCTTGTCGAGCTGGCTCGGTTGGAGGCCGAACAGAGGAGCGCACTGGCCAAAATGTTTGCTGATCGAAAATCACAGAACCTGCTCGGGCACGGAATTCCGAGGTTGGTCGATAAGTCATGACGAATGCAAGAAACTCGGAATGATACTGCTTGGGAGCAAGGCTGCGTCTTAAGCGCATCGAGTGCTGCAAAGCTTGGGCTGCTCGCTTCGGATGCTGATGACGCAATTGCCATGCTCATCTCACACGACTGCGACGTGCTGGAGAGTGCGGCCGTAGAGCCGGTGTGCGAAATCCTTATCGGCCGCAAGATAGACGCTGTCGACGGCCATTACACAAATGGCAAAAGCCCTCGCCGGCTGCATCTAACCTTCTCGGCTGGTGCGGCTTCAATGATTGCTGATTTTCTTGCGAGTGATAAGAAGACCATCAAGAAGGAATTGTTGCTGGCCGAGGCCCCTCAGCAGGACGTGAGGCTAACCCAGGACGAGCATTTCACGCTCCAATCTTGGTTATCGTCGCGTTATCATCGGTCTATCTTTCCAGATGAGTTTGACCGTCGGCTCAAGGAACGGCCTGCCGAAACGCATAAGAAGATTGCTAACGCCATTAAGGGCACCGGAACCGATCTGTTGGCGGTGCTGTTCGACATCGACACAGGCAAAGCTGTAGTTCACGAGGGACCGGATGACCCGTACGCGCTCTCCATTTTACTCGTGTATAATGTTTCGGAAGATCCTGTTCGAGCCGCCGCAACAGCAACTAAGGCTGCGAGCTTGGTCAAGAGCCTCTTCAGACAATATTATTTCAAGGATAGGAAATGGAGAAACATCGAGCTGAGAGAATGTATTGCGGTCTCGGCCGATGCTATCTCGCTCTATCAGCTCCGCGCCACGAAACCTTGGCACTTTGACTATCTTGAGGTTGTAACTGCCAACTGACTGGGCGGCACCGCATTGCTTTAGGCGCTACTGCTGGCCCTGCGAGGCGTTGCGGTAGATCCACGAGAGCGCGTCGGCCAAGTCGTCAGCCTTTTCCATCGAAAGACCAGTGAGGGTGACGTTGTCTCGGCATGCTACCCGCCCCGTCAGGGTATCAACCACCGTCCATCCGAGCGCGTCGCGTCGGATCGTGAAGCGAGCTAGCTTCGGTTCATCTGAAGGCCGCATAACGTCGTAGTGTACGGCAAGCCGCCATCATCGGCCAGCGGAAGGCTCCGCTCAGCCTGAACTTGACAGCTATAAGCCGTACGCCATGGGGGCATCCGGGCAACCCTTCCGCTGCCCGCACGGGAGCCACGTGCCTATTAGCTAGCCAACCTTCTCGGCGGCGGTCTATTACGCCTCGAGCGACCGACGAGGCGAGCATCCCCAGAAGCATCTGGCCGCCTTCGCCGGCATCCTGCTCCAATTGCGGACATCGCGCCGGTCCGCTGGGTAGAGCACATAAAGATGACCGCTGTCCCGACGGACGCAGCGTACAATTGCAGACGTCCGCATATTCTCTGGTTCTGGCGTGCGATAGGCTGCGGCGTCATCGCGCCACGGCGAAAGACGTCTTCGTCGGCCGTGGCGCGCTTTGCGCGGCCCGTGAACACGTCGATTGATGCAGGTATCCTGCCGACCAACCGGCCCAATCCTAAATCCATCGCCCCGGGGCGATGCGCTCAGCTTCAGGTCCGCAAAATCCGAGAATCCCTAGCAGAATGACGTGCGGGGCAGACCACCGGATCTAGAAACAGCAGTTACCAACACTGTCAGATCCGCAGTTGGCGCCTACACTTTCGCACACCTAAGGTCAACGTCGAGCCATCCCAGCGCATTAATCGTCGCACGATCCCCACCATTGATCACAATTGTCGTCGTCTCCGCTTCGATGATCGCGGGGCCTTCCAGCACGTGCCCGGAACGCAACTTCTCCAGTGCATAGACCGGCACTTCGCGCCAAGCACCGAAGAAGACTTGACGTTTGCCTGCAGGGGATAAAGTTGGTTCGGACATGGGCATTGGCTTATCGGATCGTTCAATTCGAGGAACGGCCCCAACAGCGGCAAGCCGTGCGTTGACGAATACGACCTCCTGATCGCGCGAGGCGTAAGTATAAAGTTCCTCATGACGATGATGAAAGCGCTCTTCGAGCTCGGCGATCAAGGATGGCGCGTTAAAGTCGACGTCGCTGAGTGGTACATCGATCTCGAACACCTGCTCGCCATAGCGCATCTCGGCGGACCGCTCCGTCATAATGGGCCCGTCGAACCAGCTACGGAGCCGTTCGGTTGCCTGCACGTCCAGATCGGCAAAGATGTTTCGAATCTCAGTGGCGGTCGTCCGGGCGCCTGTCTCGAGGTGAGTGCGGCTGACCTCATACCGCAAGTCGCTGGTAAGCATCCCCCACGCCGAGAGTACGGAGGCTGCCGTAGGCACTATGATGCGCGTGATCTCGAGCTCGCGCGCGACCTCGGCTGCGTGAAGGCCTGCGGCGCCTCCGAAGCTCAGAAGCGCGAACTTGCGCGGATCAACGCCGCGACGCAGGGTCATCAGTCGGATGCCGTCTGCCATTTTTAGATTGACGAGCCGATAGATGCCGGCAGCCGCCTCGATGCGTGTCACGCCAAGCGAAGCTGCGAGGCGATCGATTGCTGCTTCCGCCGCCGCACGATCGAGCGGACGCCGTCCCCCCATGAAGGCGGTCGCATCGAGATAACCCAGCACGATATTTGCATCGGTCACGGTCGGCTGCGTACCACCGTTGCCATAACAGGCTGGGCCCGGCACCGCGCCGGCACTTTCGGGGCCGACATGGAAATTGCCGCCGGCGTCGACACTGGCGATCGAGCCCCCGCCCGCCGCAATGCTGGCGATATCCAGACTGCGCAGCGCGATGCGCTGGTCCGCCAGCCCGCCATCAGCCGACAGCGTCGCGCGTCCGTCCGCGATCAAGGAGATATCGGTGCTCGTGCCCCCCATATCGAAGGGCACTAGATCCGGCAATCCCAGCAGCTCCGCACACCTGCGGGAACCGGAGATGCCGCCTGCAGGACCTGACAGCACGGTCGCCGCCGCGAGACGCCCGGCTTCCTCGATCGGCGCCATGCCGCCATGCGAGAGAATGATGAACAAGCTCCCCTTGAACCCCGCTTCGAACAAGCGTTGCTCAAGCCGTGTCAGATAGTGCCGCACGGCAGGACCGACATAGGCATTCACGACCGTGGTGGATACGCGCTCGTACTCTTTGATCTGTGGCAACACGTCACTGGAGCGCGACACGCTCAATCCGGGCAGTTCGCGTGCAATCCGCTCTGCTGCCGTGATCTCATGGGAGGGATTACGATAGGCATGCAGGAAGCAGATCGCGACCGAAGTGGCGCCAGAGGCGCGGATGGCAGCGATGGCCTCACTGAGTGATCCCTCGTCCAGTTTCAGCAGCACGTCGCCATTCGGCCGCAGCCGCTCGCGAATGCCGAAGCGGAGTTCGCGCGGCACCAGCGGCACCGGGGGTGGCGTCCGCAGATCATAGCGATCGCCCTTCAAACCCTCCCGCATCTCAATGACGTCGCGGTGACCCTCCGTGGTCAGCAGTGCGACTTTTGCGCCTTTGCGTTCGAGCAGCGCGTTCGTCGCGACTGTGGTGCCATGCACCAGCCGCTGCGTCGTCGCCAACATCTCGGCGCGCGACATATCGAGGCGTCGCGCGAGCTCGTTGAGCCCGGTCATTACGCCGATCGACTGGTCCTGTGGCGTGGAAGGAGATTTCGCGAACACGGTGGTCCCGTTCGCGCCTATCGCGACCAGATCGGTGAAGGTGCCGCCAACATCAATGCCAATCGTCAACATCGTTACTGAACCACTTCTGTCGTTGTTCCTGGACCAACGAGGCCCTGTACCTCATCGCGCAGGCGCGCCTGCTGCGTGCGTCGCTCGGGTGGACCCCACCCTCCGCCACCGGACGAGCGCACTTCGAGGCAATCTCCCGGATGGATCTCGATGCCGACTTCCTTGGTTCGCAGCACATGCGGCGGCCGATCCGCCGAGAGCAGGCGATAGTGATGCGGAGCACCGTCCTTGCCGCCCAGCATGCCGCAGGCACCATGCCTGGCACCATCACCCGCGGTGTTGCCGAGCGCCGGCTTGCTGGTTTCGAAGATGAGATGGAGTTCGACGCCGAGACCGCCGCGGAATTGACCATCGCCGCCTGAATTGGGACGATATTCATGATGGCGGAAGTGAAGGGGAAAACGTGCCTCCGCGACTTCGATGCTGCCGAACTTGAGGCCACCGACTGTGTGCCATTCGCCGATCGAGGACCAGCCGTCACCGCGCGACGAAGCGCCACCACCGGGACGCGCCTGGAACATATGCCAGATGAAGCTGCGCCCGGTGCGAGGATCCTCGCCCTGCACAGCGATTCGGAAGCGCCGGCTCCAGCCACCCATGGCTCGGTCCGGACAAGATGCAGATAGCGCCTTGATCACCGCCTCCACGATCTCGTTTGATGGATGGCTGGTGCATAGCGTCACCGGCCGGCCGGGATCCGCCCAGACGATGGTGCCCTGCTTGGCAAGGACGGTGAGCGGCCGCAATGCGCCTGCATTCTTTGGGATTTCGGCGTCTATCAAGTAAGCAAATGCCATCACCACCGCCGCATGCATGTTGGCATGCGACGAATTGACAAAGCTCGTGCTCTGCGGGTCTGATTCCGACAGATCGACCTCAATCTGACTGCCTGTTTTGGTGACCTTGGCTGCAATCCGAATATCGCTGCGGCCATGGCCGTCATCATCGAGGAATGCCTCGCCGTAAAATACGCCGTCCGTCCAGGTCGAGACCACGGCGCGCGTCTGTTGTTCAGCGGCATCGAGGATCGATTCGATCGCGGCTTCGACCACCGGCGCGCCAAACTCGGCAAACAGCCGCCCCATCCGCCGCTCGCCCATGTGCGCGGCTCCAATCATTGCAGCAAGATCACCGCGGAAATCGTGAGCGTTGCGCACATTCAGTGCCAGCATATCGAGAATGTCCTCACGCAGTCGGCCGGCCTCGTAGAGCTTGATCGGTGGAATGCGCAGCCCCTCCTGCCAGATTTCGGTCGCGCTTGGATTATAGGCGCCATATGTTGCGCCGCCGATATCACTCTGGTGCGCGCGCACGATGCTCCAGAACAGCCTGCGGCCGCCGTCGAAGATTGGCACGAATGCGGTCAGGTCGGGCAAATGGCTGCCGCCGTGATAAGGATCATTCATCAGGATGACGTCACCGGGCGCGACATCCTTAGAGCGCTCCTCCACCGCGCGTGTCGCCCAGGGCAACGCGCCGACATGGACCGGAATGTGGTCGGCCTGGGCGATCAGCCGGGAATTGACGTCGCAGATGGCCAAAGAGAAGTCCCGGCTCGAGTTGAGGATCTGCGAATAGGATGTGCGAAGCATTGCTTCGCCCATTTCCGCAACGATCGAGCTCAATCGATGCTGAACGACGGACCGCGTGATGGGATCAACCTTGTGGGCCATTCTCGCACCTGTTTCAGACTATAAATTCGCGGCGTGACGACCCCCAATGGCCTCACGCGAGACTTAGCAAGTTTCAAGGACTCAAGGACGCGTCAGCTTTTGGACGCGACCTGGGCAAGTGCATCTGAGGCCGCGCGGACGATGCTCTCTATATCCGTGTCCGTCATCGGCAGCGACAGCGCCATCAAGCCATAGCTGGCGGCGAGAATGCCGCGGTTGAGGAACTCCAAATTGAACACATTTTCCCGTTTGGTCTCGCCTTCGCTCATGTAGGCCGAGCGATAGTCGCGGATCGGGCGTTCGGAGAGTTGCAATCGCGAGCTTGACGAACGCATTCACCGCCGTGCTGTTGGAGGCCTGAGTATCCTCGAACTTTAGGCTGCGTCCGTTGACGCCGCCGGCTTTGTTGATGTCCTGTTCGGCCATCATCAGGGAGCTTCCGGTCATGGGCACCGTGGCGCCGACGATGATCGGGCTTCCCTGCTCGGCGCGTGCGACTGCCATCCACGGCATTGCGGCCCCTAACAAAGCTTTCAAAACTCCTGCCTCGTCATCTTCATGATGTGCCTCGTGACGCTTCCCCGTTGCGGCAGCATGATTTGTGCCCGCAATCGCTGTTGACTTTTGTCCCGTTTTTAGGAACATTATTCCGGTATTGCGTAACGTTAACGTGCTTCTGCTCGGGTAGTCAAGCGGCTCGAGAGGTACGCATGCACAAACTGTCCGTCTGGAAGGCGCCCTGAATGACTATCTCAGATGAAACGGCGGGTCCTCTCGACCGCTATATGCAGGTGCTCGAACTTGTCGCGACCTTTCCCGGCGCCCTGACGCTGGCAGACGTGTCCTCGTTGCTTGACCTTCCGAAAACATCTGCACACCGGCTGTTGAAGGGCCTGGTACGCGCTGGACTTGCAAAGGACAACGTCGGCGGGCGCGCTTATCAGCTCGGCGACCGCTTGTTGCGTCTCCTACACGCAACTGCAGACGATGGATGGGTTGCCGCCCTTGCTCGCGGGCATCTGCAGCAGCTGACCGACGAGACGTCAGAGACCTGCTACCTCACACGCCTCATTGGCGCGCGCGTCGTCGTGGCGATTTCGATTTCACCTGATGTGCGCTGGCGGAGCTACGTGCAGCCCGGGATCGAGATGCCGGTGCATGCAGCAGCAACGGCCAAGGCGATCATAGCCTATCAAAGTGAAGCGGTATTGGCCGAAGCGATGTCCACCGACCTTCCCTTGCTCACGGCGAACACACGCAATGACCGTGCATGGATCGAACAGGAGCTCGCTGGGGTCAGGACCCGAGGCTATGCTACGTGCATTGGAGAGATCGACGAAGGGTTGGCCGCTATCGCGGTGCCCGTTTTCCTGTCCGATCGGCGTGTGTTTTACGCTCTCGGAATGACCGGGCCTCTGCAGCGGATCATGAACGGGCAACTACCGGAGCGCCTGGCAGCGCTCCGAACTGTGGCCGACACATTGGGGCGATCGCTCTCAATTGGCGAGAAACTAAAATCAAAGGATACGTCGCAAGGCTAATCGAACATGACCGCGCATGCCTGATCGCGGAACAATGACTGCGGCTAGCCATCATCTCCTGGCGTAGCTATGGCAATCGCCACGCCTCCCTCGCCGTCACCCGCGCCAGGCAGAGCGTATAGAGGTGACGAAACCCACCGCGTAGACCGCGGACGGGATCATCATCGAGGCGCTCGAGCATAGCACAATTGTGCGATGCGAGGCCGTGACTCTGGCAGACAAAGCCGAGCCGAAAGATTTCGAACGACGATTGAGCGCAGGATACAGCATGCCCGGCCGCATCGATGACGACGAATATCGACATATGACCACCGGTTGACGTTGAACCTGACAGACTCGGTGCCGAGCTGGTCGTGGCCATAGATAGAATGCACGGCGCAGCCGTCGTAGGCGAACCAGCTTGGGGAGAACCAATACAAATTTTGGAGGGATCTATCAGATTGGAATTGACTTGACTGTGCTGCCCTGCAGAGGCGATGGCTTGCTGACTCGTACCGCACTCCCGCTCTGCAAAGTGTGGTATGCAATTCTCGCGGAGGGACACTTGCTGCTTGTGGGCTTCTGCGCTGGGCCGAGACTTTCTGAGTAGCGAGAATCGAAAGCCCATTTCGCGCACGCGGCAGTCGGGCTCCTCCACACGCGTTAGAACGGTTTGATATCACCACAAATAGCCGATTCTTTGCGGTGCGAATCGCACATTCAGACTCCTACTGGAGCTGGGCCATGGTCGGAAACAGAGCTACGGCAGCTCGCGACTCTGGTCCCGCACATCCTGTGCCGCCGAACTGCTATCACCCTCGATCGGAAGTCAGAGTAGGGCTCTAAAAGGCCTCCGGCGGGCATGCCGGAGGCCTTCTTGGAGGTTAACTTAGATCTATGAAGTCGCTATTTGTCTCCTTCCGCTGGTTTGACAGTGATTCACCAGTTGCGCTGGGCGCGGAGCAGCAGCGTAAGGCTGCCCTGGTCCTTCAGCTCATACGCAGTGCCCGGCTTGGCAATCGTCGACTGCAGCGGCAGCGTGACCGTGCTTCCGCTTGCGTACTTCTGGTCAAGCATCGTGTAGGCGAGGTCGGCCGAGAAGGTCAGGTTCTTGACGGGCGTCCAGCGTGTGATCACACCGACAACCGAATAGTTGAAGTCGGGGTTGCAGCCGGCAATACCGCTCGAGAGGGCGAGCCCAGTAACGAACGCGCCGCAGAGGTAGCCCTTCGCCGTGTTGTTATACCGCACAGCAGCCCATGCACCGTAGATCGCCGTGTTCCAGTATGGGTCCCAGTTGTGGGTGTAAGCACCACGGAAGCCATAGGTCGTGGTTAACTCCTGACCGGCGCCAGTCACGAACACAGAGTCGGACAGACCAGCGAGGCCAACGCTTTGGTAAGCACCCGCCAGACCGGTACCGCCGTAGATCGCGTAAGTGCTCGCCATCAGGTCCTGAAAATTGTAGCGGCTTGCACCGTTCGTGTACACACCTGACACGTTGATCGTGTCACCCGCGCCAGTGGGGATGTTCTTGATCGACAAAGCCAACTGAGCAGCCCAGCCCCACTTGTCGCCCGGATGGCCCGTCGTCTCGTCCGCACCGTAGTAACCAGCGTGGTTGTCGTGCGCGGCAACGGACGCCTGGACGAGACCCCAGGCCTGATCGACGCGAACCATGGCCACGAGGTCCGGAGAACGTGATCCGCCGCTGTCGATGGCGCCATAAGCTCCGGTCGCGAGTCCGGCGACCGTCGCGCCGCTCACATTCCAAATATTGCTGGTATAGTAGGCCACCTGATCCTGCGCCGAGAAGGCGGCGGTGATGCCCTGGCCGAAGTCAGCAGTATAGGTGAACTGGTTCACACCGGTGACCGTTCCACCGCCGCCGGGCAGACCATCGAAGTTGTTACCAGGATAATTGGTCCAGGGAGCAGAGAACTGCGAGACCGCTTTACCCAGCGTAAAACCAGCGAACTGGATGAATGCGTAATAGACACCGAGCGAACCACCGGCGATCGCGCCAGAACCGCTCGCCCCGGTATAGGTCGTCGAGCCGTTGGCGGCAGTTGTGCCGGTACCCGTATAGCCACCCGAGGTCCAGGTGAAGGTTGCGTCGAAGAAGGTGCGGACCACGCCATACTCGGTCGCAGTGCGCGTATCGATGTTCAAATCCTCACGGGAACGGGCCGTGTAGTAGTTGCTCAGGCGATTTTTCGCGCCCGCCACACTGCCGTTCGCAGTGTCATAGACGCTATTCGTACCCAGGGCGACCTCGGCACGGAGGTAACCACCAAGCTTGATGCAAGTGTCAGTACCGGGAATGTAGTAGAAGCCGGCGCCATACAGCGAGCAGATCTTCACGTATTCAATCGCCTTGGCCTTGACAGGCAAATCCGCAGCCTGCGCTCCGCCTGCAGCAATCAGACCCGCCGCCGAACCGAGCAATAGGCTCTTCACCATCTTCATAAGAGTTCTCCGAATTCTTTCACCTCAAAGGCAATCTCTCAACCGTTACGGAAGAGACCAACCACCTTTGCCCCCAATCATTCTCGACCTGCAGGGCCCTCCTCGAACGCCAACCGATAGAGTGAACCAGCGGACGTCGCGGTGCGGATCATTCCGCCGCTCGCACATTGATGTTGACAGACTGCGTTCACAATCGGCGTGCAAACATTGTACGTATCGGACCAAGACGCGCGCGCCCTTAGCAAGCGTGTTTTAGACGCGTCACAACAGTACGCTTCGCACCATCCGTTTCTATAGGAGCACGTTTCGTACGTTGAGCAAGCGATCTAACGATGTCGAACGAAGGCCAACTGCCCGGGAATGTTCACGCGCACGCAGCGAACTGCGCAGGTCAATCCCGATGTACGAATGCGCAGTTGAGGTTTTTGAGAATGACTTTGGAGACGAATCAGACGACCAGGCGGCTTTGCTAACTCGCCGGTGTCACAGACTCGGGCGCGGCGTAAGCGCCTGAGACAATTCGGTAACAGGTACATGCCTTTTGTGCGAGGCAGTTGCGCGCCTCGATCTGCAAAACGCCGCGCGTCTTGCGAATCAATTGCTGTTCTTCGAACCGGTTCAGCGTCTCCGTTATCCCAGCACGGCGCAACCCCAGAACTGATGAAAGGTATTCGTGAGTAACGGGAAGAACGTTGGCGCCGACAGCATCACTCGCCAAACAGAGCCAGGATGCGAGGCGCTTCTCACGAGCGTGCCGAACGCCGCATAGACCTGACTGAGCGCAGTGCAAGGTCAGTGCTTGAACGTATCGAAACAGACGTTCTCTGATATCGGGGTTCTCGTTCATGATCCGACGCAGATCCTCGACACGGATCCTGTGCGCGTTTCCAGGAATGAGCACAACGGACTGATGGATCGGCAGATGTCCTCCTAACAGGAACGACGCGCCGACTGCGCCCTGATATCCTATGACTGCCGTTTCGAGGATGCTTCCCGCCGCAACTATTCGCAGCGAAATAAGACCCGACTCTACAAAATAGACATGATCAAGCTGCCTCTTTGGCTCCTGCAAAACCATACGCTCTCTCAGCACGATAGGTTCTAGACACTCCCCTATTGCCGCGAGGTCTTGCAGAGAAAGACTCCCCAATATCGTATTCTTGACAAAAAACCGCGTATTAGCACGCACGGTAGAGGGCCTATAATACACTGGCTGCCCCCCGTACGCGCACTCGGTTGAGGGACTCCCAAGCTTTGACGAGCGGCTCAGTAATCTCCGGCGAGACTTCCAATTCGTCCCTAGTCGTATCCGATCTCTCCACCTGATGAGGATCGAAGGCGGAAAGTATTTTGAATGGTCGTACAAAGCATCCGGCGGAAGTTCTGGCGCTCACGTTCATCTCCTGAGTGTCTCGATCAAGGTATCGAAGCGCACCTGGCAGTATTCAGTTTGAAGCGGATCAGTACTTCGGCTTTGGACACACGTCTTGTTGATCGTTGCACCCGAGACCTCGAGATTGCTCCAAGAAACCAATCAGGGTGGATGATGCTGCTTACGCGGCTCACAGCGATGGCGAGACACGCGCTCAGAGTCCGCTAGCCACAGAGACCTTCGAACCTCTCGCTCGGTTAGACGATCTCCAACTGAAGGCTTGTGATCGAATCGTGGTAATTGCGGGTGAAGTGGGAAGCCAATACCAATTTCGGACTGATCGACACCAGATCGGAAACGATGCGCGCCGGCCGTGTTAACGTCAGCCAACGGGAATGAAGCATCACCGACTCCTGGCGGACTGACTCGTCCTGTTTTCAAGCGGCCCCAATCGGGGCTTCAATCAGGCAAGCCGATCGCGAGCCAAGACCAGGGCGTGCCGCGGACGAACACTCGCGGTTAGTTCAAGCCAATTGTGAGCAGATCGGTGTGGCGCGACTGGAAGAGAAAAAAGCCGCCCCTGACGGGGCGGCCAGTGATGTCCGTCGCGGGAGGAAAAATACGACGAACAACGCCAAACGGTTATAAGAAGCGACTTGACTCCAAGCAGCTCTATACGAGCTGACACGTCTCGATGAGAGATACATAAAGCGACAGTTCAAACGCTCAATCGTCAATCGAGCCGCTGGAGAGGTAAGGGTAGCGATAGTCTTTCGGCGAGACGAACGCTTCCTTGATACTTCGTGGCGACGCCCACCGGATCAGTTTCCAGATCGACCCAGCTTTGTCGTTGGTGCCTGACATTCTTGCTCCGCCGAATGGCTGTTGGCCAACGATCGCACCCGTTGGCTTGTCATTGATATAGACGTTTCCGGCGGAAGAGCGCAGACCATTCAATGCGCGACCGATGATGCGACGATCGGTCGAAAATATCGCGCCTGTGAGGCCGTAAGTACCCGATTGATCTATCTTCTCCAGAACATATTCAAACTCGCTGTCGCGATAGACGTAGGCCGCGACGATTGGTCCGAAAAACTCCTCACGAAGAAGACGCGATTCCAGATCGTCCGTTTCGATCAGGGTTGGTGCAACGAAGTAGCCGGTCTTGTCGTCACCACGTCCTCCGGTGAGGATTTTCGCGTTGGAGGATTTTACTTCCTCGAAAATCCGCATGTGCTTGCGCCATGCCCTTTCATCGATAACGGCGCCCATAAAGTTGCCGAAGTCGGCGACATCGCCCACTTTGATGGTCGCGATTTCATCGCACAAGACCGTCTTCAGTGACGGCCACAAGGAGGCGGGTATGAAGATCCGAGATGCCGCAGAACACTTCTGCCCTTGATATTCATATCCGCCGCGGATGATTGCTGTAGCCAATGCGGCAACGTCAGCGCTCCCGTGAGCCAGAATGAAGTTCTTTCCTCCGGTCTCCCCCACCAGCCTCGGGTAATTATGATACCGGTCGACATTCGATCCAACCGTGCGGATAATCGAATTGAAGACCTGTGTTGATCCGGTGAAGTGAACACCGGCGAGGCGACGATCGGCCAGTGCGATCTCGGCGACTTCCGCACCGTCTCCATAAACGAGATTGATGACGCCATTTGGAAGCCCCGCCTCCTGGAGGAGCAACATGATGAGTTGCGCAGAATATTTTGCGGTTGCGGCCGGCTTCCAGACAACCGTATTGCCCATCAATGCCGGCGCGGTCGGCAAGTTACCGGCGATCGCGGTGAAGTTGAAAGGCGTGATCGCAAGCACAAAACCCTCCAGTGGTCTGTAATCGCTGCGATTCCAGACGCCGGGAGCCGAAATCGGCTGGTCCTCGTAAAGGCGCCTCATGAACTCGACGTTGAACCGCCAGAAATCAATTAGTTCTGCTGCAGAATCGATCTCCGCCTGGTGAACTGTCTTGGACTGACCGAGCATGGTCGCAGCATTCAGACGGTCGCGCCATGAGCCCGACAGCATCTCGGCAGCTTTCAAGAAGATTGCCGCCCGGTCTGTCCAAGGCCATTTCGACCAGTCGTGCCATGCCCGGGCGGCAGCATCTATGGCAGCGTTCACCTCGCTCTTGGAGGCCAGATGGGCATCCCCGAGAACATGACCGTGCCGATGAGGCATCACAGCCGTCTCACAACGGCCCGTCCGTTGGTGAGCACCGTTGATAATAAGCGGCAGTTCGACGCGCTCCCTGCTCATTTGCGCCAACGCAGCTTTTAGTGTCGATCGCTCCGGGCTGTTTGGAGCATAGTCGCGCACAGGCTCGTTGCGTGGAAGTGGTGAACGCACGTTAGCGGCTTCAGCAACCGAATTCCGTGTTAAGCGAGAAAGGTGGGTGGAGTGAAGTTCGCAGCCGGACTCGCGAGCCAAGTCCCGCGACGGGTTGGATTTCACCGTGCATCGAATGCTTCCATCCATTTTCCCGCAGGCGACCTCGGTGAGGCCAATACCAATTTCGGAGCGATCTATACCAACTTGGAATTATTTGTTGCCGCTGGCCGAGCAAAGAATAGTGATGATAGCGTCTCGTCTCTATTCTGCGGGAAGGTTGGACAGGAGCTTCTTCGTCAACCTGAGAAGGTCGGCCAAACTGTCGATCATACTGATCCGCCAGATTCCGCAGCCTCCGCAAAGATCCCCAACAATCCTGCCGTCTCTCAAGAACTGCTCGTCCAGGACAATACCAATGTACTGAACTGTGAATATGCTGCGGAGCTTACCGTTTGGCTAACCGGTACAGTTCGTCCATTTACAAAGATACTATCGACGATGACACCTTCGCGTGAATATTCCGTCAGCGACCTATCCACCGATGCATTTAATTTACTTCAAGTCCTCAACGGCACCATTATCCTTCTCGGGCCGACCCGTCGGCGCAGAACGGCGCCAGTCCGCCATCATGCGCAGGGGCTTCTCCAGCCTGTCGCCGCAGCGATAGGCTGTCTCGACCGTGTCGGACACCTCATTGGGGTGGCCGGTCTAACGTCGATCGGAGGTCCTGAGCACCATCCACCGCCGCCGGCCCAGCCCCGAGCGTCGTTCATGCCATCAATCACCGCGGCCGGAGCGGGCCGCGCGGAAGGGCTCACCGAGCCGCCGTGTGCCCCTCTTCCGTGCAAGGCTCACGGCCAGCGGATAGAAGCGCAAATGAGCCAGTTTCGAGATGCATCGGGCTGTCATGTCTCGTTCCTGAGTTCAAATACTGGACAGGCGCGCAGCAAATTTGGCCCTCACGACCGGTGTGACGACCGGGCGCGTTGGCAGCGCTTGCAAAGGTCTGCATGGCGGCGCCTCACGATCGTGATGCCCCACGAGGTCATCAGGGCAAAAGAGCCGGCGAAATTCCCGTCAACCCGGCCTCGATCAATCCCGGGACAACCACGCAATTCAGATCGCCTCTCCGGATCGGGGGCTTCAATCCTGCCTCGCTCCGCTCCGAATATAACTTCGGCCGTTAAACGGAGTTCAATGGACGCTGGAGGGACTGGCAGCTCCGGCCTCGTTCTCTTTGTCGGTCGAAGTCATTAGAGCCTGGTCTTTCGAAGACTTTAGGGGTTGTCGCGATCGCTTTTGATTTGCATTCCTTGCAATACTTGCAGGCACTGCGGAGGCAAGCCCCTTCGGAAAGAACAGGAGCACGACGATCATGGCCAGAGCAACCAGCATGAAGCGGCCTTCGGCGAAGTTGTTGATGCTGGCGAGCCCTTCCGAGATGAAGGTCAGGAAGAGCGCAGCAAATAGCGGCCCGTAGATACTGGAGGTGCCCCCGAGAAGTACCATGCTCAAGATGAGCGACACGGTCGAGAAGTCGAAGACCTCCGGCGAGGCAACGCGCAGATAGATGACGTAGAATCCACCTGCCAGCCCCGTGAAGAATGCACTTGCCACGAGGGCTTTCAGGCGCTGCCACGCAATCGGAATACCGCGGGAGACGGCGTAATCGTCGTTGTCGCGCAGGGCCCTGATCGAGAGGCCGAAATCGGAGCGGACCAGCCAGCGCAGACAAGCGGTCGTGATGACAAGCAGAGCAAAGGCGACATAGTAGTAGCCGAGCTTGTAGTCGCGCAGGAAATTGTAGCCCGGCAGCCATATTGTCGGCACGCGCACCATGCCTTGCGTTCCTCCGGTCAGATTTGACTGATTGATCACAAGTTGCATTACAAGCTGGCTGAAAGCGAACGTGACCAGCACCACATAGACGCCCTGCAGTCGTACGACGGGGAGAGCGACGATGGCAGCAGCTGCGGACGCGGCAAACCCGCCGAAGAGCATCGCAACCCACGGATCAATCCCGAGAAGCTTTGCGGTCAGTCCCGTCGCGTAAACACCGACGCCGAAAAACGCGACATGGGCAAAATTGAAGATGCCGGCATAGCCAAGGCTGAGATCCCAGCTCGCCGCGACAATCCCGTAGACGAAGGAGATGATGAAAAGATGTCGCAGATAGCTGTCCTGGATGAAAATCGGCACAAGGAGCCCTGCGACCAGCAGGACGCCAATCAGCCACGACTTGCTGCTGCTGGCATTGTGGAGGCCTATCATCAGCGCACCACCTTTCCGAGGAGCCCTTGGGGCCGGACGAGGAGCACCAGGATGAGCAGGAGAAAAATCATTGAGGGTGCCCAGTAGATGCCTACGAAAAACACAAGGGCCGCCTCGAGGATACCCATCAGATAGGCAGCGAGAATCGTCCCGCTCAGCGAGCCAAGCCCGCCAAAGATCACGATGATCAATGCCTTGACGAGCGGCTCGGAGCCGAACTCCGGCGTGAGCAGGCGGATCGAGCCGAGAAGCACGCCTGTGAGCCCGGCAAGGACTGCCGAGAGGGCGAACGTAATGATAAAAAGACGAGAGACGTCGATGCCGATCAGCCTGGCGGCGTCCGGGTTCTGGCCCACTGCCCGTATTCCGCGTCCTGTTCGCGAACGATCGAGGAAAAGCCAAAGCGCACCAAGCAACAACGGCGCCACGACAACGATGAGCGCCTCCTGCGCGGAAATCGTCGTTTGCCAGATTTGCACGTTGCCGGTTGCGACCGGAGACAGCTGCTTGAGCCTTGCTCCCCAGATCAGCTGGATCCCCTTCTGCATGAATATCATTGCGGCAAGGGTCGTCATGACAGTGATGAGCAGGATATCGCGATGGTCATAGAACGGCCGAACAATGATCCGCTCAATCAGAATGCCTACTGCGATCATGACCGCTGCTGAAATGGCGATTGCAACACCCAATCCGAAATTGAGCCCGGCCGCGTCCGAGACGGTCCAGGCGATGTAGGCGCCGAGTGTCATCAGCACACCGTGAGCGAAATTGAAGATGCCAAGCGTGGTCCATACCAGGGAAAGTCCGCTCGCCATCAAGGCATAGCCCGAGCCGAGCACGATACCGCTGACGAGAATTGCGCTGAGGATGTCGCTCGTGATCATGCGCCCTCCGATCCGAAATACATGTCCATGATTTCCTGATGGTCGACCTCTCCGCTCCGGTTGATTTCCCGGCTGATTTCGCCGTGGTCGACAAGGTACATGCGGTCGACAAGGGACAGGATGAATGCGATATCCTGTTCGACAAGAAGAAGCGGAATGCCCCGCGACGATATTTCCGAGATTGCCCCGGCAAGCTCGTCCTTGAGCTTCGGAGACAACCCGAGGGTCGGCTCGTCCAGCATCAGCATGCGAGGCGCGCACATGAGCCCCGCGCCGATTGATAGCATCTGGCGCTCGCCGCCCGACAACGTCTTGCATTGTTGCCGGCGGCGCTCGGCAAGCCGGGGAAACAGGTTGAGCACATAATCGAGGTTTGTCTTCAGCTCCTCCCGCGCGCGCGGCGTGAAGGCCGCAAGCTCGAGCGTCTCCATGATCTGCATGTCGGGAAAGAGACGATTGGCCTGGGGCACGTGAATCAAGCCGCGGGCAACGATCTTCTGGGGCTCGAGCTGGTCGATCGGCTCGCCCATGAAGCGGACCTCTCCTGCCCGCGGACGGATCACCCGAGAAATCGTGTTGAGAAGCGTTGTCTTACCGTGCCCGTTGGGTCCGAAGAGCCCGACGCGCTCCTGCGGCCCGACGTGGAGGCTGATGCCGAGCAGCACATCGCTGGCATCGTAACCGGCGCGCAAGCCGGCGATTTCGAGCGCGTTTGTAGTATTGCTCAAAGTCTCGCCTCCCGTTTGCCGAGATAGGCTTCGACGACCTCCGGGCTGCGTACCACCTCTGCCGGACTTCCCGAGGCGATGATGGCGCCGTGATTGAGGATCATCAGGCGTTCGGACACGTTCAGGAGAAGCGGCAGGACGTGTTCGATGAGCACGACCGTGATGCCGCGTCGGTGCACGGTAAATATCAGGTCGGAGAGGCCAGATATTTCGGGCCTGGTGAGACCGGCGGCAGGCTCATCGAGGAGAAGCACCTTAGGTCGCCCCGCGATTGCAGAAGCAATCATCAACTGCTTGCGCTCGAAGACCGAGAGGTCGGAGGCGACTTTCGACCGTCGGTCAACCGCCAGCGATACGTCATCCAGCGCCTGTTCGGCGGCCTCTCTCGCTTCCATTGAGGTCATGCGGGCGCAATAAGCGGCACTTGCATAGACGTTCTCTCGCGCGCTCAGCGTTGCAAACTCTGCATCTTTCTGAAAGGTGCGAAGGATGCCGGCGCGGCTGATCTGATGCGGGCTCAGCCGATGGATCGGCTTTCCGGAAAGGAGCACCTCGCCTTCGCTTGGAGGAAATGGAATCCCGGTGATGACGTTGAAGAGAGTGCTCTTGCCGCTGCCGTTCGGGCCGGCAATGCCGAAGATCTCACCCTTGCGAATCGAGAACGAGACATTGTCGATAGCGACCAAGGCACCGAAGCGTCTACTCACCTGACGTATCTCAAGCAGCGGCTTGTCATCACTGAGATCTGGCATCGTGTGCTCTTCGCTCGTCGCGGATGGATCAATCGACCACGCGGCGATGCCGCGCGGCCGCAAAGGTGCCGGTCGCGCTATTGTCGCATCCATGGAGGCATACGGAACTCTCCGTCCGCATACTGGCTCGGATAAAACAGAACCCGTTTGCCGTCCCAGATCTGGAAGAACTGAATTGGAATTGAATTGTCGCCCTGGTCCGCAAGATGCGTCTTCGGATCAAAGGAGAGCTTGCCACTTACGATCTGTTTGCGGGTATCGCCAATGGCCTTGCCGATAGCGAGCCGTTTGGCCGGATCTCCCACCCTGGCGAGGGCGTCGGCATAGACCATGACCTCCTCGTAGAGCGCCGGCCCATAGGTACCTGGTTCGTGGCCATATTTGTCCTGATATTTCTTGATCACTTCGGCAGCCCGCGGGTTCGCGGGCGTATTCAGCGTGCCGCCCAGCAGGTTATAGACGACGCCCGTGGCCTGCTTGCCCGTCAACTTTAAAAATTCGGGGACCGAAGGTGCATACTGGATGAAGACGAGGCTGTCCGTCGGCTGCTCCAGGAACTGGGTCAAGAACTTCCCGGCATTGCCCGGCTGATAGTCCGTGTTGATGATGAGGGCCGGATTATCCTGACGAACTTTGGCAAGGAACGTTCGCCAGTTGTCGATCTCCCCGAACGGCAGAAGGTCTGCCGACGTTACGGTCCAGCCGGCATCTTCGAAACTCTTCTTCAGCCCGTTCATGATGGTCTTCGAATAGGGATTGTCCGAAGAGATCAGGGCGACCTTCGTATTCCGCAGCTTGAGCTTGCCATCTGCAAGAAGACCCTTAACCACCGGCACCATGGCCGTATTGTATTCATCAAGGGACGGGGCCATTGACCAGACGGTCGGGAACTTGTCCGGATGGGGCGCGATGATGTCCCGCGTCTGAGCCGAATTCGCCCAGATCAGGTAAGGCATCTCCTGCTCGGCCATGGTCTCGATTTCGAAATTGCTGCCGCTGGCGTAGCCGGTGAGGATGGCGTTCAGGTCACGATCACCCGCCAAGCGTTCGATCGCACTGGTCACGGCATCGGCGGACTGGTTCTGGGTGTCGCCTACGACCACCTGCAGCCTGTAGCCAGCTACCCCGCCAGCTGCATTGATTTCGTCAACGGCAAGCCTGGCGCCGTCGATCATTTCGTTTCCATCCGCAGCTGAGTTACCGGTCAGCGGCGCGAGGACACCGATCTTGGCGATTTTATCAGCTGAATGGGCAGGCGCTGCCGCGGCGAGCGCAGCGAGGACCAGACTGGTCCAAAGACTAGCAAGTTTCATGGTAGCACTCCTCTTTCACGGCACTGTTCACTGCATTTGTGATCAATCACTTGATTCCACACCAATCGATGATTCCGGCTGCCAGCGTTTTGGTTGTCTCCTCCAGCGAAGCAATGTCCACGTACTCGTCGGCGCCGTGGAAACCATCGCCCGTTGCTCCGCAGATGACAGCATCAACTCCCGCGCCGGCGTAGTGCGCGGCGTCGACGACGGCAATCATTCCCGAGATCTTCGGCTTGCCGCCAAGTTGGGTTCGACGCTGCAAGAGCGATTGCACGAGCGGGTGATCTGGCGCGGTATCCATAGGCGGGAAATGCAGGCCACCGAGCTCCCACTGGACCTTGATCGGATTCTTCTGCAACCAGAGATCCTGCTGACAGAAGTGATGGACGAAGGCTTCGAACTCGGACCGGATCTCTTCCTTCGTCTGGTTGGGCAGGAATTTGTAGTCGAGGTCGATGACCGCCACATCCGGAATGATGGCGGGATTGGTCATGATGAGCGGCAACCCGTCCGGCCCAAGTCCGGCGCCAGCACGCATTGCCCCGACATTGATCGTATTCATGCCGGGCGGCAGCAATGGATGCTGACGCGCGCGGCACCTCGAATATTCGAAATTCCTGAGCGCTTCCAGGAAACGACCTGCGATATCGATCGCATTCACCGCTGGCCGCAGCCGCTCAGGTGAGTCGCGCTGCGGCCAGATCTCGTTGTAGCGCCACGCCGAATGGCCTTGTCGACCGGTGATGGTGATGCGTATCCATTCCAAACCGCCTTCGCAGATCTGGATATCGCCCATCGTCAGTTCGGTGATGATCGCCGCCTTGGCAAGATAGCCGCGCTTGACAGCGTCTATCGCTCCAAAGCCGCCAGCTTCTTCATCGACCACCGAATGGAGAGCAACACGTCCCTGAAGTTCGATACCTGCCGCCCTGATGCCGCGGATGGCAGCAATGGCAGCTGCGACGCCGCTCTTCATGTCGATGGCACCACGCCCGTAAAGCCTGCCATGCTTGATCTCACCCCCGAAGGGGTCGACTGTCCAGGTGCCGGCCTCGCCGACCGGCACCACATCGATATGGCCGCACAAGAGCAGGCTACGCTCTTCCGAGCCAGTGAGCTGACCGACCACGTTTGGCCGATCCGGAAAGACGTCCCACCGGTCAATCGACATACCAAGTGACGTCAGTTCCGATTCAACCAGGTCCTGGACAGCGCTCTCGCGGTTCTGGTCTGGATCGTTGATGAACTTTGGATTGACCGAAGGAATCCGGACAAGCCTTCGAGTGAGCTCAGTCGTATAACTCCGCTCGCGGTCGATCGCGCTCCAGGCGGCCTTCACTGCGGCGTCCAGTTTGCCCATTTGGAATTCTCCCTAATTCTTGCATAGATTATCGCTTAACAATGGCAGCCGGTCTCGTGGGTCTGCATGTCTGGTGGGGCACGCGGAAATGCCGCCTGGCCGCAACGCCTTGCTTCATCCAGAGCGGCATGCCGAATTCGCCATCAGAATGCTGCTGCGGAGAGAGCAGGCCCCGCTTGCCGTCCCAGACCTGCTAGAATGGAATGCGCGGCGCATACTGGATAACGTCAGGCTATTGGTCGGCCGATCGAGAAACTGGGTCAGAAACTTCGCCGCGTTGTCGGCCCTCGGATCGGTAGTTATGACCACTGCCGGGTTGCCCAGGGGGACCTTGACGAGGAACGTCCGCCAGTCGCTGATGTCCCCGGTGGGCAGAAGGTCAGCAGATGTGATTGTCCAGCCGTCTTCCTCGAAGCTCTGTTTCAATCCATTCATGATCGACTTCGAGTCAGGATTATCGGTGGAGATCAGAGCGACCTTCTTATTTTGCAGCTTCAACTTGCCGGTCTTTTCCAGACTGTGCAGCACTGGAATCATTGCCGTCTTGTCGGCGTCATAGGAAGCGTTGGACGACCAGATGGTCGGGAACTTGTCCGGAGGGGGCGCAATGACCGCGCGCATCGAATCAGTGCCGGTGTAGAGCAGGTACGGCATATCCTGCTCGGCCATCAACTCGATCTGAAAATTGCTATAGTGCGCATAGCCGTTGATGACGGCGTTGAGCTCAGGGTCGTTCGTCAGGCGCTGGACGGCGCTGGTGACCGACTCCAGTGACACGTTCTGCGTGTCGCCCATGACGACCTGAGGCTTGTAGCCGGCAACGCCCCCGGCTGGATTGCTTTCGTCGACGGCGAGCCAGGCGCCATCCACCATTCCGAGGTCGTCGCCGGCGCTGACGCCAGCGAGCGGCGCAATCATGCCGATCTTCTCGGCAGCATGGGGAGGGTTGGTCGCAATCAGAGCGGCAAACCCCAGGCTCACCCAAAGACCAGAAAACTGAATGACCACAGTCATTTCCCTCTCCTTCATGGTATTCTGCTGAACCTCTTTGAGCGGGAGCAATCGATGATCGCGGCCGCCGCGTTTTGGTTCAGGCGGCCGCAACTGAGCCGCAAAGGCGCGATTTACTCGCTCTTGATCACTTATCCCGAGCACCTTCCGAGCTCGTCGAGCAGCGCGTCTGTGCCGACTTGGCGGCAATACCCTTTGAGCGCTCGCAGAGTGTTGTCGTGACGATCCTGGCTATATGTGGCGCAGGCATCTGGCACGAGCGTCACGAGGTAGCCGAGATCGCAGGCGTCTCGCACCGCAGATTCCACGCATTGGTCCGTGACAAGTCCAGCCAACACCAGCTGCTTGACGCCGAGATTGCGCAGCAGGTAATCGACGTGGGTGGACACAAAGACGCTCGAGGACGATTTCGGCAGCACGATTTCATCGTCGCCGGGCGCAATCTCGTCGATAACCTTCCCGTCCCACGAGCCCTTTGGGACATTGAAGCCCGAGATCTTGTAATCAAGACTGCGATCGCGACCATTCTTGGTAAGGCTCTCTATCGTGGTGTAAAGAACTTCCATGCCTGCGCCACGAAACGCCCCCTGCAGCCGCTGCATGTTGGGGATCGCAAGGTTCTTCAAGCGATCGAAATAGTAGCCGTACTTATCGGCAAACTCAGCCTCTGACACATCCTTGAACTCGCCGCCATCGCGTCGCGCGCAAAAGTTCTGCACGTCGATGAACAACAGCGCCGACACGTTCGGATTGAGCGGCACCTCGCGTGTCGTGGGGAAATCAATCGTTGACATGATCTTTCTCTCGCGCATCGATCAGCCCCTGGGCGATTAAGCTCGCCCATCGGTGCTGCCCCTCGGGATCGCCAATCAAATCGTTACGAATTTCAAGCAGGAGGTGCAGCAGGCCGCGCGCCTCCCCATGCACCGGGATCGTGTAGTCGCCCTGATCGTCGACGACATATGGCTCGTTGTGCGCACAGATCGTCCCCGGGTTGCGCTCCCGAAAGGAGCCGAGGAAACGCCCGGCAAAGCGACGATCACGGTTGGAGAGCACACCGAGTTGCCAGGGGCGTCCGGGCCCTCCTGCCAGCCGCGGCGTAAAGCTGTGCACCGCGACTAGAACGGTCGGCGAGCCGGCCGTCGCGCGACCATCTAGAAAGAGCGCCACTTCCCGATGGAATGGCTCGTGGATCTCCGCATAACGCTGCCGGCGCTGATGTTCCGCGAGGTTCAGGTTGCCCGGGACGACCGTCCCATCGCTCACCTCTGGAATGCAGTCGGGCGCGTTAAAGGGACGATTGCAGTCGACCACTAGCCGGCTATAGCGCTGCAGGAAAAGCGGAGCATCGAGTAGATCCGCAAGTCGACGCGCCACAGCTTCGGCGCCGATATCGTAGGCAATATGCCCAAGCGTTTCGGCCGCGCGCAGACCAAGGTTGTCGAGCCGCCCTGGCACAGCGGTCCCGGCGTGCTCGCAAACCAGCACAAAGTCGGCACGTCCGCTGGCATTTACCAGTTCAACCGGGCGCGGGTCCAACGGCGAGAGCACACTTTGCAAGGTTTCTGGGTACTGCAACACGTCACCCGAAGCTGGTGCATGGCACACATCGCCATCCTGAGTTCCCCAACACAACGAAATTCTGACATCAAAGTCAAATATTTTCTTCCGTTTGATATATTTTTTTCATAAGGCTATTGCCGGAACTCGGCTTTTTCCGAGCCGGATTGCTCAGGTTGGGTTGCATGACACGGCAAGGGACAACAGGGCGCGCTGCGCCAGCAAACCCGGCAACGGGGCGCGGAGCCGGTCGAACCGGCGTTTGGCCGCGTCTGAACTTTCAATCAATGGAGAAGATGGCGAGCAGCGCCTCGGCACAGGCTGGCTGGTTCGACGGCACTGTCAGGACGACCTCGCTGAAAGCCGGAGGCTCGCTCGCAACTGCTCATCCCTGCTCACCGACTGATCGAGAGCATTTGCCCCGGCACGCCCACACGGAGCACGCGCGAGGCGCGAGCAGTCAGTATTTGCGCTTCGCTTTTGCGTCCATCGCCGACACCGCCAGCTTCCGGGAATTGGCCGGCGCACTCGCTTCAAGACATGAGTGGATGGGCGAAACGCGCACCGGTACGCCTCAACGCACCGGCTGGTCCACGGGTAGGACTGAAGGACATGACCGAAGGACCGGGCCGTCGTTGGAAACACGGCGAGGAGCACAGAAGGGCGCGTATCGCCCGGAGCTCAGGTCAGCAGGCTTTCTCAGATCGAGACGGAGGACAAGTAATGCTGAAAAAGGCAAAAACTTTCGATGAGGTTCGAAATGGGTATCGGTGGAATATCCCCGATTACTACAATATCGGTGCCGACATATGTGACAGGTGGGCCGATCAAGAGCCCGGTCGATTGGCAATCATTGACGTGGAGCCTGGAAAATCCACTCGCGAATACAGCTTCGCCGAGCTGAAGGCTATCTCCAACCGCCTGGCTAACGCCTTGAGCGCGCGCGGCATTGGCCGGCGTCCCGGAGAGATGGGTGATCGGGTTGGTGTTATGCTGCCTCAGCGCTTCGAGACAGCGGTGGCGCATGTTGCGCTCGCAAAACTCGCGTGCATCTCGATCCCGCTATTTACACTCTTTGGACCCGATGCCCTTCTACATCGCCTGGCCGATTCTGGCGCAAAAGCAATCGTAACGGACGCCTCGGGCGTTGAGCGAATAAAACCTCTTCTCCAACAGCTCCCCGCATTGGAGCTGATCATCTGCATCGATGGCGCGATTGGACCGGCCAGGAGTTTCGCTGCACTTTGCGCGGCAGAATCACCTGCCTTCGAACCTGCATCGACGCTCGCGGATGATCCAGCAATTCTAATCTACACGTCGGGCACCACGGGGAACCCTAAAGGCGCCCTTCACGCCCACAGGGTTCTGTTGGGACATCTTCCGGGGGTCGAATTGAGCCACGAATTTCTCCCTCAGGCCGGAGATCGGTTCTGGACTCCTGCAGACTGGGCATGGATTGGCGGTCTACTCGACGTCCTCATGCCGGCGTTCATCATGGCATCCCGGTTGTCGCCTGCCGATTTGCTAAATTCACCGCGGAGGCGGCTTTCGACCTGATCAAAACCTGCCGAATACGTAACGCCTTTCTGCCTCCCACGGCTTTGAAGATGATGAAGCTCTTGCCCCAGACCGAAACCCCTGAGGTGCGCCTTCGCTCGGTGGCAAGCGGCGGCGAACCGCTAGGTGCAGAATTGATCGAATGGGGGCGCACGACGCTAGGAGTTACGATCAATGAATTTTATGGCCAGACCGAGTGCAACATGGTGGTTTCTTCCTGTGCAGCGCTAGAGCCCCCTTTGCCGGGGAGAATGGGCCGGCCCGTGCCCGGCCACGTTGTTGATGTAATCGATGCCGCGACCGGCATTCGCCAACCTGAGGAGACGGAAGGCGCCCTTGCGGTATTATGCCCCGATCCCGTGATGTTCCTCGGCTACTGGCAAAATTTCGAAGCGACGCGCGAAAAGTTCGTAGAAGGGCCGGATGGGAATTGGCTTCTCACGGGTGACCAGGGGGTACGCGATGCTGAGGGACGGCTTCGCTTTGTGGGACGCAATGATGATGTCATTGGCTCCGCCGGCTACAGGATTGGCCCTGCAGAAGTGGAGGATTGCCTGCTTGCGCACCAAGCTGTCCGTATTGCCGGGGTTGTCGCCAAGCCGGATCCGCTTCGGGGTGCGGTCGTTGCCGCATATGTCGTGCTTAAGGATGGATATGTTGGATCAGATGCATTGGCCGACGACATTGCAAGTTTCGTCAAGTCACGCCTGGCAGCGTACGAATATCCGCGTGTGGTACGATTTATTGATGAGATGCCCTTAACAACCACGGGCAAAATTATTCGTGGCGCTCTGCGCAAGATGGCCCAGGATGAGGCTGCAGCAGAGCATGTCGCAGCGAATGGATGAGAGCGCACAGCGATTCTTTTGCCCACAATAGGGTGACGACTGTCCCAATTGCGAGAACTACCTTCGCGAACGAGCCCTAGACTAAGCGGATGGCTAACTTAGGCCGCGACGTCATCATCACGGCCAAACTTGATCGCGCCTTCGGACCGGACGCGCATGCGCCCGGCACGCTTGACTTCCAAATAGCTGCAAGCAGGCGCGCCTTTCCCGGCCGATTCGACCATAGGCCGCAAAAGCTGCTTCGTAGGATTAAAGACACTCGATGAGCGCTCAAACCTAGTCTCATTCAGCTACTCAGATTGGAGGAGGCATTCGAGCCATGCCGTCACTGAGAACTCCTCCTTAACAGCCGCGCACGCATCCGCGACATTGAAGACTCGAGGTCACTTCAGCACACCAAGGTATGGCTCCGGTCGAATTGTCTCGACGTGAATGCCTCCTAGAACCGCGAATGCAGCTGCCAGTTCGAGGATAAGAGCAAAGCACGGAAGCGGATGTCCCTCGCTCAGATGGGCCCGGTCCACGGCTCGCGATCAATGCCCCCTGGCCCCTATCCCGCAGCCAGCGCGACCACATGGCCGACGCCCGTCATCGTCGACCATCTCACGACCTCAACGCCCGGCAGTGGAAAGGACTTCCGGAATCCCTGCTTGCCGACCTGGACATTAAGCTCGCTGAGCGGCAACGGCTGTTCGTGCTTGAAGCACTGTGAGCAGAGCGTATCGCCGGCGGTGGATGCGTAGAAGGGAGGTGAATGCGCGCCACGATCACGACCGTCAGCGGAAGCGACATCGCCAGCAGCACCATGATGAGTTCGCCACGAATGTCGCAAGTCCCAAAATGGTAGTGCAAATTCCCACAAGGGGATCGAGCCCACGATTGTGGCGCGGCCAACGGTCCCAAGCATGACTCGGAGACGCCGGCCATCGCAATAAATGGCAACGAAACCGCTGGCGAATCCACACTCAACGCTTAATTACGGTCAAAAACGCCGATTGCATGCGACGACCGCCCTCGCTAAGAGCAAGAGCTCTGGTTTAGCGAAACGCCCGATCCAGATAAGCGTCGAGAGGGCGCCTGAACAACGATAGCGCACTCTGCTCGTTCGCTTGATCGCACATTGGATCTTCGGAGGGCGGACCTTGCCGCTAATCCAGGAGCCACGATCGCAGCCGCAGCTATGTGCCGTGGAGCCGTTCGTGATCTCTGCCTTGATCCTTTATCTTTTAAAGTGCTAGCTCAAGATCGCTTTGCAGGATCGCTTTTAGACGGGAGCTGCAGGCGACAGAAACTTCACCGGGCTCGTAGGACGCGCAGGACAAATTGCGCGGCGACCGAGCCTGGGCGTTCGATGAAAAGCTCGTCGAACAAGGGCGAAATATCGGCTAAACTTCGATACTGCGTGAGATATAATCGGCTGCGTTGCTCGCGACAAATTGCCGACTGTCATCTGCTCGATCACGGCGGCGCAGAGGACTCACCTTGGCCATCAGAAAACCCTCTTGTCTGAAGGGGGGTCGGCTCTGAGAACGCGCGATCCTCTCAGACGGCAGTCGGCCTTTACTATCTCTACCTCAAAATTCGCGCCAGCGGCTTCGTTCAATGGACCAATCAACAGATCTCGCTCGAAAGGTCCGCTTTCACAGAAATCCAAAGCGTAGCTTGTGGATTCCAAATCGAGGGCTGGGAGTTTCTTCATGGAGGCCAATTCCTGCCGATTCTCGACTGTTGATCGTTGACCACTCATTGTCGCGGCGGCGTTGCACCGAGGAGGGTATGCGCATCGCTTCGCGATACTTCGCGACCGTGCGGCGGGCAATATCAATGCCCAAGGCGCGCAAGCGTTCCACGATGGTATCGTCCGACAGGATCGCGGAGGGCTCCTCGGAATCGATCAGCTGCTTGATGTGGTGACGCACCGCTTCCGCCGAATGCGCTTCGCCGCCGTCGGCCGAGGCGATCGAGACCGTGAAGAAATATTTCAGCTCGAACGTGCCGCGATTGGTTGCCATGTATTTGTTGGCGGTGACGCGCGACACCGTGGATTCATGCATCTGGATGGCATCGGCGACGGCCTTGAGATTGAGCGGCCGCAAGTGTGCCACGCCATGGGTGAAGAAGCCGTCCTGCTGGCGCACGATCTCGGTTGCAACTTTCAGGATGGTGCGGGCGCGCTGGTCGAGCGCGCGCACCAGCCAGGTCGCGTTCTGAAGCGCATCGGTGAAGTAGGACTTGTCGCCGTCCTTGCCGATCTTCTTCGACAGCTCGGAATAGTAGGTCTGGTTGACCAGCACGCGCGGCAGGGTGTCGCTGTTGAGCTCGACGTGCCAGCCGCCGTCGGGACCCGGGCGGACATAGACGTCGGGCACCATGGTCTGGAGCCGCGCCGAGCCGAACTTCATGCCGGGCTTGGGATTGAGGCGGCGGATCTCGCCGATCATGTCGGCGATGTCCTCGTCGTCGACGCCGCAAAGCTTGCGCAAGGACGCGATGTCGCGCTTGGCGAGGAGATCCAGATGCTCGACCAGCGCCTGCATGGCCGGATCGTAGCGGTCGAGCTCGCGCAGCTGGATCGCCAGGCATTCGCTCAAATTGCGCGCACAGACGCCGGGCGGATCGAATTTTTGCAGCACGGCAAGGACGTCCTTGACGTCCTGTTGCGATGCGCCGAGACGCTCGGCGGCCTGACCGAGATCCGGCGGCAGATAGCCGGCCTCATCGACGAGGTCGATCAGGTACTGGCCGATCATGCGCTGCGCCGGTGCGGTGAAGGCGACCGAGAGTTGCTCGGCGAGATGGTCCGACAACGTTGGCCGCGACAAAAGCTTCGAGATTGTAGTCTTCGTCACCGGAGGCGCCGCCGCCCCACTCGGTGTAGGTCGTCGGCGCGCCATCCCGGGCGTCGCGCGCTTGAGCCTCGGCCAGCTGTTCGCCGCTGACCTGATCGACTTCAGTCGGGGCTTCGGCGCCAGCTACATCGTCATTGGCTCGCTCGAGCAGCGGATTGCACTCGAGCTCCTCCTCCACGAAGATCATGAGGTCGAGATTGGACAATTGTAGCAGCTTGATCGCCTGCATCAGCTGCGGCGTCATGACCAGGGACTGCGATTGCCGGAACTCTAATCTCTGCGTAAGCGCCATGAAGCAAGAACCGTTACTGAAGTTGGCCCGCGTTTTGCTCATCTAGTCAGGAGCTGATCCAACCGCTTTGATGTCGCGCAAAAGCAGATGCGAGGTGAGATTTTTTGATGAAGGCGGCCAACAGCTGGACACCGAAACACTTGCGGAACTCCTTCGTTAAGTTCCGTTGTCCATGAGACTAGAGAACTAGAGATTAAGAGGTGGCACTTTGACCCGAGGACATGAACCAACAGGACAGTTTCACTGTGGCGACACTCCTGTGAACGACTTGGCAGTCCGCGGCAGTTTCGGTGATTTCTAAGAGTAGCCGCGATGCTACACCATCCCGTAGGACCACCGGCAATAGGGCTTCATCGGTCCTGCCCGCCACTCTGACAGTCCATTAACATAGAGCCTTGCTGCACGCTCGGAATTGGCGCGAACTTTGAAGCCAATCATAGAAGAACGTTGCCCAAACGGATTGGCACTAAGGCTGGCAGTCAAAACAGTTGAGGTGGCGGGTTGAACCTGGCCGCGAGATCGGCCTTGCGCCAAAAGAGATCGCGAGGTTATCGTCGCGTTCGGCTGCCTAAAGCCCGCCGCTTGTTAGTGCAGTGCCTGCCCCATGTGCGTCGAAACAAGTCCCTTGCCCAAGTTGCTGAGGCAAATCGGCGGAAGATCGAACAGCGGGCACCTATTGTCCCTGCGCTTCGGCTTATGCTGGCGAAGGTCCCAACGTATTTGCGATGTCACTTCTGGGCCTCTCACGCATCCGAATCTGGGAAGGATACCTTCCTCCTCCAAATTGGCCGGCGTGACCGGGACGATCTTTCGGTTTGTCGAGAGCCTGCGCGAGTTGCTTTGCAGCGGACTGCCGACAATCACACGGGGCGAAAGGCGTCCGCACGCGCGTAGACCGCCATGCTGTTGCCTATGACCTCGAGCACCACCTCATCGCTGGCCAGCAGAGCCTTGCCAGCGCTTTGGCGCACTCCGCGTCGTATCAGTGCTGCCGGCGGAGCCTGCCGCCACCCCAAACATCCCTCCGAAGTTTCGCTGGATGCCGAGTCCAATCGCTCGTCTCATCGGCATCTGAGCTGCGGCGAGACGACAAGTGCGAGTACAACGCAGTGAGTCGCAGAGGTGGCCAGCTCCCAACTCGAACTCCCGGCTCATTGCCTGTATCGCCGGACCCGCAATTCGTGCTCCCGCTGCTTCTGTGCCGATGGTAGTACCATACACCACGCTGTAGAACACCGCAGCGGAACGTTGGCACCGGCAGATCTCATTGCCCGTACTAACACCATACGAGGAGTTCAAGCGACGGATCAAGATCAAGACCGTTTGCCATCAGCGGCCGCCATGGCAATATTGTCCTGGCCCGCTCACCTCCTGCCAGATCAACATGCGGCAAGGTCGATGGCTGGAGAACCCTTACCACAATGCCTAGATAGGCGATTGACCTCGCTGCACGAGCAGGTGGCTTCACGTTGATGGAAATCGCGCCACAATTGTAAGGCGGCGCTGCCCCCGCGGTGAAGCGCACGGCTTTCAGCGATCATGGCTTCATCCATCGGCAAGCCGCTGCCATAGGGCGAACCACCTTGCCTCGGCGGATCGCATCAGGCAGCGGCACCTCGATTGCCTGATCGATAAGGCCGGGACGGCTGGCGGCGATCGCCTCGGGACGGTTGCTGGAGAGAATGAAGATGATGTCGGCGTCTTCCGCCGTCTCGTTGAGCCGCCTGTTTAGCAACACTAGATCGCTTGAGAGGCGGATTGAGTCCGGCGCAACGATGCAACAACGACGCCCCAAGTCCACACCGGGCGCTGTTGAGGCACACCGCATACGCGCGCCTGATGCGCTTGCCTGCCCAGCTATCTGGTTTGAGCCGCTTCCGTTAAAGTACATCGTCGAAGCCACTTGAGATCGCTTGTCCCGATCCGGGGCAATAACAGAAGAGCCGGCCCGAGGACGGGGCCTTTGATCGTGCCTTTAAACGGGCGCGGAGTTAAATGAGGCGGCGTCGGGTTGCTTTGTGTACAGCATTTGTCCGGTTCGCCGCCCCTAGCTTTCTGACGACGTTCTTCATGTGAAAGTTGACGGTATTCTCGCTAACTTCCACAAGTCGCCCGATTACCCAGGCTGACTTTCCTTCTGCGACCCAGTATAGGCACTCTGTTTCTCGATCCGTTAGCGGAATGTCTGTCTCGCAACCTTCATCAAGCGGCGGTGTAATCTGCGCGACAGCGTTGTGAAACGCCGATGCCAATGTCGTGAGATGAGCCATGCGATCCTGTGGATCGGCATCATCGAAGGGAGATGCAAACGATACGAAAGCCAATCGGCCTTCCGATCCAAACAATGGCACGCTTATGCCATGCTTAAGACCTGCTTCTCTGGCCTCGCGTAAGACGCGCAGCTCACGGGGCTGCAGTTCGTATCGACGGGTTAGTTCATCCCAAAGAAAGGGCCTTGGCAGCATTGCTGTCCGCCGGACTACCGGGTCGATCGCTCGATACTCTTGCTCAGCATAGCGTTGGCACCAATCAGACGGGAAGTTTATAGTTGGCGGGGGCGGCAGATAGTTCAGCAGACGACGCTCATTCGAGCAGGACAGTGCTCCGTACGCGACTTTATTAAAGCCTTCATTGCTCGCGCAATTCACAAGAAGATCGAACAGCGCTTTGATTGATTTTGTCTGTGTAGCGCATTCGACGAAGCTGAATAGGTCTGGCCCGCGGCTTTCCCGTCCGCTTGAAGAGAGTGGCATTTCGCCGTGCGTTTGGTCATCCATTTCTATTTCCATTTTACTTACACAGATGTTGGCTCTGCTTCTTGCAGTTGGACGCGCGCGCGAAGGAAAGCGCCGGGCCCGAAATGTTTGACCGGTCCCGGCGCGCACCGATCAGATAGGTGGCGCAAACCGATGCGCGCCGCCCAAAGGTTGAGCCAACGCGGAGCTGTCTTCGTTCGTTGCCGGCCGGTCCGGTTGCTATTCGAGCTACCGAATCGTCACGCGCGTATCCAGACTCGCGAAAGGATGGCTGGCAAATGATGCAACGGTTGCGGCGGACAAGGTCAGCACTTCTCTAAGAACATACCAACGTCTCGAGCGCCGACGTAAAGAAGCGCGCTCGGCACGGAACTCTTCGCGCAGCTCGGCACACCTCAGGTCCGGACTGGTGCAGCCCCTCTCAGGCGCTTGCGCATGTTGGGCCGCCACTCGCGGACATTGACAACCAGCTGCTTGATAAGGACGACAGCGTGCATGCGACTCTCAGGACTTCCAAGAACCAGCATGGTGGACATAGCAATTCTCGTACCACTTTCCGATTTGGCAAAATGGCCCCTTAAGAGAGAGGCACTCAGAGAAAGACGGTCTCATCTGAGGTGTTTCGAGCGGATGCGACAAACGTCAAACATGCGACAACGTCTCAGGCGCGACATCGAATTGATATAGATCAAGAGCATGATTGCAGTTGCCTCACCTGCATTGACGCGGAACGGGATGCGCGCTGCCTGTGAGTGCGGTCCTAACGCGCAAGCCAAATCCAGTACGGGCGTTTGCATCCTTGAAATCGAGCAGCGGAGCAGCAGTTTAGTCTTGCGGGGTCTTTGAGCAGCCGAGGACCGGCGCTTTCAGCGTTTCGCTGTGGTGCCCTTTGCGAACCGCCCCCTTAGGCGTCGCGAGGACTTGCCCCCTCCTTGCAAAGCCGAGGAGCGAGCAAATGAAAGAGGAAAGAATCACGGAAGGCTCGTCGTGGATTGATCCGGGGCGCGCTGTTGATAAAGACTCCGGCTAAAGTGGCGGAGATGCTGCGCCTCTCGGGCGTAGGCGTGAGGGTCTGAAGCGGATTACACGCCAGCTCGGATGCAGCCTTCACACGATGAAGGGCTACGTAGCGGCGGGTGGGGTGAAGCCGTTCAAGTCGTGTCTGGGCTAGCTCTCGCGCACCACGTTCTTTAGGTAATGGTAAGCCTTGATGATCTCGACCAGGCGATCCTCGGTAGAGCGGTCGCCGCCATTGGCATCAGGATGGTGCTGCTTGACCATCGCCTTGTACTTCGCCTTGATATCGCCGAGCGTCGCATTGGCATTCAGGCCCATCACCTGCAACGCTTTCCGCTCGGCATTTAAAATCTTGCGAGCCTCCGGCTTGGCCTCCGCGCGGGGGCGCGCACCGGCGCGTCCGTTCAGCTCGAGGAGCGTGCAGAGGGCATGCCAGTCGTCCTCGAAATCGGCCGCGCTGCCGGTCATTTTGCGGGCGCTGATGTTCTCGCCCATTTTCCAAGTCGGACGATGGCCGATCAGCGCGTCGTTCTGGTAGCGCGCGACCGCTTCCGGATCCATCCCCGAGAAGAAATTGTAGGACTCATTGTATTCGCGAACATGGTCGATGCAGAAGTGCCAATATTCGCGCGCATTGTCGCGGCCCTTGGGCGCGGGATGGGTAGCCTTGTTCTGACAACCAGGCCATTCACATAACGCCGCGGTCTGGCGCTCCCGCGCTTCCTTCTTGTTGATGCGAATGGAGTCGAAGATTGTGGAGGTGTCGATCAGCATGACTGGCTCCGTTAGCGGAGCGGCAGTTAACAGCGCCGCTTGTATGCTAGAGTATTCGTTTGGACGGCAAGTTGGATCTGTCTCGGCCTTTGCGTCCAGCTAGTGGCATGATGTATCAGGTAGCTTTCTAGCAATCGACATGCCAGCACTCGCGAGCTTGGTTCAGGCAAGCAACTCTTTGCGATTCAGATCGACTCAATTGCAATTTGCTGTCGGGTTCTGCACATAGAGGTCTTGAGCGGGACCGGGTGAATACGAAGAAAGCGGGAGTTGCGCAAGAATTTGGGTGATAACGCGCTCAGAGAGGCAGCGTATCCAGGCGGATGGCGAACCTGCGAGAATTTCTTCAAGGAGCTGATGCGGCCCGAAGGAGACGATCAACGTCCTGCCCTTCGGTCAGCCGTCTGCGGTTGATCATGCACTGCTACAAATTCTCCGCAACATAGCGCGTGATCTGCTCGTCCGGGCTGTCGAGACGGAATTTGCCGCGTTCCGGAGACGCCGGCGAGCTGAAGCCGGCGCGGGTGGTAGCGCCGGGCCGTGCGGCACGGCCATGGCCCGGCGCGCAACATCGCAACGGATATCGGCGCAATCGAGATTGCCAGGCCCAAGGTGAGGACCGGCGCGCGAGCGGCTCGCCGGTTGGATCGACTTCACCTCGGTGATTTTGCCAGTCCGAGCGCGGCGAACTAGGAGCCTCGATCCCCTGCTGCCCGCCCCTTAGCTGCGCGCTATGTCGACAGGCGATCCAGGAGGCGCTCTCGGCCCTGCTGGAGGGGATGCACCGAACCTTTCGCCTTCGATGATTTCGGGCCTGAATGACCAATCGCAGGGGCGAATACGAGCGCTGGCAGCACAAGACCGTCAACGTGCTCAAAGACATCCCGAGCTGGTTTGGACTGGCAAGAAGGCCAAACAGGATCTCAATGGCGCTAAGCCGGGCGGTCGCGGAGCATGCACTTGATACCTTCGCCGAGAGGCGCGCCAACCATGCGCTTGACCTTGATTACCGGACAAGGATCGCCAATCTGGAACCCATTGGCTTTCTATGACTTTCCCGCCGAGTACCAGAGCCAGCTGAGAACTACAATCCGATCGAGAGCATCCGCCGCGGTGCGGCAAGCGAGCGTGCGAGCCAAGGAAGCGTTGTCGCCACAAACCGTAAAATTGATGGTGAGCTGATGGAGGTGGCGTCGAAAGCGCTGCGTTGACTGAAATGGCCCAAACAGTTGCCGAGATCGTCGCGGCCTTAGAGTGCCGACGCCATTGAGCTCGTCCCGAACACGCAAAGTCATGCCGCCTGCTCGGTTCCGTCACCCAGTCGCGGTCAAGAGCGGCGAAATGATTGATCTGAGATCGCAATCCGTAAGTCTCCAAGCGCGTCAGCTTGTCGACAGCTGATCCGAATAGATCGGGAGAGTGCGACGCTGTCGGCTCGGCATTGCGAACCGACCCAACCCCCGGGGAGTTGACATGGACCCATTTAACAGCATCAACCCATTCGACCGTGACCACGCCGCAGTGTCACAACCGCAACAGCAGCAAGCGGAGTTTGAGCCGTACTTGGATGAAGTGCCGCAGCTTGATGCCCCTGCCGTTGCAGAGATCCCTGCTTCTTCAGATCCCTACTATTTTCCTCTGTCTGAGGAAGAGCGTAGCCTCATCGAGGCTTTGGAACTTGGGCACCATGGGGCCCACGGTGCTCATCCCGAAGACGCCGTCACCAGACACCTCGGGGACACCGCTGCCCAGCACAGCGCGCCGCGGGAAGCTTGGACTTGGCCGATAGAGCTGCCTGCGGAAGGTCACGATCAGGACCCGCTGCGAGGGATGATGGGCGAACCCAACCTAACATCGTCTCTCCCGACCGCGCGCGATCACCAGGGACCGGACCGCGGAAAAGCCGTTCGCCAGTTCAACTGGAGCGACGGCTACCAACCGGCTCGGAACGAGCTGACCGAGAGCGCTCCCTCTTCAAGTCACGAGGTCCTCATGCGTGACGATTACACCGGGGAGTTGAGGCCTGCGAAGAGGCAAAGAACACTAAGCCATACGGAAGGGGATGCCATCGGACGCCGGGTGGGCGAGCCCGGCAGTTCAGTCGTTCGCGAGCCGATGGAAGACGCCGGCGCACCGTTTCAGGCCAGCGATCGGCTCGTCCTTCCCGAAGGCTACGATCAGGATCTGCTGTGGGCGATGGTGAGAAACGCTGGCCCATCTTCGTCCGTCGAGCCAACCGAGGGTCATCACCAAGGGCTGGATTCAGAACCGGCCGTTATTCCCTTCAATTTCCGGCAGGGCGACCAGCACGCGTCCGCTGCGCTTGGCCGTAGCGACGTCCCGCCGCGCCAGGACAGCCGACCCAACAGTTTTATCGTTCACAATGACCGCTACACGGCGCTGTTCGTGCCCGCGGCAACGATGAGGCCAAGCACCCCACTCAATCCGCCAGGCACTGCCATTCCTCTGGGATTTCGACTGGAAAACGCTCCGCAGCCCAGCGCGCAGCGAGCCTCACCATCGCGACTTGGACGGTCGATGGAGCAAGCCGCTCCGGCGTCTTCCAGGGCTGAGAGGACGTCCCCCGCGCCCCGCGAGATTTATGCTGCATCGTTCGCCGTTCCCGAGAATTTTTCGCACGGCGACCAACCAGCCCCGGACACGATGCTCTCGAAGCTCCGCCGCTGGGGCCACGTGCCGAACGAGGCGCAGCCGGCAATAAACTACGACATTCGCGGCGAGCGTTACACCGCCCTCTTGGGGCCGGGAGGCCCCAATGACGTTCGGCTCATCCATCACCCAAGCAATGTAGATGCCGAGAGACAATCCCACGCTAGGAATTAGGAACCCGTCCACATAGCTCCGGTATTGGACTTGTTAATGTGGCATAGCTTGCTCCAGCGAGCTTGGCGCGGTTCCGGGGGGTGCGGGTGAGCGCTACCCCGCCCGATTAACTTGCGCGCATCATCGCTGTGCGGCTCCTCGTTGAGCCGCACAGCGATCTTCTTTGATCTTCCGAACGCCAAAGCTGCGAAGAACACCTACGGTGTTATCGCCGTTGCGCTTTACAGCATTGCCATTGATTGGGGCCTCGGTGGAGCATCCTGGGAGTAAAGAGGCTGCTTCCGGCGCCCCATTGAACACGCGTCGGCTGAGCTTAGCTGGCTGCAGATGGGTGTGGTTCTGGCCAACGCCGGGCTGCGCAGCGGCGTTGTTGATCCGCCTCGAGTCTGTCAGTCCCGTATCTTCGGGATCAGCAATGGTCGGGATACCGAGCGCGATCTCCATCGCTTTAGCGCCGGCCGACGACTTCCGCAGCTGAGCCAGTGCTGCCAGACGTTGCCGCCAACGCTCGTGTCCTGATTATAGCTCTTGACGTCTGCATTCAGCGCCTCCGCGGAAAGCTGGCCAGCAATGCCCTTCTTGTTTTTTTGACGCAGATAGTCGCTGAACCTCTAAGATTAATGCATAAACGGTGGTAGTGTCTGTCGCTGCTCCGGCTTTGAACTCTTTGACATCAGGATCTCCGGGACCGAAGCGAGCTATCGCCAAATTTGGTGATAGCGATGCCGGTCAGGCCCTGGCGATTGTGGGCTGACGGTCGGTCGGCTTGGCGATGACCTCGATCCCGTCGTTGAATGTCACAGTGCTCGGCCGGGACGTCTTAGAAGGCGAGCAGCGTGTCTTGATCCTTGCTCAGGCAGTCGGCTACCTTCTCGTATCTCAGCGCGTAGCTTCGACGAAGGCGTCGAACGCCAGCTCGGCGGCGACCTTCGTTTCAGCCATCCAGATTTCCTGCAACGCGCACTTGGCTTTCGGCTGCTGGCTCTTCGACAGCTTGGCGAGCACGCTCGCGGTCTTGTGCACCCAGCAGCGCTGCTCGCGCGTTTTGGGGCCAGACCTAGCCGACCGCCTTCCAGAATCCGAGTGCGCCATCGTGCGATGACGAGCCGCGGAGGCACGTCGAGCCCACGGCCCTTCAGATCAAGCAGCAGACCGCGCCAGTCATGCGTGCTCTCGCGGGCGCCATCGGTGAAGCCGACCAGTTCCTTGCGGCCTTCCGGCGTTGCGCCGATCAGCACGAGGATGCACTGCTTTTTCGTCCTCGAGCCGGGCCTTGAGATGGATGCCACCACCCCGGATGTAGACGTAGCGTTTCGCCGACAGTCGCGCTTCTGCCATGCGCGGTGTCTCGTCGAGCCAGGCCATGCTTCAGGTGACCGATCGCGGAGGCCGACAACCCGGCAGCATCCTTCCCGAGCAGCGCAGCCGGCGCTTCCGAGAAGTCGCCAGTCGAGATCCCCTTCAGGTAAAGGATCGGCACCAGCGTCTCCATCGAATTCGAACCCCGCATGTAGGGTGGCAGGATCGACGGCATGCCGGCAAAGATGACATGCGTCAATTCATCGAGGTCTGCCCTGGTTGACGTAATATGGCGGCATCACGATAGCCGCTAGGGATCGTCTTCAGATCGGACGCCGCGGTTCCGACTAAGGCACCCGGAGGTTGTAATCATGCCTTGAAGCGCGCGTTGCATGCGGATGCCAAATCAACGACTTCATCTTTAGTGTCGTGGGTTGAAATCATCGCGCCAGAAGGAGGCCTTGAACGCAGCTTGCAGAGTGTCTGCCGACAAAGGCGCAATCCAGGGCAGTCGCCCTAACCAACGCACCCGTCCAATCTCGCGAATTGCTCTCACAGTATCCGAATTCTTTTCTCCAACGAAAGCGACTCCAAGAATGTCGATCTGGCGCCTTCGCAGCGCCTCGATAGACCGCAGTGAACAATTGACCGAGCCCAGAGTTGTGCTCGCGCAGAGCACGACAGGAAGTTGCCATCTCTCCAAGAGGTCAATGTAAAGGGAGCCGCAATTCAGCGGCTCCATCAGTCCGCCGGTACCCTCGATCACGAGCGGCTGCTCTCCGGTGTCCGGCACGTCCAGCGAATCCGTTTTGATACGAACTTCGTCAATCTCCGCGGAGTGGAGCCAAGCTGCCGTTTGCAGTCGGTAACGCTCAGGCACGATGCGATGCGACGGAACATTGCCAAGCCGAGCGACGCGCTCTGTGTCCGTTTTCCTTCGAGGCCGGCTTGTATCGGTTTCCAAAACTTCGCACTGAGGAGATTGACGAGTCCTGCGCAGAACACCGTCTTTCCGATGCCGGCGCCTGTCGCGGTCACCACAATCCGCTGCTGGCTCATTGAGCTTGGCCTCTTGTCTCCCGCCGCAGTGTACGCACCTCATCCTCCACGATCTTCAGTGTCAGTTCACAGACGTGCGCCAATCGTAAGGCCCTCCTCGCGCTGGGAAGATCGGCAGTCTACGTTGGGCGTACGACCCAATCTTTCAGCGAGTCCAGCAAAAGGCTGCTCAGCGCGCTTTCGACCATTTTTCTCCCAACGCCAAGCAGCGGCCGCACAATCATGCAAGACGCCGATGGCGTTCGTTGCCGACGCCACTGGCCTGAAAGGCCTGCTGCGAAAGATTGAACCATAGAAGTTTCGCGCGCGGACCATCGCGCTTCCCTGAGTTGCGTGTCATGCGTTCTGACAGGTCAAGATTGTTTTTCGGCGCACTAATACTGTCAGGATCGGACGAAGGCGTTCACGCCCGGCACGATGTATCCTAATAGACGCAGAACTGTACGTTTCGTACCGCAACGGAAGCGCCCATGACCCATCCTCATCCGCGCTTCCGACGAACGCTGAATCGGCCAAATCGTCCGGCCGTAGAACGCGGACATCACTTGTGAGATTCGATGGAGCTAATTAGTTTTTGGCCATCACGTCCTCGCATCCAGCACCGGCTCAGCGACTCGATCGAAGCCGCGTTCCAGTTAGGCGGTGTCTGCCAAAGAATATTGCGAACGAAGAAGTCCACGAGCTTTAGTTCGCAGTAATTGCCTGGCACTCCGTGGTTCGCGTTCGGCACCACAAGCATGTCGAAGAATTTTCCTGCGTCGATAAGACGGTCGGCAAGCTGGAAGGTGGATGATGGATCGACGTTTTCATCCAGTTCGCCGACAATCAGCAACAGCTTACCTCGTAATCGGTGCGCGTTGTCGACGGCGGAGGATTGTGAATATTCGATGCCGACCGGCCAGCCCATCCACTGCTCATTCCACCAGATCTTGTCCATTCGGTTGTCATAGCAACCGCAATTGGCGACCCCAACCTTGTAGAACTCAGAATGGAAGAGGAGTGCGCTCACCGCATTCTGACCACCGGCGGACGCACCAAAAATGCCAAGGTTTGAAATATCGTACCACGGATAGTTTACGCTCGCCGCCTTGTGCCACAGGATTCGGTCGGGAAGCCCACCGTCCTTAAGATTCTTCCAGGCGACGTCGTGGAACGCTCGCGAACGGTTGTTCGTTCCCATTCCATCGATCTGTACAACGACGAATCCAAGTTACGCGAGCGGCTCGGCCGAGGCTGAGAATGACTTCGGAACGAAAGAACCGTGAGGGCCAGCATATATTCTCTCAACGACCGGATATCGCTTGGTTTGATCGAAATTAATGGGAAGGTGAATGACCCCCCAAATATCAGCCTCGCCATCTCTCCCCTTCGCATGAAAGCTGAGCGGCGGCGTCCAGCCAGCGGCCACGAGCTCCGAAATGTCGGCGCTTTCGACCTGCATGAGCTCCGAATTGTCAGTGGTTCGATATAAGACCAAGCTCGGCGGAAGATCGATTCGTGAACACAGGTCTACATAGTAGTGGCCATCTGGCGAGAACTCGATGTGATGATTTGCCGCTCGAGGCGTGAGCGCAGTCAGGCCCGTCCCGTCAAATTCGATTCGGTAGCCATGGATAAAGTAAGGATCTTCGCTTGCGTTCATTCCGCTCGCGCCAAACCAGATCTGGCGCGTCACCGGATCGACAAAATAGACCGTGCGGACCACCCACTTGCCTTTGGTGATCTGATTTTTAATCTCGCCGGTTCGGCCATCGAATAGGTAAAGATGCTCGTATCCGTCGCGCTCGGACGCCCAGATGATCTCCTTCCCGTCTGCGACGTTATACTGAAAGATTTTGCCAGTGCACTCTTGGTCCATGTTCAGCGGCTGATAGTCGACGAAGGTCTTGCTGCACTCATCGATCAGCGAGCGGACTTCTCCGGTGGCTGCTACCACTTCTAGGAGGCGATAGAGCTGATGACCTCGTTGATTATACTTAAAAGTGAAACCTCGACTGTCCTCCCACCACTCGATCGGCGAAAGTTCGTAAGGATTTCGGAATAGATTGTTGTCGAGTTGGATCTCGCGTCGGCTGCCGATCTCAAAGAGCACCGGATGTGATACTGTCAACAGGTCGCCAGGTTTAGGATACGTCATGGTCCGGCGCCTCGGATGAAGCTGGTCGGTCGGCGACGATTCGACGAAATGAATCTTACGCTCGTATCCGGGGCGGAACCGGTATCCCGCAAGATAGCGCGAGTTCGGAGACCAACTCAGCGTGGACAACCCGTAGTTGTTGCTCTCGGATCCGTCCCAGGTCAAGGGCATGTCCTGCGAGCCATCCTTGCTGCACAGGAATAGATTGTGCCTATTGATATAGGCCAGCCATTTACCATCAGGAGATGCGCTTTTTTCCTTCGGATCATTTTCTACCGGAAGGCTGCCATAGGGGTTCTCCTCATGGACTTTGGAGGAAGCGTTCTGGGTCAGACAAGCGTAGCTCACAAGATCGCAGCTCCACCTGGTGCTATCGATCTGGAAGATGATCTCGCGACCATCGCTAGCCAGGTCAAAGCGACGGAACGGCAGATTGTCAGCGTCGCAATGCCTCTGCGTTGCTCGGGTCAGGGCGGCAGCCAGCTTATCATGATCAAAGGCCAGCTGTTTTGCGCCCGTGACAGCGTTCCCGAGGATGAATTGGCGCCGGCCCCTTACCCTTCGGCAATAAGCAAAGGCCTCACCATCCGACATCCAGAACGGCACGTCCGCGACATTGACCGTGAGCTGAGCATAGTAGTCGTTGATCGAGAGCGCTCGTTCGTAATCCGCTACCTGCAGGATCTCGTGTCCCAGTGTATCTTTCCGGCGGTCCACCGCTTCCTCCTCATCTGAGCTAACGGAGCGATCGTTAAGGTGCCCCGTATACGGAAGCAGCAATAAGGCTCGCTGGTAGGGTGCGGCCAAGTCGTGGGCCGAAAGATCTCCAGTACCCTTTCGGTTCACCCCCCTTGAGCTCCGTCCAAGTCCTTCCTGCAGAAATGATGCCATCGAAGCTGCAGGCGTTATGTGCCCCCTTGTCGGCTAGACAAGAAGAGTAACGCGAACACGAATGTGCAAAATCAAACACGGACTCGAGTTGGCAGTAGCGGCAGGTCGAGCGAACAACGTTAGGCAGCGGTCATCTCCCGAAGCCGTGACTCTCGAGAAATATGAACCTGCTTCGGACGCGAGTGCGAGAGCATACAAGCACAGCGACCTTGCACAGTTGCGCCACAGCACGCGGTTTCAAGTGGCAGGTAGTTGCCAGAACCTCCGAGCCGGCGCGGATGTCGGCTGCGGTCTCGTGGACATTTGTTCGAAGGACATCCAACGTGTGTTTGATGCAATCTTGGCTGAATTGCTTCAATCCTGTCGTGGGCGCTACTCTTGCCGCGGGCGACGCTTAGTGAGCTGCGATTTCCACCAGAATGCTATGGACCGGCCCAGGAACAATATCTCCTTGAGAAACTGAACCCGAGCGCCTTTGCCCGTAAGCTCGTTAACGAGGTGACGATTGGTTAGGTTAAGCGAACCGCTCCAAGTTGAACGAGAGCGGCCAAGGCGTGTTCCTAGGGCAAGGCGAGTGCGGCCCCCGAATGAAAAACCTTGTTTGTTGGTCGCACTGAAGTGACGGGGCCTATAGAAGCGGAGATGTCGCTGAAATTCTCTGGAACGATACATCGACTTCATCGTCCACCCCACCTTCGAGGTCATCCAGGTTCGGTGCAGGACGCGTAACTGGCTTGCCTTGCAGTCCACCGCGCTGTTGAAACGCCAGCTATGCTGCTAAGCCACGCAATCTTGTGGAGAAATGGCGGAGCCATCATTAGAATTTCTGCTCGTTGAGGAGGTCGCGGTCCATTTCAAGCCTAGGAAGAGCAACTCTCAAAGCAGGCCGAAGGGAAGCTGCCGGCAGACGCCTTAACCCTAGCACACCCCCTCCTCGCGCGAACTGGCGCACCGCTGAGTGCCGTCTAGCCGCGCGCGACATCGCGCGCGACCACAAGCTGATTTAGCAGAAATACGACGGATCCTGCCTTCAAACGCCGCGGAACGTCTTGGTTGCAATGTTAATATCCCTCGCCGATCGGCTCGGGGGAACAAGCATGGCTCAGGCATTTCGCAGTACCGTCATGGCACTCACTTTTGTCGTCGTCGCCGGCAGTAACATAATTTGGAGTTTGCTGGATGACTACGTCGCGTGCGGCCTAGCGCTAGCCGCTTCAGTCGCCGCCGGCTTTTGCGTCGAGCGCGCCTTCATCAAACGGTCCCATCGCGAAATGATCCGTCAACACGGCGCAGACTGGCAGGCTGGTACCGAGCGCATAGAGTCTGGCGGACCCACTAGGACGGCGAAGGCGGAGAAATGAAACTGCATCGGAATATCCTCGAGAGCAGCACGAAGCGGGAGGCGCCTAAGCTGGAGGTCCTCGACCGCCAAACCCCGTTGCGACCGTTGCGAGCCCATGCATCGGCGATCGAGGCATTGCGCGCCTGGTACGCTATGCAGTCAACCGTCAATACCGTCGCGCTCTATGACGCCGCGGCAGCGCTGTTCGGCTCGGATTTCGACCGGGCCGAGTACCATGAGGTCGAGTGAATATATCTGATCTCGAAGCGCTTGCAGTTGGCAAGCGCGATGCCGAAGTCCAGATTATCTTACGCCGACAGAACGGGTGAAAACCTCTAACTCGATTCCTTCCGTTACGTCCCGAGGCGGCCACCATAAGTCTCTGCCTCACAAGGATATTAGACACGCACCCCAAGAGGCAGGCGGTCGGCCTGAAATTATTTTCTGGCGCCCCTAAGGGGACGCCGCTCGATCGAGACATGACTCTGTCCGCTCGACAATCGGCGTTTCGATAAAGACTCACGACATCGTAGAGATTGCGCGGGGCGCGTTCGCTCGGCCAAAGCCCTGAACTTTTCTGCGAAGCCCTCAACGTAGTCGTAGGCCAGTACCTCGATGCCGTCTTCAGGCTTGTCGGAATAAGGATGAAAGATGTGGCAGGACGATGCGTTCGTCAGCCGTCAGATCAAGTTTAATTCGCGGAAGAGGGCGAGTCGGTGAAACGGTCCCCTTGTAGCTGATCTTGGCTGCGCTAGATGCCGGCGAGCAATCAGCCGAGAACATAGTCCTTTTCGACAACATGCGGACCGAGCGAGGTCTGCCCTGCGATGGCAAGAATTTCGCGATTGTCGATCAATCTCGGCCTCCGCGAACCTAGGTCGACGGCACAAAGAGCTGCCATCTTGAGACGAGGCACGAACAATCCAGCGTGGATCAAGCTTCGCATTTCCTGCCGTGAGCCGCGTGTGCCACAGTTCGGCAATTGATGCGCCATCCGAATGTCGCCGCTCCGCAAGAAAGCCGCTTGAACACGGCGCCGCTGCCGAGCCGCTCACCATATTCAATGACCGTTTGATCATTGCGATCGGTCCGCTTGAGATAGATACTCAGGCAATCCGATACCTGCTGAATGCCGCCGCCCAGCGCGGGATTGTCGAGCATGTCGATGATGGTCCGGTGAATGTCAGAGACGGGGACCATGGCGCCAGACCGGTTTGGTGCCGAAAATCTTTTCAGCGCCAAGATGCTTGAGCGTGAATTCAACTCCTTGTCGCGTCAGATGCTTCTGGCGAAGGGCCCGACCGGTAATCACCACTACGTCCTTAAATTTGTTCGGTGAGATACCAATGCTCGGCTCCGGTGCGGCCCCCAACATAGGCTGGCGCGAACAGCGCCGGTACCAGCACCCGGGCATCATCGAGGACGTGGTCGGTGCCGAGCCTCGATCGACAGTCAGCCAGGGCTGAGACGACGTCGCCCGCGGGCCGCGAGATTTACGCTGCATCATTCGCCGTTCCTGAGGGCTCTTCGCACGGCACACAGCCCGCCCCAATACGATGGTCTCGAAGCTCGGCCGCTGGGGCCTCTTGCCGGACGCAGCGCAGCCGATAAAGCAATACGACATTCGCGGCGAGCGTTACACGGGCCTCTTGGGGCCGGGAGGCCCAATGACGTTCGGCTCATCCATCATTCACAGATGTAGACACCAGGGACGGTACGTGAGGGGCCAGTCCAGATAGCTCAGCTAGCGGACCTGTTGATGGACGATAGCTTGCTTCAGCGATTCTTGCGAGCTTAGTGACATTCTGGGCGGTGCGGATGAGCGCTGTCGGCCCCGATGAACTTGCGGGCGCCATCGCTTAGCGGCTCCTTGTTGAGCCGAACAGCCATGGCGCCTTTTTGTTTGTAAGGAGCGTGATCACGTTGACGGGCTGGTTGCGGCGAGGTGATAGTGCAGAGAAATCGGAGGTGACTGCCGCCCCTCACGGGCCCGCTCGTCGCTATAATGTCTGCCCATGTCTTCACTTTCTTCCTGGCAAGGCACAGGAACGAATGGGCATTGACGCATTCGGCCCCTGCTCTTGAAGGCCTTGTCGGCGGCTTGCAGGGTCGCGAGAAAGTCCAGCGTGCCGCGAGTCCACAGGTCGCGATCGCGCGACACGAACTCGCCACCTTGATGGGCGCGGATCTTTGCTCGGAATCCCACCGACCTGTACCCTTTCCAGCATCACCACGATGGCGGTGCCGCGCAAGGCGATCCGGAGCGTGCAGCCGAAACGAATGCCGAGGAACTCCAAATTGTGCTGAAGGCGCGGATAGACGCCCCTACCAATTCGTGCAGGGGATTTCGCAGCTCACGTCAGTTAGCTTGCTGGGCTTAGTGACTTTGGGAGATTTCTTCGATGTTAATTATTGAGACTATTTTGAAGCCAGACCAGTTTGGCGGTATTGGACTTTTCTCCGCGACTCGTTTGCCTAAAGGCGCGTTAGTTTGGATTCACAACCCGATCGTTGACATTGCGGTGACGCGCGAACAATACGAAACTCTAGCTCCAACATTTCAAGCTCTACTTGATAAACATGCCTATCCGAGAGACCACAAGGTTAATGACGGTATCGTAGAGTATAATGCTGACAACGCTCGCTTCATGAATCACAGCAGTCATCCAAACACATATCAAGACGATCATCGCAGAATTTTCACGGCCCGTGACGTACAACCCGGTGAAGAACTGACTTGCGATTACTTGTCTTTCGATCCAGGGTGTGACTTATCGTGGAATAGGGAGCTATTGCCGAACGTTGGTGCCGCAGCGGCCTAGCGGCAATAGATTAGAGACGCAGTCTGGCGACTTCGATTTCGTCGGCGAATTAGAGGAGGAGATTGGGCCGTCCCTGGGACAACCTATGAGGCACGCAGCTAGATCAAGGCCTCTCGATCGGCAGCGTCACGACCGCCGCAGTCGGAGCCATTTGCGACAGAGGACCGTTCGAAAACGCCTTGCGCCGCCCTCTTTGAAGACATCAGGAGCTGGCCAGCCGGTTTAAAGAAGCCCGATTGCCTAAGCAGTTGCTGAGCTCGTCAAGCTACCTAGGACGTTAGATCGTGCACTCGCTCTCGCACTTCTTTTTTGCGTCTGCGACGTGCAGGCTCCGCTTCGTGGAGCGCTGGGTGTCCAGGGCCGGTCAGTTTCGATCCCTAACGGCCCAACGTTCTAATCGAACAGTCAGGAATATCAGGCTTCTGGCAAGATTCGACGAACCTTTCGGGTTCGCGTCCGACATCGGGACCGTCCGTGCACCAGCCTTGCTCTCCGGCTCCTGCTTTCGAAGCCTGGAGCCGGCTCCGACAGGTTGATCCTGCGGCGTACGCGTTGTTCTAGTGATTCAGTGAGCAACTCTCGATAACCTAGAAATTCTCGCCGTCCAAGCGCGCGGCGCGGCAGTGCCTCTTTTGGAGCGGACTCAGGGCCTCCCACGCTGTAACTGCCTCAAAAGCAGTTCATGACGCCGGAATTCTGCATGTAAAACTTAGTTTTTGAGTAATTTCACCGGGGCGAGTGTGTGAAGGTGCTTTGCACCTAGGCAGCTTCGCCATCGGGGGACCTGCAAAGAAGGCTGGCACGGAAGGGAGTTTGGTGGGATTTGATTCGACGCTTCGAGGTAAGCGCATATGTAGTCCCCGCCAACTGAGCTCTGCTCGCCCGGAATAGTTTGAGGATGGAGCTTCCTGAAATCTGATGCCGTCCAAGCTGCCAGGATCGAAAAGACGGCTCGGGAAGAGCCTTACCGTAAGTCAGGATGTGCTCAGGCGATTCACGTGGGAGATCAGAGCCATTAATGTGTGTTTGGACGACCTTCGCTATTTCCAGGCGCATGCGCTGGGCATTGCTGCACCACAAATGATGATATTGATGGCATTGCTCGACTTGGAACAGGGCGACGGTGTTCCGGTCAACGTGGTTGCAAAGTTGATGAAGGTTGAGTCGGCCTTCATTACGAAGCATTCGAAACAGCTTGAGGATAAGCGATTTGTGCGACGCGAGCGCTGCGCGAACGATGCACGAATCGTTCACCTGTCGCTAACCGACAGCGCTCGCGGAGCACTTGCGGGCATCGCGGCTCAGCAGGAAGAACTCGATGAGTTTGTTTCTGGTTATCTCGATATTGCGGACTTTGCAAAGCTGGCTAGTTGCCTTAGCGGAGTCAGGCAACGACTGGAAAAGGCGCGCCTGCACGCCGCGTTAAAGATGCAAGAACCTTCAAGAGAGCAGCAGCTGCGGGACGCCTAACTGGTCAACAACTTGAGACCACGAGCCTACTCGCCGCGACACTCACAGCGAGCGCACCCAAATTCTGGATCGGGAGCTTTGGGGTTACTCTGCTGCTCTGCAACAGCTCGAGCCGGAGCCGAATGATCAAATTCCTCCAAGATATGGCGTGCGCATGCTCAAGGAGTCCTGCGTCCTCAGAGGCTCCAACGCAGCGATTTGCCTCGACTCTAGCAATCGTTTCTGCGCCTTGCTCCGCGCGCCGATGATAAGCGATAACTCTGCTGCATTTGGCCAATGCTTTGTTTGGAGGCGGGGTGTTCTAGGAGGGCGCCCCAGAGCGCTATCTGGCTATTCTCGACAGCTCGTCGCGTCATTCTCGGTCGCGCCGCTCGGACTAATAAGTATGATTTCGCCGTCGAGTGTGAGGACAACTGACCGAGATGTCTTCATTTTGGGGGTGGCAACACCGTAGACCGTTGCTTGATACTTCTCTTCTGTTAAGAACGCATTGTTTTGCAGCCGACCGCGACGTGCGATCGAATTGCGGCAGTACCGTCGTCGATGTCTTACAGCAGAGAAGCAGGGATTCCTAGACAACTGGGCCTCTGCGGACAGTCGGGCGTATTGAGAGCCATGGCACTACGTTAACAAGCGCGCCGGATCGGGCGCATTCTGTTTTTGCGTTTTCATAGCAATTTCACATGACCCCTATTGAAGCAATCAAACGTTGGTACGTGTCCCTGGACGACGAACTTCAAACAGACATCGCGTATATGTTCGTATCTCTCACGCTGGGGGACTGCCAATTTTCGCCTGCTGCAGCGGTACGAAGACTGCTGCAATGGTTCGACCTGCGCAGCGCGGGCTCGGAACATGAGGACGCGTTAGCGGCGGTCGTGTTTCGCGCCTCGTTCGAATACATGTTTGCCGACCGCTTCACGTGCGCCGGCTGGACCTTTCCCGAACAATTGTTCAAAGACGTGATCCGCGAGGCTGCTGAAGGGAAAGAGGCAAGCAAGATCGCAACGACGGCATTTCGATTGCTCCGGAACATTCCCGACCGAAAAACGAAATGGAGAGAGGCTGGTGAGAATTGGAATGCCTTGGTCAACTCGGTACTCAACGACGATGCGCTGAAGCAATGGACCCACAAGCAATTCCTGGCGAGTGACTTTGGGCCGACGCAAGACTGAAAATACCCGGAAATATTGGAAGAGTACCAATTCAGAATGAAATTTCGTGAGACCAGCCAGCGCGACGATTTCGCTGTATTTCGCTGTCGCGGCGGTGCTCCGCTATGGCTCCCTCCTCACCGCAATCGGGACGATCAGCTGGGTGCAGCCGGCTCAGATTGGTTTTCGTGTGGCACGCTTCTCCTCCGAACGGCCCGTCGCTGAGACAATCAATGAAGAGCATGGAACCTTTGCCGCCTCTCTCAGGACGATCGAATATCTTGTTGGAGACGTATAGGCTTTAAGACGAGAGCTGCGGGTCTTTGCCGATGGTGTCTAAACGATGGGCGCGCTCTCGAGAAGCCCATTTTGGGCTGACGCATGAATACAGATTAGCCCTTCCAGCGATTTCACCTAAGGGCCTCCTAGGCCGCTCCCTGCTCTTCTACATTCTTGTGCGCGTATTTGTCCTGGAAATGTATTCTCGCGCAGCTCTAGAGCGTCGTCCGGCTATTTGCCGCCGATTCTATACCGCACGCTTGATCGCGCAAGCTGAACGAAGACTGACACCTACTCTGTTGCAGAGGACCGCCTGCTCACGCAAGCCAGTCGCGGCGGGCTGAATCAAGCCAAAACCAGTTCAGCTTACATAGCCTTTGTTTGTGCAAAGCGGGGCCGCACGTGTGCCGCGCCACGCGCGGCGCGTCACACGTAACAACGTCACCGACGGCTCGCCGTGGAGTGATCCACGAGGCGCCGCGCGCGCGAAGCGGGAGAACCCACCAGTCGGAGATCTATATGTCCTCGCGTGCAAGCCGAAGCCACAACGGCTTCGAGCCGCTGTTCGACCCGCAGAAGAAGGTGCTGCGGATCACGCGGCCGTTTTGCTTTGCCCATGCGCGGCGGGGCTTCTTCGAGCTGGCTGAAACCGAGAAAAATGCCGGGGAAGGTAAGAAGGGCAAACCGATCTCTCCGATCGCGGTGGAGGCGGTCAGATACCTCGATGCGTTGTTCGAGATCGAGCGCACCATCAACGGCCGGGACGCCGACGAGCGGCGCGCCGTGCGCCAGGGAAAAGAGCAAGCCGCTTCTCGAGGACATGCACACCTGGTTGTTGCGCGAGCGCGAAACCCTCTCGCGCTCCTCCGAGGTCCTGAAGCCTATGAATTACATGCTCAGGCGCTGGGACGACTTCGCCCGCTTCCTCGACGATGGCAAGATCTGCTTGACCAACAATTGCGCTGAGCGCGCATTGAGAGGCATTGCCTTGGGAAGGCGCAACTGGACCTTCGCTCGTAGCCAGCGTCGCGCCGGCCGTGCTGCCATCATGCTGACGATGATCACGACCTGTCGCCTCAACGACGTTGATCCCAAGGCCTGGCTCGCCGAGGTCCTGGCCCGGATCGCCGATCTTCCGCGTCGCGCCTGCACGAACTGCTGCCCTGGGAATGGAAGCTCCTGCGCCCTAAGCCCGCCGGTCAGCAGGCCGCCTGACCTTCACCCAACCGATCATAGAGCTCGCTGTGCCAGCGCGCATGCGTCAATCAGGCGGTCTTCGTCGTATGCGTACTCAGCTCCTCACGTGAGACACTATGATGCTCTGCGAACACACCGATCGCGGATCTTCGATCGGCGAGAACAGCATTTCACTCGGTCGCGCCCTATTCAGTTGAAGCCGACACCAGCGCCTAGTCGGTCCTGCAGTGCCTGCCGACTGATGACAAGATTGTTGAGGTTCAGGTCCAGCCGTCTTGCTGCCAATCGCCTGACCAGTTCCCGGGTGCCGTCCAGGACAAAGACGCCGCAGTCATAACTGTTCTGCTGCTGTCTTATCGGGGCCTGTTGCAGGCTAGCGTCGAGCCGTCCTGCGAGTTCCGCTGCGGGCCTGTCATTGTATCCCTGGGTGGAGTCATAGTGATAGGCGACCGGCCGCCACGATCGCGGCGATCAACCAGCAGCAGCGACCAGTGACTGCCGCGCTGATGTCTATCCGTATCGCTGGCATCGCTTACCGGCAGAAACAGGAAGTCGGCTGTATCATGGCGAACCCACCCTAATGCTCGTTCGGCGACCTCCTTCGAGGGAGATCGCAACATTTGGGCTATCAGGGGATCCACGAACCGCGTCCCGGCGGCGAGATCCGGATTGTTCTGCTGCAACTCCTGCGCCAGGAGCTCATAGTCCCACTGGATATGCTCGTCACCCAGCCACTGCGTGGGCCCCAGCACGGGTCCGCCGCGGTGGCCGGAAGAGGCAACGGTAGCCGAGGGGCCGATCTGAGCACCCGGGACACGGGACGGGCGAGGATGATGGATGAATTGCACATCGCGGCGTCCTCGCGGCCCCAATGTGATCGAGTGGGTCTCACCGTTGATGGAGACCTGGGTTGGGCCGCTGAACTGGGTCGGCAGGACCCCGATATTATCCAGGACATCGAGTAAGAAATCCGGCACCGGCTGGGAGCCATCCTGCCAATCCTCGTCGACTCGGTATCCGATGTCCTCAAGCTCCTGACGTACGCCCGATCGCCCGACGAAGAACGCGGGTTTACCGGCAGGGCTGAGCACCGGCGCTGACTGAGCATCGTCTCGCATCTGCTGCGGTGTGTATGGCAGATCAACGAAAGAGTCGAGACCGCGGTAGATGTCTGACGACTGAGCTGGCGCGTCGGATGGTTCGTTGAAGAGCGGCGGTCTGGCGGCAGCCCCGCCCACCGGCGCTGACTGAGCATCATCTCGCATCTGCTGCGGTGTGTACGGCAGATCAACGAAAGAGTTGAGACCGCGGTAGATGTCTGACGACTGAGCTGGCGCGTCGGATGGTTCGGTGAAGAGCAGCGGCCTGGCGGCAGCCCCATCCACCGGCGCTGACTGAGCATCGTCTCGCATCTGCTGCGGTGTGTACGGCAGATCAACGAAAGAGTTGAGACCGCGGTAGATGTCTGACGACTAGCTGGCACGTCTGATGGTTCGGTGAAGACTGGCGGACTGGCGGCAGCCCCACCCATCGCCGCTGACTGAGCATCGTCTCGCATCTGCTGCGGTGTGTACGGCAGATCAACGAAAGAGTTGAGACCGCGGTAGATGTCTGACGACTGAGCTGGCGCGTCCGACGGTCCGGTGAAGAGCGGCGGTTTGGCGGCAGCCCCACCCATCGCCGCTGACTGAGCATCGTCTCACATCTGCTGCGGCGTGTACGGCAGATCAACGAAAGACTGAAGACCGCGGAAAATGTCCGGCGACTGAGCTGGCGCGTCCGATGGTCCGTCGAAGAGCGGCGGTCTGGCGGCAGCCCTACCCACCGGCACTGACTGAGCATCGTCTCTCACTTCCTGCGAGGTGTGCGGCAGATCAACGAAGGAGTCGAGACCTCGGTAGATCGCCGACGACCCATCCGGCACCGCCTCCGGCGTCGGCCACTGAAAATCGTACGGCAGGTGTTGAGTTCGACTCGCCACGCCGCGGCTCCCCACCCGCCTGTTCAGGGGAGACGCCCAGCGCAGCGTTCGCCTCGACGAGCAATAAGTAGTTCCGAAGCCGATCGAAGCCCATGTCCGCGTTTCGATGGGATTTTTCAAAGTCCGTGTGATCGTCGTTCAGCGACTTTTGCTGCTCACTGGTGCCGGTGAGTCGGCTCCTATGCTCCCCCGCCCCTCCCTTTGGAGCCAAGCACCCAATCTTCGTTGGTTGCGGGCCAGATCTTGAACAACTTTTTTCCGGCTCTTCTGCTCGGGTTTGAGCATGCTCAGCTCTGCCTGTTCCAGGCCATCAATGATGCGGGCGTCATCGGGATAAAGATGCAATGTGGGCGACGGGACAGCATGACCGCTGGGCTTCCGAGATGCACGCGCACCCGAAACGTTCTCGGCATCGCGAACCTTGCTTGAACCTTGCTTAATGCGAACAATAGAAGCTCGTCGTTCGGGAACAACTTCTGAGCGAATTCAATGCGCGCAGCGTGGTCTAACCGGGATATCGAGTAGCCCGCAAGATTAAGCGCGTTAGAAAATCTGCGAAGACTTCTCTGAGAGGGGCGCGTCTTCCGCTGAAGGGACCGCGATCGGTCGGAGCGAGATGTAAAACAGTGCGGGCGCGGCTCGGTGCTAACCGACCCGGGGGCTGAAACCAGGCCAACTAGTTCCTACCACATCCGCACTGCCGTTGAGACTAGCGGAAAGGTGACTCGGCGCTGATCGATCTGGAGCAATAGCGCTGTCCCTGCCACTTCCCGTTAACCCCAAAGGGCTCTGTATCTGTGATAGCTTACCGCAAGCTGACAGGCCTTTGCGCAGTCGGTCAATGGTACGTGGGGGCTATCAATGCCCGCTCAATCTGCCACGGAAATTCCTGCAACCACAGTTCTGTGCGTCAAGTTCAGCAAATTGATCATGGGGTCCGGTGAGCCATCCCCTCGGAGCCGCCGTCGCTCGCCTCACCCGGAAGCGCAGCGGGCGAGCGACGGCGGCGGAGAGGGGTGGCCCATCCCCTTGGTGGGCCTGAGCATCGTCAGGCCGCCTGGCGTAGCGCGTCCTTCTTGTGCTCCTTCAGGAGATCCATGTTCAAGTAGCGATGGTCCTCGAGGTCGCGCAGCACGAATGGTCTGGCCGCGACATCGGTCGGCTCGCCACGGAAGACCTCGTGCGCTTCCGCGAGCGACTGAGCGCGCTTGAGCTCCTTCACATCGAAAGGGTAACCGGCTCTCGTCATGGTCCCTTCGCCCCAATCTCGTGTAATCAGGACCGTGTCCCTATTTACCCAACTGACCTCCTGTTTTCCCTCGGGAAGTGCGAAGCCGTTCGTGACGAAGGTTTTGGCGACTGCGTCGAACTCCCGGACGAACACAGCGTCCTTTCCGCCCTCGGACAGCTTGAGCAAGCATAGGCGCTCTTCGGGCGGAAGGCAGCTCACCCCTTTAAGAACCCAGTTCTTCTTGTCCGCGTCAGCGAGAGCATCCACGTCGAGGATGGTCTCCCATCGAGGGCTCTGGGTGCGATAGCTTTCAAGCGTCGTACGCCGCAAGACGCCGCGCACCTGGTTCTCGTCCTGCCAGAAACTATCGAGACCGCGCCGTCCCAATGAGACGTACGGAATCCGGTCCTTGGCCTAAAGAACGTAGAGCGCTTCCCCGTAGAAGCGCTGGTAACGCGGGTCAGATTGGAGCGCACTGAGTCTTGTCGTTCTCGGTGTGAGCCCAAGCCAATGCGCCCGGCCCTTCAATTTCCTCAAGCCAAAGAAAAGGATCCTCAGCCCCGCTCGCAGGCGCTAGGGCCTGGGACGGTCCCGCGGCCATCAAACAGCTCATGGATAGCGACGCTGCGAGAAAAAGCGAATTTTTCATGGGAGTTGTCCTGAAGTCAGCCAGCCGGACTTGGGCGTCTTGCTAGGTGAGTTGAAGCATTCGGAAGATGCATTCTGGGCTTCAAAGAGCGGCCATGCGGGAACTGCGTCCGCTGGCTTTCGCTAGTGCAAGCAGCGTGGCGCTTGAAAATTGGAGGTTCTCCAGTCGTTTCCAGCCCATGTAAGTGTCGACTTTTGGACGTCCGTCTCAAACCTGACAATCGGTTCTTAGTAAGGGCGGCATATTGCAGCGGCCGCCTTGCTCATCGTCTCAGTACGTAAATCCTCGACGATCGCTTGCGCCACCGTTCCGCCACTCACAACTCGGCTATGGGCAGCATCATCCGTCGACAGTTTCGACTTTAGGTGTGAAGTGCGAGCGCAAGTCCGATCTTCGCGGCCTGCTGATCGCGTTGGCCGGCACCATCAGTGCCCCGCGCAGGCCGCCGGTACTCGATGTGATTTGCGGCCTGTTGGCTGGGAGAGACTTGAGGCGATTGGCGTTGAGCGACGCCTTTGTCCGCCAGCCAAACGCGTAACCTGCGGCAGGTTCGGCGGCCGAGCCCGTGTGGAAGGCAATCGACGCCACGATTCCTAAATTCCGCAGCGGGATCTCTCCTGAGCAACCGTGACCGCGGCGAGCCCCAACACCACGTCGCCGGTGAATCCGAAATGGAGACGATAGAGCCACCAGATTGCGCAGCACCGGTCGAGATCGCACATGGCGAGCGCGCGCCTTATTGCTACGACCATCCGCGCCATCGGCTTCATTCCTCGTATCATTTGGAAACCTCGACGTCTCGGGGCCAGCGTTCTCCATTTCGTGTTTTGATCGGCGATGGTTCGCTGTGCGCGTGCAGCCGCAATGGACCGGCAACTAAGATTGATGTTCGTCATGCGCTCTTTTCCGCGTTTCGAAGCTGGCTGCACAAGCCTATGTGCATGCGATTTACCGCGAGCCTACGGTGGAGGTGCTGCTTGCAAAACGCCCAGATCTGGTAGGGCCGATTGACAGGACTCCCAGCCGACATGGAGCGCTGGTTTGGTGGCCAAGTCCCGTCTGAGCGCGCTGGCAAGTCTCCGCCTCGCTGAACAGCACCTCGGGCAGTTCGGCCCGCCGCAGCACACCATCGTGCAGCGCTTGTTGGGATCGATCAGACGCAAAGCAGCCGAGCCGATCATCCCGCGTACGGCTAAGGTGCGGCCGTGCCGGTGATCCCGGGACTGCGGCTGCCACTGCGTGTAATGGGCACTTCGCGACGCCTCCAGTGCCTCCGATCCTGCGCGCCATGATGCAACCTCCGACTGACAACCGGAGCTACATCGGTCAAGCGGAATGTTACATCCTCAGGATGCGAACGGCCGACTTTGTCCCGGCTGCTATTGACGCAGCGTGATGCAGATGGCGCTCGTGCAAGGGCGCGCTTAGAGGAAGCGGACATTTCAGCGGCGACTTCGACACTGAGCGCTTGTTAGGTTCGAGACCAATGTCGGCAAGTTGACGATACGCACGGTCAGACAAAGCGGAAACAGCAATTTCAGGTTGGTATGCGGATTGCTTTGTTACGGCGTCATCACCGATCGCTTCCAAGGCGACGGATAGGTAGCAACATCTAGCAGAGGCCCGGCTATGTCGCAGGCTGAGGTAGAACGGTTTGTCAAGAATCTAGCGAAAGAAGGTAATCTGCTCGAAAACCTTAAGCAGAGTGCTACAGGTCTTGCACCGATTGTAGCGGTCGGAAAAAGCCACGGCTACGATTTCACGCTTGACGAGGTTAGGAGCTGCATCCGAGTGCCAGGCCGACACGAGTTGATGCAGCTCGACGCGGTTGTCGGCGGCAAGCCGGATTTGAGCGGTGCGGGCTTGAGCAGGATTGTGCATACCGCTGCGTTGGCTAATTCCAAGTCGGAGGCACCCACGAGCGCCGTGCAAGCCGCGGAAGCGGGCCGTGACCTAGTCGCTATCATTTTACTTATTGTAGTTGTTGTCGCGGTCGCGGCCTGACATATTTTTAGCTCTGATCGCATTGGCTGTCCAATGCCCCTGCAGTTCCACCGCGCTGTCGAAAACATGGAAATTTGGAGTGCACGCAGCGGCGGCTACTCGTTCGTTATAAGCTTGCAGAGCCCGACCGGTCCTGGCTTTCGCGGAAGGTTCGGCTACGTCGCTTCGTGGCGTCCGCTTGACCAGAGCCGTGGCTCGATCAGGGTGCTCGGCTCGCCGCTGCAGAGCTTCGCTGAGGCCAAGGACGCCTGCAACAATATGCTCAATTACCTGAGAGACTGAACAGATTTCTGGTCGCTGAAAATGGGAGCATCTTAAAGATGCTGCAGCCGCGCCGGGTGCTACCCAGGATGTTCACCGGTCGGGACGTACTTTGTAGCGATTGAGATTATCGCGGCCGATTTGAGCGGGCGCTACACGTTCTATCCGTCGGACGGGCTTGCTTCCAAATCGAGCTCATGTGGATGATCTTGAAGATCATCTGCCGTCCCTCACGCCCGTCGGAGCAAACATGTTCGTCGAAGGCTCGACAGATTTGTTCGCGTTTCCCAATCCGGTAGCTAAGCCGTACCTCAGGATCGTGATCCACAAGACGCCCCTAGCGAACGGCTGGGCCACCTACCGGATCTATCCACGAAATGATCACCACATCCATACGCGGTTGCGAGCCCGAACAGCTTGATGACAAGGGCAGGACAGTCGTAACACCGGAGTCCCAATGACTTCACTGATTTTGCCGTCCTGCCACGCCTGTTTGCGGCGGCCGCGGTAGTTGTGCTGCCAGATCGTCGCCGAAGCGACCGGCCGGGGAGCGGGCTTTGGGCGTTTGGCGGGCAGTGACCAGAGCCGCGCTCTGGAGCTATCCGGTTGGCATGGCGCTCTTTCGCCAGCGATTCAGCCTGCGCGTTATTTCTTTCGACTATTCGTGCGGACCGGGTAGGACTAACCTACGCAGTGGCTAGACAGTCATTGATACCGGCTACTGCCTATCCCGGCGCGACCCTGCCCCAACCTGAATACGGAGTAAAGACAAATGCAAAATGGTAAGACGGTACAATTTGAGCAAGAGGTACTTAACTAGCTTCAGTCCATGGAGGTCGAGCTGGCGCTCCGGGGCGGCATGAACACCCTACCTGAACAGCCAGAACAGAATATAGAGGGAGGGTGAGGATGACCGTACGGGCGGCAGCTCCGGATTCATTGCATAAGAAGCGAACTAACGTTTTCACCGTGCTCCTTTCTAAGGTTTAGCCTCAGAGCTTTAGCCGCCATTTGTTCAAGTAAGAAAAATCTCGATCGTTATCGTCGAACAGCTCTTTGTAGGAACGAACCGTATATGCGCGCACTCTGCAATATTGCCGCCTAATCTCGCCATCCTGCATCAGCTGCGCGCGCTCGGATTGCACGGCAACGACATGCCGCGGGCCTTCATATAAGAGGCGCCGATGACTTCGCCGCCGCAGCGTCCGCCGACAGTAGTCGTCCCCCTTTCAGCTTGTCGCGGGCGCTTTCTTGGCAAGTTTTGATGAAAACCGGCGATGAAACCTTCCCTCGAACTAATCCTGGAAGGCTCAGGGCACGCATGATCATAGGTGATTGAATCGCCCGCTAATCGTCCCTTCGGCCGCTGGCGGCAAACGCGCCACCTAATTGCCTCGTCGCCCCAATCCCGCATCTTCCGCAACGTCAAACTATTTTTCGAATCGCTCGACATCATACCAAAAAAATAAAAGCCCTATTTTATATCACGATGCTAGCTTCCGCGCGCTGGCGATATGCCGGTCACTCTGGAGAAAGTGGATGAATACAACCGCTATCAATGACGCCGCTATCAATGACACGCTGCAGGACCTCGGGGACGCCACCGAGCTCACAAAAGGCTTTGGGGGCTCGTGGCGCGCAGAACACACGACCGGTGATTATTATTTCGTGGATGATTCCGATTGATGCGGACCGTCTTGATGGGATGGACTTCGGCCCATCCCATCAGTTTGAGACGGTGGGCAAGGGATCGCTGCTGTGAGCGACATATTTCATGCGTGGTCTAACGGGCGTTGGATCAGCCTCGACCTGCAATCCAATCGTTACAGCATGGCGAGCACATCTGCAGCTTGTCCGGAGGAGCGTGAACGGCTAACCGAGACGACGGCAAAGTTGCGCGATTGCCTGAGTTCACCGCCAGCCTTTCTCCCACCCCTCCATCTGGTGTGGCACTATGCGCGTGCGGCTCATGCTGCTCGCTTCATTCGCAGCCAGACCATCGCTCGTCAACTCGACTTTTTACGTGCCTCGCGGCGGGGTACGGCACCGGTGTCCATGGGAATCGAAACAATCCATTACTACGCCAGCGTATTCCAACATCTGCGCAATCTTCGGTTCCGCCGCCCGCGCTGTCTTGAGGATTCCGTAGCGGGCTATCTGTTTTTCTATCCCTACATCGCATCACTCGAGCTCCTCGTGGGTGTGAAGCAGCCACCTTTCAGAGCCCACGCCTGGCTGCAATCTGGCGACCTCATTTTGAACGACGCGAAGCGTGTTGTGGAGGAGTACAGCGTGATCTTGAGATTCGAGAAATGAGACTCAATGTAGACGGGCTCTTGGATTCAGCCAAGGAGCTTGCCACCATCATTGTAAACGGCCGCGTGGAAATCACGGTGCTCAACGATATTGTTGACGCCGAGACCGGCATGCCAACTGAATTGGAGCCAACACACTTCAAAGGCACGTCTCTGCCGGAGATTGTCGCTTTGCTGCAGGAGCGGTACGCTGGCGATGCGGCTTTCATTGTTCGCGCGCCAAGTGGCATCGCGATCGTACGCCCCCCTTTCTCGGAGATCTCCATCTTCTACCAGGTCAGAAATGATGAGATTGAGTGCTGGGCAGGACTGAAGCTGCCAGATGCCGCCTTGGCGCAACGCCAAGCCTTCAACTTTGGCTATTTGACTGGCCTGATCTGCAACGCGTCCTGGTTGACCCCGGAAACAGGGTTGTGTGGGATTTTTGAGCTACTGAGTGGCGCGGCGCTCATCGTCTCAAGGGGGACTTTTCGGCAAGTCGATTTTCTGGCGGGCGCCGTAGCCAGGCTCAACACCTCGGCGGTCTCTTTCAAGGATGACGTGGCCAGCTTTCGCCAATTGATCTCGGCGAGCGTCGCTCACAAAACGCGCCGCTATGGCGATGCTTTCAGTATTGAATGTTCCGGGGGCCTTGATTCGTCGGTAGTGGCGCTGGCTGCGGCTGACCTCCATCGAAGCAGGCCCCTTTCCCTCCTGAACAGCTACTCAGAGACGGACGTCAATGGTGACGAACGCTTCTTTTTTGCCGCGCTAGCCGAGCAGGTGGGCGGCGTGCCAACCTATGTCGAAACGAATGCTCGCTCGTCGATGACCCACCTATCGTCAGAATTGCTGGCTCCAACGCCGCGACCTTGTAAGTTAGCGGCCACGATCGCCACAACGGCTCAACTTCATGAGGCTGCGCAGGCTGCAGGATCGCGCCTGGTGCTCACAGGAGATGGAGGCGATCAACTATTTCTCAGAATGCGCCGCTTGACGATGGCCAGAGAGCTGCTTGCCGAATCCCGATCGCCACAAGAGGCATTGCGCGAGCTCGCCGGCCTTGCGATTCAGGCTCGAGCGTCTGTCTGGCGTGTTCTTCGCGAGGTGATCACCGGTCGGAGCGGCCGGGACTTACGCCGGCAGATGCTCGGTGAGCATCGGCCGCAGTCGCCTGTCGCGTCAGTGCGGCCGGATTTGGGTGCAGAGCTCGTACCAGGCGCCAGGTCCCTACGCCACCTGCCGACGACGCGATTGTTTCAGTTCTTCGGCATGCGTAACGCGGAGCTCAATCGCATCGCACTACGAGACATTTCGGTAGAAGAGCGAAAGGCGTTTGTATTCTGGCCGCTCATCAAGGCAGGTCTCGTCACGGCTCGCCGACATCATCACTCAAATGGAATTGATCGTGCACTTGAGCGCGAGGCCTTCCGGGAACACTTGCCCGACGTGATCTACTATCGGGTTGGCAAAGGTGCCGGGCGCGACATGCTAATGCGGTACGAATATGGTGCCTTGGTGTCACGTGTCGAGCGTAGTGCATTGTATCGGCAAGGCTTGATCTCCCGCGATCTCCTCCGTTCTGCTATCGACAATTTGTCTTACGACTCAGCATTTGCACTCGTTCGTCTCTGCGCTGTTGCCGATTGGATGGACCTTTATGAACTGGGGTAAGCCGCTCTTGCCCCCGCTCCAATGGGACATAGTCAAGACGAGCCTGCAATCTTCCCGCCTTCTTGTCGCGGGCTTCTTGCTCACGACCATTGCAGCGTCTGGCTGCACGGTCGCCGGGCCGCTCTTGTTCTCACGGGCCGTCGACCGGCTGGCCAGCGCGCCGCCGCTTCTTACGCTCAGTTTGCTGTTGCTGTTTGCCATTACGGCCGCGCTTGCTCGGTGCTTGCAGGAGGTCAAGGCGGTTCTGTTGAACAGGCTGGAACAGGACGTTCGTAATCTCTCCAGCAAGAAGATCATGGCCGCTCTGGTGAGTGCCAAGGGATCGCTGTTTGCTCAAAACAATTCGAGCAAGATTTCGGCAATGGTAGAGAGTTGGCAGCAGTCCAATAAGATCTACATCCAGCTCTATTTGATGGTGCTAATGGGCGGGGTCGCCGATGTTGCGTTCTCGTTCCTTGCCGTCGGTGGAGCAGCAAATTGGTTTGTGGCGCTGTTCGTTCTAGCCTACGGCGCCGTCCTCGTGTTGATAACGTGGAAGAGCAATAGAGTTACAAAGGTGTATCAGGCTGAGGCACAGGCCTCAAGTAACGAGGGCTCGAACGTTTTAGGAAATGCAATCGAAAACATCATTTCGCTCAGGGCGTTCCGCGCTCAACCCTGGATAGCTGAGTTGTATGACCGCCAGGCCGCCGCCACGCGCCGAGCCTGGCTCACGTTCTATGGAGTCCGGTTGCGCTACGGCGCTTTGCAAGCGACCCTCTTGTTCGTTCAGTATGCCTCGATCTTGGGACTTTCGTTGTGGCTCTATAACCGGTCGGGCGAGATAGGTGGGCTCGTCATGGTGAGCATGATCCTGGTTCAACTGAACCGGCCCTTCGAGCTTATCGGCATGTCAATTCGGGACATCGTCGTTGCGCGTGGCATGGCCCGGCCGCTGCAGGCGCTGCTTGATGCCCATGCCCCAGCGGCACGACCCGCTATGCTCAAGCGTACTATGCCGATATCGGGCTCACTCACCATTTCCATCAGCGCGCTTTCGTTTGGTTATGAGCGAGCCGCCTCGCCGCTTCTCTCTGGGATAACGGGCGAGTTCAAGCCCGGCGTCATCAACTTCATCATCGGACGGTCGGGCACTGGCAAATCGACGCTTATGCAACTCCTGTTAACAATGCATCAAGGCTACAGCGGCCTGGTACGCGTTGGCTCTCTGGACCTGGCCACGATCGATCCGGAAGATTACTTGGCGCACGTAGGTTACGTGCCCCAAGAGCCTATGATAATGAATCTGAGTATCCGCGAAAACATTCTGCTGGGCCGCCCGTTTTCCGATGCGGACGTATTCCGCGCCCTAGAATGCGTCCATCTGGCTGATAAGGTGACCTCCTTGCGGGACGGTTTGGACTACCGCGTCGGCGAGCGGGGCCAATTGCTAAGCGGCGGCGAGAGGCAGCGCCTTGCGATCGCCCGTGCACTCATCGCAAGGCCCCAGCTGTTGCTCCTCGACGAGGCCAGTTCCGGGTTGGACGAGCAGACCGAGCGCGGAATCTTCGCCGAACTTCGGCAACTCGCGTCGGACACGACGATCATAGCAATCACGCACCGCCGGGGCGTGATAAGTCCACATGACTACGTGCTAGATTTGTCGTGGTCGGCATCCGCGAGAGCCTCGCCTGCGCTCGCATAACTTCCGTGACCCGGCGCCTGAAAAAGTCCTGGATAGCACGGGCTGCGCCTTTGTGCTGCCCTTCGACCATCAACGCACTAATACTTTGGCTTTCGACAAGCAAATCGCTGTAGTACGGACGTGTTCCCATTGCGCGTGAAAGGTAGACATAAACGACGTCCGCGACGTGATCCGCAATGTGGCGATGCTGTTTGACCAGCAACGCGCGCCGATAGCACTCGCCTACTTTCAAGAAGAGTTTGGCGGGATCCTCATTGCTTGCGTAGATGGGCTCAATTTCACCGCAGAAGCTTGCCGCCACTTCATCAATCAGCTTCGCCTTGGTGAAATCGCTGATGCTATCGACATACATTTGCGACAGCATATTGCAGAACAGGATGGCTTGATGTGGGTCGATCGGCCTGGCGTTGAACCCCTTGTGGTCGACATTTTGCACCACATCGCGCTCAGTCAGCCTTATCAAAGCCTCTCGTACGGGCGAAATTCCGACGCGAAGCTCATCGGCAATGTCGGCAGGCTTCAAGGCTGTGCCGGGTAGCCAATGGCCCAGTAATAGACGCTCGCGCAAGGCCTGGAATACTGGATGCTGTGTCTCAAAAGCCATGATTACTCGCCCGTTCAACCGTCCTGACTGAGGCGGCCAAGGGAGCCTCACCTCTTGGCATAGCTCAAGCCGGCCCGGAAGCCATGCGCGGTCCGGTCCGCGACGAAATGGCTGCTAGGATAGGCCGCCATGGCAAGCCGTCCCTACCCATCTGAGATACAACTTGACGCTACGTGCGATTCAAGGGAGCTGAGGCCGTTAAACTGGACCATTTTTGGCTAGAGTTTTCGCCGCCGAATCCTCTCGGCTGGGAGGAGCGACAAACGATGAAGCCTCAAAATTTTCCGACACCCGTCTTCCTCAGCGCTGCGCAACGGTCGTATCGGGAATCTGCGTCGCACTGTTTAGTTTTTTCAAGTAGTGGGTCGCGAACTGGACCTTCTGGTAAGGGGGCAGCTTGATGGCGTGCCTCTCTCGCGCGTTCCGCGATTTTGCTTGCCAGTTCCTCCGTCTCGCGATCCATCTGAACAGGCGGCACCTTCGGCAAATTTGTCGATTGCTCGCCCATAGCTTTCTGTGTCTCTGCGTGCCAGGTCAGGGCGGCGACCAGCGGGTTCTTGAAGGCCCTCCGGGATATCGCTTCCCGGCCAGGCCCAGGCCGCCGTAGGCTCCCCCTTTCCTTTACGGAGCAATTTCAACGAACCGCTCAGTCTGGGCAAGTGCCGCCCTCAGTTTTGTTGCTGGCGCGATCGCCGTCCCGATCGCGGAGCAGTCATTCCGGTTTTTTGTAGTAAAGCGAGATCAGCAGATCATCCTCACCTACCCGCAGCATCACCTCTGCCAGCTTCGGCGGAACGCCAAACGGTGATCCACCGAACGAATCTTTGCCGGAAGCAAGACGCGCGTACACACTGATGCCGCCAAAGCGCTCCCAGAAATCGCCGGATTAGACACTAAGACCACGCGCACGGTATAAATGCCACCAATACAAAACTAGAAAGAACCGGTGGCTCCCATTCGTAGTGAATTGGACATGTTTTCTAATGACCGGGTCAGCGAAACGGACATTCTGGCCGCCCATTTCAAGAGCGTCTGAGAGGGCCTCGACCAGCGCTATCGATCAGCCAGAAGACTGGCGCGAGGTGGAAGCAACGCGAGACAGTCACCGATTGTTCGAATGGCTCCAAGGAAGCCAACCGACGCCAGGCTCTTCGATGCCAGATTGACGGAGCAATGCCACGCCGAGCAAGGCTGATAAAGCATAGCCAAGGCCCGGCAATATCAGCGTGTCCCCGTAGCCTAATCTCGCCGCGACAAAGCCGCTCGCTGCGAAGCCTACCAACGCGAACGCCGACATCATTGAAGCCAGGATGTGACATCTGTCCCCGGCTTCCCCGGCCGGGCGATCCCGAGAAACCAGTTCGTGAATGTAACATGCTGAACAGCGAGTGCCGCGAATACGATCCCAAGGCTCGCGACGGCGCTCACGCGAACGCTGACGTAGCGCTCGATCATCGCAAGTGCGCCAAAACTGATGGCCATAACTGCGCAGCCCCAGATCAAACCGCGGTGCGACGCCATTCGGCCGAGGATCGCGCGGGTTCGGCCTCGGTCCATTCGCCGGCGCAGCCGAGCGTGAACGGCAGACTATGCCGCGCCACCGCGACGCCGTTCTCGAATTGGCTTTTGTATTGCGGATCGATCACGGCACTGAATTCGACCGCGCTGGCGACCTGCTGGGCCGGCGTCATCGCGGTGAACCCGAAGGAATTGGCACCTCCATACATGCAGGCACCGAGCAGGACACCGCGGCCGCCGCGGTTGAAGCGAGTGTGCCGCGGATGCGCGGTAATGACTGACGTCCTCATATGGTTGCCTTCCCTCCACTCGGAGCGTTTTGGAGACCTCAATGTAAGCAACCCGACACACGAACTGCTCGATCGAACCGCAGCAGTGGGTTTGTGCTAAGGGCCGCAACACCAAGCCGCTTCGGAAAGGCATTGCGATTCAGTCACACTGCCGAAGCGGCGAACTACGTGGAGCGCGGAGCTACGGTGCTCGGGTTCTATGGCCACAAAGCGGTTACTTCGAGGTCACGGCCCAATGGTTGACGTCGAAGTTTAAGCCGCCTGGGGCTGAGGTTATCTCAACACCATATTGGACGCTGCCGACGACTATATCGGCGAAATACCCTTTCGATCTTATCCATAGCAGGATACTCTTGATGTCCACGGTCTCTGCGTTGGCCTTGGACGCGCGCAGGAACGAGATGACCTTGTGGTTGTTCCAGCCTTCAAACACATTCCAAGTCGTCCCTCCCACGTCGACGCCTGTGTGGACTGGAATCGCGGCTCCCCCTGTGGAAGTGTAGTGGTAAGAAATGGGCTTGACATCGCCACTTCCATCGGGATTCCCGGTGTAATTGGTCCAGAGCATTATCTCATAGGTATTCGAGCTGTCCCAAATGTCGTACGCGAAGTTCCAACGGCCGCGAGCCGGGACGCTCTGATCGAAGCTCGAAGTCAGGGTCTTGATCGCGCTCAGCCGTTTACCAACATTGAACGCCTCGTGGGGATAGCTCTTGATGCCGCCGGTATCAGGATGGTTCGACCACACACTCCATCGATCGACCGCATGTACAGAGATCGTCTGAGGGCCAGCACCTTGGCCATATACGTCGTTATTCCAGGAATAGCCATCAAGCGAATAGGTGCCGTATCGATCACTCGAACTCCAGATCGGCGCTTTCGCGGATGCCGGGAATAAACCGATCATGGCCACAAAGGGTAGCGCAAGTACGTTCCGCTTCGACAACTCAGACATTCTAAATCTCCAACTGAGATCTGCCCGTCAGCGACCCATAAGCGAGCAAAAGTGGTGCCAGTGTTCGCGTGCCTCGCGAGGGCTTTCAAGACGCAGATCAAGCTATCAATGCGACGCGATCGTGCTGCACGAAAGCAAGTCGGCCCGCAATCCGCACGCTCCGTGGTTGGGCGATCTGCTTGCTGAAGGAGGCCGGCGCCATTCGTGAATCCGAGAAGCACGGCTGGATGCTGGATCGAGCCGATCCACATGCGCGCGAGCGCGCCTTCGATCTAACCCGCTTCGATACTCCGCAGAGATTCTCGCCCGAGGACGCTCTCGCCGAGCTGCGTGACGTTTTGGCCTCGATCGGCGACATCTGCCCCGATTGCTCCGAACATTAGACCGCACTGCCGAGCCTGCCACGACGCAGTGGGTTAGACGCTGGAACTCGGCGTTCTTGTTGGCGTCCGGGTTAGCTTTATTCCTATGCCGGCACGCCGAGCCAAGCCTGAGTTCGCGTCGGCCCACGCCCTCTAAGCACGTCGCCGCCCCATGGCCCAGCCGACGAGCGCACGATGTCCTGGCTGGAGTCGCCGCCGATCGCTTCCTCAGGGCGGCGATCGCCAGATCAGAGCTGGCGCCATCTGTTCGGCACCCGCCAATTTTGTCGCAAACTCGCCACTGCACAGCAGCGGAATGTCTGGGGCCGCCCGACAACCGCAGCGGGTTCTCTTAACTGTCGTTGCTGGCAAGGGCCGCGATCAGTTCAAGGGTTGAATGGGAGCCGGAAGAGGCAGGCATTTTTATTGCACACGTTATTATGAGCTTCGTCGTGACACGCTTCAGCTACAGGTGGACCGGCGCAGTGGTGGCCGTGTTAGATCATCAACGTAGAGACGTGTCCGGCAAGCGGGATGCAACGCCCGCGACCTTACTGTCGAAATGTTCGTGCCGGGGATCGCGCTCCAGACAGGTCGAGGATGGCCAGGCAATTTACTCGAGAGAAGTTGGAGCCCGTCCTCGTTCCGGCAGACGAACGCTTGACAAGCCGCGCTGTGTTGGGCGCAACGATCGGCAATATTCTCGAATTCTACGACTTCGGGACGTATAGCTTTTTCGCGATCCAGATCGGTCAGGCATTCTTCCCGGCGAGGGACCCTTTCGCCAGCCTCATGCTGTCGCTCGCGACGTTTGGCGCAGGTTTTGTGACCAGACCGATCGGGGCCATCGTGCTCGGCTCGTACTCGGATCGAGTCGGGCGCCGGCCCGCGATGACCGCCAGCTTTGCCATGATGAGCGCGGCGATACTTGTATTGGCTGTTACGCCTTCTTATGAGACAATAGGGATTGCTGCTCCCTCACTGGCCATTTTTGCGCGTTTGCTGCAGGGCTTCGCTCTCGGAGGTGAAGTCGGTCCGACTACTGCCTACTTGATGGAAGCGGCCCCGGCGCAAGCCCGCGGTCTTGCTGTCTCGTTTCAGCCTGCGAGCCAACAGATAGCTGCGACGGCCGGAGCGTTGGTTGGGGAAATACTCTCCCTCACCATGACAAGCGAGGCACTCAATGCGTACGGATGGCGGATCGCGCTTTTGCTCGGCGCCGGTACGCTGCCCTTCGGACTTTGGTTGCGGAGCGCCTTGCCCGAAACGTTGCACCGCCCCGAAGTCCCACCTCCCGTCGTCCAGCCTGTAAGAAGATCGCCTGCCGCTCGCCGCATCATGAGCCTGGGATTCGTCATCTTGGCCAGCTGCACGATTATCACCTACGTCACGGGATATATGACCACCTATGCGCTGAACACCCTGCAAGTTTCCGCGCCTCTCGCCTTTGCGACCCCGCTCGTCAGCAATACAGTAGGAATTGCTGCCGCACTTCTGGGCGGTTGGCTCGCCGACAGGGCCGGGCGCCGACACATCATGATATGGCCGCAGCTCACTGCGTTGCTGATGACCTATCCGGTGTTCTTGTGGATCGCAGAGAGCCGCAGTGCCCTGGCGCTTCTTGGAGGCTTCGGCGCGCTCACCCTCATCGGAACGATTCCGTATAGCGCCTTCTATGTGAGTATGGCCGAAGGTTTGCCCAAGAACATTCGCGGTAGCGCCTTCGCGACGATTTACGCTTTTGCGATAGCGATCTTCGGAGGCACCGCTCAACCCGTCGTCGCCTGGCTGATCCACGTAACCGGAAACGCGCTGGCGCCGGCCTGGTACATGCTTGCCGCTAGCGCAGCCGGGCTCTGTGCCATGCTTATGATGCCCGAGACCGCACCGTCGAAACTTCAGAGCGCTGCGAACAAGTCAAGCCCGTGATAGCATCACGGGTCCTTCCGGCTCATATCGCGGCCGCCCCACACCGTCGGCACATGTAGATCGGCCTGAGAGATGGGGAACGTTGTCTGAAGCATTCGCTTTGCACGAGACCCAGTTCCAACCGCGCCTTCTTCTTGAACTTGCGTTGGCTCTCAAGCTTTCGTTTTCTCCTAAAGAATGGTCCGTTATAGCTGGGTAGCTTTGCGCCATTCGCTGTCAGCTTTGTTCAATGCTTTGAGTCGGTCTGCGACCTAGCGGGACATATCACCGATCACAGCAGCTTCCGAAATACCATGCCCCTTTGCAGGCTCGATAATGCGCCAGGTGAGTTCAGCCACATCCTGTGATGCGCCAGCCGTTCGATACTGCTCGACCGCGTGAACGCAGTTTACGCCAAATCGATAAACTCGCGAGCCTTGCTCACCAGATTCTCCCAAACCGTGTCGGCGGCGTTAGCTAGCAAGTAAGCACCCCTTCTTAAGGGGCGCCGCGGCCCTCTAAAGGCGTGCGCCAAGCAGGCGAAGGGCCCATTACGAATGATGGCTTTGGAGCCATCGGCTGGAAGAGCAACATGGTACGCCCCGCACAAGAAGGCGTGCCATATCAATGGTAACCGCACCAGCTCCAACAGAACTTTCAGATATCAACTTCAGCAATTCTCATCGTTAGCTGTAAAACCGAACACCCATTGCTTGGTCACGTATTTTTGTGGACTGAATTATGAGCCTGGCACCAGCGGCCTTGGCGCTGATTGTTGTCCCGGTGCTGTTCCCAACCGAGTTCGCCAATCATTGGGCAAGGGCTGCGCCAGCAGTGCTCGCGTGACAAGTCTCACCTCGATGTTGTGGCCCTGCTCGGGCGGAATTGTCACCTAAGAGAACATCGAAGATGGCGCGCCTCGCATCGTCTGCAGGGCGCGAAGAGGACGCGACCGCTGTTCCCACGAGCGGTCGGTGTACGAGGCCTCTATCCTCATTCTCCTCTTGGTGAGCTTTCCGTTGTCAGGGCTTCACGCACGCGGGGTCGGTCAAGCAAAAGAAGAGATCGCAGATACCCTCCAACGGGTCCTCCTCGCATTCAGGATATGATGTATCGGCTACCTGCACCTTGGCGTCGACCGGTTGCGCGGCGACCTCAGCGACAAAAGTCGGCACCGCCGCCGTTGCAAGCGCGACGACGCTCGCAGCTACAAACAGCAATTTTTTCATTCGATTCGTTCCCTTGTATAGCCCCAGCCGTCCTCTATGGTCCTATATGACGACCCCGCGATGGTAAAATTGATTGTCTTGATTGGTTCTATCTACGGAATGAATAAGTTTGGACATCTCCGCGGGCTTGATTGAGCCTCAAAGAACCAGCGAAGCCGTTTGTGGTCCGCCCTTCTCCCCGCTCAAAGTGGTCCGCGCATTTCTCGGAGCACTCGCAACTCCCGAACTGCACCCGGACTTCGCTTGCGGGCTGGGACGCAGTGGATTGCATGGGTTCGAGTAGTGCGCTCCCAACGGCCCCTGCGGCACCTTCCGGACGAGATGGACAAGGGAGTTCTTGATCGCCGAGAAGGACTCTAGGCCAAACCGCAAGGCTTCGACCGCCCCGAGTACGTGGCGACAGTGCGGGACCAGGAGGGTAGCGGCTTTGCGGACTATCTGGCGACGCGTTGGTAACCTTGGGAGACGGTGCTGAGGCGCATTGCCCCCGAAGTGGCCTAGCTTCTCGCCCGAGTGCCGATCTTCGCCACGCTCGTAATGGCAGCTTGCTTGTCCGGCGATCGACAATTGTCCGGATCGCCGGCTGACAAGCCTCGCCCAGGCTCCATCCTTTTGGGAGATGGAGCCTGAAAGGCTGGGTGCTGCTCAGGCAATCCGCCGAGCCGATCTGTAGGCATGAAAGCTGCAACTGAACGGCACAATGCCGCAAGACAACCAGCTCACTAGATTCCCAGTCGAGCCATCTGCGCCGACACGTGCTCCGGATCGGGAAGGGGGTGCCACGGATAGGGGCCAGCGGCGGTGCTCAACAAGGACCTACAGAACGCAGGGGTGAGCTTGCCGCGGTGGATCACGACGTTCTCGTACCCCTCGGCGGCTCGAGCGCTCTGCCAGTGCTGATTGTAGCCGCGCTGTTCGTCGGACTTCACGTGGCAAGCGGCGAATTCGCGATCGCCTAGCGTTGCCAATTGCCAGGCATGTACCGGCCGCTTGGTATGGATGTGCACCCACATCGGCCTTGGCGTCGCACCACTGCGCAGCGCCTTGGGCTGCAGCTTGATTTCGAACAGCGTCCCTGGCTCTCCCTTCAAGGCGCGCGGTGGATCCACTGACGCCAGTTCCCCCGCCGCCTGCAACTGTTCAAGGTATTTTTGCGATGGAAACGCATAGGTCTTCATGCAATCACTCGTGATTGCTGCCTTTCGCGCGTTCAATGAGTTTGCCTGTCCCTGCACCTCGGACCACATTCCCTTGAGCCGGACTATTTTCTCGTGCACTTCGCGCACTTGCGCAGCCGTGAGCAGGCCCCGTCGGCGAGGCTCCTCCAGCGCGGCGACACAGGCCTCAATCTCGGAGGCCTGCGTCTGCAAGCGCTTAATGACGCGACCCAAGACGTGTTCGGCGTCCTCGGGCTTCATCTGGCGCGCTTGGGAGACGGCGCTTTGCTGAGCCGGCAGATTGAACTGCAGAAGCTCATCCAATCGCTCAAGTAATCCCGCCAGTGCTTTCCTGGAGGGCGGAGCCTGCCACATCTGGAGGTGCTCGGTAGCAGAGGATGATGCGCGTGCCTCCTCGGCGGTCGCGAGTTTCTTGGTACCGAGATCCGAGAGCACGATAACCTTGCCCGTCTGGGCCGTGGCGGCATTGGGCCCGGCGAGTTGCGGCTCAGACGGGCGGGCCGTCGAACTCGCCTCGCCTGCGGCCGCTGCCCGCTTTCCTTTTCCCTTTCTGCGCGCTGGATTACCTTCGCCGACGACGGCAGTATTTTCCGGCAGCGCAGCCCAAGCCGGCGGCTCAATCGTGGCTTCCGTCTTCGGCTGCAATGCCAGCAGCCGCATGACGTCGTTCGCCGTAACCCACGCACCTTCCACAGTCTCGTCCAGCAACCGCAACGGGAGGTCGGCTCGCGTTCCGGCCTCCCTCAGGCTGGCAACGATGCCGCTCAGTCCTGACGCAAATTCCGAAAGACGCTCCATGACACCTTCCAGAACGGCGCGGTGCTCAGCGTCGAGCGCCGCTCCATCGCTCTTCAGAACGGCGCCGGCCGTCGAGACGAATGCCGGAAAAACATCTTCGATGAAGGTCCCGAGCAGACGCACTCGACCGCTGTCGTCCATGAGGGTGCTGCGCACGTCTGGTTCGAACGTGCTCGCTTGCGAGTTAATCAAGAGCTGCGCGAGAGCTATCCGCGATTGCAGATACATGCACTTCGTATAGAGCGCCCAGCCGGTATGCAGCCTTAGTGCAGCCTCTTCGTTGTTCTGCATCTCGGGCGTGCTACATGGTAACTTGGCAGTAGCTGCGCAGACTGACTGCATCCGCTCCGAGCGCAACGCCTTCTTTCCCCACCACTCCATACACGCCACATAGTGGTCCGCCACGCCTGCAACCACGCGGCTCAGCTGGGCGGGCGAAGCGGTGTCTTTGATCTTGTCGAGCAGGTCTGCTGCTTTCCTTCTGTTCTTCTCCAGCCCGTCGACAATCTTCTTGGCCACCTGGTCACATTCGTTGGCCGCGTCCAGCGTGTCATCGCGGAGCCGGCGAGCCCTGTCGTCCGGCAGAATGCGGCGCGCCAGATCAGTGGGCAGATTCGCGTAGTACTCCAGAACTGTTGAGCCCGCTTTGACGACTTGATCGATCAGCTCTTGCGCCTCGGGCAAGTCCCGGGCGTGCCTGGCGGCTCGACGACAAGTTTCAAGCTCCTCAAGCAAGTTGCTCAATTCTCGCTTTGCTGCCTTGATCTCGTCCCGCGTTGGCGGCTGGATCGCGAGCGCCGAGGTTCTATCTTGAGGCCCGGAGCGCATCCGCTCCACGACGGCGTCGAAGGATTGACTGCGTTCCCCAGGGAACAGGCTGGGCTCCACGCTCGAACTGTTCAATTCCCCGGTGCTGTCGGCTCCTGCAGCCTCAACGTGCGATGTGCCAGCTCGGCCGATGCCCGTCATATTTTATCTCCGATAAAGTAGGGAATGCGCAGTCTGTCTGGATAGACCGCCTGGCTGACGAGTAGCTGACCAAGAACGTTCTCCCGGATGCAAAAGAAAGCCGATGTCGCCTTGGGTTCCATTTCCATCGCAGCTCCTGTGTTGCTGAAGACAGCGATGCGGGATGACTGCGTCAGTTGCGGGATAATCAACTGAGATACGTGACCGCGGCCTGACGTGCCCTGGTCAAGATCTGTACTGCGGACCGCGGCAGTATCGGCCGCGAGGCGATCCGTAAAAGTCCTGCCCCTATGCCGATGGCTCTTACGACGCGAACTAGGTCAAGGCATCCCAAAGCTAGAGAGCAGCCAGGAGAGAAGCTCGCCTCCTGAACGGCGAATTGTCGTCAGGCAGAAATGGCCAGCGTATATCGATTGGCTGACCTACGGCCGCCGTACGCGTCCCGCTATCCGGTAAGGAGACTTCGACCGAAGAGCTTACCAACCCAGCGGCCATACACCGATTGTCATGAGACGCTGAACGCCGATCAGCAACAACATTTTTTCCGATCCGAATCGAGCAGAATCGACGTTGCGGAAGTCTTTTCCAACTACATGTCGCCGAAGCCGGCGCCCATCCAGGCCCGGTCAGATCCCCCTTATAGAAATATGGCAGCGAGCGTACCAATCGCGCCGAACATCAGCCCGATCAACGAACCGGTTGTCGGCACCTCTCTAAAGAGCAGAAGGGTGAGCATCGGTTCCACTACCAGAATAGCTCCCACAGATATCGCGACAATGATCCAGATATTCTTCAGATGCATGTAGCCCAGCGCATATCCGAAAACGAGGAGGATTCCACCGAAGGATATCAGGAGAAACATCGGCAACAGCATTGCCAGATCACCGCCGGCCTTCCCAAATTGCCGTGAGGCAATCAACTCGGCGAATATCGAAAGCGCTTCTCCAAGAAAAATCGCTGCCACTGCTACAATCTTCAATATCAAGTTCATCGGCCTCTGCGGTTCCGGCCATCCAAGGCGGCCCGGAGACCCAGCATCGGAGTTACGGTTGGCGATTGGCTTTTCGGCGTCAGGCGCTTGCAAGTCGTGCGCGCGCCACACTATCGCTCCTCACGGCCACTTCAAACATCTGCCCGGTTGATGACTAGACCCCGGCATGCAGCAATTGTTTCGCGTCGATCAAACCATCTTCGCTGCTTGCAGAAGCGAAGATGGTTCAGGACGAGCCCATTCCCACCGCGTGCCGGCTGCCAGACCGGAGCGATCAGGGCCTAGGCTGCAATCCGCACGGGGAGACCGGAATAGCCGTGCACGAAGTTGGACGCAATTCGCTCGGGTTCGCCGACAACCTTGACCTCCAGTCCCGCATCCACAATCTCTTCCCAGAGGACTCTCAACTGCAGTTGCGCAAGATGTCGACCAAGACAGCGATGGATGCCGAATCCGAACGATAGATGCTGCCGCACATTCTTGCGGTCGATGACGAAACTGTCGGCGTTCTCAATGATCTCTTCGTCTCGGTTTCCGGAGATGTACCACATGACGACCTTGTCGCCCTTCATGATCTGTTTCCCGCCTACGATGCTATCGATCGCGGCGGTGCGGCGCATATGTGCGATCGGCGTCTGGTATCGTATAATCTCGGACACGGCGCTCGAGATCAGCTTGGGATTGTCGGTTAGTTTTCGCAGTTCGGAGGGGTACTGACTCATGAACAGGAGGCCGCCGGTAATCGAGTTGCGCGTGGTGTCATTCCCCCCAACGATCAGTAGAATCAGATTCCCGAGAAACTCGCTCGGCTCCATATGGCGTGTGGCGGGCGAGTGCGCCATCAAGGAGATCAGGTCTAGGCGCGGCTCGGCATTGATGCGCTCGTTCCAAAGTCGGGTGAAATAGTCCAGGCACTCGGACAAGATTGTACTTCGCTTGTCCCAGCTGTCGATTGTGTGGCCTGCCTTCGGAGCTGCAACAGCTACGTCTGACCAATAGGTTAGGAGTCGTCGATCCTCAAATGGAAAGTCGAACAGCGTGGCGAGCATTTGCGTCGTCAACTCTATGGAGACCATGTCCACCCAATTGAAGACATCGTTGCGCGGCAAACTGTCTAGAATCGCCCTGACCCGAGAGCGGATCAAGCTTTCGAGTCTCTGCAGGTTTTTCGGTCCGACTATCGGACTGACGGTATTGCGCTGCTCGGCGTGCTGGGGAGGCCCCATCTTGATGAAACTCTGGGTCCAGTGCTCGACAGGCACGTCGACGATAATAACACCTTGCTCTGACGAGAATGCTTTGTGGTTTGTGTCTACCGCTACGATATCCCGATACTTCGTCAGGGACCAATATGGACCATGAGGGCTGTCTTGGCAGTAGTGAACGGGATCTTCCCTTCGCAACCGCTCGAAGCAACCCCATATGCTGTCGTCCTGAAAGCGCTTGGCCTCGCTTACATCCAGTTTGCTCAGCGGGATAACACACGCGTCGTCAGCTCTATGATCTTCCAATCGCCTTGTCATGATCGTCTTCCGGAGATTTTGCTCTCGAGAGCTTACGGATCCAAAGGTCGTCGATTCACCGTTTCGAGCTGCCGTGGCATTTGGCTGCGACGGGCCACTTGAGCAGACTATCTCAAAGTGCGGCTAGCCGACCCTGCCATATCGGGCAGTACGGATCGGATTGACTTTTCAAGTCGATCTACTCAGTGGATCGTGAGAGCTTCACCGCTGGTTGGACCATGGCTGTGCGCTGGAGGCAGCGTAAAGCCGAATGCACAGTCATAAGGTCCCCCTGCGTTTAGGCACGGCCGGAACGGCTAGTCTTGTCAAAATCACGATATGCATAATCGTCTGGCTAGGACTTTTCAGGCAGATCGATCCAGACATCGGCAGGACCATTCAGGAGTGTATCCCGATCTGGAACGTAGATACTGTCGAAGACCCTGAGACCATGAGCCATTGCCGCTCCCACAATTATGAAGGGGAGCTGGACCTGCTCCAGGTCTTCGAAGCTATCAGCGCCAACAATCCGAACAAAATCGAGTTTAAACTGTCGGAACTCTATTTGAGATGTAGCCGACGCTACCAGATCCTTGACGCTCGACGCTCCTTTGGCGATCTCTTTCCTCGAATGGTTGAGTGCCTTGAAGAGACACGAAAGCTCATCAAGCTCGGAGCGGGTAAACCGCCGCAAGCGCGACGAGATGGGCACTCCGTTCTTGTATCTCACGGTGGGCACAAACCGTATCTCGCAATCGAGAAGGAGGTCTGCGACGGCGCGCTTCACTAGGATCGCCTGACCGATATCCTTGAGGCCGAAGTAGCTGCGAGTTGGCCGCGCATAGCAGATCCAGCGGATTGCCCCGGTAACGGCTTCCTTCAAATACGCCTCAGGCCCATCTAAACGCAAATGATAGTCGTCTTGCGATACGAACGTTCGATATCCAGGCGGGAACATTTCGGTGTCGTTCGAGGAAATCACGGCAGTTGCTCCCGCACGTAGGGCAAGTCCAATATCAGCGTCCAAATCGAACTCGTAGCTCCCACCTGGTCTAAGCTGGGTCTTGTTCGGGTAGACTGTGACAATTGCGACGTCATTCTCCGATGCCGCTCTTCTGATCAGTTCTGCATGCCCAAGATGCAGGGCGCCTAGGGTGTGTACCGTCCCAATAGTCTGACCTGTTCTCGCTACCTCCCGGATGAACGCTTTGCCTGCGGAAAGACATCCCAGATGCATTTTCTTACTCCAGTTTTTTTTTGCACGCCGAAAGAGTGGTCTGATCGGTCGGATCGCAGAAGGTCGGCCCTGGGTGTCGTATTGGCCGCGCACGCCAACGAGCCCCAAAGAGCTTTAACGCCTGCTCGCAGCTCGGACCACCGCACCAACAAGCTCTAAGCTCACGGACATTGTAATCCCTTCTATTTTGCGGTTTCCAAAGCAGTCAAGTTGACCCTTCACGGCCACTTCTGATCAACGATGAGAATTCAGCCAGATAGCTTGATGGCTCGCGCGGCTGATCACCCTTCAAAGCGGACTGCAGTCCCGGACATCGGTCGGCAAAAAACGGTGGCTCGAATGTGGTTATCTTAGCACCCGAAAAGTCGACCTTTACGAAGCTGGCCTGGAACGGCGATATCCCACTCAGGTTCGCGTCCCGCAAGGACGATTGGTTCATGCGAATGTATGCGACGCGCGTTGCCTCCAGGTTGCTGTCGGTCATTCCTGCGGCGAGATATGCCTGAACGAGATTGGATCCTTCGAGATTTGCGTGATCCAATGCCATTGATTGCGGGGGATCACCGGTCATCATCGACCTGTAGAGGTAAGCCTGGGAGAGGTCTGCATGTTCAAGATCGCAGTCGCGCACGAAGGCACAGCGACCACGAAATCCCGTGAATTTGGCGGCTCGCATTGTGCTCTCTGTTATCGAAATGCTTTCGCCTGATGCCCGAGACAGGTCCGCTCCATCGAGCTGACAGGAATGAATAGATGCACCGTTCAACACAGCACCGACGAGGTTGGCGTCGGACAAGCTTACGGACAGAAGCCGCGCCTCGGTCAAGTCTGCCTGCTCAAGCTCCGCGCTTGAAAGATTTGACAGATGAACATCAGCGAATGGAGCGCTCAGGGCTCTCGCCGTAATGCGGCCGCTCACCTTTGAGAGTCTCAGATACGGAAGATGAGCGCCTTCCAGGACAAGACCATCGACCGAGGTGGGACGCACGATCGATAAACAGTCCCCCTTTGACTGGAAGAACGAGCAAGCCGCCAGATGTGCCTTCGTGATCGTGACTTGGCTCAGCTTGGCAAAGCGGAAGGAAGCGGAAGGAAGGAAGCATTCATTTATGGTCGAGCCCTGTAATTCCGCGCCATCAAATACAGCATCGCTCGCGTCGCACTGGTAAACGAGAAGTCCACTGAGCATAGCGTTGTCAAAGCGTGTCCTTTTCATGCTACAACCGTGAAACAGACTGCCCGTTGCATCAATTACACTGCGCAGACTGGCATCATCGAAATTGCAGACCTGCGCTGCAATCGCGTGCATATACGCAAAATCGAGCTTGGCCCCGCGGAAACTTGCCCTCTCTAGCCCTGGGCAGATAAGGTTCGCCTCAGAAAGGTCTGCCCGATCCAACTTTGCTCCGTAGAGCTGCGCACGATTGAGTGTACAGCGCCGCAACGGGAAATCTGACAGGTCGTGACCGTTAAAGTTCTCGGAGGATAGCTGCAAACCAATCCCAGTCCTTCTGATCGCCTCCTCGGTTCGCCTCCCGACAGCGGCCACTGCGCGCAGCCGATCGGAAGCTCGGCTCCAGTACCGAACAAACTCGCCATCTGATGAAAGGTTGTTTTTCGACTCCGACCAGTGCTCTGCTCCTTCATTCGCGGTGCACTCGCTATCAGCGCCGATCGTTTGCGACATGTCGACGATTCCGTATTGCCCGGATTACGAGGGTGCCTGCTATTGACCTCTTTTTGCTCGGCCTTTGAGGTACGCTATGCGATTTGTGGCGAACTCGTCGGCGAAATGGCAACACGATGCGTCGATGAGGCACCCTATTGTGTCGGGTGGCCTCCGCAGCCGGCAGACTTGAGCACGTCAGCCGAATTCTAGTCATGCGCCCCACTGCCGTTCACTGCGCTTGTCACCGAGCCGGCAACGCTGACAACGAAACGGTCGTTTGACAGTGCCGACGTCCAGAAGCTACGACTTGTCTCGTCGGCTCTTATCGGCAAATCCACCATCGCTCTCCATACCGAACGCGAAAAAGCTCAAGGTCTTGCTTCTTTTTCAGAATGGACCCCACGGCTTGCGATCGTTCATCTAGGCTGCACTCAGCCCTCACTCGGCGTTACCTCCTTTTCGATAGCAATGACCGTGCCAGCCGCTTCAGTCTCAATTAAGGGCTGAATAGGCGTCATGAAATCGATATTGACGCCGAATGTTTTGAACCTGACAAACACGGTCTCGTTGTCGGGGACCGCACCATGATCGCAGGGTTATCGTAAAAGCGACAATTCCGAGCTCGTTTGCAGGATAGCGAGAGCCGGAAGTCGTTGCGGGAACGGAATCGCTGACTTGCAATTCGACACGCGCGGATCGCCGACATCACGGTCAGCGAGTGTTCAAACTCGGCTAGTACCTCTGCACGGAGATTATGACTCTTTGGCAGGATTTGGGTAGGCGCGTCCCTTTAGCGCGAGCCCTTTCTGTTGTGAACATCCATTTGATGCGAGCGCGTGCTGCGTTTCTCTGCCGTTCCCAGGCGGAGATTTCGTGGCGCAGCCGCTTTGGGTCCTCGATCCTGCGTCGAGGCACTGTCCCCGCAAGACGCCGATCTCGATCTCGACCATATTGAGCCAGCTTGCGTGCTTGGGGGGTAGTGGAACTCGATCCGCCGCAGGATACGCCGTGCTTCAGCGGGCGGGAACGTCTGATAAGGGCGCCGGCTGAGTGGGTCGATAGATCGTCCTGAACGACGCGGATGATCTCGGCATCGGGATAATGGATGTCGACGAGTTCGCGCATGCATTGGGCATAGTCTTTCGCCGTTCGCCGCTCGGTTAGCTTGACCTTCCGCCATGGGCGATGCACGTCGAGGAGAACGAACACATTGACCGTTCCATTGCGCCGATACTCGTAGTCGTAACGTTCGAGCCGATCTGGCTTTGGCGGAATTGGCTGACGCCTCGCCGATGAGCTGCACGGGGCTTTCGTCGAAGCACACTACCGGCCTGCTGGGTCCGGGTGGTTCAGCGTAGAGATCGAGCACGTCCTCCATGCGGGCGACGTATTCGCCATCGACCTGCCGAATGCGCCACATGTCCTTGCGCCAAGGCTTGAGATCATTCTCCGCCAGACGTCGTCGGACCGTCTCGCGCGGCAGGCTTTTGTGTTCGGTGAGCTTGACGAGTGCACCTGCTAGCAGATCGAGCGTCCAGCGGGCACGGCCCTTTGGAGGGGCTGCACAAGCGGTTGCCACCAGTAGGGCTTCTTTCTTGCCCGTGAGCTTGCGGTCCGCCCCGCGTCGCGACTCCTCGCTCAGCGCCTGTTCCAGATTGCCCTCCACGAAACGGCGCTTGGTACGGTACACGGTCGAGCCGCTTACGCCGACGCTCCTGGCGATCTCCTCGTCGCCTGCCCCCGCATCGGCAGCCAGCAAAATCTGGGCGCGCTTGAGCTTGCGAGACGCATGCTTGCCGCCGCTGAGCAGCGCCCTGAGTTCGTTGCGCTCGACTTGATAGCGTACGTTCATGCTTACCTCCCTGAGAGGCAGGCACGAACAACTGAATCGGATGGCCAGCGTGAGTCCTTCGGCAAAAACCTTCACGCCTAAACAGAGGCAGTACCTCGCCTTCATCCACCTTTATACGCGGCTGCACCGCAGACCCCTGGCGGAAACCGACATGCAGGAATATTTCCGCGTCAGCCCGCCTTCGGTTCACCAAATGGTGCTGACATTGGAACGAGCCGGCCTCATCAGAAGGGAGCCAAGGACACCTAGGGGCCTTCTGACCGGATTTGGGCGAAGCTCTACTTGTGCGAGGGCTGACCCGCTGGACGAAGGGCGCGGGGTGAAGCTCCTAGAATGAACTGAGATAGATAGGGAATGTCGCGCACGGTTCGGCGTAGCATCAGCGTGACGAGAACAATCGCTCCCCCTAGAATTCCCGCCACGGCCCACCTCGTTGTGAGATCCGAGGGCTCTGCGTACTGTATAGAATCCATGAGGCGAAATACCGTACCCTGAATCAAGTACAGCACCAGCGTGCTCTGTCCTATTTCCATGGCGATAAAGCGGACCACTCGATTTGACCGGCCAAATCTCCAGCATTGCAAGAAGAGCTCAATCATGATCGCTGAGGCTGCCGCAGAGCCAAAAAGCATCAGAAGCACGTTCTTCGCCGACAGCATATCTTGAACCAGGGCGAGATTGTTGTAGACGTACGTGTCCTTCTGCCAGGCTAGAAAACACACCAGTGCCGCTATGCAGAGAGACGCGATCAAGAGCAGCTTGTAACGGCGTGCTATGCTCGTCCAGCGGTCTCTCGACTGGGCAAATGAGAAGCCCAGGCAGAAAAAAGGGTAAGTATACTTTATAAGAGGAAATATGGAGAATGTCAGGGGCGCAAGCGCGACCACTACGACTGATACGAACAAGATCCAGGGCGAGTAATGATCGAAGATCGAAAGAATTTTAACGAGAAGAAAACAAACGAACGCTGCCCAGATGAACCAGTACGTGCCGGCAACATCGTATAGAAATGGCAAAATGTCGTCCGATGCGTCAGGCGCGCGGGGAAGCACAGCCAACTTTGCTGTCTCCAGGAGAGCGTACCAAAACAGCATGGGCAGCAAGAGCTGCATCGCCCGATCGCCGACGGCTTGCGCCAACGACTTTCGCAACAGCGCACGGCAAGCAAGGTATCCGCTTATCGCCATAAAGAGAGGCATATGGAACATGTAGATCCATTTGAAGCATGGCGAATCCCAAAAGCCTTCATCTCGGTAGAGGATATACTGGATGAGGTGACCGACGATCACCAAAATGATCAGCACTCCTTTGGCGAAATCCAAAGCTAGATCGCGATCGTTCGCCTCTGGCGCACCAAGCGTAGTCGATCCGGTTAAATTTCGTTCAATCACTCGCTGCTGCAGCTTTGCTCCATCAAGATCGATCCGACCGATCATCGTGGAGGCAGTTGCCATCTAGAGGCTACGCTCCGATAGCTGGCTGGCCACCAATGTTCAATTATATGGAGGCGGGTGATCGGTATAAAGAAAGAGGGAACGAGCTATACGAGGGTTTGCCGATTCAAGTCCACCTCGCTACGATCGGCTTGCAGATCGAGCGGTGCCGTTGCGGCGGCACTCATAATCGTAGCGCTCGCGCCTTTCCGGTTCGGGCGGAATCGGTTGACGCACCTCGCCGATGAGCTGGCGGGGGTTTCGTCGAAGCAGACCAGCGATCGCTCGGAATAGGCGCTTCAGCATAGAGATCAAGTACATCTTTCATGCGGGCGACGCATTCGCCATCGACATGGAGAATGCACCACATATCCCTGCGCCACGGCTTGAGGTCATTCTCGGCGAGCCGGCGGCGCACGGTCGCGCCCGACAAGCCGTCATGACCAGAGAGCTTGACCATCCCGTCGGCCGGCAGCGCGGTCAGCGTCCCGCGCCTCCGGCCGGCGGGCGCTTGGTCCGGTTCGATGAGTCAAAATCAGGCGCGCGCTTTATCGAGAAGAAGGGCCACTACCAGGCTTTCATCTATACCTACTCGTACACGTTCGGACGCACACCTGCCGCAACCGACATGCAGCGCCACTTCTGCGTCAGCCCGCCTTCGGTCCACCAGATGATTGTCACCCTCGAACGAAATGGACTCATTCGCCGTCGAGCCGGTGCCCCCAGAAGCATCGAAATCCTCATGCCTCCAGAAAACTCGCCGATCCTAACCTGGCTCGGTATCAAACCGTCAAAATCACTGTGACGAGCTACTAGCCCTGCTCCGCGCGCGGGCCGGTCCACCTAGTGCCCTGGCCGAGCGATCAGCGAGCGCCCAATCGTGACCAAATCGGCGCGCAAGGGTGAATGCCCCCGAGATCGGAGATCGACAATTTTATGATAAAGCAAGTCGAATTCGAAGGCATTCATGCGATGCCTTCTTCGAGGATCGTAGATGATTGACCTATCTGTTGGTCGCGCACAAGACGCGGCATGGCCGCGATAAGGCTCTTGGTATATTCAGACAGTGGATTACGAAATATCTCTTCAGTGGCGCCGCTATCGACGATTCTCCCCCGGCGCATAACTATGACGCGATCGCTGATATGACGAACAACACTGAGATCATGCGAGATGAAGAGATAACTTATGCCGAGGTGGTCCTTCAAATAGCCGAGCAGGTCCAAGACCTGGGCCTGGATCGAGACGTCGAGCGCCGAAACCGGTTCATCGCAGACGATTACGGCAGGATTTGGTGCGATCGCGCGGGCGATCGCAACGCGCTGGCGCTGACCGCCCGAGAGTTCGAGCGGCCGTCGGTCCAGCAAGGCCTGGGAGAGTCCGACCATATCGAGCAGCTCGATAACGCGCTCCTGCCGCTTGCGCCGTGTCTCAACGTCGCTTGAAAGGCTGTCGGATATGATGCGTTCGACCGTCCAACGTGGATCAAACGAGCCAAGAGGATCCTGGTAAATGATCGATATCGACCGCCGCCGAGCCCGGCGTTCGCGTTCAGCGAGCGTGGTCCAAGGCCGGCCTGCAAACTGAACGGCTCCCTCGTCAGGCTCGTCGAGCGCCAGGATCATGCGCGCCATCGTTGACTTTCCTGATCCAGATTCCCCGACGATGCCCAAAGTCTCGCCGGATCGCAGTTCGAAGGAGACGCCGTCCACGGCCGCCCGCAAAGTGCCATCCGGGCCCTTGAAGCGCTTCACCAGACTTGTCGCTTCGAGCAGGATGGGACGAGATTTCGGCAGCGATTGCACGGGTGGCTGCGTTTGCCGGCCAGGCGAACGCACAACAGTCGATGGTGACAGTCGTGAGCCGCGCGGCCGGCCTGATGGCACGGCGTCCAGCAGCTGACGAGTATAGGGGTGTCGCGGATCGCTAAATATCTGGGCGGGGGTGCCGCGTTCGACAACCTCGCCTCGTCGCATGACGAGGATCTCATCCGCCACGCGGGAGACCACTGCCAGATCGTGACTGATCAGAATCAGAGCCTTGCCCCGCGTTTTGGTCTCCTCGAGCAGTGCCAGCACATGAGCTTGCGCCGTCACGTCGAGAGCGGTAGTCGGCTCGTCGGCGATAAGGATGCGTGGATCGAGCGCAAGTGCTGCAGCGATGAGAGCCCGTTGACGCTGGCCGCCGGATAATTGATGCGGCAGTTGCTGGGCTTTGGTCTCGGGCTCGGGGATACCGACGAGCTTAAGAAGAGCAATGACGCGCTGCGCGAGCTCCTCGCGTGATGATACCGCACCATTGAGGAGCAAGCCTTCACCAATCTCTTTGCCGATCCGGCGAAGCGGGTCAAGCGAGACGAGCGCATCCTGTAATACAAAGCCAATCTCGTTGCCGCGGATGCGCCGCCAGCCACGATCGTTAAGGCCGATCAGGTCCGTCCCGTCGAAGCTCATCTGGCGTGCATGGACACCAGCGTGGCGACCAGCGAGGCCTACGAGAGCCCGGGCAGTTACGCTCTTGCCCGAGCCGGACTCACCGACGATCGCAAGGCACCGTCCCGGTCGGAGGGAGAAGGACATATTGCGCACAACCGCTTTCTCCGCGATGTCGCGCCCGAAGGAAACACGCAGCGAATCGACCGTGAGGAGGTCTGCCTGCTGCGAGACAGGCATGGGACGAACCTGCGACATTCAGCTTTTTCCTTCCAGACGGTCCTGTATATGACGCCCGACGATGGTGACGCTGACGGCAAACGCGGTCACGGCCAGACCGGGTATGATCTCCAGCCACCAGGCGTAGATCACATAATTGCGCCCGGCATTGAGCAGCGCGCCCCATTCAGGGGCAGGGGGAGCGACGCCAAGACCTAGAAAGGCAAGGCCGGAGGCCCAGATAATTGCCTGACCAACGCCGATCGTCATCATTGCTGTTAGCGGGTTCATGGCGTTGGGAAGAATATGCCTCCAGACGATACGGGGAAATGGATGGCCCAGCGCCTTGGCGGCCTCCACATACCCTGTCCCTTTGATGGAAAGCATCTGCCCCCTGATCATGCGCGCATAGCCTGGCGCTGTGCCGATTCCGACAGCTATGACTTCAGTCAATACCGACGGCCCAAAAACAGTCACGAACACAAGGGCGAGCAAGAGCGTGGGAATTGCGAAGAGCACGTCGACAATCCGGCTGAGGATGCTGTCGAATACGCCACCAGAAAGTGCGGCGGCGACGCCGAGAATGAGTGCAATGGACATGCTCAGCGCGGTCGCGCCAAGTCCGATGGCAAGCGATTGGCCTGCCCCCTCGAGTAATCGGGAGTAAAGATCCCGGCCCAATTGATCTGTCCCCAACCAATGGGCGATCGAAGGAGACTGCAACGACGATCTCAAATCAATAGCGAACGGGTCGTGCGTCTGCAGCACCTTTGGCATCATGGCCGCGAGGGCAATGAAACCAATGATAATAAGCGAGGCAGCAACTCGGAAGGGAACATGGCGGACGAATGCCAGGAGTTCTCTGAGCGGCCGAGACACGGTGACTTCTGCGAGCATGCTCATGTCAACTTAATTCTCGGGTCGAGTATCCGATAAGTTAGATCGACAATCACACTAACAGTGACGAATAGGCCCGCAGAGATCAAAACAGCTCCCGAGACAATCGGAACGTCTCGCGAGGACGTTGCGGCAACAAGAACTCCACCCAGCCCTTGACGGGCGAAAACGATCTCGATCAAAATCGCCCCCGAAAGAAGCTTGCCGAGCGCCCAGCCTGATAAGGTTACGCCGGGCAATGCAGCATGGCGCAGGACATGGTGAAGCCTGACGCCGAAATCACTCATACCTCGGGCTCGCGCGGACGTAATGAAGGGCTGCTCGAGCACGCGCGTGAACTCGTTTAGAACAACTTGTCCGAAAAAGCCGGACAGTTCGAGAGCCAGAGCAAGTGTTGGGAGAACGAGTCCCATCGGCGAGCTTTCTCCGACAACTGGAAAAATGCGCAAGTTTACCGCGAAGACGACGAGCAGAATTGTAGCTAGCCAGTAAGGCGGCGCGGTTGCCAAGAAGATTTGCGCGCCGCTGAGCAGCTTCGACCATATGTTGTCTCTGCCGGCGATCAACAGGGTGGTCAAGATCGCAATAACCCAAGCCATCAGCAGCGCGGCGATCGCCAGAACAATGGTGGGGCCAATCTGTTCTGCGATGATCCCCGCGACGGGTCGATGCTGCTGGTATGATTCACCAAGATCTCCATGCAGGATTCGCAATATGTATTTGCCGTATTGAACGGCGAGCGGTTGATCAAAGCCATATTTCGCATTGATGGTTGCGAGCTCGGCCGCAGGTGCCGGCCCGACGTCGCCACTCCTCACATTGATGACGATCTGCGCGCGATCGCCGGGCATCAAACACTGAACTAAGAACGTAAACGTTGCTGCAGCCCACACGACGGCCACACCCGATAAAATACGGCGCGCGAACCAAACAAGCCGATTGTGGGATACGACCTTCATGGTGTCATTTCTTCTCGTCGAAATGAGCGTCATAGAAGACGGGCTCGCCCACTGACCCGTGGTCCAGCCACACGTCTTTCAGGCGCGGGGTGGTGGCCAATGTCACGTCCAGCACCGTAAGGCCAATCACAGGAGCCTCATCCACGATCTTCCGTTCCGCCTGCTGATAGAGGCCAGTACGTTCAGCGCTATTGAAATTCTCCTCCGCCTTTTGGATCAGCTCCCAAAGTGTCGGATCCTGGAAGCGCGATGGATTGAAGCGATTGGGCTCGCCATTCTGGTCCGGCTTCCACGAAATTCGGAATATCTCAGCGCCGGGTGCAACCCAATAAAGAAGCACGATCTCATAATCGTTGGGCCCGAGGTTTTTTCCGGCGAAGAAATCAGCCGGATTGGTGGGTTGAAGACGTACGTCAAAACCGGCCGCCCTTGCCTGCTGCTGGATAACTTGCAAGGCTTGCTCGCCATCGGGCTTCAGAAAAGCGTACGAATAGGAAATGCGCACGATGAGCGGATTGCCGTTCTTGACACGAACGCCGTTAGGGTTGCGCTCAGTCCAACCCGCCTGATCAAGCAGCTGATTGGCTTTCCGAATATCGTACGCATAGAACTGCCCGAGCTCACGCAGGTATTCCGGCGAGCTCTGACTTAGCGCACCGTTGCCTTCAAATGGCAAAGAGCCGAGGAAGGATGTGTCGACCGCGGCCTTCCGGTCAGTAGAATAAGCAAAGGCTTTGCGGACGAGCACGTCGTCAAATGGGGGCCGGGCCGTATACAACGCCAGGCGCAGAGGGGTGCCGCCGGTAAGGTGCCGCAATACTGGAAAGCGGGAATTGGCGTCCTTCCATGCGATAGCTGGGATATCGTATATGGCATCGGTCTCCCCCGTGATCAGCGAGCCGTATCGGACAGTCTGATCTGGCAGAAACTTCCAGCTGATCCCGTCAACGTAAGCCGGCCCTTGATGTTTCGCGGTGGCCGGTGCCGAATTGTAGTCGGGATTGCGGCGGAAGGTGACTTCCCGTCCGTGGCGCCACTTGTCGACAATGAATGGACCTGAGCCGACAGGGTTCTCGCAATTGACCCCAAGTCCACGTTTGAGCGCGGATGGCGAGAGAATTCCTTGTGAGGATTGGGCGAAAACGTTCAGCAAGGGTTGGAACGGCGCTTTCAGGGTTATCTGCAACCTCAGAGGAGCGATTGCCCTTGCCGATTCGAAGCTGTCACTAAGATAAGGAGCGGCAGTCGGATTACGAAGATCAGGGTCATTGCTGAGCCATCCGTTGATATTATCAGCGACGGCCTGCGCATCGAGAGGAGTCCCATCCGTGAACTTCACGTTCGGCTTTATCTCGAACGTGTATACCTTTTTGTCGTCGGAGATTGTCCATGCCTCGGCCAGCCATGGCACAATCTTGCCATCCTCGCTGCGGGCAACCAGATTATCGCTGTACTGGCGTTGCAGATACCATTGCTGCACCCAACCTCCGAACAGGCACGCCGGCTCTTGAAAATGCCCATAACGAATAACGCCGCCCCGCTTGACGTTGCCGGCCGGCGCCTCTTGGGCATGGCCGCTGGGCGCGAACTGTGCCAGGCTTTGGAGCACGAATAGGCTAGCCGCCACTTTTCTTCCGCGATGGTTCGACTGGCGGGTGAAACGCCTCGATGATTGCGTATTCGATACAGACATATCCAAGCTCCAGGGCAATGAATGCGGACGGGAGAATGCAGCGTCAGACCGCTGACGTACCCGCCTTTTTCGGTTCGATGTGGAGGGGAATCCCCAAATGCTCGCGCAATGTCTGCCCCCGATATTCTGTGCGAAACAGACCGCGCTTCTGGAGGAGGGGCACGACATGGTCGACAAAGGCCGCAGTGCCGTCGGCCAGCACGTCCGGAATGACGTTGAAACCATCGACCGCGCCAGCGCGGAACCAGGCCTCAATCGAATCAGCGATCTGCTCGGGCGCGCCCACGAGTAAGCGGTGGCCAAAAGCTTGAACGCTGCTGATGATCTCGCGAACGGTCCGGCCTTGACGCGCCAGAGTTTCGATCGTGCGATGGTGACCGACAGAAAACGGAACGTTATCTGCATCGGGCAAAATCTCTTCAGGGATGGGACTTTCGAGGCTGAGCTTCTCGACCGCCAGGCCCATGCTTCGTGCAAGAGCGGCGATGGCGCGCTCCAGATCGAGCAAGTCGTCCAATTGCTGTTTGCGACGAGCCGCCTCTTCTTCGGTTCCGCCGATGCAGGTGACAAGACCTGGGAGGATGAGCGGAGCCGCAGGACGGCCGAATTGACGAGAGAGAGCACGCAGGCGCTCGGCCTCCTGCAGCGCTGTTGTCAAGTCCCCGGCTGCCGCAAACACGACATCTGCACTGCGCGCGCCAAGCCGTAATCCGGGATCCGAACCGCCCGCTTGAACGATGACTGGATGACCTTGAGGCGAAGCGGGATGTGTAAGTGGGCCTCGGATGCCAAAACTATTCGTATCAGGATCGAGCAGCCGGAATTGACTCTGATCTGCGTAAACTCCCGCAGCCTGGTCGGCGATGATCATCCCGCCGCCCCAGCTCAGCCAGAGAGCACGGACGGTTTCAACGAAGTCCTCGGCCCGTCTGTAGCGATCCGCTCGCCCGACTTCTCGACCGCCGAAGTTTGCTACCGTCGCCGGGCTCGACGTCGTGACTGCGTTCCACGCAACGCGGCCACGGCTGATGACATCGAGCGATTGGAAACGCCGAGCGAGATTGTATGGTTCATTGTAGGTCGTCGACGCTGTCGCGATCAGGCCAATCCGCTGCGTTTCGCGTGCAATCACCGCAAGAACGAGGGTAGGTTCGAGCCCATTCAGCGGTGGCTGGTGCGTAATGTCGAAGTTTATCGCGGGAGTATCGGCGAGGAATACAGCATCCAGCAAACCACGCTCCGCAACCTTCGCAGCCCGGACGTAGTGCTCGATATCGAAAAAGGCGCTTGGATTTGTACCCGGCCAGCGCCACGCGGCGGAATGGCCACCAGCGCCATGAAGATTGAGGCCAAGATGAAGCATGGAGTTAACCGAAGACATCACAACCCCTAATGCGGCGCCCTCTGAGCCACCTGGTGGGCCTTGAGGGCAAGTCAATGTCGGCGACCACCCTGCCCTTTCGCGCAAGCTCACGCTGAATGTGCGCCGGGCAGCCAATTTGAGGCATGGATAACAAACCGTCGGCTGATGTTAGAGGACTCTCACCGAAGAAGATTCCGCTACGTGCTGTGATGTTCTGCGCGCGGGCGCTGCCCAAAAAAGCTTCGACCACGGTGGTTGCCGATTGACGCCGTCGTGACAGCCAATTTCCAGCGGCTAGTTGATCCCACACGAGTACACTCACATCGGCGCTCCAGAATTTATCAACAAGCCAGCTGCTTCTCAGGAAGGTGTTCTGATGCCCATTCGCGATCGGAACGTTTGGACTCGCGACCGGGCGAGCAAGGATCGACTAGAGAATCTTTAGAGGTCGAGTCCACGCAAACGCAATAGTTGAGTATTTCAATCTACTATCGTCTGTTGGCATCCCCTTCTATTGCGACGTCTATCTGTCTATCGCTTAGCCCAAATGGTCTCTGATCAGGCTCCCCGAACACGCGCTGCGTGATTGCAGCGACTTTAATTGGCAGCGCCGGCTCAAAGCGAGGCACATGAATTGATGCGCTCGAGAACACACGACAGATTTGGGAGACATTGTTGATCAACCGCATGCTGCCCGTTGCAAAGCGACATCCGATCAATAAGGCCGCACCAAGCCAACCATCTAATAATGCGATGAAACATTCTAGATTATACATGCCTCGTTAAGGCATGCTTGGACGCTGAGCCTTCTTCTGCACCACCGTGGCGCCTGCTGCATTCGAGGATGCTGCGGATCTCTCGCTTGGTTGTCTTGCAGGCGCCGCATGTTCTCGCTTTTTCTATCGGTATGATGACCGACCGCGACTTTGCAAGAATGCCCGTCCTCGAGGCCCCCTTCGTGAGCGCGCCCCGCTATGTGCACGGGACTCAGTTACTTTTGAAGACAAACGCGTTGGAGCGTCAAACATCGGGAGCATCAACGTTCACGAAATCACTCAGTTGGGTATCGGAGTGCGTCACTTACCGGCAGATGAGGTCGGGCGCGCCTCTCGTGATGAATCGCGGGCTATCAGCTTCATCAATGCCAGTTCGAACCGTCTGGCTAGCCTCGAGGTCCGCGGCCATCTCCGGCGAGAAAGATCACGGACCACACGCTCCCCGCCAGCATGGTGGACGACCGCAGCCCCGGCGTTCTGACCTAAGCCATCATCGTCCTGCCATTAGCAACAGGAGTGCAACCCGCGAGCGCCAAGAGCCGCTTCCTTCGGCCATCCCGGCTGGTGGCTTTGGATCAACCCAGGAAGACTGATGCTAGTCAAATTTTCATGCGTCGGTGCCTGGGATCTATCGCTACTTTGACCGGAAACGCGCCGGGCTCGGAGATGGGAAGGAGGGGCCGATACGACCGACCGCGGAGATTGCCCTAGGTCTTTTTGTTCAGCTGCGCCTGCAAAGGCTTGCGCGGCGATATGTTTGTAAGGCGCGACCAAATTGTGGTGCATTGTGTGGCGCATCGGCTGCAAGCGTCAACGCCCCGTTTTTCTTTTCCGAACTGAGGCGCCCGTGTGCCAGTCGTCCTTGCCGCCGCGGTTTTTATGCACCCGAATCGTTTGTGGCCCAGCCACGTCTGGTTGGGAGTTCAACGTCTCGCGGCCGCACAGCCTTTTAATGTTGTGAGTTAAGCCATTACCCGTGTGTTGCGGATGCCTGGATCGAAGTCGCACGCCCGGCTCTTGTTTTACGGCCAACGCCCGGCGCACCGAAGGCGAGGCCGGCCTCGCATCAGCAGTCCCGACAGAGGACAATGAGCTTCACGCCACCCCGGCCCGGAAACGAGCCCGACGGCGGCGGCCAGACTCAGCTGTTCGGATCACAGCTAGCATCTTGACCAGCATTCAAAGGAGATCCACTCGGAGCCGATGCAAGCTGCCCCAGGCATACTTCTCCACGCCGCTCAAGCTCACCGATAGCCGCGCTTCCGCCCCGCTGCTTCTCCCGGACCTTCACACGGCGCTGCCGTGGAGCGGATCGCCGGCATAGTCGGGAGAGCCCCGAGTTTTCTTCAAGCAATGAGTCTGGTCAGCTGTTCGACAGCTAACCCTTTTAGCATGGCAACATCTTTATCCGGACAGGATGCCGACTTGATGGCCCAAAATCTGGAACAGAAGAATGACTTGGATCCCCGGTCAGCCCCTCAACCCACCCATCCGCTCGAGAACCAGACCCGGTGCGTTTTATCGACATTGCGCGCGTCTCGATTGCTGATCCTTATCGGATCAACTTCGTACGAATGATATTGACAAGGCTACCAAAGGGAGAAGGGCATGGACCCATTTGAGGACGTCAACCGATCCGAGGCTCGGATGCATTACCTCGAGCCGCAACAGGAAGAGACAGCGCAAGCAGACTTTGAGCAGGGGCTTCGAGAGTCTCAGCCAATCCTCGCAGGATTGGCTTCACCTGGGACTGCATCGAACCGGACGGTAACGGATGGTAACAAGAGAGCGCAAGCTATTCCGGAGAATGAACGGTGCACGCCTGCATCCTTTGTCAGAACGCGCGCTCAACTTGCCGCAATGCTGACGTGCGCGAACATTGCGGAACTCAGAAGAGAAATCGAACTCGCTGCGCAAAGATCAGCAGAATGGTCACGAGCGAGTGGATCGTCAGTCGACCGCGTCGATAGTGGCCGCGTTTACGACGACGTGGTGGGATCGTCATATGTGGAGCTGCAGCGCTTTCAAAACCACGCCAGCCATTGCAAGCCACATGCGTTGGACCGTCAAAGCGCGATGGCCCATTTGCGTTCCATGGCGGCTTTGCGTTACGACGCCGCCCCCTGGAATATCTGGGGAGGCCAACGACTTGATCTAGGTCGCGCAGCGGCAGAGCACATCAGGGGCGATACCAGTTCTTCGCCTTTTGTGTCGCTGTCCGAGGAGGCCTCACAACTGCTCCTTTCGCCGGACGATGACAACGAGTATGGCGCCAAAGTCATCGCGGAAAACGCGAATGAGTTGCACACCTACACGGTGCCGAGGGTCACAACTTGGACGGCGGAAGAGATCGTCAGTATTCTTGAGGACGGGACTGAGAATGATGAACCCGCTCTGGCATGGGTGAGTGATACCCCAACTGAGGAGCGTGAGGTACTATTTCTGGGCGGGAACCTGGATGACTATCGGACCTCTAGCGCATCTAATCCATACAGAAAGTCAGAAACAAAAGGCTGAGTGGTACAGGCTTCGGAAAGGTGATTTACCTTTTCCGACGCTCGGAAACATCGAAATCAGCGTTTCGCGCTACCAATAATACCCCGGTCCAAACGGCCAGCGCGGGCGACTGGCCGCGCTCTTCTCTTGCGTTGGCCGCAATTTGGCTGAACGAGGTGCTCATCGGCACCTCGGGCAGCTGCTCAAGCTTCCGAAACCGCGGATCGCTTGCTCAGAGAGCTTAGATCTGCGCCCGAACGCAGTTTACGAGCGGTGAGCAGACCCATAACAGCCAGCCCAGATGATCTTAAGCGGCATGGTTCAATCACCTTGTGGCTGCATTCGGCAGCACTGAGATCTCAGGTGAAAGGATCCCAAAAGAGGTGGATGAAAGATAAGAGCGCATCGTGGGGGGCCTAGGGTCGAGTGTCATCATCGCGAGCCCGCGGCTGGATCGATTTGGGAATAGTGTTCTTACGATGACCGCAGACAGCGTGAGGACGTCCTTGGCGAGCTCATCTGAAGCGTTCAACTGAGAGCCTTGGCTCCACCCCATACGACGACTGCCTGAACCGCCGATCTTCCAATCCCTGAGATCGAATCGAGATCGGCGGCCCTCGTGAGTTACCTGAGCAGCAAGTACGTGCAACTTAATCCTCGCCCGACGAAACGACCGTCAGAAACACTCTGATCGTTCCTGACGATCGAAAGGATCCTTATCCGTGCGAAGGTGTCCGCACGATTAAAGGATCAAGTCTTTGAAGCGCCCCCTGCTCTGTGCTCTTCGTTACCAGATGAACTTTGCGCCATCCGGCAGTTCGCAGATGAATTCGCCCTGGTTCACGAGTTCGGTGGTCCCGACGACAAGTTTCGAGGCTCGCACCGTCAGCTTGCCTTCGCGGCTAAGGCTATGGCGGATGTACTCGGTCACGGCATGTCCGGAGCTGTCGACCGTTTGATGAGCATTGGCGAAGCTGATGCCGTTCTGGACGGTCACCCTGAAGGCATTGATGACCAGACCGGCTTGCGTCGCCGACGCAGGCTTGCCACCCTCCGCTGTGGTACAGCGGCTCATGTCCAGTATGAGCTTTACATTCTTCCCCGCCTGGAGGGCACTGAGCACCTCGGTGTATTTCGGCGAGGGTTCATCGGCTCTCGCCGGCGCGCTCACGCTCGCGGCCGAAAGCAAGAACAACAGGATCCGTAGTGCTCGGCCAGTAAACTTCATATGCTCTTCTCCTTCGATAAGTAACGCAGATTGCACTTTTAAAGACGTCGTGCTCGCAAGCCGTTTGTCTGATTCCAGACACCACGCGCGCTCGCGCGCCTGTACAAAAGCAGCCTGTCGCAACGAGGCGCAAGTCGCTGTGATGGCTATTCCGACATCACAACCTCGTAGGTCAGGTTTGCTGAAGTGGCTTAGCTTCGCGCGCGTCGACTAGAACGATTTGATCCAGCGTCGTCCTCCGCTTGGAAACCACAAAAATGGAAGCCGGTTGCGCTTGTCCGTCGCAGTCCTAACGGGCGAGAGAATGCAGTTCTCACATCTGCATAAGGAGACGATTTACGAAAGAAATTCGACCAGCCTCAAGCGCCAGTTCATCCGTCTTGAAGGCTCAGTCAGGGGACCCGATCTCGGCTTGATCGAACACCAATGCCGGAAGGCACAAGGCAGCACCGTATTATGATCCGTCGCTTCACGCGGCTTCCGTCCAGCTGACCGTTCGCCTCGTTGACTGAATCTATTCGACTCATTCCAAAGCTAAATGACCTCATTCCTGGTCCGTCAGCTTCCCGAAAGCTGCACCTGCAACGATCTACGCCGACCGCCTGCACTTCGGAGGGAGAAAGAGATGAATGTTGATCCAGGAAATGCCGCAGACACTCCCTTTGAGGTTTCACAACCCGCTACAGGAGCCGCACCGGGTCCTCGGGCCACAGGACGAGCTTAACACCCAGATTAGCGCACCGGCGCACAGTTCAGACGATCAAGCAAGCTTCGAGCAGCAGCTGAATGACTTGAATTTAGACGACGTAGATTCGGTCTGCCCAGCCTCGGCTTCAGTCCCCTTAGCGGCAAATTCCGCCACCGCCAGGTCCTCGTCTGCGCCAGGCGAGGCGGCCTCGGAAACCAGTCGCTATCCAGCGACATCATTTGTCGGCGCGCGCGCCCAGCTTGCGGCAACGCTAATGGGCGCCACGCTCCAAGAGCTCAAGAACGAGATCGCCCTCGCCGAAAGGCAATCAGCGCGATGGGCGCCAGCGGGGGACAACGGTGTCGACCGGGATCGCATTTTCGACAATGTAGCGGCATCGGCATATCTCAAGCTGCATCGTTTCCAGAACCAGGACAGCGATTGCAAACCGCGCGCCGAAGCCAGCACATGTGCAATATCACATGTCCGTAACACGGCGCGGGATCATTCTTCCATTGGAGATCCTTTGGAGCGATATCCCATGGACCGAGCGCGCCAGGCTGGATGGAATATGCGCGGTAAGACGGCTTCTCCATTCGTGTCATTGGTCGAAGACCCTTCAAAACTCACCGTTTCGCGTGACCACTGGGCGAGAGCGATCGCCAACAATGCGAACACGCTGCACACCTACGCCGTACCGAAGTCCGCGGTCTGGACGCCCGACGACGTACTGAGCAGTATTGGCCTTGGAATGAATGTGGAGGATCAGGACAACATCGATGCGGACGTGGATTTGATGTGCTCGCTGGGCAGAACGCCAACCAGTGAGACCGAGCGCTTGTTCCTGGGCGGCGATTTGGAGAACTACCGAGTCGCCAGCGAAGCAAATCCCTACAGGCGGGAGACTGGAGACTAACGACTAGACAACCGGCGACCGCGCCATTCTCTCAAGTTCCTTGATGTTGACCAAGACGACCACCCTAGGACCGGTCGTCCCAGCGGCGCCGCTCCACGAACACGATAATGGCTTCGCGAATAATGTTCAGATCAACCCATTCCTTGACCTGCGCAAGGGACGAAGGCGCGCCCACATCCCAAGAAGTACCCGTCGCTCTGGAGGACACACTCGCACCATTGTTCGCTTTTCCACGGCTCTCATTGGAGTGCTGCGGCCTAGCCCGCATCGATCCGATCGCCGCCGACACATTTGGCGGGACTCGAATGACGTGAGCCATAAGGCGGAGCTTTGATCCCTTCGCCAGCTCGACCTGCCATCGACCGCGCGATCATTCAAAAGAGCTCGAGTGCGATCGCATCAGGATCGGGTCAATGGAGTCTCGCTCAGCGGCAAGCGTGCCGTCGCACAATGGCCTATTCGCTACCTGGATGCGTTCCATCAAAACAATCGATTTTGCCGATCTTGCCTTAAAGCCCCATAGTCGAATCGCGATCTATGGAGGCAGCATTCAAGAATGTCGTTCGGCTATCGATTCTTTCTTCAGTATCTTGCCGGTCAAATCGGCTTGCGCGCTCGGGCGTCTGCATCCCAGAAGTTCGCTCCCGCGCGTCCCATAGAAGCATCACGCGGCTCGCCACCGTCTCCCTGCTAAATTGGCGCGCACGAAGTCGATCGGACGACCGTGACGTCACGCGGTAAGGCCTAGCAAAGACGACTGCCTTCACACACTGTCATCGGCTTTGGCTCAAGCTACGCCTTAATTGGACCGACGAAATGCTCATGACATTGGCGAAAGGGACGAGCGTTACGCGCAGGTCGATAGTCTGGTTTCGGACGTATCGTCATTGCTTCAGAATGCTTGCGAGTTCAAGAGCACTGCTACAACCAGCGGTCAAAGGCACTTGAATCTCACCTAGCGTCAGATTGTAGGATTTCCGACACCCCGCGACACAGAACCCGCTCGCGTGAACTCTTCCTGACAGGTAGCAAGAATTGCGAACGCCTCAAAAGCACAATGCTCCGCCGCTCCGCCCCGTCACGCTGCTGGACTGCTCCTCTTTGGGGCGAGCGTCCTACATCGCCTGTGTGCAGATCGAAGGACGCAGCGCCGAAGTCGAGATCCGATCATTCTGGCGCCGTGCACCCCGTGAGACGAAATGGTGCTGGTGTAGCCACCTGGATCCATGCGCGATGACAACACCGTGGAGCTCGATTGCATCGTTCACAGCTTTCGCTGGGCTGCGGCGGACGTGGGGACCTCGGGCGCGACGGAACTTCGGGATGGTTGACACCTTGCGTGCGAACGATTCGCGAACGAGAGGGTGTTCTTCAAGCCGAAAGGGGCATTGATCGTTTCGTCGTGCATCTCGGTCTGTGAAGCCATTGGCCGGATGCGTCGCGTGATGTGTCTTCGAATGCGGAAGGACTTGCATTGTCGTGACTTCACGACACGACAGGCTCAACAGCCCAGCAGGACTGACCGCAGACAAGACGAATTGGGGAAGTTTCCAAATGTCGGTCTCGCTCATCTGTTCAGCCACAAATCCGATCGTCTCCCGCGCTTTGGTTTGGATTGCGCGGCTTGGCGCAATTCGCACTGCAGGCGTCGGCTCAGTGCATGCAAGAACGGTTGTGATCGGCCCGCAGACGCGTCAGCGGGCTGCGGCGGCCTTCGGCCTTTTAAACAAAATCAGATCTCTTGCTGGCACGCGGCGCACGTTGAGCGGCGCCGGCGCCGTAAGCAGTCCGCAGCGGTCCGTGGTCCATCCGATGACAATGGACCCGCAGATATTGATCGCCTGTCAACATGTTCCGCCCTCTCGTTTCGGGCTGTTCAAATTCACACTAATCCAGCCGCCTCTCAGTTCCATCGAGCCCCATGGTCGATCGTGACGCGCTCAGGTCTTGGCGTGAGTGGACGAGAGGCGATGAAATGCGAATTCTCCTGGTTGATCATCATGCGGACTTTGCCCGCGACGTGAAGGAAGCGCTCTTAGATTGCGGCTTTGCCGTCGACGTGACACGTACGCTGGATGATGCGGCGGCCGCGCTCGATTGCGCGAACTACCACATGGTCCTGCTCGAATCGGATTTGCCCGATGGAGACGGATTGGACTGGCTGAAGCAGCTGCGGCGCGAGGGACGGTCAATGCCGGCCGTGATGATGAGCAGTCTCAACGATCTCAGAAGGCGGATTGCGATTTTCAATGCGGGCGCGGATGATTTTCTGCCCAAGCCCGTGTCTATCGACGAACTCATTGCCCGCATGCGAGCTATTTTGCGACGGTCAACGCAAATGACGGCGCCGGTGGTGACATTCGGGAATCTGCATTTCGATCCGATCTCGCGACAAGTCTCGGTCGGTGGTCGAATCCTCCGAATTGCACGCCGCGAAGTGTGCATTCTTGAACATCTGCTCAACCGCGCGGGCCGTACCGTGCCGCGCGCATCGCTCGAAGATAGCTTGTATGCATTTGACGACGAGGTCTCGACCAATGCGCTGGAAGTCGGGATTTATCGCTTACGCACGCATTTGAGCCAGGCGGGTGCAACGCTCAGGATCAAGACCGCGCGCGGTGTCGGTTACACCCTTGAACTCATTGGCGCAGCATCGGCTGCCTAGCCGATCGAACTTGAAAGCAACACTCCCTTGAACGTCGTTAACAATGCCGCCGGCGCTGATCAGCCGTCGATGGTCGCCAGCGGCTCGCATTATGCCGCTTTTCCCCGACTCTGCTACGTCCTATGCGTAGTCGCTCTGCTGTTTCCGCTTGCTGCCACAGCTCAGACAAAGCGGGATGGCAAAGGAGAACCGCCACGTGCGGCACCCGGCAGCATCACCGGCACACTCAACCTTACCTCCTCACAGGGCAAGACAGTTCATCTGACCGGACCGGCTGCGAGCATTTTTATTGCCGACCCGGCGATTGCGGATTATCAGGCGCCGTCGAACACCACGATTTTCGTGTTTGGCAAAAAGTCCGGACGGACGAGCCTGTTCGCCCTGAACGACAAGGGAGAGGCTCTCGCTGAGCTGCGTGTTGTCGTCACCCAACCGATCGAGGATCTGCGGGCCACGCTGAAGGCCGAGGTCGGCGACTATCCGATTCAGATCAGCTATACCCCGCGCGGCGCGATCCTTAGCGGTACGGCGCCCAATGCCGATGTCGTCGAGACCGCCAGGAAGGTCACTGAGCAGTTTCTTGGGGCGGGCGCGCTGGTTGTCAACAAGATCCAGGTCGCTGGCTCATTGCAGGTGAATCTCAGCGTACGGGTGGCAGAAGTTTCCCGCAGCGCCGTCAAGGATCTCAATATCAACTTCACCGCCTCCGGCCCAAACGGCGCTTTCCTTCTCACCGGCAAAGGCGGCGGGTCCGGCGCGGCCGGCGGCGGCGGCAAGATCGGGATCGGGTTTAGCGCCGGCAATACCAACCTCAGCGCTGTTCTCGACGCTCTCGCGAGCGAGCACCTCGCCTCAATCCTGGCTGAGCCGAATCTGACGGCGATGTCCGGCGAAGCCGCAAGCTTCCTCGCCGGCGGGGAATTTCCGATTCCGGTCATGCAAGATAATCGACAGGTTTCGGTCCAATTCCGGCAGTTCGGCGTGAGCCTGGAATTCGTCCCGACCGTGCTCAACAACAATCAGATCAATGTCCGTGTGAAGCCCGAAGTCAGCGAACTGTCGAGCGAAGGCGAAGTCAAAATCAATGGCATGGCGGTCCCTGCCCTCTCGACTCGGCGGGCGAGCACAGTGGTCGAGCTCGCCAGCGGTCAGAGCTTTGCAATCGGCGGCCTTATCAGGCGCAACTTCAACACTGATATCGGCGAGTTTCCCTGGCTCGGCGATGTGCCGATTCTGGGTGCGCTTTTTCGCTCCTCATCGTTTCAAAAACGTGAAACCGAGCTTGTCATTATTGTCACGCCCTACATCGTGCGCCCCGGATCGAATCCGAACAGGATGAGTGCGCCAAGCGACCGCATCTCACCGCCCTCAGATGCGGGGCGGATTTTGACGAACACGGTGGCCCGGCCGCCGCGAAACCGCGATGCGCCTCGCGCCAGCGCACCAGGATTGACCGGCAGCGCCGGCTTTATCATCGAATGAGGATCGTCAAATGACCTTGCGATATTTGTGTCACTTGATCGCTATTGGGGTAACATTGGGTGGCTGCGCAAATAGTGCCTCGATCCATCTCGGGCCGGCTGAACCAGCAATACAGGTCGAGCAGAACAAACGTGTCTTGTTCCTGCAGAGCCTTCGTGGCTCCGAAAAGCTTCAGCTGCGGAGCTTTATCGCGAACGTCAGCGGCGGCCGGCGGGATGCACTCCATGTGGATGTCACGGGCTCCCCCAGGCTCATCGCCCAAGTGGCGCACGAGGCCCGCGCCATGGGCGTTGCTCCTTATAACATCCGCCTGTCCGCTTCCCCCGTCGATTTACCGCCCCGTTCCGGCGTGAGGATCGAGGCGATTACCTTTGAAGCCCATATTCCGATCTGTCCGTCGCTTTTGATTGTGGGACCTGCCGTGAACGACAATTCATTCGACTCGACGCTTGGCTGCTCGACCAGAAACAACCTGGCAGTCATGGTGAACGATCCGCTCGACTTGCTGGACAATCGGTCTGTCATCACGAGTAATGGCGATCGCGCCGCCATTCCTCTTGCCAACTACGCTACCTCCGCCCCGCGCAACAAGAGCAACGGAGAAGATGGAGCAGGCACGGTAGCGCCGGACGCGGCGGGAACGACAACACGGAATGTGCAGCCGCTCCGATAGGCGGGTTTGGGCGCGTGTCCGGACTCACTGTGCAACACCTTGCGCTTGAGCGTCGTCACCACGCCGCTAAATGGCGCGGCTCTGTGTGTCACGATCGAGCCGCCCCTCATTGCCGGCCACATGGTGGCAGCGATTGGTTTTGCTCTCATCGAGAACGAGGCCGATATTGTTCACCCGCACCACTCGATCCCGTCCAGAAATTCCACGTGGCGTGCGCGTGCTCTAGAAAGCCGTCATCAATCATTCTGGAGGCTGCAGGGAAAGCGTAACCGCCTGTCCGATGCTATCGGCGCTGACGGCGGAAGCGACAGAGCCTACGATGAGGCGTGTCCAGGAGCGTGACTTAGGCGTAGCGACGGCACGCCAGGGGAATGTGCAAGAGCATATCGCAAGCTTCCATATCGTGCGGGTGTTCCCATGACCGCAGATCAGCGATCGTTGCGTCCACGTCGGTCGTTTGGCGTCGCGCCGTTATGGCTAGGAGGCCACTCATTTCCAGTCTCGAGTCGGTACCGCGCTCGGCAGCTGCTTTGCCTCATCGTCGTCCCATCCGATCAATGGAATACCCTATCGAGCGAGTATGGCAGCTGCCGCCCGCTCGATGCTCTGCAAAGAGCACATCGGTCTAAACCAACAAAAGCATGGTTTGGCCTGGGTGTCTGAATGCACGCGGCTTCACAAGATATCGTTGCATCTCAATAGCAACGACCGTGCCATCAGCAGTCAAGACGCGCTCGGAAGCTTCGCGGCCGAGGGAGGTCCTGACCCAAGAACCGAACCTATTCGCCCTCGCTGATCTGTCCGGGCGCCGCCTAGATGCTTGTGCGTATTCAGAAAGACGGGACAGCAGATTTCACCACCATAGCGAACACATTGTCGCCTGCATCGGAGATGGACTTTGATGAACATTAGCGGACTTGGCGGTCGGGCGCTTCCCAAACGGTCTGCAAGTATTCGCATTCACAGTTCGAGCAAGTTAGCTTAGTCCGTCCTTGCGCGATGAGGGCTGCCGTGCCAAGCACGATTTTCTTGTTCTCGGTGGTCCATTTTCGAATCGAACGCCACCTCCAACCGCTCAGCACACCATTGTTCTCTGGCATGTCTATGACCAGCGGGCCGCTCGCTTCAGGCGGCAGCCTTGTTCGAACATCCGCGAAAACTCCTGTCCGGCCGCGATTCACGCGGCTGAACAGCAAAATTGATTGGAGTACCAGTTTGTGGTGCAGGAAACGCTTGACGCGATGGCGAGCAATGGCAGTTTTAAGGCGCACCGATCCGCGGCTCGCGCTCCAGTAACTTGGGACGCGCCTAGTCGTCGGGCGCGTCCCTAGCCGCAACGCACTGCGGAATGATTCCGTCGTCATCGACCACAAACCCGTCGCGGGTCCTCTGCCTTGGTTATTTCGATTCCGATCTGCATCAAGCTCTTCTCTCATCCTGCCGGGCGGGGAAAGGGGTCAGCAGGCTCCATTCGGTGGCTCACAAACCAGCTTTTCTGGTGGCGCGAAGCGCGCGAGTCGTGTCCAAGTTCTGACACGGGACAAAGTCCGTCAGGTTCAAAACACCGGCTGCTTTTGGGGCGCCTTGGAGTTTTCAAAGAGTAATCAGGCGCTTGATGCGTGCTGACCGAGCTGGCACGCCTGTTGCTATTGGGATGCAGAAACACGGAGTGAGGGCTGAGCGCACACCAGATGCGCAAAACGAGTGATGCTCTCCTTCTCTTGAACCCATGTGCTCCGTTTCTGAGAGAGACAGGCTAGCGCACAAAGTCGCGCAACGAGTGGCAATAGTTTTGGAGAGCAACATGGTGCTGCGCATGGAGTCCCCAGCTCCTCCGATCAAGGTAGAGAACTGGCTGCGCGGCGAGCCCCTCACGAGCTTCCAGCCCGGGAAGATGTACATCGTTGAATTTTGGGCAACTTGGTGCGGACCATGTGCGGCAGTGATGCCTCATCTAGTAGAGCTGCAAGAGAAATACAAAGACAGCGGACTTGAGCTGCTCGGCGTCGCAGCTTGCGAACAGGCTCCAACGGCGGACGAGGCCCGAACAAGGTTGGACGCGTGGTTGACCGACAAGTTCTCAAACCTGAACTATCGGATCGGGTTCGACTCCACAGGCGAAATGATCAAGCTTTGGATGGACTCCAGCTTTTCTGTCGGGATTCCCACCTCGTTCGTCGTTGACCGTGACGGCCACATCGCCTTTATCGGTCATCCAATGCAGCTCGATGACGTCTTGCCGAAACTTCTTAACGGCAGCTGGCGGACCAGCGATGAAGCCAAAGCCGCCGATACAGAGCGGATCGACAGCGGACGACGCGAAATGCGCGAAAGGACGCTGACTGAGCCCATTCTCGCCAAGCTTCGGCCGGCGATGGAGGCGGAGGATTGGGCAAAGGCGGTTTCGGCGGTCGAAGAGGCCGTCGCGGTGATGCCGGACGATCTCCACTTCCGCTCGCTCCATGCGGATATGTTGCTTCACAAACTGCGCAACTTGCAGACCGGCTTGCCGGTTCTGAGGCAATTCGCTCGCGACGCGATCGACAAAAACGATGAGCAGTGGATGGAAGGGGCGCTGCGCCAACTCTTTGATCCGGCGAATGACAACTCCCACTTCCCGTCTGCCGAGCGCCTTGCGATGGGCAAAGAGTTGTCCGAACACATTCTTGCGCTGAATCCTCCGCAAGGGGACGGTGGCTTCAAGTACCCGTCCTATGGGGCGGTCGCTCAGTATTATTATGAGAGCGGCAACAAGGATCGCGCAATCGAATTGGTCGAGGTGGCGTTGAACTCGCTAGGCGGTCCTGAGCCTATCCCCGACGAACTGAAACAGCACACCATGTCGCTGTTGGTCGAAGCGCTGGCCAACTACAAGGGTGAGAAGGCTTGCCATGGGACTCATTGTGCAACTCCGCAAGACGGGTTTCCGAGAGCGTCAAAGCGCAGGCAACGGAGCAAACAACAAAAAGAAGGGTGATAGTCGAAATTGCTCGCTGGCCACCATCCATTTCTTGGGCGGCCAGGGCAACTAAATCTGGCAGTGTCCGCCGGATAGATTTGGAAATGCGGCAAATGATGATCGAGGACGAGAAGGTGCTTCGCCCCGGCATCGAAACGATGCTCGGGTTGCCTGCATCTAATATTGGTGCAGTCGAGACGACATCGTCGCTCACGAATGTAAGTCTATGGGTCGATCTGGACGCGGCGAAGCAGTTGGATCGATTCCAGCCAATGCTGGACGCGGGCAAGCCATATGTCGCCAAAGGCGCAACGTTCGAGCGACCGATAAACTACACGACGCTTTGGCAGCTGCAACCTGTGTCAAAGATCTGAGGTTCGTTGTGATTTCTCTTTTTCGCCCAATGAAGTAGTTTACGAGGATCGAGCGATGCAATTCGCAGCGCATCTTTAAGCTATCGAACGCGGCGCGGAATTCGACGATGTTGGAACGACCGTTAGGAAATCTGATTGCCGCCTGCTCGCATCAAAGTGGCGGCGGGCCTTCCCGCCGGAGTGGTCAACTTTCTCGCGAACGCGCGCGCCGACGCTGGCCCCGTCGTTAGGCGATCATGCCCATCCCACCGTACGTCGCATAAACTTCATCGGCTTCACTAGGGTTGGCGCGATTATCGCCGCCGCTTCGGCCAATTATCTCAAACCATATATGCTGGAGCTTGGGGCTCGGCGCCGTTGATTGTGCTCAACGATGCGGGCGAACAATGCGACAAGACTGGCGCGAGCACCAAGCAAAGGAGACAGGCGACGGGTGTGGCCCTGCGAAGTGCATACCACAGTTTTCCTTATTCGCGCGGGGGGTCCACTGGCGTGGAGCGTCGGTCGAGATAGCCACCGGGGAACGCAGTCGGGGGAAGGATTGGCGTATATGGATGCCATAACGCGAGTCCAACCAGCCGCGCGTCAAGTCGTACGATCAGCTTGCGGGCGATCATGTCAGCTATCGCCGCCTCAATCTCGCCCTGCATTACATTCGCCGCGCCCGGCCGTTCGCGCAGGCGGGTTTCAGGCGAGCCTTCGTCCGCGGCCAGAAGAATTTCTCGCTCGAGGCCTCTGACGCGGTGTTCGCGCTCGACTGCTATGGCTCGCGTGTCCTCGACTATGATTTCGTCGCCGTTGTCCTGCATCGACAGCATAGAGAAAGTCGGCCCGCACCAGGCTTTCAGCCAGGCATCGATGCCCTTGGCGACGGCACTTAGCCCCGGGCGGCGGTTGGCGTCGCGGGCTGTGAAATGGCCGCCGACATGGTTGTCTTCGCTGTCTTCGAAGTAGTATACCTGATCCGAGAGATCGCGCTCCGACAGCGGATACACGTAGCGATAGGGGGCGGCCGGGAGCAGCTTCAGTCCATGTTTCTCGGCTGTGTAATGATAGGGGCTGTAGCGCTGGTATCGCAAGCGTACCGCAGGTCCCGGCTGCAGATGATGCAGCAACGGCAACCAAGAGGCCATTTCCGCATACCATGCATCACTCTCGCCGGGAAAGCCCCACAATAGGCTCCAACTGACCCGCACGCCGTACTGACGGCACCACTTCAAGAGCTGAACATTGTGCGCTGAGGTCGTTCCTTTGCGCATCAGCTTCAAAACACGAGTATCCAGGCTCTCAATACCCGGTTGAATCCAGCGGACGCCGGCGGCAGCCAGCTTCTCCACTTCGTGGCGCCTCAGGTTAGCTTTGACCTCAAAGAAGATCGCGAGCTTCTCGGGTAGCGCGGTGAGGTGAGGCAGCGCCTTTTCAAGGTAGTCAATGGCCATAATATTGTCCACAGCTTCGATGCGCGACGAGCCGTAGCGCGCCGACATCTCAATCATCTCCGCTGCAGCCTGCCCCGCGGGCTTCTGGCGGTAGGTCATCGATCCGCCGTTCAGCCCGCAAAACATGCAATGACTGCGCTCTCCCCACCAGCAGCCGCGAGAGAACTCCATCGGCAGCCCGGCATGGATGCGATCGGCGTAGAGCGATGCCTCGACCTCCGCAAAATAGTCCGAGAAATCCGGCAGCGGCAGGTCACGCATGTTCTCGATCACTGCGCGGGGCACTAAGTCGCGCGTCGACGCCGCGGGATAGCCGGCCTCGCGATGCGTCGGACCGAAAACGCCAAACGGCAGGTCAGCAGGCGGAATGTCTCTGCCGCGATTGAGGATATCCCAACACAGCGGGCCGATCAGTGCGTCGGCCTCGCCCGATACGACATAGTCGACCCATGGGAAACGCGCGTGAGTGCTCCGCCCCATAACCGACCCGCAGTTTGCTCCACCCATGAGGGTGACAAGATCAGGTGAGCGCTCGCTCAGCCGGCGCAGCAACGCGAGCGAGGGGACATGCTGGGTGAAGGTCGAGCTGCACCCGACCATAGCCGGCCGCTTCTGCAGTATCTTGTCAGCCGTCCAGTCGATAAACCCGCCGATAAGCGAGCGCAGCCTGAGGAAATTCGCGCGACGCTCGGCCATACCTTTGCCGGCGGGTATCGGGTTGCGCTCGAAATAGAGGTCGAGGAAGGCGTTTTGTTCGGGTTCGAAGTCGGGAAAAGCAATGCCCGCGAACAGCCAATCAACCAGTGCCTCCTCTGGCGGGCAATTCTCAAGAGGTCCATAGTCGGCGATGCCTATGTATTCTAAAAACCAGATGTTGGCATATGCTATGGTGGATTGCAGTCCAGCCTGGGTCAGCGCTGATTTCAGCAGACCAAGCGCCAGCGACGGCCTTTCGACCGCCGACACAGGCATGTTGACTAGGACGATTGGCACATCGATACTCATAATCATACCACGTTATTCATGATGTGCGCACAGGTGCGTTCGCCCTGCCATAGTCTCATGCGCCGGACGGCAAAGTGAACTCCTGCGCGACTCCTGACTGGAGCCGTGAACACGAAGTCGGCTAATTCGGCCAGTGGGCAGCCCGCTTCGAGCTACGATTTCCGCGTCACGTTCGTTGCCCGGCGACTGGACGGCATGAACAAGCAGAGAGTGCTGGAGCCGAGCGGTGAATAATTGGCTACATGCGGCTCCGCTCTTGATATTGAGCGGCGCCACGCTCGAGTGGGACTCGCTGTTTTTCATCATCGATGAACGGATTGACGTCGTCATTCACATGGACCTATCAAAGTTTCAGGTGCGTCGCCGTCCGCTACCAGGGATCACCGCCAGTGCAAGTTGCAGTGGCGCGCCACGAAAAGCCACGACCTCTCTGGAACCAGCGGCACCGTCGTCTGGCAGAACCATTTGATTGACCACTGGGCGGGGCAAACCATTCTTGACTTAACAGCGTGCGTCCCAGTCGTGCACCGCTGATGCACGCAAATGAGGGCTTTGGCTCGAAGCCGCAAGCGCGGAAGTCCGCTGGGCTTCTGTGGCCACGTCGGTTGTGCACGCCACGAAGCCACGGACCGTGGATGCGGAGCGGCTTGTCACCGCGCTCAGCACTGCTGGATGGTGGGATGCTGCCGTTGCTTGAGGCTAAGTAGTACCTCAATGCGAATCGGCACCATCTGCACCCGTGCGGGAGCCCGTGTGTTTGACTCCTTCGATGCGGCTCGTCATCCAGTCACCGGTCTGCCAGATGAAGCGGTCGTCGAGGTCTTCTTCGATCAGCCCGGCCATGTACAGCTGATCGAGCAAGTCGGCGACCCCAAGGAGGGTTGTTCCGTCAGCTGCGACCCGAATAACCAGCTCCGACATTGTGCAGTTGCCGTCCGCGATCAAACGGCCAACGGAAATCGGGGCGATGTCGTCGAGCACGCGGTGTTCCATGTTGCGTGAGCGAAGATGAAAGCACCCGTTCCCTGCCTTGTATTGTAGATCCTTGCGGAAGCTGATCGGCCGGTCATGGGCTGGACTCTCGAGCATATGCTGTTCGATCATGCTCTGCAGCCCGTCCCGGAAACCGTCAGGCGAGCTGAAGACGCGTTCGCCCAGGATGCGGTACCCGAGAGGCCAGCGGTCGCTACCCGGCACCGGCGTCACCAGTCGTAAGCGCCCCTGCCGCATATTTACGAGGAAGCCGGAAACGCAGGCGATCGTCGTGTGATTGCGTTCCAGAAAGGCGATTGCACCGTCCTTGTTAGCGCCCCTGAGCTTCTCCTTCCGCTCGCGTGCGCGCCCGGCCATGGCCTTTGCCGTCAGCGCCTCGTTGCCCTGCAGGATGAGTTCGACTCCTAGCAACTCCTCAGGCGAAAACGCGGTGTGAATCTGATTGAGATGTGCCGTGCTCAGCACGGAGAAACGATTCGTCGTCGTGCGATATAGATTGAAGAGCCCGAGCACGCGCCTGGTGAGTGCCTGATCCTTGAGGGGGGCTGCCGTTGTTGTTTGCGGTAACGCGCCCGTAATCTGATAGTAGTCGAACAGAAAGCGGTCGTAGTGTGGGTTGTCCATAGGATCTGTGGCCCAGTAGCAGAAGCCCGTGCGGACTGCCGAACCAAACATTTCGCTCGCGACACCAAGCACGCCCCGCCAAAGCGCTGCATGCTCTTTGCTATAGTCGTAATAGCCTTTGAAGCGATCGGCCGAGAGGCCACAGAACCAACAACCGACGGTGCAGCCTTCGCTTAGCTCGAAAGCGATGATGGGGTGCGTGAGCGACGCCGCCGACACGCCCAATTGGTCATTGCAGCGCCGGATTTGCCGCTCGCGCCAAGCATGAAAGCGAGGATTGATCGTTGACATCTCGCCCTCGTCGCGCAAGAGGTCGCGATGACGCATCATCTCGCGGAGATACTCATCCCACATCACAGCCAGTGGCCACGGCGCAGACTCCGGCTTGAAGCGGTATTGTTGGTAGCCACCGCGCCAGAGCGGCAGCACCTCCATTGGATCCACTTTGATGCCGTACCGCTCTGTTACCGCCCGAGGGGTGGCGATTGCCTCCGCAAGCGCCCTGCGGAACTCCACGTCACCGACTAACCGCTCCATGAAGCGCTTGACGTGCGACAGCGTGCGCAGTTGCTCCGGGGTGCGCCGGTCAAAAATCTGTCGGTAGTGCTCGGCGGCAGCGTGTGTCATTTGACGAAGCTTACTTCATGTTCTCATCGCACTTCATCGCCTCCTTGAGCAACCAGCCGACGCGGTCATAGCGAAGGCATGTCAGACCTCGGCCGCGACCGCAACAATAACAACCACAACAACTGCAACGGGCTCAACTGCCGTGGCGCGGTCAGAGGCCGCCTCCGCGGCTTGCGCGCCGCTCGTGGCCACCTCCGCAACGGCCTGCACAGCGCCGGTCGAGATCGTATCACTCGAATAAAAAGTGCCACCGGCGAGCCGTTTAGTCGTCAACTTCTGTCGAGCTCGGATGCAACTTTTGGCTTCATCAAGTGTGAAGCTGTAGCCGAGGCTCTTTCCGATCGCGACAATCGATGCAAGGCCGGTAGCAGTTGGTTTTACGCGTTCAAGCAGACCATCCTCGTTCCCCAGATCGTTGACGAATCGCTCTACGTCAGTTCGCGACACAGCCAGTCTCCGTGCCTTTGCTCAAGTCGCCAACCATCTCGGGGCTCACTAGCGATCGGTGCCGACGCCGTGAACAAGGCAAGCGGCGTGCCGAATTGAAGATCGCTGATTTTTCGCTTTTTCTGACCCTACGTATCGTCCACTTGGTGACATTTTGTTGCCGAACTGACAATCGGCCCACTACGGGGGACGAGGTTTTCGTTGTCGGCATCCAAACGCAGCGGCTTGGGGCGATATCAAAGGGCGGGAATCGGCGACTTCTGACGTTGCTGATCGTTGGTGCGACCTTGATCATCAAGTTGCTTGACGAGGCTTGAATGCCCCGCTCTGGATTCGGCCTGCAAAGACGACCGATCATCGTCGCATCCGTGGCACTCGCCAACAAGATTGCGCGCATCATCTAGGCCTTGCTAGGTTTGGAGTTCCACCACGCCCCGAAGCATACCAGTTGACTCAACATGGTCGCGGTCGAGATCGGCGTGCTTGCCCGACAGTGTCTCGACTGGCGCATCGACAGTTATGCCGTCTCGTCAGAGAGAGCAGTTCTCTCGCAAAGTGGCCGGACTGTATTTGCTTGTGTATGGTTCCTCCCCGCAGGCTGATGAGATATCTCATATCGCTTTGAGGTTGGCCTCTTCGCCATGGTGACATCGCGAACTTGACTCGGGACATTTAAGTCGAGATATCCCCTAACCGCAGAGCTGCGGCCGCTGGTATTCTGCGCAATATGCGGCGTCACGTTCATCGAGCGAAGTTCGTTCACTAACCTTTTTGGAGGGCGTAGCCATTGTCGGCGCCAAGCGTGATCGCTGTCGGCTGGTGGGCACGCGACGCGATCATGTGCAACGCGACCACCGGTTCGTCATGCCCACCGGCCAATGTGAGGCAGGCGTCGACCATAGGCATTAGCGGTTGCTCCATCAGACCGTGCCCGATGAAGCACTCTTTCGTCGCCTTGCCTTTTCCCTTGCAGTACAGCCTCGCGTTTGGATCGGCGGTCAGCGCCGGTCTTGACTTGATCCATGTGCGCGACTCGGCTGCGCTGTTCTCGCCCTGGCTTCTGCTTGTCGCCGCAAAATGCGAATGCCCGATTCTTCAATATGCTCTCTAAGCATCACCATATCATGCTAACGAATTGATATAGCCCCTCGAGCTGCGCGCCAGAGTGTTTGTGAGTGAGGCCGAGACATGAACCGCGTCAAGACCTGATGGCCTTTGTGCACCCACCGGAGACTCTGCCTCCCTGACGTGGGCGCATCATCTCCAGAGAGGGCGACTCTTCAAGAGCGATGATGTAACCAAGCCGCTCGATTTGCCGAGTTCGCCTCCGTTCAAGATCGCGGGATACGTGCAAAAGGTTTTGACGTCAGAACACGTACAAGAGGCGCTTACAGCGATCAGAGTCTCGACGGCCCCAAGGACATTGGCAGTGGTAGCTAGGCATGGTCCAGCGGCTCGGAATCGAGACATGATGTGGCGGTTGTCGCGCCACGAACGCATTCTCATCCGTGCGCGCAACATTGCCTACCCACCCGAGACCTACATAAAGCTGTGCTCTACATGATGGGACGGGAGGCAATGATACCCCGCAAACCTCGGGGTGATCGAGCGCGCTTTACCAAACCGTGAGCGGGGCAAGCCATGAGGCGTTCCATGTCGCTTCATGGGCCAATCCCTCCAGTAAACCCCTCTTCAATGTCTTTGCCAGATCAAAAGCAAGAGCGGCTGCCGAGGATATGGTCGTCAGCTTCTCGTCAGCTAGCCCAGCTATGCCATTGCTGCCCGAAGTGCACAGACATCCTGCGGGTAGCGGATGTCGTTCCAAGTGAGCACTTTGCGGAACGCACACGGCGCGTGTACCCAATATCCTGGCGAGAGCCACGCGCCGTGTGCCTCTGTCTTCAGCTCACCTTCGCCCCGAATTACGGCCCCCCTCTTGACCCGTCCTGTGCGTGCGTCCGAACGGATCGCTGCAGGTAGCTGTCCCGCAATCAGCTCGTATAGCGCCGGCCCGGGCAGCTGGAGGCGCTAACCTTGGGATGTACATAGCACAAGCGCTCAATCCGATCAGCGGCCGCTCGGGCCACACTAATAGGCTGGGCGACTCCTGGTCTCCTGATCGGCAGGGCAGTCTGCCTCCTTTGCTGGTACTAGTATGCTGCTTGTTAGTTTCGCTGAATGGATATCAGCGAATCCCGAATCATTGCTAGCATCGATGGCGCTTGCCGCAGCGCCTTCGTTTTTACGGTTCTGCTGGCAATAACAGCATCCGCAGGGCGGCAGCATCGTTGCGCGATGGCGTTGGGGATCGCCATAGCATTCCAATGGCGCGGCGCACGATTTTTCGGATTGAGATCACCAGGTGCAGGATACCGAACTGGACCACCAGCCAGAGCGCGGCCAAGGGGCTCGTCGCGTAAGCAACCAGCCCGGCTCCAATAGAGGTAGTGGGGTCAGCTGATCGCCAGAGGCCCGCCGTTTGCAAAATCGTCAGGCCTCAATTGACGAAGGTCGGAGTCGCAGGCCAAGCATGCAAACAAGCCAAGGTGGGCAAAGAATTCAGTTAGAAATCGGCTACAGAGATTCGATCGAAGCGGCGAGAAGGTCGTGTGGTCACCTGCCGAGTGTCAAGTCCCTCCTTCCTGCAGTTGAACAAGTGGGCGGCATCATCTTAAACCGACTGCACAAGATCAATCTCAGGTTGCGCTCGAATGATAAGGGTCTCTTGTCCGGATCATTTCGCTGCTCTGCGGCCGGCTCAACTTGTCGCCGTCCATGGTCGTTCGTTCGAGTGGCTGGACATCCGCACGAACAAGATCGCCCAGTTACGCGATCCGGTAACGCACGAACGAGTGTGGGTCCCACTGGCTGCCATTACTGTTCCAATGCGGCCGCAATGGGCTCCGACGCATCCTGCGGTCAGAGATGCTGCTCGCCCACTTTGCACTTATTTCCGGCGCTTTGTTCGTCGAAAGAATGTTCGTGCCAAAGTGGACCATGGCGAATCAGCATGATTGCGGGTCTGGTGACGGAGGACGCCTTCGGCCTGAAGGCTCCTCCTTGCAAAGAGGTTTTGAAGAAACAGTCAACATGGACCCTCCATGGGAAACCGGCCAAGCTCTAAAAGTAGCCTTCGATCGATAAACGCGGTGAGAGACGCCATCATTTGCGGCGTCAGCAAGGGCGTATCAGCGAGCGTACGATACGATTCGCCTTGTCCGATGAAGTCAAGCGCCGGCGACATCGCGGTGGCAATGGCCCCACTTAGTGGATTTGACTCCACACAGCTCTCAGCATCAGACGTGCCAACTTTGGTGAAGAAACGGTTCGTATGCTTTGCGCAGATCGGGCGAGCCGCCTCAATGTCTGCCCGCGGACATAAGCCATCCTCATCGAACGCGGTCATGTCAGGTTATTGCCAACTAGACTTAACCGGAGGAGGCGACGGTACGAGCGCTACAACCAACTCGTCGTGTGAGCTCAACGCCGAAACCAGTCGAGCCAGATGGTGCTGCGGGTCACTGTCGGCACCATGACCAATCGACCGCACCTCTTCGATCTCAGCTCCTGATGGCGGTTCCGATGAATATCGACCAGGTCGTTTGAGCAGGCGCAGGTGGCGCCGAGCAATTACCGCTTTTCCGCTGGCGAGTTCGAAAATGGCTACTCACTCCGCCTATCGGACGTGCCGGTCTGCTTTTGGAGGTACGCACCCGTTGTGTGGATGGCGGCCACGTTCACTCACATCGATCTCGTCCAGCGCGCTAAGATCGGCTGCTTGCGAAAGGCCTGGCCACCAGCTCACCAACTGCCGATTGAGCCTGCGGAGCCATGAGCCAACAAGCGGAACGAGTTCTCCCAGATCAGGGCTTGCTTATGGTGATTACGGTCTGGATAGAGCAAACGCCGTGCCAATTGAGGGCTGCAGCTCCCTCACGCTGGAATGCCTTAGAGGGCATAATAGAAAAGAGCCGCAAAGCTGGCAGGCCGGCCTTTGTTTGCGGAATCTGCGCTTAATTAGACATCAGTTCCGGGTCTGTGCGAGAATAGCTCCGGCAAACTTTAAAGCGTGCGAAGCATCCCCATCTTGCCGGTCAACAAGCCGTTCGGAACATTGGCGTGAGCGGCGGCGAGGAACCGTGTTGTATCTCACCAACGACCTTGAAGCCGTGACGTTGGTAAAAGGGAATATTTTCAGGGTTCGAGCTTTCGAGGTAGGCAGCTATGCCCTGCTCATCGCATTGTTGAAGGGCGTATCTCATCAACAATGTGCCAACCCCTTTTCCGACGCAGTTCGGATCTACAGCAATGAATGGCAGATACCAATGTGGCTCGCGGGGATGATGCTCGGCCATTCTCCTCCGCAAGTGTGCCATATCTTCGGTGATCTCCGGGCGCAAGGATAGCGCCATAATTCGATCCAAAGCCTCCTCATCTTGCTGCACGTCGGGAGGCAGCCACAGGGCCGCGCCAAGAACCTCTCCAGCGACGTAGGCTGTGCCATGTGCAAATGCTCGTCCGGCACAGGCATCAATGAACTGAGGCATGCTCCTAAGGTATTGCCTTGGGTCAGGCCAACTCCAACGCATCAACGGATCGGCGGCAAAGCCGAGTACAATTGTGCAGATAGTGCTTGCACGAATGTTTGCGTTCGCAAAACTGATATCCAATTCTTCTGTCATGATGTCGTTTCGGGTCTCTGTTTGGCCTCGACATTGCAAGGGGGAGCACGGCATCGACGGCCTCTGATGGGAGCGGGATGGCTACACCGAAGGTTCGTCGGCCGAGCCTCCGCCTGTCTCAAACGACTGAGCTTGACGGTCACTTCGGACCAAGGCTCCTTGGTAGGCAATGCTTGGATCTAGCAGGCTGTTGAAGAAGTAGCCAATCGGCGGGCGATAAAAGGAATGTCGTCGCCGCCTTCGAGGCATATCTTACCTTCGAGCGAGCCATCGGCGAGCTCTTCTGCCCAACCACGGCCTTTTGCGGGCTCCATCTCGTCGTTGCCATCCCATGTGAACTCGACGGCATCGCCTTCGCAACGGCCGTATATTGCCCCGGTGAGACAATCCAGGGCGAACTCGCCACCGTCGTTTGTGAACAGGATGTAAGAGCCCGACCCGGCCATGTCGTGATCGGGCGTTTCCACGACGCGCCATTTGCCCCGCACGCTCATAGCTGCACCGCCAGCAGCTTGGGCAGGCGGATCAGATTGTAGGCGGCAAGCGCCAACGTAAAGACGGCGTCCACACGCTCGCGCCCTCGCAGCTTTACCTTGGCCAGACCGGCGGAACTCTTGATCCATCCGAACACTTCCTCAATCCGCTTGCGGCAGCGTTGGCTGATCTCGTAGCCGGCATGGCGGGTGGAGCGGGCATCGACCGCCGTCTTGCGCGGGACGCCTGTCTTGCTGAGGTGTCCGTCGATTGCGATGTGCGGCGTCACCGATCGTTCTCTCAAGTCGTGCACGAACTGCGTAACGTCATAAGCCTTGTCCGCGCCGAGCGTGACCCGCCGGCCTCTGGGATGGCAATTATCAATCAACGCCAGCGCTGTCTCTCGTTCGGCCGTACCGGTGGCCTGGCTGACAATGCCGCCGACCGCCAAACCATGGCGATTTTCCATCAGAGCATGCCCCATGTAGCAGAGCTTGGCCGGCTGCCCATCGCCCTTCTTGTACAGCCGAGCCTCCGGATCGGTGGTTGCTTTGGTGCGTCTTGTTTGAACGCTTCTCCTTGTGGAAGCTGCGCTCAGCGTTACGTCCCGGCCCCCCACTGTCGTTGTCGCCTCCATCCCTTCTGCGGAAGCTCTTGATCGAAGCCCACGCCTCAATCAGCGTGCCGTCCACCGAGAAGTGGTCGCTCGACAATAGCCGCTTCACTTTCGGCTGAGCCATTACCGCGGAGAGGAACTTAGCGGCGATCTCACCCTCTAGCAGCCGGTCGCGGTTCTTGGAAAAGGTCGAGTGGTCCCACACCGGATCGTCCACGCCAAGACCGACAAACCAGCGGAACAACAGGTCGAACTCCAGCCGCTCCATCAATTGTCGTTCCGAGCGGATGCCATAGAACGCCTGCAACAACATCGCCCGAAGCAGCCTCTCCGGTGCAATCGAGGGTCGGCCAAAGTCCGTGTAAAGCCCCGCAAATGCCTTCGATAGATCGTCCAGCGCAGCGTTCACAATCTCCCGGATCTTCCGTAAGGCGTGATCCGGGCGAACCCGCGCTTCAAGATCCACGTAACTGAAGAGCGATCCAGACCGCTCGTCCGATCCCCGCATCATGGCCTCCCGATTCAACTATCGAGAGAATCACGTCCACTGCCATCCCGCCAGAGACTTCTTCAACAGCCTGCTAGATCTTCCTGGCCGGCTTATGCGCTTGCAGGCCAGAAGATGCATCTGGAAGCCGCCCCGCCTGTCCTAGAGGAAGCTTCGACGTTCTTACCGTCGATAAGCTTCATCAACCTGCAACCACTCAGAGAAATGACACGAGGACGCTTGTGAAATTGCACGCCCGAAGAAGTCACCGCATGCGCTCGACACGAACATCGGGCGATGGCTGCCTTTGAACCGGGTTCCGGCACGACGAGCAGCTTAGCGAGGGTCGCGCGTCGAGCTCAGACCAGGCAGCTAATCATCACCTCGTCTCCCATTCAGCGGTCCCGCATAGGCTTCTTTCAAAACACGTGTTGGGTGAGAAACCACCATTGCAGTTATCACATGTTCTTAGCGTTCATTGATGTTCTTGTGTCCTCACGGCTCTCGGCGCACCACTGCAGCGATTCGCCATTGTCGGGATAGGGCAACGCGGACTGGACGCCGCGATGCTGCGCCCCGTCGACCTACGGAAAATCGTAACTTGGGGATCGCGCGAGAGCTTTCGTGCATGGTCATGCGCGTCGATCGGTCGAAGCTCCAGTCAATCGAGCGAGAACGTTCATCGGGCCGTCGTCGAACTTAAACGCTCAGGTCACGTGTATCCGCCGCCGCTGTTGCCATTGTGGGAAGGAATGCAGGTCCGAGTCGCGTAGTTGCACGAGTAATTCTCGTAAGGATTTCTTTGGCCGCTGGCGTTGAGAAGCCCCTGATCGGAACGGTTTGCAAGTTTCTTGGCGCTGGTAATGCTTACCATGCCAGGTCCGAGATCCACGCGTTGAGTCATGTTTGTTTCGCTCTGTCTTGGAAAACTATGGTCACCGGAGCAGCATATCCGAAGAAGTTGTAGCAAAGACCTCCCCAAAATGGGTGGGGATCTATCCGCGGTTGATGCTGCAAGTTGGCCGGGTTTAACCTTGAGCATGGTCGCGAGAAGCCCAAATTGAGCATTGCCTAAAGTGGAACTCTTTTTCTCGAAAGTGGAAAGTGGCGGCTTTTAGCTCCATTTGGAACGGGCGACCCGAAGGCGGAATGGAGTCGGGTGAAAGGGGAGGAGATCACGCTTAGTCTCGGGGTCTCGGTAAGCGCAAGCTGGCCGCGACCTGGACGTTCATGACAATGTTCTGCGGAATTGATGAAGGAGTTCGGCACCGACGGGGCAAAAACCTTTTCTGGCCACGATAGATGAAGCCAGGGCTGCAGGAGATCTAGCGGTTGCGCCGCCGTGAGCTCCCTAAGTTGAAGGCGCCGAGATGCTCCAAAAGCTGCCCAGGCGCGTTGCGCGCCTGGGTTGTATCATGTATAGCCGGAAGCTAAATAGACTGCGCGCTGCAGCGCACATCCGGCAACGAAGCTGCCGCTACAATATCAGCTCGCCACAGGTGGCTCATTGCGGATTGCTGGTGTTTTCCGCGAGGCGGCCATGATGCGCAACTGCAGCCGCGCGCCTCCATCTCCCCGACGATTTCGGTGTCATAGCACGAGCTGCGCCGGCGCTCGGCGCATCGAACCCATTATCGGACACAAGGCCGAAAGGCGCATTGGCCGGCTCTCACCTAGCACCGGACCTTACGCCCAATCCATCGCCGCTACTTCATCATCGCTTCGACCTCTGCACGAAAAGCTTGGCGCGAGGTGTCTCGTGAATAGAACATGTGGCCGCCCGGATAGACTATAAGTTTGATGCGCGGTGCCGAGGCAAATGGCGGCAATTGGTCGAGCACGATCTGTGATCCGAGATAAGGCGTGACGAGGTCAAACAGGCCGTGCCCGACCAGCAGCTTCAACTTTCGGTCCGTTGCAAGGATCTGGCGCAGCTGCGAAACCGACTCCGGAGGGCTGCGGCCGAAATCCCAAGCCTGCCTGACCGAACCGTTGACCAGCTCATAGGAGCCGTCCGGCCGCCAGTTAAGCTTGCGCGTAAGGAGATCGACAGTGGCGCTAGTCAGAGGTGCTAGCAGCGTATCACTCGAGGCATCGCCGGAAACGTGGAAACCGGAGTCCGGGTACGGATCGAGGCCACGCACCGAGGCATCATAATTGCCGATTAGCTTGCCGTTCTTACGATCGAACTCACGGCGGAACTCGGCGAGTTCGACGCGGCCCGCGAGCCTACGACTGACCGCTTGATCGATGCCGGTCAGCGCCGCGACCTTGTCGGCCAGACGTGTGGTCGCTTCCCTGTCCTGCTGGCCTTTCATAAGATCGACAAGAAATTCGCCGCGTGCATAAGCCTCCATCTCAGCGAGATCGGCTCGCTTGACCGGCCCCTTAGCTTCACGGAAGGTTGCGGCATAGCTTGGCAGCGCCGCGACGTATCGCAACAGACCCGCGCGGACGCTGGAGTCGAACACTGGCGAGATCATGATGAGACCCTTAACGCCTATGCCCTGCCGCATCTGCAACTGGTGGACAATCTTTGGGCCGCGAATGCCACCATAGCTTTCGCCCGCGATGTACTTCGGCGACAATAGTCGGTCATGCTTTTCGAGCCAGCGGCGGATCACCAGTGCGAGCGCATTGGCGTCGCCGTCAACGGAATAGAGCCGCTTGCGTACATCATCGCCGGTACCCACGAATCGGCTATAGCCGGTACCTACGGGGTCGAGAAACACTAGATCAGTGAAATCGAGCCAAGTTTCCGCGTTTGGACTCGCCTCCGGAAAGGTCGATGGCGTGACCTCGTCCGCATTGATCGGTAACCGCCACGGTCCGGCATTGCCGAGCTGCAGCCAGGCCGATGATGAGCCCGGTCCGCCGTTGAAGAAGAATGTTACCGGGCGGGTGCCGCGATCGGTGCCGTCAAGCTGATAGGACGTATAGACGATGTCGGCCTGCGGCTCGCCCTTGTCGTCGAATAGACGGATCGAGCCGGCCGTCGCGAGGAAAGAGAGCGTCCTGCCAGGAAGCTCAAGCCTTTGTCTGGTGCTGGAATCCGGCGGCAGCCGATGCTGCTCGGCGGCCGACGGCATACTAGGAGTTTGGCCGGCGCCGGCGTTCTGGCCGGCCGGCGTCATGACTTGGACGGGCAGCGGCGAATCGTCGGCCCCCGCGCTGCCTACTCCCCCACAGGCAAACAGGATCGCTGCAATAAAGGTACGGCGCAGCGCGGTCAATCGCATCGAGTTTCTCCTATCCCGGCGCGCACCCTGTGCGCGAGGCCCATCTGTCAAAGCCACTAGCTCAGGACGGGGAGACAACAAACCTACCAAATCCAGTAGCCGTCACCATCGCCGGATGCCCTGCGGACGGTTGCGCGAAGGCGTCATCCAGCCAATGACAGGGTGCCTCGATAGCTACAGCAAATGCTCCTACTGAGGCCGCAATGCTATTAAGCCTAAATCGGAGCCGCTTCCCAACTTGGAAACCGAGCCGCTTACTGTGTTGTGGCATATTTGGGGTTCGAGACTAACCTTCGAACCCTGAGGCTGCGGAGAAAGATTGGGTCTATTCAAGAGTCCCGATTAAGGCCATTGAAATGGCTCGAGCCAGCACTCGGCGGTTTTCTGGATGGCTCACCATTGCGCGGCCCTTTGATACATCGAAACGTCACTGTAAAGATCGTGATCTGGAGCTAACGCTTCTATTTGCTGCGCCTTTTCAAGCAACTCAGAGACGGAACATTGTTCGGTGTCGCTTCCACAACCTCGCGACATTCATCCCGCAAGATTCCACAACGATCCAAAACACTTTTTCGCGCCAAATTCTTCGGTGATGCGTTTGAAGAAGCCGCAGGTAGACTAACATCGCCATGAATGACACAAGTTCATCAATACTCAGTAACGGCTCGGCAATTGCATAAGCCAGGATTGCACCTGATGAGTATCCAGCAAAGCGGTATGGGCATGCGGCTGGATCTGTTTAATCGCAAGAACCACCTCCATCGAGCGCACGTTGCGGATCGCAGCGTCAGGACAGGATGATCTAGACCAGCCCAGCGGCATAGAGTGCCTTTGCGACCGACTCGAAATATTGCGAGGGAACCGGGTTGCCGAGCCGTGCTTTCCCGAGCAGCTGACGTGCCAGGACATCGTCATCCACAATGTTGAGGCGCAGCGCGCGCGCCTCACCAAGCAGCTGTGAAGCAGCTTCGCCCTCGCCACGGCAGACCACGACCGGCACGCCGGTCTCGCCGCGAACATAGCGCAGCCCAATCAACGTAGCCGATCCCCGCAAGATCAAGGTGGCCCGACTGATGCCGAGCGGAGCCTCGTTGGCCGACTCTTGCCGCAGACGCCGGTGCTCACGCTTCACCTGCGGATTGCCTTGCTGTTCCTTGTTCTCTCGCTTGGCCTCCGTTTCCGTCATACGCATGTCCTGCATAAACAACCAGCGCTGGATTAGTAGGTCAGCCAATCCGCCGACCAGAAAAGCTCCAGCGGCAATCCCGGTCAGCAGTTTAACCTCGGTGAAGACGAAGCCAAAACAGCCCATGCCGCAGACCGGCAGGTACACGAGGGCCTTCCAGCTCGCGGTCACGATGAGAAAGAAGGTCGCACCAAGCAAAACCACTTTAGCCAGCGTCTTGCCAAGCTCGATGGCCGAACGTTTAGAGGCGATGCGTTTCAAGCCTTTGATGGGATCCAGTTTCTCGAGCTTCGGCTTGAGCGGCTCCGAAGCAAACATGAAGCCGCCATTGGCCAGGACATTGGCCAGAAGAGCTGCTGTCACGGCAGCGGCGAGCAACGGCGCGACAGTTGCAATCGAAAGCTCTAGCAAGCCGCTGAGCGCTTGTGGCACCGCACTTGTGAACGGCTGCTCCTCCAGTTTATCGACCAGTCGGACCGTTTCTTGCCACTTGTCCTCGATCGCACCCGCTCGCCACCACAGGCAGCCGAAACCGGCACAGGCGCTGACGCCGCTCACCAGATCGGAGCTGCGCGCGCTCTGCCCCTTCTTGCGCGCATCCCGCAGCTTCTTGGGCGTCGGAGGAAGCTTTTTCTCCTCACTCGTACCGCTCATTTCAAGAGCTTCTTCAGATACTCGAGCATGTTGCTCGAGTTCAAGATTTCAGCTCCCGCGTATTCCAGCAGATAGACGGTGTAGCTGACCATGATGACGCCGAAAGCGACATTCTTGATCATCGGGGAGAGATCGTTCAGCTTGAGCTGAGATGCGAAACGGCCGAGCATCATGACCGAGATATCGACAAGCAGCAGCAGGGCCAGCACCGGTCCGGCGACCAGCAGCGTCGTCAGCATGATATGATCGAGAAGGGCCAGACATTCCATTGCCCCTTGCGACGTCACCGCAGGCAGGAACTGATAAACGGGCCAGACCAGATAGCTACCATAAAGGCTCTTCACCATTGTCTGAAGGCCGCCGACCAGAACGAAGATCGTAACCGCGGTAATGCCGAGAAAAAGCCCCGTTCCGGACGCTTGGCTGTGCGTCGCGGGATCCTCGCCCGCAACCTGGCTTGAAATTCCTCGTTGGGTATCGATGATGTCGCCGACTGCCTGGATACTCCATAGTGGAATACTGAGCAGGATGCCGAGCACAAGACCGACAAATACCTCCTTCAGCCCAAGCATGGTGACGCTGACCAGACGCGTGTTCGGGTCCAGTGCTGGCAGGCCGAGTTTGACCTGCGCGAGGCATGGCAGGCCGATCGCAATCGTCAGGCTTCCCCGAATCAGGCCGCTGATGCGCGGCCGGGTAAAGACGGGAAGCACTAACATGATGCCTAGGGCGCGGGCCGCGCTCAGACCGGTTGCGGCGACGAGCTCGATCGCGCCCTGGACGACAGCTTGCGCATCTGTGGGTGACAGGCCGGCCATCCAAGCTCCGCTAATATCTTGCGGTGAGTGCAGGAAATTCGCTGAAGATGTGCTCGGCTTGGTCGATGAGTGGAGCGCTGAGCACGGGAGAAAACCCGGCGAGCACGGCGACGACGACCAGAAGCTTGACCGTCAGCGGCAAGGTTTGATCCTGGAGCTGGGTTGCCGCCTGGATGAGGCCAATGATCAATCCTGAGATGAGAGCTGCGAGCAGCGGCGGCAGAACCCAGATCATGAAAAGGATAAGCGATTGGCTCAAGTGCGTTAGGATGCTGGCTTCGTTCATCGTCAACCTCCTGGCGTCGTGTAGCTTAACACCAGCCCGTGCATAAGACGTGACCAGCCGTCGATAGTGACGAACAGAAAAAGCTTGAACGGGACCGATATCACCGTCGGGGACACCATCGACATGCCCATAGCCATCAAAATCGTCGTGACGATCAGATCGATGGTGATAAAGGGAAGATAGAGAAGAAAGCCGATCTCGAAGCCACGCTTGAGCTCGGAAATCAGGAACGACGGCACAAGAATCACAAAATCATCTGCCGTGGCGCTGTCGCGCATCTCCTCCGACCAGATATGTTCGGTGGACGACAGGAAGAAGCGGCGCTGCTCTTCGTTGGTGAACCTCTTAAGATGGGCGCGCAACGGCTCCTGTCCCTCCTTGGCGGCTGTCATCCAGTCGTCGAAGGTTTGGTAGCGAAGTTGGGGGTCGGTAAGGCGGTTGTAGGTCTGCTCAAAGACCGGAGCGCTGATGAAGACGGTCAGGATCAGTGCCGCTCCGTAAAGGACGATGTTCGGCGGTATCGATTGGGTCCCGAGCGCATTACGCACGAGAAAGAGAACAACCGAGACCTTGATGAAGGCTGTAGTTGTGACAACTGCAAAGGCCAGCAGGCCAAGGCCAACAGTTATCGCAAGAAGCGCAAGGATGCTGGGTTGAATCTCAGTCATTAAGCGTCAACCTGCCGCGTAACCTGACGGCCAGTTCCTCGCCGATCCGCACGATGTCGCCGCGGCCAATACGTTGGCCGTTGGCAAGGATATCGACCGGACCGTCAAGCGGCCGGCCAATTTCGAACACGTGACCTTCGTTGATGGTTCGCAAGGTTCCCAACGGCATCGGCCAGCGGCCACATTCGAATACGAGAGTGATCTCGAGACTGTCGATATCGGCCTCTGAGGGCGGTTGCTGCGCCTGGGTTTGTGTCATCGCATCTTCATTTTTCAAGGGGTGGGATTGCAAGCGGAATGGTCCCCGCAGCACCAGCCTGTCGCCGCCAACCTCTGCAGGGGCCCACAATCGGTCTGCAGTGAGAATGATCTGGCCTCGCGCGAGGGGAATTGCGTCCGGGAGCAGCGCGTCGCCTTGCCGTGCTTGGCGAACAACGCCGATCGTGACGCGGAGCGAACCGATATGGCCTGCAACGATGACCGGGAGTTCGGAAAGCAGCCTGGGCGTCTGTCGCGGCAATCGGACAAGCATTTCGCCTAGGGCACGAAACGCCGGCGGAACCGGACCGTCAAGAGGCGAGAATAGGAGCAGGCGAGCCTTGCTGGCGAGCTGACCATAGACGACGTCGAATTCAAGATGAGGTCTCGCGCTGGGCGCTTCATCAGTGCGAACAAGCCGCAGATTCCGTTGCGTCGTTCTCTCCAGCGAAGCAAGCAAGGGCTCAAGCGCAAGTTCCAGGAGCAGCGAACGCGTCGGCTCAGAAGGTAAGGTCAGACCATCCTGCACGGTCTCAATCAGTGCTGCCGCAAGCGGACCGGGCAAGGACAGGACCACGTTTTCTCCGTCTACTTCGAAGACGCAGCCAAGCATCGATGCCGAAGCCGGCTCCGCCTGCCAGACAAGCCGGCTTACACCGACCGATAGCGGCTTCTCGCCGAGACGGCTTTGCAGAGGTGTGCGCAAAACTGCAATCTCATTGAGCCACGAGGTCACAGCATGAGAGAGGGTCAGCGCCGGTATAAAGGGTGTGGCCCCACCTGATCTGGATGTCGCAGGCGCCACTTCCACAGAAAAATCGGCCATCATGTCGACTCGCCTCCCATTTGCCCGGGTCGACCTCGCCGGAGCAAGACCTCATCATCGGCTTCGATTTCAGCCGCGGCCTCGAAATGCGCATTCGTGATACGCCGAACGTCGCGCTCGATCTCATGCCATTTCTGGCTCGCGGCCGAACGTTTGGTCCAAAGGGTATGCGCCTCAACAGCCGCAGCCTCGGCCTCCTCTTGAGCAGCACGAGCCTTGTCAAGGCTCCGCTGCGCCTCTGCGATCTCGTCTGTGAGCCGGCCGATGATGAGATGATGGCGGCGCTCCAGTTCGGAGACTGAAATCGCATCGGCCGATAACATCTCCCCATAAAGCTCCGCTTCGACCCTTGCGCGCCGTCCTTCGGTATTTGCAAGATGCTCGCAAGCCTGTTCGACGGCTTGAACCGCAATGCGGCGCTTGGCTTCCATGTTGGACAACTCACGGAGGGCGCTCCGCTCCTGCATGTCCTTGACGAGCCGCAATTTCGACGCGTGAACGGGATTCAGGCGGTCAGACGTGATATCCATGCGATCGTCTCCTCAAAGCTGCATGCCTCGTCCTGACCCTGGCGCAAAAATGCTCGCAGATCCTCGATCGAGGCAATCGCCCGGTCGGTTAGCGGATCAGAGCCTTGCTTATATTCGCGGACCTTGATCAAGAACTCGGCCTCAGCGTAGCGCGAGAGCAGATCACGAAAGAAGGATGCTGCTTTGCGATGCGGCACGGATACGATTGCATCCATCACGCGGCTTCGGCTTGACAGCACATCGATAGCCGGAAAATGCTCTCGAGAGGCCAGCGCGCGCGAGAGAATAATATGGCCATCGAGAATGCCGCGTGATTCTTCCGCTATTGGATCGCCCGTGCCGTCACCTTCGACAAGCACTGTATAGAAGGCCGTAATGGAGCCTTTCTCGCCCATGCCCGCGCGCTCCAACAAACCCGGCAACAGTGCAAACACGGACGGCGGAAAGCCGCGCCGGGTCGGCGGTTCTCCTGCGGCAAGGCCGATTTCACGCATGGCGCGACTAAAGCGCGTCAAAGAATCCATCATCAGAACGACGCGCAGTCCCTGGTCACGGAAATATTCGGCGAGTGCCGTCGCCATATAAGCGCATTGCGCCCGCTCCATCGCCGAACGGTCGGAGGTCTCAACCACGACCACGGAACGGCGGAGGGCCTCACCAAGATGACGTTCGATGAATTCACGCACCTCTCGTCCACGTTCGCCGATCAGCGCAACGACGATGACGTCGGCCGACGCGCCTTTTACGATCTGCGACATCAGCGTCGACTTGCCGCAACCGGCATCACCATAGATTCCGATTCGCTGACCTTCTCCACAAGTCAGCAGGCCATCTAGGACACGGACGCCGAGCGGAAAAGGCTGTTCAATGCCGCGCCGTTTCATCGGATTGGGTGCCTTGCCCCGCAGCGGGCGGGCTTCGCTAGCCTTTATGGGACCTTTGCCATCGAGGGGACGCCCAAAGCTGTCGACCACTCGACCGAGCAAATCGGAGCCGACTGCCACTTCCTGCATTCGTCCGGTTGTGACCACCTCCGCACGGTTGGACAGCCCGACCATGTCACCGATCGGCGTGAGTAACACCCCGTCGGGCAACAGGCCGATCACCTCGGCCTCGAGCGACCACCCGCTGCGGGGATCCTGCAACAGGCATAGTTCTCCGACGCGGGCCTCCGGCAAGACAGCATGCAGCAGCGTGCCGATTGCCCGCGTGATCCGACCGCGGACGGCGCGCGTATCGATATGCTTCGCAGACGATCTCAAGGATGAGAGCGCGGCCTGGACAGTTCCTTCTCCGGCCGCCGCTTCATGGGTCGCTTGTTGCATGGTCACGATTCACCTGCCTGCGAAGACAAACCAAACCCGAGCCGTAGGGCGCGGAGCTGCGCGCCAAGTCCGAGATCGACATTGCCAAACTCGCTCCACAAGACGCACTGGTCCGCCGTCAGCGCCGGATCCGGCTCAATCCTGACCTTCGGCCGCCCTTCCAGTCCGTCATAGCCCCTGAACTCACTGGCCAGCAGATCGGCCTTCAGGGGGGATACGTGAAGGCAAACTTCCGTGTTCTTGTATTTTTGCTCAATGGCGTGACGAACCCCTCGCACCAGCATCTCGCCCGGATCAAACGCACCAAGCAAATCGCGCACGATCTCAAACACCAGCTGCGGCAACTCCCGCTCCAGAACAGCTTTTCGCTGCGCCAGTTCACAAGCAGCCTGCGCTATTAGTCGCGCCATCTCTTCTGCGCCTGCCTTTGCGCCCTCGGCGCGGCCCCGCGCTCGTTCCCGCTCATAAGCCTGGCGGGCCCAACCGCGAACCCGCTGTAGATGCCGCTCGGCAGCAGCCCGTGCCTCTACGGCGTCGTGCCAGATCTTGAGCTCGGCTGCCGAGATCAACGGCCCGAGGGGCCGAATCTGTGGTGCCACGGGGAATTCTGGGGCATCGGCTGTCATGCCCTGGCGGCCCCCGTTCCCAAATGGGCCGTCACCAGGGAAAGCAGCGGGTCGGCCGCGCTACGGTGTTCAGCAGCCGGAATCTCCGCAGCGGTCCCAATCGGCAGGCGTAGAAGCACGCGGACACGGTCAATTGATGAAGCCTTTTCCAGCCAGGCGCCGAGACAAGCATGCCCGTCGCATTCGATCTGTCGCGACAACTGCTCAGGATCGACAATGGGCGTGGTTGCGACCGCATGAGATAAATGCCGGACCCCGAAAGCATGCGCTTCAGCACCGATCATTTCGATTAATATCGACAGATCCTGCCGGGATACCAGCTTGAGGACGGAGCGTGCATGCCAGATGCTGCCCGCGAGCAGCGCAGCCCGACGCGGATCGTGCCCGAGCAGAGGGTCGTCGTTCCAACCGGCGCCGCTCAGATCCACTTCGCTGCCAAGCAGCAGCTCGGCCAGCCTTGGCTGCAGCCTGGCACTCCGCTGTAGTCTGACCAATGTGGCAGGCGACAGCAGCGGATCAAGACGTGCAGCGAAACGACTCGGATGAATCGAGGCTACGAGCTCGCGCAGCCGATCGGCAGCCAGCATGAACGAACGATTGGGTTCGGTTGATGATATCGATGTCGACATGAGCGTCCTGACTATGTCGCATCAGAAATCATTTTTTTGCCGGCAGCCTGCACAGCGGGCGCACTCGAACGTGTACCGAATATGGCCCATTTGCGCGATGATTGTCCGGACTGACGAAGACGGGTGCCCAGCAACACGTAAGATACGATGCCGAATGCGGCGCCGGCGCCGCCCACACCGAGTGCAAGCAACGGCACTGAACCAGATTTGGCTGTTTGAGCCGCAGCGGCCGCCGGTGCGGTCGACTGCTCGAGCGGCGTCCGCTCAACCGGCACGAAGACGACCGCGACCTTGTCGTAGGACAAACCTTCAATGCTGTTTGCGACAAGCATCTTAATTTGCGGTAGCAGCGCCGATAGCTTCGCGCTGGAGCCATGTCGGATGAAAACCGACGCAGAGGACGGGGTCGCATCTTGGCGCAGCAAATCGTTCTTCGGAAGAACGACATGGACACGAGCTGAAAGGACGCCGTCTATATCGCTGATCGTGCGCGACAATTCTTCGCTTAGAGCATAAACGTAACGGGCCCGCTCCTCGATCGGCGAGGCAACGAGGCCGGATCCTTTGAACACTTCGCCAAGATTCTTGAAGGATTGGCGCGGCAGCCCCTCGATATTCAGCAGGTCAATTGAATAGGCGAGCTGCTTTTCCTCAACCTGGATTGTACTAGTTCCGTCCTTGGCGACAACACGAACGGCATCAACACCCTTACCAAGGAGAAGCGCAAGCATCTCATTAGCCTCGCGCTCCTGAATTTTAGTGTAGAGATCAGCCTTGCAGCCGATCAGCGGAAGGAGAAGGGGCAGTGCAAAACACATGCGAAGGCGCCGCCACGATTGACGGCCGCCGCCGCTACCCGTCTGCATCACGCCACTCATCCGCCTCACTCAGCCCGCCGACAGCAGCTTGTTTAGCGACGAGCTGACGGCACTGGTACCCTTGGACACGAGGGAAACCTGAATGACGTCTCTATAGACGTCCCGCAGATTGACCATCATCGAATCGAAATCCGCTCCAACTGACTTACCCGTCGCATGTGCACCGACGTCGTCCGACTGCAAGAGCGGCCTGCTAGCCGGTCCAGGCTGCAGACCGGTCACAGCAGTCGGCAGGCCTCCGGCAGCCGGAGGAACGGCATGGCCATGGTACATAGTGGAAAGGGTGTGAAGGACGCGGTCGCCCGGCGGACTTGCCAACGTGTTCGCGCGCTGGATCTCCATTACCGGCGGAGCAACCGCCGGCCTGTCCGCGACCGGGGAGGCGGCTCCTTGACTGGAAGCTGCTTGGGCGAGAGCCTGCTCAAAGTGCGCCTGCTCGCCAGTAGCTGCCGGCGAGCAGGCATTGGAAAGACAGTCAACTGAATTGGAAGAGATCGGCATTGCGCCTAACATCATGGAAGGAGTCATTGTTCTCGCGTGATGAGACCAGGCGTTTTGACCGATAAGCGGATCAAGGTCATAGATTAGCGAGCTGACGAAAACCTGACGAAGATGCCGCTGATTGCGTCATCTAAAGATCACGTTTGCCTTCCAAGTTGGAATGAAACTCCAGTTCTTATTCTGAGTGGAAGGCGTCTGGGAATGCTCGTGCGATCTAAGATGGTGCGAATTTTAAAGAGAGCTCTCTATGTGGGGGGGTTCGTCTATCTCGGAATGATGCGGGCGTTTGGCGCATCCCTTTCACTACCCTCGACACCTTATAGCTACACCGTTCTCGATCAGGATCTTTCTGCGGCCCTTCAGGAGTTCGGCAACAATCTCAATATCAGGGTCAATGTCAGTGCCGAGGTAAGGGGCAGGATTCGCGGACGAATGCCAGACCTTCCGCCGCGAGAGTTCCTCGATCGTTTGACAGCCCTCTACAATCTTCAATGGTACTACGACGGCCTCGTCCTTTACGTCTCCGCTGCCCACGAGGCGCAAAGCCGGCTCATTGTGTTGAACCCGATCAGCTTCGATGCGTTCAAGACCGCGCTCGATGCGCTCAAAATCTCCGATGAGCGCTATATCGTGAAACCGGCTCCGGGAGAGGGCCTCGTCCTGGCTTCTGGCCCACCGCGCTTTGTTGCGTTGGTGGACCAGACGCTCAAGGGCCTTGTGGCGGAGGCACAGGCCCGGCGGGATCCCGTCGCGGCCGAAAGGCCACAACGCGATTCGGTTTTGATGTTGTTTCGCGGCTCCTCGAGCACGGTCATTCGGGACGGACGACCGGAAGGTCATTATTCTTCCGACACTCCGCATCAGGACAGCGTCGTGCGCGAAGCCGGTCCAGCTCGGAAATGATACTTGATGATGTGTCTCCGAGCGATTTGGGCGAACTGGCCTTGGCTTAATTCCATCTGATCGTCAGCTTCTCGAAAGCTAAGGTGCCCAGCATGAGCGCGCGATGTCTAGACGGCCAGCTCATGGAGACAGCCGCGGATGTATGCATTAGGCACGGGATGCTCGATCGAAAGGCGGTTAGCGCCATCTTTGAACGTAGCGCGAAGCCTTACTTCGGAGCTAGAACGGCTGAGCCTTTGCATAGCTCGAAGTGTTCCATCATTTGAAAGGAGGAACGGCGTGGATTTCCATGAAGTCGGCTCGGCGGCTACGAGCCCAGAGCCCGACACACCGCAAACGACAACGGACACCACCGGCTTTGAGCGGCAGCTAAGCAGCACACAGGCTAGTGCTCCGCCAGATGGAGCCGCTCCTCCAGTGCTGCAGGGCGAGGCTTATTCGCCATATCTGGACGCTGGCCATCCCTATTCTCCATATTTGGATGCTGGGCACCCCTATGCGCCATACCTGGATTTAGCGCACCGCTATTTACCGGACTTGGGTTGGCAGAATGATCCGTATACGCCCCCTGCGGCCGACGCCGAGCCAAAGCCGGAAAACCTCCCGCAACATCTCTCGCAGCAAACTATCGCTCAGGCCATCGAGGAACATCCTGGTTTCGATCAAGATCTGATATGGCAGAATGTGGATGTCGGGCCGTCGCATTCCGAGCAACCGCACGAGGGCGCATTGGAGCCATCGCATGCCAGACCATCGTGCGTCGCCCCTTTGCGGGCTGAGCCGTCGCACGCTGGTCCCTCTCACGTCCCACCATTGCAAGCGGGACCACCTCAAGCTGGGCCTTCCGAAGCTGCACCGCCAGAACTTTCCGAGTTCCGTATGCTGGACGGACATCTCGCCAAGGATTACTGGGTGTTCGCTCGTCAAACAGCCACAGGCGCTCAAATCGACATGCTGGAGCGCAGTGGCGTGAAGCCGAGCAAGCGCCACCCAACGCAGGTTTTCACTATGCTCGGGGTGCCTCACACAGCCGAATGGAGAGAAGAGGGGTTCATTCTGCTCACACCGTCGCTAGACCCAACTCTTTGGCCCGAAGATGTGGAGGAAGACCGACCTGCAGACCCGGAAGATCCGCCCATCCACTAGCGGCAGTAGCCGAGCCACGGCAGGTCATCTTCGAGGGCGATCTTGCCGATGGCACGAGCATCTGGTGAAGGCGATCAGGGCCGGCGGCTATTGCGCGGCCAAGCTCCTCTTTGAGGGGCATTTCATAATCGCAAAGACCTGATACGGCAGCGTCCACGCCGACCGAGTCGATAAAGCGCAAAGTACGACACAGAAGCATATGGACGCGCTGAAAAGACGACGCGCTTGCGGGGAGGAGGACAAAATCGGACTAGCGCTTCCCGACAGTCCCGCTCGGATTCTAGAAGACCGTGAGATGTTCATGTCCTCGACGACAAAGGTGAGAGTGCGTTCTGAGACAGGCGTCAGCTATCACAGCTTCGGTGGGGGTAGAATAATTTCGCGTGAGTTAGCTTCCGCAAGCATCAGCGCACTTCTGCGAAAGTACGAGCTTGACCAGGATCGCGCCTCAGCAAAGCGCTCTTGCGGTCTTCCCACGTACGGCCAAAAAGCCGCTCACCCCCCCTCTTCGCCATCCCAGCTGCCGCGACTCGCCGCCTTAGAGTACTCCGTAGCGCGCTGTTCGAAGAAATTGGCGTGCTCGACCCCATTCAGGATCTCGACCAGCCATGGCAAGGGATGCGGCCTGAGCTGGATAAACCCGCTCTCTCTGGCCTCGAAAAAGCCGAAGACCTGGGCAATTCCGAGCTGGGTCAGTCGCCAATCCGCGACATAGCGGACATAAGCGTGGATCTGCTCAGCTCGCATGCCCTCGATCTTGCCGAGGCCGAAGGCGACATCAACGAAGTTCTCCTCCAGCTTCATCTTGGTTTTGGCGACGTCGATGATGTCGTTACGGACGGAGCGCGTCACCGCTCAGGTTTCGCGATGCCATTTGTGAAACAGCTTGATGATCCCCTCGCAGTGGGGACTCTCATCGCGCACTGACCAGCTTACGATCTGCCCCATGCCATTCATCTGGTTGTGGCGCGGAAAATTGAGCAGCATGGTGAAGCTCGCGAACAACGCCATGCCTTCTGTGAAGGCGCCGAACATCGCAAGGGTGCGAGCGACGTCGGCCGAGCGTCTTGAGCAGCAACGCATAAGCGTCAATGTGGACGGTCTCCATGTTGGTGAACGCCGCCATCATCATCTGCACGGTGAGCGGTTGAAAGATCGGGATGTAGCGCTTGAGATAATTGTCGCCGACCTCGAGCCCAGTCCTTTGCATCGAAAGTCCACCAAGCAAGTCACCATCAGTGACCTAGAAATCATCGCGCACGAGACGCGACTTCGTCAGCTTCTCGCAAGCTGCCCCTGCTATCAGGAAGCAGGTGATCTCGCGGCGACGCCGCTATCTGGGTGTTACGACATGGACGCAGGCGCAGCCGATATCGCAGCAACAAGGCCAGAGGCTGGCGCCGACCCCGACACCGCAGCGAACGGCGGCGACCACTCGCCTGCAGCGTTGTTGCAGCGAGCTTTCGAGAAGGCTCTCGTTTCCGTCGCCACTCAAGTCATAAGCGACTCCCAGTCGGATATGGATGATGCCATGAGCGAGCTGGATGACGGGTGAGGCGGGATGGGGGATACATCGGGCGCGGCGTTCAAGACGAGCCCGATTGAACGAAGCAAGCGCGACTTGGTAGCTGCAGCAAGCCAGACGTGCCTTCAGCGATGCTCCAAATGGCTGGCCGAGCGGGTGCACCCGGATCTCTCGGCAAACGCTGCTGCGACTTTTCGGTCTTCCCAGGAGCAAACCTGCGCAGCAAGGCCGAAGCTGCCACCGGCAAGCACTTTGGCGCAGCACTCTCAGCCCGGCTAATGAGATAGTCGTGCAACATTTCCCTGATTCCAGCATCGATTGCGCTCGCCAGGCTGTCCCTGGCCCGATCCGCGGCTGACAGCGAGCCTGTCCGCTAGTGAGATCCCAAGGACGCACAGAACTAGGAACTTTCGTGAGCGCTAACATCGTTGGCTCTGGCGCTCAGAGCCGGAGGGCTCTCTCCTGCGTATGCAACTCGTGCGCCTCCGCCACAGCATTGAGAGATGTCGCCGGTACTTGGTCCTGAGGTCACGGCCTGCTTGTTGGCGCGGTTGGAGCCTAAGCTCCGACTGACGCGATCGTCCGACGAGAGCGGCGCTTCCGGATCCATAGGCCGCAACCTGCTATGCTCATTTTCGCTTGCCGAACATGAAAAGCGGGCGCTAGCGCCCGCCTACACGATTTGTGCAAAAGATGGATTCGACCTCACGCAACCCGCTGCAACATCATTTCGCGCATCAGAGTCTTGAAATCGGGCGGCGCGTCCGGGTTCTCATTGTGGTCGATGACCGACTGCGTCACCCTGCGTCCGGAGTTGTCAACCCACCCCTGATTCTGCTCGTGGATTGTCTGAGCTCCATCAGACGTCAGCTGATCAAGGGTTCGGCCGGCGTTGGATTGGGTCACCTTCAGATTGTTCTTTCCATCCTTCTCATCGCCGAGTCCCTCGACAACAATCGCATTGTCGCCGTTGGTGATGGTCAGCTTTGAGGAAATGGTTTTGCCTTTACCAAACTCGACCGTGTCCACGGTGATCTTTGTGCCGTCATCGAGCTCGAAGGTCATGCCTTTCTTGAAGTCGAAGTCATCCTTGCCGTCGCCATTCGCATCGACGTGAGGATCGCCGTGGATCTTCGTGACATGGCCGGTCTGATTGTTGCGAACGGTCCAGGTGCCGTCCTTCTCATCGGCCGTGATGGTATACTTATCACCAAGGTTTATCGTCGCCTTGCCGTCCTTCACCTCATGCGACCAAACTGGCGCCGGCTGAGGCGACTGCGCGGGAGCCTGAGCGACCGCAACCGGCACCATCGCAAGCGGCGGCGGCGGAGGCGGAACGAAGAAGACGGGGCTTGCAGAGCCTGACGCCGGACTTGCATACTGGTAGTTGCCGGGGCCGCGCCCCTCTTCACCCGCATCGATGCTCGCCTGATTTACCGCGCGTCCGGCGCCATCGGCCCAGCCTTGGCCGCTCTCATGGATTGTCTGAGCACCATCGGCTGTCAACTCATCAAGGGTCATGCCAGCATTGGACTGCGTCACCCTCAGGTTGTTTTTGCCATCCTTATCGTCGCCAAGCCCTTCGACAACCATCGCGTTGTGGCCGTTCGTAATCGTAAGCTTTGAGGAGATGGCCTCACCATTGCCGTAGTCGACGTTATTGACGGTAATTTTCGTGCCATCGTCGAGCTGGAACGTCATATCTTTCTTGAAATCGAAGTCGTCCTTGCCGTCGCCATCGGCATCGACGTGGGGGTCGCCATGGATCTTCGTGACATGGCCGGTCTGGTTGTTGCGAACTGTCCAGGTGCCATCCTTCTCGTCGGCCGTAATCGTATACTTGTCGCCGAGATTGATCGTGGCCTTGCCATCCTTGACCTCATGCGTCCACACCGGATCCACAGCAGGTTCAGAGCTCTGATTGGGCTGGCCCACCAGCATGGTGGGAGGAGGCGGCGCCATCATGTACGCCTGGGTAGTAACGACGGCTGGAGCGACGGCGACGGGAACGACACTTGCAACGACCGAACCGACCAGGGCTGGCGAAGCTACCGGTAGGTACTGATAGCTCGCCGGGGCATACTGCCCCAACATGGCATTGAAAGCAGGAGCGACAACCGCGCCTTCAGGCACCACTCCGTTCATCGTCGAATCGAGCGCGCCGACCACGGGAAGACCGGCCACGGGAAGATACGGCATTTAGTTCACTCCTGTTGCATAGAAGAAAGCTGTAAGACTTCAAGCGTCACGCGCTAGTCAACCGAACGCGCTCTTCAGACCTGTATGAGAACGCACCATTAGCCCACTCAAGCGCATAGATGCCTGTCGTTGCCAGCACCTGCAGCCCTGATGAAGCCCCTCCCTCCTCATCCAACTCCGCAGTTATGGCACGAGCATATCGCACGCGCATTCAACGTCAGAAACGCTACCCGCAATACCTGTCGAAAAGCTGACGACAATAGACTACTGACGTCGCACTTGCTGCGATGACATCAATCGCATGGTGCAGCGATCCATTCAGCATGGCGTAAAGCTGCTGCTTGCTGGACTCCAGGTGCGATCTGTACGCGTACTGGCCACTACACGATCAGCTTCCACAGCATCAGGGGTTCGCCAAACCTACCTCCCCTTCATCCGCCAACTGCCAAAGCTGGGGACTGGATGACTCAACCAGCCGCTACAACTCGATCGCCTTATCGACCAGTCGCGTCGCTGCACGCAACCGAAACGCCGCCGCTGGGTCCGCGAGAACGAACAATTCGCATGAACGCGCAGGCAAGCCCCGCAATGCTATCCTTTCCGACGCGCCGACCATACGCGCTAGCTGGGCGAACCGATAAGTCGAGCAAGCGCTAGGCTGCGGCAACAATCGCCTCGAACGTGTGACTCGTCAGCTTCTGGAAAGGTAGCGGCCCTAGCATGAGCACGCTGAACTCTAGGCGAGGAGTCGTCTATTGAGCGTAACAAGACGAGCATAGGAGAAACCGATGATCGGAGAAATGATCGGAAGCGCTGCCGGCGGATGGCTCGGCGGCCCCGCCGGAGCGGCGATTGGTGCCGCAGTGGGCGGGACCGTCGACAAGGTCTTTGATAAGGTCGTCCATAACCTGGAGCCCGAGAAGAGCGGCCCTGATAAGGCCGCCGAGACCAAAGACGCCGACGAAACAAGCAGCGTAAAGACTCTCGGCAAGAACCCGGAGCTGCACCTTAGCCTCAGCACGCTGGGGGGCGAGCCCATGTTTCTTTCCATTCCTGCTATCGTTTCGCCCGCCCGCGCGACGTAACAGGGCACAAGTAGCAACATACGACGAAGAAAGGTGAATCGACATGGCAGTCGATAATGTTGGCGGTAACGGTGGCGCGGCTGGCGCGCAGCAGGCCGAGGATGCTGGATTCCGGAATCAGATGGCTGAGTTCGAGCGTGTTAGCCAGAAGGTTCAGGCCCAGGCCGTGGCAATGCGCAGAATCACGACCGAGCTCTCGTCCGAGAAAAAGGTCGCCGACGAGCGCGTCCAGTAATTCTGCAAGACAAGTGGCTCACCGCGTCGCTTATCATGGCCGCGCTGTGAATGACGAACTCTGAATGAGCCGTACGGCACTGCCGTACGGCTTCTCTCGTTATTCAGGAGATTGTCCGTGACCCAATCGATTTCCCTCGACTTTGAGGTGCTGTCGGGACTCTATACCGGGCTGAGGGGCAAGGCGCCGGTCGGCGACAGCCTTATCGGCAGCGGCCTCGATGCCGATATGATCTTCGTTGAGCAAGGGCTCGCACCGTATCACCTTCGCATCATTCCACAGCGCGATTCGATCGAAGTGGAGGCACTTGCTGCTGGTATCAGCGTAGACGGTCACGAGAGTATCACCTCAGGCGAGCGCGTCAGTGTACCTCTTCCTGCGATCGTTCATGTCGGCGCGATGTCAATCCGCTGGTCGACGCAGGATTTCCCGCAAGCTGGTCCCAGCAATCGTTCACGTGGTTCGATCGTGGCACTCAGTCTCCTTTTGCTCAGCTCTGTCGCGATCGGCACCGTCTCAACTATCTTCGCCCCTACCGACAGCGCGGTGGCGCTGAGTACTGATTCGTTGCCGGTAGCCGAGGTTGCCGCCAAACCAGCCATCAATCATTATGAAGCGAGCGGCGCTGATGGAATCGCCGAATTGCTACGGCACGAGATCGAACGACGGGGCCTACTTGATATAAAAGTCGGTTCGGGCCCTGGTGTTGTGACCGCGGAAGGCACTGTCACACCTAACCTTGTCGCAAAATGGCAAGAAATTCAGCAATGGTTTGATCATCAAACCAACGGCACTCCGACCCTTGTGAATGCAGTCGCGGTCAAAGAGGAGAAGGCGCCGTCTTCAATTGCTGTCCAAGCCGTATGGCGTGGAAGCGAACCTTATCTGCTTATCGGCGGGCAGAAGTATTTCGTGGGTGCGCTATTAAGCAATGGGTGGACCGTCGATCGAATTGAGGATGGACGGGTGCTGCTCAGCCGCAACGGCCGATTTGCTGCTTTGCCATATTAGAGCCTCTCTGCAAGAAAGAAGGAGAAGTCGATGGCTAGGCTGCCCCAGCATGCTGTAGGGCCCGGCACCTCATCGCAGGGGTTAGACGCGGGCCAGAACGCACTGGCTATCGGCTCGCCCTCCTCGCAAGCCGATCTGGAAGTCGGAGTTGCTCATGCAGACGTGGGCACGAAACGGGCGTCGTGGCGAGACGCGCCCGCGCAGAATCTGCCAATCGAAGGCGCGAGCGACGCCGCTCTTGAGGTCAATTCCATCAACGCCGTCTCGGGCGTCGCTCTGTTCGAGACGGGTGCCGGGGCAAATGAGATCGACCCACGCGTAGTACTGGCTTCGCTTTATGGGTCCAATCTCTCACACGGCCTACTCTCCTTCGTCATTCCGCGTCTACGTCATCCGGACGTGCTGCGCGCGGATAAGCATGGAGTTCTTCTGGAGCGCTTAAGCCAAACGTTGGAGGCGACGCCAGACGACAAGACGGCCCGTGAGTGTCTAGCAATCCTGCAGCAGGAGCTGCGCCGACTGCTTCTGCTCCGGCAGAATCAAAACAGCATAATCAAGGGCTAATCGATGGTCGACCCTAATCGATTGCAGCATGTCCCCGCCACGCTGGCACCGGAAGCTTCCAAATCGGGCGATATCTTGTCGATCTCCGGGCCGGAGCGCGACCTGCTTTGCGCCCTCTCCTATGTCCATCTCGCGTGCGGGCAGAGTGCACAGAGTCTAGCTCTGCTAAGAATCGCCGCTCGCGAGCATTCCCAAGACGTCGATCTACTCCGCATCCTGGCCTACACTCTTATCGCGGAGGGCCTTGGCGATGAAGCGCTTGATGTGCTGGATCGGCTGGACGCGCTCGATGTGCACCCCTCTTCACGCGTGCCTATGACGCTCTTGCGTAGTCACGCATTGCGACACGCCGGCCGCATGACCGAGGCTCGTGATGTTTTCCAGCGCTATGTGTCATTGCGCACGGGCACGGCCTTCATTAAACAGCAATAGGGATCTTTCATGGCCAACGTCTTGCGTAACTTGGTCGTGCGCGCGCCGGCCCACCCGGATTTCATGGTCGCCTTGATGCTGCTTCTGGCGATCGGCATGATGATCATGCCGATCCCAATCATTGTGATCGACATGCTGATCGGCTTCAATCTCGGCTTTGCTATATTGCTGCTGATGGTTGCCCTCTATCTCAGCACGCCGCTCGATTTTTCGTCCTTGCCGGGCGTCATCCTGATCTCGACGGTTTTTCGTCTGGCGCTGACTATTGCGACAACGCGACTGATTCTTGCTGAGGGCGACGCCGGCAGCATCATCCACACCTTCGGCGATTTTGTCATATCGGGGAATATCGCTGTCGGAATTGTCATATTCCTGATCGTGACCATGGTTCAGTTCATGGTTCTTGCCAAGGGGGCCGAGCGTGTCGCAGAGGTGTCGGCCCGCTTCACACTCGACGCGCTGCCGGGCAAGCAGATGGCAATCGACGCGGAATTGCGCAACAGCCATATCGATCAACACGAAGCACGTCGCCGGCGCGCCGCGCTGGAACAAGAGAGCCAACTTCATGGCGCCATGGATGGCGCCATGAAGTTCGTGAAGGGCGACGCGATCGCCGGACTGATCGTCATTTGCATCAATATGCTCGGCGGAATCAGCATCGGTCTGCTTTCCAAGGGTATGTCGCTCGATGAAGCGCTGCATCAATACACCCTCCTCACGATTGGTGATGCACTCATTTCACAGATTCCGGCGTTGCTGCTGTCAATTACGGCCGCAACCATCGTCACGCGTGTGAACGGGCCTTCCAAGCTCAAGCTCGGCGCCGATATCGTTCACCAACTTACAGCGAGCACGCAGGCCCTTAGGTTAGCCGCCTGCGTTTTGGTATTCATGGGGCTCGTTCCAGGCTTCCCTTTGCCGCCGTTCGTCATCCTGGCTGTTCTTTTTGCTGCGGCAAGCTATGTCAAGATCGGCGCGAAAGCTGACAAGGCCGGCGTTAAGAAAGGCGCTGACGGCGCTGCTTCCGCGTCGGCTCCTGCGCCGACTCAGAAGCAAGCCGTGCATGCGGAAGCACTTCCCATCGCTTTATTTCTTGCACCGAATCTGACGCATTCGATCGACAAAGACGAGCTAGAACGGTGCATTGCGCGTGTTTCGACATTGGTATCGGCGGATCTTGGCATCACCGTTCCGCGCATCCCGGCCCAGATTGGCCAGAACTTGTCCGCGTCGCAATTCAGGGTGGATGTCGACAGTGTGCCAGTTGAACGCGATGTGATCGATCCGACGCAACTGGCGCTCAACGACGATGTGGCGAACATCGAATTGAGCGGCATCCCCTTTCGGCAAGACCCGGAGACGAATCGGGTCTGGATTGAAGAGCGGCATGCAGCCGCTCTCAAAGCAGCCGGAATCGGATATCACCGGCCGAGCGAGATTCTTGCCTTGCGTCTCCATTCCACCTTGACACGCTATGCTCAGCGCCTGGTCGGCATCCAGGAAACCCGCCAATTGCTTGCCCGGATGGAGCAGGAATACCCCGACCTGGTGAAAGAGGTGCTGCGTACGGCCACCGTCCCTCGCATCGCCGAGGTCCTGCGCCGCCTGCTCGATGAGGGCATTCCCATCCGCAACACCCGCTTGCTCCTAGAGGCGCTGGCAGAGTGGAGCGAACGCGAGCAAAACGCTGTCCTGCTCACCGAGTATGTTCGTGCTACTCTGAAGCGGCAAATCTGCTTTCGCTATGCGAATGCGCATCGTGTTGTGGCCGCCTTTATCATTGAGCGCGAGACCGAGGAAATTGTGCGAGGCGCGGTGCGCGAAACTGCTGTCGGCCCATACCTCGTTTTGGATGAATGGCAGAGCGAGAAGTTGCTTGCACAGTTCCGTCACATCCATTCGACCATCGCACAAAGCAAGAGCCAACCAGTCATTCTTGGGTCGATGGACATCCGGCGTTTTGTGCGTGGCTTTCTCACGCGCAACGGGATCGACCTGCCCGTTCTATCTTATCAAGATCTCGCTGCGGATTTCACGGTTCAACCGATTGGATCCATTAAGCTTCCAGTTTCCAAGGACAGGATTCCTTCCCCGGAACGGGGCGGGCTCCTTCCCGCTGCGAGTTGACAGTGTACTGCAGCTCGTCATGAGACAGCCTATGAGTGCAAATGAGATCAGGGGCCGCAGGTGCTTGTGCTCCATTCTTCCGAGGGCCTGGCCACCTCTACTCGCAGTGCTCGCCGTTGCGCTGCTCGCGGGTTGCGCTATCTCGGATAGATCGGGTGTTTCACCGCAGCAGACGTCCACATCAGACCTCGCAGGCAGCAAAGAGATCGACCCTGCCGTGCGCGAGCGCATTTCGCACGCGCTCGGCAGGGATCCTGATGAAGGGGCTCTGCGCGATGCATTGAAGCAACAGCCGAACAACATCGATGCGGCGATTCCTCTTGCGCGAGCCCTGCTGGTACGCAACTGTCCGAATGATGCGCTTGAGGTGCTCGACGGCGTCTTATTGGCAGCCCCTGGCGACCTGCGCGCATTGAATGCCAAAGCAGTTGTTCTCGATCACGAGGGCCGACATCAGGAGGCCCAAGAACTATACCGCCAAGCTCTCGCAGCGGACCCCGCAAACCCGATGCTGCGCAATAATTTCAAATTGTCCCTAGCCCTTGAAGGCAAGACGGAGGCAGGCAATGCCAACCCAGCACCGCAGGCGGACGGCCGGCACGCCTTGGCTCGTTCAAGATAGATCTGTTTAGCCCGTATCTCTATCGAGCCCGGAATTTGGTCGAGCGCTTCTTCACTAAGATCAAGCATTGCGGGCGCCTGGCAACGCGCTACGACAAACTCGCCGCCAATTACCTCGGGTTCGTCCAACTTGCATCAATCAGGCTATAGCTGCGCGTTAATGAGTCCACGTGCTCGCCATGACAAGTGCTCCTCGATTTGCGGCCGTGTGCATCACGAAAGGCTACTGCGCAATTCAAGGCGACGCTTCAGCCAGCCGAAAGGTCTCTGACCCATCAGCCTCCCAAACGAAGGAGGCGACGGCATCTCTTGTTTGTTTGTAGCATATGCTCTGCGAACGTACGGATTCAATGGTGCGCCGGAGCACTCGTACCGTTCGCGATTAAGGGCACTCGGATGATCACGCCGTTTCGACGGAACTGGAGTCCAAAAGAATTGTTCGATGCTCTTACGCCAGCGATGTTCGCCGCCGAGCCGTCGGCTGTCCGCGCACGTTGGAACAAATTGTGGCCTGATCTATACACGGAATATGACGCTCGGTATTTGAAACAAGAATTAGTGGCGCGAAATCTTATCGCTTCCGACGAAGCTGCCGCATTCTTCAACGCTTGGGCGATTGACGAAGAGCGCCACACCGACGGATTCATCCGAATCATTGAACTTGTCGCTAATGGATCCGAAAAGGATCTTCGGGAGAGATTGGACGCTCGATCTCATGATTTTGGTCCGATCGTTGAACACCTGAAGGACGAATTCTCCCTAATGGTTATGATCGCATTTGATGAGATGTGCACTTGTCGCGCCTATGCAGCAGAAAAGCCATTTTATGACGCCCTTGGGAACAACACGTTCCATCATTGGCTGCGGGAGGTAATTGCGGACGAGGCGGTCCACTCAATGAACGCAGTTAACGTTATCCGCGTGTGCTATCGCGACCGCATTGGCCAAGTCGGCACAATTCTGGATAACCTAATCCGCGCGACCGATAATCTACGCTATTCTGGCACCTTCGTCCTGGACTACTTCGGCGCAGTGTACTCCAAGGAGTTGCTCGCCGACTCGCGCCTCGCGACCATGAGAAATATTGCCAAGCCACTCATCGTGTAGAGCGAGATGTGTGACAGCGAGCCTGCCGAAAGTTGCACCGGCGTCATATCGCCGCTCAATCCACCATTTCTGCAAGTTTCCATTCTGTCAATCGACGCCCAAGTTGTCCTGACACGTGTACGCGACGTCGTGTTCACGACATGTCGACGGTTCACCTTTGGCCAGAATATTACGCGCCGGTTCTGTTTTGTGTCCAGTTGCGTGCGTGCGGCCGTGAGTACGCCATCCGGCGATTGGTCCGGTTTTTGCTCCGCTGTTTGCCAAAACCACGTGCGGCTCCCCGCTCTGTCGGTGCCATAAACGTGGATCAGTATGGGACGAAAGGCGATGCCATGAAGAACCGGATTTCGGTCACCGCCAAGGCGGCAGGTAGCGCCGCTAAAGCCTCCGACTCGACGGCGCGCGCCGCGCCGGCGTTCGAGCACAGAACGGATGATAGCACTGACTTATACCTTCCTGAAGAGGCTAGCGTCTTCGACACAGTTAGATCAGATCGACCAGCTAGCTTCACGCTTCAGAACGGCCTGCAGGTGGTCGTGATCCCGGATCATCGCACGCCCGTTGTGACTCAGATGATCTGGTATAAGGTCGGTTCGGCGGACGAGCCGCCCGGCAAATCGGGGCTTGCGCATTTCCTCGAACACCTGATGTTCAACGGCACCTCCACACATCCGGCGGATGAATTCTCCAAGGCCGTGCTGCGCGCCGGCGGCAATCAGAACGCCTTCACCGGATTAGACTACACAAGCTATTTCCAGCACGTGCCGCGCGAGCACCTCGGCAAGATGATGGAGTTTGAAGCCGACCGCATGACCGGTCTCATTCTCAAAGATGAGAGCGTTCTGTCCGAGCGCGACGTCGTGCTGGAGGAATTCAATATGCGCGTCGCCAACCATCCAGGTGAACGGCTCGCTGAGCAGATGATGGCGGCGCTTTACCTCAACCACCCCTACGGTCGCCCCATTATTGGGTGGCGCCAAGAAATCGAAAAGCTTACCCGAGAGGACGCGCTTACCTTCTACAAGCGCTTCTATGCACCGAACAACGCGATCCTGATTGTCGCTGGCGACGTCGCCCCCAAAGAAATCCGCTCGATGGTGAAGGAGACGTTTGGCGGCATCCCCACGCAACCATCGATTCCCCTGGAACGCCTGCGACCGCAGGAGCCGACGCCGGCCGCGCCGCGCACAGTGACCTTGGCCGATTCCCGCGTCGAGCAGCCGGCCCTGCACCGCTATTATCTCGTACCGTCGGCTCGCACCGCGGCCGCGGGCGAAGGTCCAGTGCTTGAGGTGCTCGAGCAGTTGATGGGCGGCGGCGTCAACTCATATCTCTATCGCTCGCTGGTGGTCGAAAAGCAGCTCGCCGTCACTGCCAGAGCGAGCTACCACTCTGCCGCGCTCGATCCCTTGCTATTCGAGATTTCCGCCAGACCCAAACCTGGTGTCAAACTCAGCCAGATCGAGCGCTCCATCGACGAGGTAATCGCCGACATTGCCCGTAATCCCGCGAGCACCGAAGATCTCGAGAGGGTCAAGACGCGGCTGATCGCGCAAGTAACCTACGCCCAGGACAGTCAGGAAATGCTCGCGCGCCGGTATGGCCGCGGCCTGACGACGGGACTAAGCATCGACGATATTCGAGGCTGGCCGGACGGCATCCGGGCGGTCGGTGCACAGCAGGTGAACGAGGCCGTGCGGAAATGGCTCGACAAGAAACGAGCGGTGACCGGCTATCTCATCAAAGAGTCTACGGCACAACACGGGGAGAAGCTCTAGTGGTCCATCCTTGCACACGACGTGGAATCCTCCTCGGCGAAGCCTCGCTCTCCATCGCGATGCTCGCTTCGCCAAATTCGCTTGCGACCACGAGGTCACTTGACCGGACCAGGATCAAGCGCCTGGTTTCGTCTTGCGGTATAGAAGCCTGGTTCGTGCAGGATTCCACTGTCCCATTGATCGCGATGGAATATGCCTTCACCGGCGGCGCGACTCAGGACCCCCCTCAAAAACCTGGCGTAGGCCACATGGTTTCTCGCCTGCTCAAGGAAGGTTCCGGCGACCTTGACTTCAAGACCTTTCACGAGCGGCTGGACCGTCGTGCCATTGAGCTGCGTTTTCACTTGACCCATGATCACTTCCGCGGTGCCTTGCGCACGCTTGAGGACAACGCGGACGAGGCCTTCGACCTTTTACGGATGGCGCTAACCTCGCCGCGTTTCGACGCGGCCGACGTCGAACGGATCCGTGCTACTGTGCTTGCGCGCCTTCGGCACGACTCGACCGATCCTTCGTCTCTGGCCCATCGCAAGTTCCTCGAAGTCGCCTTTAGCGATCATCCTTATGCTCGCCCAGCCGAAGGCTCGCTGGAAAGCGTGCCGAAGATTGACGTCGCGGATCTCAAGGATTATGTCCGACGCGTGATCGCAAAGGACACGCTCAAAATCGCGGTGGTCGGCGACGTCGATCCAGGGGTCCTCTGCAATCTGCTCGACAAGACCTTTGGCAGCCTGCCGAGCAACGCGGAAGCGACGCCGGTTCCCGAAATCGTCGCAGCAAAGCCGCCGCAGCGGGTCTTCATTCGGTTCGACGTGCCGCAGACAGTTGTGACTTTTGGCGGTCCAGCCGTCCGTCGCAGCGAGCCGGATTTCATGGCCGCCTATGTCGTCAACCACATCCTCGGCGGCGCCGGCCTGACGTCGCGCCTGTTCCGCGAAGTCCGCGAGAAGCGCGGACTGGCCTATTTCGTCCGCGAGCACCTTGTCTGGTTGGATCATTCAGCCATGTTTCTCGGTAATAGCGGCACCTGCGCCGATCGCGCCGGCGAAACGGTGGAAGAAATCGAGAAGCAGGTCCGCCACATCGCCAAGGAAGGACCGACTGAGCAGGAACTCGATGATGCAAAGTCCTACCTGAAAGGCTCGCAAGTGGTGGCCCTCAACACATCATCAAAGCTTGCGCGAACGCTGCTGCAGCATCAGCTTGACAAGCTGCCCATCGACTATTTCGAAAAGCACAACGCCGTGGTCGATGGGGTGACGTTGGAGGACGCCAAGAGAGCAGCGCAGCGGCTGTGGGGCGAGGGTCTGCTCACAGTTATCGTCGGCCGCTTCCCAAAGGATGCGGCGCAGCCGAGCACCATGCCATCGGGGAACACACCCCCGCCAGGCGCCGAGCAGCTAGACGCCGCTCCGACGACGCCCCCCAATTAACTTTCTAACGGCACAGGCGCTTAGCAAGCGCCTCGCTCTTGCGCGCAGAGTGCGGTTAGCCAGCCGCCTTTAGCTCGTTGGGCAGTTACCATGCGGCCGCTCGCGGCCGCTTTTGCTCATTACGCGTTGCTAAACAAGGCGGCAGTCCGGGTTGAAATCTTCAGGGTAGCCAAGACAGAGATATCATCAAGAAAACGGCCTCAGCGAGGGCTACGCTGAGGCCTAGCTTCCACTGTGGTCGTACCACTGGAGGAATAGCTCAGACATGGAGATAACCCTTACCAAATGGCTTGTTCCTAATTCTTTTGATTTCCAGCCTAGCCAGCTATCCCGGATCGGAGCTCTTCGCAGCGCCACGGGATCGCTACTTTCGGCCGGCCTTCGGCGACAGCTATGAGGTCGACGCTTCCTGTTTTCCACGCATTCCTCGATTGTTGCAGTAAGTATCCGGCTTAATCGCGTTCAGTTGTGATCGAGTTGCGTTACCCTAGCAGGCTGGCGTTATGTACCGTGGCGCCAGTGAGATCGATGCCCCTGGAGAGAGCCAACTCTAGGGGCTGGCCTGACAAAGCAGGACGTAGCTTTACGCCGAGGCCAAATTTGTTCAATTATTTAAAGCGCGATCGACCAGAAGAAACGAGAACTGGACGCGCAGCTCGCAACCCAATTCAGGCTGCCTTGCCTAGCAAATCGAAAGGATGGTCAGAGTGGGCACTTTAAAACCGTAGCGTACACCGTCTGCCGCGCAAGGAAGCGGCCCAGCGAGAGCGCACACCCGCCAGGCCATCGTTCATTCCACTAAAGGTCCTTCTCGACCCGCACCACGTAGCGTCATCCGCGAAATCTGTGTCCAAGACAAAGATCGCCGGTTCCGGTCGCTCGACGCCGGCTTCTTTTAACGGAGCGTCCTCGATATCGCTTCGCCCACCGATGCGGCGCCGTCGGCCGGCGCCCCCGCTCCCCCTTCGACTTTGTTCTCCGTGACGCGATAATCTCGTCTAGGCGCGAACAGATGCATGGTTGCTATTTGCGTCACCAACGCGTTTCAGCTTTCGCATCTCGATATTCTTCAGCAGAGTGAGAGCTCGGTCGTTCAGGGTCAGCTCTCAGGAATTAACCAGCCACTTCGCTGGCTGCCGAAAAGACGACGATCTGATCCAGCACACCTTTGATGTTCTGCCAAGCCATAGTCGCGTAGCACCGCCTCGATTTTCGCGTTCATCGAGCTCGCAATCTGACGCTACGTAAGATTCGGTCGCTTCACGCAAATTCGATAGCGGCAGCGACGGCATCGATAGATAACCTATGGAAATATAACGATCACCACAGGTAGACAGTTGATTATTGGCCCGCGCATTCAAGCTGTCCACAAACCTCACGTAGATCACCAGTACAAGTGATTACTCCCATTATCGGGCCTGCTTCATCACACGATGTCACTCGCTTAATGTTGAAAACGTTCGTCGGTTGCAGAGCTCTCGCATCGAAAGTTCATTGCCCCTTCTTTCTGCCATGTTCGCACCCAAAGCAGAGACGCGCCGATTGCGCACTCTGCGCGCGGCAATAGCGAGTGTCTCAGGAGATATTTCCATGGTGAAGCCAGTTGTAATTGTGGTAGGTGCGGACAAGGGAGGAGTCGGCAAGACGACCGTATCACGAACGCTACTGGACTACTTCAGCGTCAATAACGTGCAAGCACGCGCATTCGACACGGAGTCGCCGCGGGGAACGCTGAAGCGCTTTTATCCCGAGATCACCGACATCGTCGACATGACGACGACGGCGGACCAGATGAAGATCTTCGATACCCTGAACTCAGGGCTGTCCGTCACTGTCATCGATGCTCGCGCAGGCCTACTGTCCTCTGCGTTGGCTTCCTTGCGCGACATCGGATTTCTGGACTCGGCACGGTCTGGCCAGATCACATTCTCCGTGTTCCACATCCTGGGATCATCCATCGCTTCGCTAGACGAGATCGCGGAAACCGCGACGTTTATGAGTGGCGCAAAGTACTACCTCGTTAAGAACTTCATCAACGACACTCAATTCTTCCAGTGGGATCAAGCGACCTATAATTCCTATTTTCGCCGCATCAAACATGCGACTGAGTTGACGATACCGAAGCTTAACGAGATGGCCTATGAGCAGGTGGAAGTCGCATCCGTCCCATTCATAGACTTCGTCGCAAACAAGGGACGGAACGATGAACCTGCGAACAACTCCTTCGTGCTGCGCGGCTATGTCCGGCACTGGCTGGCAAATGTCTGGAGCGAATTTGATCGCATCAACTTGACGGAATTGGCCGGGGCCAAGTCCGCCACTCGGGCCGGCGAGAAGTAATCGCATATTCGGCGAGCTCAGGTCGGGCTTACGTACGCAACGAAATTGATCTGCTGGCTATGTTAGCGACCCCCATCTACATCATCTGCTCTCCTAGCCCGCAGGTCGGTAAAACCCTCATCGCTCGGGCCATGAGCGAGTTCTTGCTGCTGAAAAACGGCACAGCGCTATCGTTTGACGTCAACTCGAAAGAGCCGTCATTGCTCGACTACCTCCCCAACATCACGGAGACCGCGGATGTGATCGACACTTACGGCAAGATGCAGCTGATGGACCCTCTTATCATCCACGATCGGGTACCCAAGGTTATCGATCTCGGCTTTCACGCCTTCGACGAATTCTTCAAGATGTGCGAGGAGATTGGCTTCATGAAGGAGACGGCGCGTTGCTATGTCGTCCCCATCATCCTCTTCGTCGCGGGTGCAGACCGTATCTCCTTTCGCGGTTATGAAATGCTGCGGCGGCGAATTCCGCCGGCGTCGCTGGTCACCGTCCACAATGAATTCGTGCTGCGCGGCGGATTACCTGAAGCGATGGATGGCGAGCGGGTAATTCGGATTCCGGCACTTCCGCTGTTCCTCAAAAGATATATAGACCGGCTTAGCTTTTCCTTCACTGGATATCTGCGCAACGAGAAGGACTGGTCCACGGAGCTGCATCAATGGATCCGACGGAATTACAGCATGTTTCGCGATCTGGATTCGAGTGTGATTGCGCGAAGCTCCTATCGATCGCGGGGGACGGATATCGATAGCCTACGTTACACAAGGTCCACTTGAGATTTCAGTCTGATCGCCATCAATTCGTCCGGCTATGAGTGGTCGTTGACCGCTGACTTCAATGGCGTTCGCAACGCGAACGCATGGATTGCGGATACGAATCTTCGCTTGGATCGCGCATCTTTACCGTGATCGTCCGCACGGACCGCGCGACTGGCAATTGACGGCAGCTCATTCGCCGAATGGCTCATGCAGACACGGCGTCCTCGAAAGAATCGATGACTGTCTTGACATTGTGAGCGGCTAGGCGGATCGACGGGGCATTCCGTCGTAGGGCGCTCATAGCTCAAGGCCGAGTTTCCCCGAGCACCTGGTGCATGACCGCGCTTTTGATCTCGCGGGCGATCTCGTTGCGTATCTGGGCGCCGAGCACCCGCTCGGCATCGGCATCGCCTGTCAGACCATGCTCGGCCAGTCGCCCATCCAAGCGGGTTTGAAACTGTACGCCCATCGCGTCGACGAGCCGCTCCTGCATTTCAGCATAGTCTTCGGGTGCGATGCGCCTCAGCACGCTTTCCCATGGTTGCCAGCGCGCTGCCAAATAGTCCGGAAATTCCGCCACTTCCTGGGTCCGCACCGATGCCTCGGCACTGGCCACATCGTCCTCGGTCACGTGAGAGACGTTCATGAAGCGCATGTCGGGAGCGATGTGCCGCAGCTCCAGCGCGTCCCGCAGCTGGGTCTGGTAGGCAAGGTAGATCTCGATCTCATCGACGTCCGCGTCGGGTTCGGCACGACGAAGCGAGTTGACCCTCTCGCGCGCGATTCCGTCCAACGCTTCCAAGCGAAACATGACGCGGCCGTGCTGGAGCAGTTCGCCCAGTCGCGCGTCACAGACGCCGTTCTCGACATCAGCGTTCAGGCGTGCAGTCTGCATGCCGTTCCAGGCCAAAGTAATGCGATCTTCGCAGGTCGCGTTCGCTCCCGAAGCCAACTCGAAATACTGCTCGCGCAAACGCGGCCTGACGGCTGCCTGCCGCAAGTCTTCGGCGACCGCCTGGCGGAACGCCTCGTTACCGTAATTCACGGTGCCCCAGAGCCTGACGAGGAAGCGTGCATAGTCCGCGGCCCCCTCTTCATGGGCGAAGTGCTGCCAAGTGGCCATTGCCGTGGGCCCGCCCTCGAGCCAGTCCGCGGCAACGTCTTGCAGGGACCGCGGCTGCACTTCCACCGCTCCATCCGCGGTCGAGAAGAAAATCTGAGGGCCGGCATAGTGTCCGGCATGCATCGCTGTTGCCAGGCCGGCCTGCACCCAATCGGCCAGCGGATTATTCTCCAGATCAACGCTCGAGTCACGGCTTAGCTGCGTCAGCGGGTCTCGGGCACGCTGGTCAGCTGATTGTTGCTGATGCCGAGCCATAGCAGCTGGGGCGGGACCGTCTCAGGCAGGCTGGTCAGCAGGTTGTGGCTGGCGCTGAGCCATTCGAGCTCGGCCGGAAGAGGCTCGGGCAGGTCGGTCAGCTGATTGTACTCGACGTTCAGACGCTGGAGCCCGGCTGGAAGCCCGGGCAGGTGGGTCAGGCGGTTACCCCCTGGCGTCCAGCTCCTGAAGCGTTGCTGGAACGCGTTCGGGCAGGCTGGCCAGCTGATTGCTGTCGACATTCAGCCGCCGCAATCCCGGCGGCAGCTCTGCGGGCAGGCTCGTCAGCCCATTGCTCATGGCATAGAGCCGCCGCAGGCCAGGTGGAAGCTCGGGTAGGCTGGTCAGCCGATTATTGCTCCGTGGAGCCGCCGGAGGCTGGCCGGAAGGGTCTCGGGCAGGCCGTTGAGCTGATTGTCATCGACATTCAGGCGGCGCACCCCGGCCAGAATGGGCGCAGACAAGGATCTCTCGTGGATCGATTGATATTGGAGTCCATCCCGGTCTCGCCTGCCAGATCTGCCCCATTGAGCCGAGCCTGCAAGCCAGAAGCGACGTTCATGATACGGGAGCTAGCTGTCGATAAGCTGACGGGACCGCAGAGCGACGAAATGACGGATGGCCCCATCAAAAATGAACCTTAAACAGCGCTCCGCAGACGAATCACTTCGAGCTGGACCGACTGGTGCCGGCACGCCGGCAGCGGCGCGCGCTTACGCCGGCAACTTTGCTGTCGCTTGCGGCGAGGCGGCCCCACTTCTCCCTGCGTTCAAACGCTTATGTAATAGCTGAGCTTAAAAGCTTGCAGCCATCGCGCCTAGCGCCGCTCGCCCTTGGCTACGAGACGCGGCGCGCACCCGATGTTGACAACACGGGCTCGCTAAATTTCTCCGATGACGAGTTCCCAGCCATTTTGACATCGGTCACGTGAACCGGCCCTCCCCCTCGGCTTACCGTCGCCAATCTCGACGGGCGAGCGCCCATGAGGAGGCTCCTGACCGTACGCGTTCGACTGAATGATCGGACAGCCACATCTGCACTGGTGCGACAGAGTTTCTATGTCGAGCTCAGTGTAGTCGAGCCGCGCCGCGACCAATGAACTCGAGCATCGACTGCGCCTTGTTGATCTCGCGTGAAACGCGTTTCAGTATCCGTATTGCCATCTCCTCCGTCGCGATCAGCCCCACTCTCTCGCAGGCTAACCCAAAATGATGCATCACCTGCTCGTCGGAGGGCGCGATACGATTCTGCAACATGCTGCTCGTCAATGACGAGAGCATGTGCTCGACGACGTCATTCTCCGCCTGGCTCAAGACCTAGTCCTTCTGATTTTTTGTTCAGTTCTGTAATCTTTGACGACCACATCGCTTAGAGTGTCGCTGTGAAGGATGGTCGTCTTCGACATCGCAGTTTCATGTCCGTTGAACTCTTCTATTGAGAGATTCTAGTTGGTCGTTTACCTCACTGCTCGGACCGCTTGTCCTCAGCACAGGCTCACGGCTTCAGATTGCGTGAGTTGCACGATTCTGATACCTCCACAGCGGCATTCCGCTCTTTTGAAGTGCCGACCGAATGATGCTGCAAATAGGGAAAAGGCCCTAACTCCGACCGTCCCAATCAGAACGTCGTCCAGCTGCGACACTCGAGAGGCTATTCCCTCGCAACCGTCCTGGCCGGTCTGGCCTCCGGCCTTTCGGCTCAACGCGTTGCATGTCGTGGCGTAGCCCCACGATCTTCCGGCGCGGATGCTTTCCTCGAAACTCGGCAGAAATCTAAATTGAAACTCAACCACCGCCTTCTCCTGGAACAACGAATGGTCCACGTTGCGCAGTTGCTTGTCGCGCGTGACCACCACTGTTGAGAATTCAACGATGTCGCTGGCGCAATCGATTTCGCCTAGCGCCCTCCTGAGGCTGGTCTGAAAGGACATAAGACCTTCCGAGCTTTCACCGCAGCGCTCTGTGCCGTCATCAGTGCTGCCGCTCATCGCCTCTGGCTAGATATGGCCGTCTGCTGGACTATTTTGCTTGCGAGCGCGGGCTGTTCACCCAGCGCGCTTTCCCTAGACCGCAAAAAGCGCGGCCACGGCTGGGGTCAGCGATATTCTGCTGCCTGCATCATTCCATCATCCATCCCATCTCGCGACTCCAACCGGTCAGTGTACTTGACAATGGCTGGCCCGGCGCCCGTGCCGACCATGGAAATGGCTTTCCTGGCCATCGCCCGCAAGCGAGAAAACCGGCGATCAGCAGGCCGTCCCCTCGATCTCCATTTGCGATGCACATCAACGCCTGCCAAGCGGGCCTTTATCTTTTACGCATCAGCAAACCTACAACCTGTCGCAGCGTGAGATTCAAGCTATTAAATCGGTCTTCTGAGGCGTGCACAGCGGATGTCGATGGCAATGATTGTCTGTGTAACGCTCATTTGGCTCGACACTCCGTCCAGCCGACATTTTGCCTCGGATGACCAACATCCAACCCCGGCGCGTGCGCTTCTTTGATTAGCTGGCCGATGCCGTGGATCGCAGTCAGGCTGGCTCGCCTTCCTCAACACTCGTCCTCATGGTTTTCCCATGTTGTTGATGAGGCCCACCTCGCCCATAGATTATTTATCGGGTAAGCGATTGCGAATGCTCGTAGCAGCGCGGGACCGACCACCATGAGAGATCGCAATGAAGCCGCCATCGCTTTACGCCGCTTGGGCCGCTAGAGGTCGACATCCCTATGCTCGGAGTCGCGAGCTGCTGGCCTAAGTCAGGTCGCGCCCAGCGCCTGAACAGGCAACAAAGCCGTCAAACGGCTTGCATATTCCGCTGCCATCAACCATGGGGGGGATGCGTTGTGCATTGCCAGCTCCTGCTTGAGCCGTCTGCGTGTCGGACATGGATTTAACTGCTCTCCGGTGTTCGCGCACCAATCAAATCCTGTGCAGCGCTGGAATTGTGCAAGGCACACGATCGCGGCGCCGTGAAAACGCGAGGATCTGCCGCGATTTCTCGTCACACGCGCGGTGTCGGGTGATATTAATTGATAGGAGTTGCATACATCGAACTGCTCGCCGCCTCCGGGGAAGAACGGTCGGGAAGTCGAAGTCCTCGGATCGACTATTCAGGCAGGAATGCGGAGCCAAGGAATGGACGCTCGATGACGATCGCCATGCTTGATACTCCAGGGACGAAGTGAACTACATCTATGATGACTTCGATTGATGATAAATTAAGTGAGATCAGATGGCTGCGGAACGAAATCTGGCGCTGCCGTCGATTACTTAAAACTGGCCTACCTGGCGCGGAGCGCAAGGCCGTTGAGAGGCGTCTGCTTGAACAGCTTTCTGCCTTTGAACGGCTCTTGTCGACGGCGTTTCCTTTGACCTTGAGCTCTAAAGTGCATTCGGCCAAGAGCGCGACGATCGGGCGAAGCGACTCCCCTGAAGCCCCCATCGAGAGCGCCGCAACGGCATCAAGCGGTTCCTTCGGGAAGTCGATCGGCGGGTAACAAAAGAGGTCTCCTAGCTCAATAACTGCGGCTCGGCACGCTGATGCTTCCAGCCCGATCGACTTTCGGCCACCAAGCTGACCAAACCCTGGCGCCCGTCTGTCTGAGCACCTCACTGTCGTCCGAGTTCTGCAACTGCCGCCCGAACGCCTCACTCTCTATGAAGGACGACCGGAAGCCTGTTGAGACGTCGTCTCGTTCCGCCGTTTCTCTCCGCCGCGGTTGGCATCATGCGTCGGCATTGGCCGCGCAAGTTTTTGAAATTGTCCCTAAGACAAAACATGGCCACTTCCACATCGCTACGCCCTGTAAAGCGGTCACAAAAGCGGATCACGTCTGGTCTGCACGACGTCAAGACTTCCTCGGCCCGCCGATCTCGCGCGCGAGCGTGTCCTGTGCAACACGTCGCTGCGATCGCGATCGCAGTGAGGGCGGCTGCACAGCGATACGCATTGCAAGTCCAGCCCATTCGTCGTTCTTGATTCACCAAACCTCTCTTAAGCCGCATATCCTTCACTACTTTTCTTTGCCTCGCCAGCGTGATCTGTTTACCGGATTGGGCCGCCTCGGCAGCCACTGTCTCGCTGTTGCGGGGCCGACGCAAGGCGCTCTGAATCATCGTCCCGCCACGCGCAACACACATTGCGAAGACCGAGATCCAACAGAGATCGGCCGCTTACCGCTTGTGTGGCGATGTTGGCTCCCAATATGGCGTTCTGCTTCGCAACGCCTACAACCTGACGTTACGGTCGATTCAAGCACTTTGAGCGTCCGGGAAGTGCGTGAATAAGTTCTGTGCATACCCACATTGGCGGCAGTAGGACGAACTCCCGACAACTGCGCGTCGGACCGGCTGTCCCGGGGACGAATGTCCTCGATGTTGGTTGATGACGCTCAGCCTAGTGTTGGGGGTGAAGGCGCAACGGGCACGCATCGAGAGGATTAGCGAGAAGCTGCGGCGACGCAGCTCGCCGGGGTCGATGCCGGCCCGACGTCGATTGGTCATCGCTGGCAGCTGGGTTCACGTCGTGCGCCAACGGTCTATAACGCGGTCTTCACGTGGCCCAGTTCTGGAATGGGCGCGCGGCGGATCTTAAGGCGCAGGCCGCACGCCCTTGTCCAGGCCAGCGTCGAAATAAATGCGACGCTCGATCACGTGCTCAGCAGTTTGAAGTCAATGACCGATTATGTCGTTATGTTCAGTAAAGGCTTTTCCCAACGATGCGGCACCAGTTACGTTTGAACATTTCGCCAAAGCCATCGAGCCTTAGACGCATTGGAGATGATGCTTTGGCGAATGTGGGGCCGTAACACTCGTCAATGATGCACAAGTCCATGTCAACGCCAACCACTTGCCTAAGACTCCAAACCTGACCAGAATGGAAGTAGGGGGCACAATGCGACGTTGCGCAACGGCGCCCGGCGGAAAACAAACTCATCGCCGAGATCCTTGGTGACGACAAAACGACTCTTGTCCTCCCTCGGAAGCAGGCTTTTGGCTGCGCCGAACGGGAAGTAATCCTGTCCGAGAGGCGATGTATCATCCTCGGCTGCCATCTCGTAGCTCCTGCATGTGCGGTTGGTGACGCGAGCGTCCAAAGCCCTACAATAGGATGCGGCGATTTAAGACGCCGGGTGGAGACCAATACAAAGCCTCCTTGCCACTAGCCGCCAGATACTCCTTGAAACGGCACGCGGATTGCTGGGTAAGGATCAGCAAGTTGCCGCCAAGGAAGCGGTTGCGGCGGAGCCGGAGTTCCAATGAGGCTTATCCGATTCATCCTGATCGATCTGGCTTTGATGCTGCTCACATCTGAGAATGCAGACGCCATGATTATGGCGATCGGCGCAAACTTCAAATCGGCTCCCGAAGCTGTGGGATCCTTGATGCGGATTTCCAGCCCCGAGCCAGTATTCAGCTCTGGCGTACGCCGACATCTATACCGCCAAATCTCTCAAGCCGCGCCATTTGGACATTCAGCAGAAGTCCTCGGCCCGGCGAAGCAGGGTGAGAACCTCGCGCTGCTGGAAAGGCGCTTTGCCTCTCATTGGCAACCGTATCGGACAGCGTCCGATTACCACGATCCTCGCGACGCGGAGATGCTCAAGAAGCCTCCGGTCTTAACACCGATCTGCAGTCCGCCGTCGTACCTTATGCCCTCACGCGAGCAGAGACGCCATCCTGGAGCGGAACAGACTGGATTGTCGGAAGCTTGGCCATCATCTCCATTGCAGCGATTGTGCACGTGACTTGGATGGGAAGATACAGCACAGGCGCATTCATGAGAGAAGCCAAAAAGGGCTATATTGAGGTTGCCTTCAACGGCTCCCTCGCAAGCATTCCGCTAGATGTGCAATTCAGCCTACCGGCCAAAGGCGTCACAGCGATTTTTGGTCCGCCCGGGTGCGGCAAGACCACACTCGCGCGCTGCATCGCCGGCGTGGAGCGTCTGCCGAACGGATTCTGTGCGATCGATGGAGAGATTTGGCAGGATGAGACGACGTTTCGACCGCATCTTCTGCGTCCCGTCGCATATGTATTCCAGCTACCAATTCTTCCTTCTCATTTGTCTGTACGGCGCACCCTCTTATACAACGCGTCAAAATCGGATCCGACACTGATCGATTTTGATGGTGTGGTCGAATTGCTTGCCTTGGCGCCACTGCTCGAGCGTTCGCTATCACATCTTTCCGGGGCCGAGCGACAGCGACTTGCCCTTGGCAGCGCGCTATTAGGCCAGCCTCGGCTACTTTTGCTGGACGATCCGCTCATGCTGCTCGACCGCTCCGCCAAATGCGAGATCCTACCATTTCTCGAGCGCATGCGGGAAAAGCTCCCATTGCCGATGATCTACATCAGCCATGACATCGCTGATATCGAGCGTTTTGCCGATCATCTCGTCATAATGAAAGATGGCGTCGTGACTGCGGCCGGGCCGCTCAATGTCGTTCAGAGCGATCCCGCGCTTGCCAGGCGCGGCGAATCGGCAGTCTGTCTTGATACCGTGGTCGGCGGCTATGACGGACGCTATGGGCTGATCAAGCTCCGCCTCAAGGCTGCGCGCCTTCTGATACCCGGAGTGCCGCTTAGACCGGGCGCACGGCTGCGGCTGCGCATCGCAGCCGCCGACGTCAGCATTGCGCGCGAGCCCCCGCGGGCAAGCTCTATCCTCAATGTATTTCCGGCACGCATCAAAGCCTCTCTGCCGTACGACGAGGCTGAGGTCACTTTGGTTCTGACTCTTGAAACTGGCCGTTCTGGCGTGCCACTTTTGGCGCGCATCACGCGCCGCTCCTTTGATGCGCTACGGCTCAGCAATGGAGCGGACGTATTCGCGGAGGTCGCGCGCGCCGTTCCGCTCGGGCTGCCGAGCGGTTGCTTGCAACGCCTGCCACATCTGCATGAGAACGTTCGACAGCTATGCCCCGAGACGAGAAACACATCAACAGGATCCCGGCTGTGATCGATAATCTGGATGAGATAGATCCGAATAGCGTGGGGGCAGTTCTCTACCGTCCAAAACACTGATGTCGATAGGCTACTGGCCGATTTCGCTGAGGATATCGCGCAGCAAGGCGTACGCATCGGCGGCATCGTGCAGCGACACCCGATCAACTCGCACGCAGGTCATGCTCGGAATCGACGTTGCGACGGGACAAGAGATCTCGATTTCCCAGCTACTCGGCAGCGGAGCTATGTCCTGCTAATCTCGATACAAATGGGCTTGCCGAGGCCGCAGCTGTCGTTTCCCGGGCACTTCGCGCCATCGATCTCTTCGTGATCAGCAAATTCGCCAAATGCTAATCGAGGCTCCGAGTGTGCGAGCATTGCCTGCACCCAAATCACCTTGGCTGCCTTGTTGCGACAATTCCAATCCTGCGAACGGGTGGCATATAGTTTGCTTCACCAGTGAGGTCACGATCTACAAAAAGCAAATTTGCGAGGACAGCATGCTCGGAATTGGAAGTCAGTTGCCGGCGTTCGAAATCACAGGCGTGAAGCCCGGCTTTCAAGCGCAGGAAGAAGAAGGACAGAGCGCGTTCGAGACGCTAACCGAAACGAGCTTTCCAGAGAAGTGGAAGATCATCTTCTTCTATCCCAAGGATTTTACCTTTGTCTGCCCGACAGAGATCGCTGAGTTTGCCCGGCTGTCCAAGGAATTCGCCGACCGCGACGCGGTTGTCCTGGGTGGTTCAACTGACAATGAGTTCTGCAAGCTCGCCTGGCGGCGCTCACACGTCGACCTGCACAATCTACCAATCTGGCAGTTTGCCGACACAAAGGGAACGCTCGTCGACGGCCTTGGCGTGCGTTCACCCGAAGGGGTTGCCTATCGTTACACCTTTATTGTTGACCCCGAAAACACGATCCAGCACGTCTATGCGACCAATCTCAGTGTCGGGCGCAGTCCCAAGGACACGCTGCGCGTTCTGGACGCGCTGCAAACCGACGAGCTCTGTCCCTGCAACCGCGAAATCGGCGGCGAAACCCTGAAGGTTGCTTGAGGCACTATGTCGTCGATCGAACAACTGAGCGACAGGATTCCCGATTTCGCGAAGGATGTCAGGCTTAACTTGACCTCCTTGGTGGCCGATGAGACGCTCTCGCCGCAACGAAAATACGGGGTGCTGCTGGCGAGCGCGATCGCCACCCGCAATGCGGCCCTGATGGCCGCGATGGAATCGGCTGCGTCCGCCGTGATGACATCTGCGGCGATCTCCGCAGCGAAGGCCGCAGCCTCCGTGATGGCAATGAACAACGTCTACTACCGCTTCGCTCACCTCGTTTCCAATCCGGAATATAAGACGATGCCGCCACGGCTGCGTATGAACGTGATCGCCAATACCGGCGTGGACAAGTCCGATTTCGAGCTGTGGTCGCTTGCGGTCTCCGCCATAAACGGCTGCGGCGCCTGCATTGATGCCCACGAGAAGACGCTGCGAGCGGCGGGCGTCAGTTCCGAAGCGATCCAGACCGCCGTGCGCTTTGCCGCGATCATGGAATCAGTGGCGATCGCAATCGAGGCTGCTGGGCTCAACCCCTCTCAGGCGAGGGGCTGATCCTTCCTCTGCCATGCGATCAACGGCGTTGTGGCGCCACTCAGTGGCGCCACCACCAGTCCTTTGCGGCTCCCGAACGAGCGTGATATCCGCAAGTCATACCTTGCGCGGCGTCCCCATGAAGAGTGCTTTGCTCGAATTCCAGGCGCCGAGCAAGCGACGCGGAATGCGCCACAGACAAGTAAGATCCGTCGCCTAAGATCGGTCGCACCACGGCCGTTCGTTCCACCTTCACCCAAACTTGAACAGCACTCCATATCCGCCGCGTGGATGGCTCCATTGGATGTCGCCGCTGGGCTCGGCGATCACACGGCAGGTACCGCACTCGATGCAGCCGTCAACTGTTATCTCGACCTGGCCGTCGTCGTTCAGCTCGTAGCATCGCGCGGGGCAGGCTTTCAAAAGTGCAAGTAGCTGCGGCGACGGCGTCGTGTGCGCACGGACCTTGACGTGAGGCTGACCGACGTCGACAACATAGCGGTTGTAATACAGCTTGTCTTCGACGCGCACCGGCGGTTCGACATTCATGCTTTCGCTTTCCATTGTTGGACTTCACACTGTTGCGGTCAACGCCAGGCCCGGGCAAAACGACAAGCATCGCCTAACAGACCTGTCCATGACCGCGCCTTGACAAAGGATTTCAGGGTCGCCTTCTCCTTCTCAGCCTTGGGCGTACCATCGATGCGCACAAAGCTTTGCATCGCCTTAGAGATGAGCTGCGGATAGGTGAGAAAGAAGTTTTTTGAGTGGGTATGCATCAGGGGCGGCAAATCCTTGTACTTCTTCAGATCTTTGATGACGAAGGAATCGTCCAGCATCTTCTTGTAGATCGACAGATTTGTTGCACTCATCGGCTCGCCGCGCGATTTCACCAGAGTTATCGCTTCGGCAGCGATGCGGCCGGAAGTCATCGCGAGATTGGAGCCCTCACGATGAATGGCATTGTTGAGTTGGGCCGCATCGCCCACTACGACCCAGCCTTCCCCATAAAGCTGCGGGATCGACTTGTAACCGCCTTCAGGAATGAGATGCGCCGAATATTCCTTGACTTCGGACCCTGCTATCAGGGGCACCACAGAGGGATGTCTCTTAAATTGATCGAGCAGGCCGTAGGGCGTTTGGCCCGTGCGCTGGAAATCGGCGACGAGACAACCGATGCCGAGCGAAATGCACTCTTTGTTGGCATAGATGAAACCCATTCCGGTCATGCCGCGGGAAATGGTACCGGCCGCCTCGATCACGACGCCTTCATCGCCCTTGAGATTGAAGCGCGCCTCGATAGTTTCGCGAGGCAAGAAGTGCATCTCCTTCACCGCGAGCGCAACGTTATCAGGTGTCGGCCGCGCGCGCAGGCCCGCGCGCGTCCCGAGCAGGCCATTGACCCCTTCGGCCAGCACGACGACGTCGGCATGTATTTCGCCGTCTCGGCGATCTGTTCGAACACCGACGATCCTTTCACGCTCATCACGTGCGAGCTCGGTGACAGTCGTCTCGCACAGCACGGTCGCGCCAGCCTCCCGCACCTTGGAAGAGAACCATTTGTCAAACTGCGCGCGTATAATCGTGTAGCGGTTCGGCCGTTCCTCGTTGAAGTCGTCCGAGCGGTAATGCATGCCGACATGGGAGCGATCGTCCATTATCCAGAACCGCTGCTCGATCAGGTGACGCTCGAGCGGCGCCTCGTCTCGAAACTCGGGGACCAGCTTTTCCATCATGTCGGCATAGAGGATGGCGCCCTGCACATTCTTCGATCCAGGATATTCGCCTCGCTCGAGCTGCAGCACCTTCATGCCGCGTTTGGCCATGGTCAATGCCGCCGCGTTGCCGGCCATACCGGCTCCGACCACGATCGCATCGAATCTCTCTTCAATCATCATCAACTCCTCTAGACCGCGATCCGGGCGCGCGAATTCGGCAAAAGCCGGGCGCGAAATGCGCCCGTCAGCGCCGGTAGCAATTGGATGGCGTCACTGACGATCGCGAGATGGGCAAAGTCGAAGATCGGAGCGTTCTTGTCAGTATTGACGGCGACGATCAGATCCGCGCCCTCCACGCCAACCCGGTGCTGGATCGCGCCGGAAATGCCGGCGGCAATATAGAGCTTTGGCCGGATGGTTTTGCCCGTCTGGCCGATTTGCCGGTCAGACGTAACCCACCCTTTTTGCACCAGAGGACGCGAGCAGCCATATTCAGCGCCAAGCAGAGTAGCGAGCTCGCGCACCAACCGAAAGTTTTCAGGCGATCCCAGTCCCAGGCCGCCCGCAACCACGACATCGGCATAGGCCAGATTGGAGGTTTCTGCATCGCGGTCGGGTAGGAACGACAATACTTTTGTGACAATATCATCTTCGAGAAGGCCGAGCGGATGGACGATGATACGAGCGGCATCGCGTACAACGCGCTCAGGCATCGGCATGACCCGCGGGCGGACGGTTGCCATCTGCGGACGATAATTCAAGGTATAGATCGTGCAGAGCAGCGAGCCGCCAAAGGTCGGACGCGTCGCCGCAAGCGAACCATCGGCGTCGACGTCCAGCGCGGTGCAGTCGGCAGTGAGCCCCGTCGACAGAGTCGTCGCCACGGAACCTGCGAGATCGCGACCGAGCGTCGTCGCCCCCAACAGCAGGATCTCGGGCTTGTAGGTGTTGACGAGTTCGGTTAGCGCTTTGGTATAGGATTCGTTGCGGTAATCCGACAAAACATTGTCGCTCACGAGATAGGCCAGATCCGCGCCATAGCAAAAGGCGTCAAGCGCGGCGTTACGTGTGTGCTGCCCCTCCGGACCGATAACGACAGCGGCAAGATTCACCTTTAGCCTGTCGGCAAGCCTGCGCCCCGCACCCATGAGCTCCCACGAAACCGGATGCACCTGGCCGCGCTCCAGCTCGACGAAGACCCAGACGTGCTTGTACGCCTTAAAGTGCTCCGGCAGTTCTTTTTTGGCTGCTGCGCGGCCGGCCGCCGCCGGCATGGCCGTTCTCGTGACATTGCTCATACTCTAAATTCCCCTCAAAGATAGGCACGCCCGCGCCACAGGTTTGCTTTTTAGCTTCGTTAACTGAAGATCACTTTCGGTCAGCAAGGGGCCGGCTGCGCTGCCCCGTCTGCTTCGTCCGACCGGCCGCACAACAAGACGCGTCGTCGCGATAGACGTACCGGTCCGGCCGGATTTGGAGAGGTCTTCCACACTGGACGCTTCGCCATGTCCGACGAGCGCCACCGCGGCGGCCAGGGCGCCGCGGTGATTCTGACCGGTCGCTTCCATGCCTGAGTTGGCGAGTCCGTTCGCTGCGCAATACCTGCGCCTCACGTTCGGCCCAGCGGCTCCACATTGACGGTGACGACGAGCGCGAACCCGGCAACGCACCTGTCACGCAACCCATGCCGAGCCTCCAGCACCGAAAACCCGTGTGGGCCGACGCTGGCCCTCTTCCTGACGCATGTTGCTATCCGCCATGAGATGGATACGAATCTGAGCGGAATCGGGGGCCGCTTTGATGCGGAGGATGCTGGGCATACCCTCTCCAGGTGTAGCGCGAAGAGGCAACTTATCCATTGACCACCATCTCACCGTCGATACGGAACTTCGATCGCGAAGACCGTTTCGAACGTACCTGGCGCGATCGTGGGCCACGAGATGATGGCGCAGCGCTCGGCAGGCAGTAAAAGCAGCATCATGGGTCTTCCTTCAATCTCATCTCGGACGACTACCGTCTGTCGGCATCGATGATCGGATCGGCAGGACAACAGCAAGTGTCGTACCAGTTGCAAAAACCATTGAATGTCAGTCGAAAATATTGGTTTGGCAGACACTTTGAATGGCCGCTGATACCGTGGACACGACCAGTCCAGACATGGGTCGGGAATACGACAGGCGCCGCTCGGGTCATGGCTGCAGAGAGTTGACCCGGATGAAGACGAAGGCCCCACATCGGGTTGCCACGGCGCCCGTCGGGCGCAAACCTTGCTTGCAGTGGAGCGCGAGATCACTTCAGCTCGCTCAACGCGACAAAGGCCGCGGCCTTCTTAGGGTCTGCGACGGCATCCTTCAAAACCTTGAACACTCGCTGGTCGATCGGTGTCGATGACACGAAATCGGCATAGGCCTGCTCCAGCATCGCCTTGCACCGAGCTCTGATTTCCGGCTCTGCGGCACCAGTAAATTGCTCTTTGGCAAAATATTGTCCCATGCGCTTTAAGATGTGAAGGCGCGCGACATTCACGATTTTAGGGTCGTAATCGACGCCAAGCAGCGAGAAAAAATCCTCTGCCGACGAGGCCTTGCTGAGCCGATCCAGGATACCGGATGCCGCGGATGAGTGGATCATCGAAAATTCTCCTTCGGATTAGCTCTGGACGGTCAATGAGATGGGGTGGCGCCTGCTGACTGCCTCGATCTCCGTGACACCGGCCCGCGCCGGCGCCCGCGCGATCGCCAGCTTTTCCTCTGTGGTGAACGCAACGCCAGGTGCCTGCTCGCCGTCGCGTAAGGTCGTGTCGTTGAGCATGGCGGGCTCGGCGCGCACTTGGTCGGACCAAGACGATTTGGCGACGGTGCTGGTGGCAATCACGCGAGAGCTCCTCATTGACCTACCTAAGCTTCAGCAACCAGCATGCCAGCCCGTCGCCCCAGGCAACCCATTGACGAAACTAACGCTTCTGTCCTCGACCTTCTTCAGCAAATGGATTGTCGCAAATGCGACAGGCTCATGAAGCGCACGCCTTGCCTACTGCTACGCCGAGTTCGAACGTTAATGCATTGCGGCGCGCCAGGATGTGAGAATTGTCGCGGAGCACTTGGGGCCCGCCGCCACCTTGGACACATGGTCACTCGTTCGCATCGAAACGGCGTCAGCCGCGTCCTCAACCTCCCGCGCGGCTTACCAAATCCGGCGAGGCTTTCTCGGATGACTGGTCGATAGCGGACGCTTGTGGCAGCTCAGATGGCCCGTCGCCGGCAACGACCGGCCGAGCTGGCTGCAACAGAAAATCGCGCCGGCGCTCGGCCATCCGGCTCTCACCACTTTCTTCGCCGAAGCAGAGGTTGAAGTCGTCACATTGATTGCACACGGGTGTTGTGCACATCACGAGGCCTTCATTCTCGCAAAGCATGCGGTAGAAGAAGCGCTTCCAGCGCATATTGTTGACATTGCGCGCGGCGAGCGGCGCGAAATGGCGGCTCAGCAGCCGAGAGAGTTCGACACGATTGCGCAAGCCGAGAGCTTCCCACAGGTGGTCTGGCTCAATGGCACGGCGCGCGATCATCGCGGCCAGCCAGCGGCCGATATCCCCTTCCGTCGAGCTGTGCTTGAGCAAGAGATCGCGCAGCATTGCGATCTCGTCGTCCTCTTCGCACTTGAAAGCCGAGAGCTGCTCCGGGAGCTTGATCTCAAGCGGGGGAAAGTACTGCTCCAGCAAGGCCGCCAGTTCAAGGCCGGACAGGCCGGCCTTCTCGGGAAGGGAGCCACCATCCATTGTGGCAGCCGCCAGGATAGACGCCAGGACGTGGCGATCGAGATCGCTGTCAATGGCAATAACGGCATCTGCAGGAGGCACACCGGTGAGCAGGCGGTAGGTTGCAATTCCCCTGTGCATCTGGCTGTTGGCATCAACGGCACAAGCAGCCATCAGGGGAAGGAAGTTCGCTTCGGACATAATTTTGCGGGTTTCACAATAGTCAGGTTTGCCCCCGCCGCATCCTGCCTTTGGTCAGGGTCGATCATCAAATGCCGGCCTCCCGGGATGGGCGGTGAGGGAGACCGGCATCCGTCGCGCGCCTTCACAAGGCCGCGACTCGCGACCTTTACGAGGCCGCGAGTTCGGCGGCGGTCTTGCCGATGATGGATTCGTCCACGGGCTTCATAATGCCATGCTCCATCAGCATGTCCTCGAGCTCGTCCATGGAGATCGGGGTCGGGATGATGCCTTTGCCGCCATTGTTGTGAACCTTGGTCGCAAGATTGCGATAGTGATCGGCCTGCTTGGAATCGGGTGCATATTCGAGCACCGTCATGCGGCGTAACTCGGCATGCTGCACCACGTTGTCGCGCGGCACGAAGTAGATCAGCTGAGTGCCTAGCTTCTTGGCCAACGCTTCCGCCAGTTCCAGCTCCTTGTCGGTCTGCCGCTCGTTGCAGATCAGACCGCCTAGCCGCACGCCGCCAGAGTTCGCGTATTTCAGGATGCCCTTGGAAATGTTGTTCGCGGCATACATCGCCATCATTTCACCGGACATCACGATATAGATTTCCTGCGCCTTGTTCTCGCGGATTGGCATCGCAAAGCCACCGCAAACGACGTCGCCGAGCACGTCGTATGAGACATAGTCAATGTTCTCGTAGGCGCCGTTCTCCTCCAGGAAATTGATCGAGGTGATGACGCCGCGGCCGGCGCAGCCGACACCCGGCTCAGGACCACCGGACTCCACGCAGCGAATGTCCTTGTAGCCGACCTTCATTACGTCCTCGAGCTCGAGGTCCTCAACGCTGCCGGCGCTCGCTGCAAGGCTCAAAATCGTATCTTGCGCCTTGGCGTGCAGAATCAAGCGGGTCGAGTCCGCTTTCGGGTCGCACCCTACAATCAGAATTTTCTGTCCCATCTCGGCCAGCGCCGCCAGCGTGTTCTGCGAAGTGGTCGACTTGCCGATGCCGCCCTTCCCGTAGAACGCGATTTGTCTCAGTGAAGACATGTTGCTCTCCATCAACCGATTTGCCAAAAGTTTGCGCGCTTCTTGCGCGCGAGCTTGTTTCCCTCTCAGAAACGGGGCACACGGGTTCAAGGGAAGGAGCGCATCGCTCGTCTTACGCGTCGGCGTGCACTCAGCCCTCACTCAGTGTTGCTGTCGCTTATTAGCAACCGCCGTGCCAACGCTGTGACCGCGCTCCTTAAGCTTCTGATTACGTTTCTAGAAACCAGCCAGCCGGTGAGTGATCCTGGCTGTTTTGGATCTGACAGGATCTGCGCGGCTGTCAGAAAACGAACAACGACCACAACCATCAACGCGAAAAGCCGATCTGACGGGACCTGTTCCGATGCCTCAGGTGTGGAACGGAACTTGCTGCTCTTCTCGCAGTCAGGCGATTTGGGGAGAGTGAATATGCCGGTCGGGCTCGAAACCTGGCGGAACAGCGGCCAGTGTTGCACATACGGTACGGGGCTTGTTGCGCTGACATTGGAGATGATCTGCAATAAATTCGAATCGGCTCCTGGAAGCAGCAGCGCCGTGCCAATCATTCAGATCAGCGCGCCTACATAGGTATGTCGTGGCGACAATCATCTTTTATCAGAAGCCCGGCTGCGCCACTAATGCGCGTCAGATTCAAGCGCTGAAGTCCGCCGGCCACGACGTGATCGCCGAAGACATCTTGAAGGAGCCATGGGATGCGGAGGAATTGCGCAGCTTCTTCCGCACTAAGCCCGTCGAATCCTGGTTCAACCGAGCCGCGCCCCGTATCAGGTCAGGCGAAGTCAATCCCGATACTATCGACGCCGCAAGCGCGCTCGCATTGATGATGGTCGATCCGCTCCTGATACGACGACCGCTGATCGACGTAGACGGGGCACGATGTGCCGGATTCGATCATGAGCCCGTGCTGTCCCTGCTTGGCGGCAACACGCAAGATGATCTCGAGGGATGCTTGCACGAAGCAAACCGTACGCGTTGTCCGCAGACGTGAAAGGGCGGAGGGTACCCCCAGTCTATCAAGCGAGGCAGAGATGACGTTTCCCACTTCCGGCTTCCTTCACGGGTAGTAACCGAGGGAACCTTCGCTGAGATGGCCCGCACGAGTGGCTGCTCCGTAAGGAGCATCGCCTCTATTGCGCTCGAATGCCGCGCTTCTCGTCTTTGCTGTGTGTGAGCGGCCGCCGCAGTTGCCGCCTTTATCGCGCATGACCTCCGCGATTGGATCAGAGCACCAAGCCGAGAGGCGGTTATTTGAAGAGATTCTGCTTTCTTCAATTGAGTAACGATCAGAACAGACCACCACGATTCGCGGCTGTGATCCTTATGCAACTTAGCGGCACAATTGCGCTATGGCCGCTCCCAATTTGATCGGTATCAAATCCTCCGCCATTCCCGATGTGTGACAGAGATGTCGCGCGGCTCTTCGCGCCGATTTTGGAATGGAGAATTCGATGAGAACAAGGACAGTTCTGACGAGGGCATCGCTCCTCGCGCTCGCGACCTCGTTGGCCAGCATCTCGGTCCAGGCTGCGGATCTGGGTCGGGCGCCGGTTTACTATAAAGCGCCTCCGATCGAACCCTTCAATCCATGGATGATCCGCCTGCGCGCGCTTGGCGTTTTGCCGGATACCGCAGGCAGCTCGGTCAGCGTCGCCGGAGCGCCCTCGCTGTCCTCACCAACTTCTGGGCTTTCGATCAGCGATCAAGCCGTACCCGAGCTCGACATCACCTATTTCTTCACAAAAAACGTTGCCGCCGAACTCATTCTCGGCGTGACCAGCCATCGCATCACCGGCAATGGCGCGCTCACTGGCCTCGATATCGGCAAAGCCTGGCTGTTGCCGCCAACACTGACCCTACAATATCACTTCACCGAATTCGGCGCGCTCAAGCCCTATATCGGTGCGGGCATCAACTACACCGCATTCTTCAACCAATCGGCAACCAATACGTCGCTCGCCGGTCTTGTCGTGACGGATTTGCGCATCAGCAACCAATTCGGCGCAGCGGTCCAATTCGGCTTCGATTACATGCTTGATCGACACTGGGGCCTCAACTTTGACGTGAAGAAGCTGTGGCTGCGGCCGGAGTACTCCGCGACCGTAAACAATGCGATTGCGGTCACCGGTCGCGCCAATATCGATCCATGGCTCGTCAGCGGCGGCGTCACTTACAAGTTCTGACGCCGGAACAGGAGCTCATCGAGCGCGTCCTCTAACCTTACCGCAGTGCAAGCAGGGAGCGAGATGATGCGTCAAGGACGCGTCATCTCACGAGACGCGGGAGCCATTCGCCGCATTGCTCTCGCTGTGAGCTACGGATCGCGCGGCATGGAGTGACGGTACACAAACAGATCGACGCAGCATATGCTCATATGCTTGTTTAATCGCGCGTTGCAAAAGGCGCCATTTGCCGATTGGGCCGGAGAAAAAAGGCGGCACGCCGCGCCCACGTCAATGACCTGCTGTTCGCAGACCCGGAGCGTGAAAGGCCCCCGCTCAACCTCAGACGATCCGAGCTCCGAGCGGCCAGCTCATGGACTGACAAGCCGTCCATGCTTGCTAGCCCGGGCACGTGGCTGTTAAGCGAAGCCTCTAGCTTCGCTTTAGCACCATCACAAGGCGGTCGACACGTTTGCCCTGCTTGAGGTGGGAGTTTACGATTTCGTCAACGTCCTCAGGCGTGGTCGCGCGATACCATACTCCATCGGGATAGACGACCATCAAGGGACCAGAGTTACAAAAGCCAAGGCAGCCTGCCATCGTGAAGCCAATATCGTTGAGGCCTTGCGCTTCGATCGCCTTGCCCATTCGATCCCAAAGGGCTTGCGCGCCGGAGGCGCCACAGCTGCCGTGCGGATGAGTTGGCGGACGCTGCGTGTTGCAGGCAAAGACATGATGCCTATAAAGTTGAGGAAGCTCGAATTCGGTTTCTGAGTTCATGCGCCTATCCTGTGATCAATGGGCTTCATCTGAAAAGGGACAAGGTGCCAGCACATCGCCCCCACAATCTCTTACGGTTGAACGCCGCATCGACCAATTGATGCTACTGATTCCCACTCGCGCTTGCGAAAGCAGGCGAAATGAGCGGGCGCCATCGTGATTGTCGTAGCTGAAGATCAGCGATAGATACCTTCGTGTCCGGAGCAGCCTCCTTGATCAATTCCAACCTCTTCTTCCGTCATCGCGACCTTTCTACTCCCGCCTCACTTGCTCACCACCCAACTTCTCAAAAGCAAGTTACACACCAGATGCGTAATGTTCGTTTCTGCAACGATCCCTTGCTTTGCCCGGCGCGACTCACAATTATTGCCGAGGTTGCGACAATGTTGTTTACTTTTGTTTCGAACACGACAAACCTCGCATAGCGTTTGACCTCCCGCTTCAACCTTCTGCAGTTCGTACGCAGAATAACCGAGCATCTCGACTATTTTGTCCAGCTCTTGTGCCGTCATATCTTGGAATTAGCAGCGATCTTCATGACCCTCGTGCCGCCTATCGAGGAGCCTTTATTCTCGACGATCGCGCGGTGAATCGAGCGCTCTGTTCTGCCATGGCGTGATCGGTCGGCCGCATCGTGAGCCCACAGCATCTTGTTCGCCCTGAAGCTGGACGCTGCGTTCCGCCGCTGCCGATCTATCGTTTGCCTCAACAGATAGCGCCTGTCGCGAGAGCCCAACGAGGCAGGGATGATCGCCGAGCCACCTTTGAGGCTGCAGGCCAAGCCGGCCCCAATCCCGATTGGCAGCAACGGCAAACCGGCAACACAGCGGTCCCAGATTGGCCCACGTTTCGCACAATACACGTCAATACGCGCTTGCAGCGGCGCATGCGGAACAACGAGCGCGTGCCCCATTAATGCATCTACTCTTGACCGGTCCCTAGCTGACGATGGTGGCGCCATTCGCTAAGGGCGTCGCACGAGCGGAGGTTTGGCATTGCAGTTGCAGAGCAGGCAATAACGTCAGCTACGCCGGCCGGCCAAACACTTCTGACACAGGATCGTCATCCCTCCCCAACGGTCCTGTCAGTCTGGGTCCCTCCATTTCCCCAGCCCAGACGATGCCCTCGGCGAACTTCCAGCCGCCGGGGGCATTTCCCGCTCGAACATATCGTCGGCAGTACGAAGGGTTCCTGCCTACCGGCTCGACTTGCGCGCTAGCGCAAGAGCAGCTTCTTGGTGCGGCGGAGGTCGCGAAGTGCAAGGCCGCAGTCCGCGCGGGGTGCCCTTTTTGTCTCACAAGTCAACAGCCGTGACACGCATCTGCCAACGCTCACCAGGACGACGGCCTCATCCGACGGCAAAGCGCCTCAGGCAGCTTGAGCACAACAAAGCGATAGGCCCGTTAGTCCGGATGGATCGTGATATCCATGGTTTCGTCGCCGTCCGCGAACAGGTCGGCAAACCCATCGTCCTCCAGCAGCTTGACGCCGCACAGGCAGACGTCACCTTCGATCACGGCGAGTGCTACCGGCTCAAGCGATTGTCCATCGCAGGGGCCGTCGATGCACATCCCAGTGTCGATCTCGAATCTTGCACCGTGCCGGCCGCATCTGAGAAACGAGCGGTCCGCCGAGAAAAATGCACCGGAGCCGATGTTGAGCCAGACGCTCTCATGCGGACAACGGTTGACGTAACCAAAATAGTCGTTGGCGAAGGTGCGCACCACAATAATTGGAAACGGCCGGCTCTCGCCCCTATCATCGATCCGCGACAGGCTAAAGCCCATGGCCCCACTCCGCTCGATGGCATCGGCCGGACAGACGGCAAAAACCTCGATCTGATCGCTCATCAGGTCGCCGATGATCGGTTCGCTCATCCCGGCCTCGCAGTTTCCTGCTTGAAGGCTTCGATCGCAGTCCGGCTCAGCCGAAAAATCCCGCGGCCACGAGCGAGCGGCCGATAAGCGGAGCTGGCACGAGCGTTGAGGACATCAAACCATTGGTTCGGCGTGAGCTTCGCCGGACGCTCACTGATCTGGATCACCCTCCCGTTCGGACCGAAGCGGACGTGGATGATGACTTCTTGCGAGTTCATACTGATCCCCTGTTTTGATAACTCTAAAGATCCCGAGTCGACACCGAGGATCTCGAATCGGGCACCTTGGCGCGTCTCAAGCCGCGCCTTAGACGCGGCGCCTTTTCTACTGTCGAGCAGGTCTTCTTCGCGCTCGCTTGGAACATTTCTCTTGCGGACTTAAGACGAGTGCATGCCTCCAGGGGCATCCGGCGTGCTCCCGCATTTGTGTGGATCACGATCCGCGTCAGGCAACGCTGCCACAAACGACGTATGCTCGGTCCGTTTGCTCATCTCTAGCGATGACACAAACTACGATCATCGCCATTCAATCCTCGGTCTTCCGTGTCGTGGATGACGAGCATCTCAGTAAATCGCTGCCCCCGCTCCTACGTTGATCGACGCATCTTTCATGGTATCGACGATAAACTCGATCTGCTTGTTCGTGATATGGGTGTGAAACGGAAGCGCGAGAGCGCGATCCGCTATTTTTTCCGTAACCAGGAAATCGCCACGCCGATAGCCGAAGTCAAAGTAGTGGCGTTGCAAGTGCAGCGGTTGGCTATAGGCGGCGGACTCAACCCCTGCGCCGCGCAGATCATCGATAATGGCGTCGCGCCCCGATCGCGTGAAGCGTGTCCCCAGATGAACGAGATAAAGCAACCAGTTCACCTCGGTCACATGGGGACCAACATAAGGCGGCTTGATGCCCTCAAATGATTGCATATGGGCGTTATAAAGCTGCTCGACCAAACGACGCCGCTCCAGGATTTCATCGAGGCGCTTGAGCTGGGCCAGGCCCAAGGCAGCCGTGAGATCGCTCATGCCGGCCTGATAAGGTGCCGTGCTAGCGACAACAACAGAGAAGCGCTCGTCCAGGCGATGGGCGCGATGGCGACGCAAGCCGACCGCGATGTCGATATCGTCGGTCACCACCATTGCGCCTTCGCCACAGGTTAGGGCCACCGGCTGAGCAAAGTCGAACACCGCGAGGTCGCCAAACCGGCCGACGAGCTCACCCTTGTAGCTCGATCCGATCGCCTCGGTGCAATCCTCCAAAAGCAGCAGCTGATGGCGCTGCGCGACTGCGCGCAGTTCCGACCATGGCGCGGGATGACCGTTAGGATTGCCGGCGACAATCGCCCGCGTGTTGGCCGTGATGCGCTCTTCGGCCTTCGCTGGGACTAATGCTCCCGACCAATAATCGATATCTGCAAATACCGCTCGTGCGCCTGCGAGACTGATGGCATGCGCGGTTTCGCGAAAGGAGTAGGGCGAGGCGATAACCTCCTGCCCCGGGCCGATACCGAGCGCCTGCAGCGCAAGCAGGAGCCCGATTGTACCACTCGAGACTGCAACAGCATATTTGCGACCAAGATAGGCGGCGAAAGCGTGCTCAAACGCTTCAGTGATGCGCCCGTTGGAGATTTGCGGCGAACACAGCAGCGTTTCCACGGCAGAGAGCTCGGCGAAGGTGATATCGGGATCGGACAGTGGAATGAATGATGTACTCTCCTCCACAGTGTGCGCGCCATCAAGCCGGTACTCTGCTAGTTCAGTGCTCACCGCCCAACATTCCTTTTGGCCAATACGATGCCGGTCGCCCGCGTCGGATCGGACGTAATCTGCACGCAGGGATCCGATCCATCGATCAGATGAAGGTCAAAACGCGGAAACTGCCGGAACGGCTGATCCGCCACATCCGACGCATCACAGCGCACCCAAGCAAGCTGCGGAAAGCGGCGCCGCAGCTCGACAAACGGACCCATTTCGGCGCTATCGGCTGCAAGCAGCCGCTCGATTTCGATCAATTCCTTCGCGGTGAGCGCCATCGCGGCTCCTCTATGACTCGTCAAAGGCGGGGCGTCATTGCCAGAACAGACGCTCCGGATCCGCATTCAATTCGTCGATTGCAGAAGTCAACCGATGGTAAAGGCTGTAAAATTCCCAGCTTCCTCGCGCGTGGTTCTTGCGAAACATCTTCCAGATCCCGCTCACGGCATCATAAAGAATCAGTGCGACATCGATGAGAGCACCATCCTTGTCGATGTTGCGCGAGCAACAAGGACTCTCGACGAGGTAGCCGCCCCTCACCGGCGTCACGTTCGGCGAGACGTAGAGATAGCGCTTGCGCGAGCTCAAGCCGCGCTCGATCCGTTTGCGATCGATCTCGTTGGGGTGAGGCACCAGCCCGGCCTTTATCTTTCTCATCAGCGCGGCATTCATGGCGAATCCTCCATTCAAAGCACGGTGATTTCTTCTTCAAGACAGCCGATGAGCAGCTGCTCACAAAAATCGACAATATAGATCGGCACGTTCGCTTCGGTATGGATCGCGACATTGATGATCTCGCCGGTCGCTCCGGAAGCGAGCAAGACTCCCTCGGGCTCCGTATCTGGAAATGAGTGGTCGTTGATGAGATCGACTGCGGTTTTGACCCGCTGGCCCCGCCGATATTTCGGAAAGCCGGGCTGAGTCATGACTCCTCCGGTAATGGCGGATCATCAATCTCCTCGCAGGCGCCCACCGGCTCTAGTTCCTTGCGCTTCATGCCAACGCGGTAGCCGCTTTCCGGAAACTCGACGCCGTAGATGTAGAATTGCTGCAGGAACGTGCCGATCGAGACAACGTAACCCACCTCCCCCTTCTTGACTAAGACGTCGCCAATCTCCTTGCCGGGATAGGTGCCATCATTGCGGATGGTGCGATTAGCTCGCAGCTTTTGGCCAAAGCTGAAGACAGGCGGGTCGCTGAGCTCGACGACGTCGCTGTCGCGAACAATGCTGTTCATGTACAGCTCCTCATGCATCGCTCCCTCGTAGAGATGCAGGGAGCCGCCTCGCCCACCGCAGGCGAAGATCCTGCATCACTTCATGCTCACGCGGCGTGGTCAGTCACATCGACGATGGCAGCGCTGGGTAGGAAGGCCGCTCTCGGAATCGGGAAGCGCCTTTTTAACCGCCGCGCAGAATGAAATGCCCGCCAGGCCCGTGCTGCCGACCACCAACAGTACGATCGCAGGGCAATCCAGCGCAGTCGTCTTCCGTGATGGAGGACCGAACGTCGGCGTCTGCGCCGCCGCCAACGCGCAGCTACGAAGCTTGCGACGTTTTCAGCACCAGCTCTTGGCATGCCGCTCATGGGGTTCACGTTTTAGGCTGGCGCCTGGTAGCGAGGCAAGGACGTGTCAACCACGCAGGTATTGTCGACCGGACAGGCGGCGACGCATTGCGGCTCGTCGAAATAGCCAACACATTCAGTGCATTTCGCCGCTTCAATGACAAAGCTCCCCGCCTTCTCCGAGATAGCAACGTTCGGGCATAAGGGTTCGCAGGCTGAGCAGCTCGTACACTGCGAGGCGATGATCTTGAATGGCACATATTCCCCCTTACGCTGCAGAGATCAGAGATCCTTGCCGGATCGCGGCGTCGCCGCGCTGCACGTGCAGAATCTCCCCGCGTTTCACCTTGTCCAGATAGGATTTGAACCAGGCGATCGCCGACTTCTCAATGAACTCATGGGCGTATTGATCGACCGGCTCGATCCCCGCCTTGATCAGATTGCTTTTCGGGCAGCCGCCGATCTTGGAGACGAAGACCGCATGGCAGTCATGGATGCCACGCATGATGGCGGAAAGCCTGTCGTCCTCGCCATAACCGCCCTGGCAGTAAACGTCCACGCGGCGGTGGCCGACGAATTTGGCGCCGGATGTAGAAAGTTCGTAGACCTGGAATTCCTTTGCATGCCCAAAGTGCTCGTTGATCAATCCCGAGCCCTTGGTTGCGACGGCCACTAGAAGAGTGATCGCGCTCATCTCTCCGGCAAATTCCGCAAGCTCCTTTTGGGCGGCCGCGGCTTTGGCGGCACGCTCATGCTCTACCCTGCCCTGATATGCCTTGCGCATCTCTAGGTCATATTCGACGTCCATCTTCATGACCTGATCGGTGGTGAACTCTGCCCTGCGGTCCTCCCCGAGTAGACCGACCGCATCGGCCCGGCACTGGCGACAATGCCGCATCATTTTTATCTCTCCTTCACAAGCATCTTGCAGCGCCTTCAATTCTTGCGCCGTCGGTCCGCGCTGACCGTTGATGCCAAATACTGTGCCGTGCTCGGGCGCCGAGATCAGCGGCATGATATTGTGAAGGAAGGCACCGCGCGACTTCACGGCCTTGTTGACCTCGACCAGGTGGTCGTCGTTGATGTTTGGGATCATCACCGAGTTGACCTTGCACAGGATACCCCGTTCGCTAAGCATCTCGAGACCTTTCAGCTGGCGATCGGTGAGTATCCTTGCTGCGTCAATGCCGGTGTAGCGCTTGTGGTTGAAGAAGATCCACGGATAGATCTTGGCGCCGATTTCGGGGTCAACCATGTTGATGGTGATGGTGACGTGGTCGATTTTGGATCTGACGATAGTGTCAATATAGTCAGGCAGAGCCAGTCCGTTGGTCGACAGACACAGCTTGATGTCGGGCGCTGCCTTAGCGACCAGTTCGAATGTCTTGAACGTCTTTTCTGGATTGGCCAGGGGATCACCGGGACCGGCGATTCCAAGCACGCTCATCTGCGGAATGGTGTTCGCGACGACCAGCACTTTTGTCACCGCCTGCTCGGGGGTGAGCTTCTCGCTCACCACGCCCGGACGCGATTCATTGGCGCAGTCGTATTTGCGGTTGCAGTAATTGCACTGCATGTTGCAGGCTGGCGCGACCGCCACATGCATGCGGGCGTAATGATGATGCGCTTCTTCACTGTAGCAGGGATGGTTCTTCACCTTTTCCCAGATTTCGGTCGGCAGATCGCCATGGCCCGCCCGTGACCCGCAGCCCGCTTGGCCCGGCTTGGCCGCAGTGCGACAGCCTCTATGCTCGGCCGCAGGCCGCATTGTCGTGCCGTTATCCAGCGCAGCTTTGGTGTATTTTCCGCGCTCCACGACCGCGTTCATTCTGGTTCTTCCCTGCAGGCATCATCGGCTTCCCAGGACCATCCGTGAGCGAGCCTCGATAAGAGCAGTAGCAACTCACATGCCATGGCAGAGACAATTAGATTGCAGGCCTATGTCAAAGGGTTAGCGAGACGCATCGGTGCGGACACGTGTAAGAACGGCAATGATGCGCTTGTTAAAAATGCGACAGGTACGTCGTCTTCCTCACCCAGAGCTCCGTGGCTGGGCTAATTATCGGCTAAAGCTAGCGCAGAACCCGGTTCCATCTGAGCGGGCTTTTCCCACGTTGCGCCCTTTCACTCCAGGCCGATACCACCTTGGCTATCCTGCTTCACACGCCGCTAATGGGTGAGCAATATCTCGACCGCGGAAGGGAGCCGAATCGCAAGCGGTGTCAGACCTTGCTCGAGTAGAAAGCGGAGCTCGTTGCGCGACAGCACGTCCGGGTCGACGATCGCATAATGAGTGGCGCCCGAGCGCTTGATGATCTGCCGTGCATAGCTACGCAACAGCTGGTCGTTGAAGCGACAGCCGATGAAGAGAAAAGTCTGTCCGGTTCGCCTTTCCTTGATGATGTCTGGAATTGGCGTCCGAATGTCGATTTCGGTCAACGCCTCGACGTAGTCCGCGTCGGAGATAAGGAAGTTGTTGGCCGGCTGCACGCCGCCATGCGGCTTGTACAGCACCGTCGCCCAGCTGGCGGCCGCGGCACTGTCGACCTCTTGGCCAAGTGAATCGTAAAAGCGATACCAGCGATTCTCGCCAATGCCGGCGCGGGTGATACCCTGTACTTCGCCCCATCCATCGCGCTTCCCCAGCGCCGCGCGCATGGCGGCATCATACCAGGCGTCGACTATGACGGGCAGCGACAGGGACGCAAGATGATGGTGCAACCGCGTGGGCTCGACTGGCCGAGCGAAGGCCTGCGTCATCAATGCCGTCACGGCGGACCGATGTTTGCTGATCTCGATATGCTGCGCCGACGCCCACGCATTGCCCCTAGCCCGCCGCGGCAGCGCAACCTTGCTCGCGAAGAAGCCGGCCAACGCCTCTGGTGTGGCCGGCATATCGGATCTGCACAATTCGGCGAGGCCAGAACCGAGATAGGGAACAATGCTCGCGGCCCTTAGGCCGGCAGCGATGTCCACGAGCGTGGCCTTTGCATCGGCCGCACCGACAAAGTCGATCTGCGGGGGCGCCTTCACGGATCGTCCCCGTTCTCGCCGCGTTTTTTTGCGTTGATTGTGATCGGTAACCGTGTGTCGCTCGCCATCTCGGGCAAATCGAGCACCCAGCCATTAGCTACTTTGATCCAGCCGCCCCATAGCGTCTCGTACTCGGATTCCACGATTGGCTCTTCGAGATCCTTTTTTGGCACGTAGATCGACAGGCCCGCGTCCGGAGACCGGCGGATCATGATTTTCACGAGGTCGACTCCCTGACTGTGACGCGGGAGGTGGCGCGCAGGCGAGCCACGATGTCGGACACTGCGCACACGACCTCATCGACCTCCGCGAGGGAGGTTTCACGCGACAGAGAAAAGCGCACCGCGCCGCGCACCCGCCACGCCGGCACGTGCATCGCACGCAGAACATGCGATGGCTGCATTGAGCCGGAGTTGCAGGCTGATCCGAGCGACACGGCAATGCCCGCACGATTGAGATGGTGAGCGATGGCTTCGCCTTCGAGATGATCGAAGGCAATATTGGCCGTGTTCGCTAAGCGATTGCTGATATCGCCGAGCGCAACGCACTCGCCATTGTGCAAAATTCCCTGCTCAAGGCGGTCGCGCAACGCGCCAATGCGAACGCGCTCCGGTTCGAGCCGCTCCGCCGCAAGCTCGGCAGCCTTTCCCAGGCCGACAATGCCGGGAATATTCGCAGTCCCGCCGCGGCGCCCTCGTTCCTGTGACCATCCGCCGCAGATCAGCGGCCGGAATTTTGTCCCTTTGCGCAAATATAGCGCGCCGATCCCCTTGGGGCCGTGCAGTTTGTGCGCGGATAGCGACAGCATGTCGATCGCACTGTCCTTTAGGTTCACGCGCTCCTTACCGATGGCCTGGACCGCATCGGTGTGAAACAGCGCGCCCGCCTCACGGGTCAACCCGGCCAGAAACTCCACAGGAAACATCGTTCCGGTCTCGTTGTTGGCCCACATAACGGAGGCAATCGCTGTGCGTGACCCGAGCGCGCAGCGAAACGCCTCGACGTCGAGCCGGCCGCGGGCATCTACGGGTACGATGTGCGTCTTGACTCCTCTTGTCGCCAATTGCTCGGTTAGCGCAAGAACGGAGGAGTGCTCAACGGAGGTGGTGACAATCTCGTCGCGGTCTTCCTGCGTTGCAAGTGCAGAGAGGATCGCGGCATTATTGGCCTCGGTCCCTCCCGAGGTGAAAACGATTTCGTGGTCGTATGCGTTCCCTAGCAGGCCCCGCAAGCTACGCCGGGCCTGCCTCAGAGCGGCTGCGACCTCGTCGCCAAAGGCATGCGTCGACGAGGCATTGCCGAATTGCTCGGTGAAGAACGGCAACATGGCTTGCACGACGGATGGATCGGTCCGGGTCGTTGCATTGTTATCGAGGTAAATCGGCATTCGATTCTCGCTCAATCCATTGCCTCGCCTGCAGCAGCAACGGGGATCAGGCGGACCAATTCGCCGAGTTTATCGACGAGCCGCGCCTGAATGCCTTCCAGCCTCACCCGCGAAACCCTACACAGCGTGCAAGCACCAGTCAGCCTGACCATGATCCTGCTGCCATCGATACCTATCAGCTGACGATCGCCATGATCGCGTTGCAGATTGGGTCGTACCTCTTCGAGCGCGCCGCGAATGCGACGCTCTCGGTCTGTCGCAGTGGACGACGATTGCCTCAGTTGTTCTGGTTCGGCCGGCATGCTTCGATGTCTCCACTTCATCAGCTGAACGATTTGTTCTTCAGCTGAACGATTTTCCGCAGGAGCAGCTCGCGGTGGCGTTCGGGTTGTGAAAGGTAAAGCCAGAACTCTCCAGTGCCATCACGAAATCGATGGTCGTGCCGACCAGATGCTCACGGCTCTTGTTGTCGACGAACACCTTCAGCCCGTCGCATTCGATCACGGTGTCGTCAGGCTTCGGTTCCTCGGCCAGACCCATCTTGTATTTGAATCCATTGCAGCCGCCTGCTTCGATCATGACGCGCAGACCGCCGGTCGGGTGCGCCGACGATGAAATCGCGTTCTTGATTGCATTCACTGCGCTGTCCGTCAGGTTGATCACGGCTTTCCCTCATCAGCTTGGACCTAGCTGCTAAGGGCAAGTCACGTGCCAGCGCGCAGACGCTTGATGGTGCGCACTTTTTCGGATCGCGCCTGTTGGCTTTGGAACCGGTGTCGGGTTCCTGACAGGGCTACGCGCAGTCTCCTGACGCGTTTTCTTTCCAAGCTACGCCGGGGGCAGCTACGCATGCGACGGCAAGCAATTTGCATCGCATCTCGCACCGGCCGAGGCGTCGGTGAAGAGCTTAGATCGAGGACGACTTTAATGACTGCAATCGAGAACACCGTACTCGGCAGACTTGAGAAGGAGGGCCGCCTGCTCAATGCCGTACTCAAAGGCGGGACTACCAAGCCGGGCCGGTTCGGCTTTCGCGGCGACATCGCACTACAATTTCAGACTCAAGTCGCGGACGAGAAACGGCCGCCGGACTATTCGATCGAGCAGGTTTTGACGATCGCGCAGGACGGAGAACGCACTATTCCGGTGCTGGCCGGCTACCTGCATTCTTTCGCGTATCTTGCTGACGTCGCCACCGTCCTTGACGGTGCCTTAAGCCCGGACGGCAGCTACTTCCTGTTCTGCAACAACATAGATTTGCTTGCGAAATACCGAATCAAGCTCGGTGATATTAACTTCCACGTCTTGCCGTGCGATGAATCAACCGTTTGGAAGGAGATGATGGAGCTGGTCGGGCTCAACAAGGACGACATCAAGAAGCTCGATCCGGGCGGCAAGCTCGATTACCTGCTCGATGAGGCAAAGAAACTCGATCTGGGCTACGACGAGATCTCCTACGAGGACGGGCTGAAGAGGATGGAACCGGTGAGAAACCGTAACGAGAACCGGCCAGTCTAAGCGCGGTTCATTCGTTCTGGGCCGCATCGTCTTCAACAAGGCGCACGCCGACGACACAGATATCACCATCCAGAACTGTCAACGCGATCGGCGTGAGCGCTCTACCCTGACACGGACCTTCGACGCACCGCCCAGTGCCGAGTTCGAAGGTAGAACCGTGTTTGCCGCACATCAGCCTGATGCCGTATGGATCGAGGAACTGGTTCCGCTCCCAGTCCAAATTGACGCTGTTGTGGGGGCATTTATTGACATAGCCAAGCACCTTTTTGCCCCAGCGCACCACAATGATGGACCACGGGCGATGATTGCCGTCATCATCGACGACCATAAGATGGAATCCCATGGCCTGTCGGCTCCGAATGTCATTAAAGCCGCAAATCGCATAGATAGCATCTGGCTGCATTTCATTGCTCGTCTATTCGCAAGGACCTTGCATTGTTGCTGTGCCTTGATCTGCAAGACTCGTAGGAGTGCCCCGACTACTCGGCTTTCTCTTCGTCCAACGGGCAGCCTCAGCGGTGCCATACAACTCAATCCGACGAGCAGTATCGCAAGCGTGCGCAACTCGTTGCTACCGGCGCAGCAAGCCATTCCGCCTACCAGCGTTGGCGCATTGGCGCTTCCAAGCGTATCTATAGAAAGAGTTTGATATTTTAAGTGTACCGATCAATTGGTCCATTTGGACGAGCCCAACGAGACGCTCGGTCGCACTATCTGAACGCCGGTTTGGCCGCATGCCTCGCGCGCTAGCCGTCGGGGAACCTTTTTCACGGATTCTCGGCTTCGAATCCGTCGAGTGATACCAGTTTCTCCCAGATTGACGCTCAGCAACCAAATTAACGTAGGTCCTCCCCAAAACCTCACGGGTCCCTTGCTCGGCGGCGCACGCGCGGTACTAGTTTTCCATCCACCAACTCGCGGGCCGGTCTCTGGCGCGCGCAAGGGAGCGCGACGCCGCGCGAGCGCTCCCTTCACTCTTGACTACTGTGCCGGCGCATCCAATGGCGACATACCAATCAGTCCCGGCGGCTCTCATCATTCTGAATCGTCTTGCTCCACCGCAAATCTTTCGAAAGCGCGCTCCAAATACTGCGAAGGATCATCGTCGGATGAATCCGCGTCGAAGTTCCCTTGATTATCGCTATCTTCGACGACTTTGGAGAGATACTTTGTAGGCTTGTCTACTCGCTGCCACTTGTTGTCCTCGTTCTTCGTCCACACTTCAGGATTTCGGTGCGGATCAAGCACCCAGTGATTGCGACCCACGTGAACAAAACCCATCTCCGCTAGACGGGGTTCTACCTCTTCTACGGCAGGACGTGACAAGACCAACGGATGATCGCCGTCCTCTCGCAGTTGATGCTCGAGCAGGATATCGCCCGCGTTCTCAACCAGCGGATGAGTAACGCGCAGATCTATCACCGACGTGATATCGTTTCGCCCGAACTGTCGGCGAAAATGGTCTCCCTTGACGCGGACCGGGCCTCCTGCTCTTAAAAGTCCGACGGTTTTGCCACCCAACTGATAGCTGAAAAACCGCGCGGGCGTATCCGGATCATCGTAAGTGCTGGCATAGCCTCCAGCGACAATTGCCGCGCGCTCGGCTTTCTCCGAAACAAAATCCGAGTACTCCTGTGGGTTAGTTGCGATTTGACTGATGTCACTAGCCAGGAATCTTCTCACCCTGTCCATGAAGGAGCCTCTGTCGATCTCTATAATGGGCGGATCGGAACGCAGAGAGTACGGCCTCGCTTGCCCCGACGATGACCCACCTCGGTCCATCCCTGCAACTGTTTCCGCAAAGCGGGGACCATCTCCCGCTTCTCCCGATTCATCAGCTTGGCTAGCGCTTGTGGACTGGCTGGATGAGCCAACGATTCTGCCATACATCAGATCGGTCTCCTATCGGCAAAATTGCACGCGATCGAGCTCGTGCCGAGCAAGCTCTGCCGACGAGGATAGAACACTTAGCTGACCACAACCTGTCCAAAGCATCTTGCGCGCGCTGGCGTGGTTACCCCCGGGCAATTTGCGCGTCAGTTACAGATACTCGCTGATCACGAGCCGCAATCTGTACGCGGAACCGCACGTAATATCGCCGACCGTCGATCCGTCGGAGAAACGACGCTTCGTCGGCAATGACCTGAACGTTCCTATCATCAGATGGGCAGTCCGGCCCGACCAGGCACATTGACCCATGAACGCGTGCAGCGAGAGTCGGCGTGCAAAATTTCCCGCGTCCTGCTTTTGCCGTCGGGCTCTCGATGTCCAAGGACTCGCATACCTCATTGCACCGACTGTCTAGTCTTGGCAACGAAAAGCTTGTCCCCACCGGAATTACGCAAAAAGACCAACCAACTGTCCCAGCACATTCGGTTTCAATGCGATCGACCATAATCGAGGCAAACATGATTCCATGATCGGCCGCGCCGCCGGCAAGTACGCTTCTCCTGATCCGCATGCAGACATGCCACGGCATCCGCTCGGATCAAATCGCCCGATCCAGCGGTCACCCGCCTCCGAAGCAGGCCCTTCGAAGTCCATCATGACAAGGCACTTCGATCACTCGGGCGAAGATCGCCCTCTACGAGTACGTGGACCGAATGGTTTGTGAGCGATGGATATTCTATCGGCATGACATGCCCGGCGCTCGAGCAGCGCGGGGCATTGTTTGCGTTTTAGCTCGTGCGATCTTGCTATTCGATGCTTGATCAAGATCATTGGGGCGCGCCGTCCCACCACGAGTTCACCTGATCAACATTGTGTCTTTCCTCGCCTATATCTCGCCTGCGGCGACAGGAGGCCTGCCTTGGCTCACGCCGCAGCTGCGGCTGAAGTGTGGGTCTGGCAGTTGGCCGCGCAAACCCTAGCGCAGGCACCGCAGCCGATGCAGGCGCCTTCATCATTCAAAACCATGACCTTCTTTTCGATTTCATCGTCCTCGTCATTGTCGAGGTCGACAACTTCGCCCTCCTCGTTGATTCCTTTCAAGGTCATGACATCTCGACCGCACACCTTGAAACAGCGGCCACAGCCGATGCACTTCTTGGCATCGATCGAGATCAGATATTCTGGCGTCCAGTCGCGGCCGTCGCGCGTTGCAAATGACATGCATCGTCCCTTTAAGTCCGTTCCAGCGCCTTCAAGTCATGGCTCTTGCGCTCGAGTTCGGCATAGGCGTCGTGCGCCTTCTGCGCCACCACCATGATCGAGGTCCAGTTGACGGGCAATTCTTCCGAAAGGTCGTGCAGATCCATCTTGGCCTGCACCGCCTTGACGGACAGTTTCTTTAGTTCTGCCTTCAGTGTTTCACGATCGCTCATGAGTATCCCCAATAGTTCGCCACGTCCGGAAATTTCCGAATCAGGCCGATGCCGTCGCTGACATATTTGTCGCCCTGCTGCGCGAGCTTTGCCAAATTATCGAATCCGAAGCGATGCACATCGCGCAGCTGCTTGTTCACGGCGATCAGCCGGCCTGAGATGAGCACCATGCGACCGAAGCCTTCATGATGCATGTCCAGAATCGGCTGGATCATCACGCCGGTCTCCCTCTCGATCGAGAGCGCGACCGCATCGAAGAACAACTTAAGCCGCCACAGCGTATCGGGATCAGGATCACCGATAATCGGCAATGCGCGCCGTTTCTCCTTGTCCAGGATATAGGGTTCGAGCAGGTCGAGATCGCTCTTCGCCTCCCAGGCTCCGTTGGTGTCCTGCGCACGCCAAATCTTGATCAACTCCATGAGGAACGGCGCGTCGACGGCGCTCCCCTGCTGCTCTATTTTCGCGGTCATATCACCTCATTCGTCGAACTCGAACGTAGGCCGTCGGTCCTTTGCCATGGCCTTGCGTAGCCAGGGAGGCGGCGTGCCCTTCAGTACGCCCTCGAGTTTTTTGAGCAACACCAGAATGCTTTCTGGCTTATTCACCTTGATAGGATGGATCTTGTTGGCCACCACTCGCGCAGCCCCCGCACCGCCAATGGCGGCGACGTAAAGTATTGCGCAATCCTTGATTGCCTCGATCTTCGGCGCCAACTTGTCGTCGTTGCCGTCTTCCTTAAGATCGCCCTCAAACTCAATCGCTTTGAGAAACACGTGCCCGTCAGGCGTGACATCGTAGATTGCGATATTCTTTGCCCAACCAAAATGGGCATCGACGCGTCTCAGGTCTTGAGTGGCAAATGCGACCTTCATGCAGTCGACCTCTCAGCTGCTCCGGTGGAGCTGCGATACCCCGAGCTTCGTGGCGATCCGGCCGCAGTCCGCCATCTATCGGGCGTAGGCCGATCGTTCTCCTCGCGGTGCGCGATCACGAGATTGGCGATATCGAAGATCAGATTGCGGGTACCACGATAGCCCACGGTTAGTTGGTGTCCCGCGCCAAGTCGATCGAACATCGGAAAACCCATACGATAGAAAGGGACTTTCAGCCGGGCCGCCGCTTGCCTGCCGTGCGAATGCGTGATCAGCAGGTCGCAATGCTTTGTTTTGGCAAGCTCTTCCAGATCCTCAAGATCGCCAATGAGTACCTCCTTGGTCTTGATCTTCTCGATCACCCCCGACTGAGTGGTCGTCACGGCCGCGGTCACCTGCGCGCCCATGTCGTGCAGCATGCCGGACAGATCGAACAGGAGGTCTGGCTCAGCGCCGATCGCAAGTTTGCGACCGCCAATATGGAAGTGCGCGTCCAGCATTGCATCGGCGAGCTGACCGCGCTGGCGCCGATATTTCAATGGTATGGGGCGGCCGCTGATCTCGCTCAAGAACGTCATGAATTCGTCGGTCGGACACAGACCACACAGCCGCTCGAAGACACGAAAAGGCACGCCGGTCTTGACCTGCATGACCTCTGCCGCTCGCTGCATCTGCGCGCCGATTGCAATTGTCCACCCGGCGCGGCCCATGCTCGCAATTTCGTCGACGCCGATGCCGCCGATGGTCGTAGGCGTAAACTCATCGGGGATATGCCCATCGAGCGATCCCGCCAGGTCAGGAAGGAAGGACGGGCACAAGCCGAAATCCTCCAATATGACACGGAGTTCATCGAGGTCGCCGGGCGTGAGGTGAGATCCCGGCAGAACGTTCACCTTCGATGGATCCCGCAGGCCATTGGCGTTGGGCCCTTCAACCAGCACCTCCACGATGCGCGCCACAGCCTTCTCCCAGCCGTCCTGGAACGCGCCCTTGAAATCAGGCGTCGAGACATACACCAGTGGCAACTTTGCGAGTTTCGGATGCTTGCTCCGGATTAGCTTGAGATAGGCATCCACATCGTCGCCGTTGGTCTCGGTAACACCGGTCGAGCAGATTCCGATGATCTTTGGCTTGGTACGGTTGTAGATGTTCAGTATTGCCTGCTCGAGATTCTCATAGCCGCCGAGTACGGTCGCGACCTCGCTCATCGCGGTAGTCTGCAGCGGTACTGCCTCTTTGAAATGCCGGACAAAGAGCGTGAGACCGAAGGATGTGCACCCCTGGGAGCCGTGCAGAAGCGGCATCGCCCCGCGCAGCCCCATGAAGGCGAATGCGCCGCCGATCGGCTGACTCATCTTCAGCGGGTTGACAGCGCAGGCTTTTGTCGGCGCCGTGACGATTGCCATGACGCCTCGCTATTCTGCGGCCTGTCGCATGGCAGATGGCTCGGACACCAAGATATCTTCGATGCGTCTCTGGCAGCAGTCGCCGACCGCATTGGTATGCTCTCTGACCGCTGCGACGCTCTTCAGGCCGTGCGCATAGATAGCATCCTCAATCGTGCCCAAATCGACCCTGTTACACACGCAGATCTTCCTCGCGCGGCGCGCGGTTTCGGCGAGCGCCGGATCGCAGGCGATCGCGGCCATCGGCGATTGCATCTGCTCCATCGCCTTGGCTAATGCCTCCCACGGTGCCGGTCGACGTAGCTGCTCCCACATCGGACTGGAGAGCGACTTATCGATCTCCTCCATCAGCTTGACCATTCCGACATAGCCCATATAGGCGTGGCAACGCTCCTGGTTGATATCGAGCCAGGGCATCGCCGCTTTCAGCGCGACGAACTGCGACTTACCGCCCGATAGCATGATGTCCGCTTTTGCGTCCTTCAACATCTTATACATTTCGCGCGGCGTCATGTCCTCGATCATGTGGGCATCCTGCCCCATGAGCTCCTTGATGCGCTCCTTGTCTTTCCTGGTTGATTTCTTCACACTGGTTCCGACTAACTCAAGCCCGGCTTGCTGGAGTGCCGCAACGACCGACCATGACTTGACGCCGCCGGTAATCAACAAGGCCTTCTTGCCTTCTAATCGAGGCTTGTACGGCTCGATCGCAGCCCAGGCCCACGCTTCCTCGCGCGCGATCACCGCTTCGGTGCGCGCGAGCAGATCTGTCGGCGCGCCGCGTTCAACCAATAAGCGGGCAAGCTGACGCAGTGATTCGCTCGAATCTTGAATACCGTAGAACGACCCCTCGAAGAACGGAATCCCGTAGCGTTGCTCCATCTTGCGTGCGACGTTGATCATCGACTTTGAGCACACCAACATCGCCGCCCGCGCGCGATGAGATGAAGCGACTTCGCGATATTTTCCATCGCCGGAGATGCAGGCGAGAATCCGTACTCCAAGCTCGTCTAGCAAAGGCTTCACTTGCCAGAGCTCTCCCGAAAGGTTGTATTCCCCGATCAGGTTGATATCGTACGGCGTGGTGTAGTCCGGTTCTTGCGTCCCGATCACATAGTCGAGCAAGGCCTCTCCGGCGAGCTTGTTACCGAGATTCTTCGAGCCGACGAAGCCCGGGGAATTGATTGGGATCACCGGCTTTGCGAACCTTTGAGATGCTGCCTTACAGACTGCGTTGATGTCGTCGCCGATCATCGCCGGGATGCAGGTTTGATAGACGAAGATGGCGGACGGGTCGCGGTTGTCGATGATCTCCTTGATCGCTTTGCAGAGCCGCTTCTCGCCTCCGAATACAATATCGGTTTCGCTCAAATCTGTTGTGAATGCGGTGCGCCACAGATTCGAGCCGGACGACGCCGCGCCGCGATTGTCCCAGGAATTACCCTCGCACGCGATCGGACCATGCACCAAGTGAGCGACGTCGGTGAACGGCTGCAGCGCAATCTTGGCACCGTCGAAAGCGCAGCCGCCGGCAGCGCTACCCGGCTGCAGCTGTTTCCTGCAGCCCTTCTTGCGTTCAGCCTCCGACTTACTGCCATTCTTGGCGCAGCCCGGCTCATCGAAAATATTCTGGACCGTGGCCGCTAGTGAACTCATCCCTTTTTCCTCTCAGCGCAAACTAATTGCAAGGTCAACCGTCGTGCGCTTGCGCCATCGTCGAGTGCTTGGGTGATGACGCGCGCATAGTCGCTCATCAACGAATGATGTCGAAGCTGTAGTCAGTTTTGCCAAGAACGTTGGTCTTCTTGTCGATCTCGTCGAAGATCTTGTCCAGGATCTTCACCAGCACATTCAGGCCGCCCTGATAGCCCCATAGGGAAGAGCGGTGATGGTGATGCCGATCAAAAACGGGAAAGCCGATGCGGATCAGTGGCGTTCCAGTATCACGCTCCAGGTACTTGCCATAGGTGTTGCCAATCAGAAAATCGACGGGCTCGGTGAACAGGAGTGAACGCATGTGCCAGAGATCTCGGCCCGGATAGGCTTGGCAGCCCTGCCCAAATGGCGAGCTTGCAAGCAGCACCTGCATTTTTTCCTGCCACGCCTTGTTGCCGTTGGTGGACAGCACATGGGTCGGTTCGGCGCCGAGTTCGAGCAGAAACGCAGCCAACCCATAGCAAAGATCCGGATCGCCATAGATCGCGAACTTCTTGCCATGGATATGCGCGCTGGAGTCAGCGATGGCATCGACCAGGCAGCCACGTTCTCGCGCGAGTTGCTCGGGAATCTCCTTGCCGCTGATGCGTGACAGCGCCACGATAAAGTCATCCGTTGCGGATAAGCCCACGGGGTAGTTGAAGGATACGACGTCCTGTCCATGCTCAGCCACGAATGGCAGCGTTTTTTCGGTGCACCACTGCTGCATGGAGATTGTCGCCTTGGCGTGAACCGCGTTGGCCGCATCTTCTAGGGTCGTGCCTCCGTCATACATCCGGAATTCACCGTCTGTCGGAGTATCGAAAACGTCAGAATTGTCCGCTAGAATCGTGTGCTGGATGTCCATTAACGCTAAGATGCGCTTGATCTCACGAAGGTTTCCGACGGTATACCCATCGAACCCACCAATGATGTTGATCGCCCCGTTAGGCTTGCGCTCCAGCTTCGGCGCCGTTCCGGCCTTGCCGTCCCAAAAATGCTCCAGAATGCCCTTGAGCGCATTGTCATAACCGGTGACGTGGCTGCCGACGAACGCCGGCGTGTGGGCGAACGGCACGTCGAAGTCCCCCGGAACCGAGCCTTTTTCTTTCGACGTCTTGATGAAGGCGTTGAGGTCATCGCCGATCACCTCGGCCATGCAGGTCGTCGAGACCGCAATCATCTTGGGTTTGTACATGTTGTAGCTGTTCGCGAGCCCGTCGATCATGTTGTTCAGGCCACCAAATACGGCAGCGTCTTCCGTCATCGACGAAGAGACGCAGGAAGAAGGCTCCTTGAAGTGCCGCGACAGATGGCTGCGGTAATAAGCCACGCAGCCTTGCGAGCCGTGGACGAAGGGCAGCGTGCCCTCAAAGCCAACAGAGGCGAATACGGCGCCAAGCGGCTGGCAGGCCTTGGCGGGATTTACCGCTAGCGCCTCCCGCGCAAAGTTCTTTTCGCGATATTCGGCCGTTTTCGTCCATTCCTTGATACGTTCGACCTCGGCCGGATCGCGAGGATTCTCGAATATCTTCTTCTTGGCCAGCATCTGCTGGTATTCTGGACCGCGGAACAGTTCGAGATGATCGAGCACGTGTTCGGCACTCTGCGCCATTGTTGAAATCCTTCATTATCGAGATTGGTGTCGCCCCGGCTTTCCCAGAGAGCGAGATGAGTTGCTTTATTCTGCAGCCAGGAGCTTGGCCCTAGAAGCTTCCTTCCAGGGGGCCTTCGTTTTCTTCCAGACCGGCGAGTTGACGGCCATGTCCATGTCGCGCGCAAAGATCGCAAACCCGTCATAGCCGTGATATGGGCCCGAATAGTCCCAGGAGTGCATCTGCCGGAACGGCACACCCATCTTTTGGAAAACATATTTTTCCTTGATCCCCGAGCCGACGAGGTCAGGCTGGAGCTTTTCGACGAAGCGCTCGAACTCATAGCCATTGACGTCATCGTAGATGAGCGTGCTGTCCTTTACATAGTGCTGAGCTGTGCGCTGATAGTCGTCGTTGTGACCGAACTCGTATCCGGTGCCAATGACTTCCATCCCGAGATCCTCGTATGCGCCAATCACATGACGCGGGCGGAGTCCGCCGACGTACAGCATCACCGTCTTACCCTGCAGGCGCGGGCGATATTTTGCGATCACGTCGTTCACCAGCGGTTGGTACTTTTCAATCACCCGCTCGGCGCCTTCCTTAATCTTGTCGTCGAAATAGCCCGCAATCTTGCGCAGCGATTCTGCGATCTTTGAAGGTCCGAAGAAGTTGTACTCGCACCACGGAATACCGAACTTCTCTTCCATGTGGCGTGAAATGTAGTTCATGGAACGGTAGCAATGCAGAATGTTGAGCTTTGCCTTCGGCGTTGCCTCGAGCTCAGCCAGTGAACCGTCGCCAGACCATTGCGCGATCACCCGCAGGCCCATCTCTTCCAACAGAATTCGCGATGACCAGGCGTCGCCGCCGATATTGTAGTCTCCAATGATCGCAACATCATACGGCGTCGGCTCGAACTTTGGTTTGCCGTCGGACTCGATCTGGTCGAAAATCCAATCGCGCACCGCGTCGTTGGCAATGTGGTGGCCTAGCGACTGCGACACGCCGCGAAATCCCTCACAACGGACCGGCACGATGGTCTTGCCGCCATATTCCTTGGATTTCGCTCTTGATACGGCCTCGATGTCGTCACCGATCAATCCGATCGGGCATTCCGATTGGATCGTGATGCCGTTGTTGAGTGGAAACAGCTCCTGGATTTCGTCAAGAATTTTGACCAGTTTTTTGTCGCCACCGAATACGATATCCTTTTCCTGGAAGTCGGAGGTGAACTGCAGGGTCACGAAGCTATCGACGCCCGTCGTGCCAACGTAATAGTTGCGTCGCGAGCCCCACGAATACTGACCGCAGCCGACCGGGCCATGGCTGATATGGACCATGTCCTTGATCGGTCCCCAGACTACCCCCTTTGACCCTGCATAGGCGCAGCCTCTGATCGTCATCACGCCAGGTATGGATTTGATGTTGGACTTCACCCCGCAGTCTGACTTGCCGGCTTGGTGAACGTTGAGGTGCTTGGCACGCCGTTTCGCGGTCTTCTCAGGATAGACCTTCAGCACCTCCTCGATCAGCTCTTTGTTGCGAGCCCTGATTTCTGCGATGCTCTGGGTCGTGGCGAGACTCATCTGATGTCCTTCAAAGGTTAGCTGTTGCGAGGGCGGCTTCTTGACCAAGACTTTTGCAACCAGCATGCCAGCGTCTCGTGAGCACAAAAAACATAGCAATAAAAATCGCTTAGCGCGCCTTGTGCGGTGACAGGGGGTGTTGTTGCGAACCCGACATCACGCTTCAGGCAGAGAACTCTTGGTTTGACGCTGTTCGAAATGGGACAAGGGGCTGGCTATGCGCGAAATTGCCCGCCCAATTCTCGAGCGTGTCCGCGATCGCAGTACTCTGCGATCGCGCTCGCCAAAGGCGGCCGTACAGGCAGACCGGCTGCAAGGCTGGCTGACCGACACAGGCTTGCCAATACTATCTATGCTTGCTGAGACCTACAGGTACTTACCTGCTGCAATGACGATGAGATGCATGACCTCATCCTTCAGACCTCAATGCGAGCTGCTATCGTAGCTTCGCCGAATCACGAGAATAGCTGCCGCGCGTTGATAAGCGCACGCACGAGCGCATCAATCTCTTCACGTGTATTGTAAAGTCCGAGGGACGCACGGCACGTCGCGAGCACGCCGAAGCGCTTGAGCAGCGGCATCGCACAGTGGGCCCCCGCCCGCACCGCTACACCGGCGCGGTCGAAGACCGTGGCGATATCATGCGCATGCGCACCCTTCATATCAAACGAAATGATCGGCCCCTTCTCGGCCGGAGTTCCGATCACGCGCACGAAGTTGATGTCCGCCAGCATCTCCTGCGCGTAAGCGAGCAGTACGCTCTCATGCCTGCGGATCTGCACCTTGCCTATTGAATTGATGTAATCAATAGCCGCGCCTAAACCGATGGCCTCGACGATCGGCGGCGTACCCGCTTCGAACCGGTGTGGCGGATCACCATAAATGACCCCGGAACGCGAGACCTCGCGGATCATTTCCCCGCCGCCATTGAAGGGCGGCATCGATGCAAGATGCTCAGACTTGCCGTAAAGCACACCGATGCCAGTCGGACCGTAGAGTTTGTGGCCCGTCATGACGTAGAAATCGCAATCAATGTCGCGGACGTCGGCGCTCAGATGGACGCATCCTTGCGAGCCGTCGACCAGCACCGGGATACCACGAGCATGCGCGATCCTCACCACGTCTTTCACCGGCAACACCGTGCCGAGCACGTTCGACATTTGTGTGATTGCAACCATCTTGGTGCGCGGGGTCAGCAGTCGCTCAAAATCATCGAGCAAGAAGTTTCCGTCATCATCCACTGGCGCCCATTTGATCACTGCACCAAGTCGTTCCCTGAGAAGGTGCCACGGCACAATGTTGGAGTGGTGTTCCATAATCGAGAGAACGATCTCATCACCCGGGGTAATGCGTTCACGACCAAAAGTCTGGGCGACCAGATTGATTGCCTCCGTCGCGCTCCGGGTGAAGATGATCTCTTCATTTGAATGCGCGTTCACAAACCGCGCCACCTTGGTACGGGCGCCTTCATACGCCTCGGTGGCCGCGTTAGCGAGGTAATGCAAGCCGCGATGAACGTTGGCGTATTCGCTGGAGTACACCTGCATCATACGGTCAAGCACCGCGTTGGGCTTTTGCGCGGATGCAGCGTTATCGAGGTAAACAAGCGGCTTGCCGTACACCGTCAGGGCCAGCGCAGGAAAGTCCGTACGCAGACGGTTGACCTCGTAACTACCATTGCTCATGGCGGGATGTGCGCTCATCGCCCGCCCTGCAGCCAGTGTTCAGCTTGAACTGTCACAAAATCGCGCAGATTCTCGGAAGTGATCTCCTCAATCAACTCGCCAAGGAACGCTTTAATCAGCAACATCTGCGCATCCTTCTCGGATAGTCCCCGAGCGCGCAGATAGAATACGAGAGTGTCATCCAGCGCACCCGATGTCGCTCCGTGGCCGCAGGTCACGTCGTCAGCCAAGATTTCAAGTTCAGGCTTATTGTCGGCCTCGGCCTCGTCGGATAGGAGCAACGCTCGCGTCGTAAGGGTGGCGTCCGTCTTCCGGGCGGCGGGACGCACGACGATTCGGCCCTGAAACACCGAGCGGCCACAATCGTCGACGATCGCGCGGAACTTCTCTCGACTGGTGCAATGTGGCACGGCGTGGTCGACCACGATCATTGTATCGGCGTGCAGCTTGTCCCTGATGAGACTAACCCCATTCGCCGAGAGCTTGGTTCGCTCGCCGGCCAGCGTGATGAATCCCTGATAGCGGCTGATGGAGCCGCTGCAAGTCATGCTGAAGAGGTCGAGCTTAGCCCCGGCGCCGACTGCGATGATCGCCGACGAGATGTTCACGGCGTCAGAGGCATCGGCTGCCACGCGGATATGCGAAAGGCTCGCCTCGTCACCAACCAGGGCGATTATCGCATCGTTGGCTTGATAGCCGCTTGCGCCTTCAGCCGGGACGAAACTTTCCACGATGGCCGCATGCGCTCCTTTACCGAGCTGCAGATAGGAGCGTGTAAAGGTGGACACAGACACTCCGGTTGCGACGTGAACGATCTGAATTGGACGCTTCACCGCATTGCCATCGGCGACCGTAATCACCAGGCCATCTGTCGCCATTGCGGCATTGAGCGAGATCGCCGAATCGCTCGTCGTGGACAGCACTAGACCGGCCATCGCGGCAGTGGCCGAATTCTCCAGAACCTCTCGCAGCGACCGCACAACGACTTCATTTTCCAGCCTTCCGAGATCGGATAGCTCCGGCGCGAATATGCCATCCACCAAAACCAGTTTGACCGCCTGATCGGCAGCCACTTGCTTGACCGACACCTTTGCGCGCACCAGCGCCTCCGGATCCGGTCGCGGAGCGAGTGGCAGCACCTCGCCGATCAGGGAGCGCAGATCAGTGTATTTCCAATCCTCCATGCCCCGATGCGGGAGGCCGGCACGCTCGTAGAGCTCGAATGCCCTCGCCCGGATTTGGGGGACGGGGCCTGCACCAGGCAGCCGTCCACGCGCCGCAGCGAAAACATTGCCCGTTGCGCGTTCGGCGTCGGCTTTGGCCAAAACCTGCTTCATTGGGGAAATCCCTAGAGCCGTCAGGCCGCATCTTCGAATTGGGCGTAGCCACGGGCCTCGAGCTCCAGCGCGAGTTCCTTGCCGCCGCTCTTCCTGACCCGCCCTTTCGACATCACGTGCACGACGTCCGGCACGATATGGTCGAGTAGCCGCCGATAGTGGGTGATCATGATCATCGCTCGTTCCGGCAAACGCAAGGCGTTGATGCCACTGGCGACGATACGCAGCGCGTCGATATCGAGGCCGGAATCGATCTCGTCCAGGATGCACAGACTCGGCTCGAACAACGCCATCTGCAAAATTTCGTTGCGCTTCCTCTCGCCGCCGGAAAAGCCGACATTGACGCCGCGCTTCAGCATGTCCTTGGGAATGTTGAGCGAACCGGCCACCTCGCGGACTCTTTTCAGAAATTCGGGAGTGGAGAATTCCTGTTGATCGCGCGCCTTGCGCTGGGCGTTCAATGCCGCCCGCAGGAAGTTCATGGTGGTCACGCCGGGAATCTCGACCGGATACTGGAATGCCAGGAACACGCCCTTGGCGGCGCGTTCATTTGGCTCCATCCGCAAGAGGTTCTCGCCCCTGAACAGGATTTGGCCCTCGGTGATCTCATAACCCGGCTTGCCAGCGATGACATGAGAGAGCGTCGACTTGCCGGAGCCGTTCGGCCCCATGATCGCGTGCACCTCACCCGCATTGACGTTAAGATCGAGGCCGCAAATAATTTCGCGGTCTCCGACACCAACATGCAAATCTCGGATTTCGAGTAGCGCCATTCTGATCTGATCCCTGAAATGCGTCATCCGAATAGCGAGCCGCATTCGAGAGGGCTCGCGGGGGATTTGGTTATCCGACAGATCCCTCGAGCGAGATCGAGATTAGCTTCTGCGCCTCCACGGCGAACTCCATCGGCAGTTTTTGCAGAACGTCCCTCGCGAAGCCGTTGACGACGAGGCCGACGGCCTCTTCCTGCGAGAGGCCGCGCTGGATGCAGTAGAACAGCACGTCCTCCGAGATCTTCGAGGTCGTCGCCTCGTGCTCGAACGTCGCGGACGAGTTCTTCGCCTCGATGTACGGCACGGTGTGCGCGCCGCATTTGTCGCCGATCAACAAGGAGTCGCAGGCGGTGAAGTTGCGCGCGCCGGTCGCTTTGCGGTGCGCGGTGACGAGGCCGCGATAGGTGTTCTGCGATTTGCCGGCGGCGATGCCCTTGGAGATGATGCGGCTCGACGTGTTCTTGCCGAGATGAATCATCTTGGTGCCGCTATCGACCTGCTGGAAGCCGTTCGAGATCGCGATCGAGTAGAACTCACCACGCGAGTTGTCGCCGCGGAGAATGCAGCTCGGATACTTCCAGGTGATCGCCGAACCGGTCTCGACCTGGGTCCAGGAGATCTTGGAATGGGCGCCGCGGCAGTCGCCACGCTTGGTGACGAAATTGTAGATGCCGCCCTTGCCTTCCGAATTGCCGGGGTACCAGTTCTGCACCGTCGAATATTTGATCTCGGCGTCATCGAGCGCGACCAGCTCGACCACGGCTGCGTGCAGCTGGTTCTCGTCGCGCTGCGGCGCGGTGCAGCCCTCGAGATAGGAGACGTAGGAGCCCTTGTCCGCGATGATCAGCGTGCGCTCGAACTGGCCGGTGTTGCGCTCATTGATGCGGAAATAGGTCGATAGCTCCATCGGGCAGCGCACCCCCGGCGGCACGTAGACGAACGAGCCGTCGGAGAACACCGCCGAGTTCAGCGTCGCGTAGAAATTGTCGGAGGTCGGCACCACGGAGCCGAGATACTTCTGCACCAGTTCAGGGTGCTCGCGGATCGCCTCCGAGATCGGCATGAAGATCACGCCGGCCTTCTTCAGCTCCTCCTTGAAGGTGGTCGCAACCGAGACCGAATCGAAGACAGCATCGACCGCGATCTTGCGGCGGGCCGGGTCTTCCTCGCCCACCTTGGGCTCGACGCCTTCGAGCATGGCGACTTCCCGCAAGGGAATGCCGAGCTTCTCGTAGGTCTTCAGGATCTCCGGATCGATCTCGTCGAGCGAGGTGACCATCTTCTTCGGCTTCGGCGCCGCGTAATAGTAGATGTCCGGGAAGTCGATCTTGGGATAGTCGACGCGGGCCCAGGTCGGCTCGGTCATGGTCAGCCAGCGCCGATAGGCTTCCAGCCGCCACTGGAGCATCCAGGCGGGTTCATTCTTTTTCTGCGAGATGAACTTTACGATCTCTTCCGAGAGCCCCTTTGGGGCCTTCTCGGAGTCGATCAGGGTTTCAAACCCATAACGATACTGGTCGACGTCGATGCGCTTCACGCGCTCGACCGTCTCTTGTACGGCTGGCATTGCCCGCTCCGCTCGCGCTAGGACAACTCTCGCCGGTGAGGATTGCGCTGCAATCTCTCCGAGCGGATCGCACAAGTCACGGCCAACTCGGGGCTAGCGAGTGAGAGAAACAGGAGACGGATCCAAAAAGCGGCGACTGTCGATAGCGTTTTCATCATGTTTCGCACTGGAGCTCCTCTCATCGGCTAGTCCATCTATGCCGGCACGCAGGTATCGGGCACCGGGCAAACGACGGCGCATTGCGGCGCGTCAAAATGCCCCTCACATTGGGTGCACTGGGTCGGATTGATCACATATATGTCGTTCTTCAAGCTGATCGCGGCATTGGGACATTCGAACTCACACGCACCGCAGACGGTGCACTGGGATGCGATTATCTTGTAGGCCATCACTGCGATTCCATGAGCAAAAGGGGCGGGACAGTTTCTTGTCTTCAAGTCTTGTGCCAGACAGCTTAACCTTGATTTGCCTGGGCTATTTTCGATAACGCAAGTCGCCGCCTCGACACTGTGTCGCAAATCCTACAACGGGCATGACAGCAGCTTGAAATGCCGTGGTTTGCGCATGGTCGATCCCACGGCAGTCAGCCGATCAGGTGAACCGCGTTCGCACGGCCTCAGGGAACGATCTGCGATCCTTCCCAAGGCCGCCGTACCGCGGCTACGATCGATGCGCCGCCCGACTCCACAAAGTTCTCCGCCGGTGTGTCAGGTCGATCCCCAAGCCGCATCTTGTTTGTTCCACTCACGGGATAGCGGCGGCTTCGGCGACAGCACCACGATAAACAACCGGCGCAGTCATCACCGGTCCGGTCCGCGTCTCCCCGGCCAGTCGGAAAGGTCGCTTCGATCGCGCCAGATAAAGTCGCTCCGGCGATCGCGGTCCCCTGGGGACCTGCGGGACGCATTCTCAATTGCCTCTATGGGGCGAAGTACATTGTCTCGCATCGTGCGGGAGACTGAAGCCAGGCGTTCGTTCTGGGTGATCCTCGGCTTCGCTCCGCGTTCCAAATGCCGACGGCGGTCAGCAGATCGATAGAGCCGAAAAAAAGCCACCCCGAGGGGTGGCCTAAGTCAGGGAGGAAACGCCCATAAGGGCCTCTGGGATCAGGCCGCAGCCTGTTCGATTGGTGAGAAGGGCAGCCCGAGGCTTTCGGCCACCGCTTTGTAAGTTAGTCTGCCCCGATGGACGTTGAGGCCCGCGCGCAAATGCGGATTTTCGAGCACGGCGGAAAAACCCTTGTTGGCCAGAGCCAAACCAAACGGCAGCGTCGCGTTATTCAGTGCCTGGCTCGAGGTCAGCGGCACGGCGCCCGGCATATTGGCCACGCAATAATGAATGATGCCATCCACTTCGTAAGTTGGATCAGCGTGAGTGGTTGGGCGCGATGTCTCAAAGCAGCCGCCCTGATCGATAGCGACGTCCACGAGCACCCCCCTCTTGCGCATAGAGCTCAGCATGCTCCGGCGGACCAGCTTCGGCGCGCTCGCACCTGGAACGAGCACCGCACCAATCACCACATCCGCCGCAAATACCTCTTCCTCCACGGAGTCGATGGTCGAAAACCTGGTGCGAACGCGTCCTGCGAATAGCTCGTCCAACTCGCGGAGCCGGAGTATCGAACGATCGATGATGGTCACCTCTGCGCCCAGACCGACCGCCATGCGGGCCGCGTGCGTACCAACAACGCCACCTCCGATCACGACGATTCGGGCCGCCTGAACACCGGGCACTCCACCGATCAACAGCCCTCGTCCGCCTGCACTCCGCTTCAGGGCGCTACCTGCCGCTTCGATCGCAAGCCTACCCGCGACCTCGCTCATCGGCGCCAGCAGTGGAAGACCACCATGCGCATCAGTTACGGTCTCATAGGCGATCGCGGTGCATCCCGATTTCAGGAGGCCCTTGGCCTGATCAGGGTCGGGGGCGAGATGCAGATAAGTGAAAAGGATCTGATTTTCCCGCAGCTGACACCATTCGGACGGCTGAGGCTCCTTAACCTTTACGATCATCTCGCTCGATGCGAATACCTCAGCTGCGGAAGTTAGAATCGTTGCGCCAGCATTGCGATAATCGTCGTCGGTTGCACCAATGCCAGCGCCGGCATCGGTCTCGATCATCACGCGGTGGCCCGCTGCCACGTATTCGCGGACCGCTCCCGGGGTAAGGCCCACGCGATATTCGTGCGCCTTGATTTCCTTGGGGACTCCGACCTTCATTTGAAAACTCCCTGCCTGGTTCGCCTTTCTAATCGGAAGCGAGCAGGGATATTGCGACGCAGCCGTCAAAATGACGCAGAAATTCAGCGATATTTGATACACTTCGCAGGATTTCAAACCCACCGGTGCCGAGCGGATCGTGTGACCATGCTCGCTGAGCTTCACCGTCCAAAATGCGTGATCGCGATGAATCGTTTCGAATTGCGCTCTCGGCTCGTGGAAAAGCTAACAACCGAAATCCAGCCTCGCCGAAACTTCTTAAAGAGCGGAGTCGCAATCTGCCGTTGGGTAGGCTTGCCCATAGAAGGGATCGTTTGGATGGCTCTTGGCTAACGACCATTGATCATAAATTTAGTTTCCAAAAAACTGGACGATGCGCAATGTGTTCAACAGATCCGAGGCAATTGTTCGCCCCACAACCAATCAACGATTCGCCGGCCGCCGAAACCGGTCGCCATCTGCACAAATTTCCGATCGTCAGCCACCGCCTCGCCAATATCAGCTGCATCGGACCCGAGCGGGTGCGCCTTCATGGCTGCAAGCACGGCATCGGCCAAATCAGGCGCGACGATCGCAACGAGCTTGCCCTCATTGGCGACATGGATCGGATCGAGACCAAGGAGCTCGCAGGTAGCTGCAACCGCGGGCTTCACCGGAATGGATGTTTCCTGCAGACGGAACCCGAGGTCGGATTGATGCGCAATCTCGTTGAGGGTCGCGGCAAGCCCACCCCGCGTGGGGTCGCGCATCACCCGGATGCTGCTACCGCCGGCGGCAACCATGACCGCTACGAGATTATGCAACGCTGCGGAATCCGAGACGACCTCGGTTTGAAAAGCGACGTTCTGACGTTTTGACATGATCGCTACTCCATGATCACCGAGGCTACCGGACACCAGCACACGATCCCCGACCCTTGCCTTGTCGGCGGAGAGATCGAGCCCATCGGCCACAATCCCGATGCCGGTCGTAGAGATGAACAAACCATCCGCCTTGCCGCGCTCGACGACCTTGGTGTCTCCGGCAATGATGTAAACGCCGGCCGCGCGCGCTGCCGCGCCCATCGAATCCGCGATCGCTTTCAGATCCGAAAACCGGAAGCCCTCCTCGATGATGAAACTGGCCGACAGATAGAGGGGACGCGCGCCGGACATCGCGACATCATTGATCGTGCCGTGCACAGCCAGTGACCCGATATTGCCGCCGGGAAAGAACAGCGGAGAAACCACATAGCCGTCGGTTGTCATCACCATCCTGCCTGCCGCAACGTCAAACGCCGACTGATCATTGCAGCGGGCAAGCCATTCATTACCAAAGGCTTGGTGAAAAAGGCCGGAGATCAGCTGTGCCATGGCACGGCCTCCCGATCCGTGGGAAAGATCAACGCGTCCGTTCTCGACGTCGAGCTTGCGTTGATAGGCTTTTACGCTCATGATGTCCGGCCCAACTGTTCATCGCGAACTCGGCCATAGGTCCAATACGCCGCACAAGCGCCTTCCGATGACACCATGCAGGACCCTATGGGGGTTTCCGGCGTGCAGACGGTTCCAAACAGCTTACACTCGACCGGCCTCTTGGCGCCACGCAAGATCGCGCAGCACTCGCATGCCGGATTGTCTGCGACACGCAGATCGTGGATCGCAAAACGCGTCTCGGCGTCGAATTGCGCGTAAGCCCGCTTCAGCTTCAGTCCGCTGTTGGGTACGAGTCCGAGCCCTCGCCATTCAAACTGCTCGCGCGGTTCGAATATCTGCGATACCTCCTCCTTGGCGCGCCGATTGCCTTCACGCGTTACCGCACGACTGTATTGGTTCTCCACCTCGTAGCGATCTTCGTTCACCTGCCGCACCAGCATCAGGATCGCCTGCATCACATCGAGCGGCTCAAATCCCGCGATCACGATCGGCTTGCCGAATTGTTCCGCCAGAGGCTCGTAAGGCTGCGTACCAATAATGGTGCTGACATGTGCAGGCCCGATGAAGCCGTCGATTGGAACCCCGCCGGTGTCGCGGATTTTGGGGTTCTCGAGAATGCTGTGCATCGCAGAGGGTGTAAGCACGTGGTTGCAGAACACGCTGAGGCCCTTCAGCCGCTTCTTCTCGGCAATCCGGATCATCACCGCCGTCGGGGGCGTCGTGGTCTCAAATCCGATGGCAAAGAAGACCACCTCGCGGCTCGGCGCCTGTTCGGCGAGCCGGATAGCGTCGAGCGTTGAGTAGACCATCCGAATGTCGGCGCCGAGCGCTTTGGCTCGCAACAGGGACTGTCCTCGCGACCCAGGCGCGCGCATCAAGTCGCCGTAGACGCACAGAGTGACCTCTGGTCGGTCGACGAGCCGGATCGCCATATCAATTCGGCTGGCGGGCAGAACGCAGACGGGACAACCGGGCCCGTGGATCATGCGAACGTTCGCGGGCAGCAGATCCTCCAGGCCATAGCGGGAGATCGCATGAGTGTGTCCGCCGCAGAATTCCATGAACCGATAGGCTCTTTGCGAACTGACCTCGGCGCCAATCGCACGCGCAATTCCCCGCGCGATGGCCTTGTCGCGAAATTCGTCGGCATATTTCATGATCGGCGTTCTCCTGCGCTGCCTAGCTCCTGCAGGAGCTCCAGCGTGCGCTTGGCTTCCGTCGGATCGATCTTGGCCAGCGCATAGCCGACATGGACAAGGACGCAATCGCCGACCTCGAGCTCGTCGATGAGAGCAATCGATATCTCCAGGCTGATGCCATCGATGGACACCGTAGCCATGTCGTTGGGAAGAATTTTCGCAATTTTTGCCGGCACTGAAAGACACATATCAGGCTGTTCCTCCCCTGGCGGACGACTGTTGAGCAATCTGCAGAGCGGCAATCCAGGCCTGGCCAAGGCTCAAACCGCCATCATTGGGCGGCACCCGCCGTGGCACGAGCGGGGTAAGGCCGGCAGCGCTGCAACCGCGCGGGATTTCCTCCGCCAGCACCGCGTTTAGGAAGCAGCCGCCGCTCAGAACGACAGTATTAATGCCGGTTGCCCGCGCAGAGCGCGTGACCCAGTCAACGCAGGCGGCGGCGAAGGTGCCATGAAACAGCCCGGCTCCGTCCGCGGCGTCAATGTCATCAGTAATCAACCGCGCAAACAGCGGACGAAGCGACAGCACGCCGCCATCGATCGTCCAGCCGGCTTCGAAAATCGCAGTCCGCCGCACCAGCGCCTCGAGCTTCATCGCCGCTTCGCCCTCATAGCTCTGCAAACTCGCAATCCGCAGCAGCGCCGCTGCCGCGTCGAACAACCGGCCCGCACTGGTCGTGGTGGGCCCGCCCGGCTGATCGAGCAAGGCCGAGACACATCTAGCCTGCCGTTGCGCCGCAAAGCGCGACCCGATTTCATTACCCCGACCGAGCCCGTGTAGTACTGCGCTCGCCATGCGCCACGGCTCGCGAGCTGCACGATCTCCACCAGGCATTCGCAGCGGCGCTAAGTGCCCGATACGTCGGCACCTCGGCCCTTCGCACAACAATAGTTCGCCACCCCAGTTACCCCCGTCGGAACCAAAGCCATGGCCATCGAGCACCAGGGCCAGCGCAGGTCCCGCATGGCCATGCTCGGCAATCACCGCGGCAGCGTGTGCGTGGTGATGCTGGATCGCCACCAGCTCGCGGCCATTTGCTTCCGCAAACCGGGTAGAAGCCATATCGGGATGCAGATCATGGGCGACGACGACAGGCTCCACGTCAAGGCTCGATGTGAGGTGTCGGATCGTCTCCTCGAACGCACGAATGCCTTCGGCCGTATCCAGATCGCCAATATGCTGAGAGACGAACGCTTGGTTGTCCCGCGTGATAGTGATGGTCGATTTCAGCGCGCCGCCGACGGCGAGCACGGGCGGCACAGACTTCGCAAGCCTGATGGGTTCGGGAACATAGCCACGGGCACGACGAATGAACTGTGGCCGGCCAGCCACCACCGACACCACGGAGTCATCAGCACGCGTCAGGATATCGCGGTCATGGGTCACGACAAGGTCGGCGATCCCCTTGAGCCGCCGCAGCGCCTGCGCGTTGTCGATCAGGAGCGGTTCGCCGCAAAGATTGGCACTGGTGGCCACGATGACGGGGCCAGCCCCCGCCCATTCTCCTGCCGAGCGAAGCGCATGAAAGATGAGGTGATGCAGCGGCACTACAGGCAGCATGACACCCACACGTGACAAGCCAGGAGCTATGGCGGGCGCCAGATTGTTTCGCGAACGCAGAAGGACGATGGGACGTGCTACGCATTCGAGCAGCGCAAGCTCGGGCGCGTTCGCCTCGGCGATCTGGCTGACGCGGTCTATGGAATCGACCATAACCGCGAACGGCTTCTGAGGGCGCTGCTTTCTCCTGCGCAAACGCTGCACCGCGTCCTGGTTACGCGCATCGCAAAGCAGCTGGTATCCGCCCAGCCCCTTTATCGCCACGATTTGTCCCCCAGCGATTGCCGCGACAATGGCGCTGATCTCATGGCTGAGCCGAGGACCGCATGTCGGACACGCGATCGCCTCCGCATGAAACCTGCGGCTCGCCGGATTGGCATATTCAGCCTCGCAGGCGGCGCACAGCCTAAAAGCCCTCATCACGGTATTGCGGCGATCGTACGGAAGCCGGTCGGCGATGGTGTAGCGTGGGCCGCAATGGCAGCAACTGATGAAGGGGTAAAGGTAGAGCCGGCTTTCTGGATCGAACAGCTCACTGAGGCATTGCGGGCAGGCCGCGGCATCAGCGACGATCTGTGTCGACAATTTGCCGCCTTCGCTCGTGCCGATCGAAAAGTCTTTCGCTGCGAGCGCCGCAGTCTCCCGAACGCAGATGTGGTCGATGCGTGCCAATGGAGGTGCCTCGAGCGGCAACGCGGCGACAAACTCCGACGCACGGTGGCCCTCGACCTCGATCGTAACGCCCTCGGGGCCATTGATGACAAACCCCGCCAATCCGTACCGCATGGCGAGTCCATAGACGTAAGGACGAAAGCCGACCCCTTGCACGGCCCCCTTCACGCGCACGCGCAGCCGTGTTCGGTCGCAGGTGGTTGCGGCGCTCATCGCCTTGTGTCCTCTACGGCGCGCCTCTGATGCCCCGCTTGTCTATCGATCCAGGCATAGAGCGCGCCAAAACCCGCGCCAGTACGAGCCGAAACGACGAGCACGTCGATCTTTGGATTGACGCGTCTGGCGTACTCGATGGTCTTGGCCAAATCGAACTCAAGCAGCGGCGCCAGATCAATCTTGTTGATCACCATGAGCGAACAAGCGGCAAACATATCAGGATATTTGAGCGGCTTGTCTTCACCTTCGGTAATCGACAACACTACGATCTTGCAGGCCTCACCAAGATCAAAGGCTGCGGGACAGATCAGATTACCGACGTTCTCAATGAAGAGAATACCGCCCGGGAGAAGCGGCAAGCGGCGATAAGCCTCGCCAATCATCGCAGCATCGAGATGGCAACCCTTGCCGGTGTTGACTTGAACGGCTGGTACGCCGGCGGCCCGAATGCGTTCGGCATCGTTCGAGGTTTGCTGGTCGCCTTCGATGACCCCGACCGGACGGCTGCGCTTGAGCTCGGACACGGCGCGGACGAGCAACGACGTTTTACCTGCACCGGGACTGGACAAAAGATTAAATGCAAGCAGGTCGTCGGCTACGAAGAGCGCGCGGTTGTCCGCCGCAATCCCATTATTTCTGTTAAGAATATCGCGCTCGATCTGAATGACCCGGTCTCTGCTCATGCCCGCGAGCCTCAAACCAGCCGGCCCGGCGCCGCCGCTCAGAAGGACCTGCACGCCATGAGCCTGGTGATGGGCAGAGCGATGGTGGCAACTATGACTATTGCCAGCATCGTTTGAAGGCTGCGGGCCTTGGTCGCTGTGCGGATGGGCACAATGGCGATCGCAATCGTCCTGCACATCGGCATCGTATAGCTGCTGGCTCTCCGCATCATGCGCCTTGGTGCGCTTGATCGACGTCGTCCATTCGGTGCAGCCGCAAACGGTACACATCAATCGATCTCCAGCTCTTTCACGCGCATCTGTTCGCCCGCGGTTACCTGCAACTGATAGCTGCCGCAGCAAGGACAGCACTCGCCGCGCCGTGCAATTTCGACGCTCTTCGAACAGCTCATGCACCAAGCAACGCCTGGCAGTTCGATGATATTAAGGACCGCGCCCTCGGCAACGGTCCGCGTTGCAGCGACAGCAAAGCATGACTTGATCGCTTCAGGCGCGGCATGACTCAGCGCTCCCATCTCTAGACAGACGCTCCGGACCCGCGAAAACGATCGGTGACGTACCTCCTCCTCGACGATTTGAATGATGCCAAGACAAATCGCCATTTCATGCATCGCCAACTTCGCGAAAATTGAGGGTGAACCCGACGCACGGATCGAGCGATGCAATCACCGCATTGACTGCATCCCGATGTCGTTTAGCCGTCAGCACCGCGCCTTGCAGGTTCCGGACAAGCGGTCCGCGCCGGTGGAAATTCCATTCCGTCGGCGCAAGGAATTCGAAGCGGGATATCCGGCCCTGAAGATCAAGCTCAACTGCGTGGTAGAGACGCCCCCTGGCGCACTCGACCGCGGCCGCAGCACGGCCGGGCCCTAGCTTATATCTTTCGATAATCCCATGCTCTGCCGAGTCAATATGAGCACCATCCTTGATCCAGGCGCATAGCCGGAGGATTTCAGCAATTCTGGCCTTCAGCCGCTCGGCCGCGCCGGATGGGCTCGGGGAGAGCCGATCACGCGTCATTTGGCGCGCCCATGGACCCGTCTCGGGCGCATGTCCATCGAGATCGGGACAACAGCAAAATGTCGCATCATCAACGAGCAGCCGTTTAATGACGTTGCGGTCGTCGGCAACGGACAGGAACGAGTGCTCCGCCGGAATTGGCTTCAGGTCGATCTCATCAAGCGCTGCAATGCGAAGCGCCAATGGGCTGCCGGACCTCAGCGCGCCACCCTCATTCGGCATGCCGAGCGCGGCCAGCGCAGCCACAATCCGCGTTGTTGTTTCGCGTTGAGCGGAGTCCCAGGCTGGCTGTGCGCTGCCGACAAGCGCTGACATTCCCCGCATCAGGGAGCGGATTGCCCGCGCACTGGCGATGTCTTGCGTAAGATGTCCGACAAAGAGGCCCCGTAGCAATTCCGCTATGCGCTCGGTTACGACAAGCGCAATACGATGCTGTTTTGTTGTGCGGGTGATCGCTTCGTCGCGCGCCGTCTCGATCGCGGACAGCAGTGCGGTTTGCTGCGCGGCGGCGCACAACGCGAAGAGCCGCGGGAGTACGTTGAGCAGTGACGAGGCCTGTTTGCCGGCGAACAGCCGAGCCAGCGGCGGCCGGACTCGAGGCAGGATCTCAACCGCGGCAACTACGTCGGCAGCAAGCGATACGGTGACATCGATTTTGTTGCGGGCAGCGAGGCTCATGCGCACGGCACCGCCATCATCCCGCGCAAGATATGCCGGCGCACGCTGTGCGCGCGCCGTCTGCGGGATCCCACTCGATGCCGAATGTTCTCCAAGCTCTTCATGTGAAGTACGCCTTGATAATTTCCTTCATGCGTTCGGCAGAGTCCTGGAAATCTTCGTCGGCAGCCAACGCAACAATCGGCACGCCGCCGACCTCCAGCGTATCAAGGATGATGTTGTCCGTAGAATTGAAGAACTGCACCGACCAGACATTCCTGATCCCGGTCGCCTGCACTCGGCACGTGCCGTAACCGCGGAAGATGAGTTGGACCGGGCCATCGCCCACGCTGTGCTGCAGGTATGCCAGATCGATAACACTCATCGGCAGCAACGTGAGATTGATGACATGCGCGCGCATGCCAAACCGCCAGATGCGCGACCGTTCGCGTATTTCCGCGAGCAACGGTTGCACGTTCATCGCGCTGTCCGGCGCCGCGCCGATCACGATATCGGCGAACGTCAGGTCACTTGCGGCGCTCCGTACAATTTGCGGAATCGCCCCGACCTCAACATATTCGTGCGCCGGATCGGTCCCGATGCGCACGCGCCAGATTCCCGCAAGCACGGACTCCCGGATTTGCGCCAAAGTGCCATCTGGCAGCGCAACCACGCCGGCAACCTCACCTTCTCCGAGCACTTCGCCAATCAGCTTGCGCTCGGGATCGCTGAGATTCGCGAGTCCGTACTGTTGCGTCCGAGCGCCGCTTCTCTGGCCGCCAACGGCAGCAGCGACATTCGATAACAGCGCGGTGGCATTCGGATAGTTCCTTGTAAGCTCGTCGCCATCGCGCCAGCCGCTGGCGAGCGCACTCGTCGACCCGCGATGGAATACATCGAGACTTCCAGAGCCCGTGACAAGCTTGCTCGCCACCCGCTCGGCGCCGTCCGATACAACGCGGAGCGCTGTCTTTATCATGCGATGTTCCGTTGGCTGTCTCGAGAGCCCTTGCCGACACAGGTGCTGCCGGCGTGTGACCGAACAATCTGTACCGAAATGCGGTCGATCGTGACCAAACGGACCGGTCTCCTGCCGATCACGCGGAGTGTACCGTGCCGACGGCGCAGGCTCAGGCTCGACGGGCCGCGCAGGCCGAGCCGGCCGACCAGTTCGCCACCAACGCCGACTGCAGGCACTGTGCCTTGAATGCGCCGCCGAAACGTGTTGACCATTTCAGGACGGAAGAACGCGGGCTTGATGATCCGGAGCAAATATACGGGATCGGCCACCGACTGCGGCATCACGGCCGCCCTCATGGGAGCGCGCGCGACTAGGCGCGCATCGACGCTGACGCCCCCCAGCTCGGGCGGAGCGGACCGCGCAAAACCATGCTGCGCTGGCTGCAACTTCATCACACGCCTTCTGAAAATGTTCGGTTCTGCTAACAGGCTATTAGCAAGGCGCATGCCAATCATTGTCTGGCCGCGAGTCCCGCTCGAACCAAAGACTCGAAGCGCCTGACATTTTCCATGCAAAGGTTACGTGCGACTGGAAGCCGATGTGTGAGCAAGCGCAGTCGGTGCAATATCCGCGAGTGGAACCGCTAGCGTAGGTGCTCCGGCAATTGCGGCTCATGACCAATCAAGTCCGCAAAGAAGCGATCGCAGTCCTGGCCGTTGAGGCTGGCCTCAAGCCCGTCAAGTGCTTCGGAGATCAGCCTTGCTTCATTTTCGTCCAAGAGCCGCACCGCGCTGTCGATATGAACGAGCACCTTTGCGCCGACGAAGGCGTCGGAGAGCAGCATGACGGAGACGCGCCGCTGTTCATCGCCATACTCGCACAGCGCCGTAATGCTGTCGGTCTCGAGAATCGTCATCGGCAAGCCAAGGCACATGGTCAGTCGCGGGCCGCTAGATCGGCTGCGCCCTCATCTCATAATTTGCATGGTCGATATTGTTCGCTAACAGTCGTTCTGATGCAGGCAGCTGCGCGGTCCGCGGTTTTGCCGGCGATTCCCACTGCGCCAGGAGTTTGCAAGCTAGTTCAATCGCAGGCGCAATTTGAAAGCGTACCGGGGCCGTCAGCGGACCGCCCCAATGCTCCAGGTCCAGCGGCTGACAGCCGATAAGAGCGAGCTCTCGCGGGCGGCGGCCAAGCAGGTCGGCCGCACTCAAGACCTCCTGAAAGCCGGTCTGATGCAGGCTCACCTTCTTGGCGGCGGTAAATTTTGGCACTTCGTCATCTCGCACAAGCTTCAACTGCCCGGGCAGCAATCCATAGTCGATGGCATCGAACACGATCAGACAATCGGCCTGCTCAAGAAAACTGACGAGGTAGAGGCCCTGTGTGCCGCCATCGAGGACGGTGACGTTGTCATCGATGGCGTAGCGGCGATGAAACTCCTCGACCACCCGCACGCCGAATCCCTCATCGGCCCACAAGATATTGCCGATGCCGAGCAGCAGAATCCTCTTCTTGTTCTCCGGAGTCAGCATCCGCTTCCCAGTCAATCGCGAAACCCGCGCTCATTAGATGCTCCGGCGCGACATGAGTCTTCCCAGATCACCGCGTAGATGTGGACCAGCGCAAAGGTCACGATCACCCACAGGCCGAGATGATGCCAGGTATGGACGTCCTGACTGTTCGGCCAAATTGAAAATACCCAGCTGAATAGCTTGTACTGCCAGCTGTCAGTACCTGCACCTTGCCCATAAAGTGCAAACCCTGTGACGACCATGAACGTGATCGTCTGCGTAAACATGAAGAACATTGCGAGCTGAGCAAGACGGTTGCGCCCGACGTGGCTCTCGGGCTCAACTGTAAGGAACGCATACGAGCGAATCTCGTGGTACACCTCGCGCCAAAAGCACCTGCGCCAGAGCGGCACCCAAAAGATCTGCATGGCATGCGCATTTCCCTTTAAAGCCCAGTAGATCCGCAGAAGAAAGCCGATACCGAGCACATATCCCGCCGATAAATGAGCAAAGCGGATATAGCCGAACAGGAAATTTCCGGTTGCCTCTCCCGACATCACCGGTGTCCCGGTTCCAATGAGATAGCCGGTTGAACTCAGTATCAGAATGGCCGCGGCATTGACCCAATGCCACAGTCGCACCGGCGCGCAGGCGATGCTGCGTTCAGTCGGTGCCGCATCGACGGCGGCAAGGAGCTTCCGAGCGCTGTCCGGCATGCCCCTAACGAACATTGACTGAAGCCATTTCCTGGCCCTCAGGACTCATCACGTGGGTCGAGCAAGCCAAGCACGGATCAAAGGAATGGATCGTGCGCAAGATCTCCAGGGGCCGCTGCGGATCGGCCATCGGGGTACCGATCAGGGAGGCTTCAAAAGCGCCAATATTGCCCTTGGGATCGCGAGGAGATCCGTTCCACGTCGTCGGCACAACACATTGATAATTGTCGATCTTGGCGTCCTTGATCTTGATCCAGTGCCCAAGCGCACCGCGCGGCGCCTCAGTGAACCCGTAGCCCTTGGCCTCCTTGCGCCAGGTTTCCGGCTTCCACCTGCTGACATCGGCAGTTGCCGTATTGCCCGCCTTGATGTGGGCTACCAACTTATCCTGGAAATAACGCATCTGATGCGCCGCCCACTGGCATTCGAGCGCCCGCGCCGCAGTACGGCCAAGCGTTGAGAACAGCGCAGTCAGGGGAAGATTGAGCCCCTTGAGCAGTCTCTCGGCGGGCTCCTTGAACTCGGTTTTGTTTTGCGCATAACCGATGATGTATCGCGCTAACGGCCCGACCTCCACGGCGTGGCCGCGCCAGCGCGGCGCTTTGATCCAGGAATACTTGCCGCCCTCGTCGAGTTCCTTGATATCTGTCTTGCTGCCTTTGAGTTTTGGCCCAAGTTCAAAACTCGGCTCGGTGATACCGTCCCAGGGATGCAGTCCACAGCAATCGCTGGGATATTTATACCATGAATGCGCGACGAATTCCTGGATCTGCTCGGGATCACCATGATCGATCGGCAGTATCTCCTTGAGATTGCCACCAAGAATGACCCCGCGCGGCAGCTTGAGGCTTTTGGCGGAACAGTCATTTGCGTTTTCAGGGATGTCGCCATAGGACATCACGCTTTTGCTCGAAAGTCCGCCGCCATGGAGCCAGTCCTTATAGAACGAGCAGATCGCGGCAATGTCGGGCAGGTAAACCTGTTCGACAAACTCGATCGAACGGTCGACGATCGAGGACACGATGTTCAATCGCTCCATATTGATCGCACCCACCGCACCAGTTCCGTCGATGTTGATCGCGCAGGGCACCCCGCCGACCAGCCAGTTCGGATGCGGGTTCTTGCCACCATAGATAGCTTGGATCTTGACGATCTCCTTTTGGAAGTCGAGCGCTTCCAGATAATGCGCTACAGCCATCAGGTTCGCTTCCGGTGGCAGCTTGTAGGCCGGATGCCCCCAATAGCCATTCTTGAACGGACCGAGTTGCCCTGATCCGAAGAATTTGGCGAGCCGGATCTGCAAATCCTTAAAATAGCCAGGGGACGACAGCGGCCAGGGCGAGATAGACTGCGCGAGCGCGGAGGTCGACTTGGGATCGGCCTTGAGCGCGGAGACCACGTCGACCCAATCCAGCGCGTGCAGGTGATAGAAATGTACGAGGTGATCATGCACGAGCAGGCACAGCTGCATGATGTTGCGGATCGAATTGGCATTCTCCGGAATCGCAATTCCTAGTGCATTTTCAACCGCGCGCACGGAGGTGAGCGCATGGGTGCCGGTGCATACCCCGCAAATCCGCTCGGTGAACGCCCACGCGTCGCGCGGATCGCGCCCGCGCAGGATAACTTCGATGCCACGCCACATCGTCCCGCTTGAGACCGCATTGCGGATCACATTGTCTGAATCGAGATTGGCTTCGACACGCAGGTGGCCTTCGATCCGCGTCAGCGGATCGATGACGATTCGCCTGCCGGAACGATCGAGATTGAACCCATTCGGTGTCTGGACGGCCACCGTCGCCCCTCCTCAGCTCGGTTTGCTTTTGTGGGCTGCGCGATCCCGCTTGCGGGTCAACCGCTTCGCGGCGGTGACCGCCGCGTGGGCAGCGACGGTTAGCCCAACTACGCCGGCAGCGGCCATGCCGATCTGGTCGGCGTTCGCCTCGATGCCGAACTGCTTGATGGTTGTGAGGCGGTCGTAAAATGACCCCTTATCCCAGAAGCCGTCTTCGGAGCAGCCGAGGCAGCCGTGGCCGGATTGAATCGGAAATGAAACGCCGCCGTTCCACCGAATGGCAGAACAGGCATTGTAGGTGGTTGGCCCCTTGCAGCCCATCTTGTACAGGCAATAGCCCTTGCGCGCGTACTTATCGTCCCACTCTTCGACGAATTGGCCAGCGTCGAAATGGGAACGCCGATAGCACTTGTCGTGAATCCGCTCGGAATAGAACATACTTGGACGCCCTTGGCGATCGAGCTCCGGAAGCTTTCCGAACGTGGTCATGAATGTCACGAGGCCACTCATGACCTCTGCGATAGGAGGACACCCGGGCACCTTGATGATCGGCTTGTTGGTGATCACCTTATCGATCGGCGCCGCGCCAGTCGGATTGGGCTTGGCCGCTTGCACGCATCCCCAGGACGCACATGTGCCCCAAGCGATGACCGCCATGGACTCTTCCGCCATGGACCTGAGCTTTTCAACGAACGGCTTGCCGCCGTCAATGCAGAACATGCCACCCTCGTTCAGCGGCGGATTGCCTTCGACGGCGAGCACATACCTGCCTTTGTATTTGGCACGAGTTTCCTCCAGGATGGCTTCGGCCTGGTGTCCTGCCGCCGCCATGATTGTATCGTCATAGTCGAGCGATATCATCGACAGCAGCGTGTCCCTGATCAAGGGATGGGCCGAGCGGATAAAGCTTTCCGAGCAGCAGGTACACTCGAGCCCGTGCAGCCAGATGACGGGCACACGCGGTTTGGTCTCCAGGGCATTGGCAATACTGACTGCGGCGAGCGGACTAAGTCCCAAGCTCGCGGCAGTCAAACTGCAGAATTTGTGGAAACTACGACGCGTGATACCCTGACGTCTGATCACGCTGTAGAACGTTTCTGTTGCACCACTCATTAAGCCTTCCATGTAAGTTGTCGTCGGCCGTAACGAATTACTGACGTTCAGCAAGAAACAAGCCAGCGAACCGAAACACTTGACAGATGGCAAGCCACCGCTTCTGGCTTTGCGAACAGTCGAAGCCAGCCAGCGAGCCACAAGCTGCGCCATTGATCTGTCATGCTATTAGTGTCCGGTTTTGGACGTCGATGTGAGCACTTCAACAGAGCAGCACGATGGTTCACCACTGCACGGTGACCATGTCATGCTCGCTCTTGCACGACCGCGACACTCACGCGGCATGCCGATTGTTGAATAGAATGGGTGCGAGTTGACGGGGACCGCACTGCCCCCCAGTCTCAATCAGACTTGTCGATTGCTGACCAATGGGGCGTTAAAGCCGCTCATAGTCGCAAGTGCGCAACGCCGCGGCCATAACAAGCTTATTCATTGTAGCCTCGCAAGGATGGATAGATCCGGCTTGCAATAATGCTCCTCGGTCGTGACGGATATGTCCGGCCGGCAACCCTAAGACGGTTCAATGCTTCTCTTGGCACAGTGTCTCTCGATGAGGGCTAAGGTGAAGATAGCCGCAAAGGCGAACATCACCATACCGCCGGCAACCACACTCGCCTCGCGCCAGCGCGACGCTTGGACGTAGTCTACGACGTAGGCTGACAACACTTTGGTGCGCCCAGGAATGTTGCCGCCGATCATCATCACGACGCCGAATGTGCCGATCGTATGAGAGAAGCCGACCACGGCGGCTTTAACAAACTCCAGTCGCGCCAGCGGCCCGCTAATGGTAATGAAGGCATACAACGACGAAACGGGCCCCGTAGTCTTCAACGGGCGATCGCCTATCGCAACAAAGGCGTTACGGATCGGCTGCACCACCAACGGCAGCGCCGAGAGGACCGATCCGATCACGATTCCAGCGAAGGTAAAAGCGAGTGTGCGCTCGCCCCACAAAGAGGCGAGAACGCCACCCGGTCCGTTTGGGCCGAGCAACACGAGTACGCAAAAACCGAGAGCCGTCGGCGGCAGCACTAGCGGCAGGGCGATCATCGTCGCCACCGCCTCGCTCAAAAGAGTCCTTGAGCGCGCCAGCCACCCAGCGAGGGGCACACCAATCAGGAGGAGGATCACGGTCGTCACGCTGGCGAGCTCAATCGTGAGCGCAACCGATTGCGAAATCTCTGCCGAAAAGACATCCATGTGGGTCAGCCCAACAATCCAAGCAGGTCGCCGTGTCGGCACAGTGATCGCCTGCACGTCCGGCTCATCCAGGGATGTGGCGCAGATCGCCCTTTAGTCGCGCGGCACTTCGTGGCGGCCGCCACATTCACGCGCGTCGTTTCTGCGAGCAACAGCAGCATCGCAATACTCATCGGCAACTCCTGCGACTGGGTCACTTCCATCCATCTGACGGCGGAAGCTCCTCGTTCGTCATCAGCAATTCCTGTGCCGCGTGCGAACTGTCGCGCGCTCTATGCTCAACGTGCGAAATTCGCATAGACGCCGACATCACTGTGGCGTGAACCTAACGCTCTGTCAGATTTCAGGCATTTTTGTTTCCGAGCAGACAGCGACACGCCGCGCAACGAAGGGGTAGACTTTGACGCCCTCATAGATGCCTGTTTGATTCGTCGCCGGCTCAACCGCCGCACTCGCCGCGCTGGCAATGGAACGGATCTCAGCAAGACTGCCGTTTGGCAGTAACGGGAACGATCTAGCTGAGAAATCATCGTAACGCTGCTTCTGCGGCGCGGCAAAGGGAACGAGGAGCCGAGAGCGAAGGCCGCCTGCTTAATACGCATCGCTAGCACAGGCTTGGAGACAATGCCCCGTGCGCGAACGAGCTTTGCCGTTAGCGACAACGCAGTGCATCGATCAAAGATTCTTCCGCGCAATCGAGTTCCTAAACCAGGCTTCCATCGCGTGGATGCCTACAATCCAAATTATGAATTTTACCGATGTCACGTACTGTTGCATCCATCTCAGCAGTCGGCGCATATCGATCACGCTAGGGCTTCGCGGCCGAGACGTGACTCCGCTAATGCGCCCAGCCGATCAAGTTACGAGTACGCTGGAACTTTTTTTCGACCTTGCGAACGCGGTCCGAGCACTCAAACCGATGCCGCCGGAGACAGACGGTTTGTCCGCCACTGCTTGGTCGGCGCACTTTGGGCATTTGGTGCAGATCTTGCTTAAGAGAGAGGATAAACGCAACTCGCCTGCCTTTGGAACGACGCACCGACTCTCGGAACCGTCTTCAATCGCACACGGCTCAAAATGAGTCTCGTATGACGCTGTCGCCTCTCAAAGACGCGGCGGCTCACATTCGAGGATATTCGGGAAGGAAGCGTCATGACCACCATGTCAACTGCGGCACCCGCGCGCACGTCGCAAACTTGGTATAAGATTCTCTACGTGCAGGTGCTGATTGCGATCATGATTGGCGCCATGGTCGGCTGCCTATGGCCGTCCATCGCGACCAACGACTGGGTCAAGGCGCTCGGTGACGGATTTATCAAACTCATCAAGATGGTGATCGCGCCGATTATTTTCTGCACCGTCACATCCGGTATTGCGCATATTCAGGATGCGAAGAAAGTCGGGCGCGTCGGCGTCAAGGCGCTGGTCTATTTCGAGATCGTCTCCAGCTTTGCATTGCTGTTGGGCCTTGTTATGGGCAATCTGGTCCAAATCGGCCATGGCCTTGCGGTCAAGCCGGATGCTGCGGCGGTCGCCAATTACGTGAAGCAGGCGGAAGCCTCGAAGACCGTCGATTTCTTTCTCAACATCATTCCCGAGACCGCGGTCGGCGCCTTCGCTCGCGGCGATGTTCTGCAGGTTCTCTTGTTCGCGATTCTATTCGGCTTTTCGTTGATGGCGCTGGGAAAGCGTGGGGAGCGGCTGCGCGGCATGATCGACGACGTCGCGCACGCGGTGTTCGGCGTAATCGCTATCATCATGAAAGCGGCTCCGATCGGCGCCTTCGGCGCCATGGCCTTCACCGTCGGCAAGTTCGGGCCGGCAGCACTCGGCAATTTGATCGGTCTGATCGCGCTGTTTTACGCGACTGCGGCGCTATTTGTCGTGGTGGTGCTCGGTTTGATCGCGCGCCTCGTCGGCTTTTCAATCTTCAAGTTCATTGTCTATATCAAGAACGAGATTCTGATCGTGCTCGGCACTTCGTCCTCTGAAAGTGCGCTGCCGCAATTAATGGAGAAGCTCGAACGGCTGGGCTGCTCCAAGCCCGTGGTCGGCCTGGTGGTGCCAACTGGCTACTCCTTCAACCTCGACGGCACCAATATCTATATGACACTTGCGACATTGTTCATTGCCCAGGCACTCGGGGTCGAGCTCACCTTTGGCCAGCAGCTCACCATCCTGCTCGTTGCAATGCTAACGTCGAAGGGAGCAAGCGGCGTCACCGGCGCGGGCTTCATCACGCTCGCTGCGACGTTGTCGGTGGTCAACCCAGCGCTGGTGCCGGGCATGGCAATCGTGTTTTCAATCGATAAGTTCATGAGCGAGGTACGCGCCCTTACTAACATTACCGGCAATGGCATCGCCGCCGTGTTCATATCCTGGTGGGAGGACGAGCTCGAGCACGCGACGCTGCAGGCTCGGCTCAACGAGCCCAACGTTTCCACCACCATCGACGCATGATGAGATAGCTCCCGGGTCTTAACCACCGCCATTCGAAGACGGGTTGAATGCAAGCGCAGCCACATTTCTCGTAGTTCGAATCGACACTCCGACTTGACACGAGCCGGAACTCTCTAGCGCGATCTCCAGTGCGCAGCCCTTGCTCCGCGTCGCGTCCCGGCAGCCGCCCTGAAAAGCTGCCACCAAGCAAAAGCTGCCACCCAAGCAAAAGAGTAGGAGATTTCTTAACAGTCATTTTCAAGCGCGTCTTAGCCGTCAAGCTCTCGGCCATCTGAACGTTTCTGCAACATTTTGCCGTGTCAGATGGGACTGCGACAGAACGTGTCCACCTGACGGACATAGGTGTTGGTCCGCCTACAATTGCCAATGCGCGCGGTCACTGCACTGGCCTCGCCCAACCAACCACGTGGTGGCGAGCTTGCTGATGCAACTCGTCATCCCTTGTTACGGTCCGTGCTGCCGCATTAGATCGTGATGGCTGTGATCAGCATGGATTAGATGGCACCTCGACGGAGCCATGGCGGCTTGCACACGGCTAGTGTCGGTTCGGCGTCGTTGGCGCGCGCTCACCGGCTAACCGGAGACAAGTCCTCTCACCTAGGCGTGATGGCCCTCGGGCATACAAGGCAGTCGCGTAACTTCGCCTTCGTATCTCGGCACATGACGATTGCACTTTCTTCCCCATGCCGATCGCAACGGCGAGATGAATCGGCCGGCAGCTTGTCCCTGTTCTTTCCGGTTCGGCGAGGCGCGCCTGATTGTTTCGGCTCAACGTCTTGGCCGAACTGCAGCCGCTGTCCTCGTCCAGCTGGCGTCAGGGAGTTGTCCTCGGCTGCAGCCTCAAGCGCCTGCCCGAACGTTATCGGCAGCGGAGGAAAGTAGACATCTTAGCTTCGATTCTAGGCGTGTCACGCGCCATATTGAAAGGTTTAGGACAACTATACGTATGTCTGTGATGCGTTTTTTCTTCGCGCGTGCTCAGTTCAGCAAGCAATCGATCTCGGAACCGCTCACAGCGGGTGCGCGTGCCGAGTGTTGCCCCATTTTTGCCTAAAATGTTATAGCTCTCCCGCCGGAGAACAGCCCGGACGGTCCCAAAATGCGTAGCCAGATCAGCAGTTTAAAGCGCTCAGCCCCCCAGTTTACCTTCGGCACCATAACGCTGGCGGTGGTAACACTGTCTTGCTTGTACCTTCAGGCGCATTTCGCCGCGACGGCGTTCGCCTATTTGTTAGTGGTGTTGCTGTTTTCGTTGATGGGCAGCTTCATCGCGTCGTCCGCGCTTTGCATCGTAGCCATTGCTGCTCTCGCTTTTTATTTTGCACCGCCGGCGTTCAGCCTGCGAATCGATGACCCCCAAGATCTGCCCGTGATTGTTGCATTCTTTATTGCCTCGATTGTGGGAGCGCACCTGATCGGAAAGCTGCGCCAGGAAAGAGAGGCTGCGCGTGTGGCTGCGGCCAAGCTTCAGCGGAGTGCGGCCGATTTGGAGGATCGGGAAAAACGCTGGCGCGCCATCTTCGAGCACAATCCGGCCATGTACTTCATGGTCGATGAAGCCGGCACTGTCCTCAACGTCAATACGCTCGGCGCGACACAACTCGGCTATGCTCGTGCTGAACTGATCGGTCGATCCGTGCTGGACGTATTTCTCGAGGAGGATCGCGCCTTCGTTCGCGAATGCGTTCGGACTTGCCTTGAGGATGTCGGACAAACGCGCACGTGGGACGTCCAGAAAGTCAGGAAGGACGGGTCGGTGTTGTGGGTACGTGAAAACGCCAAAGCCATGCTCTGGGCGGATGAGCAGCCCATTATCCTTGTCGCCTGCGAAGATATCACGGAGCGAAGGCGGACCGAACTTGCCCTGCAGCGGAGCGAAGCACATTTAGCCCAGGCGCAGGAGTTGAGTCACACAGGAAGCTTCAGCTGGAACCCCACTACGGGCGAAGCCTTCTGGTCCAAGGAAACATTTCGGATTTTCCAATTAGATCCTCAGACAGTGCCACCGGGGCCGCAGCTCGTCGTTGAGCGCACTCATCCAGATGATAGGGCTTCGGTTAGAGAAATTATCGATCGCGCGATGCGAGACCCGAGCGATTTCGAGCACGAATACCGGCTTCTGCTACCGGACGGCTCGGTAAAGCACATTCATGCGCAGGCACGAGCGACGAGGACAGCCTCTGGTGAGATCGAGTTTGTTGGGGCAGCTACGGACATTACGGCGGCGAGGCGAGCAGAACAGCAGCTGCGCCGCAGCGAGGCCTATCTGGCCGAAGCCCAGCATCTCAGTCACACGGGCAGTTGGTCCTGGGACGTCTACGGTCTAGATTTCGTGTATCGCTCCGCCGAGGTCGATCGTCTGTTTGGCTTTAGCCCACAAGAGCCGGTATCGATAGAGACCATTCGATCGCGCATCCATCCCGACGACTTGCCGCGGCTACAGGAGGTGCAGCGCCAGGCGATTGAACACGAGGAGGAGCGGTTCGAATATGATTTCCGTATCCTTCTACCAGATGGCGGGATAAGACGCATACACTCCGTTGCGCACGTGGTGGTCGGCAGCGATGGTAACGTCAGCGAGCTGATCGGAACACATATGGATGTCACCGAGCAACACGCAGCTAGGGAACGCCTGGAAAACACACTTGCCGCGCTGCGCGAAAGCGAACAGCGCTTTCGCGACTACGCCGAAACAGCTTCCGACTGGCTCTGGGAGACCGGGCCGGATCATCAGGTCACTCACTTGTCCGAGCACACCAGCGCTGCGGGAATTTTGGCGACAGGATTGATGGGCCTGCTTCGCTGGGACATTGCGCGCGACGTCGAAGAGGAACCCGAGAAGTGGCGGCAGCATCGGGCGACGTTGGAAGCCCATCTTCCATTTCGAGATCTCGTCTACCGTACCGTGAATCGGACAGGATCTCCGATCTACGTCCGCACGAGTGGCAAGCCTTTTTTCGATGGAAAGGGCAATTTTCTCGGCTACCGTGGCGTCAGCACTGATATCACCGCTACCATTCGCGCCGATCAAGCCGAACAAGAACTACGAAAGGCACAGGCGGAGCTTGCGCATGTGACGCGTGTAACGACCTTAGGAGAGCTGACAACGACTATCGCCCACGAAATAAACCAGCCACTTGCCGCTATTATCAGCAACGCCGATGCGTGCCTCGGTTGGATGGGTCGCGAAGCTCCTAATCTTTCTGCCGCGCGCTCTTCGGTGGAGTGGATCATCGAAGACGCAATCCGCGCAAGCGAGGTGATCCGTCGTGTTCGCGCTCTCGCGAAGAAAGGCGAGATTGAGATGGTGCCGCTCGATATTAATGAGGTCGTTAAGGACGTCATTGCGCTGGTAACACGAGAGCTGGTGAGCCACCGAGTGTCGTTACGAACCGAGTTGACGGCCGCGCTGCCTACGATCCTCGGCGACCGGATTCAGTTACAACAGGTGATCATCAATCTGGTGATGAACGGAATCGAAGCCATGGACGCAGTTACAGACCGGACGCGCGAACTGCTGATTCAATCATCAAAGGACGATCTGGGGCATGTCCAGATTGCCGTGACCGATTGCGGCGTCGGCATCGCCGAGAACGACGCGGACCGCGTCTTGGATCCCTTCTTCACCACCAAATCGAGTGGTCTTGGAATGGGTCTTTCGATCTGCCGGTCGATCGTAGAAGCTCATGGCGGACGGCTGTCAATGGTCCACAAAGACGGACCGGGCGCGACCTTCCAGTTCGCCCTGCCGCTGCATAAGGAGGCCGTCTCGTGACAGGACGATTTGATACGCCAGGTGAAGGCAGCAATGCCGAGGCCTCGACAAAGGCGATAGTCTTCGTCGTCGAGGACGACATCTCCATGCGCCGCTCGCTTACGAACCTTTTTCGATCGGTAGGGTTGGACGTCGTTGCATTCGGATCGGCCCGCGAAATGCTGCAGAGCACAATTCCGAACGTTGTTAGCTGTCTCGTTCTTGATGTCCGGCTGCCAGGCTTGAGCGGCCTTGAATACCAGAGCGAGCTGGCGAGGTTAAACATACATATTCCGATCATTTTCATTACCGGCCATGGCGACATTCCCATGAGCGTTAGGGCCATGAAGGAAGGAGCGGTCGATTTTCTCAGCAAACCGTTTCGCGACCAGGAACTGCTTGATGCCGTGGTCGCGGCGACCGAACGCGATCGCAAAAGACGGGAGGCTCAGCAAACCGTCGCGAACCTGCAGTCTCTATTTGAGACCTTAAGCCCGCGCGAGCAGGCGGTGATGAAACTGGTCGCTGCCGGCCTGATGAACAAGCAGGTAGCCGCCGAGCTTGGGCTCGCCGAGATTACGGTCAAGATCTACCGGGGACACGTCATGAAAAAGATGCGTGCACGGTCGCTGGCCGACTTGATCAGAATGACTGAGACGCTGGGAATTCGCGCTAATCGTCCTGAACAAACCCAAGTATGATTTTACAATTTCATCAGTCGAGCCCACTTTTCGCCGAAGGTGGCTAATGCTTGTGGCCACTATTCACGCGTCAGGAGGGATCGTCTTGTCTACGCCTTTGATTTCCGTCGTTGACGACGACGCCTCAGTCCGTGCGGCGACAGAGAATCTTTTGAAATCGCGTGGCTACATCGCCCAAATATTTGCGTCGGCCGAGGAACTCCTGAGGTCGCCGCAATTGGACGAGACATCCTGTGTCATTACCGATGTGCAGATGTCGGCTATGAGCGGCCTGGATCTGTTGGCAGAGATGCGGACACGTGGTTACGACGCACCATTCATTTTCATTACTGCTTTCCCCAACGACCGCGTGCGCGCGTCAGCGCTGGGCGCCGGCGCGATTGGCTTCCTCGCCAAACCCTTTGCAGGACAAGCGTTAATCGAATGCCTCGACACCGCACTGAACGCGTATGACGGCCGGCGCGACATCTGATGCAATCAACCTGCGGCTTGGGTTGATGTCCGATCTAAACGCTCCACGCGTCGATCTCGCCGCCGACCAACCTCTTCGAGTCAAAGATGCTACTTGCTCTAAAATCAAGCGAGCGAGAGGCCAATTGTCGCCTTGTCGACACTTTAGCGACCATCGCCGGGCGGCTACATTGGTGCAGAACAACCTTATCGCTGCGAGTGCTGGAAGGGCACGCCAGCTCGACTCACTCTGCAGATCGACGTTCAACGTAATGCTCACCCAAAGCAATCGACGCCCCTAAGCCCTTCTTAACTCGTCTGGATCGTTTCTATATGTTCCATTGCAGAGCGGAGCTGGCCGAGAGCGATCGACAAAGCAAGAGATTGGCTGTTCGCAGCCGACTGCAGTGACGATGATAACGGAGCTTCGCCCAGGACAACCGCCTCGCGTCTTCTGTTGAGGCTTTTCTGGTGAAAGTGCTCTGCACGATGATCGTGCTCTCGGCGTCGTTATGTCCGTTGACGCATGCCAGCCGTCTTGCCCATCGGGCGCCGCTTCGCTGTGCATTTCCTTGCCCACCGACTCACGGCAGGCGCCCACGCCCTTACTACTTCATAGGTGTCATCTGTAGACGACTTCTGGCTCCAAGCCGTCCAACGGCTCGGCACAACACGCCCGGCCCTCGGCGACCGGGCGCACTTTGGCGGCATCCCATGCAGGTCCTCGCCGCAGCGAGCATTGTCGCAATTGGCTTGTGCAGTGAGCCCCTACTTCCAAGGCTCAAACAAATCAGCAACCGCTAAGCCGAGGAGCACTCTGGGGACAGTATTCTGAGCCAACTCAGAGGAACTCTCAGCCGAAAAGGCGATAAACACAGAGGAGCCCGGAGCAGGCTAGATTGGTCTACTCCATCGGGCCAAATCACCGGTGATCCCATTGTCACATAAAATCATCCTCATAGTCGTATGTTGAGGGGCTCGCTGAGATCTCGGTATCACTACCCTCACTGTCTTCAGCTTTGGAAAGATACAGCGCAGCAGTACCTTTGCGCTGCCATTCGCCGTCACTATTCCTTACCCACTTGTCTGACTTCTCTGGGTCGAGAACCATGTTGTCGGCGTCAACCTCGACGAATCCCATCTTTGCCGCACGGGCTCTTGCTTCCGAATTAGCCGGACGCAAATTGAGCAGCGGCTGTTTTCCGTCTAGTCGAAGCTGGTGCTCGAGCAGGATATCGCCAGCGTTCTCGACAAGCGGATGAACGACTTGAAGATCCACAGTAGAGGTAGTCCCGTGGCGTCCAGGAAATAGCTTCTTAAACCTTTTGACGTCGAACTCGGTCATGCTGTCGCCGCCTTCCGTTCTTAGAAGTCCGACACTCTTGTTGCCCAATTGGTAGCTGAAGTATCGCGCCTTCTCGGAATCTCGGGTTCGCCCGTAGTCTTTGGCAACTTCCGCAGTTCGCCTTGCCTTGCCGGACACGAAATCGGAGTACTCTTTGGGGTTGTCGGCGATGTACATGATTTCGTCGCCATGATAGGCCTCCGCCGCTTTTCGGAATGACTGACGATCCTTGAACTCTATTATGGGAGGGGTCGAAGCGAGCGAATACGGTCTTGTTGCCGAAGATGCACTGCCACTGGAACCAGATTCGGCTAAGCGCATATTTGCGAACGCATCCGCAAAGGTGTCTGCGTCCATTTGCTCATCAGTTTCGGCAAAGTCAGAGGATTGGAAGTAGGACGAGCCATTGATCCGATTATACATGGCGATTGGTGCTCCCGTCGGACATACATTTCCGCATCTAGTTTAGGCTTGTTAGGCCCAGCAGCGCTGATAAGGAGCCTGGCTTACCAAAACCTGACGTGGCCGCCCTCACGTTGGCTTATCATAGGGCTTCCTTTCGAACGACACGGCGGCACGCTCGTGCCATTGGCATTCATCAGGTTCGATGAGAGGCCGCGAACACCTCCGAGGAAGCTCCTTTATTGGGAATTAGGCCGATCGCTGATTGACCTGTTGACGCCAATCGGATCGTACTCTTTTCGGAGTTCCGCCGCGCCGCTTCATATTCGGTTTTTATTTTCAACGTTCCAGTGAAGCTCGCGCACCGCCTTCCATAGATTGGCCGATTTCCAGAATTTGACCAACGATATCGCCTGCGCCAGAACGGCCGTCTAACGTTGGCTCGTAGAAGCGCGACCCACCCGCTCATTTATCCAAATCCGCATTTCGCCCTCGCCGCGGTTACCCCAGCTGAACCACGGAATGAATGTCAGCCGCTGCGGTTCTAGCTGTCCAGGCACTTTGTCGTAGTGATAAAGCGCCGCTTCTTCAGAATGCGTGTGTTGCAACCGCGCCCCGTCGGCCTGCAGCAAAATCTTGCCGTCAAAGAGACCAGTTCCTTCCATAAGGGAAAACCGGCTGTCTGAGTGAAGCCAAACGTTGTGTAACTCGGTCCCGTTGTCGGCCTCCTCCAGACAATAAACTAAGGGGCCACGCTGGATGGCCACCTTGCCGGCCAAATTGCGAAGTTGTGGATGGCCGTATACGCGACGCACTTGCATCGGCAACGATAATTTGACGCGATCTCCCTGCTGCCACGTTCGGCGAATGTGCAAATAGCCCTTGCGCGGCTCGCAATTCACTGGCTCGCCGTTCAGGCTCGCCTGCGGTACGCTGCACCATTCTGGCAGGCGCAGGGCGAGCGTGTGGGCAATTGGCGGCGCAGATTCGACGGCGATTTCTACCTCTTCTCTCCAGGGATAGCTGCCGCTTATGAGCAACCGCAGCGCATGTCCGTCGACGGATATTGCTACTCTATTACCAACGTAGAGATTTACATAGAGCGCATCGGTGCTGGGCGTGTAGATGTAATGACCAATGGATGTGAAAAGCCGTGCGATGTTCGGTGGACAGCAGGCGCAGCCAAACCAAGGTCGTCGCACCGGCGAGACATGATTGTAGATGCCATTAGACTTCAGCGTTTTTGGATGCACTTCGAGCGGGTTAACATAAAAATAGTGACGCCCGTCCAACGCGATACTGCCGAGAACGGTATTGTAGAGCGCGCGCTCCATCACGTCGGCATAGCGACTGTCCAGTTCCAACTCCAGCATACGGCGCGCGAACATCATCAAGCCAATCGACGCGCAACTTTCCGCATACGCCGTATCATTCGGCAAATCGTAATCGCTGCTGAAGGCTTCGCCGGCACTTTGCGAGCCGATGGCTCCGGTAATATAGATCTGGCGCTGGACCATGTTTTGCCATAGCCGTAGGCAAGTTTGGAGCTGCTGCTCGTTCTGGCGCAGACGCGCGAGATGAGCTACTGCCGTCATGAGGTATACAAAACGAACCGCATGACCTGTTGCAGTCCGCTGCTCCGAAAGCGGCAAGTGCGCTTGGCTATACGCTTTGTTTTTTATCATCCAAGGCGGGCCGTCGGATTTGGGGACGCGGGATTGCTGGCGCTTCTCGTACTCAATGTCGTAGAAGTGCGGCTCCGTGCCGCGTTGCTCCACGAAATAATTGGCTAGTGTGAGATATCGCCGCTCCTTTGTCGCGTCGTAGAGGCGTGCCAACGCAAGTTCGATTTCCGGATGGCCATCGTAGCCGTGCAGCTGATTGCGCTCTGGGCCAAAAACTGTGCCGAGGTGGTCAGCAAGCCTGCAAACGACCTCCAGCAATCGCCGTTTGCCAGTTGCCTGAAAGAACGCGACACCTGCTTCAATCAAGTGCCCCGCGCAATAAAGTTCGTGGCACTCCGCTAGGTTGGTCCAGCGCTTCTGAGGCGCGTTCAGTATGAAATAAGTATTGAGATAGCCGTCGCCGCATTGGGCGGCCGCAATCAGTTCAATTAGATCATCGACGGCTTTCTCCAGGTCTGGATTTGGTGCCTGGCATAGCGACCATGCAGCCGCCTCAAGCCATTTTGCGACGTCACTGTCTTGGAAAACTGCGCCATGGAACTCGCCCCTCGCACGTCCGGCGGCAAGGCGGAAGTTCTCCACCGCGTGGCTCGGTATCGCCTCGGGATCGCGATCGTTCAGCACCTCCCATTGGTAGGGAATTGCCACTTCCCTGACCAGCTGCTGGCATTTTCCAATCAGCGGATCCGAGACCTGTAGGTTGTGAAGATCGACTTCGGCCACATTCCGATCATTCATCGCGTTCCTCCTTGGAGTGTGGCGAACGGTCGCCTAGCCAGGCGAGCCACCTCACCACGCTTGCCTTGCCGGGTTGTGGCCCTGAGATTTGCGGCCGCACAATCGTATTCTCGTTGCGAGCGTTCAAACGATAGAAATGGAGAGGTTGCCCTAAGGCGCCGCACTCCCAGACATGCGTTGACAGCCGCTGCGTTCGAGGAGCGGGACAGCAATTCCCGTGCCGAGAATGAGGAGCGGTTCTTCTGTCAACCAGATCTGCGGCTCCGCGGTAGGATCCGATGCGATCGCTGGCCCACCAACCGGATTTGCCATCGTGCTAAATCCCGCGTCGCCACAACGCTGGTTGATCCTGCTGTACGAGCGGGTCGGCTGTCGCTGGGCCAGATAATGGCCATATATACAGACAGCGCCGCGTCCTTCCGGTGCGGCGAACCATCTGCTATTGATACTAAGCCCTCGACCTTGCGCGGGAATGTCCGGTTTCTAACAATTCTTTTGATGACACGCAGCAGGTGTCACGGCGCCTGTGGCGCATCCGGATTCAATGAGCCGTTGGTAGGCGCGATCTAAGGGAGAAACTGGACTGCTAATCCTAAGCAATCCTCCGGGGGCGAAGCGCATGCTCAACTTGCCCGACAGGGCGCGCATGCTGGCAATTGGGCAAAGTAAGTTGTCGCGCGTATACGCTTCCAGTGAATAAGCCGCGACAGAGCAGCGCGAAGCTTCTGCAACACTTGCTCGTCGGCTTCGGCATCATACGGCAGCTACGAGCAACTTCGGAGACAGCAAGATTGGGAAATTGTCCGGTTCCGTCTCAACGAACTCGACGCGACCAAACGCAAGCCCAACATCTCGACGCGGCGGCCTCAATGCTCAGATACTAACACTGCGACCTCATTCGACAGTCACCGATTTTGCGAGATTACGCGGCTGATCCACGTCCGTGGCCCTTACGAGGGCGGTATGGTAAGCCAAGAGCTGAACCGGAATGGCATAGACCATCGGCGTAAAGCTTGCGACCATCTCCGGCAGCACAAGGGTCATGAGTGTGTCCACTGTCGCTTCCAAAGCACCCTTCGCATCGGTGATCAGGATGATCTTGCCGCCCCGAGCGGCAACTTCTTGCATGTTCGAGACGGTCTTCTCGAAGACCTCGTCGTAAGGCGCGATCACTACCACAGGCACGGTCTCATCGATCAGTGCGATGGGTCCGTGCTTGAGCTCGCCGGCGGCATAACCTTCTGAGTGGATATAGGAAATTTCCTTCAGTTTGAGTGCACCCTCCAACGCCAGGGGGGCCGATGTGCCCCGACCGAGATAGAGCACGCCTCTCGAGTCGGCGACATAACGCGCGAGCTTCTCGATCTGCGGCTCGATCAACAGCGCCGCAGCAATCAACCGCGGCACTTCGATAAGCTCACGCACAAGCTTCGATTCATCGATCTCAGACAGCTTACCGCGCTCTTTGCCTGCTGCGACGGCAAGGGCCGCCAATACCATCAGCTGGCAGATGAATGCCTTTGTGGAGGCGACGCCGATTTCTGGCCCCGCCAGTGTCGGCAGAACGGATTCACTCTCGCGCGCAATCGTCGAGGTCGGGACGTTGACTACAGATATCGTGTGCACGCCCTGGCCCTTGGCGTATCGCAACGCAGCCAGCGTGTCGGCGGTTTCGCCCGACTGCGAGATGACGACGACGAGATCACCCCGACGCAGAGGCGCCTCCCGGTAGCGGAACTCGGACGCTACATCGATCTCGACAGGTAAGCGCGCCAGCCGCTCGAACCAGTATTTGGCGATGTGCCCGGCATAGCTCGCCGTGCCGCACGCGGTAATTGAGATGCGCTGAATGGATTTAAAATCGAACGGCAATGTGAGCGGCAGCGCGACGCGCTTGGCCGCCATGTCGAGATAATGCGCCAATGTCTTGCCCGCCACTATCGGCTGCTCGTGGATTTCCTTGGCCATGAAGTGGCGATAATTCGCTTTGTCCACAAGGAGTGACGATACGCCAGACTTTGATGTTTCCCGCTGCACGACGGAGCCGTCTGCGCTATAAATCACGCACGTCGTGCGCGTAAGCACGGCCCAGTCGCCATCTTCAAGATAGGTAATGGTGTCGGTCAAAGGCGCGAGCGCGATCGCGTCCGATCCTAGATACACTTCGCCGTTACCATGTCCGATCGCAAGGGGCGACCCCTTGCGCGCACCGATCAAAAGATCGTCGTGGGCCTTGAAAAGGAATGCCAGCGCGAAGGCACCGCGCATCCGTGGCAGCGACGCTTGTACCGCATCCTGCGGCGAGTAGCCATTCTTGAGATAAGATTCGACGAGATGTGCCACCACCTCGGTGTCCGTCTCTGAGTCAAAATGGGCTCCATTCCGCTCCAGCTCGGACCGCAGCTCGCTGAAATTCTCAATGATCCCGTTATGAACGACCGCTACATTTTCCGTCGCATGCGGATGAGCATTGCGCTCGGTCGGCTTTCCATGAGTAGCCCAGCGGGTGTGACCAATCCCGGTACGACCCGACGGCGGATAATAGCGTAGCCGCTCCTCAAGGTTTCTCAGCTTGCCTTCAGCGCGTCGCCGCTCGATACGGAGACCCTCGAGGGTCGCGAGGCCTGCGGAGTCGTAGCCACGATATTCCAATCGCTTGAGCGAAGCGACCAACTGCCCAACGACCGGACCACGCCCCAAGATGCCGACAATTCCACACATATCGATCAATGCTGCCCAAATTCAAGAAGTCCGACGTTCCCCCTCACGGGAACCCCGTTACGAAATTCGCTTGCCCGAGGATAACAGGTGTCAAGTTCGGAATTTGTCGCGGCCCCCTGTATCGCCGCCGCATTCACAAGCGTGAGTTAGCTCTCTTTCAGCCATCATCGCTTCGCCCGGCTACATGCCGCCTTTGGCTGCCCATCGAGTACAAACTGGGATGTGGCTGCGAATAGGGTGACCGCTTTGAAGAGTGCCAGATAATCGGGCGCGCTTGAACGGTGGTGCGACATCCAATCCCGACACAAACAGACTTGCTCGGTTGCGACGATAGCTGTCGTCGTCGCATAAAGCCGCTGCGAGGACATATCGCGCCAATAGTCTGGCTCCATAGATTAAGGACATTCCAACCAGATCGGCAACCAATTATCCTACGATGGAACATTTTGTCTTGTTTGGCTCATCATCACTGTGAGTCATTTGACGACTTGCCACTCAAATTCCCAAGGAAGTGAGCAGCGAAACCGACGAACCGGGTGGCGCTTGAGTGGCAGTCACTGAGTCCTTGCGTCGAACCGAGGCAAGTTACGCTCGTCGAGACTAAACGATTGGCAGCGAAGCTGTAGTGTACAAACGTAAACTTTCGATATCGAAACGTTCGAGGATCTATACCAATGTTTGCTACTCTTTCTCATTTTGTCTTGCGTCGACCGTCCGCTGCCTGCCGCGAGCTGGACAAAGGCGCTGATTACGGTTGATGAGTCGACCGCCAAGGGCGGGCGTTCTGTTCGGAAGTTAACGGTACGGACGCTTTGTAGACTGCGAATTGACGCGCAGGCCTGACTGTGTGTGCTGGCTTGCATCCGTCATCCGACAAATGCATTGACGGCTGCGGCCTCAGCTCGTCGCTCTGCCAAGCCACGCGACTGCGCCTGAGGATAGATAAGGAACACAGACCCTCGGCTTCTATCTCATTGGAGATATCGCCCTGGACAAGCGCGCCCTGGTGCTCGCAACGGCGATCGCACTCGCCTACTTAGGAACATTGCGGATATCAGCCAGGATGAGAGCGTTTGTTGACTTTCATGTTTTGAAGATCAATGTGTTGGCACTCCTCCAGTCCAATCTAAATCAATGTATATAGTGTGCATTCCTACATGATGTGTATGACTGGCGCTAACGATCGCTTTCCTCCAATTGCGGGTGGAGCGGGCTTGCGCATCTAGATTTCTCGAGAAACGGCTTCGCAATAGCGTTTCACAGAGCCTTCTTTCCCGCGCAACTAAGAGAGACCATGGCGGCTCAGGATTCAAAGCGGCGCGTTGCGCTGATCACCGGCGTCACCGGGCAGGACGGCGCATATCTCGCCGAGTATCTGCTCGGTCTCGGCTACACCGTGCACGGGATCAAGCGCCGGTCGTCCTCGTTCAACACCGCGCGCGTAGATCATCTCTACCAGGATCCGCATGCCGGCAACGTGCCGTTCCTGATGCACTATGGCGACATGACGGATTCGACCAATCTGATTCGGCTGGTGCAGGAGATCCGGCCGACCGAGATCTATAACCTGGCCGCCCAGAGCCACGTCCAGGTCAGTTTCGAGAGCCCGGAATACACCGCCAACGCCGACGCAATCGGCGTGCTGCGCCTTTTGGAAGCGATCCGCATCCTCGGCAGGGAAAAGGAGACGCGGTTCTACCAGGCCTCGACCTCGGAGCTTTACGGGCTCGTGCAAGAGGTGCCGCAGAAGGAAACCACGCCATTCTATCCGCGCTCGCCCTATGGCGTCGCCAAGCTTTATGGCTACTGGATCACGGTGAACTACCGTGAGGCCTATGGCATGTTCGCCAGCAACGGCATCCTGTTCAACCATGAGAGCCCGACCCGCGGCGAGACCTTCGTGACGCGCAAGATCACCCGCGCCGTCGCCCGCATCGAGGTCGGCCTCGAGAACACGCTCTATCTCGGCAACCTCGACGCCAAGCGCGACTGGGGCCATGCCCGCGACTATATTGAGGGCATGCACAGGATCCTGCAGGTCGACGAGCCCGGCGACTTCGTGCTCGCGACCGGCGAGACGCGGTCGGTCCGCGAGTTCGTCGAGCTGGCGTTTGCCGAGGTCGGGCGCAGCATTGAATGGCGCGGCAAGGGCGTCGAGGAGGTCGGCGTGGACAAGGCGTCCGGCAAGACCCTGGTGCAGATCGACCCGACCTATTTCCGTCCGACCGAGGTTGATCTCCTGATCGGCGACGCCAGCAAGGCGCGCGCGAAGCTCGGCTGGGCTCCGAAGACGCCGTTCTCGCAACTGGTGAAGGAAATGGTCGCCAGCGATCTCGTCGAAGCCAGGCAGGGCACGGCCAATGGCAAGCACGGCGTTTGAACTGAAGGGCAAGACGGTTTTCGTTGCGGGCCATCGCGGCATGGTCGGCGCGGCGCTTATGCGCCGGCTGGCACGCGAACAGGCCGATCTCTTGACGGCGTCGCGCAGCGAACTCGACCTGCGTGACCAGGCCGCGGTGAACGCTTGGTTTGCCGCGAAGCGGCCGCAGGCCGTGTTCCTGGCCGCCGCCAAGGTCGGCGGCATCGTCGCTAACAACACGCTGCGCGCCGAGTTCCTCCACGACAATCTGGCGATTTCGAGCAACGTGATCCAGGCGGCGCATGCCAATGGATGCGAGAAGCTGATGTTTTTCGGCTCCTCCTGCATCTATCCGCGCCTGGCGCCGCAGCCGCTGCGAGAGGATTCGATGTTGACCGGCCCGCTGGAGCCGACGAACGAACCCTATGCCATCGCCAAGATCGCCGGCATCAAGATGGCCCAGGCCTATCGCAGCCAGTACGGCGCCGATTTCATCAGCGTGATGCCGACCAATCTCTACGGCCCCGGCGACAATTATCACCCCAAATACAGCCACGTCGTCGCCGCCCTGATCCGCCGCTTCCACGAGGCCAAGATTTCGGGCTGCGGCAACGTCGTGGTGTGGGGCACCGGCACGCCGCGCCGCGAATTCCTCTATGTCGATGATCTCGCCGACGCCTGCATCCATCTGATGAAGACGTATTCCTCGCCGGAACTCGTCAATATCGGTACCGGCGAGGACATCAGCATCGCCGAGTTCGCACTCATGGTCGCGGCCGCCGTCGGTTTTCGCGGTGAAATCAGCTTCGACACGTCGCGCCCGGACGGCACGCCGCGCAAGCTGCTCGACGTGGGTCGGCTGTCCGGGCTCGGCTGGCGCGCCACGACCTCGCTCGAGGACGGCATTCAGCTGGCATACTGGGCGTATCGCGCTGACAGCGCTGGACGGCACCAGAGTGATTCGCTTGTTTCCGGATAATGGGGCCGATCCTACGATCAATCGGCGGTGAACGTCCGGCCTAGCGGACTCGCCGCTCACGTAACGATCAATCCTGCTTCGCAGTTGACGAACTTTCATTGTCAACAACCGCCCTCAGCTGGCCGCCAAGAACCCGGGTGACGCGGTGTATCCTAGCTACGACGCAGCAAGCCGACTTGCAGGAAAACGGAGAATGATGACGATCGAGATGTGCTGCCATCAGTTGAGAGCTCATCGACTCTAAGTCTCAAACGCCGATGGACGATCATTAGCCGGAAGCGTGCTGGTGCCCTTTCCTCTCGCCCAATGCCTTAGCGATTGTCTGTGATCATCCTCCTCGCCGACAGCGTAACGATGGACATGAGCGCTCCTAACATCCCGAACGCCAAGGGCAAGCCAAACATGTGTGCGATGAGCCCGATGCCGGCTGGCCCGACGAGTATACCCGCGTAGCCGCCGGTCGTGATGACCGCGATCGCTATGCCTGCTGGCATCACGTTCTGTTTGCCGGCGCTTCGACACAGTACAGGTACAACATTTGAAATACCCAATCCAATAAGCGCGAAGCCCGCCATAGCAATCAACGCAACGGGCGCGGCCACCACAGCCAAGAAGCCTGTCACGATCGGCAGAGTCCCGAGCACCAATGTGGCACGGTCGCCAATTCGCGCCACCACGGCATCTCCGCTGAGACGCCCCGCGGCCATTGCGATTGAGAAGAGCATACAACCAATGCCCCCCTGCGCCTCCGCTAGAAGACCTCGCTCAACGAGAAGCAAAGCGCTCCAATCGAGCATTGCACCTTCGACAAGAAAGGTGATAGCCGCGAGCACAGCTATTAGCAACACACTGCGATGGGGCAAGACAAACAATGGCCCCTGCTGTCGCGAACCCGTCGCGAGCAACCTCGGCCAGGCCGACACAATCGCGATCGTCATTAACGCCGAACAGACCAACGTCGAAAAAAGCGAGCCAAGCTGCAGCGAGAGGAACGAGGTCACGGCGGCAGAGCCGCTGAATTCCCCAATGCTGTACTGGGCGTGGAAGCCCGACATCAATGGACGGCCGGTTGCGCGCTCCAGTTCAATCGCATGAATGTTCATGGCTACATCGATCGAGCCGAGTGAAACGCCGAAAGCAAACAGCGTGGCACCCAGCCTGACAGGTGTGTCGGCAATCGCAAGGCACGGCAGGATGATCGTCAGTCCAAGTCCACCCGCGAGGATAATGGGCTTGCTGCCGTACCGCGCATTCGACACGCTGGTCAGAAGCATCGCGATGACGGATCCCGTTCCGAGACAGAGCAGCAGTAGACCAAGCATGCGGTCATCCACCGCGAGCCGCTCCTTCGCGAGTGGCACCAAGGGCGCCCAGGCCGCGAGGCCGAATCCGGCCACAAAAAATGTCAGCCGCGTCCCAAGCAGGCCGGCAGACCAATTGGCAGATGGTATCACGGGCGCTCCTGAGAGAACGGGCTCGCGAGCGCGGCGCCTCTCATCCTGCGTGCGTCGCCTGCAAGCGGCGCGCGGCTCGACGATGATGGCCTCAAGTTGACGTTCTTCATCCCTGCAAATGCGATGCCGTCACAAAAACTGGACTCCATCACAGGACGAGTGACGAATAGGATGATCGTGGAGCCCCGGCATGCGGTGTTTCGGCTAATCTTTGCCGGATGAGCTAGCCATACGGGTGACAGTTTTTGCTGGTCTGCGACAGCCGGAGGCGCAACGCTCACATGGGCTGTCGCAAAGCCTACAAAACCAATGGCGCCCCACGCCTCTATGAGTTGGCGCGCTAACACGGCCGTCGGTTTTCCGACAGCTTTTGCACAATCGGAAGCTCTCATCACGAGTAACTGCGCTGACTCGCGAGGTCAATACAACGAGGACCGCTATCACGCGCAAGCCGTCAATGGCGGCCCGATATTCGATCGTCCTGGTTTCAGGCGGCCGGATGGTCCCCGCGCCGCGCTTGATGTGTCGTGTCTCGAATCATTCGTTTGTTCCGGACTAGCCGGTCGCCGCCGGCAACAGCCACTTCGAATGGCATGCCGGCAACATCAGCCTCCAAAAGTTCAGGGCTGTCCTGCGGTTCCGAACTCCCGGCGCCGGCGTGCTGGGCAATCAAACCAGAATTCCATGCCATCATTGTCGCCGCCGAAGAGGGGGGCGTCGATCAGGACCAGGACGCGCGCGCATTCGATACCCAGGGGCCCGCCGGCATCGCTCAAGCGCTTATATCCGCAGTTCGCCGAGACCGTCGCTCTGACCAAATCGGACTGTGCGTAGTAAGGAACAAGTATAGCAGGCAGAGATCGATCAGTATCGCCGCCGCCATTACGCTATAAGCCCAGGCGCTCTGCACTAGATCGATCTCGATCAGCACCCGTGACAAACCGAAGCCCACGATCCAAGCATCAAAGCTCATACAGATGCGTCGGAATATCTCCGGATCAAGCCGCCGAATGACGTAGGACCCCAGCGGGATGCCAAGCATGACACTGGGTATAAAAACATAGAGCAAGCTTCCGCTTTCGGAAATGAACAAGCCGAGCTGATAATAGACGAAGGCGGTCACGCTCGATTCCGCCACGCGAACCAACGCTAGGCCGGCGCGAAATTCGTGTTTGACCAAGCCCTGGTTGTTAAACAGCATCGCTAAGGGGGGGCCGGAGATAGTCGTCACCGAATACAGGATCCCCAGCATCCACCCGAATGGCAGGCCGACCAGCCAGCTTGCTTCGATAGGGCGGCGCCAACCCGCAGCTTGCAGCAGGATCAGGGGCAGAATGATCGTGTAGGTGGCGAATTTGATCCATCCCGGCTGGAGCGAGGTCAACGCATAGCCGCCGAGCGCAATGCCCGGCAAGAGTCCAAGCAAGACGGGAAACACTCGTCTCCAAACCGCCCGCACGCCCTTCAGATTGACGAGGAGGACGTAAACGTTGACGAAGACCTCGACGATGACAATAGCGGGGTTGAGAATGCGATTGGTGTAGAAAATCAGCGCAAGGGGTACAGTGAGCGACGAAAAGCCGTAGCCGATGGCTCCATTTACAAAGGCCGCAAAAAACGTCGTTGCGACTAGAAACCACATAGCAGCACCAAACTCAGTCATTTCTTAAAACTTTCCCACTCCGAACGGCGTCGGGTCACGCATCGGGGAACCAGCGCGGCCATTGGTCATCAGGATTGCGGCAGATTCTGATGATTCGTTTAGCAGCTCGGCCCGTTTTCACAATGGCAGTGGCCGCTGTGTGTGTTCAGCAGTTGCTCTTGTCTCGACTTCGGTCGTACAACAGAAGCTGTACTGCATTCCCAGTACCCGACTACGATCACTCAGCCAATACGTGTCGGTCTGCTTTTCGGTTTGTCGATCAATGGTCCTCGTGTCGAAAGCCGTAAGAGCGTCGGTCATGGATGCGGGGTCTCCTGACGACCGTTCCCACGGCATTGAACTCGTGTCGAAATCCTAAGCGGTTCGTGCGATCTCTTATCAGCTAGCAACGCAACGCGGCCGGTCAGACGGAAATTCTGCTTCAAGAACGCTTGGGATAATTGGCAACACCACTTTTATCAGGCGAGCATCAATTCTCTCCTCCCCCAGCGTGAACCGGTCGCAGGCTCCTCCGCTCACCACACACTGAGCGAACTGGATTGCATTTATCGTCATTGCTTGGCCAGCTGGGCATCAGCAGCGCCGGTGAGGTCGAGATCGGCGGCGATGTTCTCGCGGCCGGAGCTCGCATCGGCACGGTGATCGGACGCGATCGCGACATAGACCGCCGGCAGCACGAAGAGCGTGAACAGCGTGCCAACAGACATGCCAGCGACGAGCACGAGCCCGATCGAGAAGCGGCTCGCGGCGCCAGCTCCCGTTGCAGTCAACAAGGGTATGAAGCCCGTGACCATCGCCGCCGTAGTCATCAAGATTGGACGCAGTCGGACGCGCGCAGCCATCTCTATAGCCGAGCGACGGTCAAGCCTCTCCTTGAGCTGCAGCTCATTGGCGAACTCAACCATCAGGATGCCGTGCTTGGAAATCAACCCGACCAGTGTCAACAATCCGACCTGGGTGTAGATGTTCATAGTCGCCCAGCCAAAGAATGGCGGGATCAAGGCGCCGACGATTGCCATCGGCACGCTGATCATGATGATGAAGGGATCGCGCAGACTTTCGAACTGCGCCGCAAGCACCAAGAAGATGATGATGATTGCAAAAGCAAAGGTAATCGCCAGTTGGTTACCCTCGTGCACATATTGGCGGGCGTCGGCGAGAAAGTCGTGGCTGAAACCTGCGGGCAGTTTGTTTGCCTCGGCTTCGAGGAAGTCCACAGCCTGACCGATCGTGACGCCGGGCATCGGCACGGCCTGAAAGGTCGCGCAGTTGAGCTGATTGTAGTGGGTGAGCGCGTTCGGATCGGTCGAAGTCTCGATGGAGACTACGGTAGACAGCGGGAGCATCGCCCCCGTCGCAGTCTTCACATAATAGCTCCCGATTGCTTGCGGCGCCAGGCGTTCCTCACGTGGCACCTGCGGGATCACCTGGTAGGAGCGACCCTGCAAATTGAAGCGATTGACGTAGTTACCGCCAAGTAAGGTGGCGAGCGCGCTACCGATGGTCTGCATGGTGATGCCAAGCTCGTTGGCCTTGGATCGATCAACCTTGATTCGTACCACCGGCTGGTTGAACTCGAGGTCGGAGTCGCTCACCATGAACAGGCCGCTCTTGCGCGCGGCATCCTTCAGCTTCGACATTTGCTCGTAGACGGATTGGAAGCCAAGCGTCGAATTGATCACCATCTGCACTGGTAGGCCACCAGAGCCGCCGGGAAGTGGCGGCAAGCTAAAGGCAAACGCGTTAATCCCTTCGATTTTCGACAGCTCGGCTTGGACAAGGGACTGTAGGGCGGTCGATGACCGCTTGCGCTCGTTCCATGGCTTGAGCAACATGCCGGCCATGCCACTCTGCTGGCCGCTAACGCCATTCAGCACGAAACTCAAATCAGTCTCGGAAAATTTCTGTAACGCTTTCTCGAGCTTGGTACCGTAGTAGTCGAGGTAGTCGATATTGGCGTATTTCGGCGCCTTGATTAGAGCGAATACGATACCTTGATCCTCCTCGGGTGCGAGTTCCTTGGAAATATTCATATAGAGAAAGCCGACGAGGCCCAACATGGTCAGCGCAAACAGCCCGGTAATCGGACGATAGTCGAGCGAGCGGTCGAGCTTGCGGCCGTACCATCGTGTCATGGCGCCGAACCAGCGGTTCACAACTCTTGCGACCCGCCCCTCCTCAGCGCGCTGCAAGAAGAGCGAGCACATCATCGGCGACAGCGTCAAAGCGATCACGCCCGACACGATTACCGCTCCGGCCAGCGTAAACGCGAACTCGCGGAACAGCGCACCGGTGAGGCCGCCGAGAAATCCGATTGGGGCATATACCGCAGCCAAGGTAATCGTCATGGATACAACGGGGCCGACGATCTCTCGCGCGCCCTTCGTAGCAGCTTGGACAGGCGGCGCACCTTCTTCTAAATGGCGATGAATATTCTCCACCACCACGATCGCGTCGTCGACCACGAGACCGATCGCGAGAACCATGGCAAGAAGGGTCAGGAGATTCAATGAAAACCCGAGCGCCAGCATCATGCTGCAGACACCAACGAGCGACAAAGGAATGGTGACTACAGGAATGATGACCGACCGCAGCGAGGCCAGGAATAGGAAGATCACCGCCACCACGACAACGACGGCCTCAATGAGCGTCTTCTCCACTTCGTCGATCGATGATTGAATGAACTTGGTGGAGTCGTAGGCCACTTTCATCTTCAGTGACGGCGGCAAGTTACGCTCCATGTCTGGAAACAGGGCCCGAACGCCTCGCACTATGTTTAGCGGATTACCTTGCGGGCTCGCCTGAACGCCGATAAAGACCGCGTGCTCGCCGTTCATGGCGACGCTAATGTCTGTGGTCTGCGCGGCAAGCTCGACTACGGCAATGTCCTCCATGCGCACAAAGCCGCCGTCATTGGCTTTGACGATCATGCGCTTGAAGTCATCGACACTCCGCAGATCCGTGTTTGCAGTGACATCGGAGACAGTGAAGTTGCCCTTGGTCTGGCCGGCCGCAGCCTGGAAGTTGTTAGCTGCGATTGCAGCCGAAACTTCAGCCGGCGACACGCCGTGCCCTGCCATTTTCGCAGGATCGAGCCATAGCCGCATCGCAAAACTCTGACCGCCCAGGATGTCTGCCGCTGCGACGCCATCGACGGTTGCCATAACGGGTTGCACGACGCGCGAGAGGTAGTCGGAGATCGCGCTTGCCGTCAATTCCTCGCTGGAGAACGCGATATACATGACAGCGGTGGCCTGACCGGTCGATTTGGTGACGACCGGATCGTTTGATTCCTTTGGGATCAAATATTTGACTGAGTTGACCTTGGAGAGCACCTCGGTGAGCGCCTCGTTGGGATCAAAATTCAGCTTGATGTAAACTTGGATCGTCGAGGTACCGAGCACCGATGAGGAACTGATGTAGTCGACGCCCTCGGCGGAAGCGACTGCCTGCTCCAGGGGAGTCGTGATGAACCCCTGGATCATGTCGGCGGAGGCGCCAGGATAGGAAGTCGTGATATTGACGACCGTATTAGATAGCTTGGGATATTGCCGGATCGGCAGTACGGTGGCCGCGCGAAAGCCGATCAGCAAGATCAAGAGACTGACGACAATAGACAATACCGGACGTTTGATGAAAAGCTCGGTAAATGCCATCTCGACTCGCTTTTCCAGAGGGGGATGCAAATACGCCAGCAAATTGCGGTACAGCAATGATCATCAATGCGGCGACTGCGCTAAAACCCGTAATATGAGGGAAGCGTATCGGCTACTCTAAGGAGGTTGCTGAGCATAGCGTGCCCAATCCTCCGCTTATTCATCTTCGTCGCTTGAATGAAGGTTGGTTGCGCTATTCTGATCACTCATCGCGATCTCGAATAGTGGGCACCTTCTTAAGACACAGCCCCCTAGTCTTTTTGCGTGCAACCGGGCAACGGTCAGACTCAAGATGTTCGTCCTCACACCTGATTGGAACGCAACGACTCCTAGCAAGACGTCACTTCGGGATTCGCGCCGTCCCGTCGATCGAATGATCCGGGTTCGAGATCGAAAGTACAAACGACCTGACGGGTGCTCAACTCTACAAAAGTAAGTGGGCAATATAGAATGGGCTGCAAAACACTATACCAAGGTTTGTCGACACGCTCGCTGGTCGCAGCCCCGCGAAACTTGTGACCTTGCCAGACGCAAAGTTCTCGGTCCTACAATATTCCGCACGCCCCGCAGTCGCATCGCTAACTCGCTGAACAACGTCTGCTCGGAGTTCGCCCTTGGTACCAAGTCGACACGTCAGAACAGTTGGCTTGAGCACTTCTTCCAGTTCAATATGCTGCGTAATGTTGGCTACGCATTGCGCTACGGAGTTGGCAACGCCAGTATTACGTTGTCGATCAGCCGGGTCGATCCAACGTAGGCTGCTGCGCAAAGCGCCGCGGGGCGTCGCAGTGGACTGTCGGCGGACGTTGAGCGTGTCACTGTCTACAAGTTCAAGATACTGGAGTGAACCTCCTCCGAATGAGTGGACACCTGTAGTAGGCTCATTGAGCCCGGAGGTGTCGAATGGAACGTCAACGTCGGTCATTTACCGAAGAGTACAAGCGCCAGGCCGTTGAGCTGGTGGTGTCGAGCGGTCGCTCGATCACGTCGGTAGGCAAGGAACTCGGGCTGCGCGACTCGGTGCTGCGGCGCTGGGTGGATAAGGCCGGGCAGCAGCCGGCATCGGCGGCGTGGCGCCCCACCACGCAGGCGACGCCGATGTCGGCGGACCAGGCTTCGGAGATCGCCCGGTTGCGCCAGGAGAACGAACGTCTGCGCATGGAGCGCGACATTTTAAAAAACGGTCCAGCACCGTGGCGCGCCTGTGCGGCGTAGAAACAGCCTTGTGCTATCCTCGGCGCTGGGAGGGTAGCGGCCGCTCGATTATTGGAGGCACAATCCCCGTTAAAAAACATGGTCCATGGGTGCATGCGAACTTGAGAGTGGTGACGTCGCCTGGCGACGATCCCGATTAGGAAGATGACGATTGGCATAGCCCAGACCCTCCTGCTCATCATTGAACGGAGGATTGCCATGCTCAAGAGGACGGCCGGCGACCGCCCGGAACTGAAGCTGGTCAATGTCGGGGCCGCCGCCATCGACATTGGATCAAAGATGCACATGGCCGCGGTGGACCCCGCTTGCACCGACGTGCCGGTGCGCTCTTTCGGCACATTCACGCGAGACCTGCATGAGCTGGCGGACTGGTTCAGAGCGTGCGGCGTGACGAGTGTCGCGATGGAATCCACTGGGGTCTATTGGATCCCGGTTTACGAGATCCTGGAGCAGCGCGGGTTTGAGGTGATCTTGGTCAATGCGCGGTACGCCAAGAACGTGCCCGGGCGCAAGACCGATGTCAGCGATGCCGCGTGGTTGCGCCAGCTTCATTCCTATGGCCTGTTACGCGGCAGCTTCCGACCTGATGCCGAGATTGCAACCCTGCGCGCGTATCTGCGCCAACGGGAGCGGCTGGTGGAATATGCCGCCGTCCATATCCAGCATATGCAGAAGGCCCTGATGGAGATGAATCTGCAGCTCCATCATGTGGTCTCGGATATCACCGGCGCGACCGGCATGCGGATTATCCGAGCCATTGTTGCAGGCGAGCGGAATCCTGACGTCTTGGCAACCTATCGGGACGTGCGATGCCATTCATCCATCGCGACGATCCGTGCGGCACTGGTGGGCAACGACCGGCACGAACATGTCTTCGCGCTGACCCAGTCGCTGGAACTCTACGACGTCTACCAGGCCAAGATGCTGGACTGCGACCGCAAGCTCGAGGTCCTGATCGCAGCACTGAACAATAAAGGCGCAAAGCCGGTCGGAAAGCTATCCAAGCCACGCATCAAGACCAAACAGGTCAACGCGCCCACCTTCGATGTCAGGACCGCGCTGTACGGCGTGCTCGGCGTCGATCTGACTGAGATCCACGGGTTGGGTCCATCACTGGCATTGAAGCTTATCGGGGCGTGTGGCACCGATCTGAGGGCTTGGCCGAGCGCCAAGCACTTCACCTCCTGGCTGTGCCTTGCGCCAGGCAACAAAATCTCTGGTGGCAAAGTGCTTTCTTCACGTACCCGAAGGTCTTCGAGTCGGGCAGCCGCACTGTTGCGGTTGGCAGCCACAACCGTTGGCAGAAGCGATACAGCGCTCGGCGCATTCTATCGTCGGCTAGCCTCCCGAGCGGGCAAGTCGAAAGCCGTGACGGCGACCGCCCGCAAGATTGCGGTTTTGTTCTACAACACACTCCGGCATGGCATGAGCTACAAAGATCCGGGTGCCGCCCATTATGAGCAACAATATCGCAGCCGCGTCCTCGCCAACCTACAACGCAGAGCCAAATCGCTGGGCTTCGTCTTACAGGCCATTCCGGAGGACGCCAATCCGGCTGTTTCTTAGGAAGTCGATCGCAATCTTTGCCGGAACCCGGACATGAGCTTCCGCTTCATCGAGGACCATCGCGACGCCTATCCGGTACGATTGATGTGCGCCGTGCTCGAGGTCTCGCCGGCCGGCTATTACGCCTGGCGCGATCGCCCGGCGAGTCAGCGGACCAAATCCAATGCCACGCTGCTGGCTGCGATCCGGCAGGCCCATCACGACAGCAGCGGACGCTACGGCAGTCCCCGCGTCCATGCCGTGCTGCGGACGCAGGGCCGTGGCGCCAGCCGCGGCCGGATCGAGCGGATGATGCGCCGGCACGGTATCCGCGCCATCACGGCGCCGCCGCGCCGGGTGCGCACCACCGACAGCCGTCACGACCTGCCGATCGCCCCGAACCTGATCGCGCGCGACTTCACAGCGGAAGCCCCGAACCGCGTTTGGCTCGCCGATATCACCTACATCCCGACCGCGGAGGGCTGGCTGTATCTGGCGGCCGTCATGGATCTCTTCAGTCGAAAGATCGTCGGCTGGGCCATGCGGGATCACATGCAAGTCGAACTCGCATCCGCGGCGTTGACGATGGCCATCCAGCAGCAACGGCCGCAGGCCGGATTGATCCACCACTCCGATCGCGGCGTGCAGGGCGGATTCAGGCGGTCGTCGCAACACCAGTTACTTTCGCTCATGACAGCAAGGCGTCAAGCGCCTCCGCGGGTGTTTTCCAACCCAGTGTCTTTCTCGGTCGGGCATTGAGGGCTGCTGCCACAGCGGATATCTCGTCGGCGCTGTGGATGCTCAGGTCTGTGCCTTTGGGGAAGTACTGCCGCAACAAACCGTTGGTGTTCTCGTTAGTGCCGCGCTGCCAAGGGCTTTGCGGGTCGCAGAAGTAGACCTGGATACCCGCATCGATCTTGAGACGATCGTGCTGAGCCATTTCGGCTCCCTGATCCCATGTTAGCGAGCGGCGCAGCTCTTCGGGCAAAGTGATGATGGTGCGCGTGATCGCGTCGCGCACGGCTTCGGCCCCATGTCCCGCGAGGGCGGGCCCGTTCTTCGCGCGCGGAGCTTCGCCATGTCCCGCCAACCGTGGAAGGTGCAAGAGCATCGTAAAGCGCGTCGTGCGCTCGACCAGCGTGCCGATTGCCGAGCTGCTAAGACCGAGGATAAGGTCTCCCTCCCAATGTCCCGGCACTGCTCGATCGGCCGCTTCAGCGGGGCGCTCACTGATCATGATCTCCGGCGAGACAAAGCCCTTATCTCGCCTGCGTACGCGTGCTCTGGGCATCCGTAACACACGCCCTGTTCGCAAGCAGGCCGTCAGTTCGCGGCGTAGCGCCCCGCGGCCCTGAACGAAGAGGGCTTGATAGATAGCTTCGTGGCTGATGCGCATCGTCTTGTCGTCCGGGAAGTCGATCGGCAAGCGTCGGGCAATCTGCTCAGGGCTCCAGGCTTTGGCCCATCGCCGATCCTTGCGCGGCCCATGCCGGCGGCCCTTCCACGGAACGGCGGGACCAGGAACAGGAGTGCCGCTCGGAGCCACGACGACACCAGCAAGTCGCTCTTCCACATAAGTGCGCAAGGTGGTGTTGTGCGCAAGCTTGGTCAGCTTCGGACGACGGGCCGATCGATCTGCATGCCACTGGGCAGTCGTCGCCCGGTACTCCAACCCGCCGCTGCGGGTGGCCGCATTGCGCCGCAGTTCACGCGAGATTGTCGAGGCAGCCCGACCGAGGCGGCGCCCAATCTCCTGTATGGAATGGCCCTGCACCTTGAGGAGTGCGATCTCCTCGCGCTCTACCAATGAGAGGTACCGCCCAGAGAGCGGCTTGGCCGAAGATCTGAACATCGCTGGTGGCATGCCGCCCGCCTTTCGGAACCATCTGGTTCCGACAGGTTGCGACACTCCGGCTTCGAGCGCAGCCTCTTCGCTGCTCAGTCCACCGGCAATCGCCCGCCAGAATCGATTTTGTTCATCGCGCCCTGCAGCAGACGGTCGTCCTGGCGATGGTAATGGCGCTCGTCCTGACCGTGCCGATCGCCGCTTTCGAATGCTCATCGCAACCTCCACCTCCAGAGTGTTGCGACGACCGCCTGAATCCGCCCAGTATGCCTCACACGCCTATCGCGACGCTCTCACGGGCGCCGGCATCGTTGCATCGATGAGCCGCAAGGCCGATTGCTACGACAATGCCCCGATGGAGAGCTTCTTCCATACCCTGAAGACCGAGCTCGTTCACCATCGCGACTACCAGACCCGCGCCGAGGCCCAGCGCGATATCTTCGCCTTCATCGAGGGCTTCTACAACCGCACCCGGCTCCATTCCGCGATCCGATATATCGCCCCGATCGAGATGGAGCTAAAAGCCGCTTAAACCCGTCCACTTTTTCGGGGGAAGATCAGGAGTCGGTCAACTGTCTCTAAGTGCCCCTTGGCGATCGCAATTAGCCTTTCTCCCGAGCGGAATTCATCGAGCGCGGCGGAGAGTCCGCGATTGAACGCGAGGGCGCGCTGACGTTCTTCCTTGCCGAGATACCGGTTGCGACTGGTTATCGCGAGCCCATCCTGCTCGCGAACGGTCGCTACGGTGACGAGCTCGATTGGGAGATTGAGATCAACCGCCATGCGACGCACGACTGCGCATTGCTGAAAATCCTTCTGGCCAAAAACAGCACGTCGGGCTGCACCATGTTCAACAACTGGCATACGACAGTCGCGACACCGCGAAACTGTCCTGGCCTGAAGGCTCCGCACAGAGGTTGGGCGAGGTCGCCCGGTTCAACTAAGGTCTCGAAATGACTCGGATAAACTTCCTGTGCATCCGGCGCAAAGAGGAACGCAACACCGGCGTCGCGGCACAGTCCCTCATCCTGCAAGAAGTCGGGCGTGTAGGTGCTGAGATCCTCGTTCAGTCCGAACTGAGCGGGGTCGACGAAGATGCTGACGTTCGATCGCCGGGCTCAATCAAGCCAGCCCGGCGTCAGATCGTGCCGCCGGCCGACTGAGCGCATGGCCGCGGCGGTCCGGGTCGTATTCGAATTCGCCTTTGCGCCCGCAGGCGGTGCAGCGGAATTTCGCCATCTACCGGTCCTCCTCGCCGCCGCGCCGACGTCCTGCCAGGAGGTCCATCCGCCGGGCCACGGGGTCGTCGTCCGGCAGCTCTTCCGAAAGACCTCGAACCGCACGTCGATGGAATCGCAGACCGGGCACGTGAAGCGCTCGGAATCGTAGGTCCATGCGCCGCTCACGCTGCAGGCGCGGCATTCGAATCTCGCCATGGTCACTTCGGGACGCCCCGCCTCGACGAAGCGGTCGGCGGCGCGGTCGTAGAAGCGGTAGCGGACGCGCCAGCGGCCGCCGACGAGATGATGGTCGACGTGGAGGTCTTCGAGTCCTTCCTCGACCGGAACGGCGGGGCGGCCTTCCGCGTGCGCCTCGCAGCGCGTTGCGGGCCAGCCGCCGCCGCGCAGCACGCCGCGCGCTCCGCAGAGCTCCGCGTCGTACTCGCGCCGATCGGCTGGATCGACGGCAACTTCAAATCGGCAAAGGTCGAGAAGAAAATCGTGACCCAGGTGTTCAAGGCCGTCACGGGCATCAGCCCGAAGGACATCGCCAAACAGGGTGTCCTGGGAGGCGATAATTCCGAGCTCCGCAAGCTGGCCAACGCGGTTGCGGGCGGAGAAAACTCAGCGGTCCGCGAGGGACTGCGAATGCTCGATCCCAGGAACGAGAAGGGATTTGTTGGAGGTCATAATTCGGTGCCGCGGATCATCGGTCGCCAGATTGATCAGATCGTGAATCCGTTTCGCTGGAAATGGTAGGCGGCTGGCCGGACACCGATTGCCGCCCTGGGTCCAAAGCTCAGGGCGGTTCACGCGACGAAGCGCTTTCATCGAACGACAAAGAGGCGCAGCAGGTCAGACGCCGCTACGCATCTTCCTTGTTTGGCTCTAGCTGTTGAACGATTCGAAAATATCCTTGGCTATCGCTCTACCCTGCTCGATGCCGTCGTCGGCGTCGTACTGCCAGTGGATACCGAGCCAGATCCGGCTCTGCCCGTTCTCGACTTCTGCTTCTGCGAGATTCTTGAATTTGCGCTCGAATTTCGGCCGCGTCGCTCCGGTCGGCCCGCTGTTCAGCCCGTTGTACTCGTCAGAAGCGAACTTGAATGGGGTGTCGCCTCGCAGATAATGGCGCATTGCCTCGAAGACCTCTCCTCCGAATACGGCGTGTCCCGAGGGATAAGGCCGGAAACGGAGGCGTCAAGTTCGCGCCCGCCGGCGTTCTGTTCGATACTTGCGCGCCGAGCGGCGTGAACTCCTTGTTCTTGCACCCGAGGATCGTTGTATCCGGATCCGGATGTAAGTGACGGGCCGCGCACGGTGAAATTTGTACTTTCCGGTCCATGCGCCGATACCGGCATCGGCCATGGCAACGTTGATGAAGGCGAGGTACTGGGCCAGATCCTCGACACGCCTGATTGGTTGTTCTCTGAACCGACCGACAACGCGATTTCGTTGTAGAGCCCAGGGGGCGCGCACAGCAGCGGGGTCCCGTCGTACGCCAGTAGATGCCCTTCAGTGTCTCGTTCGAGGGATCAAGGGTCGGAATCCGTCTCCCAGACATGCAGGTTCGAGCGCCCGACGACGCCATCAGGCTTCCCGAATTGGAAGTGAACCTCGGGATGCGGCCGCCCCACCAAGATCAGCGTCGAAAACGCATCGATGTCGATCGGAATGTTGCGGCCGTTGGCCTTCGCTTCCGCCAGCATGCAGCCGAACAGCTTCAGAAAGTAAAAGTGCACGTTCAGCATTTCGCGCTTCGTGCCTGAAGATGCGGTTGCAGGGGGCCCATTGCCCGACCCTCAACCGCCTCGAACGCAACCGGTCCAACATGCACTCCCAGGCGCGATCGTGTGGCGGGGCACGGGTGTTGTTGCAGTGGGCGCAGATACGCACCGGCGACTTGAGGATCTTGGCATCGAGGCTTCCAACTGGGCTAGTGGCGATGCGCAAGCCTCAAGCCCCTCCTGGGCTATGGTCAGCTACGCAGTGTCGGCGGAAGCCAAGGAGGCCAAAAAAGGGGGTATGCCTGACTGCGCGCGCGTGCGCGTCGATTGGCGAGCGCTGTCTTGTGAAACTAGATCCATGAAGCGATCGTGCTAATCGAGACGCTCTCACCCGCGGCTCTTTACCCGGGCCTACTGCAGCTTGCCCAGAAAGATGCAGTCCCAATACATGCTGTCTTTCCAAGCCTGTTCCGCTTGGTCGCGCTCCCAGGCCCATTGACTTCGGTTGCCTGACGGCTTCGCCTGCGTAGGGCAAAGAGCCAATAGCTGGTCGGTCACGCTCTGGGCCTTGCCCACCGATAAGAATTGGAAGAACGGATTCTCGCCTTGTTTAGCGACCAGTGTCTTGGCCGCGGCATCGAGGTCGGGATCCTGGAGACTCATCGTTCTTGCCAGGAACAGGCCAACGGACGCGAGGTGCAATGGAAAGCCTGGTGTATTCGCGGTGGCGGATGCAAGAGCCTGTCCAGGCACGGACAAGATCAAATTCCTTGGGAAGGGTGCGGCGCCGGCTAGGTCGTCGATGACATCTTCGCAGAGCCTGGCCTTCGCCGAGCCAAGATAGTTTGCAGTTGCCTTCAGATATGTGCAGTCACCCGGACGGAACGTGCACCGCTTGTCAACAGCGTCGTCGGTACAATATCTGAGCCAGCCTTCCTTGATGCACTTCGAGCCGACCTTGATGAGGCAGGGACGATTATCCGCTATCCATTGTAGCCAGCGATCGAAAGCATTCACGTCCCTGGTCGCCACCGCGTACAGCATGACACCCAGCGCCTGATCGGGCGAGAACGAAACGTCATGATTGGGATACGTCCAGCCGATTCGGCGCGGCGATCGCCACCAACGTCCGTCAGCTCCCTGAGACAGACGCACACCCTCGCATCCTCTGCCGTCGCCTGCGGCGCAAAGTAGGCCGTTGAACAGGGTCATGTCGCCGTCGTCGCAGTGAGTTGGGTCTCCGGCTGAATATTTCGTAGGATAGGGCGTGCCGGTCGCATTGCAGAGGAGTGCTTGCGGTGGCTCCCAGAACATCAGGGCATCCGACAGCGGCGTGGCCAGCGCGCAAGTGAAGTGGATCACGAACGATAGAGCAACGGCGAAAATCAGAAAAATATGACGCATCGTCGCTTCCTCAGCACTGCGTGTGCGGACGCGGAACACAAACGCGCTCAAGATCGATCTCGATCTGCCCCGGAGACCCGACGATCTGCGTCTTGGAGAAATCGATCGAGAGAGTGACCGGCGCAGGCCCTCCTCCCTTCGACAGGAAACCAACCTTGGCGCCGCCGAAATCCGAACACGGGCTGAGTGCCTCGAACCGACTGTTGTTCATGCTGACGCATTGTGGCAGTCCGATCGTGATTGATGGCTCGATCGAAGCGATTTTCGGTATTGCTTGGTTCAAGGCCAGTTTCAGAAGAGAGCCGAAGTCCACGGTGTGCTTCGCGCCCGGATTCAACTCAATGGAATTATCCAGCGCGGAGAATTCCATCTCGACCGATCCGTTTGCCTTGATCGACGGAGTGGCTATGGAGATCGACGGCTTTCCCACGAGCCGCGCGGGAACGTTCTGCCCGGTCGCGTTGTCCGATGCTTTCAGGTCTTCGACGATGATACCGGCGTTGATCGTGGGCGTGCCGCCGTTAGCACCGAGCTGAGCGGTGACGCCGGCGATCACGAAGCTGATGCCGTATTTGTCCGTCGACCCGTTCGGTTGATAGGTGGCGCTTACAATCATTGGGAAGAGGCCACCGATGAGGCCGAAACGTTCGTCGGAGGGAGAGTTTATGGTTTGAGGTGCCAGAAGGGTGTCGCGGATGACGATCGTGGCGATGCCGTAAGGATTGTTGGGAAAGTACGAAGTCAGGCCGACGCTCTTGCTAAGGGCTTCTCTTAGGTCCGAGGTCGTATTGAGGACGCGGGCATGCGTCGCGCTCGCTTTGCCTACGATGTAGCGTCCTTGTTGAAATAGAATATCGCCAGGATTTGACGTGTCGGTGACGAGATATTCCGGAAATGCGAGATCGCCCGAGATCGGCCAGATCTTCTGCTTATCCGCGGGCTTCGTCTCCGGCACCCACTTCGATCCGTCCCATTTGGCGAAGGATAGCTGAACGGAGAGATTCGGGCCCGATGGAACGTTCGGCAAATTTGCTATGTACTGCTTCGGCAGGATGATCGGATAAGGAAGCCTGACCGGTACTGGTAATGCGATCTGGAAGAAGTTGTCCACGTTGAGCGCGCACAACAGGATGGTGAAGAAGTCGTCCTTCGGAGGACCGACGAGCGGCAGGTCTCCGGACAAGCATCCGGCGCCGACGATGACCGTGTGATTGGTGCATTGCGCTGCGCGCACTTCAGCAAACACAGATAGCGCGACCGTCGTCTGTACGGTCCCCGTCAGCAAATTGTAGTGCGACTTTCGATGGTCGCCGAACTGAGACAGCGCTCCCGTAAGCTGAGGCGTCGTGCAGATGGTGCCGTTGTTGTGATAGTATCCGTCGTAGCCGGTGCCGCTCAAGTTGTCGATGAAGTCGAATAGGCCGCCACCCATAGCCACGACGATGTCGTCGCGCGGATACTTGTACGCGGTCTGAGCTACCGCTGCGAATTGACACGAACAAATGAGCATCAGCGCGAGCGCGCTGGCGCGCATCTCCCAGAGCAATCTCATGAGAACTCCAATACGATCCGACGAAACGAATTGCGCCGAAAGGTCACTCGGCATACCGAAAAATTTTTATCTACTGAAGCGTGCGATGATCTTTTAACGCTCGGATTTTGTCAATAGAGTGTGGAAGGATCGCGGACGATGATTTTAACCGACGAAAGTTTCACGAGAGCAATTTGGACGAAGCAAATGGCCAATACAACAGATTATCAAACAAAGAAGCCGTGAAGGCCGCCCACGCAAAAATTCCGATCCGTGAAGGGCGAGATTTCGTGATCTGCAGGGTTCTCGAATGGGGGTACCAGCGCGGCGGCTTTGTTGATGCCAAGCAGTTTTTTGCCGTCGTCATCGAGGACGACCTTCCCGAGCTGCATCGATAGGCGAAGCTCCAAATACGGCGGTCTAAACGCGACCTCTCGATTTGACGATCTCGACGGTCGCTGCGGCGACCTCGATTGGGATACGGGCCGTCTCACGTGAGGGAGTGGATGGCTGGTCGATGGCCGCAGCCCTGCGCTGTTCTCCATTGGCGGATATCGTCGACCGACGCGGCCAGGCGCAAAAGACCCTACCCGGATATTGCAAGCAAAAGGTGGCGGAAGGAAAAAATTCACTTCTAGGTTTACTAACCGAGGTTGATGGTTTAGCCTGCTCTAGTATTGGCAGCGGTAGGAGTTCAGTCGTGGTGATCTCGAGGCGAAACGTTATGCTGCAGGGCGCCGTGATCGGCGCTGGTGTGATCGCCAGCGGCATACCCGGAATGAAGGCGCTCGCCGCAGGCCAGCCGCCGGAGCGCCGGACGCTCGAGGGATTGGCCTGGAACGATCCGATCGTCGCGACCTATCGGGATGCGGTCGGATTGCTGAAGCAGAAGTCAGCGACCGACAAGACGGGGTGGGCGGGTCTCGCCGCCATCCATGGCCTGAACCCGAACGCCTACAAGTTCTGTCCGCACGGGAATTGGTACTTTCTCCCTTGGCATCGAGCCTACATCCTGACCTACGAACGCATCATCCGGCAGCTGACGAACAACGACGACTTCGCTCTGCCATACTGGGACTGGACGACCAATCCGACGATGCCGGAGGTGTTTCTCGATCCCAAGACCAAGGACGGCAAGCCGAACTGGCTGTACGTCGACGACAACGATTTCCAGCAGAACTGGAAGCGGACATGGCCGGCGACCGATCCGATGCCGTCGCGCTTCGTCGGTCCGGCGGTCCTGCAGGACATCCTGCATGCTCCGGACTACGAGTCGTTCGGAACGAGCAGGCCGCGCGGGCAGGACAGCCTCGACGCTTCATGGGTGCTCAAGCGGACCGGACTTCAAGGCACGCTCGAGCGTCTGCCGCATAACATGGTGCACAACAGTATCGGCGGCTGGATGCCGTCGGCGATGTCGCCGCGCGATCCGATCTTCTTCATGCACCACTGCAACCTGGACCGGCTCTGGGCCGTGTGGAATTCGCTCGGCAACTCGAATTCCGACGATCATTTCTGGAAGGACATGACGTTCACGGACAACTTCGTGAACCCCGACGGTTCGTCGTATTCGCCCAAGGTCTCGGAGCTCGCGACGCCCGAGGCGCTCGGCTACACGTACGGCCTGCCGTCCACCTCGATCGTCGCGACGTCGTTCCCGAACCTGGTTGCCTTGCAGGGCAAGCTCGTGACCCTGCACGCCGCAGGGGTGCCGAAGGCTCCTGACGTCAAGACGTTCACGTCCTCCCCGAGCGGTCAGGACTTCGGCACTATCTCGAAGCCGCTCACGGTGCCGGTCAGCGTCGATGCCGGCCTTGTCGCAGCGGTCTCCAGACGTCGTCCGGTCTCGTCGGGAACCGAATTCCTGAACTTCGCCGCGGCGCGCGAACAGAGAGCGACGGGCGCGCGCGTATTCGCGTTCGTCCGGGATGTGGCGACGACGCAGCCGCAGAACACGGAATTCCGCGTATTCCTGGACCATCCCGGCCTGAGCGCGCAGACGCCCGTGAGCGATCCCGGTTACGTGGGCAGCTTCGGAATCTTCGTGCACGGCGAACATGGCGGTCACGGCGGTGGAGACGCCAACCCTTCGTTCGCGCTCGATCTGACCGGCGCCATGCAACGCGTCTATGCGGGTGGGCAGCCTCCGTCCGGCAAGATCGATCTGCAGTTCATTCCGGTCCCCATCGCGGCCAACGATCCCGTCGGCACCATACGTCCGGGTGCCGTCGAGATTGCATTCGTCAACGCGTGATCCCATGTCGGTGGTGTGCATGACTGCCGGGAGAACGTCATGGCGAACACTCGTATGCGTCGGATCGCCTCAGTCTGTACGCTCGTTCTTTCGTTCTGGTGTTCGACAAGCCACGCCCAGGAGAATGACCCGCTGCTCGCCACCGTCGACAAGCCGGCTGTCATCACGGCGACGCGGCGCGCCTCCACCGCCACCATCGGCCGGTCCGAGGTCATCGTCGGGATCAGCCGCTATCATCCATCGGCCGACGGTTCGCCGATCGAGGTCGTCGTCGACGGTCGCGTCGAAGGAGGCCCGGACCGGGAAATCGGGCGCTTCGGCGTCACGCCCGACCGGGAGTTCGTCGCCGACGATCCATCCGACGCCCAGCGCTTCCGCTTCGCTCTTCCGCCCGATTTCGCGGCCCGCGCGGGGGCCGGCAAGGCCCTCACGTTCATCGTGCGCCTCGTTGCCGTGCGCGGGAGCGGCAAGGGCGCGTCTCTCCGGGTCGGAGATGTGGAATTGCCTTGAGAGCCGGATCGACGTGCCGATTCCGCGAACGGGAGGATGCGATGGACCGACGTAGGTTGCTGTTGGGGGCTGCGGGTCTTCTCGTCGGCGGGGGGGCATCGGCCCAATCCGCCGCCGACGCTCCGGAACTAGCCGGCAAATGGACGTACCGGAGTTTCCACAATCGTCCGGCGCTCGTGGACGGCGATCCTCAAAAGGCGCTGCGCCTGATCTTCGCCGAGGCCGTGTTCACTTTCCAGACCGAAGGCAACTCGTTGAAGGGCGGGATCGACTGGGAGGGCGGAGGCCTCGACCTGGCGGGAACGATTCAGCCGGCGACCGCGACGACGCCGCTCTCGGTGGCCATCGTGGGCTCGGGCAGGCCGAAAACGAATACGGACGGCTGGGAATACGACTATCGGGCCGCGCTCGCGTATCGCTGGCCCAATGGCGTCGATCAGCTGCCCGCCCTCGTCGGATCCGTCATCCGTGCGAAGCCGCACAACGGAGCCCCCGCAGGATACGTCGCGTCCTTCATCGCGGTACGACAAAGCTGAATTCATCATCCGTTTCGACGGGAAAGCGCACATGTTCCGCAGACGATCTTTTCGATTTAGTTGTGTTGCCGAAAGACGCATGGTCATCGGGGTGCTCGCGGGCACGACATCGATGCTGGCGTGCATGGATACGGCTACGGCCCAGCAGGATCAGCAGATCAAGCGGATTGTGACGCCGCCGCCCGCCGCGCAAGTGCTCCGTGCCAGGCCCAGCGGTAGTCTGCTTGCGCTCGATGCCATCATCGCCGGTCCTCCCCTGGTTTCCGGAGAGGCGGTCATCGAGCTGAACATCGATTACACGGATTCCAAGATCTACAATCCGGCGACCGGCGACTACGACGCTGTCCGGCTCCGCTCGTACAAGGATGCCAAGCAGACCGCGCCGGCGAAGGTGCCGTTCGTCGCGCCGACCATAGACATCTCGCCGGGCGAGACCGTGCGGCTCACGTTGCACAATCTGCTGAAGCCGGAAAGCCAGAACTGTCCCTCGCCGGACGGCAAGATCAACACGCCGCATTGCTTCAACCGGACCAACCTGCATTCGCACGGACTTTGGATCAGCCCGGCCGGCAACAGCGACAACGTGCTGATCAGCATCAATCCCGGCGTAGACTTCCAGTACGAGTACAACGTTCCCCCGGATCATCCGGCGGGAACGTTCTGGTATCATCCGCATCTGCACGGTTCGACCGCGCTCCAGGTGTCCAGCGGCATGGCGGGATTGCTCATCGTCCGCGGAAACCGTCCGCCGACGTCTCAGAGCCCCGGCGACATCGATACGCTGCTTAAGGAAGCCACCGGAGCCCCGTTCCCCGAACGGCCGGTGCTGCTGCAGCAGGTGCAGTATGCCTGTCGCGACGCGAGCGGCAAGATCGAGGTCGACGCCAACGGCGCCTACGCGTGCAAACCCGGCGAGGTGGGCGGTATCGAGAGCTACGACCAGTTCGGTCCAGGCTCCTGGCCGGAATCCGGCCGATACACGAGCGTGAACGGCGAGGTCCTGCCGCTCTTCCCCGGCGCCCAGGCCGGACGCATCGAACGTTGGCGCATCGCTCATGCGGGCGTCCGCGACAGCGTCAGGCTGCAGTTCAAGAAGATGCGTCCGGGCGTCGTCTACGGGCAGCTCGCGGACGCCAAGGCGCAGCAGGATTGGGTCGCCGCCAATTGTCTGGGCGATCCTCTGCCGCAGTTCGCGATCGCGAGCGACGGTCTTACGCGCCGTAAGATCGCGCAACGTCAGACGACGGTGCTGCAACCGGGATATCGCGAGGACCTGCTGATGGTCTTCCCCGAAGCCGGAGACTACTGCGTGATCGACGACCAGGCGCCGGCGAACGCGAACATCAACGCGGACGTCAAGAGCCGCAAGCTGCTCGGAAGCGTCAACGTCGGCGTCGGGTATTCACCCGGCAGCGACCTCAGGGCCTTCGTGACGGCTCAGTTGCTGGCCGCCGCGGACCGCAACGTACCCGTAGCTTCGCGTCAGAAGGTCCGCGACGATCTGTCGAACGATTTGCGCTTGACGTCCTTCGCCCCGCATCCGGATGTCTCGGACACCGAGGTCAAGGGACATCGTCAGGCGGCGGATCTGAGGATCGGCGGCACCGGATTCGGAGTGAACGGCGTGCCATATAATCCTACCGGCGCGCCCCGCGTGCTCGTTCTCGGATCCGCGGACGAATGGACCTTGACCGCTGGCGTGCCGGGACATCCGTTCCATATCCACGTGAACCCATTTCAGATCATGGAGATCCGCAACCCCTCGAACGTCGATGTGAGCGTAGATGGCGAAGCGGACGATCCTCAGTACGCCAATCTTAAAGGCGAGTGGCGCGACACGCTGTTCGTCAAAACCGGCTACACCATCGTCACGCGATCGAGGTACCGCAGATACGTGGGCGACTTCGTGCTTCACTGCCACATCCTGGACCACGAGGACCAGGGAATGATGCAGAACGTTCGCGTGGCGATTCCGGATGGAGCGGGTGGAGTCGCGATGAATCACCATTGAGTCCGCCGGACGATCCCGATGGTGTGGTTGCGGTGCCCCGGTTAGAGGCGCAGCGGCCGCATCAACCGCTTCGTGGCGATGATGCCATGCCGCCGGCCCCGCTGACGCGGTCGCGTGCCGTCGTGTGCAGCTTCTGCGGTCATCCGTACATCCAGCCCTGCACCGCGCAGACGGAAGCTGCTTGCCCAAACATGATCTGGCTGCGCGGCGCGGCCCAGCAGTCCACCCGACACCATTATATTCCGCAGTTCTATTTGAGGCGCTGGGCTGGAGACGACGACAAAGTCTGCGAGTTCAGCCGCCCCTACAAAAACAAGATCTATCGCCAGCGCGTCTATCCATCCAGGCCGGCTTCGAGGACCGGCTCTACGAAAAGCCGGGCGTACCCAAATCGATCGCGCAGCAGGTCGAGGACAAGTTTATGGGCCCGGTCGACAACTTCGCGGCGAAAGCTTTGGACATCATCGAGGCCGAAGTTGAGAATATCCGCAACGATGCCGAGAGGCGGTCGGCCTGGTCGCTCTTCGTGATGTCGCTCATGATGCGGATGCCCGAGGACGTGGCCGCTCTCACACAGATTGAGGAAGACAAATGGAAGCTGGAACTTCCGAGCTTGAGGGAGAAATATGCCGCCAACCGCAAGCCGGACGATCCCGAGACGATCGAGGAGTTCATCGAAAAGAAGGATCCTGAATACTTCGGACGGTAGGTCATGGACGATCTGCCGGAATTGACGCATCACGAAGGGATTGGGCAGGCACTCAACGGGATGCGCTGGTCCGTCGTGGTCACGCCGGACGATGCACCGCCGTTTCTCACGTCCGACAGGCCACTCTTCATGTCGAAGACGTTCAGCGAACCCGAATGCTACCTGACCCTCCCTATAGGTCCCCGCCGCTTGTTCGTCGCGACCAACACTGGAGAAATCGAGTGCAAGTTCAAGGACCGGCCGCCCAAGGAGTTGGCTCACGAGGTCAACTCTCGGGTCGCCAAACAGGCCGTGAAGTACGTCTACGGGATCGACCATTCGGAGTTGGAATTCGTCGATAAGCTGATATCGACCGCCCGCCCGCCGAGGCTGATGGAGAGGTTGCGCGACCGGCGAAGGCAGGGACCGCCCGCTTCGAAGCGCCCCTGAGTTGCCTCGAAATCGGCCGAGATTGACGGTCTGCAGGCCCGAATCGGTGGTACAAGGCGTGGTCACAAAATCCGACTGGCCTTGTAAGGAATCCTTGTTTTATGCGGGTTTTCGCGGCCTGAAGGCATGGGGGAAGGGAGTCCCACTCTCTCCGCCAGCCTTCGCAATGTCCGGCCCGGAGACATAGGTAACGGAACGTACCTAAGACATGGGTGACAACCTCGTGCCGAACGGGTTGTCGGGGTTGCAAGGTCTTTGCTCCAAAAATCGATCCAATTTGCGGCCGGGGGCGTGCGATCTCGCGTTCTCATGTGGCGCGTCGTGGCCTGCTCATTTTTGCTCGGCCGCCGCTGTCGCCGTCAACCCCGCGCGTGCCGCGCCCCTTCGGGCTTCGGGGGGTGACCGCGACAGCGGGGCCAATCAAGGGGCCCGTCATGCCCGGAATGCGTCGCGATCAGGAGATTTTGGTGGTCGCTGCGACATCGGTGACGGGCCTGGGGCCGAATGGATTGTCGAGAGGTTGCAAGGTCTTTTGCTCGAGGTCGAAGTATCCGAGATCGTAGTGCATGAAGCTGACGAGCCAAATGCCCTCATCGACCTCCTTGATGCCGAGCTTTTGGCCAGCCAGCACGGTCGAGATATTGATCCTTTTACGATGCAGGCAGAGGCGACCGCAGGCCGTGACGACGACGTCGCGGTCGTGGAAGGGATAGGTGAGCTCCGGCAGGCCGGCATAGACCCGCGTTGAAGCGGTGTAGAGCTCGGCGGGGCACTTCATACCGAGCAACTCATGCGGTCGTTCGGCATTGAACTCGCGCAGGAACGCAAAAATGCGCGCTTACCATCCTCGTATGCCGGCGGGCCCGGAAGTCGACGTCGCCTCTTCTACTGAATGAAAGAGGCGGCCTCAGTTAGTGGCCTTACTTTGCCAAAACCAGGATCGCAGTCGACCGCGGCCTCAACGTCAGAGGGCGACTCTTCGCTTAAACCATTTCCTTGGTAGGCCAATGTAGTAGCCACGCCTCCGAAGTTCCGGCTCGGACCTGTTGAGCGTTTCGCAAATGGATTTCACAGGCGCGCCTGCATCGACAAGCTCGCGCAACAGTTCATCTTCCCGTCTGGTCCAGCGAGGAGAGCGGAGAGCCGCCTTCAAGTTAACCTCTTAGCCCTGAATTCATGCGGTTCTAAAGAAGAACTGTCCGCCAGCCCCGACAAGCTTGGTCTGCGATCTCCGCGTTCGTCTGGAATGCGCAGTACAGTCCCAATCAGGATGACGAAACTCATCTGAACAGATTTAAGTGTGATCAACTGTATGGCCTCCCATAGCGTCGCCTCGGCTATCCCAGCGATCGTGTCCTCCTCAAAAATGCCGGCGGAGGAATTCCTTCGAAAGCTATACGTTGGCATAGCCGAAGCTGGTCCTATGCCAACGAAATTTTGGAGCCACTAGGACTCGCCCAGACCTTGACGGACAACCTGTGAGATGGGCGTGCGGCCCTGGAGTTAACCTGCGTGCGATAGCCTATGGCTAGGATCGCCCGCCGCGGCCAGAACCGGCAGTACCAAACTCATGCAGTGGACCGGGCGCCTTGGTCGCAGCCAAGGCCGCGTCGACCAACATGGCGCGCGCAGAACTGCGGCCGATCTTGCTGATGCGGCCGTGATGGGCAGCTCCCAGTCGCGACAGCCGCACCCGCGGGTTGAGCCCGAAATCGCTCACCAGCTTCTGCGGGCTGTTGAACCGGCTGATCCTGCAGCGCAGTCCGCGTGATATCAATGCGGCCTGCATGTGTCGTGTGTATCGGGCTGCCCGGACCGTGCTTCCGGTGCCTCGGCTTGGACTCCTAGCTGTCGATGCACGCATGTCGCTTCCGGAGCAGCGCGGACTGCCTCGGCGCCTCGAGTGAGTGAGAACCCCACGCTGTCCCTGCTACGCTCGCTAGCTGAGCGCGCGGCATCGCTTCAGCACAACTCCGAAAAGGCTGCTCGCGCCTAAACTCTCGGTTCCAAATGACCTGACGGGAGCTGCGGGCGACAAGACAACTACGGATTCGCACTCTCGGCGCGTCAGGGGCGACCAGCCCTAAGTTCTCGGCTCATCGTGTCTGGCAGGAGTTGCGAATGGGACGGGTGATTGGCATTGATGTCCACCGAACCTCGGGGAACTGGTGCTGGGTGCAAAACACGATCGACAGCGGGATTGGCTTGCAGCCTTGGAGCCAGTTTAAGGCCGTTTTCCCAATGCTGTTCGCGGATCGTGAGCGTGCGTAGTCTAAGCACGGCCAAATGGATATCTTTGGGCCCGCGACCTCTCCGAACTGATGAGGACTCGCCCGTAGCGCCGACCATGCGGCGTCATTTGCTGTCGCGATCCCGAGGAATGCGTCGGCAACCAGCGAGATATTTGGTGGCGGCGTGAAAGTAGCGTTGTCGCCCAGGTATTATCCATCATCACGAAGCACCCGACTGGTGCGCCAGCACACGAGCGAGCAGTTCTAGCGCCTGATGGCCGACCATGGCATCCTTTGCAGCATGAGCCGTTCCGCGCCTAAGTCAGCCCGGTTGAGTTCGGGCGCAAGACGGGTTTAGCTGAACCCGGTGTCCATTAAACCGGCAGCAGCTCAGGCGCTTGCTGAACGCGTAAGGCCACCGATTTCTCGGGTTCGGAGCTTGCCGGAATGGTTGGCGGATTGTGAATCGGCGATCGGCAGGCTTGCGAGCACTAAGTCGACCGCTGCCCTATCCAGCCCCCAGGCCCGGGCAGCGTAGGATGGCCGGCGGCGGATGATGTCCGCCGGCCATCTGCTCGGACGAGTTGCCCAAGTTCCATACGAGGAGATTTGTGGTTCATCGTAGCCATCAGAAGCGAAGATGAACCAGAAGTTCAAACCGAGCAAAGCGACGGCAGAACAAGTATCGCCGGCGGGTGCGTGATCGCCTCGCAGTCCGACAACTGAACTTCTCCCGCACCGTGTCGATCACCTTGAATCGACCCTGGGATCTCTTCCAGAGTCGAGGTCGCCCTTCGCTTATTGCATGGAGGCCCGGTCTTTGCGTGCACCGAAATGCTCCGTGACGAAGACTTAGAAGACGGGCACAAAGAACACAGCGAGGAGCGTTGCTGAAATCATGCCACCGAATAACCCGGTCCCAATGGCGCGCTTGGTCTCGGCGCTGGCGCCGCGGGCAAGCATCAATGGGACCACACCGAGTGCAAAGGCCAGTGAGGTCATTAGGATCGGACGCAATCGAAGCCTGGCTGCTTCGAGGACGGCGTTCGTAAGCCCACGCCCTTGATTGGGAAGGTTCTTGGCGAATTCGACGATCAGGATCGAGTGCTTGGCCGAAAGACCTATGATAGTAATAAAACCGATGGTGAAGAAGACGTCATTTTCGAGCCCGCGCAGATGGGCCACGAGAACGGAACCGATTATAGCGGCACGACAAGCGTTACCGAGAACGGAATTGACCACTCTCGCAAAGCGCAGCCAGCAACAAAAAGACGACCAACATGGAGAGAGCAAGCAGGATTGGCGCCTGCGAGGCAGATTGCTTTTCCTGCAGAGACTGTCCAGTCCACTCGACTGTAAAACCTAGGGGAGTTGTGAGGCTAGTCTTTCCATTTCCATCATCGCGTCGCCGCTGGCTGGGTGCAGCCCCTGCCGGCAATGCGCATGGCCGGGTAGCCGTTGTAGCGGACGAACTGGTGGGGACTGGTTTTCCCGACCGGTGTGACGAGTTCTGAAGGAAACCATAGGGCCTGCATTGTTGCTGACATAAAGCTTGAGCACGCCGTCAACCTGCATGCGGCTCGTCGCAGCGCACACGCCGCGCCCGTATCACCACGGTTGTAGTGCCGGCTTGTCTGCATCCTCGCCAGATATGCTTGGGGGCCCGTTTCTACGTGGCTGAGGTGAGCGCCCGTAGTTGCCCAAGCTTGGCGCGGGCAATCGTGTTGATGTGCATGTGCCCATCTCGTGCGGCCATTACCACACCGATAGTGCGCCTTTACGCCGTGGGCCAGCCACCAAACCTGGTAGGCGTCCCTTGATCGCTCTTGGCGCTACAATTCCGCAGCCCGTGGGAGCTTGAGACACTCCCGCGAAGGCGAGGTGGTTAGCGTTGTTATGGCAAGGTTGGCCACTGAAGTTAGTGGGGCGTGGTAGGGACAGCGCTTTTTCGGACCAGCACAAGCGCCGAGTCACGTCGGGGCTAACTTCACCGGCAGCGTGGGCGCGGCAGGGACAGCGTCGAGTTCTCTTGAGGGAAGGCGCCGAGTCGCACCTGCGTTGCCGTCAATATCAAAGGGGTTAACCCGCTAGTTAGCTATGAAATGGAGGTACAAAGCATCCCATAGCGCCGCTCGGCTAAGAGCACAGTGGTGAAACGCGATCGAGCTCTCACCCAGATTAGCTCGCTACGCGATCTGACGCGATGGGTTCGGATGGACTGTGATCGGTATTGTGACCGGGCAGGCCGCATGCCAGGGCAACGTCACCTTCACGGGGCTTTTGATGAAGGACGCTGCCGACTTGGCCGACGCGCTGTCTTGGATCTCTGCTTTCAAGCATCGTCGATCGCGCAAGTTATGGCAGGGGTTGACTGCGCCTGTCCTCCAGCCCGACTTGATCCCCCCAACTAGCTCTGGGACGATCTGAAGAGCATCTGTTCGTCGATAGGAACGAGCGCTCGAGTACGGCAACAGATCACCGTATTCCTCCACGATAAGGCGTCAGGTCCGGGTTGATTCGAGTCGCAATGGACGAGGACGGCACAGTAGAGCTTCGAGCATGCGAATCTTCAACTCGACAACGCTCGGCTCGTTAAACAGTGCCAACGTCCGCTCGATTAAGTCCGCATGGGGAAGCGCGTCCGCAGTCCAGCCGAGTGGCACCAGCGTATCGGCGAAGCGCCAAACCACATGGCGCTAAGACACTATGGCATCCGCTCCCGGGAGAAGAGCGCGCCAATACCATTTCGCCGGATTGTGCAACGGAACGACGGTAAGGCGGAACCCAATTCTGAAAGCGGCGTCTGCGAAACGAAATCGGCGCAAGTACGGCGACAGGCAGCAGCATCAGAGCACGTAGCGCGTAAGAAACCGACGGAATTGTGCGATCGGGCCGCCGGTGAAGATACCGCGTCCAGTACTCCCAATCGCGCAGCCGAGATCTGGCTCTCCTGCGAGATCTGAAACAATCACGGTGACATCAAAGCGCTGGAGGTGCTGCGCACTTGGACCCAGCAAAGGAGCCTCATTGTAGGACTCCCGATGAAGACTCCGTCGCGGGCTGACGCGAGTTCGGCCTTGAGGTAGTTAACTCGATCCGAGAACTCGATCAGCGGCTGGCCGAACTTAATGTCGAGAGCGAGCAAGTGAAAGCGCGCATCGTCCATAGCCTGTTCGTGTTTTATCTTCGCTACGCTCAACGCCGCGTTGTTGGCATGTCTGGAACATACCGATGGCCAATACACGCGGCGTGGCTAGGATCTCGTCAAGATCGTCGACTGCACTACGCTGAGCGTTACCGCGGGCGTCGCCGAATCCATGTATGATCCGTCGGCGCGGCCGTCCAGTTTCGGTTGTTTGGGAACGATCGTATTTGTACGAGGTCCGTGCCGAAACGCTGCCGTCAGATGACCCCGGCGCCCTAAAATGGTCCAACATCTTCGATGCTTCATTGAACGATTTTGACCAGGATTGCTCACGACATCCAGGTGGCACGTCACTGCGCCAAAAGGAGTCTTGGAGTCGGCACGATTCTTCTGAAGATCGACCTGAACGTACAGAGAGGAAGCCGTCAATTTTAATGCGCCCTGCAAGGGAAGCTCTCCGGCATCGCCGTTCCGATATCAAATGATAAGCAACGCGTGCTTCAGAAAATACGGAATCTCCAATTGATTAGTCTGACCTCGGCAGCTCTGTACTTCGAGCGGCGTTTGTTGAAGCGACGATCGAAAGACGCGCGCGTCCCCGGCACCAGATCAGCCCCTGTGCAGTCGCAAAGGTCCGAAATGTGCACGAACAAATCCATGCCGTCGCAGTTGTCGAGTCTGACGAAGCCCCAGCCCTTCTCAACACTGTAGGAGACTACCGTTCCAGTCTGCATCTCTGATCTAACGTGTGTTCGAGGCTATGGCATGGCCGCTTAGGCGTCGGAATCGCAAGCCACAGCAAATCGGCGGGGCGGACCAGACGCTCGCGACGCCGAGCCCGCCCCTAACATCGCCGTATCTGGAGCAATACGTGATGGTACCCTAACCAGGCAAGGGCCGTGCCGAATTGAGAATTGGAGGTTCAGCAGGGACTTCGTAGCGGGCTGCAGGGTCAAGTTGTCGACATTCGTTTGAGAGCTGACGTCCGTCGTCAGACTCCTTGAACTAGCTGCAATACATCGAGGCGGCAATGCCTTCTGGGCGCCAGATCTCGAGATGTTCTCGCGCACAGCACCATGCGGATCCTCTCTTCCGCCGAATAATGCCGGCGCGTCTGTCGCCTAATGTCTTTTTACAACTTGTTCTGCCGGTGCTTTGCCCGGTCCGCATTTCTGTTTCATCTTCGTTTCCGCTGGCTACTATGAACCAGGAACTCCTCCCAAAGCAAAATCACACTGCCTGTTTTACAGGCCCTCACGGCGAATACTCTTTATGTCAGCGTGGCGCCTCGGCTAGCTAAGTGCCGCGCAGTCAAGCGCCGGCAGCAGTGCATGTCTAGGACAGTTCGCGAAGCTGGACTGGCAGGCCCAAGCAAGCATGGATAGTTTGCGCCGGACCAAAACAACGCCGCACCCCACGTGCGCGTCAGTCGGCAATCTGCACGTCCTTCGCTATGGCGAGTAAGGTCTCGGCTTTGAGCCTGCCGGCCCGGAAAGCTGTCGTAGGCTCGTGGCTCAACAACGGTCGCCTACTGTGCAGATTAGGCTGCTTCGCCGGATCATGCATCCTGCTGTAAGACGGGCTCGGCTTGAAGACTGTGAACGGTCTTTTGAACGCATCCGGAAATGCGCAGCATCTTCTCGACTGAAACAATCTAAACGGCAGGTGACACTGCTTCGGTGGCAGTCCGAGGCAGCTCGCGATACTGAACTCGCTTGAGAAGCCGCGTTCTTGAGAGTGAACCAAATCAATGTCCATCGTTCATGGCAGCCGCTCGTCTTGTTAGTTCTTGTGCATGGTGGAATCTGCGCGAAGTTGATGGACGCTAGAGAGGGCAACGATGCGCGTATTCGAGACAACGCAAATTGGCCGGCCCACTAGTATCCGAAGGGAAGTGCCTCGGAGATTCCAGGCCGAAACCGACACGAACCCGGTGCAGACCATCGCGCTCGATGCACCAGGTACTATCGCATCGAAACGTGAAGGCGCCAGCTTTGAAGTGACAGGGCTTCGTAGGTGCGAGCTCAAATGTTTGAGTATTTTCCTGAAAGCGCAGGTATGATCACCATCATTGGCTGGGAATTTCTCGTTCGAAGTCGCCCTCCGCCTCAGCCAGCTTCCGGAACGTGCGGAGGTCGACACGTCCGCCTGAGGGAGTATCAATATAGTCTATGTCTACTCCCGATCTCTCAAGACACTCCGCCTTACACAGGGCTTCTCTTGCGCTCAAACTTTGAACCGAAAAATGCTTCCGGCTAAACCCCGTTCGATGACACCTAATAATGTAGGGCACGGATCCCCCTCCGTTGAGAGCGACAGTATAACCAACTTCCCGAAACAGTGCGACCGACCATTCTTGGTAGGTCTTTGCGGGCGCGTTTGCGCGATCACCGAGGCTCCTGAGCTTCAAACCGACTTTCTGAAGCAGAACTGTGAGATCCTCTCCAATCAAAGTGCCAGACATCCGTCGAACTTCATCTGAAGTGAGTCAGAGCCAATAAGCTGGATGGCTACGGTTATCGTCTCAAAGTCTGTCGGACCGGCAGCAGAAGGAGAAATGTTGCGATAGAGTTGCGCTACGATCCAGGCAATGGGGCAATTGTGCATTTGCCGAAGCAATATTCGCATCACTCCAGTTGACTTCAGCGTTTCCTGCCTGCGAAGGCACGTCGTAGTGAGGTGAAGAACATGGAAGTCCTGCCGCACTGAGCCGAACGCGGAATGCTGTTCAAACTGCCACCTCATCCCTTTCGATCGGATCAAAGTGGCATAGCGCCCCGTCGGGCCACTCCCGAACCGCTGCACCTAAGGACATAGCTATGTTGCCATCAAGCGATCTTTGTTGGCCTCCAGAGCGAATCTCAAAGGGGATTGATGCTGTGCTGCAAGGTCGGCGTGAAGGCGCTTACCGAAAGCGTCGCCCGCGCTTGTCAGTTGCGACCCCTCGCATTGCAAGCCCCAAGTGCGCCTCGCCCGCATAAAAGCGGCCCCAGCCAATTGGCTGCAGCCGGGGCCGTTGTGCTCTGGCACGGCGGGGGCTATCGGCCAGGGCCGCATCAACAATCCAATCCCTTCGCCACAAGTTCGTGAACGATAGCTGCGCCAACGAGGCGGCGCTACTTTTGAAGCGCCTACGATCCATTGCCACCTTGATCTCGAAGGTGGCGACGATCGCCGCGCAGACCGCTGCACCGCCAATTGCTGGTACAGCATCGTTTCGACCATATGTGTACTAACACTGGACCAAGGCGGTTAATCCGGCCCCAGCCGTGAATCAGGACAGGCCGAGGCGGCCTTACTCTCGATGCTGGGGGTTCTGGTCGTGCCAGTGCGCCATCTGTTTGTACTCGCGGGCCATCTGCTCGAGCTCGCGCTTCGCTTTCGGATTGCTGGTTAGGGCGGCCTGGTGCCGGCCGAGCAGTTCAAGCGAGCGGTGCTAATAATTCGGCGGGAGATTGGTCTGGCATTCGGCAGAATACCACGCCCCCCTCGGGGACAGTCAGCTGTGTTACAAAGCGAACACTTCTCAGAGGGCCGGGCGAGAAGACCGCAGTCGCTGCCTCAAGACAGCTCCACGCGACGTTCCGCACGATCCGCGCTGCGGCTTGACCTAGCACATCGCGCGCTAACCCGGCGAGGATCTTAGCCGATCGTTAGCAAGAATCTGCAGTTTGCTCTTGGGACGAGCCGTGGGGACATGCACGGCCTTGTGCTCGGGCTCGGGGTCGAGGGTCCGCCAGCCAGCCCCGGAGGGCCTTCCATCACGCCCCTAACTTTCGATTCACATGTCTGGAGTCGGAACCGGTGCACGCCGTAGCGTTGGTGAAACCGGGGGCTGGCTATATATTTCACTTAGACCAGGGCTCTCCCTCGCGTCGCGTGCCTACGTCGTTGTCGTGCTGCCGGACCGGGGGGAAGCTTCCCGCATTGCGCAAGGAGCTAACGTCGGCTAGTGGACCCAGGCGCGGAGATCGGCACGCGGCAAATCCCCGGCGTGGGCGGCCTTATCGCTTTTTTGAAAGCAGCTCGCGAAGGGCGGCCGCGTCGAGCATCTGCTCGGCCAGAAGCTTCTTCAGCTTCGCGCTCTCCTCTCCCAGCGCCTTAGCGCTTGGTCTCAGAGACATCCATGCCGGCGAATTTAGCCTTCCAATTGTAGATCGTCGCTTCGGAGATCCCATGCTTGCGAGTCAGGTCAGCCGTTTCGCCCAAGCCTCATCCTCCTTTAATACCGCGATAATCTGCTCTTGCTGAACCTTGCTCGCCTCACCTGTCCGTCCCTCTTCAGGCCGGATTCTTACTACTTCGCCTTCTGGAACAAATACTTAGTGGCGGGTCACGTCCCAGAAAAATCCAAAAAAGTTCACGTCAAAAGAGGAAGCGGAGCACCTCTACGGGAGCTACTGAAACTGGCGGTTTTCTAGCTTCTTGACTTGGGTTTTATCTGGACGACAGCCAACGGAGACCCTCTATGTACATACCATCCCACTTTCGAGATGACGAACTCGAGAGCATTCGAGCGACAATCCGCTGCGCCCGATTGGCCAACCTGATCACAGCGACATCAGATGGGCCACTGGCGACGCCTCTTCCGCTCTTCCTCGATGAGAGCGAAGGCAAACACGGCGCGCTGTACGGGCACCTGGCGAAGGGCAATCCGCAATGGCGCACGGCCCCGATTGGAGAAGCTCTGGCGATCTTTAGTGGCGCAGAGGCTTATGTGACACCATCCTGGTATCCAAGCAAGCGTCAAACTGAACACGTGGTGCCTACATGGAATTACATCGCGGTCCACGCCCATGGGCCGATCGAGTTCTTCGACGATCCTAAACGCCTGCTTGAGATCGTGACGCGTCTGACGAATATCCATGAGGCGTCACGTGCGACGCCCTGGGCCGTCAGCGATGCGCCCGCGGATTTCATTGCCGTCCAGTTGCGTGAAATCGTCGGCGTGCGCATCCCGATCACCATGGTCGAAGGCAAGCGCAAGATGAGTCAAAACCGCCCTGCGCCTGATCGCGTTGGTGTCGCCACCGGCCTAGCGGCGAGCAAACTGGCACAGGACCAGGAAGTTGCAGCTCTTATCCTGGCTCAGGACTGAGACGATAATGTGTATGACCTTGGCCAACAGCGCCGATGGACATTACATCTGCAGCTCTCACACGCTCCAGCGGTAGAGATTAACCCAGGCATACAATTACCTCGCCACATTTACTAACCGAACAGTCGGCTCGGGCTTACCGCGCTGTAGACACTTGTCTGTATTGTGACAGAGGCACAATCTCGTGTCAGGTCCAGTACAGCGCGAATATCGAAAGTCCATTCGGCATTGTGGCTTGCCAGCGCCGCCTGGGTTGGCGCCTCCTGCTGTCCGCTTCGGCTTCACGGTTCGACATTAGAAGGGGAGGTCGGTGATCGAGTTCTTTCGTCACTAGGTCCAACCATCGGCTCAGTTCGATGACTCGCGCCAAATACCACGATTCGTTCAGTGCCCATTGGCGGTACACGGTCGTCTTTCGCTTGGCACGATGCTTGCTGAAGATCATTCGTTCCGAGAGGAAACTGCAAGGGCTTACAAAAGCAACATGAGCACAACGGCTTTGATCGGTGGCGTCATTCCGAGCACCGATGTGGTGAAACGTGCAGCGCGCATCGGCGCCGAAATCAAAAATATCAAGCTATCAGGCGATCTACCGGATCACGCGATCGCTGCGATCAACAGCTTATTGCTCGAGCACAAGGTGATCTTCTTCCGTAATCAAGGACATCTCAATGACGCCGAGCAGGAGCGCTTTGCCGCTCGTCTCGGAAAGTTAGTGCCGCATCCGATGCTCGGTGCTACCAAGGGGATGGCGTCGCTCCTAGAACTGGACTCCACTCGCGGCGGCGGTCGCGCAGACGTTTGGCATGCGGATGGGACCTTCGCCGACGCCTATCCCAAGATTTTGGTCCTGCGGGCCGTTGTAATGCCAAGGTTCGGAGGCGACACCGTGTGGTCGAACACAGCTGCCGCTTATCTTGGTCTGCCGCCGCCTCTACAACGGCTTGCCGACGACCTATGGGCCGTTCACAGCAACGTTTTCGATTACGCCGGGATCGCGCGTGTCCGCGAGGTCGACAAGAAGCACTTTGACGAGGTGTTCACCAGAACGGTTTTTGAGACCGAGCATCCCGTTGTACGCGTCCACCCCGAAACAGGCGAGCGGACGCTAGTGCTCGGCGCCCTGGTGAAGCACTTTGTTGGGGTCGGCAAATACGACGGACAAAAGTTGTTCGATCTGTTCCAATCTCACATCACCGCGCCCGAAAACACTGTGCGCTGGAACTGGCTAGAGGGCGATATTGCAATATGGGATAACCGCGCAACGCAGCATTACGCGGTCAACGATTACGGGGACCAGCATCGCGTCGTACGGCGGGCCACGGTCGAGGGTGACGTGCCTGTCAGCGTCGATGGCCGGAGCAGTGTAACGCGCTTCAAGGCGACCGAATAACTGCAGTCGGCACCCAGCGCCTCGCGTCTGAAAACCGAGAAAACCTGGTAATCAGAGTTGTATCGGGCGCGAACACACCTTTCCGACAAGATATCTCGGCTCTTGGCGCCAGCTCGGCAGCGCCTAGAGTTAGCGTCGCCCAACAGTCTCGGAAACCTTGAGCATCACTGTCCTTCGCCAGCGGCCGGTACGTGGCCTTCACGTTTCAGTTTAGAAAATCCTCGATCCGTGGCCATAAATCGCGCCAACATGGGAGCGATGAGCTTAGTCGGATCGACCATTTGACCACCCTGACGCGTAAGCGCTTCTGCATATGCAATGAGATCACGATGCACGGCCGCAGGCAGCTCCGTACTCACTTTGACCGGCTTGTCGTCTGGAAGCTCTCCAATTTTGAGTTTTGGCATGTTGTCACCCCCTATAGGGCGTAAGTATGAGGTCATGATTGACAAGAACACGAACCGGGAAGCCAGGTCGCACAGTCAGAGTAGGCTGGATGCTGAGACTGCGGCGAACGACCTGCTGTCCGGTTTGATTCAGTGAGTCGGAGGCGCCGTGTCGCAATGCCTGGATGATTGCGCTGTCGTTGCTGTTGGTGTCCGAGCCGGCACCCAATTCGGTCCCGACCGCCAGAAACGTCGATAGTGCCGCAGCCTTGAACAGTTCACCCCAGTGATTTTCGACCTGATCTTCGAGGCCTGCATATCCGGCAGTATCAGCGCCAAGCTGCCGCTCGAGAACGATTGAACGTCCATTCGGCATAATCAGTCGGGTCCAAACGAGCAGAACGCGCGACTGGCCGAAAGTGACCTGGCTATCATAGACCCCGATTAGGCGCGCTCCTTGGGGCACTAACAAGAACCGACCGGTGGGCGTGTCGTATACGTTTTCGGTCACCTGCGCGGTGATTTGGCCTGGAAGATCCGATCTAATCCCTGTAATCAGAGCTCCCGGAATCACAGTTCCGGCCTGCACGATGTAGGGTGAAGCGGGCCTGGCGATGCGGTCAGAACTGACCGTGCGGCGATCCACAGAACCGCTCACAAAGGCAAGCTTTCGGTCTTGACCGTTTTGCGCAGATCCGTCATCGCCGGTCCCCGCTGCATTCGATGGCACGACGCGGTCACTTCCAACAGCCGCAGCGGCGGGCGGACGTACTTCACTTCCATTGGTCGAAGCGAATAGACGACTGATGCGAGCAGCTTCGGTCTCTTGATCCCGCCGCTGCTGGCCCGGATCAGCGCCGCTCGTCGGCAACTGGGCTTGAGCGGCGAGGATCGGTCGGCCGAGGTCCCCGGGGAGTGGCGGACCAAGCTGTGGGATCGACTGGCGCGGGACGCCAGCATAGTCCTTCGGCAGCGTCGTTATGCCGTCGGCCACATTGTGGTGGTCGGTACTGTAAAGCTCATCGGCCGCTTGATTACGTGAGCGATTGTTCTGTAGCGACCATAGCACCGCTCCGCCAATGACAAGCAGGGCAACCGCGCTCCCGCCGGCCAAGACCTTCCGCGACAACCGCGTCACGCGCGGATGCTCTGCTCTCAAGCGGAAGCTCTCGAGCTGCTCCCCTTGTGACTCCGGCGGAACTGCTTGCTCGTGATCGTTTACGTTCCGAGCGTTCATGACGACGGCCTCCCGTCGGTCCTGACAATCCTGACTTTCTGCTGGTGCTCGCCGCCAAGCCGCAGTTCAGCGGCAGCAAACAGCCGATCAACGATCAATACGTTGCCGTAAGCGCGATAGTTGACGAGTTCGGTCTTGCCGTCTGGGCCAATGACGAAGAGCGGAGGCATCTCGCCTTGCACGATCCCCGCCGGGAATTCGATGTAGACCTTGCGGCCATCGTCATATGCGGCGAGCGGCCGCCAAGGAGGGCTGTCCCCTTCGATGGCATAGCGGGACATACGATGCGCCGGATCCGGCAGGACGGGCTTCAGAGCAACTGAAGGGGATCGTTCGCGCGCCGCTTCCGGATAGTACCAGGCAACGGATGGCATATATGGCCGCTCGCGGGAGCGGAGTTCGATCAGGTAGGTGCGCCGGTCGGTATTGACGACGAGGTTGGTCTCGATCGACGCTCGGGTCGGCTTGACCAGGATATGGACCCGCCGTGTGTCGCCGCTTCCGCTTTCGGTGTCGCCGACGACCCAGCGGACGGTATCTCCGGCCGCGATCGGCCCTGATCCCGTCAACTGTTCTCCCTCCTCGAGCGCGATATCCGTGATCTGCCCCGGTGCGGCGTAGATCTGATAAAGCGCCCCCGGACTGTAGGCGTAGATTTGCGCCGCGTTGAAATACCCCCGCTTGCGCGGTTCGACCCGGGCTGCGCTGTTTGCGGTCTCAACCCGGCTCACGGGTTCAGCGTCTTCCTTCCCTCCCGGCTTGCCGCCGAGGGCTGGTTTCCAGAGAGGCGGAACGTGAAGCGGTCGCGATCTATCGTCGAGAGCTACTGGCGTCGACGGTAACGGAGGGACTTCCGCGTCATAGCTGATTTCCGGAGGAATGTAGGTCGCGCAGCCACCGAGCGCAGATGAACCAAGTAGAAGAGCGGACAACAACGCACGCCTTGTATTCACGAACTCGGGCCAGGCCGAATTGAGCCTACTTTGCGCGGCTGGATGCTTCGATCGAACGTCAAACAGCGTCTTGGTCACTGACTCAACTCCTTTGACCAGTTGATGGCGCGGACGTAGACGCCAAGGGGATTCTTGCGCAGGCGTTCGGCATCGCGCGGTGTCTCGATCACGATCGTGAGAATTGCGGTCCAGCGCTCAGTCGAGCTCAACGAGCCGTTGTCGTAGACGCGCTGGGTCCACGCGACGCGAAAGCTCTCCGACGACGCGCGAATGACGCTCGAGACATCGACGGAGATTTGCGCCTTACCCAGCTTGGCAAAGGGATCATTGTTGCGCGCGTAATCATTGAGCGCAGCGGCGCCGCGATCGGTCGTAAAATCATAGGCGCGGAGCCAGTTTTGGCGCAGAACGATGCCGTCGGCCGGCAGACCTCTGACATCCTCGATGAAGCGCGCCAGATGGTACGCGATCTGAGCATCTGTAGGCTGATAGTCGACGTTCGCAGGAGCAACCCTTTGGGATTGGCCGAGATGATCGACTTCGACCACCCATGGCGTGATCGAGCCTTGGCTGGATTGCCAGACAAGGCTGCCAGCGAGACCGGCCGACAGCATCAAACAGCCGAACGCCATTAGGCGCCAGTTCTTGGCTTGCACACGCGCCGATCCAATGCGTTCGTCCCAAATCTGCGCGGCTTTTTGATAAGGCGTAATCGGCTCAGGCATGCGCCCGTAGTGAACTGATGGCCGTTTGAACATTGATGGTTGCCCCTAGTATCGAGTGATCGGTTTCAAGTCGTGCGATAGGTGGATTTGAAGCGCCGCGGTGCGGCGGAGATGCAGTGGTGCATCTCAGCGTTCTCCTTCGGACAAATCGACGGAGGAGCCGCTGCCGCCATGATCGCCCGAGCGGACCGCGTGGCCGGCGGCCGAGGCACCATGCCGAATGGTCTGAGCACGCTTCATGCGGCGCGCCCAGTCGGGCTGCCCTTCGGCCGAAGTGCTCGCGGTCTGCGCACCGGCTTCCCCACCTCCGCCGAGCGCAGCCGCTGCACGACGCAACGGGCTCATGGCAGCGGAGCCGCCAGCTTCCGCGACGCCGGCAAGGCCACCGCTTCGATAGGCGGCCGATGCTCCGCTTACAACCGCGCCGCCACCGCGTGCGGCGCCTGCAACCGCACCGCCAGCGAGACCAGCACCGCCAGCGGCAAGTCCCGCGCCCGCCGCAACAATGCCGCCGGCAGCAAGGCCTGTTCCGATCGCGGCGCCGGCGCCGAGTTGCGGTCCGCCTGATACCAGGCCGTTTGCGATACCCGGACCGAAGATGCCGAGGCCCAGCAAGGAGAGCGCCGCGAGCACCAGCGTCATTGCGTCTTCGATGGTCGGCTGTGCACCGCCGAAACCCGCGGTGAACTGCGAGAACAGGGTGGAGCCGATGCCGACAATGACGGCCAGGACCAGGATCTTGATGCTGGAAGATATGACGTTGCCCAGAACGCGTTCCGCCGCGAAGGCGGTCTTGCCAAACAAGCCAAAGGGAATGAGCACGAAGCCGGCCAGTGTCGTGAGCTTGAACTCGATCAGGGTGACGAAGAGCTGGATCGCCAGAATAAAGAAGGCGAGCAGCACCACGGCCCAGGCGAACAGGAGAACGACGATCTGGACGAAATTCTCGAAGAAACTGATGTAGCCCATCAGGTTTGAGATCGAATCGAGCAACGGTCGGCCGGCATCAAGTCCGACTTGGGCGATCTTTCCCGGCCGCAGAAAATCCGATGCAGATAGGCTTGCGCCGGATGCTTTCAACCCAAGACCGGCAAAGCTCTCGAAGACGACACGCGCGAGGCTGTTCCAGTTGCCGATGAGGTAGGCAAAGACGCCTACAAATAGCGTTTTCTTGACAAGGCGCGCGATAATGTCCTCGTCCGTTCCCCAACTCCAGAACAACGCCGCGAGCGTAATGTCGATCGCAGCAAGGGTCGTTGCGAGATATCCAACCTCGCTTCCCAGCAATCCGAATCCGTTGTCGATATAACGCGTGAACGTTTCAAGGAACTGGTCAATGATCCCCGTACCAGTCATGGCTTGCTCGCCTCAGGGGTCGCCAAGTTCGGATATCCCTGCGAGATCCGGCTTTGATCCTTTGGAGCGAGCGCCACGCCGGCGGCGGAATCATCGCGACCTGGAACTGCGGGACCGTCTTTCTTGCCAAGGAAGCGACGGCGGTTTTCGGCCCAAACTTGCTTGCAACGCTCATAGTCCCCTGCTTGCTCCGCAGTGACGCTGCGGCAGCGCGCGAGGTCTGAGCTGGTTGCGTTTGTCGTCTGCTCCGCTTTCGGCGGCGGAGGACCGTCTCCGCCGAGAAGCTGAATCGTGCAGGCAGTGACGACCAACACGCCAATTGTCGTAAGCAGTGATAACGCCTTGAATGCCCGGATGTCGGTCATCAGTGGAACATCTGCACGTTAGATGATTGATAGCCCTGCCCTGGCGTAAGAAACCGCCGGAGCTGTTCGCGGCCCTGGTCCTGGGCCGCCGCGCGTTGCGCGACTTCAAGGCTTTGCGCCCTGCCCTGCGCCGTCACGACAGCGGTGAGGTCGGCGAGTTGCTGCGCGTTCAGCGCGAGAATCTGGTTGCCAGCCTGTGTTGCCTGCAGCACGCCGCTGGCACCCTGGCTTGATGTTACGAGTGTGGACGTCTGGATACGATTAGTGTCGAGGTTGCCAACGATGCCGGCCTGGACGCGAAGCGCGTCTTGCGTTGCCGAGTAAGTATTCTGCCAGCGCGATTGGGCGTTGGAGATCAGCAACTGATTCGACTGGCTGCCGGTCGCCGGCGCGTAGCTCGTCGAGAAGGCATGATCGATCTGCTGGACGTCGTAGCCAATGCGCTGCGCCTGAGCCAGCAATTGCTGGGTCCGCTGGATCGAGTTTTGCAGTTGCTGCAGCGACGAGTACGGCAGGCTTGCCAGGTTCTTCGCCTGGTTGATCAACATCTGTGCCTCGTTCTGCAACGAGGTGATCTGATTGTTGATCTGCTGCAGCTCCCGCGCGGCCGTCAGGACATTCTGGACGTAGTTGGTGGGATCGAAGACGATCAGCGCCCGTGCGGGCACCGTGACGCCAAGCAACAGCGCGAAGGCGGCCGTGGTCGCCAATAGGCCAAGAGGTCTCATAGCGATTTCTCCAGATTGACGAGATTGGGAATCAGGTCGGCGGCCCAGGCGGTGCCACGCTGCTGTAGCCAGGCCGAGACAAAGCCGTCAGGTCCATGTTCGGTGACGAGCTGTGTGATAGCAGCCTGGTCTGCCTTGGAAGAGGCTGCGGCGAATGCGAGCGCGACTTCACCAAGCCCAAGTTCGAACATCCGGTTGCCCCGACGCGACTGGCAGTAGTAGTCGCGCTTTGGCGTTGCCCGGCTTAGAAGTTCGATCTGGCGGTCGTTGAGTCCGAAGCGGCGGTAGATGGCGGTGATCTGCGGCTCGATCGCTCGTTCGTTCGGCAGCAACAGGCGCGTTGGGCAACTTTCGATGATCGCCGGCGCGATCGCGGAGCCGTCGATATCCGACAACGACTGGGTAGCGAAGATGACGGACGCATTCTTCTTCCGAAGCGTCTTTAGCCATTCGCGGAGCTGGCCGGCAAAGTTCTCGTCGTCGAGGGCAAGCCAGCCCTCATCAACAATCAAGAGTGTCGGCCTGCCGTCGAGGCGGTCCCCGATACGATGGAAGAGGTACGCCAGCACGGCCGGCGCAGCACTCGTTCCGATCAAGCCTTCGGTCTCGAAAACCTGGACCGAGGCCTCGCCAAGGCGCTCGAATTCGGCATCGAGCAGGCGCCCGGAGGGACCGCCGAGGCAATAGGGTTGCAGGGCCCTTTTCAGGGAATTGGATTGCAGCAAGACTGAGAGGCCCGTGAGCGTGCGCTCCTCCCTCGGCGCCGAGGCGAGGGAGGTGAGCGCCGACCACAGATGATCCTTCACCTCCGGGGTGATCTCGACCTTTTCCCGTGCCAGGATCGCTCCGATCCATTCCGTGGTCCATCCGCGCTCATTAGGATCGTCGATCCAGGCCAATGGTTGCAGAGCGACAGGGTCTTCGTCCCCGTCAGACAACGCACCGCCGAGATCATGCCAGTCGCCGCCCATGGCGAGCGCGGCCGCCCGGATCGAACCACCGAAATCGAACGCAAAGACCTGCGAGTTCGGATAGCGCCGGAATTGCAGCGCCATCAGAGCGAGCAGCACCGACTTGCCGGCACCGGTTGGTCCCACCACAAGGGTATGGCCGACGTCACCGACGTGGAGGGAGAAGCGGAACGGTGTTGATCCCTCGGTCTTGCCAAACAGAAGAGGCGGGGCCTTGAAGTGCAGGTCTCTCGCCTCGCCAGCCCACACGGCCGACATCGGAATCATATGGGCGAGGGTAAGGGTCGAAACCGGCGGCTGCCGCACATTGGCGTAGACGTGCCCCGGCAGACTGCTGAGCCAGGCTTCGACGGCGTTCACCGTCTCGATCATGCAGGTGAAATCGCGCCCCTGAATGACCTTCTCGACCAGCCTCATCTTTTCATCGGCACCATTTGGATCGCCGTCCCACACCGTGATGGTTGCCGTGACGAATGCCTGTCCGATCTGATCCGAACCCAGTTCCTGCAAGGCCGCATCGGCGTCCATTGCCTTGTTATGCGCGTCGGTATCGAGCAGCGTCGACGCCTCGTTGGTCATGACCTCCTTGAGAATGGCGCCGATGGACTTTCTCTTTGCGAACCACTGCCTGCGAATCTTGGTCAGCAGCTTGGTGGCATCGGTCTTATCGAGCATGATCGCTCGGGTCGACCAACGATACGAGAACGCCAGGCGATTCAGGTCATCCAGAATTCCCGGGGTCGTCGCCCCAGGAAAGCCCACGATCGTCAGCACCCGCAAATTGGCCGGGCCCAACATCGGCTCGAGCCCGCCGGTCAGCGGCTGATCGGCCAACAGCGCATCGATGTACATGGGAATCTCGGGCACTCGAACCCGATGACGTTTGGTCGAGATCGTTGAATGCAGATAAGTCAGCGTATCTTGATCATCGAGCCAGGCGCATTCCGGCATGAACCCTTCGACGAGTTGAAGCACGCGGTTGGTTTGGTCGATAAATCCGCGGAGAACCTCGCGCGCGTCTGCTCCAACGGTGCGATCCCGGCCCTCATAGAGCAATCGCTCCGCCTTAGCCGCTCCCTCCTCCGGAGGCAGAAAGAGGAAGGTCAGGAAATAGCTGGACTCGTAATGAGCGCCCGCCTCCTCGAACTGAGCCCTGCGTTCCGCGTCCACGAGCGCGGATGCGACATCCGGAAACGTGCTCGGAGGATAGGCCCCAGCGAAATGACGCTGCGCCTCAACGAATACGGCCCACCCGGATCCGAGGCGACGGACCGCGTTGTTCAGACGGCCGGCGACGGCGACAAGTTCAGCGGGCACTGCGCTATCCAGGTCAGGTCCCCGGAACTTTGCCGTCCGCTGGAACGAGCCGTCCTTGTTCAGGATGATTCCTTCGTCGATAAGGGCTGCCCAAGGCAGGAAGTCGGCGAGGCGTGCACTGGAATGGCGATATTCGGCAAGGTTCATCATGACCGAGAGCTCAGAGGTTGAGATGGCCGGGAATGCGCAGATGTCGGCGCACCACATCGACGAACGCGGGATCGCGCTTGGCCGCCCAGACAGCGGCCATGTGGCCGATGAACCAGAGGACGAGACCCGCGATCCAGAGCCGCAGTCCGAGTCCAAGGGCTGCCGCCAGCGTGCCGTTGACGATCGCGACCGACCGCGGCGCGCCGCCCATCAGGATTGGCTCAGTGAGTGCGCGATGAACGGGCACGACAAAGCCTGCCACCTGATCATCCATCAGATCACCACGCCGCCGCCGAAGGAGAAGAACGACAGGAAGAAGCTCGAGGCGGCAAACGCGATCGACAGACCGAACACGATCTGGATCAACCTACGGAAACCACCTGACGAGTCCCCGAACGCGAGCGTGAGCCCGGTCACCACGATGATGATGACGGCGATGATCTTGGCGACCGGACCTTCAACCGACTGCAAGATCTGATTGAGTGGCTGCTCCCACGGCATGTTCGAACCAGCCGCCCATGCCGGCGCCGCTCCCAAAAGCACCGCGCCGAAGGCGGCCAACGATGCACCTCGAAGAAAGCGAAATTGCTGACGCATGTCAGTCTCCTGCTGATGAAAGGCTATAGTCACCGGCGTCTCCGAGCCCAGAGACGATGGCGAGCTCGGCGAGGCGACGGTCAGCGCCGCGGCCCGCAAGGACAGCGACGAGGTTGATGGTCTCGGCGATCAGGGCACGCGGAACCGTGATGACGGCTTCCTGGATGAGTTGCTCGAGCCGTCGCAGCGCACCGAGCGCGGTGCCCGCATGAATAGTGCCGATGCCGCCGGGATGGCCTGTACCCCAAGCCTTGAGCAGATCGAGCGCCTCGGCACCTCGGACTTCGCCAATCGGGATGCGATCAGGTCGTAGACGCAGCGAGGACCGAACGAGGTCCGATAACGTGGCCACGCCGTCTTTGGTCCGCAGCGCTACAAGATTGGGCGCCTTGCACTGAAGTTCGCGCGTATCTTCGATCAGCACGACCCGATCAGTAGTCTTTGCCACCTCGGCCAGAAGGGCATTCGTCAGTGTTGTCTTGCCGGTAGATGTCCCACCGGCGACGAGTATGTTCTTCCGTGCAGCGACCGCGCCCTTCAGGATCTTGGCCTGCTCCGAGGTCATGATCTCCTTGGCGACGTAGTCGTCGAGCGTAAACACCGCGACCGCTGGCTTGCGGATAGCAAAGGCCGGTGCTGCAACGACCGGAGGCAAGAGACCTTCGAAACGCTCACCGGTCCCGGGCAGTTCTGCCGAAACCCGTGGCGCGCCGGCATGCACCTCGGCGCCTACGTGATGCGCGACCAAGCGAACAATGCGCTCGCCATCCGCAGCCGACAGGGTTTCGCCTGTGTCGATCAGACCATTCGACAACCGGTCGATCCACAGCCGCCCATCTGGGTTGAGCATCACCTCGATGATCGCTTCGTCTTCGAGGTAACCGGCAATCGCTGCCCCGAGCGCGCTGCGCAGCATTCGCGCACCGCGCGAACTCGCTTCCGATTGAATGGAATGGATTGCCACCGTTCGCCCCACCGAATCAGGACGTCCAACGAGCGTCCTCAGATGGGGATGATTAGAAAAGGCACCGATGGACTTGGCGCAACAAGCGCTTTCGGTGATCGTAGGCTGGCGTAGAAAAAGAAAGCCTGAGAACCGATACTTGGGGTCTGCTCAACGGCATCCGTTCGCTACGGGTTGCTGCTCACCACTCCACATCGTCATCCGCAGGCAAGAGGATGACCGAATTTTCATACAAGCCAGCTGACTCGACAGCGTTGGAAATAGAAGCTGGCATGAAGAAAGGGATCGAACTCATCCATGAAGCGATGGACCGGCCCCAAGGCAGCGCAAACCAGACCAACGCCGCGATCTGCAGTGCTACGTTGAGACCGAACGCGACTTGATAGGCTTGGACGGGCCTATGGCCATCATTCGGAGACAATTGCTCCAGGATAAGACCTGTCGTGTATTGTGCCAGAAACGCCCAACCAAAGTGCAAGACGTTCAAGGCGCCGTTGGCACGACCGGCAAGCTCCGGCGGAAAGTAATCCGCTATCACCGCGAAGCTGACCACGGTTGCCGTTCCGACAATTGCGATAACAGACCAGGGCAAGATGGATGGCAGAGGCGCTCGTAGGATCAAGGCAAACTCAGCTGCGATAAATAGTACTGCAACCATCGCCAATATTGCCTCCGCCCCGATTCCCCTTCGTTTGATGTAATGGACCGTCATACCGAACAACCAGGCACCGCAGCTCAAGACGATCGACATTATGAACAGCTGTCTGACGAGACCTGCGCGATTAAGCCCCTCAACGTCTGTCAACCACGGCGATGCCCACAATCCCTGCAGGGACCAGGCCGATCCGATGCAAGTCGCCGACAACGGGGCCATTCGCCAAAAGCGCCGATCGCCGAAAACGGAGCTAAGGGTCGCGGGGGTTGACGCTATCGATGAGACAATGCCTCGTTCGGGCACCACGACATGGATGAGAATGGCCGTCGCTCCGGTAGCGGCCGCTAGAATCTCAAAGAGCGGCCGCCAGCCCATCCAAGCGAGTAGGTGTTCGACGGGAGCCGTAGCGGTCACCGCTCCTAGCGACCCCAGCATGATCATATAGCCGTTAAGCAAGGCAACTCGCTCTTTGGGGAACCAGAGGATGATGGACTTCAGTCCTGCCGTCAGCGCCGCAGCAACACCAAACCCGATCATTGCACGCGCGATCAAAAGCGACAGGAAATTGGTCGATACCGCGAACAGTCCGGCGCCCGCTGCTGCGAGCAAGAGCAGAACACTCTGGACACGACGTGGACCAAAGCGGTCCAACAATATGCCGACGGGGATCTGAGCCGCCGCGAACACAAGGAAATAGACTGACGTAAGCAGCCCGAGGTCGGCAGTCCCGAGCCCGGTATCCGAGTTGAGATGACTAGCGATCGAAGCGTTGATCGTTCGAAACAAATACGAAAGATAGTATCCAACCGCAAACGGGAGAAATACGCGCGCGGTGAGGCGCCATGCCCCTGAAATCTGCATGCTGGCCCCTCTTGCTGTCAGCTCGTGCAAGCCGATAGCGTGACTAGCTTTTCGTCGGTTCGGCTAAATCGCTGCGGTCGTAGGCTGGCGTAGAAAAAGAAGGGTCGGCGCGTTTGCGCATCCACGATGCTCGGTCAGGATTCGTCGACCGGTTCCTGACGGCGGATATCTTCCGGAATCTCACGTAGAAAGCTCTGGCCTTTCTGCAACCTGCGTCCCAAGGTCTCAACGAATCCTTCAAAGCGCTCCCGACCCTTTGCCTGCGCGGCCGCCTGCGCGTCGTTGGGTAGAGGCGGCGTAATCGTCAGCCAAAAGCGAATGAAGAGGGCTAAGGTCTCCGCTGTCAAACCAACGTCCCGCTCCAGCCTCTGCATCTGACGCGACAGCCGATCCAGGCGACGGCTAAACGCCGCCTCCCGCCTGTCCGCTCCATCCGGTGACAGAAACGAGGCGACAGCCGCTTCCACGATCGCAGACCGTGAAAGCTTCTTGCGATCGGCGAGCTCCGAGATCTGTTTCAGAAGCTCTGGCGGGAAATAGACATTCATTCGGTCGCGCATCTTGCCCTCAGAGCTCCATACCGTCATTCGGGTCCATGGCGACCTGACGGGCGACACCGCACATTTGTTGGCGCACGAGCCGGGACTGGCGGACCACGTCATCGTCATCGTCGAGAACGGCGGCAAATTCCTCTGCCGGCGTCGGTTCGATTGTTTCTTTGACGATTGCGACGTGATCGGGGAGCTCGGGCTCACGACGGAGCCCGCTATTCGCCGTGTCTTCCTCGGCCTCCGGGGCTTTGTCAGCCGGACCTCCCGTCGGCTTCAGCGATCCGAGCGCTGACCATCCGTCCGTTCGCGGCGATCGGCCGGCGCTCGCCGGATCGGGCGGCGACAAAACCCGCTCGGTGAACCGGCGATCCTCGTAGTAGCGGACCTTCTTCGCCCGGATCGGCGGTGTGCCCGCCACCATGACGATCTCGTCCATCGGCGGAAGCTGCATGACTTCGCCCGGGGTCAGCAGCGGCCTCGCCGTCTCCTGGCGCGAAACCATCAGATGCCCAAGCCAGGGGTTAAGCCTGTGACCGGCATAGTTTTTCATCGCCCGCATCTCTGTCGCTGTGCCCAGTGCATCGGACACCCGCTTGGCCGTCCGCTCATCGTTGGTCGCGAAGCTGACCCGGACATGGCAGTTATCGAGGATCGCGTTGTTGGGCCCGTAGGCCTTCTCGATCTGATTGAGCGACTGCGCGATCAAGAAGCTCTTGATGCCATACCCCGCCATGAAGGCGAGCGCAGACTCAAAAAAATCAAGCCGCCCGAGTGCGGGGAACTCGTCAAGCATCATCAGGACTCGATGCAGGCGGTCGCGGGCGTGCAGATCCTCGGTCAGGCGTCGGCCAATCTGGTTCAGCACCAGGCGGATCAACGGCTTGGTCCGCGAGATATCGGAGGGCGGCACCACGAGATAAAGCGTCGTGGGACGGCTGTCTGCGATCAGATCGGCAATCCGCCAGTCACAGCGGCAGGTCACCTGGGCCACCACGGGATCGCGATAAAGTCCGAGGAACGACATCGCGGTAGACAAGACGCCGGAGCGTTCATTCTCGGATTTGTTGAGGAGTTCGCGCGCGGTTGAGGCGACCACGGGATGGGCGCCCTGCTCGCCAAGGTGCGCGGTGGTCATCATCGCCTTCAGCGTCGCCTCGATCGGTCGCTTCGGGTCGGACAGGAAAGCGGCGACGCCAGCCAAGGTCTTGTCCGCCTCGGCATAGAGGACATGGAGGATGGCGCCGACCAGGAGCGAATGACTGGTCTTCTCCCAGTGGTTCCGCTTATCGAGCGAGCCTTCGGGGTCGACCAGGACGTCGGCAACGTTCTGCACATCGCGAACCTCCCATTCTCCGCGCCGGACCTCGAGAAGCGGATTGTAAGCCGAGGATTTCGGGTTGGTCGGGTCGAACAACAGGACGCGGCCATGACGCGAGCGAAAGCCCGCGGTCAGTTGCCAGTTCTCCCCCTTGATGTCGTGCACGATGGCCGAGCCGGGCCAAGCCAGCAGCGAAGGGACCACAAGACCCACGCCTTTGCCGGATCGGGTTGGCGCAAAACACAACACGTGCTCCGGTCCGTCATGGCGGAGGTAGCCGCGGTCGAGCTTGCCCAGCACCACGCCATCCGGACCGAGAAGTCCGGCTGTCCGAACCTCCTCCAAGCCGGCCCACCGCGCCGAGCCGTAGGTCTCCACATTCTTGGCCTCGCGCGCGCGCCACACCGACATGCCGATTGCCACCGCGATCGAAACGAAGGTCCCGGACGCCGCGATGAAGGCACCCTCGACAAAGACTTGTGGCGCGTAGGCATCGTAAACAAACCACCACCAGAAGAAGACTGGCGGGTAGTAGACCTTAAAGCCCGACAATTCGAACCAGGGTCGACCGAGTTCGGGCTGATAGGCGAGCCGCCACGCCGTCCACTCGGTTGCTCCCCAGATGGCCAGCAAGACGATCAGACCGACAACGATCACCTGCCCCCAGAGGATTTTGGTTCCGGACATTCCGAGCGTCCTTCCGCAACTGAATTGGTGAGATAGCTAGAGGCCGAGGTCGCGCTTCCGACCAAAGCCCCATTCGATGCCACCGCCGTCCTTCACGACGCCGGTGACGTGTTGGCCGAACCTCTTTTCGAGTTCGCGGGACCAGGGCACGAGCTGGAAGCCGAGCCCATTATCGATCATGGCGAAGCGTCCCGAAGTGAGCGTCAGCCGCTGGCGATACGTGCCCGCCACATGCTCCCCGGAGGCGGCGTTCACATGAGGCAAGCCGGTGCCGGCCGAGACCTTTGCGGCCACCTCGTCCAATTCACGTCGGCGTAACGTGCTCAGGAGGTCGCGCTGCAATATGATGCGTTGGCCCTGCCGCCGCGCCAGGCCTTCCTGGATCAGATGCTCGGTACGGGCTTCCATGGCGTCGCGTGTCTCGCGGCCGAAGCCGCCCATGGCGAGCGGCATGGGGTTGCGTTCGACCAGCCTGTGGTCGAGCCAAGTTGCCCCTCTTGCCTTGACCTGACCACCAAGATCGAGATCGGAACGGGTCGCGAGCAGCACGGTGGGGCGCGGATCGCCGGGTGGATCGAAACTCCGGACTTCGACGATGCCGCCGACTGGCGGTGCATATTCGAACGCCTCGAGCCCTCGGAAGCGCACGTGGTGCGCGCGTCCATCTGTTCCGTCGATGAGGGCGTAGGTCTCGCCGGTCAGTTCGTCATGCAATCCACGGTCGACCAGCCGTCCGATAATCTGGGCCGTCGGCCGTCCACCCTCGATGACGAAATCGGCAACGCCGCGGGCTTCTCCACGCTCGGTAAAGGCGCGGTGCATGGTTTTGATGATGTCGCCGCGCATACCGAGGTCGCGCAAGCTACGCTCGGCCTCGAGCCCTACCATCCATTCCCCCGGCGCCGCGGATGCGGCAAGGCCCATCTTCTCCAAATGTTGAAGGCGACCGATCATCAGGCGCCGGATCTCGGAATCGGACTCACCGGGACTCTCTGAGCGCAGATCGATATAGCCGGTCTCATCTGCAGCCAGCCGGATCTCCCCATCGAGCCGCGTCCATCGTTCCGCCGTGACTTCCCTGTCCAGCGAATTGCGGATCGCGTGCTCTGGTTTTGGTCCCAGTTCGATGGCAACCAGTTCCTCGGCGCGTGAGCGCAGGCCTCGGCTGATGTAGTCGCGGGAGATCACGAGATCCGCCCCTTCGTCATCTACTCCCCGAACGAGAAGATGGACGTGAGGGTTGTCGGTGTTCCAATGGTCGACAGCCACCCAATCGAGCCGCGTGCCGAGATCGGCCTCCATCTGCCTGGCGAGATCGCGCGTGAAGGCCTTGAGATCGGTCATGTCACCCGCATCCTCCGGTGAGACGATGAACCTGAAATGATGTCGGTCGCCCTTGCACCGTTCCGCGAAAGCCGCGCTATCGGCACGGTCGCTGCCGGCATCGAACATCTCGGCTCGCTCACCGCTCCGGGTCACGCCATCGCGCTTCAAATATGAGAGGTGGGCGGTCAGTGGCGCTGAGCGGAAGGCTCGCCCTTTGTGACGAACCACTCGGGCCTTCACCACGACGCGCCGCGTCGGGCTGAACAGTCTGGCGCGGCTAAAGGACAGCCGGCCACGGCCAAACGTGGAGCGCCCATAGGCCACCGAACGCCTGCCCGACCCTGCCTGACCCGAGGTGTGTCCTGCTTTCTTCGCCGCCCGCAGTACTTGGTTGATGAAGCTCTTCGGCTTAGGCGAGCGCGTGCTGCGGATGCGCCCAGGCCGAATACGCAGGTCACTGTCGCCCACGGTCACGGCAGGACCTCCCAACGATCAAACGCCCACACGGTGCCGAAAACGCCTTTGATTGTATCAATCAAAATGCAAGGCGCGGCACGCGCCCCGACCGACTGGCACGCCAGAACACAAGCCATGCCAATGGCTTGCGGTTCGACCGGCGAGCCCCTTTTATCTCGCCTTCCTAATCGGGCGGGCAAAGTCAACTCATTCCTACGCTTTTCTTCGACTCTTCGAACTTCAGCCATTACCGACTCCCTGCATCGACAACGCACAAGCGTCACCACAACCGCGCTTGCGATCAGCATTCACCAGGCGGGGTCCATGCGTTCCTTCGCGTTCAGCACTTCGGCCGTCGCATGCTCTTCATCAGGTTCGTAAACAGGGCTGTCCAAGCAGTCCGGCGCTCTCGTCCCCGAAGGGCGGCAGCAGGCAAGAGATAGCGGACATTCCCCGTTTCGCGGCCCCGCCAGGGGACGCTCACCGCGCGCGCGGATCTCTAATTTCGCTCCTCCTCAACATGCCGGGCGCTAGACCCAGTGCTAATCCGTCGTCACCTGCATCGCGGCTACCGAGCCGGTTTTAACCGCAGCCGCTGCGTGACTTTGGCGCCGAACCCGACGTGAAAGTCGGTCTCGCTGACCCACATCCGGTGCAGAATGCTTGCGAGCTTGCGCGCAACCGCGGTGATCGCGCACAACATGCTCGACCGTTTGGCGATCCGCAGGCCCCAAGCCCGCAGTGCTGACCATTTTCTGACTCGCAGCAGCAGGCTTGCGGCCGCCTCGCAAAGCGCTTCGCGCACGGCGACGTCACCCTGTTTGCTGATGCGCCCTTCGTAATCGATCGACGTGCCGGACTGGTGCCGCCTCGGCGCCAAACCAAAATGCGCGCCTACTGTTCGCGATCTGGCAAAGCGCCGGGGATCATCGACGCCGATCTTGAACGACAGGGCCGCAACGGGACCTACGCCTGGGACCGTCATCAGGCGCCGGCAGACAGCATCATGCTGGACCACCTGCAGCAGCACACGATGCAGCCGATCGTGCCCCTCGAGGATGGCGCGGCGCACATCCAACATCGCCTCGATGGTCATTACGAAGATCGGATCGCTGCGCTCGATCAGCTCTCGCACGCGGGCTTCGTAAGCACTGCGCGCAATGGCTCCAACGAGCAACCCATAGGCCCGCAGCGCACCACGAATGTGGTTTTCGAGGTCGATCAATTTGCGCTTGAGCAGCTTTCGGCTGGTCAGCAGCGTGCGCATCTTCTGCATGTCGATATTCTTGACATGAACTGCGCGATACCAGCCCAACCGCATCATCTGCGCGATGCCGCGCGCGTCATTCCGGTCGGTCTTGTTCCGCATTGTCGACAGCGAAACGCGCATGTGACGCGCTTCGACGACAATAATCGGGAGCCCCGCTGGCTGCAGCTCGCGATACAGCCAGATACCTAGCGATGACGCCTCGACTCCGACCCTATCGAGGCGATCCGCGTAGCCCTCTACAGCGGAGCGGATCGCCTCTGGCTCTGTGCTCACCTTGACTTCGCGGAGCGTGAGGCCATCGCTATCGACGATGCACAGACTGGTTTCTTTAAGACCGACGTCCAATCCAACGTACAGCTTCATCAGAGCTCTCCTGTGTGGCAACGACGACCTAAGTCGTTGCACCGGGCTCCGGATTCCGCCACACGGCGGCTATCGCCGTGCACTGGTTTCTCGGAGCCCGATTTGAAGAGCCCTCTTAATCGGTCGTGTCGTTGGCTTGCTCTCAGCCATTTTCGCTTCCTTTCTCGCTTGCGACAAGGACCTCTGCGCCACGCTTGAACGCGCTGTGCCACCACAGCCGGGAGTCCCGGTGCGCCGTGCACTCTTCCGCGCTCATCGACGGCATAATCTCGCTGCAGCAGGGCAGCGCGGACGCCGTCGCGGCGCATCTTTCCATCGGCATGACGGAGCCACATCACAGGCAGTCCGGCGTGGTCCACATCGCACGTCACGTGCGTGGCCACAGGCAAGATAGCGTGCGTTCCGTCGTCGTTGATCTGCACCAGGTCTCTTCCGCTTGTGGCGGAGCTCCGTGTTCAAAGCCTTGCGGTCATCGGGTCATTGATCTGCAATCGGCTCGGGTTGGTCATGCATGGGCTCCGAGCAGCTTGCGGTCCTTGGCGGCGGCACGCGCGCTCACGTCCGCCTGCGATGCGCCCGGATCGCCGCAATAAAACGTGCCATCGACCCACATCGCATGCATGATCACCGCAAGCTTGCGTGCCACCGCAACGGTCGCCTTGCGGTGGCTCGTGCGCTTGGCGATCGCCAGCCCCCACGTCTTGACCTTGTCCTTGCGCTTGAAGCGGGTCAGCAACGCACTTGCCGCCTCATAAAGCGCCCGCCGCACGTCGCCATCGCCCGCCTTGCTGATCCGCCCCTGCACGTCGATCGACGTGCCGGACTGCCAACGCCGCGATGTCAAGCCAAAATAGGCCGCCACATCACGCGACCGCTTGAAGCGTGCAGGGTCGTCGATCGCCGTCATGAAGCTCAGCGCTGCCACCGGGCCGACGCCGGGGATCTGCATGAAGCGCCGGCACAGTTCATGGCTCGCCACCAGCTTGACCACGAGATCGTGCAGCCGGCAGTACTCCTTCCACAGCGCGGCGCGCGCGTTCAGCATGGCATCGATCAGCTCGCTGACCAGCGCATCACCCGCCACCACCTCGCGCACCGCCTGCGCGAAGCCGCCGCGGCCAACATGACTGAGACGAATGCCAAACACCTTCAGCGAGTGCCGAATCGCGTTTTCCAGATCCAGAAACTTGCGCTTCAGATTGCGCCGGTGCGTCAAGAGCAGCCGCAGCCGGTAGCAGGCTTCGCTCTTGATATGCGCCTTGCGGAACCAACCGGTGCGCATCAAATGCGCCAGGCCGAGCGCGTCTGTCCGGTCGGTCTTGTTGCGCTGCGCCTTCAGCGCGGCGCGGACGTGGAAGGTTTCCAGGCAGACCGCGGGTACACCGAGGCGAAGCAATTCCGGGTGCAGCCAGGGTGACAGCGACCCCGCCTCGTGGCCGACCCGGCGCAAGCGGCCGAGATACGGCGTGAGCGCCACCTTGATCGTCTCTGGGTCGGTTACCACGGTGACCTCCAAGGCCACCTGGCCTTTGTCGTCCACCACGCAGATCGCCGTCTCGTCCATGCCGACATCCAGGCCACAGAAGAATTCCATCGCTCGCCTCCCGCGTTGCTGAGGCGGCGCAGTGTGCGCTTCATTCATCGCGCAGACCACTTGCGCTGCGGCCGCACATCCCGCTGCAGACCGATTACGGGCGGCCTTCCTAATCGGGCGGGCTCGTAGTCTCCCGGTCGCCGGTTCCCGAAAAAGCCGCCGCGTCTTGGCAGCCAACTCGCGAAGCCCCCACTGCTTCGGAGCGCTTGCGATAGCGATCGTTACCCGAAGGGCCGAGACACCCGTAGGGAGGCTCGGTGAGGAGCGAAGCGACGAGTAGAGCGCGGACCGAAGGCATCGCCCGTACGCCATCAGCACGTGCCACTTGCTCGGTGAAGCGCGCCGAGCTTGCGAACCCGCACACTTGGTCATTGCGATACTCCCGAATTCGATCGAGGGACGAACACGCCAATAGGCCGGGGGACCATGGGCGAAACATCGGGCGCCGAGATTGCGGTCGTGACACCGCCCGACGGCATAAGCGCCAGCAACCGATCACGCGGTTTCATGAGATCGGATCGCGTGACGAATAGCGCCGCGCCTGCTGATGACTGTCCGCTGGACGTCCATCTCGGCGGCAGTTCGATGGCAAGCAGATTTGCAAGCTTTGCGACGTATGCTCGCGTCTCGTCTGGCAGAGAGCCGCCCGCGAGATGCTCTTCATAGCGAGATGGTCCCGCGTTGTACGCGGCAAACACGCCAGGCGAGCCATACCGATCGAGCAGTTCGCGCAAGTAAGCCGTGCCGGCCATAATGTTGTCGTGCGGGTCGTAGAGGTCGTTCCCGAGATTATAGCGCTCGCGAAGTTCCGCCCAAGTCGCCGGCATGATTTGCATCAGGCCCATTGCGCCTTTTGGCGATCTGGCGTGCACGTCACCAGCACTCTCGATACTTTGGACTGAACGGATCCAGTTCGGCGGAATTGCAAAGCGTAGTGAGGCTTCATTGATGAAGCCGGCATATGAGTGAGCGGTCTGACTGATCGCCGGACGTCCCTCTGATGCGCTCTGGGCAAAAGCATCACTGTCGGACGCGGTCAGAAGAAGCAGCAAGGGCACGACAGCACAAGCGCGCGTGCCCAGCCGACCGAAGCATGCGGTCGGGCTCGCGCCAGCCTTGCAGGCATCGATCGAGGCGGAGTGCTCCCGCCATTGATCGAACAAGGGAATGGCGAGGAGAACACGTCGAATCCGCACGATCACTCCTCCCACGTCCATACCGGTATCGCACGGCCGATCACGCTAGATGCCGGAAGAAATCCAAAATACCGACCATCAAGAGAGTCGTCCGACTGCCAGTTCATCAGAAACAGCTCGCCGGCGCCGACGACGCGGCAGCCCTGCCATTTCGGCAATGGCCGCCCGCGTCCGTCGCGATCCTTCGCCTCGCCCACCGCGACCTCGTCGACCGAAATCGAGGGGCCGGTTCTGCAGACACTCTGCCCCGGAAGGGCGAGCACGCGCTTCAGCATGGGAACGCCAATGGGTAAATAGCCGTTAAGGTCGAGGAAGGTCGCGAGCGGCTCCGGCGGTTGCACGGCGACCAATTCAGTGACTTGGAATTGGTCCGCCGGTCGGAGGCGGTAGAGACCGATCGGCACGCTCGCGGATGCGTTCCAGATGTAAAGTGGAAGCGGCGGCTCCAGGACGATTGTCGCGACGAGCGCAGCAGCAGTCCCAAACGTCGCAACGAGTATCTTCAGGCGGCCTGTCATCGCATCACCCTTTGACGATGGAGCCAGGCCTGGTGGCGCGCCTTCGTGTAAGGACGCGGGTTTTCGTTGACGGACAGGCGGTTATGAACGTGATGCCAATGATCAGGCGCGACGTCAGCCGGATCGATGCCGAGCGCCTCAATGGCATCGATCATCTGCAACACCCGTTCGACCTTCGGCCAGCCGGACAGACGCAGCAAAATCTCTCCGCCGGGTGTCACATAAGGCACGGTCGAGCAGCGCTGCCCCGGCGCAACCGCGCGCAGGATGTCGATCCGCGAAATGATTGTCCCAAAGTCGTTGGAGGTCCACCGGACGAAGGCAAAGATGCTGGCGGGCGCAAATGACAGGACGCGACGATGACGATCAAGCTTCCGTTCCTTGACAACGCGACCGAACCGAATGCGGTTTTCGATTCGCTTCTCGAGCCACAGGACTTCCACTTCGGTAAGATCGCTCATACCGTGGCTCCCATACGCTCGAACTGGGAGCCGTCCGCTTTGGCGGAGGGGAAGGGCGTGTACGGCTTGTGAAGGCCAGCAGGACGGACGGGCCGGCTTTGCCGGCCACCTTCCATTCGCTTTGCGGCCTGGTCCGTTAGAAGAAATCCGAAGGATTTCTGGTTAGCCGGGGTACTGACCGGTGCCCCCTCGCCGGCCGTGCCGCTGCGAAAATGCCTCGCAGCGATTCGCGAACGGAGCGCGCGGTGCGGTCCGGCGGTCGGCGGTGGAGGCGAACGATGGACATCTATGCAGGGCTCGACGTGTCGCTGGAGACGACGAACATTTGCGTGGTGGATGGTGAAGGAAAGGTCATCCGGGAAGCGAAGCTCGAGACCGATTCGGACGCGATCGAGTTGTTTTTGGCGGAATGGGGCATCCACCTCAAGCGCGTCGGGCTGGAAGCGTTCTCGTACTCGGCCTGGCTGTTCACGGCGCTCGCCGAAAAGGGTCTCCCGGTGATCTGCATCGAGACCCGGCATGCCAAGGCGGCGCTCAACACCATGCTGAACAAGACCGACCGCAACGACGCCAAAGGCATCGCGCAGATGATGCGGACCGGCTGGTTCCGCGCGGTCCATGTCAAGTCGGAAGCCGCGCAAACGCCGCGGGCGCTGCTGGCCGGGCGCAAGGCGCTGCTCGGCAAGGTGCTGGACGTGGAGAACACGATCCGCGGCCTGCTCAAGCCATTTGGCCTGAAGGTCGGCGAGATCTCGGTCGGCCGTTTTGCAACTCGGGTGCGCGAGATCGTGGCCGGGAAGAAGGAATTGGAAGCCATCGTCACGCCGTTGCTGGACGCCCGCAATGCGATGCGGCTGCAGCTGGCAAAGCTGCACCGCCTGGCCCTGACGGCAGCGCGCAGCGACAGCGCGGTGCGACGGATGATGACGGTGCCCGGTGTCGGCGCGCTCGTGGCGCTGACCTTCCGCGCCACCGTCGACAATCCGGCGCGATTCAGCAAGTCGAGCAATGTCGGCGCCCATTTTGGCCTGACGCCGCGGCGCTACCAATCCGGACAGACCGATCGGGTCGGCAGCATCTCCAAATGCGGCGACGAACTGACGCGGGCGATGCTGTACGAGGCGGCGATCGCGATCCTCACCCGGATCCCGAAGAACTTTAAGCTGCGGCTGTGGGGCGTGCGGCTGGCCAGGAAGAAGGGTCTGAAGCGCGCGGCAACCGCGGTGGCGCGCGCGCTCGCCGTGCTGCTGCACAAGATCTGGATCGATGGCACCACCTTCCGGTTTGGCGCCGGCGGCAAGCGCGGCCGGGTCGCTGCGGCGATGTAAGGGGCTCCGCGACCCGGCCGCTTCCACGCGCGCCTTTTCCTTCCGCCACGGCGGAGCGGCGTCTCCCGGGGAGACGGGGATTTGGGTGAGATCGCAACTTTTCTTGCCGGCGGCTTCATGACGACGTTTGAAGCCATCAAGCACGGCGCTGGTTAGCCTGACCGCCCATTCCTCAGATTCTGGCTTGTGGTGGCCGTCGTGCCAACCACGGATGTTAGCGAGTTCTCCTCGACGAGCGAGCGGCCGCAAAAGGACGTGACGCGCAGCAGGCGATGATGGTGATGCTAATGATCGCGCAGATTTGCGCGCGATGGCGGTGGCGCGCGTGCGTTGGCGACAACAATCGTATTGCAGCGAAGCTTTGCGCGTGAGAGAGTGGATGCATGAGGCATCCTCGTTGCACGCGCGGCCGACTTGTTCACAACGTACTGATTCACAACAAGAAGTTAGTGTCAGCATGTTAGTAAAGTTAGAGCGGCCGGAAAGCGCGAAGAAACAAGCTCTTAAGCTCGATTCCGGTCCCTGATAGCACGAGGATCGGGTCCCCGATAGCACGAGGGTTGCGGTCCCCGATAGCACGAGCTGATTCACAGGTTGTCCTCCGAATTTGGAACGAGACCGCGCCGGCGCAAGCGCGCCGTTAAGGGATCGACAGACGTAGGCGCGAAGTTCAGTCGCTCGGTGCCATCAGGATCCCGTGTGAGCACGAGCTGATAGCCGGGCAATGTCTGGCGCTGAACGATCTGACGTACGTCGTAAGCAAAGTGCTTGAGCGGCGAGAGGATGCCGGACTTGGCATGGAGATGCACAAGGTCAAAGCTCCAGCCGCCATCCTGGTGGCCGCCGTGCTTGCGCACGAGGCGGTAAAGCCACCGCTCAAGTCCGCCCGTCAGATCGAAATAGGCGCGGTCGATCGTCAGCACGAGCGCGTCGTCGATGACGCCCGCATAGAACCAATCCGGCAGGATCAGCTCGAGCCCGAATGGGCGGCCATTTGCATCCGCCGTCTCCTTCCACTCGTTTATCCAGGAGAAGCGATGCCGTCGTCGTTCCGTCGGCTGGCGGATCGACGTCAGCACCGTCGTTGACTGAAGTCTGTCGAGGCCCGCCTTCAGACGGTCATAGTCGCGTGCGCTGGTGCCGCGGCCGACGAACGTCAGAATTTCGTATGGCGTTGCAGCCATCAGACGCGATGTCTTCAGGCCGGCATCCCGAGCTTCGACGATCTGAGACGCGGCCCAGATCAGAACGTCTGCATCCCAAATGGTCGCCATGCCGTGTTCCGGAACAGCTTCGACACGAATTGAGATCGCACCTGCGCGGAAATCGATCGGCACAATTCGCTTCGTTTTTGCGAGCGAGAAGAACGGATAGGCCATCAGATCCTGCGCATCTCGCGGCGCGAGATCGCCGGGCAGCGCCCGAAAGAGCTCAAGCTGGCCGCGCTCGGAATGGTGTTTGCGCCGCATAGTCACTGCTCTCACGCGGCTATCAGCGACGTTCCTGACCTGCATAGGGACGCAGGGCCGGATGCTTCTTGGCGGGCAGCACGGTCCCCTTGCCGGGATCGGATGTCGAGGTCTTGGCGCCGCGGTCGGCCCACGCTTTCAGGTCATCGACGGCGTAGACAACACGTCCGCCAATCTTTCGATATGTTGGTCCGGTGCCGTACGTGCGGTGCTTCTCCAGCGTGCGACCGGACAGGCCAAGGTAACGCGCTGCCTCCGGGGTACGCAGGAAGCGCGGGGGTAGACCGGCCATCGGATCGGGCATTTGGGGACTCCAGGATGACAGCGCACCACGGATGGCGGCGCCAGCGTGTGTGCGGTCATCATGGAGGAGCAGGTTCTCGGACGGGGATGCCGAATATGGAGGGAGCGGTTTTCGGCACCCTTGGGAACGACGCTACACATCCCCCGCCCGGGCCGCAGAATTTTGCGGTAACCACCGCGCATCAACGCGAGGCCGGCTTGCACCAGGCAGATCCTTCGATTACGCAGATCGTGGGTCTTCCAGGCGCGATCTGGGACGCGTTTCTTCCCGAACAGTACTTCGGCGATGACGCGATAGCTTGCGCGCGCCATGCGCGTCGAGCGCACGGATCGCAGCCCTCAAGCGGTCGCGCCGCTGTTTCGACAGTTGATGAAATCCAGGACCTGGCGCGCGTCCATTCATCGCGCGCCACAGCCGGCGCGCTGCATGCGCCCGCGCGTCGAAATCGCTGTCAAATGGCAGCTCGGCCGCATATGACGCGCCGAGCACCGGCGGCTCTCTGGACCAGACACGGTGATCTACCGCGCCGATGCGCAGCATGGCATGCCAGCCGTCGACAGCGCGGCGCACCTGGCCGGCTGCAAGGTTGGGCAGCGGTTTAGACGTCAAACTGCCATCGACGGTCGAGGCGACTGTGACAGGAATGACCGCTGCCAGAACCTCGGGCGCCCAAAAGATCGTCTGCTCGTCGAAAGACCTCTGCGGGTCATGGGCGAAAGCAGATGCTCCACCTCCTCCTGAATTCTGGTGTCACTTCGCCATCGGGGCTGCTGGCGATCATCGCCTCAAAGTCGCGTCGAAAGTCCGCGTTGCGGCGAAGACATTCCCAAGCGATGTCGGTGATTTCGGCGTCTTGTAGGGTCTTGTAGGATTCCGGCGACCGCCAGTTGAATTCAGGCACTGCTTCCGCCCCATTGCACGCAGCTAAAAGGATTGCGGCGCAATAGGTATGAACGAGGCGGTTGTAGGAAGCCCCTACTTCATTTGGCGCGAACAAGGTGACTCTGAGATGCGCTCCGCGCAGCAGAAGCGAACTTACATGGCGACATGCTGTTCGTCATAGTCCGTCAACGTCGGCTCGTTCGGCGCACTGTCAGCTACGTCTGGATCTAGCGATGGCTTCTGCATCATACCCGCTTTTAGGACGCCTATAAGCTACGCCATGATTTGATCGCCATCCAGACCTCCGTTGCCCGTTGGAATCCTGGATATTCGTTCGGTAGACTCGGCGGCCGAGCTCGGTCGCGCACGTAGCGTCGTCACAGTCAATAGCATGTTCGGATCGAATAGGAATGATGGTTCCTAGACGCGTCAGTTCTCATTTCGCCATGGATCTCAAAGAGATCATGGCTGTGAATCTGCGTCGGAAACGCCACGATCTACAAATCACGCAGGAGGAACTGGCCGAGCGCGCGGGTTTTAGCGCCCGGTACGTCGGCGCCATCGAACGCGGTGATGTATCCGCGTGCGTGACCGTGCTCGGGCAAATTGCCGAAGCATTGGGGGTGGAACCGGGGGACCTACTCAAAAATGCTGCGCGGCTTAGCAAATCGTAAGCCGCCTTAGGCCAGCCGCGAAGCACCCCGCCCGGCGGACCGGACGGGGCTTGGTGGGGCGCTCTTACTCGCCGTTCTTGCGCGGCCGCGACCACAGGAGGGTGTAGCCTTCACCGCCCTCGTCATCGAACAGGTTCGCGTAGATTGGAGCGTTGAAGGAAGGATCGTCGAGTTTGAGCGAGAGGTAGTCGCGGCCCTCCTCGGAGCGCTTCGACCAGGCGGCGCCGATCTCGGCTCGGCCCACGTAGATGCGGTGGCTGGGGGCGTTGTCGTTGGAGCGGTTCGTCTCGGCGACGATACGGACGCCCTTAGCTTGCAGGCTCAGGGTGACGATCTCGCCCTGAAAATCATTGCCGACCTTCTTGAAGGAACCGATGTTAGCCATGTCACTTCTCCTGTTGTGTTTCGAGCCCGCGACCACCGCGGCCTCGATGGCGATCTGCAGGCCGAAGACGATCGGCGACGCACCCGCTCGCGGGCCGGAGCGCAGCGGAGGACGCCGTTGTGGCGACTTTCTTGCCTCGCGAGGAATGGGCGAAGCCCAGGGGAAGAAAGTCGCATCAACGGCGTTGCGGCTCAGACGATCGAGGCGAAGCCGGTCTTTGGCCAGATCAAGCCATCAATGAGGCCACGTGCGTCGCGTGCTGGACCGCAATCTTAAGGAGAAGACATGGCTTATCTCGGTTTTGCTGAACAAGAGGTCGGAACGATTCAGAGCAGAAAGAGAAACAATCTGCTGCAAAGGGCGGTATCGTCTCCCAAGAACGGATCGAGGCAACACCGCTCCGCCGCGGCTGCGTGGGCCAGACCGAAATGCCGGCGGCTTGATCGAGGAGCTCCGAGGAGGACTGCCTCTCCCGCCCTCAGGTCTCGATCATCCCCGTTCATCGCGCCGATCTACGCGAACCTATTCGACGATGAAGGCGGTAAACGGTCATCCCTCGGGCCTTCCGGCCGTAAGAACTGGTTAGGACGGGCTCTCCACCACCCTACCCGGTTCGAACGGGCGGGTCTCGGCCAGAACGATCAAGCGCGTCCATGACGTGACGCCAATGCAAACCGCGCCCAGGCAAGCGAAGACCTCACGCCAAGCCAACGAAGGCACCCCGATCTGGGACACGGCGAACACCACATGATAGCCGGCAACGGCGGCGGGAATCGCAAATGCTGTCGCGATCGCGATGCGCAAAGCCAAGGATCGGGCAATTGCGACCGCGACTTGGCCGAGGACGAGCGTCAGCGCACCGCCGGCCGTCGCGATAAGCAGCGCACCAATGAGGCTGGCGCCGCTCTGAAACGCCGTCATCCCGATACTCAGGGCGACGAAAAACGGCAACGCATACACAGCGAGCGCAAAGATCGCCCAGCAGAACAAGCCGATTCCGAGTGTGTTGAGAACAAGCCCAAGGGCGAGCATGGTGGTGGCTCCATGTGCATAAATCTACCGGACGCGCCTTCCACCACCACCACGGCGCAACTCTGAACGTGAGACCGAAACGAGGCGGAGTTGCGGCGCATGCAATCCGCTTTGATCTGGACGCGAGAAGACGGCGCTCACGCACCGTCGAACTTCCAGACAGGAATGCCGAGGCGCTTCGCCTTGTCGGCGAGGTTGTCCTGGATTCCCGTGCCCGGGAAATGCATGACGCCGATCGGCAGGAGTTCGAGCATGACGTCGTTGCGCTTGAATGGGGCCGCCTTGGCGTGCTTCGTCCAGTCGGGCTTGAAGGCGATCTGAGGCACTTTGCGATTGGTCGCCCATTTGGAGGCGATAAGCTCCGCACCTTTGGGCGAGCCGCCATGGAGCAGGACCATGTCGGGATGCTTGGCGTAGACCTTGTCGAGGCGGTCCCAGATGAGGTGGTGGTCATTGAAGTCGAGCCCGCCGGTAAGTGCGATCTTCGGTCCTGGCGGCAACAAGACCTCGGTTTCAGCGCGACGCTTGGCTTCGATGAAGTCGCGGGAGTCGATCATTGCTGCGGTCAGTGTGCGGTGGTTCACGAGCGATCCTGATCGAGGGCGCCAGGACGATCCGGTGTGAGTCTCAAAGCGCTCGATGGCCTGGTCGCGGAAGAGCTCAAGGCAGTTGCGGCGCTCGATCAAAGTGATGCCTTCGGCCGCCAAGCGCTCGAGTTCGACCGATCGTACCTCGGAGCCATTCTGCTCACGCTGGCTCTTTTGCTGCGCCTGTTCGTTGTCGTCGAGATGGCGTTCGATGCGGTCGACGGCGCGATGGAACAGGTTGACGGTCGACCACAGCAGATCGCCCAGGTCCGGCTCGAGCCGCGTGTCGCTCAGTGTCGCAACCAGGGCGTCGAAGATGTCGGCGACGGCGCCAGCGATCATCTTGCCCTCGGGAAGCGGCCGTGGGTCAGGCTGGTCGTCGAAGGGACGGTAGCCGAAGAGCTGTAGTTCGGTGAGGACGTGGTCAGTTGGAGAAGAGGCGTGCGGCGGTTCAACCTCGTCGTGATCGGTCATTGGAGGGACCCTTTGCCGGATCGGCCGCGCCCATCGCGGCCTTCGTGGCGATCACTCAGACGGCGGGCGGAGCGGGCCAGAACCCGCAAGGGCCGAAGCGGCAGCGGAGGATGGCGGAGGCCGGCTATTTTGCTTCGCGATGCAAAGCGCGCCGGTTTGATGGCTGTTGTGTCTGCTTATCGCCGGCGCGCGGCGGAAAATAGCCGGGCGTAGCCATTGCCGGCCCGGGCCGCTTGCCGTCCGATCGCCCTCTAGAAGGCCGAGGTCGCGTCCTCTTCCGGCAGTGGCCTCGCTATGACCGACCGATCAACGTCGAAGCACCGCTATTCTGCGGCTACGGTCGACGCATGCATGAAGCGAACGACGTCCTCTGGTACGAGTTGAAGCCGCAACGCTGCTCGCAGGAAATGGAGACCGAAGATGTGCAGGTCTTCGTTGAAATCGCCCAGCCGGGGCGACAATGTGATCGCTTCAATGCCGGCTTCTTGCGCGCGCTGGGTGAGAGTAGCCTGCACGGCATCTCCAGCGGCATCTGCGTCGCGGGCGATATAGAGCCGACGCAGGCTAGACGGCAGCAACATGGCTGAGAGGTGATTGGCTGAGAGCGCCGCCGCCATAGGCAGAGTCGGCAGCACGTAACGCAACGAAAGCATGGTCTCGATCCCCTCGCCGGCGGCGAGCACGTCGTCCGCCACGCCGAAGCGAACGGCGTTGCCGCGCAGGTCGCCCATGGCACGTCGTGGCGTGTCGATCGGAGCCTTGCCGAGAAGAATGCGATCAAAGCCGTCTGGATCGAGCCAGGTTCGGTGCACTCCGGTGATCCGCCCCTCGAGGTCCGTGACGCAGGCAATCATCGCCGGCCAAGTCTCTGTCGGCGAGTGTTCATCCGGTCGATAGTAGCAACGAGGATGGAAGCGCAGGCTGCCACCATGGTGGACAAGGGCTATTCCGCGACGCTGCAAATACGTTTCGACCACCGTCCCCTCGATTGCGCTGGATATCGCAAAGAGCCGACGGGCGGCTTCCTGCGATCCAGCCGGCGCCATCGAACGAAGGGGTTCTGCGACCGGCTGGGGCTCATGACGAGGCAGTTTCAGAAACCGCCTCGCTTCCTCGGCGGCCTCGCTGAAGTCGTGCAAACCCCGGCATTCGCGGATGATGTCGAGGAGGTCGCCATGCTCGCCGGTCGCAGCGTCAGTCCATTTGCCGGCGGGGCCCTTAGGTGATTCCTGGAGCCGCACGAACATCGAGCGGCCCGGCGTGTTGCGGACGTCTCCGACCACCCAGTACCGGCCCGCCCGCTTGCCATTGGAGAGATAGTATCGGCACACTGCCTCGGCCTCGCGCGCGAGGCGGCGTGCCAACTCGGAGGCGTCGTGGGACATCACGCGGCCTCCCGCTCACTGACGCGCGCGACCGGATAGGTGTCGAGTACCTTTGTCAGGACCCCGACGCCGCTTTCGTCCGTGGGCACGAACATCCGCAGCTTCCAGGAGATGATCTCGCCAAAGAGGCCGTAAGCACGGAGCCGATCGCGCATCGTGTCGTTGAATCCCGACAGCTCGATGCGGCAAGCGCCCATCACCCGGACGCGTCGAAGCTGGAGTCCGTCCGCGAGGTCGAGGACAGCGCGTCCCTCCATTACCGCTGCAAAGGCAGCGTCCGGCGACAGCGTGGGCGCGTCCGCCGAGATGGCGTTTGCGACCCACGCGGCAGAAACCTTGCGCCCGATGATGCGTTCGCCCGCATCGGTCTGGAGCCGATAGACGCGGGTCGATTCGTTCGGCAGCCGCTTCCAGATGGGTAGCAGCAGTCCCGCAACGACGTGTATCGTGCTTTCCGTGAACTCCGGCACCTCGGCAATCTCCGCCAGCCAGGCAGCGGCAAAGCGCTCGCGATCCGCTTCAACCCAATGGCTCTCCACCATCATGTTCAAGGGGACCTGGTGCTGCTCCATCGGTCGGATCAGGCGGACGCGGCTCTCGATCTCGCCGTCGTCGAGCATGATGCTCGAGGCCGGGACCTGCACGGCCGCCCTGCCCGAGCGCTCGTTGATCAGCAGGACAGCATGGGCTGAAAGACGAGTCAGAGCGTCATCCAAACCAACAGGATGGTTACGCTGGCGCTGGATGATTGTGAGCAGCCGGGTCTCGGCGCTGGTGCCCGGATGGACATAGATCGTCCGCCGGTCGGTGACGACAAAGCTTTCGGCGCGGAGCGTTTCCAGCCCGAGGTCGTAGGTGCCCGACGCGACAGCACCCTCGATCCGAGCGGTCAAGAGCTGCTCGAAGGCAGTGAACAGGACATTCTGCAGGTCGATGGTGAGCGCCAATAACCTGTTCAGGAAGGTCGTGATCGGCGGCAGGTCATCCCTAAGGCCATTGATATCCGTCAGTTTCAGGCCGGTCGCATCCTCGAACCTCTCGAGCGAGCAACCTTCGACCTTGCCTCGGACGAGCAACGTGTAGAGTTGACGCAACGCATCGCGCCCGTACTGACTTTCGAGATTGTCCTCCGGCCGGAATAGACCCTGCCCTCCGGTCTGGCGCTGGCCGCGCGTGATGGCCCCCAACGTGTCGAGCCGGCGGGCAATGGTGCTGAGAAATCGCTTTTCGGCCTTCACGTCGGTCGCGATCGGGCGAAACAGCGGCGGCTGCGCCTGATTGGTCCGGTTGGTTCGACCGAGACCCTGGATCGCAGCATCCGCCTTCCAGCCGGGTTCGAGCAGGTAATGAACCCGCAAGCGGCGATTCCGGACCGACAACTCGGCGTGATAGCTCCTCCCCGTGCCGCCCGCGTCGGAGAACACGAGGATGCGCTTGACGTCGTCCATGAAGGCCGATGTCTCAGCGAGATTGGCCGAACCGGCGCGGTTTTCGACCACCAACCGGTCGCCCTTGCGGATGACGCGGCGCGAGCGGCCAGTCACTTCGGCGACCATGTCGGTGCCGAAGCGCTGCACGATTTGATCCAGAGCGCCGGGTACCGGAGGCAGCGAGGCGAGTTTCTCGATGAGGCGGCCGCGTCGTGCAACGGCTTCCCGGCTCTCAACCGGCTGGCCATCACGATAGACAGGCCGAGAGCAGAGGTTGCCCTCCGAGTCTGTAAAGGGCTCGTAGAGCTGAACCGGGAAGGAATGGGCGAGATAGTCGAGCACATATTCGCGCGGGGTGATGTCGACCTGGACATCGCCCCAGTCTTCGGTGGGGATCTCGGCAAGCCGACGCTCCATCAGCGCTTCGCCCGTTGAGACAATCTGGATGACAGCGGCATGGCCGGCGTCGAGATCGCGGTCGATCGATCGGATGAGCGACGGCGTCTTCATCGAGGTCAGGAGATGACCGAAGAAGCGCTGTTTGGCGCTCTCGAAGGCGGATCGGGCCGCGGATTTTGCCTGCCCGTTCAGCGTTCCGGTTTCGCCGGTGATGTTGGCTGCCCGCATCGCCGCGTCGAGGTTGTTATGGATGATGCTGAACGCATCTGCATAGGCGTCGTAGATGCGAACCTGTTCCGGCGTAAGCTGGTGCTCGACGAGTTCGTACTCGACGCCCTCATAGGACAATGAGCGGGCGGCATAGAGACCGAGCGCCTTGAGGTCGCGCGCCAGCACCTCCATCGCCGCGACTCCCCCCTCCTCGATTGCCTCGATGAACTCGGCGCGCGTGGCGAATGGGAAGTCGGCCCCGCCCCAAAGGCCGAGGCGTTGGGCATAAGCGAGGTTGTGGACCGTGGTTGCGCCCGTCGCCGATACGTAAACCACGCGAGCATTGGGCAAGGCGTGCTGGAGCCTCAGGCCTGCGCGCCCCTGCTGCGAGATCGCCTGGTCGCCGCGCTCGCCCTTGCCCGCGACCGCATTCTGCATGGCATGGCTCTCGTCGAAGACGATCACTCCGTCGAAGTCGGAGCCCAACCATTCAACGATCTGCCCGACACGCGAAAGCTTCTCGCCGCGCTCGTCGGTGCGTAGCGTGGCGTAGGTGGCAAAAAGGATGCCTTCCGAAAGCCGGATCGGCGTGCCCTGGCGAAATCGAGACAGGGGCGTGACGAGCAGTCGCTCCATGCCAAGCGCGGACCAGTCGCGCTGGGCATCTTCGATCAGCTTGTCGGATTTGCTGATCCAGACCGCACGGCGGCGGCCCTTGAGCCAATTGTCGAGCAGGATCCCGGCGACCTGCCGCCCCTTACCCGCGCCAGTACCATCGCCGAGAAACCAGCCGCGGCGAAAACGGACGGCATTCTCTGCATCGTCACGCGCGGCGGCCACAACATCAAAGGTCGCATCGACCATCCAGGAGCCTGCAAGAAATTCGGAATGCGCCTCGCCGGCATAAATGATGCTCTCGATCTGAGCGTCCGACAGAACTCCGTCTGCCACCAGACTTGGAGCCAGATGCGGACGCTGGGACGGCTTCGGCGGCGCAACGGATGCCATCGCCGCCGACTGCACGAGCTTGGTCGGATGTGCGCATGATCCGGGAATACGGATCGACTGCAATCCATACTCCTCGTAAAGCGCATCGGTGAGCCGGGTGCCTTCCGGCGGCGACCATTCGATCGTCTCATACGTAAGTTCCACACCTTCTGGCGCGCTCCCCGAAGTGGACGAGGGGCTTGGTGCAATGGGGCCGGCCGATCGGGAGATTGCAGGGCGCCTAATGACGTCGGCTACGACGGGCGCAGCGACGGACAACCGCGGAGGCACATGCTGATTGATCCACTCGAGCAAGGTGGCGACATCGCCGGCCATGCCTTGCGAGGTGGGAAATGCCTTCGGATCGGCGGCGGGCAACTTATCAATTACGAGCAGCCGCGTGTCAGTCTGAGTGCCGTGCTTGGCGTAGACGGCGCCGTCGATCGCGGTAGAAAACACGACCTGTCCGCGCTCCTGGAGGCGAACGAAGGCCTCTAGCCACGCCGGGTTTTCCGGCGCAAGGCCTGCGCCAACGATGGCAACCAGGCGCCCACCATCGCAAAGGCGCGCGAGCGCTGAAGCGATGTGCCGGAAAGCGGCGTCTGCCATCCGTCGATCGACGTTCGCCACCGCGGAGAACGGCGGGTTCATCAGAACGACGCTCGGTACTACACTCGCATCAAGGTGATCATCGATCTGCGCGGCGTCGAACCGCGTGACCTCAACGTTGGCAAACAAATCATCTAGCAGCGCCGCGCGGCCTTCGGCCAGCTCGTTCAACATCAGAGAGCCGCCGGCAAGCTCGGCCAGGATGGCGAGCAAGCCGGTCCCAGCGGATGGCTCCAGAACGCGGTCGGCAGGCGTAATGCCGGCTGCGGTGCATGCGGCCAGCCCAAGCGGGATCGGCGTCGAAAATTGCTGGAGCGCCTGACTGTCCTCGGAGCGCCGCGTATGAGTCGGCAGACAGCTCGCGATTCTCGCGAGCATTGGCAGCATGGCAGCCGTCGAGCCAGCCTTGGCGCGCATGGCCGGACCGAACTTGCGAAGGAAGAGAACGGTTGCCGCCTCGCAAACGTCATAGGCGGTCTTCCAATTCCAGGCGCCGGCCGCGTCCGAGGCGCCGAAGGCCGCTTCCATGGCGCTACGCAGGACGGCGGCATCGATGCGCCGGCCGCGTTCGAGATCAGTCAAGAGGTGTCGCGCGGCCCTAACGGCGGCGGAGGTGAGAGTAGCAGCGGCACGCATCGAGAGCGGCGCGGCGGCAGCGCCGCCCGCGAGAGATTCGGTCATGACAGGATTTCTTTCGGAGAGCAGGAACGGGTCGAACCATCAGGCGCTCTCCTCTGACCCCAACGGCTCAAACCCTTCCCGGCCCGACTCTCCCTCTCAGCGCTCGCCAAAAAAATGGGGACCGGCGCTGCACACCGGTCCCCAAGCAGCGCGGGATGGCTGGAGCCATCCCGCTCTATGTCACTCAGCCGCGTCGAGCTGTTGCGGGTCACCGTCGCCGGCGTTCTGCCGATCCTCATCGCCGGCGAGGAATTCGGGCAGCGGGCCCGCTTCGCCCTCCTGCGCCACTGGCGGCGCATCGGGATCGACAAGGCGCAGCGGCTCCGGCAACCAGGCCGAGCCATCGAGTAGACGCTCGGCCTCCTTTGCCATCTCAGCCTTCTTCAGATGGTCGATCAGTTGTGCCGACGGCTCGCCCTTGGCTTCCCGCACCGCCTCCAGAATGCGCGGCTTGGTGACCCTACCGAGATAGTTGTCGACGGTCGGCCGCCAGCCAGCCTGCACCATGTCGAGCCCGATCGCGCGTGCCAGCACATCCGCTTGGTTGAGACGGGTGCGGACACCGTGAGCGGAGACACGGCCCTGATTGTAGCGGTTGGCCGGCTCATAGACGGCATTGACCGCAAATGATGCACAGTGGGCGAACAATGATGCCTGTGCAGCTACCCGCGACCGCGATCACCGTGCGCTGGACGGAAGCGCCCTCTTCTTTACCTTCGGTCGACAACGCACCGGCGTCCTGCCCGACGTCACAATCAGTTGCCGGCACCTCGTCCTCTGGCCGGACGTAACCCCGGTCCACGGAGAGGCGCCCCTCGGAATCGATGCTGATGAAGACACCAGCTCGGGCGATCTCGGTCGGATCGTATTGCATCGGCCGGTTTTCGAATGCCGCCAGTGCCGCCTCGATTTCGCCGAGACGCTGGTCGATTTCGTCGGGCAGCTCGTCGGCATCCTGATAATCGGTTTCCAGCTTGGCTTGCTCGGCGTTGAGGGCATCGATGGTGGCCTGCTCCTCAGGCGAAAGATCGACAGGTTTGCCCTCGATTTTCCGCAGGCCTTGAGTGTGACCGTAGGAGAATTCTACGGAGACTGAGATCCACTGCCAGCCTTCGGCAGCAATGGTCTCAGCCTCGGCGGTGAGTTTTTCGGTCACGAGGCGGTCGAGCAACACGACGTCCTGAAGCCAGCCGCCGTCGTCGTGCTCGAACAAATCCCGCAGAACGCCGCCACCCGCCTGCTGATAGGCGTCGAGGCCCACAAATTGGGCCCGACGATCGGACCCGCGCACGGTGTTCTCGGTCAGCATGCGGCGGATCTGGTATGGCTCGTCATAACCGGAACGGCTGACGTTCTCCCATACTTGCTCCTGGCGGGCGTGATCGGCCGTGACTGAAAACGCCATGAGCTGCTCGAGCGTCATGCCGTCTTCGGCATAGACATCGTGCAACTTCGGCGAGACCGACGCTAGGCGCAGGCGCTGCTTGACGATCGCAGGGTTCACGAAGTGCCGGGCGGCGATGTCTTCCTCGGTCATGCCGAGATCGCGGAGAGTCTGGAAGGCCCGAAACTGATCGAGCGGGTGTAGCGGTTAGGTTATGCGTCAAGTGTCCTGTTAGTTGGATGGCGTTGATTCTTTGATCGTTTCGGCTGCGCCGTGCATTTTAGGTGTATCTTTGGCGCTGAAGCGCAGCCGGTTGTTTTCAACCACGATGGCTTTCTCGACGGAAGCGATAGTCGCCCTTTGATGCGTGCAGTGCTTTGGCGATAGCCTTGTTGATGTCGTCGAGATTGCAGGACTCCGGGTGGAACTTACGGCCAGCCCATTCATGCATGGCTTTGTGTTCTTCATGGTCGGGGTCGAGCCAGGCCTCGAGGAAGTTGGCATAGCCTGAAGGCCCACCAGCGTCTTCGGGAGGTCCTGACCGTGCGGCGGCGATACAGCGAGGATATTGGGCACTCTCCTCGCGCGCGACGCGCTCCAGGCGCAGCAGATGACGCCAATTATCGCCAAAGTCGTATTTGTAGAGGATCGTGAGAGGGCTTTCGCTGGGATCGTGGGGTAAGTGAAGGTCGATCATCCTGACCTCCGTCGCCTCGAAGATGCGGCTGTCGGACAGACCGTCCTCGTCGAACTCTGGAGCTCCGTAGATAAGACCGCCGATATTGAACTGATGCAGATGGCTGTCGGTCCAGCCGAAGGCGGCCTGCAGAACCTCGTGGAGTTGAGCAAGGTTGAGAGTTATTGGCAGTTCGAGGGTGCGGCTGATCTTGGGCTCGATACCGAGGATATGAACGTCGGCGCGCACGATGAAGCTGTCTGGATCGAAGGGGTCGAGCATGCGGCAAACCATGCCGCGCATGATTGTCGCAGGCAATGGGTAGAGCGACAAATATCCTCAGCGAACGCGGCGACACAAACCGGCAATCATAGATGACGTCAGGATTTTGGCCCGCGCGGGAGGGGCACTGGTTTCACGGCGCGATCACGTTCGGCGATCAGGCGGGCATTATGGTGCTTCTGCCGCTCAATCTCCGTTTCGGCTTCGAGGATACGCTTCAGCAGTACGGCATTTTCCGTCACCATGCGCCGCTCTTCGATCTGCAAGACCTGGATCAGAGTGCGCTGCTGGGCGAGTTTGTCTTCCCACGCCGCCAACCTTTCGGGGACGATCTTGCGATCGCAGGCGCGACGCAACTCATCGATCATCGAGCGATGGTTGGTGTAGATGGCGTTACGACCGACACGCGCCTCGCGTGCAAGCGTCGCAATGGTCAGGCGGTAGGTTCGCTTTTGCAGGTCCGGGTGTGTGGGCAGCCCCTTCACCAGGCGCTCCAACGCCTCCCGCAGCTTGCAGTGGGTGTTGCGCAGGCGTTTTTCGGCAGGCGTGAGGGCCGGCATTTTGCCGGTCTTACGCGCCATGGCGGGCATCCTTTCCATGGTCGAGCTCGTCAAGGATGCGATCGCATTCGGCAATCCGCGTCTGAGCGAGTTGCCGGCTGACTGGATCCAGGTCAGGATGGCCGAGAAGATCGGCATTGCGCTCACGGCGGGCCTGCCAGACAGGCCTGTGCTTGGCGGTGACGGCGAAGTTGGCGCAGGTGAGACACGTGCTTTCGGTCCTCAGCACGGGGTTGGGGCCTTTCTCATCGCCGAAGCAGGCGGCCGTTTCGACGCGGTAGACACAATAGCCCCAGTCACAAACACCGAGCCGCAGATCAGTCTCCTCCATCAGGAAGGAGACATAGGCCTGGACATCGCCGTCGCGCGTGCGCCCGCGGAACTGGGAGCGCGCGGCAATCATCCTGCCGCCCTTGCCCGCGAGGGCGGTTGCCGTCAGTACCTCTTCTAGAGCAGCGCGGGTTTCTTCCTGAGCATGCCGGTCAATCAGGTCGTTGAGGGCGAAGTCGGTCCCGACATAGCCGCGATCGGTCATGGCCCGGGTCACATGACCGAAGTGGGCCTGAAGCGCATGCAGGCCAGTGCGGTCGCGCTTGCCGACGAAGCGGGCGAAGGTTTTTCGGCCCTGATGCGTGTTCAGATGCCGGGGCTCGCCCTCGTGGTCCGGCAGACCGATGAACGGCGCAAACTGATCATTCAGCCGCCTTATAATCGTGGAGCCGACGGGGAGGTCAATGCGGGCGGCAGGACCGACCAGCCCGGTACTGGCCATCGTCAGGAAGAGATCGTCTCGTCCGCTTTGGGCTCGCAGGCGGGCGGTCAGCCGCTCCATGACCACGACAGCCCGCTCGACGGGGGCCGGCGCAACCCAGCGATGGGCTTCGCCATCTATGCTACGCGCCGTCTTGTAAATCCGCCCGACGAGATAGGCGAAGCTCTCGCTGCCGTCGCCGGCAGGATGCTGCTGGACACAGCCGATCTGAAGGCCGAGGATCTCCGAGAGACGGGCGCCGACAAGATAGCTGACCACCACAAAGCAGGCGTCGTAAATGCGATCGGCGAGATAGCGCACCTGCTTGGTGCTGGTGACGGGTGCCTCGTGCCAGGCAGTTTCCTCCCCAGGCAGTGTCGCGAAGGTGAACGGCGCGATCGCGTCGGTCACGATGAAGCCGGCCTTCGTCTGGCTGATCCCGCTAGCGAGCGCATGGTCGTAGACGGACTGCGCCTGGGCCTGCAGAGCAATGACGTCGTCGGCCGGGGTCCCGATCAGCCGCAGCGCCGCCGAGACCAGGGGTACAGCGATCGCGTCCGGCGTATAGGGCAGCCAGCCCCGGTCGTGGCGAACGAACCGCGGCGCGATCCCCGGGAATGGATCAGCGATCGCCACTTCCGGGAACTTTGCTCCCTGCAGATAAAGGCGCGTCAGCAGATTGGCGTGGTTTTGCAGCGTCGTGCTCTTCAGCGGCTTGCCCGGTTTGTGGCCCGGACGCTGCGCCATCACCGTCATAAACCGGTCGCAGGCGTCGTGGTCGAGATCGGCAAAGCACCGATATCCCTGCGCCGCCATCCAGCGGATCAGCATCCGCAACCTACTGAAGACGGAGACGATCGTCGATTCATGAGCGTTGCGGTATCCAGGAGGCGGGTCGAGTTTCAGGCTCCACACGAACAGCTTCGCCGCCTCTCGCCAGTCGGCCCATCGCGGATCACTGAACCGACTGTCGTCGGCAAGGACAAAGCCCCAGTCGAGTGAGAAGTCAGCTCGGTTGCTGCCAGGGCGCCGACCGTCGAGATGCCAGACCCGATCCAACCACACCGAGCGTGTCGAGATCCGAAGCGGCGCACGTGCTTCGGCGGGAAGAGGGAACGCCATGGAAGCCGTCATCGCTCACTCCAACGGCGGAAGCGGTGCGAGGGCCAGCATTCGTTGATTGGCATCACCTCGCAGTGTTTGCGGGAAGTCCGGCAGGATGTCGTCGACCAAGATGCGCAGGCTCGGCGCATACAGGAGCTCGAAGCGACGCGGATCAATGCGTTCACGCGCCCGCTCCAGTTCGCCGATCGCCTGAAGGATGCGCGCCATGTGCTCCACATTGATCGGTATGACCAGTCCCGGGCAGCGCAGACATCCGCCGAAGTGCCGGCAGACCCGACCTGCTATCGAGCCTGCTGCTGTGCCCGCGACCGGGTTGAGGCAACCATGACTGAACGGAACCGTCGCATTGCTCGCCAGCGCAATCTGGTCGCGCTGCGCCCGATCCTCGCCGTTCCCCTTCGCGCCGACGATCCAGCCGAGCATCAGCTCCTGCGATCGGGCGATGGTCTCGCGCTGGATGCGGTGCGTCTGCGGCCCCTTGACGTAAAGCTCGGTCGTGTCGGCGCGGGCATGGTTGAGCATATCCTGTGTCGCGACGATGTCGCCGCCAGACGCCTTGTAATATTCGGTGGCGACGCTGCCGCGCAGCAAAACGGCGGCAAAGTCCGGCAAGAGCTGACGTGCGCGCTCCGGTGCAGCCTTGTTCCAGATGGCGATCCGGGCATTGGAGCGTTTGATGAACGGCTTCAGGGCGTGCGCCAAGGTCGCCTCCGCAATCAGCGTGACCGTATTCTTCTTCTCGCTCTTCACCAGGAACAAGCGGTTTCGTTCCTGCCGGCTGGCTTGGGCTACGAGCGGCGCCGTCATCGCCAGCAACCTGTCGATCAGATTCGGCGCCGCGTAGCGGCGACGGCGGTCGAACGATCGCCTTTGCGCGCGCTTCACTTTGGCGCCGGCCCGAGGCTTGGCCCACTCGACGATGATACGATGCTCGTCGAGCGGATGTGCCACCTGGCAATCGCGCGTGATGAGCCGCAGTGCATCCGGATTGCCCGCCGTTTGGATCGCAATGGCGATGAAGAACGCGACGACCGTCTCGCCGGTCAGGTGCATGTAGCCGGCAAGATGACGAAGCCCGCCATGGCGGTTCGCCGCCGATATGTTGATGCCGCTGCGGATCGCTTCCGTGCGCGACGGCAGGACACCGTCACCCACGACTGCAAAGGCCCGGATCAGCTCGCAAAGCTCGGGATCGACGCCATCAACCGGCCCGCGCGCCCCAATGATCTTCCGCCCTGCTTCGAAGCGATCCCATGCCTCGTCGATCTCCTCATAGCACTCGCGCAGGATCGCCTTGAGGTCCCCTCCGCCGAGGCGCGGCCGTGTATCGGCAATGCGGTTCGGCCAGACCCGCCAGGGGAAGTCGATCCGCGACAGCAGCCGGGAGGGATGCCGCCGCTTGGTCCAGTCGATCATCTGGCGAAGCTGCATCAGCACATTTGCTCGCGAGTTCTTTGACCATGGCTTATTCGTCTGCTCCGCGATCTGTCGATCCAGCCATGCGATGTAGCGCCCGACCATGGCAGTGGTCAGATCAGAAGCGGACAAGATCTGGTCGTCCTCGCCCACAAAGCGCGCGAACACCTGCAACGCCATCCAGCAATGGCGCTGCGTCTCCTGGCTTGAGGCGGCATGATGATGGCGGAAGGAATCGGCCAGAAGCATTGCAATGTCCGACGGCAAACCGAGCCTGCCGAGATCGTAGCGTTTCACAACCTCGCCCCAGCCGTCGCGGAAGACGACGATGGTATCGGCTGGCTGATCCAGAACGATCGGCGCCGCAGCCGACAGCCTCCGGTCGATGCGCTCGCGTTTAACGGCCATCGGGGATCAGCTCGCCATAGAGATAGTCGATGCTGTCGGCGAGGTCCCGCGCATTCAGCTCGACGCAGCGCAGGTAGATCGCCGTGCTCTGGATCGAACTGTGCCCCAGCAGAACCTGCACGATCTTCAGCGGGTTCAGATCGGGCGTGGTCGCTGCCTGACGCTGCAATCGCACCAGCATCGTCATCGCAAATGTATGCCTCAGGTAATGCAATGTTCCGGTCACGCCAGCCGCGCGGAACGCCTCGGCAAACACCGCCGTCAATCGCGACTTGCTGACCAGATTTCCCTGAGTGTTGAGGAACAGAGTCGAAGGCGGCCGATAGTCGGGCCTCGCTCGACGCAACGCCCGGACCTGCGGCGTGCGAACCTCGTCGATGTAGCGCTGCGTGCGGTCGACCAAGCGGATCGGCGGGTAGATCGTGCGCGGCTTGTCACCCTTGGTGATCGTCAGCGGAACGCCGACCAGCGGATGATCCTCGTCATCCAGATGCGCTGTCTCCGGGACCTGGAATACAGCTAAGCCACAAAGCTCTTTGCGCCGCAGCCCCGTCGCCAGCGCCCATTCCGCCATCAGGCGATAGGGCATATCCAGATGCGCAAAGACGCGACGCAATTGGTCGACACGCAACGGTCTCGGCAAGCGCTCGTGCTCGGCTACCGTCAGGATGTTCGCCGCCATGGCATCTGGACGCGGATCGACATGCGCCAGGAACGATTGTCGCCGGCCGGTGCCCACCCGCACATCGACGAAGTGGAACGGCAGGCTCTCGATCCAACCGCGGCCTTGCGCCCACGCATAGAACCGACAGACCGTGCGGACCCGATCGTTCACCGTCGAGCGCGCGTAGGGCCGTTTCGTATGCGGGCTCGGCTGCGACAGCATGCGATTGCGCCAGGCCGCAATCTCGGCCTCGCTCACGCTGTGCCAGACGAGATTGGACTGCTCCAGGCTGTCAAACCAGTCGTGAAGATGCTCGCCGTAGGTTCTGACTGTTTCCGCCGCGTGGCTGCGGCCGGGTATCGTGGCCAGCTCCATCAGCCAAGCGAACACGGGCTCGATGATCGCCATCCGTTCCGACACCAAGATCGGAAAGTCCACCGGGATTGCAGCATACCCCATCGCAGCCCTGATGATCCGCACCACGATCTGTCCTCTTTGCTCACGACCTTTCCAAACGGCAAACGACATCCTGAAGGGCGTAAGCCCTTCCATCAGCAACAAAGAGACAGTTTCTCGAGCCAGCTGTTATCTAAGCGGAGCGCCTGCGGCGCCCTCTTCTCTTTGAATGCGAGGGGTTCCCCTCGCGCTCTCCCGTTCGCCACGTGGCAGGGTTGCAGGACTTCGCCTGCAACCATTTGACTAGTTTGTGGTGTCGCCGCCGCGTCAAGCGTTGTCCTCGCTTACGCTGCGGGAACGCTTGACTCGGACGTCTGTGTGCCTCCCTCGAAACGCCCCGCTAAGGTCATCGATTCCCATGACGGACCTAAGACTCTAAGAGGACAGTTGCGACACAGAACCTAACAGACCGACCCGCTCATCGTTCTCCGCCACCGAATCGTCCGGGGCGATGCCCCCTTGACGCACAACGCACGGCACCGCCTGCGTCTTTGACATGCGTTTCTGTTTCACCAGAAGCTTGAGGGCACGATAGCGCCTGCCGCCCGCCGGCACCTCGAACATGCCGGTCTCGTTGCCATCTGCATCAACGACGGCCCGGACACTCAGACTTTGCAGAAGCGTACGCTGCGCGATGCTCTCGGCTAGCTGTTCGATCGAGACACCGGCCTTGACGCGGCGAACGTTCGACTGGCTAAGCACGAGCTTGTTGAACGGAATGTCCCGGGAAGGCGACAGCGTGATCTTTTGTACGGCTTTCGTCATTTTGGCTCTCCACGACGGGCGGCCGTGAGACTCTCTCTCGGCTTCCAACCCGTCGCGAACAGCCCCCCTCCTCTCACTCTCGCGCGAGGCCGAGCATCACGCCGCCTCGTGATCGGCGACAGCCGAATCCAGCGACGGGGGCTCAATGGACCCGGGAACGAAGCCGAGCAAATACTCCGCGGCCTTGCTCGCCTGCGAGGCGGCACGCACGATGGCGCGATTGTCTTCGCGCAGGACTTCGAGCCAGGAGCCGATATAGTCGGCATGGCGTACGGTCGGGACGATCCCGAGCGACGCGCAGCTGAACGCGGAACTCAACTCGGCGACCAGTTCTTCGAAGGCGTATTTTTTCGTACCGTAGGATCCGCTCTGGTCGCGGTTCAGACGCGATGAATGCCCGGTCGCATGACCGAGTTCATGCAAGGCCGTGCGGTGCCAGTTGATGGGTTCGAAATAGGCCTGCGGCGGCGGGACCTGCACGTAGTCTTCGGCGGTTGCATAGAATGCACGATCCCCGCCGATCCGAAATGGAATTCCGCTGGCCTTGATCAGGGCGTTCACCGTGGGTTCGATGAGGCCAGCCGGGGGTGGCGGCGCAGCGGTGGCAATCTCGTCAGGCAGATCTGCGCACTGATCGACATTGAAAACGGTAAATCGTTTGAGGAATGGAATCGCCTGCACGTCTTCGCCAGTTTCAGCGGCGCGTCGTTTTTCGTCATTCGGCACGAAACGATCTGCATAGACAACAGTGGTGCCGCGCTCTCCTTTGCGAACGTGACCACCAAGCGAGAGCGCCTGGCGGAAAGTGAGCCAGCTTTGCCCGGTGAATCCGCGTTCGATCACGGCTCCCCAGAGAATGAGGATGTTCACGCCACTGTATTGCCGCTTGGTCGACGCATTTTTCGGCATGGCCAGCGGCGCTTTCGCCGCGGACGTACCCCAGGGCTGAACCCAGGGGACGCGTCCGGCCTCAAGCTCGGCAATGATCTTGTCGGTAATTTCGTTATAGAGGGTTGCCCGGTCCTGGCCGGCGCGCGCGCGAGCAGTAGTGTTTGACATCGCGGGTCTCCGCGACGGGCGCCGCGAGCCTCTCTCGCAACTTCTAACCCGTCACGGAAAAACCAGCCTGCACTCTTACTCTCAGCCCTTGCGCCATCTACCGAGGGCCTCATTCGCGATCAGGCGTGCGCCCAAGGGCGCATCGCCGCAACGGAAAATGGCACCCGGAGAGCGTGAGCATAGCGACCCGAAGGGGCACGCGGGTCCGAGTGCAGCGACGAGACCGGTTCAATAGCGGCACCCGGGAACGGGGCAGTGATAGCGATCGCCGCAGGCGAGCCCCTTTCCCGAGTGCCCCCGGCGAGGAGCACCCAAAGCTCTAGCGCGAGGGATCAAAGCCGCAAGGCCGAGACGCTGCGCGGCTCGGTTCACGAGAGCCCGGTGCGGCCCTGGCCGCACGCGCCAAAACCTGAGCGAACGTGATGCAGGCAATGATACGAGAACCGCCCGACGTTTTCACAGAGTCTCACAATTATGGAAGAGAGGCCTGTGGGCGGAGCGAAGCGGAGGCCACTAAGGGTCACGAGACCCGGCTAAGAGGCACCCGCAGGAGGGTCAGCATAGCGCCGACGCGTAGCGGCGGGACCCGGGACCGAGTGCAGTCGCGAGACCGGTTAAAAAGGCACCCGACCCGAAGGGCAGCGACGCCGGAATGCAATGACGGCGGGACCCGAGAGCGAGTGCCTCCGGCGAGCGACTCAATGCGGATTTACGTCTCCTTGGTATCAATTTTGCTTTTGTGATATCGTCTCACTCGTGCGCATGTCTATGCACGGCGTGGGCATGTTCACTGAGAGCCAATTCTTACAGAGGACGACATGGCCAAGAAAGCGAAGAAGGCAAAGAAGACCGCGAAGGCAGCCACCAAGAAGGTTGCAAAGAAGACTTCAAAGAAGAAGTAGTCGTATCGGCTGCTGATCTATTGCCGCCTCCGGGTCGCAACCCGGATGAAACGAGACCTTCCCAAAGGATATGAAGCGTCCTTTGCAGCCGTTCGGTGTCGCGGCACGCTAAGATAAGGCCGGACCTTTGTGCAGGTGGCTGCTGCATAAAGGTCTGGTTTTTCGTTTCTGCCCAGCGAGGGCGTGATTTGCTCGTGCGCGAGGGATCGAAGCCGCAAGGCCGAGACGCTGCGCGGCTCGGTCCACGAGAGCCTGGTGCGGCGACAGCCGCACGCGCTAAACGGACAAGGAGCAACCACCTGAGCTCGGACGTCTGAAGTATTGGAAAAATGATTTCTTCAGTTCCGTTCTTGCCCACCCTAGCACCTCGCCAAGCTGAAAATTCAGCCTTCGAAAAACCACGAGATCCCACGATCCCGAATCCCAGTCGTGTGTTAGCGATGGGGAACGTCTGTGGGACTAAACGATTCGTCTCAGCGTGGGAGGTCCCTTTAATGCTGATGACCAAGCAGAGACCGCCGGCGATCCGCACCCTGCGCGGTTGGGCGATCAACGTGCTGAACGAAGCCGGCGCCATCCGGGAGTGCGAGGAGCACGGTTGGATGCAGGACCGCGCCGATCCGCATGCGCGAGAGCGCGCCTTCGACATCGCCCGTCAGGATCCGCCAGCAGACGTATCCCGTGACGCAGCGGAGGCCGCGGTTCGCGACGTGCTGGACTCGATTGGTGATACCTGCCCAGAATGCCCTCTTGACGAGGAGGACCGACGCTAAGCACCGATGCCAACCCGTCTTCTACTCAGCGGCCTAGCCGCCTTTCCACCCGCTTCCGCGTATTGCCGACCTTTTTGACAGCCTTCTTCACCGCCGGCGCCGACTTTCCCGTCTTCTTCGCCTCGTACTGCACTTCGTAGTCCTGCCCGCCGGCCACCCGTGCCCGGTCCTGCTTGCGTCCGCGGGACGTCTTCGATTTCTTCGCTGCCGCCATGGATACCTCCTGTTCGTGGCGTCGAGGCAACGCAACAAGGATTCGCCGGTTCCGGAACGATTCGAACTGTGCCAATTTGAATCGCCTGTAGCGTGGAGTTCATCAGTGGCGTTTCAGCGTAAAAGGCCGGCGGCTATCGGCGTCAATGCGCCCTTCCCCGGCTTCATCGAACCGGCCCTGGCCACCTCGACCGAGAAGGTGCCATCCGGGGAGCGCTGGATTCACGAAATCAAGTTCGACGGCTACCGCGTCCAAGTCCATCTCGCCAACGAGACGGCGAAGATCTTCACCCGGCGTGGCCATGATTGGACGCATCGCTTCAAGAAGGTCGCTCATGATGCCTGGCGGATCAAGGCGAGCTCGGCCGTGCTGGACGGCGAGATCGTGGTACCTGCCGCCGACGGCACGACCGACTTCTCGGTTCTGCAGAACGAGCTCAAGGGCAAGTCGAAGAGCATCGTGCTCGTCGCGTTCGATCTGCTCTATCTGAACGGCCGAGATATCCGCAAGCTTCCGCTCTTTCAGCGCAAAGGCGAACTCAAGAGGATTCTGGGCGGCACCGACATCCAGTTCAGCGAAAGTTTCGAGATTGACGGCCGCGAGATGTTCGCGCACGCCTGCAAGCTCGGCCTCGAAGGCGTGGTCTCGAAGGTCCGGGGCAGCGCCTATCCAACGGGACGCACGAATGACTGGGTCAAAAAGACCTGCGTACAGCGTGAGACGTTGACCATTGCCGGCTTCGCACTCGATGGGACGAAGTGGGACGGCATCTACGTCGGCCGGCGCAAGGGCGACGACCTGGTCTACGCCGGTAAAGTCGACCGCGGCTTCGACAAGGTCTCGGCCGCCGATCTGCAGAAACGGCTTAAACCCCTCATCCGGAAGACCCAGCCTTATACCAAGCGCATCGCTCACAAGGGCATCTGGGTCGAACCCAAGCTTCTGGCGGAGATAGAATATCGCGCGAAGTCGGCCGAGGGAAAGGTTCGCCACCCCTTCTTCCGGGGCCTGCGGGAGGATCTGTGATGGATGCGTTCGATCGCTTCTGGCAATGGGCGAACAAGCCCCTGGAAAGTCCGCTGACGATCCCGGCCGAGCTGCATCGAGCGGTCATGGAGCTCGCTCCCGAGGACCGAGGGGACCGCACCGCGGTGAACCGAGCCGCGGCGCGCGCACCAGACCCCGAACGATGATCGCCGACGGCAACCCTTTGCATTCCCTCGGTGCCGAGCAAGAACTGCCAAGAAACTAACTCCGCGCACGCCGCAGCGCAGCTTCCAATCGCTCCCTCTCCTTATTCCAGCGATCGTCTTCGGTTTGCGATCTCTTCGCGAGGGCCTCAACCTCGGCCTGGATGGCGGCGGCCCGCTTCGCGTGCTCCTGCTCCGCCTTGTCCAGCGCAGCCTGCGCCTTGTCGACGACCTGCTGACGGCGATCACGCTCTTTCTGCCTAGCGGCCTCTTCCCTCGCCCGTTCACTCTCCCGGCGCTTCTCCTCTCGTTCGTATGCAAGCGCAGCCTTCCGCTCGGCCGTCTTGTCGACGGGACGGGAGGAAGGCTTCTTCGCAATTTGGCCCTTCGATTGGCGCGGGGCGTTCGTCGATCGTCTGTCCCCGCTGAGATGGGAGGGCAGTTCGGCTTGCTCGCTGAAGGTTCGGTTGGATCCGACCGGGCGCCTGAGAACGACGCCCGGCTTCTTCATGGCCGCAGCGATGACGTCCGGATCGTCGCTTTCCTTCGCCGCGCCCTGGTGGAAGAGATTGCTGTTGGCGCCCCAGGCATCGAGGGCCGCTTTCATCGAGGGGGCGGCGATCGCCAGATCGAAGAAGCCCAGCGAAGTCTGGTAGGTTTTCAGTTTTCTCGCCATCGGTCTGATCCGCCCTCCTCCATCGAGCCTCAACGTCACGCACGCCACGGAGCCCGCGGAACATGACGCGGCCCCGAAGCGTTCCCTAATCCTTGAAGGACGTCCATGCATTTCGCAACGTGCTCTTAAGGATTGGTCTCGAATGAGCCGGACGTCGACCCTGCCCAAACGCCTGCAGCCGATGCTCGCTACGCTCACCGACGCGCCGTTCGACGACCCTGGTTGGGCTTTCGAGGACAAGTACGACGGCTTCCGCATGATTGCGGAAATCCGGCGAGGCAAGGTTGCGCTCTACAGCCGCAACGGCAAGATCATCAGCCGCAGCTATATCGAGGTCGCGAAAGCGCTAGAGGGCGTGAAGGCGGATGCCGTGATCGATGGCGAGCTCGTCGCGATCGGCAAAGACGGCGTATCCCATTTCCAATTGCTCCAGAACGCCCTGCGCCATGAGGCCAAGCTTCTGTACTGCGCGTTCGATCTCATGTTTGCTGACGGCGAGGACCTGCGAGCGCTGCCGCTCCTCGAGCGCAAGAAGCGACTCAAGGCCATTCTGCCCCGCCATAAGCTGATCTCGTTCAGCAAGCATCGCAAAGGCAGCGGAACAAAGTTCTTCGCAGAAGCCGAGCGAAGGCATCTCGAAGGCATCATGGCCAAGCGCGCCGACAGCTCTTACGCGTCCGGGCGCCGGACCGCCGACTGGCTGAAGGTGAAAACCGCGCAGCGGCAGGAGGTGGTGATCGCCGGCTTCACGGCGCCGAGGCGAACCCGGCCCTTCTTCGGCGCCCTCGTCCTAGCGGTGCGCGAAGATGATGGATGGCGGTATATCGGCCACGTCGGCACCGGCTTCAGCCACCAGGTTCTCGAACAGCTTCACGGCAAGCTCCTGAAGCTCAAGACGGCCAAATCGCCCTTTCCCGCCAAGGTGAAGGATGAGCAGGTCACGACCTGGGTCCGTCCTTCGCTCGTCGCAGAGGTGAAGTTCGCGGAGTGGACCAGCAACGGCGAGCTGCGCCAGCCGGTCTATCTCGGCCTGCGCTCCGACAAAAACGCGAAGGACGTCGTATGTGAAAAGAACTGGTCGCGAAAATAGCGCCCGCCAAACGGAGCGTGCGGCCTGTTCAGCCGGCTTCGCGCTCGGATGCCGAAGGCCATGGCGGCAAGGGCGGCAACCCGAGAGCCTTACGTACCGGTCCGAACGACCGCCGGTGAGCTGCGCATGCGCCGAGCCTGGCGAGCGCGTCATAATGAGCCGGCACCGGGTAGCCCTTGTGATCCGCGAAGCCATAGCCGGGGTGTCGCACGTCGAGCGTCCGCATGATCCTGTCGCGCTCGACTTTCGCGAGGATGGAGGCGGCCGCGATGCTGGCGGACTTGGCGTCGCCTTTGATGATGGCCTGCTGAGGGATGTCGATTTCCTTCAGCCGTTTCGCATCGATCAGCAAGTGTTGCGGCGTCAATCCCAGCCCCCGGACCGCACGTTGCATAGCCTGGATGCCTGCCCAATAGATGTTGATGGCGTCGATCTCCTCGACCTCGACGAACGCCACACACCAACTCCCAGCCTTTTCCTTGATCTCCTTCGCGAGTTCTTCGCGAGCCGCGGCGTCGAGTTTTTTCGAGTCGTCGATTCCGACTATCCGCGTGCCCGGTTTCAGGATCACGGCGCCAGCGGAGACCGGCCCGGCGAGAGGGCTCATTCCGGCCTCATCCACGCCTGCCACGGCATGATGGCCTGTTTCCCACAGAGAGGTCTCGAAGCGGAGCATCTTGCGGAGGCGCTGCCCTTCCGACCTATTTTCGAAGCGGCGTTTATCGATTGAAGCCAGGATGGCACGCGCTCCGGCGCGGGTGTCGGCCCGCAAGATCAGCTCGACGCTGGCCTCGAGCGGTCTTTTCTCGACGACATAGCGCTGACGCAATACATCGAGTGAGTACTGGGACATTACGGCCTTCGTGAAGATTGACTGTTGGGGAGCATGTCAGTGAACTTTATGGCGGTTGTCTGAAGTAGCTATACAGCCTCACCGACCGCGCAACGCCCTTTCAAAAGGAACCCGGCCAGCTCTCCCGCGCGGGTTCGGCCTCCATTTCCTCGCTATATTGTCGCTCGCCGGCTCGGTAGAAGGACCCGTGCTCAGTCGCCGTCCCGAGTAGATCGGGGCCGGCATGGCCGCAAACAAGGTAACGGCGGTACGCTTGGGGCTGGGGAGGCAAATCGACAGTCCGGGACTATCAAACCGCTGCTCCCATTTGGCGGATTTCTCTTCCCTCAGTCGCTACCTCAAGACGCGTTTGCTCTTGCCCGTTCGCGCGCCTCGCGCCGGCGTTCACGTCTTTCGCGCCGTCGCTTGGCACGATCGGCGGGCTGCCGCAGCGGAGGAACAGGCGCCGGCGAGGTCGCACTCGTCTCCAGAACTGGAGGCGCCTCGGCCCTTGCCAAGGCCGTCGGCCGCGCTTCCATCAATTCGAGCAACGCCCGTCCTTTGGACGTGATCTTCCATCCTCCGCTTATCCGTTCGACCAATCCTTGTGAGAAGATGTCGAGGTCGGGCACTCTGGCCGCGAGGCGCCTGGTCCGGTCCGCCCAGTCGCGGCCACTCGTTGCCAGGATGGCCATATCCCTCTTGAGGTCCTCCATCACGGCAAAGCCGTCCGGATAAGCTACCAAAATCTTCAGGACGGTGACTTGAAAGTTCACGCCCGCCCCGCGATCAGCGCCACATCGTCGGCGCGTGCGAGAGGGCGTCGCGACCAATCTGTTTGAGACCTTCGGGAGAAATCTCGCCTCTCGTCGCAGCCTCTAGGATTTTCGACGCGACGTGGGTACGTGCCCCGATCTCGCGGTGCGAGACGCTTTCACAGACTTCATCGAGAACCGCGCGCAAAAGCGCGGTGGTTGCCGAGTCGAACATAAGCTGCCCCCTAAGGGAAAATCTAATCCTAGCGCGGTTTCGCCCGCTTGGGGATTCAAGCATGTTAAACTTTGCGGACGGTGCACTGCACCCATAACTGCGTCTCGCCCCTAATGGATCGCCTCTCTGGCCGAGGCCCCCAAAACCGAACTGATTGGGCTGAAAGACGACGCTGCCCAAACACTCTCCCCAGCGCAAACTTCCGCAGTGGCGCGGCCTGCAGCGCGCAAAGTGTCCCTCTCATTGCAAATCGCGAGGTCGACGGCTCTATGGGTTCGGCCTCGCGGCTGTTGCCTTTCTGCCGGTCAGCGCGATAGTCTCACGCGACCTCGTCGAGATGGGATTTACCATCCGCCAGAGCCTGCCGCGGATGACGAAGGAGTGACCGTCTGGCGTGACCGGTGCTTCACGATAGGCTAGGCCGACTTTCGCTGCGGCTTTGCAGCCGGCTTCTTGGCCGCGCCCTCCTTCGCCGCCTTTTTGCCGGTGATCGGCATCAGCATTTCCCTCTGCCCAGCGGCCGCCTTGCGCGGCTTCTTGGCCGGCTTCTTCGGCGCCTCTGTCGGGCCCGCTGCCTCTCGTCCGATGCTCTTACGCAGAGCATCCATCAGGTCCACGACATTCTCACCGCGAGGACGCGCTTTCGCGGTGATGGGTTTGCCGGCGCGCTTCTGATTGATGAGATCGATGAGGGCGGTTTCGTACTGGTCTTCGAACTTGTCCGGCTCGAAATGGCCAGCCTTCTGATTGACGATGTGCTTGGCGAGATCAAGCATGTCCTTGGTAACTTTGACATCCTGAATGTCGTCGAAATATTCATCCGCGGGACGGACTTCGTAGGGGTAGCGCAGCAGCGTGCCCATCAGTCCCTTATCGAGAGGCTCGAGCGCGATGATGTGCTCGCGGTTGGTCAGCACCACACGGCCGATTGCGACCTTGTTCATCTCGCGGATGGTTTCCCGAATGACGGCGAAGGCATCGTGCCCAACTTTACCGTCAGGACGCAGATAGTAGGGGCGAATGAGATATCGCGGATCGATCTCGCTGCGGTCGACGAACTCGTCGATTTCGATGGTTCGCGTCGATTCCAGCGCGACATTCTCAAGCTCCTCCTTGGTCACCTCGATGAAGGTATCGGTATCAACCTTGTAGCCCTTGACGATGTCCTCGTTGTCGACCTCCTCGCCAGTGTCGGCGTCGACCTTCGCATACTTGATCCGATGGCCGGTCTTTCGGTTCAGCTGGTTGAACGAGACCTTTTCGGATTCCGAGGTGGCCGGATAGAGCGCGACCGGACAGGTGACGAGGGAGAGACGCAGGAAGCCTTTCCAGTTGGCGCGGGGGGCCATCGCGGGGGAACTCCATTACAGATGCCGGATTCAAGACGAACCAACCGGCTTGGTTCCGACATCGCTACCCGCCCGAAAGGAGGATTTTTCACGGCGGCTGCCTCGTCGGACTCGACATTTGTTCTTGTTATGTTCTAATTGGGCATGACCGACCGACCCGCGAGCTGGCGCATGCCGACCCCGAAAGAGATGGAAAAACTGGCCGCTGAAGCCGTCCGTAGGCCGAGCCCTTCCACTCCGGCTCCAGAGGCGCCGCTTCCAGCCGAATACTGGGAATCGGTCCTTAGAGACCCTCGCGCCGGCACGACCGAGGCCCAAATGCGGCAGCGGCGTCTTTCCGAAATGCAGCGCCACGTACTGCGCGTCTCCTGCCGCCGCTGCGAGCGGACCGTGGAAATCCAGACCGCCGATGCCGTCCGCTTGTATGGCGCTAACGCAGTTTGGAAGGACGTGGCGCAGCGGTTGCTCGATAACACCTGCCAGCAGCGCACCGGCAGGCATGAAGAAGACGGGTGCTGGCCAGCGTTCGAGTCACCGTAGCCGCTCAGGATTTGCCGATCCGATCTCGTTGCACCTGGATGTCCGGATGGCCCCGAAGTATCACCCTACGCCCCTGTCGGGCGGTGATCGCAAGGCTCTGGCGAAAGAGCTCGGCAAGGCGCGCGCTATGGCCAACATCCTGGCTACCCAATCGGCGGAGATGCGGGCCAAGGGCGAGGCCATGATCCAGCAAGCCGACAGGCTGCTTTGCGAAAGCTGGAACGAGCGGATGTGGTCAGATGGAGAGCCGATCGATCCGTCACCGACCATCGATCAGGCCGTGAACCGAGGCTTCCCCTGGCTGGAGATCAGGTGCGCACGCTGTAAGACGCCGAGCGACGTCGACCTCGCGGCGATGAAGCACCCGCCGACCACCTTCGTGCACGGTCTTGCCAGCCGGCTGCGCTGCCGCAAATGCGCCAAGGCGGGCCGGCGTCCATCCGCGACTCTGCTACAGTTGACGTGGCAGCCGCGCCATCCTCGAACCGAATCCTGACCGATGTGCAATCTTTATTCGATCACGACCAACCAAGCCGCGATCAGCGCGCTGTTTCGTGTCGTGAACCGATACGTTGGCAACCTGGCGCCGATGCCCGGGGTTTTTCCGGACTACACAGCGCCAATCGTGCGGAACGGAGCCGAGGGCCGCGAGCTCGCTACCGCGCGATGGGGAATGCCGTCGTCATCAAAGGCACTGATGGACGCCACGACGAAGCGAGCCGAGAAGCTGGAGGCCAAAGGCAAGGCAGTGGATTTCAAGGAATTGCTCAGAATGGAGCCGGACGGCGGGACGACCAACATCCGCAATGTGAAGAGCAAACACTGGGCTCGTTGGCTCGGTCCCGAGCATCGCTGCGTGGTGCCATTCAACTCCTTCAGCGAGTTCAACAAGGCCGAGGGCGGCGATATCTGGTTCGCGTTCGATGATACCCGCCCCCTCGCCTGCTTCGCCGGCATCTGGACCAGTTGGACGTCGGTCCGGAAGGTCAAGGAAGGCGAGACGACCAACGACCTGTACGCGTTCCTCACGACGGAGCCCAACGCAGAGGTCGGCGCCATCCACCCTAAGGCGATGCCGGTGATCCTGACGACGCCGGACGAGGTCGAGACCTGGATGATGGCCCCTCTGGACGAGGCCCTGAAGCTGCAGCGGCCGCTTGCCGACGGAACGCTCCAGGTCGTCGCCCGCGGCGTCAAGGAAGACCCGGCCGGGCCAACATCGTGACTCACGAAACCGACGACCAAACGGGCCCATCGCCACGTCCATCATCCATGTCGACGCGACCTGGGGCGCGAGAGGAGCAGCCCACCACTCTATTCTGAACAGACTTGCGGTCCTGCAGTGCCGGCTTGATTGCGGCCCGTCCTGCGGACAGTCACGTCATCTCTTCAGATCAATCGCATTCGATGTCTGTGAATGAGGTGCCGAGCGCTTCAAGAGCCTGCTTAAGGTGGGCTTTGACGTCATCAAGTGTCCATCCATGAGCGGCCGCGCCGGTACCCGAAAGATTCACAAGTTTATCCGCCCCGCACACCTTTAACTCGCTCGTGACGACGCCGGGCGGCAAAAGTTGTTGCAGCAAGTTTTTGTCCCCGTAGACCGCTTGTCCGCCGACCACAACAAGCGACACGTTGGCCGGGGTAGCCTTGACGACAGGGTCAAGAGGAGTGGGTCGGGTGGTGTCGATTGCCACGTTCAGAGCGACAAAATCCGCGAATTGCCCGGGCGCCAGCGCACCGATGTAATCGGATATTCTGACAAGCTTCGCGGGGGTCGAAGTTGCCATGGCCACGAGCTCGTCGGAGCTGACGCCATAATGCCTGTATGCGTAACCCATTTCCTGCAGCATGCCCGCACTGCCGGACGGGCTCCAATCGGGCGCAATGGCGATGTCCACTTTTGCCAACCTGGCGGCGGCGATGTTGGTGGTCGAGCCATAGAGTTCGTCATTGCTGCGTGGCGACCAGATAAGTCCGACATTGCTGTCCCTCATGCCGAGAAAATCGGCGTCACGCAAAGCCGTACCGTGAACGAGGGCAAGACCGTCCCGTGGAATAGGAACAGGCTTGGGCTTCCCGATGACGGGTGCGAGCAACACTTCCTTGCTGAGCATGCTATATTCGCGGTGCGCGGCGGAATCAGTGCTCGCGCCCTCCGCGAGATGGACCACCATGCCCCGCAAGGTCTTATGGTCGAGCGCGCACAGAAGATACTCGAACCTCTCGTGCGTCAATTCGAGCGGGAAGACCTCATTTGTCGACGACATCAAGAATCTTTCGATCGGTTTCAGGTCTTACTGTGGGGCATTTGTCGTCGAAGACCGGTTGTTGTTGCAAGAAGCCGGAATCCGTATCGAGATTTCGGGCAAGTCCCGCGACGCACTTATGGTTTTCAGAGGTCTTGTCACTGCTCAGCAATCCTCCAAGGACCGACGTCGCCCCACCGGCAAGCGCCTTGATCTCCGCATAGATCTCCGCTTCGCAGGCTACAGTTGGCATTGCCGCGTAGTGCGGGTTGTTCAGCAAGCGGTCGTATTCCGCGTAATCCTGCCATTCATACCGGTTGTTAAACTTCCGGCCGGGCAGCCATCGTGGCTGGATATTCCAGGTGAGGTGGTCATGGAGATCGATGAAGCCGGGCAGAATGATGCCCGGCACCTTGACCGGAGACGTTGTTGGCTGCGCCGACGCGCTAGGGCCGACGCTCACGATCTTGCCGTCGCCCGAGATCGACAGCGTTCCATCGGCAAGGATGCCGCTTGGCGTCAGCATGACGCCGGCGACGCTCCATTCGACCGCGAGCGCGCTGGCGCCCGTCCAGCACCAAACCCAAAGAACCGCACAAGCCAGGGAATGAAGCCTCATCTCCGCCCCTCAACATCGGTGAACATCAGGACCTAAAGCCTACCTGATGATGGCACGCGCCCTCAAGGGCAACCAATGCTTGTACTGAGGAAAATGCGCGATGGCTGGCGTACGGCGCACCTCCGCCAGAACCTTCGCAAGGTGGCAAAGTTGTTCCTCATACGAAGCTGTAGCCAGGATAAAGGCCAGCAGAGCCGATCGAAGGCCTCAGTGCTGGCGCCAGTACATCGAATTGCGGTTCGCTTTTTTAACCACCTGCATTTTGCGCTAGCCTATTGATCCGGCACGGCTACGTGAGGGTCGTCAGCGCGCACGGAAGTTTGCAACTGGGCGGGATCAACTTTCTTGCGCTGTGCCCACTCAATAAGGTTGGCCGGGCGATAGGTTGGATCAGCACGCCAACGGTTGAACACGCTCGCGTCGATTGTCTCGTTGACGTTGATATGGCTTCCGTCTTCTCGGACATCCGGTCCTCGGCCGATGGTCCGAAACAGTGGCGGAGAAATCTTGGCGTACAATCCCGAGCCAAACGACGCATAGGAATCGGCAATCGGCGCCGTCAGAGCATCTCCATCCAAATCGACCTCCGATCGGAACGAAAGCCCCTGAGATTCCGCCTTCTTCATCATCCAGCGCAGCGGAGCCTGAGCCAGAAGATCGGTCTGATAGCCGCCCCCAACATTTGCGTGGGCACCGACAAACCAGCGCTGCTCAACACCGGAGAGCGGACGCGGTTGCGCGATCACCGCGTTCGGATCTTTCGGGTGGCGAACGTCCCACAGCGTCGGCGCGAAGTCGTTGCGGTGCTCATCAATGGCAAGCGCGTGATAGCCATTTAGGATATGGATACGTAAGCCCGTCTGCAGATAATCGAACTGAGAACGGCTAATGCCCGGAATATTTCCGGCTGCCACACCGACGGATCCAACGGTATCCCATACGCCCACAACTTTCACTTTCGCCGGCTGGGAATATTTGAGCAGCCACTTTTCCTGCTCCGTCAGCTTGCTGGTGTCTCCGGACGCTTCCTTCTCCTTCAACGTCCAAATGCTCTCCTCGTCACCCTTCCTGTAGCGGTCAAACAGTTCGGTCACCCCGATGGGGGAGCCTGCTTTCAGGATGCCATCTATGGCGATCAACCCAGCCAGGCTTCGGGCTGTAAACGCGCCACGGCTGAAGCCGAAAATGAAGATTTCATCGCCGTCGTTGTAGTTCTCGATGAGCCACTCGTAGGCTAGGCGGATGTTCTCATCGAGCCCCTGGCCGAAAACACCGCCCAGGAAACCGTTGACCCCGACCTCGTAGTAGACGAGCTGAGGTTTACCATCCTGGCTTTTCGCGGCGCAAAGCGCGCGCATGCGCCAGACGTTCGTATTGCTGTTGATGCTATTCCATGTGCCGTCGAGAAAAATTGCGAGGCGCTTCTGCTGCTGCTCTGCGCCGACGAAGTTCGGCTGATTTCCGCTCTTCTCTGAAGGGCGACCAATAATTACCCCAATCCAGACTATGGCCACGATCGCAAGCAAGAGGCCGATCGAGTGTCCGATCCGCTCGATCCATCGCAGAACCTTCATGACGTAGCCCCAGTTGCATGACATTGGCCGACTAAAGAGAGAATCGGCGGTTTTGCGGGAGCATAAACCGTCTGCCGATTCGATGCACGTCGCGCGCTTAAACAGCGAACCTTCTACTTGGGCGGGCTTTCCCTCCGTCCGATTTCTTCATGGCACTTGGCCTTGAGGTGCCGAGGGCCGCAGGCCCGACCAGGCGTGCGCCAACGGCGCATCGCCTCAACGGAAAATGGCACCCGGAGAGCGTGAGCATAGCGACCCGAAGGGGCACGCGGGTCCGAGTGCAGCGACGAGACCGGTTCAATAGCGGCACCCGGGAACGGGGCAGTGATAGCGATCGCCGCAGGCGAGCCCCTTTCCCGAGTGCCCCCGGCGAGGAGCTCCGCATCTCTTTGCGCGAGGGATCGAAGCCGCACGGCGGCCGAGACGCAAAGCGGCTCGGTTCACGAGAGCCCGGTGCGGCGAAAGCCGCACGCGCGCAAGCGGAAGATTCCCTCAGTCGGAAGATCTAGACTTCCTCGCGCGCATGCGTCTGCGCGTCATAGATCCGGATCTGAAGCATGGGAAAACGTTTCTTCAGTTCTTCTCCACCTGCCTTGGCGCCGTCTCTGGTTGCAAATTCGGCTTTGAGTCGGCCGTCCACTTCGAGTGCGTAACCAGAGGCCGGCAGTTCACGGGTAGCTGCAACCATTTCATTCCCATTGTGCAGTGAGGTGGTCGGGAATGATGGGTAACGTGAGTCGCCCAAACGGCGCTAGACCCACCTGCCCGAATGCGGTGATCGGTCATCGCACCTTGTGGATTGACGTCTCGCAGTGGAGCCCCTCAAGGATGGGCATTTGCGTCGTCCGAACAGGCGGACGGGTTTCCGCTGGCGCGGATGCATGCACGATAGAGCCACGGCTCGACGTAGCTGCCCTTCCAGAGCCCTTGGCCTGCGCGCTCGGCCTCCCGCTGAGCTTCGTGATATCTTCCCTTCGAATACTGAGGCCAATCCAGCGCGAGACCGTTGCGCACAAGCCATTCCCCGAGATCCCTGCCCGCGACGGAACAGGTCGCGACCGTGCGGCCATACCGGTCGAGACTCAGCAGGACACAGTTGACGGGACGCCGCGCAATGTAAGCGTCGAGATCATTCGCCGCCTGCGAACCACAGCGGTACTGCAAACTGTCGTCACCGCGACATAGCTGGGTGCTTTCTGGAGCATCCACACCCCAAAGCCGGATCCGCGTCCCGTGAATTTCCAACGTGTCGCCGTCAACGACGCTGGCCTGACCGACAAAGCTGTCGGCGAGGGCCGCGCTCGATAACAGCAGGAGCATCAATGCAAGGACTCGGCGTTTGCTCATGACTTTGGGCTACCAGCGATTAGCGCAGATCGCGCGGATTGGATTTCGACCAGTTTTCGAGCGGCTTGAGCACCGGCAGGTTCTCCGGCCGCTCGGGATAGTGAAACTCCGTGCCACGCAGCCATCTGCCCTCGAAACGGTTCCAGAACAGGATCGCATCCATCTGCCAGGTAAACTCATAGACCTTCCAAACGCCGTCGCTCTTTATGACTTCACCCGTTGCGTTGAAAGGCAGGTTGTTGAGCTTGCAGAGCGCGTAGATCTCATCCCAATGCTCGCGGATATAGCGGTCCTCCAGGGCCACATGATACGGCCGGTCGGCACGCCACCGGGGGCCGCCTCCACGCGGATAGAAGCCCTGGCGCGGCATCAGGAATTCGGGGATGCGCGCAATTGCCTAGCCGATCCGACGCGCCTCATCCGACGAAAGCTTGCCGACGCCGAAGCTGTAGCGCTGCGCGTCATCGCGGCAATAGAGCCACGCGAGGGTCACGCCGTTGGCGTCCCTGACCACATAGCACTCGGAATTTTCCCGGACCAACGTCCAGGGCGGCTTGAAACGGCGACTTGACTCCATGAGAACAAAATAAGAACATGAACCAACGACGGTCACCTGGAACAACGCCATGTCCTCGGTCCCCAAGCCGAACGAACGGGACGATGGTCTGAAGACCGCCGTCGACGAGGCGATCGCCGCTCGCGGCGGCGATATGCGCTCGGCTATTCGCGCGCTGATCGTTGCGAACAATTTCCTGGAGTCGGAGAATTCAGAGTTGAAGAAGGCCGTCTCCCACGCCTACACGCGGGGCGCTTTCGAACCTACACGGGATAGGCGGCGCTGAATGTGCAATCTCTATTCGATCACAACCAACCAGGCGGCGATCGCCGGTCTGTTCAGGCGCATGAACCGCTATGTCGGCAATCTGGCGCCAATGCCCGGTGTTTTTCCGGACTATCCGGCACCGGTGATCCGCAATGTCGGCGACGCCGAAGAATTGGTTCTGATGCGTTGGGGCATGCCGCCCCCACCCAAGACGGGCGGGCCGCCGGTCACCAACATCCGCAATACGTCCTCGCCGCATTGGCGCGGCTGGCTGAAGCCGGAGAACCGCTGCCTCGTGCCGGCGAACAGCTTTGCCGAATACGCCCCCGAGCCAAATCCGGAGACCAAGAAGAAGGACGTCGTCTGGTTCGCACTCGAGGAAAGCCGGCCGCTGTTCTGTTTCGCCGGCATCTGGACCGAGTTCAGAGGTGACCGCGGCACCAAGTCGAAGCCGATCCCCGGCCCCCACCTCGTCTACGGTTTCCTGACGACCTCACCCAATGCGGTCGTCGAGCCGATCCATCCGAAGGCGATGCCAGTGATGCTGACCACCGAAGAGGAGCGCGATGTTTGGATGCGTGCTCCTTGGGACGAAGCAAAGGCACTGCAGCGCCCTTTGCCCGAGGACGCACTGAAGATCGTCATGCGCGGCGAAGACAAGGAGGACAAGATCGCTGCGTAGGCTGCATTTGCACGAGCACCAGTTGAATGTACTTTTGCCGGAGCGCTCGCGGGAATGCGACTGAGACGCTGAAGTCCCGTCTAGGTCGCATGTGCGTCTTCTCGGGTATCACACCGGTGGATTGATTAGACGGGGTTGGTCGCTTTCGCCCAAGGCCCGATACCTTCCACGATGTCGTGATCGAGAAACATCCTATCACGTCTCTCCAGGGTCTGGTCCATCGCACGCTTTAATTCCATACGGTTGAGCTGCACATGTGCGAGCTTAAGGGCAAAGAAACCGTCACTGCTGGTTCGTCTTTGCACGGCATCCTGCATCCATGTCCAGGCGCGCGCGTCCGCCGAGTGCAGAAACAGCACCCAAGCGGCATAAGCGTCAACTGCATCCTGAGCTGCGAGATAGTTCTGCCACCAATGATGGGCGCAGGCTTCGCGCCAGCGCAAACGCGCGGCCTTGACGCGCAGATCGGCAATATCCGTGCGGACCTGGCCTTCGGGCCAGGCCTCCGGAACAGGGAGCGCATAGCCAGTGCCCAGCCCGTCCAGGAGGACGGCACGTCGCTGCCGCCAAGTCAGCGACCACGCACGATCTGCAGCCCCAAGATCGGCGATCCAGGCGGCCATGCCATTGTACGACGCCGCCAAGGCGACATCGAAGAGATGCTGATCCGAATGGCAGAATGGCAGGCTTACAAGTTCGTCCCGAAGCGCGGCGACCGGCGCTGAATCGGGAACGCGAAACACTATATGCAGCAACTCGTCCACACCGGCCGGACCAATGTAGCGTGTTGTCACACTCATGCGCAGTGCGCGCCAAAGCGCGGCACCGCGCATGGGATCTTGAATGAGCAGCGCCTCACACAGTGCAAGGAATGCAGTCTCGGCGAGGCGCACGCGTCTGCGGAAATCCGTACTGATGTCGTGCGAGCCTTCCAGCCAGCGATCGATCATATCGGGCGCATGCTGGATCACAGGTCCCAGATCGACGGCATCAACATTGGTGAGATAGAGGCTCGCTCCTGATTGCCTTGCTTCCTCGATACGAGCTGTTGCGGTCTCTACTGCGCGTTGGTGAGCCTTGATGCGCGCATCGGCATCGAGCGCAGCGCGGATCGCTGCTGGACTATTTCGGCCCTGGGGATCGGGCCTCAGCTGTACGGAAACGAAGAATGGAGTGAATCTCTTCTCCGTCCGATCGACGGTAAGGGTCGAGCCCGGGTCCGGTTCTGCGATTTTATTGGCGGCAAGCACGTGACCGAAGATCTCGGTAGCAAGCCGCACCTCAGCGGGGTCGGCGCCACGGACGCGCGCCGCCTCCAGCAGGCGCCACGGCGCAAGCCGCGGCCCCAACTGGTCAAAGGGCAGAGCCGATTCGGATCTGATAAGTGCACCGGTGCCATAATGGTTGACCCAGACATCCGCCGCCGGGCTCCAGCCCCAGGCCTTTACGGCAAGATAGCGCCCAAACCGGGCAGCATCGGCCAGCGTCAGCATGCGAAATAGCACACCGTCCAGGTCATGATCGGGCTGGTCGATCAAACTTATCAGCCACGACCAAGCGCTATCGCTAAAGCCGCCCGGGTGGATCGACAAGAGCACGACGAGATCACGCCGCTGCTTGGCAGACGCCGCGCCGTAGCGCGCAATCAGGGCGTCAACGTCCGCCAGAGACGGAGTTCGCATGACCTCGGCAAAATCGGCGGGAATGAATTTGAGATCGGCCGCAATCAGTCTATCGAACTGAGTCTGTGCATCACCAAGGGACTGCAGTTCGATCTTGAGCAACTCGCTCGCCGCGACCCCCTCATTATTTTCGTCCGCCTCGTGCGCGCTCAGGCGTAAGGCCTGCGCTGCCTGCGCCTCCGTCATTCCCGCCAGGATGAAAGCCTCGTTGGCGTGAATAGCGCTCCAATAGCGCGACTCGGGTGGACAGGACGCGAAGCTTTCCATTTTGCGACGTAGCAAATCAGCGAGAGCGTCCGGAGCGCATCGCGCGAGTGCCGGTTGGAGTTGTTCGAAGAACAGTTCTTCCGGGATACGTCCCATCTGCCGATGGATCTTCGCCACATCGAAGCCGGCAGCGGCGGAACGCAATTCCTCGACGAAGCCGGCTGGCGGCTGAAAGATTGGATCGAGCCAAAGCTCGGCTGTGCGCTGCAAGCGGGTATGGAGAGGCCGCTCCTTGTCCTCAAGCGTAAAGTGCGCGTGTCGGCGCTCGAGGGCAAAGAAACTCCGGCTCGGGTTCGCCAAGTAGTCTTTCTCGTAGGTGAAGTGCCGGTCGAAGTCCGGGTCGAGGCGAGCGGCGCTTTCCTCGTCGGCTTCCTGTCCGCTGAGCCAGAGCAGGAGCGCCGCGGCGCGCGCAGGAAGTTGCGGGTGAATGCCGGATTCGGGCACGCGCGAGCAGATATCCCCTGACAGACCGCGCAGGGCAACAGCTGTGGGTTCGGGATCGAGCTCATTCAAGTAGCAAAGCCATTTCAGCCCCTGCCATCCATCCGTGTGTCCGCGGACGGCCGAGGCGACCGCTATAGCCTCGAAACACGGCGTGATCTTCGACAAGGGGAACCCTTCGAGGAGCGTAGGCGCCACGGCCTGCAGCCTGCCATCGTCGCGATCGACGAGACGCAGCGTAAGCCCCAGCACCGACAATGGTCCGGACGTATCGATCCCGATACGGCTGCGGTAACGCTCCGCACGACGCCGCTCGAAGTCGGCGTTGGCGTCCGGCCTGTGGTCAACTTCGCGCGATACCATCGAGAACCAGGCACGGACCCGCGCCGCGATCGCGGTCAATTGCGCGCCTTCGGTTCGTGGGATGGCGCGAAGCGCATTGACCGCCCATATTCGAGCGGATGCCTGTGCGTGCGCGTCCGACTGTTCCACGGCATCGAGAAGGGCGTCTGGAATGCTCGGTGCGAGGCTCTCAAGCTCACGGCGGTGGCTATCGGTGACGTTCTGAGTTTGCAGCCACGCTGTGACCAGAACGCCTCCGATGGGCGTTGTGAACGGGCCTCCGCGTTCGACAAGAATCGAGACCGCCGCCCGGAGAATTTCTGCACGCTGGTCCAGGCCGGCGATCGGGTCGAGCCATTGCGTGACCTCGGCTTCGGCCTCCGCAAAGGTCGCACCGCCTATCGCATCGAGATGCGCAAGCAGCGCGGCCCCGAGCGCGTGGGCTACGACGGTCGGACTGAGCTGCATTGCGCCGGAGGGTCCAGGGCGTGCGAAGCGTCCATCAATGATGTCGCTCAGCCGTGCATACACTTCTCTCTCGGAGAGATCGGGCCGGCTCGCCGTTTCGCCGAGGCTCTTGAGGGAGAATTCTTGGATACCGCCGCGGTAACGTCCGGCGATTTCAGCAAGCCACGCACGCCACTCATTTTCGCTGAAGGATTTACCGGCGCGATCACCGAAGGTGTCCCGCCCATATTCCCACAACAGCCGATGGATCGTGACCTGACCTGCCTCCACGAGCCGATCGCGAAAGCGGATGACAAGCTTGAACAAGCGCGGGGTGCGCGCAAGTTCGATGAGGTCGGGATGCAAATCTGCCTGAGCAAGGTTCTCGAAAGCGAGCATCTGATCGAGCTCGCCGCCTGCCGTGGCATCATAGACGTCGACAGCGACGGAGGCTGCCGCAACGACAAGCCCGCGAAGGCCCGAGAGCTTGTCTTCGAAATGATGTCTGCGCGTGCTGACGATCACACGCACCCGCCCCTCGAAGGCTACGCCCTGGAGGGTCTTGAGGAGCGTCAGCCAAGGAACCGAGGGCTCCTGATTGAGGCCGTCGAATAGCACGGTGAGAACAGGCCCCTCTTCCCTCGGCCGCTTGAGCAGATAGGCAAGCCGACGCAACCAATGCTCGGGACCGCGCGTGCCGGTAAGCTCGCAGAGACGATCGGCAAAAAAACGCCTGAGGGTCGATTCCGAGATCCCGGTCAGACCGGCAAGCGCGGAAGAGGGAACGGTGAGGACAATCGGCTGTTCGTGCACCCGGTCGGTCAGCCAGTCGAGCGCAGCCCAGGTCTTGCCGACACCGTCCCACCCGATGATCGCCGCCGGCGCGTCGTTAGCTGCAGCACCCCGCCACCAGGCATCCAGCGCATCGTGAACCCGCTGGCGTCGCACCCTCTTGGACTGAGTTCCCCCTGCCGCATCTTGCCCCAGTTCGGCGTTCGAAATGCGGTGCGAGGTCCAGATGCCCTGTAGCTTGCGGTGCGATTCGGATCTCAGGCTTTCGAAGCCAAGGGACCAGACTTGCAGATTTCGGCGCAGGCTGACGATGGCCTCGCCCATTGCAGGTTGCAGGTGGCGCGCGTGATTGGCAGCTTCTTGCGAGAACGAGGCTTGCACGAGATCCGGGCCGAATGCGCACAAGGCAGCGAGCGGCGCGGGCTCGTGTTCTTTCCAGTCGATGACGATAACGGGAATGCCGAGCCGTTCGCCCTTTTGCACCAGGTCTTGAGCGAGTTGCTCGGGAACGCTGCGCGTGGCAATCAGAACCCACGCTTCCAGCGCCTCGTCGCGTGCCAGCGCATGGTCGATTTCGCCGAGGAGTTCGCGATCACTCAGGCTGGTCTCGTCGCCATATTTCTTGCACTCCAAGCGGAACCGGCGATCCTGCTGGCCAACCGCACCCGCATCGCCCCCGTGTTGAAAGCCTGACTTGGCTACGGCAACCGAAATGCCGAGCAAGCGGCCCACAAGTCCGGCCGCGAGATCTTCCAGCTTGTGAGCGTTCTTCTCGGCCTGAAGCGCAGATTTCAATTGGCTCTGATGGGACAGCTCTTCGGGGGTGAGCGGCATGACGATCGGTTGGAACGAATGGGACTGCGAGACGCGTACTGGATCCTACCTACGGCGCGACCAAGTCCGTCGAAGGCAACTAGTGTTGGCGGCGAGGACACGCTAACTCTCCTCGTCGGCCAATGTTATGACTAGTCGCACCAAGATGATTTACGGCCGGCCCGAGCCGCCCTACCCATTCTCACATCCTTTGGCTGAGAGACCGGTAGTAGCGGTACTGACCTGAGCCTGCCGGATGCTCGAATTGAAAGCAACCCGCGAAATTCTCAATCGCCTGCATGACCCCTTTCAGCGACGGTGCCGTGAAGGCATGGGTCTGTCCCGTCGACCAATGCGAGAGGTAATTGCTTACGATGGTTGCCACCGAGGTGTTGAGGCCGGCGAGTTGGGCAGGCTCCAGGACCAGGCGGCCAGCCGCGTCGTGGAGGTCGACGGCTGCTCTGATGGCATCTATCAGGTTCTTCGCCATGTGCTTGTCGTCGTTGAAGGCAATGCCGATAGGCACGGGAACGCCGACCTTAGAGATGACCTCCTCAAGTTTGAATTCGAGGTACTGTCTGATCCGGGGAGCGGCATCGTCGGTGTTTCCGGTGTCGAGAAAGGCGTGGGTCGCATCGCGGATCTTGTGGATTGCGCCCGACTGCGGCAGGACCGATGTCCGTGCCGTGCCCTGAATGCACTGGTGCCACCAGCCGCCGTCGTTGGCATTGGTGTTGAACAGCTTCTCGAGGACGGTATCGTGGCTGAGAAGGATGACCTGCGGGCCATCTGGGATTCCCGGTCGGGCGAATTGTCCTTTGATCACGTTCATCAGATGGAACTGGTGGCCGGAATCAAAGCTCGATGTTACGTCATCGAGAACCAGAAACTTGGCGCCCCCGCCATACAGCGAGGCGGCCGCCAAGTAGACGCTGATCGCGAAGGCGTTGCGATAGCTCTCCGAGAGAACAGCCTGGGCTGAGATGTCCGGCAGCGTCCAGAACTGAGCAAGCGAGATGGAAATATCCTCGCTGCCGGCGCGCTTGCTCAGGGCCGGCACGACATCGGTGTACATGATCGCTGCGAAGATATCTCGGCTGATGGGTTCGATCGCGGCGAGCCGACGCGCGCTTGCCGCGGACTCGGCGCTTGCGAAGCATGAGCTGGCCGCGTCAAGGAAGCTCTTGACCCGGGCAATTCGCGCAAGTTCCGCGACGATGGCTGATTGCTCTCTCAGCGCGGCGCGCAAGTCCGACAAATTGCTCTGGAGGCGGCGTGCAGCTTCAGCCTTCTCCACCACAGCGGTGAGCTTTTCGGGAAGGCTCTTCTCCAAGGCGAGTTTCCTGTCGGTCAGCTCTTTGATGTTTGCGACCGCGCGCTCGGTGAGCGTTTTGAGCCATTCGGCCAGCGCGCGAGTGCGTGCCCCCTCCAGGGCACCCTTCAGCCCGGCGTCCTTTGCCTCGGCGAGCTGGGCCTGCTCATCTTCCTGACGGCACAACCGTTCCAGCTCGTCAAGCTGATTCCAGCCTTGTTCGGTCCACTCGCGAGCCAGATTGGCAGAAGCCGTCTCCACGGCCTCAAACGCGGCGATCTTGTCGCGAACGTGGTCGAGAATCGAAGCGGGGCCGGATCGATCACATGTCGGGCAGAGGCACTTGTCCGCCCAACTGTCATCGGCAAGGATGGTTTCGCTGAGGCCGTAGAGCTGACGGAACAGATCTCCTTGCGTGAGCTTTAGGGCGGCGTCGCGAGCATCGGCCAGTTCCACAATGCGCTTGGCATGCCGTTCGCCTGGCGCGGCTTTCACCGCCTCTGACCACCTCGCCTCGTCGCGCAGAATTTTCGCAAGTTCTGCCCTTGCCTCACCTCCCTCGGCAGCTTTAGCTGCGTCGACGCAACGCGAGGGATCGATCTCCTCGAACGTTCGTCCATCACAAAGGGGCTTGAGCAGTTCGATGCCACTGAGGGCGGAATGCGCCTTCGCGAGCATCGTCGCCTCGGCTTCGGCCGGATCGTACTCGTCACCGACCAGCGCTGTGAAGGCTTCCTTGATATTGGCTCGGGCCCGCTGGACGGATACGGCCGCACTGTTTTTCTTGGCTTCCTTGCCGGCGAGGCCAAAGTGATTGTTGAAAGCCCTCGTGTTTGTCAGCGAGGCCAACCCTTGTCGCAGGGACGAGTAACGCTTCAGCCCCAGCAGTCCCGCGAAGGACCGGCCGCGCTTCTGCGGCGCAAAGTCAATAAAGTCCTGAAACGTCTTTCCGTCGAGAAGGACGAACTCGCGATTGAGGTCCGCCAGGATCGCATTTCCGTCTACACCTGCGCTAGCCACAACGGTTCGCCCGCCGACTGCATCGCGCCGGACGGTCACATCGACCTCGGCGCCGCCATCGGCAGGCACAAGGGTCAAGGTGATCGTTCCCACACCACCCGCATGGAAGCGGTTGAGATAATAGGATGAGCCCTTTTCGGCCGCAGGCAGATCGTCGAGCTTGGGAATGCGGCCGGTAATCGCGTAGACCACAGCATCAAAGATCGATGTTTTTCCAACCCCGTTCGGCGCGGAGATGGAGTTGACGCAATCCGTCTTGAGTTTGAGAACAAGGGGAGCACCCTCGTTGTTGATGCCACGAAACCCTTCGATGGAGATCTTCTGAAGATACCAGCCGCTCATCGTGCAGTGCTTTCCTCAGAGGACGTTTGCTGCGGTTCGACAGGCGCCGTCGCTAGATACAACGCGTCCAGGAGCGCATCCTGATCGAGAGCGATTTCCAGACTGAGCTTTGACAGTGCCCCCGACAGGACATCCGCCAAGGGATTGTCGACCTGCTTAAGCGTGGTCGCGAGCGCCGAAATGTTTTCATCAACGGTTCTGCTGTCATCGATCTCGAACGCAATTTCAATGTTCGGCACTATTCTCCCCCAAGCACACAATCTTTCCTCGACTCTAGCCAATGCGGCAACGCAAATACCTTTTTTGCCACTGCTTATATGAACTCAAATGGTACGGATTCGGCGTCAGATTCAGCACGAGTGACGCGTTGTCCACCTCGCAGACAGCGTGTCTTAGTACGTTCCGTACAGCGGCGCCCTATGGGCTCCCGCGGGCCATCCTGCGAGGATCTAGCCTAATATTTAGGAGCGCGATGCGTGCGACAGTCAAAAGGGCCATCTGAACCAGAGCCCTTGATGTTCGCGTTGTAGTATTGGCCCATCGACGGTGCGGCCAAAAAGGCCTCGAAGGTCGCTGCAGGCATCTCGCAATAAGGATAATACACTGATCTTAGTTGCATCACCATGAACTGCTGGGACTTGTCGTAGCACGTGCGGTTAATGAAGCTGCTTCGGGAAATATCGGTGCAGGCGAACGATGCAAGATCTAGCTTGCCGTAATATTTCACGTCAATTGTTTCCGCCGCCGCCCAAGTGGCGCCGGCGAGAGGAGCAATGATGAAGACTGCAAACCGATACACGTGAAATTCTCCCTGCAACAGAGCCGCTGATTTGACTTCACGGACGCTTTTCCGTTTTCGAAGCGCGATCTTCGGCGTCCTCCTCGCACATGTAGGCGCCGCGCTTCGTGGTGCCGTAGCTCTTCGTTCCCGCGAAGTGATAGACCTTCGACGGTAGGTTAACCCAGACGACGGTGTCGGTCGGGCAGCGGGCTTTTGCGGAAGCTTCATCTGCAAACTGCCCGGCCTCCAGCGTTGCCGGGTCTTTCGGCGCGGACGTTTGCGGTGCCGGAGCCGGCACAGGTGCCGCAGTCGTCGTCGTGGGGGCCGGCTTTTGCGGCGCTGGGGCTGGCGCAGCTCGCGTCGCGGTTGGTGCGGGCCGACTCGGTGGGGGCGCAGCAGGTGCCACCTTGGGTTCGGGAGCAGGCGCACTTGGCGTAGTACCGCTGGCCCTGCACTGCTCGACGTAGGCCCTCTCCGTGACGCCACGGGCTTGCATGCCTGCCTTGTCAGCTCGCCATTCGGCGATGCACTCCTTGGCGGTCTTCTGGGAAGACGAGGCGCTCGTCGGCGGTGATGGCGGCGCAGCGGGCGGAGGCGTCGCGGCGCTTGGCCTCGGCGGAGGGGCGGAAGCTGCTGGCGCCGCACCCGCCTTGCATTGTTCAACGTACGCTTTTTCGGTCACACCTCGGGCTTGCATGCCGGCCTTATCAGCGCGCCACTCGGCGGTGCACTCTTTTGCGGTTTTCGATCCGGCAGCCGTCGCTTGCCTGAGCGCTGGCGGTGGCCCCGTCTCCACCGGTTTGGCCGGCGGTGCGACAGCGGTTGGCTCCGCCTCACCCCTGCATTGTTCGACATACGCTTTTTCGGTCACACCCCGGGCTTGCATCGCGGCCTTGTCCGCGCGCCACTCCGCCGTGCATTCCTTCGCAGTCTTTGCGAAGGCCGGACCTGCGGAGATGCCGAATACAACCGCAGCAGCGATGAGACCAATGCCGATCTTCATGTTCGTTCTCCTGGCTCCGTGGCCTGCTAATCCACAAAAGCGTTCAATTTGTCTCGTTGGGAAGTGATCGCGCGTATGCCGCGACTGAACCGCGGACGCCCGGTCGTAAAAAAGCCGCTGCAAGTGTTCTTCTCGTCGCAGCGATCGCATTCTTCCACGAAGCCGTTCTTCCAGTCCGAGATCGACTGGAGCGCGTGCGGCCAAACAGACTTTGGAAGAACACACTTGGGAAGATTGTACACCGACACGTTGACGCCAGCGGCGCTCAAGTGATCGACGGCCCTCGTGAGTCCGTCGCCATAGTCCACCGGATCCATCCAGAGCATGGCATCGTTTGCAATTGCAAAGCCGGTGTTTTCGAGGCCCATCAACGCGACGTGGTCGACGAACGGCAGATTGCGGGCAATCCACCGACCCGTGTCCTCGATGATCGGCGCGGTCAATGCATGCAGGACGACGCGGATTTCGACCCGTTGTCCCCGGTCCTTGAGCTTCAGAATACCCAGGATCGTCTCGTCGAACGCGCCCTTGGCCTGCACCACGTGATCATGAACATGATCGACCGAGGCATAGACCGGAATGGCAGCCATCAGGTTCGGGTGGCCGATATCCTTCCAAGCGTCGACAATCCGCGAGTCGGAGAATGCGCGGCCGTTGGTGAGCACCTGGATGGCCGTCGTCGGCAGCCGGTCGCGGCAATCTTTGAGGACGCCGGTGAAATCTTCCCAATCCGACAAGGTCTCCCCGCCAGTAAACGTCAGCGCACGGGTCGCCCGATCAATGAGAGGCAGGCTTTCCTTGATTTCGCTGAGTATCCACCGGTCATCGACATCTTTCGGCGGTTGCGAGCACATCAGGCAGTAATTGTTGCATCGTTCCGTGACCAGAAACGAGTTGTGCGCCGAATTGCGGCGATACAGCGTGCGGAATTTCCTCGATGCATGATCGAAACCAATGACATCGCCGTCCGCGAGATAGTCATACCTCGGGGGAACAGCGACGAGCCGTCCTGTGAACGTACCGGGTAGATCGATTGAGCCGTCGGAGACGACAAGGATGGACGGCCAATCGGCTTCTATCGCGCGCCGGATGTCGCCTGGCGTTCTGGCGAGCGCGAAATCAGCCATATGACGTTCGGCTGCACTGTCAACCGACCGGAGCCTGAGGACCGATCGGGCCTTGTCCGAAGAAAATCCAGCGCTCTGCGAGGCTGTGCCATAGAGAGGAAGGGTCATGCTGCGGCCCACCGTCGCAAGATGGCAGCATCCTCTGGGGAGTTTTCCACAATATCCAGCAGCAGGCCCATGATGCCCTTTTGCCGGGCACAAAACGCCGACAGGGGCTTGATTCCAAGGGCGTCACCCTGCGTGGCGTGATGATAAACAGGGTCCGCTCCGCAGTGGCTCTCATACACACAGGTCGAGCATTCGGGCGCACATTGCGTGAGCGACGACGAAATCGCACCAATCAGCTTATCCGACAGGACGAGAGAACCGTAGCTGTCGTCGTCCACGTGACCAAGCCGGAACGCGTCATCACCGGTCTCGGCAAGCATCCTGCCTTCATCTGACGCGAAAACACTGCCGTCATAGTTGTAGACCAGCGCGCCAAGGCCGGCGCCGGCCGGGCTGCGCAAATCAACGTAACCAATGGGGCGGTCCGAGAGCATCCGTGTGAGAAGCAGCGTCGCGTAGAACTCCCGGAACGGCGTGCCCTGTCGGTTGATCTCCAAAATCCGGCGTAACCCGCGCTCGTAGAAGGCGAGCCACTTCTGCGCGTCGTATTTGGCGAACTGCTTTGTCTTGATGGCAAAACCGAATGGAGAAAGCGGGCGCAGGAAGATGCCATCCAACCCCAATTGGAGATATTCGTCGATGATTTCATCGACGCGATCGAGGCTCGCCTCCGTAGTGGTCATCAAGGCCCCGACCCCGTCGGGACCTAGAATCTCCCTCGTTCGCCGGATTCCAGCAATGGCTAGTTCATGACTATTTCCACCGGGTCGAGGGCGATTCTTGTTGTGCAGGTCGGCAGGACCGTCGAGGGAAGTCGAGAGCAGAACGTTGTTTGCCTTGCAAAAGCCGAGAATGGCATCGTCAAGCAAGGCCAGGTTTGACGCGATGACGAAGTCGAGCTGTTTGCCGGACCGAGCCTTCGCGGCAGCAACAATCGTTCGGATCAGCGGAAAATTGAGAAGCGGCTCCCCACCCTGAAACTCAAGCTTGATGCGAGCCGAGGGGCTGGCGAAGGCAATGTCCAGGGCGCGCATCGCCGTTTCTTCGCTCATATCGAAGCGCGAGCGATCAGTGCTTTGGCGCGAAACCTGGCAATAGGGGCAAGAATGCTCGCAACGTAGCGTTACGACAAAAATATGGAGCGGGGTCGTCTGCTGCAGGAACGACATCCGGCTTCTCAGTCGAGCCGCCAAGAGCTGCCGTTGCGCCTTCTGGTTGGTTCCGGTAACCAAATGAGCGGCATAGGCCTTTTCGTAGAGGCCGTCGCCGGGTCGAACCTGAAGGTCGACCAGCCTGTGCAGTTCTTCCTCGGTCAGGCGGATGAAATCGCCGACCAGGTTGGAGACGAGATACTGGCCTGAGCCGGCGCGCTCAAAATTGAACGGCAACAACGAAAGATCTCCGGTTGCCGCGCTGAACGCCTCAGGAGGTGAAAACCGCGCCATGGTCCTCCGGCAGAACTTTATCCGCCATCATTTTTGTTAGCGGCCAGGGCCCCGAAGGCAAGTGCGAGGATGACGTTCCGAACGCCTTCGGTTTTTTCAGCGACGCGAGACCGCAGGTTTTCGTCGGCGACAAGATTCAGAAACCGTTCCTTCAGTTCGTCCGAACTGAGCGCGGCTCGCCTTTGCGGATTGGCAGAAGAAACCAGGCGGCACACATAGCGGTCGCCCGCCCGTTCAATTTGGCAGGTCGCCGTTCCGATCAGACGATAGGCTGCCGCGTCCAAAGCACTGAGGCTTTGGACGCTTGAATCGAAATCGACAGCTACCTCGACCGGGGACGCCGCAGGAAGCTTAGCGGCTGGAGGCATGGGACGCATGAGAAGCATGCGACGCGTGGGAGGCATGGGAGGCATGCTGGGCCACGATGGTGCCATCGGCCTCCTTCGTCATGACGAAGCCAAGAAGGTCCTCGCCCACCTGGTAATGGGCATTTGGTTGAAGGTTCGAGACGGTGTTTTCGGCCGCTACCGCGGTTGGTTCGTTGGCAACTGCTGCCTTGGCCTCCGCGCCCTGAACCGACATTCCGGTGAGTGATGCGATTGCAGCGCCAAGCGAAAGCACAACTTTTGACTTGTCAGTCATATAGCCCCCAATTCTTAATTTGCTCAAACAATACGCACTCTTACAACTTCCGATGGCGCAGAGTCTATAGTTCTATTGGTCGAAAGCTCACTCGATCCGGATCGGCTCCCCGCGCCCCGAAATCTTCCGCCCATTGATTTTGTTGCACCTTTTCTTCGAAATGCTGTCAGGTATGTGACGTTTTGGTCGGAGCCAGTGGAAATGCTGGCAGCCTGCGATTTCGAATCCCTCTGTGTGATAGCAGCCCCGAGCGAATAAGGGGGCGCAAGGATTCGTGCTGCAAGGAGCGATCTCGATGCTGATGACGAAGGAGAGGCTGCCCGCGATCCGCACGCTACGCTGCTGGACCAGTCCTCGGCATAGCTATTTGGCCTTCTTCGTCGTGCGTAAGCGCGCATACGTCGCTTTGATAAGTTCATCCAACGCGGCTGCTGCGTCCTCATTCAGATCCGGATCATCCCTCAAGATCGAGGATATTTGAGCCAATGGACTCGCACTGCCGAACGCTCTGGGCCGTTGAGTCATGAATTGATCAGCCGGCATCTTAAGCCAGGCCGTCAGTGCAGCAAGACTGTCCACGTCGGGCCGCTTGCCCTGAGAAAGCCGCGTCAAGGTAGATGCGCTTACGCCCGAACCAGCCGACACATCCTTCCAAGTGATGCGCCGCGCTAGGCGCTCCGCATCCAATGCTGCGTGCAGCGCAGCAACGTCAAATTGGGCGCCTTCATCTTTTTTCGATTTCACTCTTGCAATTCCTCGCCACAAGTGCAATATTAATTTCACTCTAGCAATTCTTGGTCTTTCTCGCAATAGGAGAATTACATGGCCGACGAAGAACGCGACGACTTACCAGAGAAGCTCGAAGCTGAGGCCGAAAGACTCGAAGCGAAGGCCGAAGAGCTTGAGGCAGCGGCTCACGAGCTCGAGGCGGAAGCCGAAAAGCTTGAGCGAGAAGCCGAGGAGCTCGAGGTCAAGAAATCCATCGAGGTGATTTTCAATGAGAAGTACCCGGTTGTCGTCCACGGAAGGGACCAGACCGGTCTGAGCCTCAAGCAAGCCGCTATCGAGCAGAAGGTCCCGATTCAGCTCGACTTCGTCCTCAGCATCGAGGTCGGCGGTGGCAAGACCGAGTTGATAGGTGACACGGACTACATCAAAGCCAAGAAAGGCGATCGGTTTCTCGCGATTCCGAACGACGACAACTCATGAGCGAGATCACGCCGATCATCATGAAGGCTATCGAGCAAATCAGGGCAAGTCTTCCTGATTGTCTGCTTAATGCTATCCCGGACGGAAGCGGCGGCGCATATGTCACCTTGGATAAGGTGCCGCTTGGAAAGCCGTGGGCTCAGCCGGACACCTGGATCGGCTTCTTGATATCGTTTCAATACCCATATGCGGACGTCTATCCACATTTTGTTCGACACGATCTTCGCCGCGCCGACGGCAAGCCTCTCGGTGAGGGACTAGGACAGGCGCAGTTTCGTAACCAGCCAGCGGTTCAGATTTCACGCCGATCAAACAAATTGAATCCGGCGACCGATACCGCGTGCCTTAAGCTCTTGAAGGTTCTGCAATGGCTTCGATCTCAGTAAGACCCTGGCGCTTGATACTGCCCGAAAAGATGAAGGCAGAGCTATTCGCCCATCTCTTTCCCGGGGACGGCGACGAACACGGCGCCATCATTCTTGCCGGCATATGCCAGACCGACCGAGGGCTCAAGCTCGTTGCCCGAGAACTCCACGTAGCCGTGGACGGCAAGGACTATATACCTGGGCGTCGCGGTTATCGCATGCTCAAAGCAGAATTCATTCAAAGCCGAATCCTGAGGGCCCGGGATCTCAAGCTCGCTTACCTTGCCATTCACAATCATGGTGGAACGACTTCGGTCGGCTTTTCAGCAGACGACTTCGCTTCTCACGAGCGGGGATACCCATCGCTTCTCGACATTTCGCGCGGGATGCCTGTCGGCGCCCTAGTGTTTGCTCATTCTGCTGTCGCGGGTGATCTGTGGTTCGAAGGGCTAACGCGTGCGCCTCTAATGGAGGCTGTTGTCATTGGCCAAAGGCGCGAACTCCTCCATCCCTCGCCGCGGACGGTGGTCAGCAATACAGTAGTCGAATACGATCGTCAGGCAAGGCTGTTCGGCGACACCGGCCAGGCAATCTTGCGTTCACTACGGGTGGGCATTATTGGTGCCGGAGGCGCTGGCTCGATCCTCGCAGAACTTCTTGGTCGCCTTGGTGTTGGAGAAATCGTTCTCGCTGATCCAGATCGAGCAGAGATCACCAATTTGCCGCGGCTCATAGCAGCACGCCGGATCGATGCGATTATCGACTGGCTTCCGTCGAAACTTCAAACCAGATTCGCCCGGTATAAAGTAGATATGGCGGCTCGGAACATTCGCCGCGCAAATCGATCAGCAAAAGTCACTCCGCTTCGGTCGAATTTCCTAGACAAGCACGTCGCCAAGCATTTCGTCGATTGCGACTACATTTTTCTGGCGGCCGACACGATGGGTGCACGCTTGCTCTTCAATGCCATTGTGCAACAGTATGGTGTCCCCGGAGTGCAAGTTGGCGCAAAGGTTCCCCTATCCTCATCAGGAGAGGTGGGAGACGTTTTCTGCGTGGCGCGCAAGGTCATGCCTGGATATGGATGTCTATGGTGCAATGGTCTGATCAATCCTGCAAGGTTGCAGGACGAGGCAATCTCTGACGAGACACGTCAGGGCTACTCGTACGTGGCAGACCCTCAGGTCACCGCCCCAAGCGTCATAACTCTAAATGCAATCGCGTGCGCTCACGCTGCGGATGAGTTTCTGTTTCACGTTACTGGCTTGAAGAACCCCGAAGCCAATGAAGATTGGCTACGCTGGAATTCTCGTAAGGGAGCCGCGGGATATGATCGCCCACGTCGCGATATGACCTGCCTTGAGTGCTCGACGGTAGATGACAGCCGATTGGGACGTGGAGATTTCTTTTCGCTGCCGACGCGGGTCAAATAGTCAACGTTTGTCTCGCCCGTCATAGAGATTGTCGTTTTCAACGAGGACTGCGGTCTGTGCTGAGGCAGCGTCCTGCTTATTTACGTCACGTAAAAATACAACGCCTGGCAGATGTAACATGAGCAGCCCAGCGACTTCGCGCCCGGACGATGTTGCATCGATCAGGCTGTGACCGAAAATTCGTCGGAGGCCGGCCGACGAATTGTTGTAGGAATCAATCGTCGATATCTCGGTCACCCAGGTAAAATGTGGCAGATGAATTTTAAGCAGGACGTCCTTTAAAGCATCAGACGCGGTGCCTCTGGCGATATGGCGTCGATAACCTTCGGCTGATGTTAGATAGGTTTTGAGGAGCAGTGTGCCGCTATTGTGAGCAACCAGAAGATCATCAAGGAGCGGATTGACAGTACCTGACTTGCTGATCAGCGCCTTGAGTTGATCAATTTGCGAGAAAGCGTTTTCCATACGTCTGCGAGCTGTCAACTCGGCAGCACGTGCCGTAGAGAAAGCCCGCATCGGCATTAACGCCATTGCAAACACGCCGTGCGTCTCAACATCGAACTGAAGATCGCCCGCTCGCGTCTTGCGCCGTACAATGTCTTCGACAGAAAATTTATTCGTGGTGTTGGCTGTGGTCGGGATAACCTTATACGGGCCAGCCTGATCGTCATGAACGATGAAGCCCGCCACATAATCTAAAGGGCGCGACGTCGGTAGATCGATTTTCGAGAAGACACGGCCGATCACAGTCACAGCGTGTCCGATATGTGCGCTTGGGACGTTAAGGCCAAGTATGACTGGGAGACCCGATTCCACGTACGGCAAGATCTGTTCGCCTATGTCTCTTCCCTTGAAGCAAAGCGGCTGAAATCCCATCTCGCTCACCGCTCTAATCATTCTCTCCGATGTCAGGAAATCGGAGCCTGCGGGAAGTGAAGTCGCCTCTTCGGGAGTCGTCGGCGCAGCAAATTTTGTGATATCCGCAACGGAGAGCCAATCATATCGGTAGCGCTGGTGCATATGTCGCGCGCCCATCCAGATCGCGATCTGAGCGCAGGCACCCACACGGGCGTCTTGCTGCATAAAGGCTGCACCACTGACGTCGAGTTCAGCCCCGGCCAAGTTCGCGCGGATGTCCGCCCGGCATGTGATAACGGATTCGAGGTCTTTTCCCTCCGGTCCCCGCATCTTTAATGCGGACCGGCCAATCGACGCATTGGGAAGCGGGCGCAGCACGCAAAACCCACAATAGCTTCGCTTCGAGGTCGCCTCTAGCGCTTCAACGCGTTCATCCCAATTCTTTATCGCAAAAATCTTGGCGACATCTTCCGCAAAAAAATGAATGCGTTTGCAGTGCCGATCGTATGTCTTGAAGGTTTGCGCATAGAAGTACCGATAGTCGGCAGAGTAGTCGCGATCGATGTATGGGGATTCAATCAGGTAGGACGTTACGTTCGAAAGCATGAGGTGGTGAATAACGCTGTTCACCACGGTCGACGGACCGCCGAGCAGCGATGCCAATTGTTGCCAATCTGTGGGATGCGCTAGCGGGCCAATTTCGAACGTAACATTCATGCACGCTCAACTTTAGGATGAAACAAAGGGCAAAAAATTTTCGTTCATGTGCGTTGGCTTATCGCCAAGCAAACTTCAGTGTCTCTTGAGCGGCCTTCACCGCTTCGTCTTGAATATCTTCGATTTCAAACAGCGTTTGCTCATCGGCCAGCAGAGAGAAGCCGGCATCGGTTGGGTTGAACTCACGTCTTTGCGTGAGAGCAGGCACCTCAATCGGTGGCGTTGGTTTTTCTTGCTTAGGCAGGTTGCTGCTCCATCAACTGCTTAAATTACGTAGGATCCAGATCTCGCTGCTGAGATCTCGTTGGAACAGACTAGGCGAGCACTTTCGAAATTGCACGTCGAATCGACTCTATCCTGTTCTTTAGAGTCAATAGGTGTTGCACGTCAATCACCTCCAGCGGATTTGCTCGGAATAATAAGCGGTTGAGCATTTTGTTCCGCTCCTGTTCCCTCTGCCGATCATATGATCGGCGATGGTATCCCCTGGAGGGGAGGAAATCCTAGCAGCCAAACACGCGCCGCTACCAGAGCGGGAATGACTTACGATAAGCTGTCTTGTCATGAATCAACGCACGCAGGCTTACTTCGACGAGCTCGTCAGGCGCGCCGTAACTGCCGCAGCGATTCCGCGCGAGCCACAGCCGCTGGCCCAGCCCAATGCGTGTCACGGAAACTGCGAGGAATTCGCCCGGCGTCATGCAGGCCATGAAGTCGTTCGCGGATGGCTTGTGGTGGGAGGCCACTGGTTCGTGCCGCACAGCGTCGTTCGTGAAATCGCATCGGGGAGGATGATCGACATAACCCCCGATCTCAATAACAGCGGCATGATTCCGTTCGTTGAACACATGGGATCGGAGGAGGATTTCATCATCCTGCGCCAAGGGCGCGACGGAGGCTGGTTGCACATCTCGACCTGACTTCTCACGCTGAGGCACTGACGTGATACCGGCTCCACGCTGGGCAGCCAATAACCCCGACATTCATCGAAGCGCCGCGTGCGATCATCTAGACGCTACCTCTTCGGCTAGAATAGCCTCTTTGCTATGAGTGAACCGCGCCTGAGACCATTGCCGGGGACCGCATCCGCTGGAACCTGGCGCATGCACAATGCCGACGACGTAGTCGCAGACGGGCGACTTGCAACATTCTGAAGCGGCCAACACCTGCAACGGTTGCCTTGATCGGCACCGGCTTCTACTTGCAACCAAAAGGCGGCTTCGCGACGGCCGCGCACGTGGCCCTGGAGGCCGAACAACAGCTTGCCGCCGAGCCGGATTCGGTTGGCGTAGCCCACACCCTTCCCAACGGCAAAACTCGGTTTCTTCCGATCTGGAAATTCTTCATTCACCCAACCGCAGACGTGGCGTTCGGGATTCCGCGCTACGAGTTCGTAAACGACGCCACGGGCGAGGTTATTCGACCAAAGGTTCTGTCCTTAACATCGAAGGCGCCAGAAACCGGAGCCTCGGTGAGCACCTGGGCATACCCATTGCACCGGATCATTGACGATGCGGCAGGGCAGTCGTTGCACCTTCAGCCTGACTTTTACGATGGCCTATTGGAAGAATATTTCGAGGATCGCGGCCCTTCGGCAAAGCTTAGGCCGCCTTTATTTTCGCACCAGCATCAACCTCCATGGAGGTTCGAGTGGTGGGCCGGTCTTCAACATGGCCGGTCAAGTCTTCGGCGTGGCATCATGCAGTTATGATGGAGCCACCGATATCGCCTTTGTAACACCCGCGAATGCGTTGCTCGACCTCGAGATTCCAGAGCGCATCTCTGACACCTTTACGGGAGGACCAAACGTAAGCCTACGTGAACTTGTAACGCGCGGTCGGATCGTGATGGATGCACCATTGTCGTTCCGCGATGAAGGAGAGCCGTGATGCACGAGAACGACAGGAGCATCCTGACGGCCGCGCTACGGAAGGCCTCGATTGACTATTAGCGTCAGACGCCAAGGCCAACATTGGCCGGAGGCGGCCCGAGCAAAGAGACCATGGATGAACTCGAGGCAGCATTCGAGAGTTGCGCCACCTACAGGGCGGTTGCCGGCAAGGTTCTGTTCAGTGGAGGCTCGGGACCGATCATTGACGGGTACGGTCTGGCATCACGGCTATTTTCCAAGGGTGTTCAATACGCCGAAGATATCGATGGAGCCGTGGATTGGGTGATCCGTCTGATGACAACGCAGGAAACCACCAGACGGTTCAAAGCCGCTTTCTGGGGCTTGCAAGTCGATCAGGACGCTTGGCTGTCCACTCGATCTCGCCTGATGCCGTTCGACGCATTGCCGGAATCGCATATGAAGAGACGAATCGTCGAGCGAGCCAGGCGCTGCTATGACGGCTCTCAATGGATGATGCAGAGCTATTTCGACAAACCATCGGCGGCTTTCGTCGAGGACCTGCCGGGATTCCCATATATCCGCGCCGACAACGCGGCGTTCCTGAAGATGAACGAGATGGTCTGGAAGGTCGAGACACTTTCTGTGTTGGCGCAAGCATCCGCTGTTGGTCATCCTATTGCCGTCGCCTGCTGGTTTGAGTATGCGGACACCGAACTTGAATGGGCGGAATGGGAAAACAGCCTCACTTGGCTGCTCCCTGAGATCCATCCGGCTGTCAAGCGCACGGTCTCGACCGATATCGCTGTGCTGAACGCGAATATCCGACGCTACGCGAGTCTTGCCGAGGATTACCGCGCGCGCGTTTTTCGATCGATGGAGCGCTTCAGGCTTAGCCAGTCTCGCCAGCAACCCATAGATCGCGTTCTCGATCTCGCGCTCGCCTTCGAGATAGCCCTAAGTGATCAGGGTGACAATGCTCCCCCGAGCTGGAAAGTCAGTGTCCGTTCTGCGCAGTTGATCGGCGGTCCACTCACCACGCGTCAGAAAAACAGGGATGGCATGGCTGTCCTCTACGACCTTCGCAACCAAGCAACTCACGGCGGCTCGTTGAAGGCGAAAAACAAGAAGCCGGTCGAGCAGGTTCTTGAAGAGAGCTTCGGGCTGTACGTCGCCGTCGTGAACAAGCTGCTCAGCCTTGGTTCAAAGCCGGATTGGAAGTCGATCGAACTGGAACCGAGCAACGGTTAAGCATGCAGAGTATGTTTTGTGACTTGGGTTGCGCGAGCAGGATTTTAACCAGCAACCTGAAGGTTACGAAGCCGAAGGTCGGAATGAAAGCAATAAACGGTCTAGGTCGCGTCCCAAGCCAACCGAACCGGTTTCGCACCAGAGAGACCTCACACCGATTCAGTGATGCTCATTATGCTTTCGGCAAAGAGGGCGATTCGTCCTATTTGTACGCCACGGCTACCCAGCAGCCATACCTGCGCTCTAGATTTCTTTCTTGCTAGAGCAGCCTGCGCTCTTATTGCCTCAGGCCCATCATGGTTCGAGGCGGAAGCATGCGCGGCAAGGACGAAATGACTCGGATCGAGGCATCAGGGTCGCCAAATAGTCGGAAAATGCCGCCTGCTACGAAGCGCCGTCGTAAGAACCGTGGCATGCCGCCGCCCGCGACGTTCGATATCGATACTCTGCCGAGCAGCTCTAATTTGACGGCACTAGAGGCGGCTGCGGTCATCCGGCGCACGCCCGGAGCACTGGAGCAGTGGCGGCGCGATCCGAACCACCCGCTGAAATGGCGGTACGTCGATGGCCGGCCCCTCTATCGTGTCGATGCGGTGCGCGACTATCTGGCCAAGTGCGATAAGACCACTAAGACGCCTCAGCCGCATAATGCTCACGGAGACGGCCGAGGAGCTCGGCCTTGATCGGATCAAGCGGATTCGTCCGCTGCAGACGCACGATTTTGCCGACTCGTTTCGCGCCGACCAACTCCGCAATGTAGTCGTGAGCCGCTTCGAACGCCATCTTGCGGATGATCCACTGTTCGTCGTGATTGTAGACCTGATCGATTCCGCTAGGCTTTTGCCCAACACACAGCCGCTGGATTTCGTTGTCGTAGCCACAGCGTGACATGATGGTGCGCAAGCTGCGCCTTAAGTCATGCATCGTGAACTTGGCGACACTCGCTTCTTTGACCAGGCGCTTGACCATCTTGGTGAAGCCGGACATCTGGCCGCCGGTCTTTGGTGATGGGAAGACATAGTCGGCGGTTGCCCGCTGGAAATGTTTCGCGGCCGAGAGCACCTCGTCAACCAAATGAGTGCGCGGCACATCGTGGTGCAGCCCCATCTTGGTCCACGCCGCATCGAACGTGATACGGTCATCCATGATGTGTTTTCGCCATTCGATCATGGTAGGCTCGCTGCGGCGCGGGCCGCCGAGCAGGCACATGCGTGCCAGGAGACCGAAAGCCCCGAGCTTGCCGGATGCATCCCAGACCTTGATGATCTCCTCATCGGTCAGCGCGCGGCCCTTTGTTCGGCGCCCGACTCTCTGCGCTCGGGTTTCCTTGGGCGCGCGATAGCCGGCGAGCACGTTGTGCTCGACGTAACCTTCGCCGACGCACCATTCGAGGAAGGTATGCACGTGCTTGCGCAAGTCCTTGGCTGCGCCGCGCTTGCCGGTCTTTGCAATCTTGTCGACCGCAGCCATGATCTGCCGTCGCGTCAGGTCCCCCACGCCGCTCTCGGCGTGATTCTTGAGCCCGCGCCGCAGCGCCGACATTGCTGGCTTCCAGTTGACGACTTGACGTTCGGTCAAGGACGTCTGGTAGGGACCATCTTCAACAATGAGCGTCCCGAGCGTGGTGCGTTGCTTTTCGGCTGCCTGTTGCCGCCTCGCCTCGCGCTTCGCATCATTCGGGTCCAAGCCCTTGACGACCTCGCCTGCGGCGATGGTGGCGGCCTTGCGCGCGGCCTTCTCGTTATATTTGGGCCACGCGCCGAGGGTCTTGCGCTGGGTCCCCCTCACCCCCGGCTTGGTGAAGAGGTAGACCCAGGTCCGGCCGCCGGTGGCGCGCATGCGCAAGGCGAGGCCGGGGAGCTTGTCGTCGTGGAGATAATGCTGGGCCTTACCCGGGGGCAGCGTTGCGTTGCGGATCACCGCATCGGTGAGTGTCAGCTGGTTGGCCGGCTCCGTCATGATTCCTTCCCTCTCTCTGTGCCCGGTGTGCCCCGCAAGAACGGCAGTCAGTCCTCGAACAGAACCGGGTCTCAGACCTCCCCCGTTTTTGTGCCCCAAGGGAAAATCCACGGCGGGCACAGCGGGGGCATACAAAATGTAGTAAGGTCACCTATGGGCTCTTATGGCGACATAAGGCCGTAACCACCTTCAATTAAAGGAGTTTTTACACCTCAACTATGGCCGGATTTGGTTGGCTCAGGTCTACGGATTGTGGTTCACACGGGAGAGGTCCAAGGTTCGATCCCTTGTGCGCCCACCATTTTTCTTCCTGAACCATCCAGTTTCGAGCGATCGCGGCCGCCTGACGGCCCACTCGCGGCTGTCCGCACCCGTCTCATCAAAAAAATGGAAAAACAACCCCATGCACAGTAGCGGACGCGAGCGGAAACAATGGGTTACGCATTTTCCGAATTTCGGTTGACACGTCGGGCAAAACACGGGCAGGATGGCATGATCCGGAGAGAGGCCTGCGTGCGGCTCTAATGAGCCATCAGGACAGGCAGATCCGCATGCTCCATGATATAGCTGGTCGCCCCGCCGAATATCATTTGCCGCAGCCTGGTGCGGGTGAAGGCTCCCTTGATCAAGAGATCGCAGCCTTGAGCCCTGGCGGCATCGAGGACCGCCTCTCCGGTCTCGCGATTCTCCAGTTCAACCCTTGTCACATGGGCTGCGATGTCATTGTACCGCAGTTGCTGGACGATCCGATCGGCAGATGGTCCTGGTACCCCCTGGCCGCCAATGACGGTTAGGACCGATACCCTTTCGGCCACACGGAGCAACGGCATGGCAAATGCGTTTGCCCGAGCTTGCTCGGTACTACCATTCCAGTGGATCATGATATTTGTCGCGATACTTCTTGGTGCATTCGATGGCGTCAGTAGGACGGGCCTGCCGCTCTCAAACAGCGCGGATTCAATCGCGCGACGATGAGGGCTCGGAGCATCAATGTCAGACCGTGCCATCACGATCAGATCGAAAGCGCGCCCATAACTTCCGACAACGTCTTCGCCCTCCGGCGCGGTCTCCAGCCAGCCGAAGCATGGTCCACGCGATCCCGCAGTGGCTCGAGGAATATCGTGCTTCAACATGAATGCTTCGAAAAAGTTGCGCATGTCGTTCAATTCGGCTTCGGTCTTAACTTGATACGAATCTAAAAGGACGCCGGTGGCCAATTCCGCGGCTACATATTGAGGCATGCCGAAGCGGAGTGGAAAGCCTTCGATATAGGCGCCGGAACGTTGCGCGAGGCCTACGACGACATCGAGCGTGGATGTCATCATCGAAATATTTCGAAGCGGGACCAAGAGCGTCTTCATTTTGAACCCCCGGTGCTTTCGGTGAACATTGACGCAGGATGCCTAATTTCACTTGGGACGGCGCCTAGGAGATTACACCTTGCGAGCCGTTCCGGTTTGTCATCGACCACGAGACTGATTGCGGTCATGCGGCCTGCTCGAGCCTTGTATCGATCTCCTGGCGCAGCGCCGCGAAGTCGATAGGTTTGGTGAACAAGTCGGCGGCGCCGTTCTCCAGCGCTTTGCGCTTGGTCTCGGCATCACCGTAGGCTGTGATCATGATGACCGGAACATCGGGGCGGGCGGAGCGCACGATAGATAGCATCTCCAGCCCGCTCATTCCGGGCATGTTGATGTCAGACAGGATCAGGATCAGGGTGGCCTCCTCAATCTCGGCTGCGCGCTGCAGGGCCGCCGGCGCCGACGGGGCAAACTCCATGAGAAAACGACCGGCGCGCAGATCGCGGCGGAACTGCTGGCGGAATAGCGCCTCGACGTCGGGCTCGTCGTCGACGACCATGATATAAACGCTCAACTTCTGCCTCCGGTCTGCAATGGTGCCTCCAGCGTGCGCGGCAGCGTAATGATGAACTCTGTATAATCGCCAGCCTCGGTCTCGACCTCGATGCTGCCGCCGTGTTGCTTCACAATGATGTCGTGGCAGATTGAAAGGCCAAGCCCGGTACCTTCGCCTGCGGGCTTGGTGGTGAAGAATGGATTGAATATTTTCTCTCTCACGTCGGCCGGGATGCCCGCGCCATTATCGCGAATCCGGATTTCCACGGCGCCGCCGAGATTTGTGGTCGTCGCGCGCAGCCTTGGCTCGAAGCCGCCACCGGCGGCATCCTTTTGCTTGCTAGCCGCGTAGAATCCATTGGAAATAAGGTTGAGGAACACCCGCGTGATTTCCTGCGGATACAGGTCGAGCGCCCCGGCACTGGGATCGAGATTCCTTTCAAGCTTGATGTTGAAACCTGCCTTTTCAGCGCGCGCGCCGTGATAGGCAAGGTTGAGACTTTCCTCAACGATGGCGTTGATATCGGCCGAACGGCGCTCGCCAGAACCCTCGCGCGAGTGCAGAAGCATATTCTTGACGATGGAATCAGCGCGCTTTCCGTGCTGCACGATCTTTTCCAGGTTGCCTTGTAGCATGCGTATCAGCGCGTCGATGTCCTGCCTTGCTGCCTCGCCAAGGGCGGCTGAGCGCAGCCCGTCGCCGAGCTCGTCAATCAGCTCGGAGGAAAGCGCAGCAAAATTATTGACGAAATTGAGCGGGTTCTTGATTTCATGTGCAATGCCGGCGGTGAGTTGCCCGAGCGAGGCGAGCTTCTCGGTCTGGATCAACCGATCCTGCGCGTTTCGCAATTCCTCGAGCGATTGCGACAACTCCATAGTGCGCTCGCGCAGTTCATTCAGCAGGCGTGCATTCTCGATCGCGATCACACCCTGGTGCGCGAAATTGGACACGAGCTCGACCTGTTTGTCCGTGAAGGGCTTAACTTCCTGGCGGAAGATCGTGATGGTGCCGATCAGCTCGTCTTCCCTAAGCATGGGCACGATGACGAGGGTCCTTGCGCCAGCAAGGTCGGCAAGCGCGCGAACGTTCGGGTTGCCTTCGACGTAGGGCGGCTGAGTCCTGATGTCGTCGATATGAACCATCTGATGAGTTTTCTCGACGGTGCCGAGCCCGCTTGCGGGATGTGGGCGAATGCTCTGGTGCAGCCGGGTCTCAACATAAGCTGGCGGCGCGTTGTGCAATGCGACCGTACGAAAGCCGCCTTCCTCGTAGAGATTCATAGTGCCGAAGCCGGCGCCGCAGATCCGTGTCGCATTCTCCAGCATCTTGTGGAAGACCGGAGTCAATGCGCCTGATGAAGCGCTTATGATTTCCAGCACCTCCGACGTTGCGGTCTGCCGCTCCAGCGATTCGTTCAATTGCTCGAACAGACGCGCGTTGCCAATGGCGATAACAGCCTGATCTGCAAAAGTTTGAAGCAGAGCGATCTGCTTCTCGCCGAATGGACGAACCTCGGTGCGACGAAGCACGATCGCACCCATGCTCTCGCCTTCGCGCAACAGCGGCACGCTTAGAACAGTCCGAACGTTGGAGCGAAGCGCATATTCCCGTCCTGTCGGGAATTCGTCCCCTTCGGGCCCAAGCAGGTCGTGCACGTGAACGGTGCGGCGGTCGCTAATGGCCCGGCCGCTGGGCGATTGCACACTGATCGACCGTCGGCTCCACACCACGGGAACTTGTCCATGATGCGCCTGGACAACGATGTCGTCGCCGTCCCTCAGAACGACTAGCGCATCATATGCCTCGCAAAGCCCGCATGCGCTTTCCACAATCGCTTCGAGCGCCGGACCGACTTCAGTCGGCGAGGAAGCGATAACCCTCAGGATATTGGCGCTGCCGGTCTGGTACGTCAGCGCCTCGGACAGATCTCGCGTCCTGCTTTGCAATTGTTCGAAGAGCCGTACGTTCTCGATGGCGATCACGGCCTGGTCGGCAAACGTGGCGACCAGCTCAATCTGCTTTTCCGTGAAAGGCTGCACGCGCTTGCGAGCGATCACGATCGCGCCGATCGGCTCATTCTCGCGCATGAGGGGAACACCGAGCGCCGTGCGCTGACCAGCCATGGTAGTCGACTCGCGCAGGCCGTATTCGGGATCGGCAGCGACGTCGAGGACCTGCACCGGACGGCGCTCGAGTACGGCCCGACCTGTGACCGTGCTCCGTCCGGGGATAATGGGGTGAGCTTGCAGAAACTCGCTGTATTCCTCGGAAAACCCGACCGCTGCTCCGGCGTGATATTCATCACCTTCGCGGCGCATGATGAAGGCCATCTCCGCTTCGCACAGCCGTGCCGCCGAATCGACCAGCGTGTTGAGCACGGTTTGCAGGTCGAAGGTGGAGCGGCTGATCACCTTCAGCACATCGGCAGTCGCGGTTTGCTGCTGAAGCGATTCGGCGAGATCGCGCGTCTTCGCCTGGACCTCATCGAATAGCCGGACATTCTCAATCGCGATCACGGCCTGATCGGCGAAGGTCTGCAGAAGCTGCACATGATGTGGAGCGAAGGTGCCAGGCTCGACTCGCGTGACGCTGATCATGCCGATCACCACGCCGCCGGTCGTGAGCGGAACGAACAGCATGCTGCGAAAGCCGCGGGCGCGCGCGATTAATTTGATTTCGGTCGTCAGCGCTTCAGTGTCGGGGGTCGGTACCACCTTACCCGCCTGAGTTCTTGCGAAACTCTCAAAATCGGCAATCGGCCTCGGAAACATGTTCTGCAAAGCCGCATCGGCGGCAGGATTCGTCGGCGTGAATGCTGCCAGGTGGGCCATACCGTCGATGAAACGGAATACGGTCGTCGAAAAGCCGCCGAGCAAGGCATTGGCCCGCCTTGCGATTGCATCGAATACCGGCTTCACCTCCGACGGCGAACTGGCAATGATCTTGAGAATGTCCGCGGTGGCGCTCTCGCGATCTTGTGCGGCGCGCAATTCGGCCAGCAGCCGCGCGTTCTCTTGCTGCAAATCCGCCACCACGTCCTGAGGAAGCGCGGCCATCATGAAAATCCACGTCGCCAGCCGGTTCGGGGCCGACGTCAAAATCTGATCAAGAAACCGTTGGGAATTATTCCACTGTCAGGTGCTTCCGACCAGACTTATCGCTAGTTGATTTTCAATCGACTACGCGTCAATTCGCCCCCGCGATCGACCGAACCGGCGGGTTCCACGAACTGCCGCTGCCGTCGACTTCCTTCGTGCGGCATGGTGGCAGGCCTTGACGAGCGGCTGGACCTAAGTGCTGCGCTAAGTGCGACGCCCGCAAGGTCCCAGCAACCGGCGTGCAACGATGACCGCACCGTCACCGATGCAACTACCGAAGTGGAGGGAAGCTCTGGCGCAAAGCGGCATCCTTCGGACATAAAGTCCCGTGGTCATGCCCTTTTACTTACCCGATATTGGAGCGCTTCCACGAGCAGCGAGAAGGCCGGCGAAGGCTGGCGCCGACTGGGATAGTAGAGATGATATCCCGAGAACGGCGGGCACCAATCCGAGAGCACGCGGACCAGGCGGCCCTGGGACAGGTACGGCTGCACATGTCCCTCGGTGAGGTAGGCAAGGCCGAGCCCCTTCAACGCTCCGTCCAGCAGAAGGCCCGCGCTGTTGAACACGAGCTGGCCCTCCACCCGCACATTGAGCTCCCGCCCGTTCTTTTCGAATTCCCAGGCGTAGAGGCTGCCGCCGTGCGTCGGCAGGCGGAGGTTGAGGCAATTGTGGTGAGTCAGGTCCTGCGGCGTCTTCGGTCGCTTGCGTTCGGCGAAGTATGAGGGCGACCCGACGACCGCCATCCGCAGGTCGGGGCTGACGCGCACGGCGATCATGTCCTTGGCGACGAGCTCGCCGGGGCGGATGCCCGCATCAACCTGCTGCGCCACGATGTTGGTGAGCCCGTAGTCGATGATCACCTCGACATGGATGTCCGGGTACTTGGGCAGGATCTTCCGGAGCGCCGGCAGCAGGATCTCGGCGGCGGCAAACTCTGTCGCCGTCAGCCGGATGGTTCCGGCAGGCTTCTCGCGCAATTCGCTGAGCGCAGCAAGATCGGCATCCATCTCGGTGAACTTCGGGCCGACGCTGAGGAACAGCCGCTCTCCGGCCTGGGTCGGCGTGACGCTCCGCGTCGTCCGGTTCAACAATCGCACGCCGAGCCGCTCCTCCAGATTCCGGATGATCTGACTGAGCGCGGATTGCGTCATGCCGAGCTTTGCCGCAGCGCGCGTGAAGCTGCGCTCCCTCGCGACTGCGAGGAAGGCGAGGAGATCGCTGGCATCCTCTCTGTTCATTCATAAGCCCGGCTAATGACCGCATTCGAAATCTATCACCTAATCGGACGAGCACGGAAGTCTTAGGTTCGGACTAGCGATCGGACGCTCCAGAACGAAGGCAAGGACCTATGACAGAAGCAATCGAGCTCCCGAACGGCGTCAGCGCCCCGGAAGCCGCCGATCGCCTGCGCCGACGCAGCAGGAGCTCTGAGCTCGCATGTCGGTAACAACCATTCGAGAGGCCGCTGCGCCGCGCGGCGTCGCCAACCTGATGCCGATCATGGCGGTGGTGTTCGTTGCCTTCTTGGTCATCGGCGTCGCGATGCCAATTCTTCCCCTTCACGTCCACGATGGGCTGGGCCTGGGTACCTTCGTGGTCGGCCTGGTCGCCGGCAGCCAGTTCGCCGCTTCGCTGATCTCGCGGCCGTGGGCTGGCCACTTCTCGGATCGAAGCGGAGCGAAGCGCGGCGTGATCGTCGGCCTGCTCGCTGCCGCGGCCTCCGGACTGCTTTATCTGCTCTCTCTCGGCTTCGCCAACACCCCGCTGGCGTCAGTCTCTATACTGCTGCTCGGCCGTGGACTGCTCGGCGCGGCCGAGAGTTTCATCATCACCGCTGCGGTGAGCTGGGGACTTGCGCTCGCCGACGCCGGCAGCACCGGCAAGGTCATCGCTTGGGTCGGCTCGGCGATGTTCGCGGCTTTCGCGATCGGCGCGCCCGCGGGATCTGTGCTCTACGCTGCCTACGGTTTCGCTGCGATCGCGACCGCCACCGTCGTCGCGCCATTACTGACGCTCCTGCTCGTCGTCCGGCTCCCCGCGGTCCCTCCCCTCCACCAGCAGACCCGCACCTCCTTCGCCGAGGTGTTCGGTGCCGTCTGGCTCCCGGGCTTGGGCTCGGCACTCGGCAGCGTCGGCTTCGGCGCTGTCACCACATTCGCCGCGTTGTTGTTTGCGAACCGCGGATGGGCCAACGGATGGCTGGCCTATTCCGCTTACGCCATCGCCTTCATCCTGGCCCGGGTGTTCTTCAGTCATGTAGCCGACGTGCTCGGCGGGGCAAAGGTCGCGCTGGTCTGTGCGGGAATCGAAGCTGCCGGCCAGGCGCTGATCTGGCTTGCGGTCCGGCCCGAGATGGCGCTCGCCGGCGCCGCACTCACCGGCTTCGGCTTCTCGCTGGTCTATCCGGGCTTCGGCGTCGAAGCCGTGCGCAGCGTGCCCATGCAGAGCCGCGGGCTCGCCATGGGCGCCTACACGGCGTTCCTGGATCTCGCGCAAGGGCTCGCGAGCCCGGCACTCGGATTGATCGCGACCGGCGCGCGACTGAACGTCGTCTTTCTCGTCAGCGCCGTGACCGTGCTCTCTGCCGCCCTGGTGGCGCTGTGGCTGATGGCGCACCCGACAAGCTTGGAAGGAACCCCGTCATGAGGATGCTCGCGACCTTGCTTTCATTGTGTCTGTTCGCCGGCGCGGCCGCCGGACAGACGTCCATCGCAGGAGTAAATCCAATGCCAAAGCCGGAAGACGTCCGCGCCGTCGCTCCCGCCCTCGAAGGCTATGCGCAAAAATTCGTCCTCGGCGATCTCTGGAAGCGACCGGGGCTGTCGCGGCGGGATCGCAGCATCGTCACCGTCGCCGCGCTGATCGCGCGCGATCAAACCGTCGAGCTGCCCTCCTATTTGGCACTCGCGCTCGATAATGGCGTGAAACCGTCGGAGATATCGGAGATCATCACGCACCTGGCCTTCTACACCGGCTGGGCGAACGCGATGGATGCGATCCCCGCGGCGAGGCAGGTGCTCAGGAGCCGCAACATCGGGGACGATCAGCTGCCGCCGGCCTCGGGACCGCAGCTGCCGCTCGATGAGACCGCGGAGAAGCAGCGGGCGACGCGGGTTGCAGAGCAGTTCGGGCAAATCACGCCAAGCCTGGTCCAGTACACGACGGACGTGCTGTTCCGGGATCTCTGGCTCAGGCCGGCGCTGGCGCCGCGCGACCGCAGCCTAGTCACCGTGAGCGCTCTCATCGCAACCGGCCAGGTCGCGCAGATCACCTATCACCTGAACCGCGCGATGGACAATGGGTTGACGCAGGAGGAAGCCGGCGAAGTGCTCGGCCATCTCGCCTTCTACGCCGGCTGGCCCAACGCATTCTCCGCAGCGCCAGTGATCAAGGACGTCATCGAAAAGCGTCCGCGCTGACCGGAGACACACCGTGATCACGCGACGGGGCGTACTCATCGCCGGCAGCGCCGCCGCCACTCTCGGAATTCAGCGGGTGCAGGCGCGCGCGTCCGAAGCACAGAAGGAGGCTCAAATGGAAATCGACATCAAGAGAAACGGGTCTCGGCCCTCGCAGAAGGGCTCCCAAGACTGGTTCAGTGGGAGCGTCCGCATCGATCCGCTGTTTCAGGCGCAGGATCCGGCTCGCACTGGGGCCGGCCAAGTCACGTTCGAGCCCGGTGCCCGCACCGCCTGGCACACGCATCCACTCGGGCAGACGCTGATCATCACGGCCGGGCTCGGCTGGGTTCAGCGCGAGGGCGGCCCGATCGAGGAAGTCCGCCCCGGCGACGTCGTCTGGTTCCCGCCCGGACTGAAGCACTGGCACGGCGCTTCTCCGACGACGGCGATGACACACATCGCAATCCAGGAGTCCTCCGGCGGCAAGAACGTGGATTGGCTGGAGAAGGTGAGCGACGAGCAATATCGGAAGTGATGCGCGGGCGCTGTAGAGTACATCCAGAAATCCGGAGAAACAGCGCATGGCGATCGTATTCATCACGGGCAGCACGGACGGCCTCGGCCGGGCGGCGGCACAATCCCTGCTTGATCAAGGCCACCGCGTGGTGCTGCATGCGCGATCGGTCGATCGTGCCGCGGCGCTTGGCGAGCTCACGCCGCGTGGCGCCGGAATGGTGGTCGGTGATCTCAGAAGTGCCGCTGAGACGAAGAGCATCGCGGACCAGGTCAATGCGATCGGCCGCATGGATGCGATCATCCACAACGCCGGTGTCTACACCCAGCGGAGCCGCGGCTCGACTCCGGAAGGCCATGCCAGCACGCTGGCGATCAACACTCTCGCGCCGTACATGCTGACGGCACTGATCGAGCGGCCCCGCCGCTTGATCTATCTCAGCAGCGGGCTGCACCGCGGCGGAGAGGGATCGCTGGATGACCTCGACTGGAACAGCCGTGCCTGGGATTCGGCAAAGGCCTACGCCGAGAGCAAGCTGCACGTGGTCGCCCTGGCGTTCGCGCTGGCGCGGCGCTGGCCGAACGTCCTCAGCAACGCCGTCGATCCCGGATGGGTGCGCACGAAGATGGGTGGCGCGAGCGCCCCGGTCGATCTCGACACCGGACAACGGACTCAGACCTGGCTGGCGGTGAGCGAGGATTCCGCGGCCCTGGTCAGCGGGCGCTACTGGCATCACCTGCGGCAGGAGGAGCCAGCCGATGAGGCGACGGACCCGGGATTTCAGGAGGACCTCATCGCAAAATTGGGCAAGCTGACGGGCGTTGAACTCCCACAGGTCTAGGCCGTAGCCCAACAAACATTGCGCTCGCTACGCGATCGACAGGATCTCGATCTCCTGGTTGCCCGAACCGACGACGTCGCCGACCGCTTTCCCAATCAACGATCGCGCGACCGGCGAGACGAAGGAGATCGAACCGGCCTTCGGATCGGCTTCGTCCTCACCGACGATACGATAGGTCTGCACGCGGCCATCGGCGCGGCTGAAGGTCACCGTGCTGCCGAAGGCGACTGTGTCGGTCGAGGTCGGATCGGGAGCGACCTGCGCCGTGCGCAGCCGTTCCGTCAGATAGCGGGCATCGCGCAAGGGCACCGCCGATTGTCGGCGCTTCTCGTTGACGTCCTCGATCGCTTGCGCGGCTTCATAGGCCGCGCGCGCCTCGGCAAGCTGCGTCTGCAACGCCTGCAAGCCTTTTTCCGTCACGAGGTTTGGATGCGGCGAGATCGGGCGATCCGGCAACAGCGTCTCGGACGCGGTTTCGGCGCTCTCTTCCTTGGTAAAGGCGACGCTCAATTTCAAAATCCTGTCGAACTTGTTTTGGCTAATGGCGCGACGCTCGCGCCGCCCGCCGATTGCCCTGACTATATCTCAAGTTCGACGAAGCGGCGCAGCTTGAAGACGAGATCCGGCAGGGCCTGGCGGAACCGGGTCGCGTTCCGGAACGTGGTCGAGAACGGCGCGAAGGTGATCATGGCGTTCCAGTGCCGGTAGCCATAGACCGTGACCGAGACGCCGGTCGCCGGAAAATTCTCCAGCTTGCGCAATTCACCAAGCACGAGATCGGCAATCGCTTCCGCAGGCAGCAATTTCTTGCCGTCTCGTGTGGTGGCGATTTTCGGAGGTGGCGCGACCGGCTTGGTCTCGGCTGGTACGGCTTCGGGGGCCGGCTCAGACTCCGCCGGCTCCGCATCGGTGCTGGAGGGCTCGACCGCCTCGAACCCGTTCGTCGGCGCTGTCGGAGGAGCCTCGGTGAGGGGCGGCGTCACGACGTCCGCGCGCTTGTTGCCTCCAAGGATGCTGCTGATCATGGCCACAAGGCCAGCATCCTTCCCGTCGTCACTCATTCCTTCCCCCGGACTTAAGCCTAATCTATCACCGCGCGCCACAATGTATGTGGTTGGATCCCATGGCGAAGGCCATCCTGCAATGGGCAACGGCGACGCAGCCGCTGATCCGGTCGCGCCGCCATGCGATCCGCTACCGCTTATCGAACGGAATGTATTGCTGGTACTGCTTGGGCACTGAACTGCGGTAGCGCGCGGGAACGGTGCCGGTGTCGATCGAATGATCGATCTCCTGCTGCCGCGTCATCTTCTTCTTCGCCGGCTTCTTCGATGCGCTCTTCTTGGAATCGGTCGGCTGGCTGGAGGTGTCGGTGGTCGCAGCCGGTGCCGTCGTCGCGGCCGGCGCAGCGGTTGTCGCGGCCGGTGCAGCGGCTCCACCGGCGGCCGGCGCGCTCTGCGCCAGCGCGAGCGGCGTTTGCATCGTGAGCACCAGCGCTGCCGTCGCTGCCAGCAAATATGACTTCTGCATCAGAACCTCCAAAATGCCTGATCCGAATGAGGCAAGCCTAGTCCCACGGGATCGAGGCGTGCAAGGTCGTTGAGAATAGGTCGGGAACCTGTGCGCGAACTGTGGTGGAGATCACATTGTCCGGCGCCGGCTGCGTCACGATGTATCTCACCTCGAACGCATCCCGCGTCGCGGACACCAACACAGCATGACCGTGCGTCAGACAGGCCACGGGAACGCCAAGGCAAGGCCGTTCCACCACCCTCGAAGGAGATTTGAAATGCGTCGCACCATCCTCACGCTTGCATCGTTCGCAACCCTGATCGCAGCGTCATTGTCAGCGGCGCCGGCGCAGGCCGCAAACGACAGATACTGCCTGCAAGGCCGCCAGTGGGGCTATCCCGGCAATTGCCAGTTCGCGAGCTATCAGCAATGTGCCGCCACCGCCTCCGGCACGTCGGCCTATTGCGGCATCAACCCGCGCTACGCGTACTCGCAGCCGTACCATTACTGACGAGCTGTTACCGACGAGCTGGCGGCGTGCGTCACCGCGCACGTCGCGCTGCTCTATGCGCGAATTCCGAGGCCGGTCTCCTGAAGCCGCGTCGCGAACCAGCGCGACAGCGCCTCGTCGACGAGGCCGCTGACGTAAACCTCCGACATCGTCACGTGCTGCCGGTCCAGCACCAACAACAAACCGATCCAATAGGGAAACCAGACATGCACGTCGGTCAGCGCCCTAAGCTTGTGCTGGTCGTGCTCGAGCGGCGTATGATTGCTCGCCTTGCGGATCTCGACAGTGAGCAGATTGTTCGGGATCTCGCGCTGGTGCACGGCGACATCAGGATAGATCGATTTGCCGAGATGGTCGTCGGTCGAGATGATCGTGCCGTGTGGCAGATGCAGCGTGCGCTCGCCGAGCCGATCGTAATTGCAGTCCACCGACCAGCCGGAGAACTGCTTCTCCAGGTGCACGGCGAAGCGGTGCGTGATTGCGCGCTCACCGACGTCCTTCTCGAACAGGAATGCTTCCTGCGCGTAGAAGTCCCGGAGCGCCGCGATCACCTTGTTCAGCTCGGTCTGCATCGTGCCTCCGGGCTCACGGCGCTCCGTCTGTTGATGCCTTACATCTGAACTTCGATCAGGCGCGGGCCGGGCTCGGCGACGGCTTCCGCCAGCGCCTTGTTGAACTCGTCGGCATTGGTGACGGCGCGGCCGGGCACGCCCATGCCCTTCGCCAGCGCGACGAAATCCAGCGTCGGGCGATCAAGCCGCAGCATGTCGTTGGCGCGCTGGCCGGGCTCGCCGGCGCCGACATTGTCGAACTCGCCGCGCAGGATCTGGTAGATGCGGTTGGCGAACACGATGGTAACGATGTTGAGGTTCTCGCGCGCCTGCGTCCACAGCGACTGGATCGTGTACATCGCGCTGCCGTCGCCGACCATGGTGATCACCTTGCGATCCGGACAGGCGATCGCCGCGCCGATCGACAGCGGCGTCGAGAAGCCGATCGAGCCGCCCATATTCTGGAGCCAGTCGTGCGGAGCCGCCGCCGCCGTCGGTGGGAAGAAGCCGCGGCCGGTGGTGAGGGATTCGTCGACCATGATCGCATTCTCGGGGATCGCACAGGCGATCGCCTGCGCGATCGAGGCGAAGGTGAGTGCGCCGGTCGGCTTGACCAGTTCCTGCAACGCCTGCGGCTTGACGTCCTTGGCGCTGGCCTTCACGGCGCCGGCAAGCGCTTCCAGCGCCGCGACTGAGTTCTCGCCCCAGGAGGTCATGCGATGGACCTCGCAGCCCTGAGGCTTGAGCATGCTCGGCTTGTTCGGATAGGCGAAGAACGCCACGGGATCGTCGGACTCGACCAGCACGATGTGACGGAATTTTGCCAGCATCGGCAGCGCGTTCTCGATGACGTAATGGATGCGGTCGATCGAGAAACGGCCGCGGCCCCGCGCCATCTTCGGGCGGAAGGTCGGGCCCATCACCGTGCAGCCGGTCTTGCCGGCGATCCGTTCGGCCAGCGCCAGGCCCTGCGCGCTTAGCGCGCTGCCGGTCATCAGCAGCAGCGTACCCTCGCCGTCGCGATGCAGGATTTTTGCGGCCTGCTCGACGGCCTGCGGCGAATAGCTCGCCCGCTGCTGCTCAGCCGGAACCTCGGCGACGCCGTCAGCCTCATTCCAGGCGGTGTCGGCGGGCAGGATCAGGGTCGCGATCTGCGGCGGTGCGCTTTTGGCGGCGGCAATCGCCGCGGCGCCGTCGGCAGCGACCGATTTGGAATCCGGCGAGGTGCGGACCCAGGACGACATCGGCCGGGCCAGGCCCTCGATGTCGGAGGTTAGCGGCGCGTTGTAGCCGATGTGGTAGACCGCGTGCTGGCCGACGATGTTGACGATGCCGGAATTCGCCTTCCTGGCGTTGTGCAGATTGGCGAGGCCGTTGGCGAGACCGGGGCCGAGATGCAGCAGCGTCGAGGCCGGCGTGCCCTTCATGCGGAAATAGCCGTCGGCGGCGCCCGTCACCACGCCTTCGAACAGGCCGAGCACGCAACGCATGCCCGGCACGCGATCGAGCGCTGCGACAAAATGCATCTCGGAAGTGCCGGGGTTGGTGAAGCAGACGTCCACCCCGCCCTTGACCATTGTCCGCACCAGGCTTTCCGCACCGTTCATTCCAAGGCTCCCACGACCGGCATTGTCCAGATATCGGTTCGATCAATCATTGTTCGCGCGTGCCGTCAAAGCAATAGCCGCCATCGCTGCCCTGCCCCGCGTGACGATGCGCCGGCTTGGCTAATTCTTTTCGGCAAATTGGCGTGGTTGCCGATTTGGTAACGCCAATCGTTAAGCATGGTGTTCCTCACGGGGCCGTGGCTTGCGGAAAGCCCGCAAATATGGCCTGTGGCTGTCATTGAATCGATTTTTTGCTGGGGGAGACAATGATCCGGTTTTTTGCCGCGCCGATCGCCGCCATCGCACTGCTGTCGGCCATGGCGGGCGGCGTGCTCGCCGAAGAGTTCGACACGCGCGACATCATGGGTGGCGGCCCGAACTTCTTCCGTTCCGGCGCAAATCCCGTCCCCCGCACCACCGTCATCTATAACGGCAATTACGCGCCCGGCACGATCGTGGTGAACACCGGCGAGCGGCGGCTGTATCTGGTGCTCCAGAACGGCCAGGCGCTGCGCTACGGCATCGGCGTCGGCCGCGATGGCTTCCGCTGGGGCGGGGTGCACAAGATCACCGCCAAGAAGGAATGGCCGGCCTGGACGCCGCCGTCGCAGATGCTGGCCCGCCGGCCCGACCTGCCGCGTCACATGAAGGGCGGCCTCGACAATCCGCTCGGCGCCCGCGCGATGTATCTGGGCTCGACCCTCTATCGCATCCACGGTTCCAACGAGCCGGAGACGATCGGCCAGGCGGTGTCCTCGGGCTGCTTCCGCATGACCAATGAGGATGTCACCGACCTCTACAGCCGCGTCGCGGTCGGCACCACCGTGGTGGTGCTGAACAATTAGAGCCACACCGGTGCTGCGCTCCCTCTCCCGCCCGCGGGAGAGGGTTGGGGAGAGGGTGTATCCGCACTGAGACTCCCAATGAGGAGAGAGCCCTCACCCGGCGCGCGGGACGATGCTTCGCATCGCCCGGGCGCGCCGACCTCTCCCGCCTGCGGGAGAGGTTGAGCCCGCGGCCCGAGCTCGGCATTGCGAAGTCCGTACTCTTTGGCTGCAGACGAGTGGCGGGAACCCGCGAGGCGCGTGAATTTGCGGGCTTGTGCGCGCGACGCGAATGCGGCAGCGTCGCACGACAATGAGCGCATTGAACCTGACCGCGCCGGCCTTCCGCATCGCCCTCTTGGCGCTCGCCACGCTCACATTGGTGCCTGACACCGCTACCACGGCCCGAGCGGGTGAACTGCCCGCCATCGTCTCGCGCCAGCGCTCCGAGAAGAAGAGCTTCACCGACGGCGAGATCGTCGAGGGATTCCTGAAGACGGCGTTCGGCGCCGAGTACCATCTCGCCGGTCGCGTCGACCGCATCCGCAAGTTCGACGGACCGGTGCGCGTGTACGCCGAGAGCGACCGCGCCGATCGCAAGACGCAGCTTGCGAAGGTCGTGAACGACATCGCCACGCGCGTGCAGCATCTCGACATCGCCATGACCACGACCAGCGAGGCGGCGAATGTGCGGGTCAAGCTCGTGCGCGACCGCGATCTCTACCGCACCCTCACCAGCTTTTACGGCGCCGAGAAGGCGCGCGAGATCCGCACCTCGCTCGATCCGCAATGCCTGTCCGGCTTCCGCAAGAACGACAATTTCGAGATCGAGCATTCGGACGTCATCCTCACCGTCGACAACGGCGATTTCGTCTTCCTCGACTGCGCCTATGAGGAGCTCTTGCAATCGCTCGGGCCGATCAACGATACCACCAGCGTGCCCTGGACCATGTTCAACGACAATGTCTCGATGGGCTATTTCGACGTCTACGACCAGTACATCCTCAATCTGCTCTACGATCCCCGCATCAAGGCGGGCATGACGGTGGCGGAGGTCAAGGCGGTGCTGCCCGCCGTGCTCAAAGATGTGCGCGCCTGGGTGAAGCGGGTGAATGATCTGAAGGAGTAGGTGATCCGTCATCCTGTGATGACGGTCATATGATTGCGCTCGTTGCTTCCGCCTTCGTCATTGCGAGCGCAGCGAAGCAATCCAGAATCGTTCCGCGGTGATAGTCTGGATTGCTTCGCTGCGCTCGCAATGACGGGGCAACAAGCGGGCCCTACTGCACGAGATCGGCAACGGTGGTTGCGGCCTTGAGGCCGGTGCCGGTGAGGACGGCGACCGTGGTTTCGTTTGCCTTGACCGCACCAGCGGCTGCGAGTTTGTCCAGCGCGGCGGCTGCGCTGGCGCTGGTCGGCTCGGCGAACAGGCCTTGCCGCGCGAGACGCCGCAGGGCGGCGACGATCTCATCCTCGCTGAGCGCGACGGTGCCGCCGCCGCTCTCGCGCAAGGCGCCGATGATTTCGCGCAGCCGCAACGGATTCTTGATGGCGGTGCCTTCGGCGATGGTTTTGTGCACCTCGCGCGCGACAGGCGTATCGACACCGGCCTGGAAGCTTGCATCGATCGGCGAGCAATTGAGCGGCTGCGCCGCGAACAGGCGCGGCAGTCTTGCGATCTGGCCGGCCCCCAGCAGCTCGCGGAAGCCGAAGGCGCAACCGAGCAGGCTGCTGCCCGCGCCGACCGGGACGATGACGTTGTCGGGCGCGCGGAAGCCGAGGTCTTCCCAGATCTCATAGGCGAGCGACTTGGTGCCTTCGAGGAAGAACGGCTGCCAATTGTGGCTGGCGTAAAAAGTCTGATGCGACTGGCGAATGGCCTCGGCTTCCGACTCCTCGCGCGGCCCCTCGACGAGTTGCACCGCGGCGCCATAGGCGCGGACCTGCGCGATCTTGGCCGGCGAGGTCGAGGCTGGCGCGAGGATCTTCACCCGCATGCCGCCGGCGGCACCGAGCCCGGCCATGGACGAGCCACCATTGCCGGAGGAGTCCTCCAGCACCGCATTGACGCCGATCTGGCGCAGGAAGGACAGCATCACGGAAGAGCCCCGGTCCTTGAAGCTGCCAGTCGGATTGAACCATTCGAGCTTGAACAACGGCCGCAGCTCGCCCCACTCCTGCTGGACCAATGGCGTGCAGCCCTCGCCGAGCGTGATCGGCTTTGCGATCTCGACCGGCAGCGCCGCCCGGTAGCGCCAGAGCGATCGTGTGCGGCCATCGATGTCCTCGCGCGAGATACCGGCGCCCGGCGTCACCAGCAGCGGCGCGCGCTCGTCCGAGCACCAGCGCGGCTGATCCAACGGATAAAGCTGTCCGTTGCGGGGGTCGATATAGCTGGCGGCGGGCATGGCAGTCTCCTGGACAAGGCGATTCGTACGATCGGGTTGATGTCACGTTTTGTCGAGAACCTGACGCCTGTCGCACGAAACGACGCAGCCCCCTTGAAAACATGAAAAATGGAAATATTTCAATCTCTTAAACTGGCCGCCGAGGCAGAGCGGCGAGGTCGGCCAACGCGCTCGGTGTTAAAGGGAGATCCTGCCGGCGCGGTGACCGACGGGAATTTGGCAACAAAGGGCCCTGCCCGCCCGGCACGATTAACTTGTCTGTCGTCGCCGGCCGCTACAATATGTTGGATTGAGCTCGCGTCGCCGGTGTCCTCGACTGGCAACGCGACCGAGCCAGGCCCGTCCGAACGGCGGGCCGTTGGCTTTTTGGGAGCCTGGACATGAGCCGCGCGAACCGTACCGACCACATCCGCCTGACCTCCCATCCGGAGCCAGGCCGGAAGGCCGCCTTTCCGATCCATTGGGGCGCCGCCGACCCGCGCGCACGAGGGCCGATCATCGGCACAGTGTCGCGCGCTGGGGATCGCAACGTGATCGGCAGCCATGGCGGATCCTACGCGATGTACCGGGCGCTCGCGGTGTCCGCCGGCGCGCTCGACCCGATCAGGCGTCCTGACCTCACCAACACGTTTCCGGCCGCGACCATCGGCCCGTTCCCGCAATGGAGTGATCCCACGAAAATCGTCGCGCTCGATCCCTGGGGGCATCTCGTCGCCGAGAATTTTCGCCAGGAGATCGCCGAAGGCGCCGACATCAGGCCGAGCATCGCGGTGACGCGAGCGCGGCTGGACCTGCCGGAAATCCGCGAGGCGCTGGCCGCAAAGCGGCTGCGCGCCGACGGCGAGGTCGTGCACGCCAATGGCAGCGTGTCGGTCGTCAAGATCGCGATCGATCCGGTCTGGCACCTGCCCGGCCTTGCGCAGCGCTTCGGCACCAGCGAGACCGAGCTGCGCCGCACGCTGTTCGAGCAGACCGCCGGCATGTTCCCCGAGCTGGTGACGCGACCGGACATGAAGGTGTTCCTGCCGCCGATCGGCGGCACCACCGTCTACATGTTCGGCGACGTCAGCAAGCTGCCGGACCATCGCACCAAGATCACCTGCCGCGTCCATGACGAGTGCAACGGCTCCGACGTGTTCGGCTCCGACATCTGCACCTGCCGGCCCTATCTGATCCACGGCATCGAGGAATCCGCGCGCGGCGCGCAGGAGGGCGGGCTCGGGCTCGTCGTCTACAACCGCAAGGAAGGCCGCGCGCTCGGCGAGGTCACAAAATTCCTGGTCTACAATGCGCGCAAGCGCCAGGAGGATGGCGACGCGGCCGCAGCCTATTTCGAGCGCACCGAATGCGTCGCCGGCGTCCAGGACGCGCGCTTCCAGCAATTGATGCCGGATACCATCCACTGGCTCGGCTTGACGCGCATCGACCGCTTCCTGTCGATGAGCGACATGAAATACGACGCGCTGACCTCGCAGGGCATCGACATCGTCGAGCGTGTGCCGATCCCGCCGGAGCTGATTCCCGCCGACGCCTATGTCGAGATCGCCGCGAAGAAGGCCGCCGGCTATTACTCGACCGACATCGCGCCGGAAAAGGACGTCAACGACGTGGTCGGGCGTTCGCTGGAAAAGTACTGATCGCGCGATGGCGGACGCTTTGGAACGAGAGGCGCGCGTGCTGCTCACCGCAGCGGCGGTTCGCGCGCGGGCCGCGCAGATGCTCGAGCTCGGCCTGGCCGGCGGGCTGAGCCATTTCACGATCGATCTCGACCGCATGGACGGCGTTGCGGAGGCGGTGCTGGCGGTGACGCGAAAGGCCTATCCGACGCTGGACGTTCCCTTCCATGCGCGCTGGCGGCATTTTGTACCTGGCGGCGTCGATCGCTGGGCGGAGCTTGCGGACGCGACGTCCTGGTCCGATCGCGCGGCGCGGGCGCGCGCGGAGTTCGATCTTGCCATCATCAGCGTGCTGCTCGATGCCGGCGCGGGTGCGATGTGGCGATATCGCGACGCGGTGACAGGAGAAAGCATCGGCCGGTCCGAAGGGCTCGCGATCGCAAGCCTCGACATGTTCGCTGGCGGCCTCTTCTCGCGCGATGCCGGCACGCCGTTCAGGGCCGATGCGGAAGTGCTTGCGCAACTACCCCTCACCTCTCTCACATCCGCTTTTCAGGTAACCGACGCCAATCCGCTGCTCGGTCTCGACGGACGCACCGATTTGCTGCGGCGTCTCGGCAAGCTGGTGGCGGAACAGGCTGAGGTTTTCGGCCTGCGCGATACGCCGCGGCCTGGCGGCCTGTTCGATCACATCGCGGCGCAAGCGAATGGCGGCGCCATTGCCGCACCTGCCATCTTGTCCGCCGTGCTGAACCAGCTCGGAGCGATTTGGCCGTCGCGGCTGGAACTCGCAGGCATTCCGCTCGGCGATTGCTGGCGTCACCCGGCCATCAAGGCGGACGACGCGACCGCCGGTCTCGTGCCGCTGCACAAGCTCTCGCAATGGCTGAGCTATTCGCTGATCGAGCCGCTCCAGCGTGCAGGCTTCGATGTGACAGACATCGACGGCCTGACGGGGCTGGCCGAATACCGCAATGGCGGCCTGTTCATCGATCATGAGGTGCTGCGCCTGCGCGATGCAGCGGACGCTGCGCGCGCGCATGCGGTGGATTCGCTGCTCGTCGTGGAGTGGCGCGCTCTCACTGTCGCCTTGCTCGATCGGCTGGCGGAGCGCATCCGCGCCAAGCTCGGCCGTACGCCAGAGACGCTGCCGCTCGCCAGCATCCTGGAAGGCGGCACCTGGGCTGCGGGCCGCGCCATCGCCTTTGCGCGCCGGCCCGACGGTTCGCCGCCGCTCAAGGTGATCAGCGACGGCACGGTTTTTTGAGCATGGTGCAGTCGGGCGCGATGCATGCCACAAAGCAGGTGCGCTCCCTCCCCCGCTTGCGGGGGAGGGCTGGGGAGAGGGTGTCTCCGCAGGTCGAGAATCCCCAAGAGGACAGAGCCCTCACCCGGCGCTTTGCGCCGACCTCTCCCGCACGCGGGAGAGGTTGACGAGCCTCGCACACAGCCTTTGTGAACTCAGGAGCATCCCATCATGCAAGGCGTCACGATCGTCGATCACCCACTGGTGCAGCACAAGCTGACGCTGGTGCGGGACAAGTCCATCTCGACCAAGTCGTTTCGCGAGCTGATCAAGGAGATCGGCATGCTGCTCTGCTACGAGGTGACGCGCGATTTGCCGCTCACCGACGTCGTGGTCGACACGCCGCTGGCGCGGATGCACTCGGCCAAGATCGCCGGCAAGAAGCTGGTGTTCGTGCCGATGCTGCGCGCCGGCACCACCTTCGTCGACGGCATGATGGACCTGGTGCCGACTGCGCGCGTCGCCCATATCGGGCTCTACCGCGAGCCGCATAGCTTTGCCGCGGTCGAGTACTTCTTCAAATCGCCGTCCGATCTCGGCGAGCGCCTGGCGATCGTGGTGACGTCGGTGGTCGCCACCGCCAATACGGCCGTGGCCGCCATCGACCGGCTGAAGGAGCGCGGCGCCAAGGATATCCGCCTCGCCTGCCTGATCGCCGCGCCGGAAGGACTTGAGCGGCTGCGAGGTCTGCATCCGGACGTACCGATCTGGACCGCCGCGGTCGACGAAGGCCTCGACGAGAACGGCTTCATTCTGCCAGGCCTCGGCGACGCCGGCGACCGCGCTTATGGGACGAGATAAGCGGAGCTAGATCTTCCCGCCGCCGCAAATGCCCTTCAGCGACTGCCACTCCTTGTTCGTCAGCAGCGGCGGGCCGCTGGCGGGACGATCTTCCCTGGTCATGCGCGCGAGGCGGTCTTCGGTGAGCGGGTGGCTGGCGAGGATATTTGTCAGACCAGAGCCGCCTTCCTTGCCGGTGATGCGGAACATCAGCTCGGCCGCGGGTTTTGGCGAGCGGCCGAGCGCATGCATGATCTCGATGGCGAAAGTGTCAGCGCCGGTCTCGGCCCCGCGCGAATAGGACGCTTCGACCACACTGCGCGAGGCGAAGATCACCGCCGAGGAGCCGGTGACGTCGCCGAACAGCAGGCCGATCAGGAACGAGGTGCCGCCGTTGTAGATCAGGCCGCGCATGTTGTCGTGATGCTTGAGATGACCGAGCTCGTGCGCGAGGATGCCTGCGAGCTCGTCGGGGCTTTCAGCCTTGTCGAGCAGGCCCTTCAGCACGAACACCTTGCCGCCCGGCAGCGCGAACGCGTTCGGCACCGGGCTCGGCAGCACGCCCGCCGTCGTGGAATCGTCATCGAGGCCGGCGGCATCGCGCAGGCGGTTGACGAGCTTTGTGAATGCGGCCTTGCCCGCGGGGTCCTCGCACACTCTGCGGCCGAAGATGGTCTTGACCTGGACCTCGGACGCATCGCCAATGCGTCGCTCGATCGGTTTCGGCACCAGCGGCGCGAGCCGGTCGGCGGCGAGCGGCACGCCGAACAGCACGACACAGACGATGGAGACGGCGGCGGCCACCGACCAGCCCACGATCTTTGCGACGCCGCGGCGCGAGGTCTGGTGCTCGTCGAGCCGCAAGCATCGCGCGGTGAGATCCGCTGCAAGCGCGGCATCACGGATCTCGAGCCGCGCGAGCGGCGGCGCTGACGTCGATGCCAGGCGCAAAACCCCGTCCGGGCCGTCGGCACGGCGGATATCGGCATAGGCCCAGCGAACCGGCGCTTCGCCGTCCTCGGCGATCTCGAGCACATCCCCGAGCGACAGCATCACCTGACGCCTGCGGCTCGAGACGCCGTCGAAGAAGATCGTCGGCTTGACGGACTGCGCCGGGGCCTCGGCAGACAACTCACTCACAGCTCAAAATCCTGCAACATCCAGTCCATCGGCAAAGCCTTCACCGAGCGCGCTGGCGAGCTTTCCGCTGCCGCGCACATCCGCCGCGGCCACGATGTTGTGCACCTCGACAGTCTGCAGCACCTTGGCCCAGAGATCGCGCTGAAGATAGATCCGCATGACGATGTTGGCGGCAAGGGCGAGCGCGAAATAGCCGATCACCATCATCACAACCATCGGGATGCTCTTGGCAGCATTGCCAGCCCCGAACACCTCCTCGGCCGAAACGCCGGTCAGGGTGACGACGAGAAAGGCGCCGCCGCCCATGTAGGCCGCGAAGGCGGTCGTGAGCAGCATCCACCAGCCGATCACCTTCCAGTACAGGCCGTAGAAGGCGTCATGAGGCAGGTGCGAGGACAGGCTGACGTCGCCGATGCGGATGCCGTCGAGCCACCAGCGCCATTCGCGCGCCTTGAACTCGGCATAGAAGAACGGCGCGAGCGGGAAGATCAGCACCGCGATCGGGCTGAGCAGCCACAGCCACCAGCCGCGCTTGAAGAACGTCCAGCCGTCGCCTTCGAAATCGCCGGTGAGATCGCCGTAATGGGTGTGCTGCATCTTGTAGCGTTCGAGTGCAGCCTCGCGCCAGGGCAGCGCCAGGCCGAGCGTCAGGAACACCAGCACGCCCCACAGCATGGCGCGGAGCGAATAGGCCCAGCCCGAGCCGTCCATCCAGAACCGCAGGCCGCGCCAGACCGTACGCGTCAGGCGATAGCGCCGCGCGCGAAAAATCGCGAATTGGCCGAAGGCGTAGAAGGCGATGAAGAGTGGTGTCGAGGCGAAGCCCTGCCAGCGCTCGAATTCGATGCCGACAAGAAAATACGCGAGATAGATCGGCATCAAGATCGCGAGCGCGAACAGGAAGCCGACCAAGAGCTCCTTAGCCCGTCCGGTGTATTCGGCGGCATCGCCGTCCACCGCGGTGTTCGTCCACAAATGACGGCGAATGTCGGTGACGAGCCAGAACCGGTAGAAGCCGAAGGTGACGAGTTCGAGCATGGCACCCCTGGTGACCAACTTGCGGAACTCGGAGCGGTTGCCGATGAAATCGACCCGCGTGGGCGGCAGCGGCGGCGGGACCGGTTCGGAGCCGATAGGGGCCCATTGCATGTCGTTCACGGCGGCAACCTCGGGATGCGGATCTGTTACGGCCAAACTATAGATCAGAGGTTAGTCGATCCCCAAGATGACCGGGTTCGATTTACCCCGATTCCAGTTGGTTTCTTGCACGATTCCGCCGTTAGAGGCGTGAGGGGGATCACGTCGCAAATCTGTCGTCCCGTAGCCTGGATGGAGCGCAGCGCAATCCGGGTCAGCGGTCGTGGCGGCCCGAACCCCGGATTACGCTTGCGCTCCATCCAGGCTACGCACCTCCCGCAAAGGTTGGATGTGGCAAACTCTCCCTTGCCCCGACGCAGACAACCGGCTGTAATTGCAAATCAAATGCCGCAGCGCAGAATTCAACGAGAACGCGCGGTTCACCACAGGGAGAGCGGTCATGCATGGGACCATCGAGAGCGCCGCCAAGCTCGACGCACTTCGCGCACGCGCGACGTCGCTGCCGCTGGAGCAGTTCGATCCGGGCGATCCTGAATTGTTCAGGACCGATACGTTCTGGCCCTATTTCGACCGCCTGCGCCGGGAAGATCCGGTGCACTACTGCAAGAACTCGATGTTCGGGCCGTATTGGTCGGTGACGCGCTACAACGACATCATGGAGATCGAGACCAATCATTCGGTGTTCTCCTCGGCCTCCTCGCTCGGCGGCATCACCATCCGCGACATCGATCCGGACTTGCGTCGCGAGAGCTTCATCTCGATGGACCCGCCGCGGCATGCGGCGCAGCGCAAGACCGTGGCGCCGATGTTCACGCCCACTCATCTGGACAATCTCGCGCTGAACATCCGCAAGCGCTCGGCCGAGTGCCTGGACAACCTGCCGCATGGCGAGGTTTTCGACTGGGTCGACCGCGTCTCGATCGAGCTCACCACGCAGATGCTGGCGGTGCTGTTCGACTTCCCCTGGGAGGACCGCCGCAAGCTGACGCGCTGGTCCGACATCGCCACCACCATTCCCGGTCCCGACGGCCTCGTTGCGAGCGAAGACGAACGGCAGGCCGAGCTGACGGAATGCGCGGCCTATTTCTCCCGCCTCTGGAAGGAGCGCATCGCGCAGCCGCCGAAGAGCGACCTGTTGTCGATGATGGCGCATGGCACTGCTACGCGCGACATGGATGCGAAGAACTTCCTCGGCAATCTCATCCTTTTGATCGTCGGCGGCAACGACACCACCCGCAACACCATGTCAGGCTCGCTTCTCGCGCTGAGCCAGCATCCGGAGCAGTACCGCAAGCTGCGCCAAAACCCCGATCTACTCGACAGCTTCGTGCCGGAGGTGATCCGCTGGCAGACGCCGCTCGCGCATATGCGGCGCACGGCGCTCTCCGATTTCGAGTTCCGCGGCAAGCAGATCAAGAAGGGTGACAAGGTCGTGATGTGGTACGTCTCTGGCAACCGCGACGAGGAGGCGATCGAAAAGCCCTACGATTTCATCATCGATCGCGCCCGCCCGCGCACCCACCTCTCCTTCGGCTTCGGCATCCACCGCTGCGTGGGCTTGCGGCTAGCCGAACTCCAGCTCAGGATTATTTGGGAAGAAATTCTCAAGCGCTTCGACCATATTGATGTGGTCGGCGAACCCAAGCGGGTCTATTCGAGTTTCGTGAAGGGTCTGGAAGAGCTCCCGGTGAAAATCGCGGCATAAATCTGCAGCAGATGAGCCCGAACGATATCCACGAGGAAGCTGCGCCCCCTCTCCCGCTTGCGGGAGAGGGTTGGGGAGAGGGTGTCTCCGCAACGGGACAATCCCCAATAGGATAGAACCCTCACCCGGCGCTGCGCGCCGACCTCTCCCGCAAGCGGGAGAGGTTGAGCAGAAACAATGGAGCCACGACGATGAACATCCAAGCGCCGGTTAAAGTGGACAAGGCCGAACGCATGCGCAGGGCGCGCGAGGAGGCCTATGCGACGCCGCTGGCGCAATTCCACCCCGGCGCGCCCCGGCTGTTCCAGGACGACACGCTGTGGCCGTGGTTCGAGCGGCTGCGCAAGGAAGAGCCGGTGCATTACTGCACCAACGCGCCGATCGAGCCGTACTGGTCGGTGGTGAAGTACAACGACATCATGCATGTCGACACCAATCACGGCATCTTCTCCTCGGACTCGACGCTCGGCGGCATCTCGATCCGCGACGTGCCGGAGGGCTACGACTGGCCGAGCTTCATCGCCATGGACCAGCCCCGGCATTCGGCGCAGCGCAAGACGGTGTCGCCGATGTTCACCCCTCAACACCTGGACGAGCTGGCAAAACTGATCCGGCAGCGCTCGCAGACGGTGCTGGACAATCTGCCGCGCAACGAGACCTTCAACTTCGTCGAGCGCGTCTCGATCGAGCTGACGACGCAGATGCTGGCGACCCTGTTCGACTTCCCCTGGGAGGAGCGGCGCAAGCTGACGCGCTGGTCCGACGTCTCCACCGCGCTGCCCAAGAGCGGCATCGTCGCCTCCGCCGAGGAGCGCCGCCGCGAGATGGACGAGTGCTATGCCTACATGTCGAAGCTGTGGAACGAGCGCGTCAATTCCGCGCCGCGCAATGACCTGTTGTCGCTGATGGCGCACAACGACGCCACGCGGTTCATGGATCCCGATAATCTCATGGGCAACATCATCCTGCTCATCGTCGGCGGCAACGACACCACGCGCAACACCATGACCGGCTCGGTGCTGGCGCTGAATGAGAACCCCGAGCAGTACGACAAGCTGCGTGCCAATCCGGCGCTGATCGATTCCATGGTGCCGGAGGTGATCCGCTGGCAGACTCCGCTGGCGCATATGCGGCGCACCGCGCTTGCCGACACCGAGATCGGCGGCAAGCCGATCCGCAAGGGTGACCGCGTCGTGATGTGGTACGTCTCCGGCAACCGCGACGAGGAGACGTTCGAGAAGCCAAACGACTTCATCATCGACCGCCCGCGGCCGCGCACCCACCTCTCCTTCGGCTTCGGCATCCACCGCTGCGTCGGCATGCGCCTTGCCGAGCTTCAACTCCGCATCGTCTGGGAGGAGATGCTGAAGCGCTTCGACCGCATCGAGGTGGTCGGCGAGCCCAAGCGGATCTATTCGAGCTTCATCAAGGGGTATGAGTCGCTGCCGGTGAGGATTCCGGGGTGATCGCCCCATCCTCCGTCATTGCGAGGAGCTCTTGCGACGAAGCAATCCAGACTGTCACCGCAGAGGAATCCTGGATTGCTTCGCTGCGCTCGCAATAACGAGGTTTTGCACACTCGTAGCCGCAGCGCGTTGACGCCCGCCAGCTATAAAATTCCGGCATGACAGCTCGCTCAAGATGCGAAGGGCCGGCTGCGGGCTTGTGCCCTAAACCGCTGGCGCGGCAGCGTTCGGTGCGCTCCGTCGCCCCGAGGCGAAGATCAAGCGAGCCTGATGTCCCACACCCCTTCCTTGCGGCAGGCGGCGACTTCCTCGCGCAGAAGCGCGGTGATGGCGAGCGAGGCCGTCGAGGCCGGACGATCGATCGGAGAAGCGAAAATGAGCTCGCGCGTCATCGGCTTGGATACGGGCGCGGTCTCCAGCCGCCCGTCCGCGACCTCGCCGTGGACGGATGAGGGCGGCAGCAGCGCGAAACCAAGGCCCTCCTCGACCAGGCTCGTCAGCACGCGGAACGAATCCGCTTCTAACTGGACGTCGAGCTTGATCTTGCGCTGGGCGGCCGCGTGCTCGATCAGGGCGCGGAGGCCGTGGGAATGACTGGGCAGCACCAGGCGTTGTCGCAGCAGCCAGCCGATATCGACGCTCTTCCTGCGCGCGAGACCACAGCCGCGCGGGCCGACCGCGACGATGTTGTCGCGCCCCAAGCTCTGCACATTGAGATGCAGATCGGCCGAGCGTCCATAGAGGATGGCAAGATCCATCTCGCCGCGGTGCAGCCATTCGACGAGATGGCCGCTGTAGCTCTCGACGATGCGCAGCGAGATGCCGGGAAATTTCTCGACGCAGCGCCGCGCAAAACGCGCCGACAGCACGCAGCTCACGGTCGGAACCAGGCCGAGCACGACTTGGCCGGACGGCGGGCCCTTGGCCGACTGGATGTCGTCGCGGATCTGGTCGATCTGCCGCACGATGCCGGAGGTGCGCGCCAGCAGCAGGCGGCCAGCGTCGGTCAGCACCATGCCGCGGCCGTTGCGCGTGAACAGCTCGGTGCGCAGCTCGTGTTCCAGGAGCTTGATCTGGCGGCTCAGCGCCGGCTGCGCCACACGCAACGTGTCGGAGGCCTTGGACAGGCTGCCGAGCTCCGCCACGCAACTGAAGGTCCTGAGTTGACGGAAATCCATGCTTGCCAATCCTGGAAGGCTACTCCATACGCTATAACAAATGAGCATAGGGGGCTGGCGTTGTTTTCACAACGCCAGAGGATTGGCCGGCGTTATCTTAACTGCCGTTACTGATTGGAAACGCCATGAGTCAAGAACACCATACCGAAGATTACGCCGACATCCGCGAAGCCGTCGCAAAACTCTGCGCGCAGTTTCCCGGCGAATATTGGCGCAAGCTCGATCGCGAGATGGCTTACCCCAAGGCCTTCGTGGATGCGCTGACCGAGGCCGGCTATCTCTCGGTGCTGATCCCCGAGGAATATGGCGGCGCTGGCTTGAAGCTCTCCGCCGCGGCTGCGATCCTCGAAGAGATCCAGCGCGCGGGGTGCAATGGCGGCGGCTGCCATGCCCAAATGTACACGATGGGCACGGTGCTGCGGCACGGCAATGCCGAGCAGAAGGCGAAGTATCTGCCGAAAATCGCGAGCGGCGAATTGCGCCTGCAGGCCTTCGGCGTCACCGAGCCGACCAGCGGCACCGACACCACCTCGCTGAAAACCTTCGCGCGCAAAGAAGGCAACGACAGTTACATCGTCAACGGCCAGAAGATCTGGACCAGCCGCGCCGAGCATTCCGACCTGATGATCCTGCTGGCGCGCACCACGCCGAAGGAGCAGGTCAAGAGGCGCACCGACGGGCTTTCGGTGTTCATCGTCGACATGCGCGAGGCCAAGAACCATGGTCTGGAGATCCGCCCGATCCGCACCATGATGAACCATGCCACCACGGAAGTGTTCTTCACCGACATGAAGGTGCCGGCGGAGAATCTGATCGGCGAGGAAGGCAAGGGCTTTCGCTACATCCTCTCCGGCATGAATGCCGAGCGCATTTTGATTGCGGCCGAATGCGTCGGCGACGCCAAATGGTTCATCGCCAAGGCCACCAATTACGCCAAGGAGCGCGCAGTCTTCGGCCGGCCGATCGGCCAAAATCAAGGCATCCAGTTCCCGATCGCCAAGGCCTATGCCTCGATGCGTGCGGCCGAGTTGATGGTGAAGGAAGCGACGCGCAAATACGAGGCCGGCCTCGACTGCGGCGCCGAGGCCAACATGGCCAAAATGCTCGCGGCGGATGCGTCCTGGGAAGCGGCCAATGCCTGCATCCAGACCCATGGCGGTTTCGGATTTGCCGAGGAATACGACGTCGAGCGTAAGTTCCGCGAGACGCGGCTCTACCAGGTGGCGCCGATCTCGACCAACCTCGTGCTGTCCTATGTCGCCGAGCACGTGCTCGGCATGCCCCGCTCGTACTGAGGTAGCAATCATGGGAGCACTTGACGGGATCAGGGTGATTGCGGTCGAGCAGGCGGTGGCGGCGCCGTTCTGCTCCTCGCGCCTGGCGGATGCCGGCGCGGAAGTGATCAAGATTGAGCGGCCCGAGGGCGATTTCGCCCGCGGCTATGACGCGGCGGCCAAGGGCCAGAGCAGCTATTTCGTCTGGCTCAACCGCGGCAAGCAATCGGCGGTGGTCGATCTCGCAACGAAAGAAGGCTGCGCCGAGCTGGAGAAGCTGATCGCCAGTGCCGACGTGCTGATCCAGAACCTCAAGCCGGGCTCGATGGACAAGCTCGGCTTTTCGCGCGAGCGACTGCTCAAGGACTATCCCAAGCTGATCTCGTGCACCATCACCGGCTACGGCGATGAGGGCCCCTACGCGCATCGCAAGGCCTATGACCTTCTGATCCAGGCCGAGAGCGGCCTCGCCTCCATCACCGGCAACCCCGACGGCGCCTCGCGCGTCGGCATGTCGATCGTTGACGTCGCAACCGGCGCCACCGCCCATGCGGCGATCCTGGAAGCGCTGATCGCACGCGGGCGCACCGGCAAGGGCGCCGACATCCGCATCTCCATGTTCGACGTGATGGCCGATTGGTGCACCGTGCCGCTGCTCAACTCGGAAGCCGGCAATCCGCCCAAGCGCATGGGCCTGCGCCATCCCTCGATCGCGCCCTACGGCGTGTTCACCTCGAAGGACGGCAAGGATATCCTGATCTCGATCCAGAGCGAGCGCGAGTGGAAGACGCTCTGCGCGAAGGTGCTGGACCAGCCGGATCTGCCGAGCGATCCGCGCGTCGCCAACATGGTCGAGCGCGTGCGCAACCGCGACTTCACCGACAGGACGGTCGCAGATATCTTCGGCAAGATGACGCGCGACGAGCTTCTCAAGCGGCTGTCGGACGCCGACATCGCGTTCGCCGAGGTCAACACCATGGCCGATCTCACCAACCATCCCCATCTGCGCCGCATCGAGGTCGACACGCCGAACGGCCGCGTCAGCTATCCCGCGCCGGCGCCGATCATCGTCGGCGAGACGCGCTCGTATGGCCCGGTGCCCGCCATCGGCGACCGTCCCCAATCCAGGAAATAACAAGAGCGAGGCGTCATGACCGAGAAGCTCGACATCGATCACTTGCGGCAATGGATCGGCCGCAGCACAGAGGCCACCGACATCGTCACCACGCAGCTCGTGAAGGGCCTGCGCGCGACGCTGTTCCAGGACGTTGGCGAGCCCAGGGCGGGCGATGCCGCACCGCTCACGGTGCATTGGTGCCTGGCACAGCCGGTGTTTCCGATGTCGATGCTCGGCCCCGACGGTCACCCGACCCGCGGCGGCTTCCTGCCGCCGGTACCGCTGCCGCGCCGGATGTGGGCCGGCGGCGAGATCGAGTTTTTGCAGCCGCTGCGCGTCGGCGACGAATCGACGCGGACCTCGCGCATTGCCGACGTTCAGGTGAAATCAGGCTCGACCGGCACGCTGTGCTTCGTCTCGGTCGAGCACAGCATCTCTTCGCCGCGCGGGCTCGCTATCCGCGAGCGGCAGGACATCGTCTATCGCGAGATGACGAGCAGCGCGCCGGCGCCCGCAAAGGCTCCGCCCCCGCCTCCGAAGGCACAGCACCGCGAGACCCATGTCTCCGATCCCGTGCTGCTGTTCCGCTACTCCGCGCTGACCTTCAACGGCCACCGCATCCATTACGACCGCGACTACGTCACCAAGGTCGAGGGTTATCCGGGCTTGATCTTCCACGGGCCGTTGCAGGCGGCTCTGATCATCGAAATGGCGGCCCGCTTGCGCGACGGCAAGGCGCCGAAGAGGTTCACCTATCGTGGCGTGCAGCCGCTGTTCGAAGGCACGGAGTTCTCGATCAACGCGAATGACAGCGGCGAGAGCATGGAGCTGTGGACTGCGAATGCCGAGGGGCAGCCGACGATGAAGGGCACAGCGGTGTGGTAAGCCACCGCTGCCTCCTCGTCATTGCGAGCGCAGCGAAGCAATCCAGACTCTCCCCGGGGAGATAGTCTGGATTGCTTCGTCGCAACGGCTCCTCGCAATGACGTTGGGGCTGATTGCGCGAGAACCAACAAGGGACGGAACCATGTCCAAGAACGGCAAGACCGGCAGCAAATCCGTCACAGTGAAGCAGGCGACTCTCGGCCTGCTGCGATCCTTCGGCATCGACAGGGTGTTCGGCAACCCCGGTTCGACCGAGCTGCCGTTCCTGAGCGACTGGCCCGACGACATCGACTACGTGCTGGCGCTGCAGGAGGCCAGCGCGGTCGGCATGGCCGACGGCTACGCGCAGGCGACGCGCAATGCCAGCTTCGTCAATTTGCATTCGGCGGCCGGCGTCGGCAACGCGCTCGGCAATATCTATACCGCACATCGCAACCAGACACCGCTCGTGATCACCGCGGGCCAGCAGGCGCGTTCGATCCTGCCGCTGCAGGCGTTCCTCTACGCCGAGCGCGCCTCCGAATTTCCGCGGCCTTACGTCAAATACAGCGTCGAGCCGGCGCGGCCCGAGGACGTGCCGGCCGCGATCGCGCGCGCCTATTACACCGCGATGCAGCCGCCCTGCGGGCCGACCTTCGTGTCGATTCCGATCGACGACTGGGCGCATGCGGCAGCTCCCATCGAGGCCCGCAAGGTCAGCCGCGAGATCGGACCCGAACCGGAGGCGATGCAGGCGCTGGTGAAGGCGCTGACGTCGAGCAAGCACCCCGCCCTCGTGGTCGGTCCCGGCGTCGACCGCGCCGGCGCGGTCGATCTGATGGTGCGCGTCGCCGAGAAGGCCAGGGCCAGCGTCTGGGTCAGCCCGTTCTCGGCGCGCTGCTCGTTTCCCGAGCGGCATCCGCAATTCGCGGGCTTCCTGCATGCGTCGCCCGCGCAGCTGTCCGATGCGCTACGCGAGCACGACCTCGTCGTCGTCATCGGCGCGCCGGTGTTCACCTTCCATGTCGAGGGCCATGCCGCGATCTTCGACGGCGGCGCGACGATCTTCCAGATCACGGATGATCCGGATGCGGCGGCGGTGACGCCGGTCGGCACCAGTATCATCGCCACCATCAAGCCGGCGCTGAGCCTGCTGCTCGACCTTTTGCCGGAGAGCAAGCGGTCGACGCCGAAAGGCCGCACGCTGCCGCCGCCGCCGCAAGCCGCCGATCCGCTGCCCGTCGACTTCTTGCTGCACTCGCTGTCGCAGGCGATGCCTGAGGGCGCGTCGCTGGTCGAGGAAGTGCCCTCGCACCGGCCGGCGATGCAGAAATTCATGCCGATGCGCGGCCAGGACAGTTTTTACACGATGGCGAGCGGCGGCCTCGGCTACTCCTTGCCCGCCGCGGTCGGCATGGCGCTCGGCAAGCCAAAGCAGCGCACGGTCTGCCTGATCGGCGACGGCTCGGCGATGTATTCGATCCAGGCGCTATGGACCGCTGCGCAGCGCAAGCTGCCGCTCACCGTTGTCGTCATCAACAATTCCGGCTACGGCGCCATGCGCTCATTCAGCCAGGTGATGCAGGTGCGCAACGTGCCCGGGCTGGAGCTGCCGGGGATCGATTTCGTGCGGCTCGCCGAAAGCATGGGCTGCCATGCGGTACGGGTGAGCGAGGCGGCGGAGCTGGGCGAGGCGCTGAAACGCGGGATGGCACACGAAGGCACGAGCCTCGTGGAAGTGATCGTGGATGCGGCGGTGCCGGTGCTGTACGGGCAAAAGCATTAGGAGTGCAGGCCATATCTTCACCGTCGTCCTGGCTCGCATGCACCACTAGGACGCCAAAAATCCTCCATCCGCCGCGAGCACGTGTCCCACGACATACGACGACGCGTCCGACGCCAGCCACACCACCGCCTCCGCCACTTCCTCCGGGCTCCCCATCCGCCGCAGCGGCAGGCCGGCGCTCACCGTTGCGACATCGCCGACGCCGGCGCGAAGCATCATGTCGGTGACGACGCGGCCGGGGGCGATGGCGTTGATGCGGATGCCGCGGGGGGCATTCTCCATCGCGGCCGAACGCGTCAGCGAAATCGCGGCGGCCTTGGAGGCCGAGTAGAGCGAGAAGCCGGGATTGGGATTGCGCACGCCGCTGACGGAGGCGTTGACGACGATGCTGCCGCGGCCCTTCGCGAGCATTGCCGGCAATTGGTGGCGCAGGCACAGGAACAGCGCGCGGACATTGGTGTCGAACACGCTGTCGTAGATATCAGTGCCCTGCTCCTCCAGCGGCGCGCGGCGCTCCTGGAATCCGGCATTGTTGAAGGCCACGTCGAGCCGGCCGCAGCGCTTCATGGCCGTGCTGACGAGGCGCGCGACGTCGTCCTCTCGCGTGATGTCGGTCTTGACCGGAATGGCCAAGGCACCGAGCTCGCCGCATGCCGCGGCGGTTGCTTCGATCTCGGCCTCGCGCCGGCCCGCGACAAAAATCGCTTCCGCGCTTTCGGACGCCATCCGTAGCGCGGTGGCACGGCCGATGCCGCTGCCGCCGCCCGTCACCAGGCAGACCTTGCCCCTCATCCGCATCCCCGCCGGCAAAGTTCCGCTCATGGCTCACTCCAAAACGCTTGCGTGCGCCGTTGCACGCATATAGTTGTATGATACAACTATATGCCAGGAGTCAAGATGGCCGAGCTTTCGCTGATCGACGACATCCGCGCCGCCTCGCGCCTGATGGTGCGCGAGCTCGGCTTCATGGACGCGACGGTGGCGGCATCGGACTATCCGCCGTCGGCGGTGCACACCATCCTCGAGATCGGCATCCGCGGGCCCATGACCTCGGGACAGCTCGGCGATTTCCTGCGGTTGGAGAAATCCAGCGTCAGCCGCCTGGTGCGCAAGCTGATCGACTGCGGCGAGCTCAGGGAGACGCCGGATGAGCTTGATGCACGCAGCAAGCTGCTGTCGCTGACAGCGAAGGGACGGCGCACGCTGCAGGCGCTGCACGCGTTTGGGCGGCAGCAGGTGAGCGGAGCGCTGGCGGCGCTGACGGAGGCGGAGCAGCGCACCGTGCGCGAGGGGATGATGCTCTATGCGCGGGCGCTCAGGCAGAGCCGGATGGAGGAGGAGGGGCGGAGTGCGGCGTAGCCGTGTAGCTCGCCCCATCGTCGTCCTGGCGAAAGCCAGGACCCATTACCCCAAGGAGTAGTTTGGCGAAGACTTGCCGTTCGGTACTCCTATCGCGGCTAGATCGGTAGACCTCGCGGTATGGGTCCTGGCCTTCGCCAGGACGACACCGAAATTGCGGCACTCCCTCCCTACTTCCCGAACTCCTCCCGCATCTTCGCCTGGATCTTGGCCATGCCGCCGATCCAGCGGTCGTAATTCTCGGTCTTTTTGCGCATGTAGCCGAGCACCTGGGGGTGCGGCAGGATCAGGAACGTCTCCTGTTCGAGGCCGGCGAGCACGTCTTTCGCCACCTGCTCCGGCGTCAGATCGCCGTCGCCGGATTGCGGGCCTTTCGGGATCGAGCGCAGCATGTTGGTGTCGACGCCCTGCGGGCAGAGGATCGAAACCTTGATGTTGTGGGCCTTGTGCGAGATCGCGAGATTTTCGGCAAAGCCGACCGCGGCGTGCTTTGTCGTCGAATAAGCCGGGCTGCCGACCTGCGACAACAGGCCGGCGGCCGAGATCGTGTTGAGGAAATAGCCGCCGCCGCGCGCCTTCATGCGCGGGATCAGATGCCGCGCGGCATAGACGTGGGCCATGACGTGGATCGCCCAGCTGCGCTGCCACGGCTCGTCGGAGGCGCCGCCGGCATTTTCTGACATCGGATCGAAGCCGCCGCCGATGCCGGCATTGGAGCAGAACAATTCGATCGGGCCGAACTGCCGCTCGGTCTCCTCGATGACGTGCGCAATGTCCTTTTCCTGCGCGACGTCGCATTTGAAGGCGGCCCCATCCACCATGGCCGCGACCGCCCTCGCATTGGCGGCATCCATGTCCGCGACGACCACCTTGGCTGCACCCGCCTCGTGAAAAGCCTCGCACAGCGCCTTACCGATGCCATTGGCGCCGCCCGTGACGACCACGACCTTGCCGGTCACCTGCATGCGACGTCTCCTCTTGTCTTGGACCGCGTCTCTTATACCGCTTCGCGGCTTGCTCAGCTCAACACGAGGTCGAGAACCGCGGTATAATGACACGCCGCGCCGGCCAAGACAAAGCCGTGCCAGATCGCATTCTGGAAGCGCAGCCGCCGCCAGGCGTGGAAGATCACGCCAAAGCTGTAGAGCAGGCCGCCTGCAAGGATGAAGCCCAGCACCAGCGAGGGCAACGCCCTGACGACGGCGTCGTAGATCATGAGGCCACTCCAGCCCATCGCGAGATAGATGCCGACCGAGACCCGGTCGAACCGGCCGGGATAGAGAAGCTTCAGCACGATGCCGAGGATCGCCACGCACCAGACGCCGGCAAGCAGCACCAGCGCGAACACGCTGTCCTTCACTTCCAGGATGAACGGCGTGTAGGTCGCCGCGATCAACAGATAGATCGCGGAATGGTCGAACCGCCGCAGCAGCCATTTGGCCGGCGACACCGGCCAGAGATTATAGGTCGCCGACAGCACCAGCATCGAGATCAAGCCGGCGACGTAGATCGAGACGCCGACGATGTCGGTGGCCTTGGAATAGACCGCGGCCAGCACCACCAGCACGGTCGCTGCGATGATGCCGAAGAGGACGCCGATCGCATGCACGACGCCGTCGGCGATCAGCTCGGCGCGATCGTAGTTCCAGCCGATCGCGTCGGCTGCGGCGTGGACGGAGCTGGATGCAAGCTGTTTCAGTTGGAAGACGGTCATGGCAATCCGCAAAGCGTGGCAATGCCCTCTTGTATGGGTCTTTCGAGATCGGCGCATCGTTCAAACGGCTGATTTGCCGACAAAGGCGGTGGAAGTATGAAGCTTGATTTTCCTCAGGCAGTTGCCACTTTTGTGAACGGTCGCACATTCCTCCCGCCCGAGATCCCCTAACGTTCATATGGTATTCAGTTTCCAGGATATGGTCGAGGAGGCGCGGCTGTCGGCGAGGGCGCTGATCGACTATGGCGAGCATTTCTTCAATCCGACGCTGCGGCTTGGCGTCACCGGCCTGTCGCGGGCCGGTAAGACGGTATTCATCACGGCGCTGATTCACGGCCTCACCCGCGGCGGCCGGTTTCCGGTGTTCGAGGCCTATGCCTCGGGCCGGATCGCGCGGGCGCATCTGGCGCCGCAGCCCGATGATGCCGTGCCGCGCTTTGCCTATGAGAACCATCTGCGCGCACTGATCGAGGAGCGGCGCTGGCCGAGCTCGACCGTCGATATCAGCGAGCTCCGTCTCGTCATCGACTACCAGCGCCCGAATGGCGCCGACCGCGCGCTCACGCTCGACATCGTCGACTATCCCGGCGAATGGCTGCTGGATCTGCCGCTGCTGCAGAAGAGTTTTAGGCAATGGTCGGCGGAAAGCCTGGCGCTGTCGCGTGAGGCGCCGCGTGCGCATCTGGCAACGGACTGGCACGCGCATCTCGCAACGCTCAAGCCCGACGCACGCGAGGATGAGCAGGCAACACTGACGGCCGCGAAGCTCTTCACCGATTATCTGCGCGCTTGCCGCGACGAGCGCTTCGCGATGAGCCTCTTGCCCCCCGGCCGCTTCCTGATGCCCGGCAGTCTCGCCGACACGCCGGCGCTGACCTTTGCGCCGCTCGACGTGCCCGCCGACGGGCGGGCGCCGGAGGGATCGCTATGGGCGATGATGGTGCGCCGCTATGACGCCTACAAGGACATGGTGGTGCGGCCGTTCTTCCGCGATCATTTTGCGCGGCTCGACCGCCAGATCGTGCTGGCCGATGCGCTCACCGCGTTCAACTCCGGACCCGAAGCGCTGCACGATCTCGAAGCCGCGCTTGCCGGCATTCTGGATTGCTTTAACATCGGTCGCAGCACGTTGCTCTCCAGCCTGTTCCGGCCACGCATCGACCGCATCCTGTTCGCGGCGACCAAGGCGGACCATCTGCATCATTCCAGCCACGACCGGCTCGAGGCCGTGCTACGCCGTGCGGTCACCGGCGCGGTTACGCGCGCGGAAAATACTGGCGCGGAGATCGACGTGGTGGCGCTCGCCGCCATACGCGCCACGCGCGAGGCGCAGGTGGCGCGTGGCCGCGACAAATTGCCGTCGATCCTGGGAACGCCCGCCGCGGGCGAAAGTGCCGGCGGCGAATTCTTCGACGGCAACACCGAGGTTGCGACCTTTCCAGGCGATTTGCCGCTGGATCCCGAACCGCTGTTCAACGGTACGGACGCGTTCCGCGGGCTCTCGACGCAGGCCGCCGAGAAGAGTGATTTCCGCTTCCTGCGCTTCCGCCCGCCGAAGCTCGAGCACGAGGGCACGGAAGAGCCGGCCCTGCCACACATCCGCCTCGACCGTGCCTTGCAGTTCCTGATCGGAGACAAGCTCTCATGAACGAGCGATCCCAGCAGCGGCGGCCCGCGACGTTCCGGCTGGACGATCCCAGTGTCGTCGTCACTGAAGCCGACGAGACGGGACGGATCAGTCGCGGCACCATCCAGATCACGCCGGAGCCCGATCCACTGGCGCTGCCGGTGCCGGTTCAAACCACGCTTCCGGCGCGGCGCGGCTTTCCCTGGGGCACGATGTTCTGGTCCGGGCTCGCCGGGTTGACGCTGCTCGGTACCGGGCTCGGTGTCGTCCGTCTGATCGAGGATCTGTTTGCGCGCAGCGAAAGCCTCGGCATGGTCGGCCTCGCTTTCGCGTTCGTCACTGCGCTTGCGCTTGCCGTCGTGATCGGGCGCGAGGCGTTCGGGCTGGCACGGCTCGCGACCATCGAGAAACTGCATCAGCGCGCCGCGGCGGTGCTTGCCAGTGATGATCGCAAGGAGAGCCGCGTCATCGTGCAGGACCTCCTGAACATCGCGCACCAGAATCCGCAGCTCGCACGCGCCCGCGCGACGCTGGAGAGCCATGCCGGCGAGATCATCGACGGCGCCGACATGATCCGGCTCGCCGAGCGCGAGTTGATGTCGCCGCTGGACGCGGAGGCGCGGCGGCTGGTGTCGTCGGCCGCGCAAAAGGTCTCGATCGTCACGGCAGTCTCGCCGCGCGCGGCGATCGACGTGCTGTTCGTGTTCGTCGCCGCGCTGCGCCTGATCCGCCAGCTCGCCTACCTCTATGGCGGCCGCCCCGGCGCGCTCGGCATGATCCGCCTGCTCCGCCACGTCATCGCCCATCTTGCCATCACCGGCGGCATGGCCGCGAGCGACAGCCTGGTGCAGCAGATGCTCGGCCACGGCATCGCCGCGAAGCTGTCGCAGCGGCTCGGCGAAGGCGTGCTCAACGGTCTGCTGACGGCACGGCTCGGCCTTGCCGCGATCGAAGTCACGCGGCCGCTGCCGTTCGCGGCCCTGCCGCCGCCGAAGCTGTCGGACCTCGCGACGGATCTGTTGCGGAAGAAAGACGAGGAGGGGTAGGGCTCTGCTCGTCCTTACCCTCCCCTGGAGGGTAGGGCTATCGCATATGCATTTCGCGGGGACCACCCGCGAGTTTGCTCCGCCTCTCCCGCTTGCGGGAGAGGCCGACGCGTCCCGGGCGATGCGAAGCATCGTCCCGAGCGCGGCGGGTGAGGGCTCTCACCGCACTGGGATCGCCTCCGCAATTCTCGACAATCCCGACGCGGAGGCACCCCCACCCCAGCCCTCCCCCGCAAGCGGGAGAGGGAGCCCACTGCCGATGGAGAGATCACCCCACCCCGCTCGCGCTGCGCGCGATCGACCCTGCCCCTCCAGGGGAGGTAAGAGAAACCGCGCGAGCCTCGCGCTGAATTCTCCCGCCAGCACGCGCCACTGAAACAGCGGCGAATCCTTCGGAGGCGATAGCTCCGGCGTCCAGCCGGTGAGCTTTTCCAGCACATAGGTGTCCATCACGCGCCCACGCCAGCGGCGCTCGACCTGGCCAAGCGGCTCGCGTTTCGCCGGGATGCTCTCCCATAGCGATGATCGATTGTCCGGCTCCCGCCCGACATAGATGCCGGCGTGGCCCTTGATCCGATCCATGCCGGGATCGCGGAAATCCTGGAAGCGGCCGCGCTCGTTGATCTCGACAACGGGCACGCGGCCCCTGAACAGCCAGCGCATCATGGCGTAGGTGCGATAGTCCGTGGTGGCGATCCAGGTCGCGCCGGTCTCGTCCAGCGCGGCCTGCGCGCGCGCGGCGACCTGCTCGTAGCCGGCTTCCGCGCCGATCGGGTCGATCTTGCCGAGCAGATTCCAGGGCGCGGCGACGTAGTAGAGGAACACGATGACGACGAAGGCGATGCCCGTGGTGATGGATGTCCTGGCCCAGAACGCCGACGATCTGAGCATGCGCGCCGACCATCCCTCCTTCCTCATCGTTGCGAGGTTCACAGCCGCCGCGGCGAAGCCGACCGGCCACATGAACATCGGCCAGGTGTCGCCGACCCGAAGCGTCATCGACTTGACCAAGAAATAGAGAAACGGCACCAGCACCGCGGTCGACAACAGGATCGCAACCGGCTCGCGCGTGCGATAGCCGCGCCATGCCGTCAGCACCAGGCCCGTCAGCACCACCGGCAGCATCACGAAGCCGACCAGGCCGAATTGCAGGCCGATGTAATCGCCGATGGTGCGCAGCGAGATGCCGTAACTGGCAGTGGCGCGCACGCCCTGGAAGCGAAACGAGGCCCAGTCGTGCTGCGCATTCCAGATCAGCACCGGCGAGAACACGAGGGTCGCGACCAGCACCGCGAGATAGGGATAGGGGCTGCGTAGCCAACGCCAGCGCCAATCTGGCACGAGTAGAAAAGCTGCCACGGCGGGCGCGAACATGATCGCGGTGAATTTCGACAGCATCGACAGACCCGCGAACAGGCCGGCCGCGAGCCACCAGCGTCCATCGCCGCTTTGCGCGAGCCGCACTAGCGACCACATCATCGCCACCGCAAACGGGATCATGGCGACATCGGGCGCGACCTTGGCCATCAGCAGGCCGTAATAGAGCGCGGCCTCCGGCATCAGCACCGCGATCATGATCGCTCGTGCGTCATGGGTGAGACGGCGAACGATGTCGGCGAGCAGCAGCTGCGTCACCAGCATCGCGACGATGCCGCCGAAGCGGACGCCAAGCGCGGTGTCGCCGAAGATCGCAGTGCCGAAGCGAATGAGCCAGGCGACGCCAGGCGGATGATCGAGGAAGCTGAGCGCTGCCTCCTTCGACCAGGTCCAGTAATAGGCCTCGTCGGTGCGCAACTCGATCGCGGAGGCGTAGACGATGCGCAGCACGGTCATCGCAGCGATGATCGCTGCGGCCATGACGAGGGGCCGGCGCGCGGCGCCGCGGAGGGGCACGGTGATGTCAGGGGCTGTCGTCACGGCCGCGCTTTTGGCCAACCTGGGAGGGGGAGTCAATGCGGGGGGCTACCGTCGTCCCGGGCAAGCGAAGCGCAGACCCGGGACCCATAACCACAGGGTGGAGTTTGGCGAAGACTCGGAGTTACCAACCCGTCGCACAACATCTTCCTGTGATTATGGGTCCCGGATCGGCGCGCTTGGGGCGCGTTTGTCCGGGACGACGGCGGAGCGGAAGGACGCGGAATGGTGGGCACGGCGCCAAGGCGCCTTTGCCCACCCTACGAGGCTGTGACTCTTTTCCGTATCGAGCGTCAGGCGGATATGATTCTCTAAGCAGATTGATTTGCTGGAGAGAATGATGGCTGACGACGGACTTTTTGGCGAATTGCCGGAACAGTCGGCGCCATGCACCGAAGTGGTGCCGCGGGGCGCACCTCGGCTGCGCGAGCCTGTGCGCGATCAGGTCGAATTGCGAGCGGTCGATATCGATAGCCTGATCGGGCAGGATCATCCGGTGCGGGTGATCTGGGCTTATGTCGAAGGGCTCGACTTGAGCGAGCTGGAAGATCGCGTCAAGGCGCGGGAGAACAGGCCGGGTTATCCGGCGCCATCGCCACGGTTGCTGCTGGCGCTTTGGCTGTACGCCACGAGCGATGGCGTTGGCAGCGCGCGGGCGCTGGACCGGCTCTGCGACAGTCACGACGTCTACCGCTGGCTCTGCGGCGGCGTGTCTTTGAACCATCATACGCTATCGGACTTCCGGGTCGGCTGTGCCGACTTGCTCGACCGTTTGCTGGTCGAACATCTGGTGGCCCTGAACGAGGCAGGGTTGGTTGATCTGGAGAAGCTGACCCAGGACGGGGTGCGGATACGGGCGAGTGCGGGAACCGGATCGTCCGGCGGGAGGCGACGCTGGATCGGCAGATGGCACAGGCCGGGGCCGTGGTGGAAGAGCTCAAGCGCGAGGTCGATGCGGATCCGGAAGCCAGCAATCGGCGTATCCGGGCCGCTAAGGAGCGCGCGGCGCGGGAACGCAGCGAGCGGGTGCAGGCCGCGCAAGCGGCGCTGGCTGAGATCAAGCGCAAGCGAAAACAGCTCGATGACAAGGGCGGCAACGGCAAAAAGCCAAAAGAGCCACGGGCCTCTACCACCGACCCGCAGGCACGGGTGATGAAGATGGCGGATGCCGGCTTCCGTCCAGCCTACAATGTGCAGGTGGCTAGCGCGGCCGGCGAACTGATCGTGGTCGCGATCGATGTCGACAACAGCGGCTCAGATCGCGGCTTGATGCGACCGATGCTGGAGCGAACGCGCGCTCGGCTGAAGCGCTTGCCACGCCGCTACCTCGCCGATGGCGGGTTTTGCAGTGGCGAGGACATCGAATGGGCGCATGGCGAAGGTATCGAGGTTTACTGTCCTCCTCCCAAATCCAGGAGCGGTGTCGATCCCTTTTTACCCCGGAGCAACGACGGTCCTGGCGTAGCGGCCTGGCGTGCTCGCATGGCCAGCGAAGCCGGCAAGGCACAGTACCAAGCCCGCACAATCTGCGAATGCATCCATGCCCGATGGCGGAACTGGGACCTCAGGCAATTAACCGTGCGCGGTATCGCGAAGGTCCGTGCCGTTGTGCTCTGGTACGCCCTCACCAACAACATCCTGCAGGGACACCGTCTCGTAAAGGCATAGACCGCAGCAGCATACCGACGGCCTGACGCCGCCGGCTTCGACCTCAAGGGACGCTAACGCCCCTTGAGGTCCATGCCGAAACAAACGAATTGGCTCACAGGCTCTACGATTCCGTAACCTTGCCGCGGATGTGACCTCACAACCTGTCCAGCCCTGGAATTAAACGCTACGCTGGCTGTTCTCCTTCATGAACTGATACAACCGAATCATGGCCACCGCTCCCATACAGATGTCCGTCGTCCGTGCCACCAGCGTGCGGCAGGTGCGGCTTATCTGTGGAATCATCCTGTTCTCCTATGTGGTGAGCCATTTCCTCAACCATGCGCTCGGCAACATCTCGGTCGATGCCATGGAGGCCGGGGTCTACTACCACACCCTATTCTGGCAGTTCCTCCCCGTCGCGATCGTGTTCTACACGGCCGCACTCACCCATATGGGGCTCGGCCTTTACGCGCTGTACCAGCGCCGGCAGTTCCGCTGGCGGACGATCGAGCCGCTCCAGCTGGTGCTGGGCTTGAGCATCCCCGCTTTGGTCATGGCGCATGTGATCGGGGTGCGGCTCGGCCAGACGCTGTACGGACACCAAAAGCTGTATCCGCAGGAACTCTATCTGTTCTTCGTCGCATCACCCGGCCGGCTCTGGCAGATGACGATCCTGCTTCTGGTTGCCTGGGTGCACGGCTGCATCGGCATCTTCTTCTGGCTTCGCCTCAAGCCGTTCTTCACGCGCGCGGCACCCTATCTGCTCGCGGCGGCCGTGCTGATCCCGACGCTGTCGCTGCTCGGCATCTATCAGGGCGGCCGTAGCATCGCCGTCGAGAGCGACGATGGAGAATGGCGTACGCACAATCTCACCCGCCGCCAGGTCGGCACCGTCGCGGAAGGCAATACGCTCGACCACATCACCGGCGGCCTCACCGTCGGTTATTTCGGCCTGCTCGGACTGGCGCTGGCGGCGCGCGGCGTGCGCGCGTTGCGCGAACGGCGCGGCGGCATGATCGCGTTGTCCTACGGCAACGGCAAGACGGTGCGGGTCCCCAAAGGGCTGTCGGTGCTGGAAGCGAGCCTGCGCCACAATGTACCTCATGCCAGCGTCTGCGGCGGCCGCGCCCGCTGCTCGACTTGCCGCATCCGCATCATCGGCGATCACGGCGCCCTGCCCGAGCCGTCGCAGCGCGAGGCTTTCGTGCTGACCCGCGTCGGCACCAGCGATCCCTCGATCAGGCTCGCCTGCCAGCTGCGGCCGACGTCGGATCTCTCCTTCTTTCAACTTTTCACCCCGCACACACTCTCCGCGAATGCGCAGGCTTCGACGCCTGCCAGAATCGGCCAGGAGCGCTATCTCGTCAGCCTGTTCGTGGACATGCGCGGCTCGACGCAGCTTGCCGAGAAGCGGCTGCCGTTCGACACCGTCTTCATCGTCAACCGCTTCCTCGGCGCGGTGTCGCAGGCGGTGATCGAGAACGGAGGCCAGCCGAACCAGTTCGTCGGCGACGGCATGCTGGCGCTGTTCGGGCTGTCGGCCGATCCGCAAGAGGCCTGCCGGCAGGCCCTGAAGGCAGCCGCGGGGATCGCCACGCATATCGACGAGCTCAATGAGCTCCTGAGCCACGATCTGCGCCAGCCGATCCGTTTCGGCATCGGCATCCACGGCGGCGAGGTCATCATCGGCGACATCGGCTATCGCGATCACATCGTCTTCACCGCGCTCGGCGATGCCGTCAACGTCGCCGCCCGCCTCCAGGACATGACCAAGACGCTGGCTTGCGAAGCGATCGTCTCGGAGGAAGTCCGCCGCACCGCCGGCCTTGTCGAGCACGCCCTGCCGCAGCAGGAGGTCGCGATCCGCGGCCGCGACGAGCCGATGGCGGTGCGCGTCATCGCGGATGCGAGGGAGCTGACGGCGCTAGTCGACGGGAGCGTGCGCGTCGCGGCGTAGCGCGCAAGCCACACGGAAGGTGCGCTCCCTCCCCCGCTTGCGGGGGAGGGTTGGGGAGAGGGTGCCTCGACAACGGGACAATCCCCCAGAGGAGAGAGCCCTCACCCGGCGCTCCGCGCCGACCTCTCCCGCAAGCGGGAGAGGTGGAGCGCACCGTCGCTGCCGTTACAACTCTAGTCCCTCTCATCACCACGTAACACCGGCCTGCTGCAACGCAGCGGCATGGGCTTGCTGCGAAAGCACGAATTGACTTCGTCCAAATCGTTGCAACAGATGAGCGCAGGATCGCGGTGATGACCGTGATCCAACGAAAAGCTCCGGGAGGGGACCAGAATGTTTGATCGACGCGACCTGCTCAAGGGAGCGGGTCTTTCCGCACTTGCGGCCACACTGAGCTCAACCAAGGCGCTGGCGCTCGACACCGTCACCCTGCCCTTTGCCAACGGCGAACGGCCGCTGGTGAAGTATCCGCAGAAGAGGCCGATGATCAGCCTGACCAGCCGGCCGCCGCAGCTCGAGACGCCTTTTGCGATCTTCAACGACGGCCCGATCACGCCGAACAACGCGTTCTTCGTGCGCTATCATCTCTCCGACATGCCCTACAATCTCGATCCCGACAAGTTCACGCTCGAGGTCAAGGGCAAGGTCGACAAGCCACTGAAGCTGTCGCTCAAAGACATCAAGAAGATGAAGGCGACAGAGATCGTCGCCGTCAACCAGTGCTCGGGCAACAGCCGCGGCTTCTTCGAGCCACGTGTCGCTGGCGGCCAGCTCGCCAACGGCGCCATGGGCAATGCGCGCTGGCGCGGCGTGCCGCTGAAGGCCGTGCTGCAGATGGCGGGCGTGCAGGCCGGCGCCAAGCAGGTCACCTTCAACGGCATGGACGGCCCGGTCAACGACAAGACGCCCGATTTCATCAAGGCGCTTGATATCGATCACGCCACCGACGGCGAGGTGATGCTGGCCTATGGCATGAACGGCGAGGACCTGCCGTTCCTCAACGGCTTCCCGCTGCGCCTGATCGTGCCCGGCTATTACGGCACCTACTGGGTCAAGCACCTCAACGAGATCACGGTCATCGACAACGTCTATGACGGCTTCTGGATGAAGTCGGCCTATCGCATTCCCGATACGCCGAACAATGCGGTCGAGCCGGGCACGGCGCCGAAGGCGACGATCCCGATCAACCGCTTCACCATCCGCTCCTTCATCACCAGCGTCCCGGACGGCGCCAAACTGAAGGCGGGAGCCAGGACCCTGCGCGGCATCGCCTTCGACGGCGGCAAGGGCATCAAGGAGGTCCAGGTCTCCACCGACGGCGGCAAGACCTGGACCAGCGCCAAGCTCGGCAAGGACCTCGGCAAATACTCGTTCCGCGAATGGAAGCTGCCGGTGAAGCTCGCCGCTGGCAGCCACGAGCTCAAGGTCCGCGCCACCGGCAATGGCGGCGAGACCCAGCCGGACACGCCGCGCTGGAACCCGGCGGGTTATTTGCGCAACGTCGTCGAAGCCGTCCGCGTGACCGTGGCCTGAAGGAGAATGATCATGCAGCGCACCGTTCTCCTCGCCATCTCCCTCGCCCTCGTCGCCGCGATCGGTTCGGCACTTGCGGCGCCGGTCAATTACAAAACCCCGGACGAGGTCGCCGCGTTCAAGCCCGGGCCCAATCTCGAGGTCGTGCAGAGCAATTGCGGCGCCTGCCACTCGTCCGACTACATCGCCACACAGCCGCCGATGAAGGACAAGAAGGCCTTCTGGCAGGCCGAGGTGACCAAGATGATCAAGGTCTATGGCGCACCGATCGACGATGCCGATGTCGCCAAGATCGTCGATTATCTGGCCGCGACTTATTGACGGATGGCGCGCGGCGTGCCGGCCATTTGACCGCGAAACGGGCAAAACCGGCAAAAACGCTGCGAAGTTGAGCGGAATTCGGCGAAACGCCGGTGTGGTTTGAGCTACCAAGCCTGCCACATTCCGCGTATCTTGTTAGGACCGAACCGGCCGGTTGGCGGGGACTGGCGGTTCGAGATCTCGGAGGAAGACCCGCGGAGAAGTCGTGATGGCTAAAGGTACGGTCAAGTGGTTCAACCCGACGAAGGGTTATGGATTTATCCAGCCTGCGTCGGGTGGCAAGGATGTGTTCGTGCATATCTCGGCAGTGCAGAAGGCCGGTCTGTCCACCCTCAATGAGGGACAGACGGTGGAATACGAAGAGATCGCAAACCGGGGCAAGACCTCCGCAGAGAACCTCAAAGTATAAGCCCGCGCCAGCCATTGCTGCCTCCCGGATCTGTCCGGGAGCGGGGCCAAAAAATTTTCAGAAGACGGCCAGTGCATTCGACGACAGGCGTTGCGATTGCACAAGGATAGCTATTTTTTCCGTGAAGACTGCTCAATCAACGCCACAGCAATGACAATCGCGACAGCACTTCGCTAACCCACCGGCAACGGTGCGTCGCGCTTGATCTCCTCCATCACCGCATAGGTTCGCGTCTCGCGCACGCCCGGCATCGACAGCAGGGTCTCGCCGAGGAAGCGTCGATAGGCGGTCATGTCTGCCAGCCGTGCCTTGACAAGATAGTCGAAGCCGCCGGCAACCATGTGACACTCCAGCACCTCGGGCGCGAGCTTCACGGCACGCGCGAAACGCTCGAAATTGTCGGGCGTTGTCTTGTCGAGCAGCACCTCGACGAACACCAACAGACCGAGGCCAAGCCGGTGCGGATTGAGCCGGGCGCCGTAGCCCTCGACAAAGCCCTCGCGCTGCAAGCGCTTCAGCCGCTCGCCGATCGACGTCGGCGACAGCCCGATGCGCTCGGCGAGCTCGACATTGGCGATGCGCCCATCCTCCTGCAAGATCGAGAGGATTTTCCGGTCTGTTCGATCAAGTTCCATATTTTGCGCGGCTAAACGTGTAATGACCTTCATTTTCTAAGGCAATTCGGTCAAATTGTCTATCGAGTTACGGTCACGCGGGCCTTATCCTGGATTTCAGCCACAGGACACGCCATGCCGAACATTCCGCCACCCTTCTCCGCCCCTTACGCGCCCGATGATAGTGACATCGCCGCGCGCCTGTTGCCGGCGTCGCATCTGAGCCCGCCGCAGGAGGCGCGGATCGACCGCACCGCGACGCGGCTGATCGAGGCAATTCGCAAGCGCGACGACCGGCTCGGCGGGGTCGAGGACATGCTGCGGGAGTTTGCGCTCTCGACCAAGGAGGGGCTCGCGCTGATGGTGCTGGCCGAGGCGCTGCTGCGCGTGCCTGACGCACGCACCGCCGACCAGTTCATCGAGGACAAGCTCGGCGAGGGCGATTTCATCCATCACGAGACCAAATCCACCGCCTTCCTGGTCAATGCCTCGGCCTGGGCGCTCGGCATCTCGGCGCGGGTGATCCAACCCGGCGAGACGCCTGATGGCACCATCGGCCGGCTGGTGAAGCGGCTCGGTGCGCCGGCCGTGCGCACCGCCACGCGCCAGGCGATGCGGCTGATGGGCAATCATTTCGTGCTGGGTGAGACCATCGAGCAGGCGCTGGAGCGCGGCCGGCCGCGCTCCGGCCAGAAGCCGCGCTATTCCTTCGACATGCTCGGCGAAGCCGCGCGCACGGCGGCGGACGCCAAGCGCTATTTCGACGCCTATGCGAGCGCCATTGAGACGATCGGCAAGACTGCCGGCAACCATCCCCTGCCCGACCGGCCCGGCATCTCGGTCAAACTGTCGGCACTGCATCCGCGCTTCGAGGCGATCAGCCGCGAGCGGGTGATGCGCGAACTTGTGCCACTGCTGCTGGACCTCGCGCAGCGCGCGAAGGCCCATGACCTCAACTTCACCGTCGATGCCGAGGAAGCCGACCGGCTGGAGCTGTCGCTCGACGTGATCGCGGCAACGCTCGCCGATCCCTCGCTTGCCGGCTGGGACGGATTTGGCCTGGCGATCCAAGCCTATCAGAAGCGCGCGAGCGCGGTGATCGACTATGTCGATGCGCTGGCCCGCGCGCATGACCGCAAGCTGATGGTGCGGCTGGTCAAGGGCGCCTATTGGGACACCGAGATCAAGCGCGCGCAGGAGCGCGGGCTCGACGGCTATCCCGTGTTCACGCGCAAGGCGATGACGGACCTGAACTACGTCGCCTGCGCGTCGCAGCTTCTCGCCTTGCGGCCCCGCATCTTCCCGCAATTCGCCACCCACAACGCGCTGACAGTCGCGACCGTGCTCGAGCTTGCCGGGAAGAGCGGCGGCTTCGAATTCCAGCGCCTGCACGGCATGGGCGAAGCGCTGTACGAGCGGCTTGCCAAGGACCATGCTGACATCGCCTACCGCACCTATGCACCGGTCGGCAGCCACCGCGATCTGCTCGCTTATCTGGTGCGGCGGCTGCTGGAGAACGGCGCCAACTCCTCCTTCGTGGCGCAGGCGGCCGATTATCGCGTGCCGGTCCCGGCGCTGTTGCAGCGCCCCGCCGATGCAATCGAACGTCCGCAACAGGCGGCTCATTCCAAGATTCCGCTGCCTCGCGATCTCTTTGCGCCGGAGCGCCGCAATTCGCGCGGCGTCGAATTCGGTGAGCGTGCCGCACTCGACCGGCTGCTGGCCGACGTCAAGGCCGCAGCGGCCGATCTCAAGCCCATCACTGACGCGACGCCGGATCGGGCCAACGCAGCAGTGACTGCGGCGCGAGCTGGCTTTGCCGCCTGGAGCCGGACGCCGGCAGCTGCGCGCGCGGCGGCGCTGGAGCAGGCCGCGCATCTGCTGGAGAGCCGCAGCGTCCATTTCATCGCACTGCTGCAAGCCGAGGGCGGCAAGACGCTGGACGACGCGCTGTCCGAGCTGCGCGAGGCCGCCGACTTCTGCCGCTACTACGCCGCGCAGGGCCGCAAGCTGTTCGGCGTTGATGCCGCCATGCCGGGCCCGACCGGCGAGAGCAATGCGCTCGCCATGCGCGGTCGTGGCGTGTTCGTTGCGATCTCGCCGTGGAATTTTCCGCTTGCGATCTTCCTCGGCCAGGTCACGGCGGCGCTGATGGCCGGCAACAGCGTTGTGGCCAAACCCGCCGAGCAGACGCCGCGCATCGCGCGCGAGGCCGTGGCCCTGCTGCACGAAGCCGGCATCCCCAACAGCGCGCTGCATCTCGTCACCGGCGACGGCCGTATCGGCGCCGTGCTGACCGCGCATGCGGACATCGCCGGAATCGTCTTCACCGGCTCGACCGAGGTGGCGCGCGACATCAACCGCGCGCTCGCCGCCAAGGACGGGCCGATCGTGCCGCTGATCGCCGAGACCGGCGGCATCAATGCCATGATCGCGGATGCCACCGCGCTGCCCGAGCAGGTTGCCGACGACGTCGTGACCTCGGCGTTCCGTTCCGCCGGCCAGCGCTGCTCGGCGCTGCGGCTCTTGTTCGTGCAGGAGGATGTCGCCGACCGCATGATCGAAATGATCGCAGGCGCTGCGCGCGAGTTGAAGATCGGCGATCCCAGCGATGTCGCGACCCATGTCGGGCCGGTGATCGATCGCGAAGCCAAGCAGCGTCTCGATGCCCACATCGCGCGGATGAAGACGGAGGCGCGGCTGCACCTTGCAGGCCATGCACCGGAGGGCTACTTCGTCGCGCCGCACATCTTCGAGCTCAAGGACGCCGGCCAGCTCACCGAGGAGGTGTTTGGCCCGATCCTCCACGTCGTCCGTTATCGGCCCGAGACCCTCGAACGTGTCTTGCAAGCGATCGAGCGCACCGGCTACGGGCTCACGCTCGGCGTCCACTCCCGCATCGACGACACCATCGAGGCGATCATCGATCGCGTCCAGGTCGGCAACATCTACGTCAACCGCAACATGATCGGCGCCGTGGTCGGCGTGCAGCCGTTCGGCGGCAACGGCCTGTCCGGAACTGGTCCCAAGGCCGGCGGCCCGCACTACCTTGCGCGCTTTGCGACCGAGCAGACCGTGACCATCAACACCGCGGCAGCCGGTGGCAATGCTGCGTTGCTTGCGGGGGAGGAGTGAGGCCCTGCGCCCGGCGCCGTTGCATCCCGGGGAAACATCGGTCTAATGCTCCCATGATGGGCTCGCGCCAATTCCAGCGCGCGGGAAACGACAAGAGCGAGGGAGCAACGCCGCGATGGAAAAGGGCATTTTTGCGGGGCTGAAGGTTCTGGACTGCGCGAGCTTCATCGCAGCGCCCGCGGCCGCGACCGTGCTGTCGGACTTCGGCGCCGACGTCGTCAAGATCGAGCCGCCCGGCACCGGGGATCCCTACCGCAATCTGCCGAATCTTCCGGGCTATCCGACTGGCGAGCACAATTTCGCCTGGCTGCTGGAGGCCCGCAACAAGAAGAGCATCGCGCTCGACCTCTCCAAGCCGGAAGCGCAGGCCGTGCTCTACAAGCTGGTGGCGGAGGCCGACGTCTTCATCACCAACATGCCGCCGCCGGTGCGCGCCAAGCTCGGCATCACCTATGACCATCTTGCCCATCTCAATGACCGGCTGATCTACGCCTCCTTCACCGGCTATGGCGAGAAGGGCGAAGAGGCCAACAAGCCCGGCTTCGACAGTAACGCCTATTGGGCGCGCTCCGGCCTGATGGACCTCGTCCGCGCCGATACCCACACGACACCCGCCCGCTCGGTCGCCGGCATGGGCGACCATCCCTGCGCGATGGCGTTCTACGGCGCCATCGTCACCGCGCTCTATCAGCGCGAAAAGACCGGCAAGGGCTCGCATGTCGCCTCCAACCTGATGGCGAACGGGGTGTGGGCGGCGAGCGTGCTGGCGCAGGCAAAACTCTGCGGCTCGAAGTTCGGCGAGCGGCGCCCGCGCGAGCGCGCGCTGAACGCGGTCGCCAACCACTACCAGTGCAAGGACGGCCGCTGGCTGATCCTGTCCTTGCTCAACGAGGAGCGGCAGTGGCCGACGCTGGCGCGCTGCCTCGGGCGCGAGGATCTGATCGACGATCCCCGCTTCGTCACCAAGGCCGACCGCCACGCCCGCTCGGTCGAGCTGATCAAGATTCTGGACGACACTTTCGCGACCAGGGATCTCGCCGAATGGCGCAATATCCTCGACGGCAATGGCCTCGTGTTCGGCGTCGTCGCCATTCTCGACGACATCCCGAACGATAAGCAGATGCTCGACAACGAGGTGCTGGTGCCGTTCGAGAACGACACCATGCTCACCATCAACAGCCCGATCTGGATCGATGGCGCCAGGAAGGTCCAGCCGCGCAAGCCGCCTGCCGTCGGCGAGCACAGTGACGAGATTTTGCGCGGCGCGGGATACGACGAGGCGGCGATCAAGCAGCTGCGGGCGAAGGGGGCGGTGGGGTAAGGCCGAGTCGCTCGCTCCGAACACCGTCATTGCGAGGAGCCCTTGCGACGAAGCAATCCAGACTGTATCCGCGGATGCATTGCTGGATTGCTTCGCTGCGCTCGCAATGACGATGTCGTACTATTCCGGTATAATTTCGCGACCACACTCGTCGTCGTGAGGCCCCCATGCCCAGCTATCGCCTGCACTACTTCCCCGAATCCGGCAACAGCTACAAGCTGGCGCTGATGCTCACGCTTTGCGGCGAAACGTTCGAGCCGGTCTGGACCGATTTCGGCGGCGGCGTCACGCGCACGGCGGAATGGCGCAAGGCCGTCAACGAGATGGGCGAGATCCCCGTGCTCGAAATCGACGGCGTGAAGATGACGCAGACGGCGCCTCTCCTGCTCAAGCTTGCCGATCAGTACGGGCGTTTCGGCGCAGAGACGGACGAGGAAAAGTTCGAGCTGTTGCGCTGGCTGTTCTGGGACAACCACAAGCTTACCGGCTACATGGCGACCTATCGCTTCATGCGCGCCTTCACCGAGAAAAACGACCCGCAGGTGCTGAAGCATTTTCGCCGGCGGCTCGAGGATTTTCTCGGCATCCTCGACGGACACCTCCAGCACAATGAATTCGCGATCGGCGCAAGGCCGACGGTCGCCGACATCTCGATGATGGCCTATCTGCACTATCCGAGCGACGAGCACGGCTTCGATTTTGCCGCGAGCCATCCCGCCATCCACGCCTGGCTCGGCCGCATGGCCGCCCTGCCTGGCTGGAAGCCGGCCTATGAGCTGCTGCCGGGAAAACGGATGACGAATTACGCGAAGTGAGGACGCCGGCTACTGCAGCGCCAACCAGCCGAGCGTGAACAGAATCCCACCGATGATAACCGCCATCGCGACCGCCCAGATACTGACGCGGATGCTGCCGGTGACCTGCTTGGCTTCCTCATTGCGCGCGATCTCGCGATTGCGCTCCTTGTTAGCCTCGCTCGTATCCGTCATGGGTCATCCAAATCGCTTGGTTGCTTTATCTTGCGCGTGATCCTTTGGAAAAACCGCTAGACACTTTTTCGGATCACGCGCTAACGCGTCTTGATGAAGCACATGCCGATGCGGCGCGAGGCCGCGGCAGCCTGACAGGTGAGACCTTTAGCACAGCTCCATGACGTAAAACTCTTGTCCGCCGTTCCCAATCCCGCAGTTTGCAGGGAACAATGCGCGCCCCAGCCGTCCTGATATTCGGTGCCAGCGAGTTCGCGGCTGCCACGGGTCTGCGGCCGGCTGGCAAATCCGCGTGAGAAATCAGGGCGCTTGCCCGCGGCGAATGCGGTCAGGATTTCACGGCGGCGGACCTGATCGCCGAAGAAATGCGGCGAGGCCGGCACGATGGCGGAATTGGACGGCTGGCCTGCAAGCCAATCCACGCCCGGGAAATGGAAGCCGCCGATGCCGCGAGTCTGGTGGCAACCGGCGCAGGTGACGTCGTTGAGGCGGCGCTGAAAGCCCGCGACCGAGCGGACGTTCTGCAGATCGATGCCGCGCGCGGCAGCCTGCTTCAAAGCACCGACCACGTCGTCATCGCTGAAAACGGGATCGTCCCTGCCCTCCGCTTTTCCTTCTCCCTGCATCATGCCGAACTCCGGCTGCAAGGCGGAGGCATCGAGCCCGGCGGGTGTCGGCACCACCGCAGACATCGCCAGGAATTTTTCGGGGATCAGCACCGTGCCGCGATCGAACTCGCGCAGATTTTCGGGCGCGAGCAACCAATCCCTGAAGCCGCGCCGAAGCGCATCGTCGGCAAGGATCCGGTCGCGGTCGATCTGGTTCTCCAGCGTCGATTCCTCGAACTGCTTGGTGGCAGTGTCGTACTTGAACACCTTGAGCAGATAGTCGGAACGGAAATCGTGCAGCGCCGATTTCGGCGCGACGGAGACCTGGATGTTGGTCTCGATACGATCGAGCATGGCGTCATTAGGGGAGAAGCCACTTCCGATCAGATCTTGCCAGTCGCTATTGTCGAGCCAGCGCCGCGCGATCTCGGCGCAGCTGACCGGATTGCCGTTCCCGTTCATCTGGCGCGCATCGCGCGCCTTCATCACCAGATTGAGCGTCATCGGCAGGCGCGTCGCGGTCTTGCCGCCATCCGGCCTGCTCTCGAAACGCGCGAGACGGTAGATCAGCCGGATCTCCCCACAGGACTCCTCCGAGACATAGGCGCGGTCCATGCGGTTGACGATGCCGACGAGGACGAAACGCGTGTCGCGCGATCTCAGATTGGCGAGGTCGAACAATTGCACGTCAAGACCCTCGCCAACGCCAATCGTCTCGCCCGGATATGTCGCCTTGTACCTGGAGATGTAGCGGTCGAATTCCGCATCGATCGCCGGCGGAATCGCTTTGAGCTGCGGCAGCGACGAGAACAGCAGGTCGGTCGTGAGCGGAACGTCCGCGTTCCGCTCCGGCCATAGCAGGCGCGCGATCTGACCGCGTCGCTCTGATCGAGCCGGCGCAACAGATCGGGATCGGTGATCGCCGTGCCGCGCGCCAGTTGCGCGTTCTCCCCAGCGGAAAGCGAAACGACGCCGCCCAACAATGCAGCGACAGCAACGAAAATTCGCAACGCGCGGCTCATGTCCCCAGTAACACCGCGCGGGGATGCCTATTCAAGCAAAAAGGCGCTTCACATGGTGGTGAAGCGCCTCTTCGAAAGTCGAATATCGGACGCTCAGCGCGCGACGATCAGGCCCTTGCTGGTGACGACCACCCAGCGGCCGTCCTGGCGGCGGATCGCATCGACGCGGCCGACGCCGGGGATGGGATCGCCGGGATATACTTCGTAGAGGCCGTCGCGGCCCTCGATCAGCGCACCGCCATTGGCGGCGTTGCGCAGCCTCCAGCCTTCGATCGTCGGCAGGCGGCCGACCTCGGTCTTGGGCGCGGCGGGCGTCGGAGCCGGGGCGGCCGCGGCGGTCGCGACCTGGGTCGGTGCGATCGAGCCGGTGGTCTCCTTGGCGGGCGCGGCGGCTGCGGCCGGCGCAGGGGCCGGCGGCGCGGCGCGCAGCTTGTCGACCGTCTCCGAGAGCTTGGCGATCTTGGCCATCGGCTCGGCCTGCGCCTTCTCGAGCTTGTCGAGACGGTCGTTGGCCCGGTTGAGCTGGCTGACGCCGGTTTTCGCGCTGTGCTCGACATTGGCCTTGAGCGCGACGAGATCGGCATCGATCCGCGCGACGGAAGCATCCAGCGCGCTGGTATCGGCGACCTGAACCGGCGCCGGGGCCGGGGCAGCAAAGTGCATCATGCCGGCGGTCGCGAGCGCGCCGCTGATCGCGCCGACGCAAGCGGCAATCGCCACCACCGCGGCCATCGCCGACAGGCGACGCTTGCCGGCGGTCTCGCGCGGTTCCTCCGCCTTGATGTGGGGAGCAAAATCCTCGCGGTCCCAGGAGCGCTCCGAGGGCGCCATCACGATCAGCTTGCCGGGACTCGGCTCGACCTTGGGTTCAGCCTTGGACTCGGCTTTGGGTTCAGCCTTGTGTTCAGCTTTGGCTTCGAACTTCGGCACCTCGATCCTTGGTGCCTCGATTTTTGGCGGCTCGATCTTGACCGGGTCGGGCTTGGGCGGTGCCTCGTGGTCGGGGGCGATCGAGGGGGCCTCGATCCCGGCAGCCTCGACGGCCTGCGGCGCTGTCGCTGCAGCTTCGACGGCGCCATGATCCAGGGCGGCCTGCTCGGGCATTGGTTCGCTCACGGCTCAAATACTCCAGTCTAGGTTGACCTTTTGGTAACTTTCATTGCTTGCGAAATCCTTACCTTAGGACCCGCTTACCGAAATTTTAGGAACTCGTCCGAGGCCGAATTTGGCCAGGAAAGTGGAACCGGCGTGGCAGCGTGCAACAAAATGTAATCGGGGCAAGATGAACGGCGGCGCAACGGCCGGGCCGTCACCCTTCGAGGCTCGCTGCGCTCGCGCCTCCAGCGACAATGGCTTCGCCGTTGCGCGAGGGTGGCGGTGAGAGAGTTGAGCAAGCTGCTCCAGCATCGTCATTGCGAGCGCAGCGAAGCAATCCAGAATCCCTCCGCGGGGACAGCCTGGATTGCTTCGCTGCGCTCGCAATGACGGAGTGCGCGGCGCCTACCTCGTCACATCACAGTCACATCAGCACCGGCGCATCCGGCAGCTCGTTCGAATGCGGTCCTTGCGGCGGAAAATGCCGCGCCAGCTCGCACGACACGGCCTCGATGCCGGCGATCACGCCGCGTTCGAACTGGCCCGACCTGAACTCGGCCTCCATCGCCCGGCAGATCTTTTCCCAGCCTTCCGCGCCAACCTTCGCGTCGATGCCGCGGTCGGCCACGATCTCGACGTCGCGGTCGGCGAGCAGGAGATAGATGAGGACGCCGTTGTTGTGCTGAGTGTCCCAGATGCGCAGATGCGAGAACACGTCGAGCGCTCGCGCGCGCGCCGGCTGGTTGCGGAACAGCGGGCGGCCATCAAGCGCGCCTTCGACCACGAAGCGGACCTGGCCGGAATGGGTGGCTTCGCCCCGCTTGATCGCCTGCTCGATGCGGTCGAGCACGGCTTGCGGGAAAATCTGCTTTGCCCGCCAATGATGCTGCACGAGGTGTCTGGCAATACGCTTCATGCTCATGACCTACCAGCTCCCCGAGGCGCCGCCGCCGCCAAAACTGCCTCCGCCGCCGCTGAAGCTGCCGCTGTCGCTGCCGCTCGATGAGCCGCTGCTCCAGCCGCCTCCCGATGATCCGCTCGACCACGAGCCGCCGCGCGAGGATCGCGTGCCTGGTCCCATCACCGAAAACAGATCGGCGATGAATCCGATGATGAAGCCGAGAATGCCGAGACCAATCGCGAGCGCAAGAGAGCCGAGAATGAGCCAGGTCAGCGCTGCGATGATGCCACCGGTCGCCAAGGACCCGAGCAGCCGCCCCAGCATGGCCCGGAAGAACCCGCCGACCCCGATCGAAGCAAACAGTGTCACGATGAAAAGCGGCGCGAGGTCGTCCAGATGGCCGAAGTTGACGGTCGGCGAGGGAACCGGCAGCGGCTCGCCGTCGACGACCCGGATCATGCGATCGACACCATCGCCGATGCCGCCGCTGAAATCGCCCGTCCTGAATTTCGGTGTGATGACTTCATCGATGATCCGCCGCGACGTGACGTCGGTGAGCGCGCCTTCGAGTCCGTAGCCGACCTCGATGCGCAAATGCCGGTCGTTCTTGGCGACGATGAGGATCGCGCCGTCATCGACCTTCCTGCGCCCGATCTTCCAGGCCTCGGCAACGCGGATCGAGAACTGCTCGATCGTCTCCGGCTGTGTCGTTGGCACGATCAGGACGGCGACCTGGCTGCCCTTGCGGTTCTCGAAGTCGCGCAGCTTTTGCGACAGCGCGGCGATGTCGCTGCTGGACAGCGTGCCGGTCTGGTCGACCACGCGGTCGGTGAGCTCCGGCACGGCGACGTCGGCGGAGGCTGGGGGCGCGAAGGCGAGACACAGCATGAGCAGGAGAACGCCGCGCTGTAAGAAGGCAGAACGGGCGCGCCAAAACCTCGCTGTCATCGCCCGGCTTGACCGGGCGATCCAGTATTCCAGAGACGCCAGAGGACTACGGTGAAGCCGCGGCGTACTGGATTCCCCGCCTTCGCGGGGAATGACGGCGGTGGGTGGGGCTAAGGGCATTCGCGAAACGATGCGTGCTTACTTCGACGGCGCCGGCGCCGGGTTGAAGTCCACCTTCGGCGCAGTCGAGATTTCTTTCTCGTTCTCGACCGAGAAGTTCGGCTTCTCCTTGTAGCCGAACGCCATCGCGGTCAGGTTCGTCGGGAACGATCGGACGGTGACGTTGTACTCCTGTACCGCCTTGATGTAGCGGTTTCGCGCCACCGTGATGCGGTTCTCGGTGCCTTCGAGCTGCGACATCAGGTCCTTGAACAGGGCATCGGATTTGAGCTGCGGATAGTTCTCAGTGACGACCAGGAGCCGCGACAGCGCGCTGGAGAGCTCGCTTTGGGCGGCCTGGAATTTCTGGAAGGCAGCGGGATCGTTCAACACCTCCGGCGTTGCCTGGATGCTGCCGACCTTGGCGCGGGCATTGGTGACGCCGAGCAGCACGTCCTTCTCCTGCTGGGCAAAACCCTTCACCGAGTTGACCAGATTGGGCACGAGATCGGCGCGGCGCTGATACTGGTTCACGACCTCGGACCAATTGGCCTTGATCTGCTGATCCTCGCTCTGGATCGCGTTGTAGCCGCAATTGGTCAGGCTCAGCGAGGCCAACGCCGCCAGCACGGTGAGGATCTTGCGCATCAAATTTCTCCCGGTGGAATCTGGTGCAAACTACCAGATTAAGCGCCTGAGAAAAGCAGCCGACTGACGCAAGCCTCTTGCCTATCCCTCGCCCACATAGTCAACTCGGGCAAAACAAGAACGGAAACGCCAGGGGAAAGCGATGAGCTCGTTCGAGACCATCCTCGTGGAGCGACCGGAGCCGGCGATTGCCCGGATCGTGATGAACCGGCCCGAGGCGCGCAACGCGCAGAACCTGCAAATGACCTACGACCTCAACGCCGCCTTCGATGCGGCGGTGCAGGACGATGCGGTCAAGGTCATCATCCTCGCCGGCAACGGTCCGCACTTTTCGTCCGGGCATGACCTGCGCCCCGGGGCTAAGAATGCCGCGGGCGTCGATTTTCCGCCGATCGGAAATTGGGGCGGTTTTGCCGAGCCCAATGCCCATGGCCGCTTCGCGCGCGAGCAGGAAATTTATCTCCAGATCACCCGGCGCTGGCGCAACCTCGCCAAGCCTGTTATCGCCGAGGTGCATGGCAAATGCATAGCCGGCGGGCTGATGCTGGCCTGGGCCTGCGACCTCATCATCGCCAGCGACGATGCGCAGTTCTGCGACCCCGTCGTCACCATGGGCGTCTGCGGCGTCGAATGGTTCGTGCATCCCTGGGAGCTCGGCCCACGCAAGGCCAAGGAATTCCTGTTCACCGCCGACAGCTGGAGCGCCCAGGAGGCGCATCAGCTCGGCATGGTCAACCAGGTCGTGCCGCGCGCGGAGCTGTCGTCGCGCGTGCTGGCGCTAGCGCGGCGGATCGCGACAAAACCGTCCTTTGCGCTGAAGCTGACCAAGGAGGCGGTGAACCGCTCGGTGGACGTGATGGGCCAGCCCGCCGCGATCGATCAGGCCTTTGCGCTGCATCAGCTCTGCCACGCCCATAATCTCCAGGAGTTCGGCATGATCGTCGATCCCTCCGGCCTGCATCCCTCCGTGCGCAAGCCGCCGGCGACGGAGTAGTCCCATGGACCTCAATCTCAGTGACGAGCAGCGCCTGCTGCGCGAGAGCGCGGAACGGTTCGTGGCCGAAAGCTACGATGCCGATCATCGCCGCAAGATGGCGAACGATCCGCTCGGCTTCAGCCCTTTGGTATGGAAACAGTTCGCCGAGCTCGGCTGGCTGGCGCTGCCGATCGCGGAGGAATTTGGTGGGCTCGGCGGCGGCGCGGTCGATGTCGGCATCCTGATGGAAGCTTTTGGCCGCGGGCTGGTGTCGGAGCCCTATGTCGCAACCGTGGTGCTGGGAGCCGCGCTGATCGCTAGATGCGGCACTACGGAGCAGAAGCAAGCGAGCCTGCCCAAGGTAGCGGACGGATCACTGAAGCTCGCATTGGCGCATTCCGAACGCGCGGCACGGTTCGATCTCGCCAAGGTCGCGATGGTCGCGGACAAAACGGCGCAGGGCTGGCGCCTTTCCGGCAGCAAGATCGCCGTCCTCGACGGCCATGCCGCGGACGAGATCATCGTCTCCGCGCATGTTCACGATCATCGGGGACCTTCGGGACGGATCGGCCTGTTCCTGGTGCCGGCGACGACGCCGAGCATTGCGATCAGCGACTATCAGCGCCTTGGCGGCGGACGGGCCTGCAACATCGAGCTGTGCGACGTGCATCTACCCGAAGACGCTCTGCTCGGCGACGGCAGCGATGCTCTGCCCGCGATCGAGTGGGCGGTCGATCGCGCCATGGCCGCGCTCGGTGCGGAAGCCGTCGGCATCATGCAGACGCTGCTCGACACCACGCTGGAATACACCAAGATCCGAAAACAGTTCGGCCGATCGCTCTCGGCCAACCAGGTGATCCGCCACCGCCTTGCCGACATGGCGATGCAGGTCGACGAATCCCGCTCGATGGCGCTGCGCGCTGCGCTGAAAGCCGACGCCGATCCCGTTGAACGCGCGCGGGCCGCCTCGGGTGCGAAGGCGAAGATCGGGAGGTGTGCGCGCTTCGTCGGCGAGCAGTCGATCCAGCTCCACGGCGGCATGGGCGTCACCGAGGAGCTCGAGGTCGGCGCGTACTTCAAGCGGCTCGTCGCCTTCGACACGCTGTTCGGCGGCAGCGCGCACCACTATGCCCGCCACGCCGCGCTGGGCCGCACCAAAGCGCCGGCCTGACACTGGGAGAGCCTCATGGACCTGTCGTTCAATGCCGAGGAGCGCGCCTTCCAGGACGAGGTCCGCGGCTTCATTGCGAAAAAACTCACCGAGGAGATGAAGCGCGCAACGGCGCTGACACCGTCGGTGTTCTCCGATCCCGACATCGGCATGGCCTGGCAGCGTGCGCTGCACAAGCAGGGTTGGGGCGCGCCGGGCTGGCCAGTCGAATATGGCGGACCGGACTGGACACCGGCGCAGCGCTGGATTTTCGAGACCGAATGCGCGAGCGCCGGCGTGCCCAACGTCAACGTGATGGGCGTGAAGATGGTCGGGCCCGTCATCATCGGTTTCGGCAGCCCCGAGCAGAAGAATTTTTATCTGCCGCGGATTCTCTCCGGCGAGGACTATTGGTGTCAGGGCTATTCCGAGCCGGGCTCCGGCTCCGATCTATCGTCGTTGAAGACGCGCGCGGTGCGCGACGGCGACGACTACGTCATCAACGGCACCAAGATCTGGACCACACATGCTCACCACGCCAACCGCATGTTCGCGCTGGTGCGCACCAGCGACGGGCCGCGGCAGCAGGACGGTATCAGCTTCATCCTGATCGACATGAAGACGCCGGGCATCACCACGCGCCCGATCCTCACCATCGGCGGCGACCACGAGGTCAACCAGGTGTTCTTCGATGACGTGCGCGTGCCTGTCGCCAACCGCGTCGGCGAGGAAGGCAAGGGCTGGACCTATGGCAAATATCTGCTCGAGTTCGAGCGCGGCTCGGGGATCGCCTCGGCAAAGCTGCGCGAGGGCCTGAAGGCGATCGCGGATCTTGCCGAGTCCGACCTGACGGGCCGCGCGATCGACAGCCCCGATATCGCAGCGCGCATCTCGGAGGTCGAGATCGACATCGATGCGCTGGAGATGACCGAGCTGCGCGTGCTCTCGGCGCTGCAGACCGGGCAAAATCCCGGCGCGGTGTCGTCGATCCTGAAGCTCCGCAACAGCGAAATCCGCCAAGCCGTGACGCGGCTCGGGGCCGACGTGATCGGCCACGACGCGCTCGCCGTCGAGCCGATGCGCCCGCTCTACAAGCTCAACCACGAGCCGGCGATCCCGGAGGAGATGCTGACGGTGATGCCGGAATATCTCAACGGCCGCGCCTATACGATCTTCGGCGGCACCTCCGAGATCCAGCACGACATCATCGCGAAGATGATGCTGGGGATTTGAGGCTCGAGCTGGCGCTGCATTCTCCGCTGTCGTCCCGGCGCAGGCCGGGACCCATACTCGGGGGAGAAGCTGTGGTGCGAAGCTGATAACCACCAGCATTCGCCAAATTTGACTCGGTGGTTATGGGTCCCGGCCTTCGCCGGGACGACGAGCTGAGTTTGGAGCAGCGACGGAGAACTCCTACCCCGCCCTTGCATCGCGGATGGCCTGCCAGATCTTCTGCGGCGTCAACGGCGTGTTCAGCTGGGTGATGCCGAGCTCGGCCAGCGCGTCCATCACGCCATTGGTGACGCAGGGCGGGCCGCCGATGGCGCCGGATTCGCCGCAGCCCTTGGCGCCGAGCGGATTGGTGCGGCAGGGCGCGGAATCATCCAGCGTCACCACGATCGGCGGCACGTCGTCGGCGCGCGGAATGCAGTAGTCCTGGTAGCTCGCGGTGAGGAGCTGGCCGTCGGCGTCATAGGCCACGCCCTCATACAGCGCCTGACCGATACCTTGCGCAACGCCGCCGTGAATCTGGCCCGTCACCAGCATCGGGTTGACGGCGATGCCGACGTCGTCGACGGTGGTGTAGCGCACGACGCGGGAGACGCCGGTCTCGGGATCGATCTCGACCTCGCAGATATGCGTGCCGTTCGGCCAGCTCGGACCATCCACCTCACCCTCGGAATCGACGCTGAGCTTGGCGCCGCTCTCCTTCTCGGCGAGATCGAACAGGCTGATGCGGCGGTCGGTACCGACCACGGTGAGCATGCCGCCCTGATACTCGATGTCCTCGACCGAGGTCTCCAGCACGTTCGCCGCCTTCTCGCGCGCCTTCTGGATCAGATCGTTGGAGGAGACCGCAACGGCCGTGCCGCCGACGAACAGCGAGCGCGAGCCGACGCTGCCAAAGCCCATCGCCAGATCAGTGTCGCCCTGAACCACGTCGATCTTGTCCATGGAGACACCGAGCGTGTCGGAGATCATCTGGGTGTAGGTGGTCTGCAATCCCTGCCCCATCGCCATGGTGCCGGAATGCAGGACGACGCGGCCCTGCGAGGTCGCGTGCAGGCTGACCTTCTCGGTATGCGCACGCCCGCCCGTCCATTCGATATAGGAGGTGAGACCGCGGCCGTAGAGCAAGCCCTTCTTCTTCGCGGCCTTCTTGCGCGCGGCAAAGCCATCCCAATCGGCGAGCTTCACGGCGCGATCGAGCATATGCGCGAAAGCGCCGGAATCATAAACCTGCCCTGCCGCGTTCGTGTAGGGCAGCTGCGCCGGCTTGATGTAGTTGGCTTTGCGGATCGCGCGCGGATCCATGCCGATCTTGCGCGCAGCAGCGTCGAACAGGCGCTCGACGATGAAAACGGCTTCGGGTCGGCCCGCGCCGCGATAGGCTCCGACCGGCGCGGTGTGGGTCATCACCGACTGCACCTCGAAATGCACCAGCGGCAGATCGTAGACGCCGGTCTGCACGAACGGCCCGAGCACCAGCGGGATGATGTTGGCCGCACCCGAGGAATAGGCGCCGGTGCAGCCGATCGACTTGACGCGATAGGCCAGCACCTTGCCCTTCTCGTCCAGCGCGAAGGAGGCGGTGGAGGTGAGGTCGCGGCCGTGGGTGCCGCCGACGAACTCGTCGGTGCGATCGCCGCGCCAGCGGATCTTCCGGTTCAGCTTGGTCGCGGCATAGGCGACGAGGCCATCTTCGGGATAGAGGTTGGTCTTCTGGCCAAAGCCGCCACCGATGTCGCCGACCAGCACGCGCACGCTGTCCTTGGGACGCTTCAGCACGGCTTCCGCCAGCACGTCGCGGGTCGAGGCCGGCGTTTGCGACTGCACGTGCAGCAGCAGGCGGCCGGTCTTCTTGTCGATCTCGGCAATGGTCGAGCGCGGCTCCATCGCGGAAGGAACGAGGCGCTGGCTGACGAGATCGAGCTCGACGGTATGCGCGGCCTTGGCAAACGCCTCGTCCACCTTGGCCGCATCGCCGTAAGCCATCGCGCCGACGATGTTGTCGGGCGCCTCCGGCCACACCACGGGCGCGCCGGGCTTTACCGCCTCGACGGGATCGACCACCGCCGGCTGCACGTCATATTCGACCACGATCGCTTCGGCCGCGCTCTGCGTCTCAGTGCGCGAGGCGGCCACCACTGCAGCGACCGCTTCGCCGGCATAGCGCACGACTTCATAGGCGAGCAGCCGGCGCGGCGGCACCGTCATCGGCTTGCCGTCGGGACGCTTGAAGATGTTGAGCGTCGGAATGCCACCGATGTCGTCCTTGACGAGGTCCGCGCCGGTATAGACGGCGGTGACGCCGGGCATCGACACCGCGGCGCTGGTATCGATCGAGACGATCTTCGCGTGCGCATGCGGCGAGCGCAACACATGCAACCACAGCGCGCCGTCCTCCGGCTTGTCGTCGATGAATTGCCCCTTCCCGGTGAGCAGCCGCTGATCTTCCAAACGCTTGACGGGCTGGCCCGCTCCGAAACGCAAATTGCCGGGAAGAATGTTCATTCCGTTATGTCCTTGAAATCCGGAAAACGACCGCGGCGGTTTTAGCCGATTTTGCAGTCGATACAACCGAGCCGCAGCACATCAGCATTGCGTGCCACGCCTCCTTTGGCCGCGCAGATTGCGAGGTCAGGAACGCTCGATGTCGATGATGCCCACATTCACGTCGCGGGTGTCCGAGCCGCGCTTGACAGTGAGGCGGACGGTCTTCCCGGCCCCCGCCTGCTCCAGTGCATCCGACAAGTCGGCGAGGCGCCGCACCGGCTTGCCTTCGACCGCGGTGATGATGTCTCCGACCGCTCCAGTCGATAAGTTGACACCGCGAATCCCTGCCCGTTCGGCAGGGCTGCCGGGGGCCGTTCGCACCACGATCACCCCTTCGACGCCAAGCCGCGTCGAAACATCCTCGCTGGCGGCGACGATGCCGATGCCGGGCGTTGGCACCCGGCCGTTGCGAATGAGCTCGGGGACAATCCGGTTCACGACATCGACCGGCACCGCGAACCCGATGCCGGCGTTCGAGCCGGACGGTGAGATGATCGCCGTCGTGACACCAATCAGGCGGCCTGCGGAATCCAGCAGCGGCCCGCCTGAATTGCCTGGATTGATCGCGGCATCAGTCTGGATCACATTGGCAATCTCCCGGCCGCCATGGGTCGGAAGCCTGCGCTTGAGGGCACTGATGATGCCGCTGGTCATCGATTGATCGAGCCCGAAGGGATTGCCGATCGCGAAGGCGGATTGCCCGACTTTCAGGTCGCTCGAACTGCCGAGCGCCACCGGCGGAGGGAGTTCGCGCACGCTTCGGATTCGCAGGACCGCAAGATCGTAATTGGGGGCCGTGCCGATAAGGTCCACCTGGGCCACCTCTCCCGACGCAAAGCGCACGGCGATCTCGCCGCCATTGGCCACGACATGATTGTTCGTCACGAGGTGCCCCTCGCGGTCCCAGACGAATCCCGTGCCGGAAGCGCCGCCCTGGCCTTCCTCACCCATGAGAGGATTGGACGCCGATCTCGCCGCCACCTGGACAACCGAAGGAGACACGCGCTCGAAGATGTCGATCGTGGCCGTTTCGGCCTCGGACAGCGGCCCGCGCTGTTCGACGGCTCGCGCAGTGGGAGTGGTCCATGGCGCATGCTGGATTTTCGCAGCAGTAATTACGAGCAGCAGAGCGGCAAGAGCTGCCGCGGCAATTCCGTATCGACGATTCATGGCGATCACCGCGGTGTGTGCTGAAAGCAGTGTTCGGAATGCACATGCATGAGATGGCGGACCTCGCTCACGCAGCAACGTCGCAAGCGGCTGGAAGTTTCCTGATCAAGGCAGATAGGGAACGGCTTTGCTTTCGGCAGGGCGTCCGAGGACATATTGCCGCGTGACAATCGGCTATGCCAACTCCCGCAACGCCGCTTCCACGATCCTGCGCTGCTCGGCCGTCAGCGCGGCCTGCGGCGGGATGGGATCGCCGACGTCGTAGCCCTGGATCGAAAGACCGGCCTTGATGCAGGCGGCGAGGTTGAAGCGGGCGAAGGCCTCGTTGATCCGCCACAGCCGGCGCTGCAGCACCATCGCCTCGTCCCAGCGGCAAGCCTTGCAGAGGTCGTAGAGCGCGACGCTCTGGCGCGGGATAATGCAGGCAGGTCCCGCCATCCAGCCGAGCCCGCCGATCAGCATCACCGCGGCCGGAATGTGGGCGGAGGCTGAGAACACGCGCAAGCCATCGCCGCAGCGGTTCATGATCGAGAGCAGCCGTCCGGTGTTGGTCGAGGCGTCCTTGATGTAGCCGATGCGCGGATGCGCGGCGAGGCGCGCGATGACATCGAGGGTGAGATCGGAGCGCTGAAATTGCGGATTGGTGTAGATGACGACGGGGATGTCCACGGCATCGGCGATGGCGCGGAAATAGGATTCGACCTGCGCATCGGCGAGTGGGAAGTAGGCCTCCAAAATCGCCAGGATGCCGTCTGCACCGAGCTTCTGGCACGCTTTCGCCTGCGCCACCGCATCCGCCGTCGAGGTGGAGGCGACACCCGCGACAACAGGCACGCGGCGGTTGGCCGCCTCGATCGTGGTCTGCACGATCGCCATGCGCTGAGCGGCGTTGAGATAGGCGAACTCGCCGGTCGAACCGAGCGGCGTCAACCCGTGCACGCCGGCGCCGATCAGATCGTCGCAGAGCTTTGCGAGCACGTTCGTCCGCACCGCGCCGTCGACATCAACGGGTGAGACCAGATAAGGGAAGACGCCGTGGAATTCGGACATGTCGGGGGAAGCTCCGGAAGGCTGGCTGGCACCCGACGGGTATTACCAATGCCCGCCCCGGCGATCAAACCTTGAGCAAGCGCACGCGCGTACCCCAGGGATCGATCGCCTCCAGGCCGTCGGCGAGCGTGGTGACCTTCACGCCGCCCTTGCGCAGGCGCTCTTCCTGCGCGGCAAGCAGCTCCTGCTTTTCCATGACCAGCGAAAACCAGGCGAGCCCCGTGGCCTGATCGTCGCGTTGGCCGGCGCCCTGGCTTTGCCAGACGTTCATCCCGAGGTGGTGGTGGTAGCGGCCCGACGACAGGAACGCAGCGCCATTGCGGCGGCGGGTCGGGTCGAGGCCGACGGTGCCGTGATAGAAGCTCTCGGCCTGCGCGAGATCGCCGACGCGCAGATGCATGTGACCGATACGCATTCCGTCCGGCGCTCTGGCATAATCGGCCACGCGCGTGTTGGTCAGCGACAAGAGATCGGGGATGTTGAGCTCGTCGGTCGCCATCTTCACGCTGCCCTCACTCCATTGCCATTGCGAGGGATCGCGGTCGGCATAGACCTCGATGCCGTTGCCTTCTGGGTCGTCGAGATAGACGGATTCGCTGACGAGGTGATCGGCAAAGCCCGACAGCGGCACGCGATGCGCGGCCGCATGCACCAGCCAGCGCGCCAGATCCTTCCGCGTCGGCATCAGGAAGGCGGTGTGGTAGAGGCCGGCGGCGTTGCGCGGCTCGATGGCTGCTTCGGGACGGGCTTCCAGGACCAGCAGTGTGATGCCGGCCGTGCCGAGCTTCGCGCCAGCCGCCGAGCGCTCCATCACGGTGAGCCCGATCACATCGCGGTAATAGTCAGCGACCTTGTCGAGGTCCTTGACTCGGAGCGTCACCATGCCGACCCGCATCGGCGTGCGGCTGGCATAGGTCGGCCCGCCGCCCTGTGCATTCCCCTCGGCGCGCACCGCGGCTGCGGCCGCCATTGCGAGCGAGGTCGCGTCGGCAAGTTGAAGCAGGGTGCGGCGGGTGAGATCGAGGGTCATCAGTCAGGGCTCGCGGAAATGGTTGAGGCCGTACGGCGCAATGTCAGGCCGATTGCTACACGTTCCCGTGAGCGGCTCCCAATCACATGTTCGTCGGCCGGCGCTGCGGAGGCCCGGCCGTCCCATATGTCCTGGCCACCCGGCCAGTTTCGCAAATGCCTGTGACGTCCCAGATTGAGGACAGCTATAGGAGCCTGCCATGACCGACCCCACTCCTCTGTCTTCCCTGTCGTCCGCGCTCGCGGACGTGGTGGCGCGCACCGCGCCGTCCGTCCTCTCCGTGCATTCGCATCGCTCCCGCGCGACCGGCTTCGTCTGGAAGCCTGGTCTGATCGTCACCGCCGACGAGGCCCTGGCCGACGAGGGCTCGGTCGAGATCAGCCTTCCCGACGGCAGCCGAGTGGCCGCCACGGTCGCCGGCCGCGACCATACGACCGATATAGCGCTGCTGCGCATCGATGCCGCCATTGCCCCGGTCAAGCTGACCACAGCAGTCCCTGCGCTAGGAACGCTGTCGATCGTCGTCGCAACCAACCGCGATACGCCGAGTGCGGCGCTCGGGATGGTATCGGCGTCGGGCAAAAGTTGGCGCAGCCTGCGCGGCGGCGACATCGATGCGCGGATCGAGCTCGACGTCCGCCTGCGCGGTAGCCAGCAGGGTGGCCTTGCCCTCGATGCATCGGGTGACGCCTTCGGCATGGCCGTGCTCGGACCGCGGCGGGTGCTGGTGATACCGACGGCGACGATCGAGCGCGTCGCGCCCCAGCTCGAGGCGCGCGGCCGCATCGCGCGCGGTTATCTCGGTCTCGGGCTCCAGCCGGTGCGGCTCGACGACGGGATCGGCGCGATGGTGATGAATGTCGACAAAGCCGGGCCTTCGGCCGCGGCTGGCATCCGCCAGGGCGACGTGATCGTGGCGGTGAACGACCAGAAACTGTCCGGCGTGCGCGCGCTGTCGCGGACGCTGGGACCTTCGAGCGTCGGCACGGTGGTCGATATCGCGGCGCGCCGCGGTGGCGAACCGGTCAGCTTCAAGGTCACAATCGGCGAGAGGCCAGAGGCGTGAGCGAGGACAACGCGCCGGAGGTCGTGCTCGCCCTGGAGATCGACGACCCTGCCCTCGCCGATCGCCTGGCCAAGCTGCTCGGCAACGTCGCCGGACTTCGCCTCGCCGCGCCTGGCGAAGCCGCCGCGGCAACGGTTGTCGCCCGCGATCCGCGCATCATGCCCGGCGACATCGCGCTGACTCAGCGCGAGCTCGACGTGCTGGCGCTGATGGCCGAGGGATCCTCCAACAAGATGATCGCGCGCCAGCTCGGTATTTCCGTGCATACCGTGAAATTTCATGTCGGCTCGCTGCTCGACAAGCTGGATGCCACCGGCCGCACCGACGCGGTCGCGCATGCGGCTCGCCGCGGCGTGATCGAGCTCTGATGCCGTCCGATTCACGTCGCTGATGCCGCCTTGAAGCTGAGCCGGACGGTGAGGCCCGGCACATTGTCGTGCAGCGCGATCTCGGCGCCATGGAGGCGCGCGACCGCAGCGACGAGACTGAGGCCGAGGCCATTGCCCGGCGTATAGCGGCTCTGTTCGAGCCGATAAAAGCGCTTGAACACGTGATCGCGCTCCTCGGTGGGAATGCCCGGACCGTCGTCCGCAATCGCGATCACCGCGCAGCCATCGGCGCTGCGGCAGGTGACGGTCACCTGCCCGCCCTTGCGGCCGTGCTTGATCGCGTTGTCGACGAGATTGGCGATGGCATCGAACAAGAGGTCGCGGTCGCCGGTCACCGGCACCTCGCGGTCGCTGGCGAGGCTTAGCTTTGTAGCAACCTGCTCGGCCGCGGCATCGTAGAGCTCGACGACCTCACCGGCGATCTCGGCGAGGTCGAGCGCGCGGAAGGCGCCGGTGCGGGCGCGGGTCTCGATCTCCGAGATCCGCGTAATGGAGGCGAACATGCCGAGCACGGCGTCGAGATCGGCGATGGTGTCGCCGATCAGGGCCGCGTCCGCCTCGCTGTTGCGCGGGGCGTGATAGGCCTTCTCCAGCCGGCCACGCATGCGCGTCAGGGGAGTGCGCAGATCGTGGGCGACGTTGTCGCTGACCTGCTTGACCTCGCCCATCAGCGTCTCGATGCGGTCGAGCATCTGGTTGAGGTTTTCCGCGACGCGGTCCCATTCGTCGTTGCTGCCACGCAAGGGAATGCGCTGGTCGAGGCCGGCGAGCATGATGGCGCGGCTGGTGGCGTTGATCTGCTCGATCCGCCCGACCGTGCGCCGTGTCACCAGCACCGCCGCGAGCCCGGCGAGCACCAGAAGCAGCACGGCGACCGCGGCCATCGCGAGCTCGATCATGCCGGTGAAGCCGTCATGATCGCCGACGGTGCCGAGCCGGCTCTGCACATAGGCGAGCGTGCCGAAATAGACATAGGCCATGATGGCCGCGACGATCAGCCCGAACGCGCCGATCGCGATCAGCGCCAGACGGAAGGTCGAGGAGCGGAGCGTCTTAGCCAGGAGCACGGAGGCAATATCCGATGCCGCGGATGGTGTGGATCAGCGGATAGTCCTGGGCATCGTCGACCTTGCGGCGGACCCGTCCGACATAGACGTCGATGATGTTGGTGGAGGGATCGAAATGCAGGTCCCAGACGTGCTGGAGCAGCATCGCGCGGGAGACGACGCGGCCTTCGTTACGGACGAGATATTCGAGCAGTTGAAACTCGCGCGGCAGCAGCGGGATCTTGCGGCCGCGGCGGCTGGCACTGCGCGCGATCAGATCGATGGCGAGATCGCCGACCCGAATCAGCGTTTCCTTGGCAATGGTCTCGCTGCGGCGGCCGAGCGCCTCCAGCCGTGCGAGCAGCTCGACGAACGAGAACGGCTTGACGAGATAATCGTCGCCGCCGGCGCGCAGGCCACGCACGCGATCGTCCACCTCGCCGAGCGCGGAGATGATCAGGAACGGCGCGGCAATGCCGTCGTCGCGCAGCTGCCGCATCACGGTGATGCCGTCGATGTCGGGCAGCATGCGGTCGATCGTGATCACGGCATAATCGCGCGCGGCGCCATGGCTCAGGGCCTCGCGCCCGTTAGCTGCGAGATCGACCTCGTAACCGGAGGTCGTCAGTTCCTCGACGAGCTGGCCTGCGGTTTCCGGATCGTCCTCGACGACCAGGATGCGGCGGTGACCTCCGGTCATGACGAACTCCGCGCGACGATCGCCACCAGACTATCCCGTCCCGGGGCTGAGCGGAACCGCCCGGTGGCGACCGCGACAATGGTGCGGTACGGCGATGCTAGTACCAATCGTACCCGCACACATTGACCCAGTGCCAGCCATAGGGCGTCCATCTCCTGCGCCAGCAGCCGTCGTCGTAATAGTTGGCATAGACGAACGGCGCGCCGATGAAGGCGAAGCGGTGGAAGCGATGATGCCGGAAGAAGAAGGCATGCCGGCCAATGAAGGGCCTGCCGTGGAATGCCGTGCCGGCAAACCGCGGGCCGAAGGCGGCGCGGGTCGCGAGCGGCGCACCGGCAAAGCGCGGCCCGATCGCCGCGTGAGCGGCCATCGGGGAACCGGCGAAGCGGGCGCCACCGAAATGAGCTCCGCCCATGCCGCCCACTCGCATGCCCCCGCCCATACCGCCGACATGCATGCCACCGCCCATGCCGCCGGCGTGCATGCCGCCACCACCGAAATGCCCGCCGCCAAAGCCGCCATGGCCGCCACCGCCAAAACCGCCGCGCGCGAGCGCGGGCGCCGCGGCCGCCAGCGTCGCAGCCACTGCCGCTGCGACGAGCCCTGTGAGAAGCTTGTTCTTCATCGGAAGATCCTCCTTGCAGTGCAGCGCTAGTCCCGCTGCACGAGGAGGATCAGGAGAAGCGAATGCGCTGTAACCATCAACTTACAAATGCGCCAGATTCTGACGCGGGTGTCAGGGAGGCGGCGCTCTGTCACTCCCTCTCCCCGTTCTTACGGGGAGAGGGAGGGGTGAGGGGTGCTTCGGCAAATTCGATTTGAGTTATGAGCCGGATATCCGACGAGTCGGATGGATTCCCGTCTCGGCACCATAGTGCCCTGCCCCTCACCCGGATCGCTGACGCGATCCGACCTCTCCCCGCAAAGGGCGGGGAGAGGTTAGGAATCACACCCGCTTGCCGCCGCTCTTCTCGGCTGCACGCCGCAACGCCTCCGCAAGCGCGCCCCCGCCGGAGGATTCCTGCTTGCGCGGCGCCGACGAGGTCATGCGTGCGCTGTTGCGCGAATTGTTGTCGCGCTGCATGCCGGGCGCGTCCTTCTTGGCGCCGACCTCGTCATCCAGCCGCAGCGTCAGCGAGATGCGCTTGCGGGCGACCTCGAAGTCCAGCACCTTCACCTTGACGATGTCGCCGGGCTTCACCACCTCGCGCGGATCCTTGATGTAATTCTTCGACATCGCCGAGATGTGCACGAGGCCGTCCTGGTGCACGCCGATGTCGACGAAGGCGCCGAAGGCGGCGACGTTGGTCACGGTGCCCTCGAGGATCATGCCCTTCTTGAGATCCTTGATCTCCTCGACGCCTTCCTTGAACACCGCGGCCTTGAACGCCGGGCGCGGGTCGCGGCCGGGCTTTTCGAGCTCGCGCAGGATGTCGGTGACGGTCGGCAGGCCGAAGGTCTCGTCGACGAAATCCTTCGGCTTGAGCGTGCGCACGATCTCGCTGCTGCCGATCAGCGCCTTGATGTCGCTCTTGGTTGCCGCGAGAATCCGGCGCACCACCGGATAGGCTTCCGGATGCACGCCGGAGGCGTCGAGCGGATCCTCGCCGCCGAGGATGCGCAGGAAGCCCGCGCACTGCTCGAATGCCTTCGGCCCGAGCCGCGGCACGTCCTTGAGCGCCTTGCGCGATTTGAACGGGCCGTTGGCGTCGCGGTGCGCCACGATGCTCTGCGCAAGGCCTGCGCCGACGCCCGACACGCGCGCCAGCAGCGGCGCGGAGGCGGTGTTGACGTCGACCCCGACCGCGTTCACGCAGTCTTCAACCACGGCATCGAGCGATTTGGCGAGCTTGGCCTGGCCGAGGTCGTGCTGATACTGGCCGACGCCGATCGCCTTGGGCTCGATCTTGACCAGCTCGGCGAGCGGATCCTGGAGCCGCCGCGCGATCGAGACCGCGCCGCGCAGGGTGACGTCGAGGCCCGGCAATTCCTCCGAGGCGAAAGCCGAGGCCGAATAGACCGAGGCGCCGGCTTCCGAGACCACGATCTTGGTCATCTTCAGTTCGGGAAGGCCCTTGACGAGATCGGTCGCGAGCTTGTCGGTCTCGCGCGAGGCGGTGCCGTTGCCGATCGCGATCAGCTCGACGCGATGCTTCAGCGCAAGCCTGCCAAGGGTCGCCAGCGACTCGTTCCATTGCCGCTGCGGCTCGTGCGGATAGATCGCGGTGGTGTCGACCACCTTGCCGGTGGCGTCGATAACGGCGACCTTGACGCCGGTGCGATAGCCGGGATCGAGCCCCATGGTGACGCGGGTGCCGGCTGGCGCCGCCAGCAAGAGATCGCGCAAATTCGAGGCGAACACGCGCACGGCCTCGGTCTCGGCCGAGTTCCACAGCCGCATGCGCAGGTCGATGTTGAGATGGACCTGGATTTTTGTGCGCCAAGCCCAGCGCACGGTGTCGATCAGCCAGCGGTCGCCGAGGCGCTTGAGATCGGCAATGCCGAACCGCTTCATGATCTTCAGTTCGTAGGCACTGGGCACACCGGGCGGCGGCGCCTCGGCCTCGGCCTGAATTTGCAGGTCGAGGATCTCTTCCTTCTCGCCGCGGAACATCGCGAGGATGCGGTGCGAGGGCAGCTTCGTCAGCGGCTCGGAGAAATCGAAATAGTCGGCGAACTTCTCGCCCTCGGTCTTCTTGCCGTCGCGCACCTTGGAGGCCATGCGCGCATTGGTCCACATCTCCTCGCGCAGCGCGCCGATCAGGTCGGCGTCCTCGTCGAAGCGCTCGACCAGGATGGCGCGGGCGCCGTCGAGAGCGGCAGCGGCATCGGCAACGCCCTTCTCGGCGTTGATGAAGGCTTCGGCTACGACCTTGGGATCATTGCCAGGCTCCGCCACCAGTTGATTGGCGAGCGGCTCGAGGCCGGCTTCCTTGGCGATCTCGGCCTTGGTGCGGCGCTTCGGCTTGAACGGCAGATAGATGTCTTCGAGGCGTGCCTTGCTGTCGGCGGCGAGAATGCTGGCTTCGAGAGCCGCGTCGAGCTTGCCCTGCTCGCGGACCGATTCGAGGATGGCCTTGCGGCGGTCTTCGAGCTCACGCAGGTAAACCAGGCGCTCCTCCAGGGTGCGCAATTGCGCGTCGTCGAGCGCACCGGTCGCTTCCTTGCGGTAGCGGGCGATGAAGGGAACCGTGGCGCCGCCGTCGAGCAGCGTCACCGCCGCCTCGACCTGCTCGGCGCGAACCCCAAGCTCCTGCGCAATTTTCTGGTTGATATTTGCCACGCGAATCCCTCTATCCAAGCACGCGACGCAGGGGCGAACCACCGGCCACGGGACGCCGCTTATGAACCAACCGGGGTTGATTCATCAAGGTGTGGCGGATGGCCGTCGACAGAGGATTTTTTGTTGAACCGATGCGATCTCGCCACAATCGTTGGGAGGACGACGTGTTCGTGCTGTGCTCTCGTGTCCCGGACGCGCTGCAGCGCGCAAGCGATGCGGCGCTGAGCCGGGGCACGAGAGCGGAGTGCGGCGCCCGCTCTCTCCACGCCGTCATTGCGAGGAGCTCGCGACAAAATTGCAGAGCAATTTTGCGCTGATGCGACGAAGCAATCCAGAATCCCACCGCGGGGAGACTCTGGATTGCTTCGCGGAGCCTGTCATCGCGCCGCGCTTCGCGCGGACCCGGTGGCTCGCAATGACGGAGCGAGGGACATGCTCCATTGAGCCCGCGGGCTACGGTGTCCGGCGGCGGGCCGGTTGCAGCGATCGCGCGACTGTCGGATTGATACAGCCGGCAGCTCTGCGTCCCCGACCTCTCCGCCCCACGCAACCCTGCCCCTCGCGCCAGCTCGGTTGATTCACGCGGTTCCTTGCGAAAGGAAGGTGACGCCGCATCAAAGGGATTTGACTACATGACTTTGCCGATGAGCTGGAGTGAATGGGCGCAGCACGACGGCGTGGCGCTGGCCGCCCGCGTCCGCAACGGCGAGCTGACCGCGAAGGAACTGGCGCGGCAGGCCGCGGCGGGCGTCGCCAAGGTCAATCCGGCGCTGTCGGGCGTGGTCGAGCTGTTCGATGACGTGATCGCCGATCCCGCCAAGGACGGCGCCAACCTCTCCGGCCCGTTCGCCGGCCTGCCCTTCCTGATGAAGGATCTGGGACCGACCATGAAGGGCCGGCTGCAGGAGATGGGCTCGCTCCTGATGCGCGGCAATCGCGCGGCCGCCGACACCTTCCTGACCGGCAAATTCCGCCAGGCTGGCCTCAACCTGATCGGACGCACCACGACGCCGGAATTCGGCGTGTGCAGCTCGGCCGATAATCCCGCCGTCTATGTCACGCGCAATCCCTGGAATACCGACTACACCACCTGCGGCTCGTCGGCCGGCAGCGCCGCGATGGTCGCGGCCGGCGTAGTGCCCATCGCGCATGCAACCGACGGCGGCGGTTCGATCCGCATTCCCGCCGGCGTCAACGGCAATATCGGATTGAAAGTCTCGCGCGGCGTGTTCTCGCTCGCCCCGCACATGTCCGATCTCACTGGCCTCGTCTCGATCCAGGGCTGCCAGTCGCGCTCGGTGCGCGACACCGCCGCCTTCGTCGATCACGCAAGGGGACCGGCGCCCGGCGAGTTTATGCCGTTCTGGACCACGGCGCAGCCCTATTGCGAGATGATCAAGCGCGATCCGACCAAGCTCCGGATCGCGCTGTCGCACACCTGGGGCGACTACACCGCGACGCCGCACATCGCGGCTGAGCTGGAGAAGGCGGGCCGCTTCCTCGAAGGCCTCGGCCATCACGTCGACTACGCCCTGCCCGGACTCGACTTCCGCGGCGCGTTCGCGGCGCAGACTACCTGCTACATCTCCAACTTTGCGGTAGTGATCTCCAACATGCTGGCCGCGCGCGGGCTAACGACGCCGCCGGAAGATCTGATCGAGCCCATGAACATCCGCATCTGGGAAGCCGGGCGGCACACGAGCTTCGCCGAGCGCGCGAAGATGCAAGGCGTGTTCAACACGACCTCCCGCGGCTTCGGCGCCTTCTTCGAGCAGTGGGACGTGATCCTGACGCCGGTCACCGCGCTGCCGACGCCGAAGGTCGGCACCAAGGAATATCTCACGATCTCCGACAATCCCGATGTGCTCGACTGGTTCGGCAATCTCTGGCGCAATTTCGCCTTCACGCCGCTCGCCAATCTCTGCGGCATGCCGGCGATCTCGATGCCGATGGCGACCCACGAGCACGGCCTGCCGCTCGGCATCCAGGCGATAGCGAAGCAGGCCAATGACGGCCTCTTGCTGCAACTCGCCGCCCAGATCGAGCGCGCGCTCGACGGCAAGTGGAACGGCGGCAAGACCGCGAAGGTGCATGTGACCAAGGCGTGAGCTGCCGCCGCACGTTGCTCTAGCGCTTGTCCTCGCCAGAATTTCGCACAATGGCCTTGTCCACGCGCCAACGCGATACGCCCTGCTCGGCGAGCAAGCGCGCCGCCGGGCTTCGTGTCTCCGGAAAGAGGGCGACGAGCGCATTGGTGCCCGTCACGGCAGGATTGCCGACCTCCTGCGCATGCAGTGCGGCGCGGCGGTCGACGCGCCGGAACGCAACGGTTGGCGCCGCTGTTCCCGTCTCGATCACAGTGTGTGCGAGCTCCTTGTCGAGATAGTCTGTGAGGTTTTGCCTGAGCACGCCGAGATCGGCGTTGCAGGCCTGCAAGATAGGTGCGGCATCACCGTCTTCGGTCAACGCCAGCAACAGGTGCTCCAGCGTTGCGAACTGATGGCGGCGCTGATCGGCGAGGGCCGGCGCTCGGCGTCGCGTCGCAGCATAGGCCGCGCCAAATGGGCGAGACGACACGTCCAGCAACCCGTCGATCTTCTCCAGCCGCTTCACGGGATCGAGCAGGGCCAGCAGCTCGTACTTGTCCTTGATCGGCAGCTTCATGCGCATCGCCATCGTGTCCGCTATGCGGCCGACGTCGTGCGTCTGATCGAAGAACAACCAGATATCCGGCACCAGCAAGCCGTGGGTGGCTGCGTAATCCTCGAAACGCTGGATGGCCCGGCGGATCAGTTCGGGCGAATCGACGGGCGCCCCTTCGGGCAATTCGGATGCCTCGGACCGATTAACCGCTCGATTGCGCAGCGAAGCTGCGCAGCGCGACGCGGCGGAGGACACGCGTCAGGACCCTGATCGATCCGTCCTGGAGCCGTTCGAGTTCGACCAATTGAACCAGCACGCCGATCTCACAGAGGTCGGCAAATTGCGGCTCATCGACGGTCGCATCGCGCTGGATCGCGCAGACCATCTCGCGCTCGCCCTCGAACGCATGGTTGAGCGCGAGCACGGTGTTCTCGCGGCCGACGAACAACGGAAAGGTTGCGCCCGGAAACGGCACGAAATCGCGCAACGGGACCGCCGGATAGACCGCAGTCGAGCTGATGGGCCTTGCGATCGGCACGAGCGTGTCGCGACGCCCGGTCTGAAGCATTGCCGACAACGTATTCCAGTCTGCAACGCCCAGCATCCTCGACACCAGCTCGAGGCTTTCGCTGTGACTGATGGTGACGGCCTTGTGTGGTCAGGGATTCGCGCAGGGTCCGCGCCCTTGGCATCGCGAAAATCGCGCATCGGTTCGTCCTCTGCATGAGCGATCCAGATATATCAGGCGGTTGCATTGCTGACCCGGACGCTCGGGCAAAGGGGAGGCCAATGAAGGCTTGATACGTTCACCATTCCACAGAGGGTGCAACCGGCAGGTCGTATCAACCTGCACGGAAGGTGGCGCAAAGATAAATCGCTGTCAATTGCGATCTCAATTCTTCACCGCGGGGATCTCTTCCGTCGGTGGCTGCTGCTGCCCCTGCTTGTACATCGCCAGCGCCTTGTCGAGCGCTTCGCGCAGCGCCAGCGCTGCGGCCACGCTGCAACGCAGGTGCGCGGTCTGGACCACGTCGACCCTGACGGCGGCGCCGACCGGCATCAGCAGGTTTGCGGCGAGCTCGATCTGGATCGCGCCGTTGTGGTGGCCGAAGCAGGAGGCGCCGTCGAAATAGATGATCGGCGCCCGCTCCGAGCTGGAGGTCGAAATGGTGACGGGCCCCTGGGCGGTCGAGGGTGTTTCGGGGTCGGTCATGGGCGCTCCTTGCGGCTAGTCGAACGAACGAAGCACCCACCATCGTCGCTTCGGCCCGCCCTGTCGAGGCCAAACCGCCCACGGCAGACCGGCGGCGCCTATTCGGCGGTTTTGCGCGGCGCCCGGCGCTGGTCTAGAACGTCGTCATGTCCGCTCTACCTACCACGCTCCCCTTCGAGGAACTCGCCGAGGCCATCCAGGGCCGGCGTTCCGACTATGGCCATATCAGCGGCCTCCAGCTTGACCGCTTCGCGCCCGCCGAGGCCTGGTCCAGCCTGCCCTACCGTCCCGTCTTCGTCGGCGACACCGAGACCGGCGTTCTGCATGGCGGTGTCGTCACCGCGATGCTGGACGAGAGCTGCGGCATGGCAGTGCAGCTCGCGCTCGACGGTACGCGCGCGATCGCGACGCTCGACCTGCGTATCGACTATCAGAAGCCGGCGACGCCGTGCCTCGACATCAAGGCGCATTCGGTCTGCTATCGCACCACGCGCTCGATCGCCTTCGTTCGCTCTACCGCCTATCAGGAGTCCGAGGACGATCCGGTCGCGACCGCGACGGCCTGCTTCATGATCGGCGCCAATCGCACCAATATGCTCGCCGACCGCCGGATGGATGCGCGCAGCATCCCGACGCTGGAGGCGCCGGAGGATCCGGCTGGTCCGTTCGCAAATAGCCCGTTCGCGCGCTGCCTCGGCATTCGCGTCAACGACGACGGCACGCTGACGATGCCGTTCTCGCCGAAGATCATCGGCAATCCGATCCTGCCCGCGATCCATGGCGGCATGACCGGCGCCTTCCTGGAGACCACCGCGATCGTCGGGGTGGCGCGCGAGCTCGGCACTGCGGCGCCGCCCAAACCGATCGGCCTCACCGTCAACTATCTGCGCTCCGGCCGTGCGCTCGACACCTTTGCCAACGTCTCGATCGTGAAGCAGGGCCGCCGCATCGTGGCCTTTGAGGCGCGGGCCTGGCAGGACGATGCGAACAAGCCGATCGCCACGGCCTTCGGTCATTTCATGTTGCGGCCGACGCCTGGAAGTGACGAGGAATAGGCGTATTTTACTTGACGGGCGGGGCGCAGGACACAACGATAGCGCGTTCCCGGCGAGAGGTATTGATTTGCGGCACCCGCTCGACATCATCGCCATGTTCGCCGCACTCTGGCTGCTGGCATCGATGGTGCTCGACGCGTTGACGCCGAAGGAGCTGACGGCGGTGATGATCGCCATTGCGATCGGGCCCGCCATCGTCGTCACCGCTGTGTTCTACTACCTGCGCTGCCCGCGCACGGATTTTGCGGTGATGTTCGCGGCGCTCTGGCTGATCTCGGACATCGCGATCGCCTTCATCTCGCCGAAGGAGTTGCCGCATTTCCTGATCATGCTCGGCTTCGTGCCGGCGCTGCTGATCGGCATCGTGCTGCACTGGCAGCGCTTCCAGCGCCGCCACGAGCGGATGCCCGCGCCCTCGATGAAGCGGGGCTAGCGCGATTCCCACCTCTCCCTTCGGGAGAGGTGGAGAGCCATCTCAGGCATATTCAGCGCGGCAACAGATTCGTCTTCGCGAGGTCGAGCACCTCGTCGCCGCGGCCGTTCATCACGGCGCGCAGCACCCACAGACTAAAGCCCTTGATCTGCTCGGGCGTGATGGTCGGCGGCATCGACAGCTCCTGCTTGGCGGTGACGACGTCGAGCAGCGCCGGCCCGTTATGAGCCAGAACCTCCTTCATCGCGCCCGGGAGTTCGCCCGGGTCCTCGACGCGCTTCGCAAAGACGCCCATCGCACGCGCCATCGCCGCGAAATCAGGGTTCTCCAGATCGACATTGGTGTCGACGAAGCCCGCGGCCTTCATCTCCAGCGCGACGAAGCCGAGCACGCCGTTGTTGAACACGATCACCTTCACCGGCAGCTTCATCTGCGTCAGCGTGATCAGGTCGCCCATCAGCATGGTGAAGCCGCCGTCGCCCGACAGCGAGATCACCTGGCGGCCGGGCTGTGCAGCCTGCGCGCCGATCGCCTGCGGCATGGCGTTGGCCATCGAGCCGTGCACGAAGGAGCCGATCAGACGGCGGCGGCCGTTCATGTCGAGATAGCGCGCGGCCCACACCGTAGGCGTGCCGACGTCGGCGGTGAACACGGCATCGTCGGTCGCATGGTCGCTGATGACTTTTGCCAGATATTGCGGATGGATCGGCTTGGCTCCCGGCGTGCCCCTGGCGAGCTGGTCGAGCCCCTCGCGCGCCTTCTTATAGTGCGCGATGGCATCGTCGAGATGCTTGCGCTGCGTCTTTGTCTTGAGCAGCGGCAGCAGCTCCTCGATGGTGAGCTTGACGTCGCCGACGAGCCCGAGATCGATCTTGCAGCGCCGTCCCAGATTTTCCGGCCTGATGTCGATCTGTGCGATCTGGCAGTCGGTCGGGAAAAACTGCTTGTAGGGGAAATCTGTGCCGAGCATCACCAGCGCGTCGCAGGCGTGCATCGCCGCGTAACCAGAGGAGAAGCCGATGAAGCCGGTCATGCCGACGTCGTAGGGGTTGTCGTGTTCGACATGCTCCTTGCCGCCGAGCGCATGCACGATTGGGCTCTTTAGGGTCTCCGCAAGCTGCATCAGCGGCGCGTGCGCGCCGGCGCAGCCACGGCCGCAGAACAAGGTGATGCGTTCGGCACCATTCAGGCGATCCGCAAGCGCCTTCAGCTCATCGGCCTGCGGCACGACCTTCGGCGCTGCCAGCGCAAGCCCGCGCGTCGTCGACAGCGCGCGCTTCGGCGGGCTGCGGAAAGCGACATCGCCGGGCATGGCGACGACGGCGACACCGCGAAGGCCTACCGCCGCACGGATCGCATTCTCCAGCACGTAAGGAAGCTGGCTCGGATCGGAGACCAACTCGCAATAATGGCTGCACTCGCGGAACAGGTTTTGCGGATGCGTTTCCTGGAAATAGCCGCCGCCGATCTCGGCTGAGGGGATCTGCGCCGCGATTGCCAGCATAGGAACGCGGCTGCGATGCGCGTCGAACAGGCCGTTGATCAGATGCAGATTGCCGGGGCCGCAGGAGCCGGCACACACCGCAAGGCTGCCCGTCATCTCGGCTTCGCCGGCGGCGGCGAAAGCCGCAACCTCTTCGTGCCGGACATGGATCCATTCGATCGTGCCGCGACGGCGCAGCGCCTCGGTAAATGCGTTCAGGCTGTCGCCGACGATGCCGTAGATGCGCTTGACGCCGGCCTGTTCGAGCGTTGCCACGAACAGATCGGCCACATTATTGATCGCCATGTCGGTCTCCTGCTTCAGCCAATCACATGCACATGATGTGCAGGCATCGATTGCGATGCCGTGAGGCACAATAAGCTATGACACGATTGCGGCGTATCTGTTCCGGCTCAATCTTTCACAATCGCCCGATCGTAGGCTGTGATCGTCGCGTTCGCGCGCGCCGCGACATCGGCGGCCGACATGCCGGGCTTGTACAGGCTGGAGCCGAGCCCGAACGCCGTCACGCCGCCCTCGATGTACTCGGCAAAATTCTGATCGGAGACACCGCCGACGGCGGCGATCATCACGCCGGCCGGCAGCACGGCGCGGATCGCCGCAATGCCGGACGCGCCGAGCACGCTCGCCGGAAAGAACTTCAGGCTCGAGGCGCCGCAGCGCGCCGCCAGCAGTGCCTCGGTCGGCGAGAACACGCCCGGCATCGTCACCATGCCGTGCTGGTGCGCGCGCGCCAGCACCTCGGTGTCGACATTCGGCGAAACCATTAGCTTGCCACCAACGTCGTTGAGACGATCGACATCCTGAGCCGTCAGCACCGTGCCGGCGCCGATCAGCACGCCGGCCGGCGCGAGCTTCACGGCGGTGCCGATCGAGCGGAACGGATCGGGCGAGTTCAGCGGGATCTCGATCGCGGTCATGCCGGCCTCGATCAGCACGCCGACGATCGCCCCGGCTTCCTCAGGCTTGACGCCGCGCAGGATCGCGACCAGCGGACGCTTCATCGGCGGAAAGGGAACGCTCATCTCAAGAGTCCTTCTTCTAGTTCGTCCAGATCGCCGCAGCCGCCATCGACAGGCCGCGGCGGACGGCTTCATCGGCATCGATCGGCTGCACGGTGACCGACAGTGCGTCGAAAGCCAGCCGGTATAGCGTTGCAAGGCGACCCGATGCGAGCAACATGACGCCTGCTTTCGGCACGTTACCGGAGAGCCCTGCCGCCAGCTCGACGCCGATCAACGTGCCCGACAGCGTTTCGCGCGCTGCGGCCGGCGTGCCGCCGAACAAGAGCTGCCGCGACCGCGCGGTGAACAGAAGATTGGCGGCGAAGGCCGGCGCCTTGAACGCAGCAATCACCGCCGCCTTGAAGCTTGCGACATCCTCGGCGTCATCGGCGCCGGCGACCGCGAGCGACAGGATGGTCTCGCGCGACACCGCGCTGAAGAGCTCGCCGGTCATGAACGTCGAAAAGTGCTCGACAATGCCATCCTTCACGCGGACCCATTTCGAATGCGTGCCGGGCATGCAGACCAGGGCCTCGCCGGCGGCATCGAGGCCGAGCGCACCGAGCAATTGCGTCTCCTCGCCGCGCATGACGTCCGGCGCGTTTGCATCGCGCTGCGCGATGCCCGGCAGGATGCGGATATCGCGCGCCTCGCCCGGCACAAGCGCGGCTTGTTTCAGGATGGCAGCAAGTGGCGCCGGCGTGTCGACATAGCCGGCCTCGACCCAACCCGTTTTGGCGCCGGCCATGCCGCAGACGAGAACCGGCAGATGATCCGGAGCTTCGACCGCCGCAAGATGCGAATGCAGCACGGCGGGAAAACCGGTCTTGGCCGCAGCCAGCATGCCCTCGCCGCTGCGGCGCTCCGCCAGCACCTGGCCGGCACGGTCGATCAGCCAGAGCCGGAAGCTGCTGGTGCCCCAGTCCACTGCGACATAGGCGGGTTCGGTCATCTCAATTCTCGTCCTCGTCTCACGGCCAAGACGCCGTCTCGCGACAATGAGACAGCGCCTTGCAAATTCGTCCCGGGATATCGGCTATTGCCGCCGTAAACCAGCCTTTTCTCGCAGGTCTGCGGCGCCGCCCGCGCTGGCACACCGCTTGCTGAAGCGTTCCCACTCACGTCCGTGAACCGCGCAACAAGACGCGTCAACATCAGATGAGGAAACCATGGAGATCGGTTATTTCACGATGCCTTCGCATCCGCCGGAGTGCGGCCTGAAGGAAGGGAACGACTGGGACTTGCAGGTCATGCGCTGGCTCGACGAGCTCGGCTATCAGGAAGCCTGGGTCGGCGAGCACCACACCGCGCCCTGGGAACCCAACCCCACGCCGGACCTCCTGATCGCGCAGGCGCTGATGCAGACCAAGAAGCTTCGCATCGGACCCGGCGGCTTCCTCTTGCCCTATCACCACCCGGCCGAGCTCGCCAACCGCGTCGCGATGCTGGACCATCTCTCCGAGGGCCGGCTCAATTTCGGCGTCGCGGCAAGCGGCCTGCCGAGCGACTGGGCGATGTTCAACGTCGACGGCATGAGCGGGCAGAACCGAGACATGACTCGCGAAGCGCTGGAGATCATCCTGAAGCTGTGGACTGAACCTGCGCCCTTCACCCATAAGGGCAAGTTCTGGACGGTGACCAAGCCGGACACAATGTTCGACTTCCTCAAGCCCCACATCAAGCCGCTGCAGGCGCCGCATCCGCCGATCGGCGTCGCCGGGCTCTCCAAGAATTCGGACACCTTGAAGCTCGCCGGCGAGCGCGGCTTCATCCCGATGAGCCTCAACCTCAACCCGGCCTATGTCTCGAGCCATTGGGATTCGGTCGAGATCGGCGCCGCCAAGACCGGACGCAAACCGAACCGGCAGGACTGGCGGCTGGTGCGCGAGGTGTTCGTCGCCGACACCGATGAGGAGGCCTGGAAGCTCTCGACCGGCGACATGATGGGCCAGATGATGCACGAGTACTTCCTGCCGCTGCTCGGCCATTTCGGCTTCAAGGACTATCTCAAGCACGCGCCCGACGTGCCCGATAGCGACGTCACGGTCGAATATTGCGCCAAGCGGAACTGGATCGTCGGCTCGCCCGCGACTGTCGCCGAAAAGATCGAGAAGATCTACGACGAGGTCGGCGGCTTCGGCGTGCTGCTGGTGTTCGGCTTCGACTACAAGCACAAGGCGGAAGCCTGGCACCACTCGCTGTCACTGCTGAAGAACGAGGTGATGCCGCGCCTGGCGCATCTCGGCTCCGCGAAGAAGGCAGCTTGACCTGCAGCGGGTGCGGCGCGATCGTGCCGCACCCGCATCATTTCGGAGATTTCCGCGTGACGGTCGACGCCAAGGATTTCAAGCAGGCGATGCGCCAATGCGCCGGCGCGGTCGCGCTGGTGACTGTCGGCGCCGAGCACGGCAAGCGCACCGGACTGACCGTGACCTCGGCCTGCTCGCTCTCCGACAGTCCGCCCTCGCTGATCGTCTGCGTCAACCACAACGCCAGCGCGCATGGGCGCATCCGCGAGGAAGGCGCTTTTGCGATCAACTTCCTGCACGAGGATCACGCCCTGCTGGCGCTGACCTTCAGCGGCCAGAAAGGCGTCAACGGCGACGACCGCTTCGCTTTCGGACAATGGACGCGCGGCGAGACCGGCGCGCCGGTGCTGACAGACGCGGTCGCGGCATTCGATTGCGTGCTGGCCCACGAGTTCGAAACCAAGACGCATTCGATCTTCGTCGGCGAGGTGCGCGGCGTGTCGCACGCAGCGACGGCTACGCCGCTGGTCTATTTGCGAAGCAGCTTTCATACACCCCACGAAATCCGCGAGACAGTTACAGTCGGCGACCTCGATTCGCGGCATCTGAGCTGGACGGATTTTTCGTAAGGGCGCTGCCCTCTTCCCTTTTCCCCTTGTGGGAGAAGGTGGCGCGAAGCGCCGGATGAGGGGTATCTATCCGCGTATTGAAACGAGAATTGGACTCGTGGCGAGAGAGCCCTCACACATCTCGCCGCTGCGCGGCGAGCCACCCTCTCCCACAAGGGGAGAGGGGAAGAAAGAGCGCCGCATCGCAAACTGTTAGCTGCCTACTGCGCAGTCTCGATCTTCAGCTGCTTGATCTTGCGATACAGCGTGGCGCGGCTGAGCTTCAGCGCGCGTGCTGTCTCGGTCACGCGGCCGCCGTGCTTGCGTAACGCCTCGACGATCGTGGCGCGCTCGGCCGCTTCGAGATTCGGCTCCGTCCTTCCGAACGGCGGCAAATCGAGATCGGCATCGGTGATGACACCGTCTTCCGCCGTGCAGCCGGCGAGCCGCAGCACGTGGCGGAGCTGGCGCATGTTGCCGGGGAACGGATAGGCCACGAGATGTGACCAGGCCTCCTCCGCGAGGCGGCAGTTCGGCGCCTCCTCGCGCGCGATCTGGCGGATGACGTCGTCGCGGTCGGCGCGCTCGCGCAAGGCCGGCAATCGCACCTCCATGCCGCGCAGGCGGAAATAGAGATCGGCGCGGAAGCCTCCCTCCTCGGCCATGCGGCCGAGATCGCGATGCGTGGCGCTGATCAGGCGGATGTCGACGGCGACAGGCTTGAGCGCGCCGAGCGGCCAGACCTCGTGGTTTTCCAAAACGCGCAACAGCCGCGTCTGGAGCGCAATCGGCATATCGCCGATCTCGTCAAGGAACAGCGTGCCGCCATCGGCCTGCACGATCAGGCCCTTCGAGCCCTCGCGCCGCGCGCCGGTGAAGGCGCCGGCCTCGTAGCCGAACAGCTCGGCGTCGATCAGGCTTTCCGGCATCGCCGCGCAGTTCAGCGCGACATAGTTGTTGCGCGCGCGGTTGCTCGCGGCGTGAATGGCGCGCGCGAACACGTCCTTGCCGACGCCGGTCTCGCCATGCAGCAGCACCGGCAGATTGTGGTCGCCGATGCGCCTCAGCCGTTTCACGCTTCTGATCAGGCCGGGATCGCGGCCGGCGAGCCGATGCAACGCGTCGAAGCGATCGACGGGCCCATCGCGGGGCGGCGCAAGCGGGCGCGTGGAAGACCTTGCGCGCAGCGGCGGCGCGACACGGCCCCGGCCCAAGGCACGGCCGTCGGCACGGCGCAGCTCGACTACATCATCCGCGCCACGCGCGCCCTGACGGTCGACCTCGATGTAGCGCGACAGATCGATGCCGGATGCGATCAGACCGTCGGTCAGACCGAGCAGTGCGCGCGCCGTACGGCAGGCGCCGACGATGCGCCGATCGTCGTCATAGGCGATCAGCCCGCGACCGCCGTCGCCCGGCACGCGCGCGACCCAGGCCTGGCGGAAATGATCGCGGAAGATCGCATCCTCGATGCGGCGCGTCGCCTCCATCGTGACGGCGAGTGCAAGCTGATGCGCGGTGCGGCTGAGATCGCTGCGGCACGAGGTGATGTTCACTGCACCCGCGATGCGGCCGGTGGAATCGAACAGCGGCGCCACCGCACAGGAGAAGATGCCCCATTGCTCGCGAAAATGTTCGTCGCGATGCACCAGGATCGGTTTCTCTTCCGCGAGCGCGGTGCCGAGCCCGTTGGTACCCTCGAAGCTTTCCGAGAAATTCGAGCCGGTATAGACCCCCCAGTGCAGGAAGATGTCGGCATCGGCGGCGCCGGGCAGCCAGCTGAGCAGGGCTGTTGCGCTGGGGTCCGCCAGATTGACGCAATAGCCGGCCTCGCGCAGGACCCGCGCGAGGTCTTCGAGCTCCGGCGTCGCGAGCCGGATCAGCTGCTCCATCGGTTCGGCGGCATGCCGGATTTCGGCTTCGGTCAGCGTCTGGGGCGGTCCGCGGCGGGCGGGATCGAGCTTGTGATTGACCAGGCAGCGCCGCCAGGAATTGGCAATCCGCGAAGAGGCATCGACGTCGGCCACGTGATTGGCGACGGACAAGACACGGGCGACATGGTTCGAGGCCGAAAGGCTGGCCATCGCGGACGTCTCCACCCTGTATTATTGTGCAAAGTCTGGCACCGCAGGCGGGGAAGTCAATCGGGAACCGGGAACGCACGCGGCGCAGTCAAAATTGCTGCACCGCCCTCACCACGTATCGATGCACGGCCGTTTCTTGCCCGTTCGCGCCGGCGGCTGCGGCACCGAGCGCAAACCCGCCATGATCCAGCGCCGCGTCTCGGCGGGGTCGATGACGTTGTCGATCTCGAACGCCGAGGCGATCGAGACCGCCTTGCCGTTGGCGTAGAGTTCGGCGACCTTGTTGCGGTAGTAGGTCTCACGCTCCTCGGGATCGGCGATCGCCTCCATCTCCTTGCGGAAGCCGAGGCGGACATAACCCTCCAGCCCCATGCCACCGAACTCGCCGGTCGGCCAGGCCGCGGTGAAGAACGAGGCGTGGAAGCCGCCGCCGATCATCGACTGCGCCCCGAGCCCGTAGCCTTTGCGCAGCACGATGCCGAACAGCGGCACGGTGAGGCTCGCGCCCGTCACGAACATGCGTGAGACGTGACGCACGATCGCGGTCTTCTCCGCTTCCGGCCCGACCATGAAGCCAGGCGTGTCGCAGAGCGAGACGACGGGTAAGTCGAAGGCGTCGCAGAGCTGGAGAAAGCGCGCGGCCTTGTCGCCGGCGTCGGCATCGATCGCGCCACCGAGATGGCGCGGATTGTTGGCGATCAGGCCGAACGGCTTGCCTTCGATGCGGATCAGCGCGGTGATCATGCCGACGCCGTAGTCGCGGCGCAGCTCCAGCACGGAGTCCTTGTCGGCGACGAGATCGATCACGCTGCGGATGTCGTAGACGCGAAGACGGTTCTCAGGGATCGCGCGGCGGAGCAGGCGCTGGTCGGCAGCCTGCCACTCCGACACCGCGCCCTGGAAATAAGACAGATATTTTTGCGCGACGCGCGTCGCCTCTTCCTCGTCCTCGACCAGGATGTCGATGACGCCGTTCGGCGACTGGAACGAGACCGGACCGACCTCGGCCGGATGATAGACGCCGAGCCCGCCGCCCTCGATCATGGCGGGGCCGCCCATGCCGATCGAGGCGTTCTTGGTGGCGATGATGACGTCGCAGCAGCCGAGCATCGCGGCATTGCCGGCGAAGCAATAGCCGGAAACGACGCCGACGACAGGCACGAGGCCGGACAGCCTTGCGAACTGCACGAAGGACGGGCCGTCGAGGCCGGTCATGCCGAGCCGGTCCGTATCGCCGGGCCGGCCCCCGCCGCCCTCGGCGTAAAACACCAAGGGCACACGCCAGTCTTCCGCCAGCGTCAGCATTCGGTCGATCTTCTTGTGGTTCATGTGGCCTTGCGTGCCCGCGAGCACGGTGTAGTCGTAGGCCACGACGATGCAGCGCCCGCCTTCGGCGCCGAACTTTTCGGCGTTGACTGTCGCAACGCCCATGACGAGGCCGTCGGCCGGCGTGTTCTTGATGAGGTCGTCCAGCTTGCGCCGGCGGCGCTGCGCCGCGATCGCAAGACTGCCGTACTCCATGAACGAGCCTTCGTCGACGAGCTGCGCGACGTTCTCTCGCGCGGTGCGCTGGTTGGTGTTGCGGCGGCGCTCGACCGAGGCCGGGCGGTTCTCGTCGAGCGTATTGGCCTGGCGCGCGATCAGCTCGGCGAGATCAGGGCGAATGTGATCGAGATCGATATCGGCTTCCGCCGCCGCGCTGTCAGCTGCGACGTCGAGCGGCTCGAGATATAGGATCGGCTCGCCATGCAGCAGCGTGACGCCGTCGCCGGCAACGAGCTTCATGACGCGGCCGCCCTGTTCGGCCATGACCAGATGCTCCATCTTCATGGACTCGATCACGGCAAGCTGCTGGCCGGGGCGGACGATCTCGCCCTCCTCCACCTGGATTGTGACGATGGTTCCCTGCAAGGGCGCCGCGATCATCACCGCACCTTCAGGCACGACTTGCGCGACATGCGCCTCGGTGCCGTGAGCGCTGCTTCGCTCGGTTGCAGCAAAATAGAGCGGCTTGGCGGCGCCATCGGCGGCTTCGACGAGCTTTTCGATGTTGCGATCGATGAAATCGGTCGCGATGCGGTTGGTCCTGAAATCGGGATGCGCCAGCACGGCCTGGAGGAAGGCGATGTTGGTGACGACGCCGTCGATCCGGAACTCGCGCAGGACGCGCGAAGCTTTTGCGACCACGTCGTGCCAGGCCGCGCTCGGCGTGTGCACAATGACCTTGGCCAGCAGCGAGTCGAACGCCGCGCTGGTCTTATAGCCGGCATAGCCAAAGCTATCGACGCGGACGCCGGGTCCTGACGGCGGCTCGAACACGGCGAGCACACCACCGGTCGGATGCGTCGCCCCGGTTTCGTCCAGCGTCTCCATGTTGACACGAAGCTGCATGGCATGGCCGCGCGGCTTCGGAATATCCCCCTGCGCAAAGCCGATCAAGGCGAGTGTCGCACCCGCGGCGACCGCGAGCTGGGCGCGAACAAGGTCGAGGCCGAGCACCGCTTCCGTGACGGTGTGCTCGACCTGAAGCCGCGGATTGGCCTCGATGAAGGCAAAACTGTCGTCGGCGCTGCCATCGACCAGGAACTCAAACGTGCCGAGATTGTCGTAAGAGGCGGCCGCAGCGAGCTGCTTCGCCGCCTCGATGATGCGGCCGCGCAAGCCATCGCTCAGCGACGGGCTCGGCGCCACCTCGACCAGCTTCTGGTGCCGCCGCTGGATGGTGCATTCGCGCTCCCAAAGATGGGAGATCGCGCCATGGCGGTCGCCGATGATCTGCACCTCGACGTGGCGCGCCTGCCGGATCAGCCGCTCGGCATAGACGCCGTCGAAGCCGAACGCCGCCTTGGCCTCGGACTGGCAGCGCGCATAGGCTTCCGCGAGATCGGACGCGTTCTCCACCACGCGCATGCCGCGGCCGCCACCGCCAGCCATCGCCTTGATCACGACCGCCGCCTTGGCGCCGAGCGAGGTGAAGAACGCGGCGATCTCCTCCAGCGAGGACGGCCCGCTGGTGCCGGCGATGATGGGGACGCCGCAGCGCTTTGCCAGTTGCCGCGCGGCGACCTTGTCGCCGAACAATTCCAGCGCCGCAGGTTTCGGCCCGACGAAAACGATACCGGCATCGCTGCAAGCCTTGGCGAACGCGGCGTTCTCGCTGAGGAAGCCGTAGCCGGGATGCACGGCATCGCAGCCGGCGGCTTTGGCCGCCTTCACCACGGCGTCGATGTCGAGATAGGCCCGCGCACCGCGGCCGGGAATTTCGACCGCCTCGTCGGCAACACGCACATGCAGCGCCAGCGCATCGTCGGCGGGATGGATCGCAACCGTCGCGATGCCGGCGTCGGCCGCCGCGCGCGCGATGCGGATGGCGATCTCGCCGCGGTTGGCGATCAGGAGCTTCTTGAACGACATGCAACGCTCTCCATGCCCGCGAGGCCAGGCGCGGGTCGGCAGGTTCGATGATCCTGCTTCTTCACTTTAACCGCAGCCGTCAAGAGCGAGAAGACCGGTCGCGATGACCGCTCCCGCAGGCCGGAATTTCGATCCGCAACGCGCGCCGTGACGAGGCGAATAATCCACGTCACGGCAGACAGATCGGCGACGATCAGGCCGCCCGCACGCCCGCAACGAAGGCGCCGACCTCGTCTTCGAGCGATTGCAGCTTCTGCGTCAGCCGGCCGCTCGATTGCAGCACGAGGCCGGCAGCCTGGCCGGTTTCGGCCGTGGCATCGGTGACGCCGGAGATGTTCTGCGAGACCTGATCCGTGCCGGAGGCCGCCTCCTGCACGTTGCGCGCGATCGCCTGGGTCGCGGCGCCCTGCTCCTCGACCGCGGCGGCGATCGACGAGGAGATCTCGTTGACCTCCATGATGGTGGCACGGATGCTCTCGATGTTGCCGACGACCTCGTTGGTCTCGGCCTGGATCGCGGTGATCTGCGCACCGATCTCGTCGGTCGCCTTCGCGGTCTGGCTCGCCAGCGATTTCACTTCGCTCGCGACCACCGCAAAGCCCTTGCCGGCTTCGCCGGCCCGCGCCGCCTCGATGGTGGCGTTGAGCGCGAGCAAATTGGTCTGCGAGGCGATCTGGTTGATGAGATCGATGACCTCGCCGATCTTGTGCGCTGCCGCGGCCAGCCCCTGCACGGTGTCGTTGGTGCGCTGACCGTCGGCGGCGGCCTTGTCCGCCACGCTGGCCGCCTGCGCCACGCGCTGGCTGATTTCGGTGATCGAGGACGACAGCTCGCCGGCGGCGGAGGCGACCGTCTGCACGTTGCTCGAGGCCTGCTGGCAGGCGGTGGCGACGAAGCTTGCGCGGTCGGTCGCCTTGTTCGCGGTCTCCGACATGCCCTGCGCGGCCTGCTGCATCGCGCGCGCCTCGTTGAAGACGTCGCGGACGACGGCCTGAACGCTTGCCTCGAACTTGCCGGCAAGATCGGCCATCGCCCTGCGCTTCTCGTCGTCGGCCTTCTGCTTCAGCTCCTGCTGCTCGGCATGCATCCGGCTGACCGCCGACGCATTGTCCTTGAATACGGCGAGCGCCTTGGCGAGCCCGCCAACCTCGTCGCGGCGATCGGTGTAGGGCACGTCGAACGCGCTATCGCCGGCGGCGAGCCGCTCGGTCAGCGCGGTGATCCTGGCCAGCGGCCGGGTGACGCTTCGCCCGATCAGGAAGGAGGCGCCGAGAACCAGGACCAGCACAGCGAGGCATATATAGCCGAACGTCATCGCATTCTGGCGGAAGACAGCGTCGACGTCGTCGAGATAGATGCCTGTGCCGATGATCCAGCCCCAGGGCGCAAAGCCCTTCACATAGGAGATTTTCCCGACCGGCTGGTCGAAACCGGGCTTCGGCCAGAGGTAGCCGTAGAAGCCCGCGCCCTGCTTGTTGACGACGTCAACGAAGCCCATGAACAGCGCGTTGCCGGCGGGGTCCTTCATCCCGGAGAGGTCCTTGCCGTCGAGTTCGGGCTTGATCGGGTGCATGACCATTTTGGGGGCCATGTCGTTGATCCAGAAATACTCGACCTTGTCGTAGCGCAGGCTCTTGATTTCAGCCATTGCACCGGCCTGAGCCTGCGCGCGCGAGAGTTTTCCTTCGCTCTCGAGCTTCTGGTAGTGCGCCAGGATGCCGTAGCCGACGTCGACCATGTGCTGCGTCTTGGCCTGGCGGTCGGCGATCATCTGCGCGCGCAGGGTCGACAGCGCGATCGGCGCCAGCACGACCATGCCGAGGAGGCTGATGCCGACAATCAGGACCACCTTGAAACTGATGCGGGAGAAAATCATCGGTGCTCGCAAGAATTGGAAGGGCTGATATGTCTGTTTATCCCGTTCCCCTTAGCAAAGCTTTAAGCATTGGATTCCCCAGAGCCCCCTAGAACTGCGTGAGGATGGGGCGCCATTCATCCGGCGGCCACCTGCGGCCTCGATCCCCCGCCGTCGTGGACGTCGCTGGAGAGGGTTGGAATGCGTCGACGCTTCCCTGCATTGGAATAGTTCGAGACAAGGCCGGAGACAGGCTCTTTAGATCTAGAAGACCTCGATATCGCCCCTCCGAGCGTTGACTTGCAGAGGGCTCTGGCAGAACGATCGGCGCAGATCATCAACGCCCACCGTGGCGTGAGCGCAGCCGAAAGCCGGAGCCTCAATGCATCAATCGACATACACCGGGTCCCTCGACCTTCCCTCGCTGGGCGCGGCGGAGCGGCTCTTCATCTGGGGATTTCGGGCCAAGGCACGCAGCGGAGGCGCGGTCCCGACCGCAGCCGATATCAAGCAGGTGTACGACCATTTTCGCGTGGGCGATGCCGTACCCTCGCTGGAATCCATCATCGAGATCTTCGCGTGCACGGCGCATACGGCGATCGAAGTGCACTGCCCCACCTGTCCGCGCATGTCCGACAGCGAGCACGGAATCCTGCGGGCGATTGCCGCGGCCCAGCAGGAACGCATCGACGTCGCACGCGAACAGTTCGAATGCTGGCTGCCGCCGGTCGGGGCCGATTGGGCGCTGGCGCCGGTGTGCGGGCTTGCAACGATCTTCCGCATGGCGGGTCTCATTCTGCCCGACCGGCACGTCCGCTCATTCGAGCATGATCGGACGATGGCCATGAAAAGCTGGTTTGTGGGCAGTCCCACGCTGCACTGATGGGATCGTCGATGATGCAGGACGCGAGCGGCTCCGTGCCAGTCCCGGAGGCGGGCCAATCGCGGCTCTGTCCGCTCCAGGCCGTACTTTCGACGCCACGAAACCTCGAGAGCTACGATCAGTTTTCGCGCGTCGCGCTGTCGTTGTTCCGCTTCATCGGGGCAGCCTATGCGACCGGCGCATCCGATTGCTGGGAAGCAGCCTATCGCTTCGCCGACGAGACTCCTGATATTGCCGACAGCGCATTGCTGGTGGCGCGGGCTGCCGCGCTCGTCAGGATCCTGCGCAGCGACCGGCCATGCGAGCTGTGCTTCATGCCGCCGTCCTGCCGGCGGCTGTCGAAGGACGAGACGGAGCTGATGCGGTTGCTCGCCGTCGCCCGCCGCAAGCAACCGGGCGAGCTCGAGTCCATCGTTTGCCAGTTCGTCGGCTCCGGCAAGGAGGATGCCGCAACACGCGCGGTCAACGCGCTTGCGCTGTGCTGACACTTTGACGGGTTCTAGTCGCATCCGCAGCAGCCTTGCGGTATCAACATCGCCGTGGAGGGGCGGAGCTCGACGCCTTCCATGAAACCTCCAGACGATCCCAGCACCATCACCGCTGGGATCGTCGTTTCTCGCATGTCCACCCAAAGCGCGATGAGATTAGGATGAATCGTCATCGCGCTTTAGGTTGTTGTTTGAGCATGATCTTTCGGAAAACCGCTGCGCACTTTTCCGGGTCATGCTTTAGCCGCCCTTCTTGCCCAGCACGAGGTCGATCGTGTGGGCGGCGATCTTGCGCAATTGCGGCTCGTCGCCGAACGCGCGTTCGAGCACGGCGAGTCCACGCGTCATCGTGACGATGTGTAGGGCTGCGGTGGCGGGGTTGCCACTGAACTCGCCACGTTCGGCGCCGGCCAACAACGTGTCCTGGACCAGAGCAGTGATGCGCGAGACAAGGCTTGCAAAAGCCTGACGCGCCTCTTCATCCAGCCCTTCGCCTTCGGCCGCGCCGAGCTCCATCAAGCCACGCGTGGTCGGACATCCCCGCGGCGGAGAGCCCGAGCGGAAATTGCTGATGGTCAGGTCGAAGAACGCGGTGAGGCTTTTGCGCAATGAGCCCGCGCCGAGCGCCTTTTGCAGGGCGACGAGATAATCGCCCGAATAGCGCTCATAGGCCTGGAGGAACAGCGCCTCCTTGCTGCCGAACGCATTGTAGAGGCTGCCGCGCTGGACGCCGGCGTCACGCGCGATGTCCGACAGCGACGTGCCGCGCACACCCTTGCGCCAGAACTGGTCGAACGCGATGCGCAGGACGTCGTCGTGGTTGAACTCGCGCGGTCTCAAATGGCGATCCTCCTGGACTGCCCGGTCCTGAATGAACCGGCAATATTTGACACGTCGTCAACAATGTGTTTTTTGACACTATGTCAAAAACAGATCGAGGTCGATTGCCAGCTTCGTCCCTGGACCGGCCCGCAAGCAGGTGGTCGCGCCGGAAAGCAAAAAGGGAATCCCGATGCCTCTGCTCCACATCTCGATGCGCGCCGGCAAGCCGGAAGCCTACCGGCAGGCGATCCTCGACGGCCTCTACCGCGCCATGCGCGAGGCGCTGAACGTGCCCGAGGGCGACCAATTCATGACCATCAGTGAGCTCGAGCCCGCGAACTTCCGCTGCGGCAACGCCTACGGCGTCGAGCGCAGCGACGATGCCGTGCTGATCCAGATCACGGTGTTCGCCTCGCGCACCGCCGAGCAGAAGGCGGCACTGTATCGCCGGATCGCGGATGTGCTCGGCGAAAATCCCGGCATCCGCCCCGAGGACGTTTTCGTGAACGTGCTCGATGCGCCCAAAGAGAACTGGTCCGTCGGAAACGGAATCGCGCAGTTTGCGTGAGGCGGCTACAGCTTCAGCTCCCAACGCACGCCTCCATGATCCCATCAAGTTCAGCGCGCGAGAGCACCCCGAGCTCGGCGATGAAGACGATCCGCGTCCGCGGCACGCCCGGCGCCGGCGCATCGGCCGACGCCAGCGTGGCGCGGCCGGCGGCAAACTGAAACACCACGTGGCGGCCGGGCTGCTCGACGCTCTCGAACAGGCCCTTTGCGCGCGCGAGCTTTGGCGCAAGGCGGCTGATGGCCTGCTGCAAGCGGGGCAACGAGATGGGCTGGTCCGATGTCCAGCTCAGCGTCTCGAAGCGCTCTTCCGCCGGCCGTCGCGGCGCCACCTCGCGCGGGGCGGGCGCGCGATCGACATTCGCGGGAAACAGCAACGCGGACGGAAGCTCGCCGTGGGTCGCATCGACCACCACGGCAGGGACGCGCTGGGCGCGGATCGCCTCGCGCATCCGTAGCCCCGCGCCCTCGTTCGCCAGATCCAGCTTGCTCAGCGCCACGATATCGGCGACCCGCAGCTGCGACCGCTGGAGCGCATCCTCCAGGGCCGCCGGCGGCGCCGTCGCATCCAGCACGCAGAGCACGGTTTCGAGCGGCGCTTCGCGCAGGATCACCGGGTCCATGAGATTGCGCACGATGTCGGCGGGATCGGCGACGCCGCTGGTTTCGATGACGATGTAGTCGGGCTTGGGATCACGCCGCAGCAGCGTCGAGAGCGTGCGCAAGAGATCGCCTTCGAGCGAGCAGCAGATGCAGCCATTGGCGAGGCTGACCACGCCGTCGCTGGCGCCCGCGATCAGCTCCGCATCAATATTGATCGCGCCGAAATCGTTGACCACGGCGGCGATGCGTCGCCCCTCCGCATGCGCCAGCAGATGGTTCACGACCGTGGTCTTGCCGGCCCCCAGAAAGCCCGTCACCAGGAGGATGGGGACCGGCATGATCAGCTCCCGACGACGGGTCGGCGCACGGGGCGGCCGGGCCGCGCCGCCACGTCAAGCACGCCGTCACTGATCAGCACCTGGCCGCTGACGATCAGATGCCGCACGCCCTCGGAGGGACGGTTCATCGCCGTGAAGGTCGCGCGGTCCGAGAGTTTCTCGTAATCGAACACGACGATGTCGGCATCGGCGCCCCTATCGAGCCGGCCCTTGGCGCGCATCGCGGGCGTGCTCTGCGACAAAATCTCTGCGGGAATCAGCGCGCATTTGCGCACGCCTTCGAGCAGCGACACGGTCTTGCGCTCGCGCACCCATTCGCGGATGAACTTTGTGAAGCAGCCCGCCGAGCGCGGATGCGAGGTGGCATCATTCGGCAGCGGCCAGGCATCGCCGGTGTAGGTCGAGCCGTCGGGCAGCGTCCACGGCATCGCGTCGGACGCGATCGCACCGCCGGGATAGAGCACCGACATGTCGAGTAGGTCGCGGTGATGCGCGTTGTTCTCGGTGTCAAGGATGTGCCAGAGCACCAGCGAGGACGGCTCTTCGGCCTGCGCCTTGAGCAGCTCCTCGCGGTCGCGGAAGCGATGGCCGTCGGTCACCCGCTGCACCGAATCGTAGCCGGTGCCGTTGCGCTCGATGAATTCGGGATCGCTGAAGAAGGCGGCGGCCAGCACGGTCGAGCCCGTGCCGTAAGGATAAGCCTCGACCGTGATCGGCAGGCCCTGCGCCTGCGCCTTCTCGACCAGCACGCGGCAGCGCTCGATGTCGGTCTTGCTCGACGAATTGAAATGGCAGATGTGCATATGCGCGCCGGTGGCGCCGGCATAGCCGATCAGGCGGATATAGGCTTCCGCCGCGCTCTCAGGGTCGATGCGCGACATGAAGGCGACGTGGGTGAAGGTCGGCACGTCCTTTGCGGCGGCGAGCTGGCAGACCGCGGTGAGCTCCTGCACGCCGGCGCCCGGAGCGTAGGCGTTCAAAATGCCGATGCCGATGCCGCCTTCATTGAGGCCACGCGAAAGGCGCTCGAGGATGCCGGCGACCTCCGCATCGGTCGCGACGTTCTCGATCCAGCGGCGGTCGCGCATGGCATTGCCGAACGCTTCCAGCGAACTCTCCGCATTGGAGCCCGTCATCGCGCCGATGCGCGCAAACGCCCAGTTGGCGGCGGCGCCGTAGTTCAGCACCCGTCCCTTCCTGGCCTGGCGCTCATACCAGGATGCGACCGGCAGCACCCCGGCCTCGAGATCGAGCGTCGTCGTCACGCCGTCGAACGCCTGCATGCGGTCGGCCGGGAGCGACTGGCCATGCGCGTGCAGATCGATAAAGCCGGGCGCGACCACAAGGCCGGTGGCGTCGATCGCCCGCTCGGCGCCGCCGAGCGAGGAGCCGACTGCGGCGATCTTGCCGTCCACCACCGCCACATCGCCGATGGCGTCCATTCCGCTGGCGGGATCCACCACCCGGCCGCCAGAGATCACCAAGCCGCTCATATCAAAACTCCTCCGCGCTGATATCGCATCAAGGCAGATTCCGGGGGCAACGACCACCTCCACTGCGGCCGATGCATCATGCTCACACGGAAGATCATTTGGCAGGCAGACCGCAGACGCGCGTTCGCAGCCTCGCGGCATGTTTTGCCCGAGCTGTGCTCTTCTCTTCGCACCCTAAGAAAGGGCGCAGGGAAGGCCGGGCGCCGGCTGGCACCCATAAGACCCCTGCGCTGAACGAATGCACACGCAATGCACAGGGGAGACACAGGGCAGCCGAAACCAGGCCTTCCCTGCGCGATGGTTTGACGGCCTATGCCGCGCTCTCCCGGGAGCCGAGTTCCTTCTGGCCTCCCTCACCTCCGCGAAATGCACGGCAGCGCGCCGGTTGGCGCGATGACGCCTTCGCAAAGGCTTGACCGTAGCAACGACGGCCAGGACCACACGTCTATATTTTGGCATTCGGTGAAACACGCCGAAACTACAAAAACCCTTTTTCACTCGGACGACGGAATTAGTCGCAGCGGCGCTCCCTGCGCGTAACCATGCGGCCATCACGTTCGACCGTGACAGTCTCTGTGCGGCAGCGCTGTCTTGGGCCGACGGTAACGCCTCCTGGACCGACGCCAACTGTGGTGTCGCGGTCGTACCGGTCACGGTCCCTGTAATCACGGTCCCTGTAGTAGCGGTCCTCGCGGTCCCGTCCGATCTGAACATCAACGCCTTGGGCCATCTTGAAGCCTTGGGCGTTGGCCGGAACGGCAAGCGGAGTAGTTGTCAGCGCGGCTGCGGATGCCGCCAAGGCAAGAGCGATCTTCAACATGTGGAAGTCCCTCATTGTGGTTGGACCGGTGTAACGGGAGCCAACACTGACCGTTCCACGCCGTAAGGGTTGGCGGCTCGCATGGACGTGAGAACCGCCCGGTCGCCGTCATTAAGTCGCCGCTCTTCGGCGACCGGAAGATTTCCTCGTGGCCCGTGGCAATCCTTGATGACTATCCGCGACGGCGGCGGCCAACGTCCGGTTGAGGAACTTTCTATTTTCTCGGGCGATGTGGCGCTCGGGTGACAGACACTTCGGCGAACAATGATAGGTTGCATCCGCTGATTTGGCGGCTCGCCCATACACCAAAGCGCCGCAGCCGGTGGTAGCACCGATCTACGACTGGAGTGGCTTCTACATCGGCATCAATGGTGGTGGCGGCTCCGCCCATAAGTGCTGGGATCTGATCAATGTCGGTGGCGTGCCCATTGCTCCGCCCGTTTCCTTGGGGTGCCACGATGCAACCGGTGGCACGGTCGGCGGTCAGATCGGCTACCGCTGGCAGACGGCGGGCTGGGTGTTCGGGGTGGAGGCGCAGGGCAACTGGGCTGATTTCAAGGGGTCCAACGCCAACCTCGCCGCCCCGGACATCCAGAATGAAACCAAGATCGATGCGTTCGGCCTGTTCACAGGTCAAGTTGGCTATGCCTGGAATAACGTGCTGCTCTATGTGAAAGGCGGTGCAGCGGTCGTCAGCGACAAATACAGAGCTTTCGATATTCCGACCGGGCTGACTATCGTCAGCGGAAGCGAAACCCGCTGGGGTGGTGCGGTGGGGGCCGGCCTCGAATTTAGCTTCGCCCCGAACTGGTCCGTCGGCGTTGAATACGACCACCTGTTTATGGGCGATAGAGACGTGAACTTCGTGGACGCTGCGGGCGCTGTTGCTGCAACCGCCCGTATTGGTCAGGACGTCGACATCGGTTTGGTCCGTGTGAACTACCGCTGGGGCGGCCCGGTCGTCGCGAAATACTGACTTGCGTTACAAACACAAGCCATCGGTCGCCCATGCCGACGCTAGCCGGAGACATGCGGCCCGGTTCTCGCTGAGAACGATGACCGGCCGCTGTTGCCCGGCATGCGGACCGAGTTCAAGGGCGATCGGGGTACCAAGTCCAAGCCAATCCCCGGACCACACTTGGTCTACGGGTTCTTAACCACAAATGCCAATGCCGTGGTCGCGCAAAGCCATTCCGGTCATACTGACCACCGACGAGGAGCGCGATGTTTGGATGCGCGCGCCATGGGACGAGGCGAAGGCATTGCAGCGCCCATTGCCGGACGATGCGCTCGGGATCGTATTGCGGGGGCCGGACAAGGAAGATCGCACGACGGCGTAGATGGGTTAGCCCTGACACTGGAAGAACTGGCAAAGATAGCTCGGAAGCTTTCGCCGATTGCATTATCGATGGATGACCAATCCCGAGCTTGCGCTGCGTTGGCAGCATAGAGGCCCGCCGCTACGTCGAGGACCTATACCACTCACTCCTCCGCCATAGAGTGGAGGAAGCCGAGCACTGGCCTCCCGATGTTACGGCGAATGGTCAAAATCGTGTCGCTGCTCCTTGCGGGCTGATCGAGGTGGCCGCCTCTGCTGACCTGATCGGCCAAGCCAGCATCATCGATGGCGACGCGATAGAACTCTACGGCACCCGCATCCGCCTTTGGGGCATCGACGCGCTAGAGAGCAGCCAGCGTAGCCGGGGGTCATGATTGCCGCACGCAAGCGCCGCGCCCTTGCGCCGCCTACCAAGCCCCGAGAGCCATCAAAAAGATAATGGTGAGGGACGAGCCGCAAAGCGACTATGACAGTATAACATTCGGGCGTGTTCATTGTTGCCTCCCGAGCCATCGCCGCTCGATACTTATTGCGGCATCGAGAAACTGATTTCGTGCTGCGTGTCTGTCCTGCCAAGACTGCCCTGATCAGCACGATCATAATCGGCTTCTAGGCTTTCAGGATTTTGTCCCGCAATCAGAAGCTGTTTCCGCATTTCAGCGAGGCGGGCGCGGCAGTATTCGCGGTAGAGCAAGTCGAATATGGCGGGCATGGAGGCCCCCACCGTTTGAGTATCGCTATGAGATATTCCACACGGATTTTCGGATAATCTAAGCCCCAGCGATGCTGTCCGATGTGAGCCCATCCACAGGCTGCGCCAATCTCAAAGAAAATGATCGGCTGACGTGCTTGTCGGTGCAAAACGGAACAGGGCTAGTTACCTAAAATCGAGTATAGCAGGCTTCTGTTTCAGCAAAACTTCGTCAAACAACTCAAGATCGCTGCTGCGCGAATAAAAATCCAACTACAGCGCGAAATGATTTACCACTGGATGCAAGCACCGTTGGCTGCAACGCCGCCCGTTAGCCACCGGACCGAAGCAAGAATGGATCGACCGAGGCAGCTAGTCGGTCTGCCACTTGCATGTTCGGCGTGGACTGCTTTTCGGTAGGCAGCGAGCGGAGAGAACTGGCGGCCAGCCCGGTACAAGCGACAAGAGCAGCTATTGCTACCGCAGCGAGATATTCGGTTCTCATCGTGTCCCTCCCTTCATAGCCAGGAATTAACCGGGCGCTCTTAGAAATGGTTCCGGGTGCTGTTCGTTTCCTCGATCCCAAAGGAACGAAAGCCCCTGTCAATGCTTTGGCAGAACACGAGGCCGTCGCTCGCCGGTCCTAACACGGCGCAGATCGCGGGATAGCCAAAGGTCGCGGCCACCGACCCGCAATGCTCAATGCAAGCGCTCGCGTAGATAGCCAAAAGCGGCGGTCTCCGGTTCCACCAGTAGAGGGCAGCCGTGCTCGCAGGCGGAGAAGCTGCGAAAAAGGGGTAGGCACGGAGGTCCGTTGTGCCCCGCCGCATCGACATAGACCATAAACACAGCCGAGCAATTGCTAAAGAAATCGGCGAGAAATTGCGCGCGACGCTAAAGCCTGAGCCGGACCAACCGGAGAGGTTCAAAGCGCAGATCGAACGGCTGCGGAAATTGGATGAGCGCTCACCGTCAATCGTCCCGGTACCGAGCATGGGAACAAATCTCGCCGTTGAACCGTCTGCGAGGTTCCAAACAATTCGATAAGGAACACCTCCGGTGCACTGCTTTGGGCTTTGAAAAAATACGGAATGCCGAGCCATGCCACGTTACTTTTTCGATTTGCGCGACGAAAACGAACTGATCCCCGATGAGGAGGGATTGGAACTTTCTGGCTTCCCCGCCGTACAAGCGGAGGCGGCGAAGTCACTTGCCGATATGGCGAGAGATGCGGTGCACACCTCCCGCCTTCCGGCCCCCGGCAAGCGCCACATGGCGATCGAGGTTCGGGATGGCTCCAGTCCTGTGTTGCAGGTGAAGTTCACCCTTGAGGTCGAGCCGCTATAGCAGTGAGGCCGCGTAAACGGGCTTTATCGGAGAATTCAAGGATGTGTAGGCTACGCGCCCTCAAGCGTGATCAGCATATCGAGATCACTCGTGCTCTCTTTGCGTAATTTTATGAGTGGCTGATACTCTGGCGAGTTGTACCACGCGTCGAGCGATTGCTTGTCGGGGAACTCGATGATGACCACGCGGTCTGGCTCCCAGTGACCGCCTTCGGGGAATTGATGCGCGCCGCCCTTGGTCAGATACTGCCCGCCATATTTTTCGATCATCGGCCCGACCTTGACCCGGTACTCCTCGAATACGGCGGGCTCGGTGATGAGGTGCTCAGCGATCACGTAAGCCTTCGGCATGGCCGCTCTCCGGCATCGTCTCCGGCCAGAAGCGTATCACGGATCGGGGTTCTATCCCAAAGTGGAGAGCCGCGATCTCCGGCGGATGCGGACCATTCAGAACATCCCGATCAAAATAAAAAGGCCGATCTCGACCATGAAGGTAACGGCCATGATTGCGACCGTGAGAAACACATCACCTACCGGGAGAGGGGTCATGGCGCGCCTCGCACGTTGCGAAGCCCCGAAGCCCAATAGCCAACCCCCCGATGTCGGGAATGTTTCGGTTCCAAGCGGTCTTAGGCCGAGATGCGCCTAGCGCATTTCGAGTTCGCTGATCGCCTGCGCTGAAATCAGTGCAGGATCTTTGATCCCTGTTTGGGCGATCTTGATGATTGTCTTCGCCACCAATTCCGTGAGCGGATCGTCGCGATCCTTAACGCAGAGGGCACGTAACGTTTGTTCGTAAGCCTTTGTAATACAGGCAATCTCTTTCGGTGCCATACCGTGGGTTTGCAAATGTAGGTAGATAGCCATGTCTGCCCTCCAGCACGCCTCCGACGTCGCATAATACCATGGAACCGGAGCTTATCGACGCCCGCCGGACGTCGAGCCGAGCGGCGCGATCAAAGCACGTTCTCAGTAATTCTACTGATAATAGAACAAATCTAGCACCCTACTTGCGCGGGTCCTGTGAGCGTCAAAAAAGAGGCGCGGGGACGCGCGACCGCCCCCCTCGCGGATATTTCGCCCGGGCGATTTTGCAGTTTGATTACGTGGGAGCGCCGCCTGTGCGCTGTCGGCGGGGGCCTATCGAGGGACGCGCAGGCTTGCGTAAAGCCCGGTAAACGGCTCCTACCCCATTTACCGGGGCAAACAACAAGTGGCGGTCGCTTCGGTACGAGAAATCTCGACGACCTCGCCGATCAGCTCGCGAGGTGACTGCACACTCATGAGGTCGGGTCAGTGGACCGTAGCGGACTTGATGTGCTCAGCCTGAGTTCTTCGTATTTTGACCCTGAACGGACGTTGGGTCGCAGCGTGTGCCCTCGTCAGAGTGCGACTGTTTCCTCGACAACATGTTTCAGCGGCGTCCCCTCAGCGGACAGGGTCATTCGAAGTTTGAGCTCGCCACCTTTCACCACCCCGCTACGCACTAGGTTCTCGATTTCACGCTGCGATGTAACTCCGACATGCTTCAGAAACTTACGGATAGCCATATTGAAGCGGTCTTCATCGAACTCGGCGGTCATGGCTTTTCTCCCTGATCGGCTGGACAAAGTCTAACACATTGGCGATCCCGTGTTTACAGCCCCCAAGTCCCGGACTAGGGATCAATGATCGCGACGTTCATCGGCGGCTTGCTTCTGGGCATCGTGCCGAGTTCAAGGTTTGACGACACGAGTAAGCCGCCTCGCTTCGCGGCGTCGCTCGTCAGAATGTCGCCTGTTGCCCGAAGCGGAAGTTGCGGAATGTCTGCTCTTGCGCCGCTGTTGGACCTTAGGCGGACACAGCACGCTCTTGCGAGGCGCTGCACTCGACAGATGCGCGGCGGACAGGAGCCTATCCACCGCGCCGAACGCGCCGCGTGCCGTGCTCGACGCGACCGGCGGCGCATCGCGGAAACCTAGCCCTCATCCTTGCTCGGGGATCAGTGTCACCCCGAGCAGCGCCTCGGGAGCGAGATCCAGGCGGAGTGAGATCGGCCCGCCGTCGGTGGCTTGCTGCCAACATAGCTCGGCTTCCTCGCGCTCGATGCTCAGACGATCGGCGAGGATTTCCGCCTCCGCATGGCGGCGCTGATCGGCGTCCAAGGCATTGGCGTCGTCGGCCGTCGTGTCGATCTCGGCGTCCAGCCTGCGGATCAACTCGTCCTGATGCAGCCACGCGAGCAACGCGAGCGTGTCCGGAATTTCGGAAAACGCGATCGCCTCAGGCGCAACGTTGAGAACCCGAGCCGGGATGCTTCGCGTCGCGAACGCGACCGGCTCGCCGTGATCGACAAGGTGATGCGCGAGCGGCCGACCGGCTTCCGCCATCGACGCAATCTGTGCCCGCATGCGCTCTCGCGCGAGCGCGCTCGGCCACGGCGCGGCACGGACCCGATCGAGATCGGCTTGCAGTTCCCGCCCACGACGCCGAAGGCGCTCGACGGCATCGGCGATGCTCTCGCCCTTTTTCAGTTGCGGCGGCTCGACCGGATACATCGCGATCTTCATGCTGGCGGACGCGGTCTTGATCCAAGTCTCCGCCGCGTTGACTAGAGCCGCGAGGACACGCCGCCGCGCGCCGTGCTGCTCCTCCAACCGCTTGAGCCGCGCAAGCTCGGCGTCCTGCTTCGTCAGCGCCGCCCGTTCGACGATGACGAGCGGATCGTCGTCACCCAAGTTGTGGCCGGGCTCGGTGAGGCCCTTGCCCACGCCGCGCGCCGCGCGCAGTTGGGAGATGCGATTGCGGCGGTGCTGGACCTCCGTATGCATTTCTTGCCACCGCTCGAAAGCGGTGCGCGCGAGGATAGCCGCCTCGTCCTGTTCTTGCCGCAGCCTATGAAAAAAACTCGGGCAAGAGGCGCTGAGGCTTGGCGATCTCCGCCCCCCAACCGCTGACGCCGGCTCATCATCTCGACCAGTTCTCCTGCGGCAAGCCATCCCTTGACCGATGGCTCAAAACGCGGGCGCTATCCAACCAGGAGAAAGGCTTTACCGCCGTCATGGTGGTCCACGAGATGAATCGGGTGGTCGGCTACTACGGCCTAGCGCCGACGGCAATCATCCCCTCGTCTCTGCCGCGGTCGATACGGACGGGGCAGCCGCCCGACCACGTGCCCTGCCTGCTGCTGGGACAGCTTGCGACCGATGAGAATTGGATCGGCAAGGGAATTGGCACCGGCTTGGTCAAGCATGCGCTCCAGCGATGCATCACGGCCGCAGGCCTGATTGCAGGACGCGCGCTGATCGTCAACGCGGTCGATGCCGACGCTGCTGCGTTCTGGACACGGCGAGGATTCGTTGCCTCAAAGGACGATGTGCTCGTTCTCTTCAGATCCATCGCCGACATTGCGGCATCGCTTCGCTAGAAGAGCCAAGAGGCCATCGCGCCGAGAACGGGGAAGTGCGGGTCAGTCAGCAGCGCAGAGACAGAACTCGTTCGGACACCATGTCTACGCAACCGCGACGCTACTCCGCCGTCTTCTTGCCCCCATTGTCATTCAGGGAGCTAGGCGGGGCGGCGTTACGGTGGGCAAAGTTCCCAAAGGTTCCGTGTGATCGTCCGACGTCTTCTGCAACGCGACTCCGGTCGTTCTGTTTCGCGCCGCGCTCTCCTCGGCGGACTTGTATCGGCAGGGAGTGCCCTCGCGCTCGGCGGATGCGCCGGCTTGGGTGCGACCGGCGCGCGCTTCGACGCGTCGTCTCTTTCCGTTGACCCCACATTGCTTGTCACCACCACGCGCAAGCCCGTGAACGGCGGTCGCGCGAAACCTTGGTTCGGGCCGGAGCGCGCGACGAGCATGACGGTCGCGCGGGCGAAGTTGGTGGCCCCGGACGAGAGCCGACTTTCTCTCGCCTCGGTTGGACTTGACGATTGGCGTCTTGATCGGATCGAACCGGTGTCGGCCGACGCCGGCGATCTCGCTGCGCAGGCCGGCGCAGGGGACGTGCTGATCTATGTGCACGGCTTCAAGCAGACATTCGAGACGGCGGTGCTGGATGCCGCCCATCTCTCCGATGGGATCAAGTTCCGCGGCCGGACCATGGTGTTCTCCTGGCCCTCCAAGGCCGGACTGTTCGACTATGCCTATGACCGCGACAGCGCGATGTGGTCCCGCGACGCTTTCGAACGCGTGCTTTCCGCGCTCGTATCGAATCCAACCGGCGGCCGCGTGCACATCGTTGCGCACAGCATGGGAACCATGCTGACGCTCGAAAGCCTGCGTCAGCTCTATGCCCGATATGGCGACACCGTCACGAGCAAGATCGGCGCGGTGGTGTTTGCCTCGCCTGATATCGACATGGACGTGTTCTCGTCGTCGATCCAGCGCATCGGTCCGCTGACCGGCAAGATCACCGTGATTGCCTCGACCAACGATCGCGCGCTGGCGCTGTCGGGACGGATCGCAGGCGGAATGACCAGGGTCGGCGCCGCCGAGAAGGCTGCCATCGCGCGGCTCGGCGTGCGCGTGGTCGATGCCTCCCAGGAAGGCTGGGGCATCATCAATCACGATCTGTTTCTGTCGAATGCGGAAGTGCAGCGGGTGATCCGCCGCTCGATCGACGGCACGACCGCTTAAGAGAGCGCCTGCGCCGAGCGAAGCGAAAGTTTGCTCCTGCGCATGCATGTTGCGGCTTCAAGCGCCAAAACGGCCGGTCGCGGCAATGATTGAACTCTCTGAGCGCGCCGCTCCCGGGCGCAGGGTCAACGTCACGCTGAATTTCATAACAGTGATAGGCAAAGTCGTAAGCAAGTGTTGGCGCACCCCCGCCGGAAAGAGTCACAAGGTCTGGGGCTACTCGGATTTGGACGACATCGCCAGGGGATGCTGACGGACGCGCTGTATCGAGGGCTCGCCGGACTTGGGCCATGCGGCACTCGCGCCGCCGGATACGATTGTCGGCCGGATGTTGACCGCCAATGCCATGGGTTCACCCGGCGGGCGGAACAATCAATCGGGAATCAGCGGAAGGTTGGCTTCGAGAAATGGCGCGCCACTCAGAACAAAATGCGAACTCCTACATAATTGAAATTGCTGTATAATCCAGACGTAACCGACGGACGGTCAAGGGCGCCGGCTCCTGATTGAAGACGACCTGAGACCGCTTGTTCAGCTAAAGGGGAGGAGTGAAGGGAGGTTCGCATCATGGTTGCCAAGGATTTGAAATTCGCGACCGAAGCGCGTGAACGGATGCTGCGGGGCATTGATACGCTGGCGAATGCCGTCAAGGTCACGCTCGGTCCCAAGGGGCGCAATGTGGTGATCGAAAGATCGTTCGGCGCGCCGCGTATCACCAAGGACGGTATCACCGTCGCCAAGGAGATCGAGCTTGAGGACAGGTTCGAGAACATGGGCGCCCAGATGGTGCGCGAGGTGGCGTCCAGGACCAGCGATGTCGCGGGCGACGGCACCACGACCGCAACCGTGCTCGCAGAAGCCATTGTCAAGGAAGGCGCCAAGTCAGTCGCCGCAGGCATGAATCCGATGGACCTCAAGCGCGGCATCGATCTTGCGGTGGACGCGATCGTGCATGACCTGAAGTCTCATGCCAGGAAGGTGACGGCTAACGAGGAGATCGCTCAGGTCGCCACCATCTCGGCGAATGGCGACGCCGAGATAGGCAAGTTCCTCGCCGACGCCATGAAGAAGGTCGGCAATGAGGGCGTCATTACGGTGGAAGAGGCAAAGAGCCTCAGCACCGAGCTCGAAATCGTCGAAGGCATGCAGTTCGACCGCGGCTACATCTCGCCCTATTTCGCCACCAATGCCGAAAAGATGCGCGTCGAGCTTGAGGACGTCTATCTGCTGATCCACGAGAAGAAGCTGTCTGTACTGCAGACCCTGCTTCCGCTCCTGGAGGCGGTGGCGCAATCGGGCAAGCCGCTTCTGATCGTCGCGGAGGATGTCGAAGGCGAAGCACTCGCAACGCTCCTGGTCAACAAGCTGCGTGGCGGCTTGAAGGTCGCCGCGGTGAAGGCGCCGGGTTTTGGCGATCGCCGCAAGGCGATGCTGGAAGACATTGCGATCCTGACCGGCGGCACCGCGATCTCCGAAGATATCGGCATCAAGCTCGAGAATGTCACGCTCGACATGCTCGGGCGCGCCAAGAAGGTCGTGGTCGATAAGGAGAGCACGACCATCGTCGACGGCGCCGGCGCGAAAAAGGACATTGAAGCGCGCACGACGCAGATCAAGGTGCAGATCGAGGAGACCACCTCTGACTACGACCGCGAGAAACTCCAGGAGCGTTTGGCGAAGCTTGCCGGCGGGGTCGCGGTGATCCGCGTCGGCGGCGCAACCGAGGTCGAGGTCAAGGAGCGCAAGGACCGCGTCGACGACGCGCATCATGCAACGCGCGCAGCGGTCGAGGAAGGCATTCTTCCCGGCGGCGGCGTCGCCCTGCTGCGAGCGCAGAAGGCGCTCAAGGGCATGAGGACGGCCAATGCGGATCAGAAGGCAGGCGTCGAGATCGTGCGTCGCGCGCTTCGGATGCCAGCATGCCAGATCGCGGAGAACGCGGGTGAAGAGGGCTCGCTGGTCGTCAACAAGGTGCTTGAGAACGACAACTACAATTGGGGGTTCAATGCTGCGACCGGCGAATATCAGGACATGGTGAAGGCCGGCGTGATCGACCCCGCCAAGGTCGTGCGTACCGCGTTGCAGGATGCCTCCTCCATCGCCGCGCTCCTGATCACGACGGAAGCGCTGGTCGCCGAAAAGCCGAAGAAGGCCGAGACGCATGCGCCGGGCATGCCGCCAATGGATTTCTGACGGCAACCAGCCGCTCCCTTCCGGGCGCGATCAAGCGTGCATCAGGCTTGCTCTTGCAATACTGCGGCACCGAGTTCGTCGAAACGAAACAACTGAAAGATCCGCTGGCCATTGAAATCGAGGACCCTCAAGTCGTCTGTTTCGTGCAAATCGCTCTCGACCGCGTGGAAATGTCCGCCATAGCGCTCCTTCGCGAGATCAAGCGGCACATCGAAGGCGACAAACTTGCCGATTCCCTTGGCTTTGAGCCTGCCCAGGAACTTCGGATCGTGCAGCGTTCCGTGGGACGTGAGGACCAGCAACGGACCACTGGCCGTCAGCAGCAGAAAGGACCTCATCGATCAACTCCTTGGTCGTTGGTTTCATCAGCACCTATGCCGCGAACAAGGCCGCGGCAACCGTCGTGCTGGTGCGTATCGATGGATACATAAGAGCGAGCTGGCTCGACTGCACGGTTGCGATTGTTCAGAGAAGGGGGCGGCATCGTCTTCGGCACACTCAATCTGCGACCCGACCGCACCTGCGCTTCGGCGAACCGGACGGCAGCAGCCTATCGACAGTGTCGTCGAGAGCTGTACGCCGCGTGTCCTCATCCCAAGAGGGCGCCTTGTTTTCGAAGGCACGTCGGCGATGACCACCAGGCCTTTACCGGGCCTTTCGCGCTATCAGCCAGTCGAAGTTATTGCGGGGGGCATCAGGCTGGCTGCGGTACCGCAACCTGGTCTTGCCAGCAGAACAAAGGCAATGGCGCGCCACTCAGAATAAAACTGCGAACTCCTATGTGATTGAAATACCGACGTAATCCTGCCGCGCGAATTCTCCTCGGGGAAGGGCCGTCGATGGCGCAGTTAATATCCGTGCCAGGATTCGCCGCGCGGTAATACGTTTCACTCCTGCCTTCTGCGCCGCGCCAACTGCGGCTTTGAGGACCGCTGCATTGCAATAAGCGTCACCTCACTGTGCGAGGAGAGAAGAAGCAAGCCTCGCCAAGTCGACTGAAAGGATTTAAACTTGCAATCAGTTCATAACGCCCCGGCGTGGCGTTTAGCCTGAATTGCGCTTCCGCCACGGTATGGGGGAGTGCGGGATGATTGAATTTCTTCAACATGCATTGTTGAGACGGCCTCGCGCTACGAGCGCCGCCAGCGCTCGTCGGCGCGAGAGAACCACGCGCCCCTGTAATTTGGAGGCTACGTGATAACTTCGGAGGCAGCGTATGTCACAAAGTACAGCGGAAGTGTCGGAAGCCGAGATAGCGGTCCACTGGCAGGAAGAAAACTATGTCAACCCGCCAGAGAGATTCGTCGCGCAGGCCAACCTGACAGACAAAACGGTCTTTGATCGGTTCAGTCTCGACAACGTCCCGGACTGCTTCAAGGAGTACGCCGATCTCCTTCATTGGTACCGCCCCTGGGACATCACGCTTGACACGAGCAATCCGCCGTTCTGGCGATGGTTCGTCGGGGGCACGATCAACGCCAGTTACAACTGCATCGATCGCCATCTCCCCAAACATAAGAACAAGACCGCGATCCACTTCGTTCCCGAGCCGGAGCACGAAGCCATCCAGCACGTGACCTATCAGGAGCTCTATGTGCGCGTGAACGAGGTCGCCGCATTGTTGCGAGATGGCTGCGGTCTCAAGAAGGGTGACCGAGTCACACTGCACATGCCCATGGTGCCGGAGCTTCCGATTACGATGCTCGCATGCGCGAGGCTCGGGGTCATTCACTCTCAGGTCTTTAGTGGCTTCAGCGGGAAAGCCACGGCAGATCGCATCGTCGATTCCGAAAGCCGTGTGCTGATCACGATGGACGCCTATTGCCGTGGCGGCCAGCTCCTCGATCACAAGGAGAAAGCCGACGTCGCTGTCAGCGAGGCGGAAAAGGAAGGCGTCAAGGTCGAGAAGGTGCTCGTGTGGCAGAGATACCCGGGCCGATATTCAAGCGCGACGCCATTGGTCAAGGGCCGCGATTTCGTCATGAACGAGATGTTGTCGGCCTATCGGCGGCGTCGGGTCGACCCTGTGGAAATACCTGCGGAAGATCCTCTGTTCCTGATGTACACGAGCGGCACCACCGGGAGGCCGAAGGGATGTCAGCACTCCACCGGTGGATACCTATCCTACGTCGCAGGAACATCGAGATACATTCAAGACATTCATCCGGAGGATGTCTATTGGTGCATGGCCGACATTGGCTGGATCACGGGTCATTCCTACATCGTCTATGGGCCGCTGGCGCTTGCCGCATCGTCGGTGGTGTACGAGGGGCTTCCTACCTATCCCGACGCGGGGCGCCCTTGGCGCATCGCCGAAGAGCTCGACGTCAATATCTTCCACACCTCGCCGACAGCGATACGCGCGCTTCGGCGCGCCGGGCCAGACGAGCCGCTGAAGTACAATCACCACTTCAAACATATGACCACTGTGGGCGAGCCCATCGAACCTGCAGTATGGAAATGGTACTATGAGGTGGTCGGCAAGGGCGAGGCGGCTATTGTTGACACCTGGTGGCAAACGGAGAACGGCGGCTTCCTGTGCAGTACGGTACCGGCTCTCTACCCGATGAAGCCGGGAAGCGCGGGGCCGGGCGTGCCCGGCATTCACCCGATCATCTATGACGAGGGAGGCGCCGAGATTCCACCGCGCTCTGGCCGTGCCGGAAACATCTGCATCCAGAACCCCTGGCCGGGCTCATTTCAGACGATCTGGAAAGACCCCGATCGCTTCGTCCAACAATACTACGCGCGCTACTGCAAGGACCGATCGAGCCGCGACTGGCGCGATTGGCCGTACATGGCCGGCGATGGCGCTCTGCAGGCGGCCGATGGCTACTATCGCATCCTGGGTCGAATCGACGATGTCATCAACGTGGCCGGGCATAGGCTTGGGACCAAGGAGATCGAGTCCGCCAGCCTGCTTGTTGACGAGATCGCCGAGGCGGCCGTGGTTCCTGCCAGGGACGAAATCAAAGGCAAAGTCCCTGATCTCTACGTGTCACTGAAGCCTGGGCTTGCCCCCAGCGAAGACATCCGCAAGCGAGTGGAAGACTCCGTGGTTCGTGAGATAGGGGCAATCGCTCGTCCGCGCCGCGTCGTGATGGTGCCCGATATGCCAAAGACCCGTTCCGGAAAGATCATGCGCCGTGTGCTTGCGGCGATTTCGAACAACGAGGATGCCGGCGACATCTCGACGCTGGCTAATCCCGAGATCGTCGATGAAATTCGAAAGATGGAATCCTAGTCCGCGGTTTTCGCGGCTTGTCCCGCGAAACGCGTCTTACAAAACACGGAGGAGCCATGGGAACCAACGAAGTAGAGGACGAAATAGTGGAATGCATCCGGCCATTGCTGGCGAGGTTCTCCGAGGATGAAAAGGTCGTGCGTCGGCTGGTGGCGACGAACGGAACCTTCGACGCGCTTTGCCACCAATATCGCCGCGTCATTGATCTCCTTAAAGCTTACGAGGCGAAAGCTGATCAAGAGGCGGAAATTGAGTGGCTCAAGAGGCGCCGGGCTGGTCTGGAAGAAGAACTGCTGACGCGCATTGAGGGATATCAGCCGCAGTAGCGCCGATCCTGCGAGGCGTGGAGCGCGCAGCAGTTGCGGACCGAGAGCTGAGTGTCCGGCGGACGACCGGGCCGCTGGCGCGCTTCAGCGCAAGCCAATTGCGGCGCGACGGGACCTGATTGCGGTTGGCTTTGGCGCTCCCTAGGGGAATCGAACCCCTGTTTCAGCCTTGAGAGAATTGCATCGCGCACGTTGGCGAACACTGGCGAACGCTAATAAACACAGTATTTTCAATTGCTTAGTTCGTTCACGTTCGGTACTATGTGTCTCAATTCTCGACCGTCTTTTGAAGAAAACTTGAAGAAATGGAGCACGTCCGTTGGCACGCGCAGCGCGACACTCGTCACTTGAAACGCGAACAGCTCGCGCGCGTTTGCCGGTGCGCCGAACACCCTACTTCGCGAAGATCGCAAAAGGGCTGCGGCTTGGCTACTACCGTGGGGCGGTTGCGGGATCATGGGTCGCAAGCCTTTATCGCGGCGCGAAAGGCTATGACACCAAGGCAATCGGCGCGGCCGACGACACCACTGACGCCGACGGCGCAACCGTCTTTGACTACTGGCAAGCGCAAGTCCAAGCGCGGAGCTGGGCCGAGCAGCAGCGTCTCATCGCGGCCGGTGTCGTTCATACCGGTCCTTACAAGGTTGCAGATGCCGTCAAGGATTATCTGGCCGAGATCGCCGCCGAAAAGAAACCGGCGGCCGTTCAGGGGGCCAAATACGTCTTCGATGCTTGGATCTTGCCTGACCTCGGCTCTCTCGAAATCGACAAGCTGACCACGGAGCGGCTGGTTCGTTGGCGCAACAGGGTGGCAACCGAACCAAAACGAGTGAGGACAAAGCGGACCGCTACTGAACCGGCTACGCGCGAAACTCCTGACGATGATGATGCGCGACGCGCGCGAAAGGCAACTGCCAACCGCATTCTCACGATGTTAAAGGCGGCGCTCAATCGAGCCTTCTTCGCAGATCGCGTCTCATCCGACAGCGCTTGGCGAAAGGTAAAGCCATTCAAGCGGGTCGATGAAGCGGTGGTCCGCTATCTAAACGTCGCCGAAATCCGCCGGCTCGTGAGTGCCTGTCCGGAGGACTTTCGAAAGCTGATCGAAGCGGCCTTGTACACGGGCTGTCGATACGCAGAGCTGACGCGTTTAAAGTACGAAGACTACAACGACGACAGCGGCACATTGTCGGTTCGTCTGAGCAAGGGCAAGAACCGACACGTCGTATTGACGGAAGAGGGAAAATCTGCCTTCCGGCAATGGACACAGGTCCTCCAATCCGGCGAGCGGATCTTCCTGAGAAGTGACGGTAGGGTCTGGGGAACCTCGCACCAGCAGCGGCCGCTCGATGAGGCTAGCCAACGAGCGGCAATCTCACCACCGGTAAATTTTCATATCTTGCGGCATACTCACGCGTCTTATCTTGCCATGGCTGGCGTGCCAATGGCTGTCATCGCTCGACAACTCGGTCATGCTGATACGAGGATGACGGAAAAGCATTACGCTCACCTTGCCCCCAGCTACGTAGCGCAGACCATTCGGGAGAATTTCCCGGTTCTTGAACTTGGGAGCTCAAGACAAGCGGTCCCACTCCACAAGCGAAGCGCCTAACTCAAGCCTGGCGAACATCGAGGATGCTGTCGCGTTTGGTCACCTGCGACCCCTGCGTCCCGAACGTAAGTAGCGGCCGAAAAGATCAACAAAAACAATGAAAGTTGCTCGCGATTGACCACCTTTATCGCCGTTTGTTCCCAGTCGTTTCGGTGGTCAGATCCCGATCTCCTCTCACGCGACCATCTCGCCCTGTCGACCGGTCGGGGGTTCGAGTCACAGCGGGGGTATGTCGACGCCCGAGCATCGCAATTTCCTTGGCACGAGCCACGCCGGCCCGCTGTGCGAGCCGGACTTCGACTTCCTGAGCCAATTTGCTCCGGGCGTTCCAATCATTCTGTATCGGCACGCATGACCCAATCAGTGAGCGTCGAACAGGCAATGCTGGTCGCGAAGTCTGCCTAGCCGCCAGGAGCCCCCAGTCGGCTGCTGGAGCCTGCGACGGGCGTGAAGGCAGGCGGCGTTGGGCTGCTGCTTGGCGCCGGGGCGGCGCGGCAGACTCCGATTGAAGCGGAAAGATTCATATACTCTTCGTATCCTTGGAGCTATCGCCGGCAAACCAGCATTCCTGTGACCTTCAACCGCGCGACTTTTGCGGGCGCTTCATAGTCAGAAGGTTCGTCACATCATGCAGATCATCTGCCGATGCGACGGCAATCGTTAGCCATTTTCCGTCGATGTATGTTTTCGCGTCATCGTAGAGTTTGATCAATTGCGGGTGCCAAACATAGCGCCGCTCCTCAAACATTTCTCGCTCTGCTCTACCCATGACCACCACAGCTGAAACTCGTCGGAATTCCGGCACCAGGTGGCAGAACGCCTTGGTCTTCTTGTAACGCAGGGACCAACCGCGGTTCTTTCCACCGTAGAGCCAATCCGGCGCGAAAACTTCTGGGTAGGATTCATCGATCCAGGTCCGCAGCTTGGCCCAGTATTCGAAGCCATCTGCTCCAATCCATTCGCGAACGGTGCTTTCATCGGGCGATGCTGATTTGTCGGTGATCCTGTCGCCGATTTGCGGAAGCGTACTAATCATCGGAAGACCTCGTGTTGATAGTCCGGCGGAGGGCCGGAGGTTAAACGGGCGTTTGTCAAGGCTAGCAATGGGCCCTCAGAATGCCGCAGGTGCGACTTTGTCCAGAGCACGGAGAGCATTGCGATGCAGTCGGCGCGATCCTCGAGAGCACGGCTGATCAAGCAGCTACGTCTCGAAGCTCTCGCACGACTGTCAAATCGATAGCGTCAATTACCATCTCGCTCGCTAGCGGAGCTTGGCCCTCTTCAATAAATGCGGTGGCCTGCAGCGGAAGGAATTGCAGCGTCTTCAGCCCAATAGAGTTCAGTGCCAGCGTCAGATAGGGCGTGAGAAAATCAGGCTGATTTGCTCGGTCTCCGGTGAACACGCCGCCGGAAGCGACGCCGATAAAAACCGGACGATCCGGAAGCATTCCCACCTTCCCGGCGGGCGTTGACTCCATCGTGCGGCCGACGCGCAGGACCTGGTCGATCCACGCTTTGAGAACCGAAGGGATTGTGAAGTTGTGCATTGGCGTTCCAATGACAATCACATCAGCCGCCTCGACCTCCCGAATGAGCGTTTCGGCAAGGTCCAAAGCGCCCTTCAGCGGTGCCGCCAGTGTGGCCGGCGATGACAGCGTATCCGCGTAGTCAGCCGTGGCATGAGGCAGAGGATCGGCTCCAAGATCACGCCGCCTGATGCTCGCATCCGGCGCAACCTGAAGAAGCTTCCTGACGATCGCCGCCGAAAGCTCACGGCTATGCGATTTCGAGCGAGGACTGCTGTCAATATGGAGGATATTCATGCGAGGGATCCAAATGGCTAGGAAGGTCTTGCATCAACCGCCTCCATATCTCCTTGGAGGCGGTTGATACCGCTGGCGGGTTCAGATCGAGCCGGCCGGTGCAACTGCGGGGAAGTCCTTGTCGGGATTGAACACGTTGTTGAAGAAGTTCGTCAGCGAGTACATGGCTGCAAGCGCGACGATCTCCATGATATTCGCATCCGTGTAGCCAGCATCGCGGACGGCTTGCAGATCGGCGTCCGTGACATGGCCTCGGCTCTCGATGATCTTGCGTGCAAACTGGACGGCGGCATCCCGCTTCGGGTCGGTGGCGTGACCCTTTCGGGCGAGGATGATGTCGTCGGCCGGCAGCTTGGCCATGCGCTCGGCCGTGAAGCTGTGCACCGTCAGGCAGTAGTTACAGCCGTTCACCTCGGAGACCGCAAGGCCAATGCTGTCGCGCGTCTTGACGTCGAGCGCCTTGCTCAACGAGCCGAGCAGAGCGGCCCATGCATTGAACGCGATTGGGCTTTGCGCGAAGGTCGCCAGCATGTTTGGAGCGAACCCGATGTTCTTGGTGAACATATCGAGGGTTGGTTTCGAAGCAGCCGGAACATGTTCCGGCTTCAGAGCAGCAGCTCTGGCCATGGTATTTCTCCTTTTGATGATTGATTTGAGGGTTGGTTATGCGAAGTGCAGCACGTCGGCGACGGGCAGACGCGGCTTCTGCGGCCAGTTGCCGGGCCGCTCCGGCCCGACGGTCAACAGCATGACCGGGATTTCGTGTTCGGCCAGGCCGAACTCTTTGTGCACGGCTTCTGCATCGAAGCCGATCATCGGCGTCGAACCCAGGCCTAGCGAGCGGGCTGCATAGATGATGGCTGCGGCGCCGAAGGTAGCGGACCGTACAGCCTCGTCGCGCTGGCGCTGCGGATGATTGTCGTAAAGACCGCGGGCGGGCGCCTCCCATTCCGGGACCATTTGTACCGGCATGATTCCCGCTTCCACGACTGGCGCCAGGCGGTCAGGGACGGTGCTGGCATCGGCCAACTGGCCGACCATGATGAAGGTGACGGCTGCTTCGGTGATTGCGGGCTGATTCCAGGCAATTGGAAGCAGCCGTGCCTTTGCTTCGGGTGAGCGCACGGCGATGAAGCGCCAGTTCTGCAGATGGAAGGATGTCGGCGCTGACGTGCCGATCCGCACGAGGTCGCGGATCTGATCGTCGCTGAGGACGGCCGTCGAGTCGTAATACTTCGCAGCACTGCGGCTCAGAATAGTTTCGATCACGGCGTTTGTCGGCAACGGCCGCGCCCGCGAACGGGAGGTTTCCCGATCGGCGGCGACAGCGGTTGTAGTGGTGTTGTTCATTGGGGTGCTCCGTTATCAAGTGATGACGGAGCCCAATTTACCGTCTGGAATGATCGTTTCGAGCCTCTATTTGCTCAATTTGGTGCTCAAAAGGATCATTCTGGCGGCGACCAGACTCATCGCCATTGTGCGCCAGTCGGCGCCATTCGCCTGGTGTCATCCCCATCCTCTCCGCAAATACACGCCGGAAGGCCGAAACCGATTGATACCCGACCGTCTCAGCCACAGCTTCCGTGCTGATCCTTGGCCTCTTGAGCTCGTTGGCCGCCATGCTCATGCGAAGATCGGTCAACAGGTCAAGGGCGGAGCGGCCCAACTTGTCCTGAAATTGGCGCATGAATGTTGCGCGTGACATGCCGCATAGATCGGCGAGGTCGGGAAGCTTCCAGGGTCGCGCCGGATCAGCGAACATCGCCGCAATGGCCGGCGCCAATCTCGGATGGCCAGCAAGGGCCAACAAGCCTTCGGTGGATTTTCCGGATTCGCTCGCGGCGCGGAGAACTAGAGTGAACAAGATCGAAGAAAGCGCGTTCAGAATGGCGCGTCCTCCCGCTCTATCCTCAGCGGACTCCATTCGCATTAAGCTGACCAGTCCGGAAAGTTGACTCGATGCCGACGCGATGTCCTCTTCCCCGTGGTTTTTCAGAGCCCGCACGACCAGATTTGCTGGCAGGTAGTTGCGGACTAATCGATCATGGGGTGGCACGACAAAAAATCGTCCGCACAGCAGATCGAGTTGCTCACCCCGTCCATTGTTCTCGCTCAACATCCATCCTGCGGAGCCCCTGCTTTCGTGCGTGTTGATTGGCGTTTTGCCGCTGCCGTCGTGCAGCATATGCGCCGAACCGTGAGGGAGCAGCACGATATCCCCGCTCCCAAGCTCCTGCACCGTTCTTGAATCCGGGTCCTCGAAAATCGCCCGGCCCTTGACTATGACATGGTAGGGGATCTCGTTCGCCGCCGCCCTAGGCCAGATAACACGCCATGGCGCGCCGTAGGCGCAGCGAACCTCGAGTTGGCCGGTAACGGTGATGATTTGCAGGAGATGACTCAACCAGTCGACTTGAGACATAAGACCTCGAGAACCTGAATTGCCACGCAGCATATCGTATTGCGCCGAGCGCGCTTCTGATTACTACGGCCCGGAGATCAGCTCGTAATTTTCAACGATATGTGTCCCTGATCTCTTGCTGCCTCCCAAGGCGGATCAGCAAAGACATGAGAGGGAGAAAGAAGCCGTGAAATTAAAGTGGTTTCAATTGGCGAGAGGATGGACAGAATACCCCTGGCCATTCGCCGCAAGGACCCGGTCGGCAATCATGGAAAACTCGTTATTTGCCGGTGACGAAACCAAGGCCCTCCATGAACCGGCATCCGCAGCGCTGGAACGTCGTGGCCGCAAAGTGCACGGTTGCCTGCGATCGAGCACAACTGAAGCGTGAGCGGCACCAATCGCTACAGCTGCTCGTCGCCACATTGCCGTGGACGGCGCAACAATTCAGTGCTCTTCGGTCTTGAGCCCGCCGACATGCTTTTGGGTGTAGAGCTCGAGGCCGATGCGGCCGATTAGATCGAGCTGGGTTTCGAGGAAGTCGATGTGATGTTCCTCATCGCTCATCAGCTCCTCGAAGAGGTCGCGCGTGACGTAGTCCTTTACGCTGTGGCAATAGGTCGCCGCTTCCTCATAGAGGGCACGCGCGCTCATCTCCGCGGCGAGATCGCACTCGATAATCTCCTTGACGTTCTGGCCGATGCGCAGGGGATCGAGCACCTGCATGTTTGGGAAACCATCGAAGAAGATGATGCGGTCGGTGAGCTTGTCAGCGTGCTCCATCTCCTCGATGGACTCCTTGCGCCAGACCTTAGCCATCTCTAGGAGACCCCAATTATTCAGGAAGCGGTAGTGCAGCCAGTACTGATTAATTGCCGTGAGCTCGTGACGCAGTGCTTTGTTGAGATACTCGATGACTTTCGGGTCGCCCTGCATGATGAACTCCAAGACTTGAGGCCCGTTCTTGACCCTCGCAAGTCTAGAACGATTCTGACGAAGAACAAGCAGACAGGCGTTCTCTGGGCGTGAAACCGAGAGGCGCCTGTCCAGCAAACCAAGGGAACCTAAGGCTATTTTCGACGCGAGTTTGGGCTCATTCATCCTTGGTCCCACACCGCGTTTCGGGTGTTGTTGAAGGCCCCCTCGATCCCCTTCGCTGAATCCATCTGCGCAAGAAGAGCCGTCATCAGCTGACTATGTGGTTCAGCCAGATCTTCGACGACCTGGCCAGGCGCTGCTGAGCTCAGGATGAGCGCGTTCTCACTCGTTTTAATAAGGGCAATCCAATCGACGACCGCGTCGACAGCTCCGGAGTCATCGATCGCAATCGCGTCAACCTGTCCGGAGAGCAGGATCTCTCTGCCTTCGTTGGTCTGGCTTCCGAACAACGGGGTAGCTCGGGGACGAAGCGCGGCCGTAGCGTCGCAACGTCAGCTAAGCGACTTGCCTTGATCTAAGAACGGGATTGAGGACTGTCGCCGCACAATTCTCCCCGCTATGGAAACCATAAGTACTGGCTATTGGAAACTTTCGAGCCGCGCTGCGACCTTGACAGCCACTCAGTCGAATAACGACCAGGACAACCGTTTCAGCCAACACGAGCAGGAGACCCCTGATGTCCGGATCCAATCCGCTGGCTTCCAAACCCGAAGACATTCTCACGTCGCTGCTCGAGCGTTTCACTCCGACAAGGTCAGCGCGATGATGCCAGTGTATGACCCAAAGCCCGTTCTCATCACGAGTGACGGACGAACTACTGCCACCGAAATCGCCGCCCGACTCGAGTGCGATCTCAAGCACGGTTTGCCGCTCAAGGCCAGCGCGCGTCAAGTGTACGTTGCCGGCGATTTCGCCCTGATCGTGCTGAATCGGTCAATTGATGGCAAAGGTCCAAGTCGCAAATACGTTGGAGGCTCAGCGAGCGGCGTCGTACGCCGCGCGGATCGACGATGGCAGTACCTGATCGACAATAACCAAAGGACGGCTGTGGCAGCTCTCAGCGATGGAGCCACTCGTCAGCTTGGCACCAATATCACCGCCACCTAGTGAAGCAAATCAACCGGTGAACTCGGACCTGCGCCGGAATTCTTTGGAAGACGACCGATTCGCTACTCGATGCAAAACTTGCCACCAGTGATCAGCCAGTCTTACCGGAGCGGAATGCTCCCGTTGGCATTTTTATCAGCGGTAGTTTCCTTGGTGGTCTCATTCGCCGCTGCGGCCGCTCCGATCCCCCTTTACAACACCTACCGAACAGAAGACGGGTTCACTAACGCCGGTATTTCGATGGCCGTCGTCGCGTACGCCGTCGGCACCATAACCGCACTGTTGGTACTTGGACGGCTGTCCAATTATCTGGGCCGCCGGGTCACTGCGATCACTAGCCTCGGTCTTCTCCTGCTGGGATGTCTGCTGTTGCTCAATGTGCACGACATCGACACTCTGCTGGCCGGTCGGCTCCTCGTGGGCCTCGGCACAGGGTTGGCTGGCAGCAGTCTGACCTCCTACATCGTCGATGCGGCGCCCAGCAGACCGGAATGGTTGGCGTCCGTTGTCACCAGCCAAGGACCGATGCTCGGCGTCGCTATCGGCGCCATAGCATCCGGTGCGCTTGTTGAGTTCGGCCCCTGGCCGCGCGAACTCATCTATCTCGTCTGCATTTGCTTCCTATTACTGTCTGTTGCACTCGTCGCAATCAGTCCGGAAACAGCAACTCCAACTCCGGGCGCTTGGCGATCGCTGTTACCCCAGGTCAGCGTACCGGCGCGGGTCAGGCATCTGCTCCCTGTCGCGGCGGCGGTGTTTCTGGCCACTTGGGCCAGCGGGGGCTTCTACCAAGCGTTCATGCCTGCGCTTGTACAAGATGAACTCCACACCCGCAGCCCGTTGATCCTCGGGCTAGTGTTCGCTGCCTATATGACCCCCAGCGTTCTCGGCGCTCCCATTGGTGGCTGGTTCACATCCGCGGTAGCCCAACGCGTCGGTATGATCACCTTCGTGGCCGGAATGATCGGCATCAGCACTGCAATCTTAGCCGGCACACTGGTGTTGTTCATCACCGCGACCATGGTTGCCGGTGCCGGCCAGGGCATCGCCATCAGCGCCGCCACACGCGGCTTGCTGCACGGCAGCACACTCGCCGAACGGGCACCAATCTTCAGCGCAATCTACCTTCTCTGCTACAGCGGCGCCGCCTTCCCGAGCCTCATCTCCGGGCAACTTTCCAACCTGTTCTCGCTTCCGCAGATCACGCTCGGATACGGCGGACTTGCCGCTGTGGCCACCCTATTTACCCTTCTCGGTGCGCGCAATCCGCACACCGACAGAACCGGGAAGAGCACGTCCGACGGCTCGACCGCTAGCGGTTCACCAGTACAGGGAACAGTGTCATGAGAATCGTCCTGTCCTGGGCGCCGCTTTATCCAGATTGAAGCGCAGATTATCGCCGCAACATACCCAGCAATGAGACGAACGACGGAGGAGATCATTCCCATGAAAGCGATCGTTGTGACGGACCAGGCTGCTGGAACGGCCGGGATGAAGCTGGTGGAGCGACCGGAGCCGCAGGCAGCGATAAATGACGTCGTCGTTCAGGTTCATGCGTCTGGATTCACCTCGGGCGAGCTGACGTGGCCTTCGACCTGGACCGATCGCCTCGACCGTGACCGGTCGCCGACGATTCCGGGCCAGGAGCTGGCAGGTATTGTCACCGCTCTCGGCTATGGCACGACCGGACTGTCGGTAGGACAACGGGTGTTCGGTCTCTCGGACTCGTATCGCAGCGGCACCCTGGCCGAGTATGTGGCAGTGGAGGCACGCAATCTCGCTCCGCTGCCAGGCGACGTCGAGTTCTCGGTGGGGGCGGCCGTGGCGATGCCGGGCCTGACTGCTTGGCAGGGACTGTTCGTGCACGGTCGCCTTCAGGCGGGGCAGAGCGTTCTCGTGCACGGCGCGGCCGGCGCGGTCGGCTCGATGGTGACGCAGCTCGCACGAGAGGCCGGTGCCTACGTCATCGGCACGGGACGTGCCGCCGACCGTCAGAAAGCGCTCGACTTCGGCGCGCAGGAGTTCGTCGACCTCGAGAACGGCGATCTCGAAGGCGTCGGCGGAGTCCATCTGGTTTTCGACGTCATCGGGGGCGAGATCGGTAAGCGGTCCGCCGGCCTGGTTCGAACCGGAGGAACGTTGGTAACCATCGCCGGGCCGACCGAAGCGCGGCCTGTCGACGGCTTGGCGATCGACTTTGTTCTGGTGTCCGATCGCGCGCAACTGGGTGAGATCGTCCAGCGGGTACGGGACGGACGACTGCGTACAAACATCGGCAACATCGCGACCCTTGACGAGGCAGTCGCCGCCTTCAATCCGACGCGGCGGATCAGCGGGAAAACGATCATCCGAGTTCGTCCGTGAGGAAGCAGCGAAGGCGAGCGGTTCTCCCCTCACACATGCATTGTCGGCGCTTTCCCCGGGCCGGTGCGTGGGGCAGGCAATGCCCATCCATCCCATCGTCTCTCAGCTGATGTCCAAGGTCGTGCCTGGGTACCCATGCTAGCTCGGCTCGCATCCTGGCGGAGAATTCGCCTTTGCCCCGGCCCGGCGCGGCCCGCTTATCTAGGAGGAAGAAAGTGACTGTTGATCATGCAATCTTTGCGCGCTGGCCGGCGCAGTATCCCGATCGGCTGCAACTCTTTTCCACTTCCACGCCCAACGGAGTGAAGGTCGGCATCATGCTTGAGGAAACGAGCCTTCCTTACGAGCCGCACCGGATCGACATCATGGCAAACGAAACCCACGACCCGGCCTTTCTGGCGCTCAACCCCAACGGAAAGATTCCCGCAATCTACGACCCTGATGGGCCTAGCGGAACACCGCTCGCGCTGTTCGAATCGGGCGCGATCCTCCTCTACCTTGCCGACAAGACCGGGCAATTCATCTCAGCCGATCCAAACGCCCGCTACGAAACGATCCAGTGGGTGATGTGGCAAATGGGCGGAGTCGGGCCGATGTTCGGCCAAGTCGGGTTCTTCAACAAATTCGCCGGTAAGGCCTATGAAGACAAGCGCCCGCGCGACCGCTACGCGACCGAATCAGCGCGGCTGCTCGGTGTCCTGGACCAACGGCTGGCGGGCCGGGACTGGGTGATGGGGGCCGACTACAGCATCGCAGACATTTCGCTGCTCGGCTGGGTGCGCAATTTGATCGGCTTCTACGAAGCACGCGATCTCGTCGGCTTCGACCGCTTTCTTCATGTGCAGGCGTGGCTCACCCGTGGCCTCGCTCGGCCGGCGGTGCAACGCGGGCTGCAAGTGACAGCTGGCTAGAAGCGCTCGCGAAGAACAAGGAGATGGTATCTATGATTGAAATCACTGCCGACATGGAGGCAATCATCAAGCAGGCGATATTGTCGTTTGTGGCGACAGTCAACGAGGATGGAACGCCAAATCTTTCCCCGAAGGCGTCTTTGACGGTAAGAAACGGCGTTCTGTACTTCGCTGACATCGCCTCGCCTCGGACGATATTGAACTTGGAGCGCAATCCCGCTGTCGAAATTAACGTAGTCGACATCTTCCAGAGGCGCGGCTACCGATTCAAGGGCCGTGCGTTGATACTGCCGCCAGAAGATGGCGAGTCCTTGATGATCGCCGACTGGGTTCGGGCGACGAATGGCCTAGAGTATCCTGTCGATCACGTTGTCAAAATCGAAACCACTTCAATCAGCCCGTTGCTATCTCCAGCCCATGTCTTCGCTCGCCCTCCTCGAAGTCAGGATGAAATCAGGAGCACCTACTATCAAAAGTACGGTGTGAAGCCCATCGGGGCATAAGTGCGGGCTCCGCAAAAAAAGACCAATCGGTACCCAGAGGTAGAAAGTCCGCGAACATCCGAACCACTATCTCGATCGCCCGCGGAGCGCAGCCTTATCGATGGCCGCCCCTGGCTGATGTGAGTTCGGGCACGAGGCTGCTCGCTGTCTACTGCCTAGACACCGATGACAAGGCGCTTACCGCGCTCATCAAATGACCCCCTTTGGACTTAAGAGGAGCGAAAGTCTTTCGTCGTAGGGCGGAAGCGGTCCATGCCGTCGAATTTAACCTGCGACGCCTCAATCGCGACGGTGGGAGCTTCCATGGGCGCGTTTACGAAGTTTCTTTCTTTACTTTCTACTGGACGTGCTTGCAGCTCCTCGGTGGCGTTTCGAAACAATATGACTGTCCCGCGACCGTCGAGGAAAAGTAACCTGTGGAGATAGTGATCGGCGGCATAGGCATCATTAGCTCGAAGATCGTTCTATTCCAGGGCATGACATCGTCGCGGCGTCGTGGGCATCCACATCGTCACTGGAGATGGCCAAAGAGCCACGGCGGGCGCACAGGTGGTCATCTGTATGTCGCTGACGTGACAGCTTAGCTGCCGCCTACGGCGAATACTTCGCTCCGACCAGAAAACTGATCATGACTGCCTTGGTCGAGCTCGGCCGCGCTTATCTCATCCCAGTCTTGGCGAGTTTCCTCATGCCGGCCTGGACCCAAGCAAATTGACTCCTCGCGGATCGAGCGCGGAGTCGCGGAACTATTTGAGGAACAAAATCGGCCCCGGGGACCCTAAGCGCCCCTGCCATCCCTTTTACCGAGCACGCAGCGCCATGCTGCGAGGCGCTCGGTCGGATGCTGATTCATCCAGTCGGCAAGCTGCGGTGCGCCCATCAGGCAGGACTGCATCGAGATGTCAGCGAAGTTCGAGGTGGTGACGGTCTGCTCGTGGCAATTTGCGGGAGAAGACAAGCTGCAGAGTACGGCAATGATCGCGATCATGATGCGCCCCCATCGCCGTGATCGATGTCTGCGTCCACGCGCACGTGGCTTGCGCATGCATTGTCCGGCTGGTCGCAGGCGCATTCAGGCGGCGGGAAGACGCTGTCATAAATCGCTCGAGCTTCTCGAACAAGGCGAGCTCGCTCTCGCTCCGACTTTGGTGCAAATCGAATGACATCACCCATGTTTCACTCCTATCATAGTACATTATCGTACTATTTAGCGATTTAGGTTCGTTGACGTCGATTTGGGCACCGGAGCAGTAGCAAACGAGGGGGAAGAACAAGTAACGGATCGGATGTTGTAGGCGTCAGTCGTTTGGCCCGGTCGAGTTAGTACGCTATAGCGCTGCTTCCCACCGTGCGCCCCGAGCGATCCGCGTAGATGTAGAGCGGCCGCGCCGTGCCCTCCACGACCTCGCGGGAAATCACGACTTCTTCCACACCTTCGAGCCCCGGCAGGTCGAACATGGTCTCGAGCAGGATCGCCTCGAGGATCGAGCGCAGGCCGCGCGCGCCGGTCTTGCGCTCGATCGCCTTGCGGGCGACCGCGCCAAGCGCCTCGTCGGCGAAGGTCAGCTCGATGTTCTCCATCTCGAACAGCCGCTGGTACTGTTTCACCAGCGCGTTCTTCGGCTCGGTCAGGATCTTCTTCAGCGAGGTCTCGTCGAGGTCCTCGAGCGTCGCCACGACGGGCAGACGGCCGACGAACTCGGGGATGAGGCCGTACTTCAGGAGGTCCTCAGGCTCGACGTGACGGAAGATCTCGCCGGTGCGGCGGTCCTCCGGTGCGAGCACCTGGGCACCGAAGCCGATCGAGGTCGACCGGCCGCGCGCCGAGATGATCTTCTCGAGGCCGGCGAAGGCGCCGCCGCAGATGAACAGGATGTTGGTCGTGTCCACCTGCAGGAACTCCTGCTGCGGATGCTTGCGGCCGCCCTGCGGCGGGATCGAAGCCACCGTGCCCTCCATGATCTTGAGCAGCGCCTGCTGCACGCCCTCACCCGACACGTCGCGCGTGATCGAGGGGTTGTCGGACTTGCGGCTGATCTTGTCGATTTCGTCGATGTAGACGATGCCGCGCTGGGCGCGCTCGACATTGTAGTCGGCGGCCTGGAGCAGCTTCAGGATGATGTTCTCGACGTCCTCACCGACATAACCGGCTTCGGTCAACGTGGTCGCATCCGCCATCGTGAACGGCACGTCCAGGATGCGGGCGAGCGTCTGCGCGAGCAGCGTCTTGCCCGAGCCGGTCGGACCGATCAGCAGGATGTTCGACTTCGCGAGCTCGACGTCGTTGTGCTTGGTCTGGTGGTTGAGGCGCTTGTAGTGGTTGTGCACCGCGACCGAGAGGACCTTCTTCGCATGGCTCTGGCCGATCACGTAATCGTCCAGCACCTTGCAGATTTCCTTCGGCGTCGGAATGCCGTCGCGCGACTTCACGAGCGAGGACTTGTTCTCCCCGCGGATGATGTCCCTGCAGAGCTCGACGCACTCATCGCAGATAAAGATCGTGGGACCTGCCACCAAATTGTGGAGTGTAGTGTTGGTGATTGAGTGAACTGCCATGGCGGCCTCAAACCAGATCCAGGGGGTTGTCAACGGGAATACGATCATCTGCTGCCCCGCGCCCATTGTCATTGCCAGAGAACAGTGGGGGTCAACCGCCGCATTTCGGCGCCAACAGATCGTTGAAAATATTGATCACGGAATCGAGCGCAGTTAACACCCTCGCGCCGTCGACGCCGCCAGCAGCGGCTTGCCGCAGCATCGCGGACTGATAGAATGAGGCGACGTAGACGCGGCAAGCCTCGTCTTTGTCGGCCGCATTGGCGGGTTTGCTGTGCACCGTCGCCAAGGCCGCGCGAGCGGTGTTAACATCCTTGTTTAAGTTGGACTCTGCGGCAGGCCCGGCATTCGTAGATGCAATGATCAGAGCAGAGGCGACGAGAACAGTGATTCTTCTCATGATCAGGCTCCAGAATGGCAGGTGTTGCGAGGGACTTACATTTCGGCCGGGCGATAACGCATCCATGTCTTTCTTTGATCTCCGTTGCGCCAAGCCTAAGGCGATTGTCACGAGCGGCTCAATTGAGCGCCGGTTGAGCTCGGGCACCCAAAAGGGCGCGGGACGACGATCCGAAGGTTTAATGCACTCGAACAAATCGTAGAGTTCGTCCGCTTCGGCATCCTGCGACTGCTTTCCTTCCGTCGGACGCCCGCAACCATGCGGGATTTGCTTCGCAATCAGGCTCGCACCTTCGCGCGAAACCGATTTTCGGCCCGTGCACGATGAGCGAACGATGAAAGGTTCCATATTTTCGATGAGGCCGGTTGAAAGAAAAACTACATTTCGTCTTGGAGTTGCCAGCCGACCGTCGCTGGAAGGGCTGAGGCACGCCTTCCCGCGGGAGAGGGCGCACTCGTCGATGACGATCGGCTCAATGGAACTTTCGGATCAGATTCGTGACGCGGATTTTCGCCTCTAGCTGGCCCTTAAGCGGCGGCGGCCGTGGCGGGTACGGCGGGCAAATCCCTCATTCTTCCTAAAATGAAGAAGGATCAATCATACGGCTTCCGAGGGTACTCGCGGCCCTCCGGACTACCTACGAGAGCACGGCGCGCCCGACACGCTCTCGGACTTCGCGCACCACTCGGTGATCGTCAGTCCGGCCCACTCATCGCCGACCTTCTCCTTACGCAAAGACGTGTCACCTCCGTGCGCGTTGAGAGCCAGCTCGCGATCACCACCAGCGAAGGAGCCACAGCAAGCGCCGTAGCCGGGCTAGGGTTTGCCGCGTCGGACGAAATCAGCGTGCGGGCAGAGCTGGAGACTGGGCAGCTCGTACGGATGCTGCCTGAATGGGATTTCGGCTCGATCGAACTGAATGCGCTCTTCGTGAGGGGATAAAGACCATAAAGCCTGCCGCAGGGCATTTGCCGATTTCCTCGTCAGGGAGCTCCGCCCACCTCGCTGCGCACTAGCCCGGCTCTCAGAGCCTCCAGAAAGCGTGTCCGTGCGTCCAAACCAATAGACTGGGCCGTTCCAACGTGTGCATGCAAGTGGCATCCACAGTGCCGTCATTTCGGCGCCCCCCGTCACGGCGTCAAGTGCATAGACAGGAGCAAGTTATCGGAGACCCATGGAGCTTCATCAAGTTCGCTATTTCCTCGCGGTCGCATCCACGCTTAACTTCACCCGCGCGGCGGAGCAGTGCAATGTAACACAGCCCGCTTTGACCAAGGGGATCCAGAAGCTGGAGCAGGCACTCGGGGGCCCGTTGATTTATCGTGAGCGCCAGCTGACGCAGCTCACCGACCTCGGGAAGGAGGTTCTTCCGATGCTGGCGCGCACACTGGCCTCGGCAGAAACGGCACGTCGCAGAGCTAAAGAATTTCAACGCAAGGAGGTCGCGCCACTCAAGATAGGCCTCGCCCCCTCTATCTCGGCTTCGCTCATTCTCGATCTGATCACTGAGATTGCAAGGTTCGTCGCGGGACTTAATGTCGAGCTGTGCGAGGGCACGGCGGAGAAGCTCATCGACCTGCTGCTTGAGGGGGAGATCAGTGCCGCAATCGTCGGGGACGTGCAGGACATACCCACCCGCATCGACGACTGGTTGCTCTTCGAAGAGCGCTACGTCGCGGTTCTGGCGCCGACACACCAGCTCGCAAATCGCCCCTCGATCGGAATTGACGACCTCCGCGAGACCGTCTTGCTGGAGCGCGTCGGATGCGACGTCCTCCCAAAGATTCAACGGTTGTATTTCCCCAAGGAACCGCCGCATCTGGGCCACCGCAGCGGTCACGACTTGCACCTCCAGTACCTGGCCGCCGCTGGCTTCGGCGTGGTACTCGCGCCCGAGCACATGCCATGCCTTCCGACGCTCAAGACTATTCCGCTCGAAGGCGACCCGATTTCGCGGGAGGTGCGGCTGCTGGCCGTGCAGGGGCGCCGCTACTCGCCGGCACTGGACGCTTTTATCAAAGTCGCGCGGTTTCGAGACTGGTCGATCGAAGTCCGCCAGAAGGAAATGCCGCATGTAAGGCTCCCAGAGATGGCGAGCGCGCCCGCACCGGCGAGCACGCGGAAGGCGAGCGGCTTACAGCGCATCGATCCCACAGCCAGAGACCTTACGCGGTGCAAACGAGCTAAGACGCTCGCCTGCGTTCGCCCCGACCCGAGGGAGCACTGAGTTGATCGAGCTCGCGTGTCATAACAAGGCGCAATGAGCTCGCCGGCGGCGGCGCCAACGCTCTTGCGGACGAATGATTCTCACGCGGCATCGGATTGCTCGATCGCATCTTCAGTCGGAGCAGCCCTTGAGGACCGTGCGCTCTGCGCTTTGGAGCGGTATTCTGAGGGGTCGCTGCCGTAGTACCGACGAAAACTGCGCGTAAAGCTGCTCCGGCTCTGGTAGCCGACGTTTAGGGCGACCTGGTCGATCGATAGCGCGTTGGCTGAGAGCAGGTCAGCAGCGAGGCGCATCCTAAGACGGCGCAGGAGAGACATGGGCGCCTCACCGAAGGCAGTTGAGAAGCGCGCCATGAAAGCTGAGCGGCTGAGACCGACGGCCTGGGATAGACTTTGTACGGTGTGCGGAAAGGAGGGGCGCGAGGCCATCTCGGCGAAAGCTCGTGCGATCGGCGGGTCGCTTAAGATCGCGAAGCGCTCGACCCACGCTTTCGTCGAGACTAGGCAACGTCGAAGCAGCGCGAGCAACACGAGCTTCAGCAGCGCCGCCGACATTGGCCCCACACCGACGTCCTGGGCCGCGAGCTCGGCTATTGCGCAGGCTATCACTTGGTCGAGTTGGTCATGTACGTCGAACGTCTCAACAATGGGCGTTGCAAGGGATGCGAACAAGTCCAGTGCTGGGCCGTAGGTGGCTCGAAACGTGCCGCACGCAAGCGCCAGTGTCGGCTTGCCATCGCCGACGGTGTGCCGGTACGACGAGCCGGGCACGAAGCGGCCGTCGTCGCCCTTGCCTACCTTCCGCAGTAGGGTCGGGCGCTCCGTGGCGACAATTGTCATTGCTCGTCCAGGCGGGACTATCACCAGTGTATGCGGCGTCAGGCGGATGGGCGTTTCACCCTCCAGGAGAATGAACCCGACGCCTCGAAGACAGTAGTGGATGGTGGTGGCATCCGCGCAGGCGACGGCAAGGTGAGCCCCCGTCGCAAGCACGCATTGCGATAGTCTGACGAAGGTGACGTCCAATGTGGTCATCAACTTGTCGAGGTCTTGTCGCGATATACGCCAGAATGGCTCACCTGCCACGTCCAAAACGCCTCTATGTTACTCAGGTTCATGAGATCAGCGCGGGCGGCGAGAGGACGCATCTCGCAAGCAGCCAATCTCGCACCGAGCGAAGGGTCCTTCCGCGCCTTAACCTGATCTGGGATTTTGATTGGTTCGGTCTTCGTTGCCTCCGACTAAACACGCAGGACAAGTAGCCACTTGCGGCTGCCCCAGTAGTGGTGACAGCCGAATTAGATATATTCAGCTGTAACATGAATGAGCCCGCTGAGCGTCTCAACGACTTGGGAACATTATGAATTCGCGTGAACGCACGCCGACGCGCGTCAGGAAGCCCCGAGCCGCCATCGCAACAGCTGGCTTCGTCACGGACCGATCGTACGCACGGGTGTCGGACCCGCAGGTCGTGATGTGACCGCGGACTGCTCGACCCCCCTAGCAACTCGTATGCGACGAATCGTAAGGCGGTCAGGATGGGCACGTTCCAGATCAAAAGCCGCGCGCAGGTAAGTATTACCGCGGTTCAAGCCGCGCACTTGTCGCGATCTCGTCGTTTCGGTCGAGATCGTCACGCCGAAGTCAATCCGGGCCGATTTGGTGCTTCCCTACCTGTTTCCCTGCGAAGCGCTGGAGCCGGATCCAGGCTCGAAGCTGGAAGGAGTGCTCGCGCATGACGTTTCGAAGCAACCCAACGGGAAAGAGTGATCGCGAATTGCCCTTTTTGTGTCGTCCTACGCCACGCCCACAGACCTCTTGGATGATATCTCACGCCTATCGAATGCATGTCCAAAAGGAATTTCTCATTTTGTCCCCTGTATCCGATCTTTCGGTGTGGCGGGCGGTCGAGCGCACGCGGCCGTCCCGTTAAGGACTGAAACTATCGCGCGATTCGCCGTGACGCGCGCGGCCAGCGAAGGATGCGCGATGAAAGTACCAATGTAAGCCCGGCTGTAGCCGCGCGGATCTGGTCTGCTCGGCGCCACCCGCCTCGACTCGGAGACGATCTCAACGATTTCGCGCAGCCGCGCCACCTCTGATCCCGATAAAAAAAGGATGTTCGTAATGAACAGCGCAGGAACACTTCGTGCGATTGTCGCGGCGCTCTTGTTTGCGGGAGCCGCCGCCAATCCAGGCCACGCGCAGGACGCCGCGCACGGAAAGACAATCTTCCAAGCTTGCGCAACGTGCCACGCTACGGATCAGGCCAATCGTGTGGGGCCTGGCCTGGGAGGAATCGTCGGCAGAAAGGCGGGTACGGCTCCCGGGTTCCCCTACAGTGACGCGATGAAGAAGTCCGATATTGTGTGGGATACGAAGATCCTCGATGCGTATTTGGAATCGCCCCAGAAGGTAGTTCCCGGAAACAAGATGCCCTACGCAGGGCTGAAGAACCCGACGGACCGGGCTGACCTCGATGCCTATCTTGCGACGTTGAAGTAGCGGATCGTTGGGCGAGACCTTGGCAGGGCACGGCCCAGTTGAACGTCTAAGCATCTTTTTACTGCCGCCTCGTCTGCGCAGGCATCCGAATTGCCTGATCACGTGTCTGATGAGCGAACGTGGAAAGAAAAATCCGGAACAAGCGGCCTGAGCCGCGCAGCCGCCGACATGATCTGGGCGGACTGACAGTAGCCGCACTGCGCCACCTCCAGCTCCGGCCATGCCTTCTGTAAGGCTGCACCCTGCGGCGCCTCGCTGATCGCCTCGATCGTGGTGACCGCGCTATCGCCAACGCTGTCGACCAGTGTTTGGCAGGAGCGGACCGGCTGGCCGTCGACATGCACGGTGCAGGCGCCGCACAGCGCCTGGCCGCAGCCGAATTTGGTGCCGGTCATACAGAGCACATCGCGGAGCACCCACAGCAGCGGGGTGGCTAGGGCTGATAAGACGCAGGCGGTCGACCCGGACCGCGCCGGCCGAATGCATGCATCAAGGGGCACGGGTCCCTACGGACGAACGCGGATGATAGTCTTCCCCTTGCGTCGCTCGGTCCGGTTGAAAGAAGCGACGGCATCGTCGAGGGTCGCGATGTTGCCAACGTTCGTCCGCAGTCGCCCGTCCCGTACCCGCTGGACGATCTCACGCAGTTGGGCACGATCGGACTCGACGACGAAATCGACTGCCAAGCCGTTGGCGGGCCGTTCCTCGCTTGGCCCGACGATTGAAACAAGGGTTCCTCCGGCTCGAACCAGCCGCACCGACCGCTTTCCGATGTCGCCGCCGAAGACATCGAAAACCAAATCGATTTGGCCGACGTCTTCCAAAACATCGTTCTCGAGGTCGACGAACTCCTGAGCGCCGAAGTCGAGCGCCTTCTGACGGTCGGCAGCGCGTCCGGTGCCGATGACATAGGCGCCGGCCTCTCGCGCGAGCTGGGTCACCATCGAACCGACTACGCCAGCCGCACCGTGCGCCAGGACGCTCTGCCCCGCCTGAAGGCGGCCGTGCTCGAACAGTCCCTGCCAAGCAGTCAGGCCCGGCATCGGCAGGCTCGCGCCCACGGTGAAATCGACGTCGCCCGGGAGCGCCGCGAGGTTGCGCGCCTCGACCGCGACATACTCAGCCAGTGTTCCGTCGCGATACCAGTCCGTGAGGCCGAAAACCCGCTGTCCCACCGACAGCCCTGTCGTGCCATAGCCGAGCGCGGTGACCACTCCGGCCAACTCGTGCCCAGGGATCGACGGTGTTCGGTCATGATCGAAGCGATCGGCCCAGGTCGGTGGCCACGTCAGCTCATCCCACGTGAAACCCGACGCACGAACCTGAACGACGACGTCGTTTATCGCTGCCTGTGGCTCGGGCTGCTCCACCAGCTTCATACCGGCCGTTCCCGCAGCCCGGTCCGTCACAATGATCGCCTTCATGGGAATTCTCTCCTCGGTAATTTGCCTCTTCGGCGGCGGCCGTTCTGGCTTCATCTCGGCGTAACCGCAACTCACTCCGCCGCGGCGGCCATCGCGTGCGTCGGCTTGCCCTCATCCGCTCCTTCCGCGAGGTTGCGCACGACCATGTAGAAGATCGGCGTGAAGATTAGGCCGAACAGCGTAACTCCGAGCATACCGAAGAAAACGGCGACGCCGACGGCCTGGCGCATCTCCGATCCGGGTCCGGTGGAGACGACGAGCGGCAGCACGCCGAGGATGAAAGCGAACGAGGTCATCAGGATCGGCCGCAGTCGCAACCGGCAAGCCTCGATCACCGCTTCCAGGCGCGGTTTACCCTCAAGCTCGATGTCCCGCGCGAACTCGACGATCAGGATCGCGTTTTTGGCCGCAAGTCCTACCAGCACCACGAAGCCGATCTGGGTCAGGATGTTAATGTCCTCGCCCATGATGCGCACGCCGATGGTGGCCGCGAAGAGGCACATCGGCACGATCAGGATCACCGCGAGTGGTAGCGTCCAACTGCCGTACTGCGCCGCCAGCACCAGATAGACGAACAGCACACAGATCGGGAACACATAGAGCCCGGCATTGCCACCCGTCACCTGTTGATAGGACAGATCGGTCCATTCGAAAGAAAAACCGCTCGGTAATGTTTTGTCGGCCAATAGCTTGATGGTGTTGAGCGCGGTCTTCGAGCTCACGCCTGGCGCCGGCTCGCCCTGCAGCTCGGATGCTGAGTAGAGATTGTAGCGCGCGACACGATCGGGCCCGGAGATATCCTTGAAGTCCACTACGCTCCCCAGCATAACCATGTCACCGGCCGCGTTGCGGGTACGCAGCCGCGCCAAATCAGAGGCCTCTCTTCGGAATGGAAGATCGGCCTGCGCGGTGACATGATAGGTCCGCCCAAACAGATTGAAATCGTTGACATAGGTCGAACCGAAGTAGGTTTGGATCGTGTCGTTAATGCTGGCGATGGGAACACCGAGCTTCTGCGCCCTCACGCGATCGATGTCGACGAATAGCTGCGGCGTATTCGCCGTGAACGGTGAGAACACCGACGTTAGGTTTGGCGACTTCCGCGCGGCGGCCACGAGCTCGTCCGTGGCAGCTCCGAGCAGCTCGGGACCGCGCCCCTGTCGATCCTGGATGCGGATGGCGAAGCCGCCGCCGGTGCCGATGCCTGGCACCGCAGGCGGTGGGATGACGATGATGAAGGCGCCCTGGATCGCCGACAGCCGCTTTCGCAGATCCGCAGTGATCACGCTGGCAGTCAGGCCCTTCCTAACTCGCGCCTCGGGGTCGTCGAAGACGGGGAACAGTGCCGCGGCGTTGCCCGCCTGCGTGCGGGTCGCGCCGGAGAAGCCAGCAAACGCCGCGACACGGATGATCCCTGGCGTATCCAGCGCAATTCGCTCGATTTCCCGCACCACCGCGGTGGTCCGCACCAGCGACGCGGCGCCCGGCAATTGCACCGAGATGATCAGATAACCACGATCCTGCGCCGGGATGAAGCCCTGAGAAGTGGTGGCGAGCAGCCAGCCAGCACCGCCGATCAGCGCGAGGTAGATCGCCAGCATCACCACCGTGTGTCGGATCACGAAGGCGGTGGCGGCCGCGTAGCCATGCGCTAGGCGCTCGAAGATGCAATTGAAAAGCGCGGTGAAGCCGTCCCAACCCCGTGCAACGATGTTCCAGCGCGCCATTGGACGTTTCTGCTCATGCGGAGTAAGAATTCGGGAGGCCAGTGCTGGCGACAGCGTTAGCGAACAGAAGCAAGAGATCGCGGTCGCGACCGCGATTGTGACGGCGAATTGCTGGAAGAATCGCCCGGAAATGCCGCCGAGGAACGCGGTCGGCACGAACACCGCGCAGAGCACGAGGGCGATCGAGACCAGCGCGCCGCCGACCTCCTCCATCGTCTTGAGAGCCGCCTCGCGCCGGCTCATACCTGCCTGGAGATGTCGCTCGACATTCTCCACAACCACGATGGCGTCGTCTACCACGATGCCGACCGCAAGTACGAGGCCGAATAGCGTAAGGTTATTGATGCCGAAGCCGAGCACCGCCATCGCTGCAAATGTGCCGACCAGCGACACCGGGATCGCAACAATTGGGATGATCGCAGGCCGCCAACCTTGAAGGAACGCCAGCACCACGATGACCACGAGCGCCATCGCCTCGTAAATCGTCTTGATCAGCTCATGAACCGATTGGGCGATGAATTCGGTCGGATTGTAGCCGATATTGTAGTCGAGCCCCTTTGGGAAGCTCGTCTTGAGCTGCACCATCGTGTCGGAGATATGTTTCGCGGTGGCGAGCGCGTTCGATCCGGGCCGCTGCGTCACCACCATCGCAACGGCTGACTTTCGTAGTATGAAGCTGTTGGTAGTGTAGGCCAGCGCGCCAAGCTCGATCCGCGCAACGTCGCGCAGCCGTACGGTACGGCCGTCGGAACCAGCCTTCACCACGATGTCCTCGAATTGCCTGATATCCTTGAGGCGCCCAGTGAAGACCAGGTTCGGCTGGAATGCGCGATCCGCAATCGGTGGCTCTGCGATCTGGCCGCCCGCGATCTGCAGGTTTTGGGCCCGGACCGCGGCAATGACGTCGCTTGAGGTCATACCGAGATTGGCGATCCGGTCAGGATCGAGCCACAACCGCATCGAATAGTCGCGCGCGCCAAACATCTGGATGTCGCCAATGCCATCGAGCCGCAGAAGCTGGTCGCGCACCTGCAACAGCGTATAATTCGATATGTAGAGCTGGTCGAAGCTATCGTCGGGCGACAGCATGAACACGACCATCAGGATGTCGGGTGAGTTCTTACGGGTGACTACTCCGTTGCGCTGCACCTCCTCCGGCAGCCGCGGCTGCGCGATCGCGACGCGGTTCTGCACCAGCACTTGGGCCTTGTCGAGATCGGTGCCAAGCTTGAAAGTCACGGTTATCGTGAGCTGGCCGTTGGAGGTCGCCTGGCTGTACAAGTACAGCATGTCCTCGACCCCATTGATCTCCTGCTCGATGGGAGCTGCGACCGTATCGGACACAGTCTGTGCCGAGGCGCCGGGGTATTGCGTGGTGACCGTAACCGTAGGCGGCACTACCTGCGGATATTCAGAGACGGGCAGCGTCTGGTACGCGATCGCGCCCACAATCAAGAGCACGATCGACAGCACCATCGCCAGGATGGGCTGATTGACGGAAAGACGTCCGAGATTCATGACTTACTGCCGCTGATCTCGACGCTGCGCGGGCTCACCTTAGCGCCAACGCGTGCTCGCTGGAGGCCGTCGATGATGACACGATCCTCCGGCTTCAGGCCTGTGCGAACAACGCGCAGTCCCTGATCCAACGGACCGAGTTCAACCGCACGCGCTTCCACAGTGTTGTCATCCTTGACCACGAACACGATCTTGCGCGACTGATCGGTCGCGATCGCTACATCTGGCAAAAGAAGCGCCTCATAGGGCGAGGAGCCAATTAGCCGCACGCGGCCGAATTGGCCGGGCAGGATGGATAGATCGTGGTTCGGGATGATCGCGCGGCTGCGAAGCGTGCCGGTGGAGACGTCGAGCCGGTTGTCGATGAAATCCATATGGCCGTCGTGCGATGGTTTGGTCTCGCCGGTCAGCGCCACCTGCACTGGATTAGGCGTATCGCGTGAGCTCGGCCGCTTACCCTCGAACCACAGTTTGTTGTTCTTAAGATAGGTCGCCTCGTCAACGTCGAAATATACGTACATTGGGTCCATTGAAACAATCGTGGTAAGTAGCGTCGAGCCGCCGTTGTCGCTCCCCTGCACGAGGTTGCCGACGCTCACAAAATGGCGGCTGACGCGGCCGGTTATCGGTGCCACCACATGCGTGAATTCGACATTAAGCTGGGCGGCCTTTAGCGCGCCTTCGGCAATAGTCTCAGCGGCGTGAGCGGCCTCCAATGCCGCGCGACGCTGGTCGACGACTTGCTCGGAGACAGCACTGGTCTTTACGAGGATGAGCCCGCGCTCAAGCTCGCGCTTGGCCAGCTCTGTCTTGGCTCGCGCATCGGCGAGCTGACCGTCCGCTTGGGTCGCCACCGCCTCGAACGGGCGAGGGTCGATGATGTAGAGCAGATCGCCGGCGTGCACCATGTCGCCGTCTTTGAACTCGACACTGGTGACAAAGCCACCGACGCGGGCACGGACTTGCACCTCCTGGATCGCTTCGAACCTGCCGGTGAACTCGTCCCAGTCGGTGACGGTGCGTTTGACCGGTTGCGCCACCGTAACGGACGGCGGAGGCGCGACCACCTGCGATTGCGCCTTCTCGTTGCAGCCCGCGAGCGTAAGCGCAAGTAGCATGCAGATCGATGCGCCAACGCATCTGCGAAAGCGACGAAACGGACGTCCGATGAACTGGATCGCCACAGCCATTCTTTCAGCTGCGCTCACTTCCGGCTCTCCCAAACGAGCTAGAACGCCGCATTGACTGAGACAGGTATCTTGCGGCCTTGCGAAGTTTGCGGTCATGTTCGATCGATACAAAGGCAATTACCGCACGAACAGCACCAATGTCTTGGAAGTAGATAACTTGGCTGACGGCACCGCCAAGAGACGCGACAGCCTCAATTGCGCCGCTGCATTGCATGTCGACTCTCCAATAGCATCGTGTTCCGCGTGTCGGTTCAGCGTTGAACGTTACGACACGAAGATGCTCTAGAGAGTGACCCTGCAGCACGGCGAAGGGAAATTACAATTCGACATCGACTTGATAAACGATGGTTATTTCTGCTTTCCGATTGGCATGATTATGTAGTCGGAATGCACGACCACACCGCACGCTGAGCCCGGCGCTTCGTTTCAGCAAAGGCTTCTGAGCCGCGTTGTCGGTGACTCCGCAATGAACGCCGTCACGACACGCACACCGTTGCCGCGACTTAGGTCGCGAGCCCGAACAGACGCTCATCAGTTATCTGCGTGAGCGACACGCATTATGAACAGTGAGGTCAGCCATTCATGATAACTCAAATACATTTTTTCCGGCTAGCGACTCATCGGCGAATTGAGCATCTTGCGTGCTAGGATCCGCCGTTTCTATCAGGACATGCTTGCCTTCGGCGGAAGCTTCGACTGACGCTACCTTCCGCTCTTGCTATGCACCGGTCGAACATTCAATAGCTCAATCAAGACGGTAATTGCTCGAAAGAGACACTTCGCCCAGCAATGAACGCTTGATCGGAACCGATGCACCACGCGAGACAATACTCGAAGGCCCTCCCTCTCTCGGAGGTCGTCTCGTAACCGGTTTGTTAACCGTGACTCCGTAGGTTGAGGATGGACGCAATTGTTCGCGAGCAAAATCGTAGGAGGCGTCTCGAGAAGCGCTATAGCTATGTCGCCCTTGCGCCGGCGGCAGCGGCAATTTGTTATCCATTTCTGCTCAAAGCTTTCCATGCTATCGTCGGCACGCAAGGCGTAAGCCTGCCACCCTTCGCAATCGCCTGCGCGACTTGTGTTTTGATCGTTGCGTTCGTGGTGCCGTTCCTCGGGATCGCTCTGGCTTGTCGACCATCGTCCGATTCCGGTTCAAGACGCCTCGCCTATGCGAGCGTTGTCTCGCCGACGCTCTATGTGTTTCTCGGCGTTGTGCAAGCCCTAATCAAGAGCCCTATTCCCGATGAGGTTATCTGGTGCGCGATCTGGCTCGCAATCGCGAAATGGTCGCAGTCTGCACGAGGTCCGGTTGAATCAGCTGAGCCTGTGGTCGGAGGTTGGCGGGTTGTCCACGGAGTAACGGCCGTGGTCCTAAGCCTATATGTGATGTTTCATCTCGCGAACCATCTGTTCGGCTTGATAGGTCCTGATGCGCACACCGCAGTGATGAAGATCGGACGCGTGGTTTATCGCTCTGCCGTAGGTGAACCTGTGTTGGTTGCAACGATGCTTTTCCAGATAGGGACCGGCCTCCTTCTGGCGTGGCGCTGGAGCGCCTCGGCGCATAATTTCCAGAGGACCTATCAGGTCGCTTCGGGTGCCTATCTCTCCGTCTTCATTCTCGGCCACATGAATTCGGTCTTCGTCTACGCACGAAGCTTTCTCGGCATACCCACGGATTGGAACTTCGCGATCGGAGCTCCGACTGGGCTCATTCATGACGCTTGGAACATCCGTCTGCTCCCTCACTACGCGTTCGGCGTCTTCTTTGTCTTGAGCCACCTCGCTTCAGGATTAAGTGTGGTGCTGATCGCACACGGTGTCGATCAACGTACTGCCGGTCGACTTTGGGGTGTCTGCATCGCTATAAGCGCCGTCATAGCAACAGCGATAATCGCCGGAATGTCTGGAATCAGAATCGGTGCATTCGCTTCGTGAGTTTCGACCACAAAATTGCCTGGCATACGCCTTTTTCAGCGAGGCCCGTGGAAACCATACGTCTCATCGTGTGGCGCTGCCAAGCTATGACTACGATCCGGCGATCGCCGATGGGACCTGACGGAGAAGTCCCGACCCGCTTCCGATTACGCTCCATTGCCCAGGTCATCGGCACTTGCGGTGCTGCAGCTACCCTATAAGCAATCTAAGGCGTGCTATCGCATTCTCCTACTGACGAGACTACCCGCTTCGGAAGATGGTGAAGAAGGCAAACGAGAACGCGGCAACGCTGCTGAAGCCGACATCTGCCGCGACGCGCGAGATTGAACGCCCGACCCAGAGTTGATCGATCGCAAAAGCTATTCTTGCTCTTCGGACTAGCTAGGCCGAGATCATAGCACGATCTTTTGTTTGGTTGCAGGAATGACCTTCGCCCTGATGGGAGCTGCTAGAGCAACGTTCGCCAACTTAGATAGCTTCCAAAACCGGAATGCCAGCACTTCGTCGAAAGTGTTGCCGTTATCTGACTAGGTGAGCCGCTGCAGACGTCGTGGCGGAACCCTAACCAACCACGCAAAACATTCCTGAATCATGTCCCCCGCGAAGCGCCATCCAGACACGTGCGCCATCCATCGATCTCCCAGCTAATCCCCCGCTGCTTTGCTGCTTTCAATTTTTTGCCAAAGATTTGAGGTGGCGGACAAAACCGAGCACATCGTCGGGCATCAGACGGCCGATCGCGCGGGTCGAATAGACGGCCGTCACCACTTGGCCTTCCGGGTTCAGGACGAAGCCGGTTGCCTGGAGACAGACGGGATCGTCATTAACGAAGGCGCCGGTCACCGCGGAAACCGCTCGCGCGTCAGCACCGTAAGCGACGGGGAAACCGATTTTGTGCTTTTCGACGAGCATTTCCGACTTTTCCCGGTCGTCTACCGATACCGAGACGACCTTGATGCCTTCACCGACGAATTTGTCTGCCGCTCGCGCGAAAGCAGCGAGCTGAGCGTTGCAGTACGGGCACCAGGAGCCACGATGGAATACAACCACGCCGAACCAACCTGCAAGATCGGCAGGCAGGCTGATTTTTCCGCCCCCGACGCGAGCGAAGGTAAGAGATGGAAAGGTGTCGCCGTTTTGCAGCATCATAATTGGCCTCACTGTTTGAACCGCAAGGCGCTCAAATCGCCCGCGGCTTCCTCAAGAACGGCCCCGCATCCGATGACCAGGTCTCTTCGCTGATCCCATCTCCGGAAGGCGCGCCGATTCGATGGGTCGTTGCTTCGCATTATCGAGCCGCCTAGCTTCTCAAGCCGACATTGTATGTCGGTCGCAGGATCGAATTATACGACGTTAGCTCGGAGATTGACCAAAGGACGTCGGCAACGCAAAATTGATTGTCGCCATAAAATCAATAAACGATAGTTATAGTCACTCGCGCAGTGCGCCCCCGAGCCAGATGCCAGTGGCGGCGTCTGCAGAAACCCGCCGCCTCGGCAATCGATCAACGTCCCGGCCTGCGGCAAACGGCCGCCTATCCACTCCTGGACTGACATTGCATGGCGCCAATGATGTCATGTGTAGCGTTGACGTGGCACACCTAATTCTCCAGGTGCGTGCGGCACGCGGGCTCCTCTCGCGTCGGACCTCATCAGCACAATGGACGCGCTGGAATGGAAACCATAACAGTCAGACATTTGCCCGTGAGGTGACGTCAGCTTAGCATCGCTCAAGCGAGCCCAACGTTCCAACACGAGTTTCAGATAACATTTGAAATAGCCAGTCTCGTGACGACCTCTTCCCGCCCGTTATATCGGATACGATCGTGATTTTCCTATCGAGGATCATCATCTTTCCGACTTGTTTCTCAAAAGGACAAAACCCATGAAGATCCAACCCATTATCGTCCTCAGCGCCGCTCTCGCCTTCTCGATGACCGGCCCTATTTGCGCCCATGATAGCGGGGCGGAAACCGTCACGAAGAACTTCGAGGCGGCTATTCCCAATATCCCTGGCAAGTCGCTGATTGCTGTGGAAGTCGATTACGCACCGGGCGCGGCCTCTCCGCCCCACACCCACGCGAACTCTGCTTTTATCTATGCATATGTGATCTCTGGCGCGATCGAGTCGAAGGTAAATGATAGCGAGACGCGCATCTATCGGGCCGGCGAGAGCTGGTCTGAATCTCCGGGCTCGCTCCACTCGATCAGCCGCAACGCGAGCAAGACCGAGCCGGCGAAGCTGCTCGCCCTGTTCGTCCTTGACACCAATGACAGCCCGCTCACCACTCCTACAAACTGACGCTTCAGACGCAGTGAGCAACGAACGTCCTCAAGGAGCTAACGATAGACGAGTACAATGCGTTCACTCGGTTCGCCGGGCCTGCACCGCATCGAACGGATCTTAGCCACGCTCGCTAGCACATTCTACGGCAAGCCAACTGCCCGCGCCGTCGAGGCTGTTTGCGGCAGGATCGGCAACCCCAACGCAGATCTTCACGCGCTACGATTGCGCAAACTACTTGCGCGACGTCGAACAAACGAGCCTCAATGTTGCTAGACTTGATTAGGTAATCGGCAATTCGGCGACTCAAATTGCACCAGCTAACAACGGCGGTCGAGGGCGACCTCGGCTTCCTGCAGGAGGCACGGACTTCGACATCATCCACCTTATTTGTGTCAGTGCGCTGTCGCGACGAACTCCTGTCATTGGAGCGGCAGCGCATGAGATTCAGTGATTTTTGCAAGCAAACATCGCCAATTTCAGAGGGAATACGGCTCTCCGCGGTACTCGGACTGATCATTCATGCGCCGGGAATCATCGACTGAAACACTTCATCACGCAGATAAAAATAGTGGAAGAGGGCCGCGGCTGTATGCACGCCGGCAACCCAGAGGATGGCGTTACCTAACGTGGCATGTATTTCCATCATCAGATGACCCAGACCATGCGCTTTCGTGATCTGCGGAGCAATGTCGAATCCGGGAAGAGTGACGGGAATCCCCTCAAGCCAGGTACCAAGCACGGCCGTTGTTGGAATCGCTATGAGGAACACATAAAGCACGAAGTGGACGAGCTGCGCGACCAGGGTCATCCATCGCGGCATCGGCTGCTTCGCTGGCGCGCTGTCGATCAGCCTCCATACCAACCGCAGTACGACGACACTGAAAACAAGAACCCCGAGCGTCTCGTGAATCCTCCGGAGCCCGTCCGCGGAGGCGGAATAGAGCGAGTAGCCATCGCCACTGCTCAGCACATAAGCAACAAGAACCAGCATGACCGTCAGCCAATGGAACAATCGGGCGCCGGCGCCGTAGCGAGAAGAAGTGCTGCGCAAAGCGATTACCAAACTTGGAAATTCACCACCGCGGCTTCGCCTCTGGCTCCGGGCAGCGTCACCCTGAAGGTGATTTCGACGAGCTGTTCAGGAAAGGCCAGTCTCGCCACACCGATCAGGTTGCTGGCGCACCGAGGCGTGCCGCCGGCCTCCCTGCGCACGTTGCCCGCCGCGGCGAATGCGGCGACGACGAGGACATAAAGCCTCTCCTGGGCGGCGGTGTTCAGCGTCGCTCCGAAGCGCGCTGAACTCTTGACGGCATTGGCGTCGGTCGCTCGCATCTGTCGTTCCATTATCGAAACCTCCGCGAGCCGACCGAATTCATCGAGAAGCAGGTGCTATCAGGTTGCCATTTTCTTGCCGGCTGAGTTGGCCAGAGACATGGATCGCATCACCGACCTTAAACTGTTGTCTTTCATATCGACCCTCGTTGCTTTTCACGCTGGTCGCGTCTCGTTGGCGGCATTTAGTGTTTGAATGACGACGGTTGAAGAATGACCCTGCAACTGCGCCGAGTGAAATCACCTTTCGCCATAGAGTCGATAGACGATCGTTATTGCCGCCTCCGCGGTGTGACGACGCCATAGCGGGGAATGCCTGCAGGCGCATATCCAAGCGACTGGCGCTCGCGCCTTTGGACAAATCGAGTTTTGCTCATTCGATAGCGGCGCCCGCTTACCCTTGTCGCAACCTAGGCGATCAGCGTAGGGCAACCTGGATCTCTGGAGATGCGACGGGGTGGCATTCCTCACTACGACGCTGTTGGTCGGCGATAACGATCGTATATCGACTCTATATCGAAAGGTGATTTCTCTTGGCGGTCTTGCAAGCTCATTCTCCAACGCGTCGTCATACCGCAGCTTTCAAATGACGTCACCAACACGCGATCAGATCGAGAAGCCAGGAGGCTCGATATGCAAAGCAACGGCGTAAACCCGGCTTCAGTAAGTGGTAAAGCCGTCGATTTCGGCGAACCATGGGAAGATGGCTACCGGTACGTAACGGCGGACAGGATCGGCGAAACGATCCATGTTTCCGACCAGCTCAGCTACAAAAATAAGGACAAAGTGATCGCGCCGGATTCTCCCGATAACGCCGGCCCGGTTGCAATGCCGCTGACGTCACGCTTTTGGTGCGCCTCAGGGCAACGCTGAACAACGTCGTCGGGGAGACGGATGATGTCCGATAGCGCTGCAGCCATTCCACTTCGCGAGCTCCCTCCGGATGACCGTGTTTTGGCACGGGTGCTCGCGGCGTACGTCGCCTCGGCAACAATCTGGCTTGTATTCGCCACGGCCGTGGGGCTCCTCGTCAGCTTCAAATTCGCTTACCCGGATTTCGCGACCACGCCAGCGCTGTCGTTCGGTCGGCTGCGCGCGATACACACCAGCGGAACGTTTTATGCCTGGGCGAGCCAGGCGCTGATTGGGCTTGCGCTGTTTGTCGCCGCGCGCAGTTCTGGCGCAAGGCTCTACAGCGAGCGCCTCGCATGGATCAGTCTTGCGCTCCTCAATGTCGCCGCCGCGCTGGGCACGGTCACACTCGATCTCGGCTTCACCTACGGCCAGGAGTATCGCGAATGGCTGTGGTGGATTCGCGCAATCCTTGGACTCGGCTTGATCACCGCGGTCTGGAATATGATCGCCACTGTCGAGCGCCGGGATGACGAGCATATCTATATTTCTAACTGGTATACTATCGGGGGCACGCTGTGGACGATTGTTATGGTCGTGGTGTCGATGTTGCCCTGGTATCAGTACGGACTGGGTCAGGTCGCGGTACAAGCCTTCTTCATGCATAACGCCGTCGGACTATGGTTCACGCCTCTATCGCTCGGAGTGTCCTACTATGCGCTGCCGAAGCTCTTAAACCGGCCGATCTATTCATATTCTCTCGGCGTCTTTGCATTCTGGACCAATCTCATCTTCTATCCGATCATCGGCGCTCATCATTTTGAATTCAGTCCACTACCATGGTGGCTGCAGACTACGGCCATCGTCTTCAGTGTGGCCATGCTGGTTCCAGTGCTGAGCGGCACCGCAAACTTCCTTCTCACCTTCCGGGGGACTCACGAATGGATATATCGCTCGCCCGCGGTTTTCATCCTCGTCGGCGTCTACGGCTATATACTGGGTTCGACACAAGGCACATTCGAGGCGTTTCGCTCGCTGCAGCAGCTTTGGCATCTGACCAATTACACGGTAGGGCACTCGCACCTGACGATGTATGGCTTCGTCACTTTCGCGATCTGGGGCGGCATCTATGCGCTGTTGCCGCGCGCCACTGGCAAGTACCCCTACAACGTGACCATGGGCATACATTTCTGGCTATCCGCCGTCGGCGTCGTCATATACGTTGCGGCGCTATCGGCCGCCGGCACCGTTCAGGGGCTCGATTGGTTTCGAGGACTCACCTTCATCCAGTCGGTCGAAGATGCCGCGCCATACTGGCTGTGGCGCTCCGTCGGCGGCTCGCTGATGTTCGCCGGCCATCTTGTCTTCGCTTTCAACGTCTGGACAATGACCTACGGTAGGTCCTGCACCAAGCTTGCGGCAGCCAAGACGGTGCCGGCATGAACAGGACATTGGCCATTTCTGGCGGTTCAACGCTGATTTACACTGGATTAGCGATTCTTATGGGCGTGCTGCCGGGGATCTGGCTGTCGAAGGTGCCACCGACGCCGGGCCTTAAGCCACTAACCTCGATTGAGGCGCGGGGTCGAGATGTCTATGTCTCCGAGGGCTGCTTCTATTGCCATACCCAGCAAGTACGTCCGCTCTCTGGAGATAAGCCGTTTGGCCGCCCGTCTGCGCCGGGCGATTATGCCTATCAGACTACGGAATTACTAGGTTCGGAGCGCACTGGTCCAGACTTGAGCAATATCGGCGCGCGGCAGTCGAGTAGCATATGGCAGTACATCCATCTCTATCAACCGCGAGCAGTTGTGCCTCAATCGATCATGCCGGCCTTCCCCTGGCTGTTCAAGATTGTGGACAAACTACCTCCGGGAGAGAAAGCGGTGCCATTGCCGCCCCAGTTCGCGCCAGGCGGGACCGTCATCCCCAACGAGGACGGCAAGGCGCTCGTAGCCTATTTGTTGTCCCTGAAGCAGCCCCCGCTCGTTCCGACGCAGTCCCGCGCCGCGACTGAGAGTCCTTCGAGCGGGTCCCTGGGGTTTGACGCCACCAAGGGTGCCGCATTGTTCGCCGACAACTGCGCATCCTGCCATGGTGCGGAAGGCAAGGGTGTGCCGGGAACGTTTCCGCCGCTCGCCGGAGATCCGGTGGTTAACGACGCCGATCCCACGGCACATATCGGCGCTGTGCTGCACGGACTTGGCGGGCGGGTAATCAATGGCCAGAGCTATGAAGCGCAAATGCCGGCGTTTGCCGATCAAATGTCTGATCAGCAGATTGCTGACATCATCAATTACGAGCGATCCTCGTGGGGCAATCGTGGTGCCTTAATCAGTGCGGCTGATGTCGTCGCGGCTCGCGCCACCGAACCAATGCAGAAGCAGGCAACGACGCCGAAACAGGTCTCGCCGGTAGCGCCCCCGGCACCGACGTTCGATGCTGCGGAAGGACCGAAGCTCTTCGCCGACAACTGCGGCGTCTGCCACGGCGCCGAGGGCAAAGGCGTTCCTGGCACATTTCCGCCGCTTGCAGGCGATGCGGTCGTTAATGCCCCTGACCCTGCCGAGCATATCACCACCATGCTGCGCGGCCTTAGCGGTAAGGCAATCGACGGCCAGAAGTACGAAGTAGAGATGCCGCCGTTCGCTGACCGACTGTCTGATCAGCAGATCGCCGATATCATCAATCACGAGCGCACGTCATGGGGTAACCATGGGCCGTTGGTGACGCCTGCCGAGATCACGAAGCTCCGTGCTGAAAAATAGGAGGCGACGATGACCGATACGATTACCACCTGGATTCTCTCGGCGCTTGGCTACCTCTGCACTGCGCCTTCGATCGTTGGTGGCGCTGGCGGTCCTAGTCTTGACGGACCACTAATCGGCAACGCGCTGGTGGCGGGCGGGGCCGGGCTCGTGACACTGAGCTGCATCGTGGCGGCGGTGTGGATGCTGGTCGCCCCCGGCGAACGGGATCCCTATCATCCAAAATATCGCGTCCTGCATGCCGACCGTTAGAGGATTGCAACACGTGTCCGATCCGCGCATCCGCATCTATCTCGACGAAGCGACCGATCCCGTCACCGAGCAGCGGCCACCGGCGCAGATAGCGCTCGACACCAAGAGCCTTGCCGACGGCGAACACGGCCTGCGCATCGAAGCCCAGGACGCCACTGGCCAAGTCGGCGTCCGACGCCTTCGGTTCCAGGTCCGCAATGGGCCCGGAATCACACTCAGCGGGCTCGGTGATGGGGCCGTCGTTCACGGTACGCTGCGCTTCATGGTCAACGCGTTTGGAGCCGAAGAACCATTCGAGCCGCACCGGGCAGAATCGCCCTCGCCAATCCCTGTTTGGGTTTGGGTGCTAAGCCTGCTGATCGTTGCTTGGACCGCCTGGTATGTCGCGACGCTTTGGAACGTTCCCGCGAACTACGCCAAAACCCCGACCTATTCCACGTCAATGAATCCATTCAAATAGCGCGCTGCTAGAAAAGCGAGCTTAACAATGAGGGGCTTCGCCCCAGCATCAGGGATCAAGCTCACATGCCACGCACCATAGTCAACAAGCACGGCTTCCCCGGCGTCAGGAAGCGGTCGGACTGTGCTAGGCGACGAAAACCCTACTATGCCCGCATCAGCAATGGTTGCGAAAACTTCATCTATAGCAAGAACTTCGCGACGGCCGAGGAGGCCGCTGAGGAATATCAGCGAATGAGAGCTGAAAAGCCATCGCCCCTATCGTCGAAGATTGCCGGTGAGCATCCTGCCCGAGGTGACCACCCCGGCGCCACCGACCCATCCGGATTTCCGCGACTCCGAGCGAATATGCGCACTCACGACACAGTACGCGGAGGCGACTAGAAAGCGACGCGATCCAATCGAGCGGCTTCGGCTCTTGATCATGGAGACTCCCCCTTGGCCTGGCATAATGGCCACAGGATTTTTCGATCACCGTTCTACCTTTATCGCTTCGTTATGAACACAAGTGACGGCGGCCCACATGAAGCCTTACAGGTCGATCCCTTCGACTTGAAAGGATGCAGGGAATCAATCGATGCACTCGTATCTAAAGGCTCAAATTCCGTTCTCGTCGAACCGGCATCCTCGTTCTCGACTTGGTCCAGCAACTTTCGAAGTTGCGATCCAGGCTGCTATCCGTTTCGGGCGGCGTGAATTGATGAAATACGGACCGAGGAAATATGCTCACGCACCAGAGTTCTGTCGTGCGGCTAAAACGAGCAGGTGCCGACCTTATTGCTACTTGCGCAGCGCTAGAGGTCGGCGCGCTACACAACAATCAGAGCGTTGATCATGGAAATTCGCCTTGGCACCAGGCGAAGTGATTTGGCCCGCTGGCAAGCCAGTCACGTCGCCGCTCTTATTCATGGCGTCGAACCGTCCGCTGAGGTAAGACTCGTTTTCACAAGTTCGGTTGGCGATAGAGATCGACTGTCGTCGTTTCAACAGTTTGGTGGCATCGGAGCATTCACGAAGGAGAGCGAAGACGCGCTTACGCACAAAGAAGTTGACTTGGTCGTTCACTCTCTCAAGGATCTTCCGACCAGATTGCAGCCCGGTTTGGTATTGGCGGCCGTTCCCAAAAGAGCGGACCCTCGTGACGCAATTTGTGGCGTTATACTAGATCAGCTACGACCGGGGCTGCGCGTCGGCACTGGATCAATTCGCCGCAAAGCGCAACTTCTCGCTCTTTGCAGTGCTCTGGATGTTCGACCCATCCGTGGAAACGTTTTTCCAAGGCTTTGTAAGGCAAAGAACCGAGAGGGAATAGACGCTACTCTATTGGCTGCGGCGGGGTTGTCACGGCTAGGATTGCTACATGAGGCCTCACAGATTCTAGACCCGAATGTTTTCCCGTATGCAGTCGGCCAAGGCGCCCTCGCGGTCGAAGCTCGCGAAGAAGATACGGCACTCATAGCACTGCTTCAAAAGATTGAAGATCGGAAATCGCGCACCGAAGTAGACGCAGAGCGCGCATTGATGAGAAGTCTCGATGCGGGTTGCAGCTTACCGCTTGGGGTTTCTGTCAGATGGGTCGCCGGGACATTAACGCTTCGAGGACAGGTGACTCATCCAGATGGTCACACGAAGATTGCTCATGAATGCGTTGGTACGGCCGACCAAGCCGACGCAATAGGCACACGTCTAGGAGACAAACTTCTTCAGCGAGGTGCGGAGGAGATATTGAAGGCTGTGCCTCGCATCATGGAAGAGCAAAGGCCAATCTGACTTCGATACCTGGCCTGACGAAAGACTTCGGGTCTTTGGACACCGCATGCAATTTTCGGCGCGACCAGTTGCAAAGCCTCAAACCTGGCCCACCACCGAAACGCAAGGTTGCCAACCGCCGTTGCTGCCCAGAGCGCGCGAGCACTCCTCCGCAATTCGCGTTGGCGCGTCAGACCTTACGGCGCTGACGCTGAAGATAGTCTTCGTAGGGCACCAACGGCCCGCTTTTCAAGTGGGACATATGCGCGTTGGTCCAAACGATCGCTTGGAACACGGCGACCTCAATTCGGCTCCCCGAGCACGAAAGTGAAGGGCACAACGAAGAGCTCATCGCCCTGATCATCGCTGACATGCAGAACCCAGTCACGCCAATCCTCGAGGCTGCGCTCTTTGGTGAGGGTCTGCACGATGCGGTTCGCATGATCCCGCGCTTCAGCAAGATCATCCACGACAGCGCCGCGGCGATCGACGAAAACCTTCTTGGTGTTCGCGCAGTGGAAATATACGTGCGTCATTTCGACTCCTTCAAATGCGACGGTTCGCCACGATAACTCTGTTCTCTGGTGTCCTCGACCGCGGGATACCAGGAGATCTCGACCAAGTGCCCTAAGTTTCACGCCTGCAATGTGGAACAGGCAGACCGCCTCGTCGCAGGTGGAATCATCTCCTTTTCACGGTCAGGCATAAGCGGCGGCAGGCTATGATGATTTAATGCCGGCGCTCTGCGGCGCAGCTCCGATAAGCTCCTGACGCGGAGCTCCCCAGAGCAGGCCAGTCCCGACGACGGCAGAAAGACTCGAGGCGGCGAACACAGCGATTTTTGCGGCCGAGAAGTCGGTGGCGCTTGGAAATGCCTGTCCGGCGATGAAGAGCGACATCGTGAAGCCAATGCCAGCGAGGGCTCCTGCCCCGCCCAGCTGCCGCCACGTGTATTCGGCCGGCTTGACGGCTATGCCTGTGCGCACTGCCGCCGCGGCCGCGAGGAAGACGCCGAGCGGTTTTCCTATAGCGAGACTAGCGACGATCGCAGCCGTGAGACGGCCATGGCCAGCGAGGACGCCTGGGTTGATCGTCACTCCGGCATTCGCCAATGCGAAGATTGGGAGGACAGCGTAGCTCGATCGCGCGCCGGCGTGTCGTAGCAGTCGATCGGCGGGCGATTCAATTCTATCGTAGATTGCGTCGAGCGCCTGCAGGGCTGGAGTGGAGGGGCCGCGCCTGAGAACTTCGCCCTCATGCCGAGCCTCGGACGCGATGATGGTGCTCGCCTGCGTCATCAGGGCGGCCAGATTGGCGGGCGGTCGCGTCGGAATGAACAAGGCAAGTAACACGCCGGCCAATGTTGCGTGGAGACCGCCCGCGTATACGAGGGCCCACAGCGCAGCGCCCATCAGGATGTAGGGCGAGAGATGGTACACCCCAGTTCGGCTCAGCAGCACTAGCGCAACCACAACCATCGCCGCCGCAGCAAGGTAGGCCACGTGGATTTCGCCGGAGTAAAACACGGCGACGACGACGATCGCACCGATGTCGTCAACGATCGCCGCCGCGGTGAGGAAGATACGCAGCTCGACGGGGACGCGGGATCCCATCAGTGCAATCAAGGCAATCGCGAACGCGGTGTCGGTCGCCATCGGAACGCCCCACCCGTACGACCACGGCCCCACGGGGAGAACCAGCGAATACAGACACGCCGGCACAACCATGCCCCCGAAGGCGGCCGCGATCGGAAGCGCCGCGGAGCGACGGCTTGCGAGGTGTCCGACTGTCATCTCGCGCTTCACTTCCAATCCCACAACGAGGAAGAACAGCGTCAACAGCCCGTCGTTGACCCAATGGAGGATGGACATCCGAAAGGCTGCGCTGCCCAAGCTCACGCCGAACTCCCAGCGCCAGAGCGCCTCGAACGCCGGCCCGATCGGCGAGTTCGTCAAGACAATCGCCGCCACAGTCGCGACGACGAGCATAATGCCAGCAGACGGGCCCCAGCTCGCGAAGTCTAGGGCAGCCGTACGGACGCGGTGGCCAAGCGTGCCAAGCATTGCATCAACGAGAGAACTTTCGTCCCAGGGTCCGTCGTAGCGCCGGCGGTTGATGTAAAATGTCGGCGTGAATCTCACGCCGCTCGCACGTGCACTCGCGATGTCCGACTCCACCCTCGCCTTCGCGCGGCGAACCGCGTCGCTATCGCGAAGCGCGGGGTTGGCATGCACACCCAGGTCAGCGGCCACCGCCGAAAGGTCGTCCTCTGTGAGCTGCATCGACCTCGTCATCAGCTTGATGTGCGCGGACCAGAACGTCTCTGGCGTCTGAGCAAGCTCAGCGAGCTCCGCAGCACGGAAGGAAAGACTGTTGTCCGTGAGCGGCCTGTGGCGGAAGGCATAGCAAACGCGGTCGCCAAGTTGATCGCGCGCCTGCGCGATGCGCTCGTTGGCAGCCCTGCAGTGCGGACAGGCGTAGCTGCCGTACTCAACCAGCGAGATCTCGGCATCGGCGGGGCCGAGCACGTGCTCTGTCTTGTGATCGACCGCACGATCGAGGCGGCCGGGCGGGATCATCAGCTTCATCGCTGAACGGAGCCCAAGTGTTCGCGCGCCGCTCTCACCTGGGGCCGCTCGCCAGCAGCGACCGCGGCTCGCGCATCGAACTTAGTATGGCACAAGACGCCCGACACCTCGGCGTTAGACCCGACGACTGGGATCTCCATACATCTCGACGCGAAGCGGCCGGTATCGTCATCGCGCAAGCAACTCACACTTGTGCTGAACGCACGCTCCAATCCGTTCGCAACACTCGCCCCCTCCACGAGCGCGATGACATTCTCCAACGGCGGGCGTTCGACAGAGCGGGGCAAGGAAATGCAGGCAGTCTCTTCGATGTGCATGTCGGACCTCTTATGATCGTCCAACGGGAGGCCGACTTCGGCCGCAGCCGCGGGCGGGCGATGACGGATTAAGATTGGGTCAGCGACGATGGAAAAGAAAATCACCTCTCGCCATGAAGTCGATAGCCAGCCGTTATCGGAACAGCTCAAAAGTAGTGCGTCACGAGCTGCCGACCGGAGCGGAACTCTCGGCTAGCGCGAAGAGGTGTTCACGCGCTCATACTTCGGCGGAAGGATTATCTGCGCGGCTCAGCCGATCTCCCGGCGAAAACACCGGTGCCGCGAGCGCGGTCGTAAAGCCCAAGCGCCCGTACACCCCGCCCCAATCGGAGCTGCGAGTAAACCGTGACCCAGAGCACTGCAGAAAGACCGGCCCCTTACCTAGCCGTCCCCCACCTCATCGATGCGGCCAGAAGGACCGCCTGTCGCTCTGAAGACACACGGCCCCGGCATGGCTTTGCGCTTTTTACCCTGGTGCGGTGTCCGCCACTCGCACGGATTTCCAACACTCGAGGCGTCGGTTTAAGCAAGCTCCGCGGACCGAGGACGGCGGGGGCGCGGCCGTCTCGACCGGGTTCGAGGGTACTCACCGTCAATCCGCAAAACCAGCCCCGCTATGGCGCCGGGGTCCCTTCGGCCCCAAGAGCCCGTCGTCCACCGCCGTCCTTTACCACTTCGGAAACTCTGGTTCTTCGAATGCATATCACTCGAAGTTGGTGCCATCACGCTCTAGCCCATGAGTTCGGCGCGCCATGGGTGGTTACATGATTGTCTGCTCGCCACGTCCGCAGAGGCTCCTAACTCGTCGTCGCCCTTGAACTACCCGATGATGGGCCTCCTCACTGTAGTCTCGCCCAGCAAAGCGGCAATAATGGTCGTCTATCGACTCCATGGCGAGAGGTGATTTCCCTCGACCGAGTTGCAAGGTCATTCTCGTTGCGTGATTTAAAGCGAAACAGGAGCTTCCATGAAGATTCAGGTCTGCAAGCTCGCGAGTGCGCTCGCAATTGCTGTTCCAATCGCGATCGCCGCCACGGCCAAATCGTCGGCCTCCCCGATCAATGGCACGTCGATCAGGGCGACGACACCAGATTTGACGACAGACGTGCACTTATTGCAGCGGCGGAGTCACCACGCTGCGCCGGCAGCATCGGCAGCATACGGTTCATCGTCCTACGACGGCTCCTGGGACCTCATATTCGTGACGCAAAGCGGAACCTGCGATTCCACCTACAGCTTCACTGTCGATGTGACCAACGGAATTGTCTCGCATCCCAATCTCGTGAAGTTTCGAGGATACGTTGCAAAAACGGGCGCGGTTCGCGCTTCCGTGACGGTCCAAGACAAATATGCCGCGGGCGCGGGCAAACTGTTTGCGACGTCCGGTCGGGGGACCTGGAGCGGCCACTCAGGATCAGCGCGCTGTTCAGGCTACTGGACGGCGCGACGGAATTGACGAGCAAGGGGAAAGGCGCGTTTCGTCGGAGACCACAATGGAATGAGATCTCCCGGACTAGTCGGCCTTGCAGTCTCGCTCAGCTTGCTCTCAACCAGTCTCGACTGGACAAGGCAGCGGGAGACGCCTCGGCCCATCAGCGATCCCATCTGGTCGGGCAAATCCGCGCCCCTCGATACTAGTCGACTAGCGCTAGTGATTGGCAATTCGGCCTATCCCGACGCTGACTCTCCTCTTCCCATAATGACACGGGACGCGGAAGGCCTGACAAATGCTCTTCGGGAGCACGGCTTTCTGGTCGATGCCGTTGAAAATGCCACGGGCTCGGACATGACACACGCAATCGATCATCTAAGGGCAAGAGTACATTCGAACTCAACTGTGTTAGTTTATTTCGGAGGTTACGGAATCCAGTGTGACGGACACAATTATCTAATCCCAGTCGATGCGAAGATTTGGAGTGAAGAAGATATCCGTCTACAAGGGTTAAGCATTGACCATCTCCTCTCGCAACTCCAGACCTCCGGAGCACGCGTCAGGCTCCTAGTTATTGAGGCTTCGCGCCGCAACCCTTACGAGCGACGCTTCAGGACTTATTCACATGGGCTTGCACCCATTCAAGGAGGTGCGAATGCGCTAATCCTGAGCTCAGCCGCGCCTGGTGTAATCGTCGAAGATCCTGATGAACTACATAGTCGGCTGATGACCGCTCTTCTTACACAGATGGATTCTTCGAAGGGGATAGAGGAGGTCTTCAACAATACCCAAAATGCAGTGGTGACTGCAACTCAGCGCCAGCAGACTCCAGTTGTGTCATCTACGCTAACCGAGAGTGTCGACCTTTGGGCGGGACGGAGCGGCGTTCCTGTGTCCTCGGTCGGATCTGCGGCTAGCGGTCCCAGCGAGTGAACATACTAAGTTCTGCTGATCTGCAAGGAACTAGGGTCAGGGAACACCTCCAGGGGCGGGTCTCCACTCAATCATCTCCATGTTCTTTGGAACATTCTACGCGCCCGACCGCCGTCCCATATCGATCTCAACCGCTTTGCTGAAACGTCCCTTTAGGGTTTTATGATCGTTTGCTCCTGCAATGTCCTCACCGACCGCGATGTTCGCCACGCCGTGAACACAGCCGAGGATGGGCGGCGCAATGCCAAACAGATCTATGACTGTCTCGGCTGCAGCGCTGAGTGCGGCCGCTGCGCGCGCACCATCAAGACGATCATCGACGATGCGTATAGGGAATGTGCGCTAGCCTGTCAGGCCGACTGTCCGTATCGCCGGATCAAGGATGACGCGCAGGATGAGCCCAGAGTTGGACCCGCAGCGACCGACTTCCTTGGTTTTTCTCGATAGGTGCCCCTCGGTTTCGTCTCGGGGATGCTTGCTTGTCTTTCATCAGAAGCGTTCTAAGCTAAGAAAGGCAAAGGCCCGACCTCATGCAGGGCGACCCCAGAGTCATCGAGTATCTTAACAAGGGACTGCGTCACGAGCTCACCGCGATTAGCCAATACTGGCTGCACTACCGGTTCTTGGGTAACTGGGGCTTGCTGGAAATGGCCAAGGCTTGGCGCAGAGAATCGATCGAGGAGATGAAGCACACCGACCGCTTCACCGATGTCGGGTCTGTCGGAGGATCGCTCGCTAGCCACGTACGCGTTTGATCATCTGTTCGACATGGGCGATCGGCGTCTCCGGCTGGATGCCGTGGCCGAGATTGAAGATGAAGCGCCCTTGCGCAAAATTTGCCAGCACGTTGTCGACCGCGCGGTCGAGTGCCGCGCCGCCTGATATCAGCACCAGTGGATCGAGATTGCCCTGCACGGCGACTTTGTTTTGCACGCGCTCGCGGATGAAGGCCGGCTCGGCGGTCCAGTCCATGCTGACCGCATTGACGCTGGTCGCTTCGACATAGCCAGGCAGCTGCGCGCCGGCGCCGCGCGGGAAGCCGATGATCTTGGCATCAGGCACCTTGGCGCGCACGCCTTCGACGATGCGCCGCGTCGGCTCGGGCGACCAGCGCGCGAACTCGGCGGGTGGCAGCACGCCGGCCCAGGTGTCGAAGATCTGCAAGGCGTTGGCGCCGGCGTCGAGCTGCGCCAGCAGATAGTGGATCGAGTTCTCGACCAGCACGTCGATGATTTCAGCGAACGCCTCGGGATGCCGGTAGGCCATCATCCGCGCCGGCGCCTGGTCGGACGTGCCGTGGCCCGCGACCATGTAGGTCGCAACCGTCCACGGCGCGCCGCAGAAGCCGATCAGCGCCACCTCAGGGTCAAGCGCGCCGCGCACGATCCTGAGCGCCTCGAACACCGGCTGGAGCGTGTCGAAGTCGGCCTGCGCTTTGAGCGTTGCGACCTTAGCCGGATCATCCAGCGGCTCGAGTCGCGGACCTTCGCCGACCTCGAACCGTACCGAGCGGCCGAGCGCATAAGGGATCACCAGGATGTCGGAGAAGATGATCGCCGCATCGAAGCCGAACCTGCGGATCGGCTGCAGCGTGACCTCGGCGGCGAGCTCCGGATTGAAGCAGAGGTCGAGGAAGCCGCCAGCCTTGGCGCGCACTCGCGATATTCGGGCAAGTATCGGCCCGCTTGCCGCATCATCCACAAAGGCGGCACGGCTTGCCGCTGGCCGGAGAGCACGTCGATGAAGGGCTTGGTTGCAGACTGGGGCACTGATGGTCCTGATGCAGAGTTGAAGTTCCTGACACACCGCCGCGCGCGGAAGCGGAGCAGTGAAACCAGCGCAAATGCGCCGCGTTGGCTCAGGCAATGGAGGAGGAATCCATCGCTCAGACCTTCAAGCCCGCGCCGCACGACAAGCACGCCGAAGATTTAGGCGAAACGCTCGCGGCCGATCGCCACGCCAAGCTCGACACCGGGTTGGAAGATAGCTTCCCGCCTCCGATCCCGTCAGCGCCACGCAGCCGACGCCATCGAAGGCCGACGCAGATGCCGACAATTCAAGTCGATCTTCAGCTAGCGCCCGCCGGTTTCCGATAGGCTTGGTCCGTAGGAGTACCCTGGTCCGTAGGAGTACCAAGCATCTTATCAACGTTGTCGAGGATCGGCTTGGAGCCCGCAGGAGCGTCCTCGCGCTTCGGAATGGCAATACGGGGCACTTGACTCTCCTGCTCCGAGCCGCAAATGATTATTCGGTTGGTGGCAAAGCGGCCCGTCATTGACGCTAGCCGTGTCAGCCCGTGGTGGCCAATGGACTGGCTCGAAACATAGCGCCGATCGCACCACAGCACTGACGTGGACGGCAACCTGTCCTTCAACGCCGCAGCATCGGTCGCGATAGCCCGGCAGATTATCAAGGCCTACAAACAGAAGCGTCGGGTCCTAGCGCGTGCTCATCAAATTCGCATCGACGTGAGAGGGAAGAGTCGGTGGCTGAGAGACCGATTGCGCTTCCCGCGTGAACGAGGGAAGCGCAGCTATGTGGCCAGGAGATTATTCATCGGTGAAGCCTACAACCGGACAATTCACTAGATTTCCCGTTGTCTTCACCGGCCCGCCCGCAGGGCTCACCAGTAAGCCCGCCGCACTTTTGGATTCAAGATCGTCGCCGTCAGTGATCAGTTTTCTTTGATCCTTCACGATAGCTTCCTTGGTCCACTCGGCTAGCCGTACGTCCCACATCGGGGAGTATCCGGCGCTGATCTCAGTGAAGTGCGCGAGGATGTCGAGCGAAGGCCCCTCTCCCTTGATAGCACTGTTGAGTCCCTGGCGATTCGGATCTTTCGCCCCCATGTTTCCATTCACAATCGTATAGATCACCTCGATCGCGCCGCTCTGAAGAATGTCGCTTTCCGCAGGCGCAAAGGTGGACGCCTCAAGGGTTGCCGACTCCTCGGAATTTGCGTCAAAACTAAGATAACGCAGGTGTTTTCCGTTCGCGAATCCAGACCGGAGTTTCAAGTCGACAGTGCCCTTATCAGGACAGATGCTTGCTACGGAGTCCGTCACCACGGAGTAGTCAGGGCTGCCGTTGCAGAATGAAATTTTGTCCGGCCCGACATCGAACGCGATGATCGGCGCATTGAAAACGATATTCATTTTATTGGACACCCGCACCAGTGGGCTGTAGTGCGCATCCCCAATAGATCCGGCTCGGGCTGTCTTAGGAGGAAAGAAACTGGGCGCGTCCCCTCCGATCAACTTCTGCGAAGGTGAGAAATCGACCCGCCCTGATTTAAAGGTGAAGTTACCCGAGTCGTCCATTTCCGCAACCCGTGTGCTCTTCAGGTCCTTGGCATCAGTGAGACTCGGCGCCCACGTAAGTCCCATCTTTTGCGAAGTATCGTAATCGCTTACGTCGGTGAGAACGAACCAAACGGTCTCTCCCGAGGCAAGACGGCCGCGGTGGAGCGGTAGCGTCACCACCTCTCGTACTAGGTCCACCTGGCCCGACGTAAGAAATTGCTTCGTGATCTTTTTGCCAGCAGCTGGATCGGCCGCTAGACTTACATGAGGTGTCGAAAACGACACCGCAAACATCACCATCGATCCGCCAACGCATCTGACGAGCTTCCCGCTGGGTTTCATGACGCTACCTTCTTTGCATCCAGTCTGGTTTTGCACACGTGACATTGAAGCTAGTTCGCCGAGGGCCTGTCACTTTTTGAGTCCGGGATAGCCTTGAACATAGATCCAGTCAGTCGCTTTGGCAGGGATGTGGCAACCTAGGCAATCTGAGCGGAAGTCGGTTGAGGTCGTTTTCACCGGGTCACCCGCGTCAAACCAGGACCAGCCCCAACCGTTGCCCCACAATTTATTATCGGGGTGACTGTTTTTGTCGTCCTTCACCATCATGAACCATCCTTTGAGGCTTTGTTGATGGCTGACGGTCCCAGTCGTCATTTCCGAAGTCGCCGCGGCGTACACTTCTTTCACCAGGATCGAACCGTCGGGAAATTTGCCAGTCGTCCGATAAGCTGCCGCAGTTCCGGGCGACCCATAGACCACGTGCATCTCCTTAGCACCTTTGTCACCTGCAACAGACCAGCTCCCAAGGAATTCGTAGGTCGTTCGGTACTTCTTCGGGACATGCATATTGCCTGCCCCGTCGACGAGTTGTTCTTGCGCAGACGCGGCCCGGCTAGGTACGACCTGCGATACTAAGCAGCCGACGCTCACAGCGATGAACGATGCGGACGCTATGGCCGCACTTCTGAGAATTTTCATCACGGTTGTCCCTACTTTTTGATAGACGGATTCTCGCTGGGCGGCATTTTCTTGGAGCCACTCTGGCCGGGCGGTAGCGGCACCTGGTCGAGCAGCGCGTAGAACTGCGTCCATACGTCATCCCGTTTCGCGCTTGCGATGTGGCAGTAGCCGCACTCCTCGACCGGCCGGACTTTGGCAGTGGCCGCTTTCGGTTCGTGGTGATTGAAGTTGAAATAACCCCAACCGTCGCTTGCCTTATATCTCTCGGTGTCCTTGACGGTCACATCCGCTCCGTTGAACGCCCCCGGGAAAAATCCTTTTCCCGATGGCGCGGTACTCGAACCGTCCGGATTGGTGGCAGGCTGCATAAGCTGCAATTCCTTCACGAAGATTGTTCCTTCAGGGAAGACGCCCGTTTTCTTGTAAATATCGTAAGAACCGGGCTCGATATACACGTTATGAAATTCCGGGAAGTTTGCTTGAGGCGGGTTCAAAAAGTTGGGCGTCAGTGGCGATCCGACGTAAACCCATTCGTGAAAGTTTTTTGGCAGAATAAGGTCCCCGTCTTTCGTGTATTCAGGAAGATAGCGGCCGGTGGCGTGCCAATCGTCAGGTGGCGGAAGCTGTGGTTGCTGCGCGAAGGCTGCGGTTGCTAGAGCGCCAACGCCAAGGACCGCGGAAAGTGCCAGTACGGTGCGTCTCATAATCTCTCTCCTATGACAGCTCGATATTGCCGATGAGGCAATGACTGCATTCTTGCGCAGGTGGTCTCATTAACCGCGCGCAGATCAGACTAGGCGTGGATGCCCAAGTGCGAAAGCAACAAGGGGTCATGAAATCGATGCCCGATGGAAATGACGCACTCTCGAACTATTGCTGTTTGATCATCGAATCTTTCTGTCCCCTCGTAACGCGGCGCAGTGAGTTGCGACTAATGGCCATGTCCAGTCATTGCTGATGAGCTAGACTCTTTGCTCATCTGCAGATTGGGCCATTGAGTGTCCAATTCTTGTTGTTCCAAATGTCGCACGCGATCCCACGGAAAGGGGCCAGTGCAGTTTCTCGGCCGATACCGAGCCCCGATCACTCAATCCCTTTTAGGGTCGCCCACTCGCTCGCGGCTTGCCTCTGCCTACTCCGAGCGATTGTCGCGTCACTGCAGCTTACGAGCTAATGTCCAGCGTGTTGGTGGAGGCACTTCGCGAGAAGGCATAGTGTCTCGACTGGCGACACCTCACCGCGCCAGCGCTGAAGAGGCCTCCTACATCAAACTATGGGTGCATGACACTACCAGTCGGCAGGCGCTCTTTGTTCAATTCGACCCGGCTGCCGATCCGGATCGCCCAGCTCTTCGCTGGTGAACAGCCATCGAGCGGCTTGGACTATGATCTGGGCGGCATCTTAGAATGCGGTGAGCGACGAACCATCTCGCTGATCTGGTCGTACGGTCGACTTAGCTTCCGGTACCAAGTCGCGACCAGGGGGATTTTGCGTCCGGGCGGCGTGCGCACCATGCAAAAAAGGACAGGAGGCTAGCCTAAGTCTGAGCTGCCTCAGGCAGCGGCGCTCGATCATAACCGGAAGATTTTAAAATCATAACTGAGACGAGTGCGAAGTGCTCTGCGTGATGGGCTATGGTCGACCTATGCTCGAGCGACGGATAGGGAAGGTTGACATGGAAGATCTCGACATATCGGCTGAGCGTCAAGCGAAGCATCCAGCGCACGGAAGCTCCGGTAATGGACATTCGTGTGCGAACACACATTCGTGTGCGGACATGTTGTGCATGAAACGAGCGTTGACGACGTCCACCGCAACCTTCGCTAGGGGCGCCGTCAATTGTGCGGCCGAAACATACGAACACCATTTTCGTGGCTCTCTTGAGCGCCTGCGCGAAGAACAACGTTATCGCGTCTTCGCTAACATCGAACGCGTCTCCGGTCGCTTCCCTACCGCCAAATGGCGCCGCCTCGACGGATCCGTTACTGAAATCACGGTTTGGTGCTCGAATGATTATCTGGGCATGGGACAACATCCGGAGGTCGTGAGCGCGCTGACCGCGACGGCACACCGCTGCGGTGCAGGAGCAGGTGGAACTCGCAACATCGCGGGAAATAGTTCGCCCTTGGTTGATTTAGAGGGCGAACTTGCTGATTTGCACGGCAAGGAGGCCAGTCTCGTCTTCACCTCCGGCTACGTATCGAACCAGGCCAGCATCTCCACGATCGGTAAGCTAATCCCAGAGTGCGTAATCTTTTCTGATGCATTCAACCACAATTCGATTATCGAAGGCATCCGTCAATCAGGTTGCGAAAAGCGAATTTTCCGCCACAACGATCTTGGTCACCTTGAGGCCTTGCTTCGCGAGGCGGGAAGCCGCCCCAAGCTCGTCGTGTTCGAATCGGTCTACTCAATGGACGGCGATGTGGCGCCGATCGGCGCAATCTGCGACCTTGCCGAGCGGTATGGGGCGATGACCTACCTTGATGAGGTTCACGCCGTCGGCCTCTACGGCGCTCGCGGCGGCGGAATTAGCGAGCTCGAGGGTGTGATGCACCGCTTGACGGTGATCGAGGGTACTCTCGCCAAGGGATTTGGCTGCATTGGCGGCTATATCTCGGCGTCGCGATCTATTTGCGATGCGGTGCGCAGCTTCGCGCCCGGATTCATCTTCACGACCGCCCTCCCTCCACCGATTGCCGCCGCAGCGCGTGCATCTGTTCGCTATCTGAAACACTCGTCTGCCGAGCGCGAAGCACACCAACGACAGGCCGCTGCAACGAAAGAGGCGCTCCAAGCCGCCGGGCTTCCGGTTCTCCGGACCGGAACCCACATCGTGCCTGTGATCGTCGGCGATGCGGAATTGTGCAAGGCGGCAGCCGATCGCCTTCTACAGCGCCACGCCATCTATATCCAGCCGATCAACTATCCGACGGTCCCGCGTGGGACAGAGCGGCTGCGCATCACGCCGTCGCCATACCACGCGGATACCCATATAGCTGAACTCGCGGCTGCGCTCGCTGAGACCTGGGAGGCCCTTTCTCTTTACTAAGAGCCGTGATTGGGAACACTCCCGCGACCGCCTGCGGCTTCGTCGGCAGGGGGTCGGCTAACCGACGGCGCAGCGTACAAGGGAAGGGCGTCGGGCGTTCCCGGTGGTGCAGCCGAGGCAGCAAGCTGGGCAATGCAACATCGCTTTCACGTTTGTAGGGGCGATCGCGTGGCCCATCCTGCCCTCAGCGTTCAAGATCTGGCTCCCATCCGTTTAATGGGCAGCCCCGAAGAGCGAACCTCCTCGGCCTCCTGGGCTGTTCTCCCCCCACGTCGCCGCTCGAACACGTTTGTCCCGAACCCATCGTTCATTTCGATAAGCCCTCCAAATGAGGGTTCATTGAAAACGATCACAACGAAACAACGGACAAGGAGGACTGAACATGGATATTAGGCAGCGATCCCATCTGCTGATCGAGGATCTGTCCGTGGCGCGCGGCGAGCGCATCCTGCTCGACGGGATGTCTTTGCGACTAAGCGCGGGCCAAATCGCCGAAGTGACCGGTCCCAACGGAGTGGGCAAATCTACACTCTTGCGGGCGATCGCCGGCTTTTTTCCACTAGGATCCGGCCGCATGTCATGGGTGGAGTCCGAAGCCACGGATCCGGCGCCCCTGGCAGAACGCCTCCACTACGTGGGCCATCTCGACGGGTTGAAATCGTCGTTGACCGCCCGCGAGAACCTCGACATCGGCCTGGGATTCTTGGGGCGAGACCGCCGAACCCCGTTAGAGGCGCTGGACCGCATGGAGTTGGCCCACGTTCTCGATCTGCCTGTCGGCTATCTTTCCGCGGGGCAGCGTCGCCGTGTCGCATTGGCCCGGCTCTTAGTCGTCGATCGCCCTCTATGGTTACTCGACGAACCGCTAACAGCGCTCGACCGGCACGCGCGCGCCTTGCTGAAGACTATCGTCGCCAGCCATCTCGAAGGCGGAGGATTGACACTGGCCGCGACCCACGAACCTCTTGGTCTGCGAGGGACAGTCCAAGTCAGACTTGGAACCAAATGATGGCAATTTCGCTGAAGTGCGGTCGCACCCTACATAGCGGTCTGTCTCGAGGTCGGGAGAGAAGAGATCACGCTGCTTTTCCGATTTCAGCGGAGCGGTCTCGACGCAATGGCGATGCCGGATGGGCACTATGACCCGTATTCTGCTCGTCGTTTTTCTTCGCGACCTCATGCTAGCCCGCCGCATCGGTGGAGGTGGGATTCTCGGTCTGGTCTTTTTCCTCAGCCTTGTGACGGTCGTACCTTTCGCGATCGGGCCTGACCTACGCTTGCTGTCGCGGATCGGCCCAGCAATTCTATGGATAGCAGCACTTCTCGCGAGTCTATTAGGCCTCGATCGTCTATTTCAGGCGGATCAAGAGGACGGTTCGCTGGACCAGATGTTCCTCTCGCCGGCGCCCCTAGAACTCATTGTTCTTGTGAAGTGCATCGCCCACTGGTTTGTGACGGGGCTACCGCTCGTTATGCTCTCGCCTCTGTTTGGGCTGATGTTGGATTTGGATGGTTCCGCCCTCCGATCGGTTGCAGCAACGTTGTTGGTTGGTACGCCGGCCTTCACCTTTCTGGGGGCGATCGGGGCGTCTCTTACTGTCACCCTGCGGCGCGGCGGTCTGTTGCTATCGATCCTCGTCGTACCACTAGCCGTGCCGGTGCTGATCTTCGGTGTCTCGGCGGCGCAAAGTGCCACAACGCCCTTTTTGACACCGTTCTTGGTCCTCTGCGCGCTCGGACTCGCGTCCATCGCGCTCGCTCCGATAGCTGCGGCCGCAGCACTTCGTAGCGCGGGAGAGTAATGAGCGCGTGCGACGACAGAGTTTTCTTTCGGGCGCCACCTATGTGGAACGACTGAGCTAAGGCCGCTTGACCTCAGGGCGAGCCTATAGCGGAGTATCGGAGTCAAACACAGCGGCAAGCCGATCCCGCTCGGCTTGGCTCAGTGGTGCCGCTGGCGTGAATTGTTGGCGGCGCAATCCGAACAGGAGAGCGATCGCGCCCCCCGCAAGCACGAAAGCCGGCATTCCCCAAAGGAGAGCGGTTTCCAAGTCGAGTGGCGGTTTCAGCAGGATAAAGTTTCCGTAACGCTTAACCAGAAAATCGCGGACCTGCTCGTCACTCTCTCCGAGCTTAAGGCGCTCGCGCACCAGCAGGCGAAGGTCCCGCGCGAGCTCTGCTTTGGAATCGTCGATCGACTGGTTTTGACAGACCAGACAGCGCAGTCCGGCGGAAATAGCGCGCGCGCGTGCCTCAAGTTTCGGATTAGTCAGGATTTCATCCGGCTGAACCGCCCTTGCCAAGCTAGGGGCGACGCTTGCGAGCACGATCGAAAGCAGAAGAATGCGACGAAGCCACGTCATTCGGCGGGCTCCGGCGCTGCGCCGCTGCCGGCGACGCGGAGGCGAGCCGCGCGGCGCGCGAAGCCAATTCGGAGGCGTCTATCGGACAACGACACAATCCCACCGAACGCCATGATGACCGCACCGATCCAGATGCTCGTCACGAGCGGCTTCCAGAACAGGCGCGCATCGATCGAACCATCCGCGTGGCGGTCCCCAAGCGAAATGTAGATCTGCCCAAAACTCAGCGTTACGATGCCAGCCTCGGTGACGGTTGTCTGTCGCGTGGGAAAGCTCCGCTTGGATGGATCGACGGCGGTCACGTATGCGCCGCCCTGGCTGATGACCGTATGGCCGACGAGTTCAGAATAGTTCGGGCCCTGCCGCGATCGAAAATTCTCGATGGTGGCTTGATAAGGGCCGAGATCGATCGTCTGGCCTAACTTGACGGTCGCGATACGTTCCACACCCCAACCCGTCGCCGCCAAGCCCATGAGTGTCAAGCCGAGGCCCGCGTGAGCGATCGCCGCACCCCAGGCGGAGCGCGGCAACCCGACCGCGCGTGCTAGCATCACCCGGCCGCCTTGCCCACGTGCCCAGATACGCGACGCCACATCGGTGAACGCACCAACGATGAGGTAGACGGCAAGGCCGAGACCGGCTGCAGCGAAGACGGAGCCACCGCGGACGGTGGCAACGAGCAAAATGGAGACTACAAGACCCCCCAACGCTGCGACCGTCACCCGTTGCGCTGCGCCGAGCAGGTCGCCGCGCTTCCAGGCGATCGACTGACCGAGCGGCATCAGCAGAACGATAGGCACTACGAGCGGGCCGAGCGTTAAATTGAAAAACGGCGCGCCGACTGAGATCTTGTCCCCCGTCAGAGCCTCAAGCGCGAGCGGATAGAGCGTGCCGGTCAGAACCGTAGCGCAGCAGGTGGTCAGCAGCAGGTTATTGACTGCCAGCGTGCTCTCGCGTGAGAAGGGTGCGAACACGCTACGCTGGCTCAGGGAAGGTGCGCGCCATGCGTAGAGCGCGAGTGGCCCGCCGATGAATACGGACAGTATGACCAAGATGAAGACGCCGCGAGCCGGATCGCTAGCGAAGGAATGGACGGAGGTCAGTACTCCCGAGCGCACGAGGAACGTACCCAGCAACGACAGCGAGAACGTAAGTATCGCCAGCAACAGTGTCCAAATCTTGAGGGCTTCACGTTTCTCCATGACAGCAGCCGAATGGAGGAGCGCCGTGCCCGCAAGCCAGGGCATCAATGACGCGTTTTCGACCGGATCCCAGAACCAGAAACCGCCCCAGCCAAGGGTGTAATAAGCCCAGTACGACCCCATGGCGATGCCAAGCGTCAAAAAGATCCAGGCGATCAGTATCCAAGGCCGAACGTAGCGGGCCCAAGCGGCGTCTAGTCGGCCACTGATCAGCGCGGCTACCGCGAAGGAGAACACGATCGAAGAACCGACATAGCCGACGTAAAGGAGCGGCGGGTGTATGGCAAGGCCCTGGTCTTGAAGCAGCGGATTGAGGTCCTGGCCCTCAAACGGCGCAGGAAATCGTCGCAAAAAGGGATCGGAGGTGAACAGAATGAAACAGAGGAAGGCAAGGGAGATCCAGCCCTGGACCGCTAGCGTATTCGCGCGCAATTCGTACGACATGCCGCGCTCGAAAATCGCCACCGCCGCTCCAAAAACCGCGAGAATCAGAACCCAAAGCAGCATCGATCCTTCGTGATTGCCCCAGACCCCTGCGATTTTGTATATAAGTGGTTTGGTGGTGAGTGAGTTCTCGGCGACCGTCACGAGACTGAAATCGGACACTACGTGAGCGTAAGTCAGTGCTGCGAAGGCATAACCCAAGAGCAGGAACTGGGTGATTGCGGCAGGGACCGCGATTGAAGTAAGTGCCGAATCGCCAGTACGGGTTCCCCAGAGCGGCAGAATTGATTGAAGCAGCGCGACGGCAAGAGCCAAAGCGAGCGCGTAATGTCCGGTTTCGATGATCATCTTGTCGGTCCCATCAGCTGGGATGTTTCGTGGCACGCGGCGCTATTGCGCTCGCGCAGATCTTTCGTTGCGCCAAGTGCCTGCTTGCCTGAGCTTGTCAGCCAGGTCCTTGGGCATATATCGCTCGTCGTGTTTTGCTAGCACGGTGTCGGCATGAAAACGGCTCGGTCCTTCCACGGTGCCCTCGGCGACGACGCCCTGTCCTTCACGGAAGAGATCCGGCAACAATCCGGTGTAGCTGACCTCGATGTCGTGCTTTAGGTCTGTCACCGCGAAGACGACAGTCGACGATCCCTCATGAGTAAGTGAGCCACGTTTCACTAGGCCGCCGATGCGCAGCCGTGTCCCTAGCGGCGGCGCCTTTGCGGCCATTTCGCTCGGCCCGTAAAAGAAGACGATACTGTCACGCAACGCAAACAGGATGAGCCCTATCGCGATCGCCAAAGTGAAGCCAGCTGCGCTGATGATAACGAGGCGCCTGCCCTTTCGCGTCAAGATCTACTCCTTTAGACGAAGCCGTCTGACGAGTTCATCCACGCTGGCCGACGCTTGCTCATCGCCTCCTAGCTGAGCACGTGCGCTTGCGACAGCCGCCTCGGCCTTCTTGCGCTCACCCAACGCCGCGTAAGACCTAATAAGTTGTAGCCATCCTTGAAGGTGATGGCCGTCCTTCGAGAGTTTCTCGGCGAGCTCCGCTACCATCCCCCGGATCGCGTTGCTCCGTTGCTCTGGAGGAAGCCCTGCAATGTTAGCTCCGGCTTGCCCGGCGTGGATGTCAGGAACCGCGGCAGCGAGGCTAAAATCTCCATTGGATGGCCTCGATGCGATCGGCATGTCAGGTTGGCTGGGAGCGCCGACCTTGAGGTACGACGCGAGCGCGACGAGCGGCAGCATTAAGACGATTGCCAAAGCCGCCGCGCCGCGTCGCTCACCTCCACGACGGGACGCATGCGGCCGGCCCTCGCATGCCGAGTTGAGTGACGCGAGCAGCCGGCGCTCGATCTCGGCGCGAGTCGTCACGGCATCTTCAGATGCTAGCAGTCCGCAGCGCACGTCTTCATCCGCTTCAGTCAGAAGATCGCGATAGAACGTCACATTCGGATCGTGAGCGCGAACGACCACGCGCCGCTCGGAAAGCGACCTCGCCAGCGCCAGCGCGACTGAAGAAGTCATCATTGCAAAAATGGCCCACAGCACGTTTCAAGACCTCCGTTTGTCCTCGCCACCGCATATCGCACCATCCGCCAGTATCTACCGCCGTTGAAGCTCGGGCTAACCGACTGTGCCGTTTTCATTGTCCGGTCGGACTTTGCGAACAATGGAAGCGGACGTAGCCCTACGACGCCGAGACAAAAACCGATCCTTCTTGCATCCATCGCGGAGTGCAATGGAGTCGTCATGGACGCGCCGCCTCGGCAATCGCCGCCATCAAACCAGGCCAACTTGCGTCCGAGATGCCACCAACCAGCTTGTAAGCGATTGTGCCATCGCCCTTGATCACGTAGGTCTCGGGAACGCCATAGACACCGAGATCGATTCCCGTTCGGCCCGAGCGGTCAGTGCCGACCTGTGCGAACGGGTTGCCGTGAGCGACGAGATAGGCCAACGCATTTTTGGGATCGTCCTTGTACACAATGCCGGTGAGTTTCACGCCCCGCCGCTGCAGCGTCGGGTCGCTCGCCAACGCCATTAAAGCCCCTTCTTCTTCCCGACACTCAACACACCATGATGCAAACACGTTCAAGATTGTCACGTGCCCTCTCCGCAAATCTGCGCTCGACAAGCCGGGTGGACCGGATGTTGAAAGCCCTTCGAGCGGCTTCAGCGCAAATTGCGGTACTGACCTGCCTATTAGAGCAGAGGGCACGAGTGAGGGGTCTCCGGCCCCGAGCCGCACTAGAAGTACTGCCGCAATTCCGCAGAAGACCAATAACGGGATAACCACCCAAAAGCGGGCCACTCGGCGTCGAGGCGGCGTGGCACTCGACGATAGGTGAATTGAAGCCGGGACATTGCTCATGCGCGACCGCGCCGATCCGAGTGATCAATAAGACGAGACAAGGTACGGCGCTGAAAGCGATAGTCGATAAGCACTGCTACAATCATTCCAGCTAGAACAGTGCCCGTCACCAGAAACGCCGCCATGATGAATCCGTCATGCCGCAACATGGTCTGCTCAGGAAGCTATTTCGGCAGACAGCATACGAGTCATCGCCGCCTCGCCATTTTCCGCCAGCGTGATCGCAAGCCGCCGGGCTCGGCGGCGGATGATCTCGTTGCGAATCGCCATAACGTGGAGAGTCACGAACAAAAGTGTGTATGCGAGCGCCATAACGATCAGCGGCCATAGCATCGAGCCAGCAATCGCCGAGCCCTCCATCCGGAACACCGACGCCGGTTGGTGGAGCGTGTTCCACCAATCAACCGAGAACTTCACAATCGGAATATCGATAAAACCCACCAGGGTCATAATCGAAACTGCTCGTGCCGCTCTACTCGGGTCCTCGATTGTCTGCCAGAGCGCGATGAGACCGAGATAAATGAGAAGCAGAACCAGCATGGAAGTGAGCCGTGCGTCCCACACCCAATATGTGCCCCACATTGGTTTGCCCCACAACGAGCCCGTGACCAGGCAGATGAAAGTGAAAGCTGCGCCTAGGGGTGCGGCCGCTTTTTGAGCCGCATCGGCGAGTGGATGACGCCATACCAACGATCCAAGCGCAGACACCACCATCAACGTGTAGGCGAGCATCGCTGTCCAGGCGGCGGGGACGTGGATGTACATTATTCGCGCCGTCTCACCTTGCTGATAGTCGGGGGGCGCGTCGAACGTTCCAAATAGACCAAGCGCGAACGCGACGGCTGTCGAACCCCAAAGCAACGGCAGCAGCTTTGCGGTAATGCGCACGAAGTTGCCCGGATTGCTATAGGCGGTAAAGCTGAGCTTCAAATTTTGCTCTCCTCTAAGCCAACCTGCAGGCTGGGGGAATTCGCTCGCTTCCGAACGCGGCTCGCGAAAAGACTCTGCTCTCGGGTCGCCCTGCAAGCAGATGAGTATTGCATCACAGGAGACACGGGTTCGCAAATTACCCTCAGTTATCATTTCGATGCCCGAAGGTCAGAGTTTAGACATATCTATCGAGACGTCCGCCCGATGAGGTTTGATCCTTGACGCTGATTTTTCACGAAGAAAATTTGGCTTTGAGGCTCGGTGTTGTGCAGTCACGTAGTTGGGCATTGAGGATGTGGAAGGCGTCTGGGGATGAGCGATCACTTGGATAAGCGGCCTCGCGTCTGACGCATGCCTGTCTTGGTAACGGTCGAAGCACTCAAAGGCTATCGGTGCTCCTGGCTCGCCGCTTGATCCGGAGGCGGCCCTTATGACCATGTCGATGGTGGAGTGCGGCAAGCTAACGGCTTAGGTCAGTAGAAGCGGTTCGCCGAGCGGCGAGCGTCTTGACCTTTCGTATAGGACCCTTGCTGCATTTGGATGGCTGACCTGTACCAGCGTTCAATTGAGCCGGCGATCGCGATCATCGTATGTATGAGGCTGCGATGGTCCTCTCCCCCCGCCATCGCTGCCCACCTTGGGCGCCTCCCTAGACTTGGGCCGCTTGTGGCAACGCAGGCGGCCTTCTTTTGTCTACGCCCATTCGGAATTAGACCGGCGTTGATTCAACCAATACCTCTGTACTGTCACTCGATACCCGCGCCCAATGGCGTCAATCACAAGACCCGTGCTAGCTGTTGATACGGAATGAAAAGCAACGGAACCGGCCCGCGAGCAGGCAGTTGCAGGATAGGGTCGGCGGCGTAGCGCCCGCCCGACCTTTCCCCTGATTGAAACGTGTGTCGCCGATCCCGCAAGTGTCTCTAGTTCGACGGTTCGCTGCGGAGAGCCGGCCATGAAAAACATCGTGGATCTCCTAATCTGGTTTTGGCGGGGGAGCCCGCCCGCGCCCAACACACAACTTCGGGCTATGGCCGAAAATCGAGACCAATCCAGCATGGCCGATTTTGTCCGCATCTTCGATCAAGACCAGTACGGAGAGAGTTAGGGGTGTCCGCGTAGCAATCGGTTTCGCGGGTCTCAGGGGCCGGGATGATAGAAAATGCGGGCCACGGGACCGCTATCAAGGGTACATTTCTAAACGGCCGTCGCGGTACCAGTGCATCCTTCGAGAATCGGCCACGCATCTTCAAAATCCAACCCGTGACGAACTCGTGAGAACTATCTCGCACCAATCACGATAAGCGTATAGTGGCCTATGATGTTGTGACCGCGAAGATTAGGGACGCATTTCGATTGCACTCGCCACAAAGTCGCAAGCTCGGGCGGACGCGATGATCTACCACCTCCGAATGATTAATTTGCCGTATCTGACGAGTTTGCTCGGCGACTGCATAGTTTGCCTCCAAGTAGGGCGTACAGAATTATTGATTTGCTACAGGCCTGACTAGCCGGCGCGGCAAACTAGAGCTGCACCAAAATTGGGGCCAGGCCAAACAATAGGCGCTTGAAGAACAGTCGTTCCAGGTTAGGACCCGCCGTCCGGTATTTCTGGTCTTGTGTTTCTCCGTAGCATGCGCGCGATCCTGAGGGACATCCAACCAACTCGGGGGCGCGCACGACGGTTCAGGACTCCGAGTTGGCCATGTGAAGCTCCGCATGAATTAAGTCGAAGCCTGGATATACGAAAGTCGCAGCTCGGCTCCGCGAAAGTTTGTCCCCGTTTGGCCCTTCCTGTCAGACGCGCAAATGCGAGTGCAATTGAGGACCAAGGTATCACACGGCATGCTCACCTCGACCCGTTCGTCGCGGATTCGGGCGAAGAAAGCCGGCGCTCGGCCTAGTGCCCACGCAGAAACACCGCGACAATGGAATGGATGAAAGAGTCCTGAATGGGCACCCGGAGCTCGACCCCATGTGTCTAGCAAATGACGGTCAGTTGACAGCACGAACCCACTTTGAGCGAAGAGGAGAAGCCATGCCAGAAGGCTCCCTACTACTTCCGACCTCCAAACTAGGAGCCGAACTCCACCAAGTCCGTTTACGGAAGAATTCGACGACGCTACGCCGTTCGCCGCGTGGCCCTGAAGATCTGCGACAGCTTTCAAGATCGCAAGCGTTGCTCCCGATAACCCCGTCCCGAAACTTTGAAGGCGACCATGGCTGCTCCATTTTTGATAGAATTTGCCAATCAGATGGTCACCTCGTGGCGGACGTGATCCATCCTGTCGTTGAAATCTCTCCTTCCGACACTGTGGCACGCTTCAAGGTAAATGGGTATGGCATGACGGCCGAATCCTTGCGATTCACCGGACGAGGAAGAATCCAGAATCATTTTCGGGCTCCAGTCCATATGCTCGTGATGTACGAGAAGGGAGCGCGCAGTGAAGGAGAGACATTCGTGGAAGGTCTGCCGCGATCTGCGCTCCGAAACCTCGAGCGGAAACTGACATTCGTGCCGGCTGGCCGCGAATTTCACGATTGGCACGAGCTGCGCGGGTCGCAGATGCGGCTCATGTACTTCTACTTCGAACCTGAGAACCTGAAGGCTCTTTCTAAGCGTGGCATCACCGACCTACCGAACGCTCCACGTATACTATTTCAAGACGAAACGCTCTGGCACACCGCGCTCAAGCTGAAGACGTTCGTCGAGAGCCGTGCAGGAGACCCGATGTACTTCGGGAGTCTCGGTACTCTGCTCATACATGAAATCGTGCGTTTCACTTGCGGGATGCCCAGCATTCAACCTCAACTCCAAGGCGGCCTTGCACCGTGGCAGCAACGACTCGTCAGCGCCTATATCCAGGAACATCTCAGTGAGCGGATACCGATTGGCACGTTGGCGCAACTCGTTCGTCTGAGCCCATATCATTTCTGCAGGGTATTCAAGCAATCTGTCGGAATGCCGCCACATCGGTACCAAACTATGCATCGTGTTGAGCACGCCAAGTTGCTTCTCTCAAAACGAGTGGGCTCGATGACGGAAATCGGTCGGGCGGTAGGCTTCAGCAGTCGTAGCGCGTTTGCCACGGCGTTCCGGAAGGCGACGGGAATTGCCCCCGCGGATTACCGCCGAAGCGTGGCTCCTCCTTTGACATATGAATGACCTGCGACGTTGCGACCAAGTTTGCTATTCGGAAAGTGGAGGCATCTCGGCCTCTCATTGCGTTGAGGCGGTCGGGCTTTCGGCGCCTTAGGAACGCAGCTCATGAGCCGGAAGAAGACCTGCATCTACGAGTGATGGCCTAGCAGCATCCGTTCGCGCGACGTAACGGTGAGCACGGTATCGCACCTAAACGGATCATTTCGGTCTTAATCCGCCGAACCGGTTAACACGCCGCAAATCGGAGACCTGCCGTACTCGATGCTCCCCCATAGCCCACCAGCAACCGGCTAAGAGCCGGAAGACTCGTGGCGAACAGAACGCAGAAATCCCGCTGTCGGAGCTCAGCAAAGCGATCGAAAGCTGAAGCGGCGCAAAGGGGACGGCCCCGCCCAAACGCCACAGAGTGATCCCGGGTTCCGTAAATCTGTCGCTGCTAATGGAGCGTGAAGGTGAGCTGACATTTCATCGGGCCGCCTACAGCATGGAGGTGAGGACATCAAACTGGCGAACTTCTCGTGGCCCGCGAACCATGGCGTTCCACGCTGGAACCCCTCTCATGTGTTGAACGGCCTTCGTGGCGGTGATATTTTTACACGAAGTTGGGAGAGTATCTCGTGGCGCAGCATTCTATTCAAAAGCGTGCAGTAGCCGAGGAGCCAACTATAGCCGTCGTTGACGATGACAGGGACTTCCGCGACTCCCTCGGAGATCTGTTCAACTCGGTCGGCTTCAAGGTCAAGTTGTTTGGGTCGGCCGCGGAGCTGCTCGAAGGCGAATTATTACCCGACGTGGTGAGCTGCCTTGTACTTGACGTTAGATTGCCGGGCTTGGGCGGTCTCGACTTCCAAACCGAGCTGTCGAAAATGAACGCTTCCATTCCCATCATCTTCATGACCGGCCACGGCGACATTCCGATGTCGGTTAAGGCAATGAAGGCAGGCGCTGTCGATTTTCTGACGAAGCCGTTCCGCGATCAGGACATGCTGGATGCGGTGACGATCGCGCTGGAGCGCGATCGGACGCGGCGAAAGGTCGAGCAGCGGCTTACGGACCTGAAATCGCGTCTCGAACGTTTAAGCCCGCGCGAGCGAGAGGTGCTGGCTCTCGTGACCTCTGGCTTAAAGAACAAGCAGATCGCTTTCCAGCTAGGCGTAGCTGAGATCACTGTGAAGGCGCACCGCGGCCATGTGATGCAGAAGATGGGTGCGCAATCTCTAGCCGAGCTTGTCAGAATAGCGGAGACGCTTGGTATAAAGTCGCCACGGTCTTAATCGCTTCGTGGTGGCTCCATCAGCAAAAATTGTTTAGGCGCAAACCCAACTGATGCTTTTGATCGGGTGCCGGAAGCGCGCCCCCTGCCGCGTCGAGCGCAATGACCTGGCATCAGCGCACGCGTTCGGAAGTGGCCCAAATCGGGTTGACCTATTCAGAAGTTCTGGATCACTTATCCTAAAGTATAACATCGATTATTCCGAGGTCTGGCATCGCCCGTCCACAATATAATCGCGGGTCCAAACGCTTGTCGTTATAGTACGATGCTTGGATAGCCGCGCGGTGCCCTACTTGAGATACGGAACGCGAAATGCGGCGGTCCGCATCCCCAGCATTGAAGGCGGGGATATGTCTAGCGAGATTCAGATTTCGATCATCGATGATGATGAGCAATCTCGCGATGCGTTAGCGGGGCTCATGCAGGCAGTTGGCTTCACGACTGAGGCCTTTGCATCCGCAATGGATTTCTTGGCGTCTCCTAACGTCCGCCATACCTCCTGTTTGATCGTTGATGTCCACATGCCGCGCATGACTGGGCCTGAATTGCATAGCCGCTTGGTAGGATCTGGCTATGACATACCAACAATTCTGATCACGGCTTACCCCGATGACAGCGCGCGAACTCGAGTTCTGGGTCAGGGCGTCGTTGGCTATCTGACCAAGCCCATCGACGAAGAGGTTCTGCTCGGATGCGTCCAATCGGCTCTGCAGCGCGCAAAATCGGATGAAAACCCATCATGACCGCGAAATCAGCTGCCGGCGCCCCGGCCAGGTTCGGTCCCGAGTTTCAGCTCGAAGATCGTTGCTCTTTGAATGGGTCGCCGTAGATGTGATATCCGTTAAATTCCCATAAGCCCGGCGATTCGCGATCCAAAAACTCGATCCCGCGTACCCACTTCACGCTCTTATACGCATAGAGGTTTGGCACCACGAGGCGCAACGGGTAGCCATGCTCGGCCGTAAGGAGTTCGCCGTTATGCCGCAGGGCGAAGATCGTCGTCGGGCGCAGAAAATCCGAGATTGGCAGGTTTGCCGTGTGGTTATTCTCGCCATGGACCATCACATGCCGCGCCTCTGGCCGCAGCTTCACTCGCTTCATTAATTCTGTGGCGAGCAATCCTTCCCAATGGTTGTCGAACCGACTCCAGTGCACGACGCAGTGCATGTCCGCAAATACTTCGCTCTGCGGCAGATTGGAAAGTTCCTCCCACGAAAGCCGCAGTTGCTCCTCCACCAGGCCGAACACTCGAAAATCCCACGTCCTGGGACGAAAGACCGGCACCGGGCCCACATGCTTCACCGGCCACTCGAGCGTAAGCGACTGTCCTGGGGGCAGCCGCCCAGCGGCACGCAACTCACGCTCTCGTTCACGTCGCTCGTTCGATCGCACAACTAGCTCCATCGCAAAAGTATGGCGCGCGCAAAAGCACCGCGCGCCTAGTTAGCGTACCTTCTAATTTCCAGGGCCCGAAAACGCGGTCAGCCGGGTGCGGCGGACAAGCATTGAGCTTCTGGTACGCCACATGCCGAGAAGGTCCCTATGAAGAGCTACGGAACCCGAAGCGGCGAAGGGAGCCTCACTGCTCCTCCCCCTCACCGATCTCGGAATCGGAATTATTTGCAGACTCGGAGAGTAAGCCAGGGACAGTCTTGCTGGTATTGTGACGGAAAATGTTGACGGCTCCGATCACTTCGTCGTCGTTGTCACGAATCGGAAAGACATTAACGAGCGCCAGGAGACGATTGCCGTTGGGATGCTCGCAAATCACGTCGGCGTTGCGAACGGTGGCGCCGTTGTTGATCACCACGGATGGTGGTGCAAGTTCGTGCGGCATCACTTGTCCTGAAGGGTAACGCAGAAGGTGTGACCCGCAATACTTCTCCGAGGCTCCCAGAGACGGCGTGCGTCCCCAACCCGCGATTGCAGCTTTGTTGCACTTGACGACAGTGGCATCCTTTTCGAGAACGTATATCCCTACCGGGATAGAATCCATTGCCGCTTGGTCTGCAAGAATTCCTTTTGTGACGAGGTGCCCGTCGACGATTTCTCCTCGGAAGTCGATTTTGTCGAAGTCGCCATCCAAAATCATCGTGCTTGTTGCGTTGGTTGCCATTTTCGACCTCCTTTGTGTACCCACCTTGTTCATAGGACCTATTCGGCCTTACACTTGAATTTGAGTAAGCATAGTCTCGCAGGTCACTACCGTCGTCTCACCGTGCGCCGCATGATGTCTCATTTTGCGCCGATCGCCATTGGGTCGTTGTTCAGTTAAGGCCGCGGAGAGGCGGGTGCGGTGATCAGCTCGCCTGCTGGAACCGAGACGCAAAGGAACTCTCCACATCCGCCCTTAAAAATTGGGCTGCCCCAAAGTCTGGCACCCTCGCTTTGCCCATGTAACCGGTCTAAGTTAGGTTCCAAAGCATTTGATCGGCCCACGGGATGATCATGCAAGTCCATTTTTCCACGGACCATATTGCGCCGCGCGACCGCGTGAGGTTCTGGTGCGACTATTTCGCGAAGCAGGCCCATAGCATCACGCCGGGCGAGATTCCGGATCCCGCTTCCTTTCGCGCGGAAGCGAGTGGATCGATTGCAGGCGAATTTGCGCTGCTGGAGATAAGTTCGGGACTTGAGAGGGTCCAACGGACGGCGGCCGACGTTGCCAGGGACAAGATTGAAGCCTTCTTCGTCCGCCGATTTCGCGCGCCGGTCATCTGGAGGGCCGCGGCGCGCAGCACGCCAGTCGACCTCATTCATGAGCCCGGTGATTTCTGCATAAGCTCGACTGAATGGCAATTCGACGCAGAATGGAAAGGCCCAGAGTCGTTCGACATGCTGATCATCCCGTGGGCTGCACTCTCGCCGATTATAACCGGGGGCCGACTGGAACGCCCGTTTCGGTTGGCCGGTGCCTCGCCGCTCGGCTCGCTGCTCGGCGCAGCTATTGATGCGGTGAAGGCGCAAGCCCCGCTGCTCTCCAACGAACACGGTGAAGCCGTGCTGCGCAATCTCTGCGGTCTCGTGGCACTGAGCTGTAACATCTCCAACGATGGCATCAATCGGGGGCGGGATTCGCTACAATCGGCGCGGCTCGCGGCCGCCAAGCGTTACGTCGACCTGCATCTCGCCGATCCTTCCCTGACCGCCGCCAGCGCCGCGGCCGCACTCGGCATCTCGACGCGCCAGTTGCATCGCCTGTTCGAGGCAAACAATGTCAGTTTCGCCCGATACGTTTCGCGCGAGCGACTGCTCCGGTGCCGCGACGCCATCGCCGACGCGACGGGAACCGGCCGATCGGTGATCGATATAGCTTTTGGCTGGGGGTTCAACAGTATGGCGACGTTTTATCGCACGTTCGCAAGCGAGTTCGGTAGCCCGCCCACCATGCTGCGTGCGGCATCGCAAGGACGAGTGAATGGCCAGCGCACGACAGGAAAGGACACATCGTGAATGCTCGGGGCGATCTCCCGCTTGGCGCTAGATGAGACGTTGACTGGCGCTAAATGAGACGACGTCGCAACTGCTTCCGTGTGAATGACCCACGGAAATCGCGCGCCAATGAGATGCGTCGGGTTGCACGACGTTTCTATGCGCCTGAGATGTCGCATCCGATTGCTATCATGTGTCGCGCGCAGCCGAGTGAGCCGCGCCCGCACGCAAAGGAAATGACATCGTGGATGCTGTGCAGCAGGAGCTTGTTCAGACCACCTTCGCCCGGCTGGCGGCGATGCCTGAGGTCGCCGCGGCGTTGTTCTACGAGCGGCTATTCGCCACCAATCCGAATTTCCGGCCGCTATTCAGAAACAACATGCGTATTCAGGGCGTCAAGCTAATGACCATGCTCGCTATGGTCGTCTACAATCTACCCGCGCTGGATCAACTTTCGCCCGCGATCCATGACCTTGCCGTCCGCCATGTCGAGTACGGGGTTAAGCTCGCCGACTACGACGCGGTGCGGGAAGCGTTGCTCTGGACCCTCGAACAGGCGCTTGGAGAGGATCTCACGCCCGCCGTTCGTGAGGCGTGGACGGTCTGCTACGATGAACTCGCGGGTGAAATGAAGGCGGCGGCCGGCATTTGATTTACGATCTCCCGCATGGCACTAGGCGCCTTTTTTCCATCTCTGGAAGCGGTGATCCCGATATGTCCGTTCCGAGTCTTGGTTGTGTGCAAACGGATACGATCGGCGGGCGGCCGTTGTCGGCCGACGTTTATGACCTCGTGCGTAACAATCAGATAATGTCGCGGTGTCCACCGCGACCTGGACATTTTAGCCGACGACACCCGATCCGCGTCCGCTGGTGGCCATCGAACGGGCATCCGGATCTGTCAGCGATATCTGTTGATCCGGCGTATTGCGCATCGTACGCATACGACGAAGACCGCCTGATGACGCATGCGCGCGAGAGCCGGGTAGCGCTATGACAGCGCTACGTGAAGGTTAGGCAGCTTGCTGAAGTGGTGATGCTGTGGCAACAAGAATGTCACCTATCCCGGGGCTCTCGGGGTACGTGCTGGCGCCCCTGCGGGAAAGCGCGGACTTTACCCTTTACCGCGGCCGAAAGCACGACGCTCCCTCGCCGGTCCTAGCGATCGCACTCTTCGAACAGCCGTCGCCTCAGAGCATCAGGCGGCTCATGCACGAATACTCGCTCGGAGCCGAACTCGATCCCGCGTGGGCTGCCAAGCCTCTGGCCATTGCTCGTCACGAAGGGCGGATGATCCTCTTACTCAAGGACCCTGGCGGTCAGCCGCTGGATCGGATTCTTGAGCGTGACCAGGGGCAACCCCTCGACCTGACTCGTTTCCTTCGCACCGCTATTGGGTTGGCAAGAACACTCGGTCAAGTCCATCAGCAGGGCTTTATACATAAGGATATCAAGCCTGCGAATGTTCTCGTCGATGACACCGGCAACGCGTGGCTCACGGGATTCGGGATTGCCTCCAAACTTACGCGCGAGCGCCAGTCGCCCGAACCTCCAGAGTTCATCGCGGGAACGCTCGCCTACATGGCACCCGAGCAGACGGGACGAATGAACCGTTCGGTCGATTCTCGGAGCGACCTTTACTCGCTTGGGGTGACCTTTTACGAGATGCTGACCGGGAGTCTTCCATTCACGGCCTCCGACCCGATGGAATGGGTGCACTGTCACATCGCGAAACAACCAGCCGCACCCAGCGAGCGCGTAGGAACCGTACCGGTCTCGGTGTCCGCGATCACGATGAAGTTGCTCTCCAAGACGGCGGAGGAGAGGTATCAGACAGCGGCGGGAGTTGAGAGCGATCTTCGGCGCTGCCTGTCCCAATGGGAGTCCCAGGGGTGGATCGATGACTTCACTCCTGGCGCTCACGACACCCCAGATCGCCTTTTGATCCCCGAGAAGCTGTACGGGAGGGACCGCGAGATTGATGCTCTGCTGACCGCCTTCGACCGCATCGTAGGCGGTGGCCGTATAGAACTGGTGCTGGTCTCCGGATATTCCGGCATCGGCAAATCCGCAGTCGTCAATGAGCTACACAAACCACTCGTGCCGCCACGCGGCTTGTTTGCATCAGGCAAGTCCGACCAGTACAAGCGCGACATTCCGCATGCCTCGTTGGCCCAGGCGTTTCAGAGCCTCGTCCGGCGGCTCCTCAGCCAGAACGAGGAAGACCTGCGCAAATGGCAGGACGCACTTCGTGAGGCGCTGGGTCCCAACGGACTGCTTCTCGTCGATCTGGTCCCGGAATTGAGGCATGTCATTGGCGAACAGCCGCCAGTGCCCGAATTGCCGCCGCAGGAAGCGCAGAGACGTTTTCAGATCGTATTTCGACGGTTCATCGGCGTATTTGCGCGACCCGAACACCCGCTCGCGCTCTTCCTCGATGACATGCAATGGCTAGATGTCGCCACACTCGACCTCCTCGAAGACCTGTTGACCCGCAACAATTTGCAGCACTTGCTGCTCATTGGTGCGTACCGGGACAACGAGGTCAATGCCACCCACCCGCTCGTGCGTAAGCTGGAAGCGATCCGTCAGGCCGGAGCGGCAGTGCAGGACATCGTTCTCACACCACTCAGTCGCGACGATCTAGGCAAACTGATTGTGGACTCACTTCACTGCCAACTGGAGCGCGGGGCCCCACTGGCAGACTTGATCCACGAAAAGACCTCGGGCAACCCGTTCTTCGCAATCCAGTTCATTTCTACTCTGGCGGACGATCGCCTACTGAAATTCGATTATCGCGAGCGCCGTTGGGTATGGGACCTGCTTCGCATTCGTGACAAAGGCTTCACGGACAATGTTGTAGAGCTGATGGTCGAGAAGTTGAAGCGCCTTCCGCCAGAAACCCAGAAGGTACTCCAGCAGCTCGCCTGCATGGGCAACAGTGCAGAGTTCGAGATGCTGCGGATTGGGTATCAGGGCTCAATCGAGCACATCCACGACCATCTCTGGGAAGCCGTGCGATCGGGCCTCATCTTCCGTGCGGACAATTCCTACCGTTTCCTGCACGACCGCGTGCAGGAAGCCGCCTACTCGCTAATTCCGGAGGAGCTGCGTGCCGAGGCTCACCTGCGCATCGGAATGCTCCTCGCCGAGCACACGCCCGCTGACAAACGTGAGGAGGCGATATTTGAGATCGTCAATCAACTCAACCGAGGCTCCCATCTCATCGCCTTAGTCGAGGATCGCGAGCGCGTCGCGGAACTTAATCTGATCGCCGGCCGGCGCGCGAAGCTCTCGACAGCATACGACTCGGCGCTCAAGTATCTCAGAGCCGGCAGAGCCATTCTTGAAGAAGAGACTTGGAAACGCAATCACCAGCTCATCTTCTCGATCGAGTATCTGACAGCCGAGTGCGAGTTGCTCACTGTCACGGTTTGCCTCGCCGCCGGGGATCCACTCGCCGAAGTGCAAAAGGAATGCGAGAACGGCCTGGCATCTGCTAGGCGGGCGCGCTTCGGCCTGGCCATCGAGCGCTGCGAAGCACAACTCGGTTTGATCCTCACCTTACGCGGGCTGACCGCAACTTTCGGATGCCTGGATCACGAGGGATACAGTGAAATCGATACCGAACGCCGCTTAGCCAAGAGCCCCGACTTGGTGCTCGCCGAATTCTATTACTGGACGCGAAAGCTGCAGGCGCACTTTTTCGCCGGAGACCTTGCGTCGGCGGTTGACGCCTCGCTACACGCCGAACCGCTGCTTTGGACGTCGGCGGCAATGTTCGAGTCAGCGGAGTATCGACTCTATGGCGCGCTGGCGCATGCGGCGGTCTTTGATCGCGCCACACCGGAGGAGAAGCCGAGGCATTTCGATTCTGTGCTGGACCACTACCGGGAGCTCCAAATGTGGACGGAGGCCAACCCCGAAACCTTCGAAGATCGCGCCACGTTGGTCGGCGCCGAAATCGCCCGCCTTGAGGGCCGGGTGCAGAACGCTCAGGAGCTGTACGACAAGGCCATCCACGAGGCTCACAAACACGGATTTGTGCACAACCAGGCAATTGCCAACGAGATTGCCGGGCGCTTCTACGCAGAGCGCGGTTACGAGAAGATCGCCGCGACCTATTTGCGGGCCGCGCGCACCTGCTATTTGGGCTGGGGAGCCGACGGAAAGGTGCGCCAACTTGAGGAGCTTTATCCGCACCTCAAGGTGGACAAGTCGATCCAGGATTCCGCGGCGACGATAGTGACACCTATCGAGCAGCTCGATTTGACCACCGTACTCAGAGTGTCGGAAGCAGTGTCAGGCGAGATCGTCTTCGAGAAGTTAATCAACACGCTGATGAGTTCGGCAATCGAACACGCGGGCGCCGATCGAGGTCTCTTGATACTTTCGCGAGACGACAAATATCAAATTGAAGCAGAAGCCACGACCAGCGGTGACAACGTGAACGTGGTCCTGAAACAGGCACGCGTCACGGCCGCTGATCTACCGGAGTCTGTGTTTCACTACGTCCTTCGGGCAAAAGAATGCGTCCTCCTGCACGATGCATCCAGTCGGAGCTCGTTTTCAGCGGATGCCTATATTCGCGACCATCGCTCGCGGTCAGTGCTCTGTCTTCCGATACTTAAGCAGACCAGGTTGATTGGAATGCTGTACTTGGAGAACAACTTTGCGACTGACGTGTTTACTCCTGCTCGAATGGTGGTCCTCACACTGCTCGCTTCCCAGGCGGCTATCTCAATAGAGAATGCCAGCCTGTACCGCGAGCTAGCCGAACGGGAGGCCAGGATCCGACGGCTAGTGGATGCCAACATCATCGGCATCTTCGTCTGGGATCGCGACGATCGGATCATCGATGCCAACGAAGCTTTTCTCCGCATCGTCGGATACGACCGCGACGATCTCGTCTCCGGTCGACTGCGCTGGCGGGATCTGACGCCTACCGAATGGCGCGATACCGACGACCGACGCGTGGCCGAGCTGGAGGCGACCGGAACCGTGCAACCCTATGAGAAGGAGTACTTCCTGAAAAACGGCAGCCGCGTGCCGGTGCTGGTCGGGGCAGCGACGTTCGGCGGGCGACACGACCAGGGCGTTGCCTTCGTGGTAGACTTAACGCAGCGCAAGCGGGCAGAGGAGGAAATTCGCGAAAGCGAGCGGCGCTACAGCGAGGTGCAGATGGAGCTCGTGCACGCGAATCGAGTCGCAACAATGGGGCAGCTCTCTGCTTCGATCGCTCATGAAGTCAACCAGCCGATCGGCGCGACGCTCAACAATGCCTCAGCGGCGTTGCACTGGCTAAGCAAAGAACCGGCAGATCTGGAGAAAGCTCGTCAGGCTCTCAACCGGATCTTTGCAAACGGCAATCGCGTCAGCGAGGTCGTCGGCCGGATGCGCGCGCTTTTCAAAAAAGCACCTCTCCGGAAAGAAGAAGTGGACATCAACGGAGCAATCCTCGAGGTCATCGCCCTGACCCGTGGCGAAGTCGAGAAGAATGGCATTGTGGTGCAGTCACACCTCGTGGACGGCTTGCCGCTCATTCAAGGAGATCGGGTCCAGGTGCAACAAGTGATTATGAACCTGATCATCAACGCGATCGAAGCCTTGAGCTCGATCTGTGAGGGGGCGCGAGAATTGGTGATTACCACCGATAAGAGCGAGCCGGATGGCGTTCTTGTCGAGGTGCGGGATTCAGGTCCAGGCCTGAGCTCAGCGGATCTTGAGCGCGTCTTTGACGCCTTCAATACGACAAAGCCCGGAGGCTTGGGGATGGGTCTGTCGATCTGCCGCACCATCATCGAAGCGCACGGGGGACGACTGTGGGCCACGGCCGCCGAACCTCGGGGAGCAACTTTTCGATTCACGTTGCCCGCGCAGTCAAATTGAGCCGCGTGAATCGAATATCCTACAGCCAGCCAACAGCGGAGCGAATGTCTATCGACGGTGCGAATCTTGGTGTCTTTCGGCTTTTGCGATTTCAAGCACGTGCCCGTCGCTCACGTGACAGAGCTGCACTAGTTATTGAATTCGCCCGTTGAGTCGCCTTGATGCAATGACAGATGGCGACCCCTGCATGGCAAGCGCGCTTTAGTTGCTAATCCAAAAAAGGCACCGACCAATCAACTAACCAAGGGCGACCTGTGTAATTATTCTCACTTGTAGGCCGCGGCTGACTTTTAAGCCAACTTACATTGATAGGTGATCGAGACCACGGAGCTGCCGGGCAGGCCAGAGACGAAGCGGAACTACTCACTCGATAAATCCGCAAGAATGAGAACGCTGCAACAAGAACCGAGCTTACCGTCACGCGCAATCTGCTCTATCTCTCGCGAGACATCAGGACAGCAGCGTCACGGATAACCAGGATGCGAACCATATTCCCTGCGCCAACTGCATTGCCCGCCGGGGCCGATGTGACCGTGAGGGGTACTAAACGCTGTGCCCATGACGTCGACATCCAAGGTCGCCGTCAGCACATCGAGATCGGATCGAGGCAATGCAAGGTTCATGATCCAAGGTTTTTGCCGGACCCTCGAATTGAGCTGATGTCATCGTCCGCGGCGTTAGCGGGAAAGAGCGTTGGCGAGAGAACTTTTCGCAAGGCGGATATCGATAACTCCGGGCAGATGCATAATTCCCATTTCGTCAGAAACTCCACGACCAATCCTTTTGCCATCGCCCCTGCTTCCCATGGCAACGAGCTGAAATGGTCCGGACCATGGCAAATCTCTCGGGTGTGAGCATGCATCTGCAGTTTCATCAGGTGCGATACTTCTTGGCCCTCGCAAGGACGCTCAATTTTACGCAAGCGGCAAAGCAATGCAATGTGACTCAGCCGGCACTGACAAAGGCGGTTCACAAGCTGGAGGAAGAGCTCGGCGGACCGTTGATTCACCGTGAACGTCGTTTCACCCAACTCACCGAGTTGGGCAAGATGGTTTTGCCCACGCTCGAGCAAGTATTTGCCGCCGCGGAGGCTGTACGGCTTCAGGCGCGAAGCTATCAAAAAAAGACAATCGCCAGGCTCAAAATAGGACTGTCGCCATCAATCTCGGCCGCACTCATTACGGAATTGCTCTGGGAGCTCACCACGACCATCCCTGACCTACGTTTCGATCTGCGCGAAGCCGATGCCAACGGGCTCGTTACGATGCTCTTGGATGGCGAAATCAATGCGGCACTCGTCGGCGACGCTGTGGAGCTGCCTGAGCGTATCGATCGCTGGCCGCTGTTCGAAGAGCGGTACATGCTCGTTCTCCCTCGGGAACATGTAATGGCGAGGAAATCCGTCATCCCGCTACACGACTTGCACGAGTTGATTTTTCTCGAAAGGGTGGGATGCGATGTCGCAAGTAGATTCGTGCAAGCTTGTCTTGTCGACCATCAAGGTCCAAAACTTGTGCACAGCAGCGATCAGGAAAAGCATCTTCAGCAAATGGCATCCGCCGGTTTTGGAGCCATCTTAGCTCCAGAGCACGCTCCCAGGCTGCCATCGCTCGTCGCTATTCCGATTGAGGGCGATCCCGTCCGGTGCGAGGTGCAGCTCTTGGCAGTGGCGGGGAGGCGGTATTCGCCAGCGCTTGACGCCTTCATCAAAATTGCCCGTGCTCGCGATTGGACGGGTGTGCTGGACACAATCCGCAACGCATCTGCACCTGCCTCAAACAACGACAACATTCGCAGGCCCGACGCACAAGCCGCAAGCTCCCTGTTTGAGTCAGGGCTCCGAGCCGATCGCTCACGAGATCCTCGGATAATTCGGAGCGAAGATCGGGAAGCACGGAAAGTCCCGCAACCTCACTCAGTCGAGCGGCGGTGACTACTCGCGAGAAACGAGCTAGCTGGACTGGTGTGTCCGCTCGGTACCGGAGGATCTTGACCAGCTTGCCGCTCTTACCTCGGAACACATAGAGATCGCCGCCGTGCGGATCTCGCCTGAAGGCTTCCTGCACCAGTAAGGCCAGCGATTTCATGCCGCAGCGCATGTCTGTATGGCGCCGGTGGCGATCTACATCCGTACGCGCGACGCAATGGAGATCACCGCGGCCGTCCATCTGCCAGTGCCCGCAGACCGTTTGCGTCTGAAAGCTGTAGACGCACCACCGCCGGAGAGAATGAAAACGATAACGATACTGCATTTCTAACGGCGCGCGGACAAGAATACTGTCCTCATGCACCTCATCGATACTTGGTGGCAGCACGGGTCGCCCAATCACAACGGCTGGTCTGGGGGCGCCGCCTCTACTCTCGATGTCCCAATAACTCGGTCGAGCCGCCCAGCATGCAGGAGTTTGCCTTATGCCCTTTTGCAACGTCACAAAGTCCACCCACAAATACCTAATCGACTATCCTGTAGCCATCGTCTTGATGGTCGCGCCGTTCCGGTTGAACTTTGGCAAGAACAGTCCTGTCGCGCTCTGGCTTTCCGCGGTGACCCGCGGCACGGCGCTGCTGCCGCCGGCTTTCGTGGACCACGCGACGGGGCTCGTCCGGATCATTCGTTCCTGGCTGCATCTGTGGGTGGATAGCGCATTGGACGCGATTTCCATCACTGCCCCGTCCGCCGTCCATTTTGGTGGGCCTCACGTCTTGTACTGCTGGATTCTCGCGGCTGCGATCTTGCTGACGACTTCAGTTCTCCGCGCGATCGAAGTCGGCACTGTATTGGTGGCCGACCTCGACACGCGGGCTATCAGGTGTCGACCGATTCGGTTCTAACGCGGCATCCCCTTGCAGATTTGCCCAAAATAGGTACGTTACGCCGATCGTTGCTGAATAGATCGCAGCCGTCGAGACTACAATCGATACGGTTTATATGTCCTCAATCAAAGAAGAAGGCGGCGTAGGTCGGCCGAGATGGCTAGCGCCTACATCCTGCGCGGCGGCGCCTTGCCCGACACCGAGCTGTTCGCTTCATCGGAACGTTGCTTACAACGCTTGCGCAGTTGGCGGTTGGCTGGTGATCAAGTAGTTGTCGATAGCGACTTTCTGGACTACCGGACTGATCAAGCGTTGAATTCCGTTCAGAACGGCTGGAGGACCGCCATTTGACTGGGCGGCATCCCATCAAGACTAATGTCGGTGGTTACCGACAGTATGTAAGTCGGAGCATGTTCTTGGATCCCCGATTGGCCGCGGTAGACTCCAGGGAAGTGAAGACGGATTTTCAGCTCTACAATCGCTCCTTCCAGATCGCAGCGCAGCCACTAAGGGCCGCAGCTGCACCCCGGACGGCTTGACGTAACACCATACCACATTTCATTTCTGCGATCGACAATGAGCGCACAGTAATCCGCGAGAGCCTGTCATGGCATTGGCTGGTTGACTTGCTCTGTCTAAGACCGTGCGCATTGATCGGTTCGCGCGGAAACTATTGGTCGCTTTCGACGAGACAATCTTCCGACTCCCACTATCAACATCCCGTTCCGGTTCGCGAATGTCGTTTCTCAATCCGTCGGCGCTATAAGCTCAGGGGCACGCGACCTCGGCCCGATCCGTTCGACCGACGCAAGAAAGCCGATCCGCCCAGCGCGGCCGAACGGCCCACGTGCTTTCACTTCATCGAAGAAGGCAGCCTGATCTGGGCAATGCCGGTCGGCTCGTGCATCGATAGGCGCGTGCCGTTCACGGACGAACGCGAATGATTTTCTTCCCGGTCATCCGCTCGGTCTGATTAAAGGCGGCCACGGCGTCGTGGAGCGGCGAGACGATACCGATGTTCGTCCGCAGCCGTCCGTCTCGCACCCGCTGGACGATCTCACTTAGTTGGGCGCGATCGGACTCGACAACGAAGTCGATTGTCAAGACGTTGGCGGGCCGTGTCTCGCTCGGCCCGACAATGGACACCAGCGTCCCTCCGGCTCTAACCAGCCGCGCGGACCGCTTTCCGATGTCGCCGCCAATAAGATCGAATACCAGATCGACGTCGCCGACGTCTTCCAAGGCGTCGTTCTCGAGGTCGACGAACTCTTGCGCGCCGAAGTCGAGCGCTTTCTGACGATCCGCGGCGCGTCCGGTTCCGATGACGTAGGCACCGGCCTCGCGTGCGAGCTGGGTCACCATCGAACCGACTGCGCCGGCGGCGCCGTGCGCGAGGACGCTCTGGCCCGCCCTGAGGCGACCGTGATCGAACAGCCCCTGCCATGCAGTCAGGCCCGAGATCGGCAAGCTCGCGCCAACCGTGAAGTCCACGTCGCCCGGCAGCGGCGCGAGATTGCGTGCCTCGACCGCGACGTACTCCGCCAAGGTACCATCGCGGTACCAGTCGGCGAGGCCGAACACTCGCTGCCCGAGCGACAGCCCTGTCGTGCCATAGCCGACGGCGGTGACCACTCCGGCCAACTCGTGCCCGGGGACCGACGGCGTCCGGTCGCGGTCGCTGCGATCAGTCCAGGTCGAGGGCCACGCCAGCTCAGTCCCAACGAATCCTGACGCATGAACCTCAACGATAACGTCGTTTATCGCGGCCTGCGGCTCGGACCGCTCTCCCAGCTTCATTCCGGTCGTTCCCGCGGCCTGGTCGGACACTATAATCGCTTTCATCGTCCACCTCTTCGGGTGTGGTATGTCATCATGATCAATATTTTCGCAGAGGATCGAACATACGATGTGAAACTCGGTGGTCCAATGACCTGTAGATATGGAATCGATGCCATCGATGCAGCGTGCGAGAAGTCAAAGGTGTGGTACGAGTAGAAACATCTGCTTCTTACGACGAAGCGAAATTGTGAGTGGTTAGGAAGATGATTTCCAGTCCGCATTGGCGTCTTCAGCCATGGGCCGGCACGCTGTGGAGGCCGGCGGGGCGTGGTGACGTCTGCCATAGATCGTCTGCAAGACGTGCACCGGCGCTGGTGTCGAGGACCGTGTCGGAGCAGCTCTTCCTTCTCGACGAGTAGCCCGAGCGGAACTCTCGATAATCGCCAAAAGTTGACGCGAGTATCGAAACATCGCTTTCCGGTGGACTCTTCATCAATAACGCGATCGCGGTGGGCGCGGTCGTCAGGGTGTGGTCGAGAGCGTACAGCTTAGGACAGCTAGAATTGCGAGTGCGTTCATGGCCGGGGCACTCGACATCGAGATCGATTACGCGGCGGCACTGAAGGAGCGCGATACGACATGTTTTCAGTGATTTTCGAGACGCTGCCCAATAGAGAGAACTGGAATGACTATCTCCACAACGTTAAGATACTGCGTCCCGAGCAGCCGTAAAGCTATGAACGGCTAGGCAGCAGTTGCAGCCGTTCACTTCAGAGACCGCGAGGCCGATGCCGTCCCGCGTCTTCAGGTCGAGCGCCTTGCTCAAGGCCCCGAGCAGGTAGCCCAGGCGTTAAACGCGATCGGGCTATGCGCGAAGGTCGCCATCATGTTTGGGGTGAACCCGATGGTCTTGGCAAACGCCTCGAGGGTCTGTTTGCAATCGGCAGGTACCTGTTCCGGCTTTAGAACTGCAGTTCTTGGCACTAGTCTCCGAAATTCATATCACACGAGTTCCAGCACGTCGCTCACCGGGCGGCGCGGCTTCTGCGGCCAATTTCCCGGGCGCTCCGGCCCGACGGACAACAGCATGACCGGTACTTCGTCCTTACTCAGCCCGAACTCGCGGTGCACTGCCTCAGCGTCGAAACCGATCATCGGCGTCGAACCTAGCCCAAGCGAACGGGCCGCATAGATCATCGCCGCCGCGCCGAAGGTGCCGGTGCGTACTGCTTCGTCGCGCTGGCGCTGCGGGTACTCCATGTACAGATCGCGTGCGGGGATCTCCCATTCTGGCACCATCTCCGCAGGCATGATGCCGGCTTTCACCAGAGGTGCCAGACGATCAGGTATTACGCCGGAGTCGGCCAGTTGGCCGCAGACGATGAACGTAACGGCCGCCTCGGTGATCGCCGGTTGACTCCAAGCGATCGGACTCAGTCGCGCTTTGGCTTCCGGCGTGCGCACAGCGATGAAGCGCCAATTCTGCAAATGGAAGGATGTCGGCGCAGTGGTGCCGATCCGCACCAGCTCACGGATTTCTTCGTCGCTCAAAGTGGCGGCGGGATCGTAATACTTGGCCGCGCTTCGGCTCAAGATACAGTCGATGACGGCGTTAGTCATTGGGATTCCATTGGTCATAGTCATTCCGGCAATGTTGCGGCGATGAGGCTGTTCGACATCTCATTTGGGGGCAATGTGAGTTTGTCAGCTTGCCCCCGGCGGGTCTGATAGGACGCGGTCGGCGGATCTGGTTGTCGCCGGCCCGCCGTTCCCCCGCCTGGTATGTCGGAACGATTGTCTTTATCCTCCACCCACTCATGTGTGCGGTGGGCCGTCATCTTCCGCATTCTTTGCATGCGAACGAAGCTATTGCGACGAAACTCGATGAACCAATGACCTTTTGTTATGGATTTGATGCCATCGACGCGGCGCGCAAGGATCAACTAGTGTCAATAATGTCCACTGCTTATGATGAAGGCGACTCTTAGTGCATAGGAGTGTTGATTTTCTCCGACCGATATCATTCGTCAGATGCGGAGGCAGCCCTCGGCGAGAATACGAACGAGCGCCCCACTTTCCAACTCGGCCTCCGCGCCGATGAGGCTTGAGGCGACGATCCCCAGCCCGGCCTTCGCTTCGACAACCTAGGAGTGACCTAACTCGACGAGGTTCCGATGCGAAACACTCCTCGCAGTTCTCCGGTGCCGCGAGCCTCGTGGTCGGTCTCTTCAAGCTCGGCCAGGATCGCCTCTACGCGCATTAAGTAGATTGCTCCAGCGTCGGCCAGCGTGATCGCCCGGGTGTTCGGCTAAAGAGAGAGTCGCCCCGACTTCGACCTCCAAGGTCGGCAATAAGGCGTGATGCGGAGGGCTGAGAGAAATCGAGTTCACGACCTGCCCCCGAGAAGCTCCCCACGCGAGCTGCGCGAGCGAACAGCTTCAGCGCTGTAAGTTGGTCGTGCATCTGTGAACGCAGTCGGTACCCACCTCTTCTTGATGAGATCGCGGGTCATCGAGTTAGTGAATGCTCCGTTCAGTGCCAAAGCAGTGAGCGGGAGTTTCTCGCTCAAAAGTTTGCTCGTCTCCAAGTGATCTTCGAATACGTCGGCGTCAAGATGACCGATCTGTCTCTAAGACTTCGTTAGATCGTGCGAATGCGGGAAGGTATTCACGCGCATCATGATGCCCAAAGTGTCACGCGCTCCTTGCCGTTCTCGTGCACCATCTGTGAACATCTCTCGGGGCTGACCGCACGAACTCGCAGCTTCAGTCGAGCATGCCGCGACGCCATTCAAGGCGGGTTTGCCAACTGAAGGCGGCTTATAATTCGCTGCAGAATAGAAGCGTCGGTCTTTCGTCCGATAAGGCTCGCATCTTTCCTGGCTACGGCATCATGTATGCGGCGCGCGGCAATAACGATCGTCTATCGACTTCATGGCGAGAGGTGATTTCCCTCGTCCACAATGCAAGGTCACTGTTGGACTCGCAAGGTCCCATCAATCTCAGGATCAGGCACTACGATGGCGCGCCGCCGGCTAGGGGCGTTGAACGATACAGATTGGCGCAGAGAGAGAGAGAGAGAGAGAGAAGACGCTGATGTCTCAAGAAGCCTTCGATATCGTCGTTGTTGGTGCAGGGGCGGCCGGATGCGTGGTCGCGAGTTATCTTGCCGAAGGCACCGATGTTTCGATCGCGCTCATCGAAGCAGGCGACACGGACCGCGATCCGTTCATCCATATTCCTGCCGGATTTGCCAAAATATTGGCCCAAGATCGGCATGTCTGGAAATACGAGACAGTGCCCCAGCACGGCACCAAGCGAGCATATCGCTCAGGCAAGGTCCTCGGCGGTGGTTCCTCGATCAACGCGATGGCCTATGTCCGAGGCCAGAAGCGCGACTTCGCCGCGTGGCAGGCCGCGGTCGACGATACCGGCAAATGGTCGTACGAAGATCTGCTTCCCGTCTTCATGGCGCAGGAACACAACGACACGTTCCACGACGAATATCACGGCATCAATGGTGGTCTGTCGATCCAGCAGCCCAAGGGCATCAACGAGCTGAACCAATACTGCCTCAAAGCCTTCCAGGAATATGGGCTTCCCTATAACCCCGACTATAACGGCGAGAGCCAGATCGGCGTCTCGCCGGTGCAGTCAACGGTCGGGCACCAGCGGCGGTGCAGCGCAGTCGACGCTTATCTCCGTCGGCACCTCGCTTCGGGCCGCGTCACTCTTCTGACCGGCAAGACCGTTGTTCGCGTCCTCGTCGAGATTAATCGAGTCGTCGGCGTCGAGCTCGTGGATGACGAGATGATCATGGCCGGCGAAGTTGTGCTGTCGGCCGGTTCGGTCCATAGCCCGAAGATCCTCATGCACTCGGGCATCGGGCCACCGGAGCAGCTTCGCCAGCACGGCGTCGCCGTTATCGTCGATTCTCCGGAGGTGGGCGAAAATCTCCAGGACCATGCGATCGTGCCGGTCCGCGCCTATGTAAAGGGCGATCTGGGTTACCAAGCGGCCGCACATGGCCTAGGTAGCAAGGCGGGCCTGCGCTATTTCGTCACCAAGGATGGCCCGGCGGCGGGCAATGGCATCGAGACGGTTTCCCACTGGAATCCGTCGGACTTTACTGCCGAACCTACGATCCAATGCTATCACGTGCCCATCGTCGCAACTGGCGGTGTCAGCCCGACGGGAGACCGTTCCGGCATCACTTTCGAACTCGTGGTGCTTCAGCCCAAGAGCCGTGGCTGGGTGCGGTTGGCCGACAGCCACCCGACGTCGATGCCCCTCATCAATCCGAACTTCATGGGCGAGGAGGAAGACCTGAGGGCCGCAGTGGAATCGGTACGCGCGATCCGCGAGGTTATGGCGCAGGAGTCGTTGGCGCCGGTGATCGAGGAGGAGATCGATCCCGGCCCGCACATCCAATCCGATGCAGAGATCGGCGAATGGGTGAAGGGTGCAGTGACGACGATGTTTCACCCGGTTGGCACGTGCCGGATGGGGCAGGATGCGCGAGCAGTGGTTGACGCGAGGCTCAGGGTCCGAGGGGTCGACGGCCTCCGGGTAATCGACGCCTCGATCATGCCGAACATCACTAGCGGCAATACCAACGCCCCAACCCAGGCACTCGCGCGCCATGCCGCGGCGATGCTGGTCGAGGATCTCAAACAGTCTTGAGGAACTCCGGCGCAGGCCGACGTAGGCAGACGTAGATAGTCATTGGGCGGAACCGACCACATCGGGCCAACGTCAAAGCGCCGTCTGCACTGGGCAGTCTCTACTCGCGAAGCTTTCTTATTCAGAGCCATCCCCGACGAACAACAACACAGCAGCACCTTGAAGGAGAGACCACAATGAGTTTAGAGGACACGAGAAAGCGCCGTGAGGCACCACTCCACACTCCGAGCAATCTCGGATCCAATGCCACCACAGATATTTCTGCCGCCCTCTCCGTGCTTCTGGCAGATGTGTTCGCGCTTTACGTCAAGACCAAGAACTTCCACTGGCACATTTCAGGTCCGCACTTCAGGGACTACCACCTTCTTCTTGATGAGCAGGCGGCGCAGATTTTCGCGATGACGGACGACATCGCAGAACGCGCCCGAAAGATCGGGGGCACAACAATTCGCTCGATCGGCCACATCGCCAGAGTGAAACATATCAAGGACAATGACGCCGATTTCGTCACACCTGACGGCATGCTAGCCGAGCTGAAAGAAGACAACCTCGCGCTCAGCCAGCGCCTGCGCCAGACACGTAATATCTGCGACGAACATGGCGATGCAGCTTCAGCTAGCCTGATCGAGAACTGGATCGACGAGGCGGAACGTCGTACATGGTTCCTGTTCGAGGTGACTAGAAGGGCTTGAGAGCAACGTCAGCTCGCGAAATTCGGGCGACCGGATCGACTGGACAAAGCAGAAGCCCTGTGGCCACACACGTTAGCCGTCGGACCGCGCTTGCCGGGCCTCTGTCTGCCCAATCGGGTAACGTAAGATCTGCTCGACGCCGATACTGAATCCAAAACGCGACGCCGCGAGTCCGAAGTAACAGCGCGTGCGGTAGAACTCAGGGCCATTCGGCTCCAGAGTAGCTGCCGTCTAACGGGACATTTGCTAACGCGCGTGCGATCAGCGCACGCATCTCGACCGGCCTCACAGAATGGACTGGATAGCTGGCTTGAATAATACAAATGGATTGCAGGGTCCACGAGACGGGTCGACGCCGGCGACCGACGCTTCAGAGCCTCCCCGCGACCCGGAATTCGACGTCGACCTGTTCGTCATCGGCGGCGGTTCAGGAGGCGTACGGGCCGCGCGCGTTGCAGCCGGGTATGGCGCGAAGGTGATGCTCGCCGAGGAGTACCGGCTGGGAGGGACGTGCGTTATCCGCGGCTGCGTGCCGAAGAAGCTGTTTGTCTACGCGGGCCGCTTCCGCAGCACATTCGACGAGGCTACACAATTCGGTTGGCACTTACCGGTTCCTCGCTTCGACTGGCCGTCGCTCGTGGCGGCGAAGGACCGCGAGATTGCACGTCTGGAAGGGCTGTATGGCGCCGGCCAAGAACGTGCAGGCGTCGGCGTCGTGAGGTCTCGCGCTGCGCTCGACGACGCGCATACGGTGCGCCTCCTCCAGGACGGCCGCCGCGTGCGGGCGCGCACGATTTTGATCGCAACAGGCGCACGCCCCGCACTGCCTCCCTTCGAGGGCATTGAGCTCGGTATCACCTCGGATGACGTCTTCGACATGAAGACATTCCCCAGGAAGCTTGTCGTTGGGGGCGCCGGATACATTGCAATGGAGTTCGCCGGTCTGTTCGCCGCGTTGGGAAGTGACGTCACCGTCGTCTGCCGCGGAAGCAATGTCCTGCGCGGCTTTGACGAGGATGTGCGCCAAGCGATAGCCGGGTCCTACACGAATCGTGGCATTAAGCTGATGTTTTGTGACAGCATCTGCCGCCTCAAGAGACGTGACGGGGACGTTGGCGGTGGCGACGACGCAGGAAGGATAGACGTTACGACCGAAAGGGGCGGGAGGCTGGTCGCCGACCAGGTACTGCTCGCCTTCGGGCGCGCTCCGAACACGAATTCGCTCGGACTCGACCGCGCCGGGGTCAAGACTGCGGCAGACGGCGGAATCATCGTAGACGCTAACTCGCGCACGAACATCGATAATATCTACGCTGTGGGCGATGTGTCGAACCAATTCAACTTAACGCCCGTCGCTATCCGCGAAGGCCAAGCGTTCGCCGACACGGTGTTCGGCAAAAAGGCTTGGCAGGTCGACTACTCCAATATACCAACCGCGGTCTTCTCCAGCCCGGAGATCGGCACTGTTGGTCTGACGGAGTTGGAAGCCAGAGCTCAGTACCTCGCAGTCGACGTCTACAAGGTCCGCTTCCGCCCGCTGAAGGCGGCCGTAACGGGGGATTGCGAGGCCTCTCTTCTGAAGGTCGTGGTGGATAGCGAGTCTGACCGGATCCTCGGGATCCATATCTTCGCTCACGAGGCCAGCGAGTTGATCCAGGTGCTCGCGATCGCCATAGGCAGCGGAGCAACCATGAAAGACTTCATGTCGGTCATGGCGGTGCATCCAACAGTTGGCGAGGAGATCGTCGGAATGTGTACGCCGACCGTGCGTTACGATCGGCGCGACGCCGCATCACTCGTCTCAAGCGCCGCTGTTTGATTCAGCCGCAGCTGGCTCGGAAGGACCCGCTCGGAGCGCCGCGGGACGTTGCGCTTCCTAAATGCTAAAAGCTTAGAGCGACCGCGAAACAATCGATAAGGTCGGGCCGCCTCCATAGCGTCGAGAGCGCTGCGGGCTTGTGCCGCTTGCCCAAACCAGCCACTCGTCGAGCCGGCTCGCTTGCTTACGTCCGAACATCTGAAATCTCCGATCCAGGTCCATAATTCCCTTTTGTTCGACCCGACACTCGATCCTGCCAAGGTAGTCCGCTCCTGAAGGAACGGATAAGCGCATCAGCTGGTACTTTTGACACGAGCAAAGGCGAGCAAGACCAATCGCCATTTCGCTGGCCCATGGCGAGGCGCGAGTGGAATGGAAACGATAACGATCCGTCATTTCTAATGTTTGGCGTTCCGGCATACCTTTCGGTGCGTCTAACCGGACTCGCGACCGTTGTGCACAGTGCCCGCCGCCATGGGGAGGTCCCATCGTCCTCTTGGATGGGGGCAATCTCCTCGTCGCAAGGGCCGGCCCCAGCAATCGCGCAGGAGTCACCGATGTCATTTCGCTTCATCACCAAGTCTTTCCACGCATATCTGATAGACTATCCCGTCGCGTTCGTCCTAGTCGCGGCGCCGTTCGTGCTGAAGCTGGGCCAGAGTGGACCGTTCGCAATGTGGCTTTCGGTTGTTGTCGGTGTCGCCGCGCTGCTCTTGGCCGCCATGACCGACCATCCCACCGGGTTGGTCCGCATCATTCCTTATTGGCTGCACCTTTGGGTCGATCGTGCAGTCGGCGTTGTATTTGCTATCGTGCCGTTTGCCTTTAAATTCGCTCAGCTAGATGCCCAGTACTACTGGCTCCTCGCCGCCGCTATCCTGCTCACGACTTCAGTTTTTAACGCGCCTGAGGAGTCAGTTGTGACGCCTTCGGTATTGTATCGGCGGCACAGCAGTTGAACTCCCCATCAAAGTCGAGGGGGGATCGCGGCATCTCCGTCGCAATGGGTCAGCACCTCGAAAATACAGGACCCGCCCCAGTTCGTTTTGTGGCAACGTTTAAGAGGAGCTATCTCACCGGAGGTCAATGACGCGGCAGGAGCTTGTCGTAGCGCATCTGGAGTTGCTGACGAGCGATGGTGCACTTCTGAAGACCAAAGACTCTCGTGGGGTTCCTAGATGGAGCAGCACGCAACGCTATCCCTCCGCTCATCCGTTTGCGGCGGGTGCCCGGATCTCGGTCAATAAAGCGTCCAACGAGCCTCCATGATTTCACTTGAGTTGCCGCGCGACTGAGGCGCGCGACATGCTGCACAGGTCTGCGAGATTGGGCAGCTACTATGCGCTGGCCGACAGATGTCGGTTAATCCGTTTCAAATTATTGACCCTTCTTCTGAGGCGCAGCTCCGCTGGCAGCCTTCAGTTGTAGACTTTGACAGCATTCCACGACCGGTTCATCGAGATGTTGCTTCGCGGGTGCACTACGCGGATTGGGAGACACGCGCAAGCTACCCTGATTAGACACATTAGATCGACTTCTGCTTTGACTTCGCACCGATTTTGGATCCCATAGCTGCGCTAAGTCCGGCCTGGGTGATCCGAAATCTCCCCCACCCACTCAGAACTATCCATCTGTGATCGCCGGCAAACCCAATTCCGCGCTCGGATTCGTAATCATTGAGACCTGCCTCTGTGAGCCACGACTGTGCCATAGCGTCTGTGATATCGATATCCGGTCCGCACCCATGGTCGATGAGAACCCGCATCACACGCAAAGCTTCTTGTTCTTCCATTCCCGTGCTCCTAATTCCCGTGCGGTCAGGTACCGCCGGGTCGTGCGCCTGCCTTGCCACTTCGGACAGCGTAGTCCTGCAAAAGGGACACAAATGCGCGTCTCGTCTACCAGCCCTAACGAATGTTGGAGAAACTGAAGGATACCTAACTCGTCTCGTCTCCGCATGCGAAGTTAATGACGGGTCCTCGAGGCCAATTGTGACGGATTCGCTTGAACAAGCAGATCGGCGAGTTGGGGGGCCAACTGCAACAAACCTTGGCAACCAGCCATTTCTGGCGTGGCATCGCAGATAACTATCGGTTCCCATGCACCAACGATTTGCTGTTCGGAGTGCCAATATTCAGTAGTTGCCGCTCGTACTCGCGCTCGATCAAGCTCCAGCAATGGCAGGAGATCTGCGCCAGCCGAAAAGCGTCGCGGACGACGAGGCAGCCACGCATCATTTCGATAAGCCCATCCCTCCTGAGTTGAAGAAGGCAGTCCGTAACGCCAGCACGACGCACTCCGAGAAGCTGAGCAAGCACTTGGTGTGTGAGAGGGATCTCGTCAGATCCCAAGGCATTGCGAGCGAGCAGGAGCCATCGCGCAAGGCGCTGCTGTAGTTGATGGGACGTATTACATGCCCCTGATTGGGCGATCTGAATAAGCACGGAAGCGATATAGGCATGCACCACGCTGCGGAAATTCGGCAGCCGAGCAATCGCCTCCTGAAATCGATCCACCGTGAGTCGATTAGCCTCGCCGGCGACCTGCACAATTCGACGGTGCATCGGCTGCGTTTTTGCCGTCAACGCGAGATGTATTCCCGCTAGCCCTTCTGAACCGATCAACCACACCTCAACGAACTCTTGCGGCCCCACCTTGGCACCGACCGACACAAGACCACTCTCAATGAAATAGACGTGTTGCATGCGAACGCCGTAGCGATGAAGAACTTGCCGCTTCGTAAGCGGCACCTCTTCAGAGAGCAACAGAACGTGCTCGAGTTCATCAGGTGGGAGCAGACGTAGTAATCTGTTGCGCACTTCATACATCAGATTCAACGTCCTAATACTTTCTGAGAAACGGAGCTATCCGACTGTACGTTTTCGTACCAAAAAAAATGAGACGGAAGGCGACGTAACGTTCGCGGATCAGCTGCTCGGACTTGGTGACGGACGGGGGACGTGGATTGTGCCGCTACCGGACCTGAGTGTGCGAGGATGGTGCACGACAAGTCGACCGTAGCAGCGGCGTCATGATCAAGATGGTCAAGGTCGATGCATCGGCACGCGCAACATCGAGTGGTCCACGGCGGCAACGGAGTCTCTGCAGTTGGCGTCAGTTGAGTTCTCGGCTATGGCACCTGCGGATCGCGGCGGCAATAACGATCGTTTATCGACTCTATAGCGGGACGTGATTTCCCTCGGCAGCGCTAAACGGTCATTCTCGTCGGTGGTGGACAGTCAGTATCAACACGAATAGGGGCCGCCATGAAGATTTAAGTGGGAAGCGTGGCAATTGCTATTCCTCTCGCACTGCCGCAGACCTCCGCTAAATCGTCTGCTGCACCGATTAACACCGGTTCGATCAAGGTGGCGGCACCGGCCGTGACAACGGACGTGCGCTATTGGGCGCATCGGGGTCATCCCGATGCTTCCTGCTGAGGCTATCTCGCCGATAGTTCGAGTTGGGCCAATCCATTCTATGATTCATATCATGGAGCAGAGCGCTACCGATATTACACTTCAAGCTTCCCGCACCACACCTCGGCGCTTTTGCGACGGCGTCCTGGACCGATACGCCGACGTGTCCGCCATATGGATAAACTTCCCTGCGTTCTCCTGAGGAGAGATGCTGAAATGAACAAAGCTGCAGAACCCCAGCCGGCCAATCGACGGGATATCGCATGGGCAATTTAGCGAACTGGCTTTATCTTATCGGGTCGCTGTGCTTTGTTCTTGGTACAGTGATCAACATGCTTCCGGTTTGAGGAAGGCGAACGCCTGTTTGAACAGTTTCAGCCTTCCGCGGTCATGCGCACTGGTTCTTGGGTCATTCTCGACGGACCCAGGCGGTCCGGCCTGCCAATTGCTGTCCACCGAAGCGACCTGACCCTTGCACGTAGGTGAAACGACGCGAAGGTCAAAACTCGAAATTAGCCCCAGTGCAAAGTCAATGGAGGCGTTGAGTGCCCTCATTGCTCACCTCGCTACCCCCCGCGATCTCGCACTGGCTCTCGATGAAGAGCACCGTCGATAGCAGCCGCCGGACCAATGCGGCTTTCCCATCACTGGGAGCGGCCCGGGTGGTCAATCGTATCCTTTGGTATGGTCGTTTCAGACGAATGCAGTGCGCAGATCGACCTCAGTGTAATGGTCCGGTCCAACTTTCCTGAATAGGGTTGGATAAGAGGGAACAGTCGTCTGGAACTCCCGTACGGGATGGGCCGAAAGGAAAGGAAAGAGTGATGGGCTGGATGTTCGACAACGTCGAACGTTTGATCGCCCGGCTGCAGAAGCCGGCCAATCGATGTGAGCCCCTCACCTCGGACGATGCAACGACTGCCCTACGCCACACTCTTCAACCCGGTGACGTCCTGCTGGTCGAGGGCAAAGGTCGTCTTTCCAGCAGCATCAAATATATCACTCAGTCGACATGGTCGCATTCGGCGTTGTACGTCGGACCGATATCGGGCGCCACAAATGGCGGCGAGCCGCACGTCCTGATTGAAGCCAATATCGACGAAGGTGTCGTTTCGGCCCCTCTGTCGAAGTATTTGCATTGCCAAACCCGCATATGCCGGCCAGTCGGCCTAAGCGATGCGGACCGCGAACAGGTCTGCCGTTACGCATTCGAACGGATAGGTCTCGGCTACGATTTCAAAAACGTCATCGACCTCATGCGCTATCTATTCCCTTGTCCATTCACGCAACGTTGGCGTCAACGAACCATCGCGCTCGGCTCCGGCGATTCGCGTCGGATCATCTGTTCGTCTCTGATTGCGCAGGCATTCGACTCCGTGCGTTACCCGATCCTGCCCAACATCACGCACCTGGAGAACAAGTCCGGGCGGTGCGAGATCGCCGAGATCCGTCATTCGTCTCTATATGCGCCGCGCGACTTCGATCTATCGCCCTACTTCATGGTGGTGAAGCCCACACTACCCGCCGGCTTCAACTACAAAAACATGCGCTGGGCAGATCTCCAAGTTGACGCCGCACAGGCTACACTTGCGCCCGACATAAAATGCGGGATCGCGGCAATGATTCAGCCCGACATTACGTAAGGTGAGGGCCAGACTATTGACTTCGGAATCGGTTGTGCTGTTGTCATTAGTCGCCATCGTGCTCTTTCAATAGGCTTGGACTCCGACTACCAATCATCGGCAAATTCTTCGCTGCTCTCAAAGCTTCAAAGCAAGCACGACCGGTTCGGAATAGCGCGCCATGACCAGTGGCTACTGACGCGTCCGCAGCTCTTAACCCTGCGCCCGGAGAGAACTGGGGTCTTTTCCGCTCCAAGGATTGGGGCGGCTTCAGCCGTTTCGCCACCGTGCGTAGGCCGCACGCCGTACGTTTCGGCCGCCCTAGCCCTGATCGCCTCGTCGGGCTAAACACCGGGAGGCGTGAAGCTCACCGCCTTGTGAGGCTCGCCACTCATTCGGTTTTCGCATAAGTTGGAACCGGGACCAAGCTCGAACACGACCAATCTCTGCGCAAAGACGAGATGACTGATCGCCTCCTTGCTCTAACACTCTTCGTCCGTGTCGCACATACCGGTAGCTTCTCGCGTGCCGGCAAGGATCTCGGACTTTCGCAACCTTCGGCGTCCCGACACATCGCGTCGCTCGAACGCGAGGTAGGCGCGGCCCTCTTCGCGAGATCGACAAGGGCCGTTGTGCTCACCGAAGCCGGGGCGGACTACCTCGCGAAGGTCGAGCCCGCGCTTGCCATTCTGGAAGAAGCAACACAAGCCATTCACGGCAAGGGCGTACTTCGCGGCGTGCTCCGGATAGGGTTGTCGCCTAGCATGGCGATCCGGGAGGTCATACCGCGACTTCCCGCCTTCATTTCGAAGCACCCTGCGCTGCGGATCGATTTGGCGATGGACGACGGTCGCCAAGACCTTATCAGGAGCGCGATCGACGTCGCGATCCGGTCCGGAAAGTTGGAGGATTCCTCCGCGACTCTAAGACGGGTAGGATCAAATCCTCTGCTCATCGCCGCCTCGCCGGCCTACCTGAAACGGGCTGGCTACCCGAAAACGCCGAACGATCTGTCAGGACATCCCGTGTTGATTGGTGTCCCGGGCTCGAATGGCGTCTGTTGCTTCGAGAAGAACGGGAGAACCGTTTCCATAAAGGTAGAAGCTCCTCTGTCGGGGAACATCAACGAAGCGGCAGTGGCTGGCGGCGTCGCCGGAATCGGGATCGTGGCCTGCAGTCTCTGGGGCTGTCGCGCCGAACTCAAGTCGGGTGCGTTAGTGCAGATCCTCAAGGATTGGAACATGGGCGCCGCCGACGTAAACGCCATATTCCCGGCCGGACGCGGAGCGAAACTCGCGGCGCGCGCGTTCGTTGAACATTTTGCGAAGAGCCTAAAGACCAATCCGTGAGTCCCGCCGTGCGTCGGCCTGTCGTCGTTCGCATAGCTCGAAATCGTGGAATGCGTCCAGCATCCGACGAGAGAACCTGGCGCATACGTTCACTGTGACTCCTCAAAAGCCACCTAAGTGCGTTGCGCAGCTCAGCGGCGCCGTTTGCGTCGTGCCAACGGGCGTGCGCGAAGATAATGCGCTCGGGCTCGCATGACAGCATCGTCTGGACCTCCACCTCCAGTTCATGCCGGTGCTGCCACGTGAAATTAGCCGCAGATCACGCGACACGCCGCTGTACGGCGGTGCGATACCGCCGATCGGCGAGCGCGTGCAATCAATCATCTGGCGCGGTCGGGAGCGGCCGGCGTCCGGGCCCGCGCAGGCGCTCGATCGCGAACGCCGCGCGTCCCGGTCCACGCCACTAGGGGAACGCCAGGCCGAAAGCGGCCGGATCCGGCTTCTCGCCGTCCCGGGGGACCAAGAAGCGCTCCAGCCCACCCGGCACGAAGCTGACCAGCAGGATCGCCTGATCGCCGACCACCTCGACCGTATGCGGCACATCGCGGGGAAGAGCCGCGTAGGCGCCCGGCCCCACCTCGACGCGGGCATCGCCGACCCGCGCGATTAGCTTCCCCTGCACCACGTAGAGCAGCTCGTCCTCGCGCGTGTGGGTGTGCAGCGGCGGCTCCTCACCGGCCCGCAGCGTCCACAGGACAGTGCCATATTCGCCTCCGGACTGGCTGCTCTCCACTTTCACCTCGATGCTCGAACCCGCACTGAACTTCACCGTCTTGCCGCCCCCGGGCGGCGTGAGAACCGGCTGCTTTACTGGCATTTATGGCCTCCTGATTGTGGACCTTCTTCGAGTCGGAGTGGCGGCGTGAGCAATGGCGCGCCTCTGCGAACAAGTTTGAGGGTGTCGCCGCCGCTGGATAAAGGGAAATGCCCTGTGATTATCTATCCGATAACCATTTATCATCGATCTCAATTCAGATGTGATCGCATCGCGGCGGTTTTGCCTGCTGCGGCTGCTGTTGCCACCTCGCGCATCTTCAATCAGAGTTCTGTCCATCACGCCCAGATTCTCCCGCGACCTGTCCATGCACTTGACGAAAGGCGCGGAGAGAAAGCTGCTGCAGCTCCCATAATCGACGGCGCGATCTACTTAACTGAAAATATTCTCACAGCGAGCATGTCGGCCGCACGCTTCATCCATTTGACGGAGCGCGGACTGCCAATCATCCGCCCCCATCACTCCCCGAAACCATACAGATAGCGCTGGTGAGTTCGCTGTTTACCCTGTGGTTCAACTCACATCACCGCCGCAGCGGTAATTCCGGCCTGGGTGATCCGAAACCTCTCCCACCTACTCAATGTATTCTGGCGAGCCCTTCCGAGCCGATCAACCACACCTCGACGAACTCTTGCGGCCCCACCTTCGCACCGACCGACACTGGGCTAGTCTCTATCAAATAGACGTGCTGCATGCGAACGCCGTAGCGATGAAGAACTTGGCGTTTTGCCAGCGGCACCTCCTTAGCTAGCAAAAGAACGCTCTTGAGTACATCAGGTGGAAGCAGACGCAGTACTCTGTTGCGGACCTCATACATCAGATTGGACGTCCCGATACCTTCCGAATAATCGGACATCCAAGTGTACGTTTTCGTACTAAAAAAGATGAGAGAGGTTTTCGCATTTGATTCACCGCCTGACGACAACTTTCTCCTGATGATGTTAGATCAACTGGCTCGGTGTTTCGTCCCATCAACCGCGGGCACCTTCCAGGCTCACATGAATGAACGCAGATCACATCTTAATGGCTTCCAGCTCCAGCAAGATCGCGGTGTTCATTGACGGTTCCAATCTTCACTCAACCGCAAAAGCGCTTGACTTCGATATCGACTACAAGTGCCTGCTTAAGGAATTCGAAAGCTGGGGGACGCTTGAGCGCGTGTGCTATTACACCGCGATCATTGAGAGCCAGGAATACTCGTCGGTGCGCCCGCTGCTCGACTGGCTGAACTACAACGGATTTACCGTGGTGACGAAGGCCACGAAGGAATTCGTAGACGCGAGCGGCCGTCGCAAGGTCAAAAGCAACATCGACCTTGAAATTGCGGTTGACGCGATGGAGCTCGCAGATCGCATCGACGAAATGGTGTTATGCTCGGGAAACGGTGACTTTCGTCCGCTGGTAGAGGCGGTGCAGCGTCACGGCGTCCGTGTTACCGTCGTATCCAGTCTCGCTACTCAACCGTCAATGATCGCCGATGAGTTGCGACGGCAGGCCGACGTCTTTTGCGATATAAGGGAACTGCAGTCAAGGATCGGTCGCGATCGTTCCGAACGAGCGCCATCTCGTATTACGCGGGATCAAGCGCCACGGTTGATGCAGCGCGCGATCGCGCGGTCGAGTGATGATGACGAGGAATAGCGAACGCGCGGAATCGGGTGAAGTACAGAGAAGATCTGTTTCGGACCATCCATGGCTGGAGAAAAAGGAACAACAAGGCCGACGGGTCATTTTCGAGTACCCGCTACCGGTAAACATGATGGCTATCGACGGCACCTGGCGTCGCAGGTAGCCTTAAAGATCTTTCACAGCGCGATGCGAGACTCCAAATTCAACGTCGTTGAAGGCCTCACACTGAGTGAATTCTTTCTTCCGCTTTCGTCTACCGGGTTCGCCTATCGGCGATGTCAACTCGTCCGTGTGAACGGCGAAGAGCTGGAGGTCAGCTTCATACGGAACAAGAACAAGACGAAGGGGAGAAGGGACCTTCCGACCTGAAAAGACAATGTCGCGAGCACCCGCAGGGAACGGCGCGCGCAACACGCACGCGAAGAGCGGAGCATCCCTCGCGGGCGAGCACGACATACCAAGGGAGAGCCAAAAAGGGCGAGCGGCGCTCGGCAACAGACGGTCGCAATCCCGGTGAGCTCGAGCACCTCGCTAGATCCACCCGATCATCGACAGTGGGAGCGCCCCGCGCGATCCCACATTGCGCTGGGCAGCAAAGCCGATCATCTCGCGCAGCAGCTCCGCATCAGGGATCTTCTCCACGAGCGTGCGGGGGTTCATCATCTCATCGGTCATCGGTTCCTCGAATCAGGTTTGTGTCAGCAACCTGACCCTACCGGCGAACTGCCGGTGACCACCGGAAAGCCACCCCCCGCTAGGCTCCATGGGAGGGCGCGCGTGCGGACGGCTTTGCTCTACCGAGCTACACCATCACCGGGGACACGCCCTTCTTCGTGGGTATGGAAGCTTCAAAAGTTACGCCTCGTCGCGCATTAGGGAATGCGCGCAACATTCCCCCGTGCGCTTCCACGATTGAACGGCAAATTGACAGACCCATTCCCATGCCCGATGTTTTTGTCGTGTAGAACGGCTCAAAGATCCGCTCAATGTCCGCTTGGGTGACACCGGGGCCCGTATCGCTCACAGAAACGGTAACACTTTCATCGTCGCGCCGACTGGTACTAATGACCAAATCCCTCGGACCGTCATAATTTTCGCTCATCGCCTCGATTGCATTGAATACGAGGTTTAGCACGACCTGTTGCAGTTGAACCTGATCTCCTTCAACGAGGGGTAGCGTCTCGCAGAGTTGCGTCTGCATAATAACGCCCTTGCGACTCGCTTCCGCCCGAGAAAGGGCGACGACATCGTGAATTGCCGTATTAATATCAAGTGTCTCCTTTTGCTGCGGTGCTTTTTTGACCAGACTGCGAATGCGATCAAGGACATCGTTCGCCCGAATTCCGCCCTGTCGGATACGGGAGAATACCTGACGTGCCTCGTCGACTTTCGGATCGGCGCCACCCAAAAAGCGCTGCCCCGCGTCCGCAAGTGTGATAGTCGCGGCGAGAGGCTGCTTCACCTCGTGACTGATCATCGCCAGGAGTTGCCCCATGGTCGTCAGCCGGTTTGCATGGGCAAGCGCCGATTGCACTTCCCGGTATCGCGACTCGCTTTCGCTGGCTTCAGCTTCAGCGCGCTTTTGCTCAGTCAGGTCCAGCACGAAGGCAACACCTTCGTCCATACTCCCTTCGAAGTTGGCGATGCCCAGCAATACCGGGACACGGCGGCCGTCTTTGCGAAAAAGCTCCTTCTCGAATGGAGGTAACGTTCCGTCGCGTTTCAGCTTGGAATCCCAAATCTGCTCGTCACGTTCGGCCCAATCCGGAGGAGTCAGATCTGTCCACCGCACTTCGCCGAACTGAAAGTCATCGCGGTCGCATCCGACGATCTGAAGAAATGCGTCATTGGCTTCAGTGATGGTGCCTTGGCTTCCGTAAATGAAAATTCCGATGATATTGGCGTCCACGAGACGCCGGATCCTGCTTTCGCGTTCGAACAAATCGCGGTACAACCGGGCGTTCTCCAGCGTGATCGCCGCCTGCGATGCAAGCAGCTTAAGCACGGGAATCCGGCTAAATGCGAAGATTCCCGGGCCCAGGTGATTTTCGAGGTATATGGCTCCGATCAGATTGGCTTGGTTGACCAGCGGAAGGCACAACACCGAGAGTGCTTGGTGCGCGTTAATATAAGGGTCGGCGGAAAACGAAACGTCCGACACAGCATCGTCGAGTAAAACATTGCGCCTTGTGCGCGCAACGTAGTTGAGAACCGATTCGGGCAAGGTCGTATCGTTTATGGGCTCATCACAGAGCCTCACCGTGACCGAGTCGCTCGAGGTGACGGCTTCGGCCTGGACATTTAAACCCGTCTTTCGCCAAAGCATCAGCAGACCACGTGCAGCACCGGTATGCTCCATCGCCATTCGCATGATCGTGTCGATCAATTTCTCAAAGTCCATTTCGACTGATAGCGCTTTTGACATCTTAAGCACAGTGCCGAGATCCAGACTTTCGACAGTCGCGCCGAAAGTAGTGTCGAGTGAGGTGATGGTTTCGTGTGCAACTAGATGCGGATGCGACTCCTCGAGCTGCCGGACCTTGATGTTGGCACCCCAACGAAGGTAGCAGCAGCGGGCGTTGCGCAGATAGGCGTGTGAGACAATCTCCACGCCGCGGTCAGTGTAAAAGCGCGCAGCGAGTTCGCTGGCAAGGCCCTCGTTGTGCGGAAAGCCGTTCAACTGCGCGGCGCGAATCGCCTTTTCGAAAAGGCGTTCCGCGTCGAGGTCTCGTCCCTCGAGGCGCGCTATCTCCGCACCGACGAGCGCGGCCCGATCCTCGAAGTTTTCCGATCCATTCCGCGCCCAGATCTCGAGCTGATGATGATGAGCAGCAATTGTTTCGCACAGCTGCTGCCGTTCTTCGATCGGCTTACCGGTCAGGGACGCGCAGAGCGCAAGCGCCGCATAAAAATGAAAGTCCGCTTCCTCGAGAAAAAGCGGGGATGTCCATAGCAGCGTGCGTGCTTTTGATAGCGCATCGATCGCGGCCGTATAATCCCCGATGAGATAACGCAGCTGCAATTTGCGAATCCAGTACCAGCACTGAGCGATAGCCAAGGCAGGGCTGTTCGAAAGGTATTGCTCGACCTGGTGCTCGTCCATGTCCTCATAGCCGAGGGAAGCAGGTTGTTTACCTGACCTGCGTAACGCCTTGATCAATGCAAGTTGAGTCGCGATGATGTGTTCGACCAGCCCAAAGCGGGCGTTTCGCACGAAATGGAGTCCCCACTCGGCTTCGCGCTCGGCATGGTCCAATGGGTCGCCGGCAAAGAGAAGATGCGAATTCAGGTTGTTCCGAGCGTACGAGGCATACAGCAGGTCTCCAATATTGTTTGCATCCGTGAAACCGCGGTGGATCAAGGCATTACTCGACCGAACGTGCTTGATCCAGCGGAGGCCGGTGAACACAAACACCAAAATCGTCGACGCACGGAATCGCCTGTTTTCCTGCCGTTCGATGAGGTCGAATCCCACTTGACCAAGCCGGAAGCCCGCGTCGTAATGGCCGTAACGTGGGCCGGCAACGCGCGCGAACATTACATAGGCAAAACACGACGTATCGCTATTGCCATGCGCGAGACTGATGCTTACTGCCCTGCAGACTGCTAGTGACGCGAGGTTCAGGTCCGTGAACATGGCAGGCGTCTGCGCCTTGATTAATACTTCCATGACAGCCAGCGATGTTGGATCCTCCATGGATGGGGCTCTGAGGATCTCATCAATAGGCCGGCTGTTCAGAATATGCAGGATCTGGTCGTACTCCCGGCGCACCTCCTCGTCCGCAGGATGGGCAGACCAGTGAATGCCTTCGTGCGCCAGGAAGTCCAGCGCGATAGCAATCGCACAATCGCTCTGGCCATTTGCGGTGCAAATATCCATCCTCAGGCAGGTGACGGCGGCGCGCTCTTTTGTACCGACGGCAAGGATGTTCAACCTCTCGAGGCGCGCGTCCGCGGCCAGTAGTTCACCCGTCAGAAATTCGCATTCTGCACGCTCGAATTCGAGTGCGTATATCAAATCGCGTAGACGAAGCTGACTATTCTCCTCTAATAGAGCGGCCCCCGCGATGAGGTATTTAAGTGCAGAAGTGTGAGCTGACGATGCTTTGGCACGCCGGGCGGCGATCAGATTAAGGTTAGCCAGTCGCTCGCGTTCCTCGCCCGTCACGATATGACTGGCCCGATTGAGTTGCCCAACTATGTCGAAGATCGCTTTCTCGAGATGCGCCGCGGGAGTATGTGCAACGAGAAGTCTTCCTATTTGCAGGTGCTTCTGTGCGCGTGTTTGCTCGGGTATGAGCGAGTACGCGGCCTCCTGTATCCGATCGTGGACGAACTGGTACTTATCCGGAAAGCGTTCTATAAGTTCCAGCTGGCATGCTTCCCATAGATCCGCATCCACATCTTTTTCAGTTGACTGTCGAATTCTGGAAATGACCAGAACATCTCCCGTGTTGCCCAGACATGCAAGCTCCTGTAGCGCCTCCTTGCACGAGTCCGGAAGACGCTTGATTTTATCGGCCAGCAGTTCAATGACGTTCTCCGTGTGCCGCGACGCCTGAATCTTTTCGACATCCCAATGCCAACATCCCGAAGCGCGATCGGGAACAATCGCGTTGCGATCGACCAGAGCATTCAAGAACTGACCCACGAAGAATGGATTACCATTAGTCTTCGTATGCACTAGGCGCGCAAGCGATGCGGCGCGTTCGAGACCGCAGTGCAGCGCATCCGCTATTAACTGCGCTAGATGATGGTGCTCAAGGGCATCGACACGAATCTCAGTGACTGCCGTTCCTGCATCGCTCATTGATTTCAGCGTCCGTGAAAGCGGATGAAGCGCGTCGACCTCATTTTCGCGGAAGGCACCGATTAAAAGCATATGACGCGGGTCTAGCCGCGTTGTCATATCCTCAATGAGGTCCAGCGTTGCAGCATCGAGCCATTGCAGATCGTCGAGAAAAAGCACTAGCGGATGTTCCGGTCTCGCAAAAACCGCGACGAACCGACGAAATACAAGCTGAAAACGACCTTTTTCCTGTTGAGGAGGGAGTTCTGGTACTACCGGTTGCTCACCGATAATGTGCTCGAGTTCAGGCACGAGATCGGTAATGAGCCTGCCGTTTGGTCCGATTGATTCCAGAAAAGCGTTGCGCCATCCTCGTAACTCGTTCTCGGTTTTCCCGAGCAATTGGCGTACAAGCCCCTGGAAGGCCTGTGCCAATGTCGAGTACGGAATATCTCGCCTCCGCTCGTCGAACTTTCCTGATGCAAATTGTGCATGCGTTGACATCACGACCTTACGTAGTTCTCCAACAATCGCAGACTTGCCTATACCGGAGCCCCCGGATACTACTACTAGCTCGGGAGCGCCGCTCCGGACGACGCGATGAAAAGCCGTCGTAAGCGTTCCGATTTGCTCCTCTCTGCCATATAACTTCTCAGGGATGAGCAGACGGTCTGGTAAATCTAGCTCTGCTAGCGGAAACGAAACGACCTGGTAATTCGTTTCAAATTCCACAAGACAGCGCCGTAGGTCATGTTCGAGACCGACTGCCGTCTGGTATCGATGCTCCGCGGGTTTCGCGAGCAGCTTCATGATGACATTCGAAACTTGGGCCGGAATGTCAGCTAGTCCCTGTTCTGGAGGTACTGGCGTTCGCGCTATATGGCAGTGAATCCACTCGCCAGGTTCTGACGCGGTAAATGGGAGCGTACCCATTAGCATGCGATAGAGGATCACACCGAGCGAGTACAAGTCGCTACGCGCATCAACGGAACGATTCATGCGGCCAGTTTGTTCCGGCGCCATGTAGGCAAGAGTGCCCGCGACATATTCGGGCAGTTCGGACATACGCCGCATGCGCTGTAGCTGTGTCGTGATTCCGAATCCGGTCAACCGGACATGCTCCTCGCCGAGCGCAATGAAAATATGCACGGGCTTCAGGTCTCTATGGACAAGCCCCTGTTGATGAACACCAGCGAGCGCCTCAGTCAACTTGATGGCGAGCCGCAAGAAGCGGCCAAGCTCAAATGGTGTCCCGAGCAGAGCCTCGAGAGGTTCCTCGCCATTGTCCTCGAGGAGCAATGCAATGCGCCCACTTCGATTGACGAGCGAGAGAGGGCAAAGCGCCCATGCGGCGTCAAGCCGATCTCTTAATTCATATTCATGAGAGAGACGGGCCAGGCTGTCAGCGGATGGGATCGCGGCCAAGTTGCTAACGGTGAAAACGCTGGTTTGCTCGCCATTGCTGTTTGTTCGCCATTCTCGACAGAATATGCGTTCGCCGTCTCTCCATAGGACATCTATTCCATTGTTTCTCACTGTCGATCTCGTTCGTTCAAGAGATTAACTCATCATCGGTCCACGGCCATCGGAGGCGTTGCCGTAGAGGCCAAGCCAGAGCTGTACCGTGTAGGAGACGGCCAGGGCGCCCGCAAAGCGCAGCGCAACTCCGAAGATCATCGATCCCGCAAACGCCAGCTCGGCCAGAAAACCAATGGGCCCACAGATCGTCATGTGAGGCCGCACGGCATCCTTCAGGAACCTACGATGAAACTCGAATGCCACATTGGTTGATTCCTGCTCGATCCAGTATTGCAGACCATCGGACGCCGGCAGCGGCAGCTTCCATAACATGCCCTGAAACCACATGCAGCGATGAGACCCTGAGGGCCCAGACACCCAGATGACGGCCGGTGCGTTGCGTCGGATCGTTCTGTCAATTTCGCACGGCCATCCCGAAGGTCGGCAATCGTGAGCACCGAGAACAGCGCCAAGATCACGTAGCGCCAGCCCCCTTGATGCAAATAATCGTTGGTGTTTCCGGTCAGGAAACACCTGAGATCAACGAAGGGATTGGCGGGCATGCGCGGGCTCTCAGCTGATGGAGTAGTTTCTCTATGTATCGCTTAATCGAATCGTTACTCCGCACATCGGTTGACAGGCAACGCATACCGCCAAAGGGACCAGGTGCGCCCAAAACCCGGACAATCAATCACTCAAAGGACGACCAGTGTTCACTGCGCGTCCAGCCAGTCTTCGGGTCCCGTGAGTTTGCCAACCCATCGGTCAAGGTAAGCCGGAACGATTTCCCATCGACATCCGCGGACTGCAACTTCCCATTGGTTATGGAATCGATGACAGTATGTTCGCATCACCAGGCCGGTTGTTGGCTGACCACCCGAACCTCCTGCGTTATTCTCTAAACCGATCCAGTTGCAGGAACGCCTGATATCCATCTGGGTCGATCTCGTAGCTTGCGAACCCCAGTCTTTCCGTCACATTTTGAGGCCGTTTGCGCACCATCCACAGCCGGCGCCATGACAAGCGGCTACGCAAGCGGCGGCTTTCTCCTACTTTTGAAAGCCGGGATTCCCCGAGCTAGTCGCTGGAACAATTAAGGGGGCTCGTAGCGCGTCTACGCCGCAATCCGAATATGTGAGCGGGAATTCGTACTCCGCCAGTGCACGGAAGTCGGGAAACGGGCCGCATGACGAGCAGTCGTATCGAAACGATAGCGACGAGGCTATAGCGCTAGAGGCCGTGCGTCGCTCTACCCTAAGCGGTGATGCGGACGACTTCCGGGTCACGTTGACATCGGGACATGGCGGTGAACCGACCTGTGTTTGGCGCGATCCGCGCCTGCGCCTTTGTCAGCAGCGTCTGCCAATCGAATTGCCTGCAAATCTTTATGAAAGCGTCGAGCGCAGGCGAATATTGACGTCCCCCGACAACAAAGAGCTCAACAGTGTGTTTGAAGTCGAAGTCCGCGATAGGACGGACGACAGCATCCGGCAGTGCTGGCGCGTGCTCCGGGGTTAGCATAACGCCAAGGTTTGCGCTAACTAGGTGCTGCAGGTGCTGCAGCCCTTGCGCGCGGTGCCCGGGCTGTGCGACCTGCCCCTCGCACAGCTGCTCGCGGAACGCACGGTAGATCTCGCAGTCAATCGCTTCAAGCCATTTTGCGGACCGCAGATCCTTCAGGCTAACGGTGGCCTCCTCTGCCATCCGGCTCCCCTCGGCGCATGCGACAAAGACTCTCTCGCGGAATAAGCTGAAACGCTCGATGCGTTCGGGCGTTGGCCCAATGCAGCTGCTACCCAGAGCGGCGCTGACGTCGCCGCTCAGTAAGCCTTCGAAGACGTTAGAGGAGTCAGCATCGACCAGATCGACTTGGAGGCCCGGTAGCTGGGTCGTGAGCGCGGCGATCGGTTGCGCCAGGATCGACGCCGAGATCATCGGTGTCAGGGCCACCCGGAGTGTGGCGACCTTCTTCCGCTTGAATTTCTTAGCATTGGCGCGAGCCTCCTCGACGGCGAGCAGCGTCCGCTCCAGCGTGGGCAACATTAGCTTTCCAAGGTCTGTTAACTGGCTGAGGTGCCTTTCACGGAAAACCAGTGCGCCACCAAGTTCGTACTCCAGCTTCTGAATTGACTTGGTCAGCGCAGGTTGGGAGACGTTGCACTGTTCGGCCGCCCGAGTAAAGTTCATGCACTTGGCAAGGGCTACGAAATACCGAATTTGGTGGAATTCCATGGCGGCTCCTTATTTCGTCAGCTAGCCCGTCAAGTGGGCTCTCGTCAGGGGACTTCGTTCGCCAACGAGATCCGGCTGGACGTCCGTCATGCCGCAACACTGCGTTGAACGATGTCGAGCAGCGATTGCGCCTCGATTGGCTTTCTGAAAAACCCGACTGCTCCGGAGTACATCGCGCGTTCGCGCCACGACTCTTCAGGGCGCCCGGTAATGAGAATGACTTTAGGTGGATCCGACATCTCGACGACGCGCTCGACCAGATCGATACCGGACAGCCCCGGCATATCGATGTCCGCGACCACGCAGTCACAGCGCTCGCTCTCCTCGGAATCGAGGAAGGACTCCGCGCTCCCGAAGCAGGCTACTTCGTGGCCAGCAGCACGCAGCAGGTAATTCAACGACTCCCGGAGGAGGGCATCGTCATCGACGACGCAGATGAGAACTTTCTTGTTCATGAAGCGAAACTGCGCCTATTCGACGCGCTCGCCTACTCTCCCACGGCTGAGGTTAGTCCTGTCCTTTTGGACAGGTTTCGATGAGCACCTACTCCTCGCCTTCTAGAAGTGCCGCCATCCGGGTCAATTCCGCGAGGCTGCTGGCCATCATCTTCGTCATGACCGCGCTCCGATGAAATTTCACGGTCGTCTCCTGGATCTCTAATGCGCCCGCGATTTGCTTATTCATTTGGCCCGCACACACTAGCGCCATGACCTCGCGTTCACGTGCGGTCAGGCTTTCGTATCGTTTGCGCAATTCCGACAGCCGGTCCGGCGCCGGCGATGGCGGCTTCCAAGTTCGGATCGCGTTGGCAACTGCCTCCAACATCTCCTGGTCCCGAAAAGGCTTTTCGATGAAGTCAACAGCGCCTGCCTTCATCGCCTGAACTGACATGCGGATATCGCCATAGCCGCTCATCAGGATAACTGGCAAACGGTTATTACGCCGGGCGAGCGACGCCTGCAGTTCGAGCCCGCTGGGCCCCGGCATCCTGACGTCGATGATCACGCAGCCAGGCACATCAGCTAGATCGGCAGCAAGAAAATCCTCTGCACGACCGTAGAGCTTCACGGTGTAACCGACTGTTCGCAGAAGATCGTCGATCGCATGCCTCATGAGCTCGTCGTCGTCGACAACATGGACGATAGCGTCGCCCAACATAGCTATTTCGTCTTCAGAGCAAGCGGTTGCCCTTCGGTCTCGTTCACCGCTCATGGTCCCCAAGCTTCGGCTTCCGGTCGATCCGACGCGCTCGTCCCCTCTATCATTTTGTTGGGAGACATTGGTAGGCATAGAGTCAATTCCCAATGGGAATGGATGTAGTGCCGCGCCTGAAACGCGGACGGAACGCAATTTTCCATCACCCCGCATCTCAATATCCCGGTGGCGCCGCCACAGGAAGTCCGGTTAGAGGATAGCGTTCCTAGGTCATCTCCGACAGCCATAGATGCCCAAGAGAGTCACGTCCGAAGAGCTCGCGGGCCTGTTGATGACCATCACAAGCAACTGAGATCAACGTTGAAGATCACAGGGCTTACCTCATACGCATCTGACTTCACCGAGGCGAGCATCTTCACCGTCATTATCGCCGCGCTCGCGTGCGCCTTTAACCTATCGCTATTGTATTTCGAGGATACCGCGCTCGTCCGGCGTCTAATCGGGCGCGGCTGTTCCTTTAAGGTCGATGTGATTGTAAGGATCCCTTCTAGTGTCGAAGTCGGATCCGCGCCTCGCGAGGGGCCGCGATAACGCAGGGATATAGAACTTATGGCGACCGATGTCTCCAAATCGGTCCAAAGTCGTTCTCGTCGGGTGTCGCATGTCGGCGCTGTGACGAGAACTTGAGGGAGGCGCGAATGTCGGTCGTGAGCTTGCGAGAAACGTTGAAGTCAGCATTGGGGGCTATTCTTTCGCTACCAGATGCGGCCCCTGTTCCTATCGGAGACGGAGCGTTCGCAATAGATCTCTCCGCCGTGACAGAGGCGACATCTAAAAATGTCCGTAATGGGCGGGCGGAGATCCCTTTGCAAGGAGCAGATGGAGAGATCTCGGGCGTCCTGTGCAAAATCATTTCCATCGATAATCCGGTCTGCGGGCCCGCGGACATCGATCGAGACACCACGAAGATCTTCGTCCATGACATCGCAAATCTCTTGGCAGTTATCGATGGAGGCCTGCGGCTACTTGATGTAAAGACTGACGCGCAAGATCGCGCTGTGATCGTTGAAAGGCTCCGCCGCGCAATCCAGCGCGGCGCGTCGCTCAGCCGCAAACTGCTGGACAGCGATCGTCCGTATTGCAGCACAGCTCGGCCCGTCTCCCATGACCATATCGTGGACATCGGTGATCTGGTCGACCAGACGCTGCGCGCTGACGTTGTTGTCGACACGCACATCGACCCGGGTCTCGGGCAGTTCCAAGCTGATCCGGAGGAGCTCCATCTTGCACTCCTCAATCTCTGCAAGAATGCAAGCGACGCGATGCCCGAAGGTGGGACGATCAGTATTAGCGCGCGGAACGTCTGCGTGCAGATAGACGCTCCCTGGGTCGAGATATCGGTTTCCGACGATGGGACCGGCATGAGCCCGGACGTGCTCGAACGAGCCTTCGAGCCCTACTTCACGACGAAGGAAATCGACACAGGTACAGGGTTGGGTCTCACCCAAGTCAAACGCCTCGTCGAACGCTGCAATGGAACGATTAATATCCAGAGCGCGGAGAACAAGGGAACGACCGTGCGTATGCGATTTCCGTGCACGTAGAATGGCATCAACGCGGCCGATCCGCAGGGCAAGTGGAGGACGGTCACATGTGCAAACAAGATCAATATCGAAAGTTACCTCTCAAAAAGAGAGACGCGCCATCAGGATCGTGCGCGCCGCCAAGGGCCCTTCCGGCTACCCTCCACGGATACTCCTTTCCAGGCGCTCGTTGGGGCCGTCCTCTGCCAGGCATATCCGAATCGGCCGGTGCGACCGCTTAATCGCTGCTGGCGACGGCCTCCGGGTAATCGACGCCTCGATCATGCCCAACATAACCCGCGGCAACACCAACGCCCCGACCCAGGCGGTTGCGCGCCACGCCACGGCGATGCTGGTCGACGATCTGAAGCGGACCTAAGGAGCTCTGGCACAAGCCGAAGTGGCCCGAGTAGATAGTGATCGAGGGCGGAACCGACTATGCCGCGGGATCAATGGGATCGATTCCTTTCATACTTGCAGTTTATTTCAAAAATTGCTTGTTCAGAGCCCCGGCGTGCAACAAGGCTGCATTAGTCCTGAAGGAGGGATGAAAATGAGTGTAGAGGACGCGAGAAAGCGCCGCGAGGCTCCGCTCGACACGCCGAGCAATCTCGGCTCCAATGCACTAAAATATTCCGGCCCCCTCACTGTGCTTCTGGCAGACGTGTTCGCGCTTTACGTCAAGACCAAGAACTTCCATGCACATATCAGGGCCGCATTTCCGGGATTATCACCTCCTTGTTGATGAGCAGGCCGCGCAGATTTTCGCGATGATGGAAGACATCGCGGAAAGAGCCCGTAAGATCGGCGGCACAACGATCCGCCCGATCGCCCGCATCGCGAGAGCGACACATGTCGAGGAAATTGATGCGGATTTCGTCACGCCCGAAGATGTGTTGGCCGAACTGAAGGAAGATAACCCAGCGCTCACCCAGCGCATGCAGCAGACCCGCAATGTCTGCGACGAGCATGGCGATGTGGCCACGGCTAGCCTGGTCGTAATCGGGATCGACGAGGCGGAACGTCGCACATGGTTCCTTTTTCGAGACAACGAGGAAAGCTTAACCACGAGCGCACGCCACCCGCGAACTTTTTGACGACGCCAACTGACTCCATTTGCGGCCAAACCGACGAGGAGATCGCTAAGCTCGACGAGGTCGAGCGTCCAGCCGTGCGCGAGGGAAAACTGCGCCACTGTATCTTGCGATTGACTGATTTGCGCGGCAAGGGCCGAGAGCGCGTCTGCCAGACGCATCACAGTGGATTAGCTGGATCTTGCATGATCGACCGCGCTCCGTCGGTAGATGTCTCTAGAATCCTGCGAGGCCCTGGGTGCTGTTGTAGGGAATCGGGTTTCGACCAATCTCCGTCAGTCTGCCGCTCGTCTTGTCGAGGCCGTAGCTGACAAGCACCTGGGCATTTCCAAAGACCTGGTAGAAGTACTGGTCGTCGGGAGTCAGCCAGCTGTCGCTGGGTCCGCTGCTGACGAGCCCGTTCACAGCGCGGAAGGTACCGTCGCCCGGTATCGCTTTGTTGGCCGGGTCCTGGAGAAGGCTCAATCGGCCGTCTACAAGCCGGTAGGTCGAGACCGTTCCGTATCCGAAGTTGGTCGCGAGCACCAGCGAGTTGTCAGATGTCACCTGCAGCCAGCAGAGCTCAGATGGCTTCCCGAGCGCGGTATCGATCGGGGCCAAAGGACCGTCGGTCACCCGACCCTCGCCATCAATGCGGCTCACTAGCACGCCGTCTCCTACCGCGAAACCGTTCAAGAAAGTATCGCGGCTCCGGTTGAGGAAGGCGATGTAGAATGGTCCCGCGCCGCCGGCATTGGCGAAGGAGGCCTCGCCGAGTGCGCCGTTGTCGCGCACCGGGAATATCACGAGCCCGTCTGGATCGGGGGCGTTCGCCACGACCAGATTTGGCGACCCGTCCGGATTGACGGCTGGACGAGCGTCGAAAAGAATATCGACCAGCAGGAACCGGCCGTCGGGCGACAGGACAGCTTGTGTCGACACCCGATCGGTCTTTGTCGCGGTATTTACCGAAGCCCGCTCCGGGCGCAGCTTCAGCTTGCCGTCCCCGGCAACCGTGTATGACCGGAGGTGGTTGGGGCCGAAGGCATGGAGCACGTATAGAGTTCGACTTTGGGAGCGGTAGGCGAGCGACTTCGCCGTTCCGCTGCGCCCTATTACGGGCTCGCCAGTCGGTTGTCGATCGATCAGTGTCAGCTTGCCGTCTGGACTCACCCGGAAGCTCGTCACGCTGTTGTCGCCGCCGTTCGTCGTGAACAGCAGAGTGTTGGATTCGGCCAGGATCACGCTGCCAGCGCCCTCGAATGCGTTGGGCGCACTCTTTTGGCCGCTGATCGGCTTGAATACGCCAGACCCAGCGCCCCCGGTAGGGATGCTCTCGAGTAGCTTTAGTTGCCCATCCGCGTTGCGACCGAAGTGCATGATGCGGTTCTGGGCTTCATTGGTCTGCACGTAGACATGACCTATAAGCTCAGAAGCGCGTGCTTCTATTCCGAGAGTCCCGAACAGAAGCAGCACGAGAGGTATAAGGAAGAGCTTCGACGATGGCGGACGGGTCATATAGTTAATCTCCTTAGGCCCGAGTTCTGACCGACAACTTCCACTGGGGCCGGACGAAATGGCAGGTGTAGCCGTTCGGATGCCGTTCCAGGTAGTCCTGGTGCTCGGGCTCGGCCTCCCAGAAATCGCCGGCGGGTGAAATCTCGGTCACAACCTTGCCCGGCCACAGCCGTGACGCCTCGACGTCGGCGATAGTATCCTCGGCGACGCGGCGCTGCTCCTCGGTAGTGTAGAAAATCGCCGACCTGTAGCTTGTGCCTCGGTCGTTTCCCTGCCGGTTGAGCGTCGTCGGGTCGTGGATCTGGAAGAAGAACTCGAGCAACTCTCGGAAGCTCGTCTGACTCGGGTCGAATACGATCTCGAGCGCTTCGGCGTGCGTTCCATGGTCGCGATACGTAGCGTTCTTGACGTCGCCGCCCGAGTAGCCGACCCGCGTCGAGACGACACCGGGCAGGCGCCTGAGCAGCTGCTGCATTCCCCAGAAGCAACCTCCTGCCAGGACCGCGCGCTCTGTAGTCGCTGCCATCGTCAGGCCTCCTGCTTTGAGAACAGCGTTGAGTACTTGCCGTATCCCTCGCTTTCTAGTTGGTCGCGGTGGATAAACCTCAACGAGGCCGAATTTATACAGTACCTCAACCCGCCCTTGTCGCGCGGCCCATCTGGGAAGATGTGGCCAAGATGGCTGTCGCCGTGCTTGGAGCGAACCTCGGTCCGCGTCATGCCGTGCGAGCTGTCAACGTTCTCGGTGACATTTGCGGCCTCTAGGGGCCGCGTGAAACTCGGCCATCCCGTTCCGCTGTCGAACTTGTCGAAGGACGCAAAGAGCGGCTCGCCGGAAACTACATCGACGTAGAGACCAGGCTCCTTGTTATCCCAATATTCATTGGCGAAGGGACGCTCGGTCCCGTCAGTCTGCGTGACGCGGTACTGTTCGGGAGTCAACTTCGAGACCGCTTCGGGGTTTTTCCTGTAGGTCGGCATTCGCCGTGCTCCTTTTTGTTCTGCAAAGACCCAATCATAGAAATCTGCGACAATCGTATTTCGCAGACTCGAATCGGGTCATTGACTTCGGAAACTCCCGTCCATGCTGTGACGAGCCGCGGCAAACTGCCAATTCCCTTCTGGAATACGTTCGATAATTCCTCGGCTACGCCGTCGTGAACGGTAGATGAGGCGACGGCGGCGCCTTATTAGAGTCTCGCCAGTTTTGCGGGAAAACTTTGTGCTTGGATGCCGCCTGTTCCGCGGCGAAGCGCTGATCGATCGCGCGCAAGCTAGAGCAGAGTCAGAAAAGGCGGATTGGATGCGCGCCGTTAAAGCGCAGCGATAAGCTACGTCGGGACGCAAACCAGCAAAAATGACAGCTCGTTATCGTTTCCATTCCATCCGTTTGGCGCTAGGGAGTTCAGTCGGGAAGCTGGCGTCTTGAAACGGAGGAATCGTAGCCGACTCGCGGCTTTCCACACAGCCAGGACCAGAAGGCGACCATCGGCACTCCCCTCCCCTTCGTCTGCTTCACACCAGGGGCAGACCTTGAGGCTCACGGAACTTAGCGCCTACTTTGTGACTGATAAGCTTTTGGTGAGACTGATAAGGTTTGCAGCCAATCCTTATCAGTTAGCCTACTAGTCCGAGTTGTGAGCAATTCGGCTCAGCCGACCTTAGCCACCAGCTGGTCCAAAAAGTACAGTCCTATAAATATTAATCGCTTCACAATTCGAGAACGCCCGACCGCTGGGAGACGGCAGCAAGAAGAATTTGGCCTCTCGATCGCCAATCTTGATCCGGTCAAACGGCTGGATCCCGTCGATAGTACGATCATTGCGCAGACGTTCACGGTAGACGCGGAGGCGAGCTGACTGCCCCATTGCCATAAGCGACCATTCAAACGCTCTATGGCTCGTGAAGGCCAAAGCCTCTATTGACGGGTGCTGCACCAAGACCTCAGCAAAATTTACGCACTCGCCAAGTAAAGGTGTGATGATGTCGTCGTCGGCCGAACTGCACTCCCGGCCGGTTTTCCTCCGGTAGCTTTGCAGGACGTCCTTCATCCACAGACGATTACGTCTAAGAAATTCCCGTGCCGCTTCGCCATATTCTTGTGCGCTCGCTTCGTCATTCGGCAGCGCCCTCCCCTGGTCCGCGGCAATTTTGTTTAGCCAGAGCCACATGCTGTTATGGCCAGAGCCATAGAAAAAACTGAAATCGAGTTTGTGTGCTCGGACGCCCTCGCATTGGGGATTGGAGAACCGGGGCGGCGGCGCCGTGCCGACAATTAGCAACCGGACGTTAGCAGGCAAGGGTTCTGAGTTGTAGGGGTGCCTTTCCGTGAAGGACATTCTGGCCATCTTCCGTTGAACGAGCAGGCGTCGCTAGCGGCAAACACCTATAGCAAATAGCCGATCAGAAAATGCTCGAATCTTGTAGCGCAATCCGACATTACCAAAACGCTGCGCCTGCCGCGACTTCGCATTGAGCTTCTTGCAATGTCCCTCGGATCCGCGGCACCTTCCAAACTTGACTCGCTGCCACTGACCTATCGCCAGTCACGGCTATCTGAGCCGTAGAATGCCGGACGGCTCCGCCGCTTGAAATCCGCTCGCGACTCACGCCAAATCTCAGTCTAGGGGGATTTCATTACATGCATCAGCGCTTGCACGACCTTCCGCTCGAAGGATTCGCGATTATCGTGGACGGACACGCTAAAACGATTTTTCTCACCAGAGAAGGCGCGCGCAAGGCGGCTGTCGAGCTAAAGGATCGATTTCCATCGATTCAGATTAAGATCTATGACGCTGCAACCAAACATGCCGAACTTGCTCGTTGAGAAAAGTCACATGCGTGAGTGCCGCCATGCGGCTCGGCAGTTTCCTTATCGGTCACCTAGCTGACAGCGCTTCGTACGAAAGCTTATCACTCGCGAGCTGACTCCATTTGGTAGTTTTCTTATCATTACGCGACTAAGCCTGCATTCGTGGCACTTCGCCGCTGACCGCTGCCAGTTTCAGCCGTCCTGTCCGGCCGCCGAGAGACATCACGCGCTTACGGAACGTCTGCAGGGGAAACGAGCTCGCCGATGCCGTAGCTCTTGCCGTTGACAAGAGACCGGAGCTTGCCTCCCTCCACCCTGAGCTTGGCACGGGTCTCGGCGTAGGCGCCCTCGCGGAAACCCGTCAATCGTTCGAACCAATCCACTGCCTCATCGCATCCGCAATATGTCGTTCGCCAACTGGAAGTCCTCGGGCTTGCCCTTGGCGATGATCTTTACCCCGGCCTCTTCCAGCTGCAGCCGCTTTCTCTTGATCCGGCCGTCCTTCTCGTCCTGGCCGAAATCGTAGACCAGGAGATAAACGTTGCGGTGGATTGACAGTTTTAACTTCCTGTCTCCCACCTGCCTGACGAGGTCATCGACCTGCCGCGCCGGGCTTTGGTCGCTGATGTCCGCCAGATTTTTGCAGACCCTGACATAGGCATCGATCAAGCTTTGCTCGTTCTCCTTAGCCTGAATGAACTGCTCATACTTCCTGATCTGGGCAATCACGGCAGTGGAACGCTCTTGTGGAGGCAGGCTTTTTGTTCCCTTGGGAAGCTTTTCCAGGCCCCACAATTCAGGATTGTCTGCGCATTTCGCCTCGCAGAAGACCAGCTCTGCTCCACCCGATTCCGTCGGTACCAATACGGCGATGTCCATCCGTGGCGCAGATAGATCGCCGTTCTCTCCCGCCCTCGTGAAGGCAACCTCGAGATCGACGACCCTCGGCTCCTTCCTGGCGATCTTGTGCACGCCGCTTTTCTCGGGCCCCGCAAATCGAGCAGCCGTCTTGATGAGTTGCGGCAAGGTAAGCTTTGACTCGTACTCGGTGTTGATGATGTCTTCGGGCTCGATATTAAACTTCGATCCATTGAACGACACATACGGATCCTTTTTCTCAAGGTCCGGCTTCACTAGGTACTTGTAATGGATCGCAAGGCGGGGCTCGCTGCCGCTGCTGCCTTTCCCGAAGGCAATCTTGAAGACGCTCTGACCTTTGACATAGGCACTCAAGTATCCGTTTCGGACTGCAAGCAAGAGATCCTTGCTCTCCAGAACCTCCTTCCACCAGTTGTCATCCGTCTTATCTGCGAGCCCTTTCAAACCTGCGATTTGCGAATTGGACAGGCCGCGCTTGAGGAAGTTCAGTTCAGACGTCAATCCATTCGCCATCGTTCGCCAATTCCACGTTGTTAAAGAGATCCGAAAACCGTAGCCGTTCAAATGTATGGATGGGGATCAGGCGCTTCGCCGCGACGGCGGCGGCAAGACGCTTCAGGTCGGTCGGGCTGGCGTGTCCCGAGGTGTGTACCGTTTCGAACGGAATACCGCGGCGTTCGCAGTCAGCCTTCAAGGCCGCTCCGGACTGGCCGTCGGCCAGATAGCCCTCCCATTGCGACCAGAACACCCGCGCGCCCTTGAGCGCGCCTGCCCGATCGAGATCCGACATCATCCAACCCCGAAACAGCATGACCGAACGTGGCGCAGTTTCGGCGAGCTGCCCGGGCCAAACCCGAAGGCCTCGATAGCTGTTGACCAGGGGCGCGATCCCCTTGGCCTTCAACTGAACGCGCTGCCGCTGCGGGATGTAGACGGAGAGATTCGACCATCCCGGTGCAGGTTGGGGAATGCTATCCTGCCCCGTCGCCTTCAGCACCTCGGCGGCGTAGGCATCGATGAGAAGGTTGCGGCCGGTTCGCTTCGCCGCACGATAGATCGTGACCACCCGGTCGATGTTCTGGGCCGAGCAGGCGACCAGAGCGATGCCTGCGGTCGCCTCGAAGCGCGTGACGAAAGTCTCCTCAAGATCCTGCTCGGACGGAAAAGTCGCATCGTCGGTCAGACGACCGAGGCTCGAGCCTTCCATCAGCATGAGGTCGATTTCGCGCGGCGGATCACTGATCAGTGCGTCGAACAGCTTGTGCTTACGGCCGTGAGCGCGAAGATCACCGGAGTAGAACAGGCGCTTGCCGCCGGAGGCGATTTCCATGGCATAGGCATCGAAGCCCGAATGGTCCACGAGGCGGGGCGTGACGGTGAAGGGGCCAAGCTGGATCGGCTTGCGGTGCTCGAGGTGGTGACTTGCCTTCAAGGCCACGGCATCAGGAACGAAATCGGCGGCCGCGCGGATGATGCTCTCGGTCGCCTGTCCCATGATGAGCGGAATCGCAGGATTTACCTTCGGCACCAGCCCCCAATGGTCACGATGACCGTGAGACAGCACGATACCGAGTAGGATGGCGCTGGGGGCCAAAAGCCCATCGACGTTGGGCAGAGGCGTTGACGCAAGGTCCTTGGCCTTCAAGGGCAGGCCGAGATCGAGCAGGATCCGGGAACCCTCGCTCTCCAGCTCGATACAGGTGCCGCCAATCTCCCGCGTCCCCCGATGGATTCGCAATCTCACGACGCGACCTCGCCCCCGCTCATTCCAATCTTCCTATATTCAAACGAGGCCCCGAGAAATTTACATATTATGGAATATTCGCAAAAAATATTTGCGTGGCGAAGCTCCCCTGTTGATGTCACTAGATTGATTTGCAACAGGCGGTCAATATGAACGAACGCATAACCTTCGCGATTGGAGACATCCACGGATGCTTCCACGAGAAGGGCTCTGCTCGACGCCTGCCGAAAGAGCGCCGGCGCCATCGAGCACGACTTCCTCTTCCTGGGCGACTATGTCGACAGAGGACCGGCCTCCGATCAGGTGATTGCCTATCTTATGCGTGAACAGGCCAGCGCCCCGTCACGATTCCGCTGCATCATGGGAAATCACGACCATCTGCTTTGCTGCGCCGCAGATCCTAACCGCTCCGATGCCGAGCTCATTCAGTGGTGGGCCAACGGCGCCGAGCAGACACTGGATTCCTACGGAATGGACGATCCCTCCGATCTCCCGGCGGCGCACCTCGCGTGGATGCGCGCGTTACCTCTTCAGGTTCGCGACGAGCACAGGTTGTTCGTTCATGCCGGAGTAAGACCCGGTGTTGCCTTGGAAGCCCAGTCCAAGGACGACATGTTGTGGATACGTGAGCCGTTCCTGTCCTCAAGGCTGTGGCACGGCGCTCTCGTGGTGCATGGCCATTCGCCAACGGCAACGTGCGCTCCCGACGTTCAAGCCAATCGCGTCAACCTCGATACGGGAGCCTGCTTTGGTGGGCCTCTAACGGCAGCGGCCTTTAGTTCGGTCCAGTCAGCCCCCCTGTTCTTTGTCAATAGCGACGGATTGACGTTCGAACTGAAGCCCGCGCCTGCAACGCGGCAAAATCCCAAGAGCTTCCCCTAGTTTGCGAGCTCGAGAAATCTCCCAGTCACGCTGACGAATAATCTCCGGGTACACTTCGGAAAACCCTCGCTCGTTCCTTTCTAGGAGACGAAACTTCCCAGGACATTCGCTCGCTCCAGCGTTGTCCTGAACGCCTCGTCTGATACGTGCGAGAGAGACATCGCGGCAGCCGCTTTCGCCGCGGCAGCTCGAGCCGCCGCCGAGAGGTCTTTGGCAGGGGCTTCGGCGGAGACGGTAGCTCCTTCCTCCAAACTGAAAGGCCACGCCTAACTCGCGGTTTTTATGTTGCTCCACGATCTCCCCATGCCAAAGCTTTCAGTCCGGCAGTAGACTCAGTCCAAAGCAGGAGGCAGGCCGCATCCAACGCTCCGCTTTGAATCGAGACGCGCCTATGCGGCGCGGATGGCCGCTGCTGGCCCACTCCGAGCAGCTCACCTAGATTTCGGCATAAGATCGGCGGGAACGGGCCAAAGAGCCGAGGTCCCCGGAGGTGCGCAGCCTTTGTAGACGCCTTGCCATCAGCCGGCTGGCTCAAGCCGGAGCCGGACCTGGAAGATTCGCGGAGAAGCGGACAGAGCATGCCTACTGCATCTAGGCCATCGGCTCGCACCTTGGCACGCCGGCAGCACCGCTGCTTTCCTGAACTCCAAACGCCTTGCCGAAAAATATTAACATGCCTGAATCCCCAGGCCGGAAAATTCGGTTTAGGATGAGGCTTTGCTTCTTGGGGGCGTTTTATGTTCGATACCGCAACCACCGAGCTTTTGCGCGCGGTTCTTGACGAAGTATGCGAGAGCGTCTCGCGCAGCGAGACCGGAGCACGTGCGCATGTGGCCTCAAAGATCCTTGAGGCAGCCACAAGGGGCGAAGTGTCTCCCGAAGGTCTCAGGCAGGTCGGCCGTGACGCTCTGTCTCACGCGCCCACCATGTGGCGCTGACCCGGAGCGGGCCAGTGAACTTCCAGGTGACGGTTCTCAAGATCCTGGTGAGCTATCCTGACGGCTTTGCCGTGATGGAGGACCTGAAGCGGGACATGGCCATCCTGGCGACCAGCGGACGGGACTGGGCGGACTGGACGAGGCAGCTCGCGGCGCGGGTGCCAAACCTCGACATCTTCTCACAAAGACTGGTCGAGCGCATCAGCGGGGGATGGATTTCACTTGATTCCAGACAAACCCGGTATTGCGCCAAGTCAACTCAAAGAAACACGAAGGAGCACCGTGCTTGCGGTTGCAGGGCGACACGTCGCTCCTCATCTCGACAAATATCTTGAGTGGCGCTTGTCCTGACTTGCCCTCGACTACGCGTTTATCAAACACTGTCTGATCTAGCTCCTTTTTCCAAGGCGAACCGTCCGGCTGCTCCGAATAGACGTAGAAGTCGCAACCACCTGTCGAACAGGCTCCGTTTCCTTTGAACGTGCAAATTTTGTTCGGATCAAAGATGGCTAGCCGCTTCCCGTCGCCTCGTTCGTAGACTGAGATCGTCTTGTCCAGATCGCCGCCAGTGTTGTCTACATCCGCCCCTTTGCACTCTGCAGCTACATCATTCGCGATCCTGCTGACTTCGGACGGCAAGTCGCTGACCTTGACTTTCGCAGCCGCTTGCTTGGAGTCCGATGTGTCTTCGCAGGGAAATTTGTCCTTAAATGCCAACATGAGGGCGTCGGCAGCAGGCACGTCACGCGCTTCTTTGTGCGCCATCATGTAGTCAAAGAATATCACGCTCATTTCTTTGACCGGTAAGCCGGTCGGGCAGAAAGTTCGCGTTCCTTGCATGAACGCGATGCGCGCGTCATCCCATCCATTGATGTACGCGTTGCAAAACTTCGCGTAGTCGTCTGCCTTTCTGTCTTTTTTGAGTCCCGGGACATTGCCCGCACAAGCGAGTGCGAGCGCGGCTCCGGGCATATCGCTCGCACCTGCGGGAGCGATGATCGTAGCGAGCGCAATTATAAGCGCAAACCGCATCCATGAGCGCGAAAGTCTCAAAAGCTGGTGCATGTTCATTCAATGATGGGGCCGTGCGCCGTCAGGGGCGCGCGGCCTTGCGACCACCTTCTATTGGTGTGTACCGTACCGGTTGCCGGTGCTGAAATTTCGATATTGACCACCCCGGTGGGATGATCCTGAGCCACCAACATAGGACCCGCCATGGCTGGAGGTATGATGACCGCCTCCGTATGAGACGCGGAAGCCGCCATGGCCACCTCTGGCTTGAGCAAACGCGGTAGAGCACAGCAGTGCGACCGCTGCGGCGATTACCTTCTTCATTCCTACCCCCACCTGTGTGTCGCGAGACTGGCGACGAGTAACTCCATCTCCCAAGACTGAGGCCAGCCTCAAGCTGGAACTCGTTTGGGCGCACACAACTATTGTCTAAACCCCCAACCGACATTGCCGCGACAGTTAGTGTTGATCTCGACTGGTGGTTGCGGTCATATGCCATGGGTCTGGGGAGTTAGTCATGCGCAGATTGAGCGCAGTGTTTTTGTGCATCGCATTAGGCGGCTGCGTTACGAATGCTGAGACGGTGCAGTTTCGTCCGTCGAACCCTCAACAGCAAGCTCTCATGCGAGATGGGCAGCCAGCGCTTGTATCGCGACAGAAGAGTTCGCTTGTCCTAGTCCGTCCTGCATCGCGGCAGGTGCACGCGAACGGACGGCCGGTGTTTGTCGTCGCGATCAACAATATCAGTAAGAACCCCGTAGATTTCCGGGTATCCCAAGTAGAAGCGACGCAGCATGCGGCTGGGTCCGACTACGGGATGCAAGTCGTGACTTATGAGATGCTGGTCCAGGAGGAAAAGAACCGGCAGGTGGCTGCGGCTGTGTTCACGGGCTTAGCGGCCGCAGGAAACGCCTACAGTGCGTCTCAGGCCGGTTACGGCCACTACACGACCCCGAGTGGCCGGACCGGCACATTCTATAGCCCTACCGCTGCCGCTATCGCGCAGAGCAATGCAAGCGCGCAGAATGAAGCGATGATCGCCTCCACGGTCGAGGCTGGGCAGCGCAACATGGCGGCCCTTGAGCAGTCCGTGATAAAAGACAACACGCTCATGCCCGGTGAGTGGTACGGCGGGCAATTGCACATCGCGCCGCCGGTTGCCAGCGAGAGCGGTGGACCGAAGACTTACACCCTCGTTATTACTGTGGGCGCCGATCGACACGTCATCGATATCTCGCAGGGACCGGCGGGAGCTTAGCCTACAGCCACCATTCCGTGCCGGGGGGTATTCATGGAATACGTCCGCTTTGCGGTGAAATTTACCGCATTCGTTCTGATCGCGCTATTCATCGGCGGATACTGCTATCTGATCTACACCGGAGACATTCCTAAGCCTGATATTGACGGGGTCGTTAAGCAGGTGGCGCCATCAATGGCAGCCAGCGGATCGGCGGTTGTGGTAATTGCCTTTGGGGTCTGTGCGTTGCTGACCGCGATCGCTCCTTTCATTTACGCCGCACGCTCAGGTGATGCGTTTACAATCATTGTCAGCATCGTCGCGCTGATAGTCTGTTTTGCGATGCTCGTCTCCAGTAGGACGGTCGTCGATATGGTTTTAGCCGCCATTGTGTACTTCACGAGCGCGCTGATCTCAGTTGTCATGTACTCGACTAGCCGGATAGTTGCCGCCGTCGAACGAAGAGAATGACTGCCGAAGACCTGAGATGATGAAGGTGTTTCATCGAGGCTGCGCGATGTTGGCGGCGTGCATTGCATTGTGGTTCGCTGCCGAGACAGCAGTCGCTGGGACCCTGGAGATGGGCGCGCATACGGCCGAATGCAAAGCAATTACGGCACGGCTGGTCGAAGCGACAAATGCTCAATTCGACCACTACTCGCCGTCAGGAAACAATGTCTTCTTCAAGAAGCCTGAGATGGTCTTGAGCTGCATGACGCATCGACTAACCAGCGTTTCTCTTGCGTGGGACCTCAGCGGCTTTCCGCCCAACCAGTGGTTTTCTCTTCTCGCGGCAGCGGGAAAAGCTGTAACCGGCGTCGATGTGAAATCGCTGGAAGTTGGTTTGCGGAAATGTCACCGCGCGGCCCTGAAAGATCCATCGGAGCTATCTGATCTGGAAGTTCGAGCTGCGAAGATTGAGTGCCAAGCGTTCACACGTGATGGCGGCGGGGTCAACATACATATCTGGATGAATGACCACGAGGCTCGTAAGGGCATTGAGGAGCACTAGAGCACCTAAAGAAGTCCGATTTGCCATTGGTAGTAGTTGCGCACGTTGTCAGCCTATTTTTGGGTTTTGGTCATGCGGGGTGGAGCAGTCATAATTGTGGTAGGGCTTGCGGCCCTGATTGCCTATGCGACGGGACGCCACGATGCTCCTCCGGCCGCCGTCCCCGCTCCAGGAGCGCACGCGGCCAAGCCCATCGCTCTCGTCGAGCCGCCGAAGGAGGCTCCGACAACTAAACCCGCTCCGGCGCCGGCAGCTTCACCCCAGCCGACAGCGAAGCCTAGCCAGTCGGAACCAGCATCGCCAAAATCGGACGCGAAGCGCAAAGTGGAGGCCGCCCTCACAGCCGCTGCCATTGCCGCAATCATCGTGAAGGCGAGCCGCGACAGATACTACGCGACAGGACATCCGTGCGCATGTCCGGATGATCTTCTGCGAAATGGTCGCTCATGTGGCGCGCGAAGCGCCTACTCGCGACCGGGCGGCGCTGCACCACTTTGTTATCCGAGTGACGTAACAGCGGCGATGATCGACGATTATCGCAAAACTATTTCGCGGTGAGCGCCGTCAAGGTGCAGGAGAAAAGTGTAATGAGAGCGTTCTTGATTGCGTTTGCGATGATTGCCAGCGTTGGCATCGCCAGTGCTGAGGAAAAGCCAGCAACAACCATCGACACAATCACCAAATCGGCAAAGGATCTGATGCCTTCGATTCCTTCGCTTCCATCTGTGTCGCTGCCCTCCGTTCCTGATCTCAGTATTCCGGACTTCTCAGATACCTCAGGCAAAATGGTAGCTGAGTTCAACTCCTTTACTCAGCAGGTCGGAGCTGCCCTCCCGATTTTGGAGCAGATGGGTTATGAGGTCAGCACCTTTAAGGTGACATGGGGGTTGCCTCCGAAGGCGCGGTTACGATTGAAATCCACCGGAGCCACGCCGATGCAAAAGATTGAAGAGATCGCCGCAAAAGGGACCGCCAGCAGCGGGGTGTTGGTGTCGGCGTTGATCAATAGTGCTGCTGCTGCGAAGCGTATTCAAAATACGATGAAGCTAGGTTCCGCTTACCTCGATGTAGATTTCGCCTTGCCTCCGCGCGTGAATATGAGGTTTGTGAACACGAAGGTTGCAGAAAAGGACGAGAGCCGCGACTTGGACGATTTGGAGATTGCCTGCAAGTAAGGTTATTCCTTCCGCCATTTGGAAGCCGATTGACGAAGATAGCAGTACGGAGAAAGTGTTGGAGGCGGCAAAGAAGGCCGGCGTGCACCCAGCGATCGCGGCCGGCCGCTGTTGATTTGGGCACTCAGACTATCGCCGTTTTCCAAGCTGATCGGTCGGGGCGAAGTGAAGAGTGTTTTCATGTCCCCAACGCGTCAGTAGTTTGAAATGAGCAAGTCCGCCGCGCTAACCGATCCAGTTATCGACTGATAAGTATTTGTTAGAAACCTTATCAGTTTAAGAACTGACTCCAGTTGCGACCAAACCTTATCAGTTAGCCAACTGACCCCGTTCTCCATTTTTATCGAAAGCTATCAGTCGGCCCAATTGGCTTTGTTTCGAAACCAACGGCTTCCGTCCGCGGGATCGTATGAGCTGCCCGGGTGCAGGCGGGACTGTTCGCCCTACCGGACGATACACGATCGAAAGCATGCAAAGGCGTTGGATGAAACGACGGCGCGCTACGAGCGCGACATCATCTGCTATGGGTCGCCCAATCGCTCACGTGCCTGGAAGATGCGGCGCGAGAACCTCTCGTCGCGCTATACGACCTGCTTGGACGAAATACTAACCGCGAATTAGCTCGAGCGAAGCAGCCCACCAACGAGGCTGAGCATCGGCTTGCGACGGATGAGCACACAGAGGGCACGGTTATTCCACCAGCTATGCCATTCAAAGGAGGTGTACCCACCATCGCACAGAAGATTTTCGTTGCCGTCGCAGATGCGGTTCATGTCCCGAGCGGCCACCCACGGGTGCCCAGTCCGCAACGTGAGAGGCGGATCGACATTCGGGAAGCGTCGGAGGAACTCCGGCGACCCGACAGATCTCCAGATCGCAAGGACCGGGTTGCCGTTCTCGTCGACCGCCTTGCTACTGTAGTATTGCAGGAGCGCGATGGCTGCGTCCTGCTCTTCCACGAAGCGCCAGGCCGTGGCTTGGCGGGAGGCGCCATGGTCGTTTGCGAGCTTGAATATGGCGTTGAAGTTCGGAGTGTAATCTCGCGCACGCGTGCGGAAGCTCGCGCCTTGAAAAATCGTATCTGAGCTAAAGAAGTTCGCCTCGTGCTCAAACAGGCCCTTGGCGTTCGGTCCGAGCGACTCGTTGTCGTCAAGGTAAGCCGGGTCGACGCTGTGCCACGGAATAACGTTGTGCCCCAGTTCGTGTCCCTTCGCGAAGCGTTCGCGGCCCTTATTGTTGGGATCGGGTGGAACATAGGAGGCGCGTTCGCGGATGTCGGCGATGCCGCGAAGCTTCTGTTTTGCGCTGATGAAGAAGCCGCGAACTTTTTCCGAGAGCGTCTTGAGGAACGCATCCTCGTCCGGCAGTTCGGCGATGTTCTTGACCTTGGCGACCTCGAAGAGCCGGTCCAGCGGCGTGGGCAGCACACCTTCGGCATCTGCCTCCCGCAACAGTTTTCGCACCAAAGTGGAAAGCTTCGGTTCCGATTCTGGCCTTACCGCGATTTTCTGTTTCGGCAGGGCCAATCGGAATCCTCACTTCTTGTTCTGGAAGCGAAGGAACTGGATGTATTTGACGACGGCGTCTTCCTCTTCGGGAGTGAGGTTGGCGCTCATCAGGGCCGCGTGCACGGCGCCCGTCTGGTCCCGCTCGCTGCCTGGGGATTTGACGTCCTTTTCCAAGTAGCCGGCAGAACGCAGGAGATCGGTGTAGGGAACTTCATAAAACGTCGCAAGCGCCTGGAGTTTGTCGGGCGCCGGTCTTTGGGCATCGCCACGTTCCAGCTGCGAGAGATAGGCATTCGAAATGCCCGTAGCCTCCTCGACGGCTCGAAGGCTTTTGCCGCGCAATGCGCGAATCCTCTGAAGTTCTTTGCCTAAGCTCACGGAATCCTCGGTTGAAGGCTGAATTTGGGCAGTTTGCCTGATATTTCAAGCGCCGCCAACTAGAATTTGACTCATCGGGCACTGCCTGTTATATCAGGCAAACGATGCTTGATATTTCAAGCATCGATAATTCTATAACGCAACTGACCATAAAGGAGCTAGAACATGTCGGAAATTGTCTGCCACCACCCGTCCGAAGAGGTCCTCGCGCAACTGCACAAGGCCCAGCACGACCTTGAGAAGGCGCGTGAAAAGGAGCGTGAGGCCCAGAAGGAGATTGGCGAAGCCGAGGCCGAGATCAAGAAGGCGACCGAGGAGATCGAGCACCCGCGCGTGTTCGACGTGCTCGTCCTCTATGACGGCGTGAAGAAGATGTTCAAGGTCCGCATCGAGGAGACGGTCAAGCAGCTCCTCGACAAAGCACTGCAGGCGTTCGGGCCGCTGCCCAATCCGCACATCTTGTCGCTCTACAAGGACGGCAAGGAACTGCCTGACGCGCAGACGATCAAGGAAGCGGGCATCAAGCCCTGCGAGGTGCTGCTGTTGCGTCCCAGCACCGTGAAAGGTGGTGCCTAATGCGGTACCACCTGCCTAAGGAGATCCTCGAAGCAACCTTCGAGCATTTCCGCCAGTGCGGGCGCGGGCGCGAAGAGTGCCAGGCCCTCTGGGTCAGTTCGTGGGACGCGCCGGAGGCGCTCTCGCGCGTGGTCCATCCCAAGCACGCCGCCCATTTCGGCGGCTTCGTGCTCGATGATGCCTGGCTCAATGCGTTCTGGCTTGACCTTGGCAACACCAACAGCGGCGTGCGCGTGCAGGTTCACACCCATCCCCGCGAAGCCTTTCATTCGAAAACCGACGATGACTTCCCGATCATCCAAAAGCCGGGGTTCTTGTCGCTCGTCATCCCGAACTTCGCCCTCGGCCCGGTCGGCTTCAAGGACGCCTTCCTCACGGAGATCCAGCCCAATGGGCAATGGCAGCAGGTCGCCATTGATTCCCGGTTGGTGCTCATATGACGTTGTTGGATGCGCTGGACCGCACCGTATTGTTGATGCGCGATGAGGTCTCGATGTTGGTGCCGGACGACACATTGTTGTCGGCACTCACGGGCACCCATATTGCGCTGATCGCGGACGCGGTAAGCTTGCGGACCCATTCGGCGCAGTCCGCCTTCGTCACGGCGGCCCTCTCGATGGCGCGGTCCGGGCACCGCGTGTATCTCATGGCTCCCGACGTACCGATGGCCGGGTATCAAATCCCCCTCAAGCGCGGCACACTCGTCACCGAGTTGCTGGCCGTTGGGACCGATCTCTTGCCCGGCGTCGAATTCAGCACATCGCTTCCTGATCATCCCCTTGATCTGGCGGTGGCGCTCGGCGACACGAAGATCGAAGTCGCCGCGGAGCGCTTCATTCGGCTGAATGCGACCAACTGGAGTGGCTCGATCGAGCGATCTGCCATGCCTTGGCGCGGCGACGAATGGCCGCTGGGCGGCATGGCCGCCGGCGCGCTTGCTTCTGTTGAGGCGTTCAAATGTGCGATGCAGAAGCTCCAGCATGGAGCGAATAGTCCCGAGCGGTTGCAAACGGTGTTCGCACCCACGGATGAAATCTCGTACAGGCTCGCCCCCGAAGAGACCCCGACGGTCAAAGAACTGGGCGCCTTCGACTGCATCAGCGGCGGCGCCATCATCCAGGCGGCGCTCTACGCCCTCTCGCGCGTGCCGAACGTCACCGGGCACGCGCGGGTGATCGAACCGGACACCGCCGACCTCAGCAACCTCAACCGCTATGCAATCCTGCGCCGTCAGGACAAAGACCAAGCGAAAGGCAATCAACTGGCCGGCGCCCTCGCCCCAACCGGCCTCGTGATCGATCCCGTGGATGTACGTTACGATGGCGCCATTCGCGAGACGTTGCGGCTCGCACCGGCCGTGCTCGTTGGCGTCGATGATATTCCGACCCGCTGGGAGGTGCAGCGCGCAAACCCTGATTGGCTGGCAGTTGGCGCGACCACGCACTGGAGCGCCATGGCGTCGTTTCACGAAGCCGGTCTCGGTTGTGCGGAGTGCGCCCATCCCTACGACGATCCGAATGGCGGTCGCATTCCTACCGTCGCGTTCGTTTCGTTCTGGGCCGGATTACTGACCGCCAGCTATTTGCTGCGGCACTTGTCTAGGGCAGATGCGCCTGATCGCGAACAGCAAACGTTCGTAACGCCTCTCCGCGCCGAGAACGCGGTTCATTCGATCGTGCCGGCGAGACCGCGCTGCTCTTCTTGCTCCAAGCTCGCAATTCCGCGGGGCGCGAGAACGCACTTAGCGGTCGCGTAAAACAGCGCAGCACTCTTTTGTGCCCAGTGGGTTCAGCTGATCGAGGCCGTGCGCGGCCGGCCTTGTGTGTTGCTCGATGAGCTCGGCTTCCGTTTTCTCGACCTTTGTGACTTGATAATTTTCCCCTGTCCGACATTGATAGCGGGTCGGGTCCCGCTGTCTGTACGCGAAGCCGCCAAGCACCAGCGCCCGGCACGCGGCCCCCACCACTTGCAGCCGACGGGAAATGTGGCTTCGGTCAGCTTTCCGCGCCACCTTGACAGGTACGACGCGCGTCAGCTCTTATCACCAGTTGTGGGGGAGAAGAAATGCCATTTGAAACGCCGATTCCGATCCGTCAGGCCATACAAAACATCCTTGATGGAAAATACGTACTTCCGGCCATTCAGCGCGAATTCATCTGGGAGCCCGAGCAAATTGAGCTTCTTTTCGATTCATTGTTGCGCGGCTACCCGATTAGCAGCTTCCTCTTTTGGGAAGTGCCTCGTAGTCAGGTGAACGACTGGCAGTTCTATAGATTTCTGACGCACTATCACGAATACAATGCTCGACATAACGCGCCGGCGCAATTGACGGGTGATCGCGATGTTACCGCTGTGCTGGACGGTCAGCAGCGACTGACGGCGCTCGTCATCGCCCTAACCGGCACCTATGCGAGCCGCACCAAGAACAAGCAACGTTCAAATCTAGCCGCATATCCAGTCAAGAAGCTCTATATCGATCTTCTTTGGCCGGCCGACGATACCGACGAGCAAAAATTTTACGCCATCCGTTTTCTCACGACGGAAGAAGCCGCGGCCGATACCGCACGCTTCTGGGTGCCGTTTCCCGAGCTGTTTTCGAAAATCAAGAATGTGAGCCATGTCTTGATGTTCATGGCAATGGAACGGATCAGCTCTGCCCCTCAAGAAAGGCGGGATTTTGCGGCACGGACGCTCGGCATGATCTGCGAGACATTTAATACGCTTGGGAATGTCAACTTCTTCCTAGAGCGCGAAGCCGATCTCAACAAGGTCTTACAGATATTCATCCGAATAAACAGCGGCGGCACAAAGCTGAGCTATTCGGACCTGCTGCTTTCGATCGCGACGGCTTCATGGAAAGGCACCGATGCCCGTCAAGCCATCCACGCGTTTGTCGACGAATTGAACAGCGTGAGCGACGAATTGACTTTCGACCAGGATTTTGTCCTCAAATCCGCGCTGGTGCTTTCGGATATATCCGACGTGAAGTTCAAGATCGAGAACTTCAATTCACAGAACATGGCCACCATCGAAAAGGCGTGGCCGTCGATCAAGACCGCCCTGTCGCTGACCGTCCACCTAGCCAAGTCCTTTGGACTAACCGATCGATCGCTGCTCTCGGCAAACGCCTTGATTCCTATTGCGTACTACCTGCGAAAAAAGGGCGCCACCGACGCCTATTTGCATTCCTCAACCACCTCAGCGGACCGGGCCGCGATCCGTAGTTGGCTCACGAAGGTTCTTCTCCGGGGAACCTTCGGGTCCATGGGCGACACGATCCTCGCCGCCCTTCGCGGGGAGTTGCAGAGCGCTTCCGTCGACGCGTTTCCGGAATTCCTGATCAATGATCGGCTCACGCAGCTTAACCGAGCCATCAAATTTTCGCCGGATGAGATCCAGAATCTTTTGGGACTACAATACAAAAACCGACAGACTTTCCTCGTTTTGAGCATGCTTTATCCGAACTTCGACTTCTCAAATGGCTTCCATATCGATCATGTCTATCCCAGAAGTAAGATGACGGAACGCCGGCTCCTGGCGAAAGATGTGAGCGCGCCAGATGCGCGCGAGTGGCCAAGCCTCAGGGACAACCTCGCCAATCTGCAATTGCTGCAGGGCGGCCCCAACCAGGCCAAATCGGATACCGACTTCGACGACTGGCTTAACCACGAACTAGGGGACAGCACAAAGAAGGGTTATTTTCTGGCCATGCACCACTTTCCAATCTGGTCATCGTTCCCCTATGCAAAATTCGGCGAATTCCTTTCGGAGCGAGAGGCGATCCTCGCGAAACACCTTGAAAAGGTTCTGACCTAGACCAGATTGGGTTGTCCAATGTGGTGCGATGAGCGAACGGGACGATAGTGGACCGCTAAGCGAGCCTTCATTGAACGGTGAACTGCATAGCCGAACGACTAATGACGTGGAAGGCGCACAACGGTGCTTGAGCTCGCGAACACATTTCATCGTAGCCTAAATCGGCTTACCAACGCCGAGCAAACGGCCACCAAGACCATAATCGTCGACTATATGTCGGATCCATCGCGGCCCGGCTTGTCGATGCACCGCGTAGACAAGGCACGGGAAAAGAATTTCTGGACAATCAGGGTCAACCGCGACCTACGCATCGTCGTATATAAGCACAGTCAAAAGTCGGTCTTCTGTTATGTCGCCCATCACGACGATGCCTATGCCTGGGCGGAACGGAGACGGTTCGAGATTCATCCCGTCACCGGCGCCGCGCAAATAGTCGAACTCGTTGAAGTCGTTCGCGAGGAAATTAGGACCATTACTCGTGCACCAGAAAGACGCGGCATATTTGCGAGCGAAGATCGAGATTACCTCCTTTCGCTCGGGGTACCCGCAGCCTATCTCGGGTTGTTGCTCCAGGTCGACGAAGACGGATTCCTCGAATTGCTCCCACGACTACCGGAAGAAGCACAGGAAGCTTTGGTGGCAATTGCGACCGGCGAGCGACCCGAACCTCGTCCGGTCATGCAAATCGACAGGGAAGCCGACCCCTTCACCCACCCCGATGCTCAAAGGCGGTTCTGGGTTGCCAGCGACGAACAGATGGTTACTCAGGCGCTTGAGAAGCCGTGGGCGGAATGGCTCGTTTTTCTCCACCCGTCTCAGCGAGCCGCCGTAGAAAGGAGCGCCAACGGGCCGGCGCGGATTTCCGGATCGGCCGGAACGGGGAAGAGCGTCGTTGCCATGCATCGCGCCGCTCATCTCGCACGCCAACCCCACTCCGGCAGAATCTTGCTGACGACATTCTCGAAGATCTTGTCCGAGAGACTATCCGAAGGAATGGATACCCTCTTGGGATCTTCATCTGAAGCGCGCCAAAGAGTCGAGGTCATCCACCTTCATGCGTACGCCCACAGTCACGCCTCGAGACTCAAGCCGCTGGCGATTGCCGACGATCGGACTATTGACGATTTCATCGAACATGCCCGGAGTGACTTGGATCCAGCCATCACGAATAGCTTCCTGAGGACCGAATGGGATGCCGTCATCGACTATTGGGGCATTAAAACGTTCGACGAATACAAGGTGATCGCTCGTAGCGGCCGCGGTATGGCTTTGAACGCTGCCCTTCGTCGCAAGTTGTGGGACGTTTTCGAACGTGTGCAGCGGCAACTGGCGGCAAGCGAATTGCATACGTTCGGCGAGATCTGCGATCGGTTGCGACAAAGGATCGAGAAGGACGAAACTCGACCGTTCGCGCATGTCGTAGTGGACGAAGCTCAAGACCTCGGTCCGCGCGAGCTGAGATTGATCGCGGCCCTTGCACCGGCCGGCTCTCGCCCGCTGACCTTTGCCGGCGATGTCGGTCAACGAATTTTCCGTTGGCCCTTCTCCTGGCTCGGCGCCGGGATCGATGTTCGTGGACGGTCTCACCGGCTTAAGGTCAACTATCGAACGACTGCAGAAATACGCCTATTCTCGGACCACCTCCTGCCGGCTCGTCTGACCGAGCCGGATGGAGAGCCGGAAGAGCGCGCCGCGGTCTCCTTGTTGCACGGCCCCAAGCCGGATTTGAAAGGAGCGAACGACCTCGCCGGAGAAGTGAATATCCTGGCCGAATGGTTGATCGGTCTTCGGGAACGCGGGTTCGCCCCCGGTGAGATCGCCATCTTTGCGCGCACGCGGCGGGCGCTTCAAGAGAGAGCCAGCGCCGCCTTGGAACGAGCCGGCATCGGCGGTACTTGGCTCGCTCCCGACAAGATCAATGAAGAAGGCAAGATCATCCTTGGCACGCTTCATTCGGCCAAGGGCCTCGAGTTTCGAGCTGTTGCAATCGTCGCTTGCGACGGTTCACACGCTCCTCTTCAGGCTGCCCTGGATCTGGCGAGCGAGCCAGACGAGAAGCGCTTGACCCGAGAACGAGAGCTGAGCCTTTTATACGTAGGCTGCACCAGAGCCCGGGATCAACTGCTGATAACCTGGTCCGGTACCCGATCGAAATTTCTCGATCCCATAAAATAAGAACGCGATCAATTCCTGACGGTCTCGCCGAACAAGCTCTCAACATCGCTGTCGCTTGTCGGCGGCGTCAGCATGTCGCGCGACAATCTGCGCTTGGCCTCAAGCAATTTGTCCAGAACCTCGTCGAACGACTCGTTGGGCAAATCCGGGTGGGTAGCCATCGGGATGTGGATGTTGACCGGTTTCGTTTGCCCGATCCGATAAGCGCGATCGTTGCACTGATCTTCGACAGCCGGATTCCACCACCTGCTGAGGTGTATGACGTGGTTTGCCGCAACGATGTTCAAACCCACGCCAGCCGCTTTTGGAGAAAGAATCAGTACTCCGAACCCGTTTCCCGACTTCTCAAAGCTTTCGACTATTGCCAAGCGACGCTCACCGGGCGTGGAGCCATTGATGATCGGGGGCCTTCTGTTCAGACCGAAGGAAATGGCCAGTCCCCGCGCAAGGACTTCCTGCATAGCCAGGTTTTCTATGAAAAGAAGGGCCTTCTCTTTTCGGCTGGCGATCTGCTCCAGCAGCCTGACCGTCGTCGACAGGCGAGCGGATCCGCGCACGAACATGTCGAACCGGGCCTTGTTCGTCACATCGATCGAAGCGGGATCGTCCGGGTGCAGCGAAATGCCTCGCATTCCGTGCAACACCTTGAGCATGAAACCCGGGGATCGATCTCGGCTGCCGCGGGCTTCCTGGATCAACTCTCGATATGCCTGAGCTTGTGCCGCAGGCATCGTGGTCGGATACTTTTTTTCCTGCTTCGCTGGAAGCCCTTCCAAGATATCGGCTTTCATCCGACGCTTCATGACCGGGGGCGCCGTTTGCTGGGGGGAATCAAGCGACCGCTTCAACTCGCTCAGCCTCTCCCGATTCTCCTTCTGAAATGCTTTTGAGAAGCTTTTCAAGTCACCCAGGAATCCCGGGATTAGTCGGTCGAACAAGCACCAGAGATCTTCCATTCGATTTTCGATCGGGGTACCGGTCAGGCCGATGACGAAATCGGCATTCAGCGCTTTTGCCGCCTTCGTGTTGAGGGTATCCGGCGACTTGATCTTCTGCATCTCGTCGAAAAGCACGACCGGATAGGCGATCCGCGCGAACGATCTTTCGTGATCGGTCAGGGTCTCATAGGTAGTCAGTATCCAGTCGGCTTCGCGCAACCGAACGACGTCGAGCGTGTCCTGATCCCTCCCCTCTGCGGAGCGCGGCAGCTTGAGCTGCTTGAGCGCGCTGCCATAGGCGTCGATCCGACGTCCCAGGCCGAGGTCGGAAAGTCGGTCGAGGCTCTCCTTCTCCCAATTTCTGAGCAGAGCCGTCGGCGCAACGATGAGGCAGGGCCCATGCGTCGGGACCTGAGTACGCAAAGCCGCCGCGTTGGCCTTGAGCCAGGCGAGAAACGCGAGCGCCTGGTATGTCTTGCCCAACCCCATATCATCGGCAAGGAGAACCCCCGGCCAGCCAGCTTTCCAAGCCTGGACCAGCCACTGAAAACCCTCGGACTGATGAGGTTTGAGAGGTGTCGACCCCATCCGCACCGCCGGCGGCGCATCGATGTCGATCAACGCCGTCCGTTGCCTCCGTTCGAGTTCATACTCGACGCCGTCGAAGTTGGTCTTCTTGATCAGGAGGACCAGTCGCTGTTTGGGGTCCCCGCCGCAGTCTTCCGCGGGAGTCCTCGTCGACGTCGAGTCGTCCTCCTGCGGCGCCGCCGCCGATCGGCGACGCTCGTCTGCGAGAACTTCTGGGGCAAAGTCGATTGGAATGGGACAACCGCGAATGACGACGTGCGCATCGCCGCGAATTTCGGCCGATTGAATATCCCTCTCGACCTGCTCCAATTCCTCCACGCTCAGCGGCGCGAGTTCCTCGACCGGCCCGTCTACGATCCATCCTGCTTCGGGCAGCCATGCATTAGGGCGCCGCGTCAACCAGGGAAGTTGAGGGCGCTCCCAAAGCCCGAGCCCTTCCACGCGGTCCGAATAGTGCTTGGTCTCGACGAACAATTGTCCAGGCACGACCTTTTCGTCGACGCTTTCCAACGCGTGAGCGATGGCGGCGCGGGGGTTGCGAACAAATTCGCGGCGCTCCTGTTCAGATCCCTTTCGCTTTTTCTTCAGGACGTTCAGCGCAAGCTTCAGCGCCGGATCGACGAGGACGAAGCGATTTCGGCCAACCTGATAGGCATCCTTCGCCGAATCCATTCCATCGATGGCTTGCTCGACGAACGAGCGCTGATCTTCTGCGGATAGCAAAGCCTCATTCCACCCCCCTGACTCGTGGGATTGATCCGAGGCGGGACCAATGTCGGCGGCGTCATTCGGCTCGTCGTCTTGTAGAGCGAAAGCCCGATTCCGGCTCATCAGCACAGGAGCGAAATCCACTCCATTTGAGGTCTCGCGGACATCGAGAGCGAAGGCACCCGCCTGATAAAGCGTAAATGTCTCAAGGAAGCCGTCGCGCTGTACTTCCTCTCCCGTGATCCTCCTTAGCGCGTCTTGCACCGGCAGCCAGGTAGACACCCTCTGCTCGAGATCGCGTCCGACGGTCTCATTGTAGCCGTCCACCGCTCCGATCAGGGAAAACAAGGTCGAAGTGAGACGGCCAACCTGCTCCCCCCACTGCAACAGCAAGCCCGCCCTCTTCGGCCGGACCTCGCTCCCCCACTTGTCGGTCCAACGCAGTTTCAGCAAGCCGCGGGCGTCTTCGATTCTTCCATCCAAAGCTATCGATAGTCCGAGCGCGGCGGGCGGCGGAAATCCGAGTGCGACAGAAATCCGGTCCGTGAACGACGCCGCGTCCGCAGGAGATATCCAGACTTCCCGGTCCGTCGATTTGGCCGCACCGTTGTCGACCAGAGCCTCCAATTCCAGAAGGGCTTCCCGGTCCAAGCCGGCCGCGGGCCAACTCGAGCGTGGAATATCGTTCACCCGACCGAAGCTACGCTTTTCGAACGCCCGAACCCGGACGCGGTCCGTCTCGAATATCGTTTTGAAGATCGCCGTCATCTCAACGCACCGTATATTCGGTTTCTTGGATGCGGACGCCCGTCAGCTCTTGCAATCTGCGAGCCACACGATTTTGCCAGACATAGTTCTCCGAACCACCATGGCCGAAGATGTCGTGTTGTCTCAGATTCTGCTCGGTGCGATCAGCCGGCAAAGGGCGCCTGACGTCGTCAGAGCTATATGACGAAAGATTCAAGCTCGGCGTCTTGGTGGCGCTGCTGTTGGGCCAGATATTGCAATATCCATTGTAGCTCCAATCCGCGACGATGCATTGTCCGAAGTCCAGCAGGAGCACGGCATGTCCCTGTTGGATGCTCTTCCGACCGCTCCTATCGAACACCCCGAAAAGTGCTTCGCGTCCGAATGCCCTTCGCGCTTCCAACGCGCCGTCATCGCCGAAGACCACCCACGCGTTCCTGATGAGGCCGTGGTTGTGAAATGCCAGCCAGAATTTGCGCCTGTACTTCCAGGCACCGTCGGGCGCGATCCTGTCGACGACGTCGAAGAACTGTCGCAACGACTGCTCGGTCAACCACCGCTTCAAAATATCCGAGACATCATCCAAGCCGATCCAGGCAGCCCTATTGATGCGAGGATCGCCGAAGCGCGCGGTGAGGAAACCGGAAATCAGGTCACGGTCGGCCTGAGCCGGAATCATGCTGCCGAATGGTAGTGTCAGTGCGCGTGCCATTTCCTTTCCCCAGACCGGGAAGAGGAGTTTCTCATCCGGTCCGAGGCACCACCGCCGGATGGTATCGAGCCGCTCCGATGCCGCCGTAATGGGAGTACCGCGCAATACGGTTAGCCCGGCACCGTGCATGAATCCCGCGACGCCGCTCCCGGCAAACGAATTCGAGAGCCCCACCGCTTGCAGAAACGTCTGCACGCTCATCTGCCTACCGAGCGCGACGCGCGCCATCTGGACGATCGGCGCGGGTCCGTTGAATACGTCATATCGGGCATTGAGACCCGTCCAGGGTTCTCCCGCGACAGGCGCGAAGCTGCTGAGAACGTACGATATACGGTCTAGCCGCGGCCGATCTGGCGCGAACTCGGACAGGTAGACGGAGGCGAGTTGGCGATACGGCCGCTTGCGTCGCATCTCCGCGACTCGAGCAAGGACGCTGTCCAGCGCCTCGCTGTGCTCGGCTATAGCCGGCTCCGTGCTCCAAATACACCACATGATCTTGTTCCAGTCTCCGACCGTCGGCTCTCTGCCTCGGGAGAGTTGGTGCATGAACCTCTCCGCCACGGTGTTCAGATCGGCGGCCGGCTTCGCAGATTCACCTGTCGGCATCGACGACAGCTCCGCAAGAAGCCGCGACACTGCAGTCGGCTCGGTCAGCAGTGGGAGAGACCTTTTCCTCGTCGTCAAAGCGGCACGAAGGGTCATTCGGACCGCCCTTTCAGCTCCTGAATGGCGATCCTCATCTTCTGAAGAAGAGCTCGCACCTCTTCCAACCCGGAGCTCGGATCGGTATCCATGACGAACCGCAGGTCTATTCTACGATTCTTCCCCCAGGCGGCCGCTGTACCGGAAGGATCAATCGGTCGGGTCGACGAATAACCCGAAATCGATAGAATCTCTTCGTCACGCCGATTGATTAACTTTCGAAGTTCTGGGGCGATCGCGGTGAGCTCGCGATAGGTGCTAGCGGCACGCTGAGCCGACAATGACCAATTTTGATCGTCATTCCCCGTCTCATCCGTGTGCCCCTCGATGAAGACAGTTTCGACGGAGGCTTGATCCGAGGACCGGCACGCTGACCTCGCGCGCGAGCGCAGGCAAATCGAATAACCTGGCAGAACTCGAGCCAATACCCTGGCGATCTTTCCGACGTTTTTCTTGGCGTCTCCTAGAAGGGCGAAATTATTGACTGGGAATTGGACCGCAGCCTCCGTCAGTCGGAGGACATCGCCTGACGGCGATATCTCGACAGTAAGGCCTTCTCTGCTTAATTGATCCCGGACTTCGGTAAGAAGACGCAAGCGCAGCGCACTCGCCTCGCGGATTTCATCAAGCCGCTTCCGGATCCGTGACTCCGTTTCGTCGAGCTCTCGTCCTACCGATTCCGCTACCTCGATCTTCGTCGACTGCACCTTGGTCTTCGCCACTTGGACATCAGTCTGCTGCCGAAACAGGAGGGCGAAACTCATGAGCATGATGATGAAGATGAATAACATCCCGACCATCATATCCGTCATCGAGATGAAGTAGTTTTCGTCATCCCCGTGAGCGTCGGATGGCCTTTCGGACACGAATTCGCCTGTTGCCTCGTGGTAGGTCATATCGCCTTACTCGGCAGCTTCACGGGGCGTCATTGCCTGCACAAAACCGTCGAGCGTCTCGTTGAGAGTCTCGACGCTTTCGGACAAATTCCCCACCGCAGCGTTGATCTTGCCCAAAATTGCCCCGGTGTGATCGTCGATCTGCTTGACGAAGCCGCGCATTGCTTCCTGGTGTCTCGATACTTCCTCGTGGAAGCGGTCCGCGGCATTCCCCAGGTCTTCATCGACCGATTTGAATCGCGCTTCGTACTGGTCCCAAACCCGCGCGATCTGATCGAGATGCTCCGAAAGCTTCTCCGCGAGCTTGTCGGCAGAATTTTGCGAGGTTGAGAGCGCCTGCACGGATTCCGCCATGGACGCGCTCATCCGCTCGGTCGAATCGGCGACTCGAGCCGAACTCGTCAAGAGCGGCTGGCTTGCCGATCGAACTTCGCTCGCCACCCGTGTGAAGGCATCGGCCGTGTCTCTCGAACGGTCGCTGATGGTCTCGATTTGTGTGGTCTGCCCGGAAAGCGCCGAAGAGACAGAACGCAGGGTTTCGGAAAGAGCGGCGATGTCGCTCCGCAGCACTCTAACGACTTCATCTATTCCCGCGTGTACGGCCGCGGCTGCGTCCTGTCCCGCCGTAACGGATCGCTGAGTACTTTCTTCCAACTTGTCGGCAAGCCGTTGCTGCAAGCCCGTGAGCGTATTTCCGAAGCCCTGCGATTGCGTTTCAAGGCTTCCAATCACCTGAGCCAGGCCGGTCTGAACCGACTTTGCGACATCGGCCGCGGAGCCGCTGAGGTTCTGACTCGCCTGCGCGAGCACGCTGCCGATCGCTTCCGCTGCCTGGGTCAGCTTGTTTGAGAAGTCGTCTCCCGAACCCGAAAGGTTGTTTTGAGTTCTGTCCAGCGAGTCACGGAGGCTCTTGAGCGCACCGACGATCTCTTGCATCTCCCGGCTGGCACCTTGGTCAAGTCGGTCGACGAAATTCTGGACCAAGGCATCCGCGCCTGTCCGGGAGGTTCGCGCGAGTTCCTCCGTCGTACGTTCGAGACGATCGGAGAGCGGACCGACGGCTTGAGTTATCGCGTTTCCTAGCGCCGGGGCTACGGTTTCTCCCAAGCGAGCAAAGAAGCGCTCGCTGTTTATCTCCTTCAACTGATCCCGTTGCGCGGCGAGTATCTGACGGGATTCCTCTGCGATGCGCTGGGGCGGAGAGTAAAGCATTCGTTGCTCAATCGAGCGGGCGAGGCCCTCGAAGGCGCCTTCGATCCATATCTGATACGTTCGGAACGCCAGGGCCAGACCTAACGATGCACCCAGGCCTGCGATCGAGGTCGAAAACTTGAATGTGGCCGCGGCAAGCAGCTCGTTCAGAGAAGCGGTCATCGCCTCGGCCGAGCCGGCAGCGGTACTACCCGCGGCGAGATTCAACGCCAGAACGAGCCCGATGAACGTCAACAATAGTCCGAGCCCGACGAAGTAGCCCGGAATTGAGCCCATCATCTTGAGCCCGAAAAGCTCACCGCGAGCGTCGGCCAAGTTGATGTAGGTTTGAGGACGTACGGTATACCGTACGACGTTGTCTTCTCGGATGACCGTCGCCGCGAATTGCCGCCATCCATGCCCCACCACGGCGTTGCGCTCGAAACGACCTGAAATCCTGTCGAATGCCTGAGCGAAGCCCGCAAAATCACGGGGACGTCCGAGAATGCCCCTGGCGCCTCTCAGAGTGGCACGCAGCAGGAGTACGTGAGAGACGAAGAAGGCCACGGCCAAAGCGATGGCGATTTGAGCTATTCCCGAAGACAGCGCGAACGCGAAGCTCCGCTCCGCGACGTGCTCGATGTCGCCATTGCCGACTTCGCGGAATACCTCCAGAACGTGACCCCATTCCGAGAAAGGCGCAACTCGGGCCAACACTGTTAGAGTGGCCGCGAAGATGCCCCAGAAGAGCGCAATGCGGAACCAGCTACGCCAAAGCAACGATGAACCGAAAAAACCCAACCCCGCCCCCATGATAATCGCGGAAACTACATTTCCGTTTTCGATAGACAACTGGACTTCAGTTCAATCCTCGCCGGCCCTGTCAGGGCCGCGGGGACCGCAAGACCAAAACCAAGATGGCTCTGCTGCGTCCTCCGGCGAGAAGATCTGTCTTGCCCCGACGTGCCGGCGCCGCCACAGGCCGATATCATTGCAACCTGGACTTGTCGTCAAGGCTGAAAGGAAAAGAATGAATGTGATCAATCACTTCAAATCATCGTCTGTCCTGCGGGCAAGCCGGGTCGCGGAGCGTCAAGTTCCCCCGCGCTTCGGAGCCCTGTCGATCTCATCAAACTCGATCTCTGATCGTTTCAGCGCGCGCGCTGTCTCCGTTGCGTTTAGCGCCACGATATGTTGGCTGCGCGGATCTGACTGAGTTGCATCGCCGAGTAGTCCGAGGCGCTTCAGGACATAGAACAACATGGCGTAGCGTACCGTGAGAACGACACGCTCGTTGATCATCCCGTAATCCTTCGCCACGACGGCGCGCTGGCTAGGCGTCAGACGGGGATGGGGACCGATTTCTATCTCGAAAGTTTCGTGCCACAAGGCATCCCGCTCGCCACCCAGGCCCGGCGCACCGATGTCGCCCGCATCGAGAATGCGAGGCAGCAAGAAGTCCTTGAACTTATGGTCGAGATGGCAGTAGGCGCGAGCGTGCCAGCGAAAACCGTCATAGCCAAATGCGTGCGGCGTCATTCGCCGCCACATCGGATCGGCACGCTCCCGGTTCATCGACTGGTAGTAGATTTCGATGGAGCGGATTTCGCGAATTGCTCCGATGATTGCTCGCAGCACGATCGGATCGACATCCCGCCGCGGCGTTAGAGCGATGTCCGTCTGGGGTGGATTGGCGATCCAGGAGTCGTCGGAATTGGAAAGTCCCTCGGCGAGCGAACGAAGACGCGAGAGATAACTGTCCGGATCGGGCTTCAAAAAAAGCGGCGCGAATTGCGGACCCGCGACGTAGCGTTTCGCGCTCTTGTCATAGATCGCATTCTGCGGCGCGCGGTCCTGATAGAGCGTCAGATCCTTCGACGCTTGCGGGACGGAGACGCCGAACATCTCAATGATGTCCGAGCGGTTGACCCCACCCTCCCAGTACAGCCGAAACTCGATGAACTCGAGCCGGCGCTCCACACCCCATTTCAACGCCGCAGCGCCTTCTGTCATCAACTCAGCCTCCGGATACACATAAAAATACGATCCAGATAAAAAATATATGGACATATATACAGTACTGGTATAGTTTATATTGCTATAAAGGTCGCTCGTCAATCCAGCGAGCCGGAAATTGAAGAGGAAAGACAATGGCCAAGCGCGGATCGAACCGGGAAGTCACCAGCAAAAAGGCGGCGAGCGCTGCCTCCAAAGTCCTCCGGGACCCCAAGAGCAGCAAAGCGGCGAAGACCGCTGCAGGTTCGGCGCTGACCCAGCGTCCGAACAAGAAGTAGTCGCGTAGGCTCGTAGAAAGATTTTCGTCCAACGCCTCGTGAAAACTACGGGAGCTTTCGCACACCCTATAGGGGCGAGCCGGTGGCGCCGTCACTCACAGAAGGTCGCCGCCGTTCGGATTTGGGAGAACATTGTCTTGCAGTCGTTTCGCTTCATTCACACCGGCGACATCCACCTCGACAGCCCCTTGAAGGGCCTTTCCGGGCAACAAGGCGCGGCGGCCGAACGAATCCGCACCGCGACGCGCGTGGCGCTGGACAATCTCGTCGGCCAGGCGATCGAGGAGCAAGTGGACTTCATGATCATCGCTGGCGATCTCTATGACGGCGATTGGCGTGATTATCAGACTGGCCTTTTCTTCGTGAAGCAGATGGGCCGGCTCGCCCAGGCCGGCATTCAGGTCTTCCTGCTGTATGGCAACCACGACGCAGAAAGCCAGATCACCCGCCGGCTGACTATGCCGGCTAATGTAAGTGTGTTTTCTGCGCGCAAGCCCGAGACGTTCCGCCTCCAGCATCTTGGAGTGGCCCTTCACGGCCAAAGCTTCCGCCAGCGCGACATGACGGACAATTTGGTCACGGCTTATCCTGCGCCGATCGCCGGTTGTTTCAATATCGGCGTCTTGCACACCGGCTTGGGCGGGATGCAGGGGCACGCAAACTATGCGCCGTGCGCCATCGAGGATTTGATCAACAAGGGCTACGAGTATTGGGCACTAGCGCATGTGCATCAAGCCGCCGTTCTCAACGAGCGGCCGCATGTCGTCTTCTGCGGCAATCTGCAAGGCCGGCACATCCGGGAAGCCGGCCCCAAAGGAGCATCGCTTGTTGCGGTCGAGGACGGCCAGGTCGAGGCGATCTCGCCGCTTCACGTGGATTGCGTGCGTTGGATTCATTTGCCGGTGCCGGTGGGCTCTTGTAACGCATCGGCCGACGCCATCGATTGCGTGCGCGCGGCGATCGAGGACGCCGTGGCGCGCGACGCGCAAGGCCGCCTTCTGGCCTGCAGGATTGAGTTGACCGGGCGGACAAATCTGCACGGCGAGTTGCTCGCATCGGCGGATCGCCTCCTTGCGGAGGCGCGGGCCGCCGCTTTGGGCTTGGGCGAAGAGACGGCCTGGATCGAGCGCCTCGTTATCGCAACCGCAAGCCCTGACGCCTCAGCCTCCCGCAAGGATGCTCTGGGCGATTTGCAGCGGATAATCCAGGGCGCCAGGGGCGACGCCGAGCTTCAGGCGCGGCTCGCGTCGGAGCTTGGCGATCTCGTCCGCAAGTTGCCCCACGATATCCGAGCGGAGTCGAGCGACGCGGCATTGAAGGCCGCCATTGATGCCGACATCGCGGGCGTCATCACGCATGCCGGCGCGTATCTCGACGCACGCTTGGCAACGGAGAAGGTGTAATCCGATGCGCATCCGACAGCTCGATCTTCTCAAGTACGGGCATTTCACGAACGCCACCATCGACCTTCCGGCTGGGAAGCCGGACTTCCAGATGCTGCTGGGCGAGAATGAAGCCGGCAAGTCCACGACCATGGGCGGTGTCGAAGATTTGCTTTTCGGCATCCCGGCCAATTCACCGCGCAACTTCCTGCACGAATACAACGCCATGCGGGTGGGAGCGCTCCTGGAGAAGGGAGTTGAGACACTCAAAGTGCGCCGCCGCAAAGGCAACAAGGACACACTGCTGGGCGATGACGACATGCCCGTCCCGTCGGGCGAGGGGGCACTCGCCCCATTTCTCGCGGGCGCGGATCGCCGCTTCTACACGCGGATGTTCAGCCTCGATCACCCACGCCTGCAGCAGGGCGGCAAGGACATCTTGCAAGCCCAAGACGATGTCGGCCAAATGCTATTCTCGGCAAGCGCCGGCATCACGGGCCTGCGTGAGACACTTAAGGCCATGGAGGCTGAAGCCGATGCGCTTTGGGCCTCGCGCCGCGCGGCGCACCGCAAGTATTTCCAGGCAGAAGAACGCTTGAAGGCCGCCGAAGCCGGTTTGCGCGAGAATGTCGTGACCACGAGCAAGTGGCAGTTGCTCAAGAGCGCCTTCGAGACATCGAACGATGCTCACACCGCTATCGAGCAGGAAATCGAGATCAAATCAGCGGAGCTGCGCAGGCTCAACCGCATCCGCCGCGTTTGCCGCGACGTGCGAAAACGCGCGGAGACGCGAAGCGCCATTGAGACGCTCGGGACGGTGATCGCGTTCGATGCCGATGCTGCCAATATTCTGGAGAAGGCGGCGGCCGATGAAGGCGCGGCCACTGCGCGCATCGCCGCGTTGAGCGAGCAGATCGCGGTCCTTGAGGCTGAACGGGCAGCGCTCCACTTTGATGACGGCTTGCTCGGGCGCGCCGAAGACATCACGCAACTTCGTGATCGCCGGATCCAGGCCCGGGCTGGCAAAGCCGATCTTCCCAAGCGCCGCGCCGAATTGGCGGCGGCCGAGGCCGCGCTCCTTCGACTCGCCGCCGAACTCGAATGGAACGGTAACGTCGAGCAGGTGATCGCGCGGATTCCCGCTAAGGCCAAAGTGGCCGCGCTTCGCGGCTTGCTCAATCGGCTGGGCGCGCAATCGGGCGCGGTCGAGAATGCAAAAGCGGCCGTCTCCGAAGCGCAAGAGGAACTCGCCGAGATCGGGGCCGATATCGAGGCGCTCGGCGCGCTGACAGATGTTTCCAAGCTCGCAATGGCCATCAAAGCCGTCCGCGAACTCGGCGACCTGACCGGCCAGATCGCCAATTCCAAGCGCGACGAGCAGGAGGCGCAGGCCGCGATTGAACGCGCGCTGAAATTTTTGCGCCCGGCCGTGGCGGAGTCTGCCGATCTTGAGTCGATGCCCGTTCCGCCGCTGGCTGCCGTTGAGGTCCACCGCGACGCTTGCCGCGGCCTCGAACAACGGCAGCAGACCTGCCGCGAACGCATCCGCCATGCGCAGCAAGAACGCGCCCGGCATCTCAAAGCCCATGAGCGCCTTGTCACCGACGAACAAGTCGTCGCGGCCGATCACCTTGAACGCTTGCGCAGCCGGCGAGATGCGGGCTGGTCGATTATCCGGCGGCACCATCTTGAGGGCGCCGTGGTTCCGGAAGATGAGATCGCGGACTTTTCCCCGTCGGGTGCGCTCGCGGAAGACTTCGAGACCGCGATCCGGGTTGCGGATGCGGCTGCGGATCGGCGCTTCGAGCATGCCGGCGCGGCCGCGCAACTCGCGGTGATTGGGCGGCAGATCAGCGAGCAGGAGGATTTGCTGGAGTCCTTGGGCCTGGAGGAGACGGCGCTGGAGGAAGAGCGCACGACGCTCAATGTTGCCTGGGCCAAACTTTGGGCTGGAGTCTTCGTGGCGCCCGAGACCCCCGACGTGATGATCGAGTGGCTGCGCGCGCGCTCCGAAATCCTGAAGCTCATCGCTGAACGCGGTGCAGCCGAGCGGCATACCGGCGATTGCCAGCAGCGTGCAGCCGAGGCCAAGCGACTCGTCCTTATCGAACTTGATGCACTCGGCACCTCTACGGCTGCGCTGGCCGGCCAGCCACTTCTTCTGGTCGTGGAGGCGGCCGCGACGGTAGAACGCACGCATGAGACGGCCGCCAAAGCCCGGCGCGATCTTGATGCCGCGCATCACAAGGCGGCAGGCGCCTTGACGCGCAAGCGCAAGGATCTGGAAAAAGCAGACGGCGAATGGAAAGCATGGACGGCCGATTGGACGTCAGCTCTCAAGGCGCTGCAATTCCCCCTGACGGCCGCCCCCGAGACCGCGGAAGCCCAAATCAATGCCATCGACGATATGCGCGAGGCGGCGGTCCGCATCAATGACCTGAGACATGAGCGGATCGAAAAGATCGAAAGGGATACGACGACATTCGAGGCCGACGTAGCCGCCTTGGCGCAAGCCATCGCGCCGCACCTGCACGGCACCGATGCCGAGGAAGCTGTCTTGGAGCTCGATCGGCTCGCAGCCGAGGCCGCGCGCGTTCGCGATCTCAAGGCCGCCAAAGAGGCAGACATCGGCGGCGTGCAGAAGAAGATTGAGGAATGCCGCGCATCGAGCGCCGAAGCCCGCGACATTATCGCGCGTTTGCAGCGGACGGCTTCGGTCTCAGCCATCGACGACCTTCGCATTGCGATCCGGCGCTCGGATGAGATGCGTGCGCTGACGGCGGAATTGGATCGCCTCACCAAAGCGCTGACGCAGGATGGAGATGGCCTCTCGGTCGCGGACTTGACCGCCGAGTGCGCAGACATCGATCTCGACGCCACCGCCGCGAAAGAGCAGACGATCAACGACGAAGTGCAGGGATTGCGTAACCGCCTGATGGAGGCGCGCGAAATCCGCAACACCGCACGCCAGGCCTTCGAGGCCATCGGCGGAGACGACAAGGCGGCGAGGGACGCGGCGGATCGCCAAGCGGCGCTTGCCGAAATTTCAGAGATTGCCGAACAATACGTCCGGCTGCGCTCAGCCATCGTGTTGTTGCAATGGGCGATCGACCGCTACCGGCGCGAAAAGCAGGCGCCGTTGCTCAAGCGCGCGGGCGAACTGTTCGCCATGCTCACCTGCGGATCGTTCAAAACCCTCCAGCTCGAATTCGACGACCACGACAACGTGCAGCTCGCCGGCATCCGCGACGACGGCAGCCGGGTGGCGGTCGCCGGAATGAGTTCCGGCACGGCCGACCAACTCTATCTCGCGCTCCGCATCGCGGCGGTCGAGGACTATCTCGACCACGCCGAGCCCATGCCGTTCATCGCGGACGATCTGTTTATCAACTTCGACGACAAGCGCGCCGCGGCGGGCTTCCGCGTGTTGGGCGAGCTGGCCAAGAAGACGCAAGTACTGTTCTTCACGCACCACGAGCATCTGCTGGAGGTTGCACGAAAAGCCTTAGGTGTCCCGATTGCCGGCGCTACGCTGCCGGTGGCCGCGAACCCGGCAGCGCCGCGGTCACAAGCCGCCTAGCAACAGGACTTATAAGATGTCTCTCAAATCCTATCCAGTTTCAGAACTGATAACGTTTCTGCGAAGGCCCTTGTCGGTACGAGCAATCGAAGGAACAATCGAAAGGCAGGCCGAGCCGAAACTTGGCTCGGCCTGCTTTGATACCAACTTCGCCAACTAGAGCCGACGTGAGCAACGAATGTCCAACGTCGCGCACTAGCGACTACACTCATTCACAATAGTGGACCAACTTTTTTACCGCCCGCAACGGCACATCAAGCTCTTGCGCAAGCTCATCCATCGCTCGTAGTAGATCTTCAGCGATTTGCATAAACGAGAAAGGCTCACTGGCGCTATCCATTTGGCGATAATATTTCCGGATTCTCTCCAACATCGCGCGTATTTTCTTCTGCTTTTCTAAATTCACATCCTCTTCGTCCGTGGCCTTAGCTAATTCTTCTAAGTGGACCACAGCGTTCTCTATCGAAACTTGAAGGCCGGCAATGTCTTCGTACAAGCTATAGGCCCTGAAATGCGATTGTTGCAACAACTCCGAAGCATGCTTAACTTCAGCCCACAGCGCATGCCCAGATAGAAATTGGCCGCGCAACTTTTTCTGCTTCTTTTTCGATTTCATTTTGACATTCCAATCTTTGATAGGAGTGAGATTCACAACGGGCTTTGTCGTTGCGAACTACTTTACAAGATTGATTTCGACCTATGCGTCCGACCTAGTATCGACCTTCCCCTTTCCTTATCAGTCGCGGTCATGGCCCCGAATACTGCCCTCATTGCTGCGGCGCCCCGCCGAGACTGATGAGCAGTCTCTCAATCAGTCAGCACGTATCCGCGGGCGACAGCCCGCGGTCACTATCGCTATCGCAAACGGCGAGCGAAGCGCGCCACTGTATCAGTGCTGCACCAGTTCATGCGCCCTCACTGGATCGCAGATCTCACAATCGGGAATTGGCTCCACTCTGCGCCGTCGAGGTCGCGCCCACCCGATTTTGGCCTGAAGCCGCCCCATTGCTTAAAGAAGAACGCGACCGAGCTGTCGACGCATTGGTCCCGTATCTCCCGAACCCAATCAGCGTTCATAGGACGCGCCCGAGGCCCACTCTCCCCTCCGACAATTACCCAATCGATGCCCGTGAGGTCGAGCTTGCCAATTCGGCCGACGAGCGGTTCGATTGAGAGAAACCGCACTCCGGCCGGAGCTTCCTGCAAGTGGCGAATGCGGCTTAGCTTGCCGCCGTCTTCAACAGAAACCCCAAACCAAATATGGGTCGGCCCGCATCCCTCCCCGTATCGCCGCTTCAGAAAATTCCGCATCAAGGATGATCGCTTAGTAAGAACCTGAAACGTGTGCCATTTCGCCTGCTCCATGGTGTCGCAAACGCGCGAAATGTACGCATCAGGAATATCCTTGTGAAACAGGTCGCTCATCGAATTGACGAAGACCATCCTGGGCTTGCGCCAGTGGAGGGGCTGATCGACCCGCTCGGGCCGGAGCATCAAGTCAAAGCCGCCTTCAAACGCATGTCCGAGAGTCCCCCGAAAGCGTTCCGAAAAGCGTTCCGCGTAGCAATTGTCGCAGCCCGCGCTAATCTTCGTGCAACCCGTTACCGGATTCCAAGTGGTGTCCGTCCATTCGATTGTTGTGTTGTTTGCCATGGCATGAACTCGTTCGGTAGAGGTTTCTTCTCTCTTGAGAAGTGAAGCAGGACGCTTCGGTCATCGTTTACAAGTTCGACTTCCGAAGCCACCCGATGACATTTCGCCTGTGCCGCCATGCACGCCTCCGCGAATGCCTGCACCTCAATCGGAAGCGCTGCCGCGATAGCGGGTAGCCTGTCTGCGCTCACCGTGCTGCACGCTCTGCACACCGGAATTCGTCCCAGTTGATAATTGATCAGAAGGTCAGTTGCGACGGCGCGTGGCGGCAGGGTGTTTTCCAATCGCTATCGCCTCTTTCCGTGCGATCACCTAAGGTCGTCGGCGGCAGCGCAGCCAAAGCCGATCCAGCGCCCCGCGGACTCCGGCCGCGGCGCGCCAGTCGCTCCAGCTCTGTTCAGATCACGATGCTCGTCTGGTCTGTGGTCTGCCAGAAGCCGCACGGACGACAAACAGCTTCTCTGCCGTCCGCGGGATGAATTGGCTACGCCGCGTGAACAGATCGACGACGCTGGAGTTCTGCCGCCACGAAAAGACGCGTTGCGGCACCATCAACGATAGGCGGTTCTTTGCCCTCGTCATTGCGACATATAGGAGTCGCCGCTCTTCTTCGACCTCTGCTGGCGTCTTGGCCCTCGACGATGGGATGCAACCATCCACCGCGTTCAAGAGGTAAACGTGGTCCCATTCTTGGCCTTTGGCAGAGTGAATCGTCGAGAGGACCAGACAATCATCATCCGACCGGCCCGGCTTGTTCGGGCCGACTGTGCCTTCTGGCGGCTCGAGAGTGACCTCTACAAGAAACTGCTCACGCGAGCTATAGCTGCTCGCGACAATGCAGAGCTGACCAAGGTCTGCCGCACGAAGCTCGGGATTGTCGTGCTTCATCAGCGGCAGATACCATTTCACCACCTCCGGCAGGCTGGCCTTCCAGGGCCGTTTCTGCAGACGCCTTATCAACCGAACGAATTGCCCCCAATGATCGCCGCACCCGCGAGGTTGGTCGGCGTCTCTGAGCACCAGCCGCCCCATCCGTCCTTCTAGTCGCCCTATCACCTTCATGGCTGCGCTCGGACCGATGCCCGGCAGCAGCTTCAAGGCTCTCATAGCGGCCACTTCATCACGCGGATTTTCCAGCCAACGTAACAGGCTGAGCACGTCCTTGATGTGGGCAGCTTCGAGAAACTTGACGCCACCCCACTTCTCGAACGGTATGTTGCGCTTCGTCAGCTCGATTTCGAGCTTCTGGCTGTGGTGAGACGAGCGCATCAAGACGGCTTGGGCACGAAATGGAATGCCCTCCTCCTTTGCGCGAAGAATCTGGCTGGCGATATAAGTGGCTTGTGCCGTGTCGTTCTCGACAACGGCGAGCCTTGGCTTGCCCAAATTCGACCGGTCGGACCAGAGATTCTTGGCATATGCACGCGTCGAAAGGTTGATGACCGCATTGCACGCTTTGAGGATCTGGTTTGTCGAACGGTAGTTCTGTTCGAGGTTGATAACCCGGACCTTCGGCAGCACCTGAGGGAAATCGAGAATGTTTTCGACCGTGGCCGCCCTGAACGAATAGATCGCTTGGGCATCGTCGCCGACAACGGTGACGCCTCGGCCATCAGGTTTGAGGCCGAAGAGGATCTTGGCCTGAAGACGGTTGGTGTCTTGGTATTCGTCCACCAGCACGTGGCTGAAACGGGTCCGCAGCCGCTTGGCAATGTCGGGCTTGTTCAGCATCTTCACCCAGTAAACCAGCAGGTCGTCGTAATCGAAGACGTTCTGCTTGCGCTTTGCTGCTCGGTACTCAGCGAACAGTTGCCGAAGCTGGCTGGTCCACTTCTTGCTCGTCGGATACTTCGTCGTCAGGACCTCCTTCAGAGGCATGCAGGCATTGATTTTGTATGAGTAGATTTCGAGACATTGGTTCTTGTCTGGAAAATTCACGTCCAAAGTCGAGAAACCGAGCTTGTGTCTAACCATATCGAGCAGGTCGGCGCTGTCGCCTCTGTCCTTGATCGTGAAATTAGGGGACAAGCTCAATTGCTCCGCAAATTCTCGGACGAACCGCGCGCCGACAGCGTGGAATGTGCCTGAGTATGGGATCTCACCGACATTCGTGCCTAGGATACGGCCAGCCGTGGCAATCGCGCGGCGGGTCATTTCGTGCGCCGCCTTTCTCGTGAACGTGAGCAACAAGATATTGTCAGGGCTCACTCCGCTTGCCAGAAAATGAACAACCCGGTTCGACAATGTCTCTGTTTTTCCAGTTCCTGCTCCGGCGATGATCAGTAGCGGCCGACCGGGCCTTGCCGGGTCAGACTTGTATCCATGCACAACAGCAGCGCGCTGCGTTTTGTTCATATGTTTCAGATGGTCGAGAGTCATGATTTTTCCTTCGTGAGATATTCGACTGCCGACCCTTTACAGATTCGTTTTCTCGCGAAGCTTGATAGGCCGGTGAGGAAAACCGGCCCAACGTGCGACACCCTTCGACCACGAGTTCAGTGACCCGCCAAACTATGGATGCGGGTGCGAGATCTGAACAAGTCTGGTTTCGACACACGCAAGGCAACGCAACAAGCAGGCTGCTTGGTAAGCCACCGAGCAAGCAGGCATCAGCGCGTATTGAGGTCCAAGATCTGGCTGTCGCACGCAGAGTCAGGCGCGGATCGATGCAAGTTTTCTGTTGCGCACTCAGTCAAATGTTCTATATTTGTTCTCAGAAGCTGGTTTGAGTGAAATGCCTGGCAAACAAGCCAAGATTCTTTCGACTGACCATATCGACGATCTGTTGTTTTTCGCCGAGCGCTCTCGACATCCACTCCGGAACCGTTTGATTGTTCTGCTCTCAGTCAAGGCTGGCCTTCGCGCGGCCGAGATTGCAAAGTTGAGCTGGGACATGGTCCTGGACCCAAGCGGCGCGGTCGGCGGCACGTTGGCGCTACAAGATCAGATTGCAAAGAAGCGCAGCGGGCGAACGATTCCGATTCATGCGGATCTTCGACAGGCGCTGGTGAAGGCGCGGCAACTTTGCAATGGGCACGGCCCCCTCATTCGATCCGAGCGCGGTGGCGCAATGACACCAATGACCATCGTGGTCTGGTTTAACCGCGCCTACAAACAGCTCGGGTTCGAAGGATGTTCGTCGCACTCCGGACGTCGAACCTTCATTACGCGAGCGGCTCGCTCGGTTCACAAGGCAGGCGGCTCGCTGCGAGATGTGCAGCTGCTAGCTGGTCACCGATCTATCCAGACAACACAGCGCTACATTGATGGCGATAGTGATGCTCAACGGAGGTTGGTATCTCTTATTTAACAACCAACGTATCGGGCCGACGCTCAGCAAAGGTCCCCTCGGGCAAAAAGTTGGTGGCGGCAAAGACCTCCGATCCGCTGGGCCGGGCTGAAAGCTTGATCCGCACTGTTTGTGCAGTCGCCGGTTCGATGTCGTTCCTTGACGAGATCGACGACGAGGTTCGGCACGCAGGTCTCGATCGAGCTGTCGCCCTCGCCGACACTCCGCCGATTTTTGATTGGCTCGTAACGACGTTTAGCTTCCAAGGCATCTCCGACAGCGTCGCACGCGGCTACATCCATAAGCATGGTACCGCGTCCTGGTCGGCGATTGCAGCAAGCGAGAAGAATGCACCGTCGTGCCCCAAGCTGCGCAGCTATTGGCATTTCGAGGGCTGTCGATACGACAAGACAAGCGTCACTTGTTCAGAGCCAGATCACATCGATGCTTGTCCCCTACCCCGTCCTCACCTCCGTAACGGCCGGTTGAACCAGATGGCGTATAGCGTTTTTCTTTTCGTCCGCGACCTCACCGACCGCGACCTCGTCGGATGGATCGACCGCCGACTGGAAGCTGCGACAGCCGCGCCCGGCACCACGATAGAGGCCGCTCGTCAAGAGGCTTTAGTCGGTCCCTTTCGAAACATCTACGGCGTATCCGACAAGATCCTGATGATGACGCTTTCGACGCTGCTAATTGGTGCGCGCAACCAGCGGCCTATCTGGTTCGAAACCGGCAAAGCGATGATAGCCGTGGACACCCTGGTCCATAATTTTCTACATCGCACAGGGATTCTTGGGACCTGCGGCACCCCTCACGCCTATGGCGCGGCTTGCTATGCGCACGGCGGCTGCGCCGAGATCATTAGAACTCTGGCTGATCGAATTGACGCGCGCACATTGAACCGCGCGTTTCCACAGAGGTTTCCGCGGTTCGTGCAAAACGCAATTTGGCGGTTCTGCGCAGGCGACGGTTTGAATCTGTGCAACGGCAACCGAATTGACGACCGGCACGCCTGCGAGATCGACTATTGCTATTTGCACCAAAGGTGCAGCCGAGAGCCGCTAAAACAGCTAAAAACGACAGCAAAATCAACAGTTTATAGCGTTCAAGATGAGTAAAATACTGGTTTTATCAGGCCAGCGCTTGAGCTATACTGAGAACGCAAAGTCTTAAAGCGACTTTGTACTTTTAGAAGACTTGGAGATACTTCCATGACTACTTGCTATCGGACAGACATCGGGCCGCCACCACTCGGCTCAACTCACATCGCTAGACCTGCAGACCACGGGGCCCTTTCGGGCCCCGTCTGCTTTTAAGGAGGGAAAACATGGCCAAACCGCACGACAAGAAGCAGACCGTCGCTGCAGACAACCTTTTCGTGTTCGGCATCGACGAGGAGGGTAAGCCGCGCGGCGCGCGCTTTGCCGAACTCAACGACACAGTCTTGACTGCCGCGAGCGGCATAAAGCTGAAGTGCGTTCATTCAGCGTCAGCAGCATTCAAGGGGATCGCAATGAAACTGCCGGTGGGTAGGCTTTACGCCAGTGGCAAGGCGTTCGTGCCGCCCGTCCGGCGTGACCTCGTCGACAAGCTGAATGCCGTCCTCGCGACCCCAGGTGACGGCAGTCAAATTCAAGAGCCGAGTCCTGGGTCAGCCGATGAACCGACGACGCCCTCCGAGGAGCCTAGGGTACGCGTCGCTGGGCTGCCTAAAACCTGGGACAGCGTCGATGTCGGTTCTGTCGTGCTGGCCATGGACGGCCCAGAAGACGGCTGGTGGGAGTGCGTGGTTTTGAAACGCGAAGATGGCGTCCTAACGCTGCGCCTGCGGGACTACCCGAAACAGGGCACCTACGTTCGACACCTTACCCAAGTGGCCCTCATCAACCCCGGCACAGAGTGAACCTTCTTTAGCTGCCTTTGAAAGCTCGGACCACGGCCCGAGCTCCCACCGCTCTGACACCGCTTGGCAACAATCGACACAGCCGAGCCCAAACATCCAGCAAACCATCCCGGAGAAACAACCATGTCTATGCAAACGGACGCGGAGAAAACGCGTGCGCTCAACGATGAGCTGCGGCAACACCTGCTCGGCGGCGGAGCAATCATCACCGCCGGCATCGCCGAACTAGGACCTGACGCAGTCAAACGCCTGGTCCAAACCATCGCAGTCTTTGACGACTTTTGTCACGCCAACGATCCTCACGAGGAGCACGATTTCGGCGTTTTCGATTTCGACGGCATCTCCGTGATGTTCAAAATCGACTATTTTGACAAGTCGCTGAACTTCCGCTCACCCAACCCGGCAGATCCCACCGTAACTGAGCGGATTATCACGATCATGAGGGCGGACGAGTATTAGGACTTTCGGGGGCGTCCCGCCCTTGACTTCTTGGGCACCGCAGGCGCCGCCTCAAAAAGGGCTCCAGGCTTGATCCTCAGCGCGACCGATATGTGCCAGAGGGTAACGGCCGTGGGATTCCGTCGGCCCGCCTCTAATCCGCTCAAGTAGCTCTGCTCGACGCCAATCTTTGCAGCGAAAGCCTCTTGCGAGAGCTTCGCTGCAATCCGCCTCGCGCGCACGTTTTGCCCAATCAGGCGCCTCACATCCATGACGCCATGCGAGGGATTTTCGTTCATCGAATCTATGCACTAAAGTATATAATTATGCTCTCAGCTGAAGAGGAAGCCAATGACTGAAGAACTCTCTGCCCCACCGCCCCTGCCGGATCTCGGAGCTGCGAATCCGCCTGCATCGAACGAGTGGTACTACGTCGTGAATGGCGGTCGGCGAGGCCCTATGACCGCCGACACCATCAAGGATCTCTTGAACAAAAAGCAGATCGAGGCGGACACCCAGGTCTGGCGAAAGGGAATGCCGGAATGGAAGCCCCTCCGAGAGAGCGACCTTGGTGATTTAGTGGCTGCCGAGCCCCCCGCGATTTCGGCTAAGCACATTGGCAATGGTTACGTCTGGATGCTCGCCCTTCTGCCTCTTGTTATCGGGGTGATGGAGGCTGTGGTGAGCGCCACCAATCAGGAAGCTGCGGTTCGCTCTCTGGCGCTTGGGTTGCCGTATCATCCAACCAGAGGACTGCCGTACCAAGTGCCCCTTGCCGTCAACGCTCTTTTGGGCTGGCTCGATGACCGCAGACTGCAGCAAGCGGGGTATGGCTCTCGGACAACCCGCCTCACAGCCGTGCTGTTCGCGCCGGTCTACCTGTTCCTGAGGGCAAAACGCCTTAAGCAGCGCCCATACTACGCCGTCGCGTGGATCATCAGCATGATTGCGGGATTCCTCATCTACGCGTCTGTTGAAGGATAACGCGGGGCCTCATCGGGTCCAGCATCCGCCTAGTACGTAACTCACACCAGAGATCACAAATGTTGAAATGGATTGCTCTGCTCTTAATGGTCGCGTGTTCGTCGGCACTTGCGCAGACGCCGCCGCCCGACCCCATAGCGGTTATCCGTGCTCAAATCATGCAGCACTGGTTTCCCGCTCCACAAGTCAACCTCAACTATGCTATCAGTTTCGACTTGGATCGAGACGGTAGGATTATCGGTCAACCGGTGGTCGCCGCAACAAGCTACGATCAAGGCGGCTCCGCTGAGAGCCTGAAATATGCCATCCTGGGCGCGCAGCCGTTCTTTTTGCTTCGCCCGGACGATTACGAGAGCTGGAAGCACGTTACGACCAATTTCACTCGGACGGATAAAAAATCAACGGACATCTACGCCTTTACAAAAAGGGATATTTTGGGAGTCGCGACCGGTATGCCTGAAGCTGCGGCAAAGGCCGCGATGGTGGCAACAGGATGCAGCGTGTCTTCGCCCAACCCAACGGTTCTGGAATGCAGGAACAACAAGGGCAATCAGCTTGTCGCCCGATTGACAGAGAACATGTCGCCCAACGTGGTCACAGCTGTATCTTACATCTTCCAATCTGGCGCGCCGGCCCAAGAACTCGTCGGCATAATCTCCGCCCAATTTCACACCCGGCCATTTAACCGAATTTGGCACCTCAGCAACTTCTCGACCATGGAGCTTGATCAGTACTCCAGCGAACCGCGATCCTCGAACTCTCCAATTCCATCATGGGTGCTCACTATCAACGAGCCTCGATTTTTGGACCAAGATCGGGATGCCCTCCTAGAGAAGCAAAGGGGTGCGGTGCCGCCTCCAAAGTTCTAACGCAGAGCTTTACGCAGCGACGAGGGATTCTAGGCTACCTCGTCGCTGCGACCGCTGGGGGTTATGATGGGCCAAAGAGAAGAACCTTCGGGCGCAGACCAAATCTACGTCCTCGGTTTGGATGAGGATGGAAATCCTCGTGGTGCGCGGTTCACAGTCCTGAGAGACAGCATCGTCTCCGCGGCTATGGACATGAACTGCCGCATCCTGATCCGACAGCCTCCGGAGGTAAGCGCGCTCGCCAGAAAACTGCCGCTGGGCTCCGTGCTCGGCACCGGGAAGACGGTCAGGTTGTTGATCCCTAGAATTGAACACAGTCTTTATCGAAGGATTTTAGAAGCTGCGCGGACGGCAAGAATTCATGAAGAAGCCACATTCGCTGCTGCGATTTCGACGGCTAGGCATTGAGTTTTTTTCGACCGGCAATTCGCCAAAAGCCGTGATTTGGGAGCGTGCCACCTGATACGACGACTACTAATGTTGAGACAGGTATTAGTAGAAGGGCCTTGCCATTGGTCTGAGCCATGATGGCACCCGTGCTTGCAAGTGAACTTCGCATTGACCCCCGCACAGGCACGAGGCCGGTCGGCGTGTTGGCTGAGGCCGCACTCCCCGGCTCCGACCACGAACAAGGAGGCCGGTCGGGTGCCTCTCTTTGGGGTATACTGGCTACGAGGATACCTGCCGCTCCAAAAAGCGTAACACCTTGGAGCCGGCTGGCCGAGTGCGCACGTTAGGCCGTTGGCATCAACCGGAAACGTAGACCCACTGGTGGCGATTGGATTAAGCCGCCATCAATTCGTCCGGCCGCTAACATCTCGAAGGCAGAAAAGACGGGCCGTGGTATACGGCCCGTCTCCTACGACTTACACACGATCATGCAATTGGGTGTGTCGTTGCAGCGCTTGAAATCTTTGTGGCAATTTCCCTCATGCGCTTTCCTATGGTGTATTAAGTAGTGACATAGGCGGGGGCTTTTAGTTCTGCCTCCCATGCAACGAGTAGCTTCATTGCGACCAATTGATCCAGCAGTGTCAGTACCTGATCATCAACGGTAGATTTCCGCGCAGGTCAGATGCCCCGGCATGGACCGAAGCATCATTGGCATTTTACAAGTTTCAAAATCGCTCGATTGCGGACCGCATTTTTTTGCAGATGATCGCCTCGAGCGACCGGAAGATACTAGAATTATCGCCCTGAGGAATCGGAAGTGTTTTAGGACGCGACTGGGTAACGCAGCGATATTGTCGGGCGGGTAGCGTTATTGATGGTCGGCACAGAGACCTCAGGCTTAGCCTGCCTGCCCGAGCCGTCGTTAGGCGGCTTTCAGAAAATGCAGCTTCCTTCGTCGGTGCTCGGCCACGCCGACGAAGCGACGTGGTCGCCTCATTGGCGTCAACCTGTCGTCCACCCTCAAGGCAACGCGCTTTGCGGTTCTCAGTACTTGTACACCAGCCCCGCCAGCAACGGCGAGCCGGTCTAGGTGAAGGTGCTTCATAGCGTGAAAGAGAACGATCCGATCTCCATGCCGGAGACGGAGCCTGCCTTGCTTGAATCGCTGCGCGACCGCGCCGTCCGGGCTCGCAAGAGGCCGACCTCGCTTGTTTTGCCTCTCCAGCACCGACACCCGATACGCTTTGCATGGCGACTTCAAGACGTAGGCCACATTTCTGGGCAGCCACGCCTGCTTGACTTTGCGGATATGTGCGGCCGTTAAACCATCGGCAATGGCTGTATAGTGGCCCGATTGCACGAGCTTCCGGAGGTGCTTTTTCAGCTCTTTTCGCGTGACGCCCCAGACCAACGCATGCAGGTGCCAGAACAGGCACCGATTTCCGTCGTACCGAACCCCCTGCTGCAGATTGACGTAAAAGGCGGGCTCCACCATACCGAAATACGAGAAATCTCGCAGACCGCGCCTAAGCCGGTTCTTGATACCTTCCAGGTCAGCTTGAGTTAGCCGGTCCTCCGGCGACCGAGCGCAGGACACGTCCATGAGGGATACGAAGTAAATATCCCTGTTGTGAGTGGTCCCATCCCCGCCGTCACAAAGGAGTTTCGATAGTTCGTCGCTGATGGCGCGTCCCCAGATACGACGTGAGAAGGAGTTTACGGCCAACAGATCATGCCGAAATCTACCCTTCGGCAATTCCCGATCACCACGCGACAGGGTGTGTCGTTTGCGAGATTCTTGAAATGCAAGGCGCAGAGCTGACTGCTCCAGTGACTGCCAATGCTCAATCCTCGTGTTGTCATAAAACGTCATGCTCAGATTCCAACTCAGTACTGGGGATGCTTTACAAGTTGTCGCGTCACGCAGATTTAGTCGTAGACGGTCGAAAGGGCCCACCTAGCGGCTGTAGAACGTCTGTTGGTTGATTGGTGTGTTCAAGCAAGCAGCTAGCAGCACATACAGGAAATTGGCGCATGCAGGGCCGGCCATGGGTTCAACATCGAAGGGGGCAAAGCCGTTCGCTGGCGCTCTCTGAGGTGCACGCACCTCCCGACGCCTGAGCCCGAGCGGCACCGTGGGCATTCCGCCGATCAGACAAAAGCCCCGCCGGAAAGTCGGCGAGGCTTAGCCTAGGCTTTGTTCGCTTTAAGCGAACGTTGGTCTGATTAATCGGTCCAATCCCGTTCGTCCTCCTCTCGCCGCAAGCCTGGCCCCTTTACTTTTGAGTTGCCCTTTTGTTTGGCTACCAGCCTGATAATCTTTTTCAGCTCGATAGTCGGCGTCTCATCTTGCGATGCGCGAACGTATCCGATCATTTTGATGCGGGTTTGATCGGCAAACCGATCGAGCCTTTTGGTCAGCTTGGGTGAAAGACCGACGCTAATGAGCCTACCAAATTTAGCGTCAAGCTTGCCCTTCTTCTCCGCGTCCTCTGGCTCGTCTCGATCTTCTTGTTCACCTTCATCATCTTCATTTTGACCGTCCTGGCCTTGACGATGTTTGGCAGCCATCCGAGCAAGCCTTTCGATGCCTCCATGTTTCTGGATCGCTGTCGCAATGCCCTCAACCTCCACGTTCAGGCACTCAAGCAGGTGCCTCAGCGCACTGAAACGCTTTGAAACCTCCTTTTTTGCTGCCAGCGATTTCGGGACAAAGACGAAGTTTAGTGCCGCACGCAACACGTCCTCCTCACTCATCTCCTTGCAGAAGCGGCCCTTGATGTCTTCGTGGGCCTCCACCAAGACGGCGACTGCCGTGGATTGTTGCAAGCTTTGGTACAAGGCCGCCCTTGTGCGTTCCTCGTACTTTTCATTCTCCTTTTTTATGGCGTTGAGGGTGGTTAGTACTTCGTCATAGCTGAGTTTTTTGTCGCTCATGTTCATGTATCCTCATGGAAAGGTGGGCCGACCGAGATGGTGTCGATCGACTGTTTCGACGCCGCGCCTGCACGCGAAATGTCCTTGGTCCGAACACATGCCGCTTAGTGGCGTCGCTTTATCAGGACGAGGGTGTCATGAGTCATGACCCACGATCGGCAGAGCCGTCACCACAACCACGACCATCACGTTGCTCAACAGCTCCGATGAAGGTGTCGAGAGATTTTGCCGGGATCAACGTTCGACGACCAACCTTGCGGGTTTGCAAGTCGCCTGCTTTGATTAGCTGATAGAGCGTCGTCCGACCGATGCTGAGGAGGTCACAAGCTTCCACAATGCTGTAAGCCAATTTCATGATGCCTTCGTCCGTCCGGAAGCGTTCCGGCGACCGTGTTGGCGATCACCAACGAGGCTCTCTTGCTCTTGATCAGGCGGCTGCACAATTTCCAATAGCGCTCAAATGCGCTCTTGAGCGCTCAGATTCCAGGTCCGCTTCAGTGCGCTCAATGGTCTTGCTTCGGCGCCATCGCGCGTCGGATGGTTGCCGCACTAGCTTTGGCCCGCCCGTTTTTTACAAGCCAGCCGTTTATCATATCGTCGCGCTTCGTCGCTGGGATGCCTGGGGGGATATTTCCTCCCCAGATCGCAGCTCCAGCTTCCTGGACAGCGTCTATTTTAGTTGGCCTTCGCCGCCCTTTTTTCTTGGTCGGAGACATGCCCGGGGCTGCACTAACCGTAATAGAGGTGTGGTGCTCGCGCTGAGAGCTAAGGTCGACGGTCGCCGAGAGGCAATCGCCGAATTTCCCGCTCAACCAGCTTTCGAACTCTTCTCGGACAAGGAATACCGGACGCAACGCACCCCGGATGAACGTTCCGTTCGGTCCAATCGAATCGTATTCACCAGGTATGATGAAATTGCTGGTCAGTAGCGTAGGGACATCGTCGTCCCAGTCGACCCACCCCTCTGAAGCAAGCTGCAGCACATCACCGGTCTCTGGATCACGAACGCAAGCGACCAGTTCTCCGGTTTCCAATGCCCAGCGGAGTGTAACGTTGGATGTCCTACGGCGGGTTTCTGATAGCAGCTCCCAATCGCTTCGCAGGTCGCCCGCAGGGCGTCGTCTTTCGACGAGCAATTCTCGGTCCGCGCCGTCGGCATCTAAGGCCTTCTCGAGGCGATCACCGTCCATAAGCGTCGCGACGAGGCGCCAGAATGCGTCATACAAACTAATCGAGCCCTTTGGGATCGCATCCTCAGCGCAAGGGATGTTTTGCTCACCACTACGACAATCGATCCTGCGAACCATCGTCTCTCTCAAAGAGGGCAGCGACGTCCTCATAGATTGGAGGGCGCTTGCTTAGGAAGACGGTGACTTTAGCAATGTCGATTGACCAGTCGAGACTGCTCCGTTGGAAACGGATTTGCGCGACCCGGATACGAGTTGAAGAAAACTTGAAGAAGGCGCCGCAGCGCGCGCCAACTTACAGCGTAAGTAATTGATTATATTGGCGCTCCCTAGGGGAATCGAACCCCTGTTTCAGCCTTGAGAGGGCCGCGTCCTAACCGCTAGACGAAGGGAGCGTGAGGGGTACGACATAGCCGCGAATTTTGCCGGCGGCAAGGTGAGATTGGGGGTTCGACGGTCCTCTCTTGGCCGTCGTCCTGGCGAAAGCCAGGACCCATTACCCCAAATGGTCGTGTTTGAATGAAATCGTGGCCACGATCTCATTCAGGCAACTGGATTCGGTGGTTATGGGTCCTGGCTTTCGCCAGGACGACGATGGGGGCTGGCATGCGGGCCAGCCCTCACGGTTCATTGGCAAATTTCAGCTTTCCGGCCGGCTTCAAGGTGTGGGCATCGAAGGTGCGGATCTCGATCACGCCGCCCACGTCCAGCGTGACCACGACGCGGTCGCCGGCCACGCCAGTTGCGACGATCTTGGCGCCCTTCGGCAGGGTGGCGGTGACGTCGCTGGCCACCTCAACCGCCCTTCCCTCCGACCTGAAAAGGCGGTAGCCCACCGCGATCAGGACGGCGCAGATTGCCAGCGCCGTGGTCAACCCCGCGATCAGCATCATCCGCCGCACCCGCGCGAACAGCGCGGCCTGCTCGGGGGTCGGTTCGGGAATAGCGGTATCAGACGTCGTCATGGACAATTTTGGCTCTGCGCAAAGGTTGGAGGTCGTGGTCGCCGGCGACGAGGGCTCAGCCCGGCTCGACCGCGTGCTGGCGGCGCACCTCACCGACCTGTCGCGATCGAGGCTGAAAGCCCTGATTTTGGCGGGCGCAGTGAGTTTGAAGGCTTCCGCGGTCCGCGACCCCGCTTATCACGTCGCATCCGGCGATACGATCACAATCGACGTGCCCGAGGCGGCGCCGGCGGAACCGAAGGGCGAGGATATCGCCCTCGACATCGTGTTCGAGGACGACGACATCATCGTCATCAACAAGCCGAAGGGCCTGGTCGTGCACCCCGCGGCCGGCCACGAGACCGGCACGCTGGTGAATGCGTTGATCGCCCATTGCGGCGCTTCGCTCTCCGGCATCGGCGGGGTACGCCGGCCCGGCATCGTGCACCGGCTCGACAAGGATACCACAGGGCTGATGGTGGTGGCCAAGAACGACCTCGCCCATGCCTCGCTGTCAGCGCAATTCGCCGACCACGGCCGCACCGGCGAGATGCGGCGCGGCTACATGGCCTTTGCCTGGGGCGTACCGAACCGACATCGCGGCACGGTGGACGCGCCGATCGACCGCCATCCGCATGCGCGCGAGAAGATGGCGGTGCGCCAGGGCGGCCGCGAGGCGGTGACGCATTGGGAAATCCTGGAGAGTTTTGATGGGCGCGACGGCAAGGGCGTCGCCGCCCTGCTCGCCTGCGACCTCGAGACCGGGCGCACCCACCAGATCCGCGTCCACCTCGCCCATATCGGCCATCCCCTGCTGGGCGACGCCGTCTACGGCCCGCATTTCAAGACCAAGGCGAACCAGCTCGGGCCTCAGTCGCAGGCCGCTTTGGCGGCGTTGGGGCGGCAGGCCTTACATGCATACCTGCTGGTATTGCAGCACCCAAGGACGGGAGAACTTCTGCACTGGGAGGCGCCCCTGTCGGAGGATTTGCTTCTCCTCGAAAGCTGCCTAAAAGCGGCGCTATGACGCAGCCATTTTAAGAAAAGCGTTAGATTACAAAAAGTTATAGCTGCCACACGGGGACGTGACGTCAGCAATCCTTCCCTTTTTGCCCCCCGATGGGGTATATTGCGCCTGCGTTGGAAATGACCAACGCGGAACATCGCAGCCCGGCCGGCTTTGACACAGCGGTCGTCTGCCTGGCCCGCCGCTATCGGGGGCCTGAACCTTTTGGAGGGCGCACTATGGCCCGTACCGCTACTTTGCCGGTCCTCAATGGAGAATCCGGCCTTTCCCGTTACCTCGCCGAGATTCGCAAGTTTCCGATGCTGGAACCCCAGCAGGAATACATGCTCGCCAAGCGTTGGCGCGAGCATGACGATCGCGACGCGGCGCACCAACTCGTCACCAGCCACCTCCGCCTCGTGGCCAAGATCGCCATGGGCTATCGCGGCTACGGCCTGCCGATCTCCGAGGTCGTCTCGGAAGGCAATGTCGGCCTGATGCAGGCCGTGAAGCGATTCGAACCCGAGAAGGGGTTCCGTCTCGCCACCTATGCGATGTGGTGGATCAAGGCGTCGATTCAAGAGTACATTCTGCGTTCCTGGTCGCTCGTGAAGATGGGCACCACCGCGAACCAGAAGAAGCTGTTCTTCAACCTGCGCAAGGCGAAGAGCAAGATCAACGCGCTGGACGAAGGCGATCTCCGCCCCGACCAGGTCGCGACCATTGCCAAGCGGCTGGGCGTGACCGACCAGGACGTGATCGACATGAACCGCCGCCTCGGCGGCGACGCCTCGCTCAACGCGCCGATCCGCGACGACGGCGAAGCCGGCGAATGGCAGGACTGGCTGGTCGACAATACGCCGAACCAGGAAGCCCTGATGGCGGAGCACGAGGAGTATGATCACCGCCGTGACGCGCTGAACGGCGCCATGGGCGTGCTCAACCCGCGCGAACGCCGCATCTTCGAGGCCCGCCGCCTCGCCGATGAGCCGATGACGCTGGAAGACCTTGCCGCCGAGTTCGGCGTGTCGCGCGAGCGCGTCCGCCAGATCGAGGTCCGCGCCTTCGAGAAGGTGCAGTCCGCGGTCAAGGGCACGATCGCAAGGCAGGAACAAGCCGCGCTGGAAGCCGCGCATTAAGCGGCGTTAGGCGCCAGAGAGATTGGCGGATCGAAGAGAGACAAAAGCCGGCGACAACGCCGGCTTTTTTGTTTGGGGTGGAGATTGAGCGTCACTACATTCGTTGTCATGCCCCGCGACCCGGCTACGCCAAGGCTTCGCCGGGGTGAAGGTCCAGGGGCGCCGAAGCTTCAGCGAAGGCGGCAGGCGGGGCATCCAGTACGCCGCAGCGAGCGTAGCGACAGCGAGATATCCAACCCACGCCTCTGGAATACTGGATCGCCCGGTTGAACCGGGCGATGACAGCGGTGGTTGTGGCTGCGATGTAGAACTGACTCGTCTTGAACCCGCGTTGCCGGTCAGCAGACCCAAAACTGTCGGACCGACAGCATCGATTGGACGGACACCGTGTCGATCATCCTGCAATCCACCGTCGGCGGCTTCGAAGCCCAGTTCATGCGCAAGCTGCCGCTGGTCGAGCAGGCGATGCGCGAGCACGGGCTCGAGCCGTCGGAGTTCGTGATCTCGAAGGATTATGCGGGCACAGCGACGATCCCGCTCATGGGCCCGTTCTTCTATAGCTACAGCGTGTTCTTCGGCGAGGAGCAATTCACCGTCACCGAGCCGAACGACATGGTGTTTCTGGATTATTTCTTCAAGCGCGTGCTGGCCGTGGACGAACCGCCGGAACTGCCGCGGCGGCCGGGCTTGATCCGGCGGTTTTTCGGCTGGATGTCGCAGGCGGTTTAGCTGGCTCCCGTCATTCCGGGGCGCGTCTCTTGGCGCGAGCCCGGAATCCATGAGGCCGCAGAGTTGGTGGATGAATGGATTCCGGGCTCGCGCTGCGCGCGCCCGGAATGACAGGCAACCCTACTCCCCCCAAACCCGCGCCAGCGTGGCGAGCCAGCAGCCTTCGCAATAGCGGGCATCCTTGTAGTCGATCCAGTTGTGCGCATAGACGTGGCTAGTCGGGATGCCGTAGCGCGCGCGCAGCACCTTGACGAGGATCTTCCAGGCCGCGACCTGCGCCTCGGTCGGGCCGGCCGCGACGTCGGGATAATTGCCGGCGAACTCGACGCCGATCGAATTGTCGCGCACGACCTGGCGATAGGTCGGCCTGTTATCGATGTATTTGTTGTCGTTGCGGTTGGCGCCGTCGCCATGGGTCGGCACCAAATTCTCCGCCACCGCCCAATAGACCGTGCCGTCGGTCTCGACCCACACCGTGACGCCGCGACGGGTCGGGTTCTTCGCCTGCGCCAGCGCGCCGCCGCGCGCCGACCCCGCTGGCCCTTCGGTCTGATGCACGATGATGTTGCGCCAGGGGGGTGCGCTGCCGACGTCGCCCCATGGCGCCAGCCACACGATCTTCAGGCCGGGAATGTCGGGCGTACCGGAGGCGCGCGCGAGTTTGGCCAGTTCGGCGTCCTCAGCGGTGGCGGGGGCTGTCAGAAACAGAGCGGCGAGAACGGCCGCGAACAGGCGAGACATCATGATGCGGATCCAATGCGGACCCTGATGTAGCACGCCTCTACGCGAAGTTGCGCACAGGCTCGCCGGGACCGAGCGGCTCGGGCGAGAGCGGCGGCGCCGGATCGTAGACGGCAAAATCGTTCTTGCCGTTCTTCTTGGCGGCATAGAGGGCGTGGTCGGCATGCGCGATCAGGCGGTCCGGGAATTGACCGATGCCGCGGTCCCACTGCGCGACGCCAATCGAGATCGCGATCGGGATGTCGCCGCCGGTGCAGGCCGCGGCGTCCTGACGGCAGACCTCGAGCACGCGGCGGGCGATCGCGGCGGCCTCACGCAGCGATGACGACGGCAGCACGATGCAGAACTCGTCGCCGCCGGTGCGGGCGAGCATGTCGCCGGGCCGCAACCGCGTTTGCGCCATCAAGGTGAAGTGCCGCAGGCAGGCGTCGCCAGCGGCATGGCCATGGGTGTCGTTGATGGTCTTGAAGCCGTCGAGATCGATCACCAGCAGCGAGAACGGCGCGCCGCCGCGCTCCGAGCGGGCGCATTCCTCGGTCAGGCGCTGCAGCAGATGCCGCCGGTTGGCGACGCCGGTGAGATCGTCGAGCAGCGCGAGGTCGGCAACCTCATTGCGCAAGCTGTCCATCGCCATCAGCAGGAAGCCGAAATTCAGCGTCATCGACAGGAATAGCAGCCCCAGCACGATCACGGCATGGGGCTGACCACCGGCGCGCGCCGACAGATCATGGCCGAGCAGATTGCCCACCGTGCGCACGAGCAGGATCGCGATGATGGTGAGGATGACGATGCCGGATAGCCGCGCGCCCGGACTGACGCGCCCCTCCGGCGACAGCAACAGACGCAGCGCCAGCACCAGCGGCAGGGCCTGGCCGAGCGTGTAGCTGAGCATGCGCAGCTGCATGTGCTCGAAGCCGACCATGAAGACCACGACGCCGGCGAGGCTCAAGCCTCCCGTTGCAGTCATGAGGCGCCACGAGACCGGCCGATCATAGAAGCGCTGAATGCCCATGGCGGCAAGGCAGCTTGCGGCAATGACGCCACCAGCGCCGAGCAGAAGCGGCAGGGGAGAGGCAACGAACAGACGGATCAGGGCCGTCATCGCTCCGGCCGCGCCGACGAAGGACGAGGCCATCCAGAACCGCGCAGCCGCGAATTTCGGATAGGAGCGCGTCACGTAGGCCCAGATCACGCCGAGCGCCAGGAAATTGACGACGAAGACCATCCACAATGTCGGTACGTTCAGCATGGCGCGTGCGGCACACGCAGCGTCGCGCCCCCCGTCCCTGGCAGCCGTCCGTCCATCACCCATCCCCGTTTTCTTGCGGGGGACAATGCGGCGGTTGCGCTTAACGGAGTCTCACTGCGATCCCCGAAAACGCGCCTTTGGTTTTGGATTCATGAACGGCGCGCGGCTGTTGTCGGATCGTTAAGCCTGTCGCCGGCGATGCCGCGCTGGCGCGGCGATGCGGATTCGCGCACCAAAATCACCTGAAAATGCATCTGAGCTGTGGATAACACGATGACACGGATGTGACGGCGCGGGGCAGAGACCTGCGAATCTGCTGAGCTTGCCGTCGAGGATGTTGCGAGGCTGGCCCTCCGCCGAGCATCCCTCGTGTCGCGTTCCACCATTAACCCCTAAGAGGATACTATGGCTAAGAAAGCGAAGAAGGCGGCGAAGAAGAAGGCGAAGAAGGCCAAGAAGGCGAAGAAGAAGTAACGCGGCTTCTTTTTCTTTGCCCGGGTGGAGCCTCGCTCCGCCCGGGCGTCGGGAAGTCGAGCGTGTTTGAAGGTGGCGGGCGCAAGGCTCGCTTTTTTTTATTGGCTGAGTTTACTGATCTTCCCCCGAAAAAGTGGACGGGTTTAAGCGGCTTTTAGCTCCATCTCGATCGGGGCGATATATCCGATCGCGGAATGGAGCCGGGTGCGGTTGTAGAAGCCCTCGATGAAGGCGAAGATATCGCGCTGGGCCTCGGCGCGGGTCTGGTAGTCGCGATGGTGAACGAGCTCGGTCTTCAGGGTATGGAAGAAGCTCTCCATCGGGGCATTGTCGTAGCAATCGGCCTTGCGGCTCATCGATGCAACGATGCCGGCGCCCGTGAGAGCGTCGCGATAGGCGTGTGAGGCATACTGCACGCCGCGATCGGAGTGGTGGATCAATCCGGCCTGCGGCCGTTGCTGCTGGATGGCCATCGTCAACGCCGCGGATGCGAGTTCGACTTGCATGTGATCCCGCGTGGCCCAGCCGACGATCTTTCGACTGAAGAGATCCATGACGGCCGCCAGATACAGCCAGCCGGTTCGGGGCTTCCGCTGTGAAGTCGCGCGCGATCAGGTTCGGGGCGATCGGCAGGTCGTGACGGCTGTCGGTGGTGCGCACCCGGCGCGGCGGCGCCGTGATGGCGCGGATACCGTGCCGGCGCATCATCCGCTCGATCCGGCCGCGGCTGGCGCCACGGCCCTGCGTCCGCAGCACGGCATGGACGCGGGGACTGCCGTAGCGTCCGCTGCTGTCGTGATGGGCCTGCCGGATCGCAGCCAGCAGCGTGGCATTGGATTTGGTCCGCTGACTCGCCGGGCGATCGCGCCAGGCGTAATAGCCGGCCGGCGAGACCTCGAGCACGGCGCACATCAATCGTACCGGATAGGCGTCGCGATGGTCCTCGATGAAGCGGAAGCTCATGTCCGGGTTCCGGCAAAGATCGCGATCGACTTTTTTAAAATGTCGCGCTCCATGCGCAGCCGTTCGTTCTCCTGGCGCAACCGGGCGATCTCCGAAGCCTGGTCCGCCGACATCGGCGTCGCCTGCGTGGTGGGGCGCCACGCCGCCGATGCCGGCTGCTGCCCGGCCTTATCCACCCAGCGCCGCAGCACCGAGTCGCGCAGCCCGAGTTCCTTGCCTACCGACGTGATCGAGCGACCGCTCGACACCACCAGCTCAACGGCCTGGCGCTTGTACTCTTCGGTAAATGACCGACGTTGACGTTCCATTCGACACCTCCGGGCTCAATGAGCCTACTACAGGTGTCCACTCATTCGGAGGAGGTTCATACTCCCTCTCCCCGTTCTTACGGGGAGAGGGTTGGGGTGAGGGGCCTCTATCCCCGCATGAGATTGTCGATGGACCTGTACCCCCTCACCCGCATCCCATCTGCGATGGGATGCGACCTCTCCCCGCAAGCGGGGAGAGGTGAAGGAAGCAAGCGGGAAAACTGAAGGAAAGCCTACCTCTCCGCAAACGCAAGCTTGGCGCCGAGTGCGGCAAAGCCGGCGGCAAAGCTGCGGCGCAGCCAGGCCATGACGCGGGGACGGGAGACGACGCGCTCGCGCACCGAGGCGGCGCAGAGGCCATAGACGACGAACACGGCAAAGGTCATCGCCATGAAAGCGCCGCTCAATTCCAGCATCCGCGCCAGCACATGGGCCTCATCCAGCGCGATGAACTGCGGCAGGAAGGCGAGGAAGAAGATCGACAGTTTGGGATTGAGGATGTTGATCAGGAAGCCGGTGACGATGACGCGGCCACTCGACCGCTCCGCGATCTTGCCTTCGACCGCGAGCGCGCCTCGCTGGCGCAGCGCCTGCCAGGACATGTAGAGCAGATAGGCGACGCCGCACCATTTCAGCGCGGCGAAGGCGAGCGCGCTGGTGTGGAGCACCGCGGCAAGGCCGAGCATCGCCGCGATCATGTGCGGCACGATGCCCAGCGTGCAGCCGAAGGCCGCCGCGACGCTGGCGCGTGAGCCGCGGGTGAGCGCCGCGGCGAGCGTATAGAGCACGCCGGTGCCGGGCGAAGCGACGACGATGAGCGAGGTGAGCAGGAAGGACCAGGTCATTGGGCCGACCTTACCAGCTCGCGGCGAGAAAGCGAGCCTGCGGAATAGTCGTCAGGACATCTGCGCGATCTCGGCCTCGCGCAGCACGTCGAGCGGTGCCCAGGGTTTTGCCCAGAATTTTGCGCCGGCAGGCAAGGGCTGCTTCAAGGGACGGCCGGAGGTGACGACAACGTCGAGCTTGGGATTGCGCTCCTTGGCGACATGCGCGAGCTCGACCCCGCTCATGCTTCCGGCGAGCTGGACGTCGGTCAGCAACAGGCAAAGCGCGCCCGCGTCCTTGTCGAGGACGCGTTCGGCGTCCTCGGCGCTCTCGCACTGGATGACCTGGTAGCCGCTCTCTTCGAGAAGAAGACTCAGCATCTCCCGCTGCATGACGTCGTCTTCAACGATCAGCGCTGTTGCACGAAATGGTTGTGCCTGTCCCATCAGCGGCTCCAATATTTGCTCACGTAACACATGTTAAAGGTCCAACTCGGCCATTGTTCAGTTCCATCCTGAAAAAATGTAAATCATGGTTCCCGCTCTAAGGGCTTGGCGGGGAACCTCATGACCACGCCGAAGGGCCGCGCTGCGCATCATCAGCGGCATCGAAAAAGAACGAGCCGCGCATCCTGAGCGGCAACGACGCCGCTTCATGGATCTGCTACCGTCCGGCATCCTCCGCCGTCGTCCTGGCGAAAGCCAGGACCCATAACCACCGAATTCAATTTGACGAAGACTGGCAGTTGCTCAGCCAATGCAAGTGAATGCCAGTCGTCGCCAAACTCTTCCCTGGGGTAATGGGTCCTGGCTTTCGCCAGGACGACGATGGGGGAGAGATCGCGCGCGACTCTCCACCGTCATTGCGAGGAGCTCTTGCGACGAAGCAATCCGGGCTGCCTCTGCGGCAAGATTCTGCATTGCTTCCGCTTCGCCAAAGGCTTCGGCGGACAAGTCGCTTCGCTCGCAATGACGACCGCGGCTATCGCCCCTCACTGCCCCATCAAACGATCCGCGAAATATCCGATGGTCTTCCTGTAGACCACCGCCCTGTTCCACTCGCGCATCGCTTCGAAATTGGCGGTGCCTTCGCCGTAGGGCTGGCCCATCTTGAAGCCGCTGGTGTGGAGCAGGTTCGCGGTCGAGGCGAGCACGTCGGCGACGCTGTGGCGGAGGTCGACATGGCCGTCGCCGTCGAAATCGACGCCGTATTTGATGTAGGACGACGGCAGGAACTGGGTCTGGCCGATCTCGCCGGCATAGGCGCCGATGAGGTCGCGCAGCGGCAGGTCGCCGCGCTGCACGATCTTGAGCGCGGCGAGCAGCTCGCCCTGAAACAGATCGGTGCGGCGGCAGTCATGCGCGAGCGTCGCCAGCGTCTTGATCACCGGCAGCTTGCCGGTGTCGCCCTTGCCGAAATCGCTCTCCAGTCCCCAGATTGCCACCAGGATATAGCGCGGCACGCCGAACTGCTGCTCGATGCGTGACAGCAGCGCGGCATGGCGCTGGAGCAGCGCCCGCCCGCCGTTGATGCGGCCGGGGCCGACGCGGGTCGAGACGTACTGCTCAAAACTCTTATTGAAGGTGTGGCGCTGGCGGCGGTCGAAGGCGAGCACGGCGCCATCGGGGGTCACACCGCTGAACGCCGCATTGGTCACGCTTGCCGAGACGCCGGCTCCTTGCGCTTCTGACGCCATGGTTGCGACAAAGCTATTGAAGTCGCCGCCGCAGCGCGCGGCCTGCGCCGACCCGGCCAGACAAACGGCGAACGCGGCGGCGAGAAGCAGTCTCAGCATGTGGAGCAATCCCCCTAAAATCCTGGCGTGAAGCGGCGCGGATCATGCCCGGGAAAGCGGGAACCGTCAAAGCGGCGCGCTTGATCCGCATCAACGTGTCTCGCGCCCTGCTTTCTAGATTGCAGCGAACAGGAGAGCCGCCCAGGAGACCAGCCAATGACCGGAATTACCTTGACCGCCGAGCAGATCCGCAATGCCCCCGCACCAGTGCGGCAATGGATCGAGCAGGAGGTCATCGCCGCGCTCGGCCTCGCGCCGCGGACGCCGGCCGCCGCCCCGCCGCAGGCCGCCCATCTCGTCGCCTGTAGCGTGGAGGACATGGCCAGCGTGCTCGAGCACATCCGCGGCGTATTTCCCGCGGTGAACGTGCTGTTCGAGCTCGGCCGTCCCGGCATCAGCTTTGGCCAGCCCGCGGTGATGATGGTCCGCCTGATGGACATCCTGCACCACACGCGACTTCAGGACGTTGGCCAGGTCATGACCTGCCTGGAGATGATCAACCAGGCGCTGACCGAGGTGAAGAAGGACCCGTCGGTGCGGTTTTGCGGTTTCGACAATGAGGGCCACTGCCTGATTGCGCCGCAGACGCAGGTGAGCATCGCAACGCTGTGGCAGACCATGATGGAGCGGCAGCAGGCGGCGCAGGAGCCCGAGGCCGACAGCCGGGTTGCGCCTGCGGCGTGAGATAAAGGGCGGCGCAAACCCCGGTCGTTTCGGGGCGCGTCGCGAGGACGAATGAGAAACGAGCCGCTATGATGCCAATGGTCGGACGACGCGTTCGACTTCTGCATCAAGTGCCCGTGAGGCAATCACCCATGTCCCACCGCCAGCGGCCTTTTCATCCACCTCGCGGCGCCCTCCTCCGCATCCCCCTCTTCCGCCTGCTCGCCATCAACCTCGCGATCGGCGCCTGCGCTGCGGCGCTGCTCGTCGGCGGACTGCTCTGGCTCAATCCCGGACATCTGCGCGAGCTGATCTTCGCCGACCGTTCGCCCGGCATCGCGCTTGCGCTGCTGCTCGCGTCCTTCCTCATCACCTTCGGCTCCGCCGCGATGGGCAGCGCGATCATGGCGCAGGGTCGCAAGGAAGAGCGCAGCGGGCATGACGGCGGACACGGATCGCGGCTCGCCGCGCAGGAACTTGCGCCGCGCAGGCGCACACCCTGAGATATGCGGGGGTGATGGAACTCGCTTTTGCACATCGGATCACATCACCTGCACGCAGGCGGGAAGGCGTGCAGGTTGGCGCGCTTTGCTACAAAGCGCGCCAGCCGCGCTGCATTGCGATGGCCTGAGAGATGAACAAATTGATTTAATGATCCAAGCAATTGTTGCGACGCGCTTCAAAACCGCATGCCGCGACCAACGCATATCTGATGCGCCCGCTGCGACATCAACGCCGCCACGATTTGACTTGCCATCGCAGGGCATGTTCTATAGTCTTCTATTTTAAGTTGTCGCCCCGCCAGCCCCGGGCGACACTGAAGACCAAATAAACGGCGGGCTTTGCGGCCCGCCGTTTATTGAGGCTGAGAGGCGCGGCAGGCGCTTGGCAATCGCGGCTCCATTGTTGGTCAATCTAACGCTCCGGCGCGACGCTGATGTCGATAACAGCCGAAGTCATTTGACTGCGGCCTCCTGATCGACGACAAGCCGCCATGGCCAAAAAACCCGGAACCAATCCCAAAGGCGAGTTCGCCTTTTTCAACGTCGTCTATGAAGACGGCTCACAACGCTCCAACCGCCGCGTGCCCGCTGAGCTGCTCGGCGGTCTCGACGGCGACGAGCCCGCGCGCGGCTTCATCATGGAGCAAGACCGCGAGATCGCCGAGAAGTCTGGGCGGCCTGCGCTCGAGATCAAGCGGATCGAGCGGGTCGGGGCGAAGAAGAAGTAGGCCTTCAGCTTCTCCACGTCATTGCGAGCGCAGCGAAGCAATCTAGAAATGCCTCTGCGGAAAGACTCTGGATTGCTTCGCTGCGCTCGCAATGACGACAAAACAAAAACGGCGGGCCAACGCCCGCCGTTTTGCTTTGGATCGCTGCCTACGATCAATTATCCAAAAAGCTCCGCAGCTTCCGCGACCGCGACGGATGCTTCAGCTTGCGCAGCGCCTTCGCTTCGATCTGGCGGATACGCTCGCGCGTCACCGAGAACTGCTGGCCGACTTCTTCCAGCGTGTGGTCGGTGTTCATGCCGATGCCGAAGCGCATGCGCAGGACGCGCTCTTCGCGCGGGGTGAGCGAGGCCAGCACGCGCGTGGTGGTCTCGCGCAGGTTGGACTGGATCGCGGCGTCGATCGGGAGGATCGCGTTCTTGTCCTCGATGAAATCGCCGAGATGTGAATCCTCTTCGTCACCGACCGGCGTCTCCAGCGACAGCGGCTCCTTGGCGATCTTGAGGACCTTACGGACCTTCTCCAAGGGCATGCCGAGCTTCTCGGCGAGCTCTTCCGGGGTCGGCTCGCGGCCGATCTCGTTGAGCATCTGGCGGGACGTGCGCACGATCTTGTTGATCGTCTCGATCATGTGCACGGGGATGCGGATGGTGCGCGCCTGGTCGGCGATCGAGCGGGTGATCGCCTGCCGGATCCACCACGTCGCGTAGGTCGAGAACTTGTAGCCGCGGCGGTACTCGAACTTGTCGACCGCCTTCATCAGGCCGATGTTGCCTTCCTGGATCAGGTCGAGGAACTGCAGGCCGCGGTTGGTGTATTTCTTCGCGATCGAGATCACGAGACGGAGGTTGGCTTCCACCATCTCCTTCTTGGCCTGGCGTGCTTCGCGCTCGCCCTTCTGCACGGAGTGCACGATCTTGCGGAATTCGACGATCTCGAGGCCGGTCAGCGCGGCAAGCTGATGCACCTCGTGGCGGAGGTCCTTGATGCGGTCCTTCTCGTGGTGGACGAAATTCTTCCAGCCCTTGGCCGACAGCTTTGAGACACGATTGAGCCAGCGCGGGTCCAATTCAGAACCGGTGTAGTTGCGCAAAAAGTCTTCGCGCGCGACGCCGTGGCTGTCGGCAAGACGCATCAGGCGGCCCTCGTGCGAGACGAGGCGCTTGTTGATGTCGTAGAGCTGCTCGACGAGGCTGTCGATGCGGGCCTGGTTGAGGCGCAACGACTTCACCTCGACGATGATCTCGTCCTTCAGCTTCTTGTACTTGCGCTCCTGGTGCGGCGAGAGCGACTCGTTCTGGAGCTGGTTCTGGATGTCCTGCTCCTGAAGCTTGCGCAGCTTCTTGTAGCTGTCGGCGATCTTGTCGAAGATCTCGACCACCTTCGGCTTGAGCTCGGCCTCGATCGCCGCGAGCGACATCTGGTTCTCGAACTCGTCGTCGTCCATGTCGGCTTCGGCCGCGGCCTCGCCCGGATCCTTCTCCTCGCCGGCCTCAGCGCCGGCGGCGGCCGGTGCGGCACGGAACGGGGTCGGCGACGGGGGCGCAGCGGGCGGGGCGACATGCGCGGGGGCAGCTGTGGACGCGGTGGCGTCGCCACCCTCGGCTGAGGCTTCGCCGCTCTCGCCGTTGGGCCCGGCGATCATCGCGGTGTTCATGCCGCCCTTGGCGTCGGGGCCGGCATAGGTCGCTTCGAGATCGATGATGTCGCGGAGGAAGATCTTGCCTTCGTTGAGTTCGTCACGCCAGATGATGATGGCCTGGAAGGTCAGCGGGCTTTCGCAGAGCCCTGCGATCATCGCCTCGCGGCCGGCCTCGATGCGCTTGGCAATGGCGATTTCGCCTTCGCGGGAGAGCAGCTCGACCGTGCCCATCTCGCGCAGATACATGCGCACGGGATCGTCGGTGCGCTCGCCCGGCTCGCTCTTCTTGACCTCGGTGACGGCCTTCTGGGTGACCTCGACGAGCTCGTTATCGGTCTCGTCGTCGGCCTCGTCCTTCTCGTCCTCGCCTTCGGTGTCCTCGGCTTCGGTGACGTTGATGCCCATGTCCGAGAGCATCGACATGATGTCCTCGATCTGTTCGGGCGAGGTCTGGTCGGACGGCAAGACTTCGTTGAGCTGATCGAAGGTCACGAAGCCGCGCTTCTTGGCCTGCTTGATCATCTTCTTCACGGCGGCGTCGGACAGGTCGAGCAAGGGCGAGGGCGCGTCCTGGGAGTCCTTCTCCGGCGCATCCGCTGCCTTGTCGTCTTTTTCCTTGTCCTTCGCCTGCAGCGTCTTTGCCTTGGTGGCCATCCATTGCTCCTAAACGCGCTTCAATGCAGACGGCGCGCCCCGCCTGCCTGAATTCACATGAACCTGTTGCTCGACGCTCTCGCTTCGGCAGCTCTCGACACGGAAAGGGCGGCGCACATGTCTCTCGCCACCCCCAACTTTCTCTCGCCGGATTTGCCTAACGCTTCGTGAGCCTCTTTGCCGCAGCGGATGCAGGTGTAGTGCCAACAGTGTTCGCGCGGATTCATTCCTGACGCGTCTGTTCTGCCTGCGGCCGCCTCTGGGCCAAAGTGCTACAAGACCGTTAAGCCTCGATTAACCCTGTTTTTGCCGCCAAACCCAGGATTTGGCGAGTCTTTTAGCGGTTTCGGCCGCGGCCGTCCGCATGATTCTTCATCACATGCTCTTCTGGAGCCGGCCCGACAGCTCACCAAAACCCTCGATCAGGGCCTCGGTACCGTCGACTTCGCCTATCCGAGCCTTGACGTCACGCAGCCATGCCAAATTGACCTCGCTGGGGTCCTCCCCCAAGGCCAGCTCGGCGTCTTTCAGCTCTCTAAGTAGTGAATGCCATTGCCGATGCAAGGCAACCAGCTGATGCCAGGTGGCAAGAACGTCGTCCCGCGCCGCGCCGTCGCGGGCGCCCCACACCGCCGCGGTCGTGATACCGTTCTCAACCCTTTGAAGTGTTTGAGAAAATCCGCCCTTTTCGAGATCGGCGCGCATCTTCTCGGCCTGCTCGCCGGGGTCCGCTGAGTGGTGATGGTCGTTGGCAAAGGCGGCGATGATGCCGGCCCTGAGCTTATGAGCTTCGGGATGGGCCAGCTCCAGGGCCGCCACCTCCTCGAGGTGCTCATGCAGCAGCCAGGGGTGGTTGATCAGGCATTGCAGGATCAGGGCCTCCCGGCGGGAGATGGCGCTGCGCTGGCCGCGCATGATCGGGCTCGCCGCCAGCTGCGGGCTCGCCGCCTGGTAGGGGCCGGAGGGCAGCGGCACGGGACCGGGCGGGCCGCGGCGGCCTCCACCAAATCCCTGGCCACCGAATCGATTCGCCCCTCCCCCGCCCCTGGGCTGAAAGGACCGACCGGAATTGCCGCGGAAATTGCCCCGGCCACCAAAGCCGCCGCGCCCGCCCTCGGGCGCAAAGGCGCGCTGCAGCCGGTCGGCGAAGTCGTCGCGGTAATAGCGCCGCACCACCTCGTCGCGGATGCCGTTGGACAGCTCCTTGATGCGCGCCTCCAGTGCGGCGCGGCGCTCGGGCGTGGCGAAATTGCCGCCTTCGAGCTCGCGCGACCAGATCATGTCGGCGAGCGGACGTGCCGCCGCGATCACCTCCTCGATCGCGCCGCGCCCGCCCGAGCGCACGAGATCGTCGGGGTCCTGCCCCTCCGGCAGCAGCGCAAAGCGCAGGCTCTTGCCGGGTGCGAGGAAGGGCAGCGCGAGGTCGGCGGCGCGATACGCCGCCTTCTGTCCGGCGCGGTCACCGTCGAAGCACAGGATCGGCTCGTCCGCCATTTTCCAGAGCAGCGCGAGCTGGCTTTCGGTGAGCGCGGTGCCGAGCGGCGCGACGGCGCCTGCGAAGCCCGCGGTGACCATGGCGATGACGTCGACATAGCCTTCGACCACGATCAGCGGCGCGCCGTTGTGGGATGCGGCGCGCGCGGTCTTGTGGTTGTAGAGATTGTCGCCCTTGTGGAAGAGCGGCGTCTCCGGCGAGTTCAGATATTTGGCCGGAACGTCCTTCTCCAGCGCGCGCCCGCCGAAGGCGATGACGCGGCCGCGCAAATCGGTGATCGGAAACATCACGCGGTCGCGGAAGCGATCGTACGGCACGGGAATGTCCTCGCCGCCCACGAGCAGGCCGGTCTCGACCATGTCGTCGACGGAGACGCCGAGCTTGCCGAGATGCTCCTTCAGCGCGAAGCGGTCGGGCGAGGCATAGCCGAGGCGGAACTGCAATTGCGTCGCCGGCGAGATGGCGCGGTCGGCGAGATAGCCGCGCGCTTTCGCCCCCACGCGCGAGGCCAGCGTCTCCGCAAAGAATTTTGCCGCAAGATCCATCACGTCATGCAGCGATTTGCGCCGCTGCTCGTGCCGGGCCGCATCTGGCGTCACCGCCGGCAGCGGCAGACCCGCCATGCCCGCGAGCCGCTCGACGGCCTCCGCGAACGGCACGCCGTCGGTCTCCATCACGAAGGTGATGATGTCGCCGTGCTTGCCGGAGGAGAAGTCGTGGTAAAATCCCTTCTGGTCGTTGACGTAGAAGGACGGCGTCTTCTCCTGCTGGAACGGCGACAGCCCCTTCCACTCCCGCCCCGCCTTCTTCAGCTTGACGCGCTTGCCCACGACTTCGGAGACCGAAAGCCGGGCACGAAGCTCGTCGAGGAATTGAGGCGTGAAGCGCATGGCGTGTGTGTAGCGCGAAACCGTGTGAGTCGGGCGAAAGGTTAGGGATATAGGTGCGGCTGGGCTAAAGGCTAGGTTTGTCGGGCTTATCCGGGTTATTCGACCTATGCACAGGCCATTCCGTCGTTGCTGGGATCGCGTCCGGAGATGACGGAGGCCGCGGAAAAGCTTGAACCGCGCCCGGTTCCACGCTTCCATACCCCCATGTTCAGGACCTTTCGAGGTGGCCAGAGCGGGGGCTGGCGTGTGACCTCGATTTCGCCTGTGACGGGCGAGCCCCTGCCCTTCGTGCCGGCGCTGTCGGTCACCGACAGCGAAGCCGTCTCATTGCCGCTGGTGCCCTCGCGCAATGCCTGGCGGCTGGTCGGCGTCACGAGCAGCTTGCGTTACACCGAGCGGCCCGAGAAGGAGCAGCTCGTAGCTGTGCAGGCCGGCCTCGGCCGGTTAGAGGCGACCAGCGCAGCGCTGATCCCGATCCGCAAGTCGCAGGCCTGGTGGGAGCTGACGCAGGAAGAGCGCCGCAAAATCTTCGAGGACAGATCGCACCACATCGCGAGCAGCCTGCGCTACCTGCCCGCGATCGCGCGGCAGCTCTATCACTGCCGCGACCTCGGCGAGCCCTTCGACTTCCTCACCTGGTTCGAGTTCGCTCCGGTTCATGCCGCGCTGTTCGAAGAGCTCGTGGCGATGCTGCGACGGACCGAGGAATGGAGTTACGTCGAGCGTGAAGTCGATTTGCGCATGGTGAAGGAGGTGCTGTCGGCTTAGTGATCGAGGAAGCGGCCGGACTCGATGCGCGGCAGATCAGTGACGGGCCAGTTGTAGATGTAGGTCCAGGCCTTCTCGGTGGTGCCGTCTGGCAGCGTCACGTCGATCAGCCTGCGCAGATATTCGGTCGGCTCCGGAAAGCCCTCGCCGCACGCCTCATACATGTCGAGCTCGCGCAGGAGTTCGTCGCCGGCCCGCAAGTGAAAGAGCTCGCCATGGACGATGTCGGACGGCGCGTCCGACAGCAGCAGCCCCGGATAATGCTTCACCAGGACGAGCCTGCCGCGGCAGGTCGCTTCCCCCAGGAAATCCGCATGCGCCGAGAGCAGTCGCGCCATCGGATGATCGAAGCCGCGCATCAGGGTGCCGTAGACGAAGAGACGATCGGTGGTCATGGGGAATCTATAGCTGGCAACGATGCGGAACGACAGCGCCGCATATTCGCTGTCGTCCTGGCGAAGGCCAGGACCCATAGCCACCGAACGCAGCAATGGGCAATCTGATCGTCCCAGCTTCGGGCCGCACGGGCAGCCGGGGTAATGGGTCCTGGCCTTCGCCAGGACGACGATGTGTAGGCAATGACGCTCTCAACGGCATCCTCGGTGAAGCATGGTGATTTGAAGCGAACCAACCTATACCGATTTCCATCCGACTTTCGGGGCGACTTTTTCCATAGGCAATCAGGATGGCTTTAGACACCGCCGACGCGACCGATCAGCTCCTCGGCGAGGGCGACATTGCGCCAGTGCATGAGGTGAATACGGGCGGCCAATCGCCCTTCCTGCTCACCGCGGATCACTACGGACGGGTGCTGCCGCGCGCGCTCGGCGATCTCGGCGTCGCGGAAAGCGATCTTGTCAGGCACATTGCCTGGGACATCGGCATTGCCGGCGTCGCCGAGCGGCTCGCAAAAATGCTCGACGCGCATCTGATCGCGCAGCGCTACTCGCGGCTCGTGATCGATTGCAACCGCCCGCCCGCCGTGGCGAGCTCGATTCCCGTGATCTCCGAAGCCACCGCGATTCCGCGCAACGAGGGCATTTCGGAATGGGAGCGCGAGGCGCGGCGGCGCGAGATTTTTGTGCCCTATCATCATCGCATCGACGCCACGATTGCCCGCCGCCTGCGCGGCAAGCAACCGACGGTGTTGGTGTCGCTGCACAGTTTTACGCCGGTCTATGCCGGCGGCGCGCGGCCCTGGCACATCGGCGCCCTGTATAACCGCGACACCGTGCTGCCGCAGCTGCTCTTGAAACATCTCCGCGCTGAAAGCGATCTCGTCGTCGGCGACAACGAGCCTTATGCGGTGAGTGACCACACCGACTACACCATTCCCGTGCACGGCGAGGCGCGCGGCCTCGTCAACACCGGCATCGAGATCCGCCAGGATCTGATCGCCGATCAGTCCGGCCAGCGGCAATGGGCCGAGCGGCTGGCGCGGATCTTTGCCGAGATCGAGGTCGAGCTGAAGGCGGAGCTGTTGGTGTAGGCTTCACTTGGCCCTGGTCAGCGCCAGCCAGATGCCACCGCCGATCATGAAGCCGCCGGAGATGCGCGACATCATGCGCGTGCGGCGCGCCGAGAAGAATTTGCGGGCGCGTCCGGCGGCGATGGCGTAGAGCGCGTCCGTCATGACCGCCGTGACCATGAAGGTTGCGCCCAGCAGCGCGACTTGCGGAACGTGCGGCTGGTTCATGTCCATGAACTGCGGGATGAAGGCGCCGAAGAACACCAGGACTTTCGGGTTCGACAGCAGCACCAGGAATCCTTGCAGGAAGAAGCCGCCGCGCGGCGGCGGAGGCGGCGCGTCGACGCCGACGCCCTCGACCGGCGCCCAGATCAGCCTGATGCCGAGCCAGACCAGATAAGCGGCGCCGGCAAAGCGCACCCAGTCGAACCAGTAGCCCATGGTCGCCATCAGCGAGGTCAGGCCGACCGCGACGACGCCGATCACGATGGCGAGACCCGCCTGCGCGCCGGCAACATTGGTCAGTGCTGCACGCGTGCCGTGGCGCAGGCCGTTGGCGATGACGAGGGTGACGATCGGCCCCGGCAGCAGCGCCAGCGCAATGCAGGCGGCGACGAAGGCGAGATAGGCTTGCATGGACATCATGGGGGAGGACTCGCTGCGGTTTGTGCGCATTAATGCATGGGAAGGGCAGGAACGGAAGGCTCCTCAATCACAGCCCATGCCCCGCAGAGGCGGGGCATCCAGCAAGCCGCGGCCTCTCCGTATCCCCACCAGCGTCTCTGGAATACTGGATCCCCGCCTTCGCGGGGAATGACAGCGGAGAATGTGGAAGCGGCGCACCAACATCACCTTCCATCGAGCGCAGCGACCATCCATTGCTTCATCTCCTCCGTTTCCAGAAACGCTAGCGTCGCGCGCTGCAAGTCGTTCGCATCGCCCGCGCCTTGCGCGACCGCGACGAGCAGATCGCAGCGGCGCGAGACGGCGATACCGATCGCGGCGCGACGAGCGCCATCGTACATGTCGAGATCGTAGCGCCTTGCGCGACCGCGCATCTCGCCAAACCCCACCTCCTCACCCGGTGCGGCCGCCGCAAACCGCGGGCTGATCAGATCGACGTCCGCAACACGATCCACCTCATCATCGTCGGCGACACCGCGGTCGCAATTGCAGAAGCCCCGCTTGGCGCGCACGTAGACCTCGGTGCCCGCGCAGGCGCCGTCGCAGCGGAATGCACGGCCCACCGGCCAGCCATCGCGTGGAAACGGCCAGGCGATCTCGCGCCAATGCGCCAAGTCCTGCATCGGCGGCGGCGCGAATTGGTAGGCCGCGACACCGGACACACCACACGCGATCATCACGGCCGCGATCGCCGCCGCGCGCCGCATCGTCAATTCTTCGGCAGGCCGGCGACGGTGCGCGCCGGTCCTGTCAGCTCGAGGATATGCAAGCCGGTATTGGCGCGATCGACGATGTAGATGTAGCCACGGTGGTCGGTTTCGACATTGTTGGTCTGGATCGCGACCTTGCAGCGCTCGCCGCCCTCGACGGGGATGCAACGCTTGTCGGTGGCAGCCGTGATCGACGGAATGAAATAGCCGACTTCCTTGGGGTGATAGGGATCGCGGATGTCGAGCGCGCGCACGCCGGCATTGAAGAAGGCGATGAAGGCCATCTTCTTGTAGTAGACCGGCGCCATGCTCTCGTTGGAGGAATGCGAGCCGAAGCGGCCGCCGCGCTGGCAGAACTGCCCGCTCGCCTCCGGCACAGTGTAGCTCGAGATCATCATCGGCCGCGCCTCGGTGGTGACGTCGGCGAACCAGACCATCTGCCGCGCCTCGCCGCATTCGTTCAAGATCGCCTCGTCCACGATCATCACGATGTCGCGGGTCTTGCCGTCCTTGTCCTCGGCGAACTCGGCGATGGGCATGTCGAGCATCGGGAACGTGGTGTGCGCGCCGTTGAAGGCCGACATCGGCATACGCGAAATCTCGGGATAGCGCAGATTGTCCGCCGTCGGCTCCTTCGGCCCGTTCAAGAGCTTTTCGCGATCGACGATCTGCAGGATGCCGCCCTTGTTGGTGCCATAGCCGAAATAGACGCGATTGCCATCGGGCCCGGTCGAGATCGGACCGTGCAATTCGGTCGGCACCGCGCCGGTCGAACCGGGCTCCTGTCCGGGCAGGCCGAAGTCGCGGATCTTCTGCGGATGCGCGGGATCGGAGAGATCATAGACCTGCGTCATCCGCCGCGTGCGCCAGTCCGGTGCGCCCGAGACCAGGAAGGCAATGCCGGTATCGCACTCCCACCAGCTCTTATGCGTGTCCTTCAAGCCGCCGATGCGGCTGATGAGCACGGGGCTGGCGGGATCGGTGACGTTCCAGATCTCATGCGCCTCGCTGCCGAAGGTGCGCAGCATGTAGACAGCGTTTGGATCGCCCTTCGGCAACGCCTTGCCGTCGCAGACCCGCACCATCTGCGCGCCGCCGGATTCGTACTTGCCTTCCTGCCCCGGCAGATGCCGCAGATATTTTGGATGCGCGGGATCGGTGACGTCGACAATGGACGTTCCATTCGGTTCGGCCTTGCCGGTCATCGGGTTGACGGGCGCGGGCACGTCGTCAGTGCCGCCGTGATGGCCGATATAGGCGATCCAGCGATCGCCCTGATGATGGATGGTCGGCTGATAGGCGCTGCGCGCCTGGAGATCGTTGGTGCCGACCAGCTTCATGTTGGAAGATTCCGGCGGCGCGCCGATCACTTGCTGCTTCTGGGCGTGAACGGCCGTGCTGCCGGCAAAAAAGACGAGGCAGGCAGCAGTCAAGACGCAACGGAACATGAAGTCCTCCCGGAACCAATCTGCGTTGGCTGAGGTGCGAGGCTAACACGGCGGATTGCGCGCGACCAAAACACGATTTCTCAAGCCGCACTTGACATGCAACTTCTCAAGCCGCGCTTGACATGCAACCATTTGGTTGCCTATTATCACGGCATGGATGAGGTCTTCAAAGCGCTCGCCGATGCGTCACGACGCTCGCTCTTGGACAGGCTTCACGCCCGGAACGGCCAGACGCTGAACGAGCTCTGCGAGGGACTTGCGATGACGCGTCAGGCCGTGACCAAGCACCTTGCCATTCTGGAGGAGGCCAACCTCGTCACCACCATCAGGCATGGCCGCGAGAAGCTGCACTATCTCAACCCCGTGCCGATCCATCAGATCGGCGAACGCTGGATCAGGAAGTTCGAGCGCGGCAAGCTCGCCGCGCTCAGCGAGTTGAAACGTCAGTTGGAGAAGCGCGATGAGTAAGCCGGAGTTCGTCTACGTCACCTATATCGAGACCACGCCGGAGAAGCTTTGGGAGGCGCTGACCAACAGCGCGTTCACGCGGCAGTACTGGTTCGACACCGAAGTCAGGTCCGATTGGAAGGTCGGCTCGCCCCTCGCCCTCGTGATGGGCGGCAAGGTCACGGACACCGGCGAGATCCTCGAGGCTGACCGGCCGCGGCGGCTCTCCTATACGTTCAAGCACGAGCTGATGGAGGAGATGCGGAACGAGGCGGCGACGAAAGTCGTTTTCACCATCGTGCCTCACGGCAATCTCGTGAAGCTGACGGTGACGCATGAAGGCTTCGCCGCCGGCAGCAAGCTGCTCGACGGCATCTCCAAGGGTTGGCCCGCGATCCTGTCAGGGCTCAAGAGCCTGCTGGAGACCGGCAAGGCGCCCACCATTCCGCCCGCCGCACTCGGCATCGAAGGATTTCAATGATGAGTCTCGATCAATTCACGCCGCTCACCGTCTACACCATCTACATCGCCTCCACGCCCGAGAAGGTATGGGAGGCGCTGACCTCGGCGAAGTTCAGCCGGCAGTATTTCTTCGGCAATGCCGTCGAGGTCGAGCCACGGCTCGGCGGTGCCTTCATCGTGCGCACGCCCGACGGCGCCGTGCACATCAGCGGCGAGGTTCTCGCCTACGATCCGCCGCAAAAACTCGCGGTCACGTTCAACGTCAACTGGCCCGATCTGATCGAGAAGCTCGGCCCGACCCTCGTCACCTACGAGATCGAACAGGTCGGCGATGCGGTCCGGCTCACCATGAGCGAAGGCCACGATCGCCCGCTCAGCGATGATATTCTTGCAGGCGGGCGCTCCGGCTGGCCGGCGATCCTGTCCAGCCTCAAGAGCCTGCTCGAGACCGGCAAGCCGCTGGTCGTCAAGCTCGGCCCGCCGCAACGGATGCTCGATGCGCTGAAGGCGATGGGGATCAAGACGCCGTAGCTGCGGCAATCTCCGCTGTCGTCCTGGACAAGTGCCGCGAAGTGGCGCGCAGATCCAGGACCCATTGCCACCAAAGCCGATTTGACGAAGGCTGGTCATGACCAGTTCGCGCCAAACTGCTCCCCGGGGTAATGGGTCCTGGCTTTCGCCAGGACGACTATGGAATCGGCACCACAAGCCGCCGATAGAGATGCCAGGTCGCGTGCCCCAGCACCGGTAGCGTCACGATCAAGCCGAGAAAATAAGGCAGCGCGGAGACGATCAGCAGCATCACGATCACCGCGGCCCATGAGATCATCGGCAGCGGGCTCATCACCACCGCGCGCACGCTCGTCACCATGGCCGTGACGAAATCGACGTCGCGGTCGAGCAGCAGCGGAAACGACACCACGGTCAGCGAGAACAGGATCAGCGACAGCACGGCACCGACCGCGTTGCCGATGGCGAGGAACAGTAAGCCCTCGTTGGTCGTCAACACCACCGTCATGAATTCCTGAAGGCTCGAGAACGAGGCATGCAGGCCGAGCAGCAGCGCGATCAGGAGCCGCACCTGGTACATCCAGACCACGAACACGAACAGCGTCACGAACGCCATCCAGCCGATTTCGCTGCGCGAGCGCACCGCAGACCAGATCGCGCCGAAGGAGACCGGCTCGCCGCGCTCGCGGCGGCGGCTGACCTCATAGAGACCGATCGCGACGAACGGTCCGATCAGCGCGAAGCCCGCCGCCAGGGGATAGACCAGATAGACCATGCCGAAGGCGGTGAGGCACAGCATGATGACGATGCCGCCGGCGGCATAGAGCGCGCCGAAGCAGACGCCGTAGAGCGGCAGCGCCTGGAAATCGCGCAGGCCCTCGACCAGCGCCTCGGCGATGTCGGTCGCCACGACCGGACGCACCACCGGATCAACCTTGCCCGAGATGGACATCAGCTTCCTCCCTCACGCGATCTTCGCCGCGTGTTGTTGGGCTGATGTTAGCTCGCTCTCGCGATCCTTGCATTGGAAGAGTTGACGGTCGGCTGATACCGCCATCCGCCACCGGAAAACGTAGCGCTTGTCAGGCGCGCGATGTGAGCAGCAGCGCCACACCGAGATTTGCCACGAACAGAGCCGCATCGACGACGAAGATCCTGAGCATCGGGCCTTTCAGCACGGGCCAGTAGGCCACCCCGACGCGGCCGCCGCGCATCAGCACCGGAACGTTGTAGGCGAACTGGCTGAAATGGCAGGCGGCGAAGAACAGGAACAGCGCGAGCTGGGCTTCGACCGGCTGGAAGAAGGACGGACGCGCGGCCAGAAGATAGAACGACAACAGTCCGATCGGTAGATTCATCCCGCCCAGGAACGCGACGCTGGCCGCCAGGGTCGGCGCGATCGGGTTGCTACGCTCTTCCCGCGGCAGCAGGATCTTCAGCGTGTTGCGCTGGGCGATGCTGAACTGGATGAAGGCGCCGACGAACCAGAGCGTGTTGAGGAGCAGAACGATATCCGAAATGCGCATGACTATTTTCCGTAAAAGGCTTCGCTGCGCACCACACGGCCCGCATCGTCGAAGTCCATGAACTCGCTGGCGCGTGTGTCGCCAAGCTGCCACCACACGGTCAGTCGCGCGATCGCCTCATCCCAGCTCCAGCCCAGGATCTTCAGGTCGGCGCTCTCGATGTGGCCATAGGCCTTCCGCCAATAGGCGCGGATGTTCTCGGCGCCCGTGACGAGTGGAGAGCCCGTCAGTGTGAGAGCAAGAGGACTGCGCATCTGCGCATTGTCGGCAAAATGCGCGACGACCGCATCGATATCGACCCTGCACCAGCTCGCGCACCATGCCGCGACAAAGCGTTCGATGGTCGCGCGATTCATTGCCTGTGCCCCCATGATCGGCGTCCTCCCTGGCTCGTTGGCCGGGAAAATGGCAAAGCCAGAACCTCATGTCAACTATATTGACTTGAGATTACGATTAGTTGTTGTCGGCGATCGCCTCCATGACGCCCATCCATGCCGCCGTACCCGGCGCGCCGACGCGGTCGAACGCTTCGCGCAGCACCTTGCGTTCGTGGTCCGATGCCCTTTGCTCGATGCGTTGTCCCGCCGTCGTGAGGCGCAGCAGTTTCGAGCGATGCTGCTCGGGCGAGCGCTTCGACGTCACGAGCTTGCGCTCCAGCAGCAGGTTGAGCGGCCGGTTGAGGGCTTGCTTGGAAATGCCGAGGATCTCGATCAGCGACCCGATCGCGATATCGGGCCGGCGCGCCACCACGTAGAGGATGCGGTGGTGCGGACGCGACAGGCCCTGCTTCGCAAGATATGCGTCGGCCTCCAGCGTCATGCCGCGCCAGCCGTAGTACATCAGCTCCAGCGCCGCATCCAGCTCGTGCAGCTTCGGCAGCGAGGCGCGGCGAAGCCCCGCGGCTTGAGGCGTCTTTGCCATTGTCGGAAGCTAACCTTTTGCCCGCAGCTCACGCCGCAACACCTTGCCGGTGGCGGTCATCGGCAGCGTCTCTGCGAACGCGACGAAGCGGGGATATTCGTGGGCGGCGAGCTGCACCTTCACGAACTCCTGGATTTCGCGCGCGAGCGCGTCGCTGGCGGTAAAGCCGGGGCGCAGCACGATCCAGGCCTTGATCGATTCGGTGCGGATCGGATCGGGAATGCCGACCACAGCGGCCATCGCCACCGACGGATGCTTCATCAGCGTGTGCTCGATCTCGGACGGGCCGACGCGATAGCCGGCGGTGGTGATGACGTCGTCCTCGCGGCTGACATACCAGAAATAGCCGTCCTCATCCTGCACGCCGAGATCGCCGGTGAGCAGGAATTCGCCGGCATATTTCTTCGCCGTCGCCTCCGGGTTGCGCCAATATTCGAGCATGGTGACGGGACATGGCTGGCGCACGCCGATGATGCCGCGCTGTCCGCGCTTCTGCTCTTCGCCCTTGTCGTTGACGATGCGGACGTCGAAGCCCGGCGTCGCCTTGCCCATCGCGCCGGGTCGGATCGGGAACAGGTTGGAGTTGCTGCCGATCACGAGATTGCACTCGGTCTGGCCGAAGACTTCGTGCGCATCGATGCCGAAGGTGTCGCGCACCCAGCCGAGCAATTCGCCACCCAGAGACTCGCCGCCGGTAAAAATGCTGCGCAGCTTCACACCCGGATGTTTCACACCGGCCTGCCGCATCAGCTTCAATGCGGTCGGCGGCAGGAAGACGTTGCGCACGCCGAGGTCCGCCATCATCTGCATCGCTGCCTGCGGCTCAAATTTGCGCGCACGATGACCGACCAGGGGAATGCCGTGATACCAGAACGCCAGCAGGCCGTTGACGAGGCCGCCGATCCAGGCCCAGTCCGCCGGCGTCCACATGAGATCGCCGGGGCGCGGCAGGAAGTTGTGGCACATCTCGACGTTCGGCAGATGGCCGAGCACGACGCGGTGCGCATGCAGGGCGCCCTTGGGGTTTCCGGTCGTGCCCGAGGTATAGATGATCAGCGCGGGATCATCGGCGGAGGTATCGACCCGCGTGAAGTCGGGCGAGGCTGCCTTGACCGCGTCCCAGAATGATTTCGCGCCCTCAGGTGCGCGCTCGCCGACGACATAGACATTCTTCAGCTCCGGCAGGCGATTGCGGATCTTTGCAAGCTTGTCCCAGCCGCCCTCGTCCGTGACGATCGCCTTGGCCTCGGAATTCGACAGGCGGAATTCCAGCGCGTCCTCGCCGAACAGCGCGAACAGCGGGATCGAGATCAGGCCTGCACGGAAAGCCGCCATGTGCACGATCGGCAGCTCGAGCGACTGCGACAGGAACACCGCGACGCGGTCGCCGCGCGCAAGTCCATCCGCCGTCAGCACATTGGCGAAGCGGCGCGACATCTCGGCGACCTCGTCAAAGGACGTGCGCGTGGTGGCGCCGTTGTCATCGAGATAGATCAGCGCGAGCCGGCCCGTGCCATCGGCATGACGATCGCAGCACGCCTCCGCCATGTTGAAGCGCGCGGGGATGTCCCAGCGGAAATTGCGATAGAGCTCGTCGTAGGTTGCGGCTTCGGTGAGCATGGGGTCGTTTCCGCGGTCGGCGTCATGGCCGGGCTTGTCCCGGCCAGCCACGTTCTTGTTCGTTGCCACCAGTTTAAGGCCATGGATGCCCGGGACAAGCCCGGGCATGACGCGCGAAGCGCCGGCAGCCGAAGGCCGCCTATGCCACCCTCTCCACAAAGGGAAGAGGGGAAGAACGAGCTAGCCCGACAGCGCGGCCTTCACCAGGCCGGACGCCTTGCCGAAATCCATCTGTCCGGCGTATTTCGCTCGCAATACCGCGATCACCTTGCCCATGTCCTTCATGCCGGCGGCGCCCGTTTCAGCGATCGCATCCGCGATCGCCTTCTTCACCTCGTCGTCCGACATCTGCTTCGGTAGGTACGCCGAGATCACCGCGATCTCCTCGCGCTCCTGGGCGGCGAGCTCGGCGCGGCCACCCTTGTCGTAGAGCTCGACCGCCTCCTGGCGCTGCTTGATCATCTTCTGCAGCACGGCGAGGATGTCGGCGTCCGACAGCGGCGGCTTGCCGCTGCCGCGCGCGTCGATGTCGGCATTCTTGATGGTCGAGTTGACCATGCGCAGCGTGGACAGCTTGCGCTCGTCCTTGGCCTTCATGGCCTCCTTGACCGCATTGTTGATGTCGTCGCGCAGCATGGTCGGATCCTCTCAATCTGTCGCGCCTGATCTAAGCCGTTCGCGGGCAAGAGGCCATACCGGACCGGCCGCCGGTGCATTGTTTCCTTGCCAGGGCTCGAAATGGCTCAAAATTGCCAGTTCCGGCTTAAGTACCTGAAGCCGCCCGCCAAATATGCAAAAACGCATGTGAATCCGGCCTCTCCCGCTTTGACGGCGGCGTTTGCGCAGACTATGAAACGCGCTCATGACACAACATGACAACGATCCCGCCTGGCCGGACCACAAACCGACCGCGCTCCTCGTGCTTGCCGATGGCACGGTGCTCGAAGGCTTTGGTCTCGGCGCCGAAGGCCACGCCGTCGGTGAAGTCTGCTTCAACACCGCGATGACCGGCTATGAGGAGATTTTGACCGATCCCTCCTATGCCGGCCAGCTCATCACCTTCACCTTCCCGCATATCGGCAATGTCGGCACCAATGAGGACGACATCGAGACGGTGAACATGGCGGCGACGCCCGGCGCGCGCGGCGTGATCCTGCGCACCGCGATCACCGATCCCTCAAACTACCGCGCCACCAAGCATCTCGACCAGTGGCTGAGGGCCCGCGGCATCATCGGCCTCTCCGGCATCGACACCCGCGCGCTGACCGCGCTGATCCGCTCGAAGGGCATGCCCAACGCCGTGATCGCCCATTCCAGGACCGGCGAGTTCGACCTGCATGGCCTCAAGGAAGAGGCGCGCGAATGGCCGGGCCTCGAAGGCATGGACCTCGTGCCGATGGTCACCTCCGGCCAGCGCTTCACCTGGGACGAGACGCCCTGGCTGTGGGACAAGGGTTTTGGCCGCCAGGACGAGCCGGAGTTCAACGTCGTCGCCATCGACTACGGCATCAAGCGCAACATCCTGCGCCTGCTCGCCGGCGTCGGCTGCAAGGTGACGGTGGTGCCGGCGACGACCTCGTCCGAAGACATTTTGGCGATGAAGCCGGACGGCGTGTTTCTGTCGAATGGCCCTGGCGATCCCGCCGCCACAGGCAAATATGCCGTGCCCGTCATCCGGGACGTGATCAAGTCGGGCACGCCGACCTTCGGCATTTGCCTCGGCCACCAGATGCTCGGCCTCGCCGTCGGCGCCAAGACCAAGAAGATGCATCAGGGCCATCACGGCGCCAATCATCCCGTCAAGGATGAGACCACCGGCAAGGTCGAAATCACTTCGATGAACCACGGCTTTGCCGTGGACGAGACGACGCTGCCGAGGGGAGCGACGCAGACCCACATCTCGCTGTTCGACGGCTCCAATTGCGGCATCCAGCTCGACGGCAAGCCGGTGTTCTCGGTGCAGTACCACCCTGAGGCATCCCCGGGTCCGCGCGACTCGCACTATCTGTTCCAGCGCTTCGCGGAGCTGATGCGGCAGAAGAAGAGCGCTTGAGGCACACTGCGGCTCTCGTGCCCCGGGCGCAGTGCAGCGCGCCGCTTTTCGCGGCGTGATGCGCTGCTGAACCGGGGCATTCTGGGTCCCGGCTCTGCGAAGCAGCGCTTCGCGCTGCATCGCGTCTGGGACACGAACGGAACGCATTGCGGGCGACTCCGGTTGAACGAGCACGCGTTCTTTTCTCGGAGCCCCGCCATGTCCGTCGTCCGCGACAAGGCCGAGCCGCTTGCCATCGTGTTCGAGGATGACGGGCTCGTGCCGAACAACATCCTCCCGTTCCTGGTTTACCAGAGCGCGGTGAAGCTCGATCCGGAGCATCCGGAGGAGACCATCGAAGAGCTGTTCAAAGCGAACGGCTGGGGCGGCACATGGCGCAACGGCGTCTTCGACTATCTGCACTATCATTCGACCGTGCACGAGGTGCTCGGCGTTGCGCGCGGCAGTGCTCGCGTCCGCTTCGGCGGCGATCATGGCCAGGAACTTCAGATCAAGGCCGGCGACGTCGCGATCCTGCCGGCCGGTACCGGCCATCAATGCATCAAGGCGAGCGACGATTTCTGCGTGATCGGCGCCTATCCGCCGGGCGCCAAGATGGAGATCACGCGCGCCACACCGGAGAACCACGCCAAGGCGCTGAAGACGATTCCGAACGTGGCGCTGCCGCCAGCTGATCCCGTGACGGGCAAGGATGGCGCGTTGATGCGGCTGTGGCGGTAGCCAAAGCGCAGGTGCCCGTGGGCAAAGCGACTCGTCCGCCGTAGCTCGAAGAGCGAAGGCGGAAGCGTGCCCACCAAACACATCGACCGTAAGGATGGATGGTGGGCACGGCGCGCAATGGCGCGCCTTTGCCCACCCTTGCAGTTGCGGCCCCTACGCCGCGTTGCTGCCCTCCTGCCGTGTCGCTTCGAACAGGAACCAGGTACGGCGCTCGGTCTCGTCGATGAAGACTTCGAGGATGCTGGCGCTGGCGACATCGCCGGCCTCGTCGCAGACGTCATGTGCCTTGCGCATCGCAGCGGCGACATGCTTGTTGTCCTGCATCAGCTCGCGCATCATCTCGCGCGGCGGGACGTAGTTCTCGTTGTTGTCCTTGATGGTCTGGAGCTTTGCGACCTGGCCGATCGACTTCAGCGTGGTGCCGCCGATCTTGCGGACGCGCTCGGCGAGCTGGTCGGTGGTGGCGAAGATCTGATCCGACTGCTCGTCGAGCAGCAAATGGTAATCGCGGAAATGCCGGCCGCTGATGTGCCAGTGGAAATTCTTGGTCTTCAGATAAAGCGCGAACGCGTCGGCCAGAAGCACGTTGAGCGCCTCCGAGACCTTCTTGACCCCATCGGGCGACAGATCGGTGGGGGTGTCGAGATCGGGCGAGACCTTGTTGTTGGTTTTGCTCACGGGAGACCTTCCTGTTAGGACGCGGACATTGACGGCGCGCCGTCGCACCCCTAACGCAAGGCGGGCAGCGCCGGTTCCCTTTAGCGGAACCATTTGGCCGGGACCCTCGAGTACCATGGACGATTGGATCGATTATTACGACTCCACGCATACGATCTATGTCAGCAAGCTGCATCGCGACTTGCACTTCCAGATCATTGCGCGGGACATCATCGGCTATATCCCCTCGCCTGAGGCCGTAGTGCTGGACTATGCCTGCGGCGAGGCGCTGTCGGCGAACCAGGTGGCATCCGCCTGCGGCAAGCTGATCCTGGCGGAGCCCGCGCCCGGGGTGCGCGGCCGACTGATCGCGCGGTTCGCCCCGAACACCAAGATCCGCGTCCGCTCGCTCGAAGACGTCCGCAAGATGCAGGACCAGTCGGTCGATCTCGTCGTGATGAACTCGGTCGCGCAATACATGACGCCGGAGGAGCTCGATGCCGCCCTCCTCAACATCCGCCGGATTCTGAAACCCTCCGGCAAGCTGGTGCTCGGCGATATCCTCCAGCCCAATGTCGGCATGGTCAGGGACGTGATGGCGCTGCTCGGCTTCGGCCTGCGGCACGGTTTCCTGAAAGACGCGCTGGTCGGGCTGATCAGCACCGCGCTGTCGGATTACCGCCAGCTGCGCACGCGCATCGGGCTCCAGCGCTACAGCGAGGCGGAGATCACCGCCAAGCTGACCGCGGCCGGGTTCGTGGTCCAGCGCGCACACAGCAATATCGGCCACAATCGCTGGCGCATGACCTTCGTCGCGCGGCAGCCTCTTATTCGTTAAGCATAACAATCAGCCGTTGTGGCTTGTCGCACTGCAATCGGTAATGATCGCCCTGGCCCGGTGGCGGAAGCGTCTACGCGAGGGCGGTGCAACGCTCTTCATCCTGGTTCAAATCCAGGCCGGGTCTCCAGCCTTCGCTGCTACCGCAGCTTCCAAGCCAGCCTCGCCTCGCCATAGCTCGCAGAGCGAAGGCGGGTTCGCTAGGCAAGCCCTTTCATAGTGAAGGCTGCCGGGGCGAACCCCGAAGGGCGAAGACGGGCGTGGCGCAGCCTCGTGAGACCCCCATGGGCGAAGCGTTTCCGGCGTAACTGAAGCGAAGCTGAAGCGTAGACGGACTGTATCCGCCGCTCAATCTGCCCCAATCAGATCGCACTCGGACAGAAGCTGAAGCCGGCGGGCATCCCTGGCTGCGGAGCTGATGATGGCATCGAGCAGGCCGGGGAAGCGCGCGTCCAGATCCTCGCGGCGCAGCCGCATGAAGCGGTTTGTTCCGGCCACGCGGGTCTGCATCAGCCCACATTCGCGCAGCTTGGCGAAGTGATAGGCGAGGTTGGACTTGCCGCCGAGGCCGCTGAAATCGCCACAACAGAGCTCGCCGCTGACACGTTTTTGCTGCGCGAGCTGATAGACGATTGCCAATCGGATCGGATCGCTCAGGCAATCCAGGACCATCGGCAGCTCGATCTGCTCGCGGGTCGGGTGAAGGGGCGTGCGGCTCATGGATCAATCATAGCGAAAAGGCCGCGATGTTCAATAGTTCTTGAACCAATTGACTCCTGGATCAGCCGAGCCAATAGTTCAATAAACATTGAACATAAGGATTTCTCCATGAGCGTGTTCTGGCTGGCCTTGGCGGCCTTCGCGATCGGCACGGAAGGCTTTGTTATTGCAGGACTTTTACCCGCGATCGCCACCGACCTCACGATTTCGGTCTCGGCCGCCGGGCAACTGGTCACGGCTTACGCCCTCACCTATGCCGTGGGCTCGCCGATCCTGGCTGTGACGCTCAACAACATCGACCGCCGCACCGTGCTGGCGCTGGCACTGACGACCTTCATCGCCGGTAACCTCGCCGCGGTGGTGGCATCCAACTACGCCCTGCTGCTGGCCTCGCGCATGCTGATGGCGCTGGGCTCGGGGCTGTGCATGCCGACGGCGCTCGCGGTGTCCGTGGCGGTCGCCTCGCCCGAACGGCGCGGACGTGCGGTGGCCCTCGTCACCTCGGGCCTCACGGTCGCGACCGTCATCGGCGTTCCCCTGGGAAATCTCGTCGGCAGCCTGCTCGGCTGGCGCGCAACTTTCGCCATGGTCGCGCTGATCGGCGCGGTGGCGCTGGCGGGCCTGCTGCTCGGGCTACCCAAAGGCCTGCCGCGCAACACGGCCTCGCTCAGCGAGCGGCTGGCGGTAGCGCGTCACAGCAACGTGCTGGTCGCGCTTGTGATCACCATTCTCTGGGCGCTCGGCGGCTTCACCGTGTTCACCTATTTCGCGATTCCGCTGCGCGGCCTCGGCTTCGACGCCTCGCAGATCAGCCTGGCGCTGCTGGTGTTCGGCGGCGCCGCCGCGATCGGCAACATGCTCGGCGGCGTCCTGGCCGACCGGCTCGGCACGCTCGCCACCGCGGCCCTCGGGCTTGCCGGCATGGCGAGCGCGCTGATCCTGCATTCGCTGGTCCTGAAGCTGATGCCGGGACAGGCGCATTATGCGGTGCTGGGCGCGATCTTCCTCTGGGGCCTCTCGGGCTGGGCATTCTATCCGGCCCAGATCGCCAGCATCATCCGGATCGAGCCGCAGGCCTCGATAATCGCGCTCTCGCTCAACGCTTCCGCGATGTATCTCGGCTTCGCGATCGGCGGCGCGCTGGGCGGCGCGGTGCTGGCCACCCTCTCGCCCAACGACCTCGGCTGGATCGGCGGAACGAGCGTTGCGGCCTCGCTTCTGGTGCACCTCGCCCGCGGCTGGCAGGCGCGGCCAAAACCGGTCAAAATTGCCGGTTGATGGGCGTTTTTCGGGGTTTCGCCGCCCCGAAAACTGGTCTAAGACCCACCCGCGCGCGAGGGAAACCCGCGCTCTCGGCTAAAGGGGACGCGCGGCAAGCGCGCCCTTTTTTTGTGCCCAAAATCCAGCCCGCGAGCGGTGATGCCTAAACGAACCGACATCTCGACCATCCTCATCATCGGCGCCGGTCCCATCGTGATCGGCCAGGCCTGCGAGTTCGACTATTCGGGCACACAGGCGGTGAAGACGCTGAAGGAAGAAGGCTATCGCATCGTCCTCGTCAATTCCAACCCGGCCACCATCATGACCGACCCGGAGTTGGCCGATGCGACCTATATCGAGCCGATCACGCCCGAGATCGTCGCCAAGATCATCGAGAAGGAACGCCACGTCATTCCCGGCGGCTTCGCGCTGCTGCCGACCATGGGCGGCCAGACCGCGCTGAACTGTGCGCTGTCGCTGCGCCGGCAGGGCACGCTGGAGAAGTTCGACGTCGAGATGATCGGCGCCACCGCTGACGCGATCGACAAGGCCGAGGACCGCCAGCTCTTCCGCAACGCCATGGAGAAGATCGGGCTGCAGACGCCGAAGTCGCGGCTCGCCAACGCGTCCGAACTGAAGAAGTCGTTCCGCGACAAATACCACGCCGAACGCGAGAAGCTGTCGGGCGCGGCTCTCGAAGAGCTCGACCGGCAATGGACGCTCGGCGAAGGCGACCGCCGCAAGCGCTATCAGGAATATGCGCTGGGCCAGGCGATGATGGCGCTGTCCGAGATCGGCCTGCCCGCGATCATCCGCCCCTCCTTCACGATGGGCGGCACCGGCGGCGGCATCGCCTACAACAAGGAAGAATTCCTCGACATCATCGAACGCGGCCTTGATGCATCGCCCACCAACGAAGTGCTGATCGAAGAATCCGTGCTCGGCTGGAAAGAGTACGAGATGGAGGTGGTGCGCGACAAGAAGGACAATTGCATCATCGTCTGCTCGATCGAGAACCTCGATCCGATGGGCGTGCACACCGGCGATTCCGTCACGGTGGCGCCGGCGCTGACGTTGACCGACAAGGAATACCAGATCATGCGCGACGCCTCGCTGGCGGTGCTGCGCGAGATCGGGGTCGAGACCGGCGGCTCCAACGTGCAGTTCGGCGTCAATCCCGACGACGGCCGCATGGTCGTCATCGAGATGAATCCGCGTGTGTCGCGCTCGTCCGCACTGGCCTCCAAGGCCACCGGCTTTCCGATCGCCAAGGTCGCCGCAAAGCTCGCGGTCGGCTACACACTCGACGAGATCGCCAACGACATCACCGGCGGTGCCACGCCCGCCTCGTTCGAGCCGACCATCGATTACGTCGTCACCAAGGTGCCGCGCTTCGCCTTCGAAAAATTCCCAGGTGCTTCGACCACGCTGACGACCTCGATGAAGTCGGTCGGTGAAGTCATGGCGATCGGCCGCACCTTCCAGGAAAGCCTTCAGAAGGCCTTGCGCGGGCTCGAGACCGGATTGACCGGCCTCGACGAGATCGAGATCGAAGGTCTCGGCCGCGACGACGACAAGAACGCGATCCGCGCCGCGCTCGGCACGCCGACGCCGAACCGGCTGCTTCAGGTCGCCCAGGCCATGCGGCTCGGCTGGTCGGACGAGGACATCTTCAACTCCTGCAAGATCGATCCGTGGTTCCTCGGCGAAATGCGCGGCATCGTCGACATGGAGGAGAAGGTTCGCAAGAACGGCCTTCCTGGCAATGCCTTCGGCATGCGCTCGCTCAAGGCCATGGGCTTCTCTGATGCGCGCCTTGCGGTGCTCGCCGAGACGACGGAGGCCGAGGTCAAGGCGAAGCGCCACTCGCTCGGCGTTCGCCCGGTCTACAAGCGCATCGACACCTGCGCGGCCGAGTTCGCCTCCCCCACCGCCTATATGTATTCGACCTATGAGGCGCCGTTTGCGGGTGCGCCTGCGGACGAGAGCACCCCGTCTGACAAGAAGAAGGTCATCATCCTGGGCGGCGGGCCGAACCGCATCGGCCAGGGCATCGAGTTCGACTATTGCTGCTGTCACGCCTGCTTCGCGCTGCATGACGCCGGCTACGAATCCATCATGGTCAACTGCAACCCGGAGACCGTGTCGACCGACTACGACACTGCCGACCGGCTCTATTTCGAGCCGCTCACCGCCGAGGACGTGCTGGAGATCATTGCCAAGGAGCGCAGCAAGGGCACGCTGCACGGCGTGATCGTGCAGTTCGGCGGTCAGACCCCGCTGAAGCTGGCGCACGCGTTGGAAGCCGCCGAAGTGCCGATCCTCGGCACCTCGCCGGACGCCATCGACCTTGCCGAGGACCGCGACCGCTTCAAGCGCGTGCTCGACAAGCTCAGGCTCAAGCAGCCGAAGAACGGCATCGCCTATTCGGTCGAGCAGGCGAGGCTCGTCTCCGCCGATCTCGGCCTGCCGCTGGTGGTGCGACCGTCCTATGTGCTCGGCGGCCGCGCCATGCAGATCATCCGCGAGGAGAACCAGCTCAACGACTATCTGCTCGGCACGCTGCCGGAGCTGGTGCCGGCCGACGTCAAGGCGCGCTATCCCAACGACAAGACCGGGCAGATCAACACCGTACTCGGCAAGAACCCGCTGCTGTTCGACCGCTACCTGTCGGATGCGACCGAAGTCGACGTCGACTGCCTCTGCGACGGCAAGGACACTTTCATCGTCGGCATCATGGAGCATATCGAGGAAGCCGGCATCCATTCCGGCGATAGCGCCTGCTCGCTGCCGCCGCACTCGCTCGATGCCGGGATGATCGAGGAGCTGAAGCGGCAGACCCGCGAGCTCGCGCTCGGCCTCGACGTGGTCGGCCTGATGAACGTGCAATACGCCATCAAGGACGGCGAGATCTACGTGCTCGAAGTCAATCCGCGCGCCTCGCGCACGGTGCCGTTCGTCGCCAAGGTGATCGGCACGCCGGTGGCAAAGATCGCCGCGCGCATCATGGCCGGCGAGAGGCTCGCCGACTTCAAATTGAAGAAGGCAGAGCTCAAGCATGTCGGCGTCAAGGAATCGGTCTTCCCCTTCGCCCGCTTCCCCGGCGTCGACACGGTGCTCGGCCCCGAGATGCGTTCGACCGGCGAAGTGATGGGCATCGACCGCTCGTTTGCGGTGGCGTTCGCCAAGAGCCAGCTCGGCGGCGGCACGCGGGTGCCGCGCAAGGGCACGGTGTTCGTCTCGGTTCGCGAGAGCGACAAGACGCGGATCGCCGACGCCGTTCGCGAGTTGCATTCGCTCGGCTTCAAGGTGCTGGCGACGTCGGGCACTCAGCGCTTCCTGACCGATCAGGGCATCCCGACCGAGAAGGTGAACAAGGTGCTGGAGGGCCGGCCGCACATCGTCGACGCAATCACCAATGGCGACGTCCAGCTCGTCTTGAACACCACCGAAGGTCCGCAGGCGCTCGCCGACAGCCGCTCGCTGCGGCGCGCGGCCCTCTTGCATAAAGTGCCGTATTACACCACTCTTTCCGGGGCCGTGGCGGCCGCGCAGGGCATCCGCGCCTATCTGGGCGGGGACCTTGAGGTTCGTACCCTGCAGAGCTACTTTTCGGAAACCTGATCGCTAGCGGGGGGCCAAGGCCTTGGGGGCTCAAGCTTTCCGCTAAGTGATTGGCAATGAAGCCACAATGGCCGGAGGAACTGTCCGGCCATGGGGGTGTTCTGTTCCGACGCTAAGCCCATATCTGTCAACGTCCGGCGGCCCGCGTGTCGAGCCCCGGAAAGACCGACGAATCAAGGTTGGGCGCTCATTCATGTTCTGGGGCGCGCGACCGAAGGACGAGAGAAAAGATGGAAAAGGTTCCGATGACTTCGGCCGGATTTGCCGCGCTCGGGGAAGAATTGAAGCATCGCCAGTCCGTGGATCGTCCGCGGATCATCGAGCATATCGCGGAGGCGCGCTCGCACGGAGACCTGTCGGAGAACGCGGAATATCATGCCGCGAAGGAAGAGCAGTCCCACAATGAAGGCCGCATCGCCGAACTCGAGGACAAGCTTGCGCGCGCCGACATCATCGACATCTCGAAACTCTCCGGTGACACCATCAAGTTCGGCGCCACCGTGACGCTGGTCGACGAGGACACCGAGAAGAAGACGGTGTGGCAGATCGTCGGCGAGGTCGAGGCCGACGCCAAGAAGGGCCGCATCTCCATCACCTCGCCGCTCGCCCGCGCACTGATCGGCAAGAAGAAGGGCGCCTCCGTCGAGGTCAACACGCCGGGCGGCGCCAAGGCGTATGAGATCACCAAGGTGGAGTGGCGGTAAGGATTTGCCGTTGCCTGTGACGACGTTTCGAAAAAGGCCGCGCACTGCGCGGCCTTTTTTGTGTGTGCGCGTTGCTCGGTGCACGAGATGAAGTCGCGCTCTCTCCACTCGCAATGACAATGTTGATGCAGCGAGCATCACTCCATCACCGTCATCCTGAGGTGGCCGCTTCTTCAGCGGCCCTCGAAGGGCGACGGCCCAACTGTTGCCGCGCGCCGCTACATATACCGGCTGTGCATCCTTCGAGGCTCCCCATCGGGCGCTTTGGATGACGGCAGGGACGCTTAGAGAGGTTACCGTCGTCCCTTCACGTCCAGCGGCACCGCCGCCTCATATTTCGAATTATGCAGCACCAGCGACGTCCGCACGTTGCGGACATGGGGCGCGGCGGTGAGATGGGTGACGAAATCCTGGAACGTCGCCATGTCGGGGGCGACGCATTTCAGGATGAAATCGACCTCGCCCGACAGCATCCAGCATTCCCGCACCAAGGGCTCGGCGCGGACGAATTCCTCGAAGGCGCGCAAATCCGTCTCGGCCTGGCTGGACAGGTGCACGGCGGCGAACACGGTGACGTCGAAGCCGAGCTTGCGGGCGTCCAGGAGGCCCCTATAGCCGTGGATGTAGCCCTCCTCCTCCAGCGCCCGGACGCGGCGCAGGCAGGGCGGCGGCGAGATGCCGACGCGCTTGGCCAGCTCGACATTCGTGATTCGACCGTCGGCCTGAATCTCGGTGAGGATCTTCAGGTCGATCTCGTCTAGGTTCCGCGACACGTGATTGGAACTCCTGCCCTTTGCGGCGGTATTGGGTGGCTTGTCGCAATCGTCATACCCTAGTCCACGCGCGCAGCGCAATTTTATTGCGCGTGCAACGCAATCGACTTTTGTTCCTTGTTGGAAAAATCCGCCGATAGGGAATGCAATTCTTGCATAGCTCACCAGAAGGCTTAGATTAGCTCTGATATTTCAGCGCCTCCGCGAGGCCTCCCGGCACGTTCCGCGCCCGCGCTGCAAAATCCCCCGTGAAAGGCGTCCATCGAAATGTCCGCTCCTGTTCATGCAAAGGTCATCATCATTGGCTCCGGCCCCGCCGGTTACACGGCGGCGATCTACGCCGCGCGTGCGATGCTCGAGCCGATCCTGATCCAGGGCATCCAGCCGGGCGGCCAGCTCACCATCACCACCGACGTCGAGAACTATCCGGGCTTCGCCGACGTGATCCAGGGCCCCTGGCTGATGGAGCAGATGGAGAAGCAGGCGGTCCATGTCGGCACCACGATCGTCACCGACCTGGTCACCAAGCTCGAGACTGCGCAGCGGCCGTTCCGCCTGACCTGCGACAGCGGCGACGTCTATCTCGCTGACACCGTCATCCTCGCCACCGGCGCCCAGGCGCGCTGGCTCGGGCTGCCGTCCGAAGGGAAATTCCAGGGCGGCGGCGTCTCGGCCTGCGCCACCTGCGACGGCTTCTTCTACCGCAACAAGGAAGTCGTGGTGGTCGGGGGCGGCAACAGCGCGGTCGAGGAAGCCCTGTACCTCACCAACCATGCCTCGCAGGTGACCATCGTGCATCGTCGCGATCACTTCCGCGCCGAGCGCATCCTGCAGGAGCGTTTGTTCAAGCACCCGAAGATCAGGGTGGTCTGGGACTCTGCCGTCGACGAGATCTGCGGCACCGAGAACCCGAACAAGGTCACCCATGTGCGCCTCAAGAACGTCAAGACCGGCGCGCTCAGGGACCTGAAGACCGACGGCATCTTCATCGCCATCGGCCACGCGCCGGCGACCGAACTCGTCAAAGGCCAGGTCAAGCTCAAACCGTCGGGCTATGTCGAGGTCGCCCCGAACTCGACCGCCACCTCGGTGCCCGGCCTGTTTGCCGCCGGCGACGTCGCCGACGAGACCTATCGCCAGGCCGTGACGGCCGCCGGCCTCGGCTGCATGGCAGCGCTCGAAGCCGAACGTTTCTTGGCCCTGCGCGCCAGCGAGCGCGCCGCAGCGGAATAGAATCATGCCCCGAACACGCGACGGATTTACGGATATGGACTGGGACAAGCTGAAGGTGTTTCACGCGGCGGCGGAAGCGGGCAGCTTCACGCATGCGGGCGAGCAGCTCGGCTTGTCGCAGTCGGCGGTGTCACGCCAGGTCTCGGCGCTGGAGCAGGAGCTCTCGGTCTCGTTGTTCCACCGCCACGCCCGCGGCCTGATCCTCACCGAGCAGGGCGACCTGCTGTTCCGCACTGCGCATGACGTATTCATGCAGCTGCAGGCGGCGCGCGCCAAGCTGACCGACAGCCGCGAGCGGCCGAGCGGCGACCTCAAGATCACCACGACGCCCGGCGTCGGCATCAACTGGCTGATCCCGCGGCTCGGCGAGTTCACTGCGCTCTATCCCGAGATCCGGATCTCGCTGATCGTCACCGATGAGGAGCTCGACCTGTCGATGCGCGAGGCCGACGTCGCGATCCGCACCCGCAAGCCGACGCAGCCCGATCTGATCCAGCGCAAGCTGTTTGCGATGGGCTTTCACGCCTATTGCTCGCCGGAATACATCAAGCGCTTCGGCACGCCGCGCACGCTGGAGGAGCTCGACTCCCACCGCATCATCACGCTTGCCGACGGCAACTTCGCGCCGCATCTGCAGAACCGCAACTGGCTGGTCGAAGCCGGTCGCAACGGGTCGGGTCCGCGCGAAGCCTATTTCAAGGTCAACAACATCCTCGGTCTCGTGCGCGCCTGCCAGCAGGGCCTCGGCATCGCGGCCCTGCCGGACTACCTCGTCGAGGAGCAGAGCAAGCTCGTGCAGCTGTTCGGTGAATCGGATTCGATCCAGCTCGACACCTATTTCGTCTATCCCGAGGAGTTGAAGACGGTCGCACGCGTGCAGGTGTTCCGCGACTTCGTGGTGAGCAAGGCGCAGCGCTGGCCGTCCTGATTTCCGCATGACTGACATGCGGCCTCGGCTGTTGCTGCAGGGCGCTCGTCAAGCTCATACTGTTTGCACGCTGAGCCTTCGCGTTGCGCATTTGTCCCCCTCCTCCAGTGGCGCGGGAGTTCAGTAATCCCTCTTGGAAGGTGATTGTGTCGGCCTCACGTGGCCAATACCTAAGCCGGGCCTTCGGGTCCGGCTTTTTTTCGTCAAAATGGCGCTTCGCCTTCCGCGTGTATTGACAGTTCCAGGCATACCTCGCATCATTTGCAAATGATCACGAAGTCGTGCGCACTCATTTCGAAAAAAGGCCCCCATCCGGGGACCTCGGAATGTTGCGCGCGCTAGGCTGACTTCGTCATCGCGAGCTGATCCCGAAAACCCCGCCGCCTGGACGGGGTTTTTTCATGTGCCCTCCGTCTCAGGTTTTTTTCCCGAGAAGGAGATGGAAACATGACCGGACTACGAGACCAATTGCACGGGCTATGGCTGCCGCTGGTGACGCCATTTCGCGATGGCCGTCTCGACGAGACATCATTGCGGCGGCTGACGCGGCACTACGGCACACAAGCCGTCGACGGCTTCATCCTGGGGGCGACCTCGGGTGAAGGCATGACGCTGCGCAACACTGAACTCGAGCGCCTCGTCGCCATCGTCCGCGACGAGATCGCGGCGGGCCGCCGCACCTTGCCGATCTGCCTCGGACTGTCAGGCGCGGACACCTCGCGGCTGAAGGATCGCCTCGATGAAACCGCGGACTGGCCGATCGACGGCTACCTGATCGCGAGCCCTTACTATGTGCGGCCGTCACAGCGCGGGCTGCTGGCGCATTTCGAGGCGCTTGCCGATCACGCCGCCTGGCCGATTGCGCTCTACAACATTCCCTATCGCACCTCGGTGAACATCACCAACCAGACGCTGCTGCGGCTCGCCGAACACAAGAACATCGTCGGCCTCAAGGATTGCGGCGCGAGCCGCGAGCAATCGATCGCGCTGCTGCGTGACCGGCCGAAGGAATTTCGCGTGCTGACCGGCGAGGACGCGAATTACTTCGAGGCGCTCAGCGACGGCGCCGATGGCGGCATCGTGCTCTCCGCCCATATCGAGACCGCGACATTTGCGGCCGTGTATGCGGAGCTCAAGCGCGGCAACCACGACGCCGCGCAGGCGCGCTGGCAGGAGGTCGCCGAGCTGACGCGGCTGCTGTTTGCCGAACCGAGCCCCGCACCGGCGAAGTACTGGCTGTGGCGGAGCGGCCTGATCGACAGCCCTGAGGTGCGCCTGCCGATGGTGGAAGTGAGCAGCGAGCTCGCCGCGACGATCGATCGCGAGATCGAGCGACGGATGAAAGTCGCGGCGTAGGGCTTCATTTACCCTCCCCTGGAGGGGGAGGGTCGATCGCGCGCAGCGCGAGCGGGGTGGGGTGACGGTCTCTCGGCATCGAACACTGCCTGTGTCGAGAGATCACCCCACCCCGCTCCGCATTTCGCTTCGCTTCATGCGGAGCGACCCTCCCCCTCCAGGGGAGGGTAAGAGGCGCCCGTGGTTAATCCCACCCCACACGGCCTTCGCATTCGCCGCATGGAGCATCCACGCCTCGTTTACCGAACCACACCTGTCGTTTCTGCCTGAGACCTTCCAAAGGGGGAATGACCATGGGACATCGCACCCGGCCTACGGCCGCGAGCCAATTCGCGCCGGCCGATCTCTTGCAGGGAATTCTGGTGGTGTCGTCGTTCGGGTTCTGGGCGGTGATGCTCGGCCTGATGCCGGTGCTGCTGTTTCGCGTCTGGCTGGCGGGCTGACAGCGCCACTGGGATGGTTAACCCGTGGTAGCAGCTGCGTTCAAATGTGCAGCTAGCTGCGCCCCGGAATCTTAAAACATCCCGCGTATCACTGACGCCCATAAGCGAAGAACTCGCGGAGGCGTTTGTGAATAATCATAATGAGATGGCGTCGCATTACGACGCCGGCCAGCAGAGCTTTACCACCGAGGACATTCTCTGGGCCGCCGGCATCTGGTCGGTGATCCTGAGCCTGTCGCCGGTCATCGTGTTCTACATGCTGATGGTGGCGTAGCCTCATTCAGCAGACCCGAAAAACGCAAAACGCGCGGCTCGTCCGCGCGTTTTCGTCCGGGGAAATGAATGATGAAATTATGCCGCCTGCTTGTGCATTGCGCCGGACGCCGACGCCGTGCCGCGAATAGCCTTCACTGAGCGCTCGATCGCCGCCCACAGCCGTGCAATTTCCTGAGCTGCACGACTCTCGGCCTGATACTCCCGCGCGCCTTCGCCGTGGCTGAGCGCCATCAGCAGATCGGAACGGTTGGTGATCTGGCCGCCCCACACCGGAGCGCGGAATTTCGCCAGCGCCTCGCGCGCGATGGTGACGATCGGGCTTTCGGACTCGTCGCGGCGCGCCGGCGCACCGTTGAGCACGACCGCGTAGGGCTTGCGCGCGGCGCGGCACATCTGGATGGTTTCCTGCACCGCGTTGACGTCGAACACGCCGGGACGCGCCGGAATGATCACCATCGTCGCGTTCCTGATGGCGTCGTCGACGACGGCCGAGAGGTTCGGCGGCGTGTCGATCAACACCCATTCATAACCGTCGCGCTTGGCCGCGGAGACGATGCCGCTGACGGAGTTCACGGCCGGCTTGATCGGCGGCTCGTTGGTGCCACGCAGCTTGTGCCACAGCGTGAGCGAGCCTTGCGGATCCGCGTCCACCAGCATGACCTGCTTGCTCGCCTTGATCTGCGCGGCGAGATGTGCAGCCAGGGTGCTCTTGCCCGAGCCGCCTTTACGCGATGCAAAAACGATAACGTTCATACCTTCGGCCTCCAGATTGACCCCGTGGCTCGAAAATGAATCAGCGCGGTGATTCGTGAAAGAAAAATTTATCGGGAGTTGCGTTGCCGCCACGAAATAACAAGGCGTGTTGGCTTTTGAGTCACACTGCCTGGTACGACGCCCGATGAAAACTGCAAGAAAACGCCTGCAATCGTGCGTTTCTTGAGCAGCGAGGCGGGATAAAGTGGAATGCAACCTTGCCGGGCAAACCTGCTCGCGACTCTTTTCCATCGCGCGCTCGCAATTGCCGCAAGCCCAGGGCGCCGATTGCGCGAACAAAACGCGTCCGACGGGGCAAACGCAGCTGCCGGGTTTCAAGGACGAACGTGCTGTCGCGCTCAGCCTTCGCTGGATTTCTTCTTCTTGCTCGCCTTCGCCGCCGGCTTGGTGGTCTTCTTCGCGGTTTTGGGCGCGATGTGGGTCGGCTTGCCGGCGCGAACCTCGCCCGGCTCTGGCCCCGGCCTGAAGAACACCCGGCACTGCGGCGAGAGCTGCGACTTCTTCGCGATCATGCAGGCGGTGATGGCATCGACGTTCGGAACGAACTCGCCGCACAGCCGCATCGCATCGGGCGTGCAGGCCTGCTGCTCCTCCTGGGTGTAGGCGAAGCCGGCGCGCGGCAGGACCAGGACGGCCAGCGCAATCCCGAGGGTTGCAGCGGCCAAGGCTTTTGACTTCTTCAAGCGAAACGCCAGCATCGATCCCCCCACATGTCGAGTTCAGTGGGAATAGTGGGTGAACGGGCGTTGGTTGGCAACCGAGGGGAGATGCGAAAGCCGGCACGTGTGCGGTCTCGGCAACAGGGTGGGCGGTCTGGTGTCGGCACGGAGCTGCTTCCAGCAAAACAGGTGTCATCCCGCGCCTTGTGCGCAATTGCGCACTGGGGCGGGGGATTCAGTATTCCAGAGGCGCCTGACGTTCCCCGAGCAGCCGCGGCGTACTGGATCCCCCGCCTTCGCGGGGGATGACGGTTGTGGGTGGGGGCGAGATCGAGCTCCAGCCCGCCGCTCCAGCGACCATCCAACCAAAAACCGCGAAAACAACCCCATGCACAGTAGCCAAGTCCAGCTGCGGATTGATCTTTACGGATTTTACGAAATCAATTTGACGCGTCGGGCAAAACAGTGGCATGATGGCATGATCGAGAATGCGTGGGGTGGTCAGCCAGATCCCCGTGAGGTGAGGGGTGCATGGCCACATTGCTGATCGTCGCGCCGGTGTTTGCGCTGATTGCGGCGGGCTATGCCGCGGTGCTGTTTCGCTTCGTCTCGGACAGCGCGCACAAGGGCATCAGCGAATTCGCCTTCAGCATCGCCATCCCCGCTTTGCTCTTCCGCACCATCGTCGTCTCGGAATTCCCCGACGTCAGCCCCTACAGGATGTGGGGCGCCTATTACGGCGCGCTCGCCCTCACCTGGATCGCGGCGCTGGCGCTCTCGGCGCTGCTGCGCCAGCGGCGCGAGGACAGCGAGGACGGCGTCGTGTTCGCGATCGGCTCGGTCTACGGCAACATCGTGATGCTCGGCATTCCCTTGACGCTCTCGGCGCTTGGCAATGAGGCCGCAGGGCCGATGGCGCTGATCCTGTCGGTGAACACGCCACTGCTCTGGCTCTGCGGCATCCTGCAGATGGAGCTTGTCAGCCGCAAGCGGACCGACTCGGCGCTGTCGGTGATCTCGCCCGTGCTCGCGGATCTCGCGCGCAATCCGCTGATGCTGGCGATCGGTTTTGGCGTGATCTGGCGTTTTACGGGCCTCGGCCTCAATCCCGTCGTCGACCGAACGATCGAACTGCTGGCGCAGGCGGGATCGCCGACCGCGCTGATCGCGCTCGGCATCAACCTGTTCCGCTTCGAGGTGAAAGGCGAGAAGCTGAGCATTTTGGTGATGTGCGCGCTCAAGCTGATGGCGATGCCGGCAGCGGCGTTCGCGCTGGCAAAACTGCTCGACCTGCCGCCGCTTGCCGCCGGCGTGATCGTGCTGTTCGCGGCCATGCCGACCGGCGCCAACGCATACATCTTCGCGGTCCAGTATCAGCGGCTGGTGAACCCGGTGTCGGGCGCGGTGGCGCTGGGCACGCTGCTGGCGGCGGTGACGTTGCCGGTGGTGGTGTGGGTGGTGGCGGGCGTGAGGTAGTTCGGCCGGCCCCGCTCCAACGGCAAGCGGCGCCACACCGACTATCTGATCTAAAGCATCCGTGAGATCGAGCGGAATGACCGCTCCTTCGAAGTCCCGACGGTTAGGAAGCTAAGTAGAGCAGAATAGGCTCTGCTCACCGCGCCTGCTCGCGCTACGCTTATCCTGCGTCAGTTCGACGTGGGACGGCTATTTTTGGCCGCAAGCCGAGATTCTCGAAATCGAGCTTTTTGCTCCAATGCCTTCAAGACAGGTGGGTTTGCCTGACCCATCGGAACGACCGGCGGATCGTCGGGATCCAGGGCCACGCTGTCAGCGTCGTTCTCCGAAATTGTCCACGCTGGACGGACGACTATGTCGAATTTCTCAAGCGTAATTTCGGACGCTGGCTCTGGAGCCGTCGTTTTACTCACCATATGCGCCGCCACTATCCTTCACTGCGGACACAATCGCATTAATAAAATCAGTCTTGCGATAGCCGTTCAACAAGTAGAGCGGCTGCTGGAAGTTTATTGGTTTCGAAAATAGAGAGACCAAGTCTCCGGACGGCGGGTCGAGCAATATCGTTTTCAGTCCGTCCGAATTTTCATATGACTTGTAGCGGACGTTGTCGAAGAAACCATCGCGCTGGATGGCCGCTGAAGCGCCCGCGAATGACGAATTTAGTACAGGCGCGATTGGCTTGCCTTTCCCTATGGCGAAGCCGGCTTCGTAGTAGACGTTCAGATTTGGTTGCGTGATATCGCAAGCAAAGACGTCCGCATCAACGATAGCGCTTCGGACGTCGTCCGGAATGCTCAGACCGAAATTATTCAGCTGGGGCCAAATCCGTACATCGACGGATGCATTTGCTGCCTTGACCAGTTTGCTCGCGGACTCGATCGGCCCGACTAGTTCAGCATCGCCCGCAGGATAAGCAAAGAATACTTTCTTGAACGCCATGAGTCGCCCCCCACCGCTAGCAAACTGCAGCTAGAAGTGGAGCGCAAGGGCCGAGAAGCGGATCAAGTGCATTCTTTGGACTAAATTCCCGGTCGTTAAAACGCGGGATCGTTGCACGAGCCCCAACGCTACCCAAATTCGCTACCTAAACAGCTTGAACAGATCAGGCACAGATCTAAGTGGTTGAATTTGTTGGTACAGTTGGGTGGGCTCGAACCACCGACCTCCTGTTCCACAGACAGGCGCTCTAACCAACTGAGCTACAACTGCATCCTGGCGAGCCGCTCCAAGGCGGGCCTGAAAAGGCCGGCGACCTAAGGGGCTGGACGGGGCGGAAACTAGGTGCAACGGGCGTTTTTGGCAAGGCCGCAGACGGACGAAAAACCAGCGGAAATCACCCTCGGCGCAATGAAATCGGACTTGATGGCGACGATAAGGGGGGCTGCGCTGCCTATCTCCGTCTGCTGAGAAACTCCCCGTGGGGAGAGAACCCTCACCCGGCGCGCGGGACGATGCTTCGCATCGCCCGGACGCGCCGACCTCTCCCGCAAGCGGGAGAGGTGAAAAAACCCGGGCCTTTCGGCCCGGGTTTCTCAACTCAAACCGGCCAATCCGCTCAGGCGGCGGGCGGGTAATACTTCGAGGCGGAGGCCTTGATCGGCTCGGCGGTCTCATTGGCGACGCGCTGGCTGAGCTCGACCAGTTCCTTGGCCTGGGACTGGAAGGTCTCGAGCTGCTTGCGGGCGTGGCCGGTCCACAGCTCCAGCGCTTCCGACGGCGACTTGGCGCCGAACAGCTGCTGGGCGAAGTCCAGCTGGGCGCTGCTGTTGGCCTTCATGAACTCCACCAGCTTGGCGGTGTACTCGCTCGCGCCCTTGCTGGCGGAGGTGAACACAGCCTCGACGGTGCCATTGTGGGTCTCGGCGGCGTCCTTGAACTTGGCGTAGTTCTCGCGGGCCTGCGACACGCCCTTTTCGGCGAACGCACGCATCTGCTCGGGAACCTCGAACGGGATGATCGAGGCAGAAAACGGATCAGTCGCACCTGTCATGGTTGTCCTCACGCAAATTGAAAAAATGGAGTGAGCCTTCTGGCGCGCCCGCCGGCCCCGATTGTGGGCCCTTCGCATTGAGCGGGTACGAAAGACTGGAAACGCGAAACAAACGAGATGGCTCGCCCAGTGCCGCCATTATTGCCGCGCATCATGTCAAGATTGTGCATCGCAATGCGATCCAACAGGCGTCGTGAAAATTTAATCTCGGAGAGGGTGAGGTTCCTGGGATGGGGAACCGGTGGTTGAGGAGGATTGGTGCCGAGGCGAGGCCGGCCCTTACCCTCCCCTGGAGGGGGAGGGTCGATCGCGCAAAGCGCGAGCGGGGTGGGGTGATCTCTCCACTCGGGCACCGCCTCCGTGGAAAGACTGTCACCCCACCTCGGTTCGCATGTCGCTTCGCTCTATGCGAACCGATCCTCCCCCTTCAGGGGAGGATGGGCCACCGGTGATGCCGCGACGGCTTTGAGCCGTCCGCCCGCGAATCCCTTGGATGCAACCGGGCTGCGGCTTGCGGGTTCGGGACCATTAAGGTTATCGCGGCTTTAGGACGGCTGTGAGAGACCGTGGCCGTGGACCTGCCCGCGCCTGCGGGCGATACTAACCCTTTCTTAAGGCTGCCATTCCCGGCAGCCGCCCCACGCTGACAAGCGAGACTTAAAGCCGGTCGGATGAAGAGTTCGGATTTCCAGTTGCGAGGCGTGGGCGATCCCCGGCTGGCCGTGCACGCGACCTCTGCGCTGCCCGCCTGGCTGTGGTCGATCGACGGCACGCGCGTGCTCTGGGCCAATCCGGTCGGCGCAAAACTGTTCGGCGCGGCGCATGCCGCCGCGCTCGCGGACAGGATCTTCGGCCCGGCGGACAGCCACCGCCGCCAGGTCGCCCGGCTGGCCCGCAGCCTGCCGGCGAACGGGACCGTGCGGCTCGAGCGGCTGCGCGGCTTCGGCGCCCGGCTCGGCATGCTGATGACCTGCGCCTGCGCGCGGCTCGACTTTGCCGATGGCGGCCATGGCGTGCTCGTTGCCGCGATGGACCCGACGCTACGCCCGATGCCGCTGGTCGAGCGGCTGCATCGTCTCGTCGCTGGCGCCAAGGTGCCGATGGCCGCGTTCGCGCCCGACGGGATGTTCGTCGGCGCCAGCGAAGCCGCCCGTTCCCTGCTCGGCTTTCGCGATCTCTTTGAGGCCGGCCTCGACCGCGCCCGCAGCGAAGCGCTGACCTGCGGCCGCGCCGCGACGCCGATCGGCATCGGCCAGATGGTGCTGCAACGGGTCGGTGTCGGCGCCGATATCGGCCTCGTCGCGCTGATCGATCCCGCGCAGGAGGCGCGCGCAGCGGCCTCGCCTAAAAGCATGCCGAACGAGCCGCCATCGCAGGATCCGCCGGTCGGGATCGCATTGTTCGACGCCTTCGCAGAGCCGGCCGATGCAAGCGAAACCGCCGAGACGCTGACGCCCGCGCCTGAACCTGCCGTGAGCGAAGCGCTGGTGGAGGCCTTCCAAGAACCGGTGCCCGACCAGAGCACCGAAGCCGCGGCCAAAACTCCAGTTGAAAACTGCGCCCGAGCCATTGTGTCGCCGCAGGCCGCGCCGATCACGTCAGCCATGTTCGAGCTGCCGTCGGGCCACACAGAGACGCCCGCACCGCATCAGCATCCGCTGCGCTTCCTCTGGCAGATGGATGCCGAGGGACGCTTTGTGCTGCTCTCCGACGAATTCATCCGCCTGATGGGCCCGCACACCGCCGCCGGCTTCGGCCGCCCCTGGCACGAGATCGCCGCGGACTTTGCGCTCGATCCCGAGGGGCGCGTTGCGCGGGCGCTGGAAAGCCACGACACCTGGGCCGGCATCACCGTGAACTGGCCCGCCGATGGCGGCGAGCATTTGCCGGTCGAGCTCGCGGGCCTCCCGATCTACGATCGCGAGCGCAATTTCGCCGGCTTCAAAGGCTTTGGCGTCTGCCGCGATCTCGACGGCCTCAACCGGCTCGAAGCGCTCCGGCGCTTCGAGCGACTGGCCGAGGTGCCGGCGCAGCGCGGCCTGTCCGCCGACGTCGTCGAGCCGGACTCCGAGCCGGAGGCCGAGGCCGCGGCGCCGCCTCCGCCCATCGCGCCGCCTGCAGGCGAGCCTGAGCCTGAAGCTGAACTGCCCGAACCCGCAACTGATGTGACTTCACACCCAAGCGAGCCCGAGACGTCCGTGGAAACGCCAGTGGAAACGCCTCCCAATGTCGTGCCATTCCGCCCGCATGGCGATGCGCGCTCGCCGACGCTGACGCCGGTCGAGAACAGCGCGTTCAACGAGCTCGCCCGGCAATTGTCCGAGCGCCTCGAACGCGAGCGCGAGTCGATCGCGGCTGATACATCCGAGCCACCGGCGGCAGAGATCACGCCCGAACCGCCTGCGCCGGAGCTTGAAGCGCCGCAAACCGCAGCCGAATGGCTGAGCGAGCCCGCGCCGCCGGCACGCGGCGCGCCGGCGCGCGACCGCGCGCTGCTCGACCTGTTGCCGACGGGCATCCTGATCTATCGCCTCGATCGCCTGCTTTACGCCAACCCCGCCTTCCTCGCGCGCATGGGCCACGCCAACCTCGGCGCACTGGAGCATGCCGGGGGGCTCGACGCGCTCTATGTCGAGCCGGGCGTGTCCACGGCCAGCAGCACCTCGCAAGGCGGCACGCCGGTGACGATCAGCGCGGCGATCGCGAACGGCGAAGCGCCGCTTGCGACCACCGAGGCGCATCTGCACACGATCGACTGGGACGGCGAGAGCGCGCATGCGCTGATCTGCGCGTTGCCGCAGGCGGCGCCAATGGTCGCCGCGCCCGTCATCGCCGAGACCATTGTCCCCGAATCCTTCCCCTACGCGCCCGACCTCGAGCCCGCGGCCGGCGATGCCGACGCCGAGGATCTCGCCGCGATCCTGGACACCACGGCCGAGGGCATCGTGATGTTCGATGCCGAAGGCAACATCCACGCCTGCAACCGCAGCGCCGAGGCGCTGTTCGGCTATGACGGCGATGCGCTGCTCGAGCAGAATTTGGCGACGCTGTTCGCGCCGGAGAGCCAGCAGATCGTCGCCGACTATCTCGAAAGCCTCAAGAGCCAGGACATTGCCAGCCTGCTCGACCACGGCCGCGAGGTGCTGGGCCGCGAGAAGAAAGGCGGCGTGATTCCGCTGGCGATGATCATGGGCCGCACACGGCCGGACGGGCCGAACTTCTTCGCCGTGTTCCGCGATCTCTCGCAGAGCAAGAAGGGCGAGAGCGAGCTGACCCAGGCCCGCCGTCGCGCCGACGGCGCAGCGACGGCCAAGGCCGACATGCTGGCGCGGATCAGCCACGAGATCCGCACGCCGCTCAATGCCATCATCGGCTTTGCCGAGGTGATGATCTCCGAGCGCTTCGGCGCGCTCGGCAACGAGCGCTACGGCGAATACATGAAGGACATCCGCGCCTCCGGCGAGCGCGTCATCGCCATCATCGACGATCTCTTGGAGCTGTCGCGGATCGAGACCGGCAAGCTTGATCTCAACTTCGCCAACCTCAATCTCAACGACCTCGTCGAAGCCTGCGTTACGGTGATGCAGCCGCAGGCCAACCGCGAGCGCATCATCATCCGCACCTCGCTGGCGCACGCGCTGCCGCAGGTGACAGTGGATGCGCGCGCGATGCGGCAGATCACCGTGAACCTGATCTCGAACTCGATCCGGCTGGCGAGCGCCGGCGGCCAGGTCATCGTCTCGACCGCGCTGACCGATCGCGGCGAGATCGCGCTTCGCATCCGCGACACCGGCCATGGCCTCAGCGAACGCGAAGTCGCCGCCGCGATGGAGCCGTTCCGCACCCCGCCGCCGGGCGATGCCGCGGACAGCGCCGCGCTCAGCCTGTCGCTGACCAAGGCGCTGGTCGAAGCCAACCGCGCCCAGTTCAACATCAAGAGCGCGGGCAATTCCGGCACGCTGATCGAAGTGGTGTTCGCGCCGGCGCTGGCGAAGGCGTAGAGCGGCGTCGGAGGCCCACCTCTCTCTGCGCAGGGAAATCGCATTTGAAAGCGACCTCCCTGCGGCCATCCTTCGAGACGCCCGCTTGAGGCGGGCTCCTCAGGATGAGGGCGGAGTGTGCGGCAGCAAATTCAACGGACACCGATGCCGCTTAGCCTTATCCTGAGACGATCAGGCTACGGGATTGTCCGTCATCCTATCGTCGAAAGGACGCGCCCGGCTTGGGTCAACTGACTTGGGTCAACTCGACGACAAACCACCCTCGACCTCGGCGCTCAGAAGAGTGGACATGATTTTCTGTCCCACGGACGAGGCGAGGCTGCCGGCGGACAGAACGACGACGCCATTGCCCGACGGAGCGTTTGCGCCGTTCTGAACCCAGCTCTCAAACCCCATCCACGAGCTGGGTGCCGGAGCCGTCAAAATCCGTGAAGACGTAGACTGCCATCCCCATGTAATCGCTGACGGCCGCGTCTATGATGTTTTGGATCGCCAAGCTCGGGTCCGAAAAGGCCATTTGCGCCCCTCCCCCATTACAAGCTGCATCGCAAGCAAGCTTTAGCACCTTTCGCTGCGGTTGTCTTTATTAGAATAGTACCGTATAGGTTGATCGCGTGATTTGCCCGAGTTCCCGCGTAGGCGCTCAAATAACTCAAATAAAAAGGCACGGCGCTTGCGGCGCCGTGCCCTTTCGCGTTCCTGCGGCCTGGATCAGCTGTAGATCTCGAACAGGCCGGCGCCACCCTGGCCGCCGCCGATGCACATCGTCACCACGCCCCACTTGGCCTTGCGGCGCGCGCCTTCCTGCAGCAAATGGCCGGTGAGCCGCGCGCCGGTCATGCCGAAGGGATGGCCGATCGCGATCGAGCCGCCGTTGACGTTGTACTTGGCGGGATCGATCTCGAGCTTGTCGCGGCAATACAGGCACTGGCTGGCGAAGGCTTCGTTGAGCTCCCACAGATCGATGTCGTCGATCTTGAGGCCGGTGCGCTTCAACAGCTTCGGGATCGCGAATACCGGGCCGATGCCCATCTCGTCGGGCTCGCAGCCCGCGGTCGCCCAGGCGACGAAGCGGCCGAGCGGCTTGAGGCCGCGCTTCTCGGCGTCCTTGGCTTCCATCAGCACCACGGCGGCGGCGCCGTCGGAGAGCTGGCTGGCATTGCCGGCGGTGACGAACTTGCCGGGACCCTTGACCGGCTCGAGCTTGGCAAGGCCTTCCATCGTGGTGTCGGGCCGGTTGCACTCGTCGCGATCGACGACGTAGTCGACGATGCTCTCGGCCTTGGTCTGCTTGTCGACGACCTTCATCTTGGTCTTCATCGGGACGATCTCGTCCTTGAACTTGCCGGCCTGCTGCGCCGCGGCCATGCGGCGCTGCGATTCCAGCGAGAACTCGTCCTGATATTCGCGGCTGAGCTTGTAGCGCTCGGCGACGATGTCGGCGGTGTCGATCATCGCCATGAAGATGTCGGGCGCGACCTTGAGCAGTTCCGGATCGATCGACTCCTTCGGCGAGCCGCCGCCCGGAATCGAGATGCTCTCGACGCCGCCGGCGACGATGCAGTCGGCGCCGTCGGAGCGGATCGAGTTGGCGGCCATCGCGATGGTCTGCAGCCCCGAGGAGCAGAAGCGGTTCACCGAGACGCCCGCGGTGGTCTTCGGGAGCCCTGCGAGCAGCGCGGCCTGGCGGCCGATGTTCGGCGCGCCATGGGCGCAATTGCCGAGATAGCAGTCCTCGACATAGTCCTTGTCGACGCCGGCGCGCTTCACCGCGTGCTGGATGGCGTGGGCCGCGAGCGACATCGGCGGCGTGATGTTGAACCCGCCGCGGCCGGATTTCGCAAGGCCCGTGCGCGCATAGGAAACGATGACGGCTTCACGCATTGTGTTCTCCCTTTTCGAACGATTTTGAACGGAGCGTCCTTATCGCCATTGGTACACAAAGTTTGGCGAGCGCGGGAAAATAAAACGCCGCCTCCAGGTATTGGAGGCGGCGTTGTTCCGCGCGTCGGAATATCGATAGGAGCGTGACTCTATCCGCGCGTCATGCCCGGGCTTGTCCCGGGCATCCACGTTCTTCGTGCCGAGTGCCAAGACGTGGATGGCCGGGACAAGCCCGGCCATGACGACGGTGAGAGCGCGATCAGAACGTCAGCGCCTTGGCCTGCTTGACCTGCGGCAGCGCCTGCACCTTGGCGAGCACGTCTGTCGGCACCGCGCCGTCGACCTCGACGAGGGCAATGGCATCGCTGCCGGGCGCGACGCGGCCGAGATGGAAGGTGGCGATGTTGATCTTGGCGTCGCCGAGCAGGCTGGCGAACCTGCCGATGAAGCCGGGCTTGTCCTCGTTGGTGACGTAGATCATCGACTTGCCGAACTCGGCGTCGACGCGGATGCCCTTGATGTCGACGAGGCGCGGCTTGCCGTCGGCATAGACGGTGCCGGAGACCGACCGCTCCTGTCGCTCGGTGGTGACGGTGACGGTGATCAGGCTCTCATAGTCGCTCTGGGCTGCGCGCACGATCTCGTCCACCACCATGCCGCGCTCCTTGGCGACGACGGGGGCGGACACCACGTTGACCTCGCCCAGCATCGGCCGCAGCAGGCCCGACAGCACGGCGGAGGTGATCGCCTTGATCTTCATCTCGGCGACGTGGCCCTCATAGGTGATCTCGACCTTGAGGATGCCGCTTTCGGTGAGCTGGCCGGCGAACGAGCCGAGCTTCTCGGCGAGGGCGATGAACGGCTTCAGCTTCGGCGCTTCTTCCGCGGTGATCGAGGGAAAGTTGACCGCGTTCGAGATCGCACCGGTGAGCAGATAGTCCGACATCTGCTCGGCGACCTGCAGCGCGACGTTCTCCTGCGCTTCCGTGGTGGAGGCGCCGAGATGCGGCGTGCAGATCACGTTGGGATGGCCGAACAGCACGTTGGACGTCGCAGGCTCCTCGATGAAGACGTCGAAGGCGGCGCCAGCGATGTGCTTGGAATTGAGCGCATCGACCACGGCCTGCTCGTCGACGAGGCCACCACGGGCACAGTTGATCAGGCGCACGCCCTTCTTCATCTTGGCGATCGCGGCCGCGTCGATGATGTTCCTGGTCTTCTCGGTCAGCGGCGTGTGCAGGGTGATGAAGTCGGCGCGCTTGAGGAGATCGTCGAGATCGACCTTCTCGACGCCGATGTCCTTGGCGCGCTCCGGCGACAGGAACGGATCGAACGCGATCACCTTCATGCGCAGGCCGAGCGCGCGGTCGGCGACGATCGAGCCGATATTGCCGCAGCCGACGACGCCCAGCACCTTGCCGGTGATCTCGACGCCCATGAAGCGGTTCTTCTCCCACTTGCCGGCCTGGGTCGAGGCATCGGCCTGCGGGATCTCGCGGGCGAGCGCGAGCATCAGGGTGATGGCGTGCTCGGCGGTGGTGATCGAATTGCCGAATGGCGTGTTCATCACGATGATGCCCTTGGCCGTGGCGGCGGGAATCTCGACATTGTCGACGCCGATGCCGGCGCGGCCGATCACCTTCAGCTTCGTCGCCTTGTCGATAATCTTGGCCGTCGCTTTGGTCGCGGAGCGGATCGCGAGGCCGTCATAATTGCCGATGATCTCGGCGAGCTTGTCCTTGTCCTTGCCGAGATTGGGCTGGAAGTCGACCTCGACGCCGCGGTCCTTGAAGATCTGCACGGCTGCGGGCGAGAGCGCGTCGGAAATGAGAACTTTGGGTTTGGTCATGGGGATGATCCTTCGCCTTCCCTAGAGGGAGGATCGGCCTGCGATGGCCGAATTGAATGAAGAGGCTTTGTCTTCCCCCTCTCCCCGTTCTTACGGAGAGAGGGTTGGGGTGAGGGGCAGCCACAGGCGAAGGTGCAAGCGGAGAGAGCCCCTCACCCGGATTGCTGCGCAATCCGGCCTCTCCCCGTAAGAACGGGGAGAGGCGAAAAAGAAACTCACGCTGCCTTGGCCAGCTGCGCCTTGGTCTCGGCAAAGGCCCAATCGATCCACTGCGTCAAGAGCTCGACGTCCTTGGCCTCGACAGTGGCGCCGCACCAGATGCGCAGGCCGGCCGGCGCATCGCGGTAATAGGCGAAGTCGAAGCCGGCGCCTTCCTTCTCGACCAGCGCGACCAGCTTCTTGGAGAAGTCGGCTTGCGCGTCCTCGGAGAGCGAGGTGATCGCGGGATCGGTGAACTTCAGGCACACCGAGGTGTTGGAGCGGATCGAAGGATCCTTCGCCAGGAAGTCGATCCACGGCGTCTTCGCCTTCCAGTCGGCGAGCACCTTGGTGTTGGCGTCGGCACGCGCGATCAGCGCCTTGAGGCCGCCGATCGACTTGGCCCAGTTCAGCGCATCGAGATAATCCTCGACGCAGAGCATCGAGGGCGTGTTGATGGTCTCGCCGACGAAGATGCCTTCGTTGATCTTGCCGCCCTTGGTCATGCGGAAGATTTTTGGCAGCGGCCAGGCCGGCTTGTAGGTCTCGAGCCGCTCCACCGCGCGGGGCGAGAGGATCAGCATGCCGTGCGCGGCCTCGCCGCCGAGCGCCTTCTGCCAGGAGAAGGTGACGACGTCGAGTTTTGCGAAATCGAGCGGCTGCGCGAAAGCGGCCGAGGTCGCGTCGCAGATCGTGAGCCCTTCGCGGTTGGCGCTGATCCAGTCCGCATTCGGCACGCGCACGCCTGAGGTGGTGCCGTTCCAGGTGAAGACGACGTCGCTCTTGGGATCCACCTTGGAGAGGTCGGGGATCTCACCATAGGCTGCATTCAGCTTGGTGACGTCCTTGAGCTTCAATTCCTTGACGATATCGCTGACCCAGCCTTCGCCGAAGGATTCCCAGGCGAGCGTGGTGACGGGCCGCGCACCGAGCAGCGACCACAGCGCCATCTCGACCGCGCCGGTATCGGAGGCCGGCACGATGCCGATGCGGTAATCGGCGGGGACCTCGAGCACTTCGCGCGTCAGATCGATCGCGAGCTTGAGCTTGGCCTTGCCGATCTTCGCGCGATGCGAGCGACCGAGGGCTGCGTCCTTGAGATTTTGGGCGTTCCAGCCGGGGCGCTTGGCGCAGGGGCCGGAGGAGAAGTGCGGCACGTTCGGCCGCGAAGCGGGCTTCGCTACAGTCATCATCTACCCTTCCAGATAGTAAGCCTCCCGTTGGGGGGAGGTGTCCCGCCGCGGCTGATACGGGAATCGGGAAGGGCAGTCAAGGAAGTTCCGGCGTCTCACGGGGGAGTGAAGGCGCCTCTGGCGCGATACCAGGGGATTCGACGGCAGCGAGCGCATTCAGCAAGTCCGTGGCCTCGCTGATCAATTGCGCGGCTTTGCGGCGGCTGCCGACCTTCAAAATGCATTTGTCATTGGCCTGCACGACGTAGTCGTTGCCGACCTTGATCATCGAATAGCTTGTCATCGAAATCCCCGAACCGACCGAGCTCGGTGTCTGACGCTGCCGTAGCACCGTTCGTTCTTGTACAAACATGAACGACGGTCAGGTAGTTTATCAGCTCTTAAGATGAACGAATGCGCGATCCGGATGTGCTGATCGCGCAAGGCCCGCGACGAGCTGCCTCAAAAGCGGACAGTCATGCCCACATGACTCGCAGCGAATCCGAGCCGCGTATAGAAGCGCTGCGCATCGACGCGCGTCTGATGCGTCAGCAGCTCGACCAGATTGCAGCCGCGCGCTTTCGCTTCCGCGATCGCCCATTGCACCAATCGCTCGCCGATGCCGCGGCTGCGACAATCGGAAGCAACGCGGACGTCTTCGAGCAGGCCGCGCACGCCGCCTTGCGAGCTGATGCCGGGCAGGATCGCGAGTTGCAGGCAGCCGACCACCCTGCCCTCGCTCTCGGCGACCACAAGCGTCAGATTCGGATCGCGCTCGACCCGCGCGAATGCCTCGTCATAGGCGGCGGGCAGTGGATCCTCGACGCGCTCACGCCCGCGCCCGAGATGATCATCGGCGAGCATCGCCACGATCGCGGCGACATCGTCGCGGCGCGCGCGGCGAATGGAAACGGCCTCAGTGTTCATTCGCGATACTCCAGGCTCAGCGCGCCGGCGCAAGGCCGAGAAAGGCCTCGGCATCGCCGATCCAGCGACGGACGGCCGCATGGCGAGCGAGATCGAAGCCGCCCTCATGCGCAACGCGGGTATAGGCGAGCAGCGAGACATCCGCGAGCGAAACCGCCTCACCAGTGAAGAAGCGGCTGACCGAAAGATGCTGCTCCATGCGGTCGAGCGCCGCATAGCCGCGCTTGACCTTCTCGGGGTCGAGCTCGGATGCCTTCTTGCCGAGATAGACCAGGAGGAAGCGGCACACCGCGATATAGGGCTCGTGGCTGTACTGCTCCCAGAACAGCCATTCGTCCATCTTGGCGGCAACGAAGGCGTCGCGCGGAACGAGCGCGCTGTCGCGGGCGAGATAGCGGATGATGGCATTGGATTGCGCCAGCGTGCGGCCGTTGTCGAACGCGACGGTCGGCACCTGACCGGCGCCGTTCATCTTCAGGAATTGCGGCGTGCGGGTCTCGCCCTTGCGTGTGTCGATTTCAATCCACTGGTAGGGCAGCGCGAGCTTGTCGCAGACCCACTTCACCTTCAGACAATTGCCGGAATTGCTATCGCCGTAGATCTGCATCGCCGCCGCCCTACTTTTGAGCGACAGAGCATCAGGACGGACGGGAGCTGTCAACCGCGGCGTGCGCGGCCGCGTCAGAACTTGTAGCCGAGGCCGGCGCGGACGGTGTTGATGCTGGTGTCGACCTGGGAGGTGAAGCGGATGTATTCGTACTCCGCACGCATGAACAATCCGCCGACCAGGTTGACGTCGACGCCGAGACCGGCGGTGTAGCCGTAGATCAGGTGATTGTGCTGGGCATCGGTCGAGCTCAACGGCGCGAGCGGCGTGTAGGTCCCCAACTGGGTCGCGCTCACGCGATCCTGCACGTAGGCAGTGCGCACAATGTCCGCATTACCGAGCGCGAGACCGGCAAACATGTAGGGCAGGAAGCATCCCCATGCGTAAGCGGCGCGGCCGCGGAACGTTCCGATGTCGCTGATGCTGATCGAAGATGTGGACGTCGCCGTGACATCATGGAAATTGCCGTCCGCCAGTGCAGTGGCGCTGACGCGCCTTTCGCTGGCCGACGACATTCCTCCGAACTTGCCGTGCAGCCAGCTCACTTCGAGCCCCATCACGACGTCGTCCCACTGCGCGTTGTAGCCGACGAAGGCGCCGTAACCGGTCGTGCGCTGCGAGGCCTTGCCCAGTCCAAGATTCCACTGGGACACGCCCATCGAGCTCTCGATCAACGTATCCGCCAACAATGAAGCCATCATGTTGCTGGTCGAGCCGTTGAAGTTCTCGTCGGACGAGCCATAACCGGCCTGCGCTCCGATATACGAGCCTTGCCAGTTGACTGTGGAGGTGCTCAGACCGTCGGTGAAGCTGCCGCGCAGGATCGGCAGGTCCGGCATGTCGGCCGCGTGCGCGGCAGACACCGTCCCCAACATCGCCGCCGCCACCATCAGCCTACGCATCGCAACGCTCCATCGGACTCGAACTGTTGCGATGATCATCGCCTGTTAACCTTAACCAATGGTTGCGTCAGGCGCGTTCGTCGCTGCCGCGCCATGAAAAATCCGCAAAGCAAAACGGCGCGGGATGAACCCGCGCCGTTAAGACGTCTTAAGCGATGAGGCTGACGATCAGCCCTTGGTGACCAGCGGCGGCGGCGCGTAGACCGGAGGGCTGTTGAGATCCCAGCGCACGCCGAGCTTGACGTCGTGCGAGGTGAGCTCCTTGATCTTGATCGAGGTCGGACCCGAGGCGCTGTTGTCGAACAAGCGGAAGTTGCCGGGCGCCGCGTCGCCGAGGTTCATGTAGCTGTAGGCCAGTTCGACGGTGAAGCCGGGGTTGACCTTATAGGCGAGACCGGCGTGAGCGGCCCAGGCGAAGTTCCACTTTCCGTTGTCGGCGAAGTAGGCGACGCTGGCGCTCGGGGTCGGGGTCAGCGCGGCGATATATGCAATGCCGTCGTCGCGGAAGCCGCTGATCTTGTTGTAGGAGCCGCCGACACCGGCGCCGATGAACGGAGTGATGCACCACCAGGTGCCGAGATCGACATAGGCGTTGGCCATGACGACCCACTCGGACTTGCTGCCGCTATAATTGTCGGAACCGACGAAGCCGGGCCCAATGACGTTGTCTGCACCATGCAGGTTAGCCTTGCCGCGGTACTGGCCGATCACGTCCGCACGAAACCAGTTGTTGAAGCGATAGCCGACACCGAGGTCGAACAACGGCGACGAGTCGAAGCCGAGTCCCTCCGTCGTCCTCGTAAACCCCGGCGCTACGGCGGCGTCGATGCGCTTGGCGCTCTGGTTGGTCATGCCGATGTCGCCGCGCAGATACCAGCCACCAAAATCGGCGGGCGGAGCCGGCGGCGCGTACATCGGAGGCGGAGCCGCGATCGGCATATCAGCGGCGAACGCCATCGACGAGATCAGGGTTGCCGCACCCGCGGCAAGGAGAGACTTAACGCTACGCATTTGGCTTCGTCCTTATGGCCGGTGAGGCAAAAATGCAGACGCCCCACGTTCTGGAAACTCACGACCCGGACGATGGCAGCAAATGTTTAAGCGCCACTTAACCCTAATTTTTAAGGTTGATTTTTTCTCACCATACACGCGCGCGCCGCGCCAGCGTTGCAAGAACGCCGCGCCAGATGCGACGACCTCGCCGCAATTCCTAACGATGTGTGAAACCGCAACACGGCGAGAGAGGATGCGTTAACGCGCGTGCCGCGGCAGCCTGGGCAGGAATCGCGATCTTGCGGCCAAATCGGTCGCCCAAGGGACCACCGAGAAACGCACCGACGGCGTTGGCCGCGAGCAAGATGAAGAGATAGATCTGCGCAGCTTGTCTTACCCGCTCCGCGAGTCCGGAATCGTAGGGTGGGCAAAGGCGCACTTGCGCCGTGCCCACCATCAATCCAACACTGCAAATGAAACGGTGGGCACGCTTCCGCCTTCGCTCTTCGAGCTACGGCGGACAAGTCGCTTTGCCCACCCTACGTCACTGCGGGAGAAGGAAGACCTTACGCCGCCGCTTGGCCGAGCGCGGAGACGATGGTGTCGACGACGTCCTCGACCAGGATACGGTCCTCGCCCTCGCCCATGACGCGGATCACCGGTTCGGTGCCGGAGGAGCGGATCAGGAGGCGGCCGCAGCCGTTGAGGCGTTTCTCGCCGTCGGAGATCGCCGACTTGACGTCGGAATCGTCGAGCGGCTTGCCGCCCTTGTGACGGACGTTCTTCAGGATCTGCGGCAGCGGATCGAAGCGGTGGCAGACTTCGGACACCGGACGGCGCAGCTTCTGCACCACCGCCAGCACCTGCAAGGCCGCAACGAAGCCGTCGCCGGTGGTGGCGTAGTCGGACAGGATGATGTGGCCGGACTGCTCGCCGCCGAGATTGTAGCCGCCGTTCAGCATCTGCTCGAGCACGTAGCGGTCGCCGACCGGCGTGCGGACGAGATCGAGCCCCTGCCCGTTCAGGAAGCGCTCGAGACCGAGATTGGACATCACGGTCGCGACGATGCCCGGCCGCGACAGCCGGCCGTCTTCCTTCCAGCTCTGCGCGATCACCGCGAGCAGCTGGTCGCCGTCGACGAGATGACCGCGCTCGTCGACCAGGATGACGCGATCGGCGTCACCGTCGAGCGCGATGCCGATGTCGGCGCGCATCTCGCGCACTTTCTTCGACAGCGCTTCCGGCGAGGTCGAGCCGCATTCCTTGTTGATGTTGAAGCCGTCGGGCTCGACGCCGATCGGAACGACGTCGGCACCCAATTCCCACAGCGCTTCCGGTACCACCTTGTAGGCAGCGCCGTTGGCGCAATCGATCACGACGCGCAAGCCATCCAGCGACAGATCGCGCGGCAGCGTGCGCTTGGCGAATTCGATGTAGCGGTCATGCACGCCGTCGATGCGGCGGGCGCGTCCCAAGCTCGCGCTCTGCGCGAGCCTCTTGTCGAGGGATTCATCGAGCAGCTGCTCGATCTGCCGCTCGACGTCGTCGGAGAGCTTGAAGCCCTGCGGGCCGAACAGCTTGATGCCGTTGTCCTCGAACAGATTGTGCGAAGCCGAGATCATCACGCCGAGATCGGCGCGCATCGACTTGGTCAGCATCGCGACCGCCGGTGTCGGCATCGGGCCGACCAGCAGCACGTCCATGCCGACCGAGGTGAAGCCAGCGACCATCGCATATTCGATCATGTAGCCGGACAGGCGGGTGTCCTTACCGATCACAACCCGATGGCGGTGGTCGCCGCGTTGAAACGCAAGGCCCGCGGCCTGGCCGACCTTGAGCGCGAGCTCCGGCGTGATCAGTCCGTTGGCGCGGCCCCGAATCCCGTCCGTCCCGAAATATTTGCGGCTCATATCGTCCCCCAGGCAACAATCAGGGGTCCCCTCGACAACCACGGGCTGCCCGAAAAGGCCCCGCATCCCTGATTTGCTGAGCTCTTATAAAACCATCGCGGCTAACTTGGCTTCAAAAAATATGATGAATCATTACGGAACCGGGCCCGCCGCGTGCCCGATAACATATTGTTAACACTATATTTCCCTGCAGGGAAGCCGGAACGGGATGGAACCCGGCCCTAGCCGGTGCGCTTCACATGGCCGTCGCCGCGGCTCGGCGGTGGCTGGGTGACATTGACGGGATCGGAGGCCGGAAAGGTCTCTTCCAGGCCCTCTTCCAGCGCTTCCTCGAGGTCGCGCTTCTCCTTGATCTCTTCCGGCGAAGGTGCGGCGTGCGGCCTCGTCATGGCGCCCTCCTCTCAAACGATTTGGCTGTGCATCTAACCATGCTAGATGACCCCGAAATCATCCGATGCAAGACGGGCCGGGGAAACGATCATGAAGCACATCACCTGTATCGACGATCTTCGCGCGCTGCATAAGCGCCGCGTGCCGAAGGCGTTCTTCGACTATTGCGACCGCGGCTCCTATGCCGAGGAGACGCTGCGCGCCAACCGCGAGGACATGCAGGCGATCAAGTTCCGCCAGCGCATCCTGGTCGACGTCTCCAAGCGCGACACCTCGACCACGATCCTCGGCGAGCCCTCGACCATGCCGCTGATCCTGGCGCCTGTCGGCTTGCTCGGCATGCAGCATGGCGACGGCGAGATCCATGCCTGCCGCGCCGCGCAGGCCGCCGGTATCCCGTTCACGCAATCGACTATGTCGATCTGCTCGATCGAGGACATCGCCGCGAGTGTCGAGAAGCCGTTCTGGTTCCAGCTCTACGTCATGAAGGACCGCGGCTTCATCAAGGATCTGATCCAGCGCGCCATCGCGGCCAAGTGCAGCGCGCTGGTGCTCACCGTCGACCTGCAGGTGATCGGCCAACGCCACGCCGACATCAAGAACGGCATGACGGTGCCGCCGGAATGGTCGCTATCGAAGCTTCTGGATTTCGCCAGCAAGCCGGCCTGGGTCTCAGGCGTGCTGCAAGGCAAGCGCCGCACCTTCGGCAACATCGCCGGCCACGTGAAGAACACCGAGGATCTCAACCGCCTCGCCGAATGGACCGCATCGCAGTTCGACACCTCCTTGAACTGGAAGGACGTCGAGTGGGTCCGCAGCATCTGGCCGGGCAAGCTCGTCATCAAGGGCATCCTCGACGTCGAGGACGCCGAGGAAGCCGCCAAGACCGGCGCGCAGGCCCTGGTCGTCTCCAACCATGGCGGCCGGCAGCTCGACGGCGCGCCGTCCTCGATCGAGGTGCTGCCCGAGATCGCGGACGCGGTCGGCGACAAGATGGAGATCATGTTCGACGGCGGCATCCGCTCCGGCCAGGACGTGATGCGCGCGCTCGCGCTCGGCGCAAAATCCTGCATGATCGGCCGCGCCTATGCCTATGGCTTAGGGGCCGGCGGCCAGGCCGGCGTCGCCAAGGCGATCGACATCATCCAGAAAGAGCTGCTCACCACCATGGGCCTGTGCGGCGTCAACAGGATCGACGAGATCGACGATCACGTCATTGCGGTGTGAGGCGAAACCGTCGCGTCAAACACAGCCGTCGTCCCGGACAAGCGCGCCCTAAGCGCGCGCCGATCCGGGACCCATAGCCACAGGCGGACGTGGCTACGGGGACTCGGAGTGACCTCCTTCGCGCAACAACTTGACCCTGTGGTTATGGGTCCCGGATTTGCGCTGACGCTTGTCCGGGACGACAGCGGTGTCTGTCGCGGTAGTTGCGCAATATATCCCGCGGCTCACATCGGCGGCGTGACGCCGTCGCGGCCGACGCCGACGCGGTTGGTCTCGAAAGAGCCGTCCGGCAATTGCTTCGTGAAGGCGATGATCTTGGCGCCGGCTTTGAGCTCGGACTTCTCGCCCGGCACATAAGTGACGACCGGGGTGTTGTCGGCGACGAACACCTTCTTCTCGCCGTCCTTGTACTTGACCAGCAGCGTGTGGCCGTCATTGCCGACCACGCTCTCGGCGACCGTCGCATTGGTCATGCTGGAATTGGGCTTGAGATCCCAGGGCCGCGAGCCCTCCCCGGTGCCGCGCATGCTCTCCGGAAAGACGTGGACCTCGACCGCATTCTGGCCGCCGTCCGGCCCAGGCACGGTGGTTGCGCCGATGAACGAACCCGGCTTGATGTCGGCGAGTGAAATCTTGGTGATGCCTGCGACGTTCACGTCAGAGGCGATGTGAAGCTTGACGTCTTCGCCGCTGCGCGACTTGACCTGCATGGTGTCGCCATTGACGCTCTCGATCGTGCCGCGCACGCGCGTCGGCACCGGCGCTTTCTGGGCGAAGGCGCAGTAGGTCGAGAGGGCCACCATTGCGACGGCGAGAAGTGGACGTGTGAAAGTTGCACGTTGAACAGACATGACGGTCTCCGGTTATCCCCACGGAGGGAGAACTCCGGAACAGCCGCGCTATTCTCTCAAGTCTTTGTGAGATCGGCCTCGACCAGCGCGCGCAGCTCGGCGGTGACCTCAGGCCGCTGGCCGAACCACAGCTCGAAGCCGCGCACCGCCTGGTGCAGCAGCATGCCGAGCCCGTCGGCGGTCTTCAGGCCGCGCGCTTTTGCTGCCGCAAGCAGCGGCGTCACCAGCGGGACATAAACGAGATCGGCGACCACGGCGGCCTGCGGCAGGCGCGCAACATCGACGTCGAGTGAAGGCTGGCCATGCATACCGAGCGAGGTCGTGTTCACGAGAAGTTTTGCACGCGGCAGAACGTCGTTGATCGCATCCCATGCAACGGGGTGCACGTTCGGCCCGAACTGTCTTGCCAGCGTCTCCGCCCGCGCGATGGTGCGATTGGCGAGATGGATGTGCTTGATGCCCCGCTCGCGCAGCCCGAACACGACGGCGCGCGAAGAGCCGCCGGCCCCGAGCACAAGCGCCTCTTCAGCCGTATCCCAGCCGGGCGCGCTGGCGTCGAGATTGCCGATGAAGCCTTCGACGTCGGTGTTGGTGGCGTGCAGCTCGCCGTCTTCGAACCACAGCGTGTTGGCCGCGCCGACGGCCGTTGCGCGCGCATCGGGTTTCGACAGCGCCAGCACGCCCTCCTTGTGCGGGATGGTGACGTTGGCACCGACGAAGCCGCGCAGCGACAGCCGCAGCACGAAGTCGCGCAGATCCTCGGGCGGAACCGCCTCGATGACGTAGCCCCCCTCGATCCCGAGCGTGCGCAGCCAGTAATGATGAATCAGCGGCGAGCGCGAATGCGCCGCCGGCCATCCGATCAGACAAGCGGCGGGAGCCCTGGTCACGTCATCCTTCCCTCAAGCGATGTGGAAGGCGATCCATTTCGCGTCCCGAAGGCTCTGTCAAGCGCACGAGCGCCGCATCGCCACGGCGCCGTCAGCTCGCGGCAACCTCATCGGCCTCGGGCTGCGTTGCGCGGCCCTTGATGTCGGCAATCGCTCGCTCGAGGCTCTGGCGATAGCGCGCGCGGGGCGGCGTCACGCCATGGGTGAGCAGCGCGCGGCGAACCGCCGGCGATGCCCCCGTGATGAACAGCCTGATGCCCTGGCGATGGGCCTTGGCGGCGACGCGCCCGAGCACGTTCGCCGCGGTGGAGTCCAGGAACGGCACCGCGGCGAAATCGACCACGAAGGCCTTGCGCTGGTCGGCGACGCCGTCGAGCACGCCTCCAATCGCAGAGGCGGCGCCGAAGAAGAACGCACCGGTGATGCGATAGACCAGCACGTCGCGGTCGACCGCCAGCGCGGAATCGTAGGGAACGCGCGCACCGTTGCTGTCATCGGGACGATCGGGGACCACCAGCGGCGTGCGCTCCTCGATGCCCGTCATCTCCGCCATGCGATGGATGAACAGCACCGCGCCGAGCGCGAAGCCGACCAGAATGCCTTCGGTCAGATCGCGGAAGATCGTGAGCAGGAAGGTTGCGAGCAGCACGACGGCATCGCCCCATGATGAGCGCAGGAGCGTCGCGAATTCCTGCTTCTCCGCCATGGTCCAGGCCACCACGACGAGCACGGAGGCGAGCGCTGCGAGCGGAATGTAGCTTGCGAGCGGCGCCGCGATCAGCATGAACAGCAGCAGGAAGACCGAATGCAGCATGCCCGCGAGCGGGCCGCGCGCACCGGCGCGGATGTTGGTCGCGGTGCGCGCAATCAGGCCGGTAACGCAGATGCCGCCGAACAGCGCCGAGCCGATATTGGCGACGCCTTGCGCCACCAGCTCGCAATTGGAGCGATGACGGCGTCCGGTCATGCCGTCGGCCACCACGGCCGACAACAACGATTCGATGGCCGCCAGCAGCGCAAACGCAATCGCGTCCGGCAGCACGGCCTTTGCCTTCTCCAGCGAGAACGCGGGCAGCGCCGGCGAGGGCAGCTCGCGCGGAATGCCGCCGAAGCGCGAGCCGATGGTCTCGACCGGCAGCGACAGCACGGCGCTGGCGACCGCCGCGAGCGCAACCGCGATCAGGATGCCGGGCCAGGACGGCCGCCAGCGCCGCAAGGCGGCGATGATGACGATGCTGCCGATCGCGACCACGACGGCCGATGGATTGATGGTGTTGAGGCCTCCGGCGAGCGCAACGAGCTTGGGAACGAATTCGCTGGGCTCTTTCCCGGCAAGCGTGATCCCGCCGAGATCGCGGAGCTGGCTCGCAAAGATGATGACGGCGATGCCGGCGGTGAAGCCGACGGTCACAGGATAGGGAATGAACTTGATGTAGGTGCCGACCCGCAACAGGCCTGCGGCGACCAGGAACAGCCCCGCCATCATGGTGGCGAGGATCACGCCGTCGACGCCGTGCCGCTCGGCCGTCACCGCAACCAGGACGATAAAGGCGCCCGCGGGTCCGCCGATCTGGAAACGGCTGCCGCCGAGCAGGGACACGATGAAGCCGCCGACGACGGCGGTGTAGAGGCCGCGGTCCGGTGTCACGCCCGAGGCGATCGCGATCGCCATCGACAGCGGCAGTGCCACGATCGCGACGGTGAGGCCGGCGAAGACGTCGGCGCGAAAGTCCGCGACGCCGTACCCCTCACGCCAAATGGTGACGAGCTTTGGCAAATACAATTCGACAAAGGTCGGCCGGCGAAGCTGATGCAGTTGGCCCGCTTGATCGCTTGTGATGCTCATGCCCACGATGCTCCGAAGCATCGTGCGTCCCGTGTTGCCGAGGTGCGACGATGCGCTATCCCATTCCTGATCCCGAGCATGATCAACCCCCGATCATGCCCCCACCCGCCGCGGCGGCCCCGGCTCCTTGAGGCGAACGCCGCGCCCGCCAATGTCGCTGCGCGCCTGCTCACCGATCAGCTCGACGCCGGCCCGATCGAACGCCTCGACCACCTTGATCAGGGTCTCGACCACGCCGCGAACATTGCCGGTGCTGGCTTCCATCCGCTGGATGGTCGGCAGCGAAACGCCGGCGAGCTCGGCCAGGGTTTTCTGGTCAATGCCGAGCAGCGCCCGCGCTGCCCGCATCTGGAACGACGTGATCACCGTGGCCTCACGTATCAGAGCGTATAAATGATATCTAGGACATATACAATGATATAAGATACATCATTTATGGCCGGGCGCAAGGCCTGTATCGACTGCCCCACCGGCCTCCGTCGTCATTGCGAGGAGCTCTTGCGACGAAGCAATCCCAGATCGCCTCCTCGGAGACAGTCTGGATTGCTTCCGCCTTCGCCAAAGGCTTCGGCGGACAAGTCGCTGCGCTCGCAATGACGGAGGTTGGGCGTGGGTTCGGCTCAATGAAATGCCGCATCCGCGGAAACAGCCCCTCGCCCCACCCTCTCCCCGTGAAGAACGGGGAGAGGGAGTGAGAGGCCGGTTGCCTCACTTACAGATCACGCCGCGTGCTGGTGGGCGGCGATGATCTGGTCGGCGGCGCGGCCGGTCACTTCGGCCATGTGGTCGAACTGGCGGGTGAAGCTGCCGGCGCCGGCGGTGGCCGAGCGCAGTTCGACGATGAGCTCGCCGATCTCGGCTTCCGGCATCATGGCGCGGACGCAGTCCCAGCCGCTCCAGCCGTCGCGCGTGTCAAAGCCGAGGATCTGGCCACGCCGCGCCGACAGGATCGCGTTGATCTTGGCGGTGGCGTCGGTCGGGCAGACGATCTCGACCATGTGGATCGGCTCGAGCAACACCGGCTGGCATTGCGGCAGGCCCTCATTGAGTCCGACCCGCGCCGCCGTGCGGAAGGCGAGGTCCGACGAGTCGACGCTGTGATAGGAGCCGTCGGTCAGCGTCACCTCCACGTCGGTGACGGGGAAACCGAGCGGGCCGCGCGCCAGCCCGTCGACGACGCCTTCCTCCACCGCCGGGATGTAATTGCGCGGCACCGCGCCGCCGACCACCTTCTCGGCGAACTTGAAGCCGTCGCCGCGCGGCAGCGGCCTGATGTCGAGCACGACATCGCCGAACTGGCCGTGACCGCCGGACTGCTTCTTGTGACGCCCGCGCTGGGTGATCGGCTTGCGGATGGTCTCCTGATAGCCGATCGCGGGCGGATGCGAGGTGATCTTAACGCCGAAGCGGTCGCGCAGCCGCTCGCCGGCGACGCGCAGATGCATCTCGCCCTGGCCCCACAGCACGGTGTCATGGGTCTTGGCGTTCTGCACCACGACCAGCGAGGGATCCTCCTCGTGCAGCCGGGCCATCGCCTGGCCGAGCTTCACGTCGTCCTTGCGATCTGTGGCCGCGATCGAGATCGCGAGCACCGGCGGCGTCGGCTCCACGGCGACGAGCGCAGCCGGCGGGGTCTTGCCGCTCGAGACGGTGTCGCCGGTCTTTACGGGATCGAGCTTGGCGAGCGCCACGGTGTCGCCGGCTTCGGCCGAGGCACGCTTGGTGTCGTAGGCGCCGTTGACGGCGAGGATACCGGAGATGCGCCCCGTGCCACCGGCTGAGGATTGCAGCGTCGCACCATCGTCGAGATGGCCGGCGAGCAGCCGCGTCAGCGACAGCTTGCCGCCGTGCTGCGAATGCAGCGTCTTGAAGACGTAGCCGAGCGCATCCTTGGTGTCGGGAACGCCGAGACGTTTTGCGGTCTCCGCAACGCCGGGCGCCTCGTGGCGCAGCGCTTTCATCAGACGCAGCACGCCGTTTTCGCGCGCGGCGGCGCCCAGCAGCACCGGACAGATCAGTCCTTCGCGTAATTCGCGGGCAAGATCGTCGAACACGGCATCGCGCGGCGGCTGGATGTCTTCGAGCAGCTGCTCCATCAGCGCATCGTCGTGATCGGCGAGCTTCTCCAGCATCGAGAAGCGAGCCTCCTTCTCGCGGTCGAGATTGCCGCCTTCGAGCACGATCACCTCGGAGGCCTTGTGCTCGCGATAGATGAAGGCGCGCTCCAGCGCGAGATCGACGAAGCCCTCGATCAGCTCGCCGTTCCAGATCGGAATCTGGCGCAGCACCAGCGGCACGCACGAGGCGGGCTGCAGCATTGCGAGCGTCTCGCGGATCCGCTCGCTGGCGCGGTCGATCTTGTTGAGGAACAGGAAACGCGGGATCTTCAGCTCCTCCAGCTCGCGCAGGATGATCTGAAGCTGCGGCAGCTTCTTCTCATCGGCCTCGCAGACCACGACCGCGGCATCGACCGCGGGCAGCACGGCGCGCATGTCGTGGGCGAATTCGACGGAACCGGGACAGTCGAGGAAGGTGTAGCTGTCGCCCATGAAACTCGTGGTGGCGGCAGTCAGCCCGACGGTCATCTTGTGATCACGGGCCTCTGGCGTGGCGTCGCCGACGGAAGTTCCGGCATCGACGCTGCCGGCGCGCGGGATCGCACCCGTTCGCGCCAGGATTGCTTCGAGAAGTGTGGTTTTACCGCTTTGGAATGGGCCCACCAGCGCGATGCACCGTGGACCTCGGGGACTTCTGACGTCTTGTCCCATTCGCCGCCTCCTTCTTGTGGAGCTCGGCCCATGATTGGGTCGGCAAACGCAGATGCTCTGCCCGTCCCCAAGATTTGGCAAGCATCAAACGTCGCTGCGGTGCGTCGTCGGTATTCACCTCTCCCGGAGGGAGAGGTGAGTCTCGCAGCTGGCTCAGTCAATTAGAATTGACGGCGGCTCAACGCCCCGGACGAAGTTCCAGGCTCTCCAGACCCGCGGCGACGTTGAGGCCGACCTGGCCCTGCACGCTGAGCGGCTGGAGCGCGATCGAATTGTTGGAGCCGCCGACCAGCACATTGCCCCCTAAGCCAACGCCGACCGAGGCGCTGCCCTGCGCGCCCGCGTAATTGCCGGAGAGATCACCGGGGCCGAGCCGGTCGACCGGCGCGAACACGCCCCAGGCGAGCGCCGTCTCCTGGGTGATGCCGATGTCGAGACCGACTTTGCGGATGGTCGCGACGTAGCGGTCGTCGGGCAGGCCGTCGGCGCGCAGCACGCAGCCGAGATGGGTCACCGATCCCACGATGAAGCCGACGCTGGCGCCGCCGCGACATTCGAGCACGCCGATCCGCGTCATCCGTTGCTGCGCGCTGGCATCAGCGACGGAGACAACGAGGCTTGCGGCGGCAAGCCCGGCGAGGAGGAACGAACGGCGCATGAAACGTCTCCGGCGATGAATGGGATGCGAGCAGGAAGGACGCGGCACACGCCGCGCGATCGTCTATGCCACAAGAGTCTTGGCGGTGCCAGATCGGACATATCTGGAATCGAATTCGCGGAGAGAGACCCCTCACCCCACCCTCTCCCCGTAAGAACGGGGCGAGGGAGTGCGCGAGCCTGCGCTCCTCACGATGCGAGAAGAATTAGAGTGCGCAATCGGACGCGACTTAACCTCTCCCCGCCCTTCTGCGGGGAGAGGTCGGATCGCGCAGCGATCCGGGTGAGGGGCATGGCAAGATGCCGACCAGAACAAAGGACCGTCCGACTCCGCTTATCGAAACACAACAAAAAAGCCCGCACGAAGCGGGCCTTTTCAACTTGCACTGTCGCGACAGGCTTACCGCAGATTGCCGCAGAAGCGCTGGATGCGCTTGCAGGCGTCTTCGAGGTCGGAGGTCTTGGTCGCATAGGAGATGCGGAACGCAGGTCCGAGGCCGAAGGCCGAGCCCTGCACCACGGCGACGCCTTCGGTCTCCAGGAGCTCGGTGACGAACGTCTCGTCATTATCGATCACCTTGCCCGACGGCGCGGTCTTGCCGATCGTGCCGGCGCAGGACGGATAGACGTAGAACGCGCCTTCGGGCCGCGGGCACTCGATGCCCTTGGCCTGGTTGAGCATGGAGACGACGAGATCGCGGCGCTCCTTGAACACCTTGTTGTTGGCGGGGATGAAGTCCTGCGGACCGTTCAGCGCTTCGACCGCCGCCCATTGCGCAATCGACGACGGGTTCGAGGTCGATTGCGACTGGATGGTCGACATCGCCTTGATCAGCTGAGCCGGGCCACCGGCATAGCCGATGCGCCAGCCGGTCATGCAATAGGCCTTCGACACGCCGTTCACGGTGAGCGTGCGGTCGTAGAGTTTCGGCTCGACCTGCGCGACCGTGGTGAACTGGAAGTCGTCATAGACGAGATGCTCGTACATGTCGTCGGTCATCACCCAGACATGGGGATGCCTGAGCAGCACGTCGGTGAGCGCCTTCAGTTCGGACTTGGTGTAGGCAGCTCCCGTCGGATTCGACGGCGAGCACAGGATCACCCATTTGGTCTTCGGCGTGATCGCGCGCTCCAGCGCCTCGGCCTGGAGCTTGAAGCCGGTCGCGGCGGTGCAGACCACCGGCACCGGCTCGCCGCCGGCAAGCGCCACCATTTCAGGATAGCTGACCCAATAGGGCGCGGGAATGATCACCTCGTCGCCCGGATTGATGGTCGCCATCAGCGCGTTGTAGAGCACCTGCTTGCCGCCGGTGCCGACGATGATCTGGTTCGGCTTGTAGGCGACGCCGTTCTCGCGCTGAAACTTGCCGATGATGGCTTCCTTCAGCTCGGGGATGCCGTCAACCGCGGTGTACTTGGTCTTGCCGGCCTCGATGGCGCGGATCGCCGCCAGCTTGATGTTGGCGGGCGTGTCGAAGTCGGGCTCGCCGGCACCTAGGCCGATGACGTTGCGGCCCGCCGCTTTCAGCGCGCGTGCTTTATCCGTGACCGCGATGGTCGCGGACGGCTTCACACGGTCGAGCGCAGCGGCAAGGAAGGACATCGTCATCTCCTGACAAGCGTCGTGAAGCCCTCGGCCTCACGACTCTGATTGTGGGAATGAGCCACCCTAAAACGTGAGCCGCTGCACCGCAAGAAACTTCGGCCCGATCCGGCAAAAGTTTGCGGATTTCCCGCGTTTCGAGGCGCGATTGACCGCAATGTTCCGCAACTTTGCCGGCCAAATTCCTCATATCCGGCAAGGCTTGTCCTCGGAGCAATTGATAGCCGGGTCCCGGGCATCCACGTTCTTCGAACCGCTTGACGCGGCGTGGATGGCCGGGACCTAGCCGAGCGGAAGCGATGGCGTCCTTCGGTCGGCTATGCCCGGCCATGACAACGCGGAAGCACCAGCGCCCTAAACCCGATGCATACGGTCGTCCGCGGACTTCACGATTGCGCGGAGCAACGCATTGGTGTGCTGACGCAAGCGTGATCTCGGTTGCACGGTCGCGCGGAAATGATCTTCCGTGGCGTTGCAGTGCGGTAGGGTTTTCGAGTTTTTCTATGGGCCGGCTCTTGCGGCGGATTCGCATCGGCATCATTGTCTAGCCGCGCTGCAGGGCTGCCAGCGCCGCGCCTTCCCATCCTCGGAAACGAACTCCCAGAATGTACAAGCTCTATTCGATGCAGCGCTCCGGCAACAGCTACAAGGTCCGCCTTGCGCTGGCGCTGCTCAACGTGCCCTATGAGGCCATCGAGATCGACATTCTGCGCGGCGAGAGCCGCACGCCGGACTTTCTGTCGAAGAACCCGTCCGGCCAGGTGCCGCTGCTCGAGGTCGGGAACGACCGCTATCTCGCCGAGTCCAACGCCATCCTCTGGTACGTTGCCGTCGGCACGCCGCTCGCGCCGGAGAACCGCATCGACCGCGCCGAGGCGCTGCAGTGGATGTTCTTCGAGCAGCACGCGCTCGAACCCAACATCGGCGCGGCCTATTTCTGGCTGTCGCTGGTCAAGGGCGGCCGCGATCTGCAGACCCATTCGCTGGAGGATTGGATGGAGCGCGGCTATGGCGCGCTCCAGGTGATGGAGAACCACCTCAAGACCAACGCCTATTTCGCCGCCCGCCAGCTCACGGTCGCCGATATCGCGCTCTATGGCTACACCCATCTCGCCGACCGCTGCGACTTCGATCTTTCGACCTTCCCGGCGGTCCGGGACTGGCTGAAGCGCGTGGAAGCTGCGCCCGGCTTCGTGACGATGGACTGGCGCCCGGCCGACATCGACGACCCCGCCAGCATTGCCGCGGGCGCCTGACAGGCCTGCCCCCCGCTCCGGCAAATAGTGGGCATAAGGGCCGCCCTTGCCGCAATGTCGCCGCTTTCGGCGCGACAGCCGCCGCAATATTGCCGGTTGAAACTGGGAAATTGTGGAAAGTCGCGGGTGATTCGCTCGCGTGTTGAGGGATTTAGACCCATGATTCGGGCGTCCGGCACGGCAGGCTTTCAGGGCCAATCCGCCACCGTCGCGTCTTCCCGGCTGACCAACGCGGTCGCGGCCTCGCTCGCCGTCGCCGCACTCTCGCTGTGCCTGATCGTCACTCTGACGGTGATGTCGACCAAGGCGACCATGGCGATGGGCCTGCCGATCTGATTCCCGTTTCATCCTGGACCAGCCTTCAAGGCGCCGTGCGGCCCGTGCCGACCGGCATTGCGACAGGACGTCGATGAAGTCACCTGTGGTAGTCGTTGCGATCACTCTGACTGCGGCCATCCTGGTCGCGGCATCGCTGTTGATTTTCACCGGCATGCGCAAGAGCTCGGGCAGCTCGACGCTGAATGCGCCCGCGCTGCAACAGCGCCTCAGGCACGCGCACTTGGTCTAAAATCATCCGAAAGATTTGCGCTCCGCCGCAAGCGCCCATTAAGCGCATCGCGCGAAATCGCATCGCATCGGCGCAACGATCCGCCAGTGTTGCGGTCTTACCTCGTGGGGGAGGAGCGAGACTGGCCCATGCGGTTCGGATGGCGCGCGATCTCCGGTCCGGTGCTGACGGCAGCGACCCTGCTGCTGGCAATGCTCTTCGATCGCGTCGTCCCCACTCCCTCGCCTGCGCCGCTGCTGGTCTGCCTCGTGGCGCTTGCCGGCGCGCTGTCGGGCCTCGCCTCGGCCATGACCAGTGCAGCCGTCGCGGTGATCGGCGCGGCACTGCTCTTCCTCAACCATCACGGCGTCTCCGGCTATGGCAACGCCGATCTGGTCCGGCTCGGCCTCCTGGCAATCACGGTTGCCGGCACCGCTGGCATCACCGGCCTGATGCGCGCGCGGATGCTCGGCACGTTCGCGGCCGAGCGCCAGAGCCACGCCACCGCCGCACGCCTGTCGGCCGCGCTCGACCAGATCGATATCGGCGTCGTGCTGCTCGATGCTGAGACGCGGGCCGAATTCATCAACCGCGCGTTCCGCGAATATTTTGCGGTGCCGGACCAGATCGCCGACGGCAAGCCGCCCTTCATCGCGCTGATGTATCACGGCCGCGACACCGGCGCGTTCGAGCTGCCCGAGGACGAGCTCGGCACCTTCATCGCCCAGCGCATGGAGATGGTGCGGATCGGCGATGCCACGCCGATCAACATTGCCTTGCGCAACGGCGAGGTGCTGCGTTTCGTCTGCACCGCGCTGCCCGACGGCGGCCGCATGCTGAGCTACACGCCGGTGACCGACCTCGTGCGCCACACCGATGCGCCGGCGAGCGCCGACTACTATCGCTCGCTGCGCGATCCCGCGAACCGAAGGCTGATGAGCTATCTCCGCGTTGCGGAGTAGGCGCGGCAACGTGCGCGCATCGTACGCCGGCGCTCGCGGATACAGCCCCTCACCCCACCGTCTCCCCGTAAGAACGGGGCGAGGGAGCGAGAAGCCGGTGCGCACCTCACTTTCGACTGTGCCGATATCTCTACCTCTCCCCGCCCTTCTGCGGGGAGAGGTCGGATCGCGCAAGCGATCCGGGTGAGGGGCAAGGCAAGCTGTCGCCACGACTGAATGTCCATCCGACTCGCGAGACAAATTGATCAGCAAGCCCGTCATGGGTATGAAGTATCCTTCATCGATCGCGGAAATTCACATGTCCCTCACCATTCGAGCCGTCACCAAACAGGACTACGATCAATGGCTGCCGCTGTGGGACGGCTACAATGCCTTCTACGGCCGTTCGGGTCCGACCGCGCTTGCGCCCGAGATCACGCGCATGACGTGGCAGCGTTTCTTCGACGCCTACGAGCCGATGCACGCGCTGGTCGCCGAGAGCGATGGCCAATTGCTTGGACTGACGCACTATCTTTTCCATCGCAGCACCACGGCGATCGAACCGTCCTGCTATTTGCAGGATTTGTTCACGCGTGAGGTTGTGCGCGGCAAGGGCGTCGGCTCCGCGCTGATCCATGGTGTGTATGAACGGGCGAAACTGGCGGGGTCGCCGCGCGTCTACTGGCAGACGCACGAGACCAATCTCACGGCGCAGCGCCTGTACGACAAGGTCGCCGAGCGCTCCGGATTCATCGTCTACCGCAAGCTGCTCTGATTCCTCTCCACACCCTGTGGATAAGTCCCACTGTCACCCTCGCGTAACATAGCAGGGCTACGCTCGCGCCTGCGTCTGATCAGGCCCCCCGTCACCGATCAAGCGCCCCAAGCGGTCCCCGTCAGTCGCCGCGTCTGACAGGGGCCGCATTTTTTTGTCCGCCTCATGGGCATGGCAGCAGCGCGGCGAGCGGCTTGCTGATGGGGGGCGCCGTGGTCAGAATACGCCGCGGCTCATCTGACAGGATCTCCCATGGACATTCGCAATCTCGGCGCCTCCGGCCTGCGCGTCTCTGCGGTCGGACTCGGCTGCAACAATTTCGGCCAGCGCACAGATCTGGAGACCTCGCGCAAGGTGATCCATCGCGCGCTCGATCTCGGCATCACGCTGTTCGACACTGCCGACATCTATTCGAACATGGGCGGCTCGGAGACGGTGCTCGGCACCGTGCTGGGCGACCACCGCAAGGATATCGTGCTGGCGACGAAATATTCGAAGCCGATGGCGGAGGACGGCACCAAGCAGGGTGCCTCGCGCCGTTACATCATGAACGCGGTCGAGGCGAGCCTGAGACGGCTCAAGACCGACTACATCGACCTCTACCAGCAGCATGATTACGATCCGCTGACGCCGATCGAGGAGAGCCTGCGCGCCCTCGACGATCTCGTCCGGCAGGGCAAAGTCCGCTACATCGGCAATTCGAACTTTCCGGCCTGGCGCGTCGCAGAGGCGGAGTACGTCGCACGCGCGATGAATCTCAGCCGCTTCGTCTCCTGCCAGGACGAATATTCCCTCCTCGTGCGCGACATCGAGAAAGATCTGTTGCCGGCAGCAACGGAATACAAGCTCGGGCTATTGCCGTTCTTCCCGCTCGCAAGCGGACTTCTGACCGGCAAATACCGAAGGGGCGAGGCCGCGCCTGATGATACCCGCTTCGGCAAGGTGCCGCGGCTGCGCGACCGCTACGTCACGCCGCGCAACGAGGACATCGTCGAGAAGCTCACGGCCTTCGCCAAAATACGCGGGCACAGCATGCTCGAGCTCGCCTTCTCCTGGCTCGCCGCGCGACCGCAAGTGTCGAGCGTGATCGCCGGCGCCACCCGCGTCGAGCAGGTCGAGGAGAATGTCAAGGCGATCGCGTGGAAGCTCAGCGCGGAGGAGACGGTGGAGATCGACAAGATCACTCTGAGCTAAACGATGCGGCGCGCTACTTTGCGCCGCGCCCCACAGTCTGCATCACCTCAAAACCTTCGAATTGGGGATGACCGAGATAGAGCGGCTTGTTATCGCCGGCCCGGTGATGCGCCGCGCGAAACGCCTCCGACTTGGTCCACGCCTCGAACGCCGCATAATTCGCCCAGACCGTGTGCGAGGCATACAGCGTGTGGTCCTCGAGCTCGGGGCCCTTCAACAGATGGAATTCGACGAAGCCCGGCACCTTGTCCAGATGCGTGTCGCGCGTGAGCCAGACCTGCTCGAACGCGGACTCGGAGCCCTTGGCGACGCGGAAGCGGTTCATGGCGATGTACATGGCGGCGGTTCTCCTGATGCTAGGCTCATCATGTCGTCATTCCGGGACGCGCCGCAAGGCGCGGGCCCGGAATCCATTTTGCGACAGAACCGGTGGAGGAATGGATTCTTAGATGCGCAATTGCGCATCATAGCTCGCGCCACGCGCACCCCGGAATGACGACGGCAGTTGTTAAGCCACCAATCCCTTCATCGGCCGTGCTGCGACGCTATCCGGGAACACCGCCTCCGCCAGCACGCGATCCGAGAGCCCAAATTGCCCCTGCAGCACGCCCTTGATCACGGAGCGCAGATCCGTGGTGGGCTTGAGGTCGCGCCCTTCATGGAGGTTGGCGAGTTTGAGGCCCGGCCAGTCGGAGATGACGCGGCCGCCCTTCACGGCGCCGCCGGCGAGCAGCGCTATCGTTCCCGTGCCGTGATCGGTGCCGTCGGTGCCGTTGATGCGCGCGGTGCGGCCGAACTCGGTGGCGACGACGACCACAGCGTCGCGCCAGCGCGCGCCGAGCCCGTTTTCAAATTCGGCGAGCGCGCCGTCGAGCCCGCCGAGCAGGAAGGCGAGACGCCCCACCGGGCCGCCTTCATTGGCGTGTGTGTCCCAGCCGTCGAAGGCGAGCGCGGCGATGCGCGGACCGTCGTCGGCGGCCATCAGCTTTGCCGCGCCGCGCGCCACCTGCCGCATCTGCGCGGCTGCATTGCCGCGTTTCGGCTTCATGTCGTCGCCGCTTGCAGCCTTGTCGAGCTGGAGGCCTTGCGACAAAGCCGTCGCCAGCACGGGATCGCGATGGCGGTAGAGCTCGACGAGGCGCATCGCGGTGTCGTCGTCGGCCTGCGGCAGGGCGACCGGCGCCCAGCCGACGGTCGGTGCATTGCCGCGCAGCACCAGCGGCGTGGTCGGGCCGACGGCAAGCCCGCTCGATACCCGCTCGCCGCGCGGCAGCGCTTCCAGCGCGCGATTGAGCCAGCCGGAATGCACCCGGCCCGGGCCGGCATAGCCGCTTTCGAGCACGTCCTGGCCGTCGAAATGCGAACGATCGCGATACGGTGTTGCGACCGCGTGGATCACCGCGGCGTGCATCTCGCGATACATGCGGGAAAACTCCGGCATCGCCGGATGCAGCGCGAAGAACGAGTCGAGCATGATCGCGGGATGCGTACCATCAGCCGTGAGCGCGATCGAGCCGTGCAGGCCGGCGTAATCGGGGTCGCCGATCGGGGCGACGGTCGAAAGCCCGTCAAGCGCGCCGCGCAGGATCACCACGACCAGGCGCGGATCGCGCCCGTCGGCAGCGCGGGCGAATTTGGGCAGATAAGCCCAGGCCGCGAAGGAGGCGCCGCCGAGCAGGAGTCCTCGGCGCGAGGTGAGGAGCCGGTTCTCGACGCAGTCAATCATCGTCATCTCCGCTGCATTTCCGGCGACATCAACAGCAGCGCCAGCGCCTGCTGCCGCGACTCCGCGCGCTCGATGGTTCGCCGTGTCTCGATGGAGGCCGCGTCCGCAGCCGCGAATTCCAGGAGGTCGAGCGGATCGATGTTGTTGCCGAGCCGCGCCCCCATCTGCGCCGCGATGTCGAGCCGCAGCTTCATGCCTTCGGGCGCGGCCCAGGCGGCGCTGGTGTCAGGGAAACCGTTCGGTCCCGCCGGCGACCACAGGGGTTGGCCGAGCAAATTCAGATTGTTCAGATAGGTGCCGGGATCCTCCGGCACGCGCGCGAGCAGCCGGCCGCTGGCGACCAGGAAATCGTATGGCGAGCGCATCTTGGTCAGCGGCGCTTTCCACGCTTCATCGGAATCGACCAGCGCCATGGCAAGCGCCTTCAGGTCGCCGTCGGTCTTGACGAAGATGTCGCGCAACCGCGCAACCAGAGCAGGCGGCGGATCATCGGCGACGAAGTGACGGACCAATTTGGTGGCGATGAAATTCGCGGTCGAGGCATGGCGCGCGATGTCGGCGAGCGCGGCCTCGCCCTGCGCGAGACCCGCCTGAGCGTAAGTCTTGCTGAGCAGGATCTGCGACCCGGGCTGATGCGCATTGACATTGAACACGAAGGAGCCAGGCACTCCTAATTGTCCCTGCCGTCCGGCAAAGGTCCAGCCGGTGATGATGCGCGCGAGCGAGGTGACGTCGTCCTGCGTATAGCCGCCGCCGACGCCGAGCGTATGCAGCTCCATGATCTCGCGCGCCAGATTTTCGTTCAGCCCGCGCTTGCGGTTTTGCCCGGCGCGCGAATCCGGTCCGAGCGATTGCTGGTTGTCGAGGAAGAACAGCATCGCCGGATGCTGCTCGGCCGCCCTCAGCATATCGGCGAAGCGCCCGAGCACGTGCGGCCTGATCGCCTCGCGCTCGAACGCGCCGGCCCAGATCCGCGCCAGCTCCCCCTTGCTGGCGGAGATGCAGAAATGGTTTGACCAGAACACGACGAGACGCTCGGTGAAGCCGCAGTCGGCAAGGGTGGCGCGCTGCAACCGGGCCAGCGCCTCGGCGCGAAACGTCTTCTGGATGACGTTGAGCGGTTGCGGCGCGGGCTTTGCGGCAGGCAGCGCGGCGGCGTTGGGCTGCATGGCCTCCGGCTTCGCCGCATGATCGGCCGGTCTTGCATCCGCCATCTGGCCGGCGACCTCGGCCGCCGCTGCGTTCAGCGAGAGATTGCGGCGCAGGGCGGGCTTCTGATCGGCAGGCGCTTGTGTCGACGGTGCTTCAGCGGCCGCCTTCGCGGCCTCGCGCGCCTGCTTGACCTGGTCCTGATAGGCGAACACTGCCTGCCCCAGCTGCGGCGTCGATTGCAGGCCCGGCGCTTCCAGCAGCACGCCATGGGGGCGCGCGAGCTCTGCCTTCACGAAACCGCGCGGATCGGAGGCTGCGTTGATGAGATCGCCGGACGCGCCGCCGCGGGCGCCGAAGCCGAAGCGGTTGAGCGCAACAAGCGCGGCTTGCGAATCGCGGGCCATCGATCTGTCCTTCGCGCGTTGGGGGCCGCTTTCGGAGTCCGTGCGCAACGCGTAATATACCGCAGCGACAGATGAACCCGACATGAAAATGACGGCGAAGCTTCGACGTAGATCATGACAAATCCGCAAGAATCCTCATTGCAGGAACCGCGCCGCCTCACCTGCTCCCGCTGCGGCACCGAGTTCGGCTGCGACCTCTCAGGCAATTGCTGGTGCGCGGAGGAGACGGCAAAACTGCCGATGCCAATCGAGGGCGAGGATTGTTTGTGCCGGGAGTGTTTGCGCAAGGCGGCGGCAGAGGCGCGTAGCCCGGATGGAATGCAAGCGTAATCCGGGAATCATTCCGCGAACGCAAATCCCGGATTGCGCTTCGCTCCATCCGGGCTACGGCAGTATCGTAGGGTGGGCAAAGCGAAGCGTGCCCACCATTTCATTGCGTGTGTGGGAGATGGTGGGCACGGCGCTTTGCGCCTTTGCCCACCCTACGAGGCTTATACCTCATGCCCCGGCGACTTCCGCGCCATGCCGTCGAACGCATCGAGCAGTTTCTCGCGCCAGACGTAGACCGGGTCGTCCGCCTCGAGCAGCTTGAACGGGCTCACCACCCGCGCCCATTGAAAACCGCCGAACACAATGTAGTCGGCATAGTTCGGCGCGGCGCCGCCGATGAAGGGCTGCTTCTTCAAGGTCTGCCGCATCACCTCCAGCGACCTGCGGAACGCGACCACGCCGGTGTCGCGGTCGGCCATGACCTCTTCCAGAGACTTGCCGCCGAAGCGCGCCTCGCGCGACTGGCGGAAATAGGCGGCATCGACCTCGGCGAGGTTGTTCGGAATGTCGGCGACGATCAGCGGAAAGATGCCGCCGACGATGGCGATATCGCCGAAGGCATTGATCATGCGCGCCATGGCGCGACCGCCCTCGCCGCCAAACAACGACGGACGATCCGCAAAATTGTCTTCGAGATAGTTCGCGATCGTCCAGGAATCGACCACGGGCTTGTCGTGATGCAGCAGCACCGGGACTTTCTCCGAGCCGTGCGGCGCGATCGCGCTCTTCTCGGTGAAGCGCCAGGGCAGCGATTGCGCCGTCAGGCCCTTGTGCGCCAGCGCCATCCGCGTGCGCCAGCAATACGGGCTGAACGGGCGCGCGGCGTCGGTGCCGACGAGTTCGAACAGTTTGAGTGACATGAAAGGCAACTCCATCCGCTCCGTCATTGCGAGGAGCTCTTGCGACGAAGCAATCCAGACCGCCGCCGCAGGGACATTCTGGATTGCTTCGCTTGCGCTCGCAATGACGATGTGGAGAGATCACCGCCCGTTCGCGCGCAACAGCCGCTCGCCGCCTTCCGTCACCGCGATGATCAGCCCGATTCCGGGCACCGTCTCGCGCGCGACATAGCCACGCTCAGTGGCGTCTTCCCAGATGGTGAGGCGCGGGCACGAGGTCTTCCAGGTCGCGATCACCTCGGCATAAGCGCGCGGCTCGCGTGCGACCCATTCGACGAAATCCAGCACCAGCGGATCGGTGGCCTCGCTCATTGCAAACCTCCCTTGTCGAAGGCCGCCAGCACCGGTGTGCGAACCAGGAGCCAGCCGCCATAGGCCATGTAGTAGCAGGCGATGGTGGTGATCAGCTTATTCGACCAGGCCACGAATTGCTGGTCGGTCATCGCTTCCAGGATGCGCCGCGCCAGCGTGGTGCCGAGCATGGAGGCCGCAATCGCGACGCCGGCGAGCACGGGATCGAGGCTCGCGGCCTGGTCGATGATGCCGCCGAAATAGACCAGCTTGGTGAAATGGCTGACGAGCTGGCACATTGCCTTGGTCGCCACCTTCTCGCGCCGGCCGAAATCGCCGCCGAGGAAGAAGGTGTCGAGCAGCGGGCCGGAGACGCCGGTCATCAGCATCAATCCCATGCAAATCGTGCCGTAGGCCGTGCCCTGCCAGAGCCTATCAGGGTCCGGCTTGATGTTCGCGGGCAGCAGGCGCGCCATGAACGGGGTGATGCCGAGCAGCAGCAGCGCCATCGGCTTGTCCGGCACGTAGCGGGTGAGCGACCACGCCGCGAGTGCGATGGCAGCGCCGACCATGTAGTTCGCGACCGGCCGCCAGCGGATATGCGTCCGCCAGAGCAATGCGCGCCAGCCGTTCGAGGCCATCTGCGTGATCGCATGCAGCACCATCGCGGTCGGCAGCGGCATCAAGGCCAAGAGCACGCCGATCAGGATCAGCCCGCCCGCCATGCCGAACAGCCCGGATAGGAACGCTGTGGCGACCATCAGCAATCCGAGGGCAGCGATCATGATGGACGTCACGAAGGGAGTCTCCTGTCGGCTGGTAAGGGACGCAGGCTGCTTGCGCCGCGCTTCGGACGATGCTTCGCATCGCTCGGCGCGCGTCGGCCTCTCCCCGCACGCGGGGAGAGGCGAAGAGACCGTGCCTCGCTTGCCCTTCCTTCGCAAACTGAGTTATCTTGGCCTGGCATCAGCTTTCCTGAGGGTGGGGCATTTGCGGCGGCTGTTGTTTCTCAACGGCATCAAGGCATTCGAGGCGGCGGCGCGGACCGGCAGCTTTGCCGCGGCCGGCGTCGAGCTCAACGTGTCGGCGGCTGCCGTCAGCCGCATGGTGCATCTGCTGGAACAGCGGCTCGGCCTCGCGCTGTTCGAGCGCAAGGCCAACAAGCTCGTGCTGACGCAGGCCGGCCGTGCCTATCAGAGCGGTCTGACGCCGATCTTCGATGCCCTGGCGAGCCTCACCGCGCAGGTGACCGCGCCCTCCAGCATGCGCGTGCTCACCATCGGCGTCGGCCACACCTTTGCGATGCGCTGGCTGATCCCACGCCTGTCGGAGTTTCGCAGCGAGGAGCCTGACATCGAGGTGCGCTTCACCACCGGCGGCGCCTCGGTGCCATTTGGCGAGGATTGGAGCTGCGGCATCAAGCTCGGCACCGGCGACTGGCCCGGCCTCGTCGCCGAGCCGCTGTTCGCCGGCGACCTCACGCCGGTCTGCGTGCCGCGCCTTGCGAGCGGCCTGAAGCGGCCGGCCGATCTCAGGGGGCCGAGCCTGATCCGCGTCGCGCATTCGCCGGAGGACTGGCCGCTCTGGCTCAAGGCCGCGAACCTGGTGCGCATCAACGCGCGCGGGCCAGAGTTCCAGTTCTACGGCCAGGCGCTCCAGGCCGCCGCCGACGGGCTCGGCATCGCCATGGGCATCCGGCCCTATATCGACGACGACCTCGCCGCCGGACGGCTGGTGGCGCCGTTCGATCTCTCAGTGCCCAAGGGCATGCGCTGGTACCTGCTCTATCGCAGTTTCCAGACCGAGCAACGCGACTTCGCCGCGTTTCGCCGCTGGATCATGCGCACGGCGTCGGAACCGGCGGCGCGTCCGGTGCGGCGGATCGGCCGTGCTGCGGCGCGGAACTGAGCGTCAGCTGCCCGTTTGCACTTTGGTCCATTGGTGCCACGGACTCCCGCCTCTCCCGCTTGCGGGAGAGGCCGACGCGCCTCGGAGGATGCGAAGCATCGTCCCGCGCGCGGCGGGTGACGGCTCTCTCCACACTGGGAATCTCTCTGCGGAAACACCCTCTCCCCAACCCTCCCCCGCAAGCGGGGGAGGGAGCGCACAAACCGTACGGAACCGGGCGTCTTTTATGCGTCAGGCAAAAAAGCCCCGCGGCTTGTGAACGGCTTCACATCCTGAAATTCGCAAATGTGGTCCCCTGACCCTCCGAAAAGAAAAGTGGGACCTATAAGAATGACGACCCTTTACGACGGCTTTGACATCGAATCCTTCGAAGCTGGCAAGGGACTGTGGCACGCCCGCATCCGGCGCGCCGATTTCAGCCCGGTTGCCATCGACGGCGTGCTGTTTCCGGCCATGGAAGTCGGCTTCGCCTGGCCTGATCGCGACGCCGCGATTGCCGATGCCAAGCACCACATCGATCGCTTCCGCCGGCGGGCCCGATAGCGACGACGAATAGACGAGCGGGTCTGCAACGGACCAGCGACAGGGCGGCGTGGGAACCGGTCATGTCAATCATCGAAGCCGACGGACGGCCGCGGATCTATGCCCGCGCCGTGCTGTCCAACTGCCCGGAATGCGACGGCGATCTCATGGTGCTGCGTGTGATCGGCGGTCGCGCCGGATGCGAGTACTGGACCATGCGCTGCCCCGATTGCGGCGGCATCCATCTCGACATCCTGAGGCCGCATCAGGCGGGTGAGGACGACGAGGGGCCGCAGCCGGCGTGAGCCTCGAGGCTGCTGCCAACCTGCTGTCAGCAGGCTGCATGACGATGGGCATTCGCCCTTTATCGCGGGGCGGACTCGTCCCATATTCGCCCCATGGCGAAGAAACCTGCATCCTCCGAAAAATCCGGCAAATCTCCGAAGACCAAGGCCCCGAACTCGAAGGCGCATCGCCCCGATGTGCAGCCGATCGGGCCGGCGCTGGCCGAGCTGCTCAATCCCGCGATCAATCGCGGCGATGCGGGCCTGGGATCGGGCACCGGCCTGCAGCCGCCGCCGGACAATTCGCGCGATCGCCGCGCCGGGGGCGAAGCCGCCGCGCATCGCGCGCGCGCCTCGACGCCGAAGGAGTTTCCGCAGGATACGGCCAAGCCCAATACCAAGACTATTGTAAAGCCGATGCCGCCGGGGGCGTCCACCGAAGGCTTCGACGAAGCGCCGCAGGCCAATTACGGAACCTCGGCCACGATCCCCAAACTCGATCCGGAATTGGCCCGTCAGCTCGGTCTTCCCACTGAAGAGGACGATGCCGAGGCGCTGGCGCGGCCACCGCGCTCCAAGATGGAGGCACTGGGCGTCAAGGCCACCGCGGATGCGCTGGAGGCGCTGATCCGCGAGGGCCGCCCGGAATTCCGCAAGGACGATGGCTCGATGCGGGTCTGGACGCCGCACCGGCCGCCGCGCCCGGAAAAATCCGAAGGCGGCGTGCGCTTCGAGATCAAGTCTGAATATGAGCCCAAGGGCGACCAGCCGACCGCGATTGCTGAGCTCGTCGAGGGCGTCAATCGCCACGACCGTTCGCAGGTGCTGCTCGGCGTCACCGGCTCGGGCAAGACCTACACCATGGCCAAGGTGATCGAGGCGACGCAGCGCCCTGCCCTGATCCTCGCGCCGAACAAGACGCTCGCCGCCCAGCTCTATGGCGAGTTCAAGAATTTCTTCCCGGACAACGCGGTCGAGTATTTCGTCTCCTATTACGACTACTACCAGCCGGAAGCCTACGTCCCGCGCACCGACACCTATATCGAGAAGGATTCCTCGATCAACGAGCAGATCGACCGCATGCGCCACTCGGCGACGCGCGCGCTGCTCGAACGCGACGACGTCATCATCGTCGCGTCGGTGTCCTGCATCTACGGTATCGGCTCGGTCGAAACCTACACCGCGATGACGTTCGCGCTGAAGAAGGGCGAGCGCATTGACCAGCGCCAGCTCATCGCCGACCTCGTCGCGCTCCAGTACAAGCGCACCCAGGCGGATTTCACCCGCGGCACGTTTCGCGTCCGCGGCGACGTCATCGACATCTTCCCCGCGCACTATGAGGACCGCGCCTGGCGCGTGAACCTGTTCGGCGACATCATCGAGAATATCGAGGAGTTCGATCCGCTCACCGGCCACAAGCAGGACGAGCTCGAGTTCATCAAGATGTACGCCAACTCGCACTATGTGACGCCGCGCCCGACGCTGGTGCAGGCGATCAAGTCGATCAAGTTCGAATTGAAGCAGCGGCTCGACCAGCTCCACGACCAGGGGCGTCTTCTGGAGGCGCAGCGGCTGGAGCAGCGCACCACCTTCGACCTCGAGATGATGGAGGCGACCGGAAGCTGCGCCGGCATCGAGAACTATTCGCGCTATCTCACCGGACGCCGCCCAGGCGAGCCGCCGCCGACGCTGTTCGAATACGTGCCCGACAACGCGCTGATCTTCGCCGACGAGAGCCACGTCACCATCCCGCAGATCGGCGCGATGTTCCGCGGCGACTTCCGCCGCAAGGCGACGCTCGCCGAATACGGTTTCCGCCTGCCCTCCTGCATGGACAACCGCCCCTTGCGCTTCGAGGAATGGGACATGATGCGGCCGCAGACCATCGCGGTGTCGGCGACGCCGAGCGGCTGGGAGCTGAACGAGAGCGGCGGCGTGTTCGTCGAGCAGGTGATCCGTCCCACCGGGCTGATTGATCCTCCGGTGGACATCCGCCCCGCCCGCACCCAGGTCGACGATCTCGTCGGCGAGGTCCGCGCCACCGCGCAGGCCGGCTATCGTTCGCTGATCACCGTGCTGACCAAGCGCATGGCGGAGGACCTCACCGAATATCTGCACGAGCAGGGCATTCGTGTCCGCTACATGCACTCCGACATCGACACCATCGAACGCATCGAGATCATCAGGGATCTCCGCCTCGGCGCCTTCGACGCGCTGGTCGGCATCAACCTCTTGCGCGAAGGCCTCGACATTCCCGAATGCGCGCTGGTCGCCATTCTCGACGCCGACAAGGAAGGCTTTCTGCGCAGCGAGACCTCGCTGATCCAAACCATCGGCCGCGCCGCGCGCAACGTCGACGGCAAGGTGATCCTCTACGCCGACCAGATGACCGGCTCGATGGAGCGCGCCATCGCCGAGACCAACCGCCGCCGCGAGAAGCAGGTCGAGTACAACACCGCCAACGGCATCACGCCGGAGAGCGTGAAGAAGCAGATCGGCGACATCCTCAACTCGGTCTACGAGCGCGATCACGTGCTGGTCGAGGTCGGCGGCCACGACATGACCGACGACGTCATCTCCATCGGCCACAATTTCGAGGCGGTGCTCGCCGATCTCGAGACCCGCATGCGCGAGGCCGCCGCCGATCTGAACTTCGAGGAAGCCGCCCGCCTGCGCGACGAAGTCAAGCGCCTGCGCGCGACCGAGCTCGCCGTGGTCGACGATCCCACCGCCAAGCAGCGCGCCGTGCAGGGCAAGGCCGGCGCCTACGCCGGAGCGAAGAAATACGGCGACGCTGCCAACCTCCCGGTCAGCGCGATGAAGAACAAGAGCGCCGCAACAGCGCTCAAGGCCGGCGGCGGCAAGGGCTCACGCGTGCACAAGCCGCATCTCGACGAGATGCACGGCCCGGAATCGCTGCCCTACCGCGCGAGCCCGACACTGCCGTCAAAGCCGTTCGGCAGCACCAGCCGGATCATCCAGCCGACGGACTCGCGGCAGTCGGGTCCGGAGTTCGGGCCGGCGCCGAAGTCGACGGGCGGGGCGCCGGGGCGACGGGGCGGGTGGAAGAAGAGGTAGGCGCATCCGCGCGAGTGGTGGCTATGGATTCCGGGCTCGCCGCTTTGCGGCGCCCCGGAATGACGAGGAGAGATTACCCCACGCTCGCCGTCACCACGGCCATCACCGACAGCAGCAGCATGATGGTCACGAGCTGGAGCGAGGCGACGGGCTGGGTGCGCCAGGCGGTGATCTTGTCGGACAGCGACAGATGGGCCTCGAAGAATTTTGGCTCGTAGACGGTCTTGAAGAAGGCCGGGAAGCTTGGGCCAAGGGTCACCGCGAGCAGCGCGTGGGCGAGCGAGGCGATGGCGACGAAGATGGCGACGCCGGGGTCGCCGACGAGGTCGTGGTTGCCGGCGAGCTTGAGCAGGAAGGCGGCGGCGGCGAAGGTCGGGAAGCTCTGGAGGATTGCGGCCAGCGCGAGGCCTTCGAGCGCGTTGTGCAGGCGGGACTTTCTGGCGGCGGCGATGGTGGCCATGGCACGTCTCCCTGATGACATGGGGATGACGTTAGCTGCGGTGTCAAAGTGGTGATGTGAGATGGGTCACGCGGCGCGGCGGGCCCTTTGCCTCGCCCCGCTTGCGGGGCATGGCTATCGCATGTGATCTCTTGGAGCCGCCTGAGCAAGCGCCTCGTCCTTCGAGACGACCGCTCCGCGGTCTCCTCAGGATGAGGCTAATTGGCATCGGGGCCGTTGAAACTGCTGCCGCACACTCCGCCCTCATCCTGAGGAGCCCGCCAAAGCGGGCGTCTCGCGCGGGCGGACGGGATGTAAGGGGGCCGGCGGTCTCCCGCTGCCCACCATCTCCATGGCGTCGTCCTGGCGAAGGCCAGGACCCATTACCCCGGCTGCCGGTGTGCCGGCACGCGGTCAACCACCACCCTGCCCATTGCGGAGGCCGGTGGATATGGGTCCTGGCCTGCGCCAGGACGACACCGGGGTGAACGCGGGCCTTCGGTTCCATAAGGCCTGCGCTCAGAACCGGGAAATTACCGGACTCTGTTGTAAATCTCACAAACCGCGTTCAATGGTGCATTGCGAAAACGTGAATTGCGTTTTGACCGAAATCCCGTAGTTATTCGTACACGAACGAGTTGAGCCTCGGCACCTTTACTGTGCATGGGGTTGTTTTCCGTTTTTTTGCAAGCCAGCTTTCAGGACTGCCCCAAATGACAGAGCACAGCCTCTGGCGTTTCTCGCGCGCGTTGCACCGCGCGATCAACGACCGGCATTTCAGCGACCTCGAGGCCCTGATCGACGAGGATATCGCGTGGGCGCTGTACGGTCCGATCGACATGTTTCCGTTCCTCGGCGCACGGCAAGGCAAGGACGCCGTGCTCGACGTCATCCGCCAGCTCGCCGACAATTTCCATGTTCGCCGCTTCGATCGCGAGAGCATCATGCTCGGCGTCGATTCCGCCGCCTCGATGCTGCGCTACTCGCTGACGGCGCTCGATTCCAATAAGCCGATCAGCTTGCGCGTCGCGCAGTTCGCCCAGTTCAGGGCGGGCAAGCTCGTCAGCATGCGGGTGCTGATCGACACATTCGACCTGGTCGAGCAGGCACTCGGCCGCGCCATTCATCTGCCGAAGATGAGCCGCGCCGGCTGAGGGGGACGCCAACGGGTCCCGCTATTCGGGACCGATGACGACACTCACATGACGCCCTGGCCTCCAGCCCCGCCGGATGCGGCCGTGTTAGAAGCTCGTCGTCGGGCGCGCGCTTTTCGCGCGGCCCGTTGGTTCGCCATTCGAGGCGAGCCGTCACAATTTCGCGACGATGGATCAGCATGTTTCGCGCGGAATTGGCGCATGGCCGAAGGCCGATATATATTATCGAAAAGCATGCGCTGGGGTTCGCGGGCAGGACGATGGAATTCTCGACAGGGTTTGGCTGGACCAGGCTGCCGTTGCTGGCGGCCGCCTTCATCTTGGGCTCGGTGTTAACGGTCTCGGCGCAGATCATTCCGCCCACAGCGGCCGCGCCTGACGACGAGGCTGAGACTGCGGCGACGAAGGCCCCCGACGTCAACGACCCCGATGTGCTCAAGGGCATCGACGTCGACAAGCTCGACTGGAGCCAGCTCGCGGTCGATGCCGGCACCGGCATTGACCCCATGGCCGCCAAGAAGCGCGCCCAGGCCGCGGCCAAGGATGGCCTCGACTGGTCGTCGAACCCCAATGCGAACGGCTCCTCGGCGGTGAAGGTGAAGCAATCCGTGTTCTCGTTCTGGGATACGCGGATCGGCGCCGACATGACGGTGACGCGCGAGCCGCGGACGATGTCCGAGTTGCTGGCGCAGAAGGCCACCAATGGCGGCAGCCTGCCGCAATCCTCCGGCAGCGCCTGGGCCGCCGCGACCGCGCCGGGCGCGGGCTCGATCTGGGACAAGACCGCGGTGGAGGCCCGGGTCGATCCCGGCACTGAACAGAGCAAGATCGGGGCGTCGCTGACCAAGTCGGTGCCGCTGTCGGGCGACACGTCGCTGACGCTCCAGAACGGCTACAGCGTCAACCAGCAAGGCACGACGGCTGTCCCCGGCATCGGCGGCCACATCACGCGAAATTACGAGACCGACCAGTCGGCCAAGATCACCCTCACTGACACCGGAACCAGCATCACCGCCGGCCAGACGCTGTCGACCACCGACGACAAATGGCTGCGCAAGTTCGGCGCCGAGCAAAAGCTGTTCGACAACGTCACCGTCTCCGGCTCGGTCGGCGAGACCTCGCAAGGCGCGCTCAACAAGAGCCTGACGGCCGGGTTCAAGAAGAGCTGGTAGCTCTTTCGCCTCTCCCCGCAAGAGCGGGGCGAGGGAGCGACGACTGCTCGAACCGCAGCCATTCACACTCTCCTAACCATACGCCACGGCAAAACCCCCGAATGGTCCGCCCTTGCCGCATCTCGGCCCATTTGCGGTCAAAATCGGGCGTCCTAGTCGCCCAAACAGACGTCGTCGTGCGGGGACACTCGCGCCGCGCTCAAACGCGAAAAGGGGAATAACGATGAACGCCATCCGTCCGGAAAAGACCGAAACCACCGAGACCGAGACCGTCGACAACAACCTCGCCGCCGTGACCGAGGTCGAGGCCGGCATCCGTGATTTCGTCCGCAACGACATCGCCTATCTGCGCCGGCCGGCGGCCACGACCGACGCGCCGCCGCTCGACGCGAGCGCCGAAGCCACCGTCAACAACGTCAACTCGCTGATCCAGCGCGTGGCCGGAACCTCGCTGGCCGAGATCGAGAATTTGATCTCCGAGCTCGAGAGCCTGCGCGACCTGCTCCATGCCGAAGGCCAGCGCGTCCAGCGCGAGATCTCCGGCTACGCCCAGCTCAGCCAGGCCGCGATGAAGTCGACCCGCATGATCGCCGACAACGTCGCGCAGTGGAAGCGCGCCGCCGACGGCCTGCGCAACAGCTGATCGCAAGCACAAGCATCACCGGCCGCCGCGTTCCCGAAAGGGAGCGCGGCGGTTTTGATTTGAGGGGTCTCGTGCCCCGGGCGCGGTGCGGCACGCAGTGACGCGCCGCAGAACCGGGGCCCATCGTTCGGATGAATGCGCGGCGTGATGGGTCCCGGCTCTGCGCGGCAGCGTTGCACGCTGCAGCGCGTCCGGGACAGGAGAGTGCAGTTTGAACCCTCCACCCCTCCCCAGCGACGAATGCCAAGCGCCCGCAGCCTTTCGTCCGGGCCGGGGGGACATGTCATGGAAAGCATTCGGCCCGACAACACGGACCCTATATCACTGCGGCCCGCGTCCAATCAGCTCGGCACGATCATGCTGCGCTTTGTCGGATTGCTGGCGGTTGCGATCGCGGTGCTGGCGTTCGTCTACAGCCGCTGACACGGGGCCTGACGCGGCCCCGACAATTCTACGAACCCTTACCGGGCGGCTTCCACGGTCGAGGCTTCCAGGGTGTAGCCGCCATCGGCATAACCCTTCACCACCATGCCGGCGACCAGCATCACGGCCAGCGTCGCAGTCGCGAAGATGAATCCGACAAATTTGAGTGCGCCGCGATCTGCCATGGTCCTCGTCCCCTGTCTCTGCCCAATTCGTTTCAAATAGACAGCGACAGGTTCATAATTAGTTAGCAACTCGGTGGTTCCGCCAAACTGCTTCGCGGTAACCATGTTGCGCAGGCTTATGGCAGCCGCCTGGAATCGCGTCCATAGCGCGCGGGCAACACTCGCGCACTCAATTGGACCGTTCATCTTGGAACAGGTCTAACCACCCTTCCGCATCGGCACGAAGGCGGTGGCGGTGATCGAGTAAACCTCCTCGCCGCGCTGGTTGGTGCCGGTGGTGCGGGCCGTCAAAATGCCCCAGCCGGGGCGCGAGGCGGAGCTGCGCTTGTCGATGACGATGCTGACGTAACTGACGGTGTCGCCGGCGAGCACCGGCCTGATCCAGCGCAGGTCGCGAAAGCCCGGCGACGGGCCCCAGACCGCAACCTCCTCGCCGCGCGAGGTGGCCTCACGCGCCAGGCGCTGGCCGTCGGCGACAAGCAGGCTCATGCAGGCGGAGCCGACATGCCAACCGGAGGCGGCGAGCCCGCCGAATAGCGAGTTCTTGCCTTCCTCTTCGTCGAGGTGAAAGCGCTGCGGGTCGAACTTCGCGGCGAAGGTCTTGATCGACTCCACCGTGAACGTATAGGTGCCGATCTCGCGGCGCTGGCCGATCTCGATGTCCTCGAAGAACCGCATCAGAGCGCTCCCTCGCGCCGCTTGATCAGGATCGGCGAGGTCATCTCGGCGAGGGCCTGCCCCGCCGCGTTGCGCGCGGTGCATTTGAACTTGACGATGCCGAGCTCCGGACGGCTCTTCGACGTGCGCGCCTCCACGACATCGACGTCGAGCATGAGGTCGTCGCCGGGCCGGAGCGGAGACAACCAGCGCACCTCGTCGACGCCGGGCGAGCCGAGCGAAGCGGCGCGCGTGATAAAACCGTCGGCCATCATCCGCATCATCAGCGAACAGAGGTGCCAGCCCGAGCCGGACAGGCCGCGCAGCATGCTTCTCGCCGCCGCCTCTTCATCGAGGTGCATCGGCTGCGGATCGAACTCGGCGGCAAAGGCCAAAATCTCGTCGCGTGTGACATGGCGCGGGCCGAACGTTCCGAACCGCCCGGGCGGGAAATCTTCGAAGGTCAGGGTCATCTTGGGATTGGTTCGTGGAAATGACAGATTGTGGCCGCACTTTACGGCAATCTCAACCCGCGGGCCCGCATGGCTCGTGCTACATTCGGCGCAGCGGGGTTGGTCTTGAGTCGGATCAACCGGGGGTCAGGATCATTGAGCAAGGCCCAATTTGGCAAGGCCGCTTTGCCCTGGGGAGAGCGATGTTTTCATTCAGCGACCTGTTTCAATGGGACCGCTTCATCACACCGACGATCATCAAGACCTTCTACTGGCTGGTGATCGCGCTGATCTGCCTGTTCGGCCTCTCCGGCATCTTCTCCGGCTTGGCTGCGATGGCGATCAGTCCGTTCGGCGGCTTCCTGGTGCTGCTGTCGTCGATTGCGAGCGTCGTCGTCGGCGTGGTGTTCTCGCGCATCCTCGCCGAGCTGATCCTGATTGTCTTCCGCATCAACGAGCATCTCGGCGCGATCAGGGACCAGGGCAGCGGGACGCGGTGAGGACGGCGCAGGTGCCGTAGGGTGGGTTAGCCGAAGGCGTAACCCACCAACTTCGTTCGGCAAACGCGGAAGCATGGTGGGTTACGCCATCGACTGCGCTTCGCGCAGTCGATGGCTAACCCACCCTCCGAATCTATCGAGATCTTACGTATTAAACCTGAAATGCATCACGTCGCCGTCGGCGACGACGTATTCCTTGCCTTCGAGCCGCAGCTTGCCGGCGTCGCGGGCGCCAGCTTCGCCGCCGAGGGCGACGTAGTCGTCATACGCGATGGTCTCGGCGCGAATGAAACCCTTCTCGAAGTCGGTGTGGATCACGCCGGCCGCCGCCGGCGCCTTGGTGCCGCGATGGATGGTCCAGGCGCGCGCTTCCTTCGGCCCCACCGTAAAATAGGTGATGAGGTCGAGCAGCGTGTAGCCGGCGCGGATCAGGCGGTCGAGACCGGCTTCTTCGAGACCCAGCGTCTCCAGGAAGTCAGCGCGTTCTTCACGCGAGATGGTCGCGATCTCCGACTCGATCTTGGCGGAGATGACGACGGCGACGGCGCCTTCCTTGGCGGCCTGCTCCTGCACGGCCTTGGAGAACGAATTGCCTGTTGCGGCCGAGCCTTCCTCGACGTTGCAGACGTAGAGCACGGGCTTTGATGAGAGCAGCCCCAGCATGGAGAAGGCGCGCTCCTCCTCGGCCTTGCGCTCGACGAGGCGGGCGGGCTTGCCTTCGCGCAGCAGCACCAAGGTGCGGTTGACGAGGTCGAGCTGCTCCTTGGCGTCCTTGTCGTTGCCTTTGGCTTTCTTGGAGAGGTTGTCGACGCGTTTCTCGAGGCTGTCGAGGTCGGCGAGCATCAGCTCGGTCTCGATGGTCTCGATGTCGGCGAGCGGCGCGATCTTGCCCTCGACATGGGTAACGTCGGAATCCTCAAAGCAGCGCACGACATGCGCGATCGCGTCGACCTCGCGGATGTTGGCCAGGAACTGGTTGCCGAGGCCTTCGCCCTTGGAGGCGCCGCGCACGAGGCCGGCGATGTCGACGAAGGTCAATCGCGTCGGGATGATCTGCCCCGACTTGGCGATGGCCGCGAGCTTCTCCTGCCGCGGATCGGGCACGGCGACTTCGCCGACATTCGGCTCGATCGTGCAGAACGGATAGTTCGCGGCCTGCGCCGCGGCCGTCTCGGTCAGCGCATTGAACAAGGTCGATTTGCCGACATTGGGCAACCCGACAATCCCGCATTTGAATCCCACGAGCGTTATTCCTTGCCGTTCTCGTCCTTGGTCAAAAATCCCTTCGCCTGCATGGCGAGATGCACCCTGTTGGCGAAGGTCGCGTCCGTGCCCTTGGCGATCAGCGCCGCGTGCTCGGCAACCGCGTCGCACAGCGTCGCCACCCATTCGTTGTCGGCCTTGGCGAAGTCCGACAGCACGTGGCCATGCACCAGGTCCTTGATGCCGGGATGACCGATGCCGAGCCGCACCCGGCGATAGTCGTTGCCGATGTGGGCTGAGATCGACCGCAGGCCGTTGTGCCCGGCGATGCCGCCGCCGATCTTCACCCGCACCTTGCCCGGCGGCAGCTCGAGCTCGTCATGGAACACGGTGACGTCGCCCAGAGCGATCTTGAAGAAGCCTGCCGCCTCCTGCACGGCGCGGCCGGACTCGTTCATGTAGGTCATGGGCTTGAGCAGGATGACGCGCTCTGTGCCGAGCGCACCTTCCGAGGTCTCGCCCTGAAAGCGGCGGCGCCACGGCGCAAAGCCATGACGTCGCGCGATCTCGTCGACGGCCATGAAGCCGATATTGTGCCGGTTACGTGCGTATTTCGCGCCGGGATTGCCGAGCCCAACAAAGAGTCGCATGACGCGGCGCGCCCCTCGCTCGGCGCGCGATCAAGGACCGCGCGCCAGCTTTGAGAGATTACTTCTTCTTGTCGCCGCCGGCCGGAGCCTTGGCAGCCGCAGCCGGAGCAGCAGCGCCCGCAGCCGGAGCAGCCGCCGGAGCAGCAGCACCCGCGGCCGGAGCCGCACCACCCGCCGCAGCCGCAGCCGCCGCCTTCTGCTCTTCGGCGTAGCCCGACGGCGGGACGATGGTGACGAGGGTCGCGTCCTCGCGGGTCATCGCCTTCACACCGGCCGGCAGCTTGATGTCCGACAGATGCAGGGAGTGACCGATTTCGAGCGAGCCGACATCGGCCTCGATGTATTGCGGAATGCTCTCGACACCGCATTCGAGGTCGATCGCGTGGGCGACGATGTTGACGGTGCCGCCGCGCTTCACGCCGGGCGAGCCTTCCGCCTTCACCACGTGCAAGGGCACGCTGATGCGGATGGTGGCGCCTTCGCCGAGCCGCATGAAGTCGACATGGATCGGGAAGTCCCTGACCGGATCGAGGTGATAGTCGCGCGGAATCACGCGGTGCTTCTTGCCCTCGAGGTCGATGTCGACCAGCGTGGTCAGGAACCGGCCGGCGAGGATGCGCTGGCGCAAGTCGCGATCTTCGATCGAGATCGTCACCGGGGGCTGGTTGTTGCCGTAGATCACTCCGGGCACTCTGCCGGCGCGACGCTCAGCCCGGGCGGCCCCCTTGCCGCTCTTCGGACGTGCGGTCGCCTTCAATTCCTTGACGGTCGTCGCCATGTCGTTAAGTCCTTGTTTTTGCAAAAGTTAATGGGCCGCAGCGCGGCCCATGGCATAGTCCGCAGCAAGCCTCCAGGGGTGCGGGGGCCGCGGACGTGGCGGGCTTTTACCCGGAAGATGCGGAAATGACAAGGAGAATGGGCTGCCGGCCCGAGTTCCCACCCTCCCCTGGAGGGCCCTGGAGGGGGGAGGGTAAAAAAGAGTGCCTTACGTCGGCGTGCCGCCGAGCTTGGCCTCCAGCGCGGCGATCCTTGCCTTCAGCGCCTCGTTCTCCTCGCGGGCGAGGCGGGCCATGTCCTTGACCGCCTCGAACTCCTCGCGCTTGACCAGATCCATGTCGCGCAGGAATTTTTCCGCCTGCGTCCGCATCACCGTGTCGAACTCGCGCTTGACGCCTTGGGCGGCACCGGCGGCGTCATTCATCAGGCGGCCGATCTCGTCGAAAAACCGGTTGCTGGTCTGGGTCATGGCTGCCTCCGATAAACTTTGCGCGAACTCTCCGAAACACAATGGCAATCCGAAGGGAACGGTTCAAGGGCCGAGCGGGGTATCCTTGTCATGCTCCGGTTTCCTTGCAATCGTACTCAAGGTCCCTGCATAAGAAGAATCACAAGGCGCCAGAGATGATCGACCGGCAGATCGAGCAGCGGCTGCTAGGGCTCTATCGCCGCAATCTCGTGTAAGCAGAATGGATCAGTCTATACGCGATCTCGCTTCACCTCCCCCGCTGGCGGGGGAGGTCGCATCGCATCGACGAGGCGGGAGAGGGCTCTCTCCTCTTGGGGAGTCTTCGTCGCGGAAACACCCTCACCCCAACCCTCTCCCGCAAGCGGGAGAGGGGGCGCAGCTCCGTCGGGGCCGCAGCTTGCCCATCAGTCCCTAGAAGCAAAGGCGCGATGCCCTTCCTGCTCATCGACTTCCCCGCCTTCAAGCCGATCGCGATCGAGATCGGTCCGTTCGCGATCCGCTGGTACGCGCTGGCCTATATCTGCGGCATCGTGTTCGGCTGGCTCTATGCGCGCTCGCTCCTGAAGAACCAGCGTCTGTGGGGCGGACCCGCACCGATCTCGCTGCTCCAGATCGACGACTTCATCCTCTGGGTCACGCTCGGCATCATCCTCGGCGGCCGTACCGGCTACGTCCTGTTCTACAATCTGCCTTTCTTCATCGAGCATCCTGCTGCGATCTTCAAATTGTGGGAGGGCGGGATGTCCTTCCATGGCGGCTTCCTCGGCTGCGTCGTCGCGGTGATGTGGTTTGCCTATCGAGGCGGCATCTCGATCCTGTCGCTCGGCGACATCACCACCGCGGTCGCCCCGGTCGGGCTGCTGCTCGGACGCATCGCCAATTTCATCAATGGCGAATTGTGGGGCCGCGCCACCGATGCGAGCCTGCCTTGGGCGATGATCTTCCCGAACGATCCCACACAGCTGCCGCGCCATCCGAGCCAGCTCTATGAGGCCGGCATGGAGGGCATCCTGCTGTTCACGGTGCTCGCGATCATGATCCGCTTCGGTGCCCTGAAGCGGCCTGGCATGATCCTCGGCGCCTTCATCCTGTTCTATGGTCTGACCCGGATCGCCGGCGAACACTTCCGCGAACCGGACGCACAGCTCGGCTTCCTCTGGGGTGGATTAACCATGGGCATGCTGTTGTCGATCCCGATGCTTATCGTCGGCGCCATACTTATTGTATGGGCTATCCGGCGCGGCGCGCCGAAGCCTATCGAGGCCATTCGTTAATTCATTTCGAGAACATGGATCGTGACCGACTCGCCGCTACTCAACGAGATCAAGGCGCTGATCAAATCCTCAGGGCCGATGCCGGTCTGGCGCTACATGGAACTGTGCCTGATGCACCCGCGCTATGGCTATTACGTCTCGCGCGATCCGCTCGGGCGGGAGGGCGACTTCACCACCGCGCCCGAGGTCAGCCAGATGTTCGGCGAGCTCTTGGGACTGTGGGCCGCCTCGGTGTGGAAGCAGATGGGCTCGCCGCAATTCTTGCGGTTGATCGAGCTCGGCCCCGGCCGCGGCACCATGATGGCGGACGCGCTGCGCGCATTGCGCGTGCTGCCGCCGCTCTACCAGGCGCTCTATATCCACATGGTCGAGGTCAATCCGGTGCTGCGCGACCGGCAGAGCGCGACGTTGTCCGCCGTGCGCAACATCGCCTGGCACGACAGCATCGACGAGGTGCCGGAAGGCCCGAGCATCATCCTCGCCAATGAATATTTCGACGTTCTGCCGATCCATCAGATGGTCCGGCACGAGAACGGCTGGCACGAACGCGTGATCGAGATCGATCCCAACGGCAAGCTTCAATTCGGCGCGGCGCCCGAGCCGACGCCGCGCTTCGACGTGCTGCTGCCGCCCTTGGTGCGTGCCGCGCCCATCGGCGCCGTGTTCGAATGGCGGCCCGATGGCGAGATCATGAAGCTTGCGACGCGCGTGCGCGACCAGGATGGCGCGGCGCTGATCATCGACTATGGCCATTTGCGCAGCGATGCCGGCGATACGTTTCAGGCCATTGCGCGTCACAGCTTCACCGATCCCTTGAAGGCGCCGGGCCAGGCCGACGTCACCGCCCATGTCGACTTCCAGGCGCTGGCGCGTGCGGCCGAGGACGTCGGCGCGCGCGTGCACGGGCCGGTGACGCAAGGTGACTTCCTCAAGCGCGTCGGCATCGACACCCGCGCGGCGGCGCTGATGCAGAAGGCGACGCCCGAAGTCGCCACCGACATTTCAGTGGCGCTCAAGCGCCTGACCGATACCGGGCGCAGCGGCATGGGCTCGATGTTCAAGGTGCTCGGCATCTCCGAGCCGCGGCTATCCGGCCTTGCCGGCCTCAGCGATCTCGAACAGGCTGGAGAGGCCTCATGACGCTTGCTTCGTCGCTGCTGTCGGCCGTGCCCGGCCTGCGCCATGCCTTCTTCACCCGCGAAGGCGGCGTCTCCAGCGGCATCTATTCGGCACTGAACGGCGGGCTCGGCTCCAACGACGATCAGACCCTCGTCGCGGAGAACCGCCGCCGCATGGCCGAGCATGTCGGCGTCGCGCCGGAACGCTTCCTCAGCCTGCACCAGATCCATTCGCCCGACGTGCTCATTGCCGAAATGCCGTGGCCGAACAGACCGCGCCCGAAGGGTGACGCACTCGTCACCAAGACGCCCGGCATCGCGCTGGGCGTCTCCACCGCCGATTGCGGGCCGGTGCTGTTCGTCGATCCCAATGCACGCGTGATCGGCGGCGCCCATGCCGGCTGGAAGGGCGCGTTATCAGGCGTGCTGGAAGCAACGATCTCGGCGATGGAGAATCTCGGCGCTACGCGCGGCGGCATCATCGCCGCGATCGGCCCCTTGATCCGGCAGGAAAGTTACGAGGTCGGCAACGAGTTCGTGGCGCGCTTCATCGAAGCCGACGCGGAGAACGCCATGTTCTTCATCCCGTCGGCGCGCGAGGGCCACGCGATGTTCGATCTCCCCGGCTTCATCCGCAAGCGGCTCGAGACTGCCGGCATCCTGATGATCGACGATCTCGGCCTCGATACCTATGCCGACGAACGCTTCTTCAGCTACCGCCGCTCGGTTCATCGCAAGGAGCCGGACTACGGCCGGCACATTCACGCGATCGCGCTCGAAGCGTGAACACACCGGCAACATTAACGATCGTCATTCCGGGGCTCGCGAAGCGAGAACCCGGAATCCATCATGCGGCAGATCAGGCGGCGATATGGATTCCGGGCTCGCACCAGGTGGCGCGCCCCGGAATGACAGTGTGTTTGTGGCTCGCCCGCCCTAGACCTTAATCGATTTTAACGATATCGCTGCCCTCCATAATGAGGGAAGCGTCATCCATCTTGCGCCGCGCGGGCTCGCGCGTGCTGGCGGTCATGCTGCTGGCGGCCGCGACCATGCTTGCCGGCTGCGCCGGTGGCAACGCGCCGAGCAATTCCTATGCGATGGCGCCGAGCGGCGGCAGCGGCGCAACGGTCGCCTTCGAATCGATCGACGGGCCGCCGCCGCAGGTGTTCGACCGCATGGTCGGCGTGCTCGACAGTGAATCCAAGCTGCGCAGCCTGTCCGTGGTCTCCCGCGAGGGCACGGCCGCCTATCGCGTGCGCAGCTACCTCTCCGCCCAGGTCGTGCGCGGCAAGACCGTGATCGCCTGGGTCTGGGATGTCTACGACGCCAACCAGCAGCGGGCGCTGCGCCTCTCCGGCGAGGAACCGACCTCGGCGAAGGGTGGCCGCGATGCTGCCCGTGATCCTTGGGCGGCTGCCGACGATCTCGTGCTGCGCAAGATCGCCCAGGCCGGATTCAGCGGACTTTCCAACATGATCAACGGAACGCCGGATGCTCCGAACCTGCGGGGACCGGCGGTGGCAGGCGTGATCCGGGAGGCGCCGGCGGCCGAGATGCCGGTCACGGCGCTCGGCTATGCCGAGCAATAACCCCCGCTAAACCACGGGCCCAAGTTACGGCCAAACCGTTGGCCCGACTCGGGATTTTCGAAGGGAAAACGTAGCATCCCGGGTTGCCATTTGAGCCTCCGGCCTGATATTTCCTCGCCCGTCGTAAACCGTGCTTCCAGTGGGTATTCGTAGGATGTTGAACGTCGTATCCAGCAAAGCGCGGGAGGAAGCGTCCATGTCGGCCAAAAACGGCTCCATCAAGCTCGTCGCCGGCAACTCCAATCCGGCTCTCGCCCAGGCCATTGCGCAAGGCCTCGACCTGCCGCTGACCAAGGCGGTGGTGCGGCGCTTCGCCGACATGGAGATCTTCGTCGAGATTCAGGAGAACGTCCGCGGCTCGGATGCGTTCATCATCCAGTCGACCTCGTTCCCGGCGAACGACCATCTGATGGAATTGCTGATCATCACCGACGCGCTGCGCCGCTCCTCGGCGCGCCGGATCACCGCGGTGCTGCCCTATTTCGGCTATGCCCGGCAGGACCGCAAATCGGGTTCGCGCACGCCGATCTCGGCCAAGCTCGTCGCCAATCTGATCACGCAGGCCGGCGTCGACCGCGTCATGACGCTCGACCTGCATGCCGGCCAGATCCAGGGCTTCTTCGACATCCCGACCGACAATCTCTACGCGGCCCCGCTGATGGTGCGCGACATCAAGGAGAAGTTCGACCTCTCAAAGGTGATGGTGATCTCGCCCGACGTCGGCGGCGTGGCCCGTGCGCGTGGCCTTGCCAAACGCATCAACACTCCGCTCGCCATCGTCGACAAGCGCCGCGAGCGTCCGGGCGAGTCCGAGGTCATGAACGTGATCGGTGACGTCGCCGGCCACACCTGTATCCTCGTCGACGACATCGTCGATTCCGGCGGCACGCTGGTGAACGCAGCCGACGCGCTGATCGCCAAGGGTGCCAAGGACGTCTACGCCTACATCACCCACGGCGTGCTCTCCGGCGGCGCCGCCGCCCGCATCTCCGGCTCGAAGCTGAAGGAGCTGGTGATCACCGACTCGATCCTGCCGACCGATGCGGTGACCAAGGCGCCGAACATCCGCATGCTGCCGATCGCCAGCCTGATCTCGGATGCGATCGCGCGCACGGCGGCCGAAGAGTCGGTGTCGAGCCTGTTCGACTGATCTTTCCTTTTCACCTCTCCCCGCGTGCGGGGAGAAGCCGGATTGCGGGACTCTCCGCGAGTCCAACTCTCACCGTCCCCGCTGAGACTCCCCCTCACCCCACCCTCTCCCCGCAAGCGCGGCGAGGGAGTGCACGGTCCTTCCGCCCCTTACTACCCCGCGATCCCTGCCGCGACCTGGCCGCGCAGGCGTTCGAGGCCGAGCAATGTCTCCGCGCAGGCGGCCGCCACTTCCACGCCCTTGATCGCAAAATGCTTGCGGAAGAAGTCGTAGTGCACCTCGGTCTCGTGGAATTGCTGCGGCGTCAGCACCGCCGAGAACACCGGCACCTCGGTGCGGAGCTGCACGTCCATCAGCGCCTTGATCACGGTGTCGGCGACGAACTCATGGCGGTAGATGCCGCCATCGACGACGAGGCCGGCCGCGACGATCGCGGTGTAGCGCCGCGTCTTGGCGAGGACCTGTGCGTGCAGCGGGATCTCGAACGAGCCAGGCACCTCGAACACGTCGACATGGGTAAGGTGCCGCGCTTCTGCTTCCTTCAGGAAGGCGATGCGGGCCTCCTCGACCACATCGCGATGCCAGCGGGCCTGCACGAAGGCCACCCGCTGCGGCTTTGCGAAGCGCGGGTGTTCGGGCGCCGGATCCTGCGGAACCGGCGGTCGGGCGACTTCAGTTTCGACTTTGGAGGTTTGGACTTGGGGATCTTGCAACATCTGATTCATGGCTTTCCTCGGTTTAAGGACCAGAATCAGGGCACACGGAACGACAAACAGCCGCATCTTGCGATGCGTCTGCCACCGACCGTTCTCTTTCATCCGGACTTTGACCGTCGGCTTCGGAGTTGCACCGAATCTGCTGACCCTTCCCTTCAGTGAAATCCTTTTCAGGACAGAACCTGGGGGAAGGCGCTCGCGGGCTTGGGCCTTTCGGCCCTTACCGCCGGTGGGGACTTTCACCCCGCCCTGAGAACATCGGCCGTTCGGGATGAACGGCCTGAGGCGAAATATGCCGCCGGGGAGCCGTCGCGGCAAGCGCGTTCCGCATGGGCAAATCGCATGGTCCCATGCCGTCGCGGTGGGAGCGGCCCTCGCGGGACGGAATTAGCGATTGAAGGCCGCCGCCCGAATCCGATTCCGGTTTGTTCTGCTTCGTCCGGTTTTGCCTCGCCCCGTTAAGAATTGTGGCGGAGATGAGCTGTGGACGAAGGAGTCCTGGCTTGTGGACGGACTCGGGACCCCGTTGCGCAGATTCCGCAAATCACATCACTTGATCCGCGACAGGCCCGCGTTGATCCGAGGGGATCGCGAGAGCGACCCCAGGGATCGCCGTAGCGACGTGAAGGGAGCGCGCGCCGGGCCAACCGCGTGCGTATCAAAGACAACAAGAAGGCAAGAGGTCGAGACGGCATGTCCCTGCTCGAAGGCACTATCGATTCCAAGAACCATCCGCTCGCGGTGGTCGAGGATATCGCTGCCAGCAACAACTGGCCGTTCGAACGCTCCGGCGAAGACGAACTCACGATTGTCTCGAAGGGACAATGGACCGACTACCAGCTCTCCTTCACCTGGATGGGCGAGATCGAGGCGCTGCATCTGGCCTGCGCCTTCGACATGAAGATTCCGCCCGCACGGCGCGGCGAGGTGCAGCGGCTCGTCGCCGCGGTCAACGAGCAATTGTGGGTCGGCCATTTCGACCTCTGGACCAACACCGGCATGATCATGCACCGCCAGGCGCTGGTGCTGCCGGGCGGTCTCACCGCCTCGACCGCGCAGTGCGAAGCCATGCTCGCCGGCGCCATCCACGCCTGCGAGCGCTACTTCCCGGCATTCCAGTTCGTGGTGTGGGCCGGCAAGACCACCGCGCAAGCCATGGACGCGGCGATGTTCGACACGGTGGGAGAGGCGTAAGTACGTCTGCCTCCACCAGGCGTGAGGGAGCCAGAGCTCTCCCCTCATCGTCGTCCTGGACCAGCGACGCCGGCGCGAAGCGCTGTCGTCGCGCCGTTCCAGGACCCATACCGCGAGGTCTTTCCGTAGCTCGCGATGCTTGTTGCCCTGCCCTCCATCCACTAGAACCACTTGGGGTAATGGGTCCTGGCTTTCGCCAGGACGACGGATTTGGCAACAGCGATGGCGAACAACACCCTCCAAAACATCACCGGCACCATCCTCCTCGCCGGCGCCGGCAAGATGGGCGGCGCGATGCTGACCGGATGGCTGGCGGGCGGGCTCGATCCGCGCCGGGTCGCGGTGATCGATCCGCAGGTCTCGCCCGAGATCGCCGCGCTTGCGGCCAAGGGCGTTGCGCTCAATCCCGCCGTGACGACCGCCGGCAGGATCGAGACGCTGGTCGTCGCGGTGAAGCCGCAGATGTTCCGCGAGGCCGGCGCCAAGCTGAAACCCTTTGTTGCCAACAAGACGTCGGTGGTCTCGATCATGGCCGGCACCACGATCGCCTCGCTTCAGGACGTCTGCGGCGGCGCCGTGGTGCGCGCGATGCCGAACACGCCGGCCGCGATCGGCCGCGGCATCACCGTCGCAGTTGCGGCACCAGACGTCAGCTCGTCTCAGCGCGCGGTGGCCGATGCACTGCTGCGCGCCACCGGCTCGGTGGAATGGGTCGACGATGAGAGCCTGATGGACGCGGTGACGGCCGTCTCCGGCTCGGGCCCGGCCTACGTGTTCCTGCTCGCCGAGGAGCTCGCGCGCGCCGGCGTCGAGGCCGGATTGCCCGAGGCGCTGGCGACCAGGCTCGCGCGCGAGACCGTCGCCGGCTCCGGCGAGCTGCTGCACCAGTCCGAGCTTGCGTCCAGCACGCTGCGCCAGAACGTCACCTCGCCGGGCGGCACGACCGCTGCGGCCCTCGGCGTGCTGATGGGCGAGCCCGGCCTGCGGGACCTCATGATCCGCGCGATCGCGGCAGCGACGCAGCGGTCGAGGGAATTGGCGAAGTAAGCAGGTGTCGTAGGGTGGGCAAAGCGACAGCGTGCCCACCGACTTCATCGCGGTCCCGGAAAGATGGTGGGCACGGCGCATCGCGCCTTTGCCCACCCTACGGCGTCGAGCCAGCCGCCAGCCGCTTGTTGAACATCTCGACATTGACGAGCCCGCGCGCGTGGCGGCCCTCGCCGAGCTTGCGGGCGCCCTCGAACGCCTCGACCTCGAAGCGGATGACGCGGCGCTCGACCGCGACCACTTTTGCGGTGGTCCGCACCGTGGCACCGACGAGAGCGGCGGCGAGATGGCGGATGTCGACCTCGGTGCCGACGGTGACCCAGCCCGGCTGGAGCACGCTGCGGATCGCATCGCCCGATGTCATCTCCATCTCCAGGATCATCATCGGCGTCGCGTAAACAAAAGGCATGCCGGGCACGAAATGCCCGACCGTGCGCTCCACCGGGACCACCAGCGTGCGCTCGGCGCTCATGCCGATTGTGATGAAGTCGCGTGCGTCCATCCTGCCTCAAACTCCGCTGTCGTCCCGGACAAGCGAAGCTCTCGACAACGCGCAGCGTTGTCTGGAGCGGAGCGCTGATCCGGGACCCATAACCACAGGACGTTGTTTGGCGAAGACTCAGAGTTGCCAGCTCGCGCCGCAACTTCTCCCTGGGAGTATGGGTCCCGGCCTTCGCCGGGACGACGGTTGTGATTGTAGCTGCGGCTGCACTACGAGCCCCGGCGTCGCTTACTTCTTCGCAGCCGCCGCGCGCTCCACGAAGGTCTTGCCGCCCTTCATCTTATGGCGAAGCGGGGCTTCGTTGATCTGGATGACGACGGCATCGGCGTCGACGCCGAGATTCTTCACCAGCGCCTGGGTGATGTCGCGCATCATGCCGGCCTTCTGCTCGTCGGTGCGGCCTTCGGCCATGCTGATGGTGATCTCAGGCATTTTTCTCTCCCTTGCGGCCGAACACCGGCCATTGACGGCCGCCATCAAACAAGACGTGGATGCCTGGGACAAGCCCAGGCATGACGGCGTCAGCGAATGGCTAGCCCCAGCTCACGTCATGGCGCGCCAGGACCTCGCGCACCTTGGCGACGAGATCGGCCTCGCTGCACGAGAACTGCGCCGGGCGGCTCTCGCGCCATTCCTGGTTGGAGGCGATCGCGGCGGCGGCCTTGGCACCTTCGATCAGATCCTTGATCTGCACCTCGCCGCGCGCCTTTTCGTCCGAGCCCTGGATGATGACGCAGGGCGCGTTGCGGCGATCGGCATATTTGAGCTGATTGCCCATGTTCTTGGGATTGCCGAGATAGAGCTCGGCGCGGATGCCGGCGGTGCGCAAGGATGCGACCATCTTCTGATAGTCGGCGACGCGGTCGCGATCGAACACGGTGACGACGACGGGGCCGAACTCGGGCCGCGTGTCGAGCTTGCTGAGCAGCGTCAGCGCGGCCTGCAAGCGAGACACGCCGATCGAGAAACCGGTCGCCGGCACCGGCTCGCCGCGGAAGCGCGAGACGAGCCCGTCATAACGACCGCCACCACCGACCGAGCCAAAGCGCACCGGGCGGCCCTTTTCATCCTTGGTGTCGAGCAGGAGTTCGACCTCATAGACGGGGCCGGTGTAATATTCGAGGCCGCGCACGACGGAGGGATCGATCTTGATGCGATCCGCCCCGTAACCCGAGGCCGAGACCAGCTTGGCAATCTCTTCCAGTTCGCTCACGCCGGCCTGACCGACTTCGCTCTTGGCGAGGTAGGTTTCGGCCGCGGCAATTGCCTCTTTCCAATCGTCGCGCGGCTTGGTGATGGCGAGAACAACGTCAGCCTCCGCCGCGCTCAGGTTGGCGCCTTTCGTGAAGTCGCCCTTGCCTTCTTCGCCGCCGTCCCACCGTCCGGGACCAAGCAGCTTGCGCACTTCGTCGGCGGAAAACTTGTCGAGCTTGTCGATCGCGCGCAGCACGGTCAGCCTGCGTGCCGCGTTCTCATCACCGCCGAGCCCGATGGCTTCCAGAACCCCGTCGAGCACTTTTCGGTTGTTCACCTTCACGACATAGGAGCCGCGGGCAATGCCCAGCGCCTCCATCGTGTCCGCCGCCATCATGCAGATCTCGGCATCCGCCGCCGGCGTCGCGGAGCCGACCGTGTCGGCATCGAACTGCATGAACTGGCGGAAGCGTCCGGGGCCGGGCTTCTCGTTGCGAAACACGTAGCCGGCGCGGTAGCTGCGATAGGGTTTTGGCAGCGTGTCGAAATTTTCCGCGACATAGCGGGCGAGCGGCGCGGTCAGATCGTAGCGCAGGCTGATCCACTGCTCGTCGTCGTCCTGGAACGAGAACACGCCCTCGTTCGGACGGTCCTGGTCGGGCAGGAATTTGCCGAGCGCGTCGGTGAATTCCATCGCCGGCGTCTCCACCGGTTCGAAGCCATAGAGCTCATAGACGGCGCGGATCTTCTCGACCATCTCGCGCGTCGCCCGGATCGCGGCGGGATCGCGATCCTCGAGCCCGCGCGGCAGGCGCGCCTTCAGTTTCTGGGGTTTTTTGGGTTTCTCGGCCATCCGCGGCGTTTACCAGCCGACGCGCGGTGCGGCAACCGCTGGCTTTTCCCCTCTCCCCTTGCGGGAGAGGGTAGCTCGCCGCGCTAGCGGCGAGACGGGTGAGGGGTTCTATCCGCGGAAGCAGACCCCTCATCCGGCGCGCTTCGCGCGCCACCTTCTCCCACAAGGGGAGAAGGAAGAGTGCAGCCGAGTACTCCGCCTCAAAACACCTTGCGGATCCAATTGTGCGGATCGTTGGTGCGGCCGTACTGGATGTCGACGAGCTGCTTGCGCAGACCCATGGCGACCGGGCCGGCCGCGCCGCCGCTGATGTCGAAATCGCCGCTGACCGAGCGCACCTTGCCGATCGGCGAGATCACGGCCGCGGTGCCGCAGGCAAAGGCTTCTTTCAACCTGCCGCTTGCGGCGTCCTTGCGCCACTGGTCGAGCGAGTAGGGCTCCTCGCGCACCGTCTTTCCGGCATCGCGGGCGAGCGTGATGATGGAGTCGCGGGTGATGCCGGGCAGAATGGTGCCGAGCGGCGGCGTCGACAGCGAGCCGTCGTCGAACACGAAGAACACGTTCATACCGCCGAGCTCCTCGATGTAGCGGCGCTCGACCGCGTCGAGGAACACCACCTGATCGCAACCATGCTGGATCGCTTCGGCCTGGGCGCGCAGGCTCGCGGCATAATTGCCGCCGCACTTCACCGCGCCGGTGCCACCGATGGCTGCGCGCGTGTAGTTCTCCGAAACCCAGATCGACACCGGCGCAGGTCCGCCCTTGAAATAGGAGCCGACCGGCGAGGCGATGACCGCGAAGATGTATTCGGAGGACGGCTTGACGCCGAGGAAGGTCTCGCTCGCGATCATGAAGGGCCGCAAGTAGAGACTGCCCTCGCCGCCCGGCATCCAGGCGCGGTCGATGCGCACGACCTGCTCGACCGCCTCGATGAAGACGTCCTCGGGCAATTGCGCCATCGCCATGCGGTCGGCCGAATCCTTGAAGCGCCGCGCATTGGCATCGGGGCGGAACAGGTTCACGCCGCCGTCGTCGCGCTTGTAGGCCTTGAGGCCCTCGAAAATTTCCTGGGCGTAGTGAAGGACCGCGCCGGCCGGATCGAGCTGGAAGTTGGCGCGCGCCTCGATTCTGGCCTCGTACCAGCCGCCCTTGGCCTGGTTGTAGCGGACGATCGCCATGTGATCGGTGAAGACCCGCCCGAACCCGGGGTCCACCAGCTTGGCGATGCGGTCCTTCTCGGGAGTCGGATTGGATGCGGGCTGGATGTCGAATGTCATACTCATGTCCTTGGCTCCCGCTGCCGGTATCGGCGCTGTTCTGGCACCGGCCTACCCCTGTTCGGGGCCGGCTGGCTTCATTAGGTGTCTGTCTGGACCACCGCCAGCCTTGTTACGGCCGGTTTCCCGTGGCCAGCATGTCGCCGACGACATGCTTTTGCCGAAGGCGGAAGTCCAGTATGTTTTGCCGAAATGCCGCTCGACAATCGCACGGTAGATCTGATCGCCCGTCGTCGCCTGTCCGGCTCTTTCCGCCGTCCCTGCTTCGACGCTGCCCGTCGCGAAACGATCTAAAATTTCGTGCGGGTCGATCGTTTTGTAACATTGAACCCAAGATACGTCAATATGCCTGACATAAATTTCGTAAGTCCTTCTCAAGATGCCGCCGAGCCTCGGCCGGCCGCAGGGGATGGAGGCAATTTGCGCTGGGATATCATCGAGCTGCTGTTCTTCGCCTATCGCGATTTCGTCGGCGATCCCGACCAGGAGCTGGAAGCCTTCGGCTTCGGCCGAGCCCATCACCGGGTCATGCACTTCGTCTATCGCTACCCCGGCCTCAAGGTCGCCGACCTCCTCGACGTCCTGCGCATCACAAAACAGTCGCTCGGTCGCGTGCTCAAGCAGCTCCTCGACGAGGGCTACATCGTGCAGAAGACCGGCGACAATGACCGTCGCCAGCGCCTGCTCTACGCGACGCCGAAGGGCGAAGCGCTGGTGCAGAAGCTTGCCGGGCTCCAGACCACGCGGATCACCAAGGCGCTCGCCGAGATGGGTCCGCAGGATGCCGAGACCGTCAAGCGCTTCCTGCGCGCGATGATCGACCGCGATGATCCGGACAAGGTGCTCGAGACGATCTTCGCTTCCGTCAACCAAGACGCCAAGGAGTGACCGTGCCGCTCGCTGCCACGCTCGCCCGCCCGCCGGTGCAACCCGCCGACGATGCCCCGCATCTGCTGCTGGTCGATGACGACCGCCGCATCCGCGATCTGCTCTCGCGCTTCCTCGCCAGCGAAGGCTACCGCGTTTCGACCGCCGCCAGTGCCAGCGATGCGCGCGCCAAGCTCATCGGTCTGCATTTCGATCTGTTGATCCTCGATGTCATGATGCCCGGCGAGACCGGCTTCGAGCTCGCCCGTTTCATCCGCACCTCGTCCTCGGTGCCGATCGTGATGCTGACGGCGCGGCACGAGGCAGAAGCGCGCATCGAGGGCCTGCAAATCGGCGCCGATGACTATGTCGCCAAACCGTTCGAGCCGCGCGAGCTCGCGCTGCGCATCAACAACATCCTCAAGCGCGCCGCGCCGCCGCCTCAGGCCGCGGCGGTGGAGAAGATCGCCTTCGGCCCCTACGTCTACCATCTTGATCGCGGTGAGCTGCGCCAGGGCGATGAGATCATCCATCTCACCGACCGCGAGCGCGAGATGCTGCGCATCCTCTCGGAGACGCCGGGCGAGACCGTGCCGCGCAGCGCGCTCACCGGCAATGGCAGCGTCAACGAGCGCGCCGTCGACGTGCAGATCAATCGCCTCAGGCGCAAGATCGAGACCGATCCCGCCAATCCACTGTTCCTCCAGGCGGTACGCGGCATCGGCTACCGGCTGGTGGCCTCGCCTTAAGCCGCAGTGAAGCGCGACCGATGAGCACGATCGATACCGGCCTGACGCTTCTGAAGAGCGCCGCCGGCCGCGTCTCCGCCGCCAATGGCTGGATGGGCAACGCGTTCAAGGGCTGGATGCCGACCGGCCTCTATGCGCGCGCGCTGCTGATCATGATCGTGCCGATGGTGATCCTGCAATCGGTCGTCGCCTTCGTGTTCATGGAGCGGCACTGGAACACAGTGACGCGCCGCCTGTCGGCCGCAGTGGTGCAGGACATCGCCGCGCTGATCGACGTCTACAAGGGCTATCCGCAGGACAAAGATCGCGACCAGATCCGCCGCATCGCCCAGCAGCGGCTCGGCCTCGTCGTCGATTTCCTGCCCGCCGGCGACATGCCGCCGCCGGGACCGAAGCCGTTCTTCTCGCTGCTCGACCAGACGCTGTCGGTGCAGCTCGGCCGCCAGATCGGGCGTTCGTTCTGGATCGACACCGTCGGCCGCTCCAACCTCGTCGAGATCCGCATCCAGCTCGACGATGCCGTGATGCGCGTGTTCGCGCAGCGCAGCGCCGCCTATGCCTCGAACTCGGAGATCTTCCTGTTCTGGATGGTCGGCACGTCCTCGATCCTGCTGATCGTCGCCGTGCTGTTCCTGCGCAACCAGATCAAGCCGATCCTGCGGCTCGCCGACGCCGCCGAAAGCTTTGGCAAGGGCCGCGAGGCGCCGAACTTCAGACCGCGCGGCGCGCGCGAGGTGCGGCGCGCCTCCGTCGCCTTCCTCGAGATGAAATCGCGCATCGAGCGCACGATGGAGCAGCGCACCGCGATGCTCGCCGGCGTCAGCCACGACCTGCGCACCATCCTGACACGCTTCAAGCTCGAGCTGGCGCTGATCGGCGACAGTCCGGAGCTCGAGGGCATGCGCAAGGACGTCGACGAGATGTCGATGATGCTGGAGGATTACCTGGCCTTTGCCCGCGGCGATTCCGGCGAGCAGTCGCAGCCAACCGACATGGCCCAGGCCCTGGAAGAATTGCGCAGTGACGCCGAACGCCACGGCCACACTGCGACCGTGGCGTTCCACGGCCTGCCGGTGGTGACGGTGAAGCCGGCCTCGTTCAAGCGCTGCCTCGCCAACCTCGTCACCAACGCCGCGCGCTACGGCAAGGCCATCGCCATCACCGGCCAGCGCGATCACCGTTATCTCACCGTCACGGTCGACGACGACGGCCCTGGCATTCCCGCGCATTTGCGCGAGGAGGTGTTCAAGCCGTTCCTGCGGCTGGACAACGCCCGCAATCAGGACGAAGGCGGCACCGGTCTTGGTCTTGCGATCGCCCGCGACATCGCCCGCTCCCATGGCGGCGACATCACGCTCGGCGACAGCCCGATGGGAGGATTGAGGGCGAGCGTGAGGATTCCGGTGTAGGCGGCTTCTTCACCTCTCCCCGCTTGCGGGGAGAGGTCGAATTCGATCGCACATCGAATTCGGGTGAGGGGGTACAGATCTCACAAAAATCTCGTTCGCGGAGAGAGGCCCCTCACCCCAACCCTCTCCCCGTAAGAACGGGGCGAGGGAGCGCACCGGTTGCGCGGTGAGCGCGTCTACTTCGGCAGCAGCGCCTTCAGCTTATCGACATCGCGCACGTTCATCTTGAAGCCACCGGGCATCACGATGTCGCCGGGCTTCTGATCCGGCTTGCAGGCCCCTAACCATTTGGCTTGCAGCGTCATGGTGCTATCGCGGCCGGCTGCGCCGGCGACGCCGCCTTGCGCGTGCGAGGAGGTCTTCACGGTGTAGGCCGAATTGAAATCGCCTGAGATCTCGGCATGCGAGGTCGTGCTGACGCCGGCGACGCTGCATTCGGAATCGCTGACATAGCCGGTCGCCGTTTTCTTAATCTCCTGCTTGGCGCAGATCTGCTTTGCCATCGGGGGGACGTTGTTGCTCATCTCCTTATCGACGGTCTCGTCAGTGCAGTGCTGCATGGTCATCTCGGGCACGGGCGAGCCGGTCGTGACCAGCTTCATTTCCCATAGCCCGGCCTTGCGCATCGGCAGATCGTCGGCGCCGGCTGCGCCTGCCGACAGCACGAGACAAGCGACCGAGCCGAGCAAAGCAAGTTTGCGCGTCATGTGGAAGACTCCCGGCTTGAGAGTTTTGGGCGTTACGACAACGCCTCAGTACAGCGTGCGGATCGGCTGCTCGGCAGCGCCATAGGGCACCCAGCGGCAGGAGAACGAGATGTAGCCACCCTCATAGGCCTGCACCGCGAGGAATTTGACGACCTTGCCGTAGCGCGCGCAGTGATCGACCGCGACCTGTCGCGCATCGGCCTGGGTCGCCATCGAATAGGCGATGATGCCGCCGGTGTCGTTGCCCTTGAACGGCGGCACTGGAAGGATATCGGCGCGCGCCGACTGGCTCGCCATCATACCCAAGGCAAGAAGGCCCGCGGCCGCAATGATTCGCATTCCCGTCACTCCAATTGGCTGCCCCCAGTTTACGGTGCCGGACTGGAAGTGAAAAGAACGGAAGCCCTGTCGGCTGCGACGATATGGTCAACTCCTGGCGAAGTGTTGCCGCGGTGCACTTGACCTCCCCCGGCCTTCGCGGCACCGTCCGACCTTCGCAAGACCCAGCTGTCCGGATTGACCATGCGCGCCCCCTCCCTGAAATCGCTCCGCTTTGCCGCCGTGCTCGGCCTCATGTTCGGGGCGCTGTCGTTCGGTGAGGCCAGAGCCGCCAATCCGCTGGAGCTGAATTTCTGGCTGAGCGGACCGCGCTACGACGGCGCCGTCGCCGATTGCGACAAGGCGCTGCCGACGATCGCCGCCCAGTTCTGGGAAAAAGAAAGCTCGTTCTGGAATTCCTCGCTGAAAATCACCGGCTTCTCCGCCGTTCGCGAGACCGCGTTCCGTCCCTGGCAGTCCGACAACATTCCGCGCCGCTATTGCACCGGCGATGCCCTGCTCAATGACGGCAAGGTGCGCAAGGTGCATTTCTCGATCATCGAGGATGGCGGCTTCGCCGGCTACGGCAATGGCGTCGAATGGTGCGTCGTCGGCGTCGACCGCAACTGGGCCTATAATCCGGCCTGCCGCGCCGCAAAGCCCTGATTCGGGTCGAACTGGCGGCTGAATGGCGGTCGCCTGAATTTTGTTCTTGAAATGTTCTTATCGCCTGCTAGGCTTCGTTGCACAGTCTAGTTGAGGGGCGTCGCCATGTTTCATTCCAGATTGCATTCGTTCTCCCGCCTGGTGATCTCGCTGACCCTTTCCCTGATCCTTGCCGCTGGGCTGGCCTCGTTCGCCAGTGACGCAAAGGCTCAGGACAAGCGGCAGAACGCGCCGGGCGAGTTCGATTTCTATGTGCTATCGCTGTCATGGTCGCCCTCCTTCTGCGAGGAAGCGGCCGAGCGCGGCGGCCGCTCACAGATGCAGTGCAGCGGACGCCCCTACGCCTTCGTGGTGCATGGGCTGTGGCCGCAATATGAAAACGGCTTCCCCGAATATTGCCAGCGGCCGGCACCGCGGCTGAACCGCAGCATCGTCTCCTCGATGCTCGACCTGATGCCGGCGCCGGGCCTGATCTTCAACGAATGGGACAAGCACGGCACCTGCTCCGGGCTCGAGGGCCGCAGCTATTTCGAGACGATCCGCAAGGCGCGCGCCGCGATCAAGATCCCGGCGGAATATCTCGATCTGTCGCAGGCCAAGACCGTGGCGCCGGCGGAGATCGAGGACGCCTTCATCAAGGCCAATCCCGGCCTCAGCGATGCCGCCATCTCGGTCACCTGCAACCGGACCCGGCTCTCCGAGGTGCGCATCTGCCTCAGCAAGGACCTGCAATTCCGCGCCTGCGACGAGATCGAACGCCGCGCCTGCCGCCGCGACCAGGTGACGATGCCGCCGATCAGGGGTGGATAGTTCCGGTCATTGCGAGGAGCCCGCGACAAAATTGCGAAGCAATTTTGAGCTGGCGACGAAGCAATTCAGACTGCCTCCGGAGTTAGATTCTGGATTGCTTCGCTGCGCTCGCAATGACAAGGGGTTGGGATCGCGCGAGACAACATAGTCTGATCCCATGAACTACCGCCACGCCTTCCACGCCGGCAACTTCGCCGATGTCATCAAGCACATCGTGCTGGCGCGCATCCTCACTTATTTGCAGGACAAGCCGGCGGCGTTCCGCGTCATCGACACCCATGCCGGCGCCGGTCTCTACGACCTCGGCAGCGACGAGGCACGCCGCGGCGGCGAGTGGCTGACCGGCATTGCACGGCTGATGCAGGCGCGCCTGTCGAACGAGACCGCGGCGCTGACCAAGCCCTATCTCGACATCGTCCGCGCCTTCAATCCGAAGGGCGAGCTCAAGGCCTATCCGGGCTCGCCGCTGATCGCGCGCGGCCTGCTCAGGCCGCAGGACCGCCTCGTCGCCTGCGAGCTCGAGCCGAAGGCACGCAAGGCGCTGATCGACGTGCTGCGCCGCGACGAACAGGCGCGGGTGGTCGATCTCGACGGCTGGATGGCACTGCCGGCCTTCGTGCCACCGAAGGAGCGGCGCGGCCTCGTGCTGATCGACCCGCCCTTCGAGGCCAAGGACGAGTTCGAGCGGCTTGGCGAGGCCGTCGCGACGGCTTTCGCGAAATGGCCGACCGGTATCTACGTAATCTGGTATCCGGCCAAGAACCGGCGCGCCACCGATACGCTGGCGCAAATGGTGGCGCGGCTCGCAGCCGCAGCAAAGCCGCCCGGAAAATGCCTGCGCCTCGAATTCAGTGTGGCGCCGCAGCTCGATGGTGCGGCCCTCACCTCCGCCGGTCTTCTGATCGTCAACCCGCCCTACACGCTGCACGGCGAGCTCAAGACGATCCTGCCGGAGCTCGAAATGCCGCTCGGCCAGGGCGGCGCTGCCAGATTCCGATTGGAGGTGCCGAGGCCGTAACACTCCGGCATTCTTGGGAAAAATATGCAGGAGCGGTAGTCAATCTGCGAAGAACCGTATTATGCTGTTGCCGTGACTGGCTTTACGTTCCGCTTCCGCGAATGGTTGCGGCGGAGTGAAGGCCTAAGAAAGATCCGGCCGGGCCGATGAGGTCCGCCCAAGGATGGCCAGCTCCCGGGCTTCGTAAGGTCCGGTCATGTCGTGACGTGAGTCTGCGTCGCGGCGGAGGAGCAATGAGGGGGAGTTTCCCGATGGCCATGACGGGAACGGTCAAGTTCTTCAACGGTGAGCGCGGCTACGGCTTCATCAAGCCCGACGACGGCGGCCGCGACGTCTTCGTTCACATCACCGCCGTGGAGCGGGCGGGACTGAAGGACCTTGCCGAAGGACAGCGTATTACGTTCGAAGTCGAACCGGACAAGAAGGGGAAGGGACCGAAGGCGGTCAATTTGGTCATCCTCTCCTAGCGAGCCTGGCTTTAAAAAAATCCCGGCCGCGAGCGGCCGGGAGGTTGGTCCGGTATTTTCTTCTTCAGCTATCAGAAGTGATAGTTCACGCCTGCGCGGACAACGCTGGCGCTATAGCCGTTTGACACGCCCGTAATTGCGAACTGACTCGTCGATAGGTCGATGTAGAGATATTCGAGCTTGGCGCTCCAGTTCGGCGCAAGGCCGACTTCCGCGCCGGCACCGATGGTCCAGCCGGCGGTGGTGTGCGACTCCGTCCAGCCGAAGGTCTGCGCGCGCAGCTCGCCGAAGGCGAGGCCAGCGGTGCCGTAGAACAGCACGTTGCTGAAGGCATAGCCGGCGCGGCCGCGCAGGGTGCCGAACCACGGATTGGAAAACTTCCACGGCGCGAAGGTATCGTCGGCACCGGCGGCCTGGATGTCGCCCTCCACGCCGAACACCCAAGGGCCGTTCTGGAAATTATAGCCGGCCTGCACGCCGCCGACGAAGCCGGAGGGCTTTGAGGGATTGTTGTCGACCGAGCCCCATTCGTAGCCGATGTTGCCGCCCAGATAAGGACCAGCCCAGCTATACGCATTGAGCGGCTGATTGACGGTATAGGGCGCGCGCTGCCCGTAATTGAGATCGGCGGCCCCTGCCGAAGCTGTCCAGCCGGCTGCAACCAACGCGGCTGCGCCCACAACGAGCCCGTTCATCACACACTCCAACGCAACTGCCGCCACCGCGATGCCTGCGCTGCCGCGCAAGGCCAGACCGCATGGTTACGGAACCACCACTTTTTCGCGTAAGATTTATCGAGAGTTCTAAGTTAAAGGGCTGTTAAGCCGGGTTACCGCGCTGTTAACAGGCTTAAGCAAGCGTTACCGGGAACTGCGCCCGCCATCCCTGTGCGCGCGCCACTGCCGGAACTTCAAATCGGCAACCCCAGCGCCTAAATTCGTACCATGGTTCACGATTCCCCCGACAACCCGGACGAGGCACGCGCGCGCAAACCGGTGCGCGTCACCGCGCCGGACGCCTCGCCCCGGGACACGGAAATGACGCCACCGGACCTCGATCCCGCGACCGCGAGCGGCGACGACGAGGACGAGGCGCGGCTGCCGGATATCCTGGAAGAGAGCGGCGCGGTCGGCGAGGGCCCGCTGGCGACCGGTCATGAGGCGATCGAGCGCGCTGTCCGGCTCGCCCCCACCTCGGCCGGCGTCTATCGCATGCTCAATGCGAACGCGGACGTGCTCTATGTCGGCAAGGCCAAGAACGTCAAAAAGCGCCTGTCCAATTACGCGCGCCAGAGTGCGCCGCAGCCGGCGCGCATCCTGCGCATGATCGCCGCCACGGTGACCGTGGAGATCGTCTCGACCAACACCGAGACGGAAGCACTGCTGCTGGAGGCCAACCTCATCAAGCAGCTGCGGCCGCGCTTCAACGTGCAGCTGCGCGACGACAAGTCGTTTCCCTACATCCTGATCACCGGCGACCATTGGGCGCCCCAGATCCTGAAGCACCGCGGCGCGCAGACGCGGCCCGGCCGCTATTTCGGCCCGTTCGCCTCGGCGGGCGCCGTGAACCGCACCATCACCGCACTTCAGCGCGCGTTCCTGATCCGCTCCTGCACCGATTCCTTCTTCGAGAGCCGCACCCGGCCCTGCCTGCTCTACCAGATCCGCCGCTGCGCCGGCCCCTGCACCCGAGAGATCGACTTTCCCGGCTATACGACGCTGGTGCGCGAGGCGACCGACTTCCTCTCCGGCAAGAGCCATGCGGTGAAGCAGGAGCTCGCTGGCGAGATGGAGAAGGCCTCCGGCGAGCTCGAATTCGAGCGCGCGGCGCTCTACCGCGACCGCCTCGCCGCGCTCTCGGCGATCCAGTCGCAGCAGGGCATCAATCCGCGCACGGTCGAGGAAGCCGACGTGTTCGCCATCCACCAGGAGGGCGGCTTCTCCTGCGTCGAGGTGTTCTTCTTCCGCACCGGACAGAATTGGGGCAACCGCGCTTATTTTCCGCGTGCGGAAAAGACATTTACCCCGGAGGAAGTGCTCGGCTCCTTCCTCGCCCAGTTCTACGACGACAAGCCGCCGCCAAAGAACATCCTGCTCTCGCACGAGATCGAGGAGAGCGAGCTGCTCGCCAACGCGCTGTCGATCAAGGCCGGCCACAAGGTCGAGGTCACCGCGCCCAAGCGCGGCGAGAAGAAGGAGCTCGTCACCCACGCGCTGACCAATGCGCGCGAGGCGCTCGGCCGCAAGCTCGCGGACACCGCGACGCAGAGCCGCTTGCTCGAGGCCATGGCCGCGACGCTGAGCCTGCCGCACGTGCCCAAGCGCATCGAGGTCTACGACAACAGCCACATCCAGGGCACCAACGCGGTCGGCGCCATGATCGTCGCCGGCCAGGATGGTTTCGTGAAGAACCAGTACCGCAAGTTCAACATCAAGTCGGAAGGGCTGACGCCCGGCGACGACTACGCCATGATGCGCGAGGTGCTGGAGCGACGCTTCAAGCGCCTGATCAATCCGCCTGAGGAGGGCGTGACCAAGGCGAAGGACGACGATTTCCCGCAATGGCCCGACCTCGTCATCATCGACGGCGGCCGCGGCCAGCTCAACGCCGTCCGCGAGATCTTTGCAAATCTCGGCCTGACCGAGGTGTCGCTGATGTCGGTCGCCAAGGGGCCGGACCGGGATGCGGGCCGCGAGACCCTGTTCATGCCGGAGCGCGAGGCAATCAAGCTGGAGCCGCGCGATCCCGTGCTCTATTTCATCCAGCGCCTGCGCGACGAGGCCCACCGCTTCGTCATCGGCTCGCACCGCAAGCTGCGCAAGAAGGACATCCGCGAGGCCGGTTTGCAGGAGATTCCGGGCATTGGCCCGTCACGCAAACGTGCCTTGCTGCATCATTTCGGAACCCTGAAGGAGATCGAACGTGCCTCGATCGCCGATCTCGGCAAGGTTCCGGGGGTCAGCGCCGAGAGCGCCCGCAGGATTTTCGAGTATTTCCATCCCCAGCCGGGATGAACTAAAGGGGGACCGCGGTCATATGATCGTTGCGTCCGCGCCTCATTTGAGGAGCGGAACGGTTGACGTTCAGGCACCAGCGGTATTGGTAGGACGGATGAACATCGCAACGACACGAGGGGCAACCAGGCGCTCGATGTCCCTTCCCAACATCCTGACCTACGGCCGGATCGCCGCGATCCCGGTCGTGGTCGGATGCATTTACGCGCAGTCGATCGTGGATGGGCCGCTGTGGCTGCGCTGGGTGGCGGTGGCCATCTTCATCGGCGCCGCGGTGACGGATTACCTCGATGGCTATTATGCGCGAATCTGGAATCAGCAATCGGCGTTCGGCCGGATGCTCGATCCGATCGCCGACAAGCTGCTGGTCGCCTCGTGCCTGCTGATGCTGGCCGCCGACGGCATCATCCATGGCTGGTCGCTGTGGGCTGCCATCGTGATCCTGTGCCGCGAGATCCTGGTCTCGGGCCTGCGCGAATATCTCGCCGCGCTGCGCGTCAGCGTGCCCGTGACCAAGCTCGCCAAATGGAAGACCACGGTTCAGCTCGTCGCCATCGGCTTCCTGCTCGCCGGCCCGGCGGGCGATGAGGTGGTGCCGGTGGTGTCGATGATCGGACTGGCGCTGCTGTGGGCTTCGGCGATCCTCACCATGTACACCGGCTACGACTATTTCCGCGCCGGCATCCATCACCTCATCAAGGAGGACGAGGGATGAAGGTGAAGTATTTCGCCTGGGTGCGCGAGCGCGTCGGCAAGGCCGAGGAGATGATCGAGCCGCCCGCGACGGTGCGCACCATCGAGGAGCTGATCGCCTGGCTGTCCGGTCGGAGCGAGGCCTACGCCTACGCCTTCGAGAAGCCGAAGGTGATCCGCGCCGCGATCGATCATGCCCATGTCAAGCAGGACACCGCGATCGCGGGCGCCCGCGAGATCGCGTTCTTCCCGCCGATGACCGGCGGCTAGGCCATGACCTCCGCTGTCACCACCTGCCCCGTCACCATCCGCATCCAGGAGGATGATTTCGACATTGGGCGCGAGATCGCGATCCTGACCAAGAGCCCTTCCGACATCGGCGCGGTCGTGAGCTTCTCCGGCATCTGCCGAGCCGACGAGGACAGCGCGAAGATCGCAGCGCTCACGCTCGAACATTATCCGGGCATGGCGGAAGAAGAGATCAAGCGTCACGCCGACGAGGCGATTTCGCGCTGGCCGCTGAACGGCGTCACGGTGATCCACCGTGTCGGCCGCTTCATGCCCGGCCAGAACATCGTGCTGGTGCTGACTGCCTCGCAACACCGCCAGGCCGCGTTCCAGGCGGCCGAGTTCCTGATGGATTATCTCAAGACGAGCGCGCCGTTCTGGAAGAAGGAAGAGAGCGAAGCCGGCGCCGGCTGGGTCGAGGCCCAGGCCCGTGACGACGAAGCCGCCGCGCGCTGGACCCGATCCTGATGGCAAGAGCAACCAAAAAGACCGCGCGCGGCCGCGCCGCGCCAAGACTTGCGAAGGTCGGTCCGGGTGAGCTTCTCACGCTGCTCGATTTCGTCCGCTATGCGGTGAGCCGCTTTGTCGAAGCCGAGCTCGCCTTTGCTCACGGCACGACCGATCCGGTTGCCGAGGCGGCCTTCCTGGTCAGCGAGGCGCTGCATCTCAATCCCGAACAGTTCGAGATTTTTGCCAACGCGCGCGTCACAGTCGCCGAGGGCAAGACCATCCTCGATCTCATCCATCGGCGCGTCACCACGCGCAAACCGGCCGCCTATCTCGTCAACAAGATCTACATGCGCGGCCTTCCCTTCTATGTCGACGAGCGCGTCATCGTTCCGCGCTCCTTCATCGGCGAGCTGCTGGATTCGCATTTCGGCAGCGACGGCGCTGCCGGATCGCTGATCGACGATCCCACGGCCGTCGAGCGCGTGCTCGATCTCTGCACGGGATCGGGATGCCTCGCCATCCTCGCCGCGCATCATTTTCCGAATGCTGCGGTCGATGCCGTCGACATCTCCAAGGGCGCGATCGAGGTCGCCACGCGGAATGTCGGCGAATACGGGCTCGACGACCGGATCAGCCTGTATCGCGGCGACCTGTTCGCCCCGCTCGGCGATGCACGCTACGACCTGATCATCACCAATCCGCCCTATGTCGATGCCGAAGGCATGGCCGCGCTGCCGCCGGAGTGCCGGGCCGAACCAAAACTCGCCTTCGACGGCGGCGCCGACGGCCTCGACGTGGTGCGCCGCATCCTGCGCGAGGCACCCGATCACCTGACGCCGGATGGCGGGTTGATCTGCGAGATCGGGCGCGGTCGCGAGCTGGTCGACGAGGCCTTTCCGGAACTGCCGTTGCTCTGGCTGGACACCGAAGACTCCGAGGCCGAAGTGTTCTGGATCGCAGCCGCCGATCTCGGCTGATCCTCTCCAGCGGGCCTGCTCCCTCGGAACAAGTCAAATTCCGCCACGTTCATCCCCCGACGAATTTCGTGGCTCTCGGAGGATGTCCGCATGCTCGCGCCATCGGGCGAATTGCTGCGCGCCGGCGTGGCGCTCAAGCTCAACCATCTCAAGCGAGCCACGCAATCGTACTTGCGCGACCGCACCAGCCAGGCCACCGGACGCGCGACGTCCTACGCGGTTGCAGCCGGCCTGTTTGCGGTGGCCGGGCTGTTCGTCATCGCGGCCTTCTTTGTCGGTCTGGCCGCCCTGTATCGCTGGGTTGAGATCACCTACGGGCAATTCTGGGGTTTCGGTGCTGTCGGTGCAGTGCTGCTGGTGTTGGCGGCGGTCTGCGTCGGCATCGCCATGACGATGATGAAGCGGCCGGCCAAGCCGGTCGTGCCGCTTGCCAGCCGCATGCGCGTTGCGATCACCACCCCGCGGATTCCTCGTGGAACGGTCAAGGAGGCCGTGAAGGAGGTCGCAACGACGATCCCCCTCGTGCCGCTTGCGCCCGGCGAACGCGGTCATGGCAGCAAAGCCTGGCCGAACCGCGCCAACCGTCCCGTGCAACTGGGCCTGATGCTCGCAGCCGTCGGCCTGGTCGGGCTTACGGCCGCACGCCGGCGGCGCCATAGGCACAGTCTGGAGGCGTGAGTGGTGGTACGGCGCTCCGAGCAGATGGACAGCTGGTTGCTGGTGGCGGCCACGGCTGTGTTCGTGCTCACCGCCGAGCGCTACTTCCAGGACTCCGCCCTGGTCCGCTCGGGGCCCTCGCAGGACCACCGCAAAGGAGAGGCGAATTCACCGGAAACCGACCCGGCGCGCGCAGCCGTACAGCCCGGCCATGGCCGCCGCGCGAAGAGCCCTTTCACGATCCCCTGGGCTGGCTGGAAGGATATCTTCTGGCGCACCTATCAGCGCATCGACGAGGATCGCCTGCTCGCCACAGCGGGCGGCGTCGTGTTCTTCGGGCTGCTCGCGATCTTTCCGGCCGTGACCGCGCTGGTCTCGTCCTACGGGCTGTTCGCCGATCCCTCCACGATCAGCGATAACCTCCAGAAGCTGGCGATGATGCTTCCCGAAGGTACCTTCCAGATCGTCGAGGAGCAGGTCGGGCGTGTGGTGTCGAAGGGCAATACGGCGCTGGGTGCCACCTTCCTGTTCGGCCTTGTGCTTGCGATCTGGAGCGCCAATGCCGGCGTCAAGGCGATCTTCGACGCCCTCAACGTCGCCTATGAGGAGCGCGAGAAGCGCAGCTTCATCCGGCTGAACATGGTGTCGCTGGCCTTCACGGTCGGCGGCATCATGGCGCTGTTGCTGATGGTTGCTGCCGTCGTCGCCCTCCCGCTCGCGCTCAATCACCTCGGCCTGGCGCCTGAAAGCAAATTGATCGTGGCGCTGGCACGATGGCCGCTGCTGTTCCTGATCCTGCTCGTGGCGCTCGCCATCCTCTACCGCTTCGCGCCCAGCCGCGATGCACCGCGCTGGCAATGGCTGAGCCTCGGCGCGGTGACGGCGGCCATCCTCTGGATCGCCGGCTCGGCACTGCTGTCCTGGTATCTCTCGGAATTCGCCAATTACAACGCGACCTACGGCTCGCTCGGTGCGGCGATCGGCCTGATGATGTGGATGTGGGTGTCTGCGATCGTCATCATGTTCGGAGCCGAGCTGAACTCGGAGATCGAACGGCAGACCCTGCGCGACACGACCACCGGGCGGCCGAAGCCGCTCGGCAGCCGCGAAGCCGTCTCGGCCGATACGGTCGGCGCCGCCGCGCCGGCCTGAGGCCATGACGGTCCTGAACGCGCGTGCTGGAGGCTGCTATCCCCTCGAATCAACAATGATGTTAAGGTCATGCTGCTTGGGGGAGCATGAGGCGTGACGGGTCGGACGGCGGCCCGTGTTTTCCCGGGTAAGACAGTCAGCTCTTGAGAAGTAACGCGCGGCATGATTCGCATTTCGACGATCTTTATCGCCATCTGCATGGTTCTGGTCGCGGCCTCGCTCGGGCTGATGCTCTATTCGGTCGCCGGCATCAGCGGAACCGAATCCGCGATCGTGGCGCTGACCGCGCTGACCTTCCTGATCCTCTACAACGCGGTGTCGATGCGGCTGCGCGACCGCAGCGACGTCGGCGGCCAGATCGCCGACCTCTCGCGCGGCACCGCCGACCTCGCCCGTCAGGTGGCCGAGTTCGGCCGCCGACTCGCGGCGGTCGAGGGACGCATCGCCTCGTCCAATTCGACCAACTCCGACCGCATCCAGTCGGTGGTCGGCGAGATCAACGAGCTCGGCGGACTGGTCAGGCAGCTCGCCACCACCGTCTCGGCGCATGAGGACCTGCTGGCTGGCGGCGCTCCGGTATCAGCCGCAAGCCCGGTCGAGAAGCAGGATCCGGTGGCGCCGCTCGATCTGATCGCGACGATCGACGAGCGGCCGGCTGCCCCGTCACCGTTGCCCGTGCCGCCCCCGCCTCCCGCAGCGCAGCCGCGGCCCGCACAGGCGGTCCCGACCCAGGTCGCCAACGGCCGCAACCAGACCCAATTGCTGGCGACGCTGCGCAACGCGATCGACGAGAACCGCATCGACATCTTCCTCCAGCCGATGGTGACGCTGCCGCAGCGCAAGGTGCGGTTCTACGAGGCGGTGACACGCCTGCGCGACGAGCGCGACCAGCTGATCGCCGCCGAGGAGTTCATCAGTATCGCGGAAGCCTCCGGGCTGATCGGGCGCATCGACAACATGGTGATGCTGCGCTGTGTGCAGGTGCTGCGGCGCCTGATGGTGCGCAACAAGGATGTCGGCGTGTTCTGCAATGTCGCGGCCTCCACGCTCGGCAATTCCACCACCTTCGCGCAATGCCTCGACTTCCTCGAAGCCAACCGGGCGCTGGCACCCTCGCTGGTGCTGGAGTTCAAGCAGTCGACCTTCCGCAACCTCGGTCCGGCCGAGACCGAGAATCTCGCCGCGCTCGCCCAGCGCGGCTATCGCTTCTCGATCGACCATGTCACGGATTTGCGCATCGAGCCGCGCGAGCTCGCCGACCGCGGCGTGCGCTTCATCAAGGTGCCGGCCACGCTGCTGCTCGATCCGAAGCAGGCCTCGACCTCGGACATCCATCCGTCCGATCTCTCCGACCTGCTCGGCCGCTTCGGTATCGACCTGATCGCCGAGCGGATCGAGGGCGAGCGCGCGGTGGTCGACCTGCTCGATTATGACGTGCGGTTCGGCCAGGGCTTTCTGTTCGCACCGCCCCGGCCATTGCGGCCGGAAGGGGCATCTGCTACCGGCGGGGCCTCGCCGAACCAGGCGCAGGACATCCAGGGATCCAATGGCTCCGGCACACCCAGCTCAGGCGCGACGTCTTCAGCGCCGCCGCCACAACGCATCACCGGCAACGCGGCGCTCGCGCGCCGGATCTGATCGGCCGCGCGCATCATGACCACTTTGCATTTTGCCGAAAGCCTGCGCGAGCTCGTGGCTGGCGTTGACGTCGTGCTCAGCGACATCTGGGGCGTGGTCCATAACGGTCTCGAATCCTTCCCCGAGGCCTGCGAGGCGCTGCATACCTATCGCAGCCGCGGCGGCACGGTGATCCTGATCACCAACGCACCGCGCCCAGCCGACTCCGTGCAGCGGCAATTGCGCAAGCTCGGTGTCGCGGACGAGACCTATGACGCGATCGTCTCGTCGGGCGACCTGACGCGGCTCTATGTCGCCGAGCATCCCGGCCGCAAGATGTTCTGGCTCGGCCCCGAGCGCGACAACTCGATCTACCGTGGCCTCGATGCAACGACCGCGCCGCTGGAGGAAGCCGATTACATCGTCTGCACCGGCCTCTATGACGACGAGACCGAGACGGCGGAAGACTATCGCGGCATGATGCTGAAGGCGCGCGAGCGCAAGCTGACGCTGGTCTGCGCCAACCCCGACATCGTGGTCGAACGCGGCGACCGGCTGATCTATTGCGCCGGCGCGATCGCCGAGCTCTACCGCGAACTCGGGGGCGAGGTGATCTTCTACGGCAAGCCGCATCGGCCGATCTATGAGCGCGCGATGGCGCTCGCCGGCGAACGCCAGGGACACCAAATTGATCGCAAAAAGGTCCTGGCGATCGGCGATTCCGTCCGCACCGATCTCACCGGCGCGCGCGAGTTCGGCATCGACTGCCTGTTCGTCACCCGCGGCATCCATGCCGAGGAGTTCGAGGGTCTCGACCAGCTCGACCCGGCATCCGTGATGGAATTGTTCGGCCATCCGCCGAAGGCGCTGATGCGCGAATTGAAGTGGTGATGGCGTACTACGACACGACGCGAGCTTGGACGAATTGCAGGGCTCCAGACCTCGTCATGGCCGGGCTTGACCCGGCCATCCACGCCGTCCTTCGCATGTCCAAGAACGTGGATGCCCGGGACAAGCCCGGGCATGACGATCTCAATGGATGACTGCTTTCAGGCCAGGCGCCCTTACGCGCTCGCCATGTCCGGGAAGACCGCTTCGATCTTGGTCTTCAGCGTCGCCGCGTTGAACGGCTTGACGATGTAATTGTTCACGCCGGCCTTCTTGGCCGCGATCACGTTCTCGGTCTTGGATTCGGCCGTGATCATGATGAAAGGCGTGGTGGCGAGGTTCGGATCCGCGCGCACTTCACGCAGGAGGTCGTAACCCGTCATCGGCTCCATGTTCCAGTCGGAGATCACGAGCCCGTACTTCTTGCCGCGCATCTTGTTCAGCGCCGCCGAACCGTCGCTGGCATCATCGATGTTCTCGAAGCCAAGCTGCTTCAGCAGATTCCTGATGATACGGATCATGGTGCTGTAGTCGTCCACCACCAGAACCGGCATCGACAAATCAACCGCCATCTCGACTCCCCCAACGCAAACCCAGGAATATTACGATCGGATCTGCCAGGCCCGGAGCCCGGCAGTTCCACGCTCAAGGACTAGCATCAAGGCGTTAAACAGCGCGTTAACTGCGGACGCCTCCAAAGGACTGAAATCGTGTTCAATCTCCCGGCTCCCCCCGCTTGACTTCGTCAGGCCGGTCGAGCCACGGTCCCGACCGGTCCTGCCGCTTCGAGAATTCCCCTGATGGCTCCGCATTTTACCGTCATCCGCGACACCACGCCGGACTCTGCGATTCCGAGGGGCGCCGTGGTCGCCATGGGCAATTTCGACGGCGTTCATCTCGGTCACCGCGCCGTGATCGCGGCCGCCCTGGAGATGGGCCGGGCGCATGGCCGCCCTGCGCTGGCATTGACCTTCGAACCGCATCCGCGACGGTTTTTCAGCCCCAACACCCCGCAATTCCGCTTGACGGACGAGCCGGCCAAGCTGCGGCTTTTGGCCGGCACCGGGCTTGCCGGCGCCGTGGTCATGACTTTCGACAAGGCGCGCGCCGGAACCAGCGCGCAAGACTTCATTCACCATGACCTGATCGGACGCCTCGGCGTCAGCGGCATCGCCGTCGGTTACGACTTCCATTTCGGCAAAGGTCGCGTCGGCTCGCCGAGCCTGCTGGTCAACGAGGCGCCCCGGCTCGGCATCGAGGTCGACGTGCAACCCCATGTCGATATCGACGAGCGGCCGGTCTCCTCCAGCGCGATCCGGATCGCCCTCGCCGAGGGCCAGCTGGACGAAGCCACCAGCATGCTGGGAGCCCCCTGGTTCATCACCGGCGAGGTGATCCACGGTGAGAAGCGCGGCCGCGACCTTGGCTATCCCACCGCCAACATCCGTCTGGACGCCAATTGCGGCCTGAAGCACGGCATCTACGCCGTGCGGGTCGGCCGCGGCGCCGAGCGCCTCGACGGCGTGGCAAGCTTCGGCCGCCGCCCGACTTTCGACAATGGCGCGCCGCTGCTGGAAATCTTCCTGTTCGACTTCAAGGGCGATCTCTACGGGCAGGCGCTCGACTGCGCCTTCGTCGGCTTCATCCGTGAAGAGCTGAAATTCGACAGCCTGGAGGCCCTGATCCGCCAGATGGACGACGATTCCGCCCGCGCCCGCGCCATGCTGGCCGCCGCCCCGGACGCGTTTCCGAAGCTTGGCGCGATCGATTGAGCCGGAAACCGGGCCACCCGAACCTTTGCGCTTCCCCCGCCCGGCTGCTATGGAGAGCCCATGTTTGCGCGGCGCATCATAGCGATTAGCGGCCCGGCTTCCGCCTGAGCCTTCGGCTCGGCGCAAGACCGGGATGTTGTCGTTTCACCCCCGCGATTCCTTATCGCTATCCGTTTTCCGCGCCCCTTCCGAGCCAGTCAGCCTCATGTCCGAAAAGCCGCAGAAGTCCCAAAAGTCTGAAGTCAAAGACTATTCGAAAACCCTGTTCCTGCCGCAGACCGAATTCCCGATGCGCGCCGGCCTGCCGCAGCGCGAGCCGGAGATCCTCAAGCGCTGGTACGAGATCGGCCTCTACGAGAAGCTGCGCGAGAGCGCCAAGGGTCGCGCCAAATTCGTCCTGCATGACGGCCCGCCCTACGCCAACGGCAACATCCATATCGGCACGGCGCTGAACAAGATCCTGAAGGATCTCGTCACCAAGAGCCAGCAGATGCTCGGCTTCGATTCCAACTACGTGCCGGGCTGGGACTGCCACGGCCTGCCGATCGAGTGGAAGGTCGAGGAAGAGCACTATCGCAAGAAGGGCAAGCAGAAGCCCGACTTCCGCGACAGTGCCGCGATGATCGATTTCCGTAAGGAATGTCGCGCCTATGCCACGCACTGGCTCGGTGTGCAGCGCGAGGAGTTCAAACGCTTGGGGGTGATCGGCGATTGGGATCATCCCTACGCCACCATGAGCTTTCCGGCCGAAGCCCAGATCGCGCGCGAGCTGATGAAGTTCGCCGCCAACGGCACGCTCTATCGCGGCTCCAAGCCGGTGATGTGGAGCGTGGTCGAGAAGACCGCGCTGGCCGAAGCCGAGGTCGAATACGAGGACTACACCTCCGATACGGTGTGGGTGAAATTCCCGGTGACCTCGCCCGCGCACGGCGCGCTTGCCTCCGCAAGCGTGGTGATCTGGACCACCACGCCCTGGACTCTGCCCGGCAACCGCGCCATCTCGTTCTCGCCGAAGATCGCCTATGGCCTGTACAAGGTGACGGACGCGCCCGCCGACAATTGGGCCAAGACCGGCGATCTCCTCATCCTCGCCGACGCGCTCGCTGTAGAAGTCTTCAAGCAGGCGCGCGTGACGACCTATGAGAAGGTCCGCGACGTCCCCGGCGACACCATGGACGCGATCGAATGCACCCATCCGCTGAAGGGCCTCGCCGGCGGCTACGACTTCATCGTCCCGCTGCTGCCCGGTGATCACGTCACGGATGACACCGGCACCGGCTTCGTGCACACGGCGCCCGGCCATGGCCGCGAGGACTTTGACGCGTGGATGGCGCAGGCGCGCGATCTCGATGCGCGCGGCATCAACACGGCGATCCCCTACACCGTCGATGAGAACGGCGCCTACACCGATCATGCGCCGGGCTTTGCCGGCAAGCGCGTCATCAACGACAAGGGCGAGAAGGGTGACGCCAACGAGGCCGTGATCAAGGCGCTCGTCGAAAGAGGCATGCTGCTCGCGCGCGGTCGGCTGAAGCATCAATATCCGCACTCCTGGCGCTCCAAGAAGCCCGTGATCTTCCGCAACACGCCGCAATGGTTCATCGCGATGGACAAGGACGTTGCCGCTGACGGCAAGACCAAGTCCGGCGACACGCTCCGCGCGCGCGCGCTGCACGCGATCTCGGTGACGCAATGGGTGCCGCCGTCGGGCGAGAACCGCATCAACGGCATGATCGAGGCCCGGCCGGACTGGGTGATCTCGCGCCAACGCGCCTGGGGCGTGCCGATTGCCGTGTTCGTGCGCGAGAAGGGCGACGGCTCCGCCGAGATCCTCCAGGACGAGGCCGTCAATACGCGCATTGGGGAAGCTTTCGAGCAGGAAGGCGCGGACGCCTGGTATGCGAAGGGAGCGCGCGAGCGCTTTCTCGGCCCGCGCGCGAGCGAGGACTGGCAGAAGGTCGACGACATCCTCGACGTCTGGTTCGATTCAGGCTCGACGCACGCGTTCGTGCTCGAAGACCCCGTGCATTTTCCAGGCCTCGCCGGCATCAAGCGTAAGGTCGACGGTGGCACCGACACGGTGATGTATCTGGAAGGCTCGGACCAGCATCGTGGCTGGTTCCACTCCTCGCTGCTGGAGAGCTGCGGCACGCGCGGTCGGGCTCCTTACGACATCGTGCTGACCCACGGCTTCACCCAGGCCGAGGACGGCCGCAAGATGTCGAAGTCGCTCGGCAACACCATCGAGCCGCAGGCCGTCATCAAGGAATCCGGCGCCGACATCCTGAGACTTTGGGTTGCGTCCTGCGACTACACCGACGACCAGCGCATCGGCCCCGAGATCCTGAAGAATACCGTCGAGACCTATCGCAAGCTGCGCAACACCGTGCGCTGGATGCTCGGCACGCTGCATCACTATAAGCCGGCCGACGCGGTCGCCCCTGCCGACATGCCCGAGCTCGAGCGGCTGATGCTGCACGAGCTCGCGATCCGCGCTGCCGCCATCGACAAGGCCTATCGGGAATTCGACTTCAAGACGGTGGTCGCTATCCTGTCCGCCTTCCTCAACAGCGAGCTGTCGGCGTTCTATTTCGACATCCGCAAGGACACGCTGTATTGCGATCCGCCCTCTTCGCTGACGCGCAAGGCCGCCCTGACCACCATCGACCTGTTGTGCGCCTCGATCCTGAAATGGCTGGCGCCGATCCTCAGCTTCACCGCGGAGGAAGGCTGGCGCATGTACCGGCCCGACGCCGAGCCGTCCGTGCATCTGACGCTGTTTCCGAACGATCTCGAAAGCTTGCGCGACGACAAGCTCGCGGCGAAGTGGGAGACGATCCGCAACGTGCGCCGCGTCGTCACCGGCGCGCTCGAGCTCGAACGCGCCGCCAAGAATATCGGCTCGTCGCTGGAGGCCTCGCCGGTGATCTATGTCGCCGACCGGGCCATGCTGGCGACGCTGTTCGACGTCGATCTCGCCGAAGTCTGCATCACCTCGAACTACGAGGTGCGTGAGGGCGAGGCGCCGGCTTCCGCGTTCCGTCTCGATGCCGTGCCCGGCGTCGCGGTCGTCGTCGAGAAGGCGATCGGCACCAAATGCGCCCGCTCCTGGAAGATCTCACCGACGGTGGGCGAAGACCCCGAATACCCCGACGTCACCCCGCGCGACGCTCAGGCGCTGCGCGAATGGAAGGCGCTGGGGGTCAGCGTTTAAGTTTCAACCGTCGTCCTGGCCTAGTGCGCAATTGCGCACGGGGGCCAGGACCCATTACCACCGCGGCTAATTGCAGCGAAGGCTGATGACTACGAGTCTTTCAAACAATCACCGCCTGGGGTTATGGGTCCTGGCCTTCGCCAGGACGACGACGGCAAAGACTGCGGCGGCTGTCTGCCCATGACCCCGCTCCGCGCCGGCATCATCTCCGCCCTGGTCACACTCGTCCTCGACCAGGCCTCCAAACTTTGGTTGCTGAACGTGTTCGACCTCGCTCATCGCGACGTGGTGCGGGTGACACCGTTCTTCGACCTGGTGCTGGCGTGGAACATCGGCATCAGCTTCGGCTGGCTCCAGAACGACGGCCAAGCGGCGCAGCTCGCGCTGATGGCCGTCAAAGTTGTCGCGGTAGTCGCGCTGGCGATCTGGATGGCCCGCTCCCACACCCTTCTCGCGACCATCGCGCTGGGCTTGATCATCGGGGGCGCCATCGGCAATGGCATCGACCGCCTGGCCTATGGTGCGGTGGTGGATTTCGCCCTGTTTCACATCGAAATCGGCGGACATACCTATAATTGGTACGTGTTTAACCTCGCCGACGTGGCCATCGTTGCTGGGGTGGCGGCGCTATTGTATGATTCCTTCCTGGGGGTACCCGCCGCAAAAGCGCCCTGATCCCGGCCGATACGACCGGCAGGTGGAACCCGCTTTTGCAAGGGTCAAGCCGCGTGCGAGCGGCAAACTGCCACAATTTGGAACAGGTATGGTGATGCGCAGCTCGAAGACCAGCGTTTCAATGGTTCGAGACCCCAAATGGGGGTTCTGGCGGGCATTGAAATTGTCCGCTGTCGCGCTCGGCATCGGTCTCGTCATGTCGACTGGCGCCGCCCGCGCCGGGGACGACGACGAGGAAGACGACATGACCTTCGAAGAGAAGCTCATCGACAATCTGATGTCCGGCCTCGGCGCCAAGAGCATGGAGAAGCCCGGCATCGAGTACCGCGAGCGTTCGCCGCTGGTCGTGCCGCCCAAGCTCGACCTGCCGCCGCCGGCCGCTACCCAGGCCACGAACGCGCCGAACTGGCCGAAGGACCCCGACGAGAAGCGCCGCAAGGAAGCGATTGCCGCGCGCAAGAAAGCCACCAAGGCGACGGAGAACTGGCAGGCCGCCCGGCCCCTGACCCCTGCTGAGATGAAAGCGGGTGAGGTCGCCGCGGCCCCCCGCACCAGCAATGATCCCATACAGCCGGGTGCCAACGGCAACCCGTCGCTCAGCCCCGCCGAACTCGGATACACCGGTGGTCTGTGGAACATGATGAAGGGCGGCAACAGCTCCGAAGAAAAGAAATTCGTTAGCGAGCCGCCGCGCCAATCGCTGGTCGAGCCCCCGCCTGGGTATCAGACGCCGTCGCCGAACTACGCCTATGGCGCCGGGCCTGACAAGTCGCGACGGACCTATTTCGACATCATGTCCGGCAAGGAGAAGGAACAATAACGTTCCTGTCGCGCCGCGACATCCTGACAGAACCGCACCCTGCGCCGGCGGCTCGTGCACGCCGGACGCGGTTCCAAAATTGCTTATCAGTAACTTGCCTCCGCGTTGAGTTCTCTGCTTCGTGACGCGAAGCCTCAGCCGCACGGTGTACCATGCCGTGCTTCCGAGCCGGACATCCGGATCTCGGCCTTTTACTAGGGATCATGATGTCCTCTTACCGATCGGCTGCCTGCCTCCTTGCCGCGCTGCTTTCGACGAGTGTCCTGACGGCCGGCGCGTCCCTCGCTCAGACCACGGTAACATCGGCCCCGCCCGCCAGCTTCACGCTCAGCAACGGCATGCAGGTCGTGGTGATCCCGGATCACCGCACGCCCGTGGTCACGGAGATGATCTGGTACAAGGTCGGCTCGGCCGACGAGACGCCAGGCAAATCCGGCCTCGCGCATTTCCTCGAGCACCTGATGTTCAAGGGCACCTCGAAGCATCCCGTCGGCGAATTCTCGCAGACCGTGCTCCGCGTCGGTGGCAACGAGAACGCCTCGACCTCGGTCGACTACACCAACTACTACCAGCGCGTTCCGCGCGAGCAGTTGCCGATCATGATGGAGTTCGAGGCCGATCGCATGACCGGCCTCATCCTCAAGGACGAGAACGTGCTGCCCGAGCGCGACGTCGTGCTCGAAGAGTACAACATGCGCGTCGCCAACAATCCGGACGCGCGGCTGAACGAGCAGATCATGGCCGCGCTCTATCTCAACCACCCTTACGGCCGGCCGGTGATCGGCTGGCACCAGGAGATCGAGAAACTCGATCGCGAAGATGCGCTCGCCTTCTACCGCCGCTTCTACGCGCCGAACAACGCGATCCTGGTGATCGCCGGCGACGTCGACGCCGCTGAAATCCGCCCGCTGGTCGAGCGCAATTTCGCCGCCATCCCGGCGCAGCCCGCCATCCCGGCGCGGCGCATTCGTCCGCAGGAGCCGGAGCCGGCCGCACCGCGCACAGTCACGCTGGCCGACCCGCGGGTCGAGCAGCCGAACATGCGGCGCTATTATCTCGTGCCCTCGGCGACCACGGCCGCGGCCGGCGAGAGCGCGGCCCTCGACGTGCTCGCGCAGCTGATGGGCAGCGGCAGCAATTCCTATCTCTACCGCGCCCTCGTCGTCGACAAGCCGCTCGCGGTCTCCGCCAACGCCAGCTATTCGAGCATCTCGCTCGACCCGACCCAGTTCGCGATCTCGGCCGCACCGAAACCCGGCGTCAGCTTTGCGGAGGTCGAGCAGGCGGTCGATGGCGTCATCGCCAATGTCGCGCAGAACCCGATCCGCGCCGAGGATCTGGAGCGGGTCAAGACCCAGCTCATTGCGGAAGCGATCTACGCCCAGGACAACCAGGCGGTGCTGGCGCGCTGGTATGGCGGCGCGCTGACCACGGGCCTATCGATCGAGGACATCAGGAGTTGGCCCGACCGCATCCGCGCAGTCACTGCCGAGCAGGTTCGCGCCGTTGCGCAGAAATGGCTCGAGAAGAAGCGCTCGGTGACGGGCTATCTGATCAAGGACACCGCCACCGCCAAGCGCGAGGAGAAGCGTTCGTGACCTATCCCTTCCTTCGCGCGCGTCACTTCGCGCTGTCCTTCGTTACCGGCGCGGCCCTCGCACTGGCCGCGGTCTCGCCGTCGCATGCAGCCGCAAAGATCCAGCATTTGACCTCTCCGGGCGGCATCGAAGCCTGGTTCGTGCAGGACGCAACCGTGCCGCTGATCGCCATGGAGTATTCCTTCGCCGGCGGCTCGGCCCAGGATCCCAAGGACAAGTCGGGCGTCGCCAACCTCGTCGGCGACCTCCTCGACGAAGGCTCCGGCGATCTCGACTCCAAGACCTTCCACGAACGGCTCGACCGCCGCGCCATCGAGCTCTCCTTCAACGCCACCCGCGACACCTTCCGCGGCAGCCTGCGCATGTTGCGCGACAACAAGGACGAGGCCTTCGATCTGCTCAGGATGGCGCTGACCTCGCCGCATTTCGATACGGCCGACGTCGAGCGCATCCGCTCGCAGGTCATCTCGGGACTGCGCCGCGACACCACCAATCCGACCTCGCTGGCGAGCCGCAAGTTCCTCGAGGTTGCCTTCGGCGATCACCCCTACGGCCGGCAGACCAACGGCAACCTCAACAGCGTGCCGACCATCACGGTCGCCGACTTGAAGGATTATGTCGGCCGCGTGCTCGCCAAGGATGGGCTGAAGATCGCGGTCGTCGGCGACGTCGATCCGGCCACGCTCGGCAAGCTGCTCGACCACACCTTTGGTAGCCTCCCCGCCAAGGCCAACCTCACGCCGGTCCCCGACGTCGATGCCGCAAAGCCGCCGCAGCGCGCCTTCGTGACGCTCGACGTGCCGCAGACCGTGATCACCTTCGGTGGCCCCGGCGTGAAGCGCAGCGATCCCAACTTCATGGCCGCCTACGTCGTCAACCACATCCTCGGCGGCGGTGGATTGTCCTCCCGGCTCTATCGCGAGGTCCGCGAGAAGCGCGGGCTGGCCTATTCCGTGTACGAATCGCTGCTCTGGATGGAGCACTCGGCGCTGTTCACCGGCAATACCGGCACGCGCGCCGACCGCGCCGGCGACACCATCGACGCCATCGAGAAGGAGGTCCGCCGCATCGCCGAGGAAGGCCCGACACAGAAGGAGCTCGATGAGGCCAAGTCCTACCTCAAGGGCTCGCAGATGCTGGCGCTCGACACCTCCTCCAAGCTGGCGCAGGCGCTGTTGCAGTATCAGCAGGACAAGCTGCCGATCGACTATATCGAGAAGCGTAACGCCATCGTCGATGCGGTGACGCTGGACGACGCCAAGGCTGCCGCGAAGCGCCTGTGGGGCGAGGGCCTCCTCACCGTCGTCGTCGGCCGCGCCCCCCAGGCCGCCGCGCAGCCGGTGGCGGTACCGGCGACGAAGTCGAACTGATCGGATAAAACGTCTCCTGGAATGGCCGCTCGCCGGCTTCGCCGGCCCAGCACTCAAAGTCCGGCGAAGCCATGGCGGAGCCGGGTCCCGGCCATCTGCGTTTCCACGATGCACCGTTGCCGAACGTAGATGTTCGCGATATGTCCGGACATCACGAATGGTGCCATCATGCTGCGGATATCCCGCGATCTCGTCATCGACGAGGACGACATCGAGATCGGCTTTGTCCGCGCCTCCGGGCCTGGCGGACAAAACGTCAACAAGGTCGCGACTTCAGCGCAACTGCGCTTCGACACGCGCAAGCTGACCCTGCCGGAGGATGCCGCCATCCGGCTTGCCCGCATCGCCGGACAGCGCATGACCAAGGACGGCGTGATCGTGATCCACGCCCAGCGCTTCCGCACCCAGGAGCGCAATCGGCAGGATGCCATCGACCGGCTGGTCGAAATGTTGCGCGAGGCGATGGTACGCCCGATCCCACGACGCGCGACACGGCCGACCTTCGCGTCCAAGCAGCGCCGGCTCGAAGGCAAGAAGCGGCGTAGCGACATCAAGGCCGGACGCGGCGGCCGCTTCGACGATTGATCAAGCAAAAACCTTCGGTCGCAGAGCGACCGAAGGTTTGCCGGTTCGTAAGCTGGCGTCAGTAGCGCTTGCCGGTCGCAGCACCGCCCGTAGCCGCATCGTCGGCCGTGCCCTTACGTGTCGCGCTGCCAGTGGTTCCGGCGGTACCTTTACCCTTGGTCGACTTCACGCCGACCTTCTCGCCGGCAGCCCCCTGCTGCGCGCCGACATCATCATCCTCGCTGCCCACCGTGCCGCCCTGCATGGGTTTGCTTTGCACGGTGCCTCCGGGCTTGACGCCAGATGACGTACCTTGCGCGAGAACAGGCGTCGCAATGAGGGCCGAGAGAGCGCATGCGATTGCAGAGGTCTTCACCAACTTCATCCATTTCTCCTGGATTTTTTCGCGATGAACGGCACGGCAACATCCCTGCGCCGCTCGCCTGCACCGGACCAGTTCATCGCAAAGAGAGTTTGAACGGCGCGGCTGTGATGCAACCTGCGTCGTGTGGTCATCGTTTAGGGATTTCTGGGCGGTTTCGCGGAATTGTGCTCCTCATATGCGGCAGCGCGGAACACACGCCACGCGCGAGCCCCCGCTTGCAGCGAAACAGCCCGCTACTACCACTGCATCTTTGGCGCCGCCTAGAGTTTGCGCACGCTGACTTCGAAGTGGATGGGGCGAGCTCTTGGCGATGCGCGCAGTCGTGCTGGCATTATGCACCGCGATGGTGCTGATGATGCGGGTTGCCGACGCGCAGATGCCCTTGCCGGCGGCAAGACCGCTGGATGGCGCGACACTCTTCAAACAGCAATGCGCGGTGTGCCACACCACCAACCTGTCGGAGCCGATGCGGCAGGGTCCGCCTCTGGTCAAGATCGTGGGCCGGCCCGCCGGCAAGCTCAATGGCTTTCGCTACTCGGAGAATCTCGCGAAGGCTGACTTCGCCTGGGACGAGGCAAAGCTCGACGCCTGGCTGGCCAATCCTCAAGCGGTCGTCCCCGGCGTGGTCATGGCCTACCGGCAGGCGAAGCCGGAGACGCGCGCCGCCATCATCACTTATCTCAAGGAGCAGAATTGAATGGCAAAGCCCGTCCATTCCATGATCCGCGTGCGCGACGACGCGCGATCGCTCGACTTCTACCGACGCGCCTTCGGCTTAGAGGTCGCCGACCATCTGAAATTCGCGGATTTCGCCCTGATCTATCTGCGTCACCCCCTCCTCACCTTTCGAGCTCGAGCTGACGGTGAATTTCGACCGCCAGGAGCCGTACCAGCTCGGCGACGGCTACGGCCATCTCGCCGTCGTGGTCGAAGACCTCGACGCCGAACATGCCCGCTTCGAGCGCGAGCAGCTCGCGCCGGGCCCCTTACGCGACTTCAAGCACGACGGCAGGACGCTGGCGCGCTTCTTCTTCGTCAACGATCCCGATGGCTACAAGATCGAGGTGATCCAGCGGGGCGGCCGTTTCAATTGACCAAATCACGATAATCCAAATCACAAGAATTGAAGGAGGACATGCCATGAGAGAAGTCGACCGTCGAAGCAAGCACAGCCGCCGCGTCTTTCTCAAGGGCGCGGCAACCGTCGTACCGGTTGCGGCCGTCGCGACCGGCGTCGGTGTCAGCATCGACAATGCCTGGGCAGATGAAGCGAGCGCGCTGTCGCCCGCGACAATGAAGACACTGCTGAAGGTCGCGCGCGACATCTATCCGCACGATGTGCTCGGCGACAGCTACTACATCACCGCGATCAAACCGTGGGATGGCAAGGCGGCCAAGGATCCCGCCGTCAAATCGCTGATCAGCGACGGCATCACGCGGCTCGATCAGAACGCGCGCGATCGCCACAAGGTGGCTTACGCCGAGGTGCCCTGGGAAGCCGACCGCGTGGTGCTGCTGAAGGAGATCGAGCAGAGCGAGTTCTTCCAGAAGGTGCGCGGCGACCTCGTCGTCTCGCTCTATAACCAGAAAGAGGTCTGGCCGCGGTTCGGCTACGAGGGCTCCTCGGCCGAGCATGGCGGCTACATCAACCGCGGCTTTGCCGACATCGACTGGCTGCCGAAGGCTTAACGTCACCCAACGGTTCAGGAGAACGCATATGGCAAAATTCGATCTGAACGACTCCAGCGTTGTGGTGATCGTCGGCTCCGGCGCCGGCGGCGGCACGCTGGGCAACGAGCTCGCGCAGAAAGGCGTCAAGGTCGTCATTCTCGAGGCAGGTCCCCGCATCGAGAACCACGACTTCATCAACGACGAATGGGAGAGCTTCTCGCAGCTCGCCTGGACCGATGCGCGCACCACGTCAGGCACATGGCGCGTCGCCAAGGATTTTTCGGGTCTCCCCGCCTGGATCGTCAAGGCGGTCGGCGGCTCCACCGTGCATTGGGCCGGCGCCTCGCTGCGTTTCGACGAGCACGAGTTCAGGGTGAAGAGCACCTACGGCAACATTCCCGGTGCGAATCTGCTGGACTGGCCGGTCACGCTCGCGGAGATGGAGCCGTGGTACGCCAAGGCCGAGAACAAGATGGGCGTGACCCGCACCAACGGCATTCCCGGGCTTCCCGGCAATAATAACTTCAAGGTGCTGGAGGCCGGCGCGAAAAAGCTCGGCTACAAGACCGTGCACACCGGCAACATGGCGATCAACAGCCAGCCGCGCGACGGGCGCGGCTCCTGCCAGCAGATCGGCTTCTGCTTCCAGGGTTGTAAATCCGGCGCGAAATGGTCGACGCTCTACACCGAGATCCCGAAGGGCGAGGCGACCGGCAATCTCGAAGTCCGCCCCGGCAGCATGGTGGTCAAGATCGAGCACGATGCGAGCGGCAAGCTGACCGGCGTCGTCTACGCCGACGAAAATGGCGCAATGCAGCGCCAGAAGGCGCGCATCGTCGCGGTGGCCGGCAATTCGATCGAAAGCCCGCGGTTGCTGCTCAACAGCGCCTCGACCATGTTCCCCGATGGTCTCGCCAACTCGAGCGGCCAGGTCGGCCGCAACTACATGCGTCACATGACCGGCAGCGTCTACGCCGTGTTCGAAAAGTCGGTGCACATGTATCGCGGCACCACCATGGCCGGCATCATCCGTGATGAAGCCGCCAACAATCCGAAGCGCGGATTCGTCGGCGGCTACGAGATGGAGACGCTGTCGATCGGCCTGCCCTTCATGGCGGCGTTCCTCAATCCCGGTGCCTGGGGCCGCCCGTTCACCTCAGCACTCGACCGTTATCCCAGGATGGCCGGCATGTGGCTGGTCGGCGAGGACATGCCGCAGGAAACCAATCGCATCACGCCCGACCCTGTCGTGAAGGACAAGTTCGGACAGCCGGTCGCGAGCGTGCATTTCGACGATCATCCCAACGACGTCGCAATGCGGGCCCATGCCTACAAGCAAGGCGCTGCGGTCTACGACGCCGTCGGCGCCACCGTGACCTATCCGACGCCGCCCTATCCGAGCACGCACAATCTTGGCACCAACCGGATGAGCGAGAAACCGCGGGACGGCGTGGTCAATAAGTTCGGCCAGAGCCACGACATCAAGAACCTGTTCGTCTCCGACGGCAGCCAGTTCACCAGCGGCGCGGCCTGCAACCCGACGCTGACCATCGTCGCGCTGGCCATCCGGCAGGCGGATTACATTGCGGGGGCGATGCAGAAGAAGGAGATTTGATGCCGGGCGCCCTCGCCGTCATTGCGAGCGCAGCGAAGCAATCCAGAGTCTCTCTGCAGCGACAGTCCGGATTGCTTCGTCGCAAGAGCTCCTCGCAATGACGCCGGAGGGAGTATCGTAGTTCCGTAGCCCCGATGGAGCGCAGCGAAATCCGGGGCCGCTTTCACCTGTGGCTCGAATCCCGGATTGCGCTGCGCTCCATCCGGGCTACACACTTTTGTCGGAACGACTATTCCGCCGCGTCGAGAATCGGCGCCACTGTGGCCTTGAATTCCTGAACCGTCGCAACGTTTCTGGAGCGGTAGATCAGACACGAGCAGCGCAGCAGCGAGGCGAAATTGTTGACCTCGCCATGATGATCAAGCACCTCGTTGTAGAGCGTCGTCAGGAACTTGCCGAGGCTCATGCTCTCCTTGGCCGCGATCTCCTCCAGCGTGTCCCAGAACGCCATTTCCAGCCGGATCGAGGTGCAGTGCCCGCCGATCCTTAACGAACGGGTTTGGGATTCGTAGTCGCGTTGGGGCTGGTGCGCGAAGAGATGGCACATGGCGTCCTCCCGTCCTGTTGCCATTTTTTCACGATGCTACACCGCTCCCCGGCACCTCACAATCACGACGGTGGCCGGAGACGCGTCCATCCCGGTTGCGGAATCTTCTCGAACGCCCAATGTCTTCAATGTGATAGAGAGCCCTCTTCCCCAGCCCGCCACTCCGGTGTTGCCCAGCCCATGCTTTTGACGCAACACGGCCTAGAATAGCGTCGTCTGCGAATCCCCGTTCGAGCCCCAAGATCGAGTTCATGCCCGTCCGCCAGCTTCCAGAGCAAGTCGTCAACCGCATCGCCGCCGGCGAGGTGGTCGAACGTCCGGCGAGCGTGGTCAAGGAGCTCGTCGAGAACGCGATCGATGCCGGCGCGAGCCGGATCGACGTCTTCACCGACGGTGGCGGGCGGCGGCGGATCGGCATCACCGACGACGGCGGCGGCATGACCGCGAAGGATCTCGCGCTCGCCGTGGAGCGCCACGCCACCTCCAAGCTCGACGATGAGGACCTGCTCCAGATCCGCACCCTCGGATTCCGCGGCGAGGCGCTGCCGTCGATCGGGGCAGTCGCGCGCCTCTCCATCACAACGCGGCACGCCAGCGAGCCGCACGCCTGGGCGTTGACTGTCGAGGGCGGCGAGAAGTCCGAGATCATGCCGGCGGCGCTGGCGCATGGCACGCGGGTCGAGGTCAACGATCTCTTCTACGCGACACCCGCGCGGCTGAAGTTTCTGAAGACCGACCGCACCGAGGCGGAAGCCATTCGCGAAGTGGTCCGGCGCCTCGCGATGGCGCGGCCCGATATCGCCTTCACGCTCGCGGGCGAGGAGCGCGCGCCGGTGACCTGGGCCGCGGCGCTGCCCGGTGCCGCGGGGCGCCTGACGCGGCTCGGCGATATCCTGAGCGCGGAGTTTCGCAGCCACGCCATCGAAGTCCATGCCGAGCGCGAGGGCGTCGTGGTCGCCGGCTATGCCGCCGCACCTGCGCTGACCAAAGCCAACGCGCTCGGGCAATATCTCTTCGTCAACGGCCGTCCGGTGCGCGACAAGCTGATCCTCGGCGCGGTGCGCGCGGCCTATTCCGACTATCTGCCGCGCGACCGCCATCCGGTGGTGGTGCTGTTCGTCACGCTCGATCCACGCGAGGTCGACGCCAACGTGCATCCGGCCAAGACCGAGGTGCGCTTCCGTAACGCGGGGCTCGTGCGCGCGCTGATCGTGCATGGATTGAAGGAAGGGCTTGCGCGCGAGGGACGGCGCACGGCGGCCAACAGCGGCGGTGCCGCCTTGTCCTCGTTCCGCCCCGCCTTCACGCCGCAACGGTCTGCCAGTTGGGACTGGCGCCAATCGCCATCCGTCCCGGTTGGGACGCTGCCGTCCTTCGAAGGTTCAGCAGCGCCCGCCTTCGCCGAGCGCGCGCAAGCCGCATTCGATGTCGGTGCGCCCAGTGCGGATGTGCGAATCGAGACGCAGCCCGCCGGCGATCTCGTCGACCGCCCGCTCGGCGCGGCACGCACCCAGATCCACGAGACCTACATCGTCTCGCAAACCCGCGACGGCCTGATCATCGTCGACCAGCATGCCGCGCACGAGCGCATCGTCTATGAGCGGCTGAAGGCCTCGCTGGCGGCGAACGGCGTGCAGCGGCAGATCTTGCTGATCCCCGAGATCGTCGAGATGGACGAGGCCACGGTGGAGCGCCTGCTCGATCGCAGCGAGGAGCTGGCATCGTTCGGTCTCGCCATCGAGTCCTTCGGCCCCGGCGCGGTCGCGGTGCGCGAGACGCCGTCGCTGCTGGGCAAGACCAATGCAGGCGGGCTACTCCGCGATCTCGCCGAGCACATGGCCGAGTGGGACGAGGCCTTGCCGCTGGAGCGCCGCCTGATGCATGTCGCCGCCACCATGGCCTGCCATGGCTCGGTCCGCGCCGGCCGCCGGCTGCGGCCGGAGGAGATGAACGCCCTGCTCCGCGAGATGGAGGACACCCCGAACTCCGGCCAGTGCAATCACGGCCGCCCGACCTATGTCGAGCTGAAGCTGACCGATGTGGAGAAGCTGTTCGGGCGGAGGTGACGGTGCCGTAGGGTGGACAAAGCGAAGCGTGCCCACCATTTCTCTGGCGATCAGGAAAAGATGGTGGGCACGGCGCTTTGCGCCTTTGCCCACCCTACGGCAGCGAGACTACGGCTTCCTCAGAAACACGAACTCCGTGTCGTCATAAGCCCGCCGCTCCAATTCTTCGAAACCTTCCGGCGTCACGAACTGCGCGGCCTTCGCCTCTTCCACCACCAGCAGTGCGCCCGGCGTGAGCCAACCGCCGTCGCGCAAGCTCGCTAGCGCCTTCTCCGCAAAGCCCTTGCCATAGGGCGGATCGAGGAACACCAGCGAGAACGGCTCGACGGGATGTGCGGGGCCCAGATCGGTCGCATCGCGGCGATAGACCTTGGTCACACCGCCGAGGCCGAGCGACTCGACATTGTTGCGCAGCAATGCTCGCGCTTCGGCCCCATTGTCGACGAACAGCGTAAACTTCGCCCCGCGTGACGACGCCTCGATGCCGAGCGCACCGGTGCCGGCGAAGAGGTCGAGCACGCGCGCGTCCTCGATCGGATCGTCATAGGCGTGCACGAGGATGTTGAACACGGACTCGCGCAGGCGGTCCGCCGTCGGGCGGATGTCGCGCGAAGACGGTGAGGCAAGATTGCGCCCCTTCAGACGACCGCCGACGACGCGCAAATTAATCCTCCCGCGGCGTCAGGTCGCGCTTGCCGTGATAGCCGCGCTTGGGACGGCGTGGCGGGCCATAGCCGCTCGCTTCCAGCTCGTTGCGCTCGCGCGCCTCCTCGCTGCCGGTACGCTGCACCAGCACGCGGCGGCCCTTGCGGTCGTTGATCACGGCGCGCTTCATCGGCTTCTTCGGCGCATCGCCCTCGCGCGCGGCGGATTTCGCGGGCACGTCGAACTCGGCGCCCGACTTCTCGATCACCTTGTCGCCGAGCTGCTCGCGCAGCACCCGCGACTTGATCTCTTCGACCTGGCCTTCCGGGATCTCGCCGAGCTGGAACGGGCCATAGGAGACGCGGATCAGCCGGTTCACCTCGAGCCCGAGATGGGCGCAGACATTGCGCACCTCGCGGTTCTTGCCCTCGCGGATCGCGAACACCAGCCAGACATTGGCGCCCTGGTCGCGCTCCAGCGTCGCCTCGATCGGGCCGTATTTGACGCCTTCGACCTCGATACCGTTCTTGAGCTCGTCGAGCTGCGCCTGGGTGACGTCGCCATGGGCGCGGACGCGGTAGCGGCGCAGCCAGCCGGTGTCCGGCAGCTCGAGCGTGCGGGCGAGGCCGCCGTCATTGGTGAGCAGCAACAAGCCTTCGGTGTTGAAGTCGAGCCGGCCGACGCTGATCAGGCGCGGCAGACCTTCGGGAAGATTGTCGAACACGGTCGGACGCCCCTCGGGGTCGTCATGCGTCGTCATCAACCCGCGCGGCTTGTGATAGAGGAACAGCCGCGTGCGCTCACGCGGCGGCAACGGCTTGCCGTCGACGGCGACGACGTCGTTCTGGGTGACGTCGAGCGCCGGCGAGTTGATCACTCGGCCGTTGACAGTGACGCGGCCCTGCGTAACCAATTCCTCGGCATCGCGCCGCGAAGCGAGGCCCGCGCGCGCCAGCACCTTTGCGATGCGCTCGCCGGCCTTCTTCGGCTTCGGCACGTCTTCACGGCGCGGACGCCCTTCGAAATCGCGATCGCGATAGGCGCCGCGGCCGCCGAAGGCGGGACGCTTCTCGAAAATCCTGCTGTCGTCCTCGTTGTCGCGGCGCGGCCGATCGCGGAAGCGACCCTCGCTGCGGGGATGCTCCTGCCAGTCCATGCGGCCTTCCGGCCGCTTTTCGCGCGAGCGATTGAAGCGCGGACGATCGTCACCGGACCGCTCCTCGCGCGGGCGCGAGAAACGCGGGCGATCATCGCCCTCGTCGCGGCGCCGGGAGAAACGCGGACGATCGTCGCCACGGCCACCTTCACGACGGTCGTCGCGCTGACGCCAGGGCTTTTCATCGCCGCGATCACGGCCGCCGAAATCCTTGTCGAAGCTCTTGCGCGGCCGGTCACCGCGTGGACGATCGTCGCGCCTCTGCCACGGCTTTGAATCGCTTCGCTCGCCACGATCCCTCGGACGGTCGCCAAAGCTGCGCTTGCTATCCCGGAAGTCACGGTCGCGGCCAAAGTCCTTGCGCGGCCGATCGGAGTCGCCGCGCGAAAACTTGCGGTCCTCGAACCGCCGCTCCGAACGCTCACCGCGCGGCGCGCGCTCATCACGATCGAACTTCGGACGGTCGCCGCGCGGCTTGAACGGCCGATCACCCCGCGACTTGAAGCTGCGCTCGCCGCGGCCCTCTCCGCCGCGGTCGTCGCGCTTGAAGCGCGGACGGTCGCCGAAATCACGGCGCGGCGCATCGCCCTCCTCGCGGCGGCGGAACGGGCGGCCCTCACGACCCTCGCGGGGCGGGCGGCTGTCGCGATCGCCCTTGCCCTCGAAGCCGCGCTTGACGAATTTCTTGTCCGGTCCCCGGGGCTTGCCGGTACGGCCCTTGGACGGGCCACGATCACGCCGGCCGCGGGAATCGTTGTCTTTGTCGCTGTCGCGGGGCATGAATAATCTCACTTAGGGGTGGCGCGATGAGCATTGTGCGCGCTCGTTCCGAGCCGCATGCTCAGGCAAAATCGGTATCCACTCTTGCTGAAGGCGGAGCTAGTAGCAGGTTTCTGGCGATGATACGAGGCATGAAAGCCCCTTCTTTCATGGATTTGGCGCTTAAGACGGCCGAAAATGCCGGAAAATCGGGCGAAGTTCCGATCGGGTGCGTCGTGGTCCGCAATTACGAGGTCATCGCCACCGCGGCGAACCGGACGCTGACCGACTACGACCCGACGGCCCATGCCGAGATCATCGCGCTGCGCGAGGCGGCGAAGAAGATCGGCAGCGAGCGCCTCGTCGACTGCGACCTCTACGTGACGCTCGAGCCCTGCACCATGTGTGCGGGCGCGATCTCCTTTGCAAGGGTGAGACGGCTCTATTACGGCGCCGCCGACCCCAAGGGTGGCGCGGTCGAGTCCGGCGTGCGGTTCTTTGCTTCCCCGACCTGCCATCACGCGCCGGAGGTCTATTCCGGCGTCGGCGAGAGCGAGGCGGCGCGGCTGCTGCGGGAGTTCTTTCGCGAACGGCGGTAGGTCCCTCCTCGTCATTGCGAGCGTAGCGAAGCAATCCAGAGTCTTTCCGCGGAGACAGACTGGATTGCTTCGTCGCAAGAGCTCCTCGCAATGACGATGAGGATCAAGCCGAGAAAAACTCGCGCAACGCGCTCGCGGTGACGTCCGGGTTCTCCTCGGTGAGGAAGTGGCCGGAATCCACCGGCATGCCCACGACATCCGTGGCCCATTCCTTCCAGGTGTCGAGCGGAGTGGCGGCAGCCTGGGCGATGCCGGCATTGCCCCACAACGCCAGCATGGGAACGGTGATCTTCTTGCCGGCCTCGAAATCAGCCTTGTCGAGGTCGTAGTCGAAATAAGCGCCGGCGCGATAGTCCTCGCACATCGCATGCACCCGGGCGGGATCGCGGAACGGGGCGAGATAGTGCTCGAGCGCGCGCTCGTCGATCGCCTCCAACGTCTTCGACTTGGTCTGGCTCGCCATCTTGAAGCGCAGGAAGAACTCGCCATTGCTGGCGATCAGGGTCTCGGGCAGCGGATAGGGCTGCGCCAGGAAGGTCCAGTGATAGATCTTCAGCGCGTAGGCGCGGTTCATCCGCTCCCAGTAATTGTAGGTCGGCAGGATATCGAGCACGGCGAGGCGCGACAGCCGGCCGGGATGATCGAGCGCGAGGCGGTAGGAGACGCGGCCGCCGCGGTCGTGGCCGGCGAGCGCGAAATGCACGTGGCCGAGGCGCTCCATCGCCTCGACCATGGCCTTGGCCATGGCGCGCTTGCTGTAGGGGATATGCAGCGCATCGCTCGCGGGCATGTCGGACCAGCCATAGCCCGGCAGGTCGGCAATGATCAGCGTGAACCTATCGGCCAGCTGCGGCGCCACCTGGTGCCACATCACGTGGGTCTCGGAGAAGCCATGCAGCAGGAGCAGCGGCGGCCCGCTGCCGCCGACGCGGGCGAAGATGCGGCCGAAGGAGGTGTCGATCCATTCGGCGGCAAAGCCCGGATAGAGGTCGGCGAGATCGGACATCTTTCTGCATCCTTATTGGTCAGTGTCCGGAGCCGGCCCGACAAACAAAAATGTCGAAAACAACCCCATGCACAGTAGCGGTATTATTTGCGGGGCTACTAACCCCAACAGCCAATTGTATATTTCTGGCGTGTCGATATGGCGGCGCGGTGGCGCAAATGTCGAGATTCCGGATCGGCGCGTTCGGCGCGCCGTCCGGAATGACACGTCAAGTCCTGGCCTTCTCCGCTTCCACCGCCTGCCAACCGATGTCGCGGCGGCAGAAGCCTTCCGGCCAGTCGATGCGGTCAATGGCCTGATAGGCACGGCCTTGCGCCTCGGTCACGGTCTTGCCCAGCGCGCAGACATTGAGCACGCGGCCGCCATTGGCGAGGATGGCGCCATCCTTTGCCACGGTGCCGGCGTGGAAGATCTCGACGGTATCGACCTTGGCGGCGTCATCGAGCCCGCCGATGCGCGTGCCCTTCTGGTAGTCGCCGGGATAGCCCTTCGCCGCCATCACCACGGTGAGCGCGGACTCCGGATACCAGCGCAGATCGAAATGCTTCAACTCGCCGTCACAGGCGGCAAGGAAGGCCGGCACGATGTCCGACATCATGCGCAGCATCAGGACCTGGCACTCGGGATCGCCGAAGCGCACGTTGAACTCGAACAGTTTCGGGCCCTGCGTCGTCAGCATGATGCCGGCATAGAGCACGCCGCGGAACGGCGTGCCGCGCTGCTTCATGCCTGATACCGTCGGCAGGATGATCTTCGCCATGATCGCGTCGTGGATCGCGGGCGTGACCAGCGGCGTCGGCGAATAGGCGCCCATGCCGCCGGTGTTCGGGCCGACGTCATGGTCGAACACGCGCTTGTGGTCCTGGGCGGACGCCAGCGGGATGGCGGTCTCGCCGTCGCACAGCGCAAAGAAGCTGATCTCGCGGCCGGGCAGAAACTCCTCGATCACGACTTCAGTGCCGGCCTCGCCAAAGGCGCCCTCGAACATCATGGCGATGGCGTCCTCGGCCTCGCGCACGGTCTTGGCGACCACGACGCCCTTGCCGGCGGCAAGTCCATCGGCCTTGATCACGATCGGCGCGCCCTGGCTCTGGACGTAAGCGAGCGCGTCGTTAGCGTTGGTAAAGCGCTTGTAGGCGCCGGTCGGAATGCCGAACTCGGTGCAGAGCGCCTTGGTGAAGCCCTTGGAGCTTTCGAGCTGGGCCGCCACCTTGCTCGGGCCGAACGCCTTGATGCCGGCGGCGGCGAGATCGTCGACGATGCCGGCCGCCAGCGGCGTCTCCGGCCCGACCACCACGAGCTCCACTGCGTTTGTCTTGCAGAAGTCGATCACCGCGGCATGGTCGGCGATATCGAGCGCCGCGCATTCCGCCTCCTTCGCGATGCCGGCATTGCCGGGCGCGCACCAGAATTTGGTCACCATGGGAGAGGCTGCGATCTTCCACGCCAGGGCATGTTCGCGGCCGCCGGAACCGAGCAGGAGAATGTGCATCGAGGGCTCAGGATGAGGGGTTTTGCTGGGGGCGGAGGTCGCACGAATCGGGGTGAGGCTCAAGGGGGGCTTGCTCTTGCTCCCCATTCCCCGTCATTCGGCGCGGCGTGGCCTTACCCTCCCCTGGAGGGGGAGGGTCGGCTCACATTGAGCGAAGCGAAATGTGAGACGGGGTGGGGTGACGGTCTCCCCACCTCGCACAGTGTCCGAGTGGAGAGATCACCCCACCCCGCTCGCGCTGCGCGCGATCGACCCTCCCCCTCCAGGGGAGGGTAAGAGTCAGACCTGCTTCCCCGCGATGATCTCCTGCAAAATCGCCACATGCCGCGCGAAGGCGCCGCGGCCGGTTGCGGTCGCGGTGACCGTGGTCTGCGGCTTCTTGCCGACGAAGGCTTTGTCCACCGAGACATATCCCGCCTTGGCCAGCGTCTCGATATGGGCACCGAGATTGCCGTCGGTGGCGCCGGTGAGCTTCTTCAGGCGAGCGAATTCCAGCCCCACCCCCGCAGGCAGGGCGTTCAGCGCGGCCATGATCTTCAGGCGCAGTGGCTGATGGATGACGTCGTCGAGCTCGGCCATTGCTAGCTCCGCCGCATCCAGAGGCCGCCGAGGGTCAGCCCACCGCCGTTGACGACTGCCATCCACAGCAACAGGGATATGCCCGGGATGTAGACATAACCGATCAGCGTCAGCGCAATGATGGTGGCGCCGATCGCGAGGAAGGCGTAGCCGAACCACACCCCCGCCATCATGTAGAACAGCATGATGTAGATCGGCCAGAACGCCGTCTGCTGGCGCGGGGTGAAATGGCCGAAATAGCAGACGAAGATGCCGAAGGCGACGATCAGCAGAAATGTCAGCAGATAGCGGACGTCGAACACGCGAATGCGGCTTCGGGACCGGTTATAGGCGCCGATAGCAAGGAAGCCGACGATCGACACCGCGTAAATGCTGATCCAGAAATAGAGTCCATAGCGCGGCCAGAACCAGCCTGCGATGTTGCCGACGAACGCCAGCACGCCCCACATCAACAACGCCAGGCTCGACACTTGATAGATCAGCGACTGGCGCACGCGGCGGACGGTGTCGTCGATATCCGCCATCGCGTCCGCGGCCTGCTTGCTGTCGATCATGACGGCGCTCCAGCCTGCCCGGCCAACCCGGTGGATGGCGCCGCCACATCCGCTGGAGGCCGGTACTTGCGGATCACGAAATAGGCGATCGTCATCGTCGCGATCGACACGATCAGTGCCGTCAAGCCGGCCTGCTCCCGCATCGTCAGCGGCAACAGCCGCAACGCTGTGTTGATTGCCGCGGCCGACATCAGCGATACATAGGACCAAGCGATGAAGTGGTAGTGGATGGATCTCCAGTTCGACGGCCTCGGCATGCGCAGCAGCGGAACGACCGCCAGCACGATGCAGGCAAAATTCACGATCGCCGCGACATGGAAGACGTTGAAATGCCCTGTGAACCGGTGGATCAGCAGGGTCGTGCCATCAGAGACCAGCATGGCGTAAACGTAGAAGTAACCGCGCGCACGGTGGCCGGCGCCGCGCTTGGGACGCAGGAACTGGATGAGCCCGACGGTGCTGCAGAGCAGCGCGAGCACCAGATGGATCGTACCTGCGAGGGTCAAATGCACCATCATGGTCAGCTCCCCGCTGCACCGCGCGTGGCGACGTCCTCGGCGATCACCGAGACCGCCTTCGGATTGGTGACGATGCCCATGTGGTTGACGCCCTCGATCACCTTGACGTCCACCGACGGCTTTATCGCCTGCACGGCCTCGGCATATTTGTCCGAGATCATCATCTCGTCCTCGGCGGCGCCGAAGATCGTGATCGGACGTGTCGTCGCCGGAAGATCGATGCGATAGCCGCGCGTCCCGAAGTTGCGCATCAGGCGGTCCGAATAAGTGGAGACGAGGTACTTCGCCGAGGCCGGCGGCACGGCCAAGGCGAGCACCGGCAGCTGCGCGCAGCAATCGATGCCGAGCCTGCGCAATGCCGTCAGGCCGAGGAAGCGCGGGAGATCGATGTTGGCCCAGCCGCCGGCCTTCGGCTTGTTGGTCGGCGCGTCATAGCCGAGATAGGGCGCGAGCAGCACGGTGCGGACGAACATGTCCTGCATGATTGGCGTGGCCGCGACACGCAGTGAGAAACCGGCGCCGGCGGAATGGCCGATCAGGGTCAGCGGCAGATCGGGCGCGCTCCTGCGGACATGAGCGACGAAATCGACGAGGTCGTCCTCGAGCTGGCCGACATAGCCGATGTCGCCGCGCGTGCCGGAGCCGCCATGGCCGCGGATGTCCAGCGCCCAGGTCTCCACCCCGCGCGCGGCGATCGCATGGGTCAGCGCGTGATTGACGGTGCCGCTGGAGCCGGAGGAGCCATGAATGAAGATCGCGCCGCGGCCCGTCTCCGAGCCTTTCGGCGCATAATGGCGATAGCCGATCCAGGTGCCATCGCGGGCCTGAAAGCGTTCGAGCGGTGGCAAAGTGGACCAGTCGATGCCCTTGGCTGAATCCGAGACCGATCGCATCACAGGCGGCCGCTCCAACGGCGTTGCGATCATGGCGCCGAGGATCAGCGCCACGCCGCCGAGCGCACACAAGGCCCATTTCAGGCCGGTCAAAACGCCGCGCAGCAGCCCGATCGCCATGGCTCATCCCCTAAACTCATCAACCAATAGAGAACTCTATATTACAGAGTACTCTTCCAATCAATCCCGGGATTGGCGCCGCGGCGCGAAAATCCTTAACGTCGGGTCTGACCCCAAAATGCCGAATCGTTTGCCGATGCCGCCTGCGGAACAATTGCTCAACGCGCCCGAATTCACCGTCTCCGAGCTCTCGCTGTCCCTGAAGCGGACGGTCGAGGACGCCTTTGGCCATGTCCGGGTCCGCGGCGAGATCTCCGGCTTCCGCGGACCGCACTCCTCCGGTCATTGCTATTTCGCGCTTAAGGACGACAGCGCCAAGATCGAGGCGGTGATCTGGAAAGGCGTGCATAGCCGCATGCGCTTCAAGCCCCAGGAGGGGCTCGAGGTGATCGCCACCGGCAAGCTCACCACCTATCCAGGCTCCTCGAAATACCAGATCGTGATCGAGGCGCTGGAGCCGGCCGGCATTGGCGCGCTGATGGCGCTGATGGAGGAGCGCAAGAAGAAGCTTGCCGCCGAAGGCCTGTTCGACCAGGCGCGCAAGCAGCTCTTGCCCTGGCTGCCGGAGGTGATCGGCGTCGTCACCTCGCCGACTGGTGCCGTCATTCGCGACATCCTGCATCGCCTGGAGGACCGCTTCCCCCGCCGCGTGCTGGTGTGGCCGGTCAAGGTGCAGGGCGACGGCTCGGCCGAGCAGGTCGCGGCCGCGATCCGCGGCTTCAACGCGCTGCCAGAGGGCGGCAAGATTCCGCGGCCCGATGTGTTGATCGTCGCGCGCGGGGGCGGCTCGCTGGAGGATCTCTGGTCGTTCAACGAGGAGATCGTGGTGCGCGCAGCTAGCGACAGCATGATCCCGCTGATCTCGGCGGTCGGGCACGAGACCGACATCACGCTGATCGATTTCGTCGCCGACAAGCGCGCGCCGACGCCGACGGCGGCGGCCGAGATGGCGGTGCCGGTGCGCAGCGACCTCTTCGTCGAAGTCGCCGATCTCGGACGGCGCACCCGCGCCTGCTGGCAGCGCGGCCATGAAAGCCGGCGCAACGAGTTGCGCGCCGCCGCGCGCGCGCTGCCGGCGGCCGGCGACCTGCTGGCGATCCCGCGGCAGCGGCTGGATTCGGCGGGCGCATCCCTGCCCCGCTGCCTCAAGGCCAACACGCATGCGCATTTCCGCCGGTTTACGGCGGCCAGTGCCAAGCTGACGCTACGGGTGCTGCACGGTCAGATCGCGCAGGCCGATCACCGCCTCACCGTTTGCGGCGAGCGGCTCGGCCTCTCCGCGCGCTCGCTGCTGCGGCGGCGGCGCGACCACTTTGCCGGGCTCGAGGTTCGCTTGCGCGCCTCCAAGCTTTCCAACGCACAGGCGCAGCGCAACGCGATTCTGCGCCAGCGCGAGCACACGCATCGGCTCGCCGAGCGCGCGCAACGCGCGCTTGTCACGCTGCTGCAACGGCTCGATGCGCGTGTCGAGAACAGCGGCAAGCTGCTCTCCGCTTTGTCCTACCGCAGCGTGCTCGCGCGCGGCTTTGCATTGGTGCGCGATGAAGCCGGCCACCCCCTGCATGCGGCCGACAGCGTCGGGCCGAATGCACGGCTCGAGATCGAGTTTGCCGACGGCCGTGTGGCCGCGACTGCGGATGCGGACCGTCCGGCGCCGACGGCAAAGCGTGCGCCGTCACAGCCAAAGCCGGCCGCGCAAGACGCAAAGCCCGCGCCGAAGCGCGTGGCCAAGCCGGTGGATCAGGGCAGCTTGTTCTAGACTAAAACGCAAGGGTGACGCTCCGCCCGGTGTCATTCCCCGCGAATGCGGGGAATCCAGTACGCCGAGGCTTCTCGGTGAATCACTGACGTCTCGGCGTACTGGATCGCCCGGTCAAGCCGGGCGATGACAGCGCGTGTGTGGGAAGCGTGCGTGCCCCCTCGTCATTGCGAGGAGCCCTTGCGACGAAGCAATCCAGGGTCCTTCTGCGGAAAGATTCTGGATTGCTTCCGCCTTCGCTAAAGCTTCGGCGGACAAGTCGCTGCGCTCGCAATGACGGTGTGGCGGCAAGGCGTAGCCCATTCAGACCCGTCATCCTGAGGTGCGAGGCTTGCGATGCAGGCGCATCGCAAGATGAGCCTCGAAGGATGTACGGCCGAGATGCAGCCGGGCCGTCGTCCTTCGAGGCTCGCCGAAGAGGCGAGCACCTCCAGCGACAACGGCTTCGCCGTTGCGCGGGGATGACGGTAATGGATTGGTGTACTTCAGCGGCAGGACAATCCCGCGTCGATCGTGGTCCAGAAGCCGCAATGTTCCGGCGCGAACTGTGGCGCGCCGGCGTGGGCTTCAAACAGGAAGATCGCGACGGTGAAGACGATCAAGGCGGAGGAGAGCAGGACGATACGGCTGCGCATATGAAATGCGTTTAATCGACATCGTGGTCGAATGATGGCGTCGCGACATGCTGAAACCGGCGCCACGCGCGATCCGTAGATTCCCGGTCGGCCATCATGGTCTGTGCAGGGCGGTGGTCGATGCGGGGCTGTCCGCCTGACGTTGTTCCTCGGCCAGCCCCGCTTCCGCCTTCGCTCTACCGAGCTACGGCGGGACAAGTCCGGGCTACGAACTACGGCACCATCCTCACCGCGCCAGCCATTCCGCGACGTCCTTCTGCGACTCCGCACGCGCCTGCGCATCGGTGCCGAGATGGCCATGCTCGGGCGCGGCCACGTCGGTGCCGCCGGCAGCTGCGTGCAGCGGCGTGTTGGCGCGGTCGAAATCATGATAGGCGCCGGGATAGACCACGATGCGCGCGAGCGCGCTGCGGCCGCGCGCGCCGTCCACCATCTGGCGGCAGGCCGGCGGCGACGACACGTCGTCATCGGCGCCGATCAGCACCAGGGTCGGCACCCGCGTGCTCCAGCCGAGGCCGGCGGAGATCCGGCAATCGGGATAGAAGGCGACCGCGGCGCGAAAATCCGGGCTCAAATCGCGCGCCGCGCTCTGCGGCCGCACGGCCCACAGCAGCGCGCTGGCGCCGTTGGCCCAGCCGATCAGGCTGACACGGTCGCGCGCCACCCAGCTCTGCTTCATCAGCCAGGCGCGTGACGCCGCGATGTCGGTCACGCGTTCACGCCGCGCCTTGACGTGCATCTCCTTGACGCGACATTGCGGCCCGAGCTCGCGCGAGCCGTAGCTGTCAGGCAGCAGCACGGCGTTGCCGGCCCTAAGCAGCCGCTCGGCCCAATCGCGATAGCGCGGCAGGACGGAATCGGAATGGCCACTGAGCCCGCCGCAGCCATGCAGCGCGATCACGGCCGGAAACGGCCCCTCGCCCTCGGGCTTGTAGAGCTGCGCATGCAGGACGCCCGACGACAGCGGGATGTCGACCTGCTGCGGCACAGGCGCAGCGTGCGCGGCCGACATCAGGAGCGTCAGGAACAAGGCGGTCAGTCGAAGGCGCATCGGACTCGGCGTCAAGACCCTTCGTCCAAGCACTACCACGCGGAAACGGCGCCAAAACATCACAAACCAGTGGGTTTACCGGGCGGACAAGCCACCCTATCTATGCTACATCCAGCCCGAAACATCGTGCCCTCCAAGGAATTTCCCCGGAGAGGCCTTCCACGGAGACTTTCGACCGTGCTGAACAAGTTTGGCCCCTCGGGCCATGGCGAAGCGCAGGTGCAATATCTCGACGGCGATTTCCGGGTGATCTCGCCGGGGACCTATGTGCGCTGCGCGATCACCGACACGCGTATCCCGCTCGACGAATTGAAATACTGGAGCGTGGATCTGCAGGAAGCCTACGCCACGCCCGCCGCCGTGCTCCAGCGGCATTTCCCCGGCGCGCCGAAGCCGCAGGGATAAGGCCGCGCGCCTGCGGCTATTGTTGCTCGGTGCCATCCGCGCCCACGCAGGTCTTGATGAAAGTCTTGCGGGCCTCGCCGACGATCTTCTGATCGATCGCCTGCTTGAGGCAGTCGAGCCGCGCCTGCGCCATGCAGAGCTGCAGCTGGTCGCGTTTATCCTGTCCCTTCAGGTTTTGCGTCGTGGCGAGGCACGTGACGCGCTTGGTCGCGGGAACCGGCACCGCACCTGTCGGATTTGCCGGAGCGGCCGCAGGCGACGGCGAGGAGGTCTGAGCAAGGGCGGGCAAAACCGGCAGACATGTGAGGCTGACGACAATGATCGCGGACCGCAGTTTCATCGAATTCTCCTGATCGGAGATATATCGATAGAAGCGCGGCCATGAATGCCGGCTGAATGTCAGCTGATGTTTAAAATTGTCTCGTTTCCGTTGGGCCCGGTTTAAGTCGGTCTGCAGCACATTGCCACGGGAAAAAGTGGCAAGCGGGCAGGACGCACATGGACCCCCGGAGACTTTGCAGCCATTCGTTCGATGCACCATTGAGCCCAGAGCGACATGCTCGTCGGCGCGAGCGGGCGGTTAGCCTGCTTGAACGATTCGCCCGAGATCAGTCGGGCAGCTATGTGATCATTTCGGCGCTGCTGATGCCGGTCCTGGTCGGCACAGCAGGGCTCGGCACGGAAGTGGGCTGGTGGTACTACAAACATAAGAACATGCAGAGCGCGGCTGACTCTGGCGCGGTCAGCGCTGCGACAGCGGCGAGTGCAGGGACCGACCCCTCGTCCGAAGCCAAAGCGGTTACGGCAAACTACGGTTACGCGAACGGGGCAAACAACGTCACGGTCACGGTGAACCAGCCGCCGAAGACAGGCAATCACACATCCAATTCGCAGGCCATCGAAGTCATCGTGAGTCAACCGCAACAGCGGCTGCTATCAGCCCTGTTCGGCTCGGATCCTGTCCTCATAACCGCACGATCTGTCGCCCTGCCCAATTCCGGGACAGGCTGCGTACTTGCGCTCAACTCGAGCGCAAGTCCCGCTGTCAACGTCAGCGGCGGCAACCAGCTCAACTTGATCAAGTGCAACCTTTACAGCAACTCGAGTGCAAGCCCCTCACTCAACGTTGCCGGCAGCGCCTCGGTCGCTGCAAATCAGGTCGGAGTGGTTGGCGACGTCTCAGGCGCGAGCAGCATCACGGCGACCAACGGTGTCAAGACGCACATTTTGCCCGTCGCCGACCCCTACGCCAACGTCTCTCCCCCCGCGAGGCCGAGTTGCACCAACGGCAAGATAGTGGTCAACTCCAATGGAAAAACAACCTCGCTCGACCCCGGCTGCTACACGGGCAGCATTACGGTCAATGCCGGCGCAGTCCTGAACCTTAATCCAGGCATCTATTATCTGGACGGGGCAAGCTTGAGCGTCGCTGGAAACGCCACCATCACGGGCAGCGGCGTAACCCTGGTGTTTACCGGCTCGGGAAGCAACTGGGGCACCGCTTCGATCGGCAGCAACGCGACCGTCGACCTGACGGCGCCGACCAGCGGCGCCACGAAAGGCATCGTCATGTACGGCGATCGCAATATGCCGGCCGGGACTGCTTTCAATCTCACCGGCGGCAGCACACAGAACTTCGGCGGTGCCATTTACCTGCCAAAGGCCAACCTCAGCTTCAGTGGCGGCAACGGCACGAGCACATCCTGCACCAAAATCATCGCGGATACGCTGACGTTCAGCGGCACGTCGAACCTCCAGGTCAATTGTACCGCGCTCGGCACCGCGACGATAGGTTCGCAAACCGCGCAGCTCATCGAATGAGGTTTGGACCAATGCAAATCCAGAACTTCTCATCCAAGCACTGCCGTCGATTGCTTCATTCTCTGACGGGGCAAGTGCGCGCCGCTATCGGCGACAAACGCGGCGTCGCGGCCGCCGAATTCGGCATCTTGATCCCGATACTGTCTCTGATGGTCGTGTCGGTGACAGACATCGGGCTTGCACTCTATCGCAAGATGCAGGTCGAAAATGCCGCACAAGCGGGAGCGCAATACGCAATTGCGCGCGGCTTTGACGTGAGCGGCATTTCGAACGCCGTGACAAATGCCACCAATGCCACGGACATCACTGCTTCGCCTGCGCCGGTCCAATTTTGCGGATGCCCAACGAGCGCGGGAGTCAGCGCTGTCACTTGCGGGACGACCTGCACCGGCGGCGCGCAGGCTGGAACATATACGACGGTCTCGGCGCGAGCGACCTACTATACGCTCATCGATTACCAGATCGTGGCAGCCACATATACTTATAGCGCGCAATCCACTGCGAGGCTGCAGTGAAACTCACGGCATTGTGGCACGACAATCGGGGCGCGTCGGCGCTGGAATTTGCGCTGACCGCTCCCGCGTTCTTCCTGTTCATATTTGGGATCATCGAATGCGGGCTGCTGTTCTGGACTCAGCTGGGGATCCAGCATGGGAGCGAAATGGCGGCGCGTTGCGCAACCGTCAACAGCACGCTCTGCCCAAGCAGCAGCGCCATAACGAGCTACGCTGCCCAGCAGGCATTCGGCCTCACGCTCCCTGCGGACACATTCACCTTTTCCACGTCAGCATGCGGCAACGAGGTAAGCGCGAGTTATGCATTTACGTTTCCGGAGATTCTCAATCTCTCCCCGGTGACGCTGACCGCCCGGGCATGCTTTCCGAGTTGAGGCCGTGGGTGGGCCGCCTTGCCGCCCACGGAATCATCGTGCGCTGAACCGCCGTTAGCGCGCCTTGTACGCGGCTCGCCGCGTGTGCACGCTGCTCCCGCAACCGAAATGATTTCCGTCGCTCCGATCCGACGTTGCATCGAACAGTGCCTGCACTCCGTAGTTTGTCATTTCGCGCTGTAGTTGGATTCTTTGTTGCAGATCAGCGCTCTTAAGTTGTTTGACGAAGTCTTGGTGAAACAAAGGGCTGCTATATTGCGTGTTAGGTAATTAGCCCTGCTCTTTTATCGCGCAGACAATCAAGTCAGCCAAACGGCGATCGAGCTTTGGAATTGGCGCAGTCTGTGAACGGGCTCATATCGAAGAGCCATCTGGCGGGCTACGATCACCTCGAAAATTCGCGGTGGAATATCTGTAAATCAGGGTCAAGCGATGGGGGTGAATCATGCCCACCATATTCGACATGCTCTATCGTGAATATTGCCGCGCCCGCCTCGCTGAAATGCGGAAACAACTTCTGATCTCAGCCCAACGCGCTGAAGCTCACGAAGCGCACCATCCGCCTGCGGATCAGGGTGGCGATGAGAGGACGGACGCGCAGCGCAAGACCGATTGCGGCATGCCGAATTGAAGCGGCCCCAAGACCACGATCTCTCCCGCGTAGCGATGACCAAGCAAATTGCAGCTTGGGAGGCAGCGATGAATACACCCGAATGCTATACTGTGATGGTAGCCTGCGCCTCATGCCTGACCATTATTGGATTGATCGCCATCGGGGCGTGGTGAGCATGACTGAATGCTGCACGACGATCCAGGCCGTTGCCGCTGCCGCTGGCAAGCAAGTTCGGTCGGCGTATGGGCTACGGCAGAGACGCTTGCCTAAAGCGCGATGAGATTAGGATGAATCGTCATCGCGCTTTAGGTTGTTGTTTGAGCATGATCTTTTCCGAAAACCGCTGCGCACTTTTCCGGATCATGCTTTAAAGCGCGAGATCAACGCGCGCTGAAGCGCCACTCGCGCGCCTTATACAGATGATCCCTAATCAGCTGCCGCAGCTTTGCCGGATCGTCGAACTCGAGCTGGACGGCGAACGGCACGATGTTATCAGGCACGCCCGCACGGCCGCGCAAGCGCGCGAGATCCTTTTCCGTGGTCACCAGCGTGAGCTGTTCGCGCTGGGCCTCCACCGCGAGTGCGGCGAGCTCGTCATCCGAGAACATGTGGTGATCGGCGAAGGAACGCGTGCGTGCGACATCGACGCCGCTGGCGCGCAAGCTGCGGAAGAAGCGCTGGGGATCGCCGATGCCGGCGAAGGCGAAAACCCGCTTGCCAAGGAGCTGCGCGAGCGAGGCGGCATCCGCCTTCAGCCGCGCGCGCAGCTCCGGCTTGTCGCGCTTGGCAAGCTCGGCCGCGACATCGTTCGCGGCACGCCCGTCGCCGATCAGGACCAGCGCATCGGTGCGCGCGAGCTGTGCCTGCAGTGGCGCGCGAAGAGGACCGGCGGGAAACACCATGCCGTTGCCGAGGCCGCGCTCGCTGTCGATCACGATCAGCGAGGCGTCCTTGAGCAGGCTCGGATTCTGGAAGCCATCGTCCATCAGGATCACGGTAGCGCCTTGCGACTTCGCCAGCGCGACGCCGTCGAGGCGATCGCGCGCGACCACGACGGGGACCTCGCGCGCCATCATCAGCGGCTCGTCGCCGACGTCGGCAGCGGTGTGGCGCATCCGGTCGACCATCACCGGCCCCTTCAGGCTTCCGCCATAGCCGCGGCTGAGCACCACCGGGGTCTCACCGAGCTCGCGCAGGAGCTTGGTCAGCGCCAGCACGGTCGGCGTCTTGCCGGCACCGCCGACATGGTAGTTGCCGATGCAGATTACGGGAATGCCGGCGTCAAAGCCCTGGCGCGCCATGCGGCGCGCTGTAATCGCGCCGTAGAGTGCGCCCAGAGGACTAAGGAGATACGACTGCGGGGAACGTGGCCGGTACCAGAAGGCCGGTTCACGCATTGGCGGCTCCCATCTCGATCCGCAGTTGCAACAGATAGGGCTCGAGCGCGGTCATGGTGCGATCGAGCGCGCCGCCGAGCTGCTCGACCACGCCTGAGCCTGCGCGTTGCATCTTGTCGCGCATGGTCGGATCGGCCAGCAATTGGCCGAGCTGCTTGACCAGCGTCTCCTGCGTATCGGCCTGGCGCGCCCCACCGCTGGTGTCGAGCGCCTCGTAGACGTCGGTGAAGTTGAAGACGTGCGGACCGTGGACGATGGCGGCGCCGAGCTTGATCGCCTCGATCGGATTCTGGCCGCCGTGATGGATCAGCGATCCGCCCATGAAGACGATCGGCGAGAGGCGGTAGAACAGGCCGAGCTCGCCCATGGTGTCGGCAACATAGACGTCGGTCGTCGCCGTTGGCAGTTCCTCGCGCGAGCGCAATGCCGGCTTCAGGCCCGAGGCCGTGATCAGGCCCGCGATCGAGGGGCCGCGATCCGGATGGCGCGGCACGATCACGGTCAAGAGCTGCGGGAAGAAACCGGCGAGGCTGCGATGCGCCGCGATCAGCATCTCGTCCTCGCCCGGATGGGTCGAGGCCGCGACGATGATGGGACGCCCGCGCGTCATGGCCATCAGCCGCTCAAGCCTGGCGGGATCAGCCGGCGGCGCCGGCACGTCGAGCTTGAGATTTCCGGTGGTGAGGACGTCGCGGCCGCCAAGCGCGGCAAAACGCTCAGCATCCGTCTGCGATTGTGCAAGACAAATGTCGAAGCGCGACAGCAGCGCCGAGATGGTGCCATGCATGCGCCACCAGCGCGGGAAAGAGCGCGGCGACATCCGCCCGTTGATCAGCACCATCGGCACCCGGCGCGCCGCACCGGCGAGGATCAGGTTCGGCCACAGGTCGGATTCGATGAACAGCGCCAGCGACGGCTTCCAATGGTCGAGGAAGCGCGCGACATAGCGCGGGGAATCATACGGCACGTATTGATGGATGACGTCGGGCGGGAAGCGCTTCGCGACCACGGCCGCCGAGGTGACGGTGCCGGAAGTGAGCAGGATGCGCAGATTGAGATCGCGCAGCCGTTCGACCAGCGCCGCCGCGGCCAGAACCTCGCCGACGCTGGCGCCGTGGATCCAGACCAGCGGGCCATGTGGCCGCACGTCCCGCGACAAGCCCCGCCGCTCGCCGACGCGCGCGGGATCCTCCTTGCCCTGTTTCAATCGCCGCTTGATCAGCGCGGGCGCGAGCGGCACCAGGCCGGAGGCCAGCCGGCGATACATTCGCAGCGTCATCGGCAGCGGGTCAGACATCTTCCGGTCCCGGGCGGCCGAGTTGCGCATAGGCGCGGCGGGTCGCCTCGTTCAACGTCTCCTCCAACTCCAGCCGCAGCGCTTCCATAGTGGCTGCGTCGGCATCCGGCGGAACGTGGATCTCCTTGATCCCGACCAATGCGCCGCGCCCGAATGGCAAATTGATGGTGGTGCGGTCCCAGTTCTTGAGCCGGATGAAGCGGCTGGTCGCCATTGCGAAAGGCATGATCGGCCGCCCCGATTCCCGTGCCAGCATGATGATGCCGAGCCCGGCCACGCGCGAGCGTTTGGGGACATCGGCGGTCAGCGCGACATTACAACCGTCCTGGAGCGTCCGCACCATTTCCTTGAAGGCGCCGACCCCGCCCTTGCGGTGGAAGGCGCCGCCATGGTCGCCGGAACCGCGGATGGTGCCGATGCCGAGCCGTTCGGCGGCGATGGCATTGAACTCGCCGTCGCGATGACGGGAGATCAGCACCTTGGCCTGGTACCAGTCCTTGTTCTTGATGAAGGGGGTGAGAAAATGCTGGCCATGCCAGAAGGCGAAGATCGCCGGGATCTGCGGCTCGACGAGGTCATAGACGTCAGCCGGATCGAACGTGAACTTGTTGGTCCACCAGACCAGACGCAGATATTCGGCCGCCAGGACCCCGACGGCACGCTGAAACCAGCTGCTTCGCAGCGTATTGCGAAGCAGTTTTTTCAACGCGCCGGTTCTTGATTGGGGTCGAGCAGCCGGTGGAGATGGACGATGAAATAGCGCATTTGCGCGTTGTCGACCGTGCTCTGCGCCTTGGCCCGCCAAGCCGCGTGCGCGGTGGCATAGTTCGGATAGATGCCGACGATGTCGACTTCGTCGAGGTTCTTGAAGGTATTGTGCTCGAGATCGACGAGCTCGCCACCGATGACGAGGTGAAGCAGTTGTTGCGGGGCACTATCTGGCATGGGTTCTCTTCCTAACGGTCTGCCCGGCAAAGCAGTGTTCGACAAGCACGACGAAAGCGCTTTAGGCTAAGGGGCGGTTTCGAAAATGCGCGACAATGCCCGCATGACGATCGCGTCCCGCTGCCACCAGCACCCCGTGCGCCACTTCCCGGCGGTTATAGAGGATGGGTTCTCCGGAGAGGTCACTCATCTTACCATCCGCTTCCTGCACGATCAAATCGGCCGCCGCAAGATCCCAATCATGGCTGTTGCCGCCCGCAAAAGCCGCATCCAGCGCGCCGTGGGCGACCCGGCACAGACGCAGCGCGAGCGAGCCGATTCGCGGATGCAGCTTGATTTCGCCAAGCGAGGGCTTCAGCCGCTCGACCAGCGGCTTCGGGCCGGCGACGCGTGCGAAGTCGAGCTCGGACCCGGATGTCGTCCGCACCGGCTCGCCGTTGAGCGTCGTGCCCTCACCGCGGACCGCGAAGAAGAACTCATCGCGCGACGGCGCGAACACCGCGGCAAGCACCGGCGAGGCGTCCTCGACCAGCGCGACGCTGACGCACCAATCATCATGGCCGCCCAGATAATTGCGCGTGCCGTCGATGGGATCGACGATCCAGGTCAGCCGCCGCGACAGCCGTGCCGCATCGTCGGCGCTCTCCTCGGACAGCCAGCCATAATCGGGCCTCGCAGCACGCAAGCGCGCTTCGAGCAGATCGTTGACCGCGATATCGGCTTCGGACACCGGCGAGGATACGCCCTTGATCCACTTCTTCAGCTCGGTGCGGAACATCGATTGCGCCAGCGCGCCTGCGTCCCGCACCGCGTCCTTCAGCAGCGCCGCATCGCGCGTCGGGATGGTCGCGTCCAGGGATTGCGCGTCAACGTCCGCCAAGCGTCAAACCCTCGATGCGCACCGTCGGCGCATTGATGCCGTAGCGGAACTCGAGATTGTTCGCCGGCTGCATCGACTTGAAGATCTCGAACAGATGGCCGGCGATCGTCACCTCGCTGACGGGATAGGTGATCTCGCCGTTCTCGATCCAGAAGCCGGAGGCGCCGCGGCTGTAATCGCCGGTGACGCCGTTGACGCCGGAGCCGATCAGGTCGGTGACGTAGAAGCCTTGGCTGATGTCGGCGATCAGCTCGGCCGGTGTCGGCGTTCCGGCTTCGAGATGCAGGTTGTACGGCCCGGGCGAGGGCGAGGAGGAGACGCCGCGATGGGCGTGGCCGGTGGTGGTGAGGCCGAGCTCGCGCGCGGTGGCGCAGTCGAGCAGCCAGGTCATCAGCACGCCCTCGTCGACGAGCGCGGTCCTCTTCACCGCGACGCCTTCGGCATCAAACGTCTGCGAGCGCAGACCGCGCTTGCGCAGGGGATCGTCGACGATGCGGATGTTCTTCGCGAACAGCTGCTGGCCGAGCTTGTCCTTCAAAAAGCTGGTCTTGCGCGCGATCGAAGCGCCGTTGATGGCGCCGACGAGATGGCCGACCAGGGAGCCCGCAACGCGCGGATCGAACACGACGGGCACCTTGCAGGTCTCGACCTTGCGCGGATTGTAGCGCGCCACGGTGCGCTCGCCGGCGGAACGGCCGACGGTTTCCGGCGACAGCAGATCGGCGCCGTGCGGCGCCGAAGTGAAGTCGTAGTCGCGCTCCATGCTGGTGCCTTCGCCCGATATGGCGGTCGCGGAGATGCCCTGGCTGGAGCGCAAGTAAGAGCCGTGGAAGCCGGTAGAGGTGACAAGCACCATGCCGCCGATGCCGGCGGAAGCCGAGGCGCCGCCGGATTTGGTCACGCCCTTGACGCCGAGCGCGGCAGCTTCGGCCGCAAGCGCGCGGCGCTCGAGCTCTGAGGTTGTGGGCACGTCGGAATCGAGCAGGTCGAGATCGGGGAAGTCGCGCGCGAGCAGCGCGGGATCGGCGAGGCCGACATATTTGTCGTCGGGCGCAACACGCGCCATCGCCACCGCGCGTTCGGCGAGATTGGTCACGGCATCGCCACTGACGTCGTTGGTCGAGACCACCGCCTGGCGCTGGCCGACCAGAACGCGCAGGCCGACATCGTCGCCCTCGGACCGCTCGGATTCCTCGACGCGGCCGTCGCGCACCTCGACGCCCTGCGAGACGCCGCGCACTGCGACCGCATCGGCCGCATCGGCGCCGGCGCGCTTGGCCGCCTCGACCAGTCGCTGCGCGAGATCGGAGAGCGCGGACTGATCGAACAGGTCGCGATTGGCTGAGGTCGAAAGCGTCGAGCTTGCGGATGGTGAAGAGTTCACGAACGAAATCCTGTTGGGGCGGGGTTCGGGGCTGGAACCCACAGATGTGCCCTGATAGCGCGGACTTCAAGCATTTTCAGCCCGCCAAAAGCTCAGATTCGCGACTTCGGCGCAACGTCTCGTCAATCATGCGCGCCAAGGTCTTGTCAATCATGAGCAGCAGTGACGGTGGGTTAACCAGCCTTTTTAAGCGGTTTGGGAAAGGCGCGCGCTAAGGTCCTCGCATCGACCGGGAACATAATCCTGGCGGGGAGAACTAAAGCCGTGAGGCGTCAAACAGCAACAAGCGGGGTCACTCCCGCCGGGTCGAGCCGCTCGTTGCGGCTCGACCCTCTTTCCCTACCGGTCCGCTTCGATGCGCATGATCCGCGCGCCGACGGACATGTCAGGCAGATCGAGCTTCATCGCGAGCGTGTGGTGCTGCGCCGTGCCGTTCGCGGCATGCAAATGGCGATCAACGTTCGCGTCAGCGACTTCACCGGCGTCGCGCTCCGCGGCAACGACGAGGCGCAGGCCCTTATCCTCGTGCATCGCGATCCCTCGCTCTCCGTTCCACTGCTGGTCGGCGCCGATGGCGACGAGCTCACTGAAGCCTGGGCGATCTGGAGCGAGATCTTTGCGCTGCCGCAGCTCGACGAAGACGCACGCAAACCCGCACCGCGTCGCCGCCGCACCAACGCGATCCGCGCCCGCCGCCCGAAATTTTTGATGCGCCGGCGCACCGGCATCGCACGCGAGCTTTCCGTCCATCGCGGCGAACGCGAGATCATCGCAAGGAATTAAAGGTGCCGTAGGGTAGGCAAAGCGAAAGCGTGCCCACCTCTTCTATCCCAGTCTCGGAAACATGGTGGGCACGGCGCAAGGGCGCCTTTGCCCACCCTACGAGAGCTACGCAGCCCGCATCACCGCGTCCGCGAGCAATCCCGCAAACAGCAGCAAGCCTGCATCGCGGTTCGACTTGAACAGGCGCAGGCAGAGCTCGGGATCGTTGATCCTTAATCGCACGATCTGCCACGCCAGATGCACGGCGAAGGCCGCAAGCCCGAGCCAGGCCGGCCAGCGCGCATCGCCGGAGGCCAGCGCGACGCCGATCAGCATCACCGCGAGCCCGTAGAACAGGATCAGCGCCTGGTGCGTATGCGCGCCGAACAGGCGCGCGGTGGACTTGATGCCGATCAGCGCGTCGTCCTCGGCGTCCTGATGCGCGTAGATCGTGTCATAGCCGATCACCCAGGAGATCGCGCCGGCATAGAGCACGAGCGCGGTGACGTCGATGCGTCCAAACGTGACGGCAAACCCCATCAGGGCGCCCCAGGAGAAGGCCAGCCCGAGCACGATCTGCGGCCACCAGGTGATGCGCTTCATGAAGGGATAGATCGCGACGATCAACAGCGAGGCGCTGCCGGTCAGGACCGCGAAGCGGTTGAACTGCAACAGCACGAGGAGACCGATCAGCGCCTGTGCGATCATGAAGACCAGCGCCTGCTTCGTGGTCACCTGCCCTGATGGCAGCGGCCGCGAGCGGGTGCGCTCGACCTTGTCATCGAGGTCGCGGTCGGTGATGTCGTTCCAGGTGCAACCGGCCCCACGCATCACGAAGGCGCCGATGAAGAACAGGATGATGGTGAGCGGCAGGCCGCGGACCTCGTGCGCGATGCCGGCAGCGAGCGCCGCCGACCACCAGCACGGCATCAACAGCAGCCAGGAGCCAATCGGACGGTCGAAGCGGGACAAGCGCAAATAAGGCCGCGCCCATTGCGGCGCGAGCGTATCGACCCAGTTGCCAGTGGAATCGGCAACGCGGGCGGATGTATCGCTCATCGGGTCAGGACGTTGCCGTTGAGCGTATCGAAGGTGCTGCCGCCCTTCTTGCCGGCATTGGCTTCAGGCGCCGAGCCCGAACCCAGCACCTCGCTCAGCGATGGGCCGGCCGGGCGCGCCTGCTGCTGCTGCATCTGCTGCGCGACCGTGCAGACCTTCTTCTGCATGGTCTCGGTGTTCTTGTGGCCGGTCTTCATCTGCTCGCCGATCTGCGGCGGGATTCCGCATTTGGCGGCGTGGGACTCGATGTATTTGATCATCTTCAGCTCAGCCTGGCTGAAGTTGCCGATCAGCTTGCAGGCCTCGTCCGGCGGCGCATGACGGTCGCTCGCGGCCTTGATCAGCTTGCCGCGCTTCTCGGCTTCCTCGCGGAGCGGAATGAACGCTTTCATACAGTCCTCGCCGGGACCGCCTTGCGTCGGCGGGGCCGCACTGAAGGCGCCGGCGCCGCCGATCGGCGCAGCGCCGTTCACGGGAAAGGACGATTGCGGCGCGGTACCGACGGACGCGACGGGCGCCGAACCGTTCACGGGCGGAAACGCGGAACTGGTCGCGGCCTGATTGGGCAGCGGCGCCGGGAACGCGCTTTGCGCATGAGCGCCCGCGGCGCCCATCGTGACCATGGCGGCAGTGATCGGAACCATCAAATGACGGATCATCAAGATAGTCTCTCCGGCAGGAGCTTACGGGTTTCGGCGCCTTCCCAATTGGAAGCGCAACCAGCGTGTTCGCGCTTCTACGATTCCCACCGGCGCTTAACAACCCGTGGAATAGGGCAAGAGCGCGGCGCTGGGACGCACCAGTTTGGCAATATTTACCCCCGAAATGGCGGCTTTCGGTTAAGAACGGCGATAAATCGGACCTTCGAACGATGCCTTCCCACGATTTTCGCGCCCCTCGCCTGTTCGTCGACGCTCCCTTGGCCCAGGACGCCAGGGTCCTGCTCGACCGCGACCAGAGCAACTATCTCGGCAATGTGCTGCGGCTTGCCGCCGGGGCCGAGGTTTTGGCTTTCAACGGCAGCGACGGCGAGTGGCAAGCTGCCATCGAAGGCCGCAAGCGGCCGGACGGCCTCGTCATCCTCCAGCAGACCCGGCCCCAAGACCGACTGCCCGATCTCGCCTACATTTTCGCTCCACTCAAACATGCCCGGCTCGACTACATGGTCCAGAAGGCCATCGAGATGGGCGCCGCCACGCTTCAGCCGGTCCTGACCCGGTTCACCCAGGCCTCCCGGGTCAACACCGAGCGGATGCGCGCCAACGTCGTCGAAGCGGCCGAGCAATGCGGCATCCTCAGCATCGCCGCGGTGGCCGAGCCGGTGCCGCTGGAGCGGTACCTCAGCCAGCGCGCCGCGGGCCGCCTGCTGATCTTCTGCGATGAGGCGGCGGAGGTCGAAAGCCCCATTCAGAGCCTTCAGAACGCGCGCGAGGCCGACCAAGGCATCGACGTGCTGATCGGCCCCGAAGGCGGCTTTGCCGCGGAGGAACGGGCGCTGCTGCTGCGGCAGCCGAACATCCTGCGGCTGGCGCTCGGCCCCCGGATCATGCGGGCCGACACCGCCGCGGTGGCGGCCCTGGCGCTGGTGCAGTCGGTGCTGGGCGATTGGGGCGGCAAGACTGGCTAGCTTCCGTCGGCCTGACGATGAAACGATGAATTGCCCGGCCGTTAAGCGATTGATCCTTTGGAGGTCGAAACCGCTTTCCGGCCATGCTAAGGGCTGCGCCAATTCTGTTGCCTTCCCCTTGCCTGCCCGGTTCCACCGGGACGATGGACCCTGTTATGACCGCGACTGCCACCTCAAATGCTGCCGGCTCCGCCGCCTGGGCGGACACGCTGCTCTTGTCGTTCGCGCAGGCGGGCTATGTCAGGGCCGAGCCCGCCATCCTGCAGCCGGCCGAGCCGTTCCTGGACCTCTCGGGCGAAGACATCCGCAAGAGCCTCTACCTGACCACGGACCTCACAGGCGAGGAGCTCTGCCTGCGCCCGGACCTGACCATTCCAGTGGCGCGCGATTACCTCGCCTCTGCCCGTGCCGGCCAGGCGGCCGGGTTCAGCTATCTCGGCCCGGTGTTCCGCTACCGCAGCGGCCAGGCCAGCGAATTCCTGCAAGCCGGCATAGAATCCTTCGGCCGCCAGGACCGCGCCGCGGCGGATGCCGAGATGCTGGCGCTGGCGCTGGAGGCGACCGCCGCCTTCGGAGTCGGCGACGTCGAGATCCGCACCGGCGACGTCGCGTTGTTCAACGCCCTGCTCGATTCGCTTGATCTCTATCCAGTCTGGCGCCGCCGGCTGGTCAAGGATTTCAACCGCAAGATCAGCCTGGAGCAGGATCTGGAGCGGCTGGCGGCCGCGGCCACCGCGACCCGCAGCGAATATGAGGGCGTGCTCGCCGCGCTGGCCGGCTCGGATCGCAAGGCAGCGCTCGCCTTCGTCACCGATTTGATGTCGATCGCCGGCACCACCAATGTCGGCGGCCGCACCACGGCCGAGATCGCCGACCGCTTCCTCGAGCAATCGACGCTGAAGGGTGGCGCGCTGCCGCGCGAGGCGATCACCGTGCTCAAACGCTTCCTGTCGATCGCAGGCAATCCCGACGATGCCATCGCAGAGCTGCGCGCACTGACCACCGATGCCAAGCTCGATCTCACGGCTGCGATCGACCAGCTCGAGAGCCGGGTCGGCTTCATGGCGGCGCGCGGCATCGACGTGAAGCTGACGCGCTTCTCGACCGCGTTCGGACGCGGGCTCGACTATTACACCGGCTTCGAGTTCGAATTGCATCACAGGGGTAATGGCGCCGAGCCGCTGGTCGCCGGCGGCCGCTATGATGGGCTGATGACCCAGCTCGGCTCAGCGCAGCCGATCCCCGCGGTCGGCTTCTCGGTCTGGGTGGATGCGCTGACCAAGATCGGCCGCAAGGTGGGAGCTTAAGTCATGAGCGCGCCATTCGTTCTGGCCGTTCCCTCCAAGGGCCGCCTGCAGGAAAACACCGAAGCCTTCTTCGCCCGCGCCGGGCTCAAGCTGTCGAAGGCCGGCGGTGCCCGCGACTATCGCGGCACCATCGCGGGCCTCGACAATGTCGAGGTCGCCTATCTCTCGGCGAGCGAGATCGCCTCGCAACTGTCCCGCGGTTTCGCGCATCTCGGCGTCACCGGCGAAGACCTGGTGCGCGAGAACATCGCGGACGCCGACAAGCGCGTGTCGCTGATCGAAGGGCTCGGCTTCGGCTATGCCGATGTCGTCGTCGCGGTGCCGCAGGCATGGATCGACGTCCGCACCATGGCCGACCTCGACGACGTCACCACCGGCTTTCGCGAGCAGCATCACATGCGGATGCGGGTCGCGACCAAGTTCATCAATCTGACCCGCGCCTTCTTCCAGAGCCACGGCATCACCGACTACCGCACCGTCGAAAGCGCCGGCGCGACCGAAGGCGCGCCCGCGGCCGGCAGCGCCGAGCTGATCGTCGACATCACTACGACCGGTGCGACGCTCGCCGCCAATGGCTTGCGGGTGCTCGACGACGGCGTGATCCTGCGCAGCCAAGCCAATCTGGTCGCCTCGAAGGAGGCCGACTGGTCGCCGCAGGCGCGCGAGACCGCGCGCGTCATCCTCGATCACATTGCGGCGCGGGCGCGGGCCAACAAATACCGCGAGGTCCGCACCCGCTTCCGGCAGTGCGACGCCGCCCTGCTCGGCGAGGCCCACAGCCGGTTCGGCGTGGAGGCCCCATTTGGCGGACCGACCTCGTCAGGCATGCTGACGCTGCACTGCCCCCCGGGGCAGCTCTATGCGCTGGCGAGCTTCCTGCGCGAGCATGGCGCCGAGACCGTCTCGGTGGTTTCGCTCGACTACGTGTTCGACCGGGAGAACCCGCTGTTCGCCAAGCTCGAAGCGTTCCTGGGGCGGTGAGCCCTAGCTTTGTTCAGCGTAGCGACAGCAAACGGCTGCTACCATATGCGGTTGAGAAGACCTAAACGCCTCTGGAACCTTGATCGATGACGCTGGGCTCTGACGTTTCCGGCATGACGACCACAGCGGCCAGCGCCGCCGCGAAGGGGCTGTCGATTGTCGTCCCCGTCTACAACGAGGCGGCGGGCCTCGCCGCCCTGCATCAGAGGATTTGCGAGCTCGCGAAGACCTTGCGGCTGCGCTATCGGCTTGCTTGCGAGGTCGTCTATGTCGACGACGGCAGCGCGGATGCGACGCTGTCGATCGCCCGCAGCCTGCCGGCCGACGCGATCGGCGTCCAGGTGGTCTCGCTGTCGCGCAATTTCGGCAAGGAGGCGGCGCTGATGGCCGGCCTCGACCATGCCCGGCTCGGCGCCGTCATGTTCATGGACGGCGACGGCCAGCATCCGCCGGCCCTGGTCGAGCAGCTGGTGCAGCACTGGATCGAAGACGGCTACGACGTCGTCTATACCGCCAAGGCGCATCGCGACAACGAGCCCTTCCTGCGGCGGCTCGCCGTGCACGGCTTCTACGCGCTGATCAATTGGGGCGCGCGGCAGAAGATTCCCGAGGACGCCGGTGACTTCCGCCTGCTCTCACCGCGCGCGGTCGCAGCGCTGAGGCAGCTGCCGGAGCGCAACCGCTTCTTCAAGGGACTGGCCAGCTGGATCGGCTTCCGCCAGATCCGTGTCGACTACGAACCGGCGCCGCGCGCTCATGGCGTCACCACCTTCAACGCCGCTCGCCTGCTCGGCCTGTCGATCGAGGGCCTGACCTCGTTCTCGGTGGCACCGCTGCGCTTCGCCAGCCTGCTCGGCGCGGCTCTTGCCGGTATCGCCTTCCTGTTCGGCCTCTCCATCCTCTGGGAGGTCTTCACGACCGGCAAGCAGGTGCCCGGCTATCCCTCGCTCGTGGTCGGCCTGATGACCATCGGCGGCGTGCAGCTCATCATGATCGGCATCGTCGGCGAATATATCGGCAAGATCCTCTCCGAGCTGAAGGCGCGCCCGATCTACTTCGTCGCCGAGCACAGCGAGAAGCATTTTGAGGCCGACAACGCCGACGACGCTTCGAAAAGGACGGCCGCCGAATGAGTGCTGCCGCGGGCCTGCGGCGGATTTGGCTTTGCGCCGACGATTACGGCATCAGCCCGGGCGTCAACCGCGCCATCCGCGACCTGATCGAACGCGGCCGCCTCAACGCCACGTCGGTGATGATGGTGGGTCCGGCGATCCAGCGCAGCGAGATCGAAGCGCTGGACGCGGCAGCCAAATCGAGCCCGCGCTGCGCGATCGGCTTGCACGTGACGCTGTCGGCACCGTTCCGGCCGCTCACCATGCATTTCCGCCCTCTCGATGGCGACATGTTCCTGGCCTTTCCGAAGCTGCTGCGCGCCGGACTGATGCGGCGGCTCGACCGCGAATTCTTTCGCAATGAGGTGAAGGCGCAGCTCGCAGCGTTCACCGAAGCATTCGGGCGTGCGCCCGACTTCGTCGACGGCCACCAGCATGTGCAGCTCTATCCGCAGGTGCGCGACGGCTTCATCGATGCCGTGAGCGAGACCGCACCGAACGCCTGGGTACGCCAGTGCGGACGCAACCTGCCGCTGGCGCAGCGGATGGCCTCACTAAAGGCCATGGTGCTCGATATCCTCAGCGCGCAATTCCGCCGCCGCGCCGGCGCTGCCGGTCTCAGCTTCAATCCCGGCTTCGCCGGGGCTTACGACTTCACGCGGGCGGCCGATTTCGGCGCATTGATGCGGCAGTTCCTGGAAGGCCTCCCCGAGGGCGGTCTCGTGATGTGCCATCCCGGTTTCGTCGATGACGTGCTTGTCGGTCTCGACCCGATGACGGATGTGCGCGAACGCGAGCACGCTTATTTCGCCGGCGACGCGTTCCCACGTCTGCTGGCGGACAGCGGCGTCACGCTGGGATGAAGTCGCCGAAAACCGCCTTGCGGGGCAGCTTGTCGCATACCGAAATTTAATCCGGCCGGCACTGTTGGGGCCATAATGGAACCCTACATCTCCTGCGCGCTTGGTTTCGCGCGAAGGAGATTGATCATGACGCCGCAGGAACGCCAGCTCGTCGACGAGCTTTTCGACCGGCTTACCAAACTGGAAAATGCACCGCGCGATCCGGACGCAACCGCCGCGATCTCCGACGGCTTGCGCAAGGCACCCGGTGCGATCTACGCGCTGGTGCAGACCGTGCTGTTGCAGGACGAAGCGCTGAAGCGCGCCCACGCCCGTATCCAGGAGCTGGAAGCGGGGCAGGCGCCCGAGCAGGCGCAGTCCGGCGGCTTCCTGGATTCCATGCGCGAGACGTTGTTCGGCGGAAGCCCGTCACGGGGTTCGGTTCCGAACGTGCCGCCGCGCGACTCGCGGCCGGTCTGGAATAGCGGCCAGGCCATGCAGCAGACCCAGCCGGGCTACGGCCAGCCGCCTTACGGTCAGGCCTACGGCCAGGGTCCGGGTCAGGGTTATGGCGCGCCGCCGATCGGCGGTGCTGGCGGCTCGTTCCTCGGCACGGCGGCGGCGGCCGCGGCCGGCGTCGTCGGCGGCTCGCTGCTGCTCTCCAGCATCCGCGGCATGATGGGCGGACCGCATCAGCAGGCCTTTGGCGACACCAACGCCCTGGGCGACCGCAGCGCTGGTGGAAGTCCTTGGGGCGGCAGTGACCAGTCCGGCGGCTCGCTCGCGCGCGATGCGGGCCTCGACGATATCGGCTCGAACCGCCGCGACGACTCGCGCCAAGGCTTCTTCGATCAGGCGTCGAACGATCGGGACAACAACGACCAGAATTACAGCGACGATGGCGACGACAACATGGACACCGGCGACGACAGCGATTTCGGCGGCGGCGACGATGGCGGCAGCGATTACGCGTGAGCAATTCACCCGGTAGATACGAAACGGCCGCCTCTCGGCGGCCGTTTTCTTTTAGGGCGTAGCTCAAGCGCCTCGTGTGGCACCGCGCGCAGAGAAGCCGTTCGATATAGTATGACTAATGCGCACGGTTGCTGGCTTACACTGAGCTGAACGTTGCCGGACGCGCCCGAGTTCACCATGAAAAACGAAATCACTTTCTGACGCGCGCGGCCGTAGACTCCCGGATTTCCAAATTCGGACATGGGTGTTCAACTGGAAGAACACGTTGCTCATGCCACACACGATGTGGCTGCCGCTCTTGGCAACAGTCGGGGTTTTAAAATGAGTTCACTTCAGCAGCGCATTGCAACCTTGTCCGACGTGACGACACATCTCATCACCGAATTGTACGAGTTGGAGGGACTGCACGAGCGGCTCAGGAAGGCAGAGCTGTCGGCGCGGCGGCTGAACCGCTCCGCTCGCGCACCGCATTCCCATTCGTCAACTCGTCGTCGCTGCTCCGTTGCCGGGTCGACGCGGCACCGTTAGCGAGCATAGCTGGAAGGCGTTCGCCGGCGGCACGCAACGCCTTCGATGCCGCGCATCGCGAGCCGGCGCGGGTTGACGGCTCGCTTCAAGCGCACAACGCCTCACATCACCACGACTTTGGTGCCGACATTGACACGGCCGTAGAGGTCGATGACGTCCTCGTTGCGCATGCGGATGCAGCCGGAGGAGACGTTGGTGCCGATGGTCCAGGGCTCGTTGGAGCCATGGATGCGGTAGAGCGTGGAGCCGAGATACATCGCGCGGGCGCCGAGCGGATTTTCCGGGCCACCTTCCATGTGCCGGGGCAGATCGGGGCGGCGTACGAGCATTTCCGCCGGCGGCGTCCAGTCCGGCCATTCGCGCTTGGCGGTGATCGACTTCACGCCGGACCAGGTGAAGCCGGGACGGCCCACACCGATACCGTAGCGCATCGCCCTGCCGTTGCCCTCGACGAGATAGAGGAACTTGTTCGGCGTATCGACCACGATCGTGCCGGGGCTTTCCTTGCCGCTATAGTCAACGAGCTGCTTCTCGAATTTCGGATCGAACGGACGCTGCCGCGGATCGACCGCATCCTGCTGGAGCGCGCCTTGCTGAACTCCGCCTTGCATCTGCGGCTCGCCCATCGGCGGCAGACGGCGCTGATCGTAATAGGCCGGCTGCTGCTGATACACCGGCTGCTGCGGCGCATAGGCCGGACCGCGGCCGGGACCGTCGCCGAACAGGAATTCGATGAAGCCGCCGCCCATGTTCGAGTTGGAGGCGACGCGCACCGGCGCCGGCGGCACCTGCGGCGCATAGAGCACCGCGGGCGGATCGTTCGGCACGGTGTTATCGAAGGCGCTGGCGCTGTTTGCGCCGGCAATGAAGGTGCAAGCGCTGCCGAGCAGCGCGACAGACATTTTCTTGAACATCGACGTACTCTGTACTGTTTCGTCTAGATCACATGCGTCGAGGAAGGCGCCTGGCTGATCGGCCGCCGCGACGTGGTCAATAAAAAGCAAAAGCCGTTTTGTTTGGTAAACGTATCAGGCGTTTGGATTCACCACGTCGTCAAGCGCAGGCCAATTTGGCGATCAGCGTTTATTTTCGATGAACGCAGCGCGGCCATGGTTAATCGCTTCTTTGCGCGCCGTCGCGCGACGCCGCACGACAGTTCCGGCTGTGAACTTCGTGTTAAATCGCTTCTGCCTACAAAGACGCGTGAATGAGGTGGGGGGAGTATCCTGATGGCTGTTCACCGCAAGCGTTTTCGCGTCGAAGATATCGCCGGTGGCGAGATGCCGATTCTTGACGTAACCGAAGAAGCAATCCCGATGCATAGCGAGATCATGGCCGAGCTGCGCGCGATCCGCGCACAGATGGCGAAGGGCACTGTGCCCCTGTCCGGCAGCGCAGCCATGGCGGCGATCGACGCCTCCACCGCCCACGAGCTGTCGGAAGCTCGTACCATGCTCGAGACCTACCGGGCGCAGATCGAGCAGTGCGAGAAGCTGAAGGTCGAGCTCGACCTCATCCACGACGCCATCGACCGCACCAAGCGCGAGATCGCGACGCTGCACGGCAAGAGCTTCGACGGCGGCGAGATGGCCAAGGTCAATGGCGAGCTCGGCGCGGTCGTCGGCGGCACCGAGCAGGCGACCCAGCAGATCCTCGAAGCCGCCGAGTCGATCGACCAGGCGGCCAGCGCGATGTCCAAGGTGCAATCGGCCGATCAGCAGAAGCGGCTCGCCGACGACATCCAGGAACGCGTCATCTCAATTTTCGAAGCCTGCAACTTCCAGGATCTGACCGGCCAGCGCATCAGCAAGGTCATGACCACGATGAAGTTCATCGAGCAGCACATCAATGCGATGATGGAGATCTGGGGCGGCGTCGACGCGATCAAGGCCCATGTGCCGGCGCCAGTCGACAACCGCAGCGATGACGAAAAGCTCCTCAACGGCCCGAAACTCGCCGGCGACGTCGGCCATGCCTCGCAGGACGACATCGACGCGCTGTTCGACTGAGCGGACTTGTCATTCTGAAAAACAAAACGCCGGCGCAAGCCGGCGTTTTTTTGTTTGCCGTCATTGCGAGCGAAGCGAAGCAATCCAGACCGTCACCGTGGAAAGACTCTGGATTGCTTCGCTACCGCTCGCAATGACGCGTGGTTAGGCCGGAATCCCGATCACGCCCTCGGCGCGCAGCGGACGTAGACCATGTTGCCGTAGCGGGTGGCGGCGTCCTTGTCGATGAAGCGCGTGATCAGCACGCGGCCATCGAAGGAGATGATCTCGCGGTCCTGCTCGCCCGGCGTCGGGCCGGCGGGTCCGATGTAGTTCTTGCCGCTCGGCGAGCCCTTCAGGCGCAGCTCCTGCGGGGTCGCCTGGTCGGCCAGATGCATGATCACGCCGCCGGAGGAGCCGGCGGTGATCACATAGGGATTTTTGCACTGCGCCCGGGCGGCTGCCTCGGTGCGGGCGCGGTCGGCCGGGTTCTGGAACGAGGCGAGGCCCCAGCGGCCGACGATCTCGTCGGAGCGGATCGTCGCGGGCATTTCCGGGCCGGTGCCGGGCTCAGCCTCGGGCGGCGGCGAAGACGACGAGAAGGACGGCAGGCTCATGCCGCCGCCGCAGGCGCCCAGCAATAGCGCCAGACAAGACGCGGCGGCCAGATTGGCAACCGTGCGCGCGCAAGCTGAACTGATCATGGCATTCCCCCGAACAAGACCATGGCCGCACCCCTCCCGCAGCCAAGCGCAAAACCGCCGCTGGAGCAATGCCGTCGTTTGATACGCCGGCGCCCCGAACGAGTTTCCAATGCCACCATCCTATATCCGCCTCACCAATCGCTTAACCACCTTTGCTTGACAGGATCGCGGCCAAGCCATATTTCCGGGCGCACTATTAGCACTCGGAAAGCCCGATTGCTAAGCGTGCCGTTCGATCCTCGGGAAGAGGGTGGACGGAAGCGCCGCCCCAACCCACTTCCACTACTTCCGAAGCGAGCCTCCAAAGGGAAACGTCATGGCTAAATCCAAATTTCGTCCGCTGCATGACCGTGTCGTGGTCAAACGTATCGACGCCGAGGAAAAGTCCAAGGGCGGCATCATCATTCCCGACACTGCCAAGGAAAAGCCCTCCCAGGGCGAAATCGTCGCCGTCGGCCCGGGCGGCCGCGACGAGACCGGCAAGCTGATCCCGATCGACCTCAAGGTCGGCGACCGCGTGCTGTTCGGCAAGTGGTCGGGCACCGAGGTCAAGATCGAGAACGAAGAGCTCCTGATCATGAAGGAGTCGGACATCATGGGCGTGCTGGCCTAAGGCCATCCGTCTGAACGGCCGCTGAATGTCATGCCCGGATCGCGCGATCCGGGCATCCATCATTCCGCCGGGTTCGACTTGCGGACCCGGGATTGGTGCAACACAAGCGGCAGATACATCACGAAACACGAGGGATTGCAGAAATGGCTGCCAAAGACGTCAAGTTTTCCGGAGACGCGCGCGATCGCATGCTGCGCGGCGTCGACGTTCTCGCCAACGCCGTCAAGGTGACGCTCGGCCCGAAGGGCCGCAACGTCGTCATCGAGAAGAGCTTCGGCGCACCCCGCATCACCAAGGACGGCGTCACCGTCGCCAAGGAGATCGAGCTCGAGGACAAGTTCGAGAACATGGGCGCCCAGATGGTGCGTGAGGTCGCCTCCAAGACCAACGACCTCGCCGGCGACGGCACCACCACCGCGACCGTGCTGGCCCAGGCCATCGTGCGCGAAGGCGCCAAGGCGGTTGCCGCCGGCATGAACCCGATGGACCTCAAGCGCGGCATCGATTCCGCGGTTGCGGCCGTGGTCAAGGATATCGAGAAGCGCGCCAAGCCGGTCGCCGCCTCCTCCGAAGTCGCCCAGGTCGGCACCATCTCGGCCAACGGCGATGCCGCCATCGGCAAGATGATCGCCCAGGCGATGCAGAAGGTCGGCAATGAGGGCGTCATCACCGTCGAGGAGAACAAGTCGCTCGACACCGAGGTCGACATCGTCGAGGGCATGAAGTTCGACCGCGGCTATCTCAGCCCCTACTTCGTCACCAATGCCGAGAAGATGACCGCCGAGCTCGAGGACGCCTACATCCTCCTGCACGAGAAGAAGCTCTCGGGCCTGCAGGCCATGCTGCCGGTGCTCGAAGCCGTGGTGCAGTCGGGCAAGCCGCTCGTTATCGTCGCCGAGGACGTCGAGGGCGAGGCGCTCGCCACCCTGGTGGTCAACCGCCTGCGGGGCGGCCTCAAGGTCGCCGCCGTCAAGGCGCCTGGCTTCGGTGACCGCCGCAAGGCCATGCTCGAGGACATCGCGGTTCTCACCGGCGGCCAGCTCATCTCCGAAGAGCTTGGCATCAAGCTCGAGAACGTCACGGTGAAGATGCTCGGTCGCGCCAAGAAGGTGGTGATCGACAAGGAGAACACCACGATCGTCAATGGTGCCGGCAAGAAGCCCGACATCGAGGCCCGCGTCGGCCAGATCAAGGCGCAGATCGAGGAGACCACCTCGGACTACGACCGTGAGAAGCTTCAGGAGCGCCTCGCCAAGCTCGCCGGCGGCGTCGCGGTGATCCGCGTCGGCGGTGCCACCGAGATCGAGGTCAAGGAGAAGAAGGACCGCGTCGAGGACGCCCTCAACGCCACCCGCGCCGCGGTGCAGGAAGGCATCGTGCCCGGCGGCGGCGTCGCGCTGCTGCGCGCCAAGAAGGCGGTCGGCCGCCTGTCCAACGACAATGCCGACGTCCAGGCCGGCATCAACATCGTGCTGAAGGCGCTGGAAGCCCCGATCCGCCAGATCTCCGAGAACGCCGGCGTGGAAGGCTCGATCGTCGTCGGCAAGATCCTGGAGAACAAGTCCGAGACTTTCGGCTTCGACGCCCAGAACGAGGACTATGTCGACATGGTCGAGAAGGGCATCATCGATCCCGCCAAGGTGGTGCGCACCGCGCTCCAGGACGCCTCCTCCGTGGCCGGCCTCTTGGTGACCACCGAAGCCATGGTCGCCGAAATGCCGAAGAAGGAAGCTCCGCCCGCCATGCCGGCCGGCGGCGGCATGGGCGGCTTCTAAGGCCCATCCTCACCTTCCATTGTTACGAAGGCCGCCTCCGGGCGGCCTTCTTTTTTGCCGACCCTGCCCCTCCGGTTTCCGATTCAACCAGCGGCCAAAACCCACTACGGTGGCCCCGATTCTGATTGCTCGAGGATTTCGTCGATGCGCGCGCTTCCGGTTTGTTCAACAGCCCTTTTGGTGGCCTTACTCGCCGCCTCGCCCGAGGTCGTTTCCGCCCAGATGAAGCTGTCGCCGAAGGCCACGACGCCCGGCGGCGTCGAGACGCGCTATTTCACCTCGATCGACGGGCTGATGGACGGCAATGCCGACGTGATCCTGAAGGAGACGCGCCAGGGCAAGACGGTTACGGCGGCCGTGCTCGACGTCTGCTATCCCGTCGCGAAGAATTCCGACCGGAAGGACCGCTTCGTCGTCAATCTCCAGGTCGCAGGCCAGATCCTGACGGGCACGACGCAGAGCCTCGGCGCGAAGGCGCCGGTCAGCGTCAAGCTGCTGCGCAAGCAGGCCGGGGACATGTTCGAGTTCCGCGGCCAGATCACGATCGGCCAGACCGTGACCGAGGTCACCTCGCCCGACAATTCCGATCTCAGCGAGAAGGAATTCCTCGACAACCAGACCTCCGATGACGGCATCACGCCGCAGCCGAAGGATTTCACCGACGTCTCGCCGGAGGCGATCGCGGTCAAGGTCAAGCTCGATGCCGCGACCGACTTCCTGAAGAGCCTGAAGGGCCAGGAGGTTGAGGTGACGCTGGCCAGCCTCAATGTCGGCTGCGACGCGCTGCGCGCCGGTGAGCAGACCATCAACATGTCGGTCGATCCGGAGCGCGCGGGGGCGCTGCTGGCAAAGTTCAAGGCGATGCCCGGCGTCACCGCCGCGGGCTGGACCGCGGGCATGACCGAGATGGACCGCACCATCCGCTTCCCCGCCGCCGACTGGCGCGATGGCGACAAGATCAACCGCGACAAGCTCGCGACCGCGGTTGCGGGCGTGCTGAGCAGGACGCTTGCGGCAAAGCCGGCCTCGCAAAGCTTCAACCCGGCGACCGGCAAGCTCAAGCTGGTGTTCAAGCGGCCGAACCAGGATCATCCAGCGCTCGAGCTCACCGACACGATCGAGGTCGCGGGGCTCGTCTCGCCCGACAAGCCCGGCACCACAGACAAGCTGATGCTGTGGATCGGCAGCCCCGCGACCACGACAGCTGATGAAAGCAGCGGCGCCAAGCTTAACCTCTCGGACGACGCTTCGGCCGACGAGGAAGGCGATCTGCCCGACGACAACGGCTCGGTCGAGGCACTCGCCAAGGAACTGAAGGGCCAGCGCTGGGACGCCGACAAGTCGGTGTGGAAGTAGGCGCCGCTATCGTGCCCCGGACGCAGCGCAGCACGTCAGTGATGCGCTGCAGAGCCGGGGCCCAGAAGCTACGAGCACGTTCGAGGATAGGATTCTGGGCCCCGGCTCTACGGCGCAGCGCTTACGCGCTCCGCCTTGTCCGGGGCACGAGCGCACTGCGAAAGCTAATTCCCGTTGACGCGAAAGCGCAGCGGCTTGGGACCAACCAGCATGAGCACGTCGCCCTGGCGCTTCCAGGTTTCGACGCTGCCGAGCGCGGCCACGAGATCATCGTCGGCCTGCGCCTTTGCCGGCGGACAGGAACGGTCCTGGACCTGGCCGGGGACGAAGATCACGGTGTTGCCGGCGACCGAGAACTGGCCCTTGCCGCCCTTGCACCAGAGCTCCAGCACGACCTCGCCATTGTCGCCGATCTCGATGTTCGGTATCCGCTTCGAGCCGGGCTGTGGCAGCGCTTCCAGCGTCATTTCGGTGCCGAAGGGGAACCCGTCCTCAGCACGCGCGAGCGTGGACATCGCGAGCATGGCAACTGCCGCACACACCAACCGCTTGAGCAAAACCATAAGACCTCTCGACCGACCTGACTTGCCGCACCTTCTATAAGACGGCAGCGTTCTTGAGAAGGTTCGCCCATGGCGGATGTCGATGCAAAAATCCCCGCGAGGCGAGCCTCGCGGGGATTGGCATCGCAGCCTGGCGTCGACCGCTACTTCAGCACCAGCGCCGTAAACGGCCAGACATAGGCCTGCAACGTCACGAGCACGCCGACGAGGCAGGCCAGCACGATCGAGTGCCGGAACACGAAGCGCAGGATGGTGCCCTCGTGGCCGTACCAATTGGTGGCGGTGGAGGCGACGACGATCGATTGCGCGTCGATCATCTTGCCCATCACGCCGCCGGAGGAGTTCGCCGCAGCCATCAGGACCGGCGACAGGCCGAGCTGCTCGGAGGTGATCTTCTGCAGGTTTCCGAACAGCACGTTTGAGGCGGTGTCCGATCCCGTCAGCGCGACACCCAGCCAGCCAAGCAGCGTGCCGAAGAAGGGATAGAGCACGCCGGTGGCCGCGAAGGCGAGGCCCAGCGTCGCGTCGACGCCGGACAAGCGCGTCAAGGTGCCGATCGCGAGCATCGCGGAGATCGTGATCAGCGAGATCGCGCACAGCCGGATGGTGCGGCCGTACTCGGTCACGAGTTTGACCGGACCGACGCCCATCAGGAAGCCGGAGATGATCGCCGCGATCAGCATGCCCGTGCCAGTGAAGGACAGGTAGGTGAAGCTGAACACCGCGCCTTCCGGCGTCGGTTTCGCCGCCACCGGCGGCATCTTGTTGATCATCTTGTCGAGCTCGGGAACCGCGTAGTTGAAGGTGAAGATCGAGTTCGCCCAGGTCTTGAACCAGCCGCTGCCCCAGATCAGCATCACGACGCAGACGATGATCCACGGCAAGAGCGCGCTCCAGAGCTCCGCTTGCGTGAGCGGAGTTTTGTCGAGCGGCTTCGCCGGCGCCATGGTCGCATGCGACTCGTCGTGTCCACGCAGCTCCGGCGACAGCCAGAGCTGCCTCGGCTGCCATACCTTCAGGAACAGGATGAGGGCGCCCATCGAGATCAGCGATGCCCCGATGTCGACGATCCAGGGATTGATGTGATTCGAGATCACATATTGCGGTATTGCAAACGACACGCCCGTGACGAGGATCGCCGGCCAGACGTCCTTCATGCCCCTCCAGCCCGCGAACGCCCACACCACCCAGAACGGCACGATCAGCGAGAAGAACGGCAATTGCCGGCCGACCATCGCACCCAAGATATACGGGTCGAGCCCGGTGACCGAGGCAAGGCCCTGGATCGGCGTGCCCAGCGCGCCATAGGCGACCGGCGCGGTGTTGGCGATCAGCGACAGGCCGGAGGCTGCGAGCGGCGAGAAGCCGAGCCCGATCAACACCGCGCCGGTGATCGCGACCGGCGTGCCGAAGCCCGAGGCACCCTCGAAGAAGGCACCGAACGAGAACGCCACCAGCAACAGTTGCAAACGCCGGTCCTCGGTGACGCCGCCGATCGCGCGCTTCAGCAGTTCGAATTTTCCGCACCCTACCGTCACCTGATAGAGGAAGATGACGTTGAGGACGATCCAGCCGATGGGGAAGAACCCGGTGACGATGCCCAGCACCGAGGCGCGGATCGACATGTTCGCGGGCATGGTGAAGACGAAGATCGTGATCAGGTTGGTCACGATCACTGCGATGACGGCTGCGATATGGGCCTGGACGCGGCCACTCGCGATCAGGACCAGCAGCGTGACGACGGGCACTGCCGCCGCGATCGTCGACAGCACCGGGCTGTGCAGCGGGTCATAGATTTGATTCCACATGGTCTTCCTCCCCACGCATGTTTGTGGCAGGCGACCCGCGTGGAGAGCCGGTCCTGCTTGACGCTGAAAGCGATAACCCCCGAGTCGGACGCGAATTCCTCGCGAATGCGGCGGTTCCCGTCCGCTCACAAGCTCGCGAAATCCCGAAGCACCCCGCCCCGCGCCGTCGAGCCCCATGCTAGGGTTGCAAGCTGCGACAAGCCAACGCAAATTGCAGACCTTGCGACTTTAGTCTAAGCGCGCCCATTTTCGCCATTACCTCAGCCATATGGCTCTGGGCCGTTATGCACATCCCCTGAGGAGACCCAGCTCTGTGAAGAACATCCGCGCCACGCTCGCGATCGTCTGGCGAATCGCCGCCCCCTATTTCCGATCGGAGGACAAATGGGCTGGCCGCGGCCTGCTCGCCGCCGTCATTGCCATGGAGCTGGCGCTGGTGGCGATCAATGTTCTGGTCAGTCAGTGGCAGAACCGATTCTTCAGTGCGATCCAGGGATATGAACTGGACCGGTTCGTCAGAGAGATTTGGATCTTTCTTGGCCTTGCCTTCAGCTTCGTCGCATTGGCGGTCTACAAGCTCTACCTGAACCAGTGGCTCCAGATTCGTTGGCGGCGCTGGCTGACGCAACATTATCTCGGCGAATGGCTCAACGGCTCGACGCATTACCGCATGCAGCTCAAGGGCGACGCCGCCGACAATCCGGATCAGCGTATCACCGAGGACGTCAAGAATTTCGTCGAGCAGACCCTGACCATCGGCCTCGGCCTGCTGTCGTCGATCGTGACGCTGGCCTCGTTCGTCGTCATTCTCTGGGGCCTGTCGGACAAGGCGCCGCTGCACATTTACGGTACCGATATCGTCATCCCTGGTTTTCTGGTCTGGTGTGCGCTGGTCTACGCAATCCTGGGTACGGCGCTGACGCACTGGATCGGTGCCCCGCTCATCAACCTCAATTTCGAGCAGCAGCGCTTCGAGGCCGACTTCCGCTTCAACCTGATCCGCGTGCGCGAAAATTCCGAGCAGATCGCCCTTTTGAAAGGTGAGAGCGCGGAGCGAGGGAATCTGCTGCAGCGCTTTGGTTTCGTCATAGGCAACTGGTACGCGATTATGAGCAGGACCAAGCGCCTGACCGCTTTCACGGCAAGCTACAGTCAGGCTGCAGTGATCTTCCCCTATGTGGTGGTGGCTCCGGCTTACTTCGCCAAGAGAATCCAGCTCGGCGACTTGATGCAGACCGGCTCGGCGTTCGGCAGCGTGCAGGATGCGCTGTCGTTCTTCGTCACGGCGTATCGCTCGCTCGCGGAATGGCGCTCGGTGATTGCTCGTCTCGATGGCTTCGAGATGTCGGTCAGCTCAGCAGCCACCGTCGCGGCGCACGAGCCGGCCATCAGCGTTGCGCCAGGCAGCGCCAAGGCAATCACGCTCAAGCAATTGCTGGTGAACCTGCCAAACGGCGAGCCACTGGTCAGCGCCGATGCCTTCATCGTCCGGCCGGCAGAGCGGGTGCTGGTGACCGGACCGTCCGGTTCCGGCAAGTCGACGTTGTTCCGGGCCATTGCCGGCATCTGGCCTTTCGGCGACGGAGCAATCGCCATTCCTGAGAAGGCGAAGCTGATGATGGTGCCGCAGCGGCCGTATTTCCCGATCGGCCCGCTGGGGGATGCCGTGATCTACCCCTCCGACCATGGCACAATCGCGCCCGAAAGGATCGCGGAAGCGCTGACAGCGGTAGGCATGCCGCGTCTGGCAAAGCGGCTTGCCGAGGACGGTCACTGGAACCGGATGCTGTCGCTCGGCGAGCAGCAGCGCCTCGGGCTCGCTCGCGCGCTGTTGCATGCGCCGGACTATCTGTTCCTGGACGAGGCCACGGCGTCGCTGGACGAGCCGTCCGAGGCCCGGCTGTACCGGCTGCTGGCAGAGAAGCTGCCGCAGGCGACCATTGTCTCGATCGGCCACCGCTCGACGCTCGACGCCTTCCACACCCGCAAGGTGACAATGGTGAAGGACGGCGAGATCCACGTCCTCGGCAGCGAACCGGCTGTAGCGGAGCCGAGCGCAGCGCGTTGAGGCGCGGCGCTCCGGATTCGTGTGCGCGGCGGCGTGATTTAGCGCGGTTTCGCGACACGAACTCCCATCCTCCCCTGGAGGGGGAGGATGGGTTCGCATGCAGCGAAGCGTAATGCGAACCAAGGTGGGGTGACGGTCTATCCGCGTTGACACTGTCCGTGTCGAGAGATCACCCCGCCCCGCTCGCGCTGCGCGCGATCGACCCTCCCCCTCCAGGGGAGGGTGGAAGTTTCTTCACGTCATGCCCTGGCTTGTCCAGGTCGGGCCGGCCATGACGATGTGGCCAACATCGAGCCCTCACCGCGCACGCCACGGCCGAACTCCTTTAGTCTATTAGCCCAAAGCAAAAGGGCGGCAGATTGCTCTGCCGCCCTCATCAAGTCGTTTCGGGAAGAAACTTACTTCAGGTTGGTCATCGCCGTCAGGTCGAAGGAGAGCTTGGCGATACCGGCGGCGCCGCACCAATTGGAGCCGACGCCAGTCGGATTGATGTTGCTGAAGCTGCCGTTGAAGCCTGCCGTGTAGTCGCTGGTGAACGCGTTGCAGTTCGCTTTCGAAAGGTCGGTGTCGGAGTAACGCAGGTCGAGCGTGAACACCTTGTAGGTGAAGCCGATGCCGATATTCCAGGTGTTGTAGTCGGCGTACTTGATGCCGTTCGGGAACGGACCGGCGAAGCCCGGCGCGGCGAAGCCAGTGCCGTAGAACGAGTCGGAGGTGCCCAGGAATTGGCGGCCGAACTCACCCGAGACGTACATGCCGACGCCGCTGGAGCCGAAAATGGTGCTCGGCGCGGTGTACTTGGCGGTGATCGACACATAGTCGCCCCACGCGCCGGAGTTCAGGAAGCTCGGCGTGTAGTACTCGTTCAGGCCGACGGTCCAGCTGTCGTTGATGGTGTAAGCCACCTTGCCGTAGACTTCGAAGAAGCTGACATCCTTCTTCATCACGTTGCCATTGAGCAGGGCGTTCGCGGCGCACTGCGCGCTGAGCGGGTTGCCGGCGGTGTCAGTCGGCGCGCCGTAAAAGCAGGTGCCACCCGGATACAGATAACCCCAGACACCGATGTCGAAGGCGAACGCACCGAAGGTCGGGCGGATACCGCCGTAGACGTCGATCTCGGCCGCGGCGCGGTTCGGGAAGGAGATGCTCTCACCGGCCAAGCCGACATAGAGCTGGAGGTCCTTTGTGACGTTGTAGCGCGGCTCAAAATAGGCGGCGACAGACGGCTTGTGGTTCGACTGGGTGATACCGCGGAAGATGTAGTCGCTCATGATGGCGCCGCCGAAGGCGATATCCCAGGGATCGAAGGCCGGCGGCGGCGGGGCTTTCAATGCCTTGACCGGCATGTCTGCCGCGAAAGCCGAACCCGTCACCATTGCCAGCGCCGTTGCCAACAAAGCCACTTTTTTCATTTCGATCCCCATCGCCAGTTCTTAGACCCAGTCAGATCCCGTTAGCCCCCCGGGGCGCTCGATCTGATTGCAAATTTCGTAACTGCGGCAATGTGAATTGAGGGGTGCGAACGGTGAAGCAAAAAGCGCGGGCATCTGCCGACTTTTTAGGCGTTTTGACCATTCCACGAAAGGTTGTCAGCTTGTGTGTCTTCTCGAACACATTAATTGCGTCGCAAACTGCAAAGGATGGTCCGTGCAAGTACGGGGAAGCCAGGAAGCGTGGCACCCAGGTTACGAATCAGACAAGCGCGAAAAAGGGCGGCCTCTGTAGGTGCTTGTGGCGATGCAAAAAGGCCGCAGCGTCACCGCAGCGGCCTTTCTGTTGTCGATCGCGGTCGCTGGACCTACCCCTGTCCCTCGGCCGGCGCCGATTCCGCAGAAGACGAAGGCATCGCCCAGCTTGTCTCGGCGGCAGGCTCGGGAGCCGGAGCTTCCACCGGTGCTGATGGCTTCGGAGCAGGAGCTGCCTTCGCTTTCTTCGGTGCCGCTTTCCTCGCGGCCTTCTTGGGTGCGGCCTTCTTGGCCGACTTCGTCGCAGCCTTCTTGGCGGCTTTCTTCGGGGCTGCCTTCTTGGCAGATTTCGCAGCTTTCTTTGCAGACTTTTTCGCGGACTTCTTGGCTGCCTTCTTCGCGGTCTTCTTCTTCGCCGCTACTACCTTCTTAGCCTTTTTGGCCTTCTTGCTTTTTTTCTTCTTCGCTTTCGCCATCGTGGTCCTCCTGTTGCCGCCGAACAATGGTCGATCGGGCGTCTTTCTGCCGTCACCTGCGGACGAAAGCTCAGCTTTTGAAAGCTCAAACTTGCGCGTTCAATGCCGGCCGCGACCCGCCCGTAGCCCAATCGAGAAGCTCAATCGTGTGTACGACCGGAATTGATGTGCCACTGGCAATCTGCACCATGCAGCCGATATTGCCCGCAGCAATCATGTCCGGCTTGACGCTCGCGATGTTGGCGACCTTGCGATCGCGCAACCGGTCCGCAAGCTCGGGCTGGAGAATGTTGTAGGTGCCCGCCGAACCGCAACACAAATGGCTCTCCGGCACATCTTTCACCACGAATCCATTCTTGGAAAGCAATTCTTTCGGAAGGCCCGTGATTTTCTGCCCATGCTGCAACGAGCACGCGGAGTGATAGGCGACCACGATGTTGTCCTGTGGCGCGGTGGCCGAAAGTCCGAGGCCGGCGACGTATTCGGTGATGTCCTTGGCAAGCGCGGACACCTTCGCCGCATCGGCTGCGAACGCCACATCCTCGCGCAGCAGATAGCCGTAGTCCTTGATCACGGTGCCGCAGCCGGACGCCGTCACCAGGATGGCGTCGAGCCCCTCGCCGGCCGCCTCCCGGCACCACGCAGCGATATTGGCGCGCGCCCGCGCCAATGCGTCGTGGTCGTTGCCGAGGTGATGGGTCAGCGCGCCACAGCACTGCTCGTCCCGGACCAGGACAACCTCGATGCCGTGGCGGGTGAGAAGGCTGATGGCGGCCTGGTTGATGCGCGGCGCCAGCACCTGCTGGGCGCAGCCCTGCAGCAGAGCGACCCGGCCGCGTCTCTTGCCGAGCGCGGCGAACACGCTGCCGGCGGCGGGCCCCGGCAATGGCAGTCGGTTCGGCGCCAGCGCCAGCATCGCCTTGATGCGCTGGATCAGTCCGGGCGTGGCCGAGGGCCTGGGCGTCGGCAGGAAGACGGCAAGCGGGCGGGCCAGCCGCGCCAGCCACATGCTCGCGCGGAAACGCTGCGGGTCCGGCAGCACGAAGGCCAGCACCTGACGCAACAACCGCTCAGTCAGCGGCCGCTGATAGCGCTGCTCGATCCGGACCCGGGCCTGGTCGACGAGGTGCATGTAGTTCACCCCTGACGGGCAGGTCGTCATGCAGGCGAGGCACGAAAGGCAGCGGTCGACATGCTTGACCACCTCGGCGGTCGGCGCCAGGTCCTTCTCCAGCATCTCCTTGATCAAGTAGATGCGGCCGCGTGGGCTATCGAGCTCGTCGCCGAGCAGTACATAGGTCGGACAGGTTGCGGTGCAGAAGCCGCAATGGACGCAGGCGCGAAGGATCTTGTCGGCTTCGGCGATGTCGGGGTCGGCGAGCTGCGCCAGTGAGAATTCGGTCTTCATGCCGTAGCGCCCCGCCTCAGGCGTCCCCGGTTGAGAATAGTCTTCGGATCGAAACTGGCGCGCACCCGCTCGCTCAGCGCCGCGATGCCAGGCGCTTGCGGATGGAATACATCGACATCACGCCTGACGTCCTCGGCCGCCCGGATCAGCGTGGCATGTCCTCCGAACGCGTTGGTGAGCTGGCGCACGGCCGGGGCATGCGCGTCCGGCTTCGGCGGCACCGCCGCCCAGATCAGCCCGCCGCCCCAATCGTAGATCAGGTCGCCGCCGGTGTCGCGTGCCAATTGGGTACCGAGCGCCGCACCCGACGCCGGCGGACAGACGATCCGCCAGACCGGCCAGGCGCCCACCGCGCCGTTTGCCGCGAACGGCAGGAGGTCGCGGATCGTGGCCCACAGCGCGGCCGATGCGCCGTCTTCGATCAGGGTCGCGGTTCCGAACGGCGCCAGCAAGTCCCGCAAGGAGCCGGCGCGGTGCGCGGCGGAGGCGGTGATGCCTTCGAGCCGCAGCACGGTCAGTGCGTCGTCCTGGCCCGCGATGTCGCCGAGCCCGTTGGCCTTGGCGCGAAAGGCCGATTTCGGCAGATGCGCGGCTCCGGAAACGTCGAAGGGCGAGCCGAGCGCCGCCGTCATCGCCTTGTTGGCGCGGGCATCGTCGAGCCCGCGGAGCAGCAGCGTCCGCTCGGCCTCGGGCTTGGGCATCACCTTGAGCGTGACCTCGGTCATCACCGCCAGCGTACCCCAGGACCCTGCGAGAAGCTTGCACAGGTCGTATCCGGTGACGTTCTTCACCACCTTGCCGCCGGTCTTGAAGCTGTCACCGAAGCCGGAGACGGCGTGCGCCCCGAGCAGGTGATCGCGCGCCCCGCCCGCCCTGATCCGCCGGGGACCGGCGAGCCCGGCGGCGATCATGCCGCCGATGGTTCCGAGCGCCGGCGTGCCGAGCAGCGGCGCCGTGTTCATCGGCTCGAAGGCGAATTGCTGGTTTTTGGCATCGATCAGCGACAGCACGTCGGCCAGCGGCGCGCCGGCCTGGAGCGTGACGATCAACTCGTTGGGCTCGTAGGAGGTGACCGCATTGAGCGCGGAGACATCGAGCACGGCGTTGGTCGCCATCGCATGGCCAATACCGCGCTTGGAGCCATGACCGATGATCTCGAGCGGCTGCTCGTTGGCGATCGCCGCACGCACCACCTCTTCGACGTCTTTGCCGTCTCTGACCTTGAGCGTATCCACGAGAGGAGGCCGTAACGAAATTCGCGCCGGAAATCAAATCTGTCAGACACTGCACTTCGCCCGGGCCGGCAATCTCTGGTGCAACGCGAAAGAGCGGTGGCCGGGGGGCTCCCGTTGGCAGGCAAGCCTTCCGCTGCTTGTCGTCAACTGGCGCATCTTACCGAAGCAGCCCAGCCGGACGAAACGAGCAAGAACGGTAGGGCGACGCAATCTCTCGGCGCCCGCAACCAGACTCCGCGCTCTGCATCAATCGTCGGGATCGCCGGTACTGCTTCGGCGGATCGGCGCGACGCGCCCATCGGGCATTTGCTGGACCTGCGACAATAGATTGATGAACACGCGTTCATGGAACGGCGCAGTTTCCAACCCGTTGATCACGGTGCTTCCTTCAGAAGGAGGAATGAAGATGAAGAGGATAATTGTTGCACTTTCTGCCATCGCCCTCATCGGCACTGCGCCGGCCGTCTTTGCCCAAGGCGTATCAAGCAAGACGCCGGGCCAAGAGATGCAGACCAAGGGCTCCAAGGCAGGCCATCCGGGAGCATCCGGCTACACTCCGGGACATAAGAAGCACGCCATGGGTTCTAAGAAAGGTCACCCCGGCGCTTCTGGCTACGCTCCCGGCCAAACCACTGGCGCGAGCACGAAGTCTGGTGGCGCGAGCACGAAGTCTGGCTACTGACGGTCGCCTCGCAATTGCCAATAGGCCAATGACAAGAGCCGCCGCGGTCTCAACCCGGCGGCTCTTCGTGTGAGTGATCCCGGTCGCTCAGAACCGGGGAATATCCGGAAACGCCAGCTTACCTGCATGCACATGCATACGGCCGAGCTCGGCGCAGCGGTGCAGGGTCGGAAACACCTTTCCGGGATTGAGCAGGCCCTGCGCGTCGAAGGCACATTTCAACCGCTGCTGCTGGTTGAGGTCGATCTCACTGAACATATCCGGCATGAGGTCGCGCTTCTCGATGCCGACGCCGTGCTCGCCGGTGAGCACGCCGCCGAATTCGACGCAGGCGCGCAGGATGTCGGCGCCAAAAGCCTCCGCGCGCTCGATCTCGCCGGGCTTGTTGGCGTCGTAGAGGATCAGCGGGTGTAGATTGCCATCGCCGGCGTGGAACACGTTGGCGCAGCCGAGCTGGTATTTTTCGCTGAGTTCGCGGATGCGCGCCAGCGCCTTCGGCAGCGCGCCGCGGGGAATCGTGCCATCCATGCAGAGATAATCGGGCGAGATGCGGCCCACGGCGGGGAATGCGGCTTTGCGGCCCGCCCAGAACAGATTGCGCTCGGCCTCCGAGGTCGAGATCTGGCAGGTGGTCGAACCGCAGCCATTCGCGATCGCCTCGACGCGCGTGATCAGTTCGTCGACCTCGATCTTGGGACCGTCGAGCTCGATGATCAGCAGCGCCTCGACATCGAGCGGATAGCCGGCATGGACGAAGGCCTCGGCGGCATGGATCGCGGGCCTGTCCATCATCTCCATGCCCCCAGGGATGATGCCGGCCCCGATGATGCGCGCCACGCATTCGCCGGCGGCCTCGACCTCCGCGAAGCCGACCATCAGCGCACGCGCCGTCTCCGGCTTTTGCAGGATGCGCACCGTGATCTCGGTGATGACCCCGAGCAGGCCTTCGGAACCGGTGATGACGCCCATCAGATCGTAGCCAGGGTTCTCCGCCGACTTGCCGCCGATGCGCAGGATCTCGCCGCTCATCAGCACGATCTCACAACCGAGCACGTTGTTGGTGGTCATGCCGTATTTCAGGCAATGCACGCCGCCGGAATTTTCCGCGACATTGCCGCCGATCGAGCAGGCGATCTGCGAGGACGGGTCGGGCGCGTAGTAAAAGCCCGCATGCGCGACCGCCTGACTGATGGCGAGGTTGGTGACGCCGGGCTCGGTGACGACGACGCGGTTGTCGAAATCGATCTCGCGGATGCGCTTGAACTTGCCGAGCCCGAGCAGCACGCCGTCCTCGAGCGGCAGCGCGCCCCCGGACAGCGAGGTACCGGACCCGCGGGGCACGACCTTGATGCCCTGCTCTGCACAATATTTCAGGACCAGCGAGACCTGCTCGGTGGTGTCAGGCAGCACCACGACCATCGGCGGCTGCCGATAGGCCGTCAATCCGTCGGATTCATAGGCTCGCATCTCGGCGGCGCTGTCGATCACGCCTTCGCCGGGGACGATTGCGCGCAGTGCGGCAACGACGTCCGCGCGGCGCGCGAGCACGGCCTGGTCGCTCGCAGGCATCATGATGGCCATATCAAATCCTTCATGGCATATCCTTCCGGCTCACGCCGGGCGGTCCAATTTGTCGCGGTAAATCAACCACGTCCGGGGGTGTTTGGGTAGGCCATCCGAAAGTCGGACCCGCAATCGCCAGCGAGTTCGCTCTGGGACAAGTAGGAAATCGTGAAACCTGTCATGGTCTGGCGGCTTGTCCAAGCCGGGCAGGCCTGCCAAAACCGGCAGGTCCGGCGATTGCCGCTCAGGCAAGAGACTGACTAGACCCACCAGGGAAGAGACGAAGAGCACCCGATGACAAAACTGACTTTTGGCGCACTGACGATCCTCACCGTGATTGCCACCGCACCCGCCGCGATGGCGCAGGATGTCGCGGCCGGCAAGACATCGTTCAACAAATGCCTGGCCTGCCACGCAATCGGCGAAGGCGCCAAGAACAAGGTCGGCCCCGAGCTCAACGGCCTCAACGGCCGCAAGTCGGGCACCGCTCCGGACTACAACTACTCGGATGCGAACAAGAATTCCGGCATCACCTGGGACGAGCCGACCTTCAAGGAATACATCAAGGATCCCAAAGCCAAGATCCCCGGCACCAAGATGGCATTCGCCGGCATCAAGAACGAGACCGAGATCAACAATCTCTGGGCCTATGTCTCGCAGTTCGACAAGGACGGGAAGATCAAGCAGTAGGTGCGGAAAAGGCGGCCGCTAGAGCTTCGATTCTGATTGAATCAGAACCGAAGCTCTAGCTTCTCGTTTTGACGCGTTTCCTTCACGCGAACCGGCATCCACTTCGCTCGAAAACGCTTTAATCGGCGGCCGCCTGCGCCGAGACGATTTTCCCGATCATCGTCTCGATCTCCGCCTTCACGACATCCGGTACGGCGTTCTGCACCATGTGGCCGAGATCGGGCAGCACGATCAGCTTCGCATTCGGCACGATCGCGGCAAAGGGGCGTGCGTGGATGCCGGTCGATACGGTCTTGTCGGGCTCGCCTGCGATGATCGTGACCGGCGCCGATATCTCGCCATAACGCGCGACTTGCGCAGCAACCGCTTCCTTCAGCTTCACCAGATCATAGGCATTGGCGATGAACTCGCGCGGACGCAGCAGCAGCGGCGTCGCGGAGTCCTTGACGAAGCCGTCCGGCATGACTTGCGGCAGGAAGACGTTGCGCGCACCGGATTCAGTAAGAACATAGCCGAGCGGCAGCGTGATCGTGTAGGCGAGCAGCGGACCGATCACAGGCGTTGCGATGATCTCGTTGTAGCGGCCGACGCCGCCGCGCCAGGGATGAGTGACGGGCGCGAGCATCACGAGGCCGGCGACGCGGTGCGGGTGATCGAGCGCGATCCGCGCGCCCAGGGCGCCGCTCCAGGAATGCACCACGAAGACCGCGCGGTCGATCCCGAGCTCCTGAAGCGCATCATCGATCATCCGCGCCTGGATCTGCGGCGTCGAATCCTGCCGCCGCACGCGCGTGCTCCAGCCATGGCCGGGACGGTCGATCAGAATGACGCGATGATTCCTGGCGAGGAGATCACCGAGCGGCCGCCGCATTGCTTCGAGATTGGAGCTTGCGCCGTGCAGCATCACGATCGGTAGGCCACCATTGCGCGGGCCGAGATCGACGACGTGAAGCACCGCGCCGTCGACCTCGATCATCCGGCCCTGCGGCGGAAAGGCGCGCTGCACGACGAGGATTCCGGCCTGCGTGGCCAGCGCCAGCAGAACCAGCGCCGTCACGACTGACATCACGATCATTGAGCGAATCCGGGCGGTCCTGGGCACAAGGCAGTTACGGGTCTTGGCACACGGCAGTTTCGCTCAGTCGGCTTCAGGGCTTCCACCGGAAACAGCGGGGCTGTGGATATGTGCACAATTAGGGAACGTAAAAGCCCAACGGAATCAACAATATTCCTTGGCGACGCGCAAGCCTCGGACCAGCTTCATGCAGTCGTCATCGCGGCTTCCATATAATCGCCATGGTCGGTTCGGCCATCTAGGCGCGGGTGGGCGCCGATCCTCCTCGCAGCCTCGGGGATGCAGGAAAGACCGGCAGGATTTTTTCCTGGTTTGAACCGGAGGATTTTCGATGAGCTTCAGATCGAACGACACTGCGATCGACGAGATCGTCGCGAGCTGCAGCGGCGACCTGCGCGGTGCGGTGCGGGCGCTGCTCCTGATCAACGAGCATCTCGAAGCGGAGCTTGCAAAGGCTTACGCCGCGGTCGCCGATCGCGGTCTCACCGAGCGCGGCGGCAGCGTCCTGCACTAGGTGCAAGCGACTTAGTTCGACCCGTCCTCGTCCTTCTCCTCGTCGGGCGTTGCCGCGGGACAGGCGCGGATCGTCGAACGGGCGAGCTTGGCGTCGGCCTTGGATTTGTAGGGGCCGTCACCGAACCAGATATCGCCGATGATCACGGGATTGCTGGTCACGATATCGCATTTGCCGGTGGCGCGGTTGCCGACCACCCAGAACAATCCATCGGCGAGGCTCACCGTCCCGGACGCGAGCAGCAAGCTACCTGCAAAGATCAAACGCTTCATGGCTTTTGCTCCTGCCATGCAGGTAGGCCTGCGGCAGCCCGGGCAATAGCCCTCGCGACGCGACGCCTGCGATCGTGGTTAATTCGCGCCGGCCGCGATCACTCAAGAAATGATCGAGTTATAGGCTAGATGTCGCGGCCTTCGACCTTCTCGGTCAGCGCCTTGACCTGGTCGGGGATCTTCTCGAGGTGCGGATTGACGGCGAGCGCCTTGCGGTAGGCTTCCAGCGCGCGCTTCTCGTTGCCGACCTCCTGCATGATCATGCCGAGCCCTGCGAGCGCACCGAAATGGCGCGGTTCGCGGATCAGCACTTGCTGGATGTCGGCGAGCGAGCGGCCATAATCGTTCTGCATGTAATAGAGCGTGGCGCGCCGGTTCCAGGCCTCGATATAGTCGGGCCTGAGCTTGATGATCGAATCCAGCAGCTTGATTGCGACATCGATCTTCTGCGCCTCGACCGCGGTCTTGGCGCGCGACATCAACAGTGCCGCGGTGTCGCTCGGGGTCTGGAGCCAGATCGCCCAGATCCGCGCCTCGACATGCTTGGCGCTGGTCTCGTCGGGCGCCGCCTTCAGCGCACCGAACAGGAAATCGAGATTCTTGGTGCGGTCGACCTTGGGCAGCTTGGCCGGCGCTTCCGGCAGCTTCTTCTGCTGGCCGGGCGGAGGCGGCGGCTCAATCTGCTGCGCCAGCACCGGGGCGAAGCCGGCGGTCCCCAGGACGAGGGCCAGACACAGGGTGGGCGCGCAGAGGAATCTCAGTGCCATAGGCAAAGTCTAAACGCGCAAAGCCGCCCTTGCAAAGCAGGGCGGCGTCAAACTCGTGTGAGACCGTGGTCTTGCGGAGCGCGAGGGCGTCCGGCAGGGCGAGATCAGCCCTGACGCGCCTTGAAGCGGCGCTGCACCTTGTTGATCACATAGACCCGGCCCTTGCGGCGGACCAGGCGGTTGGCGCGATGGCGACCGCGCAGCGATTTCAGCGAGTTACGGACCTTCATGGCAGAATCCTGAACGTTCGAAAGGCCGTGTTCGGCACTACCGTTTCGGCACGCGCGAATGTGGCAAAATGAGATTTTTCCCGCTGGCGGATCACCGCCCGGGACGGGGCGGTTCTTAAGGCATCGCGGGAGGTGATGTCAATGTTAACTGCCCCGTTCCCAACCAGCAAAATTTGCGACAACAACCCCATGCACAGTAGAAACGGCCGGATCGGCCCGATCTGCCAAGCCGAGAACCCGCGGCAGCGCCTTGCCAAATTCGTTATATGATATAATCAATTTGGCAACCCGTCGGGAGGAAACCCATGCCAAAGCTGAAGCTGCCCAACATCGACGATGTCGTTGCCATCGACATCCACACCCATGCCGAGGAGCCCTGCGGCTGCCATGCCGACGACGGCTATGACGATTTCCAGGCGCAGATGGCGGAGTATTTCAAGTCACCCAACAAGCATCCGCCAACGGTGCCGGAGACCGCGGCGTACTATCGCTCCAAGAACATCGCCGCCGTGATCTTCCCGGTCGACGCCGAGCGCGAGACTGGCTTCCGACGCTATAACAATTACGAGATGCTGGAGGTCGCCTCCGACCATCTCGACGTCCTCATCCCCTTCGTCTCGATCGATCCGCACAAGGGCAAGCTCGGCGCCCGCGAGGCGCGCAAGCTGATCGAGGAGTATGGCGTGCGCGGCTTCAAATTCCACCCGACCATGCAGGGCTTCTACGCCAACGACCGCATGGCCTATCCGCTCTATGAAGAGATCAACAATGGCGGCGCGATCGCGCTGTTCCACACCGGCCAGACCGGCGTCGGCTCGGGCATGCCCGGCGGCATGGGGATGCGGCTGAAATATTCCAACCCGATGTACATGGACGACGTCGCGGCCGATTTCCCCGACCTCAAGATCATCCTCGCTCACCCCTCCTTCCCCTGGCAGGAGGAGGCGCTGTCGGTCGCGACCCACAAGCCGAACGTCTATATCGACCTCTCCGGCTGGTCGCCGAAATATTTCCCGCCGATCCTGGTGCGCTACATCAACTCGATTCTTCAGGACAAGATGCTGTTCGGCTCGGATTGGCCGGTGATCACGCCGGACCGCTGGCTGTCGGATTTTGCCAAGATCGACATCCGCGACGAGATCCGGCCGAAGGTGCTGAAGGCCAACGCGCGCAAGCTGTTGGGAATCTAGGCGCTCACCCATCGCCCGTAGCGCATCGAGGGCTTCGATCCCGGTGACCGAAGCCCTCGGCTCAGACGCTCGAGGCCTCAGATGGTCTTCGCCGAGCAGGAGGCTCGGAATATAGAACGACGATAGCTGGCCGTTCCGATATAGTCCCTGCGCCTGCAACGATCCAAGGGAGGGGTCAATGAGCATCAAAGCCGTCGTCTTCGACGCCTACGGCACGCTCTACGACATCCAGTCGGTCGCAGAGATCACCGAGGATGCGTTTCCAGGCTATGGCGAGATCATCACGCAGGTCTGGCGTATCAAGCAGCTCGAATACACCTGGTTGCGCTCGCTGATGCGGCGCTACGAAGATTTTGCCACTGTCACGCGCCACTCGCTTGCCTATACGCTGCGCGTGCTTGGGATCGCTTACGAGAACGACGCATTCGAGCGCGTGATCGAGAAGTATCTGCACCTCGACCTTTATCCGGATGCGACCGCAGCGCTTGCGGCTCTGAGACCGCGAAAGCTTGCCATCCTCTCCAACGGCAGTCCGGACATGCTCAATGCGCTCGTGCGCAATTCCGGCCTCGACGCCCTTCTCGATGCCACCATCAGCGTCGACGCGAAGAAAATCTTCAAGCCGAGCCCGGACGTCTATGAGCTGATCGGCGAGGTGCTCGGCATCAAACCGAACGAGGTTCTGTTCGTCTCCTCCAATCCCTGGGACGCCGCCGGCGCGAAATCGTTCGGATTGAAGGTCGCCTGGATCGAACGGGTGACGCCCGAAGCCATGGCGCTGGCTTGCGTCGAGAACGAACTCGTGGCACCGCTGACGATGTTCAAGGCGATCCGCACCCAGATGGACGAGCTCGGCTTCGCGCCGGATCACCGCATCCGCGCGCTCTCCGAGCTGCCAGGAATCGCTTAGGGATCACCGCCCGCCCATGTGCTTGGAATGAGCTGTTTGGAATGAGCCTTCAATCCGTTCGCGATTTTTTCGCCGAGAGAGCCCCCGACATTACTGTCATCGAATCCCCGATCAGCTCTGCCACCGTGACGCTGGCGGCGGAAGCCTATGGCGTCGAGCCGGGGCGCATCGCCAAGACGCTGTCGTTGCGCATCGGCGAACGCGTGATCCTGATCGTCGCTGCCGGCACCTCGCGCATGGACAACAAGAAGGTGAAGGCGCAGTTCGGGGGCAAGCCGAAAATGCTGGGACTGGAGGAGGTCGCCGAGATCACCGGCCACGAGGTCGGCGGCGTCTGTCCGTTCGGCCTGAAGGCGCCGCTGCCGATCTATTGCGACGTCTCGCTGAAAGCGTTCGACGTGGTGGTGCCGGCCGCAGGCTCGACCCACAGCGCCGTGCGCATCACGCCGGAGCGGATGGCCGAACTCGTCGCGGCCGAATGGGTCGATGTCTGCGAACACCGATCCTAAGCGAGGCTAATCATCCTCGTCATAATAGGGCCGCGGTGGCGGGGGCGGGGCTGTGTTGTAGCGCGGCGGGGGCGCGGCGCGGTTGCGCGGCACCGGCTGCTGCGGCTGGGCCTGGTTGTTCGATTGGAACACCGCACGGCAGCCGCTCGAGAGCTGCGGCGTGTTCTGCTGCAAGCAGGCCACGATACGGTTCACGTCGGGAATCTGATCGCTGCACAGACGCCACACATCAGGCGTGCAGGCCATCTGTTGTTCCATTGTGCCGCGATATTCCTGGGCGAATGCTGCGTTCTGCGCGACGATGCCGCCGATCGCGAGCGCCACACCCAGCGCAATCCGCTCTGTTCGCATGTCCCGATCCTTCCCGAATCCCATCAAAACCTCCTCAATCAATGAGGCGGGGGAAGGTTCTGGACCAACAACAAAATGTGAAAGAGCGCCTGGAACCTACTCCACCTTGCCGATCTTCTTCACCGCCGCGATCAGCCGCGCGCTGTCGGCCGCGACGAATTGCGCGAAGGCCGGCGCATCCTGATAGGCCACGAGACTGCCCGAGGCCTCGAACGATTTGAGCACGTCCGGACTGGTCATGACCTGCGCCATCGCCTCGCGCAGACGGGTCGCGATCGGGGCCGGCAGCGCGCTTTGCGCGAACAGGCCGGCCCAGATGTACATCTCGACATCCCTGTAGCCGAGCTCCTGGAAGGTCGGCACGTCGGGGAAGCTCGCGATGCGCTGCGCGCCGCAATTGCCGAGCACGCGCAGCTTGCCGCCGTCGACCTGCGGCTTCAGCGTGCCGGGTGCGGCCGCGATCGCCTGCACTGTACCACCTAGGATCGCCGTCAATGCCGGACCTGCCCCGCGGAATGGCACGTGCAGCAGCTTGATGCCGGCGCTGCTTGCGAACATCTCCATCGCCACGTGCAGCGTGCCGTAGGGCCCCGACGAGCCATAGGTGATCTGGCCTGGCCGCTTCTTCGCGTCCTCCACGAAACCCTGCGCCGTCTTCCACGGCGCCGAGGCCGGCACCGCGAGCAGCGTGGGATCGGCGAGCACGCGCGCGATCGGCATGAACTGCGAGACCTCGTAGGCAACGGGACGCTCGAACAGCCGATCGGCCTCGGGGAGCACCGCGAGCGAGGACAGCGTCATCAGCAGCGTGTAGCCATCGGGCTCGGCGCGCGCCGCGGCGGCATTGCCGACCGATCCGCCGCCACCGCCGGCTCTGTTGTCGACGATCACGGGCTTGCCGAGGATCCGCTCCAGCGCCTGTGCCACCGGACGCGCCGCGAGATCGGCCTGTCCGCCGGCGGGAAACGGCACGATCATGGTGATGTTGCGAACGGGATAGGTTTGAGCGAAGGCTCTGTCAGGTAACGCGGCTCGCAACAACGGCAGTGTAGCAGCGGCGCGAAGGACGTCGCGTCGATCCATGGCAGGTCCCTCCCCTCATTTTCTTTGTTCGCCAGCCAGCCTAACGTCGCGATCGGCAAGAACAAGATGTTTACGAAGCATTAGCCATGTTCGACCGAGCCCGGAACGCATGCCTGAGGCCTCCGTTGCCCTCCCAGGAGTGTGCCATGGGAAAACTCGCGACCATCGACGTTGCCTTGGACGAGATGCTGGTGAATCTCGCCGCGATCGTCTTGCGACTTTCAACGCCCGAAATGACGCGAACACCGGAAGCGCGGCGCGCACTGGCACAATCCGTCCATCAATATGCGGTTTGCGCGAAGCGTTCGAGCGACCCGCGCGTTCACGAGCTGAAGTCGCAGCTGGAAGAGACGCTGAAGCCAAGCTTGCGCATTGTCGCGATCGACGGCGTGAAGGTGTCGTAGTCGAATACCGTCATTGCGAGGAGCTCTTGCGACGAAGCAATCCAGAATCTCTACGCGGAGACACTCTGGATTGCTTCGCTGCGCTCGCAATGACGAAGTTGTTGAAGCCGGTCGCTACGACGTCTTTGCTTTCCCACGTGGCCGCCGCTTGCACGTGCCCGGCAGCTTCGCGGCCAGGAAATCGCCGAGCGCCTCGACGCGCGCGGGGCGCGGGCCGCCCGGCGGCGTCACCAGGTGCACGGCGCCTTCGGCCTGCTTCCAATCCTTCAGGATCACCTCGACCTGGCCTGAGGAGATCGCCTCACCGACGATGAACTCGGGAAGCTCGGCGATGCCGAGGCCTGCGATCAGCGCCGGCATCACCGCCTCACCATTGTTGACGCGGAGCTGGCCGCCCGGGCGCACGCTGGCCTGCTCGCCGGCCGAATTGGTGTAGTGCCAGACGTTGGGCGTGGAGAGATAGGCGTAGCTGAAGCATTTGTGCTCGGCCAGATGCATCGGATGCGTCGGCCGGCCGTGCTGTTTGAGATAGGACGGCGCGGCCACGGTATAGCGCGGCATGGTGAAGAGCTGCCGTGCGATCAGCGAGGAATCCGGCAGCCGCGCGATCCGCACCGCCATGTCAAATCCTTCTCCGATCAGGTCGACGGTCGCATCGCTCAGATGCAGGTCGACCGAGACTTCCGGGTAGGCCTGAAAGAATTCCGGCAGCAGCGGCGCGACCGCCTTGATGCCGAACGTCATGGGCACGGCGAGCCGGACCAGGCCGCGCGGTGCCACCGATTGCGCCAGCGCTTCGTTCTCCGCCGCTTCGCCATCGGCCAGCAGGCGCGTCGCGCGTTCGGCGAGCTTGTGGCCGGCATCGGTCAACGCGAGCCGGCGCGAGGTACGGTTGAACAGGCGGGCGCCGAGCCGCTCCTCCAGCCGCGTGACCGCCTTGGAGACCGTCGCCTTGGACATCGCGAGCTCGCTTGCGGCCCCCGCAAACGACCGTAATTCCACGACTTTTGCGAAAACCGCGAGCGCCTCGAAATCGGGTAGTTTTGCCATGGCAGCCGATCCAATCGGGATATTTAGGGAAACAATGCGTTTCAACAGTTTCTATTTCTATTACCACAGGCGGAGGCTTATCCAGGGGTCATCAGACATTCAGGAACTGGAGAAATCCAATGACCAAGAAGCTCTCAGGCAAGGTTGCCCTCGTCACCGGCGGCTCGCGCGGCATCGGCGCGGCTTCGGCCCGCGCACTCGCCGATGAAGGCGCTGATGTCGCCATCAGCTATGTCGCTTCGCCCGACAAGGCGGAGGCCGTCGTCGCCGAGCTGAAGGCCCATGGCGTCAAGGCCCGCGCCTACAAGGCCGATCAGGCCTCGGCCAAGGAGGTCGATCAACTGGTCAGGAGCGTCGCCAGTGATTTCGGCCGGCTAGATATCCTCGTCAACAACGCCGGCGTCGCCGTCGGCGGGTTGATCGACGATGCCGCGACCGACACCGCCGCGCTCGCCCGCCAGGAAGACATCAACGTGCACGGCGTGATCGCCGCGATCCGCGCGGCCTCGAAGCTGATGGGCGAAGGCGGCCGCATCGTCACGATCGGTTCCGGTATTGCCACACGCGCTTCGTTCCCTGGCCTCGCCGATTACGCTGCGACCAAGGCTGCGATCGTCGGCTACTCCAAGGGCGCTTCGCGCGACCTCGGACCGCGCGGCATCACGGTCAACGTGCTGCAGCCGGGCTCAATCAACACGGACATGAACCCCGACGACGATCGTGAATTCGCCGACGCGCAGCGCAAGCAGCACGCACTGCAACGCTTCGGGACCGCGGAAGAAATCGCCGCCGGCGTCGTCTTCCTCGCAAGCCCGGAGGCCTCCTTCATCACCGGCACCGTGCTCAATGTCGACGGCGGGTTCGGCGCCTGATCCGAACCGCCCCCTTCAAGTCAAGGAATTACGCAAATGATCGAACTCAGACCTTTCGCAAAGCTCGGCGGCGCCGATCACGGCTGGCTTAAGGCCAAGCATCATTTCTCCTTCGCCAGCCATTATGACCCGAACAATATGGGTCACGGCGCGCTGCGGGTATGGAACGACGACGAGATCGCGCCGAACACCGGCTTTCCCGCCCATCCCCACGCCAACATGGAGATCATCACTTATGTGCGCGAGGGCGCGATCACCCATCAGGACAGCCTCGGCAACGAGGGGCGCACCGAGGCGGGCGACGTGCAGGTGATGAGCGCCGGCAGCGGCATCCGCCACTCCGAGTACAATCTCGAGCCGACCAGGACGCGGATCTTCCAGATCTGGATCGAGCCGACGGCGCGCGGCGGTCAGCCGACCTGGGGCTCGAAACCGTTCCCCAAGGCGGACCGTTCCGGCAAGCTCGTCACCATCGCGAGCGGCTTCGAAGACGATGCGGACGCGCTGCCGATCCGCGCCGATGCGCGGGTGCTCGCCACCACGCTGAAGGCCGGCGAGAGCGCGGAATACGCGCCGCAGAAGTCGCGGCACCTCTATCTCGTGCCCGCGGCAGGTTCAGTCGAGATCAACGGCGTGCGCGTCAACGCCCGCGATGGCGCCGCGATCCGCGACGAGGACAGCTTGAAGATCACCGCTCTGGAAGATTCGGAGCTCGTGCTCGTCGACGCGGCGTAGGCGCCGCCCTCACACAGCAACTCGTCATGCCCGGCCTACGCCACGCCGAAGAAGCTTCGGCGTCGCAGGCGGGGCAAGCCCGGCAACGAATAAACAACTCACCTCGTCATCCAACGGAGACCACTCATGACCAAAGTTCTCGTCCTCTATTATTCCGCCTATGGCCACATCGAAGCGATGGCGAAAGCCGTCGCCGAAGGCGCGCGCGAAGCCGGCGCCACTGTCGATATCAAGCGCGTGCCGGAGCTGGTGCCGGCCGAGGTCGCAAAAGCCTCCCATTACAAGCTCGATCAGGCTGCCCCCATCGCCAAGATCGAAGACCTCACCAATTACGACGCGATCATTGTCGGCACCGGCACCCGCTTTGGCCGCATCGCCTCGCAGATGGCCAACTTCCTCGACCAGGCCGGCGGGCTCTGGGCCAAGGGCGCCCTGCACGGCAAAGTCGGCGGCGCGTTCACCTCAAGCGCGACCCAGCACGGTGGGCAGGAGACGACGCTGTTCTCGATCATCACCAACCTGCTGCATTTCGGCATGGTCGTCGTCGGCATGAACTACGGCTTCGCCGGCCAGATGAAGCTCGACGAGATCACCGGCGGCGCGCCCTATGGCGCCACCACGATCACCGGCGGCGACGGCAGCCGTCAGCCCAGCGCCAACGAGCTCGCCGGCGCACGCTATCAAGGGCGCCAGATCGCGGAGACCGCAAAAAAGCTGCGCGGCTGAAGCGATCGCGGGCGGCATTCTCGTTCGGGAATGCCGCTTCAGCGTGTCCCCTTGCCCATCGCCCGTGCCGCAAAGGCGGCGAGCCTGGGATGACGACGCAGGCCCTGCGCGGCATGGTCACGCCATGCATAGGGCAAACCGCGCCAGGACAGCGCGACGCTGACATCGGTCAGCGGGACCTTCTGAGCGCCGAAGCGGCGCTTGTAGTCCTGGTTGCCGATGCTGAGATCGAAACGGCGCACGCCCCGTGCATGCAGCGCCGCCATGGTGCGCTCGGTGACGAGCAGCCCCGGCGAGCAGCTCGACCATGATTCGCCGGCGTGACTGATGCGCAGCAGGTAGTAAGTCGCGCCTTGCCTGACGCCGAGCGAGGTGGCGATGACGCCCTCGTCGCAGACCAGTGCCGAGACGACGGCGTAGCCTTCCGCGACGCCTTGGCGGGCGACCTCGCGGTAGAATCGCGCATGAGCCTCGTCGTTGAGCACAAATGGCGAGCCGAGCTTTCGCATGCGCGCCTGCTGCTGCACATCCATCACGTCCAGCAGTTCATGCGCGCGGGCGACGTCCGTGGCGATTTCGAACCGCGCGCCGGCATGACGGCTGAAGACGCGCCAGCAGCGCGGCATCTGCATGCGCTTGATCGAGGCCTGGTAATCTTCATAGTTCTCGCCCATCAGCACGAGATTGCCGTTGAGCGAGGAGGATCCGATCCGGCCGAGCGACACCAGCGGGTTCGGCCTGCCTCCGATGTGGGCCGGCATCTTCCTCAGGCGAAGCAGATCGAAGCCGTCGGGCAAGGCGCGCAGCGCGTCGATCAACGCCTTGCCGATGCCTTCTGCCGCATCCGCATCAAGCGACAGGATCGGCGCGTTGTTGTCGGAGACGCCGAGATCGGCGAATTCGACCACGCGGATGCCGCGCCTGAGATGGCTGATCATCGGCACAAGTGCGATGTCCTTGCCGGTGGCGGCATCGGAAATCACGGCGATCAGCGGTGCGAGATCATGGAACGCTTCATACCAGGCGCCGAGCCAGTAGCCGTGCTGGAACGCGGTGCGATGGCCTGCGCTCACGCGCAATGCTGCCCGCCGCCAGTCACGCATGAAATCGACCACGATTCCCGACGTGCTGGACACCCGACCTGCTGATTGCTCAACGCTGAGGAACGTCATCCGCGGGACATACGGTTACTGAGTCTTTCCAGATAGATTATGTTTCATCGCAACCACAAGTAACCTCGCTGCTTATCGTTAAGCGATGCCGCCCGAGCCGCTCCGCTGCGACAAGGCGTCAGTGCTCAGGTCCCACCTGCCCGACGCACTGGAACCTGGCCAGGAAGTGCAGGCCGGCCACCGCGAGGACGAACATGAACCAGATCGGGCTCTGTCGTTCGAGCAGGAAGGTCTCGGTGACTCCGTAATACAGACCGAACAGCCATACGGTGAGGAACAGCTTTGCCAGCGCGCTACTACGGTTGTGCGCCTGGGCCGACTGGAAATTGCCGAGCGGCGCGAGCACGAAGACGAGGATCACGAGCAGCAGCCCCGGCAGGCCGATGGTGACCGCGAGATCGAGATAGCTGTTGTGGCTGTGTGCCGCAGTCGTCGCCCATTCGGCGCCTTGGGCGGTCTGCCGCTCGGTCACGTCGTCCCAGAAGGCCGCATAGCCGTGGCCGATGATGGGCTTCTCGGCGACGGCTGCGAGCGCGAATTCCCAGATCGCGGAGCGGCCGGTGAAGGTGGGATCGAGCGGAAGCAGCCGCGTCATGGCGCCGAGCGCCGGACTCAAGACGCTGCCGACCGTCAGCAGGTTCATCACGATCAGCGGCACGAAGCAGATGATCCGCTTCAGCCACAGGCTCCGCGTGACGTAGACCAGCGACGCCAGCGCGTAGATCGCGAGGCACAGCACCGAGGATGTCTTACCGCCGGTGAAGATCAGGAAGATGCCCGCCAGCGCGGCGATCGCCGGGCCCATCACGAACGAGCCGACCGCGCAAAGGTAGATGCCGACATAGACCAGGATGGTCATCACGGGCGAGGCGACGTTCTTGTGACCAAAGCTGCCGCGCCAGTCGCCGGCAAGCTGCGGCTCGGTGATGTCGAGCGCGGTGTGGATCGAATATTGCGGCGCGAGGAAGACGCCGAGATAGCACAGTGCGAGCAGCGCGAGCGCGGCACCGCCGAGGCACAGGTTGAAGCTGCGCTGCGTCGGCGGCAATAGCGGCAGGAGCACGGCGAGCGACGTCACGCTCGCCGCGAGCACGAAGCGCTGGAGCGAAACGCCGCGGCTCTCGGAGAAGGCGATGTTGATCAAAAGCCAACCGACGAGACAGAGATGCAGCGGGTTCACAAGGGTCTTCAGCGAGAGACCGTCGGTGACGGCGGCGAGCAGCATCGCGACCGTGGCCAAGAGGCCGAAGGAGACGTAGGTCAGCGCCATTCGTCCGCCGACGGCGGTGGCGGCATCGGGGCTGCGCAGATCCGGGAAGGGATCGAGCGTGACCAGCACCAGCAGCAGCGCCGTGACGGCGACGAGACAGCGCGCCGCCTGCACGGCGTTCAGCCCCGCGAGCCCATCGCGCAGGACGTGGCCGAACGATCGGCGCTCGACGTCAGTCATGTCAGCGGCGCTGCGATCCAAGCTGCGATTCATGGCTCAAGGCAGGTGACGAAGCCGAAGGAAGGTCAAAGCGACATTCAAGGGAAGCTGAAGACCTTAACCAATCCCCGTTAACCGCCCGTCAACCAGCATGCAGGCGATAGCGAGCAGCCCTGTCGCACTCCTTGCGAATTGCCACAAGCTCAATGCCGGCGGCTTAACGCTAATCCACGAAACCGGCACCATCCAGGCCTTCCGCGCAATGATTTGACCGTAATGCGGGTATCATCCGCAGCGGCCGAGGCTGCGATCGTTGACGTTGCCAGCTCGGCGGATGCGCCTGGTTAACGGATCATTAAAGACGAGCCGCAGCTTGATCACCGCCGACGACGTTCTCGAATTGCCGGCTGCCTCACGCGTGATGCCGGCGGCGCGCCCGCCGCTGCCGGTGCACCCGGGCGCGTCGGTCTCCGTCGTGATTCCCGCCAAAAATGCCGCGGCCTATGTCCGTGAAACCATCGCGAGCGCGCTCGCGCAAGGCGATGTCACCGAAGTGATTGTCGTGGACGACGGCTCGACCGACGGCACCATGGCGATCGTCCGCGCCATGCGTGATCCACGGCTGTGTCTGATACACAACGACTCCGCCGGCGTGTCGGCGGCGCGCAATCTCGGCGCGCGGCAGGCGATCGGGGATTGGCTGCTCTTCCTCGATGCCGACGACCGCTTGCGTCCCGATGCAGTGGCGGCACTGCTGGCGGCAGCGCGCGGCGCTCCGCGCGCAGTTCTCGTCTATGGCGACTACAACACGATCGATAGCGAGGGACGTCAAATCGGCCGGCGCGATCTGCTGAAGGCACGCCGCAAGCCGTCCGGCGATGTGCTGACGCGGCTCGCGGCCGGCAACTTCATCGTCAATGGCGGCATCGTGCTCACCCGTGCGGAGGCCTTCCGCGCCATCGGCGGCTTCGACCTCTCCCTCAGATATTGCGAGGATTGGCATTGCTGGTGCCGCCTTGCCGCGATCGGCGAGTTCGAGTTCGCACCAAAGCTCCTGCTCGACTATCGCCTGCACACGGCCAACACGATGAACGCGGCGGTGCGGACGCCGCAGGACTTCTTTCCGGCGGTCGCGCGCGTCTTCGACGACGGGCTGATCCTGGCGCGACTGCCCGAAGGCGCGGCCGGCGCGCTGCGGCGGGCCGCCGAGATTCATCTCGTCACCTATTCGGCGATGCAGGCGGTGCGCTTCGGCAGATATCGTGAAGTCTTCGCCTATCTTGGGATGGTCGGCCGGCGATCGCTCAAATCGCTGCCGCGCTCCGCACTCCGGGTCGCCCTCGCCCGTTTTGGCATCTAACCCGCGACCAGGGCGTCAGGACACGATCTTCGAGGCTTCATAGGGCTTCGGCTCGATGCCGAACGCAGCGAGCACGGAGCCGAGCGCGACCATCACGGGATGCATCGCGACAACGGTCTTCGACGACGTCAGCAGACTGGCCGCGCGCACCAGCGACAACGGCAACCGTCCAGCCATCTGCGCAAACACCAGCATCCGCGCCGCCGCGCTCCGCGCCGCCTTGGACTGCACACGATAATTGATCGCGCCGATGCGCAGGCCTCGTTTTGCGATCCAACCGAGACTGGTGCGGCTCTGCGGCACGGTCTCGGTGATGACTGCCTCCGCGGTCCAGTGGAATGTCATGCCGGCATCGCGACACCGCACGAAGAAATCGCAGTCGCCGCCGCCGAGGAAATTGAAACGCAGATCGAAGGCCGGTCGCTCGAACCGCTCGAACACCGCGCGCGTGATCAGACAATTGCCGCAGCCATAGATTAGCGGCACCGCGCCGCTGTAATCATAGGCAGGACAGAAGGCGGGATGACGCGACAGCCAGGGCTGGCTATCGTCGTCGAAGACCGGCACCACCGGCCCGCCGACCACGTCGGCGCCGGTCGCCTCCGCGGTACGAACCATCAGCTCGAGCCAATCGGGCGAGGCGATCTCGTCGTCGTCGATCATCAGGAAGCGGGTCGCGGCGGGAAACAGCGCCTGCGCCGTCTCGAACGCGGCGTTGATCGCCTGACAATTGCCTTGCCGCTCCTCGACGAGGCAGACGCCCTGAAGCCTGCCGCCAGCGAGATACTCCGCGGCGACCGGCGCGCTCTCGCGCCGCGCAGCATCGTTCTCGACCACGACGACGGCAAAGGAGCGGGAGGTACGCTGGCTCACCAGCGAGTCCAGCGTCAGCCGCAGATGTTGCGGGCGGCGGAAGCAGGGAATGCAGACGACGATGCCGACCGACAGGTCGATGACGCGGGAGCTCGCCACGATCTCCCGGTTGGGATCGCACACGACGTCCGCGATGCGCGTGGCGGACAGGTCTGTCGGGATCAATGTCATGACGTCCTAGATGTCCGAGATATATTGAAAAAGCCCTGCTTCGATCGCGCGGATCGGCCCCGTCCCGCGACGGCACATCGCCGCGGCACAGATGCGTCCCAAAATGAACGACGGCCGCAGGACGCATGCCGGCGACCTCCAACCATCTCGGCACAACGCCGTGCACTTAACCGCCTTCGCGTGCTTCTGCTGCGAAACGTCGCACGCGTGATAGTGCAATTCGCGGTCCACTGCACCGACAACGCCGCAACATGAACAATGCCGTAGTTAACGCCCATGCGCATTAACCCGACCGTAAGCACTGCGACCAGTGAGGTGGCGCGGCATCAGTTTTGCTCTTCGGGCGAGCGAGTTTTTTCCTGTAAATTTGAATAGAACAAGCGCAGTCAGAAAATCATGAACAAGCCAGCCACGATCGATTTCGCGACAGCAACGACAATCAATGTCTCCGCGGCCACTCCATCCACCCAGGCGCTGCACGATCTGATCCCTGGCGAAGCCCGCGACAGCCTGCTCGCCATTCATGACATGCTACGCCGCGAACTGCCGCAGGGCCGGCTCGCCATCTATGAAGCTGGCGGCGGCTCGTGCAGCGTTCTGCCGCCGGAATTACCGAGCCGCAGCCACGTCACCGTCGTCGACATCGACGAAGATCAGGTCCGCAACAATACCTACGCGGACGAGGCGATCCTCGGTGACGTCCAGACCTACCGTTTCGGGCGGGAGAGCTTCGATCTCGTGATCTGCTACAACGTGATCGAACACCTTCCCGACGTCGAATCCGCACTGTTGAATTTCCGCGACGCGCTCAGGCGCGGCGGAATGATCCTGATCGGCGCGCCCAATCCGCGCTCGCTGTCGGGCGTGGTCACCAAATATTCGCCGCACTGGTTTCACGTCTGGTTCTACCGGAACATCCGCGGCATCAAGGATGCCGGCCTGCCCGGCGAGCCACCGTTCCCGACGTTCTTCCATCCGCTGGTGACACTGCCGAGGCTCGAAGCATTCGCGGCCGCCAACGGTCTCGAGATGATCTATCGTCGCGAAGTCGAGAGCCCGCGCTATCCCGAGATGCGGCGGCGCAAGCCGCTGTTTGCGGCCCTGGTCGACGCCGGCGCCGCGGTGCTGAACGCGGTGCTGCCGCGCGGCACCGACGTCCGTCGCGGCGACTATCACGTCATCCTGCGGAAGAGCTGACCGCCATGCGCGCGCAGCGGATCGCACAACAAGCGAAGCTTCACGGCCACGCTGTGCGCGGTAACGAACCGTTAATCTCTGCGGGACCTCAGCGTCACGGCGACGCGCCGAGCAGCGGCATGCGCTTAAACGCTTTGTTTGCCATTTCGGTGAATAGTCCCTCAATGAGTATGGTTAATTTTCCCTGTTGCGTTGATTGGGCCCCCATATCCCGGGTGCGTGGCGCAAAGCGAAGTGTAACCCCTCAGCCCGCGGCAGTTGGAATGAAAGCTGGGGATCATGCTTGACTATAACCAGCCGATTGATCGGGCCAGACCGGAGGCCCCGCAACGGAAGGCTCAGGCCGGCTTCAGCGTGCTGGAGCTCGCCAATCTGCTCTGGCGGCGAAAGGTCGCGATTGCCGCGGCCGCCCTGCTCGGCGCGACGCTTGCGGTCACCATCGGCAAGAGCCTGACGCCTTGCTACACCGCCACCGCCCAGCTCTATGTCGACCCGCGCGAGCTTCAGCTCGTCGATCGCGAGCTCACGCCGCGCGCGCAGGACGTCTCCGGCATGTCCATGGTGGTGGAGAGCCAGGCGCGCCTGATCACCTCCAATAGCGTGCTGCTCCAGGTCATCGAGCAGGCCGGTCTCGACAAGGATCCGGAATTCGGCGGCGGTGAGGGCGCGAGCCTGATGTCGTCGCTGCTCGGCCTGATCGGCCTTCAACCCCGCGCGCCCTCGGCCGCAGAGAGGAAGGAAGTGCAGCTCGCGGCGCTCGACGCGCTGAACAAGCACATCACGATCCGCAAGACCGAGAAGAGCTTCATCGTCGACATCGAGGTCTGGTCGACGGATCCTGCGAAAGCGGCGATGCTCGCCAACACGCTGACCAATGCCTACCTCGCGGAATCCCGCAACTCACAGGCCTCGGCCGCACGGCGCGCCACCAGTGATCTCTCCAGCCGGTTGAAGGAGCTGCGCGAGCGGCTGCGCAACGCCGAGACTGCGCTTGCCACCTACAAGGCCCAGAACAATTTCGTCGGCACCCAGGACACGCTGATCAGCGACCAGCAGCTCTCCGCCAGCAACCAGCGGCTGGCCGCGGCCCGCGCGGCGACGATGGATGCGCAGGCGCGGCTCGACCAGATCGAGGCGAGCCGGCGCACGGCCGCGGATGCGGGCGCGATTCCCGAGGCGCTGCAATCGCCGACGATTGCGAACCTGCGCGCGCAATATGCGGACGCCCGCAAGAAGTATGCGGAGCAGGCCGGCGAGCTCGGCCCGCGCCACCCGGCGCTGCGCCAGACCGAGAAGCAGGTCGAGGATCTCAAGCGCACCATCAACGAGGAAATCGACCGCTTCGCCCAGTCCGCCAAGAACGACCTGACGCGTGCCCGCGACTTCGAAGCCTCGCTCAACCGGGCGCTGGAAGCGCAGAAGCGGCAGAGCGTCCAGCTCAGCCAAGCCGCAGTCCGCCTGCGCGAGCTCGAGCGCGAGGCCGACGCCAGCCGCGACGTCTATCAATCATTCCTCAAGCGTTCGCGCGAGACCGAGGAGCAGGAGAGCCTGAACACGTCCGCAGCCCGCGTCATCGGCGAAGCGACGGTGCCGCAGCGACGCTCGTTCCCGCCGGCGATGAGCCTGTTCGCCATGATCGGCTTCATCTTCGGCGCGGTCGCAGCGTCAAGCTGGTTCGCTGCGGCCGAGCTCCTGTTCGCCGGTGCGACCGCGCCAGCGCCGACGCCTGCCCGTCCACAGCGCACGCCTGCGCCGGATGCAACGCGAGCTCCGCAGCGCGCGCGGGCTGCAGAGGCCTCGGAGGCCTCGCCGCCCCAGCAGGTCTCGCGAGCTCCGGAAGTTGCGCAAGCTCCGCCGGAACTTGCCGCTCCTCCGTTACAGCCTTCGATGGTCGAGAAGCCCCTGATCGAAAAGCCGCTGATCGCACGCCTCCAGGAGGCCGATGTCATTCACACGCTCGGCGCCATTCTCGCAACGGGCGGCGGCGTCGATCTCACCCGGCTGGGCTGGCCGACCCTGCGTCCCGGCTTCCCCCTGACCACGCTGCTCAATGCCTGGCGCGACATGCGCACTGCTGTGGCCCGGCGCGCCGATGGCAAGGCGATGCCGGTCATCGCGCTCGTCGGCACCGGCGAGACCACCGGTCGCAGCGTAACCGCGCTGAATTTCGCGCTGGCGGCCGCGCGCGACGGCGCCCGCGTGCTGATGATCGATGCCGATCATCAGGCACGCTCGCTCTCGAACAAGCTCAACCGGCGCGGCAAGAGCGAACCGAGCCGGCTCGGCTGGCTCTCGATCGGCAGCAAGGACGCCCGCGAGATCAAGACGGTCAACGGCATCTCGGTGCTGCCGGCCGCTGGGGGCGATACCGGCAAGGCGACTGATGCCATTCGCAAAGCGATTGCACAGGCGCGAGCCGCGGGCGGATATGATCTCGTGATCCTCGACGGCCCCGCGGTGCCGCTCTCGGCCGGCGGCCGCAAGCTGCTGGACGACACGGACGCGCTGGTGGCGGTGCTGCCGACCAGCCTCGACATCAACGACAGCCTGGAAGAGATCTTGACCGCGCTCGGCCGCGCCGAGCGCAAGCTCGTCGGCGTCGTTCTCGACGAGCTCACTCCCGCAGCCCAAACGCGCCAGCGAGGCAGACAATATGCTTGAGCGCCGCGTCAACCTCGATGGACGGGCGGCAACTGCCGAGGTGCCGCGGATCACCGTCGGCGGCCTTCGCATGGCCGCGATCGACCTGGAAGAAACCGCCGATTTCATGATCGAGGCGACCGATCCTGACAATCGCATCGGCCGTCCGCTGTTCCTGACCTCGGCCAATGGCGAGGTGCTGGCGCGCTGCTCGACGGAACCGCAGACCGAACGCCTGTTCCGCGCCGCCGACCTGATCAACGCCGACGGCCAGCCGCTGGTTGCGGCTTCGAAGCTGCAATCCTGGTTTCCGCTGCCGGAGCGCGTTGCAACCACGGACCTGTTCCACGTCGTCGCGCGCAAGGCGGAAGCGGTTGGCCGCACCTTCTACATGTTCGGCGCCAGCGAAGCCGAAAACATCGCTGCGGTCGAGAACGTCCAGAAGATGTATCCGAACCTCAAGATCGTCGGGCGCAGCCACGGCTATCTGCGTGGCGAGGCGCTGCGCGCGAAGGTCGAGGAAATCAACGCGCTTGCGCCGGATTATCTGTGGATCGCGCTCGGCGTGCCCAACGAGCAGGCATTCGTGGAGGAATTCACTCCGCATCTCACCAATGTTGGCGTTATCAAGACATCCGGCGGTCTGTTCAACTTTTTGTCGGGCAGCCGTTCCCGCGCGCCGCAATGGATGCAGAAGATCGGACTCGAATGGGCCTGGCGCACCTGGCTCGAACCGCGCCGCCTGCTCTGGCGCTATTTGACCACCAACCCCCGCGCGCTCTATCTTCTCTTCAGCCGCCACCGATCCCTCCGCTAAGAGAAGAGCAGAAGACGACATGACCGACCGACCGACCGTCCTCGTCACCGGGGGCGCAGGCTATATTGGCTCGCATGCGTGCCGCGCACTGACCGCCGCCGGCTATCAGCCCATCGTTTATGACAATCTCTCGACAGGTCATCGCAGTTTCGTTACCGGCCCACTGGTGACGGGCGATCTGCTCGACGGCACGGCGCTGGCGCGCGCCTTCGCCGATTACAACATTACGGCAGTGATGCATTTTGCGGCGGCGAGCCTGGTCGGGGAGTCGATGACCGACCCGCAGAAATATTACATCAACAACGTGCAGGGCACGCTGTCGCTGTTGCAGGCCATGCGCAACGCGAACTGCCGTCGCATCGTGTTCTCCTCGACCGGCGCCGTCTACGGCAACGCCGATTCCAAGGAACTGCCGGAAGACTTTCCCTGCGCACCGATCAATCCCTACGGCGCCTCGAAGTGGATGATCGAGCGCATGCTCGCCGATTACCGCACGGCCTATGGCTTCGGCGCGTTCTGCCTGCGCTATTTCAACGCTAGCGGCGCCGACCCGGCCGGCGGCATCGGCGAATTGCGCGACAACGAAACCCATCTCATTCCGCGCGCGATGATGGCACTTCAGGGCCATGTCGAGTTCGCCGTATTCGGCGACGACTATGACACGCCCGACGGCACTGCGATCCGCGACTACATCCATGTCACCGATCTCGCCGCGGCGCATGTCGCAGCACTGAAGCTTCTGGAGCAGGGGCATGCCGGCAGCAGCTTCAATCTCGGCACCGGCTCCGGCTTCTCCGTGCGCGAGATCCTCAACGCCATCAGGCAGGAGACCGGGCGCGAGGTGCCGCACACCATCAAGCCGCGCCGCCCCGGCGATCCCACCTATCTGGTCGCGGATCCCTCTGCCGCGAAGAAGGTGCTCAACTTCGTGCCCCGTCACTCCGACCTGCCTACAATCATCCGCACCGCCTGGGCCTGGCACCAGAAGGCGCATCCGTTCAGATCGGGTTAGGCAATCGCGGCACCCGCAGCTTGCCTGCCGTGCCTCGAAACGGCTAGAATGGATATTCGTTGCCGCCGTTGGCGCATCGCTGACGGCCGCACGTTTTCGCATTGCCGACGATGATGTCGGCTTGCATGGCTCGGCCCATTTGCGCGAGCTGATTTTTCCGAACGAAGGCCACGATCAAATCCGCCTGCCGGCCTATCATCGGGCGTGGATCGAGGGAGTATCGACCGCATGCATCAGGCTGCACGCCTGGAGTTCGAGCGCGTGATGGAAGAGTTCGCCCGCTGGCAGGTCGTGCCCGAGGGCGAGCGTTCCCCCGCGCCGGCTTGGTGGTGGGGACCTGCGATGGCGGTGCTCGACGACAACGAGCCGATGGGTTGCGCATGGTGCGCCGAGCTCGGCTTGAACGAGGGGTCGAGCTTCGCCGAGGGCGCTCGCAGCATTCTCGCCCTGTTCGTCGAGCAGACGTCGCTGACTGGACCGCAGCAGTTTCCGAACAAGGCCGAGGGCGGAGAACACGCCGTCCGCGAGCTGCACCCGCAGCCGTCAGACGACAGCGCGTTTCAGCCGTAACGCTGCGGCCTCCTCGGCGACCGGATCCCGCTCCGGCTGGAGCGGTGGCGCCACGGGCAGAACCATCGGCCGCAGCAGTTCGGCCATCTGTCGCGCCGGCAGCGGCTTGGCGATCAGATAGCCCTGCATCTCGTCGCAGCCATGGGTGCGCAGGAACGCCTCCTGCTCGGCATTCTCGACGCCTTCGGCGACGACGGTCATGCCGAGCGCCTTGCCCATGCTGATGATCGCCTGTGCGATCGCCTGGTCTTCCGAGTCCTGCGGCAGGTCGCGCACGAAGGAGCGGTCGATCTTGATGGTGTCGATCGGGAAGTGCTTCATCAGCGACATCGACGAATAGCCGGTACCGAAATCGTCGATGGCGAGGCGAATGCCGCGGCTCTGGATGGCATCGAGCACCTTGAGCGCACGCCCGACATTGCGCATCATCATGCTCTCGGTGACCTCCAGCTGGAGCAGCACCGGCGACATGCCGCTGGCGGCGAGCGCCTCGTCGACGTCCTGCAACAGATGCTCGTCGGCGAACTGGCGCGGCGACAGGTTGACCGCCATCGACAGCGGTAGCAGGCCGCGGCGCTGCCAGGCCATGGCTTGCGCGCAGGCCTCATTCAGCACCCAGCGGCCGATCGGCACGATCAACCCGGTCTCCTCCGCAAGCGGAATGAATTGCGCCGGCGAGACATTGCCGAGATCGGGATGCGTCCAGCGCAGCAGCGCTTCCACGCCGGTGATCTGGCCGGTCTCCATATCCACCTTGGGCTGGTAGTTCAGCGAAAACTGCTCGCGCTCCAGCGCCCGGCGCAGCGCGCTCTCCAGCGACAGACGTTCGATCGACTGCGTCTTCACTTCCTTGGAGAAGAAGCGATAGCCGTTCTTGCCGTCTTCCTTGGCGAGATACATCGCCATGTCGGCATTCTTGGTCAGCGTCTGCGCGTCGGAGCCGTTGGCCGGATACATCGCGATGCCGATCGACGCCGTGGTGTGGCACTCGTGGCCGGCCAGCTCCGTGGGCTCGGCAAGCGCGGCGAGCAGTCCGCTGGCGATGCGCTGGACGTCGTCGATCTCGCCGCACTGGTCGAGGATCACCACGAACTCATCGCCGCCGAGCCGCGCCACCACGTCGCTTGCCCGCAGCGCGCCGCGCAAGCGATTCGCCACTTCGAGCAGGAGCAGGTCGCCAGCCTCGTGACCCAGCGAATCGTTGATGACTTTGAAGCGATCGAGATCGATGAACAGCACCGCAAAGCGGTGATCGTGGCGCTGCGCCACGTCGATCGCCTCGCGCAGCAATCCGTTGAATGTCTCGCGGTTCGGCAGGTCCGTCAGGCTGTCATGCGAGGCGAGGTATTCGATCCGCTCATCCGCCTTGTTCTTCTCGTCGGCGCGATCGAAATTCTCCATCGCGAAAGCGACATTGTCGGCGAGGCGCTGCAACAGCTCGACGAACTCGGCCGTGAACGTGTCCTTTTCGGTCGACATGTAGATCATGACGCCGACGGCCAGGTCGTGAACGACGAGCGGGATCGCCGCGCCCGAGCGCGCACCGTCGCCGCGAACGATGGCGTGGAAGGCGCTCACGCGCTGGTCGTTGAGATAGTCGTTGCTGATGCAGGGCTGCCGGGTTCGGAACGCTGTGCCGGCCATGCCCCGGCCTTCGGGGCGCTCGGGATCGACCGAGAGGCGGACATTGCGCGTGGTGTCGGACGACGGTCCGGCGCTGGCGACGATCTTGAGCTGGTCGCTGTCGGCGCTGGCGAGCGCAATCGTCGTCGAGGTGAACTTGGCGCCATTCGATGCGGCAAGGCACACGAGGTCGAATAATTCGGCGCGCGATTTCGCCCGCATGATCGCCTCGTTGGTCGCGCTCAGCGCCGCGAACATGCGGGTCAGACGCTCCTTCTGCGCCTCGGTGCGGGCCTTTTCCTCGGCGCGATCGAAGTTGTCGAGCGCGAAGGAGACGTTTTCGGCAAGGCGAGCCAGCAGTTCGACCAGATCGGGCGTGAATGTGTCCTCCTCAGGAGCAAGGAACAGCAGAATGCCGATCGGCTCCTGACCGGCGCGCAGAAGCGGGAAGCTGGCAGCGGCGCGGGTCCCGTCCTCGACTGCCTTGGAGTGCCAATGTGCCGAGCGCGGGTCGTTCATATAGTCGTTGATGACACTGGGCCGGCACGTCCGCAGCGAGGTTCCGATGATCCCTTGGCCCTCGGGATGATCTGGGGAAATCGCGCAGGTGCGCCCGATCATTCGCTCCTGAAGCCGCCCCTTCACGGCGACGACCCGGACCAGCTCACGTTTCTCGTCGATGATTCCAATCGTCGCCGAGGCGAACATACCGCCCAGCACGGCCGCCTGACATGCGACCTCGAACAGCTCCTCGCGGGTCTCGGCGCGCACGATGGCTTCGTTGGTAGCGCTCAACGCCGCGAACATGCCGCTCAGCCGGTCTCGCTGCTTGTCGGCCTTCGCCTTCTCCTCGGCGCGGTCGAGATTTGCGATCGCAAATGACACATTGCGAGCGAGCCGTTCCAGCAGTTCGACCAATTCCGGCGTGAACGTGCCGATCTCGAGTGAATTGAACAGGAACACGCCCTCGGCGCGTTCGCCATTGAGCAACGGCAGCGCCGCGGAGGACTTGACGCCGGTGCGGCGGGCACTGTCGTGCCAGGGCTTGAGGCGTTCGTCGGCGAACAGGTCGTTGGTGAGGCACGGCTGCCCGGTGCGGAAGCACGTGCCGGTCAGGCCTCTTCCCTCCGGCACATTGTCGGTCGTCGCGAATTTGAGCCTGCGTACTTCATCGGAGTTCGGCCCTGCAGAGGCAACGACTCGCAGCAGCTCGGAGGCAGGCTCGGCGAGCGCGATCGTCGCCGAGCCGAACTTGCCGCCCTGTACCGAAGCTTCGCATACGAGATCGAACAGCTCGGCGCGCGATGTGGCCCGGATGATCGCTTCATTGGTGGCGCTCAGCGCGGCGTACATGCGCGCGAGCCGTTCCTCCTCGCGGGCGATCTTCGCCTTCTCCTCGTCGCGATCGAAGTTCTCGAGCGCAAAGCACACATTTTCGGTCATGCGCAGCAACAGCGCGACGATACCCTCGTCCTTCGCCCAGGATTTGCTGACGAAGAAGAACATCACGCCGACGCTGGTTCCGCGCTTGATCAGTGGCGCGGCGACGCAGGCGACCGCGCCAGCATTGATGTTGGCTCGCTCCCAGGTCGTTCCCTTGGTGCGACCGACGAGGTCGTCTTCGACCATCGCCTTCTGCGTCCGGAAGACCTGGCCGGAGATGCCCCGACCGTGAGGATTGTCGGGATCGACCGAGTAGCGCGCCTGCCTGATCAGGTCGAGATTTTGTCCGGTTGCGGCCACCGGCGTCAGCCAGTGCGAGTTCTCCTCGCGCAGCAGCACGAAAGTCGCCAGCGATTTGCCGCCATGAACTGCTGCGTCGCAGACCCGCTGATACAAGTCCAATTCGGTGCTGGCTTTGAGGATTGCTTCGTTCGTCGCGCTCAGCGCCCCAAACATGCGATTGAGCCGCCGCATCGCCGCCTCGCTGTCCCGGCGTGCTCCTTCTCGCTCGAAATTCTCGATCGCATAGGAGATATTGGCCGACATGCGCTCGAACAGCGACACCATCTGCTCTTTCAGCGAGCCGGCTTCGCGGCGGGTCACGTAGAGCACGCCGACGCTGTTGCCATTGCAGAGTAGCGGCAGCGCCGCGGCAGCGCCGATATGGGCCTTGGCCGCTCCCTCGCGCCACGCCAGCGAACGCGGGTCGTTCAGATAGTCGTTGCTGATGCACAGCTTCTGATCGCGAAACGCCTCACCGCCGACGCCGGATCCTTCGGGCGTGCCTGCTTCCGTCGTGATCATGATCGAGCGCAGCCGCGCAACGTCGTCGCCGCAACCGGCCGCAAAATGCAGCCGCCCGCAATCCGGTCCCACCAGGAATACGGCGACGGCCAAGAAGTCCCCACTCGAAAACCCGGCGTCGCAGACCTTCTGGTACAGCTCGTCCGGCGATTTCGCGTAGAGGATCGCTTCGTTGATGGCGCTCAACGCCGCAAAGGTGCGCGCGAGTGTCGTCGGCACGATCTCAGCTCCCGGGCATTTCTGCCCATTTCTCCCGGGTGACTTTATGAATGCGGATCGCCTAAGTGGTCGTTATTGCGCGCTGCAAACCGTCGATCAAAGTGAATGAGCTGCGAACGACCGGCGCCAAACTGTCAAAAATACCGCCGCACGGGATGAAGTTTCGACCAAAGGCGCGCTCTCTTTACGAATTTGCAGCCCTGTATTGGTTTACGGGAGATTGATATCGCAGCGGCGCTTTGAGACGATGGCACCCAACGAGCAGCCTGTTAAGGGCACCAAGCCGAGGGAACGCCATGCCGATCGTCAGGGCCGATCGCCTCACGCGCATCAGCGCCGCACTGCTCCGTGCCGCCGGAGCGTCCGAGGAAGAGGCCGACGCAGTCGCCACCGGCTGCGTCAACGCCAATCTCGCCGGCCATGACTCGCACGGCGTGATCGCCGTTCCCACCTATATCGACCGCATCAAGGCCGGACACATCGTGCCCGGCGCCAAATGGACCATCGTCCAGGAATCGCCGACCACGACCGTGATCGACGGCCATTGGGGATTCGGCTTCCACGTCAACGCAAAGGCGATGGCACTGACCATCGAGAAGGCGAGGACGGCGAACGTCGCCGCTTGCACCGTGTTCCGGCAAAGCCATGTCGGCCGCCTCGCCGCCTATCCGTTGATGGCGATGCTCGAAGGCATGATCGGGATTGCGACCGCGGATTCCGGGCGCTCGCCGAAGCACGTCGCCCCGTTCGGCGGCAAGGAAGCGCGGCTCGGCACCAACCCGATCTCGATCGCGGTACCGTCCGATCTCGATGCACCTTTCTATCTGGACATGGCGACCTCGGCGGTGGCGGCCGGCAAGGTCCAGCTCGCCGTCGCCCGCGGCGAAGAAATTCCGACGGGATGGATCATCGATGCCGAGGGGCGGCACACCACCGATCCGACCCAATACCGCAAGGGCGGCGCGCTGCTGCCGCTCGGCGGCACCGAAGGCTACAAGGGCAGCGGCCTTGCTGCCATGGTCGAGGTGCTATGCGGCCTACTCACCGGTCTCGGCTTCGGCGTCGAGCCGACGGGGCGACACAATGACGGATGCTTCATGGCGGTGTTCAACGTCGCGGCCTTCCGTCCGCTGCAGGAGTTCAAGCGCGAAGTCGCCGAGTTTGCACGCTACCTCAAATCGACACCGCCGTCCGAAGGCAGCAACGGCGTGTTCTATCCCGGCGAGATCGAGGGCCTGCGCGAGCGGCAACGCCTGCGCGACGGCATCGAGATCGAGGATGCCACTTGGGAGAAGCTGCGCGCGCTGGCGCGCGAGTACAGGCTCGACACCGTCCTCGATCTGGCCTGACGGCATCAGGAGAACAGCAGCATGACGCGGCAGATGGTACTGGTCGGCTTCCTTCAGGCGCAGAACTGCACGAACTTGCCGAGTTCCTGGCGGCATCCGGACTCGCGCAACGATTCCATGTCGGCGGATTATTATCAGGAGATCGCCAGGATCCTCGAAGCGGGCATGTTCCACATGGCGTTCTTCGACGACCGCCTGGCGATGCCGGACCGCTACGGCAACGATCACGCCCACACCGTCGAATACGGCATCCGCTGCGTGAAGATGGACCCGCTGATCGTGCTGACCACGATGGGCATGGTCACCGAGAAGCTCGGCCTTGGCGCAACCTGCTCGACCACTTATTACGAACCGTTCGACGTCGCGCGCCGCTTTGCAACGCTCGACCTGATGTCCGGTGGGCGCGCGGGCTGGAACGTCGTCACCTCGCTCAACGACGGCGAGGCGCTCAACATGGGGCGCGACTCCCACCCGGAACATGACTCCCGCTACGACCGCGCCGACGAGTTCATGGAGGTCGTGCTCGGCCATTGGGACACCTGGGAGGACGGCGCGCTCATCATGGACAAGCAAAGCGGCCGCTTTGCCGATCCGGCCAAGGTCAAGCGGCTCGATCATAAGGGGCCGGCCTTCAAGTCACGCGGACCGTTCACCGTGCCGCGCTCGGACCAGGGCCATCCCGTGATCATCCAGGCCGGCGCGTCGGGCCGCGGCCAGCGCTTTGCGGGGCGATGGGGCGAAGTGATCTTCACCGCCGCGCGCAACCTCGCCGCCGCCAAGGACGGCTATGCTTCCGTGCGCAACGAAGCCGCCAAGGCTGGCCGCGATCCCGACCAGATGTTCCTCTGCAACTTGACGACGCCGGTCTGCGCGGCGACCAGGGCGGAGGCCGAAGACAAGATGGCGCTGATCAATAAGCTGCCGCTCGAGATCGACGCGCTGTCGCTGCTGGCCGAAGCGCTCAATTATGACTTCGCCTCCAAGGATCTCGACGAGCCGCTGACGACGGACGAGCTGAAGAGCATGCAGGGCATCTTGGGCATTCGCGACGGCGTGCTGAAGAATTCGGGCAAGAGCCACCCGAGCGCGCGCGATTTCGTCACCTTCTCCGGCCGCGGCCAGGTCCAGGACGCAATGGTCGGTGGGCCCAAGGAGATCGCGGACAAGCTGGAGGAGATGTTCGTCGAGCGCGGCTGCGACGGTTTTGTCATCGCCGCAACTTACGTGCCCGGCTCCTACGCGGACTTCGTGCAACACATCGTGCCGGAATTGCAGCGGCGCGGGCTGTTCCAGAAGGAGTACCGCGGCAAGACGTTGCGGGACAATCTCGGACTGAAGCGGCCGGCCGCCGGCGCCTGGAAGACGCGGCCCCGCGATGCCGCGGAATAGCGACGAGGACCGGACATGCGCTGGCTGAAATTCACCGCCTCGAACAAGACATCCTGGGGGATCGTCGAGGGTGACCAGGTGATCGCCGTCGATGGCGATCCCTTCAGTGAATGGCAGCGGACCTCGCGCACGCATTCGCTGGCACAGGTCAAGATCGAGCTGCCACTGATCCCGCGCACCTTCTATTGCGTCGGCCTGAACTATCTGAAGCACCTGAAGGAGGCCGCCGACAAACGCGGTGAGGTACCGGCGGTGCCCGACCGGCCCGAAATCGGCTATCGCGCGCAGAACGCGCTGATCGCGCACGATGAGGATGTCGTGATCCCGTCCTTTGCGACGGACAAGATCCACTATGAAGGCGAGCTCGTCGTTGTCATCGGCAAGAAGGTGAAGCATCTCACCGAAGCGAACGCGATGGATTGCGTGTTCGGCTGCACCATCGGCAACGATGTCAGCGAACGCAGCTGGCAGAAGGCCGACCGCAGCCTGTGGCGCTCGAAGAACGCCGATACGTTCAAGCCGATGGGACCGTGGATCGAGACCGAAGCCGATTTCGACAAGATGGAGACCATCGTCCGGGTCAACGGCAAGGAGACCAATCGTTTCGTGACCGGCGACATGATCTTCGGCGTGGTGCCGTTCCTGGTCGAGCTGACCAGATATTTCACGCTCTGGCCCGGTGATGTGATCTGGATGGGCACCGACGGTGCCTCGCCTGACATCAAGCACGGCGATGTCGTCGAGATCGAGATCACCGGCATCGGCACGTTGCGGAACAGGTTCGTGCGGGAGGGGCAATAGCTCAGCGCGCGGCCCGGGATCGGCCCTTCACATGATCGATGAAGGCTCGAAGCTTCGGCATGATTTGTCGATGGCTGGGATAGTAGAGAAACACCCCCGGCGTCATCGGCGCGAATTTCTCCAGCACGGCGACGAGTTTTCCCGTTCTGACGGCGTCGGTCGCCAGCGGCCCTGGCACTTGCGCAAGGCCGACGCCTTCGACGGCGGCACCTAACATCGTCGGGAAGTCGTTGGCGATGAAGGGTCCCGCAACGGCAATCTCGATCGAACGACCGCCGTCGTTGAGCGACCAGGGTGCGAGCGCACCGTTTGATCGCCGCAATCTCAGGCATGCGTGCTCGCGCAGATCGTCCGGCCGCCGGGGCCGGCCGCGACGTTCGAGGTAGGCCGGGCTGCCGACGATCAGGAAAGGCAACGGCTTCGTCAGGCGGACCGCAATCATGTCCGGGGAGATGAACTGCCCCATCCTGATGCCGGCATCGAAACCTCCAGCGGCGAGGTCGACCAGCTCTTCGCTTGCAGCAAGCTCCACCTCGATCTCCGGAAAGGCCTGACAGAACGAGGCGACCAGGGGCTCCAGCAGAATCGGCACGACCGAGCGCGGCACCGTGAGACGCAAGAGCCCGGCCGGTCGCTGTCCGAGGTCGCGCGCGGCCCCGCTTGCCGCGACGAGCTCCTCGAAGGCAGGCCTTGCGCGCGCAAAGAACCGTTCGCCGGCCTCGGTCAGACTGACGCTGCGAGTCGTGCGCAGGAACAGCACGGCGCCGACGCGTGCTTCGAGTGCGCGCACCGCCTGGCTGATCGCCGACGGCGTTACCCCGAGCTCAGCAGCCGCCCGGCGGAAACTGCGGTGCTGGGCGACGCTGAGGAACGCCTCCACACCGTCGAGCGCACCTTGCCGGACTGTGAAGTTCTGCTTCATGGCCTATCAATATTATCGCGAATAGTCGCTCTCGCAAAGACGGCCTTACATCAGGATCGCAAATGCGCCGCGCCGCTGGTGCGCCTGACATTTGCGACATCGCGGCAATGGCCGTGATCAGAGAGATGAAACCGATGAAGGCAATCCGCAACATCGTCCTGGCGCTCACCCTCACACTGACAGGTGTTACCTCCATGGCAGAGCCGTCCCTTGCCCAAGCACAATCCACGTCACCGACAACCGGCGTGATGGTCATTCTGACTGTCAGGCCCGGCATCACACGCGAACAGGTCATGGCGGTGATGCCCGATGAAATCAGGCAAACCACCCAGCTCTATCTCAACGGGATGGTTCGCGAATGGTATTCGCGGTCCGATGGGCGCGGTGCCGTCTTCCTGCTGAACGTCAAGGATGTCGCCGAAGGGCACGCCATCATGGAAGGCCTGCCGCTGGCGAAGCAGAACCTCATCGACCACGAGTACATCGCGGTCGGTCCGCTCATGCCGCTCCGTCTGCTCATGGCCAAACCCTGAGCGTCGCCACGTCGAGCCGGATTGATAGGCATCGTCCCGGCTCGACAGCATGGTCAACCATAGGGAACCCGAACGTGCCGAACTTCAATCTTCCATTCGTTCTCAGCGTCGCCGGCGCTTTCCTGACCAGCTCGGTGGTCGCTGCCATCTATGTTTGGCCGGCGATCCGCGTGATGCCGCGCTATGACGCCCTGAGACTCATCGCAGCTTTCCATGCGTTCAGGTTCTTGGGAATGAACTTCATGGTGACCGGGTTCGTCTCTGCGGAGTTGAGTTCGCGCTTTGCCACCGAGGTTGGATGGGGTGATCTTATCGCTGCTGTCCTTGCGCTTCTATCGATGGCGGCTCTCTCGTGGCGATGGTCGATCGCCATCCCGGTGGTCTGGATCTTCAACGTCTGGGGGACGCTTGACCTCCTGAACGCGTACTACATGGGCGCGACAAAGATCCCGGATCCCGGCCTGTTCGGCGCCGGCATTTATATCCCCACACTTTACGTACCACTGCTGCTCGTCGGCCACGCCCTTGCCTTCAGGATTCTGCTCAGGGCCGGAACAGAGAAAAAAGTCCGTGACCTCGGACAGGATCGCGATCGGTCGGATGCCGGCCGCGATGCTGCCCTTGCACACGCCCGCAACCACGGCGTTCCAAATGGAGTGAGCACATGAGCACCGATGCTGTTTCCGCCACCATGACTGCCCAGCGTCCCCTCTGGCTCAGCCTGACCTGGACCGTGCCGTTCGTCCTGCTGTGGACCTGGTTGATCATCGCGCTTCCCGCACTTCCGGAGAGCGGCTTTCCTGCGCTTGGCGTTCGGTTGATGACCCATGGACTCATTGCGCTCGGCTTGTGGCTCTGCCTCAAAAACACGGAATTGGCGCCGGCTCAGCGCCGGGCAACCTGGTTGGCCTTGATGGTCCCCTTCACGCTCTGGGCAGCCGTCACCTGGACCGCAGCCATCAACGGCGCATTCGGCGCCGGTGCTTCGCCCTTGCCGCTGCTTCCAGCGGCGATCCTGCTGCCGGTGATCGTCGGTGCGCCGGTGTTGCTGTCGTCGAAGCGGATCGGACAATTGCTCGATGCAATGCCGACGACCTGGCTCATCGCCCTTCAACTCTACCGCATCTTCGGCAGCCAATGGCTGGCTTACTGGCTGCGCGGGCTGCTCCCGGGATTGTGGGCGCTACCGGCAGGAACCGGCGATGTGCTGACTGGCCTGCTTGCCGTGCCGGCGGCCATGGCTTTGGCAACCGGGACAGCTGACGGGCGGAAGGCAGGCATCTTCTGGAACGTCTTCGGCCTGGCGGACTTGGCTGTCGCGATCACCTTGGGGATGATCATGTCGCCGGGCCCGCTCCAGCTGATCATTCCGGACGGCCCGAACATGGCGCTGGATCGTTTTCCGAACGTGCTGACCCCTGCCTTCGTCGTGCCATGCTCGATCCTGTTGCATCTCCTCTCGTTGCGCCAACTGCGCCGGCGGTCGGAGACGGTGTGAGCCACGGATTCCTGGCGAATTTGCTTCAAAACGGCAGCGCCACGCCGGTCTTGATCTCCTTCAGCACCACGTTGCTGCGGACGTAGCGGATGCCGGGAATGCGGAACATGAACTCGTCCAAGAATCTGTTGTAGGCGGCCATGTCCTGCACGACGACGCGCAAGTGATAGTCGGCATCGCCCGTGGTCGCAAAGCACTCCAGCACCTCGCGGCGCTTGGTGACCCGAGACACAAACTCGTCGACGAACTTCGCGTCATGCCGCTCCAGCGAGACGTGGAGGATGGCGGACATCGCGAAGCCCGCCCGCTCGCGATCGATCAGCGCGGCGTAGCCACGGATGACGCGGCTTTCCTCCAGCGCGCGCACCCGCCGCCAGCAGGCCGAGGTGGACATGCCGACCTCATCGGCAAGTTGCTGGTTGGTGGCGCGGCCGTCCTTCTGGAGGTGCGCAAGAATCCGCGTGTCCTGCTCTTCGATCATGAAATCCCGCCAAACTGGATAATTTCACCGAATAATAGGTCAAATCGGACATATCTACCAGAACTGCACCGTCTATCGGGAAAGATAGGTAAGACCTACCAGCCGGCCGGGCCTAACCTCTGCTGATCCGGCAGGGAATGCCGCGGGAGGTCCGCATGGACGCCATTCCGACCCTCGACACCTACGAACTCTCCGACCGCTACGACCGTGAGGAAGGCCGTGTCTTCCTGACCGGCACACAGGCGATCGTCCGTGTCGCACTTGACCAAGTCAGGCGCGATCGCGCGCGCGGCCTCAACACCGCCGGCTTCATTTCCGGCTATCGCGGCTCGCCGCTCGGCGGCATCGATCTCGAGCTCTGGCGCATCCCGGAACGGCTCAAGCGTGACCGCATCGAATTCCTCCCCGCCGTGAACGAGGACCTTGCGGCGACCGCCGTGCTCGGCTCGCAGCAGGTCGAGACGCAAGCCGACCGCGAGGTCGATGGCGTGTTCGGGCTCTGGTACGGCAAGGGCCCTGGCGTCGACCGCTCCGGCGATGCGCTCAAGCACGGCAACGCCTATGGCTCCTCGCCGCATGGCGGCGTGCTGGTGGTTGCAGGCGACGACCATGGCTGCGTCTCGTCCTCGATGCCGCACCAGTCCGACGTCGCCTTCATGAGCTGGTTCATGCCGACGCTGCACCCCGCAAGCGTCAGCGAATATCTCGCATTCGGCGAATATGGCTACGCGCTGAGCCGCTTCTCCGGCATGTGGGTCGGCTTCAAGGCCATTTCGGAGATCGTGGAGTCGGGCGCCTCCGTGGCGCTAAGCCCGCCCCGCGACTTCCGCGCGCCCGACTTCACGCCGCCACCGGGCGGCCTGCACTATCGCTGGCCCGACCTGCCCGGACCGCAGATCGAGGAGCGGCTGGAAGCGAAGAAGCACGCGGTCTACGCCTTTGCGAAGGCCAATCCGATCGACAGGCACATCTACGACATTCCGAACGCGACCTACGGCATCGTCACCACGGGCAAGGCGCATCTCGACCTGATGGAAGCGCTGCGGCTGTTGGGCCTCGATGAAGCGGCCTGCCGCAGCATAGGCATCGACGTTTACAAGGTCGGCATGGTCTGGCCGCTGGCGCTGCATGACGCGATGGAATTCGTGAAGGGCAAGCGCGAGATTCTCGTGGTCGAGGAGAAGCGCGGCATCATCGAGAGCCAGTTCAAGGAATATTTCTACGACTATCCGGGCACGAAGCCCGAGCGCATGGTCGGCAAGCACGACGAGCAAGGAGCGCGGCTGATCTCCTGGATCGGCGAATTGTCGCCGCGCGCGCTGACTGCCGTGCTGGCGCGGCGGCTCGACCCGATGTTTCCGGGCCTCAATCTCGCCGCGCGGGCGGCTGCGTTGATGCCGGAGGCGGCACGCACGATCAACGTCCCAGGCGCGACGCGCACACCCTATTTCTGCTCGGGATGTCCGCACAACATTTCGACCAAGGTGCCGGAGGGCTCCAAGGCATTGGCCGGCATCGGTTGCCACTTCATGGCAAGCTGGATGGACCGCGAGACCTCCTCGCTGATCCAGATGGGCGGTGAGGGCGTGAACTGGGCGGCTTCATCGAAATTCACCGGCCACAAGCACGTGTTTCAGAATCTCGGTGAAGGCACCTATTATCACTCGGGCTCGATGGCGATCCGGCAGGCGATCGCCGCCAAGGCCAACATCACCTACAAGATCCTGTTCAACGACGCCGTCGCAATGACCGGCGGCCAGCCGGTCGACGGGCCCATCAGCGTGTATGCCATCGCTCACAGCGTCCGCGCCGAAGGTGTTGAGCGCATCGCGCTGGTGTCGGACCATCCCGCGCAATTTTCTCCGCCCGACCTGCCAACCGGCGTCACAATCCATCCACGCGAGGAGATGGACGCCGTGCAGCGCGAACTGCGCGGCGTGCCCGGCGTCTCCGTGCTGATCTACCAGCAGACCTGCGCCACGGAGAAGCGGCGGCGGCGCAAGCGCGGCCAGATGGACGACCCGAAGCGCTTTGCCTACATCAATGATCTCGTCTGCGAAGGTTGCGGCGATTGCTCGGTCGAGTCCAACTGTCTCAGCGTCGAGCCGAAGGAAACGCCGTTCGGCCGCAAGCGCCAGATCAATCTGTCGGCCTGCAACAAGGACTTTTCCTGCCTCAACGGCTTCTGTCCGAGCTTTGTTACCGTCGAGGGCGCGACGCGCCGGAAGAAGACCGCGAGCCAGATCGACGCGATCGGCCGCGCCGCGACGCTTCCCCTGCCCGCCTTCGCGACGCTCGACCGGCCCTACGACCTGCTCGTGACCGGCGTCGGCGGCACCGGCGTGATCACGGTCGGTGCGCTGATCGGTATGGCCGCGCATCTCGAGCCAAGCGGCGTCTCGGTGCTGGATTTTACCGGCTTTGCGCAAAAATTCGGGCCCGTGCTGAGCTACATCCGGCTTGCCGCTTCCCCCGACGCGCTGCATCAGGTGCGCATCGACCAGGGCGCGGCCGACGCGTTGATCGGCTGCGACCTCGTCGTGAGCTCCTCGCCGAAGGCCTCCGGCACCTACCGCCGCGGCACGCGCGCCGCGATCAATACCGCGGAGATGCCGACCGGCGACGTCGTCCGCTTCCGCGATGCCGACCTCGCCTCGCCTGCCCGCCTGCGCGCGATCGGCCGCGTGATCGGCGACAACAATCTCGACACGCTCAACGCGAATGCGCTGGCCGAACGGCTGCTCGGCGATGCCGTCTATGCCAACATCATCATGCTGGGCTTTGCCTGGCAGCACGGACTGGTGCCGGTCTCGCTGCAAGCGCTGCTGCGCGCGATCGAGCTCAACGGCGTCGCCATCGAGCGCAACAAGCAGGCTTTCGCCTGGGGCCGCATCGCCGCTGCCGATCCGGAATTTCTGCCGAAGACGGACGATATGCCAACGGTCGAGACGCTCGACCAGCTCATTGAACGCCGCGCCGATTTCCTCACCGCCTATCAGGATGAGGCCTATGCAGCGCGCTATCGGGCGATCGTCGCGAAGGTCCGCCGCGCCGAGGCTGTCCTGAGCAGCGAGGCCCTGACCGATGCGGTGGCCCGCGCCCTGTTCAAGCTGATGGCCTACAAGGACGAATACGAGGTGGCGCGGCTGCACATGCAGAGCGGCTTCATCGACGAATTGAAGCGCGAGTTCGAGGATGGCTTCAGCATCCACTATCACGTTGCCCCGCCATTCCTGCCCTCAAGGCGCGACGCACGTGGACGTCCGCGCAAGCGCGCCTTCGGGCAGTGGATCCAGATGCCGCTCGCCATGCTGGCGCGATTGAAGGGGCTGCGCGGAACACCGTTCGATCCATTCGGCTACACCGCCGAACGGCGCGCCGAGCGCGAGCTGATCGCCTGGTACGAGGACCTGATCGACCGGATGCTCGGCGGGCTCGACGCGGCACGCCTGGCAGATCTCATCGTCGTGGCCAAGGCCCCCATGAACATCCGCGGCTATGGGCCCGTGAAAGAGGCTGCGATCGCCTCGGTCAAGTCAGAGGTCGAATCCCTGCTGGCCCAGCCGATAACGGCGCGAGCGGCCTGACCGCCGCGCCGCTCATGAATAGGGATTGATCAGCTTCTGCTGCTCGGCGCTGTGATGCACGAGCATGTCGATGAAGGTCCTGACCTTCGCCGACAGATGGTGGCGGTGCGGATAGACCGCGTTCATCGACATCTCGACCGGGCGATATTCGGGTAGGAGCCGAACGAGGTGGCCTGCTTCAAGATCGTCCTGAACCAGAAACCCGGCCATCAGGCAGACAGCCGCCCCGTCCAGCGCGACTTTCCGCAGCGCTTCCCCGCTATTGGTGACGAAGCGGCCGGAGATGCGTACCGAGGCTGGAGCACCCTTGCGGTCGAAGAAGCGCCACTCGTCGCCAAAAGGATAGTTCAAGTGACGGGCGCAATTGTGCGCGGCGAGTTCGTCGAGCTTCTGAACACGACCATGCCTCTCGAGATAATCGTGCGAACAGCACAGCACGTGCCGCCAGGTGGCGAGACTACGCACGATCAGGCTCGAATCCGGCGGCGCAGTCATGCGCAGGGCGACGTCATAGCCTTCCTCGATGAGGTCGACGTCGGCCTCGCCCATGCGCAGGTCGATCTTGAGTTCCGGATAAGTCGACAGGAGCTGCGCCACCACCGGCGCGACGAACGGCACCATATGCGTGGCGACGTGGATGCGCAGCGTACCGCGGGGCACCGACTGCAATTCGCTCGCGATGTCGTCGGCCTGCTCGAGATCGGCGAGGATCTGCGTGGCACGGTCGTAATAGGCCTTGCCGATCTCGGTGAGGCTGACCTTGCGCGTGGTGCGATTGAGCAGCCGGACGCCGAGCCGGTCCTCCAGCGCCTGGACGTGGTTGCTCACCATGCTGGTCGACATGTTGAGCTTGCGGGCTGCTGCGGAAAAGCCGCCGGTCTCGACCACCCGGCTGAAGACTTCGAGGCTGGTCAATCGGTCCATGCCGCCTGATTATCCGCTCTTGATCGATAATCGCAAGGAATTCGCCGGGATTATCCAACAGATCACCCCAGGCGGTCTCGTCCGCCTACAGGTTCGCGCGGCGTGGGCCTCGTTAGCAGCAATTGCGCGACAGGTGCGGCAATCGCTCTGGGGCAGTGGCACATCCGGTTCGGTAGACCTCAGACATCAAGGTGATATCCCCCGGACTATCCACCCTTAATGGATAATCCTTCCGGTATTTCGCTGATTATCACCGGAGCTGGAAAGACAGATAGTCTCGGCACGCCGATAGGAGACCGCCATGTCCGAAATGCCGCGCACCGAAAACTTCCAGCAAGCAACTGAAATCATTCATGATTACTCCAAGACGCCGTCGCGTCTGCCGGCCCGGCAGTTGGTGCGGCGCGCGGCGCTGGTGCTCGCGCTCCTCGCAGGCACGGCTACGGTTGCCTATTTCGGACACGACTATTGGACCACCGGCCGCTACCTCGAATCCACCGACGACGCCTATGTGAAAGCCGATTCCACGATCATCGCGCCAAAGGTCTCCGGCTACATCGCGAAGGTGCTGGTCGGCGACAACGAGAAGGTCAAAGCGGGCCAGGCGCTGGCCAAGATCGACGATCGTGACTTCAAGGCAGCGCTCGACCAGGCCCGCGCCGATGTCGCCGCCGGCGAAGCCTCGGTGCGCAACATCGATGCCCAGCTCGAATTGCAACAGCCGATCATCGCGCAGAGCACCGCCGACGTCACTGCTGCGGACGCCAATCTGAAATTCGCCCAGGAGGAACGCGCCCGCTACGACGACCTGATGAAGTCGGGCTCCGGCACGATCCAGCGCGCGCAGCAGACCGATGCGGCGCTGCGCGCCAGCACGGCGCAATTGCAGCGCGCCAAATCCGGCCTCTTGGCGGCGCAGCGCAAGGTCGACGTGCTCACCACCCAGCGCGCCCAGGCGACGGCCCAGCTCGAGCGCGCCCGTGCGGTGGCACAGCAGGCGGCGCTGAACCTGTCCTACACCGAGATCACAGCGCCGGTCGACGGCACGGTTGGCGCACGTTCGCTGCGCGTCGGCCAGTACGTGCAGGCCGGCACACAGCTGATGGCGGTGGTGCCACTCGATGCGGTCTATGTCCTTGCGAACTTCAAGGAGACTCAGCTCACACATATGCGTCCCGGCCAACCGGTCGAGCTGCGCGTCGACAGCTTCCGCAGCCAGCCCCTGCGCGGCCATATCGACAGTCTGTCGCCGGCGAGCGGGCTCGAGTTCGCTCTGCTGCCGCCGGACAACGCCACCGGCAATTTCACCAAGATCGTGCAGCGCGTGCCGGTGAAGATCGTGCTCGACGATAATAACCTCACCGGCCTGCTGCGCCCCGGCATGTCCGCGGTGCCGACCGTCGACACCAAGCAGGCGGTGCTGGCCGAACGCGAGACGACCAGACATCTCGCCGACAACACATCCCGCCCAAACGGCGGCTGAAGCTGACGAGGCTTCCATGAGCACGCTCCAACCCACCCTCAACGCCGCAGCCGACCTCCCCGCCCCCGCTGCGCCCGCCACGCCGACGGTTTCCGCAAGAACATGGATCGCCGTGATCGGCGCGACGCTAGGCGCCTTCATGGCGGTGCTGAACATCCAAATCGTCAACGCCTCGCTGGCCGACATCCAGGGTGCGATCGGTGCCGGCATCGACGACGGCGGCTGGATCTCGACCTCCTATCTGATCGCCGAGATCGTGGTGATCCCGCTCTCCGGTTGGCTTGCGCAGGTGTTCTCGATCCGCATTTATCTCCTCACCAACGCGATCCTGTTTTTGGCGCTGTCCGCGGCCTGCGCGCTGGCGCAGGATCTGTCGCAGATGATCGTGCTGCGCGCGGTGCAAGGCTTCACCGGCGGCGTGCTGATTCCAATGGCGTTCACGCTGATCATCACGTTGCTGCCGCGCGGAAAACAGCCGGTGGGCCTTGCCCTGTTCGCGCTGTCGGCGACCTTCGCGCCCGCGATCGGCCCGACTATCGGCGGCTATCTCACCGAGAATTTCGGCTGGCAATACATCTTCTACGTCAACCTCGTTCCCGGCGCGATCATGGTCGGCATGCTCTGGTACGCGCTCGACGCAAAGCCCATGAAGCTGTCGTTACTGCGCGAGGGCGACTGGGCCGGCATCATCACCATGGCAATCGGCCTGTCCGCGCTCCAGACCGTGCTGGAGGAAGGCAACAAGGACGACTGGTTCGGCTCCCCCTTCATCGTGAAACTGTCGGTGATCGCCGTCGTTGCGCTGACTGCGTTCCTGATCATCGAGCTCACGGTCAAGAAGCCGCTCCTGAACCTTCGCCTGCTCGTGCGCCGCAATTTCGGCTTCGGCATGCTCGCGAACTTCCTGCTCGGCGTCGCGCTCTACGGCTCGGTCTTCATCCTGCCGCAATATCTGGCTCGCATCCAGGGCTACAACGCCGAGCAGATCGGCTTGGTGCTGGCATGGACCGGCTTGCCGCAGCTCATGCTGATTCCGCTGGTGCCGCGGCTGATGCAGAAGTTCGACGCGAGGATCATCATCGGTGTCGGTTTCGTCCTGTTCGCGGCCTCCAACTTCATGAATATCTATATGACCAGCAACTATGCCGCCGATCAGTTGCTCTGGCCCAATGTGGTTCGGGCGATCGGCCAGGCGCTGGTGATGGCGCCGCTGTCCGCGGTGGCGACATCAGGCATCGAACCGGAAAACGCGGGCTCGGCGTCCGGCCTGTTCAACATGATGCGCAATCTCGGCGGCGCCGTCGGCATCGCGCTGCTGCAGACCGTGCTGACCAAGCGCGAGCAGTATCACTCCAACGTGCTGATGCAGTCGGTCTCGGTATTCGAGCAGGCGACGCGCACGCGGCTGGAGCAGCTCACGCAATATTTCATCAATCACGGCATCCTGGACCATGCGGATGCGTCGCATCGTGCCTATGTCGCGATCGGCCGCATCGTGCAGAAGCAGGCCTATATCCTCGCCTTCAGCGACACCTTCTATCTGCTCGGCGCGGCGCTGATCGTTGCCCTGATCGCGGCTCTGTTCCTGAAGAAGCCCGGCCAGACTTCCGCCGGCGGAGCCCACTGACCTCACCCCACGAAAGGAGAACGACCATGAAGCCTCGCATGAACTACTACCAGGCCGCGCCCGACACGATCAAAGCACTGATGGCGCTGGAGACGCAGATCCAGTCGACGGGCCTGGAAAAATCACTGATCGAGCTCGTCAAGATCAGGGCCTCGCAGATCAACGGCTGCGCCTATTGCATCAACATGCACACCGAGGACGCCCGCAAGCGCGGCGAGACCGAGCAGCGCATCTATCTGCTCAACGCCTGGCGCGAATCCCCGCTCTATTCCGACCGCGAGCGCGCCGCACTGGCCTGGACGGAAGCGGTGACGCTGATCTCGCAGACGCATGCGCCGGACGACGTCTACGAGCAGGTCCGGGCACATTTCTCCGAGGAGGAGACCGTGAACCTGACCATGCTGATCGGCGCCATCAACGCCTGGAACAGGATTGCGATCTCGTTCCGCGCGGTTCACCCGGTCAAGGTGAAGGCGTCGGTAGCGTAAGGGTTGGTCGCTGTCACAACTCACGCCGCCGTCATGCCCCGCGAAGGCGGGGCATCCAGTATTCCAGTCTCGTAGGGTGGGCAAAGCGACTTGTCCGCCGTAGCTCGCAGAGCGAAGGCGGAAGCGTGCCCACCTTGTTTCAGCGAACGCGAGAGAAATGGTGGGCACGGCGCAAAAGCGCCTTTGCCCACCCTACGATAGCTGAGTGTGTGGCTCAAACCGCCGTCGCCTTGGCGAACTCCACGTAGATCTCGCGCAGCCGCGTTGCCGTCGGGCCGGGCTTGCCATCGCCGATCTTCTTGCCGTCGATCGCGACCACCGGCTGGACGAACAGTGAGGCCGACGTCGCAAAAGCCTCCTTGGCGGCGAGCGCCTCGGCCACCGTGAAAGAACGCTCCTCGACGCGGAGCTGCCGCTCTTCAGCGAGCGCCACCACGGCCTTGCGAGTGCAGCCCGGCAGAATCGCGTTGGAGTTCTTACGGGTCACGATGACGTCGTCCTGTGTCAGGATGAATGCCGAGGACGAGCCGCCTTCGGTGACATAGCCGTCTTCCAGCATCCAGGCTTCGCCGGCGCCGGCTTCGGCCGCGGCCTGCTTCGCCAGCACCTGCGCCAGCAGCGCCACGCTCTTGATGTCGCGCCGCTCCCAGCGGATGTCCGGCACGGTGATCACGTTGATGCCCGTCTTCGCCGACGCCGCGTTGATAATGTCCTTCTCCGAGGTGAACATCACCAGGCTCGACTTGACGTCGCCCTTGGGAAACGCGAAGTCGCGGCCCTTGTCGGCGCCGCGCGTCACCTGGAGGTAGACGAGACCGCTCTCGACCTTGTTGCGCGCGATCAGCTCTTTCTGGAGCTCGGTTATGCGCTCGACCGTCTCGGGCAACTTCAGCTTGATCTCGCCGACCGAGCGCTCCAGCCGCGCCAGATGTGAGGCGTTGTCGACCAGCTTGCCGTCGAGCACGGCCGAGACCTCGTAGATGCCGTCGGCGAACAGGAAGCCGCGATCGAGGATCGAGACTTTCGCGTCCGAGAGCGGGACGAATGAGCCGTTGACGTAGGCGATCGAGTCCAAGGCAGGTCTCCTGGCGGGGAATGGGAAATTTGGGGCGTTATACGCGAAACGGGGGTCGCGATCACCCCTCTATTCGTCATTCCGGGGCGGCGCGAAGCGACGAGCTATGATGCGCATCCGAGAATCCATTTCACCTCGCGTCCTGCCGCTCGATGGATTCCGGGCCCGCGCCAAGAGGCGCGTCCCGGAATGACGACAGGAATTAATGCGACAGAATCTTCGACAAGAACTTCTGCGCGCGGTCGCTGCGGGGCTTACCGAAGAAATCGTCCTTCGCGGCGTCCTCGACGATCTCGCCGCGGTCCATGAAGATGACGCGGTTGGCGACCTTGCGGGCAAAGCCCATCTCGTGGGTCACCACCATCATGGTCATGCCTTCGCGGGCGAGGTCGACCATGACGTCGAGCACCTCGCTGATCATCTCCGGATCGAGCGCCGAGGTTGGCTCGTCGAACAGCATGGCGATGGGGTCCATGGCGAGCGCGCGTGCGATGGCGACGCGCTGCTGCTGGCCACCGGAGAGCTGCGCCGGAAACTTCTGCGCCTGCTCTTTCAATCCGACGCGCTCCAAAAGCTGCATGCCCTTGGTCAGCGCCTTGTCGTGCGACCGCCCCAGCACCTTCTCCTGCGCGAGGCAGAGATTGTCGATGATCTTGAGGTGCGGAAACAGCTCGAAGTGCTGGAACACCATGCCGACGCGCGAACGCAGCTTCGGCAGATCGGTCTTGGGATCGTTGACCTTGGTGCCGTCGACCAGGATGTCGCCGCTCTGGAACGGCTCCAGCGCATTGACGCATTTGATCAGCGTCGACTTGCCCGAGCCCGACGGACCGCAGACCACGACCACCTCGCCCTTGGTGACGCTGGTGGTGCAATCCGTCAGCACCTGGAAACTCGGAGTGTACCATTTGTTGACGTGGCTGATTTCGATCATGACCGACACGCTCTAGCGAATGATGGCGATGCGCGCCTGGAGCCGGCGGACGCCGAACGACGCGATACAGGAAATGGTGAAGTAGACGACAGCTGCGAACAGATACATTTCGACCAGGCGCCCGTCGCGCTGCGCCACCTTGCTGGCGGCGCCGAGGAAGTCGGTGATCGACAGCACGTAGACCAGCGAGGTGTCCTGGAACAGCACGATGGTCTGCGTGATCAGGACCGGCAGCATGTTGCGGAAGGCCTGCGGCAGCACGACGTAGCGCATGGTCTGGGCGTAAGTCAGCCCCAGCGCGCTGGCCGCGGCGGGCTGCCCGCGCGAGATCGACTGGATGCCGGCGCGCATGATCTCGGAGAAATACGCCGCCTCGAACATGATGAAGGTGATGAGCGAGGATGCGAACGCGCCGACGCTGATCGGGCGCGAGGCGCCGGTCAGCCACTGCCCGATATAGGGCACCAGGAAGTAGAACCAGAAGATGACCAGCACCAGCGGCAGCGAGCGCATGAAGTCGACATAGACGCCGGCGATGCGGCCAAGGATCTTGAAGCCGGACAGGCGCATCAGGGCGAGCGCCGTGCCGAAGATGAGACCGCCGAGAGCCGCGAGCCCCGTTAGCGTCAGCGTGAAGGTCATGCCCTCGTAGAACAGGTAGGGCAACGCGCGGCGGATGACGTCGAAATCGAAATTGCCGAGCATCGCTTATTTCCCCGTGATGTAGCCGGGGATCGCAACCCAGCGCTCGAGGAAGCGCATCGCGGTCACGACGACGGCGTTGACGAGGAGGTAGAGGATGGTCGCGGCGGTGAAGGCCTCGAACACCTGGAACGAGAATTCCTGCATGGAGCGCGCCTGTCCGGTCAGCTCGAGCAGACCGATGGTGATCGCGACCGCTGTGTTCTTGATGGTGTTGAGGAACTCGGACGTCAGCGGCGGCAGGATGATGCGGAACGCCATCGGCAGCAGCACGTAGCGATAGCCCTGCACCGTGGTCAGACCCAGCGCGGTTGCCGCCATCTTCTGCCCACGCGGCAGCGACAAGATGCCGGCCTGCAGCTGCACGGCCACGCGCGCCGACATGAAGAAGCCGACGCCGATCGCGGCCGTCCAGAACGGCGCGTTCGGCAGCTGCTTCAACCAGAGGCCTGCGGCCTTCGGCAGGATTTCCGGCAGCACGAAGAACCACAGGAACAGCTGCACCAGAAGCGGCATGTTGCGGAAGAATTCGACATAGGCGAAGCCGAACCAGGTGGCGCCCTTCGACGGCAGCGTCCGCATCACGCCGACGATCGAGCCGGTGATCAGCGCGATGACCCAGGCCAGCGCCGCCGTCTTGAGGGTCAGCACCAGGCCCGCCAGCAGCATATCGAGATAGGTGCCGGTCCCCATCGGGTTCGGCTGGAAAAAGATTCCCCAGTTCCAGTTATAGTTCACGTGTCCCCCGCGCGAACGCGCCAGTCATGGATGTCCCGGCGCCTATGCAAATGTCCGGCCACCCTGGTGTCAAGAGTGGCCGGACATGATTCCGATCGAAAGATCGAGGTCTATATTACTTATAGTCGTCCGGGTTCGGCGAGTCTGTCGGCTTGGCGAACTCGTTCTTCAACTCGGCCGAGATCGGCGTGTTGAGGTTCAGTCCCTTAGGCGGGATTTTCTGGGTGAACCATTTGTCGTAGATCTTCTGGGCTTCGCCGGACGTGTAGAGGGCCGCCGTCGCCGCATCGACCACCTTCTTGAAGGGGGCGTCGTCCTTGCGCAGCATGATGCCATAGGGCTCGGGCTTGGAGAACGCGTCCTTGGAGATGGCATAGTCGTTCGGCGACTTCGAGCCGGCAACGAGGCTCGCCAGCAGGATGTCGTCCATCACGAAGGCGACGGCGCGGTCGGTCTCGACCATCAGGAAGGCTTCGGCGTGGTCCTTGGCCGGAATGATGTTGGCGCCGAGGCCCTTCGCGACGTTGGCTTCGGTGAGCTGCTTGATGTTGGTGGTGCCGGCGGTCGAGACCACCGCCTTGCCCTTGAGATCGTCGATCGACTTCAGGCCGCTCGACTTCTTGAACACGTAGCGGCTGGCCGTCAGGAAGTGGGTGTTGGTGAAGGCGACCTGCTTCTGGCGCTCGGCGTTGTTGGTCGTCGAGCCGCATTCGAGATCGATCGTGCCGTTCGCCATCAAGGGGATGCGGGTTGCCGAGGTCACCGGGTTGAGCTTGACCTCGAGCTTGTCGAGCTTGAGCTCCTTCTTCACGGCGTCGACGATCTTGTAGCAGATGTCCATCGCGAACCCGACGGGCTTCTGGTTGTCGTCGAGATAGGAGAACGGGATCGAGGAGTCGCGGAAGCCCAGCGTGATCGCGCCGGTGTCCTTGATGTTCTTCAGCGTGCCGGTCAGCCCCTGGGCCCCGGCCTGGCTGACGACGAAGGTCGCGGCCAGCGCGAGCCCGATGTGACGGAAATGTTTCACTTTTTCTTCCCCTTTCGGATGATGCGGCCCGGATGCAAGCACAAATCGAGCCGGATTAGAATGTAACTTTCGGCTGGATCAAAGGCTCAGGTTAACGGCGCCGGCAACTCGCCGAGATCCCAGAACAGCCCGGCCATCACCGTCAAGGCCTCTTCGGTCAATGGCAGCAGGATGTGCTCATTGGGCGCATGCTGGGAGCAGCCGGGATAGGAGTGCGGCACCCAGATCGTCGGCAGGCCCAGGATCTCGGAGAACACGTCATTGGGCAGCGAGCCGCCGAAATTCGGCAGCACGGCCGGCGCCTTGCCGGTGGTCGACTGCACCGAATCCGCCGCCCATTTGATCCAGGGGCTGTCGAAGTCTGTGCGCGATGCAGCAAAACTCTGGGCCGCCCGCACCTCGACCATCGGAAAACCCCTCGCGACCAGATGCGCGCGGATGGCATCGATCAGGCCCTCGATCTTGGTCCCGACCACGAAACGCAGTTGCAGCACGGCATTGGCATGGCCGGGAATGGCGTTCGCCGGCTTCTCGATATTGCCTGAGGACATCGCCAGCACTTCCAGCGTGTTCCAGGCGTAGAGCCGTTCGGCCGCCGATAGTCCGTCCTCGCCCCAATTCTCGGCCAGCGCCGGCTCGTCCGCGGTCGGCACCACCTGCACGTCGGCGAGATAGCTGCGGATCTGGTTGGTGAGCCGCGGCGGCTTCAGTGCGTCGAGCTGGAGGCGGCCGTGGCCGTCGACCAGTGTGGAAATGGCGTTGACCAGGATGGTCGCGGGGTTGGCGAGCACGCCGCCCCAATTGCCGGAATGGTGGCCGCCATCGCGCAGGTTCACGTCGAGATGGATGCGGATGCCACCTCGGCAGCCCAGAAACAACGTCGGACGGTCGGCGGACAGGCGCGGCCCGTCGGAGGCCATGAACAAATCGGCCTTGAGCGCGTCGCGATTGAGATCGCAGACCTTGCCGAGATCGGGCGAGCCGATTTCCTCGCCCATCTCGACGATGAATTTGGCGTTGAAGCCGAGCTTGCCGCCTCGCGCCTCGCGCACGGCGCGGAGCGCCGCCATGTTGATGCTGTGCTGGCCCTTGTTGTCGGCGGTGCCGCGGCCATAGAGGCGCGTGCCCGCAACCGTCGTGCGCCAGGGATCGCGGCCATCGCGCCACTCGCCTTCCATGCCGTCGACGACATCGCCATGGCCGTAGATCAGCACGGTCGGCACTGAACCGTTCTCGTGGTGCTCGGCGAACAGGAACGGCGCCTTGCCGCTTGGGGATTCGATGATGCGGCTGGTGAAATCAAGCGCAGCAAAGGCCGGCTGCATTTCCTGTTCCAGATAGGCGCGCAGCTCAGTGCCGCGCGACGGATTCTGGCTCTCGGTCCGATAAGCGACGCGGCGGTCGAGCTCGGTGAGAAACGCACCGGATTTGAAATCCTCACGGGCGCGGGCGATGGCGTCGGCTCTGGTCATGACTTGCTTTTCGAGGTTTTGAGACGAAGGACATTACCCGAGACGGGCGGGACTTCGAAAGTGGCGGGGACGTCGATAGTTCTTGGAGTTCTCTTGGGATTTCGTTCTTGCTCTCTTGAGATCGGCTTGCCAAGCGCGGCAGCGCTACGGATTTTGGCCTTGCCAAGGCCGAGACATGCAAGTCTAGGATATGCAAGAACTTCGCCAATTCGGGCGCACGTCTACCATTCGAAGAGCGCTCAGTACAGAGTGCCGAGGGACATCATGGCCAAGCAGATCAGGCTCAACGCCTTTGCGATGAATTGCGTCGCACACCAGTCACCGGGCCTGTGGACTCATCCGCGCGACCGCACTGCCGACTATAACCGCCTGCCCTACTGGATCGATCTCGCCAAGACGCTGGAGCGCGGCCGCTTCGACGGGCTGTTCCTGGCCGACGTGCTCGGGGTCTATGACGTCTACGGCAATAGCCCTGACGCAGCCTTGCGCAATGCGGCGCAGACGCCGTCGAACGAGCCGCTGCTGCTGCTTTCGGCGATGGCCGCGGTGACGCAAAATCTCGGTTTCGGCGTCACCAGCAATCTGTCCTTCGAGCCGCCCTACCCGTTCGCACGGCGGATGTCGACGCTCGATCACCTCACCGAGGGGCGGATCGGCTGGAACGTGGTCACCGGCTATCTCGACAGCGCCGCGCGCGGCGCCGGCAAGGACAAGCAGACCGGGCATGACGACCGCTACGACATCGCGGACGAATATATGGAGGTCGTCTACAAGCTCTGGGAAGGAAGCTGGGAGGACGATGCGGTGCTGCGGGATCGCAAGCGCGGCATTTTCACCGATCCCACGAAAGTGCATCGCGTCAATCATGACGGCGCGAACTACCGCATCAACAACACCATTCATCTCAGCGAGCCGTCGCCGCAGCGCACGCCCGTGCTCTATCAGGCCGGCACCTCGCCGCGCGGCCGGCAGTTCGCGGCACAGCATGCCGAATGCGTGTTCATGTCGGGACCATCGGCCAAGGTGATCGCGCCGCGCGTGTCAGCAATCCGGCAAGAGGCCGCCGCGCTTGGCCGCAACCCGGCCGAGATCCTGATGTTCTCGATGATGACGATCATCCTGGGACGGACGGAAGCCGAGGCGAAAGAGAAATACGCCGACTATCGCCGCCACATCAGCCCGGAAGGCGCGCTGGCGCTGATGTCGGGGTGGACCGGCGTCGATTTCTCCGGCTACGACCTCGACCAGCAGGTCCGGCACGTCCAGAATGACGCCGGCCGCAGCGCGATGGACAACGTCACCCGCGCCGATCCCGACCGGGTCTGGACCGTGCGCGACGTCATCGAGCATGTCGGCATCGGCGGCGCCGGCCCGGTCGTGGTCGGCACGCCGGAGATGGTTGCCGACAAGATCGAGCAATGGTTCGAGGCGACCGACGTCGACGGCCTCAACGTCGCCTTTGCCATCTCGCCCGGCGATTTCGAGGACATCGCCGATATGCTGGTGCCGGAGCTGACGCGGCGCGGACGGTACAAGGCGGACTATGCCAAGGGTACGCTACGGGAGAAGCTGTTCGGTGAGGGTCGCGCAAGGCTCGATGCGCCGCACCCGGCGGCGGGATATCGGGTAGGGAAGAGGGGGTAGACGCTGCCACACCCTCAGGCGTCGTCCCGGCGAAGGCCGGGACCCATACCGCGTGATCCCTCGATTGTGATTGGTCGTAGTCCCGGACGACGAGTCTTCGCCAAACCCCTCCCTGTGGTTATGGGTCGTCGCCGGGACGACGATGAGGAGGGATCGCGCCCGCCATTATCAGAGTGCCTACACTTTCCCATCCACCATCACCTCGATCAGCTTCGTCCCCGGTCGGCCGAACGCTGACGCCAGCGTTGCCTTCAGCTCCCGCGGATCGCTCACCCTGATCGCCTCGCAGCCCAGCGCCTTGGCGATGCCGGCGAAATCCACCGGCGGATCGACGAAATCCATGCCGACGTAATTGTCATCGCCATGGAAGGCAAGCAGGCGCTGCTTGATGATGCGGTAACCGCCATTGTTGGCGATAACGACGTTGAGCGGCAGCTTGTGATGCGCCGCCGTCCACAGCGCCTGGATCGAATACATCGCGCTGCCATCGCCGGAGAAACACACGACGGGACGATCCGGATTGGCGATGCTGACGCCGACCGAGGCCGGCAGGCCCCAGCCGATGCCGCCGGAGGCGAGGCCGTGATAGCCGTAGCGATCGCGATGCGGACGCAGCGCCGTGATCTGGCGGCTGGAGGTGAGCCCTTCGTCGACGAGAATGGCATGGTCGGGCATGGCTTCGACCATTTGCAGCACCAGAAAGTCCGGATCGATCGGCGTGCGGCCGGCGCTCTTGCTGATCTGCTCGATCAGCGCGGCGCGGCGCGCAGTCCAATTCTTCGGCGCAAGCTCGGCAAGACGTTGCCTGGCGCGGCTTGCGAGTGTCGTGCCGCCCAGCTCCTTCAGCACCGGGATCAGCGCGCGCAACGTTTCCTTCAAATCCGCCTTCAGCGCGATCTCGGCGCCGTAGTTCTTGGCGATCTCCCAATCGGCGAGACCGATCTGCACGATGCCGAGACCATCCGGCAGCGCATCGACCTCGCTATGGACCGACATGCGCAGGGGATCGCCGCCAAGCGCGATCAGGAGATCGTAAGGCGCGAGCGTATCGCGCGCCGCCTTCTGAACCCGCGCCAGCGTGCCGACGAAGCTCGGGCTCTCCGAGAGGAAGTGCGAACCATAGGGCGTCGAGGACTGATACGCGGCGGCGCCGAGCAGCTCGGCCAATTCAGCCGCCTCCTTCAAAGCATCACTCTTGACCACTTCGTCCATGGTGACGATCACAGGACGCTCGGCTTTCAGCAGCCGCGCAGCAAAGGCCCTGAGCGCGTCATCCGATGGTTTGGTACGTGCGTCGATGCGGGTGGAACGGCCGAGATCGATGCCGGCCTCGCTGTTGAGGATGTCGCCAGGCAGCGAGATGAACACGGGGCCGGTCGGCGGCGTGGTCGCGACCTTGGCCGCGCGGCGCACGACGCGCGGCAGATCCTCGAGCCGGGTCACCTCAACCGCCCATTTCACCAGCGGCTCGGCCATGCGCACCAAGGGACCGTACAGCACCGGCTCCATCAGGCCGTGGCCCTGCTCCTGCTGGCCGGCGGTGAGGATCATCGGCGTGCCCGTGAACTGCGCGTTGTAGAGCGAGCCCATCGCGTTGCCGAGGCCTGGCGCGACATGGACGTTGCAGGCGACGAGCTTTCCGGAGGCGCGGCTGTAACCATCGGCAATCGCCACCACCAGGCTCTCCTGCATCGCCATCACATAGGTGAGATCAGGATGGTCCTTCAGCGCGTGCATGATCGGCAGCTCGGTGGTGCCGGGATTGCCGAACAGATGCGTGATGCCCTCGTCCTTGAGCAACGCGAGAAAGGCGGAGCGGCCGGTGATCTTGTTCTTCATGTTTCCTCCAGGAGCGGACGTTGCCGCAAGGACGGGAGCATGATGACCGAAGTCGGTGGAGGCGCGCAAGGAAGTGCGGTCATGGCTGCGTTGCGCGAGCGCCCCGATCTCTTCTCTCGTGTCCCGGACGCGGCGCAACGTGTAACGTTGCGACGCAGAGCCGGGACCCAGAGTTCGCACGACGATGGCTGGTGCATGGGCCCCGGCTCAGCAGCGCACCGCCGAAGAGGCGCTGCGCTGCGTCCGGGGCACGAGAGCAGCGCGGTGCGCTTACATCTCCTCGCGCCCAAGCTCGAACGGGTCCTCGCCCCTCGCCCGCTTCTTCTTTTTCGAGCGTTGCCAGACCACGCCCGGAAAACCCTTCAGCGGCACCAGCGGCTCGCCGGTATAGGCCCACTCCTGCAGCTCTTCGATCGCGATGTGATAGAGCGGCTGGCGGCCGGTGCGCTCGTTGAACAGCGCGCGGGGGATGTTGACCATGTGCGGGCCGCGCGGGCGCTCATAGGCGATCGGCGTGCCGCAATGCGAGCAGAAGCTGCGGGTTGTCTTGGTGGCCTTGTCTTCATAACGCGTGAGCGCGACCTTGCCCGCGGTGATGCGAAAGCGCTTCTTCCAGCTCCCGACATAGGTGGCGTAGGCCGCGCCATGGGCGCGGCGGCTGGCGGCGGAATGATCGTGCCAGGCCCAGCGCGCGGGCACGTCAATCTCGAAGCTGACCTTGCCGCACAGGCATTGGCCGGTGGCGATTCCTGCGGCGGCTGCGGCTTTGGCCATGAGGATTTCTCTCCGTCGTCATTGCGAGCGCAGCGAAGCAATCCAGAATCTTTCCGCGGAGGCAGTCTGGATTGCTTCGCTGCGCTCGCAATGACGGAATATGTGGTGCGGTCGGAGCCAAGCAACAACTCCGTAGCCCGGATGGAGCGCAGCGCAATCCGGGAATCTCGACGCTGGCACGAATCGGGGATTTCGCTGCGCTCCATCCGGGCTACGAAGGTCCCTACGCCGGCGTCAGCTCGTCATACACCGGATAATCCGTATAGCCCTTTTCTTCGCCGCCATAGAACGTCGCGCGGTTGTACGGCGTGATCGGGTAATCGCGCGCCAGCCGGCGCGGCAGATCGGGGTTGGAGATGAAGATGCGACCGAAGGCGATGATGTCGGCGTGTCCCTCGGCGATCGCCGCATTCGCGGTCTCGCCGGTGAAGCCGCCGGCGGTCATCAGCACGCCACTGTAGAGCGGGCGGAACAGCACCATCGCGGACGGCACGTTCTGCCAGTTGACGTCGGCACGCCCCGCGCCACTGGAGCGCGGCTCGATGAAGTGTAGATAGGCAAGACCGAGCTCGTCGAGCGCCTTCACGACATGGGTATAGAGCGGCATCGGATCGCCCTCGCCGGAATCATTGGCGATACCGTGTGGCGACAGCCGCACGGCGACGCGGTTCGCACCCCAGACCTCGATCGCGGCTTGGGTCACTTCGAGCAGCAGCCGCGCGCGGTTCTCGATTCCGCCGCCATACTGATCGGTGCGCTGGTTGCTGCGCGATTGCAGGAACTGCTCGAGCAGATAGCCATTGGCGCCGTGGATCTCGACGCCGTCGAAGCCGGCGGCGAGCGCGTTCTTGGCACCTTGGCGGAACGCCTCGACGATGTCCTTGACCTCCTCGGTCTCGAGCGCGCGCGGCGTCTCGTAATCGGCAATCTTGCCGTCGGCGGTCATCGCCTTCATGCCCTCGGCCTTGATCGGGATCGCCGAGGCCGACACCGGCAGCGCGCCGCCGTGGAAAGAAGAATGCGAGACGCGGCCGACATGCCAGAGCTGGAGGAAGATGATGCCGCCCTTGGCGTGCACGGCATCGACCACCTTGCGCCAGCCCGCGATCTGCGTCTCCGAATAGATGCCGGGGGTCGCCGGATTGCCACGGCCGTGCGAGAGCACCGGGGACGCTTCGGCGATGATCAGGCCGCCTTGCGTCGCGCGCTGGCCGTAATATTCCGCGTTGAGCGGCCGCGGCGAAAAGCTCTCGCGTTCGGCCCGCATCCGCGTCAGCGGCGCCATCGCGACGCGATGCGCAAGCCTGTATGGACCGACCTGCAACGGTTTGAACAACGCCGGAAATTTCATGCTGGCCCCGAATGTTTATGGAAGGATGCGGATCATACAGCGAGGGGCGGCCACCGGAAAAGCGCCGCCCCACGAAATCAAATATTCCCTCTTACGGAACGCAGAAGAGAGCAGGTCTTACGCCGTCTTGACCCAGACGGCTTTCACGTTGAGATATTCCTCGACGTGCTGCTTGCCGGACTCGCGGCCGTAGCCGCTCATCTTGTAGCCGCCGAACGGCACGGCCGGGTCCATCGTCTGGTAGCAATTCACCCACACCGAGCCGGCGCGCAGGCTCCTCGCCACCGCATGTGCCTTGCTGACATCGCGAGTCCACAGGCCGGAGCCGAGGCCGAACGTGGTGGCGTTGGCGCGCTTGACCAGCTCGTCCATGTCCTTGAAGGCGATCGCGGAGATGACGGGCCCGAAAATCTCCTCTTGCGCGATGCGCATATTGTCCTGGACGCCCGCAAACACCGTCGGCGAGACGAAGAAGCCCTTCGACAGCGCGCCTTCGGTGACACGGGCGCCGCCGGCAAGCGCCTTGGCGCCTTCCTTCTGGCCGATATCGAGATAGCCGGTGACGCGCTCGAGCTGCTGCTCAGACACCAGCGGGCCGATCTGCACGTTGGGATCGAGACCGTTGCCGACTTGCAGGTTCTTGCCGAACTCGGCGACGCGGCCGACGAATTCTTCGTAGATCGACTGCTCGACGAACAGACGCGTGCCCGCGCTGCAGATCTGCCCCGAATTGGCGAACACCGCCATCGCAGCACCCGGCACCGCGGCATCGAGATCGGCGTCCGCGAACACGATGTCCGGCGACTTGCCGCCGAGCTCGAGCGAGACGCGCTTGAGGTTGCCGGCCGACGCACGGATGATCGACTGGCCCGTGACATGCGAGCCGGTGAAGGCGACCTTGTCGACGTCGTGATGCGAGGCGAGCGCCGCGCCTGCGGTCTCGCCATAGCCGGGAACGACGTTGATGACGCCGGGCGGCACGCCCGCTTCCATCGCGAGCTCGGCGATGCGCAGCGAGGTCAGCGGCGCCTCTTCGGCGGGCTTGAGCACCACGGTGCAACCAGTCGCGAGCGCCGGGCCGATCTTCCAGATCGTCGCCGTCAGCGGCCCGTTCCAAGGGATGATGGCGCCGACGACACCGACCGGCTCCTTCAGCGTGTACGAGAAGATCTCGCCGGGCAGCGAGTTCTCGATGGTCTCGCCATGGATCGCGGTGGTCTGGCCGGCGTAGTAACGCAGCATGCCGATCGCGCGCAGGCGATAGGCGCGGGTGCGGCTGACGGGAGCCCCCATGTCGAGCGTGTCGAGTTGCGACAATTCATCGAAATTCTTCTCGACGAGATCGGCGAGCTTCAAGAGGAGGTTTTGCCGCTCGAACGGCTTGACCTTGCTCCACGGACCCTCGAACGCACGACGTGCGGCGGCGACCGCGCGGTCGATGTCTTCCTTGTCGCCTTCGGCAACGGTTGCGAGCAGTTCGCCGGTGGCGGGATTGCGGGTCTCGAAGCGCTTGCCTGAGGCAGCGTCGACCCACTTCCCGTCGATCAGCATCTGCTTGTAGGACCCGTTCGCGAATGGATGGCGCGTGATCGGAATAGCCTGCGACACAGCCATGGCTGCACTCCCTGTCAGGTGATTGATTGGTTCGATCTGCGCGGGATCGTTCGTCGCATAAAATATAGCCGCGCCGGAGAGGCGTAAAGGCGGCGCGGAGCGAAGACCTCCCATGCCGACTTGTGCAGGGTCGCAAGAGGCACGTGCTATAACGCGATGGAGCGCAATGTAGCTTCGCCGGAGACCCCGCCATGTCACATCCCGCCATCGTCAAAGACAACGTTGCCGTGATCACGGGAGGCGCGTCCGGCATCGGATTTGCCGCCGCCGCGGCGTTTGCGCGCACCGGCATGAAGCTGTGCATCGCCGATGTCGATCAGCCGCGGCTGGCTGAGGCCGCAACAAAACTGTCATCCGTCGCAGGTGCCGGGAATGTGATGACGTCTGCCGTAGATGTCAGCAAGGTCGAGAGCGTGATGGAACTGGAACGCGCCGTGTGCGCCCGCTTCGGCGGCACCGATATCCTGATGAACAATGCCGGCATCCAGCCCGGCAGCACATTGTTCACCGGGCCTGACAATTGGCAGCGCATCATCGGCGTCAACATGTGGGGCATCATCAACGGCTCGCGCATCTTCGCGCCCGGCATGATCGCGCGCGGCAAACCCGGCCTCATCATCAACACCGGCTCGAAGCAAGGCATCACCACCCCGCCCGGCGATCCCGCCTACAATGTCTCCAAGGCCGGCGTGAAGGCTTTTACGGAAGCCCTCCAGCACGAGCTGCGCAATACCAGGGACTGCCGCGTCACTGCGCATCTGCTCATACCAGGCTTCGTCTTCACCGGCCTCACCGCCAAGGGCCGCACCGAGAAGCCCGCAGGCGCCTGGACGCCGGAGCAGACCGTGGATTTCATGCTGAGGCGGCTCGAGGTCGGCGACTTCTACATCCTGTGCCCGGACAATGACGTGCCCCGCTCACTCGACGAGAAGCGCATGCTGTGGGCCGCCGGCGATATCATCGAGAACCGCCCGCCGCTGTCGCGCTGGCATCCGGATTACGCGGATGCATTCAAGAAGTTGGTGGAGGGGAAATAGGCTCGCACCGCCCTATCACTCCCTCGCCCCGTTCTTACGGGGAGAGGGTGGGGTGAGGGGCTGCCTCCACAAACTGCGGCCTGAATTGTAAGCAGGCTCGCGAAAGGCGTGAGTCGGATAAACTGAGATCGCAGTTGCGGAGTGCCCTGCCCCTCACCCGGATCGCTGCGCGATCCGACCTCTCCCCGCAAAGAGCGGAGAGAGGTAGGAAGCCCTACAGCGTCTCTTGCTTATGCCCGCAATTCTTGCAGGCGAACTTGACGCGGGTCTGACCCTTTTCCGCCTGCACCCGGTTCGGCGCGCCGCACTTGCCGCAGACGGCCTCGATGCGGGTGGTGCCCTGCTTGACGACGATGGTCTTCTTTTCCATCGATTCGCGGATCAGGCGCTCGGCCTCCTCACGCAGGGATTGTTTCGACAAAGCTCATCTCCGCCTCTGGAAAGCGCGAGAGCCATATCGCACCTGCGTTCAAATCACAATCGGCAAAGCCTGCTCTGACCTCGACAATCACGTGCCAGTCCTCGGCATGCACGAGAAGGCTCTCGGCAACATATGGGCGCAACGCCCTGCCATGATGGCTCGACTGCATTTCGCAGACGATGGCGCGATTGTGGCAAATGACCGGAAATACAGCGGGCGGCGGATGCTCGGCATCAGCCGCCCTGCGCAGAGCGCTCTTTTCCCGCGCTGGTCTCCTCAAGCCGCCTTCGACACCTCCATCAGCAGACGCTCGGCCTTGGCGTCCTCGATGCGGTTCACGAGGCGGCTGCTCTCGTGATTGTCGCGCACAGTCTTGGTCAGCGTGATGCAGGTCTGGATCAGCATGACGATGCCCATGGTGAGATAGCCCTTCATCCAGAGGTCGATCGGCAGGAAGAAGATGCCGATGGCGACGAGGAAGGCAGAGGCTGCGAAGGACGCGTAAGTGAAGCTTACCCAGGCGCTGCTGTGGGGCTGGCCGTTCTGGTTCATGATGGGTCTCCTGTTGGTTCGAATGATGATTGGGTTCGAGGGATTAGATGTGAGATCAGGCAGTCGGCATGCGCTTGGACTTCAACCGCGCCAGCACATCGTCCGCGGTCGTCTTGAGCCGGGGGCCAAAGCCCTGTTCGGCTAGCCTCTCGGCGGTGGCGAGCGGACCGGTGGCCGCGTCGAGTTCGACCAGGGCATCGTCGGCGGCCTGGGCCTCCATCTGCCGCTCGCGCAGACGCCTCAACGTGCCCTCCGCCTCCGGCAGTGTGGATTCGTAGGGACGTGCAGCCTCGATGCCGCCGCGACGAAGCGAGCGCACCGCTTCCGAGGCACGGGCAATACGGCGGCCGCGGTCGAGCTCGGTGATGCGGGCCTGCGCGCTGGTGACGTGGCGCTTCAGCCGCGCGATCTCGGTCGCGAACAGCGCGCGCGCCGTCATTGCCGCATCGCGATCAGCCTCTAAGCCGGCGATGGCTTCGGCGGCATCCTTGGCGAGATCCTCGCGGCCGCCGTCGAGCGCCGCAACGGCACGGGTCTCGAGATCGGCGATGCGGGCATTCGTCGCTTCGAGCTTGCGGCCCTCCTGCTGGTCCTGCGCGATCGCCAGCGCCAGCGTGCGCTTGCTGCGCTCGACGGCCGCGGCCGCATCACGCATCTGCTGATCGAGGATCAGAAGAGCGGTCCGGTCTTCCAGCTCCTCGCCCGCAGCGGCCACGCTGCCGCGGAAAAGCGTCACTACGGTCTTGAACATTTGTTTCTCCCTGTTATGAGCATTGCTCACGGATGCTTTGTAGCACATCTTGAGCAGTGCTCAAGATATTTTTGAACGATGTTCACGAATCTGACAAATAAATGTCTAAGACCTTGGAACGTCGAGAGAAACTTCGAGCCGATCTGATCCTGGCGGCGGAGCGGATGATCGCTGAACGAGGATTGGCGGGCCTGAAGACACGCGATCTTGCCCGCGAGATCGGCTGCGCCAATGGCGCGGTCTATAATCTTGTGGCCGATGTCGACGAATTGATCCTGCGCGTCGGCTCGCGCACGCTGCTTCGGCTCGACCAGGCGCTCAGCGCGGCGGAGAGCGCTGGCGAGCCCTCTCCACAAGAAGCCTTGGTTCGCATCGCCATCGCCTATTGCGATTTCGCCGCCGAAAATCTCCAGCTCTGGCGCGCGTTGTTCGAGCATCGTCTGGAGGCCGACAAGATTGTCCCCGACTGGTCGATCCACGACCAGATGCAGCTGTTCCGCCACATCTACCAGCCGCTGGCCGCGCTACTTCCAAAGCGCAGTCCGGAGGAGTTGAGCATCACCGCGCGCAGCCTGTTCTCGGCGGTTCATGGCATGGTGGCGCTGGGGTTGGAACAGAAGTTGGTCGCCGTGCCGCTGCCGGCGCTGCGCAAGGAGATCGCAGGCCTCGTGCGCGCAATGCTGGATGGGCTGGTCGCCCACGCAAAGTAGAGACAGCGCGGTGAAACCATCGGCGGAGGCTGACTAAAATTTCGCCTGTCGCATCGCTGTCGCCGTGCCTAGCCTTCGCAGCGAGACGTCCCCTCACCTCTCCCGGAGCCCTCCATGCCCCTCCTCATCCGCGGCGGCACCGTCGTCAATCACGATCATTCGCGCCGCGCGGACGTGCTGATCGACGGCGAGATCATCGTCGCGATTGGGGCCTCGCTCGATGCGCCCACCGGCAATGAAGTGATCGACGCCGGCGGCGCCTATGTCATCCCTGGTGGCATCGACCCGCATACCCATCTCGAAATGCCGTTCATGGGCACCGTCACCGCCGATGATTTCGAATCGGGAACCAAGGCGGCGCTCGCCGGCGGCACCACCATGGTGGTGGATTTCTGCCTGCCCGATCCCGGTCAGTCGATGCTCGCCGCCTATCAGAATTGGCGCCGCAAATCCGAGAAGGCGGCCTCCGACTACGGTTTCCACATGGCCGTGACGTCGTGGTCGAAGCAGATCCATGACGAGATGGAGACCGTGGTCAAAACCTACGGCATCAACACCTTCAAGCATTTCATGGCCTACAAGGGCGCGCTGATGGTGAACGACGACGAGCTCTACAACTCGTTCGCCCGCTGCGCTCATTTGGGCGCCATGCCCGTGGTCCATGCCGAGAATGGTGACGTCGTCGCCCTGATGCAGGACGCGCTGATCGCGCGCGGCGTCACCGGCCCCGAAGGCCACGCTTACTCACGGCCGCCGGAGGTCGAGGGCGAAGCCACCAACCGCGCCATCATGATCGCGGACATGACGGGCACCCCGGTCTACATCGTGCACACCAGCTGCCGCGAGGCGCATGAGGCGATCGCGCGGGCACGCGCGGCTGGAAAGCGCGTCTATGGTGAACCGCTGATCCAGCACCTATTGCTCGACGCGGATGAATATCAGAACAAGGACTGGGATCATTCCGCGCAGCGCGTGATGTCACCGCCTTTCCGCGACAGATCGCATCAGGACAGCCTGTGGGCCGGCCTGCAAGCCGGCTCGCTCCAGGTGGTCGCGACCGACCATTGCGCCTTCACCACCGCGCAGAAACGGTTCGGCCTCGGCGACTTCAGAAAGATCCCAAACGGCACCGGCGGCCTCGAAGACCGCCTCGCGCTGCTATGGACCGCGGGCGTCGCCACCGGGCGGCTGACCAAGGAGGAATTCGTCGCGGTGACCTCGGCGAACATCGCCCGCATCCTCAACATCTACCCGCGGAAAGGTGCTGTCACCGTCGGTTCGGATGCCGACATCGTGGTGTGGGATCCCAAGGCGACCAGGACCATCAGCGCCAAGCGGCAGATGAGCCGGATCGATTACAACGTGTTCGAGGGCTTTTCCTGCATCGGCGGGCCGGCGGTGACGCTGTCGCGCGGCCGCATCGCGTGGAAGGATGGAAGCTTGCGCGCCGAGGCCGGCGACGGCCGTTATGTCGAGCGGCCGCCATTTTCGCCGGTACATCTGGCCAATTCGACCTGGAAAAAGCTGACGGCCCCACACGCGGTCGAACGCGGCGCGGTGACGCCGTAACACTTCTCGCCGCGCGAAGAGCTCAGCCATCTCGGTTGCCTGGCACGGATGCACGCCGCGTTCAATCGCCCCTCGCGCGTGGGGCGGCACGCGCTATCTCAAGTGTACTTCTGGTGAGTAAGGCGGCTCGCGCCTGCTCGGTCGCGAAGCCTCTTTCGAGCCGCGCCGCGCTCGCGCGCAGCATCGCCGCGTCGAGCTTGCCCTGACGCGATCCGTTCAGCGCGCAGGCGAAGACGCGGTAGAACTGCGCACCGTCATAGGCAACCAGCAGCAGATCGACGCCGGCATTGATCGCCTCGACCACGGCCTTGCAGACGTCGTGCTGGTAGATCGCGCCCATGACGAGATCGTCGGTCATCACCATGCCCTGGTAGTTCCAGGTGTCGCGGATGATCCCTTCGACGACGCGTTTCGAATGCGAGGCGGCGCGATCGGGATCGACGGCGGTGAGCGTGACATGACCGACCATGAGCGCGCTGCGCGAATGCGACAGCACCTCGCGGAACGGGAGCCAATCCGTTGCTTCCAGCTCCTTCACCGGCGCATCGAGGTTGGCGCTGAAGTGATGGGTGTCGGTGCGCACGCGGCCGATGCCGGGAAAATGCTTCAGCGTGGCGCCGACGCCTGACTCTTCCAGCCCGCGCACATAGGCGCTCGCGATCGTGCTGACGACAGCGGGATCGGTCGCAATCGCGCGTTGGCCGATCAGCGTGTGGAAATCGAGGCGGTTGCGCCTCGCCGGCGGCTTCAGGTCGAGCACCGGCGCGAGATTGAGATTGACGCCGAGGCCCGCGAGCTCGCGGCCATGGATGCGGCCGAACTCTTCGGCTTTGGCCTGCTGGTCGTCGGGCGCGAGCCCGCTGAGCGTCGCCAGCGCAGGCACCTTCGTCAGCGGCGGCGCGAGGTGCCCGACGATGCCGCCCTCCTGGTCCGCGGCGACGACCAGCGGCGGCAGGCCGGCGGCGCGCCTGATATCCTGGAGCGCTGCGATCTCGGCACGCAGCGCCTCGACCGTCCGTCCCCGGATGTTGTGCCGGGTGACATAGACGCCGCCGATCAGGCCCTCCTCGGCCAAGCGCGCAACCTCAGGAAAGGAGGAATAGCCGACCATGAAGTGAGGCCCGAGTTGTCGCGCCTCAGCGGGGCTCGCGGCGAGGACATCATGCTTGCGCAGCTCGAACTTCAGATGCGCTGCAGACATAAGAACCGGCGGCAGGCACCAGAGCATGACGAGCAGCTTGCCCGCCGTGCTGCGCCAATGCTTTCTGCGCAGCAGGACGATGACGATCATGATGCTTGCGACGACAAGCGCGATGTTTCCGGCGCCGCGCAGTGGCAGCAGATAAGGATCGTTCTTGTTCGCTGCCGCGAACGCGACGACAGGCGCGGCAAGCCAGAGCAGGACGAGACCGATGCGGCGGAGCAATTGCATGATGCATCACGTGCGAGGAGCGGCGAATGCTCCGCACCTATCAAGGCGATTTGCGCTACGCGAGCGGCAAAAGCGCGCCTGCACGAAAACTGCAAAAGACTCCTGAAACCGTGCAGACGATGATCGCGGCTTCTGCACAAGCACCGTTCAGACTTCGTGATGCCACATATCACGAAAGGTCTCTTAGACATGACGAGCCTGGCTTCGACGATCGCAGCGGATATCCAACCGATCAGGCATTCCTCGATTGCGGCCAAGCTTGGCTGCACGCTGGCACTGGCTGCGTTGGCGGACTGGCTGTTCTACGGCGAACGGATCGGGCTGTCGCTGACACTGTTTGCAATTGCGACGGTCTGCGTGTCGGTGCCCTTCAATCATGACTCGCTTGATTCGCGGCGCGCGACGATCGGCGCCGCCATTCTCGTCGCCGGCCTCGTGCCGGCCATCGAGGAGCTCAACACGCTGTCGTTCCTGATCCTCGTTGCGGCGCTGCTCATGGCTCTGCTGCTCGCGACCAATCCGGAAACGACCGAGTTCGCCGAGCGGACCCGCGCGCTACGCAACTTCGTCCTGCTCGGTCCCTTCAGGTTCTTCCTCGATGCGCCCCAGGTGTTCAACATGTCGGCGTTCACCCGCGGCGTCGCGCTGTGGCTGCTGCCGGCAGCGCTCGGCACCGTCTTCGTCGCGCTGTTCGCAGCAGCCAATCCGGTCATCGAGCAGTGGGTGTCCCTGCTCAATCCAAAGCTCATCCTCGAATATGTCAGCCTCCCGCGCGTGCTGTTCTGGGCCTTGATGCTGGCGCTGGTCTGGCCGTTCATTCATGTGCGCTGGCGGCGCAAGACGATTGTCACCACGACCGTTGCCGATGGTCCCGTGCCGCCGCCGCTCCCGTCCCAAGTCTCGGCGGAATTTCTCGGTCCCTCCACCATCCTGCGCTCGCTGATCCTGTTCAACCTGCTGTTCGCGGCACAGTCCATTCTCGACGGCATCTATCTCTGGGGCCACGTGGCGCTGCCCGACAATTTGACCTATGCGTGGTACGCCCATCGTGGCGCCTATCCACTGATCGTAACCGCCCTGCTCGCCGCCGCCTTCGTACTGGTGGCGATGCGGCCGGGCGGGCCGGCCGAGAAATCAAGCGTGATCCGGCCGCTGGTCTATCTCTGGGTGGGCCAGAACGTGCTGCTCGTCGCCTCCTCCATCCTGCGCCTCGAGCTCTACGTGGACGTCTACACGCTGACTTACTGGCGCATCGCGGCCTTCATCTGGATGGGGCTGGTCGCGCTCGGACTGGTCCTGATCGTGACCCGCATCGCCCTCAACCGGTCCAACCAATGGCTCGTCGGCGTCAATCTGATCGCGCTCGCAATCGTGCTCTATGGTTGCTCGCTCGTGAACTTCGATGCCTTCATTGCCGACTACAATGTCGCCCACAGCCGAGAAGCATCAGGTCAAGGCGTGCAGATCGACATCAACTATCTCCTGACGCTCGGGCCGCAGGCGCTGCCCGCCATCGACAAGGCCATCTTGCTGCGGTCTGGCACCCCCGAGAGCTGCCTTGTGTCGCGCCGCGACCGCCTTGTAGAACAGCAGCGCCGGGATCTGGCCTGGCGAAGCTGGGGCTTTCGCAACTGGAGGCTCCAGCGCAGGCTGAACGCCCAGGCGAAAGCTCAGTCCGGCAGCCAACCGGCAGGCTGACGAGCTAGCGGAGAGGTTCTTGGCGCATCGCATTCTCATCGTCGACGACGAGGGTCATATCCGCGAGGTCATCCGTGTCGCCCTCAAGAAGGCCGGCATGGACGTGATCGAAGCGCGCGACGGCAAGGAGGCGCTCGCCCGCTTCGCCGCCGACAGGCCCGATCTGATCGTGCTCGACATCGGCATGCCGGAGTTCGACGGCCTCGACGTCTGCCGCGAGGTGCGCAAAAGCTCCGACGTGCCGATCCTGTTCCTGTCGGCGCGTGACGAGGAGATCGACCGCATCCTTGGTCTCGAGATCGGCGGCGACGACTATGTGACGAAGCCGTTCAGCCCGCGCGAGCTGGTGGCGCGGGTCAACGTCATCCTGCGCCGTCTCGGCCCGCGCAACGGCGAGATCAAGGCCGGTCCCACCGCGCTGGCGCAAGGCAATCTTCTGATCGATCCCGAGCAACATCTGGCATCCTTCGCCGGCACGCCGCTGAAACTGACGGCAATCGAGTTCGGCATTTTGCGCGCCTTCCTGACCCGCCCGACCTCGGTGTTCAACCGCGAGCAGCTGATGCGGGCCGCCTACCAGCTCAACATCCAGGTCTCCGACCGCACCATCGACAGCCACATCCGCAACATCCGCGCCAAGCTCGCGGCGCTGAATTGCGAGAACGTCATCGAGACCATCCACGGCGTCGGCTTCAAGCTTGGCCGCTGCGAGAAAGAGGCATGAGCGCAGCGCCCGACAAATGGCGGCCGTCGCTTGGGCTCGTCATCTTTACGGTGCTGACCACCGTCGCCGTGCTGCCGCTGGTCGGCCTGTTCTTCTTCCGCCTCTACGACAACCAGCTCATCCGCCAGACCCAGGCCGAGCTGATCGCGCAGAGCCGCGTGCTCGCGACGATCTATGCTCAGGAAGTCATTGCAAGGCTCGACAGCGGCCTGACGCTCGGCGCCGAGATGCCGCCGGGCGTGCTGCCCGATCCCGGCGACCAGGTCACGCCGATCCGCCCCGCGCTCGACCTCACCGCCAATGATTTGTTGCGGCGCAGGCCGGATGCGCAGGCCGCAGCCCGGCCGGCAGAGCAGGCCTATGTCGAGATCGGCGCAAAACTGACGCCGATCATCCGCGAGACCCAGAAGGTGACGCTGGCGGGCTTTCGCATCCTCGATCCACAGGGCGTGGTGATCGCCGGCCGACAGGAGGTCGGGCAGTCGCTCGCCCATATCGAGGAGGTCGCGGACGCGCTGCACGGGCAATACCGCGCCACCTTGCGTAACCGCGTGCCGGACAAGCCGCCGCCGCCGATCTATTCCTTCAGCCGCGGTCTCGGCGTGCACGTGTTCTCGGCGATGCCGGTCATCGTCAACAACCGCGTCGCCGGGGTGATCTACACCACGCGGACACCGAGCAACATTTTTGACCATCTCTACCAGGAGCGGGCGAAGTTCGTGCTGGCGGGGCTCGCCGTGGTCCTCGGCACGATCGCGATCGGCCTCGTTTTCTCGCGCACCATTACTCTGCCGATGCGCGAGCTGATCGACCGCGCGACGCGCATCGGCCGCGGCGACCGCGAGGCGTTCCGGCCGCTGCGGCACTACGGCACGCGCGAGTTCGCCCAGCTCTCGCACAGCTTCCTCGGCATGGCCGAGCAACTGGCGCGTCGCTCGGACTATATCGCGACGTTCTCGGCCCACCTCACCCACGAGTTGAAATCGCCGCTGACGTCCATCAAGGGCGCGGCCGAGCTCTTACAGGATTCACTTCAGGGCAAATCGGGCAGCCTGACGCCGGCCGAGCAGACGACGTTCATCGCCAACATCCTGTCCGACACCCAGCGGCTGGAGGCAATGGCGCAGCGGCTGCGTGAGCTCGCACGCGCCGAAAGCCTGCCGCAGAACGAACGAACCGAGCTTGCTCCCGTGATTGCCGATCTCAAGAACCGGTTTCCGGAAAGCGCGATCTCGGCCAGCGGCAGCCTCGACCGCGCGATCGGCATGTCCGGCGAGAAGGCGCTGATCGTGCTGTCGCATCTCGCCGACAACGCGGTGCGGCACAGGGCGAGGACGATCAGGCTGGAGGCGACCTTCGAGCGCACGACCCTGCTGCTGACGGTGAGCAATGACGGCGAGCCGATCTCGGCGCCCAACCGCGACAGGATTTTTGACGCCTTCTTCACCACCCGCCGCGACCAGGGCGGCACCGGGATGGGGCTGGCGATCGCACGCGCGGTGATGGCGAGCCATGGCGGCTCGATCAGGCTCAAGCCGACCGACGAGGGTGCGGCCTTCGAGCTCCAGTTTCCAGCTGCCTAAATGGCGAACACCCAGGCGGCGACGATGGCGGCGATGGTGACGAGACCGGCGATGGTCCAGCCGGCGGCATATTCCAGCTCAGGATGACCGGTCGCCCGCATGATCTCTGCCGGATCGGCGGTATGCTTCTCTGCCATGACAGCCTCGCACGTTACTTCCCGCGTCATATGTAAGTCGCACCAGTCGCCATTAGGTTCCATCACGGACGTGCGAGGAAATCTTTGCGGTCGAGCAGGACTTGATCGGCCGCATCGCAGCATTGCCGCTTCAGCGCTTCCAGTTCGGCGCCTTTGAGGGCAATCGCCGAGCTGCCACCGGGCGGCGTCCGGCACGTGCTGTGCCGGCCGTCCAAAACAAAAACTGCGAAAACAACCCCATGCACAGTAGAAAGCCGTTTCCGGCGCGAGGCTGGATGGCGCTGGGCAACGCCTTGACGGATCGAGATAAAAAAGCCGCGCTGCGCAATCGTCCGGCCGGCTGCGAACTTGCGTTGCAAAAGCGGCCACGTGCCGACCAAAGGTGCCGTGAATTCGCCTCAAGGCCAGCTGACTAATGAGGCGAATTGAAAAGACAGGCCAAACCGGCGAGCCAATATGAGTCCCGCAAGGCCGGCATCACCATGAAGAATTATCTGGCATTTTTCTTAACTCTGACCATGACCACGGCCTCCGCGCACGGACCTTTGCCGGCCAGGCTGTCCCCGCCATCCGATCTCGTGCAAGTGGGCCTCACCGATTCCGACACGACCGCCGGCGGCACCGCGCGGCTGTGCGAGCAGGTCACCTTCTCGCGTGGCCTGCGCTACGGCGAGAGCGAGGCCAATGTGCTCGACGTCGCGACCAGCGCGACCAAGGCGGATACGCCGCGGCCGGTGCTGCTGTTCGTGGCCGGCGACACCTTCACCGGCGACCGCGCGGCGCCCGAGCTGGCCCGGCAGATCCAGGACCAGGCGATGTGCTTTGCCGCGCGCAACGACATGATCGGGGTGCGCGTGAACTATCGCCTGGCACCTTTGGCGCCCTGGCCCGCCGGCGCGAGCGACGTGGCGGCGGCCCTGTCCTGGGTTAACGGCAATATCGACCTGTTCAACGGCGATGCCCGCGAGATCGTCGCGGTCGGCTACGGCGCCGGCGCCTTCCATGTCGCATCCCTGCTGGCGCATCCCGAGCTTCAGGCCGACCGCGCCGATGTCGCCGCCGTCGTCCTGGTGTCCGGCATCTACCGCGCGGGCAAGGACGCGAGCGACAGCGAGAAGGCCTATCTCGGCAGCGACGCCAGCCAATATAACAAGCGATCGGTCTTCCCCGGCATCCTCAATGTCGACGTGCCGATCCTGCTGGCCTGGGCCGCGGACGATTCCGCCGGCGTCGTCGCGCAAGGCGAGACCCTGAAGAAGACGCTCTGCGGCGCCGGCCATTGTCCGCGCAGCACGCTGCTGCGCAGCCGCGACGGCATCGCGAGCGCCTTTGGCCTGGACGGCTCCGGCGACAGCCTCGCCGAGCCGACACTGCTGCTGGTGCATCAGCTCGAGGCGCGGGGGCTGCCATAGGGGGGCTATAGAGCCGGGATCTCCTCACCTCTCCCGCTTGCGGGAGAGGTCGCGCCGAAGGCGCGGGTGAGGGCTTTCTCCTCGTTGGGAGTCTCTCTGTGGAGACACCCTCTCCCCAGCCCTCTCCCGCAAGCGGGAGAGGGGGGCAGACCTTCCTCGCGGTCACAACGGGGGCTCAATCCGGCAAGCCTGATCGGCCTCACGCCGGCTTGAACGATGCCAGCGCGCTTTCCAGCAGCGAAAGGATTCGCGGCGCGTCAACACACCTGCCGTTTTGGCTCAATGCTCTGCAACATCAAACCCGGCGATCAAGCCATACGATCGCCAAACGCTTGACCTACATCAACCAGCCTTGGTGGGGATTGAGCCGGACCTTTTCGGGGGCCAACATCAAGGTGTCGAGCATGCGCGTCACCGGCAGGCTGCTGTTCGTTTTGATCGTCGCTTTGGCTTCGCTTGGGGCGATGTCCCTGCAACACGCGGAGCAAGCCACGACCGACAAGGAAATCCGCATCGGCAATGTCATGCCGTATTCGGGACCGCTCTCGGAGTTCGGCGCCATCGGCCAGGCGGAGGCCGCCTATTTCGACATGATCAACGCGCGTGGCGGCATCAACGGCCGCAAGGTCCGCTTCATCACGCGCGACGACAATTCCGATCCGGCGACTGCGCTGGAGCTGACGCGCAATCTGGTCGAGACCGAGGACGTGCACCTGATGTTCGGGTCGTTCGGCACGCCCGGCAATCTCGCCACGCGCTGGTATCTGAACGAGAAGAAGATCCCGCAGCTGTTCGTCGCCTCCGGCGACGAGGAGCTGAGCCAGCCAAGCGCGTTTCCCTGGACCATGGGCTGGCAGCCGTCGTTCCGGTCGGAGGGGCGCATCTACGCCAACTACATCCAGGCCTATTATCCCCGGAAAAAGATCGTGGTGCTCTGGCAGAACGACCAGTTCGGCCGCATGCTCTACAAGGGCATCCAGGAAGGCCTTGGCGACCTCAACCGTCATGTCCTCGTCGACATCGCCTTCGACATCGCCGACGAACATCTCGACGGACACGTCTCGATCCTCAAGCGCGCGGGCGCCGACATCTTCGTCTTTCTCGGCGTGCCGTCGACGGCATCCAAGGTGATCAAGCTGGCGGCCTCACTCAATTGGCATCCGGTCTTCATCGTGAACGATGCCTCCGCCTCGATCGCCAATGCGATGGCGCCCGCGGGCCTCGAGAACTCCGCCGGCGTGATCTCCGCGGCCTTTCTGAAGGATCCGAGCGATCCCGCATGGAAGGACGATGCCGCCATGAAGGACTGGTTCGCCTTCATGGACAAATACCATCAGGCCGAAAGCACCAACAGCAGCGCCGCGCTCTACGGTTACGCCGCGGCCGAAGCGCTGGCGCAGGTGCTGAAGCAATGCGGCGACGACTTCTCGCGTGACAACATCATGCGTCAGGCGGCTTCGCTTAAGGGTTATCACCCCTCCGTCGCGCTGCCCAACATCAGGATGAATACCTCGCCCAGCAACTATCTGCCGATCAAGCAGATGCGGCTCGTCCAGTTCGACGGCCGTTCCTGGCAGCCTTTTGGTGAGGTGATCGAGACCGCCTTCACCGAAGGCGCGGCGCGGTGAGACGCCTCAGAGCGCGTGTGAGCGCCGAGCGGGGTCACCTCTCCCGCTTGCTTGCGGGAGAGGTCGGCGCGAAGCGCCGGGTGAGGGCTCTTTCCGCTTGGGGATCGTCCCGTTGAGGAGGAGACACCCTCTCCTCAGCCCTCTCCCGCAAGCGGGAGAGGGAGCAGACCTTTCTCGCGACCACAACGAGGGCTCAATCAGGCAACGCTGATCGACCTCACGCCGGCTTGAGCGATGCCAGCGCGCTTCCAGCAGCGAGCGGACTCGCGCTGGATTACCGGACTTCACCACCGCGGTGGTTCAACCCCATTTCATGGTGGTCGCAGCAGGCGCCTTTTCGTTTCATCACGGATGTTTAAGATCGGCGCCGACCTGCATCCGCTCCGCCGGGAGAGACCCATGACCGAGACCATCCGCATCAAGCGCTTCCAGGCGCGGCCCGTGATCGTGCCGATGAACCTGCCGCTCCAGACCTCGACCGGGGCGGTCGCCAAAGCGCCGCTGGTGCTGATCGACTGCGAGACCGACCAGGGCGTACGCGGGCACGCCTATCTGTTCTCGATCACGCCGTCTGCCTTGAAGCCGCTGACGGCCATGGTCACGGAAATGTCGGAGTTCGTCGTCGGCGACGAGCTGCTGCCGTTCGAGATCGAGCGCAAGCTCGCCCAGCGTTTCACGCTGCTGGGCCTCGCCGGACTGCAACGGCTGGCGCAATCCGGCATCGACATGGCGTCATGGGACGCACTCGCGCGTGCACGCGGCCTGCCGCTGGCGCGCCTGCTCGGCGGCGCGCCAAAGCCGGTCAGGGCCTACAATTCGAAGGGGCTCGGCATCATGCCCGCGAGCGCCGCAGTCGAGGAAGCGCACAAGCTGCTGGCCGAGGGTTTTCGGGCGGCAAAGATCCGCGTCGGCCGACCCGATGCGCGGGAGGATCTCGCCGTCGTGCGCGCGGTGCGCAATGCCGTCGGCGATCAGGTGACGCTGATGTGCGACTACAATCAGGCGCTGACGGTCGCGGAAGCCATCCGCCGCGGCGAGATGCTCGACGACGAGGGCCTCACCTGGATCGAGGAGCCGATCCGCCACGACGATTATGAGGGCAGCGCCCGTATTGCGGACGCGCTGCACACGCCGGTGCAGATCGGCGAGAACTTTGACAGCGCCTTCGCGATGCAGGCGGCACTCGCCGCGGAAGCCTGCGACTACGTGATGCCTGATGTCCAGCGCATCGGCGGCGTCACCGGCTGGCTGCGCGCCGCGGCGCTGGCGCACGCCGCCGGCATCGAGATGTCGACGCACCTGTTCTCTGAAGTGAGCGCGCATCTGCTCTGCGTGACGCCGACCGCGCATTGGCTGGAATATGTCGACTGGGCCGACGCGGTGCTGTCGACGCGGCTAAAGATCAAGGATGGCTTTGCGCTGCCGAGCGAGGAGCCCGGCAACGGGATTGCGTGGGACGAGGCGGCGGTCGCCAAATATCTCGTCACATGATCGCCTACCGCCACCTCACCGGCGTCGTCCTGGCGAAGGCCCGTTATCCCAGGGAGTAGTTTGGCGAAGACCGGCTGCTCGGTACTGCGAGCACTCACAATCGAAGGATCACGCGGTATGGGTCCTGGCCTTCGCCAGGACGACCCTGGGGAGATGATGTGCACAACTATTCATCGCCGTGGTAGGCGCGGTAAAGGGCAGGCCCGCGTACGCGTGCAGGATGCGACGTCACGCGAAGGAAAAGCCGGGCTTGCCGCGAAGAAAGCCGTTGGCAAAGGCGACGCCCGGGTAAAGATCGGACAAGCGGCGGCTTGCGCTTTCGGCTGAGTTGCGTCCGTCGAGCACATCGCGAAAGGTTCTGGCAACACCCACCATGTCGCAATCCTGCGGCGATAGGCGCAGCGAGCCGATCCCAGCCTCGCGCAATGCAGCAACGTCTCCAACGAGATTGGTGCAGGCATGCGACAGGGTCTGGACGCCGTTGATCGTGAGGAACTCCTGCTGGTCCAGCGTCTTCAACGCGAGCCCGTCCGGGTCCTTTTCGCAGACGAAGCGGCAATTGTCCTTGGACAGCTTGTGAAGCCGCGCATGGTAACAACGGGCGGAGATCGCCAGCGGCACCCGGCCGAAGGCAAAAATCTCGATCACGGCCTGGGGCACCGCTGCGGCAATCACCGCCGCTGACGAGATCGGCAATTCCGGCGGCAGGCAGATGCGCGCTGCGCCTTGCCGGACGTGAAAGGCCGCGTTGGTCTCGTTGTAGATGTTGACGTAGGGACCGATCGCATGCGGCCGGCCCTTGATCGAGCGGAGGCAGGTCAGATCGTTCACCTCGACCAATGCGCCGTCAGTTGCGCAGAGCTCCTCGGTCTGACGCCGTTCGCGCCGCAGCGACACCAGGATCAGCGAACCCAGCAGAACCTGTTTGCCGGCACGCTGGAGCCGTTCGATCACGTCAGGCAGGTGCTCCGCGAAGAACGGCGAGCGTTTCGAGCAGACGACCTCGCCTACGGACACGACATCGACCGGCGCCTCGTCGGCAATCCGGAAGTAGAAATCGCGCCAGCGGTCCGGCGCCCAATTGTAGAGGACGGGGCCGAGACTCAGCTGCATCGGGGCTTCTCTCATTGATGGCCGGCCGCCATCGGTTGCAATCATCGCCATCAATCATCGCCATTAATCATCGCCATGTCTTGCGATAGGCGCCGAGCGTAGAGGCCTGGCCTTCAGTGAAGGGCCGCAGGCTCACGATGTCCGCTTGGCGCCCCTGCTCGATTGTATCGAGTGCGCGGCGGAAATGACGGACCACGCTCTCGATATAGGCCCGTCCGCGCTGACGCCCCTCGATCTTCAGGGCGGCAACGCCGGCGCTTCGCAATCCCCCGAGCAGCGTCGTGGCATCGAGGCTGACAGGGTCCTCGAAGACGTAGCCGTCGCCATGCGCGGTGGAAAACCGCCCCTTGCAGAGGGTCGGATAGCCCGCGGCCTCCTGCGGGGCGAAGCGGTTGATGGTGAAGCCGCCAAGCCGGGACGTCGTTCCCTGCGCGGTCTCCTCATAGGCTACATGGCTCGCCGGCGAGCAGACGCCCTGCATGTTCGGCGATTTGCCGGTCGCATAGGACGACAGCGAGCAGCGCCCCTCGGCCATCACGCAAAGGCCGCCGAACACGAACACTTCGGTCTCGCACGCCGTCTCGCGGGTGATTTCGGCGATTTCCGCAACGCTGAGCACGCGTGGCAACACGACGCGGCGCGCCCCGAACGTCTCGACGTAGAACGCGATGGCATCGGGATTTGCGGCGGCAGCCTGCACCGAAACATGAAGGCGCTGACCCGGATGACGCTTGGCGACGTAGTCCATGAGCCCGATATCGGCGACGATCAGCGCGTCGGCTCTGGCATCGACGGCATCGTCCACGGCGCGCTGCCAGAGCGTCACGGACGACGCCCGCGGAAAGGTATTGATGGCGACCAGGATGCGCGCGCCGCGTCCATGGGCGAACGCGATTCCCTTACGCAGCTCGTCGCGGCTGAAGTTCAGCCCCGGAAAATTGCGCGCGTTGGTCTCATCGTTGAAGCCGCAATAGACGGCGTCCGCCCCGGCATCGATGGCGCTGCGCAGCGCGGCCGGCGTGCCGGCGGGACAGATCAGCTCCATCACCTCTGCTCCTGCGGCGGGCCGGTCAGCCTGTCCCGCGCGGCCTCGAAGGAACGCCTCACCGGCTCGCCCAACGGACCGAACAGGGAAGCCAGCTCCGCGGCGAGATCGAGCCGCGCATCGTCGATCGCATTGCGCAAGGCCAGCACAGCCTCCATGTCGCCTTCGATTCCGAGCTGGCGCGAAAACATCAGCGCGTCGCCATCGACCCTGCCCTCGACCAGGGCCAGCAGGTTGGCGAGCGAAGCGGAGACATAGGCTTCCAGGCCTTGCGGCAGCTCGCGCACCACCGACAGAAGCGGCGGCGCGGCCTCGACGATGAAGGCGAACGGCAGGTCGACCGGCTTGATCCCGAACCGTGCGCGGCGATGTGGTCCGAGCCGGTCGAGCAGTCCGGGATTGCGCCTCAATATCCGCGACAGGAAACCACCAAGCGCGAATTGCAGCGGCAGCAGCGGCAAGGGACGTATTGCCAGAGCGAGAAGCGGCGGGATTGTCGGCAACGAACCGGACGCGACGGACGAATGACTCATTCCGTCATCTGAGCCGATTGCGCGCAAATGTATTTGAGCGGGAACAATGAAGATCGAAATCACGCCGGCTAGCTTCTGCTTTTTCAGGAGACCGTTCGCTTGCAACGTGACGTTCCGCGCTTCGGCGAATTATCCGACTTCCTGCACTTCCTCGAAGGCAAGGGGCAGCTGCGACGCATTCGCGAACCGGTTTCCGTGGTCCATGAGATCACCGAGATCCACCGGCGCGTGATCGGCGAACACGGCCCTGCACTATTGTTCGAACGCCCGGTCAGGGCCGATGGCCTTCCCTCCGAGATGCCGCTGCTGACCAATCTGTTCGGCACGGTGGAGCGGACCGCGTGGGGCATGGGCATCACGCCGGACCGGCTCGAAGAGCTCGGCGTTTTGCTGGCCGAGTTGCGCGCGCCGCGTCCTCCGCATGGCGTCCGGGATGCCTGGCGCAAGCTGCCGCTGGCCCGCGCCGCCCTTGCCACGCGGCCGCGATCGCGCCCCGCGGCGGCGGTGCAGGATCGCGTGACGATGGGCGAGGACATCGATCTAACAAAACTGCCGGCGCAGATCTGCTGGCCGGGCGAGCCCGCACCCTTGATCACCTGGCCGCTGGTCATCACCGCGCCGCCGGAGTCGTCCGTCGCGGACCAGGAAGAGAATGTCGGCGTCTACCGCATGCAGATCCTCGGTCGCGACCGCTCGATCATCCGCTGGCTCGCCCATCGCGGCGGCGCCCGACATCACCAGCAATGGAAGGCACTGGGACGCGACATGCCGGTCGCGATCGTCATCGGAGCCGACCCCGCGACGATCCTCGCCGCCGTGCTGCCGCTACCGGAGACGATATCCGAGCTGCGCTTCGCAGGTATCCTGCGCGGCGAGCGGCCCGAGCTGACGCCGTGCCTGACGATTCCTCTCGCGGTCCCCTCCGCGGCCGAGATCGTCATCGAGGGCCTCGTCTCGGCAACCGAGACGGCCGCCGAGGGCCCCTATGGCGATCACACCGGCTACTACAATTTGGTCGAGGCCTTTCCCGTGCTTCGGGTCACCGCCATCACGTCGCGCCGACAGCCGATCTATCTCTCGACCTTCACCGGCCGCCCGCCGGACGAGCCGTCCCGGATCGGCGAAGCATTGAACCGGCTGTTCGTGCCGCTGATCCGGCAGCAATTCCCCGAGGTGACCGACTGCTGGCTGCCGCCCGAGGCCTGCTCCTACCGGGTCGCGATTGCTTCCATCAGGAAGCGCTATCCCGGCCAGGCGCGACGGCTGATGCTGGGCTTGTGGTCGATGCTGCCGCAGTTCAGCTACACCAAGCTGTTGATCGTGGTCGACGATGACATCGACATCCGCGACTGGCGCGCCGTGATGTGGGCGGTCGCGACCCGCAGCGACAGCTCGCGCGACCTCGTCACGCTCTCGGACACGCCGATCGACTATCTCGACTTCGCCTCGCCGAAATCCGGCCTCGGCGGCAAGCTCGGAATCGATGCCACCACCAAGATTCCGCCCGAGACGGAGCGGGCCTGGGGCGAGCCCCTGATGATGGATCCAGCCGTGGTCGCCAGGGTCGACAAGATGTGGCCGGCGCTCGGCCTCGGCGCAATGGCTGGACCTCAACTGCGCGAGACCGCATGAGCGCGCGGCATGGCGTCGTCGTCGGCATCAGCGGCGCCTCGGGCGCGGCCATCGGCGTGCGCATCGTCGAGCGGCTGACGGAGAATCCGCTTTGCGCGGTGCATCTCGTGATCTCACCGGCGGCCGAGCGCACGCTCACCGAGGAGGTCGGTGCCGGCGCGCTGCCCCGGCTGCGCGCCCTCGCCTTCCGCGACCATGATCCTGCCGACATCGGCGCCAGCATCGCCAGCGGCTCGTTTCCCGCCAGCGGCATGATCGTGGCGCCGTGCTCGATCCGCACGCTGTCGGCCATCGCCTGGGGACATCTAGACAATCTCCTCGTGCGTGCGGCCGACGTGCAGCTCAAGGAGCGGCGGCGTCTGGTGCTCCTGGTCCGAGAAAGCCCGCTGCATCTCGGACATCTCCGCGCGATGCTCCAAGCGACCGAGATCGGCGCAATCATTGCGCCACCGCTGCCCGCCTTCTACCTGAAGCCGCAGTCGGTGGCCGACATCGTCGACCAGATCGCCTGCCGCGCGATCAACCTGCTGGGCCTGCCCGACGTCTCGGCGCCGGCGTTGAGATGGCACGGCCGTGACGCCGACGATTCATAGGCATCAGCGCGCGGCCGCGTTCAGATCCATCGTCTCCAGCAGGCTGTTCTGCCGCCAGTCGATGAAGGCGTCCTTCAGACGGCTGATGATTCCGGCGTGCTCGGGCATGCCGAAGAGATTGTGCCGTTCGAGCGGATCGGTCGCGAGATCGAACAGCTGCCCGTCCTCGGCGCCGTGAATGAACACGACCTTCCACCTGTCGTCACGCACCATGGTGATCAGCCTTGCGCCGGTCATGGCGACGTCGCCGGCCTGCTCGCTGAACACGAAGCCACGGCCGGACCATTTCTCGCCCTTCAGGGCCGGAAGCAGGCTGCGGGCCTGGAACGGCTTCGGATGCTGTGCGCCGGCGAGATCCAGAATGGTCGGGGCCAGATCGAACAGCTGGCACTTCCCGGCAATGCGGCGCCCGCCGGTGAACCGTCCCGGTGACCAGACCAGCAGCGGGATGCGGGTGACGGGCTCGTACATCGACCATTTCTGACTGAGGCCGTGCTCGCCGAGATTATCGCCGTGGTCCGACATGAAGATGACGACGCAATTGTCGAGATAGCCCCTGTCTTCCAGCGTTTGCAGGAGACGGCCGATCTGCTCGTCGATCATGGTGACGTTGGCATAATAATGCGCGCGCAGGCGCCGCATTTCGTCGTGCGTCGGTGCGAGCTTCCATGACACCGCGTCATGGTCGACTTCGGTGTCGTGGCGACGCTTCTCCTTCAGATAGGCCGGCAGCCCCTCGATCTCGGCCTCGGTCGGCTGCGGCACCGGAAGGTCGTTGCGCGCGAGGTAATGTTCCAGATAGTCCGGCAGCGGATCATAGGGCGGGTGCGGTCCGGGCAGGCCGATCTGCATGAATAGCGCCTCGGGCTTGGGTCGGGTCTCGAGCCACCACATCGCGGTCTCCGCGACGAAGATGTCCGGATGCAGCGATTTCGGCATTTCCCAGGTGAACGCGCCCATGCGGTCGCCATAGTCCGGCAGGCTGCGGTAGCCGGCGCGCGACGGCTTTGTCAGCTTGTGGGCGGCAAAGGCCTTGTCGAGTTCGTCGGCGAACCAACGGCCCTCGAAGAAGCGATCCTTGTTCTCGACGACGAAACGCTCGTGGAAGCCGGCCTTCGCATCGTAGGGGATCGTGTGCATCTTGCCGACATTGACGCAGTGATAGCCAGCCTCCGCCAGATTGGTGACCCACGTCTTCTGCCAGTGCTGCCCGTTCTTCAGCACGCCAGAGGCGTGCGGATAGAGGCCGGAGAACAGCGCCGCGCGCGAGGGAACGCAGCTCGGCGCGTTGATGAAGCAATTGTCGAAATAGACGCCCTCACGCACCAGTCGATCGAGATTCGGCGTCTTCATGTAGGGATGGCCTGTCGCCGCGATCGTGTCGAAGCGTTGCTGATCGGTCATGACCAGGACGATGTGGGGCTTTGTCACGATGGTTTTGTCCTGCGCGGCATTGATCTGGGAGGAGATATGTCTGACATAATAATTCTTGTCAAACCTGCTGCCATGAGATTATCTTGCATGCGACGGCCGGAATTCTTCTCCGCCGCGTCGTCAGCATCTGCAATAAATCAGACATTTGACTTCACGGAACCGGGTTCACCGTGGCCAAGACCGACAGCAGCGATAATCCGCAGGCGAGCGCCCAGGTGGCCCGCGAGGTGGCACGACTGATCCTGACCGGGGTGTGGCGCGAGGGCACGATCTTGCCGCGCGAGGTCGAACTGGCCTCGCGCTTCCGCGTCAGCCGCGCCTCGATCCGCGAATCGCTATCGCTGTTGAAGGCGAAGGGATTGATCGCCTCGAAACAGAAAGCCGGCACGCATGTCCGCGCGCGCTTCGACTGGAACATGCTCGACGAGGAGCTGCTGAACTGGACGCTGTCGGCGCTGCCGACGCAGGAGTTCGCCAAGCAGATCATGGAGGTCCGCCGCATCGTCGAGCCCGAGGCCTGCGCGATCTGTGCGATGCGCGGCACGGATGAGGATTTTGCCCGGATCGAACGCGCCTATCGCGGCATGGACGCGGCCGGCATGGACCGGCGCGCTTATGCCGAGCCCGACTTGCAGTTTCATCGCGGCATCCTGATCGCCACCGGCAACGACTTTCTGATCGCCTTCGGCGCGACGGTCGCAGCAGCCTTGCGGATGTCGTTCAACCTGTCGACGACCAATCCGGGCGCACCACGGAAAAGCCTGCCCTATCATCGCGCGGTGCTTGACGAGATCTGGGCACGCAATCCGGACGGCGCGCGCCAGGCCATGCACAAGCTCATGGATCTCACCGAACAGAACATCGTCTCGGCCCTGTCGCGCCAGCGAAAGAAGGATGCCGAGGACGAGAACGCCCGCACCAGACGGGCGCGTTGAAACCGGCAAACAATAATTGGGAGGACATGATGAAGAACGCATCGCGCGGAAGTTCGCTCACCCGCCGTAAACTCTTGCAGGCCAGCGCCGCGACCGCGGCGCTTACGGCATTTCCCGCGCCGCTGATCGCGCAGACGAAACCGTTTGCCGGCGTTACGCTGCACGGCGCCTCGTTCCAGCACCGCTTCTTCACGCTGCTGCAGAAATACATCCCCGAGTTCGAGGAGAGGACCGGGATGAAGGTCGATCTCCAGCTCTCGGCCTTCCCGGTCTACAATCAACAGGCCAATCTCGAACTGTCCTCCGGCGGCTCGGCCTATGATTTCGTCAACGTCACCTTCATCCTCGCCGCACGCTGGGTCGCGGCGGGATTGCTGGCCAATCTCGACGAGTTCACCGGCGATGCCAATCTGACCCCGGCCGAATGGAATCCCAAGGACTTCGTCGAAGGCGCGCAGGTGCCCTACCGCGACGCCAAGGGCGCGACCTACGGTTATTCCTGGGAAGGCGGCGCGATGCTGATGGGGCTGTCGCGCATGGATCTGATGGAGAAGAAGGGGCTGAAGGTCCCGAAGACGTTCGCCGAGCTCCAGCAGGTCTGCGCCGAAATCAACGGCACCGACGGCGTCAGCGGCATCACCTCGTTCCAGCTGCATCACTGGAATCTGCCGCCCTACATCCAGGGCTTCGGCGGCAACATCTTCCGCAAGCCGCCCTCCGACATCATGCCGGCGTTGAACACGCCCGAGACCATCCAGGGCATCGAATTCTATGCGAACCTCCTGAAGAGCGCGCCGAAGGGCGTACTGACCTACACCGAAGACCAGGCGCGGCAGTCGGTGCTCACGGGACGCGCCAACATCTTCATCCATTCCAGCGCCTGGGTGACGCCGATCCTGCTGTCCGAGGAGAGCAAGGTGAAGGAGACAGCGCGCGTGGTGCGGATGCCCGCGGGACCCGTGCATGACCACCCCGCCTCCAACAGCCAGGGGCTCGGCATTCCCAAGAACGCCAAGAACAAGAAGGCGGCGTGGGAATTCATCAAATGGGCGCTCTCCCCCGACATCTCGATGCGGCTCGTCAAGGAGCACGGCCATTCCTCGGTCTGCCGGCGCTCCATCATCACCAGCGAAGCTTATCGCAAGCTCAACACCGTCAACGGCCAGGATCTGGGCGCGCTCTATCTGGAAGTGCTGGAGCTGCCGGCCAAGGGCGAGAACTACATGGCCTATCGTACCGTGAAGGAGTTCCCGATCGTCGGCGACGTGCTCAACAAGGCGTTCGAGCAGGTCGCAACCGGCCAGCTGCCCGCGAAGGACGCGATGAACGCCGCGCAGGACCAGGCGATCGCCGCGCTCCGCCGTGCCGGGACGCAGCTTTGAGCGAGAGTGGAATTGACGCGGAGCGCCGCAGCTTCATCGCCTGCGCGCTCACGCCGAGCCTGATCGTGCTGTTTGCGGTCGCCGTGCTTCCGGCGATCTATCTCGTCGTGACCAGCCTGACGCCGTTCCAGTTGACGGCGCCGGGCTCGGCGACCGATTTCAGCGTGCCGCTGCGCAATTACGGCCTGCTGCCCGGCGATCCCCGCTTCGTCAATTCACTCTGGGTGCAGGCAAAACTGTCGTGCTGGGGTGTGCTGTTCCAGGTCCTGCTCGGCATGCTGCTCGCGCTGCTCCTCAACGTGCCGTCGCGCTTCGTCGAGTTCGCCCGCACCTTCTTCCTGATCCCGATGGTGCTGCCGCCGATCGTCGTCGCGGTGATCTGGAAGCTGATCTACACGCCCGACATTAGCCCGCTTTATTACGCCGCGCAGCTCCTCAATTTCACCATGCCTGCGCTGACCTCCAGCGTCGATTTCGCGCTGACCGCCATCATCATCGCCGACACCTGGGAATGGTTGCCCTTCACCTTCCTGATGGTGCTGGCGGCGCTCCAGACCATTCCCGACGAATATTCGGAGGCCGCCCTGGTCGACGGCGCCAGCAAGCTTCAGATCTTCTGGTACGTCACCCTGCCCTTCATCACGCCGATCCTCGTCATCTCCGGCATGTTCCGCCTGATCGACAGCGTGAAGGCGTTTCCGTTGATCTTCCTGCTGACCAGCGGCGGTCCGGGCACGGTCACGGAAGTCACGAACTACTATGCGTATCTCCTTGCCTTCGACACCAACGAGATCGGCTATTCCAGCGCGGTCACGGTCGTGATGCTGCTGCTCGTCGCCGGCATCAGCCTTGCCCTGGTCTGGATGGGGCGCCGGCGGGAGGCGATGGCATGAGCCACCATTCCGGACGCCGCGCGACGCCTGGGCGGCTGGTCGCGATCACCGTGACGCTGCTCGTCCTGCTCTCGCCGTTTCTGTGGCTCCTGCAGATGAGCTTCAAGTCCAACGACCAGATCCTGCAATTCCCGCCACCGCTGATCTTCACGCCGACGCTGGAAAACTACATCTCGCTCTGGCACAGCGCGTTCTCGGCCTCCTTCGTCAACAGCCTCTTGAGCGCCTCGCTCTCGACCGCGCTCGCACTGCTGTCCGGCGTGCCCGCGGCCTACGCGCTGTCGCGCTGGGCCGGGCGCGGCAAGCATGCGCTCTCCTTTGCGATCCTGGTGACGCGCATGGCGCCGCCGATCGCCTTCACCATTCCCTTCTTCCTGTTCTATCGCTGGATCGGGCTGCTCGACACCGTCACCGGCCTGGTGCTGGTCTACACCAGCTTCAACCTACCCCTGGTGATCTGGATGATGCAGCCGTTCTTCGACACCATACCGGTTTCGCTGGAGGAAGCCGCCCTCGTCGACGGCGCGCGGACCCGCACGGTGTTCACAAAAATCGTGCTGCCGATGGTGACGCCCGGCATCGCCGCGACCGCGATCCTCTGCTTCCTCTACGCCTGGAACGATTTCTTCTTCGCGCTGATCCTCACCCGGACCAATGCACGCACCGCGCCGGTCGCCGTCGTCAATTTCATGAACTACGAGGGCTGGGAATGGGGCAAGATCGCCGCCGGCGGCTCGCTGGTGATGGCGCCGGTGCTGATCTTCTCGCTCGCGGTGCGCCGTTATCTCGTCTCCGGGCTGACCGCCGGCGCGGTCAAGGGATGATGCCATGAAGCTTCCGACCGGCGCCTCGCGCGTCGTCTTCATCTTCGCCCATCCCGCCGGCCATGTCGGTGCGCCCAGATACTACACGCCTTATTTCGAGGAGCAGGGCCTCGACTGGCACATGGTGCCGATGGACGTGCACCCGGACGATCTCGCCAGGACAATCCGCACGCTGGCGAAATCGCCGAGCACCGCCGGCTTCAACCTGACCATGCCGCACAAGCCGGCGGCGTTCGAACTCTGCGACCAGGTGGGACCTGCCGCGACATTCGAGGGTGTGGTCAACACGATCCGGATCGAAGCGGACGGAAAGCTGGTCGGGGAGTCCTTTGATGGCGGCGGCTTTCTGAACGCCGCGCGCGAGGCCAACATTTTCGATCCCGCGCGCCGCACTGTCGTGATCGGCGCGGGCGGCGCCGGCCGCGCGATCTGCCACGCACTCGCCGCAGCGGGCTTGAAGCGCCTGCGCATCCTCAACGAGATGCCCGCTCCGGCCGAGTTGCTCGCAGCAAAGCTGCGCGGGCAATTCCCCGATCTCGATATCAGCCTCGAGGAGCGCTTCGACGACGTCGGCCTCTGCGTCAACGCCACATCGCTCGGCCTGCGCGCGAGCGACGCGCTGCCGATGGATCCGTCCAATCTGCCGGGGGATTGCGCGGTATTCGACATCATCGCCGCCCGCCGCACCGAATTCATGGAAGCCTGTGCGAGCCGCGGCCTGAAGGTCGTCGACGGCGTCACGATGATCAAGCATCAGCTCCCGCTGCAGACGGCGTTCTGGCGGCTTGGACGGTAAGTCAGCTGCTGATCCCGACGCGACCGAGGCCTGAAGCGGCAAACGCTCTCATGATCATCCGCCCGGATCGCGCCGGTAGCGGAAATCGCAATGAGGTGCGCCTTGCATGATGGTTTGCGTGCGCGTGAGCCTGATGTCGCGGCCGAACCCTTCCGCGGTGGCAAAGTCGGCGGTGCAGACCAGGAGGAAGCCGAGCTCGGGCTCGCCCAGCGCCTTGTAGAACTCGGCATAAGCGCATCGCTTCACGTCGAATGCGAAGACGTCCTTCGACTGCTCGATGACGTCATAGGCGAGCGCGTCGTCGCGGGCATAGGTCTTGAACGCGGACGCGACCGCCTGGCCGAGGTCTGCCTCATTCTCGTTCAGGCTCTTGGCTTTCCAGAATTCCTCGCCGAAGCCGCGATAGAGATCGCCGAGCGCCTTGCGCACCAATGCGTTGGCGCGCGCCTCGCCGAGCTCGGCCTGCAGCGCCTTAACCAGCGGCACCAGCACCTGCGCCTGAATTTTTGCTTGTTCGATGACGGATATGCTCATGGCAAACTCACGTCGCGGATCACGCGGATCAAGGGGAGCGTAGATCCTATGGGTGACGGGCGGCGACCACCAACTCACCCAGAGGATCTACGGACTACGGCAAGCATAGCCGCAATAGCGACGATTGGCTAACTTTGCGCAGGATAAACCAAGCGGCCGTCAGCCATGACGCGCGCCGCCGGATTCATCTCGGCCTGTTTGACCTGCCCTGGTCCCAGAATGTGAAACACGGTCTCGCAGGCGGCGAGCAGATAATCGGTGATGATGCGGCGGTGACATCGCCACCACAATGTTTCCGCGCACATGATGGCGCAGCGCTGCGTCTGCCCGAGATCGCGCAAATGAGCGAGACCTTCGTGAAAGGCCGCGCTCATGGCGTGGTCGGCATAATTGTGGAAGCTGCCATTCTGCCAGAATGCATTGGTCTCGCGCGGCACCTCGCGCTTGCGGCTGCTGCGCAGGCCGCCGAGCGAGGCGATATGCTCGTAGCCGATCGAAACGACCGCGAGCGCCTGCGGCAGCGTATCGCGATTATACTGCGGGTTGGTGCGCGAGCGGGGCACGGTGCGAACGTCGGCCAGATATGTGATCGAGCTGCCCTGCAACAACTCGATGAATCCCTCAATCGAACGCGTGGCATGGCCGATGGTGAAGAAGGGATGAGCCGCCATGGGATGCCTTGCTCACCTCACGTTCAACTCCGCAACAATCGCAACGTCTTTCCCTTGTGCAGGGCGACGTGATCGGTCTTGTCGCTCTTGATCTCGTATTGCGGGTCGTCCGGCGTGGCGTGGTGGACGTAGCCCTTGTAGTCGACGTCCTCGGTGTGCACGCGCAGGATATGGCCGCGCACCCGGCCGGCCTCGGAATTCCAGCTGACGTGGTCGCCGCGCTTGAAGATTTTTGTGGAGGACTTCGGCATGGCGGAACAATGCCGGGGGCGTCTCGGCGTTCCCGAAGACCGAGCAAGCCGTGCCAGTCCGTCTACGCTCTGCGAGCTACACCGGACATGTTTCGCGTTGCTTTAATCGTGGGTTGCCGAGCCGTAGCTCGCGGCGGCAGCCCGCCTGCGCCCGTTGGGCTTCGGCGCGGCATCCTTCTCTCGCTTCGCGAGCGAAGGATGGTGGGCACGACAGGGATCGAACCTGTGACCCCTACCATGTCAAGGTAGTGCTCTCCCGCTGAGCTACGTGCCCTAGAGGTCGTCTAGATCGGGTGGGGTCCCTATAACGGCTCAGGGGAGCCGGCGCAAGGACGGAAGGGGGCCGATTCAGGCCGCCAGCATCTTGTTCACTTCGCTGACCAATTCGCGCAGATGGACGGGCTTGGACAGCACCTTGGCGTTCTTGGGGGCATCCGAATCCGAGTTCAGGGCCACCGCGGCGAAGCCGGTGATGAACATGATCTTGATGTCGGGGTCGAGTTCCGAGGCGCGGCGGGCGAGCTCGATACCGTCCATCTCCGGCATCACGATGTCGGTCAGCAGCATCTCGAACGGCTCTTCCCGCAACCGCTGATAGGCGGCCATGCCGTTGTCATGGGACGAGACCTGAAAACCGGCGTTTTCCAGCGCCTTGACCAGGAAGCGGCGCATGTCGTTGTCGTCTTCGGCGAGCAGGATCTTTGGCATGGCAGGAAACGTCGAATCCCCAGAGGATATCAGCAGAGGTCACTAAGCCCGACAGAGGGTAAATTTGGGGTGAAAATCTTAACCCTGAGACGGCTGCTGCTGCCGGCCCTTTGTGAACCTGAACGCAGCTCGAATCAATCGAGCCGCGCGCGGAGATCCCCACCCCGCTGCCCGCAGGGTTAAGACGTGTTCCAGTGCCCATCACATCTTTTCGCTTGGCAGAATGGTTGCGATTCCGGACAATGACGTCACATAAGAGCCGCTCGATCGGCCGAATCAATGCGATCTGGACCATGCCAGATCCCGGCGCGAAGGGACGAAGCCTGAGAAGATGACCCGGTTTGACGGCGAAACGTCGCCAGCCTTCGAGATCGTGGAGCCCGCGCAATGGCGTGCCCCGGTCATCTTCAACTCGCCCCATTCCGGCTCGACCTATCCGGACGAATTCCTCATCGCATCCAGGATCGACCTGCCGACGCTGCGGCGGTCCGAAGATTCGTTCATGGACGAGCTGATCGGCCATTTGAGCGATCGCGGCTTTCCGACCGTGCGGGTCAACTTTCCCCGCTCCTATGTCGACGTCAACCGCGAGCCCTATGAGCTCGATCCCCGCATGTTCACCGGCCGCCTGCCGAGCTTTGCCAATACCCGCTCGATGCGGGTTGCCGGCGGTCTCGGCACCATTCCGCGCGTGGTCGGTGACGGACAGGAAATCTACCGCGACCGCATCCTGGTCGACGACGCGCTGGGACGGATCGAGACGCTGTACAAGCCCTACCACCGCGCGCTGCGTCGGCTGATCAACAAGGTGCACCAGTTGTTCGGCACCGTGGTGCTGGTCGACTGCCACTCGATGCCCTCGGTCGGCGTCAGCAGAGACGAGCCGCGCCGGCCCGATATCGTCATCGGCGATCGCTACGGCACGAGCTGCACGCCGCTGCTTCCCGACCGCGTCGAGGAAACCATGACGGGCCTCGGCTATTCGATCGGCCGCAACAAGCCCTATGCCGGCGGCTTCATCACCGAGCATTACGGCAATCCCGCGAGCGGCCTGCACGCGGTGCAGCTCGAGCTCAATCGCGCGATCTATATGGACGAACGGCGGCGCGAGCGCAGTCCGCGCTTTGCGCAAGTCGCAAGCGACTTCGGCATCCTCGCCGACGTGCTGGCGACCACGATCCCGTTCGGCGATCTTGGCTCGTTCCAGGCCGCAGCGGAATAGTCGCCTCTTACTCTCGGACGACAGTGCCGCGAGCCAACGGCGCGAACGCGTTTTCGCTTCGCAAGTTTGCGCGCTCTGAAATGAAAACGGAGGCCCAAAGAAAAAAGGGCCGCTTCTGATGAAGAAGCGGCCCAAGTCTAGGGAGGAAACGCCCAAGGAGGGCAGCGGTAACGCCAAGCGCTACCGCACCGCAACAATATGCGACCGCGCCGCACAAAGTGCAAGAGCTTTTCAGTCGTTTCCCATGCAATAGGACATGGCTCAATTGCTTCCACGGAAACCCAGATTCAGTTTCTTTGATAAGGAAATTCAATGGGTTGATAAGTGTTTGCATACAAACGAGGCATGGTCGGAACTAAGTTTTCAACACTGTGATCGATATTTGGCCAGGAGATGACTGAGATGAGGCAGCCGGTTGCGGCATTCAAAATACCAGGGAGCAAATCAAGACAGCGCTGCAAGATTCTGCGGATTTGAGCTAGGCAGAAGCGAGCTTCATCCGACTTTCGCTTTTGAGGACACGCCGTGACGGTGATCGACTTCTCCGCCTTCATCGGACGGCTCGCTACCGCCTCCGGCGAAACCATCCTGCCATTCTTCCGCACCTCGCTGTCGGTCGACGACAAGAGCAAGACCAAGGATTTCGATCCCGTGACGGAGGCCGACCGCGCCGCGGAGGCCGTGATGCGGCGGCTGATCAAGGCCAGCTTCCCCCAGCACGGCATCGTCGGCGAGGAGTTCGGCAATGAGCGCGACGACGCTGACTATGTCTGGGTGCTCGATCCCATCGACGGCACCAAATCCTTCATCGGCGGGTTTCCGATCTGGGGCACGCTGATCGCGCTGCTGCACAAGGGCGCGCCGGTGTTCGGCATGATGCACCAGCCCTTCATCGGCGAACGCTTCTCCGGCGACAACGGCTCGGCCAATTACAAGGGCCCCTCTGGCGAACGCCGGCTCCAGGTCCGGCGCTGCGCCGCGCTGTCGGAAGCCACGACCTACACCACCAGCCCGCTGTTGATGAACGAGAGCGACCGCGCCATCTTCGGTCGCATCGAGCAGGGCGCGCGGCTGTCGCGCTATGGCGGCGACTGCTACTCCTATTGCATGCTCGCCGCCGGCCATGTCGACCTCGTGGTCGAGACCGAGCTGAAACCCTACGATATCGCGGCGCTGATCCCGATCGTGACCGGCGCTGGCGGCGTCGTCACCACCTGGGAAGGCAAGCCGGCCCAGGGGGGCGGCCGCATCATCGCGGCCGGCGACCCCAGGGTCCACGAAGAAGCACTCAAGCTTTTGAACCAATAACAACGCGAGCGGAGGGCTTGCATGACCGTCTCACGCAGGCTGCTCGTTGAATTGTTCTTGGGATTGTTCCTGCTGCTGCCGTCATTGGCATCGGCGCAGAATTTCCCGGCCAAGCCGATCAAGCTGATCGTGCCGTTCCCGGCCGGCGGGCCCAACGACATCATCGCGCGGGTGATCGGCCAGCGCATGTCCGAGCTGTCAGGACAGCCGGTGGTGATCGACAATCGCGGCGGCCAGGGCGGCGTGCTCGGCACGGATGCCGTCTCCAAGGCCGCGCCCGACGGCTACACCATCGCGATCTCCTCAGCCGGCGCGCTCGCGATCAGCCAGAGCATGGAGAAGGTAGCCTATGACACACTGACCGACCTCACGCCGGTGACGCTGGTTGCGACCGTGCCGGAAATGCTCGTGGTCGCGACCAATGTCCCCGTCAAGGACATCGGCGAGCTGATTGCGCTCGCCAAGGCGCAGCCGGGAAAGCTCAACTTCGCCTCCTCCGGCCCCGGCAGCCTGCCGCATCTCGCCGGCGAATTGTTCAAGCTGACGGCGAAGATCGACATCGTGCACGTGCCCTATCGCGGCGCTGCGCCCGCGGTGAATGATCTGTTGGGCCAGCAGGTCCAGATGACGTTCCTCGATCTGCCGGTGCTGCTGCCGCAGGTCAAGGCCGGCGCGTTGCGGCCGATCGCGGTCGGCTCGGCCGAGCGTGCACCGACCGCGCCGGAGGTGCCGACCACGGCGGAAGCGGGGTTTCCGCAGCTGCGCATCGAGAACTGGTACGGCATGGTCGCGCCGAAGGGCACGCCGAAGGAGATCATCGCCGCGCTGCATGGCCTGGCAACGAAGGCGATGGCAGATCCGGCGGTGAAGGAGAAGCTCGCCGCCCAAGGCGCGACGCTGATCGGCGATGAGCCCGAACATTTTCGCAGCTTCATCGCCGACGAGACCAAGAAGTGGGCGAAGGTGATCAAGGACGCCGGGATCGAGACGGCGAAGTAGCGCCGGTTTCTACCTCTCCCGCTTGCGGGAGAGGTCGGCGCGAAGCGCCGGGTGAGGGCTCTCTCCTCTCGGGGAATCTCCCTGGCGGAGACACCCTCTCCCGCAAGCGGGAGAGGGAGCGCACCATCGCTGCGGAGCACCTTAAGTGCCCCTTCACACCGCCGCCGCCCTTAAATGTTCCACCAGCATCTTGGCCGGCCTTGGCAGCGCCTTGAAGCTGCGCGCGCAGATCACGAGCTTCCGGTTGGCGAAAGCATCGCGCAGGCGGACCATGGCGAGCGGCATGGTCTTGGCGCAGCGGCGGGCGGCGGCTTCGGGCACGAGCGCCACGCCGACATCGGCGGCGACCATCTGGCAGATCGCGTCGAAATCGCGCAGGCGCGCGCGGAAATGTGGGCGCATGCCGAGCCGGGCCGCGTGCTTCGAGATGTGCATTTGAAGCGCGGTGGCGCTCGTCAGGCCGACGAAGTCGCAGCCCCCCGCCTCCTGGAAGTCGATCTGGCGACGGCCGGCGAACGGGCCGCGGCGCGACGTCACGAGCGTCAACCGATCCTCGCTGAAGCGGAAGCGCTCGATATGCTCGGGCAGCGCGTGCTCGGCGGCAAAGCCGAGATCGGCAGCGCCCGCGGTGATCGCCGCCGCGATGTCGGTGCTCTCGCGCTCTTCGATGTCGATGGCGACGTCGCGATGCTCGCGCAGAAAGCCGGCCAGTGCCTTCGGCAGGTGTTCCGAGAGCCCTGAGGTGTTGGCGAGGAAATGTACGCTGGCGCGCACGCCGCTGGCGAAGCCGGCGAGATCGCCGCGCATGGCGTCGATCTGGTGGATGACGAGGCGCGCGTGATCGAGCAGGCTCTCGCCGGCCGCGGTCAACTCGACGCCGCGGCGGCCGCGCTTGAGCAGTGCGACGCCGAGCGCGTCCTCGAGGCCCTTGATGCGCGCGCTGGCCGAGGCCAGCGCCAAGTGCGAGCGCTCCGCGCCGCGGGTGATGCTGCGCTGGTCGGCGACCGCGATGAAGAGCTGGAGGTCGACGAGATCGAAGCGCATGACGGGTTTCTCTCAACCTTATTGTTTGAGCATGATCTTGTCGGAAAACCGCTGCGCACTTTGCGCTAACGCGGCCCTCCGGGTCCGGATCATGCTCTAGCCTTCGTTTTGAACGAAGGCTGTCTCCGTAACCTCCAGATTGTGCCGGCTCGCGGCTTCGGTCAATGTGCAGATATGATCGACCCGCTCCTCATTGTCATCGCCGTCGTCTTCCTGGTCGCCGGGTTCGTCAAGGGCGTGGTCGGGCTCGGCCTGCCGACTGTGTCCATCGGCCTGCTCGCGGTAAGCATGGCGCCCAGCCGCGCGATCGCCATCGTGATCGTGCCCGCCATCGTCACCAACATCTGGCAGACCTTCGTCGGCCCTCACTTGCGCGACATCCTGAGGCGGCTGTGGCCGCTGATGATCGGCACCGTGATCGGATGCTGGCTCAATGCCGGCGCGCTGACCGGCCCTCATGCGCGCTACGGCACGATCGTGCTCGGCGCACTGCTTGTCATCTACGCCGTGATCGGCCTGAACAAATTCCACTTCCGCGTCGCGCCTGAGAACGAGAAATGGGTCGGCGGCGTGGTCGGTGTCGTCACCGGCGTGATCTCGGCCTCGACAGGCGTGCAGGTGATCCCCTCGATGCCCTTCATGCAGGCGATCGGCATGGAGAAGGACGAGCTGGTGCAGGCGCTCGGCGTGTTCTTCACGACGGCGACGCTGGCGCTCGCCTTCAACCTGACCGCTGGCGGACTGCTGACGCCGGCCAATGCCGTGCCCGGCGCCGTCGGCCTTGCCATGGCCTTTGCCGGCATGTTCATCGGCCAGTCGGTGCGGGCGCGGATGCCGGCAGAAGCGTTTCGCCGCTGGTTCCTGATCGCGATGATTTTGCTCGGTCTTTATCTGGCCGGCAGCGCGCTGCTGAAGGAATTCGCCTGAAGGCTCAGGACTTCGGGCCGTAGCCGGGCACCCATTTTTCGTGCTGAGGCAGATCGTCCCGGATCGTCCACCACGGCGCGCGCGACGAGGTGAAGACGTGGAGGTGAGGCCGGACTTTCGGATCGTCGTCGAGCAGCCCGGCGGGAATACTGACGGTCGGCAGCTAGCTCGCCTTGCCCGGCGTCAGGCAGCCGCAGGTCTTGCATCGATGGCGGAAACTGCCCGGCGCCGATTCGTAAGCCACCGTCGCATCCGCGCCCGCGACAAAGCGAAACTTGTCGGCGTCGACATGGGCATAGGTCGCGAATGCCGCGCCGGTCAGCTTGCGGCAATTGGCGCAATGACAATGCGTAAGCGAACGCACCGCATCGACTTCGAAACGCACGGCACCGCACAGACAGCTGCCACGAATCATCGAAACCTCCCCGCGCGGCTTCGATCAGGCGAATCGCGCGCTGCTTCAGCCATTCGTTCGAACGAGTTACCGCGTCTCCAGCATGGCGACGCGGATGCCGAGATAGATGAAGAGGCCGCCGAGCGCGCGGTTGACCCAGGCGATCACGCCCTCGGAGCGCCGCAAGCGGTGGGCGGCCCTCGCCGCGAACGCCGCCAGCACCAGGCACCACAGCGTGCCCGTGCAGATGAAGATCAGGCCGAGCGTCAGGAAGGCGAGCGGCTTGTGGGCTGAATCGGCTGCGACGAATTGCGGCAGGAAGGCCAGGAAGAACAGGGCGACCTTGGGATTGAGCGCATTGGTGAAGACGCCCTGGAGGAAGACCCTCCGCAGCGAGCTCCGCACGGGTTCGTCGATGGCCGAGGCCAGCGCCGGGCGCGACCACAGCATCTGAAGTCCTGTGACGACGAGATAGGCCGCGCCGACCAGTTTCAGGATCGAAAACGCGGTCGATGAGGCCATCAGCAGGGCCGAAAGGCCGATCGCCGCGGCCGTGACGTGGAAAAAGCAGCCGCAACTGATACCGAGCGCAGCGGCGGCCCCGCCCCGCCAGCCCATCTGCATGCTGCGTCCGATCACATAGACGGTATCAGGGCCCGGCGTGATGTTGAGCAGCACGCCCGACAGGATGAAAAGCCAGATTTCGTGAATGCCCAGCATGTGAGGTCCCCGCGTCGGCCTTGAGGCGGCATATTCGGTTCGCCCTTCCCCGTCCACTGCCGCAAATGCGTGGGATTTACCTCGAATTTGCAATGCGGATCATACTTTCGCGCCGCCTTATCTGCTCTATAAAGGCAGGGTTCTTGAAACGCGGGATTCGAGGCGACGGCCACGCCGTGGCCGGTCGCAGATCCGTTGGAGTTCCTGGGATATGGAAAGACGTCTGGCTGCCATCGTCTGCGCCGATGTCGCCGGCTATTCGCGCATGATGGGCAGCGACGAGGCCGGCACCCATGCCGCCTTCAAGGCCCATCGCAGCGCGATCCACCCCATCATCCTCAATCACGGCGGCCGCGTCGTGAAGAACACCGGCGACGGCTTCCTGCTCGAGTTTGCCTCGATCGTCGGCGCCACCGAAGCCGCGATGGCGATGCAGACGCTGATGGCGGAGCGCAACCGGCATCTGCCGGCGGACCGCGCCATGCAGTTCCGGCTCGGCATCCACATGGGCGACGTCATCGCCGACGAGGACGAAGTGTTCGGTGACGATGTCAACATCGCCGTGCGCCTGGAATCGGTGGCGAGCCCCGGCGGCTTCGCCATCTCGGCGAAGGCCTATCGCGAAGCGAGCAAGCATCTCACCGTGCCGCTCACCGATGCCGGCAACCATCGCTTCAAGAACATCAAGGACGCGGTCGGGGTCTGGACCTGGACGCCCGAGGGCGCGCCGGCGCTTGCGCCCGAGCTGAGAGAGGCGTCCGCCCTCTCGCAGCAGTACCGCACCGCGATCGTCGGCGTGCTGCCCTTCGCCAATCTCAGCGATGCCCAGGACGAATATTTCTCCGACGGCCTCACCGAGGATTTGATCCACGCGCTGTCGCTGCAATCCTTCTATCGCGTGCTCAGCCGCAACTCGACCTTCGCTTTCAAGGGCAGGAACATCAGCACACGGCTGATCGCGCGCGAGATCGACGCCACCTATCTGATTCAGGGCTCGGTGCGGCGCGCCGGCGCCAAGATCCGCGTCACCGCCGAGCTGATCGCGCCGGAGACCGGCGAGCAGCTCTGGACCGGCCGCTACGACCGCGACATCGGCGACCTGTTCGCGATGCAGGACGAGATCACCACCAACCTGTCCGCCGCCATTGCCACCGAGATCGTACGGGCCGAGGCCTCAGCGCCGGCGCGGCTCTCGACCGACGTGAGCGCCTGGGACCGCTTCCTCAAGGGGCTGTCGCACTACTACCGGCAGACCAAGGAGGATTTGGCGACCGCCGTCGACCTGTTCCGCGAGGCCATCCGGCTCGATCCCAAGCTGTCGATCGCGCACGCCTATCTCGCCACGATCCAGATCCAGAGCATCCAGTTCGGCTGGGTCAAGGGCACGCGGGAGATGTGGGTCGAGGCGATGAACCTCGCCGAGACCAGCGTCAGGCTCGACCCGCGCTCCTCCTTCGCGTTTTCGATCCTGTCCTGGGCCCATGCGATGGAAGGGCATTACGAGGCCGCGATGGACGCCGCCAAGCGTGCGGTCGCGCTCAACCCCTATGATAACGGCGCACGCGGCGTGCTCGGCATCTGCCATTTCGTCATCGGCGAGCACCGCGAGGCGATCGAGCTGTTCTCGATGGCGGCGCAGCGCGACAACAGCGACCCGCGCTACCAATGGGCGGCGCTGAACGCCTTCAGTCACTACCTGTTGCGCCAATATGACGCGACCCTGTCATGGGCGCGCGAGCAGCTCTACATCAACCCGAACCACATGCAGGCGCTGGCGATCCGCGCGGCGGCATTGGCCCAAATGGGACGGAGCGGCGAGGCGAGCGAAGCCGCCAGCGTGCTGATGGGAAACTATCCAACTCTGAATGTCGACAGGCACTTGCGCAACTTCCATTGGAAGCGGCCCGAGGACATCGCCCATTACCGCGAGGGTCTGCTGAAGGCCGGCGTGCCGCTCGGCAAGCTGACCCTGGTGCAGAGCGACGTCAAACGCGCCGCCGAGTCCTGACGGGCCTGCCGCGGTCCCGCCCTTCGCGAAAAGCTGCTCGCGCCCGCTGTTGTTGACAGGACAGTGAAATCAGCCACACTTCATCACACGCTGAAGTAGTATGGTCTGCTGTCGGTTTGTTAGGACTTTCCGCGCTTGATCGGCGCGTCTTTTTTTGCGATTCGCTGCTTTCAGGATTTGGGCCATGCATGACCGCGCTTCGAAGCCGCCCTTCGACCCCTCGATTCAGGTCTCGCCGAACAATCCCTGTCCATTCCTGCGCGGCCTCGTCGGCGAAGGCTTCGTCGATGGCGGGACCGTCTCGCTCCGGACGCTGTCACAGACCATCGCGAATGCAAGCGGCGAGACGGGGGTGAAGAAGATTTCGGCCCGCATCCAGGTCCGCGGCGTCGCGCTGATCGCCAACGGCGCCTGTCACATCCTGCAAAGCATCTTTTGGGGCGCGCAGCTCAATATGTTGCGCGGCGGCCCGCTCGACAAGCTCGGTGCCGGCTCGCGCATCCTCGGCGTCGACGGTCGCGTCAACGAGGACGAGATCGCGCGGCTCGCCAGTTTCGGCGGCACCTATACCGATCCCGATGGCGGCGGCACCGAGACCGGGCTCAACGCCTCGCAAATCCAGACCTTCATGAAGGACAACCTCAAGCGCGCCGGCAATCAATCGCGCTGGTACTACCCGATCCTGATGAAGTTCGAATGGCCGATCCTGCTCAAGATCATGGGCAAGGGTCAGGGTGATGACCGCTATCTCAGCGTGGCCGAGGTGAGGACATTGTTCAACGAGCGCAAATTCCCTGACAGGATCACCCAGCGAGTTGTCAGCCAGCCCGTCACCCCGCCCTCGCTGATCTTGCGCGCTGCCGGCGGACTCGTCGCCGCGCTCCTCGTCTTTGGCATCGTGGCGCTGCGCTTTCCGGATCAATTCCAGCCCATGCTGCCCGGCATTCTCGGGGACCTGGTGGCGCCGCCATTGCCCGAGCACGTCGAACCCCGGGCCGCGTATTGGCTCGAGCAGAACTGGGCGCTGGAGGACCGGCACTGGTTTCATCACGCCAGCCAGGGCACCGCGACCTTCCCGGTGCCCTATCGCTGGTTCATGGCGCTCGAGCAGCCGCGGCTTCATTTCTTCGCAAAGCCCGGCATGCTGCATGACAGCGACCATCTGCAGCGCTTCGGCTTCATCCCGAGCCCGCAGACGATCGACACGGACGACGCCACGCTGCGCCGGTTCGGCTATGCCAACGTCTACGACAAGACGAAGCCGGTGCCGGCGCGGCTCTGGGATCCGCCGGTGAACTGGGGTGCCCAGGCCGAAAACGTCGACGGCCTGCCCGTCGGCTTTGCGCGCATGACCGGCGTACCCGATCCTGCGACCGGGCAGATCGGCGAGGACCGGATCGGCCTGACCTGCGCTGCCTGCCACACCGGCCAGATCCACTACAAGGGCACCGACATCCGTTTCGACGGCGGCCCCGCGATGACCGACCTGAGAAAGCTCGAGGTCACGACCGGCCTGTCGATCGCCTATACGCTGTTCGTGCCGGGCCGCTTTACGCGCTTCGCCGACCGTGTGCTCGGCGCCTCCGCCAGCGATGCGGACCGCGATGCGCTGAAACAGAAGCTGCGTGCGATCAGCACGTTCCTGATCGACTGGGAGAAGACCTACGCGAAGACCATCGACGGCAAGACGAGGTTCAACGAGAAGACGAAGCGGGAAGAGAAGCAGCAGGACACGGAGGAAGGATACGGCCGCCTCGACGCGCTCAACCGCATCGGCAATCAGGTGTTCGCCCAGGACATGACGCTCAGCGGCCTCAGCGGCTTCGAGAAGAATCTGCATGCCAAGGATGCGCCGGTCAGCTTCCCGCCGATCTGGACCGTGCCCTGGCTCAAATTCGCGCAATATGACGCGTCCATCGAGCAGCCGCTGATCCGCAACGCCGGCGAAGCGCTGGGCGTGACCGCGCTGCTCAATCTGTCCGACACTACGCCCAAGGACAGGCTGTTCCGCTCGTCGATGGACATCAAGAATCTGAACTGGATCGAGGATCTGCTGAAGGGGTCGGCGCCCTATCCGAAAAAGCAGCTCTCCGGACTGACATCACCGAAATGGCCGTCGGACATCTTCGGCGATGATGCCTGGAGGATCGATGGCGACCGCGTCAAACGTGGCCGCAAGCTCTACGCGGAGATCTGCGTCGAATGCCATCTCGGGCCGGTCAACGATCCCGTGTTCGACACCGAATTTCCGGCCCAGAGCATCTGGTCCTCGTCGCGGTGGGAAACCATCGGCGATGACAAATTCCTGAACGAGGTTCAGAAGAGCGCCAAAGGCATGGGGACCGACCCGGCTCAGGCCAGCGTGCTGGCGACGCGCACGGTTCAGGTGCCGGGTTTCCTACAGCTCGATCCCACTCAGAAGCTCAATGCCTGGTGGAGCTGCAATCTGCCGGATATTTCTTCGACCGACATGCCATACTCGCTCGGCCTGATGGTGCTCGTGGACATCGTCGCCCGCAAGGCGATGGACGATGCCAAGATCGAGCCGAAGGTTCAGCAAGCCTGGTGGGGTAAGCGCAAGAACTGCCCCAATCCCGGTCCGCAGCCGCCCGATAAAGAGGAGCGGGGGCCCTGGTATCGCGCGCGCCCGCTCAACGGCGTCTGGGCCACCGCGCCTTACCTGCACAACGGATCGGTGCCCTCGCTCTACTGGATGCTGAGCCCCGCGGCCGAGCGCCCGAAATCGTTCTGCATGGGTGGTGGTCGCGACTACGATCCGAAGCAGGTCGGCTTCGCGGTCGCCGACGGCGAGAGCTGCAAGACCGGGCAGTCGCGCTTCTCGACGCGGGCGCCTGACGGCACCGAGTTGTTCGGCAACAGCAATGCCGGCCACTCATTCGACGGCACGCCAGGGCCGGGCAAGGACGGCACCATCGGCCGCGTGCTCAAGGAGCAAGAGCGCTACGACCTGATCGAGTATTTGAAGACGCTGTGAGCACCGTCATTGCGAGCGAAGCGAAGCAATCCAGACTGTCTCCGCGCAGGCAGCCTGGATTGCTTCGTCGCATCAGCGCAAAATTGCTACGCAATTTTGTCGCGACCTCCTCGCAATGACGGAGAATGAAGAACTCTCCGCGAACTCAACTCTCATCATCCTTGCGGAGACTCCCCCCAACCCTCTCCCCGCAAGCGGGGCGAGGGGGGCACCGTCCTCACTTGAATAGCGGCGTGCCCGGCACGAAGGCGTCGAAGGCGGCCCAGAACTGGGAGCGGTAGCGGTCCTGCTCCTGGAGGATCTCATGCTTCGAGCCCGCGATGACGAGATGTGAGCCGGCGCGCAAATGATAGGCGAACTCCTCGATCGCAGCGGTCGAGACCACGGTGTCGCTGGAGGCCGCCAGCATCAGGATCGGCTGGCGGATCTCTGACGGATATTTCAGGCGCTTGAAGGTTTGCATCGCGCTGAAGGCAGCGTCGGCCCAGGCCACCGTCGGTGACGCCAGCCCCAGCGTCGGATCCTCCTCTAGGATCGCGGCGTTGCGCGCATAGCGCACGGGGTCGCTGGTGAGGGGATTGTTGATGAAGGGATCGAGCCCGGTGATGCGGCTGCTGCCGCCGGGGACATAACGGCCGCCCTGCCCGAACAGGCGCATCGTCTTGAGCAGCGCGCGGGCCGGAAACGACGTGGTGCGGCCAGGCAGGTCGATCATCGGCGCCGACAGCACCATGCGGTCGAACCAGCGCTTGCCCGCATGCGCGACCCGCAATAGCACCGTGCCGCCCATGGAATGGGCGAGCGCGAAGAACGGCGGCGGACAATCCGGCAGCACCACCTGCTGCACGAAGGTCTCGACGTCGATCTCGAAATCGGCGAAGTCGCGCACATAGCCCTTGCGCGGATCGCGGAGGCGACGCGAGGAATGGCCCTGTCCGCGCCAATCGATCATCGCCACCGCAAAGCCGCGGTCGCGCAGGTCGCGCACGGTCTCGAAATATTTCTCGATCTGCTCGCTGCGTCCGGTGAAGACGCAGACCGTACCCTTGCGGCCCGCCGGCGGCGCCCAGCGCGCAAAGCGCAGCTCAGCGCCATCGGGGGTCTTGATGGTGCCGCTGACGACGTTTTCGGGGACGGGATTGGACGGGATCGAGACCAGCGTCATAGGCGGCAAGTACTGCAAATCAAGGGGCTAAAGCGCCGAAAAGGCGCAAATGCCGCCCTCTTGAACGCCGTCTCGTTCCACCCATATCATTTTCGTGCAGGCCGCTACCAGTGTTTCGGAACCGGAACATCAGGCTGCACACAGACGAAAGCCCGGCCCGATTGGCGGGCGGGTTACCCAAACAGTCGCTCAATGGAGGACTTGACCATGCGTAGCTATGATCTCACCCCGTTCTATCGTTCCACCGTCGGCTTCGACCGCCTCTTCAGCCTGCTCGACCAGGCCGGCTCGGACGGCAGCCCCGGTTATCCCCCCTACAACATCGAGCGCACCGGCGAGAACGCCTACCGCATCACCGTTGCGGTCTCCGGCTTCGCCAAGGACGAGCTCTCCATCGTCGCGAAGGAAAACACGCTGACGATCAAGGGCGAGAAAGTCGCCAACGAGAACTCGAAGTCCGAAGTGCTCTATCGCGGCATCGCCGCGCGCGCCTTCGAGCGTGCCTTCCAGCTTGCCGATTTCGTGCAGGTGAAGGACGCTTCGCTCGAGAACGGCCTGCTTCACGTTGACCTCGTACGCGAGATTCCCGAGGCCAAGAAGCCGCGCCAGATCGCGATCAACACCAGCGCCCCGAAGGCGCAGGTGATCGAGAACTCGGCGCAAGCCGCCTAACGCACACACGCCACTTCCGAGTTGCGAAAACGCCCCGGTGCTCCGGGGCGTTTTTTTAGCTGACCTCTCCCCAGCGTCGTCCCGGCGAAGGCCGTAACCACAGGGAGACGTTTGGCCAAGATTCGTCGTTCGGTACTCGCACCGAAACCATCGATAGAGCTCGCGGTATGGGTCCCGGCATTCGCCGGGACGACACCGGGAGTTGAGGAGCCTAGTCCAGCCCCTGCGCCGCCGGCATCTCCTGCGTCGGCAGAATCGTTGCCGCCGGCTTGGCCTGGACGGTTGAAGCAGTAGCATCGGCGGGCTTGGCCTGGATGGCCGCGGTTTGCTGCGTGGGCTGCGGCTGTGCCTGCGGCGCCTGAGCCTGCTGCGGCGCGGGTTCGGCCGGCTTCGCCGCTGCCATCGGCACAGCCCCGCGCGGCGGGGCGGCCTTGGGCAACGGCACGGTCCGGCTTGCCACATGCGGGATCGAAGCCGGCGGGCGCGGCGGACCGCTGCGAATCACGGTCGGCGGCGGCAGCGCGCTTTGCGGGCGGTAAGGCGCGACCGCGCGCTCGTCATAGGCGGGCGCCATGCCGTAGGCGTCAGCGGCGGGCATGAAGCGGATGATCCGCCCGTCGCGGGCGTCGATCACCAGCCGCCCATCGTCGCCACGATGGTCGATCACCGCGATGGTGTAGACGGTGTCGCGCAGGCGCGGGATGCCGAGCGGCAAGAAGCCGTTTTCGCGCAGCACCGCGTAGACTTCGGTCGACGGCAGCAGCCCCGGGGCCGCACCGCGCTCCTCGTAGCCATAGCCATAGCCGTAACGCGGCGGCGGGAGCGGCGCGGCCTCCGGCGGCGCGTAGGGCCCGTCGAAATCCGACACCGAAATAACGGCCCCTCTCGCGGTACCGCCCGCGGGAACCTGCGCGTGCGCCGCGCTTGCGGCCAGCGCCAGCGCGGCGGCGGCCACACATCCTGTGAAAAACTTCATGATCGAGACGCTCCTGTCAGGCCCTCCGGAGGCCGCCCTCTTTCGCTTCTCGCGGCGTCGCGCGCCTTCCGAAGGGTTGATCCGAAGCTTCATTGGGGATTTCGGCGCCGGCGGGGCCGGATCAGGGCGCGTTTGCTTCAAAACCGGGGCTGCGCAACTTTTGGAAAGCGATTGATTGACATATCGGGAATCGGGACTTCCGCGCGCTTGTGTGCTAGACAAAAATTTGGCAAGGTGATGGTTAGGACAGGAAGACTGTCTCAATTTTGCTTGCGGTTCCGGCACAGGGATTGCAGCGAGAACTGGTGCTCTCGAGCGCCGGGAAGGTACCAGGCAAAGCCGTTCTCGGGGACGAAGAACGCCTAGGCCTGAATTTAAGAAAATGCGGCTCGCAGCGGACGAGCGGTGACCCAGAGGCGGGTGCCGCGGAACGCCCAAGGTGCGCCGAAGATGGCGGTGAGGCACCTTGCCGCATGGAGAGGACAGGACAATGAACGGGTCGCAATTCGAGCGCGCAAACATCGTGGCAGAACAGCTGTCGGCGACGGTCGCCTCGAAAACGACCGATCCGATTCAGGAGCACAATTCGCGCCCCAAAGCCGAAGGCCTTTACGATCCCGCCCTCGAGAAGGATTCCTGCGGCGTCGGCTTCATCGCCAACATCAAAGGCAAGAAGTCGCGCGAGATCGTCTCGGACGCGCTCAGCATCCTCTGCAATCTCGAGCATCGCGGTGCGGTCGGCGCCGACCCGCGCGCTGGTGACGGTGCCGGCATCCTGGTGCAGATCCCGCACGCCTTCTTCAGCCGCAAGGCCGGGGAGCTCGGCTTCAAGCTGCCGGCGCCCGGCGAATACGCCGTCGGCGCGCTGTTCATGCCGCGCGACACCGCCTGGCGCAACGTCATCAAGAGCATCATCGCCGACCAGATCAAGGAAGAGGGCCTGACCCTGCTGGGCTGGCGCGACGTGCCGACCGACAACTCCTCTCTCGGCGTCACCGTGAAGCCGACCGAGCCCGCCTGCATGCAGGTGTTCATCGGCCGCAACGGCACCGCCAAGACCGAGGACGAGTTCGAGCGCCGGCTCTACATCCTGCGCAAGTCGATCTCGCAGGCGATCTACCTGCGCCGCGACCGCGGCCTTGCGGGCTACTATCCGTGCTCGATGTCCTGCCGCACCGTGATCTACAAGGGCATGTTCCTGGCCGACCAGCTCGGCAAGTACTATCCGGACCTGCACGAAAAGGACTTTGAGAGCGCGCTCGCACTCGTTCACCAGCGCTTCTCGACCAACACCTTCCCGGCCTGGTCGCTGGCGCATCCCTATCGCATGATCGCGCATAACGGCGAGATCAACACGCTGCGCGGTAACACCAACTGGATGGCGGCGCGCCAGGCTTCGGTGAGCTCCGAGCTCTACGGCAAGGACATCAACCGGCTCTGGCCGATCTCCTACGAGGGACAGTCGGACACCGCCTGCTTCGACAACGCGCTCGAATTTCTGGTGCAGGGCGGCTACTCGCTGCCGCACGCCGTCATGATGATGATTCCGGAGGCGTGGGCCGGCAATCCCTTGATGGATGAGAAGCGCCGCGCCTTCTACGAGTATCATGCCGCGCTGATGGAGCCGTGGGACGGTCCCGCCGCGATCGCCTTTACCGACGGCCGTCAGATTGGCGCCACGCTCGACCGCAATGGCCTGCGGCCCGCGCGCTATCTCGTCACCAAGGACGACCGCATCGTGATGGCGTCCGAGATGGGCGTGCTGACGATCCCCGAGGACCAGATCATCACCAAGTGGCGCTTGCAGCCCGGCAAGATGCTGCTGGTCGATCTCGAGCAGGGCCGCCTGATCCCGGACGACGAGATCAAGGCCGAGCTCGCCAAGAGCCATCCCTACAAGGAGTGGCTGGAGCGGACCCAGATCGTGCTGGAAGAGCTGCCGAAGGTGCCGACCACCGTCGTGCGCTCCAACCTGTCCCTGCTCGATCGCCAGCAGGCGTTCGGCTACAGCCAGGAAGACATCACCATCCTGATGACGCCGATGGCGGCCACGGGCGAGGAAGCCGCGGGCTCGATGGGCAACGACACGCCGATCTCGGCGCTGTCGCACAAGGCCAAGCCGCTGTTCACCTACTTCAAGCAGAACTTCGCGCAGGTCACCAACCCGCCGATCGATCCGATCCGCGAGGAGCTGGTGATGAGCCTGGTCTCGATCATCGGGCCGCGACCGAATCTGTTCGATCTGCAAGGAATGGCCACGACCAAGCGCCTCGAAGTGCGCCAGCCGATCCTGACGGACGCGGATCTGGAAAAGATCCGCTCGATCTCGGAGGTGGCCGACACGCACTTTAAGTCGCGCACGCTCGACACCACCTTCCACGCCGGTCTCGGCGCGGCCGGCATGGACCAGGTGCTCGACGAACTCTGCGCGCGCGCCGAAAGCGCAGTGCGCGAGGGCGTCAACATCATCATCCTGTCTGACCGCATGGTCGGCACCGACCGGGTGCCGATCCCGTCGCTGCTGGCCTGCGCCGCCGTGCATCATCACCTGATCCGCACCGGCCTGCGCACCTCGGTCGGCCTCGTCGTCGAATCCGGCGAGCCGCGCGAAGTGCATCACTTCGCCTGCCTTGCCGGCTACGGTGCTGAAGCGATCAATCCCTACCTCGCGTTCGAGACCATCATCGCGATGAAGGACCGGCTGCCCGGCTCGCTCGACGATTACGAGATCGTCAAGCGCTACATCAAGTCGATCGGCAAGGGCCTGCTCAAGGTGATGTCCAAGATGGGCATCTCGACCTACCAATCCTATTGCGGCGCGCAGATCTTTGACGCGGTCGGCCTCAAAGCGGATTTCGTCGCAAAGTTCTTCGCCGGCACGCACACCCGCGTCGAGGGCGTCGGTCTTGCCGAGATCGCGGAAGAGGCGGTACGCCGTCATGCCGACGCGTTCGGCGAGGCCCAGGTCTACAAGAGCGCGCTCGACGTCGGCGGCGAATATGCCTATCGCAGCCGCGGCGAGGACCATGCCTGGACCGCCGAGTCGGTGTCGCTGCTCCAGCACGCCGCGCGCGGCAATTCGCAGGAGCGCTACCGCGCCTTCGCCAAAATCCTCAACGAGCAGTCCGAGCGCCTGTTGACGCTGCGCGGACTGTTCCGGCTCAAGAACGCGGAGGAGGAGAAGCGCAAGCCAATCCCGCTCGACCAGGTCGAGCCGGCCAAGGAGATCGTCAAGCGCTTCGCCACGGGTGCGATGAGCTTCGGCTCGATCTCGCGCGAGGCGCACACCACGCTCGCGATCGCCATGAATCGGATCGGCGGCAAGTCGAATACCGGCGAAGGCGGCGAAGAAGCCGACCGCTTCAAGCCGATGCCGAGCGGCGATTCCATGCGCTCGGCGATCAAGCAGGTCGCCTCGGGCCGCTTCGGCGTCACCACGGAGTATCTCGTCAACTCCGACATGATGCAGATCAAGATGGCGCAGGGCGCCAAGCCCGGCGAAGGCGGCCAGCTGCCCGGCCACAAGGTCGACGCGACCATCGCAAAGGTCCGGCACTCGACGCCGGGCGTCGGCCTGATCTCGCCGCCGCCGCACCACGACATCTATTCGATCGAGGATCTGGCGCAGCTCATCTACGACCTCAAGAACGTCAACCCGACGGGCGACGTCTCGGTCAAGCTCGTCTCCGAGATCGGCGTCGGCACCGTGGCTGCGGGCGTCGCCAAGGCGCGCGCCGACCATGTCACCATCGCGGGCTTCGAGGGCGGCACCGGCGCTTCGCCGCTGACCTCGATCAAGCATGCCGGTTCACCCTGGGAGATCGGCCTCGCCGAGACTCACCAGACCTTGGTGCGCGAGCGGCTGCGCAGCCGCATCGTGGTCCAGGTCGACGGCGGCTTCCGCACCGGCCGTGACGTCGTGATCGGCGCGCTGCTGGGTGCCGACGAGTTCGGCTTCGCCACTGCGCCCTTGATCGCGGCCGGCTGCATCATGATGCGCAAGTGTCATCTCAACACCTGCCCGGTCGGCGTCGCGACGCAGGATCCGGTGCTGCGCAAGCGCTTCACCGGCCAGCCCGAGCACGTGATCAACTACTTCTTCTTCGTCGCGGAGGAAGTCCGCGAGATCATGGCTTCGCTCGGCTTCCGCACCTTCAACGAGATGGTCGGCCAGGTGCAGCTGCTCGACCAAACCAGGCTGGTCGCGCATTGGAAGGCAAAGGGCCTCGACTTCTCAAAGCTGTTCGTCAAGCAGAAGGAAGAGAAGGGCCAGAAGATCTATCACTCCGAGCGTCAGAACCATCATCTGGAGGCGGTACTCGACCGCACGCTGATCGAGAAGGCGACGCCTGCGCTCGACCGCGGCGCGCCGGTCAAAATCGAAGCTGCGATCAACAGCACCAACCGTTCCGCCGGCGCCATGCTGTCGGGTGCGGTCGCCAAGATCTACGGCCATGCCGGTCTGCCGCACGACACCATCCATGTCAGCCTCAAGGGCACCGCCGGCCAGGCGTTCGGCGCCTGGCTCGCCCACGGCGTCACCTTCGAGCTCGAGGGTGAAGGCAACGACTATGTCGGCAAGGGCCTCTCGGGCGGCAAGATCATCGTCAAGCCGCCGAAGAACTCTGCAATCGTGCCGGAAGAGAGCATCATCGTCGGCAACACCGTGATGTACGGCGCGATCGAGGGCGAGTGCTACTTCCGCGGCATCGCCGGCGAGCGCTTCGCCGTGCGTAACTCGGGTGCCGTGGCGGTGGTCGAGGGCGCGGGTGATCATTGCTGCGAATACATGACCGGCGGCATCGTGGTCGTGCTCGGCAAGACCGGGCGCAACTTCGCGGCCGGCATGTCCGGCGGCATCGCCTATGTGCTGGACGAGGCCGGCGATTTCGACCGGCTGTGCAACCTGTCGATGGTCGAGCTCGAGCCGGTGCTGTCGGAAGAGATGATCGCCCAGAGCGCCTACAACCAGTTCGGTGACCTCGAGGCGCACGGCCGGGTCGACGTGTTCAAGAATCTGCTCGCCTCCGACGTCGAGCGGCTGCACGTGCTGATCTCGCGCCATGCCAAGGCGACCGGCTCCAAGCGCGCCGCCGACATCCTGGCCAATTGGAAGGACTGGCTGCCCAAATTCCGCAAGGTGATGCCGGTCGAGTACCGGCGCGCGCTGCGCGAAATGGCCGCCAACGCGGACGCCGAGCCGAAGATCGCGATCGGGGCGTAAGGCATCACACCCCGTCATTGCGAGCGAAGCGAAGCAATCCAGACTTTCTTCCTTGATGCAGACTGGATTGCTTCGTCGCTTCGCTCCTCGCAATGACGGTTGAGGAAACAACAGACGAATTAGCCGGCAGGGACTACGGGTTTAATGGGCAAGATCACGGGTTTTCTCGAAATCGAACGGCATGACCGCAAGTACACCCCGGTCGCCGAGCGCGTGAAGCATTACAACGAGTTCGTCGTTCCCCTTTCCGACAGGGAGGTGCGCGACCAGGCCGCGCGCTGCATGAATTGCGGCATTCCCTATTGCCACGGTACCGGCTCGGTCGCGCCTGGCACGCCCGGCTGCCCGGTCAACAACCAGATCCCGGACTGGAACGATCTCGTCTATCAGGACAACTGGCAAGAAGCCTCGCGCAACCTGCACTCGACCAACAATTTCCCGGAGTTCACGGGACGCATCTGCCCGGCGCCGTGCGAAGCGTCCTGCACGCTCAACATCGACGACAACCCCGTCACCATCAAGACCATCGAATGCGCGATCGTCGACCGCGCCTGGGACAATGGCTGGCTGAAGCCGGAAGTGGCGACCGAGAAGACCGGCAAGAAGGTCGCGGTGATCGGCTCGGGTCCCGCCGGCATGGCCTGCGCGCAGCAGCTCGCCCGCGCCGGCCACGACGTGCACTTGTTCGAGAAGTACGCCAAGGCCGGTGGCCTGCTGCGCTACGGCATCCCCGACTTCAAGATGGAGAAGGGCATCATCGACCGCCGCGTCAAGCAGATGGAAGCCGAGGGCGTCACCTTCCACTACAACAGCCATGTCGGCGCTGACGGCAATGTCGATCCGCGCGAGATGCTGAACGAATACGACGCGGTGGCGCTGACCGGCGGCGCGGAAGCGCCGCGCGACCTGCCGATCCCCGGCCGCGACCTCCAAGGCATTCACTACGCCATGGACTTCCTGCCGCAGCAGAACCGCCGCGTCTCCGAGGAGCCGCTCGGCGGCGTCCAGGAGATCTTGGCCGGCGGCAAGCATGTCGTCGTCATCGGCGGCGGCGACACTGGATCTGACTGCATCGGCACCTCGCTGCGCCAGGGCGCGCTGTCGGTGACCCAGCTCGAGATCATGCCCGCTCCGCCTGAGCGCGAGAACAAGGGCCTGACCTGGCCGAACTGGCCGCTCAAGATGCGGACGTCCTCCAGCCAGGCCGAAGGCGCGATCCGCGAATACGCCGTGCTGACGCAGAAATTTTCCGGCGAGAACGGCAAGGTCAAGAAGCTGCACTGCGTGCGCGTCGACGACAAGTTCAAGCCGATTGCCGGAACCGAGTTCGAGCTCGGCGCCGAGCTCGTCCTGCTCGCGATGGGCTTCGTTCACCCCGTGCACGAGGGCCTCTTGAAGATGCTCGCGGTCGACCTCGACCCGCGCGGCAACGTCAAGGCCAACACGCTCGATTACCAGACCTCGCGCCCGAACGTGTTCTCCGCCGGCGACATGCGCCGCGGCCAGTCGCTGGTGGTGTGGGCCATCCGCGAGGGGCGGCTGTGCGCGCGGTCGATCGATACGTTCTTGATGGGGAAGACGGATTTGCCGCGGTAGCAGCTGTCGTCCTGGCGAAAGCCAGGACCCATACCGCGGAATCTATCCAGGGCAGACGGTACTCATCCCGAACGACCAGTCGTCGCCAAACCACTCCTTGGGGTAATGGGTCCTGGCTTTCGCCAGGACGACGACTGAGAGCTTGGCAGCGCCGATGACCACCGGGCCACGCGCAGCTAATTCTGCAACCTCACCCCCAGCATCACCACCGTCCCCGACGAGCTCGCCCCCGCGACGTTCGAATCCAGGATGTCGTGGCGTAGCGTGCCCTTGATCCAGATGTTGCGGTTGAGCTTGTAGATCAGATTGCTCTCGAGCGAGTAGGTCTTGTCGTTGCGATTCTGGTTCTGGTAGTCGAGCGTGCCGTAGGTGAACTTGCCGACGGCGGTGAGCCAGCGGCGGAAGTCGTGGTCGACTTCGGCCGAATAGGTGCGCACCAGGACGCCGGAAGAGCCGGGAATCGTGGTCTCGGCGATCTGCGTGTCGGTGAAGAACTTCACCGTGGTGAGGCCGCTCGCATTCCAGATCAGCGAGCCCGTGGTGAGGAAGCCAGAGAGCTGGCTGAGACGCGGGTCGACATAATTGCGCGCGGAATAGCCGACCGAGATTTCGCCGGTGAGGATGCGCGAGAACTCGAAGGACGAGCCGACCTTGGCATAGCCGCCGTTTGAATCGCGGAAGTAGCCGTTGCGGTCGGCGGCCTGATCGTGCACGCGGGTGTCGCCCTGGATTTCCACGAACGGCTTGAGGCCCGGCTTCAGGTCGTAGGAGAATCGCCCCACGCCGCCATACTGATTGAAGTCGCGATCGGTATTGGCAGAGGTCGAGCCGTCGGTGAGCTTTGAATCGGTGTAGGCGGTGCGATCGACGGTGGCGCCGGCCGCGACCTGGAAGCGATTGAAAGTCTGGTCGAAGCCGACGGTGGCGCCGTAGGCGGCGTAGACAGGGTATTTCTGCAGGCCGGCCTGCACGTTCGGGCTGCCGGGATTGTCGGTGGCGAGCCGCAGGCGGAGTTGCGAGGTCAGCTTGAAATCGCGGGTGACGTCGACGCGGCCGTCGACATGGCCGGTGAAATCGGGGCGGTCGACCTCGACCGGCGATGGCGAAGGGAAGCCGTTGATCGTCGCCGGCATGTTGTTGGTGTAGCCCGAGAACGAGCCGCGCAGATCAGCAACCAGCGCGTGGCGCTCCCAGTCGGACACCACAAGGAGATCGGGCGCGACCACGTAGGCCGGCGAGCCGACCGGCTTGTTCAGGCGCGCGGGGTTGGTGTCGTAGCCGGTCGAGAGCTCGAGCCCGCCCTTGATCAGGAAGCTGCCGGCATAGTCGCCGACCGCGCCGAACGGATCCTCATCCAGCTTGAGGCGGCGGCGCAGTGGCTGGCCGGGCACGTTGCCCGCCATCGCGGGCGGCACCGGCGTCCTGTGCGCGGTCTCGGACGGCGGCGGCGCGATGCGCGGCGGGGCGAGCGTCCGCTCCGGCGTTGCCGGCGCTACCTTTGAGCCGGGGCCGACCGGGCGCTTCGGCTTCGGCTGTCCGGGATAGAGCTTCGGCTGCTGCCGTTTGCGGTTGAGCGAGTCATAGCCGGAGCCGCTCGCGCCGTTGGCGGCGGGCAGGCCGTAGGTCGGGACCGGATTGGTCGAGCCTTGGCCGGCGCGCGGAGCTGCCGGCGGCTGCTGGCGCCTGCGCGGATCGTTGGGATCGGGCAGAGTCGGCAGCGCATCCGACGGCGCCTGCGGCACGCCGGCGGTGCGGCGCGTCGGCAGCGTCTCGGGGGAGGCGAAGCCGCCGCGGTTGGGATTGAACAGGTCAGGCGTGAGGCTCTGGGCGCCCGCCGGCGCGCTCTCGAAGGCCGTCAGCATGAGGCACGGCAAAGCGGCGCGCAGGAAATGCGCGCGTTTGCTCCGGCCGATGCCTGGAGACGACCCCACGATGGAAGAACTCCAACGAAATCAAACACTTTCACGACGGCCTCCCATCGGTTGGCGGGAACCATCGTTAATGGAGTTAAAACAATTATGGTTAATGACCCGTTGAGGGGTCCGGGGGCCGCGTCGCCTCCACGGCCGCGGCGTGCTAAGCAGGCGCCAACGGGCAAACGTCCCCTCCTCCCTGGATCTGAACATGCCGAGTTCGAAACCGCTGATGACCACATCATCCGGCACCATCCCTGATAGCGTCGAATCCGCGCTCCGCACGCTGGAGACGGAGAGCGGCGGCATCAACGCGCTTGCCGCCGCCCTGCGCGGCCCGCTGGGTGCGGCATTTGCGAGAGCGGTCGACCTGATCCGCAACGCCAAGGGCCGCGTCATCGTCACCGGGCTCGGCAAGTCAGGCCATATGGGCCGCAAGATCGCGGCGACGCTGGCCTCGACCGGCACGCCCGCCTTCTTCGTGCACACCGCCGAAGCCGGCCATGGCGATCTCGGCATGATCACGCCCGACGATGTCATCATGGCGCTGTCCTGGTCCGGCGAGCAGCCGGAGATGAAGAACCTCGTGAATTATTCGGCGCGGTTCGCGATTCCCATGATCGCGGTGACCTCGAACGCGGCGTCCTCGCTGGGACAAGCCGCCGATCTCGTGATCGAGCTGCCGAAGGCGCGCGAAGCCTGCCCGCACAATCTGGCGCCCACCACCTCGACGCTGATGCAGGCCGCGATCGGCGACGCCATCGCGATCGCGCTGCTCGAAGGCCGCGGCTTCACTGCGCTGGAGTTCGCGCATTTCCATCCCGGCGGCAAGCTCGGGGCGATGCTGAAATTCGTCCGCGACTACATGCGCACGGGCGCGGAAATTCCGGTCAAGCCGCTCGGCACCAAGATGTCGGACGCCGTGGTCGAGATGTCGGCCAAGGGGCTGGGCTGCGTCTGCATCATCGACGACGCCGGCGCCATCGCAGGCATCATCACCGACGGCGACCTGCGCCGCCACATGCGCCCCGACCTGCTGACCGCGACGGTCGACGAGATCATGACGAGGGAGCCGAAGACGGTGCCGCCCTCGATGCTCGCGACCGAGATGATCGAGGTGCTGAACACCCGCAAGATCACCACGCTGGTCGTCACCGAGGCCGACAAGGTGGTCGGCATCGTGCATCTGCACGATCTGTTGCGGGCGGGCGTGGCGTAGGGCCGCTGCCTCCACATCGTCATTCCGGGGCGCGCCCGCTTGGGCGCGAGCCCGGAAGGACAGTGAGAGTGTAGTGCTCCTCTCTCTCCTCCGTCATTGCGAGCGCAGCGAAGCAATCCAGACTGCCACTGCGGAAAGACTCTGGATTGCTTCGCTGCGCTCGCAATGACGGCGGTTAGAGCGGTGCCGGAAACCGCGCCGCGCTCTCCTCCAACGGCAGCCTCAAGCCGTTCGCCAGATACGACACCGTGCGGTAGAAGCCGCACAACAGCATGATCTCCAGGATCTGCGCCTCATCGTAATGCGCGGACAGCGCGGCAAACTCGGCGTCACTCAACATCGCACGGTGATGCAGCGCGTCGACGGCCGCGATCAGCGCCTGCTCGGCCACCGACCAGCACGGCGACGTCGCATCGCCGAACACAGTCGCGCGTAATTCATCCTCGGTGAGCTTTGCCGGCCCCGCAAAGATCGCAACATGCACGCCCCATTCGTACTCGCATTGGTTCAGCGCGCAGGTGCGGTTGATGACGATCTCGCGTTGGCGCAGCGAGAGCGGGCCGGGATCGAGCAGGCCGCTGGCGCGAAACTTGTCCCAGGCGCGAGCGCAGCCCGCCATCACCCGGAACAGCAGCAGCGGGGGCGCGCCGCGCATGATGCGATCGAACTGCGCCTGGATCTCCGGGGGATAAGGCGGATCGAGCGGCGCGATACGCGGCATCGGCTGGGACATGGGCCGTCTCCTTTGCTACAATTATTGTAGCGATAAGCTACATTATCTGTAGCATGACGCAAGAGGCGACGATGTCGAAGCAGGCCACTACCAGATCGCGCAGCGTGCGCGGCTCGCGCACCGGGCGGCCGATCATGGCGCTGCTCGACCTCCTGGGGCGGCGCTGGAGCCTGCGAATCCTGTGGGAGTTGCGCGGCGAGCCCCTCACCTCCCGCGGCTTGCGCTCCGCCTGCGACGAAGCTTCGCCGACGGTGCTGCAGGCGCGGCTAACGGAGCTGCGCGAGGCAGGATTCGTGGAGTTGGGCGAGGCCGGAGGCTACGGGCTGACGCCGCTAGGGCGAGAATTGTGCGAGACGTTCATGCCGCTGCACCGGTTTGCGGAGAGGTGGAAAGGCTCTTCTCCCTCTCCCCGCTTGCGGGGAGAGGGTCGGGGTGAGGGGGAGCCTCCGCGCGGACGGAAGCAGTGAAGACTCGCGGAGGCTCCCCCTCACCCGGATTGCATCTGCGATGCAATCCGGCCTCTCCCCGCAAGCGGGGAGAGGCGAAGAATCTCACGCCGCTGCCACCGTCAAATTCGCGCCGTCCACCTGCACCACCTTCACCCTTGTCCCCGCCGGTGTATCCGGGCCGGCAACACGCCACACCGTGTCACCGATACGCACGGTGCCGCTGCCGTCGATGATCGGCTTCTCCAGCGTGAACTCGCGCCCTAACAGCGCCTCGGTGCGCTTGTTCAGGAACGGGCTCGTGCTTGCGTCCGGCTTCGGCCGGGCGAGGCGGCGCCACAACGGTACGGCGGCGACAGCGAAGACCGCGAACATCACGAACTGGATCTGCCAGGACACGGCGACAGCGAATGAGATCAGGCCGACCAGCAGCGCGGCGAGGCCAAGCCAAAACAGAAACACGCCGGGCGCCAGCACCTCCAGTGCCATCAGGATGAAGCCGAAGATCAGCCAATTCCAGGTGCCGAGCGATGCGAACATGTTGGTCATGACACGACCTCTTTATTTTGGCGCATGCCCTTGTCGGAAAACCGGTGTCCACTTTTCCGAGGCATGCGCTTTACCCCTGCCGCGGGGGCACCGCCGGCGGCGTGCCGCCGGTCGGCGGCACTGAGCCGGGACGGCGAGCGGCGGCGGCGGACGCGGCACTCTCGCCGAACGTCGCCTTGGCGATCTCGCCGATGCCGGCGAGCGAGCCCAGCATGCTGGTGGCTTCCACCGGCAGCATGATGATCTTCTGGTTCGGCGCCTCCGCGAACTGGCCGAACGCCTTGATATATTTGTCGGCGATGAAATAGTTCAACGCGGCAACGTCGCCCTTGGAGATGGCTTCCGACACCGCCTGCGTCGCCTTGGCCTCGGCTTCGGCCAGACGCTCGCGCGCCTCGGCATCGCGGAAGGCGGCCTCGCGCCGGCCTTCGGCCTGCAGGATCTGGCCCTGCTTGGCACCCTCGGCGCGCAGGATTTCCGATTGGCGCTGGCCTTCGGCGGCGAGGATGTCAGCGCGCTTGACGCGCTCGGCCTTCATCTGCCGGCCCATGGCTTCGACGAGATCGGCCGGCGGCACGATGTCCTTGATCTCGATGCGGTTGACCTTGACGCCCCAGGGCGAGACCGCGGCGTCGACGACGCGGAGCAGGCGCTCGTTGATCTCGTCGCGATGCGATAGCACCTGGTCGAGATCCATCGAGCCCATCACCGAGCGGATGTTGGTCATGGTCAGGACCGTGATCGCCTGGTTGAGGTTGGCGACTTCGTAGCTCGCCTTGGCGGCATCGAACACCTGGTAGAAGGCGACGCCGTCCACCGTCACGGTGGCGTTGTCCTTGGTGATCACCTCCTGCTCGGGAATGTCGATCACCTGCTCCATCATGTTGATCTTGCGCCCGACGCGGTCGAAATAGGGCACGATCAGATTGAGCCCGGGGCTCAAGGTCTGGGTGTATTTGCCGAACCGCTCGATGGTCCAGTCATAGCCCTGCGGCACCGTCTTCACGCCGGCCACCAGCGTGACGATGACGAGCAAAACCAGAACAATCGCGAAAATGTCGAAACCGCTCATATGTCCTCCAAGGCAGGAAAAAGTCCTTTCCCGCGCTGTCATTGGTCGGGATCAAGACCCTAGCGGTTCAGCGGTCGCAAGTAACGTCGGCATCAGCGCGATTCTGCACAAGACACGCGGAGAGGGAATGCTCACGATATGTATTTGCGGAAGGCTCTTGAAAGCGAGCGGCGCAGACCTACCGACAAATATTAACACATCCGGCCATGCCATCCGCCGCGGACGGCTTCACTCGATGACGTCGTCCGCGATTGCGAGCAGGCCGGCCGGAAGCGTGACGCCAAGCGCTTTGGCAGTCTTCAGATTGATCGTCAGCTCGAACTTGGTGGGATTCTGTACCGGCAGATCGGCCGCCGGCGCTCCGTTGAGGATACGATCGATATAGGAAGCCGCGCGGCGCAGCTGCTCGGCGCTGTCGGTGCTGTAGGACATCAGCCCGCCCTCCTCGACGAAGGTGCGGCTCCAGAACACCGCGGGCACGCGCGCCTCCGCGATCGCCGCAAGCAGATCTGCGCGGTTGGCCATGGTGAAGAAGTCCGGCAGGACCAAGAGGCCGCCGTCCTTCCGCGAGGCCAGTGCGGCGATCGAGCCGGCGTCGTTCACCGGCGTGGGCTCGATGGTCACATGGAGCGTCCGCGCAGCCTCTTCGATGGTGCGCAGCATCAGGGGCGCGAACGGCGCGGTGGCGGGGTTGTAGACGACGAAGACGCGGCGGACGGGCGGCGTGACCTGCGTCAGCATCTCCAGCCATTTGCCGGCGAGCGGGCCGTCGTAATCGGTGAAGCCGGTGATGTTGCCGCCGGGATGCGCGAGGTTTTTGACAAAACCCTGACTGACGGGATCGGTGACGACGGCGAACACGATCGGGATCGTCGCGGTGCGCTGGCGCAGCTCCTCCACCGAGGGCGTGCCGACCGCGAGCAGGATGTCGGGCTTGAGTGCGACCAGTTCGTCCGCAAGGCGCGCAATCCGCGCCCGGTCGCCGCCGCCGCTGCGCCAGTCGATCCGCAGATTATCGCGCTCCTTCCAGCCATGGCCGGCGAGCGCCTCGACCAGGATGGTACTGCGCGCCTGCCCGATCGCATCCTCGGCGACGGTGACCGAGAGCACGCCGAGCCGGCGCGTCGCATCCGGCTGCTGCGCCTGCACTGAGGCCGGCAGTGCCGCGATCATCCCAAGAAGCGCCAGGAGCTCGCGGCGATTCATGGGGCACACCATCAAATCCAGCCCTGAAGCTCGCGCAGCACGAGAGCGCGGATCACGTCCATGCCAGGCTCGCTATTGTTGAGGCAGGGGATCACGGAAAACTGCTCACCGCCATTGTGCTTGAAGATCTCGGCGTTCTCCTGCGCGATCTCCTCCAGCGTCTCCAGACAGTCGGCGGAAAAGCCCGGCGTCACCACCGCGATGCGGCGCACGCCGTCTTTCGCCAGACGCTCCATGGTTTTGTCCGTATACGGCTGAAGCCACTCGTCATTGCCGAAACGCGACTGGAAGGTCAGCAGCAGCTTTGTCTCGTCCATGCCGAGCCGGCGGCGCAGCGCCTCCGTCGTGGCGATACAGTGCTGCTGATAGGGATCGCCCTTGTCGACATAGGATTTCGGCATGCCGTGGAAGGAGGCGACGATCAACTCCGGCTTGAACGGCAGGCTCGCCAGATGCGTCTCGATCGAGGTCGCGAGCGCCTCGATATAGGTCGCATCCTCGTAATAAGGCGGCGTCACCCGCAAAGTCGGCTGGTTGCGTAGGCCGGCGAGCACGCGGAACACCTCGTCGCAGACGGTCGCCGAGGTCGAGGCGGAATATTGCGGATAGAGCGGCACGGCGAGGATGCGCTCGCAGCCCTTCGCGATCAGCGCATCGATGCCCGCTTTGATCGAGGGATTGCCGTAGCGCATCGCCCAGTCCACGACCACATGACCGCGATCCGACAGCGCGACCGCGAGCTTATCGGCTTGCGAGCGCGTGATGGTCTTCAGCGGCGACTCGTTGCGCTCATTGTTCCAGATCTTGCGGTAGTCCAGCGCCTTGGTGCGGGGACGGCTGCGCAGGATGATCCCGTTCAGCACCAGCTTCCAGACCAGGCCCTGGTCCTCGATGACGCGGGCATCCGAGAGGAACTCCTTCAGATAGACCCGCACGCCGGGCGCATCGGCCGTGTCGGGCGTGCCGAGATTGATCAGGAGTACGCCGACGCGCGGCAGGGCGGATTGGGCGGCCGGTTTCGCGCTTTCGACGGGGACGACGCTGGTCATGGCTCTGTGCCTCGCGCGTTGGTCTGAACTTGTCAAGATGAGGCCGGTTTCGCTAGGGTCGCTACCCACGGGAGGGAAGATGACACTCGCGGAATGGTGCGTCCTGGGAGCGCTGCTGCTTTATCTCTCGACGATCGCCTCGATCAAATGGATCAGGTTTCGCACGTTCGACAATTCCCGGCCGCGCGACCCCGCCTTCTATGCGGATGCCATCGCGCAGCGTGCGCTCGGTGCGCACCAGAACGGCATCGAGACCTTTCCGTTCTTCGCCTTCGCGGTGCTGCTCGCCGAATACAGGGACTCGCCGCAGCGGCTGATCGATGAGCTCGCGGCGCTGTTCCTGATCGTGCGGATCGCCTATGTGCTGACCTATCTCGGCAACCGGCCGACGCTGCGCTCGATCCTCTGGAGCATCGGCTTTGCGATCAATCTCGGGATCTTCTTCATGCCGGTCTTGAAGCGGTTTCTGCCGGTGTGACTTTCTTCCTTCTCCCCTTGCGGGAGAAGGTGGCGCGAAGCGCCGGATGAGGGGTTCTATCCCATTCGCAAGACTGCTCGTGAGGAGACAGACCCCTCACCCATCTCGCCGCTACGCGGCGAGCCACCCTCTCCCGCAAGGGGAGAGGGGGAAAAAGCTCAAAAGCACGTCGTCCGTTCGGCGGCGATGTAGCCGAACAGCAGGCCGACACCGAACAGCAATACCAGGCCGGCGGCGCCGAATTCGATGCCGCGCATGAACAGCGCGCCACCGCCGTCGCGCCCGGCGCTGAGGCGGGCGGCGATGTCCTTGGCGGAGACGGCGACGATTGCGATGGCCGCGACCGTGATCGCGGTGCCCAATCCCATCAGGAAGGTCGCGGCGATGCCGGCCCAGAACAGGCCCTGTGCCAGCGCGAACACCAGCACCAGGATCGCTCCCGAGCAGGGGCGGATGCCGACGGTCAGGATCGCGGCGAATCCGCGCCGCCAGCCGCCGGGGCCGGCGAGCTCGCTCGGGGTGGGACCATGGGAATGGCCGCAATGCTCGTCATGGACGTGGTCGTGCCCATGGTGATGGGCGTGACCGTGATCGTGGTGGTGATGAGCGTGGCCATGATGGTTGTGGGCATCATGATGATGGTGATGATCGTGATCATGGTGGTCGTGCGGCACGCCGGCGATCGCCGGCACCGGGTGGGCGGCCTGGAGCGCGCGGATGAACGCACCGCCCTTGACCCAGACCAGCCTCAGCCCGAACAGTCCAATCAGGCCATAGCTCGCGATCTCGATCGCGCCTTCCGCCTTGCACATGGTCTTGGCCGTCGCATTCAGCAGCCAGGCCGACACGCCGACGATCAGGATCGCCACGAGCGACTGCATCAGCGCCGAAGCGAACGACAGCACAATGCCGCGCCGCGCGGTTTCGCGGTTGGCAACGAGATAGGAGGCGATCACCGCCTTGCCATGGCCGGGGCCAGCGGCGTGGAAGATGCCATAGGCAAAGGAGATGAACAGCAGCGTCCACACCGCCGATCCGTCGGACTTCGCCGCCCGGATGGTCGCCGACATCTGGCGATAGAATTCCGACTGTTTACTCAGCAGCCAGCCGATGAGGCCGCTGGCCTCCGGTTCGGCGGCCTGCGCCGGCCGCGGCGCGCCGAACGGGTTTTGCGCGAGAAGATCGTGGAGCGCGGCGTCGGCCACGGACACGACCAGCAGAGCGGCAACGCAGGTGAGAAGCCCGCGCGCGAACCGGGAGAGTTGCGGTTTCAAGGGCAATCCACCGTGATCTTGTTGGCGAACATCATGCCGAAATTCGAATTTTCGCCATTCAGGAAGGTCTGCTCATTGAGCTTCTGCGCGCTCGCGGTGCCGTCGTTCGGCCGCTCGAGCTTCATCTGGCAGCCCGCGGGAGCGCCGACCAGCTTCACCGGATTGTCCTTGGCCATCTGGAAGTCGATGAAGAAGGAGCGGTCGAACACTTCGAGCACCAGCTGCTTGGGCTTGACCGGGGCCTTCAGCGGCAGCGTGAAGTGGAGGGTCAGCACCGTATCCTTGTAATCAAGGAAGTAGTCGACCGGCTCCTGGAAACGCTCCTTCTTGCCGTCGGCTCGCGCAAAGGTGAAGTAGGCGTATTCCCTAAGCGACTCGACATTGGTCTGCGCCAGCGGCCCGAGCTCCTCGCGCGTATAGGCGCCCTTGGTCTTGCTCTCGAGCCCCTGCACCGCATAGGCCGAGAACATGTCGTCGAACGTCCAGGCGTGGCGCACGCCGGTGATGCTGCCGTCGGCGGCATAGAGCAGCTCGCTGGTCGCGGTGATCCAGACATGCGGATGCGCGCTCGCCGCGCCCGCCACGAACGTCATTGCGGCGGCGAGCAGGAAGCCGAACAGCCCGCGCATGCTCATCAGGCCGCCTTGGCGTCGTCGAGCAGGCCGCGGCGGCGCAGCAGCGCGTCGGGCTCCGGCGGGCGGCCGCGGAAGGCCTCATAGGCGGCCTCCGGATCGACCGATCCGCCCGAGGCGTAGATGTCGTCGTGCAGGCGCTTGGCGACCGCAGGATCGAAGATGTCGCCGGCCTCCTCGAACGCGCCGAAGGCGTCGGCGTCCATCACCTCCGACCACATGTAGCTGTAGTAGCCGGCAGCATAATGATCGCCGGTGAAGATGTGGCCGAATTGCGTGGGACGGTGACGTAGCGAAATTTCCTCGGGCATGCCGATCTTCTCCAGCTCTTGTCTCTCGAAGGCGCGCACGTCCTGCGCGGCGGAAGCCGGCTGGGTGTGGAATTCGAGATCGACCAGCGCCGAGGAGACGAACTCGACCGTGGCAAAACCCTGGTTGAATTTTCGCGCGGCAAGGAAGCGTTGCAGGAGGTCGTCCGGCAGCGGCTCGCCGGTCTGGTAGTGGCGGGCGAACTTTTGCAGCACCTCGGGCCGTTCCTGCCAGTGCTCGTAGAGCTGGGACGGCAGCTCGACGAAGTCGGTGAACACGGACGTGCCCGACAACGAGGGATAGGTGACGTTGGAGAGCATGCCGTGCAGGCCGTGGCCGAACTCGTGGAACAGGGTGCGGGCGTCGTCGGGCGACAGCAGCGAAGGCTCGCCCCCGGCTCCCTTGGCAAAATTGCAGATATTGAGAACCAGCGGCGCGACGTCGCCGTCGAGCTTCTGCTGGTCGCGCAGCGAGGTCATCCAGGCGCCGGAGCGCTTCGAGGGCCGGGCGAAGTAGTCGCCATAGAACAGCGCCTTGTGCTTGCCGTCCCCGCCCTTCACCTCCCAGACCCGGACGTCCGGGTGCCAGACCGGAACGTCCTTGCGCTCCTCGAAAGTGATGCCGAACAGGCGCGTGGCGCAGTCGAAGGCGGCGGCGATCATGTGGTCGAGCGAAAGATATGGCTTGATCGCCGCGTCGTCGAAATTGGCGCGCTGAAGGCGCAGCTTTTCGGCGTAGAAGCGCCAGTCCCAGGGGGCGAGCTTGAAATTGCCGCCCTCTTCCGCGATCAGCGCCTGCATGTCGTCGCGGTCGGCGAGCGCGCGCGCCCTCGCCGGCTTCCAGACTCGTTCCAGAAGGCCCCGCACCGCTTCCGGCGTCTTGGCCATGGAATCTTCGAGCCGGTAGGCGGCGAAGGTCGGGTAGCCCAGGAGCTTGGCGCTCTCTTCGCGCAGCTTCAGGATCTCGACGATGGTTGCGTTGTTGTCGTTGGCGTTGCCGTTGTCGCCCCGCGCAGTGAAGGCCTTGTAGACCTTCTCGCGCAGGTCGCGCCGCGCCGAGCTCTTCAGGAACTGTTCGACCGAGGAGCGCGACAGCGTGACGATGGCCTTGCCTTCCATGCCGCGCTCTTCTGCCGCAGCCTTGGCACCGGCGACGAAGCTCTCTGGCAGGCCCTGGCGGTCGGCCTCCCCGAGCTCCAGGACCCAGTCCTGCTCGTCGCCGAGCAGGTGATGGCTAAAGCTGGTGCCGAGCTGGGCGAGCCTCTCGTTGATCTCCGCCATCCGCGTCTTGGCCTCGTCGGAGAGGCCGGCACCGGAACGGTGGAAGCGGGTGTAGGTGCGCTCCAACAGGCGCAGCTGCTCGGGCGTGAGACCGAGATTGGCGCGGTTCTCGTGCAGCTGGGCGATGCGGCCAAACAGCACGGCGTTCATCATGATCGGATTCCAGTGCCGTGCCATCCGCAAGGAGACCTCCTTGTCGATCTCCAGGATGGCCGGGTTGGAATGCGCCGAGACGAGGTCGTAGAAGACCGCCGCGACCTTGCTCAAGAGCTTGCCCGAGCGCTCCAGCGCCGTGATGGTGTTGGCGAAGTCGGGCGCGGCCGGATCGTTGGTGATCGCCGCGATCTCGGCGGAGTGATCGGCGAAGGCCTGCTCGTAGGCCGGGAGGAAGTGCTCCGGCTTGATCTCGTCGAAAGGCGGGGTCGCGAACGGCGTCACCCAGGCCCTCAGCAGCGGGTTGGTCTCGGCGTCCGTAGTTTGGCGCAGTTCTGACATCACAAGTCCCGATTTTTGAGCCGATTTGTTGCAGCCAGCTATAGCACGCGATGGGGCTTTTTTGGGCCGTTTGCCCTTGCTCCCGGCCGCCTTTTCGGGGAGATTGCGGCCCTCGAAGACACGGGATCCCTGAGCTCATGAACGCGCCTGCCTCCTCTTCCCGCCAGATCGCCTGGCCGAGCGTCATCACCGTCATCAGCGCCGCCATCCTGATTGGCGCGGAGGTGTTCGGCGCGGCGTTTGCCGGCGGCTGGGCGCTCGCGATCCTGTTCGGGCTCGGCGATCAGGGCGCGCACATCCTTCAGGCCGTGCTGTTCACACTCGGCGTGCTCGTGATGACCGCGTTCATCCGCGGAGCTCAGCGCGTCGAGCCGTTCACGAAGCGCCGCTGACGCGTCGTCGCGCGCGAGACACGCGCGCTGCGCAGAAAAACTTAACGCGCGTTCATCTTCCACGTCGCTCGCGCAACACTGCGCAAGCAGGTGTTAGGCAATTCTGTTCTCAGCCTAAAAAAATTCTTGCGAAGCAGAGTCAAAACGCTTATGTGCGGATTTGCCCAATTTCGCACGTGCCTGTGGTCGTGTGTCAGTCGGTAGGTATCCGGACAAGAGGCCGGACAGCCGCCAAGGGGTGAAGAAGCCGAGGGGCTCTTCGGAAGTGCGGAAGTCGAGGACTGAAAAGTCGAGCGACCGAAGCAAACCCGGAGCGCCCAGCATCTCTCTCAAAGAGATGCCATGTCGAAGGTGACTTCGCTCTTTGCAACCGTGACTGGCAGCCGGAGGCGAACCGGCGCACCCCGCTCTCAACGGGGGACGCGACTTAAAGCAACGACGGATCGGGCTTTTTTGGTCTCTACCGGCAGTCCAACGCCGGCGCGGGCTACTGAAAAGGCTTGTCCTTCATTGCCAGGTGAGCGGGCGGGAATCTCTCCCAACCAATCCACGGCAGCACAGTCTGGTTTGAGTCGTTTGGCCTCAACGCGCCTCCATCGCGCGATGTGGCCGAAGCACTCTCATCAGACATCACGTTGATACGGCTCCCGTCGCTGGGACCGTTGGAGAGTGCTATGACCGAACGTATCCAGGAATTCCTGCGCAATCGCCGCAAGGATGGCCTCGACACCGAGCCGTGCCTCGTCGTCGACCTCGAGGTCGTGCGCGACAATTACCAGAGCTTCGCCAAGGCGCTGCCCGACAGCCGCGTGTTCTACGCCGTCAAGGCGAACCCGGCGCCGGAAGTGCTGGCCCTGCTCGCCTCCATGGGCTCCTGCTTCGACACCGCGACCGTCGCCGAGATCGAGATGGCGCTGGCCGCGGGTGCGACGCCGGATCGCATCTCCTTCGGCAACACGATCAAGAAGGAGCGCGACATCGCGCGCGCCTTCGCGCTCGGCATTCGGCTGTTCGCCGTGGACTGCGCCGCCGAGGTCGAGAAGGTCGCCCGTGCCGCCCCCGGCGCAAAGGTGTTTTGCCGCATCCTCTATGACTGCGCCGGCGCCGAATGGCCGCTGTCGCGCAAGTTCGGCTGCGACCCGGAGATGGCGGTCGAGGTGCTCGACCTCGCCAAGCGCCTCCGCTTGGAGCCGTACGGCATCTCCTTCCATGTCGGCTCGCAGCAGCGCAAGGTGAAGGCGTGGGACCGTGCGCTGGCGATGGCCTCGCAGGTGTTCCGCGACTGCGCCGAGCGCGGCATCAACCTGTCCATGGTCAACATGGGCGGCGGCTTCCCGACCAAGTACCTGAAGGACGTGCCGCCGGTCGTCACCTACGGCCGGTCGATCTTCCGCGCGCTGCGCAAGCACTTCGGCAACCAGATCCCGGAGACCATCATCGAGCCGGGCCGCGGCATGGTGGGCAACGCCGGCATCATCGAATCCGAGGTCGTGCTCATCTCGAAGAAGAGCGACGAGGACGAAGTGCGCTGGGTATACCTGGACATCGGCAAGTTCGGCGGCCTCGCCGAGACCATGGACGAGTCGATCCGGTACGCCATCCGCACCTGTCACGACGGCGCGGACATGACGCCGTGCGTGCTTGCAGGGCCGACCTGCGACAGCGCCGACGTGCTGTACGAGAAGACCCCGTATCCGCTCCCTGTGACGCTCGAGATCGGCGACAAGGTGCTGATCGAGGGCACCGGGGCCTACACGTCGACCTACTCGTCGGTGGCGTTCAACGGCATCCCACCGCTGAAGACCTACCACATCTGATCCGCCTCTCTTTCGAGGCCTGACGAACCCGGGAGCCGGCCGAGCCGGCTCCTCCCTCACATTTCGATTTCTGACGACGTCTTGGACCGGCGCGCTCGCTCACGTCGGTTCAAGCGGGGACTGACGCGCCATGACTGCTCCTCGGAAGCCACAGATCGCCCTCACCTCGAAAGCCGCTCCGTTTGCGATCCGCAGCGAGCGCGCTGGCGACGTCGCGATGCGTGAAGCGCTGCTCGATGCCTGCTTTGGCGAGAACCGCCATGGCCGGACCTGCCAGCGCCTGCGCGACGGACGCGCGCCTGCCGCAGGCCTTGCCCTGTCGGCCGTGCGCGAGGGACAGCTCGTGGGAACCGTGCGGCTGTGGCACGTCAGCGCCGGAGGCAGGCCCGCTCTGGTCCTCGGACCGCTGGCGGTCGACCCTGCCTGCCGCGAGCTCGGGATCGGCGCCGCGCTGATGCATCAAGCGCTGGCCGCCGCCCGGGCGCGCGGGCATGCTGCGGTGATCCTGCTCGGCGATGCCCCCTACTACGCCCGCTTCGGCTTCTCGGCCGACAAGACCGGTGCGCTGTCGCTGCCCGGCCCATTCGAGCGCGACCGGCTGCTGGCGATCGAGTTCGCGGAAGGCGCGCTCGACCGCGCCGAAGGGATGATCGTTCCGACCGGAGCGGCTCTGCCCAAACGGAGGGCGGTTCGCGCTCTCCAGGCGCACGCGGCCTAAGAGATTGCCATGATGGCAACGACCGAAGCCGCATCCAGCGGCCATACCCGGCTGCGCCTGACTTGATGCCTGTTCCTTTGGGGTTGCGCGAGCCCGAGAAACCCCCTTTAACCCCGCAAAACATCCCCCTTCAGTCGAGGTCCGAGAGCATGTCCCGTCGCCTGATTTCCACTGGCTCCCCGTTCGAGAAGACCGCCGGCTACAGCCGCGCCGTGATCGACGGCGAGTTCGCCTTCGTCGCGGGAACCACGGGCTATGACTACACCACCATGACAATGCCGGCCGATGTCACGAGCCAGTCACGCAACTGCTTCAAGACCATCGAAGCCGCCCTGAAGGAGGGCGGTTTCGAGATGGCAGACATCGTCCGCGTGACCTACTACCTCACCGACATCAAAGATGCCGACGCGCATTTCGCCGTCTGCGGCGAAGTCCTCGGCGACATACGCCCGGCCGCAACGCTTCTCGCCGTCTCGGCGCTCTACAAGCCCGAGATGAAGGTCGAGATCGAAGTCACCGCCAAGCGGCGTAGCGCCTGATCCACCCCTCACCCATTGTCTGCCAGCACGTTCCGGAGAAACCATCCCATGAGTCCCGCCTCGCAGATCTACGCGAAGATCACCGGTCCCATCGTCATGGTCGGCTTCGGCTCCATCGGCAAAGGCACGTTGCCGCTGATCGAGCGGCATCTCGATTACGACAAGTCGCGCGTCACCGTGATCGATCCCAAGGATGAGGGCCGCAAGGCGCATTGCGAGAAGCACAATGTCCGCTTCATCCAGAAGGGCGTGACCAAGGACAATTATCGGGACTTGCTGACCCCGCTGCTCACCGAAGGCGGCGGCCAGGGCTTTTGCGTCAATCTCTCGGTCGATACCGGCTCCACCGACATCATGGAGCTCTGCAACGAACTTGGCGCGCTCTACATCGACACGGTCAACGAGCCCTGGCTCGGCTTCTATTTCGACGCTTCGAAGGGCCCGGAAGCGCGCTCCAATTACGCTCTTCGCGAAGTGACGCTGGCCGCCAAGAAGGCGCGCCCCGCAGGCTCGACGACGGCCGTCTCCTGCTGTGGCGCCAATCCCGGCATGGTCTCCTTTTTCGTCAAGCAGGCGCTGCTCAATGTCGCCGCGGATCTGAAGCTCAATGCCCCCAAGCCGAAGACCAAAGCCGAATGGGCGGACCTGATGCGGCAGGCCGGCGTCAAGGGCATCCACATCGCCGAACGCGACACCCAGCGCTCCAAGAAGCCGAAGGAGCCCGACGTCTTCGTCAACACCTGGTCGGTGGAAGGCTTCCTGTCGGAAGGCGTGCAGCCCTCAGAACTCGGTTGGGGCACCCATGAAAAGTGGATGCCCGAGAATGCGCGGACCCACGAAGCCGGCTGCGGCGCCGCCATCTATCTGATGCAGCCCGGCGCCAACACGCGCGTGCGCACCTGGTGCCCGACCCGTGGCGCGCAATATGGCTTCCTCGTTACCCACAACGAGTCGATCTCGATTGCCGATTACTTCACGGTGCGTGACGCATCGGGCACGGCGATCTACCGGCCGACCTGCCATTATGCCTATCACCCGGCCGACGATGCTGTGCTGTCGCTGCATGAAATGTTCGGCCGCGCGGCGAAGATGCAGGACAAGCACCACATCCTCGATGAGAACGAAATCGTCGATGGCATCGACGAGCTCGGCGTGCTGCTGTTCGGCCACGACAACAATGCCTACTGGTACGGCTCGCAGCTCTCCATCGAAGAGACCCGCAAGCTCGCGCCCTACCAGAACGCCACCGGCCTGCAAGTGACCTCCGCCGTGCTCGGCGGCATGGTGTGGGCGCTGGAGAACCCGAACGAAGGCATCGTCGAAGCCGACGAGATGGATTTCGATCGTCTCTTGGAAATCCAGCTGCCCTATCTCGGCCCGGTGAAGGGTTTCTACACCGACTGGACGCCGCTGATGGATCGCCCGGGACTGTTCCCGGAAGATATCGATACGAGCGATCCCTGGCAGTTCCGGAATATTCTGGTGCGGTGAGGGCGGTTCGCCCCGAGTACACTGTCATGCCCCGGTTTGGCCGGGGCATCCAGTACGCCGCGGCCTCTCCGTATCCACGCTCCTTCTCTGGAATACTGGATCCCCCGCCTTCGCGGGGGATGACACCGAGTATGTGACGATCAGCACGGCCGCACAGCTACTTCTTCTCAATCGGCGGCGCGACCTTCTCGGCTGGAGCGGGCGGCAGCGTGGGCTTGGTCGCCGCGCCCTGCGTCTGGGAATCGGGCCGTGCGGGCTCGGGGGCCGGCGTAGTCGGGCGATCACCGCCGGGCTTGGACTCCGCGGGCGTCTTGCTCTGATCGTCGGACGGGGTGCCCTGGAGCGGTGGCGTTGCCTGCGCCATCTGCATCCGGCTCTCGGCGCGAATCTGCGCCAGCGACAGGCCCGATACCACGACGCCCGCTGCGAACAGCGAAGAGGCGATTATCAGGTCGAGTTTCAGTCTGCGCTTGTCATAGCCTGTCATGTCGATCACCGCATTTGTCCGCGGAATCAACGAAATGGCCGCGCGCGGGTTCCGAGCCTGGCAAGGTGGGAACCGCACGCCGGCGCGCCAGAACGCCGCGCTCAATCCGTGGTGCTGACTTCCCAGGTGGCGTGGCGCACGCCTGGAAGATGCTGGAGATCCGTCGCCACCGCGTTCAGCTCGTTCGGATCGACCGCGGTCGCAACCAGCTTTGCGACGATCTCCAGGATGTCGTCGCCGATCTCGGCCACATCGATATCAGCGACCGAATATTTCGCGGCTTCCAACCTCTCGACGAGGCGGTCGCGCATGTCAGGCAGAGCGTCGGCCGCGACCGTCAGCTTGAAATAGTAGGTCGCCTCCAGTGCACGCTCATTCAGCGGAATGCGGTTGATGGCATTGACCAGCGGGCGCAGCAGCGTGTTGCCGGCAATGACGAACACGGTCAGCGCCGCCGCCTGCGCGACCATGTCGGCGCCGGCACAGGAGCCGACGGCGGCCGAGGCCCATAGCGTCGCGGCCGTATTGAGCCCGCGCACGTCCATGCCCTGCTTCATGATGACACCGGCGCCGAGGAAGCCGATGCCGGAGACGACATAGGAGATCACCCGCACCGCGCCGTCGGCGCCGGTCAGATGCATGGCGAGATCGACAAAGGCGGCGGCGCCGACCGCGACCAGCACATTGGTACGCAGGCCCGCCGTGCGCTGGCGGTACTGTCGCTCGGCGCCGATCAGCGTCCCCAGCACGAAGGCCGTCAACAGGCTGATCAGCGTGTCCGCAAAATCGGCAAGCTGGAAGGTCGCCGCATGGCCCCCTATACGGCGGGAACCATGACAGATTAAAGCTCCAGCAGGCCGCCGTCCCCATTTTCATCCGCGAACGCCAGCAGCGTGCCCTTGGCGTTCCAGGCGAGTCCGGCGACCGGCGGGGTGCCGTTGCGGCGGACCAGGATCTCCGCGCCGTCCTCCAGCCGCACCATCAGCACGGTGCCGTCGCTGTAGCCGGCGGCAAGGATGTCGTTCTTGGGGTGGCAGGCCACCACCGCGACGCGCGCTTGCAGCGGCGCGAGCATCGCGGGCTCCTTGCCCATCGGACCGTCCTTGCCGGCGAACGGCCACAGGATCACGGTGTCGGCGCCCGAGGTCGCCAGCGCCTTGCCGCCGGCGCTCCAGGACATCGAGCGGACGCGGCCGGGATAACCGGTCATGCGCATGTGCCTGTTGTCGGCGAGCCGCCAGCCATGCAGCGCCGCCTCGTGCATCGCAGTGACCAGGAACTTGTTGTCCGGGCTGAAAGTGACGCCGAGATGCGAGCCGGCCCAGGGCAGGAATTCGGCTGTGGCAGCCATGTTGGGAAACCACAGCGTCGCGCCGTTGTAATGCGCGATCGCGAGCCGGAGGCCTTTTGGTGCGAAGGCAAGCCCACCGACGGTCGAGGGCACCTCGATCGACTTCTCCTCGGTCTTGCCGCTCTTGACGGTCGCCGTCTTGCCGGCCGACCAGGCGAAGGCGCCATCTGGATGCAGCGCCACCGCGTCGATCCAGCGCCGCTTCGGATCGGTGGCGAGTAGAGTCACCTCGCCCTTGGCATCGAGCGACACGACCTTGCCGTCGTCGCCGCCCATGACGAGGCGCTTGCCGTCGGAGGCGGTCGAGAGGATGCCGCCGCTGTGCACGGCGACCTTGCTGATCTCGCCCTTGGCATCGACCAACGCGACATTCTCCTCGCCGCCGACGAAGGCGGCCCGATCGGCGAGGAAATGCACTGACGTCACGGCCACGCCGAGCGCGACCGGCTTGACGCGGTCGGTGACGGAGACGATCGAGGCGGAGTCGGGAGCCGGCGTAAACTCTTTCATCACGAGACGATGCAGCTCTCAAAACCCTTGCGGATGGCTTCTTCCGGCAGTTCGCGGCCGATGAAGATGAGGCGGCTCTCGCGCGGCTCGCCCTCCTTCCACTTCCGCTGGTGGTCGCCCTCCAGCATCATGTGGACGCCCTGGAAGACGTAGCGGTCGTCATCGTCGTGGAAGGCGAGGATGCCCTTGGAGCGCAGGATCTTGCCGCCCTCGATCTGCACCAGGTTCTGGAGCCAGGGCATGAACACGTTGGGATCGAGCGGCTTGTCGGTCTTGAGCGCTAGCGATTGCATGTCCTCGTCGTGATAGTGCTTCAGGCCATGGCCGTGATCATGGTGGTGGTGATGGTCGTGGCCGTCATGGTGGTGATGATCATGGTCGTGATCGTCGGCCTCCAGGAAATCCGGTTCGATGTCGAGGATGCGGTCGAGATCGAAGGCACCGCGGTCGAGCACGTCCGCCAGCGCCACCGAGCAGCGCTCGGTGCGGTGGAGTTTCGCATAGGGGTTGATGCCGCGGATGCGGGCCTCGACCTCGGCGAGCTCGCCCTTGTTGACGAGGTCGGTCTTGTTCAGCACGATCACGTCGGCAAAGGCGATCTGGTTCTTGGCCTCTGGCGCGTCCTTCAACCGGTCGGACAGCCACTTGGCGTCGGCCACCGTGACCACCGCGTCGAGCCGCGCGTTCTTCTGCACGTCCTCATCGACGAAGAAGGTCTGGGCGACGGGCGCCGGATCGGCAAGACCGGTGGTCTCGACGATGATGGCGTCGAACTTGCCCTTGCGTTTCATCAGGCCGTCCATGATGCGGACGAGGTCGCCGCGCACGGTGCAGCAGATGCAGCCGTTGTTCATCTCGAACACTTCCTCATCGGCGCCGATGATGAGGTCGTTGTCGATGCCGATTTCGCCGAATTCGTTGACGATGACGGCGTATTTCTTGCCGTGGTTCTCCGACAGGATGCGGTTCAAAAGCGTGGTCTTGCCGGCGCCGAGATAGCCGGTCAGTACGGTCACGGGAATTTTTGGGGCAGTCGCTTCAGACATAACAACTCCGGACTTTAAGGCTTTTCGCGCGACGCGAGGCGGGATGGCCCCTGCCCTAGTGGTCAAGCGCGCTGGTCAGCGCCTTTATATTGTGCCTGACCATGTCAATGTAAGTGGGTGCAGGCCCCTTTTCGCCGGTCAAACCGTCGGAAATCAAGGTCCCGCCGACCTTTGCCCCGGTCTCGGCCGCGATCCGCCGGATCAGCCGGTCGTCGCTGATATTTTCCAGGAACACGGCCGGGATTTTCTGGGCCTTGATCTGGCCGATGATCGCGGCGATGTCGCGCGCGCTGGGTTCGGTCTCCGTGGAGACACCCAAGGGGGCGATGAACTGGATACCGTATTCGGCGGAAAAATAGCCGAAGGCGTCGTGGGTGGAGATCACCTTGCGCCGCTCCAGTGGGATCTTGGCCACGGCCTCGCGGACCTCGCGGTCCAGGGTTTCGAGCTTTTCCAAATAGGCTTTGGCCTGGGCGCGGAAGAACTCCGCGTCATCCGGGGCAGCCGCGGCGAGTGCATTGGCGATGTCGGTGACATAGACCTTGGCGTTGGGGATGGACTGCCAGGCGTGGGGATCGGCGGCCGAACCCAATTTCAGGGGCGTGATACCGGTGCTCGCAGTCACGACCGTCGCCTTGCTGCCCGAGGACTGCACGAGCCGCGGCAGCCACCCCTCGAGGCCGAGCCCGTTGACGATGACGAGATTTGCATCCGCGATTCGCTTCGCATCGCTCGGTGCAGGCGTGTAGACGTGGACATCGCTGTCGGCGCCGACCAGCGTGGTCAGATTGATCCTGCTACCACCGACATTGCGGACGAAATCGGCGAGGATCGAGAAGCTCGCGACCACGTTGAGCCGCTCTGTGGCGTGCAGTGGCGGGGCGATCAGCAACAGCGCACAAAGCAGGATGAGCCGCATCGTCACGCTTCCAGATGCCGGCCGGGAAACAATTGCCGGACGATACCGCCGACGCGGCCGAACAGCACGGAAGCCACGTAGAGCACCGTCGCCACGAGAATGATCGCAGGGCCCGACGGCACACGGGTCTGGAACGAGAGCACGAGGCCGGCATAGCCCGAGGCGGCGGCAGCGACGACCGCGATGCAGATCATGGCGGTGAGATCGCGTGACCAGAACCGCGCAATGCCGGCCGGCAGGATCATGAGGCCGACCGCAAGCAGCGTGCCGAGTGCCTGAAAGCCGTTGACGAGGTTGATCACGACGAGCGCGAGGAAAGCGAGATGCGCAGGTCCCCCGGCGCGGCTCACCGTGCGCAGGAACAAGGGATCGACGCTCTCGATCACCAGCGGGCGGTAGATCACGGCGAGCACGAGCAGCGTCACCGTGGCGTTGAAGGCCACCACCAGCAGCGTCTGGTCGTCCATCGCGAGGATGTTGCCGAACAGCACATGCAACAGATCGATATTGGTGCCCTTGATCGAAACGATGGTGACGCCGAGCGCGAGCGAGGCCAGATAGAAGGTGGCCAGCGAAGCGTCCTCCTTCAGCCCGGTCGAGCGTGCGACCACACCGGCGAGGATCGCGACCGCAAAGCCGGCGATCAGGCCGCCGGCGGTCATCGCGAACAGGTTGAGCCCGGAGAGCAGGAAGCCGACGGCGGCGCCCGGCAGGATCGCATGCGCCATGGCGTCGCCGACGAGACTCATCCGCCGCAGCATCAGGAACACGCCGATCGGCGCGCCCGCCAGCGACAACGCGATCACGGCGGCGAGTGCCCGCCGCATGAACTCGAATTCGGTGAACGGACCGATCAGCGCATCATAGGCCATTTGCGATCACGCCGCCTGCGAACGCCCGTCGTCGGCCGCGCAGGCCGCCGCACTGTCGTCGAAGGCCTCGCACATCCGCATCGCGACCATCAAATTCTCCGGCGTCAGCACCTCGGCCGTCGGTCCCCACGCCACGGGGCCGCGCGCCAGCACCAGCGTCTCGCTGAAATGGGTGCGCACCATCTCCATGTCATGCAACGCGGCCAGCACGGTGCGGCCCTCGGTGTGCCACTCCTTCACCAGCGCGAGCAGATCGGCCGTGGTCTTGCTGTCGATGGCGTTGAAGGGCTCGTCGAGCACGATCAAGGTCGCGTCCTGGAGCAGCACCCGCGCGAACAGCACGCGCTGCATCTGGCCGCCGGAGAGCGTGCCGATCGGGCGGTTCTCGAACCCGTTGAGACCAACGGCGGCGATCGCGCGCAGGATTTTTTGCCGCGCAGCCTTGCCGATGCCGCCGAACAGGCCCGTCCCGCGCCACAGCCCGGTGCCGACGAAATCGAACACCGAGATCGGAAAGCTGCGGTCGATCTCCGCGCTCTGCGGCAGGTAGGCGATGTCCCTGCTGTCGCGGCCTCCGAGATGGATGCTGCCGTCGAGCGGCTTGAGGATGCCGACGATGCCGCGCAGCAACGTCGATTTGCCGGCGCCGTTCGGGCCGATCACGGCGACCAGCGCACCGGGTGCGACCTCGCCGTTGAGATGGTGCACGGCCGGATGCCGGTCATAGCCGAGCGTGACGTTGTGGAAGGCTAGCTGTGCCATGGTCACCTCATCGCCAGGAAGACCATGCCCCAGAGCACGGCGCAGACGGTAAGCGCGGCCGCGAGGCGCCCCGCCATGGTCATGCGCAGGATCGACCACGGCGCCGCTTGAGCCGGATGCGGCGAAGCCGCGTCATGGACATGGGCATGGGTGTGGTCGTGCCCGTGCGAATGGGCGTGGTCGTGGGAATGGTCGTGATGATGGGCGTGAGAGGCGGCGGGAACCATCCCAAGACGTTATATTATAACATTGCGCCTGTCCACGCCGGGCTCAGGGCCGGTCGATCAGCATGGCGATGGCGGCCGCTACGAACGGGAACGGCACCGACACCGCGCAACGGAACCAGACGAACCGGGCCGGCATGAACGGGATCTCCCACAGGATCACCCGCTGGAAGGCGAACAGGGCCCAGGCAACGACATAAGCAACCACCTGAGGCACCCCGCCGCCGGACTTCAATGCCACCGTGCCGATAGAGAAGCCGATCACAGGCCCGCCCGGCGTGGCGGCGCCGGCGACCACGGCAGACGCGACCCCAAGCCAGCCACTGTCCGGCCCGAGCCAGCCGGTGATCACCTCTTGCGGGATGATGGCGGCGATGTAGCCGGAGCCGATCACCCCCAGCGCGATCCGCGGCACGATGTTGATGAAGTCCATCGAGCCTTCGCGCAGAGAAGCCTTGAACACGGCAGGGCTGCGGCGGAAGGCGATCAGGCCGACGCCGAACACCGAGCCCCACAACAGGATGTCGATCAGGAGCGCGGCGCTCACGTCTCGTCGCCCTTCGGGATTGGCTTCGGATAGAGCCGGACATAGACGAAGCGGCCGAGCGCGCCGGCGAGCACCGGCAGCGGCAGCGAGATCACGATCCGCCACAGCGTGAAATCGGTGCCCATGATCGGGATTTCCCAGGCCACCGCCCGGCCGTAGCCGATCAGGGTCCAGCTCACGACCATGGCGATGGTGGCGCCGAAATCGGCACCGACCGCGAGCAGCGCGCTCGCCACCGGATAGGCGGTGAAGGGACCGCCGGGCAGGATCGCGCCGAAGGCGGTGCCGATCAGAAGCCCCATCAGGCCGGATTTCGGCCCGAGCGAGCGCGAGACTTTTTCGTGCGGCAGGATTTCCGAGATGAACGCACCAAGCAGGCAACCGGCGAGCACGCGCGGCAGGATGCCGCCGAACAGCGAGAGGTCGTGGGTGAGAATGTCGAGAACACCATCGGTGCCGTCACGCCGCCAGACCAGACCCGCGCTCACCGCCACCAGGGCCGCGATGATGATGGTCGACCAGCCGATCGGCTTGCGCGCACGCCCCGGCCGCGGCTCGGAGTCCGCGTCCTCGGCAGACGCCGGGTCTTTCGGGGAAGGTTCTGACAACGGGCTCGGTCGGATCGAGGGTGATGCCCATCCTGCTTAAGGGGGCTGCCCATGCGATGCAAACGGAACGATCACAGGCCGATACGCGCACCGCGCAGGGCAATTCCGCACAGCAAAAAGGCGGCCGCGCATGCGACCGCCCTTCTCTACTCTGTCATTCCGGGGCGCGTCAGCGCCGAACCCGGAATCCATCGGGCGTCATCCCGAGTGGACAAATGGATTCCGGGTCGGCACTGGCGCGCCCCGGAACGACTCCAAATGCCTACGCCTTCTCGAACAGCGACTCGACGTATTCCCAGTTCACGAGGTTCTCGACGAACGCCTTGAGATAGTCCGGACGGCGGTTGCGATAGTCGATGTAGTAGGAGTGCTCCCAGACGTCGCAGCCGAGGATCGGGGTGGCGCCGTGCACCAGCGGATTCTCGCCGTTCGGGGTCTTGGAGATCTCGAGCTTGCCGTTCTTGACCTGGAGCCAGCACCAGCCGGAGCCGAACTGGCCGACGCCGGCCGCCTGGAAGTCGGTCTTGAATTTATCGAAGCCGCCGAGGTCCTCGTTGATCTTCTTCTCGAGCTTGCCGGGCAGCTTGGTGCCGCCGCCATTGGGCTTCATCCAGCTCCAGAAGTGGATGTGGTTGTAGTGCTGGCCGGCATTGTTGAACACCGCGGGGTTCTTGCCGAACGAGCCCTTGACGATCTCTTCAAGGGATTTGCCTTCCCATTCGGTCCCCTTGAGCGCGTTGTTGCCGTTGGTGACGTAGGCCTGATGATGCTTGTCGTGATGATATTCCAGCGTCTCCTTCGACATATACTGGCCGAGGGCGTCATAGGCGTAAGGGAGAGGGGGCAGCGTAAAGGTCATGGCTTCTTGTCCGCAACTGGTGGGGAACGAGTTCTAACGGTCACCCCTTATAGAAGGTTCCTGCGTCGTTAAATACCGCCAATTTGCGAAAATGCGTGATGCGAACGCTTGGCACGATTGCATAAAATCGTCGCAGCACGCGGACATTCGCGCGGCCTTGGTGGCGTGATGCAAAATATCATTGCCTTTGAGGCGCTTATGGCAGAACGAATGCACCACGGACCGACCTTGCGAAAGACAGAGCCATGAGCATCGAGATCGACATTTTGAACGGCGACGCCTCGTGGCCGATCGCAGAGCCGCTGCACCAGGCAATCTGGGGCCCACACATGGTTGCGGATAAGCCTTGGGCTCACGTCAAATGGGATAACGCTCATCTTCGCGTGCTGCTCGACACGCCCGACGACGGCCTCGTCTGCCATGTCGGCATCTACTTCCGGACCGTCACCTGGAACGGACAGAAGGTCCATGTCGGCGGCATCGGAGGCGTCTGTACCCGCGAGGACCGGCGCGGTCGCGGCTATGCAACCATGGCGATCGACGCGGCGGTGCACACTATGCGCGCCAACGAGGCGGTGCGCTTCGCGCTGTTGTTCTGCGAGCCGCACAATTTCGCGTTCTACGAGGCGCGCCGATGGCAGCCCTTCAAGGGCGAGGTCTATTGCGAGCAGCCGGAGGGACGAATCCGCTTCGACTACATGGCACCCTACGTCTTCGACATCGTCCGGGCGCCGACGCTAGGCACGATCGACCTATGCGGCCTGCCCTGGTGAGCCCTGCGTGAGCGGAGGGCTACGCCGGCCGCCTCACACCCTATAATATGTCGACCATCATTTAATATTCCGCCCGGTGAACATGACGATCGACGCCCCTGCAGACGCCGTCCCGCCGCTTGCGCCGGTCGCCTCCCCCATCGCCAACCTGCTGACGGCGCCGATCCTGCCGACATTGCTGCGGCTCGCGATCCCAAACATGATCGCGATGGTCGGCAGCACGCTGGTTGCGATCGCAGAGACGTCCTATATCGGTCGGCTCGGCACCATCCCGCTCGCCGCGATCGCGCTGGTGTTTCCGTTCGCGATGCTGACGCAGATGATGAGCGCGGGCGCGATGGGCGGCGGCGTCTCCTCCGCGATCAGCCGCGCGCTCGGCGCAGGAGATCGCGACCGCGCCGCGACACTGGCGCTGCATGCCGCCATCATCGGCCTCTGCGGCGGCCTGTTCTTCACGGTGACGATGCTCATCTTCGGCCGCTCGTTCTTCGCGCTGCTCGGCGGCCGCGAGCGCGTGCTGGAGGAGGCCAGCGGCTACTCGCAGGTGCTGTTCTCCGGCGCGGTCGCGATCTGGCTCGTCAATACGCTGGCCTCGGTGATCCGCGGCACCGGCGACATGCGTCTGCCTTCGATGACGTTGATCGGGGCGAGCCTGCTCCAGGTCGCACTCGGCGGCACGCTGGGGCTTGGCCTGTTCGGCGTGAAGCAATTCGGCATGCCCGGCGTCGCGAGCGGCCAGCTGATCGCGTTCAGCTGTGCCGCGATCTTCTTGCTCTGGTACCTCTTGTCCGGCCGCAGCAGGCTGCCGCTCGACTTCCGCGCCTTCCATTTCGAGCGCGCGATGTTCGTGGACATTCTCAATGTGGGCGCGGTGGCCTGCCTGTCGCCACTCCAGACCGTGCTCACCATTCTGATCTTCACAAAAATCCTCGCGACCTTCGGCACCGAGATGCTGGCCGGCTACGGCATCGGCTCGCGGCTGGAATTCTTGCTGATCCCGATCACCTTCGCCTTCGGCATCGCATCGGTACCGATGGTCGGCATGGCGATCGGCGCCGGACATCTGAAGCGCGCGCGGCGCGTGGCCTGGACCGCGGCCGCCGCCTCTGGACTCACGGTCGGCCTGATCGGCCTCGGGATCGCGCTCGATCCGTCGCTGTGGGTCGCGCTGTTCACGCGGGATCCGGGCGTTACCGCCGCCGCCCACAGCTATTTCCACTGGGCAGGTCCGGCCTTCGTGTTCTTCGGCATGGGCGTGTCGTTGTACTTCTCCTCACAAGGCGCGGCGCGCGTCGGCGGGCCCGTGCTCGCCTCCACAGCGCGGCTCCTGATCGTCGCGATCGGCGGCGTCGGCCTCATGACGTTGCAGGCGCCGGCCTGGACCTTGTTCGCTCTGGTCGGCTGCGCCATGGTCGTGTTCGGGCTCTCGACCGCCGTCTCGGTCGCCTTCGTGCACTGGGGCAAATGAGCGCAGGCGAATAAGCACAGACAGTAAGCGCAGGAATGTGATTCCATCCAGCGTTGCACTATTCTGCCGGACTGCTATGGAGGCGCCGTCATTTTCGGGGGCTCTCTCCATGTTCAGCAGATTCGCGATTCCCTTCGTCGTCCTGGCTGCGCTGCTTGGCGCGACGAGCGCCCATGCGCAGAGCGCCGACGGGACCTGGCTCACCCAGGCGGGTGATGCGCGCGTGAAGATCAGCAAATGCGGCGGCGGCATCTGCGGCCACATCGTCTGGCTGCGCGAACCCATGGACACCGCGACCGGCCAGCCCGCGACCGACAATAAGAATCCCAATCCCGCGCTCGCCAGGCGTCCGATGATCGGCCTGCCATTGTTCAGCGGCATGCAGCCGTCAGCTCCGAACAAATGGTCGGGCCAGATCTACAATGCCGACGACGGCAGCACCTATGCGAGCAGTATCAGCGTGATGGGCGCGGATTCGCTGCGCGTCGAGGGCTGCGTCGGCGCGCTCTGCGGCGGCGAGACCTGGACGCGCGCGGGGCGATAGCCGCCGCTCACGTCGTCATTGCCTTCAACGCCGTCGCAGCCGAGGCATAGCCGCCCCGCGCGCCGTCGATGAAATGGACGTGGTCGCTGCGCAGCGCCGAGGGCGTGAAGCAGGTCATCATCGCAGCGTCCTGCTGATAGAGGCCGTAGCGCACGATGCCCTCGCGCGCGGCTGCAGCGAGACGATCGCTCAGCGCGCGCTCGAGCTCGTTCGTACAGTCGAGGATCATGCGCAATCCGTCGTCATATTTCCTGAAGTCCGAGTTCTCGACCACCTGACGCTTGTAGACGTCTGGCACGAAGCCGCCGACTTTGATGTCGAAGCGCATGATCAGATAGGCGAACAACGTGTAGGCCAGGACGGCGGCCCGGCGGGCAAGCAGCGGGCCGCCGCGCCTGCTGCGGGCTTCATAATCCAGCCCCTGCGGCGGCCATTTCAGCGGCGGCCCCTGCGCCGGCACCGGGCGGCCGCCATCCGGACTGCGCTCGACGAGATGGATGATGTCCTCGATCACCTTGCGGAAAGCCAGCGGGTCAGCGCCACGCGCCGGCATCACCAGCACCGACAGGATCAATCCGCGTGACGCCGGCATCACCTCGAAGCGGCAGGACAGGCCGGAGAGATCGGGCTGCGTGCCGTCCGGCGCCTCGGTCACCGCGAACTCGCCGCGCTTCATCGCGGCGTCGGCCCAGGCGAGGCCGCCGCCGGAGAACATCGCATAGGACAGGTTCGCCGACGGACCGAAGCGTGCGACGCGTACGTCGAGGCCCTGCGCGCGGATGGCGCTGACCGGCACCAGGGCGACGCGCATCTTCAGATCGAGATCCTCACGCACCCAGGTCGCGGTCGCCGCCAGCGCCTCGCGGGCCAGTTCGAGATCGTGAGGCGCGACCGCAAAGCTGGCACCGTCGCCGCCGAACACGAAGGGGAATTCGCGCCCCGCCAACGCGTTGGTCACCGCCGCGATCACGGCGGCGCCGGCCATGTTCACCGCCTTGTAGCGCTGCGCCGCGATAGCCTTGGTCGAATCGACGATGTCGGCAACGCCGACGCTCCAGTCGTCAGGCAGCGGCGCATACAGCACCGGGTCCATCAGGCTGGTGAAACCACGGAAGACCGGAATGCCGCTGTAGAAGGATTCGCCTGATGTCATCGGGTGATGCCGGATGGTTGAGATGGCGCGTTGCGAAAAATAGATACGTGGCAGGATCGATCCGGGTTCGCCGGCCGGCCTCTCCGCGACGTCCCGATCATTGGCCGAAATGGAGCCGGACAACAAGCTCGCACCGCGATGCAGTGCTGCAGTTTGTCATTGATCGACATCAAACGACACACCGCAAAAGGCGTTTACTCTTGATTTATCGAAAATGAATGCCCGGGATCATCGAAGTGTCCGACATCGGCAACAAGGACCCGACCTCACCCGTACGCCGGCGCACGGGCCTCGACGCAATCAGCGCGGTGAAGATGCCGGAACGGCTGACCGCCGCCGTCGATGCCTGGGCTGAAGCCCATCAGCTGACCCGCTCGGATGCAATCTGCAAGCTCGTCGAACTGGCGCTGAAGATCGCGCCTGCCGAACCGGCATCAGCGCACGCGATCACATCGGACGCCACGCAGATTGAATACATCGCCGTGCACGAGATCGACGCACTGCTCGATCCCGCATTGCCGGCAGACGAACGCGAGCGCCGCATCCGCCGCCTCAGCGAGGGGCCGCCGGAGTTCTCACATGAACGAATTGACTTGCCGAAGCATCAGAGGTGAGTGGCTAGTGCAGCTTCTCGTCCTGACGCTTGCGTACCGTTGATGCGGGCACATCGTGACAGCCGACCAGCCGCACGAATTGCTGCGGATACATTTCGTGGCCGTGATCACCGGAATTCTGATGCGACATCGGCTGGCAATGGACATCGTCAGGCCTCGAGCGCGACTGCTCTGCTGACGTCCGGCCCAGATTCGAAGCGGTCATGGACTGCTCCCTATCGATTAGGGCAGATCGATTGACGTAACCCAACCGATTGCGGGGCATCTTACGACCAAATCCGGTGAATTCAAATTGAGCCGGATCAACTCTATTGCGGCGACAGAGTTCCGCTACGCCGTATTCCCCGCGTCGATCGTGAACACGGTGCCGGTGACGTTGCGGCCGCCCTCACCGAGCAGATATTCCACCATGCGCGCGACGTCCTCTGTCTCCGGCAGGCGGCGCAGCGCGCTGCGGCCGGCGATGCGCTTGCGTCCCTCGTCGGAGAGATTGTGCGTCAGCTCGGTGTCGATGAATCCCGGCGCGATCGCATTCACGGTGATGCCGAGCTTGCCGACCTCGCGCGCCAGCGAGCGGGTGAAGCCGGCCGCGGCCGCCTTGGTGGCGCCGTAGACGGAGAGGCCATTATAGCCGGTGGTCGCGATGATCGAGGAGATGTTGATGATGCGGCCGGCGCCATCGGCCATCATCTGCCGCGCGACATATTTGGTGAGGATGATCGGCGACAGCACGTTGAGCTGCACCAGCGCCTCGATCTCGGAATTGTGCATGGTGGCGAGCAGGCCTTCGGTGCCGAGGCCGGCATTGTTGACGAGGCCGTAGATCGGGCCGAATTCGTCGCGGACGAGCTTTGCGAAAGCGGGGATCGCATCGATCACGGCGAGATCGCAGGCGCGGAAATGCAGGCATCCCTCAGACGCGGCGATTGCGGCCTTGAGCTCCTCGCTCTCGCGCCGTGCGGCGGCAATCACGTTGAAGCCAGCGCCGGCAAGGCACCTTGCGATCGCAAGGCCAATGCCGCGGCTGCCGCCGGTGACGAGAACGTTATGCATCGGTGCGCGCCAGTTTGCCGGCCGGAGTGACGTCGAGCGCCTCGACGAAGCGGATCACCGCCGGCACCTTGTGCGAGGCGAGCTGGGCGCGGCACTGGTCAAGGATCTGGTCGCGGATCTCTTTCGCGCGCGCGGGATCGGAGCCGTCGGCGAGGATCACGTCGGCGACGACGATGCCGCCGGTGATCGGGCTGCGGCGGGATTTGGCCCGCGACATCCGCACGTCGGGATGGCGGTTGATCGCTGCCTCGATCTCCTCGGGGTGAACCTTCAGTCCGCCGATATTGATGATGCCGCCGCGGCGGCCGACGAAATAATAGCGATCGCCACGCAGCTCGACGATGTCGCCGCTATCGACAAAGCCGTCCGCATCGGTGAGCGCGGCAGCGTTGCGGCCAATGTAAGCGTGGGCAGTGCGCGTCGAGCGGATGCGCAGCGAGCCGTCGACCACCTTCATCTCGACACCATTGCGGTTGCCGAGATAGTCAGCCGGAAAACCCTCAAGCCCGTCATTGACAGCGAAGCCGACGCCGGCCTCGGTCGAGGCATAGGCATGACCGACGGAGGCCTTGGGGAATGCCGCCTTCAGGCCGTCCAGCACCGCCTGATCGGCGATCTCGCCGGAGAGACGGACGTAACCCGGCGCGAACTGTGCCGCCGAGCCGCTCATCAGGAGCTTGCGCCAGTGCGAGGGCGTGCCGGAGATATGCGAGACGCCGCGCGCATTCAGCCGCGCGACGTGACCGGCCAACGCCTCATGCGGGTCCGACAACACCATCGAGCCGCCGGAGAGGATGGCGCGGAGGAAGATTTGCAGGCCGCCATAGCGGCGGATGTCGTAGAACGTGGCCCACACCGGCGCAGGTCCGCGCGCGGGGCCTTCGGCGACGATTGCGCCGGTGAGTGCTTCCAGCGTGTGCCCGGCGATCTTGGGCACGCCCGACGTACCCGAAGTCAGCATCAGCCATTCCGTGGCACGCTCGGTCTTCGCCGGCGCGGCCGCTTCGAGCGGCAAGTGTGCGGCGACAATGAGCGCGACGCCGGTGTTGGCCCAGCGATCCGGCTCGTCAGTAACGACGGCATCGATCCCGGCATCCGCAATCAACGCGTCGAGATGCGCCGGGTTGAGATCGGGCGGGCACAGCAGCATGCGACGCGCGATGCCGTCGAGCTCGATCATGGCAAGACCTGACCGGAGCTGGTCGGACAGCCTGAGCAGCACGCAGCGGCCGGACAATTCGCGCAGGCGGCCGCCGAGGACCGTCTGCGACAGGATGTCCGTCAGCGACACGCTCGTCTGCGCATCTGACAGCGTGCGGCCCTTCAGCTCCGCGCCGAGATGGTCGCGAAGCGCAAAGATCTCACGCGGGGACATTTTCGTAGGCCCGCACGAAATCGCCCACGGTGGCGGGGAACGCTGCGTCCTCGGAAATGGTGAAGGGGTCGACGCCGGTCTCGTCCTCAAGACGCGCGACCAGGATCGCGAAGGCGAGCGAGTCGAAGCCCGTCTCGTGCAGGGACAGATCGTCCGAGAGTGCAGGAAGCGTGACGTGCTGTTCCTTGGCGATCTGCTGGATCGCTTCAATGACCTTAGACCTTACCGACATGGCTGGCTCGCTTGTTGTTATCGATCGTTCGCGTTGCGGCGGCTCTTGCTGACCGCCTCCCCATGGCCGCCTGTTTACCCGACAGAAGTAAATGGCTTCTTGGACAATTCAGATAAAATTGGACCTATCTGCGGATTTTTCGCAGCGTTACAACCTGATCGCGCCGTCCACGATCTGCGCATAGGCCTCAGCGTCAAGCGCGACATAGGCGCCGGATTTCGGGTCAACCATGAACAGCGGATCCGTTATCGCCTCTGGATCGAAGCCTTCGCGCGCGAGGTCGCCCTTCTTCTGCTTGAAGGTCTCGGTCGCATCGATCTCGCAAGAGATGCGAATGAAAACGGGACGGGCATAGGCCGGCAGGCGCTGTGCCAAATGCGCAGGCAGTGCGGCGATCTCAAAGCCCTCATTCACAACAAGCGCGCTCATGCCGGCGCGGCCGTCGGTACCGGGGATGCTGACGCCGTAGGTGGTGGCATCGATCACGCCGGTGAAATCCCGCACGGCATCGTTCACCTCCGACGTCGCGACGTTCTCGCCCTTCCAGCGGAAGGTGTCGCCGATGCGGTCGACGAAATGGAAGAAGCCCTTGTCGTCGACCCGCATCAGGTCGCCGGTGCGAAACCAGGCATCGCCGCTGGCGAAGACGTCGCGCAGGATCTTCTTCTCGGTCTCGCCCGCGTCGGTATAGCCCTCGAAACGGCCGCCGCCCTGGTCCGCGGTGCCGATGCGGCCGATCGCTTCCCCGGCCTCCCCACGGACGCAGGCGATGCAAAAGCCCTCTTCGTTGCGCAGCGGCGCGCCGGTATCGGGATCGAGCTTGACGAGGCTTGCGGGAAAGCGATGCGCGAGCAGCGGCGGGATGCGGCCGATCGCGCCCGGCTGGCCCTCGACGTTGAACAGCGAGAAATTACCCTCGGTTGCAGCATAGAACTCGAGGATGCCCGGAATGGAAAAGCGCGCCTGAAAGTCTTCCCAGATGTCGCCACGCAGGCCGTTGCCGCAGACGAGCCGCAGACGATGCCGGTTCTCATATTCCGACGGCGGCGCCTTGAGCAGATAACGGCAGAGCTCGCCGATATACTGGAACAGCGTGCAGTCATGCCGGACGATGTCGGACCAGAAATGCGAGGCCGAAAACTTCTCCGCAATCACCACCGAGCCGCCGGCAGCCAGCATGCTGCAGGGCGCGACGATGCCACCGACCGAGTGGAACAGCGGCAGGCAATCATAGAGCCGGTCCTGCGGCGTCGCGCCGGTGAGGCCGGCGAACCAAAAGCCCCAATTGAGGATGCGGCGGTGACTGATGCTGGCGGCCTTGGGCAAGCCCGTGGTGCCCGAGGTATAGATCAGCAGCGCGCGGTCATCGATGGTGATGTTGCCGTGTTCGTCCGGCGAGAGCGCTCCATCGTCGAGCGCGGAAAACGCCACGTCGATCGCACGTTCGCCACGGGCATCGCCATGGGTCCAGACTTTTGCGTCCGTCTCCAGATAAGGCGCTGCGCTGTCCCACATCTCCATCAGCTCATGCGCAACGATGACATGCAACGGCTTTGCGACGTCGACGCAATGTGCGAGCGATTGCCCAATGAGCTTGGTGTTGATCAGCGCAGCCACGCCGCCGACACGGCTGATGCCGAGCCAGGCCGCGACATAGTCGATGCCATTCGGCATGATCAGAGCAACGGTGTCGCCCTTGGCAACGCCAGCCGACCGAGCCCAGCGCGCGTAGCGGTTGATCCTCTTCGACAGACTTTCGTAATCGAGAGTGGCATCGTCGGTCACCAGCGCTGCGCGATCGGGCTGGCGCTGCGCCCAATCGTCAACGACGTCCGCAAACAGACGTCCCGGCAGCGTCTCGATCCGCGCGGTGAGCTCGATCGCCTTCAGCCAGATTTTCGAAGCCGAGGGGGGGCGCGCGGCTTTCGGTTGCTCGAGGACACCGGTGGTCATGCCGTTCATTCTTTCGGGACGTGTCTGCTGATCCGGCAGCTTAGACCTGCGAGCCTGCCCAGATGTTAAGAGACAGGCTAAAACCCGGTTAGTGCGGGATTAACGCTAGCGATCCTTTACCAAGCGGGCGAGTTCGGCGGCATGCTGCCGGCCGAGACGATCGCTGGCGCAAGGTGGAGTTGTCGGGGATCAGGAAGGGGTAGCGGCAGGCCCCAGACGAGACCGCGCGGCAATCCGCCCGGTGCTAACCATTTCGCCTATAACGCGGGCGCGATGCCGGGACGTTGACGGCAAAGTACGGATTGAGATCGCAAGTTGCGGCGCGGCCCGACGCAGTGGCGCGGCACTGCGGTACCGAGACAAAGGAGCACTCGTACCAGTCCCCGCCGCCGCCGTTTGAGCCGGAATAGACGTGCATGCAGACGGGGTAGCGCGGATCAAAGGTCTGCGCATGTGAGGGCGCGGCTACCAGTAAGGCACCGAAAGTCGCGATCAGGCCGAATGAGTGGCGCATGAAAACGGTCCTCGGAAGTCGCATCGCGGAAGCGCTAGTGCACCTTCTTGTAGCGCCGGCGCGGCGGCGGCGGTTCATCGAAAGCGTAATAGGGATTGACGTCGCAGCTGGCCGAGCGGCCTGACGCCGTGGCACGGCATTGCGGCAGCGAAGTGAAGGAGCAGTCGTAATAATCGCCGCCGCCACCGGCGAAGCCGCCGGGCGTGTAGACATGCATGCATACCGGGTAGCGCGGATCGTAGGTCTGGGCGCTGGCATCTGCCGCCACGAAAAGCGTGGCAATGGCGGTGAGGGTCAGGATCGGCAGGCGCATCGGGCAGTCCTCGAATCGTGGCAACGGCACGCGTTATTTCATTTCGATATGGCACAACAGCGCGGAAGAAGCGATTGTTCCTGTTCATACCTCTCCCGCTTGTGACACGCGCCGAAACGGATGAGACACGGCACTGCAACGACGCAAAAGCGGAAAAGAGCTCCGTTTCGGGCCTGCACAGGACGCATATCTCGCGACAGCATTCCTTCGACAAAGGTCGCAAGCATCCGGAGCAGGAATCCGTTCGCAGGCTGCAGCGAACGGACTACTCTTTCGGTTACAACACTGGCCCCGGACCAACGACGTTCCAGGGCAATCAATAGACATAGGGGCTGAAGGAAACGCACATTCGCGCTCGGGGCTCTCGAGCGCGGCTCCGCCCTGCGCGGGGAAAGATGCGCCGGCCGGTCTGCAGGCTCAGGGCATGCAAGAGAGCTTTTCGTCTCTGTTCATCCGCTATCCGATCGGCACCTCGCTGCTGATGGCGGGCATCTTGTTCGTAGGCCTCGTGGCCTATCCTCTGCTGCCGGTTGCACCGCTGCCCCAGGTCGACTTTCCGACCATCCAGGTTTCCGCGTCACTTCCGGGCGGCAGCCCCGAAACCATGGCCTCCTCGGTGGCACAGCCGCTCGAACGCCAGCTCGCGCAGATCCCCGGCATCACGCAGATGACCTCGACGAGCTCGCTGGGCTCGGCGTCAATCACCATCCAGTTCGATCTCAACCGCCTGATCGATGCCGCCGCCAATGACGTGCAGGCCGCGATCAACGCGGCGAGCGGACAGTTGCCGAAGAATCTGCCCTCGCCGCCGACTTATCGCAAGGTCAACCCGGCGGACTCGCCGATCATGATCCTGTCGGCGACCTCCGACACGCTGCCGCTGACCACGGTCAGCGACCGCACCGACGCCCAGCTCGCCCAGCAGATCAGCCAGATCCCCGGCGTGGCGCAGGTGTTCGTCGGCGGGCAGCAAAAACCCTCGGTGCGCATCCAGATCGATCCGACCAAGCTCGTCGCCAAGGGATTGTCGCTCGAGGACGTTCGCAGCCAGATCGCGGCCGCCACCGCGGACAGCCCGAAGGGCAACATCGACGGCACGCGCCGCTCCTATACCATCTACGCCAACGACCAGCTGCTCGAGGCCTCGCACTGGAAGGACGTGATCGTCGCCTACCGCAACGGCGCGCCTTTAAGGATCCGCGACATCGGCGAGGCCGTGTCCGGGCCGGAGGACATGAAAACCGCGGCCTGGGCCGACGGCAAGCGCGGCGTGTTCCTGGTCATCTTCAAGCAACCCGGCGCTAACGTCATCGAGACCGTCGACCGCATCAAGGAGAAACTGCCGCGGCTGATCGCGGCGATCCCGCCCGCGATCAAGATCAAGATCATCAGCGACCGCACCATCACCATCCGCGCGGCGGTCGACGACGTGCAGATCACGCTCATGATCACCATCGCGCTCGTGGTGATGGTGATCTTCATTTTCCTGCGCAGCTTCTGGGCCACGATCATCCCGAGCATCACGGTTCCGCTGGCTCTGCTCGGCGCCTGCTCGCTGATGTGGGTGTTCGGCTATTCGCTGGACAATCTCTCGCTGATGGCGCTGACCATTGCGGTCGGCTTCGTGGTCGACGATGCCATCGTGATGCTGGAGAACATCACGCGCTATGTCGAGCGGGGCGAGAGCCCACTCGCCGCGGCGTACAAGGGCGCCGCCGAGATCGGCTTCACCATCGTTTCCATCAGCGTCTCGCTGGTCGCCGTGCTGATCCCGCTGCTGCTGATGGGTGGCATCATCGGCCGGCTGTTCCGCGAATTCGCGGTGACGCTATCGATGGCGATCTTCGTCTCGCTCGTGGTGTCGCTGACCCTGACGCCGATGATGGCCTCGCGCTTCCTGCGCGCCGACCACGAGGCGCGGCGCGGCCGCTTCTACCAGTGGAGCGAGCGGATGTTCGAGCGCCTGCTCGGCGCCTACGAGCGCGGGCTGGACCTCGCGCTGCGGCACAGCTTCGTCACGCTTCTCATCTTCTTCGGCACCGTCGCGCTCTCGGCACTGCTGTTCATCGTGATCCCGAAGGGCTTCTTCCCGCAGCAGGATAACGGCTTCCTCACCGCGGTGTCCGAGATGCCCCAGGACATCTCCTTCGCCGAGATGAAGCGCCGGCAGGAGGAGCTCAACGCCATCGTGCAGGCCGACCCTGCCGTCGATTCCATTGCGATGTTCATCGGCGGCGGCGGCACGGCGCTGAATTCGGGGCGCATGTATGTCACTCTGAAGCCGATCGGTGAGCGCGATGCCAGCGCACAGCAAATTATCGCGAGGCTGCGGCCAAAACTCGCCGAAGTCGAGGGCGCACGCCTCTATATGCAGGCCTCGCAGGACGTGCGGCTCGGAGGGCGCGCCACCCGGACCCAGTTCGAGTTCACGCTCCAGGACGCCAATCTCGCCGAGCTGAACGACTGGGCGCCAAAGATCCTGGCCGGCATGAGGGGCCTGCCGCAGCTACGCGACGTCGCCACCGACCAGCAGACGGAGGGAACGACGCTGCAGCTTAGGATCAATCGCGACACCGCCGCACGCTACGGCATCCAGCCGCAATTGATCGACGACACGCTCTACGACGCCTTCGGCCAGCGCCAGGTCGCGCAGTATTTCACCCAGACCAATAGCTATCACGTCGTGCTCGAGATCACGCCGGCGCTGCAGGGGCAGCTCGATACGCTCGAGAAGCTCTACATCAAATCGCCGCTCACCGGCGAGCAGGTGCCGCTCTCGGTGATCTGCAACTGGACCAACGTGCCGGTGCGGCCGCTCGCGATCGCGCATCAGGGCCAGTTTCCGGCGGTCACGATCAGCTTCAACCTTGCCGAAGGCGTGGCCTTGGGACAGGCGACCGATGCCGTGCTGCGCGCGGTCAGCGCGATGGGCGCGCCGCCGACGCTATCGACGAGCTTCCAGGGCACCGCGCAGGCGTTCCAGCAATCGCTCGGCACCGTGCCGATGCTGATCCTCGCGGCGCTCGTCGTGGTGTATCTCGTGCTGGGCGTGCTCTACGAGAGCTACATCCACCCGCTGACCATCCTGTCCACGCTGCCGTCGGCCGGCGTCGGCGCGATCGCGATCCTGATGATCTTCGGCTTCGACTTCAGCCTCATCGCCCTGATCGGCGTCATCCTCCTGATCGGCATCGTCAAGAAGAACGGGATCATGATGGTGGACTTTGCCATCGTCGCCGAGCGCGAGCAGCATTTGACGCCTGAGCAGTCGATCCGCCAGGCCGCGCTGCTGCGCTTCCGTCCGATCATGATGACGACAATGGCGGCCCTGCTCGGCGGCGTGCCGCTGATGCTCGGCCACGGCACCGGCGCCGAGATCCGCCAGCCGCTCGGCTACGCCATGGTCGGCGGCCTTCTGGTGAGCCAAGCCCTGACGCTGTTCACGACCCCCATCGTCTATCTCTACCTCGACCGCTTCTCCAACCTGCTTTCGCGCTGGATGGAGGGGAAGCCGGATGCGGAGGCAGCTAGGGACAAGCAGAAGGATGCGGCGGAGTGAGCCGAACCACGACCTCCGTCATTGCGAGCGCAGCGAAGCAATCCAGAGTCTTTCCGCGGAGAGATTCTGGATTGCTTCGTCGCGAGGGCTCCTCGCAATGACGGAGTATGAGGCAACAGCTTCGCTCTTGCAGGTGTCGTAGGGTGGGCAAAGGCGCAAAGCGCCGTGCCCACCATTCCGGTCACGCTGCGCATGTGGAGGGCACGCTTCCGCCGTCGCTCTTCGAGCTATGGCGGACAAGTCGCTTTGCCCACCCTTGTAATAGCGCAATCAGATATTGTCGGCGTGTTCCGTGAGGAATGGCCTGCCGCGGCTGCAACCCGCGGCAGGCCGCTGGCGATCGGATCGCGCCCACCCTGAGCAGTTTGTGGCTGCCCCGTAGCAGGATCGCGCCAGCACCTTCATCGGACCCGGATGGTTGCCGGAACAATCAGGTTCGCTTCACAAGGCAGGGTCGACGAAGATGGCACAGACTAGCACGACGACAGCGGGAATCGATACGTCCAAGGCGAAGCTCGACATTGTAGTTCATGGTCGAGACGAGGGTTGGGAGGTCGCCAACGACCTTCCCGGTTGGCGGAAGCTGGTGCAACTGCTGACCAAAGCTGGCGTCAAGCGAGTCGGGATCGAAGCGACCGGCGGTTACGAGCGTGGGGTAGTGGAGCATTTGCGTGCGGCCGGCGTCATCGTGCTGGTGCTGCAGCCGATCCAGGTCAAGGCGTTCGGCCGCTCCCGATTGCGTCGCGCCAAGAACGATACGCTGGATGCCGCGCTGATTGCGGCCTGCGCGGCATCGCTCGAAGAGGTGAGGAGTGCGCCGGATCCGCGCTTGGCGGAGCTCGCCGAGCAGCTCACCTTCCTCGAGCAGATCGAGGAGGACATCAAGCGCTTCAAGACCCGGCTCGAGCATCTCGATAAGCCTGGGCCACGCCGCATCGTGCTGGATGACATTGCCCGGTTGAAGGCAAGGCGGCTCTCCCAAATCCGTCACATCGCCAAGCAACTACGCGCTCACCACGATCTCGCTGTCCGCCTTGACCTAGTGATGAGCATTCCCGGGATCGGTGAGCGCACGGCACTGGCCCTCCTGGTCCGCATGCCTGAACTCGGCCGTGTCAGCCGGGAGGAAGTCGCAGCCCTTGCCGGGCTGGCTCCCTTCGACAACGATAGCGGGCAGTACAAGGGCCAACGCCGTATCGCCGGCGGCCGCGCTCGCCTGCGTCGCTCTCTGTTTGCGGCAGCCCTGCCTGCGGCCTTCCGCTGGAATAAGGCCGTCATGGCCCTCTATGCCCGCCTGACTGCGGCCGGAAAGGCTCACAATGCCGCTCTCATCGCATGCGCGCGCAAGCTGCTCATCTATGCCAACACCGTCGTGCAACGCGGAACGCCGTGGACTGAAAAACTCCTCGGCGTTTAATGGTTGCTACGAGGTCTGCGTGCGTGGCGAGCTGCTTCCCCATCGCAACGACGTTGGGCGAGCGTCAGCCCAGCCCCTGCAACACCAGCCGGTTCAGCCTCGCCGCAAACGCCGCCGGATCTTCCGGCAATTCGCCGTCCAGGATCTGCGCCTGTTCGAGCAGCAGCAGGCTGAGATCGTCGACGTCCTTGGAGCCGGCCTGCGCCTTGGTGATCGCGCTCACCAGCGGATGGCGCAGATTGATCTCGAGGATCGGCTTGGTCTTCATGCCCCGGTTCTGCTGCGCCAGGATGCGCTCCAGCTCGCGGCTCGGCCCCTGGCTGTCGGCAACCAGGCAGGAGGCCGAGCTGGTGAGGCGCGTCGAGGCCTTGACATCGCTGACGCGCTCGCCGAGCGCGGCCTTGATCACCGCGATGGTGGCGGCTTCATCCGCCTCAGGCTCATCCTTCTTCGCCTCGTCCTTGTCGTCGAGGCGCGGGATCAGGTCGAGGTTGAGATCGCCCTGGCTCAGCGATTTCAGCGGCTTGCCGTCGAACTCCGAGGGCATCGAGGTCCAGAAGGCGTCGACCGGATCGGACAGCAGCAGCACCTCGATGCCGCGCGCAGTCGCGGCCTCGAGCCGCGGATTGGACTTCAGCCGCTCGATGCTGTCGCCGACGAGATAATAGATCTCGGTCTGGTTCGGCTTGAAATCGGCGATAACCTGCTTCAGCGACCGCTTTTCACCCGACGTCGTGGTGAAGCGCGACAGCGCCAGCAGCTTTTCGCGACGCTCGAAATCCTCGTAGATGCCTTCCTTCAGCACTGCGCCGAAGGCGTCCCAGATCTTGGCAAAATTCTCCGCATCCTTCTCGGCGAGGCTTTCGAGCTCAGATACGACGCGGGTCGCCACGGCTTTGCGGATCTGCGCGAGCTGCGGATTGTTCTGGAGCATCTCGCGGGAGATGTTGAGCGGGAGATCCTCGCTGTCGACGACGCCACGGATGAAGCGGAGGTAGCCCGGCAGCAGATCGGCATCATCGGTGATGAAGACCCGGCGGACATAGAGCTTGACGCGGCCCTTACGGTTCGGCTCGAACAGGTCGAACGGTTTCGTCGAGGGTGCGAACAGCAGCACGGCGTAGGAATAGCGGCCCTCCGCGCGGTAGTGCAGCGTCATCGCGGGATCGTCGAAGGCGGAGGCGATCTGCTGATAGGCCTTCTTGTAGTCGTCTGCCGTCAGCTCGGATTTCGAGCGTTGCCACAGCGCGCTTGCCGAATTGATCTGGCGCGGCTCGCCCTCGCCAGGCACGAGCTCGATGGGAAACAGGATGTTGTCGGAATAGGCACCGACGATGCGCTCGATCTCGTAGGTCTCGAGATATTTCTTGGCGTCGTCCTTCAGGTGCAGGACGATCTCGGTGCCGCGCGTCACGCGCGCCGCGTCCTCGTCGCTGGCGCGGGCGATCTCGAATCCGGAGCCGCCGGAGGACGTCCAGGTCCAGACGTCACTCTCACCGGCGCGGCGGCTGACCACGTCGATCTTCTCGGCGACCATGAAGGCGGAATAGAAGCCGACGCCGAACTGGCCGATCAGGCCGAGGCCGTCCTTGGCTTCCTTCAGCTTCGATACGAACGCCTTGGTGCCGGAGCGGGCGATGGTGCCGAGATGATCGATCAGCTCCTGCCGCTCCATGCCGATGCCGTTGTCGGCGATCGTGAGCGTTCCGGCCGACTTGTTCGGGATGATGCGGATCCTGAGCGCGTCGCCCTCGCCGAGCAGGTCCGGACTGGCGATCGCCTCGTAGCGCAGCTTGTCGCAGGCATCGGAGGCATTGGAGATGAGCTCGCGGAGGAAGATGTCGGTTTCCGAATAAACGGAGTGCACCATGAGGTGCAGCAGTTCGGAAACTTCGGCCTGGAAAGGCTGCGTGTGCACAGCCGTATCTGACGTCGTCATGCGCTTACCCGGTCAAATCAAAGGGGAGGAACCCGGATATAGCGCGATGAAACGGCGGATCAAGAGGATGTGAAGGCTCTGCCGCAAGTCGCGACAGAGCAGCCTTGATCGGACCACTGGCGCGGATCAGGTCACACAGCGGCCGGGCTGGAGCAGCTTGGCGATCTCGGTCAGGGAGCTGACCATCGGCTCGCAGGCGATCGTCGGCTTGCTGCGGCCCTGCTTCTGGTTCTTCTGGTTCTGGAGCAGCACCGGCGGCTTGGCATTGCCGGTTTCGATCACCGCGGGGACCCGCAACAACACCGACGTGTCGGCGAGGTCGTTGAGCCGCATCGACACGGTGCGGGTGGCGACCGGTGCCGGCTTGATCTCGCCGAGCCGGTCGGCCTTGCCGGCACGATTGATGTTGTGGCTCGGGGCAAAGTTTGAGCTCTGGCTGGAGATGTCGGCGACCGCCTGCCAGCGGTCGGCCAAATCATGGCCGGAGGCCAGTTGCACGGCACCCAGCGTGGCGGCAATCGCGACGGCGCCCAAAAATACCTTTTGAATCTGTGACATGGCTATTGATCCCTCGCCCCATGGCGATCGCGGGAACAACGCGGGCGGAGGATCGGGGGTTCTTGGCCGTTACGATCACTTAACCGTGTGCGAAAAATGCCGGAGGCCCGCAAAATATTTCGCAAGGCCTGGAACGACTTTTGCGGACGGGAGTCGTCTCAGCAGCCGGCTATTCCCCCCTGCCCCATAAGCCGGCGACGTAGGGCGCGACTGTGGTGATGCCAGTCGCGCCTTACTTTTGTCTGGGGCTCACTTTTGCGTCGCGTTATTTGGCCGTCCCGCCAGCCAGTCCCGCCCCTCGCCATAGAGCTTCTCGACCTCGGGCCCGATCAGGCCCGGCATGTCGCGCTTGACCTTGTAGCCGATCAGCTCCTGCATGTAGGCGAGATGGCGATAGCCCTCGGGAAGCGCGGCGAGCGCTTTCTGGTCGAGCTGAAGCGGCGCGGCGGGATCGACCGGGTCGATCCGGTCCTTCTCGTAGATCGGCTGGCGGCGAACGATGCCCCACCGGGCCTGCCGCTTCTCCAGGAAATCGTAGAAGCGTCCGGTGCAGACGACGTCACAGAGCACGTCGTGCACCAAAGCCCGCTGCGAGATCGTCATCTTGGTTTGTGCGATGGCCCGCTCACCGCTGAGGTCGATGCTGGTGCCGCCGAGGAAATGCAGGATGCGCACCCCCTTGGCGAAGCCCTCCTGGCTGACGCGCATGAAATCCCGCGCCGGCCCCTGAAACCAGGTGGCGGACATCCAGCCTTCTTCATGCCAGACCGTCGCAAAGCGCTCCCAGTCCCCGGCGTCGCGCCACACCGCCCAGTTCTCAAGGAGGTCGCGGATGGCGAGGCGATCGAGCAGCTGCGGGTCCATGAGCACATCTCCGATTGGGTCGATGCACGAGGTTTGAGCGGCGAATGCGATGCCGTCAAGCGCCGCAAGCGGACACGAAAAATCCGGCGCGCCTTGCAGCACGCCGGATCAAATGCGTTGCGAGCGTTCAGACTATGAGCGCACCGTTACGCTGCCGGCGCCTTCGGCGTGCGGTTGCGCGAGTTGCGCTGGAAGAACAGCGCCTGACTCGCCACCGCCGACACCATCGCGGGCTGGAACGGTTTTGAGATCAGGAATGCCGGCTCGGGGCGCTCGCCAGTGAGGAAGCGCTCGGGATACGCGGTGATGAACACCACCGGGACCTCGAAGGTGCGAAGCAGCTCGTTGACGGCGTCCAGGCCCGACGAGCCGTCGGCGAGCTGGATGTCGGCGAGGATCAGGCCTGGCCGCCTGTTCTTGGCCAGCGCCACCGCATCGGCATGGGTGCGCGCGACGCCGACGACGTTGTGGCCGAGATTCTTCACCAGGCTCTCGAGGTCCATGGCAATGAAAGTCTCGTCCTCGATGATCAGCACGTCGGTGGCGATCTCAGCCGCCATCTCGCGACCGGCAGCGTCCGCGAGCCGCCGCGTCTCGCCCACGTCGGTGCCGAGGATGAAGGCGACTTCCTCTTCCGAAAAGCCCTCGAGCGACAGCAGCAGGAAGGCCTGCCGCGGCAGAGGCGTGATATTCGACAACCGCCGCTCCGGCGGCATCGGCAAGGTCGTCACCTCGGCATCGTCGTTGACGGAGACGGAATTCCAGATCTGGGTGAACAGCCGGAACAGGCCGGCGCGCGGCCCATGGCTCTCGTCGAGCACTGATGGATCGCCAAGCATGGCTTCCAACATGGCCGCGACATAGGCGTCACCGGAGGCCTGGCTGCCCGTCAGGGCGCGTGCGTACCGGCGCAACAACGGCAAGTGTTCAGCAACAAGCTGTGAACGGGACATCCCCACTCCATTCATCTTCGGGCCAGACTTGAGGTTACCCTGAGGTCAGCGTTACGCGGGGGCCCGGTTCCCCTGCTCGGCTGATTACGCATCAGCCTGAGAAAAGTTCCGTATTGGGCGGAACTTTTTCTCGCAACTCGCATTGTGCCTATCCAGGGAACGGCTCCCGGTTGAGAAAAATTCTCGATTTTACAGTCACTTAACTCGGGGAAACGTGGAACAGGCCATGAAAGATCTCAAGTCTCAAGCCAGCAAAAGCACGACCCCCGGCAAGGGAGGGCTCACTCCGGAGATCCAATCCCGGATCGGCCATCAGCTGCGCGCCATGTACGACGACGTGGTGCGGCAAGGGGTTCCGGATCGGTTCGCTGAACTGATCAAGAAGCTTGATGCACCGGGAGCGGCCCACCAAGTGGAAAATGAGGGTGGATCCAACGACAACAACAATGGGAGGGATTAATGCCTCTCACGGACTCCCTGCGTAATGACATCCTGGCGGCCGTGCCGAGCTTACGCGCGTTCGCCATCTCGCTCAGCGGCAATGCGGACCGCGCCGACGATTTGGTGCAGGAGACGTTGCTCCGCGCGCTGGCCAACATCGACTCGTTCCAGCCTGGCTCCAACCTGCCGGCGTGGCTGTTCACGATCCTGCGCAACCTGTTCCGCTCCGACTATCGCAAGCGGCGGCGGGAGGTCGAGGACGCCGAAGGCAACTACGCCAAGACACTGAAGACCCAGCCGTCGCAAAATGCGCATCTCGAATTCGAGGAGTTTCGTACGGCGCTCGACAAGCTTCCACAGGACCAGCGTGAAGCGCTGATCCTGGTCGGCGCCTCCGGCTTCTCCTACGAGGACGCGGCCTCGATCTGCGGCTGCGCGGTCGGCACGATCAAGAGCCGCGTCAACCGCGCCCGCTCGAAGCTCGCCGCGCTGCTCTATGTCGAGGGCGCCGAGGACTTTGGGCCCGACGAGACCGTACGAGCCGTGATCGGCGGCAGCGGCGGTTGACGGCAGGCATCATCAGGATCGAGACGGCATGAAGACGGCCGCTTGCGCGGCCGCCTTTGCGCGCGTGCGAGAAACCTGATGGCGCAAGCTTGCAGCGCCGATCACTCGTCCACGAAAGTCACGGTGTCCGCGACATTGGCCCGCGAGGTGCGGTAGCTGTTGACCTTGTGCGCGTGGTCGGCATAGCCGAACGAGATGCCGCAGACGACACGGCGATCGTCCGGCAGGTTGAAGTGACGGCGGATCAAGCCGGAATGGCGCGCGAGCGCCGCCTGCGGAATGGTGCCGAGCCCAAGCGCCTGTGCGGCCAGCATGAAGTTGGAGACATAGGCGCCGCAATCGATCGCACCATAGATGCCGAGCGGCTCATTGGTGTGAATGATCGCGACATGCGGCGCGCCGAAGAAATTGTAATTCTCCAGCGCCTGCCTGGCATAGGCCGCCTTGTCGCCGCGGACGATGCCGAGCGTATTGTAGAGCTGAAAGCCGCTCTCGCGCCGGCGCTCGAGATAGACCCCGACATATTCTCGCGGCGGGGTGAAATCGTAATCGTCGCCGAGACCGCCCGAGGCCTCCTTGTAGATCGCCTGGCGAAAGCGCTCCTTGGCCGCGCCGCTGGCGATGATCACCTGCCAGGGCTGGCTGTTGCACCAGGACGCGGTGCGCTGCGCGGTGGTCAGCACATGCTCGATGATGGCACGGTCAACTTCCTTCGGGAGAAAGGCACGCACGGAGTAGCGCTCGTTGAGGAGCTCTTCGAGCACGCCGATGCGGTCTTGTGTCTGGCTCACTTTTGCATCCATGTTTAGCTCGCGCTCTTCGTAGAGTGGGCAAAGGCGCATGGCGCCGGGCCCACCGACAGACTTACCCCGGAGCATCTGCATATGGTGGGCACGCTTCGCTTTGCCCACCCTACAAGATACAGCGAGAGGTGAGATCAACGTCCCTTGGCCGGGATCTTGTTGTACGGCACGTCCTTGTCGACGCGGATGTCACCCGGCAGACCCAGTACCCGCTCGGCGATGATGTTGCGTAAAATCTCGTCAGTGCCGCCGGCGATGCGCATCGAAGGCGAGGACAGCAGCATCTGCTGGAACTGCCCCTGCACCGTCTCCTCGTCGCTGCCGGTGAGAACGCCGGCTGCGCCCTGCAGGTCCATGGCATAAGTGGCGATGTCCTGGAGCATCATGCCCGACACCAGCTTGCCGATCGAATTCTCCGGGCCCGGCCGCTCGCCCTTCGACAGCGCCGAGATTGCGCGGTAGCTGGTGTATTTCAGCCCGCTCGACTTCACCGCCCAGCTCGCAAGCTTTGAGCGCACGGCCGGATCATCGATCGCAAGCCCATCCTCGAACATCAGATTCGAGCAGAACTCGAACATTTCTGGCACGCCGGTTGCGAGCCGCGCGCCGATCGACATGCGCTCGTTCATCAGCGTGGTCAGCGACACGCTCCAGCCCTCGCCGACGGCGCCGAGGCGCTGGCTGTCGGGGATCACGACGTCGGTGAAATAGACCTCGTTGAACTCCTGCATGCCGTTGGCCTGCTTGATCGGACGCACCTCGACACCTGGGCTCTTCATGTCCAGGAAGAACATGGTGAGGCCCTTGTGCTTTGGGACATCAGGATCGGTGCGCGCAATCAAGAGGCCGTAGTCCGAGTAATGTGCGCCGGAGGTCCAGATCTTCTGGCCGTTGACGATCCAGTTGTCGCCTTTCTTCTCCGCGCGGGTGCGCAGACCCGCAACGTCGGAGCCGGCCGACGGTTCGGAGAACAGCTGGCACCAGATCTCCTCGCCCGAGGCGAGCTTCGGCAGATACCGGCGCTTGGCATCCTCGCTGCCGAAAGCCATCACAGTCGGGCCGCACATGCCCTCGCCGATCTGGAACGGCTGCGTCAGCTTGCCGTAGACGCCCTCCTCCTGCTGCCAGATCACGCGCTCGATCGGCGTCGCGCCGCGGCCGCCATATTCCTTCGGCCAGTGCAGGCAGGCCCAGCCCGCTTCGAACTTCTTCTTCTGCCAGGCCTTGCCGACATCGACGATGTCCTGCTTGGCAAGCCGGATGCGGCCGAGCGAGGATTTTGACAGCTCGGCATGCAGCTCCTTCGGCGCGTTAGCCTCGACCCATTTGCGCGCGGTCTCGCGGAATCCGGCTTCTTGCGGCGTATCGTCGAAATTCATGGCGGACCTCTAACCTCTTCCCTTCGTCGGGATCTTGTTGAACGGCACGTCCTTGTCGACACGGATATCGCCCGGCAGGCCCAGCACACGCTCGGCGATGATGTTGCGCATGATCTCGTCGGTGCCGCCTTCGACGCGCGTACCCGGTGCGCGCAGCAGCATCGCCTGGAAGCGGCCAGCCACTTCGGCGTCTTCGGGGCCGCTGACGACGCCAGCCGCGCCTTGCAGCTCCAGCGCGTAGGTCGCGACGTCCTGGATCATGGAGCCCGCCACCAGCTTGCCGATGGAATTCTCCGGACCCGGCCGCTCGCCCTTCGACAGCGCCGAGATCGCGCGCATGCTGGTGTAGCGCAGGCCGCTCGCCTTCACCGCCCAGTTCGCGAGCTTCGCGCGCACCGCGCGATCCTCGATCGCAGGTCCATCGTCGAGCATCAGGCTGGAGCAATACTCGAACAGCTCCGGAAAGCCGGTCGAGACGCCGGCGCCGATCGACATGCGCTCGTTCATCAGCGTGGTCAGCGAGACGTTCCAGCCGTCACCGACTTCGCCGAGGCGCTGGTGGTCAGGGATGCGGACATTGGTGAAATAGACTTCGTTGAAATCGGAGGCGCCACTGGCCTGCTTGATCGGCCTGACCTCGACGCCCGGGCTCTTCATGTCCAAAAAGAACATGGTGAGGCCCTTGTGCTTGGGCACGGTCGGATCTGTGCGGGTCAAGAGGATGCCGTAGTCCGAATAATGCGCGCCCGAGGTCCAGATCTTCTGGCCGTTGATGACCCAGTCGTCACCGTCCTTCTCGGCCCGCGTGCGCAGGCCCGCGACGTCCGAGCCGCCGGCCGGCTCGGAGAACAGCTGGCACCAGACCTTCTCGCCGGAGGCGAGCGGCGGCAGATAGTTCCGCTTATGCTCCTCGCGCGCGAACGCCATCATGGTCGGCCCGCACATGCCGTGGCCGATGATGAACATGTGGGAGAGCTTTCCGAATGGGCCCTCCTCCTGCTGCCAGATCACGCGCTCGATCGGCGAGGCACCGCGGCCGCCATATTCCTTCGGCCAATGCAAGCAGGCCCAGCCGGCATCGGCCTTCTTCTTCTGCCAGGCCTTTGCGACCTCGAGAATGTTCGCGTTCTTGAGCTGCGTGCGGCCGAGCGAGGATTTGCGCAGCTCGTCCTCGTATTGCTTGGGTGCGTTGGCACCGATCCAGGCGCGGGCGGTGGCGCGGAATTCGGCTTCCTGCGGGGTGTCGTCGAAGTTCATAACGTTGCCCCTCGCTTACGCCGCGTTCTTCTTCCGCATGCGGTCGATCAACTGGTCTTCCCAATAGGTGAGGCTGCCGAGCCCGAGCGCCATGGCGTTGGCGCGGCGGTAGTACATGTGGCAGTCGAATTCCCAGGTAAAACCCATGCCGCCGTGAACCTGGATGTTGTTCTTGGCACAGTGCTGGAAGGCCTGCGTCGCACTGATCCGCGCGGCCGCCGCCGCTTCCGGCAATTCGGCAGCGTTGGTCGAGAGCGCCCAGGCACCGTAATAGCTGTTGGAGCGTGCCAGCGTCGCCGAGACATACATGTCGGCGAGCATGTGCTTGATGGCCTGGAACGAACCGATCTGACGGCCGAAGGCGATGCGGTCGAGCGCGTAGTCTCGGCCCATCTCCAGGGCGCGGTCGGCGCCGCCGACCTGCTCGAACGCGCACAACACCGCGGCGCGGTCGAGCACCTGGGTGAGGATGCTCCAGCCGTCGCCGGCGGCCCCCAGCGGCTCGGCCTTGCAGTCTTTGAAGGAGATCTCGGCCTGCCCGCGGGTCGGATCGAGATTGGTGAGGCTTTTCACCTCAACGCCCGCGCCTTTGAGATCGACCAGGAACAGCGAGATGTCATTCTCACGTCCACTCGATCCCGTGCGCGCGGCAACCACGGCGAAGTCGGCGATGGCGCCATCGGCCACCGGCTTCTTGACGCCGTTGAGCATGCCATTCGCAGCCGTCACCTTGACATTCTTCGGTGACGGATTGCCCTTACCCTCGAACAGCGCCAGCGTGCCGATCGCTTCGCCCGAGGCAATCGCGGGCAGCCACTTCTTCTTTTGCGCGTCGCTGCCGGCGATCAGCAGCGCTTCGGCGGCAAGATACACGGTCGAGGAGAACGGCACCGGCGCATTGGCCCGGCCCATCTCCTCCGCGATCACGCAGAGCTCGAGATGACCGGCACCCGCACCGCCGAATTCTTCCGGGATCGCGACGCCGAGAAATCCCATTTCGGCGAGACCCTTCCAAAGCGCCTTGTCATAGGGCGCCTTGCCGTCGAGCACGATGCGCACCGCCTTGGGCGAGCATTTCTCGGTGAGGAATTTGCGCGCCTGGTCGCGGAGCTGCTTCTGGTCGTCGGAGAAATCGAAGTTCATGGCGGGCTACCTTTTTATTCGTTGTCATTTCATTCATTGATGCCGTCATTCTGGGGCGCAACGAAGTCGCGAGCCCGGAATCCATTCCACCGCGTCAATGCGGCCCGATGGATTCGCTGATGCGCAATTGCGCATCAAAGTTCGCGCTGCGCGCCCCCGGGGAATGACGAGGTGAGAGAGTTGTGCATTCATCGCAGCACGATCACATCTTCATCCGGCTTGTCCGCATAAAGCCGCTCCACCAGCGCTGCGCGGCGCTCCAAGCCGGCGCGCTGGTTGATGTAGCCCTTGTCGGTGAGCTCGTTGCCGTCGATCGAAGGCGGCTCAACCATCAACATGGCGCGCGCGATGACGCGACTGCTGGCGCCTTCGCACTCCCGGTTGTGCGTCTCCAGCCCGCGCCTGAAGCAGGCCATGACCTCAGGGTGCTTCACCGCATCCGCAAAGCTCAGGTCAGGATTGCCGACGAGCTGGCGGCAGGCATGCAGGTTTGGCCAGGCAAGCAGGGCGATGAAGGCGCGATCCTGTCCCGCGACCAGCGCGTCATGCACGACGGGCGTCGTCGCCGCGATCGCATCGGTACGGAGCGAGCCGACATGCACGAAGGTGCCCGTGGTGAGCTTGAAATCCTCCACCACGCGCCCGGCAAAGATGATGCCCTGCACCGGATCGGCATCGTCGACGAAAATGCCGGCATCGCCGATACAGTAGAAGCCTTCCTCGTCGAACATCTTCTTCGTCAGCTCCGGCTGGCCGAAATAGCCTGATGTGACGTTGACGCCGCGCAGGCGCAGCTCGTATTTCGAGCCGCACGGCACCATCTTCAGTTCGACTCCGGGGAACGGCAGGCCGATCAGGCCGACGCGCTCGGTGTCCCAATAGGTGCCGGTCGAGGTCGGCGCGGTCTCGGTCGAGCCCCAGCCGGTGTAGAACACGATGCGCTCGCCGGTCGTCTTCACCGCCAGCGCCTGCATGCGGTCGTAGAGATCGTCCGGCAGCCGCGCACCGCCATAAGCCATGATCGAGAGGTTCTTGAAGAAGGAGCGACACAGCGCGTCGTCCTTCTCCATCGCCGCCGCGAGCGCGGCATAGCCGGCCGGCACGTTGGCGTAATAGGTCGGCGAGATCTCGTGCAAATTGCGCAACGTCTCCTCGAACTGGCCCGGCACCGGCCGGCCGTCGTCGATATGGAGCGTACCGCCTTCGACCAGCACGGGGTGGAATGCCGCATTGCCGCCCATGGTGTGATTCCAGGGCATCCAGTCGAGCACGGTCGGCAGCGGGCCGCCCGGCGTACGCGGCCGCACCTGCATCATCATGGCCGCATTGGCGCACATCATCTCCTGGGTGTTTATGACGGCTTTGGGCATGCCGGTCGAGCCGGAGGTGAAGAGCAGCTTGCCGATGGTCTGCGGCGTGATCTTCGCGATCGACGTCTCGACATCCCTCGTGACCGGCGTCGCCGCGAGCTCGGCAAAGCTGACGCTCTTGATGCCGTCGCAGGGTCGCACGACATGAACGACGGTGACGCCGGTGAGATCGATCGCCCTGAGCGCCTTCTCGAAGGTCGGGCCGTCCTGCACCATCACGACGGCCGGCTTGATCAGGTCGAACAGGTATTTCAGCTTGACGTGATCGTGGCTCATCAAAGAGTAGGCCGGCGATACCGGTGCCGCCGGCGCGCGCGCCTGCATCGCGGCCTGCGTCATCAGCGCATGCTCGATCGAATTGCCGGAGAGGATCGCGACGGGGCGACCGTCAAGCCCGAGATTGAGCAAGCCTTGCGTCAGTGCATCGGCGGTCCGCTTGGCTTCGCTGTAGGAGACTTTTCTCCATTCGCGGTTCGGGCCGCCACGCTGCGCAAGCCAGATGCGCTCGGGCGCTTCCTTCGCCCACTTCGCCAGCGACGCCGGGATATGCTTCTCGTAAGCTTGCAGCGGAATGCGCGACTTCAGCACCAGCGTGCCGTCGCCACGGCGCTCGACCTCGATGTCGCGCGCGAGCCACTGGACCTTGCGAAAGGCGGGCTTCGTCATTACTGCCGCCGCGCTTCCACTCATTTTGCGTCTCCCGGAATTATTGTCCTTTGCGGATCATTCTCGTTCAGCGCTTGATATAGACAGGCTTTCGCTTCTCAAGGAAGGCCCTGATGCCTTCCGAAAACTCCTCGGAACGACTGCACAGGACTTGGTTGCGGTCCTCCATCGCAATCGCAGCTTCCAGCGAACCGGCATCGACGCTCATGTTGAGACATTCCTTGGACAGACGCAGCCCCACGGGCGAGGCCGTCATCATCGCGTCGATATAAGGCGCGGCCGCGTCATCGAGCTTGTCCTCGTCGACGACCTCCGAGACAAGCCCGACCGCCAGCGCGCGCTCAGCGCCGATGAAGCGCCCGGTCAGGATCAATTCCGATGCCACGGACACACCGACGAGGCGCGGCAGGAAATAGCTGGTGCCGATGTCGCAGCCGCCGAGGCCGAGCTTGATGAAAGCGCAGTTCATCCGCGCCGATGTCGTCGCAATGCGGATGTCGGACGCCAGCGCCAGCGCGAAGCCGCCACCGGCCGCGGCGCCCTGCACCAGTGCCAGGATCGGCTGCGGGCAACGCCGCATCAGCATCACGATGTCGGCGATGCGCCGCTGCGAGTCGAGCGACTCGGTCACACCGGGTGGTTCCTGCTGACCGGCGCGGCGCGCCATCGCGGCCTTGAGATCGAGGCCCGCGCAGAAATTCTTGCCGGCGCCGCGCAACACCACCACGCGCGTGTCGCGGTTGCGCTGCAGGCTTTGGAAATAGACGTTGAGAGCATCGATCAGCGCGGGATCGAGCGCGTTGAGGCTGTCAGGACGATTGAGCGTCACCCGGTCGACGCCGTCGTCATGCTCGATCAGCAGCGGTTGGGACATGGGACCTCGCACATCGGTCATGGGCCGGACTGCCACCCTCCCCTGGAGGGGGAGGGTCGGCTCACATTGCGCGCAGCGAAATGTGAGACGGGGTGGGTGACAGTCTCTCCCCACCGAATAGTGCCCGAGTGGAGAGATCACCCCACCCGACGCTTCGCGCCGACCCTCCCCCTCCAGGGGAGAGTAAGAAGCGCCGCTTACCGCGGCGCCATGCGAATGGCGCCGTCGAGGCGGATGGTCTCGCCGTTGAGCATCGGGTTCTCGACGATGTGGACCGCGAGCATGCCGTATTCGGCGGCATCGCCGAGACGCGAGGGATGCGGCACCTGCGCGCCGAGGCTCTTGCGGGCCTCTTCGTTGAGGCCCATCAGCAGCGGTGTGAAGAACAAGCCGGGCGCGATGGTGTTGACGCGGATTTTCTGGCTGGCGAGGTCGCGCGCCGCCGGCAGCGTCAGGCCAACGACGCCGCCCTTCGACGCCGAATAGGCGATCTGGCCGATCTGACCTTCGTAAGCGGCGACCGAGGCGGTGTTGACGATGACGCCGCGCTCTTCACCGACCGGCTCGATCGTGACGAGACGCTCGGCGAACAGCCGCAGGCAGTTGAACGTGCCGATCAAATTGACATTGATGATGCGCGCGAACTTTTCCAGCGGGTAGACGCCGTCACGACCGACGATGCGCTGCGAGCCGCCTATGCCGGCGCAGTTCATCAGCACGCGCGCGACGCCATGCGCGGCTTCCGCCTTGGCGATCGCCGCCTTGATCTGCTCCTCGCTGGTGACGTCGGCATGGAGCGCGACGCCCTTCACCTCGGCGGCGACCTTCTCGGCGTTTTCCTTGCTCTGGTCGATCACGCCGATCTTGGCGCCCTTGGCGGCCATGGCCCGAGCGGTCGCGGCACCCAGGCCCGAACCGCCGCCGGTGATGAGAACGGCTACGTCTTTCAACTGCATCGCTTGTACCTTTCCTTGGGCGTTTCTTCTCTGGACTTGAAGGTTCAGCCGGATCATCCGGCCGCGGCAGCTTCCTCGGCTTGCGTGAGGATGCCGCCGCAAATCAGCGTTTCCATGTGCTTGATGTATTGCCGGCAGACTTCGTCGGTGACCGGGCCGACGCCGGTCGCGCGAGACATTGCGTGCCGGCCGAAGAACAGGTGATCGCAAGCGCCGATCAGGCTGGTGTAGAACAGCACAGGATCGGTGGCGCGGAACTCGCCGCGGCTGACGCCGTCGGCGAGCAGGCGGCGGTGGAAGTCCAGCAGCGGCGCGACGAAGAATTTCGACACCTCATCTGCGCATTCCGGCTTGGTCTCATGCAGGAGATAGTGGATCAGCCGGTTCATATACGGGAACCGGTAATAGGCGCGGATGATACCGCCGATGTGCAGCTTTAGCTTCGCGGTCGGCGTGATCGGCTGCGCCAGCAGATATTCGAGATTGGACAGTTCGGTCGCGGCGTTGCGCTCCAGCAGCGCCAGCAGCAGGCCGTCCTTGTTACCGAAATGGTATTTGACCAGCGCGGCATTGGCGCCGGACTTCTGGGCGATGTCGGAGAGCGAGATCTCGATCGAGGAGCGTTCGATCATCAGCTCGCTCGCGGCCACGAGCAATTTCTCTGCCGTGGAATTCTTCCCGCTGGGGAGCTTGGTCGGTACGCTGGTAGCCACAGAGATCCCTGAACATGCCTCGTGAGGCGCGCAGATAAGCCCAAGCAGCGCCCTATCACAAGAGTTAATTGATCGATTGACTAAACGATCTCGCGTCCCTTAAATCCGTCCCCGACAACCAACCCAATCAAGAATTCAGGGAGAAACCGACATGGCCGAGGCTTACATCGTCGCCGCTGCGCGCACCGCCGGCGGGCGCAAGGGGGGCCGCCTCGCCGGCTGGCATCCGGCCGATCTCGCCGCCAAGGTGCTGGACGAGTTGGTCGACCGCACCAAGGTCGATCCAGCCCTGGTCGAGGACGTGATCATGGGCTGCGTGATGCAGGTCGGCGAGCAGTCCAACAACATCGCACGCAACGCGGTGATGGCGTCAAAACTGCCGGAGAGCGTGCCGGGCACCTCGATCGACCGCCAGTGCGGCTCCTCGCAGCAGGCGCTGCACTTCGCCGCGCAAGCCGTGATGTCCGGCGCGATGGACGTGGTGATCGCCGCCGGCGTGGAATCGATGACGCGGGTGCCGATGGGCCTGTCGTCACAGCTCCCGGCCAAGAACGGTTTTGGCAATTACAAGAGCCCGGGCATCGAGAAGAAGTATCCGAACATCATGTTCAGCCAGTTCACCGGCGCGGAGATGATGGCCGAGAAGTACGGCCTCTCCAAGGATGAGCTCGACGAATACTCCTTTGGCAGCCATCAGCGCGCGATCGCGGCGACGCAAGCGGGTCACTTCAAGAAGGAGATCGTGCCGCTCGAGATCACCCGTGCCGACGGCAGCAAGGACACCCATCACATCGACGAAGGCATCCGTTTCGATGCAACGATCGAAGGCATCAGGGGTGTCAAGCTGATCGCCGAGAACGGCAAGCTCACCGCGGCCAGCGCCAGCCAGATCTGCGACGGCGCCTCCGGCGTCATGGTGGTCAACGAGCGCGGCCTGAAGCAGCTCGGCGTCAAGCCGCTCGCGCGCATCCACCACATGACCATGACCGGCGGCGATCCCGTCATCATGCTCGACGCTCCGCTGCACGCGACCAAGCGCGCACTGGAGAAGGCCGGTATGAAGATCGGCGACATCGATCTGTTTGAGGTCAACGAGGCCTTTGCCTCGGTGCCGACCGCCTGGCTCAAGACCACCGGCGCCGATCCGGAGCGTCTCAACGTCAACGGCGGCGCGATCGCGCTCGGCCACCCCCTCGGCGGCTCCGGCACCAAGCTGATGACCACGCTGGTCCACGCCCTGCATCAGCGCGGTAAGCGCTACGGCCTCCAGACCATGTGCGAGGGCGGCGGCATGGCCAACGTCACGATCGTGGAGCGGCTGTAAGCGCCGTTGCAGTTGCCACACTAAAGGTGTCGTCCCGGCGAAAGCCGGGACCCATAACCACAAGAGTCTGTGGTAGGGGCGAGCTGGGGCGACATCGCATTTCAACGATCTGTTTCGGTGGTTATGGATCCCGGCTTTCGCCGGGATGACACCTTTGTTGTTGCGAGACCAACTTTCATGACTCATCCGTCCGTCTACGCGAAGACAACGCCGAATAAGATCGCCTATCAGATGGCCGGCACCGGCAAGGCGATCACATATCGCGAACTCGACGAGCTCTCGAACCAGGGCGCGCATCTCTTCCGCTCGCTTGGTCTCAAGGCCGGCGACCACATCGCGCTGTTGATGGAGAACCGGCTCGCCTTCATGGAGATCTGCTGGGCGGCACAGCGCAGCGGGCTCTATTACACCGCGATCAGCCGCTATCTGAAGCAAGACGAGATCGACTACATCGTCAAGGATTGCGGCGCCAAGGTCGTGATCACCACGCCGAAATGCGCCGACCAGATCAAGGGCCTGATCAAGGGCGCTGCCGGCGAGCCGATCTTCTACATGATGGACGAGCCGCTACCGGGCTTCCGCTCCTACGACAAGGAAGCAGGCGCGCAGCCGACGACGCCGATCGCGGACGAGGTCGCCGGCTACGACATGCTGTATTCGTCCGGCACCACGGGCCGCCCCAAAGGCGTCAAGAAGGCGTTCGAGGGCAAGCCGATCGACGAGCCGAACGCATTCCTGCGCGTGCTCTGCGCCAACATGTGCGGCATGAACGCCGACACGATCTACCTTTCTCCGGCGCCGCTCTATCACGCGGCCCCATTGCGCTTCAACATGATGGCAGTCGTGCTCGGCGGCGCCTCCATCATCATGGAGCATTTTGATGCCGAGGAATTTTTGAAGCTCGTCGAGAAATACAAGGTCACGCAGTCGCAGCTGGTGCCGACCATGTTCGTGCGGATGCTGAAGCTGCCGGACGAGGTGCGCGCCAAATACAATGTCTCCACGCTGGAGGGCGCGATCCACGCCGCCGCGCCCTGCCCCGTCGACGTCAAAGCCAAGATGATCGAATGGTGGGGACCGATCCTGATCGAGTATTATGCCGGCTCGGAAGGCAATGGCGTCACCGTCTGCAGCTCGAAAGATTGGCTGACGCACCGCGGCAGTGTCGGCCGCGCCGTGGTCGGCAAGGTCAAGATTCTGGACGAGAACGACGAGGAGCAACCGGTGGGCGAGATCGGCACGGTCTATTTCGCCGACGCGCCGGCCTTCACCTATCACAACGACCCTGAAAAGACGAAGAAGGCCTACAACGCAAAGGGCTGGTCGACGCTCGGCGACGTCGGTTATCTCGACAAGGACGGCTTCCTCTATCTCACCGATCGCAAGTCCTACATGATCATCTCCGGCGGGGTGAACATCTACCCGCAGGAGACCGAGGACGTGCTCATCACCCATCCTGACGTCGCCGACGTCGCCGTGTTCGGCGTGCCGAACGAGGAGATGGGCGAAGAGGTGAAGGCGGTGGTGCAACCGCACGACATGAGCCGTGCCGGCAAGGCGCTCGAGGCCGAGTTGATCGCCTATTGCAAGGGCCGCCTCTCCGCCATCAAGTGTCCGCGCTCGATCGATTTCGAGGCCGAGCTGCCGCGCACGCCCACGGGCAAGCTGGTGAAACGCCATCTGCGCGACAAGTATTGGCCGAAGACGGCGGCGAAGATTTAGCGGGGGCTCGTAGGGTGGGTTAGCGTAGCGTAACCCTTGTCTCCACGGAGGCGAAAGAGGTGGGTTACGCCTTCGGCTAACCCACCCTCCGCGTCCCGCAACCTCAATCAAACAGGCTCGGCGTGTGGTTCACCAGCGCGCCTTCGATCTCGAGCATCTTCAGCTTCGTCACCACGCCGCCATTCGCGGAGAAGCCGCCGGGCTTGTTGCCGGCCGCCAGCACGCGATGGCAGGGCACGACGATCGGGCACGGGTTGCGACCGAGCGCCTGGCCGACGTCGCGCGACAGTTCGACGCCGCCGAGTTGCTTCGCAATGTCGCCATAGGTCATGGTCTTGCCGGGCGGGATGGTGCGGGCGATGTCGTAGACGCCGCGATTGAACTCGGGCACGCCGTCGAGATCGAGCGGGATGTCGGTGAGATCATCCGGCTCGCCCGCGAGCAGCTTGACGATGCGGTCGATCGCCCGCTGCACCTCGGCGGTCGGCTCGGCTTCGGTCGCCTCGGCATGGCGCTGATGGATACGGGTGCGGATCTTCTGCTCGCCGCCCATCGGCAATTGCGTGCCGTTGATGCCGCGCGGGCCCCAGGCGATGGCGCACAGGCCGATCCTGGTGTCGAACAGGGCAAAATGCTGGTCGGTCATGGCTTGGTTTCTGGCTTGCTTCTCGTCGCAGGCCCCCTCTTTGATCTCCTGCGAAATCTAGGCTTGGAAATAGTTGCGATCCACCCGGTTTCCGGGAATCTTGCACAGGAGTTCCTGTTCCTTCGCGCGAGCCCAGAATGCAAAGCCTCCACGTCAACGGATACGAGATGCCCTACCTCGACGTGGGCGAAGCCAAAGGCGGCCCGCCGCTGGTCTGCGTGCACGGCTCGCTCTCGGACTTCCGCATCTGGGGTTGCGTGCTCGGACCGCTGACGCAGCGGCACCGGGTGATCGCTGTCAGCTTGAGGCACTTCTTCCCGGCGCGATGGGACGGCGTCGGTGACACCTATTCGATTGCCCAGCATGTCGATGACGTCATCGCCTTCATCGAAAAGCTCGACCTCGGGCCGGTCGACCTGATGGGACATTCCCGCGGCGGGCACATCTGCTTCCGCGTGGCGCAGGCGCGGCCGGACCTGCTCCGGCGGCTGATCCTGGCCGAGCCCGGCGGCGAGCTCGATGCAAGCCTCGATCCCGATCATGTCGGCGGCCCTTCGCCGCTGCTGGCGCGGTTCTCGGCCTCGGCCGAGAAGATCGCAGCTGGCGACGTCGACGGCGGCCTTGCCGTCTTCGTCGACACGCTGGAGGGCCCCGGCACCTGGCCGCGACTACCGGCGATGGTGAAGCAAAATCTGCGCGACAACGCCATGACGCTGATCGGCCAGGTCCGCGACAATCGCCCGCCATTCTCGAAGGCGGACGCGGAGTCCATCAAAATGCCGACGCTGTTCATCCTGGGCGCGCGGACCAAGGGCCTGCTGCCGAAGGTGCTGCACGCGCTCGCGGCGCATGTGCCTTATTCAAAGACGGCGGTCATCCCGAACGCGACGCATCCGATGTTCGAGCAGGCACCGCAGAAATACTCCGAAGTGGTGCTGGATTTTCTGGCGAGCTGATCATGCAGACATTTCGCGTCAACGGTTACGACATGGCCTATCTCGAAGTCGGAGACGGCCCACCGCTGGTCTGCGTGCACGGCACGCTCGGGGATTTCCGCACCTGGTATTCGGTGCTCGGCCCGCTGTCGAAGAACCATCGGGTGATCTCGGTCAGCCTGCGGCACTTCTTTCCGGAGCATTGGGATGCCGTCGGCGACGACTACAAGATGGCCCAGCATGTCGCTGATACGATCGCCTTCATCGAGCAGGTCCAGCCCGGACCGGTCGATCTGATGGGACATTCGCGCGGCGGCCACATCGCCTTCCGCGTGGCGCAGGCCCGGCCGGATCTGTTGCGAAAACTGGTGCTGGCCGAACCGGGCGGCGATCTCGATGCCAGCTTGCCGGTCCCCGCAGGCACACCGACGCATCCGCCGCTCGCCGCACGCACCGCGCGATCGGTCGAGATGATCCGCGCCGGCGACATCGAGGGCGCGCTGCAGAATTTTTACGAAGGCATCGAGGGCGACGGCTCCTGGCGCCGCGTGCCGGCGGCGGCCAAGCAGCAACTCCGCGATAACGCACTGACCTTCCTCGGCCAGATCAACGAGCAGCGCAGGCCCTACACACTCGCTGATGCGCAGGCGATCAGGACGCCGACGCTGCTGATCGGCGGCGGCGCGACGACGGGAAGCCTGTCGGTGATGTGGCGCGTGCTGGCCGAGCACATCGCAGGCAGCAAGACGGCGGTGATCCCAAAGGCCGGCCACTGGATGTTCGAACAGGCGCCGCTGGAGTTCGGCGAGGCAGTGAACAGGTTCTTGGCGGAGTAGGCGCTCTCGTTGCCTCTCCCCGCGTGCGAGGCGAGGGAGTGCACGGTCAGTGCCTCCCTCACACGTGCTCACACCTTCCAAACGCCGACCGGCATCTTGATCGTCGCGTTCAGCCGGTTCCAGACGTTGATCGTTGCAATCGAGAGGATCAGCGTGGCGAGCTCGCGCTCGTCAAAATGCTTGGCGGCCGCGTTCCAGATCGCATCCGGCACCGGATCCTCGCGATCGGCAAGACGCGTGACCGCCTCGGTCAGCGCCAAGGCGGCGCGCTCGGCTTCGGTGAAATAGGGCGCATCGCGCCAGGCGGACACGGCGAACAGGCGTTCATCGGTCTCGCCAAGCTTGCGCGCGACCTTCGGATGCATGTCGACGCAGACGCTGCAGCCATTGATCTGGCTTGCGCGCAGGTGCACCAGTTCCAGGAGCTTTTCCGGCAGGCCCTGTTTGGTCAAATTGCCGAGGGACTGAAGGACATTCATCGCCTCCGGCAGGACCATGACCGGATGGTTCATACGTGCGTGCATCATCTTGCGTCTCCGTTCGAGAATTTCGAAGGTTCCGGTCACATCGACCGGATTGGCTTCGTCATGGGCATGACGGATCGCGATGAGGGAATGTGACCGATGACTGAAGAAAATCTTCTCACCCGCCAGTTCGAGGCCAGCCGGGACCATCTGCGCGCGGTCGCCTACCGGATGCTGGGCTCCCGTGCTGAGGTCGAGGATGCCGTGCAGGAGGCCTGGCTGCGGGTCAGCCGCTACGATATGTCCGACGTCGCGAACCTGCGCGGCTGGCTGACCACCGTGGTGGCGCGGATCTGCCTCGACATGCTGCGCGTACGGAAGTCACGCAAGGAAGAGCCGATGGGTCCGCACGTGCCCGAGCCGGTCGACAAGACACGGGAACGCGAGGCGGAGATGGCCGATTCCGTCGGCGCGGCGCTGCTGGTCGTGCTGGAGACATTGCAGCCGGCGGAGCGGCTTGCCTTCGTGCTGCACGACCTGTTCGCCGTTCCCTTCGAGGAGATCGCGCCGATCGTCGGCCGCTCCGTTGACGCCTCGCGGCAGCTGGCGAGTCGTGCGCGGCGGCGCGTGCAGGGCGCGCCGGTGCCGGAGACGGATCTGTCGCGCCAGCGCGGAATCGTCGATGCCTTCCTCAAAGCTTCGCGCGAGGGCGATTTCGAGGGCCTGCTGGCCGTGCTCGATCCCGACGTCGTATTCCGCGCCGACCAGGCCGCGGTGCGGCTCGGCTCGCTGCCCGAGATCCGCGGCGCGGACGCGGTCGCGCAGACCTTCAAGGGCCGCGCTCAGGCGGCACGGGCCGCGCTGGTCGATGGCGAAATGGGCGTCGCCGTCGTTCTCGGCGGCCAGCTGCGCATCGCGCTGCGCGTCAGCTTCAGGGATGGCCGGATCGCCGGAATCGATGCTACGGCCGATGCCGAGCGAATTGCGACGCTCGATGTGGAGATGCTCGAGCGCTAGATGGCATCGACCCAGGCCAGATCATTTTTCTCGAAAAACAACCCCATGCACAGTAGACGGCCCAGCAATATCAATAGCTTAGCCACTTCCGAAAGGAAGGTCGGGCCACCCTCCGGTACCGCTTGACGCGGTCGATCCCGCAGCGTAGCTTCGAATACGGAATTCCGTATTCCCTCTTGCGCCTCTCGGAGCTGCCGGCGTGATCCCTCTCGACCCGCTCCCGAACCTGATCGACCAGGTCTACGCCCGGATCCTGGAGGCGATCTCCGACCGGACCCTTCAGCCCGGACAGCGCATCCGGCAGAACGAGCTCGCCGACAAGCTCGGCGTCTCGCGCCAGCCGGTGTCGCACGCACTGCATCTGTTGCACCGGCAGGGCCTCGTCGCCGAGAGCGGCAAGCGCGGCTTTGAGGTGACCCAGCTCGACCCCTCACGCATCCGCCAGCTCTACGAGGTGCGCGGCGCCATCGATGCGCTGGCCGCCCGGCTTGCCGCCGAGCGCGCAGCCACTGACGCCGCGGCTCGCGCGCGGCTGGAGGCGGCGCTTGCGGCCGGACGGCGCATCGACCGCAACACGACGCTTGCCGAGCTCATCGTGCTCGACGTCAATTTTCACCGCGCGATCTATCAGCTCGCCGGCAATCCCGTGATCGAGGAGACGATGGCGCCGCAATGGCCGCACATGCGCCGCTCGATGGCGACGGTGCTCGCCGAGCTCGACTATCGCGGCAGCGCCTGGGCGGAGCATGCCGATATCGCCAAACACATTCTCGCGGGCGATGCGAACGCCGCCGAACGCGCGGCGCTGGCGCATGCGCAGACGGCGGGACGGATGACCGAGGAGAGATTGAGGGCGACGGAAGAGGTGGCGGCGTAGTCATTTGCACCTGCGCCGTCATGGCCGGGCTTGACCCGGCCATCCACGCCTTTGCTCGACGAAGAACGTGGATGCCCGGGACAAGCCCGGGCATGACGAGAGAGAAAACAAATAAACAAAACCAAGGAGGACGCCCCATGAAGCTGTCTCAGGAGCAATTGGAGTTCTTCCACCGCGAAGGCTGGCTGTTCCTGCCCGAATTGTTCAGTCAGGAGGAGGTCGAACTGCTCGCGCGCGAGGCGGTCGGCATCTACGACGCCAACCGGCCGGAGGTCTGGCGCGAGAAGAGCGGCGCGCCGCGCACCGCCTTTGCCGCGCATCTCTACAACGAGGCCTTCGGCATCCTGGGCGCGCATCCGCGCATGATCGAGCCGGTCGAGCAGGTGTTCGGCGAGCCTGTCTACATGCACCAGTTCAAGATCAACGCGAAATCGGCCTTCACCGGCGACGTCTGGCAATGGCACCAGGATTACGGCACCTGGAAGCGCGACGACGGCATGCCGGAGCCGCGCGCGATGAACATTGCGATCTTCCTCGACGAAGTCATGCCGATCAACGGCCCCCTGATGCTGGTGCCACGCAGCCAGAACGCCGGCGATCTCGAAGCCTCGCACGATCTCGCCACCACCTCCTATCCGCTGTGGACACTGGACGAGGACACCGTGACGCGGCTCGTCAAGCAGGGCGGCATCGTGGCGCCCACGGGCAAGCCCGGTGGCATGCTGATGTTCCACGGCAATCTCGTGCACGGTTCGAGCGGCAACATCACGCCCTATCCACGCAAGATCGTGTATCTGACGCTGAACGCGGTCTCGAACTACATCCGCACCCCGACGCGGCCGGACTACATCGCGCATCGCGATTTCGCGCCGATCAAGACGGTGGATGACGACGCGCTGCTGCGGCTCGCACGTGCGCCGCGACAGGCGGCGGAGTAACCTGTCATTCCGGGGCGCGACGAAGTCGCGAGCCCGGAATCCATTTATCCGCAGTTTCTGCGGCCCGATGGATTCCGGGCTTCGACGCTGACGCGTCGCTCCGGAATGACGAACGTTGATACTTCGCACTTCGCGTCGCGCAACAGCCAACGCACTCTCGGACACCCACATGAACCTCTTCCGCCTCCTGCAAGCTCGCGCGTCCGCCGGCAAACCCGTTCGCGTCGCGCTGATCGGCGCCGGGAAATTCGGCTCGATGTTTTTGTCGCAGGTGCCGCACACGCCGGGACTGGAGGTGCCTGTCATCGTCGACATCGACCGCGACCGGGCACGCAAGGCCTGCCGCACTGTCGGCTGGGATACAGACCGCATCGCCGCGACCACGTTCACCGATGACGGTGCGCGCGCCATCGCCGGCGGCGCGATAGACGTGGTGGTGGAAGCGACCGGCAATCCCGCCGTCGGCATCAAGCATGCGCGCGCTGCGATTGCGGCGGGCAAGCATATCGTGATGGTCAATGTCGAGGCCGACGTGCTGGCGGGCCCCCTGCTCGCCGAGGAAGCGCGAAAAGCGGGCGTGGTCTATTCGCTCGCCTATGGCGATCAGCCGGCGCTGACGGCGGAGATGGTGGATTGGGCGCGCGCGACGGGATTCCACGTCGTCGCGGCCGGCAAGGGCACAAAATATCTGCCGGCCTATCACGACGTGACGCCTGATGGCGTCTGGCAGCATTACGGCCTCACCGCGAGCGAAGCGCAGTCGGCCGGCATGAATCCGCAGATGTTCAACTCCTTCCTGGACGGCACCAAATCGGCGATCGAGATGGCCGCGATCGCCAATGCCTGCACCCTCGACGTGCCCGCCGACGGCTTGCTGTTTCCGCCCTGCGGCGTTGACGATCTGCCGCACATCATGCGGCCGCGCTCGCGCGGCGGCGTGCTGGAGCGATCGGGCGTGGTGGAAGTGGTCTCTTCACTCGAGCGCGACGGCCGGCCGGTGTTTCGCGACCTGCGTTGGGGCGTCTATGTCGTGCTGGAGGCACCGAACGATTATGCTGCCGACTGCTTCAGGCAATACGGCCTGAAGACCGACGCCAGCGGTCGTTTCGCGGCGATGTATAAGCCCTATCATCTGATCGGGCTGGAGCTGAACATCTCGGTGCTGTCGGCGGCGCTGCGGGGTGAGCCGACCGGACAAGCTAACGGCTTCCGCGGCGATGTCGCGGCTGTGGCAAAACGCAATTTGCGCGCCGGCGAGATGCTGGATGGCGAAGGCGGCTACACCGTGTGGGGCAAGCTGGTACCGGCGGCCGCGAGCCTGAAGACCGGCGCGCTGCCGATCGGCCTCGCGCACAGCGTGAAGCTGAGACATGACGTCGCGCATGGCGCGGTGGTGCGCTGGAGCGACGTCGAGTTCGATGCGGGAAACGAGACGGTGAAAGCACGCAAGGCCATGGAGGCCGCGTTCGCAGCGCAGCATTGAGGGCGTCGCCGGCGGCGCAACCAAATGTGCGCTTGCTTTGCTGCCGCCGTTTCGCCATCCTGACCGCGATCCGGGACATTTGAATTTCGGACACCAAGAAACGTCGGCCAGCGACGAAGACAAAGCGGCGCCAAGATCGCGATCCCCTCGTCGAGGACTCGACATCACAGGAGGGAATGCATGGAACGTCGTAAATTCCTGACGGCAGGCGGGCTGGGCCTTGCCGCAAGCGCAGTTGCTGCACCGGCTATCGCGCAATCGATGCCCGAGGTGAAATGGCGCCTAGCGGCGAGCTGGCCGAAATCTCTGGATACGCTCTATGGCGGCTGCGAATATTTCTGCAAGCGCGTCGCCGAGATCACCGACAATAAATTCCAGATCCAGCCCTTCGCCGCCGGCGAAATCGTCCCGGGATTGCAGGTGCTCGACGCGGTCTCGAACGGCACCGTGGAGATCGGCAATACCGCGCTCTATTATTACTGGGGCAAGAATCCCGCCTTCACTTTCGGCACATCGCTGCCGTTCGGGCTCAACACGCGCCAGCACATTTCCTGGCTGATATGGGGCGGTGGTCAGGACATGCTGAACGAGCTCCTGAAGGAGCATAACGCGATCGGCGTGCCCACAGGCTCGACCGGCGCCCAGATGGGCGGCTGGTTCCGCAAGGAGATCAAGACCGTCGATGATCTCAAGGGGCTGAAATTCCGCGTCGGCGGCTTCGCGGGCACCATCATCTCGAAGCTCGGTGGCGTGCCGCAGCAGATCGCGGCCGGCGACATCTACCCAGCGCTGGAGAAGGGCACGATCGACGCGGCCGAATGGGTGGGGCCGTATGACGACGAGAAGCTCGGCTTCGTGAAGGTGGCGAAATACTATTATTATCCGGGGTGGTGGGAAGGCACCGGTCAGGGCCACAACCTCATGAACCTCGAAAAGTGGAATGCGCTGCCGAAACACTATCAGGCCGCAATCAGCGCGGCATCGCTGGACACCTTCACCTGGGTGACGGGCAAGTACGATTCGGTCAATCCGCCGGCGCTGAAGCGTCTGCTGGCTGCCGGTGCGATCCTCAAGCCGTTCCCGCAGGAGGTGCTCGAAGCCTGCTACGGCGCGGCCAACGGGGTCTACGCCGATCTCGCCAAGAGCAACCCGCATTTTGCCAAGATGTATGCGAGCCTCACCGCCTATCGCAGCGAGTCGCTGGCCTGGATGCAGGTCGCGGAGCTGAGCTTCGACAGCTTCATGATGCGGATGCGGACGCGGACGTAGCTGCATCGCGCGGCAAGCGGCGATACGACGAAAGCCCCGGAGATGTCTCCGGGGCTTTTGCGTTGAGCGCGGCTATGATTGCACAGTTTGGCGAGAGATGGAGCTACCCGAAAGGTGTCATCGCCCGGCTTGACCGGGCGACCCAGTATCCAGAGGCCGGCGTTAGAGAGCTCGCTCTCACCACATCCGCCGCGGCGTACTGGATGCCCCGGTTAAGCCGGGGCATGACAGCAGAGAGGTGCGGTGCATAAAGAGCGCGCCGCCAACTCTCTCAATTCTCGTCGTCACCGAGCGCAGCGACCAGCTTGTCGTAGTACTTGCCGACGAGATCGATGTTGCCTTTGTTCTCGATCTGCGGCGCCGGCGTCTTCAGCGCTTCGTTGAGCTCGTCGACCGCTTCCTTCTTCTCCTTGGCCGGCATCTTCTTGTCGGCCTGCACCTGCGCGATCTGCGCCTTGATCACGGCTTCGGGGCCGACATATTTCTTGGTCGCGGGATCGAAGCCGCCGAGCACGAGACTGATGTTGTCGACCACGTTGTTGTAGTCGTCGTAGCTGACAAAGCCGTGCTTCTTGGCGACCTCCTCGAGCCGCGCGATCACCTTCTGGTCGGGCGCGGTGTTCTCCGGCAGCTTCTCCGTGATCGCGTCCATGTCCTTCTGCGCGGCGAGCACGCCATCGAGCTGCTTGTCGGTCAGTGCGATCTGCTTCAGCGCTGGAGTTTGCTGCTGCTGGGCCGGCGCGGCCTGCTGGGCGGGTGCCGGCTGCTGCTTGGCCTGTGCGAATGCTGCGTCGGAGGAGACGAGGGATACTGCGGACAGAAGGCACGCAGCGCTCAGCACAGTGAGGGTGGGACGAAGCAATGCGGGCATGGAAGTCTCCTCAGATCTTTTGATGGCGAGGTTTCAAGAGCGGAACCGGATTACTGGCCGCGTTGTGAATGGCCCATGAA